>NZ_CP101438.1:0-4800000 GCF_059133265.1 Pseudomonas sp. FBCC-B1565
CTGCTGGAGAAGCTCAAGTCCAACCTGCAGGAAGTCCGCGCCCGTGGCGGCCAACTGGTGGTGTTCGCCGACGAAAAAGCCGGCATGACCAACGGTGAAGGCACCCATGTCATCAACATGCCGCATATCCACGACACCCTGTCGCCGATTCTCTACACCATCCCGCTGCAACTGCTGTCGTACTACGTTGCCGTGCTCAAGGGCACCGACGTGGATCAGCCGCGCAACCTGGCGAAGTCGGTGACGGTGGAGTAATGCGCCGTATCCTGGAGGCTCGACGTGGTTTCAGGCAATAGAGTTTGACACACTGACTGCCTAAGGCCCCTGATTTCAGGGGCCTTTTCTTTTTCATTGCTTCCATCATATGTTCGATTTTGGCTTGCGATCTCGCTGAATGAGCTTGCAAGCTGCCTAGAGGATCCGGGCGATTCAAAGTGCGGCGGCTCTGAAGAGTTGGATCCAATCGGCCAAGTTGAACGGCCACTATATGTCTACCAAAACGCCTACGGCGGATCGGGCATCGAGATATCGATGCGCAGCCGCTCGCCAAAATTGACGGCGGCGTGCACTTCAGGCTAACAATGCGAACCTGTGTTGCTGTGCTCTGACTGCTTGGCCGGATGGGGCTTTCGTTTATGAAGGTAGTATTCGTGGTGTCCAATAATCTGCCAGGATCCGGTTTATGCTCAGGTCTGCGGAGACTAGGTAATCTACTTTTTCGTATTGATACGGACTCTTTGAAAGAGGCTATGGGCAAGCTGCACAGAAAGCTTTCTGCGGGTTACTGTTCTGATATGAGTGGGCAGGTGAATGAAGGAAGTTTCTAAAATTATGAGTCGGTGGCAAAAAAGGTGGTATCGCTATATAGCCTTTAGCCAGTTCGAAAACGCATTGAATTCAAGGGACGATTAAATGTTAATACCTGTAATTATGGCTGGAGGTTCTGGCTCTCGCCTTTGGCCGCTTTCTCGTCAGCTCAATCCTAAGCAGTTTCTTTGCCTGGCCGATGGAGAGTTATCCATGCTACAGGCGACTATCAAGCGTCTGGATGGTCTTGACTTAGCATCACCGCGCCTTATCTGCAACGAAGAGCATCGCTTTCTCGCCGCGGAGCAACTTAGGCGTCTCGGGTTGGGAAATACCAATATTTTGCTTGAGCCAGTGGGCCGCAACACAGCTCCCGCAGTGGCCTTGGCTGCTCTGCAGGCCTCTCGTGAAGAGCAGGAGCCGGTATTGCTCATTCTGGCCGCGGACCACCTGATAAAAAATACTGCTGCGTTCCATTCGGCTATACGAAAGGCATTGCCATTGG
Source organism: Pseudomonas sp. FBCC-B1565 (assembly GCF_059133265.1). Classification (NCBI taxonomy): domain Bacteria; kingdom Pseudomonadati; phylum Pseudomonadota; class Gammaproteobacteria; order Pseudomonadales; family Pseudomonadaceae; genus Pseudomonas; species Pseudomonas sp. FBCC-B1565. Next base: position 1,313 of record NZ_CP101438.1, read on the forward strand.
CACTTGATGGAAAACTCGTTACTTTTGGAGTTGTTCCGACGCAGGCAGAAACAGGCTACGGATACATCGAGAGGGGTGATAGTCTGAGTGTGGACACCTTCAACGTGGCCCGATTTGTAGAAAAGCCGGATGAAGAAACTGCATGTTCCTATTTTGCGAGCGGTAATTATCTATGGAATAGCGGTATATTTATGTTCCGTGCAAGCCGTTATCTGGAAGAGTTGGAGAAATTTCGCCCAGATATCTTGGCATCTTGCCGTAGCGCACTCGCAGACAGTGAGCAGGATATGCATTTTACTCGTGTTGGACGTGAAGCTTTTGCAAGTTGCTCTGCAGAGTCTATCGATTGTGCGATTATGGAGAAAACCGTTGATGCAGTTGTAGTTACTCTTGACGCAGGATGGAGCGACATCGGGTCTTGGGCGTCGCTATGGGAGATTGGAGATAAAGATATTCTGGGAAATGTTTGTCATGGCGATGTTTTGATTGAGCAGACAAATAATACATTTGTCTACTCACAAAGCCGTTTGGTCAGCACGTTAGGGGTAAACGACCTGGTAATTGTGGAAACTAAAGATGCAGTTCTGGTTGCGCATAAAAGTCAGGTGCAGAATGTAAGGAAAATCGTCGATAAACTAAAAGACGATGGCCGTGGCGAATCTGTTGATAATAGAGAAGTCTGTCGCCCTTGGGGGGTCTACGATTCGATTCATAGCGGCAGACGTTATCAAGTAAAAAGAATTACTGTTAATTCTGGCGCAAAACTGTCATTGCAAATGCATCATCATCGAGCTGAGCATTGGGTCGTGGTCAGTGGTACGGCGAAAGTCACTAATGGTGATAAAACCTACTTGGTGACGGAGAATCAATCAACTTATATTCCAGTAGGGCAAACTCATACGCTGGAAAACCCTGGTGTCATTCCTCTTGAAATCATTGAAGTGCAATCTGGCTCTTATTTGGGTGAAGATGATATCGTTCGATTTGAGGATTTATACAATCGTCAATAGTTTATGTTTTAATCTGTTTTTTAAAAGTATTTTTCAATGGTTAAGTTTCTATAAAAATACAAATAAAGCGTATCCTGCAGTAAGGTTGTATTGCTGGGGAGTGTGTTCTTTTTCTTGTTTTTTTGAATTAATTGAATTAATGATTATTACATTAACCGTCGTGCCTTGGTAAAGCAGAAAGCTTCGGTCGTCCAGATGGCCATTGATTAATTGTCAGGTCCGCTCTAAAACTTGTGTGTTTCCAACAAGCGCCGGAAAATGGGAATGATCGTTCCGTCTGGAATACGATCCAAGTGCAGCCCGGACAACTCTTCTAGTATAGAGTGGTGGTTTCTTTGACTGCTTTTTCCATCGTTGGCTCGCTGCAACCGAAACAGTTCTGCATCAGTTGAACCCGCAACATGGGCATCAACAGGTACGCTGGACGACCATCTCCAATTTTCGGGTGCTCAAAGCTATTCAGATAGTGAACTGGCCCAAGTCGATCGGATGTGTACGAGGCAGGTCTGCTAACGTTCGCGGGCATGCTAGGCATCGGCGTGGGACATTTTTTCATCGGGGCTTAACCGTTCGGCTCGTGTGAGAGGGGTGTTTCATGAAGTTTTTAAGTATTTTGATATTTTTCATAGAAAAGACGCGACTATTCAGTAATATGCTTATCTGTAGTTGAGTCCGCTTCTCCCGTCATACGGGTTAGAAGAAATAACGCAAATGGGCGGGATATCCACCGCTTTTTCAAACTTCAGAAGGATTTTGGGGGGATGAAGATACTGTGTGTTTTTGGCACACGACCAGAAGCCATCAAAATGGCTCCTGTCGTAAAGCGGCTTCAGGAAGAGGCCTTGATCGACTGTCGCGTGTGCGTCACTGCCCAGCAACGAGAGATGCTGGATCAAGTATTGGGTGTGTTCGGTATAGTGCCAGATCACGACCTCGACATCATGCGTCCAGGGCAGAGCTTGACCGATATCACCACGCGAATCATGCATGGCATCGGGCCGGTACTCGAAGCTGAGAAGCCTGATCTTGTTTTGGTGCATGGTGATACCGCCACTACCTTTGCCGTCAGTCTGGCAGCTTATTACCAGCGTGTCCCAGTGGGTCATGTAGAGGCGGGCCTGCGTACGGGAAACATATATTCTCCGTGGCCCGAGGAAATCAACCGGCGTTTGACCAGCACAATTGCCATACATCATTTCGCCCCCACCGAGGCGGCGCGAGCTAACCTTCTGCGCGAAGGCATTGCCGATACCAGCATATGCGTCACCGGTAATACTGTAGTCGACGCCTTGCTCGACGTCGTGCAGCGCATTGAGATGGACGATGCTCTGACCAAGCAGTTCGAGGAGCAATTCAGTTTTCTCGACGCTGGTCGCAAGTTGATCCTGGTCACCGGCCATCGCCGCGAAAGCTTCGGCCAAGGGTTCGAGAACATTTGCTTAGCACTGCGCGAGCTGGCTGGCCAGAATGATGTGGAAGTGGTCTATCCAGTACACCTTAACCCGAATGTGCAAGAGCCGGTCGGCCGTATCCTCGGCGACTGCCCACGTGTACATCTAATTGCGCCACTGGACTACCTGCCCTTTGTCTATCTGATGAAGCGCTGCCACCTGATTCTCACTGACTCGGGCGGCATCCAGGAGGAGGCACCCTCGCTCGGCAAGCCGGTGCTGCTGATGCGCGACACCACTGAGCGCCCTGAGGGGCTGGATGTCGGGGCTGTCCGGCTGGTTGGCACGGATACCGGAAAAATCGTATTCGAGACGTTGCGCCTGCTCGATAGCGAAACTGAGTACCAAACCATGGCTAATGCCGGAAACCCTTATGGGGACGGCTTGGCCGCCAAGCGGATCGTGCAGGGAATATTGGGATGATCCAATACAAGCGTGTGTCAATGATAGGACTGGGGTACATCGGGTTGCCAACGGCGGCCCTTATTGCCAGTCGTGGATGTGAGGTTCTGGGCGTCGATGTCAATCCGTCCGTTGTGGCGACATTGAACTCGGGCAAGATTCATATCGTTGAGGCAGAACTGGATGTGCTGCTTTCCGGTGCGGTGGCGTCGGGACGCTTCCGCGCCTCGCTGCAACCGGAATCTGCCGACATATTTATGGTGGCGGTGCCTACACCGTTCAAGGATGATTACCAGGCCGACCTCAGCTATATCGAAGCGGCCGCGAAAAATATCGCGCCAGTCCTGAAAAAAGGCGATTTGGTGATTCTGGAGTCCACGTCGCCAGTGGGTACGACCGAGAAGCTAGAGCAGTGGCTGCGGGCTAGGCGGCCGGACCTGAGTTTTCCCTGCGATGCGAGTGAGAAGTCGGATATCCGCCTCGCCTACTGCCCCGAGCGCGTTCTGCCGGGTCGGATCATTCATGAGCTGGTGAGCAATGACCGCATCATCGGCGGCATGACGCCCAAGTGCGCGGAGCAGGCTGCCGCCTTTTACCGGATCTTCGTCGAAGGCAATTGCCTGACCACCAGTGCACGCACCGCTGAAATGGTTAAGCTGACTGAAAATGCCTTTCGTGACGTCAATATCGCCTTTGCCAACGAACTGTCGTTGATTTGTGATCGGCAGCGCATCGATGTGTGGGAACTGATCGAATTAGCCAACTGCCATCCACGGGTTAACATTCTCCAGCCTGGCCCCGGTGTAGGCGGGCACTGCATTGCGGTGGACCCCTGGTTTATCGTCGAGCAGACGCCAGACCTTGCAAAGCTTATCCGTACGGCGCGCTTGGTCAACGACGGCAAGCCGCGCTGGGTGATAGAGCAAGTCAAGGCGGCTGCCAAGGACTTGGTCAATCCCAAGGTCGCCTGCCTCGGGTTGTCTTTCAAACCGGACATTGATGACCTGCGAGAAAGCCCTGCGTTGGAAATTGCTGCCCATCTGGCCCATGAGATCGATGGCCTTATCTGCGTTGTCGAACCCCATGTCGAGTCGTTGCCGGCGGCGCTGAGCAAGTACCGCAACGTCGAGTTTATGCAGGCCGAAGATGCCATCGCTGATGCAGACATCGTTCTGCTGCTGGTCAACCACAAGCAGTTCCTGACCATTGATCGCACGTTGCTTGAAGGCAAGGTGATAATCGATACCCGGGGAGCTTGGCGTTGAAGCAACTGCTGCTAAGGCAGGGTGCTGCACGACTGGAAGAGGTTCCTGCTCCCTTGGTTGGGAGCCGGCACATTCTTGTGCGCGTAGAGTTCTCCTGCGTAAGTGTGGGGACAGAAGCCGCCAGCGTGGTGTCGGCCGCAGAGCCGCTGTATAAGCGCGCTTTGAAGCATCCTGAAAAAATCAAGCGTGCCTTCGATATGGTCCGCGAGCAGGGGCTTTCGCGCACCGTTGCGCAGATACGCGGCACTTTGGCGGCGGGGCAGCCGACGGGCTATTCGGCCGCCGGGGTGGTGGTTGCGGTGGGCGAGCAGGTCGACGGCTTCAAGGTCGGCGATCGGGTTGCCTGCGCCGGTGCTGGTATTGCTAATCACGCAGAAATCATCAACGTCCCGGTCAATCTGGCCGTGCTGGTGCCGCAGGGACTGGCTCCCCAACAAGCCGCCACGGTGACTCTAGGCGCTATTGCCATGCAAGGTGTGCGCAGAACAGCACCGACGCTCGGTGAGACTATCGTCGTGGTTGGATTGGGTGTGCTCGGGCAACTGGCGGTGCAGCTGTTCAAGGCCAATGGCTGCCGTGTTATCGGGGTTGATCCGGACGTGCGCCGTCTGGATATTGCGAGACAGTGCGGTATGGATCTGGGCATCAATCCCACTCAGGACGATCAGGTCGCCCGGGTGACCTGGATGACCGAAGGCCTCGGCGCGGACGCGGTGGTCGTTACGGCGGCCTCCGCCAGTAGTGAGCTGATCAGCTTAGCCATGCGTGCTTGCCGCAAGAAAGGCCGTGTTGTGCTGGTGGGCGATGTCGGACTGGATATCAAGCGCGAAGACTTCTACCGCAAGGAACTCGATTTCTTTATTTCAACCTCCTACGGACCGGGGCGCTACGACCCTCACTACGAAGAAGGTGGTCAGGACTATCCGCAGGCCTACGTGCGCTGGACGGAAAACCGCAATATGGCGGCCTTTCTTGAGCTGCTGGCACAGGGCGCGGTGGACTTACAGGCGTTGCTTCCTGAGGTGGTCGATCTGGCGGACGCCGAGGCGCTGTACGTGCGCCTGGTTCAAGGAAATGATCGGCCGCTGTTGGCCCTGTTGCGTTACCCGAATGACGGGCATTTGGAGCAGACCCGGAGCCTGATGCTGCGCCCGCCCGTCGCTAACCAGGGCATGGTACGGGTTGCCGTGATTGGTGCCGGTGGGTTTGCCCAGGGCGTGCATCTGCCCAATCTGATCAAATTGCGCGAGCGTTATGAGATACGCTGGGTGGTCAGCCGCACTGGTAGTAGCGCAAAGGCCGCGGCCATGCAGTTTGGTGCCAGCTTTGTCGGCACCGATTACCGTGAGGCTCTGGCCGACCCGGATGTGGACCTCGTGTTGATTGCCACGCGTCATCATCTGCATGCAGCGCTTGTCAAGGAGGCGCTGGAAGCTGGCAAGCACGTGCTGGTTGAGAAACCCTTGGCGCTGCATGAAGAAGAGTTGGATGCCGTTGAAGCGTTCTACAGCGGTACCAATGTCGGGCCAAAGCCGTTGCTGATGACGGGTTTTAATCGTCGTTACGCCCCCGGTATTGCCTGTATTAAAGCGATGCTGAAAGAACGTGTCGCGCCGCTGATGATTTCCTACCGGATGAATGCCGGTTACCTGCCGCCGGATCATTGGGTGCATGGGCCTGAAGGGGGAGGACGAAACATCGGTGAGGCCTGCCATATCTATGACCTGTTTGCCTTTCTGACAGATGCCGAGCCGGTAATGGTAGAGGCCACTGCTATTGGCGGCAGCGCCGGCGGCATTCGACGCAACGAAAACTTCAGCGCGACCATTCGCTACAGCGACGGGTCCGTGGCCACCCTTTTATATACTTCTCTGGGTTCACCCAGCCATCCGAAAGAGCGCATGGATATCTACACGGATGGGAAGGTTTTGAGCCTGGATGATTACCGGGCGGTCACCGTGGCGGGCGACAGTTCAAAGCATTGGGCATCAGTTGCGCCGCAAAAAGGTCAGCATGAAGAGCTCTTGGCGCTGGTGGATGCCATTAATACCGGGGCGCTGGACGAAAAAAACATCATGAGCCAGCTTGCGACAACGCGGCTTGCTTTGACGATAGAAAAGCAACTGCAGTCCTGATGCTGATATGAAGGTCTTGGCATGAATAGCCTTGGGCAGTGTCGGTATCAGTGAATATGTTCATGCAGGTGCTCAGGATAAGAGAGAGTTATGAGGCAAGTCCTTTTGGCAAGTGATCGCGTACGCATTGCACGGATGCCTGCACCTGGCGTTGAGCCCGGCGCGGTCCTGGTTCAGGTCCAGTATTCAATGATTAGCGTGGGCACTGAAGTGGCCGGCCTGCGTCCGGCAGCCTCAAGCGAGGCGTCGACAGGCCTGGATCAGGCTCGGGAGATCACCAGCCGTGCTGGTCGTTATCTGGTCAAAGCCATCGCGGACCCTCGCCTGGCTGCCTCAAGGCTCAAACGTATCGCCAAGAATCAGATTGCCCGGCTGATCCCAGAGTCGCCCAAGCTGCGTCTTCCGGATCAAGAGTTGGGTGCGTTGGCTTGGCAGCGTGATGCTGCCAGCGAGTTTGTTATCGACAATGCGCGCTTGTCGCTGGTGACGGATGATTCTGACTGGCAGTACCAGGCACACACCGCAGTCTTTCGGATTCCTGTGGGCTATCAGGTTGCAGTGGAGCTTCGCGGTTCCATCGACAGCGGCAAGCTTGCCATTGGTATCCTCGACGAGAGTGGCAACAAATGGCTGGGGAACCGCACCCTGACGCCCGGCGCGCTGGATGATCGATTGATCTTCGACCCACAGGGCGAGGAGGCCGCTAAGCTGGTGATCTCCAATGCCCAAGGCGGCGTTACCAAGGCTGATTTCGAACGGCTGCATGTAGTGTTGGTAGCGCCTAACCCAGGGGGTGATCCGCACAATGAAATGGATGAAACCGGCTGGAACCTGGGCTACTCGGCGGCGGGGGTCGTGGTGGCGCTTGGCGCTGGTGTGCAGGGACTGAAGGTCGGCGACCGTGTCGCTTGTGGTGGTGCCGGGCGTGCCAACCATGCCGATTATGTGTTGGTACCGCGCAATTTGGTGTGCCTGGTTCCGGATGGCTGCGATATGCGCTGGGCTGCGTCTGCCACCATCGGCACGATTGCAATGCAGGGTGTACGTCGCGCCCAGCCTGATCTGGGTGAAAAAATCGCGGTGGTCGGACTGGGTCTGCTCGGTCTGCTGACCGTGCAATTGCTGCGCGCTGCGGGTTGTCAGGTGATTGGATTCGATCTCGACCCCAAGCGTGTGCAACGTGCCCATGGGCTGGGCATGGAGCACGGTACTTCGAATGCCGCGGAGTTCCCTCGTCTGGTTCGCGACATCACTGCCGGGCTGGGTTGTGACCGCACCTTGATCACTGCGGCGACCAAGTCCGACAGCGTGATCAATACCGCTATGGAGATCACTCGCCGACGCGGTGTGGTGGTCATCGTCGGTGATGTTGGCCTCAACGTGCAGCGTGCGCATTTCTATCGCAAGGAAATCGACCTGCTGATGAGCACGTCCTACGGACCTGGGCGGTATGACGCGAATTATGAGGAAAAGGGCAACGATTACCCTATTTCTTATGTGCGCTGGACGCTCAATCGTAATATGCAGAGCTACATGGAGCTGATCGCAGCCAGGCGCCTGGATGTGGAATCGCTTGTGGATATCGTAGCGCCGGTGGGTGACGCTCCGGCGCTCTACAAGACCTTGGCAAACAGTCTAGAACCGCCTATTGGCGTGCTGCTCGATTACACCCGGGCGGATGTTGCCATGGTGGAACCTGCCGAGGCCGAGCGTATCCAACTGCGCGGTGCCCGCAGCCCGCAGGTGGGCAAGATCAACTACCTGTTGGTAGGCGCTGGCGCGTATGGCCAGTCGATGTTGGTGCCCATGCTCGACCGTCTGGACAATATTTTTCTACGCGGTGTGGTCAGCCGCGATGCGGTGCGTGGTGGCAACTTCGTACGCGAACGCCGGCTCGGCGTCTTCTCCTCCAATCTGAGCGCTGCCATCGACGATCCTGATGTCCATATGCTGGTGATCGCCACGCGCCATTGCGAACATGCGGCTCAGGCCATTGCAGGGCTCAAGGCGGGCAAACATGTGTTCGTCGAGAAACCGATTGCGATCACCTGGGACGAACTTGACGAACTGACGCAGTGCCATGACGCCCTGGTCGATCCACCGTTGCTTATGGTGGGTTTCAACCGTCGCTTTTCGCCAGCCCTCCAGGCCCTGCGTGAAGCTCTTTCCGGGCGCACGGCCCCCTTGGCGATCAACTACCGCCTTAACGGTGGCTATATTCCGCTGGACCACTGGATCCAGACTGAGCAGGGTGGCGGACGTAATATTGGCGAAGCCTGCCATATGTACGATGTGTTCCGTTCGCTGTCCGGTGCGCCCGTCACGTCGATCAGTGCCACTGGCATCAACCCGGGCGGGCTGCCTTATCTGGCCTCTGACAACTTCAGCGCCACGATCGGCTATGCCGACGGCAGCATGGGTAATCTGTTCTATACGGCGCTCGGTCCCAAGCAGGGACTGCCCAAGGAGCGTATCGAAGTGTTCTGTGATGGCGAGGCTTATGTCGTTGACGACTTCAAGCAACTGATCAAGGCCAGCACCGGCGAGGTGCTCTGGTCTGCTACCGAGGCCGATAAAGGCCAGGCCACGCAGATGAAGCTGCTGGCGCAAGCGCTGGCAAGCGGGGGCCCGGCTCCGATTCCCTTCGACGAGATCGTCGAGACCACTGCCGTGGCGCTACGGGTCGAGGAGCTGCTCACTGGTCTCGCGGTCGTTCAGGTGGACGACTGACAGGCATGGACGCTAAGGAGCAGCGCAATAACTTCGATCTGATCCGCTTACTCGCGGCCTTGCAGGTGGCATTTTCACACATCTTTTGGTGGCTGCAGGTGCCGTTGCCGCGTGAGGTGGAGGGGTTGCTCAAGTGCTTTCCGGGAGTGCCGGTATTCTTCGTGGTAAGCGGATTTCTGATCACGCGCTCCTATGTCAATCGGCAGCGCGGGCTGTTGACCTATTTCGGTAGTCGTGCCCTGCGTATTTACCCAGCGCTGTGGTTGCAGTATCTGTTGGTGATCGTGCTGATGGCCTGCACCGGCGGCTTTGCCCTGGCGACGCTGGTGGATCCGATGTTCTGGAAGTGGCTGCTGTCGGCGATGTTTTTAGGCTCCAACTTCTGGGCCAACCTGGTCACCAACTACGGCCCCTTTACCTGGGACGGCCTGTACAACGGCTACCCCAGCGATGTGCTGTGGACAATTCCGGTTGAGTTGGGCTTCTATCTACTGGTGCCGCTGGTTTTCTCCAAGACTCTGGCGCGTTTGCGGTTGACGCCTTTGCTTATCGTGCTGTGCTTCGCCTTATCCTTAGCGGCCGCTATGAAGTTTGGCCCAATGCTGCGCAGCGATCCCAGTTCCAACCTGACCGGCATGCTCCTTTCAAACCCAGCACCTTACTTCTGGATGTTCCTGGCCGGGGCCACGGTGGCGAACTATTGGCAGCGGCTGCGGTTTTTTTTCGTTGGGCGCGCGTCTTGGTGGATGCTGGTGTTTGCTTCGATCAACCTTGCTTACTACGTGAAAACCGGCGCTACTACGCTCGACTACCGAGTTCCTGATCCAGTGATTGCGCTGCGTGCCATGCTGCTGGCTGGGTTTGTGCTGGCGTTTGCTCACTCTTGGCCGCAGTTGTCGACATGGATGCGTGGACGTGACCTGTCTTACGGTCTCTATCTGTTCCATATGCCGTTGCCGCTGGCGCTTTACAGTGCTGGTATCACCGGTGAAGCGTGGATGGCGTGGGCGTCGTTGCTGTTCGCCTTTATCCTGGCCGCGACCTCCTGGGCATGGGTCGAGTCGCCGTGTCTGGGTCTGCGCTCGCGCTTGGGAGTACTCGAAGGCCCTTGGCGCATGCCACGACTGCCCGCTATTGACTTGCGTCCGCTGCGTCCGCTGCTGCCGGGCATTATTGCCTTGGCTGTGGTCGGCCTGGCAACGCTGGCAGTGACGCGCTCAACCCTGTTTGATGAGCATGGGCAGGTTGCCCTCGACCAGTTCTTCGGCCCCGACAATGGTTTGATTGTGCAGCCTTACCAGGCACCCGGCCTTACGCTGCATCGTGGAATGCTGCAGATCAGCGGCAATCTCAACCCCGCGGGGCTAGGGCTGGTGGTCGATGCCACGCAGCAGGGGCCCCAAAAACTGCGAATGGTGGGGCGCCAGCAAGGGAAACAGCCCGTGAGCGGGCGGTTGACCATCGACACTGGTGTGCCTACCTACTTCCGCATGCCCGATGGCACCTTATCCATCACGGTTGCGGCCGGCTCCCGCGTCGAATTACTCATCTATGCCGATCAACCCTACGCCTACCAGATTGAAGAGATAAGCCTGACGTCCTGTCCGCAGTGCACCGCCGATACGCAGATGATGACGCGCATCAGGCAGGAGATTCCGGCCATGGGCCTGTCTCCAGAGATTACGCGAGCGGGTACTGCGAGCCTGTGGGCGGGCGGCAACTGTGCTGCAGGGTCGGCCAGGTACGCTTGATGCTCAGGCAGCAAGACTGGGGCTGGGATATGTGGCTGGATTTGTTTAAAAAAGGCGTGATCTGGTTTATCGGTGCCAATCCGATGACGCGGGAAGCGCTGGTCAAGGTATTCAAGACTCACAAAATGGCGTTTTCGGGAGAATAATAGTCGTGCGCAATCTGCCAATCATACAGTTGCCGCTACGTGTGGCTCGCGTCCTGCGGCGTTATGCCTCTCGTGCTCTGCACGCCGTGCGCGTGGCCCGCATAGAGCGCTTGCAACAGTTCGGATGGAGCGCGCTGGCTGCCCGTGCCTTTACCCTGCGAGAGGAAGGCTTCCATCTGGAAAGCGATGATTCCGACTGGGGTTATCAACTGCGTTCGAGGGTGATTGCGGCTCGGCCAGGTCAGATGGCGGTGTTATCGATTTCCGGTGAGCTGACGACCGGTGCCATGGCGGTCGGCTGCCTGAATGCCGACGAGTCCACCTGGCTTGGCAACTACCCCCTTTCCAAAGGGCACTTCACCGAGCGCTTTGTGATCGACCCAGGTGGCTCCGAGAGTTTGACCCTGGTGTTCAGTAATGCTCAGGGCGGCCCCTCATCGCTGGATGTGAGCGCCGTTTTGGTCGAGTGGATGCCTGCGGACCTGGCGCGTCTGCTGGGCGACTCGGAGTCGTCCATCAGTGCTGAGATCGAACGGCAGATCGCCGAGGCCTCGCCTTATCCACTGGCCGTCAGCGGTGTACCCAGCGCAGACAACAAGATCCCCGGCACCGGTGTGTACCTGCGCACCGACTACTGGGTCAATATTACCGCCGGTGGTAGCTACGGACACACCTGCTATGTGGCTCAGGAGTTGGCCGAATGTACTGAGAACCTAGTGTGCTTTATGGCCAACCGTTTCGACCTGCTCGATACGATGGGCATCGAGCAGGTGATAATGGATACGCCGTCCTCGACCTGTAACGAGATCGACGTACTGAAGGCCTCGCGGTTTTTCTACCGATGGCTGCGTGACCGAATGGCCGAACTGAAACCGGCCTACATCTACGAGCGGTCCATCCTGGGCAGCTACGTAGGCGCGCGACTGAGCCGTGAACTGGGGATTCCCTACATCCTCGAGTACAACGGCTCTGAAATCTCCATGAAGCGCAGCTTCGATGAGCGTGGTTATGAGTTGGAAACGACCTTCGCCAAGGCCGAGCAGGCGGCTTTCGCCCAGGCCACGACCATCGTGGCCATTTCGCAGGTGATCAAGGATGGCTTGATCCAGCAAGGCATCCCGCCAGAGAAGATCCTCTTCAACCCCAATGGCTGCTCGCCCGATCACTACGCGCCCATCGACAGCCCGCTCAAGCACGAGATGCGCGTGGGCCTCGGTTGGGAACCCGATAACTGCGTGGTCGGTTTTATCGGCACCTTCGGCGGCTGGCACGGAATCGATGTTCTGGCCGAGGCACTGCCCCTATTGTGTGAGCGCGACCCCAACCTGCGTTTCCTGCTTATCGGTGACGGAAACTTTCGTCATCTGGTGGACGATGCCATCAAGCGTCACCACCTCCAGGATCGAGTCTTTATGCCGGGTACAGTTGCGCAGACCGACGCTGCCAGGCTGCTGTCCTGTAGCGATATCCTGATCTCGCCGCACAACCGCCACATGGTTGACAGCAAGTTCTTCGGCTCGCCCACTAAGTTGTTCGAGTACATGGCGCTCGGCGGGGCTATTGTAGCCAGTAGGCTGGAGCAGATCGGCGATGTGCTTACCCCGTCGTTCGACACCCAGGACCTGGCAGAGGCCCGCCTCGACCAGCTCGACGGCCAGCGCGCGATACTGTGCAAGCCGGGTGACACCGAAGACTTCGTCAATGCCGTGGCCGGCCTGGCTGCTCGCCCGGACTTGTGGTCGACACTGGGGGCCAATGCGCGTCAGGCTCTGCTCGACAATTACACCTGGAAGAAGCATGTACACAAAATCCTGAACCACGCTGTGCAGCGTTCGGCCGCACTGAAGGTGACATCGTGATCGGCAGAGGAATTCGTTTCGCCCGTCGCACGCTTTTGCATCGCCTGCGCTTGGTCGCTGCACCCCACCGTGAGCGTTTGAAAGCCTGGTTGCACGGGCTTGAATCTATTCAAGAGCGCTGCTGGGAGTGGGGGCGTTACCTGTTCTCACGCCAACCTGCGGACGGCGAGATGACCGCAATACTGCGCCGAAATGGCTGGCAGGGTTTCTACGCTTACCTTATTCGTCAGCGTCGCGGTGATTTCGGCAGGCGTAACTTCCTGCCGTCCGACCGTGATTCGGTGGTGCAGCAACTCCGGGCTATACCCGGTGAGGCCGAGCGCATCGTTGCCCAGGCTGACCGGCTGGTACGCGGCGAGTTCGACTTGCTGGGCAGCGGGACAGTGGACATGCGCCGGGGTAAGCGCGGAGCAGGGCACCATATCGATTGGAATCGCGACCCTATTTCCGGCGAACGCTATGGCGCGGTATTCAGCCAATGGCGCTGGTCGCCTTTCGTCATGCGCCGTGGCACGGCTGATGTAAAGGGGCCTTGGGAGCTTACGCGGTGCCAGCATTTTCCGGCACTGGGCCAGGCGTACTGGCTGACCGGTGATGAAAAATACGCACGCTGTTACGCCCGCACGATTGCAGACTTTATCGCGCGCAACAAACCGGGTCTCGGCGTTCATTGGGCCTGCCCGATGGACGTGGCCCTGCGTTTGGTCAGTTGGCAAGCGGGCCTGTCCTTTTTCCAGAACTCAGGCGAGCTAGACCGGCGCTGGTGGAGACACTTCCTCAAAAGCCTGGTGCAACACGGCCGGCATATCACGGCCAACCTGGAGTTCGGCACCCTGGAAGGGCGCATCATCGTTTCCAACCATGGCCTGGCGAACCTGTTCGGCCTGTACTGGTTGGCCATGAACTTCCCCGGGCTGGATGCCGGCTGCGTGTGGCGTGGTATCGCGGAGGCGGGGCTTGAGCAGCAGGTGCGTCTGCAATTGCTGGAAGACGGTGGCGGCTTTGAGTCGAGCGTGCCCTACCATCGCCTTGTGACCGAGATGTTCTTGTCGGCCTATGCTCTGTCCCAGCATCACAGGCAGCCGTTCTCTTGCGAGTATCGCGAGCGCTTGGTCAAAGCGCTGCATTTCGTCAGTGCCTTGCGCCAGGACAGCGGCCGGCTGCCGCAGATCGGTGACGCTGATAATGGCCGCGCGCATATCTTCTCGGCCTACGACCGTTGGGAAGCCGAGCAGGAGCGTATGGACCACTTGCTGGCCGCAGGCTCGGTTGTGCTTGGCTGTCGGACATCCGATAAACCTCTGGACGCAGCCGGGCAGGCCGAGGCGCTGTTCTGGCGCGACCCTTGGGATCCGGCGACGGCAATCACGGAACTGCCGGCTCCCACACCGGTAATGTTGTTCGAGCAGGCCGGCGTTGCAGTGCTGCGTCAGGCCGGTCACTATGTCGCAATGAGCAACTCGGTGTGTGGTACCTTCGGCATCGGTAACCACAAACATAACGACCAGCTCGCCATCGAATGGGCCATCGGCGATCAGCCGCTGTTCGTCGATGGAGGCAGTTACACCTATACCCAGGACCCGGACGCACGAAACTGGTTCCGCTCCACCGCCCATCACAACACGGTACAAGTGGATGGCCAGGAACAGCACGGGATGGATCCCAAAGCATTGTTTCGCCTCGTGCAGCAAGGCGAACCTGAGTGGGATATGCCCAAACAAGGTCACGGCAGCATCGGTATCATCGGGCGTCATTCGTCCTACCAGCGCCTGGCCCCGGAGCTCTTGCATGAGCGCCGGGTCTGCCTGGCCGACAGCGGTGCGTTGATCGTCGAGGATCGTCTGGGCAATGCGCAAAACCATCTATTGCGCTGGCATTTCCTGGTTCACCCCAGTGTGCAGGTTACGGTGGAGGCCAACCGGGCGGTACTGAGTTACGCCGATGGCGGTGCCGTATTCGAGGCACCCCCCTCACTGATCTGGAGCGTTGAAGAGGCTTGGTATTCAAGTGGCTATGGGGTGCGTTTGCGCACCGTAGCCATTGTGGCGCAGTCATCCACTTTGTGCCGCGCGATATTCGTCGGTACCGCGCCAAGCGGCCCTTCCTCTGTACATGCTCGCGAAAGCGCAAATGCGCTATGGAACGCTGAGCCTGAAGGACTCTATGTATGAAGACTATTCCTCTCGTCGAAGTGACCGAAAATGTTGGGCGTGAATCCGGGCGCAAGAAGCGTACGGGATTTATCGAACCCCAGATCGCCCCGGATGTCTCCTGGCAAAACCTTTGTGCGCAGCCTTTGGAGGCTCAGGGAGAAGGCTACTGGGTCTGCGACGAAGGTCCGCTCAATACCCAGTTGCTGTCCTCCGAGTTTCAGTTGCATAAAGGACAGCTCTACACCTTTGAACTGCAGGTCGATGTCGATCATGCCGCTCCCTTGGCTCTGGTGTTGATCAAGTCTGAGAACCAGGGCAGTGCCGGTGATCCTGACCACTGGCTGCGCCAACGGGCAGTGGAACAGACGGGTGAACATCGTCTGGCATTTTCCTATGCACCCGCTGCCCAGGACAGTTATCGCCTGGCACTGGTCAATTACTTCGGTGCTTATCCCCGAGGCAGCACATTCACGCTGGGTGGCCTCGAAATCCTGGCGGCGCCCTATGTGGCCGACGACAGTATTCTCGACGTCGATACCTACCTGCCGCACTGGGGACCTCTCAAGCGCTTTGTCCACCGACGCTGTAAGAGCTCTCGGTTGTTCAATGCCTTTGTGGCCGGCATGGAGATGCGTCTGGGGCGCGAAGAGAGTCTTAGCCTGCCGATGTACCTTGCGCTATGCCCGACCGGGCAATGCAACGCCCTCTGCGAGTTCTGTTCGGTGACGATTAAACGCACCGGCATCATCAAGAAGCAGTTGCCATTCGATAAGGTCCAGCGCTTTATCGCGCCGACACTCAATACCACCTACATGTATGGCGTGGAAGGCAACGGGGAGCCGACCCTGTACCGAGAGTTCAACTCCCTGTTGGTCACGCTGCAGAAGAAAGGTGCTTCGTCGTACCTGATCACTAACGGCGCTTTGATCGAGCCGGAGCAGATCCCCCATCTGCTGAGCTTGCAGTCAATCACCTTCTCGCTCAATGCAGCTACCGCCCAGACCCACCGCGAAGTGATGAAGATCAAGGAGTTCGATCGCGTCACCAACAGTATTCGCGCCATTGTCGACCAGCGTGCCTGGAGCGACACCCCCAGTTTGTTCGTGTCGTTCGTGGTGCATGCCACCAACGTTCACGAACTGCAGCAGTTCCTGCAATTCGCCGAATACGATCTGCGCGTCAACGTCATCATGATTCGGCCATTGTCTGAGCTCGGGGCAGACCTGGGAGCAGTAGAAGACCTGCGCGACATCGTGCCGTATGAATCCCAGGTCAACGATGCACTTGATGCCGCACGGGAATACCTGGAAGACGTGCCGCGGCGCCAGATTCCCTACACGCGCAACTCCTGCGACATCCGCATTGACCCGGCCACCTTCCGCTCGGTCCGGCCTGACCCCGTGGACAGGGTGATCATGCCCCCCGGTTTTGAGGGGCGCCTGCTGGCACCGCGTCGAGATGATTGGCATATCGGCGATTCGGCCATGAGTGTCTCCTGGAATCTCAACCGTGCGGTGTTGCGCTGCCCCGAGGGCGGCGAGGGCGACTACACGTGGCGCAGCGCGCTCATACCCGTGGAGCCTGGTCAGCAACTGCTGTTCCGGGCTAGCGTGAAACTTGAGGGCACCCCTCTTTTAGTCTCGGTGCTCACGGGTTCTGGACATGTTCTGACCAGCCAGGTGATCCAGGCCGGCGAGGATGAACAGGAGGTTGCTCTGACCTTCGAGACGGGTGAAGAACTCCAGGTTTCCTTGGTGTTCTCCGGTGCGGCGGGCTTTGTAGCCGACATCGACTTCATTCGCGTCATGCGTCCCGGGGTCGGTATCCGCAAGGCGTTCAAGTTGCCGTTTCCGCGCCGCTGGCAGATCGATAGCCCCGGTGTGCGGGCCCGTTGGCAAGGTCATTTACTGGATATCGTGGCGGGACCGAACCTCAATGGACGCTATCTGATCAAGTCCTACTCCAACCCTTGCGCACCCGGCAGCCGCTTGGTCTTCCCGGTAAAGGTTGACGTCGAAACAGGTAAGTTGGCCATCGGTGTACTCAGCGAGGACTTCCAGAAGTGGACGCACCAGTTCAGCTTCGGTCCCGGCAGCCATGCGCAGGACTTGATCATCGATACCGCTGAAAACCATCGTTTGCAGGTGGTGCTGTTCTCCCGCGGCGATGAGGGGATGAAGGCTCGTATTGATTGGGGCGATGCTCTGGAAGATACCCCGGATCGCGAGCGTGAAGGCACGGAACTGATCGAGATGGAAGCCGTCGCCGGAGAGCCGCAGGCGACCTCCGCTCAGACGGTCACGCCGACTAAAGCCAAGCTCATCAAGGTCAAGCAAGTCCCGGAAAAGGTACGTTTCTACTGCCAGAAGCCGTGGACCGATATCAACAACTTCACCGTCGATGGCCGCATGGATGTGTGCTGCATCACCACCGGGCCGAGCCAGGAGCATTACGCGCTGGGCAATATCTTCGAGCAGGATTTCCAGTCGATTTGGAACGGCGAGAAAATGCGTGAATTCCGCCGCACGGTGAACTCTGACACGCCGTTGCCACCCTGCCAGCGCTGCCCGATGGCTTACGGTTATCAGGGGCCATTCTTCGATCGGACCCTGGCGGACGCCAGCATTGTCCAGTATGTGAGTAACAATCAACAGTCAGATCGTCATCCTGTGCGGCGCTTGGCCGCTCGGATGGTGGGGGTTCTGAGAAAACCCGTGGTGGAGCTTCTGTTCCGGGGATTCAAGCGATGATTCTGCGAATCGGGCGCTCGGCGGGGCGTGTGTTATCGATGATGTGGGCCTATCGCCAGGTGCTCTCAGCCGTAACCCGCGTGGAACTGGCGAAGCGCTATTCGGGGTCGGCCTTCGGCAAGGCATGGCTGGTGATCAACCCTCTGTTGTTGCTGAGCATCTACCTGTTCGTCTATCTGGTAGTGTTCAAAATGCGTTTCCCAGGGCTCAGCGAGTTCGACTACACGCTCTATGTTTTTGCCGGGCTGGTGCCTTATATCGGCATGAGCGAGGCGCTCAACAGCGGAGCGGTTTCCCTGCGGCAGAATATGCATCTGGTCAAGAACGTGATGCTGCCGGTTGACCTGATCCCGGTGCGCACGGTACTGGTCGCGTTGACCGGCCAAGTGGTCAGCATCCTGATCGTGGCGTTGCTGGTGCTGGGTGACGAAAACATGAGCTGGCGCTTCCTGCTGCTGCCCGTGGTCATCGCTCTACAGGTTTTGTTCCTGCTGGGCTGTGTATTCGTCCTCTCGGCAGTGGTGGTTGCGCTGCCCGACGTCGCTAACTTCGTCAACCTGAGTTTGCTGCTGCTGATGTTTATCTCGCCCATCGGCTTCAAGCCGGAAATGGTGCCAGGTGGCTTCCAGGCCATGATCTACCTCAATCCGGTTTACTACATGACAGAGGCCTTCCGCACCGTGCTGCTGGCTAATCATCCTGTGAATCTGGAGGTGTTGGGCTGGTACGCACTGATCTGCGTGGTCACCTTCGCCCTGGGCTGTGCCTTCTTCAGACGCTTCAAGAACATGCTGGTGGACTATGAGTGATGTAATCATCCACGCCGAAGGCCTGTCCAAGCTGTACAAGCTTTATGCGAAGCCGCACTACCGGTTCCTCGACATGATTGGGATGCTACGCCGTGAGGGAGCCTATCAAGAGCACTGGGCTATCCGCGACGTCAACCTGACCATCCGCAAGGGTGAAAAAGTGGCCTTTATCGGGCGCAATGGCGCGGGCAAGAGCACGCTGCTGCGACTGATCACGGGGGTGACGCAACCTACTGTGGGCCTTTTCGAGGTGAGCCAGGGAGCACATGCCCTGTTGCAGATCGGTACGGGGTTCCATCCCGATTTCACAGGTCGTGAGAATGCGCTGGCCTACCTGGCGCACCTGGCTGTGACTGGGGATAAAGCCAATCACAAGGTTGAGGAAATCATCACCTTCTCCGAGCTTGAGGAATATATCGATCAGCCGGTCAAGACCTATTCCAGCGGCATGATGGCGCGCTTGATGTTCGCCACCTCGACCGCAATTTCCCCTGAGCTGCTGGTTCTCGACGAGATTCTTGGCGTAGGCGATGCCTACTTCGCCAACAAGAGCTTTGAGCGCATCCGGGAAATGACTGAGGAGAGCGGCACCACGGTGCTGCTGGTGTCCCATGATGTGTATTCGGCATCCAAATTGTGTAACCGCATGATCTGGATGGACCGCGGCAGCGTGTTGATGGATGGGCGTAGCGATGAAGTAATCCGCGCCTATGAACACTCGGTACGCCTCCAGGAAGAAGCACGTTTGCGCGCCAAGGCCTTGGCTACGCGCCAGGCCGGCCTGTGTGTTCTGGAATTGTCTACGGCCGACCAGGCGCCCTTGCGTGGGCAGCTACTGGTGCGCACGGTGCGTGTGCTTGATGGTGAGCAGGTGCTCAATGAGTACCCCATGCAGGAAGGTTGTACGCTTATCCAGCCGTCCTCTGGTTTTGAGTCGGTAGCCGGGCGCAGCGGGCTGCGTATCCTGGCGGACGGTGGTGCGGTCAAGCGCTGCCGATTGGTGTTGGACCTGAGCCAGCAGCAGATTCAGCAGGCTGGCGAAGGCGCGCTGAGAGTCGAAGTCGACTACTCCGCCAGCGAAGACAATACGCTGTTGTGCGAGCTCTGGTTCAAGGATAAATGCGCGATGCGCGCCGAGCTGGAACTTGTTGCCGCCCAACTCCTCGGGGAGCTGTCCACATGGCCGACTAGTCGAAGCGAAATGCAGGCACCGCCGTCCCAGTTGGCTCCACAGTCCGACGTACATGGTTCAGGCCGTATTTGGCTCGAGGGAGTCGAACTGTGCGGCGCGGAGGGTGACAGTCGGTTCGTCTTCGATGCCGGCGAGCCCATCTGTGTGCGCGCCAAGTATCGGGTCGAGCCGGGTACCGGGCCGCTACCGGTTGAGTTCCTCATCGCGATCCACCGCGACGGGGTTACCGATGTCGCTCGCCTTAGCGCGGGCGAAATCAGCATCGCCGATGGGGAAGGAGAGGTCAGTTTTGACTGTTCTCGCTTGAGGCTGGGACTGGGGACCTTTACCCTGACGCTTTTCGCGGTTCGCCCCGGTTACTTCGAGGACAATGATGGCCGCTTCTTCTCTATCAATGATGATGTCTATTTCGCTTTGAACCGAGGTGTTGAATTCAACATCAAAGGTAATGGCGGTAAGTTCGCTGGCGCCAACACGCTGCTACCGATGCGTGTGTCGGCGCGTTCAACCTGCGAGGAGTCAGCGTAGCCAGGGCCGCCAACATCCTGAAATTGTGGTTGTTCGACTTCTGCAGCAGGAGCATTCAGATGGCGAACCTTGCGGCGGAGAACCCGCAGTGGCTGGCACGCAACATTATCGACGCCCGTGATGAACGATGGATTGGGCTGGACGTGTTGGTGCATGAGAGCCGCCGCCTGATCATCAATGAGGTCAAAGCATGAAGCTGAATTTTACCGACGAGTTACAGCGTGATTTCGCAACAGAGTTTGCCATTGCCGACCATGCCGCGCAGCAGGTCATGGCCTGCATCGGCGGCAAGGATTACTCGGTTCTGGAAACCCATTCCCCAGGCCTGAAAGGCTTTAACTGGTCCAACTACATCAACCTCAGTTCGATCCGCATGGTTCGTGCCTTGCGCATGCTGCGCCAGCACGTTCCACCAGGTGCACGGGTACTGGACTTCGGTGCCTATTTCGGCAACTGCTCGCTGATGCTGGCACAGGCTGGATACCAGGTGACCGCGCTGGACTCGTACGACAGCTACGGCGCTTGCTTCGATGACAACCAGCGATTGCTGATCGAGCAAGGCGTGCGGGTGCAGAACTTCGCGGACTTCCAGCCGGATAGCAGCTATGACGCCGTGGTACTCATGGGTGTGATCGAGCATGTGCCGCATACTCCGCGCCTGCTGCTGCGTGATCTGCACCGCTCGCTTGTCGCCGATGGCCTGCTGGTGCTCGACACGCCCAACCTGGCCTATATCTACAACCGCCAGAAACTGGCACGTGGGCAGTCGGTCCACCCCCCGATCCAGAGCCAGTTCGCCACCGAATTGCCGTTTGAGGGGCATCACCGCGAATATACCGCCGACGAGATCGAGTGGATGCTGCAGGCCTCCAACTTCAGCGTGCTTGAGTCGCAGGCCTTCAATTACAGCATCTATGGCTTGACTGAACTGATGGGTACCGACCTGGAAAACTACCAGGCCATGCTGGCTGACCCGACCCAGCGTGAACTGCTGATTTACGCAGCGCGCGCGGGCGTGGCGGAGACAATTGGCGAATGAATTTCACGAGGCGGACTACTTAATGTCGATTGACCAGACCGCCGGTGACTTGGCTGGCGACCTTGCCCGCCTGATCGTTGTCCTGACCACCCTGCAGGACGATGATACCAGCGCTCCGCAGATGACCATCGGGACACCCTTCAGCACTATGAGTCAGTCCGACTGGGGCGAGGCTGTGCAATGGTGGAACCGTGAGGGCCGCCCGCTGATAGTCGAGTTGGAACGCCGCGGCTGTCCGGCCTGTGGCACGGAGCACGATCAGCGGCTGATCTTTCAGTCCTATGATGGTTATGGCTATGAAGAGTGTGGCCAGTGCGGCTGCTGGCACGTCCCGCTGAAGGTCGATGCTCGCCTGTTCGAGCGGTTCTTCCAGGCTTGCCCGCAGGCGGAGAAAGTCCTCCAGCGCTCCTTTCACAAGCGTATGTCTGCCGAAAACCAGCAGGCCGACTTGGCTCGCTTCAATGACTATTTCACACGCCTGAGTGTGCTGTTCAACCCACGGCAAGGGCTGCGCTACCTGGACATGGGCTGCGGCCTGGGCAACTCCCTGATTGCCGCCCGTGAGCACGGCTTCGATGGCTTGGGCGTTGAGTCTTCGCGTGAATGCCTGAAGATCTGCCAAGATGCCGGGCTGCAGGTACTGCATGATACCCAGATGCCAACGGGGGTCTTCGATCTGATCAGCTTCTGGGAGTCACTGGAGCATATGGTCGATCCTGCGCAGATGCTGCTGAGTTGCCACCCGTTGCTGGCCGATAATGGCGTGCTGGCCTTCACCATTCCTAATCTCGATTCACCACTGCTGCGTGCTCAGCGCGGTGATTGCAGCGTGGTGCATGGTGGCTACGACACGCCGGGACATATCAACCTCTTTGGCGCTGCGCAGGTTCGTCACCTGCTGGAGCGTTGCGGTTTCGAGTTGTTGCATATGGATGGGCAATATGGGATGAGCCTGCCGGAGCTCGCTTCCTACATGCTTGGCCGACACCGTGGAGCTGCCGACCTGCTGGTTGGACGTGGCGAATCGCAGCAATTGCCGGTTACGGCGCGCGCACTGCTCAACTCCATAGGCCCGGCGGTTTCGTTGCTCGAGCGTTTCTCGCTGACGGCACCGATTCTCTTTGTCGTTGCTTGTCGTAAAGGCGATGGTGCCGCGTTAGAACCCCATCGTCGCGCCATGGCACAACAGCGCCGTGCTGAACTGCTGGCCCAGGCCGAACCCATGGCGCAATCCGGAACGGCTGCGCAAATGATCGAGCTGAACCAGCACGTGCAGCGCCTCCAGGCAGAGGCTGGCAACGCCGCGGAGGCGCTGAGCCTCGAAATGCTTCGTGCGCAAGAGCAACAAAAGCGGGCTACCGAACTGCAGCAAGAGTCGCAGCAGGAATTGCTGCGACGCAGTGAGCAATTGAGTCGGATGGCCGAGGTAATCAACCAGGAAATGGCCCATGCCGCTGAGCGCGAACGCGAGATCGTCGAACTGCGTCAGGGCCTGGCGCATCTGGAAGAAGAGGTGAGCCGACGCGATGCCGCGCTGGCCGAACAAGCTGACCATGCACAGCAACTGAACCTGAGGCTGGTGGCAGCAGCAGATGAGCACGCCATTCTGTTGGCCAGGTTGCAGCGGATCAGCCGCAACCTGGCTTATCGGTTGTCCCGCCGGCTTGGAAGGCTTTTTGGCCGCCAGCAAGACGACATCAACCACAACGAACGCTGAGAATAATCGAATGTGTGGAATCACGGGCGCTTTCAACCCGCAGTCAAAAGTGTGCGATGACCGGACGTTGATCAATATGCGTGATCGCATGCTGCATCGGGGTCCAGATGGCGCAGGGATCTGGCGGGAGCGGTATGAGCGTTGTGTGCTGGGGCATCGCCGGCTGTCCATCATCGATCTGTCCACGGCCGCCACGCAGCCGATGGCGAACGAAGATGCCACGGTGGTGCTGAGCTTCAACGGCGAGATCTATAACCATGCCGCGTTACGCCGTGAGATTTCCGCGATTCGGCCGTTCGTTTGGCGCACCGATCACTCCGATACCGAGGTGCTATTGCGTGCCTACGAGGTGTGGGGCATCGACTGTGTGCAGAAACTTCACGGCATGTTCGCCTTCGCCGTCTATGACGCGCGTAATCCCAATGCGCCCGTGCTGCATCTGGCTCGCGATCGCGCCGGCAAGAAACCGCTGTACTTTACCCGCACCCGTTCGGGCGAGTGGCTGTTCGCTTCGGAGATCCGTGCGTTGTTCGGCCATCCCGCAGTATCGCCGCAGATGGATCAGACCGCGTTCTCACACTACCTGACCTTTATCGTGACGCCAGCACCGCTGACCTTGTTCAAGGGCATCTTCAAGCTGCCGGCTGGGCATCTGATGACTATCGATGCGAACGGTAAAGCCAAGGCGCACAAGTACTGGGACTGCATACCCAGCGCTGCGGACATTATCGAGCGTACGGATGAACAGGCCGTGGCCGAGATGACGTCATTGCTGCGCCAGTCCATCGAGCGCCGCATGGTCTCGGATGTACCCTTTGGCGTCCTGCTTTCCGGTGGTGTGGACTCCAGCCTTAACGTGGCGCTTATGAGTGAGCTGCGCAGCGATCCGATCAAGACCTTCTCGATTGGTTATGAAGGTGAAGAGGAGACCAACGAGTTCAAGTATGCCCAGCGGGTGGCTGCGCGTTATCGTACCGAGCATCACGAGATGCTGATCAATCACCGCGACGCGCAGGATTTCCTGCCTGAGATGGTGCGCCTGCAAGACGAGCCCATTGCTGACAACGTCTGCATTCCCCTGTACTTCTTGTCGAAGCTGGTGCGTGACAACGGCACCACCGTCGTCCAGGTGGGAGAGGGTGCGGACGAGAACTTCTTGGGTTACTGGTGGTGCGACCATTATCGCGATAAAGCGATGAACATGTATAACCCGGCGCTGCCCGGCGGCGGGATGCCTTGGTGGCGACGATTCGTCTCCCAACCCAGGGCGCTTCTGCCAGCGGTGACCACTGAAGACAAAGAAATCCAGAAGCGCGCGCGCGCTGGTCAGGAACTGTTCTGGGGGGGCGCGGTGTGCTGGTGGGGCGGTATGCGCGATCAGCTCACGCCAAACATGGACATTTTTTCCAGTCAGATCGACTGCCCGGTTGAGGGTCTTTTGCCCGACTCCCATCGCAGCACCGACAGCCATGCAGTGGTAGAACACTACATGTCGCAGATCAAGGGCAAACTGTTGCAGCCGGATGTTCTGCAAAAGATTCCCTATCTGGAAATGAAACTGCGCCTTCCCGAGCATCTGCTGATGCGCGTCGATAAACTGACCATGGCGCACTCCATCGAGGCCCGTACACCGTATCTGGATCACGACATCATCGAGTTCGCCCGCACCCTGCATCCACACCACAAACTGCGTAACGGCGTCGGCAAGCATGTGCTGAAAAAAGCCGCGGAGCCTTACCTCGATCACGACATGATCTACCGCAAAAAACAGGGCTTCGGCGCCCCCATGGAGGCGTGGTTCAAGCAGGAAGACTTCGGTCGCCGCTGCATGGCCGCATTCGAACGTTCGCGTCTGGTACGCGAAGGCTTCTTCGACAACGGCTACTTCCGAGACATGCTCAAGCACCAGATGGGCACGGGCGGTGGCTACAGCTTCCATCTCTGGACGGTACTCAATGCCGTGCTTTGGCATGAATCCTGGATCGAGGGGCGAACCGATTGCTTCTGATGCTGTTTTCGAGAACCTGAGCCATGTGCGGAATCAGCGGAGTGTTTGTTGCGCAAGGGAGGGGATCGGTTTCCGACGCGTTAGTGATCAGCATGCGCGACAGCCTGAGTCACCGTGGGCCTGACGCGGCTGGCTTGTGGATCGACGCGTCACGGCGCCTGGGTCTGGGGCACCGGCGATTGTCGATTGTCGATCTCGACGACGCCTCTACGCAGCCGATGTCGGATGCTGAGCAATCCGTGGTCGTTGCCTTTAATGGTGAGATCTATAACCACGTAGCGTTGCGCCATGAACTCGAAGTCGCGGGTCATCGGTTCCGTACTGCACATTCGGATACCGAGGTGCTGGTGCAGGGTTACCGGGCGTGGGGATGGGAAGGGTTGCTTCAGCGCCTGCGAGGCATGTTCGCAATCGCACTTTGGGATAATTTGCAGCGCGTCCTGTATCTGGGGCGTGACAGGGTCGGCATCAAGCCGCTTTACCTGCACGCCAGCGATGGTCGCCTGCTGTTCGCCTCCGAAATCAAGGCGATCCTGCAGGTGCCCGACGTGGTACGGGACATAGATCCAATTGCCATGTACCACTACCTGAGTGGCATGGTCACGCCAGCACCCATGACGATGTTTCGTGGTATCCAGAAGCTGCCAGCAGGTTGCTATCTGCAGCTTGTCGACGGTGGCCGCATGGAGTTCAAGCGCTACTGGCATCCAATGCTCAATCCCCCTTCACTGCCGGCTACCCGCGATGAAGCGGTGCGCAGCATCCGTGCGAGCTTCGACGCCTCTGTGGTCGAGCATATGGCGGCTGATGTCCCGGTGGGTGTTTTGCTGTCCGGTGGCGTGGATTCCAGTTCGCTGCTGGCTGGCATGGCGGCGCACGCGAGCGGCAAGGTGCATTCCTTTTCGGTCGGCTACGACGGATTTCCGGAAATGGACGAGCGCGAGTATGCCCGTGATATGGCCCGTCACTTTGGCGCCGAGCACCACGAAGTATCAGTGACCCGGAACATGTTTGAAGACTCCTGGGCCGACATTCTTTATCACCAGGATGAGCCGTTGGCTGATTGGGTCTGCGTGCCGCTTTATCATGTCTCCAAGTTGGCTGCGGGTCAGGTCAAGGCCGTGCTGGTGGGTGAGGGGGCTGATGAATTGTTTGCCGGTTACAGCGGTTATCTGCGATATCTGAAATTGCACCGGCGCTTCTGGCAACCCTATCGCATGCTCCCCAGAGCCATGCGCCACGGGGCTGGCTGGTTGGCCAGACAAGCAGGACGTGATGGTTTGTCCCACGCCTCTGGGCTGGACTTCCTGATTCGTGCCAGTAGTGACAAAGAATGCTTCTTTGGGGGGGCTGCGACCTTCTGGGAAATCCAGAAAAGCGCCTTGCTCAACAAGAGTGCTATCGACTTTGGCGGCAGTTCCGGACCACTGGATGACAGCCTGCTGCGTGTGGCCGACAGTAACGTGGTAATGGCTGCGGCAGCGGCCATGCTGCCAGCTGGGGATATCGAGCAATTGCGGCGCATGACCCAACTGGAACTCAGCTATAGACTGCCCGAGCTGCTGCTGATGCGGGTAGACAAGATGACCATGGCGCATTCGATTGAGGCACGCGTCCCTTTTCTTGACCATCGTATGGTGGAGTCCGCCTACGCCATGCCTGCTCACTGGAAGCTGGAAGGCGGCCGCACCAAATCACTGTTCAAGGATGCCGTGCGCGGGCTGATTCCCGACCGCGTCATCGACCGTACCAAAGTGGGCTTCGGCGCACCGGTGGCCTATTGGCTCAAGGGTGAGTTCGGTCGTCGTGTAGAGTACGAGATCAACCAGTGCGCGCTGTTCAAGCGTGGCTGGTTCAACCCCGGCTATATTCGCGAGTTGTTCGAGGCACACCGCAGTGGCCGTGGCGACTACGGCACCAATCTGTGGGTGCTGTACAACCTGGCAGGCTGGTACGACCGCTGGATCGACACACCGAACGCGCGGGGTGGGCGCTGATATGGTAAGGCACTTGCTGATCTGTGACGGCGGGCCTCCAGAGGGCATGCAACTGCCTGCCGACGTCGAAACGTGGTCACACGCTGATTTTGCTGCCACTGTGCGTGGCCCGGGAATGCGCCGCCACTTACTGCGTTACACATCGGTGACACTGACGCTTGCGCATCTTGGGCTACGCCCGCGCCCGCTGCTGGTGATGGTGGTTCTGCGTCTGCTTAGCCACGGTAGTGTGATGATCGTCGACCCGCACCAGCGGCAGCTGAAAGTGGGCTTCCTTGCACTGCTGCGTCAGGCGTTCGCTACGCTCGGCGAGGCGCTGCGCCTGCCCCGCGAGCTCGCAGAAGTGAACCGTGAATTGGCCCATCTACGGGGCTGTGCGCAGCGTCGCAGCGCCGCATCGCCGAAACCCGGTGCTCCGTGCCTGTACCTGAAAACCGACCTATGGTTCTCGACCCAAGTGGGTGGCTCTGTCACGCACATGGCCGGAGTGGTCAACAACTTGGGCGATGTCACAGGTGTTGTGCCGTTGGTGTTCGCCACCGTGGGTAATCCTATTGTCGATCCTTGCCTCACCGTGCGCATTCTTTTGCCCGCCCCGGCTTTCTGGGATTTCCGTGAGTTGCCAGCGTTGTTGTTCAGCCGCTCCGCCAGCGCCGAGGTAAGCGCGGTAGTAGGTGCCGAACGCCCCTCGTTTATCTACCAGCGCTATAGCTTGAACAACTATGCAGGCGCCAAGCTGGCACTGGAGCTGAATGTACCGCTGGTGACAGAGTACAACGGTTCCGAAGTCTGGATCAGCCAGCACTGGGGTAAGCCAGTGGCGCGCCTGAAACTGTCCGAGCAAGTTGAGCAGCTCAACCTGGAAGCCGCCGATCTGATCGTGGTGGTCAGCGATGTCCTGCACCAGGACCTGATTGGGCGTGGCGTGCCCGTTGAGCGAATTCTGGTCAATCCCAATGGCGTGGATGCGACGGCTTTTCATCCAGACATCGATGCGTCGGACCTTCGTCGGACCCTGGCCCTTGAGGGCAAGACGGTGATCGGTTTTATCGGCACCTTCGGACCTTGGCATGGCACCGAGGAACTGGTCGAGGCCTTTTCCCTGCTGCTGGCGAGCCAGCCGCAACACTATGAGAATCTGCGTCTGTTGCTGATGGGGAAGGGTGCCCGCCATGCTGCAACGCTGGAAGCCTGCAAGCGACTTGGCGTTCTTTCGCAATGCGTATTTACTGGCCAGGTGCCGCAGAAGGACGCACCTCGTTACCTGGCCTGTTGTGATTTATTGGTCGCGCCTCATGTGCCCAATCCTGATGGCACACCATTCTTCGGTTCACCCACAAAACTGTTCGAATACATGGCTATGGGGCGACCTATCGTGGCATCGGCACTCGGTCAGATCCAGGAGGTTCTGCAGCATGGCAGCAGCGCCTGGTTAGTGGAGCCGGGCCATGCTGCTGCGTTGGCCGAGGGCTTGGCTCACGTGTTGGAGCAGCCTGACTTTGGCCGCTCCCTGGGTGAGCGTGCACGCCAGGAAGTGCTGGAAAAACATACTTGGCGTCACCATACGCAGCGGATCGTATGCGCACTTGAGCGCATCTGTTTATGAGTTGGCCAACCCGGATTCGCCGACTGCTGCGCCATCCGCCTGCGCAGATTGCTCGTCGCGTCACTGCCTATGCGCTGCGCAACTGGGCGCAAGTCAGGCTGCAGGCGCGGGACCGTTTTTTGCCTACATTTGGCGGCGATGTTCCCGAGCAGCCTCTGCAAGCGCTGCTGCCACCTATCACTGCGCAAATGCTGGAGCCTTGGCGTGCAGTACTGACTGCCGACAGCGAGCGCTTACTGGAGCACCGCTTCGACCTGCTCGGCGCTTGGGACATACAGCCCGTTGCAGGATTCCGTGCGGCCGGACTGGAAGGGCACCGCTATGACATGCCGGCAATCCAAGGAAGCAATCCAGCCAACCGTCGCCATGCGACACGCTTGCAGCGTTTGATTTCGCCCGGCTACCAGTCCATCGACTGGCACCTTGACCTGCGTTCAGGCTACCGCTGGTCGCCGGTTACGCCTTCGGCGCTAATTCGCTACGGCCACATTCTTGGCGTCGACGTCAAGCTGCCCTGGGAGCTGGCGCGTATGCAACATTTGCCACGGCTGGCCCTGGCAGCAGCGGCCCACCAGTTGGCTGCAGATCAGGCGGCGAGTGAGCGTCTACGTCTAGAGTTTCAGGATCAGGTGCTGGATTTCATTGCGTGCAACCCGCCCCGCTTCGGTGTCAACTGGTCCTGCACCATGGACGTGGGAATTCGTATCGCCAACCTACTGCTGGCCCACGATATTTTTATAGCCGCCGGCATGCGTTTCGCGCCGGACTTCGACATCGAATTCAAGCGCAGTGTACTGGCCCACGGTCGTCATATAGTCACCCACCTGGAATGGTTCCCCCACCTGCGCAGCAACCATTACCTGGCCAACTTGGCTGGTTTGCTGTTTGTTGCGGCCTACCTGCCGCCCAGCGCAGAGACTGATGCGTGGTTGATGCTGGCGGCCAATGAGTTGGGTAAGGAAATGTTCGTGCAGTTCCAGGCGGATGGCAGCAATTTCGAAGCTTCAACCAGCTACCACCGGCTGTCGGCTGAACTCGTGCTGTTTCCCGCTATATTGGCGCGCCGCGTGGCGGCGCGGCTTCAGGCTCTGAACTCCGCTATCCTCGACGACGGCCTGGATGCCTCGGGCCCGGGCGTGCTGCCGGCTCAGCGCAGTGTGCCTGCGGCTCACGCGCTGCATTCAGAAGAGGCCCTGCGGCACTTGGTCAGAATGGCTGATTTTTCCCGTGGGATCACCCGACCAGACGGCGGAGTCGCTCAGGTTGGTGACAACGATAGCGGGCGCTTCTTCAAGCTCACTCCCGATGCGTTACACGATGCGCCCTGGAAGGATGGACATGCGGTGTTTATCGATTGCGTGGCGCAGTTGCGCAAGGGGCCAAGACCTCCACCGGCTTCACTGGACGCACTACTCTTACAGGCGCTGGCAGGCCCCCTTGGGCAAGGACAGGGCGGCGAGCCAGAGACCGCGCTCGATGCGTTGTGTGCGTTCGACAATTTCGGTCTGTATGTCTATCGCCGTCCGAGGCTCTGGTTGTCGTTGCGCTGCGGCTCCGTCGGGCAATTGGGGAATGGCGGCCATGCGCATAATGACCAGTTGTCGTTTGAGGTCTGCTTTGACGGTGTGCCGTTCATTCTCGATCCGGGTACCTATGGCTATACGGCGCTGCCGGATCAGCGCAACGCATTCCGCTCCAATCGGGCACATGCCACGTTGAGTGTTGGATCCGGCGAGCAGAATGATTGGCTGGAGGGTATTACCGGTTTGTTCAGCCTGTCACGAGTCGCGCGCACCCGCGTGATCCGGGCCACCGAAGACGGTTTCTGCGGCGAGCATGACGGGTTTGCCGCTACGCATCGACGCAGTGTGGCGTACCTGGACGATGGCTTCGAGGTTGTCGATGAGTATGGCGCCGGTGCGGGCGAGTTGGCATTCCCGCTGGCCCCGCAGATAAGAGTGCTGCGCGATGAGCAGGGCTGGTTACTGATCTCTGATGGCAGGCAGGTCAGGCTGGAGATCTCCGCTGGACAGGCCGCGGTGGAAAAGGGGGCCTACTCACCCGGTTATGGCTGCAAGGTGGAGACTCAAGTTATCCGTGTTCGTGATGTACCCGCGCGTTGTGTCTGGAGCATGCGTTTGTTGGAGCCTCTTCATGGTTAAGCGAGTTCTGCATGTAGGCATTCACTGCTGGACGTCGCCGATGCGCGTGGGCAGTCATGCCATCGCTACCCAGTTCGTGGAGCAGGGCTGGGAAGTCGCCTATGTGGCTGCACCTATCTCAATCATCAACTTTCTACGTCCAAACTCATTGGTATTCCAGACACGTCTTCAGGAGTACCGGGCTGGCGGGCAGGGTGACCTTGACGGCAAGCTTTGGCACTACGTTCCGTTCTCGTTGTTAGCACCCTCCAATCGTCGTTTTCTGCGCTCGCCCTGGTTGTTTTCACACTGGAACAAGCTGAGTTGGCCCAACGTGAGTCAGGTTGTGCGTGATGCCGGTTTCGGCGAGGTCGACTTGCTGTTTCTGGACAGCATCTATCAGCCCGCCTGGCTGGATGAGATCCGCTACAAGCGCTGCGTCATGCGCCTGGCTGACTACAACGCCGGCTTTGAGGGTTATGGTGCCGGCGCTCTACAGAGCGAAATGAGCACAATGATGCGCGCCGATCTGGTGGTTACCGCCTCGCAAGGCTTGTCACAGTGGGCGTTAGAGCATGGCGCGCGGGAGGTAATGTACCTGCCCAATGGCGTTGATTGCGAGCGCTTCGCCGGGGAGCCGCCGCTGCCCGATGAATACGCTGCACTTGCGGGCCCGATTGCCGTATTCGTTGGTGATATCAGCAGCTGGGTTGACCTGGCTATGGTGGAGGCTTGTGCCCGTGCGATGCCGGACGTCAGTTTCGTGCTGATCGGCCCCTGTGCCAATACGCCGACCAACATGTCGATCAACGTGCATTTCCTTGGTGTGCGGCCTCACCAACAAATGGCCAGCTACCTGCGACATGCCCATGTGGGACTGATCCCCTTTCACCTGGAAGCGTGCAGTTCACTGATTGCGAATATTCATCCACTCAAACTCTATGAGTACCTGGCGGCTGGCCTGCCGGTAGTTTCCAGCCGTTGGGCAGAATTGGAAAACCTGAAGAGCCCGGCCGTGCTGTGTTCATCGACGGACGAGTTCATTGTGGCGGTGCGTGCTGCGCTGTATGAAACAGGCCAGGAGCCTCGTTATCAGCACTATGCGCAATCGGCCTCCTG
Source organism: Pseudomonas sp. FBCC-B1565 (assembly GCF_059133265.1). NCBI lineage: Bacteria > Pseudomonadati > Pseudomonadota > Gammaproteobacteria > Pseudomonadales > Pseudomonadaceae > Pseudomonas > Pseudomonas sp. FBCC-B1565. The sequence goes on from NZ_CP101438.1 coordinate 33,121, forward strand.
GCCCAACAGGCTGGCACCCCTGTTTTCGTGGGTCGAGTAAGCGATGAGCAACTACATTCTCTACGACTATTTGCAGGTCAGCGGTGGAGCAGAGCGGCTATCCATTGACTTGGCCAAGGGGCTGCCTGACTACCAACTGGTGGTCTCGCGAGTTTTTGAACAAGCGCGTTATCTGGCTGCAGAGCAGGAGCTAGGCGCAGAGGGGCTACGTTGCCTGGGTTCGACTTCTACCCGCTCACTACCCCGAGTGGCCGAGGCACTGGCGTGCTTCACGCTGCGCACCGGCTTTCTGCGCGACGCTCAGACGGTGATCTACAGCGGCTTGTATGCGCCCCTGGCGGTTACCCACCAGCTCAGCGGCACACGTATTTATTACTGTCACACGCCACCCCGCTATCTCTACGACTGGCGCGAACGTTATTTGCAGCGCTTTGCACCGCCGCTGCGTCCCCTGGCAACGGTTGCCTTTGATGCCTTTCAGCGGCGTTACGAGGGAGCACTTGCGCGTATGGACCGTGTAATTACCAACTCGGAAAGTGTGCGCAAACGCCTGCGTCTACACTTGGGACTGGAGTCGGAGGTGATTCATCCACCTGTGGATACCGAACGTTTTCGATGGACAGAGCAGGGCGATTACTTCATTTCCCTGGCGAGGCTGGAATGTCATAAACGGGTTGATACCATTATCAAGGCTTTTCTCGAGTTGCCTGATCAGAAGCTGGTAATTGCGTCTGGTGGTCGGGACGAGCTGGCGTTGCGAAAACTCGCCGATGGCGCTGCCAACATCCACTTTACCGGTTGGCAAAGCGAAGCCAGTTTACGTGCCTGTATTGGTGGTGCGCGTGCAGCGATCTATGTGCCGACGGATGAAGATTTCGGTATGTCGCCCGTGGAAGCGATGTCTGCTGGAAAGCCCGTGATCGGTGTACGTGAAGGTGGCTTGATAGAGACTATAGTGGACGGTGTGACCGGACTATTGCTGGAGCCGGAGTTGGACGTGGAATCTTTGCGCGATGCGATCAACAGCCTGAATCCTGCGAGAGCACTTGCCATGCGATGCGCGTGCGAGATACAGGCTGAAAAATTCTCGAAAAAAACCTTTGTAGATCGCATGGCGGCGATTATTCGGAGCTCATGAAAGTACTTCACTTTTATAAAACCTCAGTGCCCTGGTCGATGGGCGGAATCGAGCAGGTTATCCACCAGATCGCCCTGGGCGCAGCCAAGCAGGGTGTGCAGACAGACGTACTTTCTTTGACGTCCAAACAGGTTCCGCGCACGGTTGATGTCGGGGGGTACCTGGTGCATCACGCCAGGATGGATCTGCAAATCGCCTCAACCGGATTTTCGATCTCGGCGTTCTTGCGCTTTTATCAACTCGCGCGCAGGGCTGACGTTATTCACTACCACTTTCCATGGCCCTTCATGGACGTGGTGCATTTCATCACCAGAATCAAAAAACCCACGCTGGTGACTTATCACTCCGACATCATCCGCCAGAAACAGCTGCTGAAACTCTACAGACCTCTGAAACGCTGGTTCTTGCGCGACGTCGACCGTATCGTGGCAACCTCGCCGAACTACCTGGCCACCAGCGCAGTCTTGGCACGCTATCGAGACAAGGTTTCAGTGATTCCCATCGGCCTGGACCGTGAGACCTATCCAAAGGCGGATCCGGAAACGCTCAAGGCCTGGCGCACGAAGGTGGGGCAAAAATTCTTCCTGTTCGTCGGTGTGATGCGTTATTACAAAGGCCTGCACATCCTGATGGAAGCGGCCCGAGGCACTGAATTCCCCATAGTCATTGTCGGTGCGGGGCCAATCGAGGATGAACTCAAGGCACAGGCTCGCGCCTTGGGGCTGGATAATGTGCATTTCTTCGGCCAGTTGCCTGACAGTGACAAATTGGCGCTGCTGGAGCTGAGTTATGCCGTGGTCTTTCCTTCGCACCTTCGCTCGGAAGCTTTCGGCATATCTTTATTGGAAGGTGCTATGTATGGAAAGCCGATGATTTCCTGCGAGATAGGTACCGGTACCACCTTTATCAATATATCCGGTGACACTGGGCTAGTTGTGCCACCGGGCGACCCTGCCGCGTTACGAGGCGCGATGCAATACCTTTGGGAGCATCCCGAAGACGCACGTATTTGGGGGCTGCGAGCAGAGGAGCGCTATTGGAAGTATTTCACAGCTGAACGGATGGTTACCGACTACATCACAATCTACCGTGAGCTGATGCAAGGTCGTTGAGAGGCTGATCCAACAAGACGTGCACTTACTTGAAGCGAGCCCCGGCACTTAGGGCAGGCATCTCCCATTAGCGACCTCTTGTCGGTTCTGTGGGCCAGTGCCCGCCGCGCGATCCGGTTTTACCCCTAGAATGCGACCCTGTGGATAACTCAGCCAGGGAATGCCTTCACCATGAACATCGAACTCCTTATCGCCGGCGTCGTCGTGCTGATCATTGGCGTCGGCCTGGTGGGCTGGATGGTGGGGTTCTACAACGGGCTGGTGATGCGGCGTAATGATGTAGATAAGGCCTTTGCCAACATCGACGTGCTGCTCAAGCAGCGGGCCGATCAGATCCCGGACCTGATGCGTGTGGTCCAAACCGCTATGAACCACGAGAACGCCCTGTTCACGCGCTTGAGTGAAGCTCGCCAGCAGTACCTTAATGCCAGCAGCCTCAACGACAAGGTCGATGCCTCCAACCAGCTCAACGCGGCGATCAAGTCGGTGATTGCGGTGGCGGAGGGGTATCCCACGTTGATCTCGGGACCGAACATGGTCGCGCTGCAACAGGCGATCTCGTCGGTGGAGGAGCGCATTGCCGACCGGCGTGAGTTCTTCAATGAGTCGGTCAACCTCTACAACATTGCCATTGCAGTGTTCCCCGACCTGTTCTTTGCGCGGTTGCTCAGTTATCAGCGCATCCCGTTGCTGGCGATCAGCGCCGAAGAAACCCGCTACGAAGGTGTGAAGCTTGAGGTGCCAGGGGCATGAAGACCACGCCGGTAGGCGCCGTGGTGAAAAAGCCGAAGTGGAAAATCGTGCTGGCGCTGGTGATTCTTGCGGGCTTTATCGGTTTGCTGATCTACGCCCCGATGACGGTTGTCGCGTTGTTTTTCCCGATGTTCCTGCTGATCTGCCTCCTGGCCAGCTTTGGTCCGAGCTTCTACAAGACCGAGCAGCGGCTGGCGACGAGCCAGATTCGTTCGCTGGCGATGGGCTTGGTGGAGCTGCGTGGCAAGGTAATGGTGGACAAGCCGTTGTTGTCGCCGGTGCATCACAAGCCTTGCGCCGGCTACGTGTGGATTATCGAGGACGGCGAGAAGGATGACGACGGGCGCTGGAGCTGGAGCCGGTCCAAGAGCGAGGCGTGCTGCAATGACTTTCGCCTGCAGGATGCCAGCGGCGAAATCCCTGTGATTGCCGAGGGCATCGATCTGTTCGGCAACAAGTCGCCCGACGATTACGAGTCGATCGGCAGCTCCCGTCGCCAGGGTGAAATCCTCCTTATCCAGGACCTCGATGTGATGCTGATCGGTGATGCCTGCGAACGGGACGGCCAGACCGTGATTGCCCAGGGCAAATACCCCAAGGCCGTGTTCGGTGTGGCGCTGACCGAGGATGTGGAAAGCCGCCGCGTGCTGGCGCCGCTGTGGCGTGCGGGCGGGTTCTATGCCGCCTTCGCAGGAATGATCGGCGTGGGCATCATGGCCCTCACACCCGAGCAGATTACCCAGTTGCATTTGCCGCGTCCGGACACCTATCAACAGATGGTAGAACTCGGCCCGCTGTATCGTTTGCTGGCCTGGTTGTACCGCGAAGGTGGTTTTCAGATTCCGTTCATGGCCGCGTTTGGCTTCTTCCTGGCGATCATCATGGTAATGATGACCACCCGATTGGTCCTGCCCAAAGGCATACGCATGGCCGTGGGTCGTGTGTTGGGGGCGTGGATGGGGCTGGGCATGGTGATTGGCGGCGTAGTGACCCTGCTACTGTTCGTGGCCCATGTGGATACGCTGAAGCTGTTTCTGGTGTGGATGCTGATCCTGCTGGGTACCCTGGTGTTTTCTATCTTTGAACAACGAAAACTGGCTGCGGCGTACAACCATTTTGCCAAGCGTGTGGGCAAGGCGAGCTTCGGCGACGAAGATACCTGATCACGGCACAAACTCCACCTTCAACCCCCGACTCGCACTGCGCCCCTGATCATCACTGACCCGCAGCCGATACTCCCCCGACTTGCCCGGCCGCCAGTTCAGTGTGGCTTGCGGCGAACCCTGGCCGATCAAGGTTTGATCAGCAAACCAATACAGCGTCGCCGCATCGCTGGCCGCGTTGGCATTCAACGGGATGCTTTCCTGGGGTTGAGACAAGCGCAACTGGTAGCTCACCTGGGTCAGCGGCGAGCGGATCTGCGGCGCTTCGCTTTGATCACTCAGGCGGTTGGGCTGGCAGTTTTTCAGCACGTTGGGCGGCGTGCGCCTAGGCAGGCCGGCGGCGCGGTACAGGCGTTGCACGTCGCTGGGCCAGAATTCGAAGACTTCTTCGCGGGTGTACTGCGGCTCGAACGGCGGGCAGGCGGCCTTGCCGGTGCGGGTGTCGATCAGCACCGGGCGGTGCAGGTTGGACACGCGAATCGGCGAGACGCCGGGGATGTACCAGGTCTTGCGGGTTTGCGGGCACCAACGGTTGGGCAGTTCGCCGGACGCGGCGCAGACGTCGATGCGCACCAGCCCGGCGGGCGGTTTGTCGGGCTTGATGACGGTGTTGGGCAAGGCCAGGGGCAGGGCGTCGGCGATGCGGAAGAACAGCGGCGCAGCGGTCTTGGCACCGATAAACGCCGGGTTCGGACGGCCATCGAAGTTACCCACCCACACCACCAGCACGTAAGGGCCGACCAGCCCGGCACTCCAGGCATCGTGAAAGCCCCAGGAGGTGCCGGTTTTCCAGGCGGTGCGCCAATGTCGGCCGGGCAGGCCATCCGGGCGTGGATTACGGCGCAGCATGTCGCGCACCATGAACGCGGCCTGGGGCGTGAGCAACGGCGCGCCGGTGGACTGCGGTTGTTCCTGCAAGTAGCGCAGCGGCCGCAGGTGCCCGTCACCGGCCAGCATCACATACAGCCGCGCCAGTTCTTCCGGGGTCATCTCGCCGCCACCGAGGGCCAGGGCCAGGCCGTAGTGGCTCTCGTCGCGCAGGCCCTTGATGCCGGCGCGTTGCAGCAGTCCATACAAGGAGGGCGATTTGACCTGGCTGGCGAGCCACACCGCAGGAATGTTGCGACTACGAATCAACGCATCTCGCGCTGTCAGTGGGCCGACAAAACTGCCGTCGAAATTTTCCGGCTGGAAGTAGCCGAAGTTACTGGGCAAGTCTTTAAGGATGCTCATGGGGTGGATGACCCCCTGATCCAGCGCCAACCCGTAAAGAAACGGTTTGAGCGTCGACCCCGGTGAGCGTCGCGACAGCACGCCATTGACCTGACCGTGCAGGCTTGTGGATAAGTAATCCGCCGAACCTACCAGTGCCTTGACGCTCTGGTCGCGGCTGTCGATCAGGATGGCCGTGGCGTTTTCCACCCCCGTGCTGCGCCGCTCGGCGATAAACCCGGTGATCAGGCGTTCGAGCAATTGCTGCAACGGCAGGTTGAGGGTGCTGTTCAGCTCATTGCCGGCTTGGGAGGCCAGCAGGTGTTCACTCAAATGCGGGGCGAGGAACGGGATCTGCTGACGGTTGCGCGCTTCCAGGGGCAAATCGAGCAAACTGTCGTTACGCGGGTCCTGGGGATAAGTCTCGCGCCAGTCCGCCATCAAGCGCAGCCGCGCATGTTGCAGTGACGGCCCGAAGCGCGCCCGCCGCCCCGGCTGCTGCGGAATCACCGCCAGCGCCAGCGCTTCGGACAACGACAACTGCGCCGCCGACTTGCCGAAGTAGATGCGGCTCGCCGCCTCGGCCCCTTCGATATTGCCGCCCATGGGCGCCAGGTTCAGGTAGGCCTCAAGGATGTCGTGCTTGCTGTAGCGCGCCTCCAGCCACAGCGCCAGCACCATCTGCTGCAACTTGCCTGGCACCTGGCGCGTGTTCAGGTCCCACAGGCGCCGGGCCAGTTGCATGCTCAAGGTCGAGCCGCCCTGGCGCTGGCCACCGCTGTAGGTGGCCATGGCCGCCCGCAGCAACGCCGGGGGATTGATCCCCGGGTGCCAGTAGAAATTGCGATCTTCCTTGAGCAGCAAGGCTTCGACCAGTGACGGCGATATCCGCTCCAGGGGTAGCCACAGGCGGTATTGACCGTCATCCGCCAGCGTCATGCGCAACAGCGAACCGTCGTCGGCCAACACCACCCGCGATGAGGTGACAGCCTGTTCCAGCGGGGCATGGGGCCAAAGCCGCAGGCCCACCAGCACCACCGCCGCTACGAGCAGCGGCGGTGCCAGGCGTTTAAGGCTTGGTAATTTCAAGCTGGCCTACTTTGCCGCGCCCTTGCAGGGTGGTTTCGTACATGCCTTCGGCGTAGGCCGGTGGCGTGTTGAAGGTACCGGCGTTGGTGGCGCGCACGCGGTAGACGAAGGTGCCTACATCACGTAGCGCGGTGCCGTACAACACCACGCGATCATCACGCACATCCACATACTCCGGCTGCCAGTTGCTCAGCTCGGTTTCACCGATGGGGGCTTGCCAGCTTTGTTCTTCCTGGCTGTCTGCCTCCACATACTCGGATTCTTCACCCTCACTTTCCTCCGTGCTGGCGGCTTCCGGCTCTGGCGGCAGGCTATACACCGGCTCGACACCGCCGGGCAGCAGGTCGACCACGGCCACTTGTTGCACCTGATCGCGGTCGGTAGCGCGCAGGCGCAGGCGTATCAGGAACTCATCACCCACCGCGACCTTGCTCACCGGCTCGCCCTTGAGGTCGAGGTATTCGTGGATGATTTCCAGGCCATTGTTGATCGGCTTGAGCTTGGCGCCCTTGTCGAAACCGGCTTCGCTGAGCATGTAGAACGCGGCTGGGCCGTCGGATTTCTCCATCACTAGCTTTTGCGTGGCGCCCGGCACGGCGGCGCGCGGTGGCTGACCGGCCATCTCCAGCAATTGCTGTTGCTTGTCACCCAGCCAGGCAGTGGCCTTGAGGGTCATGTCGCTTTGCGCACGCTGGCCGTAGTTGTCCAGGGCACGCAGCAGCAGTGCCGCAGACAGCGAGTTGTAGCGCTGCTCGTTGAGGCGCTTGCCGAGTTTATCCAGCAGCGCTGCAGGCACATCGTCCATCAGCTCCGGGAAATGTCGCGCCAACAGGTGCAGGTGTTCGGCGTCATGAACCAGCGGGTCGTAGTACAAACCGTCGCTGTCCCACTTATCCACAAGGGAACGCCATGGAATCTTGCGGAACAGGGTATCGGCCTGGCGATCCTGCTTGAGCAGCTTGTAGCTGGCAGCCAGGTAAGCGGCGCCGAGGTCGTTCTGCCAGCTGTCCTTGAAGTAGCTTTCGTAGCGTTCGCGGATATCGCTCAATGCACCACTCACCAGAATCCCCTGACGGCTCAGCAGGTAACTGGCGTAGGCGCGGTTGCGCAATTCCGACAGGCCTTCGCTAGGACCGTTGGCCAGGTCTGTCAGGTACGCGTTCGAGCGCACCAGCAGGTCTTCCGGCACTGGCAGCCCGCGCTCCTTGGCTTCGGTCAGGAAGTCGGTGGCGTAGAGGCTAGCGTAGGGCGCCACATCGGGGTTGGCCGCCCACAAGCCAAAGCCACCGGCCTGGTTCTGACGCTGGCGCAGCATGCGTACCGCACTGCCGAAAGCGTGCTCGGCTTCAGGCGCATTGCCGCCCCAGATCAACGCCGGCATGGCCTTGGACACCAGTTGCTCGGTGCAGGCATAGCCGTAGTCGTCCAGGTAGTGCTTGAGGCCGTTAGCCCATACCAGCGGCGAGGCAGCCACACCCAGTTGCACATCGCGCAGTTGGCTGAACAGTTCGCGGGTCGGTTTCAGCTCTTTGCTGGCGCTGTCGAAGCGGCCCAGGCTCAGGGCGACGCGATGTTCGCTCAGCGGGCGGATCGAGGTGGTTTCGGCGACCTGGATGCGCTTGCCATCCGGCAATACCGCGACAAAGCGCAAATCCGCCGAGCCGAGGGTGTCACCGACCTTGATCTTGAACTCGGCCGTGCCTTCCTTGCGCGGTTGCAGAGACAGCGTGCTGCCCTTGTCACCCTGCACCACCAGACCGTTGCTGGTCTGCACTTCAAACTTCACGTCCGCCGCTGCGTCGAGGTTGCTGAACACCCCGGCGCTGACGTTGAACACATCCCCCGGCGCCACAAAGGCCGGCACGTTCGGCGTGATCACGATGGGCCCGCGTACGTCGGTACTGGCTTCGCTCACACCCACGCTGTCACTGTCCACGGCCACCGCAAACAGGTGCAGCTTGCCGTTGAAGCTGTCCGGCACCTGGTAATGCAGCACGGTTTCGCCGGCCGGCAAGTCCACCAGCCCGGACCACCAGGCCACTGGCGGCTGATGTTTACGCTTGAACGGGTTGAGGTGATTGGCCAGCGCACCTTCCGTATCACCACCCGGCGCCGCCCCACTGAGCAAACGGCTGAATTCCGGCAGGATCAGGTCAAGGATCTGACTGGTGCCGACTTCCAGCGCACGCTTCTGGAAGAAGAAGCCCAGCGGATCCGGCGTCTGATAGCGCGCCACTTGCAGGATACCTTCATCGACGGCGTACACCACGGCCCGACCCGGGCGGTCGGCGTTGACCTTGATATCCAGCGTCTGCCCCGGTTCGATCTTCGCCGGGCCTTCCACCTTCAAGGCCATGCGCCGCGCATCCAGGTTGATGCTGAACGGCACCACGCCATAGGACAGCGGGCTCATGTACACCTCGGCCGAGCCCATGTCGCGCACAAACTGCACGTTGACGTAGGCATTGCCCTCAAGCCCTGCGGGAACACGGATATGTTGCACGCTGTTGGTGCTGTCGGCCTTGAACCACTGCTGGGTGTAGACCTTGTCGCGCTCGATGGTGATCAAGCCGGCGCCGGTGTACGGGGCACGGATACTGATGGCGATCTCATCACCGGTGGCGTAGCTGCGTTTGTCCAGGCGCAGTTGCAGTTCGGCGTTGCGTTCCAGGGAGCGCGAGGTGTTGCCACGCCCGGCCACGCTGTAGTCGATCTGGTTCAGCAGGTTGCCGTTGGCGTCCTTGAGTTGCAGGGTAAAGTCGCCCGGCGCTGAGGTGTTCAGGGTCTGCTTGGCGCCTTCTTTCGTCATCACCAACGGTAACGCGGGCTGGCTGATGTTCTTGATGCGTGACTCGTACTTGTAGGTGCCGTTGGACTGTTTCACCAGCACCGACACATAACGGTGCTCGACCACTTCACTGGTCAGGCCGTCCACCGCCAGCGGTGTCAGGTCTGGCGCGACAGCCAGCCATTGCACTTGGCGCGGTGCATCCTTGGCGACGTACGACAACGAATCCTGACTTTTCACACCCACCAGGTAGGGCGCGGACGACACCAGCAAGGCACTTTGCGCCGCCACATTGCGACCGCCTTCAGCCTCGAACACCTGGGTCATCACCTGTAAACGATAGGTGCTGTTGGCGAAGCGCTGCAGGTTGAGGTCGAGCACGGCCTGGCCGTTGTCGTCGACGGTGGTTTCGGCCAGGTCTTCGGTCGTGGCGTCTTCCAGGGCATCGTTAAGGCGGAAACGGTAATCCGGGTAGCGATCAAAGGCCGCAAGCGTTGGGCTCAGGGACATTTTTGCCGTCACGCGTCGGCCGGACGCCGGGGCGCCGAACAGGTGCATGGCGGTGACCTTGGCCACCACTTGGTCCGGTGGAATCCAGCCCTGCACCGGCGTGTCATGCAGGCTCAGGCTGACCTTCATGCGGTCCGGCTCGAAGTCGCGGACCTTGAAGCTCACGCTGCCCAGGTCGGTGCGGGTCTGTTCCTGGCCAATCAACTGCAAGGTCGCGGTGTACTCCCCGGCGGGGGCGACTTCGCTGCTGGGGAAATCAAAGGTTTCAAAGCCACTGGCGGACAGCTTCAGCGGCTGGCGAATCACCTCCAGCCCACGCGGGTCGGTAATTTGCAGCTCCACCGGCAGGCCTTGCAGCATGCCCTTCCAGTTGCCGCTGCGCACGATCATGCCCAGGTGCGCGGTTTCGCCGGGCCGGTACAGGCCACGGTCGGTAAACAGGTAGGCGCTGAGGCGATCAATCGCACCGTCTTCTTCCAGGCCGCCGACGTCGAAACGCGACAAATCCAACTGTTGGGACTGGCGGGCGATCGGTAGGAACGACTGGTCATTGCCGCGCGTGACCACGTACATCAGCGGCGTTTTCTCACGACGCAATTCATCCAGCTTGGCGAAGTGCGCATGGCCTTCGGCGTCGGTGCGGCCACTGCTTACCGGCAAACCGTTGCGACCGATGATGTCCACTTGTGCATCGGACACCGGCGAGCCATTGCCGATGGACTGCACGTACACGTCATGGCTGCCATCGCTGGAGCGCTTGGCGATGATGCCCAGGTCCGTCACCACGATGAAGCGCAGGTCGCTGGTGCTGCTGCGGTCGTACTCGAACGTGCGCGTGGCCGGGTCGTCCTGCGGGCTGAGCTTGAGCACGAAAATGCCGCGCCGACCGCCGTTGGCCGTGAGGTAGTGGCTGAGGTCGACATTGTCGTAGACGGTTTTCGCCGGGTCATTGGACGACAGCGGGATATCCAGCGACTGACGCTCGACCATGCGATCAAAATATTCGTTGCCGAAGTTCGGCCGGGCAAAGCTGCCGCTGCTCTGGTCCACCAGGTGTTGCAATTGGTTGGGCAGCAGGCGGGCGATTTCCACATGGGCGCCGGGCACGCCACGGGCCATGAAGCCCAGGCGTTTTTCGCCGTTGAGGCTGAGCAAGGCGCCGTCGGACAAGAACTGCAAGGTACGCGGATACGCCGGCATGCTGATCAGCGACGCCGTAGGATTTTTTGCCAGATAGCCGCCGATGGCTTCCAGATTGGCGGGTACGCGCACATACACCGCGCGACCGGCCGGGGCCTTGAACTTGAAGGCGTGCAGGGTGTTCAGCGGCTCGACGCTGGGCACGTGGGTCAGGTTGACCTTGGTGCTGCGGGCGAGCAGAGCGTCATCGATGTCGTTGCTGCTGTAGGGGCGCGTGTCGTCCTGGGCTTTTTCCGGCAGGAGCCAGGCCTGCACCTTACCGGCGATGGTCTCATCGGCCACGGCGCTGGAACTGCTGAACATCAGCACCGGCTCCGGCTCGCCACGTTGGTTGTCGACAAAGCTCACTTCGGCGCCGGTAAAGGTCAGGCGATAGCGACCGGGCACGGTGACTTCCGCCACCAGCGGTGCGGTGCTGGCGTTGCCGCCGTCGCGGGCCTTGATGCCTTCGTCGAGCTTGGCGTTGACCGGCGTGCTTTCCAGCGGCGTGGCCAGGGCAGCGGAGCGTACGTAGGCGTTGAGTTTCTTCTCGTCGAAGGTGATTTCCGGCCGGTTGGGCAACTGGGCGTCGCGGTAGGCCAAGCCTTTGCCGAGGGTTACTGTGACGCGCTTGCGTAGGCTGTCTTCATCTACCGGGTGGGAAAAACGGAAGGTCGCCACCAGCTGTTTCAGCGTCGGGTTGGACGGGTCCTGGTACAGCTCGTTTTGCGCCAGGGTGGCGCGGAACGGTTGGGTGGAGAACTGCGCGCTGTACTGGTCCAGCAATACGCCGTCGGCGAGCAAGGTTTTCTTCGCCATTTCGAGGGTGTAATGGGCATCGATGGGCCAGTCTTTTTCCGGTACGAACAACAGGCTGCGGTCGTCCGCCCAGCGCCAGGTGCCCGCGACCGCAGGTTTGAGGGTGATGCCCTCGGTGACCGGCTTGCCGATGGCCGCCAGCGGGGCCACGGATTCGCCGAAACGCACCTGCAAGTTATCCACAACCGGCGTGGGTTGGGTGTAGTCGGTGAGGTTCGGTTTGTGCAGCGAGTAGCTCGCGGTATGCGGTTGCGGCAGGTTGGAATACCAGTGCCAGCCGTAGAAACCAGCTGCCGCCAGCAACACCAGGCCTACTACGCCGGCACCGGTTTGACGTGGATAAGCACGGGCCTTGCTGCCCAAGTTCGCCAGCCCACGGCCAACGGCACGCAGCCAGACCGGCGGATGCCATTGACCAAAGACGGCCCCCACCACAGTCAATAACGCGCCGACAATACGGCGGCTGATCGCTTTGAACGAATCGAACATGGTGAGCATCCCTGGCTAAGTGCGGCGTATCTTACACGCGTCTTTGATACAAAAGATGACGCAGATACGCCGACCCGCTAGGCGTGTTGCACAAAGGTGAGGCGCACCGCAAAACCGATCAAAAGACTGCCGAATAACCACTGCTGCACACGCTGCGCCGAGCGATTGCGTGCCAGCCACTGACCGATGCGCGCCCCGGCCAGGGCGTAGCAACAGTCGAAGGCGAAACCGACGGCCACCAGGATCACACCCAGCAACGCAAACTGCGCCGCCACCGGGCCGGCCTGGGGGTTGATGAACTGGGGCAGCAGCACCGAACAGAACAGCAGGGCCTTTGGGTTGAGCAGGTTGGTGAGCAGGCCGCGCTGAAAGGCTGCACGCCAGGCGCGGGCCGGTGTGGCGCCATGGGCCGTGTCGAGTGCCGGCAGCATGTTCGCACGCAAGCACTGCACGCCAAGCCACATCAGATACGCCGCGCCGCCCAGGCGCACCACATCGAAGGTCCAGGGCGCCACTTTGAACAACGTCGCCAAGCCCATGCCCGCCAGCGCCACATGACAGGCGCGGGCCAATCCCAGGCCAATCGCAGTGGTCAGCGCCAAGGCCTTGCCCTGGCGTGCGCCGGTTTGCAGCAGCAGGATCATGTCCGGCCCCGGCAGTAGATACGCCACCGAAAGAGCCACCAGGAATAACCAGAGTTCCGCCATGTTTCACCCCCCTTGTGTGTCGGCCAATTCTAGGGCGCAAGTGCGGGGCAGGTGCTTGCGTAGTCAGCCAGAAAAGCGTCTAGTCTTGGCACTCTCTGCCACTGAATATCTGATCGGCCATTCATTTATGCCAAATCTGAAACTCGATGCGTTTGACCGCAAGATTCTCGAAGCCCTGCAACGTGACGGCCGCTTGAGCAATGTGCAACTGGCTGACGAAATCGGCCTGTCTGCCTCGCCTTGCTTGCGACGGGTACGCCTGCTGGAGGAAGCCGGCGTGATTCGCGGCTACCAGGCCACGCTGGACCGTGACGAAGTGGGACTGGGGATGATGGTGTTCGTGGGCGTGAAGGTGGAGCGGCATAACGACACCGAGGCCAATGCCTTCCGCGAGGCGGTAACGGCGTTGCCGGAAGTGATCTCGGCGTTCCTGGTGTCGGGGGAGTCGGACTTTCTGTTGCAGGTGGTGGTGCCGGATTTGCGCGGGTATGAGCGGTTTGTGACCGGTAGTTTGTTGAAGCTACCGGGGGTGAGGGACATTCGCAGCAACTTCGCGATCCAGACCGTGAAAACCCCAGGGGCGTTGCCGCTGGGGCATTTGCCGGGTTGATGCCTGTGAATCACTGTAGGAGCGAGCTTGCTCGCGAAAAACGTTAACGAAAACGCGGGCATTTCCATCAGGGAGCCGGCAGCCTTGAGGGAATGATTCAACCTTTCGGCACAGTGCCACAGAACGAATGTGGGAGGGGGCTTGCCCCCGATTGCTGTGTGTCAGCTACCCATGTGTTGTCTGGCACACCGTCATCGGGGGCAAGCCCCCTCCCACAGGTTGATCGTTATTTGGCCTTAGAGCGGTGACCTCAGGTCCACCAGTAGCGCACCAGGTGGAAGAAGATCGGCGCCGCAAAGCACACCGAATCCAGCCGATCCAGCATCCCGCCGTGCCCTTCGATCATATGCCCCCAGTCCTTCACGCCTCGATCACGCTTGATCGCCGACATCACGATGCCGCCGGCAAAGCCGAGCAGGTTGATCAGCAGCGCAATCAGGAACGACTGCCACGGGTTGAACGGTGTGGTCCACCACAGCGCAGCGCCGATCAGGGATGACAGCAGAATCCCGCCGACGAAGCCTTCGACGGTTTTGGACGGCGACAGGTTGGGCGCGATCTTGTGTTTGCCGAACAACTTCCCACACACGTACTGCAACACGTCCGACAGCTGCACCACGATCACCAGGTAGGCGATCAGCAGCAGGTTACGGCCTTCGTAGCCGGGAATGTCGAGGGTGAGCAGGGCGGGCACGAATGACACGCAGAACACCGCGATCATCAGGCCCCATTGCACTTTCGAGGCGCGTTCGAGGAAGTGCGTGCTATCGCCGCCCAGGGAGGCGAGGATCGGCAGCAGCAGGAACACGTACACCGGGATGAAGATCGAGAACAGCCCGTACCAGTCCGAATAGATCAGCAGGTATTGCAGCGGCAGCGCCAGGTAGAACGCGGCGACCAGCGCGGGGTAATCGCTGCGGCGCGTGGGGGTGAGGGTGAGGAATTCGCGCAGGGCGTAGAACGACACCGCGTAGAACAGCAGGATCACCGCGCCGGTGCCGAGCCAGAAGGCGATGCCGATGACCACCACCATGACCCACCAGGCGTTGATCCGGGCGTTGAGGTTGTCGATCACCGTGTTGGGCGTGCCACGGGTGCGCAGCTTGAGGATCAGGCCGATCAGCGAGGCTAGCACCAGGATCGCGCCGATACCGCCGAACAACATCAGGGTTTGGCTAGCCATGTCAGACGTGCTCCGGGGCGAGGGCGAGCAGAGCATCGCGGGTACGGGCGAGGAAGGCGGCTTTGTCTTCGCCGTCTGCCAATTGCAGCGGGGCGCCGAAGCTGGTGGTGCACAACAAAGGCAGCGGCAGCACGCGACCCTTGGGCATGACGCGGTTGAGGTTGGCGATCCACACCGGGATCAACTCGGCCTGTGGGTAACTTTTCGCCAGGTGATAAAGGCCGCTTTTGAACGGCAGCAGGCCGTCTTCGAGGTTGCGCGTGCCTTCCGGGAAAATGATCAGCGAGTCACCGCCTTCCAGGGCGTTGAGCATCGGCTGCAAGGGGTTATCCACAGGGTCCTTGCGTTCGCGGTCGATCAACACGCCGTTGAATACGCGGTTGATGATGTAGCGGCGCAAGGCGCTTTTGTTCCAGTAATCACTGCCGGCCACCGGACGTGTGAATTTGCGCAGGTTCTGCGGCAATGACGCCCACAGCAATACAAAGTCGCCGTGGCTGCTGTGGTTGGAGAAGTAGATGCGTTGCACTGGCACCGGCGCGCAGCCCAACCACAGGCTGCGGGCGCCGGTGACGGTGCGGGCCATGGAGGTAATCAGCGTGGCGACCACGGGTTCGAACATGGGGATTCCTTATCCGGCGAAAGGCAGCCAGGGGCTGGCGAGGATCACGCCCAGGGTCAGCAGCGCTTGCGCGCCGAGCAGCCAGGCTTGTTTGCGCAATAGTTTGAGGGCGCCGCGACGGCGTTCGGTCCAGGGCCGGCCGATACGCTTGGCCGATTGCAGGCCGAGGGTCAGCAGTGCCTGGTCGAGGTCCGGCGTGCGCTCAATGTCACGGGCCAGCAGGGCGAACAGGTCGGCGTCGAACGCCACGCGCAGCGCCCAGTACTTTTGCAGCAGCCCGAGGATAATCATCCACAGGCTGAGCAGCAGGCAGATGATCGAAATACTCGCCATCAACAACTGCGCCAGGCCGAACAGCACACCGGCCAGGGTCAGGCCTGTGGATAACTGATCCAGCGAACGGCCACGACGCAGCAGGCTTGCAACCACCAGCAGTTCCATATCAGCGGGCATGGGGCAAACCCTCCAACGCTTCTCGGTGTGCGGGATGCAGGACCACATCGGTCCGTGCTGTACGAATGATAGTCAGCGCCTGCTCTACCGTCGCGGCTCGCCCGTTGTGCAGCAACCAGGCGGCGACGGCGGTAGCGCTGCGCGAGTAGCCGAGGGCGCAGCACACCAGCACGGGGCCGCTGGCGCGCAGATGCTCGATAGCTTGGGCGGCTTGCAGGCATTCGGTCGGGGTCGGTGCGATCAGGTCCAGCACGGGGATGGATTGATAGGCGCGTCCCTGTGGATTAATCGGTAATTCGGCACACAGGTCGACGATAGCCTTGAAGCGCGCTTGCTCGCCTGTGGTAGGCATCCGCCCGAGCCAGACGTTATCCACAATCAGGTCGGGCTGTGGATGTTTGCGTGTCCACAGGCGCGAGTTGATCCAGGCGGCGGCCAGATACGGTGCATACAGCCAACGTGCGGCGGGTGTAAGTCGGCCATCAGTGCGTTTCTGGAAACCCGCAGCGCCCAGCACGAAGTAATTGGCCTTGATCAACCCCAGGGAAACCGCTGGCCACAGTAGCCACAGCCAGGCGCCGCCCAATACAAATGCTGGAATCGCCAACAGCATCGCGCCAAGTCCATAGCGCATGCCCAACCGCCAACGCGTGGGATCTCGCGTCAGCCGTGCACTCAACAACGGGCTCGGATGTTCCACCGGCCACAACCACACGCAGATCCACCCGGCGAGGGCGCCTGTGGGTAAGTCGATAAAGTGATGTTGATAAGTGGTCAGCACCGAAATGCCGATCAACGCGAACCAGCCGTGCACCAGCCAACGCCAGAAACCCTGGGTGTGACGCTGGTACATGACCCACAGGATCACCAGCAGCGCGATATGCAGAGACGGCGCCTGGTTGAACGGTTTGTCGAACCCGGCCAGCACCGCGAACAGCCAGCCGAACACGCCGTCCAGCTCCGGCCGCTCGAAGGTGAAGCGCAACGGCCAGATCAGGAAGCAGCTCACCGCAATCACCTGGGCACTCAGCAGGCGCAGCGCATGCTGCTTCAACTCATGGCGGGTGTTGGGCAACAACAGCGAAAACCCGTAGAGCAGGTCGATGGACCAGTAGGGCACGATGGTCCATGCCCAGAACGGCATATGGGTTTCCCAGCCGAACACCAGCGTGCCGACGTCGCTACGCTGGCTGGTGACCCAGGTGGCAAAGCCGTAGGTGCTGAAGAACAGCGGCGCCAACAGCAGCAGCCACAGCACCGCGGGTTTCAATAAACCGGGTTCGCGCATGTTCAGATCTTCTGTGCCAGGGACACGGTGAAAATGCCCCATTCATCCACACGCTGGGTGATCTTGCGGAAACCGGCGGCTTCCACCAGTTGATCCATTTCTGCCTGGCTGCGCCGGCGCATTACCCAGGCCTGGCCCTGGCGGTGGCTGGTCAGGGCGCGGGCGATCAATTCTAACTGCGGGTGCCACGGTTGGCCGGTGTAGACCAGGTAACCGCCCGGCTCCACCGCTTCGGCCAGCCCGGCCAGCGAACCGCCGACCATGCCGTTATCGGCAAACAACTCATACAGCCCGGACACCACAGCCAGGGTCGGCTTGGGGTCGAGTGCCGCCAGGTCTTGGCGGTCGAACGCATCCCCTTTGACGAACTGCGCGATATCCCCCAAACCCTTCTCGCGAATCAACGCGCCACCGTCGCGCACGTTGATGTCGCTGTAGTCGCGCAGCAGGATCGATTCCGGCAGTGGCGACACGCCCTGCAAGGCTTCCAGGATGTAGCGACCGTGGCCGGCGGCGATATCGACGATGCGCACTTCACGATCTTCACCACGCAACCTGGCCATGGCCAGGCGCAGCAGTTCCTCCACATTCAGCTTGCGCTGGCGAATACCGCGCCAGCCGATGGAGTTGAGGTAGTTGGTGTCGATCATCCGCCCCAGCCCGCCCTTGCCGGTGGGCGTGTTGCGGTACACGTAGTCCAGGGTGCTGCCGGAGTCGAAACCGGTGTCGAAGCCCAGTTTCACCCCGTCCGACAGGTTCTTGCCCAGGCCCATGCTGGCGCGGGTCATGCGCCAGTACAGGTCGCGCAGGGAGTTGCGCGGCAGCGGTGCGGCAAGGGCTTCGGATTCGGCGCAGGTGGCGCCGAGTTTGTCGGCGTCCAGCAACGAGGCGCGGTCCAGCGGGTGTTCGAAGTTCTGCAGAATGAAGCGCCGGGCGCTGCTCACGGCGCTGGCGCGATCACGTTCGCCGAGGGTGTCATGGAAGAAACCGGGGAGGATGTGCAGCTCTTTTTTCAGGCTGCCCAGGCGGTCGAAGAACTGCTGCTGGGGTTTGCGGTGCACCACGAAGTCGGAGCCGGAGACCAGCAACTGGGTCGGCACCTGGATCGCCTGGGCATCGGCGACCACACGGTCGGCCGCTTCATACAGGCCCAGCAGCACATTCACCGAGATCGCCTTGGTAATCAGCGGGTCGCTGTCGTAGGACGCCACGCGTTCCGGGTCATGGCTGAGGAACTTGGCCTTGACGTAGCTGTTGACGAAAAAGTTGCCGCGAAACTTGCGCATCAACGCCAGGCCCGGTCGGGCGAACGGCACGTAGAGCTTGACCTTGAACGCCGGCGAGGCGAGCACCAGGGCACGGATTTTCGGCGCGTAATCGTGCACCCAGGTCGCGGCAATCACTGCGCCGACGCTTTGCGCGATGACGGCGAAGTTTTCTTCCTCGATGCCATACGTGGCGCCGATGTGGTCGCAGAAGGTCTGCACATCGCGGGCGCTGGTGGCGAAGCTGGGGCTGTCACCGCGCTCGCCGGGGGACTGGCCGTGGCCACGGGCGTCCCAGGCGAAGAAGTCGAATTGCGGCAGGCTCAGCTCATCCACCAGGTGGGCGATACGCCCTGAGTGCTCATGGCCGCGATGGAACAGCACGATGGCCTGGCGCTGGCCGGTGTTCTCGGTGGCCGGCCAGTGCCGATAGAAAAGCTCGACGCCATCATGGGTACTGAAGGTGTGCTGCTGCTGTTCGCGCATCGCAAAAATCCTTATGCAATCGGTGAGGTTTCTTGTTGTTCTTTAAGGCCCTGGCGCACCCGGTTGACCAGGGTGTAGGCGAGCAGGGCAGCCACCAGCCACATCACCGCGTCGACCCAGCCGGCGCCCAGCCAGCCCAGTGCCACACCGGTGGCCAATACGCCGAGTACAAAGGCACGATCACTCTTGCCCATCGGACCGTCATAGCGGCGCGATGCACCGACCATCGGCCCCAGCACACCGGCGTACTCGCTGAACACCGCCAGCAGCGCCACCAGCAGCACCGGCGCCAGGCTCACACCGGGGATCAGCGCAAACGGCAGGATCAGCGCGCTGTCGGCGATCACGTCGCACAGTTCATTGAGGTAGGCGCCCAGACGCGACTGCTGGCCGAATTCCCGGGCGAGCATGCCGTCGATGGCGTTGAGGGCCATGCGCAGGATCATCCACAGCGGAATCAGCGCGAACAGCCACAGGTGGGTGGCGAAGCTGGCGATCAGCAGGCCGACCAGCAGCGAAACCACGCCGGCCAAGACGGTGATCTGGTTGGCGGTGGTGCCATTGTCGTAGAGGCGCTGCACCAGTGGGCGCAGCAGGTTTTGAAAACGCGGTTTGAGCTGATAGATCGAAATCATGGGGGGTGACGCTTCCTTGTCCGTGGACCCGCGAAAAACTGTTTTGGAGTGTGCCGATTAATCCTCGCCTGCACCAGTGATGGCGCGTGTTTCTGGGGGGTTAATCACGATCTTGACGGTGCGGTAGATCAAATGTGGGAGGGGGCTTGCCCCCGATGGCGATGGGCCAGTTGAAACCGGTGTTGACTGACACACCGCTATCGGGGGCAAGCCCCCTCCCACAGGGGAACGGTGTACCGCTTAACGCGATGTTTATCGAACAAAAATTTCACGCTCCGTGTTATATCGTAACGAACTGTGTTCGGGTGGGCGTTGAGTCGATGCAAGTGGATCTGGAAACTGACGGTGCTTCGGTAGAAGGCCTTCCGCGTTTTCAACAAGGGCAGTTCCATGCCCGTCGATTGCGCCAGGCCGGTATCAGCCTGACGGTGCTGGCCGTTGCCGGTTGGGTGCTGGCGCTGTTTGTCGCGCTGTTTGCGCCGCTGTCGATCTGGCCGGTGGTGTTGATCAACTGCGCATCGGCGTTGCTGTTGCTGGTGGCCGGGCTGCAGTCGGCGTGGTGGGTGGCGGATTGGCGCGCCCAAGCGTTGGAAGAACCTGCGGTTGAAGTGCCGCTTGAAGACCCCGGCCGCTATGCACGCTTTATGCTGCGTTTTGCCAAGCAGATCGGCGCACCCGTGTTGTGGCTTGGTGGCTGGTCGTTGCTGGCGTTGATCAGCGTTGTCGAGTTCTGGAACCTGGGGTTGCCTGCCGCACCGGTCGGCCAGTCGGCCAGCATTGGCGCAGCGCTGGCGTTGGCTTTGGCGTTTGGCTTGCTGGTATTTGAACGCCGCCTGGCCCAGGAAACCACCGCGCAATGGCCCGAAGCCGCGCAACTGGCGCAGTTGAGCCGGGTGGCGATTGTGTGCCTGGTGCTCAGTGCGATTTGCCTGCTGTTCGCCGGTGCCGAGTCGGTCTGGCCATTGCGCCTGGCGGTGTTGATCGGCCTGCTGCCGGCGCTGGTCTCGCTGGAGTTTGTGCTCAGGGCCGTGTTGTCGCTGTTCAGCCCACGCCAGCCCCGCCTCGAACCCCGTCTGATGGCACAAAGCTTCATCGCCGGTCTGCTGCGCTGGCCGCCTCAACCCTTGCTCGCCTTGCAGCACGAATTGCACAACCGCTTCGGCATCGACCTGCGCCAGATCTGGGCGTTTACCTACATGCGCCGGGCGTTCCTGCCGGTGCTGCTGGTGGTGCTGGCGGTAGGTTGGGTGCTCACCGGCGTGCACGAAGTGCCCCTGCAAGGCCGTGGGATTTATGAGCGCTTCGGCAAGCCCGTCGAGGTATTCGGCCCCGGTTTGCATGCGGGCTTGCCCTGGCCGTTGGGCCGTGTGATCAGCGTCGAAAACGGCGTAGTGCACGAGCTGGCCACCAGTGTCAGCGAAGCCGCCACGCCGGAACTGGCGCCCGCTGAAGGCCCGGCGCCGCTGATCGCCAACCGCCTGTGGGACGCCAGCCATGTGAACGACAAGTCCCAGGTGATCGCCAGCGGCAGCGGCGACAAGCAGAGCTTCCAGATCGTCAACATGGACGTGCGTTTCGTCTACCGCATCGGCCTCACCGACCAGGCCGCGCTCGCTGCCACCTATAACAGCGCCAATGTGCCGAGCCTGATCCGCAGCACCGCCAGCCGCATCCTGGTGCATGACTTTGCCTCGCGCACCCTTGACGAATTGCTCGGCGAGCAACGTACGAACCTGGCCGACGAAATCGGCCGCGCCGTGCAGGCTGACCTGCAAACGCTCGGCAGCGGTGTGGAAATCCTCGCCACGGTGGTCGAGGCGATCCACCCACCGGCCGGCGCTGCCAACGCCTACCACGGCGTGCAAGCCGCGCAGATCGGCGCCCAGGCGCTGATCTCCCGCGAGCGCGGCGCGGCCAGTGAGCAAACCAACCAGGCCCTGCTGCAAGCCAGCACCGCACGCGACCAGGCCACGGCCACCGCCCGCGAAGTGAACGCCGGCGCCCAGGCCGCCGACCTGCGTTTTGCCGCCGAACAAAAGGCCTACGCCACCGCCGGCCAGGCGTTCGTGCTGGAACAGTACTTGGGTCAACTCAGCCAGGGCCTGGCCCACGCCAAGCTGCTTATCCTGGATCATCGCCTGGGCGCCGATGGCGCGCCAACGATCGATCTGCGTTCTTTTACCTTGCCGGCCGATCCTTTGCAGCCGCGTAAAGCCGTTCAATAAGGAGTCGGTCCGTTGAGCGCTCATTCTCACGATCACGGTCATCATCATGGCCATCACCACCACCATCATCACGCTGATGAGCACGCCGGCCCATTCCCCTGGCGGCGCATGGCCTGGGCGGTGTTGCTGGTGCTGTTTGCGGTCGCGGCCGCCAGCCTGGTGCAGGTGCGGTCCGGCGAGGCCACGGTGATTACCCGGTTCGGCAACCCGGCGCGGGTGTTGCTGGAGCCCGGCCTGGGCTGGCGTTGGCCGGCGCCGTTCGAAGCGGCGATCCCGGTGGACTTGCGCCTGCGCACCACCTCCAGCGGTTTGCAGGATGTGGGCACTCGCGATGGCCTGCGCATCATCGTGCAGGCGTACGTGGCGTGGCAGGTGCAGGGCGATGCGGATAATGTGCAGCGCTTCATGCGTGCGGTGCAGAACCAGCCGGATGAAGCGGCGCGGCAGATCCGCACCTTTGTCGGCTCGGCGCTGGAAACCACGGCGGCCAGCTTCGACCTGTCTAGCCTGATCAACACCGATGCCAGCCAGGTGCGCATCGCTGATTTTGAAGCACAACTGCGCCAGCAGATTGATCAACAATTGCTCAATACCTACGGCGTGCGCGTGGTCCAGGTCGGGATCGAACGGCTGACGCTGCCGTCGGTGACCCTGACGGCCACCGTCGACCGCATGCGCGCCGAGCGTGAAACCATCGCCACCGAACGTACCGCCGTGGGCAAACGCGAGGCGGCGCAGATCCGCTCTGCCGCCGAGCGCGATGCGCGCATCGTGCAGGCCGACGCCACGGTGAAAGCCGCCGATATCGAGGCCCAGTCCCGGGTCGAAGCCGCGCAGATCTATGGCCGCGCCTACGCCGGCAATCCGCAGTTGTATAACCTGCTGCGCTCGCTGGATACCTTGGGCACCGTGGTCACGCCGGGCACCAAGATCATCCTGCGCACCGACGCTGCACCGTTCCGCGCGTTGGTGGATGGGCCGAAGGACATGCAGCCATGACCGAGCGTGACAGCCCGGACAGCCCGTGGATCCAGGCCGGGCGCCTGGCCTTCCTGGCGCTGTATGCGGTGACTGTATTGGCGGCACTGGCCTGGGCGTTTTCCAATGTGCGCCAGATTGACCCGCAGAACCGCGCTGTGGTGCTGCACTTCGGCGCCCTCGACCGCATCCAGAATGCCGGGCTGTTGCTGGCCTGGCCGCGGCCGTTCGAGCAGGTGGTGCTGTTGCCGGCGGCCGACCGGGTGATCGAGCGTCGGGTGGAGAACCTGTTGCGTTCCGATGCGGCGACCCAGGCCGACCGCGTCGCCAGTTTTGCCACGCCGTTGAGTGATGCACTGGCCGGTTCCGGTTACCTGCTGACTGGCGATGCCGGCGTGGTGCAGCTGGATGTGCGGGTGTTCTACAAAGTCACCGAGCCTTACGCCTTTGTGTTGCAGGGCGAGCATGTGCTGCCGGCCCTGGATCGGTTGGTGACCCGCAGCGCCGTGGCCCTGACCGCCGCGCGTGACTTGGACACGATCCTGGTGGCCCGCCCCGAGCTGATCGGCACCGACAACGGCGCCGCTGAACGTCGCGAACGGCTGCGCGGCGACCTGGTGCAAGGCATCAACAAGCGTCTCGTGGAGTTGGCTTCCACAGGCTTGGGGCTGGGTATCGAAGTGACCCGCGTCGACGTGCAGTCGAGCCTGCCAGGCCCGGCGGTGAATGCCTTCAATGCGGTGCTCACCGCCAGCCAGCAGGCGGATAAAGCCGTGGCCAACGCGCGCACCGACGCCGAGAAACTCACCCAGACCGCGACCCAGCAGGCCGACCGCCTGGTGCAAGTCGCCCATGCCCAGGCCAGTGAACGCCTGGCCAATGCCCAGGCGCAAACCGCCACGGTCGCCAGCCTGGCCCAGGTGAAAGACCCAGGCCTGCTGCTGCGTCTGTACCGCGAGCGCCTGCCGAAAATTCTCGGCCAGGCAGGTTCCGTGACCACGGTCGATCCGAAAGACGACTCCCGCTTGATCATCCAGGGAGCTGAACAATGAGCGCACCCATGCTGACCTCCGCCGAGCAGCGCAGTGCTGCCCGGCAATTGACCCTGGCCATGCTGGCCCTGGGGTTGCTGGTGCTGGGCCTGGTGTGGCGCTGGCTGGCGCCGGACCAGAGCGGCGTGAGCCAGTTGCTGCTGGGTGTCGCGTCGCTGTTGGTGGCGGTGCCGGTGATGCGTTCGGCCTGGTACAGCCTGCGGTTCCCGAGCCTGCACGGCATCACCGACCTACTGATCGCCCTGGCCATGCTCGGCGCCTGGGCCACCGGTGACCTGCTGACCGCCGCGTTGCTGCCGATCATCATGATTTTTGGCCATGTGCTGGAAGAGCGCAGCGTGATCGGTTCCCAGGAGGCGATCCATGCCCTGGGCAAGCTGACCCGCAGCCATGCGCGTTTGGTGCAGGCCGATGGCAGCATCCAGGAAGTGGACAACGGCACGCTGAATACCGGCGACATCGTCGAGGTGCGTGCCGGCGACCGGGTGCCGGCGGATGGCGTGGTGCTGTCGGGCCAGGCGAGCCTGGACACGGCGCCGATTACCGGTGAGTCGGTACCGCTGGAAGCCAGCGTGGGTGTGCAGGTGTTTGGTGGGGCGATCAACCTCGATGGGTTGCTGCGCCTGCAAGTGACCCGCACCGGGAACGAGTCCACCCTGGGCAAAGTCATCGCGCTGATGCAGAACGCCGAGCGTTCCAAGCCGCCGATTACGCGGCTGTTGGAGCGGTATGCCGGCAGCTATATGGTGCTGGTGCTGCTGTTGGCGGCGGTGACTTGGTTTGTGACCAATGACGCCCAGGCGATGCTCGCCGTGCTAGTGGCGGCGTGCCCGTGTGCGTTGGTGCTGTCGGCACCGGCCACGGCGATTGCCGGGATCGCCGTGGCGGCGCGGCATGGGATTCTGATTCGCAGCTCGGCGTTCCTCGAAGAGCTGGCGGACCTGACCTCGCTGGTGGTCGACAAGACCGGTACCCTGACCTTTGGCACCTTGCGCCTGCAATCCATCGACACCACGGCGCCGGACCGGCAGGTACTGTTGAACCTGGCGGCGAGCCTGGGCTCGGCCAGCAGCCACCCGGTCAGCCGGGCATTGGCGGGGTTGGCGACGCAGGAACAAATGCTGGCGTTGACGGACATCCGCGAACGCCAGGGCCTCGGCGTGGTGGCGCATACCGATCAGGGCGAAGCGGCCTTGGGCCGCCCGGAGTTATTCGAGCAGTTGGGCATCTTGACCACCGCGGTGCCGAACCACGATGGCCCCATCGCCGGGCTGGCGTTGAACGGTCAGTTCCTGGCCTGGCTGCTGCTGGCCGATAGCGTCAAGCCGGAAGCCCGCCAGGCCCTGCAAGAGCTGCGTGACCTCGGCCTTGGTCGCCAACTGTTGCTCACCGGCGACCGCCAGAGCGTCGCGGACAGCCTGGCGCTGGACGTGGGCATCAGCGACGTCGAAGCCCAGGCCCTGCCGGAAGACAAGCTCAACCGCGTGCTGGGTGAAATCGGCAGCGGTTTCCGGCCGATGGTGGTGGGCGATGGCATCAACGATTCGCTGGCGCTCAAGGCCGGTGTGGTCGGGGTGGCCATGGGCGCGGGCGGGGCGGATATCGCCCTGGCGTCGGCGGATGTGGTGTTGATCGGCAGTGACTTGCGGCGCCTGGGGACGTGCGTGCGCTTGAGCCGCCAGTGCCGGCAGACGCTGCAGGTCAACGTGATCATCGGTCTGGGCTGGACCTTGGCTATCGTGATATTCGCCGCGTTTGGCTGGTTGGGCGCTGCCGGGGCCATGATTGCGGCGGTGTTGCATAACCTCAGTACCTTGCTGGTACTGGGCAATGCCGGGCGTTTGCTGCGCTTTCAGGAACCCCTTTTGAAGCTTGAAGAATAATTTTCAGAAATTTTTGCACACAGCTGTAACGCGGATGAGGGGCCTCACTCTAGTGGTATGTCGAGACTGAACAATCCGTTCAGACCGACACCCCTACGATCATGAGGAACACAACAATGAACATCAAATCCGCTGCTGCTGGTGCCGCTCTCGCTATGGCTGCCGCCACTATGTTTGCCGGTGTTGCCACCCAGGTGCAGGCTGCAGACGCCACCGTTCACTGCTATGGCGTCAACGCCTGCAAAGGCCAGAACGACTGCAAGACCAAGGACCATGCGTGCAAAGGTCAGGGTTCTTGCAAAGGCCAGGGCTTCCTGTCGATGACCAAGTCGATGTGCGACGCCAAGGGCGGCACCGTCGGCGAATAACCGGCAACCCAGTGCTCCCGCAGCGGCTGCCCCTCACCGCTGCGGACACTTCCCAGGAGTGTCTTATGCCTGCCTCCCTTCCAAGCCTCGGTTACGGCCTGGGTTTACGCAGTGAGTACTACCAGCAGATCCTCGAACAATCGCCGGCCGTGGATTGGTTCGAAGTGATCTCCGAGAATTACCTGGTCCAGGGCGGTAAAGCCTTGTACTACCTGGATGCGATAGCCGAGCGTTATCCCCTGGTGATGCATGGCGTGTCCCTCTCAATCGGCGGGCCGCATGCCCTCGATACCGACTACCTCAAGCAGATCAAACAGCTCGCCGAGCGTATCCAGCCGGCGTGGGTGTCCGATCACCTGTGCTGGAGCCGCGGCAGCGCCCACCAGTTGCATGACCTGCTGCCGCTGCCTTACACCGAAGAAAGCCTCTACCACGTGGCCGCCCGCGTGCGCCAAGTGCAGGATGTGTTGGAACGTCCGCTGGTGCTGGAAAACGTCTCCAGCTACGTGCGCTCCAAGGCCGATGAATTCACCGAGTGGGAATTCCTCAACGCCCTGGCCCACCTGTCGGGGTGCCAGTTGTTGCTGGACGTCAACAATGTGTACGTCAGCTCGCGCAACCATGGTTTCGATGCCTGGACGTTTATCCGCAACCTGCCGCCGCAGAGCATCCGCCAGCTGCACCTGGCAGGGCACATGGACTACGGCGACTACGTGGTCGATACGCATGACCACCCTGTGTGTGACCCGGTGTGGGCGCTCTATCAACAAACGCTGGAGCACCTGGGCCCTGTGTCCACGCTGTTGGAGCGGGACGACCATTTTCCACCCTTCGAAGAGTTGCTGACCGAGCTGAGCAAGGCCCGTGAGCTGGGGGCCATGGCGTTGGCCAGGAGACCTTTATGCGCCTGACCGATTGGCAGTTGGCCTTTGAACAGCACCTGTTATCCGAAACACCCGTGGCCAACAGTGGCTTCGCCGCGACCCTGCTGGGCGGGCCGACGCTGGATGTGGACACGGGCCTGGCGATTTATCACAACGCCTATATCTCGCGGTTGCAGGACGTCTTGCGGCATGACTTCAGCGCCATTCACTATTGGTTGGGGGATGATGAATTCGCCGCGCTGACCAAAGCCTACGTGCGCCGTTATCCCTCGGCCCATTACAGCCTGCGCTGGTTGGGTGAGCGTTTCCCGACGTTTATCCTTGAGCACCTGGTGGCGGAGCAAAGTGCGCCGCTGGCGGAGCTGGCGCGGTTGGAGTGGGCGTTTACCCTGGCGTTTGATGCGCCGCAGGGCGAACGGCTGACCCTCCACGACATGGCAAGCCTGGCGCCTGAAGACTGGCCGGGCCTGCAAGTCACGCTGGCGCCCTCCGTGCAACAGGTCCTCTGCCACTTCAATACCGTGGCGATCTGGCGCGCCAGCAAGGATGACTCAGACTTCCCCCACAGTCATACGCTCGACCCGGCGCACATCTGCCTGGTGTGGCGGCACCAGAATGTGTGCCATTACCGCAGCCTGGAACCCGCTGAAGTCTGCGCCCTGGCAGGCATGGTGACCACCGGCTGGAGTTTTTCAGAACTGTGCGCGGAACTGGCAGTCACTTATGCAGAGGGTGCCCCACTGCAGGCCGTGACGTGGCTGAAACAGTGGGTTCAGGACGGTTTGCTCGAGCGCCGAGCCCCATAGAAGACGGCTATCAAATCGATAGCCTCCTACTTTGTCTTGGGATGGTCTACCCTCACAGCAGACGTCTGAAACAAGGGGGGACTACTCATGCTCGCGCAACTTCCACCGGCCTTACAGAATCTTCAGCTACCGCTGCGTCTTCGACTCTGGGACGGCCATGAATTCAACTTGGGCCCCGAGCCCAGTGTAACCATCGTGGTGAAGGACCCCACGGTCGTGACCAAGCTGACCCATCCCACGCTCGATTCACTGGGCGAAGCCTTCGTCGAGGGCAAACTGGAGCTGGAAGGCTCTATCTCCGAGGTCATCCGGGTGTGTGACGAATTGAGTCATGCCCTGATCGAAGACGACGAGGGGAGTCGTCCGGTGCGCTCGATCCACGACAAGGCCACCGACGCAGCGGCCATTTCCTATCATTACGACCTGTCCAACGAGTTCTACCAGCTGTGGCTGGACCAGGATATGGCGTACTCCTGCGGTTATTTCGAAACCGGCAGCGAATCCATCGACCAGGCGCAACAAGACAAATTTCGCCACCTGTGCCGCAAGCTGCGGCTGCAGCCGGGTGAGTATTTGCTCGACGTAGGCTGTGGTTGGGGTGGGTTGGCGCGGTTTGCTGCGCGGGAGTTCGGGGTCAAAGTGTTTGGCATCACCTTGAGCAAGGAGCAGTTGGCCCTGGCGCGCGAGCGGGTCAAGGCCGAAGGGCTGCAAGATCAGGTGGACCTGCAATTGCTCGACTACCGCGACCTGCCGCAAGACGGCCGTTTCGACAAAGTGGTGAGCGTGGGCATGTTCGAACACGTCGGCCACGCCAACCTGGCGCAGTACTGCAAAACCCTGTTTGGCGCTGTGCGCGAAGGCGGCTTGGTGATGAACCACGGCATTACCGCCAAGCACACCGATGGTCGCCCGGTCGGCCGTGGCGCCGGGGAGTTCATCGAGCGTTATGTGTTCCCTAACGGCGAGCTGCCGCACCTGGCGATGATGACCGCCGAAATCAGCGAAGTCGGGTTGGAAGTGGTCGATGTCGAAAGCCTGCGCCTGCACTACGCGCGCACCCTGGACCATTGGAGCGAGCGCCTGGAAGACAATCTTGAAGCGGCGGCGAAGATGGTGCCGGAGCAGGCGTTGCGCATCTGGCGGCTGTACCTGGCCGGTTGTGCGTATGCGTTTGCCCGGGGCTGGATCAACCTGCACCAGATTCTGGCGGTGAAACCCCATGCCGATGGCAGCCACGAACTGCCGTGGACGCGGGAAGATATCTACCGCTAACCCCGTTTCTGAGAACAATGAAGGTCCAAGTGTGGGAGGGGGCTTGCCCCCGATGACGGTGTGTCAGCCAATGCCTGAGTTGATTGAACCACCGCTATCGGGGGCAAGCCCCCTCCCACAGGGTTCACCGCAGTGTGTTAGAGAATCGGTGAAATAAGCCGCGCGACCCGCATGCCCAGTTGTTGCAGGCGGCGGGTCTCGCGGCTTTCTTGCTGGCTGACCTCGTGGGCCAGGGCGAAGTCGTCCAGCAGCATCTGCTCGACTTCCCGAGCGAAGGCTTCGTCGACCGTCAGCAACATCACTTCGAAATTCAACCGGAACGAACGGTTGTCCATGTTCGCACTGCCGATGGCGCTGATTTCGCTGTCCACCAACACCACCTTCTGATGCAGAAACCCCGGCGTGTAGCGGAACACCCGCACACCGGCGCGCACCGCTTCGATCGCGTAAAGGCTGGACGCCGCGTAGACGATGCGGTGGTCGGGCCGTGAGGGCAGCAACAGGCGCACATCGACCCCGCGCAGCACCGCCAGGCGCAGGGCGGCGAACACGGCTTCGTCGGGGATGAAGTACGGGCTGGTGATCCATACGCGTTCGGTCGCCGCGTGGATGGCCTCGACAAAAAACAATGAGCAGGTTTCATATGGGTCGGCGGGACCGCTGGCAAGCAATTGGCAGAGCACGCCGTCTTCCGGGTAGGCGTCCGGCAGGATCAGCGGCGGCAACTCGCGTGCCGCCCAGAACCAGTCTTCGGCAAACGACTCCTGCAAACACGCCACCACCGGGCCGGTAACCTGCACATGGGTGTCGCGCCACGGCGCCAGCGGTGGTTTCTTGCCCAGGTATTCATCGCCGACGTTATGCCCGCCGACAAACCCGGTGATGCCGTCCACCACCACGATCTTGCGATGGTTGCGGAAGTTGACCTGGAAGCGATTGAGCCAGCCGCTGCGGGTGGCGAACGCTTTGACTTTTACCCCGGCGTCGCGCAGCGATTGTACATAACGATGGGGCAGGGCGTGGCTGCCGATGCGGTCGTAGAGCACGTGGATGTCTACGCCTTCAGCGGCTTTTTCCTTCAACAGGGCGTGCAGTTGGCGGCCAAGCTCGTCGTCATGAATGATGAAAAACTGGAACAGCACGGCTGTCCTGGCGTTGCGGATCGCCTCGAAGATTGCGCTGAACGTGGCCTCGCCATTGATCAACAAGCGCACTTCATTGTTGGCCAGGCACGGCATGCGGCCCAGCTTGGGCATGGCGCGCAAAGAGGTGTAGGCGCTGGAGTTGCGTGCTGCCAGGGCTTCCTCGACCCAGGGGCGCCAGTTCAGCGCGGTGATCGCGGTGTGCATTTCCTGGTTGGCCTGGCGGCGGGCCTGGATGTAGGCGTCGAACGTGCTGCGGCCGAAGATCAGGTAAGGGATCAACGTGAGGTAGGGCATGAACATCAGCGACAAGGCCCAGGCGATCGAGCCTTGGGCGGTCCTGACGGTCAGCACCGCGTGGATCGCGGCGAGAGTCCCGAGAAAGTGCAGCGTGGCGATGAAGTAGGCGAGCAGGTGCGGGCCAAAAAAATCCATGGACGACGGTACTCCAGACAATCCAGTGCCTAACAGACCATGTTCGGTCACGAATGTCGCTATTTTATTTGGCGTGCAACACTGACGCCTTTGCGGCGTCTAACGCCAACAATTGCCCAGGAGTTACCCGATGAATGCTCGTCTGCTTGGTTTAGCCATGGTTATTGGTTTGTCGCTGCCCGTGGCAGCACAGGCGCAGATGCTGGCGCCGGGCTTGTGGGAATTGACCACCAGCAATATGAAAGTCGATAACCAGGACCTGCCGGACCTGTCGCTGATCCTCGGTCAACTCAAGCAACAGATGACCCCTGAGCAGCGCGCCATGCTGGAAAAACAAGGCATCACCATGGCTGGCAAAGGCGTGCAGGTGTGCCTGACGCCGGCACAGGTGGCCTCTGATTCTATCCCCCTGACCGACCCGCAATCGGGCTGCAAACAGCAAGTGACCGACAAGACCGGCAACCAGTGGAAATTCCGCTTCAGTTGCCCGAAAGCCCAGGGCACGGGTGTAGCTACGTTCCAAAGCCAGAAAGAGTTTACGACCACCGTCAACGGCACCTTCAATGCCACCGGCATTCAGCAGAAGGGCAGCCTGGACAGCCACGCCCAGTGGCTGGGTAACGATTGCGGTACGGTCAAGCCTCGCGCTTAAGCCTTTCGCACAAGGCCTCGACGCTCATCTGGCCGAGGTCTTCTCCCCGGTGGCTACGCAGGCTGACGTAACCGCCGGTTTTTTCCTTCTCGCCAACTATCACCAAATACGGCGTTTTATGGAGGCTGTGTTCGCGGATCTTGTAGCCGATCTTCTCACTGCGCCGGTCCATGATCGCCCGCACGCCCACGCCTTTCAGTGCATCGCATACCTGCTGGCCGAAGTCGACCTGGTGTTGACTCATCGTGAGCACCGCCACCTGCTGGCTGGCCCAGCAGGTGCCGGTAATGCGCTGCTGTGACGCACTGCTGACAACCCTGGTCAGTTTGAAGGCCTGGATCACACCCGTGCTCGGCACGAGGGGGCCTTGGCTTGGGGCGTCAAAATCTCCCAAGCGCCGTACCGAATGATTGGTGTTTGCCAGCTGGCGCATACGCGCCTCGAGCAGTTCCAGGTCGGTCGGTGTGAAGACGCGTTCGTAGGCCAAGTCAAAGTAAAAACCGTCTTCGACTACCGCCCCGGCTACCCGTTGAGCGGCGGGAAACAGTTGTTTGACGGCCATCGCCAACAGGCTCGCGCAGGAGCGGCGCAGAATTTCCAACCCCTCGCGATCCTGGGTGGTGATGATCTGGAGCCGGGTGTCCTGTTCCAGCACGTGCTCGCAATCCACCAGCTCACCCTCGACGCGGCCGGCAACCGCTGCCTTGGCCAGCCCCGCCCCGATACTGGCAGCCACTTCATAAACTGACAAAGCGCCGTCGTACTCGCGTTGGGTGCCGTCTGGCAGGGTGATGCGGATCATCGCCGTCTTCTCTAGCGCTGGAAATGCAAAGGTAATCCTTGGCAGCTGTCTATTACCTGACCGTTATGAAAGGCCAGGTGCCCGGACACCAAGGTGGTGCTGACGCTATGGCGAAAGCTGCGCTCGGCGAAAGGCGTCCAGCCGCAGCGGGCCAGGATTGGTTGGCTGCTGACCGGTTTGCCTCCGGGCTCGAGTTTGATCAGCACCAGGTCGGCCCAATAGCCTTCGCGCAGATAACCGCGATCGGGGATGGCAAACAGATCGGCGACGCGGTGACTGGTTTTCGCGACCAGGGTCGCCAGCGGCAGGTGCCCATCGGCTACCAACTCCAGTAGCGCGGGCAGGGCATGCTGAACCAGCGGCAAGCCCGCCGGCGCTTCACGGTAATCCAGCTGTTTTTGCGCCCAGCCATGCGGGGCGTGGTCGCTGCCGATCACATCCAGGCGGTCGCTCAACAAGGCCAGGCGCAAGGCGTCGCGGTCGGCGCGGCTCTTGATCGCCGGGTTGCATTTGATCTGGTGGCCGAGGCGGTGATAGTCGCGGTCATCGAACAGCAGGTGGTGCAGGCAGACTTCGGCGGTGATGCGTTTTTCGGCCAGGGGTTTGTCTTCGAACAGCGCCAGTTCGCGGGCGCTGGTCAGGTGCAGCACGTGCAGGCGCGTGCCATGGCGCTTGGCCAATTCCACGGCAAAGGACGAGGAGCGATAGCACGCCTCGGCATCGCGGATCAGTGGGTGCGCGACGGCGGGGATCTTGTCGCCGAAGCGCTCGCACAAACGTTGTTCGTTGGCCTGGATGCTCGGCGTGTGTTCGCAATGGGCCAGCAGGATGGTCGGCACTTCGGCGAACAGTCGCTCCAGGATCCGCGGGTCATCCACCAGCATATTGCCGGTGGACGCACCCATGAACACTTTGACCCCGGCGACTTCACGCGGGTCGAGGGCGGCGACGGTGTCGAGGTTGTCGTTGCTCACGCCGAAGTGAAAGCCATAGTTGGCCACCGAATGCAGGGCGGCGCGGCGTTTTTTATCGGCCAGGGTTTCCAGGTCCAAAGTGGCAGGGCTGGTGTTGGGCATGTCCATGAAGCTGGTGATGCCACCGGCCACCGCGGCGCGGGATTCGCTGTAGAAGCTGCCTTTGTCCGGCGCGCCGGGTTCGCGAAAGTGCACCTGGTCATCGATCATGCCCGGCAGCAGCCACTGGCCTTGGGCGTCGATTTCCACTGGCTCGTTATAGCCGTCAAGGCTGCCGGCGATCTTCTCGATGCGGCCATTGGCGACCAGTACGTCGGCGTCGAATTCCTGGCCTTCATTCACCAGGCGGGCATTGCGAATCAGCACGCGGCTCATGGCTCAGAACTCGTTTTGCAGGGCTTTGTAGCCGCGCACCAGGTCGACGTTGGTACGCGCCACGTCTTCGGAAAACTCCGAGGCGCTCACGCTCACCGGCGGGAATTGCGACAGGTCGGTGTTGGGCCCGATGCGGGTGGTGGAGGGCACGTAGAAGGCGGCGGGCAAATCGCGGCCGTCGACCACCGAGTTGTGGCGCACTACGCAGCCATCGCCCACGGCACAGTTGAACAGTACGCTGTTGAAGCCGATGAACACACGGTCGCCGACGCTGCAGGGTCCGTGGACGATGGAGCGGTGAGCAATGGAGGTGAACTCGCCGATGGTCACGGCCGCGCCGGACTTGGAGTGGATGACCACGCCGTCCTGGATGTTGGAGTTGGCGCCGATGGTGATCGGGTCCATGTCCCCGCTGGCGTCGACTTCATCGGCGCGGATCACCGCGTAGGGGCCGACGAAGACGTTCTCGCCAATGATGACCTTGCCGCAGATGATTGCGGTCTTGTCGACGTAGGCCGATTCGGCAATGACGGGAAGATCGCCGGACGGGTTTTTGCGGATCATGCTGAGGGCTCCGTGATGATGTGAACGTGGTCGCCATCGATAACGTTGTAGAAGCAGGTGGGGCGGCCGGTGTGACACGCCGGGCCTTGCTGGTCGACGATCAGCAACACAGCGTCGCCGTCGCAATCCAGGCGTGCTTCGACCAGCTGTTGCCAATGGCCGGAGCTTTCGCCCTTGCGCCATAGCTGTTGGCGCGAGCGCGACCAGTAGCAGACTTGCCCGGTGGCCAGGGTTTCCTTGAGGGCCTGGCGGTTCATCCAGGCCAGCATCAACACCACGCCACTGCCGTGTTGCTGGGCAATGGCGGCGATCAGGCCGTCGCTGTTCCACGGCAGTGCATCGAGTACAGGTTCCAGTGGAAAGCGGCTGCCCACGGCAGCCCCTTCCAGGTCGAGCATGCTCAGGGTCATGGCTTGCTCAGGGCCGCACACAGAGTGTTGAGGTTGTACTCGAACAACCCGGTGAAGGTGCTGGCCGGGCCTTCTGCAGCAAGGGCATCGGAGTACAGCGTGCCGCCGATCTGCGCGCCGCTTTCGTCAGCGATCTGCTTGAGCAGGCGCGAGTCCTTGATGTTTTCCATGAACACGGCCTTGACCTTGTCTTTGCGGATCTGGGTGATCAGCGCGGCGACTTCGGCGGCCGAGGGTTCACGTTCGGTGGACAAGCCCTGAGGCGCCAGGAACTCAATGCCGTAGGCCTGGCCCAGGTAGCCGAAGGCGTCATGGGAGGTGACGATGCGGCGGTTGCCTGCTGGCAGCGCACCGAACTTGGCCTTGGCTTCGGCCAGCAAGCGGTAGATTTCTTTCAGGTAGGCCTGGCTGTTGCGCAGGTAATCCGCCTTGTTCGCCGGGTCGGCGGCGACCAGCGCCTTGGTGATGTTGTTCACGTAGATTTCGGCGTTGGCCAGGTTATGCCAGGCGTGTGGGTCAGGAATGGTTTCGCCGTCTTCTTCCATGGTGTGGGAGATCACGCCTTTGCTGGCGGTGACCACGGTGGCCTTGGTTTCGGTGCTGGCCACCAGGCGGTCCAGCCACGGCTCGAAGCCCAGGCCGTTCTTGATGATCAGCTTGGCCTTGAGCAGCGCCTTGGCGTCGTCCGGCGTTGGCTCATAGGTATGGGCGTCGGCGTCGGGGCCGACCATGTTGCTGATCTGGATGTGATCGCCACCGATCTGGTGGGTGATGTCATCGAGAATACTGAAGCTGGTCACCACCTGGAGTTTGTCGGCGGCCTGGGCCATCGACAACGGCAGCAGCAGACTGAACAGCACGAGTAAAGCGCGCATCGGGAAACACCTCATTGGGATGTAAGGGAGGGCGGGCGGCGCAGCAAGCCGTGCACCGGACCGAAGACCACGGACAGCAGATACCCGGCGCCAGCCACCAGCACGATGGCCGGGCCGCTGGGCAGCGAGTAGTAGAACGAAAGCAACAAACCCAGCCATACCGACAGGCATCCCAGCACCGCCGATACTGCGATCAACACCGGCAGGCGCCGGCTCCAGAAACGCGAAGCGATGGCCGGCAGCATCATCAAACCCACCACCATCAAGGCGCCGATGGCCTGGAAACCGATCACCAGGTTCAGCACCACCAGGGTCAGGAACAACCCGTGGGCCAGTGGGCCGAGGCGGCTGACGGTTTGCAGGAACAGCGGGTCGAGGGTGTCCAGCAACAGCGGTCTGTAGATCACCGCCATGGCGATCAGGCTGAACCCCGAGACCCAGAGCATGCCGGTGAGGGTGGTTTCATCCACGGCCAGGGCGGAGCCGAACAGCAGGTGCAGCAGATCCAGACGCTTGCCGGCGATGCCGAGGATCAACACGCCGGCGGCGAGGGAGATGGGGTAGATGGCGGCCAGGCTGGCGTCTTCACGCAGGCCGGTGCGGCGGGTGATCCATGCGGACAGGCCGGCCATGCTCAGGCCGGCGCCGAGGCCGCCGATGGTTAGGGCCGGCAGGCTGAGGCCGGCAAACCAGAAACCGAGGGCGGCACCAGGCAGGATGCCGTGGGCCACGGCGTCACCGATCAGGCTCATGCGTCGCAGGATCAGGAACACCCCCAGCGGTGCGGTGCTGCAGGCGAGTACCAGTCCGCCGATCAGCGCGCGGCGCATGAATACGAAGTCGAGGAAGGGCATCCACAGGTGGGCGGCGAAGTGCATCAGGCCACCTGCATTTGGGGCTGTGGGCGGATCAGCTCTTTGCTGGGGCCGAACAGGCAGCCGGTGTTTTTGATCTGCACCACCTGCTGGGTGTGGTGGCGCACGGAAGCGAGGTCATGGCAGACCACGATCAGCGTACGGCCTGCGTCGTGCCAGGCGTGGATGTGTTTCCAGCACAGCGCCTGGCCTTCTTCATCGAGGGCGGCGTGGGGTTCATCGAGCAGCAGCACCGGCGCTTCGGCCAGGCTCATGCGGGCGAGCAGCGCGCGTTGCAGCTCACCACCGGACAATGCCATCAACGGGCGGTGTTCCAGGCCGCTGAGGCACCAGTCCTCCAACACGGCTTCAAGGCGCTGGCTGCGTTGTTGCGGGGAGAGCTGGGTGCCCCAGAATCCGGCGGCGATCAGTTCCTGCAGGCTGATGGGGAACTGGCGGTCCAGGTGCTGTTGCTGGGGCAGAAACGACAGACCGCCACGGTGTGGAACCGCCACCGTGACCTTGCCCGCCAAGGGTTTTTGCAGGCCGGCGATGACTTTGAGCAGGCTGCTTTTGCCGGTGCCGTTGGCGCCGATGATGCCGGTGAGGCTGCCTTTCTCAAGGGTGAGGTCGAGGCCGGGCGTCAGTGGTTGGCCCGGGGCGCCCCAGCGTAAGGCGGTGCAGGTGATCATGCATGGTTTCTCGTCCAGCGGCTTTCAGCCACGGCATCGTGCGCGTGCAGGCTTTCGGCGTGGATCACTTTGAGGTGGAAGGCTTTGACGGCATCCGAGCGTTTCAAGGCGAGGTTCAGGCGGCGGGCGGCGTCTTCGCAGAACATCAGGTTCTGCCCATTGGCCAGTGCGAAGGCTTGTTCGTCCGCGCGTTTTACAGCGGTTTGTACGGCAGTGCCGAGGGCGGCTTCGACGTTATCGATCAGCTCGGTGATGGGCAGGCTGGGTTGGTCGCCGTCCAGTTCGATCAGCAACTGCGCGCTGCTGCGCTGGCTGTGGGGCGTGGCGACGATGCCGTTGGCGCTGCCGAGCCAGGTCAACACGTCCTCATGCTGCAGCGGCGTGTTGCCGAAGTCTTCAAGAAATTGCTGCTGAATCAATTGCCTGGCGAGGGCAGCGGAGCACGGGCAGGTTGAGGAATAGGTAACGTCAATTTTTAGTTCCACGTGGAACATCTGGTTTTCCAGGCGTGCCTGGATGCTCACCGGGTAGCCTTTCCAGCCGGCCAACGGGCTGACCAGCGCCGAGCGCTTGAGCAGCAGATCGGTATGGATACGCAGGTAGGCGTTATTAGATAAACCTTCATGACTGTCGAGAAAACGCTGCAGTACATTACGCAGAAGTGCAGGCGTAAGTGGCTGTTGGTCGAGCATCTCCAGTGCCAGGTACAGGCGTGACATATGAATGCCACGGGCGGCGCCATCGTCCAGGCTCACGCCGGCATCGGCGGTGGCGGTGAGGCGCTGGCCGTCGATGAGGATTGGCAGGGCGATGCCGCACATGCCCACCCAGTCGAGTGGCAAGGCTTGGCGTGAAGCCTGCGCGGCGATATCCGGCAGAGTCAGCGCATTCATGAGCAGGTCCATCATTGGAAATAAAAAGACATGTTATAGTATAACTATTGTGTCGACGATGGTTTTTCTGCGCCAGCCTTTTTTCAGTCATGTCGAGCAGGGACGCTCCTTTTTGCGGTAACTTTTCATGCACAGACGTCAGCTTCTTAACCTGCTTCTGGCCAGCCCTCTTTTCACCTTGCCATTCGCGGCCCACGCCACGCAGATCAGCAACGCCCGCCTGTGGCGCTCGGACGACAAGCTGCGGCTGGTGTTCGACCTCAGCGGCCCGGTGCAATACAAGACCTTCACCCTGAGCGCGCCGGAGCGCCTGATCATCGACCTCAGCGGCGCCGGCCTCAGCGGTGATTTCTCTCAGTTGGCGTTGAAGAACAGCGGCATCACCTCGATTCGCTCTGGGCATTTTGGTAAAGGCGATACGCGCATCGTGCTGGACCTGGTCGCACCGATGCAGCTCAACAGCTTTCTATTGCCGCCCCAGGACGGCCAGGGTCATCGCCTGGTGCTGGACCTGACCAACGCCACCCAGGCGCCTCGCCAGATTGCCGCCGAACCTGCGCCGCGCGTGGATAAGGCGCACCCCAAGCGCGACATCATTGTGGTGGTGGACCCCGGCCACGGCGGCAAGGACCCGGGCGCGGTCGGGTCCAAGGGCCAGCGCGAAAAAGACGTGGTGCTGTCCATCGCGCAACTGTTGGCCAAACGCTTGAAGCGCGAGAAGGGCTTTGATGTGAAGTTGGTGCGCAACGATGACTTCTTCGTACCGCTGCGCAAACGGGTGGAGATCGCTCACAAGCACAATGCCGACATGTTTATCTCCGTGCATGCGGACGCGGCACCGCGCATTACTGCCTCGGGCGCGTCGGTGTATGCCTTGTCCGAAGGCGGCGCGACGTCCGCCACGGCGAGGTTCATGGCGCAGCGGGAAAACGGTGCCGATTTGCTTGGCGCCACCAGCCTGCTGAATCTGAAGGACAAGGACCCGATGCTCGCCGGGGTGATCCTGGACATGTCGATGAACGCCACCATCGCCTCCAGCCTGCAACTGGGCAATTCGATCCTGGGCAGCCTGGAAGGCATCACCAGCCTGCATCAGAAACGCGTGGAACAGGCGGGATTCGCGGTGCTCAAGTCACCCGACGTGCCATCGATTTTGGTGGAAACCGGGTTTATTTCCAATGCGCGGGACAGCGCGCGGCTGGTCACCGCGCGGCATCAACAGGCAGTTGCCGATGGGTTGTTCGAAGGCTTGAAAAAGTATTTCCAGAAGAACCCACCGATGAACAGCTACATGGCGTGGGTGCAGGAACAGAAGAACGCCCAGGTCTAGCAACCCGTTATACGGCTGCAGGTGAATTTGGCGCTGGCGCCACCCGAACTGGAAAACCGGTTGAGGGTGGTCCAGCCCACGCGCCGCGTGTAGCCGACCCACGCCTCACCATCCGACGCCAACCCGGTAAAGAACGTCAGCTGCCCGTAGCGGCTGTTGGTCTGCGCCCAGTAGCGCTTGCCGATCACCTCATACCCGCGCAAATACGTGGTACTGCCGACGGTCGCCACGCTGTAGGCATTGCCCAATGGATCCACACAAGCCAGCAGGTTGGCGCTGCGCGTGCAGTGGGCCAACAGGCTGGGGGCCTGGGCGCAGGCAGGTCCCGCCGCAGCCAAAAACAGGGCGCACACCAGGTATTTCATCAGGTTTCTCGCGGCAGGGAAGTGTTCAAGCATTGCGCCCTTCGTCGTGGTGAGCAAGAGGGTATTGGCTTATTTGTATTGTTATACTATAACATAAAAGCACAGCCTGACCCGTGAACCGCTCTCCATGACCGAACAAGACCTGCTGGCCCAGCTGCCCGACGACTACATGAATGAGGCCCAACAAGGCTTCTTCCGTGAGTTGCTGCTGGCCCAACGCAAAGAGCTGCAAGCGCGTATCGACGCCCAATTCCTGCTGCTGCGCGAGCAGGAAACCAACAGCGACCCGGCCGATGTCGGTAGCGCTGAAGAACAGCGTCAATGGCAACTGCGCCTGCTGGAGCGGGAAAAGAAGCTGCTGGACAAGATCGACGACGCCCTCGAATTGCTGGCGCGCGGCGAGTACGGCTGGTGCCGCGAGACTGGCGAGCCCATCGGCCTGAAGCGCTTGTTGCTGCGTCCTACCGCCACCCTGTGTATCGAAGCCAAAGAACGTGAAGAGCTGCGCGAACGCCATAAACGGGCGATTTGACCGGCCAACCCTGATGAGGAATACCTGATGCCCAATCGCCTCCCCGTTACTGTGTTGTCCGGCTTTCTCGGCGCCGGTAAAAGCACGCTGCTTAACTATGTCCTGCGCAACCGCGAAAATCTGCGGGTGGCGGTGATCGTCAACGATATGAGCGAAATCAACATCGATGGCAGCGAAGTCCAGCGCGACGTCACCCTCAACCGTGCCGAAGAAAAACTGGTGGAGATGAGCAACGGCTGCATCTGCTGCACCTTGCGTGAAGACTTGCTGGAAGAAGTCGGAAAACTCGCCAAGGAAGGTCGCTTCGATTACCTGCTGATCGAATCCACCGGCATCTCCGAGCCCTTGCCGGTGGCCGAGACCTTCACCTTTCGTGACGAGAACGAGCAAAGCCTGGCCGACATCGCCCGTCTGGACACCATGGTCACCGTGGTCGACGGCATGAACTTCCTGCTCGACTACCAGGCCGCCGAAAGCCTGGCCTCGCGCGGTGAAACCCTCGGTGAAGAAGACGAGCGCTCCATCACCGACCTGCTGATCGAGCAGATCGAATTCGCCGACGTGATCCTTATCAGCAAGATCGACCTGATCAGCAGCCGCGAACGTGAAGAGTTGATGGCAATCCTCGAGCGCCTCAACGCCCAGGCGGAAATCATCCCGATGGTCATGGGCGAAGTGCCGCTGAACAAGATCCTCAACACCGG
The DNA here is from genome assembly GCF_059133265.1 of Pseudomonas sp. FBCC-B1565. Classification (NCBI taxonomy): domain Bacteria; kingdom Pseudomonadati; phylum Pseudomonadota; class Gammaproteobacteria; order Pseudomonadales; family Pseudomonadaceae; genus Pseudomonas; species Pseudomonas sp. FBCC-B1565. The sequence goes on from NZ_CP101438.1 coordinate 73,689, forward strand.
CCGTTTCGACTTCGAGCGCGCCGCCCAGGCGCCGGGCTGGCTGCAGGAATTGCGCGGTGAACATGTGCCGGAAACCGAGGAATACGGCATCGCCTCCACCGCTTACCGCGCGCGCCGCCCGTTTCATCCGCAGCGCTTTTTCGACTTTATCGACCGCCCCTGGGTCAACGGCAAACTGCTGCGCTCCAAGGGGTTTTTCTGGCTGGCCAGCAAACACCAGGATGCGGGCAGTTGGTCCCAGGCCGGTGGCCTGATGCGTCATGGGTTTGCCGGCCGCTGGTGGCGCTTTGTGCCCAAAAGCCAATGGCCTCAGGACGAAGAGAGCATCGCGGCGATCATGGGCAACTGGCAACTGAGCACTGGCGACTGCCGCCAGGAGCTGGTGTTTATCGGCCAGAACATCGACTTCACCCGAATGCGCGCCGAGTTGGATGCGTGCTTGCTCACCGATGAAGAAATGGCCCTGGGCGTCGAAGGCTGGCGCCTGCTGGCCGACCCTTTTGGCCCCTGGTATGAGGAGGCAGCCGCCTGATGCTGGCCCCGGTGATTCCCCTGCGTCCCGTGATTCGCCAGACCTGCGGTGACACCCCGCTGGCGCTGTCCGATATCCTCGAAGACGGCGTCAACCTGGCGCTGTGGCAGCGTCAGTTGCCGCTGCACATCGCCGAGTTCGGCGCCTTGTTGGTGTCGCTCAACGAGCCGTTGGCCGACTCCATGGTCATCGAGCTCAACAATGAAGATGCCGAGCCCAACTTGCAGGGTTTGGCGTCCAGTTGTCGTGATCTTGAGGGCTACGAAGGCTTTATCGCCGATGTGTCGTGGCTGGTCAGTGCGTTCGCCTGCCTGCTCGGCGCCAAGCGGATCGGCGTGCGCCTGCGTCTGTTGGATAAAGCCATGTGCCCGCGTTTTCACGTCGACCACGTGCCGGTGCGTCTGATCACCACCTATGCCGGGGTTGGCAGCCAGTGGTTGCGTGAAGGCGTGATGGACCGTCGCAAACTCAGCCAGCCGGACGCCGAACCCACCGAGCGTATCGAGCAGATCCACTGCGGCGAAGTGGCCTTGCTCAAGGGCACCAAATGGCATGGCAATGAAGGCCATGGCCTGATTCACCGTTCGCCCGCACTGAAGGCCGACGAGCGCCGCTTGATCCTGACACTGGATTGGCTCGCATAACCGCGTAGGATCAAACGCTCTACACGGTCCGAACGATGCCTCTCATGCTGCAGAACATTCCCACCCACGTGATTGCCGGGCCCTTGGGCGCCGGCAAGACCAGCCTCATCCAGCACCTGCTCGCCCAACGCCCAGCCAATGAGCGTTGGGCTGTGTTGATCAACGAGTTCGGGCAGATCGGCCTGGACGCTGCCTTGCTCACGCAAGATGACGACGGCATTGCCTTGGGCGAAGTTGCGGGAGGTTGCCTGTGTTGTGTGAATGGCGCTCCGTTCCAAGTAGGCTTGGGTCGCTTGTTGCGTAAGGCCAAGCCTGATCGGTTGTTTATCGAACCCTCGGGCCTGGGTCATCCGGCGCAGTTGCTCAAGCAGTTGCGCGAAGCGCCGTGGCACAACGTGCTGGCCGTCCAGCCGTGCGTGCTGGTGCTGGATGCGCAAGCGCTGGCGGCGGGCAAACCCTTGCCCCCAGCGCAGCAGGAAGCGTTGGCGAGTACCGGGTTGCTGGTATTGAACAAGGACGAAGCACTGAATGCAGCGCAGCGCGAGGTGATCGAGCGCCAGTTACCCGAATGCCCGCTTTACTGGACTCGCCAGGCGCATCTACCGCTGGCGCATTTACCTGGCCTTGACGCACGGGCTGTTGCGGCTGTGGGTAACTTCGCCGTGCCCACAGGCCTGGGGCAAATGCCGGCTATCTGGACCGATCCTGACCAACCCATTTGCCTGAGTCAGGCTCAAGAGGGCGGTTGGAGCATTGGCTGGCGCTGGCACCCCAGCCAGCAGTTCGACACCCCGCAGCTGCATAACTGGCTTACAAGCCTTGATTGGCGCCGCGCCAAGCTGGTTATCCACAGTGCCGAAGGCTGGGTGTCCGCCAACGCTGTGGATAACGGCCCGCTCAGCTGGCAACCCAGCGAATGGCGCCGCGATTCGCGTATCGAATTGATCTTCAGCGAGCCACAGGACGTGGATGTGTTACAGCGTGCGCTGGCCGCCAGTCGTCAGTGACGGTTCTTGGACGCATGGTCCTGGCGCCACTGGCTCAGCTCAATCACCTCGGCACTGGGCAGCGGCGTCTTGATCTCGAACGGGTAGGGCGCCAGTTCGATCTGCGCACTGTGGGCACCGAACTGGGTGATAGTCCCTGGATGGCGGGTTTCACCGGTCACGGTGAACTCGAAGTTGTAGATGCGCGCCAGGCGCCGCCGACCGTTGGCATCCTTTACAAAGCCGATGCGCTTGAGTGCCACCGCACCGTCCAGCAGTTCGATGTCGAGCTTGGCGCAATGTTGCTTGACCCGCTCCAGCGCCCGCTCGCGCAGGCCGTGGTTATGCCATACCCAGGCGGCACCGGTCGCCAGCAGCATCAACACGAACATGTTTCCCAGGGTCAGCATGCGAAAAACTCCAACAAAGTGAGAGCAGCTTAACTGTGTCGCCGGTCTGTCGTACAGGCTGCGTTTAGTCGCATACTGCGCGGCCAGAATTTCATTGGTTTTACGGAAATCTCCCGCATGAAACGCACACCTCATCTGCTTGCGATCCAGTCTCATGTGGTCTTTGGCCACGCCGGAAACAGCGCCGCCGTGTTCCCCATGCAGCGCGTGGGGGTGAACGTGTGGCCGCTGAACACGGTGCAGTTCTCCAACCACACCCAGTATGGCCAATGGGCGGGAGAAGTGTTGGCGCCACAGCAGATTCCCGCGTTGGTGGAAGGCATTGCCGCCATCGGCGAGCTGGGCAATTGCGATGCGATTCTGTCCGGCTACCTGGGCAGCGCCGATCAGGGCCGGGCGATTCTGACCGGCGTGGCGCGCATCAAGGCCATCAACCCCAAGGCCCTGTACCTGTGCGACCCGGTGATGGGGCATCCCGAAAAGGGCTGCATCGTGCCCCAGGAAGTCAGCGATTTCCTACTGGACGAAGCCGCGGCCATGGCCGACTTCCTGTGCCCCAACCAGTTGGAGTTGGACAGCTTTGCCGGGCGCAAGCCGCAATCGCTGTTCGATTGCCTGGCCATGGCCAAGGCGTTGCTGGCGCGTGGGCCGAAGGCCGTATTGGTCAAACACCTGGATTATCCAGGCAAGTTGCCGGACGGTTTCGAGATGCTACTGGTGACCGCCGATGGTAGCTGGCATTTGCGCCGGCCGCTGCTGGCGTTCCCCCGTCAGCCGGTGGGCGTCGGCGATTTGACCTCGGGGCTGTTTCTGGCGCGTGTTCTGTTGGGCGACAGCCTGCTCGCCGCCTTCGAATTCACCGCCGCAGCGGTCCATGAAGTGCTGTTGGAAACCCAGGCCTGCGCCAGTTACGAACTGGAGCTGGTGCGCGCCCAGGACCGCATTGCCCATCCTCGCGTGCGTTTCGAAGCCACGCCTATCGGGTTGTAGGAATATTCCTGATTGAGCCAGGCAAAGGGCGTCCGGTACTATCGGGCGCCTCTTAGTCCCCTGTGCTTTTCAAGGAAGAACCATGTCCCCCGTATTCCCGTCGCCACGGGCACTGACCGCCCTGGTGCTGACATCGTTGCTGGCCGGTTGCAGTGTGAACGGTACTTACCCTGACGCCACCGAGCCGGACGCTGCCAAGCTGCGCTTCATCTCCAATACCTCCAATACCACCATCGACGTCTACGATGCGCAGCATTGCATGGGCCAGACCACCGGCATGCTCAACAATATTTTCCTGGTCGATACCCGGCGGCGTGTCGGCATGTCGGTGCCCCCGCCGGCCAAGGCCCGGGGCTTGCTGGAGTTCAAGCTGGGACCCGGCAAGGAAACCATGTTGATGATCAACACCAATGGCGGCAGCTATGTCTGCGGCAAATCAATGAGCATCACGCCAAAGGCCGGGGAAGAGTACGAAGTGACCTTCGATATGGCGCGTGGCATCTGCACGACCTCGTTGCAGCGCCTGACGCGCTCGGGTGGCAAAGATGTGCGCATTCCACAGCCGATATTCGAGAACGGCATGCCATCGTGCGCGGGCAAAAGCCCGATATTCGGCAAGGTGATCCCGGATACGCCACACCGTACCGCGCTGATCAACGCGATCGTTGAAACCCATATGCAACTCATCACGTTGATGGAGCCTGACACCGCGCAGCGTCCGCAAGCCGTCGAAGAGTCAATCGCCGAGCGCAAGGCGCGATTCGGCTCATTCACGCCACCTGACGACTATTGGGTTCAGTACCGTCAGAACTATGCACTGGTGAATCAGGAAATGGCCGGCCGCAAGGCGCGTACCCTGGCGCTTTATGAGCGGGTTTACCGCATGCGCCTGAGCGGCACCGAAGATGCCATCCTGGAGCAATGGCAGAACCCGACGGACGCCGCCGTGGTCGAGCGCGTCAAGGCGAACGACAAGTTGATGGCGCAGTACTACAAAAACACCAGCAAAGCGGTGATGGTGGACATCGTGAACCATCATATGGAGCGCATGAGCCAGTTGGACCAGCGCTTTGATGTCTGTGCCCACGATGATCAGTGCTGGCGATTGTAGGAGCGCGGTTGTTCGCTCCTACAACGGGGAAAGGGCCTACAGCGCGTCTGCCTTGATTTCCTGGTAGCGCTTTTCCAGTTCCTGACGGATCTGCCGGCGCTGCTGGGCTTGCACGAACCGGCGCTTGTCTTCGCTGTTCTGTGGTTGCAGCGGGGGCACGGCGGCCGGTTTGCGCTGGTCGTCCACCGCGACCATGGTGAAGAAGCAGCTGTTGGTATGGCGCACCGAGCGTTCGCGGATGTTCTCGGTCACCACCTTGATGCCCACCTCCATCGAGGTGTTGCCGGTGTAGTTGACCGACGCGAGGAAGGTCACCAGCTCGCCGACATGGATCGGCTCGCGGAAGATCACCTGGTCCACCGACAGCGTGACCACATAGCGGCCGGCATAACGGCTCGCGCAGGCGTAGGCCACTTCGTCGAGGTACTTGAGCAGGGTGCCGCCGTGGACATTGCCTGAGAAGTTGGCCATGTCAGGGGTCATCAATACCGTCATCGACAGCTGGGCGTTTCCGGGTTCCATAGCACACTCACGGGTTGTAGGCATTGGTTGGGGGGCACCTCTGCGGGTGCTGGAATCTTTGCAGCGCCATCCTTAACGGGACGCCGGTAGGCGGCTTGCCGTCACGCTTGTACCGATCTGTTTCCATATATTGCACCGGCTTTCCGGCGGAAGTCGCGGTGTTAACCTTCAAAAGCCCATCTCAGGGCATTTCTTACGATCAAGGCAGACTTTTCCTTCCGCACTTTGCGACATTTCAAAGGCGCGCGCGGAAGTGGGAAAAGCGCCAGTACCCTCAAGGAGCCCCTCGCCATGCACGCCATCAGCTTTATCCAGGACTTGGCCGTGATCATGCTGGTGGCAGGGGTTGTCACCATCCTGTTTCACCGCCTCAAGCAGCCGGTGGTGCTGGGCTACATCGTCGCCGGGTTCATTATCGGCCCGCACACCCCGCCGTTCGGCCTGATCCACGACGAAGACACCATCAAGACCCTCGCCGAGCTGGGGGTGATCTTCCTGATGTTCTGCCTGGGCCTGGAGTTCAGCCTGCGCAAGCTGTTCAAGGTCGGCGCCACCGCGTTCATCGCGGCCTTCCTGGAAATCATCCTGATGATCTGGATCGGCTACGAAATCGGTCGCTGGTTCGACTGGAACACCATGGATTCACTGTTCCTCGGCGCGATCCTGGCGATTTCCTCGACCACCATCATCGTCAAGGCGCTCAACGACCTGAAGATGAAGAACCAGCGTTTCGCTCAACTGATTTTTGGCGTGCTGATCGTCGAGGACATCCTCGGCATTGGCATCATCGCCTTGCTGTCGAGCATTGCCGTCAGCGGTACGGTCAGCTCCGGCGAGGTGTTCTCCACAGTCGGCAAGCTCTCGCTGTTCATGATTGTCGCGCTGGTCATCGGCATTTTGCTGGTACCGCGTTTGCTGGCCTACGTGGCCAAATTCGAAAGCAACGAGATGTTGCTGATCACCGTACTGGGGTTGTGTTTCGGTTTCTGCCTGCTGGTGGTCAAACTGGAATACAGCATGGTGCTGGGCGCGTTCCTGATCGGCGCAATCATGGCCGAATCTCGGCAGTTGATTAAGATCGAGCGCCTGATCGAGCCAGTTCGCGACATGTTCAGTGCTATCTTCTTTGTCGCCATCGGCTTGATGATCGACCCGCAGATCCTACTGCAATACGCCTGGCCGATTGCGGTGATCACCGTGGCCGTGGTGCTGGGCAAGATGCTGTCCTGCGGCCTGGGGGCGTTTATCGCCGGCAATGACGGCCGCACCTCACTGCGCGTGGGCATGGGGCTGTCACAGATTGGCGAGTTTTCGTTCATCATCGCGGCGCTGGGGATGACGCTGCAGGTGACCAGTGATTTCCTCTACCCGGTGGCGGTAGCGGTTTCGGCCATCACCACACTGCTCACGCCGTACCTGATTCGCGGTGCCGACCCGCTGTCGTTGAAGATCGCGTCGGTCATGCCCCAGCGTATGAGCCGAGTATTCGGCATGTATGGCGAATGGCTGCGCAGCATTCAACCCCAGGGCGAGGGGGCGATGCTGGCGTCGATGATCCGCAAGATCATCCTGCAAGTGGGCGTTAACCTGGCACTGGTGATTGCGATCTTCTTTGCCGGCGGCTTTTTCGCGGCGCGCATCGGTGGGTATCTGGAAGGCTGGATCAGCGATCCGAGCTGGCAGAAGGCGTTGATCTGGGGCGGGGCGTTGCTGTTGTCGCTGCCGTTCTTGATTGCGGCATACCGCAAGCTCAAGGCGCTGTCGATGCTGCTGGCGGAGATGAGCGTGAAGCCGGAAATGGCCGGGCGGCATACCCAGCGTGTGCGAAGGGTGATCGCGGAACTGATCCCGATCCTCTCGCTGCTGGTGATCTTCCTGCTATTGGCAGCCTTGTCGGCCAGTATTCTGCCGACCAACAAGTTGCTGGTGCTGATCGCCGTGGTCACGGCGGCGGTGGCGGCGGTGCTCTGGCGCTGGTTCATCCGCGTGCATACGCGGATGCAGGTTGCCTTGTTGGAGACGCTGGATAACCATAAGGATACGCCGGAGCATTGAGGGGATTTTTTGGGGGGGCTGCTTCGCAGCCCGACGCGGGGCAAGCCCGCTCACCACAGTAAGCCCCTTCAGCCATAGAGCCCGGTCAGCTTTCCAGCCAGACGTCCCGCGCCCAGTGCCACACCGATTCCCAGGTTTCTTCGGTGACGATTTCTTCTTCGCCGGACCACAGCACCACTGTGCCGTCTTCTTCGACGCAGTAGTAGTCGTCGCCGTCCTGGCAGATCGGGATCAGGCTGCGGTCGACACCGGCGTCCCAGGCGTTGGCGGCCACGTCCGGCAGGTAGGTGTGGGACTGCGGGTCGGTGACGGTCACCGGCTCGAGGCTGCCGTACACCACGTCGCTGACGGTCAGCAGGAATTCACGGAAGACAAACGGGATGTCGATGAACAGTTGTTCCTCGATCTCCACCAGTTGGTCTTCGTCAGGCAGCTCCAAGGGAACCGGGACCGGTTCGTTGGCTTCACGCAATTGTTCGATGATTTCTTCCACGGCCGGGATCCTCTTGCTAGATGGCGCGGTTTATAGGGGCGTTTTATACAGTAGCTCGCTATAAGTGCAACCGTGAAATAGAAAACCCCGGACAGGTCCGGGGTTTTTTGTATCTGTTTACCAAGCGTGCAGGGATCAGCCGTTCTGGCGGATACCGGCGACCAGCCATGGCTGGTTATCGCCCTGGGCACGTTCCATGTTCCAGCTTTCGCTGAACACTTCGCCCTGGTCGAAACGCGAGGACTTCGACACACCGCTGAAGGTCAGGGTGGCGATGGTCTTGTCGGCGCGATCATCCACACCGTCCAGTTGCACGCGCAGGTCGTCGATGTAAGTCGACTGGAATGCATCGCCAATCTCGGCGCGTTCGCGCTTGAGGAACTCCAGCAGTTGCGGGGTCACGAACTCGGCGATCTTGTCCATTTCGTTGGCGTCCCAGTGCTGTTGCAGGGACTGGAAGTGGCTGCGGGCCGCTTCGACGAAACGTTCTTCGTTGAACCAGGCCGGTGCGTTGATCACCGGACGGGCCGCAGCTGGCGCTGGCGAACCACCGAAGATCGAGCCCATGGCTGGTTTTTGCTCGAACACTTCACGCTGCATCGGCGCGCCGGCTGGAGCCATGTGCTCCTGCTGCTTGCGGCGACGGGCGGCGATAAAGCGGAAGACCAGGAAGGCGATGACCGCCATGATCAGGATGTCGAAGATCTGCATGCCCTGGAAGCCGCCGCCCATGAACATGGAGGCGAGCAGGCCACCGGCGGCGATGCCGGCAAGAGGGCCCAACCAGCGCGAAGCACCGCCGGCCTTGGCTGCAGCGCCTGCAGCACCGGCGGCGCCTGCGGTGGCCGCAGCACCGCCGGCACCGGCGGATGGAGCCATTTGGCTAGTCTGGTGAGTCGGTGCTGCGCCTGAGCTTTTGCCGCCACCGAAGCGTTTGGCGTTGGCGTCGAGGCTCATCGTCAGGCCGATGCACAACGCCATGGCGATGCTAAGAAAACGTTTCATAAAGGGAATTCCCATTTGTGGATTGCACGCGCGCCATGTTGCACAGGTGTGGTGACAGTGGCTAGCGGCATAATGTTTCGGGCTTTTGCGTAGGACCGATTCAGAGTGGTCTGTAGGACTTATTACAGATATTGGCCCGCGCTCGTTAAAAACAAGGGCGGGCCAAAAACCTTCATGTGGGCAAATGTTTCAAATGGCTTCGAGCTTCGCGTAACCCATCATCAGCCACTTGCTGCCTTCGGCGAAATTCACCTGCACGCGCGCCTGGGCACCCGCGCCTTCGAAATTGAGGATCACCCCTTCGCCGAATACCGAATGCCTGACCTGTTGGCCAAGGCTGAACTGGGTTTCCGGAATCTCGGAGCCGGCGAACATGCTGCTGGAGTTCTGCTGCTGTCCACCACCGAACGGGCGGCTGACGCTGTTGGACAGGCGCACTTCCTGGATCAGGCCCTTCGGTACTTCACGTACGAAGCGCGACACCTTGTTGTAGGTTTCGCTGCCGTACAGGCGTCGGGTTTCGGCGTAGGTCATCACCAGGTTCTGCATCGCCCGGGTGATGCCCACATAGGCCAGGCGGCGTTCTTCCTCAAGGCGGCCGGGCTCTTCCAGGCTCATCTTGTGCGGGAACAAGCCCTCTTCCATGCCCACCAGGAACACGTAAGGGAATTCCAGGCCCTTGGCGCTGTGCAAGGTCATCAGCTGGATGCTGTCTTCATGCTCATCGGCTTGGGTATCACCGGCTTCCAGCGACGCATGGCCGAGGAAGGCGGCAAGCGGGGTCAGCTCTTCATCTTCTTCGGTGTTTTCGAACGCACGGGCAGCGCTGACCAGTTCCTCAAGGTTTTCTACCCGGGCCTGGCCTTTCTCGCCTTTTTCCGCTTCGTGGTAGGCGATCAGCCCGGACTGCTCGATGACGGTCTGGGTCATCAAATGCAGGGGCATTTCCGCGCACTTGGCCGCCAGGTTCTCGATCAGCTCGACAAACACACCCAGCGCACCCGCCGCACGACCGGTCAGGCCTTTATTGGCGATGAGCAGGCGCATGGCTTCCCACATCGACACATCGGCGTGGCGTGCGTGGTCACGAATGGCTTCGACGGTTTTTTCGCCGATGCCACGGGCCGGGATATTGATCACCCGTTCCAGCGCCGCATCGTTGCCACGGCCTTCCAGCAAGCGCAGGTAAGCCATGGCGTTCTTGATCTCGGCCCGCTCGAAGAAGCGCTGGCCGCCATAGATGCGGTACGGGATACGTTCGCGTAGCAAGGCTTCTTCCAGGACCCGCGATTGGGCGTTGGAGCGGTACAGGATCGCGATGTCGCTGCGCGCCAGGCCGGTTTTCAGCGCACTTTCGATGGTTTCCACCACGTAGCGCGCTTCATCGTGTTCGTTGAACGCGGCGTACAGGTTGATCGCTTCGCCTTCGCCGCCGTCGGTCCACAGTTCTTTGCCCAGGCGCCCGGTGTTGTTGGCAATCAAGGCGTTGGCCGCCTTGAGGATTCCGGCAGTGGAGCGATAGTTCTGCTCCAGGCGGATGGTGACCGCGTCCGGGAAGTCTTCGGAATACTGGTAGATGTTCTCGATTTTCGCGCCACGCCAGCCGTAGATCGACTGGTCGTCGTCGCCCACCACCATCAGGCTGTCGCCACCTTTGGCCAGCAGGCGCAGCCAGGCGTACTGCACGGCGTTGGTGTCCTGGAACTCGTCCACCAGGATGTGGCGGAAACGTTTCTGGTAATGCGCCAGCAAGCCTGGGTTATCGCGCCACAGGTCGAGGGCGCGCAGCAGCAACTCGGAGAAGTCGATGACCCCGGCGCGCACGCAGGCGGCCTCGTAGGCCTCATAGATGCTGCGCATGGTGGCCAGGAACAGATCGCCGCTGGCCTGGATATGTTGCGGGCGCAGGCCTTCGTCTTTCTGGCCGTTGATAAACCATTGCGCCTGGCGTGCGGGCCAGCGTTGTTCGTCGAGGCCCAGCTCGCGGATCACCCGCTTGACCAGGCGTTGCTGGTCATCGCTGTCGAGGATCTGGAAGGTCTGGGCCAGGCCCGCTTCCTGCCAATGCGCCCGCAGCAAGCGGTGCGCCAGGCCGTGGAAAGTGCCTACCCACATGCCGGCCGGGCTGATGCCCATCAGCTGTTCGATGCGGTGGCGCATCTCGGCAGCGGCCTTGTTGGTGAAGGTCACCGACAGGATGGAATGCGGGGACGCGTTTTCGACCTGGATCAACCAGGCGATACGGTGCACCAGCACTCGGGTTTTACCGGAGCCAGCACCGGCCAGGACCAACTGACGGCCAACGGGGGCCGCTACGGCCTGGCGTTGGGCATCGTTGAGGGAGTTCAGCAAAAGGGAGAGATCATCGCGCATCGGCGCATTCTATGGCCCCCGGGGAAGTGGGGCAAATGCCAATGCCGGGTGGTCGACGGAAAACCTTCGGGGTGATGACCGGTCGGTCGATGGCCGCAGCCCGCGCAGCGTCTCGCTCAAGCCGTCTGGCCCGGAAGTTTGCGCGGCATGAGCGTGCGGTTTTATGACATGGAGCAGTTTGGCCCAAGCGCTTGCTTGTGTATGCTCCGTCGACGTTTCGGGCTCACCATTATAAGAACACTGCCTATGACCCTTAGCACCGACCTGCTTGGCCCCTCGGCGGCTCCTGCGCAGGTTATCCGTAAACACTACGCCACGGAGATGGCGGTCGAGCGCACACGCCTGCTGTATCAAGGCTCGCTGCTGCCGACCCTGTTGATGTTGGTCAATGGCCTGGTCTGCGCCTGGCTACTGTGGAACCCCCAGCAATACCTGTTGGACAGCGTCTGGTTGGTCTGGCTGCTGGCCCTGGTGGCGATGCGTGTGATTCAGGTGGCCGCGTTTGACTCGGCGATGCCCAGCCGCCAGGCCCAACCGGTGTGGCAACGCATGTTCCTGCTCGGTTCGGCGGTCAGCGGCCTGACGCTGGCCACCGCCGCCATCGCCCTGGTGCCGGTGGACAGCTTCATGCAACAGGCCTGGGTGTTCGGCCTGATCGGCGCGGCGACCTTGTCGGCCAGCGTGGCATACGCCGTGAGCCTGCCGGCGTTCCTGTCCTTTGCCTTGCCGTGCCTGGTGCCGTCCATCCTCTACCTGTTCTGGAGTGGCGACCCGCAGCAGCGCGGCTGGGGTGTACTTGGCCTGATCCTGCTGGCGTCCTTGAGCCTGGTGGCGTGGCAGGTCAATCGCCTGATTCAGCGCGGGTTGTTGCGCCGCTTCCAGAACCAGGCGCTGATCGAGCACCTGCAACAGGCGCAGCAGCGCAGCGAGCAACTCAATCAGGAACTGGTGCGCGAAGTCGAGCAGCGTCGCCAAGTCGAACAGGAACTGCGCGAAGCCCAGACCGGCCTGCAAGACCGTGTGGCACAGCGCAGCCAGGAACTGGACGCCGCCAGCCTGGCCCTGAATAAAAGCGAAGCGCGCCTGGCCATGGCCCTGCAAGCCAGTGAACTGGGCCTGTGGGACTGGAACCTGCAAACCGACGAGGTCCATCACACCCAGCTCAAGGAGCTGTTCGGCCTGGAGCCGGAGTACGTAACGGCAATGCTCAGCCACCTCAAGCCGCGCCTGCACCCCGAAGACCTGCCGCTGCTCAAGCGTGCCCTGGTGGAACACCTCAAGGGCCGCAGCGAGGACTACCAGGTGGAATACCGCGTGCGCCATGGCGACGGGCACTGGGTGTGGATCGAAGACCGTGGCCGCGCCGTGGAGCGTGCGCCCAGCGGCCGGGTCACGCGCATGCTGGGGACGCGCCGCGATATCAGCGCCGGCAAGGCCCTGGAGGAACAGCAGCGGTTGGCCTCGACCGTATTTGAAGCCGCCAGCGAAGGCATTGTGATCCTTGATCCGGACTACAAGCTGATTGCCGTCAACCAAGCCTTCAGCCGTGTCACGGGGTTTGAAACCGACGACATGATTGGCCGCAACGTGGTGGAACTGCCCAGCAGCCGTGACGCCCGCCGCCATTTCCCGGTGATCCGCCAGGCGTTGCTCAGCCACGGCACGTGGCAGGGCGAATTGGTGGAGACACGCAAAAACGGCGAGCTGTATCCGCAGTGGCTGCAATTGAATGTCGTGCGTGATATTCGAGGAAAAGTCAGCCATATCGTGGGCTTCTTCGCCGATCTTTCAGCACGGCGTGAGTCCGAAGAGCGTATGCGCTACCTCACTCACTACGACGAACTGACCGGCCTGGCCAACCGCTCGCTGTTCCGCGAACGGTTGCGCGAAGCTCACCAGCGCGTACGCCAGGGTGGGCGCAGCCTGGCGTTGCTGCACATCAACCTGGACCGCTTCAAACTGCTCAACGACAGCCTGGGCCATGAAGTCGCCGACCAGTTGTTGCAGAAAATGGCGCGACGCTTAATCAACGCCTTGCCCGAGGCCGACACCATTGCACGGCTGTCGGGGGATGAGTTTGCTGTGTTGTTCGACGCCTACGGCAACCTGTCGAGCCTGGCGCGGGTCGCTACGCGGCTGCTGGCCAAACTGCGGGTGCCGGTGACGGTGGAGGGGCACGAGTTGGTGGTGAGTGCCTCCATGGGCGTCAGCCTGTTGCCGGACAACGCGCGGGAAATTTCCGCGTTGGTCAGCCAATCGAACATGGCCATGCAGCACGCCAAACACTTGGGCGGCAATAACTTCCAGTTTTACACCGACAGCCTGCAAGCCAGCACCCTGGAGCGCTTGCAGCTGGAAAACCACCTGCGCAAGGCCATCGAAGAGCGTCAGCTCACGGTGTTCTATCAACCGAAACTGTGCCTGGCCACTGGCAAGCTCAACGCGGCCGAGGCGCTGATCCGTTGGGAGCACCCGCAGTGGGGCATGGTGCCGCCGGGGGACTTTATCGGCCTGGCCGAAGAGACCGGCCTGATCGTACCCCTGGGCGAATTCGTGCTGCGCGAGGCCTGCTGGCAAGCCTGCGAGTGGCAGCGCCAGGGGTTGGCGCCGATCCGGGTATCGGTGAACCTCTCGGTACACCAACTGCGCCAGGGCAAGTTGGTCAGCCTGGTACGCCAGGTGCTCGAAGAAACCGGCCTGGACCCGCAATACCTGGAGCTGGAGCTGACCGAAAGCCAATTGCTCGACAGCGTCGAACACATCATCGCGACCTTCCAGCAACTGCGAGACCTGGGGGTGAAGCTGGCGATTGACGACTTCGGCACCGGCTATTCGTCACTCAGCTACCTCAAGCGCATTCCCGTGGACTACGTGAAGATCGACCAGACCTTCATCCGCGGCCTGGGCCAGGGGCGCGAAGACGCAGCCATCACTCGGGCAATCATCGCCATGGCCCACGGGCTGGCGCTGAAGGTAGTGGCGGAGGGCGTGGAAGATCAGCAGCAGCTGGATTTCCTGCGGGGCGAGCGTTGTGACGAAGTGCAGGGCTATTTGATCAGTCGGCCGATGCAGGCTGATGGGTTGGCAGATTTGTTACGGAAAAATGCAGAATTTCCTTAACGACGCTGGGGACGCCCCTGTGGCTACAACGCGGCTGCCCTTAGATTCAAAGGGGGGCAGGGCGATTTAGTGATGCGTCGGACGGGCAAAACGGCAATTCTTGTAGTATAACTACAAGCTTGCTACATCCCTGGCCCTGCCCATAACAAGAGTCCTGCCCTTTGAACCTGTTGCAACATATCGCCCAGTCGCGCCACCTGTTACGCAAATCGGAGCTCAAGGTTGCCGATCACGTGCTGCTTGACCCTGCGGCTGTGATGCACAGTTCCATGGCCGACCTGGCCCATAGCGTGGGTATCAGCGAACCGACCATCGTGCGATTCTGCCGCGCCATCGGTTGTTCCGGGTTCCAGGACTTGAAACTCAAGCTGGCGCAAAGCCTGGCCGCTGGCGCCAGCTTCGGCCAATTTGCGATCCATGAAGACGACTCTGTCGCCGACTACAGCCTGAAAATCTTCGACACCACCTTGCACACCCTCATGGAAGTGCGCGAGAAGCTCGACCCGGTGGAGTTGCAAAAGGCCGTGACGGCGATGTCCCAGGCCCAGCGCGTGGAGTTCTATGGCTTTGGTGCTTCGGGCGCGGTGGCAGCTGATGCCCAGCACAAATTCTTCCGTTTGCTGCTCACCGCCGCGGCCTACAGCGACCCGCACATGCAAGCCATGTCGGCGGTGACCTTGAAGCCTACGGACGTGGCCATCTGCATTTCCCAGTCGGGCCGCTCCAAAGACCTGCTGATCACCGCCAACCTGGTGCGTGAAAGTGGTGCATCGCTGATCACCCTGTGCCCAAGCCAGACGCCGTTGGCGGAACTGTCTACGGTCAACCTGGCGATCGACGTGCACGAAGACACCGAAATCTACACGCCGCTGACTTCGCGCATCGCCCACCTGGTGGTGATCGACGTGCTGGCGATGGGCGTGGCCATGGCGCGTGGGCCGAGCCTGGTCAACCACCTCAAGAGCGTGAAGCGCAGTCTGCGCAGCCTTCGCCTGTCACCGAAATCCGTCAAAGCCCTCGACGATTGACCTGAGGTCAAAATGTGGGAGGGGGCTTGCCCCCGATTACGGTGTATCAGTCACCAAATGCATTGGCTGACCCACTGCTATCGGGGGCAAGCCCCCTCCCACATTTGGATTTCCTACAGATCAGGAATGTTCATCGTCTTGTCATGCGTGTGCCGCCAAACCGTAACTCCCCAAGGCCATCCTGAACTCCCCGTACTCGCATTGGGAGACTCCAAATGGCCCGGACTTACGAAGACAGCAACAGCTCCGTCAAAACCCGTCGTCAGCAGGAAGACCAACGCCGCATGGCGTTCCGTCGCGCAATCGAAGACCGTTGTGAGGAGCGCCAGTTGCTCCAGAGCATCAGTGACTACCCGGAACTCCACTGGCAGGCACCCGCGGCTTCCCAGCGAAGCGCTCAGCCAGCACGCTGATCTGCACCCGTTCGCTGCGGATAAAGCCCAGGAACGCATGGGCCACCGGTGACAGGCGCTTGGCCTTGGCCTGCACCAGGCACCAACTGCGGTACAGCGGCAGTTCTTCCACCGGCAGCTCCTTGAGCCCGCCGGTGGCCAGCTCCATGTTGACCGCGTGGCGCGTCAACAGGGCCACGCCCAATCCTGCACAGACACACTCACGCTGCGCCTCGGCCGAGGCCACTTCCACCGTCTGGGTGAAGTGCACGCGTTTTTCCTTGAAGTACTCCTCGCAGGCCAGTCGCGTGCCGGAACCTGGTTCGCGCAGCAACAGCGTGTAGGGCTCCAGGTCCTGCAGGCGCAGCGGGCCTTGCAGGCTCAAGGGGTGGTCGGGAGGCGCCACAGCGACAATCGGGTTGTTGAGGAAGGGCAGGAATTCCAGGCCCATGTCCTGGGGCACCATGGACATGATCACCAGGTCGTCGCGGTTGTCCGAAAGCCGGCGAATCACCTGGGCGCGGTTCACCACCGTCAATTGCAACTGCACTTCCGGATGCTGACGCTTGAAGGCGGCGAACAGGTGCGGCACGAAGTACTTGGCGCTGGATTCAATCGCCAGTTTCAGCTGGCCCTGCAACGAACCCTGCATGTCCGAAAGCTGCATATCGAGGTTTTCCAGGCGCCCGAAGATGTCGCGACTGGCGCGCTGCAGGGCTTCGGCAGCCTCGGTCATGTAGAGCTTTTTGCCCACGTAATCGAACAGCGGCTGGCCGATCAGCTCTTCCAGTTGACGGATTTGCAGGCTGACGGCTGGTTGCGTGAGGGACATTTCCTCGGCCGCACGGCTGTAGGAGCGCAAATCGCACACCTCATGGAAGATCTGCAATTGACGCAATGTCAGTCGCATCAATGACTTACGCATTTTCTAATTCTCTCGCCACCGGCTGTTCGGACAACTATAAGTCTTTACTTATGCCCGACCCAATAATTATTGATTTTTGTTAATCCCTTGGCGGGCTTAGTGTGTGTCTCGCGACTGTCATGAAACATTTGGTCACGCGCCGACCCGGCTCCAGTGGGTCGAAGAACGCAGCAATCGGCTCAAGGGAATTTCCAAGTGATAAAAAAGATCCTGATCGCCAACCGTGGTGAAATTGCCGTACGAATCGTGCGTGCCTGCGCCGAGATGGGCATTCGCTCGGTCGCGGTCTACTCCGACGCCGACCGCCACGCGTTGCACGTCAAGCGTGCCGACGAAGCCCACAGCATCGGTGCCGAGCCCCTGGCCGGTTACCTGAACCCGCGCAAGCTGGTGAACCTAGCGGTGGAAACCGGCTGCGATGCGCTGCACCCCGGCTATGGCTTCCTGTCGGAAAACGCTGAACTGGCGGACATCTGCGCCGAACGCGGCATCAAATTCATTGGCCCATCGGCCGAAGTGATTCGCCGCATGGGCGACAAGACCGAAGCGCGCCGCAGCATGATCAAGGCCGGTGTGCCGGTCACGCCGGGCACCGAAGGCAACGTCGCGGATATCCACGAGGCACTCACCGAGGGCGACCGCATTGGTTACCCGGTGATGCTCAAGGCCACGTCCGGTGGTGGTGGTCGTGGTATCCGTCGTTGCAACAGCCGCGAAGAACTCGAACAAGCCTTCCCCCGCGTGATTTCCGAGGCCACCAAGGCCTTCGGCTCGGCGGAAGTGTTCCTGGAAAAATGCATCGTCAATCCCAAGCACATTGAGGCGCAGATCCTCGGTGACAGCTTCGGCAACGTGGTGCACCTGTTCGAGCGCGATTGCTCGATCCAGCGTCGCAACCAGAAGCTCATCGAAATCGCCCCAAGCCCGCAACTGACCCCGGAACAGCGCGCCTACATCGGCGACCTGTCGGTGCGAGCCGCCAAGGCTGTGGGCTACGAGAACGCCGGTACCGTGGAGTTCCTGCTCGCCGAGGGCGAGGTGTACTTCATGGAGATGAACACCCGGGTGCAGGTGGAACACACCATCACCGAAGAAATCACCGGGATCGACATCGTCCGCGAACAGATCCGCATCGCCTCCGGCCTGCCACTGTCGGTGAAGCAGGAAGACATCCAGCACCGTGGTTTCGCGTTGCAGTTCCGTATCAACGCCGAAGACCCGAAAAACAACTTCCTGCCCAGCTTCGGCAAGATAACCCGTTACTACGCACCCGGCGGTCCCGGCGTGCGTACGGACACGGCGATCTACACCGGCTACACCATCCCGCCGTTCTACGACTCTATGTGCCTGAAACTGGTGGTGTGGGCGTTGACCTGGGAAGAAGCCATGGACCGCGGCCTGCGCGCCCTGGATGACATGCGCCTGCAAGGCGTGAAGACCACTGCCGCCTACTACCAGGAAATCCTGCGCAACCCGGAATTCCGCAGCGGCCAGTTCAACACCAGCTTCGTGGAAAGCCACCCTGAGCTGACCAACTACTCGATCAAGCGCAAACCCGAAGAGCTGGCCCTGGCCATCGCCGCCGCCATCGCCGCCCACGCAGGCCTGTGAGGAATACAACAATGTCCAAGAAAATCTTTGTCACCGACACCATCCTGCGCGACGCCCACCAATCGTTGCTGGCGACCCGCATGCGCACCGACGACATGCTGCCGATCTGCGACAAGCTCGACAAAGTCGGCTACTGGTCCCTGGAAGTCTGGGGCGGCGCGACCTTCGACGCCTGCGTACGCTTCCTCAAGGAAGACCCGTGGGAGCGCCTGCGCAAACTGCGCGCCGCATTGCCCAACACGCGCCTGCAAATGCTGCTGCGCGGCCAGAACCTGCTGGGCTACCGTCACTACAGTGACGATGTGGTGAAGGCGTTCGTGGCCAAGGCGGCTGTGAATGGCATCGATGTCTTCCGCATTTTCGACGCCATGAACGACGTGCGTAACCTGCGCGTGGCCATCGAAGCGGTGAAAGCCGCCGGCAAGCATGCCCAAGGCACCATCGCCTACACCACCAGCCCGGTGCACACCGTTGAAGCCTTCGTGGCGCAGGCCAAGCAGCTGGAATCGATGGGTTGCGACTCCATCGCGATCAAGGACATGGCCGGCCTGTTGACCCCGTATGCCACCGGCGAGCTGGTCAAGGCGCTGAAGGCCGAGCAGAGTCTGCCGATCTTTATCCACTCGCATGACACTGCGGGTTTGGCCGCGATGTGCCAACTCAAGGCCATCGAGAACGGTGCTGACCATATCGACACCGCCATCTCCAGCTTCGCCTGGGGCACCAGCCACCCAGGGACCGAGTCGATGGTCGCCGCCCTTAAAGGCAGCGAGTTCGACACCGGCCTGAGCCTGGAGCTGCTGCAAGAGATCGGCCTGTACTTCTATGCCGTGCGCAAGAAGTACCACCAGTTCGAAAGCGAATTCACCGCGGTCGACACCCGTGTGCAAGTCAACCAGGTGCCGGGCGGGATGATTTCCAACCTGGCCAACCAGTTGAAAGAGCAGGGCGCCCTCAACCGCATGAGCGAAGTGTTGGCCGAGATCCCGCGCGTACGTGAAGACCTTGGCTTCCCGCCGCTGGTCACCCCGACCTCGCAGATCGTCGGCACCCAGGCGTTCTTCAACGTGCTGGCCGGCGAGCGTTACAAGACCATCACCAACGAAGTGAAGCTCTACCTGCAAGGCGGCTACGGCAAGGCGCCGGGCACGGTGAACGAGAAACTGCGGCGCCAGGCCATCGGCAGCGAAGAAGTGATCGACGTGCGCCCGGCCGACCTGCTCAAGCCGGAAATGACCAAGCTGCGCGGTGAAATCGGCGCGTTGGCCAAGTCCGAAGAAGACGTGCTGACCTACGCGATGTTCCCGGACATCGGGCGCAAGTTCCTCGAAGAACGCGACGCCGGCACCCTGGCGCCGGAAGTGCTGCTGCCGATCCCTGAAGCCGGCGGTGTGGCGCGTGCCGGTGGCGAAGGCGTGCCGACCGAGTTCGTCATCGACGTGCACGGTGAAAGCTACCGCGTGGACATCACCGGTGTTGGCGTGAAGGCCGAGGGCAAGCGTCACTTCTACCTGTCCATCGACGGCATGCCGGAAGAAGTGGTGTTCGAACCGCTCAATGAGTTCGTCAGCGGCGGCAGCAGCAACCGCAAGCACGCTACCGCGCCGGGCCATGTCAGCACAGCGATGCCGGGCAATATCGTCGATGTGCTGGTCAAGGAAGGCGACGTGGTCAAGGCCGGCCAGGCCGTGCTGATTACCGAAGCCATGAAGATGGAAACCGAAGTACAGGCCGCGATTGCCGGCAAGGTCACCGCCGTTCATGTGGCCAAGGGCGACCGGGTCAACCCTGGCGAAATCCTGATTGAGATCGAAGGCTGATACAGCCTTCGACACGACCGTTTAATCCTCGGGGGGGCAGGTGCCCCCCTTTTTTTTGCCTGGAGTTTGGTGGGTCAGAAGCTCATCTTCCATTGCCCCATCAGGCCGTGGTTACGGCTGTTGGTACCGGCCTGGGCGCTGTAGGTCAGGCCGACGGTGTGTTGTGTCGACAGGGCCAGGTCCAGCCCGGCTTGCAGATCCAGGCTATTGCGATCCAGCGAAGTGCCCTGGACCGTGAAGCCGTCAACCCGCCCTGGCAATGCGCGGTAGGACTGGCGCACCTGGCTTTCGACCTCGCCGTAGAGGTGTTTCCAGCCGGTGCTGAGATGAGGTGTGAGGCTGACCTGGTTATCGAATCGATACACCGTTGCCAGGCGAAGGCCCACGATGCTGCTCAAGTTCTGCTGGGTTTGTGCATCTACGTTCAGTGCGGTCAGGCCACCGGTTTCCTTGAAGCTGTCGCGGTGGTAGCGCTGGAAGCCGAGGCCGGCGAAGGGTTCCACGCTGAGATCCGTGCTGCCCAGTTGATAGCCCAGCTCGGAAAACAGGGTTTGGCTCTGGGCGTTGTATTGGCCCCTGAGGTGCTCCTTGTAATCCAGCAGGTTGACGTTGCGTTTGTTCTGCCCCGCATGGTCGCTGTATATCGCGCCCAGGCGCAGGGCCAGCGGGCCGTCCCGGCGTACGGCATAACCGCCCAGGTGCCAACTGTCCAACTCGGAGGCGAAGCGTGGAGTGTCGAAATGGCTGGTGGATTTTGCGCCCAGTACACCTACGCGCCAGGCGTGATCCAGTGCCCAGTCGGCGCCCAACAGCAGGCCTTCGGTGCTGTATTTCAAGCCGGCGCTGCCGCCTTGTTTATCGAGGCGGCCGTCGTGGCCCAGGCCTTGAACCCAGAAGTGTCCTTCGTCGTCGGCGGGCAGTGTGCGCAGGGTTGAAATCAATTGGTTGCCGAGTTGCTGCGTGGTGTTTTGCGTTGCGCCCGCGAGGTTGGCGTTCTGGCTGCCAGCCAATTGCTCAAGGCTGGCACCGATTCCGCCAGGCTGTTTCTCCAGCGCATCACCGAATTTCTCCAGGGCTTTGATCTGCTCGGCAGTCAGCTCCCCGGACTGCAGCAAACGAATCAGCGCGGGCTCCAGCACCTTGGCCACTTGCAAGCCATTGTGCGAAGTGGCCTTGCGGGTGAGATAACCGTCGAGGGGCGCCGCTTTGGTTTCGGGCACGTAGACCCACGCGTCATCAAGTGCATCGTAGGGTTGATACCAGTACGGCGTGTATTCGATATCGCCCCGCGCCTGTGCGGTTTGAAGGCTGGCGGCGCTGAGAGCAAGGGCAATGACAAGGGCAACTCTGTGCGGTGTAAAAGGCATGAAATCCCAACCTCTGATGAATGAGGCCGGGAATTTAGCGAGATGGTGGGGTGATAACTGTCAGGCCATCGACCCCTGGTTTGCGGGAGTTGTCTCTAGTACGGGGCGATTAAAAACTCATCTTCCTTTGCTCGATGTTTTTTGAATCTGCATTTTATTGCGTTCATAGTGGGTGCGTGAGCTCCGTATCTGCACTATATTGCAATTTCAGTTCACCTTTTCAGCTGGTGAATGCATTAAATTGCAGGTGAGAGCCATGGTCTGTCTGACACTACAAATCTACGCTGAAGGAAAGTGGCAGGACGCCATGCTCCTGACATTTGATACGCCGCAACTGGGTTTCGAAAGTCGGTGCAGTTTTGGTTATGACCAGCGCTATCTGGTGGAACACCTTGATGAACTGGCGACACCCTTCGCCACTTCGGTGAGTGCCGCGTTCCCACTGCAATGGGAGGGTGATAGAGCCCAGCATGCTCCCGCTTTTGTACATGACATCGCACCTGCGGGTGCCGCTAAACGTTTTCTGATGGCGCGTATTGGTGGGGATAAACCAGATGACATCAGTGCAGACCTTTTTCTGCTGATGCGCAGTACGCCTGCCCCCATTGGACATATGCGAATCAAAGAATCGGTTGAGGCTTTGGACAATCGAACCCCCATGGGGTTTGAACGTCATGAGGTTATCCGGCGGGATAACCGTTTCCTGGAGTATGCCTATGAGCAAGGCGCAGCTATCGGCGGAGCCACGGGGGCGGGCGGGGAGGCGCCAAAATTACTGCTGACAGAAAACCTGGACGGTTTGTTATTCCCGGATGCGGTGCTGGACGACGAGCAGGTCAAGCAGCATTGGTTTGTGAAGTTTGCACGCAACAAAGGCACACAGACGGATCAGGACATCCTGCGTAGCGAATTCCACTACTACAAAGCCTTGCAGGCCTTGGGTATTGATACCGTGGCGGAGTTGGGGTTATCACTGGAGGAAGCGAGCAAGCCCAGTGTGTGGATGCACCGTTTTGATCGGCGCGTCACTGCGCAGGGGGTCGAACGCTATGCCGTGGAGTCAATCTACTCATTGGCGGGTGTCACGGTGCCCGGCAGCGCCATGGCGCATCGTGAGGTGGTGACGTTGTTGGTTGAATTGTGGCGAGAGGCTGGTCAGTCCAATCAAGTACCGGGGTTGGTCGCTGAGTATCTCAAGCGCGATCTGTTGAACAAAATCCTCGGCAACTCGGACAACCATGGTCGCAATACCTCGATCATTCGCGAAGCGAACGCCCTGCGTCTTGCACCCATCTACGATTTGGCGCCGATGGTAATGGACGACGAAGGCATCACGCGCACGACCAAATGGCCCAGGGAGCTGGAGCGGGCGGGCGACGTGGATTGGCGGGGTGTATGTCATTTGCTGGGTGATCTTGTCGACAGCGAGCAGCTGTTCGAAGACCTGAGGGAGGCCGCGCAACAGCTTTCAGCCCTGCCAGACATACTCAATGCCAGCGGCCTGCCTGCAGTGACAATGAACCATCCCGGCATTGCGTTGAAACATCTGCCGCAGCGGTTGAAAGAATGGGGACTGAAATGAGCTTGACCGTGGAAGAACGCACCCTGTTGATTGAAAGCATTCAGGATGCCTTGGCAGAAGGCACACTGGAAATCGCCGAAGCGGTACGCCGCTTGCGCACCGAAGTCACCGGCCTGCATCAAAGCCAGTTTGCCAGGATGTGCAAAATCTCCGTGCGTACCTTGGTGCATATCGAGCATGGCGAAGGCAATCAGACACTGAAATCGCTGAATGCAGTGTTCCGGCCATTCGGATTGAAGATGGGGGTAGTGAAGGTGCGCAGAAGCCTCTAGGTAACGGCGCTGGCACTGAAGACCCAATGTGGGAGCCCGGCTCCCACATTGATCAACGCAGTGTTGGCGATTCAGGCACGGCACTGCGCCAATGTTTTCACCTGCCCATCCCCGCGCTGATTCTCTTGCGACAACCACTTCTCAAACCCCGCTCCAACCTTCGGCCACTCCGAATCGAGGATCGAGTACCACGCGGTATCGCGGTTCTTGCCCTTCACCACCATGTGCTGGCGGAACACCCCTTCGAAACTGAAGCCCAACCGCTCGGCCGCGTACCTGGAGCGATCGTTGGCGTTGTTGCACTTCCACTCCAGGCGGCGGTAGCCCTGGTCGAACGCGTGTTTGGCCAACAGGTACACCGCCTCGGTGCTTTTCGGCGAGCGCTGCATCGGTGCGCCGAAGGTGACGTGGCCGATTTCGATACGGCCCTGTGCGGGGACGATGGACATCAGGCTGAGGAGGCCTTGCACCTGGCCGGTCTGGCGGTCGACCACGCAGAAGAAGTACGGGTCGCTGTGGGCCGCGTGGTTGTTCAGCCAGTCATTGAAGGCGCTGCGTTCCGGGAAAGGGCCGTACGGCAAGTAGTCCCACAGCTTGGGGTCGGCACCGGGGCCCTGGAGGGCCTGGAACAATTCGTCGCCATGGCGGGCCGGGTCGAGTTTTTCCAGGCGGATGAAGCGCCCTTCAAGCAGTTTGACGGTTGGGGCCGGGACGCCTTTCCAGTCGGCGAGGGAAGTAGTCATGCTGCGCTCCTTAAAGACCTTTGCGAAATTGGATGAACCCAGGGCGTTCGGCGATGCGTTCGTAGAGTTGGATCGCGGTGGCATTGGTCTCGTGGGTCAGCCAGTGCACCTTGGCGCAGCCATCGGCCTTGGCGGTGGCGTAGACGAACTCGATCAGCTTGCGACCGACGCCGGTGCCGCGTTGGGCCGGGTCCACCAGCAAGTCCTGCAGGTAGCAGGAATTCTCGATGCTCCAATTGGAACGATGGTAGATGAAGTTAACCATGCCCACCGCCTTGCCGTCCTGCCAGGCCAGGGCCGAATGCGTCGGCTCGCGGGTGTCGATCAGGCGTTGCCAGGTACTTTGGCTGACGGCGTCCGGCAGTTCGGTTTCGTAGAACTTCAAATACGCCTGCCACAGCGGCAACCAGGCAGCATGGTCGGCGGCGGTGACCTGGCGGATGTCGATCGGGCTCATTCTGGGGCTCCTTGGGGAATAAAGCGGGCGAGGGTCTGGTCGCGCACGTCGGCGCTGGTTGCCAGGCCCGCACGCACGCCGGCGATGTCGGCCGCACTGCGGTTCTGGCTGAGTTTGCGTTTGCCGATCAGGCGCTCGATCGGCAGGGCGAAGCCGACGATGGCCTTGAGCATGCCGTCGATATAGTCGGCCGGCGCGTCGCTGACTTTCCAGGGCTGGGCGCGGCCGCCTTCATGGCGATCGGTCAACGCAGTGACCACCGCGAGCAAGCGCTCGGCATCGTTGAACACCTCGGCTTTGCCATAAGCGTGCACGGCGATGTAGTTCCAGGTAGGCACGACTTTGCCGTGCTCGGCCTTGGCCGGGTAGAACGCCGGGCTGATGTAGGCCTCGGCACCGGCAAAGATCACCAGCGCTTCGCTGCCGTTCTGCAGGTCTTTCCACTGCGCATTGGCTTTGGCCAGGTGCCCGTAGAGTGTGCCGTTCGGGCCTTCATCGGGGTTGAGCAGCAAGGGCAGGTGGCTGGCTTGCAGGCCATGCTCGCCAAAGGTCACCAGTTGCGCCAGGCGGGTGTGCTGGATCAGTTGCTGCAGTTCGGGCAAATCGTCGAGGGCAAAGGCGCGAGGTGTGTACATGGAAATATTCCTTGGCGAATGCCTGCATCCTAGGCAGGCTAATGGCTCGTTGAAAGAGCCATCTGGCACCCATTTCATAGGTCCAATATGTCGCCTGTCTCGCCGCCCCTGTCGTTCAACCCTGCCGGAATTGAGCTGGATCGCCGTCAAGGCCTGACGCGCCAGCTGTATGACGCCC
This sequence comes from Pseudomonas sp. FBCC-B1565, assembly GCF_059133265.1. Classification (NCBI taxonomy): domain Bacteria; kingdom Pseudomonadati; phylum Pseudomonadota; class Gammaproteobacteria; order Pseudomonadales; family Pseudomonadaceae; genus Pseudomonas; species Pseudomonas sp. FBCC-B1565. The sequence goes on from NZ_CP101438.1 coordinate 98,940, forward strand.
TGCGCCAGCGCGTGCTGGACGGGCGATTGGTCAGTGGGACGCGTTTGCCGGCCACCCGTGACCTGGCGGCGGCGTTATCGATTTCCCGTAACAGCGTGGTGCGCGCCTACGATCAGCTGTATGCGGAGGGGTTTATTGAAAGCCGGGTTGGCGATGGCACCTATGTCGCCCAATTGCCCACCGCAAAAAAACTATCCACAAAAGTATCCACAGGGTTTTCAACAGGCTTATCCCCAGCCTTATCCACAAAATGGGCGGATTTGCCGGAAGATCTGGACAGTGAAGTTATCCACAGCGCGGGCTTGGCGCGGATAAAAACCAACCACCTGTCCCTGCCTCCAGCGGGGCCGCCACGGGCATTTCGTGTGGGTGTACCCGCCTTCGATCTGTTTCCGTTCGAGGTCTGGGCGAAGCTGAACGGGGCATTCTGGCGCAATCCGGACCTGGAACTGCTGTGCTACGGCGACCCCGCGGGCGACGGCCGCCTGCGTGGTCTGATTGCCGCCTACTTGCGCAGCTCACGAGGCATGCATTGCACGGCTGAACAAATAGTGATCACCAGTGGCGCGCAGCAGGCCATCAGCCTTTGTGCACAGTTGCTGGTGGAGCCCGGTGATGGCGTGGCGGTGGAAAACCCCGGCTATCGTGCGGCCGGGCATGCGTTCGCCCTGGCGGGCGGGAAATTGCACGGCGTGCCGGTGGATGGCGAAGGCATTGATTGTCAGGTGCTCAATACCTTGAGCGATTGCCGCGTGGCCTATGTCACACCCTCCCACCAGTACCCGATGGGGGTGGTGATGAGCCTGGCGCGGCGCCTGGAGTTGCTCGCCTGGGCCGAGCGTACGGGCGGTTGGATCATCGAGGACGACTACGACGGCGAGTACCGCTACAGCGGCGCACCGTTGTCGCCCCTGGCCGCGCTGGATCGCAGTGGGCGCGTGCTCTATGTCGGTACTTTCGGCAAGGTCGCCTTCCCTGCGTTGCGCCTGGGCTATCTGGTGTTGCCGGCGGGCCTGGTGGATGCGTTCGCCCGGCGCCGTGCCGTCGACATGCGCCACTCCGAGGTCAGCACCCAGGCGGTGATGGCCGAATTCATGGCTGCCGGGCATTTCCAGCGGCACATCCGGCGCATGCGCCGTGCTGCGTTGAGCCGGCGCAATACCTTGCTGGCGGGTTGGCCAAGCGGGTTGGCCGGTGTCGGCGAGTTGCCCAGTGTCGCCGCAGGGTTGCATCTGACGGTGCGCGTGGACAGCCTGGCCCGCGAGCAGCAGTTGCTCGAACTGGCGCGGGCCGCTGAGGTTGAAATCAATGGCCTGAGCAGTTATTGGCTGGCGCAATCCAGCCCGCCTGCGGACCAGCGTGCCGGCCTGGTATTGGGGTTCGCCGCCGTACCGGAGCCAGCGATTGTCCAAGCGCTGGAGCGCTTGCGCAGGGTATGGCAGTGAGCGAGCCCTCAGGTTTCGCTGTGGGGGTGCGTGTTGAAAAACATCGACTTGGCCAATGGTTTGCCAATGGCTGCGCGCTCAATGGCAATCTGCTCTTTGTCTGAGAGCCCTGTGGTCTGAAAGGCACCCCCGAGTTTTTGTTGCGCAACGGTCTTGAAGTGCCCGGCGACGAAGTCTTCGCTACCTGCCTGCATCGAGTGGTAATGAAAGTGCGCATACCACAACACGGCCTGGGTCTTGCGATCGTGGACTCCGTATTCGTCCAGGAAGTCGCTACGGCTTTTGAGGCGTCGGCGCGTGAGGGTTTTCCTGACGATCACCTCGCCCTGTTCATACAGCCACTGAATACGAGATGCGACGGGAACCTGCTCCTTGATCATACTGATGCGCGTGGCTTTGCCCTCTTCGTAAAGCTGCTGCACGGCTGCATTGAGCTTGAGCTTGAGTTGGGCCGCGGCGGGGTGGTCGATTTCAGTCAGATTGCGTTGGGTGAGGGCCTCCTCGATGTTTTCAATCGCGCGCTCAAGGGGCGACACCTCCAGGTGAAACATCCCTTCGATGTCTGTCGGCAGGCGCCAGGGTTTATTGGAATGGCCCTCAAGACGTTTGATTGTGGCGGGTATTGCATCCAGAAGCGCCTGGCCCTCTTTGAGGCTGGTGTCCAAGCTGATCGGCTTCGAGGCTGGCGGGCGGGTACGCTCCTCGACCCGCTGCGCCCACTGCCCCGGCGATTTTTCATGGAAGGTGGCTATCACCTTGCCGGTCAGCGGTGCTTTGACATCTACCAGGGAAGGGTCCGACTCGCGTGGCTCGCCGACCACAACGCCGTGAAAGCGTGTCTTGATGACCTTGCGGGGTGCCACCGGTGCGGGCCGAGAGGGTCCTGGCTTGGGCTCCAATGCCTTGCGTTCGCGCAACAGTCGCGCCAAGTCGTGAGTCGCACGTTGGTTGAATTCGTCGACGAGTCGTAACAGGTCGTTGAGCGGTTCCCTGAGCACCTGTTCGGGTGCATCGGCATGCAGGTCAAGCAGGCGCTGGTCGACAGTGGTGAATTGGTCGACGAGGCTATCGAGCACCTCGATACGCTCCGACAAGGGGCTGTCGGCATCGTTTTGCAGGGTATCGAGGTAACTCTGCACAGCGAGGTCGGCCATACCCACGATGGTGCTCAGCTGGGTGCGTGCCTGCTGCTGTTCCGGCGCGTTGCCGTTTTTGATGCACAGGAAGCGCGACACCATTATTTGCAAGGCCTTCAGGTCGTGCAGGTTGAGGTTGGGCAGTGCCTTGGAAGTTGTCTGCATCACCTGCGCACCGGCGCTGCCCAGCTTCGAAAGTTCCTTGAAGCGTGAGTCGACGTACTCCAGGCGGCTGATCATTTCCAGGTTCAGCGTGGACATTTCCTGGGCCAGATCGGTGGTGCTCTGGGGGATCTCGGAGGTTGCTTCGTCCAGCAAGCCGACCGTATCGAGCAAGGTGTCTCGATAGGGGCGCAGGCGCTCCTCGACGGCGGAGCGGGTGAGCAGCAACTGTTTGTTCAAATAATCGACCATGGCGATCTGGTAGTTGGGCACCGTGTCGATAACGCCCAGTGCCGTGAGTTGGCGGATTGGCACGTCGTATTCCTCCAGCCGCCGGTCGACGTCGCCGATATAGGCATCGCGCCTTTGCGCGGTCGAGGGGCCAGGCTCGGAGCCGATGGCAGCGAGGGATTCGGAAAGCTCCGCCTGGCGACGACTCTCGTTGGCATCGAAGTCAGTGAGGCTTTTCCTCAGCTCAGTGATGCGCTGCGGCTTCTGCCCCTGAGCGGCACGCCGCCGATTGCGAAAGCCTCCCCCGCGCAGGCGTAGCCGTACGTCGACGAACCATTGGCCGGACCGGTTGCTGATCAGCAACGGGCCAGTGCGCGCGGGGTCGTTGGGGTCGGCTATGACCACGTTGTCGTTGTCGTCCAGATTGACCTCGAACCAGCGCTCGCCGACCGGGGCGTACCACTTGTCCTTGTCCGGATACAGATGCAGATGAACGCCGGGTGTTCTGTTCTGCTCGCCAAGGGTGGCGGGTTTGTCGGTTTTGAATGTGTCCAGCCGTGTACCCAGGCTCGAAGGCGCGCGACTGAGTGCGCCGCTGATATGCAGGGTTTCCTGGTGTAACGGGGTCAGGTCGGTGCCCGGCAGGTCCGGCAATTGCTGGTTGGCGACCACGGGGGGCTGCGGTAGCGGGTCTTTGGGCTTGATCGGTTTCTCGGGGATGGGTTCAAGCCGGGGTTTGGAGGGTTCGGTCACGGGCTCACGGGTTGGATGACGCAGCCCTACGTGCAGGGCCAATGCCATGCCGAGGTTGAGCCACAGGTCGACGAGCGCGTTCCAGCCCTCGGATTTGTCGGATTTGTCCACCGCCTGCTCGGCCTGCTCCAGGTCTTCCATGATTTGCCACATCCACGCGGCAACCCCCACGGTAGGCCCCAGAAACGGCAGCACGGCGTTGAAGATCTGCCAGCCGGTCTGGCGAAAGGTCGCCCAGCGCTTCTGCTCATTGGAGATCGATTGACGGGTCGCCAACTCGACCATCGCGTTGGCGTTGGCCTTGAACAGCGTGATCAGGGCGCCGTCGCCCAACACGTCGTCGCTCAATTCGATAGGTCCGCTCATATCCACCACCGTCGCCGGCTCGACAATCACTCGCACAACGGTCCAAGGCGACGGCAGGGTGTCGGGAAACACGTACTGCTCGTAGTTGAAGCGGACGTCTTCGGGTAACCAGGCCAGCACTGATTCGCGCAGGTCTTGGTCCTGCTTGATCATGTACAGCAGGTTTTGCCGGGATGGGAACTGGGCAAGCACTGGTTCGAGCAAGGGGCGGTACAGCACGCAGGGGCCGGCGGAAGGGTCCAGCGGGCCGATCACAAACATATTGGCGACTTCATCCCCCTGAATGCCGCTGCGCAATGTCGGGACAAAGGCAAGCGGTCGGATCACGATCGGCTGCCCGTCAACCTGCTGGTCTTGCTTCTCTACCTGCATCACTGCGGCGACATAGCGGTAGCCGAGTTCGTCCATGCCCTGGCGTTGCTGGATCTTCAATTGCAGAGCCAACAGTGGCAGTTGCACGCGTAAATGACTGATGTACAGCAATTGCCTGGCCCTTGACTGGACCGGGTCGTCGAGCAACGTGCTCTTGATCAGCGCCGGGTAGTGTTCGCCGATATCGACTGTGCCGATCACCTCCTTCAGGAACCTGAAGTTCAACCATTGCGGCGCCACTGAACCGTTGTAGTACACCGTGGGTTGGCCGGTGGGCAGGCCGGTGAGGTTCTCCAGGGTCAGGTCGATCAGGCTGCGCTGGGTCACATCCACCTCGCCCGGTATTGCGAAGGTGCCCCAGATCACTGGGCTCTGGATCGTCACTGCAACCTTGTTCAGGTTCAGGTGTGCACCTTCTTTGTGAGCGCGGATCTGCTCCTGCAGCTTCTCAAGGGCGTAGTCGCGTATTGGCGGGATTCCGTCCTGAAAAGAACGGCCTTCGTTGAACGCGTGGATCTGTGCCAATTCAATGATGTAGCGGCTGTAGAGGGCGATGTCCTGGTCCGAAGCATTGGCCAGCCAGTCCGGCATTTGTTGATGTATCTGGCGGATATGGGAGAGCGCATGGTCGCTCAGGTCTTCAATGCTGGGCACAATCCGGGAGAGAGTGGTTGGCATCTCAGGCTGTGGTGCGGTGGAAGCGGCAACGAACCTCTCGGCCTCACCGATGGCTTGGATTTGCATGGCTATCAGGGCACAGGCGAGGCTGTCGAAAAAGCTGTCGGCGGGCTCGTACAACTTCCACTGCAATGTTGTATCCGATTGCAGTTGCACGACCTTGGCCGGCAGTGCCTTGCCCAGCTCTTCGAGAGATCCGAAGCGCTCGTAGCCACTGACCAGTGAGTACGCCAGGATCATCGTCTGTTCGTTGAACTCACCCATCAGCACCGCCATATCCAGCACCCCCACATGCACGGTGACGTTGTCGCGCAGCAGGCTGACATCCACCACGTAGGCGCGGCTGTTGTAGCGATCCTTGACCCTGCGCTGGGCGCGCAATGGAAACCGATAAAGCCCTCTGGCCATTTCACACTCAAGCACATCCCAGTCTTCAACGGTGGTGACATTCCAGGACTTGCGCAATGAATGGGAGAAGGTCTGCCAACGCGGCCAATTGTTGCCGTTCGATCCATTCCAGTAGTCCAGTTGGCGCTCCTGGAAGGCGGCGAACAGCAGGCCGGCCAACTCATTGATCAGGCGTGCGATAGCATCGATTTTCACCGGCAAGTGCACGGCTGTGGGGGACTCCGGATGCAGCGTGAGGAAGTGCTCGCCCTCAAGGTAGACCACAGGGGTGGGCGACAGCATCTGGCGTGCCAACACCGTCGTGATGGATTCGACGTGGGGCGGAACCGGCATGATGACCGACTCAAGAACATGCCAGCGCGGAGTGACGATCATCGTCAGGTCCGGGTCGATATTGAGCGTGGGGTACTGCTCCTTCAGTACCCAGCGAAGGGTGTAGGACGCCACTTCCCGGGCAGACGGGCCGGTGGTCAATTGGGTGAGTAATTCGTAGGCGTTGGTGGGGCGCCCGTTCAGGGTGTGGTTATTGTTGTTGTGCGCGTTTTTGGACATTGGCGGCTCCTTCTGTCGTTGGCCAGGGCGAACAGCGAACGCGCACGGTAGCGACAGCAGGAGTGGCTGGGACGGTAGATAAGTAACGGCGGAATCAGGTCTTTTTCTTCTCGAAAAACAGCCGGCTCGCCGGCTCCAGGCCGATCTCGCTGAGGTAGAAGTCAATCCGTTCTACCGGCTTGGGCTCGACCGGTTTGGGTAGCTTGGCGAGGGTGGGAGGCTCTGACTCCAACGGGCGCAGGGTCACGCGGTGCAACGTGATCGCCATGCCCAGGTTGAGCAGCAGATCGGCGATGGCGCTCCAGCGTGAGCGGTGTTGCGGGTCGCCTTCGGCCTCCACGACTTCTTGCAGTTGATCCATGATTTGCCAGATCCACGCCGCGCCCCCCCACCGTCGAACCAAGGAATGGCAAGGCCGCGTTGAAGATCAACCAACCGGTGTGCTTGAAGGTGGCCCAGCGTGCGTCGGCGTTGGACACCGATTCGCGATCGGCCAATTCCACCAGGGTGATGTTCGGGTCGATATCCAGGTTCGGGTAATGCGCCTTGAGTTCACGTCGCAGCAATACGGCGGCCACTTCCCGAAACGCCGGGCCAGTGGACAATTGAGTGATCAAGGTGGCGGTGGAGTAGTAGCGCGGCGGCTGCTGCGTGGCAGAGGCTTTTTGGGTTGAAGTCATAGGGGAGCCTGACATGCGTGGGATGGACAAAACCCGAGGCCAGGCCCCGGGTGTAGCCATGCTAGAAAGCGCGCAGTCAGGCAGGCGGTGTTTATGTAGGCCCGTCAGGTGCCGGACTTGATCTTGGTCCAGGCGCGGGTCCTGGCGCGCTCGGCATCACGGCCCAGGGGTTTCAAGGTATAGAGCGTCGCCATCGCCGCCTCGGTGGGGTACAGGTTGGGGTTGTTGCGGATGGCCGGGTCGACCTGTCCGGTGGCGTCCTTGTTCGGGTTGGGGTAACCGACAAAATCGCTGATCGGCGCGATCACCTGGGGTTGCAGCAGGTAGTTGATAAAGGTGTAGGCGTCCTGCGGGTTCTGCGCGCCTTTGGGAATGGCGAGCATGTCGAACCAGATCGGCGCGCCTTCCTTGGGCAGGCGCATGTCGACGACTACGCCGTTCTTGGCCTCCTTGGCCCGGTTGGCCGCCTGGGAAAAACTGCCCGAATAACCGACGGCCACGCAGATGTCACCGTTGGCGATATCGGCCATGTACTTGGACGAATGGAAATAGGTGATGTACGGGCGGATCTTCATCAACAGCGCCTCGGTCTTGACGTAGTCCTTGGGGTTGCTGCTGTTGGGGTCCAGGCCCAGGTGCTGCAGGGCCAGCGGCAGGATCTCCGAAGGCGAGTCCAGCAGGGCCACGCCGCATTGCTTGAGCTTGCTGATGTTCTCTTCCTTGAAGATCAGGTCCCAGCTGTCCACCGGGGCGTTGTCGCCGAGCGCGGCCTTGACCTTGGCCGGGTTGAAGCCGATCAGGATGGTGCCGTACATGTAGGGCACGGCGAATTTATTGCCGGGGTCATTGGCCTCGATCAGCTTCATCAGCTTGGGATCGAGGTGGTTCCAGTTGGGCAATTGGTTGCGGTCCAGGGGCTGGAACACGCCGGCCTCGATTTGCTTGGCGAGGAATACGTTGGACGGCACCACCACGTCATAGCCGGAGTTACCGGTCAGCAGCTTGGCCTCCAGTGCTTCGTTGGTGTCGAAGATGTCGTAGACCAGTTTGATCGCCGGGTTCTGCGCCTTGAAGTCCTCCAGCGCCTTGGGCGTGATGTAGTCGAACCAGTTATAGACCTTCAGGGTTTTTTCTTCGGCGTACGCGGCGCTGCTCAGCACGGCGGCGCAGAGCACAAGCGACTTGAGCATGTTCATTGGGCTGCCCCCTCAAAACCTTCGAGTACGTTGACGGCATTGATGCCGATTTCTTCCACCGCGTAACCGCCTTCCATCACGAACAGCGTCGGTTTGCCCAGGCGTGCGATGCGCGCGCCCATGGTCAGGTAGTCCGGGCTGTCGAGCTTGAACTGTGAGATCGGGTCATCCTTGAAGGTGTCCACGCCCAGTGAGACCACAATGATGTCGGCGCCGTAGTGTTCGATCTCCCGGCAGGCCTGCTCCAGCGCCGCGCTCCACGTTTCCCAGCCGGAGCCGGCGGGCAGCGGGTAGTTGAAGTTGAAGCCTTCGCCTGCGCCTTCGCCCCTCTCGTCGGCATAGCCCAGGAAAAACGGAAACTCGGCCTCCGGGTGCCCGTGGATCGAGGTAAACAGCACGTCGCTGCGGTCGTAGAAAATCGACTGGGTGCCGTTGCCGTGGTGGTAGTCCACATCGAGGATCGCGACCTTGCGGTGGCCCTGGTCGAGAAACGCCTGGGCGGCGATCGCCGCGTTGTTCAGGTAGCAATAACCGCCCATCAAGTCACTGGCGGCGTGATGCCCCGGCGGGCGGCACAACGCGAACGCACTGTGGGCGCCGTGCTGGATCGCCTGTTGTGCGGTGAGCGCCACTTGCGCCGCCGAGTAGGCCGCCTGCCAGGTTCCGGCGGTGATCGGCGCGCCGCCATCGAAGCTGTAGTAGCCCAACTGGCCGTGCAGGCTGGTGGGCAGCACCCGGCGCAGGGTGCGCGCGGGCCAGGTGTAGGGCAGCAGGTCGCCGTCCTGGCCGTATTCGGTCCAGCGCGCCCAGGCGCCTTTGAAGAAGTCCAGGTAATCGCGGCTGTGGATGCGTTGCAAGGGCGCCAGGCCAAAATCCTGTGGCGCCTGCACCGGGCCCAGTTCGCGGTCCCTGACCCGTTGCAGCACATGGTCGGCCCGCGAGGGCATTTCGAAGCAGGGCATCAACTGCCCGTCCATCAATTCGCAGCGACCGTGGTGCAGGTGGTGATCGTCCGAATAGATCGTCAGCATTCTTGTTCTCCGCAGGCTGGGTCGGTGCCTGCAGTCTTGCGGTGGGCGCGGTTTAAGAGAACGGCAGGAGCGGCCAAAAGGGGAGGAATATGGCCAAATTGTTTGTCCGTAATTCGCCCCTCAATGGCGCATCATGCTCGAAATTGGCTCGGCGCCACGCCGCTCCAGCGCACAAATGCATGCCGGAAACTGGCCGTTTCGCTGAACCCCAACGCTTCGGCAATCCGGTAGATCGGCCACTGGTCCTCGGCCAGCAGTTGCTTGGCGCGCTCGAAGCGCAACTCGTCCAACAGCTCCTGGTAGCTGCAGCCCAGGTCGTGTAAATGCCGGCGCAGGGTGCGCGCCGAGCAGTTCATCTGCATGGCCAGGCCTTCCAGGCCCGGCGCGGCGTTGAGTTGCGCGGTGAGCAACTGGCGAATCCTGCCCAGCCAGGCCTGGCGCCCGGTGAACTCCAGGTTCTGCTTGCGGCAGCGCTCGGCCATGGCCTGGTGGGTGACGGTGTCTGCCAGCGGCAGTGGCTGTTCGAGCCAGTGCCGGTCGAAGGCAAATGCGTTGGCGGTGGCCTGGAACTGCAACGGGCAAGGGAAGCTTTCGGTATAGCGCGCGCGGTAGTCCGGGGCGGCGTGCTCGAAGCGTGCGCCGAGCAGTGGCAGTGGCTGGCCCAGCAGGTCGTCGCAGATGACCTTCAGCGAGGCCAGGCACAGTTCGACATTGAACCGTTCAAGCGCCGGGTCTTCTCGATAATCACCGGCGGTGAACCACACGCGCTGGCCGTCTTCCTCCAGGCTCAACTCGAAAAGTGTTCCCAACAGCGCCGGGTAGTGCAACGCCAGGCGCAAGGCGTCACCAAAGGTGGCACTGGTGAGCAGGGCATAGCCGAGCATGCCATAGGCCGATACATGCATCTGCCGGCCCAGTTCAAGGCCGATATCCCGGCGCCGCGCCACGGCATTGGCGCACACGCGCATCTCCTGGTTGGTGGTAATGCGCGTGTCGGCGCGGCTCAAGTCCGCCGCACAGATGCCGCTGCCGGCCAGCAGTTCCTGGGCCGGCAAGCCTTCGGCCTTGAAGGCGTTGAGCACCAGGGATACGGCGTTGAGGGTGGTCAGGTGGGAGTGCAGCATGGGGTGCTTCCAGCCAGGGGATGGCTGGAAGGGAAGCAAGTTACAGGCCGATCAGCTCAGCTCGCCACACAGGTCGAGTTCCACCAGGCGGCGAACCTCGGCAGTGTCGAGCCCGGCACCGAGCAGTGCATTGAGCTTGCCGAACACCGCTTCGCGGGTCATGCCGCCACCGGACAATACGCCGACGCCGCGCAAGCGGCTGCCCGCTTCATACACATCCAGTTCCACGCCGCCTTCATGGCATTGGGTGATCGCCACCACCACCACGCCTTGATCCTGTGCTCGTTGGAGGCTGGCCAGGAACGCCGGGTTGTCGCTCGGCCCGGTGCCGCTGCCGAAGCATTCCAGCACCAGCGCCTGGATACCGCTGTCGATCAGTGCATCCAGTTGCCCGGCGGCGATGCCCGGCACCAGTGGCAGCACACCCACGTTGGCCACGGCTTTGGGCTGGCGGTAATGCAGGGCGGCCGGGATCATTTCGGCCTGGGCGACGCCGCCATTGCGCTGCAGGGCAGCAAACGGATGGCGGCCAAAGCTGCGGACTTTCGCGCAGCGGGTCGGCGCCATCAGTGCGCCGTGGAAGAACAACTGCACACCTGGCGCCAGGCCTTCGCCGAGTGCCGCCAAGGCACCGCTGACGTTCTCCCGGGCATCGCTGTCGGGCACACCGGCGGGCAGCATGGAGCCAGTGAACACCACCGGCGCCGGCAGGCCGAGCAGTTGGAAGCTCATGGCGGCGGCGCTGTAGGCCAGCGTGTCAGTGCCGTGCAGGATCAGTACGGCGTCGCAGCCGTTGTCCACGGCTTCGACCACGGCGGCGTGCAGGCGCTGCCAGTAGGCGGGGGTCATATTGGCGCTGTCGATCAGCGGCGACATTTCCCGAAAGCACCAGGTGGGCACTTGCACGTCGGCAAGCTGTTCGCGCATGCGTGCTTCAAAACCGGACGCAGGCGCCAGGCCGTTGGCACTGGCCTGCATGCCGATGGTGCCACCGGTATAGAGCACCATCACGTTGTTAGCTGGGGACATCGAATTTTCTCCTGAACGAAAAACGCCGCCGGGCCCAGAGCATGCCCAAGGCCGGGCGGCGTGTCATCTATCTACGCTCAGCGTTGCGCTTGGGCGTTCAGTTCAGCGCTTGCTTGAGCACCTGGCTCAGGCTTGACCGGGTTGGCCGGCCAGGCCTTGCGGTCCAGGTCCAGGTCAGGGAACTGGCTGGAGTCGAACACTGGGGTCTTGATGCCCGCTGCGCGCTGGTTGTCGTAGTCGTTGAGGATACGCATGGCGATCTTGAACAGGAACGCCAGGGCGAACAGGTTGACGAACGCCAGCAGGGTCATGGTGATGTCGGCAAAGGCGAACACGGTGCTCAGGTTCTCGATGGAACCCCAGAAGATCAGCACCAGCACCAGTGCGCGGTAGCCCATCAGCACCTTGCGGTTGTTGCCCACCAGGAAGCGCAGGTTGCTCTCGCCCAGGTAGTAGTTGTACATGATCGAGGTGAACACGAACAACGCCAGGGCCACCGAGATGAACATGCGGCCCCAGTCGCCGACCACCGCCGCCAGGGAGTTCTGGGTCAGGGCAATGCCGTCGCCTTCAAAGCCCGGGGTGTAGAAACCGGAAAGCAGGATCAGCAATGCAGTACAGGTGCAGATCACGAAGGTATCGAGGAACACGCTGAACGCCTGGACCACGCCCTGGGCGATCGGGTGCTCAACCGAGGCTACTGCTGCCACGTTAGGCGCACTGCCCAGGCCGGCTTCGTTGGCGAACACGCCGCGCTTCACACCCATGATGATCGCGCTGCCCACCAGGCCACCGAAGGCCTGGTCGAGGCCGAAGGCGCTCTTGACGATGGTCGCGAGCATGGCCGGCACATGGTCGAATTGCAGCACGATCACATAGAGGGTTACGGCGATGTAGACCAGGGTCTTGACCGGCACCAGCAGGTCGGCAATCGAGGCGATGCGCTTGATCCCGCCGATGAACACCAGGCCCAGCAGTACCGCCAGGGCCAGGCCGGTGTAGGTGGTGTCCAGGCCGAAGGCGTTGTTCAGCGAGTGGGTCACGGCGTGGGCTTGCAGGCCGTTGAAAGCGAAACCGAAGGTCACCAGCAACAGGAACGCCATGACCATGCCCAGCCAGCGCTTGTGCAAACCGTGCTGGATGTAATAGGCCGGGCCGCCACGGAAGGTGCCCTCGGCGTCAGTGCGCTTGTACAACTGGCCGAGGGAGCACTCGATGAAGCTCGACGACATGCCCACCAGCGCGGTGACCCACATCCAGAACACGGCGCCCGGGCCACCCAGTGTCACGGCAATACCGACACCGGCAATGTTGCCGGCACCCACGCGGCCGGCCAGGCTGAGCATCAGCGCCTGGAAGGAGCTGAGCTGATCGGAGCTGTTTTTCAGGCTGTCGCGAAATACCGAAAACATGTGGAAGAAGTGACGCAGTTGTACGAAACGCGAGCGAATCGTGAAATAACCGCCGAGCCCGACAATGAGCACGATCAGTACTTTCCCTGAGAGGAAGTCGTTGATGACTTCGAGCATGGAGTGTTCCTCGCTGATTTTTCTAATGGCAAACGCAGGACGGTTCGACGCTATCGCTCAGCACCAGGCAGTGCACGACGCTTCGACCCCAATCCTTTTGCGGGTGTTGTTATTCATGCGGTTTCGCGCTGTCCAGGACCTCGTTACCGACGATCTCTGACGCGAAGAGGGGCGGCACTATACCTAGGCGAACGTGATCCGTCTGCTCGGGGCGATTAAAGGTTTCAGCTGGGTGGTGGACTTACAGAGCGATATTGGCGTTTTTATAGGCTTCATTCACAACCTCGGGGCAAAAAAAAGGGCCTGAAGAACGAGCCTTCAGGCCCTCAAAAGGTGAGAGGTGTCTAGTCCCTCAACCTGGTGAGCGGTGCAACAAACGCTTAGGCCTTCAGCGGGACCAAGCGAGGGGCAATCATGTTTTCGGGGCGCAGGATGTCGTCGAGCATGGCGTCGTCGAGCAAGCCTTCTTCGCGCACCAGTTCCAGCACGCCACGGCCGCTTTCGAGGGCGATACGGGCGATGCGGGTGGCGTTTTCATAGCCGATGTACGGGTTCAGCGCGGTGACCAGGCCGATGGAGTGCTCCACCAGTTCGCGGCAGCGGGCTTCGTTGGCGGTGATGCCGACGATGCAGTGCTCGCGCAGCATGTCCATGGCGCGTTGCAGCAGGCGGATCGAGTCGAAGATCTTGAACGCGATCAGCGGCTCCATCACGTTCAGTTGCAACTGGCCGCCTTCGGCCGCCATGGTCAGGGCCAGGTCGTTACCGATGACCTGGAACGCCACTTGGTTCACGGCTTCCGGGATCACCGGGTTGACCTTGCCGGGCATGATCGAGCTGCCTGGCTGGCGTGCCGGCAGGTTGATCTCGTTGATGCCGGTGCGTGGGCCGCTGGACAGCAGGCGCAGGTCGTTGCAGATCTTCGACAGCTTCACCGCGGTGCGCTTGAGCATGCCGGAGAACAGCACGAAGGCGCCCATGTCGGAGGTGGCTTCGATCAGGTCGGCAGCCGGCACGACCGGCTGGCCGCTGATCACCGCCAGGCGCTGTACGGCCAGGGCCTGGTAGCGCGGGTCGGCGTTGATGCCGGTACCGATGGCGGTGCCGCCCAGGTTCACTTCGGTCAGCAACTCAGGCGCCAGAGTTTTCAGGCGCGCCAGGTCTTCCCCCAGGGTGGTGGCGAAGGCGCGGAATTCCTGGCCGAGGGTCATCGGCACGGCGTCTTGCAATTGGGTGCGGCCCATTTTCAGCACATGGCTGAATTCGACGCCTTTGGCGGCGAACGCCTGGATCAGGCTGTCGAGGCTGGCCAGCAGCGCGTCATGGCCCAGCAGCAGACCCAGGCGGATCGCGGTCGGGTAGGCGTCGTTGGTCGACTGCGCCATGTTCACGTCGTTGTTCGGGTGCAGGTATTGGTACTCGCCCTTGTTGTGGCCCATGGCCTCCAACGCGATGTTGGCGATGACTTCGTTGGCATTCATGTTGGTTGAAGTGCCAGCGCCGCCTTGAATCATGTCCACCACGAACTCTTCGTGGAAATCGCCGCGGATCAGACGGGCACAGGCTTCGCTGATGGCAGCGTGCTTGGCTTCGCTGAGCTGGCCCAACTCGCGGTTGGCGTCAGCCGCCGCTTGCTTGACCATTGCCAGACCGACCACCAATTTCGGGTAATGCGAAATCGGAACGCCCGAGAGGCGGAAGTTGTTCACCGCTCGCAGGGTCTGGATGCCGTAATACGCTTGAGCCGGTACTTCGAGTACGCCAAGCAGGTCTTTTTCGGTACGGAAAGATGCAGCGGAGGACATGACGGAAATCATCTCGATATGGACCCGGAACTGGCCGGAACGCTGCGAATGCTAGGCTTGTAGAACTTTTTGGGCCAATGCTGTTAAGCACTGGCCTATGCACAAACGGCATAATGTGAGTGTGACCCGGTTATCATGGCGGGCGTGTGTGCCAAAATGGTGCGTACCCACGGGAGGCAGTAATGAACCTTGAGAGCAAATGGCTGGAAGACTTCAGCGCCTTGGCGGCGACCCGCAGTTTTTCCCAGGCAGCGGAGCGGCGCTTCGTCACCCAGCCGGCGTTCAGCCGACGCATCCGCAGCTTGGAGGCCGCGTTGGGCCTGACCCTGGTCAACCGCTCGCGCACGCCGGTGGAGCTGACGGCGGCGGGCCAGTTGTTCCTGGTCACCGCGCGCACGGTGGTCGAGCAGCTCGGTGAAGTGCTGCGCCATTTGCATCACCTGGAAGGCGGGCAGGGCGAGGTCATGCAAGTGGCGGCGGCGCATTCCCTGGCCTTGGGCTTCTTTCCGCGCTGGATCGCGCAACTGCGCAACGAAGGCCTGAACATCGCCACCCGGCTGGTGGCTACCAACGTTGGCGACGCCGTGCATGCGCTACGCGAAGGCGGTTGTGACTTGATGCTGGCGTTCTACGACCCCGACGCCGCGATGCAGATGGATTCGGAAATCTTCCCGTCGTTGCACCTGGGCAACACCGAAATGCTCCCGGTGTGTGCCGCCGACGCCGACGGCAAACCGCTGTTCGACCTGGAAGGCGAGGGCAGCGTGCCATTGCTGGCCTACAGCGCCGGCGCGTTTCTCGGTCGCTCGGTGAATTTGCTGCTGCGCCAGCGGGCGCTGCGCTTTACCACCGTGTACGAAACCGCCATGGCCGACAGCCTCAAGAGCATGGCCCTTGAGGGGCTGGGCATAGCCTGGGTACCGCAGTTGAGCGTGCGCGCCGAGCTGGCGCGGGGTGAGCTGGTGGTGTGCGGCGGGCCGCAATGGCATGTGCCGCTGGAAATCCGCCTGTACCGCTGTGCCTTGGTACGCAAGGCGAACGTGCGGTTGCTGTGGCGCAAGCTCGAAGGCGGAGCGGCGAGCCCCGCCGTATAGCCGTGCGTCAATCGAACTGGCTCAGGTAGGTGCGGATATTGTCCCGGTTCTTGTCGCTGAACCGGTAGGCGTTGCCCCTCAGGAACGAGAAAAAGTCACGATTCTTCATCAGGGTTTCGTGCCACCAGCCATTGAAAATATTGTCGCCGTCTTTATGCAGCGCGCCGAGCATATGCCCGACTTCATGGGCTGCGATGCGGTATGACGTTGTCGCGGCAATGCCGAAGCTTCCACGCACATTAGCAATGCCGGCGACTCTACTGTTGATGTTGTCACCTGTCAGCAGTAGGTACAGGTCAAGCGGTGAATGGGTGGTCGAAAGGTTTTGCAGGTACTGGAGCACCGTTTTTTTCCAGGCAGAGCTTCTCTTTTGTTCGTCCCCTTTGTAATTGAAATCAATTAAAGCAACTGGCCCGGTTTCCTGATGGAAGGTGATCATGACTGTCCGGCCGGACAGGTCTTCCAGCTCGGTTTGCAGCCAGGAAAAATAATCTTCGCGCAGGGACGACAGCCGGCTATCGCCGTGCAAATCACGATGGATGTAGACGTTCAGGTTGATCGGCTTCGGCGCGGCAGGTTCAGGAATGGGCGCTGGGCGGGGCGGCAGTTTTCGTTCAAACGCCGCGATGGCGGGTGTCGTGTGGTCTTTGAAGGTGCTTTCAAGGGCCATCAATGACCTGAGGTCCGAGGCGGCCTCGATGTGACGGTTGATCCAATTGGCCTCCTGGAAATGCCGAGGCTGCGCCCATGCCCACGCGTGCCGGATGTCTCGGCGTTGCTGGTTGATCAGCGCCAGGGTCACGTCCTCATAGAAGTGCGGGCTGAACACCATCGGTGACAGGCTGACGTGATCGTCCCGCAGCCCGTGCCTGGCCAGCTCTTCCAAGCGCTGGAGTTGATTGCGGTCGATACACGGCAGCAGACGGTGGAGGCTGGTCTCGCTCAACTCGGCAATCAGGTGGGCCCTGAGCAGGGCCGGCGAGTAGAACGCCTGCAACTTGAGCCCGGGCACGTAAAGGACACAGGGGTTTTGACCGGGTACTGCGCTGGCAGGAGTGCGGGTCATCAGGAAGGCGCCGTACAGAGGGATGTGCGCCTGTTGTTCTTCATCCTGAAACGCGATGCGGTAGAGATGGCAACCGGAAATATGCCCAGGCGACGCCAGAAGCGTGATCAACGCGACACTTTCATGGTCCAGCGAACCATCTGCCAGCCTGAGCGATGCCGCACACTGAAGTTGGGCCGCGAAGGCTCGGGCCACGTACGCCTGGTTGGTCATGTCGGCGTAGGGGTGCTGGGCTTGCCAGAAGTCGGCGAGGTCACTCAGGTAGAACTCGATACCCTGGAGGTTCTGCAGGGCTATCTTTAATCGCGTCTGGCAGTCGGACGGCAGGGCTTGCAAGGCGTCTGCTCCGGGGGTGTAGAACACTGCCGTACTGGCGTCGTAGGTCGAGGGCAGCGCGTTGAACAGAACGAGGTTGTGGTAGAGCTCGTACAAGGTTTGTTGCGGGGTAGCGTCCGATGGCGGGCAGGCGAAGAAGATGCAGTCCAGTTCGGGCGTGGGCAGGGAGTGCGTGAGTACCTGGGTCAGCAGCTTAAGCGCACTGACTGGACGGGTTGGCATATGACCAAGGGTGTAAGTGACGTTTTTGTTCAGCGACCTCAGCAATGTGGCCGTTTCGGGCGGTGTCAGGTTGAGGATGTCGTGGGGCGCGGGTAGGGTGCGGTAATACTCGACCGATGCAGGCATGGGGCAGTCCTTGTCCTTGGGGAAGTCAGTGGGGTGTGTCGCTGCCCACGATAAGGCTGGGTCCTGCCATTGCCTGTCGGTGTCATAGGCAAATGCGGTAGTGGCATTCGATGTTGGCGGGGTGAAGTTTCCATGTTCTTGAAAGTCCGCCGGGTTGACCTGCAAGTCAGTAAATCTGCCGCTTTGGCGCTTAAGACAGATGGTCATCCCAGGGGCTGTTTATCTGGATTATTACGGTATACTGCGCGGCCTTCGGCCGGTCCAACCGGCCTTAATTCGTACACCAAGCCACGCCGGATTTCCCGCGTGGCTTGTTGTTTTTTGACGCGCCTGCGGGCGCCCAGAGAGAAGAGGCACGACGATGAGTGCATTGGTTGGCGTGATCATGGGCTCCAAGTCCGATTGGTCCACCCTTAGCCACACCGCCGATATGCTGGAAAAACTCGGCATTCCCTACGAAGTGAAAGTGGTCTCCGCCCACCGCACTCCGGATTTGCTGTTCCAGTATGCCGATGAAGCAGAATCCCGTGGCATCGAGGTGATCATCGCCGGTGCCGGTGGTGCAGCGCACCTGCCGGGCATGTGTGCGGCCAAGACCCACCTGCCGGTGCTCGGTGTGCCGGTGCAGTCGGCGATGCTCTCGGGCGTGGATTCGCTGTTGTCCATCGTGCAAATGCCGGCCGGCATCCCGGTGGCGACCCTGGCGATTGGCAAGGCCGGCGCGATCAACGCCGCCCTGCTGTCCGCCAGCATCCTGGGCGCCAAGCACCCGCAGTTCCACGCGGTGCTGAAAAAATTCCGTGCTGAACAGACAGACAGCGTGCTGGACAATCCAGACCCACGCATCGCCTGAGGTGGTTGACGATGAAAATCGGTGTAATCGGTGGCGGCCAACTGGGCCGCATGCTGGCCTTGGCGGGAACCCCGCTGGGGATGGACTTCGCTTTCCTGGACCCGGCGCCGGACGCCTGCGCGGCGGCCTTGGGTGAGCACCTGCGCGCTGACTACAGCGACCCGGACCACCTGCGCCAACTGGCCGACGAAGTCGACCTGGTGACCTTCGAATTCGAAAGCGTCCCGGCCGAAACCGTCGCGTTCCTTTCGCAGTTCGTCCCGGTGTACCCGAGCGCCGAAGCCCTGCGCATCGCCCGCGACCGCTGGTTCGAGAAGAGCATGTTCAAGGACCTGGGCATTCCGACCCCGGCCTTCGCCGATATCCAGTCCCAGGCGGACCTGGATGCCGCCGTCGCCAGCATTGGCCTGCCGGCTGTGCTGAAAACCCGTACCCTGGGTTATGACGGCAAGGGCCAGAAAGTCCTGCGCACCGCTGCCGATGTGGTCGGCACCTTTGCCGAGCTGGGCAGCGTCGCCTGCCTGCTGGAAGGTTTCGTACCGTTCACCGGTGAAGTCTCGCTGATCGCCGTGCGTGCCCGTGATGGCGAAACCCGCTTCTACCCGTTGGTGCACAACACCCACGACAGCGGCATCCTCAAGCTGTCCGTGGCCAGTACCGATCACCCGTTGCAGGCCCTGGCCGAAGACTATTCCAGCCGTGTGCTCAAGCAGCTGGATTACGTTGGCGTGATGGCGTTCGAGTTCTTTGAAGTCGACGGTGGCCTCAAGGCCAACGAAATCGCCCCGCGCGTGCACAACTCCGGGCACTGGACCACCGAAGGCGCCGAGTGCAGCCAGTTCGAAAACCACCTGCGGGCGGTGGCGGGCTTGCCGTTGGGTTCCACGGCCAAGGTCGGTGAGAGCGCCATGCTCAACTTCATCGGTGTGGTGCCACCCGTGGAAAAAGTCATCGCCATCGACGACTGCCACCTGCATCACTACGGCAAGGCCTTCAAGGCCGGGCGCAAGGTCGGCCATGCCAACCTGCGCTGCAAGGACCGCGCGACGCTGCAAGCGCAGATCCTCAAGGTTGAAGCGCTGATCGCCGAGCAATAAGGCAAGTCCGACGGGAACCATTGGTGACCGTCGTCTCTCTGATTGCAGGATGCCAAAGCCTGACTAGGCTTTGGCATAGCTCACCTACATTCAGAGGGAAATGCCATGGGTATCATCGGAACCATCTTTATCGGCTTGATCGTCGGCCTGCTCGCGCGTTTCCTGAAACCAGGCGACGACAGCATGGGCTGGATCATGACCATCCTGCTGGGCATCGCAGGTTCGTTGGTCGCCACTTACGGTGGCCAGGCCCTGGGCATCTACCAGGCAGGCCAGGGCGCCGGCTTCCTCGGCGCGCTGATCGGCGCCATCGTGCTGCTGGTGATCTACGGCCTGCTGAAAAAGAAATGATCTAAGCGACGAAGCTCTCTGCGCTGCGCAGGCGCAGGGAGCTAGAATGCTCGCCACCTGTACTTGTCGAGCCTCTCCATGCGCCGTCTTTTGTTAACACTCCTCCTGCTGGGCCCTGGCCTGGCGCACGCTGGCGAACTGCCGGAAACCGACTGGCTCGACCTGATGCCGCTGTCGGATCAAAAAGCCCTCGAAGCCATGCCCGAGATCGACCACAACTCCCCCGAAGCCCAAGGCACATTCACCGACAAGGGTGGCCTGAAGCAGAGCAAGGGCTTGCCGGCGGTGATGTACTCAACCAAGACCGTGGCGGCCATGAATGGCAAGGACATCCGCATCGGCGGCTATCCGGTGCCGTTGGAGACTGATGCCAAGGGCCGCAGCACCTTGTTCTTCCTCGTACCGTATCCGGGCGCATGTATCCATGTGCCGCCACCACCGCCTAACCAGTTGGTGCTGGTGCGTTATCCCAAGGGCTTGAAGCTGGATGATATCTATACGCCGCTGTGGGTCACGGGCACGTTGAAGGTGGAGAAGGTCAATAACGATCTTGCCGATGCGGCCTATGCGCTGGATGCGGGGAAAGTGCGGGTGGTCAAGGAATCCGATCTTTAAAGGGCAACATATAACCAATGTGGGAGGGGGCTTGCCCCCGATAGCGGTCTACCAGTAGCCGTTGTGCTGACTGATCCACTGCTATCGGGGGCAAGCCCCCTCCCACATTTTGATTGGCGTTCTTACAGGGCGACAGCGCTGATCCTCACACCCAAGGTGTGGCTTTCGCCGGGCGCCAGGCTCACCACATCGTCCAGCACATTCGCCGTCTCGATGCACAGCATGCCCGGCCAGCCATCATCGGCCATGTCATCAAACGCCTTGGCACGTTCGGTCCAGGGGTTCCAGATCACCGTCGACTTTGAGCCCTCGGCAGTGAGCTGGATGCGGCGCTGCCAGTCTGTGTCGACGATGTTCAACTGGGACGGCGTATCGAGGTAGATGCGATCGGTCTCGGCAGTGAAGCGCAGCTGGCCGGATTGCACCTTCTCGGCCCAGCCGTCCGCGGTATCGATATACGTCACGCCGTCCAGCCCATCGACCTCTACATTGCGCACATCGCTCACCGCAAAGTAGGTGTGCAGCGCCTGGCTGAGGGTTACGGTGTCAGCGCCACGGTTATGACTGGTCAGGCGGATATGCAACTGATCGTCCAGCAGCAGGCTCAGTTTCAGGTCGACCTGGTGCGGCCAGCCCGGAAAACCGCCCGTCGGCACCGGCAGTAGCAAATCCACCCGTAGCGCATGGCCTTCGAGTTCCGTCGCAGCCAATTCCCAGAGTGCCGTACGCACAAAACCGTGGGCGCCGGCCGGCTGGTCGCTCTGGCGCATCGCCTTGACGCTCTGCGGGTTGCGGTCGAACACGCCAAACCACGGCCAGCACACCGGTACGCCGGTGCGAATGCCCTTGCCCTGCTTGAACACCGCTTCAGGGTTCGGCCAGATCAGCGGCTGCTCGCCGTCGCGCTGGTAACTGAATATATGCGCGCCCTGTTGGGCCACCATCAGTTCCGCGCCGTTGTGGCGGATGCGCCAGCAGTCCAGCTCGTCGGTTTTCACGGTTTCAACGTGGGGCGTCGGCATAACAAAGCACTCTCAATAGCAGGCAGTGGGGCAGTTGACCGTCAAAACCCGGCGAGGTTTAACGTGCGCGCGATGGAACCGAGCGCGTGCGGCCGCTGCCGTCGATGGCGACGAATACAAATACCGCCTCGGTCACCTTGCGCCATTCGCTGGACAGCGGGTCGTCGCTCCACACTTCGACCATCATCTGGATCGAGCTGCGGCCGATTTCCAGAGCCTGGGTATAGAAGGACAACTGCGCGCCGACGGCCACCGGCACCAGGAACGCCATGCGATCAATGGCCACCGTGGCGACACGCCCGCCTGCAACCTTGCTGGCCATCGCGGTGCCGGCCAGGTCCATCTGCGCGACCAGCCAACCGCCGAAGATATCGCCGAAACCGTTGGTTTCACGCGGCAGGGCGGTGATTTGCAGGGCGAGATCGCCTTGCGGGATAGGATCTTCTTGTTCGAGTTCGATCATGCCAAGGGTGCCTCTGACCCGTAACGCTTCATGGGTATTTCAAGTGGATAGCCGTCTTCGAAAAAAACGTTTCAGCACCAACATACACCGCGTGATGCGTTTCTCGTAAGGCGTACTAAAGGGAAACTCTGCCAAATCGGCTGGTGGGTGCCCAACGACGTTTTGGCACAGCAGCCCCTCAAGACTGGGGGTCTTGCGCTTGCACGGGCCGAGTATATCGAGACCCCGGCGCCACGACGACCTCTGGGCGCTCATTTGGTCGGCAAATAACGGCTGTATCGCGGCTTTTTCCGGCAACTGTGCTTCTGTGCGCAGATAAAGCGTAAAAATGCGGAATATTTCGCGCTGTTGAACTGTTATTCGCTCAACGCTGTGCTTTTTCGAGCGATTTGCTATCTTGCCAAGCCTGCCGCAAGTCCCGGGCTTGCCGTCCCGACTACTATAAGAGAAGCCTTGCCATGTCCTCCGTGCCCGCAAGCAGTGCGCAACCGTCGCGCCCGCTGACCCGCAACGACTACAAAACCCTGTCGCTGTCTGCCTTGGGCGGGGCGTTGGAGTTTTATGATTTCATCATTTTCGTGTTTTTCGCCACCGTGGTCGGAAAACTCTTCTTCCCGGTCGACATGCCCGAATGGCTGCGCATGATGCAGACCTTCGGCATCTTTGCCGCCGGTTACCTCGCGCGCCCCTTGGGCGGCATCATCATGGCGCACTTCGGCGACCTGCTGGGCCGCAAGAAAATGTTCACCCTGAGCATCTTCATGATGGCCGTGCCGACCCTGATCATGGGCCTGCTGCCGACCTACGCGCAGATCGGCCTGTGGGCACCGGTACTGTTGCTGCTGATGCGCATCATCCAGGGCGCGGCGATCGGCGGTGAAGTGCCAGGCGCGTGGGTGTTCGTCTCCGAACACGTACCGCCACGGCATATCGGCTATGCCTGCGGCACCCTGACCAGCGGCCTTACCGCCGGGATCCTGCTGGGGTCGCTGGTGGCCACCGCCATCAATACTATCTATAGCCCTGAGCAGGTCTCGGATTTCGCCTGGCGTATCCCGTTCCTGCTCGGCGGTGTATTCGGCCTGCTGTCGGTGTACCTGCGCCGCTGGTTGCATGAAACGCCGATCTTCGCCGAGATGCAGCAACGCAAGACCCTGGCCGCCGAGCTGCCCTTGCGCGCGGTGCTGCGCGACCATCGTGGCGCCATCGTCTTGTCGATGTTGCTGACTTGGTTGCTGTCGGCTGGCGTCGTGGTGGTGATCCTGATGACCCCGACCGTGCTGCAGACCATCTACCACTTCAGCCCGACCGTTGCGTTGCAGGCCAACAGCCTGGCCATCGTCACCCTGAGCCTGGGTTGCATCGCTTCGGGCGCCCTGGCCGACCGCTTCGGTGCAGGCCGTGTACTGGTCGCCGGTTGCGCAATGTTGCTGGCGACGTCCTGGACGCTTTATCACAGCCTCATGGCCCACCCAGACTGGCTGTTCCCGCTGTACGCCCTGACCGGCCTCTTTGTGGGCACCATCGGCGTGGTGCCTTACGTAATGGTCAAGGCCTTTCCGCCCGTGGTGCGTTTCAGTGGCTTGTCGTTCTCCTACAACGTGGCCTACGCCGTGTTCGGCGGGCTGACGCCACTGGTGGTGTCGCTGCTGATGAAGGAAAGCCCGATGGGCCCGGCCTACTACGTTGCCGCCCTGTGCGTGATGGGGATGGTGGTGGGTGGGTATCTGTGGAAGCGCGGACGGTAGTCTGTTCAGGAGTAGTCTATGTACACGGAAGTACTAATTAAAATTCAGAAAGAGTGGTCCGAAAAAGCGGTTTTGTTAATGAGGGAGTTGCTGCCACTAATGGTTCCAGTGTCAGCTTTTTCTGAATTCAGCAAGCGAGAACGGCAAGTTCTCGGTGAGCTTTTATCGGCGACAGCGCGATCTACGGAAAGCGCATTTTTATTGTCTGCTTACGGTCAACTTTGGGATGCGGATGTAATCATGCGTTCGGTGTGCGAGGGTACACTGAAAGTATTGTATATACTCCAGTCGCGTGAGAGTTTTAGGCGGCGAATTGAAGAGTTTGATACTGACCTTTTTGAAATTTCATTATTGAAAAACGATAGTAAGGCTCAAGAGCTTTTGAATTCTGTGACGAATCCTGATGACCGAGAGTGGAAACCCATCAAGGATCTTTTAATTTCGCCAGAAAAAAGAGCTGAAGTAAATCAGAAATATGATAGAAAAACTCGTCAAGAACTTGAGCGCAGATGGGGGTTCACTGGTTTGATTGCCGGTCTCACGAATAGTGGCGACCCGTTGTTTAAAGGTTATGCAGCGTTGCTACATGAATACTCGAACGCTAGTCATATACATCATGCTGACTGCATTGGGGTTGGAATGCCGATGGAGCGAGACTTCCGAGGCGCCGATGAAAGGGACTCAATTCATTTGGCTCATCTCAGTCGAATAATTTCAGACGGATTCGGATATTTCAAATTTAGGGTAATGACGGGGTATCGCTTCATGAGTTATCCGTCAGCTGACGCAATCAAAGCCATGGAGCTTTTTGAAACTAAGTTTTCTGCTTTGGAAGGTGAGTATGGTGATGTTTACAACCGCTGGGTGGATATTCAGTATCCGGGTTGAGCTTCATAGTATGCGCTCCATAAACCCCACCTATCCCAAGGTGGGTCAACGGTTTACCGTGGCATCTCCGGTGAGCAGTTCCACGGCAGCAAGGCTTCGTAGTCTTCGACCGTCGAGGCATACGGCAACCGCTCCAGTACGTGGCGCAGCCACGTATAGGGCTCCTGGCCGTTGAGCTTGGCGGTCTCGACCAGGCTGTAGATCTGGGAGCTGGCCGTGGCACCCTTGGGCGTATCGCTGAACAGCCATGCCTTGCGTCCTATTACAAACGGCTTAATCGCTCTTTCAGCGGCGTTGTTGTCTATGGGTAAAAAACCGGCTTCGACGTAACGCTCCAGCCGGCTCCAGTTGTTCGCCAGATAATGCACGGCCTTACCCAGTGCACTTTGCGCCGTGACTTGCGGCTGGGTCTTAGCCAGCCAGCTTTTCAGTTGGGCCAGGATCGGCAAGCTCTTTTCCTGACGAGCGATAAACCGTTGTTCATCGCTGGCGTCTTTGGATTCGCGTTCGATGCCGTACAGTTTGTTGATCATCGTCAGCGCGATATCTGCCCTCCCGGTTTTACCCTTGGGCTGCACTTTTTGCGCATCCACGAACTTGCGGCGTGCATGGGCCATGCATGCCAGACGTTCCACGCCCGGCTGCAACGCCAAGGCGTTATAGCCCGCGTAATCATCGGTCATCACGTAGCCGCGATAACTGTCCAGCAAGCGCAACGGCACGTCCTGCGCTCGGCTGGAGGTGTAGTCGAACAGCACGACTTTCTTGTCCGGTGGGCCGCTGGCCTGCACCCACATCCAGGATTGACTGGTCGGGTCACGATCCGGCTCCTTCAACACCTGGACGCGCGTTTCATCGCAGTGGATCACCGGGCTTTCCAGCAAGCGGTCGCGCATCAAATTCAGCAGTGGCTGGAAGTGTTCGCTGCACTGGATCACCCAGCGCGCCAGCGTCTGGCGCGCAATCTCGACGCCATGTCGGCTGAGCACGGTTTCAAACCGGTGCAACGGCAAGCCATCGACATACTTGGTAGTCAGCAGCATCGCCAGCACGCTGGGGCTGGCCATGCTCTTTTCGATCAGTTGGGCAGGCTTGTCAGCCGTGACCGGTGCAGTTTCACAGCCCCGGCAACCGTAGACCTTGCGGATGTGCCTGATGACACGGATCTGCATCGGCACGATGTCCAGTTGCTCGCTGGTCTCTTCGCCGATGGCGTGTTTGCGGCAACCGCATGCACAGGTCAGTTCGTGTTCGGGCAGTTCGTGGATGACTTCGATACGCGGCAGATCGGCCGACAACGGCTTGCGTTTGCCACGGCGCTGCGTCGGCGCAACGGCTTCTTCGTTGGGGTCATCAACGAGCGGCATCGGCTCGCTTTCGGGCTCGTTGAACAGCGCCAGTTGCGGCGTGTTGGGCTCGACAGTCTGTTCGGACTTGCGCCCGAACAAGCGGTCGCGCAGCAACTTGATCTGTTCTCTCAGGTCGACGATGTGGGTTTGATAAGCCTGGGCCACTTCTTCCTGGCGACTGAGTGCCTCAAGCAGCAGTTGCTTGAGCAAAACAGGATCATCAGGAAGGTCGTCGGGCAGGGAAATCATGGCCCGGATTATACCGGGTCAGGCTACGTAGCGTGGGGTCAAAACCTGATGAGGGCGGTTGCGCCAAAGGTCAAAACCATCGAGTAACCAGTTGAGTTCCTGGACCGTCAGGACGATCGCCTCGTCGCTGGCATCGGGCGAAGTTTTAAAACGCTCGGATTCGAGGCGCTTGAGCCAGAGGCAGAAGCCGTTGCGCTCCCAATACAATATCTTCACTCGGTTGCGTGGCTTGTTGAGGAAGACGAAAAGCACAGGGTCGAACACCGCCACTTTGATGTCCAGCTCGACCAGAGCGGCGAGGCCATCAATGGATTTTCGAAAATCCACGGGCTTGGGGTAGAGGTAGACTTTTTCGACTTTGGCGTCGGGTCGCATCATGACGGAATGGCTCCAGAAAAGGATCGGGAGCACAGCATCAGATTTCAACTTGAGGCTTTGAATGTGTAGGTGATGGATCGCTTACGCTTCATATAGGTCTCCAACCTAAGAGCCTTATTTGACATTCTGATGCTGGTAAGCGGGCGCCATCAGTTAGCATATGCTCCAACGCCGTTGCTGCGTCAATAGCATTGAGGACTTGATGCTCGACCATTAGGTCGAGCAGCCAAAGTGCGCCGTGTACCTGTAGTCCATCCCGAATGGCCTGACGACGTAGTTTTCCATCGCCAGTGAGTAACGGCCTTCCGGTTGTTTGTGCTAGTAGGTAGCAAGAAACATCGGCTAAGGAACTATTATTGTGTTCGACCTTAAGCCCTAAGAGTTTTTTCACTCCTCCCTCGTCAAATGATTCGACAACCAACCCTTGGGTGAGTAGTTCATCATGGGGGAAATCCTCAAGCTCGTGCATGACAAAGTCGGTGCAGCAGAAAGTGAGTGGCAGCCTGAATATATGCTCCAGCAATCCCGCATTCCTGAAATCAATCCAGATGTTGGTGTCTCTGATATAGATAAGGCTCATGCACTCTCCAATGAGCCCAGAAAATTGGGATCTAGAGCTCTCACCGGGCGACGCAGCAACTCGGCCGCTCTTGATTTGGTGATCAGACCTTCCGCTAACCCCCAGAAAACGAGAGACTCAAAACGCTGAGGTGGTTTGCAAGGTAATGGTTCAGGTTCTGCTTTGCGCCAGCCATTGCTACTGAACTGAATAGTCAGGGACTTGAAGCCGCCTTCGCCTAATAGCTTAAGGTCCTTCAATCGACGGAGCGCTGCATGCATTGAGAGCCCATATTGGCGCTTAGCAATCAATAGTTCTCTAGGGTGGACACGGGAGCGTTGGTGATTCCCAAAATCTCCGGTCACGCTTTTAGCTGGATAAAGGAAAGCCCCAGCGAAGCGGTGACAGCAATTTTCTTTATCGCGCTCGGGCATATCATCAGGCAATTTCATCACCCAGTGACCCAATTCGTGAGCAGCGGTGAAGCGAATTCGTTCACCTGCTCTCTGAGCATTTAGAGCGATCAGCACATGTTCGCCGTCATTGGTGGCTGCGCAAGCGCCATCAAAATCATCAGGACCATCCAGCATCACCACTTTGATGCCGTGCTCTTCCAACTGCTCAGTCAGATGAGCAATAGGGTCCTCGCCTATATCCCAATACTTCCGGAGCTCATCCGCCGCTCGTTCCGCTTCTTCTAAGGAGGACACAGGGAGCATTTGCGCTGGGGTTTCGGCAGTCTTGATATCTCCTGGGTCGAAACACTCTTCAAGAGATATATAGCGTTCCAGATGCTCTCGAATCTGCTCCTCGACTTGAACCTGACGGTACTGAGGCATCTTCGCAAGCTTACGGAACTCGAGCGGCGCGAGTGGGAGTGCCTGAGTGCGGAAAAAATACTCCGGGCTCACGTCCAGTGCCTTTGCTAATTGCAAAAGACGCTGAGAGTTTGGGGTACTCAGCCCTTTTTCATATTTGCTCAGGCCTTGCTTGGTTATGTCACCGAGATGCAGTGCCAGTGCTTCTAGCGACATGCCACGCAATAACCTTGCGCGGCGAATTCGGTCATTGATCATGTGAGGTCTCCTTAGGTTGACAAGACTATGCTTTGGTTTTTTTTTGTCAACCTAAGGTTCGCCGTGAATCGCTCAGACTTTAACCAGGCTTTGGACCGGAGCGGATTTCATAATTTTGCCATCGGGTTTTGAGTTTCAAATTGATCCAGCGTCCGATCTACCAATAACTGAATTCCCTCAAGCATCCGGCATATTCCCAGCGCCACGTCTCGCGCAGCACCGTCGACCTCGAACGCCAAATTTGCAGCCAAGACTTGTACCGAGGTGAGATCCTGGGACGCGTTTGCCAGCAGGGTCTCGGCATCCAGATCTGTACGCACGGTAAAAAGCCCATCAGCAGATAGGGTGGATTCAGCAGAACGTGTCGGATTGGAATTGATGGCTCTGTGAGCGTCTGCGTGCAGTGGAGCCGAATTGAGCGGGGGATTGGGGCTATCTTTGATCATCGTAAAAGCTCCTAACAAAATGGGAGCGGCCAGCATCACTTGCAGATGATGGGTGGCAGCTGTGCGCGGGTCTGCAAGACCGAGGTTAGGAGCATCCCGGCAGACCCGAAGGTCTCCCGCACACAGCCGCCATAAAGCGACGGCCATAAAAGCGCTCCGATTATAGAGGCGCTTATGAACTCCCAACATAGTTTCGGCGGGCTTGCAGTCCCGGTCGCTGAATTTGCAGCGGCAGGAGGAGGTTATTAAGGCCAGTTCCGAGCGACAACCCTAAAAAGCTGTGGGAAATCTCCGGTCAGCAATTGCAGCATGGTTTCAAGCCAGAGCCTTATCACACTTATCTTCCCGCTCAGGCCGGCATTTCTGAAAATTTCTTCTTAAATGCAAATCCTCACCCAATAGTGGCCTTTCATCTAACTGTCACATTCCAGACATAGAGTGTTCACACGGCCTCCCGATACTTGGCCCCGATCCAATTATCCCAATCTGCTAGGAGCAAGGCATGAAACTGAAACGTTTGATGGCGGCAATGACTTTTGTCGCTGCTGGCGTTGCGACCGCCAACGCGGTGGCCGCTGGTGTTGATCCGGCAATCCCGGCGTACGTCAAGACCACTGGTGTGTCGGGCAACTTGTCCAGCGTTGGTTCCGATACCCTGGCTAACCTGATGACCCTGTGGGCCGAGGGTTACAAAAAGGAATACCCGAACGTCAACATCCAGATTCAAGCTGCCGGCTCCGCCACCGCGCCACCTGCGCTGACTGAAGGCACCTCCAACCTGGGCCCGATGAGCCGCAAGATGAAGGACACCGAACTGGCGGCCTTCGAGCAGAAGTACGGCTACAAGCCAACCGCGATTCCGGTTGCCGTGGATGCCCTGGCGGTGTTCGTGCACAAGGACAACCCGATCCAGCACCTGACCATGGAACAAGTCGACGCGATTTTCTCCTCGACTCGCCTGTGCGGTGGCAAAGCCGACGTGAAAACCTGGGGCGACCTGGGTGTGACCGGCGATCTGGCCAACAAGCCGGTGCAACTGTTCGGTCGCAACTCGGTGTCCGGCACCTACGGCTACTTCAAGGAAGAAGCCCTGTGCAAAGGCGACTACAAGCCAAACGTGAACGAACAACCCGGCTCGGCGTCGGTCGTGCAGTCGATCAGCTCCTCGCTGAACGGCATCGGTTACTCGGGCATCGGCTACAAGACCGCCAGCGTGAAGACCGTGGCTCTGGCCAAGAAAGGCAGCACTGACTTCATCGAAGACAGCGAAGAAAACGCCCTGAACGGCAAATACCCGCTGTCGCGCTTCCTCTACGTGTACGTCAACAAAGCCCCGAACAAGCCTCTGGCCCCGCTGGAAGCCGAGTTCGTGAAGCTGGTTCTGTCCAAACAGGGCCAGGAAGTTGTCGTGAAAGACGGCTACATCCCACTGCCAGCCAAAGTCGCCGCCAAGGCCCTGGCTGACCTGGGTCTGAAAGAAGGCAACTGATTGCCTCTGCGGGGCCGGCGTACCGGCCCCGCATCCGAATTTTCTAGTCCGCTGCCAGCCTTGCTTCGCGGCGGATTTGTTGCGTCACTGCACTGTCATCTTTCTGTCATACAGGATCGCTAGGGTGTGCGCATGAATGATCTGGCCAATTCCACCATGACGACGACTTCTCCCCCCAAGCGCATTGACTTCAATACGCCTGAGTTGCAACGCAAGCGCCGCATTCGCGCGCTCAAGGATCGCCTGACCCGTTGGTACGTGCTGGTCGGCGGCCTCGCCGTCCTCGGCGCCATCACCCTGATTTTCTTCTTCCTGGCTTATGTGGTCGCGCCACTGTTCCAGGGCGCCTCGTTGACCAAGGAAGACGCCCTGACCCCGGCCTGGATCCAGGACGCCGGCAAGCCGCTGATGATCTCCCTCGAAGAACAGAACCAAGTCGCCATGCGGGTTTCCGACAAGGGCCAGGCGCTGTTCTTTAATGTCGAGACCGGTGCCGAACTCAAGCGTGTCGACCTGCCCCTGCCCGCCGGCACCAGTGTTGCTTCTATCGGCGAAGACCAACCCGGCAGCCCGCTGGTGATCCTCGGTCTGTCCAACGGCCAGTCCCTGGTGTTCCGCCACACCTATAAGGTGTCCTACCCGGACGGCAAGAAAACCATCACCCCCGCGATCGAATACCCCTACGGTGAAACGCCGATCGTGCTGGATGACGCCGGCCGCCCGCTGGAACACGTGGCCCTCAACGCCACGGACTCCTCCCTAGTGGTGGCAGGCTCCGCCGGTTCGCACTTGAACGTGCTGTCCCTGAGCCGCGAAGAAAACATGATGACCGGCGAACTCACCAGCGAGCAGAAGCGTATCGAGCTGCCGCAAATGACCGAGCCGGTGAAGGCGATCTTCATCGACCCGCGTCAGCAATGGCTGTACGTGATCAACGGCCGTGCTTTGGCCGATGTGTTCAGCCTGCGCGACAAGAGCCTCAATGGACGCTACAAACTGCTGGAAGATGGCAATGCTGAAGTCACCGCGAGCACCCAGCTGGTGGGCGGTATCTCGCTGATCATCGGTAACTCCAAGGGCGGCCTGGCCCAGTGGTTCATGGCCCGCGACCCGGATGGCGAGCAGCGCTTCAAGCAGATCCGTACCTTCCAGATGGGCGCCACGCCGATCATTGAAATCACCGCCGAAGAGCGCCGCAAAGGCTTCACCGCCCTCGACGCGTCCGGCAAGTTCGGCGTATTCCACAGCACCGCTCACCGCACTTTGCTGGTGGACCCGGTGGTCGACGGCCAGGGCGTGTTCGGCCTGTCACCACGAGCCAACCGCGTGATCGTGGAGGCGGGCGGCAAGCTGCAACCACTGATGCTCGACAACCCGCACCCGGAAGTGTCCTGGAGCGCGCTGTGGAGCAAGGTCTGGTACGAAAACTACGACGAGCCTAAATACGTCTGGCAGTCGACCGCCGCCAACACCGACTTCGAACCCAAGATGAGCCTGGCCCCGCTGACCTTCGGCACCTTGAAGGCCGCGTTCTACGCCATGCTGCTGGCCGCGCCGCTGGCCGTTGCCGCCGCGATCTACACCGCCTACTTCATGGCCCCGAGCCTGCGCCGCAAGGTCAAGCCGGTGATCGAGTTGATGGAGGCCATGCCGACGGTGATCCTCGGCTTCTTCGCCGGCCTGTTCCTGGCGCCGTATGTGGAAGGGCATCTACCGGGGATTTTCAGCCTGTTGATGCTGTTGCCGATCGGCATCCTGGTGGCCGGCTTCATCTTCAGCCGCTTGCCTGAATCCCTGCGCCTGCGTGTACCGGATGGCTGGGAAAGCGCGATTTTGATCCCGGTGATCCTGTTCGTGGGCTGGCTCTCGCTGTACATGAGCCCGTACCTGGAAACCTGGTTCTTCGGCGGCGACATGCGCATGTGGATCTCCCACGACCTGGGTATCACCTACGACCAGCGCAATGCCCTGGTGGTCGGCCTGGCCATGGGTTTCGCGGTGATCCCGAACATCTACTCCATCGCCGAAGACGCCGTGTTCAGCGTGCCACGCGGCCTGACCCTGGGTTCCCTGGCCCTGGGCGCCACGCCGTGGCAGACCATGACCCGCGTGGTCATCCTCACCGCCAGCCCGGGCATCTTCTCGGCGCTGATGATCGGCATGGGCCGTGCTGTCGGTGAGACCATGATCGTGTTGATGGCCACCGGTAACACCCCGGTGATGGAGATGAACCTGTTCGAAGGCCTGCGCACACTGGCGGCCAACGTCGCGGTGGAAATGCCCGAGTCGGAAGTGGGTGGCAGTCACTACCGCGTACTGTTCCTCTCGGCGCTGGTACTGCTGCTGTTCACTTTCATCATGAACACCCTCGCCGAGCTGATCCGTCAGCGTCTGCGCAAGAAATACTCGTCGCTTTAAGAAAGGTAGAAGTCTGTGAAACAGAACTCCCTGAATGGATGGTTCAAGAGCGGCGCCCCCGGTGTCTGGATCAGCGGTGGCGCGGTGTCCATCGCGGTCATCATGACTATTGGGTTGCTGGCGGTGATTGCCGTGCGTGGCCTGGGCCACTTCTGGCCGGCCGACCTGATCCAGGCCAACTACAGCGTGCCGGGCCAGGCAAACCATATCGTCATCGGCGAAGTGGTGCAGAAGGAAGAAGTGCCCCGCGAGCGCCTGAAAAGCGCCGGCCTGCCGGTGCCGGACCAAGGCCCGGAGTTCATGACCCGCGAGCTGATCAAGGTCGGCAACCGTGACCTGAACGGCAACGACTTCACCTGGATCGTCGGCGAGTGGCTCAAGGACCAGACCACGCCAGCGAATCTCATGACCATCGAGCGGCGTGAGTGGGGCAACTTCTACGGCACCCTGGTCAACGTCAAGCAGGATGGCAAGGTCATTGCCGAAGGCGAGGCTGCCTGGCCGGAGCTGCAGGCTCGTGTGGACCGCGTCAACAAGCTGGCTGCCCAGCTCAAGACTCTGGAGAAGTCCGACATCGGCGCGATCAACGCCGGCCTCGAACGTATCCGCCTGCATGGCCGCAAACTGGAACTGGAAGGCAAGCTCGACGCCGCCGCCCAGGCCGATATGGACGCCGACCGCGCCGAGCTGAATGCCCGTTATCAGGACATCGAAGCCCGCCTGGCCGACCTGCACGCCCAGTTCAACCGCGACGCCCTGACGGCACGCGATGCGAACGGCAAGGAAGTGGAAATCGGCATCGGCAAAGTGGTGCACGCCTACCAGCCAAACGCCATGGGCACCATCACCAAGATCGGCTTCTACTTCAGCAAGGTCTGGGAATTCCTCAGCGATGACCCACGGGAAGCCAACACCGAAGGCGGGATCTTCCCGGCCATCTTCGGCACCGTGATGATGACCCTGATTATGGCGATGATCGTCACTCCGTTCGGCGTGCTGGCGGCGGTGTACCTGCGTGAATACGCCAAGCAGAACGCCCTGACGCGCATCATCCGCATCGCCGTGAACAACCTGGCCGGTGTACCGGCCATCGTCTACGGCGTGTTCGGCCTGGGCTTCTTCGTGTATGTATTGGGGGGCTCGGTGGACCGCCTGTTCTTCGCCGAAGCCCTGCCGGCACCGACCTTTGGTACGCCGGGCCTGTTGTGGGCCTCGCTGACCCTGGCGCTGCTGGCGGTGCCGGTGGTGATCGTGGCCACCGAAGAAGGCCTGGCGCGGATTCCCCGCACCGTGCGGGAGGGCTCCCTGGCGCTGGGTGCGACCAAGGCGGAAACGCTGTGGAAGATCGTGCTGCCGATGGCCAGCCCGGCAATGATGACCGGCATGATCCTCGCCGTGGCCCGCGCCGCCGGTGAAGTGGCGCCGCTGATGCTGGTGGGCGTGGTGAAACTGGCGCCGTCGCTGCCGCTGGACGGCAACTACCCGTACCTGCACCTGGACCAGAAGATCATGCACCTGGGCTTCCATATCTATGACGTCGGCTTCCAGAGCCCCAACGTCGAAGCCGCGCGGCCGCTGGTGTACGCCACCGCGCTGCTGCTGGTGCTGGTGATCGCCACGCTCAACTTGTCGGCGGTGTGGATCCGTAACCACCTGCGCGAAAAGTACAAGGCGCTGGATAGCTGATTTATAAGTGAACGCAGAATAAATGTGGGAGGGGGCTTGCCCCCGATAGCGGCGGATCAGAAACAGATGTGCTGACTGACACACTGCCATCGGGGGCAAGCCCCCTCCCACACAACAGCACAGGGAGCATCCCATGCAACAAGACACCCACACCCACGGCATCAACATGTCTGCCCTGGGTCGCGACAAGCAGAGCCTGAGCCTGGCCCAGGAAACCGTGGCCATCGAAGTACCGGGCCTGAGCCTGTACTACGGTGAAAAACAGGCGCTGTTCGACGTCAGCATGAACATCCCCAAGCAGCGCGTGACCGCCTTCATCGGCCCGTCGGGCTGCGGCAAGTCCACGCTGCTGCGTACCTTTAACCGCATGAACGACCTGGTGGACGGTTGCCGCGTGGACGGTGCCATCAACCTCTACGGCACCAACATCTACCGTAAGGGTGAGGATGTGGCCGAGTTGCGTCGCCGCGTGGGCATGGTGTTCCAGAAGCCCAACCCGTTCCCCAAGACCATCTACGAAAACGTGGTCTACGGCTTGCGCATCCAAGGCATCAACAAGAAGCGCATCCTCGACGAAGCGGTTGAGTGGGCCTTGAAAGGCGCGGCGTTGTGGGACGAAGTGAAGGACCGCCTGCACGACTCGGCCCTCGGCCTGTCCGGCGGCCAGCAACAGCGCCTGGTGATCGCGCGCACCATCGCCGTGGAGCCGGAAGTGTTGCTGCTCGACGAACCCTGCTCGGCACTCGACCCGATCTCGACGCTGAAAGTCGAAGAACTGATCTACGAGCTCAAGTCCAAGTTCACCATCGTTATCGTGACCCACAACATGCAACAGGCGGCGCGGGTTTCCGACTACACCGCGTTCATGTACATGGGCAAACTGGTGGAATTCGGCGACACCGATACCCTGTTCACCAATCCGGCGAAGAAGCAGACCGAAGACTACATCACCGGTCGCTACGGCTAGGAAGCTGTGGTTCTGATTGCACTGACGCTGCGGTTCTCCGCACCTTACCGGACGCTCCAAGGACGCCAACATGATTAGCAAAGAAGGCCTTACCCACCACATCTCCGCGCAGTTCAACGCCGAGCTCGAGGAAGTGCGCAGCCACCTCCTGGCGATGGGCGGGCTGGTGGAGAAGCAAGTCAACGATGCGGTCACCGCGCTGATCGAGGCCGACTCGGGCCTGGCCCAGCAAGTGCGTGAGATCGATGACCAGATCAACCAGATGGAACGCAATATCGACGAAGAATGCCTGCGCATTCTCGCCCGTCGCCAGCCGGCGGCGTCCGACCTGCGGTTGATCATCAGCATCTCCAAGTCGGTGATCGACCTGGAACGCATCGGCGACGAAGCCACCAAGATCGCCCGCCGCGCTATCCAGCTGTGCGAAGAAGGCGAAGCGCCACGCGGTTACGTGGAAGTGCGCCACATCGGTGACCAGGTGCGC
The DNA here is from genome assembly GCF_059133265.1 of Pseudomonas sp. FBCC-B1565. Lineage (NCBI taxonomy): Bacteria > Pseudomonadati > Pseudomonadota > Gammaproteobacteria > Pseudomonadales > Pseudomonadaceae > Pseudomonas > Pseudomonas sp. FBCC-B1565. Next base: position 134,419 of record NZ_CP101438.1, read on the forward strand.
AACATGGTGCGCGATGCGCTCGACGCCTTTGCCCGCTTCGACGCCGAACTGGCCCTGTCGGTGGCCCAGTACGACAAGGTCATCGACCGTGAGTACAAGACCGCGCTGCGTGAGCTGGCCACCTACATGATGGAAGACCCGCGCTCTATCTCGCGGGTCTTGAGCATTATCTGGGTGCTGCGCTCCCTGGAGCGGATTGGCGACCATGCGCGCAATATCTCCGAACTGGTGATCTACCTGGTGCGCGGCACTGACGTACGGCACATGGGCCTCAAGCGCATGAAGGCCGAAGTTGAAGGTTCAGTCGATCAAATCCCTAATGTTCCGGGCGTACCTGACGATAAGTAAGGTTGCCCGAGAAATTAACGCCCGGCCTTTGGTCGGGCGTTTTTGTTTGCGGGCGCGAATTTTTCAGCGAGGGGACACAAGAAAGTCCCAACGTGACTGCAGAGTTTTTGGCAAAATGCCATCAGTCAGGCGTCTTGCGTGCCGAAGTTTTTATAGGATGAAGGGTCGATGAGTAAAGTCAGTGTATTGGTGGTGGATGACGCCTCGTTTATCCGCGACCTGGTGAAGAAGTGCCTGCGCAATTACTTCCCCGGGATCAAGCTTGAAGACGCGGTGAACGGCAAAAAGGCCCAGGCCATCCTGATGCGCGAGACCTTCGACCTGGTGCTGTGCGACTGGGAAATGCCGGAGATGTCCGGCCTTGAGCTGTTGACCTGGTGCCGCGAGCAGCCTCACCTCAAAGCCATGCCGTTCGTGATGGTCACCAGCCGTGGCGACAAGGAAAACGTAGTCCAGGCTATCCAGGCCGGGGTTTCAGGCTACGTCAGCAAACCGTTCACCAACGAACAGTTGCTGAACAAGGTCAAGCAGGCCCTGCACAAGATCGGCCGCCTCGACGCCCTGGTCGCCAGCGCGCCGACCAAGATGAACTCGGCGTTCGGCAACGATTCCTTGAGCGCCCTGACCGGCGGCAAACCCGAAGTGGCACGTGCGGCTCCTGTTGCTGCTGCGCCTGCGCCTAACAAAGGCTTGCTCAACAGCCCACCGGTGCAGGCCCCGGTAGCGGCTGCGCCGGCGGGTGGTCGTGGCCAGGGCCAATTGCGCCTGTCCAGCGGCACCCAGCAATGCGTGATCAAGGCGCTGAGCATCAAGGAAGCGCTGCTGGTGGTGCGTCGCGGCGAAGTCCTGCCCCAGGTACTGGAAAGCGCCGTGCTCGACCTGGAACAAGGCGACAACGCCGAAGTGGCCCGCCTCAATGGCTACCTGCACGCCATCGTCGCCTTTGAACCGAAGCCGGACAGCGATTGGCTGCAACTGACCTTCCGGTTTATCGACCAGGATGCGCAGAAGCTCGACTACATCTCCCGCCTGATTGCGCGCGGTACAGCACAGAAGCATTTTGTGCCGGGTGCGTGACTCCCTGATTGCCGGGAACCGACCGACTGTCTGATTCCCGGTGCCTGCCTTGATTTATATCTGTTTCGATATAGTCTCTCGATAACGCTCCGGTGTTATCGAGCCTTTGCTATGCCTTGAAACAAACCTCCACGTCCCTTGGCCGAATCGTCGATTACGCTTTTTCTTTCCATGAAAGGAGAAGAGAAGCCAATGCCAAGGCACAAGGATGTGGTGTTTCTAGGAAGCTCGCTCAAGGATCTCAAAGCGTTTCCGCTCGATGCTCGGAGGGCAGTGGGTTTTCAGTTGGATCTCTTGCAGCAGGGTGAGCAACCCTTTGACTGCAAGCCGATGAAGACCATTGGGAGGGGCGTCAGTGAGATCCGGATCACTGAAGAATCGGGTGCTTTTCGGGTGTTCTATGTGGTCAACCGGCCAGAGGCCATCTATGTGTTGCACGCGCTGCGCAAGACCTCACAGAAAACCGAAGGGCGTGATATCGAGCTGGCTCGCGCCAGATTGCAGGAGTTAGGGTGAGCCCATGGCAAATCAAAAAGTTTACGGCGAGCGTTTCAGCTCTGTTTGGGACGCTCTGGAAGAGACACCCCAGCAAGCTGCCAATATGCGGCTGCGTTCAAAATTGCTTTTGGAGCTGTGCCAAACCATTCGCAGCTGGGAGCTTTCTCAAAAAGATGCGGCGCAAAGACTGGGGATCAGTCAGCCCCGACTTAACGACGTTCTCACGGGCAAGATCGACAAACTCTCCCTGGATGCCTTGGTCAATTTGTCGGCGGCTGCCCAAATGAACGTGGATATTTGTTTCAACGGGCTGCCTGCCTGAAGTTGTCATCAAACCGCGCTAACCTGCCGTTCAGTCATCCCGGCAGGTTCACGCCATGCTCATGCGCTTTTTGCTGTGCTGCGGGCTGGCAATGGTCGCTATGTCGGCCCAGGCCATGACCCTCTACAAATCCGTCGATGCCAATGGCCTGGTGTTTATCAGCGACCGGCATACGCCTGGCGCCCAGGTGTTTGTGATCCAGGAGCGCAAGGTTGAGCGACCGATGCTTGTCGTGCCCGGGCCCAATCGTGCACAACAAGCCTACCGCTACCCCTTGCCCTGGCGTGGCGGCCCCTTCCGCATGACCCAAGGCCCCAACGGCAGCTTCAGCCACACCGACGCCAAAAGTCGCTACGCCATGGATATCGCCATGCCCGAAGGCACGCCGATCATTGCGGCGCGTAGTGGAATGGTGGTGAAGACCGAAAACGCGCAGGCCGGGCGAGGCAGCGATGCGTCGGGGAATTTCGTGAGGGTGCGCCACGACGACGGCACCGAGGGCGTCTACCTGCACCTCAAGCAAGGTTCGGTCAGCGTCCGGGTCGGTCAGCGTGTGGCGGTGGGCAGTCCGCTGGCGCTGTCGGGCAATACCGGCAACAGCAGCGGGCCGCATCTGCATTTTGTGGTGCAGCGCGCCACCGAGGCGGGGCTGGTCTCGATTCCGTATGAGTTCAACCAGCCGGTCGGTGCATTGCCCAACTTTGCATTGGGCAATTGACGGTCAATCCAGCAGCAGCACCTTGGCCAACACGATCTTCGGCCCTTTCATCTTCTTGATGATGATGCGCAAACCTTCAACCTCCAGCACTTCCTCCTCTTCCGGCACCCGCTTGAGGGTGTCGTAGATCAGGCCGGCGAGGGTTTCGGCTTCGATGTGGTCCAGGTCCACGCCCAGCAGGCGTTCGACCTTGAACAGGGGCGTATCGCCACGTACCAGCAGCTTGCCCGGCTGATAGGCCAGGATGCCGCGCTCGGCCTTGCGGTGTTCGTCCTGGATATCGCCCACCAGTACTTCCAGCACGTCTTCCATGGTGAGGTAGCCGATGATCTTGCCGTCGGCTTCTTCCACCAGGGCGAAGTGCGCGCCGCCTTTGCGGAACTGTTCCAGCAGCTGCGACAACGGCATGTGCCGCGACACACGCTCCAGCGGGCGGGTCAGCTCGGCCAGGTTGAACGACTCGGGGATGTGGTCCAGGGCCGCCAGTTCCAGCAGCAGGTCCTTGATGTGCAGCAGGCCCACGAATTCGTTGCGTACCGCGTCATACACCGGGTAACGGCTGAACTTGTGACGACGGAACAGCGCGAGGATTTCCTTGAGCGGGGCGTTGAAGTCCAGGGTCACCAGGTCTTCCCGGGAGTTGGCCCAGTCCACCACTTCCAGCTCGCCCATTTCCACGGCGGAGGCCAGTACACGCATGCCTTGGTCGCTCGGGTCCTGGCCACGGCTGGAGTGCAGGATCAGCTTGAGCTCTTCGCGGCTGTAGTGGTGCTCATGGTGTGGGCCAGGCTCGCCTTGGCCGGCGATGCGCAGGATGGCGTTGGCGCTGGCGTTGAGCAGGTAGATCGCCGGGTACATGGCCCAGTAGAACAGGTACAGCGGCACCGCCGTCCACAGCGACAGCAACTCGGGCTTGCGAATCGCCCAGGACTTGGGCGCCAACTCACCAACGACGATGTGCAGGTAGGAAATCACGAAGAACGCCGCAAAGAACGACACGCCCTTGATCACTTCCGGCGACTCGACGCCCACGGCGCCCAGCAGCGGCTCGAGGATATGCGCGAAGGCCGGCTCACCGACCCAGCCCAGGCCCAGGGAGGCGAGGGTGATACCCAGCTGGCAGGCCGACAGGTAGGCGTCGAGCTGGCTGTGCACGGTGCGCAGGATCTGCCCGCGCCAGCCGTTTTTGTGGGCGATGGCCTCGACCCGGGTGGCGCGCAGCTTGACCATGGCAAATTCCGCCGCAACGAAGAAACCGTTGAGCAGTACCAGGACCAGTGCAAAAAGAATCATGCCGAAGTCGGCGAAGAGTGTCGCGAGGGTGATACCAGGGGAAGGGTCCATGATGGGGTTTTGCAGGTTCCGTATGTTCAGTAAGGGGTGGCAGGTGGGCCTGAAAGGCAGGCGCAAGTCGGCCAATGTAGCGGCTGACGGGGCGCTTGCCTAGTGCCCACTGCCGGGCGGGGCTTGGAATGCACTCTCTAAAACAACACCGGTCCCCTGTGGGAGGGGGCAAGCCCCCTCCCACATTTAGGCCCGTGGTGTATTTGGATTACTCGTCGTTGCTGAGGGCTCGCGAACGCGTCATCTGCGCCGGCGGAAAATGGCAGGTAAACGTGCTGCCATGTCCCAGCACGCTGCTGATTTCCAGGCGTGCGCGGTGGCGCAGCAGCACGTGTTTGACGATCGCCAGGCCGAGCCCGGTGCCACCGGTGTTGGAATTGCGGCTGGAGTCGACACGGTAGAAACGCTCGGTCAGGCGCGGCAGGTGCTTGGCGTCGATGCCGATGCCGGAGTCCTGCACGCTCAAGTGCGCGCCTTGGTCGTCGGCCCACCAGCGGATGCGGATATTGCCTTTGTCCTGGGTGTATTTCACGGCGTTGAACACCAGGTTGGAAAACGCGCTGCGCAACTCGCCTTCGCTGCCCTTGAGCAATACGGCCGGGTCGGCTTCCAGGGTGATCTGCTGCCCGCGTTGGCCGGAGAGGGCCTGGGCGTCGTTCTTGATGGTCTGCAACAGGCTCTGCACCGCCACCGGGTGGTTGTCCGACGGGTAATCGGTGGCCTCCAGCTTGGCCAGCAACAGCAGGTCGTTGAGCAGTGTCTGCATGCGCGAACCTTGCTGCTGCATTTGTTGCAGGGCCCGGCTCCAGCGGGGGTTGATCTCGTCGACGTTGTCCAGCAGCGTCTCCAGGTAGCCGCAGATCACCGTCAGCGGTGTACGCAACTCGTGGGAGACGTTGGCGACGAAGTCCTTGCGCATCTGTTCCAACTGATGGATGCGGGTGACGTCGCGCACCAGCATCAGGTGTTCATTGTTGCCGTAGCGCGTCAGGTACAGCTGGATGCGTACGCGGTCATTGGTGGGCGAGGGGATTTCCAGGGCTTCTTCGTAGTTCTCCTGTTCGAAGTACTCCTTGAAGCGCGGGTGGCGCACCAGGTTGGTCACCGGCTGGCCGCTGTCCTGGGGCGTCTTGAGGCCCAGCAGGGTTTCGGCGGCGCGGTTCCACCATTCCAGGTTGCCGTCGCTGTCGAGCATGATCACTGCGTCCTTGAGCGCGGCGGTGGACTCCTGCACCCGGTCGATCACCGCTTGCAGGCGCCCGCGCACACGCTGGTCGCGGCGTTGCAGGTGGTAGATGCTGTCGAACACTTCGCCCCACAGGCCGTAGCCATCGGGAGGTGCTTCGTCGGGTTTGTGCTGGCGCAGCCATTCGTGCAGGCGCAGCAGTTGCTTGAGGGTCCAGCCCAGGTACAGGGCAATGCCGACTGCCAGGCTCCAGCCGTAATAGCCGCTGACCAGGCCAACCAGCAGGCAGCCGGTGATCAGCAAAAGCATGTGGCGGATCAGGGTGCCATGCCAGTTTTGGTTCACTTGAACATGCGTCCTTGTCAGCTGTTAAGTCAGGCTGCGATTGGCTCAGCCCTTGGTAGAGAAGCGGTAACCAGTACCGCGCACGGTTTGTACCAGATTCTCGTAGGCATCGCCCAAGGCTTTGCGCAGGCGACGGATATGCACGTCCACGGTGCGCTCTTCCACGTACACGTTGCCGCCCCACACCTGGTCCAGCAATTGGCCACGGGTATAGGCACGTTCCTGGTGGGTCATGAAGAATTGCAGCAGGCGGTATTCGGTGGGGCCCATCTCGGCCGGCTTGCCGTCGATGGTCACGCGATGGCTGATCGGGTCCAGCAGCAGGCCGCCGACTTCAATCGGCGCTTCGCCATCGGTAGGCCCGGCACGGCGCAGTACGGCTTTCAGGCGTGCGACCAGTTCCCGTGGGGAAAAAGGCTTGGTGATGTAGTCATCGGCACCCACTTCCAGGCCCTGGATCTTGTTGTCCTCTTCGCCCTTGGCGGTGAGCATGATGATCGGTATGTCCCCGGTCAGTTCGTCACGCTTGAGGCGGCGGGCCAGTTCGATGCCGGAGGTGCCGGGCAGCATCCAGTCCAGCAGAATAAGGTCCGGCTTGCGGTCGACGATAATGGCATGGGCCTGCTGGGAGTTCTCCGCCTCCAGGCAGTCGTAGCCGGCCATTTCCAACGCAACGGCGATCATCTCGCGGATGGGCGCTTCGTCGTCAACAATCAGAATGCTCCTGCCAACCATGCTCGAAAATCCTCTTGTCATTTAACTGTCTTGCGCCGCATTAGATAACGGAATTATTGCAGTCGTGTGACAGTAATTTAGTCGCTCGGGCAATTCCCGCCTCTCTGGACTACGCTTTGAGTCCGAATCCTGACAACCACAAAAGGAAGGTTCCGATGACTTACAGCACGATTTCCTGGAAAGCCCTGCTGGTGACGGCGGCATTGACGCTGCCGGGCCTGGCGTTCGCGGCGGAGCCGGCGATGACCAAAGACGGGATGCTGGTGGATCACAAGGGCATGACGCTCTACACCTTTGCCAAGGACGCCGATGGCAAGTCCATGTGCAACGACAAGTGCGCCACCAACTGGCCCCCACTGATGGCCGAATCCACCGACAAGCCTATGGGTAAATGGACCGTCATCACCCGTGACGATCAAAAAAGCCAATGGGCATACAGCGGGAAGCCGCTCTATACCTTCATCATGGACAAGAAAGCGGGCGACATGACCGGTGAGGGCAAAATGGACGGGGCCTGGAAGGTCGCCAAACCTTGATCACGCGGCGCCACTGAAAGCATCGGGGGCAAGCCCCCTCCTACAGGCGAACACATTCCAACTGTGGGAGGGGGCTTGCCCCCGATGAGGTCGCGACAGCCGGCACAAAAACCTCAGCGAAACGCGTAATCCAGCACAATCCCGACAAATATCGCCAACCCCGCCCAGTGGTTGTGCAGGAACGCCTTGAAGCACTTCATGCGGTCCTTGTCCCGGGTATACCAGAACTCCCAGGCAAAACAGCCCGCCGCGGCCACCAGACCCAGGTGGAACCAGCCACCCAACTCGAATCGCGCACCCGCCAGCAACAGGCACACCAGCGACAGCCCTTGTAGCGTCAGAATGATCACGCGATCGGCATCACCAAACAAAATGGCGGTGGATTTCACACCGATCTTCAAGTCGTCATCCCGGTCGGTCATCGCGTAATAAGTGTCGTAGCCGACCGTCCAGAGCAGATTGGCGATATAGAGCAGCCACGCGGTGGCAGGCAGGCTGCCGGTCTCGGCGGTGAACGCCATCGGCATGCCCCAGGAAAACGCCGCCCCCAACACCACCTGCGGGTAATAGGTGTAGCGCTTCATGAACGGGTAGCTCGCCGCCAGCGCCAGGCCACCGAGGGACAGCAGGATAGTGGTGGCGTTGGTCAGCAGCACCAGCAGGAAACTGATGCCCATCAGCACCGCAAAAAACACCAGTGCCTCTTTAGAAGTGATCTTGCCGCTGACCAGTGGGCGTTGCTCGGTGCGCTTTACGTGGCCGTCGACCTTGCGGTCGGCCCAGTCATTGATCACGCAGCCGCCGGCGCGAGTCAGCACCACGCCCAGCACGAAGATCACGATATTGATTAAAGAGGGCGAGCCTTTGCCGGCGATCCACAGCGCCCACAGCGTCGGCCACAACAGCAGGTAGATGCCGATGGGCTTGTCCATGCGGGTCAACTGAATGAAATCCCAGGCCCTGGGGTTCAGGTGGTTCAGGGACTTGAGCAGACGTTGATACATCAGCAATTCTCCGGATGGGCGTGCAGAGCGTGCCAGAAACTGGGCAAGAAGACCTCCGCGACCAGCACGCTCAGTGGCCCGCGATCAAAGCGTGAGCGGCGTGCCCACAGCCCGTCGACCTGATCGGCCGCTGGCAACCAGTGCCGAGGGTAATGGCACACTTCGATGGCCTGGCGGGTGAAGGCCTGGTCACAGAACAGCAGTTCGCCCAGGGACCGGCTGCCCAACTCATCCATATGCAGGCCGTCGCCCTGCAGAGCGCCGCGTGCGGCCACACTGCGTGCGAACACCCACGGCTGGCCATGCCCACGCAGATACACCTCGCGCACCCAACCGATACTGGCCGGCGCCAGCGCCAGGGCGGCACATTCGTCATCGCGTAGCGGCTGCCAGCCTTCGAACAGTGGCGTGACGCTGAAACCGTCGTTGGACAGCCACGTCAACCGCCGCGTCAGCGAGTCTTCGTTGAACAGCCAATTGAGGGTCAAGGACGTGGGTACAGGGGCCAGGAGGCTCTGGGTCAACCATTGGCAAGCATCGGCAGGGTCGATTGAGTGCGGCACGGTGAGTCAGTATCGGCAGCAAAAGAGGCGGCGAGCTTACCATGGCGATCAGGGTTTTTGCCGGACGCAACCGGCTGTTTGCGTCGATCACGCTTGCATCTGCCGGCCACCATCAGTACAAAACGCCCTGAGCCGCACGGCAACGCGGGTCTATCGACCGTCGGCCAAGATGCCTGACCCTGAGGAAGCAAGTGATGAAGAAGTGGCAATGTGTAGTCTGTGGCCTGATCTATGACGAGAAAGACGGCTGGCCGGATGATGGAATTCTGCCTGGCACCCGTTGGGAAGACGTCCCGGAAGACTGGCTGTGCCCGGACTGCGGCGTGGGCAAAATGGATTTCGAAATGATCGAGATCGGCTGATTCTCGGTTTTCAGAAAAGTACTACAAGGAGAAAGGAATGAACGCACCTGTCGTGATCATCGGCACCGGATTGGCCGGTTACAACCTGGCCCGGGAGTTTCGCAAGCTCGACAGCGAGACCCCATTGCTGCTGATCACTGCCGATGATGGGCGCTCCTACTCCAAGCCCATGCTCTCCACCGGCTTTGGCAAGAACAAGGAAGCCGATGGCCTGAGCATGGCTGAACCCGGTGCCATGGCCGAGCAACTCAAGGCCGAAGTGCGCACCCACACTCGCGTCAGTGGCATCGACCCCGGCCACAAACGCCTGTGGATCGGCGAAGAAGCGGTGGCCTATCGCGACCTGATCCTGGCCTGGGGCGCCGAAACCGTGCGTGTGCCGGTTGAAGGCGATGCGGCTGACCTGATTTTCCCGATCAACGACCTTGAAGACTACGCACGCTTTCGTGCCGCCGCTGCCGGCAAGCGCCGCGTGCTGCTGCTCGGCGCCGGCCTGATCGGCTGCGAGTTCGCCAATGACCTGATCCTGGGCGGTTATGAAATCGACCTGGTGGCGCCGTGCGAGCAGGTCATGCCGACCCTGCTGCACCCGGCCGCCGCTGCTGCGGTACAGGCAGGCCTTGAAGGCCTCGGCGTGCGCTTCCACCTGGGCCCGGTGCTCAATCGCCTGCAACGCAACGCTGATGGCCTGGAAGCCCACCTGTCGGACGGCGAAGTGATCGCCTGCGACCTGGTGGTCTCGGCCATCGGCCTGCGCCCCCGCGTCGACCTGGCCGCCGCCGCGGGCCTGCAGACCAATCGCGGGATCATGGTGGACCGCCACCTCAAGACCTCCCACGCCAACATCTACGCCCTGGGCGACTGCGCCGAGGTCGACGGCCTGAACCTGCTGTACGTGATGCCGCTGATGAGCTGCGCCCGCGCCCTGGCTCAGACCCTGGCCGGAAACGCCACCGCCGTCAGCTACGGCCCAATGCCGGTGACCGTGAAAACCCCGATCTGCCCGCTGGTGGTGTCGCCACCGCCACGAGGCACCGAAGGTGTCTGGAGCGTCGAAGGCGAGGGCGCCGACATCAAGGCCCTGTGCCGTGACGCCAGCGGTCGCCTGCTGGGTTACGCACTGACTGGGAGCGCCGTGATGGAAAAACTGGCCCTCAACAAAGAACTTCCGCCGTTGCTGGCGTAAATACCGGTCGTTCTGTCGGAATAAGCACGTTTTTCCCTCCAGAAAGGTCGCCGCTAGACTGGCGGAGCGTGCGAGGGCATGCCATCCTCACTCCCGTCTGCCGCAGAGTAGAGCCTGCGGCGCTTTGGGCGCTGCTCCAGAAGAGAGCAGCACGGACATAACAACAAAAAACCGTCAAAGAGGCTTCACTTATGCGTAAACCAGAACTCGCAGCCGCCATCGCTGAAAAAGCCGATCTCACTAAAGAACAGGCCAACCGCGTCCTCAACGCCGTTCTCGAAGAAATCACAGGCGCCCTGCACCGCAAGGACAGCGTCACCCTGGTTGGCTTCGGCACCTTCCTGCAACGCCACCGTGGCGCTCGCACTGGCAAAAACCCTCAAACCGGTGAGCCGGTGAAAATCAAGGCCAGCAACACGGTTGCGTTCAAGCCGGGTAAATCGCTGAAAGACACTGTTAACGCGTAAGAGCGTTACCGTCTCGAAGGGGGCGGGGTGGTAGGAAAAATGGGCACGCCGACGGGGTTGGGTGCCCATTTTTTGTGGGGCACCCCGTAGCCTTTTTTGGGATTTCAGGCTACCCATTCGTTTTCGGTACACCATTGCTTCACATCGGCGATCAGTTGTTCTGAAACCGGCTGAAGATTGGGGAGCTTTTTTTCGTATTTTTTAATGCTCTCAACAAAAAACTCAAAAAACGCTGCGCCGATTAATTTACGTTGAGCGGCCTTATCCTTTTTGTACGGGATGAAATCTTCCTCGTCCATAGCGATGTCCAGGCCGAACATTTTGTCTTTGGTGTAGTAACGGCAAAATGTTTTCCGCTCGAGCCCCTGAGGCAGGCATCGCATGCAGACTGCAAGTTCCCAGTCGAGGGAGGGATATTTCTTCTCAAGAATCTCACTCAAGCCATTTAGCTCGTCAGTGATTTCAAAGACTTTTGTCCAGCTGGGTGAGTCCGATGTTGTATCGACTCGCATAAAGTAATCCTCATCTCAGTGTCTGCACTTGTTACCTGGAGGCAGTTTTCCTCGGCGTTTGAAATACTTTCCGATTTTTAGCCTTTCCCATACTTGCATGTTGCCTTTCGTGGGGGCCGCCATCACGCGTTTGTAAGCGAGGTTGTTAGCTTTGAGCCACTTTTGCGTGTATCGCCTGTTCGGATTGACAGTTTCACCGACTTTCCAGACTTCACCTTTCTTCAAATAAACTTTACCAACTGGCTTTTTATGGCCCCACGCCATTTCATCATAAAGGCCATCTTTCTTCGCAATCAGATAGTAAAGCTCGGGGGCCAGACCCCATGGATCAATCCAGGATATTGGATTGGGGGCGTACTGGTAAAAATTGAGCCCACCATCAAACCCAATCGGATCCGGCGTAGTAAACCGCCCCACATCCGGATCATAAAACCTGAACGTATTGAAATGCAGCCCCGTCTCCCGATCCAGGTACTGCCCCTGGAACCGCAGATTCTGCTCTTCAATGTAATAAGGCTCGCGCACTTCCTCCAGTGTGTTGCCCCACACCCGATAAGTCGCCTGCCAGACGCTGTGCCCATCGGCCTCGGTCAGTTGTTCGGGCAACCCGTTCAGGTCGTTGTGGTAGTAGCGAATCTTCTGCAACGGGCCAAGGCCGTCGACGCGGGCCAGCGGTTCGTAGCCGTCATCGTCGTAAACATAGAGGCTGGTCTGGCTGTGTTTATGCTCCTGCAACAACCGCAGTCCATCCCACACAAACTGCGTTTCTCCCAGCGGATACCCGTCACGGCCATGCTCGGTTTTTTCGATGCGTCGGCCCAGTGGGTCATAGGTCATTCGCACGACGCTGCCGTCATCGTTACGCACTTCAACCAAGCGGCTTTCAGCATCGTAGGCAAACCGCTGCACGCCCCGTTTGGCGCTGCGTTTTTCAATCGTGCGGCCAAACGCGTCATAGCGATAACGCTTGTCCTGATAGGTCAGCAGCTTGTTATGCACCACCAACCCCGCGCCAGCCTGCGGGCCGTCCAGCAAGTTGGCGGCGGCGTCGTAGGCGAAGGTTTCACGCTGGCCGTGCAGGCTGTCTTGGCTGGCGATGATGCGGCCGGTGGCGTCGTAGTGCAGCAGTTGGCGGTGTTGCGTGGCGGGCTGCTGGTCGAGTTTGCCGATCAGGTTGTCGGCGGGGTCGTACTCGAACTGTTTTTGCGCCGCAGCGGGCAGCAAGGTGGATTGACCGGCGTGACGACGCTGACGTGCGCGCAGGCGGCCGCTGCGGTCGTATTCGCTGCGGGTGCTGAGCTGGCCCTGGGTACGCAGCACTTCGCGGTGCAGGCGGTCGCGTTCGAAGTCGCTGATGACCTGGCCGTCGAGGTTGATCTGGTGCAGGTGGCCGCTGCCATAGTACAGGCGATTGAGCCAGCGGCCGTCCGGCAGTTGGGTCTGGATCAGGTTGCCGAGCTCGTCGTAGTGGTGGTGCAGGCCGCCTGCCGAGCTTTGTTCGGTCACCAACTGGCCGAGGGCGTCGTAGGCGAAGCCCAGGGCCTGGGCGTTGCCTTGCAGGTCGGTGAAGGTGACAGCAGTGAGTTGGTCGAGCTCGTCGTAGCGGTACTCGGTGCGGCCATCGTCCGTGGTTTTGGTCACCAACCGGCCGACCGCATCGCGTTCGAGTCGATGCACGATAGGCGCGGGTGGTATGTCGGGCACCAACGCCAGGCCATTGCCGTAAGGCGCGGGAACGGCCGTCAGCGTCGTGACATTATCCAACGCGTCGTAATCGTAGCGCTTGGCGCTGCCATCGAGGTCTTGCTGCTCAACCAGCCGATCGCCAGCGTCCCACGCGAAACGATATCGCTCGCCGTTCTCATTGATCAGTGCCTGCAACCGCCCATAGCTGTCATAGCCGAACTGCACTTGCCGGCCATGGGCATCGATGCGCTGGCGTACCTGCCCGCGACGGTTGTGCTGGTACAACGTGGTATGTCCGGCCGGGTCGGTGTAACCCACCAGTTGCCCGCTCGTATCGCGCTGGTACTGCTCGATACGACCGTCTGGCAACTGGGTGGTGAGCAAGCGCCCCTGTGCGTCATAGCTGAATTGAGTGCGTTCGCCGAGAGCATCGGTGATGACCTGCAGATAGCCGCGCTCGTCATAGCTGAAACGCGTCGGGTAACCCGAGCAGTCGGTATGCTCGACCAGTTGCCCGAACGGATTCCAGCGCAGCTTTTTGCTTTTGCCGGTGGCATCGATGATTTCCACGACCTGACCGTGGTCGTCATAGCGGTAGCGGGTGACGTAGCCCAGCGGATCGGTTTCGGCGATGCAGTTGCCGCGCTGATCGTAGCGATACGCCCAGCTATTGTCGGCGGCGTCGGTCTCCACCAGTGGCAGTGCCCAGTGCTCAAGCCACAAGGTCGAATCGCTGCGCCCTAGCGGGTCGGTTTCGCCGATCAGGTTGCCGGCCTCGTCATAGCTGTATGCAAAGCGCCCGCCCAGCGGATCAGTGGCACTGAGCAACTGGCGCTCGTCGTTCCATTCGAACAGCCAGGTGTGGCCGAGATTGTCGCTGTATCGAATGATCTGGTGTTGGGTGTTCCAATGCCGGGTACTGACGCGTTGCAGGCCATCGGTAATTCGCGTGATACCGGCCTGCAAGTCATAGTCGAACTGGTAGGCGTCGCCTTCGTCGGTCCAGTGCCGCACCACGCGCCATTCCAGGTCTTCAACCAAGGCCCACTCATAGAAGCAGCGCAATCCGGTGGGCAGTTGATGCTCCACCATCCGCTGGCCACTGTCGTAGGCGAAACGCCGCTGGACCTGGCCAGTGGTATCGCGCACTTCAGCCAGGCTGCCCTGCGCGTCGAAGCCATAGCTGACGAGCACTTCGCGGCGCTGATCGGGGTACAGGCGTTCGATGCGCGCCAACTGGCCCTGATCACGGATCAACTCAACCTGCACCAGGTCGAAGGTATCGCGCAGTCGCACCAGTTGCCCGGCGGCGTCGTAGTCGACTTGGATGCGGTTGTCATTTCGGTCGCCGAGCTGGCTAAGGCGCAGCAACGACGGGTTGGCAGAGGGTTCAAACAAGCGATACAACCCGTCATCGCTTTCGATCAGCAACTGCCCATTGAGATGTCGCCGCACGGCCAGCCCTTCACCCGCGCTGAACACGGCGCCGCCCAAGGGAATCGAGCCCATGTCGATGGGGCGGCCTTGTTCATCGGTGTAGACCAGCGTTTCGCCGCCATCGGGGTGAGGCTGGATGTCGACGCACACTTCATACGGCACGCTCCAGCCTGCGCCGAAAAGACTGCCCGTGCGTGCGTCGCGGCTGTTGTAGAAGCGTTGCCAATCAATCGGCAGGATGCCGGGCAGGACGAAATCCAGCTCATCATCGCCGCCCAGCACCTTCGCGCCGGTGGCCGCATGCACCGGATTCGAAGAGCCCATCGCTGCGTTCGCCACGGCCCCCATCGCGCTGCTGACCGCCATCGACGTAGCGCCGCCGATCAACATGCACGGCAGTTTGCTGAAGAACTTGCCCTTGCCGCCCTTGAGCATCAACAACGCCGTGACCGCCAGCCCCACGCCCGGGGTCTTGCCGCTGCGGATCTCACGCACCACCACCGAGCCGCCGCCGATGGTCACGTTGGAAGAAATCAACCCCGACGACACCACTGTCGCATCACAGGTACTGCGATCACCACTGCGCACCGCCGGTTGGCCGTTGATGGTGACTTTGTCCGATCCCTCGGCCAGAAACTGCGGCGGCATCGGCGGATGCTTCATGCAGGTGACCAGGTCCAGCGGCTTGGGCTCGGCCCCAGGCGCGGGGGTGGCGACGGTAGGGCGCCACATCTGCGAGAAGAAACTTTCGGCCATATCCAGATAGCTGGCTTCCTGCTCGGGTGCGGGGTCTTCCAGTTCGGTACCGGCCGGTGCGACATGGGAGCTGATCGCCCCGGCGGCGCGTGCAGCGGGGATGTTGTTGGTCAGGGTATCGATGGCGCCGGTAAGAATATTGGCCTGCACCGTGGGCGGAAACAGCGCGTTGGCGAACGTATCGCATAAATTCGTCAGGCCTTTGTCCGCCCCGGTCTTGCTCATGGCCAGGCCGACAATCGTGCCCACCACCGCTCCCAGCAGGAAACAGCCAAGCCCACCAGTGGCGACGGTAATCCCGGTGGCGGCGACGACAGCCGCCGTCGCTACCGCCGTGATCGCGATATTGGCCGCCACCTCCAACACCCCGCCAAGGATGTCCGCCATCATCGAGGTGTGAGTCAGCGCATCGCCCATCCGGGCCGCCCAGAGTGCATCAGACACGCACTGCACTCCTGTGTCTGATTGAATTGAACGCACAACTGTCCATAGTCGCCGTGTCCTTGGGTGTTATGGCATGCGCATCAGTGCTGTCTTCAAGCGTTTTATCAGCGTGGGACTTTCCAGGCACTCCAGCGGGGTGAGGTTGTCGAGTGCCGGAACCTTTTGCCCGATCCACCACAACCCCTCTTCAAGGCCTCGTTTTCCACGCAGTATCACTGCCAGGTCGAGATGGCCGCCCAAGGCCTTGGCCAGTTCACGTGCATCGTCGTCAAGGTAGTCCTCTTCATACAGGGCCACTGTGCTCTGCCAGTCCGCGTCACCCGGGTATTCGTTTTCCAGTCGTTCCATGTTCAAAAACCTGCAAAGGAGATCAAGTTGCTGCCGGTCGGGTTGCGTGCCGATGGCGCCAGGATTCCATCATAGCCGTTGGCCTTGGCCCAATTGCCGATCTGATGGGTCTCGGTGTACTTCGAGCCGGTGATGCTTTTAAGGCTGACCCCTAGCTGTTTGCGCACATCGGCGCGGGTCAGATCCAGGACATTATTGAGCTGCACTTTCTTGCTGACCAACACCCGTTTGGACAGGTCGACCTTCCAGTGCGTGACCTCGCCCAGCGCGGTTTTCCGTGAGTTCGCGCCATACACCCCGCCGACGCCTTTGGTGGTGTAGCGGTGGGTGGACTCCACATTCCACTTGTGTGCCTGCCAAGTGGTCCCGATGCGCCCCGGTTCCTCGAACCGATACACGGTGCGACTGACCTTGCGCCCCTTGGGTGGGCTGGAGCATTTCATCAGGCCCAACGGGTCAATCCAGCTCAGCGGGTTGGGCGCATATTGGTAGAGATTCAGGCCGCCGGCCAGACCGATGGGATCGGGTGTGGTGAAGCGCCCGATATCCGGGTCATAAAAGCGCAGAGTGTTGTAGTGCAGCCCCGTTTCCCGGTCCAGATACTGGCCCTGGAAACGCAGGTTCTGTTCTTCGATGAAGTAGGGTTCTCGGCTTTCCTCGACGGTATTGCCCCAGACTTCATAGCGCGCTTGCCACACCGTATGGCCGTCGCTCTCGGTGAGGCGTTCGGGCAATCCGTTGAGGTCGTTGTGGTAGTAGCGGATTTTTTGCAGGTGACCCATGCCGTCGACACGGGCCAGTGGTTCGTAGCCCTCGTCGGCATAGATATAGAGGCTGGTCTGCTGACTGCAGTGCTCCTGCACGAGTTGCAACGCGTCCCAAGTGAAACGTGTCTGGCTGCGCTGCACACCGTTGCAGTCGTAGGTGGTCTTGGCGGTGCGTCGGCCCAGCGGGTCATAGGTCATGACGACCCGGGAGCCGTCATCGTTATGCACCTGTGCCAGCCGTTGCTCCGCGTCGTAGCTGAAGCGCTGGGTGCCGCGCCGAAGGCTGCGCTTTTCAACCATCCGGCCAAAACCGTCATAGCGGTAGTGTTTGTCCTGGTAGGTCAGCAATCGGTTGTGGGCGACCTGTCCTGAGCCATCCAACAGGTTGGCGGCCGGGTCGTAGCGGAAGGCTTCCCGTTGGCCCAAGAGGTTGTCCTGGCTAGCCAGAATGCGGCCGGTGGCGTCGTAATGCAGCAATTGGCGGTGTGCCGCGCCGGGCTGGCTGTCGTAGCGTTCGACCAGTTGGTCGCTGTCGTCATAGCCCAGGCGTGTCTGCGCCGGTGGATGTAACAGTGAATGGTCCGGTTGGCGGCGCTGGCGGGCGCGCAGACGTCCACTGCGGTCATATTCGCAACGCGTGCTGATGCGGCCCTGGGTGCGCAGCACTTCGCGGTGCAGACGGTCGCGCTCGAAGTCACTGATGACCTGCCCATCCAGGTTGACCTGATGCAAGTGCCCGCTACCGTAGCGCAGGCGGTTGAGCCAGCGGCCGTCGGGAAGGCGGGTCTGGGCCAGGTTGCCCAATTCGTCGTAGAGATGCTCCAGGCAACCGGCGGCGCTTTGTTCAAGGGTCAGCTGGCCGAGGGCGTCATAACCGAAGCCCAGGGTTTGCTGCTCGCCGTCGTGGCCTGTAAAGGTGATGGCTGTGACTTGGTCGAGCTGATCGTAGCGGTACGTCGTGCAGCCATCCACGGTGCGCTTGGCGATCATCCGGCCAGCTGCGTCCCGCTCCAGATCATGAATGATGGCGGGCTCGGTGTCGGACGATGCGAGGGTTTCTACCTGTGTGACATTGTCCAGCGGGTCGTACGTGTACCGTTTCCGGCAGCCGTCCAGGCGCTGTTCGAGGGTCAGGCGATCACCGTCGTCCCAGTCGAATCGGTAGCGCTCGCCATTTTCGTTGGTCAGGCTGTGCAGGCGGCCATAGGCGTCGTGGCTCAACTCCACACGGCGGCCATGGGCGTCGATGCGTTGGCGCAACTGGCCGTTCGACGCATGCTCAAAGCGCGTGGTGTGGCCGGCCGGGTCGCTGTAGCCGATCAACTGGCCGCTGGCGTCACGCTGATAATGCTCGTTGCGCCCATCGGGCAACTGCTTGCTGATCAGGCGGCCCTGGTCGTCATACTTGAAGGTGGTGCGTTCCCCGAGCGCGTCGGTACTGGCCAGCAGCAAGCCTCGCTTGCAGTAGCTCAAACGAGTGGTCAGGCCCGTACAGTCGGTGTGCTCGGTCAATTGACCCAGTGGGGACCAGCGCAAGGTCTTGCGCTTGCCGCTGGCGTCGATGATCTCCCTGACCTGGCCGTGTCCGTCATAGTGATAGACCGTGCGGTTGCCCAGCGGGTCGGTTTCGCGAATGCAGTTGCCCCGCGAGTCGTAATGGTACTGCCAGGTATTGCCAGCGGCATCGGTCTCCGCCAGTGGCAGCGCCCAGTGCTCCAGCCACAAGGTCGATTCACTGCGCCCCAGGGGGTCGAGGGTCTCAGTCAGGTTGCCGGCATCGTCGTAGCTGAACTGATAATGCCCACCGAGAGGGTCGGTTGCGCCCAGTAGTTGGCTTTCATCATTCCACCGGAAGGCCCAGGTTCGCCCCAGTGCATCGGTGGACGCGATGATCTGGTGTCGCTCATCCCAGTGTCGAATGCTGACACGCGCCAGCCCGTCGGTGATACGGGTGATGCCGGTGTCCAGCGCATAGTCGAATGTGTAGGTGTCCCCGGCCTCCGTCCAATGCCGCACAACACGCCATTCACGGTCGTCAACCCTGGCCCACTGATAGAAGCAACGCAGGCCGCTGGGCAGTTGATGCTCGACCATGCGCTGCCCGGCATCATAGGCAAAACGGCGCTTCACGTGCCCGTCGGACTGGCGTACAGCGGCCAGGTCGCCACGGACGTCGTAGGCGTAATGCATCAGTACTTCACGGTGGTGGTCGGGATACAGCCGTTCGATCCGGCTGACGCGCCGGGGCCAAGTGCTGTCGTAGGTCAGCTCGACCCTGACCAGGTCAAAGGTGTCACGCAGGCCCAGCAGGCGACCATCGTCGGCATAGTCGAGGTGGATTCGGTTGTCGTTGCGATCTCCCAGTTGGCTCAGGCGTAGCAACGATGCGTCCTGTGGCGCCGGATCGAATAGCCGGTACAAGCCGTCTGCGCTTTCGATCAGCCACTGGCCGTTCAAGTGACGCTTGACGCTGAGGCCTTCGCCAGCGCTGAACACGGCACCGCCCAAAGGGATCGAACCCATGTCGATACGTCGACCCTGCTCGTCGATGTACAACGCGTAGTCGCCCCCTTCAGTGTGAGGCAGCAGCTGCACGCTGACTTCATAGGGCACACTCCAGCCGGCACCAAACAAGCCATCGCGGCGTTCATCTCGGCTGTTGTAGAAACGCTGCCAGTCGATGGGCATGATTCCGGGCAAGGCGAAATCCAGCTCCTCGGGACCGCCCAGCACCTTGGCCCCCGTGCTCGCGTGCACCGGGTTGGAAGAGCCCATGGCGGCGTTGGCCAGTGCGCCCATGGCCTGACTGACCACAAACGAATTGACGCCTGCCAGCAGCATGCAGGGAAGGTTGCTGAGGAACTTGCCTTTACCCCCCTTGAGCATCATCAGTGCGGTGACGGCCAGGCCAACCCCCGGCGTCTTGCCGCTGCGGATCTCGCGCACCACGACTGAGCCGCCGCCGATAGTCACATTGGGCGAAATCAGCCCCGACGACACCACGGTGGCATCGCAGGTGCTGCGGTCACCGCTGCGTACCGCCGGTTGACCGTTGACCGTGACCTTTTCCGAGCCTTCGGCCAGAAACTGCGGCGGCATCGGCGGGTGTTTTGTGCAGGTCACCACGTCCAGCGGTTTAGGGACTGCACCTGGCGCTGGCGTGGCGACGGTGGGGCGCCACATTTGCGCAAAGAATCCTTTGGCCATGTCCAGGTAGCCGGGCTCTTCGCTCTGTTCCGGTGCTGGCGGCGTTTCGGTTTCGGTGCCCGCAGGTGCAACGTGGGAGGGCACGACGCCGGCCGCGCGCGCAGCGGGCAAGGCGTTGATCAGTGTGTCGGTGGACCCGCTAAGGATCGTGGCCATGACCGAGGGAGGGAACAGCGCGTTGCCGATTCCTTCGCACATGGCGCTCAACCCCTTGTCGGCCCCGGTCTTGCTCATGGCGATGCCGACGATGACGCCGACGACCGCGCCCAGCACGCAGGCCCCCAGTCCACCGGTCGCGACGGTAATGCCGGTAGCCGCCACCACCGCAGCGGTCGCCAATGCAGTAATCGCCACATTGGCCGCCACCTCCAGTACGCCGCCGAGGATGTCCGCCATGACAGAGGTGTGGGACAGCCCATCGCCCAGGCGCGCAGCCCAGAGCAGTGCGTCAGACATGCAAAGGCCGCTTCACTGGGGGACGTCGAACACGAGCGAGCCCTTGATCGTCGACCAATGCGCCGCCTCGGCATCCCCGAGCTTGTCGGCTTTCACGTAACTCAAGGCAAGCATCTTGCGCGTACCCGGTAGCACTAGCGCCAGTTGATACTGGAACACCTTGTCATTGCCCTTGTTGAACTGGCTGCGCAGCTCAATGCCTTCGACCTCTTGCGCGGCGCCCAGGCGCACATCAACGCCCGGCTGATAACGCAGATCCTGTACCTGTTTTTCCAGGCGCTGGAGCTGGTCATTGAAGTTGCTGTGCAGGGTTTCACCCTCGGCGAGCAGGCTACGGCTGACGATCAGGGAGGTGCCCAATTCAGGGAACTTGAGGATATTGATCGTCGCGTCCTGCAACTCGCTGGCGGGCAGTTGAAACTGGAATTCGTTGATTCGATACGTCATGAGAACAGGTCTCGTCAGGAGCTTTTAGGCGCGGGGAACGCGGCTTTGATATTGGCGTCGATGGCGGCTTTCTGGCCCTGGCCATCGGGTGTGGCGCCGGGGCCGCCACCGTTGTTCAGGTGCAGCACGCCGCCGGTGTTGAACTCGGCGTCGCCGCTGGCATAGAAGCTGATCTGCACGCCGGTGAGGTTGATCTGTCCGCTGGCGTTCAACTCCAGGATGCTTTCGCCGCACACCAGCCGCAGGTTTTCGCCCACTTCTATGACGTAGCTCTGGCTGATGCTGTCGGTCTTGCGCTGGCCCACCGAGAGGATGTCTTCCTGCTTGACGATGCGCAGGCGGTTGTTGCCGATGGTCACCGTCTCGTTGTGGCCGATGCTCTTGTTGCGGTCATGCCCCACCGAATGGCTCTCATCCACCTCGACCACGATGTCCTGGTTGCGCTCGGCATGGATATATAACTGCTCCAACCCCTTCTTGTCCTCCATGCGGATTTCATTGAAGTTGGCCGGCGTGCCGCCCTTGCTCGAACGGCTTTTCATGCCGCTCTGGGTGGCGTTTTCCGGCAGGTCGTAAGGCACGGTCTGCTCGGCGTTGTACACCCGCCCGGTGATGATCGGTCGGTCGGGATCACCTTCCAGAAAGCTCACAATCACTTCCTGGCCGATCCGTGGAATCTGCATCGAACCCCAGTTCTTGCCGGCCCAGGATTGCGACACGCGAATCCAGCACGAGCTGTTCTCGTTGGATTGGTCGTGGCGGTCCCAGTAGAAGTGCACCTTCACGCGGCCGTATTGGTCAGTCCAGATTTCCTCGCCCTTGGGGCCGACCACCAGCGCGGTTTGCGGGCCTTTGACGATAGGGCGGTGGGTGCTGGCCAACGGGCGGAAGCTCTGCTGGGCGTCGATACACGTGAGGCTGCTTTCAAATTGCGCAGAGCCTGAACCACCGCCGCTTTCCAGGCTTTCCTGGACGATGTAGTAGCGGCAACCGACGATCAGGTATTCGCGGTTCTGGTCCTGGCGGCTGAAGCCGGTGAGGCTGAACAAATGCCCCGAACCCAACCCCCGCGCATTGCCGCTGAACTCGATCTGTTCATGCAGGGTTTGCAGGGCTTCGATGCGCGTGCGCGCGTAATGTTCGCCGTCTGCGCTTTGCACGTAGGTGCCGGGGTAGTCGTACAGCGGGTAGTCGCCGGCGGTGTGCGGGCGCGGCATGGCAGAGCGCACGTCGATGCTGGCGCTGGGGCGCTGGAAGTCGTAGTCGTTGAGCTCCAGTGAACCCGGTTGCACTTCCTGCGCCAGGTGCCAGTTGTGCATGTGGTCGCGTTCGCGCTGCTGTTCGTCCTTGGGGTAATACGGGATCGACGCGTAGCCCGGCACCGTGGTGTGGGCGCCGTAGGCATCGGCCAGCACCAGCACATGGCGGTCTTGCTCGTGGCGGAAGAAGTAGTAGATGCCTTCCTGTTCCATCAAGCGGCTGACGAAATCGAAGCTGGTCTCGCGGTACTGCACGCAGTATTCCCACTCGCGGTACGGCCGGCTCAGGGCGTCTTCGAAGTCGGAAAAGCCCAGGTCGCGGAACACCTGCTTGATGATCTGCGGGATGCTCAGGTTCTGGAAAATCCGGCAATCGGAGGTGCGGCTGAGCAGCCACAGCCACGGACGCAGGGTCACCTGGTAACTGGCGAACTGGCCCTGGTCGATGTTCTGGCTGCACCGCGCGACGATGCCGTGGAAGTGCCGTTCACCGCCGTCCGCCAGTTGCAGGCCCACGCTCATGGGTTTGCCGAGCAACTGGTTGAGGTCGATGTTGGCGTCCAGGGACGTCAGTTGCAGCTCGTAACTGAACAGCCTGCCCAGCTCTTCGCCGCCGCCCATTTCATTGAGCAGCAGCACATCCGGCCCGAGGGGGCTGGTGATCTTGGCCAGGCGTGAGGCTTGGTTGAATAGCATCGGTTAACCCGTAAATGACTTGATAACTGAAGAAACCGAATCAAGTGTGGGAGGGGGCTTGCCCCCGATAGCGGTGTATCAGGTTAGAAATTTCTGGCTGACCCGACGCCATCGGGGGCAAGCCCCCTCCCACAGTTTTAATCACATTTCGACAGGTCAATCGCTGAAGTCGTAGTGCAGCTCGTTATCCCGGCTGCTGATGCGCACACCCGCCAGCGCCTTGCCCTCCAGCATGCGCGTGAGGAACTCACGGCTCATGTCCGGCAGAAGGCTGTTGGTGAGGATGGTATCGATCATGCGCCCGCCGCTTTCGGTTTCGGTGCAGCGCGAGACGATCAGGTCGACCACCGCGTCGTCGTAGTCGAAGGCCACTTTGTGAGTGTTCTCCACACGCTTCTTGATGCGGTTGAGCTGCAGGCGGGTGATCGCCTTGAGCATCTCGTCGCTCAGCGGGTAGTACGGAATGGTCACCAGGCGGCCGAGCAGGGCTGGCGGGAAGATCTCCAGCAGCGGCTGGCGCAGGGCCTTGGCGATTTCTTCCGGCTCAGGGATGTTCGCCGGGTCTTTGCAGACGTGGGAAATCAGCTCGGTGCCGGCGTTGGTGGTCAGCAGGATCAAGGTGTTCTTGAAGTCGATCACCCGGCCTTCGCCGTCTTCCATCACGCCCTTGTCGAACACCTGGAAGAAGATCTCGTGCACGTCCGGGTGGGCTTTTTCCACTTCGTCCAGCAGCACCACGCTGTAGGGCTTGCGCCGCACCGCTTCGGTCAGCACGCCGCCTTCGCCGTAGCCGATGTAACCCGGTGGCGCGCCCTTGAGGGTCGACACCGTGTGCGCCTCTTGGAATTCGCTCATGTTGATGGTGATGACGTTCTGCTCGCCGCCGTACATGGCTTCGGCCAGGGCCAGGGCGGTTTCGGTCTTGCCCACGCCCGAGGTGCCCGCCAGCATGAACACGCCAATCGGCTTGCTCGGGTTGTCGAGGCCGGCGCGGGAGGTCTGGATGCGCTTGGCGATCATCTGCAGGGCGTGGTCCTGGCCGATGATGCGTTTTTTCAGGTGCTGGTCGAGGTTGAGCACCGTCTCCAGCTCATTACGCGCCATGCGCCCCACCGGAATGCCGGTCCAGTCGGCGACCACCGAGGCCACGGCCTGGTAATCCACGGTGGGCAGGATCAGCGGGGTTTCGCCTTGCAGTTCGGTGAGGCGCTGTTGCAGGTCGACCAACTGAGCACGCAACTCATCGTTGCCGCTGTCCACAACGCCTGCTTTTTCGCGCAGCGTTGCACGGGTCGCCAGCAACTCATCGACCAGGGTTTTCTCTTCGGCCCAGCGGCTTTCCAAGGTCGCCAGACGCTCACGCTCAGTATTCAACAGCGCCTCGGTGTTGGTCTGGCGTGCACCAATCGCAATACCGATGGCATGCTCACGCGCAATGATCTGCAACTCGGTTTCCAACGCCTCGATACGACGACGGCTGTCGTCCACTTCCGCCGGCACCGCGTGCAGGCTGATGGCGACGCGGGCGCAGGCGGTGTCCAGCAGGCTCACGGATTTGTCCGGCAACTGGCGCGCCGGGATGTAGCGGTGGGACAGCTTCACCGACGCTTCCAGGGCTTCATCGAGGATCTGCACCTGGTGGTGTTTTTCCATGGTCGAGGCCACGCCGCGCATCATCAGCAGCGCCTTGTCTTCCGACGGTTCGGCGACCTGCACGACCTGGAAGCGGCGAGTAAGGGCCGGGTCTTTCTCGATGTGCTTCTTGTACTCGGCCCAGGTGGTGGCGGCCACGGTGCGCAAGGTGCCACGGGCCAGGGCCGGCTTGAGCAGGTTGGCGGCATCACCTGTTCCGGCGGCGCCACCGGCACCCACCAGGGTGTGGGCTTCGTCGATAAACAGGATGATCGGCTTGGGCGAGGCCTGGACGTCTTCGATAACCTGGCGCAGACGCTGTTCGAACTCGCCTTTCATGCTGGCGCCGGCTTGCAGCAGGCCCACGTCGAGGCTGCGCAGTTCCACGTCTTTCAAGGCTGGCGGCACGTCGCCGGCGACGATGCGCAGGGCGAAGCCTTCGACCACGGCGGTCTTGCCCACGCCGGCTTCACCGGTGAGGATCGGGTTGTTCTGACGGCGGCGCATAAGGATGTCGACCAGTTGGCGGATCTCTTCATCGCGGCCAACAATCGGATCAAGCTTGCCGCTGCGCGCCTGTTCGGTCAGGTCGACAGTGAAGCGCTTGAGCGCTTCCTGCTTGCCCATCGCACTCGGCGCCATCGCGCCGCTGGCTTCGCCCGGCACGGCGCCGGCGTTGAAACCGTCGCTGGCGCTGAGCGCGTTTTCCGGCGAGTCGCCCACGTATTCATCAAAGCGTTCGCTCAGGGCCTCGGCCTTGATCTTGTCGAATTCGGCGGACAAACCCAGCAGCGCGTGACGCAGGCTCGGCGTTTTCAGGATGCCCAGCACCAGGTAACCGGTGCGTACCTGGCTTTCACCGAACATCAGGCTGCCGTAGACCCAGCCGCGTTCTACCGCTTCTTCCACATGGGACGACAGGTCGGTGATCGACGTCGAGCCACGCGGCAGGCGGTCCAGCGCTTCGGTGAGGTCGCGGGCCAGGCGCGCCGGCTCGACGTTGAACTGGCGGATGATGCGGTGCAGGTCCGAGTCCTGCAGTTGCAGCAACTGGTGAAACCAGTGGGCCAGTTCCACATACGGGTTGCCCCGCAGTTTGCAGAACACGGTGGCGGCTTCGATGGCCTTGTAGGCCACGCTGTTGAGTTTGCCGAACAGTGCGGCGCGACTGATTTCACCCATGCTCTGGATTCCTTGAGGTGGTGGCGTGGTCGGCATAGTGCCGGGCCAGGATTAGGTCGTTGGCGTCATGCTCGGGTTTGCCGAGCCAAGTGTTGAAGCCCAGGCGGAACTGGCCGTTGAGTTGCAGCGCCGGGACTTCGGGTTGTTGCAAAACCAGGTTGAGGTCCCAGTCCAGTTCATGGCCCAGGTACTCGGCCACCCACGCCACCAGCTCGTTGAACGGCTGGTGGCCGGGCAGCATGCCCATGTAGTCATCCAGCGTGAGCGGGCCCAGGCGGATACGGAATTTGTGCTGGCGGTCCCACACGAAGCTGCCCAGGCAAAAGTCCACGCCCAGGCGGTTGGCGCTGACGCTCACGCGGCTGCGCTCGGGCAGTTCGAGCCATTGGCCGACGTACTCTTCGATCTCCACCGGCAGGCCGAAGTACTCGCTGAGAATTGCCTTCAAGCCGTCCGGGTAGCGGGTTTGCGCCGACAGGTGGCCGCTGTAATGCAGCTTCGCGGTATCCGGTATCAGCCCCTGATTCAGCAGGCTCGGCATGCCCCGGCCGCTCAGCGCGGCGAGGCGTGCCGACCAGTAGTCATCGTCCGGGCGGTCGTGGCTGACCGTCGGCCGCGCCTCGGCCCAGGCCCGGTAGAACAGGCTCAGCAGGCGATGGTGGAACACATCCAGGAACTGCTTGCTGGTGCTGTCGGCGTTGTTGCGCTGACGCTCGCGCACGTACTCGGTGATGTGCAGCGGCAGGGGGCCGTTGGGGCCGCCAAGGCCGAAGAAGAACTGCTCCAGGCGCGCCGGCTTGCCGTCGCCGCCGGGGTCGACCGAGGCCAGCGTGGCCGGAGCAAACGTGCAATCGGCCTGCTGCCCCAGGCGCAGGGGGTCATCCGCCAGGCGCAGGGAATGGCCCAGACGCGGCAGCTCCGGCGATTCGCACTCGATACGCCGCAGCGCCTGGAAGAAATCGTATTCCCAGGGCTCCTGGTGCATCGCATCCAGGGTACTCACAGGGTCGGACGACGTCCGGGCTTGGCTTTCCATCGCATGATCTCGCCGCGTTCGGTGGTACGGATCACCGTCTCGGTAAAACTGTTGATCGACACGTAGCGTGCCAGGAAGCGCTCCAATACCGCACCGAGCAGGAACACGCCGGTGCCGCGAAACGCGTTTTCATCGAACTCCAGGGTGATCTCCAGGCCCCGGCCGAACACGATCGGGCCGGGCATCGGCAGGCGTCGGGTCACGGCTTTGCTGCTGACGTCGCGCAGGCCTTCGATCTGCAATTGCAGCGCGGCGTCATTGCTGTCGCCGTACAGGCGCAGCAGTTCGCGCAAGGCGCCGGCGCCCTGGCCCTGTTCGCTCAGGGACAAATAGTTGAGCGAGAGCTGGCTGATCAGGCGCCAGGCCTTGGCGTCATGCGCGTGGCTGGGGCGCGGGCGGCTGGGGCCTGCCACGCAGCGCACCGACAATACCGGCGCGCTGTCGGCCAGGGTGAAGTCGGTCTTGCCGTTGCCCACGCTCATGAACAACGGCAGATCGCGGTTGGTGCACAGCGCGGTCACGCCGAGCTGGCGCAGGTCGTGGCGATAGGGTGACTGCCGGCTGTCTACCAGGCTGACGAAGGTTTCGCTGCCCACATAGGTGGAGCGCGGGCCGTTGCGACGTTGGTCGCTGGACAGCACACGCGGCTCGCGGCGCACGGTGTAATACGCCTGGTCACGGCCATAACGCGACGGATCGCGCACGGCGTAGAACGGCAAAAACGGCTGCTCCGGCCCTGTGCCGTGGCCGGTGATGCCGCTCAAGGAGTGAATCTCGAAATCCATCGGCCGCGTGCGGTCGGCGATCACATGGTGCTCGTTGACCCGGTCGGACAAGTGGATCCGGTCCACGCGCTTGGGAAACAGGTTGATTGCCGGGGTACAGAACGGCAGGAACTGCGCCGCGCCGACGCTGCCTTCCAGGCTCGGTTCGTGGCGGTCGAACAGCACGATCAGTTCCAGCTCCTGGCCGTCACAACGCTTGACCGCACGGCTCAGCTCGGCGAACTCGACGAACAGGAAGCGGTGGGGCAGGGCGAAGTATTCCTGCAGCAGGCGATAGCCCTGGAACGCCCGCGCCACCACCGGCATGGCCGCGTCGGCGTCGTCGAAACCACGGGAACGCAACGCGTCCTGCGGTAGGCGCTCGACCCAATCGCCACCCGGCTTGCGCGCAAACACCGCGCAGGCGTTGCCCAGCAGTTGCTCGTAGAGGCGGAACGGTTGTTCGTCGGCGCCACTGAGGTACAGCGGCAGATTATCCAGGTCGAGGCTGTTGAACGGCAGCTCGGCACCGGTGCGCAGGGTCAGGCGCAGGCCGGCCTTGGCTTTCGGCTCGCTGGCGGCCAGGCGGCCCAACACAGCGGCGGGGTTGCCGAAGTACTCGGCGTTGCTCACCTGCAACGGCCACAATGTCACCGGGTGCGCGGTGCGGTACTCGCAGCAGGTCTGGGTTTCGCGGCCCAGCGCAGCGCGCAATACGGTGTCGCGAGGCAGCGGGAAACCACTGGCCAGCGAGCCTTCGTCCGGGTCGGTCTGCAACTGCACCACCGTCATCGACGGTGTCGGTGCCAGGTAGTGCGGGTAGGCGATTTCCAGCAGGTTGTGGGTGAAGGTCGGGTACTCGGCGTCGAGCTTGAGCTGCACGCGGGCCGTGAGGTAGGCAAAGCCTTCGAGCAAGCGTTCGACGTACGGGTCGGCGCAGTCCATACCGGACAGGGTCAGCCGACTGGCGATCTTCGGGTATTCCTTGGCGAATTCCGCGGCGCTTTCGCGCACGTGGTGCAGTTCCTGGTTGTACAGCTCCAGCAGGCGCGGGTTCATGGGCGCCTCCGCTGGTCGGCATTCACCACGCGTACGTGGCCGGATTCCAGGTCGAGGTCGGTTTGCAGCAACAGGCGCAACGGCACCGGCTGGGCCCACAGGTCGCCTTCGATCTCGAAACTCAGGGCGTTGTGGTTCATCTCGCCATGGCCGACACGGGCTTTGACACGCAGGGTGTGGCGCAGAATGCGCGGCTCAAAGGTGGCGATGGCCTGGTAGATCAGGGCTTCCAGCGCCTTGATATCCACGCTGGAAACACTGTTGCCCGCCAGCGCCGGCAGGCCGTAATTGACCACCGAGGTGCCGGCCGGGGTGTGCAGCGTGGCATCGGCATCGAGCAACGACGTGGTGTTGAGCAGCCACGCCAGGTCACGCAGTACCGAGGCTTTCAATTGGGTCAGGGACAGCACGCGTTTGTCGGCGCTTTCCTTGGGGTTGGTTGGATCGTCGTCCGTCAGCCGGTCCAACAGGGACGGTTGCAGACGGTCGCGGGAAGCGATTTCAGTGATCACCAAAGCAGCTCCACGGACGGGTTGCGAGAGGGACAGAGGACGTATGGCCGTGGCGCGATGCCACGGCCATAAAGGCTATCAGCGCTTGGTGTTGGAACGGATGTTCCAGCCAAACTTGATCGCGCCGCCGTCTTTGGTGCCGTCGGCTTTCTGCGGCTGGTAGTCGACCATCACTTGGGCGAAGTTCAGGGTCACGTTCTCGGTCAGGCGGTCATCGGTGCCCGAACCGCCGGTGCTCAGCGAGGTGACCAGCACTTCCTCCAGGTTGATCACCATGTACTCGACCTGGCTTTCGCCACCGGCCTTGCGCACGGTCAGCTTGACCTTGTCGATGTGCTTGCCGCTGGCGCAGTGCATCATCAGGTTCGGCGAAGCCTTGTCGACGTATTTGGTCAGCGACAGGTCCTGGATATTCACCTTGCCCGCGCCGCCACCGCCGCCCACGTGCATGTTGCCGGACTGGGCCATGCCCCAGCTCCAGTTCAGCACGTCGATTTCGTCCTTGTGGGCCTTGTCCATGGACTCGCCCTTGATGTCGCCGATCTTGATGAAAATATCAACAGCCATGTTTTCTCCCTGTGTGGCGTGGGCCACTGAATTTGATTAACTCCAAATGGGCAGTGCTTTTGTGTGGGAGGGGACTTGCCCCCGATGCAGGCACCTCGGTGTGTCAGTTACACCCCGGTGATGCCATCGGGGGCAAGCCCCCTCCCACAGAAGAGCTAGCTCATCGGTGGTTTACGCGCTTTTCGCCGAAGGCAGCTTGGATACCAGGCGCAGCGACACCGTCAGCCCTTCGAGCTGGTAGTGCGGGCGCAGGTAGAACTTGGAGTTGTAGTACCCCGGGTTGCCTTCGACTTCTTCCACGATCACCTCGGCGGCAGCCAATGGGTGCTGGGCCTTGGTGGTTTCGGTGGAGTGCGCCGGGTCACCGTCCACGTAGTTGAGGATCCAGTCCTGCAACCAGCGCTGCATCTCGTCCTTCTCTTTGAAAGAACCGATCTTGTCGCGCACGATGCACTTCAAGTAGTGAGCGAAACGGCAGGTGGCGAACAGGTACGGCAGGCGCGCGGCCAGGTTGGCGTTGGCGGTGGCGTCCGGGTCATCGTATTCGGCCGGTTTCTGCAACGACTGCGCACCAATGAACGCGGCGAAGTCGGTGTTTTTCTTGTGCAGCAGCGGCATGAAACCGTTTTTCGCCAGTTCCGCTTCACGGCGGTCGCTGATGGCGATTTCGGTCGGGCACTTCATGTCCACGCCACCGTCATCGGTCGGGAACGTGTGGGCCGGCAGGTTTTCCACTTCACCGCCAGACTCGATGCCACGGATGCGCGAGCACCAGCCGTAGTGCTTGAACGAACGGTTGATGTTCACCGCCATCGCGTACGCGGCGTTGGCCCAGGTGTACTTGGAACTGTCGGCACCGTCGGTGTTTTCTTCGAAGGCGAAGGCCTCCACCGGGTCGGTCTTGGCACCGTACGGCAGGCGCGCCAGGAAGCGCGGCATGGTCAGGCCGATGTAGCGCGAGTCTTCCGATTCACGCAGCGAACGCCAGCCGGCGTATTCCGGGGTGGTGAAGATCTTGGTCAGGTCGCGCGGGTTCGACAGCTCTTGCCACGAGCCCATGCCCATCACGGTCGGCGAGGCCGCAGCGATGAACGGGGAGTGCATGGCGGCGCAGACTTTGGACAGCTCGCCCAGCAGTTCCACGTCGGGTGGCGACTGGTCGAAGTAGTAGTCGCCCACCAGGCAGCCGTAGGGTTCGCCGCCGAACTGGCCGTATTCTTCTTCGTACATCTTCTTGAAGATCGGGCTCTGGTCCCATGCGGTGCCCTTGAATTTCTTCAGGGTCTTGTGCAGGTCCGGCTTGGAGATGTTGAGCACGCGGATCTTGAGCTGCTCATCGCTCTCGGTGTTGTTGACCAGGTAGTGCAGGCCACGCCAGGCGCTTTCCAGCTGTTGGAAATCCGGGTGGTGGATGATCTGGTTGACCTGGGCGGTCAGCTTGGCGTCGATGGCAGCGATGATCGATTCGATCGACTTGATCGCGTCATTGGACACCAGGTCGGTTTGGGCCAGGGCCTGTTCGGCCAGGGTGCGCACGGCAGTTTCCACGGCTTCGCGGGCGCGCTCGGTCTTGGGCTTGAACTCTTGCAGCAGCAGGTTGGCGAACTCGCTGGCTTCTTCGGTCTGGGTGCCCAGGATCTGGGAGCCTTCGCGGGCGGTATTGTCAGTCATGATTACTGGTCCCCTGCAGGCTTAGGCGCGCTGGCAAGTGCTTGCAGCAGTGCCGGGTCCTTGATCGCCTTCATGATGATTTCTTCAGCGCCAGTCTTGCCGTCCATGTAGGTCAGCAGGTTGGCCAGCTGGGTGCGGGCTTCGAGCAGTTGGTTCAGCGAGTCGACCTTGCGGGCCACGGCGGCCGGGCTGAAGTCGTCCATGCTTTCGAAGGTGATGTCCAGGCTCAGGTTGCCTTCGCCGGTCAGCTCGTTGGGGACGTGGAAAGCCACGCGCGGCTGCATGGCCTTGAGGCGCGAGTCGAAGTTGTCGACGTCCACTTCAAGGAACTTGCGGTCGGCCACCGGCGCCAACGGCTCGGCAGGCTTGCCGGCGAGGTCGGCCATCACGCCCATTACGAAGGGCAGCTGGACCTTTTTCTCGGCGCCGTAGAGCTCGACGTCGTACTCGATCTGCACTCGAGGCGCACGGTTGCGCGCGATGAATTTCTGAGAACTTTGCTTCGCCACGTTGCTGCTCCTGGTCGCTTGAGCGACGGTGTTGTTACTGCACAGTCGGATGGCTTACTCGCCGTCCGGCCCGCGCAGGTTTTCAAATTGGGACATGCCGTCGGGAATCAGATTGCGCACGATGGCCGCAAAGTCGGCATGCACCAGATTCTTTGCCCGGTTCAACAGTACCGGCAGCGGGCTCGAAGGCTCGTGCCGGGTGTAGTACGCAAGGATCTTGTCGAGGCTGCGCAGCACATCGTCGCGGCTGGCGATATCGCCAACGGGACGCGGTGCTGCGGGGGCGGCGGCGAAGTCGGCCGAGGGGGCATTGTCGTCACTGACGGCCTCGGGTTCGCTGCTGCCGGCGGCGCCGGGCACCGCTTGGTTGAGTATCTGCAACGCCTGCTTGAGCGGTTGCTTCAAGGCACTGAGGTCCACGCCCTGGGCGGAACCGACCTGATCGTTGACCTGTTGTTCGATGGCTTCGCACGCCGCACGCGCCGCGATCAGCGCGTCGCGGGTGGCCTGTATCTGCTCGGGGTCGCTGTCGAGGAACGCCGCGTTGAGCTGCTGCGCGCCGAGTTGTTCATCGGGGAAGCTCAACAGGCCACTGGCGTTGAGCGCGGCGCGCAGGCTCACGGGGCCGAAGGTGCGCGAGCGCGTGAGGATGCTTTCGCGCAGCAGGCGGATGTTGGTGTCGCAGGTCAGGCCGGTGAGGGCGTTGATGCGTACGGTGGGGTCGTTAGCGTCGTCGGCGTCCAGGCGCGGGTGCAGGTCGGACCAGTAATCACGCAGCAACGCATCGATCAGCGTCAGCGCTTCGGCCAGGCCGGCCACGCCTTGGAGGGCGAGGGCGCTTTGCAGCAGGAAATGGGTGATGCGCAGGTCTTTGCTGCGCGCGAGCAAGTCGAGGCTTTGCTGCTGGATGCTGCGCCATTCCGGCGGTTCAGCGGGCAGGATCGAGTCGCCCATGCTGCGCTCGGGTTGGCCCTTGGCATCACGCTCCAATTGCAGAAATTGCGCGTCATATTCCATGTCTTCGCCACAGGGCGAAGTCGCGGAAACGGCGGTGAGCAGCAACGGCACATCCACTGAATTTGATCTCCCTATCAGCCCGTTAGATGGCGGGCAATTCATGCATTAGTTGCGCAAGGAACTTTGCATGTTTTCTTGGTCATATAAGCAAGACGCCACTAATGTGCCATCACTGGTATTCAAGAAGTTGTGCATTTTTGGTGTAGTACTTATGCCTTGTCAAGGTAAGCTATTCGCCCTCTGTGACAGATGTGCGGTGCTTAACAACCTGCGCGACTAGTGGGTCGAACGACGTACCGGGACAGGATTTTTGTCATAGAGCCCAGTTAAGATCAGCGATCATGCTGGTATTGGCAGGTTTTGGACGGTCGATTGCTCGACCTGATGGGGATATCCCGGGAAGCGCTGTCCCGGGAATCGACCGCGCGCGAAGTATCAGCAAGGAGGCAAGATGTCGCTGTGTTTGACTATCACTAGTTATCACAAGATTACCCCTGGGCAGTGCTCCGAAAAGTCCATGAATCAGGGTTCGATGGCTATTGGCCGCAGCTCGGATAATGACTGGGTATTGCCTGATCCTGAGCGTCTGGTCTCCTCGCAGCACTGCGTTATTCAATACAAAGATGGCCGTTATTATTTAACCGATAACAGTACCAACGGCGTGGAGTTGGTTAACGCCGGTATTCGTTTGCGTAGAGGTAACAGCGAGCTGTTGCAGGATGGCGAGCTGATCCGCATCGGCGATTACGAGATCCAGGCGCGTATCGATTTCAACGTACAGGCCGTCGACAGCCAGCCGTTTGCCGGCGAGGCGCCGAACAGTTTCGAAGCGCTGATGGGTGCCGTGTCGAATAAGCCCGTGCCTGTTTCCACCCCTGTGATCGCGCCGCAGTTCCAGGGCGCTTCATCGATGGACACGCTGCCGGACCTGTTCGACTTCCTCAGCCCCACCGCCGTACCGCCACCGACCGTGCCGGACCACGTGCCTTCCGAGCAACATGACTTCCGTCCGCCGACGCCAGTGGCCGCGCCGGTAGTGGCACCGCCGGTGGTGTCGGGCGCGGTGATTCCCGAAGACTGGGACCTGTTTGGTGACACGCCAGCACCCGTCGTCAGCGCTGCGCCGCCACCTGCGCCGCCGCCGGTCATCCAGCCGCCCCCCGTGGTCGAGCCCCCGCCCCCCGTGGCCGACAGCCAGCAACCGGACCTGCTGCAAGCCTTCCTGCGCGGCGCGGGCCTGGATCAACTGCGCCTGGACAAAGCCCAGGCCGAGGCCCAGATGGAAAACATCGGCCGCAGCTACCGTCTGATGGTCGAAGGCCTGATCGACGTGCTGCGGGCCCGTGCCAGCCTCAAGGGCGAGTTTCGCATGCAGCAGACCATGATCCAGCCGGCAGAAAACAATCCGTTGAAATTCGCCCCGAATGCCGACGAAGCGTTACTGCTGCTCCTGCGCCACGGCAACCAGGCGTTTATGGCACCCGACCTCGCCGTGCGCGACAGTTTCAACGACCTGCGTGCCCACCAGTTGGCGGTGATGGCCGGCGTGGAAGCGGCGATCAAGCACCTGCTCAGTCGCTTCGAGCCGGCCCAACTGGAAGAACGCATGGGTAAGCCCGGCGGGCTGTCGAGCATTTTCAATGGCTCGCGCCAGGCCCAGTACTGGCAGCAGTTCACCGAGCTCTACAGCAATATTTCCCGCGAGGCCCAGGAAGATTTCCAGGACCTGTTCGGCCGCGAATTCAGCCGAGCCTACGAAGAACACAGCGCACGACAGCGACGCTGAACCGCAGCACATGGATTTAACGGATAGCAAAGTACGTCATTGAGGACGCAGGATGATTCCCAGGTTTTTACTCGCAGTCGCCACCGTGTTTCTGCTGACGGCGTGTGCCAAAGACGCCGCCAAACCCGAAACAGCCGCCGAGGCCGAAGTGGATACGGCCGCCGTCGAGCTGCACTTTCATGCGATCAGCGGGCTTAACCCCGGTGCCAACGGCCAGGCCGCCCCAGTGCGGGTGCGCATCTTCGAACTGAAAAATGCCGCCACCTTCGCCCGCTCCGATTACTTCGCCCTGGCCGACCGTGCGCAATCCACACTGGGCCTGGACCTGCTGGACCAGGACGAAGTGATGGTGCAACCCGGCGAGCAACTGAGCATCCAGCGCGACCTCGACCCGTCCACGCGCCAGATCGGCTTGCTGGTGGGCTATCGCGAGTTGGACCGTGCGCAATGGCGTACGGTGCTCAACGTGCCCGCGCGCCAGTACACCGAATACCAGATCAGCCTCGATGTGCGTGCCGTGCGCGCCGACGTCGTGGCCACCCCATCCAGCCCTGCCCAATAAGAAGCAATCGGAGCCCCCATGTCCTGGAACAATCGCGTGGTCTGGTCGGAAGGCATGTTCATCGGAACGCAGCACTTCCAGCAGCATGACCGTTACCTGGAAAACCTGATCGATGCCCGCAGCCGCCCGTTGTCTGCAGGCGCCTGGGGGTTTTCCGAGCTGCTGATCGACCAGGGCCTGCTGGCCCAGGGCAAGCTGGCGATCGTATCGGCGCGTGGCCTGTTGCCCGACGGTACGCCGTTCAA
This sequence comes from Pseudomonas sp. FBCC-B1565, assembly GCF_059133265.1. Classification (NCBI taxonomy): domain Bacteria; kingdom Pseudomonadati; phylum Pseudomonadota; class Gammaproteobacteria; order Pseudomonadales; family Pseudomonadaceae; genus Pseudomonas; species Pseudomonas sp. FBCC-B1565. The sequence continues at coordinate 169,667 of NZ_CP101438.1, forward strand.
TATCCCCCAGGATGACCTGGCACCAAGCCCGCTGAACATCGACGACAACCTGCGCGACGGCCTGGTGTACCTGGCCCTGCCGCTCAAGCGCGCCGGCGCCCGCGATACCGTGGATGAAGGCGAAGCCCTGGAGGCTGCGCGTTATGTGAGCCAGGTGCGCGAAGTGCGCGATGACAACGCACCCTTCGAAAACCGCGCCCCGGTGGCCGTGGGTTCCCGCGCCCTGCGCCTGCTCACCGCCCAGGATGGCATCAGCGATTACGCCGCCGTGGGCCTGGTGCGCATCAAGGAAAAACGTGCCGACCGCGCATTGGTGCTCGATGACACCTACATCCCGCCGGTATTGGATGTGGCCGCGAGCAAACCCCTCAGTGCCTTTCGCAGCGAACTGCTCGGCCTGCTGCACCAGCGCGGCGAAGCCCTGGCGGGGCGGGTGGTGGCATCGGGCGCCGGTGGCGCATCGGAGATTGCCGACTTCATGCTGCTGCAACTGGTCAACCGTGCCCAACCGCTGGTCCAGCATTTGAGCCAGTTGAGCCCGTTGCACCCGGAGCGCTTCTTCAGCGAGCTGGTCAGCCTGGCCGGCGAGTTCTCGACCTTCTCCACCTCCGGCCGTCGCCCCCAGGAATACCCGCAGTACCAGCACGACGACCTGGCCCTGAGCTTCGCGCCGGTGATGGCGGCATTGCGCGAAGCGCTGTCGATGCTGATCGACAGCAAGGCCACGCCAATCCCGATTGTCGAGAAAGCCTACGGCGTGCACGTGGCGATGCTGGCCGACAAGACCCTGCTCGACAACGCCAGTTTCATCCTGGTGGTGCGCGCCGATGTGCCCGGCGAAACCCTGCGCGCACGCTTCGGCCAGCAGAGCAAAGTCGGCTCGGTGGAGCACATCCGCGACCTGGTCAACCTGCAACTGCCGGGCATCAGCCTGTTGCCGCTGCCAGTGGCGCCGCGCCAATTGCCGTATCACGCAGGTTCGACCTATTACGAGCTGGATCGCGGTAGCGAGGCCTGGCAACAGTTGGGCAATTCCGGCGGTTTTGCCTTCCATATCGCCGGGCAGTTCCCGGGCTTGAACCTGGCCTTCTGGGCGATCCGAGGATAATCCGCGATGCATCCCAATGATGATGACCGCACCCAGTTCATGCCGCGTCCGGGTGGCCGGGCGCCGGAACCTGTGCGTAGTACCGAACCTTCGCCCCTGGCCATGCCGGCCGCGCCGATGCTCACCGGCAAGAGCCACGGCCTCAACCCCCTGGAAAGCGCCGCCGGCCCGCTGCTGGCGCTGCTGACGCGCCTGCGCAACACCATCGCCCACCCGGCGCCGGCCAGCCTGCGCGCACAGCTGTTGGCCTACCTGCGCCAGTTCGAAGAGCGTGCCGAAGCCGCCGGCATCGCCCGCAACGAAGTGCTGCTGGCGCGTTACGCGCTGTGCACCGCGCTGGATGAAGCGGTATTGAGCACGCCCTGGGGCAGTACCAGCGACTGGGGCAAACAGAGCCTGCTGATCACCGTGCACAACGAAGCCTGGGGCGGCGAAAAGGTCTTCCAGCTGTTGGACCACTGCCTGCAAAGCCCACGGGAACGCCTGTATCTGCTGGAGCTGTTGTACCTGTGCATGTGCCTGGGGTTCGAAGGCCGCTACCGCGTGATGAACGACGGTCGCAGCCAGCTGGAGACCCTGCGCGAACGCACTGCTGCAGCCATTCGCAGTGCGCATGGCGAGTATGAGCGTGAGCTGTCGCCGCACTGGCGCGGCGTGACCGTGGCCCGCGACCGCCTGGCGCAGTTCATGCCGCCGTGGATCGCCGTGGCCATCGGCTTGGCGTTGTTACTGGCGTTGCTGTTTGGCTTGCGCATGAAGCTGGCGGCGGATGCCGAGCCGGTGTTCAAGAATATCCATGCCCTGGGCGAGATTCCGGTGCAGGCCATCGACCGTCCTGTGGCGCAGCCCAAAGTCATCGAGCGCCCGCGCCTGGCGGGCTTCCTGGTGGAAGACATCAAGGCCGGCCGCGTGGCGGTGGAGGATGCGGTCGACCGTTCCGTGGTGACCATTCGTGGCGATGAGCTGTTCGCCTCCGCCAGTTCCAGCATCGTCGACGACTACCAGCCGCTGATGCTGCGTATCGCCGATGCCATCCGCAAGGTCAAGGGCCAGGTGCGGGTGACCGGGCACAGCGACAACCGCCCGATTGCCACGTTGCGCTTCCCGTCCAACTGGGCGCTGTCCGAAGCGCGGGCCAAGTCGGTGCTGGAGATCCTGGCGGCCAAGACCGGCCAGGCCGAGCGCTTCAGTGCCGAAGGGCGCAGCGACACCGAGCCGGTGGCGACCAACGCCACCGCCGAAGGCCGTGCCCGCAATCGTCGGGTTGAAATCACCGTATTGGCGGAGGGCGTCGAGTGAAGGCGTTTTTCAGTTTCATGATTCGCTGGGTGATCCCCGTGCTGGGTTTGATCGCCCTGAGCCTGATCATCTGGTTTGTCGGGCCGTTGCTCGACGTGCTGGTACCAGAAGGCCGGCGCTGGGCGTTGATCATCCTGGTGTTCGCGGTGTGGCTGGCCTACCGCGTGTTCCGCATCATCCAGGCGCGCCGTCAGGCCGCTGAAGTGATGCGCAGCCTGGCCGCCGAAACCCCGGCCGACCCCAACAGCGTCGCCACCGCCGAAGAACTCACCACCCTGCGCCAGCGTATGGACGAGGCCCTGGCCCTGCTGAAAAAGGCCAAGCTCGGTGGCGATGAGCGCCGCAACCTCTACGAGTTGCCGTGGTACGTGATCATTGGCCCGCCGGGTTCGGGCAAGACCACCGCGCTGGTCAACTCCGGGCTGCATTTCCCGTTGGCCGCGCAACTGGGCGCCGGCGCCGTGCGTGGCGTCGGCGGTACGCGCAACTGCGACTGGTGGTTTACCGATCAAGCCGTGCTGCTCGACACCGCCGGCCGCTACACCACCCAGGACAGCAACTCCACGGTCGATAAGGCCGCCTGGCTGGGCTTCCTCGACCTGCTGAAAAAGCAGCGCTCGCGTCGCCCCATCGATGGTGCGTTTATCGCCATCAGCCTGTCGGACCTGTTGCTGGGCACCGATGCCGAACGCGCCGCCCACGCCGCTGCCATCCGCCTGCGTATCCAGGAGCTGTACACCCAACTGGGCGTGCGCTTCCCGATCTACCTGATGCTGACCAAGCTCGACCTGGTGCCGGGCTTCATGGAGTTTTTCGACAACCTGAGCAAGGAAGAGCGCGCCCAGGTGTGGGGCATGACCTTTGCCCTGGACGATGGCAAAAACAGCGACAGCCCATTGGCACACCTGCAAAGCGAGTTCGCCGGGCTGGAACAGCGCCTCAATGAGCGCCTGGTCGAACGCCTGCAACAGGAACGCGACCCGGCGCGGCGCGACCTGATCTATGGCTTCCCGCAGCAGTTCGGCGCGTTGAAGGACTGCCTGCAAAGCTTCCTCGAAGGCGTGTTCAAACCCAATGCCTTTGAAGAGCGGGTGTTGCTGCGCGGCGTGTACTTCACCAGCGGCACCCAGGAAGGCAGCCCGATTGACCGCCTGATCGGCGCCATGGCCCAGAGCATGAACCTGGACCGCCAGCACCTGGCGCGCCAGAGCGGCACCGGGCGCAGCTACTTCATCGAAAAACTCTTTACCGCCGTGGCGTTTGCCGAGCGTGGCCTGGTGGGGGTGAACCCGAAGGTCGAGCGGCGGCGCAAGTGGATTGCGCGGGGTGTGCTGGCCGCGACCGTGGCGTTGGTCGTGGTGGTCAGCGGTTTGTGGTGGGTGAGTTATCGCGCCAACCAGGCCTACATCGCCCAGGTCGACCAGAAGGTCGCGCCGCTGGGCCAGACCGTGCAGAACCTGAGCCCGGCGCAGCGCGAAGTGCTCGCCGTGCTGCCGTTGCTCAATGCCGTGAAAAACCTGGCGGGCGATTCGCCGAGCTGGTCCGAAGGCCTGGGGCTGTATCAGGGCGATATGCTTGAAGCCGAGTCTGCCAGCGTCTACCGCAAGCTGTTGATCGCGGTGTTCGCGCCACGCCTGGTGACGCGCATCGAAGAACAACTGCACGGCGGCGGCAATTCCGACTTCCTCTACGAAGGCCTCAAGGCCTACCTGATGCTGGCTGACGCCGAGCATTACGACCCGGACTTCATCAAGGCCTGGATCGCCCTGGACTGGGACCGCAACCTGCCCCGCGACCTGCCGGCGGATCAGCGCCAGGCGTTGGCCGGGCACTTGCAGTCGCTGTTCGAACGCCACCCGCCGAACGCGCGCCTGGATCAACGGCTGATCGACGACCTGCGCCGCCAGTTGCAACAACTGCCGGTGGCCCAGCGCGTGTATGACCGGGTCAAGCGCCAGAAACTGCCCGAGGGCATTCCGGACTTTCGCCTCAACGAAGCCGCTGGCCGTGACGCCGCGCTGGTGTTCAGCCGCAAAAGCGGCAAGCCGCTGGGCGAGCCGTTGAGTGGGTTCTTCACCGCCAAGGGCTATCGCCAGGCGTTCCTGCTGAGCAGCCTGAACCAGACCGGCACCCTCGCGGAAGAGCAGTGGGTGCTCGGCCAGGAACAGGCCGACCAGCAAAACGTGGTGAGCCTGGCCGCCGATGTGCGGCGCCTGTATTTCCAGGATTACCAGCGCCAGTGGGATGCGTTGCTGGCGGACATCGACTTTGTGCCGATCACCAGCGTGGCCCAGGCGGCCGATGTGCTGCGGGTGATTTCCGGCCCGACCTCACCGCTGAAAAAACTGCTGGTGGCGGTGGCCAAGGAAACCGACCTGCAAGCCGAAGAGCGCCAACTGGCCGCCAAAGGCGTGCCGGTGGAAGGCGGCGTCGACAAGCTCAAGGAGCGCCTGGGCAGCCTGCTCGGCCAGGAACAACCGACTGCCAATGCGCCTGCGGCGGCGGAGGACCCGGTGACCGCGCACTTCGCCCAGCTCAACAGCATCGTCAGCAAGAACGAAGGCGAACCGGCGGCCATCGACGGCCTGCTCACCGACATGAATGCGTTGTATGTGCAGGTCAGCGCCATGGTCGGGGCCAGCGGCGATGCGTTGCTCGGCGAGGCGAAGAACCAGGCGGCGGCTGCGGCCACGCGAGTCAGCCTGAATGCCGAGCGCCAGCCACCGCTGGTGCAGGGCATGGTCAAGTCGGTGGTCAACTCCACCACCAACAGCATGATGGGCGGCGTGCGCAACCAATTGAACGCCGCCTGGGTCAGCGAAGTGGTCAACGTGTACCGTCAGTCCCTGGCCGGGCGCTACCCGATGTCGCCGGGCAGTGCACGGGACGCCACCCTGGATGACTTCGGCCAGTTCTTCGGCGTGGGCGGAGTGATGGACAACTACTTCCGCAAATACCTGCAGCCTTACGTCGATACGTCCGCGCAGACCTGGCGCTGGCAGCCGGGCGCGGCGCAGAAGCTGGGGATTGCTCCGGGCGTGCTGCAAACCTTCCAGCGTGCCGCGACGATCCGCGATGCGTTCTTCCGCTCCGGTGGCACCCAGCCGATCGTGCGTTTCGAACTCAAGCCGGTGTCGATGGACCCGACCATCACCCAGTTCCTGCTGGACCTGGACGGCCAGCAGCTGAGCTACGACCACGGCCCCAGCCGCCCGGTGGCGATGCAATGGCCGAACCCCGGCAGCATAGGCGTGGTGCGTATCTCCATCATGCCACCCTCGGCCAGCGGCCGTTCCGGCGTGACCCTGGACGGGCCGTGGGCGTGGTTCCGCTTGCTGGAGCAGTCGGATCTTACCGCCGGCAATTCACCGGACCGCTTCAACCTGCGCCTGCGCGTCGACGGTGCGAGCATTGCCTACGAGTTGCGCGCCAACAGCGCCTTCAACCCGTTCAAGAGCCGCGTGCTCAGTGGCTTCAGCCTGCCGGAGCGGCTATGACGACGCTGGGTTTCTACGGCAAGTTGGCCAGCCGTGGCGACTTTGTCAGCCGCGCCTTGCCCCAGAGCTTTATCGGCCCGTGGGACAGCTGGCTGGCGGCGGGATTGCTCGCCAGTCAGAACAGCCTGGGTGGTGACTGGCTCAACACCTACCTGGTCAGCCCGCTGTGGCGCTTTGTGCTGGCGCCGGGCGTGTGCGGGCCGGATGCGGCGGCGGGCGTGGTGATGCCGAGCATTGACCGGGTGGGGCGCTACTTCCCGCTGGCGGTGGTGGCGTTGCTCGATCACGACACCAATCCGGCCTCCCTGGTGGGCGGGCCGGACACTTGGTTCGAGCAGGCCGAGGCGCTGTTGCTCAGCACTCTGGATACCGGTGCGACCTTTGAAGGTTTCAACGAAGGCCTCGATGGCCTGGGCTTGCCGGCGAGTGAGCCGCGTGCCGTGGACAGCCGTTTCGCCGGCCTGCAACGGGTGGCCGCGACCGCGCCCCACGGGCGTATGACCGCCCTGGCCGAACAGGCCTGCGAAGGCGCCAGCCTGTGGTGGGGCCGTGGTTCGCAACGTATTTCCCCTGGTTTGCTGCGGTGTCAGGGCTTGCCTGCCGCCAGCGATTTTGCGCAGTTTTTGCTCGGACAAGAAGGTGTGGTGTAGATGGGGTCGACGTACAAATCCGCGAGCAAAAGCCATGTGGGCATGGTCCGCCAGGTCAACGAAGACGCCTGCCTGGACCTGCCGGAAAACCGCCTGTGGGTGGTGGCCGACGGTATGGGCGGGCACGCGGCGGGCGACTATGTCAGCAGCCTGATCGTCGACAGCCTGCGCAGCGTGCCGGTGGGGCGCTCCCTGGATGAATACACGGCAGCGCTGCGCAACGACCTGCAGCGCATCAACGCAGCCGTGCGCGAAGAAACCGCCAACCGTGGCGTGACCATGATGGGCAGCACCGTGGTGGTGTTGGCCGCCCGTGGCCTGCGCGGTGTGTGCCTGTGGGCCGGCGACAGTCGCTTGTACCGCCTGCGCGACGGCGCGCTCGAAGGCATCTCCCGCGATCACAGCTACGTCCAGGACCTGCAAGACAGCGGCCTGCTCAGCGAAGCCGACGCGCGTACGCACCCACGCGCCAACATCGTCACCCGTGCGATTGGCGTGGAAGCCCACCTGGAGCTGGCGGTGGTCGACCTGCTGATCGCTCCCGGTGACAGCTACCTGCTGTGCAGTGATGGCCTGAACAAGACCGTCGAAGACCATGAAATCCGCGAAGTGCTCAGCCACGACGCGCCGGACGAAATCGTGCGCAGCCTGGTGCACCTGGGGCTCAACCGGGGCGCGCCGGACAACATCACCGCCATTGTCGTGAAGGTATCGCCATGAACATCGTCATCCCCGGTTATGACATCGAAGGCGAGATCGGCGAAGGCGCCATGGCCAGCGTGTACCTGGCGACCCAGCGCTCGCTGGAGCGCAAGGTGGCATTGAAGGTGATGGCGGCGGCGCTGGCGGCCGATCCAACCTTCTGCGAGCGCTTCCTGCGCGAGGGCAAGACCCTGGCGCGGTTGTCGCACCCGCACACGGTGACCATCCATGACATCGGCAATGTCGGTGAGCTGTACTACATGGCCATGGAATACCTGCCCAACGGCACGCTCAAGGAGCGCATCGCCGCCGGCATGACGCCGGAGCAGGGCGTGACGCTGATCCGCCAGATCGCCTCGGCGCTGGGCTATGCCCACGCCCAGGGCCTGGTGCACCGCGATGTAAAACCGGCGAACATTCTGTTCCGCGCCGATGGCACGGCGGTGCTGTCCGACTTCGGCATCGCCAAGTCACTGGATGACCGCACGCAATTCACCCAGGCCGGGTTTGCCGTGGGCACCCCCAGCTACATGAGCCCGGAACAGGCGCGAGGCCAGGAGATCGACGGCCGTGCCGACCTGTATGCGCTGGGCGTGGTGCTGTACGAGATTCTGGTCGGCAAGCTGCCTTACACCGGCACCGATGCACTCTCCACGGCGCTGGCGCACCTGACCGAACCGCTGCCGGAACTGCCGGTGCACCATGGCCGTTATCAGGACGTGCTGCGCAAGCTGTTGGCCAAGGACCCGGCTGAACGTTTCCCTGATGCGGCGGCGCTGTTGCGGGCCTTGGACAACCTGCCGGCGGACTCGCCGGAGGCCACGCTGGTGCGGCCGCTGCCGATTCCGATGAGTTTCGACCTGGGGGGCATCACCCCGGAATCCATCGAGATTCCCAGCGACAAACCCCAGCCGGTGCGCCAACCGGTGGTGCCGCCGACCCAGCACAGCGAGCAGCGCCGTGGGCCGGTGTTGGCGCTGGCGGCGGTTGCGGTGGCGGTTGCATTGGCGATGGGTGGCGCGAGCTATTGGTGGTTGAGCGGCAGCGATGAGCCGGTGGTCAAACAGCCCGCTGCCGAGCTGCCGAAAGTAACGCCACCGCCGCCAGCGCTCGCCGAAGTGGATGGTGGCCAGCGCCCGCTGCTCATGGCGGGCAAGAAGACCCTGTTCCAGCGCGTGCTCAGCAAGCCGGGCGCCAAGCTTTCAGCGGATGCGGGCAGCGCGCCGGGCAAAGCCCTGCCGGCGTTCTCCGTGCTTTACGTCTACCAGCGCAAGGACGTCGACGGCAGCCCTTGGGTACGTGTCGGCGCGGCCACCGATGGGCGCAGCGACGGTTGGTTGCCGGCCGCCCAGGTCAGCGACTGGAAGCAAAGCCTGGTGCTGAAATTCACCGAGCGCTCGGGCCGGGCACCGGTGATGTTCCTGCGCCAATCCGGCGAAGTGGAAAAACTGCTGGCTGACCCTTCGGCCGCCAAAGGCGTGCTGGCCAAGGCGCAGAAAAACAGCGAAGACAACAGCCAGATCCTGGCGTTGGAACCTGCCGCCAGCGCCGTCCCGCAGAACCAGTTCTACCTGTTGCCGATCTTCGACTCCAAGGAGAGCTTCGACGAAAACGGCCAGCCAGTGCAGTTGCTCAATGTGGCCTCCATCGACCCCGGCAGCAGCGCGGCCGCCAAGCCCGCGACGCCGGTGACGAATGCCAACGCCGACGCCTTCCGCACGGCGGTGGTGCTGGTGGTGGACACCACCGTGTCGATGCAGCCCTATATCGACCAGATCCGCGATGTGGTGCACGAGCTGCAAACCCGCATCGCCGAGCGCGGCGAGTTGGACAGTGTCAGCTTCGGCATGGTCGGCTTTCGCAACAGCATCAAGAAAACCCCGGGCCTGGAGTACGTGGCCAAGACCCTGATCAGCCTCGATCAGGGCCGCGACCCGCAACGTTTCCTCGACATGGCGCGCCAGGTCAAGGCGTCCACCGTGTCCAGCCACTCCTTCAACGAAGATGCGTTCGCCGGGGTGATGCAGGCGGTAGACGGCATGGATTGGTCCGGTTATGGCGGGCGCATCATCCTGCTGGTCACCGACGCCGGCGCGCTGCGCAAGAACGACCCGTTCGCCACCACCCAGATGAACGAAGCCGAAGTGCGCCAGGCCGCGCTGGGCAAGCAGATCAAGATCTACGCCTTGCACCTGCGCACCGACGCCGGCAAGAAAACCCACGCCGGCGCCGAGAGCCAGTACCGCATCCTCACCGCCGACGCCAACCCACAGATTGGCGACCTGTACACGGCGGTGCCCGGTGGCGATGTGCGCAAGCTCGGCGAGCGGGTGGATGAGATCGGCACGGTGTTCGCCAACCTGGTGCACCAGGTGCGCAGCAACACGCCGCAGCCGGTGCCGTTGCTGAACAGCGCACCGAGCCTGGCGGACAAGTCTGCAGCGGTCGGCTATGCCATGCACATGGATTTCCTCGGTCGCAAAACCGCGAGCCAGGCGCCGCAGCTGGTCAGCGCCTGGACCGCCGACCGCGACCTGACCAATCCGGCGCTGCCGGCGTTCCAGGTGTGCGTGATGCTGACCAAGTTGCAGCTCAACGACCTGCAGCAGTCGCTGAAACTGATCGTCGACGCGGCGCGCAAGACCCAGACCTCACCGAAAGACTTCTTCCAGGAAATCGCCAGCGCCTCGGCCTACATGAGCCGCGACCCGCAGGCCCTGCGCAAGGGCGGCAACCTGGCCGACGGCGGCATCCTCGGCGAATACCTCGAAGGGCTGCCGTACCGCAGCAAGTCGCTGAACATGACCCAGGATTTGTGGTTGTCGTTGAGCGTGGCCGAGCAGGAAGACTTTATCGACGAGCTGGACTCGAAAATCCGCCTCTACGAAACCTTCCACAATGACCTGGCCAACTGGGTCCGCTTCGGCGATGCCGAGCCGGGCGACGCGTTGTACCGCGTGCCGTTGTCGACGTTGCCGTGATGCTGAACCTGAACGCGGTGCACAAGAGCCGGGGCGTCGGCAGCCAGCGCTATAGCCTGGTGATCCCGGCGCTGGCGCTGCGTGCGGGCGAGCAAGTGGCGATTGTCGGGCCCAGCGGTTGCGGCAAAAGCACCTTGCTCGATCTGCTGGCGCTGGTCTTGGCGCCGGATCAGGTGGGGCAGTTTGAGTTTCATCAGCAGGACATCGCCGGGCTGTGGCGCGCCGATCAGCAATCCAGCCTGGCCGCGCTGCGCAGCCAGCACTTGGGCTATGTGCTGCAAACCGGCGGCCTGCTGGGCTTTCTTGATGTGCGCGGCAATATCGCCTTGTCCCGGCAACTGCTGGGCTTGAAGGACGATGGCAGCGTGACGCGCCTGGCCGAGCAGTTGGAGATCAGCGACCAGTTGGCCAAGAAGCCGGCGGCGCTGTCGGTGGGGCAGCGCCAGCGTGTCAGTTGCGCCCGTGCCCTGGCCCATGCGCCGCAACTGGTGCTGGCGGACGAACCGACGGCGTCCCTCGACCCCTTGAATGCCGAGCGCGTGATGCAGGCATTGCTGGCCCAGGCCCGTGAACACCGTGCGGCCTGTGTGATCGCCACCCATGACGAGCCCCTGGCCCGCGCCAGTGGCTTGCAGGTGCGGCGCATCAGTTGCCGTCGCGACACCGATGGCGGCGTCACCGCCACCCTCGGGGAGGTGTGCTGATGCGCATCGGTCTGGTGGCGTCGCTGGCCTGGCAGGATTACCGCAATGATGCCTGGCTGTCGGCCTGTTCGGTGCTGGCGCTGGTGGCGGTGATCGCGCCGCTGCTGGTGTTATTCGGCCTGAAGTTTGGACTGGTTAGCAGTTTGACCGAACGTTTGCAGACCGACCCCGCCACCCGTGAAATTATTCCGCTGGGCGGTGGTCGATTCAGCAGGGCATTTATCGAGCAACTGGGCGAGCGCGGTGAGGTGGCGTTCGCCATACCGCGTACGCGGCAGATTGCGGCGACGGCGCAAGTGGGCACGTTGGCCCTGGAGATGCTGCCGACCGCGTCGGGTGACCCACTGCTGGCCGGCCTGCCGGTGCCCAAGGGCCTGGACCAGATCGTGCTGAGCCACACCGCCGCCGAAAAGCTCGCGGCGCGGCCTGGCGATTGGCTGGAAACCAGCTTTGCACGGCAAGTGGCCGGGCGCGTCGAAGCCCAGCGCACGCGGGTGCAGGTGCTGGCGGTGTTGCCGCTGGAAGCCTTTGCCCGTGACGGTTTGTTTGCCGACCTGGGGTTGCTGGAAGCGGCGGAAGATTACCGCGATGGCCGCGCAGTGCCGGCGTTGGGTTGGGACGGGGAGGCCGTGGGTGTGAGTGAGCAGCGCGTGTACCCGGCGTTCCGCCTGTACGCCCGCAACCTCACCGATGTGGAGCCGCTGCGGGTGTACTTCGCCGGGCAGAACCTGTTGGTGTCGACCCAGGCGCAGACCATCGCGCAGGTGCAGTCGTTGAGCCGCAACCTGTCGATCGTGTTCTGGGTGATCTGCGGGTTGGCGTTGGCGGGGGCGTTTGCGGCGATTTTTGCCGGCGCCCTGGCCGCTGTGGCGCGCAAGCGGCGGGAGTTGTCGGTGTTGCGCCTGCTGGGGTTTTCCACCGGTGGGCTGCTGTTGTTCGTGGTGGTACAGGCGCTGTACAGCGCGGGTTTTGCTGCCGTACTCAGTGCCGGGCTGTATGGGCTGGCCGAGGCGGGCTTGAATGAATTATTCGTGCAGGTGCCGGGCGAATTCGCCAGCCACCTGCTGGCGCGCCATTACGGCCTGGCCCTGGTCGCAGTCCTCGGCGTCAGCGCCGTGGCGGCGGCGTGTGGTGGTTGGCGAGTGGCGCGGGTCCAGGCTTCTGAAGGAATCAGAGATGTATAAGTTACTGGGCGCCTGTATGGCGCTGACCCTGGCCTCGATGGCCTGGGCCGATGAGGCGAGTGACAAGCTCGACAACCCCAAGCCGTTGGAAGGCGATGTCAGCCTACCGCTGCCCTGCGAAGGCAACATGCTGTTCCGCTACGCCTACGTGCTGGCCCAAGGCACCCTGGATGACCGCGAGATCAGCCTCGGCTACCCCTTTGCCGAAGGCGAGGCGGGTTACCAGCAATCGTTTATTTCCGGCTACCGCCGCGACTTCATCAACGGCCAGTTCACCCTCAAGGATCTGCCCAAGGACTGGAACAAAGTCATCGCGCCCTTGATGCCGAAGACCGACGCCAAGACCCCACTCAAGCCCATGCTGTACTTCATCGGCAAGTACGAAGTGACCGCGCGCCAGTACGCCCAGGTGATGTCCCAGGCGCAGTCGCTGGCCAGCGGCGAGCCGGCACCGGCGTGCGATGTACCGACCGGCATGGCCGGGCGCTTGCCCAAGGTGAAACTGTCGCGCTTTGAGGCTGAACGCTTCTCGGCGGTGTACAGCGCCTGGTTGATGAAATACCACCGAGACTTGCTGCCGGTGAGTGGTCGTGGCTCCTCGGCGGATGATGGCGGCCTGGGCTTTGTGCGCCTCCCTACCGAAGTGGAGTGGGAATTTGCCGCACGCGGCGGTCACGCCGTGAGCCGCCAGGACCTGGAAGGGCGCCTGTTCCCGCGCCGTGTCGAAGGCAGCGACAGCGACGGCCCGCTCGGCGACTACGCGGTGTTCAACCAGGTGGCGGGCGGCACCGGGCAGGCTGCGCGCCTGATGCCCATCGGCACCAAATTGCCCAACCCCATCGGTCTGTTCGACGTGATCGGCAACGCCGCGGAAATGGTCCAGGAATCGTTCCAACTGGTCCACGCCGGGCGTCGCCAGGGCACCTACGGTGGCTTTGTGGTCAAAGGCGGCAACTACCTGGAAGGCGAGGGCACGCTGTTCACCGGCATGCGCCGCGAATACCCACTGTTCGCCGCAGATGGCACCGAGCAGAGCAACGAGACCACCGGTTTCCGCGTGGCGATCGGTGCGCTGTCGGCACCGCGTTCACGCTACAAGGAGCTGTTCGCCCAGTGGCAGAAAGAGGGCCGCCTGGCCGCGCTGACTGATGCCATCGACGACGCCCAGGACCCGACCAAGCGCCTGGACAGCATCATCGCCGCCAGCGTCGACCCCAAGCTGCAAGCCGAACTGGGGCTGGTCAATGAAGAGCTCAAGCGCAACGTCTCGCTGATCGCCCAGCAGCGCGAAGAAGCGGCGGGCAACCTGATTCAGTCGGCCGCGCTGGTGGCCGAGACCATCGCCAACTACAACATCCGCCTGGCCAACCTGCAGAAGAGTCGCCAGCAGGCCCTGGACAACAAGGACGCGGCCAGCGCGCAACTGTTCGACATGGCCATTGCCAATGGCCGCAGCGCCCTCGATGGCGCGGTGGCGATCTATATCGACAACCTGGCCACCGGCACGCGTTACACCGATGCGGTGATCCAGGCGCAGTTTCAACGGATCAAGGAAGAGTTGGATCGCAAGCCGGTGCTCGGCAAGAGCCTGGTGACGCGCGCAACACTGTTCGTTCGCCATGTCGGCAACTACCGCAAGCAACAGCGGGCCGACCCGGCAACGATCTTGAAGGAATTGCTCGCAGCGAGCGGTCAGCGATGAGCGCTGGCTGTATAGCGAGCTTGGAAGGGACTCAGGCGGCGGTGGCCGTGCTGGGCAAGTCAAACTTAAAAGAGAACACACCTATGCTTTTTTCCCGTAAGGCGGTTTCCAAGCGTCACTTGCTGCTGATCGCGGCCGGTTTCAGCACTGTGCTGACCGGTTGCGCCACGTCGCCGGCCTCCAAGGTCGCGTCGAGCACCAAGGTCGAGTACTACCCGAACTGCTACGAGCCGGTGCAGCACTTGCGCGCCACCGACTCGAACATGACCAAGTCGGTCGTGACCGGCGCGGCCATCGGCGCTGCCGGTGGTGCCTTGCTCGGCGCCCTGACCGGCGACAAGGAAAAACGTGGCCGTAATGCGGCCATCGGTGCTGCGGGCGGCGCCCTGGCCGGCGGTGCAGCGGGTTACTACACCGAGCGTCAGAAGCAGATCGCCGATGACAACCAGCGTATTGCCTCGTATGCGGCTGATGTGAACAAAAGCGTCTCCGACATCGACCGCAGCACCGCCTACGCCAAGGCATCGCAACAGTGCTACCAGAGCGCATTCACCAAGCTGGTGGCCGACCGTAAGGCCAAGACCGTCAACGACACCGAAGGCCGTAAGCGCCTGGCGGAAATTGTCTCGGGCCTGAAGGAATCCAATGACCTGATCGTTGCGGTCAACGGTAAAGCCGCCGAAGACCTGAACAACTACACCCAGGCCTACGAGAAAGACCTGCAACAGGTTGGCGTACAGCGTACTGACGTGGTCACCGTGGCCAAGGCCGACACAACACCTGTTGTGACATCGGGCAAGAAGAAAGGCACAGGCACCAAACCGCCGAAAAAGCCGGTTCTGCCAACCGTACCCACAGAAGCAGTGAGCACCGAGAAGACCTTCCAGACTGCCCAGACCAAGCAAGATGAAAGCAAGAAGGTCGCCAGCGCCGGCAAGGCGCAGCTCGAAGGCAGCTGCCGCGATCCGAATCTGGCCGACTGGGCGCCGGTTCCTTGCCCGAACGTTTAAGTAACATGCTGCTATAAGCGTCAAACGCCAGCCGATCTTCCGCTAATGCGCAAGATCGGTGGCGTTCTTTTTGCAAATCGTTAAACTGCTGCGGCCACTCAATAATTACATCGAGGCCGTGTGCATGAAATTCCGTCTTCTCTTGTGGGTGCTGGGCCTGATGATGGGCAAAGCCAGCCGCACCAATCCTGCCTTCCAGCAACAGTTGGGCGATAAAGACCTGGCGTTCCAGTTGCAGACCCTCGACGGCAAGGTTGCCCGTCACTTCATCGTCAAAGACCAGCGCATCACCAGCCGCTCGGGTGTGCACCCGGCGCCGGCGTTTGCCATTGCGTTCAAAGATGCTGCCTATGGCTTCGCCACGATGCAGGCGAAGAACAAGCAACTGGCGTTCATGACGGGGATCCAGGACAAGTCGATCCAGATCAAGGGCAACCCGGCGCTGGTGATCTGGTTCCAGGGGTTGACCAAGTATTTGAAGCCGAAGAAAAAGAAGTAGACCGAGGTGGATTCATCGGGGGCAAGCCCCCTCCCACAGGGGAATGCATTTCAAGTGTGGGAGGGGGCTTGCCCCCCCGATAGCGGTCTGACAGGCTATCGATTCACCCCTGGCTGAACTGCGACGCCAACTCGCGCAACAGCACTTCAGCATCCAGCACTTTACCCACCACTTCTTCAGCCTTGTCACGGCTCAAGCCCAGGCGCTCCAGCAGCGCATCCGGAATCGCTTCATCCGGCCCGGAGCCGATTCCGCGGCTACGCAACAGGCGCACGGCCAGGCACACCAGGTTCGGGTATTCGGCGTATTGCCCATCGTAGGTCGGGTCGTGCTGGAAGCGCAGGGCGGTGGACAGTTCGTCAGGCATGTCCCAGTAACGCATCAGCCAGGCACCGATCTGCTCGCGGCTGATGCCCAGCAGGTGTTGCTCGACATAGCTGTGGCACAGGTGCGGGTTGACCTCCAGGTGCCGGCAGATCAGCGAGAAGTGCGGCGGGAACACGTGGGCCAGCAACAGGTAGCCGAAGTTATGCAGCAAGCCGGCGAGGTAGGTCAGGCCGGCTTCCGGGCGCTGGGCGCGGGGCATGGCGCGGGTCAGGCCTTCGATCACGGCGGCGGTGTAGATCGACTGGTGCCAGTACGGCGTCGACTGGTGCGGGTGGTCCTTGGGCAGGCTCAGGGTCTTGCCCAGGGCCAGGCCCAGCGCCAGGTTGATCACCAGGTCGAAGCCCAGCACGCGCACGATGGCGTCTTCTACTGAACGGATCTTGCCCGGCGAGGCGTAGTACGGCGACGCGGCCCAGCTCACCACTTGGGCAGCCAGGGCCGGGTCGGTCTCGACCACGCCGGTGATGTCATCGATGGTGGCGTTTGGGTCGACGCGCAGCTTGATGATCTTCTGCGCGGTATCGGCCAGGGGCGGAATCTCGATGGTCGCTTCCAGGCGCTGCTGGATACGGCGGGCGGTGAACGCCTGCATTGCCTGGGTGATTTCCTCGCGGTCATCGTTGGGGCGGTCGAGGTTGGGGCGGATATTGCTCAACGGCTCGCCGAAGTGGCCGGCGCTGGCCTTGGTGAGCATCGTCTTGAAGGCGTCGCTGGGAATCTCCAGCAACAGGCCTGCTTCACCCGAATGCACCAGCAGGCTCGGCTCGTTGAGCAGGCTGCCTTCGTACAGGCAGGGCGAACTGGTAAGGGGTGGCAAACCTGGCAACAGGCTCAGGTCATGTTTGTCGAGCATGCGCTTGACGCGATCCGGCGACACAGCGGTCAGGCGGCGGCCGGTGAGTTCGGCGAGGCGGTTGAGGTCGAGCAACTGGTTCTGCGGGAACAGCACCATCAGGGCGCCTACCGCATCTTCCAGCAGCACTGCCTGGACCTTCTGCGCAGGATTCAGGCCCGGGAGGTCGGCGACTTCCGTGTAGGGGATGGCGAGTTTTGCGAGCAGAGCCCGAATGACCGGCGGGGCGGTCAGTGGGGCTGTGGCGAGGGCAACTTCTGACATGGCCTGATCCAATTTCTTACAGTCACCGAAGTATAACCAGCTTGATACAACTGTTGGTCGCTTAAGTGCGTCAGGCGTCACACTTGGCCGTATTGCTGCCCATGCCTGAGCCAGCGATTGAGCAGCGGGCTGACGTGATCCGGCCAGCGCTCCAGCAGTGCCTGTGCGGCATCGCGCACGGCGGGTAGCAGGTCGGCGTCGCGCATCAGGTCGGCGACTTTGAATTGCAGCAGGCCGGTCTGGCGGGTGCCGAGCATCTCGCCGGGGCCGCGCAGTTCCAGGTCTTTTTCGGCGATGACAAAACCGTCGTTGGTTTCACGCATGATGCCCAGGCGCTGGCGGCCGATCTGTGACAGCGGCGGGTGGTAGAGCAGCACGCAGTGGCTGGCGGCACTGCCTCGGCCCACACGGCCACGCAACTGGTGCAGTTGCGCCAGGCCCAGGCGCTCGGGGTTTTCGATGATCATCAGGCTGGCGTTGGGCACGTCCACGCCCACTTCGATCACCGTGGTGGCGACCAGCAGTTGCAGGTTGCCGGCCTTGAATTCGGCCATGACTGCGGCCTTTTCAGCCGGTTTCATGCGCCCGTGGATCAGCCCGACCTTGAGTTCGCCGAGGGCGCTGGTGAGGTCTTCGTAGGTGGTCTCGGCGGCCTGGCAGGTCAGTTCTTCGGACTCTTCGATCAGCGTGCACACCCAGTACGCCTGGCGCCCTTCGGCACAGGCGCCGCGCACGCGTTCGATCACTTCCACGCGTCGGGTGTCGGTGACCAGCACGGTGTTGACCGGCGTACGGCCTGGCGGCAGTTCGTCGAGGATCGAGGTGTCGAGGTCGGCGTAGGCGCTCATGGCCAGGGTGCGCGGGATCGGTGTGGCGGTCATGATCAACTGGTGCGGGTTCATCCGCCCGCCGACGCCTTTCTGGCGCAGAGCCAGGCGCTGTTGCACGCCGAAGCGGTGCTGTTCGTCGATGATCACCAGGGCCAGGTTCTTGAACTGCACTTCGTCCTGGAACAGCGCATGGGTGCCGACCACCATCGGCGCGCCGCCGGCGATCTGTTCCAGTGCCGCCGCGCGGTTCTTGCCCTTGAGCTTGCCGGCCAGCCACGCGACTTCCAGGCCCAGCGGTTCGAGCCAGCGCTTGAAGGTGATGAAGTGCTGCTCGGCGAGGATCTCGGTGGGCGCCATCAGCGCCACCTGGTAGCCGGCTTCCAGTGCTTGCAGTGCGGCGAGGGCGGCGACCACGGTCTTGCCTGCCCCCACATCGCCCTGGATCAGCCGCAGCATGGGCTCCTGCTGGCTCAGGTCATAGGCGATTTCATTGCCGACGCGTTGCTGGGCACCGGTCGGCGCAAAACCGAGGTTGGCCAGGTACTGCGCGGGCAGGCGCGTGGCCTTGGGCATTGCCGGTGCACGCAGGGAGCGCATGCTTTCGCGCAGGCGTTGCTGCGACAATTGGTGGGTCAGCAGTTCTTCAAAGGCCAGACGGTGCTGGGCCCAGTGATGACCGAGTGCGAGTTCGTCGACATCGGCGTCGGCGGGCGGGTGATGCAGGTAGCGGATTGCATCGTCCAGCGGCGCCAGCTGGTAGTTGCGGGCCAGTTCCTGGGGCAGCCAGTCGGGCAGGCTTTTCGGGCCGAGCATGGTCAGCGTCTGCATGCACAGTTGGCGCAGGCGCTGCTGGGTCAGGCCTTCGGTGAGCGGGTAGATCGGCGTGAGTGTGGTGTCGACCGGCGGCGGTTCGTCACCGGTGATGGCGCGGTATTCCGGGTGATAGATCTCCAGGCCGGACGCACCGGGCCGCGCTTCGCCGTAGCAGCGCACGCGGGTGCCGCGCTTGAGGCCTTCCTTCTGCGCGTTGCTGAAATGGTAGAAGCGCAGGCTCAGGCCGCCAGTGCCGTCCTGCAGGCGTACCACCAGGCTGCGGCGCTTGCCCATCACCACGTCGGCGCCGCTGACGGTGCCTTCGACCACTGCGTCCTGCCCGGGGCGCAACTGGCCGATGGGCACTACGCGGGTGCGGTCCTGATAGCGCAGGGGCAGGTGGAACAGCACGTCCTGGAGGTTCTCCAGGCCAACCTTGGCCAGCTTCTCGGCCATGGCTTCGCCGACACCCTTGAGTGCCGTCACCGACACCTGCGACAGCTCAGTCATACCCTGGCTTAGCTCGCGGCAGTCGGCTTGGCGACCGAACACAGGCGGATCGAGTCGGCGAGGATCTCAATCGCCTTGGGTCGTGGGAAGCTGGCGCGCCAGGCGATCGCCACGGTGCGGAACGGCACCGGCGGCGTGAGTGGGCGTACTTCGATCACGCCGGGGGCGTAGTGATGGCTGTCGACCGCCGACAGCGGCAGGATGGAAATGCCCAGGCCGGACGCGACCATGTGGCGGATGGTTTCCAGGGAGCTGGATTCCACGGTGGTGTGCTTGGCACCGTCATTGCCCTTGGTCAGGGTCGGGCAGGCTTCCAGGACCTGGTCGCGGAAACAGTGGCCTTCGCCGAGCAGCAGCAGGCTCTTGTCGTTGAGCAGGCCGGCGTCGATGGTGTCTTTCTGGGTCCACGGGTGCGAGGCCGGCATCAGCACGTAGAACGGCTCGTCGTAGAGCGGCAGGGTCAGCACGTCGGCTTCATTGAACGGCAGGGCGATGATGATCGCGTCCAGCTCGCCGTTGCGCAGTTTGTCGCGCAGCACGTGGGTGAAATTTTCTTCGATATACAGCGGCATCTGCGGCGCGACGCGGTGCAGTTGCGGGATCAGGTGCGGAAACAGGTACGGGCCGACGGTGTAGATGGCGCCGACCTTGAGCGGCGCGGTCAGCTGGTTCTTGCCGGCCTGGGCCAGTTCGCGAATGCTCTGCGCCTGCTCCAGCACCTTCTGGGCCTGGGCCACGATGCCTTCGCCCACCGGGGTGAGGCGCACGGCGCTCTTGCTGCGCTCGAAAATCAGCACACCGAGTTCGTCTTCAAGCTTTTTCACGCCCACCGACAGCGTCGGTTGGCTGACATGGCAACGCTCGGCCGCGTGGCCGAAGTGCTGCTCTTGGGCGAGGGTGACGATGTAGCGCAATTCTGTAAGAGTCATAGCGGGCGTCCATGAGGTTGCGGGCCAAGCATACCGGCTGCAATCGATAGACGCACGTTATCAGACACGATGGGGTTTGCGACACCAGCTAATCGGGTGCCGCAGGTGTTTTGCCGGTTATTTCTGCGGGTATTTGAAGGTGAAGGTCTCGGTGAACGGGCCCCACCATTCGGGGACGCCGGTTTCTTTGTCGACGTGGTGGAAGAAGCCATTGATCTGCGGGCTCTCATAGCGCAGGACCACGGTATAGGTGCCGGGGCCGTCCATCTTCACGTTGTTCGCATAGTGGGCGCCGTCTTTGGCAACCATCGGCAGGAGCGTGCCGATTTGTTTGTAGTCCGGAGCGCCTTCCTTGACCAGGGAATAGGAGATGCTCAGGTAAGGCACCCATTCACCGTTGGACAGTCCGTACTTGTTGTCGGCGGTGGCATGCACATCGGTTTCAAGGTGCACCGAGTCCTTGTCCATGACCATGCCTGGTGGCATTGGCGCCATCTCGATCCCGGTGAGGTACGAGGAGGCGATCTCCATGTCGTGGGTCTGAACCGGCCCGCCGATCGGGTATTCACGGGCTTGGCTGACGGCGGAAAAAGCCAGGGCACTGGTCAGGACCAGCGCAGCGGCCACGGGTTTGGACAGGTGGTTCATGGGTGACGCTCCAGGGTGGATGAAGACGGTTGAGTGGTGCGCGACTGCACAAGGCGGCTACCCAGTAGCAGCAGGGTAAGGGTGGCCACCCAGGCAAACAGTTGAACGCCCAGGGGGCGGTCGGTGTAGCCAGTCAGCGCTTGCAGCGCCCGACCGGTGAGGCTTGCGTCGGAGACTAGCCAAGAGGTGTCCCACAACTCGTAGCCCCAGGCCGGGATCAGGTTGATACCGGCCAGGATCGCGGCGGCGCGGCCGGCCATTCCCGCCGCGAGTACGGCGATCATCCATGTGGTGACCGAGAACAGGCGCTTGAGGCTGATCACCACCAGTCCGCGATACAGCAGCCACGACAGCACGCCGCCACCGGCAATCCCGAGCACGCCGCCGATGAACATCGTCAGGGGTTCGGTGTGGGTGGAGGCGGCGATGCCATACAGGAACAGCACGATTTCCGAGCCTTCGCGCAGCACGGCCACGGTGATTACGATGGCCAGTGCCCACAGGGTCTTCTCGCCGCGTTGCACCGCCGTCCCGCTTTCGCGCAGTTGAGTGGCGAGTTCGCGACCATGGCTGCTCATCCACAGGTTGTGCCAGCCGAGCATGCATACCGCGACGATAAGGATGGTGGCGTTGAAGATTTCCTGGCCGAAACCATCCAGGGCCTGGGTGATGGCGCCGGTGAACAGCGCGAGGATCGCCGCGCCGCCAACACCGGCAGCGATGCCGCCGATGATGTAGGCACTGCGCCGCGCCAGCCCCTGGGTGGCGGCCATGACGATACCGATGACGATGCCGGCTTCCAGCACTTCACGAAACACGATCAGCAGACAGGCCAGCATGACTTACTCCTTGGCCGCGACGACGGTGCCTTTGGCCTGGTCGGGGTGGTAGTCGTCGAAAAAGCTGTAGGTGCCCGGATGCATCGGGCCGGCGAAGACGGTAATGGTGTTGCCGGGCACGACGATCTTTTCGAATTTCATGTCGTAGCTTTCGAATTCGTCGACGGTGTCGTCGTTGTTGGTGAGCTGGATGCGAAAGCGCTCCCCAGCCGGCACGGTGAAGCTGGCGGGTGTGAAGGTGTGGTTTTGCACGGTCAGGCTGACCAGTTGATCCGCATGGGCTGCGCAGGGGGCGCCAGCGATTGCGAGCAGGGCAAGCGTCAGGCGGGGAGGGCAGGACATGGCGAAAAGCCTCTCAAATGAGAATTGTTCGCGCATGATTGGTGGTGTATTGAAGTGTTACAAGTGAAGAACCATGACATTGGTTTCACGTTCAGTAACGGTTCAGCTCGCGGGTCTGCAAGGCTTGAAATACCGGGGAGGGGGAGCGCAATGGGCACCCGAGGGTGCCCATTGGGAGCGGCTCAGCGACGACGTTTTTCGATGTTGTACACGAACGGTGCAACGATCTCGATGCTGCCACCCTTGAGCATGTCTGCCGGTGGCTTGGGCAGCGGCTGGGCACGACGGATCATGTCCAGCGTGGCGCGGTCCAGGTCGGCGTTGCCGGAGCGGCCCACCAACTCGTAGGACAGCACGTTACCCTCGGCATCCACCACGAACTTCAAGCGGTTGAGGCCTTCCTTGCCACGCGCCTGGGCGCCTGGCGGGTACTTCTTGTACTTCTGCAGGTGGGCCAGCAGGGTGCCTTCCCAGGACGCCTTGGCGGCGATCTGTTGCGGCGACGGGCCAGGAACGGGCTGGGCCGATTTTTCAGCCGGTGCCTGGGTCGGCGGAGCATCGCTCGGCGGGTCCTCGGAAGGTTTCTCCTTGGGCGGCTCGATCTTCTTCTCCACAGGCTTGGGCGGCTGCGGTTTGGGCTTGGGCTTGACCGGCTTGGGCACCTGGATCGTCGGCTTGGGTGCCTCGGCCAGTTTCGGCAGCGGCAGTTCTTCCACCGGGGCAGGCGGTTGCGGCGGCGTGACCACCTTGGGCGGTGCCGGCGGCGGTGGGGCTGGCATCGGTGCCAGGTCGATGACCATGGCAGCCGGTGGCAACTGCACCGTGCGCGGCGCCGACCAATGAAGCGCGATAGCGATCGCGACGGCATGCACGCCCAGTACGACGGCGAGGCTGGTGCCATAACGCGTCAGTTTGTGGCGCGTCGTGATCATTTCTTGGCTGCCGTCTCAAGTCCGACCAGGCCTACCTTGAGGTAGCCGGCTGCCCGCAGGGCATCCATCACGCTCATCAGGTCGCCGTAGTCCACGCCCTTGTCAGCCTGGAAGAAGATCGTCGTATCCTTCTTGCCCTGGGTCTTGGCGTCGAGCACCGGCCCCAGGGTTTCAGCCTTGACCTCTTCTTCGCCCAGGAACAGGCGTTGGTCCGCCTTGACGCTGAGGAAGATCGGTTTCTCCGGCCGTGGCGCCGGCTTGGCGCTGGACGCGGGCAGGTCGACCTTGATGTCCACGGTGGCCAACGGTGCTGCCACCATGAAGATGATCAGCAGCACCAGCATCACGTCGATAAACGGCGTGACGTTGATTTCGTGGTTCTCGACGAGTTCGTCGTCGCCTTGATTCAAATGCAGGCCCATGGCCGATTACCCCACTTTCACCATGTGCGGTTGCGAGCTGCGCTCGGTAGGCAGGTGATCGAGGTCGCGGCTGACCAGCAGCAGGACTTCCGCCGACGCGTCGGATACCTGGGCCTTATAGCCGGCAATCGAACGCGCGAAGACGTTGTAGATCACCACCGCAGGAATCGCGGCAACCAGGCCCAGGGCGGTGGCCAGCAGGGCTTCGGCGATGCCTGGGGCAACAACGGCGAGGTTGGTGGTCTGGGTTTTGGCGATGCCGATGAAGCTGTTCATGATGCCCCACACGGTACCGAACAGGCCGACGAACGGCGCGGTGGAACCGATGGTCGCCAGCACGCCGGTGCCGCTGCTCATGTTACGGCCGCAGGCCGCCACCAGACGCTCCAGGCGGAAGGCCACACGTTCCTTGATGCCTTCTTTTTCGCGGGTGTTGGCCGACAGGCGCATTTCTTCCAACGCGTCGTGCACCAGGGTATTGGCCAGGGTGCCCTTTTTGGTCGCGCTTTCGCTGGCTTCCTTGAGGGTGGTGGCCTTTTTCAGGTGGACGATTTCGGTGCGCAGGCGACGCTTGGCGCCCAGCAGCTCGAAGCCTTTGGCGATCCAGATGGTCCAGGTGATGATCGAGGCGATGGCCAGGCCGATCATCACGGCTTTCACCACCACGTCAGCGTTCTGGTACATGCCCCAGGGCGACAAGTCGTGGGCCATGCCCAGGGTGTTGTCTTCTTCCAGCACCACACCGCTGTCGTCGGCGGCAGGGTCAGCAGCCTGGGCCGGGTCGGTGGCAGCGGGCGCTGCGGCAGGTGCTGCCGGTGCCGCAGTGTTGTGCTCGGCGGCCGCCGGGGTGGCTGGCGCGGTGGCATCAGCGAAGGCGGCGGTCGGTGCCAGCAGTACGCTGAACAGCAGCGCAGCAATCGCGCGCCAGGCGCGGGATGGGCTGTGACGCTTGGTTGGCGAAGCGGGGGTTGTATTACGTGTCATGCTGGCCGGACCTGAGTAAAAAAAATGAGTGATCGTCCTTCAAGACCCAGGGGTCGAGGACAAATGGGCGGTTATTATTGCAAGTAATTCTTGTTAACAGAAGTAATACAGTAACTTTATTTGTGCTTTTTCTGGCCGTCTGTCATCTGCGAAGGCTAACCTAGACCTTTCTTCGCGGAGTTTTGTGATGTCAGCGCCTTCTGTTGTGATTGCCGGATGTGGCGATGTGGGTAGTCGGCTGGCTAGCCAGTTGCTCGCCTCGGAATGGGAGGTTTATGGCCTGCGCCGCGATATTTCGCGGCTTCCTGAGGGCGTCATCGGCATTGCCGGTGACCTGTTCAAAAAGGATTGCCCCGACACCTGGCCAATTGGCGGGGTGGATTACCTGGTGTACTGCGCGGCTGCGACGGACCACGATGAGGCCGGTTACCGCGCTGCTTATGTAGAAGGGCTGAAACATGTGCTGGAGTGGTTGGGCGACTACGGCCAGGAGCCCAAGCACCTGCTGTTTGTATCCAGCAGCAGCGTCTACGGGCAGCAGAATGGCGAGTGGGTCGACGAAACATCGGAGACTCAGGCGAAGGGATATTCCGGGCAGGTGATGCTGGAGGCTGAGCAGGTGGCGCTCAATAGCGGCATCCCGGCCAGCATCGTGCGCCTGACCGGCATTTATGGTCCGGGACGCGAATGGCTGCTGACCCAGGTCCGCCAGGGCTACCGAGTCGCAATCGATCCACCTTTATATGGCAATCGCATTCATGCGGAAGACGCCGCGGGGCTGCTGGCCTTTTTATTGCGCCATGTGGAAGAGGGCGGTTCGCTGGACAAGGTCTACATCGGTGTCGACGATGCGCCAGCGCCACTGGCCGAAGTGGTGGGCTGGTTGCGCGAATACCTGGGTGTGACTGAGTGGGCTGAGGATGCGAGTGTGCGGCGAGCGGGCAGCAAGCAGTGCAGCAATGCCCGGGTGAAGGCGTTGGGTTGGACGCCGACCTACCCGACTTATCGCGAAGGCTATGCTGCGATCCTCAAGGGCTGAAACGCAGTCAAAAAATATGGGAGGGGGCTTGCCCCCGATAGCGGAGTGTCAGCCACAGTTGTATTAGCTGATGCACTGCCATCGGGGGCAAGCCCCCTCCCACATTTGGATTTGCGGCATGGCGGCTATTGTTTTTCCAGCAGCCATTGGCGGGGGCCGGGGGTGAACTGCGGTGCTTCGTCGGCCTGCGCGGTATTCACCGCCTGGAAAATCTCAAGTTGCTTGCCTTTGCGCACGAAGATCCATGTATCGTCGGTGCCTGCATGGCCTAAGAGCAGGGTTTCATTGCCCGCACCCTGGGATCGGCAGTCGCCGTCCAGGCACAGTGTGTATCGATCTGCTTGCCCAAGCCCTGAAACGCGACCCTGCGCGGTGAACATCGCCGTCGTGCCTTTCCCGGGGCCGTCGATGATGTTCCATTCGCCGGCCATGTACGCTGTGTTCAGGGCTTTCACGAAGGTGTTGACCCAATTATCCCCTGTCTCCACCGTTTCGGTTGGGCGGCTGAACACTTCCTGTGGGGCGTATTGGTTGGTCGCCTGGGTCAGGTACTTGCCATCAAATTGCAGCTCATCGGTGTGACCGCCACCGTAGTCGACGATCCAGGCGTTGGGGGATTTGAGCAGTAACTGGCCTTCGCTCATCTCAAAGCCGTTACGCACCTGTGCCTTGCCAGCACGAGTGTCGATGTGCCACTCCAAATGCGTACCGTGGATGTTCAGCGGTTTGCCTTGCGCGGCCACATCAATGATTGGCTGATTGATCCAGACACCACTGATATCTGCAGGGATGCAGCCGCTCAGCAGCAAGAGGCCGAGGATAAGGAGTGTGCGCATGGGGCAATGTCTTCAGTCGTGCCAATCGCGGTGCAGGCTAAAGAAAAAGGAGCCCTTGGGCTCCTTTGCTTTGTATCACTGTTTTTCCAGTAGCCACTGCCGAGGCCCCGGCGTAAATGAGGGCACCTCGTCGGCCTGCGCGGTATTCACCGCCTGGAAAATCTCCAGTTGCTTGCCCTTGCGCACAAAGATCCACGGGTTGCCCTGGCCATTGAGTTGCAGCCAGATGCTGTCGTAGCCGCCGCTCATTGACGCGCAATCACCGGCCAGGCATAGCGAGTACCGGTCAACATTAGGCAGGCCGGCGACTTTGCCGTCAGCCTGGAACTGCACGATGGCGCCGCTGCCGAAGCCGTCGCTGATCTTCCAGTCACCGCCCAGGTAGGCCGCGTACAGCGCCCGCTCGAAGTTGGCGCCCAAAGGTGCGCCTTCCGGGGCGGGGTCTTTGGCGCGGGCAAACAGCTGTTCAGGCTCGTTGTCATTGGCCACTTGCAGCAGTTGCTTGCCTTTGCGCTTGAGTTCGGTGGCGGAGCTGCCGTAGAAATCCACGCTCCAGGCGCCGGACTGTTCACCCAGCAACTTGCCTTCCGCTACTTCAAAACCGTTGTAGTAGCGGGCCTGCGCGGCCTTGGTATTGACCTCCCACTCGAGGTTCGGGCCAAAGCTCTGCAAGGCTTCACGCAAAGGGCCGCCCTTGGCAGCCGCATCGATGGCTACCTGGTTGATCCAGGTGCCGCTCACATCCCTGTCGGCAGGGTTACTGGCACAGCCGCCGAGCAACAGGGCGAGCATTGATGAGGCTACAAGCGCTTTGCGCATCATGAAATCCTTCTGAAACGAAGTCGGCGCAGCCTGTGGGGGCTGCGCCGGGTGTTTTACTCGATGACCAGGATCGCGTCCATCTCAACCTGTGCACCCTTTGGCAGGGCGGCAACGCCGATGGCGGCGCGGGCTGGGTACGGCTGTTCGAAGTACTTGCCCATGATCTCGTTGACCTTGGCGAAGTGGCTCAGGTCGGTGAGGAAGATGTTCAGCTTGACGATGTCCTTGAACGAACCGCCGGCGGCTTCAGCAACGGACTTGAGGTTTTCGAAGACCTGTACGGTCTGTGCTTCGAAGCCTTCCACCAGTTCCATGGTCTTCGGGTCCAGCGGGATCTGGCCGGACATGTAGACTGTGTTGCCCGCCTTGATCGCCTGGGAGTAAGTGCCGATGGCGGCAGGGGCTTTATCGCTGGTGATAACGGTCTTGGTCATGAATGACTCCTTGTAATGTGGGTTAGGCGCGCATGCGAGTGATGCGGATCACACCGGTCAAGGCTCGCAGTTTCTTGATCACGCGGGCCAGGTGCACGCGGTCGTGTACGCTGACCACCAACTGGACCACGCTGATGCGGCCATCGCGCTCGTCCATGCTGATTTTTTCGATATTGCCGTCGGCTGCGTTGACGCTGCTGGCGAGCAGGGCGATCAGGCCGCGCTGGTGTTCCAGCTCCACCCGCAACTCGACGTTGAATTCGCCGGTGACATCCTTGGCCCACGAGAGCTGGATGCATTTTTCCGGGTTGTGGCGGATTTCGGTGATGTTGCGGCAGTTGTCCAGGTGCACCACCATGCCTTTGCCTGCGGACAAGTGGCCGACAATCGGATCGCCCGGGATCGGCGTGCAGCACTTGGCGTAGCTGAGCACCAGGCCCTCGGTGCCGCGAATCGCCAGCGGGCCTTCCGGGCTTGGCAACTGTTCGCCTTCGCCGAGCAGGCGGCGGGCGACTACATAGGCCATGCGGTTGCCCAGGCCGATATCTTCCAGCAGGTCTTCGATGGTTTCCTGGCGGTACTCGTGGAGCATCGCTTGCACGCGTTCCTGCGGGATCTTGTCGAGAGCGCTGTCGAAACCGTTGAGCACCTTGTTCAGCAGGCGTTCGCCCAGGCTGATGGACTCGGAGCGGCGCTGCAATTTCAGTGCGTGACGGATGTGCGTGCGCGCCTTGCCGGTGACCACGAAGTTGAGCCACGCCGGGTTCGGCCGTGCGCCTGGAGCGCTGACGATCTCGACCGTGGAGCCACTTTGCAGCGGTTCGGACAGCGGTGCGAGACGACGATTGATCCGACACGCGATGCAGCTGTTGCCCACATCGGTGTGCACCGCATAGGCAAAGTCGACGGCGGTGGAGCCCTTGGGCAGCTCCATGATCCGGCCTTTGGGCGTGAACACGTAGACCTCGTCCGGGAACAGGTCGATCTTCACGCTTTCGATAAATTCGAGGGAGTTACCGGCGCGTTGCTGCATTTCCAGCACGCCCTTGACCCACTGGCGGGCGCGGGCATGAGTGCCTTTGGGCTGCTCGTCGCCGCTGGATTTGTACAGCCAGTGGGCGGCGATGCCATTGTTGGCCATCTCTTCCATTTCGCGGGTGCGAATCTGGATCTCGATCGGCACCCCGTGCATACCGAACAGCGTGGTATGCAGCGACTGGTAGCCGTTGGCCTTGGGAATCGCGATGTAATCCTTGAATCGGCCCGGTAGGGGTTTGTACAGATTATGCACAGCGCCCAGCACGCGGTAGCAGGTGTCGACCTTGTCGACGATGATCCGGAACGCGTACACGTCCATGATCTCGTTGAAGGCCCGGCGCTTGCCGCGCATCTTCTTGTAGATGCCGTAGATGTGCTTTTGCCGGCCGCTGACCTCGCCCTCGATCTCGTCGATCGCAAGGCAATGGCTCAGGGATTCTTCGATCTTGTTGACGATTTCCTTGCGGTTGCCCCGGGCGCGCTTGACCGCCTGGTAGATGCGTGCCGAACGCATCGGGTGCATGGCTTTGAAACCAAGGTCTTCGAATTCGATACGAATGGCGTGCATGCCCAGCCGATTGGCGATGGGCGCGTAGATTTCCAGGGTTTCCTTGGCGATGCGCCGGCGTTTTTCGCCGGAGAGCACTTCCAGCGTACGCATGTTGTGCAGCCGGTCGGCCAGCTTGACCAGGATCACGCGGATATCGCGGGCCATGGCCATGGCCATCTTCTGGAAGTTTTCCGCCTGGGCCTCGGCCTTGGTCTCGAAGTTCATCTGGGTCAGTTTGCTGACCCCGTCGACCAGTTCGGCCACGGTTTCGCCGAATTGCGCGCTGAGCGCTTCCTTGGCGATGCCGGTGTCTTCGATCACGTCATGCAGCATCGCGGCCATCAGGCTCTGATGGTCCATGTGCATGTCGGCAAGAATGTTGGCCACCGCAAGAGGATGGGTGACATACGCCTCTCCGCTGCGGCGGCGTTGGCCGTCGTGGGCTTGTTCGGCGTAGAAATACGCTCGGCGGACCAGGTTGACCTGGTCTGGGCCGAGGTAGGCCGATAAGCGATCGGCGAGGGCGTCTATGCTCGGCAAAGTGTGAACTCCTGCCGTTGGCTGTGACCCCGCGCCGTGCTACGTCGACCAGGCATAGGCTTAGACGGCCTCGTTGGACTCGTCCTCGAACGCTGCAAACAGCGGTTCGTCTTCAACGATTTCGGCGTTGGCGATGAACTCGTAGCTCATCAGGCCTTCAGCGATTTCACGCAGGGCGACAACGGTAGGCTTGTCGTTTTCCCACTGGACCAGGGGCTCTTTGCCGCCAGTGGCCAGTTGACGGGCACGCTTGGTAGAGAGCATGACCAGCTCAAAGCGGTTATCCACGTGTTCTAGGCAGTCTTCAACGGTTACGCGGGCCATGGTATTCCTCGGAGCGAATGCAAGATGCGCGCTGCCCGGTTGGGCGAGCGGACTAAACAGTTTAAAAAATCACCAGCGTTTAGGGAAGCGCTGATTTTTCGCAGGCCCTCGCAAAACCGCTACAAGTGCCAATGTAAAGCCCTTGCAGCGGTTTTGGGAAGAGCCAATCAACCGAGCAGTTCGGCCAGCAATTTGCCAAAACGCTGTTGCTGACGCTTTTGCTGGAGCTGATTGGTGCGGAAAATCGCTTTCAAATCGTCCAGTGCGTGGGCGAAATCGTCGTTGATGATCAGGTAGTCGTAGTCGACGTAGTGGCTCATTTCGCTGACGGCTTCACGCATGCGGCCTTCGATGATCTCGTCACTGTCCTGGCCGCGGTTGGTCAGGCGCTGGTGCAACGCTTCAAGCGACGGCGGCAGGATAAAGATCGAACGCGCCTTGGGCATCAGCTGGCGCACTTGTTCGGCACCCTGCCAGTCGATTTCCAGGATCAAGTCGTGGCCTTCATCCAGGGTCTGCTGCAAGTGGCTTTGCGAAGTACCATAGAGGTTGCCGAACACTTCGGCGCGCTCCAGGAAGTCGCCGTGTTCGATCATCTTGACGAACTCGGTGCGCTCGACGAAGTGATAGTGCACCCCGTTCACCTCGCCCGGGCGCATGGCGCGGGTGGTGTGGGAGACCGAGATGCGGATCTGCTCGTCAGCGTCGGTCAGGGCCTTGACCAGGCTGCTCTTGCCCGCGCCCGAAGGAGCGGAAATGATGTAAAGGGTGCCGGTGCTGTGGGTCATGGAGGTTGCCTTACTCAATATTCTGTACTTGTTCGCGCATCTGCTCGATCAACACCTTGAGGTTGACCGCAGCCGTGGTGCTGCGCGGATCGAAAGCCTTGGAGCCCAGTGTATTGGCTTCGCGGTTGAGTTCCTGCATCAGGAAGTCCAGGCGCCGACCGGCGGCGCCGCCGGACTTGAGCACGCGGCGTACTTCGAGGATGTGGGTGCTCAGGCGGTCCAGTTCTTCGGCCACATCGCTCTTTTGCGCCAGCAGTACCATTTCCTGCTCCAGGCGCACCGGGTCGAGGTCGGCCTTCATGTCGGTGAAGCGGTCGAGGACCTTCTGGCGCTGGGCGGCAAGCATCTGCGGGACCAGCTCGCGCAGGGTGACCACGTCTTCTTCGATCGAGGTCAGGCGCTCGCTGATCAGGCGGGCCAACTCGGCGCCTTCACGCTCGCGGCCGGCCTTGAGCTCCTTCAAACCCTGATTGAACAGGGCGAGGGCTTCGGCGTTGAGCGCTTGCGGGTCGGTGGCGTCGGCCACCAGCACACCGGGCCAGGCCAGCACTTCCAGGGGGTTGAGCGCGGCCGGCTGCTTGATCAGGCCGGCGATGGTTTCGGCGGCGGCGACCAATTGCGCGGCGCGGTCGCGGTCAACCTGCAGCGGCTTGCCGGTGGTTTCTTCGGTAAAGCGCAGGGTGCATTCCAGCTTGCCACGGGAAATGCCCTGGCGCAGCGCTTCACGCACAGCGCCTTCGAGGTCGCGGAACGACTCCGGCAGGCGCAGATGCGGCTCCAGGTAGCGGCTGTTGACCGAGCGCAGTTCCCAGCTCAGGGTGCCTTGTACGCCGGCTTTTTCGACGCGGGCAAAGGCGGTCATGCTGTGCACCATGGAGGTACCTCGCGTTGCAGTCCCGTAAATGCGGGCTGATGATTGGGAAGGCGCAGGATTGTAGCGCAGTGGGGCGAGTGCGCCCAAACCCGGGCATTCGTAACCGGATTTTTTAGCAGTGCCCCGAATCGGCCCGCGGCTCTATAATGCTCGGCAGTTTTTCGTCCTCAGTACAGGTATCCCCTATGAAACGTCCAAGTGGTCGCGCTGCCGATCAGCTCCGCTCGATCCGCATCACCCGCAACTACACCAAACACGCCGAGGGATCCGTACTGGTCGAGTTTGGCGATACCAAGGTGATCTGCACCGTCAGCGTCGAAAACGGCGTACCGCGCTTTCTTAAAGGCCAGGGCCAGGGTTGGCTGACCGCAGAGTACGGCATGTTGCCGCGCGCCACCGGCGAGCGTAACCAGCGTGAAGCCAGCCGTGGCAAGCAAGGCGGCCGCACCCTGGAAATCCAGCGCCTGATCGGTCGTTCCCTGCGCGCAGCCCTGGACATGTCCAAGCTGGGCGACGTGACCCTGTACGTCGATTGCGACGTGATCCAGGCCGACGGTGGCACCCGCACTGCGTCCATCACCGGTGCCATGGTGGCCCTGGTTGACGCGCTGAAAGTGATCAAGAAGCGTGGCGGCCTCAAGGGCGGTGACCCGCTCAAGCAAATGATCGCCGCTGTTTCGGTGGGCATGTACCAGGGCGAGCCAGTGCTGGACCTGGACTACCTGGAAGACTCGGCTGCCGAGACCGACCTGAACGTGGTGATGACCAGCACCGGTGGTTTCATCGAAGTGCAGGGCACCGCCGAAGGCGCGCCATTCCAGCCGGCCGAACTGAACGCGATGCTGGCCCTGGCCCAGAAAGGCATGACCGAGATCTTCGAACTGCAGAACGCCGCCCTGGCTGACTGAGCCCGTCTCAAGGAGAATCGCCATGAATGACAACAGCCAAATGCCGGTGCCGACACCTTCCTACGAAGTGCGTCAGGGCGCGATGTTGTGTCATCTCGCGGCGTTTCTGGGGTTTGTGTTCCCCTTCGGCAGCGTCGTGGGGCCACTGATCCTGTGGCAGATGAAGAAAGAAGTGGACCCGTTCATTGATGATCAGGGCAAGGAAGCCCTGAACTTCCAGATCACCGTCGCCATCGCCTGGATCGCTTGCATTTTGCTGGCTTTCGCGGTGATTGGTTTTTTCCTGATGATTGCCCTGGCAATCGCCACGGTGGTGCTGACCATCATTGGCAGCATCAAGGCCAACAAGGGGATCGCCTACCGCTATCCCTTGACCTGGCGTGTGATCAAATAATGAGCACCCACAAAAAAACCGACAGCGATGTCGGTTTTTTTGTGCCTGGGAAAAGACCTCAGATGGTCAGTGTCCAGTCGTAGTCCACGATCAGCGGCGCGTGCTGCGAGAAGCGCGGCTGGCGCGGCAGGCGTGCGCTGCGAACGAACCGGCGCAGACCCGGGGTCAGCAACTGGTAGTCGAAGCGCCAGCCCAGGTTGAGCATCTCAGCCTGTTCGTTGTCCGGCCACCAGCTGTACTGGTCGCCTTCGCGGCTGACTTCGCGCAGGGCATCCACATAGCCCATGTTGCCGACAATCTCGTCCATCCAGGCCCGTTCCGGCGCCAGGAAGCCCGGGGATTGCTGGCTGTCGCGCCAGTTCTTGATATCCAGCTTCTGTTGCGCCACGTACAGCGAGCCACAATAAATGTACTCGCGACGTTTGCGTCGCTGTTTATCCAGATAACGGGCGAAATCGTCCATTAGCTTGAACTTCTGGTTCAAGTCTTCATCGCCGTTCTGCCCCGAAGGAAGCAGCAAGGTCGCGATGCTGACCTTGTCGAAATCGGCTTGCAGGTAGCGCCCGTAGCGGTCGGCTGTCTCGAAGCCGAGGCCGCTGATGACCGCCTTGGGTTGCAACCGCGAATACAAAGCTACGCCACCTTGGGTGGGCACTTCGGCATCGCAGGCATAAAGGAAGTAGCCATCCAGTTGGAAGGCTGGGTCGTCCAGTTCAAAGGCGGAGGCGCGGGTATCCTGCAGGCAGATGACGTCGGCATTCTGGGCTTGCAGCCAACTGAGCAAACCACGCTCGACTGCAGCCTGAATACCATTAACGTTCACACTGATGATCCGCATAAATGGCCCCAAAAATCGCGTGCGTGTATGATACACGCCGTCTACCTAATTAGCTAAATCCGTGGTATCTGAGGTTTTTTTCATGCAGGCGTATCAACGCGATTTCATTCGTTTTGCCATCGATCGCGGGGTTTTGCGCTTCGGTGAGTTCACCCTCAAGTCAGGACGCACCAGCCCGTACTTCTTCAATGCGGGTCTGTTCAACTCGGGTTCGGCCCTGGCTCAGCTGGGTCGTTTCTATGCGGCTGCCATCGTTGAGAGCGGTATTTCCTTCGATGTGCTGTTTGGCCCGGCCTACAAGGGTATTCCCCTGGCGGCGGCGACCGCCGTGGCGCTGGCTGAGCATCACGGGCAGGACCTGCCTTGGTGCTTCAACCGTAAAGAGGCCAAGGCCCACGGTGAAGGCGGCAGCCTGGTCGGCGCTCCACTCAAGGGCGATGTGCTGATCATCGATGACGTGATCACCGCCGGCACCGCTATCCGCGAAGTGATGCAGATCATTGCTTCCCAGGACGGCGCCAAGGCCGCCGGCGTGCTGATCGCGCTGAACCGCCAGGAGCGTGGCAACGGTGAGTTGTCGGCCATCCAGGAAGTGGAGCGCGATTTCGGCATTCCAGTCGTGAGCATCGTCTCGTTGAACCAGGTGTTGCAGTTCCTGGAAGATGATCCGCAGCTCAAGCAGCATCTGCCGGCGGTGCGTGCATATCGCGAGCAGTTTGGCGTCTGACCCCGAGCTCCCTTGTGTGTAAAGGCTAGTGTGGGAGGGGGCTTGCCCCCGATGACGGAGTGTCAGTTGCAGTTATTTGGCTGATACACCGCTAATCGGGGGCAAGCCCCCTCCCACATTTGGATCTACAGTGTGTTCAAGCACAAAAAAGGCCCCGCTCAATCAGATTGAACGGGGCCTTTTGTTTTCTGGTGTCTTAAGGCCGTTTGCGGTTACTGATCAACGTACCCATGCCGGTATCCGTGAAGATCTCCAGCAGTACCGCATTCGGCACTCGACCATCGATGATCAACGAGCTGCCCACCCCGCCTTGCACCGCTTCCAGCGCGCAGCGGATCTTGGGCAGCATGCCGCCGTAGATAGTGCCGTCAGCGATCAGATCGTCCACTTGTTGGGTGGTCAGGCCGGTCAGGACTTTGCCTTGCTTGTCCATCAGGCCGGCGATGTTGGTCAGCAGCATCAGCTTTTCAGCCTTCAGCGCTTCGGCCACCTTGCCGGCCACCAGGTCGGCGTTGATGTTGTAGGACTCGCCATTGGCGCCCACGCCGATCGGCGCGATCACCGGGATGAAGTCGCCCTTGACCAGCAGGTTCAGCAGGTCGGTGTTCACGCCAACCACTTCGCCCACCTGGCCGATGTCGATGATTTCCGGCTGGGTCATCTCCGGTGTCTGACGGGTCACCGTCAGCTTTTTCGCGCGGATCAACTCCGCGTCCTTGCCGGTCAGGCCGATGGCGCTGCCGCCGTGGCGGTTGATCAAGTTGACGATGTCTTTGTTGACCTGGCCGCCGAGGACCATCTCCACCACGTCCATGGTCTGCGCGTCAGTGACGCGCATGCCATCGATGAAGTGACTCTCGATCGACAGGCGCTTGAGCAGGTCGCCGATTTGCGGGCCGCCGCCGTGCACCACCACCGGGTTGATCCCCACGGCTTTCATCAACACGATGTCGCGGGCAAAGCCGGTTTTCAGCTCGTCGCTTTCCATGGCATTGCCGCCGTACTTGATCACCAGCGTCTTGCCGACATAGCGTCGGATGTAAGGCAACGCTTCGGACAGGACCTTGGCAGTGTTGGCAGCGGCTTCGCGTTCGAGGGTCATTCAGGGCTCCGGTAAAAAATCAGAACGGTAATTGGAGATCAGGGGCAACACGTTTCAACTGGGCGTGGAACACGTCCTTGATGCGCTGCAACTCAGCCTCGGTATCCGCCTCGAAACGCAGGACCAGCACCGGTGTGGTGTTGGACGCGCGAACCAGGCCCCAGCCTTTGGCGTAATCGACTCGCACACCATCAATGGTGGTCAGGTTGGCGCCTTCGCCCCATTGCGCATCGTGCAGTGCGTCAATGATGCTGAATTTGCTCTCCTCGGTCACATGGATATTGATCTCTGGCGTAGAAATATCGTTCGGGAAGGTCTGGAACAGCTCTTCGGCGGTAGATTTTTCCTTGCTGAGGATCTCCAGCAACCGCGCGGCGCTGTAAATACCGTCGTCAAAGCCGAACCAGCGCTCCTTGAAGAACACGTGGCCGCTCATTTCGCCGGCCAACAGGGCGCCGGTTTCCTTCATTTTCTTTTTGATCAACGAGTGACCGGTCTTCCACATTAGCGGGCGACCGCCATATTCCTTGATCAGCGGGGTGAGACGGCGAGTGCACTTCACGTCGAAGATGATCTCGGCGTTGGCATTGCGCGCCACCACGTCACGGGCAAACAGCATCAACAGGCGGTCCGGGAACACGATCTCGCCGGTTTCAGTCACCACGCCCACTCGGTCGCCGTCACCGTCAAAGGCCAGGCCCACGTCAGCGCCGGTTTCCTTGACCTTGGCGATCAGGTCCACCAGGTTCTCCGGCTTGCCTGGATCCGGGTGGTGGTTGGGGAAGTTGCCGTCGACCTCGCAGAACAGCGGGATCACTTCGCAATTCAGCGCTTCGAGCAACTGCGGGGCGATCACGCCCGCCGCGCCGTTGCCGCAATCCACCACCACCTTGAGGCGGCGCGCGAGTTTGACGTCACCGGTGATTTCATCAGAGTAGCGTTGCAGGATGTCGACTTTGGTGACGGTGCCCTTGCCGCTGGTCAGGTCGTTGTTTTTCAGGCGGTCGTGCAGGGCCTGGATCTGTTCGTTGGCCAGCGTGTCGCCGGCGATGACGATCTTGAAACCGTTGTAGTCCGACGGGTTGTGGCTGCCGGTGAGCATCACCCCGGACTTGCCAGCCAGTACGTTGGCTGCGTAGTACAGTGCCGGCGTCGGCACCAGGCCCACGTCGCTCACATGGCAACCGCTGTCGGCCAGGCCCTGGATCAGTTGTTCCACCAACTCCGGGCCGGACAGGCGACCGTCACGGCCGACCGACACGTTGGGCTCGTCCTGGGCCAGGCTCTGGGCGCCAATGGCCCGGCCAATCCAGTAGGCGGTTTCGGCGGTCAGGGTTTTGGGCACCACGCCACGGATGTCATAAGCGCGGAAGATACTGTCGGGGAAGATCGGGGCTACACGGGCTGGATTGCTCATGGCTTGGGGGGGCTCCTGTCTTGAAAGATCCTGGGGACTGACCAGTGGGGTCATGCCTGGGGCTTGGACGGCATTTTGGGAGGAGAGTTCGTGGCGTGGGGCTGTACCTATTCCACAGCCGTTGTTGATTAACATTTGGGACCGCCTGAAGCACAGGTATACGCCTGCCATGGCACCCACCAGGGCAAGTAGCGCGGCCAACGCCATCAACACAAGCTGCTGACGGGGGTAAGCGAACTGATACAGCGCCCCGGGGCTGAAGCTCAATGATAGATGATTATCGCCTACGGCAAGCGTGTAGGTGTCTGGTGACGCGCTGTGGCCCTGGGTGAAGATCACCTGCTCGGGATCGTTCCAGACGCGCTGGGACAAACGAAAGGTTCCCACCTCTGGGGGCAGCGACGCCAGTTGTTCGGTCAATGGCTGGAGGTCGTATGCCTGGGTCAGGGTGCCGATGATCGGGGCGTGCGTGGCTTCGCGCAAGGCAATTACGCTATAGAAAAGCCAACGGTCGCCACTTTTGTAAATTTCCGGTATTGGCGGCACGTTACGCTCCGCGCGACCAATCATGTCCAGCACCTGAGGCGGCAGGCTATCGCCCAGGGGCGCTTGGCGAAGGGGGGTGAGCCAAGTGCTGGTCAACCCCTCCCGTGCGGGTAGATGGTGTTCTGCGGCCTGCCGGATATCCGGTCGATTGGACCGGACAGCGTTCGCGAGTGCCGGGGTTTTGGCGTTGATCTCGGCTTGCAGTGCGAGTTTATCGGCGGCCGTTGCGACGGACTTGCTGATAATCGCAGCGGCGGATTGCGCAACGTGCTGGCGGTATTCGTTGTGCAGTGGCACCCACGCGCCAAACCAGAACAGCGCACCGGCGGCGATCACGCTGGTTGCCGCCAGTAACAGCCCGGGTTTCAAGCTGTTATGGGTGATGGAGGCGTGACCAGCGGCATGGTGCCGTTTTATTCGCGAATCGTTCGTCATAAAGCGCAATCCCCGTCATGTTCCTTAAAAGCATAACGGCAGCACCGAGGCACGCGCGTAGGAACAATCAATGGCTGCCGGAATGCCCAAAACCGCCTGCGCCGCGTTGGGTTTCATCGAACTCCTCGACCAGTTCGAAGTGCGCCTGCACCACCGGCACCAATACCAACTGGGCAATGCGCTCGCCGACGGCGATGTTGAACGCGGTCTGGCCACGGTTCCAGCACGACACCATCAACTCGCCCTGGTAGTCCGAGTCGATCAGGCCGACCAGGTTGCCCAGCACGATGCCATGTTTGTGGCCCAGGCCCGAGCGCGGCAGGATCAGCGCCGCCAGGCCAGGGTCACCCACGTAGATCGACAGCCCGGTGGGGATCAGGATGGTCTGGCCCGGTTCAAGGACGGTGTCTTGCTTGAGCATGGCGCGCAGGTCGAGGCCTGCGGAGCCCGGGGTGGCGTAGGCCGGCAGTGGGAATTCGCTGCCGATGCGTGGGTCGAGGATCTTGGCTTGCAAAGCGTGCATGGAAATTAAACCTGGTTCAGCCGTTGGGCGATAAAAGAGATCAGTTGGCGGGCAATCTTGCCCTTGCTGGTCTGGGCGAAAAGGGTGGCGTGCAGGTCGCGGTCGATCACGCTGCAGGCGTTTTCCTCGCTGTTGAAGCCGATGCTCGGGTTGGCGACATCATTGGCAACGATCAGGTCGAGGTTCTTGTCTTTCAATTTGCGTGCGGCGTAGTCCAGCAAATGCTCGGTCTCGGCGGCGAAACCGACGCTGAAAGGACGGTCCGGGCGCGTGGCGATGGTGGCCAGGATGTCCGGGTTGCGCACCATTTGCAGGAGCAGGCCGTCTCCGCTCGTAGGGTCTTTCTTGAGCTTTTGCGGGGCAACGACTTCCGGGCGGTAGTCCGCAACCGCCGCCGAGGCGATGAACAGGTCGCACGGAATGGCTGCCTCACAGGCCGCCAGCATGTCGCGGGCGCTGACGACGTCGATTCGCGTGACCCGATCCGGGGTCGGCAAATGCACCGGGCCGGTGATCAGGGTGACGCGTGCGCCTGCCTCGACCGCCGCTTCGGCCAGGGCAAAGCCCATTTTTCCTGAGCTATGGTTGGTGATGTAGCGCACCGGGTCGATGTTTTCCTGGGTCGGGCCGGCGGTGATCAACACGTGCTTGCCGGTGAGAGCCAGGTGCTGGAAGCACTCGGCGGCGCACAGCGCCAGGTCTGTGGCTTCGAGCATGCGGCCCATGCCAACGTCGCCGCAGGCCTGGCTGCCGGATGCCGGGCCGAACACCTTGAGGCCTCGGCTTTGCAGAAGTTGGGTGTTGGCCTGGGTAGCAGGGTCGCGCCACATGGCCTGGTTCATGGCCGGGGCGATGGCGACGGTGGCGTCGGTGGCGAGTACCAGAGTGGTCAGCAGGTCATCGGCGATGCCTTGGGCCAGGCGCGCGATCAGGTCGGCGGTGGCCGGGGCGATCAGCACCAGATCGGCCCATTTGGCCAGCTCGATGTGACCCATGGCGGCTTCGGCCGCAGGGTCCAGCAGGTCCAGGTGAACCGGGTGCCCGGACAAGGCCTGCATGGTCAGCGGGGTGATGAATTCACTGCCACCGCGCGTCATGACCACGCGCACTTCGGCGCCCTGGTCCAGGAGCCTGCGGACCAGCTCTGCGCTCTTGTAGGCGGCAATGCCGCCGCCAACGCCGAGAACGATGCGTTTCCGATACAGACGCTGCATTGGTTTGCCTTTCCAGTTCAGTGTTGCCAGTTCAATGACGCCTGCGATGCCCCCTCCCCAGGGGAAATCGCCTGCAAAAAAGAGGGCCTACGATAACACAGCGTCCGCGAGGCAACAGCGATACGCATGGCATACAGGGAGAGGGAGGAGGGATGAGTATTCGTGATTGGCCGGCGGCAGAGCGGCCGCGGGAAAAGCTTTTGGAGTGGGGCGCGGCGAGCCTGTCGGATGCCGAGTTGCTGGCGATCTTCCTGCGTACCGGGGTTTCCGGCAGGAGCGCGGTGGACCTGGCGCGCCATCTTTTGGCGCAATTCGGTGGATTGCGCCCGTTGCTGGAGGCCAGCCAAACATTGTTCAACCAACAATTGGGCCTGGGGCCGGCGAAGTTTGCCCAGTTACAGGCGGTGCTGGAAATGGCCAAGCGGCACATGGCCGAGCGCCTGCGAAGCGACTCGGTGCTGGAAAGCCCGGTGGCCGTGCGGGACTACCTGAAGGCCATGCTGCGTCATGAGCCTCATGAGATCTTCGGCTGCCTGTTCCTTGATTCAAGGCACAGGGTGCTGGGCTTCGAGGCGTTGTCCCAAGGCACCATCGACGCGGCGATGGTGTATCCCCGGCAGGTGGTCAAGCGCGCTTTGGCCTACAACGCGGCGGCGTTGATCCTGTGCCATAACCATCCTTCCGGGAGCCTGGAGCCGAGCGCCGCTGATCGAAAATTGACCAAGTTGCTGCAGAAGGCGCTGGAAGTGGTGGACGTGCGGGTGCTGGATCACATTATCGTGGGGGATGGCGATCCGTTGTCGATGGCGGAATACGGGTGGATGTAGGAGGGGAGCAGCTGCAAGCCTCAAGCGGGCTTGCAGCTTTCAGCTCAGGGCTGGACGCTGACCTTCGAGAAGTCCTGACGTCCGAACGGGCTCACCTGATAACCCACGACATTTTTGCGGGCCAGCGCAAATGCAGTCGGGTGGGCCAGTGGCAGCCACAGTGCCTGTTGCTGGATCTGCGCCTGGGCCTGTTGGTACAGCTTGCTGCGCACGCCTTGCTCGCTGGTGGTCTTGCCTGCGCTGATCAGCTTGTCCAGCGCCGGGTCGCAGTAGCGGGCGAAGTTGGTGCCCGATTTCACCGCCGCGCAGGAAAACTGCGGGGTCAGGAAGTTATCCGGGTCGCCGTTGTCACCGGCCCAGCCCATGAAGAGCAGGTCGTGTTCGCCGGCTTTGGCGCGACGGATCAGTTCGCCCCATTCGATCACGCGGATCTCGGCCTGGATGCCGACCTTGGCCAGGTCAGCCTGCAGCAGTTGTGCGCCAAGGTTCGGGTTGGGGTTCAGCAGGCTGCCGGTGGGGCGGGTCCAGAGAGTGGTCTTGAAGCCGTCCTTGAGCCCGGCGCGGTCGAGCAGCGCCTTGGCCTTGGCGAGGTCCTGTGGATAACCCGGCAGGTCCTTGGCGTAGCTCCAGGTGTTGGGTGGGTACGGGCCGTTGGCGGCCTCGGCGGTGCCTTCAAACACGGCCTTGAGGTAGCTCCCCTTGTCGAACGCCAGGTTGATCGCCTGGCGGACTTCGGGCTTGTCCAGGGGCGGGTGCTGGCTGTTGATGGCCACGAAGGCGGTCATGAAGGCAGCGGTCTTCTCCACCTTGAGCGCCGGGTCCTTTTCGGCCTCACCCACGTCCAGCGGCTTGGGCGACAGGGCTATCTGGCACTCGTCGCGGTGCAGTTTCTGCAGGCGTACGTTGGCGTCCGGCGTGATGGCAAAGATCAGGTTATCCACAGCCGGTTTGCCGGCGAAGTAGTCCGGGTTGGCCTTGTAGCGCACCACGGCATCTTTCTGGAAACGGCTGAAGATAAACGGTCCAGTGCCGATCGGCTGGCTGTTGAGTTTCTCCGGCGTGCCGGCCTTGAGCAGTTTGTCGGCATATTCGGCCGGGTAGATCGACGCGAAGCCCATGCTCAGCGCGGCGAGGAAGGTGGAGTCGGCGTGATCCAGGGTGAAACGTACGGTCAGTGGGTCGAGAGCGTCGATCTTTTTTACCAGCGTCGGTAGTTGCAGCGACTGGGCGTGAGGGAAGCCGCTCTGGGCGATCTTGTGCCAGGGGTTGGCCGGGTCGAGCATGCGCTCGAAGCTGAAACGCACGTCTTCGGCGGTCAGGGTGCGGCTTGGGGTGAAGTACTCGGTGCGATGGAATTTCACATCCGGGTGCAGCTTGAAGGTATAGGTCAGGCCATCCGGCGAGACGTCCCAGCTGTCCGCCAGGCTGGGCACCAGCTTGCCGCTGGTCGCGTCGTAGTCCACCAGGCGGTTCATCAGCACGTCGGCCGAGGCATTGGTGGTGGTCAGCGAGTTGTATTGCACCACATCGAACCCTTCTGGGCTGGCCTCGGTGCAGACGCTCAAGGTGCTGGCGGCAGAGGCCAGCGGGGCGATAAAGAGAGGGGCTAGCAATAGCGGTAGGGCAGCGAGGCGCATGTTCGGTTTCCTTTGCAGATCGAAGGCCCATCTGCGAGTGCAGTCTGGAAAAGTCCTACCGTAGTGGTCTGATAGGTAAATGACTAGCCCATTTTTGCCTGTGCTTTTGCGCCAAATGCTGTTTTGATGGCGCCTCAGTGCGTTTCGTCGTGCACTTCACTGTGCCCGCGCGCGCTGTAAATCATTCTGTGCGACGAGCGGTCGGCTGTGACAGCGGCCCCTCCTGGCAACGGTTCAGGCGTCTGCCGCCAAGATTTACGCCAGTAAAAACACGCGGGCTGTTGTTGCACTGGGGTCTTTCTGGTATAAAGCAGCGCTCTTTTCTAGGGGCCCGGTTCCTTCGCTTGTAGGTGTAGCCGGTAAGACCCTAAAGAAACGCGGCGCCTGGCGCCAAATGACTGAGAGATTAAGCGGCCAACCCATGCCGGGTTGGGCATGTGGTTTTAGAGGGCTGAGGCATGTCGAGAGTCTGTCAAGTTACCGGTAAGGGTCCGGTGACTGGGAATAACATTTCCCACGCAAATAACAAAACCCGTCGTCGTTTCCTGCCGAACCTGCAGCATCACCGCTTCTGGGTTGAAGAAGAGAAACGTTTCGTCCGTCTGCGCGTATCTGCCAAAGGCATGCGCATCATCGACAAGCGTGGCATCACTGTCGTGCTGGCTGAATTGCGCCGCGCTGGCACAATCTAAGGAGCTATATCATGCGTGAATTGATTCGAATGATCTCTAGCGCCGGTACTGGTCACTTCTACACTACCGACAAGAACAAGCGTACTACCCCGGACAAGCTCGAAAAGAAAATGTTCGACCCGCGCGTTCGCAAGCACGTGATCTACAAAGAAGGCAAAATCAAGTAATTGATTTTCCTCCTTGTGAAAAAAAGCCCGTATCTCACGATCCGGGCTTTTTTTTGCCTGATGTCTCGTCCTAAATAAGGTTTACACCTTCTGACGTCTTATCGGGAAGGTGCAATGAATACGGGCGCAAAACGCAGTCAACGAGATTACACGCTGACTTTTAAATTGTCGGTTGTCGACCAAGTCGAAAAAGGCGAGTTGAGTTATAAAGAAGCTCAACGGCGTTATGGGATTCAGGGTCGTTCGACGGTGTTGG
This sequence comes from Pseudomonas sp. FBCC-B1565, assembly GCF_059133265.1. Lineage (NCBI taxonomy): Bacteria > Pseudomonadati > Pseudomonadota > Gammaproteobacteria > Pseudomonadales > Pseudomonadaceae > Pseudomonas > Pseudomonas sp. FBCC-B1565. The sequence goes on from NZ_CP101438.1 coordinate 212,684, forward strand.
TGTGGTTACGCAAGCATGGTCGGCAGGACTGGAGCCAAGGCGCCTCCATTCGGACCCAGAGGAGCCGACCGATGGACAAACCTACCTTGCCGTTGACTCCCGAGCAAAGAATCAAAGAGCTCGAGGAACAACTGGCACTGGCCAACCAGAAGGCCAAATTCTTTGAAGACGTGGTCGATGTTCTGAAGAACGATTACGGTGTATCCGTTGTAAAAAAGCGGTCCGGCAAGTCGTTGCGCAAACCCAGACCCTGAGTGTCAGCAGGGCTTGCCAGTTTATGAGTATCAGTCGCCAAGCCTATTACAAGCGTGACCGGGTCCATCGTGCCCGAGCCGATCAAGATCAGAAACTTCTCCAGTTTGTGCAGGAAGTTCGTGTGCGCCAACCGTGCATTGGCACCCGCAAATTGCACTCGATGATGCAAGCGAAGCATGACAAGCCAGAATTGCATGTCGGACGAGATCGTTTGTTTGGGGTTTTACGAGAGCACCGGCAGTTGGTGCGCAGGAGACGGGCCTATCACAAGACGACCGATAGCCATCATCGCTTTCGCTGCCATCCCAATTTGCTAAAGCCTGGCCCGCAACAAGTCGTAGCTACTGGCCCGGAACAGGTCTGGGTGGCGGATATCACCTACCTATCTACAGGGCGCGATGAACCGGCCTACCTAAGTTTGGTGACGGATGCCTTCTCGAGGAAAATAGTTGGTTATCACGTGCATGGCAGTCTACATGCCGATTCGGTAGCCCAAGCCTTACGCATGGCGTTGAAGGCACGTCGAACGGGCCAGAAACTGGTTCATCACTCGGATCGCGGCGTGCAGTACTGCTCAGTGCTCTATCAAAAAATCCATGCCAAGCATGGCATCACATGCTCGATGACTGATGGCTACGATTGCTACCAAAACGCCTTGGCAGAACGGGTCAACGGAATCTTGAAGGCGGAACTCTTGCTTCACCGGCCGACAGACTTGGTTCAAGCGGAGCAAATGGTGCGGGAGGCGATCTTGATCTACAACCAGGAGCGCCCGCACTTGTCCTTAAAATACAAAACGCCCGATGCAGTGCATCGGGCGTTGGGGTGAAACAGGTGTAAACCTATTTCAGGACTAGACATGATCGTTCCCACGCTCTGCGTGGGAACGACGCCTCGGACGCTCCGCGTCCCGCCGTCTTGATCAGGCCTTTTGTTCAAACACCACGTAAATCTTGCGGCACGCCTCCAGCACTTCCCAGGTGCCGCTGAAACCGGCGGGAATCACGAAGCGGTCGCCAGCGCGCAAGGTCTTGGCGTTGCCGTCGGCATCACGCAGCACGGACACGCCCTGCACAATTTCGCAGTATTCATGCTCGGTGTAATTGACCGTCCACTGCCCGACTTCACCTTCCCACACGCCCGCGCTCATCTGGCCGCAGGGGCTGTTGTAGTGGTTGTAGATCGTTTGCTCGGGATCGCCCTTGAGGATTTTCTCGGCGGCAGGGCGGTAGCGCTCGGCGGCGGTCTTGGCTTGGCTGAAGTCGACGATGTCCTGGATGCTCATGTGCGTGTCCCGTCTGGCCTGCGGTTGGAGAGCCCAAAGTCTATGTTTATTAAAATGAACATCGCAAGGGCGTTTGCCGGCGTTATGTCAAATATATTGAAACACCCCCAGCCGCTGGTTTAGGGTGGCAGCTGCCTTGCGCCGAACCATTGGCTGGCGGGCAAGAATTCTTTAAGGCTGCTGTGGGATATCCCGTGGCCCTTGTATTCAATAAGAGGAGGACACTCGCATGACCACCCTGACCCGTGCCGACTGGGAACAACGTGCCAAGGATCTGAAGATCGAAGGCCGCGCCTACATCAATGGCGAGTACACCGCCGCTGTTTCCGGTGACACCTTCGAATGCATCAGCCCGGTCGATGGTCGCCTGCTGGCCACTGTTGCCAGCTGTGACGCCGCCGACGCCCAACGCGCCGTTGAAAACGCCCGCGCCACCTTCAATTCCGGCGTGTGGTCGCGCCTGGCGCCGGCCAAGCGCAAATCCGCCATGATCCGTTTTGCTGCGTTGCTCAAGGCCAATGCCGAAGAACTGGCGCTGCTCGAAACCCTGGACATGGGCAAGCCGATCAGCGACTCCCTGAACATCGACGTACCCGGCGCGGCGAATGCCCTGAGCTGGAGCGGCGAGGCCATCGACAAGATTTACGACGAAGTCGCCGCGACCCCGCACGACCAATTGGGCCTGGTGACCCGTGAGCCCGTGGGTGTTGTCGGCGCCATCGTGCCGTGGAACTTCCCGTTGATGATGGCCTGCTGGAAGCTGGGGCCTGCGCTGTCCACCGGTAACTCGGTGATCCTCAAGCCGTCCGAAAAATCCCCGCTGACCGCCATCCGCATCGCGGCACTGGCCGTTGAAGCCGGTATTCCACAAGGTGTATTCAACGTACTGCCAGGCTACGGCCATACCGTGGGCAACGCGCTGGCGCTGCACATGGACGTCGACACCCTGGTGTTCACCGGCTCCACCAAGATTGCCAAGCAACTGTTGATCCGCTCTGGCGAATCGAACATGAAGCGTGTCTGGCTGGAAGCGGGCGGCAAGAGCCCGAACATCGTGTTCGCCGATGCTCCGGACCTGCAAGCCGCTGCCGAGTCTGCCGCCGGCGCCATCGCCTTCAACCAGGGCGAGGTCTGCACCGCCGGTTCCCGCCTGCTGGTGGAGCGCTCCATCAAGGACAAATTCCTGCCGCTGGTGATCGAGGCCCTCAAGGGCTGGAAACCAGGCAACCCGCTGGACCCTGCGACCAACGTCGGTGCACTGGTGGACACCCAGCAGATGAACACAGTGCTCTCGTACATCGAAGCCGGCCATGCCGACGGCGCCAAGTTGGTTGCAGGCGGCAAGCGGACCTTGGAAGAAACGGGTGGTACCTATGTTGAACCGACGATTTTCGACGGTGTGACCAATGCGATGAAGATCGCCAAGGAAGAAATCTTCGGCCCAGTCCTGTCGGTGATCACCTTCGACAGCGCCGAAGAGGCTGTCGCCATTGCTAACGACACCATCTACGGTCTTGCCGCAGCGGTGTGGACGTCGGACATCTCCAAGGCCCACCTGACCGCCAAGGCGCTGCGTGCCGGTAGCGTGTGGGTCAACCAGTACGACGGCGGTGACATGACCGCTCCGTTTGGTGGCTTCAAGCAGTCGGGCAACGGTCGTGACAAGTCGCTGCATGCGTTCGACAAATACACCGAGTTGAAGGCGACCTGGATCAAGCTCTAAGCAACACCGCAGGCTAAATGTGGGAGGGGGCTTGCTCCCGATAGCAGTGTGTCAGGCGCCAGCGGTGCTCACTGATCCACCGCAATCGGGGGCAAGCCCCCTCCCACACTGGTTTGTGTGAACTTAAAAATGATCCACAGGAGCGTGGAAATGCGTTGGGCGACTTATTTCGCCGTATTGGCCTCGGTGCTCAGCGTCGGCCTGGCCCTGGGCGTCAGCATGCCGCTGGTGTCCTTGCGCCTGGAAAGCTGGGGCTACGGCAGTTTCGCGATTGGCGTGATGGCAGCGATGCCGGCCTTTGGCGTATTGCTCGGCGCGAAGGTTTCCAGTCGCCTGGCCTCATGGCTTGGCACCGCCAACCTTATGCGCCTGTGCCTGTGGGCGGGCGCGGTGTCCATCGGCCTGCTGGCGATCCTTCCCAGCTACCCGGTGTGGCTGGTGCTGCGCCTGATGATCGGCGTGATCCTGACCATCGTGTTTATCCTCGGCGAGAGTTGGATCAACCAGTTGGTTGTGGAGCAGTGGCGCGGCCGGCTGGTGGCGCTGTACGGCTGCAGCTATGCCTTGAGCCAGCTGTCGGGTCCGTTACTGTTAGGCTTGATCGGCACCGATCATGACTACGGTTTCTGGGTGGGCGTCGGCCTGTTGATGGTTGCGCCGCTGTTGCTGCTGGGACGTTCCGGTGCGCCGAGCGCCGAGTCCTTCAGCGTGACGTTCGCGCAACTGTGGCGCTTCTGCCGGAGCCTGCCGGCGATTGCCTGGGCGGTGGCGCTGTTCGCTGCGTTCGAGGCGATGATCCTGACGTTGTTGCCGGTGTACTGCCTGCAACAAGGGTTCACCGCCGAGATCGCCTTGGCCATGGTCAGCACGGTGGTGGTTGGCGACGCGTTACTGCAATTGCCCATCGGTGCACTGGCCGACTACTTGCCGCGGCGCACGTTGTTCCTGGGGTGTGCGCTGCTGTTGCTGGTGTCGAGCCTGGCGATTCCGTTATTGATGCACACGCCAATGATCTGGCCGATCTGGGTCGTGTTCGGCGCAAGTGCTGGCGGCTTGTTCACCCTGTCGTTGATCTTGATCGGCGAGCGTTACCGCGACGACGCGCTGGTGCGCGCCAATGCCCACGTGGCGCAGCTGTGGGGTATCGGCTGCCTGATCGGCCCATTGGTGGCAGGGGCGGGTAGCCAGTGGATCAGCGGGCATGCGCTGCCGCTGCTGATGGCGGCCGGTGCGCTTGGCCTGGTGATGTTGCTGCTGCGCCAGGGCGCATTCGGTGCGGCACAAGCGGCCTAGAGCATGCGCTCAAGGCCAACACTGGTGGCAAACCACGCATTGAACCGTCGCCACCAGCTCCCGGGCTCGCGGGTCAGGGTGTGCAACTGGCCGTTATCTTCGGTCACCCACACGACCTGGCCGTCCTGCAATTTCGCTTCATAGCTCAGGGCGGGCGCCATGCCTTGCAGTGCCAGGTTGCGTACATGTTCCGCCAGCTCGGGGCTGTCGACCAGCACACCGACTTCGGTGTTCCACAGCACCGAGCGTGGGTCGAAGTTGAACGAGCCGATAAAGGATTTCTCCCGATCAAAGATGATCGCCTTGCTGTGCAGGCTGGAATCCGAGCCCCGGAAAGTGCCTCGGCGAAACAGGTGCGGGCCACTGCCGCCGCCATCCCCGGGTTGGCGGCGCAGCTCGTAGAGCTTCACCCCATGCTCCAGCAGCGCCTTGCGGTAGGGGGCGTAACCGCCGTGTACGGCGGGCACATCGGTGGCTTCCAGGGAATTGGTCAGCAGGCTCACCGACACGCCCGCATCGGCGCGCCCGGTCAGATACACCAGGCCTGGCTGTCCCGGCACGAAGTACGCAGAAATCATCATTAGCTCGTGATTGACCCCCTCCAGCTCCGGCGCCAGTTGGGTTGTGAGCAGCAGCCGAGGGTCTGGGTCGGCCTTGGCCAGCACCTTGCTCGGCGCATCCCACAGCGCCTGGTTCCAGGCCCAGATCAGCTCGCGGCGCCAGGTGTCCATGCGCGGTTGGGTCTTGTAGGTACGCAGGCGGTTGTACAACGCGTGGTTCTGCTGGCGCGACTCGGCCAGGGAGGCTTCCAGGCTTACGCGCGCGGCGGCGAGGTCGCCCTTGGACGGCGCGTTGGAGATGAAGTCATCGATAGGCTTGCTCAGCGCGCTGTTCCAGTACTGGTCGAAACTGTGACCCAGTTGCTCGGCCACCGGGCCCACGCTGAGCATGTCGATATCGGTGAAGTTCAGGTTGGGCTCGGCATCGAAATACTCATCCCCCAGGTTGCGTCCGCCGACGATAGCCACGCTGTTGTCCGCCAGCCACAGCTTGTTGTGCATGCGTCGATGTTGCAGCGACAGGTTGAACAGGCGGCCCATGGCCCGCGTCACGCCGGTGCTGCGCCCCAGGTGCAACGGGTTGAACAGACGGATCTCGATCTTGGGGTGGGCCGCGAGGGTGGCGATGATCTGGTCGAGGCCGTCGCTGGTGGTGTCGTCCAGCAGGATGCGCACGCGCACGCCACGGTCGGCGGCCTTGAGCAGTTCGTCCACCAGCATGCGGGTGCTGATGCCGTCGTGCACGATGTAGTACTGCAGGTCGAGGCTGGTCTGGGCGTTGCGGATCAGCTCGGCGCGGGCCATGAACGCCTCGCTGCTGTTGGGCAGCAGGCGAAAGCCCGAGCGCCCCTGATAGGGCGCGGCCTGGGCCTGGATCGAGCGGCCGAACGACGATTGCGCGGCAGGCAGGGCGTCGCTGGGGACGCGCGGCGTGCTCACGCTGGCGCAGCCGCCCAGGGCCAGGGCCCCTAACAGGCAAAACGGTAATAGCCGTTGAATCATCAAGGGATCGGCTTCCAGATCAGGGCGGTTGTCGGCATATGACGGCAAATTTCCGGTAAAGGTCAGTCGGCCGTCTCCGCCAGCATCTTGATCGCCGCAGCCCCGACCTTGCGCACGGCTTCTTCAATCTGCGCGGTTGGCTTGGCAGCGTAGTTCATGCGCAGGCAGTTCCGGTATTTGCCGGAAGCGGAAAAGATACTGCCTACCGCTACTTGCACGCCTTGTTCCACGAGGACGCGGTTGAGCTTCAACGTATCAAAACCTTCCGGCAGTTCGATCCACAGCATGAAGCTGCCTTGTGGCCGGCTGGCACGGGTGCCCGTCGGGAAGTAGCGGCTGACCCAATCGAGCATCAAGTCGCGATTGCGCTGGTATTGAGTGCGCATCCGCCGCAAATGCGGTTCGAAGTGGCCCCCTTTGAGAAACTCGGCTATGGCAATCTGCGGTTGAGTCGCTGTGGAGCCGGTGCTGATGTATTTCATGTGCAGCACCCGTTCCAGGTATCGGCCCGGTGCCACCCAGCCAATGCGCAAACCGGGTGCCAGGGTTTTCGAAAACGAGCTGCACAGCAGCACACGGCCGTCTTCGTCGAACGACTTGATGGTGCGCGGGCGCGGGTAGCTGAAGGCCAGTTCGCCGTAGACATCGTCTTCGATGATCGCCACGTCGAAGCGCTGTGCCAAGGTGAGCAACGCCCGCTTGCGCGCCTCCGGCATGATGTAGCCCAGGGGGTTGTTGCAGTTGGGGGTAAGCTGGATGACTTTGATCGGCCACTGTTCCAGCGCCAGCTCCAACGCTTCGAGGCTGATGCCGGTGATCGGGTCGGTAGGGATTTCCAGGGCTTTCATGCCCAGGCCCTTGAGCGTCTGCATGGCGCCGTGAAAGCTCGGTGAGTCCACCGCAACGATATCGCCCGGCTCACAGATGGCATGGATGCTGGCAGACAACGCCTCATGGCAGCCGGTGGTGATCACGATGTCCTCGGCCGTCAGTTGGCAGCCGGAATCCAGGGACAGACGCGCAATTTGCTCGCGCAGCTCCATACAGCCGAGGATGTTGTCGTAATACAAGCCCGGCAGATCCTGGCGGCGACTCACGCGCGCCAGGCTGCGCAACAGGGGTTTCAAGGTAGGCGACAATACATCCGGCATGCCGCGACCCATCTGTATGACATCCTTGCGCGGCGTTGCGCGTATCAACTCCAGCACCTGGTCCCATTGGGAAATGTCCACGGGGCGCTGAGCCGGACGACCGACTTCGGGCAGGGCCGGTAACTCGCGGCCGACGGGTACGAAGTAGCCGGATTTCGGCTTGGGCATCGCCAGGCCGTTGTCTTCCAGCAACCGATAAGCCTGCTGCACGGTGCTCAGGCTGACCCCATGTTCCACGCTCAAGGCCCGTACAGAAGGCAGTCGATCACCGGGGCGATAGAAACCTTGTTCGATGCGGGTACCCAGCAATTCGGCGAGGTTTATGTACAGGGTCATGGCGGTCGCTCCCGAGTGACCATTACAGATAGGCAGAAAATACAGGATTCAGCCGTCCAAAGGCAGCATCTGTATGGATTTAATAAGGCAGGGTTGAATCTGTAATGGTTTTGGCCGCGCGCTCATGCTGGTCACTCAAGGCAACAAGCAACTGAGGGGCAGCAAAATGAACGGCATGAGCGATGTGCGGCTGGCGTTACACAGTCAGGAACTGGAGGCTGGGCAGGAGCGGGCGACGGCGCCGCGCGATATCAGTCGCTGGGGTCTGTTCTGGCACCGTCGCCACACGCGCAAGGCTTTATTGCACCTGACCAGGGAGCAATTGCGCGACGTCGGGCTGACCGCTGAGCAGGCACGCGACGAGGGGCTGAAACCGTTCTGGCGCGATTGATCAGACCAGCTCTTTGAGGCGGTGCCAGAGCATGCCCAGCGCCAACAGCGGCGAGCGCAGGTGCTTGCCGCCGGGGAAGGTGATGTGCGGCACCTGGGCGAACAGGTCGAAGCGGCCCTGTTGCTGGCCGCTGATGGCTTCGGCCAGCAACTTGCCCGCCAGGTGCGTGGCGTTGAGGCCATGGCCAGCGTAGGCCTGGGCGTAATACACGTTGGGTTGGTCGGCCAGGCGGCCAATCTGCGGCAAACGGTTGGCGCCGATGCCGATCATGCCGCCCCACTGGAAATCGATTTTTACGTCGGCCAACTGGGGGAATACCTGCAGCATTTTCGGGCGCATATAGGCGCCGATATCCTTGGGGTCGCGACCGGAATAGTGGCAGGCACCGCCGAACAGCAGGCGGCGGTCGGCTGACAGCCGGAAGTAATCCACCGTGACACGCTGGTCGCACACCGCCATGTTCTGCGGCAGCAGGTTGGCGGCCTGGGCTGCGCTCAACGGCTCGGTGGCGATGATGTAGCTGCCGGCGGGCAGCACCTTGCCGCTGAGGTGCGGGTTGAGGCCATTGAGGTAGGCATTGCAGGCCAGCACCAGAGTCTTGGCGCGCACGTTGCCTTGGGCGGTGTGTACGCTGACTTCGGGGCCGTAGTCGATGCGCGTGACTTCGGACTGCTCGAACAGCTTCACGCCCAAATGCTGCGCGGCGGCGGCTTCGCCGAGAGCCAGGTTCAGCGGGTGCAGGTGGCCGGAGCCCATGTCGATCATGCCGCCCACGTAGCGGTCGGAGCCAATCACGCTGGGCATTTCGTTGGCTTGCAGCAGGCGTATGTCGTGACGATAGCCAAGGCTGCGCAGTTCTTCGGCATCTTCGGCCAGGCCGTGCAGGTCGCGGGGTTTGTTGGCGAGGTCGCAGTAGCCCCAGGCCAGGTCGCAGGGGATCTGGTAGCGCTCGACGCGCTCACGCACAATCTCCACCGCCTCCAGGCCCATCAGCTTCATCTGGCGTACGCCCTCGGTGCCGATCACGTTGGCGAACTGGTCCAGGCCATGGCCGACGCCGCGAATCAGTTGGCCGCCGTTACGCCCGCTGGCGCCCCAGGCGATCTTGCGCGCTTCCAGCAACACCACGCTGAATCCACGCTCGGCCAACTCCAGCGCGGTGTTCAGCCCCGAGAAACCGCCGCCGACCACGCACACATCCGCGGTCAGTTCGCCGGTCAACACCGGGTACTCAGGTTGCGGCACGCTGCTGGCGGCGTAGTAGGAAGCGGTGTGCCGGGCGCTGGCAGTCATGGGGAGCATCCCTGTTTGGAAAATTTGACGCAGGATACAGCGGTCGGACGAAGCTGTCTGCGCAGGGCGTTTTGCGGCAGAATCCACGCCTATTCGCCGTTCGGTACGTGTTTCGATGAGTTGCAACAGTCAGAAAGTCAGCGCCCTGCGCAGGCAGATTCCTTCGTTCGAGTGCGTCCCCGGTTGCCACGACTGCTGTGGGCCGGTAACCACCTCGCCCGAGGAAATGTCGCGCCTGCCGCGTAAGACTGCGGCTGAGCAGGACGCGGCCATGGAGGAGCTGAACTGCGTGCACTTGGGCCCCAACGGCTGCACGGTGTACGACGAGCGCCCGTTGATCTGCAGGTTGTTCGGCACCACCAAGACCCTTCCGTGCCCGAATGGACGGCGCCCGGTGGAGCTGATTCATCCGCGGGTGGAGAAGCAGATCCACGACTATATGGCGAGCACCCGGCAGGTGTTGGTTTAGCGGTTTTACACAGTCCAAATGTGGGAGGGGGCTTGCCCCCGATAGCGGTGGATCAGTCGGCACCTTTGGCGTCTGACACACTGCTATCGGGGGCAAGCCCCCTCCCACATGTTGACCCGAGTGTTTCAGGTCAGTCCGGGATCGGCAGGTTCAGGCTCTCCTTCACCTCTTCCATCACGATATAGCTCTTGGACTCCCGCACATGGGGCAGCTTGAGCAGGATGTCGCCAAGCAATTTGCGGTACGACGCCATCTCGGAAATCCGCGCCTTCACCAGGTAGTCGAAGTCGCCAGAAACCAGGTGGCACTCCAGCACATGGGGCAGTTTCAGTACGGCGCGGCGGAACTCCTCGAAGGTGTCGCCGGACTTGTAATCCAGGCTGATCTCGACAAATACCAGCAAACTGCCCTTCAAATGCTGGGGATTGAGCCGCGCGTTGTAGCCCATGATGATCCCTTCACGCTCCAGCCGGCGCACACGCTCGGTACAGGGCGTGGTCGACAGCCCGACCTTTTCCCCCAACTCCGTGAACGAAATACGCCCGTCGGTTTGCAGGATGCGCAGGATGTTGCGGTCGATCTTGTCCAGCTCCCGCTTGGTCTGGGTGTTGGTACGCATAGGGGATACGCCTCTGTGAAAAGGGTTTTTGCCGAGAATTGTCGCCAAATATAGGCAGTTATATAGTGAAATGCACTGGCAATTGTTTTTTACACTGCGCTCATCATTGCTCGAACAACACACGTCAGCGGCCACGTCCGCGATGAGGATATAAAAATGCGCGTTCTGGTCTTGGGTAGCGGCGTCATTGGTGTGACCAGTGCCTACTATTTGGCGCGGGCCGGCTTTGAAGTGGTCGTGGTCGACCGTCAACCCGCCGCTGCCATGGAAACCAGTTTCGCCAACGCCGGCCAGGTGTCCCCGGGCTATGCCTCGCCATGGGCCGCGCCGGGCGTGCCGCTCAAAGCTATCAAGTGGCTGCTGCAACGCCATGCGCCGCTGGCGATCAAGGCCACCGCCGACATCGACCAATACCTGTGGATGGCGCAGATGCTGCGCAACTGCACCGCCAGCCGTTACGCGGTGAACAAGGAGCGCATGGTGCGTCTGTCCGAGTACAGCCGTGACTGCCTCGACGAACTGCGCGCCGAGACCGGCATTGCCTACGAAGGCCGCAGCCTGGGGACTACCCAGTTGTTCCGCACCCAGGCGCAGCTCGATGGCGCGGCCAAGGACATCGCCGTGTTGAAGGAGTCCGGCGTGCCGTTCGAGCTGCTCGACCGCGCCGGTATCGCCCGCGTCGAACCGGCCCTGGCCAGCGTCACGGATATTCTCGCTGGCGCCCTGCGCCTGCCGAACGACCAGACTGGTGACTGCCAGATGTTCACCACCCGCCTGGCCGACATGTGCAAGCAACTGGGCGTGCAATTTCGCTTCGAACAGGATATCCAGCGTCTCGACTACGCCGGTGATCGCATCAGCGGCGTGTGGATCGACGGCACGCTGGAGACCGCCGACCGTTACGTGCTGGCCCTCGGCAGCTACTCGCCGAAGCTGCTCAAGCCGCTGGGGATCAAGGCGCCGGTGTACCCGCTCAAGGGCTATTCGCTGACCGTACCGATCACCAACCCGGCGATGGCGCCGACTTCGACGATTCTCGACGAGACCTACAAGGTCGCAATCACCCGTTTCGACAACCGCATCCGCGTCGGTGGCATGGCTGAAATAGCCGGTTTTGACCTGTCGCTTAACCCGCGTCGGCGTGAAACCCTGGAGATGATCGTCAACGACCTTTATCCTCAGGGCGGCGATTTGACCGAAGCCAGTTTCTGGACCGGCCTGCGTCCGACCACCCCCGATGGCACTCCGATTGTCGGTGCCACCCCGTTCAAGAACCTGTTCCTGAATACCGGCCACGGCACCCTCGGTTGGACCATGGCGTGTGGTTCCGGTCGTTTGCTGGCCGACCTGATGGCGAAGAAAACCCCGCAGATCAGTGCCGAAGGCCTCGATATTTCCCGTTATGGCAACCACCAGGAGTCCGCACAACATGTCAATCCAGCGCCAGCTCACCAATGAGCGCATGAGCCAGATCGTTGTCCACAGCGGTACCGTGTATCTGGCGGGGCAAGTCGGTGACGACATGAACGCCGGGATTGAACAGCAAACCCGTGAAACCCTGGCCAATATCGAGCGTTTGCTCGACCTGGCCGGCACCGACAAGAGCAAGCTGCTGTCGGTGACGATCTACCTGAAAGACATCGACGCGGATTTCGCCGGCATGAACGCGGTGTGGGACAAGTGGCTGCCCAAGGGTGTCGCCCCGGCCCGTGCCACGGTTGAAGCCAAGCTGTGCGAACCGCAAATCCTGGTGGAGCTGTCCGTTGTGGCCGCGCTGCCTTAATCACCGATCCCTCTCCCGGTGCCGATGCTGTCTGTCGGTGCCGGTTTTTCTTCACTTTGCCGCCTAGAAGCCTGCCGCCATGCGTCCTGCCCGTGCCCTGATCGACCTCCAAGCCCTGCGCCACAACTACCAATTGGCCCGTGAAGTCACGGGGGCCAAGGCCCTTGCCGTGATCAAGGCCGATGCCTACGGGCATGGTGCCGTGCGCGTCGCCCAAGCGTTGGAAGCCGAGGCGGACGGGTTTGCCGTGGCCTGCATCGAGGAGGCATTGGAGCTGCGCGCCGCCGGTATTCGTGCACCCGTGCTGTTGCTGGAAGGTTTCTTCGAGGCGGACGAGCTGCCGCTGATCATCGAGCATGATTTCTGGTGCGTGGTGCATTCGCTGTGGCAACTGGAGGCCATCGAACAGGCCGTACTGAGCAAGCCGCTGACTGTCTGGCTCAAGCTCGATTCGGGCATGCACCGTGTCGGCCTGCATCCGAAGGATTACCACGAGGCTTACCAGCGCCTGCTGGCCAGCGGCAAAGTGGCCAAGATCGTTTTGATGAGCCATTTCGCGCGTGCCGATGAACTCGACTGCGTGCGCAGCGATGAACAGGTGGCGGTGTTTGACGCGGCGCGCCAGGGCTTGGCGGCCGAGGTCAGCCTGCGCAATTCGCCGTCGGTGATGGGCTGGCCGGCTGTGTCCAGCGATTGGGTGCGTCCCGGCATCATGCTTTACGGCGCTACACCGTTTGGCGAAGACCAGGCCGTGGCTGCGCGCTTGCAGCCGGTGATGACCCTGGAGTCCAAGGTGATCTGCGTGCGTGAACTGCCGGCGGGGGAGCCGGTGGGTTACGGCGCCAAGTTCATCACACCGAAACCCATGCGTATCGGTGTAGTTGCCATGGGTTATGCCGATGGCTATCCACGACACGCGCCGACCGGTACGCCGGTGCTGGTGGCCGGTCAACGCAGCCAATTGCTGGGCCGTGTGTCCATGGACATGCTGTGCATCGACCTCACGGACGTGCCGCAAGCCGGCCTTGGTTCCACCGTGGAGCTATGGGGTAAACATATCCTCGCCAGTGACGTCGCGGTTGCCGCCGAGACCATTCCGTATCAGCTGTTCTGCAACCTGCGCCGCGTGCCAAGGCTCTATTCCGGGGCTTGACCGCCAGGCACGAACGCAACCGCCCGGGATTTAGGCCCAAGTGTTGTAAATACTGAACGCTGTCGCCATGATAACGCTCAATTACAACAAAGCCTGAATCCTAGGAGGCTCCTGCATTGGACGTCGGCGAACGACTGCAATCCATCCGTAAACTGAAGGGTCTTTCCCAGCGCGAGCTCGCCAAGCGTGCGGGTGTCACCAACAGCACCATTTCGATGATCGAAAAAAACAGCGTCAGCCCCTCGATCAGCTCCTTGCGCAAGGTGCTGGGCGGCATCCCCATGTCGATGGTCGAGTTCTTTTCCGAGGAGATCCTCCAGGAAATACCGACGCAGATCGTCTATAAAGCCAATGAGCTGATCGACATCTCCGACGGCGCCGTCACCATGAAACTGGTAGGACGGGCGCACCCCAGCCGGGCGATTGCGTTTCTCAACGAAATCTACCCGCCGGGCGCCGACACAGGCGAAGAAATGCTCACCCACGAAGGCGAAGAAACCGGGATTCTGGTGGAAGGTCGCCTGGAGTTGGTGGTCGGTCTTGAAACTTTTGTGCTCGAAGCGGGCGATAGCTACTACTTTGAAAGCACCAAGCCCCATCGTTTTCGCAATCCGTTCGACGTGCCGGCGCGACTAATCAGCGCAGCCACACCCGCGAACTTTTAAGAAAAGAGGCGTCCTGCCAGCGTCGCAGAGGCACCCGAGCTGTATTCCGTGAGGTCGAATCTCCCTTTGTTTAATAGGGTTGTTTCGGCCAGGCGGGCTAACCGTTATACTTTCGCCGCCTGCGAAACCGTGGCCGCAGGCGTGAATAGCCACCATTGAGGGTGAACGCGTGAACCTAATTATGAAAATGCTGGCTGCACCAGCAACCGTACTGGCCCTATGGGCTGTCAGCGCTCAAGCTGCGACCAATGATGATATTGCCAAGCGCCTGGAGCCTGTCGGCCAGGTCTGCGTCCAGGGCCAGGAATGCAAGGGCATGGAGGTGGCGGTCGCCGCAGGCGGCGGCGCTGCGAAGACGCCAGATGACATCATCGCCAAGCACTGCAACGCTTGCCACGGCACCGGCTTGTTGGGCGCGCCGAAAATCGGCGACACAGCGGCCTGGAAAGAACGCGCCGATCACCAGGGCGGCCTTGACGGCATCCTGGCCAAGGCGATCACCGGTATCAACGCGATGCCGCCAAAAGGCACCTGTGCCGATTGCTCGGATGATGACCTCAAGGGTGCAATCAAGAAGATGTCTGGCCTCTGATCCGCCGATCTTCGTCAAAAATGCCGCTTACGAGCGGCTTTTTTGTGCCTGGGATTGGTGTTTCAGCGCTGTTCATTGCAGCAAAGACCCGGCAAGCTCGGTCCAACCCCTAATCATGGAATGTTCAGGAGGGTCGGATGGTGCAGTTGTGTTCAATCGAGCAAGCAGTTGACGACGTACTGGCGCGGTTGCCGGCGCATATCCACATGGGCATGCCCCTCGGGCTAGGCAAGCCGAACCGGTTTGCCAATGCCTTGTACCGGCGCATCGCCAAGTTGCCGGAGCGGGCGCTGACCATCTATACCGCGTTGAGCCTGGGCCGCCCGACGATGGGCGATGGTTTGCAGAAACGCTTTCTCGAACCCTTTATCGAGCGGGTGTTCGGCGATTACCCCGAGCTGGATTTCCTCGCCGACCTGCACAACGACAGCCTTCCGAAAAATATCCATGTGCAGCAGTTCTTCATGCAGCCGGGCAGCTTGCTGCACAGCGAGTCGGCGCAGCAGGATTACGTCAGCAGCAACTACAGCCACGCCGCTCGCGACATCAACGCAGCGGGCTTGAACCTGGTGGCGCAACTGGTCGCCAGCAGCAGCGAACATCCGGATCGCCTGAGCCTGAGCTGCAACCTGGATATCACCCTCGACCTGTTGCCGATGATCGCCAAGCGCCGTGATGCCGGTGAAACCGTGCTGATCGTTGGCCAGGTCCACAGCGATTTGCCCTATATGCCCGGCGACTCTGAGCTGGGCATGGATGCCTTCGATTACCTGATCGATGAAAAAGACAGCACCACGTTGTTCTCCACGCCGAATATGCCGGTGGGTTTCCAGGACCATTTTATCGGCTTGCATGCCAGCACCCTGGTGCGCGATGGCGGCACCTTGCAGATCGGCATCGGCTCCATGGGGGATGCGCTGACCGCCGCGTTGCTGGCGCGCCAGGCCGACAATGAGTCCTATCGCTCGCTGCTGACCGACCTGGACGTGTACCAGTGGGCACCGCTGATCAGCCGTGAAGGCGGTGTCGACCCCTTCGCCCGGGGGCTTTACGGGTGCAGCGAAATGTTCGTCAACGGCCTGTTGGTACTGGCGGACGCGGGGATTATCCGTCGCAAGGTCTACCCGGATGTGGCGACGCAACAGCAGGCCAACGCCGGCACGCTCGACGATGCGGCGCAGCCTGACGGCATTTCGATCCACGGCGGCTTTTTTCTTGGCCCGCGCAGTTTCTACCAGCGCCTGCAGGAAATGACCCACGCCAAGCGCCTCGAATTCAACATGACCCGCATCAGCTACATCAACGAGCTGTACGGCCAGGAAGAACTCAAGCGCCTGCAGCGGTTGGATGCACGGTTTATCAACAGCGCGATCATGGTGACGCTGCTCGGCGCGGGCGTGGCCGACCAGTTGGAAGACGGTCGTGTGCTCAGTGGTGTGGGCGGGCAGTACAACTTTGTGGCCCAAGGCCATGCGCTGGAAGGTGCGCGGTCGATTCTGATTTTGCGCAGTTGGCGCGAGTCAGCGGGGGAGGTCAGTTCCAATATCGTCTGGGACTACGGCCACTGCACCATTCCCCGGCATCTGCGGGATATTGTCATCACCGAATATGGCATTGCAGACTTGCGCGGGCAGACGGATGCCAAGGTGATCGAGGCGTTGCTCAATATCACCGACTCACGCTTCCAGGACGATTTGATCAAGGAGGCGCAAAAGGCCGGCAAGCTGCCCAAGGATTTCCAGCTGGATCCGCGCTTTGCCGATAACACGCCGGAGCGCTTGCAGGGGATTCAGGCACGCCATCGTCGGTTGTTTCCGGAGTATCCGCTGGGCAGTGATTTCACTGATGAAGAACGGGATTTGTTGCGGGCGCTGAACTGGCTCAAGAGCAAATTCAAGCTGACGGAGATTCTGGAGCTGGGCAAGGCGGCGTTGGATGCGCCGGAACCGGAGGTGTTTCCCAAGCATCTGGAGCGGATGCGGTTAGGTAAGCCGGAGGGGCTGAAAGAGGATCTGTACCAGCGGCTCCTACTCGCCGGCCTACAGGCCACCGCGCACTGACAGGCAACACAGGGTCAATGTGGGAGGGGGCAAGCCCCCTCCCACTGTTACAACCACTTTGAGGCAGGGGTTATTCGATGAAGGTAACGACGCCACCTTCCAGCGACTTGACCCGCGCCAGCGACTCAACCCGATAACCCTGTGCATCCAATTCCGCACGCCCACCCTGGAACGACTTCTCGATCACGATCCCCAAACCGGCGACGGTCGCGCCGGCCTGCTTGATGATCGAGATCAGCGCCTGGGACGCCTTGCCGTTGGCCAAAAAGTCATCGATCACCAGCACCCGGTCGCTGCTGGTCAGGTGGCGCGGGGAGATTGCCACGGTGCTTTCGACTTTCTTGGTGAAGGAATACACCGTTGCCGACAGCAGGTTTTCCGTCAGGGTCAGGGACTGTTGCTTGCGCGCGAAGATCACCGGTACACCCAGGTTCAGGCCGGTCATGATCGCCGGTGCGATGCCCGATGCTTCGATAGTGACGATCTTGGTGATGCCCGAGTCCTTGAACAGTGCGGCGAATTCGTCGCCGATCAGCTTCATCAGCGCCGGGTCGATCTGGTGGTTCAGAAAGGCGTCAACCTTGAGTACCTGATCGGAAAGCACGATGCCTTCTTCGCGAATTTTCTTGTGCAGTGCTTCCACGGAAAGCTTCCTCTAATGGCGCGCTATGCGCCGAAAGTAGATTGAAAAGTAGTCGATTCTAGCGCTTTAACATCGCGCGTATGTCCGCCAAGGCGGTGTTGCCGCGAACGGCCTTCACCTCGGTCGGGGTGTCGTCATTGCCTTCCCAGGCCAGGTCATCCGGCGGCAGTTCATCCAGGAACCGGCTGGGCGCACAATCGATGATTTCGCCGTACTGTTTGCGCTTGGCGGCAAAGGTGAAGGCCAGGGTCTGACGCGCGCGGGTAATGCCCACGTAGGCCAGGCGGCGTTCTTCTTCGATGGTGTCGGCTTCGATGCTGGAGCGGTGCGGGAGGATTTCCTCTTCCATGCCCATGATGAACACGTAGGGGAATTCCAGGCCCTTGGACGCATGCAAGGTCATCATCTGTACACCTTCGGCGCCGTCTTCCTCTTCCTGCTGGCGTTCGAGCATGTCGCGCAGCACCAGCTTGCCGATGGCGTCTTCGACGGTCATCTCGCCGTCTTCGTCTTTTTCCAGGGTGTTCTTCAGCGCTTCGATCAGGAACCAGACGTTGCTCATGCGGTAATCCGCGGCCTTGTCGCTGGAGCTGTTGGTGCGCAGCCAGTTCTCGTAGTCGATGTCCATGACCATGCTGCGCAGCGCGCTGATCGGGTCTTCGCCGGCGCATTGCTCACGCACCTTGTCCATGAAGCGCTTGAAGCGCGACAGGCGATCGGTGAAGCGCGAGTCCAGGTGTTCGCCCAGGCCGATTTCGTCGGTGGCGGCGTACATCGAGATCTTGCGTTCAGTGGCGTAGTTGCCGAGTTTTTCCAGGGTGGTCGAGCCGATTTCGCGGCGCGGCACGTTGATTACGCGCAGGAAGGCGTTGTCGTCGTCCGGGTTCACGATCAGGCGGAAGTAGGCCATCAGATCTTTTACTTCCTGACGTCCGAAAAAGCTGTTGCCGCCCGACAGGCGATACGGCACCTGGTGGTGCTGCAATTTCAGCTCGATCAGCTTGGCCTGGTAGTTGCCGCGATAGAGGATCGCGAAATCGCTGTAGGGCCGGTCGGTGCGCAGGTGCAGGCTGAGGATCTCGACGGCCACGCGCTCGGCTTCGGCGTCTTCGTTACGGCAGCGGATCACGCGGATCTCATCGCCGTGGCCCATCTCGCTCCACAGTTGTTTTTCAAATTCGTGGGGGTTGTTCGAGATCAGCACGTTGGCGCAGCGCAGGATGCGGCTGGTGGAGCGGTAGTTCTGCTCCAGCATCACCACTTTCAGGGACGGGTAGTCGTCCTTGAGCAGCATCAGGTTTTCCGGGCGGGCGCCACGCCAGGCGTAGATCGACTGGTCGTCGTCGCCGACCACGGTGAACTGGTTGCGCTTGCCGATCAGCATTTTTACCAGCAGGTATTGGCTGGCGTTGGTGTCCTGGTATTCGTCCACCAGCAGGTAGCGCACCTTGTTCTGCCATTTTTCGAGGATGTCGGCGTGTTCCTCGAACAGCTTTACCGGCAGCAGGATCAGGTCGTCGAAGTCCACCGCGTTGAACGCCTTGAGCGTGCGCTGGTAGTGGGTGTAGACGATGGCGGCAGTCTGTTCCTTGGGGTTGCGTGCATTTTCCAGGGCCTGGGGCGGCAGGATCAGGTCGTTTTTCCAGGCGCCGATCATGTTCTTGATCTCGTCCACGCCATCGTCGCCTGCGTATTCCTTTTGCATGATGTCGGTCATCAGCGACTTCACGTCGGTCTCGTCGAAGATCGAGAAGCCCGGCTTGTAGCCCAGCCGCGCATGCTCCTTGCGGATGATGTTCAGGCCCAGGTTGTGGAAGGTACACACGGTGAGGCCACGGCCTTCGCCACCCTTGAGCAGGGTGCCGACGCGCTCTTTCATTTCCCGCGCAGCCTTGTTGGTGAAGGTCATGGCGACGATGTACTGGGCGCGGATGCCGCACTGCTGGATCAGGTGCGCGATCTTGCGGGTGATCACGCTGGTCTTGCCGGAGCCTGCGCCGGCGAGCACCAATAGAGGGCCGCCGACGTAGTTCACGGCTTCTTGCTGCCGGGGATTGAGTCGGGACATACAGAATTCAGGGAGTCGTTGTTCAAAAGGGCGGGCATTTTAACAGGCTGGCAGGATTCTGCTCTGTCAGAACGACAGTGTGACGTACCACTCGATCTAAATTTGCCGGTTTTGATACTTTGCCGCAGGATGTGAGGGTTGTTTTGAGGCTAATGTTCACAGTTCGCGTGTTTGATAACCCCTATCATTGGTGATTCTCAGGCCGCACGTCATAATGCGCGTCGCCACGAATTTTTGCAGAGTCTAGGGAGCTAGCTTGTCTACGCCTGTCGAACCCTTGCGTTTGCTGCTGCTGGCCGATGAGCCCGCGTGGGCAGCGTTATTGCGCGAGTGCCTGGCGCCGATGGGCGATGGGGCTGTGCTGATCAGCGCACCAAACTGGGAATCCGTGAGCCGTCTGTTCGATGACGACCACAGCGCCGTACTCTTGACCACGCCCGGCCTGCAACCCGGGCCTGGCCGTTGCAGCCTGCCGTGTGTGTTGTTGCTGGAACAGGAGCCGCTGGTTTCACCGCTTGGCGTCAGCGATTGGCTGGTGCGTGATGTATTGGATGCCGATACAGTGCGCCGCTGCCTGCGCCACGTCCGCGAGCGTGGGGTGCTGGAAAACACCCTGCAACGCCTGGCTGAACAGGACCCGCTCACCGGCATTGCCAACCGCCAGGGCTTCCAGACCCTGTTGACCGCGCGCCTGGCCGAGAATGAAGGCCGTGGCCTGGCCCTCGGCCACTTGGACCTCGACAACTTCCGCCACGCCAACGATGCCCTCGGCCACCAGGCCGGCGACCGGTTGATCCTGCAAGTGGTGTCGCGGCTCAAGAGCCAGCTCGAGGTCGGCGACCAACTGGCGCGCCTGGGCAGCGATGAATTCGCCCTGCTGATCGACACCCGTCGTGCGCCCCAGCGTGCCGAGTGGATGGCCGAGCGCATCACCGAAGTCATGGCCGAGCCCTATTGGGTGGATGGCGAAAGCCTGCTGATCGGTTGTAGCCTGGGCGTGGCCCATGCCAGGGCCCGTGCCGGTGCCGACCCGCTGATGTGGCACGCTCATATCGCCATGCAGCAGGCCAAGAGCACCCAGGGCTGCACTTTTCATATCTTCAACGAACGTATCAACCGCAACGCGCGCAGCCTCGCCGACCTGGAAAGCGAGCTGCGCCGCGCCTTGCGCCGTGACGAACTGGAGCTGCATTACCAGCCGCGCCTGGACCTGGACGACGGCCATATCGTCGGCCTGGAAGCCCTGGTGCGCTGGCGCCATGGCGAGCGCGGCCTGTTGCCGCCGAGTGAGTTCGTGCCACTGGCCGAGCAAAGCGGCCTGATCGTGCCGCTGGGCTACTGGGTGATCTCCCGGGCCCTGCGCGACATGCAAGACCTGCGCGAACGTGGCCTGCCGCCGTTGCACATGGCGGTCAACCTCTCGTTCCGCCAGTTCCAGGACAGTCAGTTGCTCTCGACCCTCAGTCGGCTGATTGCCGAGCGGGGCGTGGAGGCGCAATGGCTGGAGTTCGAGCTGACCGAAACCGCCGTGATGCGCCGCAGTGACCTGGTCAAGCAGACCATGGATGCCCTCGGCCGCCTGGGTGTGCGGTTTTCCCTGGATGACTTCGGTACGGGCTTCTCATCGTTCGTGCACCTCAACAGCCTGCCGATTGCCTTGTTGAAGATCGACAAGAGCTTTGTTGGCGGTATGGAGGAGCGCGAAGAAAACCGCAAGCTGGTGCATGCTATGATCAACCTGGCGCACAACCTCAACCTGGAAGTGGTGGCCGAAGGTGTTGAAACGCCTGAGCAACTGGCGCTGCTGCGTTTGTTTGGCTGCGACCAGGCCCAGGGTTACCTGATCAGCAAGCCGCTGCCGTTGCCGGAGTTGGTGGAGTACCTGACTTTCGGCAAAAGCCAGCAAGCGCTGCTGGGCTGAGGTGGCAATCCAATCAAAAAGTGGGAGGAGGCTTGCCTCCGATTGCGGTGGGTCAGTCAAAAAACCAGTGACGGGCACGCCGCAATCGGGGGCAAGCCCCCTCCCACATTGTTAATCGTGCAGGGCCTCGGCTTGGAATGAGCCTTGAGGTTCAGGCTCCTGGCGAAGCATCCGCTTCATCTTTGCCTCAAACGCCCAGGTCAGGCTCACCGCCGCGCACGCCAGGCCCAACGCCAGGCCCCACCACACGCCGGTCGGTCCCCAGCCCAGGGTGAAGGCCATCAGCCAGGCCGACGGTGCGCCAATCAACCAATAGCAACCCGCGCCGATCAGGAAGGTGGTCTTGGCGTCCTTGAGCCCGCGAATGCAGCCCATGGCGATGGTCTGCACGCCATCGAACAGTTCGAACCAGGCGGCGACGGCCAGCAGGCTGACGGCCAGGACGATCACGTCGTGGAACGCCGGGTCGTTGTGGTCGATGAGCAGGCCGATCAGCGGGTCGGAATAGAGCCACAACACGCCAGCAAATCCCAGCATGATCGCCGCGCCAAAGCCAATGCCGACACGACCGGCCAGGCGCGCATGCAGCAACTGCCCGGCGCCGTAGTGCTGGCCGATGCGCATGGTCACCGCGTAGGACATCCCCGCCGGCACCATGAACGCCACCGAGACGATCTGCAATGCGATCTGGTGCGCGGCCAACTGCGTGCTGCCCATGGTGCCCATGCACAGTGCCGCAAACGCGAACAGCCCGACCTCCACCGCATAGGTGCCGCCGATCGGCAGGCCCAGGCGCCACAACTCGCGCAGGTACTGGGTGTTGAGGCGCAGCAGGCCGGTACTCAGTGGGTAGGCCGCATAGGTGCGGTTGCTGCGGATGTACCACATCAGCGTCAGCGCCATGCCGTTGGCGACGATGGCTGTGACCAGGCCGATGCCCATCAGGCCAAGCTTGGGCAGGCCGAACATGCCTTCGATCAGCGCGTGGTTGAGCAGGTAGTTGATTACCGTACCGCCAAGGCTGATCACCATCACCGGCGTCGCCTTGCCGATTGCGCTGGTGAAGCCGCGCAGGGCCATGAAACTCAGGTAACCGGGCAGGGCGAAGGGCAAGATCGTCAGGAATTGCCCGGCCGAGTGCACGTTGGTCTCGGTCTGGCCAAACATCAGCAGCACAGGCTTGAGATTCCACAGCAGCAAACCGGCCGCCAGGGCCATCAGCCACGCCAGCCATAGCCCGGCCTGGGTCAGGCGGGTGGCGCCTTCGATATCGCCCGCGCCGTGACGGATGGCCACCAGAGTGCCCACGGCGGCAATCACGCCGATGCAGAAAATCGCCACGAACGAGTAGGTCGCCGCGCCCAGGCCGCCACCGGCCAGGGCTTCGGGGCTCAGGCGCGCCATCATCAGGGTGTCGGTCAGCACCATCAGCATGTGCGCCAACTGTGAGGCAATCAACGGCCCTGACAGCCGCAGAATGGCCCAGAGTTCGGTACGTGCCGGATGTTGCATGATCATCACGCTCGAAAAGTCAGAAGGTTGGGAAGGCTTGATTCTCGGCGCTCTCGGTTCATTACACAAAAGGATTAAAGCGATGATGTACATGACTTAAACTCATGCCTGCTGATCTGGTAGGGTGCGGTATTGCTCTGTAGGAATCTGCCGATGTCTCGACGTCTTGCCCCGCTGTATGCCTTGCGCGCATTCGAGGCCGCCTCGCGGCACAATTCCTTCACCCGGGCAGCGGAGGAGCTCTCCATCACGCAAAGTGCGGTGAGCCGGCATATCCGCACGCTGGAAGAGCATTTCGCCTGTCGCCTGTTCCAGCGCAGCGGCCGCACCTTGCAGCTCACCGAAGCGGCGCGCCTGCTCTTGCCGGGCGTGCGCGAAGGTTTCGCCGCGCTGGAACGGGCCTGCCATACCCTGAACGCCGAAGACGACATCCTGCGCATGAAGGCGCCGTCTACCCTGACCATGCGCTGGCTGCTGGCGCGGCTGAGCCGCTTCCGGGCGTTGCAGCCGGGCAATGAAGTGCAACTGACCAGCGCCTGGATGAGCGTGGACGAGGTGGATTTCAACCAGGAGCCCTTCGACTGCGCAGTGTTGCTGAGCTACGGGCACTTTCCGGCGGACTGGGAGGCCAGCTACCTGTTCCCGGAATTGCTGATCCCGGTAGGTGCACCGAACCTGTTGGAGGATGGGCCGTGGGATGCTGCGCGACTGGCCACCGCCGAACTGCTGCACCCCACGCCCGACCGTCGCGACTGGCGCAATTGGCTGCAACGCATGGGGTTGGCGTCCCAGGTGTCGCTCAAGGGCGGCCAGGTGTTCGATACTCTCGAACTGGGCATGATCGCCGCTGCGCGGGGTTACGGTGTGTCCATGGGCGACTTGCTGATGGTGGCCGAAGACGTGGCCCAGGGGCGCCTGAGCCTGCCTTGGCCAACGGCGGTGGCCAGTGGCGAAAACTACTACCTGGTATGGCCGAAAACCCGCCCCGGCGGCGAGCGTTTGCGGCGCCTGGCGGAGTTTCTGCAGGCGGAAGTCAAGGCGATGGAATTGCCCCAGGTCGAACGCCTCGAGTGAGGGGCGACAGACTGTTCGTGCAATCGTTTGCGTGATACCCCTGCGGATCGCTCAAGTATTGCCTCGGCTCGCCGAAGTAGGTGTGTTGGAACCATCGTGCACCAACGTTTCCCACCAGATAATTTGCCGAGCAGCGCTATGAGATCAGGATGATCCTGGCCTCGGCCAGGAGCCTTCATGTCTCAACCTCGCGCCCGGATAGCCTCCCAGTTAGGCCTGGCATTAGCCGTGATTCTGGCTGTCGTCATCAGCGGCAGCACCGTGTTTGCCTTGCGTTCGCTCGACTCCGCCAACCTCGCCACCCGCGAGGAGCACCTGGCCAGCGAAGCGCGTTTGCTCGCCGACCAACTCAACACCTTCCACAGCACCTTGCGCGAAAGTACCCAGCGTTTGAGCGGGCTGTTTGAAAAACGCTTCGGCGCCGGTTTGAGCGTGCATGCGGACCAGCCTGTGACTGTGGCCGGTGTGCAGACCCCAAGTCTGTACCTGGGCAATCAGGTGCTGAACAACAACTTCAATGAAGTGGATGAGTTCAAGCAGATGTCCGGTGGCGTGGCCACGGTATTCGTGCGCAGCGGCGAGGACTTTATCCGTATCAGCACCTCGTTGACCAAGCAGGACGGCAACCGCGCCATCGGCACGGTGCTGGATCGCCAGGGCCCGGCCTACCAGCGGGTGCTCAGCGGGCAGACCTATATCGGTCGGGCGGTGTTGTTCGACCGTTCCTACATGACTCAGTACAGCCCAGTGCGCGATAGCAGTGGCCAGGTGATCGCGGTGTTGTTCATCGGGTTCGACTACACCGATGCGCAGAATGCCCAGTTCGACAACCTCAAGCGTTTCCGCATCGGCCAGACCGGCTCCCTCGCCTTGCTGGATGAACAGAAGCGCTGGCTGGTGCCGCCGGCGGGCGTGCAGGCGCTGGATCAAGCCATTCCCGTGATGCTGGACCTGGCCAAGACGCCGGGTACAGGGCGCTTCTGGGCAGACAAGAACGAAGACTTCTACAGCGTGTCGGTGCCTTTCGAAGGCGGGCCGTGGGCCGTGGTCGCGAGCATGCCCAAGGCCGAAATCCGCTCGGTGACGTGGGACGTCGGTATCCGCCTGGTGATCGGCAGCGTGCTGGCCATGCTGCTGGCGGTCGGTGCAACGGTGTGGCTGCTGCGCAGCAAGCTGGCGCCGTTGGGCGACCTGGTGCGCCAGGCCGAAGCCTTGGGCGCGGGCGACTTGAGCGCACGCTTGAACGTGTCCAGCCATGACGAAATCGGCCAACTGGCGCGCAGTTTCAACCAGATGGGTGAAGCGCTGTCGACCATGGTCTCGCATATCCGCAAGGCGGCCGAAGAGGTCAACAGCCGTGCCCAGGCGCTGTCCGGTTTGTCCGGTGGCGCCTATGAAGGCATGGAGCAGCAGTCCGGCGAGATCACCAGCATGGCCGGGGCGGTGGAAGAGTTCAGCGCCACCTCGCTGAACATTGCCGACAACATGGGCAGCACCGAACGCCTTGCCCAGGAAAACGCCCAACAGACCCGCATCGGGCGCAACTCGATGCAAGAGGCGTCGTCATCCCTGGAACACATCGCCACCGCGCTCAACAGCACGGCCACGGTGATCAACACCCTGGGCCAACGCTCCCAAGAGATCGGCGGAATCGTCGGCGTGATCACCTCGATTGCCGAACAGACCAACCTGCTGGCGCTCAACGCCGCCATCGAGGCCGCCCGCGCCGG
Organism: Pseudomonas sp. FBCC-B1565; assembly: GCF_059133265.1. Lineage (NCBI taxonomy): Bacteria > Pseudomonadati > Pseudomonadota > Gammaproteobacteria > Pseudomonadales > Pseudomonadaceae > Pseudomonas > Pseudomonas sp. FBCC-B1565. Next base: position 238,262 of record NZ_CP101438.1, read on the forward strand.
TGAACAAGGCCGTGGGTTTGCCGTGGTCGCCGATGAGGTGCGCAACCTGGCGTCGCGTACCCGGGAGGCCACTGACGAAATCTCCGGAATGATCCAGAGCATCCAGCAGGAAACCGGCAACGCCATCAGCACCATGGAGCGCGGCAATGTGTTGATGCAGGAAGGCCTGTCGCGTAACGCCGACGTGGCGTCGGCCCTGGCGCGTATTGACGAGCAAAGCCGCTCGGCCGGTCAGCAGTTTGCTGCGATTACCACCGCCACCCAGGAACAGAGCAGCACCGCGACCTTGCTCAGCAGTAACCTGCAGAGCATTGCGCTGGCCAACAGCGAGCAGCGGGAAGTGGTGTCGAACCTGGCGATCACCGCCAAGGAACTCGAAACCCTGGCGGCGGGCTTGCGGCATGAGGTGGACCGGTTTCGTTGAGGCCTAGCGATCGCCCAGGCCAGGGTCAACGCGCTTGCCGATGTCCTTCAGGCGCGCCAGTTGGTCGACCATGCCGGGGGCTTCGTCCATGCTGGTGACGAAGGTCCACAGGTAGGTCATGACCGCGTAGATATGGCCAGCCTTGACCGCGGGTGACAGCGCCAATTGGCTGATGGCGACCACAAACAGCAAGGCGGCCAGCGTACCCAGAAACAGGTACGCAGCCGCCTCACGATCCGACAGCCAGATGCGCAGGCGTGAAAGCACTTGGTAGTGGCGCCGCAGGGTCGGTGCGCCGACCTTTTCCACCAGGCCGATTTCTTTTTCCAGCCGGTTGTTCAGCCGTTCATGCAGCTCCTGGTTGCGCCGGGCAAAGCGTGGCAACAACGTGATGCACAGCACCAGTGCGCCCAGGCACGCCAGGCCTACCCAGGGCTCGATCACGATCAACATCACCGCCGCGCCGATAATCGACACCAGCGCCGTGGCAATGATCGGTACATGCTTTTCAAAGAAGTCGACGAACTCCCGGGCGAGCACCACCCGTGCCGCCGATTTCGACGTGCTGTGGTTCTGCAGGCGTTGATTGAGGATCACCGGCACCGCCAGATCGGCGTAGATCCGTGTGAAGGTCCGCGTATCCAACGCCCGCCGCGCCGCGCCGACCACCCAGAATGCCAGGACCACGGCGGCGTAGAACAGCGCGTTGCTGGCGTCGCCACGGATGATCGCGTCCACCGCAAACCCGGCAAACAACGGGTAGGCCAGCAGCAGCGCGTTCTCCAGCGCGACCAGCGACAGCGTGGCAAACAGCTTGCCCGGATAGGCTTTGGCAATGGCCTTGAGCGTCTGGCCGGCGGATTGCTGGCCGATTTTCCGGCTTTCTTCGATCAGGATTTGAGGTGTGGCGGATGACATGGGGTGCACCAAAGGAGTGATAGACGCTATTATTGAGCGACTGCTCAAGTATCCTTGAGCGATCGCTCAAAAAGCAAGCGCCGCTTATCTGCCGGTGCCTGGAAGGAATTGCCCATGTCGCGTATCGACCGTAAAGACCAGATCATCGCCGCCGCCCTTGAGCTGTTTCGCAGCAAGGGTTTTGCCGATGTGTCCACCCGCGACCTGGCCGAACATGCCGGCCTGTCCCGCAGCCATGTCTATCACTACTTCAGCGACTGGAAGGAACTGCGCCGCGAAGCCTTCGTGCGGTTTGCCAACGAACAGTTGGACGAAGTGCGCGCGCCCCTGGCAGAAGCAGCGCCCCTGGACGCCTTTGTGGGTTTTTTGCGTGACTGCCTGCCAAGCACCGCTGATGCAGGGTGGGCACTGTGGCTGGATGCTTGGGACGAAGCGATGCAGGACCCGGAAATGGCCCAGGCTTACCTGGCGATCAACGCCCAATGGCAAGGCATGCTCGCCGAGGTGATCGAGCGGGGTGTGGCTGCCAATGTCCTGCGTTGTGACTCGCCACAACGCGCTGCCCGCCAGATCTTTGCCGTGGCGATGGGCTATGCCGACGACCTGATGCTCAAACCCTCCATGGAGTCGGCGGAAGCGGCCTTGGATGAAGTGATGGAAGTGGCGCGCCTGCTGTTGGACTTCCCAGAGGCACCCTAGCCGACGGCCGCGGGCCGATACTGCAACGCTTCCGCCAAGTGCGGTCGAGTAATGCTCTCGGCGTGCTCAAGGTCGGCCAGGGTACGCGCCACTTTGAGCAGGCGATGGGCAGCGCGCAGGGATAGTGTCAGCCGTTCACAGGCGGTTTCCAGCCAGCCTTCATCGGTCTTCGTCAGCTTGCAGTGCTTGCGCAGCCCCGGCAGATCAAGGAACGCATTTGCACAGCCCTGGCGTTGCTGTTGGCGATCGCGGGCCTGGGCGACCCGTGCCGATGCCTCGGCGGTGTTATCGCCCGCCTGCTGGGTTGGGTTCAATGCGGTGGTTTCTCGCGCCACAGTGAGGTGCAAATCAATACGGTCCAACAAGGGGCCGGAGAGCTTGTTGCGATAGCGCTGAATCTGCTCCGGCGTGCAGCGACAACGCCCGCTGGGTTCGCCCATGTACCCGCAAGGGCAGGGGTTCATGGCGGCTACCAGTTGGAAGCGGGCCGGGAAGCTGACGCGATCGCGGGCGCGGGAGATGACGATGTGACCCGATTCCAGAGGCTCGCGCAGCACCTCCAGCACCTTGCGGTCGAACTCAGGCAACTCATCGAGGAACAGCACGCCGTGATGGGCCAGGGTAATTTCCCCCGGCTGCGGTTTCGACCCGCCGCCCACCAATGCCGGACCTGAGGCAGAGTGGTGCGGCTGGCGAAACGGTCGGTGTGGCCAGTGACTCAGCGGCGCAAGGCTGACGACCGACTGGATCGCCGCCACTTCCAGGGCTTCCTGCTCGCTCAACGGCGGCAACAAACCCGGCAGGCGACTGGCGAGCAAGGTCTTGCCGGTGCCGGGCGGGCCGCTGAACAGCAGGTTATGCGCGCCCGCCGCTGCAATCAGCAATGCGCGCTTGGCGGCGAGCTGGCCCTGTACTTCGCTCAGGTCCGGGTATGGCTTGTTCAGGTACAGCAAGCCGTCGGATTTGTAGGGTTCTATAGGCTGATGCCCATTCAGGTGCGCCACCACCTGCAGCAAATGATCCACCGCGATCACCTTCAACCCCGAGGCCAGGCACGCTTCCTCGGCATTCGCCCGAGGCACTATCACGGTGCGCCCGGCCTTGCGCGCCGCCAATGCCGCAGGCAACACGCCTTTCACTGCGCGCACCTCGCCGGACAGCGCCAATTCTCCCAGACATTCCACGTCGTCGAGCAGCAAGGCTGGCACCTGCACGCTGGCCGCCAGGATGCCCAACGCAATCGCCAAGTCAAAGCGCCCGCCGTCCTTGGGCAGGTCGGCGGGCGCCAGGTTGAGGGTGATGCGTCGGGCGGGGTATTGCAGGGCGGAGTTGAGAATGGCGCTACGCACCCGGTCCTTGCTTTCCTTGACGGCTGTTTCCGGCAAGCCGACGAGTGTCAGGGACGGCAAACCATTGGCCATGTGCACTTCGACGGTGACGGCAGGCGCTTCGACGCCGATCTGGGCGCGGCTGTGGACGATGGCGAGGGACATGCTCGTTCCTTGAAAAGAGGGCCGCTTCCTGCGGGTTTTTCAAGGGTAGACGAGGTGGGGAAATGCGAGGCGAGGGAGGTTTTACAGAACGTATCCAGAGTCGTTCGCAGCGCTTTATGTGGGAGCAGGCAAGCCAGCTCCCACACTGACCGCGTTTATTCAGCAGAGGGCGGCGTCAACCTAGCTTCCAACTCCGCTACCTTCGCCTCCAGGCTCTCCAACCGCGCCCGCGTGCGGGCCAGCACCACCATCTGGCTATCAAACTCTTCCCGGCTCACCAGGTCGAGCTTGCTGAAGCCGCTTTGCAGCAGCGCCTTGAACTGGCTTTCGATTTCATTGCGGGGCAGCGGGGTGTCGCCGCTGAACAGGCGAGAGGCGTGGCCGCTCAGGGCGTCGAGGAGGTCTTTGGGCGCGAGCATGGGAAATATTCCGGAAAACTGTTGGCCGGCAGTGTATCACGCAGCGTCTATAGTCTTTTCCGTGGCGGCGAGCGCACGCTTTTCGCGCAGCGGGCCGGGCGGTGGCGCACTGTTTTTGTGCGCATTGCCGCCATCAAAAAGCCCCGCAGTTGGGAGAAAGTGGGCAAAGGACTGATTTCAGTGATTTTTACGGAGCTGGCAAGGTTTCTGCTTAGACGATCATGACCCATGCACTGATGCAGTCGCTGTGACGAATGCAGTGCGCCGACGGATCAGGGGTACAGGTTTCGTCACCAGTGGTTCGCTGGCGTCGCAACGGCAAATGCCGAGGCGACGACGCGTTACAAAGCCAGGCACTGCGCTTAGACTTGAGACGGGTTTGTTTTCCTGGGGCAAGTCCACCAATTCGGGAGAGAGTTTTCATGAAGCTAGTCACTGCCATCATCAAGCCGTTCAAGTTGGACGATGTACGCGAGTCGTTGTCCGAGATCGGCGTGCAGGGCATTACCGTTACTGAGGTCAAAGGCTTCGGTCGGCAGAAGGGTCACACCGAGCTGTATCGCGGCGCGGAATACGTAGTCGATTTCCTGCCGAAGGTGAAGATTGATGTCGCCATTGACGACAAGGATCTTGACCGGGTTATCGAGGCGATAACCAAGGCTGCCAACACCGGCAAGATTGGTGACGGCAAGATCTTCGTGGTCAATCTGGAACAGGCTATTCGCATCCGTACCGGCGAAACCGATACCGACGCAATCTAAGCCGCCAAACCCCAACGCCCCAGGAGAAAACAATATGACTCTGCGTAAATTCGCAGGGCTCGGAGCCCTGTTGTCCATCGTAATGCCAAGCCTGGCCATGGCGGCAGACGAAGTGGCGGCTCCAGTCCTCAATTCCGGCGACACGGCGTGGATGCTCACATCCACCGCGCTGGTGCTGTTCATGACCATTCCAGGCCTGGCGCTGTTCTACGGCGGCATGGTGCGCTCCAAAAACATTCTTTCCGTGATGATGCAGTGCTTCGCCATCACCGGCCTGATCACCATCCTGTGGTTCGTGTACGGCTACAGCATGGCGTTCGACACCACCGGGATGGAAGCGGGCGTCGTCAACTTCAACTCGTTCGTGGGCGGTTTGTCCAAGTTGTTCCTCGCGGGTGTGACCCCGGCGAGCATCACCGGCCCTGCGGCGCTGTTCCCTGAGGCGGTGTTCGTCACCTTCCAGATGACCTTCGCCATCATCACCCCGGCGCTGATCGTCGGTGCGTTCGCCGAGCGTATGAAGTTCTCCGCGATGCTGATCTTCATGGGCGTCTGGTTCACCCTGGTGTATGCGCCGATTGCCCACATGGTGTGGGGCGGTCCGGGTTCGTTGCTGGGTGACTGGGGAGTGCTCGACTTCGCTGGCGGCACCGTGGTGCACATCAACGCCGGTGTGGCTGGCCTGGTGGCGTGCATCGTGCTCGGCAAGCGTAAAGGCTTTCCGACCACCCCGATGGCACCGCACAATCTCGGTTACACCCTGATCGGCGCGGCGATGCTGTGGATCGGCTGGTTCGGCTTCAACGCCGGCTCTGCCGCTGCGGCCAACGGCACTGCCGGCATGGCGATGCTGGTCACCCAGATCGCTACCGCTGCTGCGGCGCTGGGCTGGATGTTCGCCGAGTGGATCACTCACGGTAAGCCAAGCGCACTGGGCATCGCCTCGGGTGTGGTGGCGGGCCTGGTGGCAATCACTCCGGCTGCTGGCACCGTAGGCCCAATGGGCGCCCTGGTGATCGGCCTGGTCGCCGGTGTGATCTGCTTCTTCTGCGCCACCAGCCTCAAGCGCAAGCTGGGTTACGACGACTCCCTGGACGCATTCGGTGTGCACGGTATCGGCGGTATCGTCGGTGCGATCCTCACCGGTGTGTTCGCAGCCCCAGCACTGGGCGGCTTCGGCACGGTGACTGACGTGGCTGCACAGGTCTGGATCCAGGCCAAAGGCGTCGGCTTCACGGTGATCTACACCGCTATCGTGACGTTCATCATCCTCAAGGTGCTGGACATGGTCATGGGCCTGCGGGTGACCGAAGAGGAAGAGGCGGTCGGCCTCGACCTGGCGCAACACAACGAACGCGGCTACAACTTGTAAGTACGCGAAAAAAAGATGCCCGGCTTGCCGGGCATTTTTTTGCCTGGTGTTTGTCAGTCGTAACACGCTGTAGCGGTTTTTAAGCGATGTTTGTGATGGGATGCACACGGCACTTTTCCGCATGCCAATGTCTTACAGGCATGTAGGCGTATTCGGCACTTTGTTTTTTCCCTGAGCGCGCTAGAATGCGCGCCGATGGGCGGAGAACTGTATGTGGCAACAGACCCTGATTACCCTGCGGGCCAAGCCCCGGGGCTTTCACCTGGTAACCGATGAGTTGCTGGCCGGCTTGCCTGAATTGAAGGCCTGTCGTGTGGGCTTGTTGCATCTGTGGCTGCAGCACACCTCGGCCTCGTTGACCGTCAACGAGAATGCCGACCCGGCGGTACGCCGTGACTTCGAACGTTATTTCAATTCGCTGGTGCCGCAAGGCCGTGCAGGGTTCGAACACAACGACGAAGGTCCGGACGACCTGCCGGCGCACTTCAAGGCCAGTCTCCTGGGCTGCCAGCTGAGTTTGCCGGTGAAGGCCGGCCGCTTGGCGATGGGGACCTGGCAAGGTGTTTATCTGGGCGAGCACCGTGATCATGGCGGTGCTCGTAAAATCCTCGCCACCTTGCACGGTGATGGGGCATAAGCCACTGGTTAACCAGTGGATGTTGATTTTTTTCCGGCAGCCGTCGACAGAGGGTGAAGCTGGGCTATAACTAATCTGCTTTTCGCAAGTCATGAGGTAGAACATGAGCGACGATGATCTGGAAAACGACGAACTCGAAGTAGGTGACGAAGACGACACCGAAGAAGGCCTCGAAGCGGCGGCGGAAGACGTTGCCGACGACGACGGTGGCGATGATGCACCTGTCCCGGCCGCCAAAGGCAAAGCCAAGGCAGCTGTGTCGGTAGACGAATTGCCAAGCGTTGAAGCCAAGAACAAAGAGCGTGATGCCCTGGCCCGTGCGATGGAAGAATTCCTCGCTAAAGGCGGCAAAGTGCAGGAAGTCGAGGCCAACGTGGTGGCAGACCCACCGAAGAAGCCGGATAACAAGTACGGCAGCCGACCTATTTGAGGTCCGTCACCTGCTTGTAAGAAAAAGCCCGCCGTCGCTGTGGGCTTTTTCATGCCTTGAGTAAAGGCCTGGAGGTCACCGGCGATAAAAAATGTGGGAGGGGGCTTGCCCCCGATAGCGGCGTATCAGCCAACGAATATATTGGCTGACCCACTGTAATCGGGGGCAAGCCCCCTCCCACATTTTGACCTGTGGTATTACTTCCAGCTGCGCAGCAGTTCCGGCAACTCTGTCAGGCTACGAATCTGCGCATCCGGTCGCTTGTCTCCCTCCCATACCTTACCCGTCGGGTTAAACCACACCGCCCGTAACCCCGCCTGCTGCGCCCCGGCAATATCATCCCCCGGGTGATCGCCAACATGCACCGCCGCACCAGCGTCTACGCCACCACGCTGCAACGCCTCCTGAAACAACCGCGCATCCGGCTTGGCGATGCCGATATCTTCGGCGCGCAGCGCAAAATGGAAGTAGTCCGCGAGGCCAACGCGCTGCACATCCGCATTACCGTTGGTGATCACACCCAGCAGGAAGTGCTGACGCAGTGCCTTGAGCATGGGCTCGGCTTCGGGAAACGGGGTGAGCTGGTGGCGCGCGTGGATGAAGGCTTCGAAGCACACATCCGCCATTTCCGTGGCCTCAGGCTGTGGATAACCAGCCTCTTCAAACGCATGCATCAACACCCGGTGGCGCAGGATGCTGATGCGGTGTTTCAGCTCAGGATGGCGCTCCAGCACCTGCTGGCGAAGACTGGCGAAGTGCTCCAGCGGCAAATCGCCGACTTTGGCGGCGTTAAGCGCCAGCCATTCGCGCATCGACGCTTCGGCGCTGATGATGACGGGTACGTTGTCCCAGAGCGTATCGTCCAGGTCGAAGGTGATCAGCTTGATACTCATGAGTCGCCGTCCTTGATGCGTTTGGCCCGTGGGTGGGCGCTGTCGTACACCGTTGCCAGGTGTTGGAAATCCAGATGGGTATAGATCTGTGTGGTTTTGATATCGGAGTGGCCCAGTAGCTCTTGCACCGCGCGCAGGTCCTGGGACGATTCCAGCAGATGGCTGGCGAAAGAGTGTCGCAGCATATGTGGGTGCAGGTTCTGCCCCAGCTCTCGCTCCCCGGCGGCCTTCACCCGCACCTGAATCGCCCTTGGTCCAAGACGCCGGCCTTGCTGGCTGACGAACACCGCATCGTCCGCCGGGTTGGTCAACAGGCGCAGCGGCAACCACAGCTGCAACGCCTCCCGTGCCTTGCGGCCTACCGGCAGGACACGGGTCTTGCTGCCCTTGCCGAGCACTTGCACCAGGCCGTCTGCCAGGTCCAGTTGATCCAGGTTCAGGCCGGTCAGCTCAGAAAGGCGCAGGCCCGAGGAATAGAACAGTTCCAAAATCGCCTGGTCGCGGTGGGCCAGGAAGTCATCCTCGACCGCACCATCGAGCAGTTGCAGGGCACGGTCAGTGTCCAGGGTCTTGGGCAGGCGCCGCTCGCCCTTGGGCGGCGACAGGCCGTTGGCCGGGTCGTGGTCGCACAGGCCCTCGCGATTCAGGTAGTGATAGAGCCCGCGCACCGCCGAGAGCAGGCGTGACAGGCTGCGCGAGGATTGGCCGGCCTGGTGCAGGCGCGCGATCAGGCTGCGCAGGCCCTGGATATCCAGGGCCTTCCAGCTGTCGATCCGTTGTTTCTCGCAGTACGCCAGGACCTTGTTCAAGTCCCGCCGATAGGCTTCCAGGGTATGGGGCGACACCTGGCGCTCGTTGCGCAGGTGAGCGCAGTAAGCGTCCAGTTGCCGTTCCATGGCTAGCGCACCGCGCGCAGGGCGGTGGTGAACCGCGGCAGGACGCGGCCCAGCACTTCGGCGATGTAGGTCAGGAACAAGGTGCCCACGGAGCTTTTGTAGTGCTGAGGATCGCGGCTGGCGATGGCCAGCACGCCATGCAGGCCTTGATGACTGAGGGCGACGACGGCGGTGGAGCCGATCTGCTTGCGCTGTTCGGCGCCGAACAGGAAGTCCAGCTCATGCTCGCGCAAGGTGCCGCTGATGGTCTTGCCCTCGGACAGCAGGCCGCCGATTGCGGTTTGTGCGTCGCTGCCGCTGACCCATCGACCCACCGGCATCGGGTTGTCGCTGAACAGGATCAGGCTCACGAATGGCACCTGGAAGTCCTGGCGCAGGCTGTCTTCCACCGCGATCACCGTTTCTTCCAGGCTGGTGGCGTCCATCAGGGTCAGGATCAGGCGGCGGGTTTTCTCGAACAGGCGATCGTTGTCGCGGGCGACGTCCATCAGGTGCGAGAGCTTGTGGCGCATTTCAATGTTGCGCTCGCGCAGGATCTTCATCTGCCGTTCCACCAGCGATACGGTATCCCCACGTTGATGGGGGATGCGCAGTGCCGGCAGCAACTCTTCGTGCTCGACGAAGAAGTCCGGGTTAGCCTCAAGGTACGCCGCAACAGTGGCGGCCTCCAGGCTGTCGCTCGGGGTAGCGGGTGCGGGTACTTGAGGCTTATCGGTCATTGGCTTGGCTCACTCATAGACGGACCTGTCCTTCGTATACGCGCGAGGCCGGCCCGGTCATCATCACCGGGTGGCCAGGGCCTGCCCACTCGATGGACAAGCGTCCGCCGGGCAGGTCGATCAGCAGTGGCGAATCCATCCACCCCTGGCTGATCGCGGCCACGGCAGCGGCGCACGCACCGGTGCCGCAGGCCTGGGTTTCGCCGGCGCCGCGTTCCCACACGCGCAATTGCGCGCGGGTACGGTCGATCACCTGCAGGAAGCCCACATTCACCCGTGCCGGAAAGCGCGGGTGGTGTTCGATTTTCGCGCCCAGCTCATGCACCGGCGCGTTGTTGATGTCGTTGACCCGCAGCACGGCATGGGGGTTGCCCATGGACACTGCAGCGATGTCGACGGTCTTGCCGTCCACGTCCAGCGCATAGCTGACGGCCTGCTCGGTGGCCTGGAACGGAATATCCGCCGGCACCAGGCGTGGCGCGCCCATGTTGACGCTGATCTGGCCATCGCTGCGGATATCCAGCTCGATCACGCCGCTCTTGGTCTCGACGCGGATCTGCCGCTTGGCGGTCAGGCGCTTGTCCAGCACAAAACGCGCGAAGCAGCGCGCACCGTTGCCGCACTGTTCCACTTCGGAACCGTCGGAGTTGAAGATCCGATAACGGAAATCCACTTCCGGGTTGCTCGGTGCCTCGACGATCAGCAACTGGTCGAAACCAATGCCAGTGTGACGATCGCCCCACTGTTTAGCGTGCTTGGGCAGGATATGCGCGTGCTGGCTGACCAGGTCGAGGACCATGAAATCATTGCCCAGCCCGTGCATCTTGGTAAAACGCAGCAGCATGGCTTACTCCGGCAGCAGGCTTTCGCCAGCATACAACTCGGCTACCGTCTCGCGGCGACGCACTTCAAACGCTTGATCACCGTCCACCAGCACCTCGGCGGTACGCCCGCGGGTGTTGTAGTTGGAACTCATGACAAACCCATAGGCACCAGCCGAATGCACGGCCAGCAGATCGCCTTCTTCCAGGGCCAGCTGACGATCCTTGGCCAGGAAGTCGCCGGTCTCGCAGATCGGGCCGACGATGTCGTAGGCGCGGGCTTCGCTGGCGCGAGGCGTCACGGCGGTGACATTCATCCAGGCCTGGTACAGCGCCGGGCGGATCAGGTCGTTCATCGCCGCGTCGATGATGGCGAAGTCTTTGTGCTCGGTGTGCTTGAGGTACTCGACCTGGGTCAGCAGCACGCCCGCGTTGGCGACGATATAGCGGCCCGGCTCGAACATCAGCGTCAGGTCGCGGCCTTCGATGCGCTCGCGCACGGCCTGGATATAGTCGGCAATCAGCGGCGGCTCTTCGTCGCGATAACGCACGCCTACACCACCACCGAGGTCGATGTGGTGCAGGTAGATGCCGCATTCACCGAGACGGTCGATCAGCGCAAGCAGGCGATCGAGGGCATCCAGGAACGGTGGCAGGCTGGTCAGTTGCGAGCCGATATGGCAGTCGACGCCCAGCACTTCCAGGTTCGGCAGTTGGGCGGCGCGGATGTACACGTCTTCGGCGTCGGCAATGGCGATGCCGAACTTGTTCTCTTTGAGACCGGTGGAAATGTACGGGTGGGTGCCGGCGTCGACGTCCGGGTTGACGCGCAGGGAGATCGGCGCGCGAACGCCCATCTCGGCGGCCACGACCTGCAGGCGCTCAAGTTCGTCGGTGGACTCGATGTTGAAGCAATGCACGCCGACTTCCAGGGCGCGGCGCATGTCTTCGCGGGTCTTGCCGACGCCGGAGAACACGATCTTGTCCGCCTTGCCGCCAGCCGCCAGTACACGTTCCAGCTCGCCACGGGAGACGATGTCAAAACCAGCGCCGAGGCGCGCCAGGACATTCAGTACACCCAGGTTGGAGTTGGCCTTGACCGCGTAGCACACCAGGTGCGGCACGCCGTCGAGCGCATCGGTGAACGAGCGGTACTGGGCTTCGATATGCGCACGGGAGTACACATAGGTCGGGGTGCCAAAGCGCTGGGCAATCGCGGACAACGCCACGCCTTCCGCGAACAGCTCGCCGTCCCGGTAGTTAAAAGCGTCCATGGAGTACCCTTATTCGTAGGTGTCGTGCTTATGCGCTTTGGATGGTTTTTGCGACGATTGCGCCTGTTCATTCGGGTCTTTGCTGTCATCAGGCAGGTACAGCGGGCCTTTTTGACCACAGGCACTAACGAGGCAAGCGACCGCGACGAGCGCAGCAAGGGAAGAGATCAGGCGCTTCATGGCGAAATCCTTGAATATGCATTAATTGCGCCCGAGTATACCGACCACCCGCCAGCTTGCCTATGCGCTGGAATACCCGTCCGGCGGGGGTTTGCCGACATGGTTACGAAGTGGACTACGCTGGCCGTGGATATTTCGTACCGCCAATCGCGATGGAATCGGTATCCTTTGCAATCGGCGGGGCTCGCCCGTATCGTGCGGCGCTTGAGCAAAACCAGACACTTTTGAGGTTGCCACAATGAGTTTGACCGAAGCCCGTTTTCACGACCTGGTGGATTCGACCCAGCAGGCGCTGGAAGATATTTTCGATGACAGCGGCCTGGACGTGGACCTGGAAAACTCGGCTGGCGTGCTGACCGTCAAGTTCGAGAGCGGTCAGCAACTGATCTTCAGCCGCCAGGAGCCTTTGCGTCAGCTGTGGCTTGCAGCACGTTCCGGTGGCGTTCACTTCGACTATGACGAAGAAAGCGGCAAATGGCAGTGCGACAAAAGTGAGGAGCTGTTGGGTGAAATGCTCGCGCGCCTGGTCGAGGAATATACCGGCGAAGCGCTGGACTTCGACGAGATTTGATCGTGACCCAGTCTGCAACCGTACGTCCGCCCAAGCCACTGTTCAGTAATGTCAGCCCGGCGGTGCCGTCACCTTGTATCAGTTTGTGTCGCCTGGATGAGCAGAAAGTCTGCCTCGGCTGCTTCCGCCATGTGGAAGACATCCGTGAATGGCGCTCTGCCGACGATGCACGGCGCCGGATCATCTGCGCCGAGGCCGAGCAGCGCCGGGCCCACGCCTGAGGCTGTCTTGTTTATTTGTGACGCTGTGGTAGTGTCCGGATACGCCTCAACTCATCGAGGCCCGTGAGAACCCCGCCTTTCCTGGCGGGGTTTTGCTTTTTTGTGCAGAAAAAAGGAGTCTGCCTGAATCATGACCACCGCACCGTCCATCATCCTCACCCGTCTTGACGTGCAGCGTCTGGAGCAACTGATCGACCGCCTGGGCGACGAATCTCCCGGCGTCGAAGCGTTGCAAGCCGAACTCGACCGCGCCGAAGAAGTGGTTGGCCACGATGAAGTGCCTGCGGGTGTCGTGACCATGAACTCCAGCGTGCATTGCCGTGAGCAAGGCAGCGGCAAGGATTACCACTTGACCCTGGTCTACCCGAAAGACGCCAATGCCGATGAAGGCAAGATTTCGATCCTGGCGCCGGTGGGCAGCGCCTTGCTGGGTCTGCAGGTTGGCCAGCACATCGACTGGCCGGCCCCGGGTGGCAAGACGCTCAAGCTGGAATTGCTCAGTGTTGAAGGCCAGCCTAAAGACGGCGGTGCCTTCCCCCTTTAAATCTGGCCCAGCGCCTCGTTGAGCGACAGTTCCAGCTCGGCCTTGTACCGCAGGTACAGGTTGCTTGGGCTTTGCACATCACCGAGCAGGCCGGACAGGTCGAGGTCGGTGATGTAGCAGCGGTAACGTTCGGGCTCCCGGCGTTGCCCGACGATTTCCTGGGCGACCACCGCAAACAACTGGTCGCCAAATTCCAGCTCGGAAAACTCCCGCTGATTGCAGTACAGGGTGATCCCCACCTGGCCCAGCGCTGCCTTGCCGATAATCGCATGCACGTCATAGAACGGTTTGTTCACCGGGTTCAACGGCGCAGGACGAGGCTCGATGCCGCGCGCGCGACCGCTGCCCGACGGCAACAGTTGGTAATACAAGGTTTGCACTGCGCCCAGTGGCTCATGCGGGTCCAGCGGTGACAGCGCGTCGCGGCGATAAATGATCGACTGCAAGAAACGCTGCAACGGCGCCAGCAGGCTCTGTTCGTCATGGAACGGCAAGCGCTGTTGCCACAGCGCGTTGAACTCATCCAGCACATACAGCTCGGCGAAGCCCTCGTTGACCCGGTAAAACACCTGCACACAATCGGCCAGGCCCATCGGCAGCAGCAGCGCCAGGTCATGGTCTTCCAGAGCCATGGCGTCCAGGTGCAGCGGGCTGTAGCTGGCCAGTTCTTCGCTGAGGTAGGCGATCAGCGCCTCCTGGGTCGGCAGTGACACGTGAGTGGCCTGGCCCGGTATCAACTCCATCACGTGATAGTGCTGCTGCACCTGGAGCAGGTAACGATGATTGCCCTGGCCCAGCAGCAGGTTCTGCGCGGTGTCGAAGATTTCTTCCACGCGCTGGGCAATGAACTGCGCACGGTTGTGACAGAAGCAGCGCACCCGCAGCCGTGGCAGATGGTCTGCCGGCAACTGGTTGAGGTAGTCGCGCAGGCAGTCGAGCAGGGCGTGAGGGCCGTCGTAGCGGCTGACCATCACCTCGTTCCAGCTATTGAGCGTGACTTGGTCCAGGGTCAGCACGAGGTTGTCGCGCACCCCGGCATAGCTCAGGGAGTCGGTGCGCTCGGTGGTCATCAGGATGTTCAGGTCGCGGTGGTGCTTGAGCGGGTCGACGCCGACGTTGATCAGTAGCAGCACTTCCTCGGGTACTGCCGAGCGCAGCAGGCGCTCTTCATCGACGCTGGCCAGGGGCAGGGCGATGCTCTGTTGCAGGCTGCCCAGCAGGTTGAACAGCTCGAACTCGGTCATGTCGCTGGTGCCGGGGTGCAGGGCCAGGCGGGTGCTGCTGTCGATCACGCCGTTGCGATGGCACCAGGTGAGCATCTCCAGCAGGTCGCGGCTGCGCTTGATCGGCGCGAAGTGCTCCCACTCCAGGGCTGTCAGGTTGCCGTTGTACAGGCCCCAGTGGTGCTGGCCCGGCTCCTTGCGATTGGGTGATTGCACCAGGGTCAGGGTGTCTTCGGCCAAGTCCGGGGCGATGCCGGGGTTAATGAACTCGACTTTGCCGGCCTTGCGTTCAAAGGCGGCGTACAGGCGCCGGCCCAATACGTTGAGGTCGCGTTTGTTGATCAGGCTGACGGTCTGTTCGGTGCGGGCGAACTGGGTCAGGAAGCGATAGCTGTAATTGAGCTCGTTGACTAGCGCCCGGCGCTCGGAAGCAACCTGACGCACTTTCCATTGACTGCGACTGTCCAGCAGTGTCAGTTGGCGCTGGTCCCAGCCCCATTCATGGGCCAGGCGCTCCAGCAGTAGGCGTTGCCAGCTGGTGCTGCGCTGGCCGGCGCTGAGTTTGCGGTTGACCTTCAGGTACAGCGCGCGCCGCACCAGTTCCAGGCGCTCGGGCTCGTTGCGGGCCTTGAGGTATTCCTCGATGCGGCGGTACACCACGATGTACGGGTCCAGCTCATCCAGATCCATCTGGTTGGCGAATACCGCCCGCTTGAAACGCAGGCTCAGGCAGTGCACGTTCGGGTGCTCGCTGGCGTAGACCTCGGTCAGCAGCAGCTTGAGCACCGACTTGTAGGGCGACTCGATGCCCTTGAATAGTTGCCACAGCCCGGCGCCGATGAACTCGCCCGGGGGGATGCGCGCCAGGTGACCAAGGTCCAGGGTTTCGTCGGCGCGGATAAAGCGCTTGGAAATCAGCGTGTGGGTGAACTCGGCATAACGAGTCTCTTCATATACCGGCACCAGCCACCAGATCGGCGTACGCCCGGCCAGCCAGATGGCGGTGCGGTAGAACTCGTCCAGCAGCAGGTAATGCTGGGTGGTGCCGCAATCGTCGGAACTCAGTTGGGTGTCGCGCTCACCGAGCACGAAGCGTGTCGGCTCGATCAGGAAGAAGTGCGCCTCGGCGCCCATGGTCAGGGCCCAGGCTTCCAGCAGCTGGCATTTCTTGCGCAGTT
This sequence comes from Pseudomonas sp. FBCC-B1565, assembly GCF_059133265.1. NCBI lineage: Bacteria > Pseudomonadati > Pseudomonadota > Gammaproteobacteria > Pseudomonadales > Pseudomonadaceae > Pseudomonas > Pseudomonas sp. FBCC-B1565. The sequence continues at coordinate 253,935 of NZ_CP101438.1, forward strand.
CGGCCAGTTCGTTTTCGCCGAGATCGGGGGCGTGACACACCCACACGTCCATGTCGCTCTGGTCGGCCTGGGCCAGGGTGCCAAGGCTACCCATGAGGAACAGGCCGTGGATCGGCCGTGGTGGGTTGCCGTGGCGTGGCTTGTAGGAGAACGAGCGGGTCAGGCGCTGGGCTTCGGTCAACGCCTGGGCGTCGGGCTCGAAATTCGAGAGGCCGGCCGGTGTACTGCCCGACACATAGCCAGGCAGCAGCGGGTGATTGACGTGGAAGAACAGCGGCAACAAGGTCAGCACGCTTTGCTGGCGCGGTGTCAGCCCTTCGACAGCCCGGGCCATGCGGCCTTCGTTGAGGGCCATGAAACGCGCACGCAATTGGGCCAGCACCTTGCGGTCGATGCCTTCGTCCAGGTCGGGGCGGATTTCATGGGTGCGGGTCATGTCGAGGTCGGTGGCTCGCAGGGCCCGACGTGGGCAGCCGTGTAGGAGTTTACAGCCAGTAGCGTAGGAGGTTTAGAGAGAAATGGTTTTTGACGTCAGATTTTTTGCGCGTGCACGGCAACGCCCTCGGAATCCGCACGGGGCGGACTCCATGGGCGGTGTCAGGTATCAGGCGGCTTCTTTGGTGGTGGCGGTGGTCAAGATAGTCAGCAGGGTCTGGGCTTGTTCTGCAGCGTCCCGGCCAAGGCTGGTCAGGTAGCCCCCGTCCGGTTGGTCGATAAGTCCTTTCGCGTGCAGGCGCATGGCAGCGGCGATGGCAGTGGGCGCAGCGGTCTGGTGAACTTTCAGACCTTCCTTGGTGCTGTCCAATGGGAAGAGCACAAGGATTTCCAGTTCGGCAACCAACTCAGGGGTATACGACATAAGGACTCCAGACTTTCTAAGAATTTATTAGAGGCTAGCAGGCCATAAGGTGAACGCACTTTGCCGAACTGTCCAGCGTGTTGCTGCGCCCCTGGATTATTGCTTTTCCGGAGGCAGTTCTGGCAGGGCGCGCAGTGCAGTTTCATACCATTCGGTATTGAAGGCGCGGTCTTCTTCCAGCAGCGCATCGATTTCGACAGCCAGCACGTGGGCCATCAGTTGCAGAATCTCTTCACGTTCGTAACCCACCAGGGTCAGCTTGTTGAACGTGGCTTTGGCCGCCGGTGGGTTTTCGCTTTCGATCTGGTTTTCGATCGCTTCGATCAGGGTGGTTTCGGCGAATTCTTCTTCGTCGTTGTCGATATCGGTCGGCTCGCTCATGGCAGGCTCCTCAAGGAAAGGGCGCCAGTCTACCCCCATTCAGGCGGCTGATGCTGCTGGCAAGGCCGGGCCCTCGGGGCTATAACCCTTGCAGCCAACCCCATTCCCGGCCTGGAGGCACCTGCAATGCTCAAGCTCTACGGATTTTCGGTCAGTAACTACTACAACATGGTCAAGCTGGCGCTGCTGGAGAAAGGGCTGCCTTTCGAAGAGGTGCCTTTTTTCTCCGGGCAGACCCCCGATGTCTTTGCGGTCAGCCCACGTGGCAAGGTGCCGGTCCTCGGCGTCAAGCAGGGGTTTATCAACGAAACCAGCGTGATCCTCGAATACATCGAACAGACCCAGGAAGGGCCTTCGCTGCTGCCCGCCGAGCCGTTCCAGCGAGCCCAGGTGCTGGCGCTGTGCAGGGAGATCGAGTTGTACATCGAGCTGCCGGCCCGCGCGTGTTACGCCGAAGCGTTTATGGGCATGCCGGTGCCGGAGGCGATCAAGGAGAAGTCCAGGTCCGAGTTGCTACTGGGGGTCGGTGCGCTGAGCAGGCACGGCAAGTTCGCGCCGTATGTGGCGGGGGAAAGCTTCACGATTGCGGATTTGTACTTCATGTACAGCGTGAACCTCGCCTGTGCGGTGGGCGAGAAACTGTTTGGCCTGGATTTGTTGGCTGAACTGCCGAAGGCCAAGGCGTTGCTGGAGAAGTTGCATGCGATGCCCAATGCGCAGCGAGTTGCAGCGGACAGAGAGGCGGCAATGCCGGCGTTTATGGCGATGATTGCGGCAAAAAAATAGATTCTGAAGTTGCGCGAATTTGTGGCGAGCGGGCTGGCCCCGCGTTGGGCTGCGTAGCGGCCCCAAGTAAGAACACCGCGCTCTGTCAGGCATTGCGCGGTGTCAGTTTTTGGGGCTGCTTCGCAGCCCAACGCGGGGCCAGCCTGCTCGCCACAAGGATCAGCGGCTGGCGAGCAGGGCCTGGCCGCGCACCACTGCGGCTTTTACCTGCGCCGGCGCAGTCCCGCCCACGTGGTTACGGGCATTCACCGAGCCTTCCAGGGTCAGCACGGCAAACACGTCCTGCTCGATCTGGTCGCTGAACTGACGCAGTTCTTCCAGGCTCATTTCCGCCAGGTCCTTGCCGGTGTCCACGCCGTACTTCACAGCGTGGCCGACGATTTCGTGGCAATCGCGGAACGGCAGGCCACGGCGCACCAGATAGTCCGCCAGGTCGGTTGCGGTAGAGAACCCGCGCAGCGCCGCTTCACGCATGATCGCGTGCTTGGGCTTGATCGCCGGGATCATGTCGGCAAACGCGCGCAGCGAGTCTCGCAGGGTGTCGGCGGCGTCGAACAGCGGCTCCTTGTCTTCCTGGTTGTCCTTGTTGTAGGCCAGGGGTTGACCTTTCATCAGGGTCAGCAGGCCCATCAAGGCGCCGAACACGCGGCCGCTCTTGCCACGCACCAGTTCGGGCACGTCGGGGTTTTTCTTTTGCGGCATGATCGAGCTGCCGGTGCAGAAGCGGTCCGGCAGGTCGATGAACTGGAATTGCGCGCTGGTCCACAGCACCAGCTCTTCGGAGAAGCGCGACAGGTGCATCATCGCAATACTGGCGGCGGCACAGAATTCGATGGCGAAGTCACGGTCCGACACGCCGTCCAGCGAGTTGCCGCCAACGGCGTCGAAGCCCAGCAATTGTGCGGTGTACTCGCGGTCGATCGGGTAAGTGGTGCCGGCCAGAGCGGCGCTGCCCAGAGGCATGCGGTTGGCACGCTTGCGGCAGTCCACCAGGCGCTCGTAGTCGCGGCTGAGCATTTCGAACCAGGCCAGCAGATGGTGGCCGAAGGTCACCGGTTGCGCGGTCTGCAGGTGAGTGAAGCCCGGCATGATGGTGTCCGATTCACGCTCGGCCTGCTCCAGCAAACCTTTCTGCAGGCGGGTGATTTCGGACAGGATCAGGTCGATCTCGTCACGCAACCACAGGCGGATATCGGTGGCCACCTGGTCATTACGGCTACGGCCGGTGTGCAGCTTTTTGCCGGTCACACCGATGCGGTCGGTGAGGCGGGCCTCGATGTTCATGTGCACGTCTTCCAGGTCGACGCGCCAGTCGAACGTGCCGGCTTCGATCTCGCCACGGATGGTGGTCAGGCCGTCGATGATGCTATCGCGCTCGGCATCGGTCAGCACGCCGACCTTGGCCAGCATCGTCGCGTGGGCGATGGAGCCCATGATGTCGTGGCGGTACAGGCGCTGGTCGAAGGTGACGGAGGCGGTGAAGCGGGCGACGAAGGCGTCGACGGGTTCACTGAAGCGGCCGCCCCAGGACTGGTTGGTCTTGTCGGTGCTCATGGATTCGCTCGTGATCTGCTTAATAAAGAGGCATGGAAGTGTTCCGGCGATAATAACAGGGTTGCTCGTGGACGCGGTGCTGCGGGTCGTCGGCATTTTTATTTGTGCAAAGGATGGCTAAGTGCCTTGCCGCCGACCGCGTCCAGGACGAGACTGAGCGAAGGGGCTTTATTGAAACGATATTTGACGATTGAGCAATGTCGTCTCAGCGAGCGTCTACAGTTGGACTGATAGTGTGTGAATGCACCAAAGTCGGGTAATGCGGTCAGAGCCCAGACTATCCATTAAAAAAGGGGGGTATTCGGATTGTGTATCAGCAAACCCTACGACGATGCCCGAAGGCAGCAGGTCTTGGGCGCTATTGAACAGGTCCGGGTAAATATGGGTGCCACTCTCAGGGCACTTTTTGCCGCTCGCGCTAGTCTTAGCGTGGATCGCTGTGACGCAAGTCACCGCACCTGTCTACGCTATCCTTGTGCGAGACTCACGCAGGAATCCAGCGCAATATGAATGTCCTGATCGTTGATGACGAACCCCAAGCCCGCGAGCGACTGAGCCGTCTGGTCAGTGAGCTCGAGGGTTACGCAGTATTAGAACCGAGCGCCACCACGGGCGAAGAGGCGTTGACGCTGATCGACAGCCTCAAGCCGGATGTGGTGTTGCTCGATATCCGTATGCCGGGCCTCGATGGCTTGCAAGTTGCGGCTCGATTGAGCGAACGAGAGTCGCCACCTGCCGTGGTGTTTTGCGCAGCCGGTGAAGAGTTTTCCGCGGAAACGCTGGAAGCCAGCGGTGTCAGCTTCCTCACCAAACCGGTGGTGGGTGACGCCTTGCTCAAGGCCCTCAAAAAGGCTGAGCGCCCAACGCGCGTCCAGCTTGCCGCCCTGACTCAGCCTGCCGCCCAAAGTGGTAACGGGCCACGCAGTCATATCAGCGCCCGTACCCGCAAAGGCATCGAACTTATCCCGCTGGGTGAAGTGGTCTATTTTATTGCCGATCACAAGTACGTGACGCTGCGTCACCAGGGCGGCGAAGTGTTGCTCGATGAACCGCTCAAGGCGCTTGAGGATGAATTCGGCGACCGCTTCGTGCGTATCCACCGCAACGCGCTGGTGGCCCGTGAGCGCATCGAACGGTTGCAGCGCACGCCCCTGGGGCATTTCCAGCTATTCCTCAAAGGCCTTAACGGCGACGCGTTGATCGTCAGCCGACGGCATGTGGCCGGTGTGCGCAAGATGATGCAGCAGCTTTAGCCCACGGGCTGTAGCGAGGCCTGCATTCCATATCCCGGTGCGACGTGGCCAGGGAGGCCCCGCACTTGCTGATTCAAATCAAAGCGTATTTGCCTGAGCTGTTATTATCTGCCGTATCTATTCAGTACGGATTGATCCATGTCCTCTCGCGAAATCCGCATCGCCACCCGTAAAAGCGCCCTGGCCTTGTGGCAGGCCGAATACGTCAAAGCACGCCTGGAGCAGGCCCACCCTGGCCTGAAGGTGTCCCTGGTGCCCATGGTCAGTCGCGGCGACAAGCTGCTCGACTCGCCACTGTCGAAGATCGGCGGCAAGGGCCTGTTCGTCAAGGAACTGGAAACCGCGCTGCTGGAAAATGAAGCCGACATCGCCGTGCATTCGATGAAAGACGTACCCATGGACTTTCCCGAAGGCCTGGGCCTGTTTTGCATCTGTGAGCGTGAAGACCCGCGTGACGCCTTCGTTTCCAACACGTATGCATCGTTGGATGAGTTGCCCCTGGGCAGCATCGTCGGTACGTCGAGCCTGCGCCGCCAGGCACAGCTGCTGACTCGCCGCCCGGACCTGCAGATTCGCTTCCTGCGCGGCAACGTCAACACCCGCCTGGCGAAGCTGGACGCCGGTGAATATGACGCGATCATTCTCGCCGCCGCCGGCTTGATCCGCCTGGGCTTTGAAGACCGTATCACCTCAGCCATTAGCGTCGAGGATAGCCTTCCCGCTGGTGGACAAGGCGCCGTGGGTATCGAATGCCGCACCGCCGACAGCGAAATCCATACCCTGCTCAAACCCCTCGATCACCACGATACCGAAGTGCGCGTCACGGCCGAGCGCGCCCTGAACAAGCACCTTAATGGTGGTTGCCAGGTGCCGATCGCTTGCTACGCCGTGCTCGAAGGTGAAAACCTGTGGTTGCGTGGCCTGGTGGGTGATCCGGAAGGCGGCACCCTGCTGGCCGCCGAGGTCCGTGGCCCGCAACGGGATGCCACGGCCCTCGGTATCCAGGTGGCTGAAGCGCTGCTGGAGAAGGGCGCCGGTGCCATTCTGCAAAAAGTCTACGGCGAGGCCGGCCCGCAGTGACCGAATGGCGTGTGCTGCTGACGCGGCCTGCCGAGGAATCGATGGCCCTGGCGGCCACGTTGTCCGATGCGGGGGTTTTCAGCAGCAGCTTGCCGTTGCTGGATATTGAACCGCTGCCTGTCACTCCTGAACAGCAGGCTGTCTTCCATGACCTGAGCCGCTACTGCGCGGTGATCGTAGTAAGCAAGCCGGCGGCGCGACTTGCGGTCGCGCAGCTGGATCGCGCATGGCCGCAGTTGCCATGGTTCAGTGTCGGCGCCGCCACCGCGCAGGTATTGGCTGATCACGGCCTCAACGTTCACTATCCCCCCACTGGCGACGACAGCGAGGCCTTGCTTCAATTGCCTGCGTTGCGCGAGGCTATCGCACGCCCTGATGCCCAGGTCTTGATCCTGCGAGGCGAGGGGGGGCGTGAGCTGCTGGCGGAGCGTTTGCGTGAGCAAGGTGCTAGTGTCGACTACCTGGAGTTGTATCGCCGTTTCCTGCCGGCCTACGACGCCGGGGTACTGATGCAACGCATCCAGTTGGAACGCTTGAACGGCCTGGTGGTCAGCAGTGGGCAGGGTTTTTTACACCTGCAAGCCCTGGCCGGAGCCGATTGGCCCCAAGTGGCACAGCTACCGTTGTTCGTGCCGAGCCCGCGAGTCCAGGAGATGGCGCGGGCCGCCGGTGCAGAAAAAGTTGTGGATTGTCGTGGTGCGAGTGCCGCGGCTTTGTTAGTGGCGATACGGAGCTATACCGTTCCCACTCTCTGAAACGCAAAGGACGGATACGTGAGCGAAACAGCCTTGCCTAAAGATGAAGCCCAGCCCGCGCTTGATGCGCCGGTTGAGTCACCGGTCACCGCGCCGCGCCGTGGCAATGGCCTGGCAATCATCGCCCTGCTGCTCGGCGCCGCCGGTGTTGCCGCCGGCGGTTGGGGGATCTGGCAGGTCCGCGCCCTGCAGGCCAGCAGCCAACAGAAGTTGGGCCAGGTGCAGGCCCTCGATGACCAGTCCCAGTCCCTCAAGCAAGGCCAGCAACAACTGGCGGCGCGCCTGGCGCAGTTACCGGGTGCGGATGAGCTGGAGGAGCGCCGTCGCCTGGTGGCCCAGTTGCAGGGCGACCAGCAACGCCTGAGCCAGCGCCTGGAAACCGTGCTGGGCGCCAGCCGTAAGGACTGGCGCCTGGCCGAGGCCGAACACTTGATTCGCCTGGCGAGCCTGCGCCTTTCTGCCCTTCAAGATATCAACAGCGCCCAGGCATTGGTGCAGGGTGCCGACGAGATTCTTCGCGAACAAAGCGACCCTGGCTCCTACGCTGCCCGCGAACAATTGGCCAAGAGCCTTGCCGCGCTGCGCAGCACCGAGCAGCCGGACCGCACCGGGCTGTACCTGCAACTGGCGGCCTTGCGCGACCAGGTCGTGCAGTTGGCGGCCATCGCCCCTGAATATCAGTTGACCGAGCCGGCTTCCCAAGGACGCCCGACCTCGGACACCGAAAGCCGCTGGAGCCAATGGTGGGAGCAGATTTCCCGCTACTTCCGCATCGACTTCAACCCGGACGACAACATTCGTCCGCTGCTGGCCGGCCAAGGCTTGAACCAGGTGCGCCTGGCCCTGAGCCTGGCCCTGGAGCAAGCACAATGGGCTGCGCTCAATGGTGAGTCGGCGGTCTACAGCCGCTCCTTGGGCGAAGCGCGCAGCGTCTTGCAGGACAACTTCAACCAGGACAACCCGCAGAGCAAGGCGATGCTGGCACGTATCGCCGAGCTTGAGCCCAAGGCGGTGTCGGTAGTGACGCCGGACCTGGCTGCGAGCCTGGCGGCTGTGCAGGCGTACCTTGAGCGGCGTCATCTGTCTGCCGACGAAGCCAAGGCGGCGGCGACGCCGGCGAAGCAGGAGTAGAGCCGATGAAACGTTTCTATGTGATCCTGGTGCTGGCGATTGCCATCGCGCTGGCGCTGGCGGTGGGCATTTCGAAACACACTGGCTACGTGCTGGTCACCTATCCGCACGTGCTGCATTACGAGTCGAGCCTGTGGGCGACCGTGGTGGCGGTGTTTGCCATGGGTTTGACGATCTATCTGATCCGCGTGCTGCTGAGCCTGGTCACCACTTCCGGTGGCGTGGTCAACCCGTGGTCACGGCGCAACCGCAGCCGCCGCGTGCAGATCGCCATCGAACAAGGCCAGATGGACCTCGCCGAAGGCCGCTGGGCCAGCGCCGAGCGTCACCTGCACCGCGCTGCCGAAGCCGAGCGTCAGCCGCTGCTGTACTACCTCGGCGCAGCCCGTGCTGCCAATGAACAGGGGCGCTACGAAGAGTCTGATGGTTTGCTGGAGCGTGCCCTGGAGCGTCAGCCCCAGGCCGAGCTGGCGGTTGCCTTGAGCCATGCCCAGCTGCAACTGGACCGTGGTGATACAGAGGGTGCGCTGACCACCTTGCAAGCGATGCACGAGCGCCATCCCCATAATGCGCAGGTGCTGCGCCAATTGCAGCGCTTGCATCAGCAGCGGGGCGACTGGTCATCGGTGATCCGCCTGTTGCCGGAATTGCGCAAGGATAAAGTCTTGCCCGCCAGTGAACTGGCCGAGCTTGAGCGTCGTGCGTGGGGCGAGAACCTCAGCCTTGCAGCCCAACGCGAAGAACAGGGCGAGGCCGGCTTGCAGTCCCTTGAACGGGCTTGGCAACAACTCACCTCCGCACAGCGTCAGGAGCCGCAATTGGTCCTGGCTTACGCCGAGCAATTGCGCCAACTGGGTGCCGACGCCAAGGCTGAGGAAGCATTGCGTGGCGCGATCAAGCGTGGTTACGACAGCCACCTGATCCGGCTGTACGGTCTGTTGCGTGGCAGCGATCCGGCTCGGCAGCTGAAGTTTGCCGAAGGTTGGCTGAAGGATCATCCTGGCGATGCCAGCCTGCTGCTGACGTTGGGCCGTCTGTGCCTGCAAAACAGTTTGTGGGGCAAGGCGCGGGATTATCTGGAAAGCAGCCTGCAGGTGCAGCGCAACCCTGAGGCCTGCGCCGAGCTGGCGCGCTTGTTGGCCCAACTGGGTGACACCGAGCGCAGTAACCAATTGTTCCAGGAAGGGCTGGGGTTGCTGGATAACCGTTTGCTGGCTTCACCGCTGCCCGTCCCGGCGCGGGTTTGAGGTAGGAAGACAGGCGAGGGTTGGCTCGGATAGTTCTGGCAGCCAATCCCTCAGGACCTCAGAAAGCGGCTATCAGCGCGATTGTGGGCAAAGTCCGACACTCTGTTGTCCAAAGTCTTCCATCTTCTGGCGGGATCTCCTTACTCTCTCGCGGAATCGTCTGCTCCAGCATGTATTGAAAGCGGTCAGGCCTTTCCTCTACCGTAGCGACCTATCTTTCGCGATGCGGATAAAGCATGTCTTTGGCCCCTTCACGCTCCTTGTATGTCCTTGCGTTCCTGGCGGGTGCGCTGACATTGGGCGCCTCGTTTTACCTCGAGTTCGGGGTCTCGTTGCGTCCTTGCTTTCTGTGCCAGATGCAACGGGGTTTCCTGGCCGGTTTCACATTGGTCAATCTGGTCGCCGCCCTCCATCACCCCAAGCGCTTGGTTATCTACCTGTATGGGCTGGCGAGCATGGGCTTCGCACTGCTGGGTGCCATTACCGCCATACGCCAAGTACTGCTGCAAAACGCCGCACCGGGACAGTCGGCTGATTGCTGGCCCAGCCTGCATTACATGATCGAAAACCTGTCGTTTTGGCAGGCTCTGCAATTGACTGTCAAAGGCACCGTCGACTGCGTTGAGATCAACTGGACGCTGTTTGACTTGAGCCTGCCGGAGTGGAGCCTGCTGTTCTTCATTGGGATGTTGATACTGGGCGTCATGCAATTTTCACAGCTGTTTTTGAGCCAACGTTTGCGTCTGGCGAGGCGCTGATATCGGGTCGCAGTTTGTAGGGCGGGATTAAACACTTGTATGAACTTTCTCTCCTGCGTACCTTGAAGCCATAGTCATGCGGGCATAATCTGGCCCGCACGTGTTGTTGAAACCGTTTGTCAGATGCGGCCTTGTCCGGCTGCTGCTTTATCCTTGAAGTGTTGCGCGGGCACCAGGCGGCAGCGCCCCTATTAGGGAAGAGAGATCATCATGCTGGAAAGTTGTCAGAATGCTCAGGAACGCTGGGGTGGGGTGCACAAGCTGATCGACAGCTGGTTGAAGGCACGTCACGAACTGGTTCGGGCCTTTGATGCTCTTGGCGCCAAGCCTGAAGCACTGGCCGAGAACCGTGAACCGTTGCAGGACTTTTGTGGTGTGTTGGTTGACTACGTGTCAGCCGGCCATTTCGGTGTCTACGAGCAACTGACCAAGGAGGCGGAGGCCTTCGACGATCAGCGTGGCCTGGACTTGGCGGAGACCATCTACCCGCGTATCGATGTCATCACCGAGAAGCTGCTGGAGTTCACCGACCTGTGTGATGCCGGTAACTGCGTGGCGGATAAATTCAAAGAATTGGGCGCGTTGCTTCACGAGCGATTCGAACTCGAAGACTGCTTGATCGAAGTGCTGCACAACGCCCACAAGGAAGAGTCTGCTACTCAAGCTTGATCCACGACGGCGGTACAAAAAAACGGTGCGCATGGCGCACCGTTTTTTATTGCCTCAGTGTCGGGTACCGAGCAATTCGATCTCGAACACCAGGGGTGTATAGGGCGGAATCAATTCGCCGGCACCGTCGGCGCCATAGGCCTGGGCTGATGGAATCACCAGGCGCCATTTGGCGCCCACCGGCATCTGTTGCAACGCGCTGCTCCAACCGCTGATCACACTGTCCAGGCGAAACCATTGAGGTTGCGCGCTCTGGTCGAACACTGTCCCATCGGGTAGCCGTCCCACGTACTTCACTTGAACCTGGTCGCTGGCCCTCGGCTTGTCGCCAGTGCCTGGGGTGAGTTCGGTGAGCAGGACGCCATCCGCCAATTCGCGCACACCTTTTGCGGCTTTTTCTTTGCTCAGGAATTGTTGTTCGGCCGCGAGCGCTTTTTCGCTTTGAGGTGCCTGCGCATCAGCTTCGTTTTGTGCTTCGTGCTGGGCCAGAATCTGTTCGATGCGTGCGTTGTCCAGCGCCAGGGGTTTGCCTTGATAGGCTTGCTTGAGGCCGTCGATCAGCGCCTGGATCTGCAGGTCGGGAACCTCCTGGCGCAAGCGTTCACCGAGGCTGGCGCCCAGGCTGTAGGCGAGGTCGTGCTGGTTCTGCCCAGGGTTTTTTACCGGCGATTGTTCGCTCGCATTGGCCACCGAAATTGCCAGGCCGAGCACAAGAAAAAGGTAACGCGACATGGGCATCCTCCCGCCGAAAGTGCAACGGATTATGCCAGTGTGGTGACGTCAAAAGTGCCGCGTATTTTCGTTATATCGATAAGAATTTTCTCACGGTGCAACGCAAGGCAAACGATACTGTCAACATGCCCTAGCGGCGGTAAGAGCAGAGGGCTAGTATGAGCCGCACCCACGTCAGCCAGGAGGTAAACCATGTCGGCCAAACAGAAGCCTGTTAATACCCCGTTGCATTTACTCCAACAACTCTCGGGCAGCTTGCTCGAACATCTGGAAAGCGCCTGTTCCCAAGCGTTGGCCGATGCAGAAAAACTGCTCGCCAAGCTGGAAAAACAACGCGGTAAAGCGCAAGAAAAGCTGCACAAATCCCGCACCAAACTGCAAGACGCCGCTACTGCCGGCAAGGCCAAGGCACAAGCCAAAGCCAAAGACGCTGTCAAAGAACTTGAGGATCTGCTGGACGCCCTCAAGGATCGCCAAGCTGAAACCCGCGCCTACATTTCCCAACTGAAAAAAGATGCTCAGGAAAGCCTGAAACTGGCCCAGGGCGTTGGTCGTGTGAAGGAAGCCGTGGCTAAGGTGTTGGGCGCTCGCACCCCAGCCAAAGCTGTTGCAGCGAGCGCGGCGAAGAAGCCGGCGAGCAAAGCTGTTGCTGCCAAGGCACCCGCTAAAGCCGTAGCAAAACCTGCTGCTGCAAAGCCAGCCGCCAAGCCAGCTGCTAAAACCGCTGCTGCAAAACCAGCCGCCAAGCCAGCTGCTAAAACCGCTGCTGCAAAACCAGCCGCCAAGCCAGCTGCTAAAACCGCTGCTGCAAAACCAGCCGCCAAGCCAGCTGCTAAAACCGCTGCTGCAAAACCAGCTGCCAAGCCAGTTGCTAAAACCGCTGCTGCGAAACCAGCCGCCAAGCCAGCGGCTAAACCTGCTGCTGCGAAACCAGCCGCCAAGCCAGCTGCTAAAACCGCTGCTGCAAAGCCAGCCGCCAAGCCAGCTGCTAAAACCGCTGCTGCAAAGCCAGCCGCCAAGCCAGTTGCTAAAACTGTTGCTGCGAAACCAGCCGCCAAGCCAGCGGCTAAACCTGCTGCTGCGAAACCAGCCGCCAAGCCAGCGGCTAAACCTGCTGCTGCGAAACCAGCCGCCAAGCCAGCGGCTAAACCTGTTGCTGCAAAACCAGCCGCCAAGCCAGCGGCTAAACCTGCTGCTGCGAAACCAGCCGCTAAGCCAGCCGCCAAACCGGCTGCTGCCAAGCCAGCAACTCCTGCTGCCGCCCCGGCTGCATCCACCGCTCCAACTGCTCCGGCCAGCAGCACGCCTGCCCCGGTAGCGCCAAGCGCCACTCCAACCAGCGCTTCCTAAGTGCTGGTGGCCACGACGCGCAGCTGATGCAGCGCGTCGTGGTCAAGGTTGGCGGCATCCTCAGCCGCCAGTCCTTCCAGCCACCCTAGCCGGTCCCCCGCATCGCCAGTCGGCCACGTTTGTGCCAACGCTTCCAGGCGTGCCAGCAACTGCCGTTCGGCGTCCAGCTCCAGGGCCTTGACCCGTTCGCGTAACCCCGCCATATCCTCATCCTGCTGCGCCATGGCGCGCCATTGCATGCGCACCTGTCGTAACGGTGCAATCACCTGTGCCTGCCAGGGTCTGGCGATTTGTTTGAGTGCCTGCATACGTTCAGCGGTCGCTGTCACCGCGCGCTGCTCCAGCCACGCACCACACAGCAGCAGGCACACGTCCGCACCTTGCTCCTGCAAGCGCAGGCAAGCGGCCTCGCACCCTGAGCGGGCGTAAGTCGAAAGGGCAAAGCTCCACAGGTCAGCGCACATATTCACACCCAAGCCAGCGGCCAACGAAGCTGGTAGACTCCGCCGCCATTATGATCCGACTTCAAAGCCTAACATTACAGCGTGGCCCGCAACGTCTTCTCGAAGACGCCGAGCTGACCCTGCACGCCGGTCACAAAGCCGGCCTGATCGGTGCCAACGGCGCCGGCAAATCCACGTTGTTCGCCCTGTTGCTGGGTGAGCTGACCCCGGACTCCGGGGACTGCTTGCTGCCGGCCGACTGGCGCATCGCCCATATGCGCCAGGAGATCGACACCCTGGACCGCATCGCGATCGACTACGTGCTCGACGGCGACCTGCGCCTGCGTCAGGTGCAACACGACCTGGCCGAGGCCGAGAAAGCCCAGGACGGCGCCGCACAGGCGCGCCTGCACTCGGAACTCGACAGCGCCGACGGCTACACGGCTGACGCCCGCGCGCGCAAAATGCTCGCCGGCCTGGGCTTTACCAACGAACAGATGGACCGCCCGGTCGCCGACTTCTCCGGCGGCTGGCGCATGCGCCTGAACCTGGCTCAAGCGTTGATGTGCCCGTCTGACCTGTTGCTGCTCGACGAACCGACCAACCACTTGGACCTCGATGCGATCCTGTGGCTGGAAGACTTCCTCAAGAACTATCAGGGTACTTTGCTGCTGATTTCCCACGACCGGGATTTCCTCGACGCCGTGGTCGATAACATCGCCCACGTCGAACAGAAGAAAATCACCCTCTACCGTGGCGGCTACACCGCGTTCGAACGCGCCCGCGCCGAACGCCTGGCCCAGCAACAACAGGCCTACGAGAAGCAGCAGGCGCAACGTGCGCACATGGAAAGCTACATCGCCCGATTCAAGGCCCAGGCCACCAAGGCCCGCCAGGCCCAGAGCCGGATCAAGGCCCTTGAGCGCATGGAAGAGCTGTCGGCGGCCCACGTCGACTCACCGTTCGATTTCGTGTTCCGTGAGTCGGTGAAGATCTCCAGCCCGTTGCTGGATCTTTCCGATGCGCGCCTGGGCTATGGCGACAAGACCATCCTGGAAAAAGTGAAGCTGCAGCTAACGCCGGGTGCACGTATCGGCTTGCTCGGCCCCAACGGCGCGGGCAAGTCGACGCTGATCAAGAACCTGTCGGGCGAGCTGTCGCCACTGGCTGGGCGCCTGACCCGTGGCGAGAACACGGTGGTGGGTTACTTCGCCCAGCATCAGCTGGACTCGCTGGACTCCAAGGCCAGCCCGTTGCTGCACCTGCAGCGCCTGGCGCCGACCGAGCGCGAACAGACCCTGCGCGACTTCCTCGGTGGTTTCGACTTCCGTGGCGCGCGTATCGACGAGCCGGTGCTGAACTTCTCCGGCGGCGAAAAAGCCCGCCTGGCCCTGGCGTTGATCGCCTGGGACCGTCCGAACCTGCTGCTGCTCGACGAACCGACCAACCACCTCGACCTGGAAATGCGTCTGGCGTTGACCATGGCCTTGCAGGAATTCAGTGGTGCGGTATTGGTGGTATCTCACGATCGCCATTTGCTCAAGAGCACCACGGATAACTTCCTGCTGGTGGCTGACGGTAAAGTCGAAGAGTTCGACGGCGACCTGGATGACTACGCGCGCTGGCTGACGGATTACCGCCTGCGCAACGCGCCGGTCAGCAACACCCCGGTCAACCCGGACAAGACCGACAAGAAAGCCCAGCGCCAGGCTGCCGCCGCATTGCGTCAGCAGTTGGCGCCGCACAAGCGTGAAGCCGACAAGCTGGAAGCCGAGCTGGGCAAGGTGCACGAGCGCCTGGCCAAGATCGAAGCCAGCCTGGGCGACAGCGCCGTCTACGAGGCGGCCCGCAAGGATGAATTGCGCGACCTGCTGGCTGAGCAGGCCAAGCTCAAGGTACGCGAAGGGCAATTGGAGGAAACCTGGATGGAAGCCCTCGAACTGCTGGAAACCCTGCAAGCGCAGCTGGAGGCGCTGTCCTGATGGAAGCGTTGCAACTGCCGATCCCGACGCAGTGGGTCGAACCCGTATGGGTCGGCGTGCAAATCCTGCTGATCCTGCTGGCCGGCTACCTCGCCCAGCGCTTTGTCGCCAAAGGCCTGACTCGCCTGGGCGAGCGCTACCCGTTCCCACCGCAACTGCTGATGCCGCTGCGTGGCGGCTTGCGCTGGTTGATCATGGGCAGTGCGCTGATCTTTGTGCTGGGGCGCCTGGGCGTGTCCGCCACGGTGTTGTGGACGGCGCTGTCGGGGTTTGTTGCGGTCGCCGCGGTGGCGTTCTTCGCCATGTGGTCGGTGTTGTCCAACCTGCTCTGCGCCATTCTGATCTTCACCGTCGGGCCGTTCCGCCTGGGTGATATCGTCGAACTGGTGGACACCGTCGACAAACCGGGCGTGAAGGGCCGGGTCGTGGCGATCAACCTGCTCTACACCACGCTGGTCGAAGTGGCCGAGGCCGGTACCGACAGCGCGATGGTGCAGGTGCCTAACAGCCTGTTCTTCCAGCGCTCGGTGCGCCGTTGGCCGGGTACCCATGTCTTTCCGGGCGACCGCTAGCATTCACATCCTGTAAAAATCTATAGCCATCCTTTGGTCGGCGGAGTTAGCTTAAGGCACAACAGCAAACTCCCTCCTGAGGTGTGTAATGGCACTCGATACGTGGCTGGCCTTTTTCCTGGCCAGTTGGATCATCTCCCTTTCCCCTGGCGCTGGCGCCATCGCCTCGATGTCCAGCGGCCTGCAATACGGTTTCCTGCGCGGTTACTGGAATGCCATCGGCCTGCAACTGGGCCTGGCAATGCAGATTGCCGTGGTCGCGTGCGGCCTGGGTGCCATTCTGGCGACGTCGTCCACGGCGTTCTATGCGATCAAATGGTTTGGCGTGGCGTACCTGGTGTACCTGGCCATCAAGCAATGGCGTGCCTTGCCCATGGACATGGCCGATGACGCGAGCGTGCGCCCGATCGGCAAGCCGATGGCGATGATGTTCCGTGGCTTCCTGGTCAACGCCAGCAACCCCAAGGCCCTGGTGTTCATGCTGGCGGTGCTGCCGCAGTTCGTGAACCCGCAGGCGCCGCTGCTGATCCAGTACCTGATCCTGGGTGCGACGATGATCTGTGTCGATATGGTGGTGATGGCGGGGTATACGGGGCTGGCGTCGAAGGTGTTGCGTCTGTTGCGTACGCCTAAGCAGCAGAAGCGGATGAATCGTACGTTTGCGGGGTTGTTCGTTGGGGCTGCGGGCTTCCTGGCCAGCTTGCATCGTGCCACGGCATAACTGACACAACCGGATTAAAAAATGTGGGAGGGGGCTTGCCCCCGATGGCGGTGTGTCAGTCAGCTAACTTGTAGTTGACCCACCGCTATCGGGGGCAAGCCCCCTCCCACAATAGTTTTGCGGTGTTTGTGAATAGGGCGTCAGCGCAAAATTTTCGGCGCTTCATCCCTTGGCAGGTTATTGCGCAACGCAGGCTTGCCCGGGTCTTGATACCCACCACCCAGTTGCTCTGCCAACTGCCGCGCTACATCTTCACCCAGCGCTTTCGACACTTCCTTCACCACCCGCGGCCGGTTCAGGCTGACGCGTACATCGCGGCTGTTCACCAACTTGGTGTCCTGACCTTCACCCATGGCGGTGAACGCCGAGGTGATCTCGTAGGTGCGTGTATTGATCAGGCTGAAATCCGCCACCAGCGTCAGGCCCAGCACCGCCGAGTAGCTGTTGGTGTGGTCCAGGGCGTTGATGTCCTGGGTGAAGTCGATATCCGACAGCGTGCCAAACAGCACATAGTCCGCACCCTTGAAGTGGCCGGCCTTGATGCGCTTGATCACGTCGTAGACGTCACCCTTGGCATCGGCGGTGTAGGGCGTGCCCTGTACCAGCTGGAACTGGTGGGACTTGAGGATCTCGCCCTTGATATCCCCGCTGAATTTACGCAGCTCGGTCTGTTCGATGTAGCTGGTGCGGCTTTCGTACTCGCTGTAGTTCGACGCACCGCTGGCGTGGTAGGCGCTGGCCTGGAAGTTGTTGCTCGCCGACACCTGGTGAATGTATTCCTCGACCCGCGCCTCGTAGGCCAGGTCAGTCACCGCGATCTTCGGGGCGGCCGAGGCGCCGAAGGCGCACAGCAGGCCGATCATGCCGATCCATGCACGCATTGCTTAGCGCTCCGTGGTCTTGCGGATTTCTTTTTCGTCCATCCATTCGGCCAGGCCGCTCTCGACGTCGATCAGTTGCAGGCTGAATTTGTAGAACACGTCCTTGTAGTCCGAGCTGCGCTTGACGATGGAGCTGATGGAGCCTTCCAGGCGGTACTTGGCGGCGACCATGTTGCCGGTCTTGCTGACGGTGGACTTCTTGTACAGGCCGCTCTGGTTCTGCAGCTTGAGCTGGTCGACCTGGCTCTGCATGTCGGTGTTGTCGCTGGCGAAGCGTGCGGTGCCGGTCTTCATCAGCTGGGTCTTGATCGACGTGGTGATCTCGCGGGTATCGATGTACTCGCTGGTCTTGTTCTTCACGTCATACACCTGCACCACCGGGCGGCCTTGCAGGATGCCGGACTGGGCCAGGGAGCGGGTCATGCTTTCGGCGATCATCTGCAGGTCGGTGGAGCCGAACTCGTTGGTCACCAGTTCCACGGCCTTGGTATCGCCGTAGCTGATGTTCTTACCGCCCAGTACCGGCGAAGTGTTGGAGCAACCGCTGGCCAGGATGGCGACGACGGCAAGGATCGAGAAGCGTGCAAACATGGGGAAATCTCTCAGCAGCAAAGAAGGACGGCTCAAGGGGTTTTCACTTCAAGACGGAAGTCCGCCGCCTGCGGCAAATTGGCAATCGCCGGCAGGAAGGTCGCCTGGTTGGCGTACAGGTTCAGCACTTTCCAGGTTTCTTCATCGCCCACCGGGAAGCCATCGGCACCCAGCCAGGCAAAGCGGTAGTACATCATCTGGTTGCTGCTGGTGATGTTGCTCAACTGCACCTTGGCGGTCAGGAAGCCGTTCTCGCGGGCCACACGGATGGCGCCGACGGCGATGCCCTTGAACTTGCCCATCACCACGATTTTGCTCGCGGCGCTGCCGGGTTCCGGCGGTGGCGGGGTGGCGCAGCCGGCCAGCAGGACTAGCGCCAGGGCGCCGAGGATGAAATGACGCATAGCGTGCTCCTTAAGGTTGTTTGAGGGCGATGGCCTGGGCGGCGGTGCTCGGCACCACATGGGCGGCCAGGCCACCGGCGAATACCTGGTTGCCGACCACGCGCAGGGTGATCACCTGATAGCGCTGGTCGGCCTTGACCGTCACCAGCGTGCCACCCAGGGCGTTGGGCAGGCTGACCTGGTGCTCGCCGTGCTTGAGGCGCAGGCGGGTCACCTGGGTCATGTCCGGCAGGGTGCGCCAGGTGCGGGTGTCGGCACCTTCGGTGACGGCCGAAGCAATACCCAGCACCAGGCCGGCCATCGGGTTGGTCTTGTTCAGGTTGTTCTGCGCCACGCCACGGGTGACCGCCCGCACGGTGGTGCGCAGGATGATCCCTGGCATGTCATCGCGCAGGGCGCGGCGAGACATGGCCGTGGTGCTGTTGAGTGCGGTGAGGTTCTGTTGCTGGCTGTCGACGCCGATCTGGGCAAACGTGGCGGTGGATGTATCTGCCTTGATCACCGGGAACGACAGCGGGGTGATCACCAGGTTGCCATTGATCGGGATCGGCAGCGGCAGGCGAATCGAGTCGCGGGCCGGTGCCAGGCCGCTTTGCACCACGATCAGCACGTCGGTTTCATCGGCGCCGACCCTGGATTTGTCCAGGTCCAGCAGGGCCTGTTCCAGCAGCGGGGTATTGGGGCGTAATTCGGCAGCCTTGCGATAGCCGGGCGCGGCCAGGTCTTTTTCGCCCAGTGCTTCGTAGACGAAGCCCGCCAGGTAATGGCTGAACGCACTCTGGTAGCTGTTTTTCAGGCCGACCACTTCCGGTGCGTCGAGGGCTTCTACTGGGTAGCCGCGCAGGTCTTTCATCTGGGTGGTTACGCCTTCGCGCTGGGCTTCGTCCTCACGCTTGAGGTATTCCTTGTCGCGCAGGTCGGCGATCACCGCTTCGCGTTCGTGGGTCTTCTTGATTTCGGTGCGCGCACCGTCGAAGTCGTTCAGGGCCAGCAGGTTCAGCGCCATCTGGGTGGTCAGCATGACCTTTTCGTAGTCATAGCCTTCGTAGCGACGCACCTTGTCGTTGGCCAGGAAACTGCCGAACTGGGCGAGGTATTTTGCGCTGTCGAACTTGACCGACTCTTCCCACTTGTAGACTTGCAGGTCGGCGCTGCGCCAGGCGGTCTGGCTGCCGGTCAAATCACCCTTGGCACGCAGCAACTCGCCCTTCTCGAAGAAATAGAGCAAGTCCTTGTCGTCGCCGGTGTTGTTCTTTTCCAGCAGTGTCAGGGCTGCATCGACATTGCCGGTGGCCAGTTGCTGGTTGGTGGCTTGCAGTTCCGTGTCGTAGCTGCGGAACATCGAACAACCGGACAGCAAGGTCACCGCCACGAGCGCGAGCGAAGGTAAGGCGCGAAATGCCATGCAGACTTCTTCCCTGAAAGTATCAACTGATGTGGTCATTCCTTATAAAAAACAGGAATGAAATTCCCTTTCGCACTAACAGGGCGCGGCATTATAAGCGTCATTGCTGGCAAAACAATGGCTTTTTGCCCGGCTAAGTCGACAAAAGCGCCACTAGTCCGCTCCTGAAAATGCCTCGCCTCAAACAACGACAAATCACTTACGCCTTGAGTCAAACCCTTTAAGGCTTAACAATGTGTTACTTCGTATTTCCCTTTGAGATTCGTTCATGATTGCCCCCCTTCGTTTTCTCGCCTGGCTGATATTGCCGGCGTTGATGTCGTGCAGCGTCAACCTGTTGGCCGCGACGGCCGAGGGCGCGCCCCAAGCCCTGCATTTGCTGGATTACATTGGCGCTGACTACCCAGCGACGGTGGAGGCGGGCAAGGTTATCGATGAATCCGAATACCGCGAACAGCTGGAGTTTCTCGGGGTATTGCAGGGGCTGGTGGCAGAGCTGCCGCAGCGCCCGGAACGCGTGGCGCTGGTCAAAGGCGTCGACGAATTGTTAGCAGCCGTAACCGCCCATCAGGACGGTACGACAGTCGCCCGCCAAGCCCGTCAGTTAGGTGCCCAACTAGCCGTGGCCTATGAAGTCAGTCAGGCCCCGGCGATCACCCCTGATCCAACGCGAGGCGCGCCGCTCTATGCCCAGCATTGCTCGGTGTGCCACGGCACCGCTGGCGCGGGTGACGGCCCGGCCAGCGTGGGCATGACGCCACCACCGGCCAATCTGCGTGACGCCGTGCGCCTGGACCGCCTGAGCCTCTACGCGATCTACAACACCCTGGGCCTCGGTGTTGAAGGCACCGACATGCCGTCTTTCGCCGACCAGTTGGACGACCGCCAGCGCTGGGACCTGGCCACCTACATCGCCGGCTTTACTGCCGACCCGGTGGCTGCAAAAAGCGAGCAACCGTTCAACCTTGCCGACCTGGCCCGCCAGACCCCCAATGAAGTGCTGGCTGCCAACGGCCCAGCCGCCGCCGCGACGTTCCGCGCCCAGCGTGCGCAACCGCCGCAGGTCAAGCGTGGCCCGGCGCAGTTGCTCGACTACACCGCTGCCACCCTGGACAAGAGCCTGGCGGCGTTCCAGAAGGGTGATCATGAGCAGGCCTACGACCTGTCCGTGGCTGCGTACCTGGAAGGTTTCGAGCTGGTAGAAAGCTCGCTGGATAACGTCGACGCCAACGTGCGCAAGGACACCGAGAAGGCGTTGATGGCCTACCGGCAGTCGTTGCAGGACGGTTTGCCGGTTGAACAGGTGCAGCAACGCCTGGACGTCGCCAAGGGCAAGCTCACTGAATCCGCCGGCCTGCTCGGCGGTGATGGCTTGAGCTGGTCGTTGAGCTACATCTCCGGGTTGCTGATCCTGCTGCGTGAAGGTCTGGAAGCGATCCTGGTGCTGGCAGCGATCCTTGCGTTCCTGCGCAATACCGGCCAGCAATCGGCGGTGCGTAGCGTCAACGTCGGCTGGGGTCTGGCGCTGCTGGCGGGCCTGGCGACCTGGGCATTGGCCGCGTATGTGATCGACGTGAGCGGCGCCCAGCGTGAATTGCTTGAAGGCTGCACAGCGCTGTTTGCCAGTGTGATGGTGCTGTGGCTCGGCGTGTGGATGCATGACCGCCGCCACGCCGCCGCCTGGCAGGACTACATCAAGAGCAGCCTGGTAGGCGGCGGTGGGCGCTTCGGTTTTGCGGTGCTGGCGTTCTTCTCGGTGTACCGCGAGCTGTTCGAAGTGATCCTGTTCTACGAAACCCTGTGGCTGCAAGCCGGCCCGGCCGGGCACAACGCGGTGCTGGCGGGGGGCGCCACAGCGCTGGTGCTGTTGGTGGGCCTGGCGTGGGTGATTCTGCGGGGTTCGGCGAAGCTGCCGCTGGCGTTGTTCTTCGGCATCAACGCGGCGTTGCTGTGTGCGCTGTCGGTGGTGTTTGCCGGGCATGGCGTGAAGGCGCTGCAGGAAGCCGGCATCTTCGGCACCCGGCCGGTGGCGTTCTTTGACTTTGACTGGCTGGGTATCCACGCCGATGCGTACTCGTTGAGTGCACAGGCGGTGGCGATCCTGGCGATTGTGGTGCTGTATGGCCGCAGCCGCCTGGCCGAAAAGCGCCGGGTGGTTGCCTGAGCATGCGGGTGTGGATCGATGCCGACGCCTGTCCTAGGGCAGCCAATGACCAGGTGGTGAGGTTCGCCCTCAAGCGCCAGTTCGAGGTGGTGCTGGTGGCCGGTCAGAGTCAGATCAAGCCGAGCTTCTCGTGTGTGAAGCTGATTGTGGTGCCCAGCGGCCCGGATGCGGCGGATGACTACCTGGTGGAGCACGCGGTGCCCGGGGAGCTGGTGATCTGCAGCGATGTGCCGCTGGCCGACCGCCTGGTGAAGAAGGGCGTCACGGCGCTTGATCCCCGCGGCAAGGAGTTCAGCCCGGCGAACATGAGTGAACGGTTGGCCGTGCGCAATCTGTTCACTGATCTGCGTGAGCAAGGCCAGATGGGCGGCGGGCCACCGCCCCATGGGGAGAAGGAAAAGCAGGCGTTTGCCAATGCGCTGGACCGCATTCTCACAAAGTTGATGCGTCCGGCTTGACCCTATGGTGATCCGGTTTCTTGTGGCGAGCGGGCTTGTTGTGGTGAGCGGGCTTGCCCCGCGCTGGGCTGCGCAGCAGGCCCAAACCCTGCAGTCATGTTCTAATTGACCCACCGCATCGCCTGAATTGGGGCGGCTTCGCCACCCAACGCGGGGCAAGCCCGCTCACCACAACAAGCCCGCTCACCACAACTAGCGATTTGCCACAGTTGGGGGCTATCAGTCGTTCTCGTGAGTCAGTTCCAGCACCCGATCCACCAGTTTGTTGATCCCCGAAGCGACTTCGCTGATGTTCTTGCCGAGCATATAGGCCGGGGTGCTCACCAGTTTGCGCGCCTTGTCTTCGACGATATCTTCCACCCCGCATTCCTGGTGCGTAGCGCCCATCTTGTCCAGTGCGGCGGCGGTGTCGGCGCAGTTGCCGATGGTGCAGGTCACGCCGGGGCCGTAGATCTTAGCCGCCAGGGCCGGTGAGATGCAGATCAGCCCCACCGGCTTGCCCGCTTCGGCAAAGGCTTCGGCCAGTTCCAGCACCTGCGGGTTGACGCTGCAGCCAGCACCCTCCACGGCAAAGTTCGAGAGGTTTTTCGCCGCGCCAAACCCACCGGGCACGATCAGCGCATCGAAGTCGCCGGCGTTGGCTTCGCGGATATCTTTCACGTCACCCCGGGCGATCCGCGCCGACTCCACCAGCACGTTGCGAGACTCGGGCATCTCTTCGCCGGTGAGGTGGTTGATCACATGCAGTTGCGCAATATCCGGGGCAAAGCATTGGACCTGAGCGCCACGCTGGTCCAGGCGCAGCAGGGTGATCACGCTTTCGTGGATCTCTGCGCCGTCGTACACGCCGCAGCCGGAAAGGATCACTGCAATCTTTTTGCTCATGGGCATTTCTCCTGGGGTCTTGGCGTTAAATGTCTACTAATTTGTCATCTGTTGCCAATGGGATCTCACGCCGCTGCACCTAATCTTGATGTAACAAAAATAGACCGGACCAGACCATGGACTTCGTGCCTTACGCGGTACCGTTTTTCATCGCCTTGATCGTGGTAGAGCTGCTCGCCGATCGCTGGCGCGGCCAGCGCAACTACCGGGTGGCGGATGCTATCAACAGCCTCAGCACCGGGGTGCTGTCCACCACCACGGGGCTGCTGACCAAAGGCGTGGGGATTTTGACCTACGCGTTCGCCCTCAAGCATCTCGCCGTCATCGAACTGCCTGCCCAGAGCGTCTGGACCTGGGTGTTCGCTTTCGTGTTCTACGACTTCTGCTATTACTGGCTGCATCGCATGGGCCATGAACGCAACATCCTGTGGGCCGCGCACTCGGTGCATCACCAGAGTGAGGACTACAACCTCAGCACAGCCCTGCGCCAAACCAGTACCGGCTTCCTGCTGAGCTGGATTTTCTACCTGCCCCTGGCCGTACTCGGCGTGCCATTGGTGGTGTTTATCAGCGTGGCATCGCTTAATTTGCTCTATCAATTCTGGGTGCACACCCGGCACGTGCCGAAGCTCGGCTGGTACGAGTGGTTTTTTGTCACGCCATCCAATCATCGGGCTCACCATGCGCAGAACGCTCTCTACATGGATCGTAACTACGGCGGTGTGTTCATTATTTGGGACCGGCTGTTCGGCACCTTCCAGGAGGAAGACGACAACGAACCGGTGATTTTCGGCGTGACCACACCGTTGGCCAGTTGGAACCCGCTGTGGGCCAACCTGCAGTTCTATGCCCAGTTGTGGAGTGATGCGCGGCGCACCGAGCGCTGGTGGGACAAGCTGCGCATCTGGTTCATGCGCACCGGCTGGCGCCCGGCGGACGTGAAGGCCAAGTACCCGATGGTCAAGCATGACCTGAGCCAGTTCCGTAAATTCGACGTGCCGCTGGATGTGCGTCAACAGGTCTATATCGCCCTGCAATTTGCGGCGTATGTGGGCTTTGGCAGCTATCTGATGAATTTTGGCGAGGGTATGCCCACGGCGGCACTGATCCTGGGTTGGAGTGCCATGGCACTGGGCCTGTTTACCTTAGGAGTGGCGCTGGAGAACCGGCCGTGGGCGTGGAAGGCCGAGCTTTCGCGGCTGGTGCTGAATGTGCCGCTGGTGTGGCTGGCACCGTTGGTCGGGTTATGGCCGGCCAGCAACCTGGGCTGGCTGGGCCTGCTGAGCTATAGCTTGCTCAGTGTGATTGGCCTCTACTGCTGCAGAAGCCGGCTTACTCGACTGGCGTCTTAGGCGGCTCGACCGGGACCGGCTCTGCCGCGAGCCGGGCCTTGGCGTCGGCACAGGCTTCACGGGCAATGCGCGCATTCTTGATGCGGCGGCGCAGCCACAGGCCGAAGCCCAGTATCAGTAAGGCACCCAATACCCACAGCTCGTATTTCTTGATGCTGCCCAACATACCTTCCAGCACCGCGCCGAAGTGATAGGCCGCAGCGCCCAAAGCCAAAGCCCAGATCGCAGCGCCAATGCCGTTGAGGATCAGGTAGCGCAACGGCGGGTAGCCGGACAGGCCGATCGCCACGGGCATGACGGTGCGCAACCCGTATACGAAGCGAAAGCTCAGTACCCAGATATCCGGGTGCTTGCGGATGTGCTCCAGGGCCTTGTCGCCCATCAATTGCCAGCGTGGCTTGCGCGCCAACAGCTTGCGGCCGTGTCTGCGGCCCATGTAATACCAAAGCTGATCGCCGGCGTAGCTGCCGAAAAAGGCAACGACCACCACCAGGTTGATATCCATGTATCCACGGAACGCCAGGAAGCCCGCGAGAACCAGAATGGTCTCGCCTTCAAAGAAGGTGCCCAGGAAGAGCGCAAAGTAGCCGAAGTCATGCAGGAATTGTTGAAGCATGGTCTGGGGTGCTGGCGAAATGAACGCGCAGCCTACGCCTTCATGAAGATTCATGAAAGTATCGAGATGTGTCACGAAGTGAACAATTCCTACAGAAATGCCGAATGCGACTACAGGTCGCATCCTTAAGCACAACTGTCATACCTTCGTCATAATGGCCGCTTATAACTGCAACGCTCGCCCGTAAACCCGGGCTCAGGAGTCTGTCGTGAGCTTTACCCCTGCCAATCGCCTGTTCCCCGCCACCCGTCTGCGTCGCAATCGTCGTGATGATTTTTCTCGCCGTCTGGTGCGTGAAAACGTGCTGACGACCGACGATCTGATCCTGCCGGTGTTTGTGCTGGACGGGGAAAACCGTCGGGAAGCGGTGGCTTCGATGCCGGGCGTGGAGCGCTTGACCATTGATCTACTGCTTGAAGAGGCCGCTGGTTGGGTTGAATTGGGGATTCCGGCCTTGGCGCTGTTCCCGGTCACGCCGGCTGAACTCAAGTCGCTGGATGCTGCCGAAGCCTGGAACCCGGACGGGATCGCCCAGCGTGCTACCCGTGCCCTGCGCGAGCGTTTTCCGGAGCTTGGGGTGATCACCGACGTGGCGTTGGACCCGTTCACCACCCACGGGCAGGATGGCATTCTTGACGAAGACGGCTATGTTCAAAACGACATCACCGTCGATGCGCTGGTCAAGCAAGCCTTGTCCCATGCGGCAGCCGGCGCCCAGGTGGTTGCCCCGTCAGACATGATGGACGGCCGCATCCAGGCGATTCGCGAAGCCCTGGAGCTGGCCGGCCACGTCAACGTAAGGATCATGGCCTACTCGGCCAAATACGCCAGCGCCTATTACGGCCCGTTCCGCGATGCGGTGGGCTCGGCGCTGAACCTGGGCAAGGCCAACAAGGCCTCGTACCAGATGGACCCGGCCAACAGCCATGAAGCCCTGCACGAAGTGGCGGCCGACCTGGCCGAAGGCGCTGATATGGTGATGGTCAAACCGGGGATGCCGTACCTGGACATCCTTTATCGGGTCAAAGACGAATTCAAGGTGCCGACCTTTGTTTATCAGGTCAGTGGCGAATACGCGATGCACATGGCTGCAATACAGAATGGATGGCTGAGTGAAGGGGTGCTCCTTGAATCCCTGACAGCCTTTAAACGCGCCGGGGCTGATGGCATCCTGACCTACTTCGCCGCCCGCGCCGCCCAATTGCTTAGAGAGCAACAATAGCCCTCACAGGAACACTCGATGAATACCGAAGGACTCACAGAAGTTGCCGTAAAAGACGCTCACCCGGTGGTTGAGCAAGTCACCGAGACCCCGCCGGAGCATGAGCCCGCCGCGCCCGTCGTGGTGGCCGAACCGCCCGTGCCGGCCCCGGTAGCGGCGGTGACCAACCTGGATGACAGCAGCCTGTACATCCACCGCGAGCTGTCACAACTGCAATTCAACATTCGCGTGCTGGAACAGGCGCTGGATGAGTCCTACCCGCTGCTGGAGCGGCTCAAGTTCCTGTTGATCTTCTCCAGCAACCTGGATGAGTTCTTCGAGATCCGTGTTGCCGGCCTCAAGAAGCAGATCACCTTCGCCCGTGAACAGGCCGGCGCCGACGGCCTGCAGCCGCACCAGGCACTTGCGCGCATCAGCGAGCTGGTGCACGGCCATGTGGACCGCCAGTATGCGATCCTCAACGACATCCTGCTGCCGGAGCTGGAAAAACATCAGGTCCGCTTCATCCGCCGCCGTCACTGGACCACCAAGATCAAGACCTGGGTGCGTCGTTACTTCCGCGACGAGATCGCGCCGATCATCACACCGATCGGCCTGGACCCGACGCACCCGTTTCCGTTGCTGGTGAACAAGAGCCTCAACTTCATCGTGGAGCTGGAAGGTATCGACGCCTTTGGCCGCGACTCGGGCCTTGCGATCATCCCGGCGCCGCGTCTGTTGCCACGGATCATCAAGGTACCGGAAGAGGTGGGGGGCGCTGGTGATAACTATGTATTCCTGTCGTCGATGATCCATGCCCATGCCGATGACCTGTTCCAGGGCATGAAGGTAAAAGGCTGCTACCAGTTCCGCCTGACCCGTAACGCCGACCTGGCGCTGGACTCCGAAGATGTCGAAGACTTGGCCCGTGCCCTGCGCGGCGAGCTGTTCTCGCGACGCTACGGCGATGCGGTGCGCCTTGAGGTGGCCGACACCTGCCCGAAACATCTGTCGGACTACCTGCTCAAGCAGTTCAACCTGGGCGAGACCGAGCTGTATCAAGTCAATGGCCCGGTGAACCTGACGCGCCTGTTCAGCATCACCGGCCTGGACAGCCATCCGGAGCTGCAATACACGCCGTTCACCCCGCAGATCCCGAAACTGCTGCAAAACAGCGAGAACATCTTCAGCGTGGTGAGCAAGCAGGACATCCTGCTGCTGCACCCGTTCGAGTCCTTCACGCCCGTGGTCGACCTGCTGCGCCAGGCCGCCAAGGACCCGCATGTGTTGGCTGTACGCCAGACCCTGTACCGTTCCGGTGCCAACTCGGAAATCGTCGATGCCTTGGTTGACGCCGCGCGTAACGGCAAGGAAGTCACCGCGGTGATCGAGTTGCGTGCGCGGTTCGACGAAGAGTCCAACCTGCAACTGGCCAGCCGCCTGCAAGCAGCCGGTGCGGTGGTGATCTACGGCGTGGTCGGCTTCAAGACCCACGCCAAGATGATGCTGATCCTGCGCCGTGAAGCCGGTGAGATCGTGCGTTACGCCCACTTGGGCACCGGCAACTACCACGCTGGCAACGCCAAGCTCTACACCGACTACAGCTTGCTGACCTCCGACGACGCCTTGTGTGAAGACGTCGGCAAATTGTTCAGCCAGTTGATCGGCATGGGCAAGACCTTGCGCATGAAGAAGCTGCTGCACGCGCCGTTCACGCTCAAGAAGGGCATGCTCGACATGATTGCCCGCGAAACCCAGTTCGCCCTCGACGGCAAGCCGGCGCACATCATCGCCAAGTTCAACTCGCTGACCGATCCGAAGATCATCCGCGCGCTGTACAAGGCCAGCCAGTCCGGCGTACGCATTGACCTGGTGGTGCGTGGCATGTGCTGCCTGCGCCCTGGCATTGTCGGGGTTTCGCACAACATTCATGTGCGCTCGATCATCGGCCGCTTCTTGGAGCACACGCGGGTGTTCTACTTCCTCAACGGCGGCGAAGAGCAGATGTTCCTCTCCAGCGCCGACTGGATGGAGCGCAACCTCGATAAGCGTGTAGAGACCTGCTTCCCGGTCGAAGGCAAGAAGTTGATCATGCGGGTCAAGAAGGAGCTGGAAAGCTACCTCACCGACAACACCCACAGCTGGAGCCTGCAGTCGGACGGTCGCTACGTGCGCAACACGCCGACCGGCAACCAGAACCCGCGCAGTGCGCAGGCGACGTTGTTGGAGAAGTTGGGTAGCCCGATTCTGTCGGTGAATTAAAAACCGACGCGGTCTGAAAATGTGGGAGGGGGCTTGCCCCCGATGACGGAGTGTCAGTCAACAGATTCATTGACTGGTCCACCGCCATCGGGGGCAAGCCCCCTCCCACATTTGTTTTGCAGCGTTCTTCAGGTCAGGTCAACGCAGGTTCAGGCTGAACCCCACTCGCGTCAACCACTCCGCTTCCTGGCCAAAATCCGCCTGGGTCAGTTGGTTCTCATCCAGCCACCCTTTCGGGAACACCACGTCCAGGCTG
Organism: Pseudomonas sp. FBCC-B1565; assembly: GCF_059133265.1. Taxonomy (NCBI): domain Bacteria; kingdom Pseudomonadati; phylum Pseudomonadota; class Gammaproteobacteria; order Pseudomonadales; family Pseudomonadaceae; genus Pseudomonas; species Pseudomonas sp. FBCC-B1565. The sequence continues at coordinate 282,683 of NZ_CP101438.1, forward strand.
TCGCCGTCGGCGCGCAGCGTCACCTGGGGCATTTCCTGGGTGCCACGGATGTGGTGGAACAGGATCGCAAAGCGCAGCAGCACGCACAGGCGGATCAGCTTGATGCCTTCGTCGCCGAATTCAGCAAATTTGTCCTTGGGGATGTTACGGCGATGGCCGCGCACCAGCAGGGCGAGCATTTGCTGGTCTTCACGGGAGAAACCGGCCAGGTCCGAGTGCTCGATCAGGTAGGCGCCGTGCTTGTGGTAATGGTAGTGGGCGATGTCCAGGCCCACTTCATGCACCTTCGCGGCCCAGCCCAGCAGCTCGCGCCAGACGCCGTCTTCCAGGTCCCAGTCTTCGGCCACCTGGTCGAAGGCGTGCAGGGCTTTGCGCTCGACGCGGGCGGCTTGTTCCAGGTCGACGTGGTAACGCTCCATCAACGAAGTGAGCGTGCGCTCACGCACGTCTTCGTGGTGATGGCGACCCAGCAGGTCGTAGAGCACGCCTTCACGCAGGGCGCCGTCGCAGTGGTCCATGCGTTGCAGTTCAAGAGCATCGAAGATCGCTTCGAGAATCGCCAGACCGGCCGGGAAGATCGCGCGACGATCAGGCTTGATACCGTCGAAGTCGATTTTCTCGGCATCCCCCAGCTTGAACAGCTTGCGCTTGAGCCATGCCAGGCCTTCGGCGTTGACCTCGCCGGTGCCATGGCCGCCGGCTTTCAGCGCCAGGCCGATGGCGCGGATGGTGCCGGACGAGCCGATGGCTTCATCCCAGGTCAGGCGATGCAGGGCGTGCTCGATGCTCATGATTTCCAGCCGCGCCGCCGTGTAGGCCTGGGCGTAGCGCGCCGGGGTGATCTTGCCGTCTTTGAAGTAGCGCTGGGTGAAGCTGACGCAGCCCATCTGCAGGCTTTCGCGCAACAATGGCTCGAATCTTTGCCCAATGATGAATTCGGTACTGCCCCCGCCAATGTCGGCGACCAGGCGTTTGCCCGGGGTGTCGGCCAGGGTGTGGGACACGCCCAGATAGATAAGACGGGCTTCTTCACGGCCCGAGATGACTTCTACCGGGTGCCCGAGGATCTCCTCGGCGCGGCGGATGAATTCGCCACGGTTGCGCGCTTCACGCAACGCGTTGGTGCCGACGATTCGAACGGCGCCCAGCGGCATGCCGTTGATCAGTTGCGCAAACCGCTTCAGGCAATCGAGCCCGCGTTGCATGGATTCTTCATTGAGCTGGCGCTCGTCGTCGATCCCGGCAGCCAGTTGCACTTTCTCTCCGAGCCGCTCAAGGATGCGGATTTCGCCGTTCTGGGCCTTGGCCACGACCATGTGAAAGCTGTTGGAGCCCAGGTCGATGGCGGCGATCAGGGACAGATTCTTGGCTTGGGATTGCGGCATGGTTTGGGGTCTCGGTCGATAACCTGACCATCGTGCCACGATCGACCGCTGGAGCCAACGCGTAGTGCGCCGGTAATTTTCCTGCGGGTGTCTGTGAGGAATTCTTGTGGGAAATGTAAGGCGGTTTTCAGGGCTATCAACGAAAGCGGTTTTATCTTTGTAGGAGTCTTTAACTTTTTATTGTCATCATGCTGTTTATGATTTTGCCTACAAGGGGGCGGTTAATAATTTATTGGTTATGTATTTGTGCCTACTCGGTGTTTTGATATGGCTCACTGTTTGTTTTTACGGTTCCCACAACAACTGGCGCCCCATCTGATTCTTTAATCGGGCGCCAAAACGACAGACTGTCATCCGGCAATTTCGCCGTGGTGTTATTTATGTATGGTCAGAATTCTTATCATCGTAAATTCACCTGCTGATTACAGATGACAGGTTAACTATGAAAAAAATGCTTGGTATGACAGTGGGTGTTCTTTGCCTGGCCGCGAGTATCGGGGCTCATGCAACGAATGTGGCTGAACTGATTGTACGAGGGACTATCAAACCGGTGGCCTGCAACCTTAGCCTCACCGGCGGCGGCATCGTCGATTACCAGACAATTCCAGCTGCAAGCCTGTCCCCGACGCAGTTCACTTCTCTTGCACCAAAAACGGTCAACTTGAACATCAGTTGCGGCCAAACGCCCGCGCAGTTTCGAGTAGCGCTGAGTGACCTGCAATCCGCGAGCAAGGTGCCAGGCATCCTCGGTGCTGGGTTCACCGAGGCTCAAAACTACGGCCTGGGTATCGCCAATGGCAAGCGTACCGGTGGGTACTCCGTTACTCTCAAAAACCTGCAATCGTCCAGCGGGGCCCTGAACCCCATCATGCGCAGCAGTCAGGGGGCGGCGTGGGGAAGCAGTGACGGCAAGGTCGCCCAATCGCCTGCCCAGTATTCGTGGCGTAGTGGTACCACTGCGGTGCCTGCATTCATCACCAGTCTGACTGGCATGCTTGAAGTGAAAGCCGTTATCAACCGCACGAACGATTTGGACCTGACCCGCGATGTAACGCTGGACGGTCGCACCAGTCTGTCAGTGGATTACATCTAACTACGCCTTTAACAGCCGACATTAAGCTGAAGATACTTTCGTGTCTCTGCTAAATGTCGGCAGTTTTAATGTGTGCAATTGTTGATGTTCGACTTTTTGGCTGTGGGGAAAATCGGTGAATGTTTTATCAATAACCGTTATGTCGCTGTTGCGATATATAAGCGTGTCCCTTTTTTTGTGCGGCATGGCCGTAGCCGACGGCATGCAGCCCGAAACAACCGTTGTTATTCTGAATGAAGAAGAAGGTGAGGCAACGCTTAATATTAAAAACACGGATCCTGGCCCTGCCTTGCTTCATTCAGTCATACAAAACATACCCGAAGACCTCGAACACTTGTTGATCGTGACGCCCCCGATTACTCGGGTTGAAGCGGGCGAGACACAACTTGTTCGCTTCATCAGTACCGCCAAGCAGCCGCTCAAGACCCAGCGCCTGAAACGCGTTTCCTTTGAAGGTATCCCTGAGGCACGTGCGCCCGGCGCTGCGACCATTGGTATCACCTTGCGCCAGAGCCTGCCATTGATCCTGCACCCCAAAGGCTTACCCAGGCATGACGCGCCCTGGCAGTTGCTGACATGGGAACGTAAAGGGGATCAGTTGAGGGTCCACAACAACAGCGCTTACGTCGTCCGCCTGGGGATGGAAGTGCAGCTGCATCCGCAGGCAAGCGTAGCAACGTTGCCGCGAACCTACATCCTGCCGGGCGAAGTGCTGACGCTCGCGTCGGCAGGCTCGGTGGCGGGAGTGGTGGCGGTGGAGATTCACCCGGCCACGGTGTATGGGTTTACGGTGGACAGTTACCGCACGCCCGTCACGGCAGAAGCGGATTGACGGGCCTATGAAAAAGATCCGGCAATCAGGTCGCCCCGCCAAACGGGTACCGTGCAGTGGTTCCGCCCAGGCGCGCTCCAGGTTTTTATTGGGGCTCGCGACGCTGTGGAGTCTGCCAGGCACGAGCGCAGCGGTTGGGCTGGGGGAAGGCTTTGACCTGGTCGCATTGAACTCCCTCGGGATTGATCCACAGGTGTCTGAATACTTTCGCAGCGCAGCGCGCTTTCGCGAAGGTGTCCATGTAGTCGGACTGCGAGTCAATGGCACGCCGCTGGGATTGGTTGACGCCCGTTTCGATTACCAGGGTCAGTTGTGCTTCACCCCGGCGTTACTGGCAAAGGCCGGCCTGATCACCCCGTCCAGGCTTCTGAGCGAGGGCGTTACTCCCGATCAGGCATGCCATGATTTTGTTGGAGAATACCCAGCGACCATGGTGCGGCTGCGCCCCAGCAGCGATGAGGTCACCCTGGTGGTGCCGACCCAGTCCCTGCGAGCACCGGAATGGGAGGGCGGTAATTTTTCCGAGGGTGGCGCGGCCGCCATCTTCAACTACGACGTATTGGGTTTCGATACCCACTCGCGCAGTGGGCCAAGTCGCTTCGTATCGGCCTATACGGAGGCGGGATTCAACCTGGGGAACTGGATTGTTCGCAGTCGCCAGTTTTATGTTTCCGACAATGGCAAGACGCGCACCGAACACGTGAATGCCTATGCCCAGCGTGATATCGCGGCGTTGCAGTCGACCTTCCAGGGGGGACAGATTTCCAGCAACAACCCGATCTTTGGCGGGGTACAGCTGACCGGCTTGCAGTTCTCCCCGGATGGCCAGCAGCGTACCGGCGCGGGCGACAGCAACGTGGTAGTCGAAGGGCTGGCGCAAAGTCAGTCGCGGGTCGAAGTCCGTCAGTCGGGCGCATTGATTCACTCCACCCTGGTGCCGGAAGGCCCGTTCAGGCTGACCGGTTTACCGTTGCTGAACAGTACCAGCGACCTCGATGTGAGCGTGATCGACGTGCGTGGGGCAAAGCGCAGTTTCGTGGTGCCTGCTGCTTCCTTTCGTGGTGGGGTTCCGGTTGCGCCGGGCTACTACTTTTCCCTCGGTAAGGTGCGTGAAACGTCTACCGAAAGTCGGGAGTCGCCCGTTGTCGCCATGGGCAGCGGCACTTGGGGGCTTAGTCCGCATTCGTCGCTGGGTTTCGGTTTGCTGGGTACCGATGAGTACCAGTCGGCAGGGGGGGCCCTGAGCAGTGTGTTTTTCCATCGGGTGACCGTGGGCGTGCGCCATAACGTGTCCCGTGATGCTCAAGATGAGGTGGGCGGTGCACGGAGCACGCTGTCTTTGGGGACTCCATTATTCGCCAACCTTGATATCAACCTGAGCGCCTCGACGCAGAGCCGCGGCTACCGGGAGGTACTGGACGCCGGTCAGGCGTCGCGGGGGTATAACCTCGATGCGCGTTTCAAACGCCAGTACACGGCAGGTTTGAGCTGGGCGGCGCCGTCCCTGGGTGGTTTCTCCCTCGGTTTCACCCGTAACTCGCAGTTTGACGGGCAATCCAACGATCACCTCTTTGCCTCATGGAACGACACCTTCAATGGCGTGGGTGTCGCACTCATCGCCGACGCTCAGGTCGGTGCGACCGCCCCTCGGCGCCCGGACCCAATTCGAGGTGGCCGCCGCGACGAGCGGCTGGACGAGGGGACGTCTGTCAGGCTGCAGGTCACGATGCCCCTCGGCAATGATCGGCGCATGAGCACTTACGTCAGTCGTCGAGGTGACCGGCTGGATGCCGGTACCGCGCTCAGTGAGCGGGTCAACGACTATGTGAACTATGAAGTCGGTGTTGATCGGGACGTGAAAGAACGGGAGCAAAGCGTGCGTGGTCGTGTGGATGTCTTGCCGCTGTATACCCGCGTGAGCCTGGGCGTCAGCCGTGACCCGTCGAACACCAACTATTCCGGCCAACTGCAAGGCGGCATCGTGGCCCATGAGCACGGCGTGACCTTCTCGCCGTATGCCGTGCAGGACACCTTTGGCATTGTGTCGGTGGGAGATATCGGAGCGGCCAAGGTCTCGACGCCCCAAGGGCCGGTATGGACCGATTTCAGCGGTCAGGCAGTGATCCCCGGCCTGCAGGCCTACAGCAACAACCATCTGCAGGTTCAGACCCAGTCGCTGCCCAAACGCGTCGACTTGAAGAACGGGACCAAAGTGCTCGCTGCCGGTCGTGGGTCAGTCAATATTCTCAACTTTGATGTGGTGAAAGTGCGTCGTCTATTGCTCGAAGCCCAGGACGAACAGGGTCGGCCCTTGCCTCAAGGGGCGGCGGTGTTCGGGCAGGACAACAGTTTTGTGACCAGTGTGGTGGGTGAGGGCATGATTTTCCTCAGCAACATCGATGGGCTGCAAACCTTGAAGGTTTCATTACCGAATTCGCAATCCTGTCTGCTGCAAGTCAATCCGGAGCAAGAGCCTGACGATGACCAATTCTATGAAACCGCGCCGGTGGTCTGCCATGCTCGCTAAACGCCGAAGTCTGTGGCTGTTGTGGGTGGCCCTTGTGGCGAGCCAGGCGCAGGCTGAAAACTGCCGGATGACCTTGAGCGAGCACCGGGTCGACTACGGGGTGATTCGCCCTTCGCAAGCGTCCTCCGGCAGGGCGACAATGACGCTCGACACGCCGCGTACGCTGCACCTGAGCGTGCTTTGCGCGGATCCTGCGGCAATGGCGCTGCGTTTCAGCGGTGTCGCCGCCGATGCACAAGGCTTTCAATTCGGGCGGCAAGGGCGTTTCACCTTGAACCTGAGGCAGGCTCAGGTCGACGGCAGGCCGGTGTCGTGGCAGCCCGATGAAGCCTCTGGTGGGCAGCTGTTACCGGGGCGGGCGTTGTATGCGACAGCAGGCGATGCGCCGGTGACGGGCCGTCGGCTGACGGCCCTGGTGGAGATAGCGGTTCAATTGCCGGCCGATGCCCTCTCAGTACGTCGGGAGATGCTGCTGGAGGGGCGTGGTCAATTCGAGCTGGTCAGTTCGGCTGTTCCGTAGAACCGATGAAGTTGGCCAGCTCGGCGGTTTGCGGGTTGGCGAACAGCACCTTCGGGTCGCCCACTTCATGCACCTTGCCCTGGTGCATGAACACCAGCTTGTCGCCGACTTCCCGGGCGAAGCGCATCTCGTGAGTCACCATGATCAGGGTCATGCCGTCCTTGGCCAATTGGCGCACCACGCTGAGCACTTCATTGACCAGTTCCGGGTCCAGCGCTGAAGTGATTTCATCACACAGCAGCACCTTGGGCGACATTGCCAGGGCGCGGGCAATCGCCACACGCTGTTGTTGCCCGCCGGACAGGCGATCGGGGAAGGCGTCGAACTTCTCGCCAAGCCCGACGCGTTCCAGCATCTGTTTGGCCAGTTGGGCTGCCTTGGCCTTGGGTACTTTCTGCACCACTTGTGGCGCGAGCATGACGTTCTCGCCGACCGTCAGGTGCGGGAACAGGTTGAACTGCTGGAACACCATGCCGACTTTCTGCCGCAGGCTGCGCAGGTCCGCACGGGCGGCGTCGAGGTATTCGCCATCGACCTCGATCACGCCGTCGTTGATGGATTCCAGGCCGTTGAGCGTGCGCAGCAACGTGGATTTGCCCGAGCCGCTGCGGCCGATGATCGCCACCACCTGGCCTTCATCCACGGTCAGGTCGATGCCCTTGAGCACATGGTGATCGCCGTAATACTTATGCAGGGCGGAAATTCTAAGCAGAGGCATGCAGTCTCCTTTCCAGGTAGCGGGCACTGAGGGACAGGGGGTAGCAGAGCAAGAAGTAACCAAGGGCCACCAGGCCGTAGACCATGAAGGGTTCGAACGTGGCGTTGGCGAGCATGCCGCCGGTCTTGGTCAGTTCGGTGAAGCCGATGATCGAGGTCACGGCGGTGCCTTTGACCACCTGCACCGAGAAGCCCACCGTCGGTGCCACCGCAATGCGCAGTGCCTGGGGCAGGATCACGTAGCGCAGTTGCTCCAGCGGGTTGAGTGCCAGGCTGGCCGACGCTTCCCATTGCCCGTGGGCGATGGAGTCGACACAGCCGCGCCAGATTTCGGCGAGGTAGGCGCTGGTAAACAGGGTCAGGGCAATCGCCGCCGCCAGCCAGGGCGAGATATCCACACCGAGCAGGGCAATGCCGAAGAACACCAGGAACAGCTGCATCAACAGCGGCGTGCCCTGGAACAGCTCAATATAGGTGCGTGCGACATTGCGCGGGAAGGCGTTGCGGCTGATGCGCATCGTCATCACCAGCAAGCCGATCACGCCGCCGCCGACAAACGCCACCAGTGACAGCAGCAACGTCCATTGCAGGCCGGTGGCCAGGTTGCGCACGATGTCCCAGAACGAGAAATCACTCATCGACTGTTCCTCATTACGAAGCGGCGGCCGATCCAGTTGAGCAACTGGCGAATCATCAGCGCCATGCACAGGTACACCAGGGTGGTCAGGGCATAGGTTTCGAACGCACGGAAGTTGCGCGACTGGATAAAGTTGGCGGCAAAGCTCAGCTCCTCAGTCGCGATCTGCGAGCACACCGCCGAGCCGAGCATCACGATGATGATCTGGCTGCTCAGGGCCGGCCACACCTTGCCCAGCGCCGGCAGCAGTACCACGTGGCGGAAGGCTTCGAAGCGCGTCATCGCCAGCGCGGCAGCGGCTTCCAGTTGCCCGCGCGGAATGGCCTGGATACCGGCGCGGATGATTTCCGTGGAGTACGCGCCCAGGTTGATCACCATCGCCAGCACGGCGGCTTGCCACTCGGTGATCTTCAGCCCCAGGGACGGCAGGCCGAAGAAGATGAAGAACAACTGCACCAGGAACGGCGTGTTGCGGATCAACTCGACATAAACGCCGAAGAACCAGGCGAACGGCTGGATCTTCCACGCCCGTACCACAGCGCCGACGGTGCCCAGGGCCACGCCGAGGATGGCGCCGATGGCCGTGAGCTCGAGGGTGAACAGCGCGCCGCGCAGCAGCAGGTCGGTGTTGGCCAGCACCGGCACAAAGTCAAATTGATACGCCATGGGTCAGCTCCGCTTTCAGAGATCGGCGGGCAGTGGCTCTTTCAGCCATTGCATAGCGTTCTTTTCCAGGCTGCCATCGGCCTTGGCCGCGACCAGGATCTGGTTGACCTTCTCCAGCAGGGCCGGCTCGTTCTTGTTCACGCCTACGTACACCGGCGAGTCCTTGAGCTTCACCTTCAGCGCGGGTACGCGTTTGGGGTTGCGTTCGCTGATCGCCACCATTACCACGTTGCCGCTGGCAATCAGGTCGACCTGGCCGGCCAGGTAGGCGGCGATGGTCGAGTTGTTGTCTTCGAAGCGCTTGATCGTGGCTTCCTTGGGGGCGACGGCGGTCAGTTCGATATCTTCGATGGCGCCACGGGTCACGCTGATGGTTTTGCCCTTGAGGTCGTCGGTGCTGCTGATGGCGGCGTCAGGCGGGCCGAACACGGCCAGGTAGAACGGTGCGTAGGCCTTGGAGAAGTCGATGACCTTTTCCCGCTCAGGGTTCTTGCCCAGGCTGGAGATCACCAGGTCGACTTTGCCGGTGGTGAGGAACGGGATACGGTTGGTGCTGTTGACCGGGGTCAGTTCCAGCTTGACCTTGAGCTGGTCGGCCAGCAGCTTGGCGGTGTCGATGTCCAGGCCGCGTGGCTTCATGTCGGGGCCGACCGAGCCGAAGGGCGGGAAGTCCTGGGGTACGGCGACCTTGAGGGTGCCACGGGCGACGATGTCGTCCAGACCATTGGCCTGGGCGGGTGCCTGGCTCAGCATCAGGCTGGCAAACAGGGCAGTAAGCAGGGCGCTGTAGCGCTTGGTCATGGCAACTCTCCGAGAAGGGCGAAGGGATTTTCTGGATTTGCCCAGTGCACAGCGCATGCCATCACCTTCTGAATCGTCTGCAGGGCCAGTATTTATTGAGTTTTGGTGGTCGGACTGGTCTGAACAGTGCAGGGGCTTTGCGCACTGTTTTCGAGCGTCGGCAAAACCTCGCGAGCCCCTTTGGGGCGTGGCTTGCCGCCCGCCACGAATAGCTTTACAACTAGCCACTCAGTTGACTGGAACCTTGAGTTTTTTATGAATTCCATCGCCCAAGCCGTACCGGAAGCGGCCCTGCAGGCCATTCGCAAACTGATCAAGGAGCAAGGCTTCGGACCGGGCGATGCGTTGCCGTCGCAACGGGATCTGGCGGTGCAGTTGGGGGTGAGCCGGGCGTCGTTGCGCGAGGCGTTGTCATCCCTCAGCGCGTTGGGTGTGGTCAGTGTGCAGCCGGGCAAGGGCGTGTTCGTGCAGACCGCCGAGGAGGCGCCGGGGTTTGCCTGGCCCTTCGCTGCGCAGGCCACGCCACTGGATATCTTCCAGTTGCGCTATGCCCTGGAAGGTTTTGCGGCGGGGCTGGCGGCGGTGACGCTGACCATCGATGAGTTGGACAGCCTGGAAGACAATGTCGAGGCCATGCGCAAGGTCCTCAAGGCCGGCGACTTCGAAGCCGCCGCCCGGCTCGACTTCGAATTTCACCAGCGCATCCTGCTCGCCAGTGGCAACCAGGCGATGGTGAGCATCCTGAGCGCGAGTGCCGAGGTTTTTCTGGAGAGCCAGAAGCTACCGTTCATCCGACCGGAACGGGCCATGGAAACCTGGCAGGAGCACCGCCGGATAGTGCGCGCCCTGGCCCGACGCGCCAGCGCGGCGGCGCAGAAAACCATGCAGGAACACGTGCGCAATGCGGCGTTGCGCACCGGTATTGCCTTCGTGACCCCCGTCACGCCCTGAGTTGGGCGATACCCAAACTCATGGGCCATCATAGGAAGACTCAATCAGAGGCGGCTTCCTGAACGGGGGAAGGGCAGCTATGATGGGCCACGTTTTTTTTGCTTACAATCCGGAGACATCCATGAGCAACGATCTTATCAAGCACGTCACCGACGCGACCTTTGAGGCCGAAGTACTCAAGGCTCAAGGCCCGGTGCTGGTTGACTACTGGGCTGAATGGTGCGGCCCTTGCAAAATGATCGCTCCAGTCCTGGACGACATTGCGACTACCTACGAAGGCAAGCTGACCATTGCCAAGTTGAACATCGACGATAACCAGGAAACCCCTGCCAAGCATGGCGTGCGTGGTATCCCGACCCTGATGCTGTTCAAGAACGGCAACGTCGAAGCGACCAAAGTAGGCGCGCTGTCGAAGTCTCAGCTGCAAGCTTTCCTCGACGCGAACATCTAAGCGTCGTCAAAAAAGCCCCGCAAATAGCGGGGCTTTTTCGTGAAACAGGGCTAGACGCTCCGAAACTCAGGTGGTACATTCGGCCCCGCACTGGTTTCTCCACTGCCCCCTGCAAGCCGTCGCCGACGCATTCCTTTTCGATTAGTACGCGATCCTGTCGCCTTCTCTGCGGCGCGGCCTCATTAAGCCAAAAGCTTAATTTCCCCCCTCCATAAATGATTACGTCATTCCTATATGAATCTGACTGAACTCAAGCAAAAGCCGATTACCGACCTGCTCCAATTGGCCGAAGAAATGGGCATAGAAAATATGGCCCGTTCGCGCAAGCAGGACGTGATTTTCTCCCTGCTCAAGAAGCACGCGAAAAGCGGCGAGGAAATCTCCGGTGATGGCGTGCTGGAGATTCTCCAGGACGGCTTCGGCTTCCTCCGCTCTGCTGACGCGTCCTATCTCGCCGGCCCAGACGATATCTACGTCTCGCCGAGCCAGATCCGTCGCTTCAACTTGCGCACCGGTGACACCATCGTTGGCAAGATCCGCCCACCGAAGGAAGGCGAGCGTTATTTCGCCCTGCTCAAGGTCGACACGATCAACTTCGACCGTCCCGAGAACGCGAAAAACAAGATTCTCTTCGAGAACCTGACCCCGCTGTTCCCGACCGTGCGCATGAAGATGGAAGCCGGTAACGGTTCCACAGAAGACTTGACCGGTCGTGTGATCGACCTGTGCGCCCCGATCGGCAAAGGCCAGCGTGGCCTGATCGTCGCGCCGCCGAAAGCCGGCAAGACCATCATGCTGCAGAACATTGCAGCGAACATCGCGCGTAACAATCCTGAAGTTCACCTGATCGTGCTGCTGATCGATGAACGTCCGGAAGAAGTAACCGAAATGCAGCGCACCGTGCGCGGCGAAGTGGTTGCCTCGACGTTCGATGAGCCGCCAACCCGCCACGTGCAGGTTGCCGAAATGGTGATCGAGAAGGCCAAGCGCCTGGTCGAACACAAGAAGGACGTGGTGATCCTGCTCGACTCCATCACCCGTCTGGCCCGTGCCTACAACACCGTGATCCCGAGCTCCGGCAAGGTATTGACCGGTGGTGTCGATGCCCACGCCCTGGAGAAACCGAAACGTTTCTTCGGCGCCGCGCGCAACATCGAAGAAGGCGGCTCGCTGACCATTATCGCCACCGCACTGGTTGAAACCGGTTCGAAGATGGATGAAGTGATCTACGAAGAGTTCAAGGGTACCGGCAACATGGAACTGCCCCTGGACCGTCGCATCGCGGAAAAACGCGTGTTCCCGGCGATCAACATCAACCGTTCCGGCACCCGCCGCGAAGAGTTGCTGACCGCTGACGACGAGCTGCAGCGCATGTGGATCCTGCGCAAGCTGCTGCACCCGATGGACGAAGTAGCCGCCATCGAGTTCCTGGTCGACAAGCTGAAAACCACCAAGACCAACGACGAGTTCTTCCTGTCGATGAAGCGTAAGTAATACGACGTTTCAGGTCCTGAAGAATGGCGCCCCCAGGGGCGCCATTTTTTTGTGCCCGTTTTTTAAGCGCTGCTGGCAGGCAAACGCACCCTGGAGCAGGTAGGATGTACGCCTATTTTACGGGTGGCATGGTTAATGAAATTCAAGGATCTTCGGGATTTCGTGCAGCAACTTGAGCAGCGCGGAGAGTTGAAACGTATCCAGATGCCGATTTCCCCGGTGCTGGAAATGACTGAGATTTGCGATCGTACCCTGCGCAACAAGGGCCCGGCGCTGCTGTTCGAGAACCCGACCGGCTTCGATATCCCGGTGCTCGGCAACCTGTTCGGAACGCCCGAACGCGTGGCCTTTGGCATGGGTGCCGAGTCGGTCAGCGAATTGCGCGAGATCGGCAAGCTGCTGGCCTTCCTCAAGGAGCCTGAGCCGCCCAAGGGGCTGAAGGATGCCTGGTCGAAGCTGCCGATCTTCCGCAAGATCATTGCCATGGCACCCAAAGTGGTCAAGGACGCGGTGTGCCAGGAAGTGGTCATCGAAGGCGATGACGTCGATCTCGCCATGCTGCCGGTGCAGACCTGCTGGCCCGGGGACGTGGGCCCGCTGATCACCTGGGGCCTGACCGTCACCAAAGGCCCGAACAAGGACCGCCAGAACCTCGGTATCTATCGCCAGCAAGTGATCGGCCGCAACAAGGTCATCATGCGTTGGCTGAGCCACCGTGGCGGCGCGCTGGACTTCCGTGAGTGGTGCGAAAAGCACCCCGGCAAACCGTTCCCGGTCTCCGTGGCCCTGGGCGCCGACCCCGCCACCATCCTCGGTGCCGTGACCCCAGTGCCCGACAGCCTGTCCGAATACGCCTTCGCCGGTCTGCTGCGCGGTAACCGCACTGAGCTGGTGAAATGCCGTGGCAACGACCTGCAAGTGCCGGCCACCGCCGAAATCATCCTTGAAGGCGTGATTCATCCGGGCGAAATGGCCGATGAAGGCCCTTACGGCGACCACACCGGCTACTACAACGAAGTCGACAGCTTCCCGGTCTTCACCGTGGAGCGCATCACCCATCGGATCAAGCCGATCTACCACAGCACCTACACCGGCCGGCCGCCCGATGAGCCGGCGATTCTCGGCGTGGCGCTCAACGAAGTGTTCGTGCCGATCCTGCAGAAGCAATTCCCGGAGATCACCGACTTCTACCTGCCGCCGGAAGGCTGCTCGTACCGCATGGCCATCGTGACCATGAAGAAGTCGTACCCGGGCCATGCCAAGCGGGTAATGCTCGGTGTGTGGTCGTTTTTGCGACAGTTCATGTACACCAAGTTCGTTATTGTCACCGACGACGACATCAACGCCCGCGACTGGAACGACGTGATCTGGGCCATCACCACGCGCATGGACCCCAAGCGCGACACGGTGATGATCGACAACACGCCGATCGACTACCTCGACTTCGCTTCGCCGGTGTCGGGCCTGGGTTCGAAGATGGGCCTGGATGCCACCCACAAATGGCCGGGCGAAACCACCCGCGAGTGGGGCCGGGTGATCGTCAAGGATGAAGCCGTCACCGCCCGTGTCGATGCGATCTGGAAAGAATTGGGAATAGATTGATGCGTGTAACCCTGCAACCTTCCGGCGCCGTGCTGGAACTGGTCCCTGGCGAGCGAATCCTCGAAGGCGCGCGTCGCCTGGGCTACGAGTGCCCACAGGCCTGCCGCAACGGCGTGTGCCATGTGTGCGCCGCGCTGTTGGTGGAAGGCCGCGTACAGCAGGCCGGTGAAGTGCGTGATCACGGTGAGTTCTACACCTGCATTGCCGAGCCGCTGGAAGATTGCGTTGTGTTGTGGGATGGCGTGCTGGCGCCGGGAGAGTTGCCGTTGCGCAAACTGTCGTGCCAATTGAGTGAATGCGTAGAGGTCGGTGGCGACGTGTGGCGGGTGCGCCTGCGTGCACCGGCCGGCAAGGCGGTGCGTTACCACGCCGGCCAGTACCTGATGATCGAGCGGGAGAACGGCGAGAAATCCGCATTCTCCCTGGCTTCTGCGCCTCATGCCGGACGTGAGCTGGAGTTGCATGTACTGGCTCGCGAGGACAGTGCCCGCACTTTGCTTGCGCAACTGCAACGCAACCAGATGGCTCGCGTCGAGCTGCCGTTTGGCGACACCCACCTGGCCGAGCTGCCCGATGGTCCGCTGGTGTTGATTGCCGCTGGCACCGGCATGGCGCAGATGCACAGCCTGATCGAACATTGCCGCGCCTCCGGCTTCAAGCACCCGGTGCACCTGTACTGGGGCGTGCGCCGCCCGGAAGATTTCTACGAGATCGAACACTGGGACCAATGGTTGCAACTGCCCAACCTGTTTTTGCACAAAGTCGTCAGCGACCTGTGCGGTTGGGAAGGGCGCTGCGGGTTGTTGCATGAAGCGGTGTGCGAAGACATTGCCGACCTCAAGTCGGTGCACGTCTACGCCAGCGGCTCGCCGGCAATGATCTATGGCACCCTGGATGCGCTGGTCGAAGCCGGCATGGATGCGCACCAGATGCGCGCCGACGTGTTTGCCTATGCGCCGCGTGCTTAAAATCGTACGCCGGTCGTCACCATCGCTGCGTTGAACCCCAGCAACACCAATTCCGCCGCCACTGGCCCGTAATGCGTGCCCACCGACGGAATGATCACCGGCGCCACACCGAAACGGTTCAACGGGATCTTGTCGCGGTACTTGCCGCGATAGCCCTGGATCGCCCCGCCCGTCAGTTTCAAATACACCGGATAGTCGGCCATGTCGTAGCGTTTACCCGCGTACGCGTAGTACGAGCGCTGGCTGAACGAGTTGCGAAACGTCGCCCCGCCATACACAAAGCCTGAGGCTTCATTGCGCTCCAGGCCGATCAGGTCCTGGTTGTTGTTGTGGTCCGGGTCCGGCGCAAAGTGCCGGGTGTAGACGCTGGTCTGCGCATACCAGAAACCTTTGTCGTCCTCTGTGGCCGGTGTTTCGCCCGCCAGGGCGGTGGTGGCCTGGGCCAGGAACAGCAGGCCAGGCAGTCGGAATTTTTTCATGGGTGCGACCTCGATAGTCGGTTTGATGCTCGGCTAGGTGGGTCATAAGGTGGGCGCCATTTTGACGGTTTGGCACGTTCCCAGGCTGAACCGGGGCTGAAACTACCGGGATTGGCCCGCGCAATCCTGATGAATGGGCGAGTTTGCTTATGCAATCACTTATGCTTTAAAGGTATTTAATTTGTTACATAAATATCCTTAAGCTATATCGCAACGGACTACCGACTCTTTCACAACCACTAATCACTGACCGCCACCGCCCGCCAGCCGGATCGATCGTAAGAACTCAGAGCACGACGTTCTGGTTTTTGATTCAAAGGGGAGCGGTATGGGGAGCTACAAGCAACACGCGCTGTACACGGCGATTTTGTCAGCCAATTTGCTGGCCGCCGTGGGTTTCAATCCTGTCTTCGCGGCCGAAACGTCGGCCACCGATACACCCAAGCTCGACACCGTGATCGTCACCGGCACCCGCGCCCAGGAGCGTACGGCCAGTGCTTCGCTGTCACCCATCGATGTGATTTCCGGCGATACCCTGCGCAGCACCGGCTCCGATGAGCTGGGCGCAGTGCTGGCGCGGCTGATTCCATCGATCAACTTCCCGCGCCCGAGCCTGGTGGACGGTGCTGAGCTGGTGCGTCCTGCGCAGTTGCGCGGCCTGTCGCCGGATCAGGTGCTGGTGCTGGTCAACGGTAAGCGTCGCCATACCAGCGCGTTCGTCAACCTGGGCGGTGCGGTGGGGCGCGGCTCGGCGCCGGCGGACCTGAACGCGATCCCGCTGTCGGCGGTAGACCATATCGAGGTGCTGCGCGATGGCGCTTCCGCGCGCTACGGCTCGGACGCCATTGCTGGGGTGATCAACGTGATCCTCAAGCACGCCGACCATGGCGGCTCAATCTCCACCAAGTTCGGCGAATACAAGAAGGGCGATGGTATCCAGCGTAACGTCAGCGGCAATACCGGCCTGGCATTGGGCGATAACGGCTTCATCAACCTCTCGGCAGAAGGTGCCGATAACGATTACACCAACCGTGCCGGCAATGATTACCGCCCAGCCAGTGTCGGCTCCACCACCTACGGCCAGCGCGTGTTCCGCCAGGGCGAACCGGCCACCAATGAAGGCAAGTTGCAGTTCAACTCGGAATATTCGTTCAACGATGCCGCCGAGTTCTACACCTTCGGCGGCTACAGCAAGCGGCGCGGCGAGACGGCGGCGTTCTATCGGGCGAGCAACGCCTCCAACAACATTGCGGCGCTCAACCCCAACGGCTACCTGCCGTTGATCAAGGGCAACCTGGAGGACACCTCGCTGGTGGTGGGCCTGCGCGGGCTGTTGGCCTACGACTGGCACTACGACCTCTCGGCCAACTACGGCAAGAACCAGTACGAGTTGAGCACCGAAACCATCAACACCTCCCTGGGCCTGGCCACGCCGCGCAAGTTCGACAACGGCACCCTGAGCAACGACCAGAAGCAAGTCAGCCTCGACCTGTCCCGTGAGTTCGACGTGGGCTTCCTGCCATACCCGGTCTCCGTGGCCTTTGGCGGTGAATACCTGCGCCAGGGGTATGAGATTGAAGCGGGTGAACCGGCGTCCTACTACCAGACCGGCAGCTCGGGCCTCGGCGGCTTCCGTGATGCCGACGCCGGCAGCAGTTCGCGCCACAACTGGGCCCAGTACCTGGACCTGGAAACCAACTTCACCGAAAAACTCAGCGCATCGGCCGCCGTGCGGCATGAGGATTACAGTGACTTTGGCTCCAATGTCAGCGGTTCGCTGTCGGCCCGTTACGACTTCACCCCGCAGGTGGCCTTGCGCGGCAGTATCTCCAACGGTTTCCGCGCACCGTCCCTGGCGCAGCAGAACTTTGCGTTTACCTCGTCGCAGTTGATCGGCAGCGACATCCGCGAGGCCGGCACTTTCCCGGCATCGAGCCAGGTGGCCCGCCTGCTGGGCGCGGAAGACCTCAAGGCCGAGAAGTCGCGCAACTATAGCCTTGGCCTGGTGCTGGAGCCTGCCGACGACCTGACAGTAACCGTGGACGTGTACCGCATCGATATCCGCGACCGTATCAGCCTGTCGTCCAACCTCAATCTGGACCCGGCCACCCAGGCCTATCTGCGCGCCAACGGTGTCGGCAATATCAACTACACCACCGCCCGCTACTTCACCAATGCCACCGACACCAGCACCGACGGCGTCGACCTGGTGGCCAACTATCGCTATCAATTCGATAACGGCATCCGCTGGAACAGCACCGTGGGCTACAACTACAACCATACCCGGGTGACGGACGTGAAGCCCAACCCGGCCATCCTCGATAGCCTGGGTGCCAACCTGGTGCGGGTGGACCGTCGCGAAAAGAGCGGCTTGCTGGGCGACACCACGCCTGAGCACAAACTGAGCCTGGGTAACGACTTCACATTCGGCAATTGGGCGCTGCACAGCAACCTGGTGCGCTATGGTGAATTCACCAGCTACCAGGCAGACAAGGTCAACGACCAGACCTTCAAGGCGGCCTGGGTGCTGGATTTGTCGGCGGACTATAAGTTGAAGAACTGGACCTTCACCCTGGGTGGCGACAACGTTACCGATAAATACCCTGAGAAGGTCAATGCCTTCGCCAGCAGCGGTGGCAATTTGGCCTATAGCACTTTTTCGCCGTACGGTTACAGCGGTGCGTTCTATTACGGTAAAGTTGCCTACAACTGGTAAAGCACAGGAGACCTAAGCGATTTGCCATGACCGTTATTGAATCCGATCTTTTGCAATTGGCTTACCCTCCGCGGCTCGATCTTGGGCCGCAACTCACTCACGAACAGTTGATGAGCTCGATGCAGGCCACCATGGCGCGGCATAAGGGTGGGCCGGTCTGGTTATTCGCTTATGGTTCGCTGATCTGGCGCCCTGAATGCTCCTCGACCGAGCGGGTGCGGGCACGGGTCCACGGTTATCACCGGGGCCTGTACCTGTGGTCCCATGAGCATCGGGGTACGCCGGAGCTGCCGGGGCTGGTCTTTGGCCTGGATCGTGGGGGCTCCTGCAGCGGGTTTGCCTACCGTTTGCCGGAAGATCAGCTGGAAGCCTCGCTGTACGCCCTGTGGCAGCGCGAGATGCCTTACCCGTCCTACCGGCCACACTGGCTCAGCTGCCGTCTGGAAGATGGCAGTACCGTACAGGCGCTGGGGTTTGTGTTGGAGCGGCACTTGCCCAGCTACGCCGGTAACTTGCCCGATATCGTACTGAACCATGTGCTGCAAAGTGCTTGCGGGCGTTACGGCACCACTCGCGATTATGTCGAGCAGACCGTCAACGCCCTGCGCAGCCACGCCATGCCAGATAAGAACCTGGAGGCGCGGCTCAAGCGTTGTGCAAAGGGTTGCTCAGGTGCTTAGCGCGCCGAACTGACGCTGTTGGTGTGCCACAGCGTCGGGATCAGGAAGGCGATTGCCAGCAGGCATGCGCCGATCAGCAGCACGAAACCGCCGTCCCAGCCGAAATGGTCGACGGTGTAGCCCATGGCCGCACTGGCCGCCACCGAGCCGCCCAGGTAACCGAACAGGCCGGTGAAGCCAGCAGCGGTGCCGGCGGCTTTCTTCGGTGCCAGTTCCAGCGCCTGCAGGCCGATCAGCATCACCGGGCCGTAGATCAGGAAGCCGATGGAGAACAGCGCAATCATGTCGATCATCGGGTTGCCCGGCGGATTGAGCCAGTACACCAGGGTCGCCACGGTCACCAGCGCCATGAACACGATGCCGGTCAGGCCACGGTTGCCACGGAAGATCTTGTCCGACATCCAGCCGCACAGCAGCGTGCCCGGGATACCCGCCCACTCATAGAAGAAGTACGCCCACGACGATTTATCCACCGTGAAGTGCTTGGCTTCTTTCAGGTAGGTCGGTGCCCAGTCCAGTACGCCGTAACGCAGCAGGTAGACAAACACGTTGGCGAAGGCGATGTACCACAGCATTTTGTTGCGCAGCACGTACTTGACGAAGATTTCCTTGGCGCTGAATTCATCTTCGTGGCTGGCGTCGTAGCCTTCCGGGTAGTCGTTCTTGTACTGCTCAATTGGTGGCAGGCCGACCGATTGCGGGGTGTCGCGCATGGTGATGAAGGCAAACGCCGCCACCAGCAACGCCACGGTAGCCGGTACGTAGAACGCCGCATGCCAGTCGTTGAACCAGGCCATGCCCAGCAGGAACAGCGGGCCGATCAGGCCGCCGCCGACGTTGTGCGCCACGTTCCACACCGACACCACGCCGCCGCGTTCCTTCTGCGACCACCAGTGCACCATGGTCCGCCCACTCGGCGGCCAGCCCATGCCTTGGGCCCAGCCGTTGATGAACAGCAAAATGAACATCATGGTCACGCTGGACGTCGCCCAGGGTGCGAAACCGAAAATGAACATCACCCCGGCGGAAACCAGCAGGCCGAAGGGCAGGAAGTAGCGCGGGTTGGAGCGGTCGGACACCAGGCCCATGAGGAACTTGGACAGGCCGTAGGCAATCGCGATGGCCGACATCGCCAGGCCCAGTTCGCCGCGGGTGTAACCCTCGTCGATCAAGTAGGGCATGGCCAGGGAGAAGTTTTTGCGCAGCAGGTAGTAGCCGGCGTAACCGAAGAAAATACCGGCGAAGATCTGCCAGCGCAGGCGTCGGTAAGTGCTGTCTATTTTTTCTTCAGGCAGGGGCGCCTGATGTGCGGCAGGACGAAAGAAAGCAAACATTCAAGAGCTCCAGATTTCTTGTTTTGACTGCGGATGCGAATGTTACAGTTTCGTTACCGAAAATAGCATCGCCTCTTATCTATAAACAACCAGAAATGAACGCTAATGAATGTTCCCTTACGAACACCGGAGATCGAAAAGTGGGAGGGGGCTTGCCCCCGATAGCTGTTTATCAGTCTGTATAGCTGTGACTGACACACCGCTATCGGGGGCAAGCCCCCTCCCACATTGACGGTATTTCAAATTTTTAGCGGGTTTGGACGACGACCTTTCCAACCGCCTTGCGCTGGCCAAGGTCATTGATCGCCTGGGCGGCCTGTTCCAACGGATACACCTGCGACACCAGCGGCTTGAGCTTGCCTTCACCGTACCAAGTGAACAACTGCTGGAAGTTCGCCGCATTATCCTGCGGCTGGCGCTGGGCGAAAGAACCCCAGAACACCCCGACCACCGCCGCGCCCTTGAGCAGCGCCAGGTTCACCGGCAACTCCGGTATGCGCCCGCTGGCAAACCCCACCACCAACAAGCGGCCGTTCCAGGCGATGGCGCGGATGGCCTGGTCAAACAGGTCGCCGCCCACCGGGTCGTAGATCACATCGGCACCATTGCCGTCCGTGAGGCGCTTGATCTCGTCTTTCAGGCTGGTTTCGCTGTAGTTGATCAACTCATCGGCGCCGGCGGCCTTGGCCACCGCGAGTTTGTCGGCGCTGCTGGCGGCGGCGATCACACGCGCGCCCATGGCCTTGCCGATTTCCACGGCAGCCAGGCCCACGCCACCGGAAGCGCCGAGCACCAGCAGGGTTTCGCCGGCTTGCAGGTTGGCCCGTTGCTTGAGCGCGTGCATCGACGTGCCGTAAGTCATGCTGAACGCGGCGGCGGTGTTGAAATCCATGCTCGGCGGGATCGGCAGTACGTTATAGCCCGGCACCGCGACCTGTTCGGCAAAGCTGCCCCAGCCGGTCAGCGCCATGACTCGGTCACCGACTTTCAGGTGGCCGACTTTTTCGCCCACTTCACTGACCACGCCAGCCGCTTCGCCACCCGGCGAGAACGGAAAGGGCGGCTTGAACTGGTACTTGCCCTCAATGATCAGCGTATCCGGAAAGTTGACCCCGGCCGCGTGCACGTCCAGCAGGATTTCGTTCTTCTTGATCGCAGGGCTTGCGACATCTTCCAGCACCAGGGTTTCGGCAGGGCCGAAGGCTTTGCACAGCACAGCTTTCATCGGACTATTCCTTTTGGCGTCGTGGCCGATAAGTGTAGGAGGGTACGCCCGTGGGTCAACGAGCATGCCCAGGCCTGATAAGCCGCCATAAGCTTGTGCTCTGCCTTGCTAGCGTTATGCTACCCGGCAACCGAATGTGAGGAATGAACTGTGAAAGCGTGGATCCTGTTGATGCTGGCCCTGACCTTGCCGATGGCGGCCCAGGCCGAAGAAGCCAAAGAGGGCGAGGCGCCGAAGGTCAGCTATATCAGCCTGAGCCCGCCGTTCGTGGGCAACTACGGCCTGGATGGCACGGCGAAACTCAAGGTGTTCAAGGCCGACATCGCCCTGCGCGTGACCGGCACCGAAGCGGCCGCCGCCGTCAAAGCCAACGATGCGTTGATCCGTAACCAGTTGGTGGCCCTGTTCACCCAGCAGACCAACGAGGCGATGAGCACCGTCGAGGGCAAAGAAAAACTGCGCCAGGAAGCCCTGAAGCAGACCCAGCAAGTGATGAATGACGAGACGGGCAAGCCGGTGGTGGAAGATCTGTTGTTCAACAACCTGATCATCCAGTAAGTCTCCTAAGTGTTATGGGCCTGGCTTCTGTGGTGAGCGGGCTTGCCCCGCGCTGGGCGGCGAAGCCGCCCCAAAACCATACACCTCGGTGTGCCTGAAGAAATGTGGTGAGTCTGATGGGGCTGCTGCGCAGCCCAGCGCGGGGCAAGCCCGCTCACCACAACAAGCCGGATCCAGGCTTATGAGGCGAGGCTTTTGCGGAACCGCGCCAACGCCACCGCAAAAAACACCAACCCAATCCCCGCCAGTGCCAGCAAATCCGGCCACACCACGCTCACCCCCGCATCACGAAACAGAATCGCCGCACTCAAACTCACAAAATGCGTCGACGGCGACCCCTGCATCACCCACTGCAACCACTCGGGCATGCTGTCCAGCGGCGTACTGCCGCCTGAGAGCAACAGCATCGGGATAATCACTGGAATTGCCAGCAGGCCGAATTGCGGTGTGGAACGGGCAAGCGTCGCCAGGAAAATCCCCAGCGCCGTACTGGCAAACAGGTACAGCGCGGTCACGAACAGAAACAACCCCAGCGAGCCGGCCAGCGGCACCCCAAGCAGGCCCTTGACCACCAGTTCCACCGACAGCCAGGTACACAGCACCACCACCAGCATGTTGCTCCAGATTTTCGCCAGCATGATTTCCAGCGCCGTCAGCGGCAGTACCAGCAGGTGGTCGAGGGTGCCGTGTTCACGCTCACGCAGCAGGGCGGTACCGGTCAGGATAATGGCGAGGATGGTGATGTTGTTGACGATCTGGATCACCGCCAGGAACCAGCCGCCTTCCAGGTTGGTATTGAACAGCGCCCGGGTAGTGAGCTGCGCGGGTGCCCGGCTGGCGGCATCGGCTTGTCCGCTGTAGGTCAGCAGTTCGCGCTGGAAAATCCGCCCGATGTAGCCCGCCCCCATGAACGCCTGGCTCATTGCCGTGGCATCCACATTCACCTGCACCCCCGGCTGGCGCCCCGCCAACAGGTCGGCCTGGAAATTCGCCGGCACATTGATTACGAAAGTGTACTTGCCGCTGTCCATGACTCTGTCCAATTGGTCATAGGCCAACGGTGCAGGCGCCTGGAATTCGGGCGGTTGCAGCGCTTCGGCCATCTGCCGCGAGAGAGCGCTGTGGTCTTCATCGACAAATGCCACGCTGGCGTTGTGTACACCGATCACCGAACCGGCGGCGGGCATATAGATGGCGACGGTGAAGGCGTAGAACAGAAACAGCAGCAACACGCTGTCATGGCGCAGGCTGGTCAGTTCCTTGATCCCCAGCCGCAGAATGTGCGCGAACTTATGCATCAGGCCTCCTGCTTCTTGAGCATGACCAGGCTCAGCCCGGTAAACCCGACGAAGAACCCGAACAGCGCCAGGCACTGCGGCCACAACTGGCGCAGGTCCAGGGCCTTGGTGAAGGTGCCCACGGCAATGTCCAGGAAGTGCCCGGCCGGAAACAGCATGCCCATCAAGGCCGCCGCGCCTTCCAGGGACGAGCGCGGCACGATCAGCCCGGAGAACTGGATGGTCGGCAGACTGGTGATGATCATGGTGCCGAGGATCGCCGCGATCTGCGTACGGGTGAAGGCCGAAATCAGCAGGCCCATGCTGGTGGTCGCCAGCACGTAGAGCAGGCCGCCGAACGCCAGGGTGAGGGCGCTGCCCTTGAAGGGCACGCCGAACAGCCAGCGGTTCATCGCCACCAAGACCGTCAGGTTGACCAGGCTCACGGCCAGGTACGGTGCCTGTTTGCCCAATAGAAACTCCAGGCGGGTCAGCGGCGTGGCGTAGAAATTGGTGATCGAGCCCAGCTCCTTCTCGCGCACGATGCCGAGCGCGGTGAGCATCGCCGGGATAAACGCCAGGATCAGCGCCATCACGCCGGGGCCGATGGCGTTTACGCTGACCACGTCCTGGTTATAGCGAAAGCGCGTTTCCAGCTTGGCGGCGGCCGGGGTGTTGCGCGGCAGGCTGCTCAGTTCGGCCAGTTGCTGCAGGTTCTCCTGATGCACGGCCTCGACATAGTTACGGCTGGTTTCCGCACGAAACGGCATGCCGCCGTCCAGCCACGCGGCCACCGTGGGTTGGCGGCCGGCGTAGAGGTCGCGGCCAAAACCAGGCGGGATCTCCAGGGCCAGTTTGATTTCTGAACGTTGCAGGCGCCGGTGCAGTTCAGTCGAGTCCTGGATCGGCGCTTGCTCGGCGAAATAGCGCGAACTGCGAAACGCCTCCAGGTAGGCGCGGCTTTGCGGCGTCTGGTCCTGGTCGTAGACGGCGAAGGCGAGGTTTTCCACATCCAGGGAAATGCCATAGCCGAAGATCACCATCATGAACATCGCCCCCAGCAGGGCGAAGGCCATGCGCACTCTGTCGCGCAGCAGTTCCTTGCCTTCGCGGCTGGCCACGGCTACCAGACGGGCCAGGCTGAAACCGCGTTTACTCACTGGCGCTGTGCTGGTTTCGCTGACGGTCTTGGCCGGCGCGGTGGGCTCGGCTTCGCCCTGGGCTTGTTCCAGGCAGGTGACGAACGCGGCTTCCAACGTATTGCCGTGGAATTGCTGTTGCAGCGCATCCGGCGTATCGCAGGCCAGCACCTTGCCCGCGTGCATCAGGGAAATGCGGTCGCAGCGCTGGGCTTCGTTCATGAAGTGGGTGGACAGGAAGATGGTCACACCTTGTTCGCGGGACAGCTCGATCAGCAATCGCCAGAAGTCATCCCGTGCGGCTGGGTCGACGCCCGAGGTGGGCTCATCGAGGATCAGCACTTCCGGGCGATGCAGCACCGCCACCGCCAATGACAAACGCTGGCGCAGGCCGAGGGGCAGCTCGCCGGACGGTTGCTCGGCGACGTCACCCAAGTCGAAACGCTGGATCAGCTCATCAATGCGCGGTCCGCTGTCGGCCTTGGGCAGGTCGAACAGTTGCGCATGCAGCACCAGGTTCTGGCGCACGCTGAGTTCGCCGTACAGCGAAAAGCTTTGCGACATGAAACCCACGCGCTTGCGCGTGGCCAGGTCCTTGGCGTTCACCGGGTTGCCCAGCAGCGTCGCGCTGCCCTCGGTGGCCGGCATCAGCCCGGTGAGGACTTTCATGGTGGTGGTCTTGCCGCAGCCGTTGGAGCCGAGGAAGCCGAAGATCTCGCCGCGACCAATCGCAAAGCTGACCTTGTTCACCGCGGTGAAATCGCCGAAACGCAGGGTCAGGTCATGGGCCTCGATGGCGACATCGGTGTTGTCGCTCTCCCTCGGCGGAATCACCAGCGGCTGGTTGTCGTGGGCGCTGTCACCCTGGAAGTGGGTGAAGGCTTCGTCCAATTTGCCGCTGGGTGTCGCGGCGGCCAAGTCGCTGCTCAGGCCATCGGCGATCAGCTTGCCGCGATCGAGCATCAGGCAGTGTTCGAACTGCTCGGCTTCTTCCATGTAGGCCGTGGCCACCAGCAATGTCAGTTGCGGGCGTTCGCTGCGTACGCTGTCGACCAGTTCCCAGAAGCGCCGACGTGACAGTGGGTCGACGCCGGTGGTGGGTTCGTCGAGGATCAACAGGTCCGGGTCGTGGATCAGCGCGCAGCACAGGCCAAGCTTCTGTTTCATGCCGCCGGAGAGCTTGCCGGCCGGGCGCTCGGCGAAGCGTGCGAGGTCGGTGGCCAGCAGCAGGTTGTGCATGCGCTGGTCGCAATCGGCTTTGGACAGGCCGAACAGCGTGGCAAAGAAACGGATGTTTTCGCTGATGGACAGCTCGGGGTACAGGTTGCCGCCCAGGCCCTGGGGCATAAAGGCAATGCGCGGATACAGGCTGTTGCGGTGGCGGCGATCGTCGATGGCGCCGCCGAGCACCTGCAACTGGCCGTCCTGCAGCTTTTTAACCCCGGCGATCAAACCCAGCAGGCTCGACTTGCCCGCGCCATCCGGCCCGATCAACCCGCAGCGCGTACCGGCCGGCAGGTTGAAGGCGATGTCGACCAGGGCCTGCTGTTTGCCGTAGCGGTGGTTGATCCCCGTGGCCTGCAGCGCCAGGGCGGTCATTGCAGGTTGGCCGGCCAGTCGATGTCAGCCGTGCGCACATAGCCGGCGCCGGGCATGCCCGGTTTGGCCTGGGGCACGGCGCTGGGTTGGGTCAGGCGCAGTTTGACGCGAAATACCAGTTTCTGGCGTTCGTCGCGGGTTTCCACTTCCTTGGGGGTGAACTGGGATTTGGCGGCGACGAAGCTGATCCTGGCCGGCAGCGGCTGGTCGGGCAGGGCGTCGAGCAGGATGCGTGCGTCGCTGCCGACGGTGAGACGGCCGGTCACGGAAGCGGGCAGGTAGAGGTTCATGTATTGATCATTGGGATCGATCAACAGCAGTACACGGCCGCCCGCGCCCAGCACTTCACCCGGCTCGGCCAGGCGTAGCTGGATAACGCCGTCGATGGGCGCGCGCAGGCTGCTGTCGTCGATCTCGCTGGTGAGCTGGGCGACCTGGGCCTCGGCGGCGCCAATGGCGGCCTTTACCGAATTGACCTGGGCCTGCGCGGCAATCACGGCGGCGTTGCCGGTGTTCTGTCGCGCCTGCTGTTGATCAATCAGCTGGCTGCTGGCGAAGCCGCGCTTGTACAGCTCCTGGGTGCGCTTGAGTTCCTGGTTGGCCAGCAGTTGCTCGCTCTGGCGCAGTTGCACGTTGGCCTCGGCGGCGGCGAAGTTTTCCTTGGCGCGCAGCACTTCGGCTTCGGCCTGGGCGCGTTGGGCTTCGAGGGTGCGGGTGTCCATGCGTGCAAGCAGTTGGCCCTTGAGCACCTTGTCGCCTTCGTCTACCCGCACTTCGGCCAGGCGCCCGGGGATCTTGGCGGCGATCTGCACTTCGGTGGATTCCAGGCGCCCATTGCCCATGCTCAGGCCTTCGGGCAGGCGGTCCTGGGTGGAGCGCCAGTAACCGAAGCCACCGGCACCCAGCAACAGGGCGATGAGGGCAACGGCGAAAAGGCGGGAGGTGTGGTGGTTCGTCGACATGGCTGCTTCCTGCGGCGTTAGCGTCCTAGTGTGAGCGGTTTGCCCCGGTGGGGCGTTGATGCCGGTCAGTCAAATCAAATGGATAACGGCGTGCCATTGCTCGGGCGTGACGGCCATCACCGACAGCCGGCTGCCTTTTTGCACCAGGGGCAGTTCGGCGAGGGCGGCTTGTTGCTTCAGGTAGCCTAGGCCGAGCACCTTGGGAAAGGTCTGCACATGGGCAACGTTGATCGCGCTCCACGGATTTTTCTCCGGGGTGGCCTTGGCGTCGAAGTAGTGGCTTTCGGGCTCCAACGCGGTGGGATCCGGATAGGCCGCCTCGATGATTTTGCCGATGCCGGCAATGCCCGGCTCCGGGCAACTGGAGTGATAGAAGAAAAATTCGTCACCCACCGCCATGGCCCGCAGGAAGTTACGCGCCTGGTAGTTGCGTACCCCGTCCCAGCGGGCTTCGCCAAGCTTTTCCAGGCCTTTGATGGAGAGTTCGTCGGGCTCGGATTTCATCAGCCAATAGGCCATTGTTGGGCTCCTGAAATAAGCGGTGGGCAAGTTGTCCTGCAATTTGATGACAAACCGACAGTCGGTTGGCGCCAAGGTTTGCGTGTTGGTTCACGTTACCGCAGAATGCCGGCTTTTAAAGCTTGACGCAGCTGCAACGGACTCTTTGGAACGTTGTTGTCATCGTGTACGAGGTGCCTGAAGGGGGGCAATCGATGCAACGTAAACCGGATTTACTATGGATTTTGGTGATTTTGTTTGGTCTGGGCGTCGTGACCACCGGGTATGCCCAAAGCTTGTGGTCGAACAAGACCGATGCGCCCGTTGAACTGGCTCAGCAGCAGCCGCAACCGTTCAAGCGCTGACCCTTCTTCAAGGCGCCGCTGACTCCAGTGGCGTCTTCGCAATATACCAATGCTTATCGGTGACGGTGGCCGCCAACGGCACATCCCAGCTCGCCTGCGCCAATCGATCGACCTTCTGGCATTCATGGGCCAGGCCCAGCAGCGTCGGCTTGCGCCAGCTCTGGCGGCGCGCCAGGTAAGCCAGGCTGCGGTCGTAGAACCCGCCGCCCATGCCCAGGCGTCCGCCGGCATCATCAAAACCCACCAACGGCAGCAGCACCAGGTCCAGCGCCCAGACTTTGCGTTGGCGGCTGATGTTCACCCGTGGTTCCAGGATGCGAAAGCGATTGGGCAGCAGCTTCTCACCAGGCTTGACCCGTTGGAACACCATCTTGGTACGTGGCCAGGCGCTGAGCACCGGCAGATAGGTGGCTTTGCCCCGGCGCTGTGCTGCACGCAGCAGCAAGCGCGGATCGATTTCACCGTCCGTCGGTAGGTATAAGGAAATATGTTTGGCCCGGCGAAACAGCGGGTGCTGTGCCAGTTGCCGATACAGGCCGTGGGCGGCCTTGCGCTGCTCGCTCGGCGTGAGGGCGCGGCGGGCTTTGCGCAACATGCGTCGAAGTTGCGGACGGGAAAGCGGCGCAGGTTCGGTCATGGTTTCGGCTCATAAAACAATGCCAGTCCGAAGACTGGCATTGAGTTTGGGAATTCAGGCTCCCCGACAGAGCCGCTGTCGACTTAGCCCTTGAACCCGAAAGTTCAAGGTGGAAGATGCAGTAGGCTTTAAGGCTTTCCGTCTAGCGGACATGCACACCAGCCCAACGTGCAACTTCCAGGGTAGTGCGAATCGGCTCAGGGACATCGCCGACTGGCAAACACGCCAGGGAGTGGGGCGAGTATACCTTAAACAGTCGCGGCAATCAGCCCTTGGGTGCGTCTGCATCGCTGGAAAGCACCAGATCGACACGCTCCAGCAAGTCACGCACCTGCTCACGCGTCGAACCGCTGGCCTGCACGTCAGGGCGTTCCTGCTTATGCAGCAAATCGTGGGTAATGTTCAGGGCGGCCATCACGGCGATGCGGTCGGCGCCGATGACTTTGCCGCTGCTGCGGATTTCACGCATCTTGCCATCCAGGTAGCGGGCGGCGCTCACCAGGTTGTTGCGCTCTTCCTGGGGGCAGATGATCGAATATTCTTTGTCGAGGATCTGCACGGTGACGCTATTGCTTGAACTCATGAGTCTTGCTCCAGGGCCTTCAGGCGCGAAATCATCGATTCGACCTTACGCCGGGCGATTTCGTTTTTTTCAATGAGGTGAGCGCGTTCCTCGCGCCAGGTCTTTTCCTGAGCTAATAGGAGTCCGTTTTGACTCTTAAGTTGCTCGACCCGAGTAATTAGCAATTCGAGTCTGGCCATCAGCGCTTGCAGGTCGGTGTCTTCCATTGGGTTCCACTGGATTTGTCTGATGAATGGCAACTGCAGGATAAACGATCTGACGCCCTTGATAGTCTTGGTACGTCTGCCGGTGCTAGGATACAGCGCTCCATTCTAGACATTGCGCCGTCTGGCGCCTAGCTCACCATGCCTATTCAGAACTCCCCGTACGATGCTTTCTCCAAACTGCTGAGCACCAGCGGCCACCCCTGCTCGCCGGCCGAATTGCACGGCGTGTTGCTGGGCCGTAGCTGCACCGGCGTCGGCTTCGACGCCGACAACTGGCTGGCCGACGTGGCCGAGCTGCTGGAAACCGAACCGACCGACAACGTGCGCAACGCGCTGATCGGCCTACAAGAGATGGTCAAGGGCGAGCTGACCGGTGATGACGTCACCGTGGTCCTGCTGCTGCCGACCGACGACGCGCCGCTAACCGAGCGTGCCGCCGCACTGGGCCAATGGTGCCAGGGCTTCCTCCACGGCTTCGGCGTGAACGCCGGCGGCCTGGAACTGAGCACCGACGCCAAGGAAGTGCTGCAGGACCTGGCAGCCATCTCCCAGGTGCAAGACGCCCTGGACGAGTCCGAAGACGGCGAGGGTGACTACATGGAAGTGATGGAATACCTGCGCGTCGCGCCGCTGCTGCTGTTCACCGAGACCAAAAAATCGGCTGAGCCGGCTGCACCCAAGCCGTCGCTGCACTAAGAAAGGAAACCCCTCTGCCCATGATCCATATCCCCAAAGCGGAATACACCCGGCGCCGCAAGGCGCTCATGGCGCAGATGGAACCCAACAGCATCGCGATCCTGCCGGCCGCCGCCGTGGCGATCCGCAATCGCGATGTCGAACACGTGTACCGCCAGGACAGTGATTTCCAGTACCTGAGCGGCTTCCCCGAGCCGGAAGCGGTGATCGTGCTGATGCCCGGTCGCCAGCACGGCGAGTACGTGCTGTTCTGCCGCGAACGCAACGCCGAACGCGAACTGTGGGACGGCCTGCGCGCCGGCACCGAAGGCGCGATTCGTGACTTTGGCGCCGACGATGCCTTCCCCATCACCGATATCGACGACATCCTGCCCGGCCTTATCGAAGGCCGCGACCGGGTGTACTCGGCCATGGGCAGCAATGCCGAGTTCGACCGGCACCTGATGGAGTGGATCAACGTGATCCGCTCCAAGGCCCACCTGGGCGCCCAGCCACCGAACGAATTCGTTGCCCTGGATCATCTGTTGCACGACATGCGCCTGTATAAATCGGCGGCGGAAGTGAAGGTGATGCGCGAGGCGGCGCGAATCTCTTGCGCGGCCCACGTGAAGGCGATGCAGGCCAGCCGGGCCGGCCTGTATGAGTTCAGCCTGGAAGCCGAGCTGGATTATGAATTTCGCAAAGGCGGCGCGAAAATGCCGGCCTACGGTTCCATCGTCGCCGCCGGGCGCAACAGCTGCATCCTGCATTACCAGCAGAATGACGCGGTGCTCAAGGACGGTGACCTGGTGCTGATCGACGCCGGTTGCGAGATCGACTGCTATGCCAGCGACATCACCCGCACCTGGCCGGTCAATGGCAGATTTTCGCCGGAACAAAAGGCGATCTACGAGATTGTGCTGGCCTCCCAGGAAGCCGCCTTCGCGGAGATCGCCCCGGACAAGCATTGGAACCAGGCCCATGAGGCGACCGTACGGGTCATCACCGCCGGGTTGGTCAAGCTGGGGTTGTTGCAGGGTGACGTCGACGAACTGATCGCCAGCGAAGCCTATAAGGTGTTTTACATGCACCGTGCCGGTCATTGGCTGGGCATGGATGTACACGATGTGGGCGAATATAAAGTGGGCGGTGAATGGCGTGTGCTGGAAGTCGGCATGGCGTTGACCGTGGAACCGGGGATCTACATTTCACCGGACAACCAGAACGTGGCAAAGAAATGGCGTGGCATTGGCGTACGCATCGAGGACGACGTGGTAGTGACCAAGCAAGGCTGTGAAATCCTGACCGGCGGCGTGCCCAAGACTGTCGCCGATATCGAAGCGCTGATGGCGGCTGCGCGATGAGCCGGGTCAACCTGGCGATCATCGGCGGCGGCCTGGTGGGCGCCAGCCTGGCACTGGCGTTGCAGGCCGGGGCCAAGGCCCGGGGCTGGAAGATCGTGCTGATCGAACCCTTCGCGCCGGGCGACAGCTACCAGCCGAGCTACGATGCGCGTTCTTCGGCGCTGTCCTTCGGCGCCCGGCAGATCTATCAGCGGCTGGGCCTGTGGCAGGACATTTCACGCCGCGCCGAGCCGATCAAGCAGATCCATGTGTCCGACCGTGGGCGTTTCTCCACCGCGCGCTTGTCTGCCATGGAAGAGGGCGTGCCGGCCCTCGGTTACGTGGTGGAAAACGCCTGGCTGGGCCAATGCCTGTGGCAAGGCCTGGACAAAGACGTGGTCAGCTGGCGTTGCCCGGCCGAAGTCGCGCGCATGGAGCCGCTTCCCGATGGCTACCGCCTGACCCTTAACGATGAAACCGTGCTGGAGTGCGATCTCGCTGTACTGGCTGACGGCGGCCGCTCCGGCCTGCGCGAACAACTGGGCATCGGCGTGAAAACCCGCCCCTACAACCAGAGCGCGCTGATCGCCAACATCACCCCGAGCGAAGCCCACAACGGCGAGGCGTTCGAGCGCTTCACCGATGAAGGCCCGATGGCCTTGCTGCCGCTGCCAGACAACCGCTGCGCGCTGGTCTGGACGCGCATCGGCATGGATGCGCAGCGCCTGGCCAATCTCGATGAACGCAGTTTCCTCAGTGAATTGCAGGGCGTGTTCGGCTATCGCCTGGGTACGCTGAAGCAAGTGGGCGCCCGTCACCTGTATCCGCTGACGCTGGTGGAAGCCGAGGAGCAAGTGCGCTCCCATCTGGCGATCCTCGGCAACGCCGCCCACAGCCTGCACCCAATTGCCGGGCAGGGCTTCAACCTGTCCCTGCGTGACGCGAATGCCCTGGCCGAGGCTTTGCTGGCCGGGCCGCAGGTGCCGGGTGATCTGGCCACCTTGCAGGGTTATCGCGAGCGCCAGCGCCTGGACCAGAAACTCACCGTGGGCTTCTCCGACCAGGTCACGCGCCTGTTCGGCAGCGCCCAACCGTTGGTCGCCCTGGGCCGAAACATGGGGCTGCTGGGGCTGGATTTGTTGCCGCCCGCCAAACGCTGGTTCGCCCGGCAAGCCATGGGCCTGGGCACGCGTCCCGATGCGTAAGTGGTTGATCGCGCGCCTGGGCAAGGCGAGATTGTTGCGTTGGATCATGACCCTGTACCCGCCGTACCTGGGCGCGGGGGTCAGCGTTCAGCGCATGAGCGCCGATTTTCGTCACGTCAAAGTGCGCATGGGCCTGGGCTGGTACAACCGCAACTATGTCGGCACGCAATTCGGCGGCAGCCTGTATTCGATGGTTGACCCGTTCTACATGTTGATGCTGATGGAGAACCTGGGCCGCGACTACATCGTGTGGGACAAGGCCGCGAGTATCGATTTCATTTCGCCCGGCAAAGGCCCGGTGTATGCCGAATTTTCCATCGACGAGGCCTTGCTGGACGAGGTCCGTCGACACACCGAAGGTGGCGAGAAGTACCTGCCCCACCTCAAGGTGCAGATTCATGACGGCTCCGGCACCCTGGTGGCGCGTGTCGACAAAACCCTTTACGTGCGGCGCAAGCCGCCAGTGAGACAGGCTTAAAGCATGGACATGCGCGCAGATGTGCTGATTGTCGGGGCCGGAATGGTCGGAAGCGCCCTGGCGCTGGCGTTGCAGGGCAGCGGCCTGCAGGTGCTGCTGCTCGACGGCAGCCCGCTGAGCGTCAAGCCGTTCGACCGCGAGGCCGCCTTCGAACCCCGTGTGAGCGCCTTGTCGGCCGCCAGCCAGCGCATTCTGGAGCGGCTGGGCGTGTGGGACGGCATCGTCTCGCGCCGCGCCAGCCCTTACGGCGAGATGCAGGTGTGGGACGGCAGCGGCACCGGGCAGATCCACTTTTCGGCCGCCAGCGTGCATGCCGAGGTGCTCGGGCATATCGTCGAGAACCGCGTGGTGCAGGATGCCTTGCTTGACCGTCTGCACGACTGCGACCTGGGCCTGCTGGCCAATGCGCGCCTGGAACAGATGCGCCGTTCCGGCGATGACTGGCTGCTGACCCTGGCCGATGGCCGCACGTTGCGCGCGCCGCTGGTGGTGGCCGCCGATGGTGCCAACTCCGCCGTACGCCGCCTGACAGGCACCGCGACCCGTGAGTGGGATTACCTGCATAACGCCATCGTCACCAGCGTGCGCAGCAGCCAGCCGCATCAGCGTACGGCGTGGCAACGCTTTACCGATATGGGTCCGCTGGCGTTTTTGCCGCTGGAGCGGGATGGGCAGGAGGATTGGTGTTCGATCGTCTGGTCGACCACGCCGGCCGAGTCCGAGCGCTTGATGGCGCTGGATGATGAAAGCTTCTGTCGTGAACTGGAACGCGCCTTTGAAGGGCGCCTTGGTACGGTGTTGAGCGCCGACCCGCGTGTGTGTGTCCCGTTGCGTCAGCGCCACGCCAAACGCTACGTGGCCGAAGGCCTGGCCTTGATCGGCGACGCGGCTCACGTCATTCATCCGTTGGCGGGGCAGGGTGTGAACCTGGGATTCCTCGATGCAGCGGTGTTGGCCGAGGTGCTGTTGGCGGCAACCGAGCGCGGCGAGCGCCTGGCGGACGTTAAGGTACTGAGCCGTTACGAGCGTCGGCGCATGCCGCATAACCTGGCGCTGATGGCGGCGATGGAGGGTTTTGAGCGACTGTTCCAGGCCGATCAACTGCCGCTGCGCTGGTTGCGCAACGCCGGGTTGAAGATGGTCGACCAGATGCCCGAGGCCAAGGCCGTGTTTGTGCGTCAGGCGCTGGGCCTGAGTGGGGATCTGCCGGAGCTGGCCAAGCCCTGAAGGAGCTGTGCAACATCTGGTAACGCCTCCACCAAGCGTTACCAAATGTGAGTCCTTATCATTTGCCCTCTTTTTGCAAATGAGAGACCGCACCCATGTTGGCACCCAAGCGCCTCCTGACTGCCCTGGCACTCACCCTGATCGGCAGCACCACTGTGCAGGCCGCCGACGAAGTGGTGGTCTACTCCTCGCGCATCGATGAGCTGATCAAGCCGGTCTTCGATGCCTACACCCAGAAAACCGGCGTGCAGGTCAAGTTCATCACCGACAAGGAAGCGCCGCTGATGCAGCGCATCAAGGCCGAGGGCGCAAACGCCACCGCCGACCTTCTGCTCACCGTGGATGCCGGCAACCTCTGGCAGGCCGAGCAGATGGGGATCCTGCAACCGTTCACCTCCCCGGTGATCGACAAGAACATTCCCCTGCAATATCGCTCGTCAAAACACACCTGGACCGGCTTGAGCCTGCGCGCACGCACCATCGCCTATTCCACCGACCGGGTGAAACCGGGTGACCTCACCACCTACGAAGCCCTGGCTGACAAACAGTGGGAAGGCCGCCTGTGCCTGCGTACGGCGAAAAAGGTCTACAACCAGTCGCTGACCGCCACCCTGATCGAAACCCACGGCGCGGCCAAGACCGAAGAGATCGTCAAGGGTTGGGTCAACAACCTGTCCACCGACGTGTTCTCCGATGACATCGCTGTGCTCGAAGCCATCAACGCCGGGCAATGCGACGTGGGTATCGTCAACACCTACTACTACGGCCGCCTGCACAAGCAGAAACCGGACCTGGCGGTGAAGCTGTTCTGGCCGAACCAGGGCGACCGTGGCGTGCACGTGAACCTGTCGGGTATCGGCCTGACCCAGCACGCGCCGCATCCGGAAGCCGCCAAGGCGCTGGTAGAGTGGATGACCACGCCTGAGGCGCAGAAGATCTTTGCCGATGTGAACCAGGAGTTCCCGGCCAACCCGGCAGTGCCGCCGTCAGCCGAAGTGGCGACCTGGGGCAAGTTCGTGGCGGACACCTTGCCGGTGGAAGTGGCGGGCAAGCGCCAGGCTGAGGCGATCCGCCTGATGGATCGCGCCGGCTGGAACTGACACACTGCTGGTCAAAATGTGGGAGGGGGCTTGCCCCCGATAGCGGGATATCAGTTCACTCATCATGGACTGATCCACCGCCATCGGGGGCAAGCCCCCTCCCACATTGGATTGAGTTGAATTAAAGACATTCACTGAGAACTGACTTTGGCCCACCCCGCCCAACGCCGCTGGTACCTGCCGGTCTTCACCGTCGCCGCCCTCGTACTGCTGCCGCTGAGCGTGCTGTTGCTGTCCTGGCAAAGTATCGACAACCAGATCTGGTCGCACCTGTGGGAAACCCAGATGCCGCGCCTGCTGGGCAACACGCTCACCCTGGTGCTGGGCGTCGGTATCGGCGTGACCCTGTTGGGCGTCAGCCTGGCCTGGTTGACCAGCCTCTGCGAGTTTCCTGGTCGGCGCTGGCTGGATTGGGCGTTGATGTTGCCGTTCGCCATTCCTGCCTATGTGCTGGCCTTTGTGTTTGTCGGCCTGCTGGACTTCTCCGGTCCCGTGCAAACCCTGTTGCGTGAATGGTTCGGCACCGGGCTGCGCCTGCCACGGGTGCGCTCCACCAGCGGAGTGATCATCGTCCTGGTCCTGGTGTTCTATCCCTATGTTTATCTATTGGCGCGCACCGCGTTCCTGGCCCAGGGCAAAGGCCTGATGGAGGCCGCGCGGGTGCTGGGGCAATCGCCATGGCGAGCGTTCTGGCACGTGGCCCTGCCCATGGCGCGGCCGGCGATTGGGGCTGGAGTCGCCTTAGCGTTGATGGAAACCCTGGCGGATTTCGGCGCGGTCTCAGTGTTCAACTTCGACACGTTCACCACCGCCATCTACAAGACGTGGTACGGCTTCTTCAGCCTTTCCAGCGCCGCCCAGTTGGCCAGCCTGTTGCTGCTGGTGGTGATGCTGGTGCTGTACGGCGAGCGGCGCGCCCGGGGCGCCAGCCGACCGAGCAATGAACGGCCACGTAGTAAGGCGTTGTACCACCTGCGTGGGTTCAAGGCGGTCGCGGCCAGCAGTTGGTGCGGGTTGGTGTTCGCCTGTGCGTTTGTCATCCCGATGTTGCAACTGGTGGCCTGGTTCTGGCAGCGCGGCCGCTTCGATCTGGATGAGCGCTATTCGGGCCTGATCCTCCACACGCTTTACCTGGGCGGCATCGCGGCCTTGATCACGGTCAGCGTGGCCCTGGTGCTGGCGTTCGCCAACCGCCTGGCGCCGACACGGGCGATCCGTTCCGGTATCAGCCTGGCCAACATCGGCTATGCCTTGCCGGGCTCGGTGCTGGCGGTATCGATCATGTTGGCGTTCAGCTATCTGGACCGTGAACTGGTGGTGCCTGTCTCCAGCTGGCTCGGTGGGGCGGGCAAGCCGTTGCTGTTGGGCAGCCTGTCGGCATTGGTGCTGGCGTACCTGGTGCGTTTCCTGGCGGTGGCCTATGGGCCGTTGGAAAACAGCCTGGCGCGTATCCGCCCGTCCCTGCCGGAAGCTGCACGCAGTCTAGGTGTGAGTGGCCCACGACTGTTTTGCAAAGTGTATCTGCCGTTGCTGCTGCCGGGTACTTTGAGCGCAGCACTCCTGGTGTTTGTCGATGTGCTCAAGGAAATGCCCGCCACCTTGCTGATGCGCCCGTTTGGCTGGGATACGCTGGCAGTGCGGATCTTTGAAATGACCAGTGAGGGCGAGTGGGCACGGGCCTCTTTGCCGGCGTTGACCCTGGTGCTGGTGGGCCTGTTGCCGGTGATCGGGCTGATCCGACGCTCTGCACGGCAAATCGGTTAGGTGCCAGTCCTACGGCTTGCGGCTACAATGCGCGGCATTCGGTGCGCTTCGTCTTTTGGAGCGGGTCGCTGGACG
This sequence comes from Pseudomonas sp. FBCC-B1565, assembly GCF_059133265.1. NCBI lineage: Bacteria > Pseudomonadati > Pseudomonadota > Gammaproteobacteria > Pseudomonadales > Pseudomonadaceae > Pseudomonas > Pseudomonas sp. FBCC-B1565. The sequence continues at coordinate 319,452 of NZ_CP101438.1, forward strand.
TGGCTGCAGGCCTTGTGAATCAAGGTGTTCAGCGCGGACAGTAGCTCCGCGCACCTTCGCCAAGCCCGGAAGGAGAAACCCATGGGACAGCGTACGCCTCTGTATGACCTGCATCTCGCCCTCGGCGCGAAAATGGTCGATTTTGGCGGTTGGGATATGCCTCTGCACTACGGCTCGCAAGTTGAGGAGCACCATCAGGTGCGACGCGACTGCGGGGTGTTCGATGTATCTCATATGACCGTGATCGATGTCAGCGGCCCCCAGGCCAAGGAATGGCTCCAGCACCTGCTGGCCAATGATGTCGAACGCCTGCACGGCTGCGGCCGTGCGTTGTACAGCGCCATGCTCAACGAACAGGGCGGCGTGGTGGACGACATGATTGTCTACCGCACCGAGGCCGCTTATCGGCTGGTGGTCAACGCTGCCACCCGCGACCAGGATATGGCCTGGATGCAAGCGCAACTGGGCGACTATCAGGTGCAACTGCATGAGCGCCCCGAGTTGGCCATGCTGGCCATCCAAGGTCCCCACGCCCGGCAAAAGATCGCCGAACTGGTCACGCAATCGCGCAGCACCCTGATTCACCAGCTCAAGCCCTTCGAAGGCCACGCCGATGGTGACTGGTTTATCGCACGCACGGGTTACACCGGCGAAGATGGCCTGGAGATTGTTTTGCCCGCTGATCAGGCTCCGGGCTTTTTCAATGACCTGGTGGGCGCTGGTATTTCACCCATCGGCCTCGGCGCCCGCGATACCCTGCGCCTGGAAGCGGGGATGAACCTGTACGGCCAGGACATTCACCAGGAGGTTTCGCCCCTGGCATCGAACATGGCCTGGAGCATCGCCTGGGAGCCTGCCCAGCGTAATTTCATTGGCCGCGCCGCGCTGGAAGCAGAAAAAGCAGCCGGGGTGCAGTTCAAGCTGGTCGGGCTGGTGCTGGAAGAACGCGGGGTTTTGCGCGCTCACCAGGTGGTTCGTATCGCCAATATTGGCGAAGGGGAGATCACCAGTGGTAGTTTCTCTCCTACGCTGAGCAAATCCATTGCCCTGGCGCGTGTACCGACGGCAACCGCTGATCGGGCCGAAGTGGAAATCCGCGGCAAGTGGTACCCGGTTCGAGTGGTCAAACCGACCTTCGTGCGCCATGGCAAAACCTTGATCTAACCAATTTCCGGCAGGCCAATGGCCGCTGACATTACTTCTTGAGGACACAGATTATGAGCGATATCCCTGCCGACCTGCGTTTTGCCGAAAGCCACGAATGGGCACGCCTGGAAGCTGACGGCACCGTGACCGTCGGTATTTCCGACCATGCTCAGGAAGCGTTGGGTGATGTGGTGTTTGTTGAGTTGGCCGAAGTGGGCGCCCAGTTTGACGCTGCTGGCCAGGCGGGTGTGGTTGAGTCGGTCAAGGCCGCCTCGGATATCTACGCCCCGGTTGCAGGCGAAGTGATTGCCGTCAACGAAGAACTGAGTGGCAGCCCGGAGCTGCTGAACTCTGATCCCTACGGCGCTTGGATCTTCAAGCTCAAGCCAAGCAACCCGGCTGACCTGGACAAATTGCTGGATGCTGCCGGCTACAAAGCCGCCATCGGCGAGTGATCCTGTTGCGGGAGCCGGTTATACGGCTCCCGCAATGTGTTTTCAGGGCTGTAGCACCGCCTTCACGGCTGCCACCGACCGCTCCACATCCGCCTCTGTCATCGCTGTAAACATCGGCAACGACACGATCAAACGCCCCACTCTCTCCGCCACCGGGAACATGCCTTCCTTGAACCCCTGTGCCCGATAAAGGCTCAGCAGATGGATCGGCGGGTAGTGATAGCCAATGCCGACGCCATGAGCCTGCATCTGCTCCATGAAGGCGGCGCGGGCTGGCAGACCGTCTTGACGTTCCGGCAGCACCAGTTGAAACAGGTGCCAGTTGCTGTTCTCGAAGTCTGCCGGCGGCAGTTGTGCGCCGTACTGCTCTTCAAAGTCACTGCCAAAGCATTTGAAGTAGTGCCGCGCCAGGTTCTGGCGGTGAGCAGTGATCTGCTCGATATGGGCAAATTGCCCCAGGCCAATGGCGGCGGCGATGTCGGTCATGTTGAACTTGCCGCCCAATACATCCACGTCGAGGCCGTCGAAGCCGGTGCGGGTAACGCCCTGCAGGCGGTATTTTTCCGCCAGCCGTGCCTCTTCGGCGTTGTTCAACACCAGGCAGCCGCCTTCGGAAGAGGTGATGTTCTTGTTGGCCTGGAAACTGAACGACACAAAATCCCCGGTGGCGCCAATACGCTCGCCATCCCAGCTGGAACCCAGCGCCTGCGCCGCATCTTCGATAATGCGCAGGTTGTACTTGTTCGCCAGTGCATACAGCATCGGCATATCCAGGGGCAGGCCGGCCAGGTAAACCGGGATGATCGCCTTGGTGCGCGGGGTAATCGCCGCTTCCACCTGGGACAGGTCGATATTGCGGGTCACCGGGTCAATATCGGCAAACACCGGCGTAGCGCCCACTTCCAGGATCACGTTGGCCGTGGCCACCCAAGAGATTGGCGTGGTGATGACTTCATCGCCCGGACCGATGCCGGCAATGCGCAAGGCAATCTCCATGGTGCAGGTGCCCGAGTTGAAGGTGCGCACCGGCCGACCGCCAAAGTACTCCGACAACTGCGCCTCGAATGCCTGGACCTTCGGCCCGCTGGTGATCCAGCCCGAGCGCAGTACATCGCCGACCGCTGCAATGGTGGCTTCATCAATGGTGGGTTTGGAAAACGGCAGGAAGGGCAGTTGGCTCATGACGACGAAGGCATCCGTTTCAGGTTGGCGATGAGTAAGCGAGGTATCAGTACCGGCATGGTTGCACGGCTTGACTGAATATAGCCTGTCATCTGTGAATGAATCGTCACTATTGAGCCGAAGAATGCCACGTCGAAGGCGGCATTCTTCGCAAATAATCAGAAGGCAAGCCGCGCTTCCAGGAACATGTTCTGCTCCTTGAGTTTGCCTTTGAGTTGCTCATCCCGTGCATTTGCGCGGTTCGTGAAGGTGTTGTAACCGGTTTCGACGTCGCCCATGGCGGTGTAACGATAACCCGCCCCTAACGTGAGTCGCTCACTGGCCTTGGCCTCCAGCCCAATACCCAGGCTATAGGCAAGGTTATGTTGGCGGTTGCTGGCAAAACGACGGGTCTCAATGGTTTGATAACCTTCGGACTCAATGCGTGCGATGCCCACACCGGCCATACCGTAAAACGATAGCCACTGGTTGATCGGGATATCTTTATAGCCGTTGAGCATCAAGCGCTGGCTCTGCACATGCAGGCTGTTGACGTTGGCATTGAAGGGGGCCCAGTAGGATTTGAAGGTCGAACTGTTTGGCATCGTGTACTCCCCTTCCAGGCGCCAGCCATTGGCGAAGGCATAGCCTGCGGCGAAAGAGGCCACGAATGCTTTGCTGCTATCCGGGGCGTCCACCCTGTCCGTCACGCGCGGGCTGGTGAGCAGTGAACTGGAGAGGTTCTGGCGAGCGTTGTTGAATTTGGCTGATCCGTACCAGCTTTCTGCCTGGGCGTAGGCGGTGGCAAATGCAGAGAACAGCAGTGCGTAGGCAATCTTGTGCATGGGCAGTGATTCGCTTTGTTCAAAAAGGAATCCTTAGCTTGTGGCCCGGCAGAGTGAGGCTCGACAGGACTTCTCTGTATGCAGTTGGGAAAACAGCAATGCTTGTGTAGTGCCCAGCGATGATGACCGTAGGAATTGAGGACAAAAAAATGCCGCTGTTAACAGCGGCATTTTTATTGAGCCCGAGTTATTCGGTGACTGCATTTTTCGCGAGGATAGCGTTGGCCAGCTCCATGTCCGTGGCCTGCAGGCCAGGGTTGTCGGCGCGGACTTTCTGCATCGCGGCTTCCAGGTATGGGCCACGGATGCCGCCATCGCTGGCAACGAAGCTGCCGGCGTCGTCTTGGGCGGCGACCACCAGCTTGTGGTCCTTGAACGTCAGGTATGTCGAGCCGGTGGTGGCGCCCGACGAGATGACATTGCGCCAGAAACTGTCGGCCATGGCTGATCCGACAGGGAGGGAAAGCACAGCAAGGGTTGCGACAGCATATTTGAGACGCATGATGGGTGACTCCGGGTGGGTTATCTGTACTTTATGATTGTAGTTAGCCCAACCGAGTTCCATCACTGACTAAACAGTTTCAACCCTTAACACCACGCCTTCCTGGCCAACCACCCGCACTTGAGCGCCTACGGGGCTGTCCGGGCCGGTCACCATCCATACGCCATCACCGACTTTTACCTTGCCCCGGCCATCCACAATCGCCTGGTGCACCACGAAGGTGCGGCCGATCAGCTCGGAACCGCGCTCGTTGAGACCCGGCTGGTCGCTGGCCTTGGCGCTGCTGCGCTGACGCTTCCACCAGTACACCGCCGTCATTATCGACAACACGGCAAACAGCAGAAGTTGCCATTCCAGCCCCAGGGGTGGCACCAGAAACTTGATCACGCCCACGGCGGCCGCGGCGATACCCATCCACAACAGGTAACCGCCAGCGCCGAATACCTCAAGAATCAGCAGTACTGTGCCCAGTGCCAACCAATCCCAGAACGACAGATGCTGCAGGAAATCCCACATGGCGCTGGCCTCAGCCTTTCTTGTTGTCGAACGTTGCCTTGACGATCTCGCCGATACCGCCAACTGCGCCGATCACCTGGCTGGCCTCCAGCGGCATCAGGATAACCTTGCTGTTGTTGGCCGAGGCCAGCTTGCCCAGGGCGTCGATGTATTTCTGTGCGACGAAGTAATTGACCGCCTGCACGTTGCCTGATGCGATCGCTTCCGACACCACCTGTGTGGCGCGTGCTTCGGCTTCGGCCTGACGCTCACGGGCTTCGGATTCAAGGAACGCCGCCTGCCGGCTACCTTCGGCCTCGAGAATCTGTGCCTGCTTCTTGCCTTCGGCAGTCAGGATCGCCGAGGCGCGCAGGCCTTCGGCTTCGAGGATCTGCGCACGCTTGATCCGTTCGGCTTTCATCTGGCCCGACATGGCGGCCATCAGGTCGGCAGGCGGGCTGATGTCCTTGATCTCGATACGGGTGATCTTGATCCCCCACGGCGCGGTGGCTTCGTCCACGGTCTTCAGCAGTTTTTCGTTGATGCCGTCACGCTGGCTGAGCATGGCATCCAGTTCCATGGAGCCGAGCACGGTACGGATGTTGGTTTGCAGCAGGTTGCGGATGGCGTGTTCGAGGTTGTTGACCTCGTAGGCGGCCTGGGCGGTGTTTACCACCTGGAAGAAGCACACGGCGTCGATCTGCACGGTGGCGTTGTCGGCGGTGATGACTTCCTGGGGCGGGATATCCAGTACGCTTTCCATCACGTTGATCTTGCGACCGATGCGGTCCATGACCGGGATGATGATGTTCAAGCCAGGCTTGAGGGTGTTGGTGTAACGGCCAAAACGCTCGACCGTCCATTGGTAGCCCTGGGGGACCACCTTGAAGCCCATGAACAGGATGGCGATGGCCAAACCCACGAAAAGAAGCAGTACGGTTCCGATCTGCATAGCGATTCCCTATCTGATGGTGTCAGTGAAACGACGTTGGGCCGATTGTAACGGTGTTGTCACCGATAAGAACGGTTTCACTGCCTGACAAACAAAGGATTTGTTACCGAATCCCCGGGAGTCACCCGCAAGACTTCCGCCATCGTGGTGACCCCCGCCGCGACCTTCTGCATGCCGGCCATGCGCAAGCTGCACATGCCGTGGGTAACTGCGGCCTGGCGCAGGGCCTGCACATCGGCCCCAGGCGTGATCAATGTGTTGAGCGCTTCGTTCAAAACCATGATTTCGTAAACGCCGGCCCGCCCCTGATAACCGCTGTGTCGACATTCAACGCACCCGACTGCTTCATGGGCGTCACCCAGAGACCGCTTGCAGTGCGGGCATAAGACCCGCACCAAACGCTGCGCCATTACGCCGAGCAAGGTGGCCTTGATCAAATAATGCGCAATGCCCAGTTCCTGCAAGCGGCTGATGGCGCTGGGCGCATCGTTGGTATGCAGGGTCGACAGCACCATGTGCCCGGTCAATGCGGCCTGGATCGCCATTTCGGCGGTCTCCTGGTCGCGGATCTCGCCGATCATGATGATGTCCGGGTCCTGGCGGAGCAGGGCGCGGATGCCGCTGGCGAAGGTCAGGTCGATATTGTGCTGCACCTGCATCTGGTTGAACGCCGGCTCGACCATCTCGATCGGATCTTCCACGGTGCACAGGTTGACCTCCCGCGTGGCCAATTGCTTGAGCGTGGTGTAGAGGGTGCTGGTCTTGCCTGAACCGGTAGGGCCGGTAACCAGGATGATGCCGTTGGTCTGGCTCGTCATGGCTTGCCAGCGTTGCTGGTCCTCAACCGATAAACCAAGCTGGTCAAAGCCCTTGAGCAGTACTTGTGGGTCGAAGATCCGCATCACCAGCTTTTCGCCAAACGCCGTGGGCAAGGTGGACAGGCGCAGCTCCACTTCCGCTCCGGTCGGGCTTTTGGTCTTGACCCGACCGTCCTGGGGCCTGCGCTTTTCCGCCACATTCATGCGGCCCAGGCTTTTGAGGCGGCTGACCACTGCCATCGTGACCTGGGGCGGGAACTGATAGACGTCGTGCAACAACCCGTCGATACGAAAGCGCACACGGCCCTGTTCTCGGCACGGCTCAATGTGGATATCGCTGGCGCGCTGGCCGAAAGCGTATTGCAACAGCCAGTCGACGATGTTGACGATATGTGCGTCGTTGGCATCCGGCTCCTGGTCGCTGGCGCCGAGGTTGAGCAGTTCGTTGTTGCCCGGTGCCGCAACTTTTTGATCGGCGCCGCTGACGGACTTCGCCAGCCGGTAGAACTCGCCGATACAGCGCGTTATGTCCTGGGGGTTGGCGACCACACGCTTGATCGAGCGCTTGAGCACCTGCGCCAGCCCGGCTTCCCAACTGGTGACGTGTGGCTGGGCGCTGGCGACGGTGACCGTCTGCGCGTCCACCGCCACCGCAAGGATCGAGTGGCGTTGGGCGAACGCGTGGGACATGAGCGGCACGACCGTCGCCACATCGATCTTCAACGGGTCGATACGCAGGTACGGTTGCCCGGCATGCTGGGCCAGCCATTCGGACAGGGTTTCCAGGCTGGGGCCAAGGGCTGCGATGCGTTCCAGGGGATGCAAGGTGTTGCTGGCCGGCAGCGCCGACAACTGCTGTGCAACTTCTGGGGTGATCAGTCGCCCTTCAAGCAAAGCCGGCAGCAGTTGATGCAGTTCCAAGCGTTGATCAACCGGCATGAAGGTTTTCCTGAGGGCAGTGGGCGTAAATCCCAGGCTAGCCAGCCCCTGGATATCTTCCTCCCGGCGTGTATTGCAGGTTCTTACTGAGCGACCGCCACCACTGCCAGAGGCCCCGCGGCATCAGCCGACCACACGTCCAGCGCGCACACGCTGATCAGGTTTCGAATCTTTTCACCGATCACCTGGGCGCGGTGCCAGCTCAGGCCGTCCATGACGATGCCGATGTTCAACAGGTCTTCTTCGCGGTTGACCGTGACCTGTTGCGGCGTGAGGCATTGCAGGGCGAAGTAGTTAAGTACCCGGCACACCACGTCGGGCTCCGCCTCGGCGACGATCTGGTAATGCGCCTGGCAATGGGCGTTGTTGACGGCCCACGCATCGACGCGGGTAGCGGGGTGGTTGGTTTCGACGGCGTGCATGGGAAAGCTCCAGATTCGACTGGAGAAATTTTTACATTCGCCACCGGAGATTTCTTATCTAAGATGGGCCTGTTTTGTAAAAAATCGAATCAATCAATTCAGAATAAGTGCGATGGAGGGTATTTATATGCACAGCGAGTTGGACGCCTACGACCGCCGTATCCTGGCCCTGTTGCAAGAAGACGCTTCTCTCTCCAGCGCGCAGATCGCCGAACAGGTGGGCCTTTCCCAGTCGCCTTGCTGGCGACGCATCCAACGGCTCAAGGAAGAGGGCGTGATTCGCGGCCAGGTGACCTTGCTGGATCGCAAGAAGATCGGCCTCAACACGCAGATATTCGCCGAAGTGAAACTCAACGCCCACGGTCGTTCCAACTTCACCGAGTTCACCGACGCGATTCGCGGGTTTCCGGAAGTGCTGGAGTGTTATGTGCTGATGGGGGCGGTGGATTTTCTACTGCGCATCGTCACCTCGGACATCGAGGCGTATGAGCGGTTTTTCTTCGAGAAGCTGTCGATGGTGCCCGGGATTCAGGAGGTCAATTCGATTGTGGCTTTGTCCGAGATCAAATCCACCACCAGCCTGCCAGTATTGCGCTGACAGGGATGGCCTCATCGCGGGCAAGCCCGGCTCCCACATTGGATTGGGTTCACAGATTTCTATGTGTGAACCCAGTCAGTGTGGGAGCGGGCTTGCCCGCGAAAGCGTCCTTACAGGCGCAACAAGGTCTTCCACGCCCGGTTCTGATACACCGCAATCGCCTGATGCATCCGCGCATCCAGCGACTCATCGGTGATCGGCTGGTTGGCCAGTTGCACCAACTTGTTCAGCTCGCCGTACAGACGGTCCAGTTCGGGAATGTCGACCACCTGACGCGCATGGTGCAGCCAGGCCTGGATACGCTCGATGCGTGGCAATTGCTCGGCCAGGTCTTCCGGCTGTTGCTGGTAGCGCGGCAGTTGCAGGGCGACGGCATCGTCGGCCAGCAGGCGCGGCAGCCAGTTGGTGATTTGCGCGGCGCCTTGGCGGTTGCCACGCACGTTGCGGTCCGCGGTCCAGGTGCGGGCCAGCAGCCAGCGTGAAGCGTTCAGCGAGAACAGGCCCCAGCGCACGTCGTCCAGTTCTTCGGCGAACTGCTCCGGCGCGGCTTTGCGGATGTCTTCGTCGTCATCGCCGGCCTGCACCAGTGGGCGCCAGTCTTCCAGCAAGGCATCGAGTGCGCTGCGCAGTTCGCTGGTGGACTGACGCGGTGCCGCCTGGCCGAGGCTGCCGACCAAGGCACGCAGTTCGCCGAGGTTGTCGACCCAGTCTTGCAGCAGGCGCCAGTGGCCATTGAAACGGTATTGCTCGGCCAGGCGCTGGCTGCTGCCCAGCAGGTGCCACATGATCGCGGCGAAGGCGTCATCCAGCGGCATTTCGGCGTGCAACTGTGGCGCCGGAAGGCTCAGGGAGTAGCTGCTGGCGTCGTACAGGCGGTAGCCGCGCTCGGCCTTGCTGATATCGCACGGCATCAACGCCAGGGTCGCGGCCAGTTCGGCGGCCAGTTCCAGCAGGGCAGACGGTTCGCCTTCGCGCAGTTCCAGTTCCAGCTCGCAGATTTCTTCTTTCTGCTTGCCGACCACCACGTGGCCCAGGTCCAGGGCGGCTTCGATCACCACCTTGGCCTTGCCGCGCCCCCAGGCGATTTCGGCGCGCTCACGCACGAAGTCGGTGGTGAAGATCGGCTTGAGGGTCTTTTTGTCCAGCTCGGCCAGTTGCTCGGGCCAGCATTCGCCGTCGAGTTTCTTTACGTCGAGCTTGGCTTTGGGCAGTTCCCAGTTGTATTCGTTACGTTCCGACAAGCCGGCGACGCTCTGGCCACGGGTCTTGAGGGTCTGGATGATGTCGTCACCGTCCTTGCGCAGGCGCAGGGCGACTTTGGCCTGGGCCAGGTCGCGCTCGGGAGTGTCGAAGTACTGGTTCATCAACTCACGGCGTTCCCAGCCACTTTTGTTGCGTTTTTTCAGGAGCGGGTGCTCACGCAGCGCGGCGAGGGTCTCGCGGCTGACGCGGAGCTTGATTTCAGTTTCTTTTTGCATGGCCGGAACATCCAGGATCGGGAGCGCAGCCGGGTAAAAGAGTGGCTGCCAAGGTCGTGCAGTGTACAGGACTGAGCCCGGCAACGTGCCGCAACGGTTTATTGTGTCGTGCAGATGGCTCTATAGTGAGGTTCATCCGGGAAGTCGAGAGGCCGAGCATGCCGTTACCGTCCATGAAAGAGCAGTTTGCCGCGCTGATTGCTGCGCCATCCGTGAGCTGCACCCAGGCGTCTCTCGACCAGACCAACCGCCCGGTGATCGACTTGCTCGCCGCTTGGCTGGGGGATCTGGGTTTCGCCATCGATATCCAACAGGTCAGCCCCGGCAAGTTCAACCTGTTGGCCAGTTACGGCAGGGGGCCCGGTGGCCTGGTGCTGGCGGGGCATAGCGATACCGTCCCCTACGACGCCGCATTGTGGAAGACCGACCCGCTCAAGCTGACGGAAGTTGACGGCCGTTGGGTAGGATTGGGCAGCTGCGACATGAAGGGTTTTTTCGCGCTGGCCATCGAAGCGGTGTTGCCGCTGCTGGATCAGCCGTTCAAACAACCGCTGCTGATTCTCGCCACCTGTGATGAAGAAAGCTCCATGTCCGGCGCCCGCGCACTGGCCGAAGCAGGCCGCCCGCTGGGCCGCGCAGCGGTGATCGGCGAGCCGACTGGCCTCAAGCCGATCCGCCTGCACAAAGGCGTGATGATGGAGCGCATCGATATTCTTGGCCAAAGCGGCCATTCGTCGGACCCGAGCCTGGGTCACAGTGCCCTCGAAGCCATGCACGACGCCATCGGCGAATTGCGTGGCCTGCGCCTGGCCTGGCAGCGCGAGTACCGCAACCCGCAGTTCAGCGTGCCGCAGCCGACCATGAACTTCGGCTGTATCCACGGCGGCGACAACCCCAACCGCATCTGCGGCCAGTGCTCCCTGGAATTCGACCTGCGCCCACTGCCGGGCATGGATCCCCAGGTGCTGCGCGACGCCATCCGCCAGAAGCTCCAGCCGTTGGCCGAGCGCCATCAGGTCAAGATTGACTTCGCGCCGCTGTTCCCCGAAGTACCGCCCTTCGAGCAACCGGAGGACGCCGAACTGGTGCGGGTGGCGGAACGATTGACCGGCCATCGTGCCGAAGCAGTAGCGTTCGGCACCGAAGCGCCTTATCTTCAGCGCCTTGGTTGTGAAACCCTGGTGCTCGGCCCCGGCGACATCGCCTGCGCGCACCAGCCGGGCGAATACCTCGAAATGTCACGCTTGACGCCTACAGTGCGTCTATTGCGGGAACTGATCGAACATTACTGCCTGAAACCTGCATAAATTAACCCCTGCCTGTTCGTACATAGAAGGAGAGTGAGCGTGTCGCCAAGCCTGTTCCGACGATAACCATCAGCCCGCCGTGCGCTTTCACGAATCATCCTTTTTCGGCTGCTTTTTATTACAGGCCCAGGTTCTATGCCCGACTACGTTAACTGGCTTCGTCACGCGTCCCCCTACATCAATGCCCACCGCGACTGCACCTTTGTGGTCATGCTGCCCGGCGACGGTGTGGAGCATCCCAACTTCGGCAATATCGTCCACGACTTAGTGCTGCTGCACAGCCTGGGCGTGCGCTTGGTACTGGTCCACGGTTCGCGGCCACAGATCGAAGTGCGCCTTGAAGCGCGTGGCCTGATCCCGACTTACCACGAAGGCATGCGCATCACTGACGCGGCGACGCTGGAGTGCGTGATCGACGCGGTCGGCCACCTGCGCATCGCCATTGAAGCTCGCCTATCGATGGACATGGCCTCGTCGCCGATGCAGGGCTCGCGCCTGCGTGTAACCAGCGGTAATTTCGTGACCGCACGTCCCATCGGTGTATTGGATGGCGTGGACTACCACCACACCGGCGAAGTACGCCGCGTAGACCGCAAGGGCATCAACCGCCTGTTGGACGAACGCTCCATCGTGCTGCTGTCGCCGTTGGGCTACTCGCCGACCGGGGAGATCTTCAACCTGGCCTGCGAAGACGTCGCCACCCGCGCCGCCATCGACCTGGGCGCCGACAAGCTGCTGTTGTTTGGCGCCGATATGGGCTTGATCGATGAAAATGGTCGCCTGGTACGCGAGTTGCGCCCGCAACAGGTGCCGGCTCACCTGCAACGCCTGGGCAAAACCAACTATCAGGCCGAATTGCTCGATGCCGCCGCCGAAGCGTGCCGGGGTGGAGTAGGGCGCAGCCATATTGTCAGCTATGCCGAAGACGGCGCCTTGCTCACCGAGCTGTTTACCCGGGACGGCGGCGGTACGCTGGTGGCCCAGGAGCAATTCGAGCAGGTGCGCGAAGCGGCGATTGAGGATGTCGGCGGTTTGCTTGACCTGATCAGCCCGCTGGAAGAGCAGGGCATCCTGGTACGCCGTTCGCGGGAAGTGCTGGAGCGTGAGATCGAGCAGTTCAGCGTGGTGGAGCGCGAAGGCATGATCATCGCCTGTGCGGCGCTGTATCAGATTGCCGATTCGGACGCGGGTGAGTTGGCTTGCCTGGCAGTGAACCCGGAGTACCGTCATGGCGCACGTGGTGATGTGTTGCTGGAGCGCATCCAGGCCCGTGCCCGGGCGCAGGGGTTGAAGACCTTGTTTGTCCTCACCACCCGCACCGCCCACTGGTTCCGTGAGCGGGGGTTTGAGCCGAGCAGTGTTGACCGTCTGCCGTCTGCGCGGGCGTCCCTGTACAACTATCAGCGTAATTCGAAGATTTTCGAGAAGGCCCTGTAACCTCGATTTCGGGAACGACTCAGGTCAAAAAATGTGGGAGCAAGCCCGCTCCCACATGGATCAGTTCTCGGACTGATAAATTTGTCAGTCACTAAGGCCAAGTAATCCGGCAGCACCACCTCCACCTTTCCCTTTTCCTTCAAAAACTTTGCCGTGCCGCCTTTTAGCAGCGCATCGGCTTGTTGTGCCTGGGCATCCGGGAATGTCGTGCCTGCCAGCAGCTCAGGAGTGTCTGCGGCGTTGGCGCCTGTCATTTTCGCGATTTTGTGCACCGGTTCCGTATCCACTAATGACAAACGGCGTGGCGATGGTTTTACCGATCAAATCCCTGGGTGCGTCAATGTGGCTGTCATTACGCACCACCCATGCTTCAGAAGTATTGATCTGGGCCGATACGATGAACGCGACGATGGATAGATTCCGCTATGCCACTGCGGCAAGAGGGCTGGAACCGAGGTTGCCGATTCGCAAGTCGCCCGAGGCGATGGCGGTTACGACTTCCGGCCCACTGTTGAAACGGCACTAGGCAATTTTCTCGCCGATGGTCAAATCGGCGGCTTTGACACCAAAAGAAAGTATTAGTGACACAAAAACTGTAACAAATTGACGGGAGGATGTGCGTTTGGCCATGATGGCGTCGCCTTTTTGATCGTGGGTGACGTATGCAACAGTACGGCCACACTAAACGATCTAAAAAAGCGCTAACAAATACCTTTTAGGCATTAGCTTATGGAGTGGGTCGTCTACCCTGACGGGTCCGCGTCATGAAAAGGCTTATTCCCGAATCGTATGAAAAAGAATGAAACAATTCTTTTTGGGTGTATGAAAAACTCATTACCCTGCAGGGACCAAATCAACTGCGATTAGACGAAGGTAGTAGACACACAAGGTTACGATTGACTTGGTAGTCACTATCTGGCGCTAATCGGGCATCTGTGGATCGAGGGCGTCAGACCCGAGACCAAAGAAATACAAAAATTAGAAATGAGAGGAGCGGTACATGAAGAAGTCAACATTGGCGTTGGCCGTAGCTTTGGCTGCGATTGCCCAGCAGGCAAACTCCGCCGGTTTCATCGAAGACAGTAAGGCAACACTGGGGCTGCGTAACTTCTACATCAACACTGATAACCGTGACGGCCACCCTAACGCCACGTCCAACACACGTAGCAAAAACGCTGAATGGGGCCAAGGCTTCGATCTGCGTTTCATCTCGGGTTACACCCAAGGTACCGTTCAGTTCGGTGTTGACGCGATCGGCCTGTACGGCGTGCGTCTGGATTCGAGCCGTGCTGATCACGGTAACTACACCGGCACCGCTTCCGGCGGCACCATCTTCCCAAGCGACGGCAACAAAGCCGTCCACGATTACGCCAGCCTGGGCGTGACCGGTAAGGTGAAGATCTCCCAGACCGAACTGAAGCTGGGTACCCTGCAGCCAAAACTGCCGGTTATCGTGACCAACGATGGTCGTCTGCTGCCGCAAACCTTCCAAGGTGGCCAGATCACCACCAACGACATCAAGGATTTGACCTTGGTGGCCGGTCAGGTGGAAAAGGCCAAGGGCCGTAACTCCAGCAACAACGAAAACCTGTCGATTGGCGGCGCCAACGGTAGCTCCAACTACAACGCCGGCAAGTTCAGCAACAAGTTCTACTACGCCGGTGGTGACTACAAGCTGACCAAAGACCTGACTGCCCAGTACTACTACGGCAATCTGGAAGACTTCTACAAGCAGCACTTCCTGGGTCTGACCCACAACTGGGCAATCGGCCCGGGCGTTCTGAAGTCTGACCTGCGTTATTTCAACAGCTCGGACGATGGCAAGAACGGCGACACCGCCGCTTACTACTCCAGCGGTAACTACAACAACTTCAACGCCGGTAAAGGCAAGGTCGACAACAACCTGTACAGCGGCCTGTTCCTGTACACCGTTGCCGGTCACACCTTCGGTGGTGGTTACCAAGTCAGCAATGGCAGCAGCGACTTCCCTTGGTTGAACCAGGGTGACGGCTCGTCGGCTTACATCACTACCGACATGCAGATCCAGAAGTTCGCCCGCGCTGGCGAGCGTACCTGGCAAGCTCGCTACGCCTATGACTTCGCAAAAGTCGGTGTACCTGGCCTGACCGCTGGTGTTGTTTACCTCAAAGGCAGCGACATCGACACCATCGCCAACAACAACGGCCGTGCCGAAACCACCGGTCAATCCGAGTGGGAACGCGACATCACCGTTGCCTACGTGATTCCAGAAGGTCCGCTGAAAAACCTCGGCGTTGCCTGGAAAAACGCTATGTGGCGTACCGATCTGGCGAACACCCGTTCCCAGGACGAAAACCGCCTGATCGTCAGCTACTCGCTGCCACTGTTCTAGTAGCGTGACGCTGTTGTAAGCCTGTAAAGCCCTGCCCGGTGCAACACCGGGCAGGGTGTCTTGCTTTCAAGTCGGGCCAAACCCCCGCAGGCCCTTCCTGAACCCCTCTTTGTACAGCGTCTCAAGGCCTTCTCGAACCTTGAAAACGATGTTGCTCCTCGCCTGCACCCACGTCCAATGAACAGATTTTTAATATTCCTTTATCGTCTAGATAAATCGATATTTATTCTTTTTAAATAATCCGCAATCCATGCACAGTGGGCTCCATAAGCACTCATCAGGAGCCACACCATGAGCCTAAGACTGGGCGATATCGCCCCCGACTTCGAACAGGATTCCAGCGCTGGCACGATTCGTTTCCACGAATGGCTGGGCGATAGCTGGGGTGTGCTGTTTTCCCACCCGGCGGATTTCACTCCGGTGTGCACCACCGAACTGGGTTTTACCGCCAAGCTCAAGGACGAATTCGCCCAGCGTGGCGTCAAGGCCATCGCCCTGTCGGTCGACCCGGTGGACTCGCACCACAAGTGGATCGAAGACATCAACGAAACCCAGAACACGGTCGTCAACTTCCCGATCCTGGCCGACGCCGATCGCAAAGTGTCCGACCTGTACGACCTGATCCACCCCAACGCCAGTGACACCCTCACCGTGCGTTCCTTGTTCGTGATCGACCCGAACAAGAAGATCCGCCTGACCATCACCTACCCGGCCAGTACCGGGCGTAATTTCCACGAAATCCTGCGGGTCATCGACTCGTTGCAGCTCACCGACAACCACAAGGTCGCCACGCCCGCCAACTGGCAGGACGGCGATGAAGTGGTGATCGTGCCGTCGCTCAAGGACGAGGAAGAGATCAAGAAACGCTTTCCGAAGGGTTATCGCGCGGTGAAGCCGTACCTGCGGCTCACCCCGCAGCCCAATCGTTGATGCTGAAATCGCCATCGCGGGCAAGCCCGGCTCCCACAGGGGAATACGGTCAACTGTGGGAGCCGGGCTTGCCCGCGATGGCGGCGGTGCATGTACCACAGAATTGAGATGTAAACCGAATCACATAGCAGGGGTTTTCAGGCCGTTTCGACGGCCTTTTTTTTCGCCTGGAGATCTATAACTCTCATATGCATTTAGAGAATAAACAAATGAAAAAATAAGATTTATAGATATATGAATCTGCTGATAAGGTCTGTTCCATCTTGGCGCCATCGCCACACAGCGAACCGCCGACACCTGCTCAAGGAATTCCTGCATGTTGGTCGTAACACTTGGAGGCAGTCCCAGCCAGCGTTCGCGCTCCGGGGTGTTGCTGGATAAAACCCGTCAGTGGTTGCAAGACAAAGGCGTAGAAGTGGTGAGTTACCAGATACGGGACTTCCCGGCTGAGGACCTGCTGCATGCGCGCTTCGACAGCCCCAAGGTCATCGACCTGCTGCAGCAAGTCGCCAACGCCGATGGCCTGGTGATCGCCACGCCGGTGTACAAGGCCTCGTTCTCCGGCGCGCTGAAGACCGTGCTGGACCTGCTGCCTGAACGCGCCCTGGCCCACAAGATCGTGTTGCCGATGGCCACCGGCGGCAGCATCGCCCACATGCTGGCGGTGGACTACGCATTGAAGCCGGTGCTGTCGGCGTTGAAAGCCCAGGAGTTGCTCCACGGCATCTTTGCCGAAGACAGCCAGATCGCGTACGGCGAAGGCAGTGCCCAGGCGCAATTGGTGCCGGTACTTGAACAGCGTTTGCACGAAGCCCTGGAAACACTTTACGGCGCCATGGCCCGTCGCCCGAAACCGCTGGACCCCCACGTGTTGAATGAACGTCTGTTGAGTGCTCGCTGGAGCATCTGAGCCTCACCGATATAAAAGAAACACTCACCTTACTCAGCCGCCAACGGCCAAGCAGGTGCAGCCAAAACCCCTAATCGCATTTTTGGAGAGAGCGCCATGCGCACTGTCATCTTGCGTCGTGGTCTGGTCGCACTGTTTGCTGCGGCTGTGTCCTTCGGCGCCATTGTTCAAGCTCAAGCGGCCGAGACCCTGCGGATCGGCTATCAGAAATACGGCACGCTGGTGCTGCTCAAGGCCAAGGGCACCCTGGAAAAACGCCTGGCGGCCCAAGGCGTCAACGTGCAATGGACCGAGTTCCCTGGCGGCCCCCAGTTGCTTGAAGGCCTGAATGTCGGCTCCATCGACTTCGGCGTGACCGGCGAAACCCCGCCGGTGTTCGCCCAGGCCGCCGGCGCCGACCTGCTCTACGTAGCCTACGAACCACCGGCGCCGACCAGTGAAGCGATCCTGGTGCCGAAAGACTCACCGATCAAATCCGTGGCCGAGCTCAAGGGCAAAAAAATCGTGCTCAACAAAGGCTCCAACGTGCACTACCTGTTGGTACGTGCCCTGGAAGACGCCGGCCTGAAATACACCGACGTGCAGACCGTGTTCCTGCCGCCCGCCGATGCCCGTGCCGCTTTCGAGCGTGGCAGCGTGGACGCCTGGGTGATCTGGGACCCGTACCAGGCCGCCGCCGAGAAACAGCTGCAAGCCCGCACCCTGCGTGATGGTACCGGTATCGCCGACAACCATCAGTTCTACCTGGCGACCAAGCCCTACGCCGAACAACATCCAGAAGTGATCAAGGCGCTGGTGGAAGAAGTGCGCGCCGTGGGCGAATGGTCCAAGGCCAATCCCCAGGAAGTCACCGAACAAGTCGCACCGCTGCTCGGTCTGCCGGCTGACATCACCCTGACCTCGGTGAAGCGCCAAGGCTATGGCGCATTGTTCCTGACCCCGGAAGTGGTCGCCGCCCAACAGAAAATCGCCGACAGCTTCTACCAACTCAAATTGATCCCCAAACCCTTGAGCATCAAGGACGTGATCTGGACGCCACCCGCCGCCGTTGCCAAAGCGCCGTAATCCGACTTCTTCAGGAGACAACTCCATGAGCCTCAATATTTTCTGGTTCCTGCCTACCCACGGCGACGGCCACTACCTTGGCACCGCCGAAGGCGCTCGCGCCGTTGACCACGGTTATTTGCAGCAAGTTGCCCAGGCCGCCGACCGCCTGGGCTTCGGCGGGGTGCTGATCCCGACCGGGCGCTCCTGCGAAGACTCGTGGCTGGTGGCCGCTTCGCTGATCCCGGTGACCCAGCGTTTGAAATTCCTTGTCGCGCTGCGCCCCGGGATCATTTCCCCGACGGTGGCCGCGCGTCAGGCCGCGACCCTGGACCGCCTGTCTGGCGGGCGTGCGTTGTTCAACCTGGTCACCGGCGGTGATCCGGAAGAGTTGGCCGGCGATGGCTTGTTTCTCAGCCATGAAGAGCGTTATCAAGCCTCGGTGGAATTCACCCGCATCTGGCGGCGTGTGCTGGAGGGCGAGACCGTGGATTACGACGGCGCGCACATCAGCGTCAAAGGCGCCAAGCTGCTTTATCCGCCAATCCAGCAACCGCGTCCGCCACTGTACTTCGGCGGTTCCTCCGAAGCGGCCCAGGACCTGGCAGCCGAGCAGGTGGAAATGGTGCTGACTTGGGGCGAGCCACCGGCCGCTGTCGCGGAAAAAATCGAACAGGTACGGGCCAAGGCCGCCAAGCTCGGGCGTACCGTGCGCTTTGGTATCCGCCTGCATGTGATCGTGCGTGAAACCAACGAAGAAGCATGGAAGGCCGCCGACAAACTGATCTCCCACCTTGACGACGAGACCATCGCCCGTGCCCAGGCCTCCCTGGCACGCTTTGATTCCGTCGGCCAGCAACGCATGGCGGCGTTGCACGGTGGCAACCGCGACAACCTCGAAGTCAGCCCCAACCTGTGGGCCGGTGTCGGCCTGGTGCGTGGTGGTGCGGGCACCGCGCTGGTCGGCGATGGCCCGACCGTGGCGGAGCGCGTCAAGGAATACGCGGCGCTGGGTATCGATACATTCATCTTCTCCGGTTATCCACACCTGGAAGAGTCGTATCGCGTCGCCGAGTTGCTGTTTCCGCACCTGGATATCGAACGTCCCGAGCTGCCGAAAAGCGCCGGCTACGTCAGCCCGTTCGGCGAGATGGTGGCCAACGACATCCTTCCCAAAGCTGCGTCGCAGAGCTGAGGCCGCACCATGAGCTATGAAAAACTAAGCCACCGTGTGGCGCCCTGGATTCTGCCGGTGCTATTGCTCGCGGTGTGGCAGTTGTCGGTGTCGGCGGGCTGGTTGTCGACCCGTATCCTGCCGGCGCCTAGTGCCGTGATTGCGGCCGGTGTGCATCTGGTTGCCAGCGGTGAAATCTGGACGCACCTGGCGATCAGTGGCTGGCGTGCCGGCCTGGGGTTTGTGATCGGCGGCAGCATCGGCCTGGTCCTGGGCTTTATCACTGGTCTGTCGAAGTGGGGCGAACGCCTGCTGGACAGTTCGGTGCAGATGATCCGTAACGTGCCGCACCTGGCGCTGATTCCGCTGGTGATCCTGTGGTTCGGCATTGATGAGACGGCGAAGATTTTCCTGGTCGCCCTCGGCACGCTGTTTCCGATTTATCTCAACACCTACCACGGCATTCGCAACGTCGACCCGGCGTTGGTAGAGATGTCGCGCAGCTACGGCTTGTCCGGGTTCAGCCTGTTCCGCCAGGTGATCCTGCCGGGCGCGCTGCCGTCGATCCTGGTGGGCGTACGCTTTGCCCTGGGCTTCATGTGGCTGACGCTGATTGTGGCGGAAACCATCTCGGCCAGCTCGGGCATCGGCTACCTGGCGATGAACGCCCGGGAATTTCTGCAAACCGACGTGGTGGTATTGGCCATCGTCATGTACGCCATCCTCGGCAAACTCGCCGACCTGGCCGCTCGTGGCCTGGAGCGTGTATGGCTGCGCTGGCACCCGGCGTATCAAGTGAATAAAGGAGGTGCGGCATGACAGCTCAACAACCCCCGCGCCTGCTCAAGGGGATCCCCCTGGCAGTACGCAAGTTGCGCAAGGCCTTTGGCGCGCGCGAAGTGCTCAAGGACATCGACCTGCACATTCCGGCCGGCCAATTCGTGGCGGTGGTCGGTCGCAGTGGCTGCGGTAAAAGTACCTTGCTGCGTCTGCTGGCCGGGCTGGACAAAGCCAGCGGCGGCGAGCTGCTGGCCGGTTCCGCACCGCTGAGCGAAGCGATTGAAGACACGCGGTTGATGTTCCAGGAAGCGCGCCTGCTGCCGTGGAAAAAGATCATCGACAACGTCGGCCTGGGCCTCAAGGGCGACTGGCGCCCCAAGGCGTTGGAAGCCCTGGAAGCGGTCGGCCTGGCTGAACGTGCCAACGAGTGGCCGGCGGCGCTGTCCGGTGGGCAGAAACAACGCGTGGCCCTGGCCCGTGCGCTGATCCACCAACCGCGCCTGCTGTTGCTGGACGAACCGTTGGGCGCGCTGGACGCCCTGACCCGCATCGAGATGCAGCAACTGATCGAAAACCTCTGGCAGAAGCACGGCTTCACCGTGTTGCTGGTGACCCATGACGTCAGCGAGGCCGTGGCGATTGCCGATCGGGTGATCCTGATCGAAGACGGCGAGATCGGCCTCGACCTGATCGTCGACCTACCGCGCCCGCGTGCCCGGGGCTCACATCGCCTGGCCGCGCTGGAAGCCGAAGTGCTCAACCGCGTGCTGTCCCTGCCGGGCTCGCCGCCGGAACCCGAACCTGTTTCACCGCTGCCTACGCAATTGCGTTGGGCTCAATAACTCACTCGTCCCCTGAAGGAAGAACACCATGACTATTAAAGCCATCAACGTGCGTAACCAATTCAAAGGCACCATCAAGGAAATCGTCGAAGGCGACGTGCTGTCGGAAATCGACGTGCAGACCGCGTCCGGTATTGTCACCTCCGTGATCACCACCCGCTCGGTCAAGGAGCTGGAACTGGTGATTGGCAGCGAAGTGATTGCCTTCGTGAAGTCCACCGAGGTGTCGATCGCCAAGTTGTGATGGCGCTTGAGACCGCCATCGGGTGCAAGCCCCCTCCCACACTTTGATTTGTGAATACATTCAAAATGTGGGAGGGGGCTTGCCCCCGATGAGGCCGGCCCGGCCCCCACAAAATTAACGCTTGGGCAGGTAGGGCGGCAGGTACAGCCCCACATAGGCATCAAACACCCGCATCCCCTCCTGCGCCATACGCGGCGTGATCAGCCCATGCTGATGCACCGAGCGCGCATACACGCGGTCGCTCAGCTCCAGCGCCAGGGCAAATACATCCACATCCTTCGGTAGCGTCGGCACTTCAAAGTGACGGTTGAACACGGTGAGCATCAGGTCGCCCAGCTCCAGATCATGCTGACGATCCGCCTGGGTTACTTCAGTCAGCCCATGCTGCGCCAGGATCAGCTGACGCGCGGCGGCGTCGTGCTCGTAGATGCTGAGCATGCGCTGTTCAACGATGCAGGACAGGTCGCGCCAGTGCTTGAGTGAGTCATGCTCGATGGGCGCCTGAATCGCCGCCCGGAAAGCGGCGTGTACATCGGCGGTCAGGGCTTCCAACAGCGCCGGCACGCCGGCGAAGAAGTGATACACCGACGACGGCGGAATCTGCGCTCGCTCGGCCACGCCGTAGATCGACAAACCCGCCACGCCTTCGGCGGCCAGCAAGGTGCGGGCGGCGTCAAGGATCGCATCGATCCGGGCCTGGCTGCGGGCGCGGGGTTTGCGGAGGGGGGCGGGGCGGGTGTTCATGGAAGTCTCCTACAAGGCTGAGCGCATTGTACGCAGAGCATAAGGATGATCCATACCTGTGAGGCGACTGTGTAGGTGTGGCGAGCGGGCTTGCCCTGCGTTGGGCCGCGCAGCGGCCCCAATAAAAACGCCGAGTTCTTTCTGAAAGAACTCGGCGTCTGGATTCAGGGCTGCTTCGCAGCCCAACGCAGGGCAAGCCTGCTCGCCACAACAAGCCCGCTCAGCACATTTACAGCCGCAACCGCTTACACGGTATGCAGGTACCAGTTGTACTCAAGGTCGGAGATGGAGTGTTCGAACTCCTCCAGCTCACTTTCCTTACAGGCGACGAAGATATCGATGTATTTAGGATCGATGTACTTGGCCATCACCTCGCTGTCGTCCAACTCGCGCAATGCATCGCGCAGGTTGTTCGGCAGGCTCTGTTCGTTCTGCTCGTAGCTGTTGCCTTCCACCGGTGCGCCAGGCTCGATCTTGTTGGTCAGGCCGTGGTGCACGCCTGCCAGGACCGAAGCCATCAGCAGATAAGGGTTGGCGTCGGCGCCGGCCACGCGGTGTTCGATACGTACGGCATCGGACGAGCCGGTCGGTACGCGAATCGCCACGGTGCGGTTGTCCAGGCCCCAGCACGGCGAGTTCGGCACGTAGAACTGTGCGCCGAAACGACGGTAGGAGTTGACGTTGGGGCACAGGAACGCCATCTGGGCGGGCAGGGTCTCGAGCACACCGCCGATCGCGTGACGCAATGCGGCGTTCTGCTCGGGATCCTCGCTGGCAAAAATGTTCTTGCCGTCTTTGTCCAGGATCGAGATGTGTACGTGCAAACCATTGCCTGCCTGGCCTGGGTAAGGCTTGGCCATGAAGGTGGTGTCCATCTCATGGTCGTAGGCGATGTTCTTGATCAGGCGCTTGAGCAGTACCGCGTAGTCGCAGGCCTTGATCGGGTCGGCCACGTGGTGCAGGTTCACTTCGAACTGCGCCGGGGCACTTTCCTTGACGATGGCGTCGGCCGGGATGCCTTGCTCTTTCGCACCTTCCAGGATGTCCTGGAGGCAGTCGACGTATTCGTCGAGGTCGTCGATCAGGTAGACCTGTGTCGAGTGCGGGCGTTTGCCGGAGATCGGCGAGCGGGGCGGTTGTGGGCGGCCGTTCACGTTCTCCTGGTCGATCAGGTAGAACTCAAGCTCGAAGGCGGCGCAGATGGTCAGACCGAGGTCGTCAAATTTGCTTACAACTTGGCGGAGCACTTCGCGCGGATCGGCGAAGAAAGGTTCACCTTCAAGTTCGTGCATGGTCATCAGCAATTGCGCGGTAGGGCGCTTTTGCCAGGGTTCATTGCACAGGGTGTCGGGGATCGGATAACAGATTCGGTCAGCATCACCGATGTCCAGGCCCAGGCCGGTGCTTTCCACCGTAGAGCCGTTGATATCCAGGGCAAATAAAGAGGCAGGCAGGTTAATGCCCTTCTCGTAAACCTTGTGGAGGCTGGTGCGTTCGATGCGCTTGCCGCGCACCACACCATTCATATCCGCAATTAGAAGGTCTACGTACAGAACCTCAGGATGATCCTTAAGGAACGCGTTCGCTTCGTTAAGCTGAACGGCACGCGGGGGTACCGACATGATGCAACACCTTTGTTGTTAAAAATATCAATCATTGATCTTTTCTGGTTTCAGTCAACCCGAACGGCATGCCGAAGTCAAGCGAGGCCTTTTTTGCCCTAAAAAAGCGCCACGAAGGCTTTTTTGGGGCCTTTTGGGGCGGTTTTTTGGGTTTGAACGGCTTAGGACTCGCAGGCTTGAGCGGGCCGTGTTGTATTTTTTACGGGGGTGTTGTGTAAAAAAATGAACAAGGCTAAGCTCGATTCAAACCCATAACAGCAATAATACCGGGGTGCTTCATGTTTCACCTGCCGCCCAACGGCGTCTTGGCCTGCTTCAGCAAGGCTGTGTCATCCGTACATTCCTCCCGCGTGATAGCGCGCTCCCCGGCCAATATTCTTGACGCCCGGGCCGACCTCTTCTTTGCCTCTTCATCTGCCACCGAACAGCGTGCGCCCAGCATGCTGCTCAAGATTGCGCACAACTTTGGCGTGAGGAATGCAACGCAGCAGCAAATGGCAGGTAAGCTCCTACCCTGAACGAAAAAACGACGCGGATGCTGCGTCAAACAACGCCTGGCCTTTAATGGATGCCAGGAAACCCAGCCCAGAGGCATTTATGAGTAACAACCTCGACCAGCTCACCGATTGGTTGAAAGACCACAAGATCACAGAAGTCGAATGCATGATTGGCGACCTCACCGGTATCACCCGGGGCAAGATCTCGCCGACCAACAAGTTCATTGCCGAAAAGGGCATGCGCCTGCCCGAAAGCGTTCTGCTGCAGACCGTGACCGGCGACTATGTCGAAGACGACATCTATTATGAATTGCTCGACCCGGCCGACATCGACATGATCTGCCGCCCCGACCAGAACGCCGTGTTCCTGGTGCCATGGGCCATCGAGCCGACCGCCCAGGTGATTCACGACACCTACGACAAGCAAGGCAACCCCATCGAGCTGTCGCCGCGCAACGTGCTCAAGAAAGTCCTCAAGCTCTACGCTGACAAAGGCTGGCAGCCCATCGTGGCGCCGGAGATGGAGTTCTACCTGACCAAACGCTGCGAAGACCCGGACTTCCCGCTGCAACCGCCGATTGGCCGTTCCGGCCGCCCGGAAACCGGTCGCCAGTCCTTCTCTATAGAAGCCGCCAACGAATTCGACCCGCTGTTCGAAGACGTTTACGACTGGTGCGAACTGCAGGAGCTGGACCTCGACACCCTGATCCACGAAGACGGCACGGCCCAGATGGAAATCAACTTCCGTCACGGCGATGCCCTGTCCCTGGCCGACCAGATCCTGGTGTTCAAGCGCACCATGCGCGAAGCCGCGCTCAAGCACGACGTGGCCGCCACCTTCATGGCCAAGCCGATGACCGGTGAGCCCGGCAGCGCGATGCACCTGCACCAGAGCATCATCGACATCGCCACCGGCAAGAACGTCTTCTCCAATGAAGACGGGACCATGAGCCAGCTGTTCCTCAACCACATTGGCGGCCTGCAGAAGTTCATCCCTGAACTGCTGCCGCTGTTTGCTCCCAACGTGAACTCATTCCGCCGCTTCCTGCCCGACACCTCGGCGCCGGTGAACGTGGAATGGGGCGAAGAAAACCGCACCGTCGGCCTGCGCGTACCGGATGCCGGCCCGCAGAACCGCCGTGTGGAAAACCGCCTGCCGGGCGCCGACGCCAACCCGTACCTGGCGATTGCCGCCAGCCTGTTGTGCGGCTACATCGGCATGGTCGAAGGCCATAATCCGAGCGCGCCGGTGGTGGGCCGTGGTTACGAGCGGCGCAACCTGCGCCTGCCGTTGACCATCGAAGACGCCCTGGAGCGCATGGAAAACAGCAAGACCATCGAGAAATACCTGGGTCAGAAATTCATCACAGGCTACGTCGCGGTCAAGCGGGCCGAGCATGAAAACTTCAAGCGCGTGATCAGTTCGTGGGAGCGGGAATTCCTGCTCTTTGCCGTCTGATGCGCCGGGCGCGCTGTGGGAACAGCGCGCCCTCACCTGAAAAGTCTAGGAGATTGGTATGTCCAGCAACAACCCGCAAACCCGTGAATGGCAAGCCTTAAGCAGTGATCACCACCTGGCGCCGTTCAGCGACTTCAAGCAATTGAAAGAGAAAGGCCCGCGCATCATCACCAAAGCCCACGGCGTTTATCTGTGGGACAGCGAAGGCAACAAGATCCTCGACGGTATGGCCGGCCTGTGGTGCGTGGCGATCGGTTATGGTCGCGATGAACTGGCTGACGCCGCCGCCAAGCAAATGAAAGAACTGCCGTACTACAACCTGTTCTTCCAGACCGCACACCCGCCGGTGCTGGAACTGGCCAAGGCCATTTCCGACATCGCACCTGCCGGCATGAACCACGTGTTCTTCACCGGTTCCGGCTCCGAAGGCAACGACACCATGTTGCGCATGGTCCGCCACTACTGGGCGATCAAGGGCCAGCCGAACAAGAAAACCATCATCAGCCGCAAGAATGGCTACCACGGCTCCACGGTGGCCGGCGCCAGCCTGGGCGGCATGACCTATATGCATGAACAGGGCGACTTGCCGATCCCGGGCATCACCCACATCGCCCAGCCGTACTGGTTTGGCGAAGGCGGCGACATGAGCCCGGAAGAGTTCGGCGTGTGGGCTGCCAACCAGCTGGAAGAAAAGATCCTGGAACTGGGCGTGGACAACGTCGGCGCCTTTATTGCCGAACCGATCCAGGGTGCCGGCGGCGTGATCGTTCCGCCAGACACCTACTGGCCGCGCATCAAGGAAATCCTCGCCAAGTACGACATTCTGTTTATCGCCGACGAAGTGATCTGCGGTTTCGGCCGTACCGGTGAGTGGTTCGGTAGCGATTTCTACGACCTCAAGCCGCACATGATGACCATCGCCAAGGGCCTGACTTCGGGCTACATCCCCATGGGTGGCCTGATCGTGCGCGATGACGTGGTGGCGGTGCTCAACGAAGGTGGTGATTTCAACCACGGCTTCACCTACTCCGGTCACCCGGTGGCCGCTGCAGTGGCCCTGGAAAACATCCGTATCATGCGCGATGAGCAAATTGTTAAGCGTGTGCACGACGAAACGGCACCGTATTTGCAGAAACGTCTGAGGGAATTGGCGGACCATCCGCTGGTGGGCGAAGTGCGCGGCGTGGGCATGCTCGGTGCCATTGAACTGGTGCAGGACAAGGCCACCCGCAAACGCTACGAAGGCAAGGGCGTCGGCATGATCTGCCGCACGTTCTGCTTCGAAAATGGCCTGATCATGCGCGCCGTGGGCGACACCATGATCATTTCGCCGCCGCTGGTGATCAGCAAGGCAGAAATCGACGAGCTGGTGACCAAGGCTCGGCAGTGCCTGGACCTGACTTTGGCGGCATTGCAGGGCTAAGTGCTAGGCTCAGAACGCAGCAGCTTTCGGGCGCTGCGTCCCTGGGCAGTTATAAGTGAGGCTTTGGTTGAAAGCCGGCCTCGGAACTTGCCAGACTGTCGCCCTGTTTTGTTGCCCTTTGGCTGGGCTACTCAACATAAAAAGCTTGTGGCCCAAAAAAGAAAAAATTGGAGCATCACCAAATGAAGGCATTAGGTTTGAAGAACGCTGGCAAGACCCTCCTCGCCTTGTCCCTGATGGGCGCAATGGCGGGCGCGGCCCAGGCAGACGATAAAGTGCTGCACGTCTACAACTGGTCCGACTACATTGCACCGGACACCATCGCCAACTTTGAAAAAGAGTCGGGCATCAAGGTGGTGTACGACGTTTTTGACAGCAACGAAACCCTGGAAGCCAAGTTGCTGGCAGGCAAGTCCGGTTACGACATCGTCGTGCCGTCGAACAACTTCCTCGCCAAGCAGATCAAGGCCGGCGTTTACCAGGAGTTGGACAAGTCCAAGCTGTCCAACTACGACAACCTGAACAAATCCCTGCTTAAAGCCGTGTCGGTCAGCGACCCGGACAACAAGCACGCCTTCCCGTACATGTGGGGTTCGATCGGCATCGGCTACAACCCGGAGAAGGTCAAGGCCGCGCTGGGCGTGGACAAGATCGATTCGTGGGACGTGCTGCTCAAGCCTGAGAACATCGCCAAGCTGAAAAGCTGCGGCGTGAGCTTCCTCGATTCGCCAACCGAAATGCTGCCGGTGGCGCTGCATTACCTGGGCCTGCCGACCGACAGTCAGAAGAAGGCTGACCTGAAACAGGCCGAAGACCTGTTCCTGAAGATCCGCCCTTCAATCGGCTACTTCCACTCGTCCAAGTACATCTCCGACCTGGCCAACGGCAACATCTGCGTCGCCGTGGGTTACTCGGGTGACATCCAGCAGGCCAAGTCCCGTGCGGCTGAAGCCGGTGGCAAGGTCAAGGTGGCCTACGACATTCCGAAAGAAGGCGCTGGCAGCTTCTTCGACATGGTCGCCATCCCTAAGGATGCCGAAAACGTCGACGCGGCCTACAAGTTCATGAACTACCTGCTCAAGCCGGAAGTCATGGCCAAGATCACCGATAGCGTGCGCTTCCCGAACGGTAACGAGAAGGCCACCGCACTGGTCGACAAAGACATCACCAGCGACCCGGGCATCTACCCGCCAGCGGATGTGCAGGCCAAGCTCTACGCGATTGCCGACCTGCCGGCTGCAACCCAGCGTGAAATGACACGCAGCTGGACCAAGATCAAATCGGGCAAATAAGCCCTGAAACCTGTGGAGGGGCAGTTTGACTGCCCCTCTCACAAATTAAATGACAGAAAGTTTTGCCGGATCGGTTTATCGAGGGTAAGTTGCGCGCCGGTTTTGTTGCCGGGCAACAACTTTAAGGCCCAACTATTTAAGAGGACCTCCACTTGCCAATTTCTTTATTTCGCAAAGCCTTGCTGGTGGGTGCAGGTATCACGCTGACGTTGAGCGTGCAGGCCGCACCGACTGTGCATATTTATAACTGGTCGGATTACATCGGCGCCGACACCCTGGCCAACTTCGAAAAGGCCAGCGGCATCAAGCCCGTGTATGACGTGTTTGACTCCAACGAAACCCTGGAAGGCAAGCTGCTGGCCGGGCGTACCGGCTACGACGTGGTGGTGCCGTCCAACCACTTCCTGGGCAAGCAGATCAAGGCCGGGGCATTCCAGAAACTCGACAAGTCACTGCTGACGAATTACGCCAACCTCGACCCGGCGCTGCTCAAGCGCCTGGAAAAGAACGACCCGGGCAACCAGTACGCCGTGCCGTACCTGTGGGGCACCAACGGCATTGGCTACAACGTCGATAAAGTGAAGGAAGTGCTGGGCATCGACCATATCGACTCCTGGGCCGTGCTGTTCGAGCCTGAGAACATGAAGAAGCTGGCGACCTGCGGCGTGTCGTTCATGGACTCGGCGGATGAAATGCTGCCGGCAGTGCTCAACTACATGGGCCTGAACCCCAACAGCGAGAACCCGGAAGACTACAAGAAGGCCGAAGCCAAGCTGCTCAAAGTGCGGCCCTACGTGACCTACTTCCATTCTTCCAAGTACATATCGGACCTGGCCAACGGCAACATCTGTGTGGCCGCCGGGTTCTCCGGCGATGTGTTCCAGGCCAAGGCTCGCGCAAGCGAAGCGGGCAAGGGCGTGAACATCGCCTACGCGATTCCGAAGGAAGGCGGCAACCTGTGGTTCGACGTGCTGGCCATCCCCAAGGATGCCACCAACGTCAAAGAGGCCCACGCCTTCATCAACTATTTGCTGCAACCTGAGGTGATCGCCCAGGTCAGTGATTACGTCGGTTACGCCAACCCTAACCCAGGGGCGGACAAACTGATGAAGCAATCGATACGCACGGACGAAGCGGTTTACCCACCGCAGGCGGTACTCGACAGGACCTTCGTCAACTTCGAGCTACCCCCGAAAGTGCAACGCTTGATGACCCGTAGCTGGACCAAGGTCAAGACGGGCAAGTAAGGCTCAAACTATCCAAGGCAGGCCCGCATTGGGTCCGCTGCACTCTTTTTTTTCTGGGAGTTTCGTAAATGGCAGTTGCCTCCGGCGCCTATAAGAAAGCCCTCGAAGGGGACCAGACACCGAAGAAGGTGCTGGTCAAAATCGACCGGGTCACGAAGAAGTTCGACGAGACGATTGCCGTGGACGATGTGTCCCTGGAAATCAAGAAGGGCGAGATCTTCGCCCTGCTCGGCGGTTCGGGTTCGGGCAAGTCCACCTTGCTGCGCATGCTCGCAGGTTTCGAGCGCCCGACCGAGGGTCGCATCTACCTCGATGGCGAAGACATCACCGACATGCCGCCCTACGAGCGGCCGATCAACATGATGTTCCAGTCCTACGCCTTGTTCCCACACATGACCGTGGCGCAGAACATCGCGTTCGGCCTGCAACAGGACAAGATCCCCAAGGCCGAGATCGACGCCCGTGTGGCCGAGATGCTCAAGCTGGTGCAGATGAGCCAGTACGCCAAGCGTAAGCCGCACCAGTTGTCCGGTGGCCAGCGTCAGCGTGTGGCCCTGGCCCGTTCCCTGGCCAAGCGTCCGAAACTGCTGCTGCTCGATGAGCCCATGGGCGCCCTCGACAAGAAGCTGCGTTCGCAGATGCAACTGGAGTTGGTGGAGATCATCGAGCGCGTGGGTGTGACCTGCGTAATGGTGACCCACGACCAGGAAGAGGCCATGACCATGGCCGAACGCATCGCGATCATGCACCTGGGCTGGATCGCCCAGATCGGCAGCCCGATCGACATCTACGAGACGCCCACCAGCCGCCTGGTGTGCGAGTTCATCGGCAACGTCAACATCTTCGATACCCAGGTGGTAGACGATGCCGAAGGCCACGCGGTGCTCAAGTGCGCCGACCTGGACCGCGACATCTATGTGGGCTACGGCATCGCCACCTCGGTGGAAGACAAGTCGGTGACCTACGCGATCCGCCCGGAAAAACTGCTGGTCACCACCGAAATGCCGACCTGCGAGCACAACTGGTCCAGCGGCAAGGTGCACGACATTGCCTACCTGGGCGGCCACTCGGTGTTCTACGTGGAGCTGCCGAGCGGCAAGCTGGTGCAGTCCTTCGTGGCCAACGCCGAACGTCGCGGCCAGCGGCCGACCTGGGGTGACCAGGTGTACGTGTGGTGGGAAGACGACAGCGGCGTGGTACTGCGCTCATGAACATGAAGAAGCTCAAGCGCCGCCTGCAACGAATAACGCCCAGTGGCCGTCATGCGGTCATTGGCATTCCCTTCCTGTGGCTGTTCCTGTTCTTCATGCTGCCGTTCTTCATCGTCCTGAAGATCAGCTTTGCCGAAGCCGACGTGGCGATCCCGCCGTACACCGAGATCTACACCTTCGTTGAGCAGAAACTGCAATTGGTGCTCAACCTGGGCAACTACGCGATGCTCGGCGACGACGAGTTGTACATCGCTGCGTACCTGGGCTCGCTGAAAATGGCGTTCTTCAGCACGTTGCTGTGCCTGTTGATCGGCTACCCGATGGCCTACGCCATTGCCAGCGCGCGCAAAGAGATGCAGACCGTGCTGGTGCTGCTGATCATGATGCCGACCTGGACCGCGATCCTGATCCGCGTGTATGCGTGGATGGGCATCCTCAGCAACAACGGCCTGCTCAATGGCTTCCTGATGTCCATCGGCTTGATCAACGAGCCGCTGCAGATCCTCAACACCAACATCGCGGTGTATATCGGCGTGGTCTATTCGTACCTGCCGTTCATGATCCTGCCGCTGTACGCCAACCTGGTGAAACACGACCAGAGCCTGCTGGAAGCCGCATCCGACCTGGGTTCGAGCACCTTCAACAGCTTCTGGAAGATCACCGTGCCGCTGTCCAAGAACGGCATCATTGCCGGCTGCATGCTGGTGTTCATCCCGGTGGTGGGCGAGTTCGTGATCCCGGAACTGCTCGGCGGCCCGGAAACCCTGATGATCGGTAAAGTGTTGTGGCAAGAATTCTTCAACAACCGTGACTGGCCGGTGGCCTCTGCCCTGGCGGTGGTGATGCTGGCGATCCTGATCGTGCCCATCATCCTGTTCAACCGCAGCCAAGCCAAAGAGATGGAGGGCAAGATATGAAGCGCTTCAGTTTCTCGAGTTTCATGCTGGTGGCGGGGTTGTTGTTTATCTACCTGCCGATGCTGATCCTGGTGATCTACTCGTTCAACGAATCCAAACTGGTGACAGTGTGGGGCGGTTGGTCGATCAAGTGGTACGTGGGCCTTTTGGACAACACTCAGTTGATGGGCTCGGTGGCACGTTCCCTGGAAATCGCCTGCTACACGGCGGTGGCGGCGGTGGCGCTGGGTACGTTGGCGGCCTTCGTGCTGACGCGCATCAGCCAGTTCAAAGGCCGCACGCTGTTCGGCGGCCTGGTGACCGCGCCATTGGTGATGCCGGAAGTGATCACCGGTCTGTCGCTGTTGCTGCTGTTCGTGGCCATGGCGCAGATGATCGGCTGGCCCCAGGAACGTGGCATCGTCACCATCTGGATCGCCCACACCACGTTCTGTGCGGCGTATGTGGCGGTGGTGGTGTCGGCGCGCTTGCGTGAATTGGACCTGTCGATCGAAGAAGCGGCAATGGACCTGGGTGCGCGACCGTGGAAGGTGTTCTTCCTGATCACCATCCCGATGATCGCGCCGTCGTTGGCGGCGGGCGGCATGATGTCGTTCGCGCTGTCCCTGGATGACCTGGTACTGGCCAGCTTCGTGTCGGGGCCGGGTTCGACGACCCTGCCGATGGAAGTGTTCTCGGCGGTGCGCCTTGGGGTCAAACCCGAGATCAACGCCGTGGCCAGCCTGATCCTGCTGGCGGTGTCGCTGGTGACCTTCCTGGTGTGGTTCTTCAGCCGGCGTGCCGAAGAGATGCGCAAGAAGGCCATTCAGCAAGCCATCGAAGAAGCCGCGGCGGATGGCTGGCAGCAGCCGGACAAGCGCCGGGCGGCTGCACCGGTCTAAATGTGGGAGGGGGCTTGCCCCCGATGACAGTGTGTCAGCCAATGGATATGTGGCTGATGCTCCGCTATCGGGGGCAAGCCCCCTCCCACATTTGATTGCATTTCAAGTCAACTATGCGACCCACGGCGACTTGCGGATCACTTCAACAAAATTCATCGGCTTGAACCCCGGCTCCTGATCCACCAGCACATCCGTCTTCACGTTGCCAAACGTGGTCTGCGGACGATGGCGCAAGCCGTCGGCAAACGCGCAGATGATGCACTCCTTGAACCCTTCACCGCGTGGATGCGCATGCACCACGGCTTCGCGCTGCACGCTGGAAAACGCGGCATAGTCCATGCCCAGCACGTCCATTTCCACACCGGCCGTCACCAGTGCCACGGTCGGGCGCAAATGCTGCGGCACGCCCGGCGTGGTGTGCAGGGCGATGGACAGCCACACCTGTTCGATGTCGTCATCGCTCAGCCCGTACGGCTTGAGGAACGCGGCCGCAGCGTTGGCGCCGTCGACTTCGAAGCGCTCGTTGTCACTGCGATGGCCCTCCACCAGGCCCAAGTCATGGAACATCGCGCCGACGTAAAGCAGCTCCGGGTTGTAGGCCAGTTGCTTGCGTTCACCGCTCAAGGCGCCGAACAGGAACACTCGGCGCGAGTGATGGTAGAGCAGGTCGGATTCGACGTCGCGGATGTACTCGGTGGTGGCCTTGGCCAGGGCGCTGTCCGGGATCTGGATGCCGGCGATGGTGGTGCTCATGGTCGTTCTCCTCAACAAAGCGCCGGGGGTGGCGCCGATGAGTCCAGTCTGTTCGCGTGCCCGCGAAGGGGCTATGGCGGCGAGGGAGCGATCCCGGCCAATGTGCCTGCATATCACGCCAGGCCTTATCTGTAGGAGCGAGCTTGCTCGCGAAAAACGTCCAGGCACCACGCCCCTCCAGGCAGAACGCGTTATCGTTGGCGTTCTTCGCGAGCAAGCTCGCTCCTACAGGTCATCACAAGGCTTAGTACCCATGGGCAAAATCGTCGCCATCCTGATCTTCCCCGGCGTCCAGTCACTGGACGTGACCGGTCCCATGGACGTGTTCTGCGAAGCCAATCGTTTTCTGCCGCCGCAGGATCATTACCAGTTGGAAGTCATCGGCTTCGGTCACGGCAACATGGCCGCTTCCAACGGTCTGTCGCTGCAGGCCCACCGGCACTACAGCGATGCCCTTGAGCCCTATGACCTGCTGCTGGTGGCGGGTGGTCCGCAGTTACCCTTCGAAGACTTCGGCGCCGAGTTCGATGCTTGGCTGCGTGGTGCCACGGCGCGTGCGCAGCGCTTCGGCTCCATCTGCAACGGCGCCTTCATGCTGGCCCGCGCCGGGCTGCTGGACGGGAAAACCGTCACCACCCACTGGAACGATGCGGCGGATCTGGCGCGCCTGTGCCCCACGGCCCAGGTCGAAGCCGATCGCCTCTACGTACAGGATGGCAATCTCTACACCTCGGCCGGGGTCACGGCGGGCATCGATCTGTCGTTGTATCTGCTGGCCCAGGACCATGGCCCGGAAGTCGCGTTGAGCGTGGCCAAGCGCCTGGTGGTGTTCACCCAGCGGTCGGGCGGGCAGTCGCAGTTCAGCCCGTTTCTGACGCCCCACGCCGAAACCACCTCGGCGGTGGCGCTGGTGCAGTTGTACGTGTTGGCGAACCTGACCGGGGACCTGACCATTGCCGACCTGGCCAAGGCCGCGAACATGAGTGCGCGCAATTTCTCCCGGGTGTTTGCCCGCGAGGCGCGCATCACGCCGGCGGAGTTTGTCGAGCGCGCGCGGGTGGACGCGGCGCGGGTGATGCTTGAAAGCAGCCCCGCACCGCTGAAGACCGTGGCCTATCAATGCGGATTTCGTGACGCCCAGCACATGCGCAGTGTGTTCAACCGTCGGCTGGGCGTGACGCCGCAACAGTTCCGGCTTAACTTTGCGGCGCCGGTTTGAGCGTGTCGTAGGCTTCCAGCGCGCGCAGCGAGTAGATGTACGCCGCGCCGGCATTCAGCGAGATCGCAGTGGCCAGCGTGGCAGCGACTTCTTCGCGGGTGGCGCCGGCCCTGATTGCCGCATCGGCATGCACGCCGATGCAACCGTCGCAGCGGGTGGTAATGGCCACGGCGATGGAAATCAGTTCACGGGTCTTGGCATCGAGGACGTTGTTTTCCTCGGCAGCTTCGCCCAGCGCCATGTAGGCTTTGACCATCTTCGGGTTGCTCTTGCCCAGCGCGCCAAAGGCTTTCTTCACGGTAGGCAGCAAGTCGGACCAGTTATTGAACATTGCGGTAACTCCTGAACGGGTAGGGTGGTGTGGAGCCAGTGTCTTCCGTTCGGGGGCGGCGTTATTGTTCAATCCGCTCATGTTTTTGACCGATGCTCGCAAATGAATTCGATCGACACGCTTATCGCGCTGGCCAACCTGCGCGGCAGTCTGGATCTGCGCTGCCAGTTCCAGGGCGACTGGGCCTTGGACCATGCGCCGGAAAGCCTGGGTATGGCGCCCTATCACATCGTGCTCAGTGGCACCTGCCGCGCCGAGTTGTCGGGTGGGCAGCAAGTGACCCTGGAGCAGGGCGATATTTTGCTGATGCCCGGCGGTGCCACGCATTTGCTGCGCAGCCAGGGCGCGCGGATCCGGCCGATGCAACCCAAGGTCATCGAAGGCGGTGTGCTCACCGTGCACCGCCTGGGCGGTGACCAGCCGGACCTGGACATGCTCTGCGGCAGCTTTCACTACAACCGCCAGTCGCTGCTGCTCGGCGCGTTGCCGGAATACCTGGTGGTGTCCAGCCGCGAGTGGCACGGCGACGGGCAACTGGCGGCGTTGATCGCGTTATTGCGCAGCGAAGCGGACGGCCAGCAACTCGGCGCCCGCTCGTTTATCGATGCATTGTCATCGGCGCTGTTCACCCTGATCCTGCGCGCCTGGCTCGCCCGTCAGGCACCGGTCGCCGGCACCTTCGCCTTGCTTACCGACAAGCGCCTGAGCAAGGCCTGGCAAGCCATGCTGGCCGATCCAGGGTATGAGTGGACCATCGACAGCCTGGCGGCCGCTGCGACGATGTCACGCGCCACCTTCATGCGCGCCTTTGTGAAAGTCGCGGGCGTATCGCCGTGGGTGCTGCTGACCCAATTGCGCATGGAGCTGGCGTTCAACCTGCTGCGCCAGTCACACCTGAGCCTGCTGGATATCGCCGCCCAGGTGGGTTACCAGTCCCAGGCGGCGTTCAGCAAGAAATTCAAGGAAACCTATGGCGAGGCGCCGGGGCGTTTGCGTTCATCGGGCGGGTAGCAACTTGAGGGTGCCACGGGTGTTGGCGGTGACTTCCTCGTCAGTGAAGTGCGCCTGCTCGTAGCCACCTTCGATGTAGGTTTCGGCCTGGTCGCTGTAGTGGCGGTCAAACGGCACGCCACTTTGCCCGACCGGGTTGATGGTCAGCGCGTGGGCCACGTCGGCGAAATCGATCAGGCGACGGGTCGAGGGGCCGTAGGTGACCGGCCACGGTGCCGGGCCGATCATGGCCGACTGGTTGTTCGGCACTTCATGGGTGCCCGGGGCAGGGAACGGGCCGACGTTGAACACCTTGTCCAAAGGCTTCTGCATGCCCAACGGATGACCGTGGGTGAGGGTATGCGCGGTGCCCCACTGCCATTGGCTCGGGTCATCGCCAAGGGTGGCCTTGAGGTGCGCGAGGCTGTTGTCCCAGGCGAGCTTGACGGTGTCGGCGCGCTTGCCGTCCCACCACGGCGAATCCGGCATGGCGGCCAGGCGGGGCAGCGCGGCGTCAATCACACGGGTGGTGAGCAGGGTCTTGAACATGCTGTCGCCGAGTTTCGGGTGGAAGGCCGCGTCCGCGAGGTTGAACAGGAACTGGTTGAACAGCGTGGCGCTGGTGGAGTCCAGCGGGTAGTCACCCTTCCAGCTGGCAAGCTGTTCCACCAGTTTCAGCTGCGCCGGGTCCTTGACCACCTCACGCAGTACCGGCAGCAGCGGCGCCAGCAGGCGCGGGCCGAAAGCGGTGGTGGTGCCCAGCTGCAAGGCCTGGCTGTTGTTCACGTCCCACTTCACGCTCTTGTCGCTCAACTGCGCATTCAACTGCTGGCCACGGTCGGCCAGGTTGTAATAGCCGGGGATTTCCATGCCGGTGGGTGACACGGGCTGAGCATTGGCCGACACCACATAGCCGCGCACCGGGTTCTCTTCCTGGGGGTTGGCGGTGAAGGGGTAGAAGCCCAGTTTATCGGCTTGTTCGGTACTGCCATCGAGGATGAAACCGGGGTTGGCTCCGGCCGGGCGGATCGGCAATTGCGCCGCTGCCCACCAGCCGATATCACCCTTGGCGTTGGCCCACACGATATTCAGGCCCGGTGCGGAAACCTTGGCTGCAGCGGCTCGCGCCTTGGCCAGGGTGTCGGCGCGGTTGAGTTGGTAGAAGCCTTCGAGGATCGGGTTCTGGGTATCGAGGAACGCCCACCACATAGCAATCGGTGTGTTGCCGGCGTTCTCGCCGAGCACGTCATTGATGATCGGGCCGTGGGGCGATTGGCGCAGGGTCAACGTCAGTGGCGCCTGGCCCTTCACCGCGATCTGTTGCTCGGTGCGGGTCATGTCGACCCACTGGCCGTGGTACCAGACCTGGTTGGGATTGTCCGGGTTGACCCTCTCGGCGATCAGGTCGAGGTCATCGTTCTGGAACATGGTCAGGCTCCAGCCGAAGTCCAGGTTGTGTCCCAGGAACGCCATCGGCACCAGAGCGTTGTGATAGCCATACAGCTCAAAACCCGGTGCCGACAGCTGCGCTTCGTACCACACCGATGGCACCGAGAAACGAATATGCGGGTCACCCGCCAGCAACGGCTTGCCGCTCTTGGTGCGGTTGCCGCTGATGGCCCAGGCGTTGCTGCCTTCGAACTGCGGCAGGCCGTTGTCGGCCAGGGCCTGTTCGCTCAGTGAGGCGAGGGCGCCGAGGGTCTGCCAATCGCTGGCGGCGAGGTTGAGCGCACCCTTGGGTTGCCAGTCGAGGTCGAAGACTTTCAGGTAGTCGCTGCCCAATTGGTCGCGTACGTAAGTCAGCAACGGCTCGGTACGAAACGCGGCGGCAAAGCTGTAGGCCATGTACCCGGCAACGCTGATGGTGTCTTCAGCGGTGAACGGTCGCTTGGGGATGCCCAGCACGTCGAACTCCATCGGGCGGGCGTGGCTGTCCTGATACTGGTTGATCCCGTCCAGATAGGCCTGCAGGGCCTTCCAGTGCGCCGACTCATGATCCAGTTGCGCCACATAGGTCGCGGCGCGGTCGCGAATGCGCAGGCTGCGAAACAGCTTGTCGGTCTCCAGCACTTTGGGGCCCAGCACCTCGGCCAGTTCACCACGCGCCAGGCGCCGCATGATCTCCATCTGGAATAGACGGTCCTGGGCATGCACATAGCCGAGGGCGCGATACAGGTCGGTTTCGTTCTCGGCGCGGATATGCGGCACGCCACGGTCGTCATAGCGCACCGTGACGGAGCCTTGCAGGTTGGCCAGCGTCACCGTGCCCTGGCGGGTGGGCTGTTTGCTATAGACGTACGCGCCTGCGCCAAGGGCAGCCAGCACGACCAGAACCGCGAACACCTGCAAGACGCGCTTCATGAATATTCCTTACCAAGAGAGAGGCGGGTTACGAGCCTTTTGGCCACGAACAATAGCAGCCCACTGCCAGGGTGTGAGTAGCATTTATCTGGCGTCCTGCGTCTAGTGCCTTGAGGATCGGCTCAATGAAGCTGTTGCTGGAGTTGCAGGTGAGGCCCTCGCTGTAGGGCCCGAAATACGCGAGCTTGCCTGTGCGATCCCAGATTCCCACGGCTGGGCTGGCCGGCACCTGGTCGGCGCCGGGCAGGGTGGTGAGGATTTTCATCGTGCGCAGGTTGTCGGGCAGTTGGCCGTGGCTGCCGGGCTTCTGCAGGGCATAGAACTCGACGCCTTGGGGCGCGTATTGCTCGATCAGCTCGCCCAGGTGCTGCTGGTTGCCGACGTTGCACGGGCAGGCCGGGTCCCAGAAGTGCACCAGGCGGATCGGGCCGGGGCCGGCGAGGTCGGCGGGCAGCTTCAATGGGTCGCCGGAAAACACCGCCGTGTGTTCGCTGAAGGCGCGCAGGTAGCGGCCCTGGAACCAGTCATACGCCGCCCACAGCACGCCGGCGCAGATAACCAGGATCAGGCTGGCGAATAGGGCGGTGCGGTAGGGCGGTCGCATTCAGATGTATCCTCGAAGGTCGCGTAGCTTGCCATGCTTGTCCTGACAGATGAATATCGCAGCTCGATATTCATCTTCGCCGCCAGTCTGGAAGCCTTTATGCCCGTTACCTTTGACCCCGATCATCTGCGCGAAAGCTTGCGGCCCCTGGTGGATGCGCAACCGCTTTCAGCCGAGGCACGGGTCTACCAGCGTTTCTACGGGCTGGACCAGGCCGAGAGCCGCCTGGGGCGCTTCGAGGTGGACGGTTTCGAGGTGGTCGCGCAGGTGTGGTGGCCGCCCAGGCCTGTAGCGACGATGTTCATGTTCC
The DNA here is from genome assembly GCF_059133265.1 of Pseudomonas sp. FBCC-B1565. NCBI lineage: Bacteria > Pseudomonadati > Pseudomonadota > Gammaproteobacteria > Pseudomonadales > Pseudomonadaceae > Pseudomonas > Pseudomonas sp. FBCC-B1565. Next base: position 358,163 of record NZ_CP101438.1, read on the forward strand.
ACGGCTTCTACGACCACATGGGGTTGTACCGCCATGTGGTGAAGTGGGCGCTGGACCAGGGTTTTGTGGTGATCGCCTGCGATCTGCCCGGGCATGGGCTGTCCAGCGGCGCACGCGCCAGCATCGATGATTTCGCGGTGTACCAGCACGTGGTGCGGGCGCTGTTTACCCAGGCCGAAGCATTGCAGTTGCCGCAACCCTGGCACCTGTTCGGGCAAAGCACCGGCGGCGCGGTGGTGGTGGACCACCTGCTCAACCACGGCGCCGACAGCCCGGCCCAGGGCAAGACCTTCCTGCTGTCACCGTTGGTGCGGCCGCGTGCCTGGGGTTGGTCGCAGGTCAGTTATTACCTGCTGCGCCCATTCGTCAAAGGCATTGCGCGGCGGTTCAGCGAAAACACCCACGACCCCGCGTTCAAACCGTTCCTTGAAGTCGACCCGCTGCAGCCGCGGCAATTGCCGACCGCCTGGGTGGGTGCATTGGCGCGCTGGATCAAACGCATCGAAGCCGCACCGCGCAGCCCTCGGCGACCGGTGATTGTGCAGGGTGAAGAGGATATGACCGTGGATTGGCAGCACAACCTGCAGGTGTTGCGCAGCAAGTTCGACCAGCCCGAGGTGTTGATGCTGCCGCGTGGCAGGCATCATCTGGCCAATGAGATTCCGGAGATTCGTGAGCAGTACTTCAGCTATCTCACCCAACACCTGAACTAACGCGATCCAAATGTGGGAGGTGGCTTGCCCCCTCCCACACTTTTTACTGCGTAAGGCTGGAAGTGCTTTGCCCGACCGCCAGCCCGGCGCGAATAGCGGCAAGTGCCGCCTGGTAATACGCCTTGCCCTCCGGCGACTCCGCAAACGTCGCGAATTCTTCCAGCTCCGGGTCGGACAGATCCCGATAAACGTACAGCAGCGTGTTGTTCAGGTCCTTGTCGATCTGCTGCATCAACCGCTCGCGTTGGCCATTCAACATACCCTGGGCCTGGCCGCCGCCCAGCAGGCCGGGGATCATCTGGCTCAGGCTGTCGGCCGCCACGCCGGCAATCGCCAGGCTGACTTCCGCGCCGGCTTCGCGGGCCGGCAGGGCCTGGGCCAGGTGGCCGATGATCAGGCTGCGGGTGGCGTCGGCCTCGATTTTCGGCAGGCCCTGGGCATTTTTCGCCAGTTGGTCGCGGCGGGTGGCGAGCAATTCGGCGGCGACAATCTTGCGGCCCAGGGGTGATTGGAAAAACGCCAAGGCAGGCGCAGGGTCCGCCAGGTGCTTGCGCAATTGCGCTTCGGCACGCTGGTCCACCGCCTGGGCGGCGAAGCGTTTATTGCTGTTATCCACCAGCGCCTGGTACACCGCTGGCGGCAGGCTATTGCGGTAGCGTTGCTGGGCGGCACTGAGGGCGTCATTGAAATGCGCACGTTGTTCGGCCCAGCCGGCGACCTTGTACAACTGGTCATGGCCGTCTGCCCAGGCGGGCAAAACGCAGAACATCAGCAAGGAAAAAAACAAACGACGCATAGGGACTCCTGTCAGTCGGCCACTATTGTCCGTGTCGGGCGTAGGATTTGTCGAGAAGTCCTATCAGTCACCTGACTAAAGTGCATTCAGACGCTCGGCGGCTCTGTCGGATTCACAGGCGTATGGATACTATGCGCGCCATGCAAATACCCCTCGATCACCCCTTGCTGCAACGTATTGTCGACGACCTGGCCGAAAAGGGCTGGTCCAGACAGGACGGCTTCCTGCCCCAGGCTCTGACCCTGGAACTGGCGGCTGAGTGCCGTAAACGCAAGGCCGAAGGTGAACTGGCCCCGGCAGCGGTAGGGCGGGGGCCGACCCAGGAGATTCGAGAAGGCATTCGCGGTGACCACATCCAGTGGCTGGAAGAGGGCGATGCGGCGGTTTGCGACACTTACATGGCGGTGATGGACAGCCTGCGCCTCGCCATGAACCGTGGCCTGTTCCTGGGCCTGGAAGACTTTGAGAGCCACTTCGCGATGTACCCGCCGGGGGCTTTTTACCTCAAGCACCTGGACCGTTTCCGCGACGATGACCGGCGCATGGTCTCGGCGGTGATCTACTTGAATGACGCCTGGCTGCCCGAACATGGCGGCCAGTTGCGCATGTACCTCAAGGACGGCGTCGAATACGATGTGGTGCCCACCGGCGGTTGCCTGGTGGTGTTCCTGTCGGGCGAGGTGCCCCACGAAGTGATGCCCGCTACGCGCGAACGCCTGTCCCTCACCGGCTGGTTTCGCCGGCGGGGCAACGAGCCGTTTTAAACATGCAAAAGATTCTGATCAGCCGCTGTCTGCTCGGGCACAAGGTGCGTTACGACGGCGGGGCCAGCGGGCCGTTCGACCAATTGGCGGCGTGGCAGGCCGAAGGGCGTGTGGTTGCGATCTGCCCGGAAGTGTCGGGTGGTTTGCCAACGCCACGACCTGCTGCCGAGATCCCAGGCGGGCAGGGCGTGGATGTGTGGGAGGGGCGTGCCCAGGTGCTGACGGCTGAGGGCGAAGATTTCAGCGCAGCGTTCCTTGATGGCGCCCGCCAGGCACTGGCGCTGGTTGAACGCCACGCTATCCGCATCGCCGTGCTCAAGGCCAATAGCCCGTCCTGTGGCAACCTGCTCACTTATGACGGTACCTTTACCGGCGTGAAAGTGAGTGGCGAGGGCGTAACCGCGGCGCTGCTCAAGCGCCACGGCGTGCAGGTGTTCAGTGAGTTGGAGTTACCTGAGGCTGCGCAGGCACTGGCGCAGTTGTAGTCGGGGCTTCTGCGTCAAACCACTTCTGCGACAGCGCCTTTAACCGGCCATCCTCCTTCACCCGCTTCAGCGCGCCGTCCAGGCTCGTCTTGAACGCCGGGTTACCCTTTTGGAACGGGATCACCAAATCGGGCTTCTCGCGATAAGCCTCACTGAAATCGAACTGATCCTCAAGGTCGGCAGTCTTAGCGATATGGTTGATGGCCACGTCGTACTTGCCGGTTGCCACCCCTGGCAGCAAGTCGGCGTCATCGGTGGTGATGAACGAGGAGCGCACGTCCATTTCCTTGGCCAGCAGTTCACCCAGTTCCACTTCAAAACCGGTGAGTTTGTCGCCGTCCTTGAAGTTGAACGGTGGCGTATTGGCTTCAAGGGCGATGCGCAGTTCGCCACGATCGAACACATCATCGACCAGTTCGGCGTGAGCCAGGGGGCTCAGAAGGGGAAGCAGCAGTAACAGGCCAGGCGAAAAGCGCATGGTCACTCCTAGAGAATTTTTATGTGCGAGGCGCCGGTCAGCATCGCTTTGCTATGGTGTTGAGTGCCTTGGACAGCAATTTGTCGCGAAGTTGTCATAACCCTACAGATTTCACAGAAAAACTGGAGAAGCGAATGAAAGCCCTTTTGTCCCGTGCCACCCTGGCCTCCCTGATGCTGGGTGCTTCGATGTTGGCGAATGCTGCTGATGTTCCGCGCACCCCCGCCCCCAAAGGCGCCGAGGTGTTTATCGTATCGCCCAAAGATGGCGCGACCGTCGACAAGACCTTCACCGTCAAATTTGGCGTGAAGGGTCTGGACCTGGAACCGATCGACAAGCAGGTGCCAGGTGCCGGTCACCATCACCTGCTGGTCGACCAGGACGTGACGTCGCTCAAAGCAGACGAGGCTATCCCGGCCACTGCCACCTCGATTCATTTCGGTAAGGCGCAAACCGAAACCGAGTTGACATTGACCCCAGGCAAACACACCTTGCAGCTGGTAGCGGGCGATAACGTGCACCGCCAGTTCGAGCCCACTGTAGCCTCGAAAGTGATCACGGTTAACGTCAAGTAAGATTTGTTCAGATGCAAAAAAGGGAGCCCCGAGGGGCTCCCTTTTTCGTGGTGCGGTTGAAACCTTAGAACAACACGCGGCTACGGATAGTGCCGTTGATGTGCTGCAGCTTCTCTTGCGCCAGGTCCGAGTACTCGGCGTCGACGTCGATCACCACGTAGCCGACCTTCTCGTTGGTCTGCAGGAACTGACCGGAGATGTTGATGCCGTTTTCCGCGAAGACCTTGTTGATCTCCATCATCACGCCAGGGATGTTCTGGTGGATGTGCAGCAGACGGTGCTTGCCAGGGTGAGCCGGCAGGGCCACTTCCGGGAAGTTCACCGACGATACCGAGGTACCGTTGTCGCTGTACTTGACCAGCTTCTCGGCCACTTCCAGGCCAATGTTGGCTTGGGCTTCAGCGGTGGAACCACCGATGTGCGGGGTCAGGATCACGTTGTCCAGGCCACGCAGCGGGCTTTCGAAGATGTCGTCGTTGGAGCGAGGCTCAACCGGGAACACGTCGATGGCGGCGCCGATCAGGTGCTTGTCCTTGATCGCGTCGGCCAGGGCGTCCAGTTCGACCACAGTACCGCGTGCCGCGTTGATCAGGATGCCGCCCTTCTTGATGGCGCGGATTTCCTTCTCGCCCATCATCCACTGGGTCTCAGCGGTTTCCGGAACGTGCAGGGTCACGATATCGGACATGCCCAGCAGCTCGGTCAGGCTGGCCACTTGGGTGGCGTTGCCCAATGGCAGCTTGGTCAGGGTGTCGTAGAAGAACACCTGCATGCCCAGGCCTTCAGCCAGGACCGACAACTGGGTGCCGATCGAGCCGTAGCCGATGATGCCCAGCTTCTTGCCACGGATCTCGAAGGAGTTGGCCGCGCTCTTGATCCAGCCGCCACGGTGGCAGGAAGCGTTCTTCTCGGGAATGCCGCGCAACAACAGGATGGCCTCGGCCAGCACCAGCTCCGCTACGGAACGGGTGTTGGAGTACGGTGCGTTGAACACCGCGATGCCGCGCTCGCGCGCAGCAGAGAGGTCGACCTGGTTGGTGCCGATGCAGAAACAGCCGACCGCCACGAGTTTCTTGGCGTGATCGAAGATCTCTTCGGTCAGCTGAGTGCGGGAGCGAATGCCGATAAAGTGCGCGTCGGCGATCTTTTCCTTGAGCTGGGCTTCCGGCAGAGAACTGGTGATGTACTCAATGCTGGAGTACCCGGCGGCCTTCAGAACTTCGACGGCCGATGGGTGGACGCCTTCCAGAAGAAGGAACTTGATCTTGCTCTTATCGAGAGAAGTCTTGCTCATCTGCGTAAACCTGTATCCCGGAGAAAAATGGCAGGGAATCGGATCGCTTAAGCTGACCCGGACGGCAGGAAAGCCGTCACCGCAGAAACGCCCTTGGGCTCTGTCCTGCGGGGGCGGTATGCTAGCATACGCGCCCCGCTAAACACTCATTCCTGCGACGTGAAGCGTTCTCAGGATGACCATGAATTGTTCGAGAGTTCTGTCGATGACCCATCCTGCCCTGATTGATGAGCTAAAGACCCTGGTTGAGCCCGGCAAAGTGCTGACCGATGCAGACTCCCTGGAGGCTTACGGCAAGGATTGGACCAAGCACTTCGCACCCGCGCCGACCGCCATTGTCTTCCCCAAGACCACTGAGCAGGTCCAGGCCATCGTGCGTTGGGCCAATACCCACAAGGTCGCGCTGGTGCCATCCGGTGGGCGTACTGGCCTGTCGGCCGCTGCCGTGGCGGCCAACGGTGAAGTGGTGGTGTCGTTCGACTATATGAACCAGATCCTCGACGTGAACCTCACCGACCGCACCGCCGTGTGCCAGCCGGGCGTGGTCACCAAGCAATTGCAGAACGTCGCCGAAGAAAAAGGCCTGTACTACCCGGTGGACTTCGCTTCGTCGGGTTCCAGCCAGATTGGCGGCAATATCGGCACCAATGCCGGCGGGATCAAGGTGATTCGCTACGGCATGACCCGCAACTGGGTGGCCGGCATGAAGGTCGTCACCGGCAAGGGCGACGTACTGGAGCTGAACCGCGACCTGATCAAGAACGCCACCGGCTACGACATGCGCCAGCTGTTCATCGGCGCCGAAGGCACCCTGGGCTTTGTGGTCGAAGCCACCATGCGCCTGGACCGTGCGCCGAAGAACCTCACTGCCATGGTGCTCGGTACGACTGACTTCGATTCGATCATGCCGGTCTTGCACGCGTTCCAGAGCAAACTGGACCTGACCGCCTTCGAATTCTTCTCCGACAAGGCCCTGGCCAAGGTCATGGGTCGTGGCGACGTGCCGGCGCCGTTCGAAACCGACTGCCCGTTCTATGCGCTGCTGGAATTCGAAGCCACCACCGAAGAAGTCGCCAACCACGCGCTGGAAACCTTCGAGCACTGCGTGGAACAGGGCTGGGTGCTGGACGGCGTGATGAGTCAGAGCGAAACCCAGCTGCACAACCTGTGGAAACTGCGCGAGTACATCTCCGAGACCATTTCCCACTGGACCCCATACAAGAACGATATCTCGGTGACTGTCTCCAAGGTTCCGGCGTTCTTGAAGGAAATTGACGCGATCGTCGGCGAACACTACCCGGACTTCGAAATCGTCTGGTTCGGCCACATCGGCGACGGCAACCTGCACTTGAACATCCTCAAGCCGGAAAATCTGAGCAAGGACGAGTTCTTCGCCAAGTGCGCCACCGTGAACAAGTGGGTGTTCGAAACCGTCGCGAAGTACAACGGTTCGATCTCCGCCGAACACGGCGTGGGCATGACCAAGCGCGATTACCTGACCTACAGCCGCTCGCCGGTTGAAATCGAATACATGAAGGCAGTGAAAGCGGTGTTCGACCCGAACGGGATCATGAACCCTGGCAAGATCTTCGCTGTTTAACCGCCCTGAAGGAGTCGTTCCATGAGCTACCAGCATAAGTATGTCGACGGCACCAACATCCACTTTCCGGTGGGGAAAGTGGTGTGTATCGGGCGTAACTACGCCGAACACGCCAAGGAACTGGACAACCCGGTGCCAACCGAGCCGTTGCTGTTCATCAAGCCAGGCAGCTGCGTGGTGTCGTTGGGCGACAGTTTCACGATCCCCACCGAGCGCGGTTCGGTGCATTACGAGGCGGAAATCGCGGTGTTGATCGGCAAGCCATTGTCGAACAAGCCCAGCCGTGAAGAAGTACTGGACGCCATCTCCGGCTTCGCCCCGGCCCTGGACCTGACCCTGCGTGACAAGCAGGCCGAGCTGAAAGCCAAGGGCCTGCCGTGGGAAATCGCCAAGTCCTTCGACGGCGCGGCGGTGATTGCACCGTTCGTGGTGGGCAGCACCTTTGCCGACGTGACCGACATCGGCATCCGCCTGAGCATCAACGGTGAAGTGCGCCAGGACGGCAACAGCGCGCAGATGCTCAACCCGATCATCCCGATGATCCAGCACATGGCCGGCTGCTTCTCGCTGCAGGCCGGCGACGTGATCCTCACCGGCACCCCGGCCGGAGTGGGCCCGCTGAATGTGGGGGATGAGTTGGTGCTGGAATTGGCGGGCCAGAATCGCTTTGAAAGCGTTGTGCGTTAAGCACTGACAAAATGCGGTCAACATTGTGGGAGGGGGCTTGCCCCCGATAGCGGTTTATCAGTCAAACATCTGTTGCCTGACACTCAGCAATCGGGGGCAAGCCCCTCCCACATCCCAGGCTTTTGCATTTTTTTCACACGCCATCCGGATAATCCTCAGCCTCGTTCGCGCAGGCCCGTTGTTCCTGTGCTATCACCTAACGCTGACTTTCCGGAAAAAGCGCCCAATGGCCGTGTCCCTGCCCTCCGCTTCACCCAAGCCGCGTTCCCGTTTTGCCATGCGCTGGTATTCCTGGCTGTTGCTGACAGGGGTGATCCTGTATGGCGTGGCCTGGGCCCTGCACTGGGATGATCGCGGTGTGCTGTGGGTGCTGGAGCGCTTTGAGACGCCGGCCGAACGCCAGCAGAGCGTATGGCTGCCCGACTACCATGCGGTCATCGATGGCAAGCTCTTGCCGGGGATGGAGAAGGACGAAGCGTCAGACGTTGCCTACAACCCACAGACCAAAACCCTGTTTTCCGTGATGGGCAAAAACCCGTTCCTGGCCGAGTTGAGCCTGCAAGGCGATGTGCTGCGCAAGATGCCGCTCAACGGCTGGGACAACCCGGAAGGCGTGACGGTGATGGAGAATGGCCTGTTGGCGGTGGTCGACGAGCGCCAGCACACCCTGACCATCGTCAAGGTCGATGCGAGCACCACCCAACTGAACAAGGCCGACTTCACCAGCTATGACCTCGGCCCGTCCAAGGACCAGAACAAGGCCTTCGAAGCCATCACCTGGGACAAGCGCAACCAGCAGTTGATCCTTGGCGAAGAGCGCCCGCCCGCGTTGTTCACCTGGAAAAGCGACGGCGGCCCGACCCTGGCGGGCGATAAACAAAATCTGGCGAGCAAAGAACTGGACATGCGCAACCTCTCCGCCCTGGCCGTCGACCCGCGTACCGGCCATTTGCTGGTGCTGTCGGCCGACTCCCACCTGCTGCTGGAGCTGGACGAGAAGGGCCAGCAAGTCAGCTTCATGACCCTGCTGGGTGGCTTCAACGGCCTCAAGCGCACCATTCCCCGTGCCGAAGGGGTGACCATGGACGAGGAGGGCACGCTGTACATCGTCAGTGAGCCCAACCTGTTCTACCGGTTCGAAAAGCAGAAATAGCACACCGATTACGTCAGATAGGTCTCTGTGAGCGGCATCTGCCAGACATCCGGGCGTGTTTAAGTTTAAATTCAGACGGGCGTGATATTCATTCGCCACTTTTGACTTTGAGCCCGCCCGATGCAACGACTAGCCCGTCCCAAACCCCTCTTTATCATGCTTGCGCTGATCGCCCTGGTCAGCGCCGGGGCCGTCGCGCAGCATTTTCGTCTGTTTGAACGCGCCTGGTTCAATTGGCAGGTATGGCGCCAGCCAGCGGACGAACGCTCCATCGGGCTGGCGGACTACCGCGTCACGCTTGAGGCCCAGGCCATTGAGGGGCTCGACGACGATGTGTCGGCCCTGACCTACGACCCGGTGCGCAAAAGCCTGTTCACCGTCACCAATAAAAACGCCGAACTGATCGAGTTGTCCCTGGAAGGCAAGATCCTGCGACGCATCCCCTTGATCGGGTTTGGCGATGCCGAAGCCGTGGAGTTCATCAGCGACAACATCTATGTCATCAGCGATGAGCGCCAGCAGCGGCTGATCAAGGTGCATGTGGACGATGACACCCAATTCCTCGACGCCGCTGATGCGGAGCAGATGACCCTGGGTGTGCATGTCGGTGGCAACAAGGGCTTTGAAGGCCTGGCCTACGACTCAGTGGGCAAGCGCCTGTTCGTGGCCAAGGAGCGCGACCCGATGCTGATCTATGAGGTGCATGGCTTCCCGCATTTCAAACCGGAAAAAACCTACTCGGTGCACGTGATCAACAACCCCAAGCGCGACGCCGGGTTGTTTGTGCGTGACCTGTCGAGCCTGCAATACGATGAGCGCAGCGGTCATCTGCTGGCGCTGTCGGATGAGTCGTTCCTGGTGCTGGAACTGGATATCGACGGTCGCCCGCTGAGCAGTCTGTCACTGCTCAACGGGCGCCATGGCCTGACGAAGCGAGTGCCGCAGGCCGAAGGCATCGCCATGGATGACGAGGGCGCGTTGTACCTCGTCAGCGAGCCGAACCTGTTCTACGTCTTCAAGAAGCCTTGAGGGTTTTGACGCCTTCGGCGGTGCCCAGCAGCAGCACATCGGCCGGGCGCGCCGCGAACAGTCCGTTGGTGACCACGCCGACAATCGCGTTGATCTGAGTTTCAAGCTCCACCGGGTTGGTGATCTGCATGTTGAACACGTCGAGGATGATGTTGCCGTTGTCGGTCAGCACACCTTCGCGGTACACCGGGTCGCCGCCCAGCTTCACCAGCTCGCGGGCCACGTGGCTGCGGGCCATCGGGATCACTTCCACCGGCAGCGGGAAGGCGCCCAGCACCGGCACCAGTTTGCTGGCGTCGGCGATGCAGATGAAGGTCTTGGCCACGGCCGCGACGATTTTCTCGCGGGTCAGGGCTGCGCCGCCGCCTTTGATCAGGTTCAGGTGTGCGTCGCTTTCATCGGCGCCGTCGATGTAGAACTCCAGGTCGCTCACGGTGTTGAGCTCGTACACCGGAATGCCGTGGCCCTTGAGGCGTGCGGCGGTGGCTTCGGAGCTGGCCACGGCGCCATCGAATGCGCCTTTGTGCTGGGCCAGTGCATCAATAAAGCAGTTGGCGGTGGAGCCGGTGCCGACACCGACGATGCTCTTGTCGTCGAGTTTAGGAAGGATTAAATCGACAGCGGCCTGGGCCACTGCCTGTTTGAGTTGATCCTGGGTCATGCGGGCTCCGGAACGGGCGGGGAGTTATCGAGGGGCGCGAGTATAACCCAACAAAACCTCTGGATTCGTGTGGTCGCCCGCCCAAACGCTGGGTTAGACTCCTTGGCCCTGCCCAACCCGCCCAGTGATATCCGCCGATGCTTGAACAGTACGTCAAAAAGATCCTCACCTCGCGCGTTTACGACGTTGCCGTAGAAACCCCGTTGCAGACCGCCCGCCAGCTCTCCGAGCGGCTGGGCAACCAGGTCTGGCTCAAGCGTGAAGACTTGCAGCCGGTGTTCTCGTTCAAGATTCGCGGCGCCTACAACAAGCTGACCCAACTGAGCGCCGAAGAACGTGCGCGCGGGGTAGTCACGGCTTCTGCCGGTAACCATGCCCAGGGCCTGGCCCTGGCGGCGAAGGTGCTGGGGGTCAAGGCCACCATCGTGATGCCCAAGACCACGCCGGAAATCAAGGTCGAAGGCGTGCGCTCCCGTGGCGGCAAAGTGGTGCTGCATGGCGATTCGTTCCCGGAAGCCCTGGCCTACTCGCTGAAACTGGTCGACGAAAAAGGCTACGTCTATATCCACCCCTACGATGATCCACACACCATTGCCGGGCAGGGCACCGTGGCGATGGAGATCCTGCGCCAGCATCCAGGGCCGCTGGACGCGATTTTCGTACCGGTGGGCGGCGGCGGGCTGATCGCCGGGATTGCGGCGTACGTGAAATACCTGCGCCCCGAGATCAAGATCATCGGCGTCGAGCCGGACGACTCCAACTGCCTGCAGGCCGCCATGGCCGCGGGCGAGCGCGTGGTGTTGCCGAGCGTGGGCCTCTTTGCCGATGGCGTGGCGGTGGCGCAGATCGGCCAGCACACCTTCGACATCTGTAAGGACTATGTGGATGAAGTGATCACCGTGAGCACCGACGAGATCTGTGCGGCGATCAAGGACATCTACGACGACACCCGTTCCATCACCGAGCCGGCAGGGGCTTTGGGCGTGGCCGGGATCAAGAAGTACGTTGAAACCCGTGGTGTCACCGGGCAGACCCTGGTCGCCATCGACTCCGGTGCCAACGTCAACTTCGACCGCCTGCGCCATGTGGCCGAGCGCGCCGAGCTGGGTGAAGGGCGCGAAGCCATCATCGCCGTGACCATCCCCGAGAAGCCCGGCAGCTTCAAGGCGTTCTGCGAGGCCGTGGGTAAACGCCAGATCACCGAATTCAACTATCGCTACCACTCCGGCAGCGAGGCGCACATCTTTGTCGGCGTGCAGACCCACCCGGAAAACGATCCGCGCAGTGCACTCATCGCCAGCCTGACCAGCCAGGGTTTCCCGGTGCTGGACCTGACCGAGAACGAACTGGCCAAGTTGCATATCCGTCATATGGTCGGCGGGCATGCGGCCAAGGTTAGCGATGAAGTGGTGTTGCGCTTCGAGTTTCCGGAGCGTCCGGGGGCCTTGTTCAACTTTCTTAACAAATTGGGCGGGCGCTGGAACATCTCGATGTTCCACTATCGCAACCACGGTGCGGCAGACGGCCGTGTGGTCGCCGGGCTGCAAGTGCCGGCGGATGAACGTCACCTGGTACCGGCCGCCCTGGAAGCCATCGGCTACCCGTACTGGGATGAAAGCGATAACCCGGCCTACAAACTGTTCCTCGGTTGAGCGACTACGCTGAGGGGGCGGCCTTTAAGGAAAACGACACATGGAAACCCTGACCACCCTGAAAGTTATCCACATGGCAGCCACCGTGGTGTTGCTGCTCAGTGGCCTTGGCCTGGCGCTGCTGGCCTGGCGCAAGCGCAGCGCCGGCCCGGCGGTGACCGTGCAACGCCCGTGGGCCTTTGTTTGGTTGCTGATGGGCGTATGCGTGGTCAGCATGCCGTTTACCGGCTGGTGGCTGGTGCATCTGGTGGGCTGGCCGCTGGGCCAGACCTGGATCCTGGGCTCCAGCATCCTCTATACCGTGGCGGCGCTGGCCTGGTTCTGGCTGGTGGCGCGGCTCAATCGCCTGGGCAAAGGCGAGGGCGGTAGCCTGAACTTCACGCTGGTGCTGGCGGTGGTCAGTCTGGTGGGGTTTGTGGTGATTGCCGGTCTGATGGGCGCCAAGCCGGTTTAAGGCTTTGGACCGAGTCGTCTGCATCGGGGGCAAGCCCCCTCCCACATTTTGACCGTGTGAACCCGATCAAGTGTGGGAGGGGGCTTGCCCCCGATGGCTTCATCAGCTGCGCAGCGTGATTACCGGCCACCCGCGTTTCTCGGCCTCGGCCCGCAGATTCGGATCCGGATCCACCGCCACCGGGTGGGTCACTTGCTCCAGCAGCGGCAGGTCATTCATCGAGTCGCTATAGAAGTAGCTGTCTTCAAGGCTGTACCCGGTTTCTTCCAGCCAGCGGTTCAAGCGCGTCACCTTGCCTTCACGGAAGCACGGCACATCGGTGCTGCGCCCGGTGTAGCGGCCGTTTTCCATTTCGCACTCGGTGGCGATCAGGGTTTCCACGCCCAGGCGTGCGGCAATTGGCGCGGTGACGAAACGGTTGGTGGCGGTGATGATCACCAACTTATCACCGGCGGCGCGGTGCTTGGCCAGCAGCTCAATGGCCAGCGGCAGCATGATCGGCTCGATGCAGTCGCGCATATAGTCGTTGTGCCACTCGTCCAGCTGGGCCATCTCGGTGCGGCCGAGGATCTCCAGGCAGAAGTTCAGGTAGGCGGCATTGTCCAGCTTGCCGGCCAGGTAGTCCTGGTAAAACTCGTCGTTGCGGGCCTTGTAGGCCACCGGGTCGAGAATCCCGCGTTCACAGAGGTAATCGCCCCAGGCGTGATCGCTGTCACCGCCGAGAAGGGTGTTGTCCAAGTCGAATAAAGCCAGGCGCATTGCAGTTACTCGCTGAAAAGTCTGTAAAAAGGCGTCCAGAATACGGTCTTTTCACAAGAGTGCACATAAGGTACGAAGCCTCGTTGCCGCTTCATCAACCTTTGTGGAACAATGCGGCGACATGCGTTTGCGAGGTTGTTGCCGTGATCGACCCCGATGGTTTCCGTCCTAATGTCGGGATTATTCTTACGAATGATGCCGGACAGGTGCTATGGGCTCGCCGAATCAACCAAGATGCCTGGCAGTTTCCTCAAGGTGGAATCAACCCCGACGAGACCCCTGAAGACGCCTTGTACCGCGAGTTGAACGAAGAAGTCGGCCTTGAGCGCGAAGATGTGCAAATTCTGGCCTGTACCCGTGGCTGGTTGCGCTATCGTTTGCCGCAACGCCTGGTGCGTACCCACAGCCAACCGCTGTGCATCGGCCAGAAGCAGAAATGGTTTCTCCTGCGCCTGATCTCCAACGAGCAGCGGGTGCGGATGGATTTGACCGGTAAACCGGAGTTCGATGGCTGGCGCTGGGTCAGCTATTGGTATCCGTTGGGCCAGGTGGTGACATTCAAGCGCGAGGTTTATCGTCGCGCGCTCAAAGAGCTTGCCCCGCGCCTTTTAGCGCGCGACTGACGACGGAGTTCGACCCCGAGCCATGCTCAATACGCTGCGCAAGATCGTCCAGGAAGTTAACTCCGCCAAGGATCTCAAGGCGGCGTTGGGGATTATTGTGTTGCGCGTCAAGGAAGCCATGGGCAGCCAGGTCTGCTCGGTTTACCTGCTGGACCCCGAGACCAACCGTTTTGTGCTGATGGCCACGGAGGGCTTGAACAAGCGCTCCATCGGCAAGGTCAGCATGGCGCCCAATGAAGGTCTGGTGGGCCTGGTGGGGACGCGTGAAGAACCCCTGAACCTTGAAAACGCGGCCGATCACCCGCGTTATCGCTACTTTGCCGAAACCGGTGAAGAGCGTTACGCCTCGTTCCTCGGTGCGCCGATCATTCACCACCGCCGCGTCGTCGGCGTGTTGGTCATCCAGCAGAAAGAACGTCGCCAATTCGACGAAGGTGAAGAAGCCTTCCTCGTGACCATGAGCGCGCAACTCGCCGGGGTTATCGCCCACGCCGAAGCCACCGGCTCGATTCGCGGCCTGGGGCGCGAAGGCAAGGGTATCCAGGAAGCCAAGTTCGTTGGTGTACCCGGTTCGCCAGGCGCTGCGGTCGGTACGGCGGTGGTCATGCTGCCGCCGGCGGATCTGGACGTGGTGCCGGACAAGACCGTCACCGACATCGACGCTGAAATCAAACTGTTCAAGACCGCCCTGGAAGGCGTGCGCGCCGACATGCGCAACCTGTCGACCAAGCTGGCCACCCAACTGCGCCCCGAAGAGCGCGCGCTGTTCGACGTGTACCAGATGATGCTTGACGACGCGTCGCTGGGTAATGAAGTCAAGACCGTGATCAAGACCGGCCAGTGGGCCCAGGGCGCGCTGCGCCAGGTGGTCACCGATCACGTCAACCGTTTCGAACTGATGGACGACGCCTACCTGCGCGAACGGGCCTCGGATGTGCGCGACCTCGGTCGCCGTCTGCTGGCGTACCTGCAGGAAGATCGCACCACCAACCTGGTCTACCCCGACAACACCATCCTGATCAGCGAAGAGCTGACCGCCACCATGCTTGGCGAAGTGCCAGAAGGCAAACTGGTTGGCCTGGTCTCGGTGCTGGGTTCGGGTAACTCCCACGTCGCGATCCTGGCCCGGGCCATGGGCATCCCGACGGTGATGGGCCTGGTGGACCTGCCGTATTCCAAGGTGGATGGTATCGACATGATCGTCGATGGTCATCGCGGTGAAGTGTTCACCAACCCCAGTGAAGTGCTGCGCAAGCAATACGCCGAAGTGGTTGAGGAAGAGAAGCAACTGGCGCTGGGCCTCGATTCATTGCGCGAGTTGCCATGCGTGACCACCGATGGTCACCGTGTGCCGTTGCTGGTGAATACCGGCCTGCTCGCCGACGTGGCCCGTGCGCAACAGCGCGGCGCCGAAGGGGTGGGGCTGTACCGCACCGAAGTGCCGTTCATGATCAACCAGCGCTTCCCGAGTGAGAAGGAGCAGCTGGCGATCTATCGCGAGCAACTGCAGGCCTTCCACCCGTTGCCGGTGACTATGCGCAGCCTGGACATCGGCGGCGACAAGTCACTGTCGTATTTCCCGATCAAAGAAGACAACCCGTTCCTCGGCTGGCGTGGCATTCGCGTCACCCTCGACCACCCCGAAATTTTCCTGGTACAGACCCGCGCCATGCTCAAGGCCAGCGAAGGTCTGAACAACCTGCGCATCCTGCTGCCAATGATTTCAGGCACCCATGAGCTGGAAGAGGCGTTGCATCTTATCCACCGCGCCTGGGGCGAAGTACGCGACGAAGGCGCCGACGTACCGATGCCGCCGATTGGTGTGATGATCGAAATCCCGGCGGCGGTGTACCAGGCCAAGGAACTGGCACGGCAGGTGGACTTCCTGTCAGTGGGTTCCAACGACCTGACCCAATACCTATTGGCCGTGGACCGTAACAACCCACGGGTGGCCGACCTCTACGACTACCTGCACCCGGCGGTGCTGCAAGCCCTGCAACATGTGGTGCGCGACGCCCATGCCGAAGGCAAGCCGGTGAGCATCTGTGGCGAAATGGCTGGTGACCCGGCGGCGGCAGTGTTGTTGATGGCGATGGGCTTTGACAGCCTGTCGATGAACGCCACCAACTTGCCGAAGGTGAAATGGATGCTGCGCCAGGTGGAACTGAGCATGGCCAAGGAGCTGCTGGCGGAGTTGATGACTATCGACAACCCGCAAGTTATCCACAGCTCGTTGCAGTTGGCCCTGAAGAACCTGGGGCTGACGCGGATGATCAACCCGGCGTCTGCCAAAACCCTTTAAAAATGTGGGAGGGGGCTTGCCCCTCCCACATTGGGTTTCGGTGTGGTTATAGGTTGATTTCGACTTCGCCCAGCCGCCCACCATGCGGCCCAAAACTGCGCTCCACCATCCGCCGCGTTCCGTCGGCATTCACTATCAGCGCTGTGCTCGCCCGCGTGCCGTAACTCGGGCTGGCAATAAACACGCTCGACAGCAGGCTCTCCGTCGCCAACCCCACGCCGGTATCCGGCAAATCGGCAAACGGTGCCGTCTGCGGATCACTCAGGATTTCCAGCAAGGCCTCCGGCTGCGGGTCCGCCAATACTTCGCCCAACGCCGCCTTGGCCTTGAGCAACTTGGGCCACGGCGTATCCAGCCCCGCATTGGATAATCCATACACTCCGGCCTTCAAGCGCGTGGGCTCGGTGTGATTGGCGTTGTAATGCCACAGCTCATCCCGCGTGCCCACCAGCAAGTTAAACCCGGCATATTCAATTGAACGGCCGTTAACGTCGGCTAAATACTCATCAATCGGCAGCGAACCGTTGAGAAATCGCGCAACCAGCTCTCCCCGTGACTTACGGGCCGGCGGCTGATGCGGGTCGCGGATATTGGTCAGGGCGGCAAAGCGCCCATCGGCATTCACGCCCAGCCAGGTGCCACCGGCTTCCTGGTCACGACCGGCGTACACCTCTGGCGCATCCGGCCACTGGGCCAGCGGCAGGCTGGGGCGGGCGTAGAACTCGTCACGGTTGGCCGCGACGATCAGCGGCTGGGCGTGGCCCGGCCGCCAGGCAAAAACAATCAGGCACATCAGGCGATCCCTTTTGTGTTTTTTGTCACTCTACTCATACAGCGGCAGGCGTTCCATCGTATCGAAGTTGGGCGGCACGCCTTCCATCCGTTAACATGCCTGGCGTTTCGGTGCGTGTGAACTTCTTAATTTGAAACAGCGGCTGTAACGCAGGCTTAATCGCACACCGGCATGGTCCGCACGCCTAACGAATGATTTAATGAGGAGTCGCAATGCTGCCTTACCCGCAGATCGACCCGGTGGCCCTGGCCATCGGTCCGCTGAAAATCCACTGGTACGGGTTGATGTACCTGATCGGCATCGGCGGTGCCTGGTTTCTGGCCTCCCGACGCCTGAACCGGTTCGACCCGACCTGGACCAAGGAGAAACTCTCCGACCTGATTTTCTGGCTGTCGATGGGGGTGATCGTCGGCGGACGACTCGGCTATGTGTTGTTCTACGACCTTTCGGCGTATATCGCCAACCCGACACTGATCTTCGAAGTGTGGAAGGGCGGCATGGCGTTCCACGGTGGGTTCATCGGTGTGATGATCGCCGCCTGGTGGTTCGGTCGCCGTAACGGCAAGTCGTTCTTCCAACTGATGGACTTCGTTGCGCCGATGGTGCCGATCGGCCTGGGCGCCGGGCGTATCGGCAACTTCATCAACGCCGAGTTGTGGGGCAAGCCGACCGACGTACCGTGGGCCATGGTGTTCCCGCCGTTCAGCGACCCGGCGCAATTGCCGCGCCACCCGTCGCAGCTTTACCAGTTCGCGTTGGAAGGCGTGGCACTGTTCCTTATTCTCTACATTTTCTCGCGCAAACCGCGCCCGA
Source organism: Pseudomonas sp. FBCC-B1565 (assembly GCF_059133265.1). Taxonomy (NCBI): domain Bacteria; kingdom Pseudomonadati; phylum Pseudomonadota; class Gammaproteobacteria; order Pseudomonadales; family Pseudomonadaceae; genus Pseudomonas; species Pseudomonas sp. FBCC-B1565. The sequence continues at coordinate 375,794 of NZ_CP101438.1, forward strand.
CCATGGCGGTTTCCGGCATGTTCGCGCTGTTCTACGGGATCTTCCGCTTTATCGTCGAGTTTGTGCGCGTACCGGATGCGCAGCTGGGCTATCTGGCGTTCGGTTGGGTGACCATGGGCCAGATCCTCAGCCTGCCGATGATCATCGGCGGCCTGGGCCTGCTGTGGTGGGCGTACAACCGCCCGCAACCTCTGAAGAACACCGCGCTTTAAATTCGAATGCCCAGGTCTTTATCTGGCCTGGGCTTCAACGATACGGGTACCCACATGAAGCAATATCTCGAACTACTGAACGACGTCGTGACCAATGGATTGACCAAGGGCGATCGCACCGGCACCGGCACCAAGGCCGTGTTTGCCCGTCAGTATCGGCATAACTTGGCCGACGGCTTCCCGCTGCTGACCACCAAGAAGCTTCACTTCAAAAGTATCGCCAATGAACTGATCTGGATGTTGAGCGGCAACACCAACATCAAGTGGCTCAACGAAAACGGCGTGCGCATCTGGGACGAATGGGCCACCGAAGAGGGTGACCTCGGCCCGGTGTACGGCGAGCAGTGGACGGCCTGGCCAACCAAGGACGGCGGCACGATCAACCAGATCGACTACATGGTCCACACCCTCAAGACCAACCCCAACAGCCGCCGCATCCTGTTCCACGGCTGGAACGTCGAGTACCTGCCCGACGAAACCCAGAGCCCGCAGGAAAACGCGCGCAACGGCAAACAAGCCCTACCACCGTGCCACCTGCTGTACCAGGCGTTCGTGCACGACGGTCACCTGTCGATGCAGTTGTACATCCGCAGCTCCGATGTATTCCTCGGCCTGCCGTACAACACCGCCGCGCTGGCCTTGCTCACCCATATGCTGGCCCAGCAGTGCGACCTGATCCCCCACGAGATCATCGTCACCACCGGCGACACCCACGCCTACAGCAACCATATGGAACAGATCCGCACCCAGTTGGCGCGCACGCCGAAGAAGCTGCCGGAGCTGGTGATCAAGCGCAAACCTGCGTCGATCTACGACTATAAGTTCGAAGACTTCGAGATCGTGGGCTACGACGCCGACCCAAGCATCAAGGCCGACGTCGCGATCTGAAGGCTGTCCTGGTCTTAAGGTGTGGCTTGTGTGGGAGGGGGCTTGCCCCCGATAGCGGTGGATCAGCTAAGTATTGGGTGGCTGGAACTCCCCATCGGGGGCAAGCCCCCTCCCACATTTGAACCGTCTTCGTTTGAGTTAATGGCCGTGGCTTCTGCCCACATGGGAAGGCTCAGCCTCACTGGCCAACACACTGCCGCTGACTTCCAGCCGCTGCAGAATCCCGCACTGATCCCCGCCGCCACAGCGTTGGCGCAAGTCCAGCAATTGCTCCTGCAACACCAACAGCCCATCGATCCGCGCCTTCACATGGTGGATATGCTCGTCGATCAACGCATTCACACTTTCGCACTGGTCCTGGGGGCTGTCCCGTAGCCCCAGCAGGCTGCGGATTTCTTCCAGGGTCATGTCCAGGCTGCGGCAATTGCGGATAAACACCAGCCGCTCGGTGTGTGCCTGGGTGTATACGCGGTAGTTGGCGTCGGTGCGCGCCGGGGGCGGCAGCAGGCCTTCCTTCTCGTAGTAACGGATGGTTTCCACCGGGCAGTCGGTCAGTTTGGCCAGTTCGCCGATCTTCATCGCAACAATCTCCAAATGGGTGCTTGACCCTATAGTGGCTACAGGGTCTTTACTTGGCAACAGGCACCTTTACGGACGCGACAGAATGAGCGATTCCATCCACACCCCGCACAAGCACGATCACGACCATGATCATGGCCCGAAGAAATTGACCCCTGTGCATGACCACGGCCACGGCGGCTCCTGCTGCTCCGGCACGCCGGCCCCGGCATTGGTGCAATTGAGCGAAGCGCTCACCGCCGGTTCGCGGCTGAGCACCTTCCGCATCGAAGCCATGGACTGCCCCACCGAGCAGACGCTGATCCAGAACAAACTGGGCAAGCTTGCGGGTGTGCAGCAGCTGGAATTCAACCTGATCAACCGCATCCTCGGCGTTACCCACGACCTGCCGAGTACCGCGCCGATCATCGACGCCATCAAGTCCTTGGGCATGCAGGCCGATCCCATCGAAGAAGGCACCCCCGCCGCCGAACCGCCCGCCAAGAAACATTGGTGGCCGCTGGCGTTGTCCGGCATCGGCGCGTTGGCGGCGGAAGTGCTGCACTTCACTAACGCCGCGCCGACCTGGGTGATTGCCATCGTGGCGCTGGTGTCGATCCTCAGCGGCGGCCTCACCACCTATAAAAAGGGCTGGATTGCCCTGAAAAACCTCAACCTGAACATCAATGCCCTGATGAGCATTGCGGTGACCGGTGCGATCCTGATTGGCCAGTGGCCGGAAGCGGCGATGGTGATGTTCCTGTTCACCGTGGCCGAGTTGATCGAAGCCAAGTCCCTGGACCGTGCGCGCAATGCCATCAGCGGCTTGATGCAGATGACGCCCGAGCAGGCCACCGTGCAACAGGCTGATGGGTCTTGGGCTGAACAAGAGGTCAAGAGTATCGATCTTGGCGCCATCGTGCGGGTTAAGCCTGGCGAGCGCATCGGCCTGGACGGCGAAGTCACCGCTGGCCAATCCACCATCGACCAGGCGCCGATCACCGGTGAAAGCCTGCCGATCGAAAAGACGGTGGGCGACAAAGTCTTCGCCGGCACCATCAACCAGGCCGGCTCCCTGGAATATAAAGTCACTGCCGCCGCCAACAACTCCACCCTGGCGCGCATCATTCACGCGGTGGAGCAGGCCCAGGGCGCCCGGGCACCGACCCAGCGCTTCGTCGACAGCTTCTCGAAGATCTATACCCCGGCGGTGTTCCTGTTTGCCCTGGGCGTGGCGTTGATCCCACCGCTGTTCATGGCCGGCGCCTGGTTCGACTGGATCTACCGTGCCCTGGTGCTGCTGGTGGTCGCCTGCCCGTGTGCATTGGTGATTTCCACCCCGGTGACCATCGTCAGCGGCCTCGCGGCAGCGGCGCGCAAAGGCATCCTGATCAAGGGCGGCGTGTACCTGGAGGGCGGTTACAAGCTCGACTACCTGGCCCTCGACAAGACCGGCACCATCACCCACGGCAAACCGGTGCAAACCGACTACCTGGCGCTGTTCCCCAACGTCGAAGACAGCGCACCGGCGCTGGCCGCCAGCCTGGCGGGGCGTTCCGATCACCCGGTGTCGCTGGCCATCGCCAACGCGGCTGTGGATAAAAACCTGCCCACCCACGTTGTGGATAACTTCGTGGCCCTGGCCGGTCGCGGCGTGCGTGGCGAGATCAACGGCGAAACCTACCACCTGGGCAACCACCGACTGGTGGAAGACCTGGGCCTGTGCTCGCCGGAGCTGGAAGAGAAACTCTTCGCCCTGGAAAAACAAGGCAAATCCGTGGTGTTGCTGCTCGACAAATCCGGCCCGCTGGCGCTGTTCGCCGTGGCCGACACGGTCAAGGACAGCAGCCGCGAAGCCATCCAGCAGTTGCACGAGCTGGGCATCAAGACTCTGATGCTCACTGGTGACAACACCCACACCGCCCAGGCGATTGCCGCCCAGGTCGGCATCGACCAGGCCCAGGGTGATCTGTTGCCGACCGACAAGCTGCAAGCCATCGAAACCCTCTACGGCCAAGGCCACCGCGTTGGCATGGTTGGCGACGGCATCAACGACGCCCCGGCCCTGGCCCGCGCCGAGATCGGCTTTGCCATGGCCGCAGCGGGTACTGACACGGCCATCGAGACCGCTGATGTGGCCTTGATGGACGATGACCTGCGCAAGATTCCGGCTTTCATTCGTCTGTCGCGGCAAACGTCGAGTATCCTCAAGCAGAACATCGCCCTGGCATTGGTGATCAAGGCGATCTTCCTGGCGGTCACCTTCCTGGGCATGGCCACCATGTGGATGGCGGTGTTCGCCGACATGGGCGTGAGCCTGCTGGTGGTGTTCAATGGCCTGCGCCTGTTGCGCAAATAAACGATGAGAGGGTGGTGTGCTGAGTGCCGAGTTGAAGGCTTTTTTCATGGTCGCCCGCCTGGGCAGCATTACCCAGGCGGCGAAAAAACTCGGCCTGAGCCAACCCACGGTCACCACCCAGATCCGTAACCTGGAAAGCCAATACGGTGTTGAGCTGTTCTACCGTGGCGGCCGTCGCCTCACCGTCAGCGACGAGGGCGCGCGGCTGCTGCCGATGGTCAAGGCGCTGTTGCAGCAAGAAGCCGACATCGAATTTTTTCTACGCAACAATGGCCAGGTCCAGGGTGCACTGAGGATTGCCGCCACGGCACCGTACTACATCCTCGATCTGGTCAAAGCCTTTCGTGAACGCCTGCCGCAAGTGGAAGTGTCGGTGGAAATCGGTAACTCCCAACAAGTGCTAGAAGCCTTGGACGATTACCGTGTCGACGTCGCCGCCTCCTCGCAACTGCTGGAAGACCCACGCCTGATTCGCCGTGTGCTGGGCACCGACCCGCTGGTGCTGGCGGTGCATCGCAACCATCCGTTGGCCAAGCTCGACCATGTGCCGCTCAACGCATTGGCCGGGCACACGCTGTTGATGCGTGAGGCGGGCTCTACCACGCGACGTTTGACCGAAGAACTGTTGCAGAGCGCAGGTATGAGCTTCGGACCGCTGCTGGAAATCGGCAGCCGCGAGTCGATTCGTGAAGCGGTGCTGCGCAATATCGGTATCAGCATTATTGCCCGCCAGGAAGTGCCCCATGACCCGCAATTGCGCGTGCTGACGTTCGAGAACGCGCCGCAGATTCCGGAGTATCTGTACTGCCTCAAGGAACGGAAAAGTGCTCGCCTGCCGGCGGCGTTTCTGGGGTTGGCGCAGGAAATGTCGCCGCTCTGAAGCGTGGTGATCGCCTTGAGGGCCAATCGGGGGCAAGCCCCCTCCCACACTTGACCGAGTTCCAACATGAGAACGGGGTCTAATGTGGGAGGGGGCTTGCCCCCGATAGTGATAGACCAGGCAACTCAGCGCTGAGAGCCCTACCCAAATCCACCAATACCACTATCACCGGGTTTTGCCTTTCTGCCACACCAGGGACGCATTGCCCCCCTAGCATGGCCTTCATCCGTTCGATGAGGTGCCTTGCATGAACACAGCCCTGACCCAACCCGGCGCGCCCATGAAGGTGCGCGGTATCCAGAAACGCTTCGGCGCGTTTACCGCGCTGGATAACGTCTCGCTGGACGTCGCCGCCGGCGAGCTGGTGTGCCTGCTGGGCCCGTCCGGTTGCGGCAAGACCACCTTGCTGCGCTGCATCGCCGGCCTTGAACGCCAGGACAGTGGCGAGCTTTACCTGGGCAACCGCGATGTGTCCCGGCTGCCGCCCCAGGCGCGGGACTACGGCATCCTGTTCCAGTCCTACGCGTTGTTTCCCAACCTCACCGTCGAAGCGAACATCGGCTACGGCCTCACCGGCAGTGGTCGTGATGAAGTGCGCCAGCGTGTTGGCCAGATGCTCGAACTGGTCGGCCTGGTCGGCAGCGAAAAGAAATACCCCGGCCAGCTGTCTGGCGGCCAGCAGCAGCGCGTCGCTTTGGCGCGTGCCTTGGCGCCCGCGCCTTCATTGTTATTGCTGGACGAACCGATGTCGGCCCTCGACGCCCGCGTGCGTGAGCATCTGTGCACCGAGCTGCGCCAACTGCAACGGCGCCTGGGCATCACCACGCTGATGGTCACCCACAATCAGGACGAAGCCATGCTGATGGCCGACCGCATCGCCGTGATGAACAACGGCAAGGTCGAGCAATACGCCACGCCCCAGGAGATCTACGACCGCCCGGCCACGCCGTTCGTGGCGGAGTTTGTCGGCCAGGGCAATTGGCTGCCGTTCAGCCGCAACAGTGCCAGTCACGCCCAGGTCGGCGGGATGAACATGCGCCTGGCCGACGATGCTGGCGTGGCCAAGTCGGGCCGCCTGTTCTGCCGTCCGGAGGCGATCAGCGTCAACCCGCCGGTGCATGAAGAAAACCTGTTCCCGGCCAAGGTGCGCGAGATCACCTTCCTTGGCAACCGCTGCCGCATGAGCTTTGAACTGGAGCAATTGCCCGGCCACCCGCTGCTCGCCGAACTGGCCCCGGAAGCCATGCCGCGCCTGGGCGCCCAGGACATCTGGGTGGCCTTGCCGCCGCGCAGCCTGCAGGTGTTTGCCTGAGATGGCCGCTGTCATGACGCTGCCACGCCAGGTTTCCCGCGCCGAAACCGGCGACAGAATTTTCGTCGTCGGCGGCAAACTGCTGTGGCTGTTGCTGTTGGGTATCGCTGTATTGATGCCGTTGCTGGCGATCTTCTGGCGCGGTTTCAGCAGCGAGGCCGGGCAGGGCGGTGGCCTGTTGGCGGCGCGGGAGCTGGTGACCAGCGCCAACTTCCACTGGCTGCTGGGCAATAGCCTGAAAGTGTCCCTGAGCGTGGCAGCCATCGTCGTACCGCTGGCTTACCTGTTTGCCTACGCCCTGCAACGCACCTTGATTCCCGGCAAGGCGATCTGGCGCGGTATGTCGCTGCTGCCGCTGATGGCGCCGTCGATGCTGCCGGGCATTGCGCTGGTCTACCTGTTTGGCAACCAGGGCATGCTGCGTGGGTTGCTCTCGGAGAATATCTACGGTTTCTGGGGCATTGTGCTGGGGGAGGTGATCTACACCTTCCCACATGCCTTGATGATTCTGCTGTCGGCGTTGTCCCTGGCGGATGCACGCCTGTTCGATGCCGCCTCCAGCATGGGCGCCAGCCCGGCCCGGGCGTTTCGCAGCATCACCTGGCCGGCCACGCGCCAGGCGGTGTTCGCCGCGTTTTGCCTGGTGTTCACCCTGACCATCACCGACTTCGGCGTGCCCGTGGTGGTGGGGGGCGATTATCAGGTGCTGGCCCTGGAAGCCTACAAGGCCGTGGTCGGCCAGCAGCAGTTCGGGCGCGGTGCGCTGATCGGCATGGTGTTGCTGCTGCCGGCGCTGCTCAGCTTTGGGGTGGATGCCTGGCTGCGCCGTCGTCACGGCGATTCGATGAGCGGCCGTGCACAAGTGTTTCAACCGGTGCCCTCGCGCCTGAGAGACGCCTGTTACCTGGCCATCGTGCTGCTGATCTGCGCGGTGTTGCTGCTGGTGTTCGGCATGGCGGTGTACTCCTCGCTGGTTAAATTCTGGCCGTACAACCTGTCGCTGTCCCTCAACCATTACCAGTTCGAAGACACGGCCGGCGGCGGCTGGCTGGCCTATCGCAACAGCCTGACCCTGGCCCTGTGCACCGCATTGATCGGCAGCGCGCTGATCTTCACCGGCGCCTACCTGATGGAAAAAACCAAGGGCCAGAAGGGCCTAAACCTGGCCCTGCGCATGCTCAGCTTCGTGCCGATGGCCGTGCCGGGCCTGGTACTAGGCCTGGGCTACGTGTTCTTTTTCAACCTTAACGGCAACCCGCTGCATGTGTTCTACGGGACCATGACCCTGCTGGTGGTGTGCACCATTGCGCACTATTTGACCACCGCCCAGATGACCGCCACCACGGCGCTGCGTCAGCTGGACGCCGAGTTCGAAGCCGCCGCGCTGTCCCTCAAGGCACCGCTGTACCGGCATTACCTGAAAGTGACGGTACCGATCTGCCTGCCGGCGCTGCTGGATATCGTGCGCTACCTGTTCGTGTCGGCGATGACCACCGTGTCCGCCGCGATCTTCCTCTACAGCCCCGACACCATCCTCGCCGCCGTCGCCGTGTTGAACATGGACGACGCCGGCAACGTGGGCGGTGCGGCGGCGATGTCGACCCTGATCCTGTTCACGTCGGCCGGCGTCTCGCTGCTGCTGGCGTGGGCCTCACGTGGCGCACTGCGCCGCTCCCAAGCCTGGCGCCAGACCGCGCCCGGCCAATAATCCTGAAGGAGGTGTTCCATGTTCAAGCCCCTGGCGCTGGTCGCGGCGGTACTCACGGCATTCAGCGTGAATGCCTTTGCCGCGAAAACCGAGTTGACCGTGTACACGGCCCTCGAAGCCGAGCAATTGAAGACCTACAAAAAGGCCTTCGAACAGGCTAACCCCGACGTCGAGATCAAGTGGGTGCGCGATTCCACCGGCATCATCACCGCCAAGCTGCTGGCCGAGAAAGACCGCCCGCAAGCTGACGCAGTCTGGGGCCTGGCCGCGTCCAGCCTGGCGATCCTCGACCAGCAAGGTATGCTGGACAACTACGCGCCGAAGGACCTGGACAAGATCGGCAAGCACTACCGCGACGCCGCCAACCCTCCGGCCTGGGTCGGCATGGACGTATGGGCCGCGACCATCTGCTTCAACACCGTTGAAGCCGAGAAACAGGGCCTGACTAAGCCGGTGAGCTGGCAGGACCTGACCAAGCCTGAGTACAAGGGCAAGATCGTCATGCCTAACCCTGCCTCGTCCGGCACCGGTTTCCTCGACGTCAGCGCCTGGTTGCAGACCTTTGGCGAGAAGCAGGGCTGGCAGTACATGGACGACCTGCACCAGAACATCGGCCAGTACGTTCACTCCGGTTCCAAGCCGTGCAAGCTGGCCGCTTCCGGTGAATTCCCGATCGGCATTTCGTTTGAATACCCAGCAGTACAACTCAAGCGCCAGGGCGCGCCGTTGGACATCATCCTGCCGAAGGAAGGCCTGGGCTGGGACATCGAAGCCACCGCCGTGATCAAAGGCACCGCGCACAAGGACGCCGCGCAGAAGCTCGCTGACTTCTCCGCCAGCCCGGCGGCCATGGGCCTGTACAAGGACAACTTTGCCGTGCTCGCCCAGCCGGGTATCGCCAAGCCGCAGACCGAATTGCCGGCCGACTACGAGCAGCGCTTGATCAAGAACGACTTTGCCTGGGCGTCGAAGAACCGCGACAGCATCTTGACCGAGTGGCGCAAGCGCTATGACGGCAAATCGGAGAAGGTTGCCGGTCAGTAAGGTTTTTCGTTAGGGCTACTGGCCTTATCGGGGGCAAGCCCCCTCCCACATTTTGAACTGTGAACACTTTCAAGTGTGGGAGGGGGCTTGCCCCCGATGGCGGTCTGCAAAACAGGACATCACGATATGACACACCACAGCGACCTGCTGATCATCGGCGCCGGCATCCTCGGCCTGTCTCACGCCTTTGCCGCCGCCAGGCGCGGCCTCAAGGTCAAGGTCTTCGAACGCAGCGCCACGCCGCTGGGCGCCTCGGTGCGCAACTTCGGCCAGGCCCTGGTGACCGGTCAACCACCTGGGCCGATGCTCGACCTGGCGCGAGAAAGCCGCGAAATCTGGGGCCATTGGGCGCAGGTGGCCGGGCTGCAACTCAAGCGCAACGGCTCATACCTGTTCGCCCGTACCGAAGCCGAAGAGCATCTACTGGAAGCGTTCTGCGCTGGCCGTGCGCAGGAGCACGGCTACCACGTCGAGTTGCTGCAAGGCTCCGCGATGAAGGACCTGTACGGCGGCCAGTTCCGCCATCACCGCGCCGCGTTGCACGGCAAGGATGACCAGCAGTTGTATTCGCGTGAAGCGATCCCGGCGCTGATCAACTACCTGGCGCAAGAGCTGAACGTGGAGTTCTACTTCTCCACCCTGGTGCGCGACGTCGAACCGGGCCAGTTGCACAGCACGGCAGGCAGCTTTCGCGCTGAACAGATCATCGTGTGCTCCGGCCACGACTACCAGACCCTGCTGGCCGAAGCGATGGCCGAACTCAACCCGAGCATCTGTCGCCTGCAAATGCTGCGCGCGCGGCCAGCGGTGAACCTGAACCTGCAACACGCCTTGCTCACCGGCTTGAGCTGCGTGCACTACGGCGCTTTCGCCGATCTCCCGGAAGCGGCGCCGATCCAGGCGCAGATCCTGCGTGAAGCGCCACACCTGCACGAACACGGCATCCATTTGCTGATCAGCCCCACGCCCCATGGCGAACTGATCATCGGTGACTCCCATGACTACGGCAGCGATGCATCGCCGTTCAATGCCGAGCAGGTGGATGACTGGATGATCGAGTTGGCCGAGCAGACCCTGGGCTGCAAGATCCAGGTGGTGGAGCGCTGGCAGGGTGTGTACGGCTCGCGCGGGCCGGCGCCGTTTTCGTTCCTGCGAGCGGCGCCGGGTGTGAGTGCAGCGTTGATGCACACCGGTGTGGGCATGAGCGTGGGGCCGGCGATGGCCGAACGCAATATCACAACCTTGTGGGGGGCGGCGTGATGACCTCTGAACAGACCATCGACGAAGTCTTCGGCTTGTACGAGCAACACGGCACGGCGGATTACATTGGCGAGCCGGTGTCGCAGATCGAGCACATGTCCCAGGCGGCGCAGTTGGCCATGGCCGAAGGCTTCGATGATGAAGTGGTGCTGGCGGCGTTTTTCCACGATATCGGGCACCTGTGCGGCGAGGGCAACGACAACATGGGCGGCTATGGCGTGGTCAGCCATGAGCGGCTCGGCGCCGATTACCTGCGTCGTGCAGGCTTCAGCGAGCGCATGGCCAAGCTGGTGGAATATCACGTGCAAGCCAAGCGCTACCTGACCTTCAGCCAGCCGGACTATTACGCCTGCCTGAGCGAAGCCAGTCGCCGTACGCTCGGGTACCAGGGCGGTGTAATGACCCAGGAAGAAGCGCGGGCGTTTGAGCAAGACCCGCTCTGCGAGATCAGCCTGCGCATGCGCCATTGGGACGAACAGGCCAAGGCAATGCACGTGCCGGTGCTCGACCTTGAGGTGCTCAAGGCCAAGGCGCGGCAAGTGCTGGCGGCTTAGGTTTCGTCGAGGCGCCGGGCCAGTGCTTCGACCTGTTCCTGGCGCTCGGCCTGGCTGAGCCTGGGGTGAGGGTTGAGCGACGACCATTGTGGATGGGCGCGGGCTTTGTGCAACGCGTCCGGCAACTTGCCTTCGCGCCAGGTTTTGTCCTGGGGCGTGTCGACCTTGATGCTGTGCATCGCCGCATGGCCGCGCAGGTCCAGGGCCTTGAGCAACTGGCGTTGGCGCAGAGCGAGCAGGCGCAATACGCTGTCGTCGACGGTGAGTTCGCGCTGGCCTTTGATCTTGCCCAGCAACCGGCTGCCATAGCTGCGTGCGGTTTGCAGCGCGCCTCCGGCAATGGCGCCGGCCAGGGCGGCGGCGCCCAAGGTCAGGCCGCCGACCAACAGGTCCACACCGGCACCCGCCGCCGCGCCTGCGGCGATCCCGCCACCGACGCGCACGCCGAGTTGCTTGAGGGTTTCCGGGTTGAACAGGTCGTCGCCCCAGCGCCCGTCCAGCAGCGGCAAGTCACTGGCGGCGGCATCCTGCGGGCGGAAGCCGAACAGCTTGAGCAGCGCTTCCACACATTTTTGTTCACGTTGGCGCACGGCTTTGCGCAGGTCGCCGATGGCGTGTTGCTCATCTTCGGTGACCACGCTGCGGCGGCAGGCGGCGCAGTCGATCAGCAACTCGGCGATCAGCCGTGCGGCGCTTTGCTGACGGGCCTGGCGCTGCGCCTCTTGATCCAGGATCAGCCGTTCCAATTGCGGCCGTGCGTTTTCCAACAGCAGGGCCAGGCTTTCATACAGGCGCCGTTCGCCGTCTTCCGGTGGAGCCACGCTGTCGAAGCGCACCAGCGCGTGCAGGCCAAGCCGGGCCAGGGCTTCGCGCCAGTCCGGCTCGCGGTGGTCGCTGCTGCTGACAAAGTTGAGCACCGGCAGCAACGGCTTGCCGCAGCTGGCCAGCACTTGCAGCTCATCGCGGTACTTGGCCAGTACCGGCTCGCGGGCGTCGATCACATACAGGCCGGCGTCGGAGGCGAGCAGTTGGCGCAGCACCTTGGCTTCCTGTTCGAAACGCTGGCGCGCTTCGCTGCCTTCCAGGAAGCGCGCCAGGCGGGCCGGGCCGTCGAGGCGTTCGCCGGGGCGATCCAGGCGTTCCAGGTAGTCGAGCAGGGCGATGGCGTCTTCCAGGCCGGGGGTGTCGTACAGCTCCAGCAAGGCTTCGCCGTCGACCGACAACCGTGCACCTTCGACATGCCGGGTGGTGCTGGGACGATGGGAGACTTCGCCGAAACCGACGTCTCGCGTGAGGGTGCGCAGCAGCGAGGTCTTGCCGACATTGGTGTGGCCGACCACGGCGAGTTTCAGGGGCTTAGTCATGACCGGTCTCCAGCCAATTCAGCGGCGCGCAGTCGGCAAAGGGCAACTCAAGCTGCTGCAGCGCGGCATGCCAGTCGCCCAGGCGTTCGGCGTCCAGGGCCTGGCCGGGCGGCGCTTGCAGCAGCCATACGCGGGTGGCGGTGGCGCTGCGGGCGAGTTCGGCGATCAGCGCCAGGCTGCCGCGATCCGGCGAGCGGCGCGGGTCGCAGGCGATGGCCAGGCGGGCGGGCGGGAAGCGCGTGAGTTGTTCCAGCAGTTTGTTGCGCGATTCGCGGCTGTCGAGGACACCGGCGTTCTTCACGTTGTGCGGCAGTTTTGGGGGCCAGGGGTGCTGGTCGTCCAGTTCGATGGCCACCAGCAGCGCGCCGTCGCTTTGCAGTTCGCTGACGCCGCCGCTGACGTGATGCAGTTGTTCGGGGGCGGCATCGTTGACCCCGAGGCGCTCACTGCTCGGCATCAGGCGCTCGCGCAATTGGCTGTAGCCGGGCAGGTTGAGGTCCAGGCGCAGCGCGGCGCGCCCACGCTTCCAGCGCCACAGGCACAGCAGGGCAAGGATCAAGCGTGGCAGCAGGCCATAGACCAGCAGCACACCCACGAGCCAAGCGGCCCAGGCTTGGCGGGCGCTTTCGATATTCAGCGCGGAATCGCCGCTGGCACGGATCATCTCGACGCTCGGTACATTGAAGCCCAGCAGCGCGGGCAGGGTGCCGAGGGCCTGGGTCACGGCGACGAAGGTGTCGGCGCCGAGGATGGTGGTTTCCCACACGAAGCCGTAGCGGCGGGTGGCGAGTAGCGTAAGAAGAATCACCAGGGCGCTGAGCAACGCCAACAACCACAGGCTGTTGACCAGCACACCCACGGCCCAGCGATTGAGTTTCTGGCGTTGCAGCAATAGCAGGAGTGCGGGCGCCAACTGCGCAGCCTTTGCGTCACGGGCGAGTTTTTCGCTGAGCCATAACCACAGTCGCCCGAGGCTGGCGCTGTGTTCACCGGCAAACAGCAGGCCCAAGGCCCAGCTGATCAGCAGGATCAGGTTCAAGCCGAGCAAGCTGCCCAAGGCCCAGAACACATTCACCGGGACCAGCCCGTTGCCCAGCGCGGCAAAGGCCAGGCCCGCGCCGCTGATCACGGCGATGACCGCCAGCAGCACCAGCGCCAGGCGTGCGCCTTGCAACCAGCGGGTGAGGGCGGTCGTGAGCCCATCGCGCTCGGCCAAGTGCAGGGCACGCTGCTGGATACGCGTCGGCAGATCGCCACCTGCCGAGCGGGCCAGGCGATTGGCTTCCAGGTCTTCCAGGGGGCCGGCGTGTTCTTCACGCAGGCGCACGGTTTCTGTCAGCCAGAGAGTGTGCAGAGGAGTCACGCGTTGTCCTGTCGTGTTTGTGAGCCTGGAGCATAACCCCTGGCTCGGGGCTCTGGTATTCTCGTCGCCATGAAAAAAACTCTCCCTTTAAGCCTGATCGCAGCCCTCGGTGAAAACCGTGTGATCGGCGTCGACAACAGCATGCCCTGGCATTTGCCGGGGGATTTCAAATACTTCAAGGCCACCACGCTCGGCAAGCCGATCATCATGGGGCGCAAGACCTGGGATTCCCTGGGCCGACCGCTGCCGGGGCGCTTGAACCTGGTGGTTAGCCGTCAGACCGATCTGGCGCTGGAAGGTGCGGAAGTTTTTCCGTCTCTGGAGGCCGCGGTGGAGCGCGCTGAGGAATGGGCAACGGCGCAAGGTGTTGACGAGCTGATGCTGATTGGCGGTGCGCAGTTGTATGCGCAGGGGCTGGAGCAGGCGGATCGCCTGTATTTGACGCGGGTGGCGTTGAGCCCGGAGGGGGATGCCTGGTTTCCAGAGTTTGATCGGGGCCAGTGGAAGTTGGTTTCCAATCTGGAGAATCCAGCTGAAGGTGATAAGCCGGCGTACAACTTCGAAGTCTGGGAAAAAGCCTAAAAGCGTCGGGGGCAAGCCCCCTCCCACATGTTGACCGTGTGAGCCCAGTCAAGTGCGGGAGGGGGCTTGCCCCCGATTGCTATCTATCAGGCTTGCGCTAATTCCGCATGCTCATCCGCATTCAACAACGCCTTATCCGTCTGCCCCATGACCTGGCTGGTGATCGCACCTGCCGTCATCGAACCGTTCACGTTCAGCGCCGTACGGCCCATGTCGATCAGTGGCTCTACGGAAATCAGCAGCGCCACCAGTGACACCGGCAAACCCATGGCCGGCAGTACGATCAGCGCGGCGAAGGTTGCGCCACCGCCCACGCCAGCAACGCCTGCCGAACTCAAGGTCACAATTGCCACCAGGGTCGCGATCCACAGCGGGTCCAGCGGGTTGATGCCCACGGTAGGCGCGACCATCACCGCCAACATCGCAGGATAAAGACCGGCGCAACCGTTCTGGCCGATGGTCGCGCCAAACGAGGCAGCAAACCCGGCGATGGATTGCGGGATGCCCAGGCGGCGGGTCTGCGCTTCAATGCTCAGCGGGATCGCCGCCGCACTGGAGCGGCTGGTGAAGGCAAAGGTCAGCACCGGCCACACCTTGCGGAAGAAGCGCAGCGGGTTGATCCCGGCCAGGGACAGCAATAGGCCGTGCACCACGAACATCAGGCCCAGGGCCAGGTACGACACCACCACGAAACTGCCGAGCTTGATGATGTCTTGCAGGTTGGAACCGGCGACCACTTTGGTCATCAGCGCCAATACGCCATACGGCGTCAGCTTCATTACCAGGCGCACCAGACGCATTACCCAGGCTTGCAGGGTGTCGATGGCGTTGAGGACTTTCTGGCCTTTTTCCACGTCATCCTTGAGCAGTTGCAGCGCCGCGACCCCCAGGAACGCAGCGAAAATCACCACGCTGATGATCGAGGTCGGCTTGGCCCGGGCCAGGTCGGCGAACGGGTTGGCCGGCACGAACGACAGCAGCAGTTGGGGGATATTCAGGTCGGCGACCTTGCCCGCGTAATCGCTCTGGATCACTTGCAGGCGCGCCATTTCCTGGGTGCCGGCCACCAGGCCTTCGGCGGTGAGGCCGAACAGGTTGGTCAGGCCGATACCGATCAGCGCCGCAATCGCAGTGGTGAACAGCAGTGTGCCGATGGTCAGGAAGCTGATCTTGCCTAGGGACGAGGCGTTGTGCAGACGGGCGACGGCGCTGAGGATCGACGCGAATACCAGCGGGATCACGATCATTTGCAGCAATTGCACGTAACCGTTACCCACCAGGTCGAACCAGCCGATGGAGGCCTTGAGTACCGGGTTGCCGTCACCGTAGATCGTGTGCAGCACGGTGCCGAACACCACGCCAAGGACGAGGGCAAACAGCACCTTCTTGGCCAGGCTCCAGTTTGTGCGACGGGTTTGTGCCAGGCCCAGCAACAGGGCCACGAACACCAGTAAGTTGAGAATCAGGGGCAGATTCATTGAAGCTCCGTTGAGAAGGCAGCCAATCGCGCGAGCCTGCGATTGCGAACCGGAAAGCCTAACAGCTTGAAATATATTGATTTAATACCGATATGGAATGGTGACTGTCGTTTTTGGAATAAGCCTTTGACGCTCAGGCACATGCCATTGGCGCGATCACGACGCAAGCGGTCGTGCTCGGGCGATAACTGTCACAGGGATTTGTTAGCGTCGATGTTTTTCACTCAGGGAGAAACGCATATGAAGCTCGCTTCGAGATTGTTTGCCGCCGCGTTGTGCATTGGCCTTGCCGGACCAACCATGGCCGCCACCGAGTTGAAACACTGGCCGGCCCCGGCCGCCGAGCAACTGAACAAAATGATCGCCGCCAACGCCAACAAGGGCAATTTCGCGGTGTTCGACATGGACAACACCAGCTACCGCTATGACCTCGAAGAGTCCCTGCTGCCCTACATGGAAAACAAGGGCCTGATCACCCGCGACAGCCTCGATCCGTCGCTCAAGCTTATGCCGTTCAAAGACACCGCCGACCATAAGGAAAGTCTGTTCAGCTACTACTACCGCCTCTGCGAAGTGGACGACATGGTCTGCTACCCGTGGGTTGCCCAGGTGTTCTCGGGGTTCACCCTCAAGGAACTCAAGGTGCAGGTCGATGAGCTGATGGCCTCTGGCAAGCCCGTGCCCGTTACCTATTTCGAAGGTGACGCGGTTAAGAAGTCCGAGGTGCAACCGCCGAAAGTCTTCACCGGCCAGGCCGAGCTGTACAACAAGCTGATGGAAAACGGCATCGAGGTCTACGTGATGACCGCTGCTTCCGAAGAGCTGGTGCGCATGGTCGCCGCCGATCCGAAGTACGGCTACAACGTCAAGCCCGAGAACGTCATCGGTGTGACCACCCTGCTCAAGGACCGCAAGACCGGCGAGCTGACCACCGCGCGCAAACAGATCACCGCCGGCAAGTATGACGAGAAGGCCAACCTCGGCCTGGAACTCACGCCCTACCTGTGGACCCCGGCGACCTGGATGGCCGGCAAGCACGCGGCGATCCTCACTTACATCGACGAATGGAAAAAGCCGGTACTGGTGGGTGGCGACACCCCGACCAGCGATGGCTACATGCTGTTTCACGATGTAGACGTGGCCAAGGGCGGCGTGCATTTGTGGATCAACCGCAAGGACAAGTACATGACCCAACTCAACGGCATGATCGCCAAGCACGCGGCGGCGCAGGCCAAGGAAGGGTTGCCGGTAACGGCGGACAAGAACTGGGTGATCGTCAAGCCTGACGAAATCCAATAAGTCCGAGGTGGCTTTGATCGGGGGCAAGCCCCCTCCCACATTTCGACAGTGTGAACTCGGTCAACTGTGGGAGGGGGCTTGCCCCCGATAGCTATCTGATTGACACCCCAAAGGTCACAGCAAAAATAGATATCAATTGCGAACCAATCTCATCCTCTGCTAGCGTGCGCACTTCCTGAACCCTCGGTTCTTCTCAAGGTAGTGCTGTGTCCTCCTGGAATTCGCAGATCGCGCGCCTGTTCGCGGAGCAGAAGAAAGCCCTCGAAGCCTTCGTCACCCGCCGCACCGGCAGCGCTCAGGTGGCCGCCGACCTGACCCAGGAATCGTTCCTGCGCCTGGCACGCCTGGATTCCGGCGAGAAGATCGACAACCTGCCAGCCTTCCTCTTCACCATCGCCAGCAACCTGGTGCGCGATCACCAGCGCCAGGCCATCCGCCGTGAGCGCCTGGATGCCGGCGAGCCCAGCGAAGAGCTGCCGTGCGGCAACCCCGGTGCCGACGAACAACTGGCCGCCTACCAGCAGGAGCGACTGATGCAGGACGCCATCCTGGCGTTACCCGAAGCGACTCGGCAGATCTTCCTGCTCTATCATGTCGACGAACTTTCCTACCGCGAGATTGGCGAACGCCTGTCGATCACCCCACGCAGCGTGGAATACCAACTGCGTCGCGCCTTGATTGAATGCCGCGCCTACATCAAGACGCGGCTCGCCTGCGACACACAAGGACGTCGGTCATGACTGCGTTACCCCCTGCCGACGTGTTGTTCGAAGAAGCGTCCGCCTGGTATTTCCGCTTGCAGGCCGAGGACGTGACCCCGGCCGAGATGGACGCCTTTGCCGCCTGGCTCGGGCAGGGCCAGCCCCAGGACAACGCCTGGCAGGAAGTGCAGGCGATGCTCGGTGGTTTGCGTGAACCGGCACGGCTGATCCGCCGCGCCGAGCAGGCCGCGTGGCGCAAACCCGCGCGGCGCTGGGCTTATGCCGCTGCGGTGCTGCTGACGGTTGGGTTGAACGTGCAGCACACGCCCTGGCTCGACCGCCTGCGCGCGGACTATGCCACCGGCACCGGCGAGTCGCGCACGGTCGAGTTGGCCGATGGCTCCCAGTTGCAGCTCAACACTGACAGTGCTGTTCAGGTACGCATGAGCGGCGGTGAGCGTCAGATCCGCCTGTTGCGCGGGGAAGGTTTTTTCAGCGTGACCAAAGACCCGGCGCGGCCCTTCGTGGTGCAGTCCGGCGAGGGCTGGGTGAAGGTGGTCGGCACCCAGTTCAGCGTGGCAAGGCGGGATGCGCAGACGCGCGTGCAAGTGGCGCAGGGCAAGGTGCAGGTCAGCGCGGGCGCCGGTGAGCCGGTCTACCTGGAGCCGGGACGGGCCGTGGAATATCAGGGCGAGCGCCTTGCCGAGGTGCACGGTTTCGATGCGGCCAGCGGTTTTGCCTGGCGCCAGCGACAACTGGTGTTTCGCCAACAGCCGCTGTCGGAAGTGGTCAGCGAGTTGAACCGCTACTGGCCTGGCACGACCCTGGTGCTGGGCGATTCGCTGCGTAATCGCGTGGTGTCCGGCGTGTTCGAGATCGACAAACCCGAGGCCGTGATCAAAGCGCTGGAATACACCCTCAACCTGCGCGCTGAGCACTACACCCCGTATTTACTGGTGTTGCGCGAAGGCAAAGCCTCTTAGCGGCAACTTTTGCAAAATATTTTCAGGGTTTCCCCGCAAGCCATCGTCCTTGATCACTGAGGCGTAAATAGTAAGCACTCTCAAGTAGTGCGGCGCCGATCACAGACTTTTTGCACCGGGGAGCACTATCCATGGCACACCGATTCGCCGCACGGCCCTTGCTGGCACTGGCCATTTCCATGGCCTGCGGCACTGCGCCGCTGTACCTGCAGGCCGCCGAAACCACCCAGGCCCAGACCTACCGATTCGACATTCCGGGGCAGAGCCTGGACGGTGCGCTGGCGGCATTTTCGGCGTTGACACGGGTGCAGGTGCTGGTGAATGGTGAGTTGACCCAGGGGCTGGTGTCGCCAGGTGTCAGCGGTCACTTGGGGCAGCGCGAGGCAATGGGCTTGCTGCTGGGAGGTACAGGGCTGAGCGCGGCGTTCATCAATGCCGACACCGTCACCCTGGAAAAGCGCGTAGACACTGGCAGTGCCCTCGAAGTCGGCGCCACCACCATCAGCGCTGACCACTTGGGGACGACCACCGAAGGCAGCGGTTCTTACACCACCGGAGCCGTGACCATCGGCAAGGGCACGCAAAAGCTCAAGGACATCCCGCAATCGGTCAGTGTGCTGACCCGCAAAGCGATGGATGACCAGAACATAACCACCCTGACCCAAGCGATTGAAGCGGTGCCGGGCATGGCGTCGGTCAAGTCGCCAGGGCCCGGGATGTTCATGTTTGCGCGTGGCTTCGAGATTGAATCGCTGCAATACGATGGCGTGCCGGTACCCCGTAACGTGTATGCGTTGGGTAGCTACATCACCGAGAACATGGTGATCTACGACCGCATGGAAGTCCTGCGTGGTGCTGCTGGCCTGCTGCAAGGCGCCAACAGCCCGGGCGGGGCAATCAATCTGGTGCGCAAGCGTCCCCAGGCTGCACCGACTGTAACCTTGAGCGCCAAGGCTGGCAGTTGGGACCGGTATGCGACCCAGGCGGACGTGGGCGGCCCATTGAACGAGGCCGGGACGATCCGTGGCCGCGCCGTGGTCAACTATGAGAAGGGCCACTCCTTCACCGACTACGTGTGGAATTGGGAGCAGACCGTGTACGGCGCGCTGGACTTCGACTTGGACGATGACACGACCCTGGGGGTCGGTTTCAGCAATAAAAAGAGCCATGGCCGTCCGTATTTGATCGCCTTGCCGCGTCACACCGATGGCAGTGCATTGGATGTGTCACGTTCGACCTATACGGGAGCAAGTTGGAACCGCTCGTTCAACGATCAGACGGCGGTATACCTGGATCTTGAGCACCGCTTTAACGATCACTGGAAATTCAACGCCTCCGCGCTGGCGATGAATGAATCCAATGAAGCCACTTATCAATTTATCGTGGGTGCGGTGCCGGTCGGCTCAACGCGCAGCGGTAACTACGCTGACTACTCCACAGATTTCTATGGCAAGAACCGCGGGTTCGACGCCTATGTCAGCGGAGATTTTGAAGCGCTGTCGTTCAAGCAGAGCCTGGTGCTGGGGGGCAACTATTCCAAGTACAACACGGATGACGGCTATGCCCGTGCGTTCACGCCGGGAGCCGATATCGGTGCCATCGACCATCACCGACCACAACCGACCTATAACAGCATTGCTGATCGCGCCAACTTGGCCTTGAGCACCTATGACATCACCCAAAAAGGTCTTTACGGCACCTGGCGGATCAACCTGACGGAGCCTCTGACATTGATTCTCGGCGCTCGTACCAGTTGGTACGACTTCGCCTTCGACCAAGACAACTACTATGCCCGTGAGTATCAGGAGGGTGGTGAAAAAAACTCGGTCAAGAGCAATGGCAAGGTCACACCCTTTGCGGGCCTGGTGTACGCACTGGACGACCAGTGGTCGGTGTATGGCAGCTACGCGGAGGTGTTCATCCCGCAAACCCAGTTGACCCAGCAAAAGACCGGTCTGCCGCCGATCGAAGGGCGCAACTATGAGGTGGGGATCAAGGGGGAGTTGATGGATGGACGTCTCAATACATCCCTTGCGCTGTTCCGCTATATCCACGAAAACCGCGCCGTCACTGACTTCAGCACCGATATCGATGGACCAAACGCCTGCAGTGGCTGGTACTGCTCCACCGCCTCGGGCAAGGTGCGCAGCCAGGGGCTGGAGGCTGAGGTCAGCGGCCAATTGGCGCCGGGTTTGCAGGTCAGCAGTAGCTATACCTACAACACCACGGTGTTTTTGAAAGACACCGAACTGAAGGGTAAGGTCTTCAGTACGGCGGTGCCCAAGCACATGCTGCGGATCTGGGGCGATTACAAACTACCGGGGGATTTCAACCGTGTCAGCCTGGGTGCAGGGGTCAACGCACAGACGGCGACCACCAGCTTTGACCGCAACTTTGGCCAGGCCGGCTTTGCAATTTTCAATTCCCGAGTCGCCTACGATGCCAGTGATGAAGTCACCTTGGCGGTGAACTTCAACAACCTCTTGGACAAGCGTTACTACATCCCGTCCTACAGCCAGTTGGTAGGCAACAACTACTTCGGCGACCCGCGAAACATGATGTTCAGCGTGACGTACAAGCCGCAGTTCTAGAACCCGGCGCCTATACAAGGGGTCACTTCACCGATTTCAAATGCCAGTTCCATTGCGCAACCAACGCGTTCTCATGCAGTTTGATGAACAGCCCATAGTCGCTCAGGTAGGCTGCCTGATAAGTCCAACCTTTCATCTGAACGCAGTCGAGTACCTTGGCTTGTCCCTTCAGGTCCGGGGTGAGGGTGGCAGCCGGGATTTCCCGAGCGACCTTGCAGGTCACGGTTCTTGGCTCGCTGTTCTCTGGCGAAGGACTGCCATCGGGGTTGATGGATTTTGACCATGTCTGGGTGTAGCCCACCTCACTGGCGAGGGGCAAGTTACGCCAATCGCCTTGAAAGCTCAGGCCAACCAAGAGGCGGGTCTTCACCTTGTCACTGCCGGTTTTGCGGTCCAGACCTTGGCTGTCCAGATCGAATAGGCCTTGGAAGGTCAGCTCCTGGTTAAAGCCGAGTGCCGAGTCGCGCGTTTGTACCAGCGTCTGGCCCGATGCGTTGTCGACACTGATGAATGTCTGTTTGGTCTGGTCGCCCACGCGGGTGTTGTTGAAGAGCACGGCGTCATAGTCGTAGGCCAGCTCGCTCAGGGTGCGGGTTGGCGCAGGCAGGCCGAGCGCTCGGATGGCCGCCAGTACGGCTGGGTTGGCATTCGTTGCGCTGGCAGCGGGTGGCAATGCCTGGCGCGCCTTGAAAGCGGGTAACTGGGCCAGCTCCATCGGCGCCTGGCACAGAGCCTTGAAGAGCTGGGCATGTTCGCCGGAAGCTTGCTCCAAGGCTTGCGGCTTGAATTGTCGACGGATTTCGCCGTTGATCATCTGGCGCGTTTCATCGAGGTTGAACTGGCTCATCAACGTAATGGTGCGTTGTGTGCAATCCAGGGTCAGCCGCTCCTGCCGTTGAGTAAACAACGATGCGTTCTTGGCGACCTGATAGTGCAGGTAATCCTGTGCGACCCAGGCGGATATCTGACTGCCTTGCTGCTGCACGCTGTTACGGTCGATCAGCAGCCAGCCCTGATCGGCAGAGGTTTGCAGCACCCGCCAGTCGGGCACGGGACGTGCCTTGCATACGCTCTGCAATTGAGCGCTTTGCTGCAGTTGTTGGGCCTGTGCCGCCGGCAGGTCGACGCCTGTTGCCGGTGAGGGAGTAAATGCCCGCAGGCCCGTGCGCGTGGGGTAGAGCATCCTTCCAGGACCTTGTGTGCAATAGGCGTCGAACTGCACAGAGATCGGGTTTTGCTGCAAATCGACGGAGTACGCGACTCTGTCGCCGTTGCGCAGGATGGTGTAGTCGAGCGCCGGCAGTGTCATGGCTTCGTTGAAGAGTGCCAGGCCTGGGTCCACCTGAGGCTTTTGCAGCGAGCTGCAACCGGCCAACGCCAATAGGGAAAGCGCCCATGCAGCTGGGCGTAGAGCGGAAGAGCGAGCATCCATGCGGGTAAGGTCCTTGAGAATACAGATGCGCCTGTTATCGGCCGGCGTATGAAAAACTACAGCGTCAGAACGCCAGGCAAAAAAATGCCCCGCACTTGGCGGGGCATTTTCATGGGCGAGGCTTACAGGCCGTCGAGCATCGCTTTGTTACGCACCGCACCCTTGTCGGCACTGGTGGCCAGCAGGGCATAGGCTTTCAATGCGGTGGTGACTTTGCGCGGACGCTTCTCCACCGGCTTCCAGCCTTTCTTGTCCTGCTCGACCCGGCGTGCCGCCAGTTCTTCGTCGCTGATCAACAGGTTGATCGAGCGGTTTGGAATGTCGATCAGTACCTTGTCGCCGTCCTGCACCAAGCCAATCGCGCCACCGGCTGCGGCTTCCGGCGAAGCATGGCCGATGGACAGGCCCGAGGTACCACCGGAGAAGCGGCCGTCGGTGAGCAAGGCGCAGGCTTTGCCCAGGCCCTTGGATTTCAGGTAGGACGTCGGGTACAGCATCTCCTGCATACCCGGGCCGCCTTTCGGGCCTTCGTAGCGGATGATCACGATGTCGCCTTCCTTCACTTCGTCAGCGAGGATGCCACGAACCGAGCTGTCCTGGCTTTCGTAGATCTTGGCGCGGCCTTCGAACACGTGGATGGACTCATCCACACCGGCGGTTTTCACCACGCAGCCGTCCAGGGCGATGTTGCCGTACAGCACGGCCAGGCCGCCTTCTTGGGAGTAGGCGTGCTCGACACTGCGGATGCAGCCGTTTTCACGGTCGTCGTCGAGGGTGTCCCAACGGGTCGACTGGCTGAATGCGGTTTGCGTCGGAATGCCGGCCGGGCCGGCCTTGAAGAAGGTGTGCACGGCTTCGTCGTCGGTCTGGGTGATGTCCCACTTGGCGATGCCTTCGGCGATGGACTTGCTGTGCACGGTCGGCAGGTCGGTGTGCAGCAGGCCGCCACGGGCCAGCGAGCCAAGGATCGAGAAGATCCCGCCGGCGCGGTGCACGTCTTCCATGTGGTACTTCTGGATGTTCGGCGCAACTTTGCACAGTTGTGGCACGTGGCGGGACAGGCGGTCGATGTCGCGCAGGTCAAACGCGATCTCGGCTTCCTGGGCGGCGGCCAGCAAATGCAGGATGGTGTTGGTGGAACCGCCCATGGCGATGTCCAGGGTCATGGCGTTCTCGAACGCCTTGAAGTTGGCGATGTTGCGCGGCAACACCGACTCATCGTTCTCGCCGTAGTAGCGCTTGCACAGCTCGACGATGGTGCGGCCGGCCTGCAGGAACAGTTGTTCGCGGTCGCTGTGGGTGGCCAGTGTCGAGCCGTTGCCCGGCAAGGCCAGGCCCAGGGCTTCCACCAGGCAGTTCATCGAGTTGGCGGTGAACATGCCGGAGCACGAGCCGCACGTTGGGCAAGCGCTGCGCTCGTATTCCGCGACCTTCTCGTCAGAAGCGCTGGAATCGGCGGCGATGACCATGGCGTCGACCAGGTCGAGGCCGTGGGAAGCGAGCTTGGTCTTGCCGGCTTCCATCGGGCCGCCGGACACGAAGATCACCGGGATGTTCAGGCGCAGGGCGGCCATCAGCATGCCGGGGGTGATCTTGTCGCAGTTGGAAATGCACACGATGGCGTCGGCGCAGTGGGCGTTGACCATGTACTCCACGGAGTCGGCGATGATCTCGCGGCTCGGCAGGGAATACAGCATGCCGTCATGGCCCATGGCGATGCCGTCATCCACGGCGATGGTGTTGAACTCTTTGGCGACACCGCCGGCGCGTTCGATCTCGCGGGCGACCAGCTGGCCCAGGTCCTTGAGGTGGACGTGGCCGGGTACGAATTGGGTGAACGAGTTGGCAATCGCGATGATCGGCTTCTTGAAGTCGTCATCTTTCATCCCCGTGGCACGCCACAGTGCGCGCGCGCCGGCCATGTTGCGGCCGTGGGTGGATGTTTTCGAGCGGTAATCTGGCATGGAGCACTCCGGGCGGCTAATCGGTATCAAAGGGGAGTGAGCTTCTATTGACGTCTGGAACACTCAGAAATGGCCGTGTGTCCGGAAGTTGCCTCTCGCGTCGCGGGATCGCCGCGTGCTTGGGCCTCGAGCTCATAAACCCGCCGGGGGATGACTGGCGATGAATAGGGCCGATTCTACACCGCTGGCGCCTGGAGGGAATGGCCGAAACCGTGAAGATAGCGGCTACGGGACGTGCGGGTGGGTCAGCGTCCGGTTCTGGCATTGGTCAGCCAGCCCCACAGGCTGAAGACGATGAAGCTCAGGGCGATGCTCATCAATAGGTTGGATCCTGTCTGCGCCAGGGCGGCACTGCTGATGGCGGCTGTCAGGAACATGATGCTGTTCCCCGCCGAGGCAGCAGTGCCCGCGCTGCTTGAGAACAGCAGCATCGCTGCAGAAATCGCCGCCGGGCGAACCAGGGTCACGGCCAGGGCGCTGATCAACATCGGGATGAGCAACGTCACAGTGGTGATGGCGTCCAGGCTGACGATCAGCGTCAACAGCACGCCGGCGACCAGCAGCAGCCCCAGGCCGATATTGATCTGCCGGGACAGCGTGATGCGCTTTTGCAGGTACGAGGCTGCCACGCCGCCCAGCAGATAGGCCACGCCGTACACCATCAGCACCATCGCGTACTGGTATTCGGAGAGCTTCAGCGCATCCATGAAAATCAGCGGTGTCACGCTGATCAAGGCGAAATAGCACGCGAATACCAATGCGGCGATCCACCAGTAGCGCAGGAAGTCGCGATTGCGGGCGACGGCTTTCAGCGTGCCGATGATCGACACCGGCGTGCGTTGCGGGCTGGCGGACTTGGACGGCAGGATGCAGAGGGCATGGACCAACATGCCCAGTGCCATCACGGCGAACCCGTAAAAGCTGGCTTGCCAGTCGAAGGTGGTTTGCAGCCAGGAGCCGATCAACGGCGACAGCGCGACGAATGAACCGCTCAGAGTCATGTAATAGAGGCGCACGCGGGCGCGGTCTTGTTCCTCGAACAGGTCTTCCACCAGGGCGTGGCCTTGTCTAGTCCTGAAATAGGTTTACACCTGTTTCACCCCAACGCCCGATGCACTGCATCGGGCGTTTTGTATTTTAAGGACAAGTGCGGGCGCTCCTGGTTGTAGATCAAGATCGCCTCCCGCACCATTTGCTCCGCTTGAACCAAGTCTGTCGGCCGGTGAAGCAAGAGTTCCGCCTTCAAGATTCCGTTGACCCGTTCTGCCAAGGCGTTTTGGTAGCAATCGTAGCCATCAGTCATCGAGCATGTGATGCCATGCTTGGCATGGATTTTTTGATAGAGCACTGAGCAGTACTGCACGCCGCGATCCGAGTGATGAACCAGTTTCTGGCCCGTTCGACGTGCCTTCAACGCCATGCGTAAGGCTTGGGCTACCGAATCGGCATGTAGACTGCCATGCACGTGATAACCAACTATTTTCCTCGAGAAGGCATCCGTCACCAAACTTAGGTAGGCCGGTTCATCGCGCCCTGTAGATAGGTAGGTGATATCCGCCACCCAGACCTGTTCCGGGCCAGTAGCTACGACTTGTTGCGGGCCAGGCTTTAGCAAATTGGGATGGCAGCGAAAGCGATGATGGCTATCGGTCGTCTTGTGATAGGCCCGTCTCCTGCGCACCAACTGCCGGTGCTCTCGTAAAACCCCAAACAAACGATCTCGTCCGACATGCAATTCTGGCTTGTCATGCTTCGCTTGCATCATCGAGTGCAATTTGCGGGTGCCAATGCACGGTTGGCGCACACGAACTTCCTGCACAAACTGGAGAAGTTTCTGATCTTGATCGGCTCGGGCACGATGGACCCGGTCACGCTTGTAATAGGCTTGGCGACTGATCCTCATAAACTGGCAAGCCCTGCTGACACTCAGGGTCTGGGTTTGCGCAACGACTTGCCGGACCGCTTTTTTACAACGGATACACCGTAATCGTTCTTCAGAACATCGACCACGTCTTCAAAGAATTTGGCCTTCTGGTTGGCCAGTGCCAGTTGTTCCTCGAGCTCTTTGATTCTTTGCTCGGGAGTCAACGGCAAGGTAGGTTTGTCCATCGGTCGGCTCCTCTGGGTCCGAATGGAGGCGCCTTGGCTCCAGTCCTGCCGACCATGCTTGCGTAACCACACCAACACCGTCGAACGACCCTGAATCCCATAACGCCGTTGAGCTTCTTTATAACTCAACTCGCCTTTTTCGACTTGGTCGACAACCGACAATTTAAAAGTCAGCGTGTAATCTCGTTGACTGCGTTTTGCGCCCGTATTCATTGCACCTTCCCGATAAGACGTCAGAAGGTGTAAACCTTATTTAGGACGAGACACCTAATACAAAAAAGCCGCAGCCCAGGGCCTGGACAGAGCGAAACAGCAGGAAGGTCAGGTAGTCCGTTGCCATCGCGCAACCGATCGCACCCAGGATCGACAACGTGATGCAGCCGAGCAGGACTTCCTTGCGGCCCCACTTGTCCGACAGCGGGCCGGCGATCAGTTGGGAGATGGAAAAGACCAGGGTGAACAGGCTGATCGAGAGCGCGACGTCTGCGCTTGGCGTGTCGAATCGGGCCGCCAGAGCAGGGAATGAGGGCAAGAGAATATTGATCGGAAAGAAGCTGATCAATGAAATGCAGGTGATGAGGATGAAGCGGGAGAGGTAGGGCCGAGACATTGTTTTTGTTTTCCGGAGTAAAACCAGAAACGGATACTAGTCTGCGAAAAGTGGAATTCAATCAAAAGCGTTGAGAGAAACTTCCTGAATTGAGGTGGCTTGCTTGGGTAGGAAAAGCGTTTACGGCAACCACAAAACAAATGTGGGAGGGGGCTTGCCCCCGATTGCGTAGTGTCAGCCCCATATTAGCTGGCTGACACACGGCTATCGGGGGCAAGCCCCCTCCCACATTTTTATCTGTGCTTGGCTTTAGCTGTTTGGCAACAACCGGCACGTAATGCTCTTGATGTACCGCGTCTCGGCAATCGCTGGATGCACCGGATGATCCGGACCCTGGCCACCACGTTCCAGCATCTGGATATTGCGGTCCAGGTGACGGGCGCTGGTCAGCAGGATGTTTTGCAGGTCGTCTTCCGGCAGGTGCATGGAGCACGACGCGCTGACCAGGATGCCGTCCTTGCTGAGCAGGCGCATGGCTTGCTCGTTGAGGCGACGGTAGGCGCCTTCGCCGTTCTTCATGTCTTTCTTGCGTTTGATGAAGGCCGGAGGGTCGGCGACGATCACGTCGAAGCGTTCTTCGCTGGCTTTCAGTTCTTTCAAGGCTTCGAACACGTCGCCTTCGATGCAGGTCATTTTCTCGGCAAAGCCGTTCAGCGCGGCGTTGCGCTCCACACCGTCGAGGGCGAAGGCGGAAGCGTCGACGCAGAACACTTCACTGGCGCCGAAGGCAGCAGCCTGCACGCCCCAACCGCCGATGTAGCTGTACAGGTCCAGCACGCGCTTGCCCTTGGCATACGGGGCCAGGCGGGCGCGGTTCATGCGGTGGTCGTAGAACCAGCCGGTTTTCTGGCCCTGGATCACCGGGGCTTCGAATTTCACGCCGTTTTCTTCCAGCGCCACCCACTCCGGCACCAGGCCGAACACGGTCTCCACGTAGCGATTGAGGCCTTCGGCGTCGCGTGCGGCGGAGTCGTTCTTGAAGAGGATGCCGCTCGGCTTGAGCACTTGGGTCAGGGCGGCGATCACGTCTTCTTTATGCGCTTCCATGGTCGCCGAGGCGATCTGCACCACCAGGATGTCGCCGAAACGGTCGACCACCAGGCCCGGCAACAGGTCGGAATCGCCGTAGACCAGGCGGTAGAACGGCTTGTCGAACAGGCGATCGCGCAGCGACAGGGCGACGTTCAGGCGGTGCACCAGCAGCGACTTGTCCAGCGGCAACTTGATATCGCGCGACAGCAGGCGGGCGCAGATCAGGTTGTTCGGGCTCATGGCCACGATGCCCAGGGTCTTGCCGCCGGCCGCTTCGAGGATGGCCTGGTCGCCCGCCTGGAAGCCGTGGAGTGGGGTGGCGGCCACGTCGATTTCGTTGCTGTAGACCCACAGGTGGCCGTTGCGCAAACGACGATCGGCGTTGGCTTTGAGACGCAGGCTTGGCAGGGACATGACGTCGCTCCGGAAAAAAGAGCGGGAGTATACCTGTTGCGGCGCGGTTCATGTGGGAGTGGGCTTGCCCGCGATGCAGGCGGCGCGGTGTATCTGACGTACGGCGGTGATGCCATCGGGAGCAAGCGCCCTCCCACATTTAGTCCGGTTTCAATCGGGCATTTGGGTGTCGGTCAGGTTTGCTTAGGGGTTAGAATCCCCGCCTAGCCCAGAGTGTGTACTTATGTCCCAAGAGCTTTCCGCCGAACAGATCCAACAGGCCCTGCAAGGCATCAGCGTGCCGCCCCAGCCGCAAATCATGGTGGATTTGCAGATGGAGCAATACATGCCCGATCCGGACCTGGAAGTGATCGCACGGCTGATCTCCCAGGACCCGGGCCTGTCCGGCGCGTTGCTGAAGATCGTCAACTCGTCGTATTACGGCCTGAGTAACAAGATCGCTTCGATCCAGCGCGCGGTGAACCTGCTGGGCAGCCGCTCGATCATCAACCTGATCAATGCGCTGTCGATCAAAGGCGAGATGAGCGACGACACCATCGTCACCCTCAACCGCTTCTGGGACACCGCCCAGGATGTGGCCATGACCTGCCTCACCCTGGCCAAGCGCACCGGCGCCCAGGCGGTGGACGAGGCCTATGCCCTGGGCCTGTTCCACGACTGTGGCGTGCCGTTGATGCTCAAGCGCTTCCCCAACTACATGTCGGTGTTGGAGCAGGCGTATGCAAATGCCGGCCCCGATTGCCGCGTGGTCGATACCGAGAACAACGCGTTCAACACCAACCATGCGGTGGTTGGCTACTACACCGCGAAATCCTGGCGCCTGCCGCAGCATGTGACTGACGCCATCGCCAACCACCACAACGCCCTGGCGATTTTCAGCGATGAGTCAGCGCGCAATTCGCAATTGAAGAACCTGCTGGCGATCCTGAAAATGGCCGAGCACATCTGCTCGTCCTACCGCGTGCTGGGTAACCAGGCGGTGGACCATGAGTGGAACGCCATCGGCCACCTGGTGCTGGATTACGTGGGGCTGTCGGACTACGACTTCGAGAGCATGAAGTTGTCGATCCGCGAACTGGGCGCCCACTGATCCTTCCTTCAAGAGGTACACATGCCCGAGTTACCAGAAGTCGAAACCACCCGGCGCGGGATCGCGCCGCACCTGGAAGGCCAGCGGGTCAGCCGCGTGGTGGTGCGCGAGCGACGCTTGCGCTGGCCGATCCCGGAAGACCTCGATGTGCGCCTGTCCGGCCAGCGCATCGTGCTGGTGGAGCGGCGGGCCAAGTACCTGTTGATCAATGCCGAAGTGGGCACCTTGATCAGCCACCTCGGCATGTCGGGCAACTTGCGCCTGGTAGAGGTTGGCATGCCAGCGGCCAAGCATGAGCATGTGGATATCGAACTGGAGTCCGGCCTGGCCTTGCGCTACACCGACCCTCGGCGGTTTGGCGCGATGCTCTGGAGCCAGGACCCGCACAACCATGAACTGCTGATCCGCCTGGGGCCGGAGCCGCTGACCGACCTGTTTGACGGTGAGCGTCTGTTCCAGCTGTCCCGTGGGCGGTCGATGGCGGTGAAGCCGTTCATCATGGACAACGCGGTGGTGGTGGGTGTGGGCAATATCTACGCGACGGAAGCGCTGTTTGCGGCGGGGATCGATCCGCGTCGTGAGGCGGGTGGTATTTCGCGAGCGCGTTATTTGAAGCTGGCGATCGAGATCAAGCGCGTGCTGGCGGCGGCCATCGAGCGTGGCGGCACCACGTTGCGCGACTTTATCGGCGGCGACGGGCAGCCGGGGTATTTCCAGCAGGAACTGTTCGTCTATGGCCGGGGCGGCGAGGCGTGCAAGGTCTGCGGCAGCGAATTGCGCAATGTGGTGCTGGGACAGCGCGCGAGTGTGTTTTGCCCTAAGTGCCAGAGCTGATTGATGGGTGATTGCTGATATTGCCATCGGGGGCAAGCCCCCTCCCACAGTGAAAGTGTTCGCAATCCAAATGTGGGAGGGGGCTTGCCCCCGATGAGGTCATGACAGGCGCTAAAGGTGGGTCAGGCCTTACCGGTAATCTTGCGGTACTTCTCCATCAGTTGCTCTTGCGTCTCTGGATGGGCTTCATCCAGCGGGATGCAATCCACCGGACAAACCTGCTGGCACTGCGGCTCGTCGTAGTGGCCGACGCACTGGGTGCACAGGTTCGGGTCGATCACGTAGATCTCTTCGCCCTGGGAAATTGCGGCGTTCGGGCACTCGGGTTCGCAGACGTCGCAGTTGATGCAATCGTCGGTGATGATCAGGGACATGGAAACTCCTGCCAGGGCTGTCAGCCAAGGCATCTGAAAACTAATGCGCGCAATTGTGCCGCATTGGCGCCCGCAGTGCGAGCAGGCGCCGATTGGGGGCTTATTTCTTGAAGCGCAGGGTCAGTGCATCCGCCACGGCCGGGTGCACGAACTTGGTGATATCTCCGCCCAAAGCGGCAATTTCACGGACCAACGTCGAGGAAATGAACGAATAACGCTCCGACGGCGTGAGGAACAAGCTTTCCACGTCCGGCGCCAATTGGCGGTTCATGTTGGCCAGCTGGAATTCGTATTCGAAGTCCGACACCGCACGCAGGCCGCGCAGGAACACATTGGCATTCTGCTCCTTGGCGAAATGCGCCAGCAGTGTGGAAAAGCCCACCACTTCCACATTGGGCAGGTGTTTGGTGACCTCACGCGCCAGCTCCACGCGCTGTTCCAGGGGAAACAGCGGGTTTTTCTTGGGGCTGGCTGCGACCGCGATGATCACATGGTCGAACAAGCGTGAGGCACGTTCGACCAGATCGCCATGGCCTTTGGTAATCGGGTCGAAGGTACCTGGGTACAACACTCGGTTCATCGCGTCGTCCTGGCGGAGTCCGTTGGGGAACCGGATGGTATCGCAGCCGTCCCGGTCGGGAAAGTCAACTTATGCAGAAGAAAGCACTATAGACACGGCGAATACTGTGTTTTTTCACGCTGTTTTCAGACGTTCGGCCAACGCTGTCGCCAGTTGGGCGGTCAAACCGTACACCGATAATTGTGGATTGGCCCCAATGCTGGTGGGGAATAGAGAACCATCGTGGATCGACAGATTGCGCAACTGGTGATGGCGACCCAGGCTGTCGGCCACTGCGTTTTTCGGGTCTTCACCCATGGCGCAGCCGCCCATCACATGGGCGCTGCCTAGCGTGGTTCGGTGCAGTTCCAGGTTCAACCCGTCAATCACACGGCGTGCCTCGGCCAAGGTGTTCACGAACCGCGCGTCGTGGTGTAGCGGCTTGACCGACTTGGCGCCCGCCGCGAACTGGATCTCGGCCATGCTGTGAAACGCCCGGCGCAGGCCGTCCCAGGCATAGGGGGAGACCTGATAATCGAGCACCGGCGTACCGTCACCGCGTAAATCCACGCTGCCGCCCTGGCTGTCGGGGTGAAAACCGTCACGCAACAGCGCAAGCATGGCGTGGGTATGCGGCAATTGGCTCATGTCCAAGGCGTTCTGCGTGCCATAGCCGCCGAACAAGGTGCTGGCTAAGCCTGGATGCAGGGGCGGTGCTTCCAGCTTGTAGGACATTTTGCCGGTAGTGCCGTCCTGCCATTGAAAGTGATCGGAATAGATCGACTGCGGCGCGCCGTAGAACGGGTTGATCACCTCGTCGAACAGCCCGGCGGAGAAGTTCACCAGATGCAGAAAGGTACGCTTGCCTAGCCGCGAGTGCGGGTCGGGTGCATCCGAGCGCATCAGCAGCGCCGGGCTGTTGATGCCGCCGCCGGAGAGCACGTAATGCCTGGCCTTCACGGTGATCTTGCGTCCGGTAGGCGCCACGCAACGCTCGTCCATCGCCACGCATTCCAGGCTACTGATAGCGTCGCCTTTATAGAGGAGGCGCTCGGCGCGGGCCAGGTACAACAGCTCTCCGCCTTTTTCCAGGGTGGACGGGATGGTCGTCACCAGCATCGACTGCTTGGCATTGACTGGGCAGCCCATGCCGCAATAACCCAGGTTGAAACAGCCGCGCACGTTACGTGGGATCACATGCCAGCTGTAGCCGAGCTTTTCGCAGCCTTTGCGGATGACATCGTTGTTGGCATTCGGGGGGATGGCCCACGGTGCGATGCCCAGGCGCTGCTCCATCTTTTCGAACCACGGTGCCATCTCGGCGCTGCTGTGGCCTTTCACCGCGTATTCGCTGGCCCAGTGGGCGAGGGTGGCGTCCGGGGTGCGAAAGCTCGACGTCCAGTTGATCAGCGTGGTGCCGCCCACCGCCCGGCCTTGCAGGATGGTGATGGCGCCGTCCTTGCTCATGCGGCCGATACCTTCCTGGTACAGGCTGGCGTAGGCCTCGTCTTCCAGCAGTTTGAAGTCACTGCTGGTCTTGAGCGGGCCTTCTTCGATCAGCAGCACCTTGTAGCCGGCGGCGCTGAGAATCTCGGCAGTGGTGCCGCCACCGGCGCCGCTGCCGATGATCGCCACATCGGCTTCCAGGGTCAGGTCGTTATCGAGCGCGGCGCCATTGTGGGTTTTCCAGCCACGGGCCATGCCGTCGCGGAACAGGTCGGGTACGGGCATCAGGGTCGTCTCTTGTTTTTATGGGGGGGGGCGAATCAAATCTTCGGTGGGCCGGGGTAACCGCAATGCGCCCAGGACGCCGGCTGGAAATACCAGGCCATGATCACCAGCTTGAGCAGCGAGCCCTGGCCCATGCGCAGCAGGTTCAGGTAGCTGTTTTCCCAGCGGTGCAGGAAGTTGCGTATCTGCTCGCCGCTGGCGTTTTCCCAACTGCCCCAGATCCCGGTCAACGGCCCACGGGTAACGCCCATGCCCAATACGTCGAACAGTTGCTGGGTGAGCTTGAACATCTCCGGCGACAGGTGTTGCAGGCTGTAGTCGAGCTTCTTAAGGGTGTCTTCAATCCCGCTGGCAACTTCCTGGGCGCTGGCCACGCCTTCGAGCAGCACCGGGATCACCGCGCGCAGGAACGGCAGGTCACTGCTGCGCAGCATGGCGAAACCGCTGGCCGGCGTGCTGCTGGAGCAACCGCTGAGGCTGGCGCCCAACCCGGCGGTCGCCAGGAAGGCGCTGGCGCACAGGCCAATCTTCAAGACGCCGCGCCGCGACAGCGCGGGTGAATCAGTCAGGCTAGGGTTCATTGTTATTGTTATCCCGTGGGTGGCGGTTTCAGCGGACGAACAGCTTCTGGATCAACTTCTGGATGGCTTTGCCGTAGGGCGGGTAGATCAGTTTCGCCGCGTTCAGGCGCTGCTTCACCAGTACACTCTTGGCTTTGCTGAACGTCAGGAAGCCTTCGTGGCCGTGGTAGTGGCCCATGCCCGACGGGCCGATGCCGCCAAAGGGCATATCGTCCTGAGCCACATGCAGCAGCGTGTCGTTCAGGCATACGCCGCCGGAGTGGGTTTCGTGGAGCACGCGGTCCTGCTCGCGCTTGTTGTAGCCGAAGTAGTACAGGGCCAGTGGGCGAGGGCGTTGGTTGATATAGGCAAAGGCCTGGTCGATACCGCGATACGGCACGATCGGCAGTACCGGGCCGAAGATCTCGTCCTGCATCACGGTCATGTCATCGCTGACATTCAGCAACAGGCTGTGGGCCATGCGCCGCGCCTGGCCCTGGTCGTACAGCGGGATCAGGGTGGCGCCTTTGTCGGTGGCGTCCTTGACGTAGGCATTCAGCCGGGCCAGTTGCCGTTCGTTGATGATGGCGGTGTAGTCCGGGTTGTCGGCCAGGGTCGGATAAAACCCGCGAACAGCCTGGGTGTAGGCCTCGACGAACGCATCAACTCGGTCTTCAGGTACCAGCACATAGTCCGGCGCCACGCAGGTTTGCCCGGCGTTCAAGGCTTTACCGAAGGCGATACGTTCGGCGGCGTCCTTGAGCGGTACATCCGCAGACACGATGGCCGGCGACTTGCCGCCCAACTCCAGGGTGACCGGCGTGAGGTGTTCGGCCGCCGCACGCATCACATGCTTGCCAATGCTGGTGGCGCCAGTAAACAGCAGGTGGTCGAAGGGTAGCTTGGAAAACGCCATGCCTACCTCGGCTTCACCCAGCACCACGCACACCAGGTCTTCGGGGAAGACTTTCGCCAGCAGCGCCTTGAGCAACTCGCCAGTGGCGGGGGTGGACTCACTGAGCTTGAGCATCACCCGGTTGCCCGCCGCCAACGCGCCGACCAGCGGACCAATGGCCAGGTACAACGGGTAGTTCCAGGGCACGATCACGCCAACTACGCCCAACGGTTGATAAATGACTTTGGCCGAGGCTGGTTGGAAGGCTATGCCTACAGCCCGCCGGGAAGGTTTCATCCAACCCTTGAGGTGTTTGC
The DNA here is from genome assembly GCF_059133265.1 of Pseudomonas sp. FBCC-B1565. Taxonomy (NCBI): domain Bacteria; kingdom Pseudomonadati; phylum Pseudomonadota; class Gammaproteobacteria; order Pseudomonadales; family Pseudomonadaceae; genus Pseudomonas; species Pseudomonas sp. FBCC-B1565. The sequence goes on from NZ_CP101438.1 coordinate 410,851, forward strand.
TGGCATAGTGAATGCCATGCAGGCTGGGCATCAGTTCGGCGAACAGGGTTTCGTCGGCACTGCGGTGGCTGAAGTCCTGGCTGATCGCGTCGATCAGCGCCTGGCGCTCGTCGCTGAGCAGATCGCGCAGGGCCTTGAGCCATTGCTGGCGCTGCGTGGCTGGCGGCATCGGGTTGGCGGCGTAGGCGCGGCGCTGGGTATCGAACAGGTGCTGGAGCTGGTCCAGTGCCTGGGAATCTTGCAGATAGGCAACGTTGGCAGACATGGCGGCGTTCCCGATTGTTATAGGTCTGCCTGGATTTTTAGAGTCATTACTCTAAATTGTCAAATAACATTGCAGCAACATCCGGTTTTATCCGTGCAAGGATAGGCCGTAAGATGCCTTATCACGTGTAAAGAAGCTGATCCCCTATGGCACCACGAGTAAAGACCAGCGAGCGCATTGTGCAAACCAGCCTGGAGCTTTTTAACCAGCAGGGCGAGCGCAGTGTGAGCACCAACCACATTGCCGCCCACATGGAAATTTCGCCGGGCAACCTGTACTACCACTTCCCCAACAAGCAGGCGATCATCGCCGTGCTGTTTCGCGAATACGAAGCCTTGGTGGACAGTTTCCTGCGCCCGCCCCAAGGCCGCGCCGTCACCGTCGAAGACAAACGCTTCTACCTGCAGGCCGTTCTGGCCGGCATGTGGCGTTACCGTTTCCTGCACCGCGACCTCGAACACCTGCTGGAAAGCGACCCGGAACTGGCCACCGGCTACCGGCGTTTTTCCCAGCGCTGCCTGACCCAGGGCGGCGCCATTTACCAAGGGTTTGTCGACGCTGGCATCCTCAATATGGACCCGGTGCAAACCGAAGCCCTGACCCTCAATGCCTGGATCATCCTCACCTCCTGGGTGCGCTTTCTGTGCACCACCAATGAAAACTCTGCACATTTGAGCGCCGAGGCGATCAAGCGCGGGGTGTATCAGGTGCTGGTGCTGGAGGCGGGGTTTGTCACGCCCCAGGCGAAGGAGGCCGTCGATGCCTTGTTCAAAGAATTTTACGTGCCGTTGAATCAGGCATTGGAAGAAGTGAAGTAGGACCTTTCCCGAATCTGTTCATAGGAGTCCGTCATGCCGCTCGCCCAATTGATCAGCCCCCAGCAACTGGCCGAGCGCCAGAAGTCGGCCGGGCTGGTGATCCTCGATTGCCGTTTTGCCTTGGAAGACCCGGACTACGGGCTCTGCAGCTATGCCGAAGGGCATATCGAGGGCGCGCAGTATGCTGACCTGGAGCGCCACCTCAGCGGGCCGGTGACCAAGGGTGTGACCGGTCGCCATCCGTTGCCGGAGGCAGATGCCTTCGCCGAGCAATTGCGTGCCTGGGGGATCAACGCCGACACCGATATCGTGTTGTATGACGACGGCCCTGGAGCCTATGCCGCACGGGCCTGGTGGTTGCTGGCCTGGCTGGGCAAGCGTGATGGCGTCTTTATTCTGGATGGTGGCCTCAAGGCCTGGCATGCGGCCGGGGTTCCGCTGAGCCTGGACGCACCGGTGGTTGAGCCGGGCACCTTTGTCGGTACGCCGGACAATCGCCTGGTGCTGGATGCCGAGCACCTGCAAAAACGCCTGGGCCAACCCGGGCTGACCCTGATCGATGCCCGCGCCCAGCCGCGCTTTCGTGGTGAAGTGGAACCCATCGACCCGATTGCCGGGCACATCCCTGGGGCGCAGTGTGCGGCATTCAACGAAAACCTGGGTCCGGACGGCCGCTTCTTGCCCGCCGAGCAGCTCAAGCAACGCTTCGCCGAAAAATTACAGGGGCGCTCGCCGGATGAGCTGGTGGCGTATTGCGGTTCAGGAGTGACAGCGTGCCATAACCTGTTCGCCCTGAGCCTGGCGGGTTACCCATTGGGCAAGTTGTATGCAGGGTCGTGGAGCGAGTGGATCACCGATCCGGCGCGGGCCATCGCTACCGGCGACTGAGTAACCAGGCCGGAATACGGCGCTCCAGATAGTAACCGGGGCGCTTCAACGTTCCATCGACAAAACCGACATGCCCGCCCTTGGCCAGCAATTCGAACTCGGTGCAGTCCGACAGCTCACTGGCCTCGGGCAGGCTGTGGGCAAACACAAACGGGTCATCGGCGGCCTGGATGATCAGGGTGGGCGTGCGGATATCACCCAGGTAATAGCGGCTCGACGCGCGGCGGTAATAGTCCTCGGCACTCAGGAAACCATGCAACGGCGCGGTGACCCGGCCGTCGAAGTCCCAAAACGTGCGCATCTTCTCCAACGAGCCCAGGGCTTCAAGCGTCTTCAACCCTTCCGCCCGGCCGTCCTGTAGAAAACGGCGTTGCTTGACGCGGATATACGCCAGCATTTCCCGCATGAAATGCTTCTGATAGACCCGCGAAAAGCCCAGGCCGATACGGTCTGCGCATTGGTCCAGACGGAACGGCACCGACACCGCCGCCGCGCCTTGCAGCCCGGATGCCTCGCCGGTTTCGCCCAAATGCTTGAGCAGCACATTGCCACCCAGTGAGTAACCCACCGCATACAGCGGCGCCAGCGGTCGCTTGGCCCGCAGATGGGCAATCGCCGCCGCCAGGTCTTCGCTGGCGCCGGAGTGATAGCTGCGCGCCAACAGGTTCGGTTCGCCCGAGCAGCCGCGCCAGTTCAACGCCGCGCTGGCCCAGCCTTGCGCGGCCAGGGCTTTTTGCAGGCCGGCCACGTAGGGCGAGTTGGAGGAACCGGTCAACCCGTGCAGCACCAGCACCAACGGTGCTTGCGCGTCATGGGGGCCATGCCAGTCGAGGTCGAGGAAGTCGCCGTCGTCCAGCCACAGGCGTTCGCGTTGGCGTTCGATGTGGGTGGTGGGGCGCCACAGCGGCCCCCACAGTGTCTGCAGGTGGGGGTTGCCGAGGCCGAAGGCGGGGGTGAACAGGTCGGAAGAAGGGGTCATGACACGCTCTGCTGCGGATGCATTTAACTGTGGCGAGCGGGCTTGCCCCGCGTTGGGCTGCGAAGTAGCCCCATCAATAACACCGCGAATAATCAGTTAGAACATCATTGCTGGTTTTGGGGCTGCTGCGCAGCCCAACGCGGGGCAAGCCCGCTCGCCACAAACAGAGGTCAGGCGGCGCTGCGTTGCCACAACGCGTAATACACCCGTCCGGACTTTTGTTCCCGGTGTAGCCGCCAGGTGGCCGGCAAGCCCAGGGTAGAAGGCGCGGTCTCGCTTTCAGTGTAGATCCACGAATCCGCTGCCAGCCATTGGCGTTCTTCCAGCAACGCGCACACGCTCGGCAGCAGGTTCTGGTTGAACGGCGGGTCGAGGAACACCACGTCGAATTCGCTGGCCGGCTGGGTTTCGAGATAGCGCAGCGCGTCGGCGGTTTGCACCTGGCCGGTGGTGCAGCGCAGGGTGCCCAGGTGTTCCTTGAGGCTGGACACCGCCACATTGCTGGCGTCCAGCGCCTGGCCCAGGGCGGCGCCACGGGACAGCGCCTCCAGGAACAGCGCGCCACTGCCGGCGAACGGGTCGAGTACCTTGGCGCCGGCGATGTACGGCGCGAGCCAGTTGAACAGGGTTTCACGCACGCGGTCCGGCGTCGGGCGCAGGCCTACGACGTCGGGGAAGCTCAGCTTGCGGCTGCGCCATTCGCCGCCAATGATGCGCAGCTGGCCCACCCCGTTATGCACGTTGTGGACAGGTTTTTTCGGGCGAGATGAACTGGCCATTAATGCTCCGGAACCCCGAGCGGCTGCTCGGCGGGTTTATCAGTGGGGGGCGGTAGTGGCTTTTGCGCAATCGTCGGGCCGGCGGTCACGATGACCATCTTGTCGGCGCTCAAGTGTTTGTTCATTGCAGCCTTGACCTGCTCTACGGTCAGGGCCTGGGATTGTTTCACGAAATCTTCCAGATAGGTCAGCGGCAGGTTGTAGAAACCCATCGCGCCCAACTGCCCGACGATATCGGCATTGCTCGCGGTCGACAGCGGGAAGCTGCCGGCCAGCTCGCGTTTGGCGTCATCCAGTTCCTTTTGCGTCGGGCCGGTCTTGAGGTAATCGGCCACCACGTCCTCGACCAGGCGCAGGGTGCCGCCGCTCATTTCCGCGCGGGTCTGCAGGTTGATCATGAACGGGCCGCGCACCTGCATCGGCGAGAAGCCGGAGTACACGCCATAGGTCAGGCCGCGCTTTTCACGCACTTCGCTCATCAGGCGGGTGCCGAAACCGCCGCCGCCGAGGATCTGGTTACCCAGGGACAAGGCTGCGTAGTCCGGGTCGGCACGATCGATGCCCAGTTGCGCGAACAGCAGGTGGGTTTGCTTGGATGGGAACTCGATTCGGCTCAGGCCCGGTTTGGGTTCGGTCGGCTGGGCGATCTTCGCCAGCGCCGGGCCCTTGGGCAGCGATGCAGAAACCTTGGCCGTCATGGCTTCGGCTTCGGCGCGGGTCAGGTCACCCACCACCGCAATCACCGCGTTGCCCGCTGCGTAAGCCTTGGCGTGGAACGCCTGCAACTGCGCGAGGGTAATCTTCGGCACGCTTTCGGGCGTGCCTTCGCTCGGGTGCGCGTAGGGGTGATCGCCGTACAGGCGCTTGAACAGTTCAAGGCTGGCCAGCTTGCCGGGGTTCTGCTTCTGGTACTCGAAGCCGGCGAGGATCTGGTTCTTGATCCGGGCCAGGGAGTCGGCCGGGAAGGTCGGTTTGCCGATCACCTGGTCAAACAGGCTCAGGGCGGCGTCGCGTTTGCTACTGTCACTGAGGCTGCGCAGGGACACCAGCGCCATGTCGCGGTAAGCGCCATTGCCGAAGTCAGCGCCCAGGCCTTCGAAATCACGGGCGATCTGGCTCACGTCCTTGCCCGGTACACCTTCGTTGAGCATGGCGTTGGTCATCAGCGCCAGGCCCGGTACGTTGCCGTCCTGGCTGCTGCCGGCGGCAAACAGGATGCGCATGTCGAACATCGGCAGTTCATGGGCTTCGACGAACAGCACCTTGGCGCCTTCGGCGGTGGTCCAGGTCTGAACGTCGAGCTTGCGGTTGGTCGGCGCCTTGCCGTCCAGTTCCGCCAGGGATTGCAGCTGGTTGCTCGATTGGGCTTTTTCCAATGCCGGGCTGGCGACGGAGTCGCTGGGGCGCAGGAAGTACACGGCGCTGGCGGCGATCAGGGTAACGACGACCAGGCCGGGGAAGATCAGGCGGCTGCTTTTGCGATCACTCATGAGCGGTCTCCTCAGGCAAAACATGGGCGACGCTCAGACGTTCGCGGGTGAAATAGGTGCGCGCGGCTTTCTGGATATCTTCCGGGGTCACGCTTTGCAGGTCGGCGAGCTCCGTGTCCATCAGTTTCCAGGACAAGCCCACGGTCTCCAGGGAGCCGATGGCCGTGGCCTGGCTGGTGATGGAGTCACGCTGGTAGACCAGGCCGGCAATGACCTGGGCGCGGATGCGTTCCAGTTCTTCGGCGGTCGGCGGCTTGGCCTTCAACTCTTCCAGCAGGCGCCACAGGCCGGCTTCTGCCTGGGCGACGGTTTTCTTCTTCTGCTGATTCGGCGTGGCGCTCAGCATGAACAGGGTATCGCCACGGGTGTAGGCGTCGTAGTTGGTGGAGGCAGCGGAAACCAGCTCTTCACCACGCTCCAATTGTTCTGAGATGCGGGCGCTGTAGCCGCCGTCCAGCAAGGCCGAGATCAGGCGCAGGGCCTGCACCGAACGTTTGTCTTCGGCGGTGGCCAGGCCCGGCACGTTAAAGCCCAGCATCACGCTCGGCAATTGGGTTTTCACATGCATCGTCAGCAGGCGCTCGCCGGGCTCGGCCAGTTCCATCGGAATCTTGGCCGGTGGCACATCACGCTTGGGGATCGGGCCGAAGTAGCGCTTGGCCAGGTTCTTCACCTCGTCCGGGGTGACATCGCCGACTACCACCAGGGTGGCGTTGTTCGGGACGTACCAGGATTGGTACCAGTGGCGCAGCTCTTCGACTTTCATGCGGTCCAGATCGGCCATCCAACCGATGGTCGGCGTGTGGTAGCCGCTGGCCGGGAAGGCCATGGCCTTGAAGCGCTCGTAGGCCTTGGACATCGGGTTGTCGTCGGTGCGCAGGCGGCGCTCTTCCTTGATTACCTCGATTTCGCGGCTGAATTCGTCGGCCGGCAGGCGCAGGCTGGCCATGCGGTCGGCTTCCAGCTCGAAGGCAACGCCCAGCCGATCACGGGCCAGCACCTGGTAATAAGCGGTGTAGTCATCGCTGGTGAAGGCGTTCTCTTCGGCGCCCAGGTCGCGAAGGATCAGCGAGGCTTCGCCGGGGCCGACCTTGGCGCTGCCCTTGAACATCATGTGTTCCAGGGCGTGTGACAAACCGGTCTGGCCCGGGGTTTCGTAGCTCGAACCGACCTTGTACCAGACCTGGGAAACCACCACCGGCGCGCGATGGTCTTCGCGTACGACCACCTTGAGGCCGTTGTCCAGGGTGAATTCATGGGTGGGTTGTGGGTCGGCAGCCATGGCTGAAAGAGGCAGACAAACTGTGCTGAACAGCAGGCCTGCGGCGCGGCGGGCTAGAGCATTCATTCGTTTTTAAACCTGTTGGGCTGCCCGCTTGGTCTTAGCGTCGGCGGGCGAGGAGGTGCTAGGATACTGGTCGGATTTACGGACGGCCACTGCGGCAGTCTTGTTTAGGCCCTATTTAGGCCTTACAAAATGTTGCGCATGAACGAGCTGGCTAAAAAACAGTCTGTTACGCATCGAATTTTATTTACCGACGCGCCCCTTGGCGCGTCGCTACCTTGAGATAGCCGTCTCCATGTTTGGTTCCAACGACGACAAGAAGACCCCAGCTGCGGCTGGCGAGAAGAAAGGCCTGTTCGGATGGCTGCGCAAAAAACCGCAGGAAACCGTCGACGAACAGCCGCAGGTTCTGCCTGAACCTATCCCAGAACCCATAGTAGAAGCCGAACCGGTTGCCGAAACACCGGCGCCGGTGGTGTTGCCGATGGCCGAGCCGGTGTTGCAGCCGGTCGTCGAGGCTGCGCCGGAACCCGAGCCGGAACCAGAGCACAAACCGTGGCCGGAACTGCCGGTGGCCGAAGAACCCGTGGCGCTGGTTGAAGATGTGCAGGCTGAGCACGTCACCCCGCCGATTCCGGTTGTGGCCGAGGTGGCTGTGCCTGCGGTGATCGAGCCGGAGCCCGTCGTCGCCCCTGCCGAAACCAGCAAGACCGGCTTCTTCGCCCGCCTCAAGCAAGGCCTGAGCAAAACCAGCGCCAGCATCGGCGAAGGCATGGCCAGCCTGTTCCTCGGCAAGAAGGTCATCGATGACGAACTGCTGGAAGACATCGAAACCCGCCTGCTCACCGCCGACGTGGGCGTTGAAGCCACTGCCGTGATCATCCAGAGCCTCACCCAGAAGGTCGCGCGCAAGCAGCTGACCGACGCCGACGCGTTGTACAAATCCCTGCAGGCCGAGCTGGCCTCGATGCTCAAGCCGGTGGAAGCGCCGCTGGTGATCACCCCGAAGAAGCCTTTCGTGATCCTGGTGGTGGGCGTCAACGGTGCCGGCAAGACCACCACTATCGGCAAGCTGGCCAAGAAGCTGCAGTCCGAAGGCAAGAAAGTCATGCTGGCAGCCGGCGATACCTTCCGTGCCGCTGCGGTGGAACAGCTGCAGGTGTGGGGCGAGCGCAACAAGATCCCGGTCATCGCCCAGCACACCGGCGCCGACTCCGCCTCGGTGATCTTCGATGCCGTGCAAGCCGCCAAGGCCCGTAACATCGATGTGCTGATCGCCGATACCGCCGGTCGCCTGCACACCAAAGACAATTTGATGGAAGAGCTGAAAAAGGTTCGCCGCGTGATCGGCAAGCTCGACGCAGACGCCCCGCACGAGGTCCTGCTGGTGCTGGATGCCGGCACCGGCCAGAACGCCATCAGCCAGGCCAAACAATTCAACCAGACGGTACAACTGACCGGCCTGGCATTGACTAAGCTCGACGGCACGGCCAAGGGCGGTGTGATCTTCGCCCTGGCCAAACAGTTCGGGTTGCCGATTCGTTATATCGGCGTTGGTGAAGGCATCGACGACCTGCGCACCTTTGAAGCCGAACCCTTTGTACAGGCACTGTTTGCCGAGCGGGAGCGTTCATGATTCGATTCGAACAGGTCGGTAAACGCTATGCCAACGGGCATGTCGGCTTGCATGAGCTGAGCTTTCGAGTGCGGCGCGGCGAGTTTCTGTTTGTAACCGGGCACTCCGGCGCCGGCAAAAGTACCTTGTTGCGGCTGCTGCTGGCCATGGAACGCCCGACCACTGGCAAGTTGCTGCTGGCGGGTCAGGACCTGGCCACCATCAGCAATGCGCAGATTCCGTTCCTGCGCCGCCAGATCGGCGTGGTGTTCCAGAATCACCAGCTGTTGTTTGATCGCACCGTGTTCAATAACGTGGCGCTGCCGTTGCAGATCCTCGGGCTGTCCAAGGCCGAGATCGTCAAGCGCGTGGATTCGGCCCTGGAGCGCGTGGCGCTGTCGGACAAGACCGACCTTTACCCTGGCGACCTATCCACCGGCCAGCAACAGCGCGTCGGTATCGCCCGCGCCATCGTCCACCGCCCGGCGCTGCTGCTGGCGGACGAACCCACCGGTAACCTTGACCCGCGCCTGGCGGCCGAAATCATGGGCGTATTCGAAGACATCAACCGCCTGGGCACCAGCGTGCTGATCGCCAGTCACGACCTGGCACTGATCGCACGCATGCGCCATCGCATGCTGACCCTGCAACGCGGCCGCCTGATCGGTGACGGGGAGGCCGGCGTATGAGTGCAACACGCAGCCCTAAAGTCTCCGAACGCGTGGCGCCGAAACCGGCCGACCCGCAACCGCCGAAGAAAAAACACGAGCATGATGACGACGGTCCGGATTTCAGCACTTTGCTGCGCGCCTGGATCGAAAGCCATCGCGCCAGCCTGGTCGACAGTCTGCGCCGCCTGGGCAAACAGCCGATCGGCAGCTTTTTCACCTGCCTGGTGATGGCGGTGGCCCTGAGCCTGCCGATGGGTTTGTCGCTGCTGCTTAATAATGTGGAGCGCCTGGGCGGTTCCTGGCAGCGCGCAGCGCAGATTTCGCTGTACCTGAATATCGACGCCAGTGCCAAAGATGGCGAAGCGTTACGCGACGACATCAAGAACATCCCCGGCGTGGCGGATGCCGAGTACATCAGCCGCGATCAGGCGCTGGAAGAGTTCCAGCAACAGTCCGGCCTGGGCGAGGCGCTCAAGGAGCTGCCACAGAACCCGCTGCCGGGCGTGGTGCTGGTGACGCCGAACGAAGTCGATAAGCCGGCGCTGGAGGCCCTGCGACAAAAACTCGCAGAGATGCCCAAGGTACAGCAGGCGCAGCTTGATCTAGTCTGGGTAGAGCGCCTGGCGGCGATCCTCAAGCTGGGCGACCGGTTTGTGTTCGGCCTGACGGTGCTGTTGGTGTCTGCATTACTTTTGGTGATAGGTAATACCATTCGTCTTCATATTGAAAACCGTCGCACCGAGATAGAAGTGATTAAACTGGTCGGCGGCACGGACAGCTATGTGCGTCGGCCTTTTCTGTACATGGGCGCGCTTTATGGCTTTGGTGCCGGGATTTTGTCCTGGGGCGTGCTGGCTTTTGGCCTGGACTGGCTGAACGACGCGGTTGTCGGGCTTGCCGGACTCTACGGCAGTGATTTCGCCCTGGCCGGCGTGCCGGTAGCCGATGGTCTGAGTCTCTTGCTTGGCGCGGTATTGTTGGGGTATATCGGTGCTTGGATTGCGGTCGCTCGTCATTTACGCGAGCTGGCACCGAAGTAGTTAATGTCAGATTAATGTGGTTTCGTTTGTATTGACCGTATGAGTGGTTTAGGGAACTTGTCCTACGGTTCCCGGTCAATTTTCGCAGTGCTTCACTGCACGAGTTATGTGAGTCGGAGGTTTTTTCGTATGACCACTTCTTTGCAACCTGCTTATGCCTTGGTCCCGGGTGCGAACCTGGAAGCCTATGTGCACACGGTCAACAGCATTCCATTGCTGACGCCCGAGCAGGAGCGTGAACTGGCCGAGAGTCTCTACTATGAGCAGGATTTGGGGGCGGCTCGGCAGATGGTGCTCGCCCACCTGCGTTTTGTCGTACATATCGCCCGTAGCTATAGCGGCTACGGCCTGGCCCAGGCTGACCTGATCCAGGAAGGCAACGTCGGCCTGATGAAGGCGGTAAAGCGCTTCAACCCCGAGATGGGTGTGCGCCTGGTGTCGTTTGCCGTGCACTGGATCAAGGCGGAAATCCACGAATTCATCCTGCGCAACTGGCGCATCGTGAAAGTGGCGACCACCAAGGCCCAGCGCAAACTGTTCTTCAACCTGCGCAGCCAGAAGAAACGCCTGGCGTGGCTGAACAACGAGGAAGTGCACCGCGTGGCCGAAAGCCTCGGCGTGGAGCCGCGTGAAGTGCGCGAGATGGAAAGCCGCCTGACCGGCCATGACATGGCCTTCGACCCCGCTGCTGAAGCGGACGACGACAGCGCCTTCCAATCGCCGGCCAACTACCTGGAAGACCATCGCTACGACCCGGCGCGTCAACTGGAGGATGCGGACTGGAGCGACAACTCCAACCACAACCTACATGAAGCGCTGGAAGTGCTGGACGACCGCAGCCGTGACATCCTCTACCAGCGCTGGCTGGCGGAAGACAAGGCCACGCTGCATGACCTGGCGCAGAAGTACAACGTGTCGGCCGAGCGGATTCGTCAGCTTGAGAAAAGCGCGATGAACAAGCTGAAACTGTCCATCGCAGCCTAAAAATATGGGAGGGGGCTTGCCCCCGATAGCAGAGTGTCAGTCAACATCAAGGTGACTGTTCCATCGCTATCGGGGGCAAGCCCCCTCCCACATTTGTTTTTGTTGTGTCAGTCGGACCAGGGGGCCTTGCGGGAGTTGTTCAGTTCAACCAGGTAACCGTCTCCACCCAACTGACCCATCTGCTGCCGAATCCAAGCAGCGCGCCGCGCCACATACGCCGTCGGATGACTGGCACTCCACACCCGTGGGTTGGGCAAAACAGCCGCCAGATAGCTGGCCTGCTGCCGCGATAACCCCTTGGCACTCACCCCAAAGTGATGTCGTGCCGCCGCTTCCGCCCCAAATACCCCTTCGTCCCACTCCACGCTATTGAGGTACACCTCAAGAATCCGCTGCTTGGGCCACAACACCTCGATCAACCCGGTAAACCAGGCTTCCAGGCCTTTGCGCAGATAACTGCGGCCGGCCCACAGAAACAGGTTCTTCGACACTTGCTGGCTCAACGTGCTGGCACCGCGAATCGAGCCGCCGCGCTCGTTGTGCAGGATCGCCGCCTGGATCGCGCCGAAATCAAAGCCCCAATGCTGCGGGAAGCGTTGGTCTTCGCCAGCCATCACCGCCACTTTGAGGTCATCGGAGATCTCGTCCCACGGCACCCAGGTGCGCTGCAGGTCAATGGGTTCGCCGTCGAACCAGGATTCGACCTTGCGCTCCACCATCAGCGCGGTGAAGGGCGGCGGGACGACACGAAACAGCAGCACCAGCAGCACACTGCCGATGGCAAACCATTTGACGACGTTGAGAAAGCGTTTGAAGAGGAGACGCAGCATAGAGATGGCTTGGCCGAACCCGTTGAGCGGGCCATTATACAGACCCTGCCCTATGAGTCTGACTGGAGTTCCTCATGCTGCGTGGCTTTCTGATGTTGGCTGCCTTTTTCGGCTTCACCGGTGTCGCCCTTGGCGCCTTCGCCGCCCACGGCCTGAAAAACCGCCTGAGCGCTGAGTACCTGGCGATCTTCCACACCGGCGTGACCTACCAGTTGGTGCACGCCCTGGCACTGTTCGGCGTGGCGCTGCTGGCGGCGCATATTCCTGGCCGATTGGTCAGCTGGGCGGGCATCTCGTTTACCGTCGGCATCCTGCTGTTCTCCGGCAGCCTGTATGTGCTGACCCTGACCGGCATCAGCAAACTCGGGATCATCACGCCGTTTGGCGGCCTGGCCTTCCTGCTCGGCTGGTTCTTCCTGGGCCTGGCGGCTTGGCGTTTGCAGGCAGCCTGACCAAGGGACTTGGGCCGGCAACCTCAATCGGGCTAGAATGCCGACCCCTAAAAACGATGGCGGCCCGTGGCATGCGCATTCAGTTGAACGGCGAATCCTTTGAACTGCCCGACGGTGAAACCGTTGCGGCCCTGCTGACCCGCCTGGACCTGACCGGGCGTCGCGTCGCAGTGGAACTCAACCTGGATATCGTCCCGCGTAGCCTGCACGCCGAGACCGCGCTCGCCGAAGGCGACCAGGTCGAAGTGGTCCACGCCATCGGCGGCGGCTGATCGCGCAGCTTCCTGAATTCTGCAGAACCTCACCCCATTTCGAGGATTTCCCATGAGCATCGTTCGTAGCGACAAGCCTTTCGTCCTGGCCGGCTGTACCTACCAGTCCCGCCTGCTGGTCGGCACCGGCAAGTACCGCGACATGGAAGAAACCCGCCTGGCCATCGAAGCCTCGGGCGCCGAGATCGTCACTTTCGCCGTGCGCCGCACCAACCTCGGCCAGATCGAAGGCGAGCCAAACCTGCTCGAAGTGCTGTCGCCGGACCGCTACACCTTCCTGCCGAACACCGCCGGTTGCTACGACGCCATTGAAGCCGTGCGCACCTGCCGCCTGGCCCGTGAGCTGCTCGATGGCCACAACCTTGTGAAGCTGGAAGTGCTGGCCGACCAGAAAACCCTGTTCCCCAACGTGATCGAAACCCTCAAGGCCGCCGAAACCCTGGTCAAGGAAGGTTTCGACGTGATGGTCTACACCAGCGATGACCCGATCATTGCGCGCCAACTGGCGGAAATCGGCTGCATCGCGGTGATGCCACTGGCCGGCCTGATCGGTTCCGGCCTGGGTATCTGCAATCCCTACAACCTGCAGATCATCCTCGAAGAAGCCAAGATCCCGGTGTTGGTGGATGCAGGCGTGGGCACGGCCTCCGACGCAACCATCGCCATGGAACTGGGCTGTGACGCGGTGCTGATGAACTCGGCCATCGCTCACGCCCAGCAACCGATCCTGATGGCCGAAGCCATGAACCACGCCATCGTCGCGGGTCGCCTGGCCTACCTCGCCGGCCGCATGCCGAAAAAACTCTACGCCAGCGCCTCCTCGCCGCTGGATGGTCTGATCAAGTAAGAGCCATTGATGACTGAATCAAACGAAACGCCGAACACCCTGGAAGCAGGCGACGAGTCCAAGCACCGCCGCATCAAGAGTTTTGTGATGCGCGCCGGTCGTATGACCGAAGGCCAGCAAAAGGGCCTGGAGCAAGGTACGCCGTTGTTCGTGTTGCCATTGGCCGACGCGCCGGTGGACTACGACCAGGTGTTTGGCCGTTCGGCCCCGCGCTCCCTGGAAATCGGCTTCGGCATGGGCCACTCCCTGCTGGAAATGGCCGCCGCTGCGCCGGACCAGGACTTCATCGGTGTGGAAGTGCACCGCCCAGGTGTCGGCGCGCTGCTCAACGGCGTGTTGACCCAAGGCCTGACCAACCTGCGGGTCTACGATTGCGACGCGATCGAAGTGCTCAACCGCTGCATCGCCGACAACAGCCTCGACCGTCTGATGCTGTTCTTCCCGGATCCATGGCACAAAGCCCGTCACCACAAGCGCCGCATCGTCCAGGCCTCCTTTGCGGAACTGGTGCGCACCAAGCTGAAAGTGGGCGGCATCCTGCACATGGCCACCGATTGGGAGCCGTATGCGGAATACATGCTGGAAGTGATGAACGTGGCCCCCGGCTACCGCAACCTGGCTGAAGACGGCAAATGCGTGCCACGCCCGGCTGAGCGTCCGATCACCAAGTTCGAGCGTCGTGGTGAGCGGCTGGGGCATGGGGTGTGGGATTTGAAGTTCGAGAAGCTGGCGTAACTCGTCTCTGAGTTGCAATGCAATCAAATGTGGGAGGGCGCTTGCCCCCGATAGCAGAGTGTCAGTCACCCCATAGAGTGACTGGTCCACCGCCATCGGGGGCAAGCCCCCTCCCACATTTGTATCGACGTTTTGCTCAGGATCAGCGGCGGTCTGCGACTACGCCGATCAACACCAGTACCACAATCAACACCGGCGCCAGGCTGTAGTTATTGAACTGGCTCAACCCTCGCACAATCCACGGCGTGGCATAAATCAACGCCGCGCCGCTGCCGATCATGCACACCAGCGCCATCAACGGCACGCGCAACGCACCCGCGATGCTGCCCAGGCGTGCTTCGATCCAGCCTTTGATGTCGGCGCCAAACAGCACCAGCAGGCAGCCCACCAGGGCCAGGGAGATTTCCGACAGGTTGCTGCGGCTCCAGCGGGATACGGTGGCGAGCAGGTCGAGTACCAAATCCATTCGATTTCCTTAAGAGCGTCAGCTCAAAAACTTCTGCAACAGATCATTGAGAAAGAGTTGCCCGCGGTCGGTCGCCGCCAGGCGTGACGGTTCGACCTGCATTAAGCCACTTTGTTCTGCCTCGCGGCGGCCTTCATCGAGGCTCGCCAGATCCAGACCGGTACGCTCGGCGTAGAGCCTGGCATCGACCCCTTCGGTGAGGCGCAGGGCGTTCATCAGGAACTCGAATGGCAACTCTTCGTTGGTCAGCTCCTTCGCGCCGGCCTGGAAGCTTTTGGCCGGGTTGAGGTAGTCCTTCGGTGCCCGCGTCTTCCAAGTGCGCACGATGCGCCCGTCCGGGTGGCTGAGCTTGCCGTGGGCGCCGGCGCCGATGCCGATAAAGTCACCGAAGCTCCAGTAATTGAGGTTATGCCGCGCCGGGCGACCTGGTTGGGCATAGGCCGATACTTCATATTGCGCGTAGCCGTGTTCGGCAAGCAACGCCTGGCCGGCTTCCTGGATGTCCCACAGGGTGTCGTCTTCCGGCAGTGCAGGCGGCTGGTTCCAGAACACGGTGTTGGGTTCCAGGGTCAGCTGGTACCAGGACAAGTGCGTCGGCTTCAGCGCGATGGCCTGGCGCAAGTCGCTCAAGGCATCGTCCAGGGACTGATCGGGCAGCCCGTGCATCAAGTCCAGATTGAAGTTATCGAACCCGGCCTGGCGCGCCATGCCAGCGGCACGTACGGCTTCGTCGCCATTGTGGATACGGCCCAGGGCCTCAAGCTTTTCCTGCTGGAAGCTCTGGATACCGATGGACAGGCGATTGATCCCCAGCTTGCGATAGGCCACGAACTTTTCTTGCTCGAACGTCCCGGGGTTGGCTTCCAGGGTGATCTCGATATCGCCGGCAAACGGGATGCGGGCTTCCACGCCCTTGAGCAACCGCCCCAACGCTGCGGCGCTGAACAGGCTGGGCGTGCCGCCGCCGAAGAAGATCGAACTGAGTTCGCGGCCATGCACTGCGTGCAGGTCCTGATCGAGGTCGGCCAACAGGGCGTCCACATACTCCTCTTCCGGCAGCACTTTACTGGCGGTGTGGGAGTTGAAGTCGCAATAAGGGCATTTGCGCACGCACCACGGGATGTGGATGTACAGCGCCAGGGGCGGCAGCACAGGCAAGGCCGCCCGAGGTGTTTGCGCGCCGCCGTGGATCAGCGGCTGCGCAGAGGTGTTCTGGGTCATTTCAGGCTCAGGCGTTGGCGCAGCAAATCCATTGCGCGAGCACGGTGGCTGATCTGGTTCTTGTCGGCCGGGCTCAGTTCGGCACTGGAAACGTTACGCTCCGGCACCCAGAACAGCGGGTCATAGCCAAACCCATGCTCGCCGCTGGCGGCATGCAGGATGCGCCCGTGCCACAGGCCTTCGCAGAGGATCGGCAGCGGGTCATCGGCGTGCCGCACCAGGGCCAGCACGCAGACGAACTGAGCGCCGCGTTCGGCGTCCGGTACGTCCTTGAGCGCGTCCAGCAGCTTGGCGTTGTTGGCTGCATCGCCTTTGCCGTCGGCGTAGCGTGCCGAATAGATGCCAGGCGCGCCGCCGAGGAAGTCCACCGCCAGCCCCGAGTCATCCGCCAGCGCCGGCAAACCGGAGATACGTGCGGCGTTGCGCGCCTTGAGGATAGCGTTCTCGACGAACGACAGGCCGGTCTCTTCCGGCTCCACCTGGCTGAACTCGCCGATGGAGCGCAGTTGCACGGAGTCACCGAGCATGGCTTGCAGTTCTTTGAGTTTGCCGGCGTTATGGCTGGCCAGTACGAGTTGGGTGAGGTTCATTATTCCGCCGGAAACAGTTCCTGGTTGAACTGGAAGCTATGGGCTTTGCCGCCGGTTTCAACGTTGATGGTAAACGTCTTGTATTCGCGCTGCGTCACGGAGTAGGGCGCCAGGTAATTGATGCCGCCTTTCTCGTTGATCTGCTTGAACGTCAGGACTTCGCTCTTGCCGCCCAAGTCCTTGATGGTGCCGGTCACTTGCGCGGCCACTGGGGTCACGCCCTTGATCACCGTCACGTTGATCAAGCCCTTTTCCTTGCTGCGCACCACGCCGACGGCCTGGGCGGTTTCCGGTTGCAGGAAGCTGGAGGTGAAGGTGTTGTAATGCACGGTGATGTCACCGAAGTCTTTCTTGCGATTGGCGTCGATAGCGTCGGCGGCCATGGCGCTGGCGCCCAGGCACGCGGTCAATAGAAATACAGCCAGGCGTTTCATGAGCGTCCCTCTTGAAGATGATTAGACGGCAATCTTGTGGTCCGTCAGGCCAGGACTGCTGACCCGGTAAATACCGATTTCGCCCAACAGATTGGGCCATAGTTTACTTGCCCAGCCGTGACGATGCTGTTGATCGACGGCAAGGCGGTTGATCACCTTGGCTTCACGCTCACTGCACAGGGCTTCGAAGTCTTCGAAGGTGCAGAAATGGATGTTCGGCGTGTTGTACCAGGTGTACGGCAGGAAGTCCGACACCGGCATGCGGCCCTTGGTGGCCAGGTACCAGCGGCAGCGCCAGTGCCCGAAGTTGGGGAAGGTGATGATGCACTGGCGGCCTACGCGCAGCATTTCGTCGAGGATGCGGTCCGGGTAGTGCACCGCCTGGAGGGCCTGGGTCATCACCACGATGTCGAAGCTGTTGCTGGCAAAGTTGCCCAGGCCCTTGTCCAGGTCCTGCTCGATCACGTTGATGCCCTTGGCCACGCACTGGGCGATGTTGTCCGGGTCGTTTTCCAGGCCGTAGCCGGTGACTTGCTTGTTGTCGCGCAGCCAGCTCAGCAGTTCGCCATCGCCACAGCCCAGGTCGAGCACGCGGCTGCCGGCGGGGATCCAGTCTTGGATGATTTCCAGGTCGGCTCTCATGGCGTTCTCACACAGTAATCCGGTTCATGTAATTGCCGAACGCCTGCAAGTAACGCGGGATCGGGATCAGGAAGGCGTCGTGGCCTTGCGGTGCATCGATCTCCAGGTAGCAGACGTCTTTGCGTGCCGCCATCAGCGCGTCCACCAGCTCACGGGAGCGGGCCGGCGAGAAGCGCCAGTCGGTGGTGAAGGACATCACGCAGAACTTGGCCGTGGCGCCTTCGAAGGTTTTCGCCAGGTCGTCGTCGTGGTTGGCGGCCGGGTCGAAGTAGTCCAGCGCCTTGGTCATCAGCAGGTAGGTGTTGGCGTCGAAACGCCCCGAGAACTCCTCGCCCTGGTAGCGCAGGTAGCTTTCCACCTGGAACTCGACGCTGTGGAAGTCGTAGTTGAGCTTCTCGCTCTTGAGGCCACGGCCGAATTTCTCGCCCATGGAGTCATCGGACAGGTAGGTGATATGCCCGACCATCCGCGCCAGCATCAGGCCGCGCTTGGGAATCACGCCGGCTTCCTGGAACGAACCACCGTGGAACTCCGGGTCGGTGAGGATGGCCTGGCGCGCCACTTCGTTGAAGGCGATGTTCTGCGCCGACAGCTTGGGGGCCGAGGCGATTGCCAGGCAATGGCGCACGCGGTCCGGGTAGGTGATGGTCCATTGCAGTGCCTGCATGCCGCCCAGGCTGCCGCCGATCACCGCAGCCCACTGGCTGATGCCCAGCAGGTCGGCCAGTCGCGCCTGGCTGTGTACCCAGTCTTCCACGGTGAGCACCGGGAAGTCGGCGCCGAACGGCTTGCCGGTTTCCGGATTGAGGCTGCTGGGGCCGGTGGAACCGTTGCAGCCGCCCAGGTTGTTCAGGCTGACCACAAAGAACTTGTTGGTGTCGATGGGTTTGCCGGGGCCGATGCAACTGTCCCACCAGCCGGGCTTGCGATCCTCGGCAGAGTGAAAACCGGCCGCGTGATGATGGCCGGACAAGGCGTGGCAGATCAGCACGGCGTTGCTCGCCGTGGCGTTCAGTTGGCCATAGGTTTCATAGATCAGGTCGTAGGCGGGCAGCGAACGGCCGCAGGCCAGGGCCAGCGGTTCGCTGAAGTGCGCCACTTGGGGCACGACCAGTCCAACAGAATCGGGGGGAAAGGCAGCTGGCATCGACCCTGCTCTCGTTTAAATGAGGCGTAAGTCTAAAGACCGCTGCACCTAGCGGCAAGCAATGGCCTGAGCGGTTTGAAATGTGGGAGGGGGCTTGCCCCTCTCACATTTGCTTTGCGTCAGATCAGCAGACGCAAAATCTCCGGCATCCCGGTCATGGCCGCCAGGTTGTTGATCACCAGCATGTCCAGCAACTTGAGCACCATGAACGCCAGGATCGGCGAGATATCCAGGCCGCCCAGGTTTGGCAGCAGGCGGCGGAACGGCGCCAGGGCCGGCTCGCAGATCTGGTTCACCAGCTCGGCGCCAGGGTTGTGGCTACCGGGGGCGACCCAGGACAGGATCACACTGATGATCAGGGCGAAGAAGAAGATCTTCAAGAACAGCGCGGTCACGCCGATGATGGCCCAGATCAGCAACTGTACGAAGTTGCCGGTGGTGCCGTAGGTCAGCAGCAGGGTCAGCGCCATCAAGGCCAACTGCACCAGGATCGCCAGTACCAGCGACGACATGTCCAGGCCGAACAGGCTCGGGATGATCCGGCGCAACGGCTTGAGCAGCGGTTGGGTGGCCTTGACGATGAACTGGCACAGCGGGTTGTAGAAGTTCGCACGCACCAGTTGCAGTACGAAGCGCATCAGGACGATCAGCAGGTAGAGGCTGCCGAGGGTTTGCAGCACGTAGACGGCTGCGGTATTCAAACCAATCATGTTGGCTCCTTATTTGCCCAGTTGTTCGGCGAGTTCCGCCGAGCGGTGCGCAGCGGCACCCAATGCTTTTTCCACCAGGGCTTCAAAGCCCCCGGCCTGGAACGACTCGATGGCCGCCTGTGTGGTGCCGCCCGGCGAGGTCACGCGGCGGCGCAGCTCGGCGGCATCCACATCGCTGGACACCGCCATGCGCGCAGCACCCAGGGCGGTCTGCTCGGCCAGTTGTTCGGCAACGTCCTTGGATAGGCCCAGCTTCACGCCGGCGGCGGTCATGGCTTCGATCAGGAGGAAGAAATACGCCGGGCCGCTGCCGGATACGGCGGTGACCGCGTCCAGTTGCTGTTCCTGCTCCAGCCACAGGGCGAGGCCCACGGCGGACAGCAGCTCTTGCGCCTGGTCGCGTTGTTCGGCGCTCACTTCGGCGGTGGCGTACAAGCCGCTCACGCCTTGGCTGACCAGGGCAGGGGTGTTGGGCATGCAGCGCACGATCGGCTGGGCGCCGAGCCAGGTGTTCATGCTGGCGCAGGTGATGCCGGCGGCGATGGACACCACCAGTTGCTGCGGCTGCAGGCTTGGACGCAGGCTTTCGCACACGGCCTTCATGGCCTGCGGCTTCACCGCCAGCACAATTACATCGACGCCCTGGATGGCCTCGGCGTTGTCGGCAAAGGTTTCAATACCGTGCTCGGCGCTGACGCGGGCACGGGTGTCGGCGCCCGGGTCGCTGGCGCGGATCTGCGCGGCGTCCAGGCCCTTGGCCCGCAGGCCACCGATCAGGCTGGCCGCCATGTTACCGGCGCCGATAAAGGCTATACGCGTGTTGCTCATGACAGGTCCTTACTCAGGTGGAAGCCAGCCATTTCATGGCTGGCCGTAGTCGCGGGCGCCGAACAGGGCGGTACCGATCCGCACCCAGGTGGCGCCTTGGGCGATGGCCGACTCAAGGTCGTGGCTCATGCCCATGGAAAGTGTGTCCAGCGCCAGGTTCAAACTGGCTTGTAGCTCGCGCACGGTAGCGAAGGCTGCATCTTGCGCGGCGCGCTCTTCGGTCGGCTCGGGGATTGCCATCAGGCCACGCAGCTTCAGGCGCGGCAGGGCGCTGATAGCATTGGCCAGGGCTGGCAGGTCGGCGGGTGTACAGCCGGACTTGCTGGCTTCGCCGCTGACGTTGACCTGGATGCAGATGTTCAGCGGTGGCAGGTCGGCCGGGCGTTGTTCGGACAGGCGTTGTGCAATTTTGAGGCGATCCACGGAATGCACCCAGGCGAAGTTCTCGGCGATAGCGCGCGTCTTGTTCGATTGAATGGGGCCGATGAAGTGCCAACTCAAGGGCAGGTCGGTTAATTCGGCCTGTTTGCCCAGGGCTTCCTGCAGATAGTTCTCGCCAAAGTCGCGCATGCCGGCGGCATAGGCTTCGCGCACTGCCTGCGCGGGTTTGGTCTTGCTCACGGCCAGCAGGTGGATGCTGCTTGCGTCACGTTGCACGGCGTCGGCAGCGGCGCGGATGCGCTGGCTAACCTGGCCGATGTTGTCTGCTATCGTCGACATTCAAGATGCGCCCGTGGATATGGAGTCCGCGGCATTCTACTGGAAATGGAAAGTCCTATGGATATCACTGAATTACTCACGGCCAGCGTGTGCCGTGGCGCCTCCGACCTGCATTTGTCCGCCGGCCTGGCGCCGATGCTGCGGGTGGATGGCGAGGTCTGGCCGCTGGATGGGCCGGTGCTTTCACCCCCGCAAGTGGCGGACTTGTTGAGCCCATTGCTCAATCAGCACCAACAAAAGGATTTCGAAACATCTCTTGAAACGGATTTTGCCTTCGAGCTGCCCGGTGTCGCGCGGTTCCGCGCCAATGTGTTCCGGCAGGACCGTGGCATGGGCGCGGTGTTTCGTGCCATCCCGTCCGAGGTCCAAAGCCTGGAGCGCCTCGGCCTGGGGGAAGTATTCCAGCGTATTGCCCAACTGCCGCGCGGCCTGGTACTGGTGACCGGCCCCACCGGCTCGGGCAAGTCCACCACCCTGGCGGCGATGATCGATTTTCTCAATCGGCATCGGCGCCAGCACATCCTGACCCTTGAAGACCCCATCGAATTTATCCACACGCCGAAAATGGCGTTGATCAACCAACGCCAGGTGCATCGCGATACCCACAGCTTTTCCGTTGCCCTGCGCTCGGCGCTCCGGGAAGACCCGGACGTGATCCTGGTGGGCGAACTGCGCGACCTGGAAACCATCCGCCTGGCCCTGACGGCGGCTGAGACCGGGCACCTGGTGTTCGGCACCTTGCACACCTCGTCGGCGGCAAAGACCGTGGACCGGCTGGTGGACGTGTTTCCGGCGGGGGAAAAGGCCATGGTCCGCTCGATGCTGTCGGAGTCGTTGCAGGCGGTGGTGTCCCAGGTGCTGGTGAGGAAGATCGGCGGCGGGCGCGTGGCGGCCCATGAAATCATGCTGGGCACGCCGGCTATCCGCAATCTGATCCGTGAGGACAAGGTGGCGCAGATGGTCTCGGCCATACAGACCGGTGGGGCGTTGGGGATGAAGACGCTGGATATGAGCTTGAGGGCGTTGGTCGGGGAGGGGGTGATCAGTCGGGAAGAGGCGCAGCAGAAGGCGAGGGTGCCTGGGGATATATGAAGCTCGAAATGAGGGAGAGGGCTTGCCTCCGATAGCAGTGGATCAGTTAGCTTATTTGTAGCTGACCCACTGTAATCGGGGGCAAGCCCCCTCCCACATTGTTTATCGCATTCCAGCCTGGAATCAGCGCTGCACGACCCGCAGGTTGTTCTGCTCTTTAGGCAGCACCCGCTTGGCAATCACGTAGTTCTTGTCCCAGAACGGCTTTTTCAGCGTGTCGATGCTGACCGCTTTGCCACGGCGCGGTGCGTGGATGAAGCGGTCGTTGCCCAGGTAGATGGCAACGTGGTTAACCTGGCGACTCTTCAGTTTGAAGAACAGCAGGTCACCCGGTTTCAGGTCCTTGCGATCAACCTTCTGCCCGTGGCCAGCGGCCATGGCGTTGGAAGTGCGCGGCAAATCCACAGCGGCGACGTCGTTGAACGCATATTTCACCAAACCGCTGCAGTCGAACCCTTTACTTGGGCTGCTGCCGCCCCAACGATAAGGAGTACCGAGCACGTTGACGGCGCGGCTAAGCACGGTGCTGCTCTGCTTGGTGTTGACGCCTACCAGGCCGGCCGTGGCTTTACCGTGGGCCTTGCTCAGTTGAGTCGGGCGGTTGACGGTCAGCTTGACCGACTTGGCGGTGCTTGGCGTGCTGTGGACTTTAGGGGTGAAACCGTTAACGTTGGGAAGTCGTTGCTCACGATTGGTGGCGTGGGCGGCCAGTGGCATTAATAGGCAAATGGTTAGCCATGTCTTGAAAAATGGTCGCATTAGGCGTGGCTCTTATGGGTTTGCGCGCAACTTTATAACAGCTTTTTGTGTCGTTCTCAGGCCGTTTGTCGACTGAACCTTGACGTCAAAATCAGGAAAAACGCGACGATTCGCCGCAATTGTCCTACACAAGTCAGGTGGCATAAGGCTTTCAGGGCAGGGAAGATACCATTTGCCGTACGTCGGGCGCCCGTAAAAAAGTCACAAAGAAAATGAAAAAATTTATCTATCGAGGCAAAAGAGGTACGCGATGAACACCTATCAGCAGATTGGCGAGCAGCAAGACACTCACAGCAAGGTGATCGGTTACCTGCTGTGGATTTTCGGTTTTACCGGAGCGCACCGCTTCTATTACGGCAAGCCGGTGACCGGTACGATCTGGTTTTTCACCTTTGGCTTGCTGGGTATCGGCTGGCTGATCGACCTGTTCCTGATCCCGGCCATGGACCGTGAAGCGGACCTGCGATTTACCGCCGGGCCTATCGAATACAACGTGGCCTGGATTCTGCTGGCGTTTCTCGGGGTGTTTGGCGTGCACCGCATGTACCAGGGCAAATGGATCTCCGGCCTGATCTACCTGCTGACCGGCGGTTTGTTCCTGGTGGGGGTGCTGTATGACTTCTGGACGTTGAATACGCAGATATCGATCCGCAATGCCGAGCGCAACAGCGGTCGCTGATCTTTAACTTCTGGTGGAGATCAACATGTGGGAGGGGGCTTGCCCCCGATTGCAGTGGGTCAGCTACAGATAAGCTGACTGATCTACCGCTATCGGGGGCAAGCCCCCTCCCACATTGGATGTCTATCAGGCCTGGTAGGTGATACGTCCATCCACCAGGGTGTAACGCACCGTCGCCGGCAGGCTATGGCCGATGAACGGGCAGTTTTCACCCCTGGACAGCCAGTGTTCCCCGGCAACCGTGGAGCTGGCCGGATCAAACAGCACCAGATCCGCCGCCGAACCCACCGCCAACTTGCCCGCCGGCAGACGCAGGGCCTCGGCTGGGCCGCTGCTCAAGCGTGCCAACAATGTCGGCAAGTCCAGCAACCCATCCTCTACCAGCGTCATCGCCAGCGGCAGCAACAGTTCAACACTGCTGATACCCGGCTCTGTCGCGCCAAACGGTGCCAGCTTGGCATCCCGTTCATGGGGCTGGTGATGGCTGGAAATCGCCGAGACCACACCGGATTTCACCGCTGCGCGCAAACCGTCGCGGTCGGCCAGGGTGCGCAGGGGCGGCTGCACGTGGTACAGGCTGGAGAAGTCGATCAGCGCTTCGTCCGTCAGAATCAGTTGGTACAACGCCACATCCGCCGTCACCGGCAAGCCACGGGCCTGCGCCTGGGCGATCAAGGCCACGCCCCGCGCACTGGTCAACTGGCTGAAGTGCGCGCGCACGCCGCTTTGTTCCACCAGCAGCAGGTCACGGGCCAGGGCCACGGTCTCGGCGGTTTCCGGGATGCCCGGCAGGCCGAGGAAGCTGGCCACGGCGCCTTCATGGGCCAGGCCGCCTTCGGCAAGGTCACCGTCCTGGGAATGGAAGATCACCGTCAGGTCGAAAGTGGCCGCGTACTCCAGGGCACGTAACAGCGTGCGGGTGCTGCGAAAGCTTTCCAGACCGTTGCCGAAGGCCACGCAACCGGCGTCGCGCAGGGCGATCAGCTCGGCGAGTTGTTCGCCTTCCAGGCCCTTGCTCAGTGCGCCGATTGGGAACACTTTGCAGTTGCCGGCTTCACGGGCGCGGTCGAGGATCAGCTCAGTCACCGCCGAGGTGTCCAGCACCGGCTTGGTGTGCGGTGGGCAGCACAGGCTAGTCACGCCACCGGCGGCGGCGGCGCGGGTTTCGCTGGTGATGTTGCCCTTGCGGCTGTAACCCGGCTCGCGCAGTGCGACGTTCAGGTCGACCAGGCCAGGCGCGGCCACCAGGCCTTTGGCGTCGATGGTCTCGCTGGCGTTGAAGCCTGCGGGCGCGGCGCCAATGGCAATGATCTTGCCGGCTTCCAGATGCAGATCGGTAACTTGATCCAGGCCACTGGCCGGATCGATGACGCGGGCGCCGAGGATGCTGAGCTTCACTGGGCGTTCTCCTGCTCGAATTGACGTTGCGCGGTTTGCCCGCTCATGGCCATGGACAGCACGGCCATGCGTACGGCGATGCCGTAGGTCACCTGGTTGAGGATCACCGACTGCGGACCGTCGGCCACCGCCGACTCAATCTCCACGCCACGGTTGATCGGGCCAGGGTGCATCACGATGGCATCCGGCTTGGCGCCGGCCAGGCGTGCGGTGGTCAGGCCGAACAGGCGGAAGAACTCGCCTTCGCTCGGCAGCAGGCCACCGGTCATGCGCTCGCGTTGCAGGCGCAGCATGATCACCACGTCCACGTCCTTCAGGCCTGCAGCCATGTCGGTGTAGACCTTCACGCCGTACTGTTCGATACCGATGGGCAGCAAAGTTTTCGGCGCGATCACGCGGATATCCGGGCAACCCAGGGCTTTGAGGGCCAGCATGTTCGAGCGCGCGACCCGCGAGTGCAGGATGTCGCCGACGATCGCCACCGAGAGGTTTACAAAGCTGCCCTTGTGCCGACGGATGGTGAGCATGTCGAGCATGCCTTGGGTCGGGTGGGCGTGGCGGCCGTCACCGCCGTTGATGATCGCCACCTGCGGGCACACATGCTCGGCGATGAAGTGTGCAGCGCCGGAGTCGCCGTGGCGTACCACGAACATGTCGGCGGCCATGGCTTCCAGGTTGCGCAGGGTGTCGAGCAGGGTTTCGCCCTTGCTCGCCGACGAGGTGGACACGTTCAGCGTGATCACGTCGGCCGACAGCCGCTGGGCCGCCAGTTCGAAGGTGGTGCGGGTGCGGGTGGAGTTCTCGAAGAACACGTTGCAGATGGTCTTGCCGCGCAACAGCGGGACCTTCTTCACCGCCCGGCCACCGACTTCGAGAAACGAGTCGGCGGTGTCGAGGATTTCGGTGAGCAGTTCGCGGGGCAAACCGTCGAGGGACAAGAAGTGTTGCAACTGGCCCTGAGCATTGAGCTGCAGCGGGCGCTTGGCATCTAGAGGCGTCATCGCGGGGACTCTTTACAAGGCGGTTTAAAGGGCAAGGTCTTGCAGTTCGAGTGCGAGCGGCGTGGGACCGAGCAATTTTACCCGTTGATGGGCTTCAAGCGACAGGGTGGCGCCGACTACGTCCGGGCTGATCGGCAATTCGCCGGCGTCCAGGTCCAGCAGGCACACCAGGGTCACGCTGGCCGGGCGGCCGTAGTCGAACAGTTCGTTCATGGCGGCGCGGATGGTGCGGCCGCTCATCAATACGTCGTCGATCAGCACCAGGTGCTGGCCTTCGATCTCGAACGGCAGGGCCGACGGGCGCACTTGCGGGTGCAGGCCGTTCTGGCTGAAGTCGTCGCGGTAGAAGGACACGTCCAAGGTGCCCAGGGGCGACTCGCTGCCCAGTGCTTCCAGCAGCGCCTGGGCCACCCACACACCGCCGGTGCGAATGCCGATGAAGCGTGGCTCGCTGATGTTGCGGTGTTGCAGATGGGCCGTGAGGCTGGTGGCCATCTGGCTGATCAGTTCGGCGGGGTTCGGCAGGCTCATGGGGGCTCCTTCTAGGCCTCGCGCAGGCAAGGACCGGGCTCAAACGTAAAAAGACGCGGCAAGCCGCGTCAGTCAGGATTCAAATAAAGCGGTGTTTTCATCCAGCCAGCCCTGCAACAGCAGGGCGGCGGCGATGGCGTCTACCGGGTTGTCGCGGTAGCTGCCCTTTTGTCCGCCACGGTCACGGCGCTCGCCCTTGGCTTCAAAGGTGGTGAGGCGTTCGTCGTGGGTATAGAAGGGCAGGTTGTAGCGGCCATTGAGTCGGCGGGCGAATTTTTCGGCGCGCAGGCACATGTCGCTGGGGGTGCCGTCCATGTTCAGGGGTAGCCCGACCACGACCGCGTCGGGCTTCCACTCTTTTATGAGGGCCTCGACCTGGTTCCAGTCCGGCACGCCATTCTGGGCTTTCAAGGTACACAACTCGCGGGCCTGGCCGGTGATCACCTGGCCGACCGCTACGCCGATCTGTTTGGTGCCGTAGTCAAAGCCAAGGATCAGACGCAAAGCCATCAGGCGTGCCCCGCCTGGCTGGTCAGCAGGTTGAGGTTGATTCCTAGCGTCGCCGCCGCTGCGTCCAGGCGCAGTTCGCTGACGGTGTTGAACAGGATGTCGGCGTCGAACGGGCAGGTCAGCCAGGCATTGCTGGCCAGTTCTGCCTCCAGTTGGCCGGCTTCCCAGCCCGCGTAGCCGAGGGTGATCACGCTTTGATCAGGGCCCACGCCATCGGCGATGGCGAACAACACGTCCTGGGAAGTGGACAGCGATACGCCGTCAAGATCGACCGTGGCCTGGAACTTCGGCCCGGTGGGGTGCAGCACAAAGCCGCGATCGGTCTGCACCGGCCCACCAATATAGATCGGCACGCCCTGGCAACGGGCCGGCGGGTCGATCTCGGGGCGCAGTTGCTCAAGGATATCCGCCAAATTCAGCGCCTGCGGGCGGTTAACTACCAACCCCATCGCACCCTTGGCGGTGTGCTCGACGATGTAGGTCAAGGTTTGCGCAAAGTTCGGGTCGGCCATATGGGGCATGGCGATCAGGAAGTGGTGCTTGAGGTAGGTCGGGCTGACATTTTTCATGTCCGCTAGTGTGGCGGTGGAGGGGCGAACTGACAAGCTGGTGATGTGCCACAGGCGGCAATTGTCATCAATTGCTCGACAGCCGATCGCCCTTGGCAAACTTCCAGGTGCGAATGATTTCCAGGCGGTCGACGTCGTTCAAGTCGCCGCTGAACGGCGCAAAGGGCGCAGCCAGGCGAACGATGCGCTGGGCGGCCTGGTCCAGCAGTGGCTGGCCGGAGGACTCCAGCACTTGCACTTCATATAACGTGCCGTCGCGGTTGATTGACACCAATAGACGCAAATTCCCGTAAATCTGCTGGCGTCGGGCTTCCTCCGGGTAATTGAGGTTGCCGATACGCTCGACCTTCTTGCGCCATTCGTCCTTATACCAGGCGCCTTTGTCGCGCATGGTCGAGGCGGCATTCAGCCGGTAGATGCGCGGGCGCTTGGCGTACAGCTGCTGTTCATTGGCCAGTTCGGCTTCGAGGCTGGAGATTTCGTCGGACAGGGTCGAGCTGTCGAAAGTCGGCGCCGGTTTTACGGGCTCGGGCGTGGGTTCGGTCTTGGTTTTTTCGCGTTGGGCCGGGGCTTTCTGCGGTTTGGGGGCGATGGTGGTCACGGCTGGCTTGGGCGCTGCCTGCTTGATCTCCGGTTTGGGCGCCGGTGGCGGGGTGACTTTGTTGACCTTGTTGTCCTGGAACGGCGCCACTTCGGTGGTCTTGGGCACGGCTTTCTTGTCGAGGGTGCCGCTGCCCTGCTGGTTGTCCTGGGCGAGGAAGTCGGCCTTCTCGGGCTTCTTTTCGCTCTTGAACGTGGCGAGGGTGATTTCCAGGGTCTGGGTGATTTGCTTGGGCTCGACCATGGTGAAGCCCACGCCGAGGATCAGGGCCAAGTGAATCAACGCGGCCAGGAACAGGGTAAATCCGAGCCGATCAGCCGGGCGCACGCCGCTGTGGGAGAGTTCGGGGGGTAGCTCGGACGGGAGTGTCATGACAAAAAAACCAACATCGCGCGTTTCACAGGTGGGGCATGATAGCGCAATGTTGGTGCGTGTCCGGCTGTTCTATATCACTTGGCTTGCAGCTTGCGCTCAATGGCGGCCATCAACATTTCGCCGATGTTCGTGCCAAATGCGTTGTCGATCTCGCGAATGCAGGTGGGGCTGGTGACGTTGATTTCGGTGAGGTTCTCGCCGATCACATCCAGTCCCACGAACAGCAGGCCTTTTTCGCGCAGGGTCGGGCCAACCTGGGCGGCAATCCAACGGTCCTTGTCCGACAGAGGGCGGGCTTCACCCCGACCACCGGCTGCCAGGTTGCCACGGGTCTCGCCGGCGGCCGGGATGCGCGCCAGGCAGTAATCCACCGGCTCGCCGTCAATCATCAGGATGCGCTTGTCGCCGTCCTTGATCGCAGGCAGGTAGGCCTGGCCCATGATCTGTTGGGTGCCCAGGGCGGTCAGGGTTTCCAGGATCACCGACAGGTTCGGGTCGCCTGCGCGGTGACGGAAGATCGAGGTGCCGCCCATGCCGTCCAGCGGCTTGAGGATCACATCGCCATGTTTGGCGGCGAATTCACGCAGCACGTCGGCGCGGCGGCTGACCACGGTCGGCGGCGTGCACTGTGGGAACAGGGTGGCAAACAGCTTTTCGTTGCAGTCGCGCAGGCTCTGCGGCTTGTTGACGATCAGCACGCCGGCGCGCTCGGCCTGCTCCAGCAGGTAGGTGGAGTAGACGAATTCCATGTCGAACGGCGGGTCCTTGCGCATCAGGATCACGTCCAGATCGCGCAGCGGGCTGTCGATTTCGTCTTGCAGTTCGAACCACTTTTCCGGGTTGGCAAACACCTGCAGCGGGCGCATGCGTGCACGGGCCTCGCCGTCGCCCTGGTAAAGATCGCGCTGCTCCATATAGAACAGGGTCCAGCCGCGGGCCTGGGCGGCCAGGAGCATGGCCAGCGAGCTGTCCTTTTTATAGGAAATGCTGGCGATAGGGTCCATGACAATGCCGACGCGAACGCTCATGGGGGATTTCCTCTAGCAAATAAGGGCGCATAAAAGTGGCGTCAGAGTGGCGCTGCGGCTGTTGTGGGTCAAGGAAAAACCACCTGGCCGGTTGCTCGATAGATTGCGCCCGGAGACTGTGCTAAAAAGACTGCCACGGCGCAGCAGCCCTTGAATTCCGAGGCTTGTGGCGCTCATCCTGTGCAACATCAGGCAGTACACACCGAAAACCGATTCGCTGTGGCGATGGCAGAGCAGATATGGAACAGCATTCCAACGCCTTGAGAGTGATGGTGATCGACGATTCGAAGACGATCCGCCGCACCGCCGAGACCTTGTTGAAGAACACGGGGTGCGATGTCATCACGGCCATCGACGGTTTCGACGCCCTGGCCCGGATCGTGGATCATCACCCGCACATTATTTTTGTCGACATCATGATGCCGCGCCTGGATGGCTATCAGACCTGCGCGCTGGTGAAGAACAACCCGGCGTTCAAGTCGATCCCGGTGATCATGCTGTCGTCCAAGGACGGCTTGTTCGACAAGGCCAAGGGGCGCATCGTGGGTGTCGATCAGTTTTTGACCAAGCCTTTCAGCAAGGAAGAACTGCTGGGCGCGATCAAGGCCTACGTGCCGGGGTTCGCCGTAGTAGAACAAGCACACTGACGCCGCCTCACAAGGGCCGGCGTCCACCTATGTAGTGGGGAAAACCATGGCACGTGTTCTGATCGTCGACGATTCGCCGACCGAAATGTACAAACTGACCGGCATGCTGGAAAAGCATGGCCACCAGGTCCTCAAGGCCGAAAACGGTGCGGATGGCGTGGCCCTGGCCCGCCAGGAAAAGCCTGACGCCGTGCTGATGGATATCGTGATGCCGGGCCTCAATGGCTTCCAGGCCACCCGACAGCTGTCCAAGGAGCCGGAAACCAACGGCATCCCGATCATCATCATCACCACCAAGGACCAGGAAACCGACAAGATCTGGGGCGCTCGCCAGGGCGCCAAGGACTACCTGACCAAACCGGTGGATGAAGAAACCCTGATCGCCACCCTGAACAAGGTGCTGGCCGGCTGACGGTTCGCCATCATGACCGAGTCGCAAACCGCCTTTGAGCTGCTGCTGGACATCGACCGCCGCTGTCGCCTGTTGGCCGCCGACCTGCCGTCCCAGGAAACCCGCCTGCAACGCTGGAGCGGGATCGGCTTTCGCCTGGGGCAGCACTGGTATGTGGCGCCCATGGGTGAAGTCGCCGAAGTCCTGCATGAACCGCGCTGCACGCTGATGCCCGGGGTCAAGGCCTGGGTCAAGGGTGTGGCTAACCTGCGTGGGCGCTTGTTGCCGGTGATGGACCTGGGCGGGTTCCTCGGCCTTGAGTTGTCCAAGGCGCGCAAACAGCGGCGCGTATTGGTGGTGGAATTCAACGATTTGTTTGTCGGGCTGCTGGTGGACGAGGTGGTGGGGATGCAGCATTTCGCACAAGACGCACTGCTGGCGAGTGCCGCTCCCGGTGCGCCGTATATCCAGGGGCGTTTCGAGGGCAACCCGCAGTGGCAGGTCTTCAGCCCCTTCGCCCTGGCCCAGGCCCCTGGCTTCATGGATGTTGCCGCATGACCACCGTTACCCCGCCAAAACCCCAGGCCGCGTCACGCAGCCGCTCCCAGATCATCGTGCTGTTCATTGCACTGATCGTGTTCATCATGTTGCTGTTCGCCAACTTCGCGTACCTCAACACCCAGTCCACCTATGACAAGCAGTACATCGGCCACGCCGGTGAGCTGCGCGTGCTGTCCCAGCGCATCGCCAAGAACGCCACCGAAGCCGCTGCCGGCAAGGCCGCCGCGTTCAATCTGCTGGGGGATGCGCGCAACGACTTCGCCCAGCGCTGGGGCTACCTGAAAAAAGGTGACCCGGAAACCGGCCTGCCGGCCGCGCCCAGTGCGGTACGTGCTGAAATGCGTGCGGTGCAGACCGACTGGGAAGCGCTGCTGAAAAACACCGACGCGATCCTCGCCAGCGAACAGACCGTGCTGTCCTTGCACCAGGTCGCGGCGACGCTGGCGGAAACCGTTCCGCAGTTGCAGGTGGAGTCGGAAAAGGTCGTCGACATCCTCCTGCAGCGCGGCGCCCCAGCCAGCCAGGTCGCCCTGGCCCAGCGCCAGTCGTTGCTGGCCGAGCGTATCCTGGGGGCGGTGAACACCGTACTGGCCGGCGACGAAACCGCCGTGCAGGCCGCCGACGCCTTCGGCCGCGATGCCAACCGCTTCGGCCAGGTGCTCAACGGCATGCTCCAGGGCAACCCCGGCCTGCGCATTACCCAGGTCGAAGACCGCGATGCCCGCGCGCGGCTGGCGGAAATCGCCGAGCTGTTCGAGTTTGTCTCAGGCTCCGTGGATGAAATCCTCGAAACCTCGCCGCAACTGTTCCAGGTACGTGCCTCGGCGAGCAATATCTTCAACCTGTCGCAAACCCTGCTCGATGAAGCTTCGCACCTGGCCACCGGTTTCGAAAACCTGGCCGGCGGGCGCAGCTTCGACACCATCGGCGGCTATGTGCTGGGCCTGCTGGCGCTGACCTCGATCATCCTGATCGGCCTGGTGATGGTGCGCGAGACCAACCGCCAACTGCATGAAACCGCCGAGAAGAACGAGCGCAATCAGAACGCGATCATGCGCCTGCTGGATGAAATCGAAGACCTGGCCGACGGCGACCTCACCGTGACCGCCTCGGTGACCGAAGACTTCACCGGCACCATCGCCGACTCCATCAACTATTCCGTCGACCAGTTGCGCGACCTGGTCGCCACCATCAACCTCACCGCCGGGCAAGTCGCTGGTGCAGTGCAGGACACCCAGGCCACTGCCATGCACTTGGCCCAGGCGTCTGAGCACCAGGCCCAGCAGATTGCCGAGGCCTCAACGGCGATCAACCAGATGGCCCAGTCCATCGACCAGGTATCGGCCAACGCCGCCGAATCCTCGGCGGTGGCGGAGCGCTCGGTGGAAATTGCCAACAAGGGCAACGAGGTGGTGCACAACACCATCCACGGCATGGACAACATTCGCGAACAGATCCAGGACACCGCTAAGCGCATCAAACGCCTGGGCGAGTCGTCCCAGGAGATTGGCGACATCGTCAGCCTGATCGACGACATTGCCGACCAGACCAACATCCTCGCCCTCAACGCGGCGATCCAGGCGAGCATGGCCGGGGATGCCGGGCGCGGCTTTGCGGTGGTGGCCGATGAAGTGCAGCGCCTGGCCGAGCGCTCGTCGGCGGCGACCCGGCAGATTGAAACCCTGGTGCGGGCGATCCAGGCCGACACCAACGAAGCGGTGATTTCCATGGAGCAGACCACCACCGAAGTGGTGCGCGGCGCACGGTTGGCCCAGGATGCCGGGGTGGCGCTGGAAGAGATCGAAGGCGTGTCGAAAACCCTCGCAGCGTTGATCCAGAGCATCTCCAACGCGGCGCAGCAGCAGACGAGTTCGGCGGGGCAGATCTCCCTGACCATGAACGTGATCCAGCAGATCACCACCCAGACCTCGTCGGGCTCCACGGCGACCGCCGAAAGCATCGGCAATTTGGCGAAGATGGCCAGCCAGTTGCGACGGTCGGTGTCGGGGTTCACCCTCCCGCCCGCAAAGCAGGTTGATGATTGAAATGCAGTGTCAATGTGGGAGGGGGCTTGCCCCCGATAGCAGTGGGTCAGTCACCCAATCTTTGACTGATGCACCGCCATCGGGGGCAAGCCCCCTCCCACATTTGATCTCTATCTGTCTTGATATCTCGCACCACCAGCAACCCATGAATTCCAAGCGGAGCAGTTATGGTTGATCGGCACGACTACGTGGCCCTCGAATGGGTCAAGGGCGACATTGCCGAAACCCTGAAACAGGCCCGTTCGGCGCTCGATGCGTACGTCGAAACCTCCGACGGCGATGCGATCGGCGAGTGCCTGGCGTGTGTCCATCAAGTGCATGGCGCCCTGCAAATGGTCGAGTTCTATGGCGCGGCCCTGCTCGCCGAAGAAATCGAAGCACTGGCCCTGGCTCTGCAAGCGGGCCATGTGAGCCAGCGCGACGAAAGCATCCGCCTGCTGCAACAGGCCCTCAACCAATTGCCGTTGTATCTGGACCGTGTGCACAGCGCCCGGCGTGACCTGCCGCTGGTGGTGTTGCCATTGCTCAACGACCTACGCAGCGCGCGCGGTGAAAGCCTGCTGTCGGAGACCAGCCTGTTCAGTCCGCAACTGTTGACGATCGCCCCGTTGCCCGACGAAGCCCTGGCCCAACGCGCCGTACCCGACCTGAAAGAGCAACTGCGCCAGTGGCACCAACTGCTGCAACAGGCCTTGGCCGGGTTGCTGCGCGAAGACCACGGCCCCAGCAACCTGGAAGACATGGCGCGGGTGTTCGCGCGCCTCGAAGCCTTGTGCCAGGGCGCGCCGTTGTTGCCGCTGTGGCAAGTCACCTCGGCGCTGGTCGAAGGTATGCTCACCGGTGTGATCGCCAACAGCCCGGCGCTACGCAGCCTGCTCAAGGCCAGTGATAAACAGCTCAAGCGCCTGCTGGCCCAAGGCATCGGCGGGATCAACCAGCCGGCGCCGGATGAACTGCTCAAGAGCCTGTTGTTTTACGTCGCCAAGGTCACTCGGCCGACGCCGCGCATGCAAAGCTTGAAGGAACGCTACGGCCTGGATGAAGCCCTGCCCGACAGCGCGGTGGTCGACGCCGAGCGCGCACGCCTGGCCGGGCCGGACCGCAATGCGATGGGGTCGGTACTCGGTGCCTTGTGCGAAGAACTGGTACGGGTCAAGGAGCGCCTCGACTTGTTCGTGCGCAGCGACCGTCAACACACCAGCGACCTGGATGCACTGCTCGCACCGCTGCGGCAGATCGCCGACACCCTGGCGGTGCTGGGCTTCGGCCAGCCGCGCAAAGTCATCATCGACCAACTCGCCGTGGTGCTGAGCCTGGCTCAGGGCCAACGCGAGCCCAACGACGCGGTGCTGATGGACGTCGCCGGCGCCTTGCTCTACGTCGAAGCCACGCTGGCCGGCATGGTTGGCACCGTCGAGCCGGAGAGCCGCGAAGAAAGCCGCCTGCCCACCACCGACCTGACCCAGATTCACCAATTGGTGATTCGCGAGTCCTGCCAGTGCCTCAAGCAAGCCAAGGAACTGGTGATCGACTGCATCGAAGCCGATTGGGACCGTCAGCGCCTGGAGTCCCTGCCCGAGCTGCTGAGCCAGGTGCGCGGTGCCCTGGCGATGATCCCGTTGCCTCGCGCAGCGAGCCTGATGCGCGGGTGCACGGATTACGTCGACGAACAGTTGATGGGCAGCGACGCGCCACC
Organism: Pseudomonas sp. FBCC-B1565; assembly: GCF_059133265.1. NCBI lineage: Bacteria > Pseudomonadati > Pseudomonadota > Gammaproteobacteria > Pseudomonadales > Pseudomonadaceae > Pseudomonas > Pseudomonas sp. FBCC-B1565. Next base: position 445,442 of record NZ_CP101438.1, read on the forward strand.
GTCCGAGATGCAATTGGCGCATTTCGCCGACGTGATCAGCAGCCTGGAGTACTACCTCGAACGCATGCTCCAGGACCCCGATGCTGCAGGTGAGCGCGTGCTGGAGCTGGCCACCCAAAGCTTGGCGGCGCTGGGTTACCTGCCTGCCGAGAAACCCTGGCGCCAGGCGTTGGTTGCACCGGATGGCGCACTGCCGGCCGAACTCGCGCCGAGCCAATCCCAATTCGACGCCCTGGCCAGTCCGACGTCGCGCCTCAACCCGCCGGCCCTGCAACGTCCCGGCAGCCTGCTGCCGCCGCCCGACGACGAGGAGCCCATCGACGACGAACTGCGCGAAGTCTTCCTCGAAGAGACCGACGAAGTCCTCGAGGTGCTGCACCGTTACCTGCCCAACTGCGCGGACAAAACCGCCCAGGGTGAAATGCGCCGTGCTTTCCACACCCTCAAGGGCAGCGGCCGGATGGTGCGCGCCCTGGTCTTGGCCGAGCTGGCCTGGGCCATGGAAAACCTGCTCAACCGTGTGCTGGAGCGCAGCGTGGTGCTCGGCCCCGAGGTGCAGCAGGTGCTGGATGAAGCGGTGGCCCTGCTGCCGGAATTGATTGCTGACTTTGCCATCGACGACCAGCGCCAACGCGATGAAGTCGACACCCTGGCCGCCCGCGCACACGCCTTGGCCAGTGGCACATCTGTGCCGGCCGCCGAGCCCCATGACCCGATGTTGCTGGAGATCTTCCGCAACGAAGCCCAGAGCCACCTGGACAGCCTCAACCACTTCCTGCAACAGGCCGCCGAGCATGTGCCGCTGCAAGTCAGCGATGAACTGCAACGTGCCCTGCACACCCTCAAGGGCAGCGCCTACATGGCCGGCGTGCTGCCCATCGCCGAACTGGCACGCCCGCTGGACCACCTGACCCGCGAATACAAGGCCCACCGCCTGCCGCTGGACCTGGATGAAGTGGAATTGCTGCTGGAAGCCGAAGGCCTGTTCCAGCGTGGGCTGCGCGACCTGGACAGTGATCCCTTGGCGCCGATCAACGGTGCAGAGGACCTGATCAAGCGCACGCAAAGCCTGCTGGACCAGCAGCTTGAAGCGCTGCTCGACGTGCGTATCAAGCGCGACCCGCAGCTGATCGCCAACTTCCTGGCCCAAGGCATGGACATCCTGCTCGACGCCGAGAGCCTGCTGCGCCGCTGGCAGCAGCACCCCGGCGAGCGCCAGGAGCTGACGGCACTGCTGGATGAGCTGACCACCCTGGGCGAAGGCGCGCACGTCGCGGATCTGCACGCCATCGACGAACTCTGCGAAGCCTTGCTGGATTTGTACGGGGCGGTAGAAGAAAGCAGCCTGGCGGTGAGCGAGCGGTTTTTCCACGAGGCTGAACAGGCCCATGAAGCGCTGATCAGCATGCTCGACCAACTGGCCGCCGGCCAGGAAATCAGCCCGGCGCCGGCGCGGGTCGAGGCCTTGCGCGAACTGCTGGATGAAGCCCTCGACCCGTCCGCCACCGGCTTGATCAAAAGTGACGGCAGCCGAGTGCTGAGCATTGCCGAACTGGGCGCCGCTACCCAGCAGTTGGATCACGAAATCACGATGGACGACGAGATCGTCGAGATCTTTCTCGAAGAAGCCGTGGACATCCTCGACAGCGCTGGCCAGTCGCTCAAGCGCTGGCTGCTAGAGCCCGACAGTGCTGCGCCGTTGTCGTCATTGCAGCGCGATCTGCACACCCTTAAAGGGGGGGCGCGCATGGCCGAAATCGGCCCGATTGGCGACCTGGCCCATGAGTTGGAATGCCTGTACGAAGGGTTGGTGGACCGTCGCTACAGTTACTCCGCCGAATTGTCCCAGGTGTTGATGGCCAGCCATGAGCGCCTCGCCTTGCAGCTTGAAGAGCTGCAGCATCACCAACCCTTGAGCGACAACGCAGAGCTGATCGCCAAGGTGCGGGCGCTGCGCCAAGGCAACGCGCCTGCCGCACCGGCCGCTGCGCCAGCGGCGTCGGGCGCCGACCCTGAACTGCTGGATATCTTCCTCGAAGAGGCGGCCGACATTCTCGACAGTTCCAGTGCGGCGCTGTCGCGCTGGCAGGCCGAGCCCGGCAATCGCCAGGAGGTGGAGACCCTGCTGCGTGACCTGCATACGCTCAAGGGCGGCGCGCGCATGGTCGAGATTGCGCCCATTGGCGACCTGGCCCACGAACTGGAATTTCTCTACGAAGGCCTGTCTGCCGGCCTGCTCGCGCCGTCGCCTGAGCTGTTTGCGTTGCTGCAAGGTTGCCACGACCGTCTGGCACAGATGATCGACGCCGTGGCGGACGGCTTGCCGGTCGGCTCGGTGGACAAGCTCATCGAGCGCATCAAAAGCCTGGTACACCCCAGCCAGGAGCCGGTGACGCCGGTGGCGTTGCCTGCGGGCAAGGCGGAGGCCGTCGTGGACCCGACTGCCGACATGGTGAAGATCTCCGCCGAGCTGCTGGATGATCTGGTCAACCTGGCCGGAGAAACCTCGATCTTCCGTGGCCGCATCGAGCAGCAGGTCAACGACGCACGCATCGCTCTTACGGAAGTGGAAACCACCCTCGAACGCATGCGTGACCAACTGCGGCGTCTCGACACCGAAACCCAGGGCCGTATCCTCAGCCGCCAGCAGGCCGAGGCCGAGCGCCTGGGCTACGAAGAGTTCGACCCGCTGGAGATGGACCGCCATTCGCAGTTGCAGCAACTGTCCCGCGCATTGTCCGAATCCGCTTCCGACCTGCTCGACCTCAAGGACACCCTGGAGCGCCGCAACGAGGACGCCCACGGCCTGCTGCAGCAACAGGCGCGCATCAATACCGAGTTGCAGGAAGGCCTGATGCGTACGCGCATGGTGCCGTTCGAACGCATGCTGCCACGCCTCAAGCGTATCGTGCGCCAGGTGGCGGGCGAGCTGGGCAAGGACGTGGAATTCATCGTCGGCAATGCCGAAGGCGAGATGGACCGCAACGTGCTGGAGCGCATGGCGGCGCCGTTGGAACACATGCTGCGCAATGCCGTTGACCACGGCCTGGAGTCCCGCGATGCACGGCTGCTGGCTGGCAAACCGGAGAAAGGCCGCATCACCCTGGACCTGACCCACGAAGGCGGCGATATCGTCTTCGACATGCGCGACGACGGCGCCGGCGTGCCGTTGGAAGCCGTGCGGCGTAAGGCGATCAAGCGTGGCCTGCTGGCCCCGAATCAGGAGATCAGCGACCGTGACGTGTTGCAGTTCATCCTGCAGCCGGGCTTCTCCACTGCTGAAAAGATCACGCAGATTTCCGGGCGCGGCGTGGGCATGGACGTGGTGCATGAAGAAGTGCGCCAGCTCGGTGGCTCGATGGTCATTGATTCGACCCCGGGCGAGGGTGTGCATTTCCGCATTCGCTTGCCGTTCACCGTGTCGGTCAACCGGGCGCTGATGGTGCAGTGCGCGGACGACCAATACGCGATCCCGCTCAATACCATCGAAGGCCTGGTGCGGGTACTGCCCCATGAGCTGGCCGGGCATTACCAGCAAGATCCGCCGTGTTATGAATACGCCGGCCAGCGTTACGAGCTGTTCTACCTGGGCGACCTGCTGCACAGCGTCAGCCGCCCGAAACTGCTGGGGCAGTATCAACCGGTGCCGGTACTGCTGGTGCAGTGCAATGAGCGGCATGTGGCCATCCATGTGGACGCCATGGCCGGTACGCGGGAGATTGTGGTCAAGGGCCTGGGGCCGCAGTTTGCCGGTGTGCAGGGGCTGTCCGGCGCGACGATCCTGGGCGATGGTCGTGTGGTGTTGATCATCGACTTGCTGGCGCATATCCGTGCGCGGCAGCCGGCATTGCCGGCTCAGTCGGTGGATTCGCCACTGATCCTCAACGACCCGCTGAAAAAACGCCCGTTGCTGGTGCTGGTGGTGGACGACTCGGTCACCGTGCGCAAAGTCACCAGCCGCCTGCTGGAGCGCAACGGCATGAACGTGCTCACCGCCAAAGACGGCATCGACGCGCTGGCGGTGCTTGAAGAACACACCCCGGACCTGATGCTGCTCGACATCGAAATGCCGCGCATGGACGGCTTCGAAGTGGCGACCCAGGTGCGCAACGACCCCCGGCTGATGCGTCTGCCGATCATCATGATCACCTCGCGCACCGGCCAGAAACACCGCGACCGCGCCATGGCCATTGGCGTCAACGACTACCTGGGCAAGCCGTACCAGGAATCGGTGCTGCTCGAAAGCATCGCCTACTGGAGCAAGTCCCATGCTTGACCACCGCACCAGCCAACTCACCGGCCTGCTGCTGCCCCTGGCCGACCGCCACCTGGTGCTGCCCAATGTCGCCATCGCCGAGTTGATCGACTTCCAGCGCGGCGAACCGGCCAGCGATGCTCCGCCGTGGTACCTGCGGCAAGTGACCTGGCGCGACCGGCAAATCCCGCTGATCAGCTTTGAAGCGGTGTGCGGCGAAGCGAGCGTGACCGGCGAACGCTCGCGCATCGTGGTGTTGAATGCATTGGGCGGGCGGCCGACGTTGAAGTTTATTGCGCTGGTGATCCAGGGCATTCCCCGGTCTTACAAGCTCGACAGTGAGTTGAGTTATGTGGACGTGCCGCTGTGCACGCTGGAACTGGCGGCGGTGCAGGTGGGCGAGCATGTGGCGAAGGTGCCGGATTTGCTCGGCCTGGAGGCACTGCTGGTAGAGTCCGGCCTGGCCTGATCCAGCGCCTTATGAAGACCCCTCCCACAATCCGTAGACGTCAATCAATCCGCGCAAACCGCTCAATCACCGGCTGCTCCCGATGCTCGGCCTGCCACAAGTCGTAGGCGCTTTGCATCGACAGCCATAACTGCCCAGTGCTCACACCTGCCCGCTCAAGCCGCACCGCCAAGTCAGGACTGACAGGCGCACGCCCATGCAAAATCCTCGAAAATGTCTCACGGGCGAATCCCAGGCGCCGGGCCATTTCGGTGATGGTGATGTTCAGGGCAGGGATTACATCTTCAAGCAGGATTTCACCTGGGTGAGGGGGGTTGTGCATGCCCATATCGATACCTCTACTCAGTGGTAATCAAGATAATCAACCAGTTCGACTTGGTCGTCGAACATCCGAAAAATGATGCGCCAGTTACCACTAATGCTGACAGACCAATAGTCGATCAGGTCGCCATTCAACCGATGGAAACGCCAACCAGGCAAGTTCAGTGCATCTGGACGTTCGGCTTTGTCCAGAATGAACAGAACGCGGCGTAAGCGCTTTGCATGATTTGCGTTGATTCCACTGGTCGAGCCTGTCTCATAGAAGACCCTGAGACCTTTGTGTTTCCAGCTGACGATCATGGCACGATTGTGATGTGATACATCACGCTCTGCAATGGCCTTGCATCGGTTTTAACGGTCGGCTTCATGATGTCTGTCCGCGGAACGATTCGGAGCGGAAAGGCTAGAGACACAGGTTCCGAGCAACAACCTGAAAGCGCTGTCAGAACATTCTTTGTTGCTTGTCGGGACGACAATCGTAGGTAGGGCTCGGACTGATAGCGTGTCTGAAATTTCTGTAAGTCTCACCTTCGTATTTTTACTGATGTTTGAGTGCTAGTTTTTATCGCTCAACCCCATCAGCAAGGATTCGCAAATGGCCGTCCCTCCCATACCTTCGGGCGTTTCGCTGCAAGACAATATCGCCTTGGCCAACAACCGCAGGATGCATTTGAAGCCTGGTTCGGCCTTCGCCTATTCGTGGTTTTACTCGCAGGTCAGAGGGCGTGGCCCTTGGGATTACAAACAGAAAAGTCGCGAGTATGAGGCGTTCGGTAACTTCAACTACGGCGTCACCGGCACTGTGCTGGGTATTCCGGAGAGTGTGCTGTTGAGAGCGGCTGGTGCGGCGCAAAAGGCAGCAGGGACTTCTCGGGCGGAGTTCGGAGACTGGTGGGGCGATGCGCCGTATGGCGATGATCACAGCGACCAGCATTGGATCAAGGAGGGTATCGAATATGCCAGAGCTCAAGGGTATTAATTGGCCGGTCCAGGGCTTGTTCAACGGGCTGCTGGTGGTGTGTCTCGGGTACTTGGGTGTTGGTTGGTTGATGAGCCCAGGTCCACCGGAATTGGATGAGGTTGTGCTCAAGTATTCTCTGAATAACGGGAGCTCCATTTACGGTGCGCGAAACAATCAGGGTGGCGCTACGGTGGGCTTTTCCTACCTGTACTACGTCCACAAGGATCTGGGGAATGATCGGGAAATACTCACGACATTGGTGTCGGCACACCCTTTTCTGAAAACCAAAGAGCCGGATGTTCAAGTTACCCGGCAGGGGGGCCTTATCCGCCTCACTGTTCGAGGTGAGGTTTATGAGTACCGTAGTTACCCGCTCGAAGGTTTAGGGGCTGTGAGACTAGACATGAGGTTATAGGTCGGCAGGCTCTCGGATTTTTCCTGCAAGATTTTGGGCTGTGCATGAACTTGTCGCATGCCGTCAGCGCGCCTAGTCTTCGCCCCGTCATCGCAAAAAACGGTGACACGGACGTGCAAGTCCGGTTACATGTCGGCGCACAAACGCCCATAGCCATTCAACGGGCGTTTTTTATGCCTGCTGTACTCGTTATGGCGGCTGTGCGTGGGAGATCCCTCGGGGTCTGCCGGGGTCCGATATGCCCGGTCTTGCACACCTGCGCACAGCTGCCACCTTAATTCGCGTGCAAGCGGAAGAGGGCAGTCTCCATCACATATCGGAGTTGTAGATCATGATCAAACCTACCCCCAATCCGCCCCTCTTCACCGTAAACCCTCACCAAGACACCGAAACCCTGCTGGTCAACGCCAGCGAAACCCTGTCCTCCCTCAACGCACTCACTTGCAACCTCGCCTTCGACCTGGACACCTCCCAGCGCGCAATCATGCTCGGCATCCAGCAGATGGCGGAGCTGGGGCAGTTGCTGGTTGACCGTGCCTTGGAACAGATTTCCCCTTCTCCAGTCGCTTAAAACTTGATCGCTCCCAAAAAGGGACCTATCGTTCCCTTTTTGGGACTCTTTGGCCGCTGCCATGCACACCTTGCCGCTCAGCACTGCGCTCTTCACTGTCACCCAGCAAAAAGTGCTGGGCCTGCTTTTCGGCAAGCCCGACCAAAGCTTCTTCACCAATGAAATTGCACGCTGGGCCCAAGTGGGCAAAGGCAGTCTCACCCGTGAGCTTGAACGGTTGCAGTTGGCGGGCATCTTGAACATGACGCGCCAGGGCAACCAGACCCATTACCAAGCCAATCCCCAATGCCCTATCTACTCGGAATTGTTAGCTATCGTGCGCAAGACCCTGAGTCTGGACGAGCCCTTGCGCGATGCACTGGCACCTTTCGCCGAGCAGATAACCTGGGCCTTTGTCTACGGTTCCATCGCCAAGGGCGAGGCGCACTCATCCAGTGACATAGATCTCATGTTGATCGGCGAAAGCCTCAACTACAGTGAAGTCATGGAGCAGCTCATGCCACTGGAAGAGCAACTGGGGCGCACCATCAACCCGACGCTTTACACCCCTGAAGACTGGATCGGCAAATGGAATGTCGGGAACAGTTTTGTGCAGCGGGTCGTGCAGCAGGACAAGATCAATCTGATTGGGGGCAACCCCCTGGAATCCACGGATGGACAGCAAGGCAAACCTGGAGAATCTGCAACGTAGCGGCGGTTTGAAGGCTGAGCCGCCGGATCGCAAAGAGTGTGATGGGCTGATGCGTTCAGCCAGGGATCGGCTGAGGGATGCCGGCAAGGTGCAGGTGAGGTTGTTGGCGCTGTGTCATGAGCGTCGGAACCTGGCGGAGTACGAAGGGTATATGGATGAGGACGAGCCGCTCTTAGCCCAGTTGATTGACAGCACGACCACGTTGCGGGGAAACGTGGAGGGCCTGTTGGCTGGCTATCAGTGGGCATGACTCGATCAAAAATGTAGGAGAGGCGTCCTGGTGAATTGTGACGGGTTGCGGATCACTTGTTCCTTTCCCCTCGTAAAGATCCCCACCCCACTGCCGATAGCCAAGGGAGTTTTTCGACAGAAGTATCGACGCAATGTGGCTTTTGGATGGGTTTGCCTGGCTGTACGACCTCAACCGTTTTACCGGCACGCTTCTGATGTGGTTTGGCGTGCTGGTGCTCACGGCAGCGGTGACCATGAACGTGCAGTCCAATCGTGGGAAGCTGTGGGGGTTCATGATTACCACCGCAGGCGCGGTGTTTATCCTGGTGTACCTGGAAAGCCTCAAGCTGATCGGTGCCGATAAGGCAATCAGGGGCGTCGTGAGCAACTTTGTGGTCATGACCCTGGGCGGTCTTGGCTCGGGTCTGCTGGCGGTGGCGATATCCAAAGGACCTACCCCGGAAGAAGACAAACAGGCCCGAGGGTTTATCCGTGATCGTCTGCTGGATGCGCTTGAATACGCCTTCGTGTACGTCGCGATTTGCGCGTTCACCGTGTTCGCGGTGTGCTTGCCACTCAACCTGCTGGGCTGGCCGCCCGTCGACGAGCATGACTTGCTGAGCCTGCTGGTGGTGTGCCTGGGGGCACTGCTGGGTTACGCCATAGCCTCCCGTCCCAGTCGCTTGAGAAACTGGGAGCAACTGGGCGGCTGCGCGCTGGTGGTGCTGCTCTTGCTGCTGTTGCCGGTTTACGCACAGGCGCTATCAGGCCTGTGGGAGTGGAGTTGGGCGGCTGTGTTGGGGCTGCACGGTTTTGCCGCCTTGGCGTTGTTCAGGACCGTATGGTTCCACCACACCGAATGGCACCGCACCTGAACGCCCGTGTTTATTGATGCATCATTAACCCAGGCGTAACAGTCCAGCGCCCAGCTTGATTGATGGCCCCCTCAATCACTCCTAAGGTAAGCCCCACGACAGCAAACCCGTGGAGCGACCATGACAACAACAATAACCCCCGACTCACGCTGGACGCGGCGGCGCGACGAGAAGCAGCGGCGGCTCGGGCTGGTCAAACAGTACGCAGACGGTGCGGTGCTGCCCAGCGACAGGATCGTCGAGGCGCTTGAGGCGTTGATCCTCCCCGGCGACCGCGTGGTGCTGGAAGGCAACAACCAGAAACAGGCCGATTTCCTCTCGCGCTCCCTGGCCAAGGCCGACCCGGCCAAGCTCCACGATTTGCACATGATCATGCCCAGTGTCGGCCGCTCCGAGCACCTGGACCTGTTTGAAAAAGGCATCGCCCGCAAGCTCGATTTCTCCTTTGCCGGCACCCAATCCCTGCGCATCAGCCAGTTGCTCGAAGACGGCCTGCTGGAAATCGGCGCGATCCACACCTACATCGAACTCTATGCGCGGCTGGTGGTGGACCTGATCCCCAACGTAGTGCTCTCCGCCGGTTTCATGGCCGACCGCGCCGGCAACATCTACACCGGTACCAGCACCGAAGACACCCCGGCGCTGATCGAGCCCGCCGCGTTCAGCGACGGCATTGTGATCGTGCAGGTCAACCAGTTGGTGGATGACGTTACCGACTTGCCCCGCGTCGACATCCCCGCCAGTTGGGTGGACTTCGTGGTAGTGGCCGACAAGCCGTTCTACATCGAGCCGCTGTTCACCCGCGACCCGCGCCACATCAAGCCGGTGCATGTGTTGATGGCGATGATGGCGATCCGTGGCATCTACGAAAAACACAATGTGCAGTCGCTGAACCACGGCATTGGATTCAACACCGCCGCCATCGAGTTGATCCTGCCGACCTACGGCGAATCCCTCGGCCTCAAGGGCAAGATCTGCCGCAACTGGACGCTCAACCCGCACCCCACGCTGATCCCTGCGATTGAAAGCGGCTGGGTGGAAAGCGTGCATTGCTTCGGCACCGAACTGGGCATGGAAAACTACATCGCCGCCCGCCCGGATGTGTTCTTTACCGGCCGCGACGGCTCGATGCGTTCCAATCGCATGTTCTGCCAGCTCGCCGGCCAATACGCGGTGGACTTGTTTATCGGCGCCACCCTGCAGGTCGACGGCGACGGCCATTCCTCCACCGTGACCCGTGGCCGCCTTGCCGGGTTTGGTGGCGCGCCGAACATGGGCCATGACCCGCGCGGTCGCCGTCATGGTACGCCGGCGTGGCTGGACATGCGTCACGACGATGCGCCTGAAGCCTTGTTGGAACGCGGTAAAAAACTCGTGGTGCAAATGGTCGAGACCTTCCAGGAAGGCGGCAAACCCACTTTCGTCGACACCCTCGACGCCGTGGAAGTCGCACGCAAAAGCGGCATGCCCCTGGCGCCGATCATGATCTACGGCGATGACGTCACCCACCTGCTCACCGAAGAAGGTATCGCCTACCTGTACAAGGCGCGCTCCCTAGAAGAGCGCCAGGCGATGATCGCCGCCGTCGCAGGCGTCACCGCCATCGGCATGCGCCACAACCCCAAGGACACTGCACGCATGCGCCGCGAAGGCTTGATCGCCTTACCTGAAGACCTGGGGATTCGCCGCACCGACGCCACTCGTGAACTGTTGGCCGCCAAGAGCGTGGCTGACCTGGTGGACTGGTCCGGTGGTCTGTACAACCCGCCCGCCAAATTCAGGAGCTGGTAAATGCGCGCCCTCAAACTGCATGAACTCAGCCTTGCGGATCAACTGGCCGACATGGCCGTCGATGCGCTGATCGATGAAGCCGACCTGTCGCCCAAGCCCGCCCTGGTGGACCGGCGCGGCAACGGCGCCCACAGCGATTTACACCTGGGCCTGATGCACGCCTCGGCGCTGTCGCTATGGCCGATGTTCAAGGAAATGGCCGAGGCGGCGATTGAGATCGGTGAAATCGGCTTGCCCCTGCGCGAAGCCCTCGGGCGCATTGGCCGTGAAGGTGAGCAAGCGATGCTCATCACCACCAACGGGGTGAACACCCATCGTGGCGCGATCTGGGCCCTCGGTTTGCTCACCGCCGCCGCCGCGCTGGAACCACGCGCCGTGACGCTGACCGCCGCCCAACTGGCCCTGCTCAACGACCGCTTCGCTCCGCAACCCCTGAGCCATGGCGCCCAGGTTGCCCAGCGCTACGGCGCACGCGGGGCTCGTGAAGAAGCGCAGCTCGGCTTCCCCTCGGTGGTACAACGAGGCCTGCCGCAACTGCGCAAAAGCCGCCTGCAGCATGCCGGCGAACAGAATGCGCGCCTGGATGCCTTGCTCGCGATCATGACCGAGCTGGCTGACACTTGCGTGCTTTACCGCGCCGGCACCGAGGGCCTTCAAGCCATGCAGCACGGTGCCCAAGCGGTGCTCGACGCTGGCGGCAGCGCAACCCTGGCCGGTCGTCGCCAACTGCATGAGCTGGACCAGCAACTGCTGGCCCTGAATGCCTCCCCCGGCGGCGCCGCCGACCTGTTGGCCGCCTGCCTGTTTATCGACCGCCTCGACGGAGCGTTGTGATGGAAACCTTATCCTTTGAATTCCCCGCCGGGCAGCCACCGAAAGGCTGTGCACTGGTGGGTTGCGTCGGCTCGGGCGACCTGGAAGTGCTGCTGGAGCCGGGCACGCCGGGCACCCTGACCATCCAGGTGCAGACCTCGGTGAACGGTGCCGAGCAACGCTGGCAGCATCTGTTCGAGCGGATGTTCCAGGAGCAGACCCCGCCGGCGTTGAAGATTGATATCCACGATTTTGGCGCCACCCCCGGCGTGGTGCGCTTGCGCCTGGAGCAGGGTTTCGAGGAGGTCGGCCATGACTGACTTACTCGCCAAACACAGCTTCGTGGAACTGGGCGCTCGGCAGCGTGCCAAGGCTTTGCTGGACGCCGGCTCCTACCGCGAATTGATCGACCCGTTCCAGCGCGTGATGTCGCCGTGGCTGAGCCGCCAGGGCGTGGTGCCCCAGGCCGATGACGGGGTGGTGATCGCCAAGGGTAGCATTGGCGGAAAACCGGTGGTGATTGCCGCCATCGAGGGCAACTTCCAGGGCGGTAGCCTTGGCGAGGTGGGCGGCGCGAAAATCGCCGGCGCTCTGGAGCTGGCGGCCGAAGACAATCGCAAGGGCATTCCAACCCGCGCTGTGTTGCTGCTGGAAACCGGCGGCGTGCGCTTGCAGGAAGCCAACCTGGGCCTGGCGGCCATCGCGGATATCCATGCGGCAATTGTCGACCTGCGCCAGTACCAGCCGGTGATCGGCGTGGTGGCGGGCAGTGTCGGTTGCTTTGGCGGCATGTCCATCGCCGCGGGGTTGTGCAGTTACCTTGTCGTCACCCGCGAAGCCCGCCTTGGCTTGAATGGCCCGCAAGTGATCGAACAGGAAGCGGGGCTTGAAGAGTACGACTCCCGCGACCGGCCCTTCATCTGGAGCCTCACCGGCGGCGAGCAGCGCTTCAACAGCGGCTTGGCCGACCGTTATGTAGCGGACGATGTGGCCGAGATTCAACAGACCGTCAGCGCATTGCTGCAACAGGGCCTGCCCACCCAGCAACGCAGCCGCCAATCCGAATACTACCTGGCGCGCCTGGACGAACTGGATGCAACGCCGCAGATCGACCCGGCGACGGTACGCGCGCTGTTTCAAGGAGAACGCTCATGAGAGGTTTGCAGTGGTTCAACGCATTGAGCGCCGGTGCAACGCCCGTTGAGGGTTTGCCGAACTCCCTGAAAGTGGCCGACGGCCTGCTGGGCGAGCAAGCCGTACGCATTATCGCCGTGGTCACCGACGCGCAAAACCGTTTCCCCCGCGCACGCAATGGCGAAGTCGGTTTGCTCGAAGGTTGGGGTTTGGCGAAGGCTGTCGATGAAGCCATCGCCCGAGGCGACAAATGCCCGATCATTGCCATTGTCGACGTGCCCAGCCAGGCCTATGGCCGGCGCGAAGAAGCCCTCGGCATCCACCAGGCGCTGGCTGCCGCCGCCGACAGCTATGCCCGTGCCCGATTGGCCGGGCACCCGGTGATCGCGCTGCTGGTGGGCAAAGCCATGTCCGGCGCGTTCCTCGCCCATGGCTACCAGGCCAATCGCCTGATCGCCCTGCGCGACCCCGGTGTGATGGTGCACGCCATGGGCAAGGCCTCGGCGGCGCGGGTGACCCTGCGCAGCGTCGAAGAGCTGGAAGCCCTGGCCGCCAGCGTGCCGCCGATGGCCTATGACATCGACAGCTATGCGAGCCTCGGCCTGTTGTGGGAGACCTTGACGGTCAGCCAGATCGAACAGCCCACGGCGCAAGATGTGGCGCGGGTCAACGAGTGCCTGGTGAGTGCGATCAAGGATGTCGGCACGCCGGATTTGAGCAGCCGCCTGGGCGCGTCCAACCGCGCCGCTTCCAGCCATGTGCGCCAACTGCTGCGGGAGCAATGGTGAACGCCCACGACCTGCTCTGGGGCATGACCCCGGCGCACCTGCCCGCTGACGCACCGGCGTGGGCGAAGGATGCAGTTGGCACGGTGGTCGTGCGCCGCGCCATCGTCGCGCCGGGGCGGGTCGCCGTGGGCGTGCGCGGGCGTTTGCGCGAGCAGCGGTTTGCCGCGTTGATGCCGATGGCAGCCGTGCAGCGGCGGGTCGCGCCGGAGGCGTTGCGCGATGTGGTTTCGACAAGGGATCTACCGGCATTGCAAGCCCTTGATCAACTGCGGCCGGTGCTGGCGCCATTGAGTTGGGGCGTCACGGGTAGCGCTGGTTTTGAGTTGGCAACGGGCATTGAAGCACTGCATGCCCAGAGCGACCTGGACCTGATTCTGCGCACACCCGATCCGCTGGATCGCAGCGATGCACGCGACTTGTTGGCCACCTTGGACAACGCCGCGTGCGCTGTGGATATGCAACTGCAAACGCCTTTCGGTGCCGTCGCCTTGCGCGAATGGGCCGGTCCATCACGGCGGGTGCTGTTGAAAACCGCCAACGGTGCGCATTTGGTCCTTGATCCCTGGCAGGCCGTGGCATGAGCAGCCTTCTGGTGTTCCCAGGGCAGGGCGCCCAACGCTCGGGCATGCTCCAGGCGTTGCCGGCCGATGTGTTGGAACAAGCCAGCGATGCCTTGGGTGAAGACGTGCGCACCTTGGATTCTGCTGAGGCCCTGGCCAATACCCGCGCTGTACAACTTTGCCTGCTGATCGCCGGCGTGGCCCACGCCCGCCTGCTGCAACACACGCCGGACTACGTCGCAGGCCTGTCCATTGGTGCCTACGCGGCGGCGGTGATTGCCGGCGCGATGGACTTCAACGAGGCAATCAAGCTGGTCAGCCTGCGCGGTGAGCTGATGCAAAACGCTTATCCACAGGGCTACGGCATGACCGCGATCATCGGCCCCGAGTTATCCACCGTCGAAAACCTCCTGGCCGAAGTGCACAGCCCTGAAACCCCGGTGTATCTGGCCAATATCAATGCCGATAACCAGACTGTGATTGCCGGCAGCGACCAGGCCATGAAACGCGTCGCCGACCGCATCAAAGGCAACGGCATCGCCAAACGCCTCGCCGTCAGCGTGCCATCCCATTGCGCATTGTTGGACCAACCGGCCCAGGCCCTGGCCCAAGCCTTCGGTACGCTCAAGGCGCCGCGCATCACCTACCTGAGCAGCACCCGCGCACGGCCGATTCACAACCCCGAGCAATTGCGCGACGACCTGGCCTTCAACATGTGCCGCGTCGTCGACTGGCGCGGCACCGTGCAAAGCGCCTACGAGCGCGGCGTGCGCCTGCAGATCGAACTGCCACCGGGCGCAGTGCTCACCGGCCTGTCACGGCGGGTGTTTGAGCAAGGCACGGTGATCGCCTGTGAAGGCGCACGCCTGGACACCCTGCAGGCCTTGCTGCAAGAGGAGGACCGCCGCCACCGATAAAGCACTGCCCAAGGCTTTCGAAGCACAACAACAACAATTTCGATCGAGCACTTTGAGGACAACAACAATGATTATCTACGGTGTGGCATTACTGGCGATCTGTACGCTTGCGGGCGTGATCATGGGCGACATGCTCGGCGTGTTGCTGGGTGTCAAATCCAATGTGGGCGGGGTGGGGATCGCGATGATCCTGTTGATCTGCGCCCGCCTGTGGATGCAAAAGCGTGGCGGCATGACCAAGGACTGCGAAATGGGCGTGGGATTCTGGGGCGCGATGTACATCCCCGTGGTGGTGGCGATGGCTGCGCAACAAAACGTGGTCACCGCCCTGCACGGCGGCCCGGTGGCGGTGCTCGCCGCGATCGGTTCGGTAGTGGTATGTGGTTGCACGATTGCCCTGATCAGCCGCACGCACAAGGGCGAACCGTTGCCCGATGAAGAGCCGCTGATTGCTCCAGTGAGAGGTCGCTGATATGTGGGATCTCATCGAAAAAGGCCTGGAACACAACGGCCTGATCACCGCGTTTGCCTTCGTGGGTGTGGTGATGTGGATTTCCGTGGTGCTGTCCAAGCGCTTGACCTTCGGACGCATTCATGGCTCGGCGATTGCCATCGTCATCGGCCTGGTATTGGCCTGGGTCGGCGGTACGATCACCGGCGGCCAGAAAGGCCTGGCGGACCTGGCGCTGTTCTCTGGCATCGGGTTGATGGGTGGGGCAATGCTGCGCGACTTTGCCATCGTCGCCACGGCGTTCGAAGTGCAAGCCACCGAGGCGCGCAAGGCTGGGATGATCGGCGTGATCGCGCTGCTGCTGGGCACGATCCTGCCGTTTATCGTTGGTGCGAGCATGGCCTGGGTGTTTGGTTATCGCGATGCGATCAGCATGACCACCATTGGCGCAGGGGCTGTGACCTACATCGTCGGCCCGGTGACCGGCGCGGCGATTGGCGCGACCTCGGATGTGATGGCACTGTCGATTGCCACCGGCTTGATCAAGGCGATCCTGGTCATGGTCGGTACGCCGGTCGCGGCGCGCTGGATGGGCTTGGATAACCCGCGCTCGGCGATGGTGTTTGGTGGGTTGGCCGGCACCGTCAGCGGTGTGACGGCGGGGCTGGCGGCGACGGATCGGCGGCTGGTGCCGTATGGCGCGCTGACGGCGACGTTCCACACCGGGCTGGGCTGCCTGCTTGGGCCTTCGCTGCTGTATTTCATTGTGCGCGGCCTGGTTGGGTAAGGGGTCTATCAGGGCCTCATCGGGGGCAAGCCCCCTCCCACATTTGGAACGCATTTCAAGTGTGGGAGGGGGCTTGCCCCCGATAGCGGTGTGTCAGGCTGGCACCTGGCGATTGGCATACATCCGACACTCCGCCAGCAACGCCAGCAGGTTTGGGTCCCTTTCCTTGGCCTTCAAGAACACCACCCCGATATGCTGCTGCAACCGATACCTGGGTTGCAGCGGTATGAGCTTCACGCGGTTCTCATACACCGCCGCAATCCTACCCGGCAGCAACGCATAACCCACGCCCGAGCTGACCATGCTCAGCAGCGTGAAGATGTCATTGACCTGCATCGCCACCTTCGGCTCGAACCCCGCCTGCTTGAACACGCGATTGCCATCCTGGTGCGTGGCGAACCCTTGGGTGAGGGTGATGAAGGTTGCGTCGCGCACGTCGGCGAGGTCGATTTGCTGTTCGCGGTCGAAGGGCGAGTCGGCCGGGGTGGCGAGGAAGATGTCGTCGGAAAACAGCGCAATCTGCTCGCAGTCCGGGTCGTTGGCGTGCTCGTCCAGGGAGATGAGGATCGCATCCACTTCCATGTTCTTGAGCTTGTAGAGCAGGTCGAAGTTGGAGCCCAGGATCAGGTCGATGTTGAGTTCGCTGCGGCGGATCTTCAGGCCCATGATCAATTGCGGCACGGTCTTCACCGTCAGCGAATACAGCGAGCCGAGCTTGAAGCGCTCGGCGGAGAACCCGGCGGCTTCGCGGGTCAGGCGCACACTGTCGACCACATCGGCCACCAGTTTTTGCGCGCGCTCTTCCAATACGTAGGCGCTTTCCAGCGGCGTGAGGTTGCGCCCTTCGTGCTTGAACAGCGGGCAGCGCAGGGCGTTTTCCAGGGAGTGAATGGCGCGGTGCACGCTGACGTTGCTGGTTTGCAGTTCGGCGGCGGCGCGGGCCAGGTTGCCGGTGCGCATGAACGCCAGGAAGATTTCCAGTTTCTTGAGGGTGAATTCTTCGTCGATCAGCATGGCCGTGGCTCTTGTTCGAATGCCGTCGATTGTGCCCGCAAAACCGTCCGGCGTCGTCGGAACGTCATAAGCCGCTTGCACTCTTATGCGCAAGGCTGGACGCTTGCCAGCCAGTTCTAACGGTTACAGGAGGTCAGTGGCACATGTACCACGGGGAACGATTCAACGCCTGGAGCCATTTGCTCGGTGCTGTCGCGGCGTGTATTGGCGCCGTGTGGATGTTGGTGGTGGCGAGCCTGGACGGCAGCCCCTGGAAGATCGTCAGCGTGGCGATCTATGGCTTTACCTTGATGGTGCTGTACAGCGCGTCCACCGTGTACCACAGCGTGCAGGGGCGCAGAAAGGAGATCATGCAGAAGGTCGATCACTTTTCGATCTACCTGTTGATCGCCGGCAGCTACACGCCGTTTTGCCTGGTGACCCTGCGCGGGCCATGGGGCTGGACGCTGTTCGGGATCGTGTGGGGGTTGGCGGTGATCGGGATCTTGCAGGAGATCAAGCCGCGCTCCGAGGCGCGCATCCTGTCGATCGTGATCTATGCGGTGATGGGCTGGATCGTGCTGGTGGCGGTCAAGCCGTTGCTGGCAGCATTGGGTACGGCCGGGTTTATCTGGCTGGCCTCGGGCGGGGTGTTGTACACCGTCGGCATCATCTTTTTTGCCTTGGAGGATCGCCTGCGGCATTCCCATGGGATCTGGCATTTGTTTGTGATTGGCGGCAGCCTGCTGCATTTTGTGGCGATCATGCATTACGTCTTATAGCCGTTCGAGCAGCTTCCTGGCGCGGTGGCCAAAGATCTCCAGCAGATTGGCCAACATATGCGGCGGCGGTTCATCGGCGCGGGTCAGGGCGTACAGGGTGATCGGCAGCGGCGGTGTGAGGGGGCGGATGCAGGTGGTGGCCGTTGACGCACCCAGCGCGGTGAAGGGATCGATCACCGTCAAACCAGCCCCGGATTCCACCATGGCGCGAGCCAGGGAATAGGTTTGCACCGAGATCGTTACCCTGGGCGGTGGGTCGACGTTTTCCAGGTAGCTGTCGAGCTTCGCCGCCAGCGGGTCGGCGCTGGAGAGGCCGATCAGCGGTGCGCCCGCCAGGTCAGCCAACGGCAAGGGCTTGCTCAGTTCGGCTGGCGGCCAATAGCCTTTGGACGCCAATGCCACCAACACGCCATTGGCCAGCACCTGCGTGGTCAACCCCGGATGGCCGGAAAAATTGAGCGTCAGCGCCAGATCAATCTCACGCATCAACAGCTTCTGCACCAGCTCGCGACTATGGTCGCTGGACAGCTCGCAGGCTATGTCCGGGTAATCGCGTTTCCACTCCAGAATCGCCGGCGGTAGCAGCGACAGCGCCAGCGCCGGGATCGCGCCGATGCGCACACTCTGGCCCGGTTCACGGCGCAGGCTTTTGGCCAAGCGTCTTACGCCTTGCAGGCTATCGGTGACTTTCTCCACTTCGCGTTCCAGCGCCAGTGCTTCCGGGGTGGGCAGCAATTTGCCGCGCACCCGCAGGAACAGCGGGAAGCCCAGCTGCAATTCGGCGTGCTGCAACACCTTGGTCACCGCCGGTTGCGAGACATGCAGCAATTGCGCGGCGGCGCTGACCGAACCGGTCTGGCGGATGGCCTGGAAGATTTCGATATGACGCAAGCGCATGGCGAGTCCATAACCTTTGTTTATAGGTAGCCCATCTTTATTCATTGTCGGTGGCCTGTCACCTGCCCCTAGGCTGGAGGCTTCTTGATTCAACGACGGGCGGCGGGAATGGTGTGCATTATTGGCGGTGGGGTGATTGGACTGGCCAGCGCCTACGCGTTGGTGCGCGCAGGTCATGAGGTAACGGTGATCGATGCGCGTGACACTCTGGGCAGTGAAACCAGCTTCGCCAACGGCGGGCAATTGTCCTATCGCTACGTGGCACCACTGGCGGATAAAGGTGTACCGCTGCAAGCCATTGGCTGGTTGCTGCGCGGTGACTCGCCGCTGAAGCTGCGCCCGCGCCTTGACCCCCAACAGTGGCGCTGGATGGCGGCGTTCCTCGGCGCTTGCCGTGGCTCGGTGAATAAGCGCAATGCCGCGCACCTGCTGCGCTTGGCCTGCCTGAGCCAGGACACCTTGCAGCAGTGGCGCGAGGACGACCACCTGGACGGTTTCGACTGGCGGCGCAACGGCAAGCTGGTGACCTTTCGCAATGCCGGCTCCTTTGAGCATGCCCGCAGCAAGGTCACCGATATCCTGCAACAGCAAGTGCTCTCGGCCGCTGATTGCGCGCGCCTGGAACCGGCGTTGGCGGGCGGTGGATTTGTCGGCGGGATCTATACGCCGAATGAAGAGGTCGCTGATTGTCATGCCTTCTGCCAGCGCTTGGCGGCGCGGCTGGAGGCATCGGGACGTTGCACCTTCTTGTTAGGGCGCAAGGTCACCGGGATTCGCCATGCCGAGGGCGCGGTGCAGGCCATCGAGGTCGGTGATGAAGTGATGCCGGTCGAACATCTGGTGCTGTCGGCCGGGTATCGCAGCGCCGAGTTGGGCGTGTCGCTGCCGCTGTACCCGCTCAAGGGCTACAGCCTCAGCGTGCCGATTGGCGCCCGGCACCAGGCGCCGAACGTGAGCATCACCGACTATGACCGCAAGATGGTCTACGCGCGTATCGGCGAACAACTGCGGGTCGCGGCCATGGTGGACATCGTCGGCTTCGACGCCCGCGTCGAACCCAAGCGCCTGGCGCTGATGAAACGCCAGGCCGTGGAGACGTTTCCGCTTGCAGGGGATTACGCCCACGCAGTGGAATGGGCCGGCATGCGCCCGGCCACTCCGACCGGTGTGCCGCTGATCGGCGCAGGCGTCTACCGCAACCTGTGGCTGAACCTGGGCCACGGCGCACTCGGCTTCACCCTGGCCTGTGGCAGCGGCCAGTTACTGGCTGAATTGATCGGCCAGCAAACGCCCTCCATTGATATGCGGGGCCTTACGCCCCGCGCTGCGTGAAGACTCACAACCCGAAAACCAACGGAGAATAACAATGAAAAAGATCCTGTTGACCGGCTGCACCCTGGGGCTTTTGCTGGGCGCGCAGGCCCATGCCAATCAAACGCCGCTGGACGGCACGCTGGGCAAGATTGCCAACGCCAAGTCCATCACCTTGGGCTATCGCGATGCGTCGGTGCCGTTTTCCTACGTGGGCGATAACAGTGGCAAGCCCATGGGCTATTCAGTGGAGCTGGCGAACAAGATCGTCGAGCGCATCCAGCACAAAACCGGGGTGGCCAAGCTCAACGTGAAGTACAACCTGGTGACGTCCCAGACCCGTATCCCGCTGGTGCAGAACGGCACCGTCGACCTGGAATGCGGCTCCACCGGGGTGACCGCCGAGCGGCAGAAACAGGTGGGGTTTTCCTACGGGTTTATCTATGTGAAGGGGCAGTTGCTCACGGCAAAAGACAGCGGCATCCAGGGTTTCGCCGACCTTGCAGGCAAGAACGTGGTGACCACGGCCGGCACCACCAACGAACGTTTCCTCAAGCGCTACAACGCCGAGCACAAGGCCAATATGTTCGTGATCAGCGCCAAGGACCACGGCGAAGCCTTCAAGATGCTTGAGACCGGCCGCGCGGCGGCGTTCTACATGGACGACGCGTTGCTCTACGGCGAACGCGCCAAGGCCAAGGACCCGCACAACTGGGTGGTGGTGGGCGAGGAGCAATCGCGGGAAATCTACAGCTGCATGGTGCGCAAGGACGACCCGCAGTTCCTGGCGGTGGTCAACGAGACACTCGCAGACCTGTACCGCAGCGGAGAGATCAACGGGATTTACCAGCGCTGGTTCGAACAGCCGATTCCGCCCAAGGGCTTGAACCTGGAATTCCCGATGACCACTGAGTTGAAGGCGATCATCGCCAAACCGATCAGCGATCCGGTGGAGTAAACCCTAGAAGTCGCCCCATAGCTGTTGGGCGACGGCCAGCGCTACCACCGGCGCCGTCTCGGTACGCAACACCCGCGGGCCGAGGCGGGCGGCGTGGTAGCCGGCACCCTGGGCGGTTTCGACTTCGTGGTCGGTCAGCCCGCCCTCGGGGCCGATCAGAAACGCCAGGCTGGCAGGCTTGGCATGGCTGACCATCGGCTCGGCCACCGGGTGCAGCACCAGCTTCAAATCCGCCTCGGTCTGCTTCAACCAGTCCGCCAGCAACAGCGGTGGGTGGATCACCGGCACCGTCGAACGCCCGCATTGTTCACAGGCGCTGATCGCCACCTGGCGCCAGTGCAGCAGGCGTTTGTCGGCGCGTTCGTCCTTGAGGCGCACTTCGCAGCGCTCGCTGAAAATCGGTGTGATGGCGTTGACGCCCAGTTCGGTGGCTTTCTGGATCGCCCAGTCCATACGCTCGCCCCGGGACAGGCCCTGGCCGAGATGGATGTGCAGCGGGGATTCGGCCTGGCCTGCGAAGTTTTCCGTCAGTTGCACGGTGACGCGCTTCTTGCCGACCTCCAGCAGTGTGCCCAGGAACTCCTGGCCGGAACCGTCGAACAATTGCACGGCATCGCCTTCGCCCATGCGCAGCACGCGGCTGATGTAGTGCGCCTGGGCTTCGGGCAGTTCGTGATCGCCGATGCTCAGCGGGGTGTCGGTGAAAAAGCGGGACAGTCTCATTTCTGTTCTCTGGAAAAGGAGTGCGGGCAATCAGCCCGGATCACGGAAGCCTGGGTGGAAATCTTTTGGCACCGCCACGCTGACCTTGCTGTTGGTGGCGATATCGATGCCTTCGCTGGCGACTTCGGCGAGGAAGTCGATCTGCTCCGGGGTAATCACATAGGGCGGCAGGAAATACACCACACTGCCCAGCGGTCGCAACAGCGCGCCACGTTCCAGGGCATGCTCGAACACTTTCAAGCCACGGCGCTCCTGCCACGGGTAGGCGGTCTTGGTGGCTTTGTCCTGGACCATCTCGATGGCCAGCACCATGCCGGTCTGGCGCACTTCCGAGACATGTGGATGGTCCACCAGGTGTGCAGTGGCAGTGGCCATGCGCTGGGCCAGGGCCTTGTTGTTCTCGATGACGTTGTCTTCTTCAAAGATATCCAGCGTCGCCAGTGCCGCCGCACACGCCAGCGGGTTGCCGGTGTAGCTGTGGGAATGCAGGAAGGCGCGCAAGGTGGGGTAGTCGTCGTAGAAGGCGCTGTAGACATCTTCGGTGGTGACCACGGCGGCCAACGGCAGGTAACCGCCGGTGAGCGCCTTGGACAGGCACAGGAAGTCCGGGCGGATGCCGGCCTGCTCGCAGGCGAACATCGTCCCGGTACGGCCGAAGCCCACGGCGATTTCGTCGTGGATCAGGTGCACGCCGTAACGGTCACAGGCTTCGCGCAATAGCTTGAGGTAAACCGAGTGGTACATGCGCATGCCGCCGGCGCCCTGGATCAGCGGTTCGATAATCACAGCAGCGACGGTATCGTGGTGCTCGGCCAGGGTCTGTTCCATGACTTGGGCCATCGTGCGCGAGTGGTCTTCCCAGCTCATGCCCTCGGGGCGCAGGTAGCAGTCCGGGCTTGGCACTTTAATGGTGTCGAGCAACAGCGCCTTGTAGGTCTCGGTAAACAGCGGGACGTCGCCCACCGACATCGCGGCAATGGTTTCGCCGTGGTAGCTGTTGGTGAGGGTGACGAAGCGCTTCTTGTTCGGCAGGCCGCGGTTGAGCCAATAGTGGAAGCTCATTTTCAGTGCAACTTCGATGCACGACGAGCCGTTATCGGCATAGAAGCAACGGGTCAGGCCCTCGGGCGTCATCGCCACCAGGCGCTCGGACAGTTCAATCACCGGCTGGTGGCTGAAACCGGCGAGGATCACGTGTTCGAGTTGGTCGACCTGGTCCTTGATACGCTGGTTGATGCGCGGGTTGGCGTGGCCAAACACGTTCACCCACCAGGAGCTGACGGCGTCGAGGTAGCGCTTGCCTTCGAAGTCTTCCAGCCAGACGCCTTCACCGCGCTTGATCGGGATCAGCGGCAGTTGCTGGTGGTCTTTCATCTGGGTGCAGGGATGCCACAGCACGGCAAGGTCGCGTTGCATCCACTGGTTGTTCAAGCCCATCGGTGATCTCCTCGAAGCGGTCCTGCGGCCGGCGCAGGTGAAACAATCGCGCAAGCCTATGCAATGGGCGGCTGTGTCACAACCCATAACGGCTGAATTCGTAGTAAACGCGGGACGGTCTGTCACGTTTCTTAGGAATAGTCCTTAATCCATTGTTAACGTACTGTGCATAATCTCTTGATCGTATTTCTCGATATTTCAAAGCGAAATTTTCCGCTTTAATTCGATAGGTAAATCGCTAGTCTTGGGCACAGCTCTTACGGGATTAAGTACATGCAGCTACGCAATTCACCGGCCCGCTATGGTTGGGTCAGCATGGTTTTGCACTGGGGCGTGGCCCTGGTGGTGTTTGGCTTGTTCGCCCTGGGGTTGTGGATGGTCGGTCTCGACTACTACAGCGCCTGGCGCAAAGACGCGCCAGACCTGCACAAGAGCATTGGCATCACGCTGTTCGCCATCATGCTGGTACGTATTGTCTGGCGCATGGTGAGCCCGCCGCCGCCACCGTTGGCCAGTTACAGCCGCATGACCCGTATCGGCGCGGCCTTTGGCCACGCGTTCCTTTATCTCGGGCTGTTTGCCGTGATGATCGCCGGTTACCTGATTTCCACCGCAGACGGTGTCGGTATCCCGGTGTTTGGTCTGTTTGAGATTCCTGCCGTGGTTTCCGGGCTACCGGACCAGGCAGATAACGCGGGCCTGGTGCACCTGTACCTGGCCTGGGTGCTGGTGGTCTTCGCCGGCTTGCACGGCGTGGCTGCGTTGAAACACCACTTTATCGATCGTGATGCGACCCTCACGCGAATGCTGGGGCGCAAAGCCTGATGTTCAACCTCGACTCACAAGGAATAGAAAGCATGTTGAAAAAGACCCTCGCTGCTCTGGCAATCGGTACTGCCCTGCTGTCCGCAGGCCAGGTGATGGCTGCTGACTACAAGATCGACAAAGAAGGCCAGCACGCCTTCATCGACTGGAAAATCAGCCACCTGGGCTACAGCTACATTCACGGTACCTTCAAGGATTGGGACGGTACCTTCAGCTGGGATGCCGCCAAGCCAGAGGCCAGCAAAATCGCGGTCGACGTGAAAACCGCCAGCCTGTGGTCCAACCACGCAGAACGTGACAAGCACATCGCCAGCAAAGACTTCCTGGACGTTGCCAAGTTTGCCGACGCCAAGTTCGTGTCCACCGCAGTCAAGCCAACTGGCGCGAAAACTGCTGATGTGACTGGCGACCTGACCTTCCACGGCGTGACCAAACCGGTGACCTTCAAGGCCACCTTCAACGGTGAAGGCAAGGATCCATGGGGCGGCGAGCGTGCTGGCTTCAACGCCACCACCACCGTCAACCTGAACGACTTCGGCATCAAGGGCCCAGGCCCGTCCTCGCAGACTGTGGACCTGGACATCTCGCTGGAAGGTGTCAAGCAGAAGTAATTTCTGCCTGTACAAAAAAAGCCCCGCATCGAAAGATGCGGGGCTTTTTCATGGGGCTTGTCTCGTCCTAAATAAGGTTTACACCTTCTGACGTCTTATCGGGAAGGTGCAATGAATACGGGCGCAAAACGCAGTCAACGAGATTACACGCTGACTTTTAAATTGTCGGTTGTCGACCAAGTCGAAAAAGGCGAGTTGAGTTATAAAGAAGCTCAACGGCGTTATGGGATTCAGGGTCGTTCGACGGTGTTGGTGTGGTTACGCAAGCATGGTCGGCAGGACTGGAGCCAAGGCGCCTCCATTCGGACCCAGAGGAGCCGACCGATGGACAAACCTACCTTGCCGTTGACTCCCGAGCAAAGAATCAAAGAGCTCGAGGAACAACTGGCACTGGCCAACCAGAAGGCCAAATTCTTTGAAGACGTGGTCGATGTTCTGAAGAACGATTACGGTGTATCCGTTGTAAAAAAGCGGTCCGGCAAGTCGTTGCGCAAACCCAGACCCTGAGTGTCAGCAGGGCTTGCCAGTTTATGAGGATCAGTCGCCAAGCCTATTACAAGCGTGACCGGGTCCATCGTGCCCGAGCCGATCAAGATCAGAAACTTCTCCAGTTTGTGCAGGAAGTTCGTGTGCGCCAACCGTGCATTGGCACCCGCAAATTGCACTCGATGATGCAAGCGAAGCATGACAAGCCAGAATTGCATGTCGGACGAGATCGTTTGTTTGGGGTTTTACGAGAGCACCGGCAGTTGGTGCGCAGGAGACGGGCCTATCACAAGACGACCGATAGCCATCATCGCTTTCGCTGCCATCCCAATTTGCTAAAGCCTGGCCCGCAACAAGTCGTAGCTACTGGCCCGGAACAGGTCTGGGTGGCGGATATCACCTACCTATCTACAGGGCGCGATGAACCGGCCTACCTAAGTTTGGTGACGGATGCCTTCTCGAGGAAAATAGTTGGTTATCACGTGCATGGCAGTCTACATGCCGATTCGGTAGCCCAAGCCTTACGCATGGCGTTGAAGGCACGTCGAACGGGCCAGAAACTGGTTCATCACTCGGATCGCGGCGTGCAGTACTGCTCAGTGCTCTATCAAAAAATCCATGCCAAGCATGGCATCACATGCTCGATGACTGATGGCTACGATTGCTACCAAAACGCCTTGGCAGAACGGGTCAACGGAATCTTGAAGGCGGAACTCTTGCTTCACCGGCCGACAGACTTGGTTCAAGCGGAGCAAATGGTGCGGGAGGCGATCTTGATCTACAACCAGGAGCGCCCGCACTTGTCCTTAAAATACAAAACGCCCGATGCAGTGCATCGGGCGTTGGGGTGAAACAGGTGTAAACCTATTTCAGGACTAGACAGCTATAAAACTCAGCGATTGCGCGTCAGCAGCGCTGGCTTTTCACCACGAGGACGGCCTGGCAGTTGATCCAACTGCTCGGGTGTCGGGAAGCGATCTGCCTTCGACTCCTTGTGGATGATCTTCGGCGCCGGGCCACCGCGCGGGTTCTGCACGGCTGGTTCGGACAAGCGTGGCTGGTCGTCACGGGCCGGGCGGCGGTTGTTGCTGCGCGAGTCTTCACGGCGGGCCTGACCGTCACGGGGTGCGCCATTGCGCGGGCCGTTGCGCTTGGCAGGCGGCGTACCGGTGGTGCCGCCGCTGCTGTTGCGAGGGCCATTCTGACGGCCGCCCTGTGGCTGGCCGCCACGTGGAGCGCCCGCACCCGCACCCTGTGCCGGAGCACCTGGGCGACGGCCACGGCCTTGGGCCGGCTTGGCCTGGGGTACGTAGTCAACGCGGTTGCCGAAGTTATCCACATCGTCATCCAGGAACTCGTCCGGAGCACGGTCGGCAGCGGCGCGTGGCGGCTGGCTCGGCTGGCGCTGTTCGCGGGCCGGGGTGCCTTCACGGGGCTTCTGCTCACGGGCTGGGCGTTCGCCACGGCCGCTGGTGGCGGATTTTTCCTTGCCCTTGTCTTTGCCCTTGTCGCGACGCCCACCGCCACCCCCGCCGCCGTTCGGGCCATCGCCCTTCGGACCGCGTGGGTTGCGTGGGTTGCGTACGTCCGGACGCTCGCGCGCTTCTGGCTTCTCGGCCTCCACGGCGCTGGCATCGAAGCCCATCAGGTCGCCATCGGCGATTTTCTGCTTGGTCATGCGCTCGATGCTTTTCAGCAGTTTTTCTTCGTCCGGCGCGACCAGGGAGATGGCCTCGCCCGAACGACCGGCACGGCCGGTACGGCCGATACGGTGTACGTAGTCTTCATCAACGTTCGGCAGCTCGAAGTTGACCACGTGCGGCAGTTGGTCGATATCCAGGCCGCGGGCGGCGATATCGGTGGCCACCAGGATGCGCACCGAGCCGGCCTTGAAGTCGGCCAGGGCCTTGGTGCGCGCGTTCTGGCTCTTGTTGCCGTGGATGGCGACGGCGGTGAGGCCGTGCTTGTCCAGGTACTCGGCCAGGCGGTTGGCGCCGTGCTTGGTGCGGGTGAACACCAGCACCTGTTCCCAGGCGCCTGCGGTGATCAGGTGAGCCAGCAGCGCACGCTTGTGGCTGGCGGCCAGGCGGAAGACGCGTTGCTCGATCCGCTCGACCGTGGTGTTCGGCGGCGTGACTTCGATGCGCTCCGGGTTGTGCAGCAGCTTGCCGGCCAGGGCGGTGATGTCCTGGGAGAACGTGGCCGAGAACAACAGGTTCTGACGTTTGGCCGGCAGGCGGGCGAGGACCTTTTTCACGTCATGGACGAAGCCCATGTCGAGCATGCGGTCGGCTTCGTCCAGCACGAGGATTTCCACATGGGACAAGTCGACGCTGCCTTGGCCGCACAGGTCGAGCAAACGACCGGGGCAGGCCACCAGCACGTCTACGCCGCGGGACATGGCCTGAACCTGTGGGTTCATGCCGACGCCGCCGAAGATGCAGGCGCTGACGAACTTCAGGTCGCGGGCATACAGCTTGAAGCTGTCATGCACCTGGGCGGCGAGTTCGCGGGTTGGGGTCAGGACCAGTACGCGCGGTTGGCGCGGGCCGTGACGCTGGGATTTGTCCGGGTGACCGTTGGGGAACAACCGCTCCAGAATCGGGAGGGCGAAACCGCCGGTTTTACCAGTACCTGTCTGAGCCGCAACCATCAGGTCGCGACCTTGCAACACGGCGGGAATGGCCCGCTGTTGCACCGGAGTAGGCTCGGTATAGCCCGCTGCCTCGATGGCGCGGACTAAAGCCTCGGAGAGACCGAGGGAAGCAAAGGACATGAGTAATCCTGTTTTAGTTAGGGCTTGGCCCAAAGGGATAATCTTGCCGGGCGTGAATGGCGCTTAGGGGAGCGCAACCCCGTCCGGTCCTGCTGCGTCTGGCGGGCACTCCACCGGCTCGCGCGGGCTGAAAGCTGCGCTGTAGCGGGGTTGGGTGCCTTTTTCAAGACCTCAGCGGCCGGGCGTGAGCCTGGCGGAAAGGCCGGAGTATAACAGAGCAATCACTGTGCGCTGCTTTCCTGCTGCTCAACGGTGCGTCCGGAGGCCGTAATGGCTTGGATTCCACCATATTTGGCACTCAAGGCGCTATAGGCCGGCTCTTGCTTGAAGCGTTTGAGCTCGGCGGCAAAGCGCTGTACCAGCAGGTCCATGCCTGCGCTACGGCGTACCGCGAGAAATTGCTGTTGGCGGCTGACCACGGCCGGCGCCTGGCTGACCTTGCCTTCCAGGCCCAGCGCCTTGATCACATGCTGGCCTACGCGACGGTCGGTGATCACCAGGTCGATGCGTCCCAGCATCAATTTGCCGAAGTTGGCCTCATGGCTCGGTGCCGGTTCACGACTGAACAGGGGGGAGTCGCTGAACGCTGCGCCGTAAAGATAGCCCGGCGATGTGCCGACGGTCAGGCCACGCAGGTCTTCGAGGCTTTGCACGGGGTGGGGGCGCTCATTGGCGTAGAACAGCGTGAACTCCACTTCCGACAGTGGCTCGCTGGGGTACAGCAGCAAGGCGTCGCGTTCATGGCTGTGAAAGATATCCAGTGCGCCATCGGCATGGCCTTGGTCGAGCATGGCCAGGCAGCGCTTCCAGGGCAGGAACTGCCATTCCACCTCCACGCCCAGGCGCTGGAACACGATCACCGTGGTTTCATAGTCCAGCCCCCGCATGCTGCCCTGGTCCTCATACACGTAGGGCGCCCAGGGCTCGGTGACAATGCGCAGCTTCTCGCCATAAGCGGCGAGGCTCAGGCAAGTGAAGAGGGCGGCAGTCAACAACTTCAGAATGACGGGCATGCCCTGAGGTTACGACGCTCCCGCACTAAAGAGAAGCTCTGGCACGCGCATCCGCGGGCCGGGCTATTTGCCCGGAGAGGTCATCAAGTGTTCGTAGATCGCTGCCCGTCGCTCGCCGAGGATCAGGCGTACCACGGGGTTGGCAAACCAGTGCTCCAACTGATGAGTGTCGATCGGGCGCTTCTGGCGTTCTTCCAGGTTCTGCCGGGCCTTGTCCCACCAAACCGGGCCACACGCCTGGTCGAACTCGTTCTCATGCTCGTAGCAGCCGTAGAGAATTTCACGGATGAATTGCTGCTGGTGCTTGGGCAGCACCAGCGTGATCAGCTTGTACAGAAGACGCTGCAGGCGGGGAGGGCGTGGCAGGTGCGCGGACACCTTGCGAGTGTCGGCCAACGCCAGTGCGCTGGTGGGCGCGGCCGCATGCTTGGCGATCCAGGCCTTGACCTTGGCGCGAAACAGCTGCTTGCGACTCCAGTAGTGGTGGATCAGGTCCGGGCATTCGCGCACGTTGACGGTGCGATAGGCGGCGATCGACAGGCAGAATTCTTCGAGGGTGTACGCGCCTTGGGCATAGGGGAACAATTCGTCCATCAAGGCGATGGAGCGGTCGAGGATGTGCGCATCCTGTTGCGTCAGGCCCATGACCCCGGAGTTGAGCGTCATCATTTCATCGTCGGCCACGCCCATGTCCAGCAGGCGCTGGCGCAAGGCGGTGTAGAGAATGCTCTCGTGGTTGTCGCCGTACTTGCTGTAGAAGGCATTGCACAGCAGGGTGCCGGGTTGCACGCGCTCGAACAGGTCCATCGGTGAATGATGGAAGAAGGTATCGGTGTCGATCAGCATGGCCACCGGCGATTCTTCCAGCACTTGGCGCAATACCACATGCTTGGTACGGAAGTGATAGCCGTGGGGTTCGCTCCAGCGTTTGCGGGTAGCTTCGTCCAGCGGGCGTACACGTACCGGCAAGAGGCGATAGGGCTCGGGGTTGTCGCTGAATACCTGGATATCCACGGCGGCTTCCGGGGTTGCCTGCAGGAAAGCCAGCGCACTGGCGATGCTGAACACCGCTTCCTGGTGGTAGGTCTCGGCGCCGAAGACCAGGTAGACCAGTTGTGGGCGGGACGGCGTGGGCACTGTATTCATGGACTGCTGGGTTCCGTGGGCATGTAAAACGACAAAGGCCCTCGTAGACGAGGGCCTTGGCACCGCCGGGCAACCTTCAGCGTGGCAGCTTGAGGTTGTTCCAGATTGCAAGGCTTGGTTCAGCCTGGTTCAGGGTATAGAAGTGCAACCCTGGCGCGCCACCTTGCAACAATTCTTCACACATTGTGCTGATGACCTGTTCGCCGAACGCCTGGATGCTCTTGACGTCGTCGCCATAGGCTTCCAGTTGTTTGCGCACCCAGCGTGGGATCTCGGCGCCGCAGGCGTCGGAGAAGCGCGCCAGCTTGCTGTAGTTGGTGATCGGCATGATGCCCGGCACGATGGGGATGTTCACGCCCATGGCTCGTACACGCTCGACGAAGTAGAAGTAGCTGTCGGCGTTGAAGAAATACTGGGTGATTGCGCTGTCGGCGCCGGCGTTGGCCTTGCGCACGAAGTTCTGCAGATCGTCTTCGAAATTGCGCGCTTGTGGATGCATCTCCGGGTAAGCCGCAACTTCGATATGGAAGTGGTCGCCGGTTTCTTCACGGATGAAGCTCACCAGGTCGTTGGCGTAGCGCAGTTCGCCGCTGGCCATGCCCATGCCGGACGGCAGGTCGCCACGCAGTGCGACGATGCGCTTGATGCCGGCAGCCTTGTATTGAGTCAGCAGGCCGCGCAGGTCGGCCTTGCTGTCGCCCACGCACGACAAATGCGGAGCGGCGGGAACTTTGACTTGGCTTTCCAGCTGCAACACGGTGTTGATCGTGCGATCACGGGTCGAGCCGCCGGCACCGTAGGTGCAGGAGAAGAAGTCGGGGTTGTAGCTGGCCAACTGTGTGGCAGTCGCCATCAGTTTTTCATGCCCAGCATCGGTCTTGGTCGGGAAAAACTCGAAGCTGTAGCGACGGTCTTGGGACATGGTAATACCCTTTGAAACTCATACAACCGGGAGATGTACACCGTCAATGTGGGAGGGGGCTTGCCCCCGATGACGAGGTATCAGTCGACATATTTGTTAACTGACATTCCGCTATCGGGGGCAAGCCCCCTCCCACATTGAAAGCCCGCCCTCACAAGGAGGGCGGGTGGTAGGCTTATCAGTAACGGTAAGCGTGCGGCTTGAACGGACCTTCGACGGTCACGCCGATGTAGTCGGCCTGGGTCTTGGTCAGTTGAGTCACCACGCCGCCGAAGCCGCGGACCATTTCCAGGGCCACTTCTTCGTCGAGTTTCTTCGGCAGTACTTCCACGGTCAGGCGCTCGGCTTTCTGGGCCGGCGACAGGTCGGCGTACTTCTGGCCGAACAGGAAGATCTGGGCCAGAACCTGGTTGGCGAACGAGCCATCCATGATACGGCTTGGGTGGCCGGTAGCGTTGCCCAGGTTAACCAGGCGGCCTTCAGCCAGCAGGATCAGGTAGTCGTCGTTCTGTGGGTCGAAATCACCCGCGCCGGTGCGGTGAACCTTGTGCACCTGAGGCTTCACTTCTTCCCATGCCCAGTTCTTGCGCATGAAAGCGGTGTCGATTTCATTGTCGAAGTGACCGATGTTGCAGACTACGGCACGTTTTTTCAGCGCGGCGAGCATGTTGGCGTCGCAGACATTCACGTTACCGGTGGTGGTGACGATCAGGTCGATCTTGCCCAGCAGGGCCTTGTCGATGCTGGCGGCGGTGCCGTCGTTGACGCCGTCGATGAACGGCGAAACCACTTCAAAACCGTCCATGCAGGCTTGCATGGCGCAGATCGGGTCGACTTCGGAAACCTTGACGATCATGCCTTCCTGACGCAGGGACTGGGACGAACCCTTGCCCACGTCGCCGTAGCCGATCACTAGGGCTTGCTTGCCCGACAGCAGGTGGTCGGTGCCGCGCTTGATGGCATCGTTCAGGCTATGACGGCAGCCGTACTTGTTGTCGTTCTTGCTCTTGGTCACCGAGTCGTTGACGTTGATGGCCGGGATTTTCAGCTCGCCCTTGGCCAGCATGTCCAGCAGGCGGTGCACGCCAGTGGTGGTTTCTTCGGTCACGCCGTGGACGCGATCGAGGATCTGCGGGTACTTCTTGTGCAGCAGCTCGGTCAGGTCGCCGCCGTCGTCGAGGATCATGTTGGCATCCCAAGGCGCGCCATCTTTGAGGATGGTTTGCTCCAGGCACCACTCGTACTCTTCTTCGGTCTCGCCTTTCCAGGCGAATACCGGGATACCGGCGGCAGCGATTGCGGCAGCGGCCTGGTCTTGAGTCGAGAAGATGTTGCAGGACGACCAGCGCACTTCGGCACCCAGGGCAACCAGGGTTTCGATCAGCACGGCAGTCTGGATAGTCATGTGGATGCAGCCGAGGATCTTCGCGCCTTTGAGCGGCTGCTCGGCGGCGTACTTGCGACGCAGACCCATCAGGGCTGGCATTTCGGATTCGGCGATAAAGGTTTCGCGACGGCCCCAGGCAGCGAGGGACATGTCGGCGACTTTGTAGTCGTTGAAATCTGCAGGCGTGTTGACAGCGCTCATGAAGAGCCTCCATTCGTAGTGTGCGAATGGGCGCCGTTGTGCGTTTAGTATCAGGCCAGGTGGTACCTGTCCGGACAACGCCCCATCCGAGCCTGACAGGTTGAACCTGCTGCAGCGCCCCTCGGACAGGTGGCGGGAGAACGGTATCAACCGAAGATGACCGTTTTGAAGCGGGGGCGATTATAGCCGTGTGCGCCAGACTTCCCAAGCCTTTCTGTCGGCCATATGAAGATCGCTCATGGGGCTGATAGGCAATGGCGCGTAGAGCTTGGGGCGGGCCTCTGCCATGATGTTGCCCATCATTCGGCAACACGCTTTGGAGTGAACATGAACTTCCACACCCGCAAATGGGTAAAACCCGAAGACCTCAACCCCAACGGCACCCTGTTCGGTGGCAGCCTGCTTCGCTGGATCGATGAAGAGGCGGCCATCTACGCCATTGTCCAACTGGGCAACCAACGCGTCGTGACCAAGTACATCTCCGAAATCAACTTCGTCAGCGCCTCACGCCAGGGCGACATCATCGAGCTGGGCATCACCGCCACTGCGTTCGGTCGTACCTCCATCACCCTGACCTGTGAAGTGCGCAACAAGATCACCCGCAGCAGCATTCTCACCGTGGAAAAAATGGTCTTCGTCAACCTTGGTGAAGATGGCCTGCCAGCGCCTCATGGCCGCACTCAGATCAGGTACGTGAAGGACCAGTTCGAGGACGACACTCCTCCACAGTAATCGAGGGCCGGGTCGATTTGCTTTACCAAATCATTCCGGATGGACCTGTCCCAGGCTCTCGCGTCACTCAGGATGACATCCTGTAGAGAGTGGCGCGTATGAATATGAAAGTGTCCAGCCCACATGCCAGTACTCAACCTCAGCCGCCTGACAATGCTGAAAAAAATGTAAAGACATTGCTGGTCAAAGGCGTAGGCGAACGCAAGGTGAGCCTTGAGCGCTCCAGCGATGGCCGGGTGGAGGTGGTTTTGTCACCGCCGCCGCTCACACATCTGGTATTGAGTGGGGGCGGGGCCAAGGGCATTGCGTTCCCAGGCATGGTCCAGGCGCTCGAAGACCACAAGGCGTTGGTGGGCGTCAAAGTGATCTCCGGCTCATCCGCGGGCGCAATTTCTGCTGTGTTGCTGGCCAGTGGCATGGATGCCAAAACTTTTGCACGCCTGTCGAACGGCCTCAACCTGCCTGAGTTGCTGAACAGCAAGAATCCTTTGATTGCAAAGCTGCAGAATGCCAGTACTGAAATTGGAAAATTGGCAGGGCGCTTGCCAGGAGCGGCCGGAAACATCGCGCAATTATTGTTCACCCTGATACCGCGCCTGCAAACCGAAGCGCAGCCCCTGGAAGACCTGATCGGCAATGAGGCGCGCAAGTCGCTGCTGGCAAAGATCGCCGGGACCCGGCGGGAAGACCGGCCTGCCGACGTCATGAAGATTGCGGACCGGCTCAGTGCAGGGAAAGGGCCGACTTTTCGCGATATTGAGGTGTTGAGTCGTCACATTCCTGCGGTCAAGCAGCTCAACATCACGGGAACCGGTCTGTTCGATGTCCGACCGCAGTTGGTGGTGTTGAATGCGAGCACCACACCGGACATGGGCATTGCCCGGGCGGCTCTTATATCTGGCTCAATGCCGGGGTTGTTCAAAAGCCCGAAAGAGAAAGGCCATGCATTTCAGGAGCACGCTGAGCAAAAGGCATTTCTGGATGGTGGACTGCTGGTCAATACGCCGTCTTCTGCGGTGATTGATCCGCCTTTTCCAGAAAGCCCCCTGTGCAAGACCGAGTCACTGGTCGTCAGGTTTGAAACTGAAAACCTGGAGCCTGCCAAGGCAGGTAGCGTGGGGAGCGGCCTGGTCGATACGATCATGGGTGTCCCGCATGCGGCTGCCGAGGGGTACCAGGAAGACAAGCTCAAGGCGCAAGCGGATCAGACTGTCGTGTTACCGCTGAAATCAGAAAAGGGTGACTTTCGTAACCTACTCAATGGCACGGTTAACTTCACCATGACCGACGATCAGAAAAAGCATCTGCAGGCGTCGGCGCGTGCGGCGGTGAGCGCACATCTGGACACGCGTGCCGCGTTGCGTGAACGCTACCAATTCCGCTCATTGGACGTCGCTGTGTTGGCCATGGACGACAAAATGCTGGCGAGCGTTGAGAGTGATCTGGAGAAGGATCCCGCCGCCAAGGATGTGCTGATGTTTCGCAAGAGCGCACAGCAAGCGATGCAGGCGCTGGAGGCCGCCATTACCGAAGCCAATCAGGCCAGTGACAAGCTGACGGTGACTCCCAGGTTGGCGGCGGCGTTGCGTAATCTGGATGCGCTGGCGCGTCGTCCCGAGTATGTCGAGTGGTTGGGGCGGCGTCTCAATGCAGTCGGCAGGCCTAATTTTCAGCAGCTTCTGCAAGTGATGAGCAAGCAGTCACCTGGCGACACAGCGGCGATGTCGAAAGTCATGACGAGCGCGGTTGCGCAGATGAGCAGGCGTGATCTTGCGGTAAAGGCCGAAAACTTCACGCGGGAAGTCATCTACCCGTCGCTCTATCGGCCTGGCCAGCCGCAGGCCAATATCGAGCTGCTGCGGCGTGCGGCCCGTGACTTGGCGGATGCCAGGACACCACCAGCGTTCAACAACGTGCTCGAAGGCATCGTCAAATACTACAAGGCGCGCAATAAACCCTGGAGCACCCCGTTCAGATCTACCACTGTGGAAGCCGCCAAGGCCTGGCGCATACCGGTTTAGTCGTCAGGCCACTGAACAGCCATCGCCGTGGCGTGTCGTAGCTACAGGCACCCCTCGGACTCTGGTACATCATGGCCACTCAAACAGACGGCAAGACCCCCAACCTGTCGCAGGAAGAGCAGCAGGACGTGGACAAGAACCAGCCGCCCCGCGCGGCGGTACTGCATGAAATAATCCGCACCCAGGGCGACCAGGAGCTTGAGCGCAGCGTTGCCGCCCTGTGGTGGTCGGCGCTGGCGGCCGGCTTGACCATGGGGCTGTCGCTGATGGCCATGGGGTTGCTCAACTCCCGTCTGCCGGAGGGCGAAGCGTTCAAGGTGATCGCCAGCTTCGGTTACTGCGCGGGCTTCCTCGCGGTGATTCTCGCGCGCCAGCAGTTGTTCACCGAAAACACCCTGACCGCCGTGCTGCCGGTGATGAGCAAGCCCACCCTGGGCAATGTCGGTCGCCTGCTGCGGTTATGGTCGGTGGTGCTGGTGGGTAACCTGTGTGGCACCTTGCTGGTGGCGTACGTGATGCTGCACTTGCCGATCTTCGATACCAGGACCGACATGGCGTTCCTTGAGATCGGGCGCAAGATCATGGAGAACGACCCCGGCCAGATGTTCGCCAAGGGCATCGTTTCCGGCTGGATGATCGCCACCATGGTGTGGATGATCCCGTCCATGGAAAGTGCCAAGATGTGGATCATCATTCTGATCACCTACCTCATGGCATTGGGCGACTTCACCCATATCGTCGTCGGCTCGGCGGAAGTGTCGTACCTGGTGTTTGCCGGCGAGTTGCCGTGGAAGGACTTCTGGTTGGTGTTCGCCGGGCCGACCCTGGCGGGCAATATCATTGGCGGCAGCTTTATCTTTGCACTGATCAGTCACGCACAGATTCGCAGTGAAAGCAGCCTGCCGAGCAAAAAAGCTGCGGACCCCAGGCATCCGCAGCGGATCAACAAGGATCAGTGAGTGTCAGGCGTGGCCTGGGGCTCGTCCTGGGTCACGCGCTTGACCAGCTTGCCGATGCTCAACCCCTGTAGCAGGATCGACGACAGCACCACGATGTAGGTGATGCTCAGCAGCAAATCGCGCTCCGGGCCCAGTGGCAAGGCCAGGGCCAGTGCCACTGAAACCCCGCCACGCAAGCCACCCCAGGTCAGGATGCGGATGGTCCCGCGTGGCACCGTGCGCCAGCGGCGCAGCAACAGAATGGCTGGGGCGACTGTCAGCAGGCGCGACAGCAGGATCGCGACGGCCAGCAGGCTGGCGGCGAACACGTGCAGCCAGTTGAACGGCAACAGCAACAGCTCCATGCCGATCAGTGCAAACAGCAGGGCGTTGAGCATGTCATCGAGCAGCTCCCAGAAGCCGTCCAGATAGCGCCGGGTCATGTCGTTCATGGCCAGCTTGCGCCCCAGGTTGCCGATGATCAGGCCGGCGACCACCATCGCGATCGGTGCCGAGACGTGCAGTTCGGTGGCCATTGCCGAGCCTCCGATCACCAGGGCCAGGGTCAGCATCACTTCGATCTGGTGTTGCTCGATGCTTTTGATCATCAGGTAAACGAGGTAGCCGATCAGGCCACCGAACACCACGCCGCCGATGGCCTCATGGGCAAACAGCATGGCGGTAGCGCCCACGGTTGGCGTCTCGCCCAGCTGTGCGATGCCCAACAATACGGTAAACACCACCACTGCCGTGCCGTCATTGAACAGCGACTCGCCGACGATGGTGGTTTTCAGGGGTTTGGAGGCGTTGGCGGTACGCAGTACACCCAGTACCGCAATCGGATCGGTGGGCGAGATCAGCGCGCCGAACAGCAGGCAGTAGAGGAAGCTTACATGCCAGCCAAACAAGGCAAAGATGTAATACGCCAGGCTGCCGATCACCACGGTGGCGATTAACACGCCAAAGGTCGCCAGCAGGCCGATGGGCCAGCGGTAGCTGCGCAGGTCGTTCAGGTTGACGTGCAAGGCGCCGGCGAACAGCAGGAACGAGAGCATCCAGTTCATCAGCAAATCACCGAAGTCGATCTGGCCGATCAGTTGCTGGATGCGTTCCTCAAGACCGGGGTAGCCGAGAAAACTCAAGCCTTGCAGGATCAGTGAAAACACCAGCGCCGTGACCATCACGCCGATGGTGGGTGGCAGGCCGATAAAGCGAAAGTTCACGTAGGTGAGCAGGGTGGTAAGGCAAATAAAGGCGGCGACAAGTTCGAGCATCCGGGGTCCTTGGAAGTTGGGGAGAGAGCGTCGATGGGGGATGGACCGCAACAGTGGTGCGATGTTGCAGGCGTGTGGGCAAATCACCGATAGAACCTTTCCGAGCGCAGCGGTTCATAGCGGTGGGTGCGGTTTTACAGGTTTAGTGCTAAAACTCTAATTTCTGTTTAAAACTTAAAACAAAATTAAAAAAGGAATCAGTGATGACGGTGGCCTTCTGGTGTGTGTTGATCGCAATTTTCCTGCCTTATCTGTGCACAGGCGTGGCCAAGTTCAGTGGTGGCAAGTTCGGACCACGGCAGAACCACGACCCCCGCGCTTTCCTGGACACCCTCGAAGGGTTTGCCAAGCGGGCCCACAGTGCGCAACTCAACAGCTTTGAAGTCACGCCGGCGTTTGCGGCGGCCGTGATTATCGCGCACCTGGCCGGTACGGCCGAATTGGTGACCATCAATGTGCTGGCCGTGCTGTTTATCACCAGCCGCCTGCTGTACATCATCTGCTACCTGGCGGACTGGGCGATGCTGCGTTCGCTGGTGTGGTTTGTGGGGATGGCGTTGATTGCGAGTTTCTTCTTTGTCTCAATCTGACGGTTGAAGCAGGTCCCCTGTGGGTGTGGGCTTTGCTGGTGAGCGTGCTTTTTGTGTTATGAGCGTGCTTGTTGTGGTGAGCGGGCTTGCCCCGCGTTGGGTGGCGAAGCCGCCCCAGAACCATACACCTCGGTGTGCCTGAAGAAATGTGGTGAGGCTGATGAGGGCTGCTGCGCAGCCCAACGCGGGGCAAGCCCGCTCACCACAACAAGCCTGCCCACTAGCAGCCTGCTGACCCCACTGAACCAAGCTGGACAGACCGCTTTCAGGTCCCGGCAGGTGCATCCGGCACCTGCGGCAATGCTGCGCCCTTGGGCCACAACATCCATATCTGCCCCTGCTGTTTCATGTTGCCCGCCAATTCTCCCGCTGCCTCACCAGTGCCCCAGAACAGGTCCGCGCGCACTTCGCCCGTGATCGCACCGCCGGTGTCCTGGGCGGCGACGGGCCTTGTGATGGGTGAGCCATCCGGTTTGGTAGTCGACAGCCACAACAGGCTGCCCAGCGGAATCACCTTGCGATCCACCGCAACGCTGTAGCCTGCGGTCAACGGCACGTTCAGTGAACCCCGCGGGCCCTCGTTACTGTCGGGGCGGGCGCTGAAGAAGACGTAGCTGGGGTTGCTCGCCAGCAGTTCCGGGATGCGCTGCGGGTTGGCCTTGGCCCAGGCGCTGATGGCGCCCATGGTCACATCTTCTTTCTTCAACTGACCTTGCTCCACCAACCAGCGGCCGATAGGGCGATAGGGGTAGCCATTCTGGTCGCCATAACCGACGCGCAGTTGGCGCCCTCCGGCCAGTTGGATCCGGCCTGAGCCCTGGATTTGCAGGAATTGCAGGTCCATCGGGTCAGTCAGCCAGGCAATCGGTTTGGCGGTAGAGCCCTGGCCGTTGATGGCGCTGGCATCGTCGTACGGTTTGAGCACACGGCCTTCAAGGCGACCGCGCAGGCGCTTGCCCTTGAGCTCCGGGTAGATGCTTTCCAGGTTGACGATGATCAAGTCGTCCGGCACGCCATATACCGGTACGTTAGCCTTGGCGGTCTTGGTCAGGCTGCCGGGGTAGACCGGTTCGTAGTAACCGGTGATCAAGCCGTTCGGGGTGTTGTCGGCCGAGCGCAGGCCGAACACATCCAGACGCTCCTTGAGAAACCCGCGCACGGCCACGGCATTGCCGGGCACCGTAGCGGCGGCTGCGCAGGTCGCGCCCCAGATCGGGTCTGCCTTGAGGCGCTGGCAGGCGCTGCGCCAGGATTCAAAACCGGCCAGCAGGTCGTTGTCAGACACCGCCGGCAACGCCTCCCACGGCGCACTGACATAGGTGGCGACGGCGTGGGGCTTGGGAGTTTCATCTTTGGCTGCTTCTTTGCCCGCGTCGCAGCCGGCCAGCAGCGCGATCATCGGCAGAGCCCACGCCAGGCGGCGGCTCCAGGGTTTAAAGGTGACATTCATACAAACACTTCCTGAAGCGATTGCCCGCGCGGTAACACCTTCGGGCAACCCTTATTATTAATAGGGCTATTGGTCTTTATGGGCGGGACGAGGATACTGGCCGCCGTTTCCCGTGACCTCGAAGCCACCATGACTTTTAAACGACTGACTGTTGTACTGCTGG
The DNA here is from genome assembly GCF_059133265.1 of Pseudomonas sp. FBCC-B1565. Classification (NCBI taxonomy): domain Bacteria; kingdom Pseudomonadati; phylum Pseudomonadota; class Gammaproteobacteria; order Pseudomonadales; family Pseudomonadaceae; genus Pseudomonas; species Pseudomonas sp. FBCC-B1565. The sequence goes on from NZ_CP101438.1 coordinate 485,108, forward strand.
CCTGCCTGGCCCTGTCCGCCTGTGGCGGTGTTGATCCGAATTCGCCGCTGGGCCAGCGCAAGGCAATCTTCAAACAGATGCTCAAGACCGGCGAAGACCTGGGCGGCATGTTGCGTGGGCGCATCCCGTTCGACGGCGCCAAATTTGCTGAAGGTGCGGTCAAGCTGGACGCCTTGTCCCATGAGCCTTGGAAACATTTCCCAAGCTTGCGCGAAGAAGATCACACCAGCGCCAAGGACGATGTCTGGCAGAAACAGGCGCAATTCCAGCAACTGGCCCGCAACCTTGAAGCGGCCACCGGCGAATTGGTGACTGCCAGCCAAGTGCAGCCCTACAAGGCCAGTAACCTGGGGCCGGCGGTGCAGAAAGTCGAAGATGCCTGCAGCGCCTGCCATAAACAGTTCCGGGACCACTGACCGGTTTTACTGGTCGAGCTCTTCCACCGCGTCCTGCAGTTCCTTGCGGGACTCGGCGAGCTTATCCTTACGCTTGTTGATCTTGTCCGCGTCGCCTTTTTTCATGGCCTTGTCGAGGTCGGCCTGACGGCGGCTGACTTCGTGCTTGGCGTCGAGCACCTTGTTTTCACGCTCCTTCTTCAGGGACGCGTCGGTGCAGTTGGCGGTGACTTCACTCAGGGCTTTTTCCAGGCCGGCTTGTTGCGCGCTGTTGCCGTGGGCCTTGGCTTGTTCGATCTGGATGCTGATGGCTTGGCGTTTGGCGGCGCAGCCGGTGAGGGGGGCGGCTTGTTCAGCGGCCAGCAACGGTGTGGTCATGAAGCTTGCGACGGTCAGCAAGGCAAAAGGGGCTAGAAATTTCATGTGGGGCTCCAAAGTCGCAATCTGATGGCGGGGGCAGCGGGGTTCAAAACCCGTCTATCCCCGCCATGCGTAATGTTTCAGCCAAGGCCTGTACGTGCGGGTCGCGAAAAAAAGCGCTCAGTTGCGCTGCGCGGCCCGGGCCGATGCCATCAATGTTCAGCCAGGCCTGGGTGTCTCTGGCGACCAGCGTCTGCCAGTCGCCCTCCAGGTTATTACGTGCCGCAGGCGGTACACCCAGGGCCTTGAGCCATTGTGCAAAGGGCCGCTGCCGAGCGCTGTGAAGGCTTTCGAGCACGCGTTCGCGGCTGCGATCACCGAAGCCATCAATGTTAGCAAGCTCTGCCGCGTCCAGGGTTAACCAATCGAGAAAGCCTGCGATTAGACCGGCCTGGATCAATACGTTCCAGGTCTCGCGACCTATGTGTGGCAACGCGAGGCCCTGGTTGCCACTGAGCCAGGTAAGGCGTGCCAGTAATTGTTCCTCGCAATCGGGGTCCAGTTGCCAGCAGCTCATCGCATGGAATTTGCCAGGGTTGGGCACTGGCAGGTCCACCCTGGTGGTACTGCGCAGAATGACCGCGTCCAACCGAGGAATCACCTGGCCCGCGAGGCTGATGGAGACCTGGTCGCCAGGTCGGATGTCCAACGCTTGCCAGCGTGCCAATGAGCCGACACTTACCCGGCTGATTTTCCGGTCGTCCAAGCGTACCGGCTCCAGTTCCAGCATGGGGGTGATGCGCCCGGTGCGGCCGATCTTGAACTGCACGTTGCGCACCAGTGCCAGGGCTTTGGCGGCCGGGTACTTCCATGCAGTCGCCCAATACGGCGCAACGACCTGCCAACGTTCGGCGGGTGCGCGCTGCGCCTGGTGCAGCACCACGCCATCGCTGGCGAACGGCAATGGATGGTTGTACCAATAGGTGCGCCAATGCGCGGCTTCGGTGATGTCTCGAATGGGGTGGCTGTAGCGTCGGCTATCGGTGAAGCCCCAGCGTTCCAGTGTGGCCAGGCGCTCGGTAAACGCTGCCGGCCCTTTCGGCCAAGCCCAGACGAACAGGCCAATGCCTGCGGCGTCGGTGTCGCTCAATTGTTTGCGGTTCATCAGCCCGGCCACCTTGCTACGGGCATTGAGCCCGCCGGTGGCCGACTGCACATGGCCATCGAGGCGCCAATAGAGTTCACCTTGCAGCAGCAGGTCGATGCGCTCGGGCAACTGCTGGACTATGCCGGGGATTTTGTGCGCGGAGGCAGACCAGTCGTGGCCCTTTGCTCCATCGCCGCGGCTGATGACTTGGCTCAGGCGCCCCTTGCGATACACCAGGGTCACCGCCACACCGTCCACCTTCGGTTGAATCCAGACATCCTCGCGGGTGGCCAGCCAGGCAGCGACTGCCTGTTCATCCAGCAGTTTCTCCAGGCCGGTATGGGCAACGGGATGCAGCCGGGTACCGCGTGCACTCGCCAGTGGGTTGTCGGGCGTCAAAGGGGTGTCGGGGAAGCACTGGCGCCAGTGGGCCAGGCGCAGGCGGGCCTGGTCGTAGAGTTCATCGCTCACAGGGGATTGGCCGAGCCGGTGGTAGCTGTCATCCCACTGGCGGATTTGTTTGGCCAGGGTGCTGACCTGGGCCCGAGCATCGTCGGGGCAATCTTCGGCCCATAGGCTGAACGGTAAAATACTGAGTAAAAGGGCCATCAGTAGACGCATCATGAGCATCCTTGCTCGAAAAGGGTGCCCAGCCTAATGGAACCCTGCGGCCACAAAAAAGCCCCGGCAGTGCGGGGCTTTTTACCGGGTGTTTCTGTTTACTTGAACAGGCCGCCCAGGGCTTTCACCGCGTCAGGTTTATCGGCCTTGGCTTCCTGTGTTTGCTGCTTGGCATCGGCTTTGGCCTGCGCTTCGGAAAGTTTGTCACAGCCTTTGTTGATCTGGTCTTGCGCGGCCTTGAAGGCCTTCACTTTCAAGGTGTCCTTCTGGGCTTCGGCTGCATCGATCTTGGTTTGCAGGTCTGCGGCTTGCTTCTGGCAGTCGCCGGAATTGCCGCCACCGAGCTGCGAGCTCAGGGCGCCGCTCAGTGCGCTCAGGTCGGCGGCGTGGGCCGGCAGGGCGAACAGGCTGAGCAGAAGGGCGGCGGGGGCGAGCGTGGAGATGCGCATGAAAAACCTCAATGTTCGATTGCCTGCACGCTTGGGACTCCCGGGCTGGCGCAGGGCAATATCCAAATAAGGTGAGAGGCCCGAGAGGGCGCGGATTCTAGAGGGCCATCATTGGGCCTGCAAGCATTGGATCCAAAAAATGTGAGGGGCGTCGCGCAACGTGCGGTGCAATAAAAAGCCCCGCCGGGCAAACCCGGCGAGGCTTTTGTACACCTTGAGCGGTTACAGGCCGGCGGCGGTACGCAGGTCGTTGGCGCGGTCGGTTTTTTCCCAGGTGAAGGTGGTGAAGGTGTCGTCGCCGACAGTCTTCTGCGCAGGGGTACGACCAAAGTGGCCGTACGCTGCGGTTTCCTGGTACATCGGGTGCAGCAGGTCGAGCATGGTGGTGATCGCGTAAGGGCGCAGGTCGAAGATCTCACGCACCAATTTGACGATCTTGTCGTCGCTGATCTTGCCGGTGCCGAAGGTATTCAGCGAGATCGACGTAGGCTGGGCCACGCCGATAGCGTAGGAAACCTGGATCTCGCAACGCTCAGCCAGGCCGGCCGCGACGATATTCTTCGCCACGTAACGACCAGCGTAGGCCGCCGAGCGGTCAACCTTGGACGGGTCTTTACCCGAGAACGCGCCACCGCCGTGACGGGCCATGCCGCCGTAGCTGTCGACGATGATCTTGCGACCGGTAAGGCCGCAGTCGCCCACCGGGCCACCGATGATGAACTGGCCAGTCGGGTTGATGTGGAACTGGGTGTCCTTGCTCAGCAGCTCGGCCGGCAGCACGTGCTTGACGATCAGCTCCATGACGCCTTCGCGCAGGTCGGCGTAGGAAACTTCCGGGTTGTGCTGGGTCGACAGTACAACCGCGTCGATACCCACGACTTTGCCGCCTTCGTAACGGCAAGTCACCTGGGACTTGGCGTCCGGGCGCAGCCACGGCAGCAGGCCGGATTTGCGGGCTTCTGCCTGACGCTGCACAAGCTGGTGCGAGAAGGTGATCGGTGCTGGCATCAGCACGTCGGTTTCGTTGCTGGCGTAGCCGAACATCAGGCCTTGGTCGCCGGCGCCTTGATCTTCTGGCTTGGCGCGGTCGACACCCTGGTTGATGTCCGGGGACTGCTTGCCGATGATGTTCATCACGCCGCAGGTCGCGCCGTCGAAGCCGACGTCGGAGCTGGTGTAGCCGATGTCGGTGATCACGTCACGAACGATCTGCTCCAGGTCAACCCAGGCGGTGGTAGTCACTTCGCCCGCGATGATCGCTACGCCGGTTTTCACCAGAGTCTCGCACGCCACACGGGCGAACTTGTCTTCAGCAATGATGGCGTCCAGCACCGCATCAGAAATCTGGTCGGCGATTTTGTCCGGATGCCCTTCAGACACGGACTCGGAGGTGAAAAGGGAGTATTCGCTCATCTCGATGTTTTCCTGATATTTACCGATGGTGAGTGTCGCCAGCCGGCCGCTGAAAATGGCGGACCTGGATCTGGAAACCATTGCGTAAACCTACATAGAGGCTATCCCCGGGAACGAGTCCCGCAGCGGTGGCCCAACGGGCCAGATCATCCTGTTCAAAACCCAACCAGAGATCACCGCAGGCCTCCCTGGCCCAATTCTGGTTGTGGCTGCATAAATCCGTAACCAGCAGGCTACCGCCGGGGTGCAGCAGCCCGGCCATTTGCTTCAGGGCCTCGGCGGGGGCGGCGAAATGGTGCAAGACCATATTCAGCACCACGCAGTCGGCCTTGATTGTCGTGCTGCTCAGTGCGTCGGCCAGTTGCAGGCGGACATTGCCCAGCGACTCGCGCTCGCAGAGCTGGCGTGCCAGGTCGAGCATCGCCGGGCTGTTGTCCAGCGCCGTGACCTGGTGAAAGCGTCGCGCCAGTTCCGGCAGGAAACCGCCATCGCCCGGGCCGACTTCCAGCGCCGTGGCCTCGTCAATGAAGCTCAGCTTGTCCAGCAGCGCCAGTACGCTGTCGCGGTATTGAGCCAGGCCTGCGATCAGGTCCTGCTGGGCACGAAACTTCTCTGCCACCCGTGCGAAAAAGTCCTGGCTGGCAGCGGCGCGCTGCCCGTGGACCTGGCCGATGCGCGATTGCACATCAAGCGGCAGGCTCAGGTTGTCCACCTCTTCGAGCAGTGCGGTGTGCAGCTTGCCGCCCAGCAGTTCGGTGTGGGGCAGGGCGCGACGATAGAAAATCGCATTGCCTTCACGGCGGGTCGCCACCAGATCGGCCTGGGCCAATACCTTCAAGTGGTGGCTCATGCCGGACTGACCGATGGCGAAGATCTGCGCCAGCTCCAGCACGCCAAAGGAATCGTTGGCCAGCGCGCGCAACACGTTCAGACGCAGCGGGTCGCCAGCGGCCTTGCACAAGGCTGCCAGTTCATCGCCGTCGTCGGCACGCAGTGAGGGCATGGGTAGATTCATAAGGCCAGCAGTCTAGTGATGGGGCGACAGGCTCGCAAGGCCAATATCAAAAAGTTTTGATATTGATCGATAAGTGGCGGTTATAAGCGGCCGCTATAACCTTTAGACGAACCGGTTAAAGGTTTCTGCAAGCGATTGGTGCCCAAAGCACAGGAAAAACACCCTCAAGTGACTATCTGTCATTGCCCGCAGGCGGTGGCTGAGGGAAAATGCCGGTCCTTTTTTCCGTTTCTTTTATATTCAAACCTCAGGAGATCAGCGATGCCCAGCCGTCGTGAGCGTGCCAACGCCATTCGTGCCCTCAGCATGGATGCCGTGCAAAAAGCCAACAGCGGCCATCCCGGTGCCCCGATGGGCATGGCGGATATCGCCGAAGTACTTTGGCGTGACTACCTGAAACACAACCCGAGCAACCCGTCGTTCGCCGACCGTGACCGCTTCGTGCTGTCCAACGGCCATGGCTCGATGCTGATCTATTCGCTGCTGCACCTGACCGGCTACGACGTCACCATCGACGACCTCAAGAGCTTCCGCCAACTGCACAGTCGCACCCCGGGCCACCCGGAATTCGGCTACACCCCAGGCGTCGAGACCACCACCGGTCCCCTGGGCCAAGGCCTGGCCAACGCCGTTGGCTTCGCGCTGGCTGAAAAAGTCCTGGGCGCGCAGTTCAACCGTCCTGGCCACGACATCGTCGACCACCACACCTACGTGTTCCTGGGTGATGGCTGCATGATGGAAGGTATTTCCCACGAAGTCGCTTCCCTGGCCGGCACGCTGGGCCTGGGCAAGCTGATCGCCTTCTACGACGACAACGGCATCTCCATCGATGGCGAAGTCGAAGGCTGGTTCACCGACGATACCCCGAAGCGTTTCGAAGCCTACAACTGGCAGGTGATCCGCAACGTCGACGGTCACGATCCGGAAGAAATCAAGACCGCCATCGACACCGCCCGCAAGAGCGCACAGCCGACCCTGATCTGCTGCAAAACCACCATCGGCTTTGGCTCGCCGAACAAGCAGGGCAAAGAAGACTGCCACGGCGCCCCACTGGGTGACGCGGAAATCGCCCTGACCCGTGAAGCGCTGAAGTGGAACCACGGCCCGTTCGAAATCCCTGCCGACATCTACGCCGAGTGGAGCGCCAAGGAAAAAGGCCTGGCCACCGAAGCCGAGTGGGACCAGCGTTTTGCGGCCTACTCCGCCGAATTCCCTGAGCTGGCCAACGAGCTGGTACGTCGCCTGGCCGGTGACCTGCCTGCCGACTTCTCGGAAAAAGCCTCGGCCTACATCGCCGAAGTCGCGGCCAAGGGCGAGACCATCGCCAGCCGTAAAGCCAGCCAGAACACCCTGAATGCCTTCGGCCCGTTGCTGCCGGAGATCCTCGGCGGTTCGGCTGACCTGGCCGGTTCCAACCTGACCCTGTGGAAAGGCTGCAAAGGTGTCTCGGCTGAAGACGCCAGCGGCAACTACATGTACTACGGCGTCCGTGAGTTCGGCATGAGCGCCATCATGAACGGCGTGTCCTTGCACGGCGGTCTGGTGCCTTACGGCGCGACCTTCCTGATGTTCATGGAATACGCGCGCAACGCCGTACGCATGGCTGCGCTGATGAAGAAGCGCGTGATCCACGTGTACACCCACGACTCCATCGGCCTGGGCGAAGACGGCCCGACGCACCAGCCGGTCGAGCAACTGACCAGCCTGCGCACCACGCCGAACCTGGATTGCTGGCGCCCAGCCGACGCGGTGGAGTCCGCCGTGGCCTGGAAGCACGCCATCGAGCGCAAGGACGGCCCTTCGGCGCTGATCTTCTCGCGTCAGAACCTGCAACACCAGGTACGTACCGACGCACAGATCGCCGACATCAGCCGTGGCGGCTACGTGCTCAAGGACTGCATCGGCGAGCCGGAGCTGATCCTGATCTCCACCGGTTCCGAAGTGGGTCTGACCGTCCAGGCGTACGACAAGCTGACCGCCCAAGGCCGCAACGTGCGTGTGGTGTCGATGCCGTGCACCAGCGTGTTCGAAGCACAGGACGCCGGCTACAAGCAGTCGGTATTGCCGTTGCAGGTCAGCGCGCGTATCGCCATCGAAGCGGCTCACGCCGACTACTGGTACAAGTACGTGGGCCTGGAAGGCCGCGTGATCGGCATGACCACCTATGGTGAGTCGGCGCCGGCGCCAGCGTTGTTCGAAGAGTTCGGCTTCACCCTGGAAAACATCCTGGGTCAGGCTGAAGAGCTGCTGGAAGACTAAGTCAGTCTGCGTTGTCTGTACTGGCGCCATCGCGGGCAAGCCCGCTCCCACATTTGGATCGCGGTCTAATGTGGGAGCGGGCTTGCCCGCGATGGCGATGGTGCTTTCAACACCGAACTCACCTTGATCGAGAACCCCATGCCTCAACCGCGTCCCTACAAAGTTGCACTCAACGGCTACGGCCGCATTGGTCGTTGCGTCTTGCGTGCTCTGTTCGAGCGAGGGGCGGCGGCCGGGTTTGAAATTGTCGCGATCAACGACCTAGCTGACATGGCCAGCATCGAATACCTGACACGCTTTGACTCCACCCACGGCCGCTTCCCCGGCGAAGTGCGGGTCGAGGGCGATTGTCTGCATATTAATGGCGCTTGCGTGCAGGTCTTGCGCAGTGCCACCCCCGAAGCCATCGACTGGAAAGCACTGGGCGTCGACCTGGTGCTGGAATGTTCCGGTGTCTACCACACCCGTGCCGATGGCCAGCGTTTCCTCGACGCCGGCGCGCCGCGTGTGCTGTTTTCCCAGCCGATGGCCAGCGAGGCAGATGTCGACGCCACCATCGTCTACGGTATCAACCAGGATTGCCTGACCGGCAATGAACTGCTGGTGTCCAACGCCTCCTGTACCACCAACTGCAGCGTGCCGTTGTTGCGCCTGCTGGATCAGGCGATCGGCCTGGACTATGTGTCGATCACCACGATTCACTCGGCGATGAACGACCAGCCGGTGATCGACGCCTATCACCACGAGGACCTGCGCCGTACGCGTTCGGCGTTCCAATCGGTGATTCCGGTGTCTACCGGCCTGGCCCGGGGCATCGAGCGACTGTTGCCGGAACTTGCCGGGCGAATCCAGGCCAAAGCCGTACGGGTGCCGACGGTGAACGTGTCCTGCCTGGACATCACCATGCAGACCGTCAGTGACACCGATGCGACGGAGGTCAACCGGATCCTGCGCGACGCCGCCACCAGCGGCCCGCTTAAAGGTTTGCTGGCCTACACCGAGCTGCCTCACGCCAGTTGCGATTTCAACCATGACCCGCATTCGGCAATTGTCGATGCCAGCCAGACCCGCGTTTCCGGCCCCCGGCTGGTGAATATCCTGGCCTGGTTCGACAACGAGTGGGGTTTTGCCAACCGAATGCTGGATGTTGCGGAACATTATCTGCACATCGCCTCTAAACAACCTCATCAACAGTAATTCAGGAACTGCGACCCATGACCGTGTTGAAGATGTCCGACCTCGATCTGCAAGGTAAGCGCGTACTGATCCGCGAAGACCTCAACGTCCCAGTCAAGGACGGTGTTGTCACCAGCGATGCGCGAATCCTGGCCTCGCTGCCGACCATCAAGCTGGCCCTGGAAAAAGGCGCGGCCGTGATGGTCTGCTCCCACCTGGGTCGCCCGACCGAAGGCGAGTTCTCTGCCGAAAACAGCCTCAAGCCTGTCGCCGATTACCTGAGCAAGGCCCTGGGCCGCGACGTGCCGCTGGTGGCTGACTACCTGGGCGGTGTGGACGTCAAAGCTGGCGACATCGTGTTGTTCGAAAACGTACGCTTCAACAAGGGCGAGAAAAAGAACAGCGACGAACTGGCCCAGCAATATGCGGCGCTGTGCGACGTGTTCGTGATGGACGCATTTGGCACCGCTCACCGTGCTGAGGGTTCGACCCACGGCGTGGCCAAGTTCGCCAAGGTCGCGGCTGCCGGCCCACTGCTGGCCGCTGAACTGGACGCACTGGGCAAGGCCCTGGGCGCGCCGGCGCAACCGATGGCTGCCATCGTGGCTGGCTCCAAGGTGTCGACCAAGCTGGACGTGCTTAACAGCCTGAGCCAGATCTGCAACCAGCTGATCGTCGGCGGCGGCATTGCCAACACCTTCCTGGCGGCTGCCGGTCACCCGGTGGGCAAGTCCCTGTACGAGCCGGACCTGCTCGACACTGCTCGTGCCATCGCTGCCAAAGTCAGCGTGCCGCTGCCGGTTGATGTCGTCGTTGCCAAGGAGTTCGCCGAAAGCGCCGAAGCCACTGTCAAGCTGATCGCTGACGTGGCTGCCGACGACATGATCCTGGATATCGGCCCGCAAACTGCGGCCAACTTTGCTGAGCTGCTGAAAGCCTCCCAGACCATCCTGTGGAACGGCCCGGTCGGCGTGTTCGAATTCGACCAGTTCGGCAACGGCACCAAAGTGCTGGCCAAGGCCATCGCTGAAAGCTCGGCCTTCTCCATCGCTGGCGGCGGCGACACCCTGGCGGCTATCGATAAATATGGCGTTGCTGACCAGATCTCCTACATTTCTACCGGTGGCGGTGCGTTCCTCGAGTTCGTCGAAGGCAAGGTACTGCCAGCCGTTGAAGTGCTGGAAACCCGAGCCAAAGGCTGAGGCTCGTGATCCGGAAAAGGAGTATTCCCATGATCAAGTCGTTGGCATTGGTGATCGCAGCGGGCCTGTTGGCCGGTTGCGGCAGCACGCCGAACGCGAAGTCTGCGGCAGATGAACCTGCCCCCGGGCAGAAAAAGAGCTGCTACCAGGCCGACTGGCAAGCCGAGACCATGCCGGTGATCAACAAGCGCATCGGCAACGAACGGCTGGAGAAATACGACGCCGCGCCCAACGGTCAGGAACAGGGTTGCCCTTGATGGGTCTGATCAACTGGCGGCCGTCGGTCGCCTCACGAGGATTGGCAATGAAAGGCGTTTTCGCCCTGGCAGCCCTGGCCCTGTTGGCCGGCTGCAGCAGCATGAACATGTTCAGCAACAAGGCAGAAACTGCCGACAAGTGGACCACGTGGACCTGCGACAGCAAGGCTGAGGTGAACTGGCGCTTTGCTAATCAGGCCAAATCCGAGGTGGATGTCCGTTTGGGCGGTTCCGACCAGGTTTACCGCCTCAAGCAGGACGTTGCCGCCTCGGGCGTGCTGTACAGCGACGGCCAATTGGCGTTTCACACAAAAGGTGAGGAAGGCCTGGTTTACTGGGTCGCCACCGATGATTTGATCGGGCGTGGCTGCAAAGCGCAGTAAGACCACGATCTCACGACAAATGAGGTCCAAATGTGGGAGGGGGCTTGCCCCCGATAGCAGTCTGTCAGTGATGAGTCTTTTGACTGATCCACCGCGATCGGGGGCAAGCCCCCTCCCACATTAGATTCGGTTCCAAATTGGGTTCTGAGTCAGCAATAACGATTCAGCAGGCCAGGCATGCAAACCCTGACCGGCAATAACTTGAATAGCAGCCGCCGCTACGGCAGGCTTGCACGATTAACGACCCTCGACCGGGAGAGACAACACAATGGCACTTATCAGCATGCGTCAAATGCTGGACCACGCAGCCGAGTTCGGCTACGGCGTCCCGGCCTTTAACGTCAACAACCTTGAGCAGATGCGCGCCATCATGGAAGCCGCTGACAAGACCGACTCCCCCGTGATCGTCCAGGCTTCGGCCGGTGCCCGCAAATACGCCGGTGCGCCGTTCCTGCGTCACTTGATCCTCGCCGCAATCGAAGAATTTCCGCACATCCCGGTGTGCATGCACCAGGACCACGGCACCAGCCCTGACGTGTGCCAGCGTTCCATCCAACTGGGCTTCAGCTCGGTGATGATGGACGGCTCCCTCGGCGAAGACGGCAAGACCCCGACCGACTACGAGTACAACGTACGCGTCACCCAGCAAACCGTAGCCATGGCCCACGCCTGTGGTGTTTCGGTTGAAGGCGAGCTGGGCTGCCTGGGTTCCCTGGAAACCGGCATGGCCGGCGAAGAAGACGGCATCGGTGCCGAAGGCGTGCTGGATCACAGCCAGATGCTGACCGACCCGGAAGAAGCCGCCGACTTCGTGAAAAAGACCCAAGTCGACGCCCTGGCCATCGCCATCGGTACCAGCCACGGCGCCTACAAGTTCACCAAGCCACCTACCGGCGACGTGCTGGCCATCGACCGCATCAAGGAAATCCACAAGCGCATCCCCAATACCCACTTGGTGATGCACGGTTCTTCCTCGGTCCCGCAAGAGTGGCTGGCGATCATCAACCAGTACGGCGGCGACATCAAAGAAACCTACGGCGTGCCGGTTGAAGAAATCGTCGAAGGCATCAAGTACGGCGTGCGCAAGGTCAACATCGACACCGACCTGCGCCTGGCGTCCACCGGTGCGATGCGTCGCCTGATGGCCACCAACCCGAGCGAATTCGACCCGCGTAAATTCTTCGGCGCCACCGTGACCGCGATGCGTGATGTGTGTATCGCTCGCTACGAGGCCTTCGGTACTGCCGGCAATGCTTCGAAGATCAAGCCGATCTCGTTGGAAGCGATGTATCAGCGGTATTTGAAAGGTGAGTTGAACGCTAAGGTGAACTAAGCCAATAGCGCCAAAAAAACCCGCAGAAATGCGGGTTTCTTATAGGTATGAAGTATTTTTCTAAGGACAGTGAACAGTTTTTTATCGTGGGTAACGCAATAGTTTTTCAGGTGTTGGATAAGCCATCTTAGTAATTACTATAGTTATACAACTGTAAATCTCAGGTTCTGTCCGATCTCCGTATATGTTTGAGATGCATTTTCAAGCTCCCAGTAAACATCATAGACTCCTGGGTTTGGAAGGTAGCAGGGTATTTCCTTCTCAAAATGTTCGCGTTTATTGTTGATGTAAATTTGTAGCAGCGCGGCAGTAAGAGTTATTTGTTCCAGAAACATCGTAGGAAGACCTGCGGACGGCACAGGGTAGCAATAATAAGTCAGCACATCGCCTATCCTGGTGTTGTTGCTCAATAAGTGTGACAAGACGAGATACCTGAAGGGCCTGGTGACAACTGGCATGTTTTGGGGCGGCGTCGCAAAAGAACCAGGTGGGGTGGCATTGTATATTTTTGGTTGCGACCCGGCGCCAAACCCCGAGACGGCAGGTTGGTTAATGGTGGCTATCGTTGGCATGTGTTTAACTCCTGAATGGGTACATGAGTCGGACGCACATGATTTTATAAGATGTGCCCTAGGGTGCGCACTGCAAGAAATACTATTTTTATGCTGTTTTGCTATAGCGGTAAGACGATCTTCGGAGTTCGTTATATCCAAGTAATCATTCCTCCGCCGTAGCGGGGGATGATTGAAATAACCTTACTCGTGATCAATATCCAACTTGGCAAACGTCACCCGCGCGCCTTCCTTGCTGTTGCCACTGTTGTCCTGCACATACGCCCCCGCCTTGAAGTACAACGGCTTGGCGCCCCACGCCGCGCCGATGCGTTCGTTCCACTCGCCATCTGCGGCATACACACTGAGCAGCCCGGCTTTGTTGAGGTTGATCACATAGGTAAAGCTCTTTTCCAGCGGCACATTGGAGGCAACAATGATCGTGCGCCCTTCATCCTCGTCCGGGCGCATGCGCACTTTGGCGACGATGTTGCCGGTCTGGGTCTTTTCCTTGAACTGATATTCCAGCTTGATCAGCGGTTTCTGGCTGTCATAGGCGTGGATTTGCCCGATCACGATTTTGCCGGAGGACGGCACTTGGTTGACGGCCAGGGTGGCACGCAGGAAGTTGTCCGCATCCGGATAGGTCCAGTTGCGCAGGCGCCCGTCGGCGTAGGTCTCGCGCAGTTCGCTGCGCGGGTAAATGGCGTTTTCGGTACGGGTGCCGGTGACCGGGGTCCAGAATTGGACGTTGCTGCCTTCGGCCTGGAAATATTGGTCGTTGAAGCCGCTCATCAATCTTGGGGTTTCGATGGTCGCGGGCGGAGAGCCGACAGGGATGCTGAGGTTCCAGGTGGATAGGTCGATCATGGCGTAGGCCTTTTTACAGAGGGGTGTAGGCTATGGCCCTTGGGCCAGACAGGTTCTTTATAGGTGGTGTTAACCATCTTGTTAAATCATTGCTGGCGATTTATTGGCGCCAAAGGAATGCCAAAAAGCCATGTTTCCCATGGTTCGTGGCTTGTAGCGGTTGACCGTTAGTCGGCTTCCTGAAGATTGGCGCAATGATGGCACTGAGGTTACTTCTGCTTTTTCTGAACCGGGGCTAGAGTGAGGCCTCAGAGTTTGTCCGGGTTTTCTGTCAGAAATGACCGGAGTAGTCCTAAGGAAGAGACGTAGCATGGAATGCGCTCCACACCACGGCGATGGTCATTCGGTTCTGCTTGTGGTCGATGACTACCCGGAGAACCTGCTTAGCATGCGTGCGCTGTTACAGCGTGAAGACTGGCATGTGGTGACCGCCGCGTCCGGTGTGGAAGCCCTCGAGTTGTTACTCAAACATGAAGTCGACCTGGTGCTGCTGGACGTGAAGATGCCCGGCATGGACGGCTTTGAGGTGGCGCGCCTGATGCGCGGCAGCCAGCGCACGCGCATGACACCGATCATTTTCCTCACGGCCCACGCCCAGTCGCCGGCCGCAGTACTCGAAGGCTATGCCAGTGGCGCCATCGACTACCTGTTCAAACCGTTCGACCCGCACATCCTCAAACCCAAGGTCCAGGCGTTGCTGGAACATCAGCGCAATCGCCGGGCCTTGCAGCGCCTGAGCCATGAGCTGGAGTCGGCGCGGGCGTTCAATGCCTCGGTGTTGGACAACGCCGCCGAAGGCATCCTGGTGGTGGGCGAGGGCAGCGTGATCGAGTATGCCAACCCGGCCATTTCGCGGCTGTTGAACGCTACCCTGGCCGAGTTGCGAGGCGAGAGTTTCCTGAGCTTCCTGCAAAAGCCCCATGTACCGGCCTGGCTGGGGTTCGAGATGTTCCTCGCTTACCGCCAGGGCCAGACCTGGCGCTTGCACGATGCGATCCTGCGGACCAGCCGAGGCCAGCAGGTGCCGGTGGCGTTGTCGTGCGCGCCGCTGCCGGCCGAACAGAAGGCCATGGTGGTGACCGTGCTGGACATGTCCGAAGTGCGTCACCTGCATCAACAATTGGAGTTCCAGGCGGTCACCGACCCGCTGACCGGACTGTTGAACCGGCGCGGGTTTTACCAGGCGGCGGAAAACATTTTGCTGCGCAGTGAGCGCAACGAACAGTCTCTGGTGCTGCTGTACCTGGACCTTGACGGCTTCAAGCGGGTCAATGATTCCCTTGGCCATGACGCCGGCGACCGTGTGCTGCGCTGGGTATCGGAGCAGTTGCAGGGCTGCCTGCGTTCCTATGACATTCTGGGGCGCATGGGCGGCGATGAGTTCACCGCGTTGCTGGAGCTGGAGTTCCCCGAGCAGGCGGCGAAAATTGCAGAAAAACTGATCGAACGGGTGTCTATCTGCCAGCAAGTTGAAGGTTTGGATGTGATGCTCGGTGTCAGTATCGGTATCGCCACCTTCCCGGATTGCGGCTCGGACATTAACGGTCTGTTGCGCGCGGCAGACATCGCCATGTACGAAGCCAAGCGCGCAGGCCGTCAGCAATATCGCTATTACGACCAGGAAATGAATGGCCGCGCCCGTTCGCGCCTGATGCTGGAAGACAGCGTGCGCACGGCGATTCAAAACAAGGAGTTCACCCTGGTGTACCAGCCGCAGGTGGCGTTGGCGGATGGGCGTGTGCGCGGTGTGGAAGCGCTATTGCGCTGGCGGCACCCGAGTGTCGGCGATGTGCCGCCCGGTCTGTTTCTGCCATTGCTGGAAGAAGCCCGGCTGATCAGCCAGCTCAGCACCTGGATTTACCAACAAGTCGGCGCCCAACTCCAGGCCTGGCACGCCGGCTTCGACGATGAACTGGTGCTCAGCGTGAGCCTGAGCAGCAACCAGTTCAACATGCCCAACCTGGCGAACCAGCTGCAGCAGGTGCTCGAACGACATGGGCTGCCGGGGCGGCAACTGGAGGTGGAAATCAGTGAAGACTGCCTGATGAGCAACCTTGAAGAGTCGGTCAAGCAGCTCAAGTTGCTGCGCCAGATCGGCGTGCGCACCGCCCTGGATGACTTTGGCTTGGGCAATTGTTCCCTGGCGCATCTGCGCGACCTGGCCTTCGATACCCTCAAGCTTGACCCGCAATTGGTCGCTCGCCTGCCGGGCTCGGTGCGCGATGAGGTGATGGCGCGCAGCATTATCGAGTTGTGCAAGCATTTTGATGTAGTGGTAGTGGCCGAGGGGGTGGAAACCCAGGAGCAGGCCCAATGGCTGAAGGCCAATGGCTGCCCGTTCATTCAGGGGCCGATGGCGGCGCAACCGCTGATGGCCGAGGAAGTGAGCGACTGGTGCCACGCTCGCCAACGCTGAATTCGCTACACTGGCGGCCATCCGAACCCTGTTGCAGAGCCCATGACCGCGCTGAAATACCTCCAGGCCTATCCCGCCGCCCTCCAGGAGCAAGTGCGCCAGCTGATCGCCAAGGATCAGTTGGGTGCCTACTTGGAGCAACGTTACCCCGAACGCCACGCGGTGCAGAGCGACAAGGCCCTGTACGCCTACGCGCTGGCCTTGAAGCAGGAACACCTGCGCAATGCGCCGGCCATCGACAAGGTGCTGTTCGATAATCGCCTGGACCTGACTCATCGCGCCCTCGGCCTGCACACCACCATCTCGCGGGTGCAGGGCGGCAATCTGAAGTCGAAGAAAGAGATCCGCATTGCTGCGCTGTTCAAGGAGGCCGCGCCGCAGTTCCTGCGCATGATCGTGGTCCACGAACTGGCGCACTTCAAGGAATCGGACCACAACAAGGCGTTCTACAAACTCTGCGAGTACATGATGCCGGGCTACCATCAGGTGGAATTCGACCTGCGGGTGTACCTCACGTACCGCGACCTGCTGGGCAAACCCTGACCGCACAAGGCAACCGACCATGGATGTGAGCAAGACCAAGAGCAGCTTCTACCGCCGCCTGTACGTGGCCTACCTGATCGACAGCGGCCAGGCCAGCAGCGTCCCGGCCCTGACCGACGCCACCGGCATGCCCCGGCGCACGGCGCAGGACACGATTGCGGCATTGGCCGATCTGGATATTGTGTGTGAGTTCGAGCAGGAAGACGGTGCCCGCAACCATGCCGGGCACTATCGGATTCGCAGCTGGGGCGCGATTGATCGGCGTTGGATCGAGGCGAACCTCGGCCAGATCAAGCAGGTGCTGGGCTACCCCTGATCCTTTCGCATGCCGATGTGTGGAATATCATCCTCAAGGTATTCCTCACCCGCCACCACAAACCCATACCGCCCGTAATACCCCTGCAAATGCGCCTGGGCTGACAGGAACATCGGTGTCTCAGGCCAGATATCGGCAATCTGCTTGAGCGTCTCTTCCATCATCCGATGCCCCAGCCCGGTGCCGCGCGCCACCGGCGCTACGATCACGCGGCCGATCACCACGTCGCCGCCCTGGGATTCCGGGTCCAGCAGGCGCAGGTAAGCCACCAGTTGGTCGTCCTGCCACGCCATCAGGTGATGGGTGTCGCCTGACAAATCCTGCCCATCGAGATCCTGGTACACACATTTCTGCTCGACAACAAACACCTCGTTGCGCAAGCGCAGGATCGCGTAAAGCTGCTCCTTGCCCAGGTCATCGTGGTGTTTGCACACCCATTCAACGGTCATGGCGAGTTCTCTTATCAATGTCTGTTGCGGATAGTAAGCGCAGCGGGCAACGCTGTCTAAATCAACTATTTTTGTGAGTGAAATCAATTTGCCATCATTGAGTGCGTTCGGCACCGGTTTCTTTGTGTAATCTGAGCTACTGTTAGAACCTCGGGCCGCGCCTGAGCCAAGGCCACCGCCTGCCTGCCAAGGACTTTGAGCATGCCGCGATTCTCTCGTGCCGTTGCTTTGATTGGAGTGTTGCTGCTGGCCCAGCCGGCATTCGCGCAGCGTCTGCGTCTGGTGGCAGATGCCTGGCCGCCCTTTACCGATGCCACCTTGATCAATGGCGGGCTGGCCACCGACATCGTCAGTACCGCCCTGGCCCGTGCGGGTTACGCCAGTGACTTCGAGCAGGTGCCCTGGGCCCGTGCGCTGATGGGGGTGGGCGACGGCCGTTATGACGTGCTGATCAACGCCTGGTACGACGATGCCCGTACGAAACTGGGCCAATTCTCAGGTGAATACCTGCTCAACCGTGTGCGCTTTATCAAGCGCCGCGACGATCCCATCGAATTCCAGAACCTTGCGCAATTGCACGACTATCCCATCGCCGTGGTGCGTGGCTATGCCTATTCGGCGGCGTTCGATGGGGATGCGCAGTTGCAGAAAGTCCCGGTGCACAACTTCGCCATGGCCGTGCGTATGCTCGCGGCGCAGCGGGTGCGGTTGACGGTGGAGGATGAGTACGTGGCGCGCTATTACCTCTCGCGTGAATCGGCACGGGTGCGCAATGCGGTGGAGTTTTTGCCCCAGCCGCTGAGTGAAAACAGCCTGCACATCCTGGTCAGCCTGAAGAACCCTGAGCATGAGCAGATCGTGGCCAGCTTTGATCGGGAGATTGCCAAGATGAAGGCCGACGGCAGCTATGAGCGGCTGATGAAGGCCCATGGCATGTAGTGCCTGTGCGGACCTCATCGGGGGCAAGCCCCCTCCCACCTGTTGACTGTGTTCACAAATCAAAACTGTGGGAGGGGGCTTGCCCCCGATAGCGACCTAAGCCGCGCTGGTGTCCTTGATCAGATGCGCCGCCAACGTGCGCAACGGCCCCAGCTGCCGGCAAATCAACGCCAACTGCGTCTGCACCAACCGCTGCCCTTCATCGATCTCATCCGGCATCTGTTCCAGGTCCGCCGCCAGCGCTTCCTCGGCATCGCTCTGGATCGCGATCGGCTGCTTATTGGCCAACCCCGTGGCGATTTCATCGATGCTCGCCGCCAGGGTCTTGCCGGCGCCATCGATCAGATGTTCACGCACTTCGGCCGGCAATTGGGTTTCGCGATGCGCGCCCAGTCCTGACAAATAACTGAGCAAGGTGTGCGACAACACCAGGAAACGAAAGCCCACATCCGCTTCCTTACGGAAATGCCCCGGCTCCATCAGCATATTCGCCAGGGTGGTGGACAGCGCCGCATCGGCGTTGTGCGCGTTGCGCCGCGCCAGGCGGTAGGCCAGGTCGTCACTCTTGCCGGCGGCGTACTGCTGCATGATCTGGCGCAGGTAGATGCTGTTGCAGGTCAGGGTGTTGGCCAGCACTTTGTTCAAGCGGCGGCCTTGCCAGTCCGGCAGGAACAGGAACACCGCCAGGCCGGCGATCAGGCTGCCGAGCAAGGTATCGAACAGACGTGGCAGGAACAGCCCGTAGCCATCGCCGACCTGGTTGAAGCAGAACAACACCATCAGCGTGATCGCGGCGGTGGCCAGGGTGTAGCGGGTGGTGCGGTTGATAAAGAACACCAGGCCGGCGGCGATGGCGAACATCGATTGCACCAGGGGGCTCGGGAACAGGTCGAACAGTGCCCAGGCCACGGTCAAGCCGATGGCCGTGCCGATGATGCGTTGGCCGAGCTTGCGCCGCGTGGCGCCATAGTTCGGCTGGCACACGAACAGCGTGGTGAGGATGATCCAGTAGCCTTGGGACGCGTGGATTGCATGCAGCATGCCGTAGCCGACGGTCAACGCCAGCGACAGACGCAACGCATGGCGGAACAGCAGCGACGTCGGCGTCATCTGCGTGCGCAGGCGCGTCCACATTTCCTTGAGGTTGCGCGGGGCGCGGTCCAGCAGGTTGCTGTCGGTGGCGTCCGCCAGGCTGTCGGGGTTGCTGGCGTCGCCGAGCAGGCGGTCCAGGGTCGACAGGTTGGCCGCCAGGGCGCGCAACGAACGCAGCAGGCCGCGCCAGGCCGGGTTGCTCTGGATGCGCAGGTGCTCCAAGGACGCGTTGAGGTCGCCCAGGGCTTCGGCGAAGCTGTCGTCATAGATGAACGGCTGGCGCATCTGGATCGACTCGGCCAGGGTCTGGCAGGCCTTGCCTTGCTGGCGCAACAGGCGCTGGCAGCGGAACAGCACGTCGCTGTGGAAGAAGGCCTCGGCCAGGGCGTTGTACGGGTAGTGCGACGAGCTGGCACGTTCGTGGATGTCCTGGGCCAGGAAATACAGCTTCAGGTAGCGACTGACTTTCGAACCGGGGCGACCATTACCCACGCGATGCAGGATGATTTCCTTCGCGGCATTGAGCGCCGCCACCACTCGACCATTTTGCTGGGCCAGTTCCAGGCGCCGCGCTTCCACGTCCAGCTGGCGGATCGGCTCGAACAACGATGATTTGAGCTTGAGGTACCGCCCCAGTTCACGGAACAGCCGCGCCAGGCTCTGTTGCACCGGCTGGTTGGAAAACAGCGCCTGCCACAGCACCGACAGCGCGCCATACCAGGCGGCACCGGCCACCAACAGCAGCGGCTCGTGCCAGAAATCGCTGACGGCGCCGCCGCGCTGGTCCACGCCGATCATGGTGTATACCGACAGGATCAGCGTCGCTGAGGCTATCGCGCCATAGCGCTCGCCCAAGGCACCGAGCATGGTCAGGCAGAAGGTGGCCAGGGCCAGGGAGACCGCGAAGATCAAGGGATAAGGGAACAGCAACTCCACCGACAGCGCGGCGATGCTGAAACACACCAGCGTCACCGCCAGGGCGTTGAGGCGGCCTTGCCAACTGTCATCGGTCTCGGCCAGGGCGCTGGCGATGATCCCCAGGAACAGCGGGATCAGCAGTGTCATTTCATCCTGGTACCAGCACAGCGCCATGCTGCCGGTGAGGGCGATGAATACCCGAATGCTGTAGCTGAATTTATCCAGTGCCCACAGGCGCCGCAGGGACTGCTTGAACGAGGTCGATGACATGAAGTCTGGAGTCTTCCGGGACGATGCCGCTAAATTGAGCCATCAGTGACGTCACGGCAAGCGTGGCGATCACATCAATTCGCAAAATATCTCCCACATTTGACCGATTACATCCTTCAGGCGTACTGCGCCGCGGCGTAGCCGGACGCCCACGCCCACTGGAAGTTGAACCCGCCCAGGTGACCGGTTACATCCAGCACTTCACCGATAAAGTACAGGCCAGGGCTTTTCAGTGATTCCATAGTCTTGGACGACACTTCCCGCGTGTCCACGCCCCCCAGCGTGACTTCGGCCGTGCGATAACCCTCGGTGCCCGCCGGCACCAACTGCCAATTGCCGAGTTTTTGTGCGATGTCGGCAATTTCGGCATGGGTGTACTGCTTCATCGGCTTGGATGCGAACCACGTCTCGGCCAGCAGGTTGGCCATCTTCTTGGTAAAGATCTCGCCCAGCAGGGTTTTCAATTCGCTGTTGGGGCGCTCGGCTTGTTGCTGTTGCAGCCAGGTGTGGGCGTCGTGGTCGGGCAGCAGGTTGATTTCAACCGTGTCGCCGGATTCCCAGTAAGAAGAAATCTGCAGAATCGCCGGCCCGCTGAGGCCACGGTGGGTAAACAGGATGTTCTCGCGAAAGCTCTGGCCGTTGCAGCTGACCAGGCAATCCACCGACGTCCCCGACAACTCGCCACACAAATCCTTGAGCTGGTCGGTGATGGTGAACGGCACCAGCCCGGCGCGGGTCGGCAGCAATTCGTGGCCGAACTGTCTGGCCACCTGGTAACCAAAACCGGTCGCGCCCAGGGTCGGGATCGACAGGCCGCCGGTGGCGATCACCAGAGACTCACAGCGCAACTCGCCCAAGGTGGTCTGCAACTGATAGCCGCTGTCCAGCCTGGCAATTTCCTGGATCGAGGTGTCCAGGTGCAGGCTTACGCCGACCTGAATGCACTCATCGAGCAGCATGCCGAGGATGTCGCTGGATTTGTTATCGCAGAACAGCTGGCCGAGTTTCTTCTCGTGGTAGGGCACACCGTGCTTGGCCACCAGCGCGATGAAATCCCATTGGGTGTAGCGGGCCAGGGCGGACTTGCAGAAGTGCGCGTTGTGCGAGAGGAAGTTGGCCGGCTCGGTGTACATATTGGTGAAGTTGCAGCGGCCACCGCCGGACATCAGGATCTTCTTGCCGGCCTTGTTCGCATGGTCGATCAACATCACCTTGCGCCCACGCCCGGCGGCGGTCAGCGCGCACATCAAGCCTGCGGCGCCGGCGCCAATGATCACAACTTCGGTCGAGCGCAAAACGGTGTCCTCATACAAGTTCTGAGTTGGAATACATTCAAATGTGGGAGGGGGCTTGCCCCCGATAGCAGTGTGTCAGTCAGCGCATCGGTAACTGATAGATTGAAGTGCGCCCCAAAAGCTGGACAGTTATTGTCTAGGCCTTAGCGGACCGGGCTCTGTATTCTACAGGGCTCAGTCCGCCAAGCTTGGTTTTGATTCGTTTATGATTGTAGTAATGGATGTATTTATCGAGTCCGGCTTGCAACTGGGCCACGCTATCGAAGCGTTCCCGATAATAAAACTCTGACTTCAACGTGCCAAAGAAACTCTCCATTGTGGCATTGTCATAGCAGTTTCCTCGGCGTGACATGCTCTGTTCCACGCCCTCTCTTTCCAGTCGTTCCCGGTACTTTGAGTATCGATAATGCCAGCCTTGATCCGAGTGCAGCATTGGCTTTGCTCCCTCGGGCAAGCGCTTAAACGCTTGGTCCAGCATGTCGCCAACCAAAGCGTATTGAGGGCGCATGGCTGTCTGATAAGCCACGATCTCTCCGTTGTACAAGTCTAAAATTGGAGACAGATACAGCTTTTTTCCAGCTACTTTGAACTCGGTGATATCCGTCACCCATTTTTGATTCGGGTGTTCAGCCTCGAACTGGCGAGCCAATTTATTTGGCGAGACCTCTCCCATCGGCCCTTTATACGCTCTGTATTTCTTCGGTCGTACTGTGCATTTCAGACCCAGCACTCCCATCAGTCGCCGTACCGTTTTGCCGTTGATCGGCGGCCTTTCTTTACGTAGTTCTAAAGTCATACGACGGTAACCCAAGCGCCCTTCATGCTCTTCCTGAAGGCTCTGGATAGAGGCTTTTACCGAGGAAAATCGGTCTGCAGTGTCCATGATTTTGAGTTGGTAGTAGTACGTACTTCGCGCAAGGCCCAGCAGTTTGAGCAAGTCACTCAAGGGAAAGTCTTGCCTCAGTTCGGTGACTATTCGAGCTTTTTCTTCGCTTCTTTCTCTCGCCTCATCACTGCCTCGCCTAACTCCCCAAGCTTTTTTAGGTAGGCGTTCTCCATGCGCAAGTATTGAAGCTCATCAAGCAGGGCTTTATGTGCAAGTTCCTCTTTGGTGAGTGTGCCGGCAGGTTTACGAGGTTTCGCAGGTGGCTTGGGCATCGCGGTGGTCCGTCCTTTTTTCCCTGGGGCCAGGGCTTCAATGCCGCCACTGTAATACTGCTGCTGCCATCTTCCCACTTGGGTAGAGTCACCCAGATTGAAAAGCGCTGCTGCGCGGCGCAGGGAAAGGGAGTCACGCCACATGCGCTGTAGGACGGAGAACTTAAACAAAGCACTGTAGCGTCCACCAGTACTGCTCAGACTGGTCTCGCCGTGCAACCGGTAAGCCTCCACCCAACGGCGAAGCAGGGTGGGGTCCATTTGAAATTGAGCGGCGATGCGACGAAAGCCGCGACCTCGCTCAAGAAAGGCAGTAATGGCGGAAAGCTTGAATTGCGTCGTGTACTTGCTCATGAAAAAGCCCCAGGAGTTGGATGGGTGTCCAACTTTTGGGGCGCACTTCAAGATTGCTATCGGGGGCAAGCCCCCTCCCACATTGGATCTCCATTGAAGGGGAGATCGTGTTACAGGATTCGAACGCGCAGCGAACGGCCTTTGATCTTGCCATCGTTCAAGCGCTGCAAGGCCTGCTTGGCGATCCCGCGCTCCACGGCCACGAAGGCCTGGAAGTCAAAGATCGCGATCTTGCCGACCTGGGCACCCGGGATGCCGGCTTCACCGGTCAACGCGCCGAGGATATCGCCCGGTCGAACCTTGTCTTTACGCCCGGCAGCGATGCACAGGGTGCTCATCTGCGGCAGCAACGGGCCACCGCTTTGCGGCTTGAGGTTGTCCAGTTGGTCCCAGTTCAACGGTGACTTCTGCAGTTGCTCGATGGCCTGGGCACGGTGCGCTTCGGACGGGGCGACCAGGCTGATGGCGATGCCGGTCTCACCGGCACGACCGGTACGGCCGACGCGGTGGATGTGGATCTCCGAATCGCGGGCCAGTTCGACGTTGATCACCATGTCCAGCGAGTCGATGTCCAGGCCACGGGCCGCAACGTCAGTGGCCACCAGCACCGAGGTGCTGCGGTTGGCGAACATCGCCAGCACCTGGTCGCGGTCGCGCTGTTCCAGGTCGCCATGCAGGCCAACGGCGGAAATGCCCTTGGCGGTCAGGTGATCCACGGTTTCCTGCACTTGCTGCTTGGTAAAGCAGAACGCCACGCAAGACGCTGGGCGGAAATGCGCCAGTACCTTGGTCACCGCGTCCATGCGCTCTTCCGGCGAGATTTCGTAGAAACGCTGCTCGATCTGGTCGTCGGAGTGGAACGCTTCGGCTTTAACTTGCTGCGGCGCGCGCATGAATTTCGAGGCCAGCTGCTTGATGCTCACCGGGTAGGTGGCGGAGAACAGCAGGGTCTGGCGGCGCGGCGGGGTCTTGCTGATGATGTCTTCGATGGCGTCGTAGAAGCCCATGTCGAGCATGCGGTCGGCTTCGTCGAGGATCAGCGTGTTCAAGCCATCCAGCACCAGCGAACCTTTGCGCAGGTGCTGCTGGATGCGGCCCGGCGTGCCGACGATGACGTGGGCGCCGTGCTCCAGGGAAGCGATCTGCGGGCCGAGGGACACACCACCGCACAGGGTCAGTACCTTGATGTTGTCTTCGGCACGGGCCAGGCGGCGGATTTCCTTGGCGACCTGGTCGGCCAGCTCACGGGTCGGGCACATGACCAGGGCCTGGCAGCCGAAGTAGCGCGGGTTGATCGGGTTCAACAGGCCGATGCCGAAGGCGGCGGTCTTGCCGCTGCCGGTCTTGGCCTGGGCAATCAGGTCCAGCCCCTTGAGGATCACCGGCAAGCTTTGCGCCTGGATCTGCGTCATCTCGACATAACCCAGCGAGTCGAGGTTAGCCAGCATGGCGGCGGACAGGGGCAAAGTATTAAAAGCGGTGGCGATGGTAGTCACGGGACTGGCTCTGCAAAACAAAATGTCGCGCAGTGTACCAGTCCCGTGGGAATTTCCCTGCAAGTTCTAGACGAGAAGCCTGTTAATGCTCGATGTCGTGCTCGCGGCTGACTACTCGTTTGCCGTCATTTGGCGACAATTGCAGGAAGATCGCCGCCGCCAGCATCGCCATGATGCCCACGGTGAGGAAGGTCAGTTGGAACGCACCGAGTACGCTTTCCACCCCATCATTACCGGTTTCGGCGGTGAACCCGCCGAGCAATGCACCGGCGCAGGCCACGCCAAGGCTGAGGGACAATTGCGCCACCACCGACAGCAAACTGTTGCCGCTGCTGGCCTGGGCGTCGTCGAGGTCGATCAGGGTGACGGTGTTCATCGCGGTAAATTGCAGGGAGTTGATCGCCCCCAGTACTGCCAGCATGCACAACAGCAGCGGGTAGGGCGTGTGCTCGCTGACCAGGCCCATGCTCGCCAGCATGATGCCCAGCGCCAGGGTGTTGCCGGTGAGCACGATGCGGTAGCCCAGGCGTTCGATCAGCGTACGCGCGACTGACTTGGCAAACATCGCCGCCGCCGCCAGGGGCAGCATGCTCATACCCGCTTCGGACGGCGAGTAGCCCAGCGCGACCTGCAACAGCAACGGCACCAGGAACGGCAACGCGCCACTGCCCAAGCGTGCAAACAGGTTGCCGAGGATACCCACGGCAAAGGTGCGGGTCTTGAACAGCACCGGTGAAAACAGCGGGTTGTCGATATGCCCGGCGCGCAGCCAGTACGCCGCCAGGCACGCCAGCCCGCCGAACAGCAGCAACATCACCCGCAGGTGCGGCAGGTGCAGTTCGCCCAGGCCTTCCATGGCGATGGTGATCAACACCATCGCCGCGCCAAACAATAGAAACCCCACGCCATCAAAGCGTGTGCGTTCGCTGCCGCGCAGGTCGGGGATCAGTTTCCACACGGCGTAACAGCCGACCATGCCCACCGGCAGGTTGATCAGGAAGATCCAGTGCCAGGTCAGGTATTGCACCATCCAGCCACCCATGGTCGGGCCGAGCAGCGGGCCGAGCAGGCCGGGGATGGTAATGAAGCCCATGATGCGCACCAGTTCGGAACGCGGATATGCGCGCAGCACCACCAAGCGCCCGACCGGCAGCATCAGTGCACCGCCCAGGCCCTGGATTACCCGGGCACCGACCAGCATGGTCAGGCTGCTGGACAAGGCGCATAGCAGCGAACCAATGCTGAACAGCATGATGGCGCCAAAGAAGATTTTCTTGGTGCCGAAGCGGTCGGCAATCCAGCCTGAGGCCGGGATGAGCAAGGCGACGGTGAGCATGTAGGCGATCACCACCCCTTGCATGCGCAGCGGGTTTTCCGCGAGGTCCCGGGCCATGGCCGGCAATGCCGTGTTGAGGATCGTCCCGTCCAGCGACTGCATGAAGAAGGCAATCGCGACCACCCAGGGGAGCCAGCGGGCGGTCTTGGCATCGAGCGGGACGCGATTGGGCATAGAGAACCTTTTTGTTAGCTGGCTATGTGTCGGCGATTATGCGCCAACCGGGGTGCTTTTTCCCACCAGGAAATCCAGCAGTTCACGGTGTACCGCGGTGGCCGCTTCGTTGGATTCGAGGTCGAGCAAGTGGCCGGTGTGTTCGGCCACGGCAAAGCTGCTGCGCCCCACGTACTGCTTGAACAATTGCGCCTCGGCGGCGGGGGTGTATTCGTCGAGCGCGCCGTTGAGGAAGTGCACCGGTGTTTCAATCTGCTTGAGTGCTGGCAGGTAATTGCCGTCGCCCAAGCCCAGCACCTGGTGGATATGAAAACGCGCCTGGCGGTATTCGGTGGTGGCCATGCTCGACAGGTGCCGGTGATTGTTGCGCTTGAGCCGGGGCGAGAGGTATTTGCCCACGGTCTCGTTAAGCAGGTGGCCAACGGCCGACTTGTCGTCCGCTTCGATCAACACGCGCACGCGCTCCACATAGTCGAGCATGGCCTGGTTGAGGTTGGGCGCCAGGGCCATCACCACCGAGCTTTCGATGGACGGCGGGTTGTGGGCCAGGGTCAGCAGGGTTGAGATGCCACCCCAGGA
Source organism: Pseudomonas sp. FBCC-B1565 (assembly GCF_059133265.1). Taxonomy (NCBI): domain Bacteria; kingdom Pseudomonadati; phylum Pseudomonadota; class Gammaproteobacteria; order Pseudomonadales; family Pseudomonadaceae; genus Pseudomonas; species Pseudomonas sp. FBCC-B1565. The sequence continues at coordinate 511,874 of NZ_CP101438.1, forward strand.
GGCTGACACCAGGTGGTTGACCTGGAAGCGCTCGACCAAGGCGCGCAGCATGTGCACCTCGTCGTCCTTGGTGACCAGGTCCAGGTCGGTATTGTGTTCGCGGGAATAACCGGAGAACGGCAAGTCGAACAGCAGCACATTGAAATGCTCGGCCAGGCATTTGCTGGTGCGGGCAAAGGAGCGCGTGGTGGACAGCGCGCCGTTGACCATCAGGACGGTCTTTTTTTCCGAATCGTTTCCTAGCTGCTCAACATGAACGTTGTAGTGCTTGAACAGCTTTTCTATGACAAAACTTCCATGGTTCATGTCAACGCTCCAGCTTGCCCTTCCCGGGCAAGGTCATGCTCTCGTGGGTGGGGTGGCGGGGTGCCACTAACCCTTATAACGAGGAATCTGGAGGTGAACAACAGGCCGAATGGCCAAAGTGTGGAGAAGGGAAGCTTCGCTACAGCGCAGGTAAATCCCCTGTAGGAGCCGGCAAGCCGACGCCCACAAAGGGTGGGGGCTACAGGGTGAGGGTCAGGCGTTTGACCAAGGCGCCCGGCAACAGGTTGGAGGCCGTGTTGCGCTGGCTGTACGTGCTGGCCGAGAGCAGCAGTTCCCGCTCAGCGGTCAGGGCTTCCAACTGCGTACCCAGCAGGTTGTACACGCTGTCATCAAAGCGCATGGTGCTGACCGGTGCCTTGATTTCGCCGTCTTCCACCCAGAACGTGGCGAAGCGTGTCATGCCGGTCAGGCGCGCCGCCGGCAGGTCGGAGTAGTTCAAATACCACAGGTTGCTGATGTACAACCCGGTGCCCAATTGCTTGAGGATATCGGCCTGGGCCAGGTCGCCGGCGGCCATCTGCAAGGCGCTGGGGGATTCGTCGCTGCTGGCGCCGTTGGTGCTCAGGCCATATTCGGCGGCGCTGCGTGAGTTGATCAATTGGCCTGCGCCTTTGCCCGCGTTGATCAACGTGACGTCGCCGCGCGGGTAGCCTTCGGTGGAGAACGCCTGGCTCAGGGAGCCGCTGATCTGTTCGTCGACGGTCACCAGCGGGCTCAGGGACTGTTCACCGGCATACAGCTTTTGCAGCGAGCTGCCTTTGCTGGCGATGGCCTGGGCGGAAAAACCACCCCAGGTGATGAGACTGATGATTTCTTCCAGCGCCGCTGGGGCGAGGTAGGCGCGGTACTGCCCGGGTGCCAGCTTATGCAGCGGGCGGCCGAGGAATTCCAATTGCTCGCGGGCTTGCTGGAAGCGCGCGGCGAACTCGGCGCTGTCCCAGGTGTGCCCGGCGTAGCTGGCCTTGACCGCTTCGCCATTGGCGTGGAACAGGCTGAAATCGAAGTTGAAGCTGTTGGCGCGGTGCCAGCCGAACGCGCCGTCCGAGCTGGCAAAGCCACGGCTGATCGGGCCGGAAGCGTAGAACCCGACCAAATCAACGCCCTCAGCCGCCTGGCTGATGTCTTCCAACACCCGGGCCAGGTCCGGCAGCGGTCGCGTTTGTTCGTTGTTGCTTTGCCAGGCGTTGTGGTTCAGCAGCAGGTACGGGTCCTTGGGTAGCAACGGCAAGGTGTCGCGCAGTTGTTGCAGGCCGTCGGCCAAACGTTGGCGGTCCAGTTCCGCTGCGCCGGACAAGGTGATGCCCAGGTCGGCATGGCGGCCATTGTTGATCAGTTTCAGGCTGAGGCTGGCTTGTTGCACCTGGCCGGCCTGGCGCACCTTGGCGTGGTTGAAGCGCACGAACTCGGATGCTTCATCCGCATAGCCCAGGTGGAATTGTTCGTTGTCGGTGATGGCCTGTTTGAGCCACTCCACCAGTGCCTTGAAGTTGTTCATCAGGCATCTCCCCCAAATACGTCGACATCGCTGAATACGCAGGCCGGCGAGGCATGGCCGACGCGAATCACCTGGTTGGGTTCACCTTTGCCGCAGTTCGGCGTGCCCAGCACCTTGAACGTACTGGCATCGCCGACCGCGCTGAGGTTGCGCCAGAAGTTCGCGGAAATGGCCCGGTAGTTGGGGTTTTTCACCACGCCTTTCAACTCGCCATTTTCGATCAGTTGGCCCCATTCGCAGCCGAACTGGAATTTATTGCGCGCATCGTCGATGGACCACGAGCGGTTAGTCGACATCAGGATGCCGTTTTCGATACCGCCGATCAGTTGCGCGAGGCTCTTGTCGCCCGCTTCGATATTCAAGTTGGCCATGCGATCGATGGGCGCACGGTTCCAGCTGCTGGCCCGGCTGTTGGCCACGCCTTGCATGCCCGCACGGAATTGCGACAGCGCGCCACCGAGCGGTTTGAGCAGCAGCCCCTCACGGATCAGGAACTGTTTGCTGGCTTTGGTGCCTTCGTCGTCGTGGCCGTAGCTGGCGAGCTGCTCGGGAATGTCCGGGTCGAAGGTCACGTTCAGCAGCGGGGAGCCATATTGCAGGTGGCCGAAGTCGCTGGCCTTCACAAAACTGGTGCCGGCGTAATTGCGCTCGTCGCCGAGGATGCGGTCCAACTCCAGCGGGTGGCCGATGGACTCGTGGATCTGCAGGATCATCTGATCGGGCATCAGCAGCAGGTCACGCGGGCCGCTGGGCGTGTTCGGCGCGGCCAGCAGTTGCAGGGCCTCGTCGGCGATGCGTGGCGCGGCACCGACCAGGCCGAAGCGGCTGATTACGTCGAACCCGCCTTGCTGGCCGAAGTTGCTGCCGCCGAGGGTGCGGGTCTGGCTGTCATTGCCATCGTAGGCGGTGACGTTGACGCCGGGGAACACAAAGCGCTGGGCCTGGCGCAACTCGGCACCGGCATTGTTCAGGTAGATCTGCTCGACGTGGGTCAGGCCCAGGCTGACTTCCCAGCTCACCAGGCGCTCGTCCTTCGGCACGGAGGCCGATTCGCTGCCGAGTAACTGGTAGCAATCGCTCAGGGATGGGAAGGGCTGTTGAAGGTTGGGCGACAGGTAATCGGCGACGTCACTGGAGACGTGTTGCTCGCGCAGGTCGAGCAGGGCGTGGGGCAAGATTTGCCGGGCTTGCTGTTCGGCACGCTCAAGGGCGGCTTGCAGGCCGGCCAGGGAAATATCGTTGGTCGCGGCGTAGGCTTCCACGCCGTTGAGACGCACGGTGAGCATGGCGCCCTCGTCGTGGCTCAGGTGCGGCGGTTCGGCGACGTTCTTGCGTACGGCCAGGTATTGGCCGGATTCGCGTACATAACGCAGCGAAAAGAATTCGGCACGGGTGCGCAGGGCACTGAAATGCTGTTTGAGTGTGGCGTGGTGATCGAACATGGGGCCTTCCTTGTGGGCGGCTCGTCGCGGGCAGGCAGACAGAGTAGCTGATCAAGGAGGGGTTTTGCAGTGACTGGTCGGGCCTCTTCGGGGGCAAGCCCCCTCCCACACTTGATCGGGTTCACACGGTCAAAAATGTGGGAGGGGGCTTGCCTCCGATGGGAACACCGCGGTGTATCCGTTACTGCGCGGTAGGGCCCACTTCACGCAGCGGCTTGCCCCGCACCGGCGCGTCGCCTGCCACGTAGTAGTCGGCGGTGCTGCGCGGCAATGGCTGGCGGCCACGGATCTTGTCGGCGATTTTCTCGGCGATCATGATCGTCGGCGCGTTCAGGTTGCCGGTGGTGATGATCGGCATGATCGACGCATCGACCACACGCAGACCCTGCATGCCATGCACGCGGCCTTCGCCATCGACGACAGCCATCTCGTCGGTGCCCATCTTGCACGAGCAGGACGGGTGGAACGCGGTTTCGGCGTGCTCGCGGATGAACTTGTCCAGTTGCTCATCGGTTTGCACGTCGATGCCCGGGCTGATTTCGCGGCCACGGTACGGGTCCAGCGCCGGCTGCTGCATGATTTCACGGGTCAGGCGGATGCCGTCGCGGAATTCCTGCCAGTCCTGCTCGGTGGCCATGTAGTTGAAGAGGATGCTCGGGTAGTCCCGTGGGTTCTTCGACTTCAGTTGGACGCGGCCACGGCTTGGCGAGCGCATGGAGCCCATGTGTGCCTGGAAGCCGTGCTCTTTTACGCCGTTGCTGCCGTTGTAGTTAATCGCGACCGGCAGGAAGTGGTACTGGATGTTCGGCCATTCGAACTCTTCACGGGTGCGGATAAACCCGCCCGCTTCGAACTGGTTGCTGGCGCCGATGCCGGTGCCGTTGAACAGCCACTCGGCACCAATGGCCGGTTGGTTGTACCAGAGCAGCGACGGGTACAGCGACACCGGTTGGGTGCAGGCGTATTGCAGGTACAGCTCAAGGTGGTCCTGCAGGTTTTCGCCGACGCCCGGCAGGTCGTGGACCACCGGGATGTCGAGGCTTTCCAGCAGTTTGGCCGGGCCGACACCGGAGCGTTGCAGCAGTTGCGGCGAAGCAATTGCGCCGCTGCACACCAGCACTTCCTTACGGGCGCGGGCTTCAACACGCTCTTCGGCGGCACCGATCAGGTAACGCACGCCAACGGCACGCTTGCCTTCAAACAACACTTTGTCGGTGAGGGCATGGGTGACGATGGTCAGGGTCGAACGCTTCTTGGCGGTGTCCAGGTAACCGCGTGCGGTACTGGCGCGACGGCCGTTCGGCGTGACGGTACGGTCCATCGGGCCGAAGCCTTCCTGCTGGTAGCCGTTCAAGTCTTCGGTACGCGGGTAACCGGCCTGCACGCCGGCTTCGACCATGGCGTGGAACAGCGGGTTGTTGCCGGCTTTAGGCGTGGTCACGCTGACCGGGCCATCGCCGCCGTGCCAGTCGTTGGGGCCGATGTCGCGGGTTTCGGCCTTGCGGAAATACGGCAGGCAGTCGAGGTAGGTCCAGTCTTCCAGGCCTGGCAGCTTCGACCAATTGTCGTAGTCCATGGCGTTGCCGCGGATGTAGCACATGCCGTTGATCAGCGAGGAACCGCCCAGGCCCTTGCCGCGACCGCATTCCATGCGGCGGCCGTCCATGTGCGGCTCTGGATCGGTCTCGTAGGCCCAGTTGTAGCGGCGGCCTTGCAGCGGGAACGCCAGGGCGGCTGGCATCTGGGTACGGAAGTCGAAACGGTAGTCCGGGCCGCCGGCTTCCAGCAGCAGGACGGTGACGCCTTCGTCTTCGGTCAGACGGGTCGCCAGGGTGTTACCGGCGGAGCCGGCACCCACAATGATGTAATCGTATTCTTGGGACATTGGATGCACCCTCTTTGATGTGTGGTCAGGTCGGGCCTCATCGGGGGCAAGCCCCCTCCCACATTTTTGAATGTATTCGCAAATCAAAGTGTGGGAGGGGGCTTGCCCCCGATGGCGGCCTCACAGGCAATACAAATCCCGGCTCTTAGAACACCGAGGCGTAGTCGCCCAGCTCAACCTGTACCGATTTGATGCGGGTGAAGTTGTTCAGCGAGCTGATGCCGTTCTCACGGCCAACACCCGATTGCTTGTAGCCACCGACCGGCATCTTCGCGTCGGATTCGCCCCAGGCGTTGATCCAGCAGATACCCGCTTCCAATTGGTGAATCACGCGGTGGGCGCGGTTCAGGTCCTTGGTCACCAGGCCGGCGGCCAGGCCGAAGTCGGTGTCGTTGGCGCGACGGATCACTTCTTCTTCGGTCTCGTAAGTGAGGATGCTCATCACTGGGCCGAAGATTTCTTCACGGACGATGGTCATCTCGTCGGTGCAGTCGGTGAACACGGTTGGGGCAACAAAGGCGCCTTTGGCGAAGTCGCCGTCGGTCAGGCGGTCGCCGCCGCACAGTACGCGTGCGCCTTCTTCCTTACCTTTGGCGATGTAGCCCAGCACGCTTTCCATGTGGGCGAAGCTGACCAGCGGGCCGAAGTTGGTGGTGTCGTCCTGCGGGTTGCCAACGCGGATGCGCGCCACACGCTCGACGATCTTGGCTTCGAACACGGCTTGCAGGTGCTTGGGTACGAACACGCGAGTGCCGTTGGTGCAGACCTGGCCGGAGCTGTAGAAGTTGGCCATCATCGCGATGTCGGCGGCACGATCCAGGTCGGCGTCTTCGAACACGATCAGCGGCGACTTGCCGCCCAGTTCCATGGTCACTTCCTTGAGCGAGGAGCTCGAAGCGCTGGCCATGACCTTCTTGCCGGTGTCGGTGCCGCCGGTGAACGAGACTTTCTCGATGCGTGGGTGCTCGGTCAGCCAGGTGCCGACTTCACGACCGCTGCCGGTCAGCACGTTGAACACGCCCGCTGGAACGCCGGCTTCGGTGTAGATCTCGGCCAGTTTCAGGGTGGTCAGCGAGGTGACTTCGCTTGGCTTGAAGATCATTGCGTTACCGGCGGCCAGGGCCGGTGCGGATTTCCACAGGGCGATCTGGATCGGGTAGTTCCACGCGCCGATACCGGCGACCACGCCCAGCGGCTCGCGGCGGGTGTAGACGAACGAGGTGTCGCGCAGCGGGATCTGCTCGCCTTCGATGGCCGGCACCAGGCCTGCGTAGTATTCCAGCACGTCGGCGCCGGTGACGATGTCGACGTACTTGGTTTCGGAGAAGGCTTTACCGGTGTCCAGGGTTTCCAGGGCGGCCAGCTCGTCGTTGCGTTCGCGCAGGATGTCGACGGCACGACGCAGGATGCGCGAACGCTCCATGGCGGTCATCGCGGCCCAGATTTTCTGGCCTTTTTCGGCGCTGACCACGGCACGTTCAACGTCTTCTTTCGTTGCGCGTTGCACTTGGGCGAGAACTTCACCGTTAGCCGGGTTGATGGCTTCGAAGGTGGCATCGCTGCCAGCGTCGCTGTAGCCGCCGTCAATGTAGAGTTTTTGCAGGTCGAAACGGGCCATAAAGTCCTCGCAAGTGCATAAGTGGTTGGCGTTACCCGCCGTCGGTGGGCCATGAAGGTGTGGCAACACTGAGCGGCAGACGTTCAGGGGTTGAGCGGTTTATGTGTGCTCTAACTCACCTGCTTGGCCAATTGGAAATCCATGTATTCGTAAGCGATCCGTTGCGCCTGCGCCGTGTCGAAAGCGTCTCCCGACAGGGCGCCGCGCAACCACAAACCGTCGATCAGGGCCGCCAGGCCGCGGGCTGCTTTGCGTGCGTGCGGCAGCGGCAGCACTCGGCGGAACTGGCAGCACAGGTTGGAATACAGACGTTGATCGTTGATCCGCTGCAACCTGTGCAATGACGGGTGGTGCATGCTGGTGGCCCAGAAGGCCAGCCAGGTTTTCATTGCCGGTCCGTTGACCTGGCTGGCGTCGAAGTTGCCCTCGATGATCACCTGCAGGTGCGCCCGTGGGCTGTCGTCCGTCAGCGCCTGTCGGCGTTCGTGGACGTTGTCGATCAGCGCGTTCATCAAGTAGCGCATCGTCGCTGCAATAAGGCCGTTCTTGTCCTTGAAGTAGTGACTGATGATACCGTTCGAGACGCCGGCCAAACGGGCGATCAGCGCAATGCTGGCATCTCCCATTCCGACCTGATCGATGGCCGTCAACGTGGCTTCGATCAATTGCTGGCGGCGTATGGGTTGCATACCGACCTTGGGCATGTAGCACCTCTCCTTAGGCCTGCGGCGGGCGATAAACGTCCGTCGGCTTGATGGCCAGTCTATTTTGTTTTGATTGAACGTTCAATCAACAAAGAATAAGATCTGCGACAAATGGTCGCTGCCTACAGATATTTCCTACCTGGGAGCCGCGACATCTGACACCTGCAAAAATCCTTGAAACAGGCCGTATCAGGGCCTGTACACCGCTTCGGCGGGGTTCAGGAATTTTCGGGGTGTCTTTATAACACCCGTCCGTCGACTGCCGAAAAATCGATGTCCCGGGATAACCGTTGCCTTGTGTTTCTCTCTCGCACTGCCCGGAGCATCTGCGCCATGAGTTCTGCCTCTCTTATAAAAACCCCACCGGAAAAGGTGCGGGTCAACGGTTGGGTGTTCTACACCTCCACCGCGCTGATTCTGTTGTTGACCGCCATTCTGATCATCGCCCCGCAGGAGGCCGGGCGCATGCTCGGTGTTGCCCAGGCGTGGCTGTCGAAAAGCTTCGGCTGGTACTACATGGTGGTCATCGCCGCCTACCTGGTGTTTGTGGTGGGCCTGGCGTTTTCGTCCTACGGCAAGTTGAAACTGGGCAGCAAGGACGATACCCCGGACTTCAGCTACGGCGCCTGGGCCGGCATGTTGTTCTCGTCGGGTATCGGCATCTCGCTGCTGTACTTCGGCGCCTCGGAGCCGTTGGATCACTACTTCAACCCGCCCGAAGGCGCAGCCGCCAGCAACGGCGCCGCCCGCCAGGCACTGCAACTGACCTTCCTGCACTGGGGCCTGCATGGCTGGGCGATCTATGCCCTGGTCGGCCTGGCCGTGGCGTACTTCGCGTATCGGCATAACCAGCCGCTGGCCCTGCGTTCGGCGCTGTACCCGCTGGTGGGCGAGCGTTGGGTGAAAGGCGCGGCCGGCCATGCGGTAGACGGTTTCGGCATGTTCGTGACCCTGCTGGGCCTGGTGACGAACCTGGGGATCGGTTCGATGCAGGTGTCGTCCGGGTTGGAAAACCTGTTCGGCATGCAGCACAGCAACACCAACCTGTTGATCGTGATCATCGTGATGAGCACCGTGGCGACCATCGCCGCAGTGTCGGGCGTGGAGAACGGCATTCGCCGTCTGTCCAACCTCAACATCGTGCTGTTCAGCGGCCTGTTGATTTTCGTGCTGTTGTTCGGCCCGACCCTGCATTTGCTCAATGGCCTGGTGCAGAACACTGGGGACTACCTCAACGGCATCATCCTGAAAACCTTCGACCTGTACGTGTACGAAGGCGACGCCGACAAGACCGAACGTTGGATGGGCCTGTGGACCCTGTTCTACTGGGCGTGGTGGATTTCCTGGGCGCCATTCGTGGGCATGTTCATTGCGCGGATTTCCCGTGGTCGCACGGTGCGCGAACTGGTGGCCGGCGTGCTGCTGATCCCGTTGGGCTTTACCCTGGCGTGGTTGTCGATCTTCGGTAACTCGGCGCTGGACCTGGTGCTGAACCACGGTGCGGTGGAGTTGGGCAAGACCGCACTGGAACAGCCGTCGATGGCCATCTATCAACTGCTGGAGCATTACCCGGCGTCGAAAATCGTCATCGGCGTATCGATCTTCGTCGGCTTCGTGCTGTTCCTGACCCCGGCGGATTCCGGTGCGGTGATGATGGCCAACCTGTCGTGCAAAGGCGGCAATGTTGACGAAGATGCGCCGCACTGGCTGCGGATCTTCTGGTCGGCGGTGATCACCCTGGTGACCATCGGCCTGCTGTTCGCCGGCAACTTCGAAGCCATGCAAACCATGGTGGTGCTGGCGGGGCTGCCGTTCTCGGTGGTGCTGATCTTCTTTATGTTCGGTTTGCACAAGGCGATGCGCCAGGACGTGGCCATCGAACAGGAGCAGGCGCAATTGGCCGAGCGGGGTCGCCGTGGTTTCAGCGAGCGTCTGACGGCGCTGGACCTGCAACCTAGCCAAGGCACCGTGCAGCGCTTTATGGACAAACACGTGACGCCGGCGTTGGAAGAGGCGGCGACGGCGTTGCGTGATCAGGGCTTGGAAGTGCAGACCTTGCTCGGCAAGTCCAAGCGCTGCATCGGTGTACGCATCGAGATGGAAGAGGGCAACCCGTTTGTCTATGAAGTGAGCCTGGATGCCTACTCGTCGGCGCCGAGTGACCTGCCCGAGGAAGAGCGCACTCGCTACTACCGTGCCGAGGTGTACCTGCACAACGGGCCTCAGGAATACGACCTGATGGGCTTCGCCCAGGAACAGATCACCCGGGACGTGCTCGATCAGTTTGAAAGCCATCGGCAACTCCTTGGCCGGGTCTATAGCTGAAGCCTGGTAGTGCTTTAAATGTGGGAGGGGGCTTGCCCCCGATTGCAGTATGTCAGTCAGTATATTTATTACTGATCCACTGCTATCGGGGGCAAGCCCCCTCCCACATTGACCCCGTTTCTACAGTGAGATGTGCAGTGTTAGCCCAGGTTCTTGCCGAGCAGGGCGTGGTACAGCTCGCTGTCTCCGAGAATCCCCACCACCTGATTGTTGTCATGCAACACCAGCTTGTTCCCGGTGTGATAACGAATCTGCAACGCGTCGCGCATGCCGATGTTCGAGTCCACCAGTGTCGGTAGCCGGCCCAGGTCTTCCACCGCTTGCCCCGGCGCCCAGTTCTGCAGGTTCATCACCGCGCCATTCTGGCGAGCGCCCTTGATGGTGTTGCCTTCGGCCAGGTCCAGCCACGAGTCGCCGCCCGGGTCCAGGCATACCGAACCGTTGACGCGCTTGCAGTTGTCCAGGGTGCGCATCAGGCTGCGGCCGCACAGCACGTTCAGCGGGTTGGTGTGGGCGACGAAGGTACGCACATAGTCGTCCGCCGGGTTCAGCACGATCTCTTCCGGCACGCTGTACTGGATGATCTTGCCGTCTTTCATGATCGCGATACGGCTGCCCAGCTTGAGCGCTTCATCGAGGTCGTGGCTCACGAACACGATGGTCTTGCTCAGCTTGCGTTGCAGTTCCAGCAACTCGTCCTGCAGGCCCTGGCGGATCAGTGGGTCGAGGGCGGAGAAGGGTTCGTCCATCAGCAGGATATCGGCGTCCATCGCCAGCGCTCGGGCCAGGCCGACGCGCTGCTGCATGCCGCCGGAGAGTTCGTCCGGCTTCTTGTTGCGCCACTGGGTCAGACCCACCAGCTCGAGTTTCTCATCCACCAGTTTGCGGCGGTCTTTCTCCGGGCGGCCCTGCATCTCCAGGCCGAAGCTGATGTTTTCGCGCACCGTCAGCCAAGGCATCAGGGCGAACTTCTGGAACACCATGGCGATGCGCTTGGTGCGCATCATTTTCAGCTCGGCGGGGGTGCAGGATGCGATGTCGATCTGGCGACCTTCATGCTCCACGAACAGCTGGCCACGGCTCACGGTGTTGAGGCCGTTGATGCAGCGCAACAGGCTCGATTTGCCGGAACCCGACAGGCCCATCAGCACGCAGATTTCGCCTTTCTCGATATCCAGGCTGGCTTTTTCCACGCCGACAATCTGCCCGGTCTTTTTCAGGATCTCGTTACGGCTCATGCCCTGGTCCAGCAGCTTGAGCGCTTCGCGTGGGTCTTTGGAGAAGATCACGTCGACTTTGTCGAATCGGATAATGCTCATGCATCACCCCCTACTTTAGCGTCGGGTTGTTTGCAGATGCGGTCGAGCATGATGGCCAGCAAGACAATTGCCAGGCCGGCTTCAAAGCCCAGGGCGATGTCGGCGGTGTTGAGTGCGTTGACCACCGGTTTGCCGAGGCCGTCGGCGCCCACCAGGGCCGCGATCACCACCATCGACAGCGACAGCATGATGCATTGGGTAATGCCGGCGGCAATGCTCGGCATGGCGTGGGGCAGTTCGATGCGCGAGAGCAGCTGACGGCGCGAGCAGCCAAAGGCCTTGCCGGCGTCCATCAACTCTTGCGGTACATCACGGATACCCAGGTAGGTCAGGCGGATCGGCGCGGCAATCGCGAACACCACCGTGGAAATCAGCCCAGGCACCACACCCAGCCCGAAGAGGGTCAGGGTAGGGATGAGGTAGACGAAGGTCGGTACGGTCTGCATCAGATCGAGCACCGGCCGCATCATGGTGTAGAACAACGGTTTGTGCGCGGCAACAATGCCCAGCGGCACACCGATGACCACGCAGACCAGGGTGGCGAACAGCACTTGCGCCAGGGTCTCCATGGTTTCCTGCCAGTAACCCAGGTTGAGGATCAGCAGGAAGGAGGCGATGACAAACACAGTCAGCCCCCATTTACGTTGAATAAAGTGAGCCAGCAGCGCAATCAGACCGATCAATGCCAGCGGATTGAACCAGGTCAGCGCAAACGTCACGCCGTGGATCATCGTTTCCAGGGTCGATGCGATTGCGTCGAAGTAGTTGGCGCCGTGTTGGGTCAACCATTCGACGAAGGCAGCGATGTACTGGCCTAGTGGGATTTTCTGTTCAGTCAGCATGGTAGTGAATGTCCACATGCGAAGAGGGAAAACATCCCGGGGCAGCGCACCGCCCCGGGGTCAGCGGCATTACTTGGAGAGGTAAGCTTTCACGGCGTCCAGGCCAGGTTTGCCATCAACGGTGGTGACGCCGGCGAGCCAAGTGTCGAGTACTTGCGGGTTCTTCTTCAGCCAAGCTTTCGCCGCGGCGTCGGGTTTCATCTTGTCGTCCAGGACATTACCCATCAGGGTGCTTTCCATGTTCAGGGTGAACACCAGGTTCTTCAGCAACTGGCCCACGTTGCTGCATTCCTGGGTGTAGCCCTTGCGGGTGTTGGTGTAGATGGTGGCCTGGCCGTAGTTGGGGCCGAACGAATCGTCACCCCCGGTCAGGTACTTCATCTTGAAGCGGGTGTTCATCGGGTGCGGTTCCCAGCCGAGGAACACGATGGCCTGGTCGCGCTTGGTGGCGCGTTCAACCTGAGAGAGCATGCCGGCTTCGCTGGATTCGACGACTTTGAAACCGGCGGTTTTCAGGCCGAAGGCGTCTTTGTCGATCAGCGTCTGGATGGTGCGGTTGCCGTCGTTACCCGGCTCGATGCCGTAGATCTTGCCGCCCAGCTCATCCTTGAATTTGGCGATATCGGCGAAGTCCTTCAGGCCTTTGTTGTACAGCGCTTCCGGGACGGCCAGGGTGTACTTGGCGTTCTCCAGGTTGGCGCGCACGGTTTCCACGGTGCCGGCATCACGGTACTGCTTGATGTCGTTTTCCATGGTCGGCATCCAGTTGCCGAGGAAGATATCCATGTTCTTGCCGTCGGCCAGGGACTTGTAGGTCACCGGCACCGAAATCATCGTGGTGCGCGGCTTGTAGCCCAGGCCCTTGAGGATTTCGCTGGTGGTGGCGGTGGTGACGGTGATATCGGTCCAGCCGACATCGGAGAAGTTGACGGTCTGACATTGTGCCGGTTCTGCAGCGTGCGCCAGGACTGGCAGACTCAGCATGGCGGCCAACAACAACGAGGGTGAAGCTTTCATGGGGCTAGACTCCTGTGTTTTTTCTGGCGGCGTTCGCCGCGCTTTATAAGTGTTGCGGTTGGAGCGTGCGACAACAGCTCTGGCACGGTGCCTTGCAAACGAGTCGAGACTGATCATGTACCAGTGAAAATCTGACGCCTACAGGGGGCGTCGTATCCAGTACAGGGAGGGTCGTATCCAGTGTCGGTGACGTCGCTTACAGGTTTTTCCCAAGGCAAAACTGCAGTTTTTGCCCATCTGCACCGCTAAAAACGGCCAAAACCGGTGATCGCACAGACGCGGCGCTGGTGAGCATGGGTGCGTCGGTGTGAGACGCCGTGACGGCGAACAAAAGCTTGATGATGCCGCCATCAGGGCGATCTGAGCGTAGCAGCTCGTTCAAGGCTGGCCCGTGCTTATCGAGGAGTTCTACGGCAATGGCTATCAGTGTTTTCGACCTGTTCAAGATCGGCATCGGGCCTTCGAGTTCTCACACCGTCGGCCCCATGCGCGCCGCGGCGTTGTTCGTTCAAGGCTTGCGTGAACGTGAAGTGTTGGAACAGGTGCGGCGCGTCGAAGTTCAGCTGTATGGCTCGCTGTCGGCCACCGGCATCGGCCACGGCAGTGACACTGCGACCATCATGGGCCTGATGGGCGAATGGCCGGACGCCATCGACCCGTCGCAGATCGGCCAGCGTATCCACACCCTGCGCGAGACCGACACCCTGCTGCTCGATGGGCGCTTGCCGGTGCCCTTTGTCTGGGCCAGGGACATGCGCCTGCTCGACGAAAACCTGCCGTTCCATCCCAACGCCATGACCCTGGTGGTGTCGGGTGACAACGGCGAGCTGCACCGCGACACTTACTACTCGGTGGGCGGCGGTTTCGTAGTGGATGAAGCCCAGGCGCAAAGCGGCGTGGCCGACATGGACCGCACCGAGTTGCCTTACGATTTTTCCAGCGCGGTGGAGCTGTTGCAGCTGTGCAAGACCCACAACCTGCGCGTGGCCGAGTTGATGATGGCCAACGAGAAGGTCTGGCGTTCTGAAGATGAAATCCGCAGCGGCCTTATGAAGCTCTGGCGTGCAATGCAGGATTGCGTTGAGCAAGGCCTCAAGCACGAAGGCATCCTGCCCGGTGGCCTCAACGTGCGTCGGCGTGCCGCCAAGCTGCACCGCAGCCTGCAGGAGTTGAACAAGCCGAATGTGATCGGTTCGACCCTGAGTGCCATGGAATGGGTCAACCTGTTCGCCCTGGCGGTGAACGAAGAAAACGCCGCCGGTGGACGCATGGTCACCGCACCCACCAACGGCGCGGCTGGGATCATCCCGGCGGTGCTGCACTACTTCATGAAGTTCAGCGAGGAAGTCACCGAAGCCAATGTGGTCGACTACCTGCTCGGTGCGGCGGCGGTGGGCATTCTGTGCAAGAAGAACGCCTCGATCTCCGGCGCCGAAGTCGGCTGCCAGGGTGAAGTCGGTTCTGCCTGCGCCATGGCCGCCGCCGGGCTGGCCGAGATCCTCGGCGCCACGCCGGAACAACTGTGCAACGCCGCCGAGATCGGCCTGGAACACAACCTGGGCCTGACCTGCGACCCGGTGGGCGGGCTGGTGCAAGTGCCGTGCATCGAGCGCAACGCAATCGCGGCGGTGAAAGCGATCAACGCGGCGCAAATGGCGCTGCGCGGCGACGGCCAGCACTTTATCTCCCTGGACCGGGTGATCCGCACCATGCGCGATACCGGGGCGGACATGCATGACAAGTACAAAGAGACCTCGCGCGGTGGGTTGGCGGTCAGCGCCGTGGAGTGCTGAGACCGCGTTGCCTGCATCGGGGGCAAGGCCCCTCCCACATTTGGATTGGTGAACACAGTCAAAGGTGGGAGGGGGCTCGCCCCCGATAGCAATCATCCAGGCGCCGCTGCGCAAAAAGTGAACACCCCAACCAAAAGCGCCACCTTTTAGCGCGTCGCAAATAGATAAGTAGCTTGCGAACGATTTCCGACCTGACCACCGGTCTCCCGCGCGTTGGGTGACAGACTTCTCCCACGCCCGCAAAGCGCCTTCCCACAAGTGCTACCGATCTGCTCACACACCTTGTCCGGGCATGTTCCTACGGCCAATTCCAGCCATAACCATACTTGCTGCGCGGGCTTGTTTAGACGCGTCATGAGGTCGTTTTTAGGAGTTATTGGACGGCCATTCAAATTTAGGCATGGCATTTGCTCTATCAATTCAAAGCCTCTCTCCTCGCCGGATGAAGAGCGCAATAACAAGAGCCTCGCCTGAGGCCATCACCCGCTTTGTGTGAGGAGATACCGCGATGACGTCGTTCAACTCCGGGGCCCAACCCCAGAACCGTGCGCCTCAATCCATCGGCTTTTTGCTGCTGGACAATTTCACGCTGATTTCCCTGGCCTCCGCAGTCGAACCGCTGCGCATGGCCAACCAGCTCTCCGGCCGCGAGCTGTATCGCTGGACGACCTTGAGCGTCGACGGAAACCAGGTGTGGGCCAGCGACGGTCTGCAAATCACTCCCGATGCTTCCATGCACAAAGCCCCGGCCCTGGACACCGTGATCGTGTGCGGTGGCGTAGGTATCCAGCGTACCGTGACTCGTGAACACGTGTCGTGGCTGCAAAGCCAGGCACGCCAATCGCGCCGCTTGGGCGCGGTATGCACCGGCAGTTGGGCCCTGGCCTGTGCCGGTCTGCTCGACGGTTTTGATTGCAGCGTGCACTGGGAATGCCTGGCCTCTATGCAGGAAGCCTTCCCCCGCGTGGCCATGAGCACTCGCCTGTTCACCCTCGACCGTAACCGCTTCACCAGCTCCGGCGGCACCGCGCCGCTGGACATGATGCTGCACCTGATCAGCCGCGATCACGGTCGCGAACTGTCGGCCGCCATCTCCGAGATGTTTGTGTACGAGCGCATCCGCAACGAGCAAGACCACCAGCGCGTGCCGCTCAAGCACATGCTCGGCACCAACCAGCCGAAGCTGCAGGAAATCGTGGCGTTGATGGAAGCCAACCTGGAAGAGCCGATCGACCTGGATGAGCTGGCGGTGTACGTCGCCGTCTCCCGTCGCCAGTTGGAGCGGTTGTTCCAGAAGTACCTGCACTGCTCGCCGTCGCGTTACTACCTCAAGCTGCGCCTGATCCGTGCACGGCAGCTGCTCAAGCAAACGCCGATGTCGATCATCGAAGTGGCGTCGGTGTGCGGGTTTGTGTCCACGCCGCATTTCTCCAAGTGCTACCGCGAATACTTCGGCATTCCGCCAAGAGATGAGCGCGTCGGCTCCAACACCACCCAGCAGGTGGCGATGATGCCGATTCCTCAGGCGCTGGTGTTGTCACCGTTGTCGGGGCCGATGTCGGCGTTGAGCCAGGCGCGCAACGAGTCGACGTTTGCCAGCGTGCGGCTCTAGACCGAGGTGTCTGTATCGGGGGCAAGCCCCCTCCCACATTTGGATGGGTGAACACAGTCAAAGGTGGGAGGGGGCTTGCCCCCGATAGGAATCGATCAGGCGCGGGAGTTCTGCTTGAACTGCACCAGTGCCGGCAACAGCTGCTTATCGATCGCCTGGCGCACGGCCGGCAGAATCGTTGCACTGCCGGTGTACATCTGCTCCACCATGCCCTTGAGCGCCTTGGCCCGCGCCTCGCTCAAACCACGCACCGCGCACTCGCAGGCCTGCTCGGCGGTGGCGCCGCTGGAGACTTCGAAACCCAGCGAGCGCAGTTGGCCCAGCAGGTCATCCTGGTCAATCAAATCCGCATGCATCATGACGTTTATCCTGGTGTAGGGAACGGGGCTTGATTGGGATTCTGGTAGGCCTCCGACCGGTCGGCAAGGGCAGAATCCACGAATGGCTCAGATGGCTATGAGCAGGTCGTTTTCGGGTCATATACCGATAGCAGTAATGGGCACACTGAACACCAGCACGCACCTTGAAGGTTTGGTCACCCTCGGGATGCAAGGCTCACACAAAGCGCTATGCCCCGATCTTGTCACGGCTTGATCGGGGCTTTTTTGTTTTGGGCGCCCCGTTTCTAGAAGGGTGGGATGAATAGGGGATAGCTAGTCGTTATTGTTTGGCATTAGCATTGCCGCAGCTCAAATGCCCGGAATGCCTATATGCTGTTTACTTACACGGGTGGGCTTTACCAGCGTTGTTGGCGTCCAACCTAGCCCACGCTCTCAGGCAAATCAAAAGGTAATGCAATGCTAAAGCTCCTGTCTCTCAAAGGTGTCGGCCCTGCTGAAAAGTTTGGGCCGGTTGAGTTTGCGCCTCGTCTCAACTTCATCACGGGTGACAATGGCCTCGGCAAAAGCTTTCTGCTGGATGCTGCCTGGTGGGCTTTGACGCGCACTTGGGCACGTGGAGCAGAGGCGATTCCTAGAGAATCCTCCAATGCGGCTAGTATTGGTTTTGCGTTCAGCAAGGTGACGGCTGGAGACAAGGAAGGTGAGGTTCATTTCAAAGACGGTTTTTGGCGCCAGCCTAAGGCTCGACCATCCATCCCGGGAATTGTTATTTATGCTGGGGTGGATGGCAGTTTTTCTGCTTGGGACCCTGCGCGTAACTATTGGACGGATCAGCAGGCTGGAACTGAAGAGAAAATTCGAGCGTTTAACTTTTCTCCCGATGAGGTATGGAAAGGGGCAATTTCGGAAAAGGGAACAAATATATGTAATGGTTTAATTCATGACTGGGTTCGTTGGCAGCGAACGGCGGGAGACCCTTCTTTCAAAGAGTTAACAGTCGCATTGGATGCATTGTCGCCATCGGGCATTGAGAAGTTGTCGCCGGGCGAGCCCTGCCATATAGGCCCTCTGGACGAGACCGAATATCCAACATTGCGCATGTCCTATGGCCTTGACGTCCCACTGGTTCATGCCTCTGCGGGAATGCGTCGAATTGCTGCGCTGGCCTACATGATTGTCTGGACTTGGAATGGCCATAAGCGCGCCTGCAAGCAGCGAAAAGTTAACCCTGCCAAAGAAATTATTTTCCTGATCGACGAAGTCGAATGCCATTTGCATCCTCAATGGCAGCGTCGGATCGTGCCTGCTCTTTTGAAAGTGGTAGAGGAGATGACGCAAGAAAAAGTTGCAGTGCAGCTGATCGTAGCGACCCACTCCCCACTGGTATTGGCCTCGGCCGAGCCTGAGTTTATTGAAGAGAAAGATGCCGTTTTCAACATTCACCTTGAGGCTGGAGAAGCCAAGGTCACTAAAGAGGTGTGGTCCAAGCAAGGCGATGTCGTGAACTGGCTAGTCTCGGATGTTTTTGGTTTGCAACAGGCCCGTTCAGTTGCCGCAGAAGACGCAATCGAAGCCGCCGAGGCATGGATGCGTGGTGATAAGGAACAGCTGCCAGAAAAGTTGAGTACGAAGTCAGCTATTCATCAAGAGTTGGTTCGGGTTTTACCAGGTCTTGATGACTTTTGGCCACGCTGGGTCGTTTCTCAGGGCAAACCTGAAAAAGCAACGAAAGGGAAAAAATAATGACGCCTGTGTCGAATCCTATCCCGGAGCCAGATAAGTTTGATGAAAAATGTCGAAAACCGGGTGGTGTTTGGTTTAAGGAAAACCCGACTGCCGAGAGACCAAGAGACTTGTGGTCACCCTTCAGGCATGCGCTGGCGGACGGGTTTTATGACCGGTGTGGTTATGCCGCGATGTATATCCCCAGTGGTACTGTCGATCATGGTGTCAGTTACAACGAGGATCGATTGCTTGCTTACGAATGGTCGAACTATCGATACATTGACGGATGGATTAACAGCTCTAAAAGCAAGCAAGTGGCTGCTGGATTGTTGGACCCATTTGAAGTGCAGGAAGGATGGTTCGAAATCAGTCTGCCATCCCTTCAATTGGTATTAACGGATGCTGTTCCAGCCGAATTCCGAGAGCGCGCGGAAAATACGCTCAAGAAACTCCCCATCAGGGATGATGAACGGATAATGAGGCCTCGACGCAAATGGCTGAGCCTTTATGAGAAGAATGGCGATTTAGAAATGCTGCGTGAAATGGCGCCTCTCATTGCCGCCGCTGTAGAAAAAAAAGAGGCCCTTGAGGCTGCACAATTGCCAGATGAGGAGGCTAGGTAACCTAGCGCAACCAACCCAATGTTATCGCTGCAACACCAGGATTCTGGAGAGCAATTCATCCCGGTCGATGTAGCACCCCTGGAAGTGCCGCGCACCGGAAGCCGGGTTGAAGGCATTGCGCGCATGCAAGGTGCGGCGGTTATCAAAGCACCACAGCTCACCCGGATTCAGGCGCTGTACCACGCGAAAGCGATCTTCCCGCGTCATCGCGATAAAGCGCCGATAGGCGCGATACAGCAACGGCATCTGCTCCACGCTCGTCTCAAACGGCCCGCGTAGAAAATTGGCCATGCGGATCTCCGCAACATCCCCAGAGGCATCCAGCGCAATGATCGGTGCCAGGCGACGGTAGTCGCTATGACGGTCCTTGTTGCGAAACTCCACCGGGATGTCGCACAGCGCCCGGAACGCTTCGGGGGCTTCTGTGCGCAGGGTATTGGCGATGGCAAAACCGTCGACAAAAATGCTCTCGCCACCGTCTGCATCATTCACCAGGCAATGCAAAAACTGCAGGCCCGGTTGCAGCTCCCGCGTCGGCAAATCACTGTGCAACGGCAGGTTGAAAGCGGTGTAGGCATTGCTGTCGGCATCGGCCTTGGATTGCACGTTGAACAGCACGCCGAAGTTGCTCTCGCGGATGAAGGAAATGCGCTTGGCCACCAGCGCCAGGGCGCCGGGCTCGGTGGGCACGCCGCGGATTTGCGTGAGGCCGCAATCGCGTAGCGCCAGCAACCATTGCAACAATGTGTGCGGGTCTTCCATGACTGCTGAATAGTCGAAAACCGGTAGCTGGAAGCGGTTGTCCCACAGCTGGGATTTGGGTTTCGCCGCCTGGCGTTCGGCACGCGACTCATCGTCGTAGGCATGCGCCCGCAGCCAGCCGGGATCGTACTGGCTGCGGTGGCCACCGCGCCATTGCACGCTCAGCAAGCCTTGCTCGATGCGTGCGTCGACAGCGCTGAGGTGCTCGTCCACATCGACAATCTCCAGCACCTGCTCGCGGGTCACGCTGTATACGCACTCGGGGCACGGGCAGTTGTCCCGCAGCCATTGATGATGAAACGGGCTGACCCGTCCATCGGCCCATTGCACATGAATCTGATCATCCAGCACCCGCACCTGCGCAAGGTCACAGATCTTCGGGTAGGTACGGAAATCGGCAACAGCGGCGGCGGTTTGCATGGTGGCTCCTTATTGTTTTTTGGGTGGCAGTCCAATCACTCGGCCGAGCAGGGCAGGGCGCGGCAGGTCAGCCTGCTCGGCGCTGATGGCAGTGAGTCTTTCCAGTGTGGTCTCGGTGAACGGCGCGGCGTGCGGGCCGGCCAGGTCCACGTGCAACAGCATCTGTTCGTTGCCCGCCAGTTCCTTCTCATCCCCCACCAGGTGCAGGCTGTGATAGAGGTGCAGGCGCTTGGCGTCATGGGCGATCAGCTGGGTATGCACCTCCACGTCGGCGCCGAGTTTCACTTCGTGCAGGTAGTTCAGGTGCAACTCCAGAGTGAACAGCGAATGGCCGCTGGCTTCGCGGTTTTCACTGTCCAGCCCGAGGGTGTCCATCAGCGCGTCGGTGGCGTAGCTGAAGATCAGCAGGTAGAACGCGTCGCGCAGGTGGCCGTTGTAGTCCACCCAGTCGGGGTGGACCTGGGTGGTGTAGGTGGTGAGTGCGGGCATGTCGGGGTTTCCGTTATTCAGCGAAGGTCATGCCGTGCTTGGCCTTGGTGGTTTTCACCGCTTCCAGCACCGCCAGCAGGCAATCATCACGATAGCGTTCCAGCGCCGAAATGCTGTGCTTGCCCAACTGATCGCTGGTGCCGTCGACCACATCGTCGATCAGCTTGTCGGTCAGTTCCGGCGCCGGCAGGTAGGTCCACGGCAATTGCAATGCCGGGCCGAACTGCGCCATGAAGTGCCGCATGCCGGCATCGCCACCCGCCAGGGTATAGGTGAGGAACGTGCCCATGAACGACCAGCGCAGGCCAGCGCCGAAGCGAATTGCATCGTCGATTTCGCCGGTGGTAGCGACGCCGTCATTGACCAAGTGAAGTGCTTCACGCCACAGCGCTTCCAGCAGGCGGTCGGCGATAAAGCCAGGCACTTCCTTGCGCACATGCAGCGGGCGCATGCCGAGGGATTCATACACCTTGATCGCAGCCTGGATGGCTTCTGGCGCGGTGTTCTTGCCGCCGACGACCTCCACCAGCGGCAACAGGTAAACCGGGTTGAACGGATGGCCGACCACACAGCGTTCCGGGTGGGTCGAACCTTCGTAGAACTCACTCGGCAACAGGCCCGAGGTGCTTGAACCGATCAACGCATTCGGCTTGGCTGCTGCGCTGATCTTGCTGTGCAGGTCGAGCTTCAGCTCCAGGCGCTCCGGGGCGCTTTCCTGGATGAAGTCGGCGTCTTTCACACACGCTTCGATGGTCGCGACGAAGCGCAGGCGCTCTTGCGAGGCACCCGGCGCCAGGCCTTGTTTCTCCAGGGCGCCCCAGGCGTTGGCGACGCGCTTGCGCAGTGCGGCTTCGGCACCGGGCGCCGGGTCCCAGGCGACCACATCCAGGCCATGGGCCAGGGCGCGGGACACCCAGCCGCTGCCGATGACACCGCTGCCGAGGGCGGCGAAGGTTTTGATTTCAGTGATAAAGCTCATGGCAAATTCCTAGAAAAATGGTGACTGCAATTAACCGCGCTTGGTCAAGCCCATCTTGATTCTGCCTTCCGCCGGGGTCATGACCCGTGCGCCGAGGCGGCTGAGGATTTCACTCGCCCGCTCCACAAGCTGGCCGTTGGTCGCAAGCACACCTTTGTCCAGCCACAGGTTGTCCTCCAAGCCGACCCGCACGTTGCCGCCCAGCAGCACCGCTTGGGCCGCCATCGGCATTTGCATGCGGCCGATGCCGAAGCCTGCCCACACGGCGTCGGCGGGCAGGTTGTCGACCATGGCCTTCATGGTGGTGGTGTCGGCCGGTGCGCCCCATGGGATGCCCAGGCACAGTTGGAACAGCGGGTTGTCGAGCAGGCCTTCCTTGATCATCTGCTTGGCGAACCACAGGTGACCGGTGTCGAAGATTTCCAGCTCGGCCTTTACGCCCAGCTCCTGGATGCGTTTGGCGCCCGCCCGCAGTTGCGCCGGGGTGGACACGTAAATGGTGTCGCCATCGCCGAAGTTCAGGGTGCCGCAGTCCAGGGTGCAGATTTCCGGCAGCAGCGCTTCGACGTGGGCCAGGCGGGTCAGCGGGCCGACCAGGTCGGTGTTGGGGCCGAACTCCATCGGGTTTTCGCCGCCACCGATCTCCAGGTCGCCGCCCATGCCGGCGGTGAGGTTGACGATGATGTCGATGTCGGCCTCGCGGATGCGCTCCATCACTTCGCGGTACAGGGCGACGTCGCGGCTGAACTTGCCGGTTTGCGGGTCGCGCACATGGCAATGCACCACGGTCGCGCCGGCCTTGGCGGCTTCCACCGCAGCGGCGGCGATTTGCTTGGGGGTGACCGGCACGTGTGGGCTTTTGCTGGTCGTGTCGCCAGCACCGGTGAGTGCGCAGGTGATGATGACGTCGTGGTTCATGAGGCAGGTTCCTTACAGGCGGGCGTAGTGATGCCGTGCGCAGCCGGGAATGGCTGCGACACGGTGATTCGAATCAGGTTATTTGCTGGTCAGTTGCAGGTTGGCCGCAGCCGGCTTGCCGTCGAAGGTGGTCACGCCTTCCAGCCAGCGGGCCTGGTCTTGCGGGTGATCCTTGAGCCACTGTTTGGCGGACTCGATGGCGTCCTTGTGATCCAGCAACGGCTGCATCATCCGGCTCTCGTCGGCGGCGGTGAAGGTCAGGTTGGTCAGCAGTTTGTGCACGTTGGGGCACTGCTCGGCGTAGTTCGGTGCAGTGACGCTCCACACGGTGGCCATGCCTTCGTTCGGCCCCAGGGCGTCGTCGCTGCCGGTGAGGTAGGTCATGGCGACGTTGACGTTCATCGGGTGCGGCGCCCAGCCGAAGAATACCACGGCTTCCTTGCGGCGCACGGCGCGGTCGACGGCGGCGAGCATGCCGGCTTCACTGGACTCGACCAGCTGGAATTTGCCCAGGCCGAACTGGTTCTTGGCGATCATCGCCTTGATCTGGGTGTTGGCGCCCGAGCCTGGCTCGATGCCGTAGATTTTGCCGCCCAGCTCTTTCTCGAACTTGGCGATGTCGGCGAAGGTTTTCAGGCCCTTGTCTGCCAGGTAGGTGGGCACGGCGAGGGTGGCGCGGGCGTCTTCCAGGCTGGGCTTGTCGAGCACCTTGACTTGCTTGGCGTCGACGAACGGCGTGATGGTCTGGGTCATCAGCGGGTTCCAGTAGCCCAGGAACAGGTCCAGGCGCTGGTCGCGGATACCGGCGAAGATGATTTGCTGGGAGGCGCTGGTCTGTTTGGTCTTGTAGCCGAGGCCGTCGAGCAACACTTGGGTCATGGCGCTGGTGGCGATTACGTCGGTCCAGTTCACCACGCCCATGCGCACGTTCTGGCAGGATGCCGCGTCGGCAGCCAGTACGTTCGTGCTCAAGATGGCGCTGGCGCTGAGTGCGAGCACGCAGCGGCTGATCAGTCGGTTCATGGTGGGTCCCTCGGCAGGTCGTTATTGTGGGGTCCGGCGTCTTTGTGCGCCGTGGGATCAAATTACGCAGCTTGAGGGCCGACAAAACGCACGGCGGCGACCAGCTCTTGCACTGCAGCGACCTGTGCCCTTGAATGGCTCGTTGAACTGGCGTATCACAGTGAGCACGCTGCCCGTCCTACGAGAGCGCCACCATGTCCCAGGATTTCTACTTTCTGCTGATGCCGGGCTTTTCGGCCATCGGCTTTATCTCTGCGCTGGAGCCGCTGCGGGTGGCCAACCGCTTTCGTGGCGAGCTGTACCGCTGGCATGTATTGAGTGCCGATGGCGGCGCGGTGCTGGCGAGCAATGGCATGTCGGTCAACGCCGACGCTGCGCTGGAACCGTTGAAAAAGGGCGCGACGTTATTGGTGGTGGCGGGCTTCGAGCCGCTGCAGTTCGCCACGCCTGTGCTGGAGCACTGGCTGCGTCGCCTCGATCACGATGGCGTGACCCTCGGCGCCATCGACACCGGCGCCTGCGTCCTCGCCGAAGCCGGGCTGCTCGACGGCCACCGCCTCACCTTGCACTGGGAAGCCATCGACGCGTTCAAGGAATCCTATCCGCACCTGACGGTCACCCAGGAACTGTTCGAAATCGACCGCCGCCGCATCACCTGCGCTGGCGGCACCGCTTCCATCGACCTGATGCTCGACCTGATCGCCCAGGCCCACGGCCCCGAGCTGGCGATCCAGGTCTCCGAACAATTCGTGCTCGGGCGCATCCGCCCGCGCAAAGACCACCAGCGCATGCAGATCGCCACACGCTACGGCATCAACAACAAAAAATTGGTGCAAGTGATTGGTGAGATGGAACAGCACACCGAACCGCCGCTGAGCACCTTGGCCCTGGCCGAGGCGATCAAAGTCACCCGGCGCCAGTTGGAGCGCCTGTTCCGCCTGCACCTGAACGACACCCCGAGCAACTTCTACCTTGGCCTGCGCCTGGAAAAAGCCCGGCAGCTCTTGCGCCAAAGCGGTATGAGCGTGCTGGAGGTGAGTATTGCGTGCGGGTTCGAGTCGCCGTCGTACTTCACCCGCAGTTATCGGGCGCGGTTTGCGAAATGTCCGAGGGAGGATCGGCGACGGGAGGTGGTGTAATGGGCAATTATAGTAAATTATACTCGCGACTATAATTTATAGTCCTTTCCATAATTGAGTATAAAACCATGTCCAAGCACAGCGGCTTTGTATTCCGCCGCCCCACCCTGGCTTGCAGCATTGCCGACGGGCTGGTAGGCGCAGGCATCCAGGATTTCACCTCTGGCCTGTTTCTCGCAGCGCCGCGTCGTACGGGCAAAAGTACTTTTTTACGTGAAGATCTGATCCCGGAGTGTCAGCTTCGAGGTTGGCTTACCGTGTATGTCGATCTGTGGGCAGACAAAGAGAAAGATCCCGCGGAGTTGATTGCCAGTGCTATTGCTGCCGCGCTGGTGCCCTATGAAAAGGGCATTCGCAAGCTGGCCAAGCACATTGGAATCGAGAAACTGAGCTTTCTGCGTACCCTGTCCTGGGACTTCAGCAAGCCTCAATTGCCGCTTGGCGCGACGTTGACCCAGGCCTTGGAGTTGCTCCACCGCGCTGCGGAAAAACCGGTCGTGCTGGTGATTGACGAGGCCCAGCACGCCTTGACCAGCGATTCAGGCATCAATGCGATGTTCGCCCTCAAGGCTGCCCGGGATCAGCTCAACCAAGGGCGTGACGAGGACGGCAGCGGTTTGCATCTGGTGTTCACCGGCTCCAATCGCGACAAGCTGGCTCACTTGGTACTGGGTAAAAGTCAGCCGTTCTTCGGCTCCAGCATCACGCCGTTCCCGCTGCTGGGTAAAGAGTTCACCCAGGCCTACACCGCGCACCTCAACGCGCACCTGGCCAAGACCAACCAATTCAACGCCGCCGATATTGATGAAGCCTTTGAACTGGTCGGCCGGCGTCCCGAGATGTTGCGCACGATCATCGGTGAAGTGGCACTGGAGCTGGGTGAGGCCAGCAACCTCGGCCAGTTGCTGCACAGTCGTGCCGAACTGCTGCGTGCCGGTGTGTGGACCGAATTCGAAAGCGCCTGGAACAACCTCACCATCCCCCAGCGCGCCGTTCTGGAAGTGATGGTGGAGCGCTCGCAAAACAACGAACCCTTCGCGCCGTTCACCGACAGCACCCTAACGGCGGTCAGCAAGGCGCTGGAGGACATGGGCAGCGACGTGGTGCCGGGCACCCAGACGATTCAGGCCTGTATCGATGCCCTTCGCGATAAAGAGCTGGTGTGGAAGTCGAGCCGGGGAGGGTATGCCCTGGAGGACAAAACCTTTGGCGACTGGCTGCGCAACAAGCGCTGACATGTGGGAGGGGGCTTGCCCCCGATGACAGGCTGTCAGTTGATACAACGTTGGCTGACCCACCGCTATCGGGGGCAAGCCCCCTCCCACAGTAGATTAATGATGTGGCCTATTTCTTCAGCAGCGCCGAACACGCCGCCTTGTAAGCCTCATGCTGATACTTGTTCAGCGTCGCCGGCAGTTCGAAGTTGTGCTTCTTATTCTGCGCATTAAGGGTCTGCGGCGACAGCAACATCACCTCAACCCCATCCAGCAACTGAAACACGCCTTCAATCTTGAACGTGGTCGGGCCACCGGCGAATTCACCTTTCTTGCTGCGCTTCTTGATCGCGATACGCTCGATGGCGTTTTCCTGCACAAATGCCTTTACCTGTGCGGCGAAGGCTTTGACGTTGGCGGCCTCGTCGTCGTCTTCCAGGGCAATTTTCTTGGTCGCCAGGGCGACGTGGGCCAGCGTCTGGTTGTCCAGTGACGCGACGGCGATGATGGCTTCGCTGCCTTTGATTTCGATGCCGCAGGTTTTCATGGTCTGGCCTTGAAGGATGTGAGATGGCGCAGATGGTCGCGCACCTTTCGAGAAGGGTCAAAGGTGTCGCAGGCCCGATGAAACTCATAAAAATATAAGAGATAAAATATTGTCTGTTATTAACAATAAATTCTATTTTTGGATAACCCGTTGTCCGTTATGTGATAGGTTTATTCAGCGCCTGCTACACTTGCTAACACTCACTTGAGGTCGAACCATGGCCCTTACTCATATTCTCTACGCCCCCGGCGAGATTGCTTTGCAGATCGCAGGGAATGCCAAGGCGCTGCGGCTGAGCAAGAACCTTTCTCGCCGAGCCCTGGCAGCCCAGTCGGGGGTTGCCGAGTCCACGCTCAAGCGCTTTGAAACGACCGGAAAGGTTTCCCTTGATGCCTTGCTGCTGATTGCGATGAGCCTGGGGGTAGGCGCACAAATGGCGAATCTGTTCAGCGCGCCGCCGCCGATCAGTCTTCAGGAATTGAAAGGTCAAACCAGGCTTCGAGGACGTCGATGAAAACAGTCTCCGCATTGCACGTCATGTTGCAAGGTTCACACGTCGGTGAGCTGGTGGATGCGCCCGGCAGGGGAATTTATTTTTCGTATGATCCGGGTTGGCTGGCGAACGGCTTCAACTTGGCGCCGCTGTACATGGACTTCTCTTCTACGCCTCAGTTGGCAGCTGACCCGTTGCTGTTCGGTGGCCTGCCGGGAGCGTTCAGCGATTCGTTGCCCGATGGCTGGGGGCTGTTGCTGATGGACCGGTTTTTTCGCATGGAACTGGGGATTGAACGGCGTACGATCCGCCCATTGGACCGGCTGGCCTATATGGGCAACCGGGGAATGGGGGCGCTGGAGTACAGGCCGATGTTCGAGAAGGATCCAGAGCCAGGCGAGTTGGACCTGGCCTCCCTTTACCAGGCTTCGCAAAACGTGTTGTCTGGGGAAACGCATGAGGTGATCGAGTCATTGCGCCTGGCGGGCGGCTCTCCCGGTGGTGCGCGACCAAAAGCGGTGATTGGGCTTTCGGCCGACAAGACGCAGGCCATCTCTTCATTTGGCGATATGCCTGAAGGCTATGAACACTGGTTGATCAAATTCCGCAGCCAGGACGAGCCTCGCGACAGTGGCGCTATCGAGCAAGCCTACGCCATGGTCGCTCGTTACGCGGGGGTCGAGGTCTCGGATTCAAGCTTGCTCGAGGTGCAGACGGATACCGGCGTAGAACGTTTCTTCAGCACTCGACGCTTTGACCGCACCGGCCACATCAAGCGTCATATGCTGACCAGCGCGGCGATCCTGTATGCCGATTTCCGCATGCCCAGCCTTGACTACGGCGACCTGTTGCGTCTGACCTTCGCCATCACCCAAAACGCCGGGGATGTGCAGAAAATGGCCCGGCTGATGGTCTTCAATGCGTTGGCACACAATCGCGACGATCACGCGAAAAACTTCTCTTTCTTCGGCTCTTCGGCTGGCTGGCAGATGGCGCCAGCCTATGACCTGACGTTTGCCACTACCAGCGGTGGCGGGAATGAGCACACCTGTGCTTTTGCAGGTGCAGGCCAGCCATCACGTCAGGCGATCAAGAAGGTCTGCGCACCCTTCAGCTTTCTCGAGCCCGACCTTTACATCGAGCAGACGATGGAGGCCTTATCGCAGTGGGGCCAGCATTGCGCGGACCTCAATATCGACAAGACTCAGCGTGATCATCTGCAAATGGCCTTCAACTCAATATGGAAGGCCTTTTAACCGTCACTCTTGCCCAATCGACTCCAAAAACTCCGACCGCTCATCACTCATCCGTGCCAGGCAGTCATTCTGTGCAATCGCATAGGCCTTGGTGCCGGTCACCGCCGGGAAGGTGTCCACGGCACAATCAGCATCACGCAGTTTTTCCCACTTCTGCTGGGCATCCTTCAGACGAGCGGTAATGTCCGCCAGCTTGGTCTTGTCGCTGCCGTAGGTCGACGCCATGCGTTCGAGCAGGCCTTGATAGTTGTCTTTGAGCAGTTGTTCGGCGGTGGTTTTGTTATAGGTGGCGCATTCCAGGGTTTGCTTGTCGTTTTCGATGCCGTCGCACGGCGTGCTGTCGGTGTCTTCAGCCGCGTGGACGCCGGTTGCGATGAGTGCCAAAGCCAGGAAAATCGATTTCATTGCGCCGTCTCATATCAGGTAATGCCCGAATTCTGGCTCAAGCGTAAGACAAAGAACAGCCGCGAGTCAGACCTCTCTTAACAGCCTTTGTCGCGGATTGACGCTTTCGGCAATTCCCCTGTCGTTTTTGCACCCGGCTCTGTCGGCCCCTGGGCATATGCTGGCCCCAAAGCGCCGGCAGACGATTCGGCGCATGAATCGCCAATAAGGGGACGCCTGATGAGCCCAGCCGAATTGCACGCCGACAGCATCGTTATCGACGGGCTGATTATTGCCAAGTGGAACCGCGACCTGTTCGAGGACATGCGCAAAGGGGGGCTCACCGCCGCCAACTGCACGGTGTCGGTGTGGGAAGGGTTCCAGGCCACCATCAACAATATCGTGGCCAGCCAGACCCTGATCCGTGAGAACAGCGACCTGGTGATTCCGGTGAAGACCACCGCGGACATCCGCAAGGCCAAGGAACAGGGCAAGACCGGCATCATCTTCGGCTTCCAGAACGCCCATGCGTTTGAAGACCAGTTGGGCTACGTCGAAATCTTCAAGCAGCTCGGCGTCGGTGTGGTGCAGATGTGCTACAACACCCAGAACCTGGTCGGCACCGGTTGCTACGAGCGCGACGGCGGCCTGTCGGGCTTCGGGCGTGAGATCGTCGCCGAGATGAACCGCGTCGGCATCATGTGTGACCTGTCCCACGTGGGTTCCAAGACGTCCGAAGAAGTCATCCTCGAATCGAAAAAGCCAGTGTGTTACTCCCACTGCCTGCCGTCCGGCCTTAAAGAACACCCGCGCAACAAGTCCGATGAAGAGCTGAAGTTCATCGCCGACCACGGTGGTTTTGTCGGTGTGACCATGTTCGCGCCGTTCCTGGCCAAGGGCATCGATTCGACCATCGACGATTACGCCGAAGCCATCGAATACACCATGAATATCGTTGGCGAAGACGCCATCGGCATCGGCACCGACTTCACCCAGGGCCATGGCCAGGATTTCTTCGAAATGCTGACCCATGACAAGGGCTATGCACGCCGCCTGACCAGCTTCGGCAAGATCATCAACCCGCTGGGCATCCGCACCGTGGGCGAGTTCCCCAACCTCACCGAGACCCTGCTCAAGCGCGGCCACCCTGAGCGCGTGGTGCGCAAGATCATGGGCGAGAACTGGGTCAACGTCCTCAAGGACGTCTGGGGCGAGTAAGCCACCGCCACCGCATCTTCTTCCCCGGCCACCCGCGCCGGGGCACTACACAAGAATTTTCTGGAGTTAAGTTTCCATGGCCAAGATCGCCCCGCAATTGCCTATCGAAGTCGACAGCGAAACCGGTGTCTGGACTTCCGACGCCCTGCCGATGCTGTACGTGCCGCGCCATTTCTTCGTCAACAACCACATGGGCATCGAAGAAGTGCTGGGCGCCGAGGCTTACGCCGAAATCCTCTACAAGGCCGGCTACAAGTCCGCCTGGCACTGGTGCGAGAAAGAAGCCGAATGCCACGGCCTGGAAGGCGTCGCGGTGTTCGAGCACTACATGAAGCGCCTGTCGCAACGCGGCTGGGGCCTGTTCAAGATCCAGGACATCGACCTCGACAAAGGCACCGCCAGCGTCAAGCTCGAACACTCGGCGTTCGTCTACGTGTACGGCAAGGTCGGGCGCAAGGTCGACTACATGTTCACCGGCTGGTTTGCCGGTGCCATGGACCAGATTCTTGAGGCCCGTGGCAGCAAGATCCGCACTGTGGCCGAACAAGTCTACGGAGGCTCCGAAGAGGGCCACGATGACGGCCTGTTCACCGTCAAGCCGTTGTAAGCCGAGGACCGTGCCATGGCTTTCGAAGCAATGTTCCAGCCGATCCAGATCGGCAAACTGACCATCCGCAACCGCGTGCTCAGTACCGCCCACGCCGAGGTGTATGCCACCGACGGCGGGATGACCACTGACCGCTATGTGAAGTACTACGAAGAGAAAGCCAAGGGCGGTATCGGCCTGGCAATCTGCGGTGGCTCCTCGGTGGTGGCCATCGACAGCCCGCAGGAATGGTGGAGCTCGGTGAACCTGTCCACCGACCGCATCATCCCGCACTTCCAGAACCTGGCTGACGCCATGCACAAGCATGGTGCCAAGATCATGATCCAGATTACCCACATGGGCCGTCGCTCGCGTTGGGACGGCTTCAACTGGCCGACGCTGATGTCGCCGTCCGGCGTGCGTGAGCCGGTGCACCGCGCCACCTGCAAGACCATCGAACCGGAAGAAATCTGGCGCGTGATCGGCAACTACGCCCAGGCCGCGCGCCGCGCCAAGGCCGGTGGCCTGGACGGGGTGGAACTGTCCGCCGTGCACCAGCACATGATCGACCAGTTCTGGAGCCCGCGGGTCAACAAGCGGACCGACGAATGGGGCGGCAGCTTCGAAGGCCGCATGAAGTTCGGCCTGGAAGTGCTGAAGGCCGTGCGTGCCGAGGTCGGTGACGACTTCTGCGTGGGCATGCGCCTGTGCGGTGACGAGTTCCACCCGGACGGTTTGTCCCACGAGGACATGAAGCAGATCGCCAAGTATTACGACGACACCGGCATGCTCGATTTCATCGGCGTGGTGGGCTCGGGTTGCGACACCCACAACACCCTGGCCAACGTGATCCCCAACATGAGTTATCCACCGGAGCCGTTTTTGCACCTGGCCGCCGGTATCAAGGAAGTGGTCAAGGTCCCGGTGCTGCACGCGCAGAACATCAAGGACCCGAACCAGGCCACGCGCATTTTGGAAGGCGGTTACGTGGACATGGTCGGCATGACCCGTGCACATATCGCCGACCCGCACCTGATCGCCAAGATCAAGATGGGCCAGATCGACCAGATCAAGCAGTGCGTCGGCGCCAACTACTGCATCGACCGCCAGTACCAGGGCCTGGACGTACTGTGCATCCAGAACGCCGCGACGTCCCGTGAATACATGGGCGTGCCGCATATCATCGAAAAAACCACCGGCGTCAAACGCAAGGTCGTGGTGGTCGGTGCCGGTCCTGCCGGGATGGAAGCCGCGCGCGTGGCCGCCGAACGTGGCCATGATGTGACCCTGCTGGAGAAGAAAGAATTTATCGGTGGGCAGATCACCACCGCTTCGAAAGCGCCGCAGCGTGACCAGATCGCCGGCATCACCCGCTGGTATCAGCTGGAGCTGGCGCGCCTGAAAGTCGACCTGCGCCTGGGCGTGGCGGCGGATGCCGACACCATCCTGGACCTGCGCCCCGATGTGGTGGTGCTGGCGGTGGGCGGGCACCCGAATGTGGAGCAGAACGAACACTGGGGCGCCGCCGAAGGTTTGGTGGTGAGCAGTTGGGACGTGCTCGACGGCAAGGTGGCACCGGGCAAGAACGTACTGGTGTACGACACCATCTGCGAATTCACCGGTATGTCGGTGGCGGATTTCCTGGCGGACAAAGGCAGCCAGGTCGAGATAGTCACCGACGACATCAAGCCGGGCGTGGCCATCGGCGGTACGTCGTTCCCGACCTACTACCGCAGCATGTACCCCAAGGAAGTGATCATGACCGGCGACATGATGCTGGAAAAGGTCTACCGCGAGGGCGACAAGCTGGTGGCGGTGCTGGAGAACGAATACACCGGCGCCAAAGAGGAGCGGGTGGTCGATCAGGTGGTGGTGGAGAACGGCGTGCGTCCGGATGAAGCCATCTACTACGCGCTCAAGGAAGGCTCGCGCAACAAAGGCCAGATCGACGTCGAAGCCTTGTTCGCGATCAAGCCGCAGCCGTGCCTGAGCGAGACGGGTGATGGGTACTTGCTGTTCCGCATCGGTGACTGTGTAGCGCAGCGTAATACCCACGCTGCGATCTATGACGCCCTGCGCCTCTGCAAAGACTTTTGATGAGGTGAACGCGGTCAAATATGGGAGGGGGCTTGCCCCCGATGGCTTAGTGTCAGTTGATACAGCTGTAGCTGACCCACTGCCATCGGGGGCAAGCCCCCTCCCACATTAAGGCCGGTTTCACAGTAGACCTGTGTGGTCTGTGGGAGCTTCACCATGTTGAACACCTTGCTGCCTATTCTCTTGTTTGCCGCCCTGGGCCTCGCCGTCCTCGGCGCCCTGCGCCGGGTGAACATGTGGCGCCGTGGCCGCGCGTCCAAAGTCGACCTGCTGGGCGGCCTGCTGGCCATGCCCAAGCGCTACATGGTCGACCTGCACCACGTGGTCGCCCGTGACAAGTACATCGCCAACACTCACGTCGCCACGGCACTGGGCTTTGTGCTGTCGGCATTGCTGGCGATCCTGGTCCACGGTTTCGGCCTGCACAACCGTATCCTCGGCTACGCCTTGCTGCTGGCCTCGGTGCTGATGTTTGTCGGCGCCACCTTCGTCTATCTGCGTCGGCGCAACCCGCCCTCGCGCCTGTCGAAAGGCCCGTGGATGCGCCTGCCGAAAAGCCTGATGGCGTTCTCGGTGAGCTTCTTCCTGGTGACGCTGCCGGTGGCCGGGATCCTGCCGGCGGACTTTGGCGGCTGGCTGCTCGCTGCGTTGCTCGGCGTCGGTGTGCTGTGGGGCGTGTCCGAGATGTTCTTCGGCATGACCTGGGGCGGCCCGATGAAACACGCCTTTGCCGGTGCCCTGCACCTGGCCTGGCACCGCCGCGCCGAGCGTTTTGGCGGTGGGCGTTCCACCGGGTTGAAACCGCTGGACCTCAGTGACAAGACTGCGCCCCTGGGTGTGGAGAAACCCAAGGATTTCACCTGGAACCAACTGCTCGGTTTCGACGCCTGCGTGCAGTGCGGCAAGTGCGAAGCCGCGTGCCCGGCGTTCGCCGCCGGCCAGCCGCTGAACCCGAAAAAGCTGATCCAAGACATGGTGGTCGGCCTGGCTGGCGGCACCGATGCCAGGTTCGCCGGCAGCCCGTATCCGGGCAAACCCGTGGGCGAGCACGGCGGCAACCCGCACCAGCCGATCGTCAACGGCCTGGTGGACGCCGAGACCCTGTGGTCGTGCACCACCTGCCGTGCCTGCGTGGAAGAGTGCCCGATGATGATCGAGCACGTAGACGCCATCGTCGACATGCGCCGCCACCTCACCTTGGAAAAGGGCGCCACGCCGAACAAGGGCGCCGAAGTCCTGGAAAACCTGATCGCCACCGACAACCCTGGCGGCTTCGCGCCGGGTGGCCGCCTGAACTGGGCGGCGGATTTGAACCTGCCATTGCTTAGCGAAAAAGGTAGTGCCGAGGTGCTGTTCTGGGTCGGTGATGGCGCGTTCGACATGCGCAACCAACGCACCTTGCGCGCCTTCGTCAAAGTGCTGAAAGCGGCCAAGGTCGACTTTGCCGTGCTCGGCCTGGAAGAACGCGACAGCGGCGACGTCGCCCGGCGCCTGGGCGATGAAGCGACCTTCCAACTGCTGGCTTCGCGCAATATCCAGACCCTGGCCAAGTACAGCTTCAAGCGCATCGTCACCTGCGACCCGCACAGCTTCCATGTGCTGAAAAACGAGTACGGCGCCTTCAACGGCAACTACGTGGTGCAGCACCACAGCACCTTCATGGCCGAGTTGATCGGTGAGGGCGCGCTGAACCTGGGGCTGCACAAAGGCAACAGCGTGACCTATCACGACCCTTGTTATCTGGGCCGCTACAACGGCGAATACGAGGCGCCGCGCCAAGTGCTGCGAGCTCTGGGCATCGAGGTCAAGGAGATGCAACGCTCGGGCTTCCGCTCACGCTGCTGCGGCGGTGGTGGCGGTGCGCCGATCACTGACATTCCCGGCAAGCAACGTATCCCCGATATGCGCATGGAAGACATCCGCGAAACCGGTGCCGAGCTGGTGGCCGTGGGTTGCCCGCAATGCACCGCGATGCTGGAAGGCGTGGTCGAGCCGCGCCCATTGATCAAGGACATTGCCGAGCTGGTGGCCGACGCATTGCTGGAAGGCGCGGCACCGGCCAAAGCCCCACTCAAGCGTGAACCTGCGGAGGTGCACTGATGAGCGACATTATCCGCCGCGACCCACGGGCCGAATGGATCGCCCGCAACCGCCTGCACCCGCTGCATGCGGCAATGCAACCGGTGCAGCACAGCTGGATGGGGCCTAACGGCGTCATCCGCAAGAATGTGCATGGCGTCGGTTTTATCGGCCCCAACGG
This sequence comes from Pseudomonas sp. FBCC-B1565, assembly GCF_059133265.1. Lineage (NCBI taxonomy): Bacteria > Pseudomonadati > Pseudomonadota > Gammaproteobacteria > Pseudomonadales > Pseudomonadaceae > Pseudomonas > Pseudomonas sp. FBCC-B1565. Next base: position 546,727 of record NZ_CP101438.1, read on the forward strand.
CATCAAGCGCATCGACCGCAGTGGCGCCCAGCAGGGCGGTGCGGCCAAACGTACGGCAGCGGTGGAAGTGCAATTGCCGCTGCATCAGATTGCAGCCCCCGCGTTCTACATCAACGTGGTACCGGACATGGTCGGCGGCCGCCTGAGCAGTCACGACCGCGACCTGCTTGGCCTGGCACGGCAACTGGCCGGCAGCGACGGCGCGGTGCTGGCGGTGGTGTTTGGTGAACACAAGGAAAGTGCGTTTGCCACGGCGGGTGTCGACCGTTTGCTGGTGCTGGAAGGCCATGCATTCGACGGTTATTCACCGGAGCAACGCGTCCAGGGCCTGCGGGCTGTGGATAACCAGTTCAACCCACGGCACTGGCTGCTGCCGGACAGCCGCAGCGGCGGTGGCGAGTTGGGTCGGCGCTTTGCCGCCAGCCTCAAGGAGCGCCCGGCCACGCGGGTGTGGCAGATCAAGGGTGACGAGTGCATCGGCCGTGCCGGTGCTGGCCAGGAAGACTTGGCCCGGCCACTGCCGCGCCTGATCCTGGCGGCTGTCGAATGTGCCGACCCGGTCAGCGAGACCCGTCACGAAGTGCTGCCCGTAGAGTTATCCACAGCCCTGGCGCGCAGCCTGCCACGCATCGAAGACCTCGGCGCGGTGGCGGTGGACCCGGCGGCGATTCCGATGGCCGAGGCAGAGTTCATTTTCTCCGGCGGCAACGGCGTGAAGGACTGGGCGCTGTTCCACCAGACCGCCGCCGCCCTGGGCGCCACCGAAGGCGCCTCGCGGGTGGCGGTGGACGATGGCTTCATGGCGCGTGATCGCCAGGTCGGCGCCAGCGGCACCTGGGTCACGGCGCGGGTCTACGTGGCCGTGGGTATTTCCGGGGCGATCCAGCACCTGCAAGGCATCGGTGCTTGCGACAAGGTGGTGGCGATCAACCTCGACGCTGGCTGCGACATGATCAAGCGTGCCGACCTGTCGGTGATCGGCGAAAGCGCCGCAATACTGCAAGCCTTGATCGCAGCGGTCGAGGCCTACCGCAATGGCGCCAAGCGCGATGCAGCTTAAGGATATGGTCATGAACACGAATGTAATCAGCCTGGTGTCCATCGGCGCCCACCCTACCTCCGGGCGCCCGCGCCGTGCCGAGCAGGATGCGCGTGCCGTGGAACTGGGCCTGCAAATGGCGGGGGATAAGTTGCAGGTGCTGCACGCCGGCAACATCGCCGAACCGACCTTGCGCAGCTACCTGGGCATGGGCCTGCCGCAATTGCATGTGCTGGAGCAACCGGCGGGCAGCGATGCGTTGCCGGTGCTCAGCGAGTACCTGCGCGATGCCGGTGCCCAGGTGGTGCTCGCCGGCAGCCAGGCCGAAACCGGTGAAGGCTCGGGCATGCTGCCGTTCCTGCTGGCCGAGCAACTGGGCTGGCCGCTGATCGTCGGGCTGGCGCAGGTGGAGTCCATTGAGGGCGGCGTGGCCCATGTGCTGCAAGCCTTGCCCCGTGGTCAGCGGCGGCGCTTGAAGGTGCGTTTGCCGTTCCTGGCGACCGTGGATAACGCTGCGCCCAAGCCACGGCAAAGCGCCTACGGACCGGCGCAGCGCGGCGAGTTGGCGGCGCATGACGTCCAGATTGAAGAGGATGAGTTGTTCAATGCTGCGGTGTTGCAGCCGGCCAAGCCACGGCCCAAGCGCCTCAAGGTGATCAAGGCCAAAAGCGGCGCTGACCGTATGAAGGCTGCAACGGCCAAGGCCAGTGGCGGTGGTGGGCAGGTGCTCAAAGGCCTGAGCCCTGAGGCGGGCGCAGAGGCCATTCTCCAGCTACTCATCGAAGAAGGCGTGGTGCGCTGAACCCAGACTGTAGAAGGGGGCTTGCCTCCTCCTACAGGGTTCTTACCCACAATCCCTGTTGATCCACTTGTGGATAACCTGTTCGCGGCTGTCCGCACCCCTTGTATTTCAAGCTCTCCAGCCCTCTGTACGAAAAACAACCAGGCTAACTGACGGTTTTTATTCAGGTTTTTCGCCAATCAAGCTGATTCTCCGATGCAGAGTTGCCCCCAAAGTCTGTTGGCGCTTCTGTGGATAAGATGTTCGCTGTCGGCTCTAGCCCTTATAAATAAAGGCTTTGGTGGGGGTGATTAAAATATGACCAGAATCGCGCATTTGGCATGAAAATGTCAGTGGAAGCCTTGATTTTCATGGTCTTTATTGGGGTTTCCACAAAGGATTAAAAGTTGCCCCCAAAGTCTGTTGGTGGTTATGTGGATAACATGTTTGCTATCCGATAAAAGGCCCGTAAACAAGGGGTTTGATCGGTGTGATCAAAAAATGATCGATTGTGCCTATTCTTGAATTACCTGGGGTCACAGCGAGTTTTCCACAGTGCGCAGCACAGTTGCCCACAAAGTCTGTGCGCGGTTCTGTGGATAAGATGTTGGTGCTGCTTCACAGCCCAGGTAACACCTGGCTTACAAGGAAGTGATCAAAAAATACCCAGCTTGCGGCATGGGCAGATTATTTGTAGTGAGCGGGCTTGCCCCGCGCTGGGCGGCGCAGCCGCCCCAATAAAAACACCGCGCTCTGCCAGGCAGTTCGCGGTGTCTGGTTTCAGGGCGGCTGCGCCGCCCAACGCGGGACAAGCCCGCTCACTACAAAAAGCGGTTTATCCCTGTACAGGCACGCCTTTGAGGTACGGTGCCGGTGCTGCGCCCAGGTTGTTCAGCATGCGCTCGCTGTACCAATCCACGAAGTTCACCACGCCGAACTCATAGGTCTTGGAATACGGGCCAGGCTGGTAGGCGGTGGAGTTGATGCCGCGCTGGTTCTCTTCGGCCAGGCGACGGTCCTGGTCGTTGGTGGCGTCCCACACTTCGCGCATGCGCGCTACGTCGTAGTCCACGCCTTCCACGGCGTCCTTGTGCACCAGCCACTTGGTGGTGACCATGGTTTCCTGGGCGCTGATCGGCCACACCGTGAACACGATGATGTGGTCGCCCATGCAGTGGTTCCACGAGTGAGGCAGGTGCAGGATGCGCATCGAGCCCAGGTCCGGGTTCTTGATGCGGCCCATGAGCTTGGCGCAGCCCTGCTTGCCGTCCATGGTCATCGATACGGTGCCCTTGAGCAGCGGCATGCGCACGATGCGGTTACGCAGGCCGAAGCTGGCGTGGGCGTAAGGGATCTTCTCGGCATCCCAGGCGGCGGCGGAAGCGGCCACATGGTCCTTGAACGCCTGGTCGGCGCGTGGGTCGGTGACGTCGTCCCATTCCAGCAGGGTTTTCAGCAGTTCCGGGTGCGATGCGTTGCAGTGGTAGCACTCGCGGTTGTTTTCCAGCACCAGCTTCCAGTTGGCTTTTTCCATCAAGGTGGTTTGCACCGCCACCTTGGTGTTCTCCATGTCGTAGGGTTCCATGTAGTGGTTCAGCGTCGACAGGAAGTCATCGATGGCTGGCGGGTTCTCGGCCAGGCTGATGAAGATGTAGCCGCCGGCGGTCTTCACATTCACTGGCTTGAGGCCGTACTGCTTCATGTCGAAGTCGGCGCCCATCTCGGTGCCGGCGAACAGCAGGCGACCGTCCAGTTCGTAGGTCCACTGATGGTAGTGGCATACGAGTTTGGCGACCTTGCCCTTGTCGCTGGTGCACAAGCGCGAACCACGGTGGCGGCACACGTTGTGGAACGCATGCACCACGCCTTCGGCGCCACGGATCACGATGATCGGGTTTTTGCCCACTTGCAGGGTCAGGTAGTTGCCCTTGGTGGGGATTTCGCAGGTCATGCCGGCGATCAACCACTCTTTCTGGAAGATCTCCTGCATGTCGATATCAAACAGTCGCTCATCAGAGTAGAACGGCTGCGGCAGCGAGAAAGTGCGCTCGCGCTCTTGCAGCATCTGCGCGGTGGCCTTGCGTGCGGGTTCCAGCGGATCGCCCAAGCTTAAGGTTGCGGTGACGTCCATCGTGTGTGTCCTCATGGCCATTCTGTGTGGCCGGCGAATAGTGGCTACGGTTGTACTACGCAAGGCATAAAGAAAGCGTCGTTGTTGGGAGCGAGTGTGGGGCCGCGCAACGTCAGAACCTTATCCATGGGCGACATGGCCCAATCTGTTCCCGACGCGCAACCCTAGGTCGTTGGGGGCTGGTCGCGATAAGTATGTGAATGTCGCAGATAGGTAAATGGGTGGTTCCGGCGTTACGCAGAATCGCCACCATAAGGCCGACGTCGGCGGTGGAGAACAACATGTCCAATAATTTCCTGAATCCGGTAACCACCCAGACCTGGGCCAATGGTCGGCACATCGTCCGGTGCGTCAAAGTCATCCAGGAAACCTGGGACGTGCGCACCTTTTGCTTTATGGCCGACCAGCCGATCCTGTTCTTCTTCAAGCCAGGGCAGTTCGTCACCCTGGAGTTGGAGATCGAAGGCCAGCCGATCATGCGCTCCTACACCATTTCCAGCTCACCGTCGGTGCCGTACAGCTTCTCGGTGACCATCAAGCGCGTGCCGGGCGGCAAGGTTTCCAACTGGCTGCATGACACGTTGCACGAGGGCCAGGAGCTCGCGGTACACGGACCGGTGGGCCTGTTCAATGCCATCGACTTTCCTAGCCCGAAAGTGTTGTACCTCAGCGGCGGCGTCGGCATCACGCCGGTGATGTCCATGGCCCGTTGGTTCTACGACACCAACGCCAACGTCGACATGACGTTTATCCACAGCGCCCGCTCGCCCAAAGACATCATTTACCACCGCGAGCTGGAGCACATGGCGTCGCGGATCGACAACTTCAGCCTGCACCTGATCTGCGAGAAACACGGGTTGGGTGAGCCATGGGCCGGTTATCGCGGTTACCTGAACCACAAGATGCTCGAACTGATGGTGCCGGACTTCCTCGAGCGCGAAGTGTTCTGCTGCGGGCCTACGCCGTATATGAACGCGGTGAAGCGCCTGCTGGAAGTGGCGGGTTTCGACATGACGCGGTATCACGAGGAGTCCTTCGGCGCCACGCCGCCGGAGGCCCGTGCGGATGCGGTGGAGCAAGCCGAGCAGGCCGCCGACGCACCGGAAATCGACCTGGCGGATCTGCACCAGGTGGAGTTCATTGCGTCGGGCAAGAGCATTCGCGTGGCGCCGGGCGAAACCGTGCACGCAGCAGCAGCCAAGCTTGGCCTGTTGATTCCAAAAGCTTGTGGCATGGGTATCTGCGGGACGTGCAAGGTACTGAAGCTGGGCGGCGAGGTCGAGATGGACCACAACGGCGGGATTACCGAGGAAGATGAGGCCGAAGGCTACATCCTGTCGTGCTGCAGCGTGCCGAAGGGTGATGTGCGTATCGAGTTCTGACTAACGAAACCGGTCTAAATGTGGGAGGGGGCTTGCCCCCGATAGCAGTGTGTCAGTCAGCGCATTGGTTAATGCTCCACCGCCATCGGGGGCAAGCCCCCCTCCCACAGTCAGTGGTTAACGCACGAACAGGTTGATGATGTACGCACCGGATGCTGTCATTTCGAACTCTTTACCGGTGACGGTAAAGAGCCTTGAAGGCTCGATGATAGTGTCACCAACATTCGCCAGTTTCCTCAGGTCGTCCAGGCCGACGAGGGTGGCGTTGGCCTCGGATCGAAGCTGAGAATCAGTCGTGTAGCATTGAATTTCCATGATGTTGCCCTCTGTGGGATTTCCATTTCCAGCCGACTATTCGGCAGGCAGTCAGCCCCGAAACAACGCGTCCGTTGCGTTCGGGGTGACGAGATCTTATCCAGGGCAGGGGCTAGATAGATACTGTCAGAAATACGTACAAACAGTCTCTGAAATCGGGCTGAAATGCCCGTGGCATCAGGCTTCCATCACTTTCCGAATATCCGCCGCCAGTTCTCTTACACGCTCTTCCTCGGTATCCCACGCACACATGAAGCGCGCGCCGCCTTTGCCGATGAAGGTATAGAAACGCCAGCCCTTGGCCGTCAGCGCTGCGATAGCCGGCTCCGACAGTTGCAGGAACACGCCGTTGGCCTGCACCGGGAACATCAACTCCACACCGGGAATATCCGCCACCAGGCTGCTCAGCAATTGAGCGCAGTGGTTGGCGTGGCGTGCGTGTTTGAGCCAGGCGTCGTTTTCCAGCAGGCCCACCCACGGGGCCGAAAGAAAGCGCATTTTCGACGCCAACTGCCCGGCCTGTTTGCAGCGGTAGTCGAAGTCCTCGGCGAGCTTGTGGTTGAAGAACAGGATCGCTTCACCCACGGCCATGCCGTTCTTGGTTCCGCCAAAACACAGCACGTCCACACCGGCTTTCCAGGTCAGGTCGGCGGGCGAGCAGTCGAGGAACGCGCAGGCGTTGGAGAAGCGTGCGCCGTCCATGTGCAGGTTCAGGCCCAGCTCTTTGCAGGTGACGCTGATGGCGCGGATTTCTTCCGGGGTGTAAACGCTGCCGACTTCCGTGGCTTGGGTCAGGGTGACCACGCGTGGCTTGGGGTAGTGGATGTCCTGGCGCTTGAGGGCGATCTCGCGGATCGACTCCGGGGTCAGCTTGCCGTTTTCGGTGCGGGCGGTGAGCAGTTTGGAGCCGTTGGAGAAAAACTCCGGCGCGCCGCATTCGTCGGTTTCAACGTGGGCGGTTTCCGAGCAAATCACGCTATGGTAGCTCTGGCACAGCGAAGACAGCGCGAGCGAGTTGGCGGCGGTGCCGTTGAAGGCGAAGAACACTTCGCAGTCGGTTTCGAACAAGTTGCGGAAACCGTCTGCGGCGCGGTGGGTCCATTCATCATCGCCGTAGGCGCGCTGATGGCCCTGGTTGGCTTGTTCCATGGCGGCCCAGGCTTCCGGGCAGATGCCGGAATAGTTGTCACTGGCGAATTGTTGGCTCTTGTCGGTCATGGCCCATTCCTGTGGTCGATGTTGGTGCGCACTGTAACCAAGATTGTCGCGGGTGCGCACGCTCTGTAAATGCAAAGTCACTGGGGAATTATGCACGGTACTGGAACGATGCCTGTCGGACGTGTCCGCGATGGCGCCTTGGATCTGCTCAAGTGGCTGGCGCTGCTGAGTATGGTGCTGGACCACCTGCGCTATGTCGGTTTAAGCCTGGATGGCCTGTATGTGCCGGGGCGTCTGGCGTTTCCGTGGTTTTGCCTGGCGATTGCGGCGAATTTGCACCGGGCGAAAAACGCGCCGGTGAGCGGGAGTTACCTGGGCTGGTTGTTGCTGTTCAGCGTGATCAGCGAGGTGCCGTATCGGATGTTTATCGAGGATGCCGATACGTTGAATGTGTTGCCAACCCTGGCGCTGGGTTTGCTGGTTGCCCGAGGATGGCAGCAGAAGGCGCTTTTTGATCGAGGATTGGCGCTAATTGCCGTCACGATTGCGACCGTGTTTTCCGCGCAGTTGATGTTCGGTTTGTTTGGGGTCTTGCTGCCGCTGGCTATGCTATTGGTGTTCAGTCGCCCATGGTATTTCAGCGTATTGCCAGGTTTGGTCTGTGTCGCCGCCAATCAATGGCAAATCCTGCTCGATAGCGGCACGCCTGTGGCGCTGTTGGGGTTGGCTGCGTGCCTGATTGCGCCATTGGCAGGCTTGGTCTTATTGCGACATGGGCAAAACATCTCGCCACCCGCCATGCGTCGCTGGGCCTACACCCTCTATCCCCTGCATTTCCTGCTGCTGCTACTCATCCGCCAGATCATCGTATAAACCCTGGTGGGAGGGGGCTTGCCCCCGATAGCGGTGGGCCAGCTTGCAGATGCAGTGGCTGACACTCCGCAATCGGGGGGCAAGCCCCCTCCCACATTTTTTCCGCGTTGTTCCCGCTATGTCGTAAACGCACCTTTGCGTGGCGTGCGTAGGCATTTGACCTGCCTGCGCCAGCCCTACCATCGCATCAAAGGGCCCTGCACGGGCCTCAACAATACGAAAGGCTGGGAGAGACGCGATGTTCAGCAAACAAGACCAGATCCAGGGATATGACGACGCACTGCTGGCGGCCATGAATGCCGAGGAGCAGCGCCAGGAAGATCATATCGAGCTGATCGCGTCGGAGAACTACACCAGCAAACGCGTGATGGAAGCCCAAGGCAGCGGCCTCACCAACAAATACGCCGAAGGCTACCCGGGCAAGCGCTACTACGGCGGCTGCGAGCATGTGGATAAAGTCGAGGCCCTGGCCATCGAGCGCGCCAAGCAGCTGTTCGGCGCCGATTACGCCAACGTGCAGCCGCATTCCGGTTCGTCCGCCAACAGCGCGGTGTACCTGGCGCTGATCAATGCCGGCGACACCATCCTGGGCATGAGCCTGGCCCACGGCGGTCACTTGACCCACGGCGCCAAAGTGTCGTCCTCGGGCAAGCTGTACAACGCGGTGCAGTACGGCATCAACACCGACACCGGCCTGATCGACTACGACGAAGTCGAGCGCCTGGCCGTCGAACACAAGCCGAAAATGGTCGTGGCCGGTTTCTCCGCCTACTCCAAGACCCTGGATTTCCCACGCTTCCGTCAGATCGCGGACAAAGTGGGCGCGCTGCTGTTCGTCGACATGGCCCACGTCGCCGGCCTGGTTGCCGCCGGCCTGTACCCGAACCCGCTGCCCTACGCCGATGTGGTCACCACCACCACCCACAAGACCCTGCGCGGTCCTCGCGGCGGCCTGATCCTGGCCAAGTCCAACGAAGAAATTGAAAAGAAACTCAACGCCGCCGTATTCCCCGGCGCCCAGGGCGGCCCGCTGATGCACGTCATCGCCGGCAAGGCCGTGTGCTTCAAGGAAGCGCTGGAGCCAGGCTTCAAGGCTTACCAACAACAAGTGATCGACAACGCCCAGGCCATGGCCAGCGTGTTTATCAAACGCGGCTACGATGTAGTGTCCGGCGGCACTGATAACCACCTGTTCCTGGTCAGCCTGATCCGTCAGGGCCTCACCGGCAAAGAGGCGGACGCCGCCCTCGGTCGCGCCCACATCACCGTCAACAAGAACGCCGTGCCGAATGACCCGCAGTCGCCGTTCGTGACCTCGGGCCTGCGCATCGGCACCCCGGCGGTGACCACGCGTGGTTTCAAAGTGCCGCAGTGCATCGAACTGGCCGGCTGGATCTGCGACATCCTCGACAACCTCGGCGACGCCGATGTCGAGGCCAACGTGGCCAAGCACGTGTCTGCCCTGTGCGCTGATTTCCCGGTTTATCGCTGAGCGCGGTTTTGGAGTAATGACTATGCAACGCTACTCGGGCTTCGGCCTCTTCAAGCACTCCCTCAGCCACCACGAAAACTGGCAGAAGATGTGGCGCACGCCGACCCCCAAGAAGGTCTACGACGTGGTCATCGTCGGCGGCGGCGGGCATGGTCTGGCGACCGCCTATTACCTGGCCAAAGAGCACGGCATCACCAACGTGGCCGTGGTCGAGAAAGGCTGGCTGGGCGGCGGTAACACCGCGCGCAACACCACCATCGTGCGTTCCAACTACCTGTGGGACGAGTCGGCGCACCTGTACGAGCACGCGATGAAACTGTGGGAGGGTCTGTCCCAGGACCTCAACTACAACGTGATGTTCTCCCAGCGTGGCGTGTACAACCTGTGCCACACCTTGCAGGACATCCGTGATTCCGAGCGCCGCGTGAGTGCCAACCGCCTCAACGGCGTGGACGGTGAACTGCTCAACGCCAAGCAAGTGGCCGACGAGATCCCGTACCTCGACTGCTCGAAAAACACCCGCTACCCGGTGCTCGGCGCCACCGTGCAACGGCGTGGCGGCGTAGCGCGTCACGATGCCGTGGCCTGGGGCTTCGCGCGTGCCGCCGACGCATTGGGCGTGGATTTGATCCAGCAGACCGAAGTGATCGGCTTCCGCAAGGAAAACGGCGTGTGCATCGGCGTGGAAACCAACAAGGGCTTCATCGGCGCCAAGCGCGTCGGTGTGGTCACCGCCGGCAACTCCGGGCACATGGCTTCGCTCGCCGGGTTCCGCCTGCCGATCGAATCCCACCCGCTGCAAGCGCTGGTGTCGGAGCCGATCAAGCCGATTATCGACAGCGTGATCATGTCCAACGCCGTGCACGGCTACATCAGCCAGTCCGACAAGGGCGACCTGGTGATCGGCGCCGGTATCGACGGCTACAACGGCTATGGCCAGCGCGGTTCGTACCCGGTGATCGAACACACCATCCAGGCCATCGTCGAGATGTTCCCGGTGCTGTCCCGCGTGCGCATGAACCGCCAGTGGGGCGGCATCGTCGACACCACGCCCGATGCCTGCCCGATCATCTCCAAGACTCCCGTGCCGAACATGTTCTTCAACTGCGGTTGGGGCACCGGTGGCTTCAAGGCCACGCCGGGCTCAGGCAACGTGTTTGCCGCCAGCCTGGCCAAGGGTGAAATGCACCCGTTGGCGGCACCTTTTTCCATCGACCGTTTCCACAACGGTGCGTTGATCGACGAACACGGCGCTGCGGCCGTCGCCCACTAACAGGAGAAATTCCCTATGTTGCATATCTTCTGTCCTCACTGTGGCGAACTGCGCTCCGAAGAGGAATTCCACGCGTCCGGCCAAGCGCACATCCCGCGTCCGCTGGACCCGAATGCCTGCACCGATGAAGAGTGGGGCGACTACATGTTCTTCCGCGACAACCCCCGTGGCCTGCACCACGAGCTGTGGATTCATGCCGCCGGTTGCCGCCAGTACTTCAACGCGACCCGCGACACCCTGACCTACGAAATTCTTGAAACCTACAAGATCGGTGAGAAGCCACAATTCACCGCCAAGGCCTCTGGAGAGAAGGTATGAGCCAGACCAATCGCCTGTCCAACGGTGGCCGGATCGACCGTAATAAAGTCCTTACGTTTACGTTCAACGGCCAGAGCTACAAAGGCTTTGAAGGCGACACATTGGCCGCAGCCCTGTTGGCCAACGGCGTCGATATCATTGGCCGCAGCTTCAAGTACTCGCGCCCGCGTGGCATCTTTGCCGCCGGCGCCGAAGAGCCGAACGCGGTGCTGCAGATCGGCGCCACCGAAGCCACCCAGATTCCCAACGTGCGCGCCACCCAACAGGCGCTGTACCAGGGCCTGGTCGCCACCAGCACCAACGGCTGGCCGAACGTCAACAATGACGTGATGGGCATCCTCGGCAAGGTCGGCGGCAAGCTGATGCCGCCGGGTTTCTACTACAAAACCTTCATGTACCCGCAATCGTTCTGGATGACGTACGAGAAGTACATTCGTAAGGCCGCCGGTCTTGGCCGCTCGCCGACCGAGAATGATCCGGACACCTACGACAACTTCAACCGTCACTGTGACGTGCTGGTCGTCGGCGCCGGCCCTGCTGGCCTGGCTGCCGCACTGGCCGCCGCCCGCAGCGGTGCCCGCGTGATCCTCGCCGATGAGCAGGAAGAGTTCGGCGGTTCGCTGCTGGATTCGCGTGAAAGCCTCGACGGCAAGCCAGCGGCTGAATGGGTTGCCAGCGTCATCGCTGAATTGAAAGCGCTGCCGGACGTGGTGCTGCTGCCTCGTGCCACTGTCAACGGCTACCACGACCATAACTTCCTGACCATTCACGAACGCCTCACCGACCACCTCGGTGACCGTGCGCCGATTGGCGTGGTGCGCCAGCGTATCCACCGGGTGCGCGCCAAGCGTGTGGTGCTGGCGACCGGTGCGTGCGAGCGTCCGCTGGTGTACGGCAACAACGACGTGCCGGGCAACATGCTGGCCGGTGCGGTCTCCACTTACGTGCGTCGCTACGGCGTGGCACCCGGCAAGAAACTGGTGCTGTCGACCAACAACGACCACGCCTACCGCGTTGCGCTGGACTGGCTCGATGCGGGCCTTGCAGTGGTGGCGGTGGCCGATGTGCGCCACAACCCACGTGGTGCGCTGGTGGAAGAGGCCCGCGCCAAAGGCATTCGTATCCTCACCGGCAGCGCCGTGATCGAAGCCCGTGGCAGCAAGCACGTGACCGCCGCCCGCGTGGCCGCGATCGATGTGAAAGCGCATAAAGTCACCAGCCCAGGTGAATGGCTGGAGTGTGACCTGGTAGCCAGCTCCGGTGGCTACAGCCCGGTGGTCCACCTGGCTTCGCACCTGGGCGGCAAGCCGACCTGGCGTGAAGATATCCTCGGTTTTGTACCGGGCGAAGCCCCGCAGAAACGCGTGTGCGTCGGTGGCATCAACGGCGTCTACGGCCTTGGCGATTCCCTGGCAGACGGTTTTGAAGGCGGCGTGCGCGCTGCCAGCGAAGCCGGTTTCGCGCCAGTGGAAGGTACCTTGCCAAAAGCCTTGAGCCGCCTGGAAGAGCCGACTTTGGCTATTTACCAAGTGCCACACGACAAGCCGACTGCACGAGCGCCGAAGCAATTCGTCGACCTGCAAAACGACGTGACCGCCGCCGCCATCGAACTGGCGACCCGTGAAGGTTTCGAGTCGGTCGAGCACGTCAAGCGCTACACCGCGCTGGGCTTCGGCACCGATCAGGGCAAACTGGGCAACGTCAACGGCCTGGCCATTGCCGCCCGCTCGCTGAACGTGACCATCCCGCAGATGGGCACCACCATGTTCCGTCCCAACTACACGCCGGTCACCTTCGGCGCGGTAGCGGGCCGTCACTGTGGGCACATCTTCGAGCCGGTGCGCTACACCGCGCTGCACGCCTGGCACGTGAAGAACGGCGCCGAGTTTGAAGATGTCGGCCAGTGGAAACGCCCATGGTACTTCCCGCGCAACGGTGAAGACCTGCACGCTGCAGTCAAGCGCGAATGCCTGGCCGTGCGCGACAGCGTCGGCCTGCTGGACGCGTCCACCCTCGGCAAGATCGACATCCAGGGCCCGGACGCGCGTGAGTTCCTCAACCGCATCTACACCAACGCCTGGACCAAGCTCGACGTGGGCAAGGCGCGCTACGGCCTGATGTGCAAGGAAGACGGCATGGTATTCGATGACGGCGTGACTGCCTGCCTCGCCGACAACCACTTCCTGATGACCACCACCACCGGCGGCGCGGCACGCGTGCTGCAATGGCTGGAAATCTACCAACAGACCGAATGGCCAGACCTCAAGGTGTACTTCACCTCGGTCACCGACCACTGGGCGACCATGACGCTGTCTGGCCCCAACAGCCGCAAGCTGCTGGCCGAAGTCACCGACATCGACCTGGACAAGGACGGTTTTCCGTTCATGACCTGGAAGGAAGGCCTGGTGGGCGGCGTACCGGCGCGGGTGTTCCGCATTTCGTTTACCGGTGAGCTGTCGTACGAAATCAACGTGCAGGCCGACTACGCCATGGGCGTGCTGGAAAAAATTGTCGACGCCGGCAAGAAGTACAACCTGACGCCGTACGGCACCGAGACCATGCACGTGCTGCGGGCCGAGAAGGGCTTCATCATTGTCGGCCAGGACACCGACGGCTCGATGACCCCGGACGACCTGAACATGGGCTGGTGTGTGGGCCGCACTAAACCGTTCTCGTGGATCGGCTGGCGCGGCATGAACCGTGAAGACTGCGTGCGTGAAGAGCGTAAGCAACTGGTGGGCTTGAAGCCGGTCGATCCGAAGGTGTGGCTGCCGGAAGGCGCGCAACTGGTGTTTGATCCGAAGCAGTCGATCCCGATGAAGATGGTCGGTCACGTCACCTCAAGCTATGCCCACAACTCCCTCGGCTATTCGTTCGCGATGGCGGTGGTGAAGGGTGGCTTGAAGCGTATCGGCGAGCGGGTGTTCTCACCGCAGGCCGATGGCAGCGTGATCGAGGCGGAGATTGTTTCTTCGGTGTTCTTCGACCCGAAAGGCGATCGCCAGAACATCTGATGGATCGAGTCGCCTGTATCGGGGGCAAGCCCCCTCCCACATGTTGAAATGCATTCCCCTGTGGGAGGGGGCTTGCCCCCGATGAGGCCAGAACAGACACCACAGCATTTAGAACAGGTGCTTTATGACAGCAGCCAATGTTTACCAACAACGCCCCACCTCCGGCGCCAAGGCCGAGTCGTCGCTGCACCATGCCGACCTCGCCAGCCTGGTCGGCAAGGGCCGCAAGAACGCCGGTGTGACCGTGCGTGAAAAGAAACTCCTGGGCCACCTGACTATTCGTGGCGACGGCCATGACGCAGCCTTCGCCGCCGGCGTGCACAAAGCTGTCGGCATCGAGTTGCCGGGAGCCCTGCAAGTGATCGTCAAGGGCGAAACCAGCCTGCAATGGCTCGGCCCGGATGAGTGGTTGCTGATCGTGCCGAGCGGTGAAGAATTCGCCGCCGAGCAAAACCTGCGCGCCGCCCTGGGCGACCTGCATATCCAGGTCGTCAATGTCAGCGGCGGCCAGCAGATCCTCGAACTCAGCGGCCCGAACGTGCGCGATGTGCTGATGAAGTCCACCAGCTACGACGTGCACCCCAACAACTTCCCGGTGGGCAAGGCGGTGGGCACGGTGTTCGCCAAGTCGCAACTGGTGATCCGCCACACGGCTGAAGACACCTGGGAGCTGCTGATCCGTCGCAGCTTCTCGGACTACTGGTGGTTGTGGTTGCAGGATGCCTCGGCCGAGTTCGGCCTGAGCGTCCAAGCCTGATTGAATGAGCACAAGAGGGCTGTTGTGGCGAGGGGGCTTGTCCCCCGTTGGAGCGCGCAGCGGTCCCAATACAGTCAGCGCATTTATCATGAAATAACCGAGCAGCAGGTTTAAGGGCTGCTTCGCAGCCCAACGGGGGACAAGCCCCCTCGCCACAAGGGCCTGAGGATTGCACTATGAGCCGCGCACCCGATACATGGATTTTGACCGCCGACTGCCCCAGCGTGCTCGGCACGGTGGACGCGGTCACCCGCTACCTGTTCGAACAGGGTTGCTACGTCACTGAGCATCACTCGTTCGATGATCGGCTTTCGGGCCGGTTCTTTATCCGCGTGGAATTCCGCCAGCCCGACGGTTTTGACGAGCAGGCGTTCCGCGATGGCCTGGCCACGCGGGGTGAAGCCTTCGGCATGATCTTCGAGCTGACGGCGCCGAACTACCGGCCAAAAGTGGTGATCATGGTCTCCAAGGCCGATCACTGCCTCAACGACCTGCTGTACCGCCAGCGCATCGGCCAGCTGCCGATGGACGTGGTCGCGGTGGTGTCCAATCACCCCGATCTGAAACCGTTGGCCGACTGGCACCAGATTCCCTACTACCATTTCCCCCTCGACCCCAACGACAAACCGTCCCAGGAGCGTCAGGTGTGGCAAGTGGTGGAAGACACCGGCGCCGAATTGGTGATTCTTGCGCGCTACATGCAAGTGCTGTCGCCGGAGCTGTGCCGCAAGCTGGATGGCAAGGCCATCAACATCCACCACTCGTTGCTGCCGGGGTTCAAGGGCGCCAAGCCGTATCACCAGGCGTACAACAAGGGCGTGAAACTGGTGGGCGCCACGGCGCATTACATCAACAACGACCTGGATGAAGGCCCGATCATCGCCCAGGGCGTGGAGGTGGTGGATCACAGCCATTATCCCGAGGACTTGATTGCCAAGGGGCGGGATATCGAAGGGCTGACGTTGGCCCGGGCGGTGGGGTATCACATTGAGCGGCGGGTGTTTTTGAACGCCAATCGGACGGTGGTGCTCTGACTGGCGCCAATCGGGGGCAAGCCCCCTCCCACATTTGGAATGCGGTCGAATGTGGGAGGGCGCTTGCCCCCGATGAGGCCCTCACAAACAACGCAAGAACAGCATCTGTACCCGAGCACTTAAACGCGCTGCCCACCCAACGGGCAACGCAGTTCCATAAAAACAACAGCGAGGTGAAAGCATGTCTGGTAATCGTGGTGTCGTGTATCTCGGCAACGGCAAGGTCGAAGTACAGAAAATCGACTATCCCAAAATGC
The DNA here is from genome assembly GCF_059133265.1 of Pseudomonas sp. FBCC-B1565. NCBI lineage: Bacteria > Pseudomonadati > Pseudomonadota > Gammaproteobacteria > Pseudomonadales > Pseudomonadaceae > Pseudomonas > Pseudomonas sp. FBCC-B1565. Next base: position 562,551 of record NZ_CP101438.1, read on the forward strand.
AGGACCCCCGTGGCAGGAAGATCGAGCACGGCGTCATCCTGCGCGTGGTCTCCACCAACATCTGCGGCTCCGACCAACACATGGTGCGTGGCCGCACCACTGCCCAGACCGGCCTGGTGCTCGGTCATGAAATTACCGGTGAAGTGATCGAGAAGGGCAGCGACGTCGAGAACCTGAAAATCGGCGACCTGGTGTCCGTACCGTTCAACGTAGCCTGCGGCCGCTGCCGCTCGTGCAAAGAGCAACACACCGGCGTGTGCCTGACCGTCAACCCGGCCCGTGCCGGTGGCGCCTACGGCTATGTCGACATGGGTGACTGGACCGGCGGCCAGGCCGAATACGTACTGGTGCCGTACGCCGACTTCAACCTGCTCAAACTGCCGGATCGCGACAAGGCCATGGAGAAAATCCGCGACCTGACCTGCCTCTCCGACATTCTCCCGACCGGCTACCACGGCGCCGTCACTGCCGGCGTTGGCCCAGGCAGCACGGTCTACATCGCCGGTGCCGGTCCTGTGGGCCTGGCGGCTGCCGCTTCCGCCCGCCTGCTGGGCGCTGCCGTGGTGATCATCGGCGACGTCAACCCGGTCCGCCTGGCCCACGCCAAGGCCCAGGGTTTCGAAATTGCCGACCTGTCCAAGGACACCCCGCTGCACGAACAGATCGCCGCACTGCTGGGCGAGCCGGAAGTGGACTGCGCCGTCGATGCCGTGGGCTTCGAAGCCCGGGGCCACGGCCATGAAGGGGTCAAGGCAGAAGCCCCGGCCACCGTACTCAACTCGCTGATGGGCGTGGTGCGCGTGGCGGGCAAGATCGGTATCCCAGGCCTCTACGTCACCGAAGATCCGGGTGCCGTGGATGCCGCCGCAAAAATGGGCAGCCTGAGCATTCGCTTTGGTTTGGGCTGGGCTAAATCCCACAGCTTCCACACTGGGCAAACGCCGGTGATGAAGTACAACCGCCAGCTGATGCAGGCGATCATGTGGGACCGTATCAACATTGCCGAAATCGTGGGTGTGCAGGTGATCAGCCTGGATGATGCGCCACGCGGGTATGGCGAGTTCGATGCGGGTGTGCCGAAGAAGTTTGTGATTGATCCGCACAAACTGTTCAGCGCGGCTTAAATCCCTGGGATACCGCGTTCCAAATGTGGGAGGGGCAAGCCCTCCCACAGATCTAACAGTCTGCGCGCCGGGTTCCTGGCGCCATCTCACCTCAAAGTGATGCTAATTGACCCTGATACAGCACCGGCCCGGTCGGTTGGCCGGTCGGCGAGCCCCCTTGTGGCTCCAGGCTGACGGCGAGGGTCAGCGGTGTTTTCAGCAGCGCCTGCTGCGCTTTGTTCAACGCGATTCGACCTTTGCCCGCCACTGGCACCAGGCCCAGGGATATTGGCTTGCCCCCGGCAGGAATGGCCCACAGTTCCAGGGCGCGTGTCGGCTCAAAAGCGGCCAATGCCAGCGGCTCGACTTGCAGGTGGTCGGCAAACCCCTTGATCTGCAGCGCCGGTTGCTGGTTGGCGGCGACCAGCGTGGCGTTGTATTCCATTCCCAGGTCGCGCTGGTAGAGCACGCCCACCAGCACGGCAATGACGATGCCAAACGCCGCCGCCTGCAGGCGCAGGTTCATCCAGAACGGTTTTTTCGCCGGCACATGCAGCACCTGCGGCTCTATGCGTGCCTTGATGCCTTCCCAGACATGCGCCGGCACCGCTCGCTCGGGCAAGGCACCGGTCAGGCTGGCGAGCGCGTCCTGCCAATGGCCGAGTTCCACGCGCAGTGCGGCATCCTCCAGAAGCAGCGCATCAAAACGCCGGCGCGCGGTGGCGGGCATCAGGCCTATGGCATAGTCGGCGGCGAGGGCGCGACGCAGGGCGGTGGTCTGGTAGTTCATGATTCAAGGCACCTGCGCAGGCGTTCCATGCCGCGACGAATCCAGGATTTGACCGAGCCCAGGGGCGCGGCCAAGTGTTCGGCCAATTCCGAGCACGACAGGCCCTGGAAGTAAGCCACGCTGATCGACTGGCGTTGCATGCCGTCGAGGGTGTCCAGGCAACGGTTCAAGGCGCGGGCTTGGCGTTCGTTGTCGAGTTGGTCGTGAGCGCTGGGGGCGTCATCGAGCAAGGCGTCTTGCTGACCCTCGGCCAGCGGCTGTTCACGGTGCTTGCGCAATTGGTCGATGGCCAGGTTGCGGGTGATGTTGACCATCCAGGTCATCGGCGCAGATAGGTGCGCTTCGTAGCGGGAGGCGTTGTACCAGATGCGCACGAAGGCTTCCTGCAACACCTCTTCGGCCAGGTCAGGGCGGCCCATGAAACGCAGGGCCACGCCGTGCAGGCGCGGCGACACGCTGCGGTAGAGGGTTTCGAATGCCTGGCGGTTACCTAGGGCACATTGCGCCAGCAAAGGGCGCAATGGGTCAGCATCATCGGCGCTAATTGGGCTTCTCCAGACCCTCGTTCGAGGGTGACGGGACTGCACGCGGTAAGCGGAGGGTAGTTCAGCCTGGGCATTCATTCCATCCAACTCCGAGTGGCGTATGCAGGCTATACGCGGGCCGAGGCGATTCGGATGCAGAAAAATCTGAACTAACCTTGGTGTGGGAACAATCGTTCCGGACTGTCAGTCAAACGCCTGCTTTTAGCTCCTACACCCAGAGGTTGTTTCGATGAAGATTTCACGCGGTTTCGCCCTTTCCTGCCTGATGACCCTGGCAGCCGGCCCGGTGCTCGCCGCAGGGTTCAGCCTTGGCGACGCGGCCAATGCCATTTCCGGCATGCAGGGTGGTAACAACAAGGCAGCCGCTGCTGCACCGTCGTCCGAGACGGCCGGCCTGTTGAGCGCCCTGACCTCGCAACTGAACATCACCCCCGAGCAAGCGGTCGGCGGTACGGGCGCCATGCTGGGCCTGGCCAAGAACAAATTGAGCGGCAACGACTATTCGCAACTGGGCAATAGTGTGCCGGGCCTCGACCAACTGTCGGGCAATAATGCGTTGGGCAGCCTCGGGGCCTTGAGCGGGATGCTCGGCCAGGCTGGCGGTAGCAAGACCAGCGGCCTCGACGGCCTGCTGGGCAACGTGAAGAACACCAACGACCTGAACACTGCGTTCAGCGCCCTGGGCATGGACAGTGGGATGGTAGGCCAGTTTGCGCCGGTGATCCTGCAATACTTGGGTGGCCAGGGTGCGAACCAGTCATTGCTGGGTAAATTGGCCTCGGCCTGGGGCACTGGCAACTGACGGATGTTCAGCATGCCTTTTTGCCTCTCCGTGGCGGGCTCATCCAGTGCGGGGGGGCTTACGAGGATGCGCGGTCACTGTGCTCGTGTATTCCTCTATTGGTATCGTCTTCGTCTGTGTTGGAAGGACGACTGACTGCGTAATATCCTGTGATATAGCGCTGGGAACTGTGGGAGGTTGAGTGGCCACCTAATAAGAACTCTCTCATCAATCGCTAAGAGCGGTATTTGAGAGACTCTTCAACTGACCGAAATGGTGCTCCAATGACTCAGATTAATTCACAGTCCCCAATGTCTTCCGGTATTTCTTTCGAGCAGGCAGCGGTTCGTGTGGCCCGGCAAGGCCTCACCCTGCCGTCCGGGTTGATCCAGGATATACGCAATGCCTGGGAGGTGGCAGGGAGCAGCAAGAAGCCGGACTTGCAACTCAAGCAACTGCTTTCGGATCTTCGACGTTTTGTGGAACACACTCAATCTGAGCAAAAATCGAATTTTCCGCTGAGTGCCAATGCATTGTTCGCGGGCATAAAAGCGCCGACGAACGAGGAGTCGGAGAAATTCGTTGCCGCTTACAAGAAAGCGGTGCCTGATAGCACTACCAACTCCTTGGGCGGAGACGAGATGCTTTCCAGCATGAGGGATTTCCTCAAAGCCGAAGCTTCCGAAAAAGGCCTTGAGCCGGCCGATCTTGAACGCCTGGCTGCGGTAGCGAAAGCGTTCCTGAAGCTCGATGGCGCGGTAAACACCTCTGATGCTGACTTGATTGCCAGTCTCAAAGCTGCGCTCGAAGGCGCCAAAGCATTTTGATCGGGATGGTGGGGCACCTGAACGACGCCATGCCGTATTACTTGAGCAATAGCTGAATGCGCTGATCCTTCTCCTGCCAGAGCTGGTTCACCCAGCTCTGGACAGTCTGGCGAAATGCCGGATCGTTCTCGTAGTCCCCTTGCCATAGCGCCGGGTCCAGTTCGCGGGTGCGGATATCAATGATCACCTTCGGTACCGAACCGCTGATCAAAGCCCAGAACCCCGGAATCTTTTGCTGCGGATACACCACCGTCACGTCCAGCACCGCATCCAGTTGCTCGCCCATCGCCGCCAGCACAAACGCCACGCCGCCCGCCTTGGGCTTGAGCAAGCGGGTGAAAGGTGAGCCCTGCTGTTTGCGCTTGGCCTCGCTGAACCGCGTGCCTTCCAGATAATTGACCACTGTCACCGGCTGGCGCTTGAACAGCTCGCAGGCCTCTTTGGTGATCTTCAAATCCTGCCCCGCCAGGTCGGGATGCTTGGCCAGGAACGCCTTGGTGTAGCGCTTCATGAACGGGTAATCCAGCGCCCACCAGGCCAGGCCCAGGAAGGGCACCCAGATCAGCTCTTTTTTCAGGAAGAATTTGAAGAACGGCGTACGGCGGTTGAGGGCCTGGATCAAGGCCGGGATATCCACCCAGGACTGGTGGTTGCTGATCACCAGGTAACTGGTGTCACCCCGCAGATCGCCGCCGCCGCGAATGTCCCACTGGGTCGGGATGCACAGCGAGAAAATCAGCTTGTCGATCTCGGCCCAGGTCTCGGCGATCCACATTACCGCCCATGACATGTAGTCACGCAAGCGCCCCGGGGCTACCAGCTTGAGCAGGGCAAACACCATCAACGGGCCGAACAGCACGAGGGTGTTGAGCAAGAGCAGCAGGGTGACGAAACAGCCGGTGAGCAGGCGGCGCATAAGTAACTCTTGGAATCTTGTGGGCGGGCCATCATAAGCAAGGTGAGTCTAGAGGCCAAATCGCAAATCACCGTACGAATGTTTCACAATGTGCCGGGTATGGTGGGATGAGCTAACTAACCGGCGCTTTTGCGGTCTAGAATCCGCCTACTTCTTTCCGAGGAAATCACTTCGTGAAACTGCTCCTTGCCTCTTTGGCCCTGGCTGCCCTGCCGGTCATGGCCGCCGAACCGACCCTCTACGGTCGCTACGAATACATCCAGCTGCCGGAGATCGGCGAAACCTTCAAGGCCAAGATGGACACCGGCGCGCTCACCGCCTCGCTGTCGGCCCGTGACATCCAAACCTTCACCCGTGACGGTGACGATTGGGTGCGTTTCCGCCTCGGCGGCAAGGACGCGTCCAATAAGGTCTACGAACACAAAGTCTCGCGCATCAGCAAGATCAAGAGCCGCGCCGACGAAGACGAGGACAAGGACGAAGCCACCGTGGCCAAGCGCCCGGTGATCGACCTGGAAATGTGCCTGGGCGACGTCAAGCGCACCGTCGAGGTCAACCTCACCGACCGCAGCAGCTTCAACTACCCGCTGCTGATCGGCGCCAAGGCTCTGCGCGAGTTCGGCGCTGCGGTCAACCCGGCGCGTCGTTACACTGCTGACAAACCGGACTGCTGACGGACCACCATGCCCCACATCCTGATTGTCGAAGACGAAGCGGCGATAGCCGACACGCTGATATTCGCCCTGCAAGGCGAGGGCTTCACCACCACCTGGCTGACACTCGGCCAGGCTGCGCTGGAGCATCAACGCCAGACGCCGGCCGATCTGATCATCCTTGACATTGGCCTGCCGGACATCACCGGGTTTGAAACCTGCAAGCAACTGCGCCGGTTCAGCGAAGTGCCGGTGATGTTCCTCAGCGCGCGGGATGGCGAGATCGACCGGGTGGTGGGGCTGGAAATCGGCGCCGACGATTATGTGGTCAAGCCGTTCAGCCCACGGGAAGTGACGGCGCGGGTCAGGGCGATCCTCAAGCGGATTGGTCCAGGGGCTGCGCCGGCGGTATTCCAGGTAGACCTGGAGCGCATGCAGATCATGTATCGCGGTCAGCCGTTGAGCCTCACACGTCACGAATTCCGCCTATTGCAAAGCCTGTTGGAACAACCCGAGCGCGTATTCAGCCGCGAGCAGCTGTTGGACGCGGTCGGCGTCGCGGCGGATGCCGGTTACGAGCGCAATATCGACAGCCATATCAAAAGCCTGCGCAGCAAGTTACGCAATGTGGCTGCCGACGCCGAGCCGATCCAGACCCATCGCGGTCTTGGCTACAGCTACAGCCCAGGCAACAGCTGATGCGCCTGGGGCTGCGGATTTTCCTGGTGTACGCGCTGTTTATCGGCCTGACCGGCTACTTCGTGCTCAGCACCGTGATGAAGGAAATCCGCCCCGGCGTGCGCCAGTCCACCGAAGAAACCCTGGTGGACACCGCCAACCTGCTGGCCGAAATCCTGCGCGACGATGTGAAGAACGGCACCCTCGGCCAAAGCCACTGGCCTGAACTGCTCAAGGCCTACGGCAATCGCCAGCCGGGCGCGACGATCTGGGGGCTGCCGAAGAACCAGGTCAATCACCGCATCTACGTGACCGATGCCAAGGGCACCGTGCTGCTCGACTCCACGGGCGAAGCGGTGGGGCAGGACTATTCCAAGTGGAACGATGTGTACCTGACCCTGCGCGGCGAGTACGGTGCCCGCTCCACACGCAGCGAGCTGGATGACCCCACTTCCTCGGTGATGCACGTGGGCGCGCCGATCCGTGACAACGGCCAGATCATCGGCGTGGTCACCGTGGCCAAGCCGAACAGCTCGTTGCAGCCCTACGTCGACCGCACCGAGCGGCGCCTGCTGTGGTACGGCGCGGGCCTGGTGATTCTCGGCCTGTTGCTCGGCGCGCTGCTGTCGTGGTGGCTGAGCGTTGCGCTGCGTCGCTTGACGGCCTACGCCGAGGCGGTCAGCGAGGGCCGGCGCGCCGAGTTGCCGCATTACCGTGGCGGCGAACTCAAGCAGTTGTCCACCGCCGTCGAGCATATGCGCACGCAGTTGGAAGGCAAGGCCTACGTCGAACACTACGTGCACACTCTGACCCACGAATTGAAGAGCCCGCTGGCCGCGATACGCGGTGCGGCAGAGCTGTTGCAGGGCGATATGACCCGTGAGCAACAGCAGCGCTTCGTCGGCAATATCGACAGCGAAAGCGCGCGTCTGCAGCAGTTGATCGAACGCCTGCTGAACCTGGCGCAGGTCGAGCAACGCCAGGGCCTGGAAGAGCAGGTGAGCATCCCGCTGGCAGCCATGGTCGATGAGGTGCTCAAGGCGCAATGTGCGCGGATCGAAGGTGCCGGATTGCACGTTGAACAGACGATTGCGGCGGATGTGAAGGTGTACGGCGAACCCTTCCTGCTGCGCCAGGCCCTGGGCAACCTGCTGGATAACGCCCTGGATTTCACACCGCCTGGCGGCACCTTGAAATTCAGCGCGCAGACCCGGCACAACGACGTGCAGGTGAGCCTGTTCAACCAGGCCGCGCCGATTCCCGACTACGCCCTGCCGCGCCTGAGCGAACGGTTCTATTCGCTGCCACGCCCGGCCAGTGGGCGCAAAAGCACCGGCCTGGGCCTCAACTTTGTCGAGGAAGTGATGAAGCTGCACGGCGGCGCGTTGCAGATCGGTAATGTGCAAGGTGGCGTGCAAGTGGTGCTGCATCTCCATACAGTCTCCACATTGCCCACATAAATCTCCCACACAGGCTGCCCAGACTCTCCCCCATCAAAACAGGGAGAGACCCATGAACCGCAGCCTGCTTTTCAAACTTGGCGCGATTGCGCTGCTGATCCTGCTGTTGCTGATTCCGTTGCTGATGATCAACGGCATCATCAGCGACCGCCAGCAACTGCGCGACGGCGTCCTGATGGACATCGCCCGCAGCTCCAGCTACGCCCAGCGCCTCACCGGCCCGGTGATGGTGGTGCCGTATCGCAAGACCGTCCGCGAGTGGAAGCTCAATGAAAAGCTCAACAAACGCTACGAAGTCACCCGTGAAGAGCGTGGTCGTCTGTATTTCCTGCCGGACCGTTTTGAACTCGACGGCAAGGTGCAGACCGAACTGCGTGCACGCGGCATCTACCAGGCGCGGCTGTTCCATGCCGACAACCGCATCAGCGGGCGCTTCGAATTGCCTGCGCAGCTGGGCATCACCGAGGACTTTGCCGATTACCGCTTTGATCCGGCGTTTCTGGCGGTGGGCATCAGCGATATTCGCGGCATCGAGAATGCGTTGAAGTTGGAGCTGGGCAGCCAGCAACTGGAGTTCGAGCCGGGCTCTCAGGTGGACTGGCTGGGTGAAGGCGTGCACGTGGCGCTGCCGGAGCAGGACAGCAAAAAGCCCTCTGTCGTGGACTTTGCCTTCGACCTGCGCCTGCAAGGCACCGAACAATTGCAAGTGGTGCCGGTGGGCAAGACCAGCCAGGTGTCACTCGCCTCCAACTGGCCGCACCCCAGCTTTATCGGCAACTTCCTGCCGGTGCAGCGTGAGGTCACCGACAAGGGGTTTACCGCCAACTGGCAGACCTCATTTTTCTCCACCAACCTCGAACAGGCCCTGCAAACCTGCCTGGACGGCCAGGGCTGCAATGACTTCAACAACCGCAGCTTCGGCGTGAACTTCATCGACCCGGTGGACCAATACCTCAAGAGCGACCGTGCGATCAAATACGCGCTGCTGTTTATCGCCCTTACTTTTGCCGGCTTCTTCCTGTTCGAAGTGCTCAAGAGCCTGGCGGTGCACCCGGTGCAGTACGCGTTGGTGGGCTTTGCGCTGGCGTTCTTCTACCTACTGTTGTTGTCGTTGTCCGAGCACATAGGCTTCGCCCTGGCCTACCTGATCTCGGCCAGTGCGTGCGTGTTGTTGATCGGCTTCTATGTGTGCCACGTGCTGCGCAGCGTCGCCCATGGCCTGGGCTTTTCGGCGGGGCTGGCGGCGTTGTATGGCTTGCTGTACGGGTTGTTGAGTGCCGAGGACTACGCGTTGCTGATGGGCTCGTTGCTGCTGTTCGGCCTGCTGGGCACGGTGATGGTACTGACGCGAAAGTTGGACTGGTATGGCGTGGGCAAACGCAAGGCGGCCGAGCCGTTGATGTTTGACCTGGAGGCGGTGCAATGATCGGGTTGCGGGAAGATCAGCAAATGAAGGCGAGGATCATCGACTATCTCAACCTTGCCGCCGGCCAGTGTGGGAGGGGGCTTGCCCCCGATTGCAGTGTGTCTGTTACTTCACCTGTAGCTGACCCACCGCCATCGGGGGCAAGCCCCCTCCCACACCGGACTACAATGACTGTCAAAGGGGTGGCTGGGTTTCCAGCATCGAAGGGCGCTGGCTGACCTCCGCGTACCAGGCGGCAAGCTGCGGGTTATCCAACCGCCATTGCGTATCCGGGTGACGGAAGTCGAGGTAACCCAGGGCGCAAGCCACGCTGATGGCGGCGATGTCGAAGTGGCTGGCCAGCTCGGCAATCGCGTCGGCTTCCAGCTCGGCGAGGGTGCGACGGATCTTGTTGCGCTGTTCGTCGAGCCATTGGTCCCAGTGTTTTTCTGCCGGGCGCAGGGCGGTTTCGTAGCGCACCAGCACGGCGGCATCCATGATGCCGTCGGCCATCGAGGCCAGGGTCAGGCGGCGCCAGCGGGCCGAGCCGTCGCGGGGGATCAGCGGGTTGCCGACGTGTTGGTGGTCGAAGTAATCGAGGATCACCCGGCTGTCGTGCAGCACCGTGCCATCGGCCAGGCGCAGGGCCGGGATCTTGCCCACGGGGTTGCCTTGCACCACCTGCGCATCCGGGTTGACCGGGGTCGGCATGCAGCCGTGCAGGGCGACGCGGTCCTGCTGGCCGGTTTCAGCCAGCAGCACGCGAACCTTACGAACAAACGGTGAAGCGGGGTTGTGGAACAAGGTCATGCTGGGAGCGGACATGGGCATTCCTCTGATTGGGCTGCGCTAATCTATCTCACCGTTTGAGCAAGGCCCAAGTGCCAATTGCAGCGGGAATGCCCAACCCGAGCCAACTGAGCGAATCCCACAGCCCATCGCCGAGCAGCGCTGCAAACAACCCGGCGGCGCTGAGCAGGCCGATCCCCAGCGGAATCCCAAAGACCTTCCAGAAACTCGACTGACGTGGCTTCATGTCCGGCGCCTTACGATCCACAGGTAAATCCCGCTCACCAGCACGATGATGGTCAGCACATCCAGCGCCGCCCACAGGATCTTCATCGGCATGCCGCCGTAATCGCCAAAATGCAGCGGTTGGGACATGCCCATGGCGTCCATGTACCACGGGCGTTCGGCGATGGCGGTGACGGCCAGGGTGCTGGCGTCGATCAGTACCGGCGTGAGCAAATGCGAGGTGAGGTGGGTGCTACCTTTCATGAACACCGCGTAATGGTGCTCGCTGGAAAAGCGTGTGCCGGGGAAGGCGATGAAGTCCGGCGCCATGCCGGGTGCGGCCTTGGCGGCAATCGCCAACAGCTCGGTGGCCGGTGCGCGTTGGGTCAGGGGTGGGGCGTTTTTGTAGGGTTCGATCATGGCGCTGAGGCTGTCCTGGCGCCAGGCGGCGATGATCAGGTCGGCGCAGGCGCTGATTACCCCGGTCACGCCCACCACCAGCGCCCAGGTCAGGGTGACCACGCCGATCAGGTTGTGCAGGTCGAGCCAGCGCAGGCGGGTGGATTTGTCCTGACGCACAGTGGCGAATTTCAGGCGGCGCATGAACGGCAGGTACAGCACCGTGCCGGAGATGATCGCCAGCACAAACAGAACCCCCATGAACGCCAGCAGCAACTTGCCCGGCAGGCCAGCGAACATATCCACATGCAAGCGCAGCAGGAACAGCGTGAATCCGCCGTTGGCCGCCGGGGTTTCCATGGCTTCGCCGGTGCGCGCGTCGAGCATGAAGGTGTGCGACGAGTTGGGTTCGGTGCCGGCGGTGGCGGCCATGATTGCGATCACACCGTTCTTGTCGTCTTCGTCCCAGGCCAGGTACTGCATGGCGTCGCCGGGGCGATGGGCCTGCGCTTTGGCTACAAGCTGCTCGAGGTTGAGCTGCGGCGTATCGGCGGGCATCTGCGCCAGTTCCGGCTCGTTGCCCAGCAGGTGGTCGATCTCGTGGTGAAACACCAGCGGCAGGCCGGTGAGGGCGAGCAGCAGCAGGAATACCGTGCAGATCAGGCTGGTCCAGGTGTGGATGAAGGACCAGCGGCGGATGGTTTGGCTTTTCATGTTTTCAACCTTCAGACACACCAAAGCCGCCCCTTGGGCGGCCCGGCGGTTAACTCAGCTGATTACCACTGGTAGGTGGCGCTGGCGACGACGCTGCGTTGGTCGCCGAAGTAGCAGTAGTTGCCGTCACAGGTGGACAGGTAGTCCTTGTTGAACAGGTTGGTGGCGTTCAACTTGACCGATGCGCCCTTGAGGCTGTTGTCCAGGCGGCCGAGGTCGTAGTGCACCGCGCCGTCGAATACGGTGTAGGCGTTGGCCTTGCCCAGCCAGGTGTTGGCCTGGTCGCCGTAGGTGTTGCCGGTGTAGCGGGCGCCAAAGCCGATGCCGAAGCCGTCGAGCAGGCCGGTGTGCCAGGTGTAGTCGGTCCACAGGGAGGCTTGCTGGTTCGGCATCAAGGTCAGGCGGTTGCCTTTGTAGATGCCTTTTTGCACCTCGGATTTCGCCAGGGTGTAGGCGGCGATGACCTTGAGGTTCTCGGTCACATCAGACACGGCTTCCAGCTCCAGGCCCTTGACCTTCACTTCGCCGGTCTGGCTGTTGATTTGCTGGCCGCCGGCGCCGAGGGTGGTCACCTGCACATTCTTCTGGGTCAGGTCGTAGACCGCCGCACTCAGCAGCGTGTTGGAGCCGGGCGGCTGGTACTTGACGCCCATTTCCCACTGCTTGCCTTCGGTCGGCTTGAAGGTCTTGGTGGCATTGGTGTCGGCGTTGCTCGCCGGTTGGAAGGATTCGGCGTAGGACAAGTACGGCACGAAGCCCGAATCGAACACATAGCTCAGCGCCGCGTTGCCACTGAAGTGCTTGATGCGGTCGGTGTTGGTCGCATCGTTATCGTTGAAATAGGTGGTGCCCTGATGCACCCAGTCCTCACGCCCACCCACGGCCAGGCGCCATTGGTCCAGGGCCATCTGGTCCTGCGCGTAGAGGCCGGTTTGCACGGTCTTCTGGTTGTAGTCGTAAAAAGGGCGGACGCCGGTAGGGCGCACAGTCGGTTGGGTATTGACCGGGTTGAAGATGTTGATATTCGACGCTGTACCGTAGATCGCGCGATAGGTGGTATCGGTGCGCTGGTGATCCAGGCCGAGCAGCAAGGTGTGGGTGATGTCGCCGGTGGCGAAGTCCGCCTGGAAGTTGTTGTCCAGCGCGAACTGGCCGATGCTTTCATTCACGTTGGTGGTCGACCGGCTGATATTGCCCGCCGCATCCGCTGGGGAGAAGGCATAAGAACCCACGGTCAGCTGTTGGAAGTCCAGCTCGGACTTGGTGTAGCGCAGGTTCTGCTTGAACTGCCAGGTGTCGTTGAAGCGATGCTCGAACGCATAGCCCAGCGCGTAGTAGGTACGGTCGTAGAACTCGTAGTCCGGGTCGCCCAGGTTCTTGTGGTGGGACACCTCGCCCAGCGGCGATTTGATCTTGGTGCCCTGGATCGGCATGAACTGGCTGGTGGTGCCCGTATCGTCGCGGGTGAACTGCGAAAGGAACGTCAGCTTGGTGTCCGGGTCGATGTTCCAGGTCAGGCTCGGCGCAATGTTGTAGCGCTTGTTGTCGATATGATCGACCTGGGTGCCGGCATCCCGCACCACGCCGCTGAGGCCATAGAGGAACCGGCCTTCGTCATCGATCTTGCCGGTGCTGGCGAAGTTGATCTGGCGGTAGTTGTCGCTGCCGTATTGCACCTGTACGGCATTGCTCGACTCGGCACTGGGGCGGCGGCTGACCATGTCCAGCAGGCCGCCCGGTGGGGTCTGGCCGTAGATCGACGAGGCCGGGCCGCGCAGCAGGGCGAGGCGGTCGAGGTTCCAGGTTTCGGCTTTCGGGTTGGCGTACACACCGCGTGGCAGCGGCAGGCCGTCGAGGAACTGGGTCGGTTCGAAGCCGCGCACACGCATCCAGTCGTAGCGGGTGTCGCTGCCGTAGCTGGCGGAGACGATGCCGGGCATGTATTTAACCGCGTCATCCAGGTTCTGCACGTTGCGGTCCTGCATCTGCTGGCGCGTTGCAACCGAGATCGAGCGCGGCGCCTCGACCAACGCGGTGTCAGTCTTGGTGCCGGCGGCGGTGCGCTTGGCCAGGTAACCGTCGACCGGGCCCCAGGCGCTTTCATAGCTGTCCTGGCCGGTGATATTGGTGGTCGGCAACGCTACGACGCCTTCCGGAACCGGCACCAGGGTGTAAGTGCCCGCACTGCTTTGCTCCAACTGCAGGCCCGTCCCACGCAACGCCTCACGCAGCGCACCGGGTGCGTCGAACTGGCCCTGGACCGGCGCCGAGGTCTTGCCCGATGCCAGCGCCGGGCTGAGGGTCAGTGCCAGGCCGCCCTGGCTGGCGATCTGGTTCAGGGTGCTCGCCAGTGGCGCCGCCGGCAAGTTGTAGGCGCGCACGCTGGACGCCTGCTCGGCGGCGATCAGCAAAGGGCTGACCAGCGGGGCGCCGAGGGCAATGGCCACGGCTAACAGGCTGGGGCGCAACAAGGTGTCTAGCGTGCGGGACATAGGGCGGCTCCTGAATGGAAGTAATTCGCAATTGCCTATGTGCCGAACGAGAATCAGAAAGTGATAGAGCAGGCTGAAAATATTTTTCCCCGGGGCGTAAGGTGTGCTTGCGGGCCTCTTCGCGGGCAAGCCCGGCTCCCACATTCGACCGTGTTTTTTCAGGTAGAACGCGGTCAAGTGTGGGAGCTGGCTTGCCTGCGAAAGCGATAGCCAAGGCACCGCTAAAACTAAGGCTTGCCCTTAACCGTCACCCACCACGGCGTGTGCTGCTCGATCTGCACCGGCAGGGTCGGCAGCAGCGCATTGAGCGCGAGCGTGGTGTCGCGCAATGGGAAGCTGCCGGTGATGCGCAAATCGGCCACGTTTTTATCCACACCCAGATAACCGGTGCGGTAGCGGCTCAATTCCTCGATCACATCGCCCAGGCGGGCGTTGTCCACCACCAGCATGCCGCGGGTCCAGGCGTCGGTGGCGGGGGTAACGGCCAGCAGTGGGCCGAGGCCGTCGCTGCGCATCAGCACTTGCTGGCCTTCCTTGAAAATCTGCTCCTGGTGCAGCGCCTCGGGCTGGGCAGCCACCGCCGATTGCAGCACGCTCAAGCGCGTGGCGTCGTTTTCGCGCTTGACGATAAACCGCGTACCCAGCGCCCGCAGGCTGCCGTCGCGGGTTTGCACATAGAACGGGCGCGCATCGTTATGGCCGGTCTCGACCAGGATCTCGCCTTCCTGCAACACGATCAGCCGGCGCTTTTCATCAAAACGCACGTCGATGGCGCTGTGGGTATTGAGGTTGATCACCGTACCGTCTGCCAGCTTCAGCGTGCGCTGTTCACCCGTGGCGGTGCGTTGGTCGGCCAGCCAATAGTGGATCGGCACATAGCGCTCGCCGGCAAACAACGCCAGGCCGATCACCAGTGCAATGCTCGCCAGCCCACTGCCCAGCTTGCGCACGCGTTGGCGAATGCTGTCGCGCGATTGCAACAACGCTACCCGTGCCGGGCCCGAGGCCACGCTGAACCGCTGGTCGAGCATGCCCAGTTGGCGCCACGCGCGGGCGTGCTCTTCATCGCTGGCCAGCCATTTATCGAACTCTTCGCGCTCAATGGCGCTGCCGTCACCTGAATCAAGGGACAGCTGCCAGGCAATCGCGGCATCCAGCACGCGGGCCGAGACCGGTTTGGAACTGATCACCGTCACTGCGGCTCGCCGTACAGTGCGATGTAGCACTGGCGAATGCCCTGGGCCAGGTACTGGCGCACCCGCGGCACCGAGACGCCGAGGCGCTGGGCGATTTCCGCGTGGCCCAGGCCGTCGAGGCGGTTATAGAGGAAGGCGGCGCGGGCCTTGCTCGACAGTTTGCCGAGCAGGCGGTCGATGGCCTTGAGGTCTTCGAGGATCAGTTGCTGTTCTTCCGGCGAGGGGTGTTCGCTCTCCGGGATCAGCATCAGTTCGGTGAGGTAGGCCTGTTCCAGGGCGGCGCGGCGGAAGTAGTCGAACAACAAGCCCTTGGCGATCGCCACCAGAAACGCACGGGGTTCACGGGGGGCGCGCAACTCATCACGGCCGAGCAGGCGCATGAAAGTGTCCTGGCTCAGGTCTTCGGCGCGGCTGGGGCAGGCCACGTTGCGTCGAAGCCAGGTCAACAGCCAGCCACGATGGTCGCGATACAACGTACCAACAAGCTCACTGCGTGGGTTCTGGATCGACGACAAGGCATCACCTGGTAAACGCGATGTTTAAACTAACGAGAATTATTCGCGATTGTGTCAGAGCCGTGGAGTGTGCGCAATTGGCGTCTGTCGGTTCGAAGGGGGGATGCTCTTGTGGCGAACGGGCTTTCTGTGGCAAGCCCGCTCGCCACAACAAGCCTGCTCACTACAAAGGTCAGCGGTGTTAGAAAGAGTGCGCGTGTTGACGCCGTTTCCATTGGCTCAAGCGCTCTTGCAGCGCCTGTGGCGTGTCGATGTGTTGCGCCCGCGCGCGGCTGAACAGGATGAGCATCAGCTCCGCCGTGGCCAGGGCATCGGCGCTGGCATGATGGCGTTCGCCCACGTGCAGGTTGAAATGGTTGATCCAGTCGTCCAGCCCGGCCTCGCGGATATGCGCGTCGGGGCACAGCAAAGGGGCGATGTCGGCCACGTCCAGGAACGGGTGGGCCAGGCGGTAACCCAGGCTGTCCTTGAGCGCCCGGCACAGCATGTGTTGATCGAATGGCGCATGGAAGGCCAGCAAGGGGCTATCGCCGACGAACTCCATGAAATCCAGCAGTGCCTCGGCCGGGTCGCTGCCGGCGGCAATGGCACTGGGGCCGAGGCCGTGGATCAGCACGCTGGGGCTGAGTCTGGTCTCGGCGCGTTGCAGGGTGCGTTCGAACATCTGGGAGAAATCCACCGCACCGTCCTCGATCACCACCGCGCCGATGGACAGCACCTGGTCGCGATTGAGGTTCAGGCCGCTGGTTTCCAGGTCCACCACGACCCAGCGCTGGCTGCGCAAAGGTTGGTTGCCTAGCAGTGAAGGCTTGCACAGTTGCTCCAGGCGCTGTTGTTGCGTGCTGTCTAACCCAGGCTTTTTCGTACGCAGCCAGTTGAACAAGCTCACAGCTGATACCGCAACGTCAGGCTGCTTTGCAGGCGTTGGGCCTGACGCAGGGATTCCCGCAGGATGCGTCGGTCCAGATGGTTGAGGCTGTCGGGGTCGACACGGTTGGAATACGGCTGGTTCTCGCGGGTCTGCAACTGGTGCTGCTGCATGCGGGTTTGCTGGATAAAGTGGTAGGCCTCTTCATAGGCGGCGCCGTCCAGGCGCTCGATTACTTCCTTGATCACCAGTTGGCGCAGGCGCTCCAGGGTGTTGTTGGCGTGGATGCCATTGGCCAGGGCCAGCAGGCGCGCGCCGTCCACAAACGGCGTAAGACCCTGCACCTTGAGGTCGAGGGTGGCTTTCTCGCCACCTTTACGGGTCAGCACAAACTCGCGGAAACGTCCTACAGGTGGGCGCTGGCGCAACGCGTTCTCGGCCAGCATGCGTTGGAACAACCGGTTGTCCGCGACCTGATCCAGAATGCCCTGGCGCAGTTGCTCGCAGCCACGTTCATCGCCCCACACCACGCGCAGATCGAAATAAATGCTGGAACCCAGCAGATTCTCCGGCGTGGCCTCGCGGATAAACGCTGCAAAACGCCGCGCCCATTCGGCCCGCGACAGGCACAGTTCCGGGTTGCCGGCCATGATATTGCCCTTGCACAGGCTGAACCCGCACAGCGCCAGGCTCTGGTTGACCTGCTGTGCCAGCGGCAGCAGCCGACCACGTATTTCGGCCGCTTCGGCGGCATCCTTGGCGTCGAACAGGATGCCGTTGTCCTGGTCGGTGTACAGCGTCTGCTCGCGGCGGCCTTCGCTACCGAAGCACAACCAGCTGAACGGCACGCCGGGGTCGCCTTTTTCGGCCAGGGTCAGTTCGATCACCCGGCACACGGTGTGGTCGTTGAGCAGGGTAATAATGTGGGTGATCTGGGTGGACGACGCGCCATGGGCCAGCATGCGCTCCACCAGTTGACCGATTTCACCGCGAATCGCCACCAGGTTGTCCACCCGCGGTGCGTTGCGGATGGTGCGCGCCAGGTGCACCAGGTCCACGCGTTGCAGGGAAAACAGGTCGCGCTCGGACACCACGCCGCACAGGCGCTGTTCCTTGACCAGACACACATGGGCGATATGCCGTTCGGTCATGGCGATAGCGGCGTCGAAGGCGCTGTGGTCCGGGGTCAGGAAGAACGGTGCCTGGGTCATATGGCCTTCAATGGCCCGGCTGAAATCGCTGGTGCCATCGGCCACCACCTGGCGCAGGTCACGCAGGGTGAAAATCCCCAGGGGCGCTTTGTGTTCATCGACGATCACGATGCTGCCCACCTGCTGCTCATGCATCAGCGTGACGGCCTCGCGCAGCGGGGTGGTTGGGCTGCACATTACCGGGTGGCGCATGGCCAATTCACCCAGGCGAGTGTTCAGGGAGTATTGAGTGCCAAGGGTTTCCACCGCCTTTTGCTGCACTTGCTGGTTGACCTGGTCCAACAGGCTGCTGACGCCGCGCAGGGCAAAGTCGCGAAACGGGCTGGACAGCGCGAACAGCTTGATAAACGCCGGTTTGTTCAGTTGCAGGCAGAAGGTGTCTTCGGCGGCCTTGTGCTCGGTGCGGGTGGCCCGTTCACCGAGCAGGGCTGCCAGGGGGAAGCATTCGCCCGTCGTGATTTCAAAGGTGGTTTCGGCGCTGTCCGGCCGCTCGCCCACAACGCGGCCCTGCTTGACGATATAAAAATGCTCTACCGGCCCGCCCGATGGTTTGAGGATGCTGTCGCCGGGGCTGTAGAAGCGTAACTGACACTGTTCCACCAAAAACGCCAGGTGGGCGTTTTCCATCTGGTTGAACGGCGGGAAACGTTGCAGGAATTGCAGGGTGCCGTGGATATTTTGCAATACGGCAGTTTTCCCCGCCTGGGCGTAGGCATCAGCTTTACTCATAACAGTGACCGCAGTTTTTTTGTCGTTATCGTCCCTCATGGTCGACTCCTGCGCAGCGGGTGCCCATTGGACGTAAGTCTAGGTCGATACAAACGGCACACACCTAGGGAAAAACCTTACATGACTATCGTCCAAACCCCGTAGAACACCCACTAGTCAAACTTTCCGACGAAGTGCACATTGATCGCCCTTCCGCAGATGTCTGACGAGTGTGCTGGGAGCTAGATGAGAATTGCTGAGAACTGTATGTCCGACCACGATATTTTGAGCGATGCCGAGCGCGAGGCGCTGAGCGCCGTGATGCTGGAGCCTGATTTACCGCCACAACGCGTGTTGATTGTTGACGACGACAAGGACGCGCGTGAACTGCTGGCGGAAATCCTGGGGCTGGACGGCATTCGCTGCATGACTGCCGACAGTGGTGAGGCAGCGTGGGATTTGTTGAAGTCCAGCAGCTCCATCGGTTTGCTGATCACCGACCTGCGCATGGCGCCCAGCAATGGCCTGGAACTGATCCGACAAGTGCGTGAATCCACCCGGGCAGCGCTGCCGATCATCATCATGTCGGGGGACGCCGAAGCGCCGGACGTGATCGATGCGATGCATTTGAGCGTGGTGGACTTCTTGCTCAAGCCGATTGATAGCGTGAAATTGGCAAAGATGGTGAAGCGGGAGTTGGGGATGGCGTCCTGATTCTGCGGTGTCTATAACGGCCTCATCGGGGGCAAGCCCCCTCCCACATGTTCTATTAGTTGTGGGAGGGGGCTTGCCCCCGATAGCGCCAGTTCAGCCACCACAACCCTAAAGAAAAAGCCCCGATCTCTCGATCAGGGCTTTTTCATTTACAGGCCGTTTTTAGCCTTGAACTCCCGACGCCGACGGTGCAGCACCGGCTCGGTGTACCCGTTTGGCTGCTTGGTCCCTTCAATCACCAACTCCACCGCTGCCTGGAACGCGATGTTGCTGTCGAAGTCCGGTGCCAGTGGGCGATACAGTTTGTCCCCGGCATTCTGACGGTCTACCACCGGCGCCATGCGCTTGAGGCTTTCCATCACCTGGGCTTCGTTGACGATGCCGTGGCGCAGCCAGTTGGCGATGTGCTGGCTGGAGATACGCAGGGTGGCGCGGTCTTCCATCAGGCCCACATCGTTGATGTCCGGCACTTTCGAACAGCCGACGCCCTGGTCGATCCAGCGCACCACATAGCCCAGGATGCCTTGGGCGTTGTTGTCCAGCTCGTTGCGGATCTCTTCGTCAGACCAATCAGTGTTGCTGGCCAGGGGAATGGTCAGGATGTCGTCCACCGACGCGCGTTCGCGCTTGGCCAATTCGGCCTGGCGGGCGAATACGTCGACCTTGTGGTAGTGCAACACGTGCAGCGCAGCCGCCGTAGGCGACGGTACCCACGCGGTGTTGGCGCCGGCCAGTGGATGGGCGATTTTCTGTTCGAGCATCGCCGCCATCAGGTCGGGCATCGCCCACATGCCTTTACCGATCTGCGCACGGCCTTGCAGGCCGGTGCTCAAGCCGATATCGACGTTCCAGTTTTCATACGCGCCGATCCATTTTTCCGCCTTCATTGCCGCCTTGCGCACCATCGCGCCGGCTTCCATGGAGGTGTGGATCTCGTCGCCGGTACGGTCGAGGAAACCGGTGTTGATAAACACCACGCGCTCGCTGGCGGCCTTGATGCAGGCCTTGAGGTTGACCGTGGTGCGGCGTTCCTCGTCCATGATCCCGACTTTCAGGGTATTGCGCGGCAGCTTCAGCACGTCTTCGATGCGACCGAACAGCTCGTTGGTGAACGCGGCTTCTTCCGGGCCGTGCATCTTCGGTTTCACGATGTACACGGAACCGGTGCGGCTGTTCTTGCGGCTGCTGTTGCCGTTGAGGCTGTGGATCGCGGCCAGGCTGGTGATCAGCCCGTCGAGAATGCCTTCGGGCACTTCGTTGCCGTCTTTGTCGAGGATCGCGTCGATGGTCATCAGATGACCCACGTTGCGCACGAACAGCAGCGAACGGCCATGCAGCGTCACATCCTGGCCATTTACGCCGGTGTACACGCGGTCGGCGTTCATGGTGCGGGTGAAGGTCTTGCCGCCCTTGGCCACTTCTTCGGCCAGGTCGCCCTTCATCAGGCCGAGCCAATTGCGGTAGATCACCACTTTGTCGTCGGCATCCACGGCAGCGACGGAGTCTTCGCAGTCCATGATGGTGGTCAGCGCGGCTTCCACCAGCACGTCTTTGACGCCGGCGGCGTCGGTCTGGCCGACCGGGGTGCTGGCGTCGATCTGGATTTCGAAGTGCAGGCCGTTGTGTTTCAGCAGGATCGCAATCGGCTCGGCCGCAGGGCCCTGGTAGCCGATCAACTGGGCATCGTCGCGCAGGCCGCTGTTGCTGCCGCCCTTGAGGCTGACGATCAGCGTGCCATCAACGATCTTGTAGCCGGTCGACTCCACATGGCTGCCAGCGCTAAGCGGGGCGGCCTCATCGAGGAAGGCGCGGGCGAAGGCGATCACCTTGTCGCCACGGACCTTGTTGTAGCCCTGGCCCTTCTCGGCGCCGTCGGCTTCGCTGATGGCGTCGGTGCCATACAGCGCGTCATACAGCGAGCCCCAACGCGCATTCGAGGCGTTGAGGGCGAAGCGCGCGTTCATCACCGGCACCACCAGCTGCGGGCCGGCCATGCGGGCGATCTCGTCATCGACGTTTTGGGTCGTGGCCTGGAAATCCGCGGCTTCTGGCAGCAGGTATCCAATGTCTTGCAGGAAGGCTTTGTAAGCCACCGGGTCGTGCGCCTGGCCTGCGTGAGTCTGGTGCCAGGTATCGATCCGCGCTTGGAAATCGTCGCGTTTGGCGAGTAGGGCTTTGTTCTTCGGTGCCAGGTCGTGGATGACCTTGTCGGCACCGGCCCAGAACTGGTCGGCAGTGATGCCGGTACCGGGAATGGCTTCGTTGTTCACGAAGTCGAACAGGACTTTGGCGACCTGCAGGCCACCGACTTGAACGTGTTCAGTCATTGCTTGCCTCACTCTGCGGAGCTTATGCGCTTTTTCAGATTTTCATTATGTAGTGCACGGTTGGGCATACTACATGATGACTTGCGGTTGTGAAAATTAGACTAAATACGTCGTTTAGCGACCCACTTTGGTCGTACGGTCACAGCGGAGAACCGGATGTTCTCAAAAAACTATTGGATTGTTCCAGATAAATATAAAAATGGTACACGATTTGTTTTCGAGGGCTTCCGAGTCCACCTTGTAGATTGAATTCAGAGGGCTTTGCCATGGACCATCTTGTACTCACAATTATCGCCGCCGACAAACCCGGTCTGGTCGAGCGCATCGCACAGAACATCGCCGCCCACGGTGGCAACTGGCTGGAAAGCCGCATGGCGCACATGGCCGGGCAATTTGCCGGGATCCTGCGCGTCGGCGTTCCTACAGAGAACCGTCAGGCGCTGGTCGGTGCGCTGGAGGACTTATCCACACACGGCATTCGCGTGCTGGTGGGTGAGGGCAGCAGCGGGCAGGCCTCAGCCTCCAAGTCGATCATGATGACGCTGGTGGGCAATGACCGTGCGGGCATTGTGCGCGAGATCACGGCGCTGCTGAGCAAGCAGGGCGTGAACCTGGAGAGCCTGAGCACGGACGTGCGCCCGGCGCCCATGAGCGGTGATCCGTTGTTTACCGCCGAGGCGCTGTTGCAGGTGCCGGCAGCGTTATCCCTGGATACTTTGCAATTGTCCCTGGAAACCCTGGCCGATGATCTGATGGTGGAGCTGCACCACGAGGAATAATCTGCCCACAGGGTTATGCATGGAAATCTTGCATGGGCCTGTGGATAACCTGTAGAGACCCGGCGCCAGGCCACGCCGTGCGGGGTTCTTCGCTACTTGAGCAAAAAACGAGCAGTTTCAAGGGCTTGTGAACAAATGGCGGGGATCAGGTTGTGGATAACCTTGGGGTGGATGTCTGCAAGCCACGTAGATTATGGCTTGCAGAGGTTTGTACGTTATTTGATCAGCGTTTGTGTGCGCTGAGCCAGATATCCACGCTGTACACCACCAGGCCCGCCCAGATGAACGCGAAGGCCGTCAAGGTGCTTGGTGCCAGATGCTCGCCGAACAGCAGCACGGCTTCCAGCAATACCAGGGTCGGCGCGACGTACTGCAAAAAGCCCAGGGCGGTATAGGGCAAATGCCGTGCGGCGGCGTTGAAACACACCAGCGGGATCAGTGTCACCGGGCCGGCGGCTACCAGCCACCAGGCTTCGGAGGTGCCCCAGAATTCCATCTGCGCACTGTGGGCGGTCGGATTGAACAGCAGCCATGCAACCGCAATCGGCACCAGCATCCAGGTTTCCACCACCAGCCCTGGCAGCGCTTTCACCGGTGCCTGCTTGCGGATCAGCCCGTAGAAACCAAAGGTCAACGCCAGTACCAGCGACACCCACGGCAAGCTGCCCACCTGCCACACCTGTTGCGCCACACCCACCGCAGCCAGCCCAACGGCGACCCACTGTAAACGGCGCAGGCGTTCACCCAGGATCAACATGCCCAGCACCACATTCACCAACGGGTTGATGTAGTAACCCAGGCTCGCTTCCAGCATGCGCCCGGTGTTGACCGACCACACGTAGGTCAGCCAGTTACCCGCGATTAACGACCCACTGAGGGCCAGGATCGCCAGGCGCTTGGGGTTGTCACGCAGTTCGCGAAACCAGCCGGGATGCTTCCAGACCATCAACAGCAAACCGCCGAACAGCGCCGACCACAGCACGCGGTGCACGATGATTTCGGCGGCGGGCACGCTGGCGATGGCTTTGAAGTAGAGCGGGAACAGACCCCAGATGACATAGGCGCTCAGGCCCAGGATGTACCCCTTGCGGGGGTTGGCGGCTTGCATTGCGAAATCCTTGCTTAGGCAGCTAACAAAGCGCGATTGTAAGGATATTTGTCAGTCAAAACAGCTTCAGTGGCTCTTCATTCAACGCCGAGAGCTGTTCGCGCAAGGCCAACACCTGATCGCCCCAATACCGCTCACTGCCAAACCACGGGAAACTATGGGGGAACGCCGGGTCATCCCAGCGCCGTGCCAGCCAGGCGCTGTAATGCATCAGGCGCAAGGCGCGCAGGGGTTCGATCAGCGCCAGTTCACGCGGGTCGAAGTCGTGGAACTCCTGATAGCCGTCCATCAACTCCGACAGTTGCCCCAGGCATTCCTGACGGTCGCCGGCGAGCATCATCCACAGGTCCTGAACCGCCGGGCCCATGCGGCAGTCATCCAGGTCGACGATGTGGAACATCTCGTCGCGGCACATCATGTTGCCGGGGTGGCAATCGCCGTGCATGCGGATGTTCTTGTGCGGCGTGGCCTTGTACACCTCTTCCACGCGCTTGAGCAGGTCGCGGGCCACGGACTCGTAGGCCGGCAGCAGGCTTTTGGGGATGAAATTGCCTTCCAGCAAGGTGGTGAGGGAATCGTGACCGAAGTTCTTCACGCCCAGGGCTTCACGATGTTCGAACGGGCGGGTCGAGCCCACCGCATGCAAACGGCCGAGCAGTTGCCCGAGGCGATAGAGTTGGTCGAGGTTGCCCGGTTCCGGCGCACGGCCGCCACGGCGCGGGAACAGGGTGAAGCGGAAGCCGGCATGTTCGAACAGGCTTTCGCCGTTGTGGATCAGCGGTGCCACCACCGGCACTTCGCATTCGGCCAGTTCGAAGGTGAAGCGGTGTTCTTCAAGGATCGCCTCGTTGGTCCAGCGCTGCGGGCGATAGAACTTGGCGATCAGCGGCTCGGAGTCTTCGATGCCCACTTGGTAGACGCGGTTTTCGTAGCTGTTGAGCGCCAATACGCGCGCATCGCTGAGGAAACCGATGCTTTCGACAGCGTCGAGTACCAGGTCGGGGGTGAGTGTTTCAAACGGGTGGGCCATGCGAACTCCTGCGCGCAGCAGGGCGCCGCGTCCGGCCGGGTATGGTAACGCACCGGGGCTGAGATAGGTGGTGGCTGTGCCATTGCTATCGGGGGCAAGCCCCCTCCCACATTGACTGCATTCACATATTTTGACTGTGAACACAGTCAGTGTGGGAGGGGGCTTGCCCCCGATGAGGCTTTGTCAGGCGCCGACGATACCGCCGTCATCCCGCCGAATTGCCATCACTGACGAGCGCGGCTTGCCATTCGTCAGATGCTCCGGCCAGGTCGAACCGCCTGTTTCGCCTGGGTGCTGAATCCCCACAAACAGCGTCTTCTGATCCGGCGAGAAGCTGATGCCTGTCACCTCACAGGCCACCGGCCCTACCATGAAACGGCGGATTTCCCCGGTAGACGGGTCGGCGCAGAGCATCTGGTTATTGCCCATGCCCGCGAAGTCACCCGCGTTGCTGTAGTCGCCATCGGTGAGAATCCACAGGCGTCCGGCCTTGTCGAAACCCAGGCCATCCGGGCTGTTGAACATGTTCTGCGGGTTGATGTTCGACGAGCCGCCCTTCGGCGTGCCAGCGTGCACGCCCGGGTTGCCGGCCACCACAAACAGGTCCCAGCTGAACTCCGTGGAGCCATGGTTATCCGCGTCGGCCTTCCAGCGCAGGATCTGGCCGTAGACGTTTTTCTCACGCGGGTTGGGGCCGCCCACCGGCTGGCCGTCTTCACCGCGCTTGGCATTGTTGGTGAGGGTGCAATAGACCTGGCCATCGGTGGGGCTGACCACGATCCATTCCGGGCGGTCCATGCGCGTGGCTTTCACCACACTGGCGGCCAGGCGCGCGTGGATCAGCACCTCGGCCTGGCTGGCGAAACCTGTGCTGGCGTCGATGCCGTTCTTGCCGTGGCTGAGCTCGACCCATTGGCCCTTGCCCTTGGGATGGTCGGCGTTGCCGTCGCCCGCATCGAAGATCGCCACGTACAAGGTGCCGTGGTCGAGCAGGTCCTTGTTGGCCTTGGGGTTGTGGTGGTTGATCGGGTCGCGGCTGACGAACTTGTAGATGAACTCGCCGCGTTCGTCGTCGCCCATGTACACCACGGCGCGGCCGTCACGGGTTTCGGCCAGGGCGGCGTTTTCATGCTTGAAGCGGCCCAGGGCGGTGCGTTTGACGGGGGTGGACTTGGGGTCGAACGGGTCGATTTCCACCACCCAACCGTGGCGGTTGAGCTCGTTGGGGTTCTTGGCGATGTCAAAGCGCGGGTCGTGCGGGTGCCAGTTGATGTCTTTGCTGGCGGCTACCACCCCGTAGCGTTTCTGCCCGGCGTCGAAGGTTTGTTGTGGGTTGCTGCTGCCAAAACAGTCGGTGAAGTTCTCTTCGCACGTCAGATAGGTGCCCCACGGTGTCTTGCCGTTGGCGCAGTTCTGGAAAGTGCCGAGGGCCTTCTTGCCGGTTTTGTCGGCGCTGGTTTTCAGCCAGGCGTGGCCGGCGGCGGGGCCGCTGAGATTGATCGGCGAGTTGCCGTGGATGCGCCGGTTGTAGCGCGAGTCCTGCACGAACTGCCAGGTGTCGCCCTTGCGCCGCACTTCGATCACCGACACGCCTTCGCTGGCCTGGGCCTTGCGCACGTCTTCGGCCGATTGCGGCGCGCCGCCGTGGGCGAAGAGGTAGCGGTAATTGGTGTATTCGTTGTTGATCGCCATCAGCGCACGGTTGTCGTCGCCCGGGAAGGCGAACAGGCTCATGCCGTCGTTGTTGTCACCGAACTGCTGCTCCTGGGCCTTGGCCGTGCCGTTGCCGGACGGGTCGAAGGCGGGTGCGTTCTTGCTCAGCGGTTGGCCCCAACTGATCAGCACCGAGGCGCTGTAGCCTGGCGGCAAGGTGATGGCGTCACTGGTGGCGGCGGCGATGCTGGTAAAGCCCAGCAGTGGGCTGGCGCTGGCGGCGTTGACGGCCAGGGCGCTGCGGCTCAGCAGGTTGCCGCCGAGGAACATCGCGGCACCGCACAGCGCACCGGCGCCGATAAAGCGGCGGCGGGTGAGGCCGACCATCTGTTCCAGGTCGGTGGCTTGGTTTTCTTCTAATAGGCTCATCTCAGGCTCCCTGCGGTTTTTGCAGACACCATAAGGAGCGGGCGTGACGAAATTGTTGCAGTTTGAAGGCGGGCTGCGCCTACACCGGCGTGCCGAGCAGCACATTGCTTGGCGCGAATTGCACGGTGATGGTTTTACCTTCGGCGGCGCCCACGTCCTTGAGTGCCTCGGGCCGCGCCAGGGCGCATAAAACCTGGCCATTGGGCAGGGCAATGCGCACTTCGCTGGGGCCGTCGTCGGCGTCGAGAATGACGTCGACGGTGCCGCTCATGCAATTGTGTCCAGGTGTTGCAGCTTGCTCGGATGCGAGCACTTCCAGCCAGCCGGCCTTGATCAGCGCCACCACTTCCACGCCGGTTTCCAGTTCCAGGCGTTGCGTGCTGTCATGGGTGACCTGCGCGTCCAGGCTCAGGCCACCGGCCAGTTGCAGGCGGATCAGGTCGTTACGGCCCTGCTGCTCGATGGCGATCACCTGGCCATGCAATTGGTTGCGCGCGCTGGTGCGCAGCATCAAGCGGCCGAGCAGGTTGAAGTCGCTGGCGGCTTCATCGGAACCCAGCACTTCGGCTTGCAGCACTTGCAGGCGCTGGTAAAGACGCAGCACGCGCTCACCTTCGGCCGTCAGCTTCGCGCCACCACCGCCCTTGCCGCCCACGCTGCGTTCCACCAACGGCTTTTGTGCCAGGTTGTTCAGCTCGTCGATGGCATCCCACGCCGCCTTGTAACTCAAGCCTGCGCTTTTGGCCGCACGGGTGATGGAGCCCTGCTCGGCGATATGTGCCAGCAAGGCAATGCGCTGGGGGCGGCGGATGATGTGTTGGCTGAGGGAGGTTGGCAGAGACATGTGGATACGCTTGGCTGGGATGAGCCGAACGTTGCGGGCAAGGTGGGCTGGAGTCAAGTCAACTGCCCGGTTTGGGCGTGCGGGCCAGGCAATACACATCGACCTGCTTCGCACCGGCGTTCATCAATAACCGCGCCAGGCTATGGGCCGTGGCGCCGGTCGTCAGCACGTCGTCGACCAGGGCGAAGTGGCGGCCCTGCACCTGGGCGTGGGGCGCCAGGGCGAAGGCACCGAGCAGGTTGCGTTTACGGGTCTTGGCGTCGAGTGCCTGCTGTGCCACGGTTTCATGGGGGCGTAACAACAGCTGTTCATCGTGGGGAATGTTCAAGTCGCTGCTGAGCCAGCGTGCCAGCATCAACGCCTGGTTGTAGCCGCGTTCGCGCAGGCGCTTGCGGGCCATGGGCACCGGTAGCAGGCAGTCGGGGCGGGTGAGTCCGGTGTTATCAAAGCGATGGTGCAGGTGCTGCGCCAACAGCCACGCCAGCATCTGCCCGAGGGGCCAGCGTGCCTGATGCTTGAAGCGGCTGATCAGGCTGTCGATGGGAAAGCTGTAGGACCAGGGGGCGATGACCTGTTTAAACGCAGGGGGATTTTTTTGGCATTGCCCGCAAGTCAAACCCTCCATCGGCAGGGGCAGGGCACACACATCGCAGTGCTCCATGAGCCAGGGCAGCTCGGTTTCGCAGACGTTGCACACACAATGGGCGGATTGTGTCGCTTCATCACAGATCAAACAGCTTTGTATGTTATTTAACCAGATGTAAACCTGGTGTTTGTATCTCGGTTGACAGTGCATGAATCTTCCTTAAATATGCCGAGCATCCGTGTCGTGCCTGTGGGTATTGCCCTTCCCGCAGCGCTTGCCAAAGCATAATCAAGGAATCGCCCATGAGCGCCAGCACCACCGCCACCTTGCGTCACGATTGGTCCCTCGCCGAAGTCAAAGCGCTGTTCGTGCAGCCATTCAATGACCTGCTGTTCCAGGCGCAGACCGTGCACCGCGCGCATTTCGACGCCAACCGTGTGCAAGTGTCGACGCTGCTCTCGATCAAGACCGGCGCCTGCCCGGAAGATTGCAAATATTGTCCGCAGTCGGGCCACTACAACACCGGCCTCGAAAAAGAGAAGCTGATGGAAGTGCAGAAGGTCCTCGAAGAGGCTGCCCGCGCCAAAGCCATCGGCTCGACGCGCTTCTGCATGGGCGCCGCCTGGAAGCACCCGTCGGCCAAAGACATGCCCTACGTGTTGCAGATGGTCAAAGGCGTAAAGGCCATGGGCCTTGAAACCTGCATGACCCTCGGCCGCCTCGACCAGGACCAGACAGAAGCCCTGGCCCAGGCCGGCCTGGACTACTACAACCACAACCTCGACACCTCGCCGGAGTTCTACGGCAGCATCATCACCACCCGTACCTACAGCGAGCGCCTGCAAACCCTGGCCTATGTACGTGATTCGGGGATGAAGATCTGCTCCGGCGGCATCCTCGGCATGGGCGAGTCTCTCGACGACCGCGCCAATTTGCTGATCCAACTGGCCAACCTGCCGGAGCATCCGGAGTCGGTGCCGATCAACATGCTGGTGAAAGTGGCGGGTACGCCGCTGGAAAACGCCGAAGACATCGACCCGTTCGACTTCATCCGCATGCTCGCCGTGGCGCGCATCCTGATGCCGAAGTCCCATGTGCGCCTGTCGGCCGGCCGTGAAGCGATGAACGAGCAGATGCAGGCGTTGGCGTTCTTTGCCGGTGCCAACTCCATCTTCTACGGCGACAAGTTGCTGACCACCGCCAACCCGCAGGCTGACAAGGACATGCAACTGTTTGCGCGCCTGGGCATCCTGCCGGAAGCCCGTGAAGAGCATGCCGATGAAGTGCACCAGGCGGCCATCGAGCAGGCGTTGGTGGAGCAGAAGAGCAGCGAGCAGTTCTATAACGCCGTTGTTTGATTGAAATGCCAGCCACCTGTGGGAAACGGCTTGTGTGGGAGGGGGCTTGCCCCCGATAGCGATGGGTCAGTCGACACCTGCATCAACTGACAGATTGCAATCGGGGGCAAGCCCCCTCCCACACTGGATCCCCGCCACATTCTTGACCGCCTACATCTGTTTAATCGAGGCCTGCATGTCTTTCGATCTCGCCGCGCGTCTCGCTGCCCGCCGTGCCGAACACCTTTATCGCCAACGCCCGCTACTCGACAGCCCCCAGGGCCCGGAAGTGGTGGTGGACGGCCAGCCGCTGCTGGCGTTCTGCAATAACGATTACCTGGGCCTGGCCAATCACCCGCAGGTGATCGAGGCCTGGCGCGCCGGTGCCTCGCGTTGGGGTGTGGGCGGCGGCGCTTCGCACCTGGTGGTCGGGCATGCCACGCCACACCATGAACTGGAAGAAGCCCTGGCCGACCTCACCGGTCGCCCGCGTGCGCTGCTGTTTACCACCGGCTACATGGCCAACCTCGGCGCGGTCACGGCATTGGTGGGGCAGGGCGATACGGTGCTGGAAGACCGTCTCAACCATGCGTCGCTGCTGGATGCGGGCTTGCTCTCGGGTGCGCGTTTCAATCGTTACCTGCATAACGATGTGCAGAGCCTGGCCAAGCGCCTGGAGAAAGCTACCGGCAATACCCTAGTGGTCACCGATGGTGTATTCAGCATGGACGGCGACCTGGCCGACCTGCCCGCGCTGGCCCGCGAAACCAAGGCCAAAGGCGCCTGGTTGATGGTAGATGACGCCCATGGCTTTGGCCCCCTGGGCGCCAACGGCGGCGGGATCGTCGAGCATTTCGGCCTGAGCCAGGAGGACGTGCCGGTGCTGGTCGGCACCCTCGGCAAGGCGTTCGGCACGGCCGGGGCATTTGTGGCCGGCAGTGAA
Source organism: Pseudomonas sp. FBCC-B1565 (assembly GCF_059133265.1). Classification (NCBI taxonomy): domain Bacteria; kingdom Pseudomonadati; phylum Pseudomonadota; class Gammaproteobacteria; order Pseudomonadales; family Pseudomonadaceae; genus Pseudomonas; species Pseudomonas sp. FBCC-B1565. The sequence goes on from NZ_CP101438.1 coordinate 592,576, forward strand.
GAGCTGATCGAAAGCCTGATCCAGTTCGCCCGCCCGTACATCTACACCACCAGCCAACCGCCCGCCCTGGCCTGTGCCACCTTGAAAAGCCTGGAACTGTTGCGCAGCGAACATTGGCGGCGCGAGCACCTCAACCGCCTGATCCGCCAGTTCCGCCAGGGCGCCGAGCAGATTGGGCTGGAGCTGATGGACAGCTTTACGCCGATCCAACCCATCCTGATCGGCGACAGCGCCAAGGCCGTGCGCCTGTCGCAGATGCTGCGTGAACGCGGCCTGATGGTGACGGCGATCCGCCCACCCACCGTGCCCGCCGGCAGCGCGCGTCTGCGCGTGACATTGACGGCAGCCCACAGCGCGGCGCAGGTGCAGCTATTGTTAAACGCATTGGAAGCGTGTTTCCGCTTGTTAGGCAGTTCGGAGCGAGGCCATGCGTGATCGACTGATATTACTGCCCGGCTGGGGCCTCGGTGTATCGCCGCTGGAGCCGTTGGCCGCCGCCTTGCAAGGTTTGGACGAGCACCTGCAGGTGCAGATCGAACCGTTGCCTGCACTGGACTCCAGCGACCTGAACGAGTGGCTCGACGAACTCGACGCTACGCTGCCGGACAACGCCTGGCTGGGCGGCTGGTCCCTGGGCGGCATGCTGGCCTCGGAACTGGCGGCGCGGCGCGGCGAACGTTGCTGCGGCCTGCTGACGCTGGCGAGTAACCCGTGTTTCGTCGCCCACGCTGGCTGGCCAAGCGCGATGCCCGCCGAGACCTTCGATGCATTCCTCGCCGGCTGCCATGCCGACTCCCAAGTCACCCTCAAACGCTTCGGTTTGTTGTGCGCCAAGGGTGCCGAAGACCCGCGCGGGCTGTCGCGCCTGCTGGTCAGTAGCGCGCCGAACACGCCGCCCAGTGTGTTGATGCCCGGCCTTGAGCTACTCGCCCAGTTGGATACCCGTGAAGCCTTATTGGCCTATCGCGGCCCGCAGTTGCACCTGTTCGCCGGCCTGGATGGGTTGGTGCCCGCCGAAGCCGCCAGCGACCTGCTGGCCCTGCTGCCGGATGTTGAAATCGGCCTGATTGAACAGGCCGGCCACGCTTTTCTTCTGGAAGACCCTCACGGTGTAGCGGGGGCCATCCAGGCTTTTTTGCATGAGTGCGTCGATGACTGATTTATCCCACGCCCCGCTGCCGGGTGCGTTGCCGGACAAGCGCCAGGTGGCGGCGTCCTTTTCCCGTGCCGCCGCCAGTTACGACAGCGTCGCCGAGTTGCAGCGGGCGGTGGGCTGCCAATTGCTGGCGCGCTTACCGGCCGATACCGCGCCGCAACGTTGGTTGGACATGGGCTGCGGCACCGGTTATTTCAGCCGTGTGCTGGGGGAGCGCTGGCCCGCCAGCCAAGGCATCGCGTTGGACATCGCCGAAGGCATGCTCAACCACGCACGCCCCCTGGGTGGCGCCGAGCACTTCATCGCCGGCGACGCCGAACGCTTGCCGCTCAAAGCTGACAGCGTGCAGCTGATCTTCTCGTCCCTCGCGGTGCAGTGGTGTGCGAATTTCGAGGCGGTACTCAGCGAGGCCCATCGGGTGTTGCAACCGGGCGGTGTGCTGGCCTTCGCCAGTCTCTGCACGGGCACCCTGGAAGAGCTGCGCGAGAGCTGGCGTGCGGCGGATGGCCTGGTGCATGTCAATCGCTTCCGCACCTTCGAGGCGTATCAACAAGTGTGTGCGGCCAGCGGCCTGCGGGTGGTGAGCCTGGAGCGCCGTCCTCATGTGTTGCATTACCCGGATGTGCGCAGCCTGACCCACGAATTGAAGGCCCTGGGCGCGCATAACCTCAACCCCGGTCGCCCCGGTGGGTTGACGGGGCGCGCGCGGATTGTTGCACTGGTGCACGCGTATGAGCGGTTCCGCCAGGCCCAAGGCCTGCCGGCGACTTACCAAGTGGTGTATGCCGTACTGGAGAAACCTCTATGAGCGCCGCCTACTTCATCACCGGCACCGACACCGATGTCGGCAAAACCACCATCGCCGCCGGTCTGTTGCACGCGGCGCGGCAAGCCGGCAGAAGCACCGCGGCGGGTAAGCCGGTGGCCTCCGGTTGCCAGGTCACGCCCAAGGGCTTGCGCAACGCCGATGCGTTGGCGTTGCTGTCCGAATGCTCGCTGCCGTTGAGTTATGCCGAGGTCAATCCGGTGGCGTTCGAACCGGCCATCGCACCCCATCTGGCGGCGCGGGAGGCGGGTTTCTCGCTCACCGTGCAATCGTTGTTGAAGCCCATGCAGCAGATCCTGGCACGGCAAGCGGATTTCACCCTGATCGAAGGCGCCGGTGGCTGGCGCGTGCCATTGGCTGACCAGGCGAATATGTCGGACCTGGCCATGGCGCTGAAATTGCCGGTGATCCTGGTGGTGGGGGTGCGCCTGGGTTGCATCAGCCATGCCTTGCTGACCGCCGAAGCCATCGCCCGGGATGGCCTGCCGTTGGCCGGGTGGGTGGCGAATATCATCGACCCCAAGACCTCCCGTCTGGAAGAAAACCTTGCCACCCTGGCTGAGCGCCTGCCTGCGCCATGCTTGGGGCGTGTGCCGAAACTCAAGCACGCCGGGGCTGAAGCGGTTGCCGAGTACTTGCAACTGGACCTGCTTGACTGATTTTGGCTATCGACAAGGCATTATGCCATTAGTGTTTTTGACGAGCCCTTTGACGGGATATCTGCTTCAATTCAACTTCACGATTCTCTAAAGGCAGGCTTACGCCATGGAAATCTCTGGAAGCAGCGCGTTTTACTCGGGCCTGAGCAGCATTCAGTCCGGGCAGAACCGTGTCGATCAGGCCGCCGGCAGAATTGCCAGCGCCGCGACCACTCAGCCATCGGACGCGCAAAGCGACCGTCTGCAAGCCAACGACCGCGCCCAGCCGTCCAACTCGGCCAGCAACATGGTTGAAATGGCCCAAGGCAAGTTCCAAGTGGAACTCGGCGCTAAAGTCGCCAAGGCTTCCGATGAAATGCTCGGTACCCTGATCGACACCTACGCCTGATCTGCTGGCGCTAAAAAATGTGGGAGGGGGCTTGCCCCCGATAGTGATGGACCAGCCAATGTGTGTATGGCTGACACTGCGCTATCGGGGGCAAGCCCCCTCCCACATTTTTACTGTGTCGTCCTTCTGAACTTCTACACTCCCCCAGTCATGTGGCGTCTAGCCGCAAGCGTTACCGTGCGCGCCATTGACCCGCGTCATGACAAACGGCATCCGGACGACGCTTGACATCCCCAGGTCGTAAACGTATGTTTCAAACACCTGTTTGACCGCCCCAACACTTCCACGCGGTTGTTCATTCCAGATACATCAGCAGAGGTTTATCGCTATGCCTGACTACAAGGCCCCCTTGCGTGATATTCGCTTCGTTCGTGACGAACTGCTTGGCTATGAAGCGCACTATCAGAGCCTGCCGGCTTGCCAGGACGCTACCCCGGACATGGTTGACGCCATCCTTGAAGAAGGCGCCAAGTTTTGTGAGCAAGTGCTGGCACCGCTGAACCGCGTGGGCGACATCGAAGGCTGCACCTGGAGTGAGTCGGGCGTTAAAACCCCTACCGGTTTCAAAGAAGCCTACAAACAATTCGTAGAAGGCGGCTGGCCAAGCCTGGCCCACGACGTGGAGCACGGCGGCCAGGGCCTGCCGGAATCCCTGGGCCTGGCCGTGAGCGAAATGGTCGGCGCCGCCAACTGGTCGTGGGGCATGTACCCAGGCCTGTCCCACGGTGCGATGAACACTATCTCCGAGCACGGCACGCCCGAGCAGCAAGAGGCCTACCTGACCAAACTGGTGTCGGGCGAATGGACCGGCACTATGTGCCTGACCGAGCCACACTGCGGCACCGACCTGGGCATGCTGCGCACCAAGGCCGAGCCTCAGGCGGATGGTTCCTATAAGGTCTCCGGCACCAAGATCTTCATCTCGGCCGGTGAACACGACATGGCCGACAACATCGTCCATATCGTACTGGCCCGCCTGCCGGACGCACCGGCCGGCACCAAAGGCATCTCGCTGTTCATCGTGCCGAAGTTCCTGCCGAACGCCGATGGCTCGATTGGCGCGCGCAACGCCGTGAGCTGTGGTTCCCTGGAACACAAGATGGGCATCCACGGCAACGCCACCTGCGTGATGAACTTCGACGCGGCCACCGGTTTCCTGATCGGCCCGGCGAACAAAGGCCTGAACTGCATGTTCACCTTTATGAACACCGCTCGCCTGGGTACCGCGCTGCAAGGCCTGTCCCACGCCGAAATCGGCTTCCAGGGTGGCCTGAAATATGCCCGCGATCGCCTGCAAATGCGCTCCCTGACCGGCCCGAAAGCCCCGGACAAAGCCGCCGACCCGATCATCGTGCACCCCGACGTGCGCCGCATGCTGCTGACCATGAAGGCCTTTGCCGAAGGCAACCGTGCGATGGTGTACTTCACCGCCAAGCAAGTGGACATCGTCAAATACGGCACCGACGAAGACGCCAAGAAACAGGCCGATGGCCTGCTGGCCTTCATGACCCCGATCGCCAAGGCGTTCATGACCGAAGTCGGCTTTGAATCGGCCAACCACGGCGTGCAGATCTATGGCGGCCACGGCTTCATCGCCGAGTGGGGCATGGAGCAGAACGTTCGCGACAGCCGCATTTCGATGCTGTACGAAGGCACCACCGGCATCCAGGCCCTCGACCTGCTGGGCCGTAAAGTGCTGATGACCCAAGGCGAAGCGCTCAAGGGCTTCACCAAGATCGTGCACAAGTTCTGCCAGGCCAACGAAGGCAACGAAGCGGTCAAAGAGTTCGTTGCACCGCTGGCTGCGCTGAACAAAGAGTGGGGCGAGTTGACTATGAAGGTCGGCATGGCCGCGATGAAAGACCGCGAAGAAGTGGGTGCCGCCTCGGTGGACTACCTGATGTACTCCGGTTACGCCTGCCTGGCTTACTTCTGGGCCGACATGGCGCGCCTGGCGGCCGAGAAACTGGCTGCCGGCACCACCGAAGAAGCGTTCTACACCGCCAAGCTGCAGACCGCGCGCTTCTACTTCCAGCGCATCCTGCCGCGTACCCTGGCCCACAAAGCCACCATGCTGTCGGGTGCCAACAACCTGATGGACATGAAAGAAGAAGACTTCGGCCTGGCTTACTAAGCCTTACCGGTTCACTTCCAGAGCCGCCGCTCCTCTACGGGGGCGGCGGCTTTTTTGTGGGCGATAAAAAACCACACCGCAGCACTCAGGGATTACCGCCGGCTGCCGTTACAGTGATGGCAATGTGATGCATGTGTGTCAGGTTGTGCTTAACTGTCCATATAGAGGCACAGTGCCATCATTTTTTGCGGGTCGGAGTTTTACCCTTGTCACGCGTGTCCGCTGTACGTTTCAGTCATTTTCTACCTTCGTTGCTGCTCTTGCTGGCCGGGCTCTCGGCTGCGTACGTCAAGGACCTCAACGTTTTCTTCACCTCACTGTTCAATGTGTTGCCGACCCTGGTGCTGTTGCTCGGTGGTTCGTACTGCGCGGTGTACCGCCGCCAGCGTGAACTGTTCCTGATGATCACGGTATACATCGCCTACTTCCTGCTCGATACCCAGACCGACTTCTACCGCGACAATGGCCGCGTGCGCGAAGACGCCGCCGTGGTGTTCCACCTGTGCTGCCTGCTGCTGCCGTTGTTGTTCAGCATCTACGCGCTGTGGCAGGAGAAGACCCACCTGTTTCGTGACTTTGTCGCCCGTGGCGCGGTGTTGCTGGCGGTGGGCAGCGTGGCCCTGGCGCTGGAGCAGAGTTATCCCCAGGCGGTGCTGAACTGGCTGGCGGAGATCCGCTGGCCGGCGCTGCATGGCAGCTGGATGAGCCTGATCCAGCTGTCGTACCCGATGTTCCTGATCGGCTTCCTGACCCTGGCGGCGCAATACTGGTACCAGCCGCGCCCGCTGCATGCGGCGCAACTGGTGGGGTTGCTGGGCCTGTTCTGGATGTTGCCGCAGACGTTCATCCTGCCCTTCACCCTGAATATCATGTGCAGCCAGGTGATGCTGATGATCGCCGCCGGTGTGGCCCACGAGGCTTATCAAATGGCCTTTCGCGATGAGCTGACCGGCTTGCCGGGGCGTCGTGCGCTGAACGAGCGCATGCAGCGGCTGGGGCGCAACTATGTGTTGGCGATGAGCGACGTCGACCACTTCAAGCGTTTCAACGACACCCATGGTCATGACGTGGGCGACCAGGTATTGCGGCTGGTGGCGAGCAAGCTGTCCAAGGTCAACGGCGGCGGGCGCGCCTATCGCTACGGCGGTGAAGAATTCGCCGTGGTGTTCGCCGGCAAGACCCTGGATGAATGCATGCCGCACCTGGAGGAGATCCGCGAGATCATCGCCGACTACGACATCAAGCTGCGTAATTCGGACCGCCCCCAGGACGATCAGCAAGGGCGTCAGCGCCGTTCGGGCAGCGGCGCCTCCAGTGTCTCGGTGACCATCAGTATCGGCGTGGCCGAACGCCAGGCCGAGCAGCGCTCCCCCGAGGAAGTGCTCAAGTCCGCCGACCAGGCGCTGTACGCCGCCAAGGGCGCCGGGCGTAACTGCGTGGTGGCGTCCGGGCAGACCCGGCGTGGCGCGGTGCGCATGCAGAGCGCTGCCGGTTGAGTGATGGCGGTGTATTCAGCGGTTCTACAGTGATTGTCCCAGGCGTTGGCCGGCAGTAGGTTGAAACCATCTGCTGACGGAGACATTGCCATGCCTGAGTACAAAGCTCCCCTTCGCGACATGCGCTTTCTGATCGACAACGTGTTTGATTTCCACGGCCACTACGCCGCGTTGGGTGCCACCGACGCCAGCCCGGACATGGTCGGTGCGATCCTCGAAGAAGGCGCGAAATTCTGCGAGAACGTGCTGGCGCCGCTAAACCGCAGCGGCGATGAAGAAGGCTGCCATTTCGACAATGGCGTGGTCACCACGCCCAAGGGTTTCAAGGAAGCCTTCGCCCAGTACGTGGAGGGCGGCTGGCACGGCGTGGCGGCGGACCCGGCCTACGGTGGCCAGGGCTTGCCGCAGTCGCTCGGCCTGGTGCTGAGCGAGATGATCGGCTCCAGCAACACCTCCTGGGGCATGTACCCCGGGCTGACCCACGGCGCGATGTCGGCGATTCACGCCCACGGCACCGCCGAGCAAAAAGACACCTATCTGACCAAGCTCACAGCGGGCGAATGGACCGGCACCATGTGCCTCACCGAAGCCCATTGCGGCACCGACCTGGGCCTGATCAAGACCCGTGCCGTGCCCCAGGCAGACGGCAGCTATGCGGTCACCGGCAGCAAGATCTTCATCTCCGCCGGCGAACACGACATGAGCGCCAATATCATCCATCTGGTGCTGGCCAAGCTGCCGGATGCGCCGGCAGGCACCAAGGGTATCTCGCTGTTTATCGTGCCCAAATTCCATGCCGATACGGGTGAGCGCAATGCGGTGCACTGCGGTTCCATCGAACACAAGATGGGCATCAAGGCGTCCGCTACCTGTGTGCTGAACTTCGATGGCGCCAGGGGCTTCCTGATCGGCGAGCCGAACAAGGGCCTCAACTGCATGTTCACCATGATGAACCACGCGCGCCTGGGCACCGGCATGCAGGGCCTGTGCAATGGCGAAGCGAGCTTCCAGGGTGCGATCAAATACGCCAACGACCGTCTGCAAATGCGCGCGCTGACCGGCGCCAAGGCCCCGGACAAAGCGGCTGACCCGATCATCGTGCACCCCGATGTGCGCCGCATGCTGCTGACCATGAAGGCCTTCAACGAAGGCAACCGCGCACTGACCTACTTCACCGCGCAATTGCTCGACACCGCGCACCTGAGCAGTGACGCCGGCCAGCGCCAGGATGCCGAAGACCTGTTGGCGTTCCTCACGCCCATCTGCAAAGCCTTTATGACCGATACCGGCCTTGAGGTGACCAACCACGGCATGCAGATCTTCGGCGGCCACGGTTACATCCGTGAATGGGGCATGGAGCAGCTGGCGCGCGATGCGCGGATTGCGCCGATCTATGAAGGCACCAACGGCATCCAGGCCCTCGACCTGCTGGGGCGCAAGGTGCTGGGCAGCCAGGGCAAGTTGCTGCGTGGGTTTACCAAAATCGTGCATAAGTTCTGCGGGGCGAATGCCGAGCACCCACAACTCAAGGCCTATGTGGCGCAGCTCAATCAGTTGAACGGGGAATGGGGCGAGTTGACGACGAAGGTCGGCATGGCCGCCATGAAGAACCCCGATGAGGTGGGCTCGGCAGCCGTGGATTACCTGATGTACAGCGGTTACGTGGTGCTCGCGTACCTGTGGCTGCGCATGGCGATCGCTGCTCTTGAACAGCCAGATGGCGATTTTGCCAAGGCCAAGCTGGCCACGTGCGAGTTCTACTTCAAGCGTCTACTGCCGCGTACGGCTACCCATCGCGCTGCCGTGGAAGCGGGCAGCGAATGCCTGATGAGTCTGCCTGCGGAGGCGTTTGCGTGGTGATGACTTAAAAATACCAATCAGTCACAAGTGGACCCTATGTGTCTGAAAAGTTGTTCGGGTACACTCTGAGCCTGTAAAACCGACTCTTACCGAATTACTTTTCACGTTCTCACGAGGTTTGCCATGGCTGATTACAAAGCGCCGCTGCGTGATATGCGCTTCGTCCTCAACGAAGTCTTTGAGGTCGCCACCACTTGGGCCCAGTTGCCGGCATTGGCAGACACCGTTGACGCCGAAACCGTAGAGGCCATCCTCGAAGAAGCCGGCAAGGTCACCGCCAAATCCATCGCCCCGCTCAGCCGTGGTGGCGATGAACAAGGTTGCCGTTGGGACAACACCGCCGTGTTTACCCCGGACGGTTTCCCACAGGCCTACAAAACCTATGCCGAAGGCGGCTGGGTGGGTGTCGGTGGTGATCCTGCGTTCGGCGGCATGGGCATGCCCAAGGCCGTGTCGGCCCAGGTCGAAGAGATGATCAACTCGTCGAGCCTGGCCTTTGGCCTGTACCCGATGCTGACGTCTGGCGCCTGTGTGTCGATCAACACCCACGCCAGCGAAGCGCTCAAGGCCACTTACTTGCCGAAGATGTATTCCGGTGAGTGGGCCGGTTCCATGTGCCTGACCGAGGCCCACGCCGGGACCGACCTGGGGATGATCCGCACCAAGGCCGAGCCACAGGCGGACGGTTCCTATAAAGTCAGCGGGACCAAGATCTTTATCACCGGCGGTGAACACGACCTCACCGATAACATCATCCACCTGGTCCTGGCCAAGCTGCCGGACGCGCCGGCGGGGCCCAAGGGGATTTCGCTGTTCCTGGTGCCGAAGTTCATGGTGAACACCGACGGCAGCCTGGGTGCCCGTAACGCTGTGAGCTGCGGCTCCATTGAGCACAAGATGGGGATCCAGGCGTCGGCGACCTGCGTAATGAACTTCGACGAGGCCGTTGGTTACCTGGTGGGCGAGCCGAACCGAGGCCTGGCGGCGATGTTTACCATGATGAACTACGAGCGTCTGGGGGTGGGTATCCAGGGCCTGGCGTCCGGCGAGCGTTCCTACCAGAACGCCATCGAATACGCCCGCGACCGCCTGCAAAGCCGTGCACCGACCGGCGCCCAGGCCAAAGACAAAATGGCCGACCCGATCATCGTGCACCCGGACGTGCGGCGCATGCTGCTGACCATGAAAGCCGCCAACGAAGGTGGCCGGGCGTTCTCCACCTACGTGGCGACGCAACTGGACATCGCCAAGTTCAGCGACGACGCCGCAGCCCGCGAGCGTGCAGATAACCTGGTGGCGTTGCTGACGCCGGTGGCCAAGGCATTCCTGAGCGACCTGGGCCTGGAAACCACTGTGCTGGGCCAACAGGTATTTGGCGGCCACGGTTATATTCGCGAGTGGGGCCAGGAGCAGCTGGTGCGCGATGTGCGCATCACCCAGATCTATGAAGGCACCAACGGCATCCAGGCCCTGGACCTGATGGGGCGCAAGATCGTCGGCAGTGGCGGGGCGTTCTACACCCTGTTTGCCGATGAGATCCGCGCGTTCATTGCCTCGGCGGGGGCCGAGCTGGCCGAATTCACCAAGCCGCTGGGCGTGGCGGTGGATAACCTGGATGAGTTGACCGCCTGGGTGCTGGACCGCGCCAAGACCAACCCGAATGAGATCGGCGCGGCGTCGGTGGAGTACCTGCATGCCTTTGGCTACATGGCGTATGCCTACATGTGGGCGCGCATGGCCAAGGCCGCGTTGGGCAAGGAGTCGGAAGAAGACTTCTACGCCAGCAAGCTCGGGACTGCACGCTTCTACTTTGCGCGCCTGTTGCCGCGCATCCACTCGCTGAGTGCGTCGGTAAAAGCCGGTAGCGAATCACTGTTTTTGCTGGATGAAGCCCTGTTCTAAAGGCTTGGAGGGCGTGTAAGCATTCTCTTACATGACGTACTGCTATTCGTCCTCTATCGCCATATTGGATCCACGGATAATCTACTTCACATGGACGTCGCGCAGGAAGCGCAAAGCAACAACACGGACACGTAGGATTCTGCCAGGACGGCGGAGTGAAATGGATGTCAGGGAAACAGTCTGCAAAGCCCCGCTTCGGCGGGGTTTTCTTTTGCCCGCGAAAAAGTCAGGCAGGCGCCTGCGGGGCATTCATCACGTCTTCCAGCAAGGTGCGCAGCAACGCCACCGTCGCCTGCTGGCGTTGCACATCGCGGCATACCAAACCGACTTTCAGCGGCACCCTGGGTTCACTCAAGGGTTTCCACAGCAGCGCCTGGCTGTTGTGTTCATCCTGGGAGCGCCCCGGCAGTACCGTCGCCAGCTTGGTATGAGGCAGGCTATCGAGAATCCCCGCCATGGTATTGAGCTCTGCCTGCACTTGCGGGCGCCGCCCGAGGTTGGACAGTTGGCCCTGCCAGATCTGCCGGACCTGGAATTCTTCCCCGAGCAGCAACATCGGCAACTCGGCGGCCTGCTTCAGTGAGACTTTCTTGAATTCGCGCAAGGGATGGTCTTCTGGGATGACCACCTTCAACTCATCTTCGTACAACAACACGCCGTGCAACCCTGGCTGGCGTGGCGGCAAGTAGCTGATGCCGATATCCAGCGAGCCGTTGAGTAGCCGCCGCTCAATCTCAATTCCAGTCAATTCGTAGATCTGCACCACCAAATGTGGCTGGGCCTTGCGCACGCGCTCGAGCATCTGCGGGACCAGGCTGGTGTGCACGGTTTGCAGCACGCCGATGGCCAACGTGCGCATCGCCTGGCCCTTGAAGTTGCGCAGGGCCTCAACCGCCTGCTGCATGCCATCGATCAATGGCAGGGCGTGGTTGTACAGCGTATGCGCCGCCAGTGTCGGCAGCAGGCGCTTGCTGCTGCGTTCGAACAGGCTCACATCCAGGTTCTGCTCCAACTGGCGAATCTGCTGGGACAGCGCCGGCTGGGAGATCGACAGACGCTCGGCGGCACGGCCTACGTGGCCTTCCTCATACACCGCGACGAAATAACGCAGTTGCTTGAAATCCATAAGACTTACTTATCGAAAAAGCTGGAAAATCGAAATGGCCGCTGGCCCCCGAGGCGCCTAGTCTAGCGCCTATTCGCAGGGCTTACAGGGCCGGATCGGGCAATGAACAGCGTTTATGTTGATAGCGTTTACATAGGCAAGGCAAAAAACCTCAAGGCAATAATGACGGGTCGCAGCGACCAAGGTCCGATTACTATTGGGGGTGAATCATGAATCTGTTCCGTCGCCCCGCGCCGAGCCTGGACGATTTAGTTCTGGAGACGCCCAGCGATAATCCTCCCAACGAATCCCTGATGCCCTCCGTAGCGCGGCCACCCCAAGTCTTCGTGCGCGGCCAGGGTTCCTGGCTGTGGGACAGCGATGACAGGGCTTACCTGGATTTCAGCCAGGGAAACGCCGCCAACAGCCTCGGCCACAGCCCGCAGGTGTTGATCAAGGCACTGGCCGACCAGACTCAGGCGCTGATCAACCCAGGCAACGGCTTGCATAACCGCGCTCAACTCAACCTCGCCGAGCGCCTGTGCCATCGCACCGGCAGTGACCAGGCTTACCTGCTTAACAGCGGCGCGGAAGCCGTTGAAGCCGCGATCAAGTTGGCGCGCAAATGGGGCCAACTGCATCGCGGCGGCGCCTATCGCATCATCAGCGCGAGCGGTGGTTGCCATGGCCGTAGCTTTGCGGCGATGTCGGCGTCGGCAAGTACGCTTGAAAACCGTTTTGAACCACAGTTGCCCGGTTTCAGCCATGTGCCCTTCAACGATCTGCCGGCCCTGCATGCAGCAGTCGACGCACAAACTGTCGCCATCCTGCTGGAGCCGATCCAGGGCGAAGCGGGTGTAATCCCCGCGACAGAGCACTATCTCAAGGGCGTCGAGCGCCTGTGCCGTGAACTGGGGATCTTGCTGATCCTCGACGAAGTGCAAACCGGCATGGGCCGCTGCGGCACTTTGCTCGCCGAGCAACAATACGGCGTACGTGCCGACATCATCACCCTCGGCAAAGGCCTGGGTGGTGGGGTTCCCGTTGCAGCGCTATTGGCTCGCGGCAAGGCCTGTTGCTTCGAAGTGGGCGAGCTGGAAGGCACCCACCATGGCAACGCGCTGATGGCGTCGGCCGGGCTGGCAGTACTCGACTCCGTGCTGGAGCACGGCTTTATGGATCACGTGCGTGAGACCGGCTTGTACCTGGGCGAAGGTCTTGCCCGCCTGGCCTACCGCTACGGCCACGGTCAACTGCGTGGCCATGGCCTGATGTGGGGCCTGACGTTGTCGGATGATTCTGCGGATGCTGTTGTAAAAGCGGCGCTGCACGAAGGCCTGATCCTTCAAGCTCCGCAACCCAACTGCCTGCGCTTCACCCCGGCCCTGACCGTGAGCAAAAGCAACATCGACGAAATGCTCCTGCGCCTGGCCCGCGCCTTCTCCCGCGTGCGTACCGCCCAACTGCAATGCCGCAAGGGTATCGCCGTTTAACCCTTATTCCTGAACCGTCTCGCGGTCTACGCAGCGCCTCCGGCCTGATTCTTTTGGCCGGGGGCGTTTTTTTGCCTGGATGGCCCAACGCCAGATCCCACTGAACCCTCACGAATGCCCAAGGTCGATTAGCTACACGGCTCACACGAGCCGATTTTCTGGAGCTGATCCCATGGATTTCATTCGTATCATCATCGCTATTCTGTTGCCGCCACTGGGTGTGTTTCTGCAAGTGGGTTTCGGCGGCGCGTTCTGGCTGAATATCCTGCTGACCCTGTGCGGCTACATCCCGGGCATCGTGCACGCGGTGTACATCATCGCCAAGCGCTGAGGCCGTCAGCCTTTTGCGATGAGCCGTGAGTTGCGCTCGTTGCGAAAGGCCAACTGCTCGATGGTCTGGGTGGCGTATTCGGCTTCTTCCCGCGCTTGCAGGATGATGCCGTGCTGCTCGGACTTGCTGCACACCGGGTCGGCATTGCTCGCGTCCCCCGTGAGCATGAAGGCCTGGCATCGGCAGCCGCCGAAATCCTTTTCCTTTTCATCGCATGACCGGCACGGTTCGGGCATCCAGTCGTAGCCACGAAAGCGGTTGAAGCCGAACGAGTCGTACCAGATGTGCTGCATGCTGTGGTCGCGCACATTGGGAAATTGCACCGGCATCTGTCGGGCGCCGTGGCAGGGTAGGGCGGTGCCGTCCGGCGTCACGGTCAGAAAGATACTGCCCCAGCCGTTCATGCAGGCCTTCGGGCGTTCTTCGTAGTAGTCCGGTGTGACGAAGATCAGCTTGCACGGGTGACCTTCCGCTTCCAGCTTGGCGCGATATTCGTTGGTGATGCGTTCGGCGCGCACCAATTGTTCCCGAGTCGGCAACAACCCCACTCGATTGAGCTGTGCCCAGCCGTAGAACTGGCAGGTGGCGAGCTCGACAAAGTCCGCCTCCAGCGCAATGCAAAGCTCGATGATGCGGTCGATCTTGTCGATGTTGTGCCGATGGGTCACGAAGTTGAGCACCATCGGGTAGCCGTGGGCCTTCACCGCACGGGCCATCTCCAATTTCTGCACAAAGGCTTTTTTCGAGCCGGCCAGCAGGTTGTTCACCTGTTCGTCGCTGGCCTGGAAGCTGATCTGGATATGGTCCAGGCCGGCTCTCTTGAAGTCGCTGATCTTCTGCTCGGTGAGGCCGATACCCGAGGTGATCAGGTTGGTATAGAACCCCAGTTTGCGTGCTTCAGCGATCAACTCGGCCAGGTCCTGGCGCACCAGCGGCTCACCGCCGGAAAACCCCAGCTGCGCGGCCCCCATCTCGCGGGCTTCGCGGAATACCTTGAACCACTGCTCGGTGGTCAGCTCCTTGCCCTGCTCGGCAAAGTCCAACGGGTTGGAACAATAAGGGCACTGCAACGGGCAGCGGTACGTCAGCTCGGCCAGCAACCACAGCGGCAGGCCGATGGCCGGCTTTTCAGGCAAGGGTGATCCAGTGCTCAGCACGGGCGACCTCCATGAATTGCTCGATATCTTCACCGAGCTCAGGCACACCAGGAAATTGTTTCTCCAGCTCGGCGATGATGGCCGCCACGTCGCGCTCGCCGTCGATCAAGCCACCGATCAATGCGGCGCTGTCGTTGAGCTTGATCATGCCTTCGGGGTAGAGCAACACGTGGCCTTTTTGCGCCGGCTCGTACTGGTAACGGTAGCCTGGGCGCCAGGTCGGTTTCTTGCTGCGGTCAAAGCTCATAGGGTGATCCCTTTATGCCACACCCGCTGCTCGGTCACGCTGTGATACGGCGGGCGCTTGAGTTCATAGGCCATGCTCATGGCATCGAGCATGCTCCACAGGATGTCGAGTTTGAACTGGAGAATCTCCAGCATGCGCTCCTGGCCTTCGCGGGTGGTGTAGTGCTGCAGGGTGATCGCCAACCCGTGTTCCACATCGCGGCGGGCCTGGCCCAGGCGGGTGCGGAAGTATTCATAGCCGGCCGGGTCGATCCAGGGGTAATGCTGCGGCCAACTGTCGAGGCGCGACTGGTGGATCTGCGGCGCGAACAACTCGGTCAACGAGCTGCTGGCGGCTTCCTGCCAACTGGCGCGACGGGCAAAGTTGACGTAGGCGTCTACCGCGAATCGTACGCCGGGCAGTACCAATTCCTGGGAGCGCAGTTGGTCGGGGTCGAGGCCTACCGCCTGTCCCAGGCGCAGCCAGGCTTCGATGCCGCCGTCTTCACCGGGGGCACCATCGTGGTCGAGCAGGCGCTGGATCCACTCGCGACGGATCTCACGGTCCGGACAGTTGGCCAGGATCGCAGCGTCTTTGAGCGGGATGTTCACCTGGTAGTAGAAACGGTTGGCGACCCAGCCCTGGATCTGCTCGCGGGTGGCGCGGCCTTCGTACATCGCCACGTGATACGGGTGGTGGATGTGGTAGAAGGCGCCCTTGGCTCGCAGGGCGGCTTCGAATTCGGCGGTGGTCAATGGCGTGTCAGTCATCTCTTCAGCTCCTACAATTCAATGCTCATGCCGTCGTAAGCCACTTCGACATTGCGCCGCACCAATTCCGCTCGCTCGGGGGAGTCTTCATCGAGGATCGGGTTGGTGTTGTTGATGTGGATAAGCACCTTGCGCTGCTCGGGCAACTGTTCCAGCACTTCGAGCATGCCGCCGGGGCCGTTTTGCGCCAGGTGGCCCATCTCGCGGCCGGTGCGGGTGCCCACGCCACGGCGCTGCATTTCATCGTCATCCCACATCGTGCCGTCCACCAGCAGGCAGTCGCTGCCGGCCATGATCTCCAGCAATGGCGCGTCGACCTTGCCCAGGCCCGGGGCGTAGAACAGTTTGCCGCCAGTGCGCAGGTCTTCGACGATCAGGCCAATGTTGTCGCCCGGGTGCGGGTCGAAGCGGTGTGGCGAGTAAGGCGGCGCTGCGCTGCGCAACGGCAGCGGGGTGAAGCGCAGGTTGGGGCAGGCCGGGATGGTGAAGCTGGCGTCCAGCTCGATACGGTTCCAGGCCAGGCCACCGTTCCAGTGGGTGAGCATGGTGAACAGCGGGAAACCGGTGCTGAGGTCTTCATGGACCATGTCGGTGCACCACACCTGGTGCGGGCAGCCTTCGCGCAGGCTCAATAGGCCGGTGGTGTGGTCGATCTGGCTGTCCATCAGGATGATCGCGCTGATGCCGGTATCGCGCAGGGCGCGGCCGGGTTGCATCGGTGCAAAGCCCTGGAGTTGCGCGCGGATATCCGGCGAGGCGTTGCACAGTACCCAATTCACGCTATCGTCGGAGATCGCGATGGACGACTGGGTGCGCGCCTGGGCCCGCAGGCTGCCATCACGAAAACCCGCGCAGTTCACGCAGTTGCAGTTCCACTGCGGGAAACCACCGCCGGCGGCGGAGCCTAGAATCTGGACAAACATGGTCGCTCCATCAAGCTCAAAACAAAAACGCCCCGGGCGAACCGAGGCGTTGTAGTACCCAGCGGATTAACGGCTGGCGAAGTACATGGTGACTTCGAAACCGATGCGCAGATCAGTGTAAGCAGGTTTGGACCAGGTCATATTCATACTCCTACGAAGGGATGGGACGTTTACTACCAAGTAATACATATAGTCCACCTCCAGTCGGAGATGTTCAGATGTGTGCGTGGGAATATTACTCAATTCTTTTCAAGTTAGCGCTGTCTTGAGGGAGAAAGCCTTTTGCAGGGGCGGCAATGATCACCCTGCCGCTTGCCACTTAGTCGATATGCGCGGTCCGTTGGCCACGCAGCGCCAGCCGCCTGCGGCGTCGTTTAATTGTTGCGCGGCATGCTGCAATGCTTCGCGGGTACAGGTTTGGATCCGGGATTGAAGTTGAACCAGGTAGTCCGACGGATGGCCCGCCAGATGGGCATGCCACAGCAGTTCGGCGGCTTGGGCGTTGGGCAGCGTCCGTGCGCAGAACTGCTCGGCCAACGCCAGGTTGCCCAGGTCGTCGCTGCGGTCGATCAGCGCCGGCAGTTGCTTGAGGAAGGTGTTCAGGTGATCGGCGATGCCCGATAGGGACAGGCCAGGGGATTGCACACCGAACAGCAGGCCGGTCTGGCCGTTTATCTGTCGGATGCTGCTGAACACGGCGTAGCCGATTTGCAGCTCTACCCGCAGGCGTTGGTAGAACGGCGCCTGGAGCAGATGGCCGAGTAGTCGCCATGCGGCTTCGTCCGCCAAGGATTGGCGTGGTGTTGGACAAAACAGCAGCAGGGCGGCTTCGTTTGAGTCGGCTTCTACTTCATGCCAGATACGTTGGCCGCTGAGGGATGGCGCGACATGATTGAGGCTTGCAGGTTGCCCCGGCAGGCGGGCCGCAGCGGTTTTGATCGCGGCTTCATGGGCGGTAGAGAAACCCAGCCCCAGGCCTTGCCAACGTGCGGTGTCCCACGCGGCTGTTTCGGACGTGGTCGTGGCGCAGCAAGCGGGCAGCGCCTTGAGCAATTCGCGGATGGCGATCATGGGCGGCGCGGCGGCTTGTGCCTCTTGCGGATCGCCCAGGCGTTGCGCCAGCACTTCCAGAACTGCTGGGATCGGCTCCTGTAGCCCGACCATTTTCACCAGCCAGTGACTGCCCAGGTTTTCGAACGACACTTCGACACCCGCCTGGCGGGCATTGTCGCGCAACGACTGCAACGCGCTTTCCTGATGTGGCGGAGCTGATTGCCATTGCAGATACAACGCGCCTTCGTGGCTGTCGTCCGCCAATGCCTGGCTGAAGGCCAGTGCCGATGCATCACGACGCCCTCGGGAGCGATCCTGGGCAAACGTGCGCAAGCCTCGGTGGGCGCTGGTCTGGCCGCGAATCAGGCCGGCGCGTTCTTCCTTCACCGGCGGGCGCAGGAAAGGGTTATTCGGCGGCAGTTGCCATGGGTGTTCGGAGGGTGGCAAGCGCAGCGATTCAAGCAGGGCCTCAAGGGCGACGGCATCCTGTTCCGACAGGTCCTGGCGGTCATTTCGGGCCAATGCCAGGGCGTCTTGGGTTTGCTGTTGGCGAGCGGCCAGCAGAGCAAACGCTTCGCGCAACGCAGCCCAGTCGCTGTGTGCGAAAAAGCTCAGCCAGTCGTACAGCAACGCCTCGACTTGTGTGGCTGATTCAGCGGGACCACTGAGCGTAATGAAGATATCCAGCACTGCTTGCCCGGCGAAGTGATACAGCACCGACGCCTGCAGTGCGCTCGCCAGGTGTCGCGCTTTCAGTTCGGCCAGCAATCCGCCGGGTGCCGACGCGTTAAGCCAGGTGCAGAGAAACTCCAGCGCTTCACGGGGCGCATCACAGGTGATGACCTGGTGCAGATGATCATTGGCAATGTGCTGATAGTGCTGCGCTTGCCCCGGCATCAAGGCCAGGGGCACGGATTGCGGGCGCAGGGGCCCTGAAGTCAGCTGTTCACTGAACCGCTGTGCCAAGGTTTCCAGTGCCTCCAGCGATTGTGGGCCGGCCAGGCTCAAGGTCATCTGCCCGCTCTGATAGAACTGCGTGTGAAATTCCTGCAAGGCTTGCTGAAAGGTCTCTCGCTCAACTGGCAGGCTGTCGCGGTTGCCTGCATGAAAGCCACGTAGCGGATGATTCACCGCCAAACCTTCCAACAGTGCGACTTGTTGTTGCGCCTGTGCATCTTGGGACCAGGCGATAAATTCCGCGTGCAGCACCTCACGCTCACGCAATTGATCCTCCAGCGCCAGGCGCGGATGGGTCAGCATGTCGGCCAAGCGCTCCAGGCCCCCGGCAAAAGTGGCATCCGGCAGTTCAAAGAAGAAGTCCGTGGTGCGCTCACGGGTGCTGGCATTGACCTGGCCCCCATGGCTTTGCACGTAGGCCATCAACCCGTCATCCGTGGGAAAACGCTCTGTCCCGAGAAACAGCAAATGCTCCAGGAAGTGCGCCAGCCCCGGCCACGCCAACGGCACATCATGGCTGCCGGCCGCCACGCTCAGCACGGCGGCGCAGCGCTTCAACCGTGGGGCATGACGCAAGGAAACCCGCAGGCCATTGGCCAGGGTCAGGTGAAGGTGATGAGGGGGGGCCGGCGCAGGCATGGGCACTTCCGAAACATAGAATGTGCCTATGCTAACAAACCGGCTGGATCAGGGCTTGTGCAGCGCGCCGTACAACTCGGGGCGGCGGTCTTGCAGGTAGTGATTGGCGCTGCGGGCGTCAAGGAGCGATTGGCGCTCCAGCGTACCGACGATCAAGGCTTCATCCAGGCCGGCCTGGGCAATGCGCTGTCCATTCGGCGCGGCAATGCTGCTCTGCCCGCAGTACTGGATCTCGCCTTCATGCCCGCAGTAATTGGCGTAGGCCACATAACACTGGTTTTCAAAGGCTCGCGCCCGCACGGTGACATCGGCGACAAAATCGAACGGCACCATGTTGGCAGTGGGCACCAGGATCAGCTCAGCGCCAGCCAGGGCCAGGCGCCGGGTGTTTTCCGGGAACTCCAGGTCATAGCAGATCAGGAAACCGAGCTTCCAGCCGTTGAGTTCTACCAGTGGGAAATCATCGTCACCGGCGCTGAACATCGAATGGTCCAGGTCGCCAAACAGATGGGTCTTGCGGTAGTTGCACAGGCGCCGGCCGTGGGCGTCGATCAACTGCACGGCGTTGTAGATCTGACCATCCTCAGCCCGTTCCGGGTAACCGTACAGAATCGCCAGGCCGGCGCTTTTGGCCAGTTCGGCAATCGCCTGCGCCGACGGCCCGTCCTGCGTCTCGGCCAAGGCGCCAACGGCTTCGGCACCGATGTTGTAGCCGCTGAGGAACATCTCCGGCAGCACCAGCACATCGGCATCGGAGGCCTCATGCGCCAGTTGATGCAGGCGCTTGAGGTTGCCGGCCACATCCAGCGGCAGCGGCGGGCATTGGTACAGGGCGACGCGCATGTTCAACTCCTTAATCCGCCAGGGCAATCGGCCCGATTTCATCGAACACATCACCCGGCCCCGGGTTCTCGGGGTGAGTGCTGCCGCCGAAGTGGGTCATGATGCCCCACACTGCGTTCAGCGAGGTTTGCACGGCGCCTTCGACCCAGGCCGGCGTCCAGGACACATCGTCACCGGCGATAAAAATCCCACGCTGTTCGGCGGGCATGTCCTTCTGCATGAAGTGCGCGTACATGCGCTGGTTGTAGCGATAGTGACCCGGCAACGCGCCCTTGAAGGCCCCGAGGAAGTGCGGGTCGGCTTCCCAGGACACGGTGATTGGATCGCCAATGATGCGCGCCTTGATATCGACCTTCGGGTAGATCTTTTTCAGCGCATCGAGGGCCAGCTTCACCCGCTTGTCGATGGGCTGCGGCAGCATTTTCAGGGCGTCGCTCATCCACGAGTACGAGAGGCAGATCACCCCCGGCTTGTCGTCGCCGTTATCGAACAGGTAGGTGCCCCGGGTCAGGCGGTCGGTGAGGGTCATGCTCATCAGGTCGCGGCCGGTTTCCGGGTCTTTGTCTTTCCAGAACGGGCGGTCGACCATCACGAAAGTTTTTGATGACTGCATGTAGCGCGTGCGGTCCAGGGCCATCCACATTTTTTGCGAGAACAGGCTTTCGTCGCATTCGATCTGGGTGGTCAGCAGCCAGCTCTGGCAGGTGGTCAGCACGGCGGCGTATTCACGGGTGTCGCCATAGTTGTCGGTGACGGCGAAACGGCCATCGGCGGCGTGGGCAATGCGTTTGACGCCCGCGCGTGGCGCGCCGCGATGCAGTGAACTCAGGCTGGTGCCGGCCGGCCAGTGGGCGCAACGCTGCGGCACATGGCGCCAGATGCCCATGGGCACCTGGGCCACGCCGCCGACCACCAGGTGTTGGTGGTCGTCGCAGTTGGTCATCACCACGCGGAAGATTTCCAGCATCGAGTTGGGGAAATCCGAGTCCCAGCCGCCGGTGCCGAAACCCACCTGGCCGAAGACTTCACGGTGCAGGAACGACAGCTTGGCGAACGCCTTGGAGGTGGCGACGAAGTCGTAGAAGGTGCGGTCATCCCACAGCGGCACCAGCTTGTTCCACAATTCCTTGAGGCGCGGTACATCGCGGTCGCGGATGGCCTGCTGGATATCACCGAACTGTGAACCGTCTTCCAGCGCATCGGCCCAGGCGTCGGCGACTTCCTGGAACAGCACCGGCAAGTCGGAGAGTTTTTGTGCGTAGTGGGTCTGGCCTTCAAGGTCGATGACCGTGCTGCCGGAGGCCGGGGTCAGCGGGTTGGGGAAGGGTTTGGTTTCCAGGCCGAGCTTGTCCACATAGTGGTAGAACGCCGTCGACGATACCGGAAAACGCATGCCGCCCAGCTCGGCGATGATGCCTTCGGCGCCTTCAAAGGCTTGGGAGCGCAAGCGGCCGCCCATTTTTGAGGCTTCATACACCACCGGCTTGAGGCCCAGCTTCATCAACTCGTAAGCGGCCACCAGGCCCGCGATCCCGGCACCGACGATCGCCACTTCGGCGCCATGGTTGGCGGCGGGGATGCTGCCCAGGCCGGCGGGGTGTTCGATCCAGTCATCAAAGGCGAACGGGAAGTCCGGGCCGAAGATGGTGATGGGTTTTTTACCGTCTGCAGGGTGGCGATTGCTTTTGTTGGACGTGTTCATGGCTGACCTGGCTGATGACTCGGCGGGGCACGACCCGCTGAGTATAGGAAATGATGGCAGCCAGTTTAGGGAGTGTAGCGTTCGTTAATAAGACGCAAAGTGTCGTCGGATTGATCTGTTTTTAGTCAGAATGACGAAGCTGTTGGTCAGATTGGTTGGCCGCGATCCAGTTTGTTACTGAGGATGATCGATGTGGTGGTTTTTTCCACGCCGTCGACGCTGCCAATCTGGTCGAGCAATTGGTCCAACTGCTCCGGCGAATCCGTGCGCAGCCAGGCCACATAATCAAACTCGCCACTCACCGCGCACAACTGCTGCACCTGGGCCATGGCACTCAACCGGCGCAACACTTCTTTGCCCGAGCGCGCTTGTACGGTAATGCCCACATAAGCCTGCAAACCACCATCGACCACCCGCTGCCCGAGGCGCACGCCATAACCGGTGATCACCTGGGTTTTCTCCAGGCGTGCCAGGCGTGACGTCACCGTGGTGCGCGCGATACCCAACTGCCGGGCGAGCATGGCCACGCTTTCGCGGGCGTTGATCTGCAGGGCGGCGATCAGTTGGCGGTCGATTTCATCTAGGGCGGGCAAGGCGAGGGCTCCGATGCGGGGGGGCAGTGTGTTGGCATCTTACAGGTTGGCGTCGGCGAGCAGGCAGCGGGTAAACAGTTGCGGCACGGGCAGGTGGCGTTGACTGTAGCGGCTCAGCAGGATGATTTCGCGGTAAAAGGTCCGGCTGCCCAATGGGATGATTCGCACGTTGGGCGAGCGCTCCAGCCACAACCCGGCTTGAGGAATCAGCGATACCCCCAGGCCGCATTCGACCATCTTGACGATGGCTTCCAGCTCATCCAATTCCAATGCTACCTGCACGTCGAGTTTATGTTCCTTCAGGAATCGGCTGACCAGGCGACCGCCAAAGGAAGCGCGGTCATAGCGCACATGCGGCTGCGTCGCGAGCAACTGCAACGGGTCATCACCGGCCAACGTGTGAGGCACGATCAGCGCGAACGGCTCCTTGCGCAGCAGCTGCACGTGCAGTTCCTTGGGCAGGTCGAAGGGCGGGCGGATGATGATCGCCGAGTCCAGTTCACCGGCGTCCACCCGGCTCAACAACTCCAGGGACACGCCGGGTATCAGCTTGCACTCCACCGTCGGCGCCACCTGGCGCAAACGCACCAGTGCCTGAGGCAACAGACCGGTTTGCGCGGTGGTGATGGCTCCCACCTTCAACTCGCCCCGGTATTCGTTGGCATCCACCGGCACCGCCATGCGGTTGAAGGTTTCCAGGATCTCCCTGGCCAACGGCAAGGCACGCAAACCCGCAGCATTCAACGTGGCCTGGCGCCCGGTACGGTCGAACAACGGCACACCGAGCGCCTGCTCCAATTGGCGGATCTGCGCACTCACCGCCGACTGCGTCAGTCCGATATGCATACCCGCCGCCGCGAACGTGCCGTGGCGGGTTACTGCGATAAAGGTCTTCAGTTCACGCAGCATAGGTGTCTCGATTGATCGAAATAATTTGAGCTCGATGCAAAAACTATCGTCTTTTCATCGCTGAGGGCAAGGCTAAACTCGGGGCACTTAACGCCCATAGAGGTTTGACCTGATGACACTCGCCCCTTTCCACCTGGCAATCCCGGTCTACGACCTGGCCGCTGCGCGGCATTTCTACGGTGAAGTCTTTGGCCTTGAAGAAGGACGCTCAAGCGATCATTGGGTCGACTTCAACTTCTTCGGCCATCAATTGGTCATTCACGAACACCCGAAAACCGCCTCCCAGGAATCAGCCCACACCAACGCCGTCGACGGCCACAACGTGCCCGTGCCGCACTTTGGCGTGGTGCTGGGCTGGGAAGATTGGCACGCCTTGGCCGAACGCTTGCAGGCCCGGCAAACCCGCTTCGTGCTGGAACCGCATATTCGGTTCAAGGGGCAGGTGGGGGAGCAGGCGACGTTGTTTCTGTTTGATCCGTGCGGGAACGCGCTGGAGTTCAAGGCGTTCAAGGATATTGGGCAGTTGTTTGCGAAGTGAGGGCTTTTGCTGGTGGCGGATGTGCTCATGGCAACTTCCCATCACTTTATGTATCGCCAAATTGGCTATATTATTTTGGCATGTCTACCAAATACCGATTTCGCGACAAGTACCGCATAGAGCTGCGGGAAAAGGACCACCTGCCGCCCCACGTGCACTTGACGGGCGGCGGCGTCGATGTCTTGATAAGCCTTGAAACATGTGAGGCGATGCTGGGCAGAGCGCCGACGATGGTGCTGAAAGAGGCTTTGGCCTGGGTGCGAGCGCACCAAGACGAATTACTGGAGGAGTGGCATAAATGGCATCCATGAAACGCCCCCGCCTGCGGGCTGTGCAGGCGCGTCCCGGCCATGTGTTGGAGCTGACATTTATCGACGGCCAACAGTTTGTGCTGGATATGAGCAAAGACGTGGCCACCTATCCGGGGCTCAAACCGTTGCAAGCGGCCAAAGCCTTTAAAGGTGCGACCGTTGGCGACGATGGCTGGACCGTGGAATGGCCCGAACTGGACATTCAGATCGGTGCCGACACGCTGTACCTGGACGCATTGGCCCAGGCCGCACCGGATGAGAACACCCGGATCTTCATCGGTTGGCGTGCCCGCACCGGGCTTAACTTGTCGCAAGCCGCCGAGGCGTTGGGTGTCGGCACGCGTAGCATCACCCGTTACAGCAACGGGCGCGAAGCTGTACCGCGCACGCTGGCGCTGGCGTGCCTGGGTTGGGATCACCTGCAAGAGCGGCCCCAGCTGAAACGGGCCTGACGCCTTAACGGCGATACTGATCACGTTGCCCCCGAACCCCGCCCTGTGCGGGGTTTTTGTTAGCCTTTCAACGCCCTGGCAATCCCGTTCGCCACGGTGATTTCCATGCGTTTCCAATACTCACTTTCCTGCCACATGGCCGTGCCCAGGTTGTCCGCCGTGGGCTCGGGACGGCGCCACCCTGTTGTTGGGGGGGGCGGCGTTGAAGTACTTGGTCACGTCTTGGGGGGGGCGAGGGTGAACCCCGCGTTGGCGGGTTGCATGCCGGAGAATGCGGCGGGGTTTGGGGATGTGGAGAAGATTGATCGGGTGTACACGAATAATGAGATACGGCCGATCCGGCAGTTGTTTTTGCAGGTGAATAGGCGGTTGCGTGTGGATCGACGGTAGGGTGGGTTGAGCACAGATAGACATGTGTTTATGCACCCGAAGGGGCGCAAACAGTGATGGCTGGACTCACGTACAGGTTGAGGTCGGTGAGAAAGAAATTACGGGCTGGATTGCGCGCCGTGACCTACTGGAGTTTTAACATTTCAGGTGGGAGTGGACGTTTTGTGGAGGGGAAGGGAATTTTCACATTTTTCAGCACTGACTTTTCAAGCGGGGGTGTCAGTAATTTTGTGTTCGGGCATAACATGAGTAAGAGGTGCATGTATGCCAACCAAAAAGAAACCCGCGTTGCGAGAGCTGCCGAAAATCCCGAAAGAGCTTCTCGAGCAATTCACCGATGGTCCGATGACCGCTGAAGCCATCGAGGACGCGTCTGCGGCGTTCAAGAAGGCTTTGATCGAGCGAGCGCTGAGTGCTGAGCTCGGTCATCACCTGGGCTATCCGCCGGGCGCACAGCGCCCAGAGGATGAAACCAACCAGCGCAATGGCAAGAGCGGCAAGACGGTTCTCACCGGCGATGGCCCGCTCCGACTGGATATTCCACGTGATCGGGACGGCAGTTTTTCCCCTATCCTGATTCCCAAGCACGAGCGCCGCTACACCGGGTTCGATGACAAGATCATTGCCATGTATGCCCGTGGAATGACGGTCAGAGAGATCCGGGCGTTTCTTTCCGAGCAGTACGGTACTGATGTTTCTCCGGACTTCATCAGCTCTGTGACCGACGAGGTCATGGCAGAGATCGGTGCATGGCAACAGCGGCCTTTGGAGCCGATGTATCCGGTTATTTTCTTCGATGCTCTACGGGTCAAAATCCGCGAAGAGGGGCTGGTTCGCAACAAGGCGATCTACTTGGCCCTGGGTGTTTTGCCTGACGGAACACGCGATATTCTCGGCATCTGGATAGAAAATATCGAGGGCGCCAAGTTCTGGATGAAGGTTTTCAACGACCTCAAGACACACGGCGTCGAAGACGTGTTGATTGCTGTGACCGATGGCCTCAAAGGCATGCCAGAAGCGCTCAACGCCGTGTTTCCAGACACGACACTGCAAACATGCATTGTTCATCTGATCCGCAACAGCCTTGATTACGCGGCTTGGGACAAGCGTCGCGAACTGGCCAAGGCGCTTAAGCCGATCTATCAGGCGGTGACCGCCGAAGCGGCCGAGCAGGCGCTGGATGCGTTTGAAAGTGGGCCATGGGGCAAGCAATATCCGACGGTAGTGGCTGCCTGGCGTCGCGCTTGGGATCGTGTGGTCCTATTTTTCGTGTTCCCGCCGGCGATCCGAAAAGTGATCTACACGACCAACGCCATCGAGAGCATCAACGCTCAGTTGCGCAAGATCATCAAGACGCGTGGCCACTTCCCGACCGACGATGCGGCGACAAAACTGATCTGGCTTGGACTGCGCAATATCACCGCCAACTGGGGCTCAGCGGCCCATGATTGGAAAAGTGCGATGAATCAATTTGCGATTCTTTACGGAGATCGATTTATCAGGCCTACCTGGTAAAAGCAGGGCCTGCCTGACGGCAGGCCGTTACCGGCCCGCACACAAAATATCTGACAGTCCCTTTCAAGCTCTAGATACGACAAAAGCCGCGCAATGCGCGGCTTTTGAATTGGTGGGCCCACACGGACTTGAACCGTGGACCAAAGGATTATGAGTCCTCTGCTCTGACCAACTGAGCTATAGGCCCTGTAACAGGTCGCGGATTATAACGATGGTTTCCCCGCTGTGCCATCCGAAAAATCCTCAATGCTCATACGAAGAAACGTAGCAGCAAAAAGCTCCGGCGGCAGCGGCAGGCTGACGATGTAGCCTTGCATCTGTTCGCAGCCTTCGGCGGCGAGGAAGGCTTGTTGTGCGGGGTTCTCCACGCCTTCGGCGATGATGGTGAATTGCATGCTGTGGCCCAGGGCGATGATGGCGCGCACGATGGCGGCGTCGTGGGGGTCGTCGGGCAGGCCGCGGACGAAGGATTGGTCGATCTTCAGGTAATCCAGGGGCAGGCGTTTGAGATAGCTGAGGGAAGAGTAACCGGTGCCGAAGTCATCGATTGCCAGTTGTACGCCGAGGTCTTTGAGTTGGTGCAGCACCTCCAGCGCTTCTTCGGCCTGGCTCATGATGAAGTTTTCGGTGATCTCCAGTTGCAGGCAGCCCGGGTCGAGTCGATAGTCGCGCAATAGCTGTTCGATGCGTGCCAGCAAGCCGGGGTGGCGCAGTTGAGCGCCGGCCAGGTTCACCGACAGTGGGCCGAACTCCTCGAACGTGCCTTGCCAGGTGTGCAGTTGCCGGCAGGCCTGCTCCAGCACCCAATCACCGATCTGCAGGATCATGCCGTTCTCTTCGGCCAGGGCGATGAAGTGTTCGGGCGGTACGTCGCCAAAAGTGGGGTGATGCCAGCGGATCAATGCTTCGGCACCGATCAGTTCCTGGGTGATCAGGCTCCGTTTGGGCTGGTAGTACAGGCTTAGTTCGTTGCGCTCGATGGCGCGACGCAGTTCATGTTCCAGCGCCACGCGCTCGTTGGCCTGGGCGGTGAGGTCGCGGGTGTAGCTTTCGACCCGGTTGCGCCCCTTGGCCTTGGAGCGGTACATCGCCGCGTCGGCGTTCTTGACCAGCGTGGCGACGTCGGTGCCGTCCTGTGGGTAGAGGCTGGTGCCGATGCTGGCACTGATAAAGAACTCGTGCTCACCGGCCTGGAACGGCGGTGTAAAGCAGGCCAGCAGTTTATTGGCGAGGTTCTGGGCGTCGTTGGCGTGCTGCAGGCCGGGGAGCAGAATGATGAATTCGTCGCCGCCCAGGCGTGCCACGGTGTCGATGTCGCGCAGTTGCTCCTTGAGGCGTACGGCGATGTCTTTGAGCAGCAGGTCGCCGATCGGGTGGCCGAGGCTGTCGTTGATGTGTTTGAAACGGTCCAGGTCAAGAAACAGCACGGCGCCTTGTTTGCCGGTTTCCTGGTGGCCGTTGAGGGCGGCCTGCAGTCGACTTTCGAACAGCGTGCGGTTGGGCAAGCCGGTCAAAGGGTCGTGATGCGCCTGGTAGTCGAGGCGCGCCTGGGCCAGTTTGAGGCTGGAAATGTCGGCGAACACCGCGACGAAATGCGTGATCAACTGGTCGCGGTTGCGCACGGCACTGATGGTCAGCCAGCTGGGGTACAACTCGCCGTTCTTGCGACGGTTGGATATCTCGCCTTGCCAGTGCCCTTGGGCGGTCAATTGGTGCCACATCGCCGCATAAAACGCGCTGTCGTGCAGGCCGGAAGCGAGCAGGCGCGGGGTGCTACCGAGGGCTTCGGCCTCGCTGTAGCCGGTGATTTCGCTGAAGGCACGGTTGACGGCGCTGATGTTCTGCCGGGTGTCGGTGATCAACACACCTTCGGCTGTGCTCTCGAACACGGTGGCAGCTTGTTGCAGTTTTTCCTGCATCAGTTGGCGTTCGGTGATGTCTCGGGCGATGGTCAGCATGCAGTCGTCATCGCCAATCGGCAGTGGGCGGCTGGATAGCTCGCACAGGCGAATCTGACCATCGCTGCGGCGTATGTGGCAGATGAAGTCGCGCACAAAGCCATCGCGCTGCATCAGTTCGAGCATGTGTTTGCGTTCGTTGAGGTCGACCCAGATGCCCAGGTCCAAGGTGGACTGATCGACGGAGGCGGCGCTGTTGAAACCTGTGATCCGGCTGAAACCATCGTTCACTTCTATCAGCAGGCCATCGCGCTGGCGGCTCAACAGCAAGCCGTCGGGGGAGGCGTGGAAGGCCTTGGCGAATTTCTCCTCGGAGGTTTGCAGCTGTTGCTGGGTTTCCTTGAGTTGGGTGATGTCGCGCACCACCACCACGATGGCCTCTGTAGTGTCGAGTTGAAACGGCTCGGCGGAAATCAGCCCGGTGAAGGCTTGGCCATTGCTGCGCAGAAAGGGCATTTCCAGGTTGCGGATGCTGGTGGTCTGCAACCGCTGCAGCAGATCGGGGCCTGCGCCCTGGATGCCCCAG
This sequence comes from Pseudomonas sp. FBCC-B1565, assembly GCF_059133265.1. NCBI lineage: Bacteria > Pseudomonadati > Pseudomonadota > Gammaproteobacteria > Pseudomonadales > Pseudomonadaceae > Pseudomonas > Pseudomonas sp. FBCC-B1565. The sequence continues at coordinate 621,388 of NZ_CP101438.1, forward strand.
ATGTTCAGCTCGGTAGCGGTTTTACCCACGACCTGTTCGGCTGTCAGCCCGACCTGGTCCTCGAACGCTTTGTTCACCTCCAGCAGGCAGCCGTCGGACAGCCGTGCAATCACCAGGATGTCCGGGCATTGCTGGAACACCGAGGCGAACTTCTGCTCAGACAGTTGCAGGGCCTCTTCGGTGCGCTTTGCCTCACTGATGTCGATCATCAAGCCGCGCAGCACGGGCTCATGGCCGTGCTCGATCAGGCTGACGATGTCACGCACCCACAAGCAACGGTTGTCGGCGGTGATGACCCGGTAATCAACGCTGTGGTCACGGTTGGCGCGGGTTTCGCGTTGGCAGTAGGATTCGGTGCGAATCAGGTCGGCGGGGTGAATGATGTTGCGCCAGAAGCCCGGAATCAGCCAGTGGGCCCGCGGGTAACCCAGCAGTTCCTCGGCGTGGGGTGATACATAGCTGTAGGTGAAATCGGTAACGCTGGCTTCCCAGGCGATCGCGGACAAGCTCTCCACCAGGCCGCGATAGTGGTACTCGCTGCTGCGCAGTTCCTGTTCGAGGGCTACGCGGCGGGAGATTTCCGAACTGAGCCGGCGATTGATCCGGATCACCACGGCCAGCACCGTACTCAGCAGCAACACTGTGGGCAGGCCGTAAGTCAGCAAGTCGGTCCAGAACGTACGGTGGTCGGTAAAGCTGCCGACCCAGTGTTGCTGGATCGCGTCGGTTTCCTCCGCGCTAAGGTCGGCCAGTACCTTGTCGAGGATGCTCACCAGCATTTTGTTGTCGCGCGGTACGCCCATCGCCAACTGGTAGCGGTAGGGCGTTTCGCCGCTGACGTACAAGCCGTCGAGCTTGAGTTGGCGCAGGCTCCAGACGCTTGAGGCGAGGTCGCCGACGACCGCATCCACTTCGTCCGTGGCCAAGGCTTGCAGCGTCGAACTCACATTCGGCATGGCCACCAGGTTGAGGTCGGGATGGTGCGTGCGCAGCAGTTCATGGGGCGCGTAGTTTTCCACCACGGCAATCTTCAGCCCGTAGAGATCCTTCAGGTTGCGCGGTTTGGCCCCGCCTTCGTGGGCCAGGATGACGATGGGGAAGTCCAGGTACGGGCGAGTGAACGCCATGTAACCTTGGCGCTCCGGTGTGGACATGATGCCAGGCAGCAGGTCGAGCTGGTTGTTGCGGGCCAGCTCCAGCACCGCGCTCCAGTTCACCGGTTCGATCAGCTTGACCCGTATACCCAGGCGATCCTGGATCAGACGCACGTAATCCGCCGCCAAACCTTGGTAGCGACCCTCTTCGTCACGGTATTCAAAGGGTGGCCATGACGCGTCCACCCCCAGGCGCAGCTCCTGATGGTCCGCCAACCAGCCACGCTCATCATCAGTGAGAGTCAACGCGCCAGCCGTTGCGGTCCAGGTCAGCAGCGACAGCAGTAACACAGTCGGCAATCTGGGCATAACGGTCTCGTTATGGCACGGGGAATGTTTCGAGTGTAGACGGGCATTGCGAGGGAGGGGCGTTGCGAGGGATTTTATCTATACAAAACAAAACCCCCGGCCTGGGCCGGGGGTCTGGTGTCACTCGTCGAGGAAGGAGCGCAGATGCTCGCTTCGCGTCGGGTGGCGCAACTTGCGCAGCGCCTTGGCTTCGATCTGACGGATCCGCTCGCGGGTCACGTCAAACTGCTTACCGACTTCCTCAAGGGTGTGGTCGGTATTCATGTCGATGCCGAAACGCATGCGCAGTACCTTGGCTTCACGGGCAGTGAGGCCGGACAGTACGTCGCGAGTCGCTTCTTTCAAGCTCTCAACAGTGGCGACATCGATTGGCGACTGCATGGTCGAGTCTTCGATGAAGTCACCCAGATGGGAGTCTTCGTCATCACCGATCGGGGTTTCCATGGAGATCGGCTCTTTTGCGATCTTCAATACCTTGCGGATTTTATCCTCAGGCATTTCCATGCGTTCGCCCAGCTCTTCCGGGGTCGGTTCGCGACCCATTTCCTGCAACATCTGCCGGGAAATACGGTTGAGCTTGTTGATGGTCTCGATCATGTGCACCGGAATACGGATGGTGCGGGCCTGGTCGGCGATCGAGCGAGTGATCGCCTGACGGATCCACCAGGTGGCATAAGTCGAGAACTTGTAGCCGCGACGGTATTCGAACTTGTCCACAGCCTTCATCAAGCCGATGTTGCCTTCCTGGATCAGGTCGAGGAATTGCAGGCCACGGTTGGTGTACTTCTTGGCGATGGAGATCACCAGACGCAGGTTGGCTTCAACCATCTCTTTCTTCGCGCGGCGGGCCTTGGCCTCACCGATCGACATGCGACGGTTGATGTCCTTGATCTCGGCGATCGTCAGACCGGTTTCGGTCTCAAGCGCAGTCAGCTTCTGCTGGCAACGGATGATGTCCGGCTGCAGGCGACCAATGGCTTCAGCGTATTTCGCCTTGCCTTTGGCCAGTGCGTCGGTCCAGCTTTCGTCTACTTCGTTGCCCGGGAACTGGCGCAGGAAGTCGGCACGCGGCATGCGGGCATCACGCACGCACAGCTGCATGATTGCGCGCTCTTGGGCACGCAGACGCTCCAGGGCACTGCGAACACGCTCAACCAGGCCTTCGAATTGCTTTGGCACCAGCTTGATCGGCATGAACAGCTCAGCCAGGGCCACCAGCTCGGCAATCGCCTGCTTGTTGGCGCGACCGTGCTTTTTCAGAGCCTTGCGGGTGATTTCCATTTGATCGGAAACCGCACCGAAACGCTGGGCAGCGATGATCGGGTCCGGACCGCTTTCGACTTCATCTTCGTCGTCGCTGGCTTCAGCGTCGTCGTCTTCGGAGTCGTCGTCCGCTTTCGCAGCCTTGGCATCGACAGGCGGCGGTACCTCAGCGGCAGGCGGCGCAATGCCGTCGTCCGGGTCGATATAACCACTCAGAACGTCGGACAGGCGACCACCTTCGGTGGTGACGCGGGTGTACTCGGAGAGAATGTGGTCAACCGTGCCTGGGAAGTGCGCGATTGCGCCCATCACTTCACGGATACCCTCTTCGATACGCTTGGCGATTTCGATTTCGCCTTCGCGTGTCAGCAGCTCGACGGTACCCATTTCACGCATATACATGCGCACAGGGTCGGTGGTACGACCGATATCGGTCTCCACAGCAGCCAGCGCGGCAGCCGCTTCTTCTGCGGCAGCCTCGTCGGTATCGGCGTCCGCCAGCATAAGGGAATCCTTATCTGGCGCAGCTTCGAATACGTTGATCCCCATGTCGTTAATCATGCGGATGATGTCTTCCACCTGCTCTGGATCTGAAATATCCTCAGGCAGGTGGTCGTTGACCTCCGCGTAAGTCAGGTAACCCTGCTCACGACCGAGAACGATCAACTCTTTGATACGTGACTGCTGTTGCGCTTTTCCGGACATAACACCCTATCCACTGAAGGTCTTGGCGGGCAAAAAACAAGCCGAGGATTATACCCGAGCTATGACCTCACACGCCAGCTGAGGTCGGGTTTGATGCGGAAACATTCTGTTTTAAGAGGTCGCGCATCTGTTTTGCTATCTGAATTTGCTCTTCAGCCGACAATCCCGGCTGCCTCGCTCTCTTGATCAGTTCATCGAGGGTCTGCGTGTGCTGACCCGCGGATAACCTAGTAATGGTGTCTAAAAACTGTTGTTCAAGGTTATCGCCGTCAATTAGCCACTCCTTTTCCGCGAGGGCTTTGAGCAGGCGGCCTTGTTCGGTGCCATGCCAACGAGCCATCAATTGAATTGAGTTTAGCTTAGGATTTTTCTGTACCGCCTCGATCAGGGCGATCAGTACCTGGGCATAGGTGTTGCTCTCGTTGGCAAAATGATCCGCGCTCTCGACTTTCTCCGCCAGCTGCGGGTGGTGGATGAGCGTGCGCAGGGCAATCAGCGTCGGCGCTTCCACGGCAACCGGGGTGCGCGGGGCGTAGGCCTCATCGCCGTCGCCGCGCTTGCCGTTCTTGCTCCAGGGTTTCTTGTCCCATTTCTTGCCGCCGGCACCGGGTTTCTTCGGCGTCCACTCCTGTTGGGGCGCGTAGGCCTCCTGGGGTTGGTGGAAGTCGGAGTAGTCCGGCATGGCGTCGTAATCCATGCCTGGGTCGTAGGCGGGTGGCGCTGCGTCATGCGGTGCGTTATGCACCAGCTGGCTGACGGCTTCGCCACTGAGGCCGGTGATTTCCAGCAGGCGCATGCGCATCAGGGACTTCAGGTTGGCGCCTGGTACTTTATCGATCAGCGGTGCCGCGAGGGTGGCCATATGGGCCTTGCCTTCGAGGGAGCGCGGATCTGCTTCTTCGGTCAGTTGCTGGAAGAAATAGTCGGCCAGCGGCTGCGCGTGTTGATTGATGCGCGCGCGGAATGCGTCGGTGCCTTCGGAGCGCACCAGGGTGTCCGGGTCTTCACCTTCGGGCAGGAACAGGAAGCGCGCACGGCGTCCGTCCTGCAGGCTCGACAGCGTAGCTTCGAGCGCGCGCCAGGCGGCGTTGCGGCCGGCCTGGTCGCCGTCGAAGCAGAACAACACGCTGGGCACCACACGAAACAGGCGTTTCATGTGTTCTTCGCTGGTGGCGGTGCCCAAAGTGGCGACGGCGTTGCGCAGGCCTTGTTGGGCGAGCGCGATCACGTCCATATAGCCTTCGACCACGATGATTTCATCGAGGTTGCGGTTGTTCTTGCGGGCTTCGAACAGGCCATAGAGTTCCTGGCCTTTGTGGAACACCGGGGTTTCCGGGGAGTTCAGGTATTTTGGCTTGTCGTCGCCCAGTACGCGGCCACCAAAGGCGATGATGCGGCCTCGGCTGTCGCGGATCGGGAACATCACGCGGTCGCGGAAGCGGTCATAGCGTTTGCCGGTCTCGGCGTTCTCCACCAGCAGGCCGGCGTCGATCATGGCCTTTTGCTGGAGGGTGTCACTGCTCAGGTGCTTGTACAGGTTGTCCCAGCCGGGCGGGGCGAACCCCAGGCCAAAGTCGCGGGCAATTTCGCCGGTGAGGCCGCGTCCCTTGAGGTAGTCGACGGCGGCCTTGCGCTGCGGATGGCTTTTAAGCGCCTGACGGTAGAAGTCGGCAGCGGCGGTCAGCAGCGGGTACAGCGGCGAATCGGTGGGTTGCCGCGGTTTGTGCGGGCGGCCGCTTTCTTCGCGGGGGATTTCCATGCCGGCGGCTTTCGCCAGTTCCTCGACGGCCTGGGGGAAGTCCAGGTTGTCGTGGTCCATGATGAAGCCGAGGGCATTACCGCCCGCGCCGCAGCCGAAGCAGTAGTAGAACTGCTTGTCGGGGCTGACGCTGAACGACGGGGTCTTTTCCTTGTGGAACGGGCAGCAGGCGGTGTAGTTCTTGCCGGCTTTCTTCATTTGCACGCGCGAGCTGACCACATCGACGATGTCGGTGCGGTTCAGAAGGTCGTCAATAAAGCTCTGGGGAATCAGCCCGGCCATGGCGTTCTCGTCATCACTGCGTGTAAATGAGGGCCCGTGAGGTGTTCAAGCGCGCGTATCGAGTGCTCGAGCATCCAGCGACTGCATGGGTTGTACGGAAGTGTATCTGCCGAATATTCACTGACGTTAGTTTCTGATCAGTCTTCGGTGTGGAAATGTTGCCCCGGCGTCCGGTCTTGGCCGTTGATGGGCCTCGGAAACGCCTCGTTGGGCGCAGTCGACCCGGTTGGTCGGCTGGTTACAGAATGAGTGTGCTCGTCAGTAGCCTTGATAGGCTCGTCAGAAGAGACGTGCACCGCTGGCAAAAGAGCCAGTCCTGACGTGTGAAGCAGTTGTCTCAGTCGCATGTGCGGCGTCAACGGTGAAGCATCAAGCGATATCCGCAAATGCCATTAGCCCGGCTGAGGGCCGGGCTTGGCAGAAGCTTGCTACGAACGTCTGTGTATTAGTACAGACGAACGGCGCGGCGCTGTTCGCGCTGAACTTTCTTGGCGTGACGCTTAACAGCGGCTGCTGCTTTGCGCTTACGCTCAGAAGTTGGCTTCTCGTAAAATTCGCGGCTACGAACTTCAGCCAGTACACCGGCTTTTTCGCAGGAGCGCTTGAAACGACGCAGAGCTACGTCGAAGGGTTCGTTCTCTTTAACTTTGACGGCTGGCATCCAGAGCTACCTTCTTTCATTACCGGGATCAACGTTCTCGTCGCAAAAAATTCGCGGCTGAGGTCGTCGGTTTTTAAGGGTTGCGGATGTTAACCCCTCATTGCCCGGAATGCAAAGCCTCTGATCGAAAACCGCTAGTCGGGAGGGGGAGTGGCGACTATTATGCGCGCCTTCGAATTCAGCCTCTACAAGGCGCAAACCCATGCTAGTACTGGGACTTGAAACCTCCTGCGACGAAACCGGTGTCGCACTTTACGACAGTGAACGCGGGCTCCTGGCCGATGCGCTGTTCAGCCAGATCGACCTGCACCGTGCCTATGGCGGCGTCGTGCCGGAGCTGGCCAGCCGTGATCACGTCAAGCGCATGCTGCCCCTGATCCGCCAGGTGCTGGACGAAGCCGGCTGCGTGCCGACCGAGATCGATGCCATCGCCTACACCGCTGGCCCCGGATTGGTCGGAGCCCTGCTGGTTGGGGCCTCTTGCGCCCAGGCGCTGGCCTTTGCCTGGGGCATTCCGGCGCTCGGCGTGCACCATATGGAAGGCCATTTATTGGCTCCCATGCTGGAGAAAACCCCGCCACAGTTCCCGTTCGTCGCTTTGTTGGTTTCGGGGGGGCATACGCAGCTGGTTCAGGTGGAAGGAATCGGCCAATACACCCTTTTGGGTGAATCTTTGGACGATGCTGCCGGTGAAGCCTTCGACAAGACCGCGAAGATGATGGGCCTCAATTATCCCGGCGGCCCGGAAATCGCCCGTCTTGCCGAAAAAGGCGTGGCCGGCCGCTACACCTTCCCGCGCCCGATGTGTGATCGCCCCGGCCTGATGTTCAGCTTCAGCGGCTTGAAAACCTCCGCGTTAAACACCTGGCAGCACAGCGTCAGCGCCGGGGACGACAGCGAGCAAGCCCGTTGCGACATCGCGCTGGCGTTCCAGCAGGCCGTGGTGGAGACTTTGACCATCAAGTGCAAACGCGCCCTCAAGCAGGCCGGCATGAAGCGCCTGGTGATCGCCGGCGGCGTCAGTGCCAACAAGGCCTTGCGCACTTCGCTGGAAAAAATGCTCGGCGACATGAAAGGCGATGTGTTCTACGCGCGGCCGGAATTCTGCACCGACAACGGCGCGATGATCGCCTACGCCGGTTGCCAGCGCCTGCAGGCCGGGCAGCATGAAAGCCTGGCGATCAGCGTGCAGGCACGTTGGCCGATGGAGCAGTTGTCGCCGCTGTAACGCCGCAACGTGAATTGAAGGTATTTAAAAATGCCGTTCGCGCCCGGCAAACAGGTCGCGTAAATTGCCCCGGTGGCGCCAGACGATCAGCAGTGTCAGCACGCTCATCGGCAGCAGCGCCGCCGGTTCTTGCCAGGCCAGCAACGGCAGGGTGAGCGGGGTGGCGATCAGCGCGGCGAGTGAGCTGGTGCGGGTCAGGTAGAACGTCAGCAGCCAGGCGAGTACAGCCAGCAACGCTGCCGGTGGATAAATCCCCAGCAGCATGCCGGCAGCCGTAGCGACGCCTTTGCCGCCGCGAAAGCGGAAGTACAGGGGAAACAGATGGCCGAGGACCGCGCAGACGCCGATCCAGGCCTGCTGTTGCAGGGGCAGGCCGGCGAGGCTGGCGATCAGCACGGGCAACAAGCCCTTGCACAGGTCGCCCAGCAGCGTCAGCACGGCGAGCTTCTTGCCGGCCAGGCGCAACATATTGGTGGCGCCGGCATTGCCTGAGCCACTCATTCGCGGATCGGGGTTTCCCGTCAGGCGGCTGAGCAAAATGGCGAAGGACAGCGAGCCGAGCAGGTAGGCGAAAATCGCCAGTGACCAAAACATGCTAACTATTCCGGGCGAGGACGCCCTGATTCTAACGGGGCATCGCGCCCTTGTCGTGCTGCGGAGAAGAGTGCTTGGACAGAGTGTTTATCGAAGGCCTGGAAGTCGACACCGTCATTGGGGCCTACGACTGGGAGCGCGGAATCCGCCAATGCCTGCGCCTGGACCTGAGCTTTGCCTGGGACAACCGCCCGGCTGCGGCCGGGGACGACCTGACCCTGGCGCTGGATTACGCCAGCGTGTCCGCGCGCATCCAGGCCTTTGCCGAGCAATCCCAGTACCAACTGGTGGAAACCTTTGCCGAACGCCTGGCGGAAGTGTTGATGAGTGAATTCCAGATTCCCTGGCTGCACCTCAAGCTGACCAAACCTGGTGCCGTGCCGGCTGCCAAGGGCGTGGGCGTGGAGATCGAGCGCGGATGTCGCTAACTCAGGTTTACCTTGGCCTCGGCAGCAATATCGAGCGTGAGTCTCACCTGTGCGCCGGCTTGGATGCGCTGGCGAGTTTCTTGACCGATATGCGCTGCTCGGCGGTGTTCGAAAGCCAGCCGGTGGGCATCAAGAGTGGGCCGTTCTTCAATCTGGTGGTGTCGGCGTATACCGATCTGCCGCTGATGGAACTGGATCGCCGGTTGAAATTCATCGAGGCCGACAATGGTCGCTATGCGCCGGACCGCAAAGGGCTGCCGTTGGATATCGACGTGTTGTTGTTTGGCGACCTGGTGGGCAACTTTGACGGTTTGATCCTGCCAAGGGCCGAGATCCTGAAAAACGCCTTTGTGTTGTGGCCGCTGTCGTTGATGGCGCCGGAGCGCGTGCATCCCGAGGCGGGCAAGACGCTAGCCGAGTTGTGGCGCGATGCGCAGATCGACCAGGTGCTGGCGCCTGTCGCGTTCGAATGGCAGGGCCAGCCACTGACACCAAACGCTCCTACATGAAGGCGTGTTGTTCCTTGTAGATTTTGAGTGCCTTGAGCCTTTCGCGCTTGAGCGCCTCACCCAGCTCCGGGCCTTTGAAACCTTTCTCCAGCAGTGGCGCAACGGCTACCTCGCGGGCCGCCTTGGCCGCCCCGCGCAGATAATCCGCCTGTGGATAACTTCTTTGCTCCAGGCCCTTGCGACCGCGGGCGTCCATCTCGCAGGCGACCACGAACTCTTCAAAGCGCTGCGGCCGCCGGTACACGTCGAAACTTTGCAGCAACTCCAGCAAGGTCGAGGCCTTCAGCTCGAGAGCCCGATGGCCATGGGTGTGATATTGGCCCACCAGCAGTGCCAATTCCTGGCAATCCCTCGGCACCTTGAAGCGTTCATTGACCGTCTTGATCAGCGTCAAGCCCCGGTGTTCGTGGGCGATGTGCTGCGGCAACTTATCCACAGGCGTCGTACCCTTGCCCAGGTCGTGGAGCAGGCAGGCCCAGCGCACAGTCAGTGGCTGTTGATGCAAAGCGGCTTGTTCTAGCACGCTGAGGGTGTGCACGCCGGTGTCGATTTCCGGGTGATGGGCTTCAGGTTGTGGCACGCCGAACAATGCATCGACCTCGGGAATCAAGGTTTTCAGTGCCTGGCAGTCACGCAGCACCTGGATAAACACCTGCGGTTGATCTTCCATCAGCGCCCGGGAGATTTCTTTCCAGCTGCGCTCCGGCGTCAGGGCTTCCAGTTCGCCGGATTCGCTGAGTTGGCTCATCAGCTCCAGCGTTTGCGGCGCGACGGTAAAACCCAGGGGCGCATAACGTGCAGCAAATCGCGCCACTCGCAGTACGCGCAGGGGGTCTTCGGCGAACGCCGGGGAAACGTGGCGCAGAATGCGCGCTTGAAGATCGCGTTGGCCGTGATAAGGGTCGGTCAAGTTGCCGTCATCGTCTTCGGCCATGGCGTTGATGGTCAGGTCGCGACGGATCAGGTCTTCTTCCAGCGTCACTTCGGGGCTCGCGTGAAACACAAAGCCGCCGTAACCCCGGCCACTTTTGCGTTCGGTGCGGGCGAGGGCGTATTCATCGCCGTTTTTCGGGTCCAGGAACACTGGGAAGTCTGCGCCCACCGGCTTATAGCCCTTGGCTAGCATCTCTTCGGCAGTCGCGCCCACCACGACGCGGTCAATATCGGTGACCGGGATGCCCAAGAGGCGATCCCGTACCGCACCGCCGACTTTGTAGATTTTCATGAAAAAGCCTCCGTTAGCGGCACAGGATACCGCCTGTGCCTGACCAATGGAGGCTTTGCTGTTTCAGAGATGAACGACAGCCAGGTCCAATCGGCCGTAGTCGTTGTCGTTGTGATCGCTGCGCGGTGGCACATGGTGGGTCTTCATCACCTGATCGCCTTGCAGGGTTTCCAGGTGGATATCAAAGCCCCATAGCCGATGCAGGTGCTTGAGTACTTCCTCGGTGGATTCACCCAAAGGTTTGCGGTCGTGCTGCTGGTGCCGCAGGGTCAGCGAGCGGTCGCCGCGCACGTCGATACTGTAGATCTGCACGTTGGGCTCGCGGTTGCCCAGGTTGTACTGCGCCGCCAGGGTTTCACGGATGGTGCGATAGCCCGGCTCGTCGTGGATGGCCGGCACCACCAGGTCATCCTTGAGGTCGTCGTCGAGGATGCTGAACAGCTTGAGATCGCGGATTACCTGAGGCGACAGGTACTGCAGGATAAAGCTCTCGTCCTTGAAGCTGCTCATGGCGAACTTGATGGTGGACAGCCAGTCGCTGCCGGCGATTTCCGGGAACCAGCGGCGGTCCTCTTCGGTGGGGTGCTCACACATGCGGCGGATATCGCGGTACATCGCAAAGCCCAGCGCATAGGGGTTGATGCCATTGTAGTAAGGGCTGTCGAAGCCGGGTTGGAAGACCACGCTGGTGTGGGAGGTGAGGAATTCCATCATGAAACCGTCGGTCACCAGGCCTTCGTCGTACAGGTCATTCATCAGGGTGTAGTGCCAGAACGTGGCCCAGCCTTCGTTCATCACCTGGGTCTGGCGCTGTGGATAAAAGTACTGGGCGATCTTGCGCACGATACGCACGATTTCCCGCTGCCATGGCTCCAGCAATGGCGCGTGTTTTTCCAGGAAGTACAGGATGTTTTCCTGCGGTTCGGCGGGGAAGCGTGCATTGTCCTTGTCGCTGTTTTTTCCTGTCTTTTTAGGAATGGTGCGCCACAGGTCATTGATCTGCTTCTGCAGATGCTCCTCGCGCTCTTTCTGGCGCAGGCGTTCTTCCTCGGCGGAAATCGGGTAGGGGCGTTTGTAGCGGTCGACGCCGTAGTTCATCAGCGCGTGGCAGGAGTCGAGCAGGTCCTCTACCGCATCGATGCCGTGGCGTTCCTCGCACTGCATGATGTACTGCTTGGCAAACACCAGGTAATCGATGATCGAACTGGCGTCGGTCCAGGTGCGGAACAGGTAATTGCCCTTGAAGAAGCTGTTATGCCCGTAGCAGGCATGGGCCACCACCAGCGCCTGCATGCAGATGGTGTTTTCTTCCATCAGGTAGGCGATGCACGGGTCGGAGTTGATCACGATCTCGTAGGCCAGGCCCATTTGGCCGCGGGTGTAGGACTTTTCGGTGCTGAGGAAATGCTTGCCGTAGGACCAATGGTGATAGCCCAGGGGCATGCCCACCGAGGCGTAGGCATCCATCATCTGCTCGGCGGTGATCACTTCGATCTGGTTGGGGTAGGTGTCCAGGGCATAACCCGCCGCGATGCGGCTGATTTCCCGGTCATAGGCCTGGATCAGTTCAAAGGTCCACTCAGACCCCGTGGAGATGGGTTGGCGCTTATGCTCTTTTTTGGCGGTCATGTCACTAACCTGCGCTGGAAGAGTTCACGGAAGACCGGGTAGATATCGCCGGCCGAGACCAGTTGCTGCTGGGCGAACGTGTCGGCAAAGGCTTCGCCGATGCGCTCGTATTCGAACCACAGGGCCTGGTGCTCACGGGGGGTGATCTCAACATAAGTGTAGTACTGCACGAACGGCATGATCTGGTTGATCAGGATGTCACGGCAGATGGGCGAGTCGTCGTTCCAGTTATCGCCGTCCGAGGCTTGCGCCGCGTAGATGTTCCATTCATTGGCCGGGTAGCGTTCGGCCATGATTTCCTGCATCAGCTTCAAGGCGCTGGAGACGATGGTGCCGCCGGTTTCCCGCGAATAAAAGAACTCTTCTTCGTCGACTTCCCGGGCGCTGGTGTGGTGGCGGATGAACACCACGTCGATCTTGTCGTAGTTCCGCTTGAGGAACAGGTACAGCAGGATGAAGAAGCGCTTGGCGATGTCCTTGGTGGCCTGGGTCATGGAGCCTGACACGTCCATCAGGCAGAACATCACGGCCTTGGAGCTGGGGTTGGGTTGTTTGACCAACAGGTTGTACTTCAGGTCGAAAGTGTCCAGAAATGGCACGCGGTGAATACGCGCGCTGAGTTTCTCGATTTCTGCCTCAATTTGCTGGATATCGCCGAAGTTGTCCGGTTCTTCACGCTTCAAGCGCGCCAACTCTTCCTTGGCTTCCTTCAGTTTGGCGCGGCTGCTGCCCGACAGGGCGATACGCCGGGCATGGGCCGAGCGCAGGGTACGGATGATGTTGATGCGCGAGGGGTTGCCCTCGTTGCTGATCCCGGCACGTACGGTCTTGAAGGTGTCGGTGCCGGTCAGGTTGCGCTTGACCAGGTTAGGCAGTTCCAGGTCCTCGAACATGAACTCAAGGAACTCTTCCTGGGTGATCTGGAACACGAACTCGTCCATGCCTTCGCCGGAGTTGCCCGCCTTGCCTGGGCCTTTGCCGCCGCCACCGCCTTGGGGACGCTGGATATGTTCGCCGGTGGTGAACTCTTTGTTGCCGGGGTGCACGACGGTCTGCTTACCGCCCCGGCCGTGGTGCAGCACCGGTTCATCGATGTCCCGTCCGGGAATGCTGATTTGTTCGCCATGCTCCATGTCCGTGATGGAGCGGCGACTGACGGCCTCTTCGACGGCCTTTTTGATGTGGTCACGGTAACGCCGCAGGAAACGCTGGCGGTTTACCGTGCTCTTGTTCTTGCCATTGAGGCGTCGGTCGATCACATAGCTCATGGGGAGCCCTCCGGGCAGCTTCACGTTACAAGCTTCAAGCCGCGAGCTGGAAGCTTAGAGACAAGCGGTCGGCTGCCAGGCCAGAAGCCCGGCAGCGCACGCCTGTCGCTGCCTTACTGCGATTTGCGCACCCGCAGGTACCACTCGGATAGCAGCCGTACCTGTTTGTCGGTGTAGCCGCGCTCGACCATCCGTGTGACGAAGTCGTTGTGTTTTTGCTGGTCCTCCTTGCTGGCCTTGGCGTTGAAGCTGATGACCGGCAGCAGGTCCTCGGTGTTGGAGAACATTTTCTTCTCGATGACCACCCGCAGTTTCTCGTAGCTGAGCCAGGTCGGGTTCTTGCCGTTGTTGTTGGCCCGGGCGCGCAGCACGAAGTTGACGATTTCGTTGCGGAAATCCTTCGGATTGCTGATGCCGGCGGGTTTTTCGATCTTTTCCAGTTCCTCGTTGAGGGCCACGCGGTTGAGGATCTCGCCGGTTTCCGGGTCGCGGTATTCCTGGTCCTGGATCCAGAAGTCGGCGTACAGCACGTAGCGGTCGAAGATGTTCTGGCCGTACTCGCTGTAGGACTCCAGGTACGCAGTCTGAATTTCCTTGCCGATGAACTCGATGTAGCGCGGTGCCAGGTATTCCTTGAGGAAACGCAGGTAGCGTTCGCGGGTTTCCGCCTGGAATTGCTCCTGTTCGATCTGCTGTTCCAGCACATAGAGCAAGTGCACCGGGTTGGCAGCAATTTCGTGGGGGTCGAAGTTGAAGACCTTGGACAGGATCTTGAACGCAAAACGCGTCGAGAGCCCGTTCATGCCCTCATCCACACCGGCGGTGTCGCGGTATTCCTGGATCGACTTGGCCTTGGGGTCGGTGTCCTTGAGGTTTTCGCCGTCGTACACGCGCATCTTCGAGTAGATGTTCGAGTTTTCCGGCTCCTTGAGGCGCGACAGCACGGTGAACTGGGCAAGCATCTTCAGGGTGTCAGGTGCGCAATGCGCCTTGGCCAGGGAGCTGTTGAACAGCAGCTTGTCGTAGATCTTGATTTCATCGCTGACCCGCAGGCAGTACGGCACCTTGACGATATAGATCCGGTCGATGAAGGCTTCGTTGTTCTTGTTGTTGCGGAAGGTGTGCCACTCCGATTCGTTGGAGTGGGCCAGCAGGATCCCGGTAAACGGAATCGCACCGAGGCCTTCGGTACTGTTGTAGTTGCCTTCCTGGGTGGCGGTCAGCAGTGGGTGCAGCACCTTGATGGGTGCCTTGAACATCTCCACGAACTCCATCAGGCCCTGGTTGGCCCGGCATAGTGCGCCCGAGTAGCTGTAGGCGTCGGCGTCGTTCTGCGGGTATTCCTCGAGCTTGCGGATATCGACCTTGCCCACCAGCGCCGAGATGTCCTGGTTGTTCTCATCGCCCGGTTCGGTCTTGGCCACGCCGATCTGGTTGAGGATGGAGGGGTAGAGCTTGACCACGCGGAACTGGCTGATGTCACCGCCGAACTCCGCCAGGCGCTTGGTGGCCCAGGGCGACATGATGGTGTTGAGGTAGCGGCGCGGGATGCCGAAGTCCTCTTCGAGGATCGCGCCATCTTCCGTGGCGTTGAACAGGCCCAGGGGCGACTCGAACACCGGGGAACCCTTGATGGCGTAGAAGGGCACCTTCTCGATCAGTTGTTTGAGCTTTTCGGCCAGGGACGATTTACCGCCACCGACGGGGCCGAGCAGGTAGAGGATCTGTTTCTTCTCTTCCAGGCCTTGGGCGGCATGGCGGAAGTAGGAGACGATCTGGTCGATGCATTCTTCCATGCCATGGAAGTCTTCAAAGGCCGGGTAGCGACGGATCACCTTGTTGGAGAATATTCGCGACAGCCGCGAATTATTCGAGGTGTCGATCAACTGCGGCTCGCCAATCGCCAGTAGCAGACGTTCGGCGGCAGACGCGTAGGTGCTGCGGTCCTGTTTGCACAGTTCAAGATACTCTTGCAGCGTGAGTTCTTCCTGCTGTGTGGACGCGAAGCGTTGTTGGAAGTGGCTGAAAATACTCATGACGTCGTCACCTCGCTCGATACGTGGAGCCGACGCCGGATCAATCAGTCGATGCTGGCAGACATTGACGAACGCCAATGGCTGTTTTCCCCCCAGAACACCCTGAAACGCTACCGATGACCCGCACGCCGGTGTACCGGCTCTCCCCTGATTCGGATGGCCTGCGCTTAAGGATAGTTCGGAATCGCAGAGGTCAAGGCGCGATGCGCAATTAGTTTGGCTGCGCCGTTCGTCAGAAACGGCGCAAGCCCAAGCGTCACGCGGGGTAGCGGGGTGTGAAAAAAATTATTGCGAATCGCCTGAGGAAATTTCTGCAGGATAGGTCGTACGCCATAGCTCAAAGCCGCCGTCCAGGCTGTAGACGTCGGAGAAGCCCTGGCTGATCAGGTAGGCCGCCGCGCTCTGGCTGGAGTTGCCGTGGTAGCAGGCCACGATTACCGGTGCGTCAAGGTCGGCGGCGCGGATGAAGTCGGCGATGTTGACGTTGTCCAGGTGTTTGGCACCGGTGATGTGTGCGGCGTTGTAGGTCGGCTGGTCGCGGATATCGACCACCACGGCACCTTGCTCGCGCAGGGCCTGGGCTTGTTCGGGAGGGATACGTTTGAATTCGCTCATGGATGGCTCCTAGGGCCTGGCGGCAGCCGGCAGTGTAACGGGCAGGGGGGATTCGCACTGGCAGCTATAACGCTCGCCGGTGTCGATGTTCATCAGGGTCATGGCGCCGCCCCACACGCAACCGGTGTCGAGGGCGAATACGCCAGGCTCATCGCACTTGCCTTCAAGTGCAGCCCAGTGACCGAAAATGATCTTGGTGTCACGGGTCTTGCGTTCTTTGTGGGCGAACCAAGGCTTATAGCCGGGAAGCGCGGTGTCGGCGCCTTCCTTGCTCTTGAGGTCCAGCTTGCCCTCGACGGTGCAGAAGCGCATGCGCGTGAAGTAGTTGGTGATGACCCGCAGGCGTGTGACGCCGGTCAGGTCGTTGTCCCACTTGACCGGCTCGTTGCCGTACATGCCGTCGAGGTAGGCGGTGTACAGGTTGTCATCGGCCAGGGCGCTCTCGACTTCGGCGGCGCACTTGAGGGCTTTTTTCAATGACCATTGGGGCGGGATGCCCGCATGGACCAGGGCCACGTTACGGCCTTCGTCGTAATGCATGATTTTCTGGCGGCGCAGCCAGTCGAGCAATTCGGCACGATCGGGTGCTTCGAGGATTTCCCGCAGGGTATCGCCCTTTTTCAGGCGCTCGATGTTGTTGCACGCCGCCAGCAGGTGCAGGTCATGGTTGCCCAGTACGCACACGAGGGAATCGCGCAGGCTATATAAGTAGCGCAGCGTCTCCAGGGACTGCGGGCCGCGGTTGACCAGGTCGCCGACCAACCACAGGCAGTCACTTGCCGGATCGAAGGCTACGCGCTCAAGCAGGCACTTGAGCGGCTCCAGGCAACCTTGCAGGTCACCGACCGCATACGTCGTCATCAGTGCAGGGCTCCCGGCACGGCAAGACGGAACGGCGCGATGATGGCGTCGAACAGTTGGCCGTCGGTGGCCTTCATTTGATACGAGCCTTGCATGGTGCCGACCTTGGAGGTCATCACCGTGCCGCTGCTGTAGGTGTGGCTGGCGCCGCTGTCGATCAGCGGCTGCTGGCCGACCACGCCTGCGCCGCGCACTTCTTCGACCTGGCCGTCACCGTCGGTGATCACCCAGTGGCGTGACAGCAACTTGGCCGGTACCAGCCCGTTGTTTTTCACCGTGATGGTGTAGGCAAAGGCGAAGCGGTTCTGTTCAGGTTGCGATTGGTCCGCCAGGAAGCGGGTGACGACGCTGACGTCGATCTGGTAGCGAGGATCGGACATGCAAGAGGCCTTAAAAGCGGAGGACAGCAGATGCGGGTCAGTCTAGGCCAAGAGGTGGGCACTAGGCCAGACATGCTGTCTGGCCTATCCCAGGGAGGCTCTATTCCGCTGCGGGCGCAGGCTGGATAGCCAACTGGTCGGCCAGGCGCACGAACGCGGCCAGGTCCAGTTGCTCGGGACGCAGGCTGCCATCGACGCCGGCAGCTTCGATCTCGGCATTACTCAGCAAGGCTTTGAGCGTGTTGCGCAGGGTCTTGCGGCGCTGGTTGAACGCTTCGCGTACGACGCGTTCCAGCAGGCGATGGTCCTTGGCCGGGTGCGGCAGTACCGCGTGGGGCACCAGGCGCACAATCGCCGAATCGACCTTCGGCGGTGGGTTGAACGCACCCGGACCGACGTTGAACAGGTGTTCGACACGGCAGTGGTACTGAACCATGATCGACAGGCGGCCCCAATCACCACCACCAGGGCCTGCCGCCAGGCGCTCGACCACTTCCTTTTGCAGCATGAAGTGCATGTCGCGGATGATCCCGGCGTTGTTCAGCAGGTGGAAAATCAGCGGCGTGGAGATGTTGTACGGCAGGTTACCCACCACGCGCAGGCTGTTGGGTGCGGCGTTGAGGGTGTTGAAGTCGAACTTCAGCGCATCGCCCTGATGCAGGTTGAAGTTGGGCTTGCCGGCGAACTGCTGGTTGAGGATCGGGATCAGGTCCTTGTCCAGTTCCACCACGTCCAGTTGGCCACCGCTGGCCAGCAGGCCTTGGGTCAGCGCGCCCTGGCCCGGGCCGATTTCCAGCAGACGGTCTTCGGGCTTGGCATGGATGGAGCGCAGGATGCGATCGATCACGCCAGCGTCGTGCAGGAAGTTTTGCCCGAAGCGCTTGCGCGCCCGGTGTTGGTAATGCTCAGTCATATACGGGTCTCGGCCATCTGATAGGCGGTTTCCAGGGCCACGTGCAGGCTGCCGGTATCGATCTTGCCGCTGCCCGCCAGGTCCAGGGCGGTGCCATGGTCGACGGAGGTGCGGATGATCGGCAGGCCCAGTGTCACGTTGACGGCGGCGCCGAAGCCTTTGTATTTAAGCACCGGCAGCCCCTGGTCGTGGTACATCGCCAGCACTGCATCGCAGTGCTCCAGATATTTGGGGGTAAACAGAGTGTCCGCAGGCAGTGGGCCGCGCAGGTCCATGCCTTCTTGGCGCAGACGCTCCAGGGTGGGTTCGATGATGTCGATTTCTTCGTGGCCCAAGTGGCCGCCTTCACCGGCGTGGGGGTTGAGCCCACAGACCAGGATGCGCGGCTGGGCAATGCCGAATTTCTGTTGCAGGTCGGCGTGCAGGATGCGCGTCACGCGCTCCAGTCGCTCGACGGTGATGGCATCGGCAATGTCGCGCAGCGGCAGGTGCGTGGTCACCAGGGCGACCCGCAGGCCGTGCGTGGCCAACATCATCACTACCTGCTCGGTGTGGGTCAGTTCGGCAAGGAATTCGGTATGGCCGGAAAAAGCGATGCCGGATTCGTTGATCACACCCTTGTGCACCGGGGCGGTGATCATGCCAGCGAAGTCGCCGTCGATGCAGCCTTGCCCGGCGCGGGTCAGGGTTTCGAGCACGAACGCTGCGTTGGCCTTGTCCAGTTGCCCGGCAATCACCTTGGCTTGCAGTGGGGTGTCCCACACATACAGGCTGCCGGCAGGGGCGGGCAGATCGGGCCAGTTGCCCGGCGCCACGTCCAGCAAAGTGACAGCCACACCCAGCTGCGCGGCCCGCTCAAGGAGCAGGTCACGGCTGGTAATGGCGATCAGGGGATGTGGCTGGGGTTGCGAGGCGAGCAGCAAGCACAGGTCAGGACCAATGCCGGCCGGCTCGCCGGGTGTCACCGCAAAACGCTGGGGTTTCACTGCGCTGCCTGGTCGGTGCCTGTTTGACTGGCGCCTGGCAGCTTGTTTTCCACGTAGGCTTCGTCGCGGATCTGACGCAGCCAGGTTTGCAGCTCTTCGTCGTATTTGCGGTTACGCAGTACGTTCAGCGCTTGTTGCTCGCGGGCTTGAGTGGTGTTGTCGGTGGCGCGACGGCCAAGGACTTCCAGCACATGCCAGCCATATTGAGTCTTGAACGGTTTGGACAGCACGCCTTGCGGGGTCTTGGCCATGACGTCCTGGAACTCTGGCACCAGGGCTTTCGGGTCGATCCAGTTCAGGTCGCCACCGTTGAGGGCGGAACCCGGGTCTTCCGAGAAACTCTTGGCCAGGGTGGCGAAGTCTTCACCGCTTTCGATGCGGTCGTAGATCTTCTGGGCCAATTCCTTGGTTTGCGCTTCGGTGCGGATTTCGCTTGGTTTGACCAGGATGTGACGAACGTGCACCTCATCCTTGAGTGAAGTTTCGCCGCCGCGTTTTTCCAGGAGCTTCAGGATGATGAAACCACCCGGTGTGCGCGCAGGTTGGGTGATGCCACCCACTTCCATTGCACTCAGTTCACGGTCGAACGGAGGAGGCAGTTGAGCGGCTTTACGCCAGCCCATGTCGCCACCTTCCAGTGCGTTGTCGCTGCCAGATTGGGCGATCGCCATTTGGGCAAAATCGGCACCCGCCTTCAAGCGATCATAGATAGCCTGGGTCTTGGCGGCGGCGGCATTGAGCTGCTCGGAGTTGGCGCTGTCCGGAGTCGGGATCAGAATGTTGGCCAGGTGCAGTTCTTCGGAGAGCTGCATCTTGCCAAGGTCCGAGGCCAGGAAGTTCTTCACTTCCTGTTCGGACACCTGGACCCGCTCGGCAACACGGCGCTGACGCACACGGCTGATGATCATTTCGCGGCGGATCTGGTCACGGGCGTCTTCATACGAAAGACCATCGTGGGCCAGGGCCGCGCGGAATTGATCGATACTCATGTTGTTGCGCTGGGCAATGGTGCCAACGGCCTGGTTCAGTTCTTCGTCCGAAATACGGATGCCGGAACGATCACCGATCTGCAGTTGCAGGTTCTCGACGATCAGGCGTTCCAGCACCTGCTGGTCCAGGACACTCGTCGGTGGCACGCCACCGCCACGCTTGGCGATGGTTTGCTGGACTTCCTTGACGCGCTGGTCCAGTTGGCTCTGCATGATCACATCGTTATCGACGATGGCCACGACCTTATCCAGTTGCTGAACTGCAGCGTGCGCCGAAGCGGTACCCAGGAACAGCGCGCCCAGCACTAGCGGGCGCAGACAATCAGAAAGCTTGGTCTTCACGTTCACGATAACCTTCAATGCCTTTGTCGAGGAAGCTCTCTACCTTGGCGCCGGTCAGGCCGCCGAGTCCTTTGAGGACGATCTGGAAGAAGAGCCCGTGGTCACCCTTTTCGTTAAGCGGGGCGATCTGGCTGTATTCGTCGTTGGAAACCCAGTAACGGTTGATGACGCGCAGTTTCCAGCAGCAGTTGTCGTACTCGAAACCACCGAAGGCTTCCAGGGTACGGTTGCGGGCGTAGTCATACTGCCAGCGGGTGATCAGGTTCCATTGTGGAATGATCGGCCACATCATCGAGAAGTCGTGTTGCTGGATCTTGTAGTAATCCTTCACGAAGTTCGGATCACCTGGCTGCCCGTAGTCACCACCGAACTGCCATTTGCCGGTCAGCTGGTTGTAGACGACCTGGTCGTTGCGATAGCGATAACCGACGTTGATGATCTTGTTCGGGTTGTCTTCCGGCTGGTAGTGCAGCATTGCGCTACCGGAACGAGGGCTGTGCTCCTCGGTGTCCCAGTTGTAGTCGGCAGTGGCGCGCCAGTCACGGTTGAAGCGGAACTCGTAGTCCAGGGCGATTGGCGAAACATCGGAACGTGCGTCGGCACGGTCGGCGGCCAGGATACCTGGCAGTTGCACTTCACGATCCTTGAAGTAAACCGCCTGGCCCACGGACACGCGTTGACGCTCGAAGCCATTGTCTTCGATCCAGCGGCTGGTCAAGCCCAGGGACAGTTTGTTCTCGTCGCCGATCCGGTCGGAGCCGCTGAAGCGGTTGTCACGGAACAGCGAGGCGTAGCTGAACGAGTACTCGCTGGTGTCGAAGACCGGGATGTCAGCCTGGTCCTTGTTCGGTACGTACAGGTAGAACGCACGCGGCTCAAGGGTCTGGCGATAGTCTTTGCCGAACCAGTTGGTGTTGCGGTCGAAATACAGGCCGCTGTCGACGCTGGCGATTGGTACCGCGCGGTCTTGCGAGCTCTTGAAGTTGCCACCGGCGTACGGGTTGGCCGCAGTGGCCGCCGCTTGCTGGGCGATGACCTGGTTCTTGCCGATGCTGTCGAGGTCAAGATCGTACTTGGTGTAGACGTACTTGAGCTTCGGCGTGACAAAACCGTAGGTCCAGTTCATCGGGTATTCGACGGCTGGCGCAACGTTCAAGCGTGTGCCGTTGGCGCGGGTCAGGCCGGTGACATAGGTGTCCAGGCGAGGCGACACAAGCCCGTTCTGATCGGTAAACGTGCCTTTTTCAAGGCTGCGTTCAAAGCGAACAGCTTCAGTCTCATAGGTGAAGTTCAGCCCGCCCGGATGGTACGGCAAGGCACCATTGAAGGTGATTTGCGGCAACCGGTCATACGGCGTGATCTGGGAGATCGTCGCCAGCTGGTAGGCCTGGACGTTCAGGCGCGCCTGGTAAGAGTCGCCCCGGTAGGTCACGGAACCCTGCTGGTTGAGAGCATCCCGGCTTTCAACGCCTTCCTGGAACGATTTCAGATCCTGGAAGTAGTAAGGATCGCTGATCCGTGTGTAGTCGACCTGGGTCAGTACGCGCGAATCCAGCCCGCCCTTGTGCTGCCAGTTGAGCATGTAGCGGGTTTTTTCGTAATCGGTCTGCTTGCTGCGCTCGTTGTTGTCATCGTTCAGGTACGCGCCGCCGAACTGGCCTTCGCTGGATTTGGTGAGGTAGCGGAATTCGCCTTCCATCAACAAGCCGCGCTTGGTCATGTATTGCGGGTACAACGTGGCGTCGTAGTTGGGCGCCAGGTTGAAGTAGTACGGCGTGACCAGGGTGAAGCCGGTTTCGCTGCCGGTGCTGAAGCTCGGCGGCAGGAAGCCGGATTGACGACGGTCGTCGATCGGGAAATAGATGTAGGGGGTGTACAGGATCGGAATGTTCTTGATCCGCAACGTCGCGTTGGTGGCCGTACCGAAACCGGTGGCCGGGTTCAACGTGATGTTGTTGCCCTTGAGCTGCCAGGCGTTGCTGTCCGGCTCACAGGTGGTGTATGTGCCGTCCTTGAGACGGATGATCGCGTTCTCGGCACGCTTGGCGTACAGCGCGCTGCCGCGGATACGCGACTTGTGCAGCACGTATTCGGCGTTATCGATCTGCGCCGCGCCGGTGTCGAGTTGCACTTCGGCATGGTCGCCCACGATCAGTGCACCGTTGTCGCGCAGACGGACCTTGCCGTTCAGCTCGCCACGGTTCTCGGCCTGGTACAGGCTGGCTTCCTCGGATTCCAGCTGCATGCTGCCCTGGCGCATGACGACGTCACCGGCCAGGGTTGCCACCTGTTGTTCCTGCTCGTAACGAGAGGCCTTGGCACCGATGAAGGTGGGCGCATCGCTCTTGTTCGTCTTGTCGTTCATGCCAGGGCGAGTCGGCTCGATGTACGCACCGCCGCAGTAAGGGCCGGTTTCAGCCAACTGTGCTGCGGTCAGCTTGTCGCGTGGCACCCAGTCCAGGTGGCTGTAGTCGGCGCTGCGCGAACGCAGGCCACGGCCCTTGGCTTCGGTGACCAGAGCGGTCTTGGGCTCGGCCTCGGCGTTGCCGCCAGCATCGGCCTGCGCCGTGCTGTTGGCGGAGCTGACGGCTGCACCGTCATGCACCGGGCGTGGTGGTAGTGGGGCTGCGGCGGTTTTTGGCGCGCAATCCCAGGCACCCGAAGCAGAGACTGAGCAGTCATACTGTTCCGCGGCGACCACGAATGAGGTGGCGAAGGGTTGCAGGGCCAGCAGACTGCCGGTTACCAGCAACGGAAATTTTCTACGAAACGCGGGGGATTTCAATGCCATCTTATTAGTCCGGGCTTCCTGCGTGCCATCTGCCCGCGGTTTGGGCCGCACGCCTCTCGATGGTCTGAAAAAGATGCGTGATAATAAAGCATGCCCCGCTTGACGGCTAGCGCCGTCGGAGACCCTTGTAATGCCCGAGCAAGATCTACGTTTACAACAGCTGGAAGCCTGGCTGGATGAGCAGTTGCCGATCCTTTTCAACACTCAAGGCTGGGGCGCCGTCCCCCCGGCCACATTGACCGCGGCCAGCAGCGACGCGAGTTTCAGGCGCTACTTCCGCTGGGAAGGGGGGGGCCGGACCTTTGTCGTAATGGACGCTCCACCCCCCCAGGAAAACTGCAAACCTTTCGTCGATATCGCTCATTTGCTGGCGAAGTCGGGCATAAATGTTCCAAAAATTTATGCAGAAGATTTGCCGCGAGGCTTTCTTTTGCTCAATGACCTGGGCCAAAAAACCTACCTGGACGTGATTGACGACAAAAATGCCGATCACTTGTTTGCCGATGCCATCGACGCCTTGCTGGCTTTCCAGCAGTTGCCGATGGATGCGCCGCTGCCCAGTTATGACGTCGCCCTGCTGCGCCGCGAGCTGGAATTGTTTCCCGAGTGGTACGTACGCCGGCATCTGGGTATCGAGTTGGATACACAGCAACAGGCGCTTTGGCAGCGCGTCAGTGACCACCTGATCGACAGCGCCCTGGCGCAGCCGAAAGTGCTGGTGCACCGCGACTACATGCCGCGCAACCTGATGATCAGCGAGCCGAACCCCGGCGTGCTGGATTTCCAGGATGCGGTCTACGGGCCGGTCACCTATGACATCACCTGCCTGTTCAAGGACGCGTTCCTCAGTTGGCCCAAGGCCCGCGTGCGGGACTGGCAGCGCGGCTATTGGGAGCGTGCCGCGAAACTGGGCATCCCGGTGCAGGCGGACTTCGAAGACTTCCTGCGCGCCAGCGACCTGATGGGTGTGCAGCGCCACCTTAAGGTTATCGGCATCTTCGCGCGCATCTGCCATCGCGACGGCAAGCCACGTTACCTGGCCGATGTGCCGCGCTTCTTTGCCTATATAGAAGCGGTGCTGGCCGACCGCCCGGAGCTGAGCGAACTGGGTGAATTGCTCGCCAGCCTGCGCCAGCCCGCCGAGGCAAGCGTATGAGGGCGATGATCCTGGCGGCCGGCAAAGGCGAGCGGATGCGTCCGCTCACCTTGCATACGCCCAAGCCGCTGGTGCAGGCCGGCGGCAAACGCCTGATCGAGTATCACCTGGAGGCGCTGGCCAAGGCCGGCTTCACGGATATCGTGATCAACCATGCCTGGCTCGGCCAACAGATCGAGAGTTACCTGGGGGATGGTGCGCAGTTTGGCGTGCGCATCCGTTACTCCGCCGAAGGCGAACCGTTGGAAACCGGCGGTGGGATTTTCCAGGCGCTGCCATTGCTGGGGGACGAACCTTTCCTGGTGGTCAATGGCGACATCTGGACCGATTACGACTTCACCCGGCTCAAGCAACCGCTCAAGGGCCTGGCCCATCTGGTGATGGTCGATAACCCGGCGCATCACCCCTCGGGTGGCGATTTCTACCTGGATCAGGGTTTGCTTCATGATGCGGCGGCCGGTGCCGATAACCTGACCTTCAGTGGCATTTCCGTGCTCGACCCCAAGCTGTTCGAGGGGTGCAGCGCGGGTGCCTTCAAGCTGGCGCCGCTGTTGCGGACCGCCATGGCCAAAGGTCTGGTAACGGGGGAACACATGGCGGGACGCTGGATTGATGTCGGCACGCTGGAGCGCCTGGCGCAGGTCGAAACCCTGCTGACAGCGGGGCAGTAGCATGCTGTGGCCAGGGACGCTGATCGGCGCGGGAGCTGGCTTTGCCATTGCCAGTATTCCGGGGGCCATGTTGGGCGCACTGCTGGGGCAGGCGCTGGACCGCCGCCTGCAACTGCACAGTTGGGCACAATTGCGCGAGCGCCTGGGCGGGCGCCCGGCGTTGCGCAATGACGAGTTGTTGTTTGTGTTGCTGGGGCGCCTGGCCAAGAGCAATGGGCGCGTGGTGGATGGGCATATCCAACAGGCGCGCCAGGAGATGCGTGCGCTGGACATGACCGAGTCGGCCCAGCGCCGTGCGATTGCGGCGTTCAATCGCGGCAAGTCCGGCGCTGACCGGGTGCGCAGCTACTTGCGTGTGCTCAAGGCGCAGCCCCATGCCGCCGAAGGTGTCTTGCGCGCGTGCTGGCGTATGGCGTGGGCCGATGGCAAGGCGGATGACGCCGAGCGCGACCTGATCGACCTGTGGGGCAAATGGCTGGGCTGGACGCCACAACAGCTCCAGGCATTGGCCGCTGACTTCAAGCCTGAGCACCGGCCATTGGTCAGTCGCGGCGTCACTTATCAGGAGGCGTTGCGCTTGCTGGGAGTGACGGCCACCACCGAGCCATCGGGAATCAAGCAGGCTTATCGCAGGCTGCTCAGTCGCCATCACCCGGACAAGATTGCTGGCACGGGTGCCAGCCCCGCGCAGGTGCGTGAGGCGACCGAGCGTACCCGTGAATTGCACAACGCCTATACGTTGATTCGCGAGCGCCGAGATTTCCGCTAGGTTTCAGTCGACGCTGGCCTGCGGGCTCAACCAGCCGCGAACCCTGCGATACAACTGCTCCTGCCCGGCATCACTGTTGCCGGGCAAGGCTTTCAACGACACCTGCTTGTAACCGTCATTCTTCAAGCGCTTGGCCGCCTGGGCGCGGGCCACGGCGTTTTTGCGTGATTGAGCGCTGTCTTGATAGAAGACATCGGCGGTCGGCAACTTCAGGCCGGGGGCCAGTTGTTGCACATCCGGATGGCGCCCGGTGGGCGTCTGCGCCGCAACCATGACGAACTTCTGCACCTGGGACGGTTGTTTCTCGCTCAAATAGCGAGCAGCCCACCAGGCGCCGGTGCCATGGCCGAGCAGCACCACGCTGCGTGCGCTCTGGGTCTGGGCGAAGGCCACGGCCGCGTCGATGCGCGCGAAGATGCGCGAAGCGTCGGTCTTGTCCTGTTCATCGGCCCCAGGTACCACGGCCGGGTCGGTGCCTTCGGCTTCGGCGCTGGCGGCTTGTTCGATAGGTTTGTCGGCGGTACTTGCCTCTTTGCTGCTGGTGTCGACAGTAGCCTTGGGCGCTTCCATCACGCGCGGTGGCAGGGTGTCCACGCTCACATCCGGCAGCGACAGGCTGAGGGTGCCCCAATCGGCATCCGGCAATTTGTGCCGCAACGGGCTGATTGCTTGCGGCCAGTCAGCACTTTCGCCGGCGCCCGGTACGATAATCACCACACCCTCGGGCTCGGCGCTGTTGGCCGGTTTCCACAGGGCGAGGAATGAATCGCTGCCGGCCTGCAATTGTTGCTGTTCCTGTTGCGGTATTTTGCGCTCCAGGGCGCTGGCCTCCTCCTGGCTACGCTCGAGCAAAGGCTGGCGTTCGACCGGTTTTTCGGCGGCAGGTGCGGGGGCGTCAGCGGCCTGTACGGAAAAGGCACTGGTAATAAGTAACGACAGGCACAATGCTGGCAGTGCCGAACGGTGAACAAAGGGCATCGTAAATTCCCGGCCAGAAGTGATTCCGGCAGCCTAATGGGTTGGTCAGTATTTGTCAGTGATGTGAGACGTCAATCATGGGTTTTCGCTGTCTGCTGGTTATCGGCTGTTGGTGCCTTGCCTTGATGGCCAATGCCGCCACTGTGCCCGCCACGCCCCAGGCGCAGCTCAATGCGCAGCAACGCGAGTGGCTGGCCCAGCACCCGGAGCTGCGGGTGGGCCTGGTGTTGCAGGCGCCCTACGCGCAATACGACCGGCGTTTGCAACGGCTGTCCGGGGCGAACGTGGAGTTGATGCAGTGGTTGGCCAAGACACTGAACATCGAGCTGACCTGGCGCAACTTCCCCAACCAGGAGCAACTGGAAACCGCCGTGCGCGAGGGCGAAGTGGACATCGCCCCCGGCCTGCAACAAACCCCGGCCGGTTTACGCCTGTGGTTGTTCACCGACCCTTATATGCGTGTGCCGCAGCACATTGTCGGTATCCGCGAGGGCGGTGGTGCGGTGGAGTTGGAGAAACTCGATGAGCAATCCCGCGTTGCCGTGCGCACGCCGAGCGCCGTGGCGGACTACCTGCGCAGCACCTACCCCGGCCTCAACCTGCAAGGTGTGCCGATGGAGCGCCAGGCCCTGCAGCTATTGGTGAGCCAGCAGGCACGCTACGCAGTGGTGGACGAGGCGCAATTGAGTCGCTTGTCCGGCGAGGCGGAGTTCGCCGGGCTGGCGGTAGTGGGGGATATTGGCCTGCCACAGTTGCTGCGGGTGGCCACGCGCCGGGAATGGCCGGAACTGGCCGGCATCATGGAAAGCGCCCTGCGCGCCATCCCCGCCCGCGACCTGGACCAATTGCATAGCCGCTGGCTGCAACCCAAGTACCCACGCCTGACGGAAACCCCGGGCCTGTGGCAAAACCTCAGCCTGTTGCTGGGCCTGTTTTTGCTTGCCAGCCTGGCTGTCGTGTTCTGGCAGCGCCGCCAGCAACGGGTGCTCGAACATGGCCTACTGGCCGCCCGCGAAGAAAGCGCCGCCCGCGCCGCCGGGGCCGAAGCCTTGCGGCTGACGCAGTTTTCCATTGATCAGAGCACCGTGGGCATCTTGTGGGTCAACTGGGACAGTCATGTGCGCTACGCCAATCGCGCCGCTGAAAGCATGCTGGGCTACGGCCCCGGTGCACTGATCGAGCGGCCCTTGGCTGACCTTGATCCAAGCCTGGACATGGACCGCTGGCTCAACCTGTGGAAACGCGCGCGGGCCAGCGAAGACGGCCCGCAGAACTTTGCCACCGATTGCCGGCGTGCCGATGGCAGCATCCTGCCGACCAACGTGTCCTTGAGTTTTCTGCGGTTTGCCGAAGCCGAATACCTGGTGGTCTACCTCAACGACGTCACCGAACTGCGCCGGACGTTGGCCGCGTTGCTGCAAAGTGAAGCGCAACTGCGCGAACTCTCCGCCCACCTGGAAACCGTGCGCGAAGAAGAAAAGGCCCGTATCGCCCGTGAAGTGCACGACGAACTCGGGCAGATGCTCACGGTGCTCAAGCTCGAAACCTCGATGTGCGAACTGGCCTATGCGCAACTCGACCCCGGTTTGCACGAGCGCTTGAACAGCATGAAGCGCCTGATCGCCCAGTTATTCCAATTGGTACGCGATGTGGCGACGGCGCTGCGCCCGCCGATCCTGGATGCCGGCATTGCCTCGGCCATCGAATGGCAGGCGCGACGTTTTGAAGCGCGCACGCAAATCCCCTGCCTGGTCCAGGTGCCGGATAATCTGCCGACCCTGAGCGATGCCAAGGCCATCGGCCTGTTCCGCATCCTGCAGGAGGCGTTGACCAATGTGATGCGCCATGCCCAGGCGCATACTGTCGAACTGACCTTGGCAGTGGAAGGCACGCATCTGCGGCTGACCATCAGTGATGACGGCGTCGGTTTCGTCCAGGCCCAGGGCCGTCCGGTATCGTTCGGCCTGGTAGGCATGCGCGAGCGGGTGCTGATCATGGGCGGGCAATTAAGCCTGGACAGCGAGTTGGGGGAGGGCACCACCCTGAGCGTCACGGTGCCGTTGGATGCATAACACCCAGAGGAAAGCCCTGTGATCCGTGTACTGGTAGCCGAAGACCACACCATTGTTCGTGAAGGCATCAAGCAGTTGATCGGCCTGGCCAAGGACCTGCTGGTGGTGGGTGAGGCCGGCAATGGCGAGCAGTTGCTGGAGACCTTGCGTCACGTGCCTTGCGAGGTGGTGTTGCTGGACATCTCGATGCCCGGCGTCAATGGCCTGGAAGCGATTGCGCGCATCCGTGCGCTGAACAATCCGCCGGCCATCCTGGTGTTGTCGATGCACGACGAAGCGCAAATGGCCGCCCGCGCCTTGAAGGTTGGCGCCGCCGGGTACGCCACCAAGGACAGTGACCCGGCGCTGTTGCTTACGGCGATCCGCAAGGTGGCGGCTGGCGGGCGCTATATCGATCCGGACCTGGCCGACCGCATGGTCTTCGAGGTCGGCCTGACCGATACGCGACCGCTGCATTCATTGCTCTCGGAGCGTGAGTTCTCGGTGTTCGAGCGCTTGGCCCAGGGCGCCAACGTCAACGACATCGCCCAGCAGCTGGCGCTGAGCAGCAAGACCATCAGCACCCACAAGGCGCGCTTGATGCAAAAGCTCAATATCACCTCGCTGGCCGAGTTGGTGAAGTACGCCATGGAACACAAGCTGCTCTAACCACATACCTGATAACGACACCGCGAAAAACCCGCGGAGCCCATTCTTGCCGCTTGCCGCTCACCCCTTGGCGCGGCACCGTTCCGTGCGCGCCATCCCTGTAGGGCAATCCCTACCCCCAACCTTCCATCCGGCTGATGCAATTCTCTCCTGGCCCCCGATTTCCGGGGTCTCGCGCCTGGACTACGCTTGTTCCACAGCAGTCCAAAACAAAAAGGTGCGGGTATGAGCGAGGTGGATTCAAATGATGTGCTGGTCAGCTTTCGTGGCGTGCAGAAGAGCTACGACGGCGAGAACCTGATCGTCAAAGACCTCAACCTGGAGATTCGCAAGGGCGAGTTCCTCACCCTGCTCGGGCCTTCCGGTTCGGGCAAGACCACCAGCCTGATGATGCTCGCCGGCTTCGAGACGCCGACCGCAGGGGAAATCCAGCTGGCCGGGCGTTCCATCAACAATGTGCCGCCGCACAAGCGCGACATCGGCATGGTGTTCCAGAACTACGCGTTGTTCCCGCACATGACCGTCGCCGAGAATCTGGCGTTCCCGCTGTCGGTACGGGGCTTGAGCAAGACCGACATCAGCGAGCGGGTCAAACGCGTGTTGAGCATGGTCCAGCTCGATGCCTTCGCCCAGCGCTACCCGGCGCAACTCTCTGGCGGCCAGCAGCAGCGCGTGGCCCTGGCCCGCGCGCTGGTGTTCGAACCGCAATTGGTGCTGATGGACGAACCCCTCGGCGCCCTCGACAAGCAACTGCGCGAACACATGCAGATGGAGATCAAGCACCTACACCAGCGCCTCGGCGTGACTGTGGTGTACGTGACCCATGACCAGGGCGAAGCGCTGACCATGTCCGACCGCGTGGCGGTGTTCCACCAGGGCGAGATCCAACAGATCGCCGCGCCGCGCACCTTGTACGAAGAGCCGAAGAACACCTTCGTCGCCAATTTCATCGGTGAGAACAACCGCCTCAATGGTCGCCTGCACAGCCACACCGGCGAGCGCTGCGTGGTGGAGCTGGCGCGGGGCGAGAAGGTCGAGGCGCTGGCGGTGAACGTCGGCCAGGTCGGCGGCCCGGTGACCCTCTCGGTGCGCCCGGAGCGCGTCAGCCTCAATGGTTCCAGCGAAAGCTGCGTCAACCGTTTCTCGGGGCGGGTGGCGGAATTCATCTACCTGGGCGACCACGTGCGCGTGCGCCTGGAAGTCTGCGGCAAGACCGATTTTTTTGTGAAACAACCGATTGCCGAGCTGGACCCAGCCCTGGCGGTCGGCGACGTGGTACCGATTGGCTGGCAAGTCGAGCACGTTCGCGCACTCGACCCACTTCTAGAGGCGAATTGATCGCCCCCTGGCTTCACCAACCCTGCACGTGGAGAGAACAACAATGTTGAGATCCCTTAAGTATTCGGCGCTGGCCATTGGCTTGATCGGCGCAACCCAGGCCATGGCAGGCCCGGACCTGACGGTCGTGTCCTTCGGTGGCGCGAACAAGGCGGCCCAGGTCAAGGCGTTCTACGCACCGTGGGAAAGCGCGGGCAATGGCAAGATCGTCGCCGGCGAGTACAACGGTGAAATGGCCAAGGTGAAAGCCATGGTCGACACCAAGAGCGTGTCCTGGGACCTGGTGGAAGTGGAATCGCCGGAACTCTCCCGTGGCTGTGACGAAGACATGTTCGAGCCGTTGGACCCGAAACTGTTCGGCAGCACCGCTGACTACGTGAAAGGCGCGATCCAGCCTTGCGGCGTGGGCTTCTTCGTGTGGTCGACCGTGCTCGCCTACAACGCCGACAAACTCACCTCCGCCCCCACCAGTTGGGCAGATTTCTGGGACACCAAGAAATTCCCAGGCAAACGCGGCCTGCGTAAAGGTGCCAAGTACACCCTGGAATTCGCCTTGATGGCCGACGGCGTTGCGCCGAAAGACGTGTACAAAGTGTTGGCCGGCAAAGATGGCCAGGACCGTGCATTCAAGAAACTCGATGAACTCAAGCCGTCGATCCAGTGGTGGGAAGCCGGCGCACAGCCGCCGCAGTACCTCGCTTCCGGTGACGTCGTGATGAGCTCGGCCTACAACGGCCGCATCGCCGCCGTACAGAAAGAAAGCAACCTCAAGGTGGTGTGGAACGGCGGCATCTACGACTTCGACGCCTGGGCCATCCCAAAAGGCCTGGCCAAGGACCGTGCCGAAGCGGCGAAGAAATTCATCGCCTTCTCGGTACAGCCTCAGCAACAGAAGACCTACTCGGAAAACATCGCCTACGGCCCGGCCAACACCCAAGCCGTGCCGTTGCTGGCCAAGGACATCCTCAAGGACATGCCGACCACCCCGGAAAACATCGCCAACCAGGTGCAGATCGATGTGAGCTTCTGGGCGGATAACGGCGAGCAGCTGGAGCAGCGCTTCAACGCCTGGGCGGCCAAGTAACCCATGTGGGAGGGGGCTTGCCCCCTCCCACAGGGGGTCTGTATTTATCTTTAAGATTCGGAGTCAGCCATGGCCATCGCCGTTCCCTCGAACGAGGTCAACAGCCCCACCCTCAAGCAGCGCCTGGCGCGTGCCGAGCGGCTCAATCGCTGGAAGGCCCAGGCCTTGATTGCGCCGCTGGTGCTGTTCTTGCTGCTGGTGTTCCTGGTGCC
The DNA here is from genome assembly GCF_059133265.1 of Pseudomonas sp. FBCC-B1565. Lineage (NCBI taxonomy): Bacteria > Pseudomonadati > Pseudomonadota > Gammaproteobacteria > Pseudomonadales > Pseudomonadaceae > Pseudomonas > Pseudomonas sp. FBCC-B1565. The sequence goes on from NZ_CP101438.1 coordinate 653,243, forward strand.
GATCATTGCGTTGCTGTTCAAGAGCGTCGGCAACCCGGAAGTGGTGGGTGGCTTGCCGCGTACCGTGGTCGCGGTGACGGCCTGGGACGGCCGTGGCTTGCCGGGTGAACCGGTGTACCAGGCCCTCAGCGAGGATCTGGGCGAGGCGCGCAAGAACCAGACCCTGGGCGATCTGTCCAAGCGCTTGAACATGGAACTGGCCGGCTACCGCAGCCTGCTGACCAAAACCGCGCGGGCGCTGCCGTTCAGTGAAGCGCCCGGCTCTTATAAAGAAGCGTTGGAAAACCTCGATGAACGCTGGGGCGACCCGGCGTACTGGCAGGCGATCCGGCGCAACACCAGCAGTCTGACGCCGTTCTACCTGCTGGCGGCCGTCGACCATCGCATCGACGACCTTGGCGAAGTCGCCCCGGCCACGCCGGACCAGGCGATCTACCTGGACATCTTCGCCCGTACCTTCTGGATGGGCCTGGTGATTACGGCCATCTGCCTGCTGCTGGCCTATCCCTTGGCGTACCTGCTGGCCAACCTGCCGGCGCGCAAGAGCAACTTGCTGATGATCCTCGTGCTGCTGCCGTTCTGGACCTCGATCCTGGTACGGGTAGCGGCGTGGATCGTGTTGCTGCAGTCCGGCGGCCTGATCAACAGCGCCTTGATGGGCATGGGCCTGATCGATAAACCCTTGGAACTGGTGTTCAACCGCACCGGGGTCTACATCTCGATGGTGCATATTCTGTTGCCGTTCATGATCCTGCCGATCTACAGCGTGATGAAGGGCATCTCGCCCACCTACATGCGTGCGGCTATTTCCCTGGGTTGCCACCCATTCACCAGCTTCTGGCGCGTGTACTTCCCGCAGACCTACGCCGGTGTAGGCGCCGGTTGCCTACTGGTGTTCATCCTGGCGATTGGTTACTACATCACCCCGGCCCTGCTGGGCAGCCCGAACGACCAGATGGTCAGCTACTTCGTGGCGTTCTACACCAACACCAGTATCAACTGGGGCATGGCGACGGCGCTGGGCGGCTTGCTGCTGCTGGCCACCGTGGTGCTGTACCTGATCTACAACCGGCTGGTGGGCGCCAGTCGCCTGCGCCTGAGCTGAGGAGACCTTGCGATGCTGAGCCCTTACATGTCGCCCGTTGAACGGGTCTGGTTCTACAGCTTGCGGATCCTCTGCGGCTTGATCCTGTTGTTCTTGATCCTGCCGGTGCTGGTGATCATCCCGTTGTCCTTCAACAGCGGCAGTTTCCTGGTGTATCCGTTGCAGGGTTTTTCACTGCACTGGTATCAGGACTTCTTTGCCTCCGCCGAGTGGATGCGGGCGCTGAAGAACAGCATCATCGTTGCCCCGGCGGCCACGGTGTTGGCGATGGTGTTCGGCACCCTGGCGGCCATCGGCCTGACCCGCGGCAACTTCCCCGGCAAGGCGCTGGTAATGGCGCTGGTGATTTCACCGATGGTGGTGCCGGTGGTGATTATCGGTGTGGCCAGCTACCTGTTCTTTGCACCGTTGGGCCTGGGCAACAGCTTCTTCTCGTTGATCGTGGTGCATGCGGTGCTGGGCGTACCGTTTGTGATCATCACGGTGTCGGCCACGTTGCAGGGGTTCAACCACAACCTGGTGCGGGCGGCCGCCAGTCTCGGGGCTTCGCCACTCACGGCATTCCGCCGGGTGACCTTGCCGTTGATCGCGCCGGGGGTGATCTCCGGCGCGCTGTTTGCCTTCGCCACGTCGTTCGATGAAGTGGTGGTGACGCTGTTCCTCGCCGGCCCTGAGCAAGCGACTTTGCCGCGCCAGATGTTCAGCGGCATCCGCGAAAACCTCAGCCCGACGATTGCGGCGGCGGCAACCTTGTTGATTGCCTTCTCGGTGTTGCTGTTGTTGACCCTGGAATGGCTGCGCGGGCGTAGCGAGAAATTGCGTACGGCGGCAGTCTAACGGCTTGCTGGAGATTCAAGTGTGGGAGGGGGCTTGCCCCCCGATGAGGGCGTGTCAGTGAATAAATTCTTACCTGACCCACTGCAATCGGGGGCAAGCCCCCTCCCACATGGTTTTGTGTCGTGTTGGAAATCACCATTCAGCCTCTGAATGCTAGGCAACCCAAGTTTCCGAGCTACTCTTGTGCCAGCCCATTTCTTAATAAGAGGCCGCGCACATGAGTACTTCCTCATTCAAGATCGCCCACAAACTGCTCACCGGCGCTGGCGCCATCGAACAACTGGCCTTTGAGCTCACCCGCCTGGATGTGGACAACCCGCTGATCGTCACCGACGCCGCGCTGGTCAAATCCGGCACCGTGGCGCTGGCCCTCGAACACCTGGGCGAACGTGCCTACGAGATTTTCGACCGCGTACTGCCCGACCCGGAAATCGCCATCGTCGAAGATTGCATGCGCGCTTACCGCGAAGGCGGGCATGACGGCCTGATCGGCGTGGGCGGTGGCAGCGCCATCGATATCGCCAAAAGTGTTGCCGCCTACGCCGGTTACCACGGTGCGCTGGCGGACCTCTTTGGCGTCGACCAGGTGCCGCGCAAGGGCCCGCCGTTGATCGCCATCCCGACCACGGCTGGCACGGGTTCGGAGGTGACCAATGTGGCGATCCTCTCCGACAAGGCCGCACAGCTTAAAAAAGGCATCGTCAGCGACTACCTGCTGCCGGATGTGGCGCTGATCAGCCCGCAAATGACCCTGACCTGCCCGCGCAGCGTTACTGCCGCCAGTGGCGTGGATGCGCTGGTGCATGCCATCGAATCCTACCTGTCACTGAATGCCTCGCCGATCACGGATGCGCTGGCCATCGGCGCGATCAAACTGATTGCCAAGGCGCTGCCCAAGGCCTACGCCAACCCGGCCAACCTGCAGGCCCGTGACGACATGGCCACCGCCAGCCTGATGGCCGGCATGGCGTTCGGTAACGCCGGGGTCGGTGCGGTGCATGCGTTGGCGTACCCCCTCGGCGGGCGTTTCAATATCGCCCACGGCGTGAGTAATGCGCTGCTGCTGCCCTATGTGATGCACTGGAACAAACTGGCTTGTGTCGAACGCATGCAGGATATCGCCCAGGCCATGGGTGTGAATGTCAGCGGCTTGAGCGTCAACGACGCGGCCGACCAGGCCGTGGACGCGATGACGCGACTGTGTGCCGCCGTCGAGATCCCGGCAGGCCTGCGCAGTTTCGGCGTGCCCGAGGACGCGATCCCGGCCATGGCGGTTGAGGCGGCAGGCATTGAGCGGCTGATGCGCAACAATCCGCGCAAGCTCAGCGCCGCCGATATCGAGAAAATCTACCGGGCGGCTTACTAGCCGTTGAGCCAGGTCACGGTGCGCGCGGCAAAGCATGAGGTATACAATGCGCGCCATCGTGATTTAGCTCAAAAAAGGTGCGTCATGCAGCCCTTCGTTATTGCTCCATCGATTCTCTCCGCCGATTTCGCCCGCCTGGGTGAGGAAGTGGACAAGGTGTTGGCCGCCGGTGCCGACTTCGTGCACTTCGACGTCATGGACAACCACTACGTGCCCAACCTGACCATCGGCCCGATGGTGTGTGCGGCGCTGCGCAAGTACGGCATCACCGCGCCGATCGATGCGCACCTGATGGTCAGCCCGGTAGATCGCATCATTGGCGACTTCGTGGAAGCCGGCGCGACCTACATCACCTTCCACCCGGAAGCCTCGCTGCACGTCGACCGCACCCTGCAACTGATCCGCGAAGGCGGCTGCAAGGCGGGCCTGGTGTTCAACCCGGCCACGCCGCTGAGCGTGCTTGAGTACGTGATGGACAAGGTCGACATGATCCTGCTGATGAGCGTCAACCCAGGCTTCGGCGGGCAGAAGTTCATCCCCGGCACCCTGAACAAGCTGCGCGAAGCCCGCGCGCTGATCGATGCTTCCGGCCGTGATATCCGCCTGGAGATCGACGGCGGAGTCAACGTCAACAATATCCGTGAAATCGCAGCGGCCGGTGCCGACACCTTCGTGGCCGGCTCCGCGATCTTCAATGCGCCGGACTACCAGGAAGTCATCGACAAGATGCGTGCCGAACTGGCGCTGGCGCGTCCATGAGCGGCTTTGAGCGGCTGTTCCCCGGCAAACTGCCACGGCTGGTGATGTTCGATCTGGACGGTACCTTGATCGACTCGGTGCCCGACCTGGCGGCGGCGGTGGACGAGATGCTGCTCAAGCTGGGGCGCAAGCCAGCCGGGATCGAGTCGGTGCGTGAGTGGGTCGGCAACGGCGTGCACATGCTTGTGCGCCGCGCCTTGGCTAACAACATCGATGCCGAAGGTGTCGATGATGTGGAGGCCGAGCATGCGCTGGAACTGTTCAATGCCGCCTATGAAGACGGCCACGAACTGACCGTGGTTTACCCCGGCGTACGTGACACCCTCAAATGGCTGAGCAAGCAGGGCGTGGAAATGGCCCTGATCACCAACAAGCCGGAACGCTTCGTAGCGCCGCTGCTGGACCAGATGAAAATCGGCCGGTATTTCCGCTGGATCATCGGCGGCGATACCCTTCCGCAGAAAAAGCCCGATCCGGCGGCGCTGTTTTTCGTGATGAAAATGGCCAATATCCCGGCTTCGCAGTCGTTGTTTGTCGGCGATTCACGCAGTGATGTGCAGGCGGCGAAGGCCGCAGGCGTGCAGTGTGTGGCCCTCAGCTACGGCTATAACCATGGTCGGCCGATCGCCGAAGAGTCGCCTTCATTGGTGATTGATGACCTGCGCCTGTTAATCCCCGGTTGCTTGGGAGCGGGCGCTGAGATAACGTTGCCCGATACCGATCCGTCCCCTTCTGGAAATTCCATCGTGGTGGTCACTCGCAAACTCTGGATGAAAGTTATCAAGGCCCTGGCCCGCTGGCGTTGGCGCGCCTGACTGATCCTGGCCGCGCTCTGCGGCACGTTTGCATACCTGACTGTTAGACCCTCAAGCCACGAGGCATATCATGACCCGCGAAGAATTCCTGCGTTTGGCCGCTGCCGGCTACAACCGCATTCCCCTGGCCTGCGAAACCCTGGCCGACTTCGACACGCCGCTATCGATCTACCTGAAACTGGCCGACGAGCCTAACTCCTACCTGCTCGAGTCGGTACAGGGCGGCGAGAAGTGGGGGCGTTACTCGATCATCGGCCTGCCGTGCCGCACGGTGCTGCGGGTACATGACCATCATGTGAGCATTACCCATGATGGCGTCGAGATCGAAAGCCATGATGTAGAAGACCCGTTGGCGTTTGTCGAAGCCTTCAAGGCGCGCTACAACGTGCCGACCATTGCCGGCCTGCCGCGCTTCAACGGCGGCCTGGTGGGTTACTTCGGCTACGACTGCGTGCGTTATGTGGAAAAACGCCTGGGCAAATGCCCGAATCCGGATCCATTGGGGGTGCCGGACATCCTGCTGATGGTCTCCGACGCGGTGGTGGTGTTCGACAACCTCGCCGGAAAAATGCACGCAATTGTGCTGGCCGACCCGTCCCAGGCCGATGCGTTCGAGCAAGGCCGGGCCAGCCTCGAAGCCCTGCTGGAAAAACTGCGTCAGCCGATCACTCCGCGTCGCGGCCTGGACCTCAGTCGTCCGCCGGCGGCCGACCCGGTGTTCCGCTCCAGCTTTACCCAGGATGACTACGAACGTGCGGTCGATACCATCAAGGAATACATCCTTGCCGGTGACTGCATGCAGGTGGTGCCGTCGCAACGCATGTCCATCGACTTCAAGGCCGCGCCGATCGATCTCTATCGCGCATTGCGCTGCTTCAACCCCACGCCGTACATGTACTTCTTCAACTTTGGTGACTTCCACGTGGTGGGCAGTTCGCCGGAAGTGCTGGTGCGCGTCGAAGACAACCTGATCACCGTGCGCCCGATCGCCGGTACGCGCCCACGGGGTGCGACCGAAGAAGCCGATTTGGCGCTGGAAGAAGACCTGTTGAGCGACGACAAGGAAATCGCCGAGCACCTGATGCTCATCGACCTGGGGCGTAACGACACCGGGCGGGTCTCGGAAATCGGCTCAGTGAAGCTCACCGAGAAGATGGTGATCGAGCGTTATTCCAACGTGATGCATATCGTCTCCAACGTTACCGGCGAGCTGAAGGCTGGCCTGACGGCGATGGATGCGTTGCGCGCGATTCTGCCGGCGGGCACCTTGTCGGGTGCGCCGAAGATCCGCGCGATGGAAATCATCGACGAGCTGGAGCCGGTCAAGCGCGGCGTCTACGGCGGCGCCGTGGGTTATTTCGCCTGGAACGGCAACATGGACACGGCCATTGCGATCCGCACGGCCGTGATCAAGGACGGGGAGTTGCACGTGCAGGCCGGTGGCGGGATTGTCGCCGACTCGGTGCCGGCCCTCGAATGGGAAGAAACCCTGAACAAGCGCCGCGCGATGTTCCGCGCCGTTGCGCTGGCTGAACAGACCCCCAATTCCTGAGGTTTCCCCCATGTTGCTGATGATTGATAACTACGACTCCTTTACCTACAACGTTGTGCAGTACCTGGGCGAGCTGGGTGCAGAGGTCAAGGTGGTGCGCAACGACGAATTGACCGTGGCCGAGATCGCTGCCCTGAACCCGGAGCGCATCGTGGTTTCGCCAGGCCCGTGCACGCCGACCGAGGCGGGTATTTCCCTGGAAGCGATCCAGTATTTCGCCGGCAAGCTGCCGATCCTGGGCGTATGCCTGGGCCACCAGTCCATCGGCCAGGCCTTTGGCGGTGACGTGGTGCGTGCACGGCAGGTGATGCACGGCAAGACCAGCCCGGTATTCCATCATGATCAGGGCGTGTTCCATGGGCTTAACTTGCCGGTGACCGTGACCCGCTACCATTCGTTGGTGGTCAAGCGCGAAACCCTTCCGGATTGTCTGGAACTGACCGCCTGGACCCAACTGGAGGACGGCTCGGTCGACGAGATCATGGGCCTGCGCCACAAGACACTGAATATCGAAGGGGTGCAATTCCACCCCGAATCGATCCTGACCGAGCAGGGCTACGAGCTGTTCGCCAATTTTCTCAAGCAGAGCGGCGGCACGCGCTAAGGACTTTCCATGGATATCAAGACTGCCCTGAGCCGTATCGTCGGCCACCTGGACCTGAGCACCGCTGAAATGAGCGATGTGATGCGCGAGATCATGACCGGTCAATGCACCGACGCGCAGATCGGCGCGTTCATGATGGCCATGCGCATGAAGAGCGAGAGCATCGACGAGATCGTCGGCGCCGTGTCGGTGATGCGCGAGTTGGCTGACAAGGTCGAACTCAAGACCCTCGACGGTGTGGTCGACGTGGTCGGCACCGGCGGTGACGGTGCGAACATCTTCAACGTGTCGACGGCGTCTTCTTTTGTCGTCGCGGCGGCGGGCTGCACCGTGGCCAAACACGGTAACCGCGCGGTCTCCGGCAAGAGCGGCAGTGCCGACCTGCTGGAAGCGGCGGGCATCTACCTGAACCTGACTCCGGTACAAGTGGCGCGCTGTATTGACAGCGTCGGCATTGGCTTCATGTTTGCCCAATCCCATCATGGTGCGATGAAGCACGCCGCCGGCCCGCGCAAGGACCTCGGCCTGCGTACCCTGTTCAACATGCTCGGCCCGCTTACGAATCCGGCCGGTGTGAAACACCAGGTGGTGGGCGTGTTCAGCCAGGCGTTGTGCCGCCCACTGGCCGAAGTGCTGCAACGCCTGGGCAGCAAGCATGTGCTGGTGGTGCACTCCAAGGATGGCCTGGACGAATTCAGCCTGGCAGCGCCGACCTTCGTGGCGGAACTGAAGAATGACCAGGTCACCGAATACTGGGTCGAACCGGAAGACTTGGGCATGAAGAGTCAGAGCCTGCACGGCCTGGCGGTGGAAAGCCCGGCGGCTTCGCTGGAACTGATTCGTGATGCACTGGGCCGTCGCAAGACCGAGAACGGTCAGAAAGCCGCCGAGATGATTGTTTTGAATGCTGGCGCGGCACTTTATGCAGCCGACCACGCCTATAGTCTTAAGGAAGGTGTTGCTTTGGCCCACGATGCGCTGCACACCGGTCTGGCTCGTGAGAAGCTCGAAGAGCTGGGAGCATTCACCGCAGTATTCAAGATGGAGAATGAAGGATGAGTGTGCCGACCGTTCTGGAAAAGATCCTGGCCCGCAAGGCTGAAGAAGTCGCCGAGCGGCGTGCCCGCGTGAGCCTGGCCGAGTTGGAAGCCCAGGCAAAGATCGCCGATGCACCGCGCGGCTTCGCCAATGCGTTGATCGCCCAGGCCAAGCAGAAGCAACCGGCCGTGATCGCCGAGGTCAAGAAAGCCTCGCCGAGCAAAGGCGTGATCCGCGAACACTTTGTGCCATCGGAAATCGCCGTCAGCTATGAGAAGGGGGGGGCGACTTGCCTGTCCGTGTTGACCGATATCGACTACTTCCAGGGTTCCGACCTGTTCCTGCAGCAGGCTCGCGCCGCGTGCAAGTTGCCGGTGATCCGCAAGGATTTCATGGTCGACCCGTACCAGATCGTCGAAGCCCGTGCCCTGGGCGCCGACTGCGTGCTGCTGATCGTTTCCGCGCTGGATGACGTGAAGATGGCCGAGCTGGCTGCCGTCGCCAAAAGCGTCGGCCTCGACGTGCTGGTGGAAGTGCACGACGGTGATGAGCTGGAACGCGCCCTGAAAACCCTCGACACACCGCTGGTGGGGGTCAACAACCGCAACTTGCACACCTTCGAAGTCAGCCTGGAAAACACCCTCGACCTGCTGCCGCGCATTCCGCGTGACCGCCTGGTGATCACCGAGAGCGGCATCGTCAACCGCGCCGATGTTGAGTTGATGGAGATCAGCGGCGTTTACTCGTTCCTGGTGGGCGAGACGTTCATGCGTGCTGAGAACCCGGGGGCTGAATTGCAGCGCCTGTTCTTCCCGGAGCGGGGCGTGGCGGTCAGCGGTTCGACGCTGGATTGATGATGACGCAGCCGGTTGCGATGACCGTCGAAGCCGGACTTGCCGCCGAGCAGGACCTGCTGGCTGCTGTTTGCGCAGGTGAGCGGGAGTATGGGTTGTTGTTCTGGCAACCCAGCAACCAGGCTTTGGTTATGCCACGTCGGTTGAGCCGCTTGCCGGCCTTTGAAACTGCCAGCCAAGTCTCCGCCGACGCCGGTTGGCCGGTGCTGCTGCGTGAAACCGGCGGTGAGCCGGTGCCGCAGTCGAGCGCCACGGTCAACATTGCCCTGGTCTACGCCCCGCCGCGCAGTGAAGGCGACCAGAATCGTATCGAAACCGGTTACTTGCGTTTATGCCAACCGATCTGCGACTTGCTGATCGAGTTGGGTGGCAAAGCGTCTGTCGGCGAGATCGACGGCGCATTTTGCGACGGTCGCTACAACGTCAATCTCAATGGTCGCAAAATGGTTGGCACTGCCCAGCGCTGGCGTCAAAGCGGGGGGCGCCCGGTGGGCCTGGTGCACGGTGCACTGTTGCTGGAAAACGATCGTGAAGAACTGATCGCGGCGGTCAACCGCTTCAATCAAGCCTGCGGTCTCGACCAGCGGGTGCGTGCCGAGAGCCATATCGCCCTGCACGAAGCCTTCCCGGCGCCGGATGCGATCAGCCGGCTCGACACGTTGTACCGTCAGATGTTGGCCAGCTTCCTGCCGGCTTAACGGGTACCGAATACCACCATCGTCTTGCCTTTGACGTGCACCAGGTTGCGTTCTTCCAGGTCCTTGAGTACGCGCCCGACCATCTCCCGTGAACAGCCGACAATGCGCCCGATTTCCTGGCGCGTGACCTTGATCTGCATGCCATCGGGGTGCGTCATGGCGTCGGGTTGCTTGCACAGGTCAAGCAGGCAGCGGGCAACGCGACCGGTGACGTCGAAGAATGCCAGGTCGCCGACTTTGCGCGTGGTATCGCGCAGGCGTTGCGCAATCTGGCCGCTGAGGACGTAAAGGATGTCCGGGTCGTGCTGGGCCAGTTCGCGGAACTTGGCGTAGCTGATCTCGGCCACTTCGCACTCGACCTTGGCGCGCACCCATGCGCTGCGTTCCTGCTCTTTGCCGGCTTGTTCGAACAGCCCCAGTTCCCCAAAAAAATCCCCGGTGTTCAGGTAGGCGATGATCATTTCGCGACCGTCTTCATCTTCGATCAGGATGGTGACCGAACCTTTGATAATGAAGAACAGCGTTTCGGAACGTTCGCCGGCGCAGATGATGTTGTGCTTGGCCGGGTAGCGGCGGCGCTGGCAATGCATCAGCAGTTTGTCGAGATTCTTGATCTTGGGTATGGGAGTAAGGGCAACCATGGTTGTATCCCGAAAAGACTGCGCGAAATAGTTGGAGTTGTTGTATTCATCGGTATCGGCATTGATACACGCTGTATAAAGGGTGGCATTACGCCATCGATTTGGCGTCAGCTTAACAGACACATTCTGACTCGATTAACCAATTTTCCGTGCAAACCCTGCTATTGATCGCTTTTGTGCGAAACGCTGACGCACGCAGGCGCTGTGCTAAGCTGGCGACCCTTTTTTTACAGTGGAGTCTGGGCGATGAAGGCACGCATCCAATGGGCGGGCGAAGCCATGTTCCTCGGTGAGTCGGGCAGTGGTCATGTGGTGGTCATGGACGGCCCGCCGGAAGCCGGTGGCCGCAACCTGGGCGTTCGCCCGATGGAAATGCTCCTGCTTGGCGTAGGCGGTTGCAGCAATTTCGACGTGGTCAGCATCCTGAAGAAGTCACGCCAGGCTGTGGAGAGCTGCGAAGCTTTCCTGGAGGCCGAGCGTGCCACTGAAGATCCGAAGGTATTCACCAAGATCCATATGCATTTCGTGGTGAAGGGGCGGGCGCTGAAAGAGGCGCAGGTGAAGCGCGCTATCGAACTGTCGGCCGAGAAGTACTGCTCGGCATCGATCATGCTGGGCGCGGCCGGGGTGGCCATCACCCATGATTACGAAATCATCGAACTGGGTTGATCGCTCAATCGACGGGCAAAAAGAAAGGGCGCTGTGATAGCGCCCTTTTTTGGGCTCAGATTCGGTACGTGCTTTTAGTCATGACCTTGGCCAATAGGCTCATGCCAAACCGCACCGGTGCCGGAAAGCGAAAACCACCGGCATCCAGCGCGCTTTCTGCGTGATGTTCTTCATCGATACGCATCTGTTCAAGAATGGCCCGGGATTTTTCATCTTCGGCCGGCAGTTGTTCCAGATGCTCGTCCAAGTGTTTGCACACCTGATGTTCAGTTGCTGCGACAAAGCCCAGGCTGACCTTGTCGCTGATCAGGCCGGCTGCAGCGCCGATCCCGAACGATAAACCGTAAAACAGCGGGTTCAACACGCTGGGGTGGCTGCCCAGTTGGCGAATGCGTTGCTCGCACCAGGCCAAATGGTCGATTTCTTCCTCGGCGGCATGTTCCATGGCGGCGCGAACCTGCGGCAGCTTGGCGGTCAGCGCCTGGCCCTGGTACAGCGCCTGGGCGCAGACTTCGCCGGTATGGTTGATGCGCATCAGGCCGGCGACGTGGCGGGTCTCGGTCTCGCTCATCTGCGCGTCGGGCTGCACGATGGCAGGCGAAGGGCGATACGGTTGGCCGCTGAAGGGCAGCAGCGTACGCATGGCCATGTCGGCTTGCAGCAACAGACGGTCAATCGGCGAGTAGTGACGTTGGGTAGTCATGCTGACCTCCGGGAAGAATCTCGGCGGCCAGTTTACCGCAAGAGAGGGGCAAGCGTTTGCGTTGCGTCAAGGGCATTGGGTCGCAGCCAGGGGCCGCGACCCTTGTTCGGGGGGGAATCAGCCCGGCGGCCAGTTCATCTGGCGCTGACCCAGCACATGCATATGGATGTGATAAACGGTTTGCCCGCCCTTCGGGTTGCAGTTCATCACCACCCGAAAGCCTTCCTCACAGCCTTGTTCCACGGCCAGGCGCTGGGCAGTGAACAGAATGTGGCCGGCCAAGGCTTTGTCTTCTTCGGTCAGGTCATTCAGGGTGGGGATGTGCTTCTTGGGAATGACCAGGAAATGCACAGGTGCCGCCGGATGAATGTCCTTGAACGCCAGGACCTGGTCATCTTCGTAGATGATGTCCGCGGGTATTTCTCTGTTGATGATCTTGGTGAACAGAGTATCCACAGCTGTTTCTCCATTATGAGTATGCAGGGTGAGTGTACCCAGCCAGTCAGCGCGGGCAATAGGCCTTGTTGATGGCGCCGGCGATCTTGCGGGTCAGCCAGCGTGGGCTGAAGCGTGGGCTGAAGGCGATCCAGCGGTTGCGACGACCGGGAATGATGATGGCTTTGTTCTTATCCAGGGCGCGCACGGTGTAGAGCGCTACTTCTTCGGGGCTCATCAACTGTTGGCTGCGATCGAGCTTGGCGGTGTCCATTTGTGCGGTGCCGAAGAATGCGGTGCGCGTCGGGCCGGGGCAGAGGACCGAGACCTTGATGCCGCAGGTCTTCAATTCTTCCCGCAGGCCTTCGGAGAAATGCAGTACATAGGCTTTGCTGGCGTAGTAGGTACTCATCCAGGGGCCGGGTTGGAATGCCGCGACAGATGCCACATTGAGAATCTGCCCGCCGCCGTGCAGCGCCATGGCATTGCCGAGCGCATGGCACATGCGGGTCAGGGCCAGGATGTTGACCTCCATGAGGTCCTGTTCGGTCATCCAGTCCTGGGCCAGGAACGGCCCGCTGGTGCCGATACCGGCGCAGTTCACCAGCAGGTCGATCTGACGTTCGCCTTCTTCAAGCTCCAGCAGGAACCCGGACAAGCGCAGCGGCTCGCCCAGGTCGCAGGCCCGGAACAGCACCTCGACGCCAAAGCGTTGAGTCAATTCGATTGCAATGCTTTCCAACTGATCACGCTGGCGGGCCACCAGAATCAAGCTGCGGCCGCGACGTGCCAGTGCTTCGGCCAGGGCCAGGCCGATGCCGCTGGAGGCGCCGGTGATCAGAGCGTAACGGGTCATGCCTTTCTCCATCGCAACGCCGCCGCGCCTGTAACAAAGGCATTACAGGCCGGGGGCGTTTCTTCACTGTTCTGGAGAGTCTACAGGTTCGCCCGCTTCGTCAGCACTCTGCGCTTCGTCTTCTTCAGCGGTGGTGGCTTGGTCGGCGTCTTCATCGGAGGTGATGGAGCTGCTTTCGTAGCTGCTGTCCACGTTGGCTTCGAGCTGGTCAAGGTAACCGTTCATGCCCAAGGTCACCACGATGGCAAGCATGACCGGAATAAACGCCAACCACAGCGTGGCCAGGACTTTTACCGCGGTGGAGTTACGTGGCGGTGGCGCGCCGTACTGGTTGGCGCCCGCATTGCCCGGCAATACCAGCAACAGGATCGGGAAGACACTGTTTACCAGCGGCACCAGGTTGAGGAGATACAACCAGCCCGACCAGCCCAGGTCATGCAGGCGCTGCACGCCGATCTGCACACTGACCCATACCAGCGCCACAAACAGCGCGAGACCCAGTAGTACTCCGATGATGGTGCCCGCAATCGGCGACGCGGTGGCCACGGCAAAGCTGACGGTGCTGATGATGCCGCCCGCAACCAGCATCGCCAGGGTCAACACCAGGGTCCATGCCAGGTAGCGCAGGCGGCCGATGCGGCCATGGATAGTGAAGACTTTGAGGGTCGCGTACTCGGGCAAATCATCACCTACCGTCGCCCGGGGCGGAGCATAAGGTGACGCCGCCGGTCGCGCGAAGCCAGAAGGACCGGAGTCCGTCTCGTGGGTCTCGGCAAGGCTGAAGGCCACGGGTTGTTCAGGTTCGATACGCGCGTCGACCCCGGCGTTTTTCAGCGCGGTGAGGTAGGTTTCCGCATCCGGGCGAGACAGGTCGCGCTTGAGTGCAACCGGGCGGCCGGTAAAGAGCTTCTCGATGGCTTCGACTTCGCTCTTGAAGAGCTCGGCCAGGTTCAGTTTGGCCGTGGTGCTTTCGACACCCGGGAGCAAGGCTCCATCAAACACAATCTTGAAACGGTTGTCGCTCATGCGGGCTTCCTTGTCACTTGTTCAGGGAGGTAGGGCAGGCCTGTTCAGTCGGCAGGCCTAGCGGTTGGGTCACCGTGGCCAGCGCAGTTGTGCCGCCTGTTCGCGTGCCTTGCGGTATTCGGCATCCAGGCGCGCAACGAGTTCATCGACGCTGGGCAAATCATCAATCTCACCGACGCCTTGGCCAGCAGACCATACAGTCTTCCAGGCCTTGGCCTCGTCGCTCAACGGCTTGAGCTTGGAGCCGAAGTTGACTTCACCTTTGCCTTGCAGGGCGGCGAGGTCGAAACCGGCGTTTTCCAGGCTCTGGCGCATAAAGCTGGCGGGTACGCCGGAGACAGCGGGAGTGTGCACGATGTCGGCGGCGCGCGATGTGAGCAGCATCTCTTTATACGCATCAGGGGCATGGCTTTCGGTGGTGCCGATAAAGCGCGTGCCGAAATAGGCCAGGTCTGCACCGAGCAGTTGGGCTGCGAGAATCTCGTGCCCGTGGTTGAGGCAGCCGGCCAACAGCAGGGTTTTGTCGAAGAACTGGCGGATCTCGGCAATCAACGAGAATGGGCTCCAGGTGCCGGCATGGCCACCGGCACCTGCCGCCACGGCGATCAGGCCATCCACACCGGCCTCGGCAGCCTTCTCGGCATGGCGGCGGGTGGTGACATCGTGGAACACCAGGCCGCCGTAGCTATGCACCGCGTCCACCAACTCTTTGACGGCACCCAGGCTGGTAATGACGATGGGCACTTTATGCTCAACGCAAATCGCCAGGTCTGCCTCCAAGCGGGGATTGCTGTTGTGCACGATCAGGTTGACGGCGTAGGGCGCAGGGTTGTCCAGCAGCGCCAGGCCCGCTTCGATTTCCTCCAGCCAAGCCTTGAAGCCACTGCTTTCGCGTTGGTTAAGCGCCGGGAAACTCCCGACCACCCCATTGCGGCAGCACGCCAGGACCAGTTGCGGGTTGGAAATCAGAAACATCGGCGCCGCCACGACGGGCAGGCGCAGACGTTGTTCAAGCAGAGCGGGCAGCGACATTGGAGGTACCCCGAGTAATTGAAGTTAGAACGGTTTGACCACGACCAAAATTACGATAGCCAGCAATATCAGAACGGGCACTTCATTGAACCAGCGATAAAAGACATGGCTGCGGGTGTTTTCGCCACGTGCGAAGCGTTTTACCTGCGCGCCGCACATATGGTGGTAGCCAATGAGCAATACGACGAGGGTCAGCTTGGCGTGAATCCACCCGCCCGAATGAAAGATGCTGGGGTTCAGGTAGATCAGCCAGCCGCCGAAAATCAGCGTGGCGATCATCGCCGGCCCCATGATGCCGCGATACAACTTGCGCTCCATGACGCTGAAACGCTCTTTGCTGACGGTGTCCTCGCTTTGGGCGTGATAGACGAACAGGCGTGGCAGGTAGAACAGCCCGGCAAACCAGCAGACGATGCTGACGATATGGAAGGCTTTGACCCATAGATAAAGCATTTTTAGTTATTCCCAGGTTCACGGTAGCCGAGATAGTAGTGGCTCATGCGCCCGTACGTCACGTTGACGGTTGTCGCAGGACGATACGGCCCCTATTATCGACGGCTTTCCAGTGGGTTCGTTGAGGGCAGGTTTATGGTCAAGGTCGGTATCGTCGGCGGCACGGGTTATACCGGTGTCGAATTGCTGCGTCTGTTGGCTCAGCATCCGCAAGCTGAGGTAGTGGTCATCACCTCCCGATCCGAGGCCGGGCTGGCCGTGGCCGATATGTACCCGAACCTGCGAGGCCACTATGACGGCCTGGCGTTCAGCGTGCCGGACATCAAGACCTTGGGCGCCTGCGATGTGGTGTTCTTCGCCACGCCGCACGGGGTTGCCCATGCGTTGGCCGGTGAACTGTTGGCTGCGGGTACCAAGGTCATCGACCTCTCGGCGGACTTCCGTCTGCAGGACGCTGACGAGTGGGCCAAATGGTACGGCCAGCCGCACGGCGCGCCGGAGTTGTTGGAAGAGGCGGTGTACGGCCTGCCGGAAGTGAATCGTGAACAGATCAAGCAAGCGCGCCTGATTGCGGTGCCAGGTTGCTATCCAACCGCCACACAGTTGGGCTTCCTGCCATTGCTGGAAGCGGGGCTGGCGGACGCTTCGCGCTTGATTGCGGACTGCAAATCGGGCGTCAGCGGTGCCGGTCGTGGTGCTGCGGTCGGTTCGCTGTACTCTGAAACGTCGGAAAGCATGAAGGCCTATGCGGTAAAGGGGCATCGTCACTTGCCGGAAATTCGCCAGGGGCTGCGTCGTGCGGCTGGGAAGGATGTGGGCCTGACCTTCGTTCCGCACTTGACCCCAATGATCCGCGGCATTCACTCCACGTTGTACGCCACTGTGGTCGATCGCTCGGTCGACCTGCAGGCGCTGTTCGAAAAACGGTATGCCAACGAACCGTTCGTCGATGTGATGCCGGCCGGCAGCCATCCGGAAACCCGCAGCGTGCGCGGTGCCAACGTGTGCCGGATTGCCGTGCACCGCCCGCAAGATGGTGACCTGGTCGTGGTGTTGTCGGTGATCGATAACCTGGTCAAGGGCGCGTCCGGGCAGGCGGTGCAGAACATGAACATCCTGTTTGGCCTGGATGAGAAGTTGGGGCTGTCCCACGCGGGCATGCTGCCTTAAGGCTGTTGAGTCGCGAAGCAAAAGGCCCGTTGATCGGGCCTTTTGTGTTTTTAATGGCGACAGCGCAGATTGATATACCGTAACAATAGTTGACCGCTTTTCTAGGAGAAGCGGATAATGCCGGGCATTACGCATATGGCGGCGCTACGCCGGGAGATTATCAGCATGAGCGTTGAATCCTTCACCCCCACGGCTTTGCAATTCACCCACGGTGCTGCGCACAAGGTGAAGAGCCTGGTCGATGAAGAGGGTAATGATCGCTTGAAGCTGCGCGTATTCGTTACGGGCGGCGGTTGTTCAGGGTTTCAGTACGGTTTTACCTTCGATGAAGATGTGGCCGATGATGACACCATCGTTGAGCGCGAAGGCGTGAGCCTGGTTGTGGACCCGATGAGTTTCCAATACCTGGCAGGTGCCGAGGTGGATTACCAGGAAGGTCTGGAGGGTTCGCGTTTTGTGATCAAGAACCCTAATGCCACCACCACCTGTGGTTGCGGGTCTTCGTTCTCGATCTGATCGACAGCGGACGCAAAAACGCCGCTTGGCTGTGATAGGCCAAGCGGCGTTTTGCTGTCTGGAGATTTTACGCTGGGTAGATGGCGCCCAGTACCCTAAGTCCTCGTGCCCCTGTGACACTTGGGCGGTTGGCTGCGATACCTTCGAGACAGCAATGGGCCAGCCATGCGAAGGCCATGGCCTCGACCCAGTCGGGATCTACTCCGTAGGCGGCGGTGCTGCTGACTTGAGTTGACGGTAGCAGGGCGGCCAGGCGATTCATCAGCGTGGCGTTGTGGGCACCGCCACCACACACCAGCAGTGTTCTGGTCTGGGGCTGGGCGGCCTGCAGGGATTCGATGATGGTCAGGGCGGTCAGTTCCAGCAGGGTGGCCTGAACATCCTGAGGCTCGAATGTTGGTAAGCGACCCAGGTGTTGGTGCAGCCACTCCAGATTGAACACTTCGCGGCCGGTGCTCTTGGGGCCCGTAGTCACGAAGAAAGGGTCGCTGAGCAGGGCGTTGAGTAGCGCAGGCTCGACCTTGCCGCTAGCCGCCCACTGGCCATTACGATCAAAGTGTTCACCGCGTTGCTGGTGAATCCACGCATCCAGCAGGACATTGCCTGGGCCGCAGTCGAAGCCGGCTACAGGTTTGCCGGTCTCAATCAGACTGAGGTTGCTGAAACCTCCAACATTCAATACGGCACGGTTACCGCTGTGCTCGCCAAACAGTGCTTCATGGAACGCAGGGACCAATGGGGCGCCCTGGCCGCCGGCGGCGACGTCGCGGCCACGGAAATCGCTGACCACGGTGATGCCTGTGAGCTCGGTGAGCAAGGCCGGGTTGCCGATCTGTACGGTAAAGCCCCGGGCGGGTTCATGGCGGATGGTCTGGCCATGGCTGCCAATTGCGCGAATGTCCTGGGGCTTGAGGTTTTGCTGGTCGAGTAAAGCGTGGATACCTTGAGCAGCGAGATTTACCCAGTTCTGTTGGGCAATGGCTGAGCGGGCGATCTCATCCGGCCCGCTGGCGCAAAGAGCAAGCAGCTCGGTGCGCAGGGTATCGGGCATGGGAATGTAGTGTGTGGCGATCAGCTTGATCGCCGGGGACTGCTCGATCAAGGCGATGTCCAGGCCATCAAGGCTGGTCCCGGACATCACACCGATATAGAGCGCCATACTTAACGCTTCGCCGAAGCCAGCAGGGTGGAGCGCTCTTGATCCATGCGCGCCATCAACGGCTGGCTCTGTTGCATGAAGCGGGCGCGTTCAGCCTTGGCGATCGGGTCGGCCATGGGCAGTTTCTGGCCCAGTGGGTCGACGTGAACGCCATTGACCTGGAACTCATAGTGCAAGTGCGGGCCGGTAGACAGCCCGGTAGTGCCGATATAGCCAATCACCTGGCCTTGTTTCACGGTGCCGCCGGTTTGCACGCCCTTGGCAAAGCCTTGCATGTGGCCATACAGCGTACGGTAGGTATTGCCGTGCTGGATGATCACCGTATTGCCATAGCCACCACGACGCCCTGCCAGCAGGACTTTACCATCACCGGCTGCCTTGATCGGCGTGCCACGCGGTGCGGCGTAATCGACCCCTTTGTGGGCACGGATTTTGTTCAGAATTGGATGCTTGCGACCCATGGAGAAACGCGAGCTAATACGAGCGAAGTCCACCGGCGTACGGATAAAGGCCTTGCGCATGCTGTTGCCGTCGGCGGTGTAGTAGCTGCTGTTGCCTTGTTTGTTGGTGTAGCGCACGGCGGTGTAGGTCTTGCCGCGGTTGGTGAAACGTGCGGAGAGAATGTTGCCGGTGCCGACGACTTTGCCGTTGGCGACTTTCTGCTCGTAGATTACGTCGAATTCGTCGCCCTGGCGGATGTCCTGGGCGAAGTCGATGTCGTAGCCGAACACGTTGGCCATGTCCATGGTCATGCTGTGGGACAGGCCTGCCCGCGCGGCGGATTGTGACAGGGAGCTGTTGATCACGCCGTGTACGTAGGCGGAGCGCATCACAGGTTTGGTGGTGATGCGATTGAAGGCAAAGCCTTTGGCACCCTTTGTCAGAGTAATGCTTTCGAGGTCGCTGACATTGCTGTGCAGGTTGTTCAGTTGGCCATCGGGGGTGAATTCAAATTCGAGCTTCTGGCCGTGCTTGAGTTGGGTGAACTGCTTGGCTTGTTTGTCGCTGGCAAGCACTTCATTAACTGTAGCGGCGGGGAGGCCGACCTTCTCGAAGAGTGTCGACAGTGTGTCGCCCTTGGCCACGATCACTTCGCGGTGCTGGGGGGTCTTGGCCGTGTCGGCAACAGGCGCAGATGGGCTTTGAGCTGCTTGCTGGGTGTCTTCGGGGCTGTTTTCTATCTGTGCGAACGGCGACTCGGTGCCAAGGTTTGTGGCTTGTTGCGCGTCGGAAGCGTCTTGATCTTGTGTCAGTTGTTCAACGGGACTTTCCAGGTCAAGGCTCAGGGATGTTCGTTTGGCTTCTACGTCACTGGAAGGGAATACCAGGAGTGCCAGGCTGAGAAGGGCGGCGATACCACTTGCGGCGAGCAGGTGGGTCTTCGGGTAAAGCGGCGGCGCTTTAGACGGTTCAGTGGTCATAGGTAATTTTGACTTTGAAGATGAAATGGAAAAGATGAATGACATGATGAAGATGAAATAACTGTATAAAATATAACCAAATCATCTGTGGCGCAAGCTCGCGAACGCTGGGCTTGCTGAACGGTGTCCGTTCGCAGGGCAAAACTTGTAATTAGTCCCTGATCTTGTATGGTTGGTTCCCTTTTGAATCTGAGCCTTGCGGGTCTGTTATGAAGTCGGTTGAAGAGCAGCTAGCGCTGATAAAACGTGGTGCGGAAGAACTGTTGGTCGAAGCTGAGCTGATCGAAAAGCTCAAGCGTGGTCAGCCCCTGCGTATTAAGGCTGGCTTTGATCCGACTGCGCCGGATCTGCACCTGGGGCATACCGTGCTTATTAATAAGCTGCGCCAGTTCCAGGAGTTGGGGCACCAGGTCATCTTCCTTATAGGTGACTTCACCGGAATGATCGGTGATCCGAGCGGCAAGAGCGCCACGCGTCCGCCGCTGACCCGTGAGCAGGTGCTTGATAATGCCGAGACCTACAAGACTCAGGTATTCAAGATTCTTGATCCGGCCAAGACCGAAGTGGCGTTCAACTCCACTTGGATGGATCAGATGGGGCCGGCGGACTTCATTCGCTTGACCTCTCAGTACACTGTTGCGCGCATGCTTGAGCGTGATGACTTCGACAAGCGCTACTCCACCAATCAGCCGATCGCCATTCACGAGTTCCTCTACCCGTTGGTCCAGGGCTATGACTCGGTAGCGTTGCGTGCGGACGTTGAGCTGGGCGGCACTGATCAGAAGTTCAACCTGTTGATGGGGCGTGAGCTCCAGCGTGCATATGGGCAGGAAGCCCAGTGCATCCTTACCATGCCGTTGTTGGAAGGGTTGGATGGCGTCAAGAAGATGTCCAAGTCCCTGGGGAACTATGTCGGTATCCAGGAAGCGCCGGGCGTTATGTACGGCAAGCTGGTTTCGATTCCTGATGCTTTGATGTGGCGTTACTTCGAGTTGCTGAGCTTCCGGTCGATGGATGAAATCAATGCGCTGCGTGCTGATGTAGAGGCAGGCGCTAATCCGCGTGACGTGAAGATTAAGCTGGCGGAAGAGATTGTTGCGCGGTTCCATGGTGAAGAGGCTGCGGCCAACGCTCACCGTGCTGCGGGTAATCGCATGAAGGATGGCGAGCTGCCTGATGATCTGCCGGAGATCGAGCTGTCTGCTGCCGAGGCGATGCTGATTGCTGCTGTGCTTAATAAGGCGGGCCTGGTTAAGAACTCGGCAGTTGCGCGCGACCTTCTGGGGTCGGGTGGTGTGCGTATAGATGGTGAGGTTGTGGATCGCACCTTTATATACGAGCTGGGTGCTACCCACATTTGTCAGGCTGGGAAGAAGGCATTTGCGCGTATTACGCTCAAATCCGAATAAAACTGAAATTAGGTGTTGACGGCGAATTATATCTGTCTATAATTCGCCCCACTTCCGGCGCAGTCGAAACGGAAAACTCCTTGGTAAACAACGAGTTACGCAGAATTCGACAGCGAGTTGCTTCAGTTCATCGAAGCCCAGAAGGAGTTGGTAGAGCAGTGTTGTCTGGCTCTATTAACGTTTCGATCCTCTCGGTCGAAAGCGGAAAAAAGAGGTGTTGACAGCAGCGTGTAACGCTGTAGAATTCGCCTCCCGCTAACGAGAGATCGGAAGCGCAAGTGGTTGAAGTTGTTGAAGAAATCTTCGAAAACTTCTGAAAATAATCACTTGACAGCAAATGAGGCTGCTGTAGAATGCGCGCCTCGGTTGAGACGAAAGATCTTAACCAACCGCTCTTTAACAACTGAATCAAGCAATTCGTGTGGGTGCTTGTGGAGTCAGACTGATAGTCAACAAGATTATCAGCATCACAAGTTACTCCGCGAGAAATCAAAGATGTAACCAACGATTGCTGAGCCAAGTTTAGGGTTTCTTAAAAACCCAAAGATGTTTGAACTGAAGAGTTTGATCATGGCTCAGATTGAACGCTGGCGGCAGGCCTAACACATGCAAGTCGAGCGGTAGAGAGAAGCTTGCTTCTCTTGAGAGCGGCGGACGGGTGAGTAATGCCTAGGAATCTGCCTGGTAGTGGGGGATAACGTTCGGAAACGAACGCTAATACCGCATACGTCCTACGGGAGAAAGCAGGGGACCTTCGGGCCTTGCGCTATCAGATGAGCCTAGGTCGGATTAGCTAGTTGGTGAGGTAATGGCTCACCAAGGCGACGATCCGTAACTGGTCTGAGAGGATGATCAGTCACACTGGAACTGAGACACGGTCCAGACTCCTACGGGAGGCAGCAGTGGGGAATATTGGACAATGGGCGAAAGCCTGATCCAGCCATGCCGCGTGTGTGAAGAAGGTCTTCGGATTGTAAAGCACTTTAAGTTGGGAGGAAGGGCAGTTACCTAATACGTGATTGTTTTGACGTTACCGACAGAATAAGCACCGGCTAACTCTGTGCCAGCAGCCGCGGTAATACAGAGGGTGCAAGCGTTAATCGGAATTACTGGGCGTAAAGCGCGCGTAGGTGGTTTGTTAAGTTGGATGTGAAATCCCCGGGCTCAACCTGGGAACTGCATTCAAAACTGACTGACTAGAGTATGGTAGAGGGTGGTGGAATTTCCTGTGTAGCGGTGAAATGCGTAGATATAGGAAGGAACACCAGTGGCGAAGGCGACCACCTGGACTAATACTGACACTGAGGTGCGAAAGCGTGGGGAGCAAACAGGATTAGATACCCTGGTAGTCCACGCCGTAAACGATGTCAACTAGCCGTTGGAAGCCTTGAGCTTTTAGTGGCGCAGCTAACGCATTAAGTTGACCGCCTGGGGAGTACGGCCGCAAGGTTAAAACTCAAATGAATTGACGGGGGCCCGCACAAGCGGTGGAGCATGTGGTTTAATTCGAAGCAACGCGAAGAACCTTACCAGGCCTTGACATCCAATGAACTTTCTAGAGATAGATTGGTGCCTTCGGGAACATTGAGACAGGTGCTGCATGGCTGTCGTCAGCTCGTGTCGTGAGATGTTGGGTTAAGTCCCGTAACGAGCGCAACCCTTGTCCTTAGTTACCAGCACGTAATGGTGGGCACTCTAAGGAGACTGCCGGTGACAAACCGGAGGAAGGTGGGGATGACGTCAAGTCATCATGGCCCTTACGGCCTGGGCTACACACGTGCTACAATGGTCGGTACAGAGGGTTGCCAAGCCGCGAGGTGGAGCTAATCCCATAAAACCGATCGTAGTCCGGATCGCAGTCTGCAACTCGACTGCGTGAAGTCGGAATCGCTAGTAATCGCGAATCAGAATGTCGCGGTGAATACGTTCCCGGGCCTTGTACACACCGCCCGTCACACCATGGGAGTGGGTTGCACCAGAAGTAGCTAGTCTAACCTTCGGGAGGACGGTTACCACGGTGTGATTCATGACTGGGGTGAAGTCGTAACAAGGTAGCCGTAGGGGAACCTGCGGCTGGATCACCTCCTTAATCGACGACATCAGCTGCTCCATAAGTTCCCACACGAATTGCTTGATTCATTGAAGAAGACGATAAGAAGCAGCCCGAAATTGGGTCTGTAGCTCAGTTGGTTAGAGCGCACCCCTGATAAGGGTGAGGTCGGCAGTTCGAATCTGCCCAGACCCACCAATTTTGTGTGGGAAACGCCTGTAGAAATACGGGGCCATAGCTCAGCTGGGAGAGCGCCTGCCTTGCACGCAGGAGGTCAACGGTTCGATCCCGTTTGGCTCCACCACTACTGCTTCTGAAAGTTTTGAAAGCTTAGAAATGAGCATTCCATCAAGGTGATGGTGAATGTTGATTTCTAGTCTTTGATTAGATCGTTCTTTAAAAATTTGGGTATGTGATAGAAAGATAGACTGAACGTTACTTTCACTGGTAACGGATCAGGCTAAGGTAAAATTTGTGAGTTCTCTTAGTTGAGAAATTCGAATTTTCGGCGAATGTCGTCTTCACAGTATAACCAGATTGCTTGGGGTTATATGGTCAAGTGAAGAAGCGCATACGGTGGATGCCTTGGCAGTCAGAGGCGATGAAAGACGTGGTAGCCTGCGAAAAGCTTCGGGGAGTCGGCAAACAGACTTTGATCCGGAGATGTCTGAATGGGGGAACCCAGCCATCATAAGATGGTTATCTTGTACTGAATACATAGGTGCAAGAGGCGAACCAGGGGAACTGAAACATCTAAGTACCCTGAGGAAAAGAAATCAACCGAGATTCCCTTAGTAGTGGCGAGCGAACGGGGACTAGCCCTTAAGTGGCTTTGAGATTAGCGGAACGCTCTGGAAAGTGCGGCCATAGTGGGTGATAGCCCTGTACGCGAAAATCTCTTAGTCATGAAATCGAGTAGGACGGAGCACGAGAAACTTTGTCTGAATATGGGGGGACCATCCTCCAAGGCTAAATACTACTGACTGACCGATAGTGAACTAGTACCGTGAGGGAAAGGCGAAAAGAACCCCGGAGAGGGGAGTGAAATAGATCCTGAAACCGTATGCGTACAAGCAGTGGGAGCAGACTTTGTTCTGTGACTGCGTACCTTTTGTATAATGGGTCAGCGACTTATTTTCAGTGGCGAGCTTAACCGAATAGGGGAGGCGTAGCGAAAGCGAGTCTTAATAGGGCGTCTAGTCGCTGGGAATAGACCCGAAACCGGGCGATCTATCCATGGGCAGGTTGAAGGTTGGGTAACACTAACTGGAGGACCGAACCGACTACCGTTGAAAAGTTAGCGGATGACCTGTGGATCGGAGTGAAAGGCTAATCAAGCTCGGAGATAGCTGGTTCTCCTCGAAAGCTATTTAGGTAGCGCCTCATGTATCACTGTAGGGGGTAGAGCACTGTTTCGGCTAGGGGGTCATCCCGACTTACCAAACCGATGCAAACTCCGAATACCTACAAGTGCCGAGCATGGGAGACACACGGCGGGTGCTAACGTCCGTCGTGAAAAGGGAAACAACCCAGACCGTCAGCTAAGGTCCCAAAGTTATGGTTAAGTGGGAAACGATGTGGGAAGGCTTAGACAGCTAGGAGGTTGGCTTAGAAGCAGCCACCCTTTAAAGAAAGCGTAATAGCTCACTAGTCGAGTCGGCCTGCGCGGAAGATGTAACGGGGCTCAAACCATACACCGAAGCTACGGGTATCACGTAAGTGATGCGGTAGAGGAGCGTTCTGTAAGCCTGTGAAGGTGAGTTGAGAAGCTTGCTGGAGGTATCAGAAGTGCGAATGCTGACATGAGTAACGACAATGGGTGTGAAAAACACCCACGCCGAAAGACCAAGGTTTCCTGCGCAACGTTAATCGACGCAGGGTTAGTCGGTCCCTAAGGCGAGGCTGAAAAGCGTAGTCGATGGAAAACAGGTTAATATTCCTGTACTTCTGGTTATTGCGATGGAGGGACGGAGAAGGCTAGGCCAGCTTGGCGTTGGTTGTCCAAGTTTAAGGTGGTAGGCTGAGATCTTAGGTAAATCCGGGATCTTAAGGCCGAGAGCTGATGACGAGTTACCTTTTAGGTAACGAAGTGGTTGATGCCATGCTTCCAAGAAAAGCTTCTAAGCTTCAGGTAACCAGGAACCGTACCCCAAACCGACACAGGTGGTTGGGTAGAGAATACCAAGGCGCTTGAGAGAACTCGGGTGAAGGAACTAGGCAAAATGGCACCGTAACTTCGGGAGAAGGTGCGCCGGTGAGGGTGAAGGACTTGCTCCGTAAGCTCATGCCGGTCGAAGATACCAGGCCGCTGCGACTGTTTATTAAAAACACAGCACTCTGCAAACACGAAAGTGGACGTATAGGGTGTGACGCCTGCCCGGTGCCGGAAGGTTAATTGATGGGGTTAGCTAACGCGAAGCTCTTGATCGAAGCCCCGGTAAACGGCGGCCGTAACTATAACGGTCCTAAGGTAGCGAAATTCCTTGTCGGGTAAGTTCCGACCTGCACGAATGGCGTAACGATGGCGGCGCTGTCTCCACCCGAGACTCAGTGAAATTGAAATCGCTGTGAAGATGCAGTGTATCCGCGGCTAGACGGAAAGACCCCGTGAACCTTTACTATAGCTTTGCACTGGACTTTGAATTTGCTTGTGTAGGATAGGTGGGAGGCTTTGAAGCGTGGACGCCAGTTCGCGTGGAGCCATCCTTGAAATACCACCCTGGCAACTTTGAGGTTCTAACTCAGGTCCGTTATCCGGATCGAGGACAGTGTATGGTGGGTAGTTTGACTGGGGCGGTCTCCTCCTAAAGAGTAACGGAGGAGTACGAAGGTGCGCTCAGACCGGTCGGAAATCGGTCGTAGAGTATAAAGGCAAAAGCGCGCTTGACTGCGAGACAGACACGTCGAGCAGGTACGAAAGTAGGTCTTAGTGATCCGGTGGTTCTGTATGGAAGGGCCATCGCTCAACGGATAAAAGGTACTCCGGGGATAACAGGCTGATACCGCCCAA
Organism: Pseudomonas sp. FBCC-B1565; assembly: GCF_059133265.1. Lineage (NCBI taxonomy): Bacteria > Pseudomonadati > Pseudomonadota > Gammaproteobacteria > Pseudomonadales > Pseudomonadaceae > Pseudomonas > Pseudomonas sp. FBCC-B1565. The sequence goes on from NZ_CP101438.1 coordinate 679,421, forward strand.
GAGTTCATATCGACGGCGGTGTTTGGCACCTCGATGTCGGCTCATCACATCCTGGGGCTGAAGCCGGTCCCAAGGGTATGGCTGTTCGCCATTTAAAGTGGTACGCGAGCTGGGTTTAGAACGTCGTGAGACAGTTCGGTCCCTATCTGCCGTGGACGTTTGAGATTTGAGAGGGGCTGCTCCTAGTACGAGAGGACCGGAGTGGACGAACCTCTGGTGTTCCGGTTGTCACGCCAGTGGCATTGCCGGGTAGCTATGTTCGGAATAGATAACCGCTGAAAGCATCTAAGCGGGAAACTAGCCTCAAGATGAGATCTCACTGGAACCTTGAGTTCCCTGAAGGGCCGTCGAAGACTACGACGTTGATAGGTTGGGTGTGTAAGCGCTGTGAGGCGTTGAGCTAACCAATACTAATTGCCCGTGAGGCTTGACCATATAACACCCAAGCAATTTGACTACTCTAACGAGCATCAGATTGCGGTGTGTGAAGACGAAATGAACCGAAAGTTCGATGTTCACAAAACACCGAAAGCTGTCACATACCCAATTTGCTGAAGCGAGGCCCAGGCCACGACTCAGTACCCGAATTTCTTGACGACCATAGAGCATTGGAACCACCTGATCCCATCCCGAACTCAGTAGTGAAACGATGCATCGCCGATGGTAGTGTGGGGTTTCCCCATGTGAGAGTAGGTCATCGTCAAGATTAAATTCCAGAACCCCTGATTGCTTATGCAGTCAGGGGTTTTGTTTTGGGCGGTCGAAAAGTGCGAAGAGATCCGCGTGCGTGGCCTCCAGCGCTAAAGTCCGGCCTTTCTATGCAATGACCCTGCGCATGGCTATCATGCGTGCCTCATTGTGAGGCGATACTTGCATGCTGACGTTGTTGAAACTTCTGAAAGATGGCCGATTCCATTCCGGAGAAGCACTGGGTGCCGCTCTTGGCGTCAGTCGCAGTGCTGTATGGAAGCAACTCCAGCACCTGGAGGCAGAGTTGAATCTGCCAATTCACAAGGTGCGAGGCAAGGGGTATCAATTGGCATCCCCACTAGTGTTCTTGAGTGCTGAAGATATTTCGCAGAGTACGCCATCCTTGACATGGCCCGTTCATATATCTGATTCCATTGACTCCACTAATGCTGAAGCTTTGCGGCTGGTAGACGCTGGATGCGCGGCGCCGTTCCTGGTGCTCGCAGAGCAACAAACTGCGGGAAGAGGTAGGAGGGGACGAAAGTGGGTCAGCCCGTTCGCGCAAAACGTTTATTACAGTCTCGTTTTACGTATTGAGTCAGGTCTGCGACAGCTGGAGGGGCTGAGCCTGGTTGTGGGCTTGGCAGTCATGCAGGCTTTGCGCGAGTCCGGGGTGCAGGGCGCCGCCCTGAAGTGGCCAAACGATGTTTTGGTAGGGCAGAAGAAAATCGCTGGAATTTTGCTGGAGTTGGTAGGTGATCCTGCGGATATCTGTCACGTAGTTCTCGGAATAGGTATCAACGTGAATATGCAGAGGGCTGATGAGGTTGATCAGCAATGGACCTCAGTGCAACTTGAGACGGGTGCTCCGGTGAATCGCAATCTTCTGGTGTCGGAACTGGGGCGGCAGCTGCAAGGCTACCTTGAGCGGCATCGGGAAGGCGGTTTTGTCGCGCTTCAGGGAGAGTGGGAGCAGAATCACGCCTGGCAGGGTCGGCCGGTCTCCCTTACCGCGGGTGTCAACCAGGTCGATGGGGTTGTGCTGGGTGTAGATCGCCAGGGGGCATTGCGCTTGAGTGTTAATGGTGTTGAGAAAATATACAGTGGTGGTGAGTTAAGCCTGAGGTTGCGTGATGATTCTTGAGCTCGACTGTGGAAATAGCTTTATCAAATGGCGTGTGCTTGATTCGGAATCGGCGAATACCTCCGCAGAAGGGGTTGTAGGCTCGGATCTGGCGTTGATTGAGAGCCTGGTAGCGCTTTCTGGGCTTCTACTGACACGTTGCCGATTGGTAAGCGTTCGTGCCCTGGAAGAAACAAGCAAGTTGGTCACTGCCTTGCAAGACACTTTCGGCGTTATCGTTTCCTGCGCGGCCCCGGCGCGAGAAATGGCGGGAGTGCGCAACGGATACGAAGATTTCGAACGTCTTGGGCTTGATCGCTGGCTGGCGATGCTGGGTGGGTTCAAGCTCGCGCGTGGGGCCTGCCTGGTGCTTGATTTTGGTACGGCCGCCACTGCAGATTTTATTGCTGTGGACGGTGAGCACTTGGGTGGGTTCATTTGTCCTGGAATGCCCCTTATGCGCAATCAGTTGCGAACCCACACGCGCAAGATACGCTACGACGACGCTGCCGCTGAAAGGGCGCTGGAGCGTCTCTCTCCGGGCCGTACGACGGTAGAAGCCGTTGAGCGCGGCTGTACGTTGATGCTCAGAGGGTTTGTACTGACTCAGTTGGAGTTGGCGAGGGGCTACTGGGGGGATGACTTTACCGTGTTCCTGACCGGCGGGGATGCTGATTTGGTAGCGGATGCGGTGCCCCAGGCGCGGCTCGTGCCCGATCTGGTCTTTGTCGGTTTGGCGATGGCTTGTCCTTTGTCCTGAGGTGATTATGCGTTGGCTGTTTTTGCTTTTACTGGTTCTCAACGCCTTCTACTACATCTGGCACCAGCAAGAAGCGCCATTGCGCGCTAAGGATGTCACGCCCTTGAGCCTTTACAAGGGCTCGCAGCAAGACATCCGACTACTCAGTGAATCTTCTGATGCGGTGGTGCGCAGGGATCGCGCAAAAACATCCGAGGCGCAAAACACTTGCCTGTACATCGGTGGTTTTGCGGACCAGCGCCAGGCGCAGTCCGTTGAGCAGCGACTCACGAGCTTGGATATCAAGGTCAAGGTCCAGTTGCTCAATACGGTTGATGCCTCTGGCTACTGGCTGCGTGTAGCCCCTGAAAGTCGACGCCTGGCTGACGATCTGCCCTTTGAAAACCTTGCTAAGGAATTCAATGAGTTAAAACATAAAATAATGTTGTGCGAAGGCGTTGCAACTCTCGAATAGTTTGCATAGAATGGCGCCCGCTTCGCAGTGAAGACCTTCTAGGTCAATAGTGTGAAGCGAAGGTCAATGCAGCTAACCTCATATTTTTAAATGAGAAAATGCTTGACAGAAGGTCGGCGTAATGTAAAATGCCGGCTCGCTTAGGAGGGGTTCCCGAGCGGCCAAAGGGATCAGACTGTAAATCTGACGTCTACGACTTCGAAGGTTCGAATCCTTCCCCCTCCACCATTTTTAGCGTGAGCTGCAAGCTCCGCGGGTATAGTTTAGTGGTAGAACCTCAGCCTTCCAAGCTGATGATGCGGGTTCGATTCCCGCTACCCGCTCCAAGTTTGCAGGTTGTGCAGGTGTTTTGCTCTTGTAGCTCAGTTGGTAGAGCACACCCTTGGTAAGGGTGAGGTCAGCGGTTCAAATCCGCTCAAGAGCTCCATATAACAAGGCAGATATGAAAATATCTGCCTTTGTTTTAACAGCTGTCTCGGCTTGAAGGTGTTCTGTCTGGCGTTGTTGCCAGGTGATTTCAGGTCTAGTGGGGTTGGTTGTTGTAAAGTCTTTTTCAGGCCTGCATAATGGTCGGCCTGATTTTGTTTTAGGTCAGTAGCTCAATTGGCAGAGCGACGGTCTCCAAAACCGTAGGTTGGGGGTTCGATTCCCTCCTGACCTGCCAGATTCACGTGGTGTGTCTGGCTTTCTTTTCACAGGATCTTCATAGATGACTCCTAAGGCTGAAGCTCAAAGCTCTCGTTTCGATCTGGTCAAGTGGCTCGCTGTGGTTGCCTTGGTGGTCGTAGGCGTTGTTGGCAATCAGTACTATTCTGCTTCGCCGATCCTGTACCGCGTACTCGCTTTGCTTGTTCTCGCTGCTGTAGCTGCCTTTGTAGGCCTGCAGACTGCCAAAGGCAAGTCTTTCGCGGTCCTGGTAAAGGAAGCTCGCACCGAAATCCGTAAAGTCGTTTGGCCGACTCGCCAAGAAACTACGCAGACCACATTGATTGTCGTGGCTGTTGTTCTGGTTATGGCGTTGCTGTTGTGGGGGCTCGATTCCCTGCTCGGCTGGCTTGTTTCCTTGATTGTTGGCTAAGGGTGTCCCGTGGCTAAGCGTTGGTACGTTGTGCATGCTTACTCGGGTTACGAGAAGCATGTTATGCGCTCTTTGCTGGAGCGCGTAAAGCTGGCAGGCATGGAAGATGGCTTCGGCGAAATTCTGGTTCCCACTGAAGAAGTGGTTGAAATGCGGAATGGTCAGAAGCGCAAAAGCGAACGCAAGTTCTTCCCTGGCTATGTGCTGGTTCAGATGGACATGAATGAAGGTACTTGGCATTTGGTCAAGGACACTCCTCGTGTCATGGGTTTTATCGGCGGAACTGCTGATAAGCCTGCTCCTATCACTGACAAGGAGGCGGAAGCAATTCTGCGCCGTGTTGCTGATGGTAGCGACAAGCCTAAGCCGAAGACGCTTTTCGAGCCGGGTGAGGTTGTTCGTGTTACAGATGGTCCGTTTGCTGATTTCAACGGTACTGTCGAAGAAGTTAACTACGAAAAGAGCCGGATCCAAGTGGCAGTGCTCATTTTCGGTCGCTCTACTCCGGTAGAGTTGGAGTTCAGCCAGGTCGAGAAGGTCTAGCTGAGCAAGCATCCCAACCCCACAGCCTTAGGCTGTGGGGTTTTGTCGTCACTGGGATAAACGCGCAAGTAACCGGGGAGCCTTTCGAGGCGTTCGAACCCGTAATTGGAGTGCCTCATGGCCAAGAAGATTACCGCTTACATCAAGCTGCAAGTGAAGGCCGCTCAGGCCAACCCTAGCCCACCCGTCGGTCCAGCTCTGGGTCAGCACGGCGTGAATATCATGGAATTCTGCAAGGCCTTCAACGCCCGTACTCAGGGTCTTGAGCCAGGTCTGCCGACTCCAGTGATCATCACTGTATACAGCGACCGTAGCTTTACTTTCGAAACCAAGTCGACTCCGGCTTCGGTTCTGTTGAAGAAAGCTGCTGGTCTGACTAGCGGTTCCGCTCGTCCGAACACCGTTAAGGTTGGCACCGTAACTCGTGCTCAGCTGGAAGAAATCGCGAAAACCAAAAACGCGGATCTGACTGCAGCTGATATGGATGCAGCCGTGCGTACCATCGCCGGTTCTGCTCGTAGCATGGGCCTTAACGTGGAGGGTGTGTAATGGCTAAGCTGACCAAGCGCCAAAAGGCTATCGCCGGCAAAATCGAAGCAGGCAAGGCCTACAACTTTGTAGACGCCGCTGCCCTGCTGACCGAGCTGTCGACTGTCAAGTTCAGCGAGTCCGTTGACGTTGCTGTAAACCTGGGTGTTGACCCACGTAAATCCGACCAGGTCGTTCGTAGCGCTACTGTGCTGCCACACGGTACTGGCAAGACTGTACGTGTAGCTGTCTTCACCCAAGGCCCGGCAGCTGAAGCTGCTCTGGCCGCTGGCGCTGATCGCGTTGGCATGGACGACCTGGCTGCCGAAATGAAAGGCGGCGACCTGAACTACGACGTAGTTATTGCATCCCCGGATGCAATGCGTGTTGTAGGTCAGTTGGGTCAGATCCTGGGTCCACGTGGTCTGATGCCTAACCCGAAAGTCGGCACCGTAACGCCAGACGTAGCCACTGCGGTCAAAAACGCCAAGGCTGGTCAGGTTCGTTATCGCACTGACAAAAACGGCATCATTCACACCTCCGTTGGCAAAGTCGGCTTCGATGCCGTCAAGTTGAAGGAAAACGTTGAAGCCCTGATCGCTGATCTGAAGCGTATCAAGCCAGCTTCTTCGAAAGGTATCTACGTCAAGCGCGTTACCCTGAGCACCACTATGGGCCCAGGTCTGGTCATCGACCAAGGCTCGCTGGACGTATAAGACACAAATTGGTGCGAGCGATCGCGCCAATTGAAAAAATTGGGGTCCCTGCCTGGCGGGGGCTATCCAAGACCGTAGGCGACGCAAGTCTTAAACCACAAGCCTACGCAGATGGTGCTCCCGGTTCCTTACCGAATCAGACACCAAAACGACATCCGGCTTCGGCCAGATGAAACGGTAACAAGCAGGAGTTAAACCCGTGGCAATTAATCTCGAAGACAAGAAGGCCATCGTCGCTGAAGTCAACGAGGCTGCCAAAGCTGCTCTGTCCGCTGTCGTGGCTGATGCCCGTGGTGTGACAGTAGGCGCTATGACCGGACTCCGTAAAGAGGCTCGTGAAGCTGGCGTATACGTACGTGTTGTACGTAACACCCTGCTCAAGCGCGCTGTTGCTGACACTGAATACAGTGTCCTCAACGACGTGTTCACCGGCCCGACTCTGATCGCGTTCTCCAAAGAACATCCAGGCGCTGCTGCCCGTTTGTTCAAGGAATTTGCCAAGAGTCAGGATAAGTTCGAGATCAAGGCAGCTGCGTTCGAGGGCAAGTTCCTCGCAGCTAACCAAATCGACGTACTGGCAACACTGCCGACCCGCAACGAAGCCATTTCGCAGCTGATGAGCGTGATTCAAGGCGCTACCAGCAAGCTGGCTCGTACTCTGGCCGCAGTTCGCGAGCAAAAAGAAGCTGCCGCAGCCTAAGGCTGAGCGACTTCTCTCGCGTATTTTTGTTTATTTCGATGGCCGAGTAGGCCGTCCCCCAATTCAGGAAATACAGCAATGTCTATCTCCCAAGACGATATCCTCAACGCCGTAGCTGAAATGTCGGTTCTGCAGGTTGTTGAGCTGATCAAAGCTTTCGAAGAAAAATTCGGCGTTTCCGCTGCCGCTGCTTCCGCTGGCCCAGCTGTTGCTGCTGTTGCTGCTGAAGAGCAAACCGAATTCAACGTCATGCTGCTGGAAGCTGGCGAGAAGAAAGTAAACGTGATCAAGGCAGTACGTGAACTGACCGGTCTGGGCCTGAAAGAAGCCAAGGCTGTAGTTGACGGCGCTCCTGCCCAGGTTCTGGAAGCAGTGTCGAAAGACGCCGCTGACAAAGCCAAAGCAGTGCTGGAAGAAGCAGGCGCTAAAGTCGAGCTGAAGTAAGCATCGACCTTGCGTCTCCAGCCCAAGCGTTAAGCTGAAGGCTGATGGCTGGTGGCTCTTGCCACCGGCCTTTTTCCGTTCTTGGCTGTCGACTCGGTCGCCGCCAATAACGCGCTGTAACCACCCGATGCGGTGGTGCAAACCATGGGGTTTGCAAGATTTTCTGGCTGCTCCCGTCGGAGGGGCCAAACAAGCAGGTGACCAAGCTGGGGAACGCTGATGGCTTACTCATATACTGAGAAAAAACGTATCCGCAAGGACTTTAGCAAGTTGCCGGACGTCATGGATGTCCCGTACCTTCTGGCTATCCAGCTGGATTCGTATCGTGAATTCTTGCAGGCGGGAGCGACCAAAGATCAGTTCCGCGACGTGGGCCTGCATGCGGCCTTCAAATCCGTTTTCCCGATCATCAGCTACTCCGGCAATGCTGCGCTGGAGTACGTCGGTTATCGCCTGGGCGAACCGGCATTTGATGTCAAAGAATGCGTGTTGCGCGGTGTTACGTACGCCGTACCTTTGCGGGTAAAAGTCCGTCTGATCATTTTCGACAAAGAATCGTCGAACAAAGCGATCAAGGACATCAAAGAGCAAGAAGTCTACATGGGTGAAATCCCATTGATGACTGAGAACGGTACCTTCGTAATCAATGGTACCGAGCGTGTTATCGTTTCCCAGCTGCACCGTTCCCCGGGCGTGTTCTTCGACCACGACCGCGGCAAGACGCACAGCTCCGGCAAACTCCTGTACTCCGCGCGGATCATTCCGTACCGTGGTTCGTGGTTGGACTTCGAGTTCGACCCGAAAGACTGCGTGTTCGTGCGTATCGACCGTCGTCGCAAGCTGCCGGCCTCGGTACTGCTGCGCGCGCTCGGCTATACCACTGAGCAAGTGCTCGACGCCTTCTACACCACCAACGTATTCAGCCTGAAGGATGAAACCCTCAAGCTGGAGCTGATCGCTTCGCGTCTGCGTGGTGAAATTGCCGTCCTGGACATCCAGGATGAAAAAGGCAAGGTCATTGTTGAGGCTGGCCGTCGTATTACTGCGCGCCACATCAACCAGATCGAAAAAGCCGGTATCAAAGAGCTGGAAGTGCCTCTGGACTACGTCCTGGGTCGCACTACCGCCAAGGTTATCGTTCACCCGGCGACAGGCGAAATCCTGGCTGAGTGCAACACCGAGCTGAACACCGAGATCCTGGCCAAAATCGCCAAGGCTCAGGTCGTTCGCATCGAGACCCTTTATACCAACGACATCGACTGCGGTCCGTTCATCTCCGACACTCTGAAGATCGACTCCACCAGCAACCAATTGGAAGCGCTGGTCGAGATCTATCGCATGATGCGTCCAGGCGAGCCGCCAACCAAAGACGCTGCCGAGACCCTGTTCAACAACCTGTTCTTCAGCCCTGAGCGCTATGACCTGTCTGCGGTCGGCCGGATGAAGTTCAACCGTCGTATCGGTCGTACCGAAATCGAAGGTTCGGGCGTGCTGTGCAAGGAAGATATCGTCGCGGTACTGAAGACCCTGGTCGACATCCGTAACGGTAAAGGCATCGTCGATGACATCGACCACCTGGGTAACCGTCGTGTTCGCTGCGTAGGCGAAATGGCCGAGAACCAGTTCCGCGTTGGCCTGGTACGTGTTGAGCGTGCGGTCAAAGAGCGTCTGTCGATGGCTGAAAGCGAAGGCCTGATGCCGCAAGACCTGATCAACGCCAAGCCAGTGGCTGCGGCGGTGAAAGAGTTCTTCGGTTCCAGCCAACTGTCCCAGTTCATGGACCAGAACAACCCGCTCTCCGAGATCACCCACAAGCGCCGTGTTTCTGCACTGGGCCCGGGCGGCCTGACCCGTGAGCGTGCCGGCTTTGAAGTTCGTGACGTACACCCGACGCACTACGGTCGTGTTTGCCCGATCGAAACGCCGGAAGGTCCGAACATCGGTCTGATCAACTCCCTGGCCGCTTATGCGCGCACCAACCAGTATGGCTTCCTCGAGAGCCCGTACCGAGTGGTGAAAGACGCTCTGGTCACCGACGAGATCGTGTTCCTGTCCGCCATTGAAGAAGCTGATCACGTGATCGCTCAGGCTTCGGCCACGATGAACGACAAGAAAGTCCTGATCGACGAGCTGGTAGCGGTTCGTCACTTGAACGAGTTCACCGTCAAGGCGCCGGAAGACGTCACCTTGATGGACGTTTCGCCGAAGCAGGTAGTTTCGGTAGCGGCGTCGCTGATCCCGTTCCTGGAGCACGATGACGCCAACCGTGCGTTGATGGGTTCCAACATGCAGCGTCAAGCTGTACCGACCCTGCGCGCTGACAAGCCGCTGGTAGGTACCGGCATGGAGCGTAACGTAGCCCGTGACTCCGGCGTTTGCGTCGTGGCTCGCCGTGGCGGCGTAATTGACTCCGTTGATGCCAGCCGTATCGTGGTTCGTGTTGCCGATGACGAAGTTGAAACTGGCGAAGCCGGTGTCGACATCTACAACCTGACCAAATACACCCGCTCGAACCAGAACACCTGCATCAACCAGCGTCCGCTGGTGAGCAAGGGTGATCGCGTTCAGCGTAGCGATATCATGGCCGACGGCCCGTCCACCGACATGGGTGAACTGGCACTGGGTCAGAACATGCGCATCGCGTTCATGGCATGGAACGGCTTCAACTTCGAAGACTCCATCTGCCTGTCCGAGCGTGTCGTTCAAGAAGACCGCTTCACCACGATCCACATTCAGGAACTGACCTGTGTGGCCCGTGACACCAAGCTTGGCCCAGAGGAAATCACTGCAGACATCCCGAACGTGGGTGAAGCTGCACTGAACAAACTGGACGAAGCCGGTATCGTTTACGTAGGTGCTGAAGTAGGCGCAGGCGACATCCTGGTCGGCAAGGTCACTCCGAAAGGCGAGACCCAACTGACCCCGGAAGAAAAACTGCTGCGTGCCATCTTCGGTGAAAAAGCCAGCGACGTTAAAGACACCTCCCTGCGTGTACCTACCGGTACCAAAGGTACTGTCATCGACGTACAGGTCTTCACCCGTGACGGCGTTGAGCGTGATGCTCGTGCACTGTCCATCGAGAAGACCCAGCTCGACGAGATCCGCAAGGACCTGAACGAAGAGTTCCGTATCGTTGAAGGCGCGACCTTCGAACGTCTGCGTTCTGCCCTGGTAGGCCACAAGGCTGAAGGCGGCGCAGGTCTGAAGAAAGGTCAGGACATCACCGACGAAATCCTCGACGGTCTTGAGCATGGCCAGTGGTTCAAGCTGCGCATGGCTGAAGATGCTCTGAACGAGCAGCTCGAGAAAGCCCAGGCCTACATCGTTGATCGCCGCCGTCTGCTGGACGACAAGTTCGAAGACAAGAAGCGCAAACTGCAGCAGGGCGATGACCTGGCTCCAGGCGTGCTGAAGATCGTCAAGGTTTACCTGGCAATCCGTCGCCGCATCCAGCCGGGCGACAAGATGGCCGGTCGTCACGGTAACAAAGGTGTGGTCTCCGTGATCATGCCGGTTGAAGACATGCCGCACGATGCCAATGGCACCCCGGTCGACGTCGTCCTCAACCCGTTGGGCGTACCTTCGCGTATGAACGTTGGTCAGATCCTTGAAACCCACCTGGGCCTCGCGGCCAAAGGTCTGGGCGAGAAGATCAACCGTATGATCGAAGAGCAGCGCAAGGTTGCAGACCTGCGTAAGTTCCTGCACGAGATCTACAACGAGATCGGCGGTCGCAACGAAGAGCTGGACACCTTCTCCGACCAGGAAATCCTGGATCTGGCGAAGAACCTGCGCGGCGGTGTTCCAATGGCTACCCCGGTGTTCGACGGTGCCAAGGAAAGCGAAATCAAGGCCATGCTCAAACTGGCGGACCTGCCAGAAAGCGGCCAGATGCAGCTGTTCGACGGCCGTACCGGCAACAAGTTCGAGCGTCCGGTTACTGTTGGCTACATGTACATGCTGAAGCTGAACCACTTGGTAGACGATAAGATGCACGCTCGTTCTACCGGTTCGTACAGCCTGGTTACCCAGCAGCCGCTGGGTGGTAAGGCTCAGTTCGGTGGTCAGCGTTTCGGGGAGATGGAGGTCTGGGCACTGGAAGCATACGGTGCTGCTTACACTCTGCAAGAAATGCTCACAGTGAAGTCGGACGATGTGAACGGTCGGACCAAGATGTACAAAAACATCGTGGACGGCGATCACCGTATGGAGCCGGGCATGCCCGAGTCCTTCAACGTGTTGATCAAAGAAATTCGTTCCCTCGGCATCGATATCGATCTGGAAACCGAATAACACGTGACGCGAATCGAGAGCGGGGCTGTTTAGCCCGCTCTCTGCTCCGCCAGGAGGAAAGGCCTTGAAAGACCTACTGAATTTGCTGAAAAACCAGGGTCAAGTCGAAGAGTTCGACGCCATCCGTATTGGGTTGGCATCGCCTGAGATGATCCGTTCGTGGTCGTTCGGTGAAGTTAAAAAGCCGGAAACCATCAACTACCGTACGTTCAAACCTGAGCGTGACGGCCTGTTCTGCGCCAAGATCTTTGGCCCGGTTAAGGATTACGAGTGCCTGTGCGGTAAGTACAAGCGCTTGAAGCACCGTGGTGTGATCTGCGAGAAGTGCGGCGTTGAAGTTGCACTGGCCAAGGTTCGTCGTGAGCGCATGGCGCACATCGAACTGGCTTCGCCGGTTGCCCACATCTGGTTCCTGAAATCGCTGCCGTCCCGTATCGGCTTGCTGATGGACATGACCCTGCGTGATATCGAACGTGTTCTCTACTTCGAGAGCTATGTCGTTATCGATCCAGGCATGACCACCCTTGAAAAAGGTCAACTGCTGAACGACGAGCAGTACTTCGAAGCGCTGGAAGAGTTCGGCGATGATTTCGATGCCCGCATGGGTGCCGAAGCTGTCCGCGAACTGCTGCACGCTATCGACCTGGAGCACGAGATTGGCCGTCTGCGTGAAGAGATTCCGCAAACCAACTCCGAAACCAAGATCAAGAAGCTGTCCAAGCGTCTGAAGTTGATGGAAGCCTTCCAGGGTTCCGGCAACTTGCCAGAGTGGATGGTGCTGACCGTTCTGCCGGTTCTGCCGCCAGACCTGCGTCCGCTGGTACCGTTGGATGGTGGTCGTTTCGCGACTTCCGACCTCAACGACCTGTACCGTCGCGTGATCAACCGTAACAACCGCTTGAAGCGCCTGCTTGATCTGTCCGCTCCGGACATCATCGTGCGCAACGAAAAGCGTATGTTGCAAGAAGCTGTCGATGCCCTGCTCGACAACGGTCGTCGTGGCCGCGCTATCACCGGTTCGAACAAGCGTCCTCTGAAATCCCTGGCTGACATGATCAAGGGCAAGCAAGGTCGTTTCCGTCAGAACTTGCTCGGTAAGCGTGTTGACTACTCCGGTCGTTCGGTAATTACCGTAGGCCCGACCCTGCGTCTGCACCAGTGCGGTCTGCCTAAGAAGATGGCACTTGAGCTGTTCAAGCCATTCATCTTCGGCAAGCTGGAAATGCGCGGTCTTGCGACCACCATCAAAGCCGCCAAGAAAATGGTCGAGCGCGAACTGCCAGAGGTTTGGGACGTTCTCGCCGAAGTGATCCGCGAACACCCGGTTCTCCTCAACCGTGCACCGACCCTTCACCGTCTGGGTATCCAAGCGTTTGAACCGGTACTGATCGAAGGTAAGGCTATCCAGCTGCACCCGTTGGTCTGTGCTGCGTACAACGCCGACTTTGACGGCGACCAAATGGCCGTGCACGTACCGCTGACACTGGAAGCCCAGTTGGAAGCGCGTGCGTTGATGATGTCGACCAACAACATTCTGTCGCCAGCCAACGGTGAGCCAATCATCGTTCCGTCGCAGGACGTTGTATTGGGTCTGTACTACATGACGCGTGAAGCGATCAACGCCAAGGGCGAAGGTCGTGTGTTCGCTGACCTGCAAGAAGTTGACCGTGTGTTCCGTGCCGGCGAAGCCGCACTGCACGCCAAGGTCAAAGTGCGGATCAACGAAACCGTCAACGATCGTGATGGCGGCAGCGTGAGCAACACTCGTATTGTCGACACCACTGTCGGCCGTGCGTTGTTGTACCAGGTTGTGCCAAAAGGTCTGTCGTACGACGTCGTCAACCTGCCGATGAAGAAGAAGGCGATCTCCAAGCTGATCAACCAGTGCTACCGCGTGGTTGGTTTGAAAGAGACCGTGATCTTCGCTGACCAGTTGATGTACACCGGTTTTGCCTATTCGACCATTTCTGGCGTTTCCATCGGTGTTAACGACTTCGTTATCCCGGATGAAAAAGCCCGCATCATCAGTGCTGCCACTGATGAAGTGAAAGAGATCGAAAGCCAGTACGCCTCCGGCCTGGTAACCCAGGGCGAGAAGTACAACAAGGTAATCGACCTTTGGTCCAAGGCGAACGACGAAGTTTCCAAGGCGATGATGGCCAACCTCTCGAAAGAGAAAGTCATCGACCGTCACGGCGACGAAGTTGACCAAGAGTCCTTCAACTCGATGTACATGATGGCCGACTCGGGCGCACGGGGTTCTGCTGCGCAGATCCGTCAGCTCGCCGGTATGCGTGGCCTGATGGCCAAGCCGGACGGTTCCATCATCGAAACGCCGATCACTGCGAACTTCCGTGAAGGTTTGAGCGTACTTCAGTACTTCATCTCGACTCACGGTGCTCGTAAGGGTCTTGCGGATACCGCGTTGAAAACTGCTAACTCCGGTTACCTGACTCGCCGTCTGGTAGACGTTGCACAAGATCTGGTTGTAACCGAGATCGATTGCGGCACAGAGCATGGCCTGCTGATGACGCCGCACATTGAAGGCGGTGACGTTGTAGAGCCGTTGGGTGAGCGCGTATTGGGTCGTGTTATTGCCCGTGATGTATTCAAGCCAGGTACCGAGGAAGTTATCGTTCCTGCCGGCACCCTGGTTGATGAGAAGTGGGTCGAGTTCATCGAACTCAACAGCATCGACGAAGTGATCGTTCGCTCGCCGATCAGCTGCGAAACCCGCTACGGCATCTGCGCCAAATGCTACGGCCGTGACTTGGCTCGTGGTCACCAGGTGAATATCGGTGAAGCGGTCGGCGTTATCGCTGCCCAGTCCATCGGTGAGCCCGGTACCCAGCTGACCATGCGTACATTCCACATCGGTGGTGCGGCAAGCCGGACCTCCGCAGCCGACAGCGTTCAGGTGAAGAATGGCGGTACTGTCCGTCTGCACAACCTGAAACATGTTGAGCGAGTGGATGGTCACCTGGTTGCTGTGTCCCGTTCCGGTGAGCTGGCAATCGCTGATGACTACGGTCGTGAGCGTGAGCGTTACAAGCTGCCGTACGGTGCTGTGATTTCGGTTAAAGAAGGTGACAAGGTCGACGCTGGCGCAATCGTGGCCAAGTGGGATCCGCACACTCACCCAATCGTTACCGAAATGAAAGGTACCGTGACCTACGTGGGCATGGAAGAAGGCATCACGATCAAGCGTCAGACTGACGAATTGACCGGTATGACCAACATTGAAGTACTCGACGCGAAAGATCGTCCAGCTGCCGGCAAGGACATCCGTCCTGCCGTGAAGATGGTCGATGACAACGGCAAGGATCTGTTGCTGCCAGGCACTGACGTAATCGCTCAGTACTTCCTGCCAGCCAACGCCCTGGTCGGTGTAGCGGATGGTGCGAAGATCGCCATCGGTGATGTTATCGCGCGTATCCCGCAAGAAACTTCGAAAACCCGTGACATCACCGGTGGTCTGCCGCGTGTTGCCGACTTGTTCGAAGCGCGTCGTCCGAAAGAAGCGTCGATTCTGGCTGAAGTCAGCGGCACCATCGCGTTCGGTAAGGAAACCAAGGGCAAGCGCCGTCTGGTCATTACCCCGAACGACGGTAGCGATCCGTATGAAGAGCTGATTCCGAAGTGGCGTCACCTGAACGTCTTCGAAGGCGAACAGGTAAACCGCGGCGAAGTTATCTCTGACGGTCCAAGCGATCCACATGACATCCTGCGTCTGCTGGGTGTAAGTGCGCTGGCCAAGTACATCGTTAACGAGATCCAGGACGTTTACCGCCTGCAAGGCGTGAAGATCAACGATAAGCACATCGAGACCATCCTGCGTCAGATGCTGCGTAAAGTTGAAATCGCTGAATCCGGCGATTCCAGTTTCATCAAGGGCGACCAGATGGAACTGACTCACGTACTGGTGGAAAACGAGCGCTTGGCGACCGAAGACAAATTCGTGTCCAAGTTCACTCGCGTGCTGTTGGGTATCACCAAGGCGTCGTTGTCGACTGAATCGTTCATCTCGGCGGCCTCTTTCCAGGAGACCACCCGCGTACTGACCGAAGCAGCGGTAACCGGCAAGCGCGATTACCTGCGCGGCCTGAAAGAAAACGTAGTTGTGGGTCGTTTGATCCCAGCCGGTACCGGTTTGGCTTACCACAGCGAGCGTAAGCGCCGCCGTGATGCTGACAAGCCGTTGCGCGTAAGCGCCAGTGAAGTGGAAGCTGCACTGACCGAAGCGCTGAACTCCAGCGGTAACTGAGTTCTGCGATAAATAAGTCCGGGCCCTGGCAGCCCCCATTCGTCGGATCGAGGCAGTTTTGTCCCGGTTCGATGAGAGGGGAGGTCGGGGCCTTGCCTTGACTGGGGACAAGATCCTCTTTAGACTCTTGTACCCCTAAATTTGGCGGGAATTCGTTCCTGCCATTTTGCTTTTCTTGCAAGACAATAGCGTCGCAAGACAACAGTGGAGCTAGTAGATGGCAACTATCAACCAGCTGGTACGTCAGCCGCGTAAGCGTATCGTCGAGAAATCCGACGTGCCTGCGCTGCAGAACTGCCCGCAACGTCGTGGCGTATGCACTCGCGTGTATACCACTACGCCGAAAAAACCTAACTCGGCACTGCGTAAAGTATGCCGTGTGCGCCTGACCAACGGTTTCGAGGTTTCCTCGTACATCGGTGGTGAAGGTCACAACCTGCAAGAGCACAGCGTGGTACTGATCCGCGGCGGTCGTGTAAAAGACTTGCCAGGTGTTCGTTACCACACCGTACGCGGCTCCTTGGATACTTCCGGCGTTAAAGGTCGTAACCAGGGTCGTTCGAAGTACGGTACCAAGAAGCCTAAGTAGTAGCGGCTTTTTGTAACACTGAATCATCTTATTTTCTGAGTCGATAAGAGTAAGGTCGGAGGCGTCCCGAAAGGGCACCGATTCCGAGCGAACCTGAAGACCGTTTGAGGGCTTATCCATGCCAAGAAGACGCGTAGCAGCCAAGCGCGAAGTGCTTGACGATCCAAAATACGGAAGCCAAATCCTGGCCAAGTTCATGAACCACGTGATGGAAAGCGGCAAGAAAGCCGTTGCCGAGCGTATCGTTTATGGCGCGCTGGAGAAGGTTAAAGAACGCAAGAACAGCGATCCCCTGGAAATCTTCGAGAAAGCTCTCGACGCCATCGCTCCGCTGGTCGAAGTGAAGTCGCGCCGTGTAGGCGGTGCTACTTACCAGGTTCCGGTCGAAGTTCGCCCGTCCCGTCGTAACGCTCTGGCAATGCGCTGGTTGGTAGACTTCGCCCGTAAGCGCGGCGAGAAGTCTATGGCTCTGCGTTTGGCCGGCGAGCTGTTGGACGCTGCTGAAGGTAAAGGTGCTGCTGTTAAGAAGCGTGAAGACGTGCACCGTATGGCTGAAGCTAACAAAGCTTTCTCGCACTACCGCTTCTAATCTTAGCTTCACTAATTTTGCGAGGGCTTTATGGCTCGTACTACTCCGATTAGCCGCTACCGTAACATCGGTATCGTTGCTCACGTGGATGCTGGTAAAACCACCACCACCGAGCGCGTACTGTTTTACACCGGCAAAAGTCACAAAATGGGCGAGGTGCATGATGGCGCCGCGACCACAGACTGGATGGTTCAGGAGCAGGAGCGTGGTATTACCATTACTTCTGCTGCTATTACCGCCTTCTGGAAAGGTTCCGAGAAGCAGTACAAAGACGAGCATCGCTTCAACGTAATCGATACCCCGGGTCACGTAGACTTCACCATTGAAGTTGAGCGTTCCCTGCGCGTACTCGACGGCGCTGTCGTTGTGTTCTGCGGTACTTCGGGTGTTGAGCCTCAGTCGGAAACCGTATGGCGCCAAGCCAACAAGTACGGCGTTCCACGTCTTGTTTATGTAAACAAGATGGACCGTGCTGGTGCCAATTTCCTGCGCGTGATCGGTCAGATCAAGCAGCGTCTGGGTCACACCCCGGTGCCAATCCAATTGGCTATCGGTTCCGAAGACAACTTCCAGGGTCAGATTGATCTGATCAACATGGAAGCTGTTTACTGGAATGATTCCGACAAAGGTATGGTTCCTGTTCGCAAGCCTATCCCTGCAGAGTTGCAGGAACTGGCTGACGAGTGGCGCAACAACATGGTTGAGGCTGCGGCCGAAGCCAGCGAAGAGCTGATGAACAAGTACCTCGAAGGTGAAGAGCTCACCAACGTGGAAATCAAGGCTGCTCTGCGTCAGCGTACTATCGCTGGTGAGATCGTCCTGGCTGTTTGCGGTTCTTCCTTCAAGAACAAGGGTGTTCCCCTGGTTCTCGACGCCGTTATCGACTACCTGCCGGCTCCAACCGACATTCCTGCTATCAAGGGTACCAACCCTGATAACGAGGAAGAAGAAATGGAGCGTCACGCCGATGACAGCGAGCCGTTCTCGGCTCTGGCGTTCAAGATCGCTACCGACCCATTCGTGGGTACTTTGACCTTCGTCCGCGTTTATTCGGGCGTGTTGGCCTCCGGCGACGGCGTGATCAACTCGGTTAAAGGCAAGAAAGAGCGCGTGGGTCGTATGGTGCAAATGCACGCAAACGCCCGTGAAGAGATCAAGGAAGTGCGCGCTGGTGACATCGCGGCCCTGATCGGCATGAAGGACGTCACCACGGGTGAGACTTTGTGCGACGCTGCCAAGCCAATCATCCTGGTTCGCATGGACTTCCCGGAGCCGGTTATTTCGGTTGCCGTAGAGCCTAAGACCAAGGATGACCAGGAAAAAATGGGTATCGCTCTGGGCAAGCTTGCTCAGGAAGATCCATCTTTCCGCGTCAAAACTGATGAAGAGACTGGTCAAACGATCATCTCCGGCATGGGCGAGCTTCACCTGGACATCCTGGTTGACCGGATGCGCCGTGAGTTCAACGTCGAAGCCAACATCGGTAAGCCTCAGGTTTCCTATCGTGAGCGCATCACGAAAAACTGTGAAATCGAAGGCAAGTTCGTTCGTCAGTCCGGCGGTCGTGGTCAGTTCGGTCACTGCTGGATCCGTTTTGCTCCTGCTGACGAAGGTCAGGAAGGTCTGCAATTCGTGAACGAAGTAGTAGGTGGTGTGGTTCCTAAGGAATACATCCCTGCTATCCAGAAGGGTATCGAAGAGCAGATGAAGAACGGTGTTGTTGCCGGCTATCCGCTGATCGGCCTGAAAGCAACCGTTTTTGACGGTTCTTACCACGACGTCGACTCCAACGAGATGGCGTTTAAGGTGGCTGCTTCCATGGCAACCAAGCAACTGGCCCAGAAGGGCGGTGGTGAGTTGCTTGAGCCAATCATGGCGGTAGAAGTTGTTACACCTGAAGACTATATGGGTGATGTCATGGGCGACCTTAACCGTCGTCGCGGCATGATCTTGGGTATGGAAGACACGGTTTCCGGCAAAGTGATTCGCGCCGAGGTTCCGTTGGGTGAGATGTTCGGTTATGCGACCGACGTTCGCTCCATGTCCCAGGGTCGCGCAAGCTACTCTATGGAATTCAAAAAATACAACACAGCTCCGGCGCACATCGCTGAAACTGTATCCAAAAAACAAGGCTGATTCAGTCCTTTAGGCAAGGAGTTAATTGTCGTGGCTAAAGAAAAATTTGATCGTTCCCTACCGCACGTCAACGTTGGCACCATCGGTCACGTTGACCACGGTAAAACCACTCTGACTGCTGCTCTGACTCGCGTTTGCTCCGAAGTTTTCGGTTCCGCAATCGTTGATTTCGATAAAATCGACAGCGCGCCAGAAGAAAAAGCTCGTGGTATCACCATCAACACCGCGCACGTTGAATACAACTCGCTGATCCGTCACTACGCTCACGTTGACTGCCCAGGTCACGCTGACTATGTGAAGAACATGATCACCGGTGCTGCTCAAATGGACGGCGCTATCCTGGTTTGCTCGGCCGCTGATGGTCCGATGCCACAAACCCGTGAGCACATCCTGTTGTCCCGCCAGGTAGGCGTTCCGTACATCGTGGTTTACCTGAACAAGGCTGACCTGGTAGACGACGCTGAGCTGCTGGAACTGGTTGAGATGGAAGTGCGCGATCTGCTGAGCACTTACGACTTCCCAGGTGACGACACTCCGATCATCATCGGTTCTGCTCGTATGGCTCTGGAAGGCAAAGACGACAACGAAATGGGCACCACGTCCGTTCGTAAGCTGGTTGAGACTCTGGACAGCTACATCCCAGATCCAGTCCGTGTTATCGACAAGCCGTTCCTGATGCCAATCGAAGACGTATTCTCGATTTCCGGTCGCGGTACTGTTGTAACTGGTCGTATCGAGCGCGGTATCGTCAAGGTTCAAGATCCACTGGAAATCGTTGGTCTGCGTGACACTACCGTCACCACCTGCACCGGTGTTGAAATGTTCCGTAAGCTGCTCGACGAAGGTCGTGCTGGCGAGAACTGCGGCGTTCTGCTGCGTGGTACCAAGCGTGACGACGTTGAGCGTGGCCAGGTTCTGGTTAAGCCAGGTTCGGTTAAGCCGCACACCAAGTTCGAAGCTGAAGTGTACGTGCTGAGCAAAGAAGAAGGCGGTCGTCACACTCCGTTCTTCAAAGGCTACCGTCCACAGTTCTACTTCCGTACTACTGACGTGACTGGTAACTGCGAACTGCCGGAAGGCGTAGAAATGGTAATGCCAGGCGACAACATCAAAATGGTTGTCACCCTGATCAAAACCATCGCTATGGAAGACGGTCTGCGTTTCGCAATCCGTGAAGGCGGCCGTACCGTTGGTGCTGGCGTCGTAGCTAAAATCATCGAGTAATTATCTCTTCTGAGATAGCTCTGATGTTTTGAAAAGGCCCCCGCTCAGCGGGGGCCTTTTTTATTGGGTTGACACCTATCAGGGCCGTCTATAGAATTGCGCCTCCTTTTAACGGGCGTATTGCGCTCGCTGGGAATAGCAGCCGGAGTCTGAAATCCAATGCAAAATCAGCAAATCCGTATCAGGTTGAAGGCTTTTGACCATCGCCTGATCGACCAATCCACCCAGGAAATCGTGGAAACCGCGAAACGTACTGGTGCACAAGTGCGTGGTCCAATTCCACTGCCTACCCGTAAAGAGCGGTTCACCGTTCTGGTCTCCCCGCACGTCAACAAAGACGCGCGTGACCAGTACGAGATCCGTACTCATAAGCGCGTACTGGACATTGTCCAGCCAACGGATAAAACCGTTGATGCACTTATGAAGCTCGATCTGGCGGCCGGTGTGGAAGTACAGATCAGCCTCGGCTAAGACTCGGGTCTTAGTCGTGTAACGCTCTGAAATGGGCGGCCATAGCGGGTGAAAGCCCCGTACACTCATGAGGTTTACAACATGACTATTGGTGTAGTCGGTCGTAAATGCGGTATGACCCGTATTTTCACCGAAGAAGGTGTCTCCATTCCGGTCACGGTCATTGAGATCGAGCCGAATCGCGTCACCCAGTTCAAAACTGAAGAAACCGATGGCTATCGTGCAGTGCAAGTCACTGTCGGCGAGCGTCGTGCTTCGCGTGTGACTGCTGCTCAAGCAGGCCACTTCGCTAAAGCAAACGTTGCAGCTGGTCGCACTGTTATGGAGTTCCGTCTTGAAGACGGTGACTACCAGGCTGGCGATCTGATCAACGCTGAAATCTTCGCTGCTGGTCAACTGGTTGATGTAACCGGTCAGTCCAAAGGTAAAGGCTTCCAGGGTACGATCAAGCGTTGGAATTTCCGTGGCCAAGACAACACTCACGGTAACTCCGTTTCCCACCGCGTCCCGGGCTCTATTGGCCAGTGCCAGACTCCTGGTCGTGTATTCAAGGGCAAAAAAATGTCCGGTCATATGGGCGCTGAGCGCGTGACCGTGCAGTCCCTCGAAGTAGTGCGCGTCGACGCTGAACGCAATCTGTTGTTGGTCAAGGGTGCTGTTCCTGGCGCTACTGGCGGCAACCTGGTTGTACGTCCAGCGGCCAAGGCTCGCGGTTAAGGGGAAGCTGACATGCAATTAAATGTAAATGACGCTCAAGCGATCGAAGTTTCCGAACTGACATTTGGCGGCGAATTCAACGAGACGCTGGTTCACCAAGCAGTCGTGGCCTACATGGCCGGCGGCCGTCAAGGTAGCAAGCAGCAAAAGACCCGTTCCGACGTACGTGGTGGCGGTAAGCGCCCTTGGCGTCAGAAAGGTACTGGCCGTGCTCGTGCCGGTACTATCCGTAGTCCAATCTGGCGTGGCGGCGGTACCACTTTCGCAGCTCGTCCGCAGGATCACTCGCAGAAGCTCAACAAGAAGATGTACCGCGCAGCTCTGCGCTCCATCCTTGCTGAACTCGTGCGTACTGACCGTCTGGTCGTGGTTCAGGACTTCGCTGTTGAAAGCCCGAAAACCAAAGATCTGCTGGGCAAACTGAACAACATGAGCCTGACCGACGTTTTGATCGTGTCGGAAGCTGTTGATCAGAACCTGTACCTGGCTGCTCGCAACCTGCCACACGTTGATGTACGTGACGTGCAAGGTTCCGATCCAGTTAGTCTGATCGCATACGACAAGGTGTTGATCACCGTGTCGGCCGTGAAGAAATTCGAGGAGCTGCTGGGATGAACCAGGAACGCGTATTTAAAGTTCTGCTTGGCCCGCACGTTTCCGAAAAGGCTACGGTTCTGGCTGACAAGAAAGGCCAGTTCGTTTTCAAGGTTGCAACTGACGCAACCAAGCTGGAAATCAAGAAGGCCGTCGAAAGCCTGTTCAGCGTGAAAGTAGAGCGTGTTACTACCCTGAATGTTCTGGGTAAGAGCAAGCGCACTGCTCGCGGTCTGGGCAAGCGTAATGACTGGAAGAAGGCAGTTATCTCCCTTCAGCCAGGCCAAGATCTCGATTTCAGCAGCAGTGCTGAGTAAGGAAGGGGTGCATCATGGCAATCGTTAAATGCAAACCGACTTCCCCTGGCCGCCGTTTTGTGGTCAAGGTGGTCAACCAGGAGCTGCATAAAGGCGCTCCTCACGCACCGCTGCTCGAGAAAAAATCGAAGTCTGGTGGTCGTAACAACAATGGTCGTATTACCACTCGTCACATCGGTGGTGGCCATAAGCAGCATTATCGTCTGGTCGACTTCCGTCGCAACGACAAAGATGGCATCGCTGCCACTGTCGAGCGTATCGAATACGATCCAAACCGTACTGCTCACATCGCTCTGCTGCTGTACGCAGATGGCGAGCGTCGCTACATCATTGCCCCTAAAGGCGTGAGCGCTGGCGACCAGCTGATCGCAGGTGCCCTGGCACCGATCAAGCCGGGCAACGCTCTGCAACTGCGCAACATTCCAGTTGGTAGCACCGTACACGGCATCGAATTGAAGCCAGGTAAAGGCGCGCAAATCGCTCGTTCCGCTGGTGCTTCGGCTCAGCTGATCGCTCGTGAAGGTGTCTACGTGACCCTGCGTCTGCGTTCTGGTGAGATGCGTAAAGTGCTGGCTGAATGCCGCGCGACCCTGGGCGAAGTCTCGAACTCCGAGCACAGCCTGCGTTCGCTGGGTAAAGCTGGTGCCAAACGCTGGCGTGGCGTTCGCCCAACCGTTCGTGGTGTTGCCATGAACCCGGTTGACCACCCACACGGTGGTGGTGAAGGTCGTACCTCTGGTGGTCGTCATCCGGTATCGCCATGGGGCTTCCCGACTAAGGGCGCGAAGACTCGTGGTAATAAGCGTACCGACAAAATGATCGTCCGTCGTCGCAAGTAAATAGAGGGATACGACAGTGCCACGTTCTCTGAAAAAAGGTCCTTTTATTGATCTTCACCTACTGAAGAAGATCGAAGTGGCGGCGGAAAAGAACGATCGCAAACCAGTTAAGACCTGGTCGCGTCGTTCGATGATCCTGCCACAAATGGTCGGTCTGACCATCGCTGTACACAACGGTCGCTTGCACGTCCCAGTTCTCGTGAACGAAGACATGGTCGGCCACAAACTAGGCGAGTTTGCCGGTACCCGCACTTATCGTGGGCACGTGGCAGACAAGAAAGCCAAGCGTTAAGGGGTAAGGAAATGGAAGTAGCCGCTAAGTTGTCGGGCGCTCGAATCTCCGCCCAGAAAGCCCGCTTGGTCGCCGACCAGATCCGCGGGAAGAAGGTGGGCGAAGCGCTCAACCTGTTGGCTTTCAGCAGTAAGAAAGCCGCCGAGATCATGAAGAAAGTGCTGGAGTCGGCCGTAGCCAACGCCGAGCATAACGAAGGCGCAGACGTTGATGACCTGAAGGTCAGCACCGTTTTCGTCAACGAAGGGCGTTCGCTGAAGCGCATCATGCCACGTGCCAAAGGCCGTGCTGATCGCATCGTCAAGCGGTCTTGCCATATCACTGTCAAGGTTGCTGACAAGTAACGGAGTCGAAGAGATGGGTCAGAAAGTACATCCCATTGGCATTCGCCTGGGAATCGTCAAGGAGCACACCTCCGTCTGGTACGCAGACGGTCGGACTTATGCGGACTACTTGTTCGCTGATCTGAAGGTGCGTGAGTATCTCCAAGACAAACTAAAAAGCGCGTCCGTAAGCCGTATCGATATCCATCGTCCGGCGCAAACTGCACGTATCACCATCCACACCGCTCGTCCAGGTATTGTTATCGGGAAGAAAGGTGAAGATGTTGAGAAACTGCGTCAGGACCTGACCAAGCAAATGGGTGTGCCTGTGCACATCAATATCGAAGAGATCCGCAAGCCGGAGCTCGACGGTATGCTGGTTGCGCAGAGCGTAGCTCAGCAGCTGGAGCGTCGCGTAATGTTCCGTCGCGCTATGAAGCGCGCTGTACAGAACGCCATGCGCATTGGTGCCAAAGGCATCAAAATCCAAGTGAGCGGTCGTCTCGGCGGTGCTGAAATCGCACGTACTGAATGGTATCGCGAAGGTCGTGTGCCACTGCACACCCTGCGTGCCGACATCGACTATGCCAACTACGAAGCTCACACCACTTACGGTGTGATCGGTGTAAAGGTTTGGATCTTCAAAGGCGAAGTAATTGGTGGTCGCCAAGAAGAACTGAAACCACAAGCACCAGCGCCTCGTAAAAAAGCTGCTAAGTAAGGGGTACGCCAAATGTTGCAACCTAAGCGTACGAAGTTCCGCAAGCAGATGACAGGCCACAACCGTGGTCTGGCTCAGCGCGGTAGCAAAGTCAGCTTCGGCGAGTTCGCGCTGAAGTCTGTAGCTCGTGGTCGTCTCACCGCTCGTCAGATCGAGTCAGCGCGTCGTGCACTGACCCGTCACGTGAAACGTGGCGGCAAGATCTGGATCCGTGTATTCCCGGACAAGCCGATCTCCAAAAAACCTCTCGAGGTTCGGATGGGTAAAGGTAAGGGTAACGTGGAATACTGGGTAGCCCAGATTCAGCCAGGCAAAGTCCTGTATGAAATCGAGGGTGTTTCTGAAGAGCTGGCGCGTGAGGCTTTCGCCCTGGCTGCTGCAAAGCTGCCGCTCGCCACCTCCTTTGTTAAACGGACGGTGATGTGATGAAAGCGAATGAACTTCGTGAAAAATCCGCACAGCAGCTGAACGAGCAACTGCTCGGCCTGCTGCGCGACCAGTTCAATCTGCGTATGCAGAAAGCAACTGGCCAGTTGGGGCAGTCTCATCTGCTCTCGCAAGTTAAGCGTGACATCGCTCGCGTGAAGACTGTGCTCAACCAGCAGGCAGGTAAGTGATCATGGCTGAAGCCGAAAAGACTGTCCGTACGCTGACTGGCCGTGTTGTCAGCGACAAGATGGACAAAACCATCACCGTTCTGATCGAGCGTCGCGTTAAGCACCCGATCTACGGTAAATATGTTAAGCGTTCGACTAAGCTGCACGCGCACGACGAAACCAATCAGTGCCACATCGGCGACAAAGTCACTATTCGTGAAACTCGTCCGCTGGCCAAGACCAAGTCTTGGGCACTGGTTGATGTTCTCGAACGCGCTGTGGAAGTCTAAGGACTAGGGGTCGGAGAAATTATATGATTCAGACTCAATCCATGCTCGATGTGGCCGATAACAGCGGCGCTCGCCGTGTTATGTGCATCAAGGTGCTGGGTGGCTCCCATCGTCGTTACGCTGGTATCGGTGACATCATCAAAGTTACCGTGAAGGAAGCAATTCCTCGCGGTAAAGTGAAAAAAGGCCAAGTGATGACTGCTGTTGTAGTCCGCACTCGCCACGGCGTACGTCGTGCTGATGGCTCCATTATCCGCTTTGATGGCAACGCTGCTGTTCTTCTGAACAACAAGCAAGAGCCGATCGGCACCCGTATCTTTGGGCCAGTGACCCGTGAGCTTCGTACTGAGAAGTTCATGAAGATCGTCTCGCTCGCCCCAGAAGTGCTGTAAGGAGATCCGACATGCAAAAGATTCGTCGTGACGACGAGATCATCGTGATCGCCGGCAAAGACAAAGGTAAGCGCGGTAAGGTGCTTAAGGTTCTCGCTAATAACCGTCTGGTTATCGGTGGTCTGAACCTGGTCAAGCGTCATACCAAGCCTAACCCGATGTCGGGCGTGCAGGGCGGTATCGTCGAGAAAGAAGCTCCGCTGGACGCTTCTAACGTCGCCATCTTCAACGGCGAAACCAACAAGGCTGACCGCGTTGGTTTCAAAGTAGAAGACGGTAAGAAAATTCGTGTCTTCAAGTCGACCCAAAAAGCGGTTGATGCTTGAACACTGCTAGGTAGATTAGACCATGGCACGACTACAAGAGATTTACCGGAAGGAAATCGCCCCTAAGCTTAAGGAAGAACTTAAGCTTGGGAACGTGATGGAAGTTCCGCGCGTTACCAAAATCACCCTGAACATGGGTCTGGGCGAAGCGATCGGTGACAAAAAAGTCATCGAGCACGCTGTTGCTGACCTGGAAAAGATCACCGGCCAGAAAGTCGTTGTGACCTACGCTCGGAAATCCATCGCTGGCTTTAAAGTCCGTGAAGGTTGGCCGATCGGCGTCAAAGTGACCCTGCGCCGTGAGCGTATGTATGAGTTCCTGGATCGTCTGCTGTCGATCTCCCTGCCTCGGGTTCGCGACTTCCGCGGCCTGAATGCCAAGTCCTTCGATGGTCGTGGTAACTACAGCATGGGCGTGAAAGAGCAGATTATCTTCCCGGAGATCGACTACGACAAGATCGATGCTCTCCGCGGTCTGGACATCACCCTGACCACCACTGCCAAGAACGATGATGAAGGTCGCGCCCTGTTGCGTGCTTTCAAATTCCCGTTCCGCAACTGATTGGAGTAGGACCATGGCCAAGATGAGCATGAAAAACCGCGAGCTGAAGCGTCAGCTCACGGTTGCCAAGTACGCCAAGAAGCGTGCAGCACTGAAAGCAATCATCGTTGATCTGAACGCAAGTCCAGAAGCACGTTGGGAAGCGACAGTTGCCCTGCAGAAGCAGCCACGTGACGCAAGCGCCTCGCGCATGCGTAACCGCTGCCGCCTGACCGGTCGTCCACACGGCGTTTACCGCAAGTTCGGCCTCGGCCGTAACAAACTGCGTGAAGCGGCAATGCGTGGTGACGTACCAGGTCTGGTTAAAGCCAGCTGGTAAGTACTTTCGAAGTCCAGGTGGTTCGAATCGCAAGATAACGACCACCGGTGACCTTGAATCTGGAACAAGCCCCTTTTGGGGCTTGTTTCATTTCTGGAGTGTGTCTAAAATACGCGGCTCGCCTGAGCCCGTGTGTTTTACCCGGAGATTCTCGGCGACATATGTAGCCGCAAAGGCTAATTTTTTTGTATTAGGAGCGTCTAGCCCATGAGTATGCAGGACCCGTTAGCGGACATGCTAACTCGTATCCGTAATGCCCAGATGGCTGAAAAGTCCGTCGTAAGCATGCCATCTTCCAAGTTGAAGGTAGCTGTTGCCAAAGTCCTGAAAGACGAAGGCTACATTGCGGGTTATCAGATCAGCAGCGATGTAAAAGCACTGCTGTCCATCGAGCTGAAGTACTTCGAAGGCCGTTCGGTCATCGAGGAAGTGAAGCGCGTTAGCCGTCCAGGCCTGCGTCAGTACAAGTCCGCTGAAGATCTGCCGAAAGTTCGTGGCGGTCTGGGCGTGTCTATCGTCTCCACCAACAAAGGTGTGATGACGGATCGTGCTGCGCGCGCTGCCGGTGTCGGCGGCGAAGTTCTTTGCACTGTGTTCTAAGGGGGGATAAGCATGTCTCGCGTCGCTAAGAACCCCGTTAAGCTGCCAGCCGGTGTCGAAGTCAAATTCGCAGGCCAACAGCTTTCGGTGAAGGGTGCCAAGGGTACTCTTGAACTGAACATCCATTCGTCCGTTGAGATCGTTGAAGAAGCTGGTGAGCTGCGTTTCGCTGCTCGCAATGGCGATCAACAAACTCGCGCAATGGCCGGTACCACGCGTGCGTTGGTAAACAACATGGTCCAAGGCGTAAGCCAAGGCTTCGAGCGTAAGCTCCAGCTGGTCGGTGTTGGTTACAAAGCGCAAGCAAAAGGCACGGTTTTGAACCTGGCCCTTGGCTTCTCGCACCCTGTGGATTACGAACTGCCAGCGGGCATCACTGCTGAGACTCCTAGCCAGACCGATATCCTGATCAAGGGCATCGACAAGCAGCTGGTAGGTCAAGTGGCCGCTGAGATCCGCGACTTCCGTCCACCAGAGCCGTACAAAGGCAAAGGTGTGCGCTACGCGGACGAAGTCGTCCGTCGTAAAGAAGCCAAGAAGAAGTAGGGCATAGCAAATGACCGACAAAAAAGTTACTCGACTGCGTCGCGCTCGCAAAGCACGCCTGAAAATGCACGAACTCGAAGTCGTGCGTCTCTGCGTGTTCCGCTCGTCGCAGCACATCTACGCCCAGGTCATCTCGGCCGACGGCAACAAAGTCCTGGCAAGCGCCTCGACTTTGGATAAAGAACTGCGTGATGGTGCCACCGGCAACATCGACGCGGCCACAAAGGTTGGCCAGCTGGTCGCTACGCGTGCTAAGGCCGCTGGCGTCTCGCAAGTGGCTTTCGACCGCTCTGGCTTCAAGTACCACGGTCGCGTGAAAGCGCTGGCTGATGCTGCTCGTGAAGCTGGGCTGGAGTTCTAAGTTATGTCAAATAACGACCAAAAGCGCGACGAAGGCTACATTGAGAAGCTGGTTCAAGTTAACCGCGTAGCCAAAACCGTTAAAGGCGGCCGTATCTTCACTTTCACCGCGTTGACCGTGGTAGGTGATGGTAAAGGGCGTGTTGGCTTCGGCCGTGGCAAGTCACGTGAAGTGCCTGCTGCGATCCAGAAGGCAATGGAAGCTGCTCGTCGCAACATGATCCAAGTTGATCTGAACGGCACCACTCTGCAGTACGCAATGAAGTCCGCCCATGGCGCTTCGAAGGTGTACATGCAGCCTGCTTCTGAAGGTACCGGTATCATCGCTGGCGGCGCTATGCGTGCTGTCCTCGAAGTTGCTGGCGTTCAGAACGTTCTGGCCAAGTGCTACGGCTCGACTAACCCAGTAAACGTGGTTCACGCCACTTTCAAAGGTTTGAAAGCTATGCAATCTCCTGAGTCCATCGCTGCCAAGCGTGGCCTGACTGTCAAGGAGATCTTCTGATCATGGCTACCGTTAAAGTAACGCTGATCAAAAGCATGACCGGCCGCATCCCTAACCACAAACTGTGCGTTAAAGGTTTGGGTCTGCGTCGCATCGGTCACACTGTAGAAGTCCAGGATACTCCCGAGAATCGCGGGATGATCAACAAGGCTTACTACATGCTGCGTGTAGAGGGTTAATCGATGAAACTCAATGATCTGAGTCCAGCGCCGGGTTCCCGTCGCGAAAAGCATCGTCCGGGCCGTGGTATCGGTAGCGGTTTGGGTAAGACTGGTGGCCGTGGCCACAAAGGTCAAACCTCCCGCTCCGGTGGCACCATCGCTCCAGGCTTTGAAGGCGGTCAACAGCCGCTGCATCGTCGCCTGCCTAAGTTCGGTTTCGTTTCTCTGAAAGCCATGGATCGCGCAGAAGTGCGTCTGTCCGAGCTGGCTAAAGTGGAAGGCGACATCGTTACTGTGCAGACCCTGAAAGATGCCAACGTGATCAACGTCAACGTACAGCGCGTGAAAATCATGCTGTCCGGTGAAGTGACTCGCGCTGTCACTATCGGCAAGGGAATCGGCGCCACCAAAGGTGCGCGTTCGGCTATCGAAGCAGCTGGCGGCAAGTTCGAGGAATAAATGGCTAAGCAAGGTGCTCTCTCAGCGCTCGGCAAAGGCGGTATGTCTGAACTTTGGGCTCGTCTGCGTTTTCTGTTCCTGGCGATTATCGTCTACCGAATAGGCGCACACATCCCGGTTCCAGGTATCAACCCGGACCGACTCGCAGACCTGTTTCGACAGAATGAGGGGACCATTCTTAGCTTGTTCAACATGTTTTCCGGCGGCGCGCTGGAACGGATGAGCATCTTTGCACTGGGGATCATGCCGTACATCTCGGCATCGATCATCATGCAACTGATGACCGCCGTCAGTCCGCAGCTGGAGCAGTTGAAGAAGGAAGGTGAAGCTGGCCGTCGCAAGATTAGCCAGTACACCCGCTACGGCACTGTCATCCTCGCCTTGGTCCAAGCTATCGGCATGTCCGTTGGCCTGGCCGGGCAGGGTGTTGCGTTCACTGGTGACTTTGGCTTCCATTTCGTCGCGGTATCCACTTTTGTGGCTGGTGCGATGTTCATGATGTGGCTGGGTGAGCAGATTACTGAGCGTGGTGTTGGCAACGGTATCTCGATGTTGATTTTCGCAGGTATCGTCGCCGGTCTTCCGAGAGCGATTGGGCAGTCTTTCGAGTCTGCACGTCAGGGTGATATCAACATTTTTGCCTTGGTTGCCATCGGTTTGCTGGCAGTAGCGATTATCGGTTTTGTGGTGTTCATTGAGCGTGGCCAGCGTCGTATTGCTGTTCACTACGCCAAGCGTCAGCAGGGCCGTAAGGTTTTTGCTGCGCAGACCAGCCACTTGCCGCTGAAAGTGAATATGGCCGGTGTTATTCCGGCAATTTTCGCGAGCAGCATTTTGCTGTTTCCGGCTTCGTTGGGTACCTGGTTTGGTCAGTCTGAAAATATGGGCTGGCTGCAGGACCTCTCTCAGTCGATCGCTCCTGGTCAGCCGTTGAATATTCTGCTGTTTAGTGCAGGGATTATTTTCTTCTGCTTCTTCTATACGGCGTTGATGTTCAATCCGAAAGACGTAGCGGAAAACCTGAAGAAGTCCGGTGCCTTTATTCCGGGCATCCGTCCAGGTGAGCAGTCTGCACGCTACATTGATGGCGTTCTGACTCGTTTGACCCTGTTCGGTGCTCTATATATGACGGCCGTGTGCTTGTTGCCCCAGTTCCTGGTGGTTGCAGCAAACGTTCCGTTCTACCTTGGCGGGACCTCGTTGCTGATCGTGGTCGTGGTTGTGATGGACTTCATGTCCCAAGTACAATCGCACCTCGTTTCGCACCAGTACGAATCCCTGATGAAGAAAGCCAACCTGAAGGGCTACGGCAGCGGCATGTTGCGCTGAGTACCCCATAAGGTTCGAGGAGTTGGTGATGAAAGTTCGTGCATCGGTGAAAAAGCTGTGCCGTAACTGCAAGATTATTCGCCGCGAAGGTGTTGTTCGAGTAATTTGCAGCGCGGAACCGCGTCACAAACAGCGCCAAGGCTGAGTGTGATCCGCTTGAAGCCCGGCAGCTAGTGCGCTGCCGGGTTGATTATTTGTTATTACAGCGATATTATCTCGCGCCCTATTTCTTGGCTTCCGGGGCGTAGGTAGCTGTCAATTGGAGTCCCACTGAATGGCCCGTATTGCAGGCGTTAACATTCCAGATAACAAGCACACTGTTATCTCGCTGACCTACATCTATGGTGTTGGTCGCACTACTGCGCAGAAAATTTGCGCAGTTGCTGGGGTAAACCCAGCCGCTAAGATCAAGGATCTGAGCGACGAGCAGATTGAATTGCTGCGTGGCGAAGTGGCGAAGTTCACCACTGAAGGTGACCTGCGTCGCGAAATCAACATGAAAATCAAGCGTTTGATGGACCTCGGTTGCTATCGCGGTCTGCGTCATCGTCGTGGTCTTCCAGTGCGCGGTCAGCGTACCAAGACTAACGCGCGTACCCGTAAAGGTCCGCGTAAGCCGATCCGCAAGTAATCGCCCCAGCGAATCGACAGGAAAATTATCATGGCAAAACCTGCTGCTCGTCCTCGTAAAAAAGTTAAAAAGACAGTGGTTGATGGCATCGCCCACATCCATGCTTCTTTTAACAACACCATCGTGACCATCACCGACCGTCAAGGTAACGCGCTTTCTTGGGCTACCTCCGGTGGTTCGGGTTTCCGCGGTTCCCGCAAGTCCACCCCGTTTGCTGCTCAAGTAGCTGCTGAACGTGCTGGTCAAGCTGCGCTGGAATACGGCCTGAAAAACCTCGACGTTAACGTCAAAGGTCCAGGTCCAGGTCGTGAGTCTGCTGTCCGTGCTTTGAACGGCTGTGGCTATAAGATCGCCAGCATCACCGACGTGACGCCAATCCCGCACAACGGGTGCCGTCCGCCGAAGAAGCGCCGCGTGTAATCCAGGAGATTGTAAAGAATGGCTCGTTACATTGGTCCAAAATGCAAACTCGCTCGTCGCGAAGGCACCGATCTCTTCCTGAAGAGCGGCGTGCGCGCGATCGAATCGAAGTGCAACATTGAAGCAGCACCTGGTATCCACGGCCAACGCCGCGGTCGCCAGTCCGATTACGGCACCCAACTGCGTGAAAAGCAGAAGGTCCGTCGTATCTACGGCGTTCTCGAGCGTCAGTTCAGCGGCTACTACAAAGAAGCTGCTGGCAAGAAAGGTGCAACCGGTGAAAACCTGCTGCAACTGCTCGAATGCCGTCTGGACAACGTTGTATACCGTATGGGCTTTGGTTCGACTCGTGCCGAATCCCGTCAGCTGGTATCGCACAAGTCGATCAGCGTTAACGGTCAGACCGTAAACGTTCCGTCCTACCAGGTTCGTGCTGGTGACGTGGTCGCAGTTCGCGAGAAAGCAAAAAACCAACTTCGCATTGTCCAAGCTCTCGATCTGTGTGCCCAACGTGGCCGCGTAGAATGGGTAGAAGTAGACACTGAGAAGAAGTCGGGCGTTTTCAAGAACGTTCCTGCTCGCAGTGATCTGTCCGCCGACATCAACGAAAGCCTGATTGTCGAGCTCTACTCCAAGTAAGGGCTAGAAAATAGGTGCATCCATGCAGATTTCGGTAAATGAGTTCCTGACACCCCGCCACATTGATGTGCAGGTTGTCAGTCCAACCCGCGCCAAAATTACTCTCGAGCCTCTCGAGCGTGGTTTTGGCCACACCCTGGGCAACGCGCTGCGCCGCATCCTGTTGTCCTCAATGCCCGGCTGTGCAGTAGTCGAGGCCGAGATTGACGGTGTGCTCCACGAGTACAGCGCCATCGAAGGTGTACAGGAAGACGTAATTGAAATCCTGTTGAACCTTAAAGGTCTGGCTATCAAGCTGCACGGCCGTGACGAAGTTACGCTGACCTTGTCGAAGAAGGGTTCGGGGGTGGTTACCGCTGCCGATATTCAGCTGGATCATGATGTCGAGATCGTTAACCCCGATCACGTAATCGCTAACCTGGCGTCTAACGGCGCCCTGAACATGAAGCTCACCGTAGCTCGTGGTCGTGGTTATGAACCGGCCGACTCGCGTCAGAGCGATGAAGACGAAAGCCGCAGCATTGGTCGCTTGCAGCTTGACTCTTCGTTCAGCCCGGTTCGCCGCATCGCATACGTGGTGGAAAACGCCCGTGTCGAGCAGCGTACTAACCTGGACAAGCTGGTTATTGATCTGGAAACCAACGGTACTCTGGATCCTGAAGAGGCTATCCGCCGCGCTGCAACCATCCTGCAACAGCAGTTGGCTGCGTTCGTCGACCTCAAAGGTGACAGCGAACCAGTGGTAATCGAGCAGGAAGACGAGATCGATCCGATCCTGCTTCGCCCGGTTGACGATCTGGAACTGACTGTACGTTCGGCTAACTGCCTTAAGGCGGAAAACATTTACTACATCGGCGACCTGATTCAGCGTACCGAAGTAGAACTGTTGAAGACTCCGAACCTGGGCAAGAAATCCTTGACTGAAATCAAGGACGTTCTGGCCTCCCGCGGTCTGTCCCTCGGCATGCGCCTCGACAACTGGCCGCCTGCAAGTCTTAAGAAGGACGACAAGGCGACTGCCTGATCGTCGTAATCACCGAACGTGAGTTTGGTAAGGAATGAACCATGCGTCATCGTAAAAGTGGTCGTCACCTGAGCCGTACCAGCTCGCACCGCAAGGCCATGTTCCAAAACATGGCGGTGTCGCTGTTCGAGCACGAGCTGATCAAAACTACACTGCCGAAAGCTAAAGAACTGCGTCGCGTTGCTGAGCCGCTGATTACTTTGGCCAAGACAGACAGCCTGGCTAACCGCCGTCTGGCTTTCGACCGTACTCGTTCGAAAGCTATCGTTGGTAAGCTCTTCAACGATCTGGGCAAGCGTTACGCTACCCGTGAGGGTGGCTACCTGCGCATCCTCAAGTGCGGTTTCCGCGCTGGCGACAACGCGCCTATGGCGTACGTCGAGTTGGTTGATCGTGCTACTGCTGGCGAAGCTGTAAGCGCCGAGTAAGACGACAAGCTGTAACGAAGAACCGGGCCTAGTGCCCGGTTTTTTGTGCGCGTAAGAAAAGCGCGATTTGTACAATTTTCTGTCGGTTGTGCTTGGCACTATGAGTCGCGGGGAGTTTGGTAGTTATTTTCTATCGAAGCCTACAATTTAATGAATTTGTAGACGTCATATTGATGATCAATACTCCCTCCAAGCCGATTAGCCGGCAGTTCCAAGTCTGACCTGAGGGAAATTGAACATGAGCCAGAATAAAATCCTTACTACCGCCAGCGGCGCTCCCGTTGCGGACAACCAGAATTCCCGTTCTGCCGGCCCGCGCGGTCCGTTGCTCCTCGACGATTTTTACCTGATCGAGAAGCTCGCTCACTTCAACCGTGAAAACATCCCGGAGCGCCGCGTACACGCCAAGGGCTCGGGTGCCTACGGCACCTTCACGGTTACCCAAGACATTACTCAATACACCAGCGCCAAACTGTTCGAGTCCGTCGGTAAGCAAACGCCTACCTTCTTGCGATTCTCCACAGTGGGTGGCGAACGCGGTTCGGCGGATACCGAGCGCGACCCACGCGGCTTCGCCCTGAAGTTCTATACCGAAGAAGGCAACTGGGACATCGTTGGCAACAACACCCCGGTATTCTTCATTCGCGACCCATTGAAGTTCCCTGACTTCATCCACACCCAGAAGCGTCTGCCGCAAAGCAACCTGAAGAGCGCGCAAATGATGTGGGACTTCTGGTCTCACTCGCCAGAGGCGCTGCACCAGGTCACCATCCTGTTCTCGGACCGTGGCATCCCTGATGGCTACCGCCACATGCACGGCTTTGGCAGCCACACCTATAGCCTGATAAACGCCAAGGGCGAGCGTCACTGGGTCAAGTGGCACTACAAGACCAAACAGGGCATCAAGAATCTGGCACCCGCCGAAGCTGCTCGCCTGGCCGGTACTGATCCGGACTATGCCCAGCGCGATCTGTTTGGTGCGATCGAGCGCGGTGATTTCCCGAAATGGCGCGTGTGCATCCAGATCATGACCGAGGCCCAGGCCAACGCTCATTACGAGAATCCTTTCGATGTGACCAAAACCTGGTCGCAGAAGGAATTCCCTTTGATTGAAGTCGGCGAACTGGAGTTGAACCGCAACCCGCAGAACTACTTTGCTGAAGTGGAACAAGCCGCATTCGGCCCGAGCAACATGGTTCCAGGCGTAGGCCTGTCGCCAGACCGCATGCTGCAAGGTCGTGTCTTTGCCTACGCAGATGCCCACCGCTACCGTGTCGGCACCAATCACCAGCACTTGCCGGTGAACGCCCCACGTAGCCCGGTGAACAGCTACCAGCGTGATGGTTCGATGGCGTTCGGCAGCAACGGCGGTGCTGCACCTAACTACGAGCCGAACAGCTACGCCGATGCGCCGAAACAGGCTCCTCAGTACGCTGAGCCTGCCTTGGCCTTGAGCGGTGCGGCTGATCGCTACGATCACCGTGAAGACACCGATTACTACAGCCATGCCGGTGCACTGTTCCGCTTGATGAGCGATGAGCAGAAAGACTTGCTCACCAACAACATTGCCGGCGCAATGGGGGGTGTTTCCACTGACGTGGTTCAGCGCCAACTGCAGCATTTCTACAAGGCCGATCCGGCTTATGGAGAAGCAATCGCAAAGGCGCTGGGTGTATCGCTTAACTGACTCTAAACGATAAGCAGAACCGCCCTCATTTGGGCGGTTTTTGCGTTAATTCCGCCACTTTTCTCGGAAAATCTTCACTTTTCTGCCGTTGGTCCCGTGACCTTCGAGTCATCATGGTTCAAACTACAGACTTTCAAGCAGGGAGATGTAGGGCGATGCAAGGTCACCCCGACGTAATCGATTACCTCAACACGTTGCTGACGGGCGAACTGGCGGCTCGTGACCAATATTTCATCCACTCGCGTATGTACGAAGACTGGGGCTTTACTGAGCTCTACGAGCGTATCAACCACGAAATGGAAGAAGAGGCACAGCACGCCGACGCACTGATGCGCCGTATCCTCATGCTCGAAGGCACGCCACGTATGCGTCCGGATGACCTGGATGTGGGCACCACGGTCCCTGACATGCTCGCTGCCGACCTGCGTCTCGAGTACAAGGTCCGTGCTGCGCTTTGCAAAGGCATCGAGCTCTGTGAGCAGCACAGCGACTTTGTCACGCGGGAAATCCTGCGCGTGCAGTTGAATGACACCGAAGAAGATCACACCTACTGGTTGGAAAAGCAGCTGGGCCTGATCAAGCTGATCGGCCTGGAGAATTACCTGCAATCGCAGTTCTGATTCCCGGATACGAAAAAGCCCCTGTCACCGTAAAGTGACAGGGGCTTTTTATTGAGCCTGAAAAAGTCAGGCCCGGTCGCGCTCCAGCAACGGCTTCAAGTAGTAACCAGTGTGCGACTGCGGCATTTCGGAGACCTGCTCCGGCGTGCCCACAGCGATAATCTGACCGCCCTTGGAACCACCTTCCGGCCCGAGGTCTACCAGCCAATCGGCAGTCTTGATCACGTCAAGGTTGTGCTCGATCACTACCACGGTGTTGCCGTGGTCGCGCAGGCGGTGCAGCACGTCCAACAATTGCTGGATATCCGCGAAGTGCAGGCCGGTGGTCGGCTCATCAAGGATATACAGGGTCTTGCCGGTATCGCGCTTTGACAGCTCGCGGGACAGTTTCACCCGTTGCGCTTCACCACCGGACAGCGTGGTCGCCGACTGCCCCAGCTTGATATACGACAGGCCCACATCCATCAGGGTCTGCAGCTTGCGCGCGAGTGCCGGAACGGCGTCGAAGAACTCCCGCGCTTCCTCGATGGTCATCTCGAGGGTTTCGTGGATGCTCTTGCCCTTGTATTTGATCTCCAGCGTTTCGCGGTTATAGCGCTTGCTCTTACACACATCGCACGGCACGTAGATGTCCGGGAGGAAGTGCATCTCCACCTTGATCAAGCCATCGCCCTGGCACGCTTCACAGCGGCCGCCCTTGACGTTGAACGAGAACCGACCCGGTCCGTAGCCCCGTGAGCGTGATTCCGGTACGCCCGCAAACAGCTCACGAATCGGTGTGAACAGTCCGGTGTAGGTCGCCGGGTTGGAGCGTGGGGTACGGCCAATCGGGCTTTGGTCGATATCGACCACCTTATCTAGGTGCTCCAGGCCCTTGATGCTGTCATGGGCCGCTGCTTCCAGGGTGGTCGCGCCATTCAGGGCAGTGGCACTCAACGGGAACAGCGTGTTGTTGATCAGCGTCGACTTGCCGGAGCCGGAAACACCGGTCACGCAGGTCAGCAGCCCCAGCGGGATTTCCAGGTCTACATTGCGCAGGTTGTTGCCGCGTGCGCCCTTGAGGTGCAGCGCCAGCTTCTTGTTACGTGGAGTGCGCTTTGCCGGTACTTCGATCTTCACCCGGCCGGACAGGTACTTACCGGTCAGCGAGTCCGGGTGCGCCATGACTTCTGCAGGCGTGCCCTCGGCGACAATATGTCCGCCATGCACGCCCGCGCCCGGGCCGATATCAACCACGTAATCCGCCAGGCGAATCGCGTCTTCATCGTGCTCGACCACGATCACCGTGTTGCCGATATCCCGCAGGTGTTTCAACGTACCCAGCAGGCGATCGTTGTCCCGCTGGTGCAAACCAATGGACGGCTCATCAAGAATGTACAACACCCCCACGAGACCGGCGCCAATCTGGCTGGCCAGGCGAATCCGTTGGGCTTCACCGCCAGACAAGGTATCGGCGCTGCGATCCAGCGACAGGTAGTCCAGGCCAACGTTGACCAGGAACTGCAGCCGCTCGCGGATTTCCTTGAGGATCTTGTCGGCGATCTCCCCACGGCGACCGGTCAGCTTGAGCACGCCAAAGTATTCGCAGGCATCACCGATCGGCAGGTTGGTCACCGCTGGCAATGTCTTCTCGCCGACCCACACATGCCGTGCCTCACGACGCAGGCGAGTGCCGCGGCAATCCGGGCAAGGCTGGGTGCTGAGGAATTTCGCCAACTCTTCGCGCACGCTGGCCGATTCGGTCTCGCGGTAGCGACGCTCAAGGTTCGGCACGATGCCTTCGAACGGGTGGGAGCGTTTGACGATATCGCCACGGTCGTTCAGGTACTTGAAGTCGACGTTCTGCGAACCGCTGCCGTGAAGGATGACTTTCTGCTGGTCCGCCGGCAGTTGATTGAAAGGCACTTCGAGGCTGAATTTATAGTGCGACGCCAGCGACCCCAGCATTTGGAAGTAATAGACGTTGCGCCTGTCCCAGCCGCGTATGGCGCCCTCCGCCAGCGTCAGGTCACCGTTGACCAGGCGCTTGATATCGAAGAACTGCTTAACGCCCAGGCCATCGCAGGTCGGGCAGGCGCCGGCCGGGTTGTTGAAGGAAAACAGCTTGGGTTCCAACTCGCTGATGGCATGGCCGCAGATCGGGCAGGCAAAGCGGGCGGAGAAGATGATCTCTTCGCCCGGTTCGTCGTCCATCGGTGCTACCAGCGCAATACCGTCGGCCAGTTTCAATGCGGTTTCGAAGGATTCCGCCAGG
The DNA here is from genome assembly GCF_059133265.1 of Pseudomonas sp. FBCC-B1565. Taxonomy (NCBI): domain Bacteria; kingdom Pseudomonadati; phylum Pseudomonadota; class Gammaproteobacteria; order Pseudomonadales; family Pseudomonadaceae; genus Pseudomonas; species Pseudomonas sp. FBCC-B1565. The sequence continues at coordinate 717,974 of NZ_CP101438.1, forward strand.
CGCTGCTGCAGGTCGGCGCGCACCTTGAAGCGGTCGACCACGACATCGATCGAGTGCTTCTTCTGCTTGTCGAGCTTCGGCGCTTCGTCCAGCTCATACAGCTTGCCGTTGATCCGTGCCCGCACAAAACCTTGCGCCCGCAGCTCTTCGAAGACGGAAAGGTGTTCGCCCTTGCGCTCACGAATCACCGGTGCCAGCAGCATCAGCTTGGCGCCTTCCGGCTGGGCCAGCACCAGGTCGACCATCTGGCTGACGGTCTGGGCTTCCAGGGGTATGTCGTGGTCAGGGCAACGCGGAATACCCACGCGTGCATACAGCAGGCGCAGGTAGTCGTAGATTTCGGTGATGGTGCCCACGGTGGAACGCGGGTTATGGGAGGTCGACTTCTGCTCGATGGAGATCGCCGGCGACAAGCCTTCAATGGTGTCGACATCGGGCTTTTCCATCATCGACAGGAACTGCCGGGCGTAGGCCGACAGCGATTCCACATAGCGGCGCTGGCCTTCGGCATACAGCGTGTCGAACGCCAGCGACGATTTGCCGGACCCGGACAAGCCGGTGATGACGATCAGTTTGTCCCGGGGCAGGGTCAGGTCGATGTTCTTCAGGTTGTGGGTTCTAGCCCCACGAATCAGGATCTTGTCCAAGATGGCCTCGCACGGCGGGCATAAATAATGCCGGAGTATACGGCTAAAGACTGGATGAATATACACTGTCAAAAGGCCGTGTGCAGCCTTAGATGAAAGCTGCGCGGCAAAGCGCCGCATATACCCTCTCAATCGATGGGACTGGTAGAATCGCCGCCGGTTCACACGAGGTTTTTCCATGCACGATCCCCACAGCGAACGCATGAGTAGCGGCGAGACCCGAGCGGCAAGCGGTCTGGCCCTGGTGTTCGCCTTCCGTATGCTGGGCATGTTTATGGTGTTGCCGGTACTGGCGACCTATGGCATGGATCTCGCTGGCGCGACCCCCGCATTGATCGGCCTGGCCATTGGTGCCTACGGCCTGACCCAGGCGATTTTTCAGATACCGTTCGGGATCATTTCCGACCGCATTGGTCGCCGCCCGGTGATCTACCTGGGGCTGATCGTGTTTGCCCTCGGCAGCGTGCTCGCGGCTCAAGCCGATTCCATCTGGGGTGTGATCGCCGGGCGCATCCTCCAAGGCGCCGGCGCGATTTCCGCTGCGGTCATGGCGTTGCTGTCGGACCTGACCCGCGAACAACACCGCACCAAGGCCATGGCCATGATCGGCATGACCATCGGCCTGTCGTTTGCCGTGGCCATGGTGGTCGGCCCCTTGCTGACCCGCGCGTTCGGGCTGCACGGGCTGTTTCTCGCCACCGGCGGCATGGCACTGTTCGGCATCGTGATCGTGGCCTTTATGGTGCCGCGCTCCACCGGCACGTTGCAGCACCGTGAGTCCGGCGTTGCGCGCAAAGCCCTGTTGCCGACGCTCAAGCACCCGGACCTGCTCCGCCTGGATTTAGGTATCTTTGTGTTGCACGCCATGCTGATGTGCAGCTTTGTCGCCTTGCCCCTGGCGCTGGTGTCAAAAGCCGGCCTGCCCAAGGAGCAGCACTGGTGGGTCTACCTCACAGCGTTGCTGATTTCGTTCTTCGCCATGATCCCGTTCATCATCTATGGCGAGAAGAAACGCAAAATGAAACGAGTTTTGCTCGGCGCCGTCGCGACGCTGATGCTCACTGAGCTATTCTTCTGGCAGTTCGGCGACAGCCTGCGAGCGCTGGTAATCGGCACGGTGGTGTTCTTCACCGCGTTCAACCTGCTGGAGGCATCGCTGCCTTCGCTGATCAGTAAAGTTTCACCGGCCGGCGGCAAAGGGACGGCGATGGGGGTGTATTCCACCAGTCAGTTCCTGGGTTCCGCACTGGGCGGCATCATGGGTGGCTGGATGTTCCAGCACGGCGGTTTGTCGGTTGTGTTCCTTGGATGCGCAGGTCTGGCTGCCCTCTGGCTAGCCTTTGCTGTTACCATGCGCGAACCTCCCTATGTGACGAGTCTGCGTTTGCCGTTATCGCCCGAAGCGATCCGCGAAGCCGGTCTGGTCGAGCGCCTTAAGGCCGTTACTGGGGTTACCGATGCCGTGGTTGTTGCTGAAGAAGCCGCCATCTACATCAAATTGGACACCGAATTATTGGATCGCGCGACGCTCGAGCAACTGGTCAACCCAGTGCCGACAGCGCGCCCAGCCTAGGAGAACGTTATGGCCCGTGGGGTTAACAAAGTCATATTGGTCGGTACGTGCGGCCAGGATCCCGAAGTTCGCTACTTGCCTAACGGTAACGCCGTGACCAACCTGAGTCTGGCGACCAGCGAACAGTGGACCGACAAGCAGACCGGCCAGAAGGTCGAGAAAACCGAATGGCACCGTGTGTCGATGTTCGGCAAGGTCGCAGAGATCGCCGGCGAGTACCTGCGCAAAGGTTCGCAGGTCTATATCGAAGGCAAGCTGCAGACCCGCGAGTGGGAAAAAGACGGCATCAAGCGTTACACCACTGAAATCGTGGTCGACATGCAAGGCACCATGCAACTGCTGGGCGGCCGTCCACAGGGCGACCAACAGGGCCAGGGCGGCATGTCCAACTCGGCACCGCGTCCACAGCAGTCGCGTCCGCAGCCAAGCCAGCAGCCGCAGCGTGAGTCGCGTCCAGCACCACAACAAGCCGCGCCGCAGCCGGCTCCGGATTTCGACAGCTTTGATGACGATATCCCGTTCTGAGGTTTAAAACCCGGAACACACAGAACCCCCGCTGGCTCAGGCCTCGGGGGTTTTTTATTACCCGTGGTCAGCTTCAGTCGACGCGGCGGTGACAACCATCTCCTTGAACCGCTGCAACACCGCCGAACTGTCATCGATCCGCGTCGCCAGATGCAACGGCGCCACCAGGCTGCGGCACTCCGTCAACGCCCGATAAACGATGCCATCCCCGCGCAAGCGCTGCATCGACGCCGGGACAATGGACACCCCAAGCCCCGCCGCCACCAGGCTCAGGGTCGCGGTCATGCGCGGGGCTTCCTGGACCACCTGCGGGCTGAACCCAGCTTCTCGGCATGCCACCAGAATCGCGTCATACAAGCCCAACCCCACGCGCCGGCGATACAGCACGAAAGACTCCGTCGCCAATGCCGCCAAGGGCAGGGGCGATCCTGAATCGATTGCCAAGGGATGCTCCGTCGGTAGCGCCAGCAACATGGGTTCTACCAGGATCGGTTCGTCCTGCAACGATTGCGTCCCGCTGAGGGGCGAGCGGATAAACGCGGCGTCGAGCTTCTCGTGTATTAACGCGTCCAGCAGTTCGCCGGTCCCGGCTTCCTCCAGCACCACTGTCACGCCGACAAAGGTTTCGCGAAACCGCCGTAAAACGCTCGGCACAAAGGGATGCAGCGCCGCCGAGCTGGTGAAGCCGATTGCCAGGCGCCCCCGTTCACCGCGTGCGGCACGGCGCACCACCTCTGCAACCCTATCTGCCTGGGCGAGAATCTGCCGCGCTTCGTCCAGTAACGCGAGCCCGGCCGTAGTGGGGCGTACGCCACGGGGCAAGCGCTCCATCAAGACCACGCCTAACTCGGCTTCAAGGCTTTGCAGCATCCGCGTCAACGGTGGTTGCTGCATGCCCAGGCGTTCGGCGGCACGGGTGATGTAGCCTTCTTCGGCGATGGCAACGAAGGCCTTGAGTTGGCGAAGTTCCAGCATCGGGATACTTTTCAGGTATGGGAGTGCGTCAATCCTGGCATTTGTTCTCATGGCTCACAAGATTTAGGCTTGCAGCCACCCTCAAAAAGAAGGAAAGCCGTGATGACCTGGTCAGCCAAGCAGTACACGATGTTCGAACAGCAGCGCACCCGTCCTGTCCGTGATCTGGTCGCGGCCATTGCGAATACCGAGGTACGCAATGCCGTTGACCTTGGATGTGGACCCGGCAACTCCACTGAAGTGCTGGCCGAGCGCTTTCCTCAAGCCCATGTCACCGGCATGGACAGCTCCGATGACATGCTGGCCGACGCCCGCAAGCGGCTACCGGCGCTTAACTTCGAACTGGCGGATATCGGTGCCTGGAAGCCTGCGCAAGCCTTCGATGTGATCCTGGCCAACGCGTCCCTGCAATGGTTGCCGGACCACGCCGCGCTGTACCCGCACCTGGTCCGCCAACTGACCCCTGGCGGTACGCTGGCGGTACAAACCCCGGACAATCTGGATGAGCCCGCCCACCGGCTGGCCCGCGAAGTCGCCGCCGATGGCCCCTGGTCTGCAAAAATCGGCGCGGTCAAACACAATGAGCGCCACGCCGCGAGTTACTACTACGAGCTGCTGAGTCAGCACTGCAGTACCGTCGATGTGTGGCGCACCACCTATCTGCACCCGCTGGCGGATCACGCGGCAGTGGTGGAGTGGTTCAAAGCCTCGGCGCTGCGACCCTTTCTCGCACTGTTGACTGGCGATGAAAAAGCCGCGTTCCTACAGGAATACCAGGCGCGGATCACCCAGGCTTATCCAGCCCTGGCCGATGGCACCGTGCTGCTGCCGTTTCCGCGCCTGTTCATCATCGCGACCCGCTGACGCCGCAGCGACAAGTGGCGGTCATGCCGCCGCCGCTTGCGCCTTCAAGTATTCATCCGCCGATACCACGCCCGCATACCCAAACGCCAGCGACGCCATATAAGCCCCATGCACCTGCGCCGCCGGAATCACCTGCCCATTGAACTCCAGGTCCCGAGTCGCACAGGCGTCATGAATCACCGTAACCGTGTAGCCCAGGTCCGCCGCCGCCCGCACCACCGCGTCGATGCACATATGGCTCATGCTGCCGACCACCACCAGGTCCGTGATGCTGCGCTGTTCCAGCAGGGCACGCAGGTTGGTTTCGCGAAACGCATTCACGAAATGCTTGAGCACCACCGGCTCATTGCCCTGGTTCAGCACTTTGCCATGCAGGTGCGCGCCCTCGGAGCCCGGCGTGAAGAACGGCGCGTCATCGGAGGTGAACTCATGACGTACATGAATCACCGCATCACCCGTCTTGCGAAACGCCTGCAGCACCTGTGCAGCCTTGTCCGCCGCGGCGTCCACGCCGTCAAGTGGCCACTTGCCCTGGGAGAAGTAGTCGTTCTGGATATCGATTAGGATGAGCGCTTGCTTGGCCATGTGTGTTGCCTCGTGATGGGTTGATGGGCCCAGTATCTTAGCTGGCGTCCGCACTTAGGATTGGCTGCACCGACAATAACAGGGGGAAAACTGACAATGGTCGTGGTTGAGCTGGGTGTGTTGATCTACCAGGGGGCGCAACTGGCCGCCGTGCACGGCTTGACTGACCTGTTCGGCGTGGCCAATCGCATCGCCGCCGAGCATCAATCCGCGCAGTTGCCATTGCTACGGGTCAGCCATTGGCAGGTGGATAGCGCCGGTACACCGGTGCGCGTCTTCAGCAGTCATCCCGGTCCCGAGCAACCGATGATGGCGGTGCTGGTGCCGCCGTCGATCGGCGAGTTTACAGAAGAGCAGGCACCCCCTGCGCTGCTGGAGTGGATTCGCCAACAACATGCGGCAGGCACGGTGCTGGGCGGTGTGTGCATTGGCTCGATCATGCTGGCGCGCAGTGGACTGCTCGATGGGCGCAGCGCTACCACCCATTGGTCTTCCGCCAAGTCTTTCGCCACCCGCTACCCGGCGGTGCGCCTGGAGGCCGACAAGCCTATCGTCGATGACGGCGACCTGATCACCACCGCCGGCTTGATGGCCTGGTCCGAACTTGGCCTGCGCCTGGTCGACCGCCTTATGGGCCCGAGCATCGCGGCGGACACGGCGCGGTTCCTGGTGATCGAGCACAGTGACAGTGCCAGCCAATGTGGCAGTAACTTCGCGCCGATTCTTGGCCACGGTGATGCGGCCATTCTCAAGGTTCAGCACTGGTTGCAGGCCAGCGGGGCGGTGGATGTCTCTCTTGCGGCGATGGCTCAGGAAGCAGGTTTGGAAGAGCGCACTTTCCTGCGGCGCTTTCGCAACGCCACGGGCTTGAAACCCACCGAATACTGCCAGCACCTGCGCGTGGGCAAGGCGCGGCAGATGCTGGAGTTCACCAACGGCACTATCGACCATATCGCCTGGACAGTGGGCTATCAGGACCCCGGTGCCTTTCGTGCGACGTTCAAGAAGATCACCGGCCTGGCGCCCAGCGATTACCGCAGCCGCTTTGGAGTTTGAGTCACCGCCCGCAGTGAATCAGGCGGGCGTGTTCTTCACCCGCAACGCCTTGGCCTTCGCCTCCACGCCGAGGTACATCACCAGCGCGATCAGCAGCGGCACAATGAAATAAATGGCGCGGTACGCAATCAAGCCGGCAAGCAAACTGCCCCGCGACGCTTCATGCTGCAACAGCGCAATAAACACCGCCTCGAGCACGCCCAGCCCGGCTGGAATATGGGTGAGTACTCCGGCAATCGCACTGATCAGCAACACCCCCAATACCAGTGGATAGTCGAGCTTGGCCGGCAACAGCGTGTAGATCACCGCCGCCATCAGCGACCAGTTCAACGCGCCCAACAGCAACTGCAGACACGCCATGCGCACCGACGGCAGGTTGATTTCCATGCCGCGAATGGTCCACGCCCGCTTTTTCGAAAACTGACAGGCCACCAGGTAACCCAGGCTGGCCAGCACCAACAATGCGCCGATGCCTTGTAATGCCGTGGTGCTGACTTTCCACCCCGGTGGCATCGTGACCAGGCCGCTGCTGAACACGACCCCGGCGATCGCCATATAGCCAAACCAATTGGTGGCCAGGCTCAGGCCAAGAATCTTGGCGATATTGCTGGTGCTCACGCCCAACCGCGAATACAGCCGATAACGCATGGCGATGCCGCCGACCCACGCGCTCAGGTTGAGGTTGAACGCATAGCTGATGATGCCTACCGGCAAGATCTGCTTCCACACCAGGTTCTGGCGGATGTAGGTGCGGCCAATCAGGTCGAAGCTGGCGTACACCAGGAAACTGCACAGCGTCAGTGCGCTTGCGATCAGCAGCGTGCGTACCTTGAAGTCGCCCAGGGTCTGCACCACCTCGCTCCAATCGATGCGGCGAGCGAGCAGGGTGAACAGCACGATCAGCAGCAGGAAGAAGGCAATCGTCAGCGGTTTTTTCCACCGTGCAAACCTGGATTCAGTGCTCATTGGCCTGGCTCCCGATGGGTTTCAAGCGTGGCTTGTGGGCAGGCAGCCAGCCGGTCAAGGCGGGGAAGTGACGCAGCACATGAAACACCAGGAAGCCCACGGTCAATCGCCAGAGCCACAGGCGTGGCTTGCGGTTTTCCGGCATGGTCTGGCAATGGTTTTTGGCGAGTGTTTCCAGGCGCTCGTACAGCTGTTGATTGAACCCTCGGTCGCGAATCAACACGTTGGCTTCCAGGTTCAGCGACAGGCTCAACGGGTCCAGGTTACTTGAACCCACGGTGCTCCATTCGTCATCCACCAGCGCCACCTTGCCGTGCAGTGGCCGCTGGCAGTACTCATGAATCACCACGCCATCCTTGAGCAGATAGTCGTAGAGCATGCGCGCCGCCAGCTTGGCCAGCAGCACATCGGGCTGGCCCTGCATGATCAGTTGCACCTGCACGCCACGGCGCGCGGCGTTGCGAATCTCGCGTAGCAGGCGGTAGCCGGGGAAGAAGTAGGCGTTGGCGATCACCACACGCTGTTGCGCCTTGCTCAGTGCGTAGATGTACGCCTCTTCGATGTCATCGCGATGCTGCACGTTGTCGCGGTAGATCAAGCGCACCAGACCGTCACCGTTGTCGCTGGACCATAACGCAGGCCGCTGCTGGCGCCGCCGCCAACCGCGTCGCGTGCGCACCTGACGGCCACTTTGGGCCAGGGCGAAATGATGCAGGTCGGCCACCGCCGGGCCTGTCACCCGCACCGCATAATCCTGCTTGGCCTCGGGGCCGAAATCGCCCAGGTGGTCGGCGGAAAAGTTGATCCCGCCGATGAACGCGACTTCGGCATCTACCACCACAATCTTGCGGTGCAGGCGGCGAAACCAGTTGGTGCGAATGCCCAGCGTCTTGGAGGCCGGGTCAAACATCTGCACGATGACGCCAGCCTCGGCCAGCTCGCCAAGAAAGGGCTGGCTCAATTCGCCACAGCCGAATCCGTCCAGGCTAACCACCACCTTTACGCCGCGCTGCGCAGCCTCGATCAGAATGCCTTGCAGCTCGTGGCCCACCTTGTCTTCGAAAAGAATGAAGGTCTCCAGGAGGATCTCCCGCCGCGCCACGCGCATGGCCTCGAACACCTTGGGGAAGTACGCCTCGCCGTTCTCCAGCAACTCGATCTGGTTGCCGCTCTGCCAGCCGTAATCCAGGTCGCGGGCCTTGGCGTCGTCGGGCGGTTGGTCGGTGGCGATGTGTTCTACGGCGACGTTCATAGTTCGATCTCCACTGACAGCGGCACATGGTCCGACAGATGGGACCAGGGCCGTGTGGTCAGTACCCGGGCGTTATGCACCTTCAAATTGCGCACGTAGATCCGGTCCAGCGGCAGCAACGGCAGGCGTGCCGGGAAAGTTCGTGCGGGTTTGCCGTGGGTTTCGACGAAGACCTCTCTGAGGCCGCTGCGGCTCAGGTCGGCCTTTTGTCGCCAGTCGTTGAAATCACCGGCAACAATCAACGGCGCATCGGCCGGGATCTCGCTGATGCGCTGCTCGATCAAGCGCAATTGCTGTTGGCGATGCACCTCGCGCAAGCCCAGGTGAATACAGACGGCATGCACCTCCTGGCCGGTGCCCGGCAGGCGCAGTACGCAATGCAGCAGGCCACGGTTTTCATGGCCGCTCTGGGAGATGTCGAGGTTGTCGTAGCGCACGATCTGGAATTTCGACAGCAACGCGTTGCCATGGTCGCCGTGGGGGTAGACCGCATTGCGGCCGTAGGCGTATTGCGGCCAGATGCTGTCGGCCAGGAACTCGTACTGCGGCATGTTCGGCCAGTCGCTGAAGCGCTGCGGATGACGCTCGTGGGTGCCGTGGATTTCCTGCAGGAACACCATGTCGGCACCCACACTGCGCACCGCTTCACGCAGCTCGGGCAGGATGAAGCGTCGATTCAAGGCGGTGAAGCCCTTGTGGATATTGACCGTCAACACCGTGAAGCGAGTGATGGCGACGCTGGGGGTGATGGGCACCCAGTCGGGGATCGCAGCCATGATTGCTCCTGTGAAAAAAGTGGGGGCCTGGCCCCCGTGTATGGCTGACTGCGATTTTTGGCTGAAAGTTTCCGGCTTCCTACAGACGGCAGAGGGGAACGTTCAAGACGCAAACCCGTCAGTTCCTTACAGACCCTTTTGAAGGAGCCCGGTGTTTTGCTGAATCCCAAGATTGCATTACTGCTCGGCGTGCTGCTGTTTTGCGGCAGTGGCGCGCTACACGCTGCGGCCACTGCGCCGGAACCCGAGGCGCCGGCCAAGCCGGAGTTGCTGGTGGAAGGTGGCCTTCTGGGGGCGATCAGCTCCAGCATTGATGATGTGCAGCAGAAGCTGGACCTCAACCAGAACTTCATTGACGAATGGCGCCTGCGCGCCGACCGGGCCGCGAACGAAGTCGGCCGCCTGGTCAACCAGACCGCTGAGCGCTCGCCGTGGAGCGTCGCCGGGGACTTTCTGTTGCTGTCCGGGGTGTGGGTCGGCGCCTTTACGCTGCTGACGTTACTGGGGCGTGTGATGGTGCGACGCCTGGGGCAACGCACGTTTTTCGAGCGGCGCAAACGTTTCCAGGCCGTTCTCGGCTATGTCGTGCCGTACACACTCCCGGCTTTGGTTTGCCTGCCCCTCACGTTGTACGTCAGCCATTTTCTACCGACCTCCGTGGGCCGCGCGCTGGCGCTGTGTTTTGCCTACGCCACCAGCAGCGGTATCTTTTCCACCTCAATGCTGTTGTGCGTGATCGTCATGTTCAACGTCGGCCACAAACGCCCGGCGGTGCAGATCATTCGCGACTACTGCCCCAAGCCGCTGTTCCTGATCGGCTTCCTCGCCGCCCTCAGCGACGCGCTCACCAGCCCGCAGATCGCACGCCAATTGGGCGGTAATATCACCAGCAGCATCGCGGTCTTCACCGGCCTGTTTGCGACGGTGATCTTCGGCGTGCTGGTGGTTCGCCTGCGCCGCCCGGTCGCCCACCTGATCCGCAATCGGCCATTGGCCCAGCGCCTCAAGCACCCGGCGCTGCAGCAATCACTGCGGATCTTCTCGGGGCTCTGGTACTGGCCGATCCTGCTGATGGTGCTGGTCTCGGCGATCAACCTGATCGGCGCTGGCGACGACAATCAGAAGGTGCTGCGCTGTGCGTTGTTCACCACGATCCTGCTGATCGGCACGGTATTCCTCAGTACGGTGCTGCAACACCTGTTCAAATCCCGCAGCCAGGTGGCAATCCAGCGCAGCAGCGCCTACAAAGAGCGCTTCCTCAGTCTGCTGCATGCGCTGTTGCGCATCGTCATGGCGGTGGCCTTTATCGAAGTGCTCGGGCGTATCTGGGGCGTGTCGTTGTTTGAATTCGCCGAGCGCAACTCGATTGGTCGCGCGATCAGCGACTCGCTCAGCAGCATCGGCCTGATCCTGTTGATGACATGGCTGTTCTGGGTGGTGCTCGACACGGCGATCCAGGAAGCGCTGAAGCCGCCGGTCAACAAACGCTCCAGCCGTCAGCCCAGCACGCGGGTGAAAACCATCCTGCCGCTGCTGCGCAATGCGGTGAAAATCATTTTGGTGGTGATCTGCGCGATCACCACCATGGCCAACCTCGGCATCAACGTCGCACCGTTGCTGGCGGGTGCCGGAGTAGTCGGCTTGGCGATCGGTTTCGGCTCCCAGCAACTGGTGCAGGATGTGATCACCGGCCTGTTCATCATCATCGAAGACACTCTGTCCATCGGCGATTGGGTGGTGCTCGACTCCGGTCATGCCGGCACCGTCGAAGGCCTGACCATCCGCACCCTGCGCCTGCGCGACGGCAAGGGCTTTGTGCACTCGGTGCCGTTCGGCCAGATCAAGGCGGTCACCAACCAGTCGCGGCAATTTGCCTATGCGTTCTTCTCGGTACAGTTCACCTACGACACGGACGTGGACAAGGCAGTGGAGCTGATCCGTGAAGCGGGGCAGTCGATCCGTGACGACGTATTCCTCAAGTACAACCTGCAAGGGCCGCTGGAGGTGTTTGGCGTGGACAAGATGGACCTCAACGGCGTGGTGCTGACGGCGCAGTTCCGCACGGTGTCGGGCGGGCAGTATGCGGTGAGCCGTGCGTTCAACCAGCGCCTGAAAAAGCTTGTGGATAACTGCGCCGAGGTGCACTTCGCGCAGACTTATCCACAGCAGGTCATGGTGCCAGCGCGCACGGCCCTTGAGCATGAGCCTGGGGAGGTTGACGCGAAGACAGTTAATCCGTGACGGTTGCGCTACAAACCCGCAAAATGCAACGATTCTGGCCAATACCAGAAAACCTTCGTTCCAAACAGACCGGGCCTGCTCAATCTATGCAAATGCGCCTTATGTTACTGGGCGGCGGGAATGCCCTCGGGCAGGCGCTGATTCGCCTCGGTGCAGAGGAAGACATCGGTTTCCTCGCACCCAAACCGCCCCAAGACGGCTGGGATGCCGCGAGCCTCACCCAATTGCTCGACGACACCCGTCCCGATGCGTTGATCAACCTCGCCTACTACTTCGACTGGTTCCAGGCCGAAGCGGTCAGCGAAACCCGCCTGGCTGCCCAGGAGTTCGCCATCGAACGCCTGGCCGAGCTGTGCCAGCACCACAACATCACCCTGTTGCAGCCGTCCAGTTACCGCGTGTTCGATGGCTCCCGCGCCACCGCCTACAGTGAAAAAGACGAGCCGGTGCCCCTGGGCCTGCGTGGCCAGGCGTTGTGGCGTATCGAACAGAGCGTGCGCGCCACCTGCCCGCAACATGTGCTGTTGCGCTTCGGCTGGCTGCTGGATGACAGCGTCGACGGCACCCTCGGGCGCTTCCTGGCCCGGGCCGAGAAGCCGGATGAGTTGCTGATGGCCGACGACCGACGCGGCAACCCGACACCGGTGGATGACGCAGCACGGGTGATCATTTCGGTGCTCAAGCAACTCGATTGCGCGGCGCCGCTGTGGGGCACGTACCACTATGCCGGCCATGAGGCGACCACGCCGTTGGCGCTGGGCCAGGCGATCCTCACCGAAGCGCGCAACTACCACCCGTTGGCGATCGAATCCCCGACCGCCCAGGCTCATGCGGCCCGGCCGGATGCGAGTGAAGAACCGCAACACGCGGTGCTCGCCTGCAAGAAAATCCTCCACACCTTCGGCATCAAGCCACGCGCGTGGCGGGCGGGGTTGCCGGCGTTGCTGGACCGTTACTACCGCCATGGCTGACCCAACACAAAACCCAATGTGGGCATGAGCTAAATGTGGGAGGGGGCTTGCCCCCGATAGCGGTGGTTCAGTCAACTAGGTGTTGGCTGACACACTGCAATCGGGGGCAAGCCCCCTCCCACATTGGTTTTTGTGTTGCTGGTCAGGTCGGCATCAGAATTTGTAACCGATACCCACCATGTAAACCATCGGGTCCACGTCCACGTTCACCTTGGCGCGAGTACCTTGGCCCAGGGCATTGTTGTCCACGGTGGCTTTGGTGCTGATGTCGATGTAGCGCGCCTGGGCGTTGATCATCCACTTGTCATTGATCATGTAGTCGGCGCCGATCTGCGCGGCCCAGCCCCAGGAGTTCTCAGCCTTGAAGTTGCTGAAGCCTGCGCCTTGGGCGCGGCTGCCGACGTGCTCGTCGTAGATCCAGGTGTAGTTGATACCGGCGCCCACGTACGGCTGGAAGGCCGACTTGTTATCCAGCGGGTAGTACACGACGCTCAGGGTCGGCGGCAGGTGTTTCAGGGTGCCGAGCTTGCCGTTGGCGGCGCCGAGGGCGGTGCCCTTGATCTTCACGTCATGCTCGAACGGCGTGGCGGCCAGCAGTTCGATACCCACGTGGTTGGTCAGCATGTAGGCGAAGTTCAGGCCCAACTGAGTGTCGCTGCTCATGGTCGCCTTGCCGCCGAGGTTGGCGCCGGCCAATGGGCCTTGGTCAACCTTGACGTGGCCGCTGTCGGCCTTCGGGTTCACGGTGATTGCACCGGCACGAACCAGAATGTCGCCCGCTTCGTGAGCGTGCGCAACAGGGGCAACGAGGGCGAGCGCGAAGAGGGACGCGCCGAGCAGAGACTTGTTCATGGGAGCTCCAAAGGACGTTTAAAAGTTGTAGGTCCAATGGTAAAGATCGTTCCGTTCGGTCTTTTGACTCAGCTCAATGAAAGGGCGATAAGCGCTATTCGGGCAATTCGTACATGTAAATCTTCTCGGCATCCATCTGGTAACCGGCGTCGGCGAGCTCGCTGGTGGACGGTTTGACCTGCATTGCACCCTCGATCCAGTACGGCTGATACAACTCATCAAGCTTCACGCCGATTTCGCTTTTGACATGCACGATCTGGTTCGACGGCGGCGGCGGCACATGGATGCACGCGCCGAAATACGGCACCAGCAAAAACTCGGTGGTGCGGCCGTTTTCACTGACTTCCAGTGGCACGATGTAGCCGGGCAAGCGAATGTGCTGGCCATCGAGCGCTGGCACCACCGGCGCGTTGGGCAGGTCCTGCTTGGCTGCAGGGGCCGATTCCAGGGCATCCGCCATGCTGGAGAGATTGTGCAGGGGTTGCATGTTCGGCACTTCCGGCGGGGCATCCGGCGGTATCAGCTCCGACCAGGTCAGTTCTTTAGGCTCGGCTGCCCAGGCGGGCAGGGCAAGCAGCAGCAACAGTGCAAACAGGACGCGACGCATCAAGGCCTTCCTCATAAACGTATGGACAGGCCGTCGGCCAGGGATTGCCGATAGGCGCGCCACGCGGGCACGCTGCCCATCAACAGCGCGGCGCCCAGGATACCGGCGAGCAGCGTCCATTCATATTCGCTCGGCCACGACATCGGCAGGTCCAGGCCGTAGTTGGCCTGCAGATACCCGCGTGACGCGGCGATGCACACATACAGCAACCCCACGCCGGCGATCACACCGGATAACGCCAGGGCGAAGGCTTCGAAGATCAACAGCGTCGCGATATGCCAGGGCCGTGCACCCACCGAACGCAAGATCGCCATTTCACGGCGGCGTTCGTTGAGGCTGGTGAGGATCGCCGTGAGCATGCCGATCAAGCCGGTGAGCACCACAAACAGCGAGATCACGAACAGCGCTTTTTCGGCGGTGCCCATCATGCTCCACAGCTCTTGCAGCGCCACGCCGGGCAGGATCGCCAGCATCGGCTCGCCACGGAATTCGTTGATCTCCCGTTGCAGGGCAAAGGTGGAAATCTTGTTGTTCAGGCCGAGCATGAACGCGGTGATGGCCTGCGGCGTGAGGTCCATGTTGCGCGCCTGGTCGGCGCTGATGCGGCCTTTGCCCTGGGCCGGCACGCCGTTGTGCCAGTCGATGTGGATCGCTTCCATGCCGCCGAGGCTGATGTGCAAGGTGCGGTCCACCGGGGTGCCGGTGCGCTTGAGAATGCCGACCACGGTGAACGGTTTGTCATCGTGCTTGACCAGGCTGACCACCGCGACGCCATGGGCCAGCACCAGTTTGTCGCCGAGTTTGTAATGCAGCGCATCGGCGACTTCGGCGCCGAGTACCACTTCGAAGGGATCGGTGGCGAAAGCTCGGCCGCTGGCCAGTTCAAGGTTCTGCTTGCGCCCGTATTGGTAGTGCTCGAAGTAGGATTCGTTGGTGCCCATCACGCGGTAGCCGCGGTGCGAATCGCCGAGGGAAATCGGGATCGCCCATTTAACCTGGGGGCTGGCGGCGAAGTGTTCGAAGCTGTCCCAGCGGATGTTATTGGTGGCGTTGCCGATGCGGAACACCGAGTACAGCAGCAGGTTCACCGAACCGGAACGAGCGCCGACGATCAGGTCGGTACCGCTGATGGTGCTGGCAAAACTGTTGCGCGCTTCAACGCGCACGCGTTCCACCGCGAGCAACAAGCAGACTGAAAGCGCGATGGCGAACGCGGTGAGAATCGCGGTAAAGCGGCGGTTAGCCAGGCTGGCCATGGCTAGACGGAACAGATACATCTCAAACCTCTGCGGGCGTAGCGGCGCGATTGAGTTCGGCCAGCGACAGGTTGCGGTCGAACAGCGAGGCCAGGCTCTGGTCGTGGCTGACAAACAACAGACTGGCGCCCGCTTCGCGGCATTCGGCGAACAGCAGTTGCAGGAAAGCTTCGCGGGCGTCGTAGTCCAGGGCCGAGGTGGGCTCGTCGGCGATCACCAACTCCGGCTGACCGATCAGCGCCCGGGCGGCGGCGACACGTTGTTGCTGGCCGATGGACAGTGAGTCGGCGCGGCGTTCCAGCAGGTTTTTGTCTTTCAAACCCAGGTGCGCGAGCAGGGCAGCGGCGGCCTGATCAACGCTGCCATGACGCTGTTTGGCGCGTTGCGCCCGCAGTTTGGAGAAGTGGCAAGGCAACTCGACGTTCTCGCGCACCGACAAGAACGGCAGCAGATTGAACTGTTGGAAGATATAGCCGGTGTGGTCGACGCGAAAACGGTCACGCGCACCGGCCGAGAGTGCGGTCAGCTCCTGGCCGAGCAGGCGGATGCTGCCCTGGCTGGGTTTCTGCACGCCGCCGAGCAAGCCGAGCAGGGTGGTTTTGCCACTGCCGCTGGGGCCCTTGAGAAACAGGGTTTCCCCCGCTTCCAGGCGGAACGCGGGGATATCCAGCAACTGTGGATGACCGGGCCAGTTGAAGCCCAGGCCGGACAGTTCGATCAATGCGTGGGTCATGTGAACTCAGAATTTCAGGGTGGCTGCTGTGGCCGTCGCTTCCACACCTTGTTGGCCGCTCGGGCCGATCAGTTGTACCTGAATTTTCTGGGTGGCGGGGAAGGTCTTGAACACCTGGGTCAGGTCCAAGTTGCTCAGCGCAGTCGGCGTGGCGCAGGTGAACTGGTAGTGGGCGTGGATTTCGCTGTGGTCGTGATGATGCTCGTGGGCGCCGTCTTTGGCGTCATCATCATCGTCGTCATGGTCGGCTTCGGGCTTGTCGCCGAACAGCGGGCTGTTGAGTTCCTGGCTGCTGACCATGCAACCGGCGGCCTTGGGCAGGTTGAACAGCGCTACGGGGTTTTCCAGCTGTTTGCGTGCAGCGGCGACCTTGGCCTTGTCCGCCGGGGTGGTGGCCAGGTGTTCAAAACCCACCAGGTTCATCGCCGGGCTGTCCAGTTCAAGCTCCAGGGCCTGGCCGTCGAGTACCGCGTTGAGGCGGCCTACGCCATGCTCGTGGGCGCCAAGGCTACCGTGTTCATGGTCGTGATCATCATGAGCGTGGGCAACCGCCAATGGCAGCAGGGCAAACGGTAAAGCAAGCAACAGACGGCGCATGAGAGGACTCCAGAACATGAAAGTTTTGTTATGTGATCTTATAACAATGGCGCCAGAGTTTGACCGCCCGCTTGGCGTTGCGCAAGCCGCATGGGAGCATGCTCGTCAGAAAAGTGCAGGAGTGAGGACGATGTTGCGAATTCGTGGAACGGTCGGCGACTTGCCGGTGGATTTGACTCTGGAGCTGGACGACGGCGATTGGGCACGGCTGGGTGCGCAGTTGCAGGCGGCGCCCGCTGCCAGCGCGACCACCGCACCGGCGGCTCCGGTCAAACACAATGATGACCTGTGGCAAGGCGCCCAGGACCTGTTGCGCAAGGCCGGCCAGCTCAGCGGTCTGGAACTGCTTGATCAACTGGAAGGCTTGGCCGGCGATACCTCGGTGGGCAAGCGCCTGTTGGTGCGCCTGCGCCATAGTGCCCAGGTAAAAGTCAGCAGCGGCGGGGATACGCCGCTGTACAGTTGGGTCGGCGATTAATACAACGCGGCAAATAACTTGCGGCGGTACACGCTCGCCAGCGGGTGATCGTTGCCCAGCAATTCGAACACCTGCAGCAAGGTCTTGTGCGGCAGGCCTTCGCTGTAGCTGCGGTTGCGGATGAACAGCTTGAGCAAGCCTTCCAGTGCTGCGTCGTACTGCTGGCGCGCCAATTGCTGGATCGTCAACTGGTAGGCCGCTTCATCGTCCTGCGGGTTTTGCGCCAGGCGGCTTTTCAGGTCGGCGGCGTCCGGCAGGTCGGCCGCTTGGCGCAGGAAAGTGATCTGCGCCTTGGCCCCGGCGAGGGCGGCCTTGTGGTCGTCGCTTTTCACCGCGTCCAGCACGGTCTGGGCCTCGCCCAATTCCCCGCGCTCGGCCAGGCAACGTGCGTACAGGATCAACGCGGCGGCGTTGGTGTTGTCTTCGCCCAACAGCGCGACCAGCACCGCTTCGGCATCGCTGATACGACCTTCGGCAAACAGCGCCTGGGCCTGTTCCAGAGGATCTGCCGCAGCCGGCGGCGGCATCTGCACATGCGGCTCCAGCATCGCCCGCACCGCCGACTCCGGCTGCGCCCCGGCAAACCCGTCCACCGGCTGGCCATCCTTGAACAGCACCACTGTCGGCAGGCTGCGAATACCAAAACGCGCAACGATATCCTGCTCGGCCTCGCAGTCGACCTTGGCCAGCAGCAATTCACCCTGATAACTCTCGGCAATCTGCGCCAGCAGCGGCATCAATGCCTTGCACGGCGCGCACCACTCGGCCCAGAAGTCCACCAGCACGGGTTTTTCGAAGGAGTTCTGGATCACTGCCTGGTCAAAATTGGCGGTAGTGACGTCGAAGATGTACGGCGTGGGCTCACTCATGGGGCGTCTCGAATAAAGCGGGAATGGGGCAACTATAAGGGCTGGCGCCGCGAATGGTACAGGCTCACCTTGCGAAACTCCCAAGGCTCCGCCAGGTCAGGCAGTGTCAGCGCATCAAGGATCTCCAGCCTTTGATAAGCGGGGTGCTGGAAGTCGCGCACGCGCGAATCGGCGACCAGCGCTTCGCGGCCTCGGGTCAGGAACTGGTCCAGCAGCGGCAGGTTCGCGCGGTCGTAGAGTACGTCGGCGACCAGGATCAGGTCGAAGCGATCGGCTTCGGCAAAAAAGTCTGCGGAGTAACCCAGTTCCACACCGTTGAGTTCGGCATTCGCCCGGCAGGCCGCCAGCGCCAGCGGGTCGAGGTCGCAGGCCACCACTTCCAGCGCGCCAGCCTTGATCGCCGCAATCCCGGCAACGCCGGAACCCGCGCCAAAATCCAGCACGCGTTTGCCGGCGACCCACTCAGGGTTCGCCGCCAGGTACCGTGCCAGCGCCAAGCCACTGGCCCAACAAAAACTCCAGTAGGGCGGTTCATGCAGGATGCGCCGGGTTTCTTCGGGGCTGAAGGCGCGGTCCATGTTGTCCGCATCCAGCAACCACAACGACAACTCAGTGCCCGGCAGTGGGCAGGGCACCAATTGCGCGTCGCCGATCAGTTCGCTCAGGGCAACTTGCAGGCCCAGCGGTGGCGTCATGGGGCCTTGACGAGTTGCAGGGGGCCGGTGGTCTGGGTGATCGCCTGGGTGATGCGCACGGCCGGCAGGTGCAGGATCAACTGGCCGGACTGGCTGGCGCGACCACGCAATTCAACCCGGGCACCCGCTGGGAACGCTTCAGGATTGAAGCGCAGGCGGAAGGCCAGGGGCTTGCCGTTACCGGTCAGCACGCTGCTGGCCAGCAATTGTTGCGGGCGCGAACGGTCGTCGATCACCAGCAGCGCCATCTCCACTTCGGCACCGGCCGGAATGTTGGTCAGGCTGCCGCTGATTTCACGTTGATAGGCGGGCAGGGGGCCGAGGTCTTCAATACCGGGGACTTTTTTCTCTTGTGCGGGCGTCGGTTGAGGCGTGGTCGGTTTGGGGGCTTCGCTGCTGCAGGCGACCAGGAAACTGAACAGGCTGAGCAAAACAAGTGGTCGTAACTGCATGTACGGCTCCAGAAAGGACAAAATCCGTGGCTTAAAAAATATGAAACATAATAGTCAGCCTATATACCGTAAAGGCTATGGCTTGTCTTGCCACGGGGATGCGCTACCATGGCCCTCCCATTATTTGTGGCCTGCCCACCATGCACTGTCCCTTCTGCGGTGCCAACGACACCAAGGTCATTGACTCGCGTCTGGTCGCCGAGGGCGATCAAGTCCGTCGCCGGCGCGAATGCCTGGCCTGCGGTGAACGTTTCACCACCTTCGAAACCGCCGAACTGGTATTGCCGCGCCTGATCAAATCCGACGGCAGCCGCCAACCCTTCGACGAAGAAAAACTGCGTGCCGGTATGCAGCGCGCCCTGGAAAAACGCCCGGTGAGTGTCGAGCGGCTGGAGGCGGCGCTGGTGCATATCAAGCACAAGCTGCGTGCCACCGGCGAACGCGAGGTCAAGAGCCTGGTGGTGGGAGAGTTGGTGATGGGTGAGCTGCAAAAGCTCGACGAAGTCGCCTACATCCGTTTCGCCTCAGTGTATCGACGCTTCCAGGACCTCAATGAGTTCCGCGAAGAGATCGACCGCCTGGCCCGGGAGCCTGCCAAAGAATGAACCCACCGTCTGCCGAACAAGCGGTGCTCGACGCCCATTACATGGCCCGCGCCCTGGAACTCGCGCGCAAGGGTTTGTACACCACCCATCCCAATCCGCGTGTGGGCTGCGTGATTGTGCGCGATGGGCAGATTGTCGGCGAAGGCTGGCATGAGCGCACCGGCGAACCCCATGCCGAGCCCAACGCCCTGCGTGCTGCCGGTGAGAAGGCCCGTGGCGCCACGGTGTACGTGACCCTCGAACCCTGCAGCCACCATGGGCGCACGCCGCCGTGCGCGGACGCGTTGGTAACGGCCGGTGTCGCACGTGTGGTGGCCGGTATGCAGGACCCGAACCCCGAAGTGGCCGGGCGCGGCATGCAGCGTTTGGCGCAGGCCGGGATCGAGGTCCTCAGTGGCGTGCTGGAAGCCCAGGCCCGCGCGTTGAATCCGGGGTTTCTCAAGCGCATGGAACACGGCCTGCCCTTCGTGCGGGTCAAGCTGGCGATGAGCCTGGACGGTCGCACCGCCATGGCCAGCGGCGAAAGCCAATGGATCACCGGCCCCGCCGCCCGCGCCGCCGTGCAGCGCCTGCGTGCCGAGGCCAGCGTGGTGCTGACCGGCGCCGACACGGTGCTCGCCGATGGCGCCCGCCTGACCGTGCGCGCCGCCGAACTCGGCCTGGACGAAGCGACCACGGCGCTGGCCATGTCGCGCCCGCCGTTGCGTGTGCTGATCGACGGCCGCCTGCGCGTGCCGCTCAATGCGCCGTTCTTCAAGGCCGGGCCGGCGTTGGTCATCACTTGCGTGACGGCGGAGAACCAGTTCCCTCGTGGTCCCGAATGCCTGGTGGTGCCGGGCGTCGATGGCCAGGTCGATCTACGCTCGGCGCTGGTCGCCTTGGCCGCCCGTGGCGTCAACGAAGTGTTGGTAGAAGCAGGCCCAAGCCTGGCGGGGGCATTTGCCCAGCAAGACCTAGTGGATGAGTACGTGATATTCATCGCCGGCAAATTCCTCGGCTCCGCCGCCCGGCCTTTGCTGGACTGGCCGCTTGAGAGACTGGCCGACGCTCCCCAACTCAAGATCACTGAAATGCGCGCTGTAGGCGACGACTGGCGAGTCACTGCCATCCCGCTTCCACCCGCGAGCGTATAATTCTGACCGGGCGCTCAAGTGCCCGTCCCGTTTTCCAGGAGAAGGCCATGTTCACCGGCATTATCGAATCCATCGGCAGCATCCGCGCCATGACCCCCAAGGGCGGCGACGTGCGCCTGCTGGTTGAAACCGGCAAGTTGGACCTGGGCGACGTCAAGCTGGGCGACAGTATCGCCGTCAGCGGCGTGTGCCTCACCGTCATCGAACTGCCGGGCAACGGCTTTGCTGCCGATGTCAGTCGGGAAACCCTGGACTGCACCGCGATGAACGACCTCAAGGCCGGCAGCCCGGTGAACCTGGAAAAAGCCCTGACCCCGACCACCCGTCTCGGCGGTCACTTGGTCAGCGGCCACGTCGACGGCGTTGGCGAAGTGGTATCGCGCAGCGAAAACGCGCGTGCTGTGGAGTTCCGCATCCGCGCACCCAAAGAGCTGGCCAAGTACATTGCCCATAAAGGCTCGATCACCGTCGATGGCACCAGCCTCACCGTGAACGCTGTGAACGGCGCCGAATTTGAACTGACCATCATTCCCCACACCCTCAGCGAAACCATCATGGCGTCTTACCAGCCAGGTCGCCGGGTGAACCTGGAAGTGGACTTGCTTGCCCGTTACCTGGAGCGCCTGTTGTTGGGCGATAAGGCCGCAGAGCCAGCCGGGAGTAACATCACCGAAAGTTTTCTGGCCGCTAACGGCTACCTGAAATCCTGACCAAGGGGGTGCCGCGTGGCGCTCAATAGCATCGAAGAACTGGTTGAAGACATCCGCCAAGGCAAGATGGTCATCCTGATGGATGACGAAGACCGCGAGAACGAAGGCGACATCATCATGGCCGCCGAGGCCTGCAAGCCTGAGCACATCAACTTCATGGCCAAGCACGCCCGTGGGCTGATCTGCATGCCCATGAGCCGTGAGCGCTGCGAGTTGCTCAAGCTGCCGTTGATGGCGCCGCGCAATGGCTCGGGCTTTGGCACCAAGTTCACCGTATCGATTGAAGCCACTACCGGCGTCACCACCGGGATTTCCGCCGCCGACCGCGCCCGTACGGTACAAGCCGCCGCCGCGAAAGATGCCAAGGCCGAAGACATCGTGAGCCCCGGCCACATCTTCCCGCTGATGGCCCAACCGGGTGGCACCCTGGCCCGTGCCGGCCACACCGAGGCCGCCTGCGACCTGGCGCGCATGGCCGGTTTCGAGCCAAGCGGCGTGATCTGCGAAGTGATGAACGACGACGGCACCATGGCCCGCCGTGCCGAACTCGAAGCCTTTGCCGCCGAACACAACATCAAGGTGGGCACCATTGCCGACCTGATTCACTACCGCATGATCCACGAACGTACCGTTCAGCGGATTGCCGAGCAGCCACTGGACAGCGAACTGGGCCAATTCAATTTGGTGACCTACCGTGATTCGGTGGAAGGCGATGTGCACATGGCCCTGACCCTGGGCAACATCTGCGCCGAAGAGCCGACCCTGGTGCGTGTGCATAACATGGACCCTCTGCGCGACCTGCTGATGGTCAAGCAACCGGGCCGCTGGAGCCTGCGCGCCGCCATGGCTGCGGTCTCCGAGGCAGGCAGCGGTGTAGTGCTGTTGCTCGGTCATCCGCTGGATGGCGATGTGCTGCTGGCGCATATCCGCGAAACGGCGGACCACGCGCCGGTGAAAAAACCGACCACCTACAGCATCGTCGGTGCCGGTTCGCAGATCCTGCGTGACCTGGGCGTGCGCAAAATGCGCCTGATGAGCGCACCGATGAAATTTAATGCGATATCCGGTTTCGACCTGGAAGTAGTAGAATACGTGCCCTCCGAATAAAGGCCGGCGATTTTCGCCCCTTGTTCGCGGTTCAAATATCACTAAGGGACGCGTCATACACGCGTCCCGGCTCTTTAAGAGATTTGTCGAATGACCCTGAAGACCATCGAAGGTACCTTCATCGCCCCCAAAGGCCGCTATGCCCTGGTGGTTGGCCGCTTCAACAGCTTCGTGGTTGAAAGCCTGGTAAGCGGTGCCGTTGACGCCCTGGTTCGCCACGGTGTGAGCGAAAGCGACATCACCATCATCCGTGCCCCTGGCGCCTTCGAAATTCCACTGGTTGCGCAAAAAGTTGCTCAACAGGGTGAATACGCGGCGATCATCGCCCTGGGCGCGGTCATTCGTGGCGGTACTCCGCACTTCGAATACGTGGCTGGCGAATGCACCAAGGGCCTGGCCCAGGTGTCCATGGAGTTCGGCGTACCGGTTGCGTTCGGCGTGCTGACCGTGGATTCCATCGAGCAAGCCATCGAGCGTTCCGGCACCAAGGCCGGCAACAAAGGCGCTGAAGCTGCCCTGTCTGCCCTGGAAATGGTCAGCCTGCTGTCGCAGTTGGAGGCCAAGTGATTTCCGACGAGAGCGACAACTTCAACCCGCGCGAGCCACGTCCAGCCGATGCTGGCAAACCGTCGAAGAACGAGAAGCGCCGCGCTGCTCGTCAGTTGGCGACCCAGGCGCTGTATCAGCGTCACCTGGCGGGCGCGTCGTTGAACGAGATCGAAGCACAGTTTCGCGTCGATAACGATTTCACCTTCGCCGACCTGCCGTACTTCCACGACATCCTGCACGGTGTGCATGCCCACCTGACCGAGATCGACACCGCCCTGGCGCCTTGCCTGGACCTGACCATCGAAGAGCTGGACCCGGTTGAGCTGTGCGTGATGCGCCTGTCGGCCTGGGAGCTGCTGTATCGCGTCGACGTGCCGTACCGCGTGGTGATCAACGAAGGTATCGAACTGGCGAAAGTCTACGGTTCGACCGACGGCCACAAGTTCGTCAACGGCGTGCTCGACAAGCTGGCCCCGCGCCTGCGTGAAGCCGAAGTGAAGGCGTACAAGCGCTGAATCGCGCTTGAAACCTGAATGGGAGAGTTTGAGCTGATCCGCAACTACTTCGCCGCCGCGCCCTGTGCGCAGGGCGGCGAAGGTATAGCCCTGGGGATCGGCGATGACTGCGCCTTGCTGGCGCTCCCCGCTGGGGAGCAGTTGGCAATCTCTACGGATACCTTGGTCGCCGGGGTGCATTTTGCCGACCCCTGTGACCCGTTCCTGCTTGGCCAACGCTCGTTGGCCGTGGCGGTGAGCGACCTGGCGGCCATGGGCGCCAACCCCCTCGCATTTACCCTTGCCTTGACCACACCAACCGTCGATGCCGATTGGCTGCAACGCTATGCCCAGGGTTTGAACCTCATGGCGCAACGCTGCGGCGTGGGCCTGGTGGGCGGCGATACCACCCGTGGCCCTCTGAGCCTGACCCTGACGGTGTTTGGTCGTGTACCGGCCGGGCAAGCCTTGACCCGCAGCGGTGCGCAGCCGGGTGACCTGCTGTGTGTCGGCGGCGAATTGGGCAATGCCGCCGGTGCCTTGCCACTGGTATTGGGCCAGCGCAGCGCCGACGCAGCCATCGCCGAGCCGTTGTTGGCTCATTACTGGTCGCCGCAGCCGCAGTTGGCCCTGGGGCTGGTGCTGCGTGGCAAGGCGACGTCTGCGATGGATATTTCCGACGGACTCCTGGCCGATTGCGGGCATATCGCGATGGCGTCAAAGGTCAGCCTGTTGATCGAGCGCGAGCAGTTGCCATTGTCCCAGGCGCTGCTGGCGTTTGTTGGCGATGATGCAGCACGCGTGGCGGCCCTGAGTGGGGGGGATGACTACGTGCTGGCGTTCACCCTGCCATCCGCCGAACTGGCGCCGTTGCTGGCCGATAGTTGGCCGATCCATGTGATCGGCCGGGTCGAGGCAGGGCAGGGCGTAACGTTGCTCGATGGCAGCGGGCAGGACATCACGCCGGCCATCCGTGGTTATCAGCATTTTCGCGAGGCGCCCTGAATCGGCGACCTGCGCTACCCTCTATAGCGTTATCAAGGATGCAAGGCCCTGTAGGAGGTCGTCACCATGGATGTGCGCCGCTGGCTGCTGATAATGCTGTGTGCCTTTACGGGCGTGGTCCAGGCGCAGGACGTGCCTGGCAAGATCATGCTGGCCAGTGAGGAGTGGAACGACTACACCAACAAAGACGGCACGGGCCTGGCCTGGGACGTGTTGCGTCAGGTCTTCGAGCCCGCCGGCATCAAATTGCAGACCCGCTCCGTGCCCTACACCCGCTCGGTCGGCCTGGCCCAGCGCGGCGAGGTGGATGGCTGGGTCGGTTCCTACCGCGATGAAGCCAAAGGCGTGTTGTACCCCCACTGGAACTTCGATTCCGACCACATCTACGCCCTCGGGCTGGCCAGCACGCCGGCGCCGACGGCGGCTACGCTGGGCAATTACCGCCTGGCCTGGGTGCGTGGCTACAAGTACGAGGAATACTTGCCCAATGTGCACCGTTTCAACCAGGTCGAGCGTCGCGACGGCATTTTGCCGATGCTGCAACACGGCCGTGCGGACTTCTATATAGATGCGTTGACCGAGGCCAAGTACGTGCTCAACCAGGCCGATGATCCCTCGAAGTTCACGCTGACGCCGATTGCCGAACTGCCGTTGTACATCGGGTTTGCCGATAACGAGCGGGGCCGGGGCTTGATGGCGGTCTTTGACCAGCGCATGGCGGCCCTGGTGAAAAGCGGTGAGTTAAAGCCGATATTCGAGCGCTGGAAACAACCCTATCCGTTCTGACCTGCATAGAACCAGGATGAAGGCCAATCGAACCCATTGATCTTTATCAGCGATAATTCAGCTTAAGCGTCTGTAGGAACCTGCTGTTACAATAGCCGCCTCTGTAAAAACTGAAATCAGGAGCACACGGTGCCCGTCGTTTTCGTCGCCGCTTCCAAGCTGCCTACCCCTTTTGCCACGTTCACCATGAACGGCTTCCTCGAAGAAGCCACCGGGCGCGAGCATGTCGTGCTCAGCCTGGGCGATATCGCCGATGGCGCGCCGGTGCTTGGCCGGGTGCACTCCGAATGCCTGACCGGTGATGCGTTGTTCAGCCAGCGTTGCGACTGCGGTTCGCAACTGGAAGCCGCCATGCGCGCGATCGCCCGTGAGGGCCGTGGCGTGCTGCTGTACCTGCGCCAGGAAGGTCGTGGCATTGGCCTGATGAACAAGATCCGCGCCTACGAGTTGCAAGATGGTGGCGCCGATACCGTCGAGGCCAACGAGCGCCTGGGCTTTGCCGCCGACCAGCGTGACTACGCGATCTGCCTGCCGATGCTTGAACACCTGGGCGTCAAATCCCTGCGCCTGATGACCAACAACCCGCGCAAGGTCAAAGCCTTGACCGAGATGGGCATCACCGTGGCCGAGCGTGTGCCACTGCACACCGGGCACAACCCGCATAACAAACTCTACCTGGCCACCAAGGCCAGCAAGCTCGACCACATGATGGGCAACGAGCACCAGGGCGAGGTCGACCGCGCGTGACCCGAGGCCAGGTGAAACGGCGACTGTCCTTCAATTGGTGGCAGTACCTGGCCCTGGCGCTGCTCCCCCTGTTTGTGCTCAACCTGGTGTTCGGCCAGGCCGAATCCTTGCTCCCGGTGCTGGCCATGCCGTTCTTCATTGCCGGTGTGGCCTCGATGTTCCTCAGCCTGCGCTACTTCAACGGCTATAAACACGCGTTGATCGCCACCTCCAAAGCCCTCGATACCCCCGAAGAACCCGCTGCCTGGATCACCCTGGCGGCCCGTCGGCGCACGGCGTTGCTGGTTGCGGCCGTACCGGCCTGGATCGGCGCGTTGTCGGTCTTCGTCGGGTTGGAAGCGGTACCGCTGTTCCTGTTGGCGCTGTCGACCGTGGTGCTGTTCTACCTCTACCGCATTCCCCGCCAACTGGGATGATTCGTCACTGGCTGGCAGTGTTGCTGGTATTCAGTGCCCAGGCGCTGGCGGCCGAGCGTGTGGTGAGCCTGGCGCCGTCCCTCTCTGAAATCGTGGTCGAACTGGGCGCAGCCGATATGCTGGTCGGCGTGCTCGACGGCGGCGAACGCCCGGCAGTGTTGGTGCAAGTGACATCAGTGGGGCAATACGGTCAGTTGGACATGGAGCGCCTGCTCAGCCTCAAGCCCGACCTGATCCTGCTGTGGCCCGGCAGTGTCGGCCCGGCCCAGCGTGAGCAGTTACAGCGCCTGAATATCCCGGTGTACGTCGCCGAACCCCATAGCCTTGAACAGCTCACCACCCAGGTCCAGGCCATTGCCGAGCAATTGGGTCGCGCTGACGCGGGTCGACAGTTGGCCGCGCAGTTGCGCCAACGCCTGGCCGAGCTGCGTCAGCGCTATCAGCGCGCCGAGCCATTGCGCGTGTTTTACCAGGTATGGAATCAGCCGCTGTACACCGTGGGTGGCGGGCAGATCATCAGCGATGCGTTAAGGGTGTGCGGCGCGCGCAATGTGTTTGATGATCTCAAGCTGCCGGCGCCGCAGGTGAGCATCGAGTCGGTGTTGCAGCGTGATCCGGAGATGATTCTGGTGGGCGACCAGGCGCAGAAGGACGCCTGGAAGGTCTGGCCGACGATGGCTGAGCGGGTACGGCTGGTGCCGGATAAAGGCCTGGAGCGGCCCAGCGGGCAGATGCTGGAAGCCGTGGCCCGACTGTGTGAAGTGATCGCGCCCGGCTAGAGGTCCGGCGTCCAGGTCACGCCAAGCATCAGCGCCCGGCCTTCTTCCCGGTAGCCATATTGCTGGCCCTGGTACTGATACAGCGCCCGGCTGTAGGCTTTGTCCAGCAGGTTGTCGAGCTTCATGTTCAGTGTGACTTCATGGTTCAGCGTCCAACTGGCGCGCAGCCCGAGCAATCCATAGCCACCCAACGGTTGTTGGTTCTTCGTATCGTCGTAGCTGCTGCTGACCGCTTGCCAGCTGGCGCCGACGCCGAATTGGTCGAATTGGCGATCCAGGTCCAGGCTCACGGTGCGCCTGGCGCGACGCGCCAACGTACGTCCGGAATCACGGTCTCGTGGATCAATTATTGTCAGCCCCAGGTTGCCTTGCCAGCCGAACAGCTCTTGCTTGAGCGCGGCTTCGAAGCCGTTGATGCGCGCTGAGCTGACGTTTTGCGGGCCGTCGCTGTCGAACACGATCGCATCCTGGATGTCGGTGCGGTACAACGAAGCTTCCAGACGGCTGGTGTCGCTGAGTTGGCTACGCCATTGCACTTCGTAGCTTTTCGAGGTTTCGGGCTTCAGGTTCGGGTTGCTGTTCTTGAAGCCGTACTCGTCCGGGTAATACAGGTCATTGAATGTCGGGGCACGGAAGCCCTCGCTGTAGCTCAATAGCAGGTCGTTGTCCGGGTTGACCGGCAAGGTCAGGGTGCCGCTCCAGCTGTTCTGCCCGCCAAACTGCTGGTTCTGGTCACGCCGCAGGCCCAGCTCGGTGGAAAACCCTTCGCCATGGAAGCGATGCTGCACAAAGGCCGCACGGTTCCAGCGGTTGTTTTCAGTGAGGGTGGTGGAGCCGTGGAAGCGGTCTTCGTACCAGTCACCGCCGAGAATCAGGCTGTTCTGCTCATTCAGCGTCAGGTCGTTCTGCCAGTTGACCGAGTCGCGGTAAGTGTTGAACACGCTGAAGTCATCACTGAGGGTGTCGCGCTTGGTGTCGCGGTTCTCGCTATGGCCCAGTTCCAGGCGCGATTGCCAGCGCTCGTTGAGCGTGGCGTCGACATAGCCGCTGGCGCTGCTCACGGTGTAATCGGTGTAGGGTTTTTGCCCCACTGTTTGCCCGGTGGCGACGTCGTAGCGGCCGAAGCTGTTGTCGTATTCCGACTTGCCCCGGTTATCCAACAGGTTGAACCCCACCTCCAGCGCATCGCTGAACGAATGGCTGAGGTTCAGGCTGAGGGACTGGTTGCGGTAGGCATCATGGTCGCCATCGCTGGGGAACGAGGTGTGCGTCGAGTTGATACCGGCGGTTTCATCCAGGCTCGCGCCAAGGTTGAAACGCGTGTACTCATCGCCGCCGGAGAGGCCGAGGCTGCGCTCCCAGGTCTTATTACTGCCAAACCCGAGCTTCAGACGTGGTTGCAGGCCCTGCCCGGCATTGCGCCGGGTGAACACCTGGATCACCCCGCCAATCGCATCGCTGCCGTAGATCACCGAACGTGAGCCGCGCAGTACTTCGACCCGCTCGATCTGGTCGACGTTCAGATATTGCAGGCCGCTGTCGCCGGAGGTGGTATTGGCAATGCGCTGGCCGTCCACCAACACCAGGCTTTGTGCGGATTTTGTGCCACGTATATAGACCCCGGGCAAGCTGCCACGGCCACCGGTGGGCGCTATTTGCATGCCGGGCACACGGCTTAGCAGGTCGGTGAGGCTGGTGGGTTGCAGGCGGTCGATGTCGTCGCGGGTGAACACGGTGTTGGCGGCGCTGCTGTCGTTGCGCGCCTGGACCTGGCGGTTGGCGCTGATGACCACGTTGGGGAGCTTCAGCGCGTCGTCGCGGGTGTCGGCGAGTAGTTCGGGGGATGTTAGCAGTAACAGGGGCAAGCTGAGGCTAAGGTGTTTCATGGGCTGTCCATGGCATTTGAAGATGGCGCAAATCAAATGTGGGAGGGGGCTTGCCCCCGATGGCGTCGTGTCAGTCAGCATAATTTTGACTGAGCCACCGCTATCAGGGGCAAGCCCCCTCCCACCTTTTGATCCGGTTTCTACAGGCCGAGCAACGCCATGCGCTCGCGCACCGATGCCTCAATGCCGGCCTCGTCCAACCCACACTCCGCCAGCATCTGCGCCGGTTTGGCATGTTCGACGTACGCATCCGGCAAGCCTAGGTGCAGCACCGACTTGAGGATATTCTCCCGCGCCAGGAACTCGCTGACCGCCGCACCGGCGCCACCCATGATTGCGTTTTCTTCAACGGTCACCAGCAGCTCATGGTTGCCGGCAATCTCGCGCACCAGGGCTTCATCCAGGGGTTTGACGAAGCGCATGTCGACCACAGTGGCGTCGATCTTCTCGGCGACTTTCAGTGCTTCGGCCAATTGCACGCCGAACACCAGGAAGGCGGCCTTGCTGCCTTGGCGACGCACGATGCCCTTGCCGACCTCGATAGGCTCAAGGTCCTTTTCGATCACTGCATTCGGGCCATTGCCGCGCGGGTAGCGCACGGCGGCCGGGCCGTTGTACAGGTGGCCTGTGCTGAGCATCTTGCGCAGTTCGTTTTCATCACTCGGCGTCATCACCAGCATGCCGGGGATGCAACGCAGGTAGGACAGGTCGAAGCTGCCGGCGTGGGTCGGACCGTCTTCGCCCACCAGGCCGGCGCGGTCGATGGCGAACAGCACGTCGAGGTTCTGCACCGCCACGTCATGCACCAACTGGTCGTAGCCGCGCTGCAGGAAGGTGGAGTAGATCGCCACGACCGGCTTGGCACCTTCACACGCCATGCCGGCGGCAAACGTGACCGCGTGCTGCTCGGCAATCGCCACGTCGAAGTAGCGCAGCGGGAAACGCTCGCTGAACGCCACCAGGTCGGAGCCTTCCTTCATCGCCGGGGTAATGCCCACCAGGCGCGGGTCGGCGGCGGCCATGTCGCACAGCCATTCGCCGAACACACCGGAGTACTTCGGCCCGCTGGCCTTTTTCGGCGCGGCGGCAGGAGCGTCCAGGGGTTCCAGCTTGGTGATGGCGTGATAGCCGATCGGGTCGACTTCCGCCGGGGCGAAGCCTTTGCCTTTCTTGGTGACGATATGCAGGAACTGCGGGCCCTTGAGGTCGCGCATGTTGCGCAGCGTGGCGATCAGGGTCGGCAGATCGTGGCCGTCGATGGGGCCGATGTAGTTCCAGCCCAGTTCTTCGAACAGCGTGCCGGGCACCAGCATGCCCTTGGCATATTCTTCGGTGCGCCGGGCAATTTCCCACGCGCCGGGCAGACGCGAGAGCACCTTCTTGCTGCCTTCACGCATGCTGGCGTAGGTGCGGCTGGAGAGGATCTTGGCCAGGTAGTTCGACAGGCCGCCGACGTTACGCGAGATCGACATGTCATTGTCGTTGAGGATCACCAGCATGTTGGCGTCCACTTCAGGCGCATGGTTCAGCGCTTCGAAGGCCATGCCGGCGGTCAGCGCGCCATCACCGATCACGGCAATTGCCTTGCGGTCGCTGCCTTGCAGGCGGGCGGCAATCGCCATGCCCAGCGCTGCACTGATGGAGGTGCTGGAGTGGCCGACGCCAAAGGTGTCGTACTCGCTCTCGGCGCGGCGCGGAAAAGCGGCAATGCCGTCCTTCTGGCGCAGGGTGCCCATTTGCTCGCGGCGGCCCGTGAGGATTTTATGCGGATACGCCTGATGGCCCACGTCCCACACCAGCCGGTCGTCCGGGGTGTCGAACACGTAATGCAGGGCGATGGTCAGCTCGATGACGCCCAGGCCAGCACCAAAATGCCCACCGGTCTGGCCGACCGTGTAGAGCAATTCCAGGCGCAACTCATCGGCCAGGGTTTCCAGCTCGGCTTCACCGAGTCGACGCAGGCCGGCCGGCGTGACAGCACGGTCGAGCAGGGGCGTGGACGGGCGCTTGCGGGGAATCTCTTGAAACGTCGTGGGCATCAGGCGAATCGTTATAGGTATAGAAGAGGCGGCAGTTTACCTCAAGCATCGCAAACTGCCCACGCAGAGCGCCGAACTTGGCCGATATGCGGCCCTAAAGGCCGCCGTTATCAGTGCCGGCGTTCGACGATATACCGCGCCAAGTCACGCAGTGGCTCGGCCGCCGCGTCGAAAGGTCGCAGGGCATCCAGGGCCTGGTCGCGCAGTTCCAGGGCATAGGCCTTGGCGGCTTCCAGCCCGAGCAGCGCAGGATAAGTCGGTTTGTCCCGTGCGATATCGGCGCCTTGGCGTTTGCCCAGGGTGGCGGTGTCACTTTCGACGTCGAGAATGTCGTCCTGCACTTGGAAGGCCAGGCCGATGGCCCGCGCGTAGGTCTTCAGCGCGGCCAACTGAGCGGCGTCGGCCCGCCCGCTGGCAAGTGCTCCCAGGTGTACGGCGGCTTCGATCAGGGCACCGGTCTTGTGGCGGTGCATGTATTCCAGCGCCTGTTGATCAAGCTTCTGGCCGACCGAGCCGAGGTCGATGGCCTGGCCGCCGACCATGCCGGCCGGGCCTGCCGCCACGGCCAGGGCGGTGACCATGCGCAAACGGATCTCGGCATTCACGCTGCTCAATGCCGGGTCCAGCAGTGCGCTGAACGCCAGGCTTTGCAGGCCGTCACCGGCGAGGATCGCGCAGGCTTCATCGAAGGCTTTGTGGGTGGTGGGCTGACCGCGACGCAGATCGTCGTCGTCCATCGCCGGCAAATCGTCATGCACCAGGGAGTAGGCGTGGATCAACTCCACCGCACAGGCCGCGCCGTTGGCCTGTTCGGCGCTTGCGCCCAAGGCTTCGCAGGCGGCATAGGCCAGCAACGGACGCACGCGCTTGCCGCCATTCATCACGCTGTAGCGCATGGCTTCATAAAGACGCTTGAGTTCGGGGCTTGGCGCAACAAACAAGGGTTCCAGCGCCGCATTCACCCGGGCTTGGCTACTGGCCTGATACGCGTCGATCATTCGGGCTGTTCCGCATCGAAAGGTTCTTCGGCCAACTCCCCGTCACGTTCCAGCAACACCTGCACCTTCTGCTCCGCCTGCGCCAGGGCGCTCTGGCAGTCACGGGTCAGGCCGATGCCTTGCTCAAACGCCGTCAGCGAGTCTTCCAGCGACAACTCGCCGTTCTCCAGCCGCTCGACCAGGGATTGCAGGTCGGCGAGGGATTGTTCGAAATCGAGTGCAACTTTTTTGCGGGCCATGGCGGCTATTCCGGTAGACGGTAAACCGGCGGGACACTAGCAGACATGGGGATTCTGGGCAAATGAGCGGGGGTATCACTTGTCCGCTGTATTGACTTGATACCGCGTGCTGCGGCCGCCTCCGGGGAGTCGGATCAGGCAGTTCTTTTCCAGCAAATCAGCTAGATGACGCGTCGCCGTGGCCTTGGACACCTTTGCCACTGCTTGGTACTGCGCCGCGCTGATACCGTGCTCAAAACCCTTTTCATCGCCATCGAGCAGGCGGTTGAGTACCTTGATCTGTTCGGCAGACAGCGCGAGGTCACGGTGCTGCTGCCAGAAACGGCTCTTGTCCAAGACCCGGTCAATCCGCGCTATCGCTTGTTCCAGGCTGCGCAGCAGGGTCTTGAGGAACCATTCCAGCCAGTCGGTGATATCCAGCGTGGCCTTCTGGCTGGATTCCAGCGCGGTGTAATAGCCAGCGCGGTCTTCGAGGATGCTGGCCGACATGGCGTAAAAGCGGATAGCTTGATGCTCGCCTTGGGCCAGCGCCAAATCGGTGATGGCACGCGTCAGACGACCATTGCCGTCATCGAAGGGGTGCAGGGTGACAAACCAGAAATGTGCCACGCCGGCGCGGACCAGTGGGTCCAGTTCCGGTTGGTTGCGGCTGGTGTCGAACCATTCCAGAAACTCACCGAGCGCGTGTTCCAGGCCTTTGCGCGGCGGCGCCTCGAAATGAACCGTTGGTCGATCAAGTCGCCCCGATACCACCTGCATCGGCTCATCCCCGCGCAACGCCCCGATGTTCAGCGCGCGCGCAGCAAAGCCTTCATGCTGAGCAGGGAATAGCAAGTGGTGCCAATTCAATAGGCGAGCGAGGGTGAAGGGTTGGGCAAATTGTTGCGTGGCATCCATCATCAGCTCTGCGAGCCCCTCGCTGCGACGGCTGACCTGACCGTCTTTCATCGCCTCCAGGCCCATTCGTCGTGCCAGTGACGAGCGCACCGAGCCGACATTCAGTTGCTCTCCCTCGATTGCCGAAGAAGTCAGGATGTTTTGCAGCAAGGCATCCAGCTCATTCTGTGCACTGACCGCCTGGCTGACGGTGCCGAGCATGCCCATTAGCCGACCCTGCGCGTGCCCGCACTCACGCAGCACGACGGCCAGGCGTCCCGGTTGCCAGTGGAAGTGCGGCCAGTCGGCGTGTTGCCATATCCAGAAAGGACGGTTCATGGGCGAATACCTGATGAGTGAGCCGAATACCACATTTATTCGGCTCATTGAGTGAGCCGATTGTGCATTCTATTCGGCTCATCGTCCACTTAGCGCGGCGCGGTTACCAGTTGAGAGCAGCGGCCATGTGCATCTTTTAACTGGCCTTCGAACTCAAGCAGCCCTGCTTGCATCTGTTGCAGCGTCGTAATCTGCATGGCCAGCGCGTGTTTTTTGTCAGCGATGGCCTGATCCGCCCGATCCCAAGGTAATGTACCGCCAGCGTGGTCTCGAAGAATTTCTTGCAGCTCCTTGAGCTTGAACCCCAACTGCTGTGCGCACTTGATAAACATCAGCAACTCGACGCTCTGCGCCGAATAAACCCGGTACTGGCCCTGACGCTGCAGCGCCGGCAGCAGCCCGATTGCTTCATAGTGACGAATCGCCTTGATGGTGGTGCCCGACAACTGCGCGGCTTTGCCGATGTACATGAAAACTCCCTTTTCCGATTAAAGCGCCGGCCTGTTCCAGCCACCGGTCCCGCTGCGCGGCAGTAGAGCCCAGCACCGGTCCCAACAGCAATGTTTGGGTTGTCTTGACCCCACACAATCCCAGCGTGGTCTTGCGTATCTGGTGGATGCCGGGCATGCGGTAGAACCAGCGGTAATACCACGGCGGCGTGTCCAGGGTCACCAACAGGTGAGCGGTCCGGCCACTCAGGAGTTTGTCGGGAAACGCCTTGCCGGTTTGGTACTTGAAGGCAAAACCGGGTAGGAAAACGCGGTCGATAAAGCCCTTCATCAAGGCGGGGATGCTGCCCCACCAGATTGGGAAAACGAATGTCAGGTGGGTGGCCCAGAGGATGTCGGATTGGGCGCTGAGCAGGTCGGGCTCCAGGGGTTGGAACTGGTTGTAGCCATGGCGCAGGACGGGATCGTAAGCCAGGCCGCCCAGGCGCAGGACGCGTACTTCATGGCCTGCGGTTTTTGCCGAGTGGGTGTAGGTGTCGGCCAGGGCAGAGCAAAAGCTGTTTGCGGATGGATGGCCGAGAATAACCAGGATGCGCGTTGGCATGGGTGAGGTCCTGAACAGGGCGTTTCAGGGTAGGGGTTGCCGTATAGGGGAGAGTCAAGCGTGTGCTGCACACAGCAACAAAAGCCTGCTTTTCAGGGCAGGCTTAGGGCTACGTTCGGTTGAGTTACTTCTGATGGGCCGTCAGCGCCGTATACCCATTCATCAAATTGCGATAGTTAGGAATGCGCTGGGACAACAGATTTCCCAGGCCTTCGATATCGTTGCGCCAGTCGCGGTGCAGCTCACAGGCCACCGAGAACCAGTTCATCATCTGTGCTCCGGCTTGCGTCATCCGGCTCCACGCCGCCTGCTGCACCGTGGTGTTGAACGTGCCCGACGCATCGGTCACCACAAACACCTCAAACCCTTCCGCCAGCGCCGACAGGGTCGGGAACGCTACGCACACATCGGTGACCACGCCGGCAATGATGATCTGCTTGCGACC
Source organism: Pseudomonas sp. FBCC-B1565 (assembly GCF_059133265.1). Classification (NCBI taxonomy): domain Bacteria; kingdom Pseudomonadati; phylum Pseudomonadota; class Gammaproteobacteria; order Pseudomonadales; family Pseudomonadaceae; genus Pseudomonas; species Pseudomonas sp. FBCC-B1565. The sequence goes on from NZ_CP101438.1 coordinate 753,150, forward strand.
GGTGGCCTTGATTGCCTTGACGAAGTCTTCGTTATCCCACGCATTGATCTGACCAGGGCGGGCGATGTAGGGCGCGTCCGGGAACATCTCTTTCAGCTCCGGCACCAGCGGGCCGTTGGGGCCTTGTTCGAAGCTGGTGGTGAGGATGGTCGGCAGGTTGAAGAACTTGGCCAGGTCAGCCAGGGCGAGCACGTTGTTCTTGAACTCGTTGGGCGAGAAGTCCTGCACCAGGGAAATCAGGCCGGTCTGGTGGTCGACCAGCAGAACAATGGCGTCGTCTTTGTTGAGGCAGTTGTAGGTTGCAGTGCTCATGGTTGAATCCTTTTTTGTTTGGGTGGGTTGGGCGTTGCGTTCAACATGGGCACAGATTAATGGGTGGGCTACGGGGGATAAATCGGCTGGAATAGGTAATACCGTCAACTCAAAGGAGACGATTGTTTATCTATGGTTTATCGCAGAAATAATCTTGAGGATGGTTTAGTATTTATGAAAAAAATGACCTTATAGGTGCTTATTTACCATGAAAATAAACCGCCTGCTGACTGATTGGCCACCGGGCTCCATTGCGACGCAAGCCTGGCTGCATAGCCATGGCGTCGGCCCCAGCCTGATCCAAAAGTATCAGCGCAGTGGTTGGGTCGAGCGGGTGGGCCATGGCGCGTGGAAACGCTGCGGCGATGATCTGGATTGGCAGGGCGGGGTATTCGCTTTGCAGCAAAATGCATCGGTACATATTTGGCCGGGCGGCGCGACGGCGTTGAGTTTGCTCGGCTACAGCCATTACCTCGCCTTTGGAAAGCAGGCTGTCGATCTGTTCGGAACACCGGGCGCTGTGCTTGCGGGCTGGTTCCGCAAGTACCCTTGGGGCGTCGACGTGAACTTCTATCCCGGTGGACTTTTCGCGGAAATGGAAGATATGGCGTTACAAGTTTTCCAGGTCCCTTACAGCCGATTTGAGTTAAAAATCGCAACCCCGGAACGCGCCGTACTTGAGCTTATTCATCAAGCCGCCGACGAGATGCTCTTCAGTCATGTCGCTGATGTGTTCAGCGGTTTGGGCTCACTGAGCCCCAGGCGCCTGCAGAAGTTGCTTGAAGCGTGCAACTCGATTCGCGTCAAACGTGTTTTCCTCCTGCTGGCGCGAAACGCGCGACACGTGTGGTATGAGCGAATAGATCTTTCCAGCATCGATCTAGGTAAAGGCAAACGCCAACTCATCCGGGGTGGTCGACTCGATAAAGAGTTCCTAATCACCGTGCCGGAGAGTTTTGCCAGTGGCGCTTGATGCTCGTTATGCCGCTCAGGTTCGATTGTTGGTCCAGGTCATCCCTCACGTAGCGGCAGAGCGGTGTTTTGCCCTGAAAGGGGGGACGGCCATCAATCTGTTCATACGTGATCTCCCTCGTCTGTCGGTGGACATAGACCTGGCGTACCTGCCAAGTTCTGATCGCCAACAGGCATTAGGCGATGTCCGTCTGGCGCTCCAACGCATCGCGGATGCGGTTGGGCGAGGCTTACCTCACGTCGGTGCGACGGTCCAAACAAATCGAGACGATGAGCTGCGAGTGCTGGTACGCAGCCCGTTTGCTCAAATCAAGATCGAAGTTTCGCCCGTGATGCGGGGCACTGTTCATGCGCCGCAAGAGCGTGATGTCGTGGCGTTGGTTGAAGATCAATTCGGGTTCGCTTCTATCCCTATGGTCTCGTTGCCCGATTTGTATGGTGGCAAGATTTGCGCTGCGCTGGATCGGCAGCATCCCCGGGATCTTTTCGACGTGATGCTGATGCTCCGCGAGGAGGGGCTGACGCGGGAAATCTTCGAGGGTTTTCTGGTGTACTTGATCAGTCATCGGAGGCCGATGAGCGAGCTGCTCGCGCCACGGTGGAAACCGCTCGCGGGCATATTCCAAGCGGAGTTTGCCGGCATGACCCGTGAGCCTGTCACGCTTGAACAGTTGGAGAGTACCCGGCATGGGTTGCTTGAGGCGATACGGCAGCAGTTTTGTGCGCAAGATGCTGCTTTTTTGCTTTCACTTAAGCGTGCAAAGCCTGATTGGGCGCTGCTGGCCCTGGACGGTATTGATAAGCTACCTGCGGTGCAATGGAAGCTACGCAATATTGCTGGAATGTCTGTTGAAAAGCGTGAAGAGGCATTTGCAGTGCTGGACCGTGTAGCCGGACAAATGTTGGTCGGGTCACCGTTTTAACAGTGGCCTGCGCACAGCAACAAAAGCCTGCTTTTCAGGGCAGGCTTGTTGCGAGGTTCGGTTGATTTACTTCTGATAGGCCGTCAGCGCCGCATAACCATTCATCAAGTTGCGATAGTTAGGGATGCGCTGGGACAACAGGTTCCCCAGGCCTTCGATATCGTTGCGCCAGTCGCGGTGCAGCTCACAGGCCACCGAGAACCAGTTCATCATCTGTGCTCCGGCTTGCGTCATCCGGCTCCAAGCCGCTTGTTGCACCGTGGTGTTGAACGTGCCCGAGGCATCGGTCACCACGAACACATCAAACCCTTCCGCCAGCGCCGACAAGGTCGGGAAGGCTACGCACACATCGGTGACCACGCCAGCAATGATGATTTGCTTGCGGCCGGTGGCTTTGATCGCCTTAACGAAGTCTTCGTTGTCCCACGCATTGATCTGGCCAGGGCGGGCGATGTACGGCGCGTCCGGGAACATCTCTTTCAGTTCCGGCACCAGCGGGCCATTCGGGCCTTGTTCGAAGCTGGTGGTGAGGATGGTCGGCAGGTTGAAGAACTTGGCCAGGTCAGCCAGGGCGAGCACGTTGTTCTTGAACTCGTTGGGCGAGAAGTCCTGCACCAGGGAAATCAGGCCGGTCTGGTGGTCGACCAGCAGGACTACGGCGTCGTCTTTGTTCAAGCGGTTGTAGGTTGCAGTGCTCATGGTTGAATCCTTTTTTTGTTCAGGTTGGTTGGGCGTTGCGTTCAACATGGGCACAGATTAATGGGTGGGCTGCGGGGGATAAATCGGCTGGAATAGGTAATACCGTCAACTCAAAGGAGACAATTGTCTCTTGAACAAGAAGCCAGGTCCTTTTTGTGACAGGAAAATGTAAGGAAAAAAATCTCACGCGTGAGCTATTGAGAAGCGCGAACATAGCCTGTAGATTTTCTCACGCGTGAGTTTTTCACAACGAGGTCAGCACCATGAAAAGCAGCTCTCCATCGAGCCCCCCAACAGGGCCCGATACCGATTCAGCCAGCCTTCAGGGAGAGCGCTTGAAGTCGTCCGCGAAAAAACCATCGAGCTTTTACATGAAGCAGATGCGCGCGGGCCTGGCGGCCGCCGGCTATGTGAAACACGAGACTTGGGTGCTTCCCGAAAACCGAAGCCTGCTCAAGCAGATGGAGAAACAGCTTCGCCAGCCGATCCTGGCTGGCTCATTCATGTCGGAGAATTTCATGAGCGCAGGTAACAACTGGAATATCGACCGCCTCTTCACGGCGCTTCAGGCCCTGGACGACGTGGTCTCCAACGACATTACGCTTTCTCTGGTTCAAGGCTCCGAGTCGAGCATCAAGCTGGAGATGAACGACTTCGGCGGCTTGCCGATTTACATTGCGGTGGTGGGTGAGCAGATCATCGTCGACACCGTGCTGGTCGATGTCGAGTCCATCAACGATGTCGCGAAATTCAATGATGCGGTGCTGCGCAGCCGGGAAATGTTCCCGCTGTCCTCCATCGGCATCGAGTCCATGCCGAACGGGCAGGTGGTCTACAACATGTTCGGCGCATTGAGCTCCGACTCCAGCCTGACCAACATCGTGACCGAGGTGAAAACCCTGGTCGACAACGTGCAACGCGCTAGCGAAGCCTTTGAACGTTTCTTCAATTAAGTATCCGGGAGTATCCAATGACTCAATCCATCTGGAGCAAACTGTTCACCGCGCTGCGTGGCGGTGCCAGCGAAGTCGGCGAATCAATCGTCGACCAGCAGGCCCTGCGCATTCTCGATCAGGAAATTCGCGATGCAGACACCGCGCTGGCCAATGCCAAGCGTGAGCTGGTCAGCATCATGGCCAAGCACAAGCTGGCCACGGATCGTGTCAGCGAGTACGACGCCAAGATCAAGGACCTGGAATCCAAGGCGATGGCTGCCCTGCAGGCCAATCGTGAAGACCTCGCCCTGGAAGTGGCCGAAGCCATCTCGACCCTGACCAGCGAGCGGGACGCCGAGCACAAGCAGGCCACCGAGTTCGGCGCCTATGCGGACAGCATGCGCAAGGACATCACCAAGGCTGAAAGCCGCATCAAAAGCCTGCGCCAGCAAGTGGACATGGCCAAGGCGCGCGAAAGCGTACAGAAGGCCCAGGTCAGCGCGTCCATCGCCAGCGGTGGGGCCAACGGCAAGCTGGAAACCGCCGTCGGTACGCTGAATCGTCTGCAGGCCAAGCAGCAGCAACGTGCCGCTGAACTGCAAGCCCAGGATGAACTGGCCGAAGCGTCGACCGGTACCGACCTGGAACGCAAGCTGCGTGAAGCCGGCATCACGCCGAACGAAGGCAGTGCCAATGCGATTCTGGAACGTCTGAAGCAAAAGTCGGCCGAGTAAGCAACGGCGATGCAGGAAGGGCAGTGTCTGCCCTTCTTATTATGTCGAGGTCAGGATGGATGCCCTGAAGGGTTTCAAGACAATCGCAGGCTTGGCGCTGTTCATGGTCGCGTTGCAACTGGTCAATGTCGCGACCGGTTACAGCCTCATGGCATTCGGCCTGGTCCCGAGAACGCTGCAGGGGCTGTTCGGCATACTCGCCTCACCGTTTTTGCACGGGTCGTTTGCGCACCTCAGCGCGAACCTGATTGCTTTTTTGATCCTGGGCACCCTGGTCATTATCGAAGGGCTCAATCGGTTCGTGACCGTCAGCGCGATCATCATCCTGCTGGGCGGCTCGCTGGTCTGGCTGTTCGGCTTTGCCGGCGTGCACGTGGGGGCCAGTGGTTGGGTCTTCGGTTTGTGGGCCTACCTGTTGTCGCGCGCCTGGTTCCACCGGAGCTGGAGCAACCTGATAACGGCCGCTGTCGTGGCGGTACTGTATGGCGGACTGGTCCTTGGCTTTATGCCTCGCCAGGGTGTTTCATTCGAGGGGCATCTGTTTGGTGCATTCGCCGGATTTATTGCAGCCAAGGTACTTCTCTCTACGCCGCGCAGCAGGTTTAATGCCGGCTGAACGCACTTGCGCCTCCAGGCGATGACAAGTACCCAGGGAATCAGGGGCAAGAATGTCGATTTTTCTGTTGTTGCGCATGTACGCCTCGTCCCTGTTTCACCGCTTCGGCTGGGCGGGCCTGGTCATCGCCTTGGGCGTACACCTGAGCACGGCTTATCTGGGCCTGGTGGTGCTGGGCGAACAGCACCTCACCGCCTTCGCCACATTTGTTTACTTCTATCTCACCACGACGCTGACCGTCGGCTATGGCGATCTTGCGCCGCAGACTTCCGCCGGGCGGGTTTTCGTGGCCGCCTGGATCATGCTCGGCGGCATTGCGCTGCTGACGGCAGCCATCGGCAAAACCACCAGCAGCGTCATCGATGCATGGAGAAAAGGCATGAAGGGCAAAGGTGATTTCACCGGCAAGGTCGGGCATACCGTGCTGATTGGCTGGGAAGGCGCGTCCAGTGAGCGGGTCATCGAGTTGCTGCTGCAGGACGAAACCTCGAACGACAACCTGATCGTCATCTGCGATTGCACCCTCGACGAAAACCCGATGCCGGGCAAGGCCGCATTTATCCGCGGTGACAGCCTGTCTTCCACGGCGCTATTGCTGCGTGCCGGTGTGCCCGGTGCCGAGCGTGTGCTGGTGCGAACCCCGTCTGACGACCTGACCCTGGCCACGGTGCTGGCGGTGAATCAACTCAACCCTGTCGGGCATGTGGTCGCGCACTTCAATGAAAGCGAAATTGCCGCACTCGCCAGCTCCTACGCGCCGCGTCTGGAATGCACCTCAAGCATGGCCATCGAGATGCTGGTGCGTGCCTCCCAGGACCCGGGCTCGTCGGTGGTCATCAATGAGCTGCTGTGCGTGGGGCAGGGCGCCACCCAATACCTGATGAAATTGCCCGAGGCCTTTGAAGCCACGTTCGGCGACCTGTACACCCGGATGAAAGAACATCACAACGCCACCCTTATCGGTTATCGCGCCAAGGGCGCCCAGCAACCGTCGATCAACCCGCCCAGCGCCACGCGCGTTGAGGGTGGCGAACTCTTCTACATCGCCTCCACCCGCCTCAAGGAAATCTCCAATGGGATGGTTTAAACAGTTGATGGGGCTCGAGGCCCCGAACGCGAACCCACAACCGAACCACGCCGCCGCCGAAGCCCTGCCGACCACTGGGCCGCTGGGCCTGGCACCGGACAAAGGCGTGATGTTCGACACCACCCTGAAATTGCTGCTGGATGGGCACACCTCGGTGGTTATCCCCGGCTCCCAGGAAATCTGGAGCAACGGCACCGTCGACCTCGGGCAGTCGACCTGGCTGTCGCGCTACTACATGAACGACGAAGACTACTGGTTGCAGGTGCACACCACGGGTGACATCGCCGGGCAGGTCGAGTCGGTGATCCTGTTTAACTACCTCAGTTACATCACCATCAGTAGTGAAGCCGAACTGCGTCGGCTGGCGGGGCCGCAGAGCCTGATCGGGTTGCCGACCTACACCCACGACGGCGTCGAATACGCGCGCGTATGGGGCAGCGAGGAGGGCCAGACCGAACTGGTGGCCATGAGCGAGCGCGTGATCAACCCCGAGGATTCCTACAGCGTCGAGCACCGCTCGATGCTATATGCCCGTGACACCGGCCTGACCGATCGACGCGAGTTCCTGCTGTTTTCCGTCGAAGAAGACGCTGAAGGCACCATCAGCCTGAGCACCTCGCTGGGCATTTCGCTGTACACAACCGACCTGAACGCGCTCTAAACAAGGAAGCCATTCATGCTAGAAGCTCTCTCCATCTCCCTGAACAAAGCCGCCGTGCTCGGGTTTGTGATCTATATCCTCGGGGCCGCCGTACTGTTCGCGCTGTTCCAGTTCATCTACACCCGCATCACCCCGCACAAGGAATTCGAACTGATTCGTGCGGGTAACGTCTCCGCGGCGGTCGCCTTGGGCGGTGCCATCGTCGGTTTCGCCATTCCGGCCAGCAACGTGATTGCCTACTCGATCAGCGTGCTCGACTTTGTCGTGTGGGCAGTGATCGCCGCCGTCGTCCAGCTGTTGGCGTTTTTGCTGACCAGCCTGGTGCTCAAGGGCACGTCCCAGCGCATCAAGAACGGCGAGCTTGCGGCCGGCATCTACGTCGCCGCCGTGGCCATCAGCGTCGGCATGTTGAATGCCGCGTGCATGACGCCTACCCAGAACTGATCGCGCACGGAGCTCCCGATGAAACGAAGCAAGTACGTCCAGCTGTCGCTGGCAGCGTCGGTCGCCATGGCGATTTCCGGCTGCGGCCCGACGGAAAAAACCTACGACCTGCAGAAGAAGTACAACTTCCAGTCCGTCCAGCAGTGCGCCGACGAAAAACTCCCGGTGGACGTCTGCTCGGACGCCTACATGACCGCCATGGCCGAGCATCGCCGCATCGCACCGGTGTACGACAGCCAGGCCGATTGCGATGCCGACTTTGTCGCCGACTGGTGCCAGCAGGACTCCACCGGCAAGTTCATCCCCCGGCTGGGCGGTTTCGAACTGACCGCCGAAGGCCAGGTGACACAATCCCAGGTCGACGCGGCCAACGCTCAAGCCAGCTCCCAAGCGAACAGTGGCGGCTCAGGCTTCTCCACCAGCAGCCTGCTGACCGGCCTGCTGATCGGCAACATGCTGAGCAACAATCGCAACAGCTACCGCTCCGAACCGGTGTACCGCTATCGCGATGATCGTGGCAACTACGGCAACTCGACGCTCAACCAGCGCGTCTCCAATGGCGCCACCTTCGGCCGTTCCAACCAGGCCCGCTACGGCAGCAGCAATTACACCAACACGCTGCGCACGCCCAGCAAGTCGAGCTCCGTGGCGTCGGCCACCTCCCGTGGCGGCTTCGGCAGCAAGGCCAGCGCACGTAGCGGCTGGGGCGGCGGCGGGTCGAGTAGCTAAGGAAGACGGGCCATGAAGAAGATCCACTGCGCAGAACGTCATGACTGGAAACAGACCGCCGACAGCCTCGGCTTTCTGTTCCACACCATCGACAACGAACCCTACTGGGACGAAAGCGCGTACTACCAGTTCACGCTCAAGCAAATCGAGCACGACCTCGAAGACCCGACCACCGAGGTCCATGACATGTGCATGGACCTCGTCGCTCGCGTGGTCCACAGCGAAGAACTGCTCGACCGCCTGAGCATCCCCGCTCCGTTCTACGACATGATCCGCACCTCATGGCTCGAAGGCCACCCGCACCTCTATGGGCGCATGGACTTCTCCTACAACGGCACCGGCCCCGCCAAGCTGCTCGAACTCAACTACGACACCCCCACCAGCCTCTACGAAGCCGCGGCGTTCCAATGGGGCTGGCTGGAACAATGCATCGAACGCGGCCTGCTGCCCAAGCACGCTGACCAATTCAACAGCATCGACACCAAACTGCACCAGGCCTTCGCCCAACTGCAGGTCAGCCAGCCCTTCTACTTCGCCTCCATGAAAGACTCGGTCGAAGACAAAGGCACCACCGACTACCTGCGCCTCGTCGCAGAAAAAGTCGGTATCGAATCACGCCACATCGACATCGAAGACATCGGCCTGACCGCAGAAGGTCGCTTCGTTGACCTCGAAGATCGCTGGATTCCCCACCTGTTCAAACTACACGCCTGGGAATTCATCTTTCACGAGCCCTTTGGTGCGGCGATTGCCCAGTGCGACACGCAGTTTTTCGAGCCTGCGTGGAAGGCCATTCTTTCCAACAAAGGCATCCTGCCGTTGTTGTGGGAGTTCAACAAAGGGCATCCGAATTTGCTGGCGTCGCACCTGGATACTGAGCCGGGTAAAGCTGTGCCAAAGGGCTGGGTGCGTAAGCCGTTTTTTTCGCGGGAAGGGGCGAATATTGAATTGCAAACGGCTGACGGCCTGATCGTGAAGGAGGACGGCCCTTATACGGATGCGCCGTTTATTCTTCAGGAGTTTGCACCGCTGCCACGGTTCGGGGACAGCTATACGTTGATTGGGTCTTGGGTGATCGGGGACCAGGCGGCGGGGATTGGGGTGCGGGAGGATAATAGTTTGATCACGAAGGATTCGAGTCGGTTTTTGCCGCACTTGATACTTGATTGAGCGTCTTGTGGCGAGCGGGCTTGCCCCGCGTTGGGCTGTGTAGCAGCCTCAAATTCTCGTTATCTGGATCTGGAAGAGATAGCCGGAATGAGGGGCTGTGAGCCGCCCGCTTTTGGTCATTCAATTGTCCAACAGCTTGTTGGACAATTCACTAGGGGGATTTACGGACATTAAAAAGCCGGCTTGTGGCCGGCTTCTCGGGGACTGCTTCAGCTTGTTTTTGACAAGCCTCACCAGCCTTCAAATCGCTCAGCCCACATCTCGTCTGGCTGAATAGTAGGGGCATCCGCGGGAACTCCTCCGCTTCGCCAGGCAAGGTGGATAGCGCAAAACCACCCCCCTGCCAAATGTGGGCCGCATGATACCCACATTCACCTCAGTTGCCCACCTCCGGATCCGATTTAGAGCCTTCCCAGCCCAATAAATGCTCATCCAGCGGCACGGGCGGGCGGCGGTTATTCAGGGTGGACCACCAGAACACCCAACCCACAATCTGGAAGTTCTGCTCGAAGCGCTGCTCGTAGGTGAGGTATTCGTCTGGGTGCTCGCCGGCATTGTGGCTGCGCATGCGCAAACCGCCCCCAGGTCGGTTGTAGAGGTATTTGATTCGCAGCATGCCGTCGTGTTCTACCGCGTAGATTTCGCCGTCGATGATTTGGGTGCGGCCTCGGTCGATGGCGAGGGTGGCGCCTTGTTGGATGATGTCGATCATGCTGTTGTCGACCATGTAGGCGCCCAGGGCGCGGTCGGGTTTTACGTTGAGGGCCTGGAGGGTGTGAAGGGTGATGCGGATGCATTCGGTAGAGGTGAATGAGGGGTGGAGGTCGATCTCCACGTCGGTTTTTTCCGGGAGGCAGGCGGGGCCTGTGAGGTATTTGCCGCTGGCTTCGCGGGTGGTGGGCAGTCCTTTTCGTGAGCTCGGGCCTTCCAGCAGGAAGTTGGCCGGTGGGTGTTTGGGGCCTTCGCCGGTGCGCAGCCAACGGCTGGAGATGCACAGCAGTTCTGCGATCTCGTTGAGTCGGCCCATGGGTACACCGCGCTTGAACCAGTTGTTCACGTGCTGGGGCGTGACACCGCGGTTCTTGGCGAAGTCGGAGGCGGAAAGATGAACTTCCCGTAGTAGCGCTTTTAAACGATCACCTGATGTATTCATAAACGCAGAGTTTACTGGCCGGAATTACAGATCAAATAAACCATGCGTTGAGTTGCGCTTGTAGGGTTTTGCTTAGTTGTAGCCTGATACTTCGGATTTCGTTTTAAGTTAAACGTTGTTTATAAAGTATTGAACTTGCTGTTTAATTTTTCCCACAAAAAAAGCCCCGAATGATCGGGGCTTTTTCAATTGCCGAGGCAATGAGGAGCGGGTATCAGCCTTTGTAGGCGGCAACCGACTTCAGGATCTCGGCGCGGGCGGCGTCTGCGTTGCCCCAACCGTCGATCTTCACCCATTTGCCTTTTTCGAGATCTTTGTAGTTCTCGAAGAAGTGCTTGATCTGCTCCAGCAACAGGGGCGGCAGGTCGGTGTATTCCTTCACGTCCACGTAGAGCTGGGACAGCTTGTCGTGTGGAACCGCGATCACTTTGGCGTCGCCGCCGCCGTCGTCGGTCATGTTCAGGATGCCGACCGGGCGAGCACGGATAACCGAGCCCGGGGTCACCGGGTAAGGGGTTACCACCAGCACGTCGAGGGGGTCACCATCGTCAGCCAGGGTGTTGGGGATGAAACCGTAGTTGGCCGGGTAGAACATCGGGGTGGCCATGAAACGGTCAACGAACAGGCAGTCGCTGTCTTTGTCGATTTCGTATTTGATCGGCGCGTGGTTGGCCGGAATCTCGATGGCGACGTAGATGTCGTTCGGCAGGTCTTTGCCAGCCGGAATCTTGCTGTAGCTCATTGGGCGTTGCCCCCGTTAATTGGCCATGAAACATGGCCGGATTGGCCTAAAAGTGGCGGCGATTATAGGCACATTCTGACGCCGATGCCATGCGCCAGACGTCGTACGGTCATTCGCCCTGTGGCTGATAGCGCGGGTCGCTGGCTTGCAGTTGGGTGAGGCGGGCCAGGGGATCCTGGCGATAAAAGCGGCTGAGTTGGGCGTACACCTGTGGATAACGGCTGACCAGTAAATCCGGGGCGCTGAAAAAATATTCACTGGTGACGGCAAAGAATTCAGCAGGGTTTTCGGCGGCGTAGGGGTCGATCTCGGTCTCGGCGTCCGGGTTGGCATCGAGTTGGCGATTGAGGTCGTCGTAGGCGCTCTGCATCACGCTGGCCCATTCCTGCACGCGCATGTCGTGGTGCAGCGGTGGCAGGCCGTTGGCGTCGCCGTTGAGCATGTCGAGCTTGTGGGCCAGTTCGTGGATGACCAGGTTGTAGCCTTCCCACTGACCGCTGGCCAGCACGCCGGGCCAGGCCAGGATCACTGGGCCTTGTTGCCAGGCTTCGCCGCTGTGCTCGCCGTCCCATTCGTGTTCGACGCCGCTGCTGTCGCGGTGGCGCTGGGGGCTGAGGAAGTCGTCGGGGTACAGCACGATTTCGTGGAAACCCTGGTACCAGTCGAGGTCGCCCAGGTTCATCAGCGGCAGTTGCGCCTGGGCGGCGAGCAGCAGGCGTTGTTCCTGGTGCAGTTCGACGCCGGGCAGGGCGGTCAGGTGTTTTTCGGCGAGGAACAGTACGCAGGCTTCGCGCAGCCACTGGTCCTGCTCGGCGGTGAGGCCGTCGAGGAAGGTCAGGTGGTGGCGCACCCGTTGCCAGGTGTCATCGGCAATCGGGTGCTTGGCCAGCAAGCGCTGGCGACGCCAGGCGCTGAGGGACCACATCGCAGGTTACTGCGGCTTGGCTTCGGAGGAGGTGCGGCCAAACCGGCTGCGGAACACACCAATGATCATCGGCACCAGCGACAGCAGGATGATGAACACCACCAGCAGCGACAGGTTTTTCTTGATGAACGGCACGTTGCCGAAGAAGTAGCCCAGGGTCACCAGGCCGCCGACCCAGAGGATGGTGCCGAATACGCTGAAGCCGAAGAAGCGCGGGTAGGGCATTTTTGCGATGCCGGCCACGAACGGCGCGAAGGTGCGCAGGATCGGCAGGAAGCGCGCCAATGTTACGGTTTTGCCACCGTGCTTGTCGTAGAAGTCGTGGGTCTTTTGCAGGTAGTCGCGGCGGAAGATCTTCGAATTCGGGTTGCTGAACAAGCGCTCCCCGGCCGTTCGCCCGATCACATAGTTGGTGCTGTCGCCGAGGATCGCCGCCAGCATCAGCAGGCCCGCCAGCAGCACCGGGTCCATGCCGCCGCCCGCAGCGACTGCGCCAGCGATGAACAGCAACGAGTCACCCGGCAGGAATGGCATGACCACCAGGCCGGTTTCGCAAAAGATGACCAGGAACAGAATGGCGTAGATCCACGGACCGTAATTGGTTACCAGCAGGTCGAGGTAGACGTCGAGATGCAGGATAAGGTCGAGCGGGTTGAAATCCATGGATGGCACCTGTGTGGATGGCCCGGCTCAGCAGGCCTGTGCGGAAGCTCGGGTAATAAGGCTACAAGTGTATGCCGCATTTCTTACAACCCTGAAAGGTCCGCATTATACGGATTGAGAGGTGAAAAGCGTGTTGGTTTTGTAGCGAAGGATGTCGTGGTACTCGGGCTTGCAAGCGCTGCAGGGCTAAATGTGGGAGGGGGCTTGCCCCCGATGAGGCAATGCCAGTTACAAATTGGCTGACTGGCACACTGCTATCGGGGGCAAGCCCCCTCCCACAGTAGATTTGAGGTGTTTGGTCTACCGCGATCAATCTTCGCTGATCGGCAATACGTAGTTCTTGAACTCCGTGTCTTCGCGAAACCCAATGGACTCATAGGTCTTCTGCGCCACTTCGTTGTCACTGCTGGTCGACACGCGCAGTCGCACTGCGTGGGTCTCCTTGGCCATCTTCTTCGCTGTGCGCATCAGGTTGTCCGCCACCAGTTGCCGGCGTGCATCTTCAGCCACATAGATGTCATTGAGAATCCACACCCGCTTGAGCGACAGCGACGAAAAGCTCGGATACAGCTGGCAAAACCCCAGCAGCTTCTTGTCATCATCATCCGCCAGGGCCAGGTAGATCACCGACTCCTTGCGGCGCAGGCGCTTTTCCAGAAAGGCCCGCGACGAATCCGGGAACGGCAAAGCCCCGTAGAACTCACGGTATTTAACGAACAGCGGGGTCAACAGGTCCAGGTGTTCCAGGGTCGCTTGAGTAATCCGCATGCCAGGCCTCAACTTCCAAATGGGGGATGACCACACAAGCGGCCGTGACTCGATGCTGCCTAATGGCGTGAAAAAGCGCAATCGTGCCGCGATCAGTCATCCGGTGAACTGAGCAGGAAATTGCCTTTCATCAGGTCCGGATCATCCGATTCGATGGTCTGCACCTGCGCCTCGTCCTTGAGATTGACCCCCGACAGCTGCCGGCGACACGCCTCTCGCATCAAGTAAAGCAGGCGGTGGGCCGCCATGCCGTAGCTCAGGCCTTCCAGGCGCACATTGGAGATGCAGTTGCGATAGGCGTCGGTGAGGCCGACCTTGGGGTTGTAGGTGAAATACAGGCCCAGGCTGTCCGGCGAACTGAGGCCCGGCCGTTCGCCGATCAGGATGACGGTCATCTTGGCCCCGAGCAACTGGCCCACTTCATCCGCCACCGCTACGCGGCCCTGTTCCACCAGGATGACCGGCGACAAGGACCAACCGTCTGCGCTGCTCTGTTCCTCCAGGCGCGTCAGAAACGGCAAGGTGTGTTTATGCACCGCCAGTGCCGACAGGCCATCTGCTACCACCACCGCCAAGTCCACGCCGCCGGGATTGGCCGATGCATGATCGCGCAGCAGCTGGGCCGACTCATCGCCCAGGCGCCGTCCCAGGTCCGGGCGTTGCAGGTACAGGTGACGGTCAGTGGCGGCGCTGTGCAGCAACAGGCTGTCACGCCCGCGTTCAGCCAACTGACTGCGCAGGCCCGCATGGTCGAAGGGCAGATGCACCGCATCCCGTGCCTGGGCGTGGGCAAACTGGAAATCCAGCTGCGCGCTAGTGGGGATGCTGGTGCCGGTGCGGCCCAGAGCTATACGGGCTGGCGTCAGGCGGCGCAGTTCCAGCCACGGGTTGTCAGGCAGGTCGAGTTGCACAGGCGGCTCCTTCATCCCAATTGCGTCAAGGCTTGGCGAAACGCCGGTGGCAGGCTGTTGCCGAAGTGCACCTTGCCGTCGGCTTGCGTAAAGATGCCCATTTTCGCCAGCCACTGCTCAAACTCCGGCGCCGGTTTCAAACCCAGGGTCTGGCGGGCGTACAAGGCGTCGTGAAACGAAGTGGTCTGGTAGTTGAGCATGATGTCGTCGGAGCCGGGGATGCCCATGATGAAGTTGATCCCGGCCACGCCCAGCAGGGTCAGCAGGGTGTCCATGTCGTCCTGGTCGGCTTCGGCGTGGTTGGTGTAGCAGATGTCACAGCCCATCGGCACGCCGAGCAGCTTGCCGCAGAAGTGGTCTTCGAGGCCGGCGCGGATGATCTGCTTGCCGTTGTACAGGTATTCGGGGCCGATAAAACCTACAACGGTATTCACCAAAAACGGTTTGAAATGTCGGGCCACGGCGTAGGCCCGGGTTTCGCAGGTTTGCTGGTCGACGCCAAAGTGCGCGTTGGCCGACAAGGCGCTGCCCTGGCCGGTTTCGAAGTACATCAGGTTCTGGCCCAAGGTGCCGCGATTGAGGCTCAGGCCCGCTTCGTAACCTTCCTGCAGCACGCTCAGGCTGATACCGAAGCTGGCGTTGGCGGCCTCGGTGCCGGCAATCGACTGGAACACCAAGTCCAGCGGCACGCCACGGTTGATCGCCTCGATGGAGGTGGTGACGTGGGTCAGCACGCAGGCCTGGGTGGGGATTTCATAGCGTTGGATGATCGCGTCGAGCATCTCCAGCATGGCGCAGATCGAGGCGATGCTGTCGGTGGCTGGGTTGATGCCGATCATGGCGTCGCCGTTGCCGTACAGCAGGCCATCGAGAATGCTCGCGGCGATGCCGGCCGGTTCGTCCGTAGGGTGGTTGGGCTGCAGCCGCGTGGATAAGCGCCCGCGCAGGCCCATGGTGCCGCGAAACTGCGTGACCACGCGGATCTTCTGCGCGACCAGTACCAGGTCCTGCACGCGCATGATCTTCGACACGGCAGCGGCCATTTCCGGTGTCAGCCCTGGCGCTAAGGCGCGTAGGGAATGTTCATCGGCTGCGTCGCTGAGCAGCCAGTCGCGCAGGCCGCCGACGGTCAGGTGGCTGACGGCGGTAAACGCCTGTTTATCGTGGGTGTCGATGATCAGCCGGGTGACTTCATCGCTTTCGTAGGGAATCAGCACTTCTTCGAGGAAGTGTTTCAGCGGGATATTCGCTAACGCCATCTGCGCGGCCACCCGCTCACCGTCGTTCTGTGCGGCGACGCCAGCGAGAAAGTCCCCGGAGCGTGCGGGGCTGGCCTTGGCCATCACGTCCTTGAGGCTGTCGAAGCGGTAGGTCTGTGCACCCACCGCGTGGGAAAAACTTGCCATACAGTGTCTCCTTGGCGACGCAGGCACGTGCCTGCGTCGAGGTTTACGGCTATCAGTGCAAGGCGGCCTCTGCGGCCTGGATCGCCGCGAATTCCTCTTCGGGCGTGCCCGCTACCAAGTGATGCCGGCTGTAGAAAGCAAAGTAAGCAATTAATACTCCATAGATGATCGCTGCGCCAATCACCACCCGTGGATCCACCAGAAAGCCCGCCACCACGGCCACGCAGGCCAGCACGAGTGCAACACCCGAGGTAAAGATGCCGCCCGGCGTGCGGTACGGGCGGTCCATTTTGGGGCGGCGGATGCGCAGGGTGATGTGCGCGGCCATCATCAGCACGTAGGAAATGGTTGCACCGAACACTGCCACCAGGATCAGCAGGTCACCCTGGCCGGTCAGCGACAGGCCAAAGCCGATGATGCCGGGGATGACCAGGGCCAGTACGGGCGCCTTGCTTTTGTTGGTTTGCGACAGTTTGCGTGGCAGGTAGCCGGCTCGGGATAGCGCGAAGATCTGCCGCGAATAAGCGTAGATAATCGAGAAAAAGCTCGCGATCAGCCCAGCCAGGCCCACCAGGTTGACGAAGCTGCCCATCCAGGTCGAACCACCGTAGGACAACGCCAGCGCTTCAACCAACGGGTTGCCGGATTTGATCAACGCGTAGGTGCCGGCACCGCCCGGTGCGATCACCAGGATCAGCAAGGCAAAACTGGTCAGCACCACAATGGCGCCAATCAGGCCGCGTGGCAGGTCGCGTTTCGGGTTCTTGGTTTCTTCGGCGGCCAGCGGCACACCCTCGACGGCCAGGAAAAACCAGATGGCATAGGGGATTGCCGCCCACACGCCCACATAGCCGAACGGCAGGAACGTACTGGCGCCCTTGGCCTCGGTCACCGGGATGTCCAGCAGGTTGGCGACGCTGAAGTGCGGCACCATCGACACCAGGAATACACCCAAGGCAATCGCGGCCACGGCGGTAATCACAAACATCAACTTCAAGGCTTCACCGACACCAAAGATGTGGATGCCGATAAAGATGATGTAGAACGCCAGGTAAATCATCCAGCCGCCAATGCCGAACAGCGACTCGCAATACGCGCCGATAAACACCGCGATGGCGGCGGGGGCGATGGCGTATTCGATCAGGATCGCGGTGCCGGTGAGGAACCCACCCCACGGCCCGAATGCACTGCGGGCGAAGCCGTAGCCACCACCGGCGGTGGGGATCATGGAAGACAGCTCGGCCAAAGAAAAGCACATGCACAGGTACATGGTGGCCATCAGTAATGTGGCCAGGAACATACCGCCCCAGCCACCCTGGGCCAGGCCGAAGTTCCAGCCGGCGTAGTCGCCGGAGATCACGTAGGCAACGCCAAGGCCTACCAGCAGCACCCAGCCGGCGGCGCCTTTTTTCAGTTCGCGTTGTTGGAAGTATTGGGAGTCGACTTTTTCGAAGTCGACAGAAGAACTTGTAGGTTCGCTAGACATGGGAAAAGTACCTTCCGTTGTTATTGTTTTAACTCGGCCTCTTCGTGCCGAATGCACTTCGCAAGTACTTATGAAGATTTAAATGTGGGAGCGAGCAAGCCCGCTCCCACATGTTTAATTGCATTTCAACTGTGAGAGCGGGTTGTCAGTTAGAAGAACCCAAGAGGATTGATGTCGTAACTCACCAGCAAGTTCTTGGTCTGCTGGTAGTGATCCAACATCATCTTGTGCGTCTCACGCCCAACGCCGGACTTCTTGTAGCCACCGAACGCGGCATGGGCCGGATACAGGTGGTAGCAGTTGGTCCACACACGGCCCGCCTTGATCGCGCGGCCCATGCGGTAGGCGCGGTTGATGTCGCGGGTCCACACACCGGCGCCGAGGCCGAACTCGGTGTCGTTGGCAATCGCCAGGGCTTCGGCTTCGTCCTTGAAGGTGGTGATGCTCACCACCGGGCCGAAGATTTCTTCCTGGAACACGCGCATTTTGTTGGTGCCCTTGAGCAGGGTCGGCTGGATGTAATAGCCGCCGGCCATGTCGCCGGTCAGCTTCTCGACCTTGCCGCCGGTCAGCAGTTGCGCGCCTTCGCCCTTGGCGATTTCCAGGTAGGACAGGATCTTGTCGAACTGCTGCTCGGACGCCTGGGCGCCGACCATGGTGTCGGTGTCCAGCGGGTCGCCGCGTTTGATCGATTCGATCTTCTTCATCACCACTTTCATGAAGTCGTCGTAGATCGACTCTTCCACCAGCGCACGGGAAGGGCAGGTGCACACTTCACCCTGGTTGAAGAACGCCAGCACCAGGCCTTCGGCGGCCTTTTCGATGAACGAAGGTTCGGCTTTCATGATGTCGGCGAAGAAGATGTTCGGCGACTTGCCGCCCAGCTCAACCGTGGACGGAATGATGTTCTCGGCCGCCGCATGCATGATGTGCGCGCCCACGGGCGTGGAGCCGGTGAAGGCAATCTTGGCGATGCGTTTGCTGGTGGCCAGGGCTTCGCCAGCTTCTTTGCCGAAACCTTGAACCACGTTCAACACGCCAGGTGGCAACAGGTCACCGATCACCTCCAGCAGCACGGTGATGCCCAGCGGGGTTTGCTCGGCGGGTTTGAGCACCACGCAGTTACCGGCGGCCAGGGCCGGCGCGAGTTTCCACGCAGCCATCAGGATCGGGAAGTTCCACGGGATGATCTGGCCGACCACGCCCAGCGGTTCATGGAAGTGATAGGACGCGGTGTGTTCGTTGATTTCGGCGCTGGTGCCTTCCTGGGCGCGGATGCAGCCGGCGAAGTAACGGAAGTGGTCGGCGGCCAGCGGGATGTCGGCGTTGAGGGTTTCACGCACGGCCTTGCCGTTGTCCCAGGTTTCGGTGATGGCCAGCAGTTCGAGGTTCTGTTCGATGCGGTCGGCGATTTTCAACAGGACCAGCGAACGGTCCTGGGCCGAGGTCTTGCCCCAGGCGTCGGCGGCGGCATGGGCGGCGTCCAGGGCTTTGTCGATGTCTTTGGCGGTGGAGCGCGGGAATTCGGCGATTGGCTTGCCGTTGACCGGCGAAGTGTTGGTGAAATAGTTGCCATCGACCGGCGCAACGAACTCGCCACCGATGTAGTTGCCGTACTTGGCCTTGAACGAAACGATGGCGCCTTCAGTACCGGGGTGTGCGTAACGCATGGTGGGTATCTCCTGGCTTTTATGTTTATTGGGAGCGCAGCGCAGCGAGCGCTTGATAAGCGTAGAGCAAAGGTTGGGCCACTGCTGTGTGAGCCAGCTAAATCAAGGGGTTGGGCATTGTTGCAAGGCGTTGCTGTGGCAGGGTCGATACAGCCCGAGTGACAGTTTGTGCCATAAACGGTACAGCCTGTGACCGGCGGGTCGGCCCGGGATTGCATTGCCTGGATGGCTGGGGGATGCTGGGGGTTCTCACGCAGGGAGAATAATAAGAAATGCACAACGATCATTTCAGTCGCCATGCCCAGCAAGTGCTCACCGTGGCGCATGGCCGCGACCCGTCCAGCGATCCCTCCATCGCCCGCTCCTGGCTGCGCTGCCTGGAGGACTACCACCTCGACCCTGCGCAAACCATCGCCCCCACCGTGCTTGAACACGGCCGTTTGCTGGAAAGCCGCGAGCGGCTGCAACAGGTGCTGCACATCGCCGGCAGTGAGATGAACAGCCTGCACCAGCAGCTGTCCGGCGCCGGGCATGCGGTGCTGTTGACCGATGCGCGAGGCGTGATCCTCAACTGTGTCACCGCGCCATCAGAGCGCAAGATCTTCGAACGCGCCGGGCTGTGGCTCGGTGCCGATTGGAGTGAAGCGTGCGAAGGCACCAATGGCATCGGCACCTGCCTGGTGGAGCGCCAATCCCTGACCATTCATCGTGACGAACACTTCCGTGGCCGGCATACCGGGCTGACCTGTTCGGCGAGCCCGGTGTTCGATCCCCATGGCGATCTGCTGGCTGTGCTGGATGTGTCATCCGCACGGGAAGCGGTATCGCGTCAGAGCCAGTTCCACACTATGGCGCTGGTCAATCTGTCGGCGAAGATGATCGAGAGTTGTTACTTCCTGCGTCATTTCGAAAACCATTGGCTGCTGCGTTTTCATCTGCAGGCGGAGTCGGTGGGGTTGTTCAGCGAAGGGTTGCTGGCGTTTGATGGGGAAGGGCGCATCTGTGCGGTCAACCAGAGTGCGTTGAACTTGTTGGGGCAACGGCGTGACGGGTTGTTGGGGCAGCCAGTAGAGGCATTTTTCGATTGCTCCCTGGATCAATTGCTCGGCCGCGCCAGTGCGAATGCCACGGCCAGTTGGCCCTTGCGCACGCGGGATGGCCGGCATCTGTTCGCCGCTTTGCGTGGGCAAGCGCGCAGCGCGTCAGCCCCCATCGCCCAGCCTGAGCCTTCACGGCTGCCCAGCATTTGCCTGGGCGATTCGGCGATGCAAAATGATTTTCGCAAAGCGCTGCGGGTATTTGAGCGTGATGTGCCACTGCTCATCAATGGCGAGACCGGCTCCGGTAAAGAAGCCTTCGCCAAAGCTGTGCACCACGCCAGTCAGCGCGCCGGTAAAGCGTTTGTAGCGCTCAATTGCGCGGCCATTCCGGAAAGCCTGATTGAAAGCGAGTTATTCGGCTATCGTGGGGGCAGTTTCACCGGTGCCCTCAAGGATGGCATGCGCGGCAAGCTCCAACAGGCCGACGGTGGCACACTCTTCCTTGACGAAATCGGTGATATGCCACTGGCTTTGCAGACCCGTCTTTTAAGGGTACTGGAGGATCGCCTAGTGGTCCCCATCGGCGGCGAGCCTCAAGCCGTGGATGTCCGGATTATCAGCGCGACGCACCGAAACTTGTGTGAGCGCGTGCGGGCTGGCAGCTTCCGCGAAGACCTGTATTACCGACTTAACGGCCTGGAAATTGGCTTGCCGGCGTTACGTGAACGCAGCGACAAGTCGCAACTGCTGGACTTCCTGCTGAGGGAGGAGGCCGGTGAGCAATCGGTCAGTGTGGAGCCCGCAGCGCGCGAGGCATTGCTGGCCTTCGCCTGGCCGGGCAATGTCCGTCAGTTGCGCACGGTATTGCGCACACTGGTGGCACTCAGCGAAGACGGGTGGATAGGGTTGTTGGATCTGCCTGATATGGTGCAATACACCCCTGTTCAACACACCAACGAGTCACTCCTCGATAATGCCGAGCGCCAGACGTTGTTGGCGGCATTGGAGCAACAGCACTGGCATATGACGTGCACGGCGCAAGCGCTGGGAATAAGTCGTAATACTCTTTATAGGAAGTTGCGCAAATATAAAATTCAACGGCGTGCGGTGGTATCTAGTTAATGTGAGCGTGCTCTGAAGTTTTTATGGCGGTCTTTAGGCTCGGGTGGGGCGCTTTATCTAATAGGCAGTGTGGGTGCAGGCCGGAAGGAACTATTTTTTACCGGTGACCACGTAATGAACAGAAGCCATAAGGTTTCGCTATTGGGTTTAATGTCCGTTCATGATGAGGTGGCTATATGCCGACAATCAAACCACCCGCGGTTAACGTATCTAAACGTCTGCCGGGGCCGTCTAAAGTGGTTCCGCATTACGCGCCTTCAGGCAGTTATTATAATAAGGAAGGGCGGCTGGTCAATAAGCAAGGTCAGTTGCTCAATGACAAAGGGCAGGCGATTAATAAACAAGGCCATCTGATTAATTCGAATAACCAGCGGATCAATGAACATGGGCAACGGGTTAATAATAACGGTCAAGCGGTCGATAACAAGGGCCGCCTGGTCAATGAAAAGGGGCATTTGATCAATGCCCAAGGCAAGCTTGTCAATGAGAAAAATCAGCTCGTCGACCCCCAGGGCCGCTTGATCGATCACTCGGGTCGCTTGGTCAGCGCTGAGGGTCACTTGGTGGATAGGGATGGAAAGCGCGTCAATCGAGAAGGCTTTCTGATTGATCGCACTGGAAGGCTGCTCGATAAGAACGGCAAGGTAGCAAGGGATCAGTCCAGCGCCGTCAAGGGCAATAACGAGCCTCATGTGCAACTGCTTCCGCCCAAAATCAACCAAAAGATCCTCGATTGGAAGAACAAAGTCCCTGCGCCCGCTGCTACGCCTAAAATGACGATTGCGGAAGCCACGACCCGGATGATGAATGCCGAAAAAATGGTCAAGTCTGGTGTGATTCCATCGTCGCCATCTGTGGCGCATGTCGCGCGCGATGCGGCGATCAGTGCCGGGATAACAGGGATAGTGTCCGCGCCAATTAACATTGGGACATATGCCGGGTCTACCGCCGCTTCTGAACAAATCAAGGCGTCGTATCTGCCTCAACCTATGATTCCGCCGACGCCCAGCGGTAAGTCTGTGGTCGAGCGTCCAGAGGCGCCAGTGACCACTGACCTCAATAAGCTCTATTCGAGAATGAATGAGGCTCAGGTGCTTGCGTTCACGGTTGCCAATCAGTCGATGGTGCTCAAGTTTGGGGATACCGAAACGGGTTTTTTGCCGGATCAAAACTGGTCGAAAGACCCGCTGGAGCGCATGAGCCAACTTGAGAACCTGTTGGACTTCGCTGAACAACATACGAAGGACGTTGCCGATCAATATGAAGTTTTCTTCAAACCTTATCTGGCTGCTGAACCCGCTGCCTGTGGGGTTGACGGACTGGAAAGTCGCATGAATACACTCGAAGAACGAATAGCCAGGGTGAGTAAGGCACAGGCTGGTATCTTGCTGAAAATGGAAAAGCGCGCGAGTAAAGAATGAGCGGGTATGCGCAAAATATCGTTGTTGGCTTTTGCAGTGAATGTTGATTTTACAACGTCGAAAGGGAAGGTTGAGTAGACTGTTATTGGTAGTAAGCCTGGCGCTGAATGGAGTCTCTGTGACAGGCTTTTATGAAAGATTGCCCCGTCGCGCGCAATAGCTTTCGAGAGTGTCGCCATGATTTCCAACTATCTGGATTCATCACGTTCTATATCGCTTTATCCTCAAACCGATTCGCCGATAGATAACAAATTTAACGGTGCAACTCCTCCAGATAAATCCATAACTTTCCCCCCTCCTCACGATATCGACGCAGTGCCGAGTCTCCACAAACGGCTGATTATGGCGGGCTACTCACTAAAGAAGTCCCTTTGGCGGCTGACGCCCAAGCCAAATTACGCCAGGTAGTTGCCACTTGGAAAGCCGCTCAACCGAAAGCGAAAACTGATGAAGCCAGCGGTATGCCGAGCCTAATCGAATTCTTGCGGCTTACCCTTCCTGAACCTTTACGGTCTGGTAAGGGGGAACCTGAAAAATCCTTAAAGCCATTCTCGGTTCTCCAGAAGGCATGGCGTTGGCCAGGTTGCTCCAGGACAGCATCGACGCAGTATCCACGGCTACCAGCCTGCAGGAAGTACTGCTTAGCGCGCTATTGTTGGATGTGGATTCGGCAGGAGGCCTGGAGCGTAATAATCTGGCAGGGTACTCGTTGCGTCAGCCAGGTAATTGGGGCTTCAGCGCTGCGCAAATTGTCACGGGTTTTGAAGAGCGTCTGGCCACCCGGTTCGGCGAAGCCAATGCCAAAATCATCGCCTTTCAACTGTTGTCGGTGTCTGCCCCCGAGTTTCGGGTAAACGATCTGCCCTCGGCGCTGGTGTATGGTTCCCACCAATGGGCCTCCTTCAGTGCAGCGGTGGCTCGCCAAGAGGCGAGTCACCCGGGATCAACGCATGCGAAAACCTATGCGCAGATCATGGAACTCGATGAGAAAGCGCCTGTTTCGGAGCTTGATAAGCGTCAGCAACAACTCGCTCAGATGACGGCCGTTATCGACTGGGGCATTGCCAACGGCATTATTGTTGAAAAAAGCGATGATGCGTACACCCCCGAGGAAGTCGAAAGCGCATTGAAGGCCATGCAAGCACAGTATAAAACCTTGGCTGATTCCGTTGATGCGCTGTCCACGTCGATGCCAACCCGGCGAGAGTTGGCGCTCGTTGAGCTGCGGCGCGTGTATGGCGTCGAAAATGAAGCTTTTTTTGAGCAGAAGCTGCTGGCGAATGTTCCGCCGGGGTCGCCCGGCCGAAAAGCCTATTCGCTGCTGGATACTTACATGTCAGGTGATCTGGATAAGCACTTCTGGATATCCAGCCACCCTGACTTCAATACCGAGAAAGTGAATTTGGGTTTTCCGAAGTTGCCAAACATCAAACAGCAGTTTGATGAAAGCTTCGACAAATACATCCAAGGGCTCAAGGACGGTTTTGCCGCGCAGTTTAAGTATCAACTCTCATTGCTCCCGCTCGAAGATCGGCGGCTGATTGAATACGGCAAGGTCACGACATTCTCTCTCCAGACGCCCAGTGCCAATCAGGGCCCTGTCAGCGCCGATCATAAAATTCAAGCGTATATAGGCAGCGGCGCGGTACTTATCAGGGCTGAACGTGATGGGAAGGTTTGTCATTATCTGTATTCACCAGCGCAGGGCCGAATCATCAAGGATGCCGACCCTTCCAGGCCCGGCCTGCAGTTTCCAGGCTCTCGTTTGTACTTCTCCATGTCGCTGCCTGATTCGCCGGGCGGTAAAGCACCACCGGTCACTATCCTGTGGCAGGCAGTCGGTAGTACATCGCCGAAAAACGACCCGGTGGACTTTTCCGCCTATCGTATCTATACCTCCAAATCGTTGGAGGCCGGTATACCCGGAGAGCATCTCGCCCCGCCGACGACTTTTTTCTCGTCTAAAACCGATGAACTGTCAGTCGCTGTCGGTGCTTATTTCACGCGAGGTTTGGATGAGGCGAAAGCAACGGCCAATGGCAGCACAGAGCAAGAGCGGGAAAGCGCGCGCTCACAGGCCGTCAAGGCGTTCTTTTTAAGCCTGATTCCTTTCTACAGTGCGGTTGAAAGTTTTATTAAGGGCAGGCCCGCTGAAGGCTTTTTCAATTTAGTGCTGGATGTGTTTGGCTTTTTTATTCCGGGGTTAAAAGGCGGGGTCCAAGGCCTCTACAGGCCGTTGGGCGCTAATAGCGATGCGGTTCCCGTCGTTGCCGTGGAGCGCAACGGAAAATGGTATGCCTTCGACCCTGCGACCCAAACGCCATACGGTGCGCCATTGAAGGACTTTGTCCAGTCCTCTGCTTGCGCTTTTGTCGGTCAGGTCAAGCGCTGGGCAATGGAAGCGGTGACCGATGCTGGCATTGTGGCAGCTGTCATTTAGGTGCAAAAAGCTCTTCAAAACCACTATGAGCGTCCTGCTGCTCCTGACGGCGGTATTAACCCCGGCGACGTAGAAGTTGCAGACCTGGGCCCGGCAGTTGAACCCGTTGACCCTGCCCTTCGAGCTCGCGTCGACGCTGCAACGCAGGGCGCCAGTGAGTTGGGTAAGTTGTTTTTGCAATTGATGCCGGGTGTTGTGGTGGACATCCCGAAATGGTCCAGCGAACCGCTGCAGGCCGTCGATCAGTTGGAGGCTTTCGTGGAGTTGCTTGAGGAACTCACCATTGATCTTGCACAGGCTTATGAGGTTTTCTTCAAACCGTACAAACACGAAGACTCCGTGAGTCAAGGCAACGGGGACGTTGCGGATCGACTGAACACAATTGAGAAAAAATAGCTGCCATACGTGACGCGCTGACGTAGGTGTCGACACGGCATAGGCAAGCCGCCGCATAGCGTGGGCGGCTCACCTAAAGAGTGCGATTTCCCCGTCCCTGCGCTAACCTGCCTCGATGTTTTACGAGGTCGACTATGCACATTCATATTCTCGGTATTTGCGGCACATTCATGGGCTCGATGGCGGTTCTGGCCAAAGAACTGGGCCATCACGTCACCGGCTCCGACGCCAACGTCTATCCGCCCATGAGTACGCAACTCGAGGCCCAGGGTATCGAGCTGACCCAAGGCTACGACACGGCGCAATTCGACCCGGTCCCGGACCTCGTGGTGATCGGCAATGCCATGTCCCGTGGCAACCCGGCGGTCGAATACGTCCTTAATAAAGGTTTGCCTTATGTGTCTGGCCCGCAGTGGCTGGCCGACCATGTATTGCAAGGCCGTTGGGTATTGGCGGTCGCCGGCACCCACGGCAAGACCACCACCAGTAGCATGCTGGCCTGGGTGCTGGAGCACGCGGGCATGAGCCCGGGTTTCCTGATCGGCGGCGTGCCGCAGAACTTCTCGGTGTCGGCCCGCCTGGGCGACACGCCGTTCTTCGTGATCGAGGCGGATGAATACGACAGCGCCTTCTTCGACAAACGCTCCAAGTTCGTTCACTACCGCCCGCGCACCGCGATCTTGAACAACCTCGAGTTCGATCACGCCGACATCTTCCCTGACCTCGCGGCCATCGAGCGCCAGTTCCACCACTTGGTGCGGACCATTCCCAGCGAAGGCCTGGTGATCCACCCGACCACCGAGCCGGCCTTGCAGCGCGTGATCGAGATGGGTTGCTGGACCCCGGTGCAAACCACCGGCACGGGCGGGCAGTGGCAGGTCAAGTTACTCAGTGAAGACGGTTCGCGCTTTGAAGTGCTGTTCGAAGGTGAAGCCCAGGGCATCGTCGAGTGGGACATGACCGGCCAGCATAACGTTGCCAACGCTTTGGTGACCCTGGCGGCTGCGCGGCATGTAGGCGTGGTGCCGTCCATGGGCATTGCCGCATTGAGTGCGTTCAAGAGTGTGAAGCGGCGTATGGAAAAAGTCGCCGATGTGAATGGGATTACCATCTACGACGACTTTGCCCACCACCCCACGGCGATTGCCACCACCCTGGATGGGCTGCGCAAGCGCGTTGGCGATGCGCCGATCATCGCGATTGTCGAGCCGCGCTCCAACTCGATGAAGCTTGGCGCGCACCGCGACGGCCTGCCGGAAAGTGTCAATGACGCCGACCAGGTGGTCTGGTACGCACCGGCCAACCTCGGCTGGGACCTGCCGGCGATTGCGGCCCTGTGCACGGTGCCGTCCATCGTCTGCGACTCCATCGAAGGCATCATTGAACACGTCAAGCATCAAGCCAAGCCGGGCACCCATGTGGTGGTCATGAGCAACGGCGGCTTTGGCGGCCTGCATGGCAAGCTGGCCGAGGCGCTGAAATGAGCGGGCCGGAGCGCGTCACCCTGGCGATGACCGGCGCATCTGGCGCGCCCTATGGCTTGCGCCTGTTGGACTGTCTGGTACGTGAAGACCGCGAGGTGCACTTCCTGATCTCCAAGGCCGCGCAGTTGGTGATGGCCACCGAGACCGACGTGGCGCTGCCACCCAAGGTGCAGACCATGCAGGCGTTCCTCACCGAGTACACCGGTGCGGCGGCGGGGCAGATCAAGGTCTACGGCAAAGAGGACTGGATGTCGCCGGTGGCGTCCGGCTCCGGCGCGCCAGCGGCGATGGTGGTGGTGCCGTGTTCCACGGGCACCTTGTCGGCGATTGCCACGGGGGCCTGCAACAACCTGATCGAACGGGCGGCGGACGTGACCTTGAAAGAGCGCCGCCAGTTGATTCTGGTGCCCCGTGAGGCGCCTTACTCCAGTATTCACCTGGAACACATGCTCAAGTTGTCGAACATGGGCGTGACCATTCTGCCGGCCTCGCCGGGTTTCTATCACCAGCCGCAGACCATCGATGACCTGGTCGACTTTGTGGTGGCGCGCATTCTCAACCTGTTGAACATTCCCCAGGACATGCTGCCACGTTGGGGCGAGCACCATTTGAGCAGCGATGAATAAGGCGCTGTTGGTCCTGCTGGCACTGCAACTGACGGGCTGCGCCACCGCGCGTACGTTGGACGCGGCGCAACCGGGTGCGCCGGTGGTGTATGCCGGCACGCGGTTGGATTTGTATGCAATGAATGGCGGCTGCTGCGCCAAGGACAGGTTTGGTGCCGAGGCACCGAGTTATCCTGGGGTGGATCTGCCGGCGAGTGCGTTGCTCGATACTTTGTTGTTGCCGCTGTCGGTGTTGACGGTACTTGGCGTTGGCTTCAACGCTACGGGTGGTCTTTAAATGACAAGTGGCTGTGCTGGCCTCATCGCGGGCAAGCCCGGCTCCCACAGGGAACGCATTCCAAATGTGGGAGCTGGCTTGCCTGCGATGACGCCCTTCTGTTCACCACAAAACTACTTGCCTAGCTTGCGCAACTCGTCCGACTCCACCACCCGCACCCCATCCTGTTCTTCCAGCGCCAGGCGCCACATGGCGCGGGCCAGTTCGCACACCTCAATGCCGCGGTATTTGCCCGGAATCAAGCGCGACAACGGCCCGGCCAGTTGTTCCGCCAGGCGTGGCTCCAACCGTTCCCCCAGCAATAACGATGGTCGTACGATGGTCAGTTGCGGCCAGTCCTGGGCTTTAAGCGCTTCTTCCATTTCCCCTTTGACGCGGTTGTAGAAGATCGAGGATTTCGGGTCGGCGCCAATCGCGCTGATCACGATCAGGTGCCGTGCGCCCATTTCCCGCGCGCGCTTGGCGAAGGCCACGACCATGTCCAGGTCAACCGCGCGAAAGGCGGCTTCGGAACCGGCTTGTTTGATGGTGGTGCCCAGGCAGCAGAAGGCGATATCCACCCGGCCGCTCAGTTGCGGCAAGAACACCGCTGGGTCGCCCACCGGGTTTTCCAAATGCGGGTGTTCGGCCAGCGGCTTGCGGCTGGGTGCGAGCACGCGGGTCACGGTGGGTTCGTTGAGCAGGCGGTCGAGCAGGTGTTCGCCGGTAAGGCCGGTGGCTCCGGCGAGCAAGATATGCTGAGGCGTCAGGTACATGGTGTTTCCCCCTTGTTACACGTTACAGCTTAGTTGCCTTTGGCTTCCTTGCTATTCATTGAGACGCTTTCCAGCGCCTTTCGTGCCTGCTGTTTGCGTAATAATTGCCAATGGGCGATCACACCCTTGGGGGCCCAGATCTGCGGTTCGGAGGCTTCGAAGTTGTCCGCCTGTTCGCGTTCGGCCACATGCAGTTGCGCCAGCTTGAAGGCTTGCTGCAAGTCGTCGGTCTGGTTGAGGGCTTGGGCGAAGAGGGCGTCGCCGAAGTAGGTGAAGTCGGCTTCCTCGGAGCAGCCGAAAGACACGCGGTCGGCCCGGGAGGCGGTCATGATCAGCGTGTGCTCATCCTTCAGGGCCGGGATGAATCCGCCGGAGTAGCAGGCCGAAATCACCACGATCTTGTCGCGGTTCTTCAGCGGCGCCAGCACGGCCGCCAGCTCATCAGCTGGCAGGTCGGCCAGCTCCATGCGCGGTTGGTCCAGCACCAGTTCGTGTTCGTGGGTGCCGTGGCTGGTCATGTAGATGAACACCAGGTCTTCCGGGCCGGTGCGCTCGGCCAGGGTTTGCACGGCGCGACGCAAGCTTTCGCGGGTGGCCAGGGGGCGGTCGGTGATGTGATCGCGGTGGTTGACCAGGCGAATCTGCCCGCGTGCGCCGAAGCGGGTGGCGAGCATGTTGCTGACGTAATCGGCTTCGCGCAGGAACACGCTTTGTTTACCGTCGCCAGCCACAGCCAGGGTGTACAGCTCCACGGCGGGGGTGGAGGCGGGCACGGCGGCGAGGGCAGCATCCAGCAGGCGGCCTTGGGCCAGCACGCCGATTTCCAATGGGTCGGGCAGCAGTTTGCCGTCGGCATCACGTACACGCATGCCATTGACCCAGGTGCCGGCCTGCACGGTGCCATCGGTGAGCACCAGGGTGCCTTTGCCTTGATAGCTGTCGCTGTCGAAACCGCCGATATAGAAGCTACCGTCGGTGAGGTTCAGGCGGCCTTCGCCGGTAAAGCGCCAATCAGCGAACTGGCCGACGTAGTGGCTGCCATCCACACCTATCAACTCGCCCTTGCCGCTGAGCGCGCCTTCCTTGAACTGGCCGATCCACACATCGCCGTCGGCGTTCTCGTAGCGGCCCTTGCCGTTGAGTTGGTTCTGCTTGAACTGGCCGACATAGATGTCGCCATCGGCGCTGTTGAAGGTGCCGTTGCCTTCCAATTGGCCATCGACGAAATGGCCGCTGAACTGGTTGCCGCTGTCGTCGTTGCGCTGGCCTTCGCCATTCGGTTTGCCGTGGGCGAACTGGCCCTGGTACTGGCTGCCGTCCGCCAGCTCCAGGCGACCGAGGCCGGAATACTGGTCGTTCTTGAATTCGCCGCGGTAGGTCATCTGCCCCTCTTTGAGGGTGCCTTCGCCGTTGCGTCGACCATTCTTGAAGCCGCCCACATAGTGGCTGCCCGCCGTGGTCAGGCTGCCCTGGCCATCGAACAGGCCTTGCTGGAACTGGCCTTTATAGACTTCGCCGTTGCTGCCATGCCATTCGCCCTGGCCGTGCCACTGGCCCTTGTCGAACTGGCCGGCGTACCAACTGCCATTGGGGTAGTCCACGCGGCCCTGGCCCTGCAGCAAGCCATCGACCACATCACCCCGGTAGCGGCCGCCATCGGGCAGGCGCGCATCGGGCGGCAACAGCGATTCGCCGTCTCCGCAAGCGGTGAGCAACAGGGCAAGGGCGAGGGGAGCGAGTGGGCGCATAGCGGGATCCGGATAATTGAGCGCCGAGTATGCCGCAGCTGCGAGTTTCATACATAAATTTACATACCCTGTGGTGAGGTTTATTTCCCCACCACAGGCACGGCCTTATACGAAGCAGAGTGACAACGACTCGGCAATGTAAGCCGGTTTTTCCTGGCCTTCGATTTCCAGGGTGGCGGTGGCCTTGAACAGCCACTGGCCTGGCTTCTTCTCGGTGACATCGGTCAGGGTCACGTTCAGGCGCACCTTGGAATTGACCTTCACCGGCTGGATGAAGCGCACGCTGTCGAGGCCATAGTTGACCGCCATCTTCAGGCCTTCGGGCATGATCAGAATGTCTTCCATCAGCTTGGGCATCAGCGACAGCGACAGGAAACCGTGGGCGATGGTGCTGCCGAACGGGGTTTGCGCGGCCTTGACCGGGTCGACGTGGATGAACTGATGATCGCCCGTTGCCTCGGCGAACAGGTTGATGCGTGCCTGGTCGATAGTGAGCCATTCGGAACGTCCCAGTTCCTTGCCGACATAGTCTTTGAGCTGCGCTACGGGTACATAGGGCATTGCGTCTCTCCTTGGTTCATCATTTTTGCCGCCCTGCAGGGCGTGTTTTTTATGGGTTACAGAGAACCAATGTAGATCATCATGGCCAATCGGCCCGGTCAACCCACCATGCTTTTGGCGAATGCCGATGCATAGGGCGGGCATGCTTATAATGCGGGCGAGTTTCGAGGGGGAAGAACGGATGCTGTTACGGGGCCTGACCTGGCTGGTGCTGTTTCAATTGATCGGCACCGCGATCAATCATTTGCTGGTGCCGGTGCTGCCGGGGCCGATCATCGGGCTGCTGCTGATGCTGGGTTTTCTGGTCTGGCGCGGCGAGGTCGGCGAGCCATTGAGCCTGGCCGCCAGCAGCCTGTTGCGTTACCTGCCGTTGCTGCTGGTGCCGCCGGCGGTGGGCGTGATGGTGTACGCCAAGGACATCGCTGCGGACTTCTGGGCCATCGTCGGCGCGCTGGTGTTATCGCTGGTGATTGCCATGGGCTTTGTCGGCGTACTGATGCAGCAGATGGTCAAGCGCAAGGAGAAGGACCAATGACCGTCGACTGGCAGGGCGCCTGGATGGCGGTGATCCATCACCGGTTGTTCGGCATTGGCATCACCCTGGGTGCCTATCAACTGGTACTGGCCGGTTTCGAGAAAACCCGCTGGATTTTCCTGCAACCGGTGCTGGTTTCCATGCTGCTGGTGATCGGCGTGCTGATCAGCTGTGGCCTGAGCTACGCCGAGTACCGCAAGAGCACCGAGATCATGGGCATCCTGTTGGGCCCGGCGACGGTGGCCCTGGCGGTGCCGCTCTATTTGAACCTGCGGCGTATTCGCCAATTGTTCTGGCCGATTTTTACTACGCTGGTGATAGGCGGGGTGTTGGCCACCGGCCTGTGTGTACTGTTGGGCTGGTGGTTTGGCGCCGAACATAGGATGTTGATGACCATGGCGCCCAAGTCGGTGACCTCACCGATCGCCATGCTGGTGGCCGAGCAGATTGGCGGTGTGGCGGCATTGGCGGCGGTGTTTGTACTGATCACCGGGGTGATCGGCGCGATGATCGGCCCGGCGTACCTGTCGCGCCTGGGCGTGCACAGCCCTGAGGCGCGAGGCATGGCCCTGGGCATGACCGCCCACGCGGTCGGCACCTCGGTGGCGTTGCAGGAAAGCGAAGAGTGCGGCGCCTTTGCGGCGCTGGCCATGAGTCTGATGGGCGTGGCCACGGCAGTGTTCCTGCCGCTGGCTGTGTCGGTGATCGTTTAAACCAGGGTTAAGGAAACCTTTATGAGTCTGGCGCTGTTCCCGCTCAATACCGTGCTGTTCCCAGGCTGCACCCTCGACCTGCAACTGTTCGAGGCGCGCTATCTGGATATGGTCGCCCGCTGCATGAAAAAGGGCGAAAGCTTCGGCGTGGTGTGCATCCTCGACGGCAAGGAAGTGGGCCTGGCACCGGATGGTTACGCGTTGATTGGGTGCGAGGCACTGATCCGCGACTTCAAGCAGCAGGACAATGGCCTGCTGGGGATTCGTGTCGAAGGTGGTCGCCGGTTCCGGGTGCGCGACGCCGGCGTGCAGAAAGACCAACTGCTGGTGGCCGATGTGCAGTGGCTCGAAGAACTGCCGGACCAACCGCTGGAAGAAGAGGACGCCGACCTGCTGGCATTGCTCCAGGCGTTGGCCGAGCACCCGATGGTGGCCTCGCTGGACATGGACGCCCACGCCGACGGTCAGCAAGCCTTGGGCAATCAGCTGGCGTATCTGCTGCCCTTCACCGAGGCCGACAAGATCGATCTGTTGCAACTCGATGACCCGCAGCAGCGCCTGGATGCGATCCAGATGCTGCTCGATGAGTTGCAGGGCGAGCTGTTCACTTAATAGGCGTAACGCAGCAGCGCGTGGGGCGTGCCGGTGAGGGCGATGAAGCTGAGCACCGCCACCAATGCTGGCAGCAACAGCCACCAGGCTTTTTGCGGCATCGCCGGTAGCGGGCTGCGGTACTGGCTGACCCCCAGGCTGAACGCACATACCGTCATCGCCAGCAGCGTGCCGGCCAGGATGTCCGAGGGCCAATGCGCGCCGAGGTAGACCCGCGACAACGCAATGAACGCGGCGGGAATGCAGCCCAGCAACATCCAGGTCAGGCGTAGCCGGATGGGTTGCCCGCGCCCGGCCAGGACCGCCAGGGCCAGGAAAAACGCAAACGCGCCGGATGCATGGCCGCTGGGCATGCTGAAACTGGTCAGTGGGTCTGTGAGGATTTCCGGGCGGCCACGGGCGAAAAACAGCTTGGTCCCGGTGTTGATCACTGCCGCACCGGCGAGGGTCGCGCCGACAAACAGCGCATGGCGCCATTGTCGAGCCACTAGCAGCAAGCCGGTAAACACGGCGCTGGCGACGAACATCTTCTTGAACTCGCCCAGTTGGGTGATGCGCACCATCACTTCGTCCAGCCAGGCGCTGCGGTGTTCCTGCACCAGGGCGCTCAGGCCCTGGTCAAAGTCATTGAGGTGGGGGTAGCCGATAAACAAGGCGATCAACATCGTCAGGCTGGCGCAACCGATCCATAGGGTGGCACGCCGATGGCCGCGCAGGCTGCTGTTCAAGCTCAGGCCCACCACCACCGCGATACAGGCGGCTACCACCCCCGCTTCAGGCCAGAAACCCTCCGGCAATGGCAGGCGGAACGCGGCGCCGGTTGCCCAGCCTGGCAGCAGATACGCCACCGACCAGCCCGCCGCCGCCACGATGCTGACCATCGCAAAACGCGGGAAGGGCATGTCGCACATGCCTGCCACCATTGGCAGCATGGGCCGCAGCGGGCCGATGAAGCGCCCGACCAGCAGGCTGGCAATGCCGTACTTGTGGAAGTAGGTTTCGGCGCCGTTCATCCATTCAGGGTGATGACGCAAGCCAGGCAAGCGCCGGATGTTCTGGTGGAAATGTCGCCCCAGGTAGTAGGAAACCCCGTCGCCCAGCAAGCCGCCGAGGAAACCCAACAACAGGGTTTCGCTAAGGGACAGCGCGCCGCTGCCGGCGAGGGCGGCAATGGCAAACAACAATACTGCGCCCGGCACGATCAGCCCGGCGATAGCCAGGCACTCCACGCAGGCGACGATAAACACCGCGACCGCCAGCCATTCGGGGTTCAGGGTCAACCAGCCGGTAATGCTATCGAGCCATTGGCCCATACAATCCACTCCCTGCTCAAATCAAAAAATAATCGCGGCCTTCGACCTGGCCCCGGCGCAGCGGGTTCCGCGTGCAATAAGGTGCGTAGCCAGCATCGACGAAGCGGTACATCAGGTATTCATCGCGGCCGCTGGGGATTCCCAGGCGGGTGGTCTGGATGATCTGGGCCGGGGTCTGCCCCACATCCTCCACGTAGAGCCGTTCCTGATCGAAGCGCTTGGCATCCCATGCCGGCACTTTCAACCCCAGGGCCTTACACAGCAGGGTCTGGCCGGCGCACAGCTTTTGCGAGGTGCGGGGGCTGCCGTCGGGGTTCGGGTTATTCAACAACATCTGCGCCAGGCTCGCCGGGCCGGATAATTCATCGACCCATGGATAGGCCGATTTGATCAACACGGCATTGCCTGGACCATGGGCGCTGAAGTTCAGCGAATCGCCACCGCGGGCGTAGTACATATAGATATGCCCGCCATCTAGAAACAAAGCCTTACGCTTTTCTGTGTAGCCCAATGAAGCGTGACTGCCTTTTTCCGCCACGTAATAGGCTTCGGTTTCGATAATTCGCGCCGAAAGCCAGGTTTCGCCGACGCGATGGCGGATGACTTTCCCGAGCAATTCCCGCGCAAGTATTTGCGCGTCACGGTCGAAGAAGCAGTCGGGCAGGGCGCTGGCGGGGAGTCGGGGTGATGAACTGGGCATGGCGGTCAGGGTAAATACGGCTAAATGTGACGGAATCATAACAACTCTCGCCTTAATTACCGCTGAACCCCAGGTTTTTACAGTTCATTTCGACCATCCGCCCCTCACCGCTGTCAGTCGGGCGGCGTCACAGCTATAATCTGCCGCTTTCCTCCCTGCCAAGACTCCCTGACCATGACTGAGTCCGTTCTTGACTACATGACCCGCCTGGGTCGCGCTGCCCGTCAGGCCTCGCGGTTGATCGCCCGTGCGAGCACCGCGCAGAAGAACCGTGCCCTGCTGGCCGCCGCCGATGCTCTGGATGCTTCGCGCTCCGAGCTCAGCGCCGCCAACGAACTGGACCTGGCCAACGGCCGCGCCAATGGCCTGGAGCCAGCCCTGCTGGACCGCCTGGCCCTGACCCCGGCACGTATCGACGACATGATCGAAGGCCTGCGTCAGGTGGCCAAGCTGCCTGACCCCATCGGTGAAATCCGCGACATGCGTTACCTGCCGTCCGGCATCCAGGTCGGCAAGATGCGCGTGCCCCTGGGCGTGATCGGCATCATTTACGAGTCGCGTCCGAACGTGACCATCGACGCCGCGAGCCTGTGCCTCAAGTCCGGCAACGCCACCATCCTGCGCGGCGGTTCCGAGGCGATCAATTCCAACCGTGCCATCGCGGCCTGCATCCAGCAGGGCCTGGCCGTGGCCGAGTTGCCCGCCGAAGTGGTGCAAGTGGTGGAAACCACCGACCGCGCCGCCGTGGGCGCGTTGATCACCATGCCGGAATTCGTCGACGTGATCGTGCCGCGCGGTGGCAAGAGCCTGATCGAACGCGTCAGCCGCGATGCCAAGGTGCCAGTGATCAAGCACCTGGACGGCGTGTGCCACGTGTACATCGACATCGCCGCCGACATCGACAAGGCGATCCGCATCGCCGACAACGCCAAGACCCACCGCTACGCCCCGTGCAACACCATGGAAACCCTGCTGGTGCACGTCGGCATTGCCGAGCGCGTGCTGCCGCCGCTGGCTGCCATCTACCGCGACAAGGGCGTTGAATTGCGCGGTTGCGAGCGCACCCGTGCGCTGCTGGGTGCGGACGTGATCGAGGCGACCGAGCTGGACTGGTACACCGAATACACCGCGCCGATCCTGTCGATCAAGATCGTCGATGACCTCGACGAGGCTATCGAACACATCAACACCTACGGTTCCAAGCACACCGACGCCATCGTCTCCGAGCATTTCAGCGATGCGCGGCGCTTCCTCAACGAAGTGGATTCCGCTTCGGTGATGATCAACGCCTCGACGCGCTTTGCCGACGGCTTCGAATACGGCCTGGGCGCGGAGATCGGGATTTCCACCGACAAGCTTCACGCCCGTGGCCCGGTCGGGCTGGAAGGCCTGACCAGCGAGAAGTACGTGGTGTTCGGCGACGGTCATGTGCGCACTTGATGGGTAAACGCATCGGGCTGCTCGGCGGTACCTTCGACCCCGTGCACATCGGCCATTTGCGCAGTGCCCTGGAAGTCGCGGATGCCCTCGCGCTGGACGAGCTGCGCGTGATGCCCAACGCGCGGCCGCCTCATCGCGATACGCCGCAGGTGTCGCCGCAGCAACGCCTGGAGATGGTGCGCCTGGCGGTGGAAGGCATAGCGCCGCTGGTGGTGGACGACCGCGAGCTCAAGCGCGACAAACCGTCCTACACTGTTGACACCCTGGAGCTGATGCGTGCCGAGTTGGCCGCGGATGACCAGTTGTTTTTGCTTCTGGGCTGGGACGCTTTTTGCGGCCTGCCCTCTTGGCATCGCTGGGAGGAACTCCTCCAGCATTGCCACATCCTGGTTCTGCAACGCCCGGATGCCGACAGCGAACCGCCGGATGCCTTGCGCAACCTGCTGGCCGCGCGGTCGGTAAGTGACCCCTTGGCCCTGACCGGGCCGAACGGGAATATTGCATTCGTCTGGCAGACCCCGCTTGCGGTGTCCGCCACCCAGATCCGTCAACTGCTGGCCAGCGGGAAGTCGGTACGTTTCCTGGTGCCTGACGCGGTCCTGGCCTACATCGATGCGCACGGGCTTTACCGTGCGTCGAACTGAAAAGGCGCGCTTGAACGTACGAAAATTCGTGCAGCAAGCGTCCGAACATACGAGCAAAACGAGTTTTATATGACGAACAAAGACGTAAGCAAAGTTAAGCGCAAAGGCACCTTCAAAAGCGCGCCGCTGCCGGTTGAAGCCCACGTAGGCCCGGAACTGGCTGGCGAAGAGCTGGTAAAGGTCGCGGTGGCTGCCCTGGAGGACGTTAAAGCCCAGGACATCCAGGTGCTGGACGTGCGCGACAAGCAAAGCATCACCGACTTCATGATTATCGCCACCGGTACCTCGAACCGTCAGATCGGCGCGATGCTCGATAAAGTCCGTGAAGCCGTCAAAGCCCAGGGCGTGAAGCCGCTGGGTGAAGAAGGCAAGGGCGACAGCGACTGGGTGTTGCTGGACATGGACGACGTGATCGTTCACATGATGACTTCCAACGCCCGCCAGTTCTACGACCTGGAGCGTCTGTGGAAAGGCGCCGAGCAGAGCCGTGCCGCCGATGGCAAGCACCACAGCCCGGAAGTGGGCCACGCGCACTTCGACAAGCTCAACAAAGACCAGGAATAAGGAACGGCTGTGCGCCTGCGTCTGATTGCTGTCGGTTCACGTATGCCCAAGTGGGTGGAAGAAGGCTGGCACGAGTATGCCAAGCGTCTGCCCGCTGAGCTGTCGCTGGAACTGGTAGAGATACCGCTCAATACCCGGGGCAAGAATGCCGACGTGGCGCGCTTTATCCGTCAGGAAGGCGAAGCCATGCTGGCCAAGGTCGGCCCCAACGAGCGCATCGTCACCCTCGAAGTGCACGGCAAGCCCTGGAGCACCGAGCAGCTGGCGGTGGAACTGGATCGCTGGCGCCTGGACTCGCGTACGGTCAACTTCATGGTCGGTGGCCCCGAAGGGCTGGCGCCGGAAGTCTGCGCGCGGGCGGACCAGCGTTGGTCGCTGTCGGCGTTGACGCTGCCGCACCCGTTGGTAAGGATCCTGATCGGTGAACAGCTGTATCGCGCCTGGACAGTCCTGTCCGGGCACCCTTACCACAAATAATCTGCGCCCCTCCCGATGACCCAACCGATCCGCATCAAGGACCACGAGAAAGACGCACGTCTCGTACGCGCACGCGTGGTGTTTGGCGCAATCATGGTGGTGGCGTTGTTGGGCGTGCTGATCGCCCGCCTGTATTTCCTGCAGGTGATCCAGTACGACTATCACTCCACGCTGTCGGAAAACAACCGGGTGCATGTGCAGCCGATCCCGCCGACCCGTGGGCTGATTTTCGACCGTAATGGCGTGGTGGTGGCGGACAACCGGCCCAGCTTCAGCCTGAGCATGACCCGCGAGCGTTCCGGCGACTGGCAGCAGATCCTCGATGTGATTGTCGAGGTACTGCAACTGACGCCGGAAGACCGGGTGATCTTCGAGAAACGCATGAAACAGGGGCGCCGGCCTTTCGAGCCGGTGCCGATCCTGTTCGAGCTGACCGAAGAGCAGATCGCGCGGATTGCGGTGAACCAGTTTCGTCTGCCGGGTGTGGAAGTGGTGGCGCAGTTGGTGCGGCATTACCCGCAAGGGCCGCACTTTGCCCACTCCGTTGGCTACATGGGGCGGATCAACGAGAAAGAGCTGAAAACCCTCGATCCGGTGAATTACAGCGGCACCCACCATATCGGCAAGACCGGCATCGAGCGTTTCTACGAGCCCGAGTTGCACGGTCAGGTGGGTTACGAGGAAGTCGAGACCAACGCCCGTGGCCGCGTGCTGCGGGTGCTCAAGCGTACCGACCCGGTGCCGGGCAAGGACATCGTGCTGAGCCTGGACATCAAGCTGCAGGAAGCGGCGGAGATGGCCCTGGGCGGGCGGCGCGGCGCGGTGGTTGCCCTGGACCCGGCTACTGGCGAAGTCCTGGCGATGGTCAGCCAGCCGAGTTTCGACCCCAATCTGTTTGTGACCGGGATCAGCTTCAAGGCCTACGCCGAGTTGCGTGATTCCATCGATCGGCCGCTGTTCAACCGCGTGTTGCGCGGCCTGTATCCGCCGGGCTCGACCATCAAGCCGGCGGTGGCGATTGCCGGACTGGACGCAGGTGTGGTCACGGCCTCCAGCCGCGTGTTCGACCCGGGCTACTACATGCTGCCCAACTACGATCACAAATACCGTAACTGGAACCGCACCGGTGACGGCTATGTCGACCTGGACACCGCGATCATGCGCTCCAACGACACTTATTTTTACGACCTGGCCCACAAGCTCGGGATCGATCGCCTGTCCGCTTACATGGGCAAGTTCGGCCTTGGCCAGAAGGTCTCGCTGGACATGTTCGAAGAGTCCCCCGGCCTGATGCCGTCGCGGGAGTGGAAGCGCGCGACCCGCCGCCAGGCGTGGTTCCCAGGCGAAACCCTGATCCTCGGTATCGGCCAGGGCTACATGCAGGCCACGCCGTTGCAACTGGCGCAGGCCACGGCGTTGGTCGCCAACAAAGGCATCTGGAACCGTCCACACCTGGCCAAGACCATCGAGGGCGAGAAGCCTCTGGATGAAAACCCGATCCCGGACATCGTACTGCGCGACCCGTCCGACTGGACCAAGGTCAACCACGGCATGCAGCAAGTGATGCACGGCGCACGCGGCACCGCGCGCAAGGCGGCCATCGGCGCGCAGTACCGCATTGCCGGCAAGAGCGGTACCGCCCAGGTGGTGGCGATCAAGCAGGGCGAAAAATATGACCGCTCCAAGGTCCAGGAGCGCCACCGCGACCACGCCTTGTTTGTCGGCTTTGCCCCGGCGGACGACCCGAAGATCGTGGTGGCGGTGATGGTCGAGAACGGCGAGTCCGGCTCCGGCGTCGCGGCGCCCGTGGTGCGCCAAGTAATGGACGCCTGGCTGTTGGCCGACGACGGCAGGCTCAAGCCCGAATACGGCGGGCCCCCTTCAAGCACCGAGGTTACGGCCCGTGAAGAGTAATTTTGACCGCATCCTCTCCAGTGAGGATGTGATGCGTCGCCGTGCGACGTTGCTGCAACGCATGCACATTGACGGCCCGTTGCTGATCCTGCTGCTGACCCTGGCGGCCGGTAGCCTGTTCGTCCTGTATTCGGCCAGCGGCAAGAACTGGGACCTGCTGATCAAGCAGGCGTCTTCGTTTGGCCTGGGCTTGTTGTCGATGGTGGTGATCGCCCAGCTGGAGCCGCGTTTCATGGCGCGCTGGGTGCCGTTGGGCTACGTCGCCGGGGTGTTGCTGCTGGTGGTGGTGGACGTGATGGGCCACAACGCCATGGGCGCGACCCGCTGGATCAACATTCCGGGGGTGATTCGCTTCCAGCCGTCGGAATTCATGAAGATCCTGATGCCGGCGACCATCGCCTGGTACCTGTCCAAGCGCACGTTGCCGCCGCAGCTCAAGCACGTAGGGATCAGCCTGATCCTGATTGGCGTGCCGTTCATCCTGATCGTGCGCCAGCCGGACCTGGGCACCTCGCTGCTGATACTGGCCGGTGGTGCGTTCGTGCTGTTCATGGGCGGCCTGCGCTGGCGCTGGATCCTCAGCGTGCTCGCTGCCGCGGTGCCGGTGGCCGTGGCCATGTGGTTCTTCTTTATGCACGACTACCAGAAGCAGCGAATTCTCACGTTCCTCGACCCGGAAAGCGATCCGCTGGGCACCGGCTGGAACATCATCCAGTCGAAGGCCGCCATCGGCTCCGGCGGGGTATTTGGTAAGGGCTGGTTACTGGGTACCCAGTCGCACCTGGACTTTTTGCCCGAGAGCCACACCGACTTCATTATTGCGGTGATGGGCGAAGAGTTCGGCCTGGTAGGCATTTGCGCGCTGTTGCTGATCTATCTGCTGTTGATTGGTCGCGGCCTGGTGATCACCGCGCAGGCGCAGACGCTGTTCGGCAAATTGCTCGCCGGCGCCCTGACCATGACTTTTTTTGTTTACGTTTTCGTCAACATCGGTATGGTCAGTGGCCTGTTGCCGGTGGTTGGGGTGCCGTTGCCATTCATTAGCTACGGCGGAACTTCGCTGGTGACATTGCTGTCAGCGTTTGGGGTTTTGATGTCGATTCATACGCATCGCAAATGGATCGCACAGGTTTGAATAAGGTGAAGATGTCAATGCAAGTAATGCGCGGCTGGGCGACTCGGCACGCGTCCTGGATGGGCCTGATTGGGCTGCTGGGCGCAACGCAAGAGGCGCAGGCCGGTGACTACGATGGTTCACCCCAGGTCGCCGAGTTTGTCGGTGAGATGACCCGCGACTATGGTTTCGCCGGTGAACAGCTGATGGGTGTGTTCCGCGAAGCCCAGAAAAAGCAGGCGATCCTCGACGCCATTTCGCGCCCCGCTGAGCGTGTGAAGCAGTGGAAGGAATATCGCCCGATGTTCCTCACCGACGCCCGCGTGGCCCGTGGCGTGGACTTCTGGCGCCAGCACGAGGCCGTGCTGGCTCGCGCCGAGCAGGAGTACGGCGTGCCGGCCCAGGTCATCGTTGCGATCATTGGCATTGAAACCTTCTACGGGCGC
The DNA here is from genome assembly GCF_059133265.1 of Pseudomonas sp. FBCC-B1565. NCBI lineage: Bacteria > Pseudomonadati > Pseudomonadota > Gammaproteobacteria > Pseudomonadales > Pseudomonadaceae > Pseudomonas > Pseudomonas sp. FBCC-B1565. The sequence continues at coordinate 794,498 of NZ_CP101438.1, forward strand.
AATACCGGCAGCTATCGGGTGATCGACGCCTTGTCGACCCTGGGCTTCGATTATCCGCCCCGCGCCGAGTTCTTCCGCAAGGAACTGCGCGAGTTCCTGCTGCTGGCCCGCGAAGAGCAGGTCGACCCGCTGAGCCTCAAGGGTTCCTATGCCGGTGCGATGGGCTTGCCGCAGTTCATGCCGAGCAGCTTCCGCGCCTATGCAGTGGACTTCGACGGCGACGGGCATATCAATATCTGGAGCAACCCCGACGACGCCATCGGCAGCGTGGCCAGCTACTTCAAGCGCCATGGCTGGGTCGCCGGTGAGCCGGTGGTGATACGTGCGGATGTCACGGGCGATCGCGCCGACGAAGGCCTGACGCAGGGCATCGAGCCGGCCAAGACGGTCGGGGAGTTGCGGGCGCTGGGCTGGTCGAGTCAGAATGCGCTGCCTGACGAGATGCCGGTCACGGCATTCCGCCTTGAGGGCGAAAACGGCCCGGAATACTGGATGGGCCTGAAGAATTTCTACGCAATCACGCGTTATAACCGCAGTGTGATGTACGCCATGGCCGTGCATCAGCTGTCAGACATGCTGGTCCAAGCACGGGGCACTAAGTAATGCGGGCATCGCCGTTCAATCAACCGCTCAAGCTGGTGGCGTTCGTCGCGTTGTCCCTGCTGGTCGTCAGTTGCTCCACCAGCCGCGGTCCGGCGCAGAAGTCCGGGGGCACCGCAGTTCGTTCCCAGCCGGGCCTGGACATCAACCGTGCGCACAAAGACGGCGCGCCGTGGTGGGATGTCGATGTGTCGAAGATCCCGGACGCCACGCCCACCCTGCACACCGGTGCCTACAAGGCCAACCCGTACACCGTGCTGGGCAAGACCTATTTCCCGCTGCAGGAATCCAAGACCTACGTGCAATCGGGCACGGCGTCCTGGTACGGCACCAAGTTCCACGGCCAGAACACCGCCAATGGCGAAGTGTATGACCTGTATGGCATGAGTGCAGCGCACAAGACCCTGCCGCTGCCGAGCTATGTGCGGGTGACCAACCTGGACAACAACCGCACGGTGATCCTGCGCGTCAACGACCGCGGCCCGTTTTACTCGGACCGTATCATCGACCTGTCCTACGCCGCCGCGAAGAAACTCGGCTACGCCGAAACCGGCACCGCACGGGTCAAGGTCGAAGGCATCGACCCGGCGCAGTACTGGGCCCAGCGCGGCAAGCCGGCGCCATTGATGCTCAACGAGCCGCAGACACCACAACCGCAAATCACCGCATCGGCGGGCAAGGTCGAGCAGTGGACACCGCCGCCACAACAGCACGCCCCGGACACCGTGGCAGTGCCGCAGGCTGCCCAGGGTGCTTCGCTGGCCGGTGGCCAATACTTGCAGGTGGGCGCTTTCGCCAACCCGGATGCGGCAGAACTGTTAAGGTCCAAGCTCAGCAGCATGGTCAACGCGCCGGTGTTCATCAGCTCCATCGTGCGTAACCAGCAGACGTTGCACCGTGTGCGCATGGGCCCGATCGGCTCGCCGAGCGAAGTGGCGCAAGTGCAGAACAGCGTGCGCCTGGCCAATCTGGGTCAGCCTAGCGTGGTCACCGCTGAATAAAACAGAATTGATGGTTCTGGCCCGTGCGCGGGCTTGAACCCTGGTTGTTGGCTCGTTGAACAATAAAAACCCGGGGGCAAGGGGTGAGCGGGCAACCGAACACGTGACAGTCTGGTAGCGGGCTGTCTGAATAAGTTTTGCCCGCGAGGGCAAGTTTCCATAAGCAATTTCGAGAGACGGATGAACATCACCACCTTAGCCAAACGCACGTGCCTGCTTCTTTCGCTGATCATCACCCCGGCCGCCTGGGCGGTTGAAATGGTGCCGGCTTCCCCGCAACTGGCTGCCAAGGCCTGGGTCCTCATGGATGCCGCCAGCGGCAACGTGCTGGTCGAGAACAACGGTGACCAGCGCCTGCCACCGGCCAGCCTGACCAAACTGATGACCGCCTACATCGCGACCCTGGAAATCCGTCGCGGCCAGATCGGCGAGAACGACCCGGTCACCGTCAGCGAAAACGCCTGGCGTACCGGCGGTTCGCGGATGTTCATCAAGGTGGGTTCGCAGGTGACTGTGAGCGACCTGTTGCACGGCATCATCATCCAGTCCGGTAACGATGCCAGCGTCGCGCTGGCCGAGCACATCGCCGGCAGCGAAGATGCATTCGCCGACATGATGAACAAAACCGTGGCCGACCTGGGCATGACCAACAGCCACTTCATGAACCCGACCGGCCTGCCGAACCCGGAGCACTACTCGTCGGCTCACGACATGGCGATCCTGGCGCGCGCGATCATTCGTGTCGACCCGGTGCACTACGCGATCTACTCCCAGAAGGAATTCTTCTGGAACAACATCAAGCAGCCTAACCGCAACCTGCTGCTGTGGCGCGACAAGACCGTCGATGGTCTGAAAACCGGCCACACCGAAGAAGCCGGTTACTGCATGGTGTCGTCCGCTGTCCGTGACGGCCAGCGCCTGATTGCCGTGGTCTTCGGCACCAACAGCGAACAGGCCCGTGCGGCCGAGACGCAAAAGCTGCTGACCTACGGTTTCCGTTTCTTCGAAACCCAGACCTTCTACCAGAAGGGTGCTGAACTGGCGACCGCGCCGGTGTGGAAAGGCGCGACCTCTCAAGTCAAGGCTGGCCTGGCTGAAGACCTGACCCTGACCATGCCTAAAGGCCAGCTGAAGAAGCTCGCTGCCAGCATGACCATGAACCCGCAACTGGTTGCGCCCATCGCCAAGGGCGACGTGATCGGTAAAGTCGAAGTGAAGCTGGACGACAAGGTGGTGCACAGCGCCGACCTGATCGCCCTGGACGCTGTCGACGAAGGTGGTATCTTCCGCCGCGTGTGGGATAGCATCCGTCTATTCTTCTACAGCCTGTTCAACTGATTGTGTGCACCTGCAAAGCCCCGTGTTGATCCGACACGGGGCTTTGCCCGTCGCCACGGCTTACGCTTACGAGGCCGTTACGCCATGACCGATAAAGAAGTAAAGGCGCCAAAGATCGAATTCCCGGTGGTGGACTATCCCATCAAGGTGATCAGCGATACCGGTGTCGGCCGTAAAGACCTGATCCTTGAGATCGTGCGTAAACACGCCACGATCAACGATCAGCGCGTGGATGAACGCTCCAGTTCAACCGGCAAATACACCACGATCCAGTTGCACATCGTTGCGACGGATCAGGACCAGCTCTACAACATCAACAGTGAACTGCGGGCCACCGGCTTCGTGCACATGGTGCTGTGATGTCACAGGTCCTGGGCTTTCGCGAGCTCGGCCGGATGGACTACGAGCCCGTCTGGCACGCCATGCAGCGCTTCACCAACGAGCGCGGCACCTCGGCCCCCGATGAAATCTGGCTGGTGGAACACCCGCCGGTGTTCACCCAGGGCCAGGCCGGCAAGGCCGAACATCTGCTGCTGCCGGGGGAAATTCCGGTGGTGCAGGTCGACCGAGGTGGCCAAGTGACTTACCATGGGCCGGGTCAACTGGTGGCCTACTTGCTGCTGGATGTGCGCAAGCTGGGGTTCGGCGTGCGCGACCTGGTCAGCCGCATGGAGGCTTGCCTGATCGAGCTGCTGGCCAGTTACGGCGTGAGCGCCGCAGCCAAGCCGGATGCGCCGGGTGTGTACGTTGATGGCGCGAAAATCGCCTCCCTGGGGCTGCGGATTCGCCACGGCTGTTCCTTTCATGGCCTGGCCCTGAATGTGGACATGGACCTGGCGCCGTTCCGGCGGATCAACCCGTGTGGCTATGCCGGGTTGGCAATGACGCAACTGAGTGACCACGCCACACCGATTAAATTTGCCGAGGTAAGTGCCCGGCTGCGTGCGCAGCTCGTCAAACACCTCGACTATGCTGAGCAGACGACCCTTACGGGCGGAATCGACTGATTATGACTACTGATGCAGTGCAAACCATGATCCCGACGGTGGACGTTACCGAACGCCCAGCCCCGGCCCCGCGTGCCAAGGTGGAAGCCGGCGTCAAGCTGCGCGGCGCCGAGAAGGTTGCACGCATCCCGGTGAAGATCATTCCGACCACCGAATTGCCGAAGAAACCCGACTGGATCCGCGTGCGCATCCCGGTTTCGCCGGAAGTCGACCGTATCAAGGCGCTGCTGCGCAAGCACAAACTGCACAGCGTGTGCGAAGAAGCCTCCTGCCCGAACCTGGGCGAGTGCTTCTCCGGCGGCACCGCCACCTTCATGATCATGGGTGACATCTGCACCCGTCGCTGCCCGTTCTGCGACGTCGGCCACGGCCGTCCGAAGCCACTGGACGTCAACGAGCCGGAGAGCCTGGCCATCGCCATCGCCGACCTGCGCCTCAAGTACGTGGTGATCACCTCGGTAGACCGCGACGACCTGCGTGACGGGGGTGCCCAGCACTTTGCCGACTGCATCCGCGAAATCCGCAAGCTGTCGCCGAACGTGATGCTCGAAACCCTGGTCCCGGACTACCGTGGCCGTATGGACGTGGCGCTGGAAATCACCGCCGCCGAGCCGCCTGATGTGTTCAACCACAACCTCGAAACCGTGCCACGCCTGTACAAGGCTGCGCGTCCAGGTTCGGATTACCAGTGGTCGCTGACCCTGCTGCAGAAATTCAAGCAGATGATGCCGCACATCCCGACCAAGTCCGGCCTGATGCTGGGCCTGGGCGAGACCGACGAAGAAGTCATCGAAGTCATGAAGCGCATGCGCGAACACGACATCGACATGCTGACCCTGGGCCAATACCTGCAACCGTCCCGCAGCCACTTGCCGGTGCAGCGTTTCGTGCACCCGGACACCTTCGCCTGGTTCGCCGAGGAAGGCTACAAGATGGGCTTCAAGAACGTGGCGTCGGGCCCGCTGGTGCGCTCCTCGTACCATGCGGACGAGCAGGCCAAGCTGGTCAAGGCAAGCCTGGTTTCCTGATAGCGCTGTGAGCGGCACCGCAGGTTAATGTGGGAGGGGGCTTGCCCCCGATAGCGGACTGTCAGTCAGCACTTCTGATACTGATACACCGCCATCGGGGACAAGCCTCCTCCCATAGTTGTTTCGCGTTAGCCAAGGAGAGTCGTGGATGACCGCTGCAGTACCTGCCCTCCGTAGCGAAGGCACCATCGCCCTGATCGCCCCCGCCGGCCCCGCCACCCTGGACGTTGAAAAAGCCGGCCAATGGATGCGCACCCGCGGCTACGACCTGCGCATCTTCCCGGGTGTCTATGAACGCGACGGCTACCTCGCCGGCAGCGATAAAACCCGCCTCAACGACCTGCACAAAGCTTTCGCCGACCCTGAAATCGACGCCATCTTCTGCCTGCGTGGCGGCTACGGCACGCCGCGCCTGCTCGATAGCCTGGACTTCGACCTGCTGCGCGCCAATGCCAAACCCTTCGTGGGTTACAGCGACATCACCGCGCTGCACCTGGCAATCAGCCGTTACGCCGGCTTCGTGACCTTCCATGGGCCGATGCTCAACGCCGATCTCTTGGGCGACAAGCAACCACCTACCGAGTCTTCATTGTTCAGCATGCTGCGCGGCCAGTTGGGCGCTGGCAGCGAGTTGATGCACCCCGTGGCGTACCCGCTGACCACAATCGAGCCTGGCATCGCCTGTGGGCGCTTGCTGGGCGGCAACCTGTCGATGATCGCGGCAGTCATGGGCACACCCTTTGAGATCGACGCAGAAGGCATCATCCTGTTGATCGAGGACGTCAACGAGCCGATCTACCGCATTGACCGCCTGCTGACGCACCTGCGCCTGGCAGGCAAGCTGGCGCAGGTCGCCGGTGTACTGGTAGGGGACGTGGCGGGTGTGGATAAGGTTGCGTTGGAGCGCTTGCTCAAGCAGACCTTCGAGCCGCTGTGCATCCCCGTGTTGTCCGGTTGGCGCAGTGGGCATTGCGACCCGAACCTGACGTTGCCGATGGGCGCGTTGGTGCGGTTGGATGCGGGGGAGCAGCGGGTGGTGTTGGAGCAGGATGTAGTGTTCAAAGCCTGAGTTTTTGCGACCTGTCAGGCCGTCATCGGGGGCAAGCCCCCTCCCACAATGGAATGCTGTCGAAATGTGGGAGGGGGCTTGCCCCCGATAGCAATAGCCGCCATATGCCGATCTAGCGGCTCTGCAACGACTCCAGCAGTTTCACCGTCGGATACCCATCCGCCGGCCAGCCCAAGGCCTGCTGCGCCGCACGAATCGCCTTACGCGTATTGGCGCCGATAATCCCGTCAGGGTTGCCCGCGTCATAGCCATTGGCACTCAAGGCCGTCTGCAAGTCGATGCGCTGCGAGCGGCTCAATGGCAATTCATCTTTCGGCCAATCGCCACGAATCACGCCGCCGCCACCGAAACGTTCCGACAGCAGGCCGACCGCCAAAGCGTAGGACGACGAGTTGTTGTACTTGAGGATCGCACGGAAGTTATCCAGCACCAGGAACGCCGGGCCGCGATAACCGGCCGGTAACAGCAGGGCAGCGGAGAGTTGGTCGACGTTGGGTGGCAGGCTGGCACCCGGTGGCAGTTGGATGCCCAGTTTCAGCCATTCTGCGACCGTCTTGCGGATGCCGCCATCGGCCAGGGCGTAGTCGAAGTTCGCCGGCAATTGTTTCACCTCAAAACCCCACGGCTGGCCTTTCTGCCAGCCGGAGCTTTGCAGGTAGTGCGCGGTGGAGGCGAGGGCATCTGCCGGGCTGTTCCAGATATCGCGGCGACCGTCGCCATCGAAGTCGACGGCGTGGGTGTTGTAGGTGGTCGGGATAAATTGGGTCTGGCCCATGGCGCCGGCCCAGGAGCCTTTCATCTGGTCGGCCTGGATATCGCCGTGCTGGATGATCTGCAGCGCCGCCAGCAGTTGCGCCTGGGCAAATGCCGGGCGGCGGCCTTCGTAGGCCAGGGTCGCCAGGGAGCGGATCACCGAGTTGTTGCCTTGGAACTGGCCGAAGTTGCTCTCCATGCCCCACACCGACACCAGCGCCTGGCGGTCGACGCCATAACGCTGTTCGATGCTTTGCAGGATGTCGGCGTACTTGACCAGCAACGCCTGGCCGTTGCGCACGCGCACGGGCGACAGGGCACCGTCGAGGTATTCCCACACCGGGCGGGAAAATTCCGGCTGGCTGCGGTCGGCGCGGATCACCGCCATGTCGGGGGTAACGTTGGCAAATGCGTTGTCGAATACGGCGGCGGTGATGCCGGCCTGCAGGGCTTGCACGCGGAAGGCCGCCTGCCATTCGGCGAAGGTCTGGGTCGGCTGGATATCAAGATTGTCCACGGCCAGCGGGGCCACGACGGCGGGCGCAACCACAGGGGCGGTCTGGAGCTTGGGCAGCGGTTGAGCGTCGGCGGCGGTGGGTTTCTCCGCGCAGGCGACGAGCAGAATGAGGCTGGAGGCAGCGATCAGTTGGCGAAAGTGCCAACGACGGGAAAGACTAGAGGGCATGCACAGGTCCAGGGATTGCAAATCAGGTGCAGACCTTATCATGCCAGAGGGCTGCTTGCCTTCAGGTAGCCAGAAAGTAAGAAGCCTCCCAGCTATTAGACTGGAAGGCTTCGCGGCGGTAGCTGCCTTTGCCCTTGCCGGCGCGTTCCTGACGGCTGCGGAACAGTGGCTGGGCGATGATGGATTTGGCCTTGTTGGGGCCATGCTTGGATGGCTTTTTGCTCATGGTCGTTACTCTCGTTGGGTGGTGGAAGCGGTGCAAATCATCTGCCGATGTTGCGCCGCTGTAAAGCCCTTCGAGAGGTAGGACTATTCTGCCGGCAATGTCAGGCGCTGGCCGGCCATCAGCAACGATAAACGGCTCAGGCTCATCCACGGCGAACCAGCGGCTTGGCCCTTGATCTGCGCGTCGATGCGCTGCGCTTCCAGCAGCAATTGTGCCCAGCGTTGCGCCGAGTGCCGTTGCAGCGCTTTGCTCATCAAGGGTTTGCGCTTGTCCCACACCGGTGGCTTGGCCTGGCTGAAGCATTTGTCCAGCGGCGTACCCTGGCTATATTGCAGGGCAATATTGGCCAGCACCCGCAGTTCACGGGCCAGGGCCCAGAGAATCACCGGCGGCTCCACGCCTTCGCCGCGCAGGCCTTCGAGCATACGCAAGGCGTGAGCGGGTTCGCCGTTGAGGATCGCATCCACCAGCCCGAACACATCGAAGCGCGCGCTATCGGCCACGGCGCCCTGGACGGTCTCGACGGTAATCTGCCCGTCTTCGGCCATCAGCTTGAGCTTTTCGATCTCCTGGGCAGCGGCCAGCAAGTTGCCTTCAACCCGGGCGGCGATCAACTCCACTGCGTCCTGGGTTGCCGACAGCCCCGATTGGGACAGGCGTTGGCGAATCCATTGCGGCAACTGGCTGCTGTCCACCGGCCAGATCTGGATGAACTGGGTCTGTGCGCCTTCTACCAGGGCCTTGCCCCACTTGGTTTTCTGCGCGCTGCCATCAAGCTTGGGCAGGCTGATCAACAATACCGTGTCTTCGGCGGGGCGCGAGCAGTATTCCATCAGGGCGGCCGCGCCCTTGTCGCCAGGCTTGCCCGAAGGCAGGCGCAGTTCCAGCAGGCGCTTCTCGGCAAACAGCGACATGCTCGCACCCGCCTGCAGCAGCGTGCCCCAGTCGAAGCTGGCGTCGGCGCTGAAGACTTGGCGTTCGTCGAAACCTTGCTGGCGTGCCGCAGTGCGAATGGCGTCGGCGGCTTCCTGACACAGCAGCGGATCATCACCGCTGACAATGTAGACAGGCGCAAGGCCACCTTGCAGGTGTTTGGCGAGTTGGGCGGGGGCGAGTTTCATAGGCAGGGTAAACGGGGCGTTTGGGGCGCCCCGTCCGGCTTACTCGACAGGGACTTCAACAGGCGACTGTTTCGGCGTGTTGTCTTCGTACTCTTTGGCAGCTTTCAGCGCGTCGGCGTCGGCCTTGGCCTTGTTGTCAGCCTGTTGCTGCAGGGTCTCCAGTTGTTCCGGAGTCAGCATCGACAGGCGCAGCACCATGCGCTGTACCAGTTCGCGACGCATTTCCTTGCGCACTTGCTGGATTTCGGAGTCCGAACCCACCAGGTTGTTGCCATCATGGCTGACCACTTTCTGCACCTGGATCTTGTCACCCATCAGCGGCAGATGATCGCGGCCCTGGATTTCGAAGTTGAGCGCAGTGTTCAGTTCGATGTCGGACGCACGCCCGGCGCTGGCGTAGCTCAGGTTACGCTGGGTTTCTCGCTCGTCCACCAGGAACAGTTTGTACGTCGCGCCGGTATAAACGTGCACGCCGCTGTTTTCCAGCACCTGACGTAACTGCGTCACCGTATCGCCGTAGGCGTTGCGGGCGCTGACGTCGAGTTCCTTGATCGTCAGGTCATTGGTGCCGGTACCGCGCAGCTGGAAGCCGCAAGCGCTCAGCAGCACGGCAAGGCCCATCACCAGCAAATTGCGTTTGATCATTTTGTTGCTCCCCTTGAAACCATGTGGGCCTTATCGAGGCCCTGAAGGCTTTGTTCGACGCAGGGCCCAAACCCTGCGCCCGATCCGATTAGCTCGCGACGATATTGACCAGTTTGCCAGGCACCACGATCACTTTGCGGATCGTCAGGCCTTCGGTAAAGCGCAGCACGTTTTCGTTAATGCGGGCAGCCGCCTCGACGTCTTCGCGGCTGGCGGTGGCCGGCATGTCGATCTGACCACGCAGTTTACCGTTGACCTGGATCACCAGTTGCAGCGTGTCCTGTACCAGGGCGCTGTCATCCTGCACCGGCCAGCGCGCATCGATGACGGCGTCGCTGTGGCCCAAACGGTTCCACAGGTCGTGGCTGATGTGCGGCGTGATCGGCGCCAGCAGCAGGGTGACCGTTTCCAGGCCCTCCTGTACCAGTGCGCGATCCTGCTCAGTGACTTGTGGGGCTTTTTCCAGCACGTTCATCAGCGTCATCACCTGGGCGATGGCGGTGTTGAACTTGTGGTTCTGGCCCACGTCCTGGCTGGCTTGCTTGATGGCCAGGTGGGTGCTGCGGCGAATGAGTTTCTGCTCGTCGCTCAAGGCGGCGACGTCCAGCTTGCCCGGCAGGCCCTGGCTGATATGAGCGTGCGCCAGGCGCCAGACGCGCTTGAGGAAGCGGTGCGAGCCTTCGACGCCGGAGTCGGACCATTCGGCGCTCATGTCAGGCGGCGAGGCGAACATCATGAACAGGCGGCAGGTGTCGGCACCGAACTGATCGATCATCGACTGCGGGTCAACGCCGTTGTTCTTCGACTTGGCCATCTTCTCGGTGCCGCCGATTTCCACCGGCAGGCCGTCGGCGATCAGCTTGGCGCTGATGACCTTGGCTTTGCTGTCGCGCTCAAGCTCGACGTCAGCCGGGTTGAACCAGGTGTAGGCGCCGTTGGCTTCACGGCGATAGTAGGTCTCGGCGACCACCATGCCCTGGGTCAGCAGGTTCTTGAACGGCTCGTCGGAGCTCACCAGGCCTTCGTCACGCATCAGCTTGTGGAAGAAGCGCGCGTACAGCAGGTGCAGGATGGCGTGTTCGATACCGCCGATGTACTGGTCAACCGGCAACCAGTGGTCGGCCGCGGATTTCTCTACCAGGCCGCCTTCATAGTGCGGCGAGGCGTAGCGGGCGTAGTACCACGAGGACTCGACGAAGGTGTCCATGGTGTCGGTTTCACGCTTGGCAGGCGCGCCGCATTTCGGGCAACTGCACTCGTAGAACTCGGGCATGCGCGCCAATGGCGAACCGGCGCCGTCCGGCACCACGTCTTCCGGCAGGACGACCGGCAGTTGGTCTTCCGGCACTGGCACGTCGCCACAGCTTTCACAGTGGATGATCGGGATCGGGCAGCCCCAGTAGCGCTGGCGGCTGATGCCCCAGTCGCGCAGGCGGAACTGGGTGCGCGAGGCGCCGAGGTTTTTCTTGACCAGCGCGACTTCGATGGCGTCGAAAGCGCCCTGGAAATCCAGGCCGTCGAACTCGCCGGAGTTGATCAGCGTGCCGTGCTCGCCGTAGGCGTCTTGCCACGGGGCCGGGTTAGTGTCGCCCGAGCTGGTGCGCACCACGGACTTGATCGGCAGGCTGTATTTAGTGGCGAATTCGAAATCGCGCTCGTCGTGGGCCGGCACTGCCATTACTGCGCCATCGCCGTAGTGCATCAGCACGTAGTTGGCGACCCATACCGGCAGCTTTTCACCGGTGAGTGGGTGCTCGACGAACAGGCCAGTCGGCAGGCCTTTTTTCTCCTGGGTGGCGACGTCGGCTTCGGCCACGCTGCCGCCTTTGCATTCGGCGATGAACGCCTGCAGCTCAGGGTTGTTCTGTGCAGCCTGGGTGGCCAGCGGGTGTTCGGCAGCCACGGCGACGTAGGTCGCGCCCATCAGGGTGTCCGGACGGGTGGTGAAGACTTTCAGTGCGCCCGCTGCGCCGATCGAGTCGACGTTGTACGGGAACTGCACTTCCATGCCCTTGGACTTGCCGATCCAGTTGCGTTGCATGGTCTTGACCTGTTCCGGCCAGCCCGGCAGGTCGTCGAGGCTCGACAAGAGTTCATCCGCGTAGGCGGTGATCTTGAAGTAGTACATCGGGATTTCGCGCTTTTCGATCAGCGCGCCGGAGCGCCAGCCGCGACCGTCGATCACTTGCTCGTTGGCAAGGACGGTCTGGTCGATCGGGTCCCAGTTCACGGTGCCGCTCTTTTTGTAGATCACGCCTTTTTCGAACAGGCGGGTGAACAGCCATTGTTCCCAGCGGTAGTAATCCGGCTTGCAGGTGGTGACTTCGCGGGACCAGTCCACCGCCAGGCCCAGGCTGCGCAGCTGGGACTTCATGTAGGCGATGTTTTCGTAGGTCCACTTGGCGGGGGCCACGTTGTTTTTCATCGCGGCGTTTTCCGCCGGCATGCCGAAGGCATCCCAACCCATGGGTTGCAGGACGTTCTTGCCTTGCATGCGCTGGTAACGGGAAATCACGTCGCCGATGGTGTAGTTACGCACGTGCCCCATGTGTAGCTTGCCGCTGGGGTAAGGGAACATCGATAGGCAGTAGTAAGTCTCCTTGCCTGGCTGTTCACTGACTTCAAAGGACTTTTGCTCGTCCCAGAAGGTTTGGGCGGCATTTTCTATTTCACGGGGCTGATATTGTTCGTGCATGGCTACTTTTGAACTGAATAGGGGTGGCCTAATCCTCTTCGGTGCAACATTCAGGTTGATCGACACCAAAAAGCGGCGCGTCCGTGCCCAAACCCTGCGGGAAGTGGAGTTACAGGAAGCGCCGTAGCATACATGACCCCACTCTATCGAGGGAAACCCTGATTGCTCTGGCAGGGCCGTCTGTCGCGGCGCCGGGCAGGCGCAGCCACGGGGGCTACGCTGTTTATTGGGGAGCAAGTCTTTCTTCAATGAGGTGAGGGGATGGTTGAATCGCAGCGAATCGTAACGAAACCGAAAATCTACGAAGGACTGATCGACCGTTTGGGTCGTGCATTGGATGCAGCGAGGACAGCGGGCCGATTGCGTGATGAACGGCCTGTGGAGTTGGAACTGCGCGGTTTGACCCGCGCGGAGTTGGAACTGATCAAGGCTTATCTGGAGCGGAATGGGCGCGGTGCGCCTCCTCTGGTGGCAACCCCGCCACCCAAGGAGCCCACGCACTCTGCCAAGGTGGTGTGGCTCAAGGACTTGTCGGTCGGTCGCGGCCCGGAAAAACGCCGCTTCGTACGCTACAAGTAGTTCACTCCCCCTAGAGCAACACCTTCGCGTCATGTCACGGTAAAGATTGTCGCTAAACCCCGTTACACCTTAGGCTTCGGGCATCTTTGGAGATGCCCGATGCCTATTCGTTACTTCATTAAACAACTGCTCCTGCCGCCCGGCATTCTCTTGCTGCTGCTGGCCCTTGCCTGGTGGTTTCGGCGTAGCCGGCCACGCTTGGCGGGTTGCTGCTTTGCGCTGGGGTTTGGCGGTATGTGGCTGATCAGCCTGCCGGTGATGGTGGAGTGGGGCGCACGAGCCCTGGAGACTGAGCCGCCGTTGGCGCGGGAAGATTGGTCGACGCTGGCGCAACGCGCCGATGCGATCGTGGTGTTGGGCTCCGGGCGTGAGCGCGGTGACCCGGCCTGGGGCATCGATCAGCCGACGGGTACCGGCCTGGAGCGCCAGCGCTATGCCGCACGATTGGCCAAGGCCTCCGGGCTGCCGGTGCTGACGACCGGCGGCCTGCATTACGGCACACCGCCTAGCGAGGCGGAGCTGATGGCGGTGTCGATGCAGGATGACTTCGGTGTGACGGTGCGCTGGAAGGAAGAGCGCAGCCGAACCACCTGGGAAAACGCGCAGATGAGCGCAGAGATTCTCTTGCCCGAAGGCATCAAGCGCGTGGTGGTGGTGACCCAGGCCTGGCACATGCCGCGTTCGGTGTGGAGCTTTGAGAGAGCCGGCTTTACCGTGGTGCCGGCGCCGGTGGGGTTCCTGGGCGTGGACAACGCCAGGCCACTGGGTGGCTGGATGCCGGAGTTCGTCTCAGTGTGGCGCAGCGGGCAGTTGATCAACGAAGCGGTGGGGCAGGTGGGCTATCGGTTGTTCTACCGATAACGCGGCAGATCATCATGTGGGAGGGGGCTTGCCCCCGATAGCAGAGTGTCAGTCAGTACATCTGATACTGATACACAGCCATCGGGGGCAAGCCCCCTCCCACATTGGTTTTGGGTTGTCTGTCAGACGGTTTTGGACATGCGGCTCGCCAGCAGCGCCCAGCCAAACAGCCCCAGGCACACAATGATCAACGGCCACGAACGCCATTGCAGGTACGGCGTGAGGTTGTGCATCGGCACCACTTCACCGTAGAGGATGCCGCGTTCGAATTGCGGGATCTGCGCGGTGATCTGCCCGAACGGGTTGATCAGGCCGGTCACGCCATTGTTGGTGGCGCGGATCATCCAGCGCCCGGCTTCCAATGCACGCATCTGCGCCATTTGCAGGTGCTGCAATGGGCCGATGGAGCGGCCGAACCAGGTGTCGTTGCTGATGGTCAGCAGCAGATCGCTCTGCGCCGACAGGCCGGCGGCGAATTCCGGGTACACCACTTCGTAGCAAATGAACGGCGCAATCTGATAGCCCTTGGCCTGCAGCATCGCCTGGTCCGAGGGGCCGCGGGCGAAGTCCGACATCGGCAGGTCGAAGAAGGCAATCAGGCCGCGCAGCATGTCTTGCAATGGCACGTACTCACCGAACGGCACCAGTTTCTGCTTGAGGTAGGTGCCGTCGCCTTCGCCGACCACGGTGATGCCGTTGAAGTAGCGCTTCTGGTGGTGCACTTCCTGGCGGATCGGTACCCCGGTGATCAGCGCGGTGTGCCGGTCGGCGGCGAATTTGCCCATCATGCCCAGGTAGCCTTCGACAGACTCCTTGAGCACCGGCACCGCCGTTTCCGGCCATACCAGCAAATCGACACGCTTGGAACTGAAGCTCATGTCGCGATACAGCGCGAGCTGCGCGTTGAGCTGCTCCGGGTCCCACTTCATGCTCTGTTCAACGTTGCCCTGGATGGCGGCTACGCTCAGCGGCGCGCCGGACGGACTGGTCCAGGCGTGATGCTTGAGCGCCAGGCCGATCGCCCAAGGCGCGACCAGCAACACCAGGCCGGCACCGATAAAGGCGTTGCGCTTGCCGGCCAGCAGGCGCGGCAGGTTGCACAGCAGGGCGGCGGTGAGTGCCAGGGCAAAGGAGATCAGCCACATCCCGCCCAGCGGCGCGAGGCCGGTGAGGGGGCCGTCGAGTTGGCTGTAGCCGGAGTACAGCCACGGGAACCCGGTAAGGAACCAGCCGCGAAACGCCTCCTGGCCGACCCACAACGCTGCGAATGTCAGCGCATCCGCCAGCGGCGCTTCGTTGCGGCGCAACCAGCGCGCCCACAACCAGGCGGGCAGGGCGAAGAACCAGGCGATGGCGGCGGTGAACAACAGCATCAGGAACCCCGCCAGCAACACCGAAGCGCCGCCGAAGTGGTGGATGCTGTAGTAGATCCAACTGGTGCCGGCACCAAACAGGCCGAAGCCGAAACACCAGCCACGACCCAGGGCCTGGCGTGGGCTCAGGTCCCGCAGCCCCACATAGAACAAGCCGACCGCGACCAGCGCAAACGGCCACAGGTCGAACGGCGCCAGCGCCAGGGTAGTGATGGCGCCGGCCACCACGGCCAGCAAATTACCGGGCCAGCCGGGAGCGGTGAGACGGCGCATGTCAGTCCTTAGCGGGCAATAGGGGTCAAGCGGATCAAGTGGATGCGACGGCTATCGGCATTCAGGATACGGAAGCGATAGGCGCCGATCTCGGTGGTTTCGTTACGTTTTGGCAGGTGGCCAAACGCACTCATCACCAGGCCACCGACGGTGTCGAACTCGTCGTCGGAAAATTCGCTGTCGAAGAACTCGTTGAAGTTCTCGATCGGCGTCAGCGCCTTGATCAGGAAGTCACCGCTGGGCAGTGGCTTGATGTAGCTGTCTTCTTCGACGTCGTGTTCGTCTTCGATATCGCCGACGATCTGTTCCAGCACGTCTTCAATCGTGACCAGGCCGGCCACGCCGCCGTATTCGTCGATCACAATGGCCATGTGATTGTGGTTGGCGCGGAATTCGCGCAGCAGCACATTCAGGCGCTTGGATTCAGGCACGAAGGTCGCCGGACGCAGCAGGTCCTTGATGTTGAAGCTGTCGCCGTTCTCCTTGAGGATCAGCGGCAGCAGGTCCTTGGCCAGCAGGACGCCCATGACATCGTCATGACTTTCACCGATCACCGGGTAGCGCGAGTGCGCCGAGTCGATCACGGCCGGGAGGAACTCCCGTGGGGTCTGGGTCGCCTTGATGCTGATCATCTGCGAGCGCGGGACCATGATGTCCCGCACTTGCAGGTCAGCCACCTGGATGGCGCCCTCGACAATGGCCAGCGCTTCGCTGTCCAGCAACTTGTTCTGATGGGCCTCGCGCAGCAGCTCCAGCAGCTCCTGGCGGTTTTTCGGCTCGTGGGCAAAAGCCTGGGTCAGTTTACCCAGCCATGACTTCTGCCCGTTGCTCGATCGGTCTTCGCTCATAGCGATTACTCTGAATCCTTTATTGTTACAGTTGAGTGTTTTTAAGCTTCGTCGTCGGCATACGGGTCCCGATGACCCAATTCTGCAAGCAACGTTTGTTCCAGTGTTTCCATTTCCTCGGCTTCGTCATCGTCTATATGGTCGTAACCCAAGAGATGCAAGCAGCCGTGGATGACTAGATGGGCCCAGTGGGCCTCAAGTTCCTTGCCTTGTTCCTTCGCTTCGCGCTCCACCACCGCGACACAGATGACCAGGTCGCCCAGCAACGGGATATCCAGCAGCTCATCCGGCACGTCGGCGGGGAAGGACAGCACGTTGGTCGCGTAATCCTTCTGGCGCCAGGTGTGGTTCAGTTCGCGGCCTTCGGGCTCATCGACCAGGCGAATAGTCAGTTCCGAGTCGGCGCTGCGCTGGCGCAGGGCCAGGGCGCACCACTGACGGAACTGGGCTTCACTGGGGGCGGGCGCTTCGGTGGCCAGCTGCAGGTCTAGCTCAAGCATCGCGGCGAACGTCCTTGGACAACCCATCGTCACGGTGTTCGAAACGCTCGTAGGCCTCGACGATGCGCTGTACCAGCGGGTGGCGAACCACATCCTTGGGCATGAAGTGCGTAAAGCTGATGCCCGGCACATCCTTGAGCACCTCGATCACCTGGCCCAGGCCCGACTTGGTGCCCTTGGGCAGGTCGACCTGGGTGATGTCGCCGGTGATCACGGCGGTGGAGCCGAAACCGATGCGGGTGAGGAACATCTTCATCTGCTCGACCGTGGTGTTCTGGCTTTCGTCGAGGATGATGAAGCTGTTGTTCAAAGTGCGGCCGCGCATGTAGGCCAGCGGGGCGATCTCGATCACCTGGCGTTCGATCAGCTTGGCCACGTATTCGAAGCCAAGCATCTCGTACAGTGCGTCGTAGAGCGGGCGCAGGTACGGGTCGATCTTCTGGGCCAGGTCGCCGGGCAGGAAGCCGAGCTTCTCGCCAGCCTCGACCGCCGGGCGTACCAGCAGGATGCGGCGCACTTGCTCGCGTTCCAGCGCATCGACCGCGCAGGCCACGGCCAGGTAGGTCTTGCCGGTACCGGCGGGGCCGATGCCGAAGTTGATATCGTTGCCGAGGATTTCCTTGACGTACTTCTGCTGATTCAAGCCGCGCGGGCGAATCATGCCTTTTTTGGTACGCAGGGCCACGCTGGCTTCGGCCACGGGGTTGTTGGCCAGGTCTTCCACGGCCGATTCCTGCAGGTACAGGTGCACGGTTTCCGGCGACAGCTCGCTACCCTTGGTTTCACGGTAGAGGCGGCGCAGCAGGTTTTCTGCGGACGTGGTGTGTTGGGGTTCACCAATGAGCTCGAACTGATTGCCGCGATTGCGGATCTCGATGCTCAGGCGTTGTTCGATCAGGCGCAGGTGCTCGTCGAACTGTCCGCACAGATTGGCGAAACGGCGAGCCTCAAACGGCTCGAGGAGAAAACGATGGGGTTCTGCGATGGGTGCGTTCAAGGTTGTTTTTAGCCGCCCTTTGGCTGTTGAGGTGAAATAGAGAATAACGCCAGCTGCCCGTGTGCGAAAGCACTTACGTCATCGGAATGTTGCACGGTCAAAATGTGGGAGGGGGCTTGCCCCCGATAGCGCCGGTTCAGATAAAACATCTGTGTCTGACACGCCGTCATCGGGGGCAAGCCCCCTCCCACATTGAGTCGCTGTTAATCAGGTCATTATTGCAACAATGATCCGCGCAACGAGTGCGGTTGCGCCGCATCGATATGCACATCGGCAAACTGGCCGATCAGGGTCGGATTATCGCAGCGGAAGTTTACGATTCGGTTGTTCTCGGTACGCCCCTGCAATTCGCCCGGGTCTTTTTTCGAATAGTCGGTGACCAGGATGCGCTGGATGGACCCGACCATTTGTCGGCTGATCTCGAAACCCTGCTGGTTCAAGCGGTGTTGCAGCGCATTGAGGCGCTCTTTTTTCAGCGCTTCCGGGGTCTCGTCCGCCAGGTCGGCCGCCGGGGTGCCGGGGCGCTGGCTGTAGACGAACGAGTAGGAGAAGTCGAAACCGACGTCTTCGATCAGCTTCATGGTCTGCTCGAAGTCTTTCTCGGTCTCGCCGGGGAAGCCGACGATAAAGTCGGAACTGATGCAGATGCCCGGCACCGCTGCGCGCAATTTGCGCAGTTTGGATTTGTATTCCAGGGCCGTGTGGTTGCGTTTCATGGCCGCCAGAATGCGGTCCGAGCCCGATTGCACCGGCAAGTGCAGGTGTTTGACCAGTTCCGGCACTTCAGCGTGGGCCTGGATCAGGCTGTCGGAGAACTCCAGCGGGTGTGAGGTGGTGTAGCGGATGCGCTCGATACCGTCCACGGCCGCCACCACGCGGATCAGCTCTGCCAGGTCGGCCAGGCGGCCGTCCTCGGTCAGGCCGCGGTAGCCATTGACGTTCTGGCCCAGCAGGGTCACTTCGCGCACACCGTTTTCGGCCAGGTGGATGATTTCCGACAGCACGTCGTCAAACGGCCGGCTGACTTCTTCGCCGCGGGTGTAGGGCACCACGCAGAAGGTGCAGTACTTGCTGCAGCCTTCCATCACCGACACGTAGGCGCTTGGCCCATCGATACGCGGCTCGGGCAAGTGGTCGAATTTTTCGATTTCCGGGAACGACACATCCACCTGCGGCAGCTTGGTGACGCGCGCGGCATCGATCATTTCCGGCAGGCGGTGCAGGGTCTGTGGACCGAAGACCACGTCGACATAGGGTGCGCGGTCGCGGATCGCGGCGCCTTCCTGGCTGGCCACGCAACCGCCGACGGCGATCACCATGTCCGGGTTGGCGAGTTTCAATTCGCGCCAGCGGCCCAGCTGGGAGTACACACGGTCCTGGGCCCGCTCGCGGATCGAGCAGGTATTGAGCAGGATCACGTCGGCATCTTCGGCGCGGGCGGTGACTTCCAGGGCCTGGTGTTCGCCCAGCAGATCGACCATGCGCGAGCTGTCGTACTCGTTCATCTGGCAACCGTGGGTTTCGATGTAAAGCTTCTTGGCCATGGGAATCGTCAACTGGTGGTAAAGAACCGCGCATTATAGGGGGCATGCCCATTGGTTCCTAGCGTTGTGCATCGGGTGCCATGCTATAGTTCGCGCCCTCTTTTATATCCCCGATGTGTTGTTCGCCCACCATGACCAAACGTGAAGCTCCAATCTACAAGGTGATTTTCCTCAACCAGGGCCAGGTGTTCGAAATGTACGCCAAGCAGATCTATCAGAGCGATCTGTGGGGTTTCCTGGAGGTGGAAGAGTTCGTCTTTGGCGAGCGCACCCAGTTGGTCGTCGACCCGGGCGAAGAGAAGCTCAAGGCACAGTTCGAAGGCGTGGTGCGCAGTTTTGTGCCGATGCATTCGATTGTGCGCATCGATGAAGTCGAGCGCCTGGGCACGCCGAAGATCAGCGAGGCACGGGGCACCAGCAATGTGATGCCATTTCCGATGCCAATGCCGGAGAAGTAAGGCAGCTGTCAGGGCAGGGGTGAGAAGGGCGAACGCCCATCGGCGCTCTGCAGTTCCAGAAGGTAGTTGCGGAAAATCTGGCCCAGCACCTGGGTCGCCACTTCCAGTTCATCGCGCTGCATGTGCTCGGCTACTTCGTCGGCCGTGTCCAGCGCGTCTTCAGCGCCGTTGACCGCAGCCATTTTCAGCACGATGTACGCCTGGACGTTATTGGCTGGCACGCCTTCGCCCTTGAAGAACATGTTGCCCAACTGGAATTGCGCCTGGGCATGGCCCTGCAACGAAGCTTTCTCGAAGTAACTCAAGGCCTTGTTGAGGTCGCGGGCGGGGTTCTTGCTGTCGTGGAAGTACTCGCCCAACTCGTATTGCGCCTGCGCATCCCCGCCGTCGGCCTGTTTCTGGCACGCGCTCAGAGCTTCGGCCTGGCTGTCTGGCTGGGTATTGAGGGTGCAACGACCCATCGCTGGGATTAACAACGAGTTGCCGCCTGCTTGTGCATGTGCCAGCAGCGGCTGAAGGAGCAACAGGCAGCCCAGAACCAGGGTGCGGCCGGTGCGTTTCATGGGAATCGACTTACCTCTGACGGGGCACGCGGACCCTCGGGGGATCCAATAAGCGCGCATTATGAAATAAGCAGGCCTCTGCTTACAAAGTCTTTACTCGTTTTTCTGCTGCTTGGGCAAGTTATCTGCCGGATTGCAGGTGAATTCTCGGAAAAACTCGGAAATATCTGTAAGCAAAGTAGCAAATCAGACACCGTTTGCGCGGTGCCGGATGTTCGCAGCCTATTACTTCAGTGCGGCGAAGGCGCGTTCAGCGGCGTCGAGGGTCAGTTTCAGCTCGGCTTCGCCATGGGCAATCGAGGTGAAGCCGGCTTCGAAAGCGCTCGGTGCCAGGTACACGCCGCCTTCCAGCATCAGGTGGAAGAAGCGCTTGAACAGATCGGCGTCGCTGCCCATCACGTCATCAAAGGTGACGATATCGTCGGCACCGCTGAAATACAGGCCGAACATACCGCCGGCCTGGGTGGTGACAAACGGAATGCCAGCGGCATCGGCGCGCTGTTGCAGGCCGTCGAGCAGGCGTGTGGTGTAGTCGGTCAGCTCGGCATGGAAGCCTGGGCGGCTGATCAGGCGCAGGGTGGTCAGGCCGGCGGCCATGGCCAGCGGGTTACCCGACAAGGTACCGGCCTGGTATACCGGGCCCAGCGGCGCGATGTGCTGCATGATCTCGCGCTTGCCGCCGAAGCAGCCCACCGGCATGCCGCCGCCGATGATCTTGCCGAAGGTGCTCAGGTCTGGCGTGACGCCGTAGTGCGCCTGGGCGCCGCCGAGGGCGACGCGGAAACCGGTCATCACTTCGTCGAAAATCAGCACCACACCGTGTTTGTCGCACTGCTCGCGCAGGCCTTCAAGGAAGCCCGGCGCGGGCGGCACGCAGTTCATATTGCCGGCCACCGGCTCGACGATGATGCACGCCACGTCCTGGCCTACTTCATTAAGCATCTGCTCGACCGCGGCGATGTCGTTGAACGGCAGGGTCAGGGTGTGCTTGGCGAACGCAGCCGGTACGCCGGCCGAGCTTGGCACGCCCTGGGTCAGCAGGCCGGAGCCGGCCTTGACCAACAGGCTGTCGGAGTGGCCGTGGTAGCAGCCTTCGAACTTGATGATGCTGTCGCGGCCGGTGAAACCACGGGCCAGCCGGATCGCGCTCATGGTGGCTTCGGTGCCGGAGCTGACCATGCGCACCATTTCCATCGACGGCACGATCGAGCAGACCAGGTCCGCCATCTCGGTTTCCATGGCGGTCGGTGCGCCGTAGGACAGGCCGTGTTCCAGTTGCTTGCGCACTGCATCCAGCACGTCCGGATGGCTGTGGCCGAGAATCATCGGGCCCCAGGAGCCCACGTAGTCCACGTAGCGCTTGTCATCTTCGTCGGTGACGTAGGCGCCTTCGGCATGCTTGAAGAACAGCGGCGTACCGCCCACGCTCTTGAACGCACGCACGGGGGAGTTCACACCGCCGGGGATGTGTTTCTGGGCATTGGCAAACAGCGTTTCGGAACGGGACATGATCGGGCTCTCTAAACTGAATTTTTAAGAAGGTCGTTGAACGCACGGGCGCGGCGCGTGACTTCCTGGGTTGTGTCGGCGCCAAACAGGCCGTGCACCACCGCCAGCAGATCGGCACCGTGGGCCACCAGGGGCTCGGCGTTCTCCAGGGTGATGCCGCCGATCACGCAGATCGGCAACTGCAGGCGCGCACGGGCCTGGGCCAGCATTTCGACGGTGGCGGCAGGGGCGCCGGGCTTGGTACTGGAATTGAAGAAGCGACCGAAGGCGACGTAGCTCGCACCTTCCTTGGCAGCCTGCTCGGCCAGTTCGATCTGGCTGTGGCAGGTAGAACCGATGATGGCCTTGGAACCGAGCAGGGCGCGGGCCGGGGTCAGCGGGCCGTCGGTCTGGCCCAGGTGCACGCCGACGCCGAGGCGCGCGGCCAGTTCGGCGTCGTCGTTGATAATGAGTTGAGTCTTGTAGCGTGAGCACAGCTCTCGCAGCTTTTCTGCTTCACGCAGGCGCCGGGCCTCGTCGCTGCTTTTGTCGCGGTATTGCAGCAGGGTCACGCCACCGTCCAGCGCCGCTTCGACGTAGGCGAGGAATTTGCCGGCCAACAGTTGGCTGTCGGTAATGGCGTAAAGGCCACGTAGTTTCATCAGGCAGGCCTCGTGCTGTTAAGAGCAGAAATCCAGCGGCAGACGGCGCGGCACGAACTGGCCCTGGCCGAGTTGTTCAGCGTCACGCAGGGTGCGCCAAGTGTAGTTGAGGGCAGACTGCACGGCGCTCACCAGGCCTTCGCCCTGGGCGATCCGACCTGCCAGGGCGCTGGCCAGCGTGCAGCCCGAACCGTGGTAACTGCCGGGCAGGCGTTGGCAGGTAAAGGTCTGGCGCGTGCCGTCACGGCTGTAGAGGCGGTTGTGTACTTCGTGCTCGTCGCCATGTCCACCGGTGATCAGCAGGTGCTTTATATAGGGCAGCAGCTTCTCGGCGCATTCGTCTGCGGTGCCTTCGGGCAGTTCGGCGAGGATGCGCGCTTCGGGCAGGTTCGGCGTGGCGATCAGCGACAACGGCAACAGCCGCTCACGCATCGCATAACCGACCTCGTCCTTGCCCAGGCTGCCGCCACCACCGGCGCGCAGCACCGGGTCGCACACCACCGGCAGGTGCGGATGCGCCTGCAGCAGTTCGACCACGGTGTCGACCATCGCGGTCGAGCCGAGCATGCCGAGCTTGACCGCCGCCACTTCGGAGTCGCCGAGCACGGCATTGGCCTGGGCCAGCACCCACTCGCGGTCGAGCACGCGGAAATCGCTGACGTTGACCGTGTTCTGCACAGTCAGCGCGGTGACGGCCGGAGCCGCATGGCAACCCTGGGCGAGCAGGGCTTCGATATCTGCCTGCAAGCCGGCGCCACCACTGGGATCATGGCCGGAGAGACAGAGGACAACGGGGCGAGAGCTGTAGATATTCATGGTGCGCGAGCTTACCACCAAACGCTTTTGGCGGGGCTGTTGCGCACAGTAGGATTTTCACCGTGGGTGGAAGGTTTCAGCAACCCAAATGAGTGCATGCGAATTGCTGAAAGCCCCGTTCTAGAGCCTTTCAAAAAATTATTTCAATGGTGTCTAATAGCCTTTAGTGGCTATGCTAGAGTGGATCCAAACTACTAACTGTATTGCCGGTGTACGTCTTCTCAAAAGGAATGGGGGGCTTTTTTGACATAACCGGACAGGCCACGCTGGGGCTCTATGCGCTATTTGCTGATTTTATTGTTGTGCGGGCTGCCGATGCTCGCCAGCGCCATCGAGTTCAACCAGGACACGCGAAGCCTGCCGCTGGGGCGAGCCCTGCAAGTGCTCGAAGACCCGACCGATGCCCTCACCATCGCCGATGTCAGCGCACCCTCCGCTGTCACGCAATTCAAGCCCCACGATAAAGACACCCTGAATGCTGGTTATTCGCGCTCGGTGTTCTGGCTCAAGGTCAATCTGCACTACCTGCCCCAGAATCCTGAAGCCCAACGCACCTGGTTGCTGGAGCTGGCCTACCCGCCCCTCGACCATCTGGACCTGTACCTGCCCGACAGCACCGGCACCTATCGCCTCGCCGGGCGCACAGGGGATGCGCTGCCGTTTGCCGCCCGTGAGATTCGCCAGAACAACTACCTGTTCAAACTCGACTTCACGCCGGGCGAAGCGAAAACCGTCTACCTGCGCCTGCAAAGCGAAGGCTCGATCCAGGCGCCTTTGACGCTGTGGTCCAGCACCGCGTATCTGGAACAACAGCCGCTGCGCCTGTATGTGTTGGGCCTGATCTATGGCGTGTTGCTGGGCATGCTGGTGTACAACCTGTTCATCTATCTCAGCGTGCGCGACACCAGCTACCTCTATTACATCCTGTATATCGCTTCATTCGGCATGTACCAGCTGTCGGTCAATGGCGCGGCAGTGGAGTACTTCTGGCCGGACAACCCGTGGTGGGCGAATGCCGCGACGCCGTTCCTGATTGGCTCGGCAGCGTTGTTCGGCAGCCTGTTTGCGCGCAGCTTCCTGCACACGGCCCAGCACAGTCGCTGGATCAACCGTCTGTTGCTGGCGCTGGTGGCGTGTGGCGGTGTGGTGATGCTGCTGTCGTTGATGACCAGCTACGCCCTGGCGCTGCGCCTGGCCACCGGCTTGGCGCTGGTGTTTACCGTGACCATCTTTGTCGCGGCCATCAAGGCCTGGTATTGCGGGCAGCGGGTGGCGCGCTATTTCATCATCGCCTGGTCGGCGTTCCTGCTCGGCGGGGTGGTGAATACCCTAATGGTGCTGGGCTACCTGCCGAATATGTTCCTGACCATGTACGCCAGCCAGATTGGTTCGGCGATCGAAGTCGCGTTGTTGTCCCTGGCCCTGGCCGACCGCATCAATGCCATGCGTGAGCAACAGGCGCAGATCCTGTTCGACGCCAGCCAGAAGCTCGAAGTGCTCAACCTGCAGTTGGCACGCAGCAACCGACTCAAGGATGAATTCCTCGCCACCTTGACCCACGAACTGCGCACCCCGATGAACGGCGTGATCGGCTCCCTCGAACTGATGCAAACCGTGCCGCTGGATGCGGACCTGGCGCAATACCAGCAAACCGCCGCCGGCTCGGCGCGGGACATGATGCGCATGGTCAACGGTATCCTTACCCTCACCGAGTTGCAGGCCGGGCGCCTGGTTGCGCAGCCCGAGGTGTTCAGCCTGCGCGGTACCCTCGACACCTTGCGCCAGCAGTTCAGCGCCAGCGCCCAGAGCAAGGGCCTGGCGTTTTCCATCGACGTGGCGGACGAGCTGCCGGACCGTGTGCTGGGCGACGCCGACAAACTGTTGCAGTGCCTCGATTGCCTGCTGGATAACGCCTTCAAGTTCACCCACGAAGGTTCGGTACGCCTGCGTGTGGTCGGCGTGCCCCACAGCGACGGTCGCTTGCGCCTGAGCTTTATCGTCACCGATACCGGGATCGGCTTTGCTTTCCTGGATGAAGCCACCCTGTATCAGCGCTTCTTCCAGCTGGATGGTTCCACCACCCGTGAATACGGCGGCCTGGGCATCGGCCTTGCCATCTGCCGGCAACTGATCGAGCTGCTGGGCGGGCGCCTTACCCATCATTCCGAGCCGCGCAAAGGCAGCCGCTTCCAGCTGGAAGTGGAGGTCAGCCCGGTCGCGCCCGAGTCCAAGCCTGCGCCGGACAAGCAACGTGCGCCCCAGGAGTGCTCGGTGCTGCTGGTGGATGACAACAGCGTCGGCCAGTTGGCGGTGCGCGGCATGCTGCTCAAGCTCGGTTACCGGGTGAAAACCGTGGACAGCGGC
The DNA here is from genome assembly GCF_059133265.1 of Pseudomonas sp. FBCC-B1565. Classification (NCBI taxonomy): domain Bacteria; kingdom Pseudomonadati; phylum Pseudomonadota; class Gammaproteobacteria; order Pseudomonadales; family Pseudomonadaceae; genus Pseudomonas; species Pseudomonas sp. FBCC-B1565. The sequence continues at coordinate 819,992 of NZ_CP101438.1, forward strand.
CCGAACGCGTTGGCGGCGTTGCAGGCGGCGGATTTCGACGCAGTGCTGTTGGATATTCCCGAGGGTGGTTTCTCGTTGTGCTGTCAGATTCGTGCGCTGCCGGGCTGTGGCGAATTACCAGTGATTGCCTTGAGCACGTCGCTGAATGTGTCGGAACGTGAGGGGTGCCATGGCATCGGGATTTCCGAGCGCCTGGCCAAGCCTGTGCGTTTCGAGGCATTGCAGGCGGTGTTGGAGCGTCGGTTGTTGCGCCCTTTAGAGGGCAAAAGCGCCGGACAATCGGCGGGTATGCCACTTTTTTAAGGGGTATGACGGTGCTTAACTGAAATGCAGGCCTCAACTGAACGTGGCCTTTTTTCTTGGAGGCCCGTCATGAACCTGCATCAATTTGCCGAAACCCACGACGTCACCAACCAGCCGCCGTCCCTGGACGGCACCAACCTGTACCGTATCGACTTGCCTTTGCAGGAATGGTCGCGCCGCTTTGGTGCCGGCTGGGCAAAAGCGCGTATCGATGCCTACGGTGCGTTGGCCGGCGGGCCATTGATGGAAGCCGGGTTCCTGGCGAACCAGAACAAACCGGTGTTCAGCAGCCATGACCGGTATGGCCATCGCATCGACCTCGTGGAGTTTCACCCGGCTTATCACGAACTGATGCGTACCGCTGTCGAACACGGCCTGCCGTCGCTGCCTTGGGCCCATCCGCAGTCCGGCGCCCACGTGGCCCGCGCCGCCATGACCTACCTGCACAGCCAGGCCGAAGCCGGCACCGGCTGTCCGCTGACCATGACTTTCGCCTGTGTGCCTGCGCTACGTCTGCAGCCTGACTTGGCTGACATCTGGCTGCCGAAAGTCCTCAATACCCAATACGATTCGCGCAACGTTGGCATCGCCCACAAGGCCGGTGCCACCATCGGCATGGCCATGACCGAGAAGCAGGGTGGTACCGATGTGCGTGCCAATACCACCCGGGCGTATCCGGTGGGAGCGGGCGGGCCAGGGCAGGCCTATGAACTGGTGGGCCACAAGTGGTTCTGCTCGGCACCGATGTGTGATGCGTTCTTGACCCTGGCGCAAACCGACAAGGGCCTCACCTGCTTCCTGCTGCCCCGGCACCGTCCGGATGACACGCGCAACGAGTTCTACATCCAGCGCCTGAAAAACAAACTCGGCAACTGCTCCAACGCCTCCAGCGAAGTGGAATTCCGTGGTGCCCTGGCCTGGATGATCGGCGAAGAAGGCCGTGGCGTGCCGACCATCATCGAGATGGTCGCCATGACTCGCTTCGATTGCATGGTCGGCTCCAGCGCCCTGATGCGCCAGGCGCTGACCCAGGCCAGCCATCATTGTGCCCATCGTTCGGTCGGCGGCCGCGTGCTCAGCGAGCAGCCGTTGATGCAGAACGTGCTGGCGGACCTGGCGCTGGAAAGCGAATCCGCACTGGCCCTGAGCCTGCGCATGGGCCGTGCGCTGGATCATCTGGACGATGAACAGGAAGCCAAGTTCGCCCGGCTGGTGACGGCGGTGGGCAAGTATTGGATCTGCAAACGTGCGCCGGCGATGATCAACGAGGCCGCTGAATGCATGGGCGGCGCCGGCTATGTCGAAGACAGCATTTTGCCGCGTCTGTACCGTGAGGCACCGGTGAACTCGACGTGGGAAGGGTCCGGTAACGTGCAGTGCCTGGACGTGCTGCGGGCGTTGTCGAAAGAGCCGGGTGTGCTGGAGGCGCTGTTTGTCGAACTGGGCGATGGGCATGGCGACAAGTTGCTTGTGCGGCATATCGAACAGCTCAAGTCGGCGTTCATGGACACCCAGGACATCCAGTACCGTGCGCGGCAACTCACCGAAGACATCGCCGTGGCATTACAGGCCAAGTTGTTGCTGGAGGCGGGGAATGCGGCGGTCAGTGATGGGTTTATCGCCAGTCGGTTGGGCGAAACGTCCGCTCGGGTGTATGGCACCTTGCCGCGTGGTGTGGATGTGGCGGCGCTCGTCACCCGTTCCACCCCCAATCTATCGGACTAAAATGCGGTAAACATGTGGGAGGGGGCTTGCCCCCGATAGCGGTGTGTCAGCGATAGATGTGTTGGCTGACAGTCAGCTATCGGGGGCAAGCCCCCTCCCACATTTACCGCATTCCAACTCTGGTGTTTCGGTGAGGCCGGGATACAGGCAAGATAAAGGCCTGCAAGTCAGAACACAGGATGCTTACCGTGACCGAAGCTTTTGTTGTCGTTCAAACCGCTGAAGAAGCCGTGGACCGGCTGGCGGCCCTGCATGAGCGTGCCACTGGCGCGCTCAATCAAGCCCTCAAGCAATACCTCAAAGACCGCGTCGAGCCCGACGCCGCACAACGTGCGCTGTTTCGCTACCCGGAACTGCGCCTGACTTACCACTGCCACGGCGAAGTCCCACAGACCACCCGGGCGTATGCCAAGGTTCAACTACCAGGAACCTACAGTGTCACCGTCACCCATCCTGCAGCGTTCCGTAAATACCTGCTGGAGCAACTGGTGCCGCTGATGCACGACTTCACCGTGACCGTGGAAGTCGGCGTGAGCCAGCAGAACATCCCGTACCCCTACGTGGTGGAGCAGGGCGATGAACTGGCCGGCTCCGGCGTTACCGCTGCGACCTTGGCTCGCGTATTCCCGAGCACCGACCTGTCGGCCGCCACCGATGGCATCGCCGATGGCTTGTACGACTGGGAAAACACCGACCCGCTGCCCCTGGCGCTGTTCGATGCGGCCCGCGTGGACTTCTCCCTGCGCCGCCTGGTGCACTACACCGGTAGCGACTGGCGCCATGTGCAGCCGTGGATCCTGCTGACCAACTACCACCGGTATGTCGACCAGTTCATCCTGCATGGCCTGGAGCAACTGCGCAGCGACCCGCGCTTTATCCGCATGGTGCTGCCGGGCAACGTGGTGATCGACAAGAGCATGGATCACGGTGAGGCGTCGGCAATTGCCGCCGGTGTGGTGTGGCACCGTTACCAGATGCCGGCCTACCACCTGCAGGCCACCGATGGCCACGGCGTGACCCTGGTAAACATCGGCGTCGGCCCGTCCAACGCCAAGAACATCACCGACCACCTGGCCGTACTGCGTCCACATTGCTGGCTGATGATCGGCCACTGTGGCGGCCTGCGCCAATCCCAGACCATCGGCGACTACGTACTGGCGCACGCCTACATGCGCCGCGACGGTATTCTCGACCGCGTGGTGCCGCCGAACATCCCGATCCCGGCGCTGGCTGAAGTGCAGCTTGCGTTGCAGCAAGCGGCCGCCAACGTTACCGGCGAAAAAGGCGAAGAGCTGAAAAAACGCCTGCGTACCGGCACCGTGTTGACCTACGACGACCGTAACTGGGAACTGCGCTGGGCCCAGGAACGCCCACTGATCAACCTGTCCCGCGCCGTGGCCGTGGATATGGAGAGCGGCACCATCGCCGCGCAAGGCTATCGTTTGCGGGTGCCGTACGGCACCTTGTTGTGTGTATCGGACAAACCGCTGCACAGCGAAATCAAGCTGCCGGGTTCGGCCAACGCGTTCTATGAGCGTGCGGTCAGCCAGCACTTGAAGATCGGCATCGAGGCGGTGGACCTGCTGCGCACCGAACTCAACTCGCTGCACTCGCGCAAACTGCGCAGCTTCGACGAGCCGCCGTTCCGCTAAGCGGTTGGGATGGTCATTTAACGGTCAGGCCACTAGCATTGTCGGTCCTGACCGTTAGATGTTCCTTTGCCATGTCCCGTCCCACCCGTCCCGATTCGCGCCGCCCTGGCGTGAAAACCCCGTATTCCGCTGCGCGGCGTGTCGCCAAGGCGCCTCCGGCCGAGCCGAAGTTGATCCTGTTCAATAAACCGTTCGATGTGCTGACCCAGTTCAGCGACGAAGGCGGGCGCGCGACCCTCAAGGATTTCATCGATATCCCCGGCATCTACCCGGCGGGCCGTTTGGATCGTGACAGCGAAGGCCTGTTGCTGCTGACCAACGATGGCCAATTACAGGCGCGTATCGCCGACCCCAAGCATAAGCTGACGAAAACCTACTGGGTGCAGGTGGAAGGCGAACCCACCGAGGAACAGTTGCAACGCCTGCGCAAAGGCGTCGAACTGAACGACGGCATGACCTTGCCCGCCGAGGCCCGACAGTTGGATGAACCTGAACTGTGGCCGCGCAACCCGCCCGTGCGCTTTCGCAAAAGCGTCCCGACGCACTGGCTGGAACTGATCATTCGTGAGGGGCGCAACCGCCAGGTACGGCGCATGACCGCTGCTGTCGGTTTGCCTACCTTGCGCCTGGTGCGCGTGCGGATTGGCGATTGGTCGATCGACGGCCTGGACCAAGGCCAGTGGAAGGAAGTACCGGCGCGCTTATAAGGCGCCGGACTCGATCAGGCCGATCACCACGCTCTTGATGATGAACGCGGCCACGCCCAGGCCCAGCACGAAGAACAGAATGAACGAGCCAAAGCGCCCGGCCTTGGACTTCTTCGCCAGGTCCCAGACGATAAAGCCCATGAAAATGATCAGGATCGTGACCAGGCCGGTCATCATCCATTCTTCGAAGAGGGCGGGGTCGATGTTGTTCATGGTGTTTTTCCGACAGGAGCAGGCGGGAAGTATAAGGCAGTGTTACAGACGCAACATTGACCTGAGTCGAAGCGCAATCCAAATGTGGGAGGGGGCTTGCCCCCGATGACGCAGGGTCAGTCATATATAGGCTGACTGACACTCAGCCATCGGGGGCAAGCCCCCTCCCACAGTTGATTTATATTGATCTCAGGTTCGCAGGTGCGTCAGTGGCAGTTCGGTGCTGTTCAATACCTGATTGAGCACAAAGCTCGACCGCACACTGGTCACACCTTCGATGCGGGTCAAATGCCCCAGCAGCAGTTTCTGATAGTGATCCATGTCCGGCACCACCACCTTCAGCTGATAGTCCGCATCCATACCTGTCACCAAACTGCACTCCAGCACCTGGGGCAGGGTGCGGATCGCCGCCTCGAAGTTCTCGAAACGCTCCGGGGTGTGGCGGTCCATGCCGATCAGCACGTAGGCGGTCAGGCTCAGGCCGAGCATCTTGCGGTCGAGCAGGGCGACCTGGCGGGCGATGTAGCCGTCGTCCTCCAACTGCTTGACCCGGCGCGAGCACGGCGAAGGCGACAAGCCGATGCGTTCGGCCAACTCCTGATTGGAGATCCTCGCATCACGTTGCAATTCCGCCAAAATACTCAGGTCGTATCGGTCAAGCTTGCTCATTGGGTTGGCCTTTGTCGTAACTATTGCGGTGAATTATCTATGAAGGGTTAAAAATTGCGCAAGCACTGTTTATTGACGCAATCTTCGCAATCATCTGTCGGGCGCCTACGGGTATCGTTATCAACAGAATCACCGCCTGGACAACAGTCCACAGCAGCCCGCCCAATCAGGCCCGCTGCGGCCGCCACCCCAGCAGGGTTGAGCCGGCCTCCAGGCTGCACACTGTCCACAAGACGGCGTGAGGTGAGCCAACGCCAAAAGCGTTGAGCCAGGACGAAGTTCTCAAGGGGTGGCCGACGGGTCACCCCTTTTCTTTTGCCTGCTGATAACCTGTCCGCGAACCGGGCCTGGCTTTTCCAGTCTCATGGACAGGCCCTAATCCGCAGTGAGGAATAGCATGAAGCGCATCTGGCGTATGGCAGGTGTAGGTTTGCTGATGGTCACCGTTGGCGTCCAGGCATTGGCCGACGAACGTGACAACGGGCCGCGTGGTGAAGGCGGCGGCCAGCATGAAAGAGGGCCGGAGGGCGGGCGACCTGGGGGTGGGAATGAGCCGCCGCGCCCGCAGAACAATCAGCCTCGGCCGGAAAACAATCAACCACGCCCGCAGAATCAGCATTTTGATCGTGGTGGCCAAAACGGTGGTGGCCAATGGCAAGGGCGCCCCCAAGGTAACGAGCAGGGGCGACCGCAGCCTCAACCGCAGCCGTCGAACAACCTGCCGATCCAGAGTCGCCCCGACACCGTGCGCCAGACCCAAGAACCGCGTCAGGGCTACTACCGCGACATCCCGCGCCGTAATGACGGCAACCCACACTGGGAAGCCGGCGGCCCAGGCTCGCGCCTCGGCGACAACCGCTGGCCAGGTCGCCCCGATGGGCATGGCAATGGCTGGGGCCCAGGCCCGCAACATCGCCCAGGCTATGTAATCGACCGCTTCCCCGACCGCAACTACCGCGTGCCTTACCGAGGCCAGGATTACTTCTACTCCGGCGGCTATTGGTATCGCCCGCAAGGCCCGCGTTATGTAGTGGTGACGCCACCCTACGGCATCCGCGTGCATTACCTGCCGGACTACGCGCGCGAAGTGTGGGTGGGCAGCACGCTGTTCTTCCTCGCGGCCGGTGCGTATTACACCTACGAAAGCAGCTCCCAACAGTACGTGGTGGTGCAACCACCGACGCAGGTGCCCGCGCCGCCGCCCGCGCCGCAAGGCAATGGCTATGACGTGGTGGCGTATCCCGCCAACGGGCAGTCGCCGGCCCAGGTGCAGCAGGACGGTTATGACTGCTATCGCTGGGCGGTGCAGCAAAGCGGCTTCGACCCGCAGCAAGTCACCTACGCGCCTGACCCGGCGGTGGTGCAAACCTACCGCCAGGCCCAGGGCAACTGCCTGAGCAGTCGCGGCTATCAGGTGCAGTACTAGGGCTTATTGCCCGTGACCACTTCCCGTGGGTCGGCGTGCACCAGCACTTCGGCACGCGGGTAGGCTTTGTGAATGGCGTCGGCGGCCTGGTCGCTGATGCCGTGGGCCACTGACAGCGTCAATTCCCCCGGCAGCTCCAGGTGCAGTTGCACAAACCAGTGGCTGCCGGAAATGCGCGTGCGCAAATCATGCGCGCCCAACACGCCCGGCACGCCACGGGCCAGTTCCAGCATGTGCTGGCTGACCTCCGGCGGCAGCTCCTCGTCCATCAGTACTGCAAAACTTTCCCGGGCGATCTGGATCGCGCTCCACAAGATATAAGCGGCAATGCCCAGGCCGAACCAGGCGTCCACCTGATGGTAGCCAAACCCTGCCAGCACCAGCGCCACCAGGATGCTGCCGTTGAGCAGCAGGTCCGAGCGATAGTGCAGTGAGTCGGCGCGCACGGCGTTGGAGCCGGTTTCGCGGATCACCCGGTGTTGCAGCATCAACAAGGCCACGGTCAGGACCAGGGAAAACACAATCACGCCAATGCTCAGCCACGGTGCGCCGACCGGCTCCGGGTGTTGCAGGCGCTGGTAGGCCTGGAATGCGATCAGCACCGCGCTGCCGCCGATAAACAGCGCCTGGGCCATGCCGGACAGCGATTCGGCCTTGCCATGCCCATAGCGGTGATCGTCATCGGCTGGGCGCAGGGCGTAGTGCACCGCGAGCAAATTCAACAGCGAGGTTACGCCGTCCAACAGCGAGTCGGTCAACCCGGCGAGCATGCTCACCGAACCGCTGAGCCACCAGGCGATGGCCTTGGTGATAATCAGCGCACAGGCCACGCCCACCGAAGCGCGGGTGGCCAGGCGCAAGAGCCTGGCGTGTTCGGGACTGCTGGTCATGGACGGTCCTTAGGCAGCGGGTTGAAGGCCCAGGGATGCGAGTTGCTGCACGCTGCCCTTGAACTGGATCATGCGCGGGTCGTCCAGCGGCAGGCGGCGGCCGGTTTCCTTCTGGATGATGCTTTGCAGCTTGGCGTTGTCGACCTTACCGTCGGCGCCGATGGCGTCGTGGAGTTTGGCCGGGTCGACCTGGGCGGTCTTGCCCGGTTCGAAATAGATGGCGCCGGTGGCGAAGTCCACACCGAACGCGATCAGGCCGGGGATCACATAGAACAGCAGGCCCACGGCATCGAGCACGGCGATGGTCGGGTCGATCTTGCCATCGATTTGGCCACGGCGGTCCGGGTAGAAGATCGAACCGCAGGCCGTCAGTTGGCTCAGCAGGGTGACGGCAAGGACACCGCCGATGACACGGGAAGCGATACGCATGGAGACTCTCCTGAACACGGTGGATACGCGACTATATAGCAATGGCCTTGAGACCATCGTCGGCACTCGGCAGTTCGCCGTTATACTCGCCGCTCTGCTTTGGAGCCAGTATGAATTCGTTGCCGATTGATGAAGTTTTACCCGCCCTGCGTGACGCCTTGGCGAATCGCCATGAAGCCGTGCTGGAAGCGCCGCCCGGCGCCGGTAAAACCACCCGCGTGCCTTTGGCGTTATTGAGCGAGCCCTGGCTGGCCGGGCAGACCATCCTCATGCTCGAACCTCGCCGCCTGGCCGCCCGTGCGGCGGCCGAACGCCTGGCCAGCGAGTTGGGTGAAAAAGTTGGCGAAACGGTCGGCTATCGCATTCGCCTGGACAGTAAAGTCGGCCCCAACACCCGCATCGAAGTGGTCACCGAAGGCATCCTCACCCGTCGCCTGCAAGACGACCCTGCGCTGGAGGGCGTGGGGCTGTTGATCTTTGACGAATTCCACGAGCGCAGCCTCGACGCCGACCTGGCACTGGCCCTGAGCCTCAACGGCCGCGAGCTGTTTCGCGACGAGCAACCGCTGAAAATTCTGCTGATGTCCGCCACTCTGGAAGGGGAGCGCCTCGCCAGCCTGCTGGACGACGCGCCGATCCTGCGCAGTGAAGGCCGCATGTTCCCGGTGCAGATGCGCTGGGGCCGCCCTTATCAGCCCGGTGAATTCATCGAACCACGCGTGGTGCAAACCATCCTCGAAGCCCTGCACGACGAAACCGGCAGCGTGCTGGTGTTCTTGCCGGGGCAGGCGGAGATTCGCCGGGTCAACCAGCAGTTGGCGGACGCCTTGGGCGAGCGCAGCGATGTGCTGTTGTGCCCGCTGCATGGCGAACTGGACCTCAATGCCCAACGCGCCGCCATCGACCCGGCGCCCGCCGGTAAGCGCAAAGTGGTGCTGGCGACCAATATTGCCGAGACCAGTCTCACCATCAACGGCGTGCGCGTGGTGATCGATGCCGGGCTGGCACGCGTACCGCGTTTCGACCCGGGCAGCGGAATGACCCGCCTCGACACCCAACGCATCTCCCGCGCCAGCGCCACGCAACGTGCCGGCCGGGCAGGGCGCCTGGAGCCGGGCGTGTGTTATCGCCTATGGTCCGAGGACCAGCATGAAGGCCTGGCCGCCTATGGCAGCGCGGAAATCCTCGCCGCCGACCTGGCCGGCCTGGCCCTGCAGCTGGCGCGCTGGGGCGTTACGCCCACCCAACTGGTGTGGCTGGATGTGCCGCCCACCGCCGCGTATGCCCAGGCCCAGGACTTGCTGGTGCGCCTCGGCGCGTTGAATGACGACACACTCACCGCCCACGGCCAGAAAATGGCCGAGTTACCGGCCCACCCGCGTATCGCCCATCTGCTGTTGCGCGGGCAGGACCTGGGGCTGGCGAGCACCGCGTGCGATGTCGCCGCGCTGTTGGGCGAGCGCGACATCCTGCGCGGCGGCGGTGCGGATTTGCACAGTCGCCTGGCGCTGCTGTCCGGTGAAGAACGCGCGCGCGGTACTCAAGGCGGCGTGCAACGGGCCAAACAATTGGCCCGACAATATCGCGGCTACTTGAGAGGCCAGGCCACGCAACCCGTGGCGGATCCCGATCATCCGCGTTGGCTCGGCGCTCTGTTGGCGCTGGCCTACCCGGACCGCGTCGCCCAGCAACGTCGCCCAGGCGGCGCCGAATACCGCCTGGCCAACGGCCGCGCGGCGCTGTTCGCCGAGGCCGACAGCCTGATGAAGCAACCCTGGCTGGTCATCGCCGACCTGGGCAGCCGCCAGGGCCAGCGTGAAGAACGCATTTACCTGGCGGCGGATTTCGATCCGGCGCTGTTCGACACGGTGCTTGCCGAACAAGTGCGCAACGTCGATCAGCTTGACTGGGACGAGCGCGAAGGCGTGCTGCGCGCCGAACGCCAACGCAAAGTCGGTGAACTGGTGCTCAGCCGCGAACCGCTCACCGGCCTCGACGAGTCCGCACGCAGCCAGGCGCTGGTCAACCTGGTGCGTCGCAAAGGTCTGGAGCTGCTGCCGTGGACGCCGGAGCTGCGCCAATGGCAGGCCCGCGTGATGCTGCTGCGTCACCTTGACGCCGGTAAAGCCAGCGAGTGGCCGGATATCAGCGACAAGGCTTTGCTCGCCAATCTTGAAGATTGGCTGATGCCCTACCTGGGCAAAGTCTCGCGCCTGAGCCATTTCGCCAACCTGGATATCTCCAGCTTCCTGCACAACCTGCTGCCGTGGCCGCTGCCCCAGCGCCTCGATGAACTGGCGCCACAGCATGTGAAAGTGCCGTCGGGCTCGTCGGTGCGGCTGGACTACAGCGAACAGCCGCCGATCCTGGCGGTGCGCTTGCAGGAATTGTTCGGGCTGGCCGACACCCCGCGCATTGCTGGTGGGCGCCAGGTGGTGAAACTGCACCTGCTGTCCCCGGCGCGGCGGCCGGTGCAGGTCACGCAGGATCTGGCGAACTTTTGGCGCAGTACCTACGCCGAGGTGAAGAAGGATCTGAAGGGGCGCTACCCCAAGCATTACTGGCCGGATGATCCGTTGGTGGCCGAGGCGACGGCACGGATAAAACCTCGCAAGTCGTAACACCACAGGGTCCAAATGTGGGAGGGGGCTTGCCCCCGATAGCGGTCTGGCAGCGAGAGAGGTATTGGCTGACACACTGCCATCGGGGGCAAGCCCCCTCCCACATGGGTTTTACGGTGTTGGTTATGGCGCGGGGGGTAGCAGGAACCGGGCGATCACCGGCAGGTGGTTGGAGATGCGCAAGGTGTCTTCCTGGCGAACCTTCGCCTCGACCCGCTTGATCCGCGGGCTGTAGAACAGGTAATCCAGCGTGCGATCCGGCCCTTCCACACTGGGGTCGTTGGGGAAGTGGGTCAGCCACTTTTCACGGTCAATCCCGCTGGATTGACTGTTGCTCGGGATCATCGGGTATTTGTCCCACAGCAGGTGCAGCTCGCTGTCTGGCGAATACTGCCCGCGTTTGGTGGCGTCCAGGCGCAGGAACTGGCCCAGGGGCAGCAGGTTGAAATCCCCGCCGATCAGCCAGGGCGTGCCACGGCCTTCGAATTTATCCAGCAGCTTGACCGTGGTTTGTACCTGCTCCAGCACCGCGCTGCGCCCTGGGGCGTCACCGTCCAGGCGCGTGTTGAGCACCGCCAGTTGGCCGCCGTCGCTCAGGGGCAGGTAAGTCAGCAGCAAGGCCGGCTTGGGCTGGAACTGGCGGCTGAGGATGTTGGCCTCGGGTGCCGGCAATTGCAGGCGTTCGGCGTGTTCGATCTGATAGCGGCTGAGTGTCGCGAGCTTTCGGCCGACGCTGCCGAAGATATGCCAATCGGGCACGAAGTCCGCTTTCCAGTCGAAGGCCTGGGCGCTGCATGGGTACAGGTCGACCAGGCGTTCTTGCAGCAGGGCCAGTTGGTCCTGATAGTGGGAAGGCTTGGCGTTTTCGTCGAGCTCCTGCAACAGCAGGATGTCGGGTTGTTCGTCGCGGATCACTCGCGCCACTTCGTCGAGGCTGGCGGCCATGTCTTCCACGGTAGGCCGATCATCCGGGCCGCTGCCATCGACCGTGTCGTACCAGAACACGTAGTTCTTGCCGGCCAGGTATTGCACGTTCCAGGTCATGACCTTGAGCGCCTGCCCCGGCAGCAGCGTGGGCGCACGCGGCGCGACGCAACTCACCGGCAGGGTTTCCTTGGGCTCGGGGCGCCAGGTCAGGCTGTAGACCATGGCTGCAAACAGCCCCGCGATGATCAGCAGGCTCAGCAAGGTGATGCGCAATAAACGGGTCATCGGCTCGGCTTATAGCGTTTCAGAGGTGGCACGGAGCATATCACCGCGCGTCGGCATCGCCACCGATCAGCATGAATAAACGGAACAGCACCACGCTGGTAAACAGCTGCAGGAAACTGTGGGCGCTGTCCAGAAACAGGCCCAGCAGCGGCGCGGGCGTGGGGTAGGCCGCCACACTGGCGCCCTTGAGCAGCCACAGCGGCGTCATCACGCACAGCAGGCACACCAGAATCCGCCAGAAATGCCCACGGCTCAGGCGGAAACTTTCCTTCATCGCCTCCAACGCCGGCATGCCGCGCAGCACCAGCAGGTACTCGGCAAAGGCCAGCACCACCATCAGCCACAGCCCCGGCAGGAAATACAGCGACAGCCCCAGCAGAATCAGCAGTGTGCTCATGGCTGTCAGCAGGGCAAAGCGCGGCCACAGAGTCAGGGCCATGGCCCATACATCCTTGGTGCGCGGCGACTCGCCACGGGTGCGGGCATCCAGAAACAGAATCAACGCCCCGGTGTACAGCGGGTACACCAGCAACCCCACCACCACGCTGTAGCCGGGGAATGCATCCTCGCCTACCACGTGATTCAGCACCTGTTGCAGCAGGGCTTCGAAAATCACCAACGGCAAGCACAACTGGACGATGGCGCCCAGGTTGCGTTGGGTGAAACGGAAGGAGTCGCGCAGCACGTCTAACGGATTCATCAAGTTCATCGCAGGCCTGAAAGCAAGGGCAACACTTTAACCGATCATCACCGGCGGTAAGCAAACGTAAACCTTGAGTAAAGACTATTGAAACAACTCGTAACACCCCCATAACTAGCACGGCGCCTGATCACAGGCGACACCACGATTTCTACCGGCAATCTAACGAGGTCGCCATGAACAGCGAAGAGCAAACCCTGATCGATGGACTGTTTTCACGGTTGCAACAAGCCGAAACGGACTCAGCCCCCCGCGACGCCCAGGCCGAAGCGCGGATCAAGGAGCACATGACGCGCCAACCAGCGGCCGGGTACTACATGACCCAGTCGATCCTGGTGCAGGAACATGCGCTCAAGAGCCTCGACGCGCAGAACAAGCAGCAGGCGCAGCAGATCCAGCAATTGCAGGATGAACTGCAGAGGGCCAAATCCGCGCAGCCTGCTCCGGCGAGCAGCGGCGGTTTCCTGTCGAGCATCTTTGGCGGCGGTGGTTCCCGTGATCAGCAGCCGGCTCAAAGTGCACCGCCTTCTTCTGGTGGCGGCTGGCGCGAACCGGCGCGCCCTGGGTTCAGCCAACCTGCCCCGCAGCAGAATTATCAACAGCCTGCTCCAGCCGCTCCGGTGGGCAGCGGCTTCCTCGGCGGCGCGATGAAAACCGCAGCCGGCGTGGCCGGTGGTGTATTGCTGGCCGAAGGCATCAGCAGCCTGTTCAACCACAATTCGCAACAGCCGCAAGTCGTGGAAGAAATCATTCGTGAGGAGCCAGCGCCTGCCAGTGACAACGGCAACTGGGGCAATGATGACCAGAAGTACGCCGGCAACGACAGCTGGGGCAGCAACAATTCGGACAGCTTCGCTGACAGCGACTATTCCGACGATTCGTCTTCTTTCGGCGACGACGATTCCTTCGTCTGACCCACCTCGGCCCGGGGCGCTGCGTCGCCCCGGTCTGATTTTTCCCGACAACCTCGTCGCGACTGGCATACTTGCAGCCTTTCCGGGCCCTGGCGCCTGGCTGTCATGAGGAAGTGCGGTGAAGAAAATTGCAGTGTTCGCCGATGTACAAAACCTCTACTACACCGTCCGCCAGGCCTATGGTTGCCACTTCAACTACGCCGCGCTGTGGGCTGACATCAGCGCGCGCGGGCAGATCGTCGAGGCGTACGCCTATGCCATCGACCGTGGCGACAGCAAGCAGCAGCAATTCCAGCAGATCCTGCGCAACCTCGGCTTCACGGTAAAACTCAAGCCCTACATCCAGCGCAGCGACGGCTCGGCCAAGGGCGACTGGGACGTGGGCATCACCCTCGACATCATGGACGCCGCCGACCACGTTGACGAAATCGTGCTGGCCTCCGGCGACGGGGACTTCGACATGCTCCTAGACCGGGTTATCCACAAGCATGGTGTTGAAGCCGTGGCCTATGGCGTGCCGGGGCTGACGGCCAATTCGCTGATTCGCGCCGCCAGCCGTTATGTGCCGATCGAAGGCGCTTTGTTGCTTAAATAGATCTTCAGATGGAGTTGGAACAGGTTTGGAACGTATAGCGGTCATCGACTTTGAAACCACCGGCATCACCCCGAGCAGCCACTGCCGCGCCACGGAAATCGCAGTGGTCATCCTCGAGCGTGGCCAGATCGTGGACCGCTACCAGAGCCTGATGAAAACCGGCGTGCACGTACCGAGTTTTATCGAACAACTCACCGGCATCAGCAACGCCATGCTGCGCAGCGCGCCGCCGGCGGAGCGGGTGATGAACGAGGTCAATGAGTTCGTCGGTACTACGCCGCTGATGGCGCATAACGCTGCGTTCGACCAGAAGTTCTGGGATTACGAATTGGGCTTGATCCGCCGCACCCGGTTACAGAAATTTGCCTGCTCGCTGTTGCTGGCGCGTCGCCTGATGCCGTCTGCGCCCAATCACAAGCTCGGCACGTTGAACGCCTTCGCTCAGCTGCCCCACACCGGCCAGGCTCACCGGGCGCTGGCGGATGCGGAGATGGCGGCCAACCTCACGGCGCACCTGGCCGAGGAACTGCGCCGTACCCACGGCTTGCGCGAACTGTCCCACGACCTGCTGTGCACCTTGCAGAAAGTGCCGGCGGCGAAGATCAATGAGCATTTGAAGAAGCATCGCGGGTTCTGAGCCCGCCACGCTCTCCAGAACACTGAAGCTCTGAATGTGAAACTCAACATGTGGGAGGGGGTGTTTAGCGAGGCTGTACACAGGCCAACGCCCGATCCACCACCCCCTTCGCCATCTCCACCAAATGCATCACGGCCCGCTGTTGCGCCTTCATCGCCTCATTCGATGAATGCGCTGTCTCCACCGCGCAATGCAGCAAATCGGCCGCATGGGCGAGGGCGTCTTCGAAACTCAGGTTGTCGTTCAGGGTGAAGGCGGGCGCATCCGGGGCGCAGGCTTTTAGGTAATAGTCGATGGCTCGGCGGTTGAGCAGGGCGTCTTCGCTGAGGAAACGGGGTGGATCGGGGGTTACTTTGACCATGGTGTAACTCCTCTGAATTAAGAAGCCATCACCGTTCGCTTGCACGCGAAAGAGGGTGGCAGCTGTACGCAGGTGTGCAAGACCGGGGCAAAGGAGAACCCGGCAGACCCCGAAGGTCTCCAGCGCACAGCCGCCATAACAGATAAACGTCGGTCATTAAAACCGCACGTTGAGATGTAGGGCGTTTGTGCACCTTTGCGAGCTGGACTTGCACGTCCGATCACCGATTTTTTCGATGACGGGGCGAGACTAGCTACCGGATCCGGCTGACGCAAGGCTCCAGGATTCTCTCGGAAACATCCTTCAAATGAAAGAGATAGGTCTTGCTGGCCATTGAAAACTTGGCTTTTGAAGGCAGGTTTCTGAATGGTCAGTAGGCAGAATCCTATCGCTGCCTAGGACCCTTCTGTTTTTCCGCTTCATTCAGATTGTCGACTTTGCGGTTCAACCACCATTTTTCCCATTCCCCTCCAACTGCCCCAACGGCACCCGCCGCTCTATCGCACTCGACAAAATAATCGAGGTCTTGCTGAACCCGAACTTCGCGATCCGGTTGATCAAATTCTCCAACTCCGGCATCGACCCCACCGCCGCCTGCATGATCACGCACGGGTCGCCGGTCACCCGATGGCATTCTGTCAGCTCTGGAATTTCCGCCAGCGCGTCGTACACCTTCTGACTGCCATGATTGGTCAGCCGCAGTTCAATCACGCACTGGATCGGCAACCCCACCTTGGATAAATCCACCTTGGCCTGATACCCGGTGATCACGCCACAGGCCTCCAGCTTGGCCAAGCGCTCGGCCACGGCAGGGGCGGAGAGGTTTACCGTGCGGGCCAGTTGCGCGTAGGACGCACGGCCGTCTTCGAGCAGTGCGCTGAGGAGCATGCGGTCGTATTTGTCCATGATAAGGCTCCAGTTGTGCGTGGCTTTCGAAAGCACGGTTTATAGCCTTCACAACCATGCTTTGGAAAGTGTAATGGCGTTTTAAACAGGTTTTGTAACTTATGTTTATCGACCTGCCTTTTTAGAATAAGCCTCTCTTCTCTCTGCCTTAGAGCTGCCCAATGCCTGGCCCACGTCGCTTTCCCTTACCGTTGATCGCTGCCTTTTTTGCGCTGTATGTGATTTGGGGCTCCACCTACCTGGTGATCCGCATTGGCGTGGAGTACTGGCCGCCGTTGATGCTGGGCGGGATTCGCTTTTTGGTGGCCGGTTTGGCGATGTATGGCTTTCTGCGCTGGCGCGGGGCACCGGCGCCGACCTGGGTGCAGTGGAAGGCGGCGGCGAAGATTGGCGTTCTGCTGCTGACCTTCGGCAATGGCGCGGTGACGGTGGCCGAGCACACCGGTGTCGCGTCCGGCGTAGCGGCGTTAGCGGTGGCGACGGTGCCGTTGTTCACCTTGTTGTGCGGCTATTTCTGGGGCGCGCGTAATACCCGCCTGGAGTGGGCCGGGGTGGTGCTGGGGATTATCGGCATTGCCATGCTCAACATGGGCTCCAACCTGCAATCAAGTCCGACCGGCGCGATGCTGTTGCTGTTTGCCGCCGCGTCCTGGGCGTTCGGTTCGGTGTGGAGCAAGCACTTGCCGTTGCCGGCGGGCGCGATGGCCAGCGCGGCGGAAATGATCATTGCCGGTGCGCTGCTGTTGGTGGGCAGTGCGCTGACCGGTGAGCGGTTGCACGCGGTGCCACCGATCGAGGGCTGGCTGGCCCTGGCTTACCTGGCGGTATTCGGTTCGATCATCGCCTTCAACGCCTACATGTACCTGCTCAAGCACGTGCGTCCGGCGGCGGCGACCAGCTATGCCTACGTCAACCCGGCGGTGGCGGTATTGCTGGGGATTGTGTTCGTGGGTGAGACCATCGGCGTCGAAGAAGCCCTGGCGATGCTGGTGATTATCAGCGCGGTGCTGTTGATCAGCCTGCCCCAGTGGCGCAAGCCCAAGCCGGAAATAAGGTAAACTGCGGCGCATTGCGACCTTGCGCTGAATTTTTCCTACGGTAAACACATGACTTTCGCCACCCTTGGCCTGATCGAACCCTTGCTGCGCGCCCTTGAGACGCTTGGCTACCAGACCCCGACGCCGGTGCAGGCGCAAGCCATTCCGGCGGTGCTGGCCGGTCGCGACCTGATGGCCGCAGCCCAGACCGGCACCGGCAAGACCGCCGGTTTCGCCTTGCCGCTCCTGCAACTGCTGACGATGGAAGGGCCGAAAGTCGCCGCCAACTCGGCGCGTGCGCTGATTCTGTGCCCCACCCGCGAGCTGGCCGAGCAGGTTCACGCCAGTGTTGCCGAGTACGCCCAGCACCTGCCGCTGACCACCTATGCGGTGTACGGCGGCGTGAGCATCAACCCGCAGATGATGAAGCTGCGCAAGGGCGTCGACATCCTGGTCGCCACGCCGGGCCGCCTGATCGACCTGTTCCGCCAGAACGCGCTGAAACTCAACCAGCTGCAAACCCTGGTGCTCGACGAAGCCGACCGCATGCTCGACCTGGGCTTCTCCGAAGAGCTGGCGAACATCTACCGCATGCTGCCGAAAAAGCGTCAGACCTTGCTGTTCTCCGCGACTTTCTCCGATGATATCCGCCTGCTGGCCGGGCAGATGCTCAACGATCCGCTGAGCATCGAGGTCAGCCCGCGCAACGTTGCTGCCAACACCGTGAAGCAGTGGGTGGTGCCGGTGGACAAGAAGCGCAAGCCGGAGCTGTTTGTGCACTTGATGCGCAAAGGTCGCTGGAAACAGGTGCTGGTGTTCGCCAAGACCCGTAACGGCGTGGATGCGCTGGTGGATAAGTTGCAGGGCCTGGGCATCAACGCCGACGGCATCCATGGTGACAAGCCGCAAGCCACCCGCCAACGTGCGCTGGACCGTTTCAAGTCGAGTGACGTGCAGATCCTGGTGGCCACCGACGTGGCGGCCCGTGGCCTGGACATCGAAGACTTGCCGCTGGTGGTCAACTTCGATTTGCCGATCGTGGCTGAAGACTACATCCACCGTATTGGCCGTACCGGGCGTGCGGGCAACACCGGTGAGGCGATTTCCCTGGTGTGTGCCGATGAAGTGAACATGCTGTCGGCCATCGAGATGCTCACGCGTCAGACCTTGACCCGCAAGATGGAGCCGGACTTCGAGCCGGAACACCGCGTGCCGGACACCGATGCCAGCGGGCAGGTGGTGAAGAAGCCGAAAAAGCCGAAGAAACCTAAAACGTCGGGTGGTGGCGGTAAGCGCAACCTGGGCAAGTGGGTGGACAGCGGCGAAGCGGCGCCGGTGGAGCCGTCGATCAAGCCGGTGCGCAAGGTGCCAGTTTTCAATACCGGGCCGCGCAAGAAGAAATGATTTTTTGGCGCTGCTGATGGCCTCATCGGGGGCAAGCCCCCTCCCACACTTTGATGTGTGAATACAGTCAAATGTGGGAGGGGGCTTGCCCCCGATGGCGGTCTTGAATTCAGCGCAAATCTCAGCGATTAAGCCACTCCAACATCCCCCGCCCAGCCGCCCGGCCGCTGGCAAAACACCCCGTCAGCAAATACCCGCCGGTCGGCGCCTCCCAGTCCAGCATCTCCCCCGCACAAAACACGCCTGGCAACTGCTTGAGCATCAGCCGCTCATCCAGCGCCTCGAACGGCACGCCGCCGGCAGTGCTGATCGCTTCATCCATCGGCCGGGTCTTCACCAGGGTCAAGGGCAGCGCCTTGATCGCCACCGCCAACTGCGCCGGATCATTGAAGTGGTCGGCCGGTGTCAACTCCCGCAGCAGCGCTGCCTTCACCCCATCCAACCCCAACTGACTGTGCAGGTGTTTGCTCATTGAGCGTGAGCCACGGGGTTTGGCCAGCGCAGCCTGGACCTTGTCCAGCGGCTTGCTCGGCAGCAGGTCGATGTGCACGGTGGCCGAGCCGTCCCTGTTGATCGCTTCGCGGATTGGCGCTGACAGCGCATAGATCAGGCTGCCTTCGATTCCGGTGGCGGTGACCACACATTCGCCCAGCCGAGGCTTGTCATCCCCCAGCCCGATGGCGACGTTTTTCAACGGTGCGCCGGCGAATTTGCTGACCATCAATTCGCTCCAGGCCGACACCTCGAAACCGCAGTTGCTCGGTTGCAACGCGGTGCAAGGCACGCCGCGATCCTCCAGCAACTTGAGCCATGCACCGTCGGAGCCCAGGCGCGACCAACTGCCGCCGCCAAGGGCCAGCAGCACGGCGTCGCTGTGGACAGTTTTTTCGCCTTCGGGGTTGTGGATAAGTAAGCCGCCCTCGGCATTCCAGCCCAGCCAACGATGCCGGGTGTGGATAACCACGCCCTGATCGCGCAGGCGCTTGAGCCAGGCACGTAAAAGCGGTGCGGCTTTCATATCCGTAGGAAACACCCGGCCTGAGGTGCCGACAAAGGTCTCGATGCCCAAGCCATGAATCCACTCGCACAACGCCTCGGCACCAAAACCACGCAGCAGTGGCGCCATGTGCGGCGCACGTTCGGCATAGCGCGAAAGAAACGCCGGGTACGCTTCGGAATGGGTGATGTTCATGCCACCCACGCCGGCCAGCAGGAACTTGCGCCCCACGGACGGCATGCCGTCGTACAGGTCCACCCGCACGCCTGCCTGGCTCAGGACTTCGGCGGCCATCAGCCCGGTAGGGCCGCCGCCGATGATGGCAACGTGGGAAGGAGCAGTAGCGGACATCGTCAAGCCTGGTGAAAACGAAAGGGTGGCCATTGTAAGCAATGCCGCGCCATTACGGGGGGTAGAAAATCTGTAGTGGCGAGCGGGCTCATATGGGTCAGGCAAAACCGGTATTGGCGTAAGGCGGGTACTCATCCTTGCGGTCGGCGTCGGTGATCGGGCCGCCAGTGAGGCCATATTTATCCAGGGTCGGCACCAGGTTGCCAAAGAACGCGTCCTGTTGTTTTTCCCGCTTCACCACCTCGATGATCGGGAACACAAACGACGTCACGATGCCCACGCCTGCCGCAGCCCAGCCGAGTACACCGGCGAAGGTGCCGGCAATCGCCGCCGCATCCGCCACGCCGAACAGGCCGGCGCCGCCTTCAATAATCGAGGCCACCGCCGCGCCGGTGCCCAGGGCGCCGCTGGTGAGGGAGAAACCGGCGTTGACGTTGTCGCCGGCAAACGCGCTGTTGACCCCGCTGATCAGGCCGAACACGCCGCCGATGAAGCTGCCGGTGCCGCCGACGATCTTGCCCAGGTTGCCCAGGCGGTTGAGGCCGTCGGTGTTCTGCACCATTTTGCCGGTGGGGAAGTCGCCGATGCCCTGGGGTTTGTTCGGGTCAATCGGCGTGGGTTTCCAGGTCATGCCGTAGCCGGCCTCCTTGGCGTACTTGGTGCCGCCTTCGGTGATCAGCCCGGCGAACTGCATGCCCGCCGCCACGCGCCCGGCGTTGTCCGCCGGGCTGTTGCCGCCGGTGGCCGAGCGCGCCGCCAGTACGCCGCCGGCCAGCAGCGCACTGCCGATATGCAGCAGGCCCTGTTTATAGGCGTCACTGGCGTTGAGCTTCAGCCCATCGACGGCCTTGGGCAGCACGTCGCTGATCTTCTGGCCCTGGCGGTTCACGTCCCACATTGAGCGGATCAACGAGATCACGTCCTGCGGCTTGATCTGCACACTGCTGGCATCCTTGAACAGGTCCGGGTCGTCGGCCATGGCTTTGTCGATGATGGCCGTGGTCTTGGCCTCGTCAAAATTGCCATTGGCATCGCCGAACGCGCCTTTGAGCACGTCGTCGTTGGCGCCGTTGACCAGGGAGTCGGACACCGCCTGGTTGACGTATTGCTGCACCGTCGACGAATCCTGGGCCGAGACCTTGTCGCCGAGGAACTCCTTGAGCAACTCCGCCTTGGCCGCGTATTGGCCGATGGCGGTCATCGGGTCGGCGTTCGGCTGGGCGAGGGCGTCTTGCAGGTCTTTGCCGTTGAGGATGTGGTCTTTGAAGAATTGCTCGATGTCCCCGGACTTGCCGGATTTTTCGGCAATGACGCTGAGGTCCACATGGCCGTCGCCACCCAGGGCCAGGTCGGTGAGGGTGGCGTCGGTGCCGGCCAGGCTCAGAGCGTCGATCAACGACAGCGGTTTGCCATCAGCCCCTTTGGTGGCCAGGGCGGTGTTGAGCACATTGCCGCTGTTGATCTGGCCGTCCTGGTAGGCCTGCAGTTCGTGCTTGATCGCCGGGTCACTGTTGACGATATCGCGCATGCCGGAGGCCTGGTTCTGCGAGAGGAAGGTCTTCACGTCCGGGTCACTGGAAAGCTTGGCGACGGCGGCGTCGAGCTGGTCGGTGACCTTGGATTTGGTCGGGTTGAGGTGGTATTGGGTATCGGCGGTGATCCCGGCGTACAGGTCGCCGTCGCCCACTTTGTCACTGGCGGCCATGCGGGCGCGGGCGTCGCTGATTTCCATCATCACCGCGGCTTTGGTTTTGCCGTCGTAGTTCTCCGGGTGTTCGAGCACGTCCTTGGTCAGCTTGGAGGTGTCGACGTCGGCCACCGAGCTGCGCACCGAGGCGTTGCTGAGCATCATCAACACGCCGTGGTCGTCCTTGGGCGCCTGGTTTTCCAGCCAGGCGCCGATGTTTTTCTGTTGGGTGATGCCGTCAGCCTTCGCGGTGGCGGGCAGGTCGCCGGCCATGTCGAGGGTGCGCAGCATGCCGGGGGTGGACCAATAGCCCGCGGCACCGGTCAGCTCGGGGCTCAGGCCTGAGTCATCCTTGATCGCCTTGAGGTTGGCGGTGTTCAGACTGCCGTTGTTGGCGCGCTGGTTGGGGCCCTGCATCTCCGGGCCGGCGCTGCTCACCAGGGAAATGTTGGCCATGACGATGGCGGCGGACTTGGCGTTTTCCTTGGCCAGGCTCGTGGCATCCGGGTTCTTGCTGAGGAAGGTACTGTAAGACTTCGAAGCGGCCGACAGATCCTTGTTCGATTGGCTGATGAATTTATCCACATCCGCGTGGGTAATCACCCCATCGCTTTTGCCCAGGCCACCGCTGTCCAGGGCGTTCATCAGGCTCGGGCTGCCGGCCAGGTATTTGAGGCAGGCCTGGGCTTCGGGCGGCAGGTCGGCGGGCGGGTTGGAGAAGTCGATGGGGCGATCGTGCAGGCCCCATTTGTCCCAGTTGTCGCTAAGCATTTTCGAGGCGGCGCGCGGGCGGTCGAGGTCGCGTTCTGCCTGAGTCGGCGTGCCGCTGGTGTTGCCGACAATCTTGTCCCAGTCCTTGGCGCTGGCGTATTTGGAGTTGTCGATCCAATTGGTGTCCACGGCGCCGCCGACGCCAAAAATGCCGTTGGATTCCTTGACCACCGAGGCGTACAGGTCGGGACTGATAGCCTGGGACACGATGATCTTGTCACCGGACGCGGTTTCGTAGCGGATCAGCCCGTGGCCGAGTTCTTCCGGCGTGCCCACCAGGCTCACGCTGCCGGCTTCATCGGCCCCGGCCAGACGATAACCTGCGTTCTTGCTGTCGTTGATCAGGCCCCAGGTCTCGCCATCGGACTTCACTTTTTCGTACAGGTCGAGGTTGGTTTCCTTGCTGACGACCACCTTGTCGCCCGACAGGGTTTCGTAGCGAATCATCCCTGGCCCCACTTCATCGGCCGGGCCGATGGCTTTGTAGGTATCCAGGCCCGGTGCGGTGTCACCGGCCTGGGCGATGCGGTAGCCGTCGGCCTTGCTGGAGGCGAGGGCAGGGTTGTCGGTCACCGCCAGCACCTTGAAATTGCCGGGGTGGGCGGCGTCCTTGAAGCCGGACAGGGCGCGGGACATTGCCGCGTCGAAGGTGGCGGCGACTTTCTTCAGGGCGTCGTCATTGCCGGGCGTCGAGCTGCTGCCGATCTTGTAGGTTGCCATCGCTGGGTACTCTGAAAGCGGAAGAGGCCCTCAGGTTGATGGCGGGGTGCGGCAGTTTTGTTGCAAAACGGCCATAAATGCCATGTTCCACAACGTTTCACGGTTGTGGAAAGGATTCTGGTTAAAAAACGTACAGCTTCCTACGGGCTATACTGGTTCTGGCTTTCAGCGCCTTACGCTCAAGTTATCCACAGGTGGTTCCACAGGCATTGTGGGTAACGCTCACAGTTCAGTGACAACCTGATGACGTCCACACCCGCTGCGCACTGTGGTGCAGGATGCCGTGTCGGCGGGCCAGGGCGGGGCGGTCTTTGCTGTAGCCGCCGCCGATCACGCCCATCACCGGGATGTCGCGGCCCAGGCAATGGCGCATCACGCTTTCATCGCGGGCGGCGACGCCTTGGTCGGTCAGCTTGAGGTAACCCAGGGCGTCGTCCTTGTGCACATCGACGCCGGCGTCGTACAGCACCAGGTCGGGCTGGTAGAGCGGCAGCAGGTAGCTGAGGGCATCGTCCACCACCTTGAGGTAGTCGGCGTCGCCCATGCCCATCGGCAGCGGGATGTCCCAGTCACTCTGGGCCTTGCGGGCGGGGAAGTTCTTTTCGCAGTGCAGCGATACAGTGATGGCGTCCGGCGTGTCGTGGAGGATGCGTGCTGTGCCATCGCCCTGGTGCACGTCGCAATCAAAGATCAGCACGCGGTTGACCCGGCCGCTGGCCAGCAGGTAATGGCTGATCACCGCCAGGTCGTTGAAGATGCAAAAGCCCGCCGGGTAATCGTAGTGAGCGTGGTGGGTGCCGCCGGCCAGGTGGCAGGCCAGGCCGTGTTCCAATGCTTGCTCCGCTGCCAGGATGGAACCGCCGACCGCGCGCACGGTGCGCCGGGCCAGGGCTTCGTTCCAGGGCAGGCCGAGGCGGCGCTGGTCTTCGCGGGACAACTCGCCGCCCATGTAGCGTTCGATATACCCCGCGTCATGGGCCAGGGCCAGAATTTCCGGCGGGCACAGCTGCGGGCGCAGCAGTTGGCTGTCCTCAGTCAGTCCAGTGGACACCAGGTGGTCGCGCAGCAGGCGGAACTTGTCCATGGGGAACCGGTGGTCCGCCGGGAACTCGGGGCTGTAGTCATCGTGGTAGATCAATGGCAAAGGCATGGGATTTTCTGACGGGAACCTGCGGCGCATCTTACCCGCGTTGTACACTCACGCACATGGCAAGGGAGGGGACCCATGGAGCCGATACTCGAATTGGAAAGCGCACGCTTGGTATTGCGCCAATGGCGCGACAGCGACTTGCCGGACTTTGCGCGCATGTGCGCCGACCCGCAGGTGATGCGTTATTTCCCGGCCACACTGAGCCACCTGGAAAGCGCCGCGTTGATCGGGCGGATTCGCGGCCACTTCGCCGAATACGGCTTTGGCCTGTGGGCCTTGCAACGCAAGGACACCGGGGAATTCATCGGCCTCACCGGGTTGCTGAATGTCAGCTTCGATGCCGACTTTACCCCGGCGGTAGAAATCGGCTGGCGTCTGGCCCGCGAACACTGGGGCCTGGGCTATGCCAGCGAGGCCGCCTGGACCGCATTGCGCTGTGGTTTTGATCGTCTGAACTTGGACGAGATTGTTTCATTCACCACGGAAGCCAATCTGCCATCACAAAAAGTCATGCAGGCCATCGGTATGCATTACGATCCCCAGGCAGATTTTGAACACCCCAAGGTCGCAGCCGATGACCCGCTGCGCCATCATGTTTTGTACCGCATCACCCGCGCCCAATGGTTGGACACGCTGCACGGATAGGCAGCCCGGAATGCCCGATAGATTTTAGGAGTTGCTCAATGAGCCAAGTATTGGAAGATCTGGTGGACCTGCTGACCCTGGAGCCGATCGAGGAAAACCTCTTTCGCGGCCGCAGTCAGGACCTGGGTTTTCGCCAACTGTTCGGTGGCCAGGTGCTCGGCCAATCGCTGTCGGCCGCCAGCCAGACGGTAGAAGAAGCGCGGCATGTGCATTCGCTGCACGGTTATTTCCTGCGCCCCGGTGATGCGAAATTGCCGGTGGTGTATTCGGTGGATCGCGTTCGCGACGGCGGCAGTTTCAGCACGCGCCGCGTGACCGCTATCCAGAAAGGCCACCCGATCTTCACTTGCACCACCTCGTTCCAGTACGACGAGCAAGGCTTCGACCACCAGACCACCATGCCGGTGGTGGTCGGCCCGGAAAACCTGCCCTCGGAACTGGAACTGACCCAGCAGCGTGCGCACCTGATCCCCGAGCACATGCGTGACAAGCTGCTGTGCCCCAAGCCGATCGAAGTGCGCCCGGTCACCGAAAAAGACCCGTTCAACCCGCAGCCGTCCGACCCGGTCAAGTACGTGTGGTTCCGTGCTGACGGCGCCCTGGCCGACGCGCCGGCGCTGCACAAATACCTGCTGGCCTACGCCTCGGACTTTGGCCTGCTGACCACCTCGCTGCTGCCCCATGGCAAAACCGTATGGCAGAAAGATATGCAGGTCGCCAGCCTCGACCACGCGCTGTGGTTCCACGCCGACCTGCGTGCCGATGACTGGTTGCTCTACGCCATGGACAGCCCGTGGGCCGGCAATTCCCGCGGGTTCTCCCGGGGCAGCGTGTACAACCGCGCCGGGCAGTTGGTGGCCTCGGTGACCCAGGAAGGCCTGATTCGCCATCGCAAGGATTGGGCATGAGCCTGGCGGACGTTAGACATTGGGTGTTCGACATGGACGGCACGCTCACGGTGGCGGTGCATGATTTCGCGGCCATTCGCGTAGCGTTGGAAATCCCGCCCGAAGACGACATCCTCACGCACCTGGCAGCGTTGCCGGCGCAGGTTGGGGCGGCCAAGCATGCCTGGCTGCTGGAGCATGAGCGCGAGCTGGCGTTGGGTTCAGTGGCTGCCGACGGTGCGGTGGACCTGGTGCGCGAACTGGCCGGGCGTGGCTATCGCCTGGGCATCCTGACGCGCAATGCGCGGGAGTTGGCGCATATCACCCTGGAGGCGATTGGCCTGGCGGACTGCTTTGCCGTCGAGGACGTGCTGGGGCGGGATGATGCGCAACCCAAGCCTGATCCGGATGGTTTGCTGAAACTCGCAGCCGCTTGGGACGTTGCGCCCAGCGAGATGGTGATGGTCGGAGATTACCGTTTCGACCTGGATTGTGGCCGGGCGGCGGGGACGCGGACGGTGTTGGTGAATCTGCCGGAGAACCCGTGGCCGGAGTTGGCGGATTGGCATGCATCGGACTGCGCGGTGCTGCACCAGATGATCCAGCCCAGGCAATAGAGATCAACTGTGGGAGGGGGCAAGCCCCCCTCCCACAGGTTATGGCGTGAACAGTACTTTCTGGCCCTCGGGCGACGTAAACATCCCATCCCCGTTATGCCCCACCCCCGGCACTTCCACCAGTTGATGGCTCAACTGCGGATGCCGCTGCTTGAGGTAGTCAAAATAGTTGCGCCCCCGAATCAGGCGGTACGCGCCCTGGGTTTCGGCGGCGCAGCTTTTGTCCAGCGCCGGGTGGTTCGGGTCGGTGTCCTGCTGGCCCAGCAGGTAGGTGATGTTGCGTGACACGTAAGCCTGCTCAAGCTGTTGGGCACTCTGGCCCTTGGCGTAGTCGGGGAGGTTGTGCAGGCCGTACTTCCAGTCGTTGAAGCCGGGGCAACTGGCGATGTCGAACTTCACCGGGCGTTGTGGGGTGAAGTAGGCGTAGGACGAGGGGTTGGCCACCACGTAACGCAGGCTGATGCCTTCGGTTTGCAGCATTGGGTGGTCGTGGCCGGTGAGGGCGAAGCGCTGCACCACCTGGCCGCCGCCGGAGTGGCCGGCGACCACGATTTCTTTCAGCGCTGGGAACAGCTTGCGGTTGCCCAGGTGTTTGATGATCTGGTCGAGGGCGCCGTAGGAGCTGATTGGCCCCGGACCGGTGGAAGGCTCGCCGGCCATCCAGTCATTGCCGTTCCAGCGCAACACCTGGTTTTCCAGATGGTTGCGCTTGACGTCGGACTCATTCAGAAACTGCGGTGCAATCACCAGCGTGTTGGTGGCCTGGCCGGCGTGCTCGGCGGCGTCTTCAGCGCTGTGCAGGTAGGTCTGCGCATTGCGCAGGCGGCCGTGCACGATGATCAGCGCGCGGGTGACCTGGGGCAGCGGCTGGCGCCAGTCCTGGCTCAAGCCCAGGCTGAGATCGCCGGCCTCCAGGTGGAAACGATCAGGGCTGACGTCCTTGACGCCGTGCTCGGCGGCCCAGGTAGAACACGTAACTAACAAGCCCAGCAGCCATCCCAATCGTTTATTCATTTAAAGACTCTTGGCGGTAAACGTGTCGCATTGAGTGATCTGGCCCTGGGCGAAGCCGGTCTTGAACCAGCGAACCCGCTGTGCCGAGGTGCCGTGGGTAAACGAGTCCGGCACAACGCGCCCCTGACCCTGTTGCTGCAGACGGTCATCGCCAATGGCGTTGGCCGCGTTCAGTGCTTCTTCAATGTCACCGGGCTCCAGCCAGTTGAGACGCTTTTGCGCACGGTTGGCCCACACCCCGGCGAAGCAGTCGGCCTGCAGTTCCTGACGCACCAGCAGGCCGCCATCGCCTTGCATCTGCCGGCCTTGCTGGCGCGCCGCCTGGATCTTCGACGAGATGCCCAGCAAGGTCTGCACGTGGTGCCCGACTTCGTGGGCGATTACGTAGGCCTGGGCGAAATCACCGGCGGCCTGGAAGCGTTGCGACATTTCCCGGAAGAAATCAAGGTCCAGGTATACCTGCTGGTCAGCCGGGCAATAGAACGGGCCGCTGGCGGAGGTGGCACCCCCGCAGGCGGAATTGACCCGGCCACGGAACAGGATCAGTTTCGGGTTCTTGTAGGCCAAGCCGTTTTCCTGGAACACCTGGCCCCAGGTGTCTTCGGTGTCGCCCAGGACGGCACGGACAAAATCCGCCTGCTCATCGTTGGCCGGCGGCGCCTGGCGCGTCTGCGTGCTCACTGACGGTGCCTGTTCCAGCTGGCCGGTCAACTGGCCGAGGATCTGCATCGGGTCCTGGCCGGTCAGCCAGCCGATGCCGACGATCAGCACGATCGCCGTGAGGCTCAGGCCCTTGCCGCCCCCAAAGCGCATACCGCCCCCACCGCCGCCGCTGTCATCGCGGGCGTCGACCACGTTGTCGCTGCGTCGGCCTTTTTTCCATAGCATGGGGCAATCCTCTTTGATGAACGGTCCTACAGGGATGTGGGTTGAGTATGGCCGTTATTAGCGGCAATACCCTTCGCCGGTATCGACGATCAAGCAATCCTTTTTATCCGCCAACCATTTCAAACCGGTGGCTTCGCCGTCGCCGGCGCTCAGTTGCTGCGGGCCGTCCGGACGGGTAAAGGCGATGCCGTCTTCGTTGGCTTCACCTTTGAAGGTGCCCGAGTCGTCGTCATCAAGGCCGTACTTCATGGTCAGGATGTAGTGACCACGGCCGATACTGTCGTCCTTGGCGATGGTGAGGTAGAGGCCTTCGACGCCGATCCACTTGCCGACCCATTTGTCGGTGGGCGGCGTTGCCGGCACCAGTGTGGCTTGTACGGACGCCGGGGCCGGCTTGGGGGCTGGCGCCTCTTGCTGGTTGCATGCGGTGAGCAGGGCAAGGGCAGACAGAACAAAGAGGATTTTTTTCATAGCGGCAAGGCCTTGATTAAAAAGTGTGCAACACGGCAGTCAACGTGCAGCGTTGGACTCGAATCCGGTGATTTAGTGCGCTGTTCGCACGGTGTTTGGTTATGCTCTAGGGGCAGACGCAGGCCCGGCTGCTAGATTACCGGGTTGAGTGCCACGCGTTCAGCTCGCCACGCAAGAGAATTCCATGACTGTCAGCACCCCCCTTTCCGGCGTCAATCACCCCTTCAAAGGCATTTTGCTGATTGTACTGGCGACGTTCCTGTTCTCCAGCCATGACGCCTTGTCCAAATACCTGGCCGGGTTTTACCCGATCGTGATGGTGGTGTGGGCGCGTTACCTGGTGCACACCTTGTTGATGGCCGGTATTTTCCTGCCGCAATCGGGTTTGCGCGTGCTGCGCAGCAAACGGCCGGGGATGCAGGTGGTGCGGGCGTTATGCCTGTTGGGCACCAGCCTGTTTTTCACCTCGGCGCTGCACTTCATCCCCCTGGCGGAAGCCACGGCGGTGAACTTCCTCGCACCGATCCTGGTGACGGCGCTCTCGGTGCCGCTGCTCGGCGAGCATGTGACGCGTGGCCAGTGGCTGGCGGTGATCTGCGGGTTTGTAGGGGTGCTGATCATCATCCACCCCGGTGGCGAACTGTTCACCCCGGCGGTCTTGCTGCCACTTTGTTCAGCGCTGTTCTTCTGCTTCTACCAACTGCTCACGCGCATCCTCAGCCAATACGACACCCCCACCACCAGCAACTTCTTCGCCGGCCTGTGCAATACCCTGGTGATGAGTGCGATGGTGCCGTTCTTCTGGCAGGTGCCGACGCTGTGGCATGGGGTGTTGATGCTGGCCCTGGGCACCTGCGGGATGACCGCGCACTTGATGCTGACCCAGGCGTTCCGCTTCGCGGCACCGGCCTTGCTGGCGCCGTTCGGCTATTGTCAGATCGTGTTCGCGGGGTTGTTGGGCTGGCTGGTGTTCAACCACACCCCGGACCTGACCACGGTGGTCGGTATCGGGGTGATCTGCATGAGCGGGCTGGCCGCTGCCTGGCAGCAGCGGCGCCGGTAGCTGAGACGATAGATCAAACGTCTACGGTAGGGATCTTGCGCGGTGCCATGAAGTACATCCAGGTCAGCGCAATGAAGTACATCGCTGGGATCAGGGTGAACAACACGGTGTAGTTGTTGTTCGTGACCGTGAGGATGTGGCCGACGATCTGGGTCATGAACATGCCGCCGATGGCCGCGCACATGCCACCAAAACCGAACACTGTGCTCATCATGTGCTTGGGCGTGTAGTCCATCACCAGGCTCCAGATGTTGGCGGTCCAGGCTTGATGCGCGCCAATTGCCAGGGAGATGGCAAACACCGCGACCCACAGCTGGCTGGAGCCGGCCGCCATGATCACGCCGACGATGCAGCAGGCAAACAGCAGCATCGACAGCAGCCGCGCCTTGATCGAGTTCATGCCACGGCCGATCAGGAACGACGACAGGATCCCACCCCCCACGCTGCCGAAGTCGGCGGTCAGGTAGATGATGATCAGCGGGATACCCATCTGGGTCACGTTGATGCCCAGGTTGTATTGCTGGTTCAGGAACGGCGGCAGCCAATACAGGTAGAACCAGAACACCGGCGCGGTCAGCGAGTAGGCGAGGGCGAAGGCCCAGGTACCACGCATGCGCAGGATGCGGCTGAAGGGCACGCGGGGTTGTTCTGGTTCGACTTCCTGCTGCACGTAGTCCAGTTCGGACTGTTTAACGGTGGGATGGTCTTCCGGGTTGAAGTATTTCAAGCCCCAGAACAGCAGCCAGATCCCGCCGAGTGCCGACATGCACAGGAACGCCGCCTGCCAGCCCCACACGTGCAGGATCAACGGCAGCAGCATCGGCGTCATCATCGCGCCAACGTTGGTGCCGGCGTTGAAGATACCGGTGGCCACTGCCCGTTCGCCGGCCGGGAACCACAGGCGTGTGGTCTTGACGCAGGCCGGGTAGTTGGCGGCTTCGGTCAGCCCGAGAATGAAACGACAGACCATGAAGCCCACCGCCGAGGTGGCCAGGCCGTGGGCGCCGGTGGCCAGGCTCCACAACAGGACCGCGCAGAAAAACACGCGTTTCACGCCGACCCGGTCGATCAAGCGCCCCTGCAGCACAAAGCCGATGGCGTAGCCGACCTGGAACCAGAAGTTGATGTTGGCGTAGTCCATCGCCGTCCAGCTCATCTCCTTGGCGAGGATAGGCTGCATCACGCCCAATGCGGCGCGGTCGATGTAGTTGAGGGTGGTGGCGAAGAACACCAGGGCCAACATGCCCCAGCGCGTTTTACCCACGGCCAGGGCGCCGCGGATCTTGTCGCCGATGCCGGCGTGCGGGGTGTCCGGGCGGTCGGCCAGGACGGAGTTTTGCAGAGGCATGAGGTCGTACCCGTTTTTTGAAATTTTTATGGTGTGTTCTGGGTCTTGTTACTGAATCGATGGTGCGCAGTGGCTAAAAAATCGTCAATTCGCCAAAACGGCTTTGTGTTCGATAATCGCACCAAAAACTAACCGGTTCGTACATTTTAATTGCTGTGAACAGTTTAGCGGCCAATAATTTGCCGTAAATAAGACGCGCCTTAAATGCCGGGAGTCGCCCATGCAACGCTCTATTGCCACCGTTTCCTTGAGCGGAACCCTGCCGGAGAAACTCGACGCCATCGCGGCCGCCGGGTTCGACGGTGTAGAAATCTTCGAAAACGACCTGTTGTATTACGACGGCAGCCCCCGCGAAGTTAGGCAAATGTGTGCCGACCTGGGCATTGCCATCACCTTGTTCCAGCCGTTTCGCGACTTTGAAGGCTGCCGCCGTGACCGCCTGGCCCGCAACCTGGAACGTGCCGAACGCAAATTCGACTTGATGCAGGAACTGGGCACCGACCTGGTGCTTGTGTGCAGCAATGCCTCGGCCGATTGCGTGGGCGACGAGCGCATTTTGCTCGATGACCTTGGCCTGCTCGCCGAACATGCCGGCCGCCGTGGCTTGCGCATCGGTTATGAAGCGCTGGCCTGGGGCAAGCATGTAAATAACTGGCAACAGGTGTGGGACCTGGTGCGTCAGGTCGATCACCCGAGCCTTGGTGTATTGCTCGACAGCTTTCATACCCTGTCCCTCAAGGGCGACCCGAGCGCCATCGCCGAGATCCCCGGCGACAAGATCTTCTTCGTACAAATGGCCGACGCGCCGATCCTGGCCATGGACGTGCTGGAGTGGAGTCGGCACTTCCGCTGCTTCCCCGGCCAAGGCGAATTCGACCTGGCTGGGTTCCTCGGGCCGATCATCAAGAGCGGCTACACCGGGCCGCTGTCCCTGGAAATTTTCAACGACGGCTTCCGCGCCGCGCCCACCCGTGCGAACGCGGCGGATGGCCTGCGCTCCTTGCTGTACCTGGAAGAGAAAACCCGCGAACGCCTGAAACAGCAAGCACCGGCGCAACCGGTGGAGATTCTGTTTGATACCCCGCCGGCCAGCGAATACGACGGCATCGAGTTCCTCGAATTCGCCGTGGACGAGAGCCTTGGCGCCAAGCTGACCCACTGGTTGGAACGCCTGGGGTTCGTCAAGGCCGGGCAGCATCGCTCCAAGAGCGTAAGCCTGTTGCGCCAGGGCGATATCAACCTGATCCTCAACTGCGAACCCTATTCGTTTGCCCACAACTTTTTCGAAGCCCATGGGCCGTCGCTGTGTGCCACCGCGATTCGGGTCAAGGACAGCGCCAAGGCTCTGGAGCGGGCGGTGGCGTACAAAGGCCAGCCGTATCGCGGCCTGGTCGGGCCGAATGAGCTGGAGCTGGCGGCGGTGCGTGCGCCGGATGGCAGCCTGATTTACCTGGTGGATCAGAGCGAAGGCGGGCTCTACGACACCGACTTCAACCTGCAGCCCGCCGCGTCATCCAGCGGCGGGTTGCTGCGCATCGACCACATGGCCATGGCCTTGCCGGCCGATAGCCTCGACAGTTGGGTGCTGTTCTACAAGAGCCTGCTGGATTTCGAAGCCGATGACGAAGTGGTGCTGCCCGACCCTTACGGCCTGGTGAAAAGCCGCGCGCTGCGCAGCCGTTGCAGCTCGATCCGCCTGCCGCTGAACATCTCCGAGAACCGCAATACCGCGATTTCCCACGCGCTGTCGAGCTATCGCGGCTCGGGCGTGCACCACATTGCGTTCGACTGCGCGGACATCTTCGCCGAAGTGCGCCGCGCCAAGGAGGCCGGGGTGCCGCTGCTGGATATCCCGCTCAACTATTACGACGACCTGGCGGCGCGTTTCGATTTCGACGATGAATTCCTCAGTGAGCTGGCGTACTACAACGTGCTGTACGACCGTGACGCCCAAGGCGGTGAGCTGTTTCACGTGTACACCGAACCCTTCGAAGGGCGGTTTTTCTTCGAGATCATCCAGCGCAAGAACGGTTATGCCGGCTACGGCGCGGCCAACGTGGCGGTGCGCCTGGCCGCCATGGCCAAATCGCGCAGCGGTGCGGTGCGCCAGGCACGTTTATAACGACGGTTGCGGTGCTTTCTTTCGGGGAGCGTCGCGGCCCATAAT
Source organism: Pseudomonas sp. FBCC-B1565 (assembly GCF_059133265.1). NCBI lineage: Bacteria > Pseudomonadati > Pseudomonadota > Gammaproteobacteria > Pseudomonadales > Pseudomonadaceae > Pseudomonas > Pseudomonas sp. FBCC-B1565. Next base: position 853,169 of record NZ_CP101438.1, read on the forward strand.
CACGGCCTGCATAACACTGGCCGTGAGCGCACCATGACCACCGAGGCACCTCGCAAGAGTCGTAAGAACAATCCGGAAAAGACCCGCGAAAACATACTCCAGGAAGCCATCGTCGAGTTTGTCCAGCAGGGCCTTTCCGGCGCTCGCGTGGACGCGATCGCCGAACGCATCCACACCTCCAAGCGCATGATCTACTACTACTTCGGCAGCAAGGAGCAGTTGTACGTCGAGGTGCTGGAGAAACTCTACGGCGACATCCGCAACACCGAAACGCGCATGAACCTCACGGCCCTGGAACCGCGTGAAGCGATCCGGCGGCTGGTGGAGTTTACCTTTGATCACCATGACCAGAATGTGGATTTTGTGCGCATTGTCAGCATCGAAAATATCCACAATGCCGAGTACGTGAAGCGCACAGACACCATCAAGGCGATGAACAGCAAGATCCTTGAAGGGTTGGGGGAGACCTTGCGCCGTGGCGCCGAGCTGGGCTTGTTCCGCGAAGGGCTGGAACCGTTGGACGTGCACCTGCTGATCAACTCGTTCAGCTTTTACCGGGTGTCCAACCGCCATACCTTCAGTGAGATTTTTCAGATCGACCTGTCGGATGAGGCGGTTAAACAGCGGCATCGGGACATGATTTGTGATTCGGTGATGCGTTACCTCCAGGCCTGAAGTTTCAGGTTGGAATGCATTCAAAATGTGGGAGGGGGCAAGCCCCCTCCCACATTTGGATTTTTATTCCAACTCAGTCAGGTATTCATGCTTTGGAAATGCGCCAGCATCCTATCGGCATCCGGCACTTCCCCACTGAACAACTCAAACGCCTTCACTGCCTGAAACACCGCCATGTTGCCGCCATCCAGGGTGCGGCAGCCCAAGGCACGGGCATCGCGCAGCAGTTCGGTTTCCAGCGGGAAGTACACGATTTCAGCCACCCACAGTTCGGCCCGTAAAAAGGCGGCGGGCACTGGTGTGCCGGGCAGTTTGGCCATGCCCATCGGCGTGGTGTTCACCAGGCCATCGGCCTCGGCCACGGCGTTTTTCACGTTATTGCCCACTTGGGCACGGCCCGGCCCGAAACGCAGCGTGAGGTTATCCACAAGGTCGCGGGCGCGCGCGGGGTCCACGTCGAAAATACTCAACTGTTGCACCCCCTCGGCCAGCAGCGCATGGGCTACCGCCGCACCCGCGCCGCCGGCGCCCATCTGCACCACGTGTTGGCGGGCGACATCACTCAAGTTGCGCCGGAATCCTTCGGCAAATCCCAGGCAGTCGGTGTTATGGCCGATGCGTTTGCCGTCCTTGAACACCACCGTATTGACCGCGCCGATGCCATGGGCCTCGTCGGATAACTCATCGAGCAACGGCAGGATCGCCTGCTTGCACGGGTAGGTAATGTTCAGCCCGGTAAAGCCCATGAGTTGGGCGGCGCGCAGTAGATCGGGCAGGGCGTGGATATCCAGGTGCCGGGGTTCAAGGTCGATCAGGCGGTACAGGTAGCGCAAGCCTTGGGCATCGCCTTCGTGTTCATGCAGCGCGGGCGTACGAGAGGCCTGGATACCGGCGCCGATCAGGCCGGCGAGAATGCGCGGTTTCATCGGGCCGACCCTTTGAGCAACTGGCTGAAGTGTTCCAGTGCCAGGTGGTAGCCATGGCTGCCGAAACCCGCGAGCACGGCCTTGGCGATGGGCGAGACAAAGGAGTGATGACGGAATGCTTCACGGGCGTGCACGTTGGAGAGGTGCACTTCGATCACCGGCACTTCACTGGCCACCAGCGCGTCACGAATCGCCACCGAGGTGTGGGTCCAGGCCGCCGGGTTGATCACGATACCGGCGCAGCGGGCGCGGGCGCCGTGGATCCAGTCGAGCAGTTCGCCTTCATGGTTGGTCTGGCGGAATTCGATTTTCAGGCCCAACTGTTCAGCGCTTCGGCCGCACAAAGCAGCAACATCAGCCAGGGTTTCATGGCCGTAGGTGGCGGGCTCGCGAGTGCCGAGCAGGTTGAGGTTGGGGCCGTTGAGCACCAGCACGATAGGCGGCATGGGGCGTCTCTCCACAGTTATTGTTCGTTGTGGGGATAAAATGTACTGGTTGGTTAATTTGGTCAATTGATCGCAGCGGATGTGTTCGATTACCGAACTGTTAATCAGGCCTTTCATACCGCCGGATCAGATTAGATATCAATTGAAAATCATTCTCGACAACGCTTAAGATGCCCGCCTGTTTCCTTAACATTCCAGGGAGTCGGTTTGTCGGACGTGGATCTCAAAGGCCTGTTTCTCAAGCATGCCGATACCCTGCGCGGGTATCTGGCGCGCAAGGTACGGGACCCGCAATTGGCCGCAGACCTGGTGCAGGAGAGCTTCCTGCGCCTGGCGGAAAAGCCGGCCGGCGAGCGCATCGACAACTCCCAGGGCTATCTCTATCGAACGGCGAGCAATCTGCTGATCGACCATATTCGCCAGGAAGCGCGGCGCAAGACAGACTCCGTGCCCCATGAGGCGCTGGCCGAGATTGAAGATGACGTGGCCGGGTTGGAGGCTCAGGCAATGGCGCAGCAACAGCGACAGGCATTGAAGCAGGCACTGGCGGAATTGCCGGAACGCACCCAGCAGATTTTCCGTCTCAACCGCATCGAAGGCATGACCCACGCCCAGGTCGCCCGGCACCTGGACATCTCTGACAGCTCAGTACAAAAGCATCTGGCCAAAGCGTTGGCCTACGTGATGCAGCGCTTGCAGGAAGGCGAGAGGGCGCCATCCGACGAATGAATTACCGAAAAACGCCCGTTCACTCGTCACAGCGTTATATAACGAAAAATTCGAGATTCACACGTGAATAGCCAGGGTCCGCAACAGCACAGCATTACCGAGGAGGCCGCCGAGTGGGCGGTGCGCCTGCACGCCGGTGCCCTGACCGAACAGGAGCAGGCCGAGTTGCGGCATTGGATCGCCTGCGACAGCCGCCACGAAGCGGCATTGCGCTTTGCCGAACAGACCTGGGCGGCACTGGGCGAGGTGTACAAGGAGCCGCCGGTGAACCGCCAGCGCCCGTCGGCGGCGACGCAGCCTGTGCGCGGGACCAGGCGGCGCCGGCCATGGCAACGTGCGGCTGCCGTTGCGCTGGTCGTGGTGGTAGCCGGTGTCGGCTGGGGGCGTGGGCCGGACCTGTTGCTGCGCATGCAGGCCGACTACATCACCGAAAAAGGCGAAGTGCGCACCGTGCACCTGGCCGATGGCAGCAAGGTCGAGCTGGATTCCGGCAGTGCCATTCGCCTGGATTACGACGGTGTGCAACGCCGAATCAGCCTGCTGCAAGGCTCGGCGATCTTTGATGTGGCACCGAGGGTGGGCGAAGAAACCCGACCGTTCGTGGTGCAGAGCGCCGGGGGACAAACCCGGGCGCTGGGCACGCGGTTTGTGGTGGAGCGCGAGGGCGATAGCCAGGCGTGGACCGGCGTGTTGGAGCACAGTGTCGAGGTCACGCTGCAAGCTGTCCCGAAAAAAGGTCCGGCCGACAGAGTGGTCAAAGAAGGCCAGGCCGTACGCTACAGCACTCAGGAAGGCATCGTCCCTTTGGACCAGCTCGACGTAGCGCGCGCCACCAGTTGGCGACGCGGTGTGTTGATCTTTGATCGCCAGCCGTTGGCCAACGTCATCGAACAGCTCAACCGCTACCGCCCCGGGCGCGTGGTGTTGATCGACTCGGCATTGGGCGATCGTGAAGTCAGCGGTGTGTTCCGCCTCGACATGCTCGACACCGCTCTCGACACGCTCACCCAGGAACTGCAAGTGCAACGCTTGGACCTGGCAGGCCTCAGCCTGATCTATTGATGACCCGGTGGGGGCCTGCTCCCACCGCCTGAAATCCCCCTTCCTGAAAAACTTTCAAAAAACCTTACTGACTTCCTGCGCGTCGCACGTCTTGCTAGGTGAGAAGCATTCGCATAAACAAGAAAGCGCTCAACGCAGGGAACCACAGAAATGTCAGCACTCAACAAGGGGCGTATCACCGCAAGCCGGTTAGCCCTGGCCATCCACTTGGGCCTGTTCGCCGCAGTGGCTCCAGTATTCGCTGCTCAGTCTCAGGCGAATGCGGCGCAACCTGCGGTGCTGATGCTGGATATCCCCGCGCAACCCCTGGGCAGTGCCGTGCTGGCATTCGCCGACCAGGCCGGCCTGCAAGTGCTGTTCGACAGCCAGCGCCTGGCCGGTTTGCAGAGCACGGCGGTGAAGGGGCAATACGGCGTGCAGGAAGGGTTGGCGCGTCTGCTGGGGAATGCGCCAGTGGAGTATCGCTTCAATGGCGAGCGCCAAGTCACTCTGACCCTCGTGGAGCAGAGCGGCGCCGCACTGGCGCTGGCGACCACCACGATCACCGGCCTGCACCCCAACGACTGGGTGTATGCATCGCCACGCTCGGTGAGTGTGGTCGGGCGTGAGCAACTGGACCGCAACCCGCCACGGCATGCCGCCGAGATGCTCGAAGAGGCGCCGGGTGTCTACTCGGCGGTCAGCCAGCAAGACCCTGGCCTGTCGGTGAACATTCGCGGTATCCAGGACTACGGCCGGGTCAACATGTCAGTGGACGGCATGCGCCAGAACTACCAGCAAAGTGGTCACCAGCAACGCAATGGCACGCTGTATGTCGACCCGGAATTGCTCTCGGAGGTGGTGATCGAGAAGGGCGCCACGTCTACGATGGGCGGCGCCGGGGTGATCGGCGGGGTGGCCAATTTTCGCACCGTGGAAGCGGCCGACCTGCTCAAGGGCGGCAAGGAAATCGGTGGGCGCATCCGTTTGACCAGCGGGTTGGGCGGGCGCAGCAACGGCACGCATTTTATCGGTAGTTCGGCGTTTGCCGTGGGCACCGATGTGTGGGACATGCTGGTGGCCGCCAGTGAGCGTCATCTCGGCGACTACAAACCCGGCACCCGGGGCAGCATCGGTGAGTTGCGCACCGGCAGTTCCTTCCTGCCGGCCAGTGAAGACCGGATCAAAAACTCTACCGTTGAGTACACCGGCTCGGTGATGCGCTCGCGCCTGCTCAAGCTGGGTCTGAACCTGCCCGTAGATCAGCGCCTGCAACTGAGCTACCTGACCACCGAAGTCAATTACGACGACGTCAACATGATGACCGCCGAAAAAGCCCAGCTGTGGGAGAAGCTCGGCAGCAGCAACGTCACGGCGCAGAACTTCGCGCTGGACTACAGCTACACGCCGGACAACCCGCTGATCGATTTCAAGGCCAAGCTTTATTACGTCGACACCCGTAATGACCAGACCACGCTGACCCGTGGCAGCAGCAAGGGCTATGACGTCACCTACCAGACCAATACCTATGGTGTGCAGGCGCAGAATATTTCGACCTTTGCCTTGAGCGAACTGTCGGTGATCAAGGCCAACTATGGCCTGGAGTTTTTCTACGACAAGGTCCGGCCGGACTCCAACCAGATGGTGGCCGCCGATTCGGCGGTGACGGCCTCGGCGGCGGAAAGCATCACGCCCAAGGGTGATCGGGCAATGGGCAGCCTGTTCGCGCGCCTGGACTACGACTACGACAACTGGCTGAACCTCAAGGCCGGGTTGCGTTACGACCGCTATCGGCTGCGCGGTGAAACCGGCCTGAACACCCGTACCTTCATTATCGGCACCACTCGGCAGGTCGGCTTGCCCATGACCTATGACGTGGATCGGGAGGAAGGGCATTTCTCGCCGACCTTTGGCCTGTCGGTCAAGCCCGGCGTGGATTGGCTGCAATTGTTTGCCACGTACGGCAAGGGCTGGCGCCCGCCGGCCGTCACCGAATCGCTGGTCAGCGGCCGGCCACATGGCGGCGGTTCGGAATCGATTTTCCCCAACCCTTACTTGAAGCCCGAGACGTCCACGGCCTGGGAGGTCGGCTTCAACGTGCTGAAGGAAGACCTGCTGTTCGCCGAGGACCGCGTGGGCATGAAGGTCTCCTACTTCAACACCCGCGTGGATGACTTTTCCTATATGGCCCTGGGGGTGCAGCCGCCCGGTTATGGCATCGCCAACATCGGTAATGCGGCGTATGTGAACAACCTGGAAACCACGCGTTTTCGCGGCCTTGAGTATCAGCTGGATTACGACGCCGGGTTTGCCTACGGCCAGTTCAACTACACGCGCATGCTCGGCAGTAATACGTTCTGCAGCAAGACCGCGTGGCTGGGTGGCGTCACCAAGATCCAGAAAGGGCCGGGCAGCCGGGCGCCGGTAGACGCGATGGTGCCGGACGACGTGGCCAATGCGGGGCAGAGCTGCAGCGCGATCCTGGGCTCCTCCGAACACATGCCGATGGACCGTGGCACCGCGACGCTGGGCGCACGCTTCTTCGAGCGCACGTTGGATGTGGGGGTTCGTGCCCGCTACAGCGGCGGTTACTACGTCAAAGGTGGCGCCGGCGTGACCACCTCGCAAACCGGTGTCTATCCGGCCGACTGGAAACCCTACACCGTCTACGACCTGTACAGCAGCTACCGCGCCACCGAGCAGTTGACCCTGCGCCTGGCCATGGAAAACGTCACCGACCGCGCCTACCTGGTGCCACTGGGCGACGTATTGGCCTTCACCCTGGGGCGTGGGCGCACGTTGCAGGGCACCGTTGAATATCAGTTCTGACCGATTTTGCCCAGTGACGGGCAAAACCACAGCAGGCACTGGCTTGCTGCGGAGATACCACCCCATGACTTGGAGTTTTGCATGAGCATTTCTATTTCATACAGCACCGCCTACGCCGCGAACACCGTTGCCGAGTACCTGAGCGACTGGTCGGCTTACTTTGGTGACCTGAACCACCGTGAAGGGTCGGTCAAAGAGGGTTCGAATACCGGTGGTTTCAATCCTGGCCCGTTCGACGGTACCCAATATGGCGTGTCGAGCACTGTCAGCAACGCGGCGGTGGTGGCCAACGGCGACCTGCATTACACCTTGTTCAACCCGCCGTCGCACACCTTGTGGGGTTCGATCGACTCGCTAAACCTGGGCACTGTCCTCACCGGCGGCGCTGCCGGCGGTAGCTACGCCCTCGCTGAGCAGGAAGTCAGCTTCGCCAACCTGGGCCTGTCGAGCCTGCAGGCCGAAGGCCGCGATGGCCAGGTGCACAAGATCATCTACGGCCTGATGAGCGGCGACAGCTCGGCACTGGCGTCGGCGATCGACTCCCTGCTCAAGGACATCGACCCAAGCCTGTCGATCAACTCGACGTTCGACCAACTGGCCGCAGCCGGTGTGGCCCATGTGGACTCGGCTGCTGTCGCCGCCTCCGATGTGGCCCTGGTGGGCGTGCAAGACGTGCCTCAGGACTTCGCCCTGGCCGCTTAAGCAAAAAAGCGAATGGAAGATCGCTCTCCCATTCGCCGCATGACACACCGCCGTCGCCCAAGCCTTCTATTTCTTCAGCGACGGCGGTGCCGAATTCTGCGCAGCGTCGTACCGCCTGTCAACGCGACGGCGCTGCCCGCTCAACCCTTTGAGAATCCCCAGATGCGCCACGCCGGCAACGAAACCCTGGCCGCCCTCACGGCCTATAAAAGTGGCTTCTTCAACATCGGCCTGTTCTCGGCGGTGATCAACCTGCTGATGCTCGCCCCGGCGCTGTACATGCTGCAGGTGTACGACCGGGTGCTGGCCTCGGGCAATCAGATGACCCTGCTCATGCTGACGCTGATGATCCTCGGCCTGTTTGGCCTGATGGGCGCGTTGGAGTGGGTGCGCAGCCAGGTGGTGATCCGCCTCGGCACGCAGATGGACATGCGCTTGAACCAGCGGGTGTACGACGCCGCGTTCGAAGCGCAACTCAAGGGCGGCACCCAGGCGGCCGGGCAGGCGCTGCATGACCTGACCACGTTGCGTCAGTTCGCCACCGGCCAGGCGTTGTTCGCGTTTTTCGACGCGCCGTGGTTTCCGGTGTACCTGCTGGTGATCTTCCTGTTCCACCCCTGGCTCGGGCTGTTGGCGCTGGTCGGTGCGGTGCTGCTGATCGTGCTGGCGTGGGTCAACCATCACGTCAGCCAGGCGCCGATGGCGCTGGCCAGCCAACTGTCGATCAGCGCCAGCCAGCAGGCCACGGCCAACCTGCGCAATGCCGACACCATCGAAGCCATGGGCATGCTCGCCACGTTGCGCGCGCGTTGGTTCGGCCAGCACCAGGCGTTCCTGGCGCAGCAGAACCTGGCCAGTGAAAAGACCGCGACCGTCACCGCCTGGTCCAAGGGCGTGCGCCTGGCGTTGCAGTCGCTGGTACTGGGCCTGGGCGCGTTGCTCGCGGTGCAGGGCGCCATCACGCCGGGGATGATGATTGCCGGTTCGATCCTCATGGGCCGCGTGCTCAGCCCGATCGACCAGTTGATCGGCGTGTGGAAACAGTGGGGCTCGGCGCGCCTGGCGTTTGATCGCCTGTCACAGATGCTGGAGGCCAACCCGGCACGGCCCGAACGCATGAGCTTGCCGGTGCCCAAAGGGCAACTGTGCGTCGAGCAAATCAGCGCCTGTGCCCCCGGCAGCCGTCGACCGGCGCTGGCCAATTTGGGCTTCAGCCTGGCGGCGGGTGAGGTGCTGGGGGTGATTGGGCCGTCGGGCTGCGGCAAATCCACCCTGGCCCGGATACTGGTGGGCGCCTGGGCACCCCTGGCCGGCAAGGTGCGGCTGGACGGTGCCGACCTGGCCCTGTGGGACAAACAGCAACTGGGCCCGCACATCGGCTACCTGCCGCAGGACATCCAGTTGTTCGCCGGCAGCATCGCGCAAAACATTGCACGGTTTGCCGAGGTCGAGGCGGACAAAGTCCTTGCCGCCGCGCAAATGGCCGGCGTGCATGAGCTGATCCTGCAACTGCCCCTGGGCTACGACACGCAATTGGGGGAGGGCGGCGCTGGATTGTCCGGTGGCCAGAAACAGCGGGTCGCCCTGGCGCGTGCGCTGTATGGCCTGCCCGCGCTGATCGTGCTGGACGAGCCCAATGCCAACCTCGATGAAGTCGGCGAACAAGCCCTGCTCCAAGCCATCGCCCAGCTCAAGCAACAGCGCCGCACGGTGATCCTGATCACCCACAAGCCCAACGTACTGACCCTCACGGACCAGTTGCTGATCCTCAAGGACGGCCAATTGCAGGCCTTCGGGTCGACGGCACGGGTGTTGGAGGCGCGGCAGAAACCGGCAGCGAGCAAACCGGTGTCGACCCTGAGCATGAGTTACCGCCTCGGTGAAGGAAAACAGGCATGAGCCAGAGCAAACCCGTGCTGATCAGTGATGCGCCGAACAACGTGCTGGCGCTGGATGATAAAAAATATTCACGGTTGGGCTGGCTGTTGGTGCTCGGCGGTTTTGCCGGGTTCCTCGGCTGGGCAGCGTGGGCGCCACTGGACAAGGGCGTGGCGGTGCCGGGCAAGGTCATGGTTTCGGGCCATCGCAAGACGGTGCAGCATCCGGCCGGGGGGATCGTGGAACGTATCGAGGTGCGCGACGGTGATGTGGTCAACGCTGGCCAGGTGCTGCTGCGCTTGAAGGAAACCCCGTTGCGCGGGCAGATGCAGTCCCTGCGCAGCCAGTACCTGGCATCCCTGGCCAGCGAAGCGCGTTTAAGTGCCGAAAGCGAAGGGCTGGCGGCGATCACCTTCGGCCCGGAACTGCTCAACGATCCTGAGGCGACCGGCACGCTGAGCCTGCAACGGCAACTGTTCCATAGCCGTGCCCAGGCACTGGCCACCGAGCAACAAGGCCTGCGCGAAACCATCGCCGGCGCCGAGGCCCAGTTGCGCGGCACGCGGGATTCGCAGGCGAGCAAAGTCCAGCAACGGGCCGCGTTGAATGAGCAACTGCAAGGCCTGCGCGAGTTGGCGCGTGACGGTTACATCCCGCGCAACCGCCTGCTCGACAGCGAGCGCCTGTATTCCCAGATCGACGGCGCCATCGCCGAAGACTACGGCCGCATCGGCCAATTGCAGCGCCAGGTGCAGGAACTGCGTCTGCGCATCCGCCAGCTTGGCGAAGACTTCCAGAAAGACCTGCGCGGCCAGTTGGCCGAGACCCGCACCCGCAGCGACGACCTGCGCAATCGCCTGGCTTCGGCCGAGTTCGAACTGGCCAACAGCCTGGTGCGAGCGCCGGCGTCCGGGGTGGTGGTGGGGCTGGACGTGTACACCGAAGGTGGGGTGATCAAGCCCGGCCAGGCGTTGATGGACATCGTGCCCCAGGGCGAGCCGCTGCTGGTAGAAGCTCGGGTGCCGGTGCAGATGGTCGATAAAGTGCATCCGGGCTTGCCGGTGGAGTTGATGTTCTCGGCGTTCAACCAATCCACCACGCCACGGGTGGCCGGTGAGGTGACGCTGGTCTCTGCCGACCGCCAGGTTGATGAGCGCACCGACGAGCCGTATTACACGCTGCGTGCCCAGGTCAGCGCGGCGGGCATGCAGCAACTGGACGGCGTGCAGATCCGTCCGGGCATGCCGGTGGAAACCTTCGTCAAGACGGGTGAGCGCTCGATGCTCAACTACTTGTTCAAACCCCTGATGGATCGCACCCACATGGCCCTGGTGGAAGAATGAAGGCGCTGTTTTTTACCTTGTGTTTGGGTTGCACCTCGGCGGCGCACGCCTTGGGTTTGCTGGAGGCCTACGACTTGGCCCTGCGCAATGATCCGTCCTTCCAGGCAGCCATCCAGGAGCGTGAGGGCGGTGAAGAAAATCGCGCGATCGGTCGTGCGGCGTTGTTGCCCAATTTATCGTGGAGCTATAACAACTCGCGCAATGAATCCGAAGTGACGGCGGGGGATGTCAAAAGCGACCGTGATTACCGCAGTTATGCCTCGACCCTGACCTTGCAGCAACCGCTGCTGGATTACGAAGCCTACGCGCGCTTTCGCCAGGGCACCGCCCAGGCCTTGATGGCCGATGAACGCTTTCGCGGCAAGAGCCAGGAACTGGCGGTGCGGGTGCTCAATGCCTACAGCCAGGCCTTACTTGCACAGGAACGTATCGAGCTGAGCCGCGCACAGAAACGCGCGTATGCCGAGCGCCTGCAACTCAATGACCGCCTGCTCAAAGGCGGCGAAGGCACCCGTACCGATGTGCTGGAAACCCAGGCGCGCCTGAGCCTGGCCCAGGCCGAAGAGATCGAATCCCAGGATACCCAGGACAGCGCCCTGCGCGAGTTGGAAGCCATCGTCGGCCAACCGTTGCAGATCGAAGAACTGGCGCCGCTGACGCGCCAATTCGAGATCCCGCCGCTGGAGCCCAACCGTTTTGAAACCTGGCGCGAACTGGCCATGGCCAACAACCCGGAACTCCAATCCCAGCACCACGCCCTGGACGTGGCCTCCTACGAAGTGGAACGCAAACGCGCCGGGCACCTGCCCAAGGTCAGCTTGTACGCCACGAGCCGCCAGACCAACTCCGACTCGGAGAGCAGCTACAACCAGAAGTACGACACCAACACGGTCGGCATCCAGGTCAGCCTGCCGCTGTTTGCCGGTGGTGGCGTGTCGGCGTCCACGCGCCAGGCGGCTAATCAACTGTCCCAGGCCCAATATGAACTGGACGTGCAAACCTCGGCCACGCTGGTGGAGTTGCGCAAGCAGTTCAACCTCAACACCAGCGGCGCGGCCAAGGTGCGCGCCTATGAAATGGCGGTCAGCTCCGCCACGGCGTTGGTCGCTGCGACAAAGAAGAGTGTTGCCGGCGGTGAGCGGGTCAACCTCGACGTGCTCGACGCCGAGCAACAACTGTTCACTGCCCGCCGCGACCTGGCGAATGCGCGGCATGCGTATCTGCTGGCGAGGATTCAGCTGAAGTATTACGCGGGGTTGCTGAGCGAGCAGGATCTGCGGGCGTTGGCGGAGTATTTCCAGCCCTCGGCATGAGTGGTTACAACCCGGCCGTCGCCGGGTTTTTTGTGCTTACTAGTCTGTGAAACAGCTTCGTGTAGTTGAAGCCGGTTGTCGGGTGGCAGGGGAAAATTGTTACCTGGCGGAAAATAACCTAACGGATGGGTTACGATGAGAATAGGCGCTTACAAGGGATATGTAATTTCGGTGTTTATCAGGGATGAGCATTGCCCGCCCCATGTGCATGTGCGGGGCAAGGAATGGGATGCGCGTTTTCGTTTCAGTTTTCTGGATGGGGACGTGGAGTTGTGGGACGTAGAGCCTGAGCGGCGGCAGCCCCACCCATGGCGGTTTTGAAAGAAATACGCGGGGCGATCATGCAGCGGCACTACTTGGCACGGGCACGCAGGATCTGGTGGGAATACCTGCAAACGGTCTGCCTGGAAAATCATTCCTGGGATTGGGAGGCCCGCGAGGTGTTGCCTGGGCTGATCATTCAGCCTGGAGTTTATGTGATCGCGCGTGCCCGGCACGATGTCGTGGGGCAGAAAACAATTTTGAATCTGGTCAGGGCACCGGGTTTTGTGGAGATTGAACTATGAAGCAAATCGTAAAAGCCAAAGTTGTACCCTATAAACCGCTCACTGAGGCCGATGTAGAAAAGGCGATAGCCCGAGGGCGCAAGACACGGCACCTTTATGCCCGTGCCAGCGCTGTGCGTTATGAAGACAACTGCCTTTCCATCGGCTTCAGCGACGGCAGTCGCGTTGTACTGCCGGTGGCTGGCCTGCCCGAGTTCGCGGGGTTTTCCCTGGAGGACTTTGAGCAACTGGAAGTCGGCTTTGGCGGAAAGGCGCTGTGCTGTGAGGCCCAAGACCTGGACGTTTCGATCACTGGCCTGATTGCCACCAGCAAACCCCTGATGGACCTGGCGATCAGCCTGGTTGCCTCGCGCAACGGTCGCAAAAGCAGCGCCGCCAAAGCCGCCGCCGCCCGCGCCAATGGCAAGAAGGGCGGACGGCCGCGCAAGAAGCAGCCGGAGGACGTCGAGTTACCGCCGAGTCAATAACACCCCGGATTCCATATGGTGCGTCCACGGAAACTGGTCAAACATCGCGCATTTCGTAATCTTATGCGTGTCATGCAGTTGCGCGATGTTCGCCGCCAAGGTCTCCGGGTTGCAGGAGATGTACAGGATGTTGTCGAAGCGCCGGGTCAGTTCGCAGGTGTCCGGGTCCATGCCGGCGCGGGGCGGGTCGACGAACACGCTGCCGAACTCGTAGCGCTTCAGGTCGATGCCGTGCAGGCGACGGAATGGGCGCACTTCATTCAGTGCTTCGGTGAGCTCTTCGGCGGAGAGGCGCACCAGGGTGACGTTACCCACCGCGTTTTCATCGAGGTTGCTCAAGGCCGCATTCACTGAGGTCTTGCTGATCTCGGTGGCCAGCACGTTGCGCACGCGCGTCGCCAGGGGCAGGGTGAAGTTGCCGTTGCCACAGTACAGTTCCAGCAGATCATCCGGGCGATCGCCCAGGGCTTCATAGGCCCAGTTGAGCATCTTCTGGTTCACCGTGCCGTTGGGCTGGGTGAAGGCACCTTCGGGCTGGCGGTAGCTGAAGGTACGGCCGCCGACTTCGAGCTTTTCCACCACGTAGTCATGGCCGATCACATCGCGCTTGCCCTTGGAACGGCCGATGATGCTGACATTCAAGTCGGCAGCCAGCTGGTTTGCGGCGGTGTGCCAGTGCTCGTCCAGCGGGCGGTGATAGCACAAGGTGATCATCGCGTCGCCAGCCAGGGTGGTGAGGAACTCCACCTGGAACAGCTTGTGGCTCAGGGCGGCGCTGGCTTGCCAGGCGGCCTTGAGCTGGGGCATCAACTGGTTGATGCGCTGGCTGGCGATGGGGAACTCTTCGATCAGGATCGGCGTGCGCTTGTCGTCCTGGGAGAACATCGCATAGTGGCGCTCACCACCTTCGCGCCACAGGCGGAACTCCGCGCGCAGGCGGAAATGCTGCAGCGGCGAGTCGAAGACCTGCGGCTCGGGCGCGTCGAACGGTGCCAACAGGTCACGCAAGCGCGTGACCTTGTCTTGCAGTTGAGCGGTGTAGCGTGCGGCGTCAAAAGTCATGCGTTGAACCAGCCCAGCTTGATCACAAACAGAATCGACAGAATCACCAGCGCCGGGTTCAGCTCACGGTAGCGGCCCGAAAGCAGCTTGATGGCGGTCCAGGCGATGAAACCGAAGGCGATGCCGTTGGCGATGGAGTAGGTGAAAGGCATCGCCAGGGCGGTGATCACCACCGGCGCTGCAACGGTAATGTCGTCCCAGTCGATTTCGGCCAGGCCCTGGGTCATCAGCACCGCCACGAACAGCAGGGCCGGCGCGGTGGCGAAGGCGGGGACGCTGGCGGCCAGTGGCGAGAAGAACAACGCCAGCAGGAACAGTATGGCGACCACGATGGCAGTCAAGCCGGTACGGCCACCGGCGCTCACGCCCGCAGCCGATTCGATGTAGCTGGTGGTGGTCGAGGTGCCGAGCAGGGAACCGGCCATGGCGGCGGTACTGTCGGCGATCAGCGCACGGCCCATTTTCGGCATGTGGCCATCCTTGCCCATCAGGCCGGCACGCTTGGCCACGCCGATCAGGGTGCCGGAGTTATCGAACAGGTCGACGAACAGGAAGGCGAAAATCACGCTGACCAGGCCGATATCCAGCGCGCCCTTGATATCCAGCTGCAGGAACGTCGGGGCCAGGGACGGCGGCATCGACGTCACGCCGCCAAAGGGTGTGACGCCCAGCAGGATGGAAACAATGGTCACCGCCAGGATGCCGATCAACACCGCGCCGCGCACGGCCAAGGCCTCCAGGGCTACGATCAGCACGAAGCCGAGGGTGGCGAGAATCGGTGCTGGTTGTTTCAAGTCGCCTAGGCCCACCATGGTGGCCGGGTTGCTGACCACGATCCCGGCGTTGTGCAGGGCGATCAAGGCCAGGAACAGGCCGATACCGGCGGCAATCGCCGAGCGCAGGGGCAGGGGGATGGCGTTGATGATCCATTCACGGATACGGAAGATCGACAGCAGGAAGAACAACACCGCCGAAATAAACACCGCACCCAGCGCCACCTGCCAGGTGTGGCCCATGTGCAGCACCACGGTGTAGGTGAAGAAGGCATTGAGGCCCATGCCCGGCGCGAGGGCGATCGGGTAGTTGGCGATCAGGCCCATCACGGTCGAACCGATGGCGGCCGCCAGGCAGGTCGCGACGAACACCGCGCCCTTGTCCATGCCGGTCTCTCCGAGGATGCTCGGGTTCACGAACAGGATGTAGGCCATGGCCAGGAATGTCGTGATGCCCGCGAGGATCTCGGTGCGCACGTTGGTGTTGTGTGCCTTGAGTTGAAACAGCTTTTCCAGCATGCCTGCTCCCTGTGACGCTCTGTGGCGTCGTGATTTGTTGACCTCTAAGTCAAAGCACAAACTGCGCCAAGCGCCTTTGGTTTCAGAGAGGATCGGAAAAAGCGGCGCATCATACCAGCAGCCGAGGCCTTGAGGCATACTGCGCCGACGTTTAAACCAAGGTCATCTGCAACATGAAAAACGCCAGCCCGTGGAGTCTAGCCCTGATCCCCTGTATCAGCCTGTTGCTCGGCGCAGCACCGGCCTGGGGCGCGACTGCACCGCCGTTGAGCGAAGTGCGCGTGTTCAAGGTTGAATCGGCGGCGTGCACGGAAGCCATTCCGGAGCGCGCGCAAAGCACGCAGATGTGCACGCACCGTGGGCCCACCAAGGTGTCAGTCATGGAAGTCGGCCTGGGCAACAACCCCATGGGCCGCTTTGATGGCGCAGAGCTCAATGGGCAGCGCACGGCGGTCTGCCAGGTGGGCAACATCAGCGAGGCCTGCAACGGGGCCGGCACGCTGATGGGCTACATCTATGTGTTTGACCTGAACGTGGAGGCCCAGGGCTGGTTCCAATACAGCAACTCCTCGATCAACCCTCCGCAGAACACCCTGACGACACTGCTCAATATCCGCTGATCAATCACCTTGAACGCTCATTACCCCGGGAAGTCGTACCCCTGAGACGGCGACTTCCCTGAACGCCGCGGATGTCCACCAACCCGTGAGGTGTTTATGAGCGCAACCCCCAATGGCGCGGCGGCCCAACCGTTCGTCAGCCACTCGATACGCCTGAGCCTCAACGGCCAGGATCGCCAACTGGATGTGTTGCCCTGGACCACACTGCTCGACCTGCTGCGCGAGCAACTTGACCTTGTCGGCAGCAAAAAAGGCTGCGACCACGGCCAATGCGGCGCCTGCACGGTGTTGCGCGATGGCAAGCGGATCAATGCCTGCCTGACCCTGGCGGTAATGTGCGACGGCGCCGAGCTGACCACCATCGAAGGCCTGGCCGACGGCGACCAACTGCACCCGATGCAGCAGGCGTTTATCAAGCACGACGCCTTCCAATGCGGCTACTGCACCCCCGGCCAGATCTGTTCCGCCGTGGGCCTGGCCAACGAAGGCCGCGCCCATGACACCGCGCAAATCCAGGAATTGATGAGCGGCAACCTGTGCCGCTGTGGCGCCTACAGCAATATCCGCGATGCCATCGAGGAAGTCCTGGAGGGCAAACCATGAACCCCTTCCATTACAGCCGGCCGACCGGCGTACAGGAGGCCGTGCACCTCAGCAGCGCTGCTTCGCGCTTTATCGCCGGGGGCACCAACCTGCTGGACCTGATGAAAGAAAACATCAGCCGCCCCGAGCATCTCATCGATATCACCGGCCTGCCGTTGCACGACATTCAGCAAACGGCCAGTGGCGGGCTGTTGATTGGCGCCCTGGTGAGCAATGCCGACCTGGCCTGGCACCCGTTGATCGAACAGCATTACCCGTTGCTTTCCCAGGCCATCCTCGCCGGTGCCTCGCCGCAGCTGCGCAATATGGCCAGTACTGGCGGCAACTTGCTGCAACGCACCCGTTGCTACTACTTCTATGACGCCACGGTGCCGTGCAACAAGCGCGAGCCTGGCAGTGGCTGCCCGGCGCGCACCGGCTTGAACCGCATCCATGCGATCCTGGGGGCGAGTGAGCAGTGCGTTGCTACCCACCCTTCGGACATGTGTGTCGCCCTGGCGGCATTGGCGGCGCGGGTACATGTCGAGGGCCGTGGCGGTGCGCGGATCATTGAGTTCGCCGACTTCCACCGTTTGCCCGGCGACACGCCGCAACGCGACAACCTGCTGGCCGACGATGAGTTGATCACCGCCATCGAACTGCCTGCCGACAACCTGGCAAGCCACAGCAACTACCTGAAGATTCGCGACCGCGCCTCTTACGCCTTCGCCTTGGTGTCTGTAGCCGCAGCCCTTGAGCTGGACGGTGACGTCATCGTCGACGCACGCCTGGCGCTCGGCGGCGTGGCCCACAAACCCTGGCGCGACCGCGCGGTGGAAGCCGGGCTGATCGGCCAGGTCGTCAGCCGCGAAACCTTCAGCCAAGCCGCCGACGCCCTGCTGCAAGATGCCGAACCCCTGGCGCACAACGGCTTCAAAATCAAGCTGGCGCGCCGGGGCATCATTCGTGCCCTGAGTGACGCCGCTGTCGCAGGAGAACGCCCATGACTGCCATCGGCAAACCCTTGGACCGGGTCGACGGTCTGCTCAAGGTCACCGGCCAGGCGCGTTACGCCGGTGAGTTTCCCGAGGATGGCTTGCTGCATGGCAGCGTGGTGTCCAGCACCGTCGCCAAGGGCCGGGTGCTGCGTATCGACGCTTCCAGGGCGTTGGCGCTGCCGGGGGTGGTGGCGGTAATTGATCACCTCAACCGGCCAAGAATCGCCAGCTACGACGACGCTTTCCAGGACGACGACGCGGCCGACGGCTCGCCGTTCCGCCCGCTGTACAACGACCGTGTGCTGTACAGCGGCCAACCCCTGGCCTTGGTGATCGCCGACAACCTCGAATTGGCGCGGCATGCCGGCTCCCTGGTGGAGATCGAGTACGCAACCGAAGCCTTCGAAACCGACCTGCTGGCCATGCAGGAACAGGCCTATGCCTCGCCGCAAACCCCGCCCAAGCCGCGCGGCAACTTCCAGGCCGAGTGGAGCGGCGCCGCCGTCAGCCTGGACCTGCACTACAGCACGCCCGTCGAACATCACAACCCGATGGAGCCGCACGCCAGCACCGTGCTGTATCAGCCGGACGGCACCCTGCATATCCATGACAAGACCCAGGGCCCGCAGAACTGCCAGGCCTATGTGCAAAAAGTCTTCGGCCTGGATAAAAGCCAGGTGCGCATCTTTGCCGCCTTCGTCGGCGGTGCGTTTGGCTCCGGTTTGCGCCCGCAGTACCAATTGCCGCTGGCGGTGATGGCGTCCCTGGCGCTCAAACGCTCGGTACGCGTTACCCTGACTCGCCAACAGATGTTTACCTTCGGCTACCGCCCGCGCACCCTGCAGCGTTTGCAAATGGGCGCGGCCGCCGACGGTCGTTTGCTCGCGCTGGGCCACACCGCTATCGGCCAGACCTCGCGCTTCGAGGATTTCAGCGAACATGTGGTGGAGTGGAGCGGCATGCTCTATCACTGCGACAACGTGCAACTGACCTACAACCTGGTGCCCCTGGACGTGTTCACGCCCCTGGACATGCGTGCGCCTGGCGCTGCCCTCGGGGTGATTGGCCTGGAGTGCGCCATGGATGAACTGGCCTGCGCCCTGGGGATCGACCCGGTGCAACTGCGATTGATCAACTACGCCGAGCGCAACCAGAACGAAGACAAACCCTGGTCAAGCAAGGTCCTGCGCGAGTGCTACCGCGAAGGTGCCGAGCGTTTCGGCTGGAGCCAGCGCAACCCGGAACCGCGCAGCATGCGCGACGGCCGCCAGTTGATCGGCTGGGGCATGGCCGGCGGTGTGTGGGAAGCCATGCAGATGAAGGCCAGTGCCAAGGCGCGGATCGACGCGCAGGGCAAGCTGACGGTCAGCAGCGCCACCACCGATATCGGCACTGGCACTTACACGGTGATGACCCAGATTGCGGCGCAGGCCAGTGGTGTGGCGGTCGAAGACGTGGCCTTTCTGTTGGGCGACTCCTCACTGCCCACCGCGCCACTGCAGGGCGGTTCGTTTACCGTGTCCTCGGTGGGGACGGCGGTGCAGCAAGCCTGCGAAGCGTTGACCGGCAAACTGCTGGCCATTGCCCGGCAGACTTACCCGGTGTTCGCGCAGGCTGAATCCGTACGCTTTGAAGACGGCCACTTGCACACCGGTGACGTGAGTGTGTCGTTGGCGCAGTTGGTCAAGGACAGTGGCGAGGACGCGTTGGAAGTGCAGGTCGACAGCGAGCCCGACAAAAAACGCGAGGGCTACAGCACCGCCACCCATTCGGCCGTCTTCGTCGAGGTGCAGGTGGATGAGGACCTGGGCACCATCAAGGTCCGCCGGGTGGTCAGTGCGATTGCCGCCGGGCGCGTGGTCAACCCCAAGATGGCCCGCAGCCAGATTCTTGGCGGGGTGGTGTGGGGCATCGGCATGGCCCTGCATGAAGAAACCCAGACCGATCATCAGTTGGGGCGCTTCATGAACCACAGCCTGGCCGAATACCATATCCCGGTGAACGCGGACATTGGCGAGATCGACGTGGTGTTTGTCGAGGAACATGACGAGATCGTCAACGCCCTCGGGTCCAAGGGCGTGGGGGAGATCGGCATTGTCGGTGTTGCGGCGGCGGTGGCGAACGCGATTTATCACGCCACCGGCAAACGGGTGCGGGAATTTCCCATCACCCTCGATAAGGTGCTCTGACACGCTCTAGCCAGCACTGGTTATCCAAGTGTGGGAGGGGGCTTGCCCCCGATGGGGGGTGTCAGTCAACGATGCTGTGACTGACATGGCGCTATCGGGGGCAAGCCCCCTCCCACATGGGTTATACGCTGGTTTTTTGAATAGGCTCTTCCACCAGCACGTGCATGCGGTCACGGTTGGCCAGGGTCGGGAACAGCTTGATCCACACGCCCGTCACCACCAGCGTACCGATCCCGCCCATGACCACGGCGGGCACGGTGCCGAACCAGTGGGCGGTAATGCCGGATTCGAACTCACCCAACTGGTTGGATGCGCCGATAAACAGGCCGTTGACCGCACTGACGCGGCCGCGCATTTCATCCGGGGTTTCCAACTGCACAAACGACGCACGGATGACCATGCTGATCATATCCGCCGCCCCCAGCACCACCAGCACCGCCAGGGAAAACCAGAAGGAGGTGGACAGGCCGAAGGCGATGGTCGCCACGCCAAACACACCGACAGCCGTGAACATCACGCGGCCCACATGGCGGTCCACCGAGAACCGCGCCAGCCACAATGACATCAACAATGCGCCCACCGCCGGCGCCGAGCGCAGCAGGCCCAGGCCCCAGGCGCCGGTCAGCAGGATGTCTTTGGCGAACACTGGCAGCAATGCAGTCGCGCCGCCCAGCAGCACAGCGAACAGGTCCAGGGAGATGGCGCCGAGGATGTCCGGGCGGCTGCGGATAAAACGGATGCCGGCCAGCAGCGAATCCAGGGTGGCCTTGCCTTTGTTCAACGGCGTCTGGCGGGCGGGCAGGTTGAGGGTCAGCACGCAGGCAATGAGGTACAGCACCACCGTGGGGCCATACACCCACACGCTGCCGAACGCATACAGCAAACCGCCGAGGGCCGGCGCGACAATGGTTGCCAATTGTTGGGCAGACTGCGATGAGGCCACGGCTCGCGGGAACAAGGCGCTGGGCACAATACTTGGCAGCAACGCCTGGGTGGTGGGCATTTCAAAGGAGCGCGCAGCACCCAGCAGGAAGGCGAGGATAAAGATCATCTCGCGGGTCACGTTGCCGGTCAGGCCGCCGATGGCCAGGCTCAGGGCAATCAGCGCCTGCACGGTCTGGCAGATGGCCGCTACCTTGCGCCGTTCATAGCGGTCAGCCACGTGCCCGGTGTGCAACATGAACAGCACGCGAGGTACGAACTCCACCAGGCCGACCAACCCCAGGTCCAGCACATTGCCGGTCAGTTGGTAGAGGTTCCAGCCGATGGCCACGGTGAGCATCTGGAAGCCGCTGGCGGTGAAGATACGCGCCAGCCAGAACGCGATGAAAGGGCGGTGGTGACGCAACAGCAACGCGGGTTCACTAGGCATCGGGGAATTCAGATCAGAGCCGGAGGGAGCACCGAGATTATCATTAAGTTGTAACAGATAGTTGCAACAACTGAGCTGAGGCAGTCTGTCACGCGGCAAAAGACCACACAGTTCAATCCTGAAAATGGGACTACTCTTTCAGCAATGCTTGATCCAGATCAATGCCCGCCCGGGCATCGGCCTGGCGGCCTCAGGGCCAGATTCCCTACGTGGTTGGCTAAAAAAAGAAACGAATCGAAATTCGCCAGGCTCCATATCCGTGGGGGCAGTGGGTGCAGGCTCCCGCCAGCAGCCGGTATTACCTGACAGAGGAAGACATATGTTCGGTTTGGAGGCGCTAGATCTCGCCCGAATTCAATTTGCGTTCACCATCTCTTTCCACATCCTGTTCCCGGCGATCACCATCGGCCTGGCCAGTTACCTCGCGGTGCTGGAAGGCTTGTGGCTCAAGACCCACAACGACACCTACCGTGACCTCTACCACTTCTGGTCGAAGATCTTCGCCGTCAACTTCGGCATGGGCGTGGTGTCCGGTTTGGTCATGGCCTACCAGTTCGGCACCAACTGGAGCCGCTTCTCGGACTTCGCCGGCGCCGTCACCGGCCCGCTGCTTACGTACGAAGTGCTCACGGCCTTCTTCCTCGAAGCCGGTTTCCTCGGCGTGATGCTGTTCGGCTGGAACAAGGTCGGGCGCAACCTGCACTTTTTCTCCACCGTGATGGTGGCCGTGGGTACGCTGATTTCCACGTTCTGGATCCTCTCTTCCAACAGCTGGATGCAGACGCCCCAGGGCTTTGAAATCATCGATGGCCGGGTGATCCCGACCGACTGGTTCGCCGTGGTCTTCAACCCGTCGTTCCCGTATCGCCTGGCGCACATGGCCACGGCAGCCTTCGTGGCCACTGCGTTCTTTGTCGGTTCCTCGGCGGCCTGGCACTTGCTGCGCGGCAAGGACAACCCGGCGATCCGCAAGATGCTCTCGATGGCAATGTGGATGGCCCTGATCGTTGCGCCCATCCAGGCGGTGATCGGTGATTTCCATGGCCTCAACACCCTGAAGCACCAACCGGCGAAAATTGCCGCGATTGAAGGCCACTGGGAAAACATCGGCAACGAACCGACGCCGTTGATCCTGTTCGGCTGGCCCGACATGAAGGCCGAGAAAACCAAGTTCGCGGTAGAAATCCCCTACCTGGGCAGCCTGATTCTCACCCACTCCCTGGACAAACAGGTGCCGGCGCTCAAGGAGTTTCCACCGGAAGACCGCCCCAACTCGACCATCGTATTCTGGTCGTTCCGGGTCATGGTCGGCCTGGGCTTCCTGATGATCTTCACTGGCCTATTCAGCCTCTGGCTGCGCCGGGGCGACAAGATGTACACGTCCAAGCCGTTCCTGTACCTGGCGTTGTGGATGGGGCCGTCCGGCCTGATCGCGATTCTTGCGGGTTGGTTCACCACCGAGATCGGCCGCCAGCCGTGGGTGGTCTATGGCTTGATGCGCACGGCGGACGCGTCCTCCGGGCATAGCCTGGCGCAGATGACCATCACCCTGGTGTTGTTCGTGGTCGTGTACTTCGCGCTGTTCGGTGCGGGCCTGGGTTATATGATGCGCCTGGTGCGCAAAGGGCCTCAGACCCACGAAGGCAGCGAGCCCACCCACGGTGGCCCTGGCCAGAAACGTACGCCGGCCCGTCCGTTGTCCGCCGCCGATGATGGCAGCGATGACGACCACACCCACATCCAGCACAAGGGGCATTGAGATGGGTATTGATCTTCCGCTGATCTGGGCCGTGATCATCATCTTCGGCATCATGATGTACGTGGTCATGGACGGTTTCGACCTGGGTATCGGCATCCTGTTTCCGTTTATCCCGGGCAAGACCGATCGTGATGTGATGATGAACACCGTGGCCCCGGTCTGGGACGGTAACGAAACCTGGCTGGTACTGGGCGGCGCGGCGTTGTTCGGTGCGTTCCCGCTGGCCTATTCGGTGGTGCTGTCGGCGCTGTACCTGCCGCTGATCCTGATGCTGATCGGGCTGATCTTCCGCGGTGTAGCCTTCGAATTCCGCTTCAAGGCCAAGGACCACAAGCGTCACCTGTGGGACAAGGCATTCATTGGCGGCTCGCTGGCGGCAACGTTCTTCCAGGGCGTGGCGCTGGGTGCGTTCATCGATGGCATTCCAGTGGTGAATCGCCAGTTTGCCGGCGGTTCGCTGGACTGGCTCACGCCGTTCACGATGTTCTGCGGCGTGGCGCTGATCGTGGCTTATGCGTTGCTCGGCTGCACCTGGCTGATCATGAAGACCGAAGGCTCGTTGCAGGAGAAAATGCACAACCTGGCGCGGCCATTGGCCTTCGTGGTGCTGGCGGTGATCGGCATCGTGAGTATCTGGACGCCGCTGACGCACCCGGAAATCGCCTCGCGCTGGTTCACCCTGCCAAACCTGTTCTGGTTCCTGCCAGTGCCGATCCTGGTGCTGGTGACCATGTACGGGTTGATCCGCGCGGTGGCACGTAACGCACACTACACGCCATTCCTGCTGACGCTGGTGCTGATCTTCCTGGGTTACAGCGGTTTGGGCATCAGCCTGTGGCCGAACATCATCCCGCCGTCAGTCTCAATTTGGGATGCTGCCGCGCCGCCGCAAAGCCAGGGCTTCATGCTGGTGGGTACGCTGTTCATTATCCCGTTCATCCTGGGCTATACCTTCTGGAGCTATTACGTGTTCCGCGGCAAGGTCACCCACGAAGACGGTTATCACTAGGAGGGTCGTTCCATGTCCGGCAAACCTTCGTTGCACGAGATTGAACAGGCCGAGAAGCAGCCATTGTGGCGGCGCCTGGGGTGGCTGGCGATGATCTGGACTGGCAGTGTGCTGGCCCTGTTCGTCGTGGCCAGCCTGATGCGCATGTTTATGAATGCGGCCGGCCTGACCACCCACTGACATCCCGATCCGGGCTTTGCGGCCCGGCTTTCCAGCCCTGCTTTTTGCGAGAGAAGCAGGGTTTTTTATTTGCGCGCCTTGAGGATCACGAACTTCGGCGTGGTGGCGACTTGCTCGACACCCCGGAACAGGCGTGCCAGCTTGGTGTGATAACCCAAATGTCGGTTGCCGACTATATAGAGGGCGCCGCCCACCACCAGTGCTTCCCGTGCCTGCTGGAACATGCGCCAGGCGAGGAAATCACCGACCACCTGCTGCTGGTGGAACGGTGGGTTGCACAGCACCACGTCCAGGGATTGTGGCTCTTGCCCGGCCAGGCCGTCGGCGGCACGCACCACCACATTACGTTCACCGAGGGCGGCTTGCCAGTTCTCCAGCGCCGACTGCACGGCCATGTAGGACTCGTCCACCAAGGTGTAGTGTGCTTCGGGGTTGTGCAGGGCGCTGGCAATCGCCAGTACGCCGTTGCCGCACCCCAGGTCCGCCACGCGGGCGCTGCCCAGGTTTTTCGGCAGGTGGGGCAGGAACGCGCGGGTACCGATGTCCAGGCTTTCACGGCAGAACACGTTGGCGTGGTTCAGCAACTCGATAGCCGGTGCGTCGAGGGCGTAGCGGGTGGGGTAGGGCGAGACGGCAACGGGGCGATCCTCTGCGGTGGCGATCAGCAGGCGTGCTTTTTTTACCGCGAGCGATGCGTGCATCGGACCAATGTAACGCTCCAGCAACTCGCCCGCCGCCCGTGGCAAATGCTTGATCATTGCCCCGGCGATCACTTCGGCGCCTGGGGCCAGTTGGCCTTGCAAGCGGATCAGTTGTTCTTCCAGCAGCGCGAGGGTTTTGGGTACGCGGATCAGCACCCGGTCGAACGGCCCGGTGGGGAGGTGGCTGGCCGGGATGAACGGAACAGCGTCAAACGCCTTGCCGTTGCGCACCAGGTTTTTTTCCAGGCCTTGTGCCGCCAGGAACGAGTCGCCACTGGAGGTCACCTGCACCTGGCCCTGAAGGCTGGCGGCAAGGGCGCCGAAGCTGTCATTGAGCACCAGCACCCGGGTGTGTGCGGCCGGCTGCTGTTCGGCCAAATGGCTGAGCAGGTACTCGTCGGCGGCATCGAAGGCTTGCAGCGGATCGTTGTGTTGCTCTGGCTGGCGGATCAGATCGAGCTGGGCAAAGGGGCTTTCGAGCAGGGGCATGGCGGGGGAGACTCTGGGTAAACGATGGGTGTTCGACAGCGGTTGCCGAACCGTCTGAGTGAACCACGGGCGACTCCCCGGAAGGGGCTGCTCAGCACTCAGAATGGGCGGTAAATGTTACGTTTTTTTCAAGGGGATTACATGGAGTGTTTTAAATGATGCCGGCCCGAGCGGCGCGAAGCACGGCGGCGATTTTGTTGTTGACGCCCAGTTTCTTGAAGCTACTGTTCATATGAAAGCCTATCGTACGCTCGGACAAACAAAGGATGGCGGCGATATCTGCTGCGGTCTTGCCCATGCCAGACCACATAAGGACTTCCGTTTCCCTAGGGGTCAATTTGCTTGCAGGGTTGACGCTGGGTTTTTCGGCAAACTTCTGCGCCAGCACGGCATGCATGGCGTGGCAGAGCCATAGCGCCATTCCTGCTTTTTCATACAATTCTTCCGGGCTGATGTCACCCTTGCCACGGCTCAACGTCAGCATGCTGAAGACCCCCCGGAAATCATGCACGCTGATAGTCAACGCCTTGTGTACCTCCAAGGTAGCGGCCAAAGACCAAAGACTGGGCACGTCTTTGAATGTTTCCTCCTTCCAGACAAGGGGTAACACGCCCTCCCTACAATGTTTCACTACGGGGTCTACATCGAAGTAGTGCGCTTGGTTGTATAGATTTTTCCATTCAATTGGATAGTTCGTCAGTTCCACCGGTTTGTTTTGACCGTTGGTGAGTTGAGAGCTCATCTTGAAGGAACAGTATTGGAAACCGAGTTCGTAGGCCTTGTTGATGGTCATTTCGAATACGCTGGTGACCTCGTCCTCACCTTCGAGCGAGTGGAGTCGTGTATTTCGCCAGTTAAGCATGGGTAAATCTCCATGGGATCTCCGTGACTTGGGGTACGTCCTTTATCCCCAACGTTGCACGAAAATCAGTGTAGGACACGTACTACATGGCGAGAGGAAAATTTCGTTCTTGCGCTGTAAGGTTTAAGAATTTTTCCACAGGAAGGTAGTTAGCCAAGCAAGTGGCAAGTTTGAAACCCGCGACTTATTAGGGGGTTGAAGCCCCTGTAACAACCCACTAACAGCGGCTATATGAGGTAGTTTTTATAGCTAATAGCGAATTGATCGAAGGTGAAATTAATTTGCCATCACTGTGTGCTTGCGTGATGCCACTACCTATCGTAGGTGTTTCCGCACGTGACTTTGAGCGACACTAGGGCACCTGTAGAACGGAGCCCCCCATGACGGCCAGTGCTGAGAAATTTACCCGCCAGACCTTGCTCGACGTGCAATCGCTGACCCCCAGCCTGTTTACCTTGCGCACCACCCGCGACCCGGGCTTTCGTTTTACCGCGGGCCAGTTTGTGCGCCTGGGGGTTACCAAGGCGGATGGCAGCACGGTATGGCGTGCGTATTCCCTGGTGTCCTCGCCGTTTGATGAGCACCTGGACTTCTTCTCGATTGTCGTCCCGGACGGTGAGTTCACCAGCGAACTGAGCCGCCTGCGTGTGGGTGATACCTTGATGGTGGAGCGCCAGGCCACGGGGTTCCTGACCTTGAACCGTTTCGTCGACGGCCGAGATCTGTGGATGCTGGGCACCGGCACCGGGGTGGCGCCGTTTTTGTCGATCCTGCAGGACTTCGAGGTCTGGGAGAAATTCGAACGCATCATCCTGGTGTACAGCGCACGCGAAGCCAAAGAGTTGGCTTACCAAGCGCTGATCAACACGTTGGGCGAACGCGAGTACCTGGCCGAATACGCGCACAAGTTCACCTACATCCCCATCGTCACCCGCGAACAACACCCCGGTGCGTTGAACGGCCGCATTACCACGCTGATCGAAAATGGCGAGTTGGAACGCGCGGCGGGCGTCGAACTGACCCCGGAGCATTCCCGCGTGCTGATCTGTGGCAACCCGCAGATGGTCGATGACACACGCCAGTTGTTCAAGCAGCGCGATATGAACCTGAGCTTGAGCCGTCGACCTGGCCAGGTGGCGGTGGAAAACTACTGGTAATAAAAAAGGCGCCTCACACCAGGCGCCTTTTTCGTGCCGGCTCGATTAGAGCGGCTTGTCGTTCTGTGCCTTGAGCAGATCGCGGATCTCACCCAGCAACACTTCTTCCTTGGTCGGCGTCGGCGGCAGGCTTGGTGCCACGGCCTCTTCACGCTTGAGGCGGTTGATTGCCTTCACACCCATGAAAATCGCAAACGCGACGATCACAAAGTCGATGACGCTCTGGATGAACTTGCCGTATGCCAGGACCACCGCAGGCACATCGCCTTGGGCGGCCTTGAGCGTTATCGCCAGGTCACCGAAGTCAACGCCCCCGATCAACAGACCAATGGGCGGCATAACCACATCGCCTACAAACGAGGAAACAATTTTGCCGAAGGCGGCGCCGATGATAATACCGACGGCCATGTCGACCACATTACCTTTGACCGCGAAGGCCTTGAACTCACTGATCACGCCCATAGGTTATTCCTTGTTACAGATGAGAAGGGTGGTACCCAGTGTAAGTCAGTCGTAGAGGGCTTGCCTGAAACAACCGTTAACACTGTTAGCTTTTATCGACACATTAAAACGCAAATAGTTTGCAAAGTGCCATCAATCGCGCGCGAAATACTCGCCAAATCAGCGACTTACCAGATTATTTTATCTATCGGGTTGGTACGGCTTTTCTATTTATCTTCTGACTCGCGGGTCACTAGCCTCTGGCAAGCACAACTGAATGTGCACTAAAAAAACCAGAGGAAACCTCGATGAACAACCCAATGAGCCGTGGGCCCGTTACAGCGCGATCCGCGCTGGTACTGGTGACCGCCAGCCTGCTCTCCCTGTCGGTACACGCCGCCAACCTGACCCGCGACAACGGTGCCGCCGTCGGCGACAACCAGAACTCGCAAACCGCCGGCGCCAATGGCCCGGTGCTGCTCCAGGACGTGCAGCTTATTCAGAAATTGCAGCGTTTCGATCGCGAGCGCATCCCCGAGCGCGTCGTACACGCGCGTGGCACCGGCGCTCATGGCACCTTCACCGTCACTGACGGCCTTAGCGACCTGACCAAGGCCAAGGTCTTTGCGGCCGGCGAGGCGACGCCGGTGTTCGTGCGCTTCTCCGCCGTGGTCCACGGCAACCACTCCCCGGAAACCCTGCGTGACCCACGCGGTTTCGCCACCAAGTTCTATACGGCCGAAGGCAATTGGGATTTGGTAGGCAATAACTTCCCGACGTTCTTCATCCGCGATGCCATCAAGTTCCCGGACATGGTCCACGCGTTCAAGCCGGACCCGCGTACCAACCTGGATGACGACTCGCGTCGCTTCGACTTCTTCTCCCACGTGCCCGAAGCCACCCGTACGCTGACCGAGCTGTACTCCGACTCTGGCACTCCGGCCAGTTACCGGGAGATGGACGGCAACGGCGTGCACGCCTACAAGCTGATCAACGCCAAGGGTGAAGTGCACTACGTCAAGTTCCACTGGAAGAGCCTGCAAGGCATCAAGAACCTCGACCCCAAGCAGGTCACCGAAGTGCAGGGCCGCGACTACAGCCACATGACCAACGACCTGGTCACCCACATCAACAAGGGCGACTTCCCCAAGTGGGACCTGTACGTGCAGGTGCTCAAGCCTGAAGACCTGGCCAAGTTCGATTTCGACCCGCTGGACGCCACCAAGATCTGGCCGGATGTACCCGAGCGCAAAGTCGGACAAATGGTGCTGAACCGCAACCCGGCCAACGTTTTCCAGGAAACCGAGCAAGTGGCCATGGCCCCGGCCAACCTGGTGCCGGGCATCGAGCCGTCGGAGGATCGCCTGCTGCAAGGCCGGGTGTTCTCCTACGCCGATACCCAGATGTACCGCCTGGGCGCCAACGCCCTGCAACTGCCGATCAACGCGCCACGGGTGACCGTCAACAACGGCAACCAGGACGGCGCGATGAACTTCGGCAAGACCACCACCGGTGTGAACTACCAGCCAAGCCGCCTGTTGCCACGGGAAGAACCGCAAACCGCGCGCTACAGCCAGTCGGCGCTGTCAGGCAGCACCCAGCAGGCGAAGATCCAGCGTGAGCAGAACTTCAAGCAGGCAGGTGACTTGTACCGCTCCTACAGCAAGAAAGAGCGTCAGGACTTGATCGAAAACTTCGGCGGCTCGCTGGCCACCACCGATGACGAGAGCAAGCACATCATCCTGTCGTTCCTCTACAAAGCCGACCCGGAATACGGCACCGGCGTGGCCAAGGTGGCCAAGGGTGACCTGGCGCGCGTGAAGGCGTTGGCGGAAAAACTGACCGACTGATCCGTTGGTTACGGTCGACGCCCCGATACGGGCGTCGACCCCTGGCAGGAGAAAAACCATGCGAATTTCTATCGGCTTGCTGATGACCATGCTGGCCTTTGTCGCCCATGCCGAGACTCCCGACCCGGTAGCGCTCAAGGCCCAGTTGCAGGACTACTACTTCGACGCCGCCCGCCGTGGTGACCTGGACATGCTCAACACCTTCATCGACGCCGGTTATAGCCTCAACACCCAGGACGACAAGGGCTACACCGCGCTGATCCTCGCCGCCTACCACGGCCAGGGGCCGTTCGTGGAGCGCTTGCTCAACGCCGGTGCCGACGCCTGCGTGCAGGACAAACGCGGCAACACCGCGCTGATGGGCGCGATCTTCAAGGGCGAGCTGAAAATCGCCCAGCGCCTGCTGGCCACCGACTGCAACCCCGACCAGCGCAACGGTGCCGGACAGACCGCCGCCATGTACGCCGGGCTGTTCAAGCGTGTCGAACTGCTCGATGAACTCAAGGCCAAAGGTGCCGACCTTAACGCCGAGGACCCGGTCGGCAACAGTGCTTCACGCTTGGCCAGTGGTGAAATCCGGACCCCGGCGTCGCGCTGAGCTATCATCGCGGTTTTTCGGTTGGAGGTTCTCAAATGGCAAAGGCCAAGCGCATGTACGGCTGCACGGAGTGCGGCGCGACCTTTCCCAAGTGGGCCGGCCAGTGCACCGAGTGCGGTGCGTGGAACACCCTGACTGAAACCATGATCGAGAGCGGCGGTGCGGCGGCCCCCACCGGCCGTGCCGGCTGGACCGGGCAGCAGGCGCAGATCAAGACCCTGGCTGAAGTCAGCGTGGAAGAGATCCCGCGATTTTCCACGGCATCCGGCGAGTTGGACCGCGTGCTGGGCGGCGGCCTGGTGGACGGCTCGGTGGTGCTGATCGGCGGTGACCCTGGCATCGGCAAATCGACGATTTTGCTGCAAACCCTGTGCAGCATCGCCAGCCGCATGCCGGCGCTGTATGTCACCGGCGAGGAATCCCAGCAACAAGTGGCCATGCGCGCCCGCCGCTTGGGATTGCCCCAGGACCAATTGCGGGTCATGACCGAAACCTGCATCGAAAGCATCATTGCCACGGCCCGTATTGAAAAACCCAAGGTCATGGTGATCGACTCGATCCAGACCATTTTCACCGAGCAACTGCAATCGGCGCCGGGCGGCGTGTCCCAGGTGCGCGAGAGCGCGGCGCTGCTGGTGCGGTATGCCAAGCAGAGCGGCACGGCGATCTTCCTGGTCGGCCACGTCACCAAAGAAGGCGCGCTGGCCGGGCCTCGGGTGCTGGAGCATATGGTCGACACCGTGCTGTATTTCGAAGGTGAATCGGATGGCCGCCTGCGTTTGCTGCGGGCGGTGAAGAACCGCTTCGGGGCGGTAAACGAATTGGGCGTGTTCGCCATGACCGACCGGGGACTGAAAGAGGTCTCCAACCCGTCGGCGATCTTTCTGACGCGTGCCCAGGAAGAAGTCCCGGGCAGCGTGGTGATGGCAACGTGGGAAGGCACCCGCCCGATGCTGGTGGAAGTGCAGGCGTTGGTCGATGACAGCCACCTGGCCAACCCGCGCCGCGTGACCCTGGGCCTGGATCAGAACCGGTTGGCAATGTTGCTGGCGGTATTGCACCGGCATGGCGGCATTCCGACCCATGACCAGGATGTGTTCCTCAACGTGGTGGGCGGGGTCAAGGTGCTGGAGACGGCGTCCGACCTGGCGTTGATGGCGGCGGTCATGTCGAGCTTGCGCAATAAACCGCTGCCTCACGACCTGCTGGTGTTTGGCGAGGTCGGCCTGTCGGGCGAAGTGCGCCCGGTACCGAGTGGTCAGGAACGGTTGAAAGAAGCGGCCAAGCATGGCTTCAAACGCGCAATCGTGCCCAAGGGCAATGCGCCGAAAGAGTCGCCGCCA
This sequence comes from Pseudomonas sp. FBCC-B1565, assembly GCF_059133265.1. Lineage (NCBI taxonomy): Bacteria > Pseudomonadati > Pseudomonadota > Gammaproteobacteria > Pseudomonadales > Pseudomonadaceae > Pseudomonas > Pseudomonas sp. FBCC-B1565. The sequence goes on from NZ_CP101438.1 coordinate 884,588, forward strand.
GGCATAAAAATTATTGGGGTCACGCGCCTGGAGCAGGCGCTGGATGCACTGTTCGAATAAATCAGGGATGAATGCCATGCAACCATCGAAATGCTGGGGCGCAGTCGCCCTGTTTGTCGCCTTGGCCGGGTTGCCCGCTTTGGCGTGGGCCGAGTTGCCCGCCGGATATCGTCTGGCGCAAAAGCTGGCAACGGATGACGGCAGCGTTCTACAGGTGCTCGAAGACCAACGCATCAGCGCTCAGTTGCACAAGGACAGTTGGGGCAACGGGTTGGACGAAGATTCGTTCGACGAGCCCGGCGACCTGGTGGAAAAACCGTTGTTGGAAGCCCAGGTCCGGTTAGTGTCGGCCTCCGGCGACGTGATCGCCCATGAAGACCTCGGTTACCCGTTGGCCGAGGTCAAGAAAGCCCCGCTCAAGGGCTTGCCGGAGACGGTGTATTTCCTGGTCATCGACCAGACCGCGCCGATGGGTAGCTATAGCGGCCCGGCCACGCAGTTGTTAATGCCCGCCAAGCAACAACTCAAACCGATGGACTACAAAGGCACCGACGGCAAGATCAAGCCACTGACCCTGGCACAGACTGGCAAGGCCGCCTGGCAGGCGGCGACGCCAACCGCGGGTGGGGCGGATGAATTGCTGCAAGTGTCGTCCTTCATGGACGGTGATGGGGACGAAGACTTCGCCACCCGTTACACCACCTACCGTTTTGCCGATGGCCTCTGGCAGGCTGCGTCGACTCAGAAAGCCGGCTTCTGGGAGTCGGAAAGCGACTTCCCGGCGCGTACGGCATTTCCCTGAGTCGTCACACTTCCAGCAAGGCGGCCAACTCTCGGTGCAGCTCATCCTCGTCACCCAGGTTCAACTCGATCAGCCGCCGCAAGTGGCTGATCGAGTCCAGGTCGATGTGCTGACACACAAAACCCAGTTGCCCAGGATCCTCATGGGTCAGTCGCACTTGCATCTTTATATGCGCCTTGGGATCCAGGCGGATGTCGACGTCGAACGGCAGCGCCTTGTTGCCCTTCCAGTCTTCCGGCCGTTGCACCAGCAGGCCCTTTAACGACAAATCCACCAATTGCACTGGCCATTCGCGGCCGTTTTGCCGAATTTCGGTCTTGGCATCAAAGGCGATGCGGCGGAAACGACGGCGGTCAGACGGTTGCTCGGTCATGGTGAAACCCTCCGGGGATAGGGGGATTGTAGCCGTGCGTCATTATTGGCCCGGGTTTTCTGCTTTTTTTGTCCGCAGAAGGCTCTAGACCAACGTAGGGGGGTGGCCTTTAAGTCCAGTAGCGCTAAACTCCGGATGGCTGTCCTTTCTGTCCACCCTGGCTGGAATACAAAAATGAAAAATAATAATAGCCTGCTACGCCACCTACCCTGGCTGGTGCTGGCAATCGTAGGAGCGTGCGCCCTGGGCGTAGTGGCCTTGCGCCGCGGCGAGGCGATCAACGCCTTGTGGATTGTGGTCGCTGCTGTGGCCATCTATCTGGTTGCGTACCGCTACTACAGTCTGTTCATCGCTAATAATGTGATGCAGCTCGATCCACGGCGGGCCACCCCCGCAGTGCTCAACAACGATGGTCTGGACTATGTGCCGACCAACAAACACATCCTGTTCGGTCACCACTTTGCGGCGATTGCCGGTGCAGGCCCGCTGGTCGGCCCGGTACTGGCGGCGCAAATGGGTTATCTGCCCGGCACGCTCTGGCTGATTGCCGGCGTGGTGCTGGCCGGTGCGGTGCAGGACTTCATGGTCCTGTTCCTGTCCACCCGTCGCAATGGCCGTTCCCTGGGGGACATGGTTCGCGAAGAGATGGGCCGCATCCCGGGGACCATCGCGCTGTTCGGCTGCTTCCTGATCATGATCATCATCCTCGCGGTGCTGGCGCTGATCGTGGTCAAGGCCCTGGCCGAGAGCCCATGGGGCATCTTCACGGTGATGGCGACCATCCCGATCGCGATGTTCATGGGCATCTACATGCGCTACATCCGCCCGGGCCGCATCGGTGAAATTTCGATCATCGGCGTGCTGTTGCTGCTGGGTTCGATCTGGCTGGGCGGGCAGATTGCCGCTGATCCGGTCTGGGCCAAAGCGTTCACCTTCACCGGCATTCAAATTACCTGGATGCTGATCGGCTACGGTTTCGTCGCCGCCGTCCTGCCGGTGTGGCTGATCCTGGCACCGCGTGACTACCTCTCCACTTTCCTGAAAATCGGCACCATCATCGCCCTGGCGATCGGCATCCTGGTCACCATGCCCGAGCTGAAAATGCCGGCCCTGACCCAGTTCATCGACGGCACCGGCCCGGTGTGGAAGGGCGGCCTGTTCCCGTTCCTGTTCATTACCATCGCCTGTGGCGCGGTCTCGGGTTTCCACGCGCTGATCTCTTCGGGCACCACGCCCAAGCTGCTGGATAACGAAACCAACGCCCGTTATATCGGTTACGGCGGCATGTTGATGGAGTCGTTCGTGGCCATCATGGCGATGGTTGCCGCTTCGGTGATCGAACCGGGCGTGTATTTCGCCATGAACAGCCCGGCCGCCGTGGTCGGTGGTGATGTGGTTGCCGTGGCGCAAACCGTCAGCAGCTGGGGTTTTGCGATCACGCCTGAGGCGCTGCAAGCCGTGGCCCATGACATCGGCGAAACCACCATCCTGGCGCGTGCCGGCGGTGCACCGACCTTGGCGGTGGGTATCGCACAGATCCTGCACAGCGTACTGCCGGGTGAAAACACCATGGCGTTCTGGTACCACTTTGCGATCCTGTTTGAAGCGCTGTTCATCCTGACGGCGGTGGATGCGGGCACCCGTGCCGGTCGTTTCATGCTGCAGGACCTGCTGGGCTCTTTCGTGCCGGCGCTGAAACGCACCGAGTCGTGGACCGCCAACCTCATTGCAACGGCAGGCTGCGTGGCGATGTGGGGTTACCTGCTGTACCAGGGCGTGATCGACCCACTGGGCGGCATCAACACCTTGTGGCCGCTGTTCGGTATCTCCAACCAGATGCTGGCGGGTATCGCGCTGATGCTGGCTACCGTTGTGCTGATCAAAATGAAGCGCCAACGCTACATCTGGGTGACCATGCTGCCGGCCGTCTGGCTGCTGATCTGCACCACCACCGCGGGCTTCATCAAGCTGTTCGACGCCAACCCGGCGATCGGCTTCCTGTCGCTGGCGAAGAAATACAGCGATGCATTGGCCAACGGCCAGATCCTGGCCCCGGCCAAGAGCATCGACCAGATGCAGCACGTGATCTACAACGCCTACACCAACGCAACGCTGACGGCGCTGTTCCTGTTCGTGGTGTTCAGCATCCTGTTCTATGCGCTCAAGGTTGGCGTCGCCGCCTGGGGCAACAAAGAACGTACGGATAAAGAAGCCCCGTTCCAGGCCGTACCGGACGCGTAATCGAGGGTTGCAACCATGTTCAATGACATCAGTCGCCTCGGTAAATACCTCGGTCAGGCCGCGCGCCTGATGGTCGGCATGCCCGACTACGACACCTACGTCGAGCATATGCAAACCAAACACCCGGACAAGCCGGTGATGGACTACAAGGCGTTCTTCCGGGAACGCCAGGAAGCCCGTTACGGCGGCAAGGGTGGGCCCAAGTGCTGTTGAGTTAACGCAACTCCCCTGTGGGAGGGGGCAAGCCCCCGATAGCGGTGTGTCAGTGACAGATAAGCGCCTGACACGCTGCTATCGGGGGCAAGCCCCCTCCCACATTTGTTTCTGTGTTCCTTCAAGGAGAATATTTTGTCCTCTCCCATCCCGGTCACCGTCCTCAGCGGCTTCCTCGGCGCCGGCAAGACCACCTTGCTGCGCCACCTGCTCAGAGCCGAGCACGGCCTGAAAATCGCCGTGATCGAAAACGAATTCAGCGACGCCGGTATCGACACCCAGCTGTTGGGCGCAGAGCCGGTGCAAGTCATGACCCTGTCCAACGGCTGCGTGTGCTGCACCATCCACACCGACCTGACCAAAGCCCTGTACCTGCTGCTCGAGCGCCTGGACAGCGGCGAGATCGCCTTCGACCGCCTGGTGATCGAGTGCACCGGCCTGGCCGACCCGGCGCCGGTGGCCCAGACCTTTTTCATCGACGAGGAATTGCGTGAGCGCTACATCCTCGACGGCATCATCACCCTGGTGGACGCGGCCCACGCCGAGCACCACCTGACCCAGACCATCGCCCAGGCCCAGATCGGCTTTGCCGACCGCCTGCTGGTGAGCAAGCGCGACCTGGTGGACGACGCCACCTTCGACGCACTCAGCGAACGCCTGACCCGCATCAACCGCCGTGCGCCGATTCGCGTGGTCGAGCACGGCAAGATTGATTTGGCCGAACTGCTCGATGTGCGCGGCTTCAACCTCAACGCGGGCATGAGCCTGCGCCCGGTGCGCGCCGCGCCGTCCATCGACCGTATCTCCAGCCTGGTGCTGCGCACCGACCAGCCGCTGGATATCGACCGACTCAGTGAGTTCATGAACGAACTGCTGGAAGACCACGGCAAGCAACTGCTGCGCTACAAGGGCGTGCTGAACATTGCCGGGGAAGACCGGCGCATGGTGTTTCAGGGCGTGCTGAAACTCTACGGTTTCGATTGGGATACCGAATGGGCCGAAGGCGAGGTGCGAGAGAGTGTGATCGTGTTCATTGCCGATGAGTTGCCCGAAGACAAAATTCGCGAAGGTTTTGCCAAGGTCTACCAACCCTGACTTGAAACACAATCAAATGTGGGAGGGGGCTTGCCCCCGATGAGGGTGTGTCAGTAGATAACTCTGTGACTGACACACTGCTATCGGGGGCAAGCCCCCTCCCACAATTAACTGTATTTCAAACTGGAATTGGCATAAAAAAGCCCGGCTCTTCAGCCGGGCTTCTTATTCAAGCAACTGCAATCAAGCGCCGTACACCGGCAGCTTCTTGCAGATGGCCTTGACCTTCTCACGTACCGCGTCGATCACGGTTTCGTTGTTCAGGTCTGCCAGGATGTCGCAGATCCAGCCAGCCAGTTCCTTGCACTCTGCTTCCTTGAAGCCGCGAGTGGTCACAGCCGGGGTGCCGAAGCGCAGGCCGGAGGTGACGAACGGCGAACGTGGGTCGTTCGGCACGGAGTTCTTGTTCACGGTGATGAAGGCTTTGCCCAGGGCAGCGTCAGCATCTTTACCAGAAATGTCCTGCTTGATCAGCGACAGCAGGAACAGGTGGTTCTCGGTACCGCCAGACACTACGTCAAAGCCGCGCTCGATGAACACGCTGGCCATGGCCTGGGCGTTCTTGACCACTTGTTGCTGGTAGGTCTTGAACTCAGGCTGCAGCGCTTCCTTGAAGCAGATCGCTTTGGCGGCGATCACGTGCTCCAGCGGGCCACCCTGGGCGCCTGGGAAGACAGCGGAGTTCAGCTTCTTCTCGATGTCGGCGTTGGCGCGAGCCAGGATCAGGCCGCCACGTGGACCGCGCAGGGTCTTGTGGGTGGTAGTGGTCACGACGTCAGCGAAAGGCACCGGGTTCGGGTAGACGCCAGCGGCGACCAGACCGGCAACGTGGGCCATATCAACAAAAAGATAGGCACCGACTTTGTCAGCAATAGCGCGGAAGCGTGGGAAGTCCAGGATCTGCGAGTAGGCAGAGAAACCGGCCACGATCATTTTTGGCTTGTGTTCAACCGCCAGGCGCTCGACTTCGTCGTAGTCGATCAGGCCGTTGGCATCGATACCGTATTGAACGGCGTTGTACAGCTTGCCGGAGGAGGAAACGCTGGCGCCGTGGGTCAGGTGACCGCCGTGGGCCAGGCTCATGCCCAGGATGGTGTCGCCGCCTTGCAGCAGGGCCAGGTACACGGCGCTGTTGGCTTGGGAACCGGCGTGTGGCTGGACGTTGGCGTAGTCGGCGCCGAACAGTTCTTTTGCACGGTCGATGGCCAGTTGCTCAACCACGTCGACGTACTCACAACCACCGTAGTAGCGCTTGCCTGGGTAGCCTTCGGCGTACTTGTTGGTCAGAACCGAGCCTTGAGCCTCCATCACCGCAGGGCTGGTGTAGTTTTCCGAAGCGATCAGCTCAATGTGCTCTTCCTGGCGCACGGCTTCTTGCTCCATGGCGGCGAAGAGATCGGCGTCGTACTTGGCAATAGTCAAATCACGGCTGAACATGGCGGTCCTCAAGGATCGGGGGCAGAAAAGGAGGGCATTCTAACCCAATGGGTTTTAGATGGCATATGAAAGGACATCATGTCGCGGACAAGTGGAGCTCATCTGGGGATAGGCGGTGGCTGAGAGTGCCTGATCGGGGGCAAGCCCCCTCCCACAGTTGAATGTGTTCGCAGATCAGAATGTGGGAGGGGGCTTGCCCCCGATGAGGCCAGTGGCCTCACCGCAAAACTTCAGTCGAACATGAACAGCGCATCATTGCTGAACTGCGCCTCGAACCGGTTCGCCGGCATCGGCCGCCCGAACAGATAGCCCTGCACCTCGTCACAGCCATGCTCACGCAGGAAATCCAGCTGCTCATGGGTTTCCACACCCTCGGCGATCACCGCCAGGTTCAAGCTGTGGGCCATGGCGATAATGGCGCGGGCGATCTGCGCGTCCTGTTCGCCAGAAGGCAGGCCGTCGACGAAGGTACGGTCGATCTTCAACACATCGATGGGGAATTGCTTGAGGTAGTTGAGCGACGAGTAACCGGTGCCGAAGTCGTCGACCGCAATGCTCAGGCCCAGGTTTTTCAAGCTGTCGAGGATCTGCATGGCCTCGTTGACCTCACGCATCAGGATACTTTCGGTCAACTCCAACTCCAGGCACGCCGGCGGTAGGCCGGTGTCCTTGAGGATGGTGGCGATGCGCGTACCCAACTGGCCGTCGGAGAATTGCCGAGCCGAGATGTTCACCGAGACTTTCGGCACCCGCACCTTGTTCTGGTGCCAGGTCTTGAGCTGACGACAGGCCTCACTGATCACCCAGTCGCCCACATCCACCACCAGGCCCAACTCTTCCAGCACCGGGATGAAGTCTCCCGGCGGCACCAGGCCGCGGCGCGGATGACGCCAGCGCAGCAGGGCTTCGGCGCCGGTCAGGCGTTTGCCGTCGCCGCTGAACTGCGGTTGGTAATAGAGTACGAATTCGTTCTGGTCCAGCGCATGGCGCAAATCGCTTTCCAGCTCCAAGCGTTCCAGGGCGCTGGCGTTCATGTCGGCCTGGTAGAACTGGAAGTTGTTCTTGCCGCGTTCCTTGGCGTGATACATCGCCGTGTCAGCGTTTTTCATCAACTGGCTCAGTTCGTTGCCGTCCTGCGGGCTCAGGGCGATACCGATACTGGCGGTCACGAAGAACTCACGGCCCTCCAGCACGAAGGGTTTCACCAGGCTGGCGAGGATCTGCTCGGCCACATGAATCGCACGGTTGAGCGCCATGTCACGGTTGACCCGTGGTTGCAGGAGCAAGGTGAACTCATCGCCGCCCATGCGCGCCACGGTGTCGTCTTCGGCGACGCAGCCCAGCAGGCGCGTGGCCATTTCCTTGAGCATGCGGTCGCCGGCGGCGTGGCCCAGGGAGTCGTTGATCGGCTTGAAGCGGTCGAGGTCGAGGAACATCAGCACCACCCAAGACTTCTGTCGTTCCGCCGACTGCAGCGCGGTGTGCAGGCGGTCCTGGAACAGCGTGCGGTTGGGCAGGTGGGTCAGGGCGTCGTAGTAGGCCAGGCGGTGGATGCGCTGCTCGCTGGCCTTGCGCTCGCTGATGTCACTGAAAAAGCACACGTAGCTGGCCAGGTCACCTTCATCGTCGAACACGGCAGTAATGCCGACCCACGCCGGGTAATGCTCGCCATTGCGACGCTTGAGCCACACTTCGCCTTCCCAGGTGCTGTGCTGGTGCAACTGCTTGAGCACATAGCGCAGGTGGGCTTCCTGTTGTTCATCGACGGTGAGCATGTTCGGCAACTGGTCGAGCACATCGCTGACCGCATAGCCGCTGACCCGGCTGAACGCCTCGTTGGCCTGCACGATATAGCCGGCGGGGTCGGTGATCAGGATCGCTGAGGTTGAGTGTTCGAATACCGTGGCCGCCATGCGCAGGTCTTTCTCGGCGCGGCGTTGCTGGCTGATATCGCGGCCCACCCCAAGGATGCCCTCGAACGCGCCGTGTTCGTCCCACACCAGCACCAGGCGCAGTTCGATCGGCACCTTGCGACCGTCGGCGCGCAGGCAGTCGAACAGGAACAGCTGGGTCTGGATCTCATCACGCAGCCTGTTCAGTGCCTCGGGGTCGCCCAGCGCGCGGCTGACCTGTTCCATCAGGCTGTAAATGCCGGTCAGTTGCTGCGGGTTGGCGATGATTGACTGCCAGCCGTTCTTGAACACCCAGTCCACGTCATAGCCGAGCACGGCGTTGACTGACGGGCTGATGTAGTTGAGGGCCAACTGGCTGTCGGTGGAGCAGATCACGTCGCTGATGCTTTCGGCCAGCATGCGGTAGCGCTGTTCGCTGTCGCGCAGGGATTCGCTGGCTTCGATCTGGTCGGTGATGTCCTTGGCCACGCCGATGATGCGGGTGATTTGCGCAGTCTTGTCCCGCGCCAGGGCCTGTTCGCGAATATCGAAGCGCCGCCAGTCGTTATTGCGGTGACGGAAACGCAGTTGGCATTGCAGTTGGGTGGTGTAGCCGACCTGGCGCTGTTGCTGGCGCAAGTCGTGGTAATGCTCGGCGTCTTCGGGGTGCAGCAGGATTTCCCAGAAGTACTCGCCCATTTGCTGCAATTCGGCCTTGTTATAGCCGAGGGTGTGGCCCAGATGGTGGTTGCTGAAAATCATGCGCTGGCTGATCACATCCTGCACATACAGGTGGTCGGGCACGGTGCGCACCACGTCCGACCAGAAACTCTCGCGTTCCACCAGCGACAGTTCGATCAGCTTGCGGCTGGTGATATCGCTGATGCTGAGGATCACCGCCTTGAAATCGTCCTGCTGCTCGGGCAGGCGCATCACTAGCCACAGGTATTGCTCGTTGCCGACCACGTCCTTGAGCTGGATTTCCAGCTCCAACTGGCTTTGTTGGGTCAGGACGGCTTCGAGAATCTGGTAACCGATGGACGTAGCGTTGCGTGGGCAGTCATCGATCAGGCGCTCCCAGGCCTGCTCGCAGGAACCCACATTCAGCAGGCTGACCGCCACCTGGTTGACCTCGGTGACGCGCAGTTCCTTGAGCAGTTGCTGGCGCTCGCCAGGGTTGTCCTGCAGCCAGGCGTGCAGTTGCTCGCGGGTTTCCAGCCGAGTCTTGTCGAAGAACGCATTCAGCCCCGACAGGTCCAGCACGCAGAGGGCCACGCCGGTGCCTTCGAAAATATCCTGGTAGCGCCGCCGCCCCTCATGCACCTGGCGCTGACGGCGGCGCATGTTGAGCAGCACGATCACCGGGATCAACGAGAACGCCAGGCCCAGCAGGCATTTACCGATGAAGGCCGGCAGCAGTTGCTCCAGCACGGCGCTGCGGTCGAACAGCCCGCGCAATTGCCAGTCGCTTTTGCTCAGGGGGGTGACCAGCACGCTTTTGTTCAATTCGTCCGGGGTCAGCGCCGAGGTCCACTGCGCCGGCATGCCGCTGTCACGGCTGACCACGCGATGGTTAAGGCGGTTCTCGATGGCCCACATCGGGCGCTGGCCCTGGCCGTCCTGGCGGGTGAGGTTGGTCAGGTAGTTGGGCGCCAGGCGCAGCGCCCAATACATCCGTGAGCCGCCACTTGGCTGGTGCAACAAGAGATAGATGAGGGTGCCGTCATTGCTGTTGCTCAGGTAATAAGACTGGCCGTGGCTGCGTTGCACCAGTTCTTCGAGCCAGGCGCTGTCCTGGCTATCAGTGGCGCTGTCACTGATCATTGCACCGCTGGGGGCAAGCAGGGCGATGCTGCGCAGTTCCGGCAACGAACGTTGCAAGGTGCGCATCAAGGCCTGTTGCTGTTCGCTGTCACGCGGCGGCTCGACCATCGGCAGCAGGTTCAGGGCAATCTTTGCGCTGAGGGCCATGTTCAGGCTGATCTGTTCAGCCAGGTCGGCGCTGTAGTCGATGGTGTATTGCTGCTGGTTCTTCTGGTTTTGTTGCAGTTGGTCCAGCAGTTGCCAGAACAATAACGCGAGCAGCATGAGGACAAGCGTCGCCAATGCGCCTTTGAGGGTGCCGTGCAGGGGCGCTCCCGGCGCTATATGAGCGGCGCGCAGGGGAGTTGGCGGCGTGACTTTGGACAAGCTGTGATCCTGCGGTTTGGCTGGACTGGCGCGCGACGTGCACTATAAGCCGGACGCCCGGAGGGCGGCTAGCATGCCTTGACTTGTGGCAAAGTGCCAGCCCTTGCCTGGCTGGACTGACCAAGCGCATTCAGGTAGCTTTGCCGGTTACGCGGGGGCGTTCCAGCCCCAGATATTCAGGCTTTATACCGCACGCAGGCATTGATGATAGTCAACGGCCCGCGCCGCGCATGGCCTGGCACGGGCTTCGTCCGCTTAATTCATCAGTCACTGACGCTAGGTTCTCCATGGCTCAATACGTCTTCACCATGCATCGGCTGGGCAAAGTTGTCCCCCCGAAGCGGGAAATCCTGAAAAACATTTCGCTGTCCTTTTTCCCAGGCGCCAAGATCGGCGTACTCGGCCTCAACGGTTCGGGTAAATCCACGCTGCTGAAAATCATGGCCGGCGTCGACACCGAGTTCGAAGGCGAAGCCCGCCCGATGCCAGATCTGAATATCGGCTACCTGCCGCAAGAGCCGATCCTGGACCCGACCAAGACCGTGCGTGAAGTGGTCGAAGAGGCCGTCAGCGTAATCAAGAACGCCCAGGCACGCCTGGACGAGGTCTACGCCGCCTACGCCGAACCGGACGCCGACTTCGACAAACTGGCCGCCGAGCAGGCCAAGCTCGAAGCGATCCTGCAGGCCGGCGACGGTCATAACCTGGAGCGCCAGCTGGAAGTCGCCGCCGACGCGCTGCGCCTGCCGGCGTGGGACGCCAAGGTCGAACACCTGTCCGGTGGTGAGAAGCGCCGCGTGGCCCTGTGCCGCCTGCTGCTGTCGGCCCCCGACATGCTGCTGCTCGACGAACCGACCAACCACTTGGACGCCGATTCCGTCGCCTGGCTGGAACACTTCCTTCACGATTTCCCGGGCACCGTGGTTGCGATCACGCACGACCGCTACTTCCTGGACAACGTCGCCGGCTGGATCCTCGAACTCGACCGTGGCGCCGGTATCCCTTACGAGGGCAACTACTCCGGTTGGCTGGAAGCCAAGTCCGACCGTCTGGCCGCCGAATCCAAGCAGCAATCGGCCCACGAAAAGGCCATGAAGGAAGAACTGGAGTGGGTGCGCAAAGGCGCCAAGGCCCGCCAGTCCAAGTCCAAGGCCCGTCTGCAACGCTTTGAAGAAATGCAGTCGCAGGAATTCCAGAAGCGTTCGGAAACCAACGAAATCTACATCCCGGCCGGTCCGCGCCTGGGTGACAAGGTCATCGAGTTCAAGAACGTTTCCAAAGGCTATGGCGACCGCGTGCTGATCGACAACCTGTCGTTCTCCATGCCAAAAGGCGCGATCGTCGGCGTAATCGGCGGTAACGGTGCGGGTAAATCCACGCTGTTCCGCATGCTGATGGGCAAGGAAACCCCGGATTCGGGCACCATCGAAGTTGGCGAAACCGTGCAGTTGGCCTGCGTGGACCAGAGCCGTGAAGACCTCGACGGCAGCAAGACCGTGTTCCAGCAGATTTCCGACGGCTCCGACCAGATCCGCATCGGCAACTATGAAATCCCGTCGCGTACCTATGTCGGTCGCTTCAACTTCAAGGGCGGCGACCAGCAGAAGTTCGTCAAGGACCTGTCCGGTGGTGAGCGCGGTCGCTTGCACCTGGCCCTGACCCTGAAAGAGGGCGGCAACGTCCTGCTGCTCGACGAACCGTCCAACGACCTCGACGTTGAAACCCTGCGTTCCCTGGAAGAAGCCCTGCTGGACTTCCCGGGCGCCGCCATTGTGATCTCTCACGATCGGTGGTTCCTTGACCGCGTCGCGACCCACATCCTGGCGTACGAAGACGACTCGCAAGCGGTGTTCTTCGAAGGTAACTACACCGAGTACGAAGCGGACCGTAAGAAGCGCCTGGGCGAAGCAGCTGCCCAACCGCACCGTGTACGGCACAAAAAACTGGCCTGATCCGGGCTGGTGGTTTGAAAGAGCGGAGCCTTCGGGCTCCGTTTTTTTTGCTTTCAAATGTGGGAGGGGGCTTGCCCCCGATAGCTGTGTGACTATTGGTGCGTCGCTTGAGCTGAAATCCCTGTTTAAGGGCAGAAATGGCCTGTGATTTACATCTAATGCACCATTTAAATTCACAAAGGCGACATTTTGCCCTGTCGCGGTGCGACATGAATTGTTAAAGTCCGGCCCAATCTCATTTAAAAACAATCAATTTGCCGAGACTTTTCATGATCGAATCCGTCGAATCCTTCCTTGCCCGTCTCAAGAAACGCGACCCTGACCAGCCGGAATTCCACCAGGCTGTAGAAGAGGTCCTACGCAGCCTGTGGCCGTTTCTCGAAGCCAACCCCCACTACCTGACCTCGGGCATCCTGGAGCGCATCTGCGAGCCGGAACGCGCGATTACCTTCCGGGTGTCGTGGGTGGATGATCACGGCAAGGTCCAGGTCAATCGCGGTTTCCGTATCCAGATGAACAGCGCCATCGGCCCGTACAAAGGCGGCCTGCGCTTCCACCCGTCGGTCAACCTGGGCGTGCTGAAATTCCTCGCCTTTGAGCAGACCTTCAAGAATTCCCTGACGTCGCTGCCCATGGGCGGCGGCAAAGGCGGCTCGGACTTTGATCCAAAAGGTAAGAGCGACGCCGAAGTCATGCGCTTCTGCCAGGCCTTCATGAGCGAGTTGTATCGCCATATCGGCGCGGATGTGGACGTGCCGGCCGGTGACATCGGCGTTGGCGCCCGTGAGATCGGCTTCCTGTTCGGCCAGTACAAGCGCCTGAGTAACCAGTTCACCTCGGTGCTGACCGGCAAGGGCATGACCTACGGCGGCAGCCTGATTCGCCCGGAAGCCACCGGTTTTGGCTGCGTATACTTCGCCGAAGAAATGCTCAAGCGCAACAACCAGCGGGTTGAAGGCAAGCGCGTGGCGGTGTCCGGTTCCGGCAACGTGGCGCAATATGCGGCGCGCAAGGTCATGGACCTGGGCGGCAAGGTGATTTCCCTGTCCGATTCCGAAGGCACCCTGTACGCCGAAAGCGGTTTGACCGAGGAACAATGGTCGGCCCTGCTGGAGCTGAAAAACGTGCAGCGCGGGCGCATCAGCGAACTGGCGTCACGTTACGGCCTGGAATTCCGCGCCGGTAAAACCCCTTGGGAACTGGCCTGCGATATCGCACTGCCCTGTGCGACCCAGAACGAACTCGACGCCGAGGCCGCCCGTACTCTACTGCGCAACGGCTGCCTCTGCGTGGCCGAAGGCGCCAATATGCCGACCACCTTGGAGGCTGTGGATATCTTTATCGAGGCCGGCATCCTGTTCGCCCCGGGCAAGGCGTCCAATGCCGGTGGCGTGGCCGTGAGTGGCCTGGAAATGTCACAGAACGCCATGCGCCTGCTGTGGAGCGCCGGTGAAGTGGACAGCAAGCTGCACAACATCATGCAGTCGATCCACCATGCCTGCGTGCACTACGGCGAAGAAAACGGCCGCATCAACTACGTCAAAGGCGCGAACATCGCGGGCTTCGTCAAAGTTGCCGACGCCATGCTGGCCCAAGGCATCGTCTAAGCCTCGGGCTCGATCCGCAGCACTTCGATCAACTGATCGCCGACGGGGCGTTGCCACAACACCTCGTCGCCGACCTGGGCGCCCAGCAAGGCGCGGCCCAGGGGCGACCCCCAGTTGATCAAGCCGGCGCCGGCGTCGGCCTGGTCTTCACCGACCAACTGAATGCGTTGCTGTTCGTCCTGCTCATTGGCGAAGGTTACCCAGCTGCCGATCTGCACCTTGTCGGTGGACGTTGCGGGCGCCACCACTTGGGCGCTCTGCACCCGCTGGTTGAAGTAGCGCAAATCCCGCTCAAGATCCGCCTGGCGCTGCTTGTCGTCTTTGGCGGACTCCAGGCCGTATTCGTGCTGCAACTGCGCAACCTTGGCCTGCAACTGCGCCAGCCCTTGCGCGGTGAGGCGGTTGGGTTGCTCGCTGACCTGGCGCTCTACCGGCTGGTCGGCCTGGGCGGCGGCGTTGTCCTCGTTTACAAAAGCTCGGCTCATGACGTTCTCCCTCAATGGAGTTTGGGCCATCATCGCCGCGCAATCGTTCCCATGCTCTGCGTGGGAATGCTGCCCTGCACGCTCTGCGTCCGCTACCTACTGCGAACGATAGGCCCTGGCGGCGTCGCGGTCTTTCTCATGCTGCCAGGCGCGTTCGCGGTCGTCCCAGTGATTGTCCTTGTAGTCGCGCAGGTCTTCGTTCTCGCGCATGGCCTTGCACTGGCGAAAACCATCCTCCCAGCCCTCGGCGTATTCACGGTCCTTGAGATAACGCGGCACGTTCTTGCGAAACTCCCCGCTGATCACCCCGGCCGCCTGGCGACCGCTGCTGCAACCGTCATCAAAACCATCGGCAAACGCCGGTGGGTAACCCTTGGCCAACAACTCCTGATGGGTCGACTGGCAACCCGCCAACAACACCACTGCACACAGCATTACCGCAGACCGCCACATGGCGTACTCCCTGGCCGTTTCACGGCTGATAGGGGAAGTCTAGTCAGGGGTTTGTTGGGGCGGTGTGAAAGGATGGTGAGAAAGGTGTTGGGGTAAAGGGCCATCAATGACGATTCCCTTTAAATTGCAGGACGTTTCCTAGAGAATCTCTGGCCTATTGTGCCGTACCGTTTGGATCATTAGCCTCTTCGGGTCGCTGCATATCAGCGGCCGGGTTTAGCGATCCGAGCCTCAAGAGTGGCACCGCTCCCAATAGTATTAGCTGGCATCTGTCAGCTTTTAGCGTTTTATGGCGGCTGTGTGCGGGAGACCTTTGAGTCTACCCGGGGTGCTCTCAGACCCGGATCGCTAACCTGCACACAGCTGCCACCATCTTCATGTTTAGCGATGTGATCTGGTGGCTCGACTTCATAAGAGAGCAATCATCATGAGCAAAGTCGTCCCTGATCCACCCTTGTCCGCAATCACCACACTCGGCGTCGTCACTTTCGGCGACTACGGCGAAAACGAAAAACCGCTGTTTCGTGTCAATTCCGGCATGCCGATTGAGGAAGCGCTGGAGCACGCCTCCACTTTGCTTTTTTATTCCAAGAAGCTCGCCATGGAAGCCGCAATGGATGTGCGTGGCGAGCAATACGCCTGGGCCGCGCACTATCTGTGTGAGATGGGCAAAGCCGTAGTGGATGACCTGACCCAGGCGATAACATCTGCAACTTAAGAGGTGAATTTGCTTCTGTGGTGAGCGGGGCAAGCCCGCTCACCACAGGGTTATCGACGGCTGAAAATATTCCGGTGCGGCTTTCAGTCGTAATAACCCACGGTTTTTTTCAGTTGATCCGCGTATTCGTAAATCTCATCAATGGATGAAATGGCGTGCCGGGTTTCATTTTTTTCCTCGTCGAATATCCCAAGGTATTTTTGGCTGCGATTGAAGTGAAGACGGCAGATAGGCTTGCGATTGTTGTCGTCCAGTAATATCCCAAAATAGCTCTGGGTATCGCGTTGAACGATTCGTTTGGCATCGACAACGGAGCGTACGACAGCGCGAACGATGTGATAACCCTCCAGTTCCTCAAGCGTCGTCAGGATCTTGTCTTCCGATTCGTCTCGTTCCTGAAGATCCGTATTCGCGCTGTTCGTGACAGTCAATGAAGCTATCGTTGGTTGAATTACGCCGCTCATGGCTGACTTGAGTCGATCATTGATTTGGTCATTCAGAAACTGAGCCAAGGCTTTTCGTGTCAGTTCGAAAAACTGCTCACGGACTTTCTGCGTGATCACGCCTTCGTAAACGCGGGAGGCGAAGAATTTTACGAAGTCGTCTTCCGGCTTGCTGACTTGAGCGCCAATCAGCTTCTTGAGCTGGCTGACATATTTCAGCTCTCCCGCAGCGTTAATGATTGAATCGACGTCGAAGGCTGACTTTGTCAGCTTTATCAACTCCGGTACGGAATACTCATCAATGTCCAGCAGGTCCAGCTCTAGAAATGGCTTTTCGTCCATCTTGTTAGGTGCGTCCAGATCAGTAAAAAACCGATAGACCTGACCGTTGGTGAGAATTGAGATTCTTGCGCTGGTGACATGAAAATACCGAAATAGCTGCGAGGCATGATTGATGTTCAGTGACTCGCCGATTTTTTTGCATTCAATGAGTATCTGAACTTCGCCGTCTTTCATGATGGCGTAGTCGATTTTTTCACCTTTCTTCGTCCCGACATCGCAGACAAACTCAGGCGTCACTTCTTGCGGATCAAACACGTCATAACCCAGCACCGTGTTGATAAACGGCATTACAAAAGCATTCTTGGTCGCTTCTTCTGTTTGAATGGCCGGGCCTTGCAACCGAACCTTGGCGGCCAGACTGGTGAGCTTTTCGAAAAATTCCATAGTAAGCCTCTTACCTATTCAGATCCGTGTATAGAGGTGGTGGCAATTTGACTGCTACCCGAGACTAGACACAAATCTCCATAAAGCGAGGCTTCGTCGGAGCAAGTTTTCGATGATTCAAAAAAGCTAAAAAATCCCGCGAGATTTCCTGCTTAGTAATCAGTGGCTTGAGGATGGCTTATGAGTTTGCTGTGTAGGCGAATAAATGGGGTAATTCTTAGCGAGTTTCCGTGAGCGCAGCATGCTCCGCCAATTCCTGCTGGATGAACGCCGCAATCATCGCGCGATACACCTTCTCGGTGACCTCGGGATTGGCGCCCACGGCCTGGGATATCTCCCGTACCTTGGCGATTACCTGTTCAACCCGTTGTGGTGCCTTGACGCTGTCCGTGTCTTTCTTGAAGCGTGCAGCCTGGGAGACGTAGGCACCACGTTCGGCCAGCAGGGTGACGATCTGCTGGTCGAGGCGGTCGATATGGGTGCGGATTTCTTCGAGGCTGGTGCAGTTAACGGCCATGTTGGTGGGGCTCCTTTTAGAGGGAACTGAATAGACGCGGACCCAATGTGGGAGGAGGCTTGCCTCCGATGACGGCGTGTCAGTCGATGGATACGTGACTGATGCACTGCTATCGGGGGCAAGCCCCCTCCCACATGTTGATCCCGGCCAGGCTTTAGTCAGTAGTGATACCACTTCACTTCAAGCATCACTTCATTCACTGGGGTCGATAGGTGGCTGTACTCGCGCTGGGCGCTCAAACGCAGGCCGAGGTTGCGCGACAATTCCCACTGTTGGTTCAGGCTGATGCTGCGGCGCACTTCGCCATTGGTGAAGAAGTCGCCCTTGGCTTCCAGGCTCAGGTTGCCCAGTGGGTTCTTCCACAGCACGCCGGTGTTGAACCCGGCTGCCGGGGAGATGGCTTCGCTGAAGTCGTTGTTGTGCTCCACGCGCACGGTGCCGAGGGCGAAGCCGAGCATGTCGTCGCTCAACTGCCAGGTACCGCCGGCGCCGCCGTTGACGTGGGCGACCAGGGTTTCGTCGTCGTGTTTGCCGGGCACGCGTTCAAGGCCCCCAGTGACTTGCCAGGACCACGGCTGCAACAGGGCGTTGCGTGGGGTCAGGGAGCGGATGGTGGCCAGGTCCAGTTGCTGCAGTTGCCAGTGGTTGCCTTCGTACTGGCGCAGTTTCATCTGCAGGATTTCGATCTGTGCGCCGAGGGGGAAACCTTCGGCGTTGTCGTTGAGGTCGTGGTAGGCCATGCGCAGGCCGTATTCGCCGAAGGCCTTGTCGCCACGGGTGCCGATGCCGGCTTGCCAGGTGCGCGACTCATGGCCGTTTTCCGGCAGGCCGGGCGGGGTGATCTTGAGGTCGGGCGCCGGGTTCTGGTTGATTGCGCGCAGCAGTTCGAAGCTGCGTTGGGAGCGCGCGGTGTCGCGCTCCAGGCCATTGGCGCGGTAGCGGCCGAGGCGGTAGGCGGCGTCGATGATCAGGGCCTGGCGGTCTTTCGCGATGGCCTTGAACGCAGGCTCCTGCAGCTGCTTCTGGTCATCGCTGACCTTCAACACCCACTGCTGTTCGTCGCTGTCCAGCGGCTTGGCGCGCTCCAACAGCTCGCGTTCGCGGGACGGGCGGTAGTCGATCCTTTCCACCAGGCCCGCATCCTTGACGGCCTTGACCGTGTCGGTCGGGATGGCGGTCAGCGGAAACTGTTCGGTCAGGCGCAGGCCGGGGCGTGCCACTTGCAGCAGTTCGAGCAGGCGATAGGAGCAGTTTTCGTCGAAGAAGAAGTAGTCGAACTGGATCTGCTTGAGTTCCCACACGTGCTCGACCATGCGCTCGGTCTCGACCTGGGTGAGGTTCAGGCGGTACTCCCACAGGTCGCGATTCTCAAGGCTGCGGTATTCGGAGAGTTTTTCCTGGTAAGGCACTAGGGCGAACAGGCCGGGGTAGCCGCCCATCAGGCCTTTCCAGGCGTAGAGAATGCTGTTGTCGGAGCCTTCGATATAGGCGCCGAAGTTGATCGCATAGCTGAGCAGGGCGGTGTTGTTGCTTTGCACGTCGGCCTGGTCGATGCGCAGCAGGGTGTGGCCAAACATCGACGACGGGCTGTTGAGGTAGGCCGCCGGGAAGATCATCACTGCGCTGTGCGGGGCGACGTCCTTGAACCATTGCTTGAATTCGGTGCAGTCCACGGCAGGCAGGTCAGTGAGGTGCAACTGATCCTTGAGCCAGCGGGTCCGTGCGGGGTAAACGCATTGGGCGTGCTTTTGACCCAGGCTGGCGGGCGCGTAGAGCGCGTCAACGGTGGCCTTGAGCTCGGCGTCCGGGTGGTGGGCGCCATCGGGTGCGAGGAAGAATTTCTTGTCGCTGACATAGCTGCGCCAGCCACTGATTTTGCCGGCTTCATAATGGCCGAGGGACAGCCAGAACGGATCGTTGGCCAATTGCTGCAAACGTTGATCATCAAGATGCGGGGCCGCGTACAGCGGGGCGCAGGCAAAGAGTGCCATCCAGGCAAAGCGTTTGAGCATAGGGGCAACTTAAGTCGGAAATAAGAGAGACCCAAAGGGGAGGCGGGCCCAAAAATAAAACCCGCGCCTTAAGCAGGCGCGGGCTGCACGAGCTTAAGCCTGGGTAGCGTATTTCGCCAGACGGGCATCGCTTTTCAGTACAGCAATGGTGTTGTTGTGCACGTCGTCAGCGGTCACGTCAGCCTTGCTGAAGATCTGCTGGAAGTGCTCGTGGGTCACGGCCGCGAAGTGCTCGCGATCTTCCGGCGCCACGCCCAGTACCACGGCGTAGGTGGTCAGTGCTTCGCCATTACCCTTGGCCATGTCTTCGGACAGCTCGTTCATCATGCCATTCATGGCAATCCACGATTTGCCGCCGTAAGTCAGGGCGCTGTTGGTGCTGCAACCGTTGGTGCCCGAGGTCATGCCGAAAGTGGCGTTACCCGAAGTACCGTTGGTGGTGGAAGCCAGGAAGTGAGCTGGAGTGCCGCGCTGGCCTTCGAACAACATGTTGCCCCAACCGCAGTTCGGGCCACCTGGTGCTTCTGCCATTGCATTGAGGGAGACGACGGTGAAGAGAGTACCGAGAAGGATCCGTTTCATAGCTTTGTTCTCTTTGTGTGCAAACCAATGGACAAGGGTTCAGGCGCTTCGCAGCGCCCTAGGGGCCAGTTATTAGTCCAACCCGCGCAGTTTGGAGTTTAGGCACGTTCCAAGGGTTCCGTGCATTTTTATAAAACAATCCGCGATGTCGCGATTTTTTTGCGGGACGCATCCCGTGTCTATGCTTTCCCACAGGCGCGCCTTGCCAGAGCGCGTAACCGGGAGCCAGAATGCCGTCATCTGCCCCGCCTGATGTAAGGAAGCCCGATGCCTGATCCTGTTGCTGCCAGCTTGCGTCTAGCGCCCGAAGCGCTGACTCGCCCCTTCTCCGCTGAACAGTTCAGCTTCTCGACCACTAATGATTTGGAGCCCTTTCGCGGTGTGCTTGGCCAGGAACGTGCGGTTGAAGCGTTGCAGTTCGGTGTGGCCATGCCGCGCCCCGGTTACAATGTGTTTGTCATGGGCGAGCCGGGCACCGGCCGCTTTTCGTTCGTCAAACGCTACCTGAAGGCCGAAGGCAAACGCCTGCAGACCCCGGCTGATTGGGTCTACGTGAATAATTTTGATGAGCCTCGCGAACCCCGCGCCCTGGAATTGCCCGGCGGCGCAGCGGCGGCGTTCATCAACGACATCAACGGTTTGATCGACAACCTCGCAGCCACCTTCCCGGCGGCCTTCGAACACCCGACGTATCAACAGCGCAAGAGCGCCATCGACCGCGCCTTCAACCAGCGCTACGACAAGGCCCTGGACGTGATCGAACGCCTGGCCCTGGAAAAGGATGTGGCGCTGTACCGCGACAGCTCCAACATTGCCTTCACGCCGATGCTCGACGGCAAGGCGTTGGACGAAGCTGAGTTCTCGCAGCTGCCGGAAGCCGACCGCGAGCGGTTCCACACGGATATTTCCGAGCTGGAAGAGCGCCTCAACGAAGAGCTGGCCAGCCTGCCGCAGTGGAAACGTGAGTCGAACAACCAACTGCGCCAGTTCAACGAAGAAACCATCACCCTGGCCCTGCAGCCTTTGCTTGCACCACTGTCGGAAAAGTACGCGGAAAACGCAGGCGTTTGCGGTTACCTGCAAGCCATGCAGGTGTACTTGCTCAAGACCGTGGTCGAGCAATTGGTGGACGACGCCAAGACCGATGCCCAGGCGCGCAAGCTGCTCGAAGAGCAGTACTGCCCTAGCCTGGTGGTCGGCCATCCGGTCAACGGTGGCGCCCCGGTGGTGTTCGAACCGCACCCGACCTACGACAACCTGTTCGGCCGGATCGAATACAGCACCGACCAGGGCGCGCTCTACACCACCTATCGCCAGCTGCGCCCCGGCGCGTTGCACCGTGCCAACGGCGGTTTCCTGATTCTTGAAGCCGAAAAAATGCTCAGCGAGCCGTTCGTGTGGGACGCTCTCAAGCGCTCCCTGCAATCGCGCAAGTTGAAGATGGAATCGCCGCTGGGCGAGCTGGGCCGCCTGGCCACCGTGACGCTCAACCCGCAGATGATCCCGTTGCAGGTCAAGGTGATCATCATCGGTTCGCGCCAGTTGTACTACGCGTTGCAGGATGCCGATCCGGACTTTCAGGAGATGTTCCGCGTACTGGTGGACTTCGACGAAGACATCCCGATGGTCGACGAAAGCCTGGAGCAGTTCGCCCAATTGCTGAAAACTCGCACGTCGGAAGAAGGCATGGCGCCGCTGACTTCGGACGCGGTGGCGCGGTTGGCGACTTACAGCGCACGGTTGGCGGAGCACCAGGGGCGCTTGTCGGCGCGCATTGGTGACTTGTTCCAACTGGTCAGCGAGGCAGACTTCATTCGCCACCTGGCGGGCGACGAAATGACCGATGCCGGGCATATCGAGCGCGCCCTCAAGGCCAAGGCCACGCGCACTGGGCGGGTGTCGGCGCGGATTCTCGACGACATGCTCGCCGGGGTGATCCTGATCGACACTGCCGGTGCAGCGGTGGGCAAGTGCAACGGGCTGACGGTGCTGGAAGTCGGTGACTCGGCCTTTGGCGTGCCGGCGCGGATTTCCGCCACGGTGTACCCGGGCGGCAGCGGCATTGTCGACATCGAGCGTGAGGTCAACCTCGGCCAGCCGATCCACTCCAAGGGCGTGATGATCCTCACCGGTTACCTGGGCAGCCGTTATGCCCAAGAATTCCCGCTGGCGATCTCGGCGAGTATCGCGCTGGAGCAGTCCTACGGTTATGTGGACGGCGACAGCGCCTCCCTTGGCGAGGCGTGCACCTTGATCTCGGCCTTGTCGAAAACCCCGCTCAAGCAATGCTTCGCCATCACCGGCTCCATCAACCAGTTTGGTGAAGTGCAGGCGGTGGGTGGGGTCAACGAGAAGATCGAAGGCTTCTTCCGCCTGTGCGAAGCGCGCGGTTTGACTGGTGAACAGGGTGCGATCATTCCCCAGGCCAACGTCGCCACGTTGATGCTCGATGAGAAGGTGCTGCAGGCCGTGCGTGCCGGGCAGTTCCATATCTATGCCGTGCGCCAGGCGGACGAGGCGTTGAGCCTGTTGGTGGGCGAGCCTGCCGGTGAGCCGGATGCCGAAGGGCAGTTCCCGGAGGGCACGGTGAATGCGCGTGTGGTAGAGCGGTTGCGCGCGATTGCCGAGATGATCAGCGAGGATGACCTGAAGGAGGCGGAAAAGGAGTTGGCGCAGGAGGCGTTGGCGCAAGCCAAGCCCACCTGACGGCGTAGTGGCTTATTGGGCTGGGCGGGCTCCTGTGGTGAGCGGGCTTGTTGTGGTGAGCGGGCTTGCCCCGCGTTGGGCTGCGAAGCGGCCCCAAAACCAGACAACTGAGTTCTGTCTGGAAGAACGCGGCGACTGGATTAGGGCGGCTGCGCCACCCAACGCGGGGCAAGCCCGCTCACCACAGGAGCCCGCTCGCCACAACAAGCCCCATAGCCACAACAAGCCCCTCACCACATGACCAGTAAAACCGTCACAAATTTGGCGCGGCTGTAGGGCCAACGCCCGTTGGTCCCTACAACCTTGGTTTGTCGTGGTTTTCTTCTATTCTATGCTCAAGGGATATCCACAGGAGTCGCGGGATAGAAACAGCCTCGCCCCAGGCGCAGGTTGAACACCGATCTACCGAGGGTCGCCGCCATGCCGCGCAACCTTTGCCTTACCCGCCAGTGCTTTGGCCTGGTCACCCGTATTGAATGTTCCATTCGCCCTCTCGCGGGGGATAACGGGATGTGGACCTTGTTGTTTGCCGCCGGAATGACCGGTGAACAGCCTTCCACTATCAAGTCCCAAGGCCCGTTCCCCGGGCCCTTCGTCGCGGAAAATATTCTGGAGTCCATCGTGGACAGCCTGACCCAGCACGGTTACGAGAAAGCGGGTGACCCGCAGATCTGGTGCCTGCACATGCAGGCCCATCTGCGACAGCTCAATGGTGACACCCAGCACTGATCGCTATTTGCCCTCGGGCTTGTCCAGCTTGACCTCGAAACCGTATTGCACGGTGCTCAGGTCGGTGCGCTGGTAGCTTTCCAGGGCGGTCGGCTGGCCGTAGAAGTAATGCACGTCAAACAGCGCCGTGCCGTACTCCTCGGCACGGTGGCTGACGCCGAGGATTTCCTTGAGGTAGTTGCCGCTGGCGTCCTTGGCGTAGAAGCGCCAGCTGTCGGCGGGGAACTCCTTCTGGTCGACGATCAGCGCGTTGTCCTTGAGCGACAGCCCCTTGGGCAGCTTGGCCACGTCGATCTCGGCTTTGTCGATGGTCGCCAGGAACAGCGGGATCGAGCCCACCACATACGCCGGGTTTTCCGGGAACAGGTTCAGGTCGTAGGTCAGGGTGCCGCGTGCCGGGTTCAATTCAAACGCCTCGGCCGGCAGTTCGATCGGCTCACCGCGCTCGCCTTTTTCGTCGGCAGTGAAGAAGGTCACTGGCGACTCGCTGCTGTTGCGCTCGCTGCCCACCAGGTCGTCATTGAAGGTGAACGGGTGGTCGAACACGATGTGTGCGGCGCTGGCGTCTTCAACCGACTGGCTGATGGTGACGCTGTTTTTCAACTGGTCCTCGGTCATGCCCGCGTCTTTGAGCCAGCTGGCGGCGCCGTCGTCATACACGGTGACCGGCATCGGCAGGGCCTGGACGCTGTTCTGCAGGCTGTTCTTGTCGAAGCGCATCACGGGCAGGTCGAGGTCTTTGCGCGTGCGGGTGGCGGTGGAAAAGTCCAGTACGTTGACCTGCAGGTTGTCGATCACGCCATTGAAATACACCTTGGCGTAATGGCTGCTTTGTTTGTGTTCGAAGGCTTTTTGCTCATCGGTGAGCTGTTTTTCGAACGCCTCCGACCAGGCCTTCTGCTTTTGCATCTCGGCCAGTTGTTTCTCATAGAACGCCACCTGGGCGCTGCTTTCGTTGATCGAGCCGGAGCGGGTAAGTAATTGCCCGGTACTGTCGCGTGCCTGTACCAGTAGTGGGTTGGGCGATTCGTCGCCGACTTCAGGCGCCAGCGGTTGACTGTTGGTCAGCTCGATCTCGGCGTAGTTTTTTTCCAGGAGCAGCAGGTTGAGGGTGATGTTGCCCTCGGTGCGTTTGTGGCCCACGTCTTTTTTCGACAGGTCAAAGGTCAACACCTTGCCCGGCGCGACCACTTCCACCGTGCCCTTGAGACTGACGGGCTGAGGCTGGCTCTTGTTTTCCGTCTCTATGCCGTCGATGAACGGGTAGGTCACCGTCAGGTCGTCGGGGTTGGTCAGGTTGGAGCTGCTGGGGCTCAGTTGGATGCCCGGATCGGTTTCCGACCATTCCGGCTGGAAGGGGATGACCTTGTTGTTGCTCAAGGTCACCGACTGCCACTCCAGGCCATGGGGGAAGGGGAACTGGTCAGGCATGTTGAAGCTGAACGGGAACACCGGCTGCAAGTCGGTCAGGTAGTCGGAGTGGGAGGTCTTGCGCAGCACGAACAGGCCATTGATATAGGTGTCCACCAGCGCCTGGGGCGTGGGGTAGTGCTTGAGCAGGGCCAGGGTGTCTTCGCCGTACTCGGCTTCGATGGGTTTGCTGGCGAGCTTGACCCGCGCCCGCTCCAGCAGCAGCAGCGAACCGCCCAGGTCGGCGACGGCGTCACGCAGCTTGGGGTCCTGGATGCTGTCCAGGGAGTGTTCGAACTTTGCGGTTTTCTCTTCGAGGGTGGTCTGCTTCTGCTCGTCGCTGGGGGAGCAGCCGCCAGCCAGCAGCAATGCCGCGCACAGGCCGATACTGGCCAAAGGGGATCGCACATCCATCATCTGAGTTTTTCCTGTCCGACGTCATTGAGCCGAGTTGTTATTGGGCTCGACACTAGCAGAAAAATTCTCTTACAGATGCCGCACAGGTCAGTTTTCTCGTGGTGACAGGTGTCTTATAGCGGCTGGTATACTCGCCGCCATTTCTAGCCAAGCTGTGTGAGATTCAATGGAACGCTTTATCGAAAATGCTATGTACGCCTCGCGCTGGCTGCTGGCGCCGATCTATTTCGGCTTGTCCCTGGGGCTGCTGGCGCTGGCGCTGAAATTCTTCCAGGAAGTGATTCACCTGCTGCCGAGCGTGTTCTCGATGGCCGAGTCGGAGCTGATCCTGGTGCTGCTGTCGTTGATCGACATGGCCCTGGTTGGCGGCTTGCTGGTGATGGTGATGATTTCCGGCTACGAGAACTTCGTCTCGCAGCTGGATATCGATGAAAACAAAGAGAAGCTCAACTGGCTGGGCACCATGGATTCTTCATCGCTGAAGATGAAAGTGGCGGCCTCCATCGTGGCGATCTCGTCCATCCACTTGCTGCGCATCTTCATGGACGCCAAGAACGTCGATCCGCAGCATCTGATGTGGTACGTGATCATCCACATGACCTTCGTGATCTCGGCGTTTGCCATGGGTTACCTGGACAAGGTCACCAAGCACTGATGCCCCGCGCCGGCCTTACTGCTCCACGAAGTAGTAAGGCTGGCGATTGATCGACATTTGCTTGATCACCTTCACCGGGGTCGCCAGGTCATCGGTGTGGTCCAGCAGCGCAACGTTGCCGGGCTTGGCGCCGAGGTAGCTGTGCAGCTCGGCCTCGGTCTTCAGGATCGGCAAGTAGGCCTGCAGATAGAACACGCTGGCCCCGGCGATGCGCTCGTTGGGCTGGAACAGCACCACTTCCTTGCCTTCATCCTTGAACGCCTGAACCTGGCTGATCACCGGGACGAACGACTGGCGCACGTCCGCTTTGGGCGCAAACCAGAACGCGGCGATCAGGTAGCAGCCTATGGCCAGGGTGAAAACGCCACCCACGATGGTTTTGTGATGTGTGTAGAGCGCAGGTTTATGGGCTTTCAGCCAATCCAGCAGCACTCGTGCATACTCCGCGGCCAGGACGGCGGCGGCTGGCGCGAGTGCCATCAGGTACACCGTGCGTTTGCTCGAGGCCAGGGTCAGCAGGGTGAACTGCGCCACCAGCCAGACGCTGAAGAACAGGTGGTAGCGGTTGCGCACCAGGGTTTTACGGAAGTGCCACAGGCCCAGGTACACCAGGATGTTCCAGGGCAGGAATGCCTCCGGCAGCTTGGCGATGTAGTAGTAGAACGGCTCGTAATGCCCGGCCTCGACAAACGAACCGCTGAACCGGCCGACGCTGTTGGTCAGCAACACTTCGGCCACCGCTTGCATGCCGCCACGCTGGAACAGGAAGCCCAGCCAGATCACCAGTGGCACCAGCGCCACCAAGGTGAACAGCGCGGGCTTGAGCCAGTCGCCAAGGCGCAGGCGCTTGTCCATGACGCTGGTACTGGCCAGGTACACAAAAATCACAATGCCCGGCATCGCCAGGCCCAGTACGCCTTTGCTGAGGGTGGCGATCACCATCCCTGCGGTAAACAGTGCCCAGGCGCCTGTGCTTGAACCTTGGCGATCGTGTCGCACGGCCTGGTAGAACGCCAGCAGCGCGGTGGTTACGCCGAGGGTGAGCAGCGAATCTTCACCCACACCGCGCGCATTGCTCCAATAACTGGCCATGGTCGCCAGCATCAAGGCCGCGCTGAACGCCAGCGTCTGCGGCCGACCGAACTTGCGCAGCATTGTGTAAAGCAGCATCACGCTGAACAACCCGGCAAATGCCGAAGCCAGGCGCACCGCCCAGGTGGTGCCGCCAAACAGGCGAATCGCCCCGGCATCGATCCACAGGCTCAGGGGTGGTTTTTCCAGGAAAGGTTCACGGAACAACTGGGGCACCACCCAGTTATTGTCCAGGTGCATGGCCATGGCGATCCCGGCCACGCGGGCTTCGGTGGAGCCTTGCAGCTCGTGGTTACCCAGGGCAAAGAAGAACAACAGACCAGCAAGCAGGAACAGCAGGGGAGCGGGACGCGTCATGGAGTGTGGCTACCAGGGCAGGAGGACCGTCCGGGGGAACGGTCATTGCAATGGGCTAGTATCCGTCGGCGTTTCTGAATATTTCGTGAACGAATGTGGGTTTTTTGTAAGGTAGGTCACGGCGCCATCAAGCTGGGCAGTGCGGCTTTACCTTCCGGGGTCAGCACAGGCTCCAATTGCTCCCAGGTAAAGCTCAGTTCGTTATCGCAGCCATCGCCTTGGGCGGGCGTCGACAGTTGCAGGCCCTGGGTGTTGAAGCTCAAGTCGAACGAGGAATAACTGGTCACGGCCGGGCACCCTTCGTCCGTGGTGGTCTGCCTGGCCAGCCAGCTGCTGAAAGCGGCCGGCAACTTGACCTGGCCCGAGTAGGGCGTGTCCCATTGCTCATGGCCGCCCAACCACGTCCAGGGGTCGACCTTTTCACCGGTTTGCAGGTTCCAACTGTGTAGGCCCCAGCTGATGCCCCCGCGCCCGTAGCCCGCCGACCAGCGATAGAACCGCACGGTGATCCATTGCGATGACCAGTAGAACGGCTCTACCGCGATCTCGCTGGTGGTGGTGCCGCCGCTCTGGTCCAGTGAGTTGCGCCGCTCCCTGTAGAAATCGGTCTGGCCGTCCGGGTTGATGGCCATGCGCGCGAGCTCGCGGTTGATCTTGTCGATGGCGGCCCCTTCGCCTTCAAGTTTCAGGATGACCTGACCCCCTTGGGTCTTCACTTGATAGGCGTGTTCGGCGAAGGTTTTTCGCTCGACCGTTACCGCGGGTGGCACGGCTTCAAGCGCATTGTTATAGGCATCGCTGGCACAACCGTCGGTGTCCGCGCGTTTGAGCATCAGCGCCAGGCTTTTACCGCCGAGGGTTTTGCTCCAGATGCCGGTCAGCGTGTCGCCCTGCGGCTCATCCAACTGCCAGAAGCCGGTTTGCCCTTCCTCGGCCCACGGCTCACTGGCGTTGGCTTGAGTGAGCTGAATGGGCGTCAGGATGCGTTGGTAGTAGTAACTGCCATTGGCACCGTGGGCACCGTTGAAACAGGCGGTGATCGCGGACTTGCCCAAGGTGCCGGTCCAGACACCGGCCAGGTCGGCGGCGTTTGCAAGCAGAGGGGAGCAGGCAAGGGTGAGGATGGCGAGTGGCTTGAACACGGGTATCGGACTTCCGGGTGTCTGATAGAGGGGAGCAGGGTAATCGTAAGTGGGGGGGGATTCCAGATAGGGACTGTTTTGCGTTGCAGGCTTACATTTTTATCTGATCAAATTTCCCGGGCGCAGAAAAACGCCATGGCACGCTGAATGCGGCTGCTCCTCTTATCAACGCTGATTGATTCATGATGGCCGGCCACCATCGCACGAGATTGTGCGCCTTGTTCCAATAGGTCTCGTTATTCCAGTGTTTCGCCAGACAGAAAATGGGGAGCCCGCAGTCTCGAAATGCCTGTTTTTCTGCATGCCCTTTGGTAAAGCGGTCTTGAGAGATAACCACCCAATCACCTTCATCGCGAAGCACTGATATCCAGGAAGCATCACTTGCGTTCTGGGGGAATTTATCCCTGAGCGGAACTACGCCATGCTCATGGACTTTTGAAAATTCATTCAATGCTCGCGCCAGTGCAGGTGGCAGGTTGTGGTCCAGAAGGAAATTCAAGCCGCGCGCCTTTGCTCGAACTCGATAGCGGCTCTTACAGCGGAGGGTGGGATCTCGTATAGCAGGGCAATACGTTTTGTGTCGTTTCCTTCCGCCTCATAGGCGTTAAACAGCGTTGCGGTGTCGATACCCGCTCCAGTCAGTACCGGCTTTCCAAAATTCCTGGCGGGGTCCAGTACGACGATCTTGCTGCGTTTGACTGGGTACCAGCGTTGGGCCGAGCCTTTGCCGGTGTAGTCGATCCCCTCGTACAACGATGGGCTGATGACGTGCTTGAACGCGTATTGTTTTTTAATCAGGTCCAGCAGTGTCTCGTCGCCTGTCTCATCCAGAACAGTCGCAAAGATGCTGCGACCATCTGTTTGGAAGCGCTTGCAGGTGAACGGGTAGGCTTGACCGAACAGCTCTGAGGCTTGTCGGGAGGCGTTGCGAATGGCTTGCAGGCTCACGCCGTGTTGACGAAAGGCGTGCACGAAGCGAATTTCAAGCAGGTCATGGAAGCTCAACATGTATTCGTTCACATCCATCAGTTCTGATTGCCAAAGGCCGGGATGATGAATGCCGTTGGAACTGTAACCGAATAGCCATCTACGAATATCTGCGGCGGGGATACCGGTGTAAAGGGAGGCTTCACTGGGGGTATAGAGGCCGACGCCCACAAGGGGGCTGGGCGAGACAGTGCTTTGCATGAAGGGCCTCCTTATTCGTGAATGGGCGTGCTGGAGTCTGGGGGCTTGAGTGATTGCGTTCAATCTTCGGCAGACGAGCAGTCCTCTGAAGACTATTCGAGCAACCGAGTTCGCGCCAGTTCATCCACGGCGCGCCAACATGCAGGACTTTTCTGGCTGCTTGAGTAAGCGGGTGTAGTCCATATCGGTGACTTGCAACAGCTCGCAGCATTCTTCAGGTAAGACAGAAACTCCTAACCCGTCTCTAATGAGAAGTATTATCATGTGTGACTTTCCTTAGCCGTCCCCTGGATATTGCACCGATGGCCTCATCTTCTTCTGCCCATCAGGTTGTGGGCGAACTCTACGCCCAGCACCACAGCTGGGTGGTGCAGTTGTTGCGGCGCAAGCTGGGTGGGCAAGAGCAGGCCCTGGACTTGGCGCAGGACACCTTCGTGCGGATCCTGAGCAGCGGCAGCGTGCCGGTTTTTCGTGAGCCGCGAGCCTACCTTACGACTGTCGCCAGCCGTTTATGCGGGCAGTACTTCCGTCGCCAGGCGTTGGAGCGAGCGTATGAACAGTCGCTGATGATCCTGGAGCCCGAACACATGCCGTCGCCGGAAACCCGTTTGCTGGTGCTTGAAGCGTTGGACGCCGTCGGCCAGGTGCTGGATGGGTTGGGCAGCAAGGTGCGCGAGATCTTCCTGCTGTCCCAGTTGGATGGCCTGACTTATCCACAGATCGCCGAGCGCATGGACCTCAGCGTGAATGTGGTGCAAAAAGCCATGCTTAAAGCCTATCGCCATTGCTACCTGGCGGTTTACGCGGCATGAACCGGTTCAAGCCCGCCAATAATCAGCCTCTGGACGAGCACGTGTTGGACCAGGCGCTGAACTGGATGGTCGCACTGCAATCGGGCACCTGCGGCGCCGCCGAGCAGCAGGCTTGCCAGCAGTGGCGCAACGATAACCCACAACATGAATTGGCCTGGCAGCGCCTTGCCGGGCTCAGCCGTGACATGCGCCTCAACACACACACATTGCCGGCCCCCAGCGCTCGACAATTGTTGCGCGCACGCAGTGTTCCGTCGCGGCGCACCGTGCTCAAGGGCCTCGCCTGCCTGAGCGTGGCCACCGCCGTTGGCCTGAGTGTGCGCGAGCGGGCGCTGTTGCCGGAGCTGTTCAGCGATTACCACACCGCTACCGGGGAGAGACGGCACCTGCGCCTGGCCAATGCCGGGGAATTGCAGTTGGATACGCGCACCGCTGTGGATATCCGTGGCGCCCACTTGGCGCTGAACCTCGGTCGGCTGCTGTTGACCACAGGCACGCGCGCCGACATTGCGGTCCAGACTGCCAATGGCTGGGTACGGCCTGCGGCATTCTCACAGATCATCATCAGCCATGACCTGCTTCGCCTGCAGGGTACGCGGGTGCAGATGCTCTCGGGCAGCGCCTCTGTCGAGCCGTTGCACGGTGCCGGCACGCAACTCGGTATCGGCCAGCAATTGATCTTCAATCGTCTTCAGAGCAGTCAGCCAGCAGCCGTGCCATCCACCGCCGACGCCTGGACCCAAGGCCTGTTGATCGCCGAGCGCATGCCGCTCGGCGCAGTACTCGAAGAACTCGACCGCTACCGGCGTGGCGTGCTGCGCTGCGACCCTGCGGTGGCGAGTTTGCAGGTGTCAGGTTCGTTCTCGCTGGACCAGCCCGAAGCCAGCCTCGACCTGCTGGCCAAGGTGTTGCCCGTGCGCGTGCAGCGGGTGTTTGGCTACCTGGCGACCGTCGTGCCCGCCTGACCGAAAAATAGTGTTCACCGCGTGGCAGGTTTTCCCATCTCGAGCATCAAGACAGGTAAGACGCAGAAAAAAGCGTCCACCCAACCCTTTCATGACAGGACAGTCTTTATGCTCAGCCGCGTCAGCGCTTTGCGCACCGTTATCCTCGGTTTATCGGTGGCAACCGCAAGCCACAGCATCATGGCCGCCACTGCGGCGCCTACCCAGCAACAATCCCAACCTCGTGCGTATGACATTTCGCCCGATAGCCTGGACCGTGTGTTGGGGGCCTTTGGGCAGCAAGCGGGCGTGATGATCGGCATTGATTCGGCGCTGGCAGCCGGCATTCAGAGCAAAGGGCTCAAAGGTAATTTCTCGGTGGACGAAGGCCTGGAGCGCCTGTTGAGCCCGGCGGGTTTACAGGCGGAGCGCGAGCAAGGCGGCTATCGCGTGGTCGCCAAGCCGTTGTCCCAGGACGGCAAGGTGGAGTTGCAGACCACCCAAGTCAGCGCCAACCAACTCGGCACGGTCACCGAAGGCACGGGCTCGTATACCCCGGGCACCATCGCCACGTCCACGCGCCTGGTACTGACACCACGGGAAACACCACAATCGATCTCGGTGGTCACCCGCCAGGTCATGGATGACTTCGGCCTCAACTCCATCGATGACGTAATGCGCCACACGCCAGGCATCACCGTGTCGACCTATGACACCGAGCGCACCAACTATTACTCGCGTGGTTTCTCCATCGAGAACTTCCAGTACGACGGCATTCCGACCCTGCGCGACGCCCAATACTCGGCAGGCCAGACCATGACTGACATGGCGATCTACGACCGCGTCGAAGTGCTCAAGGGCGCCACCGGCCTGCTCACCGGTGCCGGTGGCCCGGGCGGCACCATCAACCTGATCCGCAAGAAACCGACCTCCGAGTTCAAAAGCAGCATCGAACTGGGCGCGGGCTCCTGGGATAACTACCGTTCCCAGGTCGACGTCAGCGGCCCCCTGACCGACACCGGCAACGTGCGTGGCCGCGCGGTGGCGGCATACCAGGACAGAAAGTCGTTCCTCGATCACTACTCACGCAAGACCAGCGTGCTCTACGGCATCCTCGAAGTCGACCTGACCCCGGACACCCTGCTGACCCTGGGCGCCGACTACCAGGACAGCGACCCCAAAGGTTCCAGCTGGACCGGCACCCGCACCATCTTCGACGCCACCGGCAACAAACTTGACCTGCCGCGCTCGTTCAACAACGGGCCCAAGTGGGGTTCATGGCAACAATACAGCCACACCGTGTTCGCCACCCTGGAACACAATTTCGACAACGGCTGGGTCACCAAAGGCCAGTACAACCATCAGGTCAATGGCTATGACGCGCCGCTGGGCTACATCTCCCAGGACTCCGCCACCGCCAGTTCGATCTATGCGGCCAAATACACCGGTGACACCACCAGCGACAGCCTGGATGTTTACGCGTCGGGGCCGTTTGACCTGTTCGGGCGTGAGCACGAATTGGTGATCGGGCAGTCCGTGTCGAGCTCCCGGTGGAAGGGCAAGGACTACCGTAACCCTGTCTACTTCAACAATTCCTATGACTTTTACAACTGGCACGGTGAAGCCATTGAACCGGCGTGGGGCAAGGCTTCCCGGTTCAGCGATGAAATCACGCGCCAGACCGGCACCTACGTCACCGGGCGCTTCAGCCTGACCGACGCGATGCACCTGTTGCTGGGCACGCGGGTGGCCAACTATCAAGTCACCGGCACCAGCGACACCGAAGAAAGCGGTAAGGTCGTGCCGTACGCCGGCCTGACGTACGACCTCAACGAAAACCTCACCGCCTACGCCAGCTACACCGAAATCTTCAAGCCGCAAACCCAATACCGCGACCGCACCAACACCATGCTTGAACCGGACGAAGGCAAAAACTACGAGATCGGCCTCAAGGGCGAATTCTTCGATGGCCGCCTGAACGCCAGCCTCGCCTACTTCGAAGTGCACGAGACCAATCGCCCGATCGCCGATACCGCCTGGAACTCCCAGCCGGCCGTCGACTATTCGTACATGGGCACCGAGAGCAAAACCAAAGGTTACGAAGCGGAAATCTCCGGCGAACTGGCTCCAGGCTGGCAGTTGCAGGCGGGCTATACCCACAAGATTGCGCGTGATGCCGATGGCAAAAAAGTAGCGACCTGGGAGCCCGAGGATCAGGTCACCCTCTACACCAGCTACAAACTCCAAGGCAGCCTGGACAAACTCACGCTCGGTGGTGGCACACGCTGGCAGAGCGCGGGCTGGCAAACCGTACGCAACTGGGGTTATCCGGGCGGCGGTCGTTCGGAAAAATTCACCCAGGACCCGTACTGGCTGGTGGACGTGATGGCGCGCTATCAACTGACGAAAAACCTGTCGGCCACGCTTAACGTCAACAACCTGTTCGACAAGAAATACTTCACCAATATCGGGTTCTATGACTCGGCGTATTACGGTGACCCGCGCAATGTGATGGTGACGACGCGCTGGGATTTCTGAAGCGCATGACAGCAAAAGGCCGAGTTTCCTCGGCCTTTTTTATTATTGGAATGCTTGTGTGTCTTGGGTGAGGACCAGTACTCGCTCTACCAACAGTTCGCTCAGCACGATCAATTGCTGGGTGGCTAGCAGCTTGTGACGGCTGGCACCTTCGAGTTCGAAGGCCAGGTCGGTGGTCATGGCGTTGAGTGAGGCGAGGGTTTCGCTGGCTTGGATTAGCAGGGTTTCGGGGGAGAGATCTGGGGCGAGGGTGAAGAGGGTTGTCGAGGGGGGGTTGGGGGTGATCTTTTTCATGATGAAGCTCCCACACTGTTTAAGGAGCTACCGCCCCCTGCTGTCAAACAGGAATGGGTGGCAGCTGTACGCGGGTTGACAGACCGGAAGTGTAGGAACCCGGCGCACCCGAAGATGCCCCACGCACAGCCGCCATGAACGAGGCGGAATGCGTAAAGCATGCCGTCTTATCAAGGGGTGTGAAAGATTACACTTTTCGGCCTGTCAAAGCCGGTCGCTGATGAGCAGCGACGGGAGGACGTTAGCGTTGTGGCGCGGGGTGCGCTAGTTCATCAAGGGCGCGATAGCTTGAAGGAAAATTCTGAAGGTCCGTCCTGCCGGGCTTTTCAAGCCCTAGAGACAACAGAACCCGCACTGGGCGGGTTCTGTTGATGCGCCGGGGTAATCTGAACTGGCCTCCTATAGTATTGATTAATGTATTTAAATTTATTTTTTTATTTTCATTGGAATACCAATTGGAATGCCCAACGAGCATATCCATGCTCTGACACGTCGCTCGTAATCGATTTTACGGCATTGCTTCTCATCTATGATCTGGAGTGATCTTCCTGCCGCTCTCAGGACACAGGTGACGCTTGATAAGAGGCTGAAGGTGGTGAATGGCAAAAACCGGCCATGAGCCGCCGTTCGTCGATGAGCGCCGCAAGCGGTCAATCGATCAGTTTGAAATGTCTCCGACTACGCTAACCCGAACTGATAAAAACAAGAGTGGTTGAATGACCAAAGAAGGACTGAGACAA
This sequence comes from Pseudomonas sp. FBCC-B1565, assembly GCF_059133265.1. Lineage (NCBI taxonomy): Bacteria > Pseudomonadati > Pseudomonadota > Gammaproteobacteria > Pseudomonadales > Pseudomonadaceae > Pseudomonas > Pseudomonas sp. FBCC-B1565. Next base: position 919,350 of record NZ_CP101438.1, read on the forward strand.
CAGTTGCGGGAGCAGTTTGAGCAGCACTTGCAAGCGTGCCCCGATGCTGTGACGCTGTATGCTGCGGAGCCGCAGCCCGAAACAAGGCCGTGGAAAAAGAAACCGAGCGCTCTTGATCAGGCGTTTGCACAAGACCTGGCGGATATCGAAAAAACACTGCAGGCCAAGGGCTAACAGGGCAGAGCCTTATGCCAACTACAAGGAAAAATCCATGAATGAAGAGACGCGCATGACCCTGGACGACATTGACTTCAGCAGGGTGGAAATCAATCCACCTAAAGCAACGCAAGATCAGGCACAGATTTTATTGCGTACTGTCGAAGGCGCTGGTGTTGCGTTATGGCGTGAATCACCGACTCAGCATGCTGAAATGCTACCCACTCGGCGCGACTTGTTTAAGTACGAAGGTGGCTATAGTTGGGGCTACAGGGGCGAAGGCTGCAAAAATCTGGCATTTGCTATTGTTGGTCGTGTGTATGAATTCGACGATCTGTCGCAAGACGATATGTACGAGAAAGCAATCAAACTGGTGGAAATACTGATTCCAACCCTTAAACAGAATGTCGACCATGATTTGAGTGTCAACGCTATTCGCGGAAGTATTGGTGATGGAAATCGTCCGATTTTCGACTGATTTATCTACAAAAGCCTCGATGATCCGGGGCTTTTCCTTTGTGGGAATCCGGCAGAATTCGGACAAAATCGTAGGCTCGATTTTCCGAGCTGTGAATCGCCCCTAATTTAGTAGTCAATCGATGACTGCGATTGGCCGATAGCTGCCTGTAGCGGCTACGCGACTGCCGCTAATGAGCCGCTGCGTTTAACGGTCTGCGTAGTTTAGGGAAAAAATTGGACATTATTGGGGCCGTTTCTGGTCGCTTGGCACAGGATACAAGCGAGGACAACTTAGTATTTTCCGGCCTGGTGCTGCCTACAGGCGCAGGGTGAGGGGTCTAATTCCCCTGCAGGGGCAGAAGGGAGTAAACCCTCGTGTTAGCTTGAGAAGCTAGTAACGAGGGCTATTAACACCAAGGAAGACTTAAGTTTTCGTTTTATACGTAATAGAAACTTATCGACCATATTCCTCTTCTGCATGCGTATCAACGATTTTGCCGCTTATATCCCCGAATACCATTGGGCCTAAAGCGTTTTCACCAACAATTGCATCGCTTTTAACTTCTGCAAAAATTCTCATTTTCTGTCCAGGCGCACGTTCAAATTTATAGTGAGTGCCACTTGCCATTGCTTTAATTCGGGAGGTGAAGCCTCCGGAGTGTTTTATGTAATCCATGTCTTCAAAGTCAATTTCCTCATAAGTAGTATTTGAAATGGCCATTTCAGAAGAAAGCTCTTCATGTTCAAATAGTTCGTATTTGGATGATTCAAAAAAATCATTGCTTTTTTCTACGATTTCATCAAGCGTTATAAGCTCCATGCTGAGAGATTCAAACATGGCTGTCACATGATCAAAGATAATGTCAGAAGTAAAGTTTTCGTTTTTTATAGAGGATTCGTCCACGATGGTCTCTAATTTTTGAGCAAGTATTTTTTGGTCGTAGTATATGTACTCGACTTTAGAAAGCTCGTCGTTATTAAAGTTTTGGTCTTTGATGAGGTCCTTGAAACTATCATATCCAAATACTGCAGCAACGATTTCCGCTGCTGTCGTCATTGATATGTGTATGTAATCCTTGTTCATGCCATTTTCAATCATTGACATATAAAGATACGCAGAGGGGAAGCGATTAGACTCCTGTAGTGCCCTAAGTCGCTTGCTCTCTATTTGGAATCGATTTCGCTCTAGCCTCGCTTGATGATTTTTATTGGATCTTTCAATTAGAATTATTTTAGCTCTAGCTAAAGCCTCTTCAGCCTTAGTGGCGGCCTCTTTTGATGCGGATTCTGCCTCAAGCGCTCTCGCCATGAGTCTTTTGGTTCGCAGCTTTAAATGCTCGAGAATTTCTTCTCTCCGATTTAATTCAAGCTTAATGCTTTCTTCTAGAAAAGGTTTGTCGGGGTTTGATAGTAATCTTGCTTTGTTCAAATCTTTTTGTGAGTTTATTTGGTTTAATTCGGTTGTGACAGCTTGGTGATGTAGTTTGTTGTTGGCGAACTCTAAAATTAATTTTGCAACAAGTGAAAACCACGGTAGAAGAAAAAGATAAAATATTGTTAGTAGTGCGGGTATCGCAAACAATGTATTGAAAGCTATGAATTTAGTTTCAGTTAAGAAAATATAGAAATCATGGATTCTGTCAGAAGTACTTCCTTCGCCCCATATTAAGACTCCTAGATGATTCCAGTTGCAAGTGATCCAGGATATGATAAAGGCCCCAAGCAATGGGTCGCTTATCCTGGTTTTTGTATTCCCTGAGATAGACGAAAGTATGTCGTCCAAAATCTTCATTTTATGAGGTCCATTCATTTTTAAATTCGGTTGAAGCAAGGGTACGGGAGATTGATCCGTGGATCAATTGAATGAGAAGGTTTGGGCGCTACCTAGCGGAAGGTCGCCATTTTTACTTGTCTCATCTTCTTCAAGAAGCGGTGCACGTCTTCGGGATTTTGGTTTGCGGAAGGGCTTAAAACCCACACACCCTAAGCATCAAATCTTTACCGGTTTCTGATAAAGGCGGTTGAGGCTACGTGTTAGATTTAAGCTTCGATCATTCTGATGTCATAAGGACGGCCAGAGTGAGCTTTATGAACTCTTCGTTCTCGTCAAGGGTGTGCAGAGCACCACGCACATTCTCAGCCACCTCGGCGGAGCCGCGCTGCTCAATCCAACTCGATAGCTCCATAATAGAAGCTTCGAGGGCCAGTTGGTTTTCATAAAGTTTTGAGAGAAGGGAGGGAAGTAGGTCTGATTTTGGCATAGCTGATTCTCCGTATGGAGAGAAGCATAGCAGCTGGTGAAACGAAGGTACTTGACTTAGAACGTCAGAACCCAGAGAAGGGCAAAAACAGTTCCCAAACCAAAACCGCCCCCCTTGCTGAATGCAGCCTGTAGCTTGGTTGGTGGTTGCGAGTAATGGAACGCCTAAGGCCGCCAAGGTACCGGCCCGCTTGAGTTTGCATCGCGGTCTTGAAAACCGGCGGACGTTAATAGCTTCTCCAGGGTTCGAATCCCTGGTTTCCCGCCAAGATTCAAACGAAAGCCCCGCGATTGCGGGGCTTTTGTGTTTCTGGCCTCTGGCGATGTTTTCAGTTAAGCGCCTGATCGTTTCCGCATCATTTCGGGCGGTTTCCGCAACTCTTCCAAATTTCGGAGTCATCGGGTGGGCTTCACGATCTCCCCGACCCGTCGATAAACAGTCTCGGTTATCCGCTTGTCCGTGTGCCCCAGCAGTCGACTTGCATCCCCCAGATCAAGGATTTCGCTGGCGGCTTTCGCCTGCTATCTGGGTGAGCGCCGTCAGTGCTTTCAGCAGTTGCTCGCTGCTGGCGCGCTCCTCCCGGCCGATATCCCAGAAGCGCTGACCCCAGTGATCCGCCGGTGGCGGGTTGGTGCTCTGGGCGCCCAGTGCCAGCGCCCCGACAATCGCGTCGCACAGATCACGCTTGTAGGCGTTGTTGCCGTCGATGCTCAGGCCGCGACGGCGCAGGGCGCTGACCACCTCGTTTAGATCAATACCTTTATCCTTGAGCACGATATCCAGCTTGGGTTTTCCTGGTTCGTAAACCACGAGAGCCAGCTTGGCGCCTGGCCACAGGTGTTCGCTGATACTGACCAGTGCGTCGTTCGCGGCCTGGTGTAAATGCTCAAGAATTGCGGACATAGGAATTCCTCGCCCGCCTAATCAAGGGGGCAATGATGATTTTTTGGGGTAGAGGTGGCCGAGTTAAAGGCCTTGTTCTAGATCAGACTCGAGCTAGAATGCTAAACAATTTCATAAGACACGGATTGTTATGGCTCATTATTACGGCTTTATTTCGATTGATGGTAGTTTGGCCTTTGCCTCCTATGATCGCCAAGAGGCGCGTTGTTGGTTTAGTCAGTATGGTGGTTGGTATAAAACCGCAACAGTACAAGTTCAGAATGCAACCGGAGAGGTTGAGGTTTCCGAAGAGGTCGGCCTTGACGCTATTCGGCAGGTTCTTAGGCAGAATGCCCGCCATTCGCCTGACGAATTTCATAAGCTGCATCTTAAGCCAGGTCAGTACTATCCTAGAATATGGCGCGGAATATCTCTCGATGATGGTTGGTCGAATAACTACGATCAGTTAAGTCCACGCAATATTTATGGTAGGACTTACTTGGAATCCGTTGTTGCGACTGAAAGTTTATTGCTTGAGGTTAAAGATTTATTTCGGGTTATTGAGCCTAATCGCGCTAATGACCTCTGTTATGGACACCGATTGCGCGAACTTCTAATTTTGCTCTGTACTGAGGTGGAAGCCTGCTGGACTGGAGTCCTTCGATCAAACCAGTTAGCAGAGGAGGCCAAGGGGCGGTATTCCACAAAGCACTACGTCAGAGTTGGCAACCCTCTGCGATTGACAGAATGGAAGGTGGAGCTGAAAGACTACCCTGGTAGAGTTTTCCAGCCATTCAAATACTGGAATGTTCTACTTCCGACCGCTTCAATCAATTGGTATGACGCTTACAATAAAGTTAAACATGATCGAGAAGGATGTTTTTCCAGTAGTACTTATCGTTCAGTCTTGGACGCGGCAGCCGCGCTCCATATTTTGCAGGTTGCACAATGGGGGCCGCAGGTTTTTGACATGATGCGAGCGAATAGATTTTCTATATTCTATACCGTAGAGGCTCCTATCATTCACCTTTCTGAAGCCTATTTGGCAAGCCCTGTAGAGAGTAAAATTTTCAACGAGTCGGTGTGTTGGCGAGACCATCGGCTCTGTTGAGGGTTTGCTTGGTAACGGTCTTCACCCCGGCGATATTTGTACCTGATCCGAACGACATAATTAGCCGCAGTCCGCCGGACAATATGTCGATTTTATCATCCGCTGCGGTCAGGCGCTGTTGCAGGGCTGCGATCTTTTCTCGTCCGGCCGCTTCACGCGCCAGGAAGATCGAGTAAACCTCCTGAGATACGCGCACCGATCGCCCTTCAATTCCGAAATCCACGCCACTGTCCACCGGCTGCGAAGCGGTAAGTGTGGCCGGCACTGGAGTCCGTGCGTTGCCCGCGCCGGATCGCCCGGGACAATCAGGTGCGTGGCGTTCAGGATCAGCGGAGAAGCCTGCAGGGCAGTTACAAAAACAGAATCGGCTCATACAGCCTCCCTCGTTACCAGATCATTGGCATTCACAACCGTCATGCCGGAGAACTCTTCGGCTGTTGGCAAATCCTCCAGGCAGGCGAAGATCGGCATGCCCAGTTCTCGTGCGCGGTGGACCTCGCCCAGTGTGCCGGCGCTGTAACGCCAGCCGTTGACCAGGACAACCGCGTCGCAACGCTCCATCAGCGCTAGGGTGCCGTCGAGGAAGAACTGGTCTTGACCGGGCAGGTCGTCATCGAAGTGCGCGGTATTGGTGTGGGGGCAGAGCGGGAACCAGCCGATGCGGGCGCTGGCGACGGCTACCGAGCTGGCCTCAGCAATGTTCTCGGCGATCAGTTCGCGGGTTGCTGCGCGGTAAGGGCCAGCCACATAGACGACCGGGATCTTCTGTTTTGCGGACACAGCGGGTTCCTTGCCGGGCCATGCCCGGGCGGTGGAGTTTCGGAAGGGATCAGCTACAGTTCAGCGATCAGCCAAACGGAGGTGGTGATGGATAATTACGTATGTGTTATCTGCGGCGGTAAGGGCAACGAGCGGTATTCAGTAGGCGAGTTCAGGGATGTCGAATGCCCGGACTGTGGGACGTATCTAATTTCAGTAACTGTGCTGGCCGAGATGAGGGATCGAGGTAGTCGATTCAACGTGCCAAAAACCAGGGCGTGCATTAATGGCTTCATCGCAGCAGGATTGCCTGCAGTAATTTCCAAGGCTGAAATCGCCTACCACCAGCTTTTTTCTAGTTGACCCCGAGTTGTTGTAGAAGGCGCCGGCCGATCCAGCGAACCACGGTAACGGCCTTGCTGTTGCCGATCGCCTTATAGCGGGGGCCGTCGGGGCATTCGCTGGCAGGCTTGCCGCGCCAGGGGATCAGGGTGTAGTCGTCGGCCATACCCTGTAGGCGCTCGCATTCAACCGAAAGCCGCCCGTCGCCACCGGCATCAGTCGGCCAAAACCGGTCATCCACGATAGAGGTGGTCGCGATTAGGCTTTGCCCAATTTCATAGCCTGATTAACAGGAGGAGAGCGTTGCGATTATTTTGCTACGATTGGCATGCACACGACGGACGGTTAGCAGCCGTTGCTGGTCCGCTAATTTCGGCCGCTTCCTCTGAGCAAAACCCACATTGGCTGAACGAGTAATGACTTAGGATGAGTAGCTATAAAGGTAAACGACTACCAGCAATTTCGGATTCCCCAATGTTTGAAAAGTTCGCTCTGGATCTCTGGAGGGCTCAGTACGCGGGCGCTAAGTCGACTTTGTATGGCAGGAATGGACAAGGGCAAAATGGTGTAGATGTCGTGGTACGCATCGGCGACCGCTTGATCGGCTTACAGTGCAAGGCAGTAGGAAAGTTGGGTCAAATAACCATAGAAGACGAGGTTGACCGAGCAAAAAGGTTCACGCCTTCGCTCAGTGATCTGGTGGTCGTTACCACTGCGCCTCACGATGCGAAGCTCGTGAGCTACGCTGAAACGCTTACAAGGAAGCACAAGCAGTCGAACTTGTTCTCGGTTTCCTACCATGGCTGGGACGACCTGCTGCGTATTCTTGAGGATCATCAGTGGGTCGCTCACAAGCATTTCCCCGAGTTCTTCAGCACGACCAATAAAGGCACGGCAACTCTAGTCCCTGCTCTCCGCCTGCCGCTGGACCGCGAGTTGAACATCATGCTCTCTGATGAAGAACTCGCCCTATTTTGTTCCGAGGCGAGTTGGGAGCTGAAGAACAATCCCAGCGCTGTATTCGCTGTTGATCATGTCGACGAGCAGAATGCCATTGCGATGGTCGCGGAAATCGAGGCGCTGGAGGTTCTGGATGTCGATGCACGTAAGGCACGGTCTGGGCTTCGGGAATATTTAGCCCGCCTATCCCCAAAAATACGAAGAGCGGAAGTCGCAGCCCGCCTTCTCCTTACTGACGAAGTACTTCGCTCCCCTTGGCTCATCGGCGGCTGTTGGCCTGAAACTGCTGTCGTAATGAGGCGGCTTATGCTCCACGTCATTGCAGGAGCAATTTCGCACCCGGACCGCCTGCCCCTCAAAATCGGGATCCCAGGCCATCCGAAACTCGTCGGTTACATCGATATCGATGTCGAAGATCGACCTGCTTTTGAGGAACAGTGCAAAACATATAACCCGCATTACTTCATAGGTGGCGTTCACGACCTAGGGTCGGACCTTGGCTTGAAGTACGCATTACCCGCTGGCATTGCGGCACTCGTAGGCTACTCAGCGGCCCATGGTGTACCGGTTGAAGAACTTCAGCGTGACAATACGAACAATATATACATTTGGGGGCTGTACGCTGCATGATTTGGCGCCGTAGTGGCGTTTCTGCCAAGTAGGACGGGGTAAGAACCGTAGGAAATACGCGACTAATTTGAGGGATCAGATGAGTAATGAGTTGATGACGGTGGCAATTTGCTGGGATATAGGTACCAAAACATCGGTAGAGTTTGCCTATCATGCTAAAGATCTTTTCTACTTCTGCCCGGAAGCTAACTGCTTGGCCGAAGTCGTACCTGCAAAGATTAACAACGCTTTTTTCAGAGCACTGGGCTCTCACGCTCCTGGGTGTGCAAACGAAAAGAAGAAAACCATAGAATCTTCAGTTCCAACCACACTCATCTCCCGAAAATCCACCGTCCCCCCGCTACCCATTCCAAGTCATCTGGGCCCTATCGCAATGGTACGCAAAGGGACCAGACCCTCTGAGGCACAAATGCACGATCTCGCGCTGCGAAGCCGGTTAGCGCCCGTGCATCACCCAGGGACGTTTCAGGAAGTAGTTAATGCTTGGTGCTCAATGGATGGTGTGAGTACTCGAAAATCCCATCCTCTTCAAATCGCCTCTCAGACCCAAACTTATTTCGATGCCTTCAGTCCTCTCAGCCACGTAAGCAAGAAGGAAGCGTTGAATTCAGATCGTAAAATACTTTATGGACATGCGTCCGTTAGCGATTACAACCATTCCTTCTATGTCACTACAACGACCAGATTCAAGGTCGACGAGAGGGTTCTCCCTATCAAGATTAGGGTCAGATCTAGCGATGTCCTTTACCCATATTTGAAGAACGGCCAAGAGGTAGTGCTATTTCTGCACGGTCTCATTCCCGCACTGGATAAATACATTGAGATTCAGCCAGCCGACGCATACAGCGGCATGTTGATTACGCGGCGTGATTTTTCATCTCTAGCCTCTTAAGTGATCATCGCTTCGCCTTCTCTAGGAAATAACATGGCGTTAACAAATAGGAGGAAGTGAGAAAGTGTCACGAGATATAGCGTTCTATAAGAGCCTTGGTTACGAGTTGATGAGGGAATTAGCTGGGGCCTATGTTGGTGTTGAGTTGACTTCAGGAGGATCGCAGGGAGCGTATGAGACATTGGCTCTACCGAATGGGATGCATGTCCGTTTCACAAGTTGGCGTGGGGGTGAAGGACCTTTTTACATCATTCTATTCAAGGGTACGAAATACGTATTTGAGCTTGACTTGTCGATGATTATGCATCGGCGGGGCCGTTTCGCGTGGCATCTAAAAGTACCAAGTCATGAGAATAACGTTGCGCTGCTAGAGGCTTGGTTGGGTGGGGCCGCACCATTAGATGAAAAATATTCGGGGTTAGTTAGAGGAGTAAAGAACAGCCTACAGTCCGGTATCAATACGCCCCGCAAAGGTTATCGATTCATTGACAATGCCGAGTGGTCTATTCTCTGCGACCAATTTCTTGAACTTATGCGCAGAGCGATAGACGCGCACACTACAGAAGACGAGGCTGGTCAGCCACTGGTTGAGGCTATAGATGATGATGGACGGATGGTTGCAACAAAGCGGAAAGCCCGACGTAATCAAAGTCGATTCAGGCTGAACATGATGGAGTTATACGGTAGCGCGTGCGCGATATCTGGCGAGGGTGTTGTGGAGGTGCTTGAGGCGGCCCACATTGCGAGCCATTCTGAGTCAGGGGTAAACCATACGGGGAACGGGCTGATACTGCGGTCTGATCTCCATCGTCTGCTTGATGCCAGCCTTATAGCTATTGATCCGAGGTCGCTCAAAGTCGTGGTATCACAACTATTAGCGGAAACGGAATATCAAAAACTTTCTGGGCGAAAGCTTAGGTCGCGTACAGACGGCTCCGATCCTGATCCAAAATATCTTGAGATAAGGTGGAATCAGGCGGGTTTAGGGCGCTGAGAAGTCCGAACAATTCGATCGGCCGCCATCTTCATCCAAGATTTTCTTTTTGCTTTGTAGTGTCAAATCCATCAACAGCAAATAGGCTCGTAGTGCGAATTAGTGCCGCGGTATGTGAGTGTATAGTCAGTGTGATTTAATTGTTTTATATATGGTTTTGAGGTTGGTAAATGGGTTGGAGAACTCAATTTTTTATGTGAGAGCATGACAGGAATTCAGCATCGGGATCAGTATGTTGGCTGTTTTTTGAGGTGCTAGTTGGTGGCTTGTATTTGCAGGTTATAGAGTGAACTTCTTGAGTTTTTTCTGGTGGATTCAGGAACTTTTTTAGCGGCGGCGTTACTATTTCTCGGTTTTGGGATATGTCATGCAGAATTAAAAGAGAGGCCGTTATTAGTGCGGTGAATATGCAATACCCTATTTTAGGTGAGTAGTGTTGAAGTGTCTGTGTTTTTTTATTTTTTTGAAAAAAGTATTTATCGCTCGCTTGTTCGATGTACTCGATAATATCAGATGAGGCACCTCTGATTTTGAAGGAGAGTTCGGGGATAATGATTTTGTTGGCTACATCTATATCTCGAATGGCGGAAAGTCTAGACGGGTCTAGTAAGTCTGTTTTTAAATGTGAGTTCAGTTGAAGAATTTTAAGTTCGGTCTGAGTTAAGTTGCCTGCTAAGCTGGATTCGAGACGAGTCGCATCAAAGTGGGTTTTCGCAATTTCTTTATCTATCCAGTCTGCTAAATTTTCTATCCGTGAAACTATTGCATCCTTTCGTTTAATTGCTTCAGTCCGATGCTTGGATCGATAATCCAAATAAAGGGTGAATACCCACCCGACTAGTAAAATTATTATCTGTGCTGGTAGGTTCTGAAAACTCATGATTTAGACGCATCCTTGCTGGCCTTTTCAGCAGCTTCTATTCTGTCGGCGATAACCTGATCAATGCTTTTTATTAGAGAGTGGGTATAAGTCAACTTACGTCTTAGATCGTCACCTGTGAAGCCTTCAACTCTTATCAACCCTCCAAAGGCCTCGTCAAGAAAAGATCTGCCATAACGATTGTAGCCGTCAAGGACAACATGAACTGTGTCGTATTCTTTGAGTTTTGGTGCGAGATGTTTTTGACGAAATGTTTGACCCGAAAAATCTTCCTCGCCTTCCTCTGGGTATCTGCCGTAAGGGGTGGGGCTAAATTCGTCTACAATAACTAGCTTATAATGAGTCATGATAATTTAATATTCCACTGAACCAGCGTTCCTGGAAACTTTTTTGAAAGCTTTTTCTCGCCTGGTTTGTTGTCACTTTGGCAGTGTGTGTAAAGGCCGTTGTTACTAAAAACCCAAAGCTTTCCTTTGGGAGTGTCGCCCACTAACTTCATAATGCTTTTGCTGCCCTGGCCATGCTTGTCTTCTTCTGTTCCGGTCACGTCACCCATCATAGACAGGTGGATCAGTCTCTCATCAGGTATCACAACTCGCCCGAAATTTTTTGGTCCGGAAGTTGTGTCGTCTGGAAACTCTTCGAGCAATCGTTTATGCAGTTTAGGGTGTGTGATCTGCAACGAGGGTATAAACCACGTGCGATTCATTACAGTTTTTGGAATGCCGATTCCGCAATCATAAATGGCTAGATACAACTGGTTTCGTATTGTGTTGCACATAAGCCACCATCGTTTAGTGGCTGGCTCACCGTCGGGATAGGCGTGAAGCCCAACATTATTTATCGTTTCCGATATGGCGTCCGCATAGACGTGCTCAGTCACTGGGCTCATATCTTTAAATACTTTTTGTTTGATGAAGTCGATAATGGACTCCATATGCTTTTTTCCAACGCTGGAAATTATCGGAAGAATTTTTACGGTTTTTAAATTATAATCTATGTCTGCGCCGTCAATTATTTTGTTTATGTTCATGGCCTTGAGAGCACGATTGACGTGTTCGTTTTTAGACCAGACAATTTCTGAGTCACCCATTCGCTCAGATATAGCAGTTTCGAGTGCGGCATAAACAATTACTAATGCTGCTGCTGAAACGCTTGTCGTTGAGCTAAAGTCTACGATGCAATCGCGCGTGCTCAATTTGCTTTTTATAGTTTGTGTGAATCTTAATGTTTGATAATAGGGGCATCTTGCTTTGTTTTCAGAGAAGTCATATATGGAGATTTTTGTAGGGGCTGTAATAACAAGTTTTCCCGACACTTCTCTGTTTGGAGTGTAACGGTAAGGGTTGTAAGTCTTGTTTTTTCGAGAGAGAGTATTATTCCAACGTGCCACTCCACGGCGATGTAGAAACTGCTTCTGCTCTGAGTGTAATTTCTTCATTTCTGGTTTCCTTGAGATTGTCGTACGGTCGGTAACCCGCCATACAAACGTCCATTGCGCTGAAGAAATTTTCCATTTGGCAGAATTCTCGGCTGGTGCAGCCTGGAATTCATGGCTTGAGTGTGATGACCTAAAACCATCAGTGAGATTTGGCTTGGAGGACCATGCATACCTATGAGCGCCTGGGGCGGAGAATGGCGTCATGGTCATCGGCCTCTTAACGTTCAATCTGAAAGGTTTTCGGTGCAGGCCCACAGTATAAAGCAGAGAGAGGGCTGTTGGGTTAAATGAGGGGAGTCCGCTGTGAGAGGGTTAGAAAACAGTCCTAGAACTCGTAACGTAACCCCTATGGAAGGAGGCTTGTAGCGAGATCGGTAGCTTCGATTCGGTGCTCCAAGAGCATCGATAGCCACTGCCCGCCAACCTTTTCATGCTGATCTTGAAGTCCGGCGAATTACAGCGAGGTTGGGGGTATGGGCACTTACCGAAACGCTGACTCGTCAGGGGATGCAGGGAGCTGCAGCGCTATGACCAGTACGGGCAGATGTTTAATGAAGTCAAAATATTTGCGGGGTATCAGGGCAAAATTAGGGCAATGTGTGGGCCGCTATCGGTCGACTCCTGTGGGGCGGTGACAGGCAGAAAACGGCCAAAAGCAGACAGTCCTCCAGCGGGGGGTAGTCCAAAAAGACTGTCGAACACTTTGGCGTACATTTCTACATTCCCTAAGCCCAAAGGCTAGCTAGCCTGATCATCCTTTTTCATAGATACAGTAGAGGAGCAGCCGCGTCGCGAACCCGGCGAGGCACTTCTGCTTCTGCACGTAAGCTTGAGCAAGACAGGCCGATTGGCTGAGACAAAGCACAACATACATGCACTCCAAGTCGATCTATCACTACATGTTGTATTTGTCCGTTTCGATGCTACCTTCTACTAGGCAGGCAACTCACTAGTAGAGGTGTTCCATGGCAGGCAAAAATCAGCACGTCGTGAAACGTGATGAAGGCTGGGCGGTTCGGGGTGAGGGCAATACTAAAGACACCTCCCACCATCGGACTCAAAAGGAAGCTGCTGACGCGGCTCGTCAGATAGCTCAAAACCAAAAAAGCGAAGTGCTCATCCACGGCCGGGACAACCTGATCCGTGAACGTGACTCCTATGGCAACGACCCCCATCCTCCCAAGGGCTGATTACGATCTCACAGCGCCTCCGGAAGGAGGCGCATCCTGGGCTTCAATAAGGTATTCGGTATGAAGATCGTAACGGTGGTTCACGTGCACCTGAATCGAATCGGCTCTACCCGTGGCGGATTTGGAAGTCATAAGCGACTGACCACCTATGCAGAAGCATCGGATGCAGAAATCGAAACCCTTCGAGATCTAGTGATTTCGATTGCCGAACAAAATGGTGAGGCACCTGGGTCTCTGAACGACCTTCGCCATGAACGTCAAAGCGGCCACCCTCCCCAGGTTAAGGTCTTCAACATTCATGCGCCCAGCACTTCATTCATCGAGCGATATGCATATTGCGAAGCCTTTCCAGCGCTCAAGGCTGACAACCGAATCTTCAAGCTAGAAGAACTGCCAAGCTGAGACACGAAGGGGTCGAATGGTTCATTGTTGCTTATCCCCCTTCCGCCTGCTGGCCACGCTCAATTCTTTAGGAAAGCTTGCGTCCGATTCGGAACAAAGCGTCTTCCAGCCACTGGTTGAAAACGCCCTGTGACGCTGGAATCAGCAGTTTTCTTTCCTCAATGTTTTTCTCACTGCGGTGCGGCATGGACATTGACGATGCAGGGGTGCTTGGCGGCTCTGTGTAGACTTGGTGAGAAATTCCGTAGATCCCCAACTGGAACCAGCCTCCCTTACCTCTGCTAATCAAACTAAAAGCTTCTTCCGCAAAGCGTTTTAGCCGGCTGGGCGAGATGTAATAGGAGGCAAAATATTCGCCGCCCTTTCCTGGGGCTGCCAGAGGAATAGAGAGCCAGCTCATCCCATTATCGTGATGCCGCCAAGAGGCCTCCTCCGCATCTAGGCCGGTGATGTCTCCCTCGTTAAATGACTTGTAACCACCCTTGATAGAAACCAAGCCCGCCTGAGAAAGCTTGAGGAAGAATTCATCATGCTGGGTGTGCATGGAACGCAACGTACCCGAGAGAATGGGCTGCGGCAGAAACACGAGCTCTAGGCGATCTTCACGAGGCCGGCTATTCCAATTTCGGCTGTTGCTACGATTCTGCAGGTGCTGAACGAACTCCTGTTCGGAAATGGCACTGCGACTGGCTGCAAGTTGGCTTAGCCCCTGGATGATTTTGTCTGAGAGATCGCGATCACCTGTGAAGGTGGAACGGAAAAGGCCGTCGACGTAATCGGAAACCTCCCAGTGAAAGCGCTTTTGATCATCCTCGACTGGAATCTCTTCCAGAAAAGCCAGGATGGGTTTATTGGCAGCTTTGGCGCGATGGAACTCCTGCTGAGTGACGGACTCACCTGTGTTGGTTTTGAAGCCGAAGTCCGCGCCAAGAATCAGCACCACTACGTCGGCCTGGTCAACCTCAGTCATACATGCGACTTCAGAGGAATAGGGCCTTGCACCAAAGTCCTCACACATCACTGGGGTGTGCCCCAACAGAGAAACTGCTTTTTTGGCGGCTGCACGATAGTGCTCAAAATTACGTACTACAGAGCTGATAAACACGTTCATAGCAGTCCCCGTCATAAATAGGTCACATCCGTTTCGCCTCATCATAGCGGCCGCTTTACTCGAAGTGACAGCTGCTGAAAAAAACTAGTCGCTGAATAGTCCCTGATTTCGTAGAGACTGACTGCTTTTGGCCGTTTTCTGCCAGTCGCAGACCGAGGTCAGCAGGGGAGGGCTGGTGCTCCGTTATGCCTTGAAACGTTGGATTGACCGTTAGCTTTGAAGCCTTCGAACGGCTACGGTAATCGAGGTTAAGACCCTCACTTCACACGAACTAGTCGGCCGGGCGGGCCGCAGGGATGAAATGCGCTTTAATCGGACGTTAGCGTGCCCTCTTACATCGACTTGACCGAGATAACGTCCACAAATCTGAATTTTTTCTTGGCTAACTTTGTAGCTTCTTGCTCTGCAACTAGAGAACTGAGCGTATCGGCTTCATGTAGGATCTCGTGCATCTTGCCTTCGAATTCATTCCCCACTCTCAGTGTGACTTTCAATCTGGGAGTAAAGGATTTTGAAAGTTTCTTTTTCTTCACTACCTTTGTCTGCTCCGCGATCACGGTTTCCGGTGCAGTGTCTTGCTCATGGGTGTCGATTACTGATGCAGGGGCCTCTGGCGCACCGAATAGCGCCCGACGCATTTCTTCTTCCGTCAGCTCTGTAGTCATACCATTTCTCGAGAGGGGGTCGTGTATAGCGTTTTCGATTCTATCACTGCGGACAGCGTCGGAAATAAGAAGGCTTGACGTGGTATCTGACTTGCCATGGCCACTAAATCCGAACGTGTGTGAGTTTCTGCTCAGAGCGCTTGTTCGAATGCAGCCTTATTGACACTCCTGCTTGTGTTGTCGCCTCTTCACATTTACGCTTTGCTCCGTCGCGGTCAATCCCGCGACCGGGTGTCGCAACCTGAATCGAAACCAAGGCGCGGTATGTGCCATATCGCACAGTCAGCACTTCAAGTGCTAGCTGCTGCTTTTCTATGGCGCACCGTGCAGGGCAGGCTTCGGCCTGGCCGGGTTCCTTGGTTTCCGGTTTGCGACCCCTGTACGGTGTGCCACCCATTCGTGTCGCAACGGTGGATGGCATTCCTTAATCAAACCAAGGAGATAAGGAAAATGGCATGTCCCCCTTTTAAGCTCGTGCGCCACCCCGGCCAAATGGTTCAGGCTGCAAACTATCTCGGAGGATTCCGTGATGTTTGATCTTTCGCTTCTCATCGGACTCCCCAAACCCAACAGCATCGATACTTCAGTGCTTACCCCTGAAGATGCTGCGATTAAACTGCGGCAGGCTGCCACTCTCCGGCTTAACGGAGCCCAGAGTATTCTGCTTCATTTTCCGCAAGACGTTGAGCTGGCAGTAGAGCTGTTGGATGACGCCGCGGTGTTGTACGACAGGGCGTTCCGGAATCTGACTGGCATCCCAGCTCAAAGCGTCCATCAACAGATCCATGAATATGTCTCTGTCCCGTCAGTTGAAGGGGCTCCCGCGATCCAAACTCCGTGGGGCGATGAGTTCGCCCCGGTAATCAAGCAGGGCGTTCGTTGCGCAGAGACTTGGCTTGAGGGCTCATCATTACCGTTATGGTGGGCGCTGTCTCAGAACCGAAAACGTCATCGTCCAGGTGATCCACAAGAGGCATTTGAAGCAGGTTTTTTACTGCGGTTGCAGCAGACGCTGATCATGCGACGTGAGGCCGTCACTTCCCAATCAACCCGCTTCGATGCCTGAATTTGTAATTGACGTTTGAGATTTGCTTTTCCCGCCAAACCCTCCGATCAAGCAATCTTTGATCGCGCCGATCGGAGGGTTCACTCGCTTTTTTTCGAAGCTGCCGCGTTCCATCCTCCATGCTCAAATTAAATTCACACCACGCCTACTTTCACCATCAGTATTTCCCTACGATTTCCATCGAGCGCAACGTTATTCAGTGTATGTGTCCGAATCTTTTCGTTGGGCATGGATGTAGGTGTGGCGACAGTGGCGACGGCGGCGACAACCCACGTATAACGTGGTCTGGGGCATGGCGACAGAGGTGGCGACAGTCGCCACTTTCTCAGCGCATTGGCTGTGACGCTTGACCACCTTTTCGAGTGGGTATAAAAAATGGTGCACGGATCGCTGTCGTTGACAGCACCTGCCCAGGTAGCCAGAACCTTTAAGGCTACGCCCCTCGCGTGGTGGTTCTTCCCCAAGTGCGATTAGCGTCCGGCGGCTCGCACGGTCACTCCCCAAGAGTGATGGATGCCTACTCGACCAATCTGCCCACTGCGGCCGACGATGGACGTACCTCGCTGCATTACAGCAACCTCACCTCTTGGCACACTTCGCTGCGCCAGACCTCGCCCGTCTCTTTCTCCTGGAAAGAGACGGGCGCTCGTACCATTGCTGCAAGCCACGTCGTACATGGCATTGCCGCAACTCTCCTCGTGACAATCGGACTGACAAATCCGATTCGTCGCCATCCGCAACGACACAGCCACCGGTGCCGCAGCCCATGGAAAGGCTGCACCTGACTGACAGTCAGGCATGCCCCAGGCGTCGATGTTGTTGCCTTCTCCCGCTCAGGATCTCTAGGTGCCGAACTCGTCAGTCGGTACAGCCTTCACCCGCCCGCATCTTCGGAAGCGTCTAAGGAGGCCAGATTCATGGGGTCATGCCCTTGCTCCCGGTCGTAAGGAGTCGTTCGTTCCACGTCAGTGAACACCTCACAGGCCGCAGGGGCCTTGATCCCTGATAACACTCAACACCCGTGGCGGGGCTACGTGAGGACAACCAGCAATGAACGAGGAGAGGACCCATGCAGCAGTTAGATCCGAAGCTTGAGCTACCACGGCCACCTCGACCGTTAATCGAGTTGAATCCTGTCGCCGAGACTTATCCGTTCCAGGCACTGGGTGGGATTCTTGGGCCTGCGGTCGAGCGCATGGCCGAAGTCATCGGCGTGCCCCTGGCGCTGGCCGCACAATCGGTGTTGGCCGCCTCAGCACTGGCCACCCAGGGCCATGCGGGCTTACAGCTCGACGGAAGAAATTATCCCCTGTCGCTGTTCCTGATCACGGTGGCCGCGTCAGGTGATCGTAAGACAGCAGCAGATCGATTTGCCTTGCTGCCAGCAAGGCAGTGGGAGCGTGAACAGTGGCAACGCTACCGTGAACAGCTTGCTCGATACCGTGCCGTACAAAAACAGGCTCAGCCTGGTACCCCTGGCGACCCTGACTCCGCAAACCGCGTTCTCTTAGAAGAGGAGCCCTCGGCCCCTAGGTTGATCACCACGGATCCGACTATCGAGGCGCTGATCAAGGGGCTGTGTCATGACCTACCGAGCATGGGCCTGTTCTGTGACGAAGGCGGACAATTCCTCGGCAGCAGCACCATGAGTCGGGATAACCGTTTGAAAGCGGTTACGACCTTGTCGTCACTCTGGGATGGCAGTCCGATAGATCGCGCGCGCTCTATGGTTGGTGAAAGCTTGCGAGCCTACGACCGACGCTTGAGCCTGCACCTAATGCTCCAACCGTATTTGGCAATGCAGTTACTCGGTGATCCATTGCTGCAGGGGCAAGGCATACTTGGGCGCTGCCTGATGACCTGGCCCACTAGCCTTGCCGGGCAACGTAGCTATCAATCTGTCGACTTGTCCAAAGATCCCGCCCTGAAGCGATATCACCACCGCCTTTCGGCCCTCTTTCATCAGCCGTGGTCACTGTCCGCTGACGGTGCTTTATTGCTGTCACCGCTGACCCTCAGTTCGTTAGCTCGTCGTCGCTGGATTGATCTGCATGATGCCATCGAGGCTCAGTTGGGTGAGTTTGGCGAGCTGGCCAATGTGCGGCCCAGTGGATCAAAGGCCGCCGATAACCTACTGCGTGTCGCCGGCATCCTTGCGGTCCTGGAGGAGAGCAGTGTGGTGGAGGTTGACCATATCCAGCGCGCCTCGACCTTGATGGGCTACTACCTCACCGAGATTCAGCGCCTGACCGAACAGGAACCGGTGTGTCGGGTAAAGGAAGAAGCGGATCGGTTGCTGCGCTGGCTTCAGGTCAAGGGGTGGAAGCGTTTCAGTGTTCGAGAGCTAAATCGCAACGGGCCCCGCTTTGCGCGTAAGAGCAGCCTCCATGCCACCAAGCTGTTGGTCGAGTTGATTGATCATCAGTGGCTGATCACTGACGGCCAGACGTTCGAGGTGCGCAATGTTCAATCTTGATGAGGCACTGCGCAACCACCTGGCCCAACGCCAAAAGGAGCCGAAAGCGCGTTTTGTCGCCGCCGGTGTCGCCACTTTGTCGCCACGCTCAAAGCCAGGCAGAACAAGCGTTGTCGCCGCTGTCGCCGATGTCGCCACTACCCATGAAGTTAGCGCCTCGCTGACAGCCATTATTCAATGTTTGAAAGAGGAGGGTGCGCATCTTTACGTCGCCGGCAACACGCTGTGTTTTCGCCCTACTGATTGGGCCCAGCTTGCCGCCGTGGGTGGGAACTGGCGAGCGCTTTTGCATGAGCTCGCTGCATTCGATCAGGAGCAGGAAAATGGCTCGGGTCGGTAAGCGAGCGGGGCGCAATTTCGGCTTCGGCCGTCAGCTGAGCTACGCCGGACCTCAAGCCCTGAAAGGTCTGTTTGGCGACGGCCATTTCGCGACGGTCAAAGCCCATAGCGATCGCTGGCAGGCATTCGTGCAATGGTGTCGATCCGATGAAGGACCGAGGCTCAATGATGCGCGACAGATTGATCGCGAGATCCTCATGCGTTACGCCTGCCACGTGCGTGAGCAGGTTGATCAAGGCAACGTCGGTATTGCCACCGCGCAGAACCGCCTGTCCAGCGTGAACCGAACGATGGCCGCGCTACGCGGTGATCAGTACGTCAAAATTCCCAGTCCGAGCAAGGTGTTGGGCCATCAGCGCTCAGGCGTGCGCAGTGAGGCACCGCAAGGCCAAGACCGTGTGCAGGTCGAGCAGATCGCACAGGCGTTGTCAGAGCACGGCCAGCAACGAGTAAGCGCAATTGTGCACCTGGCCCGGGAGATCGGCATGCGTCTGCGTGAAGTGATCCTAGCGGACCTGTCCCGACTGCAACGAGAGGCCAGGCAACTGGGCAAAATCAACATCCAGGACGGCACCAAAGGCGGTCGATCAGGCGCATCGGCACCGCGTTGGATTGCGGTCACGGATCAAGTTCGCGATGCCCTCTACAGAGCAAGCGAAGCCTCACCCAACGGCAGTCGGAATCTATTGGCGCCCGACGAAAGCTACAAAGTCTTCTTACAGACAGTTGTGCGACCTGCGCGGGACATTCTGCATCAGCATGGATTGAAAGGCTTTCATGAACTGCGGGCTGCGTACGCCTGTGAGCGCTATGAGCAACTGACCGGTTTCCCTGCCCCCGTCAATGGCGGTCGTGGCCATCGAGAGGATAGAAAGCTTGATCGACGAGCCCGCCAGCAAATCAGCCATGAGTTGGGACACAGTCGCATCGATGTGGTGAATGCCTACATCGGTGGTCGGCGATGAGGTCCGAGTTCGATATGGCGTTGTTTCTGACTCCGGTGCTCAAAGGCGCGCATTCCACTCGGCAGCGTCACATCAGGCAAGCGGAAAAGATGCAAGAGGCGATTCGTGAGCGCTGGGGTTGCGCGACTCCTTGGTCCTGGAAGGAAAAGCACGTGAGATGGTTTTTGGAACACTCTCTGCGTTGTTCAGCGCCTGCGACCGCCTACTACTACGAGTTAACGGCAGAATTGATCCGTCGCAGAAAGGCGCAAATCGTGGCTGGCTGATAGATCATTTAAGCGTGAGTCCCTGAGTATGGGAATGCAGAGCCTTCCCATACTCAGGGACTTTGACTTAGGAGCGCAGGCTTGCGAGAAATCTGGTGATAGTCGTGAAGTCTGTCGCCATGCTGCACGACTCGGTTACAGGGTTTTTCGCCGGCACCATCAGTTCCTGGATGCTCAGCGTATCGGCACGACGTTGAGGACTCTGGTGTGATTGATCGCGGCTGCCGACAGGCTGCCGGTGGCCGCCTTCTGGATATGTTCACTCCACCAGGCCATCATCGGACGCCGGCGTTCGATGTAATCCGCACGGTTGTAGGCGCTTCGAACCTCGTCTTTATCCACATGCGCCAGCGCGACTTCGATCAGTTCCGGATCCCACCCATGCTCGTTTAGGATGGTGCTGGCCATTGAGCGCATGCCGTGGCTGACCAAGCGGTCCTGAAAGCCCATGCGCTTTAACGCCATATTGGCGGTCTGGCTATTGGCGTGAGTACGTGGGTTTCGGTCTGCCGGGAAGACATACTCTCGATGACCGCTATGGGACTTGAGTATTTCCAGCAATGCCATGGCTTGATCGCTTAACGGGATGCTGTGCGGGCGGCGCTTTTTCATCCGCTCCGGAGGGATGGTCCAGACACGTCTTTCAAAATCTATGTCTGCCCAGCGAGTGGTCGCTGCTTCTGCAGGGCGAGTCATAGTATGCAACTGCCATTCGATCAGGCAGCGGGTCGTGCGTTTGATACTGGCGTTTGCGAGTTCCAGCATGAGCTCGGGTAGCTCTTCGGGCGGGAGCGCAGCCATGTTTTCTTTCTTGGGTTTCTTGAATACCGCCCGGATGCCACTGAGTGGGTTGGCGAAGATCAGGCCGGAGTTTACGCCGTAGGTCATGATCTCGTTAAGCCGCTGACTAAGGCGCTTAACCGTCTCTAGGCTGCCTTTCGCTTCGATTGGACGAAGCAGCTCGATCACCATCGGCGCGGTGATTTTCGCGAGTGGCGTCGTCTTCAAATCGGGGAACACATGCAGCGTGAGCGACCGCCAAATATCCTCGGCGTAGGCCGGCGTGACCGAGTCTTTCTTAAGCTCGAACCAGGCAGTGGCTACGTTCTCGAAAGTGTGTTCCGTTTCTGCGCGCTTGGCCTCATTTAGCGTATCGCGCTGCACTTTCGGATCGATGCCTTGAGCGAGCAGCTCGCGGGCTTGCACTGCCATCTTTCGGGCGTTCGCCAGCGAAAGCTCTGGGTAGGTACCCAAGCCCATGTTAATTCGGTTTTTAGTCACCGGTTCACGGTAGTTGAAATTCCACAGCAGAGAGCCATTGCTGCGTACACGGAGTTGCAAACCGTCCCCGTCGGTGAGGACGTAATCCTTGGACGCGGGTTTGACTCCCTTGAGCTGTCGATCGGAGAGGCGGAGAGTTTGAGCAGTCATGAGATTTCCCTCAGACACTGATTTGGTATTCCAAAGATTAGCACCGGAGGTGCTGGAATACCGTTTGGAATACCAAAACTTCTGGAACTCCAAGAATCTACAAAGACCGCAATAGCCTCTAAGGTCCTGTATTTGCTGGATCTTAGGCACAAAAAAAGACGTCCGTGGACGTCTTTAGATGTTGAAGTGGTGGAGCCGGGGGGATTTGAACCCCCGTCCGCCAGTACTCCGCTGTCGGTACTACATGCGTAGCCGTTTCTATTAAGTTAACCCTCAGCGACCCGAAGGGCAGGGTGCTTTGGGCGAGTTGTGTAAGTTTTAGCCGCTTCGTCCACAACGTACTGCACGGCGATTCTGTTCTATATGACAATCACTTTGGGTTTACAGACATCCCCTGGTGATTGCTGGACCCGAAGGTACCAGAAGCTCAGGGCTAAGGCTGCTTACGCAGCGAGAGCGAATTCCTGGCCGTAGTTTTCGTCATTGGCAACTATAAGAAGTTGCAACAGTGGATTTACGAGTTCTGTTACCAACTCGGCATGCACCTAAAGTTTCGCGACCGGCGTCGAATCCTAAACGGCCCCGTGCTTGTAACTCGTTGTTTCTTAGTGAGTGACAAGCCTATGCAGTGTACGCCAAACGCTCACGGAAGGCCAACCCGAAGGTTGGCCTTCCGTGACTGAGCAACCTATTGGCCGCCTTTTTCGCTGTTCTGCAGGTCTTGCAGCGCCTTCGAGGTGATCTCGATGCACTTTTTGTCATCACCCGCGGCGTGGGCCGCCTTGGCCTGGGAGACGGCAGTGTCTATCTCGCCGCTTTTACCACTGGTGTCGGTGGCGAGCAGGGCTTTGCCGTTGTTGATTTTGTCCAGATTGATTTTGCACAGATCGGGCTCGCCCGCCGCGAATACAGGGGAAGCCAGCATCGCAGCGGTAATGAACAAGCCAGCAAGAGCGGAACGCTTCATCGGGTATCTCCTTGCGCAAAAGGGCTCGACGCTGCTGGCGTTCAACCGCTGCCAGCGACATCACTGATGAGCCTCGTGTTTCGAGGCCTATGCAGATGACTACGCCGGCGCGCAGGGGTTCTGTTTTTTTTGCAGGATCAGTGAGCGCGGGCCTGGGTGACGCGGTCCACCAGGTAGACCAGTCCGTGATAATCGATGCCGCCATGCTGGCTCAGGCCGATCTCGCAGGTGCGGCTGGTGGAGATGCCTTCGCTGCAATGTTGCACCGCATCCTTGAGGCTGCGCAGTGAGTGGGCGTTGAGTTCCGGCGTGGTGAAGCCTTTGTCGCCGGCAAACCCGCAGCAATGAATGCCTTCGGGGATCACCACGGTGTTGGAGCAGCGGCGAGCGAGGTCGATCAGGGCCTGGCTCTCGCCCAGGTGTTGGGTGCTGCAGGTGACGTGCACGGCGATCGGCGCTTCCTGGGGCGTGAAGTCGAGGCGATCCATCAGGTGGGTGCGGATAAATCGCACGGGGTCGTAAAGATCCAGGCGCGTTTCGCCCAGGTCCTGCACCAGGCGCAGGGTGCAGGGGCTGGTGTCGCAGTAGATCGGGTCGATACCACCACGACTGGCGTGGAGCAGCGCGCCGATCAGTTCCTGGCGCTTGTGCTCGGCCTGTTCCGCGTAACCTTTGGAGGCGAACGGCTGGCCGCAGCAGAGGTTGTCCTGGTTGTCGGGAAATACGACTTGGTATCCGGCCTTTTCCAACAGCTTGCGGGTTTTGTCGTACAGCGACATCTGCTCTTTATCGCCCGCCGCCGGGCCCATGGCGCGTGAGACGCAGGCCGCCAGGTAGACCACCCGTGGCCGCTCGTCCGTCACCGTCGGGCTGAAGCGAATGGCTTTTTCCGGCTGCGGCATGGCGTTGGTCCACTGCGGAATCTGCCCCTTGGACAGCTTGGTCACGCTGGCCGATAGCTTTGCCAGGCGCGGCGCGCCCAGCAGCATGCGTGCGCCATTGGCCACATGCAGTGTAAAACGCGCGCCTTGCAGCGCGGTGGCGAAATGCGTGGCGAGCCATTCGGCGGTTTTCGTACGGTCAGCATCGCGGCTGCGCAGTTTTTTCACCAGGTCGCCGGTATTGATTCCTACAGGGCAGCGCTGGGCGCAAAGCCCGGTGGCGGCGCAGGTGTCGATGCCGTGGTACTGATACGCGGCTTCCAACTCAGTGGTGTCGACACCGGCGCGTTTCTTCGCCTGGATATCGCGCCAGATAACGATGCGTTGGCGCGGGCTCAAGGTCAGGCCTTTCGACGGGCATACCGGTTCGCAGAAGCCGCATTCGATGCACTTATCCACAAGCTCGTCGGCTGCGGGCAGTGGCTTGAGGTGCTTGAGGTGGATTTGCGGGTCTTCGCTGAGCACCACGTCCGGGTTGAGTATGCCGTTGGGGTCGAGCAGGCGCTTGAGTTGCCACATCAGTTGATAGGCTTCGCTGCCCCATTCCAGCTCGACGAACGGCGCCATATTGCGGCCGGTGCCATGTTCGGCTTTCAACGAACCACCGAACTCTACGGCCACCAGTTGTGCCACATCGTCCATGAACGCTTGGTAGCGTGCGACTTCTTCCGCGCTGTTGAAGCCTTGAGTGAACACGAAGTGCAGATTGCCTTCCAGCGCGTGTCCGAAAAGTATCGCTTCGTCGTAGTGGTGTTTGTCGAACAACTCGATCAAGCGATTCACGCCGATTGCCAGTTGTTCAACCGGGAAGGTCACGTCCTCGATGATCACCGTGGTGCCGGTTTTGCGCACGGCGCCGACGGCAGGGAAGGTGTCCTTGCGGATCGCCCATAGGCGGGCGTTTTCCACAGGGTCTTCGGTGAAGTCGACTTGCTTCTCCACCGGAAACGGGGCCAGGGAGGCCATGATCAGCGCCAGTTGCTCGTGCAGTAACGACGAGGAAGCTGCACGCGACTCGATCAAAAGGGCGCAGGCATTTTCCGATAGGTGCTGTACGAAAGCGGGCATGCCCGGCTTGTTCTGTACCGAGCGCATGCTGCGACGGTCCAGCAGCTCGACGGCGGATACCGGTTGGGTCTTGAGGACGGTGACTGCGTTGCAGCAGGTTTCGACGTCCGGGAACACAATCAACGCCGATGCTTTGTTGGGGTGATCGATCACGGTGTCGTAGGTGACCGCGCTGATAAACCCAAGGGTGCCCTCGGAGCCCACCAGCAGATGGCTGAGGATATCCAGCGGCTCATCGAAATCCACCAAGGCATTGAGTGACAGCCCGGTGGTATTTTTCAGACGGTATTTGTGGCGGATCTTTGCCGCCAGTTCGGCGTTTGCCCGGGTCTCGCGACCGAGTGTCGCCAGGCGTTCAAGCAGCGCGCCGTGTTGTTCGCGAAACTCTGCCACGCTGGTTGCGTCTTCGGTATCCAGCCGGCTACCGTCAGCCAGGACCAGGCGTATCCCGGCCAGGGTGTGGTAGGTGTTCTGCGCCGTGCCGCAGCACATGCCGCTGGCGTTGTTGGCGACGATGCCGCCGATCTTGCAGGCGTTGATTGACGCCGGGTCTGGCCCGATCTTGCGCCCGAAAGGCGCCAGCCAGGCATTGGCCTGGGCGCCGATGACTCCGGGCTGCAGGCGGATTTGTGTGCCTTGCCCACGGATTTCGCGGCCGTTCCAATTGTCGCCCAGCACGATGAGCACCGAGTCGCTGATGGCTTGCCCGGACAGACTGGTGCCCGCAGCGCGGAAGGTCACCGGCACGTGGTCGCGTTGAGCCAGTTGCAGCAGCGCGACGACTTCGTCTTCCGACTCCACGCGGATCACTAACTGTGGGATCAGTCGGTAAAAACTGGCGTCGGTGCCGAAAGCGAGGGTTGAAAGTGGGTCGTCGAAGCGTCGATCTTTCGGGATCAGTTGTGTGACGTCGCGCAGGAAAGCAGCAGGCAGGCTCATCGGTCCTCCAGAAATAGCTGACGCCGGAACCGTTGTCCGGCGTCGATTCTTACCCTATAGCGTGCAGGTCTCAGTGCACCAGCATACCGGTGAACCAGTAGGCCTGGGCCAGGGTGATCAGCCCGACGATGGTGGCGAAGAACAGGCTGTGCTTGAGGGTGAAGCGGAACAGGTCGGATTCCTTGCCTACCAGGCCGGTGGCGGCGCAGGCCACGGCGATAGATTGAGGCGAGATCATTTTGCCGGTGACGCCGCCGCTGGTATTCGCGGCAACCAGCAGGGTGTCGTTCACCCCGATCTGATGCGCAGTGGTGGCTTGCAGCGAGCTGAACAGGGCGTTGGACGATGTGTCGGAACCTGTCAGGAAAACCCCCAGCCAGCCGAGGAAAGGTGAGAAGAACGGGAAGGCTGCACCGGTGCCAGCCAATACCAGCGCCATGGTCGAAGACATGCCGGAGTAGTTGGTGACGAAGGCGAAGGCCAGCACCATGCCGATGGAAAGGATCGGCCAGCGCAGTTCGTAGAAGGTCTCTTTTAAAGTGGTAAGACCAGTCTTGATGTCGATTTTAAGTACCAGCATCGAGATCAGCGCGGAGAAGAAAATCGCGGTACCGGTCGCGGAAATCGGGTCAAGCTTGAACACGGCCGGGATAGCGGTGGGGTTGGTCACGATCGGGGCAACCTTGATCACCAGTTGATCCAGGTGCGGGATCGCGAAGTTGAACACCCAGCTGTACATCGAGCCACCGGCGGCGAACATTGCTTTGAACGGCTTGAGGGTCCAAATGGTGACCAGTACGGTGAGAATCAGGAACGGCGACCAGGCCTTGAAAATCTGCACCAGGCTGTAGGGCGAGACAATCGTGTTGCGCGGCAGGCCGAAACCGCCTGCGCTCGCAGTGACCGCAGCGCTGGAAGTGGCGCCGGCAATCTGTGCGCCCGCAGTGCGCTTGGGCTGCCAGACTTTCAGAAACAGGGTCAGGGAAATCAGGCTGGCCAGGGCCGAGGTGATGTCCGGCAGTTCCGGGCCGATGAAGTTGGAGGTGAAGTACTGGGTGATGGCAAAGCTCAAGCCCGCGACCAGCGCGGCCGGCCAGGTTTCACGTACGCCGCGCAGGCCGTCCATCATGAACACCAGCCAGAACGGCACGAACAGCGACAGCAGAGGCAATTGGCGGCCAGTCATGGCGCCGATCTTGAACGCGTCGATGCCAGTGACTTGCCCGGCAACGATGATCGGGATTCCCAGGGCGCCGAATGCGACAGGCGCGGTGTTGGCGATCAGGCACAGGCCGGCGGCGTACAGCGGGTTGAAGCCCAGGCCGACCAACAACGCGGCGGTGATCGCCACGGGGGCGCCGAAACCGGCCGCACCTTCCAGGAAGGCACCGAAGCAGAAGCCGATCAGCAGCACTTGCAGGCGTTGGTCGTCGGTAATCGACAGGACCGAACTGCGGATGATCTCGAACTGGCCGCTTTTTACCGTGAGTTTGTAGAGGAACACCGCGGCGACGATGATCCACGCGATAGGCCATAGGCCGTAGGCAAAGCCGTAACCGGCAGCGGCCAGCGCCATGTCCACCGGCATCTGGAAGGCGAAGATCGCCACCAGGATCGACAGCGCCAGGGTGATGCTGCCGGCTACGTGGCCTTTGAGGCGAAACACGGCCAGGGCCAGGAAGAAGAATACGATCGGAATGACGGCCGCCAATGCGGACAGGCCGAGGCTGCCGAGCGGGCTGTAGAGCTGTTGCCAGGTTTGCATATGGGGTGGCCCCTGATTGTTGTTGTTTGGTTAGCTTGGATAATTGGTAATACCAATTTACAATCGCTGTTGGCTAGAGTAAAAGCCTTGCTGGGGGCGTGTCAATTTGCCGCCTGCGAAACTTTGGTCGTAGGTCGCTGTGCAGGGTGTTCTGATCGGTTGAAAGGAAGGCGTTCTGATAGGTGCCGCAAGCGCCGCGATAGGCCAGAATAGAGGCCCTGGCGAGTGGTCGGGATGGTGGAGAGTGAGTGATGGGGTTTGATCAGGTGCGTCAGCGCCGTTTGTCTGACGATATTGTCGAGCAGCTTGAGGGCATGATCCTTGAGGGCACGCTGAAGTCGGGCGAGCGTTTGCCGGCCGAGCGCGCTTTGGCTGAGCAGTTCGGGGTGTCGCGGCCTTCCTTGCGCGAGGCGATCCAGAAGTTGGCGGCCAAAGGTTTGCTGGTCAGTCGCCAAGGCGGGGGCAATTATGTGGCTGAGTCCCTGGGCTCCACGTTCAGTGATCCGCTGCTGCATCTGCTGGAGAACAATCCCGAGGCCCAGCGTGATCTGCTGGAGTTTCGCCAGACCCTTGAAGCCTCTTGCGCCTATTACGCCGCGCTGCGCGCCACGGAGGTTGATCGCGAGCGGCTGACGGCGGCTTTCGAGGCGCTACAGGATTGCTACACCCGCTCCGATGAGGTGAGTCGAGTGGAAGAGGGTGCGGCCGATGCGCGGTTTCACTTGGCGATCGCCGAAGCCAGCCATAATGCCGTGTTGCTGCACACCATTCGCGGTCTGTTCGACCTGCTCAAACGTAACGTGGTGACCAACATTGGTGGCATGTACCAACAGCGTACGGAAACCCGCGACATGCTGATCAGTCAGCATCGGGATTTGTACCTGGCGATTATCGAAGGTCGCGCCGAGCAGGCGCGCGAGGTTTCAACACGTCACCTGCTGTATGTGCAGGAAGTGCTGGAGGAAGTGCGTCAGGAAGTTCAGCGCGTGGCGCGTGCGGAGCGGCGCAAGGGGATGTAGCCGAGGGTGGGCGCCCACGGCTGCATCGCAGCAAGGATTATTCTTCCTTGCCCTTGTTGCGCACGGCGCGATGCAGTTCGCGGTTGGAATCACGTTCGCGCTCGGAATCACGCTTGTCGTATTCCTTCTTGCCCTTGCCCAGTGCGATTTCGCACTTGACCAGGTGCTTGCTCCAATACCAGGACAGACAGACGCAGGCATAACCCTTCTGCTGTACAGCGGCTGCGAGCTTTTCCAGTTCGCGGGCATTGAGCAGCAACTTGCGCGTACGCACCGGGTCGGCGATCACGTGGGTGCTCGCGGTGGTCAGCGGGGTGATATGACTGCCGAGCAGCCACGCCTCGCCATCCTTGAGCAGCACATAACTGTCGACCAGTTGCAGCTTGCTGGCACGCAGACTCTTTACTTCCCAGCCGGCCAGGACCAGACCAGCCTCGAACCGATGTTCGATGAAGTAATCGTGTCGCGCCTTTTTGTTTTGCGCGATGGTCCCTGTGGGGTGTTTCTTTTGTTTAGCCATAGGGGCGGCATTATAGGGAGTTGCGAGCGTGTCGGCTACGGTCAACCTGCGTGCTTGAGCGTGTTGGACGAATCCCGGACAATGCGGGCAGTTCTCTGGATTTTTTCTTTCGCGGATCGGGCTGTTTTTTCGCGATGTTTGCCTCAGCTGTGGAAATAACGCACACATGACGACGCATATTCAACGTTCGGCGCTGTTGCCCTATCCGGCACAGGCGCTCTATGACCTGGTCAACGACGTGGCGCGTTACCCGGAATTCCTGCCGTGGTGCTCAACGGCCGAGGTGCTGGAAAGCAGTGATGAGCACATGGTCGCCAGTGTCGGGGTCGCGAAGGGCGGCCTTAGTCAGCATTTTGTTACGCGTAATGTACTGGTGCCCGGTAAGTCCATCGAAATGAATTTGCAGGAAGGGCCGTTTACCCAGCTGCATGGCGTATGGGTGTTCAAGGCGCTGACGGATAAGGCCTGCAAAATCAGCCTGGATCTTTCTTTTGATTACGCCGGGCCTATTGTGCGGGCGACGCTGGGCCCGTTATTCAACCAGGCGGCCAATACCCTGGTGGATGCATTTTGTCAGCGTGCCAAGCAACTGCATGGTTGAGTTCGAAGTAGTGTATGCCGCTGAGGATCGCCAGGTGTTGCTGGCGGTGACGGTGCCGGCGGGCACCCAGCTGCGTGCTGCGGTGCACGCGTCGGGTATTGCAGTGCAATTTCCCGAGCTGGATTTGGCGGATTGCCCTTTGGGGATATTCGGCAAGGTGGTTACGGATGCTGATGTGCGCCCAGTGCAGGACGGTGACCGTATTGAGATTTACCGGCCGTTGCTGGCGGACCCGAAAGAGGTGCGCCGGCTTCGCGCGGCCAAGGCGGCCTTGGCCAGGCAGCAGAGTTCATAGGCCAGTCAAATGGCAAACAGCAAAAAGCCCGGCATGCCGGGCTTTTTGTTGAGCGCCGCAAACTTACTGCGGGCTGGTGTCCAGAGGCTGAGGCGTCGGGACGGGCACTGTTTCCACGCCGTCGACGTCTTTCTGGATCTTGTCGAGCAAGGAGCCGGGCTTGGCTGGTACTTCGGACTTGGGCTTCTCAGCTTCCTGCGCAGGCGCAGTCACGTTGTTGCCGTTATCCTTGCCAAGCAGGGCTTCATCACGGCTTACGCCGGGCATGAAGTCGCCGGACAGGCTGACAAGCTGGTCATTGCCATTGAAGATGACACTGACACGCTCCTGCTGGCGTTCACCGCCACCTGGCTGCAGGCTGTAGAGATAATCCCAGCGATCGGCATGGAAAGTGTCGGTCAGCAGGGGGTTGCCCATGATAAACCGTACTTGCCGTCGGGTCATTCCGGGCCGTAACTGGTCTATCATGTCCTGCGTGACGACATTGCCCTGCTGGATGTCGATTTTGTAAACCCCGGGGAATGAACAACCGGCGAGTGCGAGCAGTCCCACAAAGGTGAAACTGGTTAGCAAGAGCTTGGTGTTTTGCATCGGTGGGCGACTTCCACTATCTTGGCTGGGACAACGTAAACGCCGATCATACCCGTATTAAGAGAAGCTGCGAAGCAGCATCCGCGAGAAAGCTAACCATGGTTGAAAATAGCGAACTACGCAAAGCCGGTCTCAAAGTGACTCTGCCACGAGTCAAGATTCTACAAATGCTCGATTCTGCTGAGCAGCGCCACATGAGTGCCGAGGATGTCTACAAGGCGCTGATGGAGTCTAACGAGGACGTTGGCCTGGCTACGGTTTACCGTGTGCTGACCCAGTTTGAAGCCGCAGGGCTGGTGGTTCGTCATAATTTCGACGGCGGTCATGCAGTGTTCGAATTGGCTGACGGTGGTCATCACGACCACATGGTTGATCTGGATACCAATGAGGTTATCGAGTTCACCAGCCCCGAGATTGAAGCGCTGCAGCATAAGATTGCTGAAGAGCATGGCTTCGATCTGGTTGACCATAATCTGGTCCTGTACATCCGTAAGAAAAAGTAACAAGCGCTGCAGATTTACGCTGCAAAACGATCGAAGGCGACCTCAGGGTCGCCTTCGTGCTTTCTATAAGAAGGAAATTTTTCGCTCAGGCCTTTGCCGCCACGACCATTTTCTTCGCGTGCGCCAACGACTCCTTGGTCAAATCAATACCGCCGAGCATGCGCGCCACTTCTTCCACGCGTTCCGACTTGTTCAACTTGGACACGGCTGTGTGCGTCGCATCACTGCCGCGTACCTTGTGCACAAACAAGTGTTGATGCCCTTGGGCTGCCACTTGCGGCAAGTGAGTGACCGTCAGTACCTGACCTCTATCCCCCAGGCGTCGCAACAGTTGGCCAACAATTTCTGCTGTCGGCCCGCCAATGCCCACGTCAACTTCGTCGAACACCAGCGTCGGCACCCGGGAGGTTTGCGCGGTAATCACCTGGATCGCCAGGCTGATCCGCGAAAGCTCGCCGCCGGATGCCACTTTTGCCAACGCCTTGAGTGGCTGCCCAGGGTTGGCGCTGACCAGCAGTTCCACCTGTTCCAGGCCGTGGGGTTGCAGCTCGTTGCTGGCGTTGGCGCGCAGTTCAATGGTGAAGCGCCCGCCCGGCATGCCCAGGCGTTGGATCTCAAGTTCCACTGCGCTGGCCAGGCCGGTCGCGGCTTGTTGGCGCAGGTCGCTCAGTTCGCGCGCTTTCTCCTGGTAATGACGAGCGAACGAGGCGAGTTCTTCGCCCAGTCGTTCGATGGATTCGTCATTCGCATTCAGGGTCTCGATTTCATCCAGCAGCTTTTGCTGCATCGTTGCCACTTCGGTAGGCTGGATTCGATGCTTGCGCGCCAGGGTATAGATGGTGTCCAGGCGCTCTTCTATTTCCTGCAGGCGTGCAGGATCGGCATCGAAGTGGTCCAGAAAGCGATTCAATTCACCGACCGCTTCCTCCACCTGAATCTGTGCACTGGTGAGCAGTGTCGTAGCTTCGCTCAGCGAGCCGGAGGCATTGTTCACGCTCGACAAGCGATTGAGGCTGGCAGTCAGTGCATTGAGCACGTTGCCTGAGTCGCTTTCACTGCATTGCTCTACTACCTGGCGACAAATGCCCAGCAAGGTTTCAGCGTTGGTGAGGTTCTTGTGTTCCTGCTCAAGCTGCTCCAGTTCAGTCTCGCCCAGGCCCAGGCTTTCCAGTTCTTCGAGTTGATAACTGAGCAACTGATGACGAGCGCGTTGTTCATCGCCGGAGTTGGAGAGTCGCTCCAGTTCCTGCCGCGTCTGGCGCCAGCGCTGGGCGGCAAGTTGCACCTGGCGGGCAAGGTCTGTGGCACCGGCATATTCATCGAGCAGGCGGCGATGGGTGTCGGTTTTCAGCAGCGACTGGTGCTCATGCTGGCTGTGGATATCGATAAGCAACTCGCCCAGGGCTTTCAAGTCGCCCAGTGGGCAGGGCGTGCCGTTGATATAGCCGCGAGAGCGACCTTCCGCCGTGATAACCCGGCGCAGAATGCACGGGCCTTCATTATTAAGGTCGCGTTCGGTCAACCAGGTTTCGGCCTCGGGAATATCGGCCAGGTCGAAGGTGGCCAGGATATCGGCCTTGTCTGCGCCGGGGCGCACCACGCCGCTGTCGGCGCGATCACCCAGGGTGAGGCCCAGGGCATCGAGCATGATCGACTTGCC
Source organism: Pseudomonas sp. FBCC-B1565 (assembly GCF_059133265.1). Classification (NCBI taxonomy): domain Bacteria; kingdom Pseudomonadati; phylum Pseudomonadota; class Gammaproteobacteria; order Pseudomonadales; family Pseudomonadaceae; genus Pseudomonas; species Pseudomonas sp. FBCC-B1565. The sequence continues at coordinate 951,897 of NZ_CP101438.1, forward strand.
GGCGCCGGTTTCGCCTGTGATTACGCTCATCCCGCGATCCAGTTCGAGATCCAGATGTTCAACGATGGCGTAATTATGTACGGACAGGTGCACGAGCATGACGGGCGCTCCCAGGCTTTAGGTCTGGTTATTTATACAGTGTTTTGTTCAGGGCTGACAATCCTGGCGCTTAGCTCGATTTGCTTGAATGAGCGTGTTTTTTAGCGCAATGCGGAATGGGGCGGCAGGAATTGATCCCGATCATGGGAAAGACTTTTGGTAACGCCTGCGCTCTTGAACCTGGAAATTGTGGCCCCATATACCGGAACAGAAGCGCGAGTTGAGTTCGTGCATGATTTTGAAAGGAGAAAACTATGGCTGACGAACAGACGCAGGATACGCAAACTCCAGACGCCAATTCGGCTGTCGGCGATGAGCTGGCAACGCGTGTGCAAGTGCTCGAAGAGCAATTGGCTGCTGCGCAGGATCAATCTTTGCGTGTTGCCGCCGATCTGCAGAACGTCCGCCGCCGTGCCGAGCAGGATGTAGAAAAGGCTCACAAGTTCGCGCTGGAAAAATTCGCCAGTGACTTGCTGCCGATCATCGACAGCCTGGAGCGTGGTCTCGAGTTGTCCAACCCGGACGATGAAAACATCCGCCCGATGCGCGAAGGGATCGAGCTGACCCTGAAAATGTTCCAGGACACCCTGAAGCGTTATCAGCTGGAAGCCATCGATCCAACCGGCGGCGAACCGTTCAACGCTGAGCATCACCAAGCCATGGCCATGCAGGAAAGCCATGACCTGGAGCCTAACAGCGTGCTGAAAGTGTTCCAGAAGGGGTATCAGCTCAACGGTCGCCTGCTGCGCCCGGCGATGGTCGTGGTGAGCAAGGCGCCTGCACCGGTTTCGCCTTCTATTGATGAGCAGGCTTGAAATACGCTGTAAAGCCCCCATCTATAAGTCAAGCGTTTAAGTGCTACCGCAGTTAGCCACCACTGCTGCGGCAACCAAATTCAAGTTTCGGGAGAGTAAATCATGGGCAAAATTATCGGTATCGACCTGGGGACCACCAACTCCTGCGTCTCCGTCATGGAAAACGGCCAAGCCAAAGTTATCGAGAACGCCGAAGGCGCGCGTACCACGCCGTCGATCATCGCTTACGCAAATGATGGCGAGATCTTGGTTGGTCAGTCCGCCAAGCGTCAGGCTGTCACCAACCCGCACAACACTCTGTACGCAGTAAAGCGTCTGATCGGTCGTAAGTTCGACGAAGAAGTCGTACAGAAAGACATTAAGATGGTGCCTTACAAAATCGCCAAGGCTGACAACGGTGACGCCTGGGTTGAAGTAAATGGCCAAAAGATGTCTGCGCCGCAGATCTCGGCTGAAGTCTTGAAAAAGATGAAGAAGACTGCCGAAGACTATCTCGGCGAAACAGTGACCGAAGCGGTGATTACCGTTCCGGCCTACTTCAACGACAGCCAGCGCCAGGCGACCAAAGACGCCGGCCGCATTGCGGGCCTGGACGTAAAACGTATCATCAACGAGCCAACCGCAGCCGCTCTGGCTTACGGTATGGACAAGGCCAAAGGCGACCACACCGTGATCGTTTATGACCTGGGTGGCGGTACTTTCGACGTCTCGGTCATCGAGATCGCTGAAGTTGACGGCGAGCACCAGTTCGAAGTGTTGGCCACCAACGGCGACACCTTCCTGGGTGGTGAAGACTTTGACATCCGCTTGATCGACTACCTCGTTGACGAGTTCAAGAAAGAAAGCGGCATGAACCTCAAGGGTGACCCGCTGGCCATGCAGCGTCTGAAAGAAGCTGCTGAGAAGGCCAAGATCGAATTGTCCTCGAGCATGTCGACCGACGTTAACCTGCCGTACATCACTGCAGACGCCACCGGTCCTAAGCACTTGAACGTGAAGATCTCTCGCGCCAAGTTGGAAGCACTGGTTGAAGACCTGGTTCAGCGCACCATCGAACCTTGCCGCATCGCTTTGAAAGACGCTGGTATCGACGTTGGCTCCATCAACGACGTGATTCTGGTAGGCGGTCAGACCCGTATGCCACTGGTTCAACAGAAAGTTACCGAGTTCTTCGGTAAAGAAGCGCGTAAAGACGTGAACCCGGACGAAGCAGTTGCCATGGGTGCTGCCATCCAGGGTGCGGTATTGGCCGGCGACGTCAAAGACGTGCTGCTGCTGGACGTCAGCCCGCTGACTCTGGGTATCGAAACCATGGGCGGCGTGATGACGGCGCTGATCGAGAAAAACACCACGATTCCTACCAAGAAATCCCAGGTGTTCTCGACTGCCGACGACAACCAAGGCGCGGTGACCATTCACGTGCTGCAAGGTGAGCGTAAGCAAGCGGCTCAGAACAAGTCCCTGGGCAAGTTCGACCTGGCCGAGATTCCACCAGCACCACGTGGCGTGCCACAAATCGAAGTGACCTTCGACATCGATGCCAACGGCATCCTGCACGTAGGCGCGAAAGACAAGGCCACCGGCAAAGAGCAGAAGATCACCATCAAGGCCAACTCCGGTCTGTCTGATGAAGAAATTCAACAGATGATCCGTGATGCTGAAGCCAACGCTGATGCGGATGCCAAGTTTGCCGAGCTGGCTGGCGCCCGTAACCAGGGTGACGCACTGGTTCACTCGACACGCAAAATGGTCGCTGATGCTGGCGATAAAGTGACTGCTGAAGAGAAGGCTGCCATCGAAGCTGCTGTAGTTGCCCTGGAAGCCGCTGTAAAAGGCGACGACAAGGCGGCTATCGAAGCCAAGATCGAAGAGCTGTCGAAAGTCTCTGCGCCAGTGGCTCAGAAAATGTACGCCGAACAAGGCCAGCCGGCTGACGGTGCTGCGCAGCACGCAGAGCCTGAAGCCAAGCACGACGACGTTGTCGACGCCGAGTTCGAAGAAGTCAAAGACCAGAAGTAAGTTGGTCGCCCGGTTGACCGCTATCAAGCGGTGACTGGTAGGATGTCGCCGCGCGGGAGCTTGCTCCCGCGTTGGCGTGTCTGGGGTATGCGAATTTTTACAGCATGCGACAGTGTTCGGATGCTGGCGGTGTGATCGGGAATGCTCCTGCTTTCCGAGCAGTAAATACCGCATTTTTGGCCGGGTACCTGGCTAAAAGTAGTAATGACCAGGATCGTTGAATTGACGTGAGTTGGGTCCGGGCCTGTATTGGGGCTCAACGAGTTTGGCAAGGCTCAGGAGGGTCTGGCTGAACGTCCTTAAGAGTGCAAAGACTTATGGCAAAGCGTGACTATTACGAAGTATTGGGTGTGGAGCGCGGCTCCAGCGAGGCGGACCTGAAGAAGGCCTACCGTCGCCTGGCGATGAAGCATCACCCGGACCGTAATCCGGATAGCAAAGAATCCGAAGAAATGTTCAAAGAGGCCAATGAGGCCTACGAATGTCTGTCTGATCCCAACAAGCGTGCGGCGTACGACCAGTATGGTCATGCCGGCGTCGACCCGAGCATGGGTGGCGGCGGTGCCGGTTTTGGTGGTCAGAACTTCTCCGATATCTTCGGCGACGTATTCAGTGACTTCTTCGGCGGTGGCCGGGGTGGTCAGCGTGGCGGCGCCCAGCGTGGCAGCGACTTGCGCTACACCCTGGAGTTGAACCTGGAAGAAGCCGTGCGCGGCACCAGCGTGAATATCCGTGTGCCGACGCTGGTCAACTGCAAGCCGTGCGACGGTTCGGGGGCCAAGAAAGGTTCTTCGCCGATCACCTGCCCGACGTGCGGCGGTATTGGCCAGGTCCGTATGCAGCAGGGCTTCTTCTCGGTGCAGCAGACCTGTCCGCGTTGCCATGGTCAGGGCAAGATCATTTCCGATCCGTGCGACTCGTGCCACGGCGAAGGCCGTGTCGAAGAGTACAAAACCCTTTCGGTGAAAGTGCCGGCGGGTGTGGATACCGGTGATCGCATTCGCCTGTCGGGCGAGGGCGAGGCGGGGACTCAAGGTGGTCCTACGGGCGACCTGTACGTGGTGATCAATGTGCGCGAGCACTCGATCTTCCAGCGTGACGGTAAGCACTTGTTCTGCGAAGTGCCGATAAGCTTTGTTGATGCGGCGCTGGGTGGCGAGCTTGAAATTCCAACTCTCGACGGTCGGGTCAAGCTCAAGATCCCTGAGGGCACGCAGACCGGCAAGCAATTCCGTATCCGTGGCAAGGGCGTTGCGCCGGTGCGTGGCGGCGGTGCTGGTGATCTGATGTGTCGTGTGGCGGTAGAGACTCCGGTCAATCTGGATCGTCGTCAGCGTGAGCTGCTTGAAGAGTTCCGCAGTTCGTTGGACGGTAACAGCTCTCAATCGCCGCAAAGTTCTGGCTTTTTCGAAGGCGTGAAGCGCTTCTTCGGCGACCTGTAAGGAATTGAGTATGCGACGTATAGCCGTAATGGGCGCTGCCGGGCGCATGGGCAAGACACTGGTCGAGGCGGTACAGCAACGCTCGCCGGCCTCTGGGCTGACCGCGGCGATCGTTCGTCCGGGCAGCACGTTGATCGGTGCAGATGCCGGTGAGTTGGCTTCACTGGGGCGCATCGGCGTTTCGTTGTCCGGCAACCTGGAGCAGGTAGCTGACGAGTTCGACGTGCTGATCGACTTCACTCTGCCGGACGTGATGCTGAAAAACCTGGCGTTCTGCCGCAAGGCGGGCAAGGCGATGGTAATCGGTACTACCGGTTTGACGGTTGAGCAGAAGCAGTTGTTGGTGGAGGCGGGCAAGGATATTCCTATCGTTTTCGCGGCCAACTTCAGTGTGGGCGTGAACCTGTCGCTCAAGCTGCTTGATTTGGCCGCCCGTGTGCTCGGGGATGAAGCGGATATCGAAATCATCGAGACCCATCACCGCCACAAGATCGATGCGCCGTCAGGTACTGCTCTGCGCATGGGCGAAGCGATTGCCGATGCGTTGGGTCGCGACTTGTCGAAAGTGGCGGTGTATGGCCGTGAAGGCCACACCGGTGCGCGCGCGCGCGACACCATCGGCTTTGCAACTGTGCGTGGTGGTGATGTGGTGGGTGACCACACCGTGTTGTTCGCCGCTGAGGGCGAGCGCCTGGAAATCACGCACAAGGCGTCCAGTCGCATGACGTTTGCCAAGGGCGCGGTGCGTGCTGCGCTCTGGTTGGAGGGGCGCGAGGCGGGCCTTTACGACATGCGCGATGTGCTGGATCTGCACTAATCAGTAGCTAAAACGGGGCCTCAAGCTTATGCTTAGGCCCCGTTTTTACCCGCTAAGCGACGTCCTGTCGCATTCCCCTGCCTTTAAGGCTCATTAGCGGTGGACCAAAAAAGCCTTTTTCTGTAAGCTACAGCTTTAGTGTGTCCACTAAAAGCGCGCAGAATAATTCGGTGAAGAAGCGGGGTGACGTGTCCATACGTCACTCCGCTTTTTTACAACCTGCGATCGCCCTTTCAGGCTTTATTTACGGGAGGTCTTCTTGACTAAGCCAGCCATACTCGCCCTTGCTGATGGCAGCATTTTTCGCGGCGAAGCCATTGGAGCCGACGGTCAGACCGTTGGAGAGGTAGTGTTTAACACTGCCATGACCGGCTATCAGGAAATCCTTACCGATCCTTCCTACGCCCAACAGATCGTTACCCTGACCTATCCGCACATCGGCAATACCGGTACTACACCGGAAGACGTCGAGTCTGATCGTGTCTGGTCGGCGGGTCTGGTGATTCGTGACCTGCCACTGGTTGCGAGCAACTGGCGTAACACGATGTCGCTGTCCGATTACCTGAAAGCCAACAACGTGGTGGCGATCGCCGGTATCGATACACGCCGCCTCACGCGCATCCTGCGTGAGAAAGGCTCGCAGAACGGCTGCATCATGGTCGGTGACAATATTTCCGAGGAGGCGGCGATTGCCGCAGCCCAGGGCTTCCCTGGCCTGAAGGGCATGGACCTGGCGAAAGTCGTCAGCGTCAAAGAGAAGTACGAATGGCGCTCCACGGTCTGGGACTTGAAGACCGACAGCCATGCGACTATCGAAGCCGCAGATCTGCCTTACCACGTAGTGGCCTATGACTACGGCGTGAAGTACAACATCCTGCGCATGCTGGTCGAGCGCGGTTGCCGCGTGACCGTGGTGCCGGCGCAAACTCCGGCCAGCGACGTGCTTGCCCTGCAACCGGACGGCGTGTTCCTGTCCAACGGCCCGGGTGACCCTGAGCCATGCGACTACGCCATCCAGGCGATCAAGGAAGTGCTGGAAACCGAAATTCCGGTGTTCGGTATCTGCCTCGGCCACCAACTTCTGGCCCTGGCCTCCGGCGCCAAGACCCTGAAAATGGGGCACGGCCACCACGGCGCCAACCACCCGGTACAAGACCTGGATACCGGCGTTGTGATGATCACCAGCCAGAACCACGGTTTTGCGGTAGATGAAGCCACCCTGCCGAGCAACGTGCGCGCCATTCACAAGTCGCTGTTCGACGGTTCCCTGCAGGGCATCGAGCGCACCGACAAGAGCGCGTTCAGCTTCCAGGGCCACCCTGAAGCCAGCCCGGGCCCGAACGACGTAGCGCCGCTGTTCGACCGTTTCATCAATGAGATGGCCAAGCGACGCTGACTGAGCGGCCTGCGGGCGGCCCTGAGTGTCGGTGGCCCCCGCAGGCTCTTCAAAGATTGTTCAAGACGGCTTGCCGACTGACCTGCGGATTTGAGTGACAAACCCATGCCAAAACGTACAGACATAAAAAGCATCCTGATTCTCGGCGCTGGCCCGATCGTGATCGGCCAGGCCTGCGAATTCGACTACTCCGGCGCCCAGGCCTGTAAAGCCCTGCGCGAGGAGGGCTACCGCGTCATCCTGGTGAACTCCAACCCGGCCACTATCATGACCGACCCGGCCATGGCCGACGCTACCTACATCGAGCCGATCAAGTGGCAGACCGTTGCCAAGATCATCGAGAAAGAGCGTCCGGACGCGCTGCTGCCGACCATGGGTGGCCAGACCGCACTGAACTGCGCCCTGGACCTGGAGCGCGAAGGCGTCCTGGAAAAATTCGGCGTAGAGATGATCGGCGCCAATGCCGACACCATCGACAAGGCTGAAGACCGCTCGCGTTTTGACAAGGCCATGAAGTCCATCGGCCTGGCGTGCCCGCGTTCCGGTATCGCCCACAGCATGGAAGAAGCCAATGCGGTCCTCGAGACGCTGGGCTTCCCGTGCATCATTCGTCCGTCCTTCACCATGGGCGGCACCGGTGGCGGTATCGCGTACAACCGTGAAGAGTTCGAAGAGATCTGCGCCCGCGGCCTGGACCTGTCGCCGACCAAAGAGCTGCTGATCGACGAATCCCTGATCGGCTGGAAAGAATACGAGATGGAGGTTGTCCGCGATAAGAAGGACAACTGCATCATCGTCTGCTCCATCGAAAACTTTGACCCGATGGGCGTGCACACCGGTGACTCGATCACCGTCGCTCCGGCACAGACCCTGACTGACAAGGAATACCAGATCCTGCGTAACGCCTCCCTGGCGGTACTGCGCGAGATCGGCGTGGAAACCGGTGGTTCCAACGTTCAGTTCGGCATCTGCCCGAACACCGGCCGCATGGTCGTGATCGAGATGAACCCGCGTGTTTCCCGTTCGTCGGCCCTGGCGTCGAAAGCCACCGGCTTCCCGATCGCCAAGGTCGCGGCCAAGCTGGCCGTGGGTTACACCCTGGACGAGCTGTCGAACGACATCACCGGCGGCAAGACTCCGGCGTCCTTCGAACCGTCCATCGACTACGTCGTGACCAAGCTGCCACGTTTTGCCTTCGAAAAATTCGCCAAGGCTGACGCGCGCCTGACCACCCAGATGAAGTCTGTCGGTGAAGTCATGGCCATCGGCCGTACCTTCCAGGAATCCCTGCAGAAAGCTCTGCGCGGCCTGGAAGTGGGCGTTTGCGGCCTGGACGAGAAGCTCGACCTGAGCAACCCGGAAAGCATGAGCGTGCTCAAGCGTGAGCTGACCGTGCCGGGCGCCGAGCGTATCTGGTACGTGGCGGACGCCTTCCGCGCCGGCATGACCGTCGAAGATATCTTCGGCATGAACATGATCGATCCGTGGTTCCTGGTGCAGATCGAAGATCTGATCAAGGAAGAAGAGAAGGTCAAGACCCTGGGTCTGGCCAGCATCGACCGCGACATGATGTTCCGCCTCAAGCGCAAAGGTTTCTCTGATCAACGTCTGGCCAAGCTGCTGGGTGTGACCGAGAAGAACCTGCGTACCCATCGCCACAAGCTGGAGATCTTCCCGGTCTACAAGCGCGTTGACACCTGCGCGGCCGAGTTCTCCACCGACACCGCGTACCTGTACTCCACCTATGAGGAAGAGTGCGAAGCCGCGCCGTCGGGTCGCGACAAGATCATGATCCTGGGTGGCGGTCCGAACCGTATCGGCCAGGGTATCGAATTCGACTACTGCTGCGTTCACGCCGCCCTCGCCCTGCGCGAAGATGGCTACGAGACCATCATGGTCAACTGCAACCCGGAAACCGTTTCCACTGACTACGACACCTCCGATCGCCTGTACTTCGAACCAGTGACCTTGGAAGACGTGCTGGAAATCGTGCGCGTCGAGAAGCCCAAAGGCGTGATCGTCCAGTACGGCGGCCAAACCCCCCTGAAGCTGGCGCGTGCCCTGGAAGCTGCCGGCGTGCCGATCATCGGTACCAGCCCGGACGCCATCGACCGTGCAGAAGACCGCGAGCGCTTCCAGCAAATGGTTGAGCGCCTGAACCTGCGTCAGCCGCCAAACGCCACTGTGCGCAGTGAAGACGAAGCCATCCGCGCAGCCAGCAAGATCGGCTACCCGCTGGTGGTGCGTCCGTCCTACGTGCTGGGCGGTCGTGCGATGGAAATCGTCTATGAAGAAGAAGAGCTCAAGCGTTACCTGCGCGATGCCGTGAAAGTGTCCAACGACAGCCCGGTGCTGCTGGATCACTTCCTCAACTGCGCCATCGAGATGGACGTGGATGCGGTCTGCGACGGCACTGACGTGGTGATCGGCGCGATCATGCAGCACATCGAACAGGCGGGCGTTCACTCCGGTGACTCGGCTTGCTCGCTGCCGCCGTACTCGCTGCCGGCGCACATCCAGGACGAGATGCGCGAACAGGTCAAGAAAATGGCTCTGGAACTGGGCGTAGTCGGCCTGATGAACGTACAGTTGGCGCTGCAAGGCGAAGACATCTACGTCATCGAAGTCAACCCACGTGCTTCGCGTACCGTGCCATTTGTTTCCAAGTGCATCGGCGTCTCCCTGGCCATGATCGCTGCGCGCGTGATGGCCGGTAAGACCCTGAAGGAAATCGGCTTCACCAAGGAAATCATTCCGAACTTCTACAGCGTGAAAGAAGCGGTGTTCCCATTCGCCAAATTCCCTGGCGTGGACCCGATCCTGGGCCCAGAGATGAAGTCCACCGGTGAAGTCATGGGTGTGGGCGATACCTTCGGTGAAGCCTTTGCCAAGGCCCAGATGGGCGCCAGCGAAGTGCTGCCGACCGGCGGTACTGCGTTCATCAGCGTGCGTGATGACGACAAGCCACTGGTTGCAGGCGTAGCCCGTGATCTGATCAACTTGGGCTTTGAAGTCGTGGCCACCGCCGGGACCGCCAAGCTGATCGAAGCTGCCGGCCTGAAAGTGCGTCGCGTGAACAAGGTGACGGAAGGCCGTCCGCATGTGGTCGACATGATCAAGAATGACGAAGTCACCCTGATCATCAACACCACCGAAGGTCGCCAGTCGATCGCGGACTCCTACTCCATTCGTCGTAACGCCTTGCAGCACAAGATCTACTGCACCACCACCATTGCTGCTGGCGAAGCCATCTGCGAAGCGCTCAAGTTCGGTCCTGAAAAGACCGTGCGCCGCTTGCAGGATCTACACGCAGGATTGAAGGCATGATCAAATACCCAATGACCGTCCAGGGCTTCAAGGCCCTGGAAGAGGAGCACGCCCATCTGACCAAGGTCGTCCGTCCGAAGCTGAGCCAGGACATCGGTACGGCCCGCGAACTGGGTGACCTGAAGGAAAACGCCGAATACCACGCTGCCCGCGAGCAGCAAGGTATGGTCGAGGCGCGGATCCGTGACATCGAAGGCCGTTTGCAGAACTCGGTGGTCATCGATGTGACGACCATTCCGAAGACAGGCAAGGTGATCTTCGGCACCACTGTGGAAATCGCCAACGTTGAAACTGACGAAAGCGTGGTCTACCACATCGTTGGTGAGGATGAAGCTGATTTCAAACTCGGCAAAATCTCTGTCGGTTCCCCGCTGGCCCGTGCCTTGATTGCCAAGGAAGAGGGTGATGTGGTGGCTGTAAAGACGCCAGGTGGCGTAATCGAGTACGAGATTGTTGAAGTTCGTCACGTCTGAAAGACGGCGCCCGCTTCGTGCGGGCGCCATGCTTTGGCAGCTCTCTCAGATGCTTTGGGTGGGCGGCCTTTGGTTGTTGCACATTGGTGTGCTGCCGGCGCTCGGCCTGATAGGCCTGGCACCGCTGCTGATCGATGAGATCGATGGATTACTCAGTGCGCTGTTGGTGGGTTTCGCGGCGGCGTGCGTGACGCTCCAGGCATTGGTGCTGGTCAAGGCCGAGGGCTTGGAGAGTTTGTGGCGGGATATTCGCGGGCAACTGCTGTTGATGGCGCTGTATGCATGCGCAATGTTTTGCGTGGTGCATGTCTGGTTGCCGGAAGCGTTGCGTTGGCAGCTATTCAGCTATCTTGTGCTAGGGTTCTCCGGCCTGGTGCTGGTTTTACAGCCTGCACCGGGATGGAGTGGCGGGGCGCGCGAAGCACGCCCGTGACCCTTTTTGTAATTTAAAAGCTACTTGAAGCGGTGTACGTTCGACAGTTGCTTGTTGACGCTGAAGTTCTTGCGATACAGCAGCGCCATCTTGCCGATGACCTGGACCAGGTCCGCTTTGCCTGCCTTGCACAGTTCTGCAATGGCAGCCAGGCGCGCTTCGCGATCAAGGATGTTGACCTTGATCTTGATCAGTTCATGATCGTTCAGCGCACGTTCGAACTCGGCTAACACACCTTCAGTCAAACCGTTATCTGCCACAATCAGAACTGGTTTCAGATGGTGGCCAATGGATTTGTACTGTTTCTTCTGCTCTTGAGTGAGCGGCATAATCTGACCCCTGCGTCTGATCTTGTAAAAAGCGGCGGCCAGTTTACCCGAGCGAGTCCGGGACCGCCCAGTTAATCACGACCCGTTTTATTTTTCGAGGTGGCCCGTGGCCCGTTCCAAAACCAGCCTTAAGTGGCTACAAGAACATTTCAACGATCCTTACGTCAAAAAGGCGCAAAAGGACGGCTACCGTTCCCGGGCCAGCTACAAACTGCTGGAGCTCCAGGACAAGGACAAATTGTTTCGCCCCGGCATGAGTGTGATCGACCTGGGCGCTGCCCCGGGTGGCTGGTCCCAGGTGGCCAGTCGTCTGATTGGTGGGCAAGGCCGATTGATCGCTTCTGACATCCTGGAGATGGACAGCATCCCGGATGTGACCTTCGTGCATGGTGACTTCACCCAGGATGCGGTCCTGGCCGAGATCCTGGAAGCTGTAGGAAATTCGCAGGTGGACCTTGTGATTTCCGACATGGCACCCAATATGAGTGGGTTACCGGCTGTTGATATGCCGCGAGCCATGTTCCTGTGCGAATTGGCACTGGATCTGGCGGGTCGGGTATTGCGTCCGGGTGGTGATTTCCTGGTCAAGGTCTTCCAGGGGGAAGGTTTCGACGAGTACCACAAGAACATTCGCAAGCTGTTCGACAAGGTACAGATGCGCAAACCGGACTCCTCGCGTGACCGGTCTCGCGAGCAGTATCTGTTGGCGCGGGGGTTCCGTGGCATCGAAGGCGCCGCCAGTGATGAGCGTCTTTGAAGGTTTGAAGGGAGTCGATAGGTTTTTTTATATCGCTTTCGTCACGAAGCTTTACGAATATTGTGTAGTCAAAGTTTCACAAAGGGTTACAGACGGCGCCTGCCAGTGTTGTAGGTAATGTAGTAAGTTAGGCCGGTGAATATCATGCGAAGCGCGCGCCAGTAGCGGAGCTTGCTTCAGAGGGTAGTTAATTGAACGATATGGCAAAGAATCTGATCCTGTGGTTGATCATCGCGGCTGTCCTGGTGACGGTGATGAACAACTTCTCCAGCCCTAACGAGCCGCAGACCCTCAACTATTCCGACTTCATCCAGCAAGTTAAGGATGGCAAGGTCGAGCGCGTAGCGGTTGATGGCTACGTGATCACCGGCAAACGCAACGATGGCGACAGCTTCAAGACCATTCGTCCGGCAATCCAGGACAACGGTCTGATCGGCGACCTGGTGGATAATCACGTGGTGGTCGAAGGCAAGCAGCCTGAGCAGCAGAGCATCTGGACCCAATTGCTGGTAGCCAGCTTCCCGATCCTGGTGATCATCGCCGTGTTCATGTTCTTCATGCGCCAGATGCAAGGCGGTGCGGGAGGCAAGGGCGGCCCGATGAGCTTCGGCAAGAGCAAGGCTCGCCTGCTCTCTGAAGACCAGGTGAAAACCACCCTGGCTGACGTTGCGGGTTGCGACGAAGCCAAGGAAGAAGTGGGCGAGCTGGTCGAGTTCCTGCGCGATCCGGGCAAGTTCCAGCGCCTGGGTGGCCGTATTCCTCGCGGTGTGCTGATGGTTGGCCCTCCGGGTACCGGTAAAACCTTGCTGGCCAAGGCAATTGCCGGTGAAGCCAAGGTGCCTTTCTTCACCATTTCCGGTTCTGACTTTGTCGAGATGTTCGTCGGTGTTGGTGCTAGCCGTGTTCGCGATATGTTCGAACAGGCTAAAAAGCATGCGCCTTGCATCATCTTCATCGATGAAATCGACGCCGTCGGTCGCCACCGTGGCGCCGGTATGGGCGGCGGTCATGACGAGCGTGAGCAGACCCTTAACCAGTTGCTGGTTGAGATGGATGGCTTTGAAATGAACGACGGCATCATCGTGATCGCTGCCACCAACCGTCCTGACGTGCTGGACCCTGCGCTGCTGCGTCCAGGCCGTTTCGACCGTCAGGTTGTGGTGGGCTTGCCGGATATCCGTGGCCGCGAACAGATCCTGAAAGTGCACATGCGCAAAGTGCCGATGGGCGACGACGTGGCTCCGGCCGTGATTGCCCGTGGTACTCCAGGCTTCTCCGGTGCCGACCTGGCTAACCTGGTCAACGAGGCCTCGTTGTTCGCTGCCCGTACTGGCAAGCGTATCGTGGAGATGAAAGAGTTCGAATTGGCCAAAGACAAGATCATGATGGGCGCCGAGCGCAAATCCATGGTCATGTCCGAGAAAGAGAAGCAGAACACCGCTTATCACGAAGCTGGTCACGCCATCGTTGGTCGTGTCGTGCCTGAGCACGACCCGGTCTACAAGGTGTCGATCATCCCGCGTGGTCGGGCGCTGGGTGTCACGATGTTCCTGCCGGAAGAGGATCGTTACAGCCTCTCCAAGCGTGCACTGATCAGCCAGATATGCTCGCTGTACGGCGGCCGGATTGCTGAAGAGATGACCCTGGGCTTCGACGGCGTCACCACTGGTGCTTCCAACGACATCATGCGTGCCAGCCAGATTGCGCGGAACATGGTGACCAAGTGGGGCTTGTCGGAAAAACTCGGTCCATTGATGTATGCCGAGGAAGAAGGCGAAGTGTTCCTGGGGCGTGGCGGTGGTGGTCAAAACGCCAGCTTCTCCGGTGAGACAGCCAAGCTGATCGACTCCGAGGTGCGCAGCATCATTGACCAGTGCTACGGCACGGCCAAGCAGATCCTCACGGACAACCGCGACAAGCTGGATGCCATGGCAGATGCGCTGATGAAGTACGAGACCATTGATGCCGACCAGATCGACGACATCATGGCCGGTCGCACGCCGCGCGAGCCTCGCGATTGGGAAGGTGGTTCGGGCACTTCTGGCACTCCGCCAGTGGTTCAGAACGAACGCCCTGAAACCCCGATTGGCGGTCCCGCAGCTGACGTCTAAGGTTTGAAATGACTTCTGTGTTGTCCTCCACCCGGTTGCCTTGCGGCAACCGGGTTCTTGATTTGGCCCATACGCACGTCATGGGCATTCTCAATGTAACCCCCGACTCCTTTTCCGATGGTGGTCGCTTCAGTCAACTCGATGCGGCGTTACGTCATGCCGAGGCGATGGTGGCGGCTGGCGCGACGTTGATTGACGTGGGGGGGGAGTCGACGCGGCCTGGCGCTCGCATCGTTTCTCCCCTGGAAGAGTTGGAGAGGGTTGCGCCAATTGTTGAGCGCATTGCACGTGAGCTGGATGTGATCATCTCGGTTGATACGTCGACGCCGGCCGTGATGCGTGAGACGGCGCGCCTTGGGGCGGGGCTGATCAACGATGTGCGCTCGCTTCAGCGTGACGGTGCGCTTGATGCGGCTGCGGCCACCGGTTTGCCGGTTTGCCTGATGCATATGCTGGGTGAGCCCGGCAATATGCAAGACAACCCTCACTACGATGATCTTGTTGGTGAGGTGAGTGGGTTTCTTGCCGAGCGGGTTGCGCAATGCACTGCTGCCGGGATTGCTGCAGAAAAGATCGTCCTCGATCCCGGTTTTGGCTTCGCCAAGACCCTGCAGCACAATCTAAGTCTGTTCAAACATATGGAGTCCTTGCATGCCCTTGGTCGGCCTCTTCTGGTCGGCGTTTCACGCAAGAGCATGATCGGGCTGGCGCTGAATCGTCCTGTGGGCGAGCGGCTGTACGGCGGTCTTGCGCTGGCGGCGCTTGCAGTCACCAAGGGGGCGCGTATCTTGCGGGTGCATGATGTTGCCGAGACGATGGATGTGGTGCGTATGATGGCCGCGGTAGAATCAGCCGAATAAGAATGATGGAGCACTTATGACTAAAAAATATTTTGGCACCGACGGTATTCGCGGTCGGGTCGGCGAGTTCCCGATTACTCCTGATTTCATGCTCAAGCTCGGTTGGGCTGCAGGTATGGCGTTCCGCAGCATGGGCGCGTGCCGCATCCTAGTGGGCAAGGACACTCGTATTTCGGGGTATATGTTCGAGTCGGCGTTGGAGGCGGGGCTGTCTGCCGCAGGTGCCGATGTGATGCTGCTGGGGCCGATGCCGACGCCGGCGATCGCTTACCTCACGCGTACCTTTCATGCTGAAGCCGGTATCGTAATCAGTGCCTCGCATAACCCTCATGATGACAACGGCATCAAATTCTTCTCGGGCCAGGGCACCAAGCTCCCGGACGAGATCGAGCTGATGATCGAAGAGCTTCTGGATGCGCCGATGACGGTGGTCGAGTCCAGCAAGCTTGGCAAAGTGTCGCGTATCAACGACGCCTCCGGCCGATACATTGAGTTCTGCAAAAGCAGCGTGCCAAGCAGCACCAATTTTGCCGGCCTGAAGATTGTGGTCGATTGCGCCCATGGTGCGACCTACAAGGTGGCGCCGAGCGTATTCAAGGAGTTGGGCGCAGACGTGACGGTGCTGTCGGCTCAGCCTAACGGATTGAACATCAACGAGAACTGTGGCTCCACCCACATGGAGCAGTTACAGGCGGCCGTCCTTGCCGAGCATGCCGACCTGGGTATTGCCTTCGACGGTGACGGTGATCGCGTGCTGATGGTGGACCACACAGGCGCCATTGTTGATGGTGATGACCTCCTGTTCATCATTGCCCGCGACATGCATGAGCGTAACAAGCTGCAAGGTGGTGTCGTCGGTACGCTGATGAGTAACCTGGGGCTTGAACTGGCCTTGGCGGATCTGGGTATTCCGTTCGTGCGTGCCAATGTCGGCGACCGCTATGTGATCGCCGAGCTGCTTGAGCGCAACTGGCAGGTGGGTGGCGAGAATTCCGGGCACGTTGTCTGCTTCCAGCACACCACGACAGGTGATGCGATCATTGCTGCGCTCCAGGTGCTTATGGCCATGAAGCGTCGTGAAGAGAGCCTGGCCCAGGCGCGCCAAGCTATGCGCAAGTGTCCGCAAGTATTGCTGAATGTGCGTTTTGCTGGCGGTGAAAATCCTATTGAGCATCCGGCTGTCAAAGAGGCATGCGAGCGTGTAACCCTGGCAATGGCGGGGCGTGGCCGTGTGCTGTTGCGCAAGTCCGGCACAGAGCCATTGGTGCGTGTCATGGTCGAAGGTGACGATGAAACACAGGTTCGCGGCCATGCCGAAGACCTGGCAAAACTGGTAACTGAAGTTTGCGCCTGAATTCGGCTTGCCAGTGATGATGTGGTTGGGTAACATCTGCGCCCACTTTGACCGACGAGGTACAGCATGCGTCGCACTATGGTAGCTGGTAACTGGAAGATGCACGGTACCCGCGCCAGTGTCGCTGAGCTGATCAATGGCCTTCGTCACTTGGCCTTGCCGAGCGGTGTTGATGTCGCGGTTTTCCCGCCTTGCTTGCATATCACCCAAGTGGTTGATGGCTTGAAGGGCAAGTCGATCCAGGTCGGCGCGCAGAATTCTGCGGTGGAAGCCATGCAAGGTGCATTGACCGGTGAGATAGCGCCGAGTCAGTTGGTCGATGCGGGTTGTTCCTACGTGCTTGTCGGGCACTCCGAGCGCCGTCAGATGATGGGCGAGCGTGATGGGACGCTCAATCGCAAGTTCGCAGCAGCACAGGCTTGTGGCTTGATTCCGGTGTTGTGCATAGGGGAGACCCTGGAGCAGCGCGAATCGGGCAAGACTCTTGAAGTTGTCTCGCGTCAGCTGGGCAGCATCATCGAGGAGCTGGGTGTTGGTGCGTTTGCAAAGGCAGTAATCGCCTACGAGCCGGTCTGGGCCATTGGCACCGGGCTGACTGCTACACCGCAACAGGCGCAGGATGTGCACGCAGCCATCCGTGCGCAGTTGGCGGCAGAGAATTCTGAAGTCGCACAAGGTGTGCGGCTTCTATACGGCGGCAGCGTGAAGGCGGCCAATGCGGTCGAACTGTTCGGCATGCCGGATATCGATGGGGGGCTCATTGGTGGAGCTTCCCTGAATGCAGATGAGTTCGGTGCGATCTGTCGCGCCGCGGGAAACTGAAAAAATGCTGGAAACAGTCGTAGTCGTTTTTCATCTGTTGGCTGCTCTGAGCGTAGTTGCTCTGGTTTTGCTGCAACAGGGTAAAGGTGCGGATGCTGGTGCGTCTTTCGGTGCAGGTGCTTCAAATACTGTGTTCGGAAGCCAAGGTTCCTCTACCTTTCTTAGTAAGTTTACTGCTATACTTGCCGCCGGTTTCTTCATAACCAGCTTGGGGTTAGGTTACTTTGCTAAAGAGAAAGCTCATGTGCTGACTCAAGTAGGTCTCCCAAATCCAGCAGTGTTGGAAGTACCAAAAGCAAAACCGGCTTCTGATGATGTCCCGGTGCTTCAAGAGCAAAAGTCGGCTACTCCAGCGACTGACGTACCTCCAGCTCAAGAGCAGAAGTAAGAAGGGTTGTAAACGCTGTATTGCCGAGGTGGTGGAATTGGTAGACACGCAACCTTGAGGTGGTTGTGCCCATAGGGTGTAGGGGTTCGAGTCCCCTTCTCGGTACCAATTATCAGGAGAGCCCGCTGTTGCGGGCTTTCTTGTAGGTGGAAGGTTACATTGACCCTTTAAGGGATCGGTCGTATACTTCCGCCCCAGCTTTGTCGCGGGGTGGAGCAGTCTGGTAGCTCGTCGGGCTCATAACCCGAAGGTCGTCGGTTCAAATCCGGCCCCCGCAACCAGTTTTAGCGGAGCCCCTTTTAAGGGGCTTTTTGTTAGCTGGACACTTTCAACGCCGCTGTTCGACGGCGTTTCAAGGATGGGCGTTTCGCCCATTTTTTTATTTTGCACAGCATGCACATACATGCACGAGGGGGTTCAGGTGTCGAGCAAGCTAGAAGAGTTGCAGGCCTTGTTGGCCCCGGTGGTCGTGGCCCTAGGCTATGAATGCTGGGGTATTGAGTTTTCGGCTCAAGGTCGCCACTCAATGTTGCGCGTTTATATCGATAAAGAGGGCGGCGTGCTGGTGGACGATTGTGCCATTGTCAGCCGTCAGATCAGCGGTGTGCTGGATGTTGAAGATCCGATCGCCGTTGAATACACCCTCGAAGTTTCCTCGCCAGGCATGGAACGCCCACTGTTCACTATTGATCAGTTTGCAAAATTTGCCGGTGAACAAGTGAAGATCAAGCTGCGCTCTCCCTTTGAAGGGCGACGCAACTTTCAGGGCCTTCTGCGCGGTGTAGAAGAGCAGGATGTCGTGGTGCAGGTAGAAGACCATGAGTTCCTGTTGCCGATCGATATGATCGACAAGGCCAACATTATTCCCAGTTTTGACTGAGACGCGGATCCCGCGGATCCAATGGCTTGCGAAAGGCGAGGCGTACGATGAGCAAAGAAGTACTGCTGGTTGTTGAGTCGGTATCCAATGAAAAGGGCGTACCGGCAAACGTGATTTTTGAAGCGCTGGAGCTGGCCCTGGCCACTGCTACCAAGAAGCGTTTTGAAGACGAAGTTGATCTGCGTGTGGAAATCAACCGCCACACCGGTGCCTATGAGACTTTCCGTCGCTGGACGGTCGTCGAAGAAGCCGATCTTGATGATCCGGCCATCGAAACCTGGCCAAGCAAGGTTGCCGAAACGCATCCTGGTGCCAAGGTCGGTGATGTCGTCGAAGAAAAGATCGAATCGATCGAATTCGGCCGTATCGCTGCACAGACCGCCAAACAGGTCATCGTGCAGAAGGTTCGCGAAGCCGAGCGCGCTCAAGTCGTTGACGCCTATCGCGAGCGCCTGGGTGAAATCATCTCCGGCACCGTGAAAAAGGTCACCCGCGATAACGTGATCGTCGACCTGGGCAACAACGCCGAAGCGTTGCTGGCTCGCGAAGACATCATTTCCCGCGAAACCTTCCGTGTTGGCGTGCGTCTGCGTGCGCTGCTCAAGGAAATCCGCACCGAGAACCGCGGCCCACAGTTGATCCTGTCGCGTACCGCGCCGGAAATGCTGATCGAGCTGTTCCGTATCGAAGTGCCGGAAATCGCCGAAGGCCTGATCGAAGTCATGGCTGCGTCCCGCGACCCGGGTTCGCGTGCCAAGATCGCGGTCCGCTCCAAGGACAAACGCATCGACCCGCAAGGCGCTTGCATTGGTATGCGCGGTTCGCGCGTCCAGGCGGTGTCGGGCGAGTTGGGTGGCGAGCGTGTGGACATCGTCCTGTGGGACGATAACCCGGCGCAGTTCGTGATCAACGCCATGTCGCCGGCTGAAGTGGCGGCAATTATCGTTGACGAGGATGCCCATGCAATGGACATCGCCGTTGGCGCAGACAATCTGGCTCAGGCCATTGGTCGTGGTGGTCAGAACGTGCGTCTGGCCAGCCAACTGACCGGTTGGACCCTGAACGTGATGACCGAATCGGACATCCAGGCTAAGCAGCAAGCTGAAACCGGTGACATCCTGCGCAACTTCATCGAAGAGTTGGAAGTCGATGAAGACCTGGCGCAGGTGCTGGTAGATGAAGGCTTCACCAGCCTGGAAGAGATTGCCTACGTACCGTTGGAAGAAATGCTCAACATCGACGGCTTTGACGAAGACACCGTCAACGAGCTTCGCGCTCGGGCCAAGGATCGTTTGTTGACTAAAGCCATCGCTACTGAGGAAAAGCTGGCAGACGCCCATCCGGCCGAAGACCTGCTCTCGCTTGAGGGTATGGACAAGGATTTGGCGATGGAACTGGCGGTGCGCGGCGTAATTACCCGCGAAGACCTGGCCGAGCAGTCTATTGACGATCTGCTCGACATCGACGGCATTGACGATGATCGTGCCGGCAAGTTGATCATGGCCGCCCGAGCCCATTGGTTCGAGTAACTAGGCGCGGCCTGAGGAGAGAAGTGCATGACGCAAGTCACGGTGAAACAACTGGCCGATGAGGTCAAAACACCGGTAGAGCGCCTGTTGCAGCAGATGCGTGAGGCAGGTCTGCCGCACACCGCCGCCGATGAAGGTGTGAGCGATAGTGAGAAGCAGTCTTTGCTGACTCACTTGAAGAGCAGCCACAAGGCGAAAGTGGAAGAACCGCGCAAGATTACATTGCAGCGCAAAACCACCAGCACCCTGCGTGTTGCTGGTAGCAAGAGCATCAGCGTTGAAGTACGCAAGAAGAAAGTCTTCGTACAGCGCAGCCCGGAAGAAATCGAAGCCGAGCGCAAACGCGAACTGGAAGAACGTCGCGCAGTAGAAAATGCTGCTCGTCAGAAGGCTGAAGAAGAAGCCAAGCGTCGCGCCGAAGAAGAAGCGCGTCGCCAGCCTGCTGCTGCGCAACCTGCTGCCACTGAAGCGGTCGCTGCGCCTAGCGCGCCAGTTGAAGCTGTGCGTGAGGCCGCTCCGGTTGCCGCTGCACCAGCACCGGCTGCTGACGCTCGCAAGCGCGACGAACCTCGTCGTCCGGACAAACCGCGTGCCGACGATAACAATCGTCGCGGTGGTGGTGGCGATGGCGAGCGCAAAAACGCTCCGCATCGTGCCTCGGTCAAAGAGAAAGCGCCTGCGCCACGCGTTGCCCCACGCACTACCGACGAAGAAAGCGATGGCTTCCGTCGTGGTGGTCGCGGCAAGGCCAAGCTGAAGAAACGCAACGCCCACGGTTTCCAGAGCCCAACCGGCCCTGTCGTGCGTGAAGTGAAGATCGGCGAGACCATCACTGTGGGCGATCTGGCCCAGCAGATGTCGGTCAAGGCTGCTGAAATCATCAAGTTCATGTTCAAGCTGGGCACTCCGGCCACCATCAACCAGGTACTGGATCAGGAAACTGCCCAGCTTGTTGCTGAAGAATTGGGCCACAAAGTGATCCTGGTCAGCGACACCGCCCTGGAAGATTCCCTGGCCGAGTCCCTGAAGTTTGAAGGTGAGGCAGTTTCCCGTGCACCGGTTGTGACCGTAATGGGCCACGTTGACCACGGTAAAACTTCCCTGCTCGACTATATCCGTCGTGCCAAGGTAGCCGCAGGCGAAGCCGGCGGTATCACCCAGCACATCGGCGCTTACCACGTTGAAACTGACCGTGGCATGGTGACGTTCCTCGACACCCCTGGTCACGCTGCGTTTACCGCAATGCGTGCCCGTGGTGCCAAGGCGACCGACATCGTGATCCTGGTGGTTGCAGCGGACGACGGCGTGATGCCACAAACCATCGAAGCCGTTCAGCATGCCAAGGCAGCTGGCGTTCCGTTGGTAGTCGCTGTGAACAAAATCGACAAGCCGGGCGCCGATCTTGATCGCATCCGTAGCGAACTGTCGGTTCACGGCGTGACATCCGAAGAGTGGGGTGGCGACACTCCATTCGTACCGGTCTCCGCGAAGATGGGTACTGGTGTTGACGAACTGCTCGAAGCCGTTCTGCTGCAAGCCGAAGTTCTGGAACTGACTGCTACGCCATCGGCTCCTGGCCGTGGTGTTGTGGTTGAATCCCGTCTCGACAAGGGCCGTGGCCCGGTTGCGACCGTTCTGGTTCAAGACGGTACCCTGCGCCAAGGCGACATGGTGCTGGTCGGTTCGAACTACGGCCGTGTACGTGCCATGCTCGACGAGAACGGCAAGCCAATCAAGGAAGCAGGTCCTGCTATCCCGGTCGAGATCCTTGGCCTGGACGGTACTCCGGACGCTGGCGACGAGATGAGCGTGGTAGCCGACGAGAAGAAAGCCCGTGAAGTGGCTCTGTTCCGTCAAGGCAAGTTCCGTGAAGTCAAGCTGGCCCGTGCTCACGCCGGTAAGCTGGAAAACATCTTCGAGAACATGGGCCAGGAAGAGAAGAAGACGCTTAACATCGTCCTCAAATCTGACGTACGTGGTTCCCTCGAAGCGTTGAACGGCGCCTTGAACGGCCTGGGTAACGACGAAGTGCAAGTGCGCGTTGTCGGTGGCGGTGTCGGTGGTATCACCGAGTCCGACGCTAACCTGGCACTGGCTTCCAACGCTGTACTGTTCGGCTTCAACGTGCGTGCCGATGCCGGCGCTCGCAAGATCGTCGAGCAGGAAGGCCTGGACATGCGTTACTACAACGTCATCTACGACATCATCGAAGACGTCAAGAAAGCCCTCACCGGCATGCTTGGCAGCGACGTCCGGGAGAACATCCTGGGTATCGCCGAAGTACGTGACGTGTTCCGCTCGCCGAAATTCGGCGCGATCGCCGGCTGCATGGTGGTTGAAGGCACCGTGTACCGTAACCGTCCAATCCGTGTACTGCGTGAAGACATCGTTATCTTCGAAGGCGAGCTGGAATCCCTGCGCCGCTTCAAGGATGACGCTTCTGAAGTACGTGCCGGCATGGAATGCGGTATCGGCGTCAAGAGCTACAACGACGTCAAGGCTGGTGACAAGATCGAAGTCTACGAGAAGGTTCAGGTTGCTCGCAGCCTCTAACTCGCGCACTTCAGGAGCCACGCAGCGCGTGGGCATGCAAATGCCCCGCGCAGCGTACGGACTCTAAACGCAACGCCCGGTCTGGCTTTTGTCAGGCCGGGCGTTTGCCGCTTTCAGACCCCACGGGTTTCACCGTGTGGCAGTAACAGGTAACAAGACATGGCAAAAGAATACAGCCGTACCCAGCGTATCGGCGATCAGATGCAGCGCGAGCTGGCCCAACTGATCCGTCGCGAAGTCAAAGACCCACGCGTTGGCCTGGTCACCATCACCGCCGTTGAAGTGAGCCGTGACGTGGGTCACGCCAAGATCTTCATCACCGTGATGGGGCAGGACAGCAGCGAAGAAATCGCGCAAAGCATCAAGGTGCTCAACTCGGCTGCAGGTTTCCTGCGCATGCAGTTGGCCCGTGAAATGAAGCTGCGCAGCGTGCCCCAGCTGCACTTCCACTACGACGAAAGCGTCGTGCGGGGTGCACACCTGTCGGCCCTGATCGAGCGCGCCGTGGCTGAAGACAGCCAGCACCCGTCCACACCTGAAGACGCCAAGGAGTAAGCGGTGGCTCAGGTCAAACGTATCCGTCGCAACGTCAGCGGCATCATTCTGCTCGACAAACCCATTGGCTTTACCTCCAATGCCGCGTTGCAGAAGGTCCGCTGGCTGCTCAATGCCGAGAAAGCCGGGCACACCGGCAGCCTCGATCCCCTGGCCACCGGCGTGTTGCCGTTGTGCTTTGGCGAGGCCACCAAGTTCTCCCAATACCTGCTCGATTCCGACAAGGGTTATGAAACCCTGATGCAACTGGGCAAGACCACCACCACGGCCGACGCCGAAGGTGATGTTTTGCAGGTTCGCGACGTGACCGTTGGTCGTGCTGATATTGAAGCGGCTTTACCCGCTTTTCGTGGGGAAATCAGTCAGATACCGCCGATGTACTCGGCGCTCAAGCGTGACGGACAACCCCTTTACAAGCTGGCACGTGCGGGCGAAGTAGTGGAGCGCGAACCGCGTTCTGTTACTATTGCGCGCTTGGAATTGCTCGCCTGTGAAGGCGACACCGCCCGGTTGGCCGTGGACTGCAGCAAAGGCACCTATATCCGTACCCTGGTGGAAGATATTGGTGAAAAGCTCGGTTGCGGCGCGTACGTTGCAGAACTGCGACGCACCCAGGCCGGTCCTTTCAGCCTGGCCCAGACGGTCACGTTGGAAGAGTTGGAAGCGGTGCATGCCGAAGGCGGCAATGAAGCAGTAGATCGCTTCCTGATGCCATCGGACAGCGGTTTGCTCGATTGGCCATTGCTGCACTTCTCGGAGCACAGCGCGTTCTACTGGCTCAACGGCCAGCCGGTACGCGCTCCGGATGCCCCGAAGTTCGGCATGGTGCGAGTACAGGATCATAACGGTCGCTTTATCGGTATCGGTGAAGTGAGCGAAGACGGGCGTATAGCGCCACGTCGACTGATTCGGTCAGAATGACCGAACGAGGGTGGCTGTTAACAGGCACGGTCACTACTCATTTTTAGATACAGGGATTTGTCCCTGGCCTGTTGAAACTGCCCTTTGGGTGGTTTCCTGAAAAAAAGGATTGCCTCATGGCTCTCGATGTTCAAGAAAAAGCACAAATCGTTGCTGACTATCAGCAAGCTGTTGGTGACACTGGTTCGCCAGAAGTGCAAGTTGCACTGCTGACCCACAACATCAACAAGCTGCAAGGTCACTTCAAGGCCAACGGTAAAGACCACCACTCGCGTCGTGGTCTGATCCGCATGGTAAACCAGCGCCGTAAGCTGCTGGACTACCTGAAAGGCAAGGATCTGGGTCGTTATCAGACTCTGATCGGTCGCCTGGGTCTGCGTCGCTAATAAGCGATTGCGCTAGAGGTTGGTTGTCTGCCGTGTGCCAGTGGGATTTCCGCTGGTCCATGGCAGGCTCCCAGCCTCAAGTTTTATCTGGATACACGTTTTACCCTGGACGAGCGTCGGGCCGATTCCCGGCATTGCCCAAGAATTTCGCAAGAAGACAAGTTCCCCAAGAGCCACAAAGAAGGTAGGACACCGTGAACCCGGTTATCAAAAAATTCCAGTTCGGTCAGTCGACCGTTACCCTCGAGACAGGCCGTATCGCCCGTCAAGCCTCCGGCGCAGTGCTGGTTACCGTTGATGACGACGTTACCGTACTGGTGACCGTTGTTGGCGCCAAGACCGCTGACCCGAGCAAAGGCTTCTTCCCTCTGTCCGTTCACTACCAGGAAAAAACTTACGCTGCCGGTAAGATCCCTGGCGGTTTCTTCAAGCGCGAAGGCCGTCCTTCCGAGAAAGAAACCCTGACTTCCCGACTGATCGACCGTCCGATCCGTCCGCTGTTCCCAGAAGGCTTCATGAACGAAGTGCAGGTTGTCTGCACCGTCGTTTCCACCAGCAAGAAAACCGATCCTGACATCGCTGCGATGATCGGTACCTCGGCGGCCCTGGCCATCTCCGGTATTCCTTTCGATGGCCCGATCGGCGCAGCGCGCGTTGCGTTCCACGAAAGCACCGGCTACCTGCTGAACCCGACTTACGAGCAACTGAAAGCATCGAGCCTGGACATGGTCGTTGCCGGTACCTCGGAAGCCGTACTGATGGTTGAATCGGAGGCCAAAGAGCTGACCGAAGACCAGATGCTGGGCGCTGTACTGTTCGCCCACGACGAGTTCCAGGCGGTCATCAAGGCTGTCACCGAACTGGCTGCCGAAGCTGCCAAGCCAACCTGGACCTGGGCTCCACAGGCTGAGGCCACCGAACTGCTGGGCGCTATCCGCTCCGAGTTCGGCGCTGCCATCTCCGACGCCTACACCATCACCGTCAAGGCCGACCGTTACGCGCGCCTGGGCGAGTTGAAGGACCAGGTTGTGGCCAAGCTGTCCGGTGAAGAAGGTCAGCCTTCCTCCAGCGAAGTAAAAGCGGCGTTCGGCGAAATCGAATACCGCACCGTTCGCGAAAACATCGTTAACGGCAAGCCACGTATCGACGGTCGTGACACTCGCACCGTACGTCCGCTGAACATTGAAGTCGGCGTTCTGCCGAAGACTCACGGTTCGGCTCTGTTCACCCGTGGTGAAACACAGGCTCTGGTCGTTGCGACCCTGGGTACCGCCCGTGACGCACAACTGCTGGACACCCTGGAAGGCGAGAAAAAAGACCCGTTCATGCTGCACTACAACTTCCCTCCGTTCTCGGTGGGCGAGTGTGGTCGCATGGGTGGCGCTGGTCGTCGCGAAATCGGTCACGGCCGTCTGGCCCGCCGTTCGGTCCAGGCCATGCTGCCTGCCGCTGACGTGTTCCCGTACACCATCCGCGTCGTATCGGAAATCACCGAATCCAACGGTTCCAGCTCCATGGCTTCCGTTTGCGGTGCGTCCCTGGCACTGATGGATGCTGGTGTACCGATGAAGGCGCCGGTTGCCGGTATCGCCATGGGTCTGGTTAAAGAAGGCGAGAAGTTCGCCATCCTGACCGACATCCTGGGCGACGAAGACCACCTGGGTGACATGGACTTCAAGGTAGCCGGTACCGCCAAAGGTGTGACCGCGCTGCAGATGGACATCAAGATCAAGGGCATCACCGAAGAGATCATGGAAATCGCCCTGGGCCAAGCCCTGGAAGCGCGCCTGAACATCCTCGGTCAGATGAACCAGATCATTGGTCAGTCCCGTACCGAACTGTCGGAAAATGCTCCGACCATGATCGCGATGAAAATCGACACCGACAAAATCCGTGATGTTATCGGTAAAGGCGGCGCGACCATCCGTGCGATCTGCGAAGAGACCAAGGCTTCGATCGACATCGAAGACGACGGCTCGATCAAGATCTTCGGCGAAACCAAGGAAGCGGCTGAAGCAGCACGTCAGCGCGTCCTGGGCATCACTGCCGAGGCAGAGATCGGCAAGATCTACGTCGGTAAGGTTGAGCGCATCGTCGACTTCGGCGCATTCGTCAACATCCTGCCGGGCAAAGACGGTCTGGTGCACATCTCCATGCTGAGCGACGCTCGCGTTGAGAAAGTCACCGACATTCTGAAGGAAGGCCAGGAAGTGGAAGTGCTGGTACTGGACGTGGACAACCGCGGCCGTATCAAGCTGTCCATCAAGGACGTAGCAGCAGCCAAGGCTTCGGGCGTTTAATCACCCCCAGGCTTCACGCTGAAAAGAGGACTCTTCGGAGTCCTTTTTTTATGGGAGCAGGAAAATACCTAAAAATCAGGCGCTTAATACAAAGCAAAAGCCGCAACTTGCATGCAGGCTCAGACGGCATCATGCAAGTTGCACGAATCCGAATTTTCATGTTTTTTATAAGTCATTGTTTATAAAGGATTTAATTGCTGATGCAGACTTGGCACACTGCCTGCAATAACCCTGTTAACGCTGCAGCATCAAGGTTCACACACTGCAGACTTTCAATAAAACAGGAGTTACTCGTATGAAGAAGTTCGCTCTCGCTACTGCTACCGCTCTGACCCTGGCCATGGGTGCTAACGTGGCCTTTGCCCAGACTTCCCAAGCTCCAATGACCTTGGCCGCCGGTGAAGTCACCAAGGCTAAAGAAACCACTTCGGATACTTGGATCACCACCAAAGTCAAAGCTGACCTGCTGACCGAAAAAGGCATTCCTGGTTCGGACATCAAGGTAGAAACCAACAAAGGCGTGGTTTCCCTGTCCTCGACCGTTGCGATCTCCGATTCGCAAAAAGCCACTGCTGTAGCCATCACCAAGAAAATCAAAGGTGTAACTGCTGTTTCTGCTGACGGCCTGATGGCTGGCGGCGCTACCAAGGCTGACAACATCGACAAAACCAAAAGCGCAGCGGCTGGTGCCAAAGAGTCCACCTCGGACACTTGGATCACCACCAAAGTAAAAGCTGACCTGGTTACCGAGAAAGGCATTCCTGGTACCGACATTAAAGTCGAAACCAACAAAGGCGTAGTGTCCCTGTCTTCGACCGCTCCGGTTACTGAAGCTCAGAAAACTACCGCGGTGAACATCACCAAGAAAATCAAAGGCGTTAAAGCTGTATCGGCCGATGGCCTGAAAGCAGAGTAAAACGCACCGTTTTCGTCTGAACTGGACGGCGGCGGCTTAGGGTGAGTTAGATATCCACCCAAATGCACCTCTGGAGTTCATGCGACCGACCACACGGATGTGGTCATTACAGGCCCCGGCACTTGTGTCGGGGCCTGTTCTATTGTGGGTCGGAATATCTGTGAAGGGCAGATGAAGATTAAATGCGGGAGCGAGCAAGCCCACTCCCACATTTGGATAGTGCTGCTCAGGCGTTACTCGGCATCCAGATGCATTGGGGTGACCACCCGACCATCTTTCTCAGCCTGGCCCAAGTTGGCATCGATGAAGTACACCCGATCATCTTCCAGCTGGCCCTTATCCACCAGATAGTCCTTGATGGTGCTGGCACGGTCCTGGCCAAGTTGGCGTAGCAGCACGTCACTGCCACTCCAGAACTTGATCACGCCGTCGCGCAGCTTCGCGCTGCGGTCATCGCTGCTCAGGTCCTTCCACTCGGCCGGCGGTTGTTGTTTCAGGCGGGTGCGGTAGATGCCTTCCAGCAACGGCGCTTTTTCCTTCTCGGGTACGACAAGCAACGAGGCCTGGGCGGGTACTTTGTCGCCACGACGCTGAAGAATCTTGTAGTAGTTGTACTGGTATTCACGCTCCAGTCGCTGGGCAGCGAGGAATGGCCCATCGCTGCTGGCCGCCGCTGTGCCTTCGATTTCCAGGCGCAGGGTAGGGCGTTCCTTAAGTGCTTTAGCCAACGTGTTCAGGGCGCCTTCCGCATCCTTGTTCAATTCGCTTGAGCCTGGGGCGAACGACACATTGCCGAGGTCTTCCGAGCCGCCGCCCGTCACCAGCCCACCGATAAACTTGAAGGGCGCCGTTGCCGCGCGCACTACCAGGTTACGCAGGGTCTGCCAGACGATCGGCATCACACTGAATTGCGGGTTGTTCAAGTCACCGGTGACCGGCAGTTCGATGGAGATCTTGCCGTCACTGTCCTTGAGCAAAGCGACGGCCAGGCGAATCGGCAAGTCCACGGCGTCGGCGCTGTCGACTTTCTCGCCCAGTTGCAATTGCTCAACCACCACTTTGTTCTCGGCCTTCAACTGGCCCTTGGTGATGACGTAGTGCAGGTCGAGGTTCAGGCGGCCCTTGCGGATACGGAAGCCGGCGAACTTGCCGGAATAAGGCGTCAGGGTGGTCAGTTCGACACGTTTGAAGCTGGTCGCAATGTCCAGCGCCGCCATCGGGTCGAACGGGTTCACGCTGCCCTTGATGGTCACCGGTGCATAGCGATCAACCTTGCCCTTGATGTCGACGCTGGCCGGTTTGGCCTGGCGGCTGTCGATGGTGCCGATCTGCCCGTTGAGCTGTTGAATCGCGGTGGCGAAGTTGGGTGTGAGGCTGAAGTCAGCAAAATTGGCCGAGCCGTCATTGATCGCAATCTGCCCGATGCGAATGCCCAAGGGCTTGTCCTTGCTGGCGGGCTTGGGACCTTTGTCGGGCGCTTGCGGAATCAGCAGGTCATCAACGTTGGTGGTGCGGTCATCGTTGATCATGAAGCGCGCATACGGCTGCAGCAGGTTGACCTTGTCGATCGACAGGCTGTCGCCGTGCTGGTAGTTCACGCCTTCAAGCACCAGCCGCTGCCATTTGAGGAAGTCGCGGGTCTTGAGGGTGTCCAGGGTGTGCAATTGGTCGACCTGCGCACGGCCGGTGACCTGAAGCTTCAGAGGATCAGTGCTTTTCAGGTTCACATCCAGATTGC
This sequence comes from Pseudomonas sp. FBCC-B1565, assembly GCF_059133265.1. Taxonomy (NCBI): domain Bacteria; kingdom Pseudomonadati; phylum Pseudomonadota; class Gammaproteobacteria; order Pseudomonadales; family Pseudomonadaceae; genus Pseudomonas; species Pseudomonas sp. FBCC-B1565. Next base: position 981,117 of record NZ_CP101438.1, read on the forward strand.
TGCCGAGCATGCCGCTGCGCAGTTCCAGGCGGATGAACGGGCTGATGTAGGACTGGGCCACCCGCAGGTCGATGTCCTGGGTGTTCACTTTAAGCTTGGCACTGACCGGGTTGAGGTTGACCTCGCCGGTCGCCTGGAGCTTGCCTTGCTTGCCCACGCCGGAGTCGACCTTCAAGGTAAACGGGCTCTGGTTGAGGCTGTCGAAATTCTGCAGGTCGACGTTCAGCGGGCCGAGTTCCAGCGCTACCGCCGGCTTGGCCTGGCGGTCAGCCAGGTGCACCTGATAGTTACGCAGTTGCACGTCCTTGAGCAGCACTTGCCAGGGTTTGCTGGGCGCGGCAGGTTCGGCTTTTGGCGAGTCGGCGGTGGCGGGTGCGTTTTTCGGTTCCGGCGCCTTGGCCGGTTTGCTCGGCTGGCTGGCGAACAGTTTCTGCCAGTCCAGTTGCCCGTCGGCCTCAAGGGCCGCCCAGGTTTCCAGTTTGTTGCTGCGGATCTTGCCGACCACCACGTGCTGCTTGGCCAGGTCCACCGTGGTCTCGCTGACGTCCAGGCGTTCCAGGCGTACCAATGGGCGGCCGCCCGGTGCCTTGATGGCAAAGGGCGCGATGCTGGCGGCGGTGTTGGTCAGGTTCAGCTCGGTCTCTTTGGCCAGGCTGAATTTGTACTCGGTGCTGAAGTTGAGCACGCCGTCTTCAAGCACCAGTGGCAGTGCGTCACGTACATAGGGCCACCAGGCTTTCATCTTGCCGTTGGTGACTTTCAACGTACCTTCGGAGGTGATCGGCACCAGGCTGAAATTGCCTTTCCAGTCGATCTGTCCACCTGCCGGGCCAGCTGCGACCAGGGTCATGTCGGCATTGTCTTCAGGCAGTGTGCTGAGGTTCTTCAGCTCGAAGTCGAGTGTGTCGTAGAGGAATTCGATGGGCTCGCTGGGGCGCAAGTCCTCGAAGTGCACATAACCACCGGCCAGCTTGATGCTGTCGATACGCAAAGGGAACGGTTTGGCATCGGGATTGGCCGGTGTTGGCTCGCTGGGCGGCAGCTTGAACAACTGCGCCAGGTTGAGTTGGCCGGACTTGTCGAAGAGCAATTCGGTCTTGGGCTTGTCCAGCTGTACGTCGGCCAGGTGCAGGGCACGGGTCCAGAGGCTGTCGATCTGCAGGTTGGCGTAGAGGCGTTCGAACCCGACCTGTTCCTTGCCGGGCTCACCGATCTTCAGGCCCCACAGGGTCAACTCCAGGCTGAACGGGTTGAGCTCGATTCGCTCGATCCGCGCCGGCACCGTGGCGTAATTGGCCAACTGCTGGTTGGCGATGCGAAGGGCGATGCCGGGGAGAATCAAAAAGCCCAGCAAGCTGTACAGGGCAAGGGCAGTCAACAAGGCGCCAGCGGCGCGAATCAATCCTTTGGGCATGGGGCGGCGCCATCTATGTCAAACAGGAGTGCCTTGGAGTATGGCACGGGTTTTCGGTTCCGAAGAGCAAGGGCCTTTGAGAAACCTCTTACAGCTGAAGTATCAGGGTTTTCAGGGGCGGTTGCTGATCCTGGGACGGGAAGTCCGCTCCAGGCGTCATGATTTGCCAGTCACGCACCGGACGCCCGGCTTTTTCTGCACAACGCAGTACCTGTTCGCGCCAATCCTCCATGCTGACTTTCGCCAGGTTGTTGCAGCAGATCAGCACGCCATTGTCGGCGGTCGCCAGTAGTGCAGGCTTGAGCAGGCTCTGGTAGTCGCGCAGCAGGTCGACGGTGCCGAACGCGCTCTTGGCCCAGGCTGGTGGATCCAACAGCACCAGGTCGTATTGACGTTGCTCCAGGCGCGGATAACTCGGCAGCTTTTGCCCACGGCGTTGGGTGATCGGCAGACCCGCCAATTGGCGAATCGCCGGGAAGTAGTCCGACTGTACAAACTCCATGCTCGGCAATTGCGGGTTCAGCAAGCCGTTTTCCCGACCTACCGCCAGGTTGCCCTCGGCGAAGTCCAGGTTGCACACCTCACGGGCGCCACCGGCGGCGGCGCTCAGGCCCACGCCACAGGTGTAGGCGAACAGGTTGAGCACGCTTTTGCCGGCGCTGTGGGTCTTGACCCAGCCCCGGGTGTTACGCAGGTCGAGGAACAGCAGCGGGTCCTGCCCGGCATGCCGCCCACGTACGCGGTAACTGAGGCCCCACTCGTGGCCAACCAGGTCCCCCAGTGCGGCGGGTTCGGCGCGATACACCGTGTCTTCGCGGTCAATGCGCGAATTGCCACGGGCGCGATCGTTGTACACCAGCAACAACTCCAGGCCCATGTACTGGTTGACCTGTTGATGCAGGTCCAGCAGGTCGGCGGTTTCCAGGGATTGGTGGAAACTCTGCACCAGCAATTGCGGACCGTAGCGGTCGATGGTCAGGCCGCCGGCGCCTTCCTGGCTGCCATGGAACAGCCGGTAACAGTCGGTGCCCTGGGCATGCAGTTCGCTGATCAGGTCTTGGCGATGATCGAGGGCGGCGCGCAGCGCCTGATTCAGAGAAGACATGGAGCGCGCCTTGCTGGGAAATTGAGGGCGCGAAGTTTAACAGCTATGCGCCGTCACCTACATCAACCCCATCCGGCGATGGGCGCGTTGCACCGAACCATTGCGCATCGCCCAGCGCAGCATCGGCGCACTGCGTTTGACGCCGGCACGGATCATCTGGCGTTGCAGCGGGCTCTGGTGCTGGTCGAGCATGGCGCTGGCCCAATCCGGCAGCAGGTCGATCCCGGCGCGCATCATCAAGCTGCCAAATGGCTTGGCCAGCACGCTGGGTGAGGGGGCATTCAGCAGTAATCGCAGCACTTCGCGGCTGCGATCGTCGCACAGCAATTGCGGGCGGATGCGTGTCAGATAATCCGAAACTTCCTGCCGAGAGCGCGGAACATGCCGCGCACCCAGCCGTTCAGCGACCAAGGCAATTTCACTGTAGTAACGGTCCTGGTCGCGACCGGACAGGTGCGGGTTGCGGTAACGCAAGTGGGCGGCCAGGAAGTTACTGACTTCCGCCACATGCACCCAGGTCAGCAGCTCCGGGTCGCTGGCCGCATAGGGGCGACCATCCGGCGCGTGGCCGACCACCTGCAGGTGAATGGTGCGGACTTTTTCGATCAGCCATTCGGCGTCTTTGCGCGAGCCGAATGTCGTACCCGAAATGAACTGCGAGGTCCGCCGCAAGCGCCCAAGCATGTCCTGGCGAAAGTTCGAGTGGTCCCACACCCCGGCCAGGGCCAGCGGGTGCAAGGCTTGCAGCATCAAGGCGCTGATGCCGCCGATAAGCATGCTGCTGAAGTCGCCATGTACTTGCCAACTCACCGAGTCGGGCCCGAACAGGCCTGGGTCGCCCTTGGGGTTTTCCAGGTCCAGTTGGCCCAGCGACAGGCCGGTCAGGCTCATCAGTTGGGTTTCGATACGGCTGCGGATAAATTCCATGGCGACTCAAGGGTTTCCTATCGGTTCAGGCGCTTGTCGATCAAGCCGTCCACTACGCTCGGATCGGCCAGGGTCGAAGTGTCACCCAGGCTGTCCAGCTCGTTGCAGGCAATCTTGCGCAAAATCCTGCGCATGATCTTGCCGGAACGGGTTTTCGGCAAGGCCGGAGCCCATTGGATCAGTTCCGGCTTGGCGAAGCTGCCAATTTCTTTGCTGACCAGGTCCAGCAGGTGTTTTTTAACGCATCGCTGGGTTCCACGCCATTCATGGGGGTGACAAAGGCATAGATGCCCTGGCCTTTGACATCATGTGGGTAGCCCACCACGGCGGCCTCGGCCACCTGGTCGTGCAGTACCAGGGCGCTTTCCACCTCAGCAGTGCCGATGCGATGGCCGGACACGTTGATCACATCGTCGATGCGCCCGGTGATCCAGAAGTCGCCGTCCTCATCGCGGCGTGCGCCGTCACCGGTGAAGTAGTAGCCGGGGTAGGGTTTGAAGTAGGTGTCGACCATGCGCTGCGGATCGCCGTACACACTGCGGATCTGCCCCGGCCAGCTGGCTTTGATCGCCAGCACGCCACTGCCGGCGCCGCTGAATTCCTTGCCTTGTTCATCGAGGAGTACCGGCTGTACGCCAAACATAGGCTGGGTCGCGCACCCAGGCTTGATGCGCTGGGCGCTGACCAGTGGGCTGAGCATGATGCCGCCGGTCTCGGTCTGCCACCAGGTATCGACAATCGGGCAGCGCTGTTCGCCCACGGCATTGAAGTACCAGTCCCAGGCCTCCGGGTTGATCGGTTCGCCGACACTGCCCAGCAGGCGCAGGCTGGCGCGGGAAGTGTTCTCCAGCGGGCCGTGGCCTTCGCGCATCAAAGCGCGCAGGGCGGTGGGCGCGGTGTAGAAGATGTTGACCTGGTGCTTGTCGATCACCTGCCAGAAGCGTGAACTGTCCGGGTAGCTCGGCACGCCTTCGAACATCAGCGAGGTCGCGCCATTGGCCAGCGGGCCGTACACGATGTAACTGTGGCCGGTGACCCAGCCCACATCGGCGGTGCACCAGAACACTTCGCCGTCGCGGTAATCGAGTACGTACTTGAAGGTCATCGCCGCTTGTAGCAGGTAGCCGCCGGTGGTGTGCAGCACGCCCTTGGGTTTGCCGGTGCTGCCAGAGGTGTAGAGGATGAACAGCGGGTCTTCGGCGTCCATCGGCTCGGGCGGGCAGTCGTCGCTGGCGGCGTCCAGGGCTTGTTGATACTTGAGGTCGCGCCCTTCGCTCCAGTTAACGGTCGCTCCGGTGCGTTCCACTACCAGTACCGTACTCACATTCGGGCAACTGGCCAGGGCCTTGTCGACATTCTGCTTCAGTGCAACGGGCTTGCCGCCGCGCACGCCTTCGTCAGCGGTGATCACTGTGCGGCAGTCGGCGTCGAGAATACGGTCGCGCAGGGCATCCGGCGAGAAGCCACCAAATACCACGGAGTGCACCGCGCCAATCCGCGTGCAGGCGAGCATGGCATAGGCGGCCTCCGGGATCATCGGCATGTAGATGCACACCCGGTCGCCTTTCTTAACGCCACGGCTTTTCAGCACATTGGCCAGGCGGCTGACGTTCTGGTGCAGTTGGCGGTAGGTGATTTTGGAAGATTTTGTCGGATCATCGCCTTCCCAGATGAAGGCCGGCTGATCGGCGCGTTGCGCCAGGTGACGGTCGATGCAGTTGTAGCTGACGTTCAACTGGCCACCGGCAAACCATTGGGCAGCGCCGGTGTGGATGTCTGAGCGTTGAACGGTGTGCCAGGGGGTTACCCAGTCGAGAAAGTGCGTGGCCTGTTCAGCCCAGAAGGTGTCCGGCTGTTCGATGGATTGGCGGTAGAGGCGCTGATAGTCCTCTTGACTGAGTTGCGCAGCCCGGCGGACGGCATCGGCGGTGGGGAACGTGCTGATATCGAACATGAGCGATCCTTATTCTTGTTTTTGCGACAAGTCATAAAGATGCACCCAGCAGGGGGAGGGTTCAAGGCCAACGTCCAAACGGACGTTGGCCCTGCAATACCTGGATCAGCCGCGATGACGACCGCGGAAGTAGTTGATCAGGCCCTGGGTCGAAGCATCCTCGGCCGAGGTTTCTTCGGCGCCGGTCAGGCGGTTGTAGACGCCCTTGCCCAGCTCCTTGCCCAGTTCCACACCCCATTGGTCGAAGGCGTTGATACCCCAGATCACGCTCTGTACGAACACTTTGTGCTCGTACATGGCCACCAGGGCGCCCAGGCGACGCGGGCTGATGCGTTCGACCACGAGGGTGTTGCTCGGACGGTTGCCCGGAATCACCTTGTGCGGTGCCAGCTTCTGCACTTCGTCTTCCGGGATGCCTTTGTCGCGCAGCTCGGCTTCCGCTTCGGCGCGGGTCTTGCCGAGCATCAGTGCCTGGCTTTGGGACAGGCAGTTGGCGTACAGCCATTGGTGGTGGTCGGACACCGGGTTGAAGCTGACGATCGGCACGATGAAGTCGGCCGGGATCAGTTGGGTCCCCTGGTGCAGCAACTGGTGGTAAGCGTGCTGGCCGTTGCAACCCACGCCACCCCAGATCACCGGGCCGGTATCAGTGGCGACGGGCGTACCGTCCTGGCGCACGCTCTTGCCGTTGGATTCCATGTCCAGCTGTTGCAAGTGTTTGGTGATGTTACGCAGGTAGTGGTCGTACGGCAGGATCGCGTGGCTCTGCGCGCCCCAGAAGTTGCCGTACCACACGCCCAGCAGGCCGAGCAGCACCGGCATGTTCTGTTCGAACGGGGCGTTCTGGAAATGCTGGTCCATGGTGTAGGCGCCGGACAGCAGTTCCTTGAAGTTGGACATGCCGATGGCCAGGGCGATGGGCAGCCCGATGGCCGACCACAGCGAGTAACGACCGCCGACCCAGTCCCACATCGGGAAGATGTTTTCTTCGCGAATGCCGAAGGCCACGGCCGCCGCATTGTTGCTCGACACGGCGATGAAGTGGCGGTACAGCTCGGCTTCCGAGCCACCCTGGGCCAGGTACCAGGCGCGGGCGGCCTGGGCGTTTTTCAGGGTTTCCAGGGTGTTGAAGGATTTCGACGAGACGATGAACAGCGTGGTTTCAGCGCGCAGCTTCATGGTCAGCTCGTGGAACTCGCTGCCGTCGATATTCGCCAGGTAGTGGCAGCGCACGCCTTTGTGGGCGTAGGACAGCAGCGCTTCGGAGACCAGCTCCGGGCCGAGGAACGAGCCACCGATACCGATGTTCACCACGTCGGTGATCGGTTTTTCGGTGTAGCCACGCCACAGGCCGTCGTGGATGCGGCCGACTAGGTCAGTGATCTGGTTCAGCACTTTGTGCACGTCCGGCATGATGTTCATGCCGTTCACCGACAACTTGTCGCCCACCGGGCGGCGCAGGGCGGTGTGCAGCGCAGGGCGGCCTTCAGACGAGTTGACCGGTTCGCCTTTGTACAACGCGTCGATCGCGTCCTTGAGGTGAACCTCTTTTGCGAGGTTTACCAGCAGGTCACGGGTTTCGCCGGTGATCAGGTTTTTCGAGTAATCGAGGAAAAGTCCGCAGCTGCTCAGGGTGAACTGGGAAAAACGCTGAGGATCGGCATTGAACGCTTCGCGCATGCTGAAATCCTGCATGGCTTGGCGATGTTGATTGAGCGCTTGCCAGGCGGGCAGAGCGGTAACGTCATGAGGGGTGCGGTAGTACGCCATCGCTGCGGGTTTCCTTTTATTACGGGGACTGCCTTTAGGACACTTATTTGCCTGGAACATCCAGTCTATGATCGAGCATTGGGTTCCAGACAGCGCTAACCATAGCGCAGGGCGATTACATTAAACCTAGCGTGTCGATATGTCTTGGCTTTGTCTGCGCTCATGCCGGTACTTTTTTATACCGGCACTTTCTATTTACACAACAAGCAGGGCACGTTGAGGGAGGTCAGGCGAGGGTCAGATGCAGGTTATCGATGAGGCGCGTGGCCCCCAGATAGGCTGCCACCAGGATCACGATATCCCGATCTTCTGCCGTTGCCGGGCGCAAATGCACGCCCTGGCGCACTTCGAGGTAGTCCAGACGCAACCCGGCGGCTTCGATCTGGCGGACCTGTTCGGCGCGCAGCTTTGCGAAGTCATGGTCACCGGTCTTGATCGCAGCGCCGATCTGGCTGAGGCTGCGGTACAGCACCGGCGCGATGGCGCGTTGTTCTTCGGTGAGGTAGCCGTTGCGCGACGACAGCGCGAGGCCGTCGTCGGCGCGCACGGTGGGCTCGCCGATGATCTGGATCGGCATGTTCAGGTCATGCACCATGGCGCGGATCACGGCCAGTTGCTGATAGTCCTTCTGGCCAAACACCGCCATGTCCGGCTGCACCATGTTGAACAGCTTGCTGACCACCGTCGCCACGCCTTCGAAATGCCCGGGACGGCTGGCGCCGCACAGGCCTTCGGACAGTTGCGGCACGCTGACACGGGTCTGGCCGGTCATGCCGCCGGGGTACATTTCCTCGACGGTAGGTGCGAACAACAGATTGCATCCGGCCTGCAGCAGCTTTTCCTGATCGGCGGCCAGGGTGCGCGGGTATTTGTCCAGGTCTTCGCCGGCGCCAAATTGCAGTGGGTTGACGAAGATGCTGGCGACCACGAAATCCGCTTGCTGGGCGGCCTTGGTCACCAGGGTGGCATGACCGCTGTGCAGGTTGCCCATGGTGGGCACAAAGCCGATGCGCTTGCCGGCGCTGCGGGCATGCGTCACGGCAGCCCGCAGTTCACGTACGGTTTTAACGATGTTCATGCAGAGAACCCATGTTCGGCGGCCGGGAAGGTCACGCCTTTGACTTCGGCGACGTAAGCGCTCAAGGCGTCATGGATGCTGCTCTGGCCGGCCATGAAGTTCTTCACGAACTTCGGCACGCGGCCGCTGATCGACAGACCGAGCATGTCGTGCACCACCAGCACCTGGCCATCGGTTGCCGAACCCGCGCCGATACCGATCACTGGCACTTTCACGGCCTGGGTGATTTCTGCCGCCAACTCGCTCGGCACACATTCGAGCAGGATCATGGCCGCGCCGGCCTGTTCCAGCGCGATGGCGTCCGCGCGCATCTGGCGCGCCTGGGCCTCATTGCGGCCCTGTACCTTGTAGCCGCCGAGGATGTTCACCGACTGCGGCGTCAGGCCCATGTGCGCACACACCGGCACGCCACGCTCCGCGAGCAGGCGGATCGACTCGGCAAGCCACACCGCGCCTTCAACTTTGATCATGTGCGCACCGGCTTGCATCAGTTTGCCGGCATTCTGGAAGGTCTGTTCGAGTGTCGCGTAACCCATGAACGGTAGGTCGGCGATGATGAAGGCGCCATCGTTACCGCGCTTGACGCTGGCAGTGTGGTACGCAAGTTCATCGGTGGTGACGGGCAGGGTGCTGTCATTCCCTTGAAGAACCATGCCCAGGGAGTCGCCCACCAGCAGCACTTCAACCCCGGCCTGGCAACTGGCGTGGGCGAACGTGGCGTCATAGCAGGTCAGCATGGCGATTTTTTCACCTTTGAGCTTGAGGCTCTGCAAGGTGGTCAGGGTAACGTCTGGCATGAAAAGGGTCCTCGTTCAGGCGCTTGGAAACAGCGAGTAACGCGCGTGAGTCTTCGTTTATACAGGCGCACTGTCTTGAGAGCAGTGCTTATAAGGCCTGGATTGCGCCCTTCAGCGCCGGGTTGGCGGCAGCGGGACGCCTATAGTCGTGAGGAGGACACGGGAAGTCAATTGGATGTGTTACCGCATTGTTACGATGACGGTGTTACCGCTGTTACTGACGCGATTCAGCAGCGGTGAGGCGTTCAAGACCGACAAACGGGCAGGCTTCAAGCAGTTCGTCGAGGGTTTGCCCATCGGGTAACGCCAGGCTGGCGGGCGCCAGTTCGGCCAACGGGTACAGCACAAACGCCCTGAGGTGCATCTGGTAGTGCGGCACCTTGAGGCGCGGCTCATCGATCAGTCGATCGCCAAACAGCAGGATGTCCAGGTCGAGCGTGCGTGGGCCCCAACGCTCAAGGCGTTCGCGGCCCTGGTCGTTCTCGATGGCTTGCAGCGCATCCAGCAAATCAAGCGGCGCAAGATTGCTGTCCAGGGCTGCCACCGCATTGGTGTAGCGCGGCTGCCCAGGGAGCAGTGAGTCACTTTGATAGAAGGCAGAGACCCCGGCGACGTGGGTGTCGGGCAATTGCGCCAGCGCTTCGATAGCGCTGCGCAATTGCTGATCCGGGGCAGCCAGGTTGCTGCCCATGCCAATGTAGATGCGCTCCACGTTTATTCGCCCGGGGCGTCGGCCGCGCTACGCTTGCGCTTGCTGCTGCTGCGGCGACGTTTTTTCGGCCCAGTGCCTTCACCATCGCCTTTGCTGCCGAGGTCACGGATCATGTCGCGGCGTTCGCTGTCATTGGCGTCCTGGTAGTCGGTCCACCATTCGCCCAGGCCGTCGGTCTGCTCGCCGGCGCTTTCACGCAACAGCAGGAAGTCGTAGCCGGCACGGAAACGCGGGTTGTCCAGCAACAGATCGGCACGTTTGCCGCTGCGGCGTGGCAGGCGTTCCTGCATGTCCCAGATCTCACGGATCGGCATGGTGAAACGTTTCGGAATGGCGATGCGCTGGCACTGCTCGGCAATCAGCTCATGAGCGGCTTCCTGCATGGCCGGGATCGGCGGCATCCCACGCTCCTGCAAGCGCAGTACGCGTTTTGGCAACGCCGGCCACAACAGCGCGGCAAACAGGAACGCCGGGGTGACCGGCTTGTTCTGCTTGATGCGCAGGTCGGTATTGATCAGCGCTTCGCTGATCAAGGTGTGGGTGTACGTCGGGTTGTATTCCAAAGCCTCGGCGCTGGCCGGGAACAGTGGGTCGAACAACTGCAGGTCGACGAGCATTTCGAAGGTGTCGGCGGCATAGCCCGAGAGGAACAGCTTCAACACTTCTTCGAACAGGCGGGCCGAGGGGATCTCCCGCAGCATCGGTGCCAGTTCGCGAATCGGCGCGGCGGTGTGGCGCTCAATGCCGAAGTTGAGCTTGGCGGCAAAACGCACTGCTCGCAGCATGCGCACCGGGTCTTCCTGGTAGCGCTGGACCGGGTCGCCGATCAGGCGGATCAGGTTGTTGCGAATATCGTGTACGCCATTGGCGTAGTCGAGAATGCGCTCGCTGACCGGGTCGTAATACAAGGCATTGATGGTGAAGTCGCGGCGCTGCGCGTCTTCTTCCAGGGTGCCATAGACGTTGTCGCGCAGGATGCGCCCGCTTTCGTTACGTGAGGACTGGTTGGTGTCTTCCTCTTCATCGTTTTGCGGGTGGCCGGCGCGGAACGTTGCAACTTCGATGATTTCGCGACCGAAGTGGATATGCACCAGCTTGAAACGCCGACCGATGATCCGCGCATTGCGGAATTCGGCACGCACCTGCTCAGGCGTGGCGCTGGTGGCGACGTCGAAGTCCTTGGGCGTGATATTGAGCAGCATGTCGCGTACACAACCGCCCACCAGATAAGCCTGGTAGCCGGCGTTCTGCAAACGTTCGACGATATTCACCGCATAACGGCTGAATTGAGCGCGTTGCAGCGAATGCTGGCTGCTGTTGAGCACTTCAGGCGTGCTGCGTTTGTGTTGCGTACGACGCAAGGGAGAACGGAATGACTGGAACAACTTCTTCAGCATGGGATGCACTGTTTGAAGGAATGTTCGGCCATAACGAAGAATGACCGCATGATGGGCGGGGATTCTAGCATTTAGTCAGGGGATGGTGTAGGAACAAGCTGCAAGCCCCAAGCCAAAAGCTTCAAGAGGTTGCTGGACGGTCAAATCGCGGAAACTACAAGGGGAGCCGAAGCTCCCCCAGAAGTAGTTGCGTGCTCTATTTTTATTATTGGTTGCGGGCTTCTTGTTTTTGTTGATCGCCCTCGCCATGAAGCTTCACCTTCATGACACTCCCAATCGGGAGTCAAGAGCAAACGGATTGCTTTGGTCGCTGTGTTGCTGATCTACGATCCAACCAGTTCAGGCTCTGCCTTAGGGCAGTTTTTGTTGTTCTCGGCCTGGTTGCGGGGCAAGCCCCAAATGCAACGCCTCTCCAAAAGAATCAGTTAGCTGCGCCTCCGCCGTGTTGTTTTTGTTATGCGTGAGTCGATTCGTCTTATTTTTATTGTCTTGTACAAAGCTTGTTATTGTTTTTGTACTAAGCATATAGCAGGGTGCGTGCCAACTTTTGCACCGCCCAGCAAAACCGGGGGGTTGAGGTGGTTTCGGGTTTTTGACGGACCAAAAAAAGCCGGGGCTTCGTTACCGTAAGCCCCGGCTTTTGTTACGCGAAATATCCGCGGTAACAGTTTTTTCACATCTGCGGGTGTTACCTGTGAGGGCGCCCCCTCAACTCTCGCTGGTCACGCCGGTCTTACGCCGTGGAATGCCCAGGCGCTGGCGACGTTCCCACAGGCATTTACGGCTCACGCCCAGCTTGCGCGCCAGTTCGGTCTCGGTCATGTGGTCCTGATGCTCAAGGACGAAGTGCTGGAAGTAGTCTTCCAATGACAGATCTTCCGTCGGCTCATGGCTGGTGTTGCTACCGCCGCCCTGTTGGGGGGCCAGGCCGATGAAGTCATCGTCTTCCAGATCGCTCAGCTCAATGTCGATGCCCAGCAGCTCGGCGGAAATCTCCGGGCTCTCCGACAGGATCACCGCTCGCTCGACCGCATTTTCCAGCTCCCGCACGTTACCTGGCCACGAGTAGTGGCGAATCGCTTGCTCGGCGTCCGGAGCGAACTTCAGGTCGGTTCGGTTGATGCGCGCGCTCTGGCGCTGCAGGAACGCGTTGGCGATCTCATTGACGTCGGCGCCACGCTCACGCAGGGCCGGCAATTTGAGGGCGATCACGTGCAGGCGGTAATACAAGTCCTCACGGAACTGGCCGATCTTGGCCAGGCTCTTCAAGTCTCGGTGGGTAGCAGCGATCAGTCGAACATCGACCTTCTGCGATTGCACCGAACCCACGCGGCGAATCTCGCCTTCTTGCAGTACACGCAGTAACCGCGCCTGGGCTTCCAAAGGCAGTTCGCCGATCTCGTCGAGGAACAGCGTGCCGCCGTCCGCCGCTTCCACCAGGCCCGCACGCCCGGCGCTGGCGCCGGTAAACGCGCCTTTTTCGTGGCCGAACAGTTCGGACTCGATCAGGGATTCAGGGATTGCTGCGCAGTTCACCGAGATCATCGGCGCCTTGGCGCGCTTGGACAGGTTGTGCAGGGCACGGGCCACCAGTTCTTTACCGGTGCCGGACTCGCCCTGAATCAAGACATTGGAGTCGGTGGGCGCGACTTTGCGGATCTTGCTGTACAGGTCCTGCATGGGTGGGCAGGAACCGATGATGCCGATCTCGCCGTTGCTGTTGTCGACGCCTGGCTTGTCATTGGTTTTGCCCGCCGGGCGTTGCTCGGCCGGCGTGCTGCTGGCCGACTGGCGGTCACGCAGGATACGGGCCACTGCCTGGAGCATCTCGTCATGGTCGAAGGGCTTGGCGATGTAGTCCACCGCGCCCATCTTCATGGAGTCCACCGCCGACCGCAGGCTGGCGTAGCTGGTCATGATCAGCACCGGAGTGCCCTGGCCAAGCTTGATCAACTCGGTGCCAGGCGCGCCAGGCAGGCGCAGGTCACTGACAATCAGGTCGAACGTGGGAATGCTGAAACGCTCTTGGGCTTCCTGCACCGAGCCGGCTTCGCTGACCTGGTACTGATTTCGTTCAAGCAGGCGACGCAAGGCAGAGCGGATAATGGTTTCGTCTTCGACGATCAAAATGTGCGGCATTGATTCAATTCTCTCGACGGTCTCAGTTCACAGCGGACGTCGCTTCGACATGACGCGGCAAGGTCACCCGAATACGGGTGCCGCGTTGGCTTTCGGTGTCAGCCGGGCTGTCGATGGTGATTTGTCCATAATGCTCTTCAACGATGGAATAGACCAGTGCAAGGCCCAGACCGGTACCTTCACCTGGATCCTTGGTGGTGAAGAAGGGTTCGAACAATCGGTCCATGATGTTCTGTGGAATACCGCTGCCTTCATCCTCGACGATCAGATCGACCGTATGTTCGAAAGCCTCGGTCTTGACGCGTACGGCACCGCCGGCCGGGGTGGCGTCACGGGCGTTGGACAGCAGGTTGATCAGCACTTGGGCGAGGCGTTGGGAGTCGCCGTCGACCCAATGGTCGGGGTCGCATAAATTGAAGAACTGTACTTCGAAATTGCGCCGGTTCAAGGCCAGCAGCCCAATGGCGTCCTGTGCCACCTCGGCCAGGCACACGGCTTCGTCGTGGTTCTGGTGGGCGCCGGCATGGGCAAAGCTCATCAGCGACTGCACGATGCGCGAGACACGTTTGGTCTGTTCGAGAATCTGCCCGCTGATCTCGGTGATTTCGCCATCTTCTTCACGCTCTTCCCGCAGGTTCTGCGCCAGGCAGGCGATACCGGTGATCGGATTGCCGATTTCATGGGCCACGCCCGCCGCCAACCGGCCGATGCTCGCCAGGCGCTCGGAGTGCACCAGCTTGTCTTCGAGCATCTGGGTTTCGGTCAGGTCTTCCACAAGCAACACCAGGCCGCTGTTGCCGGGGGCCAGCGGCTCGTCGATCGCGGCTTTGTGCAGGTTGAGCCAGCGGGTCTGGCCGTCGAGGGCCAGGTGTTGTTTGTGCAAATGCTCGTCGGGCAGATTGATGAAACCTTGCAACAGTTCTTTCCACGGCTCGCCGAGGGTGTTGAGGCGTGAGCCGACCACACGTTGCGCCGCGATGCCGGTGAGTTCTTCCATGGCCTTGTTCCACATCAGGATCTCTTGATCCTTGGCCAGGGAGCATACGCCCATGGGCAATTCCTGCAGGGTCTGGCGGTGGTAGCGGCGCAAGGCATCGAGTTCGGCGGCCAGGCCTGTGAGGCGCGAGTGGTAGTCCTCCAGCCGGCTTTCGATGAAATGGATGTCTTCGGTCACGTAGTTTTCACCGCCGGCCTTGTAGGGCAGGAAGGTTTCCACCATGTCCTGGGACACGCTCGGCCCCATCAAACCGGACAGGTTGGCTTCGATACGGTCACGCAGACGCCGTAGCGCGTACGGGCGGCGCTCATCGAACGGCAGGTAGAGATCGCGCAGCGCCTGCTCGACTTCCTTTTGTGCGGCTTTGGCACCTAACGGCTTGGCCAGTTGCGTGGCGAACTCCTGGGGTGAGGCCGCATGCAACTCACGCCGTTGCGGGCGGCGCACGTTGTCCACCGCACAGGCTTCGGCGGCGCTGGTTTCTTCCGGGCTGGCGTTGGTGAACAGCGAGATCAGGGTGAACATCAAGACGTTGGCGGCCAATGACGCAATCGCGGCCATGTGCCAACTGGTGTCATCCAGCACGTAGATCATGTTCAGTAACGGGATGTAGAAGCCCTGCAGGTTGCCGACCAGCGGCAGCAGCATGGTCACGACCCACACCAGGATGCCCGCCAGCAGCCCGGCGATGAAGCCGCGCCGATTGGCCGTCGGCCAGTACAGGACCGACAGCACGCCCGGCAGGAACTGCAAGGTGGCGACAAATGCGACGATCCCCAGGTTGGCCAGGTCCTGGCCCGCGCCCAGCAGCAGGTAGAAACCATAGCCGGCCATGATGATCGCGACGATCAACGCGCGCCGCGTCCATTTCAGCCAGCGATAGATATTGCCCTCGGCCGGCGGTTGGTACAGCGGCAATACCAGGTGGTTGAGCGCCATGCCCGAGAGGGCCAGGGTGGTCACGATGATCAGCCCGCTGGCAGCTGACAACCCGCCCACATAAGCGAGTAGCGCCAAGGCCGGGCTGTTCGCGGCAATGCCGATGCCCAGGGTGAAATACTCAGGGTTGGTGGTGGCCCCCAGTTTTAAGCCTGCCCACAGGATCAGCGGCACCGCCAGGCTCATCAACAGCAGAAACAACGGCAAACCCCAGCTGGCGCTGACCAGTGAGCGCGGGTTGAGGTTCTCGGTGAAGGTCATGTGGTACATGTGCGGCATCACGATCGCCGAAGCGAAGAACACCAGCAGCAGTGTGCGCCAGGGGCCTTCCTGCAATGGCGTATGCAGGGCGGCGAGGGCGGTCTGGTTCTGCAATAGCCACAGTTCCAGCTGTTGCGGGCCGTCGAACACCCCGTAAAGCGCGTACAGGCCAACGCCGCCGATGGCGATCAGCTTGATCACCGACTCAAAGGCAATCGCGAACACCAGGCCTTCGTGTTTTTCGCGGGTGGCGATGTGGCGTGAGCCGAAGAAAATCGTGAACAGGGTGATCAGCGCGCAGAAGGCCAGGGCGACCCGATGTTGCACCGGTTCGCGGGTCAGGATGCTGATGGAGTCCGCCACCGCCTGGATTTGCAGGGCCAGCAACGGCAAAACGCCGATCAGCATGAAAATCGTGGTCAGCGCACCGGCCCAGGTGCTGCGGAAGCGGAAAGCGAACAGGTCGGCCAGGGATGACAGCTGGTAAGTGCGGGTGATCTTCAGGATCGGGTACAGCAGCACAGGCGCCAGCAGAAACGCGCCGGACACCCCGAGGTAGCTGGAGAGAAAGCCGTAACCGTATTGATAGGCCAGGCCTACGGTGCCATAGAACGCCCAGGCGCTGGCGTAAACGCCAAGGGACAAGGTGTAGGTCAGCGGATGGCGAATGATCGCCCGCGGAATCATTCCACGCTCACTGATCCAGGCCACCCCGAACAGCGCGGCCAGGTAGGCGGCGCTGATCAGCAGCATCTGGGTGAGGCTAAAGCTCATCGGCATCTTTTTGGCTCTGCAGGATGAAAGTCACGACGATCAGGATCAGCCACAGCAGATAAGGGCGATACCAGGCGCCCGTGGCGTCGATCCACCAATCCATGATGGCGGGGGAAAACAGGTAGATCCCGACGACCAGCAGCAGGACCAATCGATAGATGTACATGTTGGCCTCTGTGTAAAAACGTGCGGCGATGGTAACGGATGCTTGGCAAGCTGCAAGCGCCTTCAGCTCAATTGCGCTTCGGCCAGCGTGAGTGTGCGCGGTATCCGCGTGGCGTCCCAGTGCTGGATGCCCCAGTCCAGCAGTTCCCGTGGGCGGGCGTACTCGAGTTCTTCCCCGGGTTGCTGGCCGAGGGCGCGCAGAGCCCTTAATAGCAAAGGCGTGGCCTGGTCAGGTGTCAACGGCGGCGAACGGTATGACTTGCCCAATTTGTGACCGTCCGGCTGGACGATCAGCGGCACATGCAGGTAGCGCGGCTGGCGCAGGCCCAGCAGTTCCTGCAGGTAGAGCTGGCGTGGCGTGGAGTCGAGCAGGTCGGCGCCGCGCACGATGTCGGTAACACCTTGCCACGCATCGTCGAGGACCACGGCCAATTGATACGCATAGAGGCCATCGCGGCGACGGATGATGAAATCGCCTACATCACGACCCAGATGCTGTCGGAATTCGCCCTGCACACGGTCGGTAAAGTGGTAGGCAAGCTCAGGAACACGCAGACGGATGGCCGCGTCCTGCTGATCGTGACCGGCATTGCGGCATAGGCCTGGGTAGATCCCGTTGTAGTGTTCTAATTGTTTTCGTGAGCAGGTGCAGGCGTAGGCCAGGCCGTGGTTGAACATATCGTTCAGCACTTTGGCGTAGGCTTCGTGCCGTTCGCTTTGTCGGACCAGTTCGCCGTCCCATTCAAAGCCATAACTTTCCAGTGCATGCAGGATCGCTGCCTGGGCGCCGGGCTCTTCACGAGGTGGGTCGAGGTCTTCCATACGCATGAGCCAGCGGCCTTGGTTGGCGCGGGCGTCGAGGTAGGAGGCGAGGGCGGCGACCAGTGAGCCGAAATGCAAATGGCCGCTGGGCGTGGGGGCAAAACGCCCGATATAGGTAGAGGCTGTCATGGGCCGGATACTACTGGAAATTCGGTAAACGCCAGAAACAAAAATGGGGCGTTCGTACGCCCCATTCGTTCAGCTCGGCTGGATTACTTGCCGACTTGTTTTTCCTTGATTTCGGCCAAGGTCTTGCAGTCTACGCAGAGGTCCGCAGTTGGGCGGGCTTCCAGGCGACGAATACCAATCTCGACGCCGCAGGATTCGCACCAGCCGTATTCTTCGTCCTTGATCAGCTGCAGCGTCTTGTCGATCTTCTTGATCAACTTGCGCTCGCGATCACGTGCGCGCAGTTCAAGGGCGAATTCTTCTTCCTGGCTCGCACGGTCGGCGGGGTCAGGGAAGTTGGCTGCTTCGTCCTTCATATGGTCAACCGTACGGTCGACCTCCTGCATCAAGTCCTGTTTCCACTTGTTCAGGATCTTGGTGAAGTGCTCGCGCATGGGCTCGCCCATGTACTCCTCACCTTTCGTCTCTACGTAAGGTTCGAAGCCGTTGAGGCCTTGAGTCTGCTGTTGCTTTGCTTGGGTGGACATGAATAGACCGCCTCTCACTCTTCTAATCCATTGCGCAGGATTGCAACGTCACCGACACCTGCCGGCCCTGCGGCTGCAAGCGGGCGAACTTACCAGATAGATTCGGGGTGCGCCACTCCCGGTTGTCGAGGCCCACGGCAAAGCGGTTGCAAACTGCGACAGCCCGCCATTGCTGGGTATGTGTTGCCTCGAATGTAGATTTTAGTCGTTTTGCAGGCGCTTGCCCGGACTGCATCTGCTGTCGGGCAGGCAATAGAACATGTTTTACGGCGTGGGTTCGGTAGAATCCAGATTTTGTCCTCACCGTTAAGGAAGGCTAATGGCCCAGCCCTACAGTGCGCGCAGTCGCGCCATCGAACCTTTTCATGTCATGGCATTGCTGGCGCGGGCCAATGAGCTGCAGGCTGCCGGCCATGATGTGATCCACCTGGAAATCGGCGAGCCGGACTTCACCACTGCCGAGCCGATCATCCAGGCCGGCCAGGCCGCATTAGCCAACGGCAAGACTCGCTACACCGCGGCCCGTGGCCTGCCTGAACTGCGCGAGGCCATCAGCGGTTTCTATCAGCAGCGCTACGGGTTGAACGTCGACCCCGAGCGTATCCTGATCACCCCCGGCGGTTCAGGCGCATTGTTGCTGGCCAGCAGCTTGCTGGTGGACCCTGGCAAGCATTGGCTGCTCGCAGACCCTGGTTACCCGTGCAATCGTCACTTCCTGCGCCTGGTAGAGGGCGCGGCCCAGTTGGTGCCGGTCGGCCCGGAGGTGCGCTATCAGTTGACCGCCGACCTGGTGGCCAAGCACTGGGACCAGGACAGTGTGGGCGCGCTGGTGGCCTCGCCAGCCAACCCGACCGGGACGATCCTCAGCCGTGACGAATTGGCTAGCCTTTCTGCGGCCATCAAGGCGCGTAATGGCCATTTGGTGGTGGATGAGATTTACCATGGCCTTACTTACGGCACCGACGCGGCCAGCGTGCTGGAAGTCGACGACGAGGCTTTCGTCCTGAATAGTTTTTCCAAGTATTTCGGCATGACCGGCTGGCGCCTGGGTTGGCTGGTGGCGCCGCCGGCGGCAGTGGGCGAGTTGGAGAAGCTGGCGCAAAACCTCTACATCAGCGCGCCAAGCATGGCCCAACACGCCGCGCTGGCGTGTTTCACCCCACAAACCCTGAGCATTCTGGAAGAGCGCCGTGCTGAGTTCGGTCGCCGTCGGGACTTCCTGTTGCCCGCTTTGCGCGAGCTGGGGTTTGGCATCGCGGTCGAGCCTGAAGGGGCGTTCTATTTGTATGCCGATATCAG
Organism: Pseudomonas sp. FBCC-B1565; assembly: GCF_059133265.1. Lineage (NCBI taxonomy): Bacteria > Pseudomonadati > Pseudomonadota > Gammaproteobacteria > Pseudomonadales > Pseudomonadaceae > Pseudomonas > Pseudomonas sp. FBCC-B1565. Next base: position 1,000,323 of record NZ_CP101438.1, read on the forward strand.
CGCGTTTGGCGGTGATGCCTTCGCATTCTGCCGTCATTTCCTTGAAACCGAGCATGTGGCGTTCACGCCTGGCCTGGACTTCGGTCGCTACCAAGCCGGTCATCATGTGCGTTTTGCCTACACGCAAAACCTCAATCGGCTACAAGAAGCAGTGGAGCGGATCGCCCGTGGTCTGCGGAGCTGGCAAGGCTGATGCGCTTTAATCCTCCCCTTGAAGAAGCGCGCCTGATTCGCCGCTATAAGCGTTTTCTCACCGATATCGAGACCGTTACCGGTGAGTTGCTGACTATTCATTGCCCCAACACGGGCTCGATGCTCAATTGCATGGTGGAAGGCGGACAAGTCTGGTTCAGTCGCTCCAATGACCCCAAGCGCAAATTGCCCGGCACTTGGGAAATCGCCGAGACGCCCCAGGGCCGGTTGGCCTGTGTGAACACGGCGCGCGCCAATCAACTGGTCGAGGAGGCGCTGCATGCAGGGGTGATCACTGAGCTCAACGGCTTTACCGCGTTGAAACGCGAAGTGCCTTACGGCCAGGAGAAAAGCCGCATCGACTTTCGCCTGGATTATCCCGACGGTGCGGCCTACGTCGAAGTCAAAAGCGTGACGCTGGGCTTTGACGGCTCTGCGGTTGCGGCGTTTCCCGATGCGGTGACCCAGCGTGGCGCCAAGCATTTGCGCGAGCTGGCGCATCTGGCGCGGGAGGGTGTGCGTGCGGTGCAGTTGTACTGCGTCAATCTCTCGGGGATTGAGGCCGTGCGACCTGCGGTGGAAATCGACGCGGGTTACGCCGCCGCCTTGCGTGAAGCCAAGGCGGCGGGGGTAGAAGTGCTAGCGTATGGCGTGCGGGTGACCTGCGAAGACATCTGTGTGGACCGACGCCTGGACGTGCTGCTCGACTAGAGTTCCACCCACAGACCCTGGGCGTCTTCGCAGCCGCGCAAGGCGGTCAGGCTTTGCCCGGCGCAAGGGCCGGCGATGCATTCGCCGTTCTCGATCAGGAACAGGGCGCCGTGGGTCGCGCATTGGATCAGGCTGGCGCTGTCATCGAGAAACTGGTCGGGTTGCCATTCCAGTGGAATGCCACGATGGGGGCAACGGTTGATGTAGAAGTACGCAACACCGTCGCGGCGCACGGCCAGCAGCTTGCACCCGTCGATGTCAAAACCGAGGCTGCTGTTGGGCGCGAGTGCGGTGGAGGGGCAGAGAAACTTCATTGCAATCCTTAAGTGCCTTGACGTTCAAATGCAAACAATTATCAAATGCCGGCTTCGCCCGTCAGCTGACCGGGCGCTCAATACGATGCCAGACGGGCGTTTGCTGTCACATTGATGAGTGCTTGAGCGGCCCTGCCCTTGGAAGGAAACCCTGTTATGCGCCTGAGTACCAGCGCTATTGCGCTTGTTGTCGGACTGCTGGTCAACCACGGGGCGCAAGCCTCTGAACTGCCACAACGTTGGGTGAGTGCCGGTGGGGCACTGTCGGAATGGGTGGCGGCCCTGGGCGGTGAGTCGAAATTGGTCGGGGTGGACACCACCAGCCAGCATCCTGAATCCCTCAAGGCGTTACCGAGCATTGGCTATCAGCGGCAGTTGTCGGCGGAAGGCATTCTGAGTCTGCGCCCGCAGGTGCTGGTCGGCACCGAAGAAATGGGGCCACCGCCAGTGCTGGCGCAGATTCGCAGCGCGGGCGTGCAGGTGGAGATGTTCTCGGCGCAACCGGATCTGCCTACATTGAAAGGCAATCTTCAACACCTGGGTAAGTTGCTGGGCAGCGAGGCCAAGGCCAACGAATTGTTTACCGGATATGAGCAGGCACTGGATCAGCAGAAGCGCTGGGTGAGCAAGGCCCAGTCCACGCAAAAGGCGCCAGGCGTGTTGTTGTTGCTCGGGCACGCGGGCGGCAAGCCGCTGATTGCGGGCAAAGACACGGCGGCTGACTGGATGTTGCAGCAGGCGGGTGGGCGCAATCTGGCGACCCATGAAGGTTACAAGCCGTTTTCGGTGGAGTCATTGGCGGGCTTGAGCCCGGATGTGCTGGTGTTTGCTGACCGTGCCCTCAGCGGCGATGCGGCGCGTGCGGCGCTGTTCAAGGAAAACCCGATCCTGGCGTCCACGCCGGCGGCCAAGAGCGGGCGAGTGTTTGAAGTCGACCCCACCTTGCTGGTTGGAGGACTCGGGCCACGCCTGCCGCGAAGTCTAGCGGACCTGTCTGCCGGGTTTTACCCCTCCCAAGCCAAGCCTGCCCCATGACGACTTTGGTTAAACCGAAGACGCTGTTTATTGGGCTGGTGCTGTTGTGTGTCTTGGCGATCTGGCTTTCGCTGGCACTGGGGCCGGTCAGCCTGCCTTTGCTGGATACGCTCAAGGCCGCGCTGCGTTTGATGGGGTTGCCGATCGAGGCGCAAGGGCTGGAGCAGGCTGAGCTGATCCTGGGGCAGATCCGTTTGCCGCGCACGCTGCTGGGGTTGGCGGTCGGCGGTGTGTTGGCTTTGTCCGGTGTGGCAATGCAGGGGCTTTTTCGCAACCCCCTGGCTGATCCGGGCCTGGTGGGGGTTTCCAGCGGTGCCGCCTTGGGGGCGGCGGTGGCGATTGTCGGCGGTTCGTTTTTCGGCGGTTTGCCGGATGCGTTCGGGCCGTATCTGTTGTCACTCTGCGCATTCCTGGGGGGCTTGGGTGTGACGGCGCTGGTCTATCGGCTGGGACGGCGCAACGGCCAGACCAACGTCGCGACCATGCTGCTCGCGGGTATTGCCCTTACGGCTCTCGCCAGTTCGGCGGTGGGTCTGTTCACCTACCTGGCCGACGACGCGACATTGCGTACCCTCACTTTTTGGAACCTGGGCAGTCTCAACGGCGCCAGCTATTCACGGTTATGGCCGCTGTTGCTGGTGAGCGCGGGCGTGGCGCTGTGGTTGCCGCGCAGGGCTCGCGCGCTGAATGCCTTGCTGCTCGGTGAGTCTGAAGCCAATCACCTCGGTATTGATGTGGAGGGCCTCAAGCGTGAATTGGTCTTCTGCACCGCCTTGGGTGTGGGCGCGGCGGTGGCGGCTGCGGGCATGATTGGGTTCGTGGGATTGGTGGTGCCGCATCTGGTGCGTTTGCTGGCGGGGCCGGATCATCGGGTGCTGTTGCCTGCATCGGTCCTGGCGGGTGCGAGTCTGTTGTTGTTTGCCGATCTGGTTGCGCGGCTGGCCCTGGCGCCGGCTGAGTTGCCAATCGGTATCGTCACTGCGTTTATTGGCGCGCCGTTTTTTCTTTACCTGTTGTTGCGGGGGCGTGCCTGATGCTGCGTGTAGAAAACTTGCAGATCTGCCGTGGTCGCAAAATCGTGTTGGCGGATGTCACGCTTGATCTGTTGCCGGGTGAAGTGCTTGGCGTGCTGGGTCCCAATGGAGCGGGCAAGAGTACGCTGCTCGGTGCGCTGTGCGGCGAGTTGCATCCGGACCAAGGCAAGGTGTGCCTGGATCAACGTCCTTTGCAGGAGTGGAGTGGGGCACAACGAGCGCAGCGCCTGGCGGTGTTGCCACAAAGCTCGACACTGGACTTTGCTTTCCGTGTTGAAGAGGTTGTCGGCATGGGGCGCTTGCCCCACCAGACTGGACGCGTGCGCGATGATGAGATTATCGAGGCGGCCTTGCAGGCGGCTGACGTCGGGCACTTGAGCGGTCGCAGCTATCTGGCGTTGTCCGGTGGCGAGCGCCAGCGGGTGCACCTGGCGCGGGTGCTGGCGCAATTATGGCCGGGTGAAGCGGGGCAGACGCTGCTGTTGGATGAGCCGACGTCAATGCTGGACCCTTTGCATCAACACACTACGTTGCAGGCCATTCGTACCTTCGCCGATCGTGGGGCGGCGGTGTTGGTGATCCTTCACGACTTGAACCTCGCAGCCCGTTACTGTGACCGTATTCTGTTGCTGGAGGCGGGGCGCCCGCATGCCTTGGATACGCCGGCGCAGGTGATGCAACCTGAGCCCTTGAAAGCTGTGTTTGGTCTGGATGTGCTTGTGCAGGCCCATCCCGAGCGCGGGCATCCTCTGATCATTGCGCGCTGAATCCGGCTTTTCCATAGGCAAAAAAAGACCCGGCAAAAGCCGGGTCAAATAACCGTGATTAGCCTGATGAGGAGATAATCTGAGAGTCCGAACCAATGGTCTTTCAGTTATCGGCTGATCTCGCGACCAGTTGTGATAATCATAACGATTCTCATTTGAGAGTCAACCTTTGTTTTCTCAGTGTCTGCGGGTTTTCTCAAACGCGCGTTCGGAATGTCTGTAAACATGGGGCCTGATAGTCGATCTAATTCTTTTGGCGCGTTGAAATAGCGTCAAGTTGACGGTTCAGCGCTTCCTTGCGTTCGGCAGGAATGTCATTCCAATGCACGTCCATCAATGCCCCTTCGATGGCATACAGAAGCACTTTCGATGCACGAAACCCGCGCGTCCGCACGGCCCGGTAGGCATCGACCGCACCTAGGCGACGCAAGTCGGATGCACTATGGATGCCCACCGCATGCAGCCACTGTGCTGACGTCTTGCCAAGGTTTTTCAGGTGTTGCAGCTCATCGTTCATCAAGCCTCCTTGCGACGGCCGAATGGTGCGGTGGGTATCGTAACCAGGCAAGCCTGAACAGAAGTGTAGCGCTCAGTAGGAAAAGCGTAGTTCTTTAGTCGGAAACGGCCTAAAGACGTATAAGCATGATGAGGTCAGGCAGGCGGGAAGTCCCCGGCACGCCTGTGCGAAACCGGGGCAGAAGCAGGAGGGGTCAGCGAGTGCGATAGCGCAGGCGTGTGCCGAAATTGACCGACATGAGAATCTCGTCAGCGCTCAGTTCCGGCGGGAAGTACGTGCCGGAAATCTGCGCGTGGGCCAGGCTGGCGCCCTCCAGCGGGCAGTTGCGCAGGTCCAGCCCGCGCAAATCGGCAGATCGGAAATAGGCGTCGGTAAAGTCCACCCCCGCCGCGTTCAGTTCGCGCAAGTCCAGCCCGCGGAAGTCACCACCGCGCATGTCGATGACACCGTCTTTTGGGCGTTCCTGGTTGAAGCCTCGGACATCGTCTTTATGCAGGAGCGAGTAAAGCGGAGTATCAAGAAGCTTGGGCTGACTCATGACGGCGACTCCCGTTGGATTTATGACGCCATTATAGTGCCACTATTGCTCGGTCGTGCGCCCCAAGTAGGCGACACGACCAAGAAATTTTTCTTACAGGCCTGGCAGACGCTGGCGAATATGCGCCACCAGTGCGTCGAGGGTCCCGCTTTCATTGGTCTCGACGCGCTTGCTGAGGAGCAACTCCTCGGCGGTGAGTGGATCACGATGGGCTTGCTGTTCTTCGATAACAGTCAGTGTTGCGTCGGACGGATCGTTTTTGTCCGCCTGACGTTGCGCCAACCAGCTGGCAATAACGGCTTGTGGGGCGTTGCAATCCAGAATCAGGAAAGGCGCACCCGTGGCTTCGGCAACTTTGGCAGCCGCATCGCGTTGTTCACGTTTCAGGAAAGTCGCATCCAGCACGACCGGGTAGCCGGCACGCAGCACGGTATCGGCGATTTCGTTCAGGCGTGCGTAGGTCGCGGCACTGGCGTCGGCCGCGTAGATACCGGCCTGTGGTGTGTTTTCCACCTGTTGCTCGCCAAACAGGCGCTTGCGCTCCACGTCCGAGCGCAGGCGCACCGCACCCAGTGCTTCCACCAGGCGCATGGCCACATGGCTTTTACCGACAGCCGAAACGCCGTGGGTAATGGCCAGGAAACGCGATGGAATGGTGCTGTAGCTTTCCGCCAGGTTGGCGTAGTTGCGGTACTGGCGCAGGGTCGTGGCGCGCTGCACCGGGCTGGCCTCGCTCGGCATGCTGAACAGTGCGATCTTGGCGCGGACCAGGGCGCGGTAGGCTTTATAGAAGTTCAACACTTCCAGGCCCTGATAGTCACCGGTCAACTCCAGATACTGACTGATGAAGCGACGTGCCAGGGACTTGAGCCCACGGTCTTCCAGGTCCATGGCCAGGAAGCCGGTATCGGCGTACACATCGGTGAAGCGGAAGGGCTCGTTGAACTCGATGCAGTCGAAGATCACCACGTGGCCGTCGATCAACGTTGCGTTACCCAGGTGAATATCACCGTGGCATTCGCGGGTGAAGCCGTCCTGCTTGCGCTGGGAAAACAGTGGCTTGAGGCGCTCGAAGCTGCTTTCGGCCCAGGCTTGCAAGGCTTCCAGCTGGGCCAGGTCGGCCTTGTCGCTGAGGAATGGGCGGATCTGGTCGAAGTTCTGGCGAACCGGAGCCATTACCTCATCCGGCGTGCCGGCCGGGTGCTGCTGTGGCACTTTTGGTGCAGAGAGATGGAAGTGCGCGATCTGCTTGGCCATTTCATCGATGTGCGCGCTGGTCAGTTCGCCATTGGCTTGCAGGGTGCTGAGCAACTGGCTTTGCGGGAACTGGCGCATTTTCAGTGCGTATTCGATAACCGGTCCATCGCCACCCAATTGCGGGGCTTCGGCTGTGCCGGTGATCGGCAACACTTCAAGATACAAATCTTCGGTCAGGCGCTGATTGAGGCGCAGCTCTTCGTTGCAGAAATGGCCACGCTTTTCCAGATCGGTGAAGTCCAGAAATCCGAAGTTCATCGGTTTTTTTAGCTTATAGGCGTAAGGACCGGTCAGTACGACCCAGGAAATATGGGTCTCGATGACTTGGAACGCTTCAACCGGATGGGGGTATAAAGCCGGATTTTGCAGGGCAGCGATCAGGGACTGGCTCACGGGCGATCCTTCAGAGTCTGGGGAAAAACATGGCGGGCATTATGGCTGCTGCGACCGCTTGTGCAAACCGCTGTCCGGCTCATGTTGATCATCAATAAAGTGCGTATAATCCGCCGCCATGACTCGAACCCGATCTCCCCGTTCCCGTAAAAAACCTCCTTCCCGTGGCCTGCGCCCCTGGCTTGGCTGGGCGCTCAAGCTTGGCCTGGTAGGCCTTGTGGTGCTTGCCGGCTTTGCGGTCTACCTCGACGCTGTGGTGCAGGAGAAGTTCTCCGGCAAGCGCTGGACCATTCCGGCCAAGGTGTACGCGCGCCCGCTGGAATTGTTCACCGGCCAGAAGCTGAGCAAGGATGACTTCCTGACCGAACTCGACGCCTTGGGCTATCGTCGTGAGCCCGTGAGCAACGGTCCGGGTGCAGCGGCTGTCAGCGGAAATACCGTCGACCTGAACACCCGCGGCTTCCAGTTCTATGAAGGCCTGGAAAAAGCCCAGCCGGTGCGCGTGCGTTTCTCCGGCGATTACGTCGCCGAGTTATCATCTCTCAACGGCTCGAAGCTGCCTGTGGTTCGCCTTGAACCGTTGATGATCGGTGGTATTTACCCGAAGAACCTTGAAGATCGCATCCTGATCAAGCTCGATCAGGTACCACCTTACCTGCTGGAAACCCTGGTCGCCGTTGAAGACCGTGATTTCTATCATCACTGGGGCGTCTCGCCGAAATCGATCGCCCGTGCAGTCTGGGTGAACACGTCCGGCGGCAAGATGACCCAGGGCGGCAGTACGCTGACGCAACAATTGGTCAAGAACTTCTACCTGACCAACGAACGCAGCCTGACCCGCAAACTCACCGAAGCGATGATGGCGATGCTGCTGGAGTTGCACTACAGCAAGCAGGAAATCCTCGAGGCGTACCTCAACGAAGTATTCGTCGGCCAGGACGGTCAGCGCGCGGTGCATGGTTTCGGTCTGGCCAGCCAATTCTTCTTTGGCCAACCGCTTTCCGAACTGAAGCTGCACCAGGTTGCGTTGCTGGTGGGTATGGTCAAGGGGCCTTCCTACTACAACCCGCGCCGCAACCCCGAGCGTGCGCTGGAGCGTCGTAACCTGGTGCTGGATGTTTTAGAGCAGCAAGGTGTTGCCACCGCTGAACAAGTTGCTGCCGCGAAGAAAATGCCATTGGGTGTCACTACCCGCGGCAAGCTGGCAGACAGTTCTTTCCCGGGCTTTATCGACCTGGTCAAGCGCCAGTTGCGTGAAGACTACCGCGACGAAGACTTGACCGAGGAAGGCCTGCGGATCTTCACCAGTTTCGACCCGATCCTGCAGATGAAGGCCGAAGCCTCGGTCAATGACACGTTCAAGCGTATGACGGGCCGTAAGGGCGCGGATGAAGTCGAAGCGGCCATGGTCGTGACCAACCCGGAAACCGGGGAGGTCCAGGCCCTGGTCGGTAGCCGCCTGGCCAGCTTCGCCGGTTTCAACCGTGCGCTGGATGCGGTGCGGCCGATTGGTTCGCTGGTCAAACCGGCGGTCTACCTCACGGCTCTGGAAAAACCGAGCAAGTACACCCTGACCAGTTGGCTGTCTGACGATCCGCTGTCAGTGAAAGGCGCGGACGGGCAGGTGTGGACGCCACAGAACTTTGATCGTCGCTCCCACGGGACCGTGTTCCTGTACCAGGGGTTGGCGCATTCCTACAATATCTCTACTTCGCGTCTCGGCCTCGAAGTGGGAGTGCCAAACGTCCTGAAGACCCTCGGGCGCCTGGGCATTACGCGTGAGTTCCCGGCGTTCCCTTCGATCCTGCTGGGTGCTGGCGCAATGACCCCAATGGAAGTCGCGACGATGTACCAGACCCTGGCCAACGGTGGTTTCAATACACCGATGCGCGGGATCCGCAGCGTGCTGACCGCTGAAGGCGAGCCGCTCAAGCGTTATCCGTTCCAGATTCAGCAGCGTTTCGATGCAGGCTCCATCTACTTGATCCAGAACGCCATGCAGCGTGTGATGCGTGAGGGTACCGGTAGTTCGGTCTACAAGGTGCTGCCGTCCAACCTGACACTGGCGGGCAAGACCGGTACCAGTAACGATTCGCGCGACAGTTGGTTCGCAGGTTTTGGCCAGGATGTGCTGGCGGTGGTGTGGATGGGGCGTGACGACAACGGCAAGACACCGTTCACCGGCGCCACCGGTGCGTTGCAGGTCTGGACCAGTTTCATGCGCAAGGCCGATCCGCTGCCGTTGAACATGCCGCAGCCGGACAACATCGTGCAGGCCTGGATCGATCCGCACACCGGGCAGGGCTCCGATGCCAACTGTCCGGGCGCAGTACAGATGCCGTATATTCGCGGCAGCGAACCGCCACCCGGCGCCGCATGCGGTGGCAGTGCCCCTGCAGACGCGGAATCGGTGATGGATTGGGTCAAGGGCTGGATGAATTAAGCAAAGAGGGTTTCAAGTGAACAAGTGGTGGATTCCAGCTATTACAGCTCTGGCTTTGCTCAATGGTTGCGCCAGCGTGCAGCGCGGCTCCATTCCCGTGGTGGACTCGAGCACGACCGTGTCCAATAACGACCGGATCTCGGCCAATGGCGGGTTCCGCCAGACCGTGACCAACCGTCCCGCCCAGGCCAAGCCGCAAGCTGTGCCGCAGGATTCGGGCGTGGTGGTGATGGTGCCTGGCGGTGGTGCGGCCACATCGGCACCAATCAGCGCCGAGCCGTGGACCCCTGGCCCGAGCAACTCCGGTCCGATCGATACCACGCCGATTCAGACGGCCCCGGCCACCCAGGGCACCTACAACATGCCATCGACGCCGAGTGGCATTCCCTCGTCCTCCAGCGGCGGCGGCCTGTCGGCTGACGAGCAATTGGACGGGCCGGTGCTGGCCCTGTTGACCACTGCCCAGCAACAGCAGGCGGGTGGTGATCTGAACGGTGCGTCTTCGAGTCTCGAACGTGCCCAGCGCGTTGCGCCGCGTGAACCGCAAGTGCTATATCGCCTGGCCCAGGTGCGCATGGCCCAGGGCGACGCGCCGCAGGCCGAGCAATTCGCCCGTCGTGGCCTGACCCTGGCCAACGGTCGTCCAGACCTGCAAGCCAGCCTGTGGGCCTTGATTGGTGACGCGCGTGCCGCGCAAGGCGACGCCGCCGGTGCCGCCCAGGCGCGCCAGAAAGCCAAGGTCAGCCTCTGATGGATGCACGGTTTCCCGCCATTGCCGAACAGTTGCTGCTGATCGAACGAGAGTTGCGTGTGCAGGGCTGGTGGGACGAGGTGTCCCCCAGCGTCGAGGCGCTCAGCAGCGTCGAACCCTTTTCGGTGGACACGCTGGACTTTCACCAGTGGCTGCAATGGATATTCCTGGTGCGCATGAAGCAGATCCTCGAGCAGGACCTGCCGCTGCCCAATGCGTCGGGCATTCTGGAAATGGCCGAGATGGTCTACGCCGATCGCCCGCTGGAAAGCCTTGGCTTACGTAATGCGCTGAAAAAGTTCGACCAACTGATCGTCGACGCTCGTTAATTGCCTGACTGTCGGTTTTTCCGGCAGTCTTGCGCACATTTCTACCGCTTGACGACATTCAGGCGAGTTTTATCCCTCCTCAAAGCCCTTTCTTCTACGTTCTCATGCGCTTAGTTGGAAAAAAGCGCAATTATTGCTTGACTTGAAGGGCCTGAAACAGAAGAATCCAAAGTCCGCTGTATCGGGACTGCCAGAAGCAGGCCCGCTCAGCAGATCATGAGGCGCACATCCGCGCCGACCTGTTACACCCGCAACGCGTTACCTCGCGCTGGGTGGGAAAAGCCCGCAACACTTGGGACGATCCCAATACTTGCTCAGTCAGTGCTGACGTAGTCGGCGACCACCGTCGCTCATGCTCTGTTGAGAAGTAAACCTATTAAGACCCGTCGGTTTTCAACGGACGGTATTCTGGCGTTTTAGAGGTGAACAACGTGGAGCTTTTATCTGGCGGTGAGATGCTCGTCCGCTTTTTGCGTGACGAAGGCGTCGACTATATCTACGGGTACCCAGGTGGTGCTCTGCTGCATGTTTACGACGCACTGTTCAAGGAACCGGCTGTTACCCACATCCTGGTTCGCCACGAACAGGCCGCGACCCATATGGCTGACGGTTATGCCCGTGCCACCGGTAAAGCCGGCGTGGTACTGGTAACGTCCGGCCCAGGCGCAACCAATGCCATCACTGGCATCGCGACTGCGTATATGGACTCTATCCCGATGGTGGTCATTTCCGGCCAGGTGCCCAGCACCATGGTGGGGACCGATGCATTCCAGGAAACCGACATGATCGGTATCTCCCGGCCGATCGTGAAACACAGCTTCATGATCAAGCATCCTTCGGAAATCCCGGAAGTCATGAAAAAGGCCTTCTACCTCGCACAGTCCGGTCGCCCGGGTCCTGTGGTGGTCGATATCCCCAAAGACATGACCAATCCGGCCGAAAAATTCGAATACATCTTCCCGAAGAAAGCCAAGCTGCGCTCCTACAGCCCGGCGGTCCGCGGGCATTCGGGGCAAATCCGCAAGGCGGCAGAAATGCTGTTGGCGGCCAAGCGCCCAGTGCTGTACTCGGGCGGTGGTGTGATCCTGGGCGGCGGTTCTGCACCGCTGACCGAACTGGCCAAGCTGCTCAACCTGCCGGTCACCAACACCCTGATGGGCCTCGGCGCTTTCCCGGGTACGGACCGTCAGTTCGTCGGTATGCTCGGCATGCACGGCAGCTACACCGCCAACCTGACCATGCACCATGCCGACGTGATCCTGGCCGTGGGCGCGCGGTTCGATGACCGTGTGATCAATGGCGCGAGCAAGTTCTGCCCGAATGCCAAGATCATCCATATCGACATCGACCCGGCGTCCATCTCCAAGACCATCAAGGCCGATGTGCCGATCGTAGGTCCTGTTGAAAGCGTGTTGACCGAAATGGTTGCCGCGCTCAAGGACATCGGTGAGACGCCGAACAAGGAATCCGTTGCAAGCTGGTGGAAGCAGATCGACGAATGGCGCGGTGATCGCGGCCTGTTCCCTTACGACAAGGGTGACGGCAGCATCATCAAGCCACAAACCGTGATCGAGACCCTGTGCGAAGTGACCAAGGGCGACGCCTTTGTGACCTCCGACGTGGGCCAGCACCAGATGTTTGCGGCGCAGTACTACAAGTTCGACAAACCTAACCGCTGGATCAACTCCGGTGGGCTGGGCACGATGGGCTTTGGTTTTCCTGCGGCCATGGGTGTGAAACTGAGCTTCCCGGACACTGACGTTGCGTGCGTCACCGGTGAGGGCAGCATCCAGATGAACATCCAGGAACTGTCGACGTGCCTGCAGTACGGCCTTCCGGTGAAGATTGTCTGCCTGAACAACGGCGTGCTGGGCATGGTTCGTCAATGGCAGGACATGAGCTACAACAGCCGTCACTCCCACTCCTACATGGAGTCGCTGCCGGATTTCGTAAAATTGGTTGAAGCCTATGGCCACGTCGGCATTCGCATCACCGATCTGAAAGATCTGAAGCCGAAGATGGAAGAGGCGTTCGCCATGAAGGACCGCCTGGTGTTCATCGATATTCAGGTGGATACCAGCGAGCACGTCTACCCGATGCAGATCAAAGACGGCTCTATGCGCGACATGTGGCTGAACAAGACGGAGCGTACTTAATCATGCGGCACATTATCTCCCTGCTTCTGGAGAACGAACCCGGCGCTCTGTCTCGTGTTGTCGGCCTGTTTTCGCAACGCAACTACAACATCGAAAGCCTGACTGTGGCCCCGACCGAAGACCCGACCCTGTCGCGTCTGACGTTGACCACCGTAGGCCATGATGAGGTGATCGAGCAGATCACCAAGAACCTCAACAAGCTGATCGAAGTGGTCAAGCTGGTCGACCTGTCGGAGAGTGCCCACATCGAGCGCGAGCTGATGCTGGTCAAAGTCAAGGCTACGGGTGCCCAACGTGCCGAGATCAAGCGCACGACCGACATTTATCGCGGGCAGATCGTCGATGTGAGCGCCAGCGTTTATACCGTTCAACTGACCGGTACGAGCGACAAGCTGGACAGCTTTATCCAGTCGATCGGGACGGCCTCGATTCTGGAAACGGTACGCAGTGGTGTCACCGGCATTGCCCGTGGCGACAAAGTACTCAGCATCTAACCCAAATTAGCGAATGGCCTTACGGCCTGGATATATAGAGGAACCTCATGAAAGTTTATTACGATAAAGATTGTGACCTGTCGATCATCCAGGGCAAGAAAGTCGCCATCATCGGCTACGGTTCCCAAGGTCACGCGCAAGCGTGCAACCTGAAAGATTCCGGCGTTGACGTGACCGTTGGCCTGCGCAAAGGCTCGGCCACTGTTGCCAAGGCTGAAGCCCACGGCCTGAAGGTGACTGACGTTGCTTCCGCTGTTGCTGCTGCCGACCTGGTCATGATCCTGACCCCGGACGAGTTCCAGTCCGCGCTGTACAAGAACGAAATCGAGCCGAACATCAAGAAGGGCGCTACCCTGGCCTTCTCCCACGGCTTCGCGATCCACTACAACCAGGTCGTGCCGCGCGCTGACCTGGACGTGATCATGATCGCGCCAAAAGCGCCGGGTCACACTGTACGTTCCGAGTTCGTCAAAGGCGGCGGTATTCCTGACCTGATCGCGATCTACCAGGACGCATCGGGCAACGCCAAGAACGTAGCACTGTCCTACGCTGCCGGCGTCGGTGGCGGTCGTACCGGCATCATCGAAACCACCTTCAAGGACGAGACTGAAACCGACCTGTTCGGCGAACAAGCCGTACTGTGCGGCGGCACCGTCGAACTGGTAAAAGCCGGTTTCGAAACCCTGGTTGAAGCGGGCTACGCGCCAGAAATGGCCTACTTCGAGTGCCTGCACGAACTGAAACTGATCGTTGACCTCATGTACGAAGGCGGTATCGCCAACATGAACTACTCGATCTCCAACAACGCCGAATACGGCGAGTACGTGACTGGCCCGGAAGTGATCAACGCCGAGTCCCGTCAGGCCATGCGCAACGCCCTGAAACGTATTCAGGACGGCGAATACGCCAAAATGTTCATCAGCGAAGGCGCTACCGGCTACCCTTCGATGACTGCCAAGCGTCGTAACAACGCCGCTCACGGTATCGAAGTCATCGGCGAGCAGCTGCGCTCCATGATGCCGTGGATCGGTGCCAACAAGATCGTCGACAAAGCCAAGAACTAAGTCGTACGTATCAAGGGAAAACGCGGCCTAGGCCGCGTTTTTTCGTTTGGGCGGCGGGTTCTGGTATAAAGCTGCATCGTTTGCGGGCGAACACTCGCCGCAAGTTTCTGTCGAACTTTTTTCACACCGTTGCAAGGTAAAGTCCATGAGCGAACGTCCCGAAGAGCCAAGCCAGGCTCCTGACGCCGAAAGCCTGCTGCCGATCGATGAACATGTTGAGGAAGGGCATGACGCGGAAGGTCGCAAGGTCCGGCATCGTGGCATCTATCTGCTGCCCAACCTGTTTACCACGGCGAACCTGTTTGCCGGGTTCTACTCCATCATCAACTCCATGAGCGCACAGAGTGCCCTGGCAGCGGGTGATGCGGCGAGCGCCAGCAAGTATTTCGGTTTTGCTGCCATCGCAATCTTCGTGGCCATGGTGCTAGACGGCCTTGATGGCCGTGTGGCGCGCATGACCAATACCCAGAGCGCATTCGGTGCCGAGTACGACTCGTTGTCGGACATGGTTGCGTTTGGCGTCGCCCCCGCATTGCTGGCGTTTGCCTGGGCGCTGGGTGATATGGGTAAGGTTGGCTGGATGGTTGCCTTCATCTATGTTGCCGGTGCTGCCTTGCGCCTGGCGCGCTTCAATACCCAGGTGGGGACTGCCGACAAGCGTTACTTCATCGGTCTGGCCAGCCCTGCTGCTGCGGGTGTGGTGGCGGGTATTGTCTGGGCCTTCAGTGATTACGGCATCCAGGGGTCGAAGATGTCGTTTCTGGTGGCCTTGATGGTGGCCGCTGCCGGCATGCTGATGGTCAGCAACATCAAGTACAACAGCTTCAAGGAACTCGACTTGAAGGGGCGTGTACCTTTCGTAGCGATTCTGGCAGTTGTGCTGGTGTTTGCCGTGGTGTTCAGTGATCCGCCGCGCATCCTGTTGCTGGCGTTCCTGGTGTACGCCGCTTCGGGGCCGGTTCAGTACTTGCTGCATCTGCGCCGGGACAAAACATTGCCTTAATGTAATTTCCCCCATACTCCGCAGTCTATTGGTGCATCAGTCCTCCAATGCTGCGGAGTTGCCATGTTAATCAAATTACCCAAAGCGTCCGATTGCCATGAGTCGGATGTCACGCCTGAATCCTTCTATCTCTCTCGCCGCAGCTTGCTCGGCGGTGCGCTTGCCGGCATTGCAGCCAGCAGCTTGCCGCGTTTGGCCGGTGCCGACGAGGTGTCGCGCTATGCCGATGTTGAAGCGGGCAGGGCGCCGAGTTGGTTTGCCGAGAAGCTGCCGGGCACCAAGTGGCAGGCAGTCACGGTGAAGGACGAGGCGATCACGCCTTTCAAAGACGCTACGCACTACAACAACTTCTATGAGTTCGGTACAGGTAAGGGTGACCCGGCCACGAATGCCGGTTCACTCAAGACCGAGCCGTGGAGCGTTGTTATTGATGGCGAGGTTGCTAAGCCAGGCCGTTATGCCTTGGAAGACTTCATGAAGCCCTATCAGTTGGAAGAGCGGATCTACCGTCTGCGCTGTGTTGAGGCATGGTCGATGGTTATTCCATGGATCGGTTTTCCCATCTCCGCGCTGCTCAAGCAAGTTGAGCCGACCTCGAAGGCCAAGTATATCCGTTTTGAAACCCTCCAGGATCCCAAAAGCATGCCGGGGCAGCGTTCGAGTTTTGGCTTGATCGATTGGCCTTATGTGGAGGGCTTGCGTCTGGATGAGGCGATGAATCCTCTGGCGATCCTGGCGGTGGGTATGTATGGGCGTGAGTTGCCCAATCAGAATGGTGCGCCGCTGCGCCTGGTGGTGCCTTGGAAGTACGGCTTCAAGAGTGTGAAGTCCATTGTGCGGATCAGTCTCGTGAGTGAGCAGCCGAAAACCACGTGGCAGAGCATCGCTGCTGACGAGTATGGGTTCTACGCGAATGTGAACCCTACAGTCGATCACCCACGTTGGACTCAGGCGCGGGAGCGTCGTCTGCCGAGTGGGCTGTTCAGTCCTAATGTACGTGAGACGCAGATGTTCAATGGGTACTCGGATGAGGTGGCCTCTCTTTATACCGGTCTCGATCTGCGGAAGAACTACTGATGCGTTATCCGATCTGGCGCGTTGGCGTCTTTATAGCAGCGGCGATTTGGCCACTGTTTTGGCTCTTTGAAGCGTGGCGTTCTGTCCTGGGGCCGGATCCAGGCAAGGTACTGGTCGATCGACTAGGGCTTGGCACGTTGATTCTGTTACTGATTACCCTGGCCATGACGCCGCTGCAGAAGCTCAGCGGTTGGCCGGGGTGGATAGCCGTGCGTCGGCAACTGGGGTTGTGGTGCTTTGCGTACGTTGTGCTGCATCTGGCTGCTTATTGTGTATTTGTGCTTGGGCTGGATTGGTCGCAACTTGGGGTGGAGCTGCGCAAGCGGCCCTACATTATTGTCGGGGCGCTGGGGTTTGTTTCCCTGTTGGTTTTGGCGGTGACGTCGAATCGTTACAGTCAACGTCGGTTGGGGACTCGTTGGAAGAAGCTGCATCGCTTGGTGTATGTAATTCTTGGGCTGGGTTTGCTGCATATGTTGTGGATCGTGCGAGCGGACCTCAAGGAATGGGCTATCTATACTTCTATAGGTGCGTTGCTGTTGGTGCTACGGATACCGCCCGTAATGCGGAGAATCCCGCGCCTTATTGCGAAAAAACCACTTTCTGCAACAAAAGCGTAATTAAGGGTTGACGGCAGATTCTGGAAGTCTATAATTCGCCCCACTTCCGGCGCAGTCGAAACGGAAAACTCCTTGGTAAACAAAGAGTTACGCAGAGTTCGACAGCGAGTTGCTTCAGTTCATCGAAGCCCAGAAGGAGTTGGTAGAGCAGTGTTGTCTGGCTCTATTAGCGTTTCGATCCTCTCGGTCGAAAGCGGAGAAAAAGAGGTGTTGACAGCAGCGTGTAACGCTGTAGAATTCGCCTCCCGCTAACGAGAGATCGGAAGCGCAAGTGGTTGAAGTTGTTGAAGAAATCTTCGAAAACTTCTGAAAATAATCACTTGACAGCAAATGAGGCTGCTGTAGAATGCGCGCCTCGGTTGAGACGAAAGATCTTAACCAACCGCTCTTTAACAACTGAATCAAGCAATTCGTGTGGGTGCTTGTGGAGTCAGACTGATAGTCAACAAGATTATCAGCATCACAAGTTACTCCGCGAGAAATCAAAGATGTAACCAACGATTGCTGAGCCAAGTTTAGGGTTTCTTAAAAACCCAAAGATGTTTGAACTGAAGAGTTTGATCATGGCTCAGATTGAACGCTGGCGGCAGGCCTAACACATGCAAGTCGAGCGGTAGAGAGAAGCTTGCTTCTCTTGAGAGCGGCGGACGGGTGAGTAATGCCTAGGAATCTGCCTGGTAGTGGGGGATAACGTTCGGAAACGAACGCTAATACCGCATACGTCCTACGGGAGAAAGCAGGGGACCTTCGGGCCTTGCGCTATCAGATGAGCCTAGGTCGGATTAGCTAGTTGGTGAGGTAATGGCTCACCAAGGCGACGATCCGTAACTGGTCTGAGAGGATGATCAGTCACACTGGAACTGAGACACGGTCCAGACTCCTACGGGAGGCAGCAGTGGGGAATATTGGACAATGGGCGAAAGCCTGATCCAGCCATGCCGCGTGTGTGAAGAAGGTCTTCGGATTGTAAAGCACTTTAAGTTGGGAGGAAGGGCAGTTACCTAATACGTGATTGTTTTGACGTTACCGACAGAATAAGCACCGGCTAACTCTGTGCCAGCAGCCGCGGTAATACAGAGGGTGCAAGCGTTAATCGGAATTACTGGGCGTAAAGCGCGCGTAGGTGGTTTGTTAAGTTGGATGTGAAATCCCCGGGCTCAACCTGGGAACTGCATTCAAAACTGACTGACTAGAGTATGGTAGAGGGTGGTGGAATTTCCTGTGTAGCGGTGAAATGCGTAGATATAGGAAGGAACACCAGTGGCGAAGGCGACCACCTGGACTAATACTGACACTGAGGTGCGAAAGCGTGGGGAGCAAACAGGATTAGATACCCTGGTAGTCCACGCCGTAAACGATGTCAACTAGCCGTTGGAAGCCTTGAGCTTTTAGTGGCGCAGCTAACGCATTAAGTTGACCGCCTGGGGAGTACGGCCGCAAGGTTAAAACTCAAATGAATTGACGGGGGCCCGCACAAGCGGTGGAGCATGTGGTTTAATTCGAAGCAACGCGAAGAACCTTACCAGGCCTTGACATCCAATGAACTTTCTAGAGATAGATTGGTGCCTTCGGGAACATTGAGACAGGTGCTGCATGGCTGTCGTCAGCTCGTGTCGTGAGATGTTGGGTTAAGTCCCGTAACGAGCGCAACCCTTGTCCTTAGTTACCAGCACGTAATGGTGGGCACTCTAAGGAGACTGCCGGTGACAAACCGGAGGAAGGTGGGGATGACGTCAAGTCATCATGGCCCTTACGGCCTGGGCTACACACGTGCTACAATGGTCGGTACAGAGGGTTGCCAAGCCGCGAGGTGGAGCTAATCCCATAAAACCGATCGTAGTCCGGATCGCAGTCTGCAACTCGACTGCGTGAAGTCGGAATCGCTAGTAATCGCGAATCAGAATGTCGCGGTGAATACGTTCCCGGGCCTTGTACACACCGCCCGTCACACCATGGGAGTGGGTTGCACCAGAAGTAGCTAGTCTAACCTTCGGGAGGACGGTTACCACGGTGTGATTCATGACTGGGGTGAAGTCGTAACAAGGTAGCCGTAGGGGAACCTGCGGCTGGATCACCTCCTTAATCGACGACATCAGCTGCTCCATAAGTTCCCACACGAATTGCTTGATTCATTGAAGAAGACGATAAGAAGCAGCCCGAAATTGGGTCTGTAGCTCAGTTGGTTAGAGCGCACCCCTGATAAGGGTGAGGTCGGCAGTTCGAATCTGCCCAGACCCACCAATTTTGTGTGGGAAACGCCTGTAGAAATACGGGGCCATAGCTCAGCTGGGAGAGCGCCTGCCTTGCACGCAGGAGGTCAACGGTTCGATCCCGTTTGGCTCCACCACTACTGCTTCTGAAAGTTTTGAAAGCTTAGAAATGAGCATTCCATCAAGGTGATGGTGAATGTTGATTTCTAGTCTTTGATTAGATCGTTCTTTAAAAATTTGGGTATGTGATAGAAAGATAGACTGAACGTTACTTTCACTGGTAACGGATCAGGCTAAGGTAAAATTTGTGAGTTCTCTTAGTTGAGAAATTCGAATTTTCGGCGAATGTCGTCTTCACAGTATAACCAGATTGCTTGGGGTTATATGGTCAAGTGAAGAAGCGCATACGGTGGATGCCTTGGCAGTCAGAGGCGATGAAAGACGTGGTAGCCTGCGAAAAGCTTCGGGGAGTCGGCAAACAGACTTTGATCCGGAGATGTCTGAATGGGGGAACCCAGCCATCATAAGATGGTTATCTTGTACTGAATACATAGGTGCAAGAGGCGAACCAGGGGAACTGAAACATCTAAGTACCCTGAGGAAAAGAAATCAACCGAGATTCCCTTAGTAGTGGCGAGCGAACGGGGACTAGCCCTTAAGTGGCTTTGAGATTAGCGGAACGCTCTGGAAAGTGCGGCCATAGTGGGTGATAGCCCTGTACGCGAAAATCTCTTAGTCATGAAATCGAGTAGGACGGAGCACGAGAAACTTTGTCTGAATATGGGGGGACCATCCTCCAAGGCTAAATACTACTGACTGACCGATAGTGAACTAGTACCGTGAGGGAAAGGCGAAAAGAACCCCGGAGAGGGGAGTGAAATAGATCCTGAAACCGTATGCGTACAAGCAGTGGGAGCAGACTTTGTTCTGTGACTGCGTACCTTTTGTATAATGGGTCAGCGACTTATTTTCAGTGGCGAGCTTAACCGAATAGGGGAGGCGTAGCGAAAGCGAGTCTTAATAGGGCGTCTAGTCGCTGGGAATAGACCCGAAACCGGGCGATCTATCCATGGGCAGGTTGAAGGTTGGGTAACACTAACTGGAGGACCGAACCGACTACCGTTGAAAAGTTAGCGGATGACCTGTGGATCGGAGTGAAAGGCTAATCAAGCTCGGAGATAGCTGGTTCTCCTCGAAAGCTATTTAGGTAGCGCCTCATGTATCACTGTAGGGGGTAGAGCACTGTTTCGGCTAGGGGGTCATCACGACTTACCAAACCGATGCAAACTCCGAATACCTACAAGTGCCGAGCATGGGAGACACACGGCGGGTGCTAACGTCCGTCGTGAAAAGGGAAACAACCCAGACCGTCAGCTAAGGTCCCAAAGTTATGGTTAAGTGGGAAACGATGTGGGAAGGCTTAGACAGCTAGGAGGTTGGCTTAGAAGCAGCCACCCTTTAAAGAAAGCGTAATAGCTCACTAGTCGAGTCGGCCTGCGCGGAAGATGTAACGGGGCTCAAACCATACACCGAAGCTACGGGTATCACGTAAGTGATGCGGTAGAGGAGCGTTCTGTAAGCCTGTGAAGGTGAGTTGAGAAGCTTGCTGGAGGTATCAGAAGTGCGAATGCTGACATGAGTAACGACAATGGGTGTGAAAAACACCCACGCCGAAAGACCAAGGTTTCCTGCGCAACGTTAATCGACGCAGGGTTAGTCGGTCCCTAAGGCGAGGCTGAAAAGCGTAGTCGATGGAAAACAGGTTAATATTCCTGTACTTCTGGTTATTGCGATGGAGGGACGGAGAAGGCTAGGCCAGCTTGGCGTTGGTTGTCCAAGTTTAAGGTGGTAGGCTGAGATCTTAGGTAAATCCGGGATCTTAAGGCCGAGAGCTGATGACGAGTTACCTTTTAGGTAACGAAGTGGTTGATGCCATGCTTCCAAGAAAAGCTTCTAAGCTTCAGGTAACCAGGAACCGTACCCCAAACCGACACAGGTGGTTGGGTAGAGAATACCAAGGCGCTTGAGAGAACTCGGGTGAAGGAACTAGGCAAAATGGCACCGTAACTTCGGGAGAAGGTGCGCCGGTGAGGGTGAAGGACTTGCTCCGTAAGCTCATGCCGGTCGAAGATACCAGGCCGCTGCGACTGTTTATTAAAAACACAGCACTCTGCAAACACGAAAGTGGACGTATAGGGTGTGACGCCTGCCCGGTGCCGGAAGGTTAATTGATGGGGTTAGCTAACGCGAAGCTCTTGATCGAAGCCCCGGTAAACGGCGGCCGTAACTATAACGGTCCTAAGGTAGCGAAATTCCTTGTCGGGTAAGTTCCGACCTGCACGAATGGCGTAACGATGGCGGCGCTGTCTCCACCCGAGACTCAGTGAAATTGAAATCGCTGTGAAGATGCAGTGTATCCGCGGCTAGACGGAAAGACCCCGTGAACCTTTACTATAGCTTTGCACTGGACTTTGAATTTGCTTGTGTAGGATAGGTGGGAGGCTTTGAAGCGTGGACGCCAGTTCGCGTGGAGCCATCCTTGAAATACCACCCTGGCAACTTTGAGGTTCTAACTCAGGTCCGTTATCCGGATCGAGGACAGTGTATGGTGGGTAGTTTGACTGGGGCGGTCTCCTCCTAAAGAGTAACGGAGGAGTACGAAGGTGCGCTCAGACCGGTCGGAAATCGGTCGTAGAGTATAAAGGCAAAAGCGCGCTTGACTGCGAGACAGACACGTCGAGCAGGTACGAAAGTAGGTCTTAGTGATCCGGTGGTTCTGTATGGAAGGGCCATCGCTCAACGGATAAAAGGTACTCCGGGGATAACAGGCTGATACCGCCCAAGAGTTCATATCGACGGCGGTGTTTGGCACCTCGATGTCGGCTCATCACATCCTGGGGCTGAAGCCGGTCCCAAGGGTATGGCTGTTCGCCATTTAAAGTGGTACGCGAGCTGGGTTTAGAACGTCGTGAGACAGTTCGGTCCCTATCTGCCGTGGACGTTTGAGATTTGAGAGGGGCTGCTCCTAGTACGAGAGGACCGGAGTGGACGAACCTCTGGTGTTCCGGTTGTCACGCCAGTGGCATTGCCGGGTAGCTATGTTCGGAATAGATAACCGCTGAAAGCATCTAAGCGGGAAACTAGCCTCAAGATGAGATCTCACTGGAACCTTGAGTTCCCTGAAGGGCCGTCGAAGACTACGACGTTGATAGGTTGGGTGTGTAAGCGCTGTGAGGCGTTGAGCTAACCAATACTAATTGCCCGTGAGGCTTGACCATATAACACCCAAGCAATTTGACTACTCTAACGAGCATCAGATTGCGGTGTGTGAAGACGAAATGAACCGAAAGTTCGACGTTCACAAAACGCCGAAAGCTGTCACATACCCAATTTGCTGAAGCGAGGCCCAGGCCACGACTCAGTACCCGAATTTCTTGACGACCATAGAGCATTGGAACCACCTGATCCCATCCCGAACTCAGTAGTGAAACGATGCATCGCCGATGGTAGTGTGGGGTTTCCCCATGTGAGAGTAGGTCATCGTCAAGATTAAATTCCAGAACCCCTGACTGCTAACGCAGTCAGGGGTTTTGTTTTGGGCGGTCGAAAAGACAGCTAACATCCCAATTCGGCCAACAACTGTCCACAGTGCTAAAGTCGCACCCTCGATTTTGCCTTTCCCAAGGAAGCCGTTATGCCGGATGCGACGTCCCTTAGTGCTGGATTCATGGTGGTTCACGGCAACCGCCTGGACGAGCTTCGCAGCCTAGTGGTCAGTTGGATGCGCCGCTACCCCTTGGCACCCTTGGAAAACGAAATCGCCCTGGTACAAAGCAATGGCATCGCCCAGTGGCTCAAGCTGGCCCTGGCTGAAGATCCGGAAGACGACGACATGGGCGGTTGCGGCATCGCCGCAGCAATCGATGTTCAACTGCCCGGCAGCTTTATGTGGCAGCTCTACCGCATGGTCTTGGGCAAAGATGAAATCCCGCCCAAATCCCTGCTCGATAAAGCCCCACTGACTTGGCGCCTGATGCGCCTGCTCCCGGAGCTTATCGATCAGCCGCACTTCGAACCGTTGCAGCGCTTCCTCACCCACGACACCGACCTGCGTAAACGCTACCAACTCGCCGAGCGCCTGGCTGACCTGTTCGACCAATACCAGGTCTACCGCGCCGACTGGCTGGAAGACTGGGCCGCCGGCCGCCACCAGTTGCGTAACGGTCGAGGTGAATCCAAACCCCTTAACCCAGCCAACTGCTGGCAAGCCGAACTATGGCGCGCGCTGCTATTGGATGTTGGTGAAGAAGGCATGGCCGAAAGTCGCGCAGGCGTTCACCAACGCTTTATCGAGCGCATCAATACCCTGGAAAAAGCGCCCGAGGGCCTGCCATCCCGCGTCATCGTTTTCGGCATCTCCTCGTTGCCGGCCCAGGCGCTGGAAGCCCTCGCCGGCCTCGCGCGCTTCAGCCAAGTCCTGCTCTGTGTGCACAACCCTTGCCGACACCATTGGTCTGACATCGTCGCCGACAAAGACCTGCTGCGTAACGAATACAAGCGTCAGGCGCGTAAAGCGGGCATGCCGGTCACCATCGACCCACAAACCCTGCACCAGCATGCCCATCCGTTATTGGCCGCGTGGGGCAAACAAGGTCGTGACTACATCAGCTTGCTGGACAGCTATGACGACCCCAACAGCTACCGCGCCGCTTTCCGCGACGGTCGCATCGACCTGTTCAGCGACAGCGAGCCGACAACACTGCTCAATCAACTCCAGGACGATATCCTCGAACTGCGCCCACTCAATGAAACCCGCGAGCTATGGCCCGCCGTGGATCTGGAGCGCGATACCTCAATCCGCTTCCACATCGCCCACAGCGTCCAACGCGAAGTAGAAATCCTCCACGACCAACTGCTCCAACGCTTCAGCGCCGACCCCACGCTGCGCCCCCGGGACATCATCGTCATGGTCCCCGACGTCGACAGCTACGCGCCGCATATCCGCGCCGTGTTCGGCCAGCTTGAGCGCAACGACCCACGCTTCATCCCGTTCACCCTGACCGACCAAGGCCAACGCGGCCGCGACCCTCTGCTGATTGCCGTCGAACACCTGCTGAAACTCCCCGACAGCCGCTTCCCCGTCAGCGAAATTCTAGACTTGCTCGACGTTCCAGCACTGCGCGAACGCTTTGCCATCAAGGAGCGCGACCTGCCCACGTTGCACCGCTGGATCGAAGGCGCCGGCATCCGCTGGGGGCTCAACGCCGAGCAACGTGCCGGCCTCGGCCTGCCAACGGAGCTGGAGCAAAACAGTTGGCGTTTCGGCTTGCGCCGCATGTTACTCGGTTACGCCGTAGGCACCGGCGCAGCGTGCGCCGGTATCGAGCCTTACGACGAAATCGGTGGACTCGACGCTGTCCTGATCGGCCCGTTGGTCGCCTTGCTCGACGCACTCAACGATGCGCACCAAGCCCTGTCGCAACCCGCTCCCGCCAAGGAGTGGGGTGAACGCCTGCAACGCTTGATGCAACTGTTTTTCCTGCCGAGTAGCGAACACGACGACTACCTGTTGGGCCAACTCGAACAACTCAGAGAAACGTGGCTGGAAACCTGCGAGTCCGTTGGCCTGTACGATGACTTACCCCTCACCGTAGTCCGTGAAGCCTGGTTGGCGGGTTTGGATCAAGGGCGCCTGTCCCAACGCTTCCTCGCCGGGGCTGTCAATTTCTGCACACTGATGCCCATGCGTGCAATTCCCTTCAAGCTGGTGTGCCTGCTCGGTATGAACGACGGCGATTACCCGCGCGCGCAACCACCGCTGGACTTCGACCTGATGGGCAGTGACTACCGCCCCGGTGATCGTTCACGCCGCGAAGACGACCGCTACCTGCTGCTCGAAGCGCTGCTTTCAGCCCGTGACCAGCTCTATATCAGCTGGGTTGGCCGCAGCATTCGCGACAACAGTGATCGCCCGGCCTCGGTGTTGATCGGCCAACTGCGTGACCATCTGGCCAGTGGCTGGCACTCCGCTGACAGTGACGAGCCGCTGATCGATGCCATGACTCAAGAGCACCCACTGCAACCATTCAGCGCTCGCTACTTCCATGAGGGCGATGTGCTGTTCAGCTATGCCCGCGAATGGCAGTTGCTCCACGAGGCAGCCGATGCCACCGCAACAGAACCCGTCCTGGCACCTCATCAACAGGACGAGCCCCTGAACCTCGGCCAGCTTCAGGACTTCCTGCGTAACCCGGTCAAACACTTCTTCAGCCAACGGCTGAAAGTGTTCTTCGAGGCCGCCGAAGTACCGCTGGCTGACGAAGAACCCTTCGTGCTCGACGCACTGCAACGCTACAGCCTGAGCGACAGTCTGCTTAGCGCAGCACTCACCGAGCCCGATCACTTCGACCAGGCCCTGAACGCCCAGGCTTTGCGCCTACAAGGCAGTGGCCTGTTGCCGATGGTGGGTTTCGGCGAGTGCCTGCGCAACGAACTGATCGAACCCTTGCCTGGCCTGCTGCAACGCTACCAACAATTATTGGCCCTCTGGCCCACCCCGCACCCCGGCGCCGAGCCGATCAGTTTTGAGCATCGCGGCATTCAGTTGGAAGGCTGGATCAGCGGGCTGCATCGACGCAGTGATGGCGGGTTGCTGAGCGTCACCACCATCCCCAACAGCATCGGTTCGATCAAGACCCGCAAGTGGCATCGCCTGATTCGGCCCTGGGTCAATCACGTAGTGGCCTGCGCCTGCGGCCTGCCGCTAAGCACCGCCTTGGTGGCCAGCGACGACACCTTGCTGCTGCCACCGCTGGATCGAGCCCATGCCCAGGAAATCCTCGGCAACCTACTGCTGGCCTGGCATACAGGGATGAGCAAACCGCTACCCCTTGCCGTCAAAACCGCGTTTGCGTGGCTCGGCCAAACCGATCCAGCCAAGGCCGAAGCGGCTGCGAGTAAAGCCTATGAAGGTGACGGGCTCAATAACGAAGGCGAGCGCCGCGAAACCCCAGCGCTCACCCGGCAATTCCCCGACTACGCCACACTCATCGCCAGCGAAGAATTCGAAGGATGGTGCGAAACCCTGTATCGCCCCCTGCTCAACGCCCCCTGGCGATCACTCACCGGCGATGAGGCCAGCGCATGAACAGCAAACCCTTGGCCCTGGCCTTCCCGCTCAACGGCAGCCAGCTGATTGAAGCCAGCGCCGGCACCGGCAAGACCTTTACCATCTCCGCCCTCTACCTGCGCCTGGTCCTCGGCCACGGTGGCGATGAATCAGGCTTTGACCGCGAACTGCTGCCGCCGCAAATCCTGGTAGTGACCTTCACCGATGCTGCCACCAAAGAGCTGCGCGAACGCATCCGCATCCGCCTGGCTGAAGCAGCACGCTTCTTCCGCGAAGAAATTGAACAGCCCGACGCTCTGATCGCCGATCTACGCGATGAATACCCGCTCGAACAATGGCCCGCCTGCGGCAACCGCCTGGACATCGCTGCGCAATGGATGGACGAAGCCGCCGTTTCGACCATCCACAGTTGGTGCCAGCGCATGCTGCGCGAGCACGCCTTCGACAGTGGCAGCCTGTTCACCCAGACCCTGGAAACCGACCACAGCGACCTGCTTGGTGAAGTGCTGCGCGACTACTGGCGGCTGTTCTGCTACCCGATGCACGACGATGCGCTCAACTGGGTGCGCAACAACTGGGGCGGGCCCGCCGCGTTGATGCCTCGGGTACGTGCGCTGTTCGGCAGCGAACGGCCCGCCGATGAGACCCGCGAGCCCGCCGAGCTGATCAACGCCTGCCTGCAAGAACGCCGTGAAGCGCTGGTACAACTGAAGGCGCCGTGGCAGCAATGGGCCGCCGAGCTACGTGATATCTGCCTGCAAGCCGTGGCGGCCAAAGCCGTCGATGGTCGCAAGATGCAAGCCCGCTACTTCGAACCCTGGTTCGAGAAGATCAGCGCCTGGGCTGCTGACGACACCCTCGAACAACTCGATATCGGTACCGGCTTCACTCGCCTGACACCCGACGGCATGGCCGAAGCCTGGAAGGGCGAGCCGCCGCGGCATCCCGGTATCGATGCCATGGCCGGCCTCAAGGCTGCCCTGGATGCCTTGCCGACGCCCGACGCCGCCGTGCTGCAGCACGCGGCGGGTTGGGTTGGCAAACGCTTCGAAGAGGAAAAGCGTCGACGCGCCGAAATGGGCTTCGACGACATGCTCATCCGCCTCAACGCCGCCCTGCAAGCCGACGGCGGCGAACGTCTGGCGAGTGTGATCCGCGAGCAATTCCCGGTGGCCCTGATCGACGAATTCCAGGACACCGACCCGGTGCAATACAGCATCTTCGACAGCATCTACCGCATCGAAGAAAACCACCTCGACAGCGGCCTGTTCCTGATCGGCGACCCCAAGCAGGCGATCTACGCTTTCCGTGGCGCCGACATCTACACCTACCTGCGCGCCCGCCAGTCCACCACCGGCCGCCATCACACCCTGGGTACCAACTTCCGCTCCAGCCATGCGATGGTCGAGGCGGTGAACCATGTGTTCCAGCGTGCGGAAACGGGCCGGGGTGCGTTCCTGTTCCGCGAGCCGGATGGCGAAAACCCCGTGCCGTTCCATTCGGTGCTGTCCCAAGGCCGCAAGGAGCACTTGCAGGTCGATGGGCACACGTTGCCGGCGTTGAACCTCTGGCACTTGCCCACCGATCAGCCGATTTCCAACGTGCTGTATCGTCAGCAATTGGCGGCAGCCTGTGCCACGCACATTGTTGAATTGCTCAACGGTGGGCAACAAGGCACTGCCGGTTTCCTGCAACCGGACGCGAGCTTCAAAGGCGTGCTGCCGTCAAACATTGCCATCCTGGTGCGCGACGGCAAGGAAGCCCAGGCGGTGCGCGCCGAACTGGCCGCCCGAGGTGTGCGCAGTGTTTACCTGTCCGACAAAGATTCGGTCTTCGCCGCCCAGGAAGCCCACGACCTGCTGGCCTGGCTCAAGGCCTGCGCCGAACCGGACGTGGAGCGCCCGCTGCGTGCCGCGTTGGCCTGCGTCACCCTGAACCTGTCTTTGCCGGAACTGGAGCGTCTGAACCAGGACGAACTCGCGTGGGAAAGCCGCGTCATGCAGTTCCGTGGCTACCGCGTAATCTGGCGCACCCAAGGCGTGCTGCCGATGCTGCGGCGCCTGCTGCACGACTTCAAACTGCCGCAAACCCTGATCGCGCGCAGTGACGGTGAGCGTGTGCTGACCAACCTGCTGCACCTCAGCGAACTGCTGCAACAGGCTGCATCGGAACTGGACGGCGAACAGGCGCTGATCCGCCATCTGGCCGAACACCTGGCGCTCTCGGGCCAGGCGGGTGAAGAACAGATTCTGCGCCTGGAAAGTGATGAGCAACTGGTCAAGGTCGTGACCATCCACAAATCCAAAGGCCTGGAATACGACCTGGTTTTCCTGCCGTTCATCTGCTCGGCCAAACCGGTGGACGGTAGCCGCTTGCCGCTGCACTACCACGATGAACACGGCAAATCCCAGGTGAGCCTGCGCCCAACGCCTGAGTTGATCGCCCAGGCCGATAACGAGCGCCTCGCCGAAGACCTGCGCCTGTTCTACGTGGCCCTGACCCGAGCCAAACATGCGTGCTGGCTGGGCATCGCCGACCTCAAGCGCGGCAACAGCAATAGCTCCGTGCTGCACCTGTCGGCACTGGGCTATTTGCTTGGCGCAGGAGCATCGCTGGGAGAGTCCGCCGGTTTGGCGCGCTGGCTCTTGGACCTTCAAGAGGATTGCACGGCAATCAACTACGCCCAAGTACCCGAAGCGCAAGACATCGTCTTCCACCCACCGCGCAACCAAGCCACGCTGCGTGCGCCCCTGCTGCCCAAGCGCAAGGCGGCGGAAAACTGGTGGATTGCCTCCTACAGCGCCTTGCGCATCGGCGACAGCATGAGCGCTGCCACGCTCGAAGCGCCGGAGAACCCGCAGGCCCAGAAGTTGTTCGATGACGAACGCCTCGACCCCGACGCACCCCGCGAAGTGGCGGCATCTGGCGGCGACATTCACCGTTTTCCACGCGGTCCCAACCCCGGGACCTTCCTCCACGGTCTGCTGGAGTGGGCCGGGGAGGAGGGCTTCAACGTCACACCCGAGGCCATCGAAAAGGCCGTGGGCGCCCGCTGCAATCGGCGCAACTGGGAAGGCTGGATCATCACCCTGAGCAGTTGGCTCGGCCACCTGCTGCAAACGCCATTGCCGGTGGAAAACGGTCACGTTTCCCTCAGCGGGTTGCAGCAGTACCAGATCGAGATGGAGTTCTGGTTCGCCAGCCACAAAGTCGACGTACTCGCCCTCGACAAACTTGTATGCCAATACACCCACAACGGCGTCTCCCGCGTTGCCGCCGAACCGGTGTTGCTCAACGGTATGTTCAAGGGCTTTATCGATTTGACCTTCGAACACGGCGGCCGCTATTACGTGGCCGATTACAAATCCAATTGGCTCGGCTCCGACGATTCCGCCTACACACCGGACGCCATGGAACAGTCGATCCTTGAGCATCGGTACGACCTGCAATACGTCCTTTACCTGCTGGCCCTGCACCGCCAACTCAAGGCGCGCCTGCCGGACTACGACTACGACCGCCATGTCGGTGGTGCGCTGTACATTTTCCTGCGTGGCACGCAGTCGGCGAGCCAAGGTGCGTATTTCACTCGACCGCCGCGGGAACTGATCGAAAGCCTGGACCTGCTGTTCCAGGGCAAGCCTATCCCGCCCAAGGTTGAGCCCGCCTGGGAACAAGGAGTGCTGTTATGAGCCTGTCGCCGTTACCGCTGGAGGCGCTGACGCCCCTCAGCCACGCCGCCGACCTGGTGCAATTGCTGGAGCGTTGGGTGGATCGCGGCTGGTTGCGTGCCCTGGACAAAGCCTTCGTCGGCTTCCTGCAAGAACTTGACCCACAGGCTGACCCGCTGGTGCTGCTGGCCGCCGCGCTGACCAGCCATCAATTGGGTCATGGTCACGTCTGCCTCGACCTGTTCGAGACCCTCAAGGCGCCGGACTTCGCCCTGTCGTTGCCGCCTGAAGGCGACTTGCAAACCGGCGCCATGCTGCTGCCGTCGCAGTTGCTCGACGGCCTCGACGGCGCGCACTGGTGCCACGCGCTGGCTGCCAGCCACCTGGTCGCGCTTGCCGTCGATGGCAGCGAGTCCGCCCAAAGTCGCCCGCTGGTCCTCTCCGGCAAACGCCTGTACCTGCGCCGCTACTGGAGCTACGAGCGGCGCATCGACTCGGCCTTACGCCTGCGGCTCGCCAAACAGGAAAACGTCGCCGCCGATTTGCCGCAGCGCCTGAACAGTTTGTTCGACCAGGCGCCGCCGGACGGCGTGATCGACTGGCAAAAACTCGCCTGCGCCCTGGCCACTCGCGGTGCATTCAGCATCGTCACCGGTGGCCCCGGCACCGGCAAGACCACCACCGTGGTGCGCCTGCTCGCGTTGCTGCAAGCGCCGGCCGTTGAGGCTGGCAGCCCGTTGCGTATTCGCCTGGCCGCG
The DNA here is from genome assembly GCF_059133265.1 of Pseudomonas sp. FBCC-B1565. Taxonomy (NCBI): domain Bacteria; kingdom Pseudomonadati; phylum Pseudomonadota; class Gammaproteobacteria; order Pseudomonadales; family Pseudomonadaceae; genus Pseudomonas; species Pseudomonas sp. FBCC-B1565. The sequence continues at coordinate 1,030,783 of NZ_CP101438.1, forward strand.
CCCACCGGTAAGGCTGCCGCACGCCTCACCGAGTCCATCAGTCAGCAAGTGCTGTCGCTGAAAGTGCCGGACAACGTGAAGGAAAAAATCCCGACCCAGGTCACCACCGTCCACCGCCTGCTGGGCAGCCGCCCGGGCACGCGGCACTTCCGCCACCACATCGGTAACCCGCTGCCTTTGGATGTGCTGGTGGTGGACGAAGCCTCGATGATCGACCTGGAAATGATGGCCAACCTGCTCGATGCTTTGCCGCCTCATGCACGCCTGGTGCTGCTGGGCGACAAGGACCAACTCGCGTCAGTAGAGGCGGGCGCCGTCCTCGGTGACTTGTGCCGCGATGCCGAAGCTGGCTTCTACAGCGCCGAGACCCGCCAATGGCTGCAAGCTGTCAGTGGCGAAGACCTCAGTGCCAGCGGCCTGCAGGAGGACCTCGACGCCAGCCACCCGTTGGCCCAGCAAGTGGTGATGCTGCGTTTCTCACGGCGTTTCGGCGAGGGCAGTGGCATCGGCCAACTGGCGCGTTGGGTCAACCAGCAAAATGCCGAAGAGGCGCGCAAGCTGCTGGCGGCGCGCAGTCACAGTGATCTGTTCTGCATCAGCCTCAAGGGCGAGCACGACCACGCCCTGGAGCGCCTGGTGCTGGACGGGCAGGGTGATGGTGCCCACGGTTATCGCTATTACCTGAACCTGCTGCAAAGCGCCCGCCCTTCACTTGATACCCCGCGCGAAAGCGACGCCTGGACCCACTGGGCGCAACAACTGCTGCACGCCTTTGATGCATTCCAACTGCTCTGCGCGGTCCGCAAAGGCCCCTGGGGCGTGGAAGGCCTGAACCTGCGCATCACTGCCGCCCTGCGCAAGGTGCGTTTGATCGAAGGCGACGAGCAGTGGTACGAAGGCCGCCCGGTACTCATGACCCGCAACGACTACGGTCTGGGCCTGATGAACGGCGATATCGGCATCGCGCTGAAACTGCCCGAAAGCGACGGCGGCCCCCAGGTGTTGCGCGTTGCCTTCCCACGCAACGACGGCCAGGGCGGTGTGCGATTTGTGCTGCCTAGCCGTCTGAACGATGTGGAAACCGTGTACGCCATGACCGTGCACAAATCCCAGGGCTCCGAGTTCACCCACACCGCATTGATCCTGCCGGATGCGTTGAACCCGGTGCTCACCAAAGAATTGATCTATACCGGCATCACGCGGGCCAAGCGCTGGTTCAGCCTGATCGAGCCCCGAGGCGGCGTGTTTGAAGAGGCGGTCAGGCGCAAGGTCAAGCGCTTGAGTGGGTTGATGCTGGAATTAGGCCACGAACCGGAAAAAACTGACTGACAGGTCATGCCATTTTTCTGATTCAGTCGACTGATTTTTCTGGAAAAATAGCGGCCCCCGCGAAGGCCTACTCTTCGCGGGGTTTTTGCGCCGCTGTGCTATCGTTGCGGCATCATCTAAAAAACACCTGAGAGAATCGCTGCATGAACGTGGCTGTCTCGCCCACAGAGCGCAGTTTGAGCTGGAGACGCCTGCTGCTGGTGGCGGTGCTGTGTGTGCTCGCGCCACACACCTTCGCCCAGGCGCCCGACCCCGCAGGCCTCGCCGCCCAGCGCGCCCAGTCGGTCACCCAAGTGGTACTCGGTATCCTCAGTTATGCGCGCTGGCCGGTCGAGCCTGCGCAATTGCGCCTGTGCATCGTCGGCCCCACCCAATACACCGACGACCTGATCAAAGGCACCACCCAGGCCACCGGTCGTCCGGTGGTGGTGCAGCGCCTGCTGGCCAACCATCCCGATATCGTCAATGCGTGCGATGCGGTGTACATCGGCAAGCTGAGTGCCGATGAGCGTAGCCAGTTGTTCACTTCGCTGATCGGTCACCCGGTGCTCAGCATCAGCGAAGGCGGCGACCAGTGCACCGTGGGCAGCCTGTTCTGCCTGCGGGTGAGTGATGAGCAAGTGTCCTTCGAGGTCAACCTCGACTCCGTCGCCCGCAGCGGTGTGCGCATTCACCCCAGCGTGCTGCAGTTGTCCCGTCGCCGAGCGCCTGCGCCATGAAGGCCGATAACGTGCGACCGACGTTGCGCTCGGTCATTGGCCGAGGGCACCTGATCCTGGCGCTGGTGGCCGTGACGCTGGCGAGCGTCTCGCTGACCCTGCTGGGTGTATTGGCGTTGCGGGTGTACGCCGAACACAACCTGCACCTGATCGCGCGCTCCATCAACTACACCGTCGAAGCGGCGGTGGTGTTCAACGACAGCGCGGCAGCCACCGAAGCCCTCAGCCTGATCGCCTCCACCGAAGAAGTGGCCCAGGCCGAAGTCTTCGACGCCAATGGCAAGTTGCTGGCGCAGTGGATACGTCCGGATACCGGCATGCTCTCGCGAGTTGAACTGGAACTGGCGCACACCCTGCTCGAACAACCCATCAGCCAGCCTATCCTCCACCAAGGCCGAGCCATCGGCAGCACTCACCTCACCGGTCACGGCGGTAGCCTCTTGCGCTTCCTGCTCAGCGGCCTGGCCGGGATCCTCATCTGCACCGCGCTCAGCGCGTGGATTGCCCTGCACCTGGCGCGACGCCTGTTGCGTGGTATCACCGGCCCACTGCAAAGTCTCGCCGCCGTGGCCCACGCCGCCCGTAGCGAGCGCGACTTCGACCGCCGCGTACCCCCGGCAAAAATCGCCGAGCTCGACAGCCTGGGCAGCGACTTCAATGCCTTGCTCGGCGAGATGGAAGCCTGGCAAAACCACCTGCAAAGCGAAAACGAATCCCTCGCCCACCAGGCCAACCACGACAGCCTCACCGGCCTGCCCAACCGCGCGTTCTTCGAAGGGCGTCTGATCCGTGCCCTGCGCAGTGCGGCCAAGGCCAAGGAACAACTGGCGGTGCTCTACCTCGACAGCGACCGCTTCAAAGAGATCAACGACAGCTTTGGCCACGCCGCCGGTGATGCCGTGCTCGTGGCCGTGGCCGAGCGCGTGCGTGCGCAATTGCGTGAGGATGACCTGGTCGCGCGCCTGGGCGGTGATGAGTTCGCCATCCTGCTGGCGCCGTTGCACAAGGTGGAAGACGCCGAGCGCATCGCCGACAAAATCATCGCCAGCATGGACCTGCCGATTCCGGTGCCCGGCAACACCCAGGTATTGACCTCACTCAGTATCGGTATCGCTATCTACCCCGATCATGGCGCCACACCTGGCACCTTGCTCAATGCCGCCGATGCGGCGATGTACCAGGCCAAGCGCTTGTCCTCGGGCGGCCAGCAAACGGCGGAGTCGGAGAGCCCCGTCGTCAACGTTCAACACAGGAGTTGACCCTTTGTTCACGACCGCGCGCTTCATGTTTATCACCCTGCTGGTGTCACTGCTCGCCCTCGGCGGCTGCCAGACCGCCCCACCCAAAGGCCTCACCCCGGCACAAGTCGCGGTCCTCAAGCAACAAGGCTTCGAACTGACCGACGAAGGCTGGGCCTTCGGCCTGTCCGGTAAAGTGCTGTTTGGCAGCGACGTCGAGACGCTCAACCAACCCAGCACCGACATCGTCCAACGCATCGGCAAGGCCCTGCTGGGCGTGGGCATCGAACGCGTGCGCGTCGACGGCCACACCGATGCATCGGGCAAGGAAACCTACAACCAGCAACTGTCCCTGCGCCGGGCGAAAAGCGTGGCGACGGTGCTGACCGGTGTGGGCATGAAGGAAGAGAACATCCAGCTGCGCGGGCTGGGCAGCAGCGAGCCGGTGGCCTCCAACGATACGGCGGCAGGGCGCACGGAAAATCGGCGGGTGTCGATTGTGGTGATTGCGGACTGATAGGTTTCGCCCTGTCCCAACCTGAAATGCAATCAAAATGTGGGAGGGGGCTTGCCCCCGATAGCGGTAGAGCAGTCGATTAGATGTCAACTGCCGCTCCGCCATCGGGGGCAAGCCCCCTCCCACATTTGAGCTGCGTTCGCTTAACGGCTTGGCGTCATCGCCTGCGTCAGGTCATCGACCACGGCCTTGCCCATCTCACACAGATAATGCGCAGCCCATGCGTATTGCTCGCCGCGTACATCCATGGCGGCTTCCATCGCGAGTTTCTTGGAGTAGAACAGCAGGGTGGAGGCGTGTTCCAAGGCTTCCTCGATCGGCATGCCGGAATTGACGCGGAACAGGGGTTTTTCGTTTTCACCGTAGTCGCCGAAGGTGACGACGCCGAGGGTGGTGAGGGAGGAGAGCGGTGGGTCGGGGACGATTTTGGACATGGTTTTTCCTTAGGTTAATAAGTAGAAACCGCCACGGCACGTCGCTAAACATGGAGAGGTGGCAGCTGTACGCGGGTTAGCGAACCGGTAACCTAGGGAACCCGGTAGACCCCGAAGGTCTCCCGCGCACAGCCGCCATAACACGATAAGGCAGGCAAAAATGCCAGCCAAAGGAGTTGCGGAGATTGAGCCTACGTTTCTCGGGTCGCTAAACCCAATCGCTGTTTTGCAGCGACCCGAGGAGGCTAGACAGTCAAATCTTGCGGCGCAATAGGCCAGAGATTCTCTAGGAAACGTCCTGCAAATTAAAGCGAATCATCGTTGATGGCCCTTTAATCCGCGAACCTGATCTCCCTTGTCTCCCCCATCAACAACCCCTGATTCTGCTCCGTCACTTCCCTGATGTAATCCCACAACAACGTAATCCGCTTCAACTTGCGCAAATCCTCCCGGCAGTACATCCAGAACTGGCGAGTGATGGAAATCTGCTCCCCCAACACCGGCAACAACCGCGGATCCTGCGCCGCCAAAAAGCACGGCAGTATCGCCATCGACCGCCCCTGCTGCGCCGCCACGTACTGCGCAATCACGCTGGTACTGCGCAAACTGGCGCTGGCGCCGGGCACCACGTTGGCCAGGTACAGCAGCTCCGAGCTGAACGCCAGATCATCCACATAGCTGATAAACGGATGCTCGGCCAAATCCGCAGGTTTGCGGATGGGCGGGTGTTGGTCCAGGTATTCCTGGGTCGCGTACAGCTGCAATTTGTAGTCGCACAATTTGCAGCACACATACGGCCCATGTTCCGGCCGTTCCAGTGCGATGACGATGTCGGCTTCGCGCTTGGACAGGCTGATGAAGTGGGGCAGGGGCAGGATGTCGACCGAGATGGCCGGGTAGGTGTCGACGAAGTGGCTCAGTTGCGGGGTGACGAAGAAGCTGCCGAACCCTTCGGTGCAGCCCATGCGCACATGCCCGGACAGCGCCACGCCGGAGCCGGAGACTTGTTCGCAAGCCATGTGCAGGGTGCTTTCGATGGACTCGGCATAGCCGAGTAAACGCTGGCCTTCGCTGGTGAGGACGAAGCCGTTGGTCCGGGATTTTTCGAACAGCAGGGTGCCGAGGGACACTTCCAGTGAACTGATGCGCCGCGACACGGTGGTGTAGTCAACCGCCAGGCGCTTGGCGGCCACGCTGGCCTTGCGGGTGCGAGCCACTTCGAGGAAAAACTTCAGGTCATCCCAGTTCAGGGAGCCCAGCGACGTGATGTTTTTTTGCATATTGGTCCGGCTTTTATGTGCGTTCTTATTAGAGATTTGCACATCTATACTCCAAAAACAGTCCGAACGCCTCATTTCCCAAGGCGGTTACGCGCCTTGTCTCTGTATAAATATAAGATTGGAGACCACATGAACGCATCCGCCGATATTTCCGTGCAACAGGTCAAGTTGCTGATCAATGGTGAATGGGTCGAGTCCAAGACCACCCATTGGCAAGACATCGTCAACCCCGCCACCCAAGAGGTGCTGGCCAAAGTCCCGTTCGCCACCGCCGATGAAGTCAACGCCGCCATCGACGCCGCTCATCAAGCTTTCCAGACCTGGAAGCTGACGCCGATCGGCGCGCGCATGCGCATCATGCTCAAGCTGCAGGCCTTGATCCGCGAACATTCCAAGCGCATTGCCGTGGTGCTCAGCAATGAGCAGGGCAAGACCATTGCCGATGCCGAAGGCGATATTTTCCGTGGCCTGGAAGTGGTGGAGCACGCCTGTTCCATCGGCACCCTGCAAATGGGCGAATTCGCCGAGAACGTCGCCGGTGGCGTCGACACCTACACATTGCGCCAACCGATCGGTGTGTGCGCCGGCATTACCCCGTTCAACTTCCCGGCGATGATTCCGCTGTGGATGTTCCCGATGGCCATCGCCTGTGGGAATACCTTCGTCCTCAAGCCGTCCGAGCAGGACCCGCTGTCGACCATGCTGCTGGTGGAGCTGGCGCTGGAAGCCGGTGTGCCGGCTGGCGTGCTCAACGTGGTGCACGGTGGCAAGGATGTCGTGGATGCGCTGTGCACCCACAAGGACATCAAGGCCGTGTCCTTCGTCGGTTCGACGGCAGTGGGCACCCATGTGTACGACCTGGCTGGCAAACATGGCAAGCGCGTGCAGTCGATGATGGGCGCCAAGAACCATGCGGTGGTGCTGCCGGATGCCAACCGTGAGCACACCCTCAATGCCCTGGTCGGTGCCGGTTTCGGCGCGGCGGGTCAGCGTTGCATGGCTACCTCGGTGGTGGTGCTGGTGGGTGCGTCCAAGCAATGGCTGCCGGATCTGAAGGCGCTGGCGCAGAAACTCAAGGTCAACGCGGGCAGCGAGGCCGGCACCGATGTCGGCCCGGTGATTTCCAGGCGCGCCAAGGCACGCATCCTGGAGTTGATCGAAAGCGGCGTGAAAGAAGGCGCCAAGCTGGAGCTGGACGGCCGCGACATCAAGGTGCCGGGCTTCGAGCAAGGCAATTTTGTCGGCCCAACCCTGTTCTCGGGCGTGACCACTGATATGCGTATCTACACCGAGGAAATCTTCGGCCCGGTGCTGGTGGTGCTGGAAGTCGACACCCTCGACCAAGCCATCGCCCTGGTCAACGCCAACCCGTTCGGCAACGGCACTGGCCTGTTCACCCAGAGCGGCGCGGCGGCGCGTAAATTCCAGAGCGAAATCGATGTAGGCCAGGTCGGCATCAACATCCCGATTCCGGTGCCGGTGCCGTTCTTCAGCTTCACCGGCTCCCGGGGCTCCAAGCTCGGCGACCTCGGCCCGTACGGTAAGCAAGTGGTGCAGTTCTACACCCAGACCAAGACCGTCACCAGCCGCTGGTTCGATGACGACACGGTCAACGATGGCGTCAACACCACCATCAACCTGCGCTGATTCCGGGAGACAACCATGAAGATTGCATTTATCGGCTTGGGCAACATGGGGGCCCCCATGGCCCGAAACCTGATCAAGGCAGGTCACGCGCTGAACCTGTTCGACTTGAACCAGGTGGTACTCAAGGAATTGGCCGAGTTGGGCGGCACCATCAGCGATTCACCACGCGATGCGGCGAAAGACGCTGAGCTGGTGATCACCATGCTGCCCGCCGCCGCCCATGTGCGCAGCGTGTGGCTGAATGAAGACGGTGTACTCGCCGGCATCGGCAAAGGCGTACCGGCGGTGGATTGCAGCACCATCGACCCGCAAACCATCCGCGACGTAGCGGCTGCGGCGGCCAGGCAAGGCGTAACCGTAGCCGACGCCCCAGTCTCCGGCGGCACCGGTGGCGCCGCTGCTGGGACGCTGACTTTCATGGTCGGCGCCACCCCGGAACTGTTCGCTACCCTGCAACCGGTGCTGGCGCAGATGGGCCGCAACATCGTGCACTGCGGTGAGGTGGGCACCGGACAGATCGCTAAGATCTGCAATAACCTGTTGTTGGGGATCAGCATGGTTGGCGTCAGCGAAGCCATGGCATTGGGCGACGCGTTGGGCATCGATACTCAGGTGTTGGCGGGGATCATCAACAGCTCGACCGGGCGTTGCTGGAGTTCCGACACCTACAACCCATGGCCGGGCGTGATCGAAACGGCGCCGTCGTCGCGTGGCTACACCGGTGGGTTTGGTGCGGACCTGATGCTCAAGGATTTGGGCCTGGCTACCGAAGCGGCACGTCAGGCGAAGCAACCCGTGATCCTGGGCGCCGTGGCCCAACAGTTGTATCAATCGATGAGCCAGCGCGGGGAAGGGGGCAAGGACTTTTCGGCGATCATCAACAGCTATCGCAAGCCCAAGTAGGGGCGTTTCCGGGAGCCTGCCTTCAGTGGGCCCCCGGGTTTTTGCGGTTAACGAGCCTTTTGGCCTTTCAGCCAGCATCCCACCACATAAGGCACCAGGCTTGATGCCTTTCCTCGCATGAATTCGTAGCCGTAGGGCTTACGCGAAACAGCCAGTCCAATCAGGACCTTTTCGGCAGAGTGCCTGGCTTTCGTAACCAAGCCTGCGGCCGGTTGAGTGGTCAGTGATGTGCCCACGGCCAGCACTTTCTCTGCGTTTTTAAAGTGCTGCAGCGCCTTCTCGATATTTGGCACATTTTCGCCATACCAGACGATATACGGGCGTAATTGGCTGCCTTTTTCACAGGTGTCGCCGAGCAAGATCGGCTTATCGTCGATCTTGTAAATCAGTTGCTCGTCGACCGTACTTTGCGCCAGGTTGATTTGACCATGCAGATGCAGAACACACGTGGACCCTGCCCGTTCGTGCAGGTCGTCGACGTTTTGCGTGATCACCACTACATCAAACTGCTGCTCCAACTCCGCTAGGGCGCGGTGCGCCGCATTGGGCTGCGCAGCCCACGCCTTGTGCCGCAACGCGTTATAGAACGCGAGCACGTCCGCGGGGTGTCTATGCCATGCCTCGGGCGTAGCGACGTCTTCGACGCGATGGTCCATCCACAGTCCGGTTTCGTCGTTGAACGTGTCCAGGCCACTTTCGGCACTGATGCCAGAGCCGGTGAAGATGACGATTTTTTGCCTGTCGAATTCAGCCGTCATGGGGAGGGCTCCATTGCTCGTGACGAATACGCCTGAAAAATCTTGAATTCATCGTTGGCCCAAGGCTACACCCGATCTTGCTACGGTTTGCGCCCTTTCGTTGTTAACGCGGCTTTCTGATCTTTCCACTCTACTCGTAAGAATCTGATCGTAATGGCACGTCGATACTCGAACTCCCTCAAGTACCTGGTCTTTCAATCTCAATCGAGAAAGGCGGCACTGGCTTCATTCATCGAGCAGTGGACTGCATTGGGCCATCAGTGGCTCGACGCTGCGAAAGTACGCTTCGATGTGATTGATGGTCGGGCCATAGAGGCGTTTTACCTCTGGGGAGGTGACGCCCAATTTCCCTGGGAGGATGTTCCGGCCTGGAGGGCCTTGGACGCTAAAGGGTTTGATTTGTCGATCTGGCACGATGAGCAACTATGTGGCCTCTGTTACGCAACGCCTCGTGACAGTAAAGTCACGATCAAGATTGTGCTTCTCGAAGGTAACTCAGATAGCGAACATCCCTTGAAAGGCTTGATCGCTGCGCTTGCCCTCGGCGCCATCGACGCATACGCGCGTGTCATCGGGTGCTCTCGAATCGAAATTCAGGAGCCACGACCAGACGTCGTACAGACGTATAAGCGACTTGGCTTCACCTATGACGAAAAGCACCGCCTTGTGATTTCAGTTGAGCGCACCTAGTATTGGGCGCATGTACAAGGCTCACAGAGGCTTGGGTTAATGAAAGCGACAAACCAGAAATCAGACACGCAATGGGTCGAGACGTTTTGCGCCGAAGCCAAGAAGCTTGGCGGCCCAACGTCTGCCAATCAAAAAAGGTTTTTCAGCGTAGCTATTGAGCATGGTAAAGACATGGAGCCGACAGGCCCCTTGGCTGGCAAGAGCCGCTGAAACGCACAAAAAACCGCCGTTACAGGCGGTTTTCTGTTCTTGAAATCAGCGGATTGCCAGTTCAAGCAAACACAAAATACTTACGCACCGTCTCGACCACTTCCCACGTCCCCTTCATCCCTGGTTCCACCACAAAGATATCCCCAGCGCGCAAGTGAATCGGCTCCATGCCTTCTGGCGTGATGATGCAGTAGCCTTCCTGGAAATGGCAGTATTCCCACTTCACGTAATCCACGTACCACTTGCCCGGTGTGCAGATCCAGGTGCCCATGATCTTGCTGCCGTCTTCGCTGGTGTAGGCGTTGAGGTTGACGGTGTGCGGGTCGCCTTCGAGCTTTTCCCATTTGCAGGCGTCCAGGACCGGCAGGGGGTGGGTGTCGCGCAGTACGGTGATGGGCTTGGACATGATGCCTCCGAGGCAGGGAATGGAAGGATCCACACTAAGGCCTGGGGCGTTGCGTCAGTGGTCTGAACTCGACATCGGGATGCCCAGAAGCGCAGCGGTGTTTATTTGATATAACCCATCACCAATCCGCTATTTCCTCGCAATAAGTGCGAAAGATTTCCCCCTTCACGCCAGAATTCGCAAGAAAATTCGCGGCCGGCCCTCGTATCATTCACCCCAGTAACCGCCGAGAGCCTGCAAATGAACCCAATAAAAACGTGGTGGGATATCAGCCCGCCCTTGAGTACGGCGACCCCGACCTGGCCGGGGGATACGCCGTTCCAGGAAGAGCGCGTATGGCAGTTTGGCCCGGAATGTCCGGTGAATGTCGGGCGCATCACCTTGTCGCCGCACACCGGCGCCCATGTGGATGCGCCGCTGCATTACAGCGCGGACGGCGCGGCCATTGGTGAGGTGTCGTTGGATGTGTATATGGGGCCGTGCCGCGTGCTGCATTGCCTGGACAGCGGCGCGCTGGTGCAGCCGCATCAGTTGGAGGGCCGTGTGGATAACGTGCCCGAGCGTGTGTTGCTGCGTACTTATCCACAAGCGCCGCTTACCGAATGGGATTCGAACTTCACCGCCATCGCCCCACAGACCATCGAGTTGCTCGCCAGCCTGGGAGTGCGCTTGATCGGTATCGACACGCCATCCCTGGACCCACAGCAGTCCAAGACCATGGATTCCCACAACGCCGTGGCGCGCCATGGCATGGCGATTCTTGAAGGCATCGTGCTCGATGACGTCCCCGAGGGCGACTATGAATTGATCGCCCTGCCGCTGCGTTTTGCCAACCTCGACGCGAGCCCTGTCCGCGCCATTCTCCGCCCGCTCAAGGAGCCCACGCGATGAGCCAATGTCCCTTCTCTGCCGATTACCAACCTCCGGAAGAATGGCATAACGCCGAACTGAATTTTTCCGAGTCCATGAGCTACGGCGATTACCTGGACCTGGGCAAAGTCCTCAGCGCCCAGCACCCGCTGTCGCCGGACCACAACGAAATGCTCTTCATCATCCAGCACCAGACCTCCGAGCTGTGGATGAAACTGATGCTCCACGAGCTCAAGGCCGCCCGTGAACACGTGCGCCTGGGCGAGCTGCCACCGGCGTTCAAGATGCTGGCGCGGGTGTCGCGGATCTTCGATCAACTGGTGCACGCCTGGGCGGTGCTGGCCACGATGACGCCGTCAGAGTACAAGGCGATCCGCCCGTTCCTGGGCCAGTCGTCGGGGTTCCAGTCGTTCCAGTACCGTGAGATCGAATTTATCCTCGGCAATAAAAGCGCGGCGTTGTTGCGGCCCCATGCCCACCGGCCTGAGCTGTTGAACGAGTTGAAAGTGGCGATTGCCACGCCGTCGCTGTATGACGAAGCGATCAACCTGATGATCAAGGCGGGCCTGGCGATTGATCCGAAACGTGCCGAGCGCGACCCGACGGCGGCGACGGTTCACGATGAGTCGGTGGAGGCGGCGTGGCGCGAGGTGTATCGCGACCCGAACCGTTATTGGGACCTGTATCAATTGGCCGAGAAGTTTATCGACCTGGAGGATTCGTTCCGCCAGTGGCGCTTCCGCCATGTGACGACGGTAGAGCGGATCATCGGCTTCCAGCCGGGCACGGGTGGCACGGAGGGTGTGGGGTATTTGCGCAAGATGCTCGACACCGTGCTGTTCCCCGAGTTGTGGCGAGTACGCTCCACGCTGTAAACAAAATGTGGGAGGGGGCAAGCCCCCTCCCACAGGCATCACTGCGCGTTGACTACCGCGTGGCTCCTGCGAACCCGCAGCCGATAGGCAATGTAGATAATCCCCACCCACACCGGCATCGCATACACCGACTCGCTGATGCCCGGAATCGCCAGCATCACGCTGATGATCATCACCATGAACGCCAGGCACAGGTAGTTGCTGAACGGGAACCAGAAGGTCTTGAACGACGGCGTCAGGCCTTGTTCGCCCATGGCCTTGCGGAACTTGATGTGGGTGATGCTGATCAGCGCCCAGTTGATCATCAGCGAGGCAACCACCAGCGCAAACAGCAGCTCCAGGGCGCTCTTCGGTGCGACGTAGTTGACCACCACGCACAACATCGTCACCAGGGCCGAAATCGCCAGGGCGCGGATCGGCACGCCTTGCTTGTTCAACTTCATCAGCGATTTGGGTGCGTCGCCTTGCTCGGCCAGGCCGAACAGCATGCGGCTGTTGCAGTACACGCCGCTGTTGTACACCGACAGCGCCGCGGTCAGCACCACGAAGTTGAGGATGTGGGCGGCGGTGTCGTTACCGATCAGCGAGAAGATCTGCACGAATGGGCTGCCGCTGTAGGCGTCGCCCGACGCGCCAAGGGTCTGCAGCAGTTGGTCCCATGGGTAGAGCGACAACAGCACGGTCAGCGCGCCGACGTAGAAAATCAGGATGCGGTACACCACCTGGTTGATCGCTTTCGGGATCACTTTGCGCGGCTCGCTGGCTTCGGCGGCAGTGATGCCGACCAGTTCCAGGCCACCGAACGAGAACATGATGAACGCCATGGACATCAACAGCCCCATGCCGCCATTGGGGAAGAACCCGCCGTGGCTCCACAGGTTGCTGACCGTGGCTTGCGGGCCGCCGGTGCCGCTGAACAGCAGGTAGCAGCCGAGCACGATCATGCCGACAATCGCCACCACCTTGATGATCGCGAACCAGAACTCGGCTTCACCGAAGAACTTCACGTTGAGGGTGTTGATCAGGTTCACCGCCACGAAGAACACCAGCGCGCTGACCCAGGTCGGGATCTCCGGCCACCAGAACTGGATGTACTTGCCCACCGCCGTCAGTTCGGCCATGCCCACCAGTACGTAGAGTACCCAGTAGTTCCAGCCGGCCAGGAAGCCTGCGTAGCCGCCCCAGTATTTATGCGCAAAATGGCTGAAGGAACCGGCCACCGGCTCTTCGACGATCATCTCGCCGAGCTGGCGCATGATCAGGAACGCGATAAAACCGGCAATCGCGTAGCCGAGGATCATCGACGGCCCCGCCGACTTGAGTACCCCGGCCGAGCCGAGGAACAACCCCGTGCCGATCGCCCCTCCCAAGGCGATCAGCTGAATGTGCCGGTTCTTCAGGCCACGCTTGAGGCCCACCGGGTTAACCATGTCATCCGCCATTAACATTCCCTTCTACTTGTTTTTCTCAGGGTGGAGTGCACGCCGCATCTACCCCTCAGAAGTGCTGAGGGTCAGATATTACTCTGCGTGAACTTTTCGTAATACAACTGAACGCCATCAAGTGCCTGATCCGCCAGCCATTGTTGGACGGATTCGACCATTGGAGGGGGGCCGCACAGGTACATATCCGCCGATCTGTCCCGCAATTCGGCCAGGTCGAAATGCGCGGTGAGGTAGCCGCGTTTGCCGGGCCATTCGTCCGAGGGCGCGCTGAGCACTTCGGTGTAGCGAAAGCCCGGGATTTTCGCGGCGTAGGCCTGGATGCGCGCCGCTTCACACAAGTCTTCTGCGCCACGCACGCCGTAGTACAGGTGCACGGGCTGGTCGCAGCCGTTGACGGCCAGTTCATCGAGCATGCCCAGCAGGGCTGATAATCCGGTGCCGCCCGCCACCAGCACCAAGGGTTTGGTGACATGGCGCAGGTAGAAGGCGCCGAGTGGCGCTTCCATCATCAGTTCATCGCCGACCTGGCAGCGCTCGCGCAGGTAGTTGCTCATCACCCCATCGGGCAGCAGGCGCACCAGGAATTGCAGTTGATTGCCTGGCAGGTTGGCGAAGGAGTACGAGCGCCAACTGTCTGTGCCGGGCACCGCCAAGCGTGCATATTGGCCGGGCAAAAAGTCCAGCGCCTGCTCCAACTGCACCTGCAGGATCGCCGTGCTGGCCGACACTTGCTCAACCGCGCTCACGGTGCCCTTGACCTGAACCGGCCCCGGCGCATTGCACAAGCTCGAATCAAAGTCGAAATAGAATGTCGCGTCGGACTTCACCCGCGTCTGACAACTGAGCATCTTGCGCTGTTGCAGGTCGAGGCTGGACAGCGCTTCTTCGTCGACATAATCCTGGCTGTAGTCGCCGGACTCGCAACGGCCCTGGCAGGTGCCGCACACGCCTTCGCGGCAATCCAGCGGGATCTTGATGCCGTTGCGCAACGCGGCATCCAGCAGGATTTCATTGGCTCCGACGGGGAAGAACAGGGTCTTGCCGTCGGCAAAACTGAAGGCTACTTTGTGATTCATCCACCGTTCTCCATGGATTTTATAACTGTAGTGAGCGGGCTTGCCCCGCGCTGGAGTGCGCAGCGCTCCCAAGCTTTTGGGGCCGCTGCGCAGCCCAGCGCGGGGCAAGCCCGCTCACTACAAGTCACAGTCGGCTGTCAAAGGTGATAGAAATCCAGCACCGAGTTGATGGTGTCGTTGAGCAGCAACGCATGCTTGCGGGTGATCAACCAGCTGTCGCCTTCAGGTTTCAGGGTGTAGGTGGCGTGGCCGTAAAACTGCTCTGAAGTGGCCAGGCGATAGAACAGCGTGTGCCAGTTCAACTTCACCTCCAGCGTGCCATCCGCCTGTTCGGCGATGCGCACGTTGTTGATCAAATGCAGCGTGCGCGGCATCGGTGTGGCCGACGCCGCCTTGCCGGTGCGCAGGCGGAACACGCGGTCCTCCAGGCCCGAGCGGTTGGCGTAATAGATCAACGACATCTCGCGCTTGGGGTCGCGGGTGTAGACGTGCTCCGAGTCCCATTGCGGCAGGTGGAACTCACTCTGCGGGTCGAACAGCTGCACATAGGCGTCCCAGTCCTGGGCGTCGCACAACTCGGACTTGCGGTAGAAGAACTGCTCGATCCGGTACTGCAATGGGGCATTCATCAGTTCACCTCCCGCAGTTTCAGCGCTTGATTGTCCAGGCCCTTGAGCAGGAACTGCTGCCAGTTGCGGTGCTGGTTCACGTAGAGGCCTTCATGGGTGAACTCGGTGCCGGTCATGGCCGGTTGAATGCCGATGGCTTCGCTGTTGGGCGTGGGGCCGGTTTCCCAGCGGTGGCTGCCGCGTGAGATATCGCTCCAGCGTTCAAGCCGGCCCTGGAACCCGCGCTGGGCTTCGCGGAACTCCACCAGGTCATCCGGCGTGCCCATGCCGGACACGTTGAAGAAGTCCTCGAACTGGCGAATGCGGTTTTCGCGGTCGGCGTCGGACTCGCCCTTCACCCCCAGGCACTGGCTGATGATCTCGGTCTTGTTCCACGCCACCGGGCGGATGATGCGCAGCTGCGAGCTGATCTGGTCGAGGAAGAACAGGCTCGGGTAGATATTCAGGTTGCGCAGGCGATGCATCATCCACTCGGCCTTTTGCTGGCCGTGCTCCTGCACCAGACGCGGCATGATGGTGGCGTAGCCGGAGCGCACGCTGGGGTTGGGCATGTCGCTGAACAGCACACTGTGGCCGTTGTTGAAGGCGAACCAGCCGTCATCGGTGTTGGCGTCACCGGCGCCGAGCTTGCTGTAGTCCAGGGTGCTGCCGGCGCCGGTGCCGTTCTCGGTGTTCACCTGTTGCCGGTGCTGCACCGTGGCCACGTAGTTGTAGTGCACGGTGCTGACGTGATAACCGTCCAGGCCGTTTTCGTTCTGCAGCTTCCAGTTGCCGTCGTAGGTGTAGGCGGATTTGCCCGGCAGTACTTCCAGCTCACCGGTGGCGGACTGCGCAACCATCATGTCGAAGAACACTTTGGCATCGCCGAGGAAGTCCTCCAGGCTGTCGCTGCCATTTACGTCCAGGCTGATAAACACGAAACCCTTGTAGCTCTCGATGCGCGCCTTTTTCAGGCCGCGTGTGGCTTTGTCGAAACCCTCCGGGTATTCCCCCGGTGCCTTGACCTTCACCAGCCGGCCATCGCTCTTGTAGCACCAGGCATGAAACGGGCAGGTGAACGTGGATTGGTTGCCCTTGCCGACCCGCGTCAGCGTGGTGCCGCGGTGCTGGCAGGCGTTGATCAGCGCATTGAGGCGGCCTTCGCCATCGCGAGTGATGATCATCGGCTGGCGCCCGGCGCGCATCGTCACGAAGTCGTGGTTGTTGGCCAGTTCGCTTTCGTGGCAGGCGTAGATCCAGTTCTTTTCGAAGATCAGTTCCATCTCCAGATCGAACAGTTCCGGCTCGGTGAACATGTCGCGGGCGATGCGGAACACTTCATCCACCGGGCGAAAGTCCAGGCAACCTTCGATAAACGTTTTCCACTGCTCGACGCTTCTTGCACCACTCATGGGAGGCACCTTTTTGATAGGGGCTAATCGGTGGTTTATTAGAGGCAGTGGTGCAGGGTGCGGGCTATCCGCTTAGTGGGGGAACCTGCGCCGGATAATTGGGCAGCAAATACCCAACCCGGTGCAGGAAGGTGACGGGATGCGCTACTGTCTTGCAGGGCAATGGCCGGAAAAACCGGTGGTTTATCCACTTAGTCGACTATTGCTATCCACCCGCTGGCCATTGCGCCGGCGTGGCGCATTATTTGCTGTCGAACAACAACGACGCGCCGCCAGAGCGCGCAACAGCCTAACCGCCGTGGGTGCACCCTGATGAGCAGCCAAACGATTCAACGCTTCGACCTGGAAGGTGCCCGCAGCTGGATGTCGGGCATTTGCGGGCCCCACCGCCTGGCCACCAATACGCCGGAGCGCCTGCGCTTTCATCACAGCGCCAACGTGTTCAAGTCCCGCGCCACCACCCTGGGCGTGATCGAATACGGCACCGACGTGACCATCGACATCGAAGACGCCGAGCACTTCAGCAGCTACAGCTTGAGCCTGCCGTTGGTGGGCGAGCAGGAGTTGAGCAAGAACGGTGAGCGCCTGGTCTCCAACCGCGACCAGGGTGTGATCATCTCGCCCAACGAGCATCAGGTGCTGGCGATTTCCGGCGATTGTCGCAAGTTGCAGGTGGTGATCACGCGGGCGGCGATGAGTGAGTCACTGGAAGGTTTGCTGCAACGGCCGATTGAGGCGCCGCTGCGCTTTGAGTCGGTGATGGACGCCGTGGACGGGGCTTCAGCGTCCTGGTGGCGCATGGCGCGCTACTTCATCGCCGAGCTTGAGCATGGAAGCGAGTTATACGAGCAGGCCGCTTTTACCCGCGACCTGGAAAGCTCGCTGATCAAGGGCCTGATCCTGGCCCAGCCGAACAACTACTCCGAAGAACTGCGCGATGTCCTCGGCGTGAAGCTGCCGCATTACCTGATCCGTGCGCGGCAGTACATCCATGACAACGCTCGGGACGCCGTGCACCTGGAAGACCTGGAAGCTGCTGCGGGGGTGTCGCGGTTCAAGTTGTTCGATGCCTTTCGCAAATATTTTGCCCTGTCGCCGATGGCCTATTTGAAGAAGCACCGCCTGTGCGCGGTACGCCAGGAAATCCTCGAGCACGGCTCTACCCGCACCATTTCCGAAATCGCCCTGGGCTGGGGCTTTACTCACCTGGGGCGGTTCTCGGCGGAGTATCGCAAGCTGTTCGATGAGTCGCCGAGCCAGACCTTGCAGCGCAACGATGCGCGGCGCCTGCGTGGCTAGATCAACTCTTCCACCAGTTGCAGGCAATGACTGAGACCCGGCGACTGGTCATTTACCCGTCGGCTGAGAATGATCGGCGACGTCGCAGTGGCCTCCACCACCGGTGTGTAGCCGATGTCTGCGCGGTGCAGCACTTGCACCGAGGCCGGCACCAGCGTCACGCCCATGCCGGCGCCGACCAGGCCGATGGCGGTCTGCAATTCGTTGGTCCACTGCGCCACCTTGAGGCTCAGGCCGTGGGCGTCGAACAGCGCGATCACATGGTCGGCATAGCTGGGGCGTGGGTTGCCGGGGTAGAGCACAAAGGGCTCGGCAGCCAGTTGGGCGAGGGTGGCGGGCGCATCAAGCAACGGGTGGCCGGCGGGCAGGACGGCGACCAGCCGGTCCTCCACCAGCACGCGTTGGACAATGGCCGGGTCATCGATGCGAATCCGCCCGAACCCCACATCAATGCGCCCGGCCTTGAGCGCTTCGACCTGCTGCAAGGTGGTCATCTCCGACAGCCCCAGTTCCAGCTCCAACGCCTCATGGGTACGCAGCCGGCGGATCAATTCAGGCAGCACGCCGTACAGGGTCGACGGCGCAAAACCGATGCCCAGCCACGTCTTCTCGCCCTGGCCGATGCGCCGGGTGTTGTCACAGACCTTGTTCAATTGCTCCAGCAGCACGTTGGCGTGTTCATAGAAAAAACGCCCGGCCTCGGTCAGTCGCAGCGGTCGGCCACGCTCAAGCAAAATGACGCCCAGCTCATCCTCCAATTGCTGGATCTGCCGGCTCAATGGCGGCTGGGCGATGTGCAGGCGTTCGGCGGCGCGGGTGAAGTTGAGGGTTTCCCCCAGCACCTGGAAGTAGCGCAGGTGACGCAGTTCCATGACGGCTCCTTTCATACCTTGAGGGTATTGTGTGAGACCCATTCTATATTGGAAGCCTTGAAAAATACGGCACAGAATCGGCTAAAACCAATAAAGAACCCAACGGGTATTGCCATGCCGATTTGCGCCATCGAGTCGATCGAGACGATCATCGTCGACCTCCCCACCATCCGCCCGCACAAGCTGGCGATGCACACCATGCAAAACCAGACCCTGGTGATCATCCGCCTGCGCTGCGCCGACGGCATCGAAGGCATCGGCGAAGCCACCACCATTGGCGGCCTGAGCTACGGCAATGAAAGCCCCGACAGCATCAAGGTCAACATCGACCGGCACTTCGCGCCGCTGCTGATCGGCCAGGACGCCAGCAACATCAACGCCGCCATGTTGCGCCTGGAGCGCAGCATTCGTGGCAACACCTTTGCCAAGTCCGGTATCGAAAGCGCCTTGCTCGACGCCCTCGGCAAACGCCTGGGCCTACCGGTCAGCGAGCTGCTCGGCGGGCGTGTGCGCGACGCGCTACCGGTGGCCTGGACCCTGGCCAGCGGCAACACCGAAAAGGACATTGCCGAGGCCGAAAAGATGCTCGACCTGCGCCGCCACCGCCTCTTCAAATTGAAGATCGGCGCCGGTGAAGTCAGCCACGACCTGGCCCACGTGATCGCGATCAAACAGGCCCTGGGCGACCGCGCCAGCGTGCGCGTCGACGTCAACCAGGCCTGGGACGAAGCGGTGGCACTGCGGGCGTGCAAGGTGCTTGGCGACAATGGCATCGACCTGATCGAACAGCCCATCTCGCGCAATAACCGCAGCGGCATGGCGCGGCTCAACCTGTCGAGCCCGGCGCCGATCATGGCGGATGAGTCCATCGAGTGCGTCGAGGATGCGTTCAACCTGGCCCGAGAAGGCGCTGCGTCGGTGTTCGCCCTCAAGATCGCCAAGAACGGCGGCCCGCGTGCGGTGTTGCGTACTGCCGCGATTGCCGAAGCGGCGGGGATCGGCCTGTACGGCGGCACCATGCTCGAAGGCGGCATTGGCACCCTGGCGTCGGCCCATGCCTTTCTTACGCTGAACAAACTGGCGTGGGACACCGAACTGTTCGGCCCGTTGCTGCTCACCGAAGACATCCTCACCGAGCCGCCGGTGTACCGCGATTTCCAGCTGCATATCTCCACCGCACCGGGCTTGGGCCTGGCCATCGATGAAGAGCGCCTGGCGTTCTTCCGTCGTGACAAACACTAAGAGGCGCCTGCCATGTTGTTCCACGTAAAAATGACCGTGAACCTGCCGCTCGACATGAACCCCGAGCGCGCTGCCAGCCTCAAGGCCGATGAAAAGGCCCTGGCGCAGCGCCTGCAACAGGAAGGCAAATGGCGCCACCTGTGGCGCATCGCCGGGCACTACGCCAACTACAGCGTGTTCGATGTCGACAGCGTGCAGGCACTGCATGACCTGCTGATGCAACTGCCGTTGTTCCCCTATATGGCCATCGAAGTGAACGCCCTGTGCCGGCACCCGTCGTCGATCCATGAAGACGACCGCTAGGCCGGCTTCCAAACGAATAACTACAAGATGAGGAATGCACCATGTCCATCCGACTGTCCCAGACTGCCCATGCCCAACAGTTTCTCGAAGAAGCCAGCGGCAACCTCAACGACGCTGGTAACCCGCGGACCAAGGCGCTGATCTACCGGATCCTGCGCGACACTGTGAACATCATCGAAGACCTGGAAGTGACCCCGGAAGAGTTCTGGAAGGCGGTCAACTACCTCAACGAACTGGGCAAGCACCAGGAAGCCGGATTGCTCGCCGCCGGGCTGGGCCTGGAGCATTACCTGGACTTGCTGATGGACGCCGCCGATGAGGAAGCCGGCAAATCCGGCGGCACGCCGCGCACCATTGAAGGGCCGTTGTATGTGGCCGGGGCGCCGCTGTCAAAGGTCGAGGCGCGGCTGGACGATGGCAAGGACGACGCGGTGCCGCTGTTCATGCGCGGGCAGGTGCGCGACACCAACGGCAAACCGTTGGCCGGGGCGATTGTGGACGTGTGGCAGGCCAACACGGGGGGGACTTACTCGTGGTTCGATCCGACGCAATCGGAGTTCAACCTGCGCCGACGCATCGAGACCGATGCCCAAGGCAACTACCGGTTCCGCAGTATCGTGCCGTCGGGCTACGGTTGCCCACCGACCGGGCCGACCCAGCAACTGCTGGATCAGCTCGGGCGCCACGGGCAGCGGCCGGCGCATATCCACTTCTTTATTTCGGCGCCGGGGCATCGGCACCTGACCACGCAGATCAACCTGTCGGATGACCCGTACCTGCATGATGACTTTGCCTATGCGACACGGGATGAGTTGATCGCCGAGATTCGCTTCAGCGACGACCCGCAACTGGCGCAGGAGTTTGGCGTGGAAGGGCGGTTTGCGCAGATCGATTTTGACTTTGAGCTGCAGGTGGCGGAGGCGCCGGTGGAGCAGAAACGCATGCAGCGAGTCCGCGCTCTGGAAGATTAAACGCGATTCAAAAATGTGGGAGGGGGCTTGCCCCCGATAGCGGTGTGTCATTGAACAGTTCAGCCACTGACACTCCCTCATCGGGGGCAAGCCCCCTCCCACATTTGACCGATGGTGTTGCGGTTATTTGCGTACCACCAAGTCCAGCACCTCATCCCGATCCTTGATCTTCTGCAACACAATCTCCGAGCGGATATCCATCACCCCCGCCGTGCGGTTCAGGTGGTTCACGATAAAGTCTGAAAAGTGCTTGAGGTTGCGCGCCTGCACCCGCAGCACATAGTTGCTGGCGCCGGTGATCACGTAGGCGCTGGCGACCTCCGGCCAACCTTGCACCTTCTTGATGAACGTCTCGTGCCAATCCTCCACATCCTGACGCAACGACAGGTGCACGATGGCCTCCAGCTCGATCCCCAACTGCTCCGCATTCAACACCGCACGGTAACCGCTGATGATGCCCTCGCTCTCCAGCAGGCGCAGACGGCGCAGGCACGCGGACGGTGACAGCGCGACTTTTTCGGCCAATTCCTGGTTGCTGATGCGGCCATCCTGTTGCAGGAAATGCAGGAGGCGCAGGTCGGTGGCGTCGAGAATCATGGTTAGAATAAATCCGCGTGTTTGGGGGTTAAATTCGAATTTCCTACAGCTTAATTAGCCTGTTGCCCGCCACTTTGCACGAAAATTCTCTAAAAGTTCGTTCATTATTTGGTCCATCCTTACCTATAAAAGCCAGGACTATCCATGACCACTCGAAGCCACTGCCAAGCCCTCGACGAACAGGACCCGCTGGCGCCATTGCGCCGCCAGTTTGCGTTGCCAGAGGAGGTGATCTACCTCGACGGCAATTCCCTCGGCGCCCGCCCGGTGAAGGCATTGGCACGGGCTCAGGCGGTGATTGCCGAAGAGTGGGGCAATGGCCTGATCCGCAGTTGGAACAGTGCTGGCTGGGCGGACCTGTCCCAGCGCCTGGGCAACCGCCTGGCGCCGCTGATCGGCGCGGGCGACGGCGAAGTGGTGATCACCGATACCACGTCCATCAACCTGTTCAAGGTGCTCAGCGCTGCGTTGACCGTGCAGCGTCAACGCCAGCCGCACCGCAAGGTGATCGTCAGCGAGGCGAGCAACTTTCCCACCGACCTGTACATCGCCGAGGGCTTGGCCGAGCTGCTGCAACAGGGTTATTCCCTGCGCCTGGTGAACAGCCCGGACGAATTGCCCGAGGCCATCGACCAGGACGTGGCGGTGGTGATGCTCACCCACGTCAACTACAAGACCGGCTACATGTACGACATGCAGGCGCTGACCGCCCTGAGCCATGAGTGCGGCGCGCTGAGCCTCTGGGACCTGGCGCACTCGGCAGGCGCGGTGCCCATCGACCTGCATCGGGCCGGTGCCGACTATGCGATTGGCTGCACCTACAAGTACCTCAACGGCGGCCCGGGCGCCCAGGCGTTTGTGTGGGTCAACCCGGCGCTGGTGGATGTGGTGCGACAGCCATTGTCGGGCTGGTTCGGCCACACCCGGCAGTTCGCCATGGAGTCGACGTACGCACCGAGTGCCGGCATCGCGCGTTACCTGTGCGGCACCCAGCCGATCACCTCGCTGGCCATGGTGGAATGTGGGCTGGAGATTTTCGCCCAGACCGATATGGCGAGTTTGCGCAGCAAGTCCCTGGCGTTGACCGATCTGTTTATCGCATTGGTCGAAGCACGTTGCGCTGCTCATGAACTGGTGCTGATCACCCCGCGTGAACACGCCCGGCGTGGCAGTCATGTGAGCTTTGAACACCCCGAAGGCTATGCCGTGATCCAGGCCTTGATCGCCCGTGGCGTGATCGGTGACTACCGCGAACCGCGCATCATGCGCTTTGGATTCACGCCGTTGTACACAAGCTTTACCGAGGTGTTTGACGCTGTGGAAATCCTGGGTGAAATCCTCGACAACCACACCTGGGACCAACCGCAGTTCAAAGTCCGCAACAGCGTCACCTGACCACAACGCAGATAAAAATGTGGGAGGGGGCTTGCCCCCGATTGCAGTGTGCCAGCCAATACAGCGTTGACTGATCCACCGCTATCGGGGGCAAGCCCCCTCCCACAGGGAATCTGTGACAACAGTTCAATAGTGCAATCACAATAATAAAGGGGCACACCACGTGACTACGCCAGACACCGGCTTTGCCGAGATCACCCACCGCGAACTGGGCCTGCGGCGCCAGCTCACTTCCGGCCAGATGAGCATGATCGCCATCGGCGGCGCCATTGGCACCGGGCTGTTCATGGGCAGTGCTTATGCCATTGGGTATGCCGGGCCCAGTGTGCTGGTGAGCTACGCCATCGGCGCGTTGATCACCTTGCTGTTGATGGGCTGCCTGGCGGAGATGACGGTGGCGCATTCCACCTCCGGCTCGTTCGGCGCCTATGCCGAGTTCTATATCAGCCCGCTGGCCGGCTTCCTGGTGCGCTACGCCTACTGGGCGGCGATCGTGCTGGCGGTGGGCGCCGAGGTCACGGCGGTGGCGATGTACATGAAGTACTGGTTCGCCAACGTGCCGGAATGGGTGTGGATCGTGTCGTTTTCCAGCGTGCTGATCCTGCTCAACGCCATCAGCGTGAAGACCTTCGGCAACTTCGAATACTGGTTCTCGACGATCAAGATCAGCGCCATCGTCGGCTTCATCATCCTTGCGGTGTACGTAGTGTTCGGTTCCGGCAACCCGGAGTACGGCGTGCAGAACTACACGGCCCACGAGGGGTTTTTCCCCCATGGCCTGAGCGGCATGTGGATCGCGGTGATCGTGTCGATCTTCAGCTACCTGAGTGTGGAGATGATCGCCGTGGCCGCCGGTGAAGCCGCCGACCCGGAGCAGGCGGTGAAGAAAGCCTTCCGTGCGACCATCGTGCGCCTGGTGGTGTTTTACCTGCTGACCCTGGCGCTGATGCTGGCCATCGTGCCGTGGAACCAGGCCGGGCAGACCCAGAGCCCGTTCGTCACGGTGATGCAGACCATCGGCATTCCCGGCGCTACCGGGGTAATGAACTTCGTGATCCTGATCGCGGCGCTCTCGGCCATGAACAGCCAGCTCTACATCACCACCCGCATGATGTTCAGCCTGTCCCGTGCCGGCTTCGCGCCCAAGTCCATGGGCACCTTGAGCAAGAGCGGCATCCCGCTGAACGCGTTGCTGCTGTCCAGTTCGGGCATCGCCCTGGCGACGTTGCTCAACGTGGTGTACCCGGAAAGTTCGTTCACCTTGATGATGGCAATCTCGATGTTCGGCGCGATCTTCACCTGGTTCATGATCTTCCTTACGCACCTGTTCTTCCGTCGCTACCGCCAGTGCCACGGCGGGCCGAAGCTGTCGTTCCAACTGCGCTTTTTTCCCTACAGCACCTTGCTGGGCCTAGTGCTGATGGGCGCGGTGATGATCACCACGTATTTCACCGAGGCGTTCAAGATGACGCTGGTGTTTGGT
Source organism: Pseudomonas sp. FBCC-B1565 (assembly GCF_059133265.1). Classification (NCBI taxonomy): domain Bacteria; kingdom Pseudomonadati; phylum Pseudomonadota; class Gammaproteobacteria; order Pseudomonadales; family Pseudomonadaceae; genus Pseudomonas; species Pseudomonas sp. FBCC-B1565. The sequence goes on from NZ_CP101438.1 coordinate 1,055,362, forward strand.
GTGCCGTTCCTGTTGATTCTGTCGGCGGTGTATTACGGGTTTTTCCGCAAGGGCAGGGCCAAGGCGTCGAACAAGGCCTTGGCATAACCGGGCAGCTGTTCGAACGAGCGCGCACATAACAGCAGTTTCCGACAGGCCCACTCCTCTTGCAGGGGGTGGGCCTTGAAGGTGGGTTCCAGTGGCCAGCGCTCCAGTGCCGCCTGGGGCACGATACCCAGGCCGGCGCCGCGGGCGACCATGCGGATCACCCCATCAAACCCCTCGGCGCGGATGCGTGTTTGCAGACGGAAACCTGCGTGCAATGCCTGTTCTTCGAGGTAAACCGTCAACGCGCTGTGGGCGGTGAGGCCCACAAAGTCGTATTGCAGGCTATCGATAAAGCTCCCTGCGGTGAACGGATGATCCTGCGGTGTGATCAGCACCAGCGGGTCATCGCGAAACGGCAGGGTCTGCAGGCCGTGGGTGTCTACCGCGTCGGAAATGATCCCGAGGTCCGCCGTGCCCTGGCGCAAGGCCTGGGTGATGCGCAGGCTCGGCAGTTCCTGCAGGTCGATGTCGAGGTTGGGGTGTTCGCGCAAAAAGTCTGCCAGTAACTCCGGCAGGTATTCGCTGAGGGCCGTGGTGTTGCACAGCAGGCGCACCTGGCCCTTGATGCCGTTGGCGTATTCGGCAAGGTCCTGTTGCAGGTGCTCGGCCTGTTGCAGCAGTAGTCTGGCATGGCGGGCCAGGGCTTTGCCGGCGGGTGTAGGGGTAACGCCACGGCGGCCACGTTCAAGAAACGCGATACCCAGCGAAGCCTCCATTGCCCGGATACGCGCACTGGCGGCAGCCAGGGACAAATGGCTGCGGGCCGCCCCGGCGGTGATGTTGCCGGTGTCGAAGATGTGCAGGTAAAGGCGCAGGTCTATCAGGTCAAAGTGCATGGCACCAGCCTCTGTAAAAACAAGAGTCTGCCTCAGTATATGGCGAATTTTCGACCTCATCGAAAAACCGCACAATCACTCCATGAATACCTTCCTCGCGTTCTACCAAAATATCGGCCCCGCCCTGACACTGCTGGTGATCGGCACCTTCATGCTCGCCGGCACCGTCAAGGGTGTGATTGGCCTGGGCTTGCCGACAGTCTCCATGGGCTTGCTCGGCCTGGCTATGCTGCCGACGCAGGCTGCGGCGTTGCTGATCATCCCTTCGACGATCACCAACCTGTGGCAACTGGCGTCCGGTGGTCATTTGAGTGCGTTGCTCAGGCGCTTGTGGCCGATGCTGCTGCTGATCTTCCTGGGCACTGGGCTGGGCACGTTGTGGCTGGGCATGAGCGGGGGAAGCTGGGTGGGCCATGCGTTGGGCGGGGCGTTGCTGGTGTATGCGCTGAGCGGTTTGTTCCTGCCGACGTTCAACGTAAATCCTGCGACTGAACGTTGGCTGGGCCCCGTGTGCGGGGTGATCACCGGCATCATCACCTCGGCGACCGGTGTGTTCGTGATTCCCGCCGTGCCCTATCTGCAAGCCCTGGGCCTGAACCGTGATCAGTTGGTGCAGGCGCTGGGGCTGTCGTTCACTGTTTCCACCCTGGCATTGGCCGCAGGGCTGGCCTGGCGCGGCACGCTCGGTGGCGGTGAAATCAACGCGTCGTTGCTGGCGCTGGTGCCGGCGCTATTGGGCATGTGGTTGGGTCAGGTAGTGCGTCAGCGCATCAGTGCGGTGTTGTTCAAGCGCGTATTTTTCATCGGCATGGCATTGCTGGGCGCCCATCTGCTGATCAGTGGTTAACAATGCGCAGGTGATTCGTGCTTTTTGGTCAAATGTATTTTGCCTCACCGCTGCTTATTCCGAGGGGGCAATGTCGATAGCCTGCCGGCAGACATTGTTAACCCCTCTGGATACCCCATGAAAAAAGTCCTCTTGCTCAACGGCGGCAAAAAGTTCGCTCACTCCGATGGCCGCTACAACACTACCCTGCATGACACCGCTGTGGCGGCGTTGGATCGTGCTGGCATCGACGTCAAGGTCACCCACATCGACGAAGGCTACGACGTGGCCGAAGAAGTCGGCAAATTCCTCTGGGCCGATGTGATCATCTACCAGATGCCCGGCTGGTGGATGGGTGCACCGTGGATCGTCAAGAAGTACATCGACGAAGTCTTCACCGAAGGCCACGGCAGCCTGTACGCCAGCGACGGCCGCACCCGCTCCGATGCCTCACAGAAATACGGCAGCGGCGGCCTGATCCACGGCAAACAGTACATGCTCTCGCTGACCTGGAACGCGCCGCAGCAAGCCTTCGACGACCCGACCGACTTCTTCGAAGCCAAGGGCGTGGACGCGGTGTATTTCCCGTTCCACAAGGCCAACGAGTTCCTCGGCATGACCGGCCTGCCCACGTTCCTGTGCGTGGACGTGATGAAACGCCCGGCCATCGAAGCTGACGTGGCGCGCTACGAGCAGCATCTGGCGCAGGTGTTCAAATTCTCGGTGTAAGCTGCGCTGAACCGATAACGAGGAGCGCCTGTGAAAGCCCGGTCCGATGAGCTGCAGATCTTCGTCAGCGTGATTGAATGTGGTTCGATTTCCGCCGCCGCCGAGCAAGTCGGGCAGACGCCCTCGGCTGTCAGCCGCACCTTGTCGCGCCTGGAAGCCAAGCTCGACACCACGCTGATCAACCGCACCACGCGGCGCATGGACCTGACCGAAGAGGGCAAGTACTTCTTCGAGCAGGCCAAGGTGATCCTGGCGCAGATGGAAGAGCTGGAAGAGCGCCTGTCATCACGCCAGCAGAAACCGGCGGGGCGCCTGCGCGTCAACGCTGCCGTGCCGTTCATGCTGCATGGGATCGTGCCGTACATCGCCGAGTTTCGTAGCCTCTACCCGGATATCCAGTTGGAGTTGAACAGCGATGACGTGATCATCGACCTGCTGGAACAGAGCACCGATATCGCCATTCGCATCGGCGCCCTGGCTGACTCGACCCTGCACGCGCGATCTCTTGGCTGTACGCCGCTGCATATCCTCGCCAGCCCCGGCTACCTCAAGCAATACGGCACGCCCACCACGGTGGCCGAGCTGGCCGATCACACGCTGTTGGGGTTCACCCAGACCGAAACCCTCAACCACTGGCCGCTGCGCCATGTGGAGGGCGATCGCTGGCTGATCCAGCCCGGCGTGGCCGCGTCCAGCGGCGAAACCGTGCGCCAGTTGGCGCTGGAGGGGCAGGGCATCTGCTGCCTGTCGAACTTCATGACCATTGACGATATCGAGGCCGGGCGCCTGGTGCCGGTGCTGGAGGCGTTCAACAGCGGGTATCGCCAGCCGATCCACGCAGTGTTCTACCGCAACTCGCAGCTGGCGTTGCGTATCCAGTGTTTCCTGGACTTTATCCAGGCCAAGCTGGCGCGGTATGCCTGCTGATTCGTGACCTGAGCGCAAGAGTGAATTGGGCGCCAGGGGCTTATTCGTCAGGGATGAGGCCTTGATACTGGGTCCATCACTTACCCAGCCAGGAGAGTCTTCCATGAACGTATTCATTACCGGCGCAGCAGGTTTTATCGGCGGTTCCATCGCGACCGGCCTGGTCAAGGCCGGCCACACCGTTACCGGCCTGGTGCGCAGCGCCGAGCAGGCTGCCGAGATGACCGCACTGGGCATCAACCCGGTGATCGGCACCCTGGATGACGCGGCTGTATTGACCGAGCAAGCGCAACAGGCCGACGCGGTGATCAACGCCGCCAGCAGCGACCACCGTGCTGCCGTGGAAACTCTGCTCGCCGCTTTGAAGGGCTCGAACAAGGCGTTCCTGCACACCAGCGGTTCGAGCATTGTCGGGGATGCATCGGGCGGCAAGGCCAGCGATGTCATCTACTTCGAAGACAACCTGCCAGAGCCGACCGTCGACAAGGCCGCTCGTGTGGCCATCGACAATCTGATTCTGGCGGCTGCCAAAGACGGCGTGAACTCGGCGGTGATCTGCAACACCTTGATCTACGGCCACAGCCTGGGCGTGAAGCGCGACAGCGTGCAATTGCCGCGTCTGCTCAAGCAGGCACGCAAGAGTGGCGTAGTACGCCATGTGGGCACCGGGCAGAACATCTGGTCCAACGTGCACATTGAGGACGTTGTGGCGCTGTACCTGCTGGCGCTGACCAAGAACGTGCCGGGTACGTTCTACTTCGTGGAAAGCGGCGAGGCCGCGTTTATCGACATGACCACCGCCATCGCCGAAGCGCTGAAGCTGGGCAAACCGCAGGATTGGCCATTGGCCGAGGCTGAAGCCGAGTGGGGCTATGAAATGGCCAACTATGGCTTGGGCTCCAACAGCCGGGTGCGCGGTAAGCAGGCCCGTGAACTGCTGGGTTGGGCGCCGAAGCGTACGTCGGTGGTGGAGTGGATTCGCCACGAAATGGTGTGAGTTTCACTTGATCCCCAGGGTGTTGCTATCGGGGGCAAGCCCCCTCCCACAGTTGACCGAGTTCCAACTATGGAGTGCAGTCTAGTGTGGGAGGGGGCTTGCCCCCGATTGGCACGACTCGGTCTTCGAGACTAGCTCCATCTCCCTCAATTCCGTACCATTCCCCGCCTTATCCCCCGCATTACCCTGGTACTTCATGAACCTCACCCGTCTGCGCGCCGATGCCCTGGCCGGCCTCACCACGTCTTTTGCGCTGCTGCCTGAATGCATCGCCTTTGCCCTGGTGGCTCACCTCAACCCGCTGATGGGGCTCTACGGCGCTTTCATCATCTGCACCCTCACCGCATTGTTCGGCGGCCGGCCCGGCATGGTGTCCGGTGCGGCCGGCTCGATGGCGGTGGTGATCGTCGCCCTGGTGGTGCAACACGGTGTGGAGTATCTGCTGGCGACGGTGTTGCTGGGCGGGCTGATCATGGTCGCCTTCGGCCTGCTGCGCCTGGGCAAGCTGGTGCGCATGGTGCCGCACCCGGTGATGCTGGGCTTCGTCAACGGCCTGGCGATCATCATTGCCCTGGCACAGTTGGAGCATTTCAAAAGCGGTGAAACCTGGCTCAGCGGCACGCCGCTGTACGTGATGACCGGCCTGGTGCTGGTGACCATGGCCATCGTCTACCTGCTGCCGCGCATCACCCGCGCCGTGCCGCCTGCGTTGGTGGCGATCCTCGGCGTGGGGCTGGCGGTGTACCTGCTCGGTCTGCCCACCCGCACCCTTGGCGACATGGCCCACATTGCGGGCGGCCTGCCGACTTTCGCGCTGCCGCAGATACCGTGGACCGTGGAAACCCTCGGCATTATTGCGCCCTACGCGTTCCTGATGGCCATGGTCGGCCTGCTGGAAACCCTGCTCACCCTCAACCTCACCGACGAAATCACCGAGACCCGCGGCTACCCCGACCGCGAGAGCGTTGCCCTCGGCGCGGCGAACATGGTCTCCGGCCTGTTCGGCGGCATGGGCGGCTGCGCGATGATCGGGCAGACCGTGATCAACCTCAGCTCCGGCGGGCGCGGGCGTTTGTCCGGGGTGTTTGCCGGGGTGATGATTCTGTTGTTCATCCTGTTCCTGTCGCCGTTCATTGAGCGCATTCCGCTGGCGGCGCTGGTGGGCGTGATGTTCGTGGTGTCCCAGCAGACTTTCGCCTGGGCCTCCTTGCGGGTGATCAACAAGGTGCCGCTCAATGATGTGCTGGTGATTCTGGCGGTAACGGTGATCACGGTGTTCACCGACCTGGCCACGGCGGTGCTGTGCGGGATCGTGATTGCGGCGTTGAATTTCGCCTGGCAGCAAGCGCGCGAGCTATATGCCGATGAGCATCTGGAGGCCGATGGCAGCAAGCTCTATCGCCTGCATGGCACGTTGTTCTTCGCCTCGACCACGCCGTTTTTGAACCAGTTCGACCCGTCCAACGACCCGGCCCAGGTGACGCTGGATTGCCGTCACCTGAGCTTTGTCGACTACTCGGCGATTGCCGCGTTGATGACCTTGCGCGAGCGCTACAGCAAGGCCGGCAAGCACCTGCGGGTGCTGCATCTGTCGGAGCGTTGCAAGAAGCTGCTCAAGCGCGCCAGGGTTCACCACGACTGACTGATTACGGCCCGACCAGATCTTCGAGTTCCTGCGCGCGGGTCTGGGTCATGTCCAGTACGCAGCCGGAACCGTTGACCCGGTCGATGCTGCCGCCGGTGGCGGAACCGGCGAAGGCGCAATTGGCGTCACGGTATTTTATCCACAGGCGCTGCACGTCTTGCAGTTGCTGCTTGCGCGGGCCTTCCTGGGCGGCGAGGGCGGTCTTGTAGGCGCGGTTCAGGCGTGCGTCCTGCACCTTGGCTTCGTTGGCGTTGCACGTAACCATGTCGGCGGTGGTGTTGGCGCTGTCCATGCACTTCTTCAGCGCTGGGTTGTCGGCGGCCGAAGCGGTGCCGCACAGGGCGAGGAGCAGGGCGCTGGCGGCGAAGGCTGTGCGAATCATGGTCGATTTCCTGATGATGAAGGGTTGCGCATTCTAAGACTCAACGGCTGCGCTTGAGTTTCCGGCATCCTCCGATCTTCATGTAAGAACACCCCTCGAATTTTCATTCACGCCTGTCGGGCGTATCCCAACGCGACAGCGCTTACCTGTGGGCGAAAGTTACTTTCATAAAAATTGAAAATAATCCTCGGTAATGATTTATGAGTTTCACAACCAATTCGACGTGACCCTTTCCGAGGAGTACCGCATGGCCGCATCACCGGGCTTCGGGCTGTTGGCATACGCTGCCATCGCCATCATTGCTTTGATCGTGCTGATTGCACGTTACCGACTCAACCCGTTTATCGTCATCACCCTGGTGTCCATCGGCCTGGCGCTGATGGCCGGGATGCCGGCGGACACCATCATGGGTTCCTACGAGGCGGGTGTCGGCAAAACCTTGGGGCATATCGCCCTGGTGGTGGCGTTGGGCACCATGCTCGGCAAGATGATGGCCGAGTCCGGCGGTGCCGAGCAGGTGGCGCGCACGCTGATCAACCGGTTTGGCGAACGTAACGCGCATTGGGCGATGGTGTGCATCGCTTTCCTGGTGGGGCTGCCGCTGTTTTTCGAGGTCGGTTTTGTGTTGTTGGTGCCGATCGCCTTTACCGTGGCGCGCAGGGTCGGCGTGTCGATCCTGATGGTCGGGCTGCCGATGGTCGCCGGTCTGTCGGTGGTGCATGCGTTGGTGCCGCCGCACCCGGCGGCGATGATGGCGGTGCTGGCGTATAACGCGTCGGTGGGGCAGACCGTGCTGTATGCGATTCTGATCGGTATTCCTACGGCAATTATCGCCGGCCCGGTCTACGCCAAGTTCATCGTGCCGCGTATTCATCTGCCGGCGGAAAACCCGCTGGAACGCCAATTCATCGAGCGCGAACCGCGTACCCGTTTACCGAGCTTTTCCCTGACCATGGGCACCATCCTGTTGCCGGTGGTGCTGATGATGATCGGCGGCTGGGCCAACGTGATCTCTACGCCGGGCACCGGTTTTAACCAGTTCCTGCTGTTTATCGGCAACTCGGTGATCGCGCTGCTGGTGGCGACCCTGGTGAGCTTCTGGACCTTGGGGATTGCACAGGGCTTCAACCGTGAGTCGATCCTCAAGTTCACCAATGAATGCCTGGCGCCGACCGCGAGCATCACCTTGCTGGTGGGCGCGGGCGGCGGGTTGAATCGCATCTTGGTGGACGCCGGTGTCACTAACGAAATTCTCGGCCTGGCCCATGCCTTCCACCTGTCGCCGTTGGTGATGGGCTGGTTGTTTGCCGCGCTGATGCGTATCGCCACAGGTTCGGCCACGGTGGCCATGACCACCGCGTCTGGAGTGGTAGCGCCCGTCGCCCTGGGCCTGGGTTATCCACACCCTGAGTTGCTGGTGCTGGCCACCGGCGCAGGTTCGGTGATCTTTTCCCATGTGAACGACGGCGGCTTCTGGCTGATCAAGGAATACTTCAATATGACGGTGATCCAGACCTTCAAGACCTGGACCGTGTTGGAGACGTTGATTTCGGTGGTCGCCTTCGGTCTGACTTATGGTCTGTCCTGTATTTTGTAACCCGGAGAGCCCATGGACATCCTCTACCAGATCCGCGCTCGCCAGGACGCCTTCAGCGCCGGCGAAGGGCGTATCGCCAAGCTGATGCTGGATGACGTGGGGTTTGCCGCGTCGGCCAGCCTGGAGGAGTTGTCGCAACGGGCCGAGGTCAGTACGGCCACGTTGTCACGGTTTGCGCGCAGCGTGGGGTGTCGGGACTTGCGTGACCTGCGCCTGCAACTGGCCCAGGCCAGCGGCGTCGGCAGTCGCTTCCTCGACCCGGCGGGGTTGCCGGAACAGTCGGCGTTTCATCGGCAGATCCTGGGGGATATCGAGGCGACGTTGCGTCAGCATCTCTCCGGATTCAACCAGGCCAGTTTTGTCGATGCGGTCAGCCTGTTGGGCAAGGCGCGGATGATCCATGCGTTCGGCATGGGCGGCCCGTCGAGCCTGTGCAGCGATGAGTTGCAGGTGCGCCTGGTGCGCCTGGGCTATCCGATTGCGGCCTGCCATGACCCGGTGATGATGCGGGTCACGGCGGCGACGCTGGGGCCGGAGCATGCGCTGATTGTGTGCTCCCTGACCGGCCTTACCCCTGAGTTGCTCGACGTGGTGACCCTGGCGCGCAACTACGATGCGCGCATCGTCGCCATCACCCTGGCCGACTCGCCCTTGGCGCAGTTGGCGGATGTCTTGCTGCCGCTGCAGCCGGCCGAAACCAGTTTTATCTACAAGCCCACTGCGGCGCGCTACGGCATGCTGCTGGCCATCGACCTGCTCGCCACGGAGCTGGCACTGGCCTCGCCGGACGACAACCAGGAACGCCTGCGCCGGATCAAGCTGGCCCTGGACGATTATCGCGGCGGCCCTGACAGCCTGCCGCTTGGAGACTGATATGAAGTACGACACGCTGATTCGCCAGGCATTGATCATCGATGGCAGCAATACCCCAGGCTATGTGGCTGATGTGGGGGTGTGTGACGGGCGCATCGAGGCGATTGGTGATTTGTCGGCGTCTGTGGCCGAACATGAAATCGAAGCTGCGGGCCGTGTGCTGGCGCCGGGTTTTATCGACGTGCACACCCACGATGACACGGTGGTGATCCGCCATCCGCAGATGCTGCCCAAGCTCAGCCAGGGCGTGACCACGGTGATCGTCGGCAATTGTGGCATCAGTGCGTCGCCGGTGACGTTGCGCAGTGATCCGCCGGACCCGATGAACTTGTTGGGCAGCGCTGCGGCGTTTGTGTATCCGCGTTTCAGTGACTATCGAGCGGCGGTCGAACAGGCTCACCCGGCCGTCAACGTTGCCGCATTGATCGGTCACACGGCACTGCGCAGCAATCATATGCAAGACCTGCATCGTAGCGCTTCAGCGGACGAAATCGCCGCCATGCGCGTGCAGTTGCAAGAAAGTCTCGAAGCCGGAGCCCTGGGGTTATCCACAGGTCTGGCCTACGCCAGCGCGTTCAACGCCGAGACCGATGAGGTGCTGCAACTGAGTGAAGAACTGACGGCCTTCGGCGCGGTGTACACCACCCATTTGCGCAGCGAATTCGAGCCGGTGCTGGAGGCGATGGACGAGGCGTTTTTGATTGGCCGACATGCCCAGGCACCGGTGATCATTTCCCACCTCAAATGTGCCGGCGCCGGGAATTGGGGGCGTAGTCCGCAGTTGTTGGCATCGCTGGAGCGGGCGGCGAAAACCCACCCGGTGGGCTGTGATTGTTATCCCTATGCTGCGAGTTCTTCGACCCTGGACCTCAAGCAGGTGACCGATGCGTTTCGCATCACCATCACCTGGTCGACGCCGCACCCGGACATGGGGGGGCGTGATCTGCAGGACATTGCCGCTGAGTGGGATATTTCGCTGATGGACGCAGCGCGTCGCCTGCAACCGGCGGGGGCAGTGTATTACGGGATGGATGAGGCGGACGTACGGCGGATTCTCGCGCATCCGTTGTCGATGGTGGGGTCGGATGGGTTGCCAGAGGACCCGTTCCCGCACCCGCGTTTGTGGGGTGCGTTTCCACGGGTGCTGGGGCATTTCAGCCGGGATGTCGGGTTGTTCCCGTTGCACACTGCCGTGCACAAGATGACCGGCTTGTCGGCGGCGCGATTTGGCCTGGCCGAGCGCGGTGAAATCCGCGAAGGGCACTGGGCCGACCTGGTGCTGTTCGACCCTTTGCGCGTGCGCGATGTGGCGGACTTCAAGCAACCACAGCGGGCGGCGGAAGGCATTGATGGGGTGTGGGTCAACGGAGTGTTGAGCTACTGCGACGGGCAGGCGAACGGTCAGCGGCAGGGGCGTTTCCTGGCGCGCAGTGGGGATTTGCGTCGGGGATTTTCGTCTTTATAGTGGGCGCTCTTATGAACGGAGCGATTGCCATGCACTTAGGAAAAGTCACCCCCATCCTGCGGATTTTCGATGAGGCCAAGGCGTTGGAATTCTACGTCGACTTTTTGGGGTTCAAGGTGGATTGGCAGCATCGTTTTGAAGCGAGTTTTCCGTTGTACCTGCAAGTGTCGCTGGGTGAATGCGTGTTGCATTTGACTGAGCACCATGGCGATGCGTCGCCGGGCGCGGCGGTGCGGATTCAGGCCCAGGGGGTGGACGCGTATCAGCAGCAATTGGTGGGCAAGGATTATCGGTATGCCAAGCCAGGGGTTGAGGAAACGCCTTGGGGCGCGCGGGAGATGAGCATCAAGGACCCGTTTGGGAATCGGCTGGTGTTTGTTGAGGAAGGTGAGGGCTGAGGGGCAAATCGCAGGCAATAAAAAACCGCCTTGGTAGGGCGGTTTTTTTTGCAACACCAGTTAGTGGCTGGGGTTGCACTCTCAAAGGACGCAATCGACTCGCGTCCGAAGGCCCACGTGTTCCGGTAAGTGTGCTGGAGGTAAGGCCCAACTCACGGAGGGCCGAGTATGTCTAAGTTTGCCTGTGGCGAGGGAGCTTGCTCCCGTTGGGCTGCGTAGCAGCCCCAAGCATTCACTGCGCTCTCAACTTCAAATCTGCATCAACTTGATCAGGGCCGCTTCGCGCCCTAACGGGAGCAAGCTCCCTCGCCACAGGGACTGCGGCTTTTATACCCGGAAATGACTGACCATCTGCTGCAACTGACTGCCCAACCGCGCCAGTTCCACACTCGACTTGGCCGTCTCATCACTCGCCGTAGCGGTCTGCTCCGACACATCACGCACATTCACGATGCTGCGGCTGATCTCTTCAGCCACTGCGCTTTGCTGCTCGGCGGCGGCGGCGATCTGCTGGTTCATCGACTGGATATTCGACACGGTACGGGTGATGTTCTCCAGCGATACACCAGCTTTGCGCGTCAGCTCGACACTGCTGTCGGTGAGGCTGCGGCTGTTGTTCATCACGTTGGCCACTTGCTGGGTGCCGTTCTGCAAACCGGCGACCAGGCCTTCGATTTCCTCGGTGGATTTTTGCGTGCGCTGGGCCAGGCCACGTACTTCGTCGGCCACCACGGCAAACCCACGCCCGGCTTCACCGGCACGCGCCGCTTCGATCGCCGCGTTGAGGGCCAGCAGGTTGGTCTGTTCGGCCACGGCCTTGATCACGTCCATCACGCTGCCGATCTTGTTGCTCTCTTGTTGCAGATGGGTCATGGCGTCGGTGGAGCGCGCCACCTCAGCGGCCAGGCGTTCGATCTGGGCGATGGCCTCAGCGACCACTTTGTCGCCGGCACGGGCTTGGCCATCGGCGTCAGCAGCGGCCAGGGAGGCTTGCTCGGCATTACGCGCGACTTCCTGCACGGTGGCGGTCATTTCGTGCATCGCCGTGGCGACCTGGTCGGTCTCGATTTTCTGGCTGTTCACGCCGGCGCTGGTCTGCTCGGTGACGGCCGACAGTTCTTCGGCGGCGCTGGCGATCTGGGTCACGCCGTCGCGGATGCCGCTGATCAATTCGCGCAAGGTGGTGCCCATGCGCTGGATGCCTTGTTGCAGCACGCCCAGCTCATCGCGGCGGGTGATCTGGATGTTGTGGCTCAGGTCACCGGAAGCAATGCGCTCCACCACGGCCAGGGTTTCCTGGATCGGGCGGGTGATCTGGCGGGTGATCACCAAGGCAGCAATGATGCCGACCAGCAGGGCCAGCAAGGTGCTGATCAATTGCAGGCTGCGGGCCTGGGCGCTTTCGGCGTCACGGCGATCCAGCTGGATGTCGTACAGCTTGTCGCTGATCGTCACGATGTCGGCGCCCTGGGTGGTCATTTCGGCGCGGGCGGTGACGATGTTGGCATTGGCGGCTTTGTAATTCTGCACAGCCGTGCGGTAGGCGCCCAGGGCAGTTTCCAGCGCTGTCAGTGCGTTCTGCTGGCTGCTACCGAAGGCGGCGCTGAGGTCTTTCAAGCCCGCGATGGCTTTTTCAATCTGTGCGGCGGCACGGGCTTCGGTGTCCGGGTTGACGTTACCGGTGTACCCGCGAACTTCGTAGCGCGCCAATTGGAATTGCATCTTGGCGTCGGCCACGGCCTGGAACTGGGCCAGGTGCTCCGTGCTGTCAGGCATTTGCTTGACGCTGTTCTCCAGCGCATTGATCTGCGCATTGGCGATGTCGGCTTTGTCGCCCATTACTTGGCGAGAGGCGTTGCCGTTACGGTAGGCCTCACGCATTTTATTTAGCGACTGCTGGTAAGCGGTGATGATCGCTTTCTGCTCGTTGAGCAGCTTGACGTTCTCCGGGCTCTTGAAGCTGTCCAGCAGTTTCTGTTGCTGGGCAGCGAAGGCATCCAGGTTGGTCTGTACGTTCTGGGCCACGGCCTCGTCGCCGTTGGCGAGCATGTATTGCAGGCGCACGATGCGCAGCTTGGTCAGCGACGCGTTGAGCTGGGTGATGTCGCTCATCCAGTTGCTACGGTCGATCAGGCTGCCCAGGCTGGTCCAGCCAGTGAGGGCGAGGATCGAGGTGAGGACCAGCACCAGGCCGAAGCCCAGGCCGAGTTTGAGGTTGACGCTGATGTTACCGAACCAGCTGTTCATCGAATGCTCCGCAAAGGTGATGTCTGTCTGCTGGGCGGTGTTGTTGTTTGAGCCAGCCAAGATGTGTAGCGCTGTATCGGCGGGTGAGTGGGAATCTGAAACTTTTTATTCGTGAATAGATGAGCGCCCCCGCGAGTAACCGACTAACGGCGGCCCGCCGGCACGAGGCGCCAAGCTCATCGTGCGCGCCGGTTTTGTGCTAGTCTGCGGGCCCTTTTAGTTTTGGATGACACGGGAAACTGTGTCGCCCTACAGCGGAGCCTCTTCATGTCCGAAGTTAATCTGTCCACCGACGAAACCCGCGTCAGCTACGGTATCGGCCGTCAGTTGGGCGACCAACTGCGCGACAATCCGCCACCTGGTGTAAGCCTGGACGCAATCCTGGCCGGCCTGACCGACGCTTTCGCCGGCAAGCCAAGCCGTGTTGACCAGGAGCAAATGGCTGCCAGCTTCAAAGTGATCCGTGAAATCATGCAGGCCGAAGCGGCTGCAAAGGCTGAAGCTGCGGCGGGCGCTGGCCTGGCATTCCTGGCTGAAAACGCCAAGCGTGATGGCATCACCACCCTGGCCTCCGGCCTGCAGTTCGAAGTGCTGACCGCCGGTGATGGCGCCAAGCCAACCCGTGAAGACCAAGTGCGTACTCACTACCACGGCACCCTGATCGACGGCACTGTGTTCGACAGCTCCTACGAGCGCGGTCAGCCTGCAGAATTCCCGGTTGGCGGCGTGATCGCCGGCTGGACCGAAGCCCTGCAACTGATGAATGCCGGCAGCAAATGGCGTCTGTACGTGCCGAGCGAACTGGCTTACGGCGCTCAAGGCGTTGGCAGCATCCCGCCGCACAGCGTTCTGGTGTTCGACGTCGAGCTGCTCGACGTTCTGTAAGACCTGCTGATTACCTGTGGGAGCGAGCCTGCTCGTCCCCACAGTGTTTTGCGGGTGTGTTCATGGATGGAACTTGCCATTCAGCTCCGTCGCCGGGCGCAACGCTCGGGCATAGCAGAACAGAAACAGATTACGCACCACCTCCTTCAGCACTCCAGGTTCACTCGAACTCAGGCCATTCACGTCCAGGTCGCCCTGATCCTGCAGTTCACTCAGCGCTTCTTCTTCCAGTACCGCACAGACTTCACCGGTTTCCCGATGCAGGATCCGCAGGTAAGGGTGTGGGCGGTCCAGCCAGGCATCTATCAAATAAGTCATGGGTCGCATCTCCTTGATGGGTTTCAATGAGAATAATTCTTATTCGTAGAATAGCAAGTGCCTATTGGCGATTTCCGGGTTTTTCTGTGTGGATATTGCGAGAGGTCAACGCAGAGGGCGAAACGCCATCCCGCGGCGGGCGCGGGATGGGTGCAGCGGGTTCAGACTTTACGCACGAACTCGGACTTGAGCTTCATCGGGCCGATACCGTCGATCTTGCAATCGATATCGTGGTCACCGTCGCACAGGCGGATGTTCTTGACCTTGGTGCCGACCTTGACTACCAGGGAGGTGCCTTTGACCTTGAGGTCCTTGATCACGGTGATGGTGTCGCCGTCCTGCAGGACGTTGCCCACAGAGTCTTTCTTCACGGCTTCATCGCCGGCCGCTTCGGCCTCGCCAGTGGCGGACCACTCATGGGCGCATTCCGGGCAGATCAGCTGGGCGCCGTCTTCGTAGGTGTATTCGGAATTGCATTTCGGGCAGGGTGGCAACGTGCTCACTAAAGCTCCTTGAAAGTCAGGATGGCTAAAAGTCGCACATTATATAGGGATTTGTGGTCTTACAGGTTGTATGAAATCTAAATGTGGGAGGAGCCCCTCCCACATTCGTCCGCGTCAGTGCGTGCGGGCGACCGCAAACTCACTCAGCTCGACCAGGGCGTCCCGGTATTCGCTGGCTGGCAGGGCTTCCAGGCACTGGATGGCACGCGCCACGAAATCACGCGCCAGTTGCGCGGTGTAGTCCAGGGAACCCGACGCTTCGACAGCGGCGCGGATGGCTTCGAGGTCTTCGATACCACCTTTCTGGATCGCCTTGCGCACCAGGGCGGCCTGTTCCGGCGTACCTTCGCGCATGGTGTAGATCAGCGGCAAGGTCGGCTTGCCTTCGGCCAGGTCGTCACCGACGTTCTTGCCCAGGGTTTCGGCATCGCCACGGTAGTCGAGCAGGTCGTCCACCAGTTGGAACGCCACGCCCAGGTGATCGCCAAAGGTGCGCAGCGCTTCGGCCTGTTCGGCGGTGGCGTTGCACAAGGCTGCGGCGCTGTGGGTGGAGGCTTCGAAGAGCATCGCGGTCTTGCCGCGGATCACTTCCATGTAGGTTTCTTCGGTGGTGCTGGCGTCGCGGACCTTCGACAGTTGCAACACTTCGCCTTCGGCGATGATGCGCGTGGCCTGTGAAAGAATCTTCATCACCGGCATCGAGCCGAGTTCAACCATCATTTCGAACGAGCGCGAGTAAAGGAAATCGCCTACCAGTACGCTGGGGGCGTTGCCCCACATGGCATTGGCGGTCTCGCGGCCACGGCGCATACCGGACATGTCGACCACGTCGTCATGCAGCAGGGTGGCGGTGTGCAGGAATTCGATGGTGGCTGCCAGCAGGCGCAGGTCATCGCCTTCACGGCCCAGGGCCTTGCCGCACAGCAACACTAATAAAGGACGCAGGCGCTTACCGCCCGCCGACGTAATATAGTCGCCAATTTTGGAGACCAGCGGCACTTTAGAAGTCAGCTGCTTCTTGATGATGCCGTCGACGGCGCTAAAATCGTCCGCGACCGCGCGGTAGAAAGCTTGGGGTTGCATCAGCGACAGTCGCTCCAGAAGGGTTGCGCGGCATGCTAGGACCCAGGCCCCGTAGTGTCAAGGCGCGATAGACGGCCTCTTGCAACACCCCGTTGCCTTGCGTACAATCGCGCACCCTGAACTTCCTGGGCAGCACCTGCCTTACGCAATTGCATTCGGGACGTCCATCCCATGCAGCCATGCCAGCCAATACCTCTTCTTATAAAGCGCTGGGTGAGCAGGATTATCGGAGAAATACCATGTCGTACGCAGTAATTGTTACTGGTGGCAAGCAATACAAAGTCGCCCCAGGTGAATACCTGAAGATCGAAAAACTGGAAGTCGCTACCGGCGAATCCGTTACTTTTGATCGCGTTCTGTTGGTCGCCAATGGCGATGACGTGAACATCGGCGCTCCAGTTGTTGCTGGCGCTACCGTTGTGGCTGAAGTGATCTCCCAAGGTCGTCACGATAAAGTCCGCATCATCAAGTTCCGTCGTCGTAAGCACCACATGAAGCGTATGGGCCACCGCCAGTGGTACACCGAGATCAAAATCACCGGTATTCAGGCTTAATTTCAGCCTAATTCCTCACTAGGAGAATTGACTCATGGCACACAAAAAAGCTGGTGGTAGTACCCGTAACGGTCGCGACTCAGAAGCCAAACGCCTTGGCGTTAAGATGTATGGCGGCCAGAAAATCATTCCGGGCAACATCATCGTGCGTCAGCGCGGCACCCAATTCCACGCCGGTTACGGTGTAGGCATGGGTAAAGATCACACCCTCTTCGCGAAAATCGAAGGCGTGATCAAGTTTGAAGTAAAAGGCGCGTTCAACCGCCGTTACGTGAGCGTTGTCGCAGCTTAATTGCGAGATCGCTGGAAAAGCCCTGTCTTGCGACGGGGCTTTTTCGTTTGTGGGGTGAGTCTCTTGCAAAGCTGTTTGTAATGGGCTCAGGCGCTGGTTTTGCGGTCGCTGATTGAGGTCGCTGCGCTCATTTTTGCAAGAGTCTTATGTCTTGGTTTCTTAAGCTCGTCCAAGCGGCGAGAGGCGTTTTGTTATGAAGTTCGTTGATGAAGTTTCCATCCGAGTAAAAGCAGGCGACGGCGGTAACGGTTGCATGAGTTTCCGTCGCGAAAAATTCATCGAAAACGGTGGCCCCAACGGCGGTGACGGCGGTGACGGCGGTTCCATCTACATGATGGCCGACGAAAACCTCAACACCCTGGTCGACTACCGTTACACCCGGCACTTCGATGCCGAGCGTGGCTCCAACGGCGGCAGCACCGACTGCACCGGTAAAAAAGGTGAAGACCTGGTACTGCGCGTACCGGTCGGCACCACGATCATCGACTCCGCGACCCAGGAAGTAATCGGCGACCTGACCAAGGCCGGCCAGAAGCTGATGGTGGTGCAGGGCGGCTGGCACGGTCTGGGTAACACCCGATTCAAGTCCAGTACCAACCGTGCGCCACGCCAGACCACGCCAGGCAAGCCGGGTGAGCAGCGTGACCTCAAGCTGGAAATGAAAGTACTCGCCGACGTGGGCCTGCTGGGCCTGCCAAACGCCGGTAAAAGTACCTTCATCCGCTCGGTGTCGGCCGCCAAGCCGAAAGTCGCTGACTACCCGTTCACCACCCTGGTGCCGAACCTGGGTGTGGTCAGCGTCGATCGTTGGAAAAGCTTTGTGATCGCCGACATTCCCGGCCTGATCGAAGGTGCTTCCGATGGTGCAGGCCTGGGGATTCGCTTCCTCAAGCACTTGTCGCGTACCCGTTTGCTGTTGCACCTCGTGGACATGGCGCCGCTGGATGACACCAGTGCACCGGATGCCGCCGAAGTGATCGTCAGCGAACTGACCAAGTTCAGCCCGTCCCTGGCTGAGCGTGATCGTTGGCTGGTGCTGAACAAGTGCGACCAGATCCTCGAAGAAGAACACGAAGCGCGCGTCAAGGAAATCGTCGACCGCCTGGAATGGGAAGGCCCGGTCTACGTGATCTCTGCCATTGCCAAAGAAGGCACCGAGCGCCTGACCCGCGATATCATGCGCTACCTTGAAGACCGTGCCGACCGCCTGGCGGCCGACCCGGTGTTCAAGGCCGAACTGGCCGAACTCGACCAGCGCATCGAAGACGAAGCCCGCGCTCAACTGCAGGCTCTGGATGACCAGCGCGCCCTGCGCCGCAGCGGCGTGAAGTCGGTCCATGACATCGGCGACGACGATTGGGACGAAGAAGACGTGGATGATGAAGACGGTCCTGAAATCATTTACGTGCGCGACTGATTCGTTGCGATAAACTTGAACGCCGCTCCTTATAGAGCGGCGTTTTAGTATCCGGGTTTAACGTTATGGGCCGCGCTGGGTCGCGCTGCCCTCAATCTAAGGTTGAAGATGATGCGGAGCAAAGTGACAGGTGCGCAGCGCTGGGTCGTAAAGATCGGCAGTGCGTTGCTGACGGCGGATGGCAAGGGGCTGGATCGCGCAGCCATGGGCGTCTGGGTCGAGCAGATGGTGGCCTTGCATGAGGCTGGCGTGGAGTTGGTGCTGGTGTCGTCCGGGGCGGTTGCTGCCGGGATGAGCCGCCTCGGCTGGACCGCGCGACCCAGCGCGATGCACGAACTGCAAGCCGCCGCCGCCATTGGCCAGATGGGCCTGGTGCAAGCCTGGGAATCCAGCTTTGCCGAGCACGGTCGCCACACGGCGCAGATCCTGCTGACCCACGACGACCTGTCCGACCGCAAGCGCTACCTCAATGCCCGCAGCACCTTGCGCGCGCTGGTGGAGCTCAAGGTCATCCCGGTGATCAACGAAAACGACACCGTGGTCACTGACGAAATCCGCTTCGGCGACAACGACACCCTGGCCGCCCTGGTGGCCAACCTGGTGGAAGCCGACCTGCTGGTGATCCTCACCGACCGCGATGGCATGTTCGACGCCGACCCGCGCAACAATCCCGACGCTCAACTGATTTACGAAGCCCGTGCCGATGACCCGGCGCTGGACGCCGTGGCCGGCAGCGTTGGTGGTGCCCTGGGCCGTGGCGGCATGCAGACCAAGCTGCGCGCTGCGCGCCTGGCGGCGCGTTCCGGCGCCCACACCATCATCGTCGGTGGGCGCATAGAACGTGTGCTGGACCGACTCAAGGCCGGTGAACGCATCGGTACGCTGCTGTCACCGGAACGCGGCATGCTCGCGGCGCGCAAACAGTGGCTGGCCGGTCATCTGCAAACCCGTGGCACGCTGGTGCTGGACGAGGGTGCCGTGTCGGCGTTGTCTCAAGGCAACAAGAGCCTGCTGCCGGTGGGCGTCAAGTTGGTGCAGGGCAGCTTCCGCCGGGGCGAGATGGTGGTGTGCGTGGCGCCGGACGGTCGCGAGATTGCCCGTGGCCTGGCCAACTACAGCGCGCTGGAAGCCCAGAAAATTATTGGACAATCCTCCGATGCGATTGTCGGAGTATTGGGTTACATGGCTGAACCGGAACTGGTGCACCGCGATAACCTGATCCTGGTCTAACCATAGGAAGCACACGATGCGCGTGATGAAGGGATTGCTCGGCCTGCTGTTGGCCATGCCACTGCTGGCCTCTGCTGAAGAAATTGGCCAGGTGTCGACTGTGTTCAAGTTTGTCGGGCCCAACGACCGAATCGTTGTTGAAGCCTTTGACGACCCCAAGGTCGACGGCGTGACCTGCTACCTGTCACGCGCCAAGACCGGCGGTGTGAAAGGCGGCCTGGGCCTGGCCGAAGACCGCGCCGAAGCCTCGATCGCCTGCCGCCAGGTAGGCCCGATCCGCTTCAAGGGCGAACTCAAGGACGGCGACGAAGTGTTCAAGGAGCGCACCTCCCTGGTGTTCAAGACCATGCAGGTGGTGCGCTTCCTCGACAAGAAGCGCAACACCCTGGTGTACCTGGTCTACAGCGACCGCCTGATCGAAGGCAGCCCGCAGAACGCGGTGACGGCGATTCCGATTTTGCCCTGGCCTACCGCTCAGTAACTCGCAGGCGCGTTTTGCAATCGGCGTCTATGATTGCAGGCTTGCGAGTTGTAATCTCGAAGTGCCGCAATGCGAAGAACATGGGATATCTGGAGTTCGTCATGAGTGCTTTCCACGACCTGAAACTCAAAGCTTTGGACGGACAAGAGCTGCCGCTGGCGCCCTTCAAGGGGCAAGTGGTACTGGTGGTCAACGTGGCCTCCAAATGTGGCTTGACCCCGCAATACGCCGCGCTGGAGAACCTCTACCAGCAGTACAAGGACCAGGGGTTTACCGTGCTTGGTTTACCGTGCAATCAGTTTGCTGGCCAGGAGCCAGGGACAGAAGAAGAGATCCAGGAGTTCTGCAGCCTGAATTACGGGGTGACATTCCCTCTGGGCAGTAAGCTTGAGGTCAACGGTCCTGACCGTCACCAGTTGTACCGCCTGCTGGCAGGCGAGGGCGCAGAGTTTCCTGGGGATATCACCTGGAACTTCGAAAAATTCCTGCTGGGCAAGGATGGGCGAGTGCTCGCGCGCTTCTCCCCACGCACCGCACCGGATGACCCGACGATCGTCCAGGCCATCGAAAAAGCCCTCAGCTGAGCGCCGCAGTTGTAGTGAGCGGGCTCGTCCCGCGCTGGGCTGCGTAGCAGCCCCAACCGGCCATCACTTTTACCCCTTAATCACCCAGATCAATAGTGCTACCCAGCATGCTGCACTCCCCATATTATCCACATCATAAACCCCGTCTTCCGTGGAGTGCCCCCATGCCCGTCCAAGCCTTGTTCAAACCCTTCCAGCTCGGTGCATTGCAACTGTCGACCCGCGTCGTCATGGCGCCGATGACCCGCTCGTTCTCGCCGGGTGGCGTGCCCAACTCCAAAGTGATCGAGTACTACCGTCGCCGCGCCGCCGCCGGTGTGGGCTTGATCATCACTGAAGGCACAGTGGTCGGCCACCAGGCCTCCAACGGTTACCCCAATGTCCCGCACTTCTACGGTGAAGCCGCCCTGGCCGGCTGGAAGAAAGTGGTCGACGCGGTACACGCCGAAGGCGGCAAGATCGTCCCTCAGCTGTGGCACGTAGGTAGTGTGCGCCGTATCGGCACTGAACCTGACGCCAGCGTGCCGGCCTACGGCCCGATGGAAAAACTCAAGGATGGCAACGTCGTCGTGCATGGCATGACCCAGCAAGACATCAAGGATGTGATCAACGCCTTCGCCCAAGCCGCCAAGGATGCGCAGCGCATCGGCATGGACGGCGTGGAGATCCACGGCGCCCACGGCTATCTGGTCGATCAGTTCTTCTGGGAAGGCAGCAACCAGCGTACCGACGAATACGGCGGCAGCCTGGCCAACCGCTCACGCTTTGCCATTGAACTGATCCAGGCTACCCGCGCTGCGGTCGGCCCTGATTTCCCGATCATCTTCCGCTTTTCCCAGTGGAAACAGCAGGATTACACCGCGCGCCTGGTGCAAACCTCGCAAGCGCTGGGCGAGTTTCTCAAGCCGTTGTCTGATGCGGGTGTGGACATTTTCCACTGCTCCACTCGGCGTTTCTGGGAGCCGGAATTCGAAGGTTCCGACCTCAACCTGGCCGGCTGGACCCGTCAGCTCACCGGCAAGCCGACCATCACCGTGGGCAGCGTGGGCCTGGATGGCGAGTTCCTGCAGTTCATGGTCAACACCGACAAAGTCGCGCAACCGGCCAGCCTGGAGAAGCTGCTGGAGCGCTTGAACAACGACGAGTTTGATCTGGTCGCCGTGGGCCGTGCCCTGCTGGTGGACCCGGATTGGGCGTTGAAGGTGCGCGAGGGTCGCGAGGGCGACATCCTGCCTTTCAGTCGTGAGGCGTTGACGACCCTGGTGTAAGCGGCGACAGGGCGGGCACCGGATGCCCGTCCTTGCAAACCCCACGCAGCTGACGCTCGAACTGCTCGATAATCGCCGGCCAGCCCTGGCGGCTGGCGTGTTGGCGGGCATTCAGGCGCATGCGGCGCAAGCTTTCGGCGTCTTCCAGCAACCAGTTGGCTGCCTCGCAAAATGCGTTCTCATCCCCGGGCATCGCCAGCACGCCGTTGTAGCCGTGGCGGATATGCTGGGTTGCAGCGGCCTGGTCGTAGGCCACCACCCCCAACCCGGATGCCATCGCTTCCAACACCACGTTGCCGAAGGTTTCGGTGAGGCTGGGGAACAGGAACACATCGCCCGATGCGTAATGCCGCGCCAGTTCTTCACCGCGCAAGGTGCCGCAGAAGATTGCTTCCGGCAGCTCCTTTTCCAGCGCCGCGCGTTGTGGGCCATCGCCGACGATGATCAGTTTCATCTGGCGCATTGGGTAGGTGTCTTGCAACGTTTCGAAGCAGCGCTTTAGCAGGCCCAGGTTTTTCTCCTGCGCCAGCCTGCCCACGTAGAGCACGGCAGTCTGTTCGCTGTTCAATGCCCAGCTTTCCCGCAGCGCATTGTCACGTTTTGCGGGATGGAACAGTTGGCTGTCCACCCCACGTGACAACATTCCCAAGCGTTCGAAATGCCGGCGCTCGAGCTCCAGGCGCTGGCTGGCGCTGGGCACCAGGGTCAGGGTTGAGCGGTTATGAAACCAGCGTAGGTAGTGCGTGACCATCCGGCTCAGCATGCTCAAGCCGTATTGGTTCGAGTACTGCTGGAAGTTGGTGTGAAAGCCACTGACCACGCTGATCCCCAGGCGCCGGGCCGCACGCAGGGCAGACAAGCCCAAGGGGCCTTCAGTAGCGATGTACAGCACGTCCGGACGCTGACGCGTCCAGCGCCGCAGCAGCTTGTGCATCGACGACTGGCCCCACTGCAGGCCCGGATATCCCGGCAGCGGCCAGCCACGGCATAGCAGTAACGCGTCGTCGCTGGGGCGGCTCTGGTCGACGCCCTGGCGCGGGCGTACCAGCTCGACTTGATGGCCACGCGCCCGCAACCCCTCGCACAGGCGGCCAAGGGTATTGGCCACCCCGTTGATCTCTGGCGGGAAGGTTTCGGTGATAAGGGTGATGTGAAGCGAAGCTGTCGTCATGACCCACAGTGTCACCGTGGGCCATGTCGTCATTGTGTCATCGAGATGATGGATTTATGACTGAGTCACCTTTTGCTGCGCTGCCATCGCCTCGGCGCCTTGCTCGCGCACCCAGAACAACGTCGCTCCAGCCACCGCCGCTGGCATCATCAGCAGGTTGACCACCGGCACCAGCAACACCAGGTAGACGATGCCGCCGAAACTCATGCTCTGCCAGCGCTTCTGGCGCAGCCAGGCGAGCATCTCGTTCCAGCCCAGCTTGTGGTTATCGGCCGGGTAGTCGATGTATTGGATCGCCATCATCCACACGCCAAACAGCAACCACAGCGGTGCAGCGACCAAATTGACCACCGGAATAAACGACAGGATAAACAGGCCGATGGCCCGTGGCAGGAAGTAGCCCAGCTTACGCATCTCCCGGACGAGGGTGCGCGGTACCATCGCGATCAGCTCGCCCCAACTGAAGGCCGGGAAGTCATCGGTGCCGCGCACCACCACTTCCACCTTCTCCGAGAGAAAGCCGTTGAAGGGGGCGGCGATGATGTTGGCGAGCATGGTGAAGGTGAAAAACACCATCAACACCACGAGCACCACGAACAATGGCCAGAGCAGATAGTTCAGGAAGCTCAGCCAACTCGGCAGCGTCGGCATCAGGTGATCGACCCACAGGCTGAACTGATGACCGGCGAAATAGATCAAGCCAACGAACAGCACCAGGTTGATCGCCAGCGGCAGCAGCACAAACAGACGCAGGCCGGGGCTCAATACGAGTTTGAGGCCTTCGCGCAGGTATTGCGGGCCGGAAAGAGCAGGGGCAGGCATGGAGAACTCCGAGCAAAAGGGCGAACGCGCCGACCTTACCGGCTTTACATCGCAGGCGAAAGCCGCGACATCAGCCGTAACAAACCCGTCGATCAGTCGGGCCAACTACATAGTGACCGTCTATGAGCTGGATTGTTATTCCGTATTTCCTTAATCTTGCCCCCCTCGATACGCTGCACCCATTATTTTTCAGGGCCTGCGAGTTCAAGCCTTCCCCAAGTGCTTCGTGGTCCCTTTTTTATTCCAGCCGCCTTGTAGTCCGGGCGGTCGATAGGAGTGAGTCATGTCTGATACCCGTCATTCGCGAGTGATTATTCTCGGTTCCGGCCCTGCCGGTTACAGCGCCGCTGTCTACGCTGCCCGGGCCAACCTCAAGCCGCTGCTGATCACCGGCATGCAGGCGGGCGGTCAATTGACCACCACCACCGAAGTCGACAACTGGCCGGGCGACGTCCACGGCCTGACCGGCCCGGTGCTGATGGAGCGCATGAAAGAACACGCCGAACGCTTTGAAACCGAGATCGTGTTTGATCACATCAACCAGGTCGACTTCTCCAAGAAGCCTTACAGCCTGACCGGCGACAGCGGCGTGTACACCTGTGACGCACTGATCATCGCCACTGGCGCCAGCGCTCGCTACCTGGGCCTGCCGTCGGAAGAAGCGTTCATGGGCAAAGGCGTTTCCGCCTGCGCGACCTGCGACGGTTTCTTCTACCGCAACAAACCGGTCGCCGTGGTCGGCGGTGGCAACACCGCCGTGGAAGAGGCGCTGTACCTGGCCAACATCGCCAGCACCGTGACCCTGGTTCACCGCCGCGAGACCTTCCGCGCCGAGAAGATCCTGATCGACAAGCTGCATGCCCGTGTCGCCGAAGGCAAGATCATCCTCAAGCTCAATGCCACCCTGGACGAAGTCCTGGGCGACAACATGGGCGTGACGGGTGCCCGCCTGAAGAACAACGACGGCAGCTTCGACGAGCTGAAAGTCGACGGCGTGTTCATCGCCATCGGCCATACCCCGAACACCTCGCTGTTCGAGGGCGTGCTGGAAGCCAAAGACGGTTACCTGGTGGTGCAGGGCGGCCGTGAAGGCAACGCCACCGCGACCAACATCGAAGGTATCTTTGCTGCCGGTGACGTGGCCGACCACGTCTACCGCCAGGCCATCACCTCGGCCGGCGCCGGTTGCATGGCGGCATTGGATGCCGAGCGTTACCTGGATGGTCTGAAAGACGCTGCGTTCTAACCAACGCCGCAAACAAATGTGGGAGGGGGCTTGCCCCCGATAGCGGTGTATCAGCCAGGTATTCATTAGCTGACACGCTGCAATCGGGGGCAAGCCCCCTCCCACATTTTGATTCAGGTCTGGCTCAGGATTTGCGAGTCAGGGGCTGGGCGGTGAACTTCACACCGGCCAGGCCGTTTGCGATCAATGCGCGGATATTGCCGTGGTCGCTGCCCTCAGGCGTCGCCACCACTGAGCGGTAATGTTCACCAAACGCCAGCAGCGCTTCCTGATCGCTCAAGCCTTCCAGCAGCGCCAAACCCAACGTCTTGCACGACCCTTCGTTCTGCCCTGCGGCATTCTCTACCTCGCCATTGGTGAACGCCTGTGGCTGGTACTCATAACCGGCAGCGACAAACGCCAGGGTATCGGCAAAAACATGTTCGCCGCTGTTGAGGCTGGCGCGCAGGGTGTTCAAATCAGTCATGGGGTTTTCCTTTGGCGAACGCCGCCTGTTGATCGGCGCTGGCTTCTTTCTGGTATTGGGTTTTCCATTCGGCGTACGGCATGCCGTACACCACTTCACGGGCGTCATCGAGGCTCAGCTCGATCTGGCGCGCGTCGGCCTCGGCCTTGTACCACTTGGACAAGCAGTTGCGGCAGAAACCGGCGAGGTTCATCAGGTCGATGTTCTGCACATCCTTGCGGCTGTCCAGATGCGCCACCAGCCGGCGAAAGGCGGCGGCTTCGAGTTCGAGTCGTTGTTGGTCGTTCATAAGGTTCACGCAAATCTCAGGGGTTAACGGCTGGCCGCCAGGGTAATCGAAACCGACTCCGCAAAGCGCAACGCATGGGGCTTGTCCACTTCCACTTCGGCGTACAGCACCGACTCATTGCTCATCACCAGGTCCAGCAGTTCCTGGGTCAGGCGCTCCAGCAGGGCAAACCGGTTGCCCTCCACATGCGCGATGATCGCCTTGGTGATGGTGCGGTAGTTCAGCGCGTGGTCGATATCGTTGTCGCGCACCGCTTCCTGGGCGGCGTACAGGATGGTCAGGTTGATCAGCACATCCTGCTTGTTGAGGATTTCCTCCTCATTGATACCGATAAAGGTGCGCAGGCACAGGTCCTTGACCCGGATGCGCGCCATGCCTGGTTGAAGTTGTGGCATTGCTACTTGCTCCGTCCGATCAGTTGCAGGAACTCCATGCGCGTGGTGTTCGACTCGCGAAACGCGCCGAGCATCACCGAGGTGTTCATGGTTGAATTCTGTTTTTCCACACCGCGCATCATCATGCACATGTGCTTGGCTTCGATCACCACGGCCACACCGGCGGCCTGGGTCACTTGCTGGATGGCATCGGCGATTTGCCGCGTGAGGTTTTCCTGGATCTGCAGGCGGCGGGCGAACATGTCGACGATGCGTGCCAGCTTTGACAGGCCGAGCACCTTGCCGGTTGGGATATAGGCCACATGGGCCTTGCCGATAAAGGGCAGCAGGTGATGCTCGCACAGCGAGTACAACTCGATGTCCTTGAGGATCACCATCTCGTCATTGTCGGAGGCAAACAGCGCGCCGTTGACGATTTCGTCCAGGTTCTGCTCGTAGCCATGACACAGGTACTGCATGGCCTTGGCGGCACGCTTGGGGGTATCGAGCAGGCCTTCGCGCTCGGGGTCTTCGCCCAAGCCCTTGAGGATCTCGCGGTAATGGTGGGGCAGGGATAAGGTCATACAACATCCTCACAAACGGCTTACTTGATATGCCGCCCGCCGTTGACGGTCAGGGTGGTACCGGTGACATAGGGGTTGTCCAGCAGGTAACGCACGCTCTGGTAGATCACCTCGGGCCCGGGTTCGATGCCCAGTGCCGACTTGGCCAGTACCTTGGCGCGGTAGGCGTCGTCGTCGCCATCGTTGAACATCACCATCGCCGGGGCGATACCGTTGACCTTGATCAACGGCGCGAACTGCGCGGCAAACGACAGCGTAAGGCTGTCGAGCCCGGCCTTGGTGGCGCAATAGGCGATGTGCTGGCGGCTGCCCTTGCGCACCACGTCATCGCTGATGTGCACGATGTCGGCCGGTGTCGAGCGGTGCAGCAAGGGTGAACAATGCAGGTTGATCAGGTACGGCGCAAGCATGTGCACGCTGAACATGTCGGTAAACGCGCGGCTTTCGTCGTCGGGCGACTCCGCCATCCAGGCCGAGGCGTTGTGGATGATCGCACGCAGGCTCTGGGTATGGGTGTTCAGCTCAGCGATAAACGCCAGGATGCCGGCCTCGCTGGAGAAGTCGGCAAACACTGCGATCGCCCCACGCTCGCGCAACACCTGCACGCCAGGTCGTTCGCTGCGGTAGCTGAAAATCACCGGGTGGCCGTCATCCAGCAAGCGCTGGGCGCAATGCATGCCGACACGCTGGCCGGCGCCGGTGATCAGGATCGGGGCGTTTGTTGCAGTCATGGGAGGCTCGAGTCGCTGGCAGGTTGAAACTATACCAGCGACCGAGCGCCCCTGTATTCACGCCGCGGCTTCGCTAGCCTTGCGCGGTGCAGGGGCAGGATGCAGCCAGTTTGCCAACAGGTGGGTCGACAGCGGGATGAACCAGTAAACCATCAGTGGCGTCAGCGCCAGGGTACTGACCAGCACGCGCGGTGCCAGGTCCAGTTCGCTCAGCAGCGGCCCCAGCACAAAATTGAACAACAGTGACACCGGGAAAAACGCCAGCCAGATGGCTACGGCCTGCTTCCAGCGAGGTGGGCGCGCGCCCACTGCGCCGAACCAGCCGTCGATGCCGCGCACGCGGTGTTCGGACGGGTCGGCAAACAGCTCACTGCCACGGCTCAGCCACGCACTGCGGGACGCGGAAAACTCCCAGGCATGCAGGGTTTTTTCATCGGCGAAGCGGAAAATAATCTGGAATTCATCATCGTTGGGCGGCGGGGCAAGCACGCCTGAGCCCAGGTAACCCGGAAAATCCGTGGCCAATTGCTCGCCTTCACGCAGCCAGGCCATCAATTCTTCGTAGCGACCCTTGGCCACGCGACGCGCAACCATCAGGGTGACGGGGGAGGTAGACATTGTGTATCTCCAAATATTCAGGTGCGCCGGGCCGGGTAGGGGGCGCACAAACAAAGCGGCGGGGTGGTGCCGCTCTGTAAAAACAGGCAAGGATTATTCCTGTTTTGCACAAATACGCCAGAGGCATTGGTCCGAATAAGCTGGGACCTTGAAAAAGACAGGTCTAAGGGCGTTAAATGAGGTTCTATTTACCGTTGGTTTTTTGGTCTCCAATGCCCGTGATCACTGCCTCCCATGATAGCAATTTGCATCTTGAATCGACCGATTCCGATAAGCTGTTTCCAATTCGTGAAGTCTCGAGAATGACAGGCGTCAATCCGGTCACCTTGCGTGCCTGGGAGCGACGTTACGGCCTGATCCAGCCCGTACGCACCGAAAGCGGGCATCGGTTGTATTCCAAGGCTGATATTACGACCGTCAATCGTATCCTCGATTGGATCGAGCGCGGTGTGGCGGTCAGCAAGGTTGGGAAAATTCTCGCCCGTGACGACCAGCAAGCCCTGGCTGTTCGCGCCGAGCAAGACTCGCTGGAGGGCGGGGACTGGGCTCAATGGCAGGCACAGATGATGCAGGCTGTCAGCGCGTTCGACGACCGACGGTTGGAACACCAGTACGCCAGTGTTCTTGCCACCTACCCCCTCAGCGTGGCTTTTGAAGACATCCTGATGCCGCTTTGGCACGAGCTGTTGCGTCACCAGGGCCGGTTCGGTCAGGCCAGCGAATGGTTGTTTTTCGATAACTTCCTGCGGGTCCGGGCCTTGCAGCGCCTGCAACTGGCCTGTGCGGAGCCGTTTTCGCGGGTGCTGCTTGCGGCCATCCCCGGCGAGTGCCGCAAACTGGAATTGTTGGTGGCTGCGCTACTGATGAGCCGAGAGAACTTGGCGGTGAAGGTCCTGGCGGTCGGCCAGCCGCTGGACGAATTGACGCTGATCTGTGAGAAGACCCATCCCCAGGCACTGATCGTGTTTTCCAATCATGCACACAATCATGAGCGGGTGGGACGCTTGAATCGCTTGGCGCAGACCCTGGATTGCCCATTGCTGATCGCCGGCGCCGCTTCGGACCTAGCGGAAAAAGACCTTGTGGGCTCGCCCGTCGGTTGCCTGGGCAGTGACGGGCGCTTGATGCAGCGCCGCCTGCAGCAGTTCCTCAGCGGCAACCTGGATACCTGAAATCAGGCGTGCACGTGCGGGTGCACCAGGCGGTGCTGATGCAGGATGAACTGGCGCAGACGCTCGGTTTCATCCGCATCACTCTGGCTCAGGCGATAGGCGAACAAGCCTCGGGCGGTTTCCCGCTCCAATGTGCCGCGCAAGGCGATGCGCTCGTAGCCGGATGGGCTGAACCATAGGGAAAAGGTTTTCGGTGGTTTGACCCGCCCGCGAATCTCCACCAGCACCCCCTTGAACGAAACTTCATGCACCCACAACGCACTGAGGTTGCCCCTGATGTTCTCCAGCGCCACCGGGGTTTCCAGGGCCAGGCGCCAGGGACGAATCATCGGCCCGTCTTCGAAAATGCTTGGCACGCCCAAACGCAGGTGCACGGCATTGAACTCGTCTTCCACCAAGTGCAAGGGGAAGGTCAGTTGCTGATTATCGAATTGTGCCTGGATGGTGAGGTGGTCGTGAGCGGCCAGCCGGGTAAGCAAGTCGCGAATCTGTGCGCCGCCGTTAACGGTCAGGCTCGATGAAGCATCCCGCAGGTTGAGTTGCGGGTTGTGCTGCATGTTCTGAATGAAATCCAGCTCGTCCTGGGTCAGGAGCGCATCGCGTTGCATCACTCGTGCTCATTAGGGGGTGTTAAAATGCCATTATCCCCCCTAATGATCGCACTTCCTAAATTTTGTTAGATCCGCTCGTCGCTTTGAGCGCGGCCAGTTCGGCCTTGACCTGGGCCAGTTCGCTTTCCAATTGGGTGGCGCGCTGCTGGGCCTTGACCTGCAACGTGACGTCTTTTTGTACGCCGACGAAATAAGTCTGCTTGTCGGCCTCGTTGTACACCGTCGACAGCGACAGCTCATTCCAGAAATGGCTGCCGTCCTTGCGGTAATTGCGCAAGATTTCCCGGCATGCACCTCCGCTTTCCAGTGCCTCTCGAATCGCCATCAGTGCTGGCTGATCACGGTCGCCCGACTGCAGGAAGCGGCAATCCTGGTAGAGAATTTCATCCAGGGTGTAGCCGGTCAGGCGTTCGAAAGCTGGGTTGACGTAGATCAGCGGCTTGTCTTTGCCTTCGCGCTCGGCGACGACGATACCGTCGTTGGAGGCGTTGATGACCAGTTGCATCAGCTTGGCGTTAATCATTGAGCGGTCCATGGCTTGTTTTTGAACTGTGGAGTTTATGGCAAGCCCTGAATGTTGCACGGGGTGCGCCGAAAAAATTGTGGCAGCTGTTAATATCCCAGGCTTTCGCTCAACTACAGGATCAGATTGATGAAAGTCGCCATCCTTTCCGGCTCGGTCTACGGCACGGCTGAAGAAGTCGCCCGTCACGCTGTCGGCATTCTCAATGCCGCCGGTTTCGAGGCCTGGCACAACCCTCGCGCCAGCCTCGCCGATGTGCAGGCGTTTGCGCCGGACGCGTTTCTGGCGGTGACGTCCACCACCGGCATGGGCGAATTGCCCGACAATCTCCAACCCCTGTACTCAACGATTCGTGATCAACTGCCCGCCGCTTGGCGCGGCCTGCCCGGTGCGGTGATCGGCCTGGGCGACGCCAGCTACGGCGACACCTTCTGCGGTGGTGGCGAGCAGATGCGCGAGCTGTTTGGCGAGCTGGGCGTGCGCGAAGTACTGCCGATGTTGCGCCTGGACGCCAGCGAAAGTGTGACCCCGGAAGCCGACGCCGAACCGTGGCTGGCGGAGCTGGTCACTGCACTGCGCGCTTGACCGGAAACTCACGCAGCAATGCCAGCCAGGCCTGGGCGGCTTTCGACAGATAGGCGCCGTCACGCCAGATAAATGCAATGTCCCAGCGCAAGTAGTCGGGCGCCTTGAGCGTCAGGCGCACCACCCCCGGTCGCACCAGCCCACGGGCGACCACGCTGGGCAGCAGCACCACGCCCTGGCCGGCGGCGACCAGCGCGGCGAGGAAGTCCGCCTGGCCACTGCGACCGATTTCCTTCGGCGTAAAACCCAACTGCTCACACGCCTGCATCAGGCGGTCGTTCAGCACGAAACTGCGCTGGTACATCAGGAACGGCGTGTCGGCCAATTCCTCCAGGCGTACCTGGGCGTTTTCCGCCAACGGATGATCAATCGGCAACAGCGCGTCCAGGGGCTCATCGCAGAACGCTTGCCAGGCAAACGCCGAGTCGCTGGGTTTCAGGCTGCCCCCTACTTCCAGTTCGCCGCTCAGGATGGCCTGTTCGATATTGCGACTGCCGCCCTCCAGCAACTGGATGGTCACGTTCGGGTAACGCCTGCGGTATTCGGCAAACAGCCCGGCAAACAACGTATCGCCGGCCAACAATGGCAGGCCAAGGCGCAACTCGCCTCGGGTCAACTGGTGCATATCGTCCAACTCGCTGAGTAGCTCGTTTTGCAGGCGCAGCATGGCTTCGGCGCGTTGCAGGACGACTTGGCCGGCGGCGGTCAGGCGAATCTGCGAGCCGATCCGGTCGAGCAGGGGCGTGCCCAGGCTCTGCTCCAATTGCGCAACCTGTTTGCTGACGGCGGACTGGCTGATATGCAGGGTTTTGCCGGCCTGGGTAAAGCCACCGCGGTGGATTACCTCGACGAAGCTGCGTAGCTGTTTGAATTCCATGTGCGAAATTCCGATTTGGAATAGCTGGCAGTCTAACAATTCGCTGTGGGGATGGGACATGCCTCTTTAAAATGAAGGCCTGCGAGGACCCAAAGCCCATGAAACGTTTCACCCGTCTGTTGATTGAACTGGTCGTGCTACTGGCCATTTACCTGTTCGGCTGCCAACTGGCCGTGTGGTGGGCGTGGCAGATTCCCGGCGGTGTGGTAGGCCTGGGCCTGTTGTTGATGGTCTTCGCCAGCGGCCTGGTCAAACCGGCGGCCCTGCAACTGGGGGCCGGCGTGCTGATGGCTGAAATGCTGCTGTTCTTCATCCCTGCGCTGATGAGTCTGCTGGACTACGGCGGCCTGCTGCGCAATGACGGTTGGCGCATCCTGCTGGTCATCGGCCTCAGCACCCTGGCGGTGATGCTGGTGACCGCGTTCACCGTGGAGCTGGTGTGCCGCTGGAGGCTGCGCCATGAAGCTTGAGCTGATGCCGGTGTTCTGGCTCGCCTTGACCGTGGGCGCATATGTCTTCAGCCGCTGGATCTACCGCCGTACCGGGCGTTATCTGTTGTCGCCGCTGATCCTGGTGCCCGTGCTGTTGCTGGCGGTGGCCGTGCCGATGAACACGGCCTACGCCGAATACTCCGCCGATACTCACTGGCTGATGCTGGTACTCGGCCCCGTCACCGTGGCATTCGCCGTGCCGATCTGGCAGCAGCGGCGGTTGCTGGCGCGTTACTGGTCGGCGTTGTTGCTGGGGATGGTGGCGGGCAGCGTGGCGTCCATCGCCACCTCATTTGGCTTGGCCAAAGCGTTGGCCCTGGACAGCTCGGTGACCATGTCCCTGGTGCCGCGCTCCATCACCACGCCGTTCGCCATGCCGGTGTCCTCCGACCTGGGTGGCGTGCCTGAACTGACGGCGGTGTTCGTGATGTTCACCGGTGTGTTTGGGGCGATGCTCGGCGGCGTGCTGCTCAAATGGCTACCCCTGCGTACGCCGCTGGCGCGCGGTGCGCTGTTTGGCGTGGGTGCCCACGGTGCGGGCGTGAGCCGGGCCCATGAAGTGGGCGGCGAAGAGGGCTCGGTTGCTGGCCTGGTGATGGTCCTGACCGGCTTGCTCAACCTGTTCGCCGCGCCTTTATTGGCGGCACTTCTCTGACGTCGCTTGCACGGATTTAAACTATTCTCAAGGCTGACCCGCACGGTCATCAAGCTGGCTGCCAAGGCAACTACGGCGGGCAGGGCGTCTGACTAGACTGGCCCATCACTCAAAAAACAATAAGAAAGTGCGCCAAGGAGGTCGTTGCCGTGAGTCTAGCCCCCGTTCCATCGCCACAGAATGTCAAAGATCAGGTCGGCGCCGCCGAATGGCAGACCCGCGTCGACCTGGCCGCCTGCTACCGCCTGGTGGCGATGCACGGCTGGGATGACCTGATCTTCACCCATATCTCGGCCAAGGTGCCGGGCACCGACGATTTCCTGATCAACCCCTACGGGCTGATGTTTCACGAGATCACCGCGTCGAGCCTGGTCAAGGTCGACCAGGCCGGCAACAAGCTGATGGACAGCCCCTACGAGATCAACCCGGCGGGCTACACCATCCACAGCGCCATCCATGAAGTGCGCCACGATGTGACGTGCGTGCTGCATACCCACACCGCTGCCGGTGTCGCGGTGGCGGCGCAGAAGCAGGGCGTCTTGCCGATCAGCCAGCAATCGATCTTCGTGCTGTCGAGCCTGGCTTATCACGCCTACGAAGGCGTGGCGCTGAACCACGAAGAGAAGGCCCGTTTGCAGGCCGATCTTGGCCAAAATAATTTCCTGATGCTGCACAACCACGGTCTGCTGACCTGCGGCAGCACCATCGCCGACACGTTTCTGATGATGTTTACCTTCCAGCGCGCCTGCGATATCCAGGTGCTGGCCCAGAGCGGCGGGGCGGATTTGATCCCCATCGGGCCGCAGATCCTCGCCGGTGCCAAGGCGATGGTGGCGGCTGTCACAAAGAGTGCGCAAGGTATGGGGGGCGCGCTGGCCTGGCCGGCGTTGCTGCGCAAATTGGACAGCCTCGATCCTGGGTATAAAACCTGATGCCTCTCGCCGAGATCCCGCTGAGTGTCTGGCGCAAACGCAGCCAGACCTTCGACTTTAACGGACGCACTATCCGCTACTGGGTGGCGGGGCAGGGCGAACCCTTGTTGTTGATCCATGGCTTTCCCACTGCCAGTTGGGACTGGCATTACCTGTGGCAGCCCCTTGCCCAACGCAACCTGGTGATCGCCTGCGACATGCTCGGTTTTGGCGACTCGGCCAAACCCCTCGACCATGGTTATTGCCTGTTGGAACAGGCAGACTTGCAACAGGCG
The DNA here is from genome assembly GCF_059133265.1 of Pseudomonas sp. FBCC-B1565. Classification (NCBI taxonomy): domain Bacteria; kingdom Pseudomonadati; phylum Pseudomonadota; class Gammaproteobacteria; order Pseudomonadales; family Pseudomonadaceae; genus Pseudomonas; species Pseudomonas sp. FBCC-B1565. Next base: position 1,089,408 of record NZ_CP101438.1, read on the forward strand.
CTGCTGGAGCACCTGCGTGTGGATCAGCCGGTGCATGTGCTCGCCCACGACTATGGCGACAGCGTGGCCCAGGAACTGCTGGCCCGGCACTGCGAAGGCCGCTTTCACATGGCCAGCTGCGTGTTTCTCAACGGCGGGTTGTTCCCGGAAACCCATCGTCCGGCGCTGGTGCAAAAGCTGCTGCTCAGCCCCTTGGGCTGGATGATCGGTCGCGCGTTCGGGCGCAATGCCCTGGCCAACAGTTTCAGCCAGATATTCGGCCCCAACACCCGCCCCAGCGAAAGCGCCCTGGACGATTTCTGGAGCCTGATCGACCGCAACGATGGCACGCGCATCCTGCACAAACTCATCGCTTACATTCCTCAGCGTCGGCGCCTGCGTGAGCGTTGGGTGGCGGCGATGCAACACACTGATGTGCCGCTGCGGGTGATCGACGGCGAGATCGACCCGATCTCCGGTGCCCACATGGTGGCGCGTTATCACGAACTGGTGCCTCACGCCGACACGGTGCTATTGGCCAATATCGGCCATTACCCGCAGATCGAGGCGCCGGTGCAGGTGCTCAAGCATTACCTGGCGTTTCGTGATCGCATCGGCCACTCGGCTCCGCGAATGGCCTATTCCTGATCGGACGATTATCCCTCAGCCTTATCGAGCACCATTCAGCCCTGGCCGGCTTTATTGTGACCAGCGCCCCGGTGCCTGACACTCGACCCATTCCCATTGTCGCCATTGGAGTTCGGTATGAGTGAATCAGTGCAGTTCCAGGATAAGGTCGTGATCGTCACCGGTGCCGGTGGCGGATTGGGCCGGGCCCATGCGCTGCTGTTCGCCAGGCATGGCGCCAAGGTTCTGGTCAACGATCTCGGCGGTTCCACGCAAGGTGAAGGCGCCAATGCGTCCGCCGCCGACCGGGTGGTGGCCGAGATTCGCGAAGCGGGCGGTATCGCCGAGGCCAACCACGACTCTGTCACCGACGGTGACAAGATCGTGCAGAACGCCCTCGACGCCTTCGGCCGTATCGATGTGGTGGTCAACAACGCCGGGATCCTGCGCGACAAGACCTTCCACAAAATGGACGACAGCGACTGGGACCTGGTTTACCGGGTTCATGTCGAAGGCGCCTACAAAGTCACCCGCGCCGCCTGGCCCCATCTGCGCGAGCAAGGGTATGGCCGGGTGATCTTCACCGCGTCTACCTCGGGTATCTACGGCAACTTCGGCCAGTCCAACTACGGCATGGCCAAGCTCGGCCTGTACGGCCTGACCCGAACGCTGGCGCTGGAAGGACGCAAGAACAACATCCTGGTCAACGCCATCGCCCCCACCGGCGGTACACGCATGACCGAAGGCTTGATCCCGCCGCAGGTGTTCGAACGCCTCAAACCGGAACTGGTCAGCCCGCTGGTGGTGTACCTGGGCAGTGAAGCCTGCCAGGAAACCTCCGGGCTGTTTGAAGTGGGCGGCGGTTGGATCGGCAAGACCCGCTGGGAACGCAGCCTGGGTGTGGGCTTTGACCCTGAGGCGGGGTTCTCGCCCGAAGACGTGGCGGCGCACTGGCAGCAGATCTGCGACTTCGAAGGCGCGGCACACCCCAAGGACAACATCGAAGCGTTGAAGGAAATGATGGCCAACTTGCAGAAGTACAGCCTGTGATCGTTGCTTGAAAAAGCTTTAATCCTGCGGGGCGCTGATGGCGCCCCGTTTTATTCAGGGCAAAAAAAAGCCGCTGCAAACGCAGCGGCTGAAGTCAGACGTTGGATCAAGGAGCGACAAATCAACGTCAGTGAACACCGGTAACAGATTGAAAACAGGCCTCAATCTATTTGAATCTGGCTTTTCTTCCGGTCGGGGGAAGCGGGCCGTTTGCCCTGAAAGCCCGCTAAGAATAGTCGTTTGTAACAGGATGAGTAATGCCGGTTCGTGACAAGGACTGTTACTAAAACGGCAATAGTGTCCGTACGTGCTATCCATTCCCCTGATAACCCCCTATCCACCCGCTGCATGCCCCCGGCCAGACCCCGGCCAGAGCGCCTTGTCATCCTTTCGAGCGACAACACGAATCCCTCCTTGGTGCGCTTATCGCTCCTGAGACGCGGCAGTAGGGTGGGGCCTTCTGTCACTCACCGGGGAAGACGCATGACAAGAACAACAATGCGCGCCATCTTCAGGCCACAGGCGCTGGCCGCTGCGGTTGCGTTGGGGTGCTGTGCCCAGGCACAGGCTGTTTCGTTCAACATTGGCGAGATCGAAGGGCAATTCGATTCCTCGCTGTCGGTGGGCGCGAGTTGGGGCATGCGCGACGCCGACAAAAAACTGGTAGGCACCGTCAACGGCGGTACTGGCCAGGCGTCTACCGGGGATGACGGGCGCCTGAACTTCAAGAAGGGCGAGACCTTCTCCAAGATCTTCAAGGGCATTCACGACCTGGAGCTCAAGTACGGTGACAGCGGCGTCTTCGTGCGCGGCAAGTACTGGTACGACTTCGAGTTGCAGGACGAAGACCGCGAGTTCAAGCAGATCAGCAATCACCATCGTGACGAGGGCGCGCGTTCATCCGGCTATGAATTGCTCGATGCCTTCGTGTATCACAACTATTCGATTGGCGACCAACCGGGCAACGTGCGCCTCGGTAAGCAAGTGGTCAGCTGGGGCGAGAGCACCTTTATCGGTAACTCGATCAACAGCATCAACCCCATCGACGTTTCGGCCTTCCGCCGCCCGGGCGCAGAGATCAAGGAAGGGCTGATCCCGGTGAACATGCTGTTCGCCTCCCAGAGCCTGACCAACCAACTCACCGTGGAAGGCTTCTACCAGCTGAACTGGGAAAACACCGTGCTGGATAACTGCGGCACATTCTTTGGTGGGGATGTGGCGGCCCATGGCTGTAATGGCAACTACACGGTGGGCAACCCGGCGATTGCGCCGTTGCAGCCTGTCGCCGCCGCGTTTGGGCAAGGCTTTCAAGTGACTCGTGAAGGGGTGATCGTGCAGCGTGCGCAGGATCGCGACGCGCGTGACAGTGGTCAATTCGGTACGGCGTTGCGTTGGTTGGGGGATGACACCGAATACGGCTTGTATTTCATGAACTACCACAGCCGCACCCCGACCGTGGGCACCATCACCAACAATACGAGCCTGGCCCGGCTCGGTGCGATCGCCGGTGCAGCCAATGGCATCGCGCCCGGCTCCGGCGCAGGTCTGGTCCAGAGCCTGATGCTTGGCCGTGGCCAGTACTACCTGGACTACCCGGAAGATATCCGCCTGTTTGGTGCGAGTTTCTCCACCACATTGCCCACCGGCACGGCGTGGACCGGCGAGATCAGCTATCGCCCCAATGCCCCGGTGCAACTCAACACCACCGACCTGACCCTGGCCCTGATCAACCCGGTCGCCGGGCAACTGGCCTCGCCGATCCGCAGCAACTTCGGTGACGACAACAAAGGTTACCGCCGCAAGGAAATCACCCAGATCCAAAGCACCATGACCCAATTCTTCGACCAGGTACTGGGCGCTGAACGCCTGACCCTGGTCGGCGAAGCGGCCTACGTGCACGTTGGCGGGTTGGAGGACAAATCCAAGCTGCGTTATGGCCGCGACTCGGTGTATGGCGCCTACGGTTTCCAGGGTGACACCGACGGTTTTGTCACGGCCAACTCCTGGGGGTACCGCGCGCGGGCGATCCTCGACTACAACAACGCGATTGCCGGGGTGAACCTCAAGCCCAACCTGTCCTGGTCCCATGACGTGGCCGGCTACGGCCCCAACGGCCTGTTCAACAAGGGCGCCAAGGCCATCAGCGTCGGCGTGGATGCGGATTACCGCAGCACTTATACCGCCAGCCTCAGCTACACCGACTTTTTCGGCGGCGACTACAACACCCTCACCGACCGCGACTTCATCGCCCTCAGCTTCGGCGCGAACTTCTGATCTGGCTTAAGGAAGGACAACACTCTATGCGTAAGATAATTGCGGTAATGGCCCTCAGCCTGTTGGCCGTCAACGTGATGGCCGCGGTCTCCCCGGAAGAGGCGGCCAAGCTCGGCACTACGTTGACCCCGGTGGGCGCCGAGAAAGCCGGCAACGCCGATGGCTCGATCCCTGCCTGGACTGGAGGCATCCCGAAAAACGCCGGAGCCGTGGACAGCAAGGGCTTCCTGGCTGACCCGTTCGCCAGTGAAAAACCGCTGTTCGTGATCACCGCGGCCACCGTCGACAAGTACAAGGACAAACTTTCCGACGGCCAGGTGGCCATGTTCAAGCGCTACCCCGAGACCTATAAGATCCCGGTGTACCCGACCCACCGCACCGTCAACCTGCCGCCGGAGATCTATGAATCGATCAAGCGCAGCGCGTTGAACGTCAAGCCGATCAACGATGGCAACGGCCTCGAAGGGTTCACCGGCAACCGCTACTACGCGTTCCCGATTCCCAAGAATGGCGTGGAGGTGCTGTGGAACCACATCACCCGTTACCACGGCGGCAACCTGCGCCGCATCATCACCCAGGCCACCCCGCAGACCAATGGGAGCTACACGCCGATCCGCTTTGAGGAAGAAGTAGCGGTGCCGCAACTGATCCCCGACATGGACCCGGCCAAAGCGGCCAACGTACTGACCTTCTTCAAACAGTCGGTGACGGCACCAGCGCGCCTGGCGGGCAACGTGCTGCTGGTGCATGAAACCCTCGACCAGGTGAAGGAACCGCGCCTGGCGTGGATCTACAACGCCGGGCAGCGTCGTGTGCGCCGGGCGCCGCAAGTGGCGTACGACGGACCGGGCACCGCCTCCGATGGCCTGCGTACTTCGGACAACTTCGACATGTTCTCCGGCGCGCCGGACCGCTACGACTGGAAGCTGGTGGGCAAGAAGGAGATGTACATCCCTTACAACAGCTACAAGCTGGACCAGCCAACGCTCAAGTACGACGACATCATCAAGGCCGGTCACATCAACCAGGACCTGACCCGCTATGAGTTGCACCGCGTGTGGGAAGTGGTGGGCACGGTCAAGCCGAGTGAGCGGCACATCTACGCCAAGCGCCACATGTACATCGACGAAGACAGCTGGCAGGTGGCGCTGGTGGATCACTATGACGGCCGTGGCCAACTGTGGCGGGTCGCCGAAGGCCATGCGCAGTTCTACTACGACCACCAGACCCCGGCCTACACCGTGGAAACCCTGTACGACATCATCGCCGGGCGCTACATCGCGCTGGGCATGAAGAACGAGGAGAAGAGCAGCTTCGTGTTCGGCTTCAATGCCAAGGCGGCGGATTACACCCCGGCTGCGCTGAGGGCCGAAGGCGTTCGCTGATCACCCTCTGACCTGGCCGGGACCCTTCGGGCTCCCGGCTTTTTTATGCCCGCCAATCACCCCGCTGAATACTTCTTCAACTACTGCCCGCCACAGGACTAGGGTAGACGCCACGTTGCATAACAATAAGAACGCAGGATGCAGCAATGACCGCCATGACACGCTGCCTGGACCGTCCTGGATTCATGCCTCGGCTGTCCGCCCACCATCTGTTGCGCCCACGCCTGGCCGGGCCTCTGCTGGCAGCGCCGGTCAGGGTCAAGTTGCTGTGCGCCCCCGGCGGCAGCGGCAAGAGTGCGTTGCTGGCCGAATGTGCGTTGCAGGCGCCAGCGGGATGCCAGGTGTACTGGTTGCCGCTCAATGGTGTCGCCCTGAGCCCCCTCGACCTTTGCCGGCGCCTGGCGCAAAACCTCGGCTTGGCGTTCACTGACGAAGCCACGCTGCTGTCGGATCTTGGCCGCTGGCCAACATCGGCCTGGGTGTTCCTCGATGATTTCTGCCGATTGCCCACCCCCGAAACCGATGCCTTGCTCGACCGCCTGCTCACGGCGAGCAGCCCCTCGCTGACCTGGTGGCTGGGCGCGCGGCGCCGTCCAGCCTGCAACTGGCCGCGCCTGTTGCTCGACGATGAATTGCTGGAGGGGGGCGCCGACTTGGCGTTCACCCTTGAAGAAATCCAGCAACTGCTCCCGCTGGGGCCGTCAGCGGACGTCGTGTGGCAGTTCAGCGCCGGCTGGTGCGCCGGCGTGCGTATTGCGTTGCTGGGGGACGGCCATCCGCAGAAAACCTTGCTCGATTATTTGCAGCACGAACTGTTCAGCACCTTGCCGCCCGAGCTGACCGAAGCCTGGCGCGTGCTGGCCCACATGCCACGCTTTAATTCGGGATTGTGCGAGCACTTGTTCGGCTTTGGCGACGGTGACCACTACCTGCGCGAGTTGCAGGCGCTCGGCGCCTTTATCCAGCCTTGGGAAGATACCGAGTGGTTGCAGGTTTTCCCGCCGCTTGCCCAGCTGATACGCGATGACCCCTGGCCGGCCAAGCGTTCCTGGCATCGGCGTGCCTGCCAATGGTTCACCGCCGAACAGGACTGGCAGGCCGCGTTCGAGCACGCGCTGCTGGCCGAAGAGTACGAGGTGGCAGTCAGCCTGTTGCAGCATTTCAGTTTCGAAGACCTGTTCCGCCAGCAGAACGCCGTATTGCTGCTGCGTTTGCATGAAGAGCATGGTGAAGAGTTGATGCTCGGCTCGGCGCAACTGGTGGGGCTGGTGACGGCGGCGTTGCTGTTCGCCGGGCGCTTCGACCAGGCCGCGCAATGTATCGACCAGTTGGCACGGTTCGCGCCGCAACCGACGGCGGCGCAACAACGCTACCTGCTGGCGCGCTGGCAGGCACAGTGGGGCTGGCTGCTGCACTTGGGCGGCGATGCCGAACGCTCCCGCGCGCATTTCCTCGAAGCGCTGCAAGCCTTGCCCGACAGCGCCTGGACGTCGCGGCTGATGTGCCTGTCGGGCCTCACTCAGCAAGCACTGCTGCGCGGCGAACTGGACGTAGCCCAGGCGCTGAGCCGCGAAGCGTTGTGCCTGGCCCGCGCCCATGGGTCGTTGCTGCTTGAGGCGTTGCTTGAACTGGATCACGCGCAGTTGCTGGAGCAGCGCGGCGCCCCGTATCGGGCGCAGAGCCTGCTGGAGAGTGTGCAGGCGATGTTGCTCAAGCAACGTCTGAAAGCCGGGCCATTGGTGGGGCGCATCGCCCTGCGCCGTGGGCACCTGGCGTTGCGTCAGGGCCAGGACAGTCTGGCTGCCGAGTGCTTCGAGAGCGGCATGCAGATGTGCCTGCACAGCCAGGACAAGCGCGTGCTTTATGGATTTCTCGGCCTGGCCCTGCTGGCCGCCAACCGTGGCGACTACGCCGAGGCCTTTGTGCAACTGCGCGAGGCCGAACGCTTGATGCAACAGCGCCAGGTCCCCGACACGGTGTACCGCGCAGTGTTGCTGTTGGTCAGTGGGCATTTCTGGTTGCAGCAGGGGCGCGCCGAATTGACGGTGGAAGCGGTGCGTCGTGTGCTTCGCCACTTTCGTGGTCCCCAGGCCAAACAGGCGCCGCCGGCCACCCTGGAACTGATCCCGCGCCTGGAATACCTGCTGGTGCTGGCGGAAGTGAAGCTGGGCTGCGCCGAGCAACCGGTGGCACGGCTGACGGCTTTGCTGGAGGCAACCCATCAACACGGCATGCTCTGCCTGGAAACCGAACTGCACCTGGTGCTGGGGGAGGTGGCTTGGCAAATGGGCGACTCGGCCCTGGCGCGTCGCTCGCTGCAAACCGGGCTGGAGCTGGCGGCGCGTTGCCAGGTACAGCAAGCGATTCGCGAACTGCGATTGCGCTCGCCGGGGGTGCTCAGTGAGTTGGGCATGGAACCTCAGGCGGCCGTGTCGGGCGCGGCAGAGAATCCCTTGAGCCAGCGCGAGCTGGAAGTGCTGCAGTTGATCGCCCTGGGCAACTCCAACCTGGAAATCGCCGATCGCCTGTTTATCTCCCTGCACACCGTCAAGACCCATGCGCGGCGCATCCACAGCAAGCTGGGGGTGGAACGGCGTACGCAAGCAGTGGCCAAGGCCAAGACCCTGGGGTTGATGACCTAGGCGCTGAAGGCTTGGCGGTATTCGCCGGGCGTGGCGCCCATGGCCTGGCGGAAGCGATGGGTGAAGTGGCTGGCGCTGGAAAAGCCACACATCAACGCGATTTCACCCAAGGGCAGCGCGCCGCTGCGCAGCAGCGCCTGGGCGCGGGTCAGGCGGCGCGCCAGCAGGTACTGATGGGGCGGCAGGCCGAAGCTTTGGCGGAACATCCGCGCGAAATGGTATTCCGAGAGTGCGCACAGGCCGGCCAGTTGGCCTAGGCTGATCGGGTCTTCCAGGTGCTGGTCGATGTACTCCACCAACAGCCGCCGCTGGTACGCCGCCAGCCCGCCTTTAAGGCGCAGCCCGTCGCGTGCGCCCACTTGGCTGAGCAGCGTGTGGCTGAGCATTTCATGGGCCAGGCTGCTAGTCAGCAGGCGCTCGGCGGGTTCGTGCCAGTTCAGCGCTATCAACTGATGAAAGCGTCGCGCCTGGCCGGCGTCCTCCAGAAAGGTGCTTTCGCGCAATTGCAGGGCGCGCGGTTCGCGGTCGAGCAGGGTGACGCAACCGAGTGCGAATTGCTCCGGGCTGAAATACACATGGGCCAGGCGGATTTCGCCGTTGATCACCCAGGCCGACTGGTGTTCGGCGGGCAGGATGCACAGTTTGTCGGGGCCGCCCTTGGTGCCGGGTTGGTCGCGTCGAAAGGTGCCGGTGCCGCCGCCGATGTAGCAGGACAACGTGTGATGGCTGGGGGCCTGGTAGTCCTGCGCGTCGTGATGGTTGCTCCATAGCGCTGCAGACAAGCCGTCACCGAGCTCGGCGCAGGCTTCGAGGCGTGCGTTGGGCGAGCGGTTAAGCGCTTGGAAGACTTGCAGGGATTCCAGGTCTGGCATGGTTCGTACTCTCTGACGCCTTGCATCCTACTCCGCGCGCTGGTTGCTGTGATCCCATTGGCCGACAAAAGCGCAAGATTGTGCAAGAGCGCATCCCAGGCTGGGGGCCACACTGTGGCTCAACCGATGGAGCCCGCTATGAATCTTTTCCTGTATTTACTCACCGTGCTGATCTGGGGCACCACCTGGATCGCCCTCAAATGGCAGTTGGGCGTGGTGGCGATTCCTGTGTCCATCGTCTATCGCTTCGGCCTGGCAGCACTGGTGTTGTTTGCACTGTTGCTGGTGAGCCGCAGGTTGCAGGTGATGAACCGGCGCGGGCACCTGATCTGCCTGGCCCAGGGGCTGTGCCTGTTTTGCGTGAACTTCATGTGCTTCCTCACGGCCAGCCAATGGATCCCCAGCGGCTTGGTGGCGGTGGTGTTTTCCACGGCCACGCTGTGGAACGCGCTGAATGCCCGGGTGTTTTTCGGCCAGCGGGTGGCGCGCAATGTATTGATGGGTGGCGGCCTGGGGCTGGCAGGGTTGGGCCTGTTGTTCTGGCCGGAGCTGGTGGGGCACACCGCCAGCCCGCAGACCTTGCTTGGCCTGGGGTTGGCGTTGCTGGGGACCATGTGTTTCTCGGCCGGCAATATGCTCTCGAGCCTGCAACAGAAGGCCGGGCTCAAGCCGCTGACCACCAATGCGTGGGGCATGGCTTATGGATCGGCAATGCTGGCGACTTACTGCGCGGTGCGCGGGATTCCCTTCGAGATGGACTGGAGCGCGCGGTATATCGGCGCGCTGGGGTACCTGGTGATTCCAGGTTCGGTGATCGGCTTTACCGCGTACCTGACGCTGGTCGGGCGCATGGGGCCGGAGCGTGCGGCCTATTGCACCGTGCTGTTCCCGGTGGTGGCGCTGAATGTGTCGGCGTTTGCCGAGGGGTATCAGTGGACCGCACCGGCGTTGGCGGGGTTGGTGCTGGTGATGCTGGGCAATGTGCTGGTGTTTCGTAAGCCCAAGCCAGCGAGCCCGGCCTTCAAGGCAAAGGCAATCTAAAAATGTGGGAGGTGCCTGGGTTATTTGAGGCCCAGGCGCTTGGCCATCCGCCCGAGGTTGGCACGGTCCAGGCTCAGTTCGCGGGCGGCGCTGGCCCAGTTGTGCTGGTGGCGTTCCAGGCAGGCGCTGATGACCTGGCGCTGATACTGCTCGGTGGCCTGGCGCAGGTCGCCGGTCACCAGGGCGACCGCCTCGGCGGGTTCTTCGACCAGCGCTGCGCTGACATCGGGCAGGTCCAGGTCCTGTGCATTCAGGCTGAGAATCTTCGGACGCTCGCGACAGTTACCCAGTGCTTTCAGCGCGCTGCGTCCGATCAAATGTTCCAGCTCCCGCACATTGCCCGGCCAGTTATAGGCCAACAGTGCCGCCTGGGCATCGCTGGTCAGGCGCAGGCTGCCCAGGCCCATGCGCGAGCGGTTCTGCTCCAGGAAGAAACCGGCCAGCAGCAACACATCGCGTCCGCGCTCACGCAGCGCCGGGACCTGCAGCGGGTACACACTGAGGCGGTGGTAGAAGTCGGCGCGGTAGCGGCCGTTGCGCACCTCGTCGGCGAGGTCGCGGTTGGTGGCGGCGATCAGGCGCACGTCCACCTGGTGTTCCTTGTCCGAGCCCAGGCGTTGCAGCTGGCCGCTTTGCAATACGCGCAGCAGCTTGGCCTGTACGGTCAGTGACAGTTCGCCCACTTCATCCAGGAACAGTGTGCCGCCGTTGGCCAGTTCGAACTTGCCGCGACGTTCGTTCAACGCGCCGGTAAAGGCGCCGCGTACGTGGCCGAACAACTCGCTCTCCACCAGGGTTTCCGGCAGGGCGGCGCAGTTGAGGCTGATCAGCGGTTTGTCGGCGCGGGGCGAAGCGGCGTGGATGGCCTGGGCCACCAGTTCTTTGCCCACGCCGGTTTCACCGGTGATCAGCACGGTGAGGTCACTGCCGCCCACCAGCTTGATCTCTTCCACCAGGCGTTTGTGGGGTTTGCTCTGGCCGATCATTTCCTTGTGCTGCTGGCCGCTGGCCTCGCGGTAGATTTCGGCGCGCAGGGTCAGGCGTTCGATGCGTTCGGCGACGTTCACGGTGGCGGCGGCGAGACTGGCGAACGCCTGCAGGGCGTCCAGTTCCACGCGTTCGAAACGCTCGGTGTCGAGGGCGTCCAGGGTCAGCAGGCCCCAGGGCTGGTCGTCGACGAACAGCGGGCAACCCATGCAATCGTGTACTTCCAGGTGCCCGTGCAGACCCTCGACCAGGCCGTCGTAGGGGTCGGGTAATTCGCTGTCGCTGTCAAAGCGCGTGGGGCCGGGGCTGCTGAGCAGCACGGCAAAGCGCGGGTGCTCGCTGACCTTGAAGCGTCGACCCAGGGTGTCGGCGCTGAGCCCGTCCACCGCCAGCGGCACCAGCCACTCGCCGTCCAGGCGCAACAGCGCGGCGGCATCGCAGGGCAGCAGGGCGCGCATGGCTTGCAGCAGGCGGCGGTAACGCTCGCCTTCGGGCAGTTCGCGGGACAGGTCGGCGACCAGGGGCAGCAGGGTGGTGAGCAGCGATTGCGCAGTCATAATGACTCCTTGTAGTCCTAATGACTATAAGGTGTAGGAAGTCATACTGACTACACATTAATTAAGTTATTGAAAATTAACGGTTTATTAGTTGGCACGAATACTGAGTAGGTAAAGGCAATCAGTAAAGAAGCCCAGGAGGCTCCCATGCTTAGTGCCCAAGACCGTGCCATCGTCAAATCCACCGTGCCCCTGCTGGAAAGCGGCGGTGAAGCGCTGATCACCCATTTCTACCGCATGATGCTGTCCGAGTACCCGGAAGTTCGCCCGCTGTTCAACCAGGCCCACCAGGCCAGCGGTGACCAGCCCCGTGCCCTGGCCAATGGCGTGTTGATGTATGCGCGACACATTGATCAGCTCGACCAGTTGGGCGACCTGGTAGCCAAGATCATCAACAAGCACGTGGCCCTGCAGATCCTGCCGGAGCATTACCCGATCGTCGGTGCCTGCCTGTTGCGGGCGATTTCCGAAGTGCTGGGCAGTGAGATTGCGACCCCTGAGGTCATGAGTGCCTGGGGTGCGGCCTACGGCCAATTGGCGGATATCCTGATCGGCGCTGAAGCGGTGATCTACGACGAGAAGGCCCAGGCGCCCGGTGGCTGGCGTGGGGCGCGGCCGTTTATTGTGGTCAAGCGCGTGGTCGAGAGCGACGAGATCATCTCCTTCTATTTCGCTCCTGTGGACAACGGTCCGATCCTCGCCGCTGCGCCGGGCCAGTACATCGGCATGAAGCTGGTGCTCGACGGTGAGGAAGTGCGCCGCAACTACTCCCTGTCGGCGTTGACCGATAGCGGTATGTATCGCATCAGCGTCAAGCGCGAAGCCGGTGGCCGGGTGTCCAACTACCTGCACGACCAGCTGCATGTCGGTGCGACCATCGACCTGTTCACCCCGTCGGGCGAGTTCACCCTGGCGGTCAGCGACAAACCGCTGGTGCTGATCAGCGGCGGGGTCGGGATCACGCCCACCCTGCCGATGCTCGAAGCCGCCCTGGCCACCGAGCGCCCGGTGCACTTCATCCACTGCGCACGTAACGGCGGCGTCCATGCGTTCCGTGACTGGGTGGACGCCCTGGCGGCGAAGCACCCGCAGCTCAAGCGCTTCTACTGCTACACCGAAGACGATGGCGTAAGCCCGGCGGCGGACAAGGTGGGCTTGCTCAGCCAGGAACAACTGGCCGCCTGGCTGCCCGAGCAGCGCGACCTGGACGCCTACTTCCTCGGGCCTAAGGGCTTCATGGCCGCGATCAAGCGCCACCTCAAGGCCCTGGGTGTACCCGAGCAGCAAAGCCGCTACGAATTCTTTGGCCCGGCTGCTGCCCTGGAATAAGGCGGTCAAAGGTGTGGGAGGGGGCTTGCCCCCGATAGCGGTAGGTCGGTTGCACATAAGCTGGCTGATCCACTGCTATCGGGGGCAAGCCCCCTCCCACATACAGCGGTCTATTTCTCTGGATTAATCCGCTGTTAACCCCCCTCTGTTTAAACGGTGGCCTGTGTGTAAACTTGCGGCCATTGGCACAACCAAACAAAGGGATACGGGGATGAGTGACGAATTGCGTTTAGGCAGGGAGCGGCGCTTTCTGGTGTTGCTGGGCATCATCTGCCTGGCGCTGATCGGCGGTGCGTTGTACATGCAGGTGGTACTCGGCGAGGCGCCATGCCCGTTGTGCATCCTGCAGCGCTATGCCTTGCTGTTGATCGCGATCTTCGCGTTCATCGGCGCGGCCATGCGTAAAAAAGGTGCGATCACGCTGTTCGAGGGCCTGGTGGTGCTCAGCGCCCTTGGCGGTGTCGCTGCCGCCGGTCATCACGTGTACACCCAGTTCTTCCCTCAGGTCAGCTGCGGCATCGATGTGCTGCAACCGATCGTCGATGACCTGCCGCTGGCCAAGGTGTTCCCTCTGGGCTTCCAGGTCGATGGCTTCTGCAGCACACCGTACCCACCCGTACTGGGGCTTTCCCTGGCGCAATGGGCATTGGTGGCCTTCGTGCTGACCGTGATCCTGGTGCCGCTGGGCATCTATCGCAATCGCCAGCGCAAAGCCTGAATCATTCACTCAAACGCCCCGGCGCTTATTCATGAAGGCCGGGGCGTTTTTGCGTGTGGGGATTTGTGAACGGAACGTGACGCCGGACAATTTTGGCTGCGCGCAGTGTGCGACATGTTGTCACACGGAAGCCGCCGCAGGACGTTTCTGACCCGCCAAACCCCCGCTTAAATTTGCATAAAACCGCCAAGATGTGCTGTCAGTTCGGGGCGCCGGGAAGGCCGCGCACCTCGCGCCGCGCCAGGGATTCGGTGATGTCCGAATGCCTTGTTTTATGGGGGGTTGCATCGGTTTGGCAGCCCCTTACACGCGGTAAGGGGTGCGGCAGGCTGCCCTATAACACGGCATTTTTTGTGGTTTTTGTTGAGAATCGAACGCGATAAGATCGCGAACCGTTGCAATAATGGTGAAGGATTATTGCTGTAATCGATAAAAATTATTTCTTTATAAGACATGGTTTATACATCGCTAGCTAACTACAATCGCCCGCACTGAATGTCCGGTGCTGTTCAATATTTGAGCACCGGAGCGGTCGAAGGGCAGATGGATGGCTCTGTGCGACCCCAAGGTTCCGGCAGCCTTTCAACTATCCGCACCAAATGGAATTGGTCTGTAACAAGGCCTTTAACCACGAAATCGAATAAGAACTCACCGCAGGTCCGTGAAACGTTCCCTTATGACGTGATGGGCAGGCTCTTATTCAATCGAAGAGAAATGCCAACCCTTGGCAGGGTGAAGTGTTGGCGATCAAAACCCAACTGCATTGCGCAAGCTGCTTTAGAGGTCGTGAGATGAGTAAAAACAGGTACCCCCGATTACTAGGCTTTTTGCCGCTGCTTGGCATGATGTTAATGCTGGGAGGCTGCAAGTGGACCTTGATGGACCCGAAAGGACAGATCGGTCTGGATCAACGAAACCTGATCATCACCGCCACCCTGCTGATGCTGCTGGTCGTGGTCCCTGTGATCATCATGACCTTCGCCTTCGCCTGGAAATACCGCGCGTCGAACACCAGCGCGACCTACGCGCCGAAGTGGTCGCACTCCACCAAGATCGAAATCGCGGTGTGGTTGGTCCCGATCCTCATCATCATCGCCCTGGGTTACATCACCTATAAGTCGACCCACGAGCTGGACCCGTACCGTCCGCTGGAGTCCGACGTCAAGCCGATCAACATCGAAGTGGTCGCGCTGGACTGGAAGTGGCTGTTCATCTACCCGGACCTGGGTATCGCCACGGTCAACGAGATCAAGTTCCCCGAGCACACCCCGCTCAATTTCCGGATCACCTCCGACGCCGTGATGAACTCGTTCTTCATCCCAGCCCTGGGTGGCCAGATCTACGCGATGGCAGGCATGCAGACCCGCCTGCACCTGATCGCCAACGAAAAAGCTGAAATGGAAGGCATCTCCGCGAACTACAGCGGCGCTGGCTTCACCGGCATGAAATTCAAAGCGATCTCGACGAGCCAGGAAGATTTCAACGCCTGGGTAGCCGAAGTCAAGGCCGCACCTAAACAGCTTGATCAAGCTGAATACGATGCCCTGACCAAACCAAGCCAGAACAACCCAGTCGCCCTGTACTCCACGTATGAGCCGAACCTGTTTCAGAAAATCGTCGACAAGTACGAAGGTATGAAGCCAGGCAAGCCGGTCAAGCACGAGAAGAAAGAAGTGGCCGTGGTTGAAGGTTCTGACACGGGCTCGCATTCAACTGCTGGGGCAGAGGAGTAAACGATGTTTGGTAAATTAAGTTGGGATGCGGTCCCGTTCCACGAGCCGATCGTGATGGTGACCATCGCCATGATCGCGCTGGGTGGTCTGGCACTGTTTGCAGCAATCACTTATTTCAAGAAGTGGACCTACCTGTGGACCGAGTGGCTGACGTCCGTCGACCACAAGAAAATCGGTGTCATGTACGTCATCGTTGCCATGGTCATGCTGCTGCGTGGTTTTGCCGACGCCATCATGATGCGTACCCAGTTGGCCATGGCCACCGAGGGTTCGCCTGGCTACCTGCCACCTGAACACTATGACCAGATCTTCACCGCCCACGGTGTGATCATGATCATCTTCATGGCGATGCCATTCTTCACCGGCCTGATGAACCTTGCCTTGCCGCTGCAGATCGGTGCCCGTGACGTTGCCTACCCGTTCCTGAACTCCCTGAGCTTCTGGCTGCTGGTTTCCGGTGTTGTACTGATCAACGTATCCCTGGGCGTCGGCGAATTCGCCAAGACCGGTTGGGTTGCGTATCCGCCATTGTCGGGTATCCAGTACAGCCCTGGCGTGGGTGTGGACTACTACATCTGGGCGCTACAGTTATCAGGGCTCGGGACGACATTGACGGGGGTCAACTTCCTGGCCACCGTCCTGAAAATGCGCGCCCCTGGCATGAAACTGATGGACATGCCGATCTTCACCTGGACCTGCACCTGGGCCAACGTCCTGATCGTGGCTTCGTTCCCGATCCTGGCCGCTACCATGGCGCTGCTGTCGCTTGACCGTTACCTGGATTTCCACATTTTCACCAACGAACTTGGTGGCAATCCAATGATGTACGTGAACCTGTTCTGGGCATGGGGTCACCCTGAGGTGTACATCCTGATCCTGCCAGCGTTCGGTATCTTCTCTGAAGTGATCTCGACCTTTACCGGCAAGCGCCTGTTCGGTCACCACTCGATGGTCTACGCATCGGGCGCGATCTCTGTACTGGGCTTCATGGTTTGGCTGCACCACTTCTTCACCATGGGTTCGGGTGCCAGCGTCAACGCCTTCTTCGGTCTGGCGACGATGCTGATTTCCATCCCGACGGGGGTGAAGCTATTCAACTGGCTGTTCACCATCTACCATGGCCGTCTGCGTATCACCAGCCAGGTTCTGTGGACCCTGGGCTTCATGGTGACCTTCGCCATCGGCGGCATGACCGGCGTACTGCTGGCCATCCCGGGTGCTGACTTCGTCCTGCACAACAGCCTGTTCGTGATCGCTCACTTCCACAACGTGATCATCGGTGGTGCGGTATTCGGTTACATCGCTGGTTTCAGTTTCTACTTCCCGAAAGCGTTCGGCTTCAAGCTGCACGAAGGTTGGGGCAAGGCTGCATTCTGGTTCTGGATCTCGGGCTTCTTCGTCGCGTTCATGCCGCTCTATGCTCTGGGCTTCATGGGCATGACCCGTCGTCTGAACGCCACTACCAACCCTGAGTGGGTGCCGTACCTGTACGTCGCCATGTTCGGTGCGGTGATGATCGCTGTGGGTATCGCCTGCCAGCTGATCCAGCTGTACGTGAGTATCCGTGACCGTAAGCAGAACGCTTGCGAATCCGGCGACCCATGGAATGGCCACACCCTGGAATGGTCGACTTCGTCGCCACCGCCGTTCTACAACTTCGCCGTGATCCCTACCGCGAACACCATTGATGCGTTCACCGAAGCCAAGGAAGACGGTACTGCGTACCAGCGTCCGAAGCACTATGAACCGATCCACATGCCAAACAACACCGCCACTGGCGTGGTGATGGGCGCGCTGTTGACCGTGTTCGGTTTCGCGATGATCTGGCACATCTGGTGGCTGGCAATCGTGAGCCTGGTGGGCACTATCGGTTACTTCATCATTCACGCTGCCCGTGATGATCAAGGCTACATGGTGCCGGTCGAGACGATCGAGCGCATCGAAGCCGAGCAGCACGCTCGCCTGGTAGCCGAGAAGAAGATCCCGGCCAACCGTGTTGAAACCTCGTTGGAACAGGCTTAAACCATGTCGAACTTAGTGACCAATGCTGGACACGCCCATGTCGATGACCATGGGCACGATGACCATCACCACGACTCGGGGCCGATGACCGTTTTCGGTTTCTGGCTCTACCTGATGACCGACTGCATCTTGTTTGCGTCGATCTTCGCGGTGTACGCGGTACTGGTAAACAACGTAGCGGGTGGCCCGTCGGGCCACGACATCTTCGAACTGCCTTACGTGCTCGGCGAAACCGCCTTGCTGTTGTTCAGTTCGATCACCTACGGCTTCGCCATGTTGGCCTTCTACAAGGGCAACAAGAAAGGCGTACTGAGCTGGTTGGCCCTGACCTTCCTGTTCGGCCTGGGCTTCATCGGCATGGAGATCAACGAGTTCCACCTGCTGATCTCCGAAGGCTACGGCCCGCACCGTTCCGGCTTCCTGTCCGCGTTCTTCACGCTGGTAGGCACCCACGGTCTGCACGTGTCTGCCGGCCTGCTGTGGATGGCGGTGATGATGTATCAGGTCAATAAGCACGGCCTGACCAACACCAACAAGACTCGCCTGACCTGCCTGAGCCTGTTCTGGCACTTCCTGGACGTGGTCTGGATCTGCGTCTTCACCGTTGTTTACCTGATGGGGACTCTGTAATGGCTAATGCACACTCCCATGACCATGACAGCCATGATGCAAGCCACGGCAGCGTCAAGTCGTACGCCATCGGCTTCATCCTGTCGGTAATCCTGACGCTCATCCCGTTCGGTCTGGTGATGTACCCGACCCTGCCGAAGTCGATCACCTTGATGATCGTGCTGGCATTCGCGGTGATTCAGGTTCTGGTGCACCTGGTGTACTTCCTGCACCTGGACCGTTCCAAGGAGCAGCGCGACAACGTGGTTGCGTTCGTGTTCGCAGGGATCGTAATCGTACTGCTGGTTGGCCTGTCGATATGGATCATGTTCAGCATCCATACGTTCATGATGGCGAAGTGAGGTAAGACCCGATGTCGCTTAAGCACTTTATCCAAATCACCAAACCGGGGATCATTTTCGGTAACGTGCTTTCTGTGGCGGGCGGTTTCTTCCTGGCCTCCAAGGGACATGTCGATCTGGCCATCTTCCTGGCTGCAATGATCGGTACGTCCCTGGTGGTAGCTTCCGGATGTGTGTTCAACAACTGCATCGACCGTGACATCGATATCAAGATGGAGCGCACCAAGAATCGCGTGCTGGTCCAGGGCCTCATCTCCCTGAAACTGGCACTGATCTACGCGACCGTCCTGGGTGTTGCCGGTGTGGCGTTGTTGTACAAGGTGGCCAACCCGCTGGCGGCGCTGTTTGCCGTGATCGGTTTTGTCATCTACGTCGGCCTCTACAGCCTGTACCTCAAGCGCAAGTCGGTTCACGGCACGCTGGTGGGCAGTCTGTCGGGGGCGATGCCGCCGGTGATTGGTTATGTGGCTGTAACCAATAGCTTCGACATGGCCGCGCTGACGCTACTGGTGATGTTCAGCCTGTGGCAGATGCCGCATTCCTACGCCATTGCGATTTTCCGCTTCAATGACTACCTGGCTGCCTCGATTCCGGTCCTGCCGGTGAAACGTGGTATCCAGGTCGCCAAGAAACACATCCTGCTGTACATCCTGGCCTTCCTTGTGGCGACCTTGATGTTGACCTTCAGTGGCTACGCCGGCATGAGCTACCTCGCCGTCGCTGCCGCCATGGGCATGTACTGGTTGTACATGGCCTGGACCGGCTACAAGGCGGTGGATGACACCGTCTGGGCACGCAAGCTGTTCGTGTTCTCGATCTTCACCATCACCGCGCTGAGCGTGATGATGTCCCTGGATTTCCAAGTACCGAAAGAGCTGCTGCTGACCTACGCTCACTGAGTGGTCCCGCAGTGAAAAAGCCCCGCCTTCGAGAGAAGCGCGGGGCTTTTTCTTGGGCGGGGTTTAAATCCCCGGCTGCGTTTATCGTCATACCCCTCAGTACGTGCTGTGCGAATCCATCACCCGCCTACAAGGAGTAGCCCTATGGTCAGCGTAAGTCGTCGCTCCCTTCTCGCCCTGGGCGCAGCCCTGCCTCTGCTGGGGCGCCTCGATTGGGCGGTTGCCAGCCCGCCGCCGACCAAGCCTGACAAGGTGCTGCTCAACTACAACGAAAGCCCCTATGGGCCATCACGGGCTGCCCGAGAAGCCATGCAGAAGGGAATCGCAACAGCCGGGCGTTATCCCTATAAACACATGTACGCCCTGGCCGGGCTGTTTGCCCAACAGCAGGGGATTGCAGAAGAACAGGTGGCGGTATTTGCCGGCTCCATGGCTGCCCTGCGCTATGCAGTGCTGGCATTCACCAGCGAAACCCGCGGACTGGTGATGCCCACACCTTCCTACGAAGTGCCACGCCAGGCCGCTGAGTCGAACAGGGCCTCGGTGAAGGAAGTCAGCCTCAACGCCGACCACGCCCACGACATCCCGGGCATGCTCGCCGCCGATCCCCAGGCTGGCATGCTCTATCTGTGCAACCCCAACAACCCTACAGGCACTGTCACGTCCACTGATGCCATCCGCCAGGCCTTGGCAAACAAACCCAAAGGCAGCGTGCTGGTGGTGGACGAGGCCTATATCGACTTTGCCGATGTTCCCAGCGTGGTCAGTTGGGTCAAGGACCACGACGACCTGCTGGTGCTGCGCACCTTCTCGAAAATCTACGGCATGGCCGGTGCGCGCCTGGGCCTGGCAATCGGTCATCCGGCGCTGCTGGAGCGGCTGGCCGTGTTTGGCGGTGACAACGTGCCGGCAGGCAGCACGTTGCTGGGTGGCCTTGCCAGCCTGCAAGACGTGAAACTGCTGCCGCAACGCAAGGCACTGAACAGCCAACTGCGTGATGAAACTGTGGCTTGGTTGAAGGGGCGTGGTTTCACCTGCACGGCGTCACAGGCCAACTGTTTCATGATCGACGTGAAACAGCCGGCGGAGCAGGTGATCGAGAAGCTGGCGGCACACGGTGTGCTGATCGGCCGGGTGTTTAAAAGCTGGCCGCAGTGGGTACGGGTGACGGTGGGAGACAAGCAGGATATGGCGCGGTTTCGCGAGGTGTTTGCGCAGCAGGTCAGTTGACGCGACGCCGATCAAACGTGGGAGCGGTACCCAGTAGTGTTGCGGATTAAGGCTCATCCCTTTCAAGGTCTTTGAAAAACCGACCCTATCTGGCTGAGGACGAACACTGCAACTGTGGCGAGCGGGCTTGTCCCGCGTTGGGTTGCGAAGCGACCCTTGAAGGAGGAATGCGCTGAGACAGGCATTCTTCGGGCGCGGGTTTCAGGGCTGCTGCGCAGCCCAACGCGGGACAAGCCCGCTCGCCACAGAGTACTTTTCGCCTGTTCTACCTAAAGACCTTGAAAGGGCTGGGATTAAGGGTTACTGCTGCGCGATGCTGTACCCATCAAACGCCGTCTGCTGCTGCAACGCAGTAATCACACTCTTGCGGCTCAAAGGCTGCTCGGCGCCGGTGTTATCCACAAAGCTCTCGGCTTCCAGCTCCGCTTCATCGCCTTCACCCACAAAGCTGAATCCCAGGAACTCGAACGCCTCACGGTCAACGTTAAGCTTCGAACGCGGCGTGCGCAGCGGCAGGGTGACGCTGATGCCATCCTTGCTGATCACAAACACTTCGGCTTCTTTCTTCGGGCGGGATGCCTTGCTCTTGCCGGCGCTCGGGTTGCTGATGGCCTGGTGGCTCTGGTTCAGCACTTTCAACGCCAGGCCGTAGACCAGCTCCTGGAACTCGGGGTCGTCCTTGAAGCTGGACAGGATGCGGCTGATGGAGAACTGGCTGCTCAAGTTTTCCAGGGCAGCGTTGTCGGCGGCCTCGGCGTCCTTGAGCTGCTTGAGCTGACCCATCAGGTCGTAGGCCTTGTCGTCGTCGAAGGCATCGTGGGCCTGACGGATGGCCACGCGCAGTTCGCGGATCTGGTCGCTTTCCTTGGAGGTGTGGAAAGCGTCCAGCACCATCTCGCTGATGATCTTGGCCGCAGGCAGATGCTGTGAAAGATTGATGGCGTTTTCGTATTCGGCTTTGGC
Organism: Pseudomonas sp. FBCC-B1565; assembly: GCF_059133265.1. NCBI lineage: Bacteria > Pseudomonadati > Pseudomonadota > Gammaproteobacteria > Pseudomonadales > Pseudomonadaceae > Pseudomonas > Pseudomonas sp. FBCC-B1565. The sequence goes on from NZ_CP101438.1 coordinate 1,110,687, forward strand.
GTGCAAGGCGACGACGGATTCTTCGGTGGCGGAGTGTTCGGTGTAAGAATCGGACATTGAAATTTCACTACTTCAGTAAACGAGGACAAAAAAGCGTCGGGCATTTTCAGGGGGGAGGGAGGTCAGGTCAAGGTGGGTTCCTGCGGGTAAATTCATTCAGTAGTCGCCTCTGCCCTCAGGGGAAGCGAGTATTTTCATTATTCAATCAACTACTTTGGCTTTGCGGGCCCGCAGGCTGTTGGCTGAGCTGATGAGGCGTTTGGCATTTTCTGGCGAGCGCAGCAGATAGCCTGTCTCTTCAAGCGCGTTGAACTCTGACAACGAAATCATCACCACAGGCTCGCCTTTTTTCCGGGTTACCAGCAGTGGGATGCGATCTTCGTTGACCCGATCCATCGTTTCGGAAAGATGGGCGCGGGCGTTGGCGTAGGTGACGGTCTCCATGGTGGTCTCCTCGTTCGATGGCTGAAACCTACAGAATTGTGCACGGGGCTTCAAAGGGCAACTTATCAACGGTCAAGTACCTGTCGTTGCCATCGATTTCGCCCTGACCCATATCAACATCCTTCGCCCGCATATCCTTTACAACACAGAGGCCTGATGAACCCATAAAAACGACCACACACCTGCGCCCAGGGGACCGCCCCACGCCAGGTTGTCAAAGGACTAATACGATGGCGCTTTCCCTCTCCCGCCTGGCTTTGCTGGGGGCGACGCTCTGCTTGTCTCTTCCCCTGCACGCCAACACCCCCGACACGCCTCTGATCGAACACGGCAAATACGTCGCGCAATTGGGTGACTGCATTGCCTGCCACACCGCCAAGCAAGGCAAGGTCATGGCCGGCGGCCTGGAGTTGAGCACGCCGATGGGCACGATCTTTTCGAGCAACATCACGCCGGACCGCGAGACGGGCATTGGCGGCTACACCTTCGAACAGTTCGACCGCGTCATGCGCGAAGGCGTAACGCCGACGGGCATGAACCTGTACCCGGCGATGCCGTATCCGTCCTACGCCAAGATGAGCGAAACCGACATGCGCGCCCTGTACGCCTACCTGATGCAAGGCGTCGAGCCGGTGCAGCAGGCCAATCTTGAGGCGGACATGGGCTTTCCGTTCAACCAGCGCTGGGGCCTGGCGCTGTGGAATTTCGCCTTTCTCGATAAACAGCCCTTCCTGGCCGATCCGGCGCGAGATGAACAGCTCAACCGTGGCGCCTACCTGGTCCAGGGCCTGGGCCACTGCGGCTCCTGCCACACCCCACGGGGCATTGCCTTCCAGGAAAAAGCCATGAGCGACGCGGGGCGCAGTGGCCAGCATTACCTGGCCGGTGAAACAGTCGAGCATTGGCGCGCCTTGAGCCTGCGCAACCTGTGGACCGTGGAAGACACCGTGCAACTGCTCAAGACCGGGCAGAACCGCTTTGCCACGGTCTCCGGCAACATGGCTGATGTGATTCACCACAGCACCCAGCACTTCAGTGACGACGACCTGACGGCCATCGCCCGTTACCTGAAGTCCCTGCCGCCCGGCAAGGACGACCTGCCCATGCCGGCTGTGGCCGTGGCGCCCGCCGCGCCCCCGGCGGACTTGTTCACCAGCCGCGGTGGCCTGGGTTACATGCAGTTCTGCAGCGACTGCCACCGCAGCGATGGCGCGGGCGTGAAAGGCCTGTTCCCATCCCTGGCGGGCAACCCGAGCATCGCGTCCAGCAACCCGACTTCACTGCTGCACATCACCCTCACCGGTTGGGAGACCGCACAGACGGCGACGCACCCACGGGTCTACACCATGCCGGGTTTCGCCCGTTTGAAAGATCAGGAAATCGCCGAAATCCTGACATTCGTGCGCACCCGTTGGGGCAACGAAGGCACGCCGATCAGCGCTGCCCAAGTGAAAAAACTGCGTGACCAACTCAACCCGGCCACCACGGACTCATCGGCGTTTGAAACCCCGCGACTGGCCAATCTGCTCGCTGCCCCGAATGCCGACCAAGTCATTCGTGGCATGCGCCTGCACCTGCAAACCAAAGCGCTGTTGCCCGCCAATGTCGGAAACTCGCTCAACTGCACCAGTTGCCACCTCAATGCCGGCACGGTGGCGGATGGTTCGCCGTTCGTGGGCGTCTCGGCGTTTTTCCCCAGCTATGCGCCGCGTGCGGGCAAGGTGGTGACCCTGGAAGAGCGCATCAACGGCTGTTTCCGCCGCTCGATGAATGGCACGCCACTGCCGCCGCAATCGGCGGATATGCAGGCGATGGTTGCGTACTTCGACTGGATGAAAAACAACACCCGTCCCGAAGACAAAGTCGCCGGGCGCGGCGTAGGCAAGGTCGACCCGGCGCTCAAGCCGGACCTGGCCAATGGCAAGCAGGTGTACGCCAAACAGTGCGCGGTGTGCCATGGCGACAACGGCCAGGGCCTGGCACGCGCTGATGGCGAGCTGATCTACCCGCCGCTGTGGGGCGAGCAATCGTTCAACATCGGCGCCGGCATGGCGCGCACCTACACGGCGGCAGCGTTCGTCAAACGCAACATGCCGATCGGCTTTCACGAGAAATTCCCGCTGGGGCAGGGCGGTTTGTCAGACCAGGAAGCGGTGGACGTGGCGGCGTATTTCTCGGGTCAACCGCGCCCGGACTTCCCCGACAAGGTCAAGGACTGGCCGAGCGGCGGCAGACCCGTGGATGCGCGTTACTAGCCCAACTGCTTGAGGCAGGCCTCGAGGATATCCAGGCCTTCCTCCAGCACCGCAGGCTCGATGGTCAGCGGCGCAAGCAAACGGATGATGTGCCGCGACTTACCGCTGGGCATCAGCAACAACCCGGCGTCCCGCGCCAGGCTTAATAGTTGAGCGAGCTGTTGCGGTGCGGGTGTGTCGTCGGCGTTTGCCAGCTCGATGCCGCGCATGGCGCCGACACCGGTCAAGCGCCCCAGGTACGGCAGGCCTTGCGCGCGCCAGCTTTCATAGCGGCTGACGATGGCGTGTTGCTGCTGTGCGCCCCAGGTCTCCAGGTGTTCGTCGGTCATCGCGTCCAGCGTGGCCAAGGCCGCCGCACACGCGATGGGGTTGCCGGAATAGGTCCCACCCAAACCGCCTTTGGGCAGGTTGTCCATCAGCGCCTTGCGCCCGACCACGGCGCCCAGCGGCACTCCACCGGCGATGCTTTTGCCGAGCAGGATCAAGTCCGGTTCGATGCCCAGGCGCGAGAACGCGAAGCGCTGGCCGGTACGGCCGAAGCCCGACTGGATTTCATCGGCAATCAGCAGGATGTCGTGTTCATCGCAAAAGCGTCGCAGCGCCTGGGCAAATTCGCGATCCAGTGCGAGAAACCCGCCTTCGCCCTGTACCGGTTCGATGATGAAACAGGCCACATCGCTGACGTCGATTTCCACGCTGAACAGGCGCTCCATGGCCTTCAACGCTTCGGCGCAAGTCACGCCATTGTCGGCACTCGGGTAGGGCAGGTGATACACCGGTCCCGGCAGCACACCGACCTTCTGTTTGTAAGGCGCTACCTTGCCGTTAAGGTTGAGTGTGGCCAGGGTGCGGCCGTGGAAGGCGCCGTCAAAGGCGATCACTGCGGTGCGGCCAGTGGCGCCGCGCACGATCTTCAGGGCGTTTTCCGCCGCTTCCGCGCCGCTGTTGGTGAGCATGCCGCTGACCGGGTAGGTCACCGGGATAAATGCGCTCAGCCGCGCCATCAGCTCTATGTAGGGCGCGTGCGGCGCGGCGTTGAACGCGTGATGGGTCAGCCGGGTGGCTTGGTCACGAATCGCCTCGACTACCCCCGGGTGGCAATGACCGAGGTTGAGCACGCCAATGCCGCCGACAAAATCGATATAGCGTTTGCCCGTGGTGTCCCAGACTTCGGCGTTCTTACCGTGGCTGAGGCTGATGGGGTGAACGATGGAAATCGACTGGCTGATGGTTTCGTGGCTCATGAATCGCAGACTCGACAGTGAGGGGCGTCTTTTTATCTAAGCCGGGCACCCACCCTTGTCGCAAACGAAATAAAGTCGCTGGGTCATGACTGAAAATCGCGATGTGCGCCTACATAGTCGACCATCCAGCTCAGGAAAGCCTTCACCTTGGGGATCTCGCCGGCATGTTCGGCATGGGCGATAAAGTGTGCGCCGCTGCTGGGCATCGCATAGTCCCATGGAATCATCAGGCTGCCCTGGGCCAGTTCTTCGGCCACCAGGTACTGCGGCACCAAGGCTACGCCATAGCCCGATTGCGCCGCGCGAATGCACATGTAGAACGTGTCGAATCGTGGCCCGTGGTAGCTGTTCTGTGAGTGCAGGCCCTGCTCCAGGAACCATTCATGCCAGGCCTCCGGGCGCGAGGTGCATTGCAGCAGGGTGTGGCGCGACGAAGCATCACTGCCTTCGGCGACAAAACCCGGCGCACACACCGGCACCACCGCCTCACGGAACAGCTCGATGCAGGTTGCTCCCGGCCATGAACCCTGGCCGAAGAAAAACGCGATATCCGCCTTGGCTTGTAGCACATCGAACGGCTCCAGCTCGTTGCGCACATCCAGGTGGATGTTCGGATGTTGCGCCGCAAAATCCTTGAGCTTGGGCACCAGCCAACGGTCGCCGAAGGTCGGCTGGGTGGCGATGCGCAGCACTTCGGTTTCGCCGCCGTAGGTGAGGATGTAACGGCTGGAGATGTCCACCTGTGTGAGGATCTTGTGCACTTCGGCCAGGTACAGCGACCCGGCCGGTGACAGGTACAAACGCTGGCGCACCCGGTCGAACAAGTTGTGGCAAAGCATCTCCTCCAACTGCGCCACTTGTTTGCTCACCGCACTCTGGGTCAGGTGCAGCTCCTCGGCGGCGCGGGTGAAGCTCAAGTGGCGGGCGGCGGCTTCGAAGCATTGCAGGGCGGTCATCGAAGGGGTCAAGCGTTTTGAAATCATGCACTTCATTCCAAATCGGAAGGAGCCTTTGCCTAAAGGTCGTTTGTGGCAGCGGTGCGAAGCCGTTGATACTGCCCGGCAGCACTATAAACCGGCGCGGGCTGTGGGGCGTCGAATAATAAGGAATGACAGGGAGAGCCTTGCATGAACCCATTCAAAACCACCTTGGCCGTGATCGGCACCACCGCTGCATTGGGTCTGGTGAGCAGCGCCTATGCGGGCGTAACCCTGGACGCTATCCAGAAAAAAGGCTTCATCCAGTGTGGCGTCAGCGACGGGCTGCCGGGTTTCGGTGTGCCGGACAGCACGGGCAAGATGACCGGCATCGATGTAGACGTGTGCCACGCAGTGGCGGCGGCAGTGTTCGGCGATGCATCGAAAGTGAAGTTCACCCAGTTGACCGCCAAGGAGCGCTTCACCGCGCTGCAATCCGGTGAAATCGACTTGATCTCGCGCAACACCACTTGGACCAGCTCCCGCGATTCGGGCATGGGCCTGGTGTTCACCGGCGTGACCTACTACGACGGCATCGGCTTTCTGGTGAACAACAAACTGGGCGTTACCGGCGCCAAGCAACTGGACGGCGCGACCGTGTGTATCCAGGCCGGCACCACCACCGAGCTGAACGTATCGGATTACTTCCGCACCCACGGCATGAAGTACACGCCGATCACCTTCGACACCGCCGACGAAAGCGCCAAGGGCCTGGAAGCCGGGCGTTGCGACGTGCTGACCACCGACCAGTCGGGCCTGTATGCCCAGCGCATCAAGATGGCCCACCCGGACGAGTTCGTGGTGCTGCCGGAAGTGATTTCCAAGGAACCGTTGGGGCCGTTGGTGCGTAAAGGCGATGACGAGTGGTTCAGCATCGTCAAGTGGACCTTGTTCGCCATGCTCAATGCCGAGGAAATGGGCATCACTTCGCAGAACGTCGAAGAGCAGGCCAAGACTACCAAGAACCCGGATGTCGCGCGGTTGCTCGGCGCTGATGGCGAATACGGCAAGGACCTCAAGCTGCGCAAGGATTGGGTGGTGCAGATCGTCAAGCAGGTGGGCAACTACGGCGAAGTGTTCGAGCGCAATATCGGCCAGGGCAGCGTGCTGAAGATCAAGCGCGGGCTCAACGCGCTGTGGAACAACGGCGGCATCCAGTACGCGCCGCCGGTTCGGTAACACGGGGGCTGTTATTCAGAGACCCCATCCTTCCCCGCCGCCTTGGCGCGGTACAGCGCCTGGTCGGCACGCGCTATCAGGGCGGCGGGGGATTCATCCCGTTCGCGCTCGGCTACACCCAGGCTCAAGGTGACGCTGAAGTCGTGGCTGTGCGGACTGTTGCTCAATTGCTGGCGGATGCTATGTGCCAGTGCCTTCGCGCTTTCCAGCGAGGTCTTGGGCAGGACCAGCACAAACTCGTCGCCGCCCCATCGGGCCAACAGATCACCTGGGCGAATACAGCGTTGCAGGCATTCAACCACCTGCACCAGCGTCTGATCGCCCACGCCATGACCAAAACGGTCATTGATCGGCTTGAAGTCATCGATATCCATCGCGATCAACACCAGCGGCAGGCGAAAGCGCTGGGCGCGGTCGCATTCTTCCAGCAACACTTTCTCCAGGCGGTAGCGGTTGGCGACCAGGGTCAGGGCATCCCGTTCGGCCAACGAGCGGTTTTCATCCAGCTGTAGCTGCAATTGTTGGTTGACCCGCGACAACTCGCGTGTGCGCTCGGCCACCAGTGCCTCAAGGGATTGATTGCGTTGCTCCAACTGCTCGACGGAGCATTTTCGCAGATGAATGTCGCGGTGGGCGCCCACCATCCGTGCGACCGAGCCGTCTGCGTTACGCGCAATCACGTAGCCACGGTCTTCGATCCACAGGTAGCTGCCATCTTTTTTGCGACAGCGGTATTCGGCTTGGTAGTGAGGGGCGCGACGGTGGATGTAGTCGTCAAACAGCTTCATTACCTGGGCATAGTCATCCGGGTGAATCACGCTTTCCCAGGTGAATACACTATTCTCCAGCGCGTGGCGGGGATAGCCGAGCATTTCGTACCAGCCTGGGTTGCGGTAGACGAACCCGGTGTTGGCGTTCCAGTCCCAGATCCCGTCGCTGACCAATTCGAGGACGGTGTGCAACATGTCGGCGTTGAAGTGAGAAAAGTCCTGTTTCAACGGGTTGTTGTCGGAGGTATCGCCCATCTGCGCGTTCCTTGCGTGGGCAGGCCTGCAAAGCCTGCCGTTGTTGACGCCGATACTCCGTGGCTGGCGCTACTGTACAACGGGGCCTGGGTGCTTTGAATAGGGCAGATGTACGGCTAAAGGTTGATGGCTAATGGCTATTTACCAGGTGCCATCATCTCCGTCCGCCCCTTCCCATCCGCGTTGTGCTGGTAGATCGCCTCAGGCTGGCCTTGCTCGTTGAAAAACACCTGGCCGATCCCCGCCGAATTCCACAACCGCTCGCCGGCTTCGGCGTGCTCGGGAATATGCGGCACCACCTGCATGCTGCGACGGCGTGTGAACCCGTTGAGCGGCGAGCGCGGTGAGTAGAGCCAACGGTTGAGGCGGTCGAACCATTCCAGCAGGCGTGGGGGGAACTCGTTCTTGATGCCGCTGCTGGTGATCTGCCAGATCCTTGGGCCGGCGTTGCGATGGCGGATCAGCACTTCGTAGACGAACGAATAGTGAACGTCACCTGAAAGGATCACGTAGTTACCCGGCGTACGCGAGTGGCGGAAGATATTGAGGATCACCTGGGCAGCGCCACGATGGGCCATCCAGTTTTCCGCATCCACCAGCAACGGGTGCCCGCACCAGCTGAAAATTTTCTGGACTGTTTCGATCAACTTCACGCCAAAGATGGGGGCGGGTGACACGATAATGGCCGAGGGATGGTCGAGCAGCTCCTGTTGCAGCTCACTCAACGCCTCCCAGTCGAGCAGGCCGGACGGTTGCTTGAGGGTGAACTCGCTGCGCCAACGGCGGGTGCGGGTGTCGAGTACCACCAGGGCCGGGGTGGTGGGTAGTACGTAGTGCCATTGCTGGAACTTGAGCAGCGCGTCGATCAATTCATCCTGAGCGGCGGCATCCAGATGATTGGCCTGTGGCTGGCAGGTAAGCGCCTGGGTTTGGCTGACCAGCTTGCTGAACGCATCCGGCTGATTGCCCCAGCCCTGGCACAGCAGGTAGGCCAGCAAAGCGTTGCCGATGATGCGTTTAGAGAACGGGTGGCCGTAGGCGGTGGCTTCCCATTGGGCGCTGAGGTTCCAATCGTCAGTGATGTCGTGGTCGTCAAAGATCATCAAGGTGGACAGGTGGGCAAACACCCGGGCGACACCTGGCAGGCCCTCGCGGAATCGGTCGAGCTGCACCTGTTCGCGGGCGTAGCGCTGCAGTTCTTCTGTGCTCAGTTGCGGCGCTTCAGGCGCGATCAGTTCCCAGGGCGTCGGCGACCATACCAGCAAGTACATCGCAATGACTTCAGCGAAGGTGACCAGGTGATTGTCGGCAGTGCTGCTGGTGAAGATCGGCTTTTTCACACCGCCAAAGAAGCGTTCACGCAGGGTTTCGTTGCTGTCCAGTGCGGGCAGCAGGTCGGCACGATGGTAGTAACTGGCACGATGCCCGTAGAGGCTTGCGCTGTCATCGATCACGGCGCCCTCCAGGTATTCGTCGAACAGGCCCAGGCGTGTGATCAATGCATGTATTGCGCGCAACATCGGCCCGGCCACATCGTCGGCGTACACCTGGTCGCCGCTCATCATCAGCAGGGCCGGGCGGTCGGCGGGAGTGGAGGCGTTGGCCAGCAGGCGATCGACACACAGCAGGCCTTCATCGGCGCTGTGGTGGGGTTTGCGGCATGAGCCGTGTACCAACTGATGAATACGGCTGTGCAAAACAAAACTTGGGTATTGGGTGTTGGCGTACAGCAGGTGGGGTGCCCACTCGGCGATGCCGGTGTTGTCGAACAACACGTCGTAACCGATCGCGACGTCCAGGGGCAGGGCCTCGTCCAATGGCACATCGATCAAGTGGATAAAAGCATGGTGCCCAACCGATACGACCTTGCAATGATCAAGGTTGATCTCCAGGGTTTGGGCGGGTAGATGCAACTGCAGGGTCAGTTCCAGGGCTCGACTTCCCACCAGCCACAACACCAGGCGCCGGGGTTCGAGGCGGCGCAGCAGTGGGCCGGCCAATACGGCGGGCAGTGTGTCGAGGTGCGGCATGCAGGTAAGGGTTCCACGCTGGGTTTAACCGGCAAGGTTAGCCCAGTGAATGTCATGGTTTTGTTAAACAACAGTACGAAGGGCCGTGCACTGCCCTTCGTATTAAGGCGGGTTAGAGCAACCTGCCTTGACCCAGAGTGTCTAGCCCACCTCCGCTTTTGCGACGGTCGTTGGCTGCCGTGCTCTCAGGATCGGCGGCGCTCAGTTGCGAGTGTGTGACGTCAATGCTGCGCTTCCTGCGCTGGGGCTCTGCATCATCCTGCTGCAGTGGCGGGTATTGAAAGCTGCCCAGTGTGTGATTGATAGCGCTTAGCATGGATGTTTCCTTCTATTGAGTAGAGGACTACTTCGCCTGTAGCAGCGAAGCGAGGCCAAATTTATAGAGGGCGAAACGAGTCAGCTATAAACGCGCTGCTGCAAGATATGACACGGGTGGCCAGTGCTTTCAGAAGTCATCCGAGGCGCTGTTGGCGCAACCGTCCAGCCCGGGAGATGTCGCGCCTTCCTGGCCCTCGCGTACAAAGGCCGCCCGATTTTCCGCCACCACATTGCGCAACGCGCTGTAGTAATCCGGCAGTTTCTGCAGGCTGTCGGTGAGCGGCAACAATGACGCACGGGTATCGACGGTGCCGCCCACCAGGCTGATGGTGCCCAGGGTTTGCACGGTATCGCTGTCGCCCAGTGGCGAAACCAGGAAGCCCAAGACCTTGCCCGCTGCATCCCGGCTATTGCTGGTGCCCAGCAACGGCAGTTCGACAATCGGCCCATTGCCGATCCCCCACACACCGAATGTCTGGCCGAAGTCGGCTTTATGGCGCGGGATGCCCAGGCGATCCGACACATCGAACAACCCCACCACGCCCACCGTTGTGTTCACGGCGAAGCGCCCCAGGGTATTGACCGACCGTCTCGGGTTGCCTTGCAGCAGGTCGTTGATGAATATCTCCGGCTCGCTGAAGTTGCTCGCGAAGTTATGCACACCCTGCTGGAAAAAATCCGGCAGGTAACGGTAGCCTCGCGCTACCGGTGCCAGGGCGTAGTCATCTACAGCACGGTTGAACGCGAACACGCCGCGGTTGACCGGCTCGGCCGGGTCATACACCGGGTAATTCACCTGCGCACAGCGAGTCGCGGGCTCTACCGGGGCCGGGCTTGCGCAGCCCGTCAGGTAAGACACTGTCAGCAACAGCACGGCCTGGCGGGCCAGATGCCGGGGGTAGGTCAGCGAGCACATGGGCACAGTCTCCGCAAAAAAGGGAGGCCGATCCTGGCAGTGCGACCTTGCGCAAAGATGTCTGGTTTATTGCGCCGTTGACGCTTTATTGCACGATTGAAATATATGACGGACCGTGCCGAATGGTTTTAGATAGCGCCTCGACCCCACCCAGTGAAGACCGTCGGTGAGCAACTTGTTGATTGTGGACGATGACCTTGAAGTCCTCGCCCTGCTGAAAAAATTTTTCCTGCAACACGGCTATGGGGTCGAGACGGCTGCCAGTGGCGCCGAGCTGTGGGCGGCCATGGAGCGCCAACCGGCTGACCTGATCATCCTCGACCTGATGCTGCCCGGTGACAACGGCCTGCTGCTGTGCCAGCGCCTGCGCCAGCAATATGCGACGCCGGTGATCATGCTCACCGCCATGGGCGAACTCAGCGATCGCGTGGTAGGCCTGGAAATGGGCGCCGACGACTACTTGAGCAAACCTTTCGATGCCCGCGAATTGCTGGCCCGGGTGCGCGCAGTCATGCGCCGTGCGGGTGAAGCGCGACCGCCGATGGGGGAGGTCGCCCGCCCATTGATCCGCTTTGCTGGCTGGCAACTGGATCTCACGCGCCGCGAATTACGCTCGCCCGACCAGGTGATGATCCCGTTGTCGTCCGGCGAGTTCGACCTGCTGCTGGTGTTCGCCGAACACCCCCAGCGCGTGCTGACCCGCGAGCAGTTGTTGAACCTGGCGCGGGGCCACAGCCACGACGCGTTTGATCGCAGCATCGACGTGCAAGTGAGCCGCCTACGCCGCAAGCTGGAATTCGATACCAAACGCCCGGCGATGATCCGCACGGTACGCAACGGCGGTTACCAATTCACCGTCAGCGTGACGCGCTCATGAGTCGCCGCCCACGCGACACCGTGGCCCGCTGGATCGCCCTGACGGTGCTGATCGCGATGTTCACCGCATTGGCGTTCAACGCCCTGTTCGTGAAGCTGGCGGGGGTTTGGGCACGGCCGCCGCTCACCGAAACCGGCCTGCTGGAAAAAATCGCCGTGGTGGTGCGCGTGGTCGAAGCGTCGGCGCCGGCGCAACGACCGCGTCTGGCAGAAGTAATGGCTGACGACGCGTTCAGCGTGAGGTGGTCGGCGCAGCGAACAGCATTTGATTTGCCCGTGCTGCAGGACCCGGATTTCCAGTCGGGAGAACAGGCCTTCGAGCACCTGCTCGACGGCCCGATCCGCCCTATGGAAGCCTATGAACCGTCCGATTGGCCCGACGGCAATGGCCACTACATGCTGCTGATGCAACTGGCTGATCATTCCTGGCTGATGTTCACCGCGCCTGCCCGCAGCTGGGGCCTGGACGAGGGCGCACGCAGTGTGATCGTGGTATTGCTGGTGCTGATCTCCACCGCACTGGTCACCCTGGTGGCCACTCGGAGGCTGGCGCGACCGCTGCAGGACTTTGCCTACGGCGTTCGGCGCTTTGGTGCAGACTTTCGCGCACCGCCCGTCGAACCGGTGGGGCCTCATGAAATCCGCCAGGCGATCCTTGCGTTCAACAGCATGCAGGCGCAGTTACGCCACTTCATCCAGGACCGCACGCAAATGCTCGCGGCCATCTCCCACGACCTGCGTGCGCCGCTGACGCGCCTGCGCCTGCGCGGGGAATTCATCGAAGACGCCGACCAGCAGCAGCGGCTGTTTCGCGACGTCGATGAAATGCAGGCCATGATCAACACCGCCCTGGAATTCTTCCGCGACGACGCCCGCCTGGAACCGGCCACCCAACTGGACCTGGCCGAGTTGCTGCAAACCCTGATCGACGACTACCGCGACCAGGCGCTCGACATCACCTTTCACGGTCCGCCACGCCTGGTGTATTTCGGCAGGCCCCTGGGGCTCAAGCGGGTGATGACCAACCTCGTGGACAACGCGATCCACTATGGCGTCGCGCCGGAGATCGAGTTGCAGCACACACAGGACGAGGTGGTGATTCGCGTGTTGGATCGCGGCCCGGGCATTGCGGCTGAACATCGGGAGGAGGTGTTCCTGCCGTTCTATCGCCTGGAAGGCTCACGCAACAAAAGCACGGGCGGTGTGGGCTTGGGGCTCTCGACCGCCCGGGCGATTGTGCTGGAACACGGCGGCACCCTGACCCTGACCGAACGCCACGGCGGAGGGCTGGAAGCGGTGGTGGTGCTGCCGGTTTAAGGGGACCTTGTCGTGAGCGGGCTTGCCCCGCGCTGGGCTGCGCAGCAGCCCTCAAACCACCCACTCAGGTATGCGAGTCGTCGATCACCTTCGGCACCGTAAACCGGAACTCACTCCCCCGACCCACTTCACTCTCGGCAACGATCTTGCCGCCGTGGGCCTGGACGATACCTTGGGTGATATACAGCCCCAGCCCGCTGCCGGTCGGGTTGTTTTCCGTCTGGGTCCAGTAACGGTCAAACACGTGCGGCAGTTGTTCCGGTGCAATGCCTTCGCCGGAGTCGCGCACGGAGAACACAATTTCTTCGCCATTGCTCATGGCACTGATGCCGATGTTGCCCTGGCGCGGAGTGAACTTGATCGCGTTGCCGATCAGGTTCGACAGCACCTGGAACAGACGCTCCGGGTCGGCATTGATCTGCAGGCCCGGCTCGGCGTTGAAAGACAGGTCGATGCCCTTATCCATCGCCAGCGGTGCCAGCAGGGAATAGGCTTCCTCGAAGATCTGGGTCACGTCGAGTGCCACCGGCTTGACCACATACCGTCCGGCCTCGATTTTCGAGGTGTCGAGCAAGTCTTCCAACAGCACGTTCATGCGCCCGGCGGCCTGTTGCATGGTGTCGATAGCCGAGGAAATGCGTCGCGAGGTGTGTGGGCCATCGGAGCTGAAGGCCTTTTGCATCATGCCGCACAGCATCGAGATCACCGTCATCGGGTTACGCAGGTCGTGGGACACCACCGCCACCAGCTCATCACGCGCACGCACCGCTTGTTGCTCGCGCAGCACCTGGCGCGCCAGGTCGTTTTCCAGGGCCGAGCGGCGCAGGTCGTTGGCGGCAAAGTGGTCGCCGTGGCTCCATTTGGTGGAGATACCGGCCATTTCCACTTTCCAGATTTCAAACGAGGTGCGTGGGCGAAGGCGCAGGCCGGCGTCAGAGTTTTCCAGGTCCAGCGGTTTTTTCGGGTCGCCGCTCCAGTTGATGTTCTCCTTAACTTCCGGGCGGAACCACAGCACACCGTTGTCCACAGGCTTAGGCAGGCTCATGGCCAATACGCCACTGGCCACTTGTTGGAACTCGGCGGCCGGTGGGTAAACCGACACCAGGTTATGGCTGGAAAACACCGGCTCACCGCGCCCTTGCAGCCACTTGTGCAAGGCACGGATCTGCGCCGGTTCCGGGCAGTTGCCGTAGCGGTGCAGTTGTTTGTCTTCGATGATCGCCACGCCGCCGGACAAGGTCAGGTCCATCAGCAACTGCGGTTGCTGGGCCAGGCCGTCGAATACGTTCTCTGCCGAGCGCTTCATCGCTTGGTCGAGCAACGCCAGGGCCTCGACTTTCTCTTCGCGCTGGCGGCTCAGGTCCAGGGCCTCCATGGCGCTGATCTGCAGCGACAGCACCTGGCCGATGGTCTGGCAGGCAGTGCGCAAGTCGTTCGGCACCAGCAGCGGCTCGCGGTTGCCGCAACTGATCAGGCCCCAGAGTTTGTCGCCCTTCATCAGCGAGATGCTCATGGACGACAACACGCCCATGTTCTGCATGTACTGACAGTGGATCGGCGACACGCTGCGCAGGGTGGCAAAGCTCAGATCCAGCGGCTGGCCGGTGTCCGGGCGCAGCTTAGGCAACAGCGGAACCGGCTCGTAGGCCGCGTTCGGGATGATGCGTAGCCAGTTGGTGCGGTACAGCTCGCGGGCCTGCTCCGGGATGTCGGACGCGGGGAAGAACAACCCGTTGAACAGCTCCATGGACGGCGCCGACGCTTCGGCGATCACCTGGCCGTGGCCTTCGTCTTCGAAGCGGTAGATCAGCACGCGGTCGTAGCCGGTCATGGCCTGGATTTCAGTCACGCTGATTTCGTACAGCGCTTGCAGGGTTTTCGCCGACTGCAAACGTTGCAGCATCTTGCCCAGGTCACTGGTGCGCCCGTTCAGTGCCCGTGGACGGAAGTCTTTGAGACGCGGCTCGAATTCCAGCACCAGCACATTCTGATGGCGGTGCAGCAGGCCTTCGAACTCTGCGCCGTTAAAGGAAACGTGCAGCGGCGGCGCGTCAAAAAACGTGTTGTTTTCGGCCATGGCAGCAACGGCCTGGGCGTGCTCGGCGCCCACCAGCGTGTGCAGCGGCTGGCCCAGCAGCGCCTCGGGCGCATGGCCGAACAAGCTGCCCACGTTGGCGCTGACCTGGATGATATTCAGCTCGGGCTCGGACAATGTCAGCAGCACGCCATGGGGCTGGATCGCCCCCGGGAAGCGAATCGGCTCGTTGGCACAGTTGGCAAGCAGCTCTTCAAAATCTTCGGGTTTCATAGCAGTACCTCCTGGCTGTCGAGCCATTGCTCAAAGCAGCGGAATGTCGAACGGGCTGCCTCTACCGCGCGCTGTTTGGCGGGGGCATCCAGCGGCAGGCGGCCCAGATAATCGAGAAAGTCTTTCCAGCGTCGACCGGTCTCGGCGCCGTATACATCGAGAAACGCCCCACCGTTATCGGCATTGACGTCCAGGCGCTGGGCCATTTCCCGGCGCAGCACTTGGCCGCCGAGGGTCGCGCCTTCCAGCACGTACAGGGCTCCGAGGCAAGCGGCGGGGGTGTCGAGGTTCGGCAGTTCGGCGCAGCGGGGCAGGGCGCCGATAGCCTGTTCATTCAGGCCCAGTGCATCGAGATCGTGCACTAGCGTCGGGGTTTTCGTACGTAAACCCTGGTCGAAGCCCTCAGGTATCAAATCGCATTCGTACAACGCCGCTTCCATCGGCCCATAAAACCCGTAGTACGCCTCAAGCAAGCGCTGATACCAATCGGCATCCAGGCGCTCGGAGAAAAACGGCAGGCGCTTTTCCAACGCCACATGCAGCAGGGCCGTGCCTGTGCGCAACGTTTCCAGCAAAGAGGGCGCACCAACGTCATGGGCCTGTGAATGCATTCAGTGAGCTCGAACTGTGGGCCTCTCGGCCATGAATGACGCGTTTTAATGGGCGACAATTCTACACAACTCAAGGCAGGCAGCTGTACGCACAAGGCGAAAAGGCTGACCAGCGGATCAGAAAAGTCGCTCCTTGCTTCATCAATGACCACAGCGCCCGCCATGAAGTTCGGTTCGAGTGATGTTGAAGCGCTATCAATGCATGGATAAACCTTGCTGGGTGAGCGCCGTTTGCACACATTGGATCAAATGTTCGGAGCTCCAGGGCTTGGGCAGGAACCGCACCGAGCCGCCCAATTGTGCCGCCAGCTTCGTATTACCCGAGGTCAACACCACTGGCACCGTCGGCCAACGATGCGCCACCACCTTGCTCAGGTCATAGCCATTGAGCAAACCCGGCATCTGGATATCGCTGACAATCAGGTCCACCGGATCGTCGCCCCGCTCCAGGTAAATCATTCCTTCATCCGCCGAAGGAAACGACGTCACCACCGCGCCGAATTCCTCAAGCACATCCACCATCAACGCCCGAATGATTTCGTCGTCTTCCAATACCAAAATCGATGGCTGAGCCATGATCCTTACTCCACCATCAGGGTTCATAGAGGTGGAGTAGAACACAGCTGCTTAGGTTCGATTGGATGTGTATGAAGCGATGGATGGTCATTCAGAGGGTCTAGGTTGCACATTTGCGCAAGGGGGGCGGGAGGATAGCGGCGCTGCGCACCCCAAGGACTGAAACGGTAATCTGGATGAGCATGCGCTCCAGACAAACAGGCATAATCGTTCGCTAAACCTGCTGTGGAGCCTGCCATGAAGTACGCCTTGTTCACCCTCGCCCTGGCCCTTAACGCAAGCCCCGTTTTGGCGGCCGGCGACGCCGAGGCGGGCGGCAAACTTTTCACCAAGACCTGCGGCGGCTGCCACAGCATCGGCGAAGGCGCGCGCGGCGGCTTCGGGCCAGAGCTCAACGGCATCATCGGCCGGCCCGCCGGGACGACCACGGACTATCAATATTCCGACGCGATGAAAAACTCCGGTGTGGTCTGGACCCGCGACAAGCTCGCCGCCTATATCGAAGCGCCGAAGAAGGTGGTGAGTGGCACGCGCATGATTTTTTGGGGCATCAGCGACCAGGACAAGATTGCCGACATCCTGGCCTACCTCGAAACCTTCCAGCCAAAATAGTCACTCTCGCACGTTGCTGAACAGCATCAACCGCGCACTCTCATGCAGCCCTCGGGTCAATCCCTTCAAGCGTTGAAACTCTTCGGGGTGCTGCGCGGCTACGTTCTCTCGCGGGCTGGGTGAGGCCAGGTCATGCAGGGTCGGCGAGCTACCGTCGTGTTGCATCTGCAGCAGGAAGTGCCGGGTGACGCCACCAATGATCGGGAAGGTGCCTTCGCGCAACACCAGCGGCACCACGCGTTCGCCTTCGGGCGCCGGCTGCTGGATATCACGCCCCAGCGCGCCATTGCGAAACGGTATGCCCGCCATGCCGGCGACGGTGGGCAACAGGTCCGCCAGGCCCACGGCCTCCTCGATCACCCGGGGGGCCAGGCCAGGGGCGTGGATCAGCAGCGGTACGTTATTGCTCTCCAAACCAAGCTGCTCAAAGGCCGGCGCCATGTGCGGGATCTGGCTGATGCGCGTGTTGTGGTCGCCGAAGAACACGAAAATGCTGTTGTCGTACCAGCCGCCGGCCTTGGCGATTTCCATCAGGCGGCCGATGTTGTAGTCCAGCAAGCGCACCGCGTTGTACTGCTCGACGCTGCGCGACCCGGCGGCCTGGACGTGCTCCAGGGTCACGTCCTTCACCTGGAAGCCGTCGTTGTGCCTGGGGATGGTAAAGGGGCGATGGTTGCCGGAGGTTTGCAGGTAGGCGAAGAACGGTTGGTCTTTCGGGACCGCGCGCAGCAACGCGTCACCTTCCTTGAACAGGTCAAGGTCAGAGATGCCCCACACGTCCACCCGCGGCGAACGCCAGTGGCTTTCCTCATACAGCTGCACACCGTCGATGCTCTGGCGGATCAACGCGTTGATATTCGCCCAGCCGGCATTGCCGCCGATCATGTAGAACTTCTGGTAACCCTCGAACGCGTTGATCAGCGTGTGTTGCCGGGTAATCAGCGGGTTGCGCGTGGCGGTTTCCTGGCGGGTCACGTCCGGCACGCCGCTGATGCTCGCCCACACCGTCTTGGCGGTGCCGGTGACGGGCACGTAGAAGTGCTTGAAGAACCAACTTTGGCTGGCCAGTTTGTCCAGGTTCGGCGTGGGGTTGAGCGGGTTGCCGTAGGCGCCTACGGCGCTAGTGCCAAGGGATTCGAGCATCACGAAGACCACGTTGGGCGGGCGCTCGCCCGCCAGACGATACGGCTGCACGCTCTGGCTGCGAATAAAGTTGAGTTGCTGCGCATCAGGTTGGTCGACTCCCAGGTAGTCGGCGATCTGCGGGTAATGCTTGCGCACCTGGGCTTCATCAAACTGCGACTGGCCGACCTTGAGGGTGTCGTACAAAAACAGCACCGGGTTCAGTCCTACCGCCGCCACTTGGCTGTTGCCGGAAAAGAACGCATCACTCCAGCGCAAGGGCACCGGGTTTTCCAGATTGAGATGGGCGACGCGGCCGAGCAGCGCCAGCAGCACGCCGACCACGGCGATGATGGAAACGGCGATCAGGGAGAGTTTGCCGCTGGCGCTGGACGCACGGTCGAGTGTCAATCGTTCGAGGCAGACGAGCGCCCAGACCCACAGCGCCACCGCCGCCAGCCAGCAGGCAGTTATCCACAGCACTGGGTAGGTTTCCCACACCATCTGTTGTGAAATCTGTGCGTCTTGCAGGTAGCGCAGCACCGTCGCATTGATGCGTACGCCGAGGTAGGCGTAATGGCCGAAGTCGATGATGTACACCAGGCCGACCAATGCCAGCGCCACCGTCAGATACCCGCGTGCCAGCCAGCGCAGGGCCGGCAGAGTGACGAGGTTCCAGCGCGGCAGCCATGCCAGCACGGCCAGCGGCAGCAGGACCAGCACCGCCAGGCGCAGGTCGAACCGCAGGCCGATGCCCAGGGTTTCCAGCAGGGCCGGAGTACTGAAGTCAAGGCCGGAAAAACCCAACACAAATACCAGCCGCAACGCCGCCAGCAGCACAAACACCAACCCGATCGCGCCCACGCCGTAGCGCAGGCGGCGTGATTGCAACGCACTCATTATTTTTCCCATTCTTTAAAACGACGCAGAACCCATGTGGGAGCGGGCTTGCCCGCGATAGCGGTGGTTCAGTAAACACAGCGGTAACTGATACACCGCTATCGCGGGCAAGCCCGCTCCCACAGTTTGAATTGCATTAGTCCGGCGACTACGCAGTAGACCGTCAGCAGCGGATCGACCAGATAGTCCCAATAGTTTTCCGATGCCTTGAGCCGCAGCGCGAACGCCAGCGTGCCCACCGCCAACATCCACACCGCCAGCGTGTTGCGCAGCCACAGCATCACCAGTGCCGCCACGGCCACCAGCACAATCATCGGGCGAGGGTTGAAGCCCCAGCGATAAGGATCGAAATAGGTCAGGCCCAAGGTGGCGGGGTACAGCAACAGGCTCAGCAGCCCAAAGAGCAGCAGCATCTGTACCTGATGGGGTCGATCCAGCGCCCGCACCACGCCCAGCCGGCACAACCCCACCCATGCCAACAACACCAAGGTGCTGATCGCCAAGTCATCAGTAAAACTGCGCACATACGCCGCCAGGGGCAGCGCATTGACCGGGATAAAACTCACCGCCACCAACACCGGTAGCAACCATGGCCGCCACGCTTCGGTGAAGCGCAGCGCGCTCAGCGCCACGAAACCCAGCAACACAAAACTCAAATGGGCCTGCCACACAGCAACCATCACAGACGCTCCGCCAGCCAGGCTTCGTTGAAGCTGACATGTTTGATAAAGGTGTTATTCCACGAGTACACCAGGTGGTACATGCCGTCCGGGCTGCGGCTGAAATACGGGTATTCGTATTCGAAATCGCAGCCCTGGGGTTTGCACACGCGGTAGTCGAGGTTACTGAGGAAGCGCTGCTCCAGCGGCAGGCGCCGGGCACCGCTGGAGGCGCGGAAGCCCTCGCCGATGATTGCTTTATAGGCCTCGGGCGAAAACGGTTGGCCGAGCGGGTCGGGTGACTGGTCCAGTTCCACCACGGTGCGCCACTGTGTGAGCTGTGCGTCGGTGCCATACAGGCTGAGCTTGAAGCGACCGTCCTCCAAGTCATTGAGAGCCACCAGCAAACCATCATCCTGCGTGCCCACCGCCGCCAGCGATGAATTGGGGTTGGCTGGCGCCAGCGGGTAGGGCTCGCTCCAGGTTTGCCCGGCGTCTTCGGTGCGGCTGGCCAGCACGCGGTGGTGGGTGTCGCCGGCGTAACGCAACATCGCCACGGCGCGTAGGCCATCCTGCGGCACGATAGTCGGTTGCAGGGAATGCTTGCCGCGGCTGATGCGGAATTTGTCGATCACCGCCCCGTCGGCGCTCAAGTACAGGTACTCGGCAAACTTGCCCATGAACTCGTGATACACCGGCAGCCCGATGGAGCCATCGGCATGGAACACCGGCGCGGCGCGCACCAGCGTGCTGATGTTGAAGAACGGCGACGTCACCAGTTGCCGCGGTGCCGACCAACTGGCGCCCAGGTCATCCGATACCATCACATTGATCGCACTGGCGGCCCAGCCCCCAACCGATACCGACACATAAAACATCCACAGGCGTTGGTCTGGCGCCAGGGCAATCACCGGGTTGCCGAGCTTGCGGATATAGCGCTGGGTGCCGTCGCGGGTGCTTTCCCGCGTGGCCAGCACCTGCTCGGCGCCCCATTCGCCGGCGCGTGCGTCGAAGCGCGCGGTACGCACTTGCACATCGGCGGCACCTTCGCGGGAACCGGCGAACCACACCGCCATCAGGTCGCCACCGGGCAGGGCAGTGACGGACGAGGAGTGCACAAAGTCGGTGAGCTGTGTCGATACAAACCGGCTGGTGTACTGCGGGGCCGATGCCACTTTGGCGGTGTTCGGGCTCACCTGCGCAAACGGTGCCAGTAAATGGGGCGGATGGCTTTGCCAGGCGGCGAAAAACACCGCGAGCAGGCCGACGATCAGGAGGACGGAGCGCATAGGGAACCTGTGGGTCAAAGAATTACGGCGCACGTTCATCCGGCAGGCGCTTCCTGCGACCGGTGAGCATGGATAACGGCAGGTTTTCCCGCACCTGGAGGCTTTCGACGATCGCTGCCAGCACATGCACGCAGACTAGGCCCAGAAGCACATTGGCGGCAGTCTCGTGGATTTGCAGCGGCCAATCGGCACCCCACAAAGCGTCGACTTCCTGCATCAGAAAACCGCTGATACCCAGGGTCAGCAGCGCCAGCAACATCAATAGCATCACCAGCGCGCCAATCGGCGAATGGCCCAGGCGATGCTGTGGCCGACCGTTGAGGAGCGAGCGTAGGTGGGCATTCAGGCGTCGTGGCGTCGGCCAGAAGTCCGCCCATTGGGCGCTACGCGGTCCGACAAATCCCCACACCCCACGTACCAGCAGCCAGGCCATGGCGTAGTAGCCCAGCCAGACGTGCCAGTCGTCGCCTGCTTCGTTAAAGAAGTAATTGGCGACAAAGACCCCGGCGATAGAGCCATGAAACAGCCTCACCAACGGGTCCCACAGCCGCAGGGATTCGCCTGGCATCAGCCTTTGATCTCGGTCTTCACGGCTTTGCCGGTGACCGGGTCGTGGTAGATCTCGACCTTGCGCTTGTCTTTGTCAAAGCCATAGATCTCGTAGCAGTTGCCGTCGGTGACCTTGAACTTGCTGATGGTGTAGCCTTCGGCCTTGAGTTTGTCCTGGAAGGCTTTTTCGTCTTGCCATTGCGAGCGTTCGGCGGTGGTGCACTGTGGGCCAGCGACGGCCAGGGGGCTGGCAAGAATCAGCGACAGCAGGAGAATTTTGCGCATGGAAAAGCTCTCAGCAAATGTGGGAGTTTGCACAGTGCAAAACCAACCTTAGTGCAACCTTAGTTGGCAACGAGCCGTAACATCTTTGCCGAGGGGGCTTCGGCGAAACCCGGCATGATTTCGCCGTTTCCTACAGAGAATTCGTAATGCGCCTACTCCTTGTCGAAGATGACCGTGCCCTCGGCCAGGGTATTCGCGTGGCCCTGGGCGCCGAAGGCTACACCCTTGACTGGCTGCAAGATGGCGTTGCCGCCCTGCATGCCCTGCGCACGGAATCGTTCGACCTGCTGCTGCTCGATCTCGGCTTGCCGCGCCTCGACGGCCTCGACCTGTTGCAGCAACTGCGCGCCGAGCAACACGACTTGCCGGTGCTGATCCTCACCGCCCGCGACGGCACCGCCGAACGCATCGCCGGCTTGGACGCGGGCGCCGACGACTACCTGGTCAAACCCTTCGATGTGGAAGAACTCAAGGCTCGTGTCCGTGCGCTGTTGCGCCGTAGCCAGGGCCGCGCGCAACCGCTGCTGGAACACGCCGGCATCAGCCTCGACCCGGCCACCCAGCAAGTGCGCTACCAGGACGCTGACATCATCGTCACCCCCATGGAGTACCAACTGCTGCACCAATTGATGGTGCGCCCCGGCAAGGTCGTCACCCGCGAGCGACTGTCCCGCGCGTTGTATGGCTGGCAGGACCGGGTCGAGAGCAACACGCTGGAAGTGCTGATCCATAACTTGCGCAAAAAGTTATCCACCGAGTTGATCCGCACCGTGCGCGGTGTCGGCTATGTGCTGGTGCTCACCGCATGAACTCGGTCCGCGCGCGCATTCTCGTCCCGGTGTTGGTGTTGATCCTGTTGGGCGATGCCTTGATCAGCTGGTTGGTCCTGCGCGACAGCCACCACGAAATCGAAGAAGTCTACGACGCCCAACTCGCGCAGAGTGCGCGCCTGCTGCAAGGCGTGCTGCGCCAGCGTGACCCTGGGGACGCGGGTTGGGAGCGGTTGTACCAGGCGTTCGACCAGGCCATGAGCCGAGTCGGCGAGGACGGCGTGGCCCACCCCTATGAAACCCGCCTGACCTTCCAGGTCTGGAACAGCGCGGGTGAGCTGCTGGTGCGCTCCGCCGAAGCGCCGGTGCTGGCGGCGCCACCGACCACCCTGGGTTCCCATGACCTGATGGACAACGGCAACGACTGGTGCGCCTTCCTCCTCGCCGACTCGCAACAGGGCGTGTTGATCTGGGTGGGTGAGCGCGACGACATCCGCCAGGACGTGATCCAGCGCATCATGCGCCACACCCTGTGGCCCACGCTGATCGGCGTGCCGCTGCTGACGGTGCTGATCTGGCTGGTGATCGGCTGGGGCTTCAAACCGCTGCGCGCCATGGTGTTGTCGATTCGTGGACGCAATACCGAAACCTTGCAACCGCTGCACCTCAACCCACTGCCGACCGACCTGGAACCCATGCAGACCGCGCTGAACCGGCTGCTGGTCCAAGTGGATGAACTGCTCGACCGCGAACGCCGCTTCATCGCCGACGCCGCCCATGAACTGCGCACGCCCCTGGCGATCCTGCGCATTCACGCCCAGAACGCGCAAAGCGCCGTCACTGGAGAACAACGTCGCGAGGCGCTGGATTTTCTGGTCAACGGCGTCGACCGCGCCACCCGCATCGGCAGCCAACTGCTGACGATGGCGCGCATCGAACCGCAGTTGCACAACCCTGTGTGCGGGCGCGTGCAACTGACCGAACTGGTGCGCGAAGAACTCGCCGAATTGACCCCGCTGGCCATGGAAAAAGGCGTGGAGCTGGTGCTCGAAGGCAATGAAGATTGCTGGGTCGAAACCGAGCCCTTGGCGCTGGCGATTGCGCTGCAAAACCTGGTGACCAATGCGCTTAACTTTTCACCTGCGGGCAGTGAAGTGACAGTCGTGATGGGGGCTCATTGTTTGAGTGTGAAAGACCGGGGCCCGGGGATTGATGAGGCACAAATGGAGCGCCTGTTCGAACGGTTCTACAGCCGGGGCAATGCCAATGGCGCGGGCTTGGGGTTGGCGATTGTGCAGATGATCGTCGGCAAGATCGGCTGTCGGTTGGCGCTGCATAACCGCAAGCAGGGTGGGTTGTGCGCGCGGTTGGTGTTTGAGAGCGCCTGAACGGCGGCATCGCTCATCCCTCCTGAAGCGGAACAATCCGTTTAAATTCGGGTCCAGTCATCACACTCTTCCCCGATAAGGACATCCCCCGTGAAGCGAATCGCGCTGCTCTCCATTGCCCTGGCCCTGGGCGCCTGCCAATCCAACCAACGCGACTCATCGCCCAGCCTGCTCAAGGACGGCATTCAGTTTCGCCAGAAAACCGTGGCTGTGGATGCGGAGCACGCCAAAGTCATCATGAAGTCCAGTGGCGGCACTCCCGCCGTCGACTTCTCGATCAGCCGCGAAGGCGACCCCGACCCACGCATGGAAGCCATCGGCACCGTGATGGACACCGGTGAAGGCAAGGTCTTCAACTGGATCGCCAAGCTCAACCAGACCGTGGCCAGTGCGGGCTTCAAGCGTTTTCCACAACTGGAAATCCAGGCCGACCCCGGCAAGAAACTCACTGTATCGGGTTACGCGAACGACACCCGCACCGGTTACTACTACACCTGCGGGCCGATGATGAATACGTTCAGCCCGGAGAAGGCAAAGGTGTATCTGGTGGAATTTCAATTCAAGGGGTCGGGGTGTGAGCAGCATGTGTATGACGTGACCGATCCGGCGAATCGGGTACCGGTGGCTGAGGCGGGGAGTGGGGTTAAGTCGGGTTGAGGGTTAGCCGTGGTGTGGTAGACCCTGCGGGAATACCACACCGTTGAAGGTGTGGGTGCAGCAGTTGCAGCAGGGTTTCATCTGCTCGGGCGTCAGCTGTGGGTTGACCTTTTGCAGCAGGCCGCCTTCGTCGACCCACAAGCCGCTGTAGTAGCTGTTCTCATCCGTTCTCACGTAATCCTGCTTGTCGCTTTCATGTTGCGCGACCATCCAGAACATCGGCTCCGGACGATCCAGGCGGGCGTTGGCTTCGCTGAACACCTGGTCCCATGGGTGGCCGACTTTGGAGAGGAGAAAGCGGTATAGCGGGGTGTAATCAAAGCCATGCCGTTGATGGCTATGCATCGAACCGCGGTTTGATTGTTTGTCTTTTTCGCCTTTGGTGTGCCGCTCATACCGGTAGGCGCGATAACTGCCGTGGCGCACGCCATGGGTTCGGGTGTTGACTGCGCGGTAGAGGAGGGGCTTTTGCGATGTGGGTTTCATTGCATCACGACGCCTTTTTGGACTGTTTTGGAGGCGGTGGCCAGGCGCCTTGGTAGCGGAAGGAGATTTGGTAGTCGAGGTGGTTGGGTTGGATCACGTGCTGGAAGTACGGCTGAATTAGCGTTATCCAATTGGGTTGGACGTTGAATACGTCGGCATATATCGCGGTCTCTTCGCTTAAGCCCAATGCTTCAAAAATACTGTCTGGGTCTGCGATATCCGCTGAGTATTCATCCGCTTTCAAGTCATTGCTGTGCTTTTCGTACCATCGCAGTCTGATTTTCATCACCATTTCAAAATCCTCTTTATCTATAAATTCGACGTTTCGGATCCGCCGGTCCTCGACGCTCGGCGGTATAAGGATCAAATGCACCGAGGTGTTCCAAGTCACTGTTTCGATAGACTTCCAGCTCGGCTTTCTTGGAATCCCATTCAAATATTTTTCTTCCTTTTGCGTCTATCCAACGTTCACGTAAGCCAACGCCACCTCTTCTTGGCGTCACAGGCCTTTGCGGAATCAGACCAGGGAAGCCTGTTATATCTTCGGCTTTGGGGGCTGGGAAGTAGTCATGGTCTGGGTTTCTGAGCCCTTTCCTTGGCTTGTTAAGCACCACATACAGCGGCCGAACCCCCGACTCCACCGGGAACACCAGAATAAAATCCCGGTACTCCGGCGGATAAACCGGGTTCACCAGAATCTGCGCCGCTTTCTCCGTCGGCGGATAAATCCAGATCACCGGCGCTTGCGGCGCAGCCTCCAAGGCCGGAATCCCCAGCGTGTCACTGGGATCAACGGCGGGCGTCCAGATCAGCTCCACACCCTCACCCAAATCCGCCACAAACTGATCGTTACGCTGTTGAAACTGCACCACATCAATCATCTGCCAATCGGCATGGTTGCCCGTGTAGAACCCATACCCCTTGAGCGTGCCGTCCTCGCGTTGCTCGATATGCAACCGCATCTGCGACCGCGCCCGTTGCATTGAGCGCAACTGCTCCTCGCTGTAGAGCGCGCTATCACCCAGCTCTGACGGCCAGGCCAGCGCCACCAAACCCGTCAGCAGGCCCCCGGCGACCGATCCAACGGCAGTCGCCGCCGACTCCCAAACCGCCGACCGCAACGCCAACTGGCCCAAGCCAGCGGGCAATGTGCTGCCGCCGATCTTGCGCAAGGCAACCGCGCCCCTGCTATCCACCTCACGCCCACCCAGCAGGCTTAAGTGGCCGTACTCCCTGATCAGCTCCAACGGCACATACCCGGCCGGGTTGAGGTAATGAGTGATGCCGTCAGGCAGTTGGCAAGGCTTCATGAAGACGCAGCCGGGAGGTCTGGCTCGCGTGGGGGCAGGGGATGGCTCGAAAAAATCAACCGAAGGCGAATACGGCACGCGCGATGGCTGCGGCGTCAGGATGCGTCGTTTGCGTAACTCTTCTTCGGTGGGTGGGTAAAAGCGTTCTGGCATGACGGGCTCACTTCCTTGTGCGAGGAGGTGAGCCTATGAGGGGGGAGCGATGGGAGGTATTGGCTTTGTTCGATGGCTGGCGTGGGAAAAGGCAACAGGTTGTCAGCGCTCTAGAAGGCGAGCGTTTGAGCGCCTTGATCCACACGCGACAGGCTCGTGCGTATTGTCCTGCAAGCCAAGCCTATGTCTCGCGTAGGACCGTTCTGGATTCGCTCTGGCGTTCTCTTTATCCGCACCGTGTTTGCTACGGTCGCGGAAAAAATATGCATGGAAAGCAGAATGCTGACATTCCATACCCTATGGAAAAACCACCCGGAAATCTTCGGCGACGCGGCGCCATGCAGAACCAACGGCGCCAAGAATTTCAGTGATCAATGCGCGATCAATCTTGGCGTGGCGCTGCGTAGATCTGGCGTTGACCTGAGCAGATTAAGCAGCGTGCGCTATTGTTGGCAGCATCCCAAAAGCGAGGGGCACATACTGGCCGCAGAGGAAATGGCCAACGCTTTAAGCCGCGCCATCATTCCCGGTTTACGAAGCGTGAAGAAGATAAAACCCGAAAGCTTCGAAGATGAGCTGGCTGGGCATCAAGGCATTATCTTCTTCAAAGACTTTTGGCGCCGGGGAAACGAAACGTTTGGTAATCGCAGTGGTGATCACATCGACCTATGGAACGGGCGGCGGTTGACGGACTGGTTGAGCTATCCGCGTATTCAGCTGGGATTTTCGATTGAAGGGACGTTCTCGGATTATCACGAGTCCAGGGAGATATGGTTTTGGAAGGTTGCCTGAAAGTGGTTAAGGGGGTGGTGTTTGTTGTGCTGGTGGTTGCGGTGGCACTTGGGGTGTTTAACGGGGTGGTAGTGGTGCTATCGGCGTATTTTGGACCGTTTTATGAGGGGGATGCGGAGCAGAGTCGGAATTTTGGGCTTTGGCTGGTGGGGAATGGGGTGGTTGTTGTCGGGGCAGTGACGGGTGGGATGGGTTGGTATCGTAGGCTTCTGCGAAGGAGGTGATGAGCTTACCAAGCGGAAGTAGGAGCCGATTCGGTAGCGCCCGATGTTGGTGTTTCGAATATTGCGATTTTCGTTTGTTTCGTTTAGGTTTGGTCTCACCTGAATTTTGAAACACAGGAATTGCATCATGATGGCCAATCACCTCCCTAAAACCATTCCTCCTCTGGAAAAGGAAGTCGAAGCTGCCGTACAAGGCCAGCGTGAGCTGGCCTCGCTGCTGTCGACCAAATTTGAAACCCAGCGCATCGACATCTTCGACAAAGAAGACAAGCCTCACAGCCTCGTACTCCCCACCTCAGCACTGCGCTTGCTGGTCGATATTTTGGGCGAGTTAGCGATCGGCAATGCGGTCAAGGTAGTCCCGGTGCACGCTGAATTGACATCGCAGGAAGCGGCTGACCTGCTTAACGTTTCACGGCCGCACTTGGTCAAGATGCTGGAGGAGGGCGCTATTCCCTTTACAAAAACCGGTCGGCATCGACGCATCCGTTTTTCGGACTTGATGGCGTTCAAGCAGCGGAGGGATGAGGAAAGTCAGGAGGCGATGGAAGCGTTGGCACAACAGGCACAGGAGTTGGGAATGGGGTATGACGGATGAGGTGTTCGCCTTTTACTGCTGTATACGATGCTTGTGTTCTTTACCCGGCAGCGCTTCGGGATTTACTGATGTGGCTTGGCTTGTCAGGGCTGTATCGAGCGAGATGGACCCGCCAGATTCATGAGGAGTGGAAGCGCAACGTACTCAAGAACCGGCCCGATCTGACGGCGGAGCAAGTGAATTGCACGTCAGCGCTGATGGACAAGGCTATACCTGACGCTTTGGTGACGGGATATGAGGATCTGTGCTCGAGTCTGGATCTGCCCGATCCAGATGATCGTCACGTGCTGGCGGCGGCAATTCGGAGCAAAGCTGAGGTTATCGTGACGTTCAATTTGAAAGATTTCCCGGCGCACATTCTGTCTGCTTATGATATTGAACCGATGCATCCAGATGACTTTATTTCGGATCTTTGGGATCTGGATCAGGCGGCGGTGCTGGGAGCGGCGCAGAAGCAGAGGCGGGCGTTGAAGCGGCCTCCGATGGAGGCGGGGAGTTATCTTGAGATGTTGATGCGGCAGGGGTTGGTGCAGACTAGTAAGGTGCTGGGGCCTTATGAGTTGATGCTGTAAATTTCATACGAACGGTGCAGTTCTCGCTAAGATCACGCTTTTAATAAAAGTACTGTGTGGTTCCAATCAATTCAGCTTTTTTATCTATCGTGTGCCTGTATCAGGGTGAGGATTTGCATTAATAATGCTACAGATAAAATTGCAAATTGCTCTTTAGGTGTGATGTCGGAAAGATTCCTCGCTTGATCTAGTGGTGTTTTTTTTTAGCGTGTTTTTGAATGATGCATGTATCGCACTTCTCTGGTCGGGTGAAAGCTGTTTGTAAAGGTTGTTTGTTTTCTCCTTGTCAATTTTTGTGTCAATCCTGTGCGCAAATTTATTTCGAATCGTCCCGACTGCTAAAAGTGCTGGGGCGAAATCTTTTGGCATCCCTACCGCAACTGCTAGGTTTACCTTTTGAGAGAAGTCGAGCTGCATCTTTTTGATGTGCTCATAATCTGAAACTAATATTTCAATCAGCTGCTCAAGAGCTGACTCTATATAAATGTGCGTGCGGATGGTTGCTCCTAATTCGTCCTCTTTTAGTATGTCCGAGTAAAATGAATCTAAATTTAATGTCTTTTGCTCAGGTTTCATATGTGTGCTGGTCTCGTCGACTGCTTTTATATTGTTTAATAAAAAGTTATTGGCTTTTGATTTCAGTTGATTTTTTCTGCTTCATCAGACACGTTTAGCCACAAAGCCGATTTTCCGCTAATCAGTCTTTAGGCTACTTTTGGCGTGTCGTCGACTTTCGGCGATCGGGCCTGGAAACCCGTGGAACAATAGCGCACAGGCGCCACTATTTATCACGATTGCTGGTGTTTTTGTGCCAGCATATTCGTGTTATGGCGGCTGTGCGCGGGAGACCTTCGGGTCTGCCGGGTTCCTATTGTCCCGGTTTTCCAGCCTGCGCATAGCTGCCACCCATTCGCCTGGAAACGAACGTGGCGGCTCTTATCTACATTAGGAGTTAAGCCAATGAGCGTTTCTGACAGGTCGTACCCACGCAATACCATCGTAAGCATCTCCAACCACTCTGGAGGTGCCCAATGATCAACCCACCCCTCAACAACACCCTCGGCATCATCACCTTCTCCACCTGCGGCAAGCAGCCGAACCTCCACCGTCTATTCCGCGTCAATTCCGGCGTGCCCATCCGTGATGCCCTGGAGCATGCCTCCGAGTTGTTGCACTGTTCCAAGTTGCTGGCGTTGGATGCAGCCATGGATTCCAGTGCAGATCGCTATGCCTGGGCGGCGCATTATTTGGGGGAGATGGCCAAGGCAGTGGTGGATGATTTGGCGAATGGGATGTTGCCGAATGGGGCGGTGGAGGAAGGGGAAGGCGTTGGTGTGTAGGGCTGTGGTTTGATGGTGTGGGAGGGGGCCCTATCGGGGGCAAGCCCCCTCCCACATTTTGATTGGGGGACCGCCGTCTAAATCAATTGCCTGCCGATCAGGCCAGCAGGTGCTTGGAAATCAACCGCGAGATTTCCACAATCGAGGTCTTGCCGGTAAATTCGAATTTCACTTTGCCCAGCGACGAAAAATAAATCTCCAACTCCGAATCCAGGTCAAACGTCCCGGACGTCTCCACCGAATACGCCACGATGTTTTTATATGGCAGCGACGTGAAGTCTTTCTTGCTGCCGGTAATCCCTTGCACGTTCACCGCAATAATCCGCTTGGTGGTAAACACCACACCGTCGCGCATGGCCTTGTAGGCGTCGACCACTTCTTCTCCGTCCAGCAGCAGGGTGGCGACGCGTTCGGCGTATTCGTTGTTTTGCTTGAGCTTGAAGAAGCCTTTGTTGTTGAAGTCGATCATGTCCTGCCTCTTGGGTGTATGCCGTTTTGCTCGCGGATCTGTATCTAACGCGCGCATTTTGAACGCCCTACCATGGGGGCCAAGCCGACAACCTTGGCCAAATGTTTCACGTCGACAAAATAACACCCCAGGAGCCCAATAATGCCCGAACTGTCAAGCTGGTTGGCCTATGCGCTGATTTCACTCGGCATGGTGCTCACGCCCGGTCCGAACATGATTTACCTTATCTCCCGTTCGATCTGCCAGGGTCGCACGGCCGGGTTGATTTCCCTCGGCGGCGTGGCGTTGGGGTTTCTGGTTTATATGCTGTGCGCGGCTTTGGGGATCACGGCCTTGGTCATGGCGGTGCCGTTTGCCTATGACGCGCTGCGTTTCGGCGGCGCGCTGTACCTGGCGTACATGGCCTGGCAGGCGATCCGGCCGGGTGGGCGTTCGCCGTTCCAGGTGCGGGACTTGCCCAAGGACAGCCCGCGCAAGCTGTTCACCATGGGCCTGGTGACCAACCTGCTCAACCCCAAGGTAGCGGTGATGTATTTGTCGCTGCTGCCGCAGTTCATCGACCCGAACGGCCATGGCAGCGTGCTGACGCAATCGTTGGTGCTGGGCTTTACGCAGATTTTTATCAGCGTGAGTGTCAACGCGGTGATTGCCACCCTGGCGGGGTCCATTGCGGTGTTTTTCGTTACCCGGCCGGGTTGGCAGGTGGTGCAGCGCTGGTTGATGGGCTCGGTGTTGATGGGGCTGGCGGTGCGGATGGCGGTGGAAGGGCGGCGCTGAACCGCGCGTTACAGAATGGCTTTCAGGTAATCCTTGAGTGCGTTGAGCGGGGCATTGAGTTCATCCAATGTCGACGCCTGGCGCACGCCCAGCGCCAAGCGCTGCAACTCGCGCCCCATCACCGTATCGGCCCCGCCCAGTGCTTCAAGCGCTTGATCCACACATTCCGCGACTTTGGATTGAATGGCCGCCAAGTCTCCCTGCCGCACCAGCAGCCCGAATACCTCCCGCTCATACCCATCCATCACCGGATCGTCCCGCAAGACCGGGCTGCCGCCGTCCGTCTCGTGCACCAGCTTGAGTGCAAAAAGCGCAACAGCTTCCAGCGTCAACTCCATGGTCTTGGTTCCTAGGGCTTGGGGGAGGGCGATGATCACTGTTCTACGCAGGAAAAAAAAGACCCCAATACCGCGAACTGCCAGGCTCACGCCCCTGTGAAGTCATTTGCCCAAGGAACAATATTAATTAGCCATGTTCCAACTCGCCGTGCCAAATGCACTCGGCCACCAGACGGGGGCGGTGCAAGGCTTGACCCATTACAAGGACGGAAAAACGCATGCACTCACTTCCCACCCAGGCCCCCACAGACTCGCAAGTTGTGAGGATTAATCGATGATCTATCGCGGCGCAGGCTGGCTGACGTTGTTTACACCGGTGGCGATGGTGCTGCTATTAATGTGGCTGTGGCCCGACCCCAGCGTCAAACCCGGCAACACATCGCTGATGCAGGTGTTGCTCGGCTTTGGGACGGGGTCAGCGATCAACACTGTGCTGGGCTTTGTACTGAACCGACAACCGCACGCCGATGGCGTGCGCCACCACTTCTTTTTCATGCCGATGCAATGGCCGGCGCTGGCGATCACGGTGGTCTGCACGCTGATTGCCTTGCTGAAATAACCCTCCCGGCCGCTCGTCTGGGGCGGCCGCGTCTTGACCTGTTCAAGGCTGACACGGTAAGTGGAGTGAGTGTCTCATAACGGTATGAGCGAGCAGGCGACGCCAGCCTCAGATCCACTGGTCATTCACAGCCGTAAGCTCCCCACCTTCATGCCCGGTATTCAAGATGCCCCGTGGCTCGATCATCATCAGCTTGGCCTCGCCTTCGGCGGCTGTGCGGTGCGCTACGCCCCGAGGGACCACGTACAGCTCGCCCGGTGCGACATAGACCGGGCCGTCTGCAAGGTCGATACGCAGGGTACCGTCGAGTACCAGAAAGGCCTCGTCGGTTTCCGGGTGGGAGTGCCAGATGAACTCGCCTTCGATGCGCACGACTTTGAACTGGTAGTCGTTCATCTCCGCAACGACGCGTGGGCTCCATGGTTGGTCGATCAGGTCAGCTTTTTGGATGAGATTTATGGGGTGTGTCGGGGGCTGTGACTGAGACATGTCGGAGACTCTGCTGGATAAGAGTCGTCAGGTTAGCGAACGAGGGATCGAGGGCGCTTGTACGATCCTGCAAGCAGCCTGAGCGTGTCAGCTGGCGTCACCTACACTTAACTCCGTGCTCAGTCACACACCGGTCATAAACCAGACGGAAGGCACTCAACAGACCTAAAGTTGAGCCGCTAGGGGCGGATAAACTCTATGTCGTTTACATCCGCAACACTGTTCAAGGATCGAACTCATGCCCCAGCGCCCATCCAGCCGCACGCACCTTCCCGTTTATCCTCGTTTCCGTTGGTTCGCCTTGATTCCGGTCGTGCCGGCCGTTGTGTGGATACTCGTGCAATCCACTTCGCCGGCCAATCTGCTGGCCTGCACGGTACTGGTGATGATCGGCCTCGGTGCCTGTGCCTGGAGCGCGGCTTCACAGCGCAACGCACTGCAGCGAGCGATTGCTCAGGCGCAGGCGGACCAATCGAGTGTGTACGCGCATAACGGCTTGGCCTCGCGTGCACAGCTCGATGAGGTATTGCTGGGCGCCATGCCCATCTGGGCCAAGCAGGTGGAAAGCTCGCGCCATCAGACCGAGGAAGCGATTGTGAGCCTGGTGAACCGTTTCACCGGGATCGCCACCCGCTTGGAGGAAACGGTACAAGCGTCGCAGCACGCGGCCGGCGAGCTGGACGGGCAGGCCGCTGACGGCGCGCTTGAGGTGCTGGCACGCAGTGACAGCGAGTTGAGCCAGGTGATCAATTCGCTCAAGGCCACGCAAACCAGCCGTGACCAGACCCTGGCGCAGGTGCGCAGCTTGACCGCCTATACGGGCGAACTGCGTACCATGGCCGCTGATGTGGCAGCGATTGCCGCACAAACCAACCTGCTGGCCCTCAACGCGGCCATCGAAGCGGCGCGCGCCGGTGAGGCCGGTCGCGGCTTCGCGGTGGTGGCCGATGCGGTGCGCAGCCTGTCGAGCAAATCCAGTGAAACGGGCCAGCAGATGTCGGCCAAGGTCGACATCATCAATAACGCCATTACTCAATTGGTGCAGGCCGCGTCCAGCAGTGCCGACCAGGACAGCCATTCGGTGGCCGAGTCCGAAAACAGTATTCAAATGGTGCTCACACGCTTCCAGAACATCACTGGGCGTCTGGCCGAATCCGCCGACCTGCTCAAACAGGAAAGCTACGGCATCCGCGATGAGATGACCGAGGTGTTGGTCAACCTGCAATTCCAGGACCGGGTCAGCCAGATCCTCAGTCATGTGCGCGACAACATGCACGCCCTGCATGACCATCTGCAACAGGCCAACCAGACCCCGGACCAGCCGCTGGCCATCGACGCCCGCCAATGGCTGGCGCGCATGGAAACCACCTATGCCACTGACGAGCAACGACGCCTCCATCGTGGCGAGGCGGCAGTGCAGTCGAATTCCCAAGACATCACTTTCTTTTAGGAGCACATCATGGCGAAGAATGTATTAGTGGTCGACGACTCCAGCAGCGTGCGCCAAGTGGTCGGCATCGCCTTGAAAAGCGCCGGTTACGACGTGATCGAGGCCAGCGACGGCAAGGACGCCCTGAACAAGCTGACCGGGCAAAAAGTGCACCTGATCATCAGCGACGTGAACATGCCCAACATGGATGGCATCACCTTCGTCAAGGAGGTGAAGAAGCTGGCCAACTACAAGTTCACCCCGATCATCATGCTGACCACCGAGTCTCAGGAATCGAAGAAGGCCGAAGGCCAGGCTGCGGGCGCCAAGGCATGGGTGGTCAAGCCATTCCAGCCGGCGCAGATGCTGGCGGCGGTCTCCAAATTGATCCTGCCCTGACACCCGGCGCCAGGGAGGCCAACATGCCGATCACTCACGAAACAATCGACGACACTACCCATGTGGGCATCGACGGCGAACTCACGATCTACACCGTCGCTGAACTGGCGGGCGCGTTGTGGCCGCAGATGGGCGCGGCGCCGCGCCTGGAACTGGACCTGTCCCAGGTGACGGAAATGGACGGTGCCGGCCTGCAGTTGCTGGCCGTCATCCAGCGTGAAGCCGGCATTGCCGGCACCGCCTTGAGTGTCACCGGCCAGAGCCAGGCAGTCATGCAGGCGCTCCAACTGTGTCGCAGCGCCGCTCTTTAAGCGGCACTGTCCCGTTCATTGATCGACAAGGAAAGTCCAGGTGAGCATCAATCTCGATCAGGCACTGCAGACCTTCATCGTCGAGGCGCGCGAGCTACTGCAGGCCATGGAGCAATCCCTGCTGCAGTTGGAAAGCGACCCCGGCGACCAGGATGCCATCGGCGCGATTTTCCGCGCCGCGCATACTATCAAGGGATCCGCCGGACTGTTCGGCCTCGCGTCGATCGTGGGGTTCACGCATATCGTCGAAGACGTTCTCGATCGCCTGCGCGATGGCAGTGTGGCGGTGGACGCGGCGTTGATCGCGCTGCTGCTCAAGTGCGGCGACCACATGCTTGAACTGATCGACGTGGTCGCCAGTCGCGGTGAGACGCCGACCCCGGCCACGCTGGAGCGCGGTGAGACCTTGCGCGAGGCGCTGAGCGACTACCAGCCGCTGCGCACCGCCACCGCCGACGTCGTACCCGCTGCGGTGCACGACGACACGGGGGCCGACGTGCTTTGGCATATTTCTCTGCGTTTCGGCGTGGACGTGTTCCGTAATGGCATGGACCCGCTGTCGTTCCTGCGCTACCTCGATACGCTGGGGCAAATGGTGCAGGTCACCACCCTGACCGACAGCATCCCCGCCCTGGAGCACTGGGACCCGGAAAGCTGCTACCTGGGCTTTGAGATCGACCTGCGTTCGACGGCCAGCCATGCCACGCTCAACGAAGTGTTCGACTTCGTGCGCGACGACTGTGACGTGCACATCCGCGCCGTCGACGAAACGCCCGCAAGCAGCGTCGCCATCGGCAGTGACCTGATCGCGCAAGCCGAGCCAGGCCTGGCCCCCGCGTCGCCCCAGCGCCAGCCGGCGAACAGCGAGGCGAAAACCCGCGACGGCAGTTATGTTCGGGTCAACGCCGACAAGCTCGATGAGTTGATCAACCTGGTCGGTGAATTGGTGATCGCCAGCGCCGGCGCAAGCCTGTTGGCGCGCTCCTGTAACAACGACCCGCTGCAAGAGGCCACCTCGACAGTGTCGGGGCTGGTGGAAGAGATTCTCGATGGTGCCCTGCACCTGCGCATGATCCCCATCGGCGACACGTTCAACCGCTTCCGTCGCGTGGTGCGCGATGTCAGCCAGGAACTGGGCAAGGACATCGAGCTGATCATCAGCGGCGCGGAGACCGAGCTGGACAAGACCGTGGTCGAGAAGATCGGCGACCCGCTGATGCACCTGCTGCGCAACGCCATGGACCACGGTATCGAAAGCGCCGATGCGCGACGTGCGGCGGGCAAGTCGAGCAAGGGCCATCTGAGCCTGAATGCCTACCACGACTCCGGAAGCATCGTCATCGAAATCGCCGATGACGGCGCCGGGCTCAACCGCGACCGCATTCTGGAAAAAGCCCAGGAACGCGGGCTGGTGGCCAGCGGCGCGGTGCTCTCCGACCAGGAGGTCTACAACCTGATCTTCGAGGCGGGCTTCTCTACCGCCGAGGCCGTCACCAACCTGTCCGGGCGTGGCGTCGGCATGGACGTGGTCAAGCGCAATATCACGCTGTTGCGCGGCACCGTGGACCTCGACAGCCGCCCAGGCCAGGGCACGGTGGTACGTATTCGCTTGCCGCTGACCCTGGCGATCATCAATGGCTTCCTGGTCGGCGTCGACCAATCCACCTACGTGATTCCGCTGGACATGGTCCAGGAATGCGTCGAGCTGGATGAACGCCAGCGCCAGTCGAGCCGCGATCAGGGCTATCTGGACCTGCGTGGCGAGGTGCTGCCCCTGGTGGACTTGCGCGACCACTTCAGCCACGAAGGCCCGGCCGCTCGCCGTCAGAACGTGGTGGTGGTGCGCTATGCCGAGCACAAGGCCGGGCTGGTGGTCGATGACCTGCACGGCGAGTTCCAGACCGTGATCAAGCCCCTGGGCAAGCTGTTCGGCGCGCTGCGGGGTATCAGTGGCTCGACCATTCTGGGCAGCGGCGCAGTGGCCTTGATTCTGGATGTGCCGGCGCTACTCAATCAAATCGTACAACTGGAAGCCCGCACGGCCCAGGCGCCTCAGTCGCCACCGCTCGTCGCCCGCTGACGTCTTTGCAATTCCATGGAGGTTCCCCGATGAAATGGTTCTACGATCTTAAAATTTCCACCAAGCTGATCAGCTCGTTCCTGGTGGTCCTGGCCCTCACCGGGGCCATGGGCGCCTTCGCTATCCTTCAGCTCGGTGCCGTCAACCAGGCCGCCCAGGACATCAAGGGCAACTGGATGCCCTCCATGCGTGCAGCCGCAGGCATGCGTTTTTTTGCCGCCAACTATCGCTTGAAAGAAAACCGCCACATCGGTACCGAGATTCCCGAAGAAAAGGCCCAGGCCGAACGCGAAGCCACCGAAGCGCGCCAGGAGTTCGAAACCCGCATGCAGACCTACGAGCAATTGCTGTCGAACGATGAAGATCGCCAACTCCTGCTCAGCGTGAAAAGCGCATGGGACGCCTACATTGCGAGCAGCAAGCAGGTCCTGGAGTTTTCCCGTCAGAACCAGGAAGCCCAGGCGCGCAGTTTGCTCCGGGGTGAATCCAAAGGGCATTTCGATGAGGTGACCAACCGCCTGCAGAAAATGGTCGAGCTCAATGACGCCGGCGCCACTGCCGCGGGTGACAAGGGCTCGGCGCTGTATGAAAGCTCACGCGTGTCGATCATCGCGGTACTGGCCGCATCCCTGCTGATCGGTCTGGGCCTGGCGATATTCATCGCGCGGATCATTTCCCGGCCGTTGCGCCAGGCGGCGAGCGCCGCCGAGCAATTGGCCGAAGGCAACCTTAATGCGCACATCGAGCCAGGTGGCAAAGATGAAACCGGCATGGTGCTCAACGCCATGCGCAACATGGTCGGCAAGCTGGCCCATATCATCGGCGAAGTGCGTAACGCCTCCGATAACCTCGCCAGCGCCTCCGAACAAGTCAGCGCCACCGCGCAATCGATGAGCCAGGCCACCAGTGAACAGGCAGCCAGTGTCGAGGAAACCAGTGCGTCGGTCGAGCAGATGAGCGCCAGCATCAATCAAAACACCGAAAACGCCAAGGTCACGGATGGCATGGCCAGCAAAGCGGCCAAGGAAGCCACCGAGGGCGGCGAATCGGTACAGCAGACGGTGGTGGCGATGAAGAAAATCGCCCAGCGCATCAGCATCATCGATGACATCGCCTACCAGACCAATCTGCTCGCGCTCAATGCCGCCATCGAGGCCGCTCGGGCCGGCGAGCACGGCAAGGGTTTCGCCGTGGTGGCCGCCGAAGTGCGCAAGCTGGCCGAACGCAGCCAGGTCGCCGCCCAGGAAATCGGCGAACTGTCTTCCAGCAGCGTGGAGATGGCCGAGAAAGCCGGCAAGTTGCTCGACGAAATGGTGCCTTCCATCAACAAGACGTCCGACCTGGTGCAGGAAATCAGCGCGGCGTCCGAAGAACAGGCCGCCGGCGTAGCGCAGATCAACACGGCGATGACCCAGCTCAACCAAGTGACCCAGCAAAACGCCTCGAGCAGTGAGGAACTGGCGGCCACGGCCGAAGAAATGAGCAGCCAGGCCGAGCAACTGCAACAGGCCATGAGTTTCTTCGTGCTGGATTCAGCGTCCAAGGCTGCGGTGCAAAGCACCGGCGTGGACAGCCCCGGCAGCACGCCCAACCGTCAACCGCCGCGCACCAAACCAACGCCGCCGCGCAAGGCGTTCGCCTACACCATGGCCAGTGCCCCGGACGAATCGGATTTCACCCGCTTCTGATCGCACGATCGATGCGGGCCTACAAGGGAGAGTAGTGACATGGGCGCAGTAATGACGACTCGGCAGACCGCAGTGGCGGTCGATGAGGATGCGCAGTACCTGACCTTCATGCTGGGCGGCGAAATGTTCGCCATCGGCATCCTGGGGATCAAGGAAATTATCGAATACGGCAGCCTGACCGTGGTGCCGATGATGCCCGCTTTCGTGCGCGGAGTGATCAACCTGCGCGGCGCAGTGGTGCCGGTGGTGGACTTGTCGGCGCGCTTTGGGCGGGCCAACTCGGCGATCACCCGGCGTTCCTGCGTGATCATCATCGAGGCGAGTACCGAGGACGGTCAGCCACAGGACATCGGGCTGCTGGTCGATACGGTATCTGCCGTGCAGGAGATCCCGGCCACGCAGATCGAACCGCCACCCAGCTTCGGTGCGCGCATTCGCGCCGATTTCATCAGTGGCATGGCCAAGGTCGAGGGCAAATTCGTGATCGTGCTGGAAGTGGACAAGGTGCTGTCCATCGACGAGATGTCCAGCCTGGCCGAGGCCGGCCAGGCGCCGGCCCCTGACCTCGACCTGCGTTGAGGCTCGATCATGTCAGACACCGTCTCCATCGACGATCATGAATTCGGTCAGTTCCAGACCTGGCTGTACCGGGCGGCCGGCATCAACCTGTCGCCCGCCAAGAAAGCCCTGGTGGCCGGGCGCCTGTTCAAGCGCCTCAAGCACTATGAGCTGCAGAGCTATGGTGAGTATTTCAGGCTGATCATGAATGACCAGCGCAAGGGCGAACTGCAGGTTGCGCTGGATTTGCTGACCACCAACGAAACCTATTTTTTTCGCGAGCCCAAGCACTTCGACTTCCTGCGTCAGCACGTGCTGCCCCAGGCCGCGCCGGGCCGGATGTTTCGCGTGTGGAGCGCGGCCAGTTCCACCGGCGAAGAGCCCTACAGCCTGGCGATGACCCTGGCCGAAAGCCTCGGCACCACGCCCTGGGAAGTGATCGGCTCGGACATCAGCTCCCAGGTACTGGCCAAGGCGCGCACGGGGCATTACTCAATGGAACGCATCGAGACATTGCCCCAGCCGCTGCTGGTCAAGTACTGCCTCAAGGGCATGGGGCGTCAGGAGGGCACCGTCCTGATCGACAAGGCCTTGCGCAACCGCGTCAATTTTATCCAGGTCAACCTTAACGAAGCGCTGCCGGCGCTGGGGGAGTTCGAGGTGATTTTCCTGCGCAACGTGATGATTTATTTCGATCAGCAGACCAAGAGCCAGGTGGTCGCGCGTCTGTTGCCGCTGCTTAAGCGTGGTGGCTATTTGATCATCAGTCACTCCGAAAGCCTCCACGGCGTCAATGACACCTTGAAGCTGGTGGCGCCGTCGATTTACCGCAAGCCATGAAAAAGCCCGTGGGTACGACCGAAGTGGTATTGGCGCCTGGCCAAGTCAGTTTTGCAACGCGGCCGACGCGCCTGCGGACCTTGCTCGGCTCATGCGTGGCGATCACCTTTTGGCATCCGCAGCGGCTGATCGGCGGCATGTGTCACTTCATGCTGCCGGGGCGCCTGCGCAACCATCAGCCCCTCGATGGCCGGTATGCCGACGAAGCACTGGAACTGCTGCTGCGCCACGCGCAAATCAATGGCACGCATGCACGGGATTACCAGGTCAAGTTGTTCGGTGGCGGCGAGATGTTTCCTGATCTGCAACGCCGCCTGCCGACGCAGGACGTGGCCAGCCTGAATATTCGCGCGGCGCTGGCCCTGGCCGAGCGTCATCACCTGCACCTGACCGCCCAGGACATGGGCAGTACCGGTTACCGCACGATCATGTTCGACCTGTGGAACGGCAACGTCTGGGTTCGGCACCAACCAATGGGAATACTTCAAGAAGATGCCTACCAAAAAAATCAGTGTGCTGCTGGTCGATGATTCGGCCGTGGTGCGCCAGGTACTGCTGGCGATTCTCAGCGATACGCCGGATATCCACGTCATGGGGGCGGCTTCCGACCCGATTTTCGCCATGGACAAACTGGCGCGGGAATGGCCGGACGTGATCGTGCTGGACGTCGAAATGCCGCGCATGGACGGCATCACGTTTCTCAAGAAAATCATGAGCGAGCGGCCGACGCCGGTGGTGATCTGCTCCTCGCTGACCCAGAAAGGCGCGGAAACCTCCCTGCAGGCGCTGTCGGCGGGCGCTGTGGAAATCATCACCAAGCCCTCAACCGGCCTGAAGAGTTTCCTGATTGAGTCGGCGGCCGAGTTGGTGGCAGCGATCCGGGCCGCAGCGAACTCCAACGTCAAGAACCTGGGAAAGCGCAGCGTCAGCCCGCCATTGACCCCGGCCAGCAAGCTCAGTGCCGATGCGATCCTGCCAGCCGGCAATGGCCACGCCATGGCCCAGACCACCGAGCGTATCGTCGCCATCGGCACCTCCACCGGCGGCACCCAAGCGCTGGAAGCCGTGCTGACGGCACTGCCGCGCGTGTGCCCAGGTATGGTTATCGTGCAGCACATGCCCGAGAAGTTCACCGCTTCGTTCGCCGAGCGCCTCAACAGCGTATGCGCGATCGAGGTGCGTGAAGCGCGCAACAACGACCGTATCCTGCCCGGCCTGGCCCTGATCGCACCCGGCGGCAAGCACCTGATGGTCAACCGCAGCGGCGCCTATTACCACGCTCAGGTGATCGATGGACCGCTGGTCAACCGCCATCGACCCTCCGTGGATGTGCTATTTCGCTCGGTGGCCCGCTACGCCGGCAGGAATGCCACCGGAATCATCATGACCGGCATGGGCGACGACGGCGCGCGCGGGCTCAAGGAAATGCTTGAGGCCGGGGCCGCGACAGTCGCCCAGGATGAAGCCAGTTGCGTGGTGTTCGGCATGCCCAAGGAAGCCATCAAACTCAACGCCGCTCAGCGCATCATGGCGCTGGAGGATATTTATCGGGCGATCTTGCATAAGTGAGGGGGAGTGGGAGGGGGAAGGGAGTTGTTGCGTCGACAAACCACTTTTCTACAGACGAAAAAAAAGACCTTGAATTTCAAGGTCTTTTTTAAGATGGTGCCCCGAGGGAGACTCGAACTCCCACTCCTTTCGAAAACGGATTTTGAATCCGCCGCGTCTACCAATTCCGCCATCAGGGCTCAATGGCGGCGAAGTATAGAGAGGTGATTACCGTTGGTCAATCACGTTTCATGGTCAATTTTGACTATTTCCGCTAGACTTCCCGGCCCTGCTAGACGAACCCCATCATGCGCGTTGCTGACTTTACTTTTGAGCTCCCTGATTCGCTGATCGCTCGCCACCCTTTGGCCGAGCGTCGCGCCAGTCGACTGCTGACCCTGGACGGGGTGAGCGGTGCCCTCGCACACCGTCAATTCACTGATTTGCTTGAGCATTTGCGCCCAGGCGACTTGATGGTGTTCAACAATACCCGGGTGATTCCGGCGCGGCTGTTTGGCCAG
Source organism: Pseudomonas sp. FBCC-B1565 (assembly GCF_059133265.1). Classification (NCBI taxonomy): domain Bacteria; kingdom Pseudomonadati; phylum Pseudomonadota; class Gammaproteobacteria; order Pseudomonadales; family Pseudomonadaceae; genus Pseudomonas; species Pseudomonas sp. FBCC-B1565. The sequence continues at coordinate 1,152,475 of NZ_CP101438.1, forward strand.
AAAGCCTCTGGCGGCAAGCTGGAAATCCTGGTGGAGCGGGTGCTGGACAGCCATCGCGTGCTGGCCCATGTGCGCTCCAGCAAGTCGCCGAAACCGGGCTCTTCCATCCTCATTGATGGCGGTGGCGAAGCCGAGATGGTGGCGCGCCATGATGCGCTGTTCGAGCTCAAGTTCGCCGAAGAGGTGTTGCCGCTGCTGGAGCGTGTCGGCCATATGCCGTTGCCTCCTTATATAGACCGCCCCGACGAAGACTCGGACCGCGAGCGCTATCAGACGGTGTACTCCCAACGCCTGGGCGCCGTTGCCGCGCCGACGGCCGGGTTGCATTTCGACCAGCCGCTGCTGGATGCGATTGCGGCCAAGGGCGTCGAAACCGCCTATGTGACCCTGCACGTGGGGGCCGGGACGTTTCAGCCGGTGCGTGTGGATAACATCGAAGACCACCATATGCACAGCGAATGGCTGGAAGTCAGCCAGGACGTCGTGGATGCCGTGGCTGCGTGCAAGGCGCGGGGCGGGCGGGTGATCGCGGTCGGCACCACCAGCGTGCGCTCCCTGGAGAGTGCGGCGCGTGATGGCGTGCTCAAGCCGTTCAGCGGCGATACCGATATCTTTATCTACCCAGGTCGGCCGTTCCATGTGGTCGATTGCCTGGTCACCAACTTCCATTTGCCGGAATCCACGCTGTTGATGCTGGTGTCGGCATTTGCCGGTTACCCCGAGACCATGGCCGCTTATCAAGCCGCCATCGACAATGGGTACCGTTTTTTCAGCTACGGTGATGCGATGTTTATCACCCGTAACCCGGCGCCACGCGGCCCAGAGGAACAACTATGAGTCGTATGTCGTTTGAATTGCTCGCCACCGACGGTAAAGCCCGTCGTGGTCGCCTGACTTTCCCGCGCGGCACCGTCGAGACCCCGGCCTTCATGCCCGTGGGCACCTACGGCACCGTCAAGGGCATGCTGCCGCGTGACATCGTCGCCACCGGCGCCGAGATCATCCTCGGCAACACCTTCCACCTGTGGCTGCGCCCGGGCACGGAAGTGATCAAGAAGCACGGCGACCTGCATGACTTCATGAAGTGGCAGGGCCCTATCCTGACCGACTCGGGTGGTTTCCAGGTGTTCAGCCTGGGTGCCATGCGCAAGATCAAGGAAGAGGGCGTGACCTTCGCCTCGCCGGTGGACGGTTCCAAGGTATTCATGGGCCCGGAAGAGTCGATGCAGGTGCAGCGTGACCTGGGTTCCGACATCGTAATGATTTTCGATGAGTGCACGCCGTACCCGGCCGATGAAGACGTCGCGCGGATTTCCATGGAGTTGTCGCTGCGTTGGGCCCAGCGCTCGAAGAACGCCCATGGCGACAATACGGCGGCGCTGTTCGGGATCGTCCAGGGCGGTATGCATGAAAGCCTGCGCAAACGCTCGCTCGAAGGTCTCGACAAGATCGGTTTTGACGGCCTTGCCATCGGCGGTCTGTCGGTGGGCGAGCCCAAGCACGAGATGATCAAGGTACTGGATTACCTGCCGGGCCTGATGCCGGCTGACAAACCTCGTTACCTTATGGGCGTTGGCAAACCGGAAGATCTCGTAGAGGGTGTGCGCCGCGGTGTGGACATGTTCGATTGCGTGATGCCAACCCGTAATGCCCGCAATGGGCATCTGTTCATCGATACAGGCGTGCTGAAGATCCGTAACGCGTTCCATCGCCATGATGATTCGCCGCTGGATCCCACCTGTGACTGCTACACCTGCCAGAACTTCTCCCGTGCTTATCTGCACCATCTGGACAAGTGTGGGGAAATGCTGGGTAGCATGTTGAATACCATCCACAATTTGCGTCACTACCAAGTCCTGATGGCTGGTTTGCGCGAGGCTATTCAACAGGGTACATTGGCCGCCTTCGTCGATGCCTTCTATGCCAAGCGCGGGCTCCCTGTGCCGCCCTTGGACTGAGTTTTCCGACCCTAAGATTCACTATTTGCAACTGGAGTGCTAAATGAGCTTTTTTATCTCTAACGCCATGGCTGATGCCGCTGCGCCTGCCGCTGCCGGTCCTATGGGCGGTGGTTTCGAGTGGATTTTTCTGGTCGGCTTCCTGGTCATCTTCTACCTGATGATCTGGCGTCCACAGGCCAAGCGCGCGAAAGAGCAGAAAAACCTGCTCGGCAGCCTGCAAAAAGGCGACGAAGTGGTGACCACTGGCGGTATCGCCGGCAAGATCACCAAGGTTTCCGATGCTTTCGTGGTCCTGGAAGTCTCCGACACCGTAGAAATGAAGTTCCAGAAGGGCGCCATCGCCGCCACGCTGCCAAAAGGCACGCTCAAAGCGATCTGAGTAACAACCTTTACCAATCGACGGGGCGCGCAAGGCGCCCCGCGTTATAAGCGGGCGGCGTGATGCTGAACAAATACCCTCTGTGGAAATACGTACTGATCCTGGCGGTGCTGGCGATCGGTTTTATTTATTCCGCTCCCAATCTTTATCCTGATGACCCGGCGATCCAGATCACTGGCGCCAGCACTTCGCTGCAGGTCAATCAGGCCGATCTGGACCGTGCGAGCAAAGCGCTCACTGATGCGGGGATCCAGGTCAAGGCGGCAACATTGGCGGCGGGTGCCAAAGGCGGCTTGTTGCGCCTGACCAAGGCAGAAGACCAATTGCCGGCCAAGGACGTCGTACGCAAGGCCATGGGTGATGACTATGTAGTCGCGCTCAATCTGGCACAGACCACGCCACAATGGCTGCGCAGCATTGGCGCGCACCCGATGAAGCTGGGCCTGGACTTGTCCGGTGGTGTGCACTTCCTGCTGGAAGTCGACATGGACAAAGCCCTCGACGCTCGCCTGAAAGTCTACGAAGGCGACGTGAAGAGCCTGCTGCGCAAAGAGAAGCTGCGCTATCGCAGCCTGCCGCAGTTCAACGGTGCCATCCAGCTGGGTTTCTCTGACGAAGCGTCCCGCGAACAGGCCCGTGCGCTGGTCCGCAAGAACTTCAACGATTTCGACATCGTACCGGCCGACCTCAATGGTCAGCCTGTACTGCGCCTGGCGATGACGCCGGCCAAGATCGCGGAAATCCGTGAATACTCCATCAAGCAGAACTTGACCACGGTGCGTAACCGCGTCAACGAGCTGGGTGTAGCCGAGCCGATCGTCCAGCGCCAGGGCGCCAACCGCATCGTGGTTGAGCTGCCGGGCGTGCAGGACACGGCTGAAGCCAAGCGTATCCTGGGCAAGACGGCCAACCTGGAATTCCGTCTGGCGGCCGAGCCGGGTGCTACCCGCGCCACGGCCGAAGAGTTCGAATTCCGCGAAGGCAACCGTCCTCCTGCATTGATCGAGCGTGGCTTGATCATCACCGGTGACCAGGTCACCGACGCCAAGGCCGGTTTCGATTCGCAGCACGGTACGCCTGAAGTGAACATCCGTCTGGATGGCCATGGCGGCGACCTGATGAGCCGCGCCACGCGCAGCAACGTCGGTCGCAGCATGGCGGTGATCTTCATCGAGCAGCGCCCGGTCACCACTTACACCAAGCAAATGGTCGACGGCGTCGAGAAAGACGTACCGGTCCAGACCTTCAAGGAAGAGAAGAAGATCATCAGCCTGGCGACCATCCAGTCGCCGCTGGGGGCTCAATTCCGTATCACCGGCCTGAACGGCCAGGGTGAATCGTCTGAGCTGGCCCTGTTGCTGCGTGCCGGTGGCCTGGCGGCGCCGATGTACTTCGCTGAAGAGCGTACCATCGGCCCGAGCCTGGGTGCCGACAACATCACCAAGGGTATCGATGCAGCCTTGTGGGGCATGCTGTTCGTGTCGCTGTTCATCATCGCCATCTATCGCTTCTTTGGCATCATCGCCACCGTGGCCCTGGCGGGCAACATGGTGATGCTGCTGGCCCTGATGTCGCTGCTGGGCGCTACACTGACCCTGCCAGGTATCGCCGGTATCGTACTCACCATGGGTATGGCGGTAGACGCCAACGTACTGATCTTCTCGCGGATCCGTGAAGAGATCGCGGCAGGCATGACCGTACAGCGTGCAATCAACGAAGGCTTCGGCCGGGCATTTACCGCGATTCTCGACTCCAACCTGACCACGTTGCTGGTCGGCGGGATTCTCTTTGCCATGGGCACAGGCCCCGTCAAAGGTTTTGCGGTGACCATGTCCCTGGGTATCTTTACCTCGATGTTCACGGCCATCATGGTGACCCGCGCAATGGTCAACCTGATCTTTGGCGGGCGTGACTTCAAGAAGTTGTGGATTTAAGGGGCTGCCATGTTACGTACAATCAACTTCATGGGCGTTCGCAACATTGCGTTCGGCGTCACCGTGCTCCTTACCGTTCTGGCGTTGTTCAGCTGGTTCCATAAGGGCCTGAACTACGGTCTGGACTTTACCGGCGGTACGCTCATCGAGCTGACCTACGAGAAGCCTGCCGACGTTACCCTGGTGCGCAACGAGCTGGTCAAGGCCGGCTATCACGAAGCCATCGTGCAGAGCTTCGGTGCGACCACCGACCTGCTGGTGCGTATGCCGGGCGAAGACCCGCAACTGGGTCACCAGGTGGCGGAGGCCTTGCAGAAGGTCGGCGGCGACAACCCGGCATCGGTCAAGCGCGTCGAGTTCGTCGGCCCGCAAGTCGGTGAAGAACTGCGCGACCAGGGCGGCCTCGGCATGCTGATGGCGCTGGTCGGCATCATGATCTACCTGGCGTTCCGCTTTCAGTGGAAGTTCGGTGTCGGCGCGATTGTGTCGCTGATCCACGACGTGATCGTGACCGTGGGTATCCTGGCGTACTTCCAGGTGACCTTCGACCTGACCGTACTGGCGGCTGTGCTGGCGATCATCGGTTACTCGCTCAACGACACCATCGTGGTATTCGACCGGGTTCGCGAGAACTTCCGTGTACTGCGCAAGGCCTCGCTGATCGAGAACATTAACATCTCCACCACCCAGACCCTGCTGCGCACCATGGCGACGTCGATCTCCACGTTGCTGGCGATTGCGGCGCTGATGATCTTCGGCGGCGACAACCTGTGGGGTTTCTCCCTGGCGTTGTTCATCGGCGTGCTGGCGGGTACCTACTCGTCGATCTATATCGCCAACGTGGTGCTGATCTGGCTGAACCTCAACAGCGAAGATCTGATCCCTCCTGCGGCTACTGGCAAGGAGGTTGACGACCGCCCTTGATGGGCGCTTGTTGATCCGCTGTTACAAAGAAGGCACGAGTATTGAACTCGTGCCTTTTTTTTTGCTCCAAGGCTGGGTATAGCGCGGATCTTTCGATCCGTTTGTGATGGTCAGGAGGTTCACGTGAACAAGTCGTTACTGGTTGGTGCGGTATTGGGTGCTGTCGGTGTGACTGCCGGGGGTGCTGTTGCCACCTACAGCCTGGTAAAAAGCGGCCCTGAGTATGCGCAAGTGCTGGCAGTGCAGCCGGTGAAAACCCAGATCAAAACCCCGCGCGAGGTCTGCAAGGACGTGGCCGTGACCCGGCAGAAGCCGGTGCAGGATCAGCATCAGATCGTCGGCACCGTGGTTGGTGCGCTGGCCGGTGGCCTGCTCGGCAACCAGGTGGGTGGCGGTAATGGCAAGAAACTGGCTACCGTAGCCGGTGCTGTCGGCGGTGGTTACGCTGGTAACAAGGTTCAGGAAGGCATGCAGAACCGCGATACCTATACCACCACGCAAACTCGTTGTAACACCGTCAACGACATCAGCGACAAAGTGGTCGGCTATGACGTGCGTTACAACCTGGATGGCAAGGAAGGCACGGTGCGTATGGATCGTGATCCAGGTGGCCAGATCCCGGTCGACAAAGAAGGTCGTCTGGTCCTGGGTCAGAACCAGCAGTAATCCCAGGCATAAAAAAAGCACCCCTCGGGGTGCTTTTTTGTGCTCGCTCGCTTAACGCTTCAGCGAAGCCGGCAGGTGCGGCTGGATCGCCGTCAATACTGCCTTGAAGCATTTGGTGTTGCCGGCAACCACGTGACCTTTCTCAAGGAAGTCATGACCGCCGGTGAAGTCGCTCACCAAGCCGCCCGCTTCCTGGATCAGTAGGGCGCCTGCCGCCATGTCCCACTCGGACAGGCCCGACTCCCAGAACGCATCAAAACGACCGGCGGCCACGTAGGCCAGGTCCAGGCTTGCTGCGCCAGCGCGACGGATGCCGGCGGTCTGGCCAACCAAGGCGCGGAACATGCCCAGGTAGTTTTCCAGGTTGTCCATCTGGTCGTCACGGAACGGGAAGCCGGTACCCAGCAGGGCGCCGTCCAGGCTGGTACGACCGCTGACACGCAGGCGACGACCGTTCAATTGGGCGCCACGGCCACGGCTGGCGGTGAATTCTTCCTGGCGGACCGGGTCCAGAACAACGGCGTGTTCCAGGCGGCCACGGTATTTGCACGCGATGCTCACGGCAAAGTGCGGGATACCGCGCAGGAAGTTGGTGGTGCCATCCAGTGGGTCGATGATCCACAGGTAGTCTTCGCCTTCACCGCTGCCTTTGTGCAGGCCGGTTTCTTCACCGAGGATGCCGTGGGTAGGGTAGGCCTTGCGCAGGGCGTCGATAATTTTCTGTTCGGCGGCGCGATCCACCTCGGATACGTAATCCTTGGCGTCTTTTTCGTCGACCTTGATGGTATCCAGGCGCTCGATGGAGCGGAAGATCAATTCACTGGCGCTGCGGGCGGCGCGCAGCGCGATATTCAGCATGGGCTGCATGGATGTGTCACCTAAGGTTGTTAAAGAAAGCCGAGCATTCTAGCAGAAACTTTCTTCAGGTGAAGGACGACGTTAGCTTTCATGGCATAACCTTAGGCTGTTCTGTAAGATTTGCTCCCCTTTCCCGTGTCCGAGAGCGCCTCCCTTGCTGCAAAACATTCGTGTCGTCTTGGTCAATACCAGTCATCCCGGCAACATCGGCGGGGTGGCGCGAGCCATGAAAAACATGGGGCTGACGCGCCTGGTGCTGGTCGAACCACGCGTGTTCCCGCATCACGAGGCCGATGCCCGCGCATCCGGTGCCAATGACCTGCTTGAAAAAGCCCAGGTCGTCGCCACCTTGGAAGACGCTTTGGTCGGCTGCAACCTGGTGCTCGGTACCAGTGCCCGCGACCGTCGCATCCCCTGGCCATTGCTGGATCCTCGTGAGTGCGGCACCAAGGTGGTGGAAGAGGCCGCCGGTGGCGCTGAAATCGCCTTGGTGTTTGGTCGTGAAGACTCCGGCCTCACCAATGAAGAGCTGCAGCGATGTCACTACCACGTGCACATCCCATCAGACCCTGAATTCAGCTCGCTGAACCTCGGGGCAGCGGTGCAGGTGTTGACTTACGAAGTGCGCATGGCCTGGCTGGCCGCTGCTGGTCAGCCAAGCAAGGTAGAGAAGGAAGAGGTTGCCTCGACCAAAAGTGGCGAGTTGGCCACCATGGACGAGCTGGAACGGTTCTATGAACACCTGGAGCAAACCCTGGTGGCCATCGAGTTCCTCGATCCGGAAAAACCACGGCACTTGATGGCGCGCCTGCGTCGCCTTTACGGACGCAGCTCGGTCAGCCGGGCAGAAATGAATATATTGCGTGGCATCCTCACGGAAACCCAGAAGGCGGCCCGTGGCGAGCTTCTTAAACGGAAGGATTAAAAATGTTCGAGCGTTTGCGAGAAGATATCCAGAGTGTTTTCCACCGTGACCCGGCGGCGCGCAATGCCTTTGAAGTGCTCACCTGCTACCCGGGCATGCACGCCATCTGGATCCATCGCCTGTCCGGCACCTTGTGGGGCATGGGCTGGAAATGGCTGGCGCGGCTGGTGTCGAACTTCGGTCGCTGGTTGACCGGGATCGAGATTCATCCGGGTGCCAAAGTCGGGCGCCGTTTCTTTATCGACCACGGCATGGGCATCGTGATTGGTGAGACCGCCGAAATTGGTGATGACGTCACCCTTTATCAGGGCGTGACCCTGGGCGGCACCAGCTGGAACAAAGGCAAGCGGCACCCCACGCTGGGTGATGGCGTGGTGGTGGGGGCGGGCGCCAAGGTGCTCGGCCCTTTCACTGTCGGCGCGGGTGCCAAGGTCGGTTCCAATGCTGTCGTGACCAAGGCTGTGCCTCCAGGTGCGACCGTTGTCGGTATTCCAGGCCGGATCATCGTCAAGCCGGAAGCCGGCGACGAGCAGGAGGCCAAGCGCAAGGCCATGGCCGAGAAAATCGGTTTTGATGCCTACGGTGTCAGCGAAGATATGCCCGACCCGGTGGCACGCGCTATCGGCCAGTTGCTCGACCATCTGCAGGCGGTGGACGGCAAGTTGGAGGGTATGTGTGGTGCGCTGAAGGATCTGGGTAGCCCGTATTGCGCCAAGGATCTGCCTGAGTTGCGCGAAGAGGACTTCGCCGAAATCAAGGACGAAGCCGCCACCAAGGTCGGCTGAGGCCTCGCGACCAATGCAGCTCAAATGTGGGAGGGGGCTTGCCCCCGATGACAGTGGGTCAGTCGATGCATTCTTCAGCTGTCAGACTGCTATCTGTAGCAAGCCCCCTCCCACATGTTGACCTCCGTTGATCCAGCAATCTCCATCCGGCCCTGTTCCCGCTGTTCGTCCCCACCCCATCCTGCTATGATTCGCGCGCCCTTTTTACGGGTAATCCTGACTAAAGTACTAGGTCTTATAGTTGACTTAAATACTCGGGAATCGCATACTTGCTCCCATTCTGAAACACCTTGGTACTTGTCCATGAGACTGACTACAAAAGGCCGATACGCGGTGACCGCCATGCTCGACTTGGCTTTGCACGCGCAAACTGGGCCGGTGTCCCTGGCCGATATCTCTGAGCGCCAAGGCATTTCCCTGTCCTATCTCGAGCAACTGTTCGCCAAATTGCGTCGCAGCAACCTGGTGTCCAGTGTGCGTGGGCCGGGTGGTGGCTATCAGTTGTCCCGTGACATGCAGGGCATTCAGGTCGCCCAGGTGATCGACGCGGTCAACGAATCCGTCGACGCCACCAAATGCCAGGGGCTGGGTGATTGCCACGCCGGCGACACCTGCCTCACGCACCACTTGTGGTGTGACTTGAGCCTGCAGATCCATGAGTTTTTGAGTGGTATCAGCTTGGCTGATCTTGTGACTCGCCGTGAGGTGCAAGAAGTAGCCCAGCGTCAGGACCAGCGCCGTTGCAACACCAAGGCGCCGCGTCTGGACAAGATCGAAGCGTCCGCCGTCGAGTGACAGCCGAAGAGCTAACGGCACGCCAGCCAGCCTGATTTAGGAGAAAGTCCATGAAATTGCCGATTTACCTTGATTACTCAGCGACCACCCCGGTTGATCCGCGTGTCGCGCAAAAGATGAGCGAATGCCTGCTGGTTGACGGAAACTTCGGCAACCCGGCCTCCCGTTCCCACGTATTCGGCTGGAAAGCCGAGGAAGCGGTCGAGAACGCTCGTCGCCAGGTGGCAGACCTGGTTGGCGCAGATCCGCGTGAAATCGTCTGGACCTCCGGTGCCACCGAGTCCGACAACCTGGCTATCAAGGGCGCGGCGCATTTCTACGCGACCAAGGGCAAGCACCTGATCACCACCAAGATTGAGCACAAGGCTGTCCTCGACACCATGCGCCAACTGGAGCGTGAAGGTTTCGAGGTTACCTACCTCGAGCCGACCACCGACGGTATCGTCACCCCGGCCATGATCGAAGCCGCGCTGCGTGAAGACACCATCCTGGTTTCCGTGATCCACGTGAACAACGAAATCGGCACCATCAACGACATCGCGGCCATCGGCGAGCTGACCCGTTCCAAGGGCATCCTGCTGCACGTCGACGCTGCCCAGTCCACCGGCAAGGTCGACATCGACCTGTCGAAGCTGAAAGTCGACCTGATGTCGTTCTCGGCCCACAAAACCTATGGCCCTAAAGGCATTGGCGCCCTGTACGTGAGCCGCAAGCCACGTGTGCGCATCGAAGCCACCATGCACGGCGGCGGTCACGAGCGCGGCATGCGTTCGGGTACCTTGGCGACCCACCAGATCGTCGGCATGGGCGAAGCCTTCCGCGTGGCCAAGGAAGACATGGCTGCCGAAAACGTGCGCATCAAAGCGCTGAGCGACCGCTTCTACAAGCAGGTCGAAGGCCTTGAAGAGCTGTACATCAACGGCAGCATGACCGCCCGTGTACCGCACAACCTGAATTTGAGCTTCAACTATGTCGAAGGCGAGTCGCTGATCATGGCGCTCAAGGACCTGGCGGTTTCGTCCGGTTCGGCCTGCACCTCGGCGTCCCTTGAGCCTTCGTACGTACTGCGCGCACTGGGCCGCAACGACGAACTGGCACACAGCTCGATCCGCTTTACGTTCGGCCGTTTCACCACCGAAGAGCAAGTCGACTACGCCGCGCAGAAAGTCTGCGAAGCCGTCAACAAGCTGCGCGTCCTGTCGCCGCTGTGGGACATGTACAAAGACGGTGTCGATATTTCCAAGATCGAGTGGGCGGCACACTAACTATAGAAGCCGCCACCCCAGCTCTGTAGGAACGTGGCGGAAAACGCAGGCGTTTCTACAGGGTTCCAGAGCGGCCCTGATGAGTGAGGATTCAGTACCATGGCTTACAGCGAAAAGGTCATCGACCACTACGAAAACCCGCGCAACGTCGGCAAGATGGACGCGGAAGACCCTGATGTCGGCACCGGCATGGTCGGCGCTCCGGCGTGCGGCGATGTGATGCGCCTGCAGATCAAGGTCAACGACGCTGGCGTTATCGAAGACGCCAAGTTCAAGACCTACGGCTGCGGTTCGGCCATCGCTTCCAGTTCGCTGGCGACCGAATGGATGAAAGGCAAGACCCTGGATGAGGCTGTCACCATCAGCAACACCCAGCTGGCCGAAGAACTGGCCCTGCCGCCCGTGAAAATCCACTGCTCGGTACTCGCAGAAGACGCCATCAAGGCGGCCGTTCGCGACTACAAGCAGAAGAAAGGCTTGATCTAAGCATTTGGCGACGAGTAAGGAGTCAATGATGGCTATCAGCATGACAGAAGCGGCTGCGCAGCACATTCGCCGCTCCCTGAATGGGCGCGGTAAAGGTGAGGGGATTCGTCTGGGTGTTCGCACCACGGGCTGTTCCGGCCTTGCCTACGTGCTGGAGTTTGTCGACGAGGTGGTTGCGGAAGACCAGGTGTTCGAAAGTCACGGCGAAAAAGTGATTATCGACCCTAAAAGCCTGACCTACCTGGACGGCACCGAGCTCGATTTCGTCAAGGAAGGGTTGAACGAAGGCTTCAAGTTCAACAACCCCAACGTACGCGGTGAATGTGGCTGCGGCGAAAGCTTCAACATCTGAGGCTATTCGTGGGTACTCCTTGTCATTTCGCTTTATTCGAGCTGCAGCCGAGCTTTCGGCTGGACCTTGAGCAACTTGCCACGCGCTACCGAGAATTGGCGCGTGGCGTGCATCCGGACCGCTTCGCTGACGCTTCCGAGCGTGAGCAACGTCTGGCGCTGGAGCAATCGGCCAGCCTCAACGAAGCCTATCAGACGCTCAGAAGCCCCCCGAAACGCGCGCGCTACCTGCTCGCGATGAACGGTGGTGAGTTGCCGCTGGAAGTTACGGTGCACGATCCGGACTTCCTGATGCAACAGATGCAATGGCGCGAAGAACTCGAAGACTTGCAGGACGAAGCCGATCTGGCCGGTGTCGCAATCTTCAAGCGTCGTCTGAAAACGGCCCAGGATGAGCTCAACGAAAGCTTCGCAGCCTGTTGGAATGACGCAGCGCAGCGCGAACAGGCCGAACGCCTGATGCGGCGCATGCAGTTCCTCGACAAGCTCACCTACGAAGTGCGCCAGCTAGAAGAGCGCCTCGACGATTAACCCAGTGTGCTGCCCGTGATGCACGCCTGATAGACAGATAAGACCTGATTACCATGGCCCTACTGCAAATCGCCGAACCCGGCCAAAGCCCTCAACCGCACCAGCGTCGCCTGGCGGTCGGGATTGACCTGGGCACCACCAATTCCCTGGTTGCTGCCTTGCGCAGCGGCCTGTCCGAGCCGCTGCCGGACGCTGATGGCCAGGTGATTCTGCCGTCTGCCGTGCGCTATCACGTTGATCGTACCGAAGTGGGTGAGTCGGCCAAGCTGGCGGCGTCTTCCGACCCTTTGAATACCGTGCTGTCGGTCAAGCGCTTGATGGGTCGTGGTCTGTCCGATGTCAAGCAATTGGGCGACCAGTTGCCGTACCGCTTTGTCGGTGGCGAATCCCATATGCCGTTCATCGACACTGTCCAAGGCCCGAAAAGCCCGGTGGAAGTGTCGGCCGATATCCTCAAGGTGCTGCGCCAGCGCGCGGAGAAAACCCTGGGCGGCGAACTGGTCGGTGCCGTAATCACCGTTCCGGCTTATTTCGATGACGCTCAGCGTCAGGCCACCAAGGACGCGGCGAAACTCGCCGGCCTGAACGTATTGCGCCTGCTCAACGAGCCGACCGCAGCGGCCGTGGCCTATGGCCTGGACCAGCATGCAGAAGGCCTCGTCGCTATTTACGACTTGGGCGGCGGTACCTTTGATATTTCGATCCTGCGCCTGACCGGCGGCGTCTTCGAAGTGCTCGCCACCGGCGGCGACAGCGCCCTGGGCGGCGATGACTTCGACCACGCCATTGCGGGCTGGATCATCACCAGCGCCGGCTTGTCTGCCGACCTGGACCCGGGCGCGCAGCGCAACCTGCTGCAAACCGCCTGCGCGGCCAAGGAAGCGCTGACCGATGCTGCAAGCGTTGAAGTTTCCTACGGCACCTGGTCGGCCCAACTGACCCGCGAAGCTTTCGATGCGTTGATCGAGCCAATGGTTGCCCGCAGCCTGAAAGCCTGCCGCCGCGCGGTGCGCGATTCCGGTATCGAGCTGGAAGAAGTCGGTGCCGTGGTCATGGTCGGTGGGTCCACCCGCGTACCACGCGTGCGTGAAGCCGTCGCCGAAGCTTTTGGCCGCCAGCCGCTGACTGAAATCGACCCGGATCAGGTGGTCGCCATCGGCGCCGCGATCCAGGCTGATACCCTGGCCGGCAACAAGCGTGATGGTGGCGAATTGCTGCTGCTCGACGTTATCCCGCTGTCCCTGGGCCTGGAAACCATGGGGGGCCTGATGGAGAAGGTGATTCCACGCAACACCACCATCCCCGTCGCCCGCGCCCAGGACTTCACCACTTACAAAGATGGCCAGACGGCCATGATGATCCATGTGCTGCAAGGTGAACGCGAGCTGATCAGCGACTGCCGCTCCCTGGCGCGCTTTGAATTGCGCGGTATCCCGGCCATGGTCGCGGGCGCAGCAAAGATTCGCGTGACCTTCCAGGTTGACGCCGACGGCTTGCTCAACGTCGCTGCGCGTGAGTTGGGTTCGGGTGTTGAAGCCAGCATCCAGGTCAAGCCGTCCTACGGGCTGACCGACGGCGAAATCGCCAAGATGCTCAAGGACTCGTTCCAATATGCCGGTGACGACAAGGTCGCTCGCGTACTGCGCGAGCAGCAAGTGGATGCCCAGCGCCTGCTCGAGGCGGTGCAGGGCGCCCTTGAGGTCGACGGCGAGCGCCTGCTGGATGCCGAAGAGCGCATGGTCATCGACCTGCAGATGCAGGAACTGGCCGAACTGATGAAAGGCAACGACGGTTATGCCATCGAGCAACAGACCAAGCGACTGTCGCAAGTGACGGATGCCTTTGCCGCCCGCCGCATGGATCAGACGGTGAAAGCCGCACTGGCCGGGCGCAACCTGAATGAAATCGAGGAATAATTAATGCCGCAGGTCATTTTTCTGCCACACGCCGAGCATTGCCCGGACGGTATGGTCGTGGAGGCTGAGACCGGCAAGTCCATCCTCGAAGTTGCCCATGACAACCACATCGAGATCGAAAGTGCCTGCGGCGGTGTCTGCGCCTGCACCACCTGTCATTGCATCATCCGCGAGGGTTTCAACACTCTGGAAGAAGCAGACGAGCTGGAAGAGGACTTTCTTGATCGTGCCTGGGGCCTGGAAGCGACTTCTCGCCTAAGCTGTCAAGCAAAGGTCGGCACGGAAGACATCACTGTCGAAATTCCGAAGTATTCCCTCAACCATGCTGCCGAAGCGCCGCATTGATTCAAGGAAGTGTCATGAGTCTTAAATGGGTTGATGTGCAAGAGATCGCTATCCTGTTGGCAGATGCCAACCCGGATCTGGATCCTTACTCCCTGAACTTTGTAGCTTTGCGTGACATGGTCATGGCGTTGCCAGGGTTCGAAGATGAGCGTGATCGCGGTGGTGAAAAGGTCCTGGAGGCTATCCAGACTGCCTGGAAAGAAGAACAGGACTGACGCCTCCCTTACGCAGTTAGGCAATACCCAATAACCCGCGTATAATTCGCGGGTTTAATTTTTCGTAAATTACCGTTTCTGGAGTTACACCATGGCTGTTCAACGTACTTTCTCCATCATCAAGCCTGACGCTGTTGCAAAAAACGTCATCGGCGAGATCACCACTCGTTTCGAAAAAGCCGGCCTGAAGGTTGTAGCTTCGAAACTCAAGCAACTGTCCAAGGCTGAAGCTGAAGGCTTCTACGCTGAGCACAGCGCTCGTGGCTTCTTCGGCGACCTGGTTGCCTTCATGATCTCCGGTCCTGTTGTTGTCCAGGTTCTGGAAGGCGAAAACGCTATCGCTCTGAACCGTGAGCTGATGGGCGCTACCAACCCTAAAGAAGCCGCTGCCGGCACCATCCGTGCTGACTTCGCCGAGTCCATCGACGCCAACGCTGTACACGGTTCGGACTCCGAAGCTGCTGCTGCTCGCGAAATCTCGTACTTCTTCGCCGCTACTGAAGTAACCGCTCGCTAAGCATCGGCTTAAAGAGTGAGGGTGAATCCATGACGACATCGACTGTAAAAACCAACCTGCTGGGGCTGACCCAGCCGGAAATGGAGAAATTCTTCGACTCAATCGGGGAGAAGCGTTTCCGTGCCGGTCAGGTAATGAAATGGATTCACCACTTTGGCGTCGATGATTTCGACGCCATGACGAACGTCAGCAAGGCCCTGCGCGACAAGCTCAAGGCCATTGCTGAAGTACGTGGTCCCGAAGTGGTCAGCGAGGACATCTCCAGCGATGGCACCCGTAAGTGGGTGGTGCGCGTGGCGTCCGGCAGCTGTGTCGAGACTGTGTACATTCCCCAGGGCAAACGCGGCACCTTGTGCGTTTCGTCCCAGGCAGGCTGTGCCCTGGACTGCAGTTTCTGCTCCACCGGCAAGCAAGGCTTCAACAGCAACCTCACCGCCGCCGAAGTAATCGGCCAGGTGTGGATTGCCAACAAATCCTTTGGCAGCGTCCCGGCGACCGTCGACCGTGCCATCACCAACGTGGTGATGATGGGCATGGGTGAGCCGCTGCTGAACTTCGACAATGTGGTTTCGGCCATGCACCTGATGATGGACGACCTGGGCTACGGCATCTCCAAGCGCCGTGTGACCCTGTCCACCTCCGGCGTGGTGCCGATGATCGATGAGCTGTCCAAGCACATCGACGTCTCCCTGGCGTTGTCGCTGCACGCACCCAATGACGCATTGCGTAACCAATTGGTGCCAATCAACAAGAAGTATCCGCTTAAGATGCTGCTCGAATCTTGCCAGCGCTACATGTCGTCCCTGGGTGAAAAGCGCGTGCTGACCATCGAGTACACCTTGCTCAAAGACATCAATGACAAGGTCGAGCACGCGGTCGAGATGATCGAGTTGCTCAAGAACACCCCGTGCAAGATCAACCTGATTCCGTTTAACCCGTTTCCACATTCTGGCTACGAGCGACCGAGCAACAACGCCATCCGCCGTTTCCAGGATCAACTGCACCAGGCTGGCTACAACGTCACCGTCCGCACCACCCGTGGTGAAGACATTGACGCCGCCTGTGGCCAATTGGTCGGGCAGGTGATGGACCGCACCCGCCGCAGCGAGCGTTATATCGCCGGACGTGAAGTGAACGCCGCCGACGATTTACCGCTGATCGCTGTGAATCGAATCTGAGAGAGGATCTCTATGCCCTTGCGCCTTGCGCTGCTTCTGCTTGTTACCGGCCTGTCGGCTGGTTGTGTTTCATCGGGCCATGACAGCCCTATGCAAACCGGTAAAGGCCGTGATGAGGCGCGAGTTGCCTATGTGCAACTGGGCTTGGGTTACCTTCAGCAAGGGATGAACGAGCAGGCCAAGGTGCCGTTGAAGAAGGCGCTTGAGCTGGACAGCGACGATGCCGACGCCAATGCCGCACTGGCCCTGGTGTTCCAGGCCCAGGCCGAGCCTGAACTGGCGGACCGGTATTTCCACAAGGCCCTGGCCGCACGCCCTGCCGACCCGCGGCTGCTGAACAACTACGGCAGTTTCCTGTTTGCGCAGAAGCGTTATGACCAGGCCGCTCTTTATTTCCAGCAGGCCAGCGCCGATACCCTCTATCCTGAGCGTTCGCGGGTGTTCGAGAACCTCGGGGTCACCTCGATCCGCCTCGGCCAGCGCGACAATGCCCGCCGGCAACTGGAAAAAGCCCTGCACTTGAATGGTCGCCAGCCTCGGGCATTGCTCGAAATGGCTGAGATATCCTTTGATGACAGGCATTATGTGCCGGCACGTGACTATTACGAGCGTTTTAGCCTGCTCAGCGGGCAAAATGCACGTAGTCTATTGCTCGGTGTGCGGTTGGCGACGGTTCATGAAGAACGCGATACGGCCGCACGTTTTGGCCAGCAACTCGAACGACTCTATCCCGGTACGCCGGAATATCAGCAATACCTGTCGGAGCAATGATGAAAGCGGCGCACCCGGAAGTTGTAGCAGCTAATCGCGTAAACCCAGGCGACACCTTGCGTCAGGCCCGCGAAAGCAATGGTTGGTCGCTGGCGGAAGTGGCCCTCAAGCTCAATTTGACCAGTACATCCCTGGGCAACCTGGAAGCTGGCGCGTTCGATAAGTTGCCTGGGCACACCTTCGCCCGCGGCTATATCCGTGCCTATGCCAAGCTGCTGGGGATCGACCAGACTGTTCTAGTCCAGGAGTTCGACCAGTTTACCGGCACCGACTCCCAAGGTAGCAATGTGCATGGCTTGGGTCGCATCGAAGAACCGGTGCGGGTTTCCCACACGATTTTGCGAATTGTCAGCCTGTTGCTGCTGATCGCTGTCATTGGTGGCGGTTTTGTCTGGTGGCAAGACCAGACCTCCCAGCGCACCAAGGACCTGACCAGCAACGCCATGGAGCACGTCGAAGTCGAAAGCGCCGACGGCACTACCCAGATTCATCCGCTGGACGAGCCGGAAGACCAGGCTGTCGCCCAAGGCCAGGCCGCGCCTGAAGCATCCGCCGCTACTGAGCTGCCAGCACCGGAAACCGCGCCTGCCGCGACCGCTGCCGCAACGGTTCCCGCGACGCCGGCTGCTTCGGGGGCCATAGCCCATACACCGGCCGCTCCAGTGCAGGCGCCAGCGACTCCAGCGCCAACCGCTCCGGCAGCTCCTGCGATTTCGCCACCTACCACCCCAGCGTTGATCGCCGGTGATGGCCGCGTACAGATTACCTTCGTCGCCGACTGCTGGACGCAAGTCACCGACGGCAATGGCAAAGTGCTGTTTAGCGGTCTCAAGCGTAAGGGAGATACGCTCGACCAAGGCGGCAAGCCTCCTTTGACGCTGCGTCTGGGCTTTGCCCGTGGCGCGCAAGTGGCCTACAACGGCCAGCCTGTAGACGTAGCGCCGTTCACCACCGGCGAGACCGCTCGCCTGAAGTTGGGACAATAGTCATGCACGGCGAATCTCCAATCAAACGTCGCGTATCGCGCAAAATCTGGGTCGGCTCGGTGCCGGTGGGTGGCGATGCCCCCATCGCCGTACAGAGCATGACCAACAGCGACACCAATGACGTGGCCGCCACCGTTGCCCAGATCAACCGTCTGGAAGCCGCTGGCGTGGACATCGTGCGCGTCTCCGTACCGGACATGGACGCTGCCGAGGCCTTTGGTCGCATCAAGCAACTGGTCAAGGTGCCGTTGGTTGCCGACATTCACTTCGACTACAAGATCGCATTGCGCGTCGCCGAGCTGGGTGTGGACTGCCTGCGTATCAACCCGGGCAACATTGGTCGCGAAGACCGTGTGCGTGCCGTGGTGGATGCTGCTCGCGACCGTGGTATTCCGATCCGTATCGGCGTCAACGCCGGCTCCCTGGAAAAAGACCTGCAAAAGAAATACGGCGAGCCGACCCCGGCGGCGCTGGTCGAATCGGCGCTGCGCCACGTTGAGCACCTTGAACGCCTGAATTTCCAGGACTTCAAGGTCAGCGTAAAGGCCTCCGACGTGTTCATGGCGGTAGAAGCCTACCGCCTGCTGGCCAAGGAAATCGTACAGCCGTTGCACCTGGGTATCACTGAAGCAGGCGGTTTACGTTCAGGCACAGTGAAATCTGCGGTGGGTCTCGGTATGCTGCTCGCCGAAGGGATTGGCGATACTATCCGCATCTCCCTGGCGGCAGACCCGGTAGAGGAAGTGAAGGTCGGTTACGACATCCTCAAATCCCTGCATTTGCGTTCCCGAGGTATCAATTTCATTGCCTGTCCGAGCTGCTCGCGGCAGAACTTCGACGTGGTGAAAACCATGAACGAGCTGGAAGGGCGCCTCGAAGACCTGCTGGTGCCGCTGGATGTCGCGGTAATTGGTTGTGTGGTCAACGGGCCGGGAGAAGCCAAGGAGGCGCACATCGGTTTGACCGGCGGTACACCGAACCTGATCTACATCGACGGCAAACCGTCGCAGAAGTTGACGAATGACAATCTGGTGGATCATCTCGAAAGACTGATCCGCGAGAAAGCGGCCGAAAAGGTCGCGGCTGACGCAGCGCTGATCGCGCGCGGCTAAGAACGAATTTAAGGATTTGATGTGAGCAAGTCTCTGCAAGCCATTCGTGGCATGAACGACATCCTCCCGGAGCAGACGCCGCTGTGGCGCTACTTCGAGAGCACTGTTGCGCGCCTGCTGGATAACTACGGTTACAAGCAGATCCGCATGCCGATCGTTGAGTTCACCGAGCTGTTCAAGCGCTCCATCGGTGAAGTGACCGACATCGTCGAAAAAGAGATGTACACCTTTGAAGACCGTAACGGCGACTCCCTGACCCTGCGTCCGGAAGGTACTGCCGCGTGCGTGCGCGCTGTGCTCGAACATGGCCTCACCGGTGGTGGCCAGCCACAGAAGCTGTGGTACATCGGCCCGATGTTCCGTCACGAGCGCCCGCAAAAAGGCCGCTATCGCCAGTTTCACCAGATCGGCCTGGAGGTGTTCAACCTTGACGGTCCGGATATCGACGCCGAGCTGATCGTGCTGACCTGGCGCCTGTGGGGCCTGCTGGGTATCCGCGACGCGGTCAAGCTTGAACTCAACAGCCTGGGCACCAGTGAATCCCGCGGCCGCTACAAAGTGGCCCTGGTCGAGTACCTGTCCGCCCACCTGGACAAGTTGGACGAAGACAGCCAGCGCCGTCTGAAGACCAACCCATTGCGCGTCCTCGATACCAAGAACGCCGATACCCAGGCCGTGCTGGTCAATGCGCCGAAAATGGCCGACTACCTGGACGACGAGTCTCGTATCCACTTCGAGGGCCTCAAGGCTCGGCTGGATGCGGCCGGTATCCCGTTCGTGATCAACACCAAGCTGGTGCGCGGCCTCGATTATTACAGCAAGACCGTATTCGAGTGGGTCACCGACAAACTCGGCGCCCAGGGCACCGTGTGTGCTGGTGGCCGCTACGACGGCCTGGTAGAGCAGATGGGCGGCAAGCCGACCACCGGTGTGGGTTTCGCCATGGGCATCGAGCGGCTGATCCTGCTGCTGGAAACCCTTGAGCAGGTCCCGGAAGAGATCTCCCGTCAGGTGGACGTGTACCTGTGCGCCTTTGGCGAGACCGCCGAACTGGCAGCCCTGGCCCTGAGCGAAAAGGTTCGCGACCAACTGCCCAATCTGCGCCTGCAAGTCAATGCGGGCGCCGGCAGCTTCAAGAGCCAGTTCAAGAAGGCCGACAAGAGCGGTGCGTTGTATGCACTGATCCTCGGCGAAGACGAGCTGGCCCAGCAAGTGATAGGTTTCAAACCCCTGCGTGGCCAGGGTGAGCAACAGAACATTGCCTTTGATGCGCTCGCTGCGCACTTGGCCACCTGCGTCGTGCAGGGTTGAAGCTGTCGAACAGCCGAATTTAGCGATTAAGGAGTATTGGGGTGTCGAGTACTGATGATGAGCAACTGGCCGAGTTCAAGGACTGGTGGCAGCGCAACGGCAAGCCTCTGGTTACTGGCGGTCTGCTGGCTTTAGTGGTTGTCTTCGGCTGGCAAGCCTGGACCAAGTATCAGGCCAACCAGTCCCAAGGCGCCTCGATCCTCTATCAGCAATTGTTGGAAACCACCCTGACGCCGGACGGCAAGCCCGACCCTGCGCAGGTTGCAGACCTGGCCGGCAAGCTGAAGAACGAATTCGGCGGTAGCACCTACGCCCAATACGGCAGCCTGTTCGTCGCGAAAGTCGCGGTCGACACCGGCAAGCTGGACGACGCTGCCGCTGAGCTGAAGGCCATCGCCGACAAGCCGACCAACCCGACCCTGGGTGAAATCGCACGTCAGCGCCTGGCGCAGGTACTGGCGGCACAGAACAAGGCTGACGAAGCACTCAAACTGCTCGACGGCGATGCTGACAAGGCATTTGTAGCCACTCGCGAAGAGCTCAAGGGCGACCTGTTGGTCCAATTGGGTCGTACCGACGAAGCCAATGCTGCGTACAAGAAAGCCAAGGCGGCGCTGTCTGATGAAGCGGCGGTCGGTGGCTTACAAATCAAGCTGGACGACTTGGCCAAAGGGGATGCGTGACGTGATCCGTTGGAAACATGCAGCATTGCTGGCTCTGGCCGTTCTGGCCGCGGGTTGCAGCAGCAACAGTAAGAAAGAATTGCCGCCTGCGGAGCTGACCAGCTTCAAGGAAGAAGTGGTCCTGCAAAAGCAGTGGAGCCGCTCCATCGGTGACGGCCAGGGCGAAACCTACAACATGCTGGTACCGGCTATCGACGGTGACAACATTGTCGCTGCTGACGTGACCGGCGTAGTGATCTCCATGGATCGCATGAACGGCGACGTGAAGTGGAAGAAAGACCTCGAAATTCCGGTATCCGGCGCAGTAGGCGTGGGTTACGGCATGGTCTTGCTCGGCACGCTCAAGGGCGAAGTCGTGGCGTTGGATTCCAGCACCGGCGAAGAGAAATGGCGCGCTCGCGTGACCAGTGAAGTGCTCGCACCGCCTGCCACCAACGGCGATATCGTCGTGGTGCAAACCCAGGACGACCGTGTGATCGGCCTCGACGCCAGCACCGGCGCACAGCGTTGGTTGTACGACAGCACGCCTGCGGTGCTGACGCTGCGCGGTACCAGTGGTCCGATTGTGACCAACAATCTGGCCGTTGCAGGCCTGTCGACCGGTAAAGTGGTCGCCTTGGATACCCAGAACGGCGTGCCGGCCTGGGAAACCCGTGTGGCCATCCCGCAAGGTCGTTCCGAGCTGGACCGCGTAGTGGACATTGACGGTGGCTTGCTGTTGTCGGGTGAAACCATCTACGTCGCCACTTACCAGGGCCGTGTTGCGGCACTGGACCTGCAGAGCGGCCGCGTCAACTGGCAGCGTGATGCTTCCAGCTACGCCGGTGTCGCCCAAGGGTTTGGCAGCGTCTATGTCAGCCTGGCGTCCGGCACTGTCGAAAGTGTCGACGAGCGTTCCACCACGGCACTGTGGAGCAACGACTCCCTGGCGCGCCGCCAGTTGTCGGCACCGGAAGTCTTCTCCAGCTATGTGGCGGTCGGTGACTTCGAAGGCTACCTGCACCTGCTGAGCCAGGTGGATGGTCGTTTCGTCGGTCGCGAGCGTATCGACAGCGACGGCCTGCGTGCGCGTCCGCTGGTGGTGGGTAACATGCTTTATGTGTTTGGCAACAGCGGCAAGCTGGAAGCCCTGACCATCAAGTAAGAACTATGCTTGGGGTAACACCCAGGCGGCCCCGCTTCGGCGGGGCATGCGGCATTTGATTATGCTGCCCCGAGCACCAGCCGCTGCCTTGCAGCGGCTTTTGTATTTTCTGAAATAACGAAGTGGAGAGCCGCATGGTTCCCGTAATCGCCCTGGTGGGCCGACCTAACGTCGGCAAGTCCACCTTGTTCAACCGCCTGACCAGGACTCGCGACGCTATCGTCGGCGACTTGTCCGGTCTGACCCGTGATCGCCAATACGGTGAGGCAAAGTGGCAAGGGCGCTCCTACATTATCGTCGACACCGGTGGTATCTCCGGTGACGAGCATGGCATGGACGAAAAGATGGCCGAGCAGTCGTTGCTGGCCATTGAAGAAGCCGATGTCGTGTTGTTCCTGGTGGACGCCCGTGCGGGCTACACCGCTGCCGACCAGATGATTGGCGAGCACCTGCGCAAGCGCAACAAGCGTTCCTATCTGGTCGCGAACAAGATCGACAACATCGATCCTGAAGCTGCCCGAGCCGAATTCAGCCCGATGGGCCTGGGCGATGCGATCCCGGTCGCCGGGGCGCACGGTCGCGGTATCACCCAGATGCTGGAAATTGCCCTGCGCGATTTCCCCAAGGATGACGTCGAGGAAGAAGAGGGCGAAGAGGAAATCGTCGCCGAAGGTGAGGAAGCCAAGCGCATTCCTGGCCCGAGCGAAAAAGACGGTATCAAGATCGCTATCATCGGTCGTCCTAACGTCGGCAAGTCGACCCTGGTCAACCGCATGCTCGGTGAAGACCGAGTCATCGTCTATGACCAGCCTGGCACCACCCGCGACAGCATCTACATCCCGTTCGAACGTAACGAGGAAAAGTACACGCTGATCGACACCGCCGGTGTGCGCAAGCGCGGCAAGATCCACGAGGAAGTTGAAAAGTTCTCGGTGGTGAAAACCCTGCAGGCGATCAAAGACGCCAACGTGGTGATCTTCGTGATGGACGCCCGCGAAGGCGTGGTGGACCACGACCTCAACCTGTTGGGCTTTGCCCTGGAGGCCGGTCGTGCGCTGGTGATCGCGATCAACAAGTGGGACGGCATGACGCCGAGCGAGCGCGATTTCGTCAAGATCGAGCTGCAACGCCGCTTGTTCTTCGTCGAGTTTGCCGATATCCACTTTATCTCGGCACTGCACGGCACCGGCGTGGGCAACCTCTACGCTTCCGTACAGAACTCGTTCAAGTCCGCGGTCACCCGCTGGCCGACCAACCGTCTCACCCAGATCTTGGAAGACGCGGTTGGCGAGCACGCGCCGCCGATGGTCAACAACCGCCGGATCAAACTGCGTTACGCCCACTTGGGCGGTGCCAACCCACCGATTATCGTGATCCACGGTAACCAGATCGAGAAGGTGCCCAAGTCCTACGTGCGTTACCTGGAAAACACCTACCGGCGTGTCTTGAAACTGGTCGGTACGCCGATCCGTATCGAGTTCAAGGGTGGTGAGAACCCATACGAAGGCAACAAGAACACACTGACTGACCGTCAGGTGAACAAGAAGCGTCGTTTGATGACTCACCATAAGAAGGCCGACAAGAAGCGCCGCGATAAGAAGTAATCGTAGCTTCAAGTTGTTAGCTGCAAGAGAGGGCTCCTTTGGAGCCCTTTTTTGTGCCTGGCGGTTTGCCCCTTGACCTGCTTATGGCTTGCAGCTTAAAACTTGCAGCTCAGCCGAAGGGGGCTCCCATGATCACCAGCAAGCTGCCGAATGTCGGCACGACCATTTTCACCACCATGTCGCAACTCGCTGCCGAGACCGGCGCGCTGAACCTGTCCCAGGGCTTCCCGGACTTCAATGGCCCCCAGGGTTTGCTCGACGCAGTGGGCAAGCATATCGCCCTCGGGCATAACCAATACGCGCCCATGACCGGCTTACCGGTGCTGCGCCAGCAGGTGGCCGCCAAGATCGCCCGCAGCTATGGCGCCACAGTCAATGCCGACACTGAAGTGACCATCACTCCAGGCGCCACCGAGGCGATCTTCTGCGCGATCCAGGCGGTGATTCGCAACGGTGATGAAGTCATCGTGTTCGACCCCAGCTACGACAGCTACGAGCCGTCGGTGGAGCTGGCGGGTGGTCGCTGCGTGCATGTGCAACTGCGCCTGGATGGCTTTGCGCTGGACTTCGAGAAGATCAAGGCGGCGCTGTCACCGCGTACGCGCATGATCGTCCTCAACTCCCCACATAACCCGACCGGCGCGCTGATCAGCCGCGCCGAACTGGACCAGTTGGCCGAACTGATTCGCGAGCGTGACATCTACCTGGTCAGCGATGAGGTCTACGAACACCTGGTGTTCGACGGCGTGGCCCATGTCAGCGTGTTGGCCCACGAAGAACTCTACCAGCGCGCCTTCGTGGTCAGCTCTTTCGGCAAGACCTACCACGTCACCGGCTGGAAAACCGGCTACGTCGTCGCCCCGCCGGCCCTCACCGGCGAACTGCGCAAGGTGCATCAATACGTCAATTTCTGTGGCGTAACCCCATTGCAGTACGCGCTGGCCGATTTCATGGCTGAGCACCCGGAGCATGTCGATGAGTTGCCGGCGTTCTATCAGGCCAAGCGCGATCTGTTCTGCGACCTGCTGGCGCCATCGCGCTTCAGCTTTACCCCAGTGACCGGCACCTACTTCCAACTGGTGGATTACTCACAGATCCGCCCGGACCTGGATGACGTCGCCATGTCGCTATGGATGACCCGCGAACACGGCGTGGCGACGATTCCGGTCTCGGTGTTCTACCAGACCCCACCCCAAGGCCAGCGCCTGGTGCGCCTTTGCTTTGCCAAACGTGAGGAAACGCTGCAACAAGCGGCTGAAAAACTATGCGCGATCTGAGTGCTCTGCCGAACCTGAACATCGCCCTGGTCCAGACCAGCCTGGCCTGGCACGACCGCCAAGCCAACCTTGAGCACTTCGGGTTATTGTTGGAGCAGGCGAAAGGCGCTGATCTGATCGTGTTGCCGGAGATGTTCACCACCGGTTTTTCCATGGAGTCAGCAACCCTGGCCGAACCCGAGAACGGGCCGACCCACCGTTGGCTGCAGGCCCAGGCCGCGAAGTACAACGCCGTCATCACCGGCAGCCTGATCATCCAGGCTGCCGACGGCAGCCATCGCAACCGATTGCTGTGGGCACGGCCGGATGGCGAGGTGTTGCATTACGACAAGCGCCACCTGTTCCGCATGGCCGGCGAGCACAACCACTACACCCCCGGTGAGCGCCAGGTACAGTTCGAAGTGAAGGGCTGGCGTATTCGCCCGTTGATTTGCTACGACCTGCGCTTCCCGGTGTGGAGCCGCGATGCTCAGGACACAGACCTGCTGCTGTACACCGCCAACTGGCCAGGAGCGCGGCGCTCGCACTGGAACCGACTGCTGCCGGCGCGGGCCATCGAGAACCTGTGTTATGTGGCGGCGGTGAATCGGGTGGGCACGGATGGGAAGGGCTTTGCCTACACCGGGGATAGCCAGGTGTTGGACTTCCAGGGCGAGACGCTGCTGAGTGCGGGGGAGGCGGATGGAGTGTTCCAGGTGAGCCTGGATGCGGCGGAATTGGCCGCGTATCGCACCAGGTTTCCAGCCAACCTGGATGCCGATACTTTCCAGTTTGTCTGACAGACCGCTATCGGGGGCAAGCCCCCTCCCACACTTTAATTTGTGAATACATTCAAAATGTGGGAGGGGGCTTGCCCCCGATGAGGCCCTCACAGACCACAAAAAACCAAAAAAAAGGCCCCAGGACTCATATCCAGGGGCCTTTCACATTTTAAGCAGACTGCTTACGCTGCTTTTGCTTCCTGCTGGCTCAACGAACGGTTCAGCGCACTGAACAGCGCCTTGAAGCTCGCTGTGGTGATGTTTTCATCAATCCCCACACCATGCACCGGACGCTCGCCGTTCACACGCAGTTCGATGTAGGCCGCCGCCTTGGCGTTGGTGCCCGCACCGATCGCATGTTCGTTGTAGTCCATGATCTCCACGCCAATCGGCAAGCCGGCCACCAACGCTTCCAGGGCGCCGTTGCCTTTGCCTTTCCAGTGCAGGTTGGTTTCGCCCTGGCCCTTGCCCGCGACTTCCACCTCGACAAAGCTGTTGCCGTTCTCTTCCTGCAGGCGATGGCTGACCAACGCGTACGGGGTGTTGGCTTGCAGGTATTCACGCTGCAGCAAGGCATAGATCTGCGGTGCAGTCATCTCCAGGCCGACGCGGTCGGTTTCGGCCTGTACCACCTGGCTGAACTCGATCTGCATGCGACGTGGCAAGCTGATGTCGTATTCCTGCTCCAGCAGGTAGGCGATGCCGCCTTTGCCCGACTGGCTGTTCACGCGAATCACCGCCTCGTAGCTGCGACCAATATCGGCCGGGTCGATCGGCAAGTACGGCACTTCCCACAGCGCATCGTCTTTCTGCTGGGCGAAACCCTTGCGGATTGCATCCTGGTGCGAACCGGAGAACGCGGTGTGCACCAGGTCACCCACGTACGGGTGACGCGGGTGAACCTGGATCTGGTTGCACTCTTCGACGACTTTGCGCACGCCATCGATGTCGGAGAAATCCAGCTGTGGGTCGAGGCCCTGGGTGTACATGTTCAGTGCCACGGTGACCAGGTCGACGTTGCCGGTGCGCTCGCCGTTGCCGAACAGGCAGCCTTCGACGCGGTCGGCGCCGGCCATCAGGCCCAGCTCGGTGGCGGCCACGCCGGTGCCACGGTCGTTGTGGGTGTGCAGGCTGATGATCACGCTGTCACGGCGATTGATATGGCGACCGAACCATTCGATCTGGTCGGCATAGATGTTCGGCGTGGCGCATTCCACGGTGGCCGGCAGGTTGAGGATCATCTTGTGCTCGGGCGTCGGGTTCCACACCTCGATCACCGCGTCACACACCTCCTTGGCAAACTCCAGCTCAGTAGCGCTGAAGGTCTCCGGGGAGTATTCGAAGGTCCACTGGGTTTCCGGCTGCTGGGCGGCGTATTTGACGAACAACTTGGCGGCGTTGACCGCGATGGCCTTGATGCCTTCCTTGTCCTGGTTGAACACGATGCGGCGGAAGGACGGCGACGTGGCGTTGTACAGGTGCACGATGGCTTTCTTGGCGCCGCGCAGGGATTCGAAGGTGCGTGCGATCAAGTCTTCACGGCCCTGGGTCAGCACCTGGATGGTGGTGTCCTCGGGGATGTGGCCGTCTTCGATCAGTGTGCGTACGAAGTCGAAGTCGGTTTGCGAGGCGGCCGGGAACGAAGCTTCGATTTCTTTCACGCCGACAGCGACCAGAGTCTTCCAGAAACGCAGCTTTTTCACCGCGTCCATCGGCTCGATCAGCGACTGGTTGCCATCACGCAGGTCGGAGCTGCACCAGATCGGCGCTTCGGTGATGGTCTTCGATGGCCAGGTGCGGTTCGGGATATCGATGGTCGGAAACGCGCGGTACTTCGAAGACGGGTCTTTGAGCATGCTCATCGGGAAATCCTTTGTTGTAGGGGCCGAGAAAAGGCGGCCTGCCGTGGAACTGTTTTTGGGGATAAAACGTAAAGACGAGGCAGATCGATTCAGCCTGGCAGTCGTGCGCTGACGAGGCACAGGCTGCGGTGCTGGCGGAGCTGAATGAGGGTGTGAGAGGTTTTCATGGGCTCAACCCTAACCGCCAGCGAATGGGATGGCAAGTTGCAAAAAAAAATTGAGATAATTTTCGTTTTTTGATTGTTTTTCGAAATTAATGATTTGTTTTTTTAGAATTGTTAGTGATTTATTGCTGCTTGTTTTTGCTGGTGCGCAATTAATAATCACGCCGCGTTGAGGCGGCGTGACCGAGGTTTATAGGGCGTGTCTAGTTCGTCAACGCATCCACGTTGTAATCGACATGAATATCGCCGTATGGCTCAGGGACGTTGGTACCGCGCTGCAACTTCAGTGACGGTGGCGGTGTGTGCGGTGGCTGGCTGACCAGGCTTGAGCTGCCTTTTAGCGAAGGCGTTACAGACAGGCCGATACCGTTGGTCAATTCAGCGATGCCTGGGACGCCCAGTTCGGTATTCATATGAAATTTCCCGACGATGGCCACGAACTTTTCGCCGGGCGGGGTGCGTTCGATGATTTTTGCAGCATGATAGTTGAATTCTCTAAGACGGTTCTGCTGGCCCAGCGCATGTTTGTACATATGCATGGGATCGTCGGTACGCCATGTCAATTGCTGGTGCTCTAGCCCGACGACTTTTATCCCATGTTTGTCTGCTTCTTTGATGATATCCGTAAGCGTAGGGCCGCTCTTGTAGTCCAAGTTGTAAGGATGCTGGCCAAAGTAGGCCGCATCGGAGGTGCGCAGCGCTGCGTCGGAAATGTTGGGAGAACCCTGCAGGAATGGCGCGCCCTCAACGTACAGAGTGGTGACGCCGTTATTTTTGAAGTTCTGCATCTGATCAATGACCAACTGATACGCCGCAGGCTCATCATGCATTTCACCCAGCACAAGCCCCCGTACACCGTTTTGGGTCAGGCTGTTTTGTATGGCCGAATCCGGTGTACTGTTGATCGCCATCACGGGTAGCGTAGGTCGTGTCGGCATGCCGCCTGTTGCCAGGGCGTCGTAGAAACTATTCATATCGCGCCGGAACCAGCGTCTGACTTGCCCGGTAGTAACTGCGCTCCCATCAATATCATAGGCTGCTCTGCCGGAGAGTATCCGGTCCATGTAGGTGACGTCTTCGGGTGGCAAATGTCTGCCCCGATGACGCCCGGCCCCGACCAGATTGTTGATTTGCCACTCGCCATTTCCTGTGGACACTAGAAACGCCACGGCCCTGTTTGACCTGTTTGTCGTGGGCGGCAAATGGGGATTGACGACAGTGACCTGTCCATCCCGGGCATGAAAGTTCGACTCTATCTGGTAAACCCTTTGCTCTCCCGTGCCGTCCGTGAAGCGCACGTAAAAGTCGTCGCCCACCCTATAAGTACTGCCTGGGCCTAATACGGCGCCCTGTATCACGTCATTCGGCACGGCATAGGCGCTCAGGTCACGGTTTACATTCGTGATGGTGGGCTGTTCGATTCGGGCGACAATACCTCTACTGGTCGATGGCGTGGCCGGTGGCGGGCCGTCGGGCGCCGGTAGCGCCCTGGGTGTTGGGCGCGGTGCGGGCTCAATGGCGCGCAAGGGCGCCTTGGCAACCGGGCGCAGCGGCGAGGTCCGAACCACGGGCATACCTGCCCCTGCCGTGGCAAAGTCAGCATAAATTGCCCGGCCAAGTGCCGGGTTCCTGATCAGTTTGGGCAAGACTCTGGCGTTGGCACGCAGCGCCGTCACCCCGGCTTTACCCAGACGTACGCCCATCGAGGCGCCTTTGCCCACGACGGGCAACAGATCGAGGAAGATCAGCGCCACATCCACACCGAATTGCGCTTTGTTGGCCCTTGACTGCGTTGCCACTTCAGCGCTGCTGACGGATTGGTGGTCGGCCCTGTCGGTCAGCAATTGGACATGTTGCTTGTACAGCGCATCCAGGCTGTTGCCGGTCATGGGGGTGAGGGTGGATGTGTCGCCTGTCAGTTTGAGGGCTTTGACGAAGGTCTCGATGGCTGCGGCGGGGTTCCTCGCCATATCTAACTTGTGTTTGTCGAGGGTCTGTTTCGCTTGGGCGACGTCATCTTTGCTGACCGGCGACTTGCGGTTCGCGGTGTACAGCTTCCACTCGTTTTTTTCCAGCAGGGTGTTGAGTGCCTGTTGGCTGGCGACTTCGCGAAACGTGATGCCGTCGGGTGCATTCGGCGTGTATAGCACCCGCTCCGGATCTTTACTGTTGCCGATCACCATCACGCCTTGAACCGGCAGGCCACGTTGGACGAGGGCGTGGGTCTCGATGGTTTCGCCATCGACTTGCGGGCGGTTGGCCGGGTCGGGGTGATCCAGTACGGCCGCGACCCATTGCGCCCCGCGCTTGCTGGTCTTGTCCTCCTTGGCTTCGGCTTTATAGGCATCGGGGTTGAGTTCTGCGAGAAATGCCTCTTTGGCCATCAGGTCAGCCTGGCTGGCTTTCCATGCGTCACGCCGCTGTCCTGCCAGGCCCGCCACGGCGTCTGTGGCCAGTTCTTTTTTCAGCAGAGCGGTGTATTCACCCCCGACATCGGCGGCGTTGACCAGGGGCTTGAGTTGGTCGGTGTCCAGTACAACAGGCTTGCCATCGGCGTCGAGCACCGGTTTGCCCTGTTTGTCGCTCAGAGGCAGTTTGAAGGTGGTTTGGGTGAACGTGGCCGTTTCACCGGCGGGGAACTCGGTGGGGTTTTTCAGGGCCAGGTCGGTGAGCGATACCTGTTTGTTTTTTTCGAAAGGCGTATGGCTGCTGGTTTTTCGACCGTTGTTGACGTGAGTCCTGGTGCGGACCTGAACCATCAGTTGATCGGCATTCACCTCGGCATTCGGGTACTGCTTTTTAATCGCTTCGTTCATCCGATCACGAGCGAAAGTGGGCAGGGCCGGAATAGTTTCAAGCAGCGGCACCAGCGCATCGGCGCTTTTTTCTTGCGCTTGCTCCAGATGGGCGAAGAGGGCTTCTTGGGCGGGGCTCAGGTTTTTCAGCCACTCGGGTTGCAGCTTATCCGCCAATGCTTGATTACGTGCCTGCAAGGCATTGGTGCCTTCGAGCAGATACGACCAGTCGGCAGCGTCATCGATGGCCGTGGCTGACAGCGGGGCTTTGAGCTGGCTCGCTTCGACTTCTGCCTGCTGGCGCTTGAACATCCAGGGGACGCCTTCGGCCAGTACATCGCCATCCAGCGGTGCGACGCTGAGCATCAGGTCTTCCCCGTTGGGTGGTTCGGGGCGGTTTTGCAACGATAGGGGCAGGGTTTGCAGCAGCAGGTCGGCGTTGACGCCTCCCTCGTCAAGCCGTTTTGCCAAGGCCTGGCGCGCCTGGGCCGGCGTGGCAAACTCCTCGAAACCTTCGCCTGGGGTGTACAGCACGACCGGGCCATGGGCGTCGTTGAGCGCCAAGGATTTTCCTTTGGGCCAGGTGGGTGGTGAGGCAAAGGACCCATCGGTCTGTGTGATCAGAAAGGTGCCCGCCAGCAGTGCGCCGCGCTCGGTGCCGTCGTCGAGCGTGAGCGGATACACACCTGGGCGCGCGCCATCGGCGAAGGCTTTTTCCCGCTCGGCCAGGGTGGGGTATTGCAGTGCGTTGTCGATCAGCGTCTTGCTGGCCGGGCTTAGAGTGCCGTCTGCTGCGCGCAGTGCGGCGAGGGTCGATAGTTGTTGTTTGTGCAAGGCCAGCAGGTGGTCCTGGGGCGTCTGCGGTGGTGTCGAGCCTGGGCGAGGTGTCGTCCAGAATGCCTGCAGCGTTGCGGGGTACTGCGTGACGATCGCTCTGGCGATGGATTGCAAGGAGCCTGAGGTAATGGCTGGCGTGGCACTGTCATCGGGAGTTTGTCGGTTGATGAACTCCGTGCGGATGTTGCGCTCAGCCGATCTCAGCCGATTCGGATTGGCCTGGATCTCTTGCATCATTCGGGCGAGGGCGGTCATCAAGGGCTCGGAAGAGGCCAGTGTTTCGTTATCGCCGTCTCTGCGGTAACGGTTGAGCGAGAGCGTTTCGGCGTTGAGCGGCCTGACGTCTGGAAACGCTTTTTCCAGTTCGCTTTGCAGGAATGCCTTGAAGGTGGGTTGCTGATTGTGTAGGCGTTGCATCTCGAGGGTGAGGCTGTCGTGTTGATCCAGAAAGGCCTGCTGGTCACTGACGTTAAAGTGCTTTGCAAGTGGGCTAGGTGTGGCTGGGGGGATGCCTGATGAGCTGGGGAGGGGGGGGAAGTCTGGCGCGAAGGTCAGGTGGGCAGTGGGAGAGCTGGAAGTAGGTGGGCGGTTGTCGGTTGCGGGCGGAGTGGTCTGACGTAGCGTGGTGGTCTGCCGAGAAGCAACTGACATAAGGGCTTGCGCGGTAGCAAACATAGGGAGTGTCTCACAGGGTAGGTTGAGTGTCGTTTACGCTCCTTGTAAGTCGTCGAATGGGTGGGTGTTCAGCATGGTTTGGTTCCTGTTGCATCGGTAAGAAAAGCTCCGGCGACGGCACCGAATGGTGCCGGCCGATGCCCGGGGTTCAGGGTTGAAATGCGCCGATAAAGATCGCTGGATCAACGCGCGCATCATTCAGGCTGATATTCCAATGCATATGTGGCCCGGTCGCACGGCCAGTCGAACCGACCTTGCCCACCACCGCGCCGCGCGTGAGTTGATCGCCCACTTTTACATCGATTTTCGACATGTGGCAGAACATGCTGATAAAGCCCTGGCCGTGGTCGACGAACACCGTGTTGCCGTTGAAGAAGTAGTTGCCCACCAGGATCACCTTGCCGTTGGCTGGCGTCTTGATCGGCGTACCGGCCGGCACCGCAAAGTCCAGGCCCGAATGAGGATTGCGTTCTTCACCGTTGAAGAAACGCCGCACACCGAACTTGCTCGACAGCGGCCCGTTCACCGGTTTGTCCAGCACCAGGTTGCTCGGCAGGTTAGGGCTGAAACTGCGGTAGGCCTTGAGCTGCACCGCCAATTCGCCTTCGATGCGTTTGAGCTGCGCCGGGTCAGGGTTTACCTGGCTTTTGTTTTTCAGGGTGATGCGTTGTTCCGGGTACTTTTTGTAGCCGACGATAAACGGCAGGTTGCGTCCGCCGCTGCTGATGCGCTCATTGCCAGGCTTGACCGTCAACGGAATACCGACAATCGCCAGCCAGGTGTCCGCTTCTTTCACCACCAGTACCGGCTTGCCCAGGTACGTGGCTTTGGGTGCGGCAGCGGAAGGGCCAAGTTCGACCACGGCAACCCCGCCAGGCACGGGCTTGTTGAGGGTTCGGGTAATGTAGCTGTCGGCCTGTGCGTTAAAGGCAAGGCACAGCAGCATCAACACACTAAAGAGACGTGGCATCAATCAATCCAATAACGAAAGGGTGACGGGTGTCAGGTGGTTGTCTTCCACCCGCACCTGCAATTGGCCCTCACCGAGGCGCGCGGTCAGGCGCTGGCCGGTGTGGGTCTGCGCGGCATTGCGAATGGCCTGGCCGCGCTCATCCAAGAGGATGCTGTAGCCACGACCCAGGGTCGCCAGCGGGCTGACCACGTGCAGCGTCTGCATCTGGCTTTGCAGTTGCAGGCGCCGTGCCTTGAGGCCTTCGCGCATGGCGCGGGGCAGGCGTTCGGCGAGACTGTCCAGGCGTTGGCGCAACAGGGCCAACTGGCGGCCCGGGTGCTGGCCGGCAAGGCGCGTTTCAAGGCGGATCAGGCGTTCACGGCGGGTATTGAGGCTGCGCTCGAAGGCACGGCGCAAGCGCATGTCCAGGTCGTCCAGACGCTGGGCTTGCTGGCGCAGACGTTCACCGGGGTGACGCAGGCGTCGGGCCATGCCTTCCAGGCGCAGGCGGTCGTGGCTCAGGCGGTTGCGCATCAGCAGCACCAGGCGGCGGTGCAGGTTTTCAACCTGGCGCACCAGGTGGCTGGCGTCTGGCGCGAGCAATTCGGCTGCGGCGGAAGGGGTGGGGGCGCGCACGTCCGCCACGAAGTCGCTGATCGACACATCGGTCTCGTGGCCGACGGCGCTGACGATTGGCGTGACGCAGGCGTCCACCGCACGGGCCACGGCTTCTTCGTTGAAACACCAGAGGTCTTCCAGCGAGCCGCCGCCACGGGCCAGGATCAGCGCATCGAAGCCACGGGCATCGGCGAGTTTCAGCGCGCGCACAATCTGCGGGATCGCTTCGCGGCCTTGCACGGCGGTGGGGATCAGGGTCAGTTCAATGTTGGGCGCACGGCGACGGAACACACTGATGATGTCGCGGATCACCGCGCCTGTCGGCGAGCTGATAATGCCGATGCGTCGAGGATGCGCCGGCAGCGGCACTTTGCGTTCGGCACTGAACAGGCCTTCGGCGCTGAGCTTTTCCTTCAGCGCATCGAACGCCAGGCGCAACGCCCCATCACCGGCCGGCTCCACCGTATCGAGGATCAATTGGTAATCACCCCGGCCCTCGAACAGCGAGACCTTGCCGCGCACTTTCACCGCCAGGCCATCCTTCAGCGCCTGGCGCACCCGCGCAGCGTTGTTGCGAAACAACGCGCAACGCACCTGAGCGCCGCTGTCCTTGAGGGTGAAATACACATGGCCGGAGGCCGGGCGGGCGAGGTTGGAGATCTCGCCTTCGACCCAGATATTGGTGAACACGTCTTCCAGCAACACCCGCGCACGGCCGTTGAGCTGGCTGACAGTCAGGACTTCGCGGTCCAGGCCTAAACCAGCAAAAGGATCTTTAATCATGGGCGGCAGTTTATAGGCATTCGTGCAAGGTTTGACAGAACTGCTCCACCAGCGCGCTCGGCGCCTGTGCGCAGGCCAGGGCCACGGTGCTGAGGCAGTCCGGCTCGGCCAGGGGTAAAAAGTGCACGTTGGCGGGGGCGATGTCCTGCATGGATTTTGGTAACAAGGCAATACCGAAGCCGGCCTGGATCAGTTGCAACTGGGTGGTCTTGCGCGACATCACTCGCGCGGCCTTGGGGAAAAATCCGGCACGCATGCATAGCTCGGCTGATAGATAACTCAGGCCGCCGCGCTGGGGGTGGGGTATTGAAATAAACGCTTCGTCCTTCAATTGCCCTAGCTCGATGGGCGCATGACTACGCGCTAACGCATGGTTGGGCGGTACGGCCAGCAGCAGTTGCTCGCTATACAACGGCATCACCCGAACCCCCTCGCGCTGGCGCAGCACTGGCAAGCGCAGCACGCCGACCTCAAGGCGACCGTCGGCGATTTCTTCCAACTGCGCTTCGGAGGACAGTTTGACGATGTCCATCGACACCCCAGGGCAGCGTTCCAGCCAAGCGCTGATGCCCTGCAGCAAAGGGCCGCTCATCGGCACAGTGCTCGAATGGCTCAGGCGCAGCGTACCCAGTTCGCCATTGCCCACTTGTGTCGCCATTTGGCTGGCCTTGAGCAGTTCACTCAGCAGGTTGCGGGCTCGCGGATAGAAGGCTTCGCCCGCCGCCGTAAGCCTCGGTTGGCGTGCGGTGCGTTCGAACAGCGGGGTTTGCAGCTGGGTTTCCAGCTCCTTGATCTGTCGGCTCAAGGCTGACTGCGCCACAAACAGGCGTTCGGCGGCGGCACTGAAGCTGCCGCAGTCGGCGATTTCGACGAAGTAACGCAGTTGGCGGGTTGATATCACGCGTCATGCCTTTTCGAGATAGGTGGCGGGCTTTGAAGATATTAGTCGCATCTCTCACCGATGGCTAAAGTGATGATCATCTCGTACAAGGAATACCCCATGAGCCCGGTTGAGCTGATGAGTCAGTGGTCGTTTGGTGGTGTGGATTGGCTGGTGATCGGCGTGGGTGTGGTGGTGGCCTACATCGTGTTTGGCATCGCGGGATTCGGTACCGCATTGGTGGCGGGGCCGCTGCTGATCCTGTTCATGCCGCTGTCGAAGATCATCCCGCTGCTGGTGCTGCTGGATTTTGTCGCGGCATTTGGCAACCTGCTGCAATCGCGGCGCGAGGTGAACAAGCCGGAGTTGCTGCGATTGCTGCCGTGCATGGCGGTTGGCTGCACACTCGGCGTGGTGTTTTTGCTCAACTTGCATTCGGACCTGCTGCTGTTGTTGATGGGCCTGTTTATCAGCGCCTACGCGCTCTACAGCCTGGCGGTGAAGGCGCGGCCGACGCAACTGGCGGCGGGGTGGTCGATACCGATGGGCACGGTGGGTGGGTTGTTTGGGGCGCTGTTCGGCAGTGGTGGCTTCTTATATGCGATCTACCTCAACAGTCGCCTGTCCAAAGACGCGGCGCGCGCCACCCAGAGTGCGTTGATCAGTTGCAGCACAGTGGTGCGCCTCAGTCTGTTCCTGATCGCCGGGGTGTATGCTGATTTACCGTTGTTGATGTTGGCACTGTGCCTGTTGCCGGCGATGGCGTTGGGGCTGTGGTGTGGGCGCAGGTTGACGATGCGCATGTCGCGTGAGGCGTTTGTGCGGCTGGTGACCTGGCTGGTGCTGGCCAGCGGTATTGCATTGATCGGGCGGTATTTGAGTACTTGACCTGTTCTTTTCAGGGATTAAGCTGCCTGCCTTCAGGGCCTCTTCGGGGGCAAGTGGCCACACCGCAGGACTCCCATGAATTCCCAAAGCATCCTTGTCCCGAAAATCTCCACCTTGCCCGTCCACGAACCCCGTGCCCGGGCGATCGTGCGCTGGCTGGTGCGCAAGAACATCATCAAGGAAGAGCTGACCACCTGTGGCCGCACCGGCAACCGCATGGGCTACGCCCTGGCCGATGGCGCCCGTGCCGTGGTGCTTTACCCCGAGGCACTGCCGTTCAACGAGCCGATCAATGGCCTGGAGATCATCTACAAGCGCTGCATCTACACGCCGGCCAAGGGCTTTCTCGAAGAAGCCGGTTGCCCGGAATGCCGCAAGGAAGTCGGCGAAGCGCTGTTCGAAAGCCTGGAAGACTGGATGCCCGGCCACACCGACAATTTCACCTGCCCGCTGTGTGGGCATGAAGACGACATCAACGGGTTCCTGTTCCTGCAGGAATGCGGGTTTTCCAACCTGGGATTCATCTTCAACAACTGGGCGGAAGCGGGGTTCAAGCAGAGTTTTATCGACGAATTCGCCGATTGGCTGGACCAGAAGATGAGTTGGGTCAAAGTCGAGTTGTAACCCTCCTGATCCGATCGTTCCCACGCGGAGCGTGGGAACGATCGGGACAGTTAAATTACCCATCTATCAGTATTACCAAGTTTGTCAGAGTTTTACATTGAGCCCGACAGGGTGCATGTATATAATGGCGCGCTTCCATTTTCCCGCTCGGGAGCCCCCGCGATGCTGCGTATCAGCCAAGAAGCTCTGACATTCGACGACATTCTCCTAGTGCCCGGTTATTCCGAGGTGCTTCCTAACGAAGTCAGTCTCAAGACCCGCCTAACCCGTGGCATCGAGCTGAATATTCCCCTGGTTTCCGCTGCCATGGACACCGTCACCGAAGCCCGTCTGGCCATCGCCATGGCTCAGGAAGGCGGCATCGGCATCATCCACAAGAACATGACCATCGAGCAGCAAGCTGCCGAAGTGCGCAAGGTCAAGCGTTACGAAGCCGGTGTGGTGAAAGATCCGATCACCATCGAAGCCGACGCCACCGTGCGTGACCTGTTCGACCTGACCCGCCTGCACAACATCTCCGGCGTTCCGGTACTGCACGATGGCGACCTGGTCGGCATCGTCACTTCCCGTGACGTGCGTTTCGAGAACCGTCTTGAAGTCACCGTCCGCGAAGTGATGACGCCCAAAGAGCGTCTGGTCACTGTCAAGGAAGGCGCCGACAAGAACGATGTGCGCGAACTGCTGCACAAGCACCGCATCGAGCGCGTGCTGATCGTCGACGACAAATTCGCCCTCAAAGGCATGATGACCGTCAACGATATCGAAAAAGCCAAGGCTTACCCACTGGCCAGCAAGGATGACCAAGGTCGTCTGCGCGTTGGCGCTGCGGTCGGCACCGGTAAAGACACCGGCGACCGCGTTTCGGCGCTGGTCGCTGCCGGTGTGGACGTAGTGGTGGTCGACACTGCCCACGGCCACTCCAAAGGCGTGATCGACCGCGTGCGTTGGGTCAAACAGAACTTCCCTGAAGTGCAAGTGATCGGCGGCAACATCGCCACCGGCGCTGCCGCCAAGGCCTTGGCTGAAGCGGGCGCCGATGCGGTCAAGGTCGGTATCGGCCCTGGCTCGATCTGCACCACGCGTATCGTCGCCGGTGTGGGCGTGCCGCAAATCAGCGCCATCGCCAACGTTGCTGCTGCCCTTGAAGGCACCGGCGTACCGTTGATCGCCGACGGCGGCATCCGTTTCTCCGGTGACCTGTCCAAGGCCATCGTGGCCGGTGCTTCCTGCGTGATGATGGGCTCGATGTTCGCCGGTACCGAAGAAGCGCCAGGCGAGATCGAACTGTTCCAGGGCCGTTCCTACAAGGCTTACCGCGGCATGGGTTCGCTGGGCGCCATGTCCCAGGCGCAAGGCTCTTCGGACCGTTACTTCCAGGACTCCTCGGCAGGCGCCGAGAAGCTCGTCCCGGAAGGCATCGAAGGCCGTGTGCCGTACAAAGGCACCCTGAGCGCGATCATCCATCAACTGATGGGCGGCCTGCGTTCCTCGATGGGTTACACCGGCAGCGCCGACATCGAAGAAATGCGTACCAAGCCTGAGTTCGTACGGATCACCGGCGCCGGCATGGCTGAATCCCATGTCCACGACGTGCAGATCACCAAGGAAGCGCCAAACTACCGCGTAGGTTGAGGCTTCCAGCAAAATGTTAAGTAACCGGGGCTGTTCTTCAGCCCCGAGTTGTTTCTGATTCATTAGACGAGACTGACTTCATGGCCCTCGACATTCACGCCCACCGCATCCTGATCCTCGATTTCGGTTCCCAGTACACCCAGCTGATCGCCCGCCGCGTGCGCGAAATCGGCGTGTACTGCGAACTGCATCCGTTCGACATGGACGACGAAGCGATCCGCGAATTCGCACCGAAAGGCGTCATCCTCGCCGGTGGCCCCGAGTCCGTGCACGAAGCCAACAGCCCGCGTTGCCCGCAAGCCGTGTTCGACCTGGGCGTACCGGTCTTCGGCATCTGCTACGGCATGCAGACCATGGCCGAACAACTGGGCGGCAAGGTCGAAGGTTCCGAGCTGCGTGAATTCGGTTATGCCCGTGTCGATGTGGTCGGCAAGAGCCGCCTGCTGGACGGCATCGAAGACCACGTCGACGCCGACGGCCTGTTCGGCCTCGACGTGTGGATGAGCCACGGTGACAAGGTCACCAAGATGCCGCAGGACTTCCACATCCTGGCCAGCACCCCGAGCTGCCCGATCGCCGGTATGTTCAGCGATGAGCGTCGTTACTACGGCGTGCAGTTCCACCCGGAAGTGACCCACACCAAGCAAGGCGGGCGCATCCTGTCGCGCTTCATCCTCGACATCTGCGAGTGTGAAGCGCTGTGGACTCCGTCGAAAATCGCTGAAGACGCCATCGCCCAGGTGCGCGCCCAGGTCGGCACCGACAACGTATTGCTTGGCCTGTCCGGCGGCGTTGACTCCTCCGTGGTAGCTGCCCTGTTGCACAAAGCCATCGGCGACCAACTGACCTGCGTGTTCGTCGACAACGGCCTGCTGCGCCTGCACGAAGGCGAGCAGGTGATGGCCATGTTCGCCGAGAACATGGGCGTCAAAGTGATCCGCGCCAACGCTGAAGATCAGTTCTTGAATAACCTGGCCGGCGAGTCCGACCCGGAGAAGAAGCGCAAGATCATTGGCCGCACCTTCATCGACGTGTTCGATGCCCAGTCCAACAAACTGGACAACATCAAGTACCTCGCCCAGGGCACCATCTACCCCGACGTCATCGAGTCGGCCGGCGCCAAGAGCGGCAAGGCCCACGTGATCAAGTCCCACCACAACGTGGGTGGCCTGCCTGAGGAAATGAACCTCAAGCTGGTCGAACCGCTGCGCGAACTGTTCAAGGACGAAGTCCGCCGTCTGGGCCTGGAACTGGGCCTGCCGTACGACATGGTCTACCGCCACCCATTCCCAGGCCCGGGCCTGGGCGTGCGCATCCTCGGTGAAGTGAAGAAGGAATACGCCGACCTGCTGCGTCGCGCCGACCACATCTTCATCGAAGAACTGCGCAAGGCCGACTGGTACCACAAGGTCAGCCAGGCGTTCGTGGTGTTCCAGCCGGTGAAATCCGTGGGTGTGGTAGGCGATGGCCGTCGCTACGCGTGGGTTGTGGCCCTGCGTGCGGTAGAAACCATCGACTTCATGACCGCCCGCTGGGCACACCTGCCGTACGAACTGCTGGAGACTGTCAGCGGTCGTATCATCAATGAGATCGAAGGCATTTCGCGCGTGACGTATGACGTGTCGAGCAAGCCGCCGGCGACGATTGAGTGGGAGTGATCCCGCAGCGCTGTACGAAAAAACCGGCTTAGGCCGGTTTTTTCATTTCAGACGTAGACGTTGATCAGAAGTCGTAACGCACGTTCGCAGTGAAGGTGTCGGCGTCGAAACCGCTGCTGGTCAGGTAGTTGTACGTCCCGCCCACGCTCCACGCGCCCACGCGGTAGTTGGCGCCCAGTCCCAGCTCGTAGCTGTCGCGCGCAGGTGTTGCGCCTGTGGTGGTGAACGGGGTGCCGCCGAGCACGAAGGTGGAGGTGGTGCCAGCTTTGTCGCCGATGAAATCGTGCCAGGCCATCAGCTTGGCTTCCGGTTCAAAGCTGCCCACACCTACGTCAAAAGCGGCCGCCAGGCGAGCGCCCAGGCCCATTTCGCCGATTTCATAGCGCTGGCTGCCGACGTTGAGGGCGGCTGAGCTG
Source organism: Pseudomonas sp. FBCC-B1565 (assembly GCF_059133265.1). Classification (NCBI taxonomy): domain Bacteria; kingdom Pseudomonadati; phylum Pseudomonadota; class Gammaproteobacteria; order Pseudomonadales; family Pseudomonadaceae; genus Pseudomonas; species Pseudomonas sp. FBCC-B1565. Next base: position 1,192,939 of record NZ_CP101438.1, read on the forward strand.
CCTTTTTCACGGTACGAATCAATCGATACGTTGGCATAGCGCGCACCGACCTGTGGTTCCAGCAGCCACTGTTTGTCGAGCTGGAATGTGTAGCCTGCCAGCGCGTTGACGCCGAAAATCTCACTGTCGTAGTCGGCCTTGGCGCGGGTGCCGGCGATGTAGCGTTTGGATTCGTTGTCGTTCCAGCCGTACATCAGTGAGGTGTCGACAAAGAAGTTGTCACGGGCCCAGTTGCCGTACAGGGTCAGTGCATGGCCGTTGACGTCGGTCTTGTTGCCCTGGTCGGTTTTCACGTCGCTGGTCAGGTAGCTGTAAGCCAGGCCCACTGTGGTATCGGCGTTGAGCTTGCCGTCGGCGCCCACGGCGATGCCGTTGGTGTTGGCATCATAGCCGTCGATACCGTTGCGGCTGTCCTGGTTGGCATCGCTGGACAGTGCCTGCAGCCATACGCCTTGTCCGGCCAGCACGTCACCGGAGGACAGGCCGCTACGCGCTTTGCTGGCGCGGCGGTTGAGGGTACTGGCGACCAGGTTCTGGCTGCTGGTGGCTGCGTTGATCGCGCCACGGCTGACGTCCGGGCTCAGGCTTTCGGCCAGTTTGGCCAGTTCTTCGCTGGAGGCGGCGTTGGCAAATTGCTGGAACACCGGGTCGCTTTCGTCCAGCTTGCCCATGAGCGTGTTCTTGAATGGCTTGATGGCGCTCACCGCGTTGCGCGAACCACGGGCGCTCATCAGGTCTTGCGTGATCACCTCATCACTGCGGGTGGCAACCAGTGCTTTCACGTCCTGGCCTTCGATGCCGAAGCTCCTCACCTCAAGCAGCGCCGAGGAGGAAACCACGGACAGGTTCTGCGGGTCTTCCCAGGTGCCAGAGTTGATCAGGGTGTAGCGCGTGCCCTGGGCCGACGTGCGGAAGTCATCGGAGCGCGCCTGCAGTTCGATCTGGCTGCCTGCAGAGAAGAAGGTATTGCCGGTGACTTTCAGGATCGGCGTGTTGGGCAGTGTATTGTTGTCCAGCAGCAGGCGCAGGCGCGCGGTGGCGCTGTCCAGGTCGAGGCCGCCCACAATCGTGGTCTGCGGGCGAAGCAGCGTCAGGCGGCCATCGCCGATATCGACGTAACCGGCGCGGATGGTCGAGCCATCGAACATTGCGTCCCCTCGCACCAGCACACCACTCAGGCCCAGCAGGTCACCCTTGACCTGGCCACCCTCCCAGTAGAAATACGAACGTGGGGCATTGTCGTCCGCCAGAATGGCTGCGCTGCCGCCTTCGATCAGGCCACCTGTCTGCCTGATGGAGAGGGTGTCGGAACCGCCGGAGGTGTCGAGACTGCGAAAGCGGATACCGACCCCGTCTGCGGAGATAGTCCCGCTGTTGTAGATACCACTCGTCATCTGACCCGTAAAGCGTGCGTTCTCGATGTCGATACCCACAGAGTCGATGCCACGTGCGGTGATAGTGCCCGAGTTATTGATGCGCGCCTGGGACGAGGTGATCAGCATGCCTTCGGCATTGGCGCCTGTCACAGTGATGTTGCCGTTGTTGTTCACTTCACCAGCGATCTTTGCCAGATACAGGTCCAGCCCGACGACGGCGTCACCGCTCACCGTAATGTCGCCATTATTTACCAAGTCGCCACCGACGTTGGAATTGAGGGTCATGGCGATACCGGACGGGAAGTCGGTGGGGGTGGCAGCCGTCAGGTTGATTTTGCCCTGGTTGACCAGGTTGCCCGCCAGGGTCACGTTGGTCAGCTCTACACCTGCGTTTTGCGATGTCCCGGTGAAGGTGGCGTTATTGAATACGTCACCGGAGCTGCTGTATGCCCCTGTGCTCAGGTCGTGGTTCAAGTCGGGGGCGGGTACGGCATATGCTGTCGCAGTAGCAGTCGCGACGGACAGCGCCAACAAAGAGCGGCGCAGGTGGGAAATATTCAAGGCAGTATCCTTACAGGGCAGAAACTGACAGGGAACAACCCACGCGTCAGCGTCTGTTTTAGGCATCCCTGCCAGCTTGTCAGTGAATTGCTGATTCAAGCGCGTGGGAATCTACACGATGCCTGTAGGACAATTCATCATAAAAAGGATAAGTGACGAAAAAAATCTAATAAATGCGACGTTACCGTTATTTTTCGCGGTATTACGGGGTAATTGAGCAACAAATGAAACTTTTAGGTGGTGGTTATGGTCGCGCTAGGGGAATGGTATTCAGATGTTTTTAAGCGGACCTATTTTCCCTTGATTTCAGGATTCTCATGCATCAATGGTGTTTTATCCCATCGGCTCCACGTCGCTTCCCACCCCCTGTCATGACTTGCTCCCGGTACATGAACGAATTCGGAGAGGGGCGAGTCAAGCGCCTGTTGATACCTGTCCGCCAAACGACTTGGAACGATCAGGTCTGCTTCGCCGATGAGATGACGCTGGGGCAACAAGGCGAGTTGACTACGATAGTCCAGCGGATCCAGTGAACCGTCGAGTGGCGACAGGCCTTTCATCGTCGCCCACAGGCGTGGACTGAGATTGCCAGCGAGGGTTTGCACCTGGGTAACATCATTGCGCTGTGCCGCTAACAATAATGCGAGCGCGGCACCACCGGAGTACCCGACCAGTTCGAACTCACTGTTGCCGTAGCGCTGTTTTAATTGATCCAGCGCCTGGCTGAGGCGGGTGACCACTTCCTGAGAAAATCGTCGGTGGGTCCAGAGCGCTGATTCGCAGGCTGCGACCATGACGAACTGGCAGGGGCGTGCCAGGTACGCATTCGGTGTCGGATCATTGATCGCCAGCCGTGGTACCAACAGATTGTGCGGGCTCGGATCCAGGCTGGGTTGAGTGGCCGTGGCCCAGGAATGGCCATCGCCTTCCAGGTACACACGCAGGCGAGTGATCTTTTCTGCAGTGTGCGGCGCAAGTATGAAGAGAGGAAAGTGCTCTCCCGGCAGGACCTCCCATTGTCGATGGTGCTCCTCAGCCAGTTGTTGCAGAGCCTCGCGCGGTGATTGGCAGGCGATGAGAAGAGCGCTGAGCATCACCACCCAGACTTTGTATAAGCCGGCCAATGCCCGACGACAGGGAAAGTATCTACTCATCATGTTTTATAACGCGTCATTGGCAATGGAGTCGTCGGCATTAGCGGCCTAGTTCCAGGCTGAATCAAGGCAGCTCCGGCCGCAGGTTTGTACTCGGGGATTGAGAACAATACCATCCCGGAAGTGGGGATTCGCAAGGTCGCAGCCATTCTTGAGGGCTTGGGATATGAGTTGACGGCCATCCCCAAACGTCGGCGCAAGACCCTTGATGAGCTGAAATCGGAGAATATCCATGACCAGTCAACGTGAGCGGCTCTATATCGGCGAAGGCGGCGTGCCTGCGGGAACGCTCGGGCGGGGAGAGGAGAGCCGCCGCGATACGGTTTTCTCATATAACGACACCGTCAGCGAAGAGAATGCCGTCTCCCTGACCATGCCGGTGCGCCTGGAAAGCTACAACTGGGAGTATGGAGTCCATCCTCTGTTCGAGATGCATATCCCCGAGGGACATCTCAAGGACGAACTTGTGCGACGCTTCAGCAAGTCGGTGCGCGGCTTTGACGACTTCGCTTTGCTCGGTATTGTAGGCCCACACCAATTAGGAGGTATCAGCGTTGCCCATGACGCAGATGGTGAGTCACCGCCTGAGGTCAAGCTCTCCGAGCTGTTGGTCTATGACGGGGCCAAAGACCTGTTTGACGACCTTCTGAAAATCTACGCCACCTACTCGGGGGTGTCGGGTGTTCAACCCAAGGTGCTGGTAGGGGAGAAGATGACTGCTGCGTGGACGGCAGGACTGGCCAAGAGTATCGCGGTGCAATGACCTCCCCGACTTGTGCCTACCGCCGCGCAATATCCGAAAAGTAAAACTTATCCAACGTATGCCGCGACTCGGTGTACTCGAACTGCCGCCCGTCCTGCAAAAACGTCTGGTTGCTCACCACGATCACATGGCTCTGACCTTCAAGGTCCAGGTGTGTCTGGTCGTCCTTGCTGCGCGGTAGGGCTTCGATGGTGCGTTGGGCGTAGGCAATTTGCAGTTGCAAGGACTGTTCGATAAACGCGTAGATCGACTGCTCGGCAATCGAGCGGTCCAGGCCGGGGATCACGTCGGCCACGAAGTGGTTGATGTCGAGGATCACCCGTTTGCCGCCGATGCGCCGCACCCGTTTGATGCGGGTGATCAGGGTGCCGGGTTCGGCTTCGATGTGTTGCAGCAGTGAACCTTCCAGCGAGAATTGGGTGAACTCGACTACTTCGGTGCGTACGTCGTCGCCCAGGTCGGCGTGGGTTTCGTGAAAGCTGACGATGCCGCCGAGTTGGAACTCGATCGGGTTGGGCGACAACACGAAGGTGCCCTTGCCGTGGATCTTTTGCGCAAACCCGCGCTCCTGCAACTGCTCGATGGCGCGACGCACGGTACCTCGGCTGGCCTGGTAGCTGTCCATCAATTCGGTTTCGGAGGGAAGGCGCGTGCCGCGTTGCAGGCGTTCAGTCGTGATGCTGGCAAGCAGATCCGTATAGATCTGGTTGTATTTGCTCATGGGGATGGCTCTTTGCCGGGGTTGCGGTCAAGGCAGGAACCTTAGTGGCCCGGCTGGGGTTTGTCCATTAGACCCTTGGATTTATGCGGCGCGCAGCGGTGCGGCGTCCTACAAAAAATAAACAATATGTAACTCGTACAGACGAGTTGTTGCTTTAACTCGTACAGACGAGTACTTTTGCCCTCGGCGTGCTGCCAATGACTGCCCCCAATAAAAAAAACCAAAGTGGAAACCAAGCATGAGCCACGACTATTCGACTATCGCCCGCGAGATTCTCGAGAACCTCGGGGGTAGCGACAACCTTGAGCAAGCTGCCCACTGTGTGACCCGCCTGCGCCTGGCGCTCAAGGACCCGAGCCTGGTCAACAGCAGCGCGCTGAACCAGGTCGATCTGGTCAAGGGTTCGTTCTTCACCGGTGGATTGTTCCAGGTGGTGATCGGCCCCGGCGAAGTGGAGAAGGTCTACGCCGCCCTGCGTGAACAGACCGGCCTCGCCGCCGCGACTATCGCTGACGTGAAGAAGAAGGGCGCCGACAAGACCAACGCCATGCAGCGCCTGGTGCGGGTGTTCTCCGATGTGTTCATGCCGATCCTGCCCGCGTTGATCATCGCCGGCCTGTTGATGGGCGTGAACAACCTGATGGGTGCCAAGGGCATGTTCATCGAGGGCAAGACGCTGCTGGAGGCCTATCCGAATCTGGATGGCCTGTGGAGCCTGATCAACCTGATGGCCAACACCTCGTTCGTGTTCCTGCCGGCCCTGGTGGGCTGGTCGGCGGCGAAGCGCTTTGGCGGCAGCGAAATCCTTGGGATCGTGCTCGGCCTGATGCTGGTGCACCCGGACCTGCTCAACGCCTGGAACTACGGCAAGGCAGTCGCTGGTCTCGACGGCCAGAGCCTGCCGTACTTCGATATTTTCGGTTGGTTCAAGATTGAAAAGGTCGGTTACCAAGGGCAGATCCTGCCGATCCTGATGGCGGCGTATGTGATGAGCGTCATCGAGAAATGGTTGCGCGCACGCGTCCCCAATGCGATTCAGCTGCTCGTCGTGCCCATCACCACCATCGTCGTTACCGGCGTGCTCGCCCTGGCGATCATCGGCCCGGTGACCCGTCACCTCGGCATCCTGATCACCGAAGGCGTGGTCACCCTGTTTGACCTGGCGCCGATGGTCGGCGGGGCGATTTTCGGCCTTCTGTATGCGCCGCTGGTGATCACCGGCATGCACCACATGTTCCTCGCCGTGGACCTGCAACTGATCTCCACCCAGGGCGGCACCTTTATCTGGCCGATGATCGTGATGTCCAACCTGGCCCAGGGCAGCGCCGCGCTCGGTGTGTTCTACATGACCCGCAATGCGCGGGACAAAAGCATGGCCTCGACCTCGGCGATTTCTGCGTATTTCGGCATCACCGAACCGGCAATGTTCGGCGTGAACCTGCGCTTCAAGTTCCCGTTCTATGCCGCGCTGCTCGGCTCGGCGCTGGGCAGTATTTTCCTGTCGCTGAACAAGGTACAGGCGTCGGCCATCGGCGTCGGGGGCTTGCCTGGATTCATTTCGATCATTCCGCAGTACATCCCTAGTTTTGTGATCGGGATGGTGATCGCGATTGTCGTGCCGTTCGTTTTGACCTGTGCGTTGAGCATGAAGATTGTTCGGCCTGGGTACCGCGTCGCCTGAACCGGCGCAATCGGGGGCAAGCCCCCTCCCACATTGGAACGCATTTCAAATGTGGGAGGGGCGGTGCGACGACTCGACTTGCCCCCGATGAGGCCCGAAAGGCCTGCACAAAAATCAACTGAAGGAACCCACCATGCAAGACTGGCAACACTCGGTGATCTACCAGATCTACCCCAAAAGCTTCCACAGCCACGCGGGTAACGCCACCGGTGACCTGCTGGGCATCGTGGACAAACTCGACTACCTCAAATGGCTGGGCGTCGACTGCCTGTGGATCACCCCGTTCCTGCGCTCGCCGCAACGCGACAACGGCTACGACATCAGCGACTACTACGCCATCGACCCCAGCTACGGGACCATGGCCGACTGCGACCTGCTGATCAGCGAAGCGGCCAAGCGCGGCATCAAGCTGATGCTCGACATCGTGGTCAACCACACCTCCATCGAACACGAATGGTTCCAGCAGGCGCGCAGCAGCCTCGACAACCCGTACCGTGACTTCTACATCTGGCGCGACCAGCCGAACAACTGGGAATCCAAGTTCGGCGGCTCGGCCTGGGAATACGAGGCGCAAACCGGCCAGTATTTCCTGCACCTGTTCGACCACACCCAGGCAGACCTGAATTGGGACAACCCCAAGGTGCGTGCCGAAGTGTTCAAGCTGATGCGCTTCTGGCGCGACAAGGGCGTGGGCGGCTTCCGCCTGGACGTGATCAACCTGATCTCCAAGCCCGCCGATTTCCCCGAGGACAGCACGGATGGCCGGCGCTTCTACACCGACGGCCCGAACGTGCACGAATACCTGCAGGAAATGCACCGCGAAGTCTTCGAAGGGCATGACCTGATCAACGTCGGCGAGATGTCCTCCACCAGCCTCGAGCATTGCATTCGCTACTCGAATCCTGCGTCGAAAGAACTGTCGATGACCTTCAACTTTCATCACCTGAAAGTCGATTACCCGAACCTGCAGAAGTGGGTGAAGGCCGACTTCGACTTCCTGCAACTCAAGCAGATCTTCTCTGACTGGCAACTGGGCATGCAGGCCGGTGGTGGCTGGAACGCGCTGTTCTGGTGTAACCACGATCAGCCGCGGGTGGTCTCGCGCTTTGGCAACGACGGCGAGCATCGCGTGGTCTCGGCCAAGATGCTCGCCACCGCGCTGCACTTTCTCCAGGGCACGCCGTATGTGTATCAGGGCGAAGAGTTGGGCATGACCAATCCGGGCTTCGATCGGATCGAGCAGTACCGCGATGTGGAGACTTTGAACATCTTCCGCCTCAAGCGCGATGCGGGGGAATCCGCGGCGTCGAGCATGGCGGCGATCATGCAGAAGTCCCGCGACAACGGCCGTACGCCGATGCAGTGGCATGCCGGGGAAAACGCCGGTTTCAGTACCGGTGAACCCTGGATTGGCATTCCGGCCAACGCCTCCATCATCAACGTCGAAAGCCAGCTGGATGACCCCGAGTCCGTGCTGCATCACTACCGCGCATTGATTGCGTTGCGCCGTCATGAACCGCTGATCCAAGAAGGAGTTTATCGCGAGCTGCTGCAAGGCCACTCGCAAGTCTGGGCGTACCTGCGCGAAGGCCAGGGCGAGCGTCTGCTGGTGCTGAACAACTTCTACGGCACGCCCTGCGAAATCCAACTGCCGGACAACGTGATCAACCAGGCGACCGAGCAACGCCTGCTGATCAGCAACTACCCCGACTGCCCGGTGCGAACGGGCACGGTTGCATTGCGTCCTTACGAATCGTTCGTGCTGCACCTCAAGGACTGAGACCTGTTGTAACCCCGTGTGGGAGCACGGGGCGCTTCAAAAAACATAATAAAAATATCGGAGTGCTTCATGAAAACAACAATAAAGCTGGGCCTCGTTGCGTCTTGCCTGGGCTTGCCGTTCGGCGCTCAAGCCCTGGAATTTGCCGGTTACCTGCGCAGCGGCGCGGGCACTTCCACGGGCAGCGGCCCGCAGCAGTGCTTCCAACTGCCGGGGGCGCAATCCAAGTACCGCCTGGGTAACGAATGCGAGCAATACGCCGAGCTGGAGCTGCGCCAGGACCTGCTCACCCTCGACGACGGCTCGGTGCTCAGCGTCGATGCCATGGCATCGCTCTACAACAAGTACGACCGCGCGCTGAAGTTCCAGGGCGAAGACAACGGCACCGCGCGCATGCCGCAGATGTATGCGCAGTGGTCCAACCTGCCCAGCCTCAATGGCGGTTCACTGTGGGCCGGCCGGCGTTACTACAAACGTAATGACATCCATATCTCCGACTTCTACTACTGGAACCAGAGCGCCACGGGCGGTGGTATCGAGGACGTGCTGATCGGCGACCTCAAGTACAGCTACGCCATTTCTCGTAAGGACAACCTATACCAGAAGGAATACGCGACCCGTCATGACTTCAACGTTGCAGGCTTCAAGACCAACCCCGGCGGGGAGCTGGAGCTGGGCCTTAGCTACATCGAAAAAGCCGGCGGGCGTGACACCAACAGCGGCTGGGCGATCACCGCGCAGCACGTGCAAAAACCTTTCCTGGGCGGCAAGAACAAGTTCGCCTTGCAGTACGGCGAAGGCCCCGGCACCGGCCTGGGTTACACCGGCAATACCTTCCTGGACAACAGCAGCAAAAGTTACCGCGCCGTGGAGTTTTTCGACTGGCAGGTGACCCCGCGTTTCGGTGGGCAGATCGAAGCGGTGTACCAGAAGGATATTCGTCCGGGCAGCCAGGACCAGACCTGGATGTCCCTCGGTGTGCGCCCGGCGTACGCCATCAGCGAGCAGTTCAAACTGGTCACGGAGCTTGGGCATGATCAGGTCGAGGCTACGGGCGGGACGCGCAAGCTGAGCAAATTCACCTTCGCCCCGACCTGGTCGCCCAAAGGCCCGGATTTCTGGGCGCGGCCGGAGGTGCGCTTGTACTACACCTATGCCACCTGGAACGAAGCGGCCAAGCGTGCGGCGAATGAATTGGCGGCGGGGTCGGCGTTGTCCGATACCGGCTCGTATGGCACGGCGCGGCATGGGTCGAACGTTGGTGTGCAGGTTGAGTACTGGTGGAAGTGATCCTTCCTCCGCTCAATATATCTACAGAACAAAACAGCAGGTGAAGTCATGACCACAACGCAACCCCTGGAATTGCTGGCGCCCTTGTCGGGTGTGCTGCTGGCGCTGGACAAGGTGCCCGACCCGGTCTTCTCCAGCCGCCTGATTGGCGATGGCCTGTGCATCGACCCCACGTCGCAGACCCTCTGCGCGCCATTGGCCGGGACGATCAGCAATATCCAGGACAGTGGTCATGCCGTCAGCATTACCGACGACAACGGCGTCCAGGTGCTCATGCACATCGGCATGGACACCGTGAACCTGGCGGGCAAGGGCTTCACCCGGTTGGTGCAGGAAGGCCAGCGGGTGGAGGCCGGGCAGGCGCTGATCGAATTCGATGCCGACTATGTGGCGCTCCATGCGCGCAGTCTGCTGACCTTGATGCTGGTGGTCAGCGGCGAGCCGTTCAGCGTGTTGGCCACTGATTGTGTAGAGGTCGGCCAGCCGCTGTTGCAGTTATCCCCAGGTGAAGCCGTTGACACAGTGGACGAAGAGGAGGGCGACGCACTGTTCTCCAAACCGCTGACTTTGCCCAATGCCAACGGTTTGCACGCCCGCCCGGCGGCGGTGTTCGCCCAGGCCGCGAAGGGCTTCAAGGCGAGCATCTACCTGCACAAGCAAACCCAGAGCGCCAACGCCAAATCACTGGTAGCGATCATGGCGCTGCAAACCGTGCACGGCGATACCTTGCAGGTGAGCGCTGCGGGTGAGGATGCCGAAGTGGCGATCAAGGCGCTGGTGGCCTTGTTGGCTGAAGGTTGTGGCGAGGTAGTGGCGAGCGTTGCCGAGCCGTTGGCAACGCAGTCGTCGGCGACCGTGCTAGGTGGCGTGTGTGCATCGCCGGGGTCGGCGTTTGGCCAGGTGGTTCAAGTGACTGAACCTGAGTTGACCATCACTGAACATGGCACGGGTGAAGCCACTGAGCGTGCTGCTTTGAAGCGTGGCCTGCTGGCTGCCACTGAGGCATTGCAGGCGCTGCGGGACAAGGCTGCTGGCAGTGCCCAGGCCGAGATTTTTCGCGCTCACCAGGAATTGCTCGAAGACCCGACCTTGCTGGAACACGCCCACAGTTTGTTGGCGGAGGGCAAGAGCGCCGCGTTTGCCTGGAACAGTGCCACGCTCGCGACCGTCAAGCTGTTCCAGGGCCTGGGCAATGCGCTGATCGCCGAGCGCGCGGCAGACCTGGCGGACGTCGGCCAGCGCGTACTGAAACTGATCCTGGGCATCCAGGACAGCGCCTGGGACTTGCCGGAGCGCGCGATCCTGATCGCCGAGCAATTGACCCCCTCGCAGACGGCGAGCCTGGATACCCGCAAAGTGCTGGGGTTCGTCACCGTCGGTGGTGGCGCGACCAGCCATGTCGCCATCCTTGCCCGCGCCCTCGGCCTGCCGGCCATTTGCGGTGTTTCAGCCGAGGTTCTGGGGCTGGCCAATGGCAAACAGGTGCTGCTCGACGCCGACAAAGGTGAGCTGCACCTGGAGCCGAACCTGGCCGAAATCGAGCAGTTGGAAACTGCCCGCAAGCAACAGGTGCTGCGCCATCAGCGCGATGTGGCGCAGGCGTCGTTGCCCGCCACCACCCGCGACGGCCATCACGTTGAAGTCACCGCCAACGTGGCCTCCTTGCAGGAAGTTGAGCAATCCCTGACCCTCGGCGGTGAAGGCGTCGGCCTGCTGCGTTCAGAATTTCTCTACCTGGACCGCAACCGTGCGCCAGGCCCCGATGAACAAGCAGCCACCTACACCGCCATCGCCCGTGCCCTGGGCACCGAGCGCAACCTGGTGGTGCGCACCCTGGACGTGGGTGGTGACAAGCCGTTGGCCTATGTGCCGATGGATGCCGAAACCAACCCGTTCCTCGGCCTGCGCGGCATCCGCCTGTGCCTGGAACGTCCTGAGCTGCTGCGCGAACAGTTCCGCGCGATCCTTGCCAGCGCCGGTTTTGCGCGCCTGCACATCATGTTGCCGATGGTCAGCCTGCTGTCGGAGCTGCACCTGGCGCGCAAGATTCTGGAAGAGGAAGCGCTGGCGCTGGGGCTTACCGAGCTGCCGAAGCTGGGCATCATGATTGAAGTACCGTCCGCCGCGCTGATGGCGGATGTGTTCGCGCCCCACGTGGATTTCTTCTCCATCGGCACCAACGACCTGACCCAATACACCCTGGCCATGGACCGCGACCACCCGCGCCTGGCCAGCCAGGCCGACAGCTTCCACCCGGCGGTGCTGCGCCTGATCGCCACCACCGTCAAGGCCGCCCATGCCCATGGCAAGTGGGTAGGGGTGTGCGGTGCGCTGGCCTCCGAAGCGCTGGCCGCGCCGGTGCTGATCGGGCTGGGCGTGGACGAGTTGTCAGTCAGCGTGCCGTTGATCCCCACCATCAAGGCCACCGTGCGCGAACTGGACCTGGCCGACTGCCAGATCATCGCCCGCCAAGTGTTGGGCCTGGAAGAAGCCGCCCAAGTGCGTGAGGCCCTGCGCCAATATCACGCAGCTACCGTTGAAACCTCACCTGTCATGGAGCTTTGAGCATGTTCGAGAAATTGCAGCGGGCGTTCTGGAAGGCCCTGACGCCGGATTTGATTGCCGAGACCGTAGCAACACCGACGCAGAGTCTATTGCCGGCCGAAGTAATCAGCGCGCTGGGCGGCGCGGACAACCTCAAGTCGCAGCAGCGTGTGGCGTTGACGCGGGTGAGGGTGCAGTTGCAGGATGTGGGGCGGTTGGATGAGGTGGCGTTGAAGGCGGCGGGAGTACCGGCAGTGATGATGCTCGCAGGCGGAGTGGTCCACCTGCTTACCGGCCTCTAAGCCCGGTAGAGATCCCAATGTGGGAGGGGGCTTGCCCCCGATTGCAATGTATCTGCCAGCTTAGTAGTAACTGACACACCGCTATCGGGGGCAAGCCCCCTCCCACCGGGTTTTGTGGTGTTCTTACAATTGAGGGTTATCTTCCGGCGGCTTGGTCTTGTCGATACCCGGCACATGCAAGTTGCCTTCGACCACCTGGTTGCCCTCCAGCTGCGGCTGGGTCACCCAGGTGAGGATGTCGTAGTAACGCCGGATGTTCGCCACAAAGTGCACCGGCTCACCGCCTCGCGCATACCCGTAGCGGGTCTTGCTGTACCACTGCTTCTGCGACAGGCGCGGCAGCATCTTTTTCACATCCAGCCACTTGTTCGGGTTCAGGCCCTCGCGCTTGGCCAGCGTGCGCGCATCCTCCAGGTGACCGGTGCCGACGTTGTAGGCGGCGAGGGCGAACCAGGTGCGATCCGGCTCGGCGATGCTGTCGTCCAGTTCATCCTTGATCTTGGCCAGGTACTTGGCGCCGCCCATGATGCTTTGCTTGGGATCCAGGCGGTTGGACACGCCCATGGCCTGGGCGGTGTTCTGGGTCAGCATCATCAGGCCGCGCACGCCGGTCTTGGAGGTGACGGCCGGCTGCCACAGCGATTCCTGATAGCCGATGGCGGCCAACAGGCGCCAATCGACCTTTTCTTCCTTGGCATAGGCGCGGAAGTGTTTCTCGTACTTGGGCAAACGCTGCTGCAGATGCTGGGCGAAGGTGTAGGCGCCCACATAACCGAGCACATCAACGTGCCCGTAGTAGCGGTCTTTCAGGCGCTGCAACGTGCCGTTCTTTTCGACTTTATCCAGGTAGCTGTTGATCTCGTTGAGCAGGCTGTTGTCTTCACCCGGCGCCACGGCCCAGCTCTGGTTGCTGGCATCGCCGAGGTCGAACGCCACGCGCACGTTGGGGAAGTACACCTGGTTCATCGCCACTTCGTTGGAGTCCACCAGGGTCAGGTCGATTTGCCCCTCGTCCACCATGCGCAGCAGGTCGACCACCTCAACGGCGTCGGATTCTTCGTATTCAATCGCAGGATTCTGCTTTTTAAGCGCCGCCAATTGTTCGGCGTGGGTGCTGCCCTTGAGCACCATGATCTTCTTGCCCACCAGGTCTGCCGCGTTCGTCGGGCGGGACTGGCCGTTGCGGTAGATGATCTGCGGGGTAACTTCCAGGTAAGGGTGGGAGAAACGCACCTGCGCCTTGCGCTGTTCGCTGCTGACCAGGCCGGCGGCGGCGAGGACCGGGCCGTTGGGTTTGCCCAACTGGCCGAACAGGTCGTCGAGGTTGTCGGCGGTCTCGATCTCCAGCTTCACGCCCAGGTCGTCGGCGAAGCGCTTGACCAGTTCGTACTCGAAACCGGTTTCGCCGTTGCGGTCCTGGAAATAAGTCGCCGGGCTGTTCCGGGTGATCACCCGCAATACGCCATCCTCCTTGATTCGCTCGAGCGTGCTGGGTTTATCAACACAGGCGCTGAGCATCAGGAAGAGTCCGGTGGCGATGAGCCATTTGGCGCATCGCGGTCGCAAAGCCGTTGGGGAGAACATCTGCGCAGTATACGCAAACGGCCCACGGCGCCATATCTCGACAGCATGGGCGTTGTCTGCTAGCGCTGGCAAAACTGTGCTGCAACCCGCAGAAACGCGGCTTGGCGAGGTATTGTGACGGTTAAAATAACTGCGCCGAATGCCCTCCATGACCCCGCGAAAGGGGTGTAATCCGGCCAACTGACGTTCGGCGGCAGCCACCGGTAGCGTTTCGGGTGCCGTTGGCGGCGGTTTACGCTAGAATGCACGGCCTCAAAGCACACCCCCTTCCCGAGGCTGTCCCGAAGATGTTGATCCTGCGCGGCGCTCCTGCCCTTTCTGCCTTTCGCCACAGCAAACTCCTTGAGCAACTGAGCCAGAAGGTTCCAGCTGTTACAGGCCTGTACGCTGAATTTGCTCACTTCGCCGACGTTACCGGCGTATTGACCGCCGACGAACAGCAAGTGCTCGCACGCCTTCTGAAGTACGGCCCAAGCGTTCCCGTTCAAGAGCCGACTGGCCGCTTGTTCCTGGTTCTGCCACGGTTCGGCACCATCTCGCCTTGGTCGAGCAAGGCCAGCGATATCGCCCGCAACTGCGGCCTGGAGAAAATCCAGCGCCTGGAGCGTGGTATCGCTTTCTATGTCGCCGGCCAGTTCAGCGATGCCGAGGCCGAGCTGATCGCCAGCAGCCTGCATGACCGCATGACCCAGATCATCGTCAGCCAGCTGGAACAGGCTGCCGGCCTGTTCAGCCACGCCGAGCCCAAGCCGCTGACCGCGATTGACGTGATCGGTGGTGGCCGTGCCGCCCTCGAGAAGGCCAACACCGAACTGGGCCTGGCCCTGGCCGAAGACGAGATCGACTACCTGGTCAACGCCTTCAACGGCTTGAAGCGCAACCCGCACGACATCGAACTGATGATGTTTGCCCAGGCCAACTCCGAGCACTGCCGTCACAAGATCTTCAACGCCAGTTGGGACATCGACGGCGAAAGCCAGGAAAAAAGCCTGTTCGGCATGATCAAGAACACCTACGTGATGCACAGCGAAGGTGTTCTTTCTGCTTATAAGGACAACGCCTCGGTGATCGTCGGCTCCGTCGCCGGCCGTTTCTTCCCGGACCCTGAGACCCGCCAGTACGGCGCGGTGCAGGAGCCGGTGCACATCCTGATGAAGGTCGAGACCCACAACCACCCGACTGCGATTGCCCCGTTCCCGGGCGCAGCCACCGGTTCCGGCGGCGAAATCCGCGACGAAGGCGCCACCGGCCGTGGCGCCAAGCCCAAGGCGGGCCTGACCGGTTTCACCGTCTCCAACCTGCAGATCCCGGGCTTCGAACAGCCGTGGGAAGTGCCGTACGGCAAGCCTGAGCGCATCGTCACCGCGCTCGACATCATGATCGAAGGCCCACTGGGCGGCGCTGCGTTCAACAACGAATTCGGGCGTCCGGCCCTGACCGGTTACTTCCGTACGTTCGAGCAGTCCATCACCACCCCGCGTGGCGATGAAGTGCGCGGTTACCACAAGCCGATCATGTTGGCCGGCGGCATGGGCAACATCCGTGAAGAACACGTCAAGAAAGGCGAGATCCTGGTCGGCTCCAAGCTGATCGTGCTCGGCGGCCCGGCAATGCTGATCGGCCTCGGCGGCGGCGCCGCTTCCTCCATGGCCACCGGCACCAGCTCGGCAGACCTGGACTTCGCTTCGGTACAGCGCGAAAACCCAGAAATGGAGCGTCGCTGCCAGGAAGTCATCGACCGTTGCTGGCAGTTGGGTGACAAGAACCCGATCAGCTTCATCCATGACGTCGGCGCGGGCGGTTTGTCCAACGCCTTCCCGGAACTGGTCAACGATGGCGACCGCGGTGGCCGCTTCGAATTGCGCAATATTCCAAACGACGAGCCGGGCATGGCCCCGCACGAAATCTGGAGCAACGAATCCCAGGAACGCTACGTGCTGGCGGTTGGCGCAGAAGACTTCGCGCGCTTCCAAGCCATCTGCGAGCGTGAGCGCTGCCCGTTCGCCGTGGTCGGCGAAGCCACTGCCGAGCCGCAACTGACGGTCACCGACAGCCACTTCGGCAACAGCCCGGTGGACATGCCGCTCGAAGTGCTGCTGGGCAAAGCCCCGCGCATGCACCGTTCCGCTGTGCGTGAAGCCGAGCTGGGCGATGATTTCGACCCAAGCACGCTGGAACTGGCCGACAGCATCGAACGCGTGCTGCACCACCCGGCCGTGGCGAGCAAGAGCTTCCTGATCACCATCGGCGACCGTACCATCACCGGCCTGGTGGCCCGTGACCAAATGGTCGGCCCGTGGCAGGTTCCGGTGGCCGACGTTGCCGTCACCGCTACCAGCTTCGACGTCTACACCGGTGAAGCCATGGCCATGGGCGAGCGTACCCCGCTGGCCCTGCTCGACGCTCCGGCGTCGGGCCGCATGGCCATTGGTGAAACCCTCACCAACATCGCCGCATCGCGCATCGGTAAGCTGTCCGACATCAAGTTGTCGGCCAACTGGATGTCCGCAGCCGGCCACCCGGGTGAAGATGCGCGCCTGTACGACACCGTCAAGGCGGTCGGCATGGAGCTGTGCCCTGAGCTGGGTATCACCATTCCGGTGGGCAAGGACTCCATGTCCATGGCCACCCGTTGGAACGAAGACGGCGTCGACAAGACAGTCACCTCGCCGCTGTCGCTGATCGTCACCGGTTTTGCACCGGTCACCGACATCCGCCAGACCCTGACCCCGCAACTGCGCATGGACAAGGGCACCACCGACCTGATCCTGATCGACCTGGGCCGTGGCCAGAACCGCATGGGCGCTTCGATCCTGGCGCAGACCCATGGCAAGCTCGGCAAACAGGCACCGGACGTCGATGACGCCGAAGACCTCAAGGCGTTCTTCGCCGTGATCCAGGGCCTCAATGCCGACGGCCACCTGCTGGCTTACCACGACCGTTCCGATGGTGGTCTGCTGACCAGCGTCGTCGAAATGGCCTTCGCCGGTCACTGCGGCCTGAACATTGTGCTCGACAGCGTTGCCGAGGATGCGGCCGAGATCAACGGCATCCTGTTCAACGAAGAGTTGGGCGCGGTGATCCAGGTGCGCCAGGACGCTACCCCGGACGTACTTGCACAGTTCAGCGCCGCCGGCCTGGACGACTGCGTGGCGGTGATCGGCCAGCCGATCAACAACGGCGAGATCAACATCTCCTTCAACGGCGATACTGTTTTTGCCGGTCAGCGCCGCTTGCTGCAACGCCAGTGGGCCGAGACCAGCTACCAGATCCAACGCCTGCGTGACAACGCCGATTGCGCCGAGCAGGAATTCGACGTGATCCTGGAAGAAGACAACCCGGGCCTGAGCACCAAGCTCAGCTTCGACGTCAACCAGGACATCGCCGCGCCTTACATCAAGAAAGGCATTCGCCCACAGGTTGCCGTACTGCGTGAGCAGGGCGTCAACGGCCAGGTGGAAATGGCGGCCGCGTTCGACCGTGCCGGCTTCAATGCGATCGACGTGCACATGAGCGACATCCTCGCCGGTCGCGTTGACCTCAACGAGTTCAAAGGCCTGGTGGCCTGCGGCGGTTTCTCCTACGGCGACGTGCTGGGTGCCGGTGAAGGCTGGGCCAAATCGGCCCTGTTCAACAGCCGTGCGCGTGATGCGTTCCAGGGTTTCTTCGAGCGCAACGACAGCTTCACCCTGGGTGTGTGCAACGGTTGCCAGATGATGTCCAACCTCAGCGAGCTGATCCCGGGCAGCGAGTTCTGGCCGCACTTCGTGCGCAACCGTTCCGAGCAGTTCGAAGCCCGTGTCGCCATGGTGCAGGTGCAGGAGTCCAACTCGATCTTCCTGCAAGGCATGGCCGGTTCGCGCATGCCAATCGCCATCGCCCACGGTGAAGGTCACGCTGAGTTTTCCAGCGAAGAAGCTTTATTGGAAGCCGACCTGTCCGGTTGCGTGGCCATGCGTTTCGTCGACAACCATGGCAAGGTCACCGAGACCTACCCGGCCAACCCGAACGGCTCGCCGCGCGGGATCACCGGCCTCACCAGCCGCGACGGTCGCGTGACCATCATGATGCCGCACCCGGAGCGTGTATTCCGCGCCGTGCAAAACTCGTGGCGCCCGGAAGAGTGGAACGAAGACGGCGCCTGGATGCGCATGTTCCGTAACGCCCGCGTGTGGGTGAACTAAGACGGTGTACAAGCTCGCCTTCTTTGTGCCCGACAGCCATGTGGAGACGGTGAAGATCGCCGTCTTTGCCGCCGGCGGCGGGCGCATCGGCAACTACGACAGCTGCGCCTGGCAAGTGCTGGGCCAGGGCCAATTCCGCGCGTTGGACGGCAGCCAGCCGTTCATCGGACAGGTGGGCCAGGTTGAAGGGGTTGAAGAGTGGAAGGTGGAGTTGGTGGTGGCGGATGAGTTGATTGTGGCTGTTGTGGCTGCTTTGAAACTCAGCCACCCGTATGAGACACCGGCCTATGAGGTGTGGCAGTTGGCGGACTTTTGATTCGCATGCTGCAAAAACAAGAAACCCGCTGGGCCAGTTTGGTCAGCGGGTTTTTTGTTGTCTGTCAGGGCCTCATCGGGGGCAAGCCCCCTCCCACCTTGGCAATGCGGTCAACTGTGGGAGGGGGCTTGCCCCCGATGAGGCGAGAACAGCCACTGCATCTCTAAACCCTGGCGCCGACCTCTCGACCACTGACCAACCGCTCCAACGCCTCACCCAACCCGGAAGCCTTGTCACCAATCAACAGGTGCCAAACACCGCTCTCAAGCTGACTCATACCTTGGCAACCGAGCGCAGTGAGCTGAGCTTCAGACAGCCCCGAATCATCTCCCAACTCCACGCGCAAGCGGGTCATCGCCACCGCTTCCAACTGCCGCACATTCGCTTGGCCACCCAACGCACTCAGCCACTTCTCGGCCTCCTGCACATTCACCGCCACCGGCTTATCCACAGGGGAAACCTTCACCGGCGCGCTGGCAACAAACGAAGGCATGGCCAGCCGGATTTCATCAGCAATGCTATCCGCCATCGGCCCAACCACCACCTGCAAACTCCCGCCGTTACCCGGCCGAACCACGGCCATGGCGCCCAGTGCTTTCAGCTCCGCATCCACCGCTTGGTTGCGATCAACCATGTCCAGGCGCAGACGGGTAGTGCACGCACCCACGCTCAGCAGGTTCGCCGCACCCCCGAGCGCACGAATATAGGCACTGGCGCGCTGGTTATCCGTCATCACCTCAGCCTGCACCACCTGGATATCTTCCCGCCCCGGCGTCTTCAGGTTGAACTTGCGAATGCAGTAGTTGAACACGCTGTAGTAGATCAGCGCATACGCCAACCCCACCGGGAACACCAGCCAGCCGTTGGTGGACTTGCCCCAACCCAGCACCATGTCGATAAACCCACCGGAGAAGGTAAACCCGAGGTGGATATTCAGCAGGTTAGTGACCGCCATCGACAGGCCGGTCAGCACCGCATGGATCAGGTACAAAAACGGCGCGAGGAACATGAAGGCGAATTCAATCGGCTCGGTCACCCCGGTCAGAAACGAGGTCAGCGCCATCGACAGGAAAATCCCGCCCATCACTTTACGGCGCTCGGGCAATGCATTGCGGTACATCGCCAGGCACGCAGCCGGCAGGCCGAACAGCATCACCGGGAACATGCCGGTCATGAACTGGCCACCTTTGGGGTCACCAGCAAAGTAACGGGTCAGGTCACCGGTCACCACGGCACCGGTCACCGGGTCGGTGAAGGTGCCAAACACGAACCACGCCATGTTGTTGAGGATATGGTGCAGGCCAGTGACGATCAGCAGGCGGTTGAACACGCCAAACACGAAGGCGCCGAGGCTGCCGCTCTCCATCAGCAACACGCCGAAGCTGTTGATGCCGTGCTGTATCGGCGGCCAGATCAGGCCAAAGATCACACCCAGCGCAACCGCCGAAAACCCGGTGACAATCGGCACAAACCGTCGCCCACCAAAGAACGCCAGGTACTCCGGCAGCTTGATGTCCTTGAAGCGGTTATACAGCCCGCCTGCCATCAAACCACTGGCGATACCGGCGAGCATGCCCATGTTGATGGTGGTGTCCATCACCTTGAGCGTGGAAACCATCACCAGGTAACCAATCGCCCCGGCGAGACCCGCCGTGCCGTTGTTGTCGCGGGCAAAACCCACGGCAATGCCGATGGCAAAGATCAGCGCCAGGTTGGCGAAGATCGCCTGCCCGGCGTCGTGCATCACCGCGATGTTCAAAAGATCGGTGTCGCCCAGGCGCAGCAGCAGGCCGGCGATCGGCAGGATCGCGATCGGCAGCATCAGTGCACGGCCCAGGCGTTGCAGGCCTTCGATGAAATGTTGGTACATGGCGAGTCTCCTTTTGTTGTTGTTATCAGCTCAGCGGCCAGTGGTGTTGACAGGCTTGGCGAACGGCCTTGGCGCTGCTCAGGTCGAGCAGGCCCTGGCTCAGTTGCCGGCATTGCGCCGCGTCCAGGTGGCGGACGCGGTCCTTGATTTCTCCGATCTGCGGCGGGCTCACCGACAGTTCGCTGACACCCAGGCCGACCAGTACCGGCGTGGCCAGCGGATCGGAAGCGAGGGCACCGCACACGCCGACCCAGCGCCCGTGTTTGGCTGCCCCGGCGCAGGTCTGGGCGATCAGCCTCAGCAACGCCGGGTGCAGCGCATCGACGCGGGCGGCGAGGCCGGCGTGGTCGCGGTCCATGGCCAGGGTGTACTGGGACAGGTCATTAGTGCCGATGGATAAAAAGTCCGCGTGCCTGGCCAGTTGCTCGGCCATCAATGCCGCGGCGGGCACTTCGATCATCACGCCCAGTTCGGGGCGCTGGGTCAGTTCCAGCTCGGCGCACAACTCATCCAGGCGTTGGCGGATCTGCAGCAGTTCATCCACTTCGCTGACCATCGGCAGCAGGATGCGGCAGCGTTCCAGCGGGCTGACTTGCAGCAGCGCCCGCAGTTGCTGGTCGAGCAGTTCCGGGCGTACCTGGGCCATGCGGATACCGCGCAGACCCAGCACCGGGTTGGCCTCGACCGGCAGCGGCAGGTAGTCGAGCTGCTTGTCGCCACCTACGTCGATGGTGCGGATGATCACCGACTTGTCGCCCATGGCGTCCAGCACGGCCTGGTAGGCCTGGCGTTGTTCCTGCTCATCCGGCGCGGTGCGGCGGTCGACGAAAAGAAATTCGGTGCGCAGCAGGCCGACGCCATCGGCACCGTTTTCAAATGCCACCTGGGCTTCGGCACTGGAGGCGACATTCGCCGCGACTTCGATGCCCACGCCATCGGTGGTACGCGCCGGTTGTTGGGCCTGCGCTTGTTGCTGCTGGCGTCGCAGTTTTTGCGCGTCGCGAATCTGGTGGACTTCGGCATGGCGCGCGTCGTTGGGGGCTAGTTCCAGGCGGCCGTTGGCGGCGTCCAGCACCACCCGTTGGCCTTGGGGCACGTCGAGTACTTCGGCGCCCAGCGCGACCACACAGGGCAAGCCTTTACCACGGGCCAAAATAGCCACATGGGAAGTGGCGCCGCCTTCGGCCATGCAGATGCCGGCGGCGTTTTGCGCGCTCAGTTGCAGCAGGTCGGACGGGGTCAGTTCGTGAGCGCTGACAATCGCCCCTGCGGGCAATTCGAAGTGCCAGGCTTCGCCCAGCAGTGCGCGCAGTACCCGTTGTTGCAGGTCGCGCAGGTCGTTGGCGCGTTCGGCAAACAGCGGTTTGCCCAACGCCAGCAACACGGCGCATTGCGCCTGGATCGCATCGCGCCAGGCATGAGTGGCGGCGCTGCCGTGCTCGATGGCGGCGGTGGCGGCGTCCAGCAGGGTCGGGTCTTCCAGCAGGGCAAGGTGGGCGGCGAAGATGTCTTCTTCTTCAACGTTCCTGCGCTGGCGGGCGTGCTCCAGGGTGCTGCGGATTTCGCTGCGCACCTGCTCCAGGGCAGCGTCCAGGCGTTGCAGTTGCTCGTCGGCCGCATGCTTGCCGGTGTCTGCCGGCAGTTCGATACCGGTCAGGCGAAACAGCGGCCCGCAGACCAGGCCCGGTGCGGCACACACGCCTTGCAATACACCGACCTCGGTATTGACCCGACGGGGCGCGGCGACGACTGGGGCGTGGTGTTCTTCGTTGATCACGGCTGACAAGGCCGCGACCACCGCCTGCATCGCCGCCTCGGCATCCTTGCCGCGACAGCTCACACGCACCTCATCGCCTTCGCCAATCCCCAGGCCCAGCAAACCGATCAGGCTGTCACACGAGGCGGTTTTATCGCCGAAGTGCAGCGAGGCCTGACTGCTGAAACCCTGCGCAGCCTTGCGCACCAACGCCGCCGGGCGGGCATGCAAACCACCACGATGGGTGATGCGTACGCTGGCGCTGGCTTCACCCGCCGAGTTATCCACAGACGCCGAAACCGACGCGGCCAAACGCGCGACAATCTGCAACAACGGCTCGCCGACCTTGACCGTTTTAGCCGCCACCGAGCGCAACTCGAAGCGCTCGCCATTGGTCAGGATGATCAGGCTCACCAGGCTTTTGCACTGGCGCGCAATGCGGTCCAGATCGAACTGCACCAATGCCTGGCCCTTGCTTACCCGCGTGCCGTCCTTGACCAGCAAGGCAAAGCCTTCGCCGTTCAGTTCCACAGTATCGATGCCCACATGCATCAACACTTCGGCACCGTTGTCAGCGCGGATCGTCAGCGCATGCCCGGTGCGGGCGACGTGGATGATCACCCCGTCACATGGCGCATGCAGGCAATCGTTCAACGGGTCGATGGCAATGCCGTCGCCCATGGCGCCGCTGGCGAATACTTCGTCGGGAACGTTGCCCAAGGCCAGCACCGGCCCGCTGAGGGGGGCGCTGAGGGTCAGGTCATTATTGTTGTTGGACATGGGCACGGTACTCATCAGGAAAACGCGACTCAGTGAGTGCGGGTAACTTTGCTCAGGTGACGCGGCTGGTCCGGGTCCATGCCCCGGGCTTCAGCCAGGCCAGCGGCCATGACGTAAAAGCTTTGGATGGCCAGGATCGGGTCCAAACTCGGGTGTTCGGCGCGGCTCAGGGTCAGGTCGCGCTCGGCGATATCGTCCGGCGCGGCCAGCAACACGCGGGCACCGCGTTGGCGCATGTCGGCGGCCAGGCTCAACAGGCCAGCCTGCTCGGCGCCACGCGGGGCGAACACCAGCAGGGGGTAGTTATCGCCAATCAAGGCCATCGGGCCGTGGCGCACTTCGGCACTGCTGAAGGCTTCGGCCTGGATCGCCGAGGTTTCCTTGAGCTTGAGCGCGGCTTCCTGGGCGATGGCAAAACCGGCGCCGCGACCGATCACCATCAATTGCTGGCAGCCGCGCAGGGCGTCGATGGCGACCGTCCAGTCCTGCTTGGCGGCGGCACGCAGTTCGTCCGGCAAGGCGCGACAGGCTTGGAGCAAATCGGCTTCCTGGTTCCAGTGGCCGATCAGCAGCGCGCTGGCACTCAGGGTGGCGATAAAACTTTTGGTGGCGGCAACGCTTTGCTCCGTCCCGGCGCACAGCGGCACATGGAATTCACAGGCGGCTTCCAGCGGCGAGTCTTCGGCGTTGACCAGCGAAATGCTCAGGGCGCCGCGTTTGCGCAGCAGGCGCAAGCTGTTGACCAGGTCCGGGCTTTGCCCCGACTGCGAGAAACCGAACGCCACTTGGCCGCAGACTTTCAACGGGGCTTGCAGCAGGGTCACCACCGACATCGGCAGCGACGCCACTGGAATGCCCACGTGTTGCATGGCCAGGTAGGCGAAGTAGCTGGCGGCGTGGTCGGAGCTGCCCCGGGCGATGGTCATCGCCACTTGCGGTGGCTGACGGCGCAGGCGCCCGGCGACGTCTTCCAGCAGCGGGTCCAGGCGTTGCAATTGCGCCGACACGGCGTCGCAGGAGGCCAGGGCCTCTTCAAGCATTTTTGAAGTCAATGGTTTCTCCTTCGACCATTACGTCGGTGAGTGTCAGGGAGCGGTCCAGGCGTACGCAGTCGGCAAAGCTGCCGGGTTGCAGGCGGCCGCGTTCTTCCAGGCCCAGGTAGTCCGCAGGAAATTGCGACAGGCGTTGTGAGGCTTCGCTGATGGGCAGGCCGATCTTCACCAGGTTGCGCAGCGCCTGGTCCATGGTCAGCGTGCTGCCGGCCAGGGTGCCGTCGGCCAGGCGCACGCCGCCCAGGCATTTGGTCACGGTGTGGCTGCCCAGCTTGTATTCACCATCGGGCATGCCGGCGGCGGCAGTGGAGTCGGTGACGCAGTACAGGCACGGGATCGAGCGCAAAGCCACGCGCATGGCGCCGGGGTGCACATGCAGCAGGTCCGGGATCAATTCGGCGTACTTGGCGTGGGCCAGCGCGGCGCCGACGATGCCTGGCTCGCGGTGATGCAGCGGGCTCATGGCGTTGTACAAATGGGTGAAGCTGGTGGCGCCGGCAGCGAGGGCGGCGACGCCTTCTTCGTAGCTGCCCAGGGTGTGGCCGATCTGCATGCGCACGCCGCGTTCACTGAGGGCGCGGATCAGGGCATCGTGGCCGGCGATTTCCGGGGCGATGGTGATTACACGGATCGGCGCCAGGCGCAGGTAGGCTTCCACTTCGGCCATCAATGCGGTGTGGGCGAAGTTGGGTTGGGCGCCGAGTTTTCCCGGATTGATGTAGGGCCCTTCCAGGTGCACACCCAGTACGCGGGCGCTGCCCGTCGGACGCTGTTCGCAGAAGGTGCCGAGCTGGCCGAGTACGCTGGAGATTTCATCTACCGGCGCCGTCATGGTCGTAGCCAGTAGAGAAGTCGTACCAAAACGCACATGGGTGCGGGTGATGGTCTCGAAGGCTTCAACGCCTTGCATGATGTCTTTGCCACCACCGCCGTGGACGTGCAGGTCGATAAAACCTGGCAGCAGGTAGGGCCGGTCGTTGTCAGCCGGGTCGCAGGGGTCGCCTTCGATGGCGACCACCTTGCCGAGCTCGTGCACCAGGCGGCCGCGAATCCAGCCGTTGGGCGTGAGGATGTTGTCTTCGGACATGGGCAGTTCTCTAAATTCGCAGTTCAGCGGAATAGTCATGGCGGCGCAGCTCTGCGACGAAGTCGTAGTAGTCGTTGCGGCAGTAGGTGTCGGTGATTTCAATCGGCGTGTTGTCGGCGGTGTAGCCGACCCGGGTCATCAGCAGCATGGCGGTACCGGGGGCGATGCCGACCAGCTTGGCGAACTCGTCGGAGGCGTTGATCGCCTGGATATGCTGCAGGGCACGCACCACCGGTTTGCCGATGCCTTCCAGGTATTCGTACAGCGAATGACCGATGGCTTGGGGCTGCGGCAGCACCAAGGCGGGCAGGGTGCTCATTTCAATCGCCATCACCGTGTCGTCCGCCTTACGCAAGCGCTTGAGGCGTGCCACTTTGTCGGCGGGCGACAGGCCCAGGCGGATCATCTCTTCGTGGGTCGGCTGGGTCAGTTCACGCTCCAGCCATTGGGAGCTGGGCACAAAACCCTTGAGTCGCAGCATCTCGCTGAACCCCGACAGGCGCGACAGCGGCTGCTCCAGGCGTGGCGAAATGTAAGTGCCGGAGCCTTGGTTGCGGCGGATCAGCCCTTGGGCAAACAACACTTCCAGCGCCTTGCGAGCGGTGACTCGCGAAATGCTCAGTTGCTCGCTGAGTACGCGTTCCGATGGCAGGGCTTGTTCGGACGTCCACTGGCCGGCATGGATCGCTGCTTCCAGTTTGCGCGCCAATTGCAGGTACAGCGGCGTGGATTGTTTGTCGTCGGGGCGCAGGGCCAGGATGGGATTCATCTGTCAGGTTTCCGATGCGGTTATTGGAGTGTTGTCGCCCGGTATTGGCCGGAAATTAATACCACTTAAATACCATGTCAATGCAGCGAAAACAGTGCGTTCATTGATTTAAGGGCCCTGCAATGGGGCCTGGTATCAAGTGGTATTAGAGAGGTCTTTATCGCGCGCAGAACGGCGCAGCCCGCGGGGATGAACTGGTATTCACCGGCGGGCGCAGGCTGGGATGGGAATTTTTTTTGAATTATTTTACGAACGGTACGAGATTACGGACGAATCTCGATCAGTGTGCCGTCCTTGACCAGGTTCCAGACTTCACGCATATCCACGTTGCGCATGCCGATGCAGCCGTCGGTCCAGTCCAGGGTGTGGAACCACTGCTCCGGGTATTCCTCGGTATCGGGGGTGCCGTGGATCATGATCATGCTGCCGGGTTTCACGCCTTCGCGGCGGGCGCGGGCGGCGTCGCTGATATTCGGGTAGGAGATGTGCATGGCCAGGTTGAAGCGGTCGCTGGTCTTGCGCCAGTCGATCCAGTAGAGCCCCTCTGGCGTGCGGCGGTCACCCTCGATCAGCTTGTGGCCCTTGGGGTTCTTGCCCAGGGAAATGCGGTAGGTCTTGAGCGGCTTGCCGTCGTTGATCAACTGCAACTGATGGGCGGACTTGAGCACCAGGACCTTTTCGACGGTCTTGCCGCCCAGGGTTTCCACGGTCGAGGCTGATGACAGGGTCGCGAACGACAGGCAGATAAGCGCAAGCAGCCAACGCATTAAAACGGTATCCCTGGTCATGGAGCGGGCAACACCCGCGGCTCTACGGCCTCGCTGCGCACCGGGAAGGCCTGCTGCCGACGGTCAGCGAAATAGTATTCGAGGGTACGCCCGACCGTGCGGAACGCCAGCTCTGACCAAGGGATGTCGGCTTCGTCGAATAGCTGCACTTCAAGGCTTTCGGGGCCTGCGGCGTAGTCCAGGTCCACCAGGTCGGCACGGTAGAAGATATGCACCTGGTTGATATGCGGCACGTCGATCAGCGTGTAGATGCTCAGGTTGTGCACGCGGGCGCAGGCTTCTTCCAGGGTTTCGCGAGCGGCTGCCTGTTCGACCGTCTCGCCGTTCTCCATGAAACCGGCGGGCAGGGTCCAGTAACCCAGGCGCGGCTCGATGGCGCGGCGGCACAGCAGCACTTTGTCGCCCCACACCGGCACTGTGCCAGCAACGATATTGGGGTTCTGGTAGTGGATGGTCGAGCAGTGATCACACACAAAGCGCAGGCGGCCATCGCCTTCGGGGATGCGTTGGGTAACCGGTTTGCCACACTGGCTGCAGAAATTCATGCTGGGGTTCCTGGAAAGTGCGTCTATCTTGGCGTGACGGGCAGGGCGCTGCAAGTTGTCGTTTAGCGACACCGGGCGGGTTTTGGGGTTGGGCGCCCGTACGCTTTGGTGCATGATGCAAGGTAGCCAACAGACCGAGATGACTCATGCTGGACGAGCTACTTCGACGGGTAAGCAACCACACCCCCCACCTGCTTGAAGCCGACGGGCGTTTCCCCGAGGCCGCGGTGCTGGTGCCGATTACCCGCAGTGACGAACCTGAGCTGATCCTGACCCTGCGCGCCAGCGGCCTGTCGACCCATGGTGGCGAAGTGGCCTTTCCCGGTGGACGCCGCGACCCCGAAGACCCGGACCTGATCTTCACCGCGCTACGTGAAGCGGAAGAAGAGATCGGCCTGCCACCCGGCCTGGTCGAAGTCATCGGCCCGCTGAGCCCCTTGATCTCCCTGCATGGCATTCGGGTCACGCCGTATGTCGGCGTGATCCCTGATTACGTCGAATACCTGGCCAACGATGCGGAGATTGCCGCGGTTTTCAGCGTGCCCTTGGACTTCTTCCGACAGGACCCACGCGAACATACCCACCGGATCGATTACCAGGGCCGCAGTTGGTACGTGCCCAGCTATCGGTTTGGCGAATACAAGATCTGGGGGCTGACGGCGATCATGATCGTCGAGCTGATCAATCTGCTCTATGACGACGCCAAGATCAGCCTGCATCAACCGCCCAAGAGTTTCATCAATATCTAAGCCATCGTTTGAATGGCAACGCCGTGAGGAAAAACCATGAAATACCGCCTGGGCGACGCCCGCGTCGAGACTCATCCACACAGCTGGGTAGCGCCGAATGCCACCCTGGTGGGCAAGGTCAAGCTGGAGGAGGGCGCCAACGTGTGGTTCAACGCGGTGTTGCGTGGCGACAACGAACTGATCCTGATCGGCAAGAACAGTAACGTGCAGGACGGCAGCGTGATGCACACCGACATGGGCTACCCGCTGACGCTGGGCACCGGCGTGACCATCGGCCATAACGCCATGTTGCACGGTTGCACGGTGGACGATTACAGCCTGATCGGCATCAATGCGGTGATCCTCAACGGCGCCAAGATCGGCAAGCACTGCATCATCGGCGCCAATTCGCTGATCGGTGAAGGCAAGG
Source organism: Pseudomonas sp. FBCC-B1565 (assembly GCF_059133265.1). Classification (NCBI taxonomy): domain Bacteria; kingdom Pseudomonadati; phylum Pseudomonadota; class Gammaproteobacteria; order Pseudomonadales; family Pseudomonadaceae; genus Pseudomonas; species Pseudomonas sp. FBCC-B1565. The sequence continues at coordinate 1,221,000 of NZ_CP101438.1, forward strand.
AAATTCCCGATGGTTCGCTGGTAATGGGCTCGCCGGGCAAGGTGGTGCGTGAACTGACCGACGCGCAGAAACGCATGCTCGAAGCCAGCGCCGCGCACTATGTGCATAACTCGCAGCGTTATGCGCGGGACCTGGTCGAGCAGGAAGAATGAACCCGATTGAACGTCCTGTTGTGTCGCCTTGCGTGAGTATTTGCGCGCTGGACGATGACGATATCTGCACAGGCTGCCAGCGTACGGTGGATGAGATTACGCGCTGGAGCCGCATGGATAATGCCGAGCGCCGGGTGGTGCTGGGGCTGTGTCATGAGCGGGCGCTGGCGAGTGGGTTGGTGTGGATGATGCCTGAGAGCTCGGGCAACTGATCGATCGCTATCGGGGGCAAGCCCCCTCCCACAGTTGACCGCGTTTAATCTGTAGGAATGCGGTCAAAATGTGGGAGGGGGCTTGCCCCCGATAGGGTCCACCCAGACGACATATTTCAAAATGTGAAGTACCCTGTGCCCCTTGTTCACAGGTCCACTCCCATGCTCTTCCTGATCGCCTACATCAGCAGCGTCGTGCTGATCAACTTCGCCTTCTCCACCGCCCCGCACCTGGATGTCATCTGGTCCGCCTGGGGTGGCCTGGTCTTTATCCTGCGCGACATGGTGCAAACCCGCTTCGGCCATGGCGCAATCATCGCCATGCTGGCCGCGCTGGTGCTGTCGTACGTCACGTCCGACCCGGCCATCGCCCTCGCCAGCGCCACGGCCTTCGCAGTGTCCGAGTGTATCGACTGGCTGGTGTTCAGCATCACCAAGCGTCCGCTGCACGACCGCCTGTGGATCAGTTCGGCGCTGAGCATTCCCCTCGACACCTTTATCTTCTTCGGCCTGATCGGCGCGCTTACCCCGGCGGTGGCGGGAACTGCGCTGGTGTCGAAGTTCGCCGGGGTCACGGTGGTGTGGCTGATCATGGCCTGGCGTATCCGCAAGCGGGCCGTCGCCAACTGAGGCCAATTCCTGCAGTTCATGTAAAATGCCGGCCTTTCTCCCAATGATCCGCTCCCCTGAGGACCTGAGATGACCCGAATCGGAACTCCATTGTCGCCAACCGCGACCCGCGTTTTGCTGTGTGGCTGCGGTGAGCTGGGCAAGGAAGTGGTAATCGAACTGCAGCGCCTGGGCGTTGAAGTGATTGCCGTGGATCGCTACGCCAACGCGCCGGCCATGCAGGTTGCGCACCGTAGCCACGTGATCAACATGCTCGACGGCGCCGCGCTGCGTGCGGTGATTGAGGCGGAAAAACCGCACTTTATCGTGCCGGAAATCGAAGCCATCGCCACCGCCACCCTGGTGGAATTGGAAGCCGAAGGCTTCACCGTAATCCCGACCGCGCGCGCCACCTCGCTGACCATGAACCGCGAAGGCATCCGCCGCCTGGCCGCCGAAGAGCTGGACCTGCCGACCTCGCCGTACCACTTCGCCGATACCTTCGAAGACTACAGCAAGGCTGTGCAGGACCTGGGCTTCCCGTGCGTGGTCAAGCCGGTGATGAGTTCGTCGGGCAAGGGCCAGAGCCTGCTGCGCAGCGTCGATGACGTGCAGAAAGCCTGGGACTACGCCCAGGAAGGCGGCCGTGCAGGTAAAGGCCGTGTGATCATCGAAGGCTTTATCGACTTCGACTACGAAATCACCCTGCTGACCGTGCGCCACATCGGCGGCACCACCTTCTGCGCGCCAGTCGGCCACCGTCAGGAGAAGGGCGACTACCAGGAATCCTGGCAGCCACAGGCCATGAGCCCGATTGCCCTGGCCGAATCCGAGCGCGTTGCCAAGGCGGTTACCGAGGCCCTGGGTGGCCGCGGCCTGTTTGGCGTGGAGTTGTTCATCAAGGGTGATCAGGTGTGGTTCAGCGAAGTGTCGCCACGCCCGCATGACACCGGTTTGGTGACCCTGATTTCCCAGGACCTGTCGCAGTTCGCACTGCATGCTCGTGCGATCCTGGGCCTGCCGATCCCGTTGATCCGTCAGTTCGGCCCTTCGGCCTCGGCGGTGATCCTGGTGGAAGGGCAGTCGACCCAGACGGCGTTCGCCAACCTGGGCGCCGCGTTGAGCGAGCCTGATACCGCCCTGCGCCTGTTCGGCAAACCGGAAGTGAATGGCCAGCGCCGCATGGGTGTGGCGTTGGCGCGGGATGAGTCGATTGAAGCGGCTCGGGCCAAGGCGACCCGTGCTTCCCAGGCAGTGGTGGTAGAGCTCTAAAAGCATCGGGGGCAAGCCCCCCTCCCACACTTGATCCAGTTCACAGAGTTAGATTTGTGAATACATTCAAATGTGGGAGGGGGCTTGCCCCCGATAGCGGTCTATCAGCCCACGCGATTCAAATCATTATCCCGCGTCTCTTTCAGGCACAGCACAGCAATCAAGCTGAGCAACGCCGCCGCCGACACATACCCACCGACATAACTCAGCCCACCCATCGCCACCAGTTTGGTCGCGAAGAACGGTGCGGCGGATGCCCCCACAATTCCCCCCAGGTTATACGCCGCCGAAGCGCCGGTATAACGCACGCGTGTCGGGAACAGTTCCGGCAACAGCGCGCCCATCGGGGCGAACGTCACGCCCATCAGGAACAGCTCCAGCGCCAGGAACAGCGCCACCGCCCAGGTCGAACCGTGGGTGAGCAATGGCTCCATGGTAAAGCCCGACAGAATCGCCAGGATCGCGCCGACGATCAGCACCGGTTTGCGTCCGTAACGATCACTGGCCAACGCTGCCAATGGCGTCGCCAGCCCCATGAACAGCACCGCAAAGCACAGCAGGCCGAGGAAGGTTTCGCGGCTGTAGCCCAGGGTTGAAACGCCATAACTCAGGGAAAACGCAGTAGTGATGTAAAACAACGCATAGCACACCACCATGGATGCAGCGCCTAGCAACACCGGCAGCCAATGCTGGCTGAACAGTTCCACCAACGGCACTTTGACCGGCGCTTGCTTGGCGACGGCGTTGGCGAACACCGGCGTCTCGTGCAGCTTCAATCGTGCGTACAGGCCCACCATCACCAGCGCCGCGCTGAGGATGAACGGGATGCGCCAGCCCCAACTGCGGAACTGTTCGTCACTCAGGCTCATGGCCAGGATCAGGAACAAACCGTTGGCCGCCAGGAAGCCGATTGAAGGCCCTAGTTGCGGGAACATGCCGAACCAGGCGCGTTTGCCTTTGGGAGCGTTCTCGGTCGCCAGCAGCGCTGCGCCGCCCCATTCACCGCCAAGGCCCAGGCCCTGGCCGAAGCGCAGTACGCACAACAGGATCGGCGCCCACGCCCCGATGCTGTCATAACCGGGCAACAAACCGATCAGCGTGGTGCACACGCCCATCAGCAGCAGCGAGGCCACCAGGGTCGATTTGCGCCCGATACGGTCGCCAAAGTGACCGAACAGCGCCGACCCCAGTGGGCGGGCGATGAAGGCGATACCGAAGGTCAGGAACGACGCCAGCATCTGCGCGGTGCCGGAAGTCTGCGGGAAGAACACCGGGCCGATCACCAGCGCAGCGGCCGTGGCGTAGATATAGAAGTCGTAGAACTCGATGGCGGTGCCGACGATGCTCGCCGTGGCGACCCGTGCGGTCGAGTTGGTCGGGGCAGCGGCGGGCGCGGCCTCGTTGTAGGTGGTGCTCATGGTGGTATCCCTGACGGTCATTGCGCGTTTGGACGCGGATTATTATTGGTCGAACTCCCATGGATCAGGGTAGCGCGCGGGGCGGCTCGGGATGGGAGCGAACACCGGTCAGACGCGGTACAGCGGCGCCTGGACGCGTTCAGTGCGGGTAGCACGCGGTCGGGCGGGGCTCTGGTAAGCCGTCCCGATTATAGGAAGGGGTTTGAACATACAACAAGTCAAAATGTGGGAGGGGGCTTGCCCCCGATAGCTGTGTATAGCCACTTGATGCGGTGACTGACACTCGGCCATCGGGGGCAAGCCCCCTCCCACATTATTTGATTACGAATTAAGCGGCGACCGGCATCCGGCTGGTATGCCAGATCAGCACCTTGCTCACCCGGTTGTCCTCGGTCTCGAGGATTTCCAGGCGGTAGCGGCCTATTTTCAGGCACACCGCGCAATCCGGAATGGTCTCCAGCGCCTCGGTGACCAGGCCGTTGAGCGTCTTGGGGCCGTCGCTGGGCAGGTGCCAGTTCAGGCTCTTGTTCAATTCGCGGATCGAGGCGGCGCCGTCGATGATGTAGCGGCCATCCGGTTGCGCTTCGATATGCGGGTTGTCCGCACTCTGTTCGCTTTCGAATTCACCGACGATTTCTTCGAGAATGTCTTCCAGGGTCACGATACCCAGCACTTCGCCGTATTCATCCACCACCATGCCCAGGCGGCGCTGCTGTTTGTGGAAGTTCAGCAGTTGCAGTTGCAGCGGGGTGCTTTCCGGGACGAAGTAGGGCTCGTGGCAGGCGGCGAGCAATGCCTCTTTGGTCAGGCTGGCGTCGGGCAGCAGGTGTTGGATCTGCCGCGTGTTGAGCACGGCTTCGACCTGGTTGATGTCGCTGTGGAACACCGGCAGCCGCGTACGCTGGGAGGTGCGCAGTTGCTCGATGATTTCCTCGATGTCGTCATCCAGGTTGATGCCGTCCACCTCGCTGCGGGGCACCAGGATGTCGTTGACGGTGATGTTGTCCAGAGCATGGATGCCCGGCATGCCGGGGGTACGGCCTTCGGCGATCTCGGGCTCGGGTTCGTCATCATGGTCAGGCAGCGGTTCGTCGCTCTTCTTCACCACGCCGGTCTTGCGCGCGAACGGGCGAAGCAGCAACAGACTAATACCATTGAGCAGCCAGGCCAGGGGGTAGACGATTTTCAGTGGCACGCCCAGCAGCGTATTGCCGAAGCCCAGTACCGCTTGCGGATAGCGGGTGGCCAGGGCGCGGGGCAGGTAGTCGGCCAGTATCAGCAGGATCGCGCAGGAGATCAGCCAGCCGAGCCACGGCCCGTTCTGCGCCCAGGCGTATATGGCCAGCAGCGTGCACAGGATGACCACGGCGGCGCGACACAGGCTGTTGCACAGGATCAGGCTGTTACGCGGAAAGCTCAGGCGGGTGGCCGCCTTGTCACCCTGGCGTGTACCGGGGCGCAGGGCCAGCAAATGTTGCTGGGCGGCCTCGATGGCGGTGAACAGCGCGGCCCACAACACCAGCAGGGCGATTACCGCGAGCATCGGCTCCAGGGGCAAGTTGTCCATGATCGCCGCCCGTCAGATATGCAGGATGTATTCGCGAACCAGCTTGCTGCCGAAATAGGCCAGCATCAGCAGGCAGAACCCGGCCAGGGTCCAGCGGATCGCCTTGTGCCCGCGCCAGCCGAGGCGGTTGCGGCCCCACAGCAGGACGCTGAACACGATCCAGGCCAGGCAGGCCAGCAGGGTCTTGTGCACCAGGTGCTGGGCGAACAGGTTTTCGAAGAACAGCCAGCCGGAGATCAGCGACAGCGAGAGCAAGGTCCAGCCGGCCCACAGGAAACCGAACAGCAGGCTTTCCATGGTTTGCAGTGGCGGGAAGTTCTTGATCAGCCCGGACGGATGCTTGTGCTTGAGCTGGTGGTCCTGCAGCAGCAGGAGCAGGGCCTGGAACACCGCGATGGTGAACATGCCATAGGCCAGGATCGACAGCAGGATGTGGGCGAGGATGCCCGGCTCTTCATCGATCACCGGCACCGTACCGGTAGGCGCGAATTGCGCCAGCAGCACAGTCAGCATGCCCAGCGGGAAGAGCAGCACCAGCAGGTTTTCGACCGGGATCCGGTAACAGGCCATCAGGGTCAGCGCGATGACGGCCGCCGCGATCAGGCTGGCGGCGCTGAAAAAGTCCAGGGCCAGGCCGACCGGCGTCATCAAGTGCGTGAACAGGCTGGCCGCATGGGCGAGCAAGGCGAGGACACCAAGGCCTACCAACAGGCGTTTGTCCGCCTTGGTGCCCTGGGCCAGACGAGTGCCCTGATAGACGGTCGCAGCGGCGTACAAGATGGCGGCGGCGAGGCTGGGTAGCAAACTGGGTGACAAAGGGAGCATAAATCCTGTTAGGCAAGCCCGAAAGGCGCTGAGTTTGGCATACCCCCGCGCAACACGAAAGACTCCCGGGCCAGACAGCGGGTGTGCATGGGCGCAGTCTTCGCTATAATCCGCGACCTGCCCACGCCGCAGGCTCGCCGAGCGCTGTTTTTAATAGCGATTTACCACAGCCTGGGCCGCCATTACCTCGGTCTATGAATAGGGCCTGAAAGGATCGCGCATGTTTGAAAATCTGACTGACCGTCTCTCGCAGACGCTGCGCCACGTTACCGGCAAGGCCAAGCTGACCGAGGACAATATTAAAGACACCCTGCGTGAAGTGCGCATGGCGTTGCTGGAAGCCGACGTGGCCTTGCCGGTGGTGAAGGACTTCGTCAACTCGGTCAAAGAGCGCGCGGTGGGCACCGAAGTGTCCCGCAGCCTGACCCCGGGCCAGGCGTTCGTGAAGATTGTCCAGGCCGAACTCGAAAGCCTGATGGGCGCGGCCAACGAAGACTTGAACCTCAGTGCGGTGCCGCCGGCTGTCGTCTTGATGGCGGGTCTGCAAGGTGCGGGTAAGACCACCACCGCCGGCAAGCTGGCGCGCTTCCTTAAAGAGCGCAAGAAGAAGTCCGTGATGGTGGTGTCGGCCGACGTGTACCGTCCGGCCGCTATCAAGCAGCTGGAAATGCTCGCGGGCGAAGTGGGCGTGACCTTCTTCCCGTCCGACCTGAGCCAGAAGCCAGTCGACATCGCCAACGCTGCCATTAAAGAAGCCAAGCTCAAGTTCATCGACGTGGTCATCGTCGATACCGCCGGTCGCCTGCACATCGACGAAGAGATGATGGGCGAGATCAAGGCGCTGCATGCCGCGATCAACCCGGTCGAGACGCTGTTCGTGGTCGACGCCATGACCGGCCAGGACGCGGCCAACACCGCCAAGGCCTTCGGCGACGCACTGCCGCTGACCGGCGTGATCCTGACCAAGGTCGACGGCGATGCCCGTGGCGGTGCCGCGCTGTCGGTACGTGCCATCACCGGCAAGCCGATCAAGTTCATCGGTATGGGCGAGAAGAGCGAAGCGCTCGAACCGTTCCATCCCGAGCGTATCGCCTCGCGCATCCTCGGCATGGGCGACGTGCTCAGCCTGATCGAGCAGGCCGAAGCTACCCTCGACAAAGACAAGGCCGACAAGCTTGCTAAAAAGCTGAAGAAGGGCAAGGGCTTCGACCTCGAAGACTTCCGCGACCAGCTGCAACAGATGAAGAACATGGGCGGCCTCGGCGGCCTGATGGACAAGCTGCCGAACATCGGCGGTGTGAACCTGGCGCAGATGGGCAATGCCCAGGGCGCGGCAGAGAAGCAGTTCAAGCAGATGGAAGCCATCATCAACTCCATGACCCCGGCCGAGCGCCGCGACCCTGAGCTGATCAGCGGTTCGCGCAAGCGTCGGATCGCCATGGGTTCCGGCACCCAGGTGCAGGACATCGGTCGCTTGATCAAGCAACACAAGCAGATGCAGAAGATGATGAAGAAATTCTCCGCCAAGGGCGGTATGGCCAAGATGATGCGCGGCATGGGCGGTATGTTGCCCGGCGGTGGCATGCCCAAGATGTAAAGAATTCGAGCGGGAGCCCAGCTCCTGCTCCGACCCACAGGGATGTGGGATCTCCAGCAAACCCGCCGTTGGCGGGCGCTGACTCGCCGTTTTAACCGACGGCTCTATAGCAGATCTGAATGGCACGCTGATAGGCGCCAGAAAAAGACATTTGCAAAAGTCCGGATATTCCTTAGAATATGCGGCCTTTCGGGCACCTATGCCCGCTGTGCATTTAGATTTGCAGCACCGACTACAGGAACGATGTTCACATGCTAACAATCCGTCTTGCCCTTGGCGGCTCCAAAAAGCGCCCGTTTTACCACTTGACCGTAACCGACAGCCGCAACCCGCGCGACGGTTCGCACAAGGAACAGGTTGGTTTCTTCAACCCTGTTGCTCGTGGTCAAGAAGTTCGTCTGTCCGTGAACCAAGAGCGCGTAGCCTACTGGCTGAGCGTGGGTGCACAGCCATCCGAGCGCGTTGCAAAACTGTTGAAGGACTCGGCTAAGGCCGCAGCCTGAGCAATATGAACGCGACGCCAGCTGTTGCTGATGATTTGATCGTTATCGGCAAGATTTACTCGGTTCATGGCGTTCGCGGCGAAGTGAAGGTGTATTCCTTTACTGATCCGACTGAAAACCTGTTGCAGTACAAAACCTGGACGCTCAAGCGCGAGGGTAGTGTGAAACAGGTCGAGCTGGTCAGTGGACGCGGGAGCGACAAGTTCCTGGTCGCAAAGCTCAAGGGTCTTGATGATCGTGAAGAAGCTCGTCTTCTGGCCGGTTATGAGATCTGCGTGCCGCGCAACCTGTTCCCTGAATTGACCGACGGCGAGTACTACTGGTACCAGCTGGAAGGTCTGAAGGTTATTGATCAACTCGGGCAACTGTTCGGGAAAATCGATCATCTTCTGGAAACCGGCGCCAATGATGTAATGGTGGTCAAGCCTTGCGCTGGCAGCCTGGATGATCGCGAACGCCTGTTGCCCTATACCGAGCAATGCGTGTTGGCCGTCGACCTGGCAGCGGGCGAGATGAAGGTGGAATGGGACGCGGACTTCTAAGCGTGGCTAATTTGCGCATTGAAGTGATCAGTTTGTTTCCCGAGATGTTTTCCGCCATCAGCGAGTACGGCATCACCAGTCGGGCGGTGAAACAGGGGCTGTTGCAGCTTACCTGTTGGAATCCGCGAGACTACACGACGGATCGACATCACACTGTGGACGATCGCCCATTTGGCGGTGGCCCGGGCATGGTGATGAAGATCAAGCCCCTGGAAGACGCGTTGGTTCAGGCCAAGGTCGCTGCCGGGGAGAAGGCGAAGGTGATTTACCTGTCCCCTCAAGGCCGTCAGCTGAAACAGGCTGGGGTCCGCGAACTGGCGAATGAGGAAGCACTGATCCTGATTGCCGGTCGCTATGAAGGCATTGACGAGCGTTTTATTGAAGCTCATGTCGATGAAGAGTGGTCGATTGGGGACTATGTCCTGTCTGGCGGCGAGCTGCCAGCGATGGTCCTGATAGATGCGGTTACACGACTGCTGCCTGGAGCTTTAGGGCATGCGGACTCCGCGGAGGAAGATTCCTTCACGGATGGTTTGCTGGATTGCCCGCACTACACCCGACCGGAGGTGTATGCGGATCAGCGTGTTCCCGACGTATTGCTAAGTGGCAATCACGCACACATCCGGCGTTGGCGTTTACAGCAGTCCCTTGGTCGGACCTATGAACGACGCGCCGATCTTCTGGAAAGCCGCTCGCTTTCTGGAGAAGAGAAGAAGCTGCTCGAGGAATACATCCTCGCGCGGGACGATAGTTAACAACGTATCGATGGTAGGTCCATTGACTTACCTTAGGAGCACAGCATGACTAACAAAATCATCCTTGCACTCGAAGCAGAGCAGATGACCAAAGAGATCCCTACCTTTGCCCCGGGCGACACCATTGTCGTTCAGGTGAAAGTGAAGGAAGGCGACCGTTCGCGTCTGCAAGCGTTCGAAGGCGTGGTAATCGCCAAGCGTAACCGTGGTGTGAACAGTGCTTTCACTGTTCGTAAAATCTCCAACGGTGTTGGCGTAGAGCGTACTTTCCAGACCTACAGCCCGCAAATCGACAGCATGGCCGTCAAGCGTCGCGGTGACGTACGTAAAGCCAAGCTGTACTACCTGCGTGACCTGTCCGGTAAAGCAGCTCGCATCAAGGAAAAACTGGCTTAAGTCCAGCTTCCCGATGCAGAAAAAAGCAGCCTACGGGCTGCTTTTTTGTGCCTGCGATTTGAGGTCCGAGATAGGATGCTACCTGCCTCTCCCACTTTTTTGTTCGAGCCTCTATGCCTGCCATTGACCACCCCCTGATCGACCGTTTTCTCGACGCCCTCTGGCTGGAAAAAGGCCTGTCGGACAACACGCGCCAGGCTTACCGCAGCGATCTGGCGCTGTTCAACGGCTGGTTGCAGGAGAAAAACCTCGAACTGATCAACGCGGGCCGTGAGCTGATCCTCGACCACCTGGCCTGGCGCCTGGAACAGAACTACAAACCACGTTCCACCGCGAGATTCCTCTCCGGCGTGCGTGGTTTTTATCGCTATCTGCTGCGGGAAAAGCTGATCGCCCTAGACCCCACCCTGCAAGTCGATATGCCACAACTTGGCAGACCGTTGCCCAAATCCCTGTCGGAAGCCGACGTGGAGGCCTTGCTCGCCGCCCCCGACCTCAGTGAGGCCATCGGTCAGCGCGACCGCGCCATGCTCGAAGTGCTCTACGCCTGTGGCCTGCGGGTGACCGAGCTGATCAGTCTGACCCTGGAGCAAGTCAATCTGCGCCAGGGCGTGTTGCGGGTGATGGGCAAAGGCAGCAAGGAGCGGCTGGTGCCGATGGGCGAGGAAGCGATTGTGTGGGTCGAGCGCTATATGCGCGATGCCCGCAGCGAACTGCTCGGTGGACGGCCCAGTGATGTGCTGTTCCCCAGCTTGCGTGGCGAGCAGATGACTCGCCAGACCTTCTGGCACCGCATCAAGCACCAGGCCAAGGTCGCCGGGATCGGCAAGGCGCTGTCGCCCCACACACTGCGCCATGCATTCGCCACGCATTTGCTCAACCACGGTGCGGATTTGCGTGTGGTGCAGATGCTGCTCGGCCACAGCGATTTGTCCACCACCCAGATCTACACCCACGTGGCCCGCGCGCGTTTGCAGGATATGCACGCCAAGCACCACCCGCGAGGCTGAAAACGTCCAATTTATCCGGCCACGGGCTGCCCTGCGGCCCAACTGTGGTAGGCTTTGCCGGTTAGCAAAGGGGACGACCCAGACCTGTGTTTCCAAGCAGTGTTACTGCCCGTCCCTGCATCTGCCTTCAGGAGTTCCCATGCGCTTGACCCAGATTATTGCCGCCGCAGCCATTGCGTTGGTTTCCACCTTTGCCTTTGCCGATGACGCCGCCGAGCAGACCATCCGCAAAAGCCTGGCCAACCTGCAGCTCGACACCCCGATCGAGAGCATCAGCGCCAGCCCGATGGCCGGCCTGTACGAAGTCAAGCTCAAGGGTAGCCGCGTGCTGTATGCCAGTGCCGATGGCCAGTACATCGTCCAGGGCTACCTGTTCCAGTTGAAGGACGGCAAGCCGGTCAACCTGACCGAGAAAGCCGAACGCCTGGGTGTTTCCAAGCTGATCAATGGTATTCCGGTGGCTGAAACCGTGGTTTACCCAGCCATCGGCGAGACCAAGACCCACATCACCGTGTTTACCGACACCACCTGCCCGTACTGCCACAAGCTGCACGCCGAAGTGCCTGCGCTGAACAAACTGGGTGTGGAAGTGCGCTACGTGGCGTTCCCGCGCCAGGGCCTGGGTTCGCCGGGTGACGAGCAGCTGCAAGCCGTATGGTGCTCGGCCGACAAAAAAGCGGCCATGGACAAGATGGTCGACGGCAAGGAAATCAAGGCCGCCAAATGCGCCAACCCGGTCTCCAAGCAGTTCGCGTTGGGCCAGTCCATCGGCGTCAACGGTACACCGGCCATCGTTTTGGCTGACGGCCAGGTGATTCCGGGCTACCAGCCGGCACCACAAGTTGCGAAACTGGCGCTGAGTGCCAAATAAACCAGCATCGTCGAACCTTTGACGATCATGGCCTGTGGATAAGTCGACAGGCCGTTAATTGAAAGCCGCAGTCGTGCGGCTGTTTTCCACGGCCGACCTCGCGTCGGCCGTTTCATGGGGAGTTCTTCAGTGAAACCGGTCAAAGTAGGCATCTGTGGGTTAGGGACCGTCGGTGGCGGCACCTTCAACGTACTTCAGCGTAACGCTGAAGAAATTTCCCGCCGTGCAGGGCGTGGGATTGAAGTGGCGCAAATTGCCACGCGTTCGCCAAAGCCTCAGTTCGAAACGACCGGTATTGCGATTACCAACGATGTCTTCGCCGTGGCCACCAACCCTGAAATCGATATCGTGATCGAACTGGTGGGTGGCTACACCGTTGCCCGCGAACTGGTGCTCAAGGCCATCGAGAACGGCAAGCACGTGGTCACTGCCAACAAGGCGCTGATCGCCGTGCACGGCAACGAGATCTTCGCCAAGGCGCGTGAGAAGGGCGTGATCGTGGCATTCGAAGCCGCAGTGGCCGGTGGCATCCCTGTGATCAAGGCGATCCGTGAAGGCCTGTCCGCCAACCGCATCAACTGGGTGGCCGGCATCATCAACGGTACCGGCAACTTCATCCTCACCGAAATGCGCGAGAAGGGCCGCACCTTCGAAGACGTTCTCGCCGAGGCCCAGGCCCTGGGTTACGCCGAAGCCGACCCGACCTTCGACGTGGAAGGTATCGACGCCGCGCACAAGCTGACCATCCTGGCGTCCATCGCCTTTGGTATCCCGCTGCAGTTCGACAAAGCCTACACAGAAGGCATCACCAAGCTGACCACGGCCGATGTGAACTACGCCGAAGCCCTGGGCTACCGCATCAAGCATCTGGGCGTGGCGCGCAGCACGCCGGCCGGTATCGAGCTGCGAGTGCACCCGACGCTGATCCCGGCCGACCGCCTGATCGCCAACGTCAATGGCGTGATGAACGCGGTGATGGTCAACGGTGACGCCGCCGGTTCCACATTGTTCTACGGCGCCGGTGCCGGCATGGAGCCAACCGCTTCGTCGGTGATCGCCGACCTGGTGGACGTGGTGCGTGCGATGACCAGTGACCCGGAAAACCGTGTGCCGCACTTGGCGTTCCAGCCGGACTCGCTGTCGGCTCACCCGATCCTGCCGATCGAAGCCTGCGAAAGCGCCTATTACTTGCGCATCCAGGCCCAGGACCACCCGGGCGTGTTGGCCCAAGTGGCGAGCATCCTGTCGGAGCGCGGTATCAACATCGAGTCGATCATGCAGAAGGAAGTCGAGGAGCAAAACGGCCAGGTGCCGATGATCCTGCTGACCCACCGCGTGCTCGAGCAGCACATCAACGATGCCATCGCTGCCCTGGAAGCCCTGCAAGGCGTGGTCGGCCCGGTGGTACGGATTCGCGTCGAACACCTGAACTAATGGTTTTGCGGCAAGAGCCCCGCAAGTTCGGCGGCCCTTGTTCAAGAATGCTCTAGAGGAGCCAGTCATGCGTTATATCAGTACCCGCGGCCAGGCACCGGCCCTGAATTTCGAAGACGTCCTGCTGGCAGGCCTTGCCACGGACGGCGGCCTGTACGTGCCGGAAAACCTGCCACGCTTCACCCAGGAAGAGATCGCTTCCTGGGCCGGCTTGCCGTACCACGAACTGGCCTTCCGGGTGATGCGCCCGTTCGTCACCGGCAGCATTCCGGATGCGGACTTTAAAAAGATTCTGGAAGAAACCTACGGTGTGTTTTCCCACAACGCCATCGCACCGCTGCGCCAACTGAATGGTAACGAGTGGGTGCTGGAGCTGTTCCACGGCCCGACCCTGGCCTTCAAGGACTTCGCCCTGCAGTTGCTGGGGCGTCTGCTGGACTACGTGCTGCAGAAGCGCGGCGAGCGCGTGGTGATCATCGGTGCCACCTCCGGTGATACCGGTTCGGCGGCCATCGAAGGTTGCAAGCACTGCGAAAACGTCGACATCTTCATCCTGCACCCGCACAAGCGTGTGTCGGAAGTGCAGCGCCGCCAGATGACTACCATCTTCGGCGAGAACATCCATAACATCGCCATCGAAGGCAACTTCGATGACTGCCAGGAAATGGTCAAGAACAGCTTCGCTGACCAGAGCTTCCTGAAGGGCACACGCCTGGTGGCGGTGAATTCGATCAACTGGGCGCGGATCATGGCCCAGATCGTCTACTACTTTCATGCCTCGCTGCAGTTGGGCGGCCCGGCGCGTTCGGTGTCGTTCTCGGTGCCGACCGGTAACTTCGGCGATATCTTCGCCGGTTACCTGGCGCGCAACATGGGCCTGCCGATCAACCAATTGATCGTCGCCACCAACCGCAACGACATCCTGCACCGCTTCATGAGCGGCAACCAGTACGTCAAGGAGACCCTGCACGCGACCCTGTCGCCGTCCATGGACATCATGGTCTCGTCGAACTTCGAACGCCTGCTGTTCGACATGCACGGTCGCAACGGTGCGGCGATTGCCGGCTTGATGGACACCTTCAAGAGCGGCGGCGGTTTCAGCGTGGATGAAGAGCGCTGGACCGAAACCCGCAAGCTGTTCGACTCCCTGGCCGTGGACGACGCGCAGACCTGCGAAACCATCGCTGAAGTCTATGCCCAGACCGGCGAGCTGCTCGACCCGCACACCGCCATCGGCGTGAAGGCCGCCCGCGACTGCCGTCGCAGCCTGGATATCCCGATGGTCATCCTGGGCACCGCCCATCCGGTGAAATTCCCGGAAGCGGTGGAGAAGGCCGGTGTTGGCAAGGCGCTGGAGTTGCCGGTGCACCTGGCTGACCTGTTCGAGCGTGAAGAGCGTTGCACGGTGTTGGCCAATGACCTGAAGGCCGTACAGGCGTTTGTGAGCCAGCATGGCAACCGGGGTAAGCCGTTGTAAGGCACACCGCGTAGACAAAAACGCCGCTTTCCCTTCCTGGGGCAGCGGCGTTTTTCGTTTCTGGCAGGCCCCGCTTGGTATACGCGGCTACGTGAGTAGTTTCTGTACGATAGCCAAGACAGTGCTGAACGCCGTAAACATGACCATGACGACACCCAATGGATACCAGAAATTCTCACGGGTTATCTTGTGTGTCTCGGCAGTGAGTTTGCGTTGCTCCGCATAAATGCGTGATATGTCGGCGTGAATCTTCTCTAGCGCAGCTTGCTCTTTATCGTGTTCCAGCATCGTATTTATCCTTCGCAATAAGGGCCTTTTGACATGCGCTCCTGCCTGCAAGGCAAAGTGATCAGCGCCCACCGAGTATAGGATTCACCTTGGGCCTCAACGCCCGGAACCCCCAAAAAAGCCGCCCATTGCGTAAGCACTTATGTGCGGCCGTTTTTTCGTTGTCATGTTGCAAGCGCATGCTGGAATCCGTCACCCCCTGACGGCCCCATAAAGACGATAAAGCGAACTTTCCTACGTCACAAACAGTCACTTAGGATAGATGCAGCTCCCGTTGAAACGATTGTTCCCGAACTATTGAGTGGTGATCGAGATGGAAAGTATCAGCCTATTGCTCGAAGAAGCACTGAGCCCTTATCAGGTTACGCTGACCACCTCTGGTGTGCAGGACGAGTGCCTGGTAACCGTTAAGAATCCTGCTGGCGCCATCGTGGTCGAGCGTGACGTCGACCGCGCCCAATTGATGGACAAGCGCGTGCTGGTGGATGTAGTGGATTGCCTGCTGCGTGACATCAAAATTGCCGAAGGACGTCTGGAACCCTCGGTCATAGCAGCCTTGCGCAACGCAGCCCAGACTCGCAACGTCACCGCCGCATGAAGAATTGTTTAACTGTGGAAACTTCCTACAGCGTGGCCGGTCAGATTTTGTAACAGCAAGAGCAAACATTGTGCTCCGGTGTTTGTGCCTTGCTGTACTGGTCTTTGTAGGCCACGTTTAACCCCAAAGTGTCTCCCCACGCTTTGGGGTTTCTTTTTGCCTGCGATTTGTCAGGCAAGTCATCTGGCACAGGGCATCTGGTGCCAAAGCCTGGCGGAATGGGACATCAGATCGCGCCTTCCTCGCGCAAGCGCACAATGGCGGCCGCGTCGTAGCCCAGGCCAGCGAGCACTACGCTGTTATGTTCACCCAGTTGCGGCCCCACCCATTCACAGCTGCCCGGCGTGTCCGACAGCTTGGGCACGATGCCCGGCATCTTGAATTCCTTGCCGTCGGGAAGCTGGGCCTTGAGGAACATTTCCCTGGCGAGGAATTGCGGGTCGCCGAGCATGTCCTCGGCGCTGTAGATGCGGCTGGCGGGCACTTCGGCTTTATTCAGAATTTCTACCACCTGATCCAGCGACAGTGAGTTCACCCAGCGATCAATCACGCCGTACAGTTCATCACGGCGGCTGTCGCGCCCGTCATTGCTGGCCAGTACCGGATCGATGGCCAAGTCCTCACGACCAATGGCCGACATGAAGCGCTTGAAGATCGCATCGCCATTGGCGCCGATCTGCACATGCTTGCCGTCGGCGCTGGTGTGGATGGAGGAGGGCGTGATGCCGGGCATGATGTTGCCGGTGCGCTCGCGAATAAAGCCAAACACGTCGAACTCCGGGATCATGCTTTCCATCATGGCGAAGATGGCTTCGTACAGCGCCACATCCACCACCTGGCCCAGGCCACCGTTGACCTCGCGATGACGCAGCGCCATCAGTGCGCCGATCACCGCCCACAACGCGGCAATCGAGTCGCCGATGGAAATGCCGGTACGCACCGGCGGGCGATCTTCGAAACCGGTGATATAGCGCAGGCCGCCCATGGATTCACCCACCGCACCGAACCCTGGCTGGTCTTTCATCGGCCCGGTCTGGCCAAAGCCGGAGAGACGCACCATCACCAACTTGGGGTTCAGCGCGTGCAGGGTCTCCCAACTCAGGCCGAGCTTTTCCAGCACGCCGGGGCGGAAGTTCTCGATCAGGATGTCGGCGTCCGCCAACAGCTTCTTGAGAATGGCCAGGCCGTCCGGGTGCTTGAGGTTCAGCGTCAGTGACTGCTTGTTGCGCGCCTGCACGAACCACCACAGCGAAGTGCCCTCGTACAACTTGCGCCATTTTCGCAGCGGGTCGCCGCCGTCCGGTGATTCGACCTTGATCACCTCGGCGCCGAACTCCGCGCAGATACGTGAGGCGAACGGGCCGGCGATCAGGGTGCCGAGTTCGATGACTTTCAGGCCGGCAAGTGGTTTGGCATTGAACGACATGAG
The DNA here is from genome assembly GCF_059133265.1 of Pseudomonas sp. FBCC-B1565. NCBI lineage: Bacteria > Pseudomonadati > Pseudomonadota > Gammaproteobacteria > Pseudomonadales > Pseudomonadaceae > Pseudomonas > Pseudomonas sp. FBCC-B1565. Next base: position 1,237,955 of record NZ_CP101438.1, read on the forward strand.
GATCCTTGTCTGCGCAGGGCGGTGGTGTGATGCCTTTTAACATAGGCGAGCAGCCCAGGGCAGCGCTGGATTCGTTGATTGGCCTCGTCATCGGTTAGACTGGCCGCCTTTCCCTGTCTCTAGAAGCCCGTTCATGGCCCAGCCGTCCACGACCTACAAATTCGAACTCAACCTCACCGACCTCGATCGCTCGGTGTACGAGAGCGTCAAACAGACCATCGCCCGCCACCCGTCGGAAACCGAAGAGCGCATGACCGTGCGTCTGCTGGCCTACGCCCTCTGGTACAACGAGCAGTTGTCGTTCGGACGTGGCCTATCAGATGTAGACGAGCCAGCCTTGTGGGAAAAAAGCCTGGATGACCGGGTGTTGCACTGGATCGAAGTCGGCCAGCCCGATGCGGACCGCCTCACCTGGTGCTCGCGCCGCACTGAACGCACCAGCCTGCTGGCCTACGGCAGCCTGCGTGTGTGGGAAGGCAAGGTGGTGCCGGTGGCGAACAACCTGAAAAACGTACACATCGCCGCCGTGCCGCAGGAAGTCCTTGAGACCCTGGCCAAGGACATGCCGCGTGTTATCAAGTGGGATGTGATGATCAGCGAAGGCACGATCTTCGTCACCGACGACCGCGGCCAGCATGAAGTGCAGTTGCAGTGGCTGGTTGGCGAACGCGGTTGATTGGATCGCCGCCGGTCACCTGTTTTATTTCCGTATCAGAAGAGAAGTATCCGTCACCCCATGCGTATCGATCCCCGCCCGTTGCCCGCCGTCCTGCCGTTTCTTGGTGAATTGCCGCCGCTGTTGACCCGTCTTTACGCCGCGCGCGGGGTACAGTCCGAGGCCGAACTGGATAAAAGCCTGGCGCGGTTGATTCCCTACCAGCAGCTCAAGGGCATCGACGCGGCGGTCGACCTGCTGGTGACAGCATTGGAGCAACGCCAACGCATCCTCATCGTCGGTGACTTCGACGCCGATGGCGCCACCGCCAGCACCGTGGGCACCTTGGGCCTGCGCTTGCTCGGCGCGGCCCATGTCGATTACCTGGTGCCCAACCGTTTCGAATACGGCTACGGCCTGACCCCGGAAATCGTCGCCGTTGCCTTGCAGCGCGAGCCGCAGTTGCTCATTACCGTGGACAATGGCATCTCCAGCGTCGAAGGCGTGGCAGCGGCGAAAGCGGCGGGGTTGCAGGTGCTGGTGACCGACCACCACTTGCCCGGCGACGAGTTGCCGGCGGCGGATGCCATCGTCAACCCGAACCAGCCGGGCTGTGAATTCCCGAGCAAGGCGCTGGCTGGCGTGGGCGTGATCTTCTACGTGCTGATGGCCTTGCGTGCGCGCCTGCGCAGTTTGGGCTGGTACGAGAACAAGCCACAGCCAAACATCGGCGAGTTGCTCGACCTGGTCGCCCTGGGCAGCGTCGCCGACGTGGTGCCCCTGGACGCCAACAACCGCATCCTGGTGCATCAGGGGCTGGAACGTATCCGCGCCGGTCGCGCACGGCCGGGGATCAAGGCGATTCTGGAAGTGGCCAAGCGCGACGCCGCACGTATCACCTCCACCGACCTGGGCTTTATCCTCGGGCCGCGCCTGAACGCCGCCGGACGCCTGGATGACATGAGCCTGGGCATCGAATGCCTGCTCACCACCGACGTGGCCGCTGCCCGTGAAATGGCCGCGCAACTGGACGGCATGAACCAGGACCGCAAATCCATCGAGCAAGGCATGCAGCGCGAGGCCCTGGCCCAGCTCAAGGACTTGCCGGTGGAGTCGATGCCCTACGGTTTGTGCCTGTTCGACCCGGAATGGCACCAAGGTGTGATCGGGATTCTGGCGTCACGCATGAAAGAGCGCTATTTCCGCCCGACCATCGCCTTCGCCGATGCTGGCGACGGTTTGCTCAAGGGCTCTGGGCGTTCCGTGCAGGGTTTTCATATCCGTGATGCCTTGGCGGTCGTCGCCAGCCAGCATCCGAACCTGATCAGCAAATACGGCGGTCACGCCATGGCGGCCGGGCTGACATTACCCGAGGAAAACTTTCCGCTGTTTGCCGAAGCCTTCGATGCCGAAGTGCGTCGGCAACTGCGCGAAGAAGACCTGACCGGTCGTCTGCTGTCAGACGGCACACTGGCGGTGGAAGAGTTTCACTTGGAACTGGCCCGCGCGTTGCGACATGCCGGGCCATGGGGGCAGCACTTTCCGGAGCCGTTGTTCCACGGCGTGTTTCAGTTGGTGGAGCAGCGCGTGGTGGGCGAGCGGCACTTGAAGGTCGTGCTCAAGAGCGAATGCGGCTCGGTGAAGCTCGATGGCATTGCGTTTGGGGTGGACCGGGAGATCTGGCCGAACCCGACGGTGCGCTGGGTGGAGCTGGCCTACAAGCTGGATGTGAACGAGTTTCGCGGGAATGAAACCGTGCAGTTGATGATTGCGCACATCGAGCCGCGTTAGATCTCACCAACACCACAAAACCAATGTGGGAGGGGGCAAACCCCCTCCCACATTTTGATTTGTGTAAGGCTCGGGCTTATTCGGTTTTGGTTTGGTGTTTGACGATGATATCCACCAACCGCTTGGCCAGCGCCGGGTAGTTCTCATCGAAGTGATGCCCACCTGGCAGCTTGATGGCTTCACCTACAGCCGTCTTGTCCGTGCAGCCACTCTCGTCGACTTCTTCGGCGCCGTAGATGCACACCACTTTGTCAGCCGGCAGCTTGGCCATTTCCGGGCCTGTGGCGGCTTCTTTGCCGGCATTGCCCAGCCAACCTTCCACTTCAATCTCGAAGCTGCCCGTACGCGCAAACGCCAGCAGGATGATTGCGTCCACACGCTGCTGCTCGTTCTCCGGCAGGCGGTTGTAGATGGCCGGCAGTACATCGGCACCGAACGAATAGCCGGTCAGTACGAAGCGCTTGGTGCCCCATTTCTGACGGTAGTGCTGCATCAACTCGGTAAGGTCCTTGGCGCTTTGTTCCGGGGTCTTGTGCTGCCAGTAGTAGCGCAGCGTGTCGATGCCCACCACCGGGTAGCCGATCTTGGCCATCTCGCCAGCCACGTCACGGTCGAGGTCGCGCCAGCCGCCGTCGCCGGACAGGAACAGGGTGACAGTATCCTTGGCCTGGCCGGCCGGTACTTCAACCACCGGAATCGCCAGGCCGCCGTTGTCCGAGCCCACCAGTTGCTTGCGCAACTCGTTGTTCAGCACTTGCGGGTAATGAATGTCGTAGTCACTGATGCTGGTGGTGGCGCGCGGTGTGTCGCGTACGAAACTGGCGCTTTCATCGTCAGGGTTGTCGTTCCAGGCCACCAGCCAGTTGCCGTGGGCGGCTGTCTTCGGCAGTGGGTCCTTGCAGCCTTCCTGCATCAGGGCGAAGCCGACGGAGATGGCGTTGGCCTTGTCGTCGTTCTGGGTGGCCAGCCAGCGCCAGGCGAGGGCAGCGCCAGGGCCGATGCCGCTGACCAGTGTGGCCGGGCCCTTGAGCTGGGCCAGGGCGCCTTGCAGCGCTTGTTCCTGCAGCTTGCAGTCATCCTTGGGCAGGACCACCTGGACAATCTGCGCCTTGCCGCCTTGGCTCAGGGCAATCAACTGGCTGTCGGTCAGGGTTTCATCGGCCATTACGGCCACGGCCACGCGGGCTTTTGGCGTGCCGTTGGGGGTCACGCGGGTCATGACCGAACCGTCGGCCTGGGGCAGTTGCTCCAGCACCGGTTGTGGGGCAGGGCGGTTCCAGTACCAATAGCCGCCACCCAGGAACAGGGCGAGCAGCACTACAAAGGCCAATACATACCGCCAGGAGCGTCGAATCATCAGCGTTTCACCAATCCAGTCAAGCCGCCCGCGATCAGGGCGGCGGTATCGGCCAGTGCCACCAGCGGATCAAGTCCTGCGGGCACGGCCATGTAACGGGGTTCCCAGTCAGGCTGGAACTTGTCTTTGAAGCGGCGCAAACCTTGGAAGTTATACAGTTGCTCGCCACGGCGGAACACCATCGAGCCCAGGCGTTGGGTCAGCGGTGCGCCGCGTCGTGGTTGCAGGCCCGACAACGGCACCATGCCGAGGCTGAAGCGGGCGTAGCCGTGACTCTTATAATGTTGAATCAGGCCGACCATCATGAATTCCATGGTCAGCTTGGGCGCGTCCGGGTGGGCGCGCATCAGGTCGAGACTGGCCAGGTCATGGTTGTAGGTCTCGAGCAGGTTGGCGAAGGCCACCGGGCGCCCTTCGAAGCGAATGATCGCTATGCGGAAGTGCTTGAGGTAGTCGTCGCTGAAGCGTCCCAGGGAAAAGCCCTTTTCCCGCACGTTCTTGCCGGTCAGCCAGGCATCGGAGATCACCTTGAGCTCGTCCATCGGCGCGGTGCCCGGTTCGCAGATCTCCAGGGACAGGCCGTCCCGCGAGCCACGGTTCCAGGTGTAGCGCAGGTCCTTCATCTCTTTGCCCTTGGCTTCCAGGTCAAAGCGTTTCAGGTCGACGCGGGCTTCTTCGCCCAGCTTGATCGCGGTGAGGCCGATGTCCATGTAGTACGGCAGGTTCTCCGCACGCACCTGGTAGAACACCGGGCGGGCGTGGTGGATGTCGCACAGGTCGCGAAATTGCCAGATCATCTCGGCCCGTGGCTGGGTTGGCCCGATCGGGTCGTACAAGGCCACCAGGCTGCGTCCGCGACGGGCGTACATCAGGAAGGCTTCGTCGTTGGGGTGGAACAGCAGAGCCTTGTCGCCGGTGAGCGACAGGCCGCCGTCGGGCTGTGAAGAGGCCATCAGGATTTTGCTGGCGCGCTCCAGTTCATCGGGTGTCGGCAAATGGATCACCGGGCGCGCGGTACGCAGCAGCCAGGTCAGCGACACGATCACCAGCAACACGGCAGCGCCGAGCAACGAGCGCAGGCCACGGGGGGCGTTGGCGTCCAGGGTGAACTGCCACCACAGCTGGTGGCTGTACGGTACGTCCTGATAGGCGAACAGCAACAGCCAGATCGACGCCCCGAGCACGCAGACACTGGCCACCAGGTACAGCGGCGAGAACGGCAGCTCGGTAAGGCGGCTGGCGCGATAGAACGAGCGTCGGAAGATCGCCAGCAGGATCGCGGTCATGGTCATCAGGCTGGCTTCTTCCCAGTCGAAGCCTTTGAGCAGCGAGAGCAGGGCGCCCGCCAGCAAGAGCACCATGGTCAGCATCCAGGCGGCGGACAGGCGTCGACGCAGGCCTTGGGCCAGCAGCAGGCACAACACGCCGATCAGGCTGGCGCCAAAGTGCGAGGCGTCAATCAGGCGGTGGGGAATCAGGAAGCCGATGTTTTCCAGGCGCGAGTCGATTTCGGGCGTGGCGCCAGAGAACAGCAGGACCACGCCGGACAGAAAAACCAGGACGGCCAGTACTGGCGCCGCCAGCCCCGAGGCGACCCGCAGGCTTTGCTGGGTCTGGAACAGGCGCTGCGCTTCGTTGACCAGCAGGAACACGCAGGCGATCAGCAGGGGCAGCACCACGTAGATCATGCGGTACAGCAGCAGGGCGGCGGCCAGTGGCGCGGCGCCCAGTTTGTCGGCGAAGGCTGCCAGCAGGATCGCTTCGAATACACCCACACCGCCCGGTACATGGCTGAGTACACCGGCGGCCAGCGCCAGCAGGTACACGAGCAGGAAGGGGCCGAAGGGCGGAGCCTCGGGCAACAGCATATAAAGGACGGTAGCGGCGGCGGCAACGTCCAGTGCGGTAATGATCAGTTGCAGGAAGGTCAGGCGACGGCCCGGCAGGCGCAAGGTGCGGCGGCCGGCTTTGACCAACAGGTTGTCCGGGTAGGGTTGCTCCGGCAGGCGACGGCGATAAATGCCGATGCACAACACCGCCGACAACAGCAGCACCGCGCCGGCAATACCGCCCAGCACCGCTTGCGGTAAATGCAGGTAGGTCGATGCGGCGGGCAGGTTGCTCAGTGTTGCCAATGCAGCCAGTGGCGGCAGGGCAGTGCCCAGCGCCAGGCTGGCGAACACGGTCATATGGGCGACTTCGGATGCACCGATGCCATGGCGTGCATATAAACGGTAGCGTACCGATCCGCCGGAAAGCATCGACAGGCCAATGGCATTGCCGATGGCGAATGCGGTAAAGCCGCCAAGGGCCAGGGTCTTGGCGGGCAGGTTTACGCCGGCATAGCGGGCGCCGGAGAATTCATAGCCTAATAGAATGACAAAACCGGCAACGGCTGCGGCAAACGCACCGAGCAGGGCCGGCTTGGGCACTTCCAGGATCGAGTCGTGGAGGGCGTAGAGGTCCAGCTCCAGCAGCAGGTGGCGGCAGGCGATCAGGGCAATGGCAAACAGCAATAAGGTGACGGCCAGCCCGATAGGTTGCCGGTACTTGCTCACCAGATCCAGCCAGCGCAAGCGGGTGGGTGTGATCGGTTGTTCTGCTGTGACGGTGTCTTGTGGTTCAGACGAGTTGGCGCGCATCAATCACCTCGTGGATTGTGCGCGACAGGATGGAGGTATCCAGCCAAGTTACCAATCCCTATGGACAAAATAATTACAAATATTAACGCGTATCGCCGGGGGCGGCGACTGCGGCCATTGGTCGTAGAGGGCAGCGCTTGAGCATTGAGCATAGCTTGCAATGAGATGGACTCTACAAACCGCGTGCGGTTTCATGAAAGATGCCATGCCATTGTTTCAGAAGAACTTTTTCACCAGATACAAAAAAGGCCACTCTTTCGAGTAGCCTTTTTTGATGTTTGGTTGCGGGAGCCGGATTTGAACCGACGACCTTCGGGTTATGAGCCCGACGAGCTACCAGACTGCTCCATCCCGCGTCTGTGGGCGGCATTCTACAGTTCAGCGCCGAGGTGTCAACCGTTAATGAGCCGATGGGTCAAATAAGTGTGAATTAGCCGTTGAATGTCGGCCATGCACCGTAAGTGCGCGAAGGGCAAAGATTTTTTTGTCTTACAATTTTCGTACAGGACAAAACAGGCACGCACAAAAAAGGCCACTCTTTCGAGTAGCCTTTTTTGATGTTTGGTTGCGGGAGCCGGATTTGAACCGACGACCTTCGGGTTATGAGCCCGACGAGCTACCAGACTGCTCCATCCCGCGTCTGTGTGTCGGCATTCTACAGAGGAACGCCGGTGTGTCAACCTGTGAATTAAAGAAAAGCGCTTGTGGTTCAATCGCTTAGCTCTCCATAAAGGCCCCTTGATACCCCGCGGGCCCAGTCTGGCCGAGGCTTTCAGCTCTATCGGAAGGTCAAATCCGATTGAGAAAATAAATTCATCCTGGAATTTTCCTACCGCTTAAGCGGAAGATTCAAACTACTGGTGCTATATACAGGTGTGAGTGCGATACTGGCCACCCGTAGGTACACACCCCGTTTATATGACGCAGCGCAAAATCATCCACGTCGACTGTGATTGCTTCTACGCCGCCATCGAGATGCGCGATGACCCGAGCCTGGCGCAAAAACCGCTGGCGGTGGGCGGCTCGGCGGACCGGCGCGGCGTGATTGCCACCTGCAACTACGAGGCGCGCGCCTATGGCGTGCGCTCGGCCATGTCGTCGCGGCATGCCTTGAAGCTGTGCCCGGACCTGACCATCGTCAAGCCACGCATGGACGCCTACAAGGAAGCCTCGAAGGAAATCCAGACGATCTTTCGCGACTACACCGACCTGATCGAGCCGCTGTCGCTGGATGAGGCTTACCTGGATGTGTCCGACAGCCCGCACTTTGGCGGCAGCGCCACGCGCATCGCCCAGGACATTCGTCGCCGTGTCTCCAACCAACTGCACATCACCGTGTCCGCAGGCGTGGCGCCGAACAAGTTCCTGGCCAAGATCGCCAGCGACTGGAAGAAACCCAACGGCCTGTTTGTGATTACCCCGGACCAGGTCGAAGACTTTGTCTCACAGTTGCGGGTCAGCAAGTTGCACGGTGTGGGCAAGGTCACGGCCGATAAACTGGCACGCCTGGGCATCGAAGACTGCCTGCAACTGCGCGAGTGGAACAAGCTGGCGCTGGTGCGCGAATTCGGCAGTTTTGGCGAGCGGCTGTGGAGCCTGGCGCGTGGGATTGATGACCGTGTGGTGCAGAACGACAGTCGCCGACAATCGATCAGTGTGGAAAATACCTATGACGTGGACCTGCCGGACCTCTCAAGCTGCCTGGCCAAACTTCCCGAACTGATGGAAACCCTGGCCGGGCGCATGGCGCGCATCGATAGCAGTTACAGGGCGGGCAAGCCGTTCGTGAAGGTGAAGTTTCATGACTTTACCCAGACCACACTGGAACAGGCTGGGGCAGGGCGGGATCTGGAGAGTTATCAACAGCTGCTGACGCAGGCGTTCAACCGCGGAGGCAAGCCGGTGCGCTTGTTGGGGATTGGTGTGCGGTTGTTGGACCTGAGCAATGGCAACGAGCAGCTCGAATTTTCCTGGTAAAAATCGGGAGCAAATGTGGGAGGGGGCTTGCCCCCTAACACATTTGACCGGCAACAATTTGAGGGGCTCAGCGTGCGCCGGGATCTGCGACTAGCCGCCCCGCATCCTTGGTCAGCGCCTGCAGAAACTCTTGCTGCAACTCGGGATCATTGCGCGTCAGTTCGATCAGGCTTTGCTCCAGCTCACTGGCCTCTTCTTCCAGGCCCAGCTCCGACAAGCGCTTGACCCGGTGCACCCACTGGCTGACTTCATCGTCTTCCAGATCGTCGTAGATCAAACCGTGGGCTTCGAGCAACTTGCCGCGCAGGGTGTTGCTGATCGCCAGGGTCGAGTCCGAATGCACATCGTCCTGGCCATCTTCCACGCTGATCTTCAAGGTGGTGACGCGGTTTAGGTCCTGCTCGGCAAATGGGCTGTCCAACAGGTTCAGGCGCAGGACGCCGTTGCGGTCGGTGGTCAGCTCATGGGTCTGCTTGCCGGCGGTGACCTGCACCGGGCGCTCGCTCCAGGGCAGGCTCGAATACTCCACGCGCTTGTCGCGCTGGACTTCATCGATACCCGCCAGGTTCTGTTGTGCACGGCCGTGGGATTGCACGTTCATGAACGGGTTGAGGCCGTCCACGCCATAGGTCAGCCAGTCATGGGTCATGCTGGTCGGCAGGTGGCCGAGGGCGAAGATATTCGCCACGTTGGCACCCGCGCCCGCCACCAGGGCAACCGCACCCAAGGGCATCTCGTAGAGCTTGCGCCAGGGTTGGTAAGGGGTATAGCGGTCGTAACGACGGGTGACTTCGAACTCGGTGACCTCGAAGGTCTTCTGCTCGTGAATGCGAACCCGGCGTTGCGGCAGCTCCAGCACTTTGGGCTCGCCTACATCGATCTGCAGGCTGTGGTCGAGCAACTTACGCTCGACTCGCTCTTCGTGCTCACTGCGTTGCGACATCTGGTTGGCGCAGCCGCTGACCAGCAGGGCGCCGCACAAGGCGGCGCCCCCCAGGGCTCTGGTGTTTCGCTTGAACATGACTTCTCTTGATCTGGTTTTCAGCGACGAATACGCGCCTGAAGGAAAGACAGCACGTCAGCCACCGGCAACGGTTGGGCTTCGGCTTCGGTCCGGCTCTTGTATTCCAGATTGCCATCCGCCAGGCCGCGGTCACTGACCACGATCCGGTGCGGGATGCCAATCAGTTCCATGTCGGCGAACTTGATGCCCGGGCTGGTTTTCTTGTCCCGGTCATCCAGCAGCACTTCAAAACCAGCAGCCGTCAATTCGGCATACAGCTTGTCGGTGGCTTCGCGCACTTGCTCGGTTTCATAACGCAGCGGCACCAGGGCGACCTGGAACGGCGCCAGGGCGTCACTCCAGATGATGCCTTTCTCATCGTTGTTCTGCTCGATGGCAGCGGCAACCACGCGGGATACGCCAATGCCGTAGCAGCCCATGTCCAGGGTGATCGGCTTGCCGTTCTCGCCCAGCACTTCGCACTTCATCGCCTTGCTGTACTTGTTGCCCAGCTGGAAGATGTGCCCGACTTCGATCCCGCGCTTGATTTCCAGGGTGCCCTTGCCGTCCGGGCTTGGGTCGCCAGCTACCACGTTACGCAGGTCGGCCACGGTCGGCACCGGCAGGTCACGTTCCCAGTTCACGCCGAAGTAGTGTTTGTCGTCGATGTTGGCGCCGATCCCGAAGTCGCTCATCAGCTCCACCGAACGGTCGATGATGATCGGCAGCGGCAGGTTCAGCGGGCCGAGCGAACCGGCACCGGCGCCAATGGCGTCGCGCAGTTCGGCGTCGGTGGCCATGACCAGCGGGCTGGCCACGCCAGGTTGCTGGGCCGCCTTGATTTCGTTGAGCTCGTGATCGCCACGGATCACCAGGGCAATCAGCTTGCCTTCTTCCTCGGCACGCACGATCAGGGTCTTGATGGTCTTTTCAATCGGCAGATTGAATTTTTCCACCAGGGCCGCGATGGTCTTGGTATCCGGCGTGTCCACCAGACGCAGCTCTTCGGCCGGGGCTGGACGGGAAGTTTCCCGTGGCACGGCTTCGGCTTTCTCGATGTTCGCCGCGTAGTCGGAACCGTTGCTGAACACGATGTCGTCTTCGCCGGACTCGGCCAGCACGTGGAATTCGTGGGAGCCGGCGCCGCCGATGGAGCCGTTGTCGGCTTCAACCGGGCGGAACTTCAAGCCCAGGCGCGTGAACACGTTGCAGTAGGCCTGGTGCATACGGTCGTAGGTGACCTGCAAGGACGCTTGGTCAGCGTGGAACGAATAGGCATCCTTCATGATGAATTCGCGGCCGCGCATCAAGCCGAAGCGTGGGCGGATTTCGTCACGGAACTTGGTCTGGATCTGATACAGGTTCAGCGGCAGCTGCTTGTAGCTGCTCAGCTCGTTGCGCATCAGGTCGGTGATCACTTCTTCGTGGGTCGGGCCGGCGCAGAAATCGCGGCCATGGCGATCCTTGAAGCGCAGCAACTCAGGCCCGTACTCTTCCCAGCGCCCGGATTCCTGCCACAGTTCAGCCGGTTGGGTGCTCGGCATCAACACTTCCAGAGAGCCGGCGGCGTTCATTTCTTCACGAACGATGGCTTCGACCTTGCGCATCACCTTCAAGCCCATGGGCAGCCAGGTGTAGAGGCCGGAGGCCAGTTTGCGGATCATGCCGGCGCGCAGCATCAGCTGGTGGCTGATCACGACCGCGTCGGAAGGCGTTTCTTTCTGTGTGGCGAGCAAATATTGACTGGTACGCATGGTAGGCCGTTGTCGGTTGCTTGGACTTGAAATGACTTGGGATTGTACGGGCGCCGGCTGCTGGAGTACAGGCATCAGAACGCAGAGGGGTATGTGGGAGGGGGCTTGCCCCCGATAGCGGTGGATCAGTAACACATAAGCGCCTGACAACCTGCTATCGGGGGCAAGCCCCTCCCTCATTGTCAGTCTTCGGTCGGCGGACTCAACCGCGCCCGCCGATTTTCCTGGAACCAGTGCAACGCGATCAGGAACAGCGTCGGCACGCCCAGCAGGCAGGTGATCAGGAAGAAATTGTGATACCCGAACTTCTCCACCATCACCCCCGAATACCCGCCGATAAGGCGCGGCAGCAACAGCATGATCGAGCTGAGCAGGGCATATTGGGTGGCGGAGAACTTGAGGTTGGTCAGGCTCGACAGGTACGCCACGAACGCTGAGGTCGCCAGCCCTGAGCTGAAGTTATCCAGGGAAATGGTGAAGATCAGCATCTGCAGGTCCGGGCCCATGTCGGCGAGCATCACGAACAGCAGGTTGGTGCCAGCCGACGCCACGCCGCCGATGAACAGGATCGGCAGGATACCGAAGCGCACAATCAGCAGGCCGCCCATACCTGCACCCAGCAGGGTCATGATCAGGCCGAAGATCTTGCTGACGCCGGCGATCTGGTCCTTGGTGAAGCCCTGGTCGATGTAGAACACGTTGGCCATCACGCCCATCACGGTGTCGGACATGCGGTAGGTGGCGATCAGCCCCAACAACAGCAATGCCTGCCAGCGGTAACGCAGGATGAAGTCGTTGACCGGTGTCAGCACCGGCGCTAGACCCCGGCGACCCATGGCCGACAGGCACAGCGACGTGAGGGTTATATAGAGGATGGCGCGCAGGAAGGCGCGGTCTTCCATCAGCAGGTCCCACAGGCTCACGCCGTGGAATATCACGCTGCCGAAGTCCGTGTTGAACAACTGGGTAAACATCGCCGGTACCGATACCAGCAGCACGATCAGCACAAACACCGATGCCAGTTGGTGTACGAAGCTGTAGCGCCCGGCCTGCAACTGGGTGCGCAGTGGCACATCAGGTTCGCGCATGAACAGCGTGGTCAGCAGCGCCGGAATCATCAGTACGCCGAACAGCACGTAGGTGCCGGTCCAGGCCGAGTGCTTGTAGTTGAAACCGGTGGAGCCGAACCCTTCGGCAAAAAACAGTGCGCCTGCCGTAGCCAGCAGGGCGGCGATGCGATAACCGGACATGTAGCTGGCGGCCAGCGCGGCCTGGCGGCTGTCGTCGGCGATTTCCAGGCGGTAGGCGTCCACCGCGATGTCCTGGGTGGCGGAGGCGAAGGCGACGATGACGGCGATAGCGATCAGCCAGGACAAGTGTTTCTGTGGGTCGCAGAAACCCATGCCGATCAATCCGAGGATCACCAGCGACTGGGCCAGCACCAGCCAGGAACGGCGGCGTCCGAGTTTACCGAGCAGTGGCAGGCGCCATTGGTCGAGCAGCGGCGACCAGACCCATTTAAAGGCATACGCCAAACCGATCAGGCTCGCATAGCCGATGGTCTCGCGCGCCACACCGGCTTCGCGCAACCACACCGAAAGCGTCGAGAACACCAACATGTAAGGCAGACCGGCGGCAAAGCCGAGCAACAACAGGACTAACGTCGAAGGGCTGGCATAGGCAGCGAGCGCGGCGCGCCAGGTTTTACGGGGCATGGGCTGGAGTCTGCCTCAGATTTGCGGAAACAAAGCGCGCACTCTAACCGCTGTGCTCTACCGGGCGCCAGCCATGGCGCTGAATATCCACGCGATTGTTGCGGACCGTGACGCCTTCGTCGCGCAAACGCGCCCGTTGTTCGTCGCCTGAAGCACTGCCCACCGGCAGACTTATCCGACCACCGGCACCCAGCACACGGTGCCACGGCAGCCTGGTGTCTTCAGGCAGTTGGCTCAACGTACGACCCACCCAGCGCGCAGCACGGCCGAGGCCCGCCAGGTGAGCCAGCTCGCCGTAACTCACCACGCAGCCTGGTGGCACTTGTGCCAGGGTCAGGTACAGCGCAGTACGGCGCATCTCGGCAGGGCTTTGCGGCGACTCGGCTGGTTGATTCATTGCGCGGCTATCCGTTGAAATCGTCGGCATTTTTGTAAGAAACGTCTGTAAACATGGCGATGAGCATTGAACTCGACCCCGATACTTGAGTCAGTCCTAGCTATCTAACACGATAATGCCTCCTTTTCGCCAACCTTGAGCCCCATACCCGCTTATGTTGTCCAGAACCCTGCTGTGCCTTGCTGTTTTCAGCGCCTCCACGCCCTTGCTGGCCGACACCGTCTGGTTGAAGAACGGTGACCGCCTGACCGGCAAGATCAAAGTCTTCGATGGCGGCAAATTGCTGATCCAGACCGACTACGCCGGTGCCATCCCCGTGGACTGGAAGCAGGTGAAAACCCTGGAGAGCGACCAGGAATTATTGGTCAAACAGGACGCCTACACCGGCGAGAAGGCCAAGTCTCTGAAGGCAGCGGATGATGGCAAGGTGGTGCTGGCCAACGGCGAGGCGCCCAAGACGGTGGACTTGGCAAGCATCCAGCAGATCATCAAGCCCAAGCCGGTGATCGAAGACCTGGTGTGGAAGGGCAATGTCGACCTGGCGCTGGACTACAAGCGCGCCGAAAAAGACACCAACGACTACGACATCGACTTCAAGACCACGGCGCGGCATGGCCAGTGGCGCCACACCGGCCAGGGCGAATACAACCGTGAGTTCCAGGACGATGTCACCACCACCGACAACTGGGCCCTGGAATACGACCTGGACCGTTTCCTCACCGAGCATTGGTTCTGGCAGGGACGCTTGACCTACAAGCGCGACAAGGTCGAAGACCTGTCCCGCCAGCGCACCGTCGGCACCGGCCCCGGCTACCAGTTCTGGGATGATGAACTGGGCGCGTTCTCCCTCGGTTCGCTGGTCAACCGCACTGACTATGAATATGCCGAGGGTGGCAAAGACAACTTCTACTCGGTGGCCATGAAGTGGAACTACAACCGCTACCTGGTGGGCAAGACGGTTGAGTTCTTCACCAATGGTGAACTGGGCCGGCCGATTGATGGGCCCGTGGATTACTCCCTGGATGCGGAAATGGGCCTGCGCTACAAAGTCACCGAATGGGCCTCCCTCAACCTCAAGGCCGAGCGCGACATCATCAGCGGCGACTCCGAGAGCAGCCTGAGCAAGACCCGCTACACCGCTGGTTTCGGTGTGGCCTGGTAACACGGGCGCACAAAACCTGCTTGGCAACCTTTGCGGATATGATTACCTTGCGTTGAGATCCATTCCCATATGCCATGGGCGGCTGAATACCCGAGGAGTCATACGTTGAGCGCACAGGTTGCCAAGAACGCCCGAGAGCTGTTGCTCAAGGAATACCGTGGGGCTCTCTCCACTTTATCCAAAGCCATGCCTGGCTTCCCTTTCGGCTCGGTCGTACCGTATTGCCTCGACGAGCAGGGTCGCCCGTTGATCCTGATCAGCCGCATCGCACAGCACACCCATAACCTGCAGAAAGACCCCAAGTGTTCGTTGCTGGTCGGTGAGCGTGAGGCCGATGACGTGCAGGCCGTCGGGCGCCTGACCTACCTGGCCGAAGCGGAAAAGCTGGAGGAGGGCGCGGCCATCGAGGCGGCGGCCGAGCGTTACTACCGCTACTTCCCGGACTCCGCCAACTACCACAAGGCCCACGACTTCGACTTCTGGGTACTCAAGCCCGTACGCCACCGTTACATCGGTGGCTTTGGGGCGATTCACTGGATCGACCAGTTGAACCTGGCCAATCCGTTCGCCGGCAAGGCCGAGCGCAGCATGATCGAACACATGAACAGCGATCACACCAAGGCCATTGCCCATTACGTCGATCTCGGCGGTTTGCCGACTTCCGAGCCCGCTCAATTGGCCGGCATCGACAGCGAAGGCATGCACTTACGTATCGGCCATTCCTTATATTGGTTGCCGTTTGCGGAGCCTTGCAACACGCCGACACAAGTACGCGAAGCCCTGGTTTCATTGGCCCATGCCGAGGCCTGGCCGAAAAAAGCCACTGCTGACGCTTGAATTCACGAAACGGCGACGTCATCTAAGGTGGACTGGCAAGGCATTCTTGCGTTGAGGAACCATTTGATGCGCCCTTTTTTATTGCTCTTTCTGCTGTTCCCGGTGTTGGAGCTGTTCGTATTCGTTCAAGTCAGCAGCGCGATCGGGTTTTTCCCGGCCCTGTTGCTGATCATTCTCGGCTCGATGCTCGGCGTGCTGGTGCTGCGCGTCGCCGGCCTGGCCACGGCGCTGCGTGCCCGTGAAAGCCTGAACCGTGGCGAGCTGCCCGCACAGACCATGCTTGAAGGCCTGATGATGGCCCTGGCCGGTGGCCTGTTGATCCTGCCGGGCTTCATCAGCGATGTGGTGGGTCTGGTGATGTTGCTGCCGTTCACCCGCAAGCTGCTGGCCGGCAAGATGCGCCAGCGCGCCGAAGAGGCGGCGATTCGCCAGCGAGCCTTTGCCGACGACCTGCAACCCCGTGGCGGACCGGCTCCACGCCAGCCGCTGGGGCGTGAAGGGGATGTGATCGAAGGCGAGTTCGAACACCGCGACAGCAAATAACCGCTTCATTGGCACGGCACCTTCGGGTGCCGTGTTGCTTTCAACTGTCGGCGCCTGCAAAAAATTTCCGTCGCGGCCCCTTGTAATAAGCTTATGCGCCCTTATGTAACGGTCACCGCAAGGTTTCTGGTGGCGACACCAGACAGACTTCCGCGTCTTGCTTGGCGAGGCGCGACCGGCACAGCCGGAATACAACCCGCCGGTACAGACACCGGCCGATGAAAAACACAATTAGGAGAGATCGACAATGAGCAAGCTTCGTCCTCTGCACGACCGCGTCGTAATCCGTCGCAGCGAAGAAGAAAAGAAAACCGCTGGCGGGATCGTTCTGCCAGGTTCGGCTGCTGAAAAAGCCAACCACGGTGTGATCGTCGCTGCTGGCCCAGGCAAGACCCTGGAAAACGGTGAAGTGCGTGCTCTGGCCGTTAAAGTCGGTGACAAGGTTGTATTCGGCCCTTACTCCGGCAGCAACACTGTGAAAATCGACGGCGAAGACCTGCTGGTCATGGCTGAGAACGAGATTCTCGCCGTACTGGAAGCGTAATTTCCCCGCTCATTTTCCCGTTACTCCAAAGTATTTAAGGATTATCGATCATGGCTGCTAAAGAAGTTAAATTTGGCGATTCCGCCCGCAAGAAAATGCTCACCGGTGTCAACATCCTGGCTGACGCAGTAAAAGCGACCCTGGGCCCGAAAGGCCGTAACGTGATCATCGAGAAGAGCTTCGGCGCTCCGACCATCACCAAGGACGGCGTTTCCGTCGCCAAAGAAATCGAACTGGAAGACCGTTTCGAAAACATGGGCGCGCAGCTGGTCAAAGACGTTGCCTCCCGTGCCAACGATGACGCAGGCGACGGCACCACCACCGCTACCGTCCTGGCCCAGGCGATCGTCAACGAAGGCTACAAGGCCGTTGCTGCCGGCATGAACCCGATGGACCTCAAGCGCGGCATCGACAAGGCGACCATCGCCATCGTTGCTGAGCTGAAAAACCTGTCCAAGCCATGCGCCGACACCAAGGCTATCGCTCAGGTAGGCACCATCTCCGCCAACTCCGACAGCTCCATCGGCGACATCATTGCCGAAGCCATGGAAAAAGTCGGTAAAGAAGGCGTGATCACCGTTGAAGAAGGCACTGGCCTGGAAAACGAACTGTCGGTTGTAGAAGGCATGCAGTTCGACCGTGGCTACCTGTCTCCGTACTTCGTCAACAAGCCGGAAACCATGGTTGCCGAGCTGGACAGCCCGCTGATCCTGCTGGTCGACAAGAAAATCTCCAACATCCGCGAAATGCTGCCAGTGCTGGAAGCCGTTGCCAAAGCCGGCCGCCCACTGCTGATCGTTTCCGAAGACGTTGAAGGCGAAGCCCTGGCGACGCTGGTTGTGAACAACATGCGTGGCATCGTTAAAGTCGCAGCCGTCAAGGCGCCAGGCTTCGGCGACCGTCGCAAGGCCATGCTGCAGGACATCGCCGTTCTGACCGGCGGTACCGTTATCTCCGAAGAAATCGGCCTGAGCCTGGAAAGCGCCACCCTGGAAAACCTGGGTAGCGCCAAGCGCGTGACCATCTCCAAGGAAGCCACCATCATCGTTGACGGTGCTGGCGTTGAGCAGGACATCCAGGCGCGCATCACTCAGATCCGTGCCCAGGTTGCCGAAACTTCCTCGGACTACGACCGTGAAAAACTGCAAGAGCGTCTGGCCAAGCTGTCTGGCGGCGTTGCAGTGATCAAGGTTGGCGCCGGTTCCGAAGTTGAAATGAAAGAGAAGAAAGCCCGCGTTGAAGACGCCCTGCACGCAACCCGTGCAGCCGTTGAAGAAGGCGTGGTACCTGGCGGTGGCGTTGCGCTGATCCGTGCTCTGGAAGCCCTGACCAACTTGACCGGCGACAACGCTGACCAGAACGTCGGTATCGCTGTGCTGCGTCGCGCTGTTGAAGCGCCACTGCGCCAGATCGCTGCCAACTCCGGCGACGAGCCAAGCGTTGTGGTCAATGAAGTCAAGAACGGCAAAGGTAACTACGGTTACAACGCTGCGACTGGCGTCTACGGCGACATGATCGAAATGGGCATCCTGGACCCAACCAAGGTGACTCGTTCCGCGCTGCAAGCTGCAGCTTCCATCGGCGGTCTGATCCTGACCACCGAAGCTGCAATTGCCGACAAGCCTAAGGCTGAAGGCGCAGCTGGCGGCGGTATGCCAGACATGGGCGGCATGGGTGGCATGGGCGGCATGATGTAAGCCAGCCTTACCCGGCTCATAAAAAACCCCGCCTGCAGTGATGCAGGCGGGGTTTTTTTATGCTTGGTTGAGCGTTCAGCCCATGCCGCCGCGTCGCAACAGCCTCTTGAAGGTCATCCCTCTGGCAAGCGCCGAGGGCACACGTGCAGAGGACCACGGTGCAGACGTGTGGCCGAGCGGCCCTTGGGCAGACAGAGTCGCGGCTTTAGTGCGTGGCCTGGGTATGGGCCGCCGCCAGCGGCTGGACATGGTCACCTCGCCCAGCAGTTTAAGGGTGTGGGAGTCGTAGCCGGGCGACTTGATCGAACCAGTGAAGTCAGGCGCTGCGCGGCTCACGGCAGCCGCTTGGCTGGTCAGCAGCGCGCTGGCGACGATACACAGCGATAGCATCAACGTGGGTAAATGCTGTTTTGGGGGACGCATGAACGGGCTCTCCAACCGGGTCCAAAGGACGGGGACCCAGGGCGCAGGGGCAACCCTGGATCAGGTGGCGAGATTACGGAGAATGCCAGCGGTTCACTGTCACAGGCTGTAACACGAAGGTTACTGGGGGCGCAGTGGCAGGATCAGGGTCAGGCGTGCCCCGCCCAACGGGCTGCGCGCCACAGACAGCTCACCGCGATGCCATTGGGTGGCGCGCCTGGCCAGTGCCAGCCCAAGGCCGAAGCCGCCGGGTTCATCGCCACCCATGGCCAATCGTACAAACGGCTCGAATATCTTTTCGCGGTTTTCAGCGAGTATGCCCGGGCCGTCGTCGTCCACATGCAGCACCAGGTGCTGGTCATCCTGTTGGGCTGCACTGACGCTGACTTGGTCGCGGGCGTAGGTGATGGCGTTGCTCAACAGGTTGCGCACGATCAGATGCAACAAGGCGCGATCGCCGATCAATTGCAGGTCCGCCGGCTCGGTGTCCAGGCTCAGGCGCCGCTGATGCCCGTCGAGCAAGGCAAACTCCTGATGCAACCAGTCACGGATAGGGATGGGCTCATGCTGCAGGTCGGCGGGCGCGCCGGCCATCCGGGCAAAGGCCAGGCTGGCGCGCACCAGGGCTTCAAGCTCTTCCACATCGGTTTGCAGGCGTTCCTGCAAGCGTATGCGCGTGGACGGGTCATCGCTTTTGCCCAGCAGGGTCAAGGCAAAACGCATGCGTGCCAGCGGCGTGCGCAACTCATGGGAGACGGCCTGGGAAACCTCTCGGTGACGTTCGCTCATGGCGTTGATGTCGTGGGCATGTTGCTGCAAGGTCTGCAGCACGGGCGCCCATTCCTTGCCCATGGCTGGCAGCATCGCATTGGGCGTACGGGCCAGGGTAGCCAGGCAGCTATCGAGCGCTTGCAAGTCGGCACTACGCTGGCGGCGTGCGCGCAGACCGAACCACATCCACAGCACCAGCGGCAGGCCGGCCACGCACGCGGTGATCCCATACACCGGGAATTGCAGCAGGTCCTTGACCTCGGCGGTTCCCCACATCGGACCGAATTGGATCAGCGTTTTGTCATCGAATGGGAAATAGGTGATGTCTTCATCGCTGCTCTGTGCCGGTTGCTGGTGTTGCAGCATGATCAGGGCTTCGGGCGGCAGTTCGACCTCGCCCAGGGTGACGAGGCGGATCGGGTACTGGAAGCGCGCGCGCAGTACCTCCATACGGGCTTCACGCTGGTCGGCCGGCAGGGCCTTGAGTTGCTCTGCCACCAGATAGCCCGGCCCGGCCATCAAGCGCAAAAAGCTGTATTCGCCGACAAATACCGAGGCATTGGCGCACAGCCACAGCAAATACAGGGTCAACGCGCCCCAGCCGGTGCCTGCGAGAATCGCCATCCAGGGTCGCACTCTAGAGAACATGCCGGGCCTCTTGCGGTGTTTCGACAAACAGGTAGCCCTGGGCGGTGATGGTCTGGATCGTCACCGGGCACCCCAGGCTCATCAGCTTTTTGCGCAGGCGTGACACGCGCATGTCCACCGAGCGATTGAGCCCGTCGTACTCCAGGCCGCGCAGGCTTTGCAGGAGTTTTTCCCGGGTCAGCAACACCCCGCAGTGGCGGGCAAAGATCGCAAGCAACTCGAACTCGGCCACCGAGAACTGCAAAGGCACCTCGTCGAGCCAGGCGAAATGGCTGTTGAGGTCCAAGCGGAATGTGCCCCACTGGTAATACGCACGGGGCGCCTGGGGATGGCGACGCAGCAGCGAGCGGATACGCGCCAGCAACAACAGCGGGTTGACCGGCTTGACCACGTAATCGTCCGCACCAACGTTGAACCCCGTCAATTGCTCGGCGTTTTCGTCCAGCGCCGTCATCATCAGGATCAGGCCGGGGTACTGCTCGCGGATCTGTCGGCACAGGGTAAAACCGTCGATGCCGGGTAGCATCACATCCAGGATCAACAACGCCGGTTTTTCGTCGAGAATACGCTGGGCGGCCCGGTCGCCACGGTGCTCCACCGCCACGCTGAAACCTTCGGCGCGCAGGAACTCCGCCGTCAGGGCGGCCAGTGGGCGGTCATCTTCGATCAGCAGCAGGGTGTCGGACATGAAAGGGCGTCGTCGCCGGAGAATGGGCGCAAGTGTTACGCCCTTGCCCCGCAGGAGGCAAGGGCCCACGTGTGGCGATCAGCGGGCGCTGATCGCAGGTTCTGCAACCTTCGGTGCTTTCCAGCCCAGCAACTGCTGTTTGAAACCATAGCTTGCGGCCTGGTAGTAGGTGATGGCGCGCAGGATCAGCGGGTCATCACTGCCCACCCGCAGCTCCTGGCTTTCACCCAGGGCCTGATCGTGGCGACGCAGGCCCTGGCGTGGGCTGAGGATCGCCAGGTCTTTGCCGTCAAACAACCCCAGGTGCTGGTAGTTGCCGACCACCACACGCGGTGGTAGCGGATTGTCTTGCAACAGGTTACGGCCGAAGAAGGTCGATTCGTAGCTCAGGTTGAGCAGGCCGAGCAAGGTGGGCGCCAGGTCGATCTGGCTGGCCAGTTGCGCGGTTTCCCGGGCGTCGACCAGTTTGGGCGCATAGATGAACAGCGGAATCTGGTAGTTGCTGATGGGCAGGTCTTCCTTGCCTGCGCTGCCGGCCGTGTGGTCGGCGACGAACACGAAGATCGTGTTATCGAACCACGGCTTCTGGCGTGCCGCCTCCAGGAATTCGCCGATGGCGTGGTCGGTGTACTTCACCGCGCCGTCGCGGCCGTTGCCGGATTTGATATCGATGCGCCCATCCGGGTAGGTGTAGGGGCGATGGTTGGAGGTGGTCATCAGTTGCAGCAGGAACGGCTGCTGCTTGGCGTAGTCGGCATCGGCCAGCTTCAGGGTTTGTTTGTAGAGGTCTTCGTCGGCCATGCCCCAGGCGTTTTTGAATGAGATCTCCGATTCGGGCACGCTGCTCTGGTCGACGACCCGATAGCCGTTGCCGCTGAAGAACGCATTCATATTGTCGAAGTAACCGCGCCCGCCATAGACGAACACGCTGTCATAGCCGATGGCGGTGAGTTGCTGGCCCAGGCTGGCGAAGCCACTTTCGCGGCCGATGCGTTTGACGATCGAGCGGCCCGGTGTCGGTGGGATCGCCAGGGTGATGGCCTCCAGGCCCCGATCCGTGCGGGTGCCGGTGGCATAGAAGTTATTGAAGTACAGGCTCTGCTTGCGCAGCGCATCCAGGTTGGGCGTGAGGTTGCGCTCGTCGCCGTTGCTGCCCATGTATTTGGCGCTGAAGCTTTCGATGGTCACCAGCACGATATTGGGTGTGCGCGGCGTGCCGGGGTTGTCGATGGCGCGGCGGATATCCAAGGGGTCCTTGTCGATGAAGCGAGCATTGGGCTCACTCAGTTCGGCGCGCAACTGTTTGGCGACGACATCCGCGGGCAGGCTTTTATAGAACTGGGTGTAGTCCAGTTCATTGTTACGGAACGCGGCGAAAAACTGATACGGGCCATTGCTCGCCAGCTCGTTTTTGTAGGCGTTGCCGCCTTGGGCGCGCGGGCTGTCCTGGCTGATCAGTTGCAGGCTGAGGCCGGCAACGATCAAAAGGCCCAGGGCATTGACCAGGCGACCCCGCATTGTCGGCAGCGGTGCATTCATCGCGGCGTTGAACGGTTTGCGCAGGGCCAGGCTCAACACAACGGCGAGCATCGCCAGCAGGCTAAGCAACTTGCCGATCGGGTAGGACTCCAGAACGTTGTTCAACACCTCATCGGAGTACACCAGGTAATCGACGGCGATAAAGTTGAAGCGCACGCCGAATTCATCCCAGAACAACCACTCGGCGACCGAGGTGAACAGCATGGCGAACAGGCTGACGGTCAGCACCGCCTGCAGGAACCAGCGGTGACCGCGACGGCGCCAGAGGGCGGGTGGGCATAGCAGCAGATACAGCCCCAGTGGCAGGGCCGCGTAGGCCAGAAAGCCGAGGTCGTACAGCAGGCCCACGCCAAACACCGGCAGCAGGTTGCCACCGACTTCATCCAGGTGAGTAATGAGCAACACGCTGCGCGTGAGCAGGAACACAACCAGCCAGGCACCGGTGACCAACAGCAAATAGCGCATAGGCGCTGTTTTGAGAAACCCCATGTCCAACTTCCTTATATCGATGGGCGCGATCTTCGCCCTGACACTGTAGTCAGTTTGTGAAGCTATAGTGAAAATCTCGTTCAACTAAAATATCGGTTGAAAACCTTTATCGACGGCCCTTGCGGGTCTATCCCTGAGCCACACTTGGCCTTAAGCTGCGCGAGCCAACACGGCCGTTACCGCGTACGGAGACACTGCCCATGCGAATTCTATTGGTTGAAGACAACCGCGATATTCTGGCCAACCTGGCCGATTACCTGGGGCTCAAGGGCTACACCGTGGACTGTGCGCAGGACGGTTTGTCGGGCCTGCACCTGGCCGCCACCGAGCATTACGACCTGATCGTGCTCGACATCATGCTGCCCGGCATCGATGGCTACACCCTGTGCAAGCGCCTGCGTGAAGATGCCCGCCGCGATACGCCGGTGATCATGCTCACCGCCCGCGACCAACTGGACGATCGGCTACAGGGCTTCAAGTCCGGCGCCGATGACTACCTGCTCAAGCCCTTTGCCCTGTCGGAACTGGCCGCCCGCATCGAAGCCGTGCTGCGCCGTGCCCAGGGCGGCGGTCGCCGCGCCCTGCAGGTGGGTGATCTGAGCTACGACCTCGATACCCTGGAAGTCACCCGCGAAGGGCGCCTGCTCAAGCTCAACCCGGTCGGCCTGAAGCTGCTGGCGGTGTTGATGCAGAAGAGCCCGCACGTGCTGCGCCGAGAAATTCTCGAAGAAGCCCTGTGGGGCGATGACTGCCCGGACAGCGACAGCCTGCGCAGCCACGTTCACCAATTGCGCCAAGTGATCGATAAGCCGTTCGCCAAGCCGTTGCTGCAAACGGTACACGGTGTGGGCTATCGCCTGGCCGAGGGTCGTGATGGAGTTTAAGCAAAGCCTTGCGCAACGGATCATCATCGCCTTTGCCTTGATGAGTGCGTTGGTGGCGGGGGCCTTCGCCATGGGCATCGTCGCGACGGTGCACCTGGTGGAAGAGAAGTTGATCTCGGCCGGCTTGGGCGGCGACTTGCAACGCCTGCTGCTGATGGACACCGTCGAGGACTGGCGGCACCGGCCCGAGCCAGACCAGCTGTTTTATTTCAGCGGCGGCCCCGGCGACTTCGAGTTGCCCAAGGACCTGCGCCACCTTGAGCCCGGTTTCCATGAAGTATTCCGCGAGGCGCTGTCGTACCACGCCATGGTCGAAGTGGTCGACGGGCGGCGCTACGTGCTGTTGCAGGATCAAAGCGATTTCGAAGAGCGCGAGCGCGTGTTGTTCGCCGTGGTGCTGGTGGGCTTTGTGCTCAGCCTGGCGCTGGCGGTGTTCCTTGGTTGGGTACTCGCTCGCAAGGTGATGGCGCCGGTGGTGCGTCTGGCCCGTCAAGTGCGTCACCGCGACCAACTGCTCGGCCTGGCCCCGCCCTTGGCGCCGGATTACGCGGCGGATGAAGTGGGCGAGTTGGCGGTGGCGTTCGACGCCACGCTGGGACGGCTGCGCCAGGCGCTGTCCCGTGAACAGCTGTTTACCAGTGACGTGAGCCATGAACTGCGCACACCGTTGATGGTACTGGCCAGCTCCTGTGAATTGCTGCTGGAAAACCCCGCTATCGATCAGCGCGGGCGCAACCAGGTATTGCGCATTGCTCGGGCCTGCGAAGAAATGCGCGAACTGGTGCAGACCTTCCTGATGCTGGCCCGTGCCCAGCACAACGACGCGGCGATGTCGCCCCAGGTCAGCCTGACGCAGGTGGCGGATGATCTGCTCGGCATCTGGCGTGAGCCCATCGAGCACAAAGGCCTGGAGCTGATCTACCAGCCCGGCAATCCCCTGGATACACGCTATAACACCACCTTCCTGCATGCGGTGATGGGCAACCTGCTGCGCAATGCCCTGCACTACACCGAGCAGGGGTTTATCCGACTCACCCTGGAACCGAGCGGATTTATCGTGGAGGACAGCGGTGTCGGTATCCCCGAGGACAAGCGCGAGGCAATGTTCGAGCCGTTCGTACGCGGCAGCGAGAAGCGCGGTGAGGGCCTGGGGTTGGGGCTGTCACTGGTGCAGCGTATCTGTGAGAACCAGGGCTGGAGCGTCAGCCTCAGCACCATGGAGCCCAACGGCTGCCGCTTTCATGTGCAATTGAGTCAGGTCAACGCCTGACTCCACCCCCTGCCGCTATCCTGCCAGAGATCCCGGTAATTCGGCGAAGATGGCCCCATGCTATCGCTTGTGTCTGTAAAGTCTTGAAATGTATGGGATTGGACAGGACAAGTTTTTCACAACGGGTTGACCTGTTGATCACAGTGCGCTGCTTAAGGTTGTAGGCATCAGCTACTGGAGATCCGTTGATGTCTGATCCGATCAAGCTCGAATTTTCCGAAAAGTACGACGACGAACACGCTCAGGAATATTTGCTCAAGCATCAGGACAATCTGGCGCGCCGGTTGTCCCACAAACGCGACGAGCAATTGGCCCGTGGTGCGCTGGCGATGGCGGGTGAGCCTGGCCTGGTGCTGGACTTGCCGTGCGGCGCTGGGCGTTTCTGGCCCTTGCTGGCGGAAAAACCCAACCGCGTGATCATCGGTGCCGACAATTCGGCGTCCATGTTGAAGGTGGCGATGGCCGCTCAGCCCGCCGATGTGGTGAAACGGGTACGGCCCTTGCAGACATCTGCCTTTGATATTGATCTGCAAGATAACGCGGTCGACAGCATTTTCTGTATGCGCCTGTTGCACCACATTGGTGACCCGGCACATCGCATGGCCATATTGCGGGAGTTTCAACGCGTTACCCGTGACAGCGTGATTATTTCGTTATGGGTAGACGGCAATTTCAAGGCCTGGAAACGCAAGCGTCTTGAACAGCAACGTCGTGTAAAAGGTGAGCAGGAAGGTTACCAAAACAGGTTTGTGTTACCGGCTGCTACTGTTGAAGCAGAATTTGAGGAAGCCGGTTTTCGTGTTCAGGAATCCCTGGACTTCATACCGCTCTACGCCATGTGGCGAGTGTATGTATTGCGCAAGAGGTAACAGGATGGCAGTTGAGTGCGTAGCAGGCAGTCATGTAGCGCCCGAAGAACGCTTTGATTATTTCTGGCGCCAGCAGGGCGAGTGGGTCGAAGAGCCCAACCGTCGGCGTGGTGGTGAAAGCGGTGTGCAGCGTGTGATCAGCCCCAACGGCCGCTTGCTCTACAGCAAACGCCAGACCGGGCACATCTACCGCAGTTGGCTGCATCCGTTTGGCCGCCCGACGGTGCTGCGCGAGCGCGATGCGATCAAGGGCCTGCGCCTTTTGGACGTGCGTGTGCCGGAAATGGTGTTTTGCGAAGCGCGCCGCGACCCCGAGCACCAATGGAAAGCGCTGTTGGTCACTGCGGCTCTCGACGGTTTCGACGAAATCGAGAACTGGTACGCCGCCGGTGGCCGCGAGCAATACGGCGAACTGGTGCATGAGCGTGTACTCAAGGAACTGGCCGGCACCCTGGCGCGCATGCACAAGGGCCGATGGCAACATGGCTGCCTCTACATCAAGCACATCTTCGTGCGGGTGACGGGCGAGGGTGACTCGGCCAACGTCGAAGTGGCGCTGCTGGATTTCGAGAAATGTCGCCAGCGCCTGACCGCTTATCGGGCCGCCTCCCATGACATGCTGCAATTGCGCCGCCATTCGTCGTGGAACGATACCGACTGGAAGAAACTCAGCTACTTTTACGAGACGGCGTTTGGCAGCGCTATCAAGGGTTTAACCAGATGAAGCTAGAAATAGCACGAGGTCTGTTTTTGGTCGGAGCGCTGGGCATCGCAGCCTTGGCGCTGGCGGCGTGGGAACAGCCTCGCACACAGGTGCTCAGTGCAACGCAGGGTGGCGCGCAATGCCTATTGCCGCGCGTTGCCAAAGCGAGCACGGCGGCCAAGCCTGATCATGAGTTATTGCTGTTCATGTTTGGAATGTCTCAAGGGATGAGGCCACAGAGTTGATGAGTTTAAAACCAAAATGAAAAGGCCTCGCGTTGCGAGGCCTTTTTTTTGGGTTGTGTCTCGTCCTAAATAAGGTTTACACCTTCTGACGTCTTATCGGGAAGGTGCAATGAATACGGGCGCAAAACGCAGTCAACGAGATTACACGCTGACTTTTAAATTGTCGGTTGTCGACCAAGTCGAAAAAGGCGAGTTGAGTTATAAAGAAGCTCAACGGCGTTATGGGATTCAGGGTCGTTCGACGGTGTTGGTGTGGTTACGCAAGCATGGTCGGCAGGACTGGAGCCAAGGCGCCTCCATTCGGACCCAGAGGAGCCGACCGATGGACAAACCTACCTTGCCGTTGACTCCCGAGCAAAGAATCAAAGAGCTCGAGGAACAACTGGCACTGGCCAACCAGAAGGCCAAATTCTTTGAAGACGTGGTCGATGTTCTGAAGAACGATTACGGTGTATCCGTTGTAAAAAAGCGGTCCGGCAAGTCGTTGCGCAAACCCAGACCCTGAGTGTCAGCAGGGCTTGCCAGTTTATGAGTATCAGTCGCCAAGCCTATTACAAGCGTGACCGGGTCCATCGTGCCCGAGCCGATCAAGATCAGAAACTTCTCCAGTTTGTGCAGGAAGTTCGTGTGCGCCAACCGTGCATTGGCACCCGCAAATTGCACTCGATGATGCAAGCGAAGCATGACAAGCCAGAATTGCATGTCGGACGAGATCGTTTGTTTGGGGTTTTACGAGAGCACCGGCAGTTGGTGCGCAGGAGACGGGCCTATCACAAGACGACCGATAGCCATCATCGCTTTCGCTGCCATCCCAATTTGCTAAAGCCTGGCCCGCAACAAGTCGTAGCTACTGGCCCGGAACAGGTCTGGGTGGCGGATATCACCTACCTATCTACAGGGCGCGATGAACCGGCCTACCTAAGTTTGGTGACGGATGCCTTCTCGAGGAAAATAGTTGGTTATCACGTGCATGGCAGTCTACATGCCGATTCGGTAGCCCAAGCCTTACGCATGGCGTTGAAGGCACGTCGAACGGGCCAGAAACTGGTTCATCACTCGGATCGCGGCGTGCAGTACTGCTCAGTGCTCTATCAAAAAATCCATGCCAAGCATGGCATCACATGCTCGATGACTGATGGCTACGATTGCTACCAAAACGCCTTGGCAGAACGGGTCAACGGAATCTTGAAGGCGGAACTCTTGCTTCACCGGCCGACAGACTTGGTTCAAGCGGAGCAAATGGTGCGGGAGGCGATCTTGATCTACAACCAGGAGCGCCCGCACTTGTCCTTAAAATACAAAACGCCCGATGCAGTGCATCGGGCGTTGGGGTGAAACAGGTGTAAACCTATTTCAGGACTAGACATTGGCATCCGGCTCGTGTCGGGTGAAAAGCGACGCGAACTCAGATCAGATGCAGATGGTTATCCCAGAGCCCTGCCGGCAATTCCAGCGGTTTTGCAACCAGCTGTTTCTGGCGACAATCGTAGAACCGGCAACGGCCCTGGCCCGACGTCACGACAAACCCATCCTCGACCGCGCCCACGCCGGCACAGTCGGGCAGGGGGCCATCCAGGCGCAGCTCGCCGCTGTCCATGTCCCAGATAAAGAAGCGATTGCCACGCGGCGCGGTCAACGCCACCAGGCGCAATTCGCTGTGTACCGCCACGCTGGCGGTGTAGTGCCCCATCGCCTGCAACTGCTCGTCGGCCACCGGAAACGCCACGAACGGCTGCCCTGGACGCTTGATCGCCAACAACTCGGAGCGCTCCTGGGACGGCCCCATGAACTGTTGCCCGGTGAGGATGGTGCCATCGCTGGCGATCCCCATGTGACGCACGCTGTTCATCTGCTGGCCGAGGGTTTCCTTGCTGATCAAGGTGCCGTCGCGCTGCATCAGCACCAGGCTCGGTTCCATGGCGTTGAGGTTCATCTCCACGCGGCTTTCGGCTTCGGTGCGAATGCCACCGTTAGCCACCACCAGGGTTTCGCCGTCGGGCATCCACGACACCTGGTGCGGGCCGATGCCGTGGGTGGAGATTTCACCGCTGTGCACCAGCCGCTCACCTTCGAACCGGTACACACCGAGCAGGCCACGGCCGGGGTCGGACGTGTCGTTCTCGGTGGCGTACAGCCAGTCGCCACTCTTGTGGATGACCGCGTGGCCATAGAAGTGGCGGTTGACGTGGGAGGTGATGGTTTGCAACAGCGCGCCATCGCGCAGGTCGATCAGGTAACTCTCGGTGCCCGGGCGACGGGCGACAAACAGCGCAATCGGCAGCGTCGGGTGGTTGATGATGTCGTGGCAGCGCTGGCCGACCTGGGTGGCAAACACCGGCTTGCCGTCCAGGCGATAGCCCACGGCGTAGTGCTTGCCGTCTGCATCATCCCGCGCCGAGAGCAGCAGCGGGCCCTTGTCTTTGCTTTTGAACAGCGTCCAGCCGCCCAGTGTGAGTGCACTGAGCAGCACGCTACCAACGGCCAAAGCCTGTCGCCTGAGCATCATCAGTCACCGTCGTTGGCGTTAAAGCCCAGTTGGATGCCCAGCGCCTTGGCCAGTTCGCCTTCATGCAGGCGGTGGACGACGTTGAGGCTGTCGTAGATATCGTTGAGTTGCTGGCGCCCGGCGTCGTCGGCCAGCAGTTCATTGAGGGTGCGCTGGTTACTGGCGAACAGTTTCAACGACGCGGCATAGGCGGCGTCGATCTTGTCGGCCAATGGCTTCTGCTCGGACGGCAGCAGGCCACGCAGGCCTTTGTTGTCGACGCCGACCCACACGGTCTGGGCTGCCGCCAGGCTGGCTTCGAGGCTTTGCAGGGACGACTGGCTGCGCCATGCATCGGCCTGGAACGGCTGCGGGATGCCCTTGGTCTGGCGGCCCATCGGCGTGCCGAGCTTTTTCTTCAGGGTGTCCAGTGCAGTCACCTGCACGCGCAGCAGATCGGCAATGGCTTCGTGGGAGTCGGCGTAGCGCTGGTTGGGGAACTTGGTCATCTGCGCCAGCATACCGTCGGTGCTGTTCCAGCTGGCCAGGATCTCTTCGGCCAGGGCCTTCTGGCGGTCACCGATGGCGACCAGCAGCGGGCAGTAACGGGCCTTTTGCGCGTCGTCGGCGATATCGGTCTTGGCGTCGTAGAGGATGTATTCGTAGGCGGACAGGCCTTGCACCACCACGCTGGACTTGGCCAGGGCGGCGCCGTCGATCTGCGGTTGGCTGGCGACCAGTTGCTCGACTTGGCGGCCGACCAGGTTCTTCTTGTCCGGCCAGAATTGCACCTGCCACGAACGGTTGCCCTCGGCCAGCGGCCCGATCAGCAGCGGTTGCAACTCGGCCCAGGCCTTCTGTGCATGCAGGAAGTCGGCACGCGCGGTGTCCAGGCTTTCCTTGCCCTGGCAGTAGGCCAGCGCGCTGACGGCCAGTTGGCGGTCGGCTTCGACCCAACGGCTGTAGGTCGGCAGGATCACTTGCTTGGCGATGGCCGCCGAGGTCACCGCTTGCGGGTCTTGCGGCGAGCAGGCGCCGAGGGCTAGGGCGGCCAGGCTGGTGAACAACAACTTGGGACGGAACATGTCGAGCTCCCTTCTGTAAGTGGGGCGAAGCTTATAAAGAATTCAGGAACGCCAGCAACGCAGCGCGCTGCTCGGCATTGAAGGACAACACATGCTGCTGCGCCGCTTGGGCTTCGCCGCCATGCCATAGCACGGCTTCGAGCAGGTTGCGGGCGCGGCCGTCATGCAAGAACTGGGTGTGGCCACTCACGGTTTGCGTCAGGCCGATGCCCCACAACGGCGGCGTGCGCCAGTCGCGGCCACCGGCCTTGAATTCTGTGCGGTTGTCGGCGAGGCCCGCTCCCATGTCATGCAACAGCAGGTCGCTGTAGGGGCGGATCACCTGGTTGGCCAGTTCAGGTTCGGCGGCATTGGCGGCCGTGGTGAATGCTGGCGTGTGGCAACCCTGGCAGCCGGCTTGATAGAACAGGTTTTTACCGGCCAGCACCTGCGGCGTGTTGACGCCACGGCGCGCGGGTACGGCCAGGTTGCGGGTGTAGAACAGCACCAGGCGCAGGATGTTGTCGCTGACTTCCGGCTCGCCATCGGGGCCATTACCGTTGGGGGCCTGTTTGCAGGCGACTTGGGCATCGGTGCAGTCATCAAAGGGTCTCAGGGACGTGGTGAGGCCCATATCACCAGAGAACGCGTGAACATTTTGTTGATTGAGGTTGGGCTGCCCGGCTTTCCAGCCAAAACGCCCGAGCACGGTTTTTTGCTGGGCGTCGTCCCAGACCCAATTGGCACGGCCGACGATGGCGCCCTTGGCGGCGGTCTTCGGGTCGGTGTTGCGCAGGATATCGGCGTCGCTGATGGCTTCCAGCAGGCCCAGGCCAATCATCGGCGGGGCGATGCGCGCAGAAAAGCGCGTGTCGGGGTGCATCGGGCCATAGCCAAGCTGGGTGATCTGCAGGTCGGGCTTGCGCAACTCGACCACCGTGCCGTCCTTGAAGGTGACGTTGACCGGCGTGTAGTCGACGCGCACCTTGCCTTCCGGTGGCACGCCCGGCACCGCCATGTCCTGCAATTGCCCGCCGTAGACCGGCTCGGGCACCACGCCAATCTGCTCGATGGCCTTGGCATGGGCGGGCGTATCCGGAATCGACAGGCGTACCAGCATCGACACCGCGTTGGGCGCATCGGGCAGCGGCGGGTGACCACGGCCGTCTTTTATATGGCAGTTCTGGCAAGCATTGGTGTTGAACAGCGGGCCGAGGCCGTCACGCGCCGTGGTGGTAGACGGTGCGATCACCCAGGGGCTGCGAAAGAAGCTGTTGCCGACGCTGAAGTCCAGGCGCCGCGTGGGCGACAGGTTGGCCGAGGGCAGGGAAAACGCGTTCTGGTCGCGCTTGTTCACCGTCGCAGCGCCGCCCGCCCGTGATTCACCCGGATCGGCCTTGGTAAACCTCGGGGCGTCATCGCAGCCAGCCAGGCTCAAGGCCAGCAATGCTGCGGACAGGCGAAAAAGCGAACGGAACATCGAGTTTCCTGAACCACTGCTGAAAATAGGGTCGCAAAGTCTAACAGGGCAGGGCGCAATGAATAAGAGCAATTATCGTTTGGTGGCATCCCGATTCATTCCCGCTAGAATGACCGCACATTTTTTTCTGGAGGTGGCCCATGCAGGCTCTCGACGCTTTGCTCAACCGTGTTTCCGTGCCGCGTCTGCTGGAACCGGCACCGACCCAGGAGCAGCGCGACGTGCTGTTCGCCGCCGCCATGCGTGCGCCCGACCACGGCCAACTGCGGCCTTGGCGTTTCCTCACGGTTGAAGGCACTGCCCGCGAGCAGATGGGCACTTTGTTGGCCGAAGCGGCCCGCCTGCAAGACGCCGATGCGCCGCAAGCGGTGATCGACAAGGCCCAGAACGGCCCGTTGCGCGCGCCGTTGGTGGTGGTGGTGATTGCTCGTTTGCAGGAGCACTTCAAGGTGCCGAAGTCCGAGCAACTGCTGGCTGCTGCCTGTGCGGCTCATGGCATTCTGTTGGCGGCTTATGCCCAGGGGATTGGTGCGGTGTGGCGCACCGGTGAGTTGTCCTATTCGGCCCATGTGGCCAAAGGCCTGGGGCTGACGGCGGATGAGGAGGTGATTGGCTTCCTGTACCTGGGCACGCCGCAGAACCCGCCGCGTACTGCTGCTAAAGAAGACCTGACGCAGTTTGTCAGTGCCTGGACCGGTCTCTAAATCCAAAGTGAACCAACTGTGGGAGGGGCTTGCCCCCGATGGGGGTGTGTCAGCTACAGAGGCGTTCACTGGCACTCTGCTATCGGGGGCAAGCCCCCTCCCACATTGGAACTGTGTTGTTTTTGAGATTGGGTTTACACCCTGAACTGATCCATCAACTTCATCTGCTGGCTGGCCAGTGCATTGAGTTGGCTGCTGATCGCCGCCGACTCGGTGGCCTGGCCGGTGAGGGTTTCGGTCACGGTACGGATCGCCGAGACGTTGCGGTTGACCTCTTCGGCCACGGCGCTCTGTTGTTCGGCGGCGCTGGCGATCTGCAGGTTCATGTCGCTGATCACGGTGACCGCATCGCTGATCTTGCCCAAGGCCTGCACCGCCTGATGGATCTGCCCGGCATTGCTCTGGGCCTGGCTCTGGCTGGAATGCATGGTCGCCACCACGCCACGGGTGCCGCTCTGGATGCGTTCGATCACCAGGCGGATTTCCTCCACCGAATCCTGGGTGCGCTTGGCCAGGTTGCGCACTTCGTCGGCCACCACCGCAAACCCTCGGCCGCTTTCCCCGGCGCGTGCGGCTTCGATGGCGGCATTGAGGGCCAGCAGGTTGGTCTGCTCGGCAATGCTGCGGATCACTTCCAGCACTGAACCAATCTGCTCGCTGTTGACCGCCAGCGCTTCGACTTCGCCCACGGCCTTGCTGACTTCTTCGGCCAGGGTGGTGATGTCGCGGGTGCTCTGCTCGATGATCGACATGCCTTCCCGCGCCGACTGGTCGGCACCGCGTGCCGCGCTGGCGGCATTCGACGCGCTGTTGGCGACGTCGTGGGCGGTGGCGCTCATTTCGTTGGACGCGGTGGCCACCTGGTCGATTTCGCGGAACTGCACCTGCATGCCTTCGCTGGTCTGGCGTGCGATGGCTGAAGACTGGTCTGCGGTGCCACGTGCTTCGGTGATGCTTTGCTTGATCTGGGCGATGGTCGGTTGCAGCTTGTCGAGGAAGCGGTTGAACCAGTTCACCAGTTCGCCGAGTTCATCCTTCTTGGCGTAGGCCAGGCGTTGGGTGAGGTCGCCGTCGCCGCTGGCGATGTCCTTGAGCATGGCGGCCACGCTGTTGATCGGCCGGGTCACGCCGGTGGCGGTCAGCCAGATCAGCAGCAAACCCAGCAGGCCAGCGGCGGCGGCTACCAGCAGGGCCTTGAGGGTGCCGGCTGCCTGAGCGTTGTCAAGTACTCCCTGCAACTTGACGTTATCGGCGAGCATTACCGCTTTTGGCAGCTTGATCACCACGCCCCAGGTTTTGGCGTCGGCAATCGGTTTGACCGGGTACACGGCGCGCATGGTGCCGTCCTGTTCGCGGATCATGCGGTTGTCACTGGCCAGCAGCTGCACGATTTCCTTGCCCTCGGCGCCGAGGGTGTCGACCAGGTTCTTGCCGACTTTGGCGGGTTCGCCGCTATAGGCCGCGATCAGACCAGTGCTGGACAGAATTTCCAGGTGTGCGGCGCCGTTGAACAGGTCTTTCTGTGCGGCATCGGCGGTTGCTTGCAGGGCGGTGAGGGCGATGTCGACACCGACGACGCCGATGAGTTTGCCCTCCACGATCAGCGGCGAGGCGATGGTGGTCATCAATACCTTTTTGCCCGCCACCGTGTCTTCATACGGGTCCAGCAGGCAGGTATTGCGGGTGTCCCGTGGGCAGGTGTACCAGATATTGTAGGGCGTACCGTTGAGGGTGAGGCTGGTCTTGTTCAGGTCTTCTTCGACCATGATGGTGTTCAAGCCCTCACCGCCGGCACGGCTCCAATAGCTGGAGAAGCGCCCTTTCTCGTTGGAGACGCGCGCCTTGTCATCGACGAATTCGCTGTCTTTGCCGTCGAGGCCGTTCGGTTCGAATGACAGCCAGAAACCGAGCACTTTGCTGTTGCGATCGAAGGTGGTTTTCAGGCTCTGGTTGATTTCTTCGCGCAGCGCGCCGGCTTCCAGGCCACGCTTGCTGGCCATGCTGCGCAAATCCTTGATCTGGTCGGCCAGCGCGGTCAGCGCCATCAGGCTGTCGCCGAAGGTTTTCTGCAACTGGCCCGCTTGCTCGGCGGCCCTGGCTTGCAGCAGTTGTTCCACGCTGGCGGTGAGCATGCGCGAGCTGGAATCGCTGACCAACAGATCATTCTGGCTGGTGTTGTAGATATTGATGCTGACGACCAGCGCTATCACCCCCAGCAGGCAAAGGCCGGACAACAGCACGATTTTCAAGCGGATGGAGAGGGTGTTGAACATAGGCTCACTCGCGAATGGACTTGTTGGAAGGCACGCAGTGCAGGCCAAGTCCATTCAGCGCTATGTCTGAAACATCGGCGTAACAAATTTATTCATGAGCAGCAGGCGATGAGTGGTAGGAAAATGCCTACAGCCAACGTCATACGGGCTGTGCGAGTCGTTCGGGTCGAGACCAGATCCACAGGTTGCCCAGGCTCATTCCGGCAATGGCCAGGTAGATTGGCCAGCCGTGGTCGAGCATCACCAGCATCAGGACGGCGCACAGCAGCATGCTTACGGTGGCGCTGACCTTGGCCCGGCGAGCGATGATCTTGCCGTTGCGCCAGTTGAACAGGATCGGCCCGAACAGCCGGTGGTTCTCCAGCCAGGCGCTGAGGCGTGGCGAGCTTTTGGTGGCGGCCCAGGCGGCCAGCAGGATGAATTCGGTGGTGGGCAAACCCGGCACGACAATCGCGATCAACCCAATGCCCAGGCTGACATAGGCCAGCAGGCCGAAGAGGATCCGGGCGATTTTCGAGGTGGAAGGGGTTTTGCGGGTCATGGTTTATTTGTAGCGTCGCGAAGTGAGCGCCAACTGTGGGAGGGGGCTTGCCCCCTCCCACAGTTGATGGCATTTCAATCTGGATGTCAGGCCAATTCAGGGGCGCTAGCGTACGCCTGTTCGAGCAACACGGTGAAGCGCACAAACGCGTCGATTGCGCCTTTTTCCACGGCGGCTTCTTCTTCGGCGCTGAATTCCAGGGCGTCGAGGGTGCGGGTGAAGCTTTTCCAGCCCTCGGCACGACCACCCGCCGGCTCACCCAGGTGGCGAGCGCCGAAGGTTTCGCTCAGGCCCAGGCCTACGGCGCGCTTGATCAGGAACGCAGCGCCCAGCTTGGAGCCTTCGGACACGAACAGCCAGCCTAGGGCTTCGGCCTTGCTCGGGTTTTTCACTGCGCCGGCAACCGGTGCAGGTACGTCGGTGTCGAGGTCGCCCAAGTCAAGTTTGGCGGCTTCGGCACGGCAACGCTCGGCCAGGTCCGGCACGATCTTGATCAGTTCGGCATCGTTGTACAGGGCTACCAGTTCCGATTGGAACAGGTACTGCGCCACCACGAAACGGGCGAAGTTGGCCTGGGTTTCAAACGGGGCGTGGGCCTTGACCAGTGCGTCCAGCTTGGTGTGCGGCTCGTTGGTGATCTGGTTCAGGCGTTGGGAGCGCAGGCTTGCGCGTTCTGCGGTAGGGGAAGCGGTCATGAAAAAGTCCTTGAGAAGGGATACGCCTTAGTGCCCGAAAGAGAGCTGTTATCAACTAGACGAACAAGAAGACGCGGCACAGTAAAAAATCCTCACCCCGTCGATGAAATTTCGACGAGGTGAGTAGGGCGTTGCTAGATGTCCCAGATCACGTTGATCGCAAAGTTGCGGCCGGGCTGGGTCAGGCGGTCGAGGTTGGCCGGGCCGGTCACAGCGGCTTCACCGACGCTGTCGTAGCTGCGCACGTCATCCCAGTTCCAGTACTTCTTGTCGGTGAGGTTGTAGAGGCCGCCGTTGATGGTCACGTCCTGAGTGACTTTGTAGAAGGCCGTCAGGTCGACCACACCGAAGCCAGGGGTCTTGAAGGGGCCGCTGGTGTCGCCGTCCGGCGCGTGGAAGGTCGTGCTGTCGACGCGATCCTGCTTTTTCACCAAGGTCCAGCTCAACAGGCCACCGTAGTTGTCCTGGTCATAGCCCAGGCCGAAGACGCCCTTGAGCGGGTTGACGCTGTTCAACGGCTCGCCATTATCGTCGTTGCGGCCGTAGGCATAGGACACCGAGCCCTGGGTGTAGAGGCCTTGCGGCGCGCCGAAGGCATCCAGGTTCAGGCGGCCCTTGGCTTCGGCGCCCTTGATGGTGGCGCGCTTGATGTTGATGGCCTGGAACTGTTCAAGGCTGCCGCCGGCAACGGCATTGTCTTCGTCGATAAAGTCGCGGTATTTGTTGTAAAACACGGCGATCTCGAAGGAGCCTTCGTCGAACTTGCCGCGAATCCCGGTTTCGACGCCTTTGCTGGTTTCTGGCTTGAGGTCGGGGTTCGGCTCGACGGTGTAGCCCAGGTTCAGGTTTTCAAAGCGGCCGTACAAGGCCTTGGCGGACGGCGTACGGAAACCTTCGGCGTATTGGCCGAACCAGGTGTATTGATCGGTCAGGGCGTAAGTCAGGCCAAACTTGGGCGTCACACGGTGCCAGGTTTTTTCCTTGTCGCTCACCGGGTCCGCGCCTGTCGGGTTGACGGTGTTGAGGAACTCCTGGGTCAGCTTGGGTTTGAGCTGGGTGTAGTCGTAGCGCACGGCGGGCAGGAAGGTCCACTTGTCCCAGGTGATCTGGTCCTGTGCGAACAGCGAATACGTGTTGATGGTCGGATCGGGGAAGTCGCTGGACTTCTTCACACTGTCGCTGGCAATCGGGCTGGGCGCGCCGATGGCGGTGCAACCACTGCCGACGGCCACGCAGGTCGCGTTGCCCTCGCGCGAACCGGTGACTTTCTGCTGCTTGAGGGTGGTGCCGTAGGTCACTTGGTGGTCGGTTTCACCGAGGCTGAATGCTTTGTCCAACTGGGCGTCGAAGATCCACTGTTTTTCCTGGTAGAGCGTGTCGCGGGTGCGCAAGACACGACGGCCTGACTGATAGATCTCGGCGGTGGTCTGGTCGGTCTTGGCGATCTGGTAGTTGAGGCTGGTCTTGATGCGGTCGGCAATCGGTGACTCGAGGGCAAAGCTGTTTTCCAGGCCGAAACGTTCACGGGTAATGGTGTCGTTGCCACGACGATCACGGTAGAGGTTAAAGCCTCGGCCGCCGATGAACGGGCCGCCTACGGCGTTCTTCAGGTTGACGTCGCGATCATCTTTGTACTTCTCATAGGTCAGGCCCAGGCGGTTGTCATCGCCATAGTTCCAGCCGAGCTTGGCCAGGATGTTGGTGGTGCGCGCGTCCTCGGGGTTGGCGCCGGTGCGGGCCAGGCCGGTGGCGTTGTTGCCGTCGTAGGATTCGGTCTCGTGGCCATTGCGCTGGCTAAGGTGCAGCAGGCCATCGAAGTCCTGTACGCGGCCGGCGACGGTGCCGGAGGTCAGCCAGCTTTCGTCGGCGGAGCTGTAGCCGGTCTTGAGGCGGGCGCCGGAATCCTGGCCGGGCTTGATGATGTCGTCCGGGTCGAGGGTGAAGTAGCTCACGGCACCACCGATGGCGCTGCTGCCATACAGGGCGGAGGCTGGGCCGCGCAGGATCTCGACACGCTTGACGATTTCCGGGTCGACGTAGTTGCGGCGGGTCTTGGCGTAGGGGCCGTTGAAGAAGTTGTCCGGCACTTCCACGCCGTCCACCTGGGTGAGGATGCGGTCGCCGTCGATACCGCGGATGTTGAAGCCGGCGTTACCGGAGCGGGTGCCCGCGCCGCCGACCGAGACACCGGGCTCGTAGCGCACCAGTTCGCGGATGTTGTTGACGTTCTGGCGGTCCAGTTCTTCGCGATCCTGCACGCTGACGGTGCTCGGTACGCTGTTTACATCCTGCTCGTTGCGGGTGGCGCTGATGGTCACCTGTTGCAGGTTGAGGGTGCTGCCCGCCGTGCGCTTTTCGAGAACAATGTTGTTGCTGCTCAGCTTGCGGTAGCTCAGGTTGGTCCCCACCAACAGCCGGTCCAGGGCCTTTTCCGGCGGCAACGGGCCACGTACGCCAGGGGACGACACACCCTGGGCCAGTTCCGCCGGCAGGCCGACTTGCCAGCCGGTCACGGCGGTAAAAGCGTTGAGCGCGGAGACCAGCGATTGCTGCTCGATGCTGAAGTTGTAGTTGCCGTGGCTGCGTGGGGCAGGTTCGGCGGCGGTGGCGGTCATCATTGGCGCACCGGCCAGCAGGATGGCGGCCGTCAGCAAGGACAGGACGGGCGAAGAGGACCGGCGGTTGAAACAAGAGGACATCGAGAGCGCTCCGGGGTACGAATCTTATAGTTGCGAACTGAATCAAATAGGAATCAGTTGCATTGGCTAAGACGAGACGTACCACTGCCGACTATCGAGTAAAAATAATTCTCATTTAGTTGAGGATCACCAGTGCCGGGTATTCCGACAGCTTGGCCGAGGTGATGTGGGCCAGGGAGCGCACCACGTCCAGCGGCTGGTCCAGGCGGTAATTGCCGGTGACGGCGACGCTGGCGAGTTGGTCGTTGGTGTTGACGATCCAGCCGGGGTAATAGCGGCGCAGTTCGGCAAGGACTTCGCTCATCGGGCAGTTTTCGAAGATCAGCCGACCTTGCACCCAGGCCAGGTCCTTGTTGGCGTCCAGTTTGGCGGGCGCACCGAAACCCTTGGGGCCGATACGGATGCTTTCACCGGCGCTCAGGCGCACGCGGGCATCGTCGAAGGTATTGCTCAGGTCGACATCACCACGCTGCACTTGCACCTGTGCTTCGCCATTGAGGTAGCGCACGGCGAAGGCTGTATCGCGCACGCTGGCACGTACGGGGCCGGCGTCGATTTCCAGGGGCAGGCCATGGTTGGGCTTGATTTCGAAAAACGCCTCGCCCTGGTACAGGCGGGCGATGCGCTGGTGGTCCTTGATGCTGCTGGAAAACGCCGAGTTGGTGTTGAGCAACACCTTTGAACCATCGTCCAGTTGCAGGCGCTGGCGTTCACCCACCACGGTGAGGTGATCGGCTTGCAGGCGCACCGGCAGGTTGCTGAAGCTGAACAGGCCGATCAGCAACACGGCGGCGGTGGCCAACGGTTTCCAATGGGGCTTGATCCGCCGCCAGGCGCTGGGCTTGCGCGGTGCTGCCAGGGCCACGGCGGCGCTGTGCACTGGCGCGCCACCCCAGGCAGCCTGGGCCTTGGCGAAGGCGTGGACGTGGGCGGGATCGCTGGCCAGCCAGGTTTCGAATTCGGCCTGCTGCCCGGGCTGCGGGCACTGCAAGGCGATCAGCCAGTCGAGGGCTTGGTCCATAGCCGTGTCTTGCAACACCTCATGAGCCAACTCATGGGGGCGCAGTTTGTTCGGGTCCGTCACGGTGTTCCTCGGGTCTTCGCCACGTTCTATTCAACTTTCCTACAGCTTGGGTCGACGTTTCTGTCGGGTGAAGCTTAAGGCCGATCCAGCCGTTCGGCCACACCTACACAGATGGCCATGATCAACTTCAGTTCCTTTTGCACGGTGCTCAAGGACACTTCCAGCTGATCGGCAATCTCCTGGTAACTGCAACCGTGCAGGCGGCTGAGGATGAATATCTGCTGCTGGCGGGCGCTCAACTGGCCCAGGCTGACGCTCAGGGCCTCAAGCATTTGCTCGGCCTGGGTGGCATCTTCGGGCGTGCTGATGGGGGCGGCGACACTTTGCAGGACGTCCAGCGGGACATCTTCCTGCAGCGTACGGGCCTGGATCCTGCGCGCACGCAGATGATCCAGCGCCAGGTTGCGCGCGGTCTGATAGACGAAGGGTTCAAGGTGATCGATCGGCCGCTCGCTCAGGGCCCGAGTGACGCGCAGGTAGGTTTCCTGCAACAGGTCCTCGGCGGTGCTGTGGTTATTCACCATCCGCTGCAAGGTGCGAAGCAGAACCACCCGTTGGGTGAGAAAGACGTGGTTGAAGCGAGATTGGCTCACAGTGCTACCAGACCGATTTGCAGTTAATGATAATGCTTATCATCAACCTAAATGGCAAGTGGCTATTTTCCTTATGCGCGACACAAACCAATGTGGGAGGGGGCTTGCCCCCGATGGCAGTGGATCAGTCATACATAAGTTGACTGGCCCACCGCTATCGGGGGCAAGCCCCCTCCCACACAAGCCCGCCGCAAAGCGGATTTATTCGGCGTTGCACAGCGCCAGGCAGTTATCCAGCATGCGGTTGGAGAAGCCCCACTCGTTATCGTACCAGGCCAGCACTTTCAGCAATTTACCGCTGACTTTGGTGTGATTGGCATCGAAGATCGACGACAGCGGATTGTGGTTGAAGTCACTGGAAACCAGCGGCAGGGTGTTGTAGCCGAGGATCTTCGAGTGCTGGCTTGCTTCTTTGAGCAGCGCGTTGACTTCTTGCGCCGTGGCTTCTTTCTTCAGTTGTACGGTGAGGTCCACCAGCGACACGTTGATCACTGGCACCCGCACCGCCATGCCGGTCAGCTTGCCCGCCAGTTCCGGCAGCACCAGGCCTACCGCTTCGGCGGCGCCGGTCTTGCTCGGGATCATGTTCTGGGTGGCCGAACGTGCGCGGTACGGGTCGGTGTGGTAGACGTCGGTCAGGTTCTGGTCATTGGTGTAGGCGTGGATGGTGGTCATCAGGCCGCTTTC
The DNA here is from genome assembly GCF_059133265.1 of Pseudomonas sp. FBCC-B1565. Classification (NCBI taxonomy): domain Bacteria; kingdom Pseudomonadati; phylum Pseudomonadota; class Gammaproteobacteria; order Pseudomonadales; family Pseudomonadaceae; genus Pseudomonas; species Pseudomonas sp. FBCC-B1565. Next base: position 1,278,863 of record NZ_CP101438.1, read on the forward strand.
GATACCCAGCTCGCGGTGCAGCACTTGAGCCACAGGCGCCAGGCAGTTGGTGGTGCACGAGGCGTTAGAGATGATCTGGTGGGATTGACGCAGAATGTCATGGTTGACGCCGTAGACCACGGTGGCGTCCGCGCCCTTGGCCGGTGCCGAGATGATCACCTTGCGTGCGCCGGCGGTAATATGGGCGGCAGCCTTGTCACGGTCGGTGAACAGGCCGGTGCATTCGAACACCACGTCGATCTTGTGCGCAGCCCAGGGCAGGTCGGCCGGGTTGCGAATGGCACTGACGGCAATCCGGTCACCATTGACGGTCAGGCTTTCCTGATCGTGGGCGACCTCTGCTTCGAAAGTGCCATGTACGGTGTCGTATTTGAGCAGGTGGGCATTGATCGAACTGTCGCCCAGATCATTGATGGCGACGATCTGCAAATCCTGGCGGTAGCCTTGGGTATACAGTGCGCGCAGGACATTACGGCCGATACGGCCAAAACCATTGATTGCGATACGAAGAGTCATTGGAAAGTGCCTGTCGTCGATTTGTTGTAAGAATTACAAGATTATTCGCATAAAAATAGAAAACAAGCCTTTTTAGTGGCAATATTTTGTTCAATCTACAACGAGTGACCTGAATCAACTGGTCCGATGATCCAAACGACTCCCTGCCATCCCATGCGCTGCGGGCGTTTGATCAGCATAGACACTCAGGTCGCCACATCCGTTAGCCTGGAGTTCTACACATGCATCCCCGCGTTCTTGAGGTCACCGAACGGCTTATCGCCCGCAGCCGCGCCACCCGCGAGGCTTACCTTGCGCTCATTCGCGGCGCAGCCAGCGACGGTCCGATGCGCGGCAAGCTGCAATGCGCCAACTTTGCCCACGGCGTGGCCGGTTGCGGCACTGAAGATAAAAATAGCCTGCGCATGATGAATGCCGCCAACGTGGCAATTGTTTCGTCATATAACGACATGCTCTCGGCGCACCAGCCGTACGAACATTTCCCTGAACAGATCAAGAAAGCACTGCGCGAAGTCGGCTCGGTCGGCCAGTTCGCCGGCGGCACGCCCGCGATGTGCGACGGCGTGACCCAGGGCGAGCCCGGCATGGAGCTGAGCCTGCTCAGCCGTGAAGTCATTGCCATGTCCACGGCGGTAGCGCTGTCCCACAACATGTTCGACGCGGCCTTGATGCTGGGCATCTGCGACAAGATCGTCCCCGGCCTGATGATGGGCGCGCTGCGCTACGGTCACCTGCCGATGATCTTCGTACCGGGCGGGCCGATGCCGTCGGGCATTTCCAACAAGCAGAAAGCCGATGTGCGCCAGCGCTACGCTGAAGGCAAGGCCACCCGCGAAGAGCTGCTGGAATCGGAGATGAAGTCCTATCACAGCCCCGGCACCTGCACCTTCTACGGCACCGCCAACACCAACCAGTTGTTGATGGAAGTGATGGGCCTGCACCTGCCGGGCGCCTCGTTCGTCAACCCGTACACACCGCTGCGTGACGCGCTGACCCGCGAAGCCGCGCACCAGGTCACGCGCCTGACCAAGGCCAACGGCAACTTCATGCCGATCGGCGAGATCGTCGACGAAAAGTCCATCGTCAACTCCATCATCGCGCTCAACGCCACCGGCGGCTCGACCAACCACACCCTGCACATGCCGGCCATCGCCATGTCGGCGGGCATCATCCTCACCTGGGACGACATGGCCGACCTTTCCGAGGTGGTGCCGACCCTGTCCCACGTGTATCCGAACGGCAAGGCCGACATCAACCACTTCCAGGCGGCGGGCGGCATGTCGTTCCTGATCCGCGAGCTACTCGAAGCCGGCCTGCTCCACGAAGACGTCAACACCGTGGCCGGCAAGGGCCTGAGCCGCTACACCCAGGAGCCGTTCCTGGTCGACGGTGAGCTGATCTGGCGCGACGGCCCGATCGAGAGCCTCGACGAAAGCATCCTGCGCCCCGTGGCCCGTGCGTTCTCGCCCGAGGGCGGCTTGCGCGTGATGGAGGGCAACCTGGGGCGTGGCGTGATGAAAGTCTCGGCCGTGGCCCTTGAACACCAGATTGTCGAAGCACCTGCCGTGGTGTTCCAGGATCAGCAGGACCTGGCCGACGCGTTCAAGGCCGGCCAGTTGGAAAAAGACTTCGTCGCGGTGATGCGCTTCCAGGGCCCGCGCTCCAATGGCATGCCCGAATTGCACAAGATGACGCCGTTCCTCGGTGTGTTGCAGGACCGTGGCTTCAAGGTCGCGCTGGTAACAGACGGGCGTATGTCGGGCGCGTCGGGTAAGATCCCCGCCGCGATTCACGTCAACCCCGAAGCCCAGAGCGGCGGACCACTGGCGCGGGTGCGCGATGGCGATATCATTCGCGTGGATGGCGTGAAGGGCACCCTGGAGCTTAAGGTGGACGCCGAAGAATTTGCAGCGCGCGCGCCTGCCACGGGCCTGTTGGGCAATAACGTGGGGGCCGGTCGCGAGCTGTTTGCATTTATGCGCTTGGCCGCAAGCTCCGCAGAGCAGGGCGCCAGCGCCTTTACCTGTGCCTTGGAGACGCTTAAGTGAAGCTTGCGCTGGTCGGTGACATCGGGGGCACCAATGCCCGTTTTGCGTTGTGGCGGGATCAGGAACTGCATTCGATCCGTGTGCATGCCACGGCGGATCACAAGAGTCCTGAAGAGGCGATCAAGGTCTACCTCAAAGAGGAAGGCCTGGAAATCGGGGACATCGGCGCGGTGTGTCTTTCTGTCGCTGGCCCGGTGAGCGGAGATGAATTTAAATTCACCAACAATCACTGGCGCCTGAGCAAGACTGCGTTTTGCAAGGCGTTGCAGGTGGACGAACTGCTGCTGGTCAATGACTTCTCGGCCATGGCCCTGGGCATGACCCGCCTCAAGCCCGACGAATTCCGCGTGGTCTGCGAAGGCACGCCGGAGCCGTTGCGGCCTGCGGTGGTGATCGGTCCGGGCACTGGCCTGGGTGTCGGTACATTGCTGGACTTGGGCGGTGGCCGCTTTGCGGCGCTGCCGGGGGAAGGCGGGCATGTCGACCTGCCGCTGAGCAGCCCACGGGAAACCCAACTGTGGCAGCACATCTACACCGAGATCGGGCATGTCAGCGCTGAAACCGCTTTGAGCGGTGGTGGGTTGCCACGTCTGTACCGGGCGATCTGTGCAGTCGACGGCCATGCGCCGGTACTGGAAACGCCCGAAGCCATCACGGCCGCCGGTCTGGCCGGTGACCCGGTGGCGATGGAGGTGTTGGACCAGTTCAGCATCTGGCTGGGCCGCGTCGCCGGTAACAATGTGCTGACCACCGGTGGACGCGGTGGTGTGTACATCGTGGGCGGGGTGATACCGAGGTTTGCCGACTTCTTTATCCACAGCGGTTTTGCCAGGAGCTTTGCTGACAAAGGCTGCATGAGCGACTACTTCAAGGGTATTCCGGTGTGGTTGGTGACCGCGCCGTATTCCGGGTTGACCGGGGCTGGCGTCGCGTTGGAACAGGCTTTTGCATAGGGACTGATGGCCCTATCGGGGGCAAGCCCCCTCCCACATTGGGAACGCATTCCAATGTGGGAGGGGGCTTGCCCCCGATGAGGCCATCAACAACACCCCATAACAACAAGGAGGACCCCGTGAGCGTAATCAGTAAATCGATCCTCCTGGTCGACGACGACCAGGAAATCCGCGAATTGCTGCAGACCTACCTCAGTCGCGCCGGTTTCCAGGTGCGTGGGGTGCCGGATGGCGCGGGGTTCCGCCAGGCGATGAACGAGGCGCCGTGCGACCTGGTCATCCTCGATGTGATGTTGCCGGACGAAGACGGTTTCAGCCTTTGCCGCTGGATCCGCCAGCACCCGCGCCAGGCGCAGGTGCCGATCATCATGCTCACCGCCAGTTCCGACGAGGCCGACCGTGTGATCGGCCTGGAGCTGGGCGCCGACGACTACATCGGCAAACCCTTCAGCCCTCGCGAGTTGCAAGCGCGGATCAAGGCCTTGTTGCGCCGTTGCCAGTTCGGCCAGGAGCGCAGCAGCGGCGGCGAAGTGCTGGTATTCGATGAGTGGCGGCTGGATATGATCAGCCACCGCCTGTTCCATGTGGACGGCGAAGAAGTCATCCTTTCCGGTGCCGACTTTGCCTTGCTCAAATTGTTTCTCGACCATCCGCAGCAGATTCTCGACCGTGACACCATCGGCAATGCTACCCGGGGTCGCGACCTGATGCCGTTGGATCGCATCGTCGACATGGCCGTCAGCCGCCTGCGCCAACGCCTGCGCGACACCGAAAAGCCCCCTCGTCTGATCCGCACCGTGCGGGGCAGTGGTTATCAACTGGCAGCCAGCGTGGTTGCCGGCAATGTCCACTGAACATTTGACCGAACACCGCCGGCGTTTCCCGGTGCCGCGTTCGCTGCTGGGGCGCATGCTGCTGCTGACGCTGCTGGCGGTGCTGTTCGCCCAGGCGCTGTCCAGCGTGATCTGGGTCTCGCAATTGCGCGCCACCCAGCTCGAAGGCCTGGTCACCAGCGCCCGCAGCCTGGCGCATTCGATGACCGCCAGCGTGAGTTATTTCCGCTCGTTGCCGGTGGCCTACCGCCCACTGGTGCTCGATCAACTGCGCAGCATGGGCGGCACGCGTTTCGTGGTGACCCTCAATGACCGCCCGCTGGACATGGCCATCCTGCCGCAGACCCCGCGTAAACAGGCGGTGCTTGAAGCGGTGGATGAGGTGCTGAAGCAGACCCTCGGCGCCGATGTGCATATGTCGGTGGAGTTCGTCAGCGCCGAAGACCTGCGCATCTTCAATGCCGGCCTGAAACTCGATGAGCTGCCGCGTTCCTGGGCTCACTACGCGCTGACCCTGGAACCGGTGAACCCGCCGGTGCTGGTCACCCAGATCCAGCTCGCCCCGGGCGAATGGTTGTATATCGCCTCGCTGTTGCCCGAGCCCTACACCAGCCTTGAAGAACAGGGCCTGCCGTCCCAGCAGGTGTGGTTTATCGTGCTGACCAGCGGTTTCCTGTTGCTGTTCATCGGCCTGCTGGTGCACTGGCAAAGCCGGCCGCTCAAGCGTTTGGCGCGGGCGGCGCGGGACATGTCCCTGGGCGCCGACGTGGAGCCGGTGGCCGAAGGCGGCGGCAGCGAAGTGGTGGAAGTGGGCCGTGCCTTCAACGCCATGCGTGAGCGCATCAGCCGCTACCTGACGGAGCGCAGCCAGTTGTTCAGTGCGATTTCCCACGACTTGCGCACACCGATCACCCGCCTGCGCCTGCGCGTGGAACTGCTGGAAGACGAAAACCTGCAAACCAAGTTCGGCCGCGACCTGGATGAACTGGAGTTGCTGGTGAAGGGCGCGCTGCAATGCGTGAAAGACACGGACATCCACGAAAACATCGAGCCGGTGGACCTCAACCATGTGCTCGAATGCCTGGTGGAGCCTTACGTGGCACCCAACGGCAACGGCCGGGTCACGCTGAACGGTGCAGCCCTGGCGGCGTATCCGGGCAAGCCGCTGGCGCTCAAACGTTGCATTGGCAACCTGATCGACAATGCCTTGAAGTACGGGCAGAACGCTCATCTGCACATCGAGGACGATGGCGCGGAGTTCGTCCTGCATGTGGACGACGAGGGGCCTGGCGTGCCGGAGCAGCGGTTGGAGCAAGTATTCGAGCCACACTTCCGCCTGGCGGGGCAGCAACAGGGTTACGGCTTGGGCCTGGGGATTGCGCGCAACATTGCGCACAGCCATGGCGGAGAAGTGAGTTTGCAGAATTTGCGTGAGGGTGGGTTACGGGTGACGTTGCAGCTGCCGCGCACCCTCGATTAAATGCTCTGGCGCAACCGGGCCAGGTCACGCAACGGCGGCGCGCCAAACAACCGGCTGTATTCCCGGCTGAATTGCGATGGGCTTTCATACCCCACCCGATACCCCGCCGCCGACGCTTCCAACCCTTCGGCAATCATCAAGCGCCGTGCCTCCTGCAAGCGCAACTGCTTCTGGTATTGCAACGGGCTCATGGCGGTGATCGCCTTGAAACGGTGGTGCAGGGTCGAGACGCTCAGGTTCACCTCCTTGGCGAGGTCATCGATGCGCAGCGGTTGTTCGTAGTTGCCGTTCAACCACTTGATCGCCTGGCTGACCCGATGGCTCTGACTGTTGGCCACGGCGATTTCATACAGCCGATAACCCTGCGGGCCGCGCAACAGGCGATAAAGAATCTCGCGGTTGATCAACGGCGCGAGCATGGCGATGTCTTTCGGCGTATCCAACAGGCGGGCCAATCGCAGTACGGCGTCCAGCAGTTGACCGTCGATGCGATCGACGTACATGCCGCGAGAAGTCGGGCGCGACGGCACGCCCATTGGGCCTGCTTCTGCGATCAGGGCTGTCAGTTGCGCCGGATCGATATTGATGCGCACCGAAAGGTTCGGGTCTTCCGGCGTGGCATCGATGATCCGCCCGGCCACCGGCATCGCCACCGAGAACACCAGGTAGTTGAGCGGGTCGTAGGCAAAGATCTCGTCGGCCAGGCGGACTTCCTTGCTGCCACTGGCCAGGATGCACAGGGCCGGTTCCACCAGCACCGGCATGAAGTCGCGCGGGGTGTTGTGGCGGTTCAGAAACAGAGTGGTGATGGCCGTACCGTAGGAGCCGTCCTCCCAGGTATGCCGGTGCACGATGCTGGCCAGTTCGGCGCGCTGTTTTTCCATCTCGGCGTCGAGGGGGATGGCTTTATGTTCGGGCGACGACATGGAACGTCCTCTAGGGGCTACTTCGATGGGTTCAGCTTAGCGGCGGCTTTTCAAACAGTGTTACGTCGATTCTGCACAATCCTTGCCTGATCCTGCGATACATCGTGAATCAGGCAATCGCGGCACCTGTCATCTCCCTGAAATAAGGCGTTGGGCCCTGGAATAAAACCGCTGTGCCGAACGTCCTCCCTACGCTTCTCGCAGGATTGTGCAATAAGCCGACAGGAATTGACTAACCGCGCGACTACCCGCGCCGTTATCTTTGATCCTGTGGCAACACGCCCTCACAGTGCTTGCCGAGCATCACTTCTCAACGGGAGAGTCGAACATGTCCACCCCCATTCCCGCGAGCCATATGGCCTTTATCCGCGCCCGCACCGGGTGCAGCACCGAACTCGGTGCACGCTTGAGCAGTTTGATCGAACCGGGCCGCCAGGCTCAGGGTTGCCTGCAATTCTCGTTGCAGCATTCCCAGGTCGATCCCGATGTATGGTTGATCTCCGGTTTCTGGAGCAGCGAACAGGCGATGAGCGCCTACTTCAATTCTCCAGCGCTGATGATCTTTACCGAGCTGTTGAACGACATGGTCGTGCGCAGCATGGACTTCCAGACCTTTACCGATGCATCCGCCGCACACGCCTACGGCGAGTACCTGCAACTCGCCGGCTGAAGGTCTAGAATGGCCGACTTTCCATTGGCCAGGACCTGCAACATGGCACGTAAACAATTTGCCCACCACGAAGCCGTATCCGCCGTAGTACCGGGTGAAGGGGGCTACAGCGCCGCCGTCGCCGTCAAGGCACTGGATGGCATGGGGGCCCCGCAGTTTCACAAAATTCTGGACGGACAGACGTTCAAGACGGCCGCCGATGCCGATGATGCAGCCACCGTGCAGCTTGAACGGCTGATCGGTGTGGATGAAGAGGGGCAGCTGACCTGGGCGAGCGCCGCCAACTGAGCAACGCCGACAATCCAATGTGGGAGGGGGCTTGCCCCCGATAGCAGTGTGTCAGTCAACAACGATGTTGGATGTGCCATTGCCATCGGGGGCAAGCCCCCTCCCACGTTTTATTGTGTTTCAGTCAAGGTTTGCCGGCGCCTGGGCGATACATCTTGAACAGGGCCTCCGGCCCCAGCTGGAAGTAATCCGCCGGTCCGCCACCGCGCAAGATCGGCTCGGCGGCGGCGGTGTCGTAGATGCCATCCTTGAGCAGCCACTTGGCAATATGCACCGCGACCACCTCACCGAGCACCAGCCAGCTCGGCACCAACTCTTTGTCGGCACGTTGCAGCTGGATGATCTGCGTCACCTTGCATTCGAACGACACCGGGCTCTCGCCCACCCGCGGTACACCAACGATCTTCGAGGCCACTGGGGTCAGCCCGGACAATTCGAATTCATTCACGTCCGGTGATACCGGGGCACAACTCTGGTTCATCTGCTCGGCCAACGGGCGGGTGGCCAGGTTCCACACAAACTCGCCGGTCTGCTCGATGTTGTTCAGGCTGTCTTTGCGCCCGACGCTGGAGAATCCAATGATCGGCGGAATGTAGTTGAACGCATTGAAAAAACTGTAGGGCGCCAGGTTCAGGCGGCCTTCGCGGTCGTGGGACGAAATCCAGCCGATCGGCCGTGGACCGACGATGGCATTGAACGGGTCATGGGGCAGGCCGTGGCCGTTGGCGGGTTCGTAGAAGTGGATATCGTCGGGCATGGCCGGGGTTCCTGCAGTGGTCGTCGATGAAGTGGCCATACTATGGAATTTTCATTCATCGCCCACCTATTTTTCACAGCTCCACCGTCAGTCTGCGCCCACTGTCGACAACCCGATAAGTCGGCCTATTGAGAGACTGAGCTTTGGAGCCTTCCCCTTTATGAATAAACTTCCTCAGATCACCCTGGCGTTCTGGGTCATGAAAATCTGCGCGACCACCCTGGGCGAAACCGCCGGGGATTTGCTGTCGATGACCCTCAATGTCGGTTATGCCATCAGTTCGATGATGCTGATCAGCGTGTTCCTGATCACCCTGGTGACGCAACTGCGCTCGAAAACCTACAACCCGGTGCTGTACTGGATCGTGATTTTGTCCACCAGCACCGCAGGCACCACCATGTCGGATTTCATGGACCGCACCTTGGGGCTGGGTTATGCCGCGGGCTCCATGATCCTGGTCGCGATCCTGATGATCATCTTCGCGTTGTGGCACCTCAGCGGCGATTCGCTGAACGTGAACAAGGTGCAGACCTTCCGGGGTGAGTTGTTCTACTGGATGGCCATCCTGTTCTCCAACACCTTGGGCACCGCGTTGGGCGATTTCCTGGCAGATGACTCAGGGCTGGGTTTTGCCGGCGGCGCGTTGTTGATCGGCTCGGCGATTGCGGCGGTGGTGGCACTCAAATACTTCACCAGGATTTCTTCAGTGCTGTTGTTCTGGGTGGCGTTTGTACTGACCCGGCCGTTCGGCGCGACCTTGGGTGACTTCCTTACCAAGCCCCATGAAAAGGGCGGGTTGGATTTCGGCACCATCGGTTCGTCGGCAGTTTTGGCGGCGGTGTTGGTGTTGATGATTGCGGGGGCGTCGTACGCGCAGCGGCGGTACGGACGCAAGACGATCGCCGAGTTGTCCTGATTCAACCTGTGGGAGGGGCTTGCCCCCTCCCACAGGTTGACTGCAACTGACGTTTAGTCGGTGGTAATGCGCGAGTGTTTGCGGGTGTCCTTCATGGTCACGTAGACCACCAGCGACACCGCGATGCACGCGGTCACGTACCAGTAGTAACCGGTTTCCATGCCGATGCTCTTGAACCAAAGCGCGATGTATTCAGCGGTGCCGCCGAAGATCGACACTGTCAGCGCATACGGCAGGCCCACGCCCAGGGCGCGGATTTCGGTGGGGAACAACTCGGCCTTCACCACGGCGTTGATCGAGGTATAGCCGCTGACGATGATCAGCGCCGCCATGATCAGGAAGAACGCACCCCACCAGGTCTGGATGGTGTGCAGGGTGGTGAGGATCGGCACGGTGAACAGGGTGCCGAGGATGCCGAAGGCGATCAGGATCGGCCGCCGGCCGATCTTATCCGACAGCCCGCCGACAATGGGTTGCAGGCACATGAACAGGAACAGCGTCGCCGCCGAGATGGTGGTGGAGTCGGAAATGCTCATGCCGACGGTGTTCACCAGGTACTTCTGCATGTAGGTGGTGTAGGTGTAGAACGCCAGCGTACCGCCCATGGTCAGGCCGACCACGGTCAGCAGTTCCTTGGGGTGGCGCATCAAGGTGCGCATCGCGCTTTCCTTGGCTTTTTCCTTCTTGGTGAACGACTCGGTTTCTTCCATACCGCGCCGCAGGTACAGCGCCACCACCGCGCAGAGGGCACCGATGGCGAACGGGATACGCCAGCCCCAGGCATACAGTTGCTCGGTGGTCAGCAGTTGTTGCAACACGATCAGCACCGCCAGGGCGATGAGCTGGCCGGAGATCAGGGTCACGTACTGGAAGCTGGAGTAGAAACCACGACGTTCCTTGGTCGCCATCTCGCTGAGGTATGTGGCGGAGGTGCCGTATTCGCCGCCGACCGACAGCCCCTGCAGCAAACGGGCAAAGACCAGCAGGATCGGCGCACCGATACCAATGATTTCATAGCCCGGGCTCAGGGCAATCAGCAGCGAGCCGAAGCACATCAGGTAGACCGAGGCCATCAAGGCTTTTTTACGGCCGACCTTGTCGGCGTACAGGCCCATCAGCCAGCCACCGATCGGGCGCATCAAAAAGCCCACGGCGAAGATCGCGGCGGTGTTGAGCAGTTGGGCGGTGGTGTCGCCTTTGGGGAAGAAAGTCTTGGCGAAGTACAACGAGAAAGCGGCGTAGACGTACCAGTCGTACCACTCGACCATGTTGCCGACGGAACCACTGAAAATCGATTTGATGCGGCTGGAGGTAGTGCGCTCTTTCGTCGGCGCGGCCGCCGACCCCAGAGGCAGGGCGTTGGAGTTATCCATTGAAGGATCCTTCATCTAGTTGTTTTTATGGAGCGGCGCGTGCGCAGCCTGGCTCGAGCTATAGCAGGAGCTGTGCCAGGTGGATGAAGGCCCGGCCTAGAAGGGTTTGGTGATTTTTTTGAGCGGAAAGTCGCTGATGATTTTCAGGGGGGTGAGCGGAAATCCGCTTATGGCTGCTGTCCTCATCGGGGGCAAGCCCCCTCCCACACTTGAGCGCGTTCACAAATCAAAATGTGGGAGGGGGCTTGCCCCCGATAGCGGCCTGCCAGTCAACACAAAGATTCGCCTAGAGAAACATCTCCCGCACCAACCCATGCCGCTGCATCTTCTCATTGAAGGTACGACGCGGCAGTTGCAGCTCGGCCAGTACTGCCTTGATATCGCCCTTGTGTCGGGTCAGCGCGGCTTTCAGGCAGTGCGCTTCGAAGGCCTCTTGCTGTGCGGCCAGGGACTGTCCGGCCTCGATGCCTTCCGGTTCCGGGTCGCCAAGGCCCAGCACCTGGCGTTCGGCGACGTTGGCCAACTCGCGCACGTTGCCCGGCCAGTCATGGCTGAGCAAGCGTCCCAACTGCGCGCCGCTCAATGGCTCGACGCTGCGGCCCAGGCGTTCGGCGGCACTCTGTGCGAAGTGATCGAACAGCAACGGGATATCTTCGCGACGCTCCCGCAGGGGCGGCAGGCGCAATTGCGCGACATTCAATCGATACGCCAGGTCTTCGCGAAAGCGCCCGGCGCGGGCTTCTTCCAGCAGGTCCGGCTTGGTGGCAGCGATGATGCGCAGGTCCACGTGGATGCTCTGGTTGGAGCCCAGCCGCTCCAGCTTCTGCTCCTGCAGCACACGCAGCAGTTTTACCTGCTGGGCCAGCGGCATGCTTTCGATTTCATCGAGGAACAACGTGCCGCCGTGGGCGTATTCCAGTTTACCGATGCGCTTGCCCTGGGCGCCGGTAAACGCGCCGCTTTCGTGACCAAACAGCTCGGCCTCGAACAACTGCTCAGGGATCGCCGCGCAATTGAGCGCTACAAAAGGCTTCTTTGACCGAGGGCCGAAATCATGCAGGCAGCGCGCGACCATTTCCTTGCCGCTGCCGGTCTCGCCACGGATCAGTACGTTGACCGGCAGGCTCGCCAGGTCCAGCACCTGGCGACGCAAGGTCTGCAAGCTTCGGGATACGCCCAGCAGTGTCGATTCCAATTGCGCCCGATGATCGGCCTGTTGGTGCAGGCGACGGTTTTCCAGGATCAGCCCGCGCTTGTCCAAAGCACGGCGCAGGCTGTTGAGCAGGGCATCGGGGCTGAAGGGTTTTTCGAGGAAGTCGTAGGCGCCATCGCGCATGGCTTCGACCGCCATCGGTACATCGCCATGGCCGGTGAGCAGAATCACCGGCAAATCGGCATCACGGCGTCGCACTTCGGCCAGCAGCTCCAGGCCGCTGAGCCCCGGCATACGCACGTCGCTGAGGATCACGCCGGGGAAATCACGGGGCAGTTGCGCCAGGCATTCGTCGGCGCGGCTGAACAACTGCACCTCAAAGCCTGACAGGCTCAGCCATTGCTCGACGGCCGTGCGGATGCTGGCTTCGTCATCGACCACAATCACCGCGTTCAACATAGGTCGGGCGTCTCCAGCGCGATGGGTAGAGTCAGGGTAAATACCGCACCGTCGCCACGGTTGCCGGCGATCAGGCGACCGCCCAATTCGTGCACGATAGCGTAGGACACCGCCAGCCCCAAACCGAGCCCGTCACCCACCGGCTTGGTGGTAAAGAACGGGTCGAACACACTGTTCAGGTGTTCTTCGGCAATCCCGCCGCCGCTGTCGCTGACCGTCAGTTGCCACAGCTGCTGATCGGCGTGCAGGCGGATTTCCAGGCGTTTGCGCGGTTTGTCGGCCATGGCGTCGAGGGCGTTGCGCAGCAGGTTGATCAGCACCTGCTCCAGGCGGATGGCATCGCCGCGCACCCAGGCAGGTCGGGTCAGGTCCAGCACCACGCCGATCGCCTCATCGCGCAGGCGGGCGTCAAGCAGGTGCAGGGACTGGTCGACCACGGTGGCCAGGTCCAGGCGTTCACGCAGGCCGCTCGGGCTTTTGCGCGCGAAGGTCTTGAGGTGGCCGGTGAGGGCGGCCATGCGCGTGAGCATATCGTCGAGTGGCGTGAGGGCCTGGTAGGCGTCGTCGACGCGGCCGTGATCGAGCAGCAGGCGCAAGGTGGCCAACTGCATGCGCTGGGCGGTCAGTGGCTGGTTGATTTCGTGGGCGAGGGCGGCGGACATCTGCCCCAGCGCCGCCAATTTGGCCGATTGCACCAGGCCATCCTGGGCGGTGCGCAACGCCTGGGTGCGTTCTTCCACCAGTTGCTCAAGCTCCTCGCGACTGCGCTGGCGCAAGCGGGCCAGGCGCCAGCGTTGGGTCAGGAACAGCACTAGGAATACCAACGCCAGCCAGGAACCGGCGGCCGCCAGGCCGGCGTTGCGTTGATCTTCAAAGGCGAACTGGGGCTTGCGCAACAGGTGCAGGGTCCAGCCTTCGGCTTTCAGCGGCAAGGACTCCCAGATGTAATTGGCATTGCCGTCCGGGCCGTTGACGCGCATCAGGTGGCTGTTTTCGTCAAAGCGCTGCAGGGTCTGGGTCTCCAGCGCCTGCAGTTGTTTTTTGTCGTATTGGCGGGTGGCTTTCAGCTCGGCGAGGTCGTTGGCCGACAACGGACGCAGGTTGCGATAACGCCAGCCGGGCTGGTTGGCGATAAACACGATGCCCCGCGCATCGCTGACCAGCAGCAAATCATTGCCCTGGGCCCATTCACGCTCAAGCTCGGGAAATTCCAGCTTGACCACCATGGCGCCGAGGAACTGCTCGTGTTCATCCAGCACCGCGCTGGAGAGGAAATACCCTGGGATGCCGGTCGTCACCCCCACCGCATAAAAACGCCCGGCGCCCTGGCTCAAGGTCTGGCTGAAGTAGGGCCGGAACGCATAGTTATGCCCTACATAACTGCTCGGCAGGTTCCAGTTGCTGGCGGCCACCGCCAGGCCGGTGCGGTCCATCAATTCCAGGGTGGAGGACTGCGCGGCGCCATTGATGCGTTCAAGCTTGCGGTTGAGCACGTCCTGAGTGGCGGCGTCCAGCGGGCCTTTCAACGCGCTGATCATTTCCGAGTCCAGCGCCAGCACGGCGGGTAGCGCGCGGTAGCGTTCGATCAGGGTGTGCAACGAGTTGGCATAGAGTGCCAGTTGCTGATTGGCACGGGCGGCATCGTCCACCAGGGCCTGGCGTTCGGCGTGGCGAGTGGCCAAGGCTGCGGCCAGCAGGGCACCGGCGATGATCAGCAGGGAGTAGAAGGTCAGGCGCAGGGGGCGGGGGATCGCGATCATACGGTGATGGGCAGGCACGGTAAGGGGAGTGCACCATAGCATGCACGACGTTTATGTTGGGGAGCGGTGCTGTTGTGGCGAGCGGGCTTGCCCCGCGTTGGGTGGCGAAGCCGCCCTGAAACCTGCCACCGAGATATGCCTGACACACTGCGGTGGCCTTATTGGGGCTGCTGCGCAGCCCAACGCGGGGCGAGCCCGCTCGCCACAACAAGCCCAGTGGTCACACAGAAAGCCCAGAGGTCACAACCGCCGCGTTTTCCACAGGCCATAAAAAAGGCGACTGGGCCATGGGCCGCAGTCGCCTTTATGTTTGGAGGGGAAGCGCTTACTGCACTTCTACCGCCAGGCTTTCACTGATCTTTTTCTGCCAGATGGCAGGACCGGTGATGTGCACGGATTCGCCCTTGCTGTCGACAGCAACGGTCACCGGCATGTCCTTCACGTCGAACTCGTAGATCGCTTCCATGCCCAGTTCGGCAAACGCGACTACGCGCGACTTCTTGATGGCTTGCGCCACCAGGTAAGCGGCGCCGCCGACGGCCATCAGGTACACGGCCTTGTGGTCCTTGATCGCTTCGATCGCAGTCGGGCCGCGTTCGGATTTGCCGATCATGCCCAGCAGGCCGGTTTGCTCAAGGATCTGACGGGTGAACTTGTCCATCCGCGTCGCGGTGGTCGGGCCAGCCGGGCCGACCACTTCTTCGCGTACCGGATCAACCGGGCCGACGTAGTAGATGAAGCGACCTTTCAGGTCCACGGGCAGGGTTTCGCCCTTGTTCAGCATCTCGACCATGCGCTTGTGCGCGGCGTCGCGACCGGTGAGCATCTTGCCGTTGAGCAACACGGTTTCGCCCGGCTTCCAGCTCTGTACTTCTTCCGGGGTCAGGGTGTCGAGGTTGACGCGACGGGCCGACGGGCCGGCTTCCCAGACGATTTCCGGGTAGGCGTCCAACGGTGGCGCTTCCAGCGACGCCGGGCCAGAACCGTCGAGCACAAAATGCGCGTGACGGGTGGCGGCGCAGTTGGGGATCATGCACACCGGCAGGGACGCGGCGTGGGTCGGGTAGTCCATGATCTTCACGTCGAGCACGGTGGTCAGGCCACCCAGGCCTTGGGCGCCGATGCCCAGTTGGTTGACCTTCTCGAACAGCTCCAGGCGCATCTCTTCGATACGGTTCTGCGGGCCGCGCTTTTTCAGCTCGTGGATGTCGATGGATTCCATCAACACTTCCTTGGCCATCACTGCGGCTTTCTCGGCGGTGCCGCCGATGCCGATACCCAGCATGCCCGGTGGGCACCAGCCGGCGCCCATGGTCGGAACGGTCTTGAGCACCCAGTCGACAATCGAGTCGGACGGGTTGAGCATGGCCATTTTCGACTTGTTCTCGGAACCGCCGCCCTTGGCCGCCACGTCCACTTCCACGGTGTTACCCGGGACGATGGAGTAGTGGATCACGGCCGGGGTGTTGTCCTTGGTGTTCTTACGTGCACCTGCCGGGTCGGCCAGGATGGATGCACGCAGGACGTTTTCCGGCAAGTTGTAGGCGCGACGCACGCCTTCGTTGATCATGTCGTCCAGGCCCATGGTGGCGCCATCCCAACGCACGTCCATGCCCACGCGCACGAACACGGTGACGATACCGGTGTCCTGGCAGATCGGGCGATGGCCGGTGGCGCACATGCGCGAGTTGATCAGGATCTGGGCGATGGAATCACGGGCCGCTGGCGATTCTTCGCGCAGGTAGGCTTCGTGCATGGCCTGGATGAAATCCACGGGGTGGTAGTAGGAAATGAATTGCAGGGCGTCGGCAACGCTCTGAATCAGGTCGTCTTGCTTGATCACGGTCATGAGTCGCGCTCCTCTATAAGGGAACATTCAATAAAGGTGGGCCCAGTGTTGCATCGGTCGGCTGGGTCCACCTTTCCAAGGCACGCCAAAGTGGTGCAGGCGCGACGCTAAAAAGGCGCGGCAGTATAACCCGGCGCGGTGGCCGATACACCCGACTATGGTCAAACTGTCGCAGGCATGATTCCCTGTGCGCGCCCCTTGTGACTGAGTCCTTATATGCCTGAACTGTACGTCGGCGAACGCCATTGGTCGGTAACCCCCGGCAGCAACCTGCTGGATGCCTTGAACCAGGCGGGTGTGGCCGTGCCTTACAGTTGCCGCGCCGGCAGTTGCCATGCCTGCCTGGTGCGTTGCCAGGGCGAGGTCGAAGACAAGCAGCCCGAAGCCTTGAGCCCGGCGCAGCGCCAGGACGGCTGGCGGTTGGCCTGCCAGTGTCAGGTCAGCGGCGATCTGCGGGTTGAAGCGTTTGATCCGACGCGTGATGGCTTGCCGGCCCAGGTGGTGGGTGTCGATTGGCTGAACCCGAACGTGCTGCGCCTGCGCCTGCAACCGGAGCGCGGTTTGCGTTACCGGGCTGGGCAGCACCTGGTGTTGTGGGCCGGGCAGGTGGCGCGGCCGTATTCCCTGGCGAGCTTGCCCCAGGAAGATCCATTCCTGGAGTTTCATCTCGATTGTCGCCTGCCGGGCGAATTCAGCGATCTTGCCCGGCAGTTGCAGGTGGGTGATCGGCTGCGCCTGGGTGATTTGCGCGGCGGTGCGCTGCAATATGATCCGGACTGGCAAACGCGGCCATTGTGGCTGCTGGCGTCCGGCACCGGGTTGGGGCCGTTGTGGGGCGTGTTGCGTGAGGCGCTGCGTCAGGATCACCAGGGCGCCATCCGCGTGATTCACCTGGCCCATGATGCCGAAGGCCATTATCTGGCCGAACCCTTGGAGCAGTTGGCTGCACAGCATCCAAACGTGTCGGTGGAACTGTGGACGGCGGCGCAGGTGGCCCAGGCATTGGCGCAACTGCGGCTTGTTTCGCGGCAAACGCTGGCCTTACTCTGCGGGCACCCAGCCAGCGTCGAGGCGTTTTCCAAGCGCCTGTTCCTGGCAGGATTGCCGCGTAATCAGCTGCTGGCCGATGTGTTTCTGCCTCGTGGTTGAGCGCTGATTTTTCCCGCCGCGAGACTCGTCATGACCGATACCATCCAACAGGTGCGCGAACGCGGGCTGCTGATCCTGCAGCTCAACCGTCCCGACAAGAAAAATGCTTTGACCCGTGCCATGTACACGCAATTGGCCAATGCACTGGAGCACGCCGACGCGGACGCGGATATCCGTTGCGTGCTGATCCAGGGCAGCAATGAGTGTTTCACGGCCGGCAACGACATCAGCGATTTTCTCGAACAGCCGCCCAACGACCTCGACAGCCCACCGTTTCACTTCATGAAAAGCCTGCTCAATTGCAGAAAGCCAGTGATTGCTGCCGTGGCGGGGGCTGCGGTGGGGATTGGCACAACCCTGCTGCTGCATTGTGACTTGGTGTATATCAGCCGCGATGCGCGGCTGCGCATGCCGTTCGTCAACCTGGGGCTGTGTCCGGAGTTCGGGTCCAGCCTGATTTTGCCGAGGTTGCTGGGGCACGCGAAAGCCGCCGAATTGCTGCTGCTGGGCGAGGGGTTTAGCGGCGAACAGGCAGCGGCGTGGGGGCTTGCCACCGAAGCGCTGGGCAGTGGCGAGGCGGCGTTGGCCAAGGCTCGGGCAGTGGCCGTGCGTTTCGAGACCCTGGCGCCGGGGGCGGTGCAGGTCACCAAGCAGTTGATGAAGAGTGTGGATCGTGAGCAGTTGCGTCAGGTGATCGAGGAGGAGGGCGCTTTGTTCACCCAACGGTTGAAGTCGCCTGAGGCGATTGCGGCGTTGTCAGCGTTTATCACCCGGCGATGAACGTGTGGTGGTTGATCGGGCTTCATCGGGGGCAAGCCCCCTCCCACATGTGATAGGCAGCGCGGTCAAAAGGTGGGAGGGGGCTTGCCCCCGATGAGGTCCTTTGGCATCACACAACAGCTTCCCTGAAATGCAAAAAGCCCCGCCATTTTCATGGCGGGGCTTTTGTTTTTCAGCGTGTCACTCAGACCTGCGGGTCGCCCACGTGCAGGATCTTCATGCCATTGGTGCCACCGGTGGTGTGGTAGCTGTCGCCCTTGGTCAGGATGACCCAGTCGCCTTGCTCCACGACACCGCGCTTGACCAACTCGTCGATTGCCTTCTGGCTGACTTCGTTCGGTGCCAGCGAAGCCGGATCAAACGGAATGGTGTACACGCCACGGAACAGTGCCGCGCGGGCCTGGGCTTCGCGGTGCGGAGTGAACGCGTAGATCGGCACCGAGGAACGGATGCGCGACATGATCAACGGCGTGTAGCCACTTTCGGTCAAGGCGATGATCGCTTTAACGCCCGGGAAGTGGTTGGCGGTGTACATGGCGGCCAGGGCGATGCTCTGGTCGCAGCTTTCGAACACCTTGCCGATACGGTGGCTGGAGGTCTTGCTGGTCGGGTGCTTTTCGGCGCCGACGCAAATACGCGCCATGGCCTGCACGGCTTCCAGTGGGTACGGGCCGGCGGCGCTTTCGGCCGACAGCATCACAGCGTCGGTGTAGTCGAGCACGGCGTTGGCCACGTCGGACACTTCGGCGCGGGTCGGCATCGGGTTCTGGATCATCGACTCCATCATCTGGGTCGCCACGATCACCGCTTTGTTGTGGCGGCGTGCGTGCAGGATGATCTTCTTCTGGATACCGATCAGCTCGGCGTCACCGATTTCCACGCCCAGGTCGCCACGGGCAACCATCACCGCGTCGGAAGCCTTGATCAGGCCGTCGAGGGTTTCGTCGTCGGCCACGGCTTCGGCGCGTTCGATCTTCGCCACCAGCCAGGCGGTACCGCCGGCTTCGTCGCGCAGTTTGCGGGCGTATTCCATGTCGGCGGCGTCGCGCGGGAAGGACACGGCGAGGTAGTCCACTTCCATTTCAGCGGCGAGCTTGATGTCGGCCTTGTCTTTTTCAGTCAGGGCCGGTGCCGTCAAGCCACCGCCACGACGGTTGATGCCTTTGTGGTCGGACAGCGGGCCGCCGATGGTCACGGTGCAGATCAGCTCGGTGCCGGTGGCGGTATCGACGCGCATGACCACGCGGCCATCGTCCAGCAGCAGTTCGTCGCCGACGCCGCAGTCCTTGACCAGGTCCGGGTAGTCGATACCCACGACTTGCTGGTTGCCTTCGGTCAGCGGGTGGCTGGTGGAGAAGGTGAAGGTGTCACCGATCTTCAGCTCGATCCGCTTGTTGGCGAATTTGGCAATACGGATTTTCGGGCCTTGCAGGTCGCCCAGCAGTGCCACGAAGCGGCCGTGCTTGGCAGCCAGGTCACGCACCAGCTTGGCGCGAGCCTTGTGCTCGTCCGGGGTGCCGTGGGAGAAGTTCAGACGGGCAACGTCCAAACCAGCCAGAATCAGCTGTTCGAGGACTTCCGGCGAGTTACTGGCCGGGCCAAGGGTGGCGACGATTTTGGTACGACGGACGGACATGCACAGACTCCTGAGTTCAAGCGCTGAGGAAGGCTACTATGCTCTTTCGTTGTAGTCATTGTTCGTTTGCACTACTTATCGATGATTGACTTGTTTTCGCTGCGGCTGAATACGAACATCCTTGAAGATTTTCGACGAGGGGTCGATACACTGCACAAGACAGGAGAACCCTCATGCGAATTTTGCTCGTTGCTGCCCTGGCCGTCAGTGTTGTCGGCTGCACCCGTTGGTCGATGGACCATCATTTGAACAATGCCTACCGCGCCTACAAGGTCGGTGATTGTGAGCGTGTCACCCTGGAATTGTCCCAGGTCGACCGTGAAAGCCGTTCGCGCCGCTATGTGCAGCCGGAGGTCTCGATGTTGCGCGGGCAATGCCTGGAGCGGCAAAAACTGTTCGTTGATGCGGTGCAGACCTATCAATTCATCATCAATCAGTACCCGTCGAGTGAGTACGCCTATCGGGCTCGCGCAAGGCTCGATACCTTGCAGCAGCTGGGGCATTACCCCGGTGCAAGTGTCGCTCAGCCACGTCCCGCTTCGTTGTGATGATATTCGTCATTTCATAACTGGCCTGTTGCCAGTCTTGGGCTATCCTTTGGATGTTCGTTTGTACAAGTTTCCATGCAAACGAATGTGGGGCCCGGATTCGGTAGCTGTTCTGGCGGCGGACTATTGCCTGTTGTCGTACCGAGATCCATGGAGAGCGGGCGTTATTTTCTCGTTCCGAATCACTGGCACGGCCGCAGTTATGGCCACTGGATGGCGATCTCACCATGTTTACCGACCGACGGATCGAGCGGCATCAGCTACCTTATTTCCTGCAAGTGTTTAACCGACTCACCGATAAGCCCATCGGCTTTTTGGGCAATGTATCGGAAGATGGGCTGATGTTGATCAGCCAATTGCCCATGATGGTCGACGTGGATTTCGAGCTGCGCTTGAAGATTCCGGAGGCTGACGGCACCTTCCATCCAATTGATCTCACGGCTACCTGCCTGTGGAGTCACGAAGATATCAACCCCCAGCATTACGACTCCGGGTTCAGTGTGCAGCAGGCCCCGGAGGAGTATGGGCAATTGATCAACGTGTTGTTGCATTACTTCAGTTTTGATCCTTTGCAGGCTTCGGCTTAGCGGCAACCTGCTCTCGACCCGGTTCAGGGGCTTTATGCCCTGCCGTGGTCGAGTGTTTCTTTTCAGAACCTTTCTCCTCAGAGGGTCCCGGCTTTTTTCCAACCCATGTAGCGTGTCACCAATGCGGGGCCCAGCTCAGAGGGCAAGGTGTCCAGCACGGACAAACCGTGCGCGCTCAGGCGGTCATGCAACTCATCCCGTGTGTTGAGGTAGTCGATGGTGCCGCTGTAGGCCAGGGCTTCGGGCAAGGTTTGCACAGGGGTATGGCGCAGTTGGTCGAGTACCTCCTCGCGCAAGCTGGCCACCAGCACCTTATGTTGGCGACTGATGCGTTTGACGGCAGTCAACAGTGCTTCATCGTCCTCGTCCCGCAGGTTACTCACCACAATGACCAAGGCTCGACGCTTCTGCCGGGCCAGCAGTTGGCTTGCCGCCGCCTGGTAATCGGCAGTGCGTCGGGTGGTGTCCAGGTCGTACACCGCATTGAGCAACAGGTTCAACTGGCTACTGCCCTTGACCGGCGCCAGGTAGCGCGACTGGTCACCGGCAAAGGTGCACAGCCCCACGGCATCGCCTTGGCGCAAGGCAACGTAGCTGAGCAGCAGGCACGCGTTGAGAGCATGGTCAAAGTGAGACAGTTCGTCATCCTGGCTGCGCATGCGCCGCCCGCAGTCAAGCATGAACACGATTTGTTGGTCGCGCTCATCCTGGTATTCACGGGCGATGGGGGTGCGTTGTCGGGCAGTAGCTTTCCAGTCGATCTGGCGCAGGCTGTCGCCTTCGCGAAACTCGCGCAACTGATGAAACTCCAGCCCCAACCCACGCCGTTGGCGTTGACGAACGCCCAATTGGCTCAACCAGTTGTCTACGCCCAGCAGTTGGGCGCCGTACAGTCGGGCGAAATCCGGGTAGACGCGGGTGGTGTCGTTCACCTCGATATAGCGTCGTGCAGACCATAGCCCCATGGGGCTGGGCAGATGAACTTCGCAGCGGCTGAAACTGAAATGCCCGCGCCGCAGGGGGCGAAGACGGTAGCCCAGTTCGCAGCGTTCACCGGGATACAAGGTTATGGACTGAGGCATGTTCTCCACGCTCAACCCGTCGGGGGCATGATCGAATACCTGCACCGTCAGCGGCTGTGGGAAGTCGTGGTCCAGGGCCAGGCGGATTTCGCCCCAGCGCCCCAACGCCAGGCTGCCGGGCATCTGTCGTTGTATACGCGGAGAGGGGCGGCGATGCCCTCGTACGGCGTCCAGCATGGCCAACAGCAACAACGCCAGGAGTAATCCCCAGACGAGTGAGTGCAAGGTGTCCGATACTGTGAGCTGCAACGCTGCCGCAGTGCCCAGCAGGATGCCCAGACCCAGCAATGCGCCGAGCCAGTTCAACAGCAGACGGGTCGGCTTCATAGGCGAGTCATTGCCGAGGTGCCGGAATCTGATCGAGCAATTGCCTGAGCACCTGGTCGACCTCCAGCCCTTCTATATCCAACTCTGGCGCGATACGTACGCGGTGACGCAGTACTGCCAGGGCGCATTCCTTGATGTCATCCGGCGTGACGAACTCACCACCGCGCAACAAGGCGCGGGCGCGGGCGCCGCGTACCAGGTCAATGGACGCCCGTGGGCCAGCACCGATCGCCAGGCCTGGCCAGTTACGGGTGGCGCGCGCCAGGCGCACGGCATAGTCGAGCACCTGTTCGTCCAGGGCAAGGTCACTGGCAACCTGCTGCAGTTGCAGCACATCTTCGGCCTGCAACACCGTGCGCAATGGGTGTACATCCAGCATGTCGGCCCGCGACGAGCGTGTGACTTCGCGCACCATGTCCAGTTCCTGCTGCGCGTCGGGGTAATCCATGCGCACCTTGAGCATGAAGCGATCCAGTTCCGCCTCTGGCAGGGGGTAGGTGCCTTCCTGTTCGATGGGATTCTGGGTTGCCAGTACCATGAACGGTTGGCCGATGGGCAGCGCCTCGCCTTCGAGGGTCACCTGCCGCTCCTGCATGGCCTCAAGCAAGGCCGCCTGGGTCTTGGCCGGGGCACGGTTGATTTCGTCGGCCAGTAACAGATGAGTGAACACCGGCCCCTTGCGCAGCTTGAATTGTTCGGTGTGCAGGTCGTACACGGCGTGGCCGGTGACATCGCTGGGCATCAGGTCCGGGGTGAACTGGATACGTGCGAAATCGCCCTCGAAGCAGCGTGCCAAGGCACGTACCAGCAAGGTTTTACCCAGCCCCGGCACACCTTCGAGCAGCACATGGCCGCCAGCGATGAGTGCGGTCAGGACATCGTCGATCACCGCGTCCTGGCCAATCACCGCCTTGCGCAACTCGGTTCGCAGGGCTTGAGCTTGCCCAGTGGCGCGTTGCAGGGATTCGCGGGTCAAGGCAGTGGCGCTTGGGAAATCACTCATAAGGCATTCCTGAGGGTTTGCAGGCACGCCACCTGCCGGCTGAAGTCGGCGCTGGAAAGCCGTTTTGCCGGGAGTGGGCCAAGGGCCTGGTTGATCACGTGAGGGGGTTGGCGCGTCAGGTGTTCAAGCACCCGGCACTGTTCTGCGTTGTCGAGGTGTTCAAAGCCGGGGTGACGGCGTCGGGCCGCACGCAGGATATCGCGCTGCAAAGTCTGCAGCAGTGTGCCTTGGCCGCTGCGGCGCAGCAGGAAGTCGGCACTGGCTTTCAGATGTTCCTGCAGTTGGCGACGAGCAGGGGAAGCGGGGTGCTGGATCGGGCCTTGACGCACGCCGGCACGCCAAAGTCCCAAGGCGACGAGGGCAACGAGTGCGACCAGGGCTTGGGGGAAATAGCGCATCAGCAAGCTAAGCAGGTCGTCGAAATCGCTGTTGAACAGCAAGGTCACGGCGGTGTCCTGGTTCAAGTACCAGAGCAGCCAGGCATTGTCGTGCTTTCCGATGTTCGGGGTTTTCCACAGGTCGCTGTCCGTGATCACTGTGACGCGGCCTTCCCCGAGGTCAAGCTGCATCAGGTGGCTGGCCCTCGCGCTGTTGGCGGAAAATTGAGCCAGGTGCCTGGGGTCGGTGAGGTTGAAATCTGTGTCGAAACTGAAGTAAGCCGATGCGGTTTCATTGTCGACATAGAGCTTGGTCAGGTCCGGGGCTTTCTTCTTCGAGGGCTTCTTGACGGAAGTGGCAGATTCTTCAGGCTCGTCACTCAAGGTCTGGTGAATATGCAGGCGATCGAGCAGCAGGTCGCCGCTTTTGCCTGTCTCTTCATCCCACAGCGCCTCGGCGACCACAAGCAAATGACCGCCGGATCTGGCCCACGCCAGCAACTGTTCTACCTGGCGTGGTGACAGGTTACTGCGTTCGCCGAGCAGCAGCAGGCTGTTGCCTTTGGAAGGCAGGGTGCCCAGCCGTTTCAGGCTATTGGCGTGTTCTACGGTGAGGCCTTGTTGACGCAGAAAGTGTTCGGCCGCCAGATAGGGATTGGCCAGTGCCTCCGGCGAAGGACCACGATCCACCACTTCGTCATAGGGAATCGCCTTGCTCCACACGTAGTAACCGCCCGCTCCAAGCAGGCATGCCAGCAATAACCCCACCCACAGTAATGGACGATTCATCAGTTGCTCCCTGGACTGAACAGGGCGCGCCAATCACTGCATAGTTTCTGCTGGGCAGGGAGCGCTGGGAGGTGGTGACCATAGGCGAGGTTTTGCCAATGCCGGGTCAGCTCATCACTGAAGGCCAGCAGTTGGGGGTGTTGCAACTGGTGTACACGTGCCAGGACCTGGCCTTCGGTATCAGCGTCTTTCAACGGCAGGTTGAAATCATGCAACAACCGGCTGAGCAGGCCTCGGTACAGCAGGCCGAGGGCTTCCCTGGGGTGGGTGGCCCATAGGTGTTCGGCGGCGCCGGCAACGTCGTCGGGCAAGGTTTCGGTGCCCAGTTCAAGGCCGAACAACTGCGTGGGCAGCGGTTTGACAGCCTCTGTCTTGCGCGGCCCGCGTCTGCTGACAAAGGTGCGCAACCACTCGCGATAGCGCCACACAAGCATGATCAGGCTACCAATGAACACGCTCCACAGCAGAATTTCCAGGCCTTGGGCGATGTGCTTGAAGGTATTGCTGTTGAGGTTGTCCAGCAGGGCCTTCAGCCAATCGGGAAGTCTGCCGTTATTGGGCGTTTTGTTTTTACCGGCTGGCTTTTCTTCTCCAAACCGATAACGGGTCACGGTTTCCGGGTTTTTGAAGGGCGGCTTGTCCAGCAGCGATTTGATGGATTGACTCGCGCTCGGAGTGCTCAGTGGTTTGGAGGGGCTGGAAGCATCGGCCATGACGGGAAGGCTGAGAGGCAGCAGCATCAGTCCGATCATCAGTAACAACATCGGTGCCACATTGCTCAAGCGTTGACGCAGGCGTCGGAATACCAGCTCCAAGTCCCAGGCTTCCAATACGGTGCGACGATTAAGGTAGAGGCTGAAGCCGCAGGCGACATAGATGGGCTCCCAAAACACCAGTAGCAGGGCATAGAACGCGTTGCCCAAGTGTTCCAGCCACAACCCTTCCGAGCTTGTCGCCAATAACAGGCGTTGCCAGTCCCAATCCATCTCGAGGTTTTGCGGGATGAACAGATAGAACAGTGCCATGCAGCCGAACCACAGGCCGATTTCAAGGTGCATCCCGATGATGGTGAGCCAGCGTGCGGCTCCGGCATTGCGTTGCTGCAACACGCCCAGGCGTTTCTGGCGTGCCGGGCCGTCCAGGCCTTCGAGTTGGCTAACCGGCATTTCAAAGCTGCGGCTCAGGCTGAGCCGTCGCCAGGTCAGGCTGGCCAGCAGTTGACCCTTGAGGAGGCGCGGCCACTGGCGCACAGCGTGCTTGATAGTGGGCGTTTCACCAAACAGGGCCTTGGACAGAATGTACAGCGGCAAGCGGTCGAAGGCCGGCTTGAGCCACCAGAACAGAAATATGGCGGTGGACGGATACTGCCACAGCAGGGCTGTAAGCAAGGCGAACACAGGTAGGGTGACCAACGCCCAACTGCCCATCAATAGCACGCGATGCTCCCGTGCCATCAAGGCGCCAAGATCCATGGCTTCCCAGGCAGTACGCGGCCGGATGACCACACTGACATCAGTCAGGCGCATGGCGATTCCTTCCGGCAAAGCCCAGGTAAGTGCCCACCAGCAGCCACAGAACAGCGCCCACCAGGTATTTGATCCACGGGGTTATCACGGTGGTGGATGACCAATATGCCTCGATGAAAGCTGCGATCAGCAGAAACAGCATGACACCGCACAGCATTCGCACGCTCTTGCGTGCAGCCAGCCGCAATGATTCACCACGGGTCAGTTGTCCAGGGGCGATCAGTGCCCACCCCAACTGCAAGCCTGCGGCACCGGCGAGGGCGATCGCGGTCAGTTCGAATGCGCCATGGCCGATGACGAATGACCAGAAGGTCTGGCCATAGCCGATCTCGGTCAGGTGACCGGAGACCGCACCGATGATGAGCCCGTTGAAAATCAGAAAGAACACGCTGCCCAGGCCGAACAATAAACCGGCGGCAAACGTCTGGAACGCGATACCGATGTTGTGCATCACGTAGTAGCCGAACATTATCCAGTCTTCACTTGATGCACGCTCGGCGGCGCGGCCCAGGCGGCTTGCATCAGGGTCGTACATGGCCTGCATCTCGGCCACCTGTTGCGGGCTGACGATGCTGTAGATCAGGTCGGGAAACAGGTAGACCAGCAGGGCAATACCCACCAGGCTGCCGAAGAACAGCAGGCTGGCGATCAGCACGAAACGCCACTGTTCCCGTACCAGCCGAGGAAAATCGGCGAGTACAAAGCTCAGCGCATTCGCCGCCAGTTGGCTGCGATGACGGTAGAGTTGTTGGTGGCCGCGCAGGGCCAGTTGTTGCAATGGGTCTACCAGGTAGCTGCTGTAGCCACGTTCCTGGGCCAGGGCCAGGTGCTGGCACAGGCGTCGATATTGATGAGGGAAATCGGCCACTTCAGCGGCTTTGGCCTGCCCTTGCTCCAACTGTGTGAGCTGCTCGGCGAAGGTTTGCCATTGGCGTTGGTGACGGCTTTCGAAAAGGCTCTGTTTCATGTCGGCCCCAGCAGGCCGCGGGCCACGCCATTGAGTTGTTCCGCAGCGCGGGCGGGGGATACCTGCAAGGGCGCGGCGAGAATCGAGGCCAATTCGTGAACACGCTCGGTGGACAGTTCCCCTTGGCGTTCCGCAAAACCAAGGATCGCCCGTTGTTCGCTCAAATCCAGGGCAAAGGGCAAGCGCAGGGCTGTTGCTTGAGGAATCTGGGGCCGTACCAGCGGTTGTTCCCGGTAGATCACCAGTGTGCCGGCGGCCAGGTCGCCCAGGCGCTTGAAGTGGGGGTGCTGCAGGCAACTGATCGCGCCAAGGCAGTAGCCGAACGGCAGCATGTCCACAAACCGCAGCAGGTTACGAATCAGTGAAGCGGACCAGCCAATCGGAGTGCCGTCATCTTGTACGACACGCAGCCCCATAACCTGCTTGCCGGGTGAGCAACCCTGGTTGAGCACCTCGAACAGCACCATGTACCACCAACTGATCAAAAACAGCAGCAGCGCTCCCAGGCCGATCCCGACGTTGCCAAGCAAAGCCAATGGCACCAACAGAACGCCCATGATCACCCCGCGTACACCTAGGTCGAAGGCAAAGGCGAGCACGCGCGGCACCAGGCCGGCCGGACGCAGGGGCAGGTCGATGCCCTCCGGGGTCTCGATCTGGTAGCGGGTGTCCAATGGGGCTGACGGCATCGCGATCCTTGGCAGTGCAGAGTGACAGGAAGACACGGATGCTAGCAGTGTCGGGGATGGAAGCAACCATTCAAGGTTTTGCTGGGTGTTTGTACAGTGTATTTGGTGCTGGTCGCGGAAGCCTTTCAGCGCCTAGACTTTGTCGATCTTCAGTACAGGAACAGCCCGTGACCTCCATTTTCTGGTACGACTATGAAACCACCGGCATCAATCCGCGCAGCGATCGCCCGCTTCAGGTAGCCGGCATTCGTACCGACCTCGAACTCAACGAGATCGGCTCGCCGGTCAATCTCTATTGCCAGCCCAGCGACGATATCCTGCCGCACCCCATCGCGTGTGCGATCACTGGTATCACGCCCGCAATACTCGCGGAAAAAGGCTTGGCCGAGGCCGACTTCATTACTCGGGTGCACACTGAACTGGCCGCCCCCGGTACGTGCGGTGCCGGTTACAACACGCTGCGGTTTGATGACGAGATGACGCGCTACAGCCTCTATCGCAATTTTTTCGACCCCTACGCACGAGAATGGCAGGGCGGTAACAGTCGCTGGGATTTGATCGACGTGGTCCGCACGGCCTACGCCCTGCGCCCGGAGGGCATTGAATGGCCGCAGCAGGATGGGCGCGTCACGCTCAAGCTGGAGCGTCTGACCGAAGCCAATGGGATCGACCATGGTCAGGCGCACGATGCGTTGTCCGATGTGCGTGCCACGATTGCGTTGGCTCGGCTGGTACGTGAGAAACAGCCCAAGTTGTATGAATGGCTGTTTCAGCTGCGCAGCAAGCAACGGGTAATGGACCAGGTGCGTCTGCTGCAGCCAATGGTGCATATTTCCGGGCGTTTTTCTGCCGAACGTCATTACCTGGGTGTTGTGCTGCCGCTCGCATGGCATCCGCGTAATCGCAATGCATTGATCGTCTGTGACCTCGGACTCGATCCGCAGGGGCTGCTGGACCTTGATGCCGAGGCCTTGCGCCAGCGCCTCTATACCCGTCGTGACGATCTCGCCGACGGTGAATTGCCGGTCCCCCTCAAATTGGTGCATATCAACCGCTGCCCCGTGGTGGCGCCCTTGAATGTGCTGCGCGCAGAAGATCGTGAGCGTCTGCACTTGGACATGAATATTTTTCAGGAACGGGCGCTGCGGCTAACTGACGCACAGGAACTTTGGCGCGATAAGTTGGCGGTCATTTACGCGCACGAAGACTTCACGCCGAGTTCGGATCCTGAGCAACAGCTTTACGACGGTTTTATCGGAGACCGTGACCGGCGTTTATGTGAACAAGTCCGGACCGCTGAGCCTGCGCAATTAGCGCGCCAGCAGTGGCCTTTTGATGACGAGCGTTTGCCTGAATTATTATTCCGCTACCGAGCGCGCAACTTCCCCGATACGTTGAACAGCGAGGAGCAACTGCGCTGGAAACTTTTCTGTCAGCAACGTTTGTCGAGCCCGGAATGGGACGCGCCGAATACCCTTGATGCGTTTAAACAGGCTCGGCTTGAGTTTGCTGTTAGTGCTACACCGTTCCAGTCTCAGGTGCTGGACCAATGGCAGGAGTATGCGGACGCTCTAGCGACCAGAATGAATCTGTAGTCGGTTTTCGCAGACTATGCGGACAATAAAAAACGCCAGCAAGCTGGCGTTTTTAATGTGTCACGGGTCAGGCGCAAACCTGATGAGGCTTAGCCCAGCAGGGTAGCCCAACCTTCAACCACGTCACCGCCCCACTTGGCTTTCCACTCTTTCAGCGTTTTGTGGTTGCCACCTTTGGTTTCAATCACTTCGCCGTTGTGCGGGTTTTTGTACTGTTTGACTTTGCGGGCACGCTTGGTACCGGTAGTTTTTACGGCGCCGCGTGGAGCTTTAACTTTCGACTCTGGATCCAGCAGCGCGATGATGTCACGCAGGGATTTGGAGTATTCACCCATCAGGGCACGCAATTTACCTTCGAATTCCAGCTCGGTTTGCAGTTTGTCGTCTTGGGACAGGTTCTTCAAACGGGCTTGCAGCTCTTTGATAGCTTCTTCGGTGGCACGGTATTCGTTGATCAGAGACATGTGGACTACCTTATGTAGAGCGCTGATTGACAGGGATAGTGGCCCAATAATAGTCAGGCGGTTTCCTCAAGTAAACATTTAAGCTCGCATTTATGTGAATTACTTTGAATGTTTGTAGCAATGCTATGCATTCGAGTTAATTACTAGGGCGTAGACCCAGAGATAATCTGCTTGGAAAAGCGGGAACAGCCGTGGTATGCCGCACAGATTCATATAAGGGTGGTAAAACCATAGGCTATTAAGGGACAAAGCTGGGGCCGGCGATCAGAATAAACGTTAACGAATACTGCAGTTTTCCTGCGCAATCGCTAGAATGGCGGCCTTTGCGAAGTTCTGGAGTTTCCCCCTAATGCGCACTTTTCGGCTGGTGATTGCTTGCCCGGACCGGGTCGGCATCGTTGCCAAAGTCAGTAACTTTCTGGCCTCCCACAACGGCTGGATTACCGAAGCGAGTCATCACTCGGACAATCTCAGCGGTTGGTTCTTCATGCGTCACGAGATTCGTGCCGATTCGCTGCCTTTTGGTCTTGATGCCTTCCGTGACGCGTTTGCGCCGATCGCTGAAGAGTTTTCGATGACCTGGCACATCACCGACACCGAGCAGAAAAAGCGCGTGGTGTTGATGGCCAGCCGCGAATCCCACTGCCTGGCCGATTTGCTGCACCGCTGGCACAGCGATGAGCTGGACTGCGAGATCGCTTGCGTGATTTCCAACCATGACGACCTGCGCAGCATGGTCGAGTGGCACGGCATCCCGTATTACCACGTGCCGGTCAACCCGCAGGACAAGGAGCCGGCGTTCGCCGAGGTCTCCCGCCTGGTCAAGCAACACGAGGCTGACGTTGTGGTGCTGGCGCGCTACATGCAAATCCTGCCGCCGGAACTGTGCCGCGAATACGCCGGCAAGGTGATCAACATTCACCACAGCTTCCTGCCGTCGTTCGTAGGGGCCAAGCCGTATCACCAGGCTTCCCTGCGGGGTGTGAAGTTGATCGGCGCGACTTGCCACTACGTCACCGAAGAGCTGGACGCCGGCCCGATCATCGAGCAGGACGTGGTGCGTGTCAGCCACAGCGACAGCATTGAAGACATGGTGCGTTTCGGCCGCGACGTCGAGAAGATGGTCCTGGCCCGTGGCCTGCGCTACCACCTGGAAGACCGCGTGCTGGTGCACGGCAACAAGACGGTGGTGTTCTGACCGACCTGTTGTGATTGAAGAATGAAGGGCCTGGGCGTTAAATCGTTCCGGGCCCTTTTTCTTTGCGTGCCCTTGAGGATTGAGCGATGAATGATCCGTTGGACAAAGCCACGTCAAAAGCCCCGGCAACCTTAGGGGAGGGCTGTTTGAGCCGATATGACCCGGATGACCTGAGCAGCGAGGACGGCACCGAATTTCCCGGTGCCGCCGAGTTGTGGGAGCAAGAGCAGGCCAAGTCCGAGCCCGAGGACTTCTGATCAGATCCGGAAACTACCGACCAACTGCTTCAACCGTGCCGCTTGTTGCTCAAGGTCGGCACATGCTCGCAGCGTGGACTGCAGGTTTTCCACCCCTTCCTGATTGAGGGTGTTGATCTCGGTAATGTCCATGTTGATCGACTCCACCACTGAAGTCTGTTCTTCCGTGGCAGTGGCGACCGACTGGTTCATGCCGTCGATCTCGCCGATGCGCTGGGTCACGCTGTTCAGGCGCTCGCCGGCCAGGTTGGCGATGTCCACGCTGTCGAGGCTGTGGCGCTGGCTTTCACTCATGGTGCTGACCGAATCCCGGGCGCCGACTTGCAGCTCCTCGATCATCTTCTGCACTTGCTGCGCGGACTCCTGCGTGCGATGCGCCAAGTTGCGCACTTCATCGGCAACCACCGCAAACCCACGGCCCGCTTCCCCGGCACGCGCCGCTTCAATGGCGGCGTTCAGTGCCAGCAGGTTGGTTTGCTGGGAAATGCTGGTGATCACTTCGAGAATCTGGCCGATGTTCACCGTCTTGCTGTTAAGCGCTTCGATATTGCTGCTGGACGCGCTGATCATCGCTGAAAGCTGATTCATCGCCTTGATATTGCGCTCGACCACTTGCTGGCCGTCCTCAGCCAGGTGCCGGGCATCGCTGGCCTGATGGGAGGCTTGCGCGGCATTGCGCGCAATTTCCTGGGCGGCGGCGCCCAATTCATTGATGGCGGCGGCGACACTGTTGGTACGGTTGGCCTGCTCGTCGGAGTTGACCATCGACGAGTTGGACGCGCTGACCACCCGTAGTGCTACCTCATTCACCTGTTCGGTGGCTGAGGACACTTCGCTGATCGATGTGTGAATGCGCTCCACGAAGCGGTTGAAGGCGTTACCCAGCGTGCCGAATTCATCATGATTCTGGATGGTCAGGCGGCGCGTCAGGTCCCCCTCGCCATCGGCGATGTCCTGCATGGCGCGGGTCATGACATGCAGAGGTTGCATCAATACGCGGATCAGCATGCCCAGCAGGGCGATGATGATCACCACCGCAATCACCGTGGCGATGACCGCCGAGGTGCGGAACTCGCTGAGCATGGCGAAGGATTTGTCTTTATCTACTGAAATACCGAGGTACCAGTTCACCGAAGGCAGGCCCTTGATCGGTATGAAGGTCACGATGTTGGCCTTGCCGTTGGCCTCGACTTCGCTGAAATCGGCGCTGATTTTTGGCGTATTTTTCGGATACACATCGGCCAGGGTCTTCATCACCAGGTTTTTATCCGGATGTACCAATACTCTGCCATCGGCGCTGACCAGAAACGCATAGCCCATGCCGCCGAAGTTCAGCGCGCCAATGTTATCCACCAGGGTTTGCAGGCTCAGGTCGCCGCCCACTACGCCGATGCTCTGAGTATCCCGGGTGCTGGGGGTGGCAACGGAAATGATCAACTTGCCGGTGGCGGCATCGATATAGGGTTCGGTCAGGGTTGAGCCGTTGCTGCTCTGGGCGCCCTTGTACCAGGGCCGCACACGCGGGTCGAAGCCGTCCGGCATCTTGGTGTCGGGGCGGATGGTAAAGGCGCCCTGGCTGTCACCGACGTAGGTCGCCATGAATGAGGACGTCAGGGTTTTCTGCTCCAGCAGGCTGGCAACTGCGGAAGGCTCGGGGTTGATGGCGATGTTTTGTGCGGCGTTCTCCACCAGGGCAATGCGCCCGGTGAGCCAGGTTTGAATATTGCTGGCGGTGACGTCGCCCATTTCATGCAGGTAATTGTTGAGGTCGTCGCGAATGGCGTTGCGTTGCAGGTAGTCGTTGTAAAGGGTAAACAGCGCGAAAGCCGCGATGACGATAAGGGAGGCTGCAAGCAGGATTTTGTGGCTGAAGCGCAGATTTTTATTCATGGCTTGTAGGGTCCGCTAAGGTCTTAATATCCAAAGCGCGTCCTTGTGGGATGCGCAAAATGACAGCGTCAAAAAAGGTGTGATACTTCTTGTGATAGCTCCGGTGGTCCATGTAGGAACTATCTGACCTATTTTTAGACTTTGTGGGTCTTACATCTGCCTGTATCGACTTGGCAACACTAAAGATTAACCATGGGTGACGAAATGCCTGACTCCTCGCAACTGCTTATCGGTGCCGACCTTTCCGGCCAGCCCATCGCCCAGGCCATGCGGTTGGCCAATCGCCACGGGTTGATCGCCGGTGCCACCGGCACGGGCAAGACCGTTACATTGCAACGCCTGGCGGAAGCCTTCAGTGACGCCGGCGTGGCGGTGTTTGCCGCGGACATCAAGGGGGACCTATGCGGGCTCGGCGCTGCGGCGAATCCGCAAGGCAAGGTCGCCGAGCGCATCGCCGGCATGCCTTTCCTGAATTACACGGCCAAGGCTTATCCGGTCACGCTGTGGGATATCCACGGGCAGTCCGGCCATCCATTGCGCACCACCATCAGCGAAATGGGCCCGTTGTTGCTCGGTAGCCTGTTGGAACTTACTGACAGCCAGCAGTCAGCGCTTTACGCGGCGTTCAAGGTGGCGGATCGCGAAGGCTTGCTGCTGCTGGACCTCAAGGACCTCAAGGCACTGCTTAACCACCTGCGCTATCACCCGGAATTGCTGGGCGAAGACGCAGCGCTGATGACCACCGGATCCAGCCAGGCCCTCTTGCGGCGCCTGGCGGTGCTGGAACAACAGGGGGCTGAAGCCTTGTTTGGTGAGCCGGCCCTGCAGTTGGAAGATATCCTGCAGCCCACTGGTGATGGACGCGGGCGCATCCATCTGCTGGACGCCAGCCGTCTGGTGCACGAGGCACCGAAGGTATACGCGACGTTCCTGCTGTGGCTGTTGGCGGAGTTGTTCGAGCAACTGCCCGAGCGTGGTGATGCCGAAAAACCGCTGCTGGCGCTGTTTTTTGATGAGGCACATTTGTTGTTCGCCGATACGCCCAAGGCCTTGCAGGAGCGCCTGGAACAGGTGGTGCGGCTGATTCGCTCCAAAGGCGTCGGTGTGTATTTTGTCACTCAATCGCCGGGCGACCTGCCGGACAGCGTGCTGGCCCAGCTCGGTCTGCGTATCCAGCATGGCTTGCGGGCGTTCACCACCAAGGAACAGAAATCCCTGCGTGCCGTCGCGGAGGGGTTTCGGCCCAATCCAGCATTCGATGCCTTGTCGGTACTGACCGAGCTGGGCACGGGTGAGGCGTTGGTGGGCACCTTGCAGGAAAAAGGCACGCCGGAAGTCGTCCATCGCGTTTTGGTTGCTCCGCCGCAATCACGCATCGGGCCGCTCAGCGAAGCCGAACGCGCCGCGTTGGTCGCCAGTTCGCCGCTGCAAGGCCGTTATGACAAGCCGATTGATCGGGAATCCGCTTACGAAGTGCTGATGTCACGCAAGGAGCTTGGCCCGACCGAAGAGACCAAGCCGACTACCGACGAGCCGAGTTTTACCGACAGGGCCGGTGCGTTTCTGGGCACCACGGCAGGCAAGGCGCTGAAATCGGCGATGCAGCAGGCCGCCAATCAGATGGGGCGGCAACTGGTACGTGGTTTGTTGGGGTCGTTACTGGGCGGCAGCAAGCGCAAATAGAGACTCAGGGCTTGGGCCTGGCGTGGGCTGCCAGTCGCTCAAGGGCTGCGCGCAAGGCCGGGTTGCTGATCCCGTCGGCCGTTGCCTGAATGGTTTCGGCGGCATTCGTCGAGAGGTCATGAGTGTGCTGCACCACGCCAGGCAGGGTGGTGGGCGGTTGTACCTTGAACTGAATGCGCGTCAAACCGGCGAATTCATCAAACGCTATCAATTGACGTTGCAGGCGTTTTTGCTGATAACGCAGACGTGTCGCCCAGTGCCCATCTGTGACAATTAGCAGCAGG
The DNA here is from genome assembly GCF_059133265.1 of Pseudomonas sp. FBCC-B1565. Lineage (NCBI taxonomy): Bacteria > Pseudomonadati > Pseudomonadota > Gammaproteobacteria > Pseudomonadales > Pseudomonadaceae > Pseudomonas > Pseudomonas sp. FBCC-B1565. Next base: position 1,313,675 of record NZ_CP101438.1, read on the forward strand.
TTGCCTTCACGCCAGGACGCCACGCGGCAGTGTTCGCGCGCGGCCGGTTGCAGTTGGCTTTCGAGCAGGCGTTGCAGATGGCCCAGGCGTTGCGCATGGCCAAAGATGGCTTTCAGCGGCTTGGCATCGCGAAGCAACACGGCAGGCGCGCGGGCTGGCGAGGGGCGAAATGCCATTGTTGGACACCTTAAGTAACAGAGCCGCCATCTTAGCAGAAAGCGTCTGCATCTCCCCAGGCAAAGCATCCATGGGCTTTTGTGCGTGAAATCAATCGGTAACTTCTGCGCTCCATGGGTTGAAGTTCCGGTAAAAGCCCTTATTTTAAACAGGCCCTCTCACAGCACCATGCCAGCATCGGGGAACAACGCCACTTTCCTCCCCCACGATTCCGGGTAGAATGCGCGTTCGCATGCGGCCGTGAGGGCTGCTCGGGCCACTCACGGTGCGCCCTCCATCCCTATGTGTGGAAGAACCTGCCGATATGTTTGCGCCTTTGTTAAAGAAACTTTTTGGAAGCAAGAATGAGCGCGAAGTCAAACGCATGCTCAAGACGGTGCAGCTGGTCAATGCCTTCGAAGAGCAGATGGTTGCCCTTTCGGACGAGCAATTGCGCGCCAAGACCCAAGAGTTCAAGGCCCGCATAGCCAAAGGTGAAACCCTCGACAAGCTGCTTCCCGAAGCCTTTGCGGTCGCCCGTGAAGCCGGTAAGCGTGTCATGGGCATGCGCCACTTCGACGTCCAGTTGATCGGCGGCATGACCTTGCATGAAGGCATGATTGCCGAAATGCGTACCGGTGAAGGCAAGACCCTGGTGGCAACCCTGGGCGTTTACCTCAACGCATTGTCCGGCAAGGGCGTGCACGTGGTGACGGTGAACGACTACCTGGCCCGCCGCGACGCTAACTGGATGCGCCCGCTCTATGAATTCCTCGGCCTGACCGTTGGCGTCGTTACGCCATTCCAGCCGCCGGAAGAGAAGCGCGCTGCCTACGCGTGCGACATTACCTACGGCACCAACAACGAATTCGGTTTCGACTACCTGCGCGACAACATGGCGTTCAGCATGGATGAAAAATTCCAGCGCGAACTCAACTTTGCCGTGATCGACGAAGTCGACTCCATCCTCATCGACGAAGCCCGTACCCCGCTGATCATCTCCGGCCAGGCCGAAGACAGCTCGCGCCTGTACACCGAAATCAACAAGTTGATTCCGCGTCTGGAGCAGCACATCGAGGAAGTCGAAGGCGTGGTGACCAAAGAAGGTCACTTCAGCATCGACGAGAAGACCCGCCAGGTCGAACTCAACGAAGCCGGTCACCAGTTCGTCGAAGAGATGCTGACCCAGATCGGCGAATTGGCCGAGGGTGAAAGCCTGTACTCGGCGCACAACCTGGGCCTGTTGACCCACGTGTATGCCGGCCTGCGTGCCCACAAGCTGTTCCATCGCAACGTCGAGTACATCGTGCAGGACGGCCAGGTCGTGCTGGTCGACGAGCACACCGGTCGTACCATGCCGGGCCGCCGTCTGTCCGAGGGCCTGCACCAGGCCATCGAAGCGAAGGAGCACCTCAACATCCAGGCTGAAAGCCAGACGTTGGCGTCCACCACCTTCCAGAACTACTTCCGTCTGTACAACAAACTGTCCGGGATGACCGGTACGGCCGACACTGAAGCGTTCGAATTCCACCAGATCTACGGCCTGTCTGTGATGGTCATTCCGCCGAACAAGCCTTTGGCTCGTAAAGACTTCAATGACCTGGTGTTCCTGACGGCCGAAGAGAAATACGCGGCAATCATCAACGACATCAAGGACGGTATGGCCCAGGGCCGTCCGATCCTGGTGGGCACCGCTACCATCGAGACTTCCGAGCACGTGTCCAACCTGCTCAATAAGGAAGGCATCGAGCACAAGGTCCTCAACGCCAAGTTCCACGAAAAAGAAGCCGAGATCATCGCCCAGGCCGGTCGCCCTGGCGCACTGACCATCGCCACCAACATGGCCGGTCGTGGTACCGACATCCTGTTGGGCGGCAACTGGGAAGTGGAAGTCGCGGCCCTGGAAAACCCGAGCCCTGAGCAGATCGCCCAGATCAAGGCCGATTGGCAGAAGCGTCACCAGGCCGTGCTGGAATCCGGTGGCCTGCAGGTGATCGCCTCCGAGCGTCATGAATCGCGTCGTATCGACAACCAGCTGCGTGGCCGTGCCGGTCGCCAGGGTGACGCCGGTTCCAGCCGCTTCTACCTGTCCCTGGAAGACAGCCTGATGCGCATCTTCGCTTCGGACCGCGTGAAGAACTTCATGAAGGCCCTGGGCATGCAGTCCGGCGAAGCGATCGAGCACCGCATGGTGACCAACGCCATCGAGAAGGCCCAGCGCAAGGTTGAAGGCCGCAACTTCGATATTCGTAAGCAACTGCTCGAGTTCGATGACGTCAACAACGAACAGCGTAAAGTGATCTATCACATGCGTAACACGTTGCTGGCCGCCGACAACATTGGCGAGACCATCGCCGACTTCCGTCAGGACGTGCTCAACGCCACCGTCAGCGCACACATTCCGCCACAGTCCTTGCCAGAGCAGTGGGATGTTGCCGGCCTGGAAGCGGCGTTGAAGAGCGACTTCGGTGTCGACTTGCCAGTCCAGCAGTGGCTGGACGAAGACGACCACCTGTACGAAGAAACCCTGCGTGAAAAACTGATGGCCGAATTGCTGGCCGCGTACAACGAGAAAGAAGAGCAGGCGAGTGCCGAAGCACTGCGCACCTTCGAGAAGCAAATCGTTCTGCGCGTGCTGGACGACCTGTGGAAAGACCACCTGTCGACCATGGACCACCTGCGTCACGGCATCCACCTGCGGGGTTACGCCCAGAAGAACCCGAAGCAGGAGTACAAGCGCGAGTCGTTCACGCTGTTCTCCGAGCTGCTGGATTCGATCAAGCGCGATTCCATCCGCGTGCTGTCCCACGTTCAGGTGCGTCGCGAAGACCCGATCGAGGAAGAAGCTCGCCTGCGTCAGGAAGCCGAGGCACTGGCTGCGCGCATGCAGTTCCAGCACGACGAAGCGCCAGGCCTGGAAGCGCCTGAGGTATTGGGTGAGGAGGTCGATGTGGCCCTGGCTCAAAGCCCGGTGCGCAACGAACAGAAGCTGGGCCGCAACGAGCTGTGCTATTGCGGCTCGGGCAAGAAGTTCAAACACTGCCACGGCCAGATCGAATAAGATTTTCGCCTGACGCTGCAACACCCTGCGCCGCGACCGGCTCCTGCCGTCGCGGCGTTTTGCCATTAATTTCACCGTCGCTCACGACGGCACAGACATCACCCATTTTTAAGGAGCGCATTCATGGCTGTTGGTCTTGGTCCTTTGCCCACGTTGCACCCGGTTGCCGGTTTTGAACTCGGTATCGCTTCGGCCGGCATCAAGCGCCCTGGGCGCAAGGATGTAGTCGTGATGCGTTGCGCCGAAGGCTCGACCGTCGCCGGTGTGTTTACCCTCAACGCGTTTTGCGCTGCGCCGGTGATTCTGGCAAAGCAACGCGTGGCCGGTACGATCCGCTACCTGCTGACCAACACCGGCAACGCCAATGCCGGCACCGGCGAGCCTGGCCTGGTGGCGGCTGCGCGCACCTGCGCCAAGCTGGCCCAACTGACCGGCGTGGACGCCAGCCAGGTCCTGCCGTATTCCACCGGTGTGATCGGTGAGCCGTTGCCGGTCGAGAAAATCGAAGGCGCGCTGCAAGCCGCGCTGGACGACCTGTCTGTGGATAACTGGGCCGCCGCCGCCACCGGCATCATGACCACCGACACCCTGCCAAAAGGCGCAAGCCGCCAGTTCGTGCACGATGGCGTGACTGTCACCGTGACCGGTATCAGCAAGGGCGCGGGCATGATCCGTCCGAACATGGCCACCATGCTCGGCTACATCGCTACCGATGCCAAAGTCTCCCGCGACGTGCTGCACAGCCTGATCCTGGACGGTGCCAACAAGTCGTTCAACCGCATCACCATCGATGGCGACACCTCGACCAACGACTGCTGCATGCTGATCGCTACCGGCCAGGCCAACCTGCCGGAAATCACCGAGGCCAGCGGCCCGTTGTTCGCCGCGTTGAAGCAGGCGGTATTCGAAGTGTGCATGGACGTGGCCCAGGCCATCGTGCGTGACGGCGAGGGTGCCACCAAGTTCGTCACGGTTGAAGTCAACGGCGGCGGCAACCACCAGGAATGCCTGGACGTGGGTTACACCGTGGCTCACTCGCCACTGATCAAGACTGCGTTGTTCGCCTCTGACCCGAACTGGGGCCGTATCCTGGCGGCCGTCGGTCGTGCCGGTGTGCCAGACCTGGATGTGAGCAAGATCGACGTGTTCCTCGGCGATGTGTGCATCGCCAGCCGTGGCGCCCGTGCCGAAACCTACACCGAAGCCCAGGGTTCGGCGGTGATGCAGCAGGAAGAAATCACCATCCGTATCGAGTTGGGTCGCGGCGAGTGCAGCGAAACCATCTGGACCACCGACCTGTCCCACGAGTACGTGAAGATCAACGCGGAATACCGTACCTAAGAGGATAAGCGCGGTGAAACGAGTGCATGTAGCAGCAGCGGTGATCCGCGGTGTCGACGGCAAAATCCTGCTGGCGCGCCGCGCCGATACCCAGCACCAGGGCGGCCTCTGGGAATTCCCCGGGGGCAAGGTGGAAGCCGATGAATCGGTCGCCGGCGCGCTGTCCCGCGAATTGCAGGAAGAGCTGGGCATCGAGGTCACCACGGCGCGGCCGCTGATCAAGGTGCAGCATGACTATCCGGACAAACAGGTGTTGCTGGATGTCTGGGAAGTCTCGGCGTTTACCGGTGAGCCCCATGGCGCCGAAGGGCAACCGCTGGAATGGGTGGCGCCTCGGGAGCTGCTCAACTACGAGTTCCCGGCGGCCAACGCGCCGATCGTTGCGGCTGCGCGCTTGCCTGCCGAGTACCTGATCACCCCGGGCGAACTGGAAACCCCGACGTTACTGCGGGGTATCCAGAAAGCCATTGCTGGCGGCATCAAGTTGGTACAACTGCGTGCGCCCAACGGCTACGACCCCAAATACCGCGACCTTGCGGTGGATGCGGTGGGCCTGTGCGCGGGCAAGGCCCAGTTGATGCTCAAGGGGCCGTTTGAATGGCTGGGGGATTTTCCTGCGGCCGGTTGGCACATGACCTCGGCGCAACTGCGTAAGTACGCCAGCAAGGGGCGTCCGCTGCCGAAGGATCGCTGGCTGGCTGCTTCCTGCCATAACGCTGAGGAGTTGGCACTGGCAGAAATGATGGACGTGGATTTTGTCACGCTGTCGCCGGTGCAGCCGACCCAGACCCATCCTGATGCGCAGCCGTTGGGCTGGGAGCAGGTAGCGGCGTTGATCGCCGGGTTCAGCAAGCCGGTGTTTCTGTTGGGCGGGGTTGGACCCGCCGAGCGGGAGAAGGCTTGGGAGGCTGGGGCCCAAGGTGTGGCAGGGATTCGCGCGTTCTGGCCTGAGATTTGAGGCTGTTCTGACCGGCCTTATCGGGGGCAAGCCCCCTCCCACATTCGACCGAGTTCTACCGTTGGAATGCGGTCAAATGTGGGAGCGGGCTTGCTCGCGAAGGCGTCAGATCAGGCGCTGAATAATCAGTGGGGTTTAGCGGCAGCCTGCCATAAAACCTCAGCAACGCCCTGGCGCCTTGCAATTACCCGCGCCGCCACAAACAACAAGTCCGATAACCGATTGATGTACGCCAACCCCACGCCTTCCAACGGCTCGACCGCATTCAACTGCTGGCACCGCCGCTCTGCACTGCGCGCGAGGCTGCGGCACACGTGGGCCTGGGCGATCAACGCCGAGCCACCGGGCAGGATGAAGTTCTCTAGCGATCCCACTTCTTCATTCCAGCGATCAATTGCTGCTTCCAGCCGATCCACTTCCGCCGCATTCAGCGCCTTGTACACTGGCATCGCCAACTCGCCCCCCAGGTCGAACAAGCGATGCTGGCACGGCGTAAGCACCTCGATCACATCCTTCAGTTCCGGATGTTTGCCGCTCTGTTCTTCAAGATTGGCCAGTAACAATCCCAACTGGCTGTTCAGCGTATCCACCTCACCGATGGCCTCCACCCGTGGGTGATCCTTGGGCACACGGCGGCCGTCGCCCAGGCCGGTTTCGCCTTTGTCGCCGGTACGGGTGTAGATCTTCGACAGGCGAAAGCCCATGGTCATTGCTCCAGTTGGGTGAGTTCGTAAGGCGGCAGTTGGCTGCCGGCCAGGGGTAAGCGCAAGGTAAAGCAGGTGCCCTGGCCGAGGGTGGAGTGCACTTCCATCTGGCCCTTGTGGTTATTGGTGATGATGAAATACGACACCGACAGCCCTAGCCCGGTGCCCTGGCCGATTTCCTTGGTGGTGAAGAACGGCTCGAAGGTGCGTTTGCGCACGTTTTCGCTCATGCCGATGCCGTTGTCTTCCACCTGGATCTCCGCCCACGGCGGGTTGAGGCGCGTACGCAGGATGATGCGCCCCGGTTCGCTGTCGTCTTCCCGCAGGTGAATGGCCTGGGCCGCGTTTTTCAGCAGGTTGAGCAGGACCTGTTCGAGTTCGTTGGCGGTGCCTGGCACCGGACCCAGTTGCGGGTCGAACTGGCGGATGATCGCCTGGCCCTTGAAGTCAAAGCCGATGGCCAGGTCGAAATCGTTACCGGCAATCTCCACCGCCTGGTCGATCAATGCCGGCAAGTCGCAAGGTGCCATCTGTCGGTTGCTGCGGCGACTGAAACTGAGCATATGGGTGACGATCTTCGCCGCCCGCGCCCCGGCCTGCTGGATGCCATCGAGCAGTTGCGGCACTTCGCGGCTTTGCAGGTAGCGGTTGACGGTCTCCAACTCGATACCCACCTGTTCCGCGTGTTCCAGGTTCTTCGGCAAGTCAGGCGACAAGCGGCGGCGGATGTTCTGCACGTTATGCAGGATCGCCCCCAGCGGGTTGTTGATCTCGTGGGCCATGCCGGCGGCCAGGCCGCCGACGGAAAGCATCTTCTCCGACTGCACCATCATTTCTTCCAGGGACAGGCGCTGGGTGATGTCATCGATACGGATTACCACGCCACGTCCGGCACCGCCCATCAGCGGGTAGAAGGTCAGGGCGTAGTGTTTGGGTTCGTCATCCTTGAACCAGGTGACGCGTTCGATGCGCTCCACCGTGTGTTGTTCGACCGCTGCCCTGATCTGCGGCAAGTAAGGCTTGAGCGGCTGGAAGGCCAGGTAGATCGGCTGGTTCAAAGCTTCATCCAAGCGTGTGCCGGAGAGGGCGCTGGCTTCCTGGTTCCATTGGGTGACGTAGAGCTGTTCATCCAGGGCGATCAATGCCGAGGGCATCGAGTCGATGATGCTGTTCAGGTAATTCTGGAAACCGGTGAGTTTCTTCTCGATCTTGCTACGGACCTGGACTTCCAGTTCCAGCTTGCGGTTGGTGTGGCGCGTCTCTTCGGCCAGGCCTTGGGCCTGGTCGTAGGCCGCCTGGGAGTCGTCCCGTGCGCGCTTGAGCTGTTGCTCGCGGGCTTCGATGCGCGACAGCATTGTGTTGAAGGCTTCGGCCAGGCTGCCTATTTCATCGTGGTTGCCACGACCGGCGCGCAGGGCGTAGTTCTCTTCGCGAGTGACCTGGCGCGACAGTTCTTCCAGTTCGTGGATCGGCCGCGTGATCAGGCGTTTGATCTGACGGGCGATGACCAGCCACAACAGTACGCTGAAAATCAGGATGCCCAGGCTGGCAGTCAATGTGCCGGTGTAGAACGCCACTGGTAGCTCACTGCTGGCCACCAGCAGCAAATGCCCGGACGGTTGGCCGGCGCGGGGCAGGGTGATGACCTGGTTGCTGCGAAACTCGGTGACACGCCAGGCCTCGATGTGCCGGTAGTCATCGGGCAGGTGCAGGCGGTCGCCGTGTTGCATCTGCGCCAGGCGGTTGCCGTCGCCGTCGTACAGAGCGGCGGCGCGCAACGGCGAATAGCTGGTCAACTCATTGAGCAATGCGTCGGCCTTGGCCGGCGATTCGAGGGCCTCGGCGGCGAGCGCAGGGTTGGACACCAGGCGGCCGATGGCCTGCAAGGCCTGGGGCGCCATGCTTTCCTGGGAGATCCAGTAGGCGGCGCTGATAAAGGTCAGGTTGGCCACCAGCAGTACGGTGGTCAACAGCACCAGCAGGGCGGCCAGCAGTTTCTGCCCGACCGGTAGGTTTTCAAGACGCTGGCGCAGCGGCATCAGGGTTTTCCCAGGTGATAGACAGGCGGGCAGGGTAGCGCGTGGCTCAGTCGCGGGGCAATCCGCGTGCAAGCAACTGCTCGACCAGGCGCACTTGCAGCTGTTGAAGGTGCGGCAGGTTCAGTTGGTGACGGGCGGCCGCCTGGCAAGCATAGCCCAATAGGTAGCTGATTTCGGTGCGGCGGCCTGCGGCCACGTCCTGGTACATGGAGGAGTAGTTGGCGGCGGTGGCCTGGATCACCCGTTCCACCTCGTGTTGCAGGTCCAGCGCGGCGGCGGGCTGGCCACAGCATTCCAGCAGTTCGCCGAGTTCGGCGCACAGGGTGGCGACTTCGCACTGGTGGGCCTGTAGCTCGCCATTGCGGCACTGATACAGCACGGTCAGCGGGTTGATGGCGCAATTGAGCGCCAGCTTGCGCCAGAGCCGCGTGAGGATATCGGTGCTCCAGTCGTGGGGGATGCCGGCGGCTTGCAAATCCTCCAGCCACAGCGGCGGGGTTGGGTGGCCTGCATCGCCCAGCCAGGTGTAGCCATGGCCGGCGAACACCACGCGCCAGTCGCCGTCGCGAAACGCGCCTTCGGTGCTGGAGGCGAAGATGCAGCGGGCCTGGGGCAGTTGCGCGGCGACTGCGTCCTGGCTGCCGAGGCCGTTCTGCAGCAGGATCAGTTCGGCATCGGGCGCCAGTCGATGTTGCAACTGTGCGACGGCTGCTTGAGCGTCGTAGGCTTTGCACGCCACCAGCAGGCGATGAATCAGCCCAGGACTGTCGGATGTTTCGCCTGTCACCGGGTAAGTGTGTTCTACACCTTGTTCCACCAAGGTCAGCCCCTTGGCTGTCTGATAGTTGGCCAGGCGCGCTTCATCGCGCAGGATCAACCGCACGGGCACGCCAGCACGCGCCAGGCGAGTGGTCCAAAGTGTGCCCAGGCTGCCGGCGCCGAGAATATGCCAGGTGGTCGACATCAGTTTTTGCTCCGTAGGGTCGCCCGCAGCGAACGGGACAAAAGAACCGCTATAATGCCCCGGCATTTTAGCTTGGGCGCGCTCCATCTCTACTGAGCCCGCCCCTTATATTGGAGATATGACATGCCTTCGTTCGACGTGGTATCCGAACTGGACAAACACGAAGTCACCAACGCCGTCGAAAACGCCGTCAAGGAGCTGGACCGTCGCTATGACTTGAAAGGCAAGGGCAGCTTCGAGTTCAAGGAAAAAGAGCTGACCGTCAACCTGACCGCTGAAGCCGATTTCCAGCTGGAAGCGATGATCGAGATCCTCAAGCTGTCGCTGGTCAAGCGCAAGATCGACGCGCAATGCCTTGAAATCAAGGACGCCTACGCCTCCGGCAAGCTGATGAAGCAGGAAGCCATCCTCAAGGAAGGCATCGACAAGGAGCTGGCGAAGAAAATCGTCGCCCACATCAAGGACGCCAAGCTGAAAGTCCAGGCCGCGATCCAGGGTGAGCAGGTTCGCGTCACCGGCAAGAAGCGTGACGACCTGCAAGAAGCCATCGCGGCCCTGCGCGCCAAGACCTTCGACATGCCGCTGCAGTTCAATAACTTCCGCGACTGATGGCACATTGGGGAACCTGCGGGCGTTTTTGACGTCCCACGCCCCACAACCTGCGCCTACTATTGAGCCCTTCGGGGCTCAATTGCATTTATGGCCACTCGATACGCCGAACATCCGGTAACCAGGAGAATGTAGATGGATTTCAATGCTGAAGTAGATCACTTGATCAAGACCTCAGAGTCGTGGCTGCCGATGATCATGGAATACGGCAGCCGGTTTTTGCTGGCAGTGGTCACTCTGGCCATCGGTTGGTGGCTGATCAACGTATTGACCCACCGTGTGGGGCGTTTGCTGGCACTGCGCAATGCTGACCTGGCCCTGCAACACTTCATCACCAGCCTGGCGAACATCGCGCTCAAAGTCATGCTGGTGGTCAACGTGGCCTCGATGATCGGCGTGGCAACCACCTCGTTCGTGGCCGCGATTGGTGCCGCGACCCTGGCCATTGGCCTGGCCTTGCAAGGCAGCCTGGCGAACTTCGCCGGCGGCGTGCTGATTCTGCTGTTTCGCCCGTTCCGCATTGGTGACTGGATCGAAGCCCAAGGCACCTCGGGTACCGTCGACAGCATCCAGATCTTCCACACCGTCTTGCGCACCGGCGACAACAAGACTGTGATCATTCCTAACGGCAGCCTGTCCAACGGGCTCATCACCAACACCAACCGCCAGCCGACCCGCAAGGTGGTGTTTGATGTGGGGGTTGACTATGAGGCTGATCTGCAGAAAGCCCGTGAAGTGCTGCTGGAGCTGGCAAAAGATCCACGTGTACTGGCCGATCCGGCTGCCGTGGCGGTGGTTTCGACTTTGGGTGACAGTTCGATCACCGTTTCCCTGCGTTGCTGGACCAAGACCGCGGATTATTGGGATGTGGTGTTCATGTTGAACGAACTGGCACGTGACCGTTTAAAAGCGGCGGGGATTGATATTCCATTTCCGCAGCGGGTTATTCGGGTGATGCAGGAAACAGCTGCCAAGTAATTTGAGGTCATCGTCTTGAACTTGGCCGATAGGTCAGGTTCAAGGTGCACATGTTAATCTCGTTAGTTAGCTTGCTAGTTATTTCTGTGCTGAAACATTACAGCCATAAAAAAGCCGCTCCCTTGTTAAATAAGGGAGCGGCTTTTTGTTTAAGGCCGAGGCCTTAAGTCATCGTTGTAATCAAACGATCAATTACAAGATGTTCAGCGGGTATTGTGCGATAAGACGCAGTTCGTCGATGGACGCCGAACCGTAGTAAACGCCGTCAGACGAACGATACGTGGCTTGACGAATACGCAGGCTCAGGTCTTTGGCTGGGCCGCTCTGGATTACGTATTTGCCTTCGATATCGCGTTCCCACTCTTTGCCGTTCGAAGTGGTGCCCGTGTTGGCGCCGCTACCGGTAACGTAACGAGTCATGAAGCTCAGGCCAGGGATGCCGAAGGTTGCCATGTTGAGGTCATACCGTGCCTGGAACGATTTCTCGCCTTCAGCGTTGAAGTCGGAACGAGCGATGGAGTTGGCCAGGAAAATCGTGCCCCCACCGTCTACGCCGTAAGCGTAGTCGCCGTCACCGGTAACCTTCTGGGCTGCCAGGGTGAAGGTATGAGCTCCGAGGGTGTACGCACCCTGCAAGCTGAATGCGCGGTTGTCGAGCTTGGTGGTGCCGTCTTTTTCAGCTCGTGTCAGGCCTGCGCCGTCGCTCTTGGTGCTGTAGATGTTGAAGTCTACAGCCACCGATTGGTCATCGCTCAGCGCGTGGGTCCAGTTCACGTTGGCGTAGAGTTTCTTCCAGTAATCTTCCACTTTCGAGTAGTAGAGGCTGGTGGTGAACTCTGGGGTCCAGGAGTAGACGCCGCCGACGAAGTTGGCATCACGCAGGCCAGTGCCAGTGCCTGGCTCGGAGCTGGCGATACTGTCTTTGTAGGTGTGGTCCTGGGCAACGATCGAGGTGAAGTGACCTGCTTCCAGCTTAAGACCCTTGATCTCATTGCTGGTGATCGAGATGCCTTGTGGCAGTTCCGGGAGCAGACGGCTGTCGTCGGATGCGAATACCGGGGCGGTGGTGTACTGGTCACCCACTTTCAGGACCGTATCGGAAATACGGAACTTGATGGCGGCGCCGCCTTTGGAGTAGTCATCCTGCGCACGGCCATCTGAGCCGTTAGGGAACAGGCCGGTGCCGGCACGGCCTTTGCCGCTGTCGAGTTTGACGCCCAACAGGCCAATGGCATCGACACCGACCCCAATGGTGCCTTGGGTGTAGCCCGAACTGAACAGGCCATGGAAACCAAGACCGGTCTCTTCGCGGCGGCTTTGAGTGCCAGGCGCGTTGTTACGGAAGTCACGGCTGAAGTACAGGGTACGAGTCAGAATGCTGGCGGTACTGTCCTCGATAAAGCCCTTGGAATCGTCCTGGGCGGACGCCATTGCGAACTGCGAGGTGCCTGCTGAAACAGCCAGGGCGATCATGCTCCACTTCATCACGCGCATCGTGATTTGCTCCTTTGGTTTTAGGAAGAGTACTGCCGTCCCACCTGTATTTTTATCTGGGCGGCTCTTTCTTTTATGTGTCGGCGCAAAGTTATATCACGCAGACCCTATTGACGATACTTACCCATCTATCCTTTCAGCTTCTTTACGAGGCTGTCGTAAATTGCTAGCTCCATGTCGCAAATTCACAGTCCAACTGTAACCGGACTGACAACTTCAATACTGTTTCCAAACCCTTTTCAAAGTTTGAACACTTCCTTGATACGCATTGAAACGCTGCTGTTTTTTATCGCGAAACACCTGTTTCCATTCAGGTGTCGTTGCCGACGATGCAGGTGTCAATGCAACAAGCGTGCACAAAGCGGTAACCGAATGTCATTTTTTCGTGAAAACCGTTACGGACGTGTAAAAACCGCATAAGCACGGGCTTTTTACGCCGTTTGGTTTGGGCTTGACGCGGCGGTGTTACCCCTGTTCGGTGGTGCATAAAACCTGTGCGAGGGGAAAACGTTACCGGTTCACCCTCATGAGTGGGTAATCGGCGGATCCCTTTGAGGCACAAGTGGGTCATTTTGGTGCGTCCCGGTGAGGCCCGGTTTAGCGTAGCTCAAATATTCGACCGCCTCGAAAGAGTGCATGTTTTTTCATCACTGGCGCCGGCGCTTTGCTGCATTCGTCGTGAAGCCGTGCGCATTCGAAGGTATGCTGGGCGCCTGAACCTGACTTGCCGAACGGAGTGCCCGCGGTGTTCGCCCTAGATCAACGCCTGCAACAAGACACACTGGTCATCGGGGACTTCCCGCTGTGCCGCCTGCTGCTGTCCAATGACTCAAACTACCCGTGGTTCATCCTGGTGCCACGCATCAACGCTATCAGCGAAGTGTTTCAACTGGATGTCGCCGACCAGCAGCGTTTGTGGCAAGAGACGACTGCCCTGGCCCAGTTGCTGAATGAAGGCTTGGCCGCCGACAAGATGAACATCGGCGCCCTGGGCAATGTGGTCAGCCAGTTGCACGTGCATGTGATCGTGCGCAAGCGCGACGATGCTGCCTGGCCGGCGCCGGTATGGGGCAAGCATCCGGCGCAGCCTTACACCGATGAGCAAGTCGCTGCCATCCGCGCCCGTCTGCGCGAGCTGTTGCCTGCCGACTTCATTTTCAACCAGGGCTGAATCATGGACCTGCAAGACCGCGTCACCGACCTGGAAAGCCGACTGGCCTTCCAGGACGACACCATCGAGACCCTCAATGACATCCTCGTCACGCAGCAGCGTGCTGTAGAGCGCCTGCAATTGCAGATGACCGCGCTGCTCAAGCGCCAGGAAGAAATGGGCGGCCAATTCGAAACCTCCGAAGAAGAAGCGCCGCCGCCTCACTATTGATAGCCACGCATAAAAAAACCGCGACCCAGCCAGGCTGGATCGCGGTTTTTTGCTGCGAACGCAGGTATCAGCGGCGCGGCAGTGCAGCGATCACGTCTTCGGCCTGCAGGCCTTTGTCGCGATTCATCACGGAGAACTCCACGCGCTGGCCTTCCACCAGGACGCGATGGCCTTCGCCGCGAATGGCCCGGAAGTGGACGAAGATATCGTCGCCCGAATCACGGGAAATAAAGCCGAAGCCTTTGGATGTGTTGAACCACTTGACGGTACCGGTATCCCGATTGGTCATGTCGTAGGTTTGCGACGAGGCCGCAGGGGACGAACGGTAGAAGCTGATGGCCAGGTGAAGAACGATGGCGACCACAGCAATCACCAGGCTGAGCAGGATGGCCGGGTGGCCGCCGACTTCAGGCATGGGTGCCAGGAGGGTGAGGGTTTGTACGACAACGGTCAGTACCAGCAGCGCGCTGACCAGGTTTTGCAGTTGATGACGTGGGCCTTTGTTCCAGTAAGGGATCACCGGTGCCAGCGTCAGGTTAAGAAGGCCGAACATGGCCAGGTACAGAGCGTCGTGTTGTTCCAGATACGGCAGGCTTTCAGGCTGCAGGCTCGGGATAAAGGACAGCAGCAAAGCTGCAACGCCCGTTAGCAGGTGGACGATTTTCAACATTTTGATTAACTCACGTTAAGACGGATCACAAGGAAGAGCTGACTGGCACGGTTCGCTTCTGAACAATGGGAGGCGTTGGGCACGTGCGCGGGGTATCAGCCTATGCCGCTGCCGCAGAAAGTAACGGCGGCGACACGCCATCTATTTAACAGCAAAGGCTGTGCCTACTCAAATCAAGCATTTCGGGGTATTGCAAGGGCGATGGCATTTCTGCAGCAAACGCTTGTCCTAGACGTGTGCAGTTTTTTCAAACGGCCAGCAGAGAAATTTCCTACTTGCCTCAAAGGCTTGGGTTGTGCCGGTCGACAGGGCGCACCGGGGCGAATTGCCGCGCCGGGCTGCGCATCACCGGCACTCTTGCTAGAGTGGTCCTGCACCTGATCAATGAATGCTTGTCAATTGAAGGGGATAAACATGGCAATCGATATCGGTATCAGTGAAGAAGATCGTAAATCCATCGTCGACGGGCTTTCGCGACTGCTTTCCGATACCTATGTTCTGTATCTGAAAACCCACAACTTCCATTGGAACGTCACGGGTCCCATGTTCCGCACGCTGCACTTGATGTTCGAAGAGCAGTACAACGAGCTGGCCCTGGCCGTGGACTCCATTGCCGAGCGTATCCGTGCCCTGGGGTTCCCGGCGCCGGGTGCCTACTCCATCTATGCCCGTCTTTCTTCCATCAAGGAAGAAGAAGGCGTGCCCAGCGCCGAAGAGATGATCAAGCAACTGGTGGCTGGCCAGGAAGCGGTCACCCGCACCGCGCGCGGTATCTTCCCGTTGCTCGACAAGGTCAGCGATGAGCCGACGGCCGACCTGCTGACCCAGCGTATGCAGGTGCATGAGAAAACCGCGTGGATGCTGCGTTCCCTGCTTGAAAATCAGTAAACGCTGACCTTGAGTGGCGCCACCCTGGCGCCGCTCGCTTGTTTCCGCGCATTTCCTGGCGTTGTCCTACGCCGATCAACGCCGCGTCTTCTGGCTGCCTCCCGCTCCCTGCTGTCTTATAGGCCCATTGCCCAATGGGACCACCCATGGGCGGTTGTTTGGCAATGGAGTGTCAGGTGTATGTCACGCGGAGTGGGTAATGGAGTGATGGAAACCGGTGGTTTTCATAAGATAAAGATCGACCCGTTTGCAAAAGGGTTCGATATGGGACTGGCCAAGCCGCTGTCCCGATCGGTAAGGCTCAATGGATTTTCCACGTGCCTGCGGCTGGAGCAGATCTATTGGAATATCCTCACGGAAATCGCCAGGATCAATGCCTGCTCAGTCAGTGCGTTGCTGTCTTATGTCGATCGGGAAGTGCACTTGCGTTATGGCGGGGTGAAGAACTTCAGTGGGTTGGTCAGGGTGGTTTGTGTGGTGCACGTCCTGAAAGGGCGTGCTGAACCCGCCTGTTCACCGGTATAGCCACCGGGCTTCGGGGCCGGCCCTCTATCATGGCGGGCAGGGCCCCGGGCAGAATGCCGGCTGCGCTGCCTCGATTTACCGGATATAATCCCGCGCTTTGCTACGCATGCTGCGGACCCGTAGGGCAGGCGTGGCGCAGTAACGTTCTGATCGCCGAGACATCGCCATGCCCATGTACGACTACCAATGTGCTTCCTGCGGTCATCAGTTGGAAGCCATTCAGAAGATCAGCGCAGCGCCGCTGGTCGATTGCCCAGCCTGCCAGGCACCGGAACTCAAGAAGATGTTGTCCATGCCGGGCTTCCGCTTGAGCGGCAATGGCTGGTACGAGACCGATTTCAAGACCGGCTCGAAGAAGAACCTGGCCGGCGGCGACAAAGCAGACTGAGTTGAACTCTACGCGCAGGCTCCTGCATTATCCGTCCCCTGCTTTAATGTACGGTGACGAGGCAGGCCTCCACCGAATTTCGAATTACGAGAAGTGAAACCACTACCATGATGCGCAGCCATTATTGCGGCCAACTGAACGAGACCCTGGAAGGTCAGGAAATCACCCTTTGCGGATGGGTTCACCGTCGCCGCGACCACGGCGGGGTGATCTTCCTCGATATCCGTGATCGTGATGGTCTGGCCCAAGTGGTGTTCGACCCGGATCGCGCCGCAAGCTTCGCCGCCGCCGACCGCGTGCGCAGCGAATACGTTGTGAAGATCACCGGCAAGGTTCGCCTGCGTCCGGCGGGTGCCGTGAACAAGAACATGGCGTCCGGCGGCATCGAAGTGCTGGGCTATGAGCTGGAAGTGCTGAACGAGTCGGAAACCCCGCCGTTCCCACTCAACGAATACTCTGACGTGGGCGAAGAGACCCGCCTGCGCTATCGCTTCCTGGACCTGCGTCGTCCGGAAATGGCCGAGAAGCTGCGCCTGCGTTCGCGCATGACCACCAGCATCCGTCGTTTCCTTGACGAAAACGGTTTCCTGGACGTAGAAACGCCGATCCTGACCCGGGCCACCCCGGAAGGCGCGCGTGACTACCTGGTGCCTAGCCGTACCCACGCCGGTTCGTTCTTCGCCCTGCCGCAATCGCCTCAGCTGTTCAAGCAACTGCTGATGGTCGCCGGCTTCGACCGCTACTACCAGATCGCTAAGTGCTTCCGCGACGAAGACCTGCGCGCTGACCGCCAGCCTGAATTCACCCAGATCGACATCGAGACCAGCTTCCTCGATGAAAAAGAAATCATGGGCCTGACCGAACAGATGATCCGCAACCTGTTCAAGGAAGTGCTGGACCTGGAGTTCGGCGACTTCCCGCACATGACCTTCGAAGAAGCCATGCGCCGCTACGGCTCCGACAAGCCAGACCTGCGTAACCCGCTGGAACTGGTGGACGTGGCCGACCAACTCAAAGAAGTCGACTTCAAGGTGTTCAGCGGCCCGGCCAACGACCCTAAATGCCGCATCGCCGCCCTGCGCGTGCCAGGCGGCGCGAGCATGCCGCGCAAGCAGATCGACGACTACACCAAGTTCGTCGGCATCTATGGTGCCAAGGGCCTGGCGTACATCAAGGTCAACGAGCGCGCCAATGGCGTTGACGGCCTGCAATCGCCGATCGTTAAAAACATTCCGCTGGACAACCTGAACGCGATCCTCGATCGCGTCGGTGCAGTCGACGGTGACATCGTGTTCTTCGGCGCCGACAAGGCCAAGATCGTCAGCGAAGCCCTGGGCGCACTGCGCATCAAGCTGGGTCACGACTTGAACCTGCTGACCTGCGAATGGGCTCCGATGTGGGTCGTTGACTTCCCGATGTTCGAAGAGAACGACGACGGCAGCTTCAGCGCCTTGCACCACCCGTTCACCGCGCCGAAGTGCTCGCCGGCCGAGCTGGAAGCCAACCCGGCTGGCGCGCTGTCCCGGGCCTATGACATGGTGCTCAACGGCACCGAACTGGGTGGCGGTTCGATCCGTATCCACCGCAAAGAGATGCAGCAAGCGGTCTTCCGCCTGTTGGGCATCAACGAAGCGGAACAGGAAGAGAAGTTCGGCTTCCTGCTCGACGCCCTGAAATACGGCGCGCCGCCGCACGGTGGCTTGGCGTTCGGCCTGGACCGTCTGGTGATGCTGATGACCGGCGCCCAGTCGATCCGTGAAGTGATCGCCTTCCCGAAAACCCAGAGCGCTGCGGACGTCATGACCCAGGCTCCAGGTGTGGTGGATGCCAAGGCACTGCGCGAGCTGCACATCCGTCTGCGCGAGACGCCGAAGGCTGAGTAAGGCTGCTGCGTGAAAGCGCACTGAGGTTTACGCAGTCTAAAAAGGCGCATCTTCGGATGCGCCTTTGCGTTACAAGGGTTGCATTCTGCCTGGGGCGGAATTGATAAGGTTTCTAGAGAATTTTTGGAGTTGTGTTATGGCTGGCCATTCCAAGTGGGCGAACATCAAGCACCGCAAAGAGCGTCAGGATGCCAAGAAAGGCAAGATCTTCACCAAGTGGATCCGCGAGCTGACCGTCGCCGCTCGCCAGGGCGGAGGGGACCCGGGCTCCAACCCGCGTCTGCGCCTGGCGTTGGACAAGGCCCTGGGTGCCAACATGAGCCGCGACATCATCGACCGTGCCGTGGCCCGTGGCGCCGGTGCGGCCGATACCGACGATATGGTCGAGCTGAGCTACGAAGGCTACGGCCCGGGGGGCGTGGCGGTGATGGTCGAGTGCATGACCGACAACCGCAACCGTACTGCCGCCGCTGTGCGCCACGCATTCAGCAAATGTGGTGGCAACCTCGGCACTGACGGTTCGGTGGCTTACCTGTTCGAGCGCAAGGGGCAGATTACCTTCGCGCCGGGCACCGATGAAGATGCGCTGATGGAAGCGGCGATGGAGGCGGATGCCGACGACGTGGTGACCAACGAAGACGGTTCAATCGACGTGTTCACCTCGTTCGCCAGCTTCTACGCCGTGCGTAATGCCCTGGAAGCCGCCGGTTTCAAAGGTACTGACGCGGAAATCGTGATGCTGCCGACCACCAGCGCCGAGCTGGACCTGGATGGCGCGCAGAAAGTGCTGAAGATGCTGGATATGCTCGAAGACCTGGATGATGTGCAGAACGTTTATTCGAATGCGGATATCCCAGAGTCTGTCGCCGAACAGCTAGGCTGAAGGGCGATGTAGTTTTAAATGTGGGAGGGGGCTTGCCCCCGATGGCGGTGGTTCAGTCGGTTGGGAGATAACCGACACACTGCCATCGGGGGCAAGCCCCCTCCCACATTGGTTAGTCTCTGTATGAAAAATTGTGTTTACCCAACCCGCAGGCGTTATGACTTTAATCCTAGGTATCGACCCCGGTTCGCGCATTACCGGTTTTGGCGTGGTGCAACAGACCCCGCGTGGCTGCGTGTATGTGGCTTCGGGCTGCATCCGCACCGGTGCGGGCGAGTTGGCCGAGCGCCTGCAGATCGTCTATCGCGGCGTGCGTGAAGTGATCCAGACCTACGGGCCGGTGACCATGGGCATCGAGAAGGTGTTCATGGCAAAGAATGCCGACTCCGCGTTGAAGCTTGGCCAGGCCCGCGGCGCTGCCATCGTGGCGGGCGCCGAGGAGGGCATGGAGATCGCCGAATACACTGCGACCCAGGTCAAGCAGGCCGTGGTCGGCACCGGGGCAGCCAACAAAGAGCAGGTGCAGATGATGGTCATGCACATGCTCAAGCTCACCGCCAAGCCGCAGATCGACGCCTCGGACGCCCTGGCTATTGCCATTTGTCATGCGCACACCCGCTCAAGCTTGCTGCCCCACGGCCTGGGTACGGCACGCAGTCGTGGCGGGCGCCTGCGTCTCTGATAGCATCAGCGCAATCGTTTTCCGGTCGGGCCTTGCTCTGACCCTAGCTTTAAGGATCTGAACCGTGATTGGACGCTTGCGCGGCACCCTGGCTGAAAAACAGCCGCCGCACCTGATTCTGGATGTAAATGGGTTGGGGTATGAGCTGGAAGTACCCATGACCACCCTGTATCGCCTACCGTCGGTCGGTGAGCCGATTACGCTGCACACCCACCTGGTGGTGCGCGAAGATGCGCAATTGCTCTATGGTTTTATTGGCAAGCGTGACCGCGACTTCTTCCGTGAGCTGATCCGCCTGAATGGCGTGGGGCCGAAACTGGCCCTGGCTCTGATGTCGAGCCTGGAAGTGGATGAGCTGGTGCGTGCCGTTTCGGCCCAGGACACCTCGGCGCTGACCAAGGTGCCAGGCGTCGGCAAGAAGACCGCCGAGCGCCTGCTGGTGGAGCTCAAGGACCGCTTCAAGGCCTGGGAAGTCGTACCGAGCATGTTTGCCCTCGTCCCGAACCAGCCGGACATGCCGGCCGGCCAGGTGGCGAGTGCCGAGAGCGATGCAGTCAGCGCGCTGATTTCCCTGGGTTACAAGCCGCAGGAAGCCAGCAAGGCCGTATCGGCCATCAAGGACAAGAACCTGAGCAGTGAAGACATGATCCGCCGCGCCCTGAAGGGAATGATTTAAGTGATTGAAGCTGATCGTCTGATTGCAGCCACCGGCCCGCGCGACCGTGAAGAGGTCCAGGACCGCGCCATCCGGCCCCTGAGCCTGGCCGAGTACATCGGCCAGCCCACCGTGCGCGAGCAGATGGAGTTGTTTATCCAGGCTGCACGCGGGCGCAATGAGTCCCTGGATCACACGTTGATCTTCGGCCCGCCAGGGTTGGGCAAGACCACGCTGGCGAATATTATTGCTCAGGAAATGGGCGTGTCGATCAAGTCCACCTCCGGTCCGGTGCTGGAGCGTCCGGGGGATCTGGCCGCATTACTGACCAACCTTGAACCCCACGATGTGCTGTTTATCGACGAGATCCACCGGCTCTCGCCGATCGTCGAAGAAGTGCTGTACCCGGCCATGGAAGACTTCCAGCTCGACATCATGATCGGCGAAGGCCCGGCGGCGCGCTCGATCAAGCTCGACCTGCCGCCGTTCACGCTGGTCGGTGCCACGACCCGTGCGGGCATGTTGACCAACCCGCTGCGAGACCGTTTCGGCATTGTTCAACGTCTAGAGTTCTATAGCACGGCTGACCTGGCGACCATTGTCAGCCGTTCGGCGAATATTCTCGGCTTGCCGCTGGACCCGGAAGGCGCGTTTGAAATTGCCCGTCGAGCCCGCGGCACGCCACGGATCGCCAACCGTTTGCTGCGTCGCGTGCGGGATTTTGCCGAGGTGCGGGCCAAGGGGCATATCACCAAGGCCGTGGCCGACCTGGCCTTGAACCTGCTGGATGTGGACGAGCATGGCTTCGATCACCAGGATCGGCGTCTACTCTTGACCATGATCGAGAAGTTCGACGGAGGGCCGGTGGGTGTCGATAGTCTGGCGGCGGCGATCAGTGAAGAGCGCCATACTATTGAGGACGTGCTGGAGCCGTACCTGATTCAGCAGGGTTACATCATGCGTACCCCAAGGGGCAGGGTGGTGACGCGCCACGCCTATCTGCACTTTGGGTTAAACATTCCGTCACGATTGGGCGAGATGCCTGTAGTAGACGAATTTCTCGATGCAGTGGACGATTAAAAGCTTCACGCCAGACGATTTATCCGAGGTTTGTGCTGTCCTAGTGGCTGGTGTCGTCATTCAGTCGGTAGAAAAGTTTCAGACAATGAAAAAACAGTTGCCCAGCCGGATTGGCAACCTGAGGAGTAAGCACTAGAGTATGCGCGCGCAAAACGGGGATCAGTCGTTCGCACATCGCTGTCGCGTTTATTACGAGGACACCGATGCCGGCGGCATCGTGTATTACGTCAACTACCTCAAGTTCATGGAGCGGGCTCGAACCGAGCGGCTACGGGAGCTGGGCTTTGCCCAATCCGAGCTGGCAGGGGAGGACCTGTTATTCGTCGTGCACTCCAGCGAGGCGCGGTATCACGCGCCGGCGCGGCTGGACGACGAGCTGTTGGTCAGCGCTGAAGTAATCGAATTGAACCGTGTCAGCCTGCGTTTCAAACAGCAGGTCAGGCGGGCAACGGATGCAACGCTGCTCTGTGAGGGGCAGTTCCTGGTGGCTTGTGTGCGCACCAATAGTTTGAAACCCCGGGCCATTCCCGAAGCTCTACGTGCGGCCTTTGCCGACGTAAGCGGCGCGGGTAAACAATCAAAGCAGGAGATTTAGCGTGGAACCTACCGTCGTCGACCATTCCTCCATGTGGAGCCTGGTCAGCAATGCCAGTGTTGTGGTTCAACTGGTCATGCTGACCCTGGTAGCCGCATCGGTTACCTCTTGGGTCATGATTTTTCAGCGCAGCAACCTGCTGCGTGCCGGTCGACGTGCCCTGGAGAGCTTTGAAGAGCGCTTCTGGTCGGGTATCGACCTGTCCAAGCTGTACCGCCAGGCTGGCAGCAACCCGGACCCGGATTCGGGCGTCGAGCAGATCTTCCGCGCCGGCTTCAAGGAATTCTCCCGTCTGCGCCAGCAGCCAGGCGTTGACCCGGAAGCGGTGATGGAAGGTGTGGCCCGTGCCATGCGCGTCGCCATTTCCCGTGAAGAAGAAAAGCTTGAGCAAAGCCTGCCGTTCCTTGCCACCGTCGGTTCCGTCAGCCCGTACATCGGCCTGTTCGGTACCGTGTGGGGGATCATGAACTCCTTCCGTGGCCTGGCCCAGGCCCAGCAAGCGACCCTGGCTACCGTGGCCCCGGGCATCGCCGAAGCCTTGATCGCTACCGCGATCGGCCTGTTTGCCGCTATCCCCGCAGTAATCGCCTACAACCGCTTCGCTGCCACCAGCGAAACGTTGATCGGCCGTTACTACACCTTCGCCGATGAGTTCCAGGCGATCCTGCACCGTAAAGTGCACACCAGCGAAGAATAAGCAGGTAATTCCCAATGGCTTTAATCGCTCGAGCTCGCAAAAAGCGCAAGCCGGTCGCCGAGATGAACGTAGTGCCTTACATCGACGTGATGCTGGTGCTGCTGGTTATCTTCATGGTGACCGCGCCGATGCTCAACCAGGGCGTGAAGGTTGATTTGCCCAAGGTTTCCAGTGAAGCCTTGCCGCAAGACAACAACACTCAAGTCCTGACCATTTCGATCAAGGCTGACAAGACCTATTACTGGAACCTTGGCAGCGAAGTTGACACGCAGAAGCAGCAAGACAAGGCTCTCACCTTGCCTGCTATGACCGATGCGGTGACCAAGATCATTCGCTCCGGCAACGAAGGCGGCAAGCACACCCAGGTGTTCATCCGTGGCGACAAATCGGTCGACTACGGCTCTGTCATGGGCGCCATGGGCGGGCTGCAGAAGGCCGGCGTGGGTAACGTTGGCTTGATTACCGAGGCGCCCTGATGCAGCAACAGCGAGAGCCGTCCGCCTCGGAAAGCTTCTTCTGGCCTAGCGTCTGGGCGATTGCCCTGCACGTCCTGGTGTTTGGCATGCTGTTCGTCAGCTTTGCCATGACCCCGGACCTGCCGCCAGCCAAGCCGATCGTGCAGGCGACCCTGTATCAGCTGAAATCGAAAAGCCAGGCCACCACCCAGACCAATCAGAAGATTGCAGGTGAGGCCCAGAAGTCGGCTGCACGCCAGACTGAAGTCGAACAGATGGAACAGAAGAAGGTCGAGCAGGAAGCGGTGAAGGCGGCTGCGGAACAAAAGAAAGAAGAGGCGGCTCAAAAGGCCGAGGAATCGAAAAAGGCTGATGAAGCCAAGAAGGCTGACGAGGCGAAAAAGGCTGATGAAGCCAAGAAAGCCGAGAAAGCTGCCGAAGCGAAAAAGGCCGAAGAGAAACAATTGGCTGATATAGCCAAGAAGAAATCTGAAGAAGAAGCCAAGAAGGCTGCCGAAGAAGAGGCCAAGAAAAAGGCCGCTGAAGACGCCAAGAAGAAAATAGTCGAAGACGCGAAGAAAAAAGCCGCCGAAGACGCCAAGAAAAAAGCTGAAGCAGACGAGGCGAAGAAAAAAGTCGCCGACGACGCGAAGAAGAAAGCTGCCGCTGACGCCCAGAAGAAAAAGGCCCAGGAAGCAGCGCGCAAGTCCGCCGAAGAGAAGAAGGCCCAGGCCTTGGCAGATTTGCTCTCCGACACGCCGCAGCGTCAGCAAGCCTTGGCCGATGAACGTGGTGATGAAGTCGCGGGCAGTTTCGATGACCTGATTCGGGCGCGGGCAGCAGAAGGCTGGACTCGTCCACCTTCGGCGCGCAAAGGCATGACAGTAGTGCTGCAGATCGGCATGTTGCCGGACGGTACGGTGACTTCGGTCAGCGTGGCCAAGTCCAGTGGTGACGGTTCGTTCGACAGTTCGGCGGTTGCCGCAGTCAAGAACATTGGCCGGTTGACCGAGATGCAGGGAATGAAACCAAGTGACTTCGCTCCCTATCGTTCATTCAAGATGACATTCACACCTGAGGATCTAGCCTTGTGAGAAACCTTCTTCGAGGAATGCTTGTCGTTATTTGCTGTATGGCAGGGATAGCGGCGGCGGATGAAAAGAACATCCTGGTCACCAGCGGTAGCGACCGGGCCACCCCGATCGCGGTAGTACCGTTCGGCTGGCAGGGCGGCAGCGTGCTGCCGGACGACATGGCCCAGATCGTCAGTGACGACCTGCGCAACTCCGGTTACTACGCGCCCATTCCAAAAGGCAACATGATCAGCCAGCCAAACCAGGCCAGCGAAGTCGTGTTCCGTGATTGGAAAGCGGTGGGTGCGCAGTACCTGATGGTCGGCAACATCACGCCGGCCGGCGGTCGCCTGCAAATCACCTACACCTTGTTCAACGTGGCGACCGAGCAGCAGGTCCTGACCGGCAGCGTCTCGGGCACTGCCGAGCAGATCCGCGACATGGCCCACTACATTTCGGACCAGTCGTTTGAAAAGCTCACCGGCATCAAGGGGGCTTTCTCGACGCGCCTGCTGTACGTAACGGCTGAGCGTTTCTCGGTGGACAACACTCGCTACACCTTGCAGCGTTCGGACTACGACGGTGCGCGCGCTGTAACCTTGCTGCAATCCCGTGAGCCAATCCTGTCGCCGCGTTTTGCGCCGGACGGCAAGCGCATTGCCTACGTGTCTTTCGAGCAGAAGCGTCCGCGTATCTTCGTCCAGCACATTGATACTGGCCGTCGTGAGCAGATCACCAACTTCGAAGGCCTCAACGGTGCGCCAGCGTGGTCACCGGATGGTTCGCGCCTGGCGTTCGTGCTGTCCAAAGACGGCAACCCGGACATCTACGTGATGAACATGGCCACGCGCCAGATCACTCGTGCAACCAGCGGTCCGGGTATCAATACCGAACCGTTCTGGGGCAAGGATGGTTCGACCATCTACTTCACCTCTGACCGAGGCGGCAAGCCACAGGTCTATAAGGCGAACGTGAATGGTGGCGGTGCAGAACGGGTTACTTTTATCGGTAACTACAACGCCAACCCTAAACTTTCGGCTGATGAAAAGACGTTGGTGATGATTCACCGTCAGGATGGTTTCACTAATTTCCGGGTTGCGGCCCAGGATTTGCAGCGCGGAACCGTAAAAATCCTTACAGATACCAACCTTGATGAGTCAGCCACTGTTGCGCCCAACGGCACCATGGTAATCTACGCCACCCGCCAGCAGGGCCGGGGAGTCTTGATGCTCGTGTCCATTAATGGACGCGTAAGGCTCCCACTTCCTACCGCACAAGGCGAAGTCAGAGAACCATCCTGGTCCCCTTACCTGAACTGACGCGGCGCTACAAAAAGATTTGCTTAACACACTGGGGTTCATTAGGAGTTTCACGATGGAAATGCTGAAGTTTGGTAAGTTTGCTGCTCTGGCTCTGGCTCTGTCCGTAGCCGTTGGTTGCTCGTCTAAAGGCGGCGACAATGCCGGTGAAGGCGCAGCTGTTGATCCAAACGCTGGTTACGGCGCTAACACTGGTGCGGTTGACGGCTCCCTGAGCGAAGAAGCTGCTCTGCGCGCTATCACCACTTTCTACTTCGAATACGACAGTTCGGACCTGAAACCAGAAGCCATGCGCGCTCTGGACGTTCACGCGAAGGACCTGAAAGCTAACGGCGCTCGCGTTGTTCTGGAAGGTAACACTGACGAACGTGGTACTCGTGAGTACAACATGGCACTGGGCGAGCGTCGTGCGAAAGCCGTTCAGCGCTACCTGGTACTGCAAGGTGTTGCTCCAGGCCAACTGGAACTGGTTTCCTACGGTAAAGAGCGTCCAGTTGCTACTGGCCACGACGAGCAGTCCTGGGCTCAAAACCGTCGCGTCGAACTGCGTAAGTAATTCGTCATGCGAACGTGCCGTCGTGCTCTGACTGTATTGGCTCTCAGCCTCGCACCGCTTGCGGTGTGGGCTGCGGTTCCTGTGGAAGATAGCAACTCTGGCTATAACAATAGCGGGAGCAGTTATCCGCCAGCGGGTTATGGCACGAACGGCGCCTATGCGGGGGGAGCGGCTACGTCCGCTCCCTCGGCACAGGGCGAACTGTTCAACCAGCTGCAACGCATGCAGGATCAAATCGCGCAGCAGCAAGGCGCTATTGAGGTACTGCAAAACCAGGTGAACCAGCTCAAGCAAGAAGGCCTGGAGCGTTACAAGGATCTTGATCAACGTATTGGAGCCGGCGTTCAACCTGCCGCAACTCCTGATAATTCTTCTGCCGGTGGCGCGCCTAGCGCTGCTGCCGGTGCAGCAGCAGGGGCGGCTGCCAGCCAAGCCCCTGCCGCGAGCAGCGAACCGGGTGATCCGGCGAAGGAAAAGCTGTATTACGATGCAGCCTTCGACCTGATCAAAGCCAAGGATTTCGACAAGGCCAGCCAGGCCTTTACCGCTTTCCTGCGCAAATACCCGAACAGCCAATACGCGGGCAACGCCCAGTACTGGTTAGGTGAAGTCAACCTGGCAAAGGGTGATCTACAGGGCGCGGGCCAGGCATTTGCCAAGGTCAGCCAGCTGTACCCCAAGCACGCCAAGGTGCCGGACTCGCTGTACAAACTCGCTGACGTAGAACGCCGCCTGGGTCATACCGACAAGGTCAAAGGCATTCTGCAACAGGTGGTGGCCCAGTATCCGGGGACTTCCGCTGCCCAGTTGGCCCAACGGGATCTGCAGCGCTTGTAAGCGACGTTTGCCCGTTTAGAAGAAACCCGCGCCTGGCGCGGGTTTTTTCGTTAGAATCCACGCCCTTTTATGAAACACGCTTTTTGGGGTCTACGCGTTGGCGGGGTCCCTTAAAGTGCCTGACGGAGGCGGACAGCCTGTTTAGCTGTTACGCCCGTGGCGACTATGCAAGACACATTACGTATTACCGAAGTTTTTTACTCGTTGCAGGGTGAAACGCGAACGGCCGGCCTGCCCACAGTATTTGTGCGTCTGACCGGTTGCCCCTTGCGTTGCCAGTACTGCGATAGCGCCTACGCCTTCAGTGGCGGCACGGTGCGCACCCTCGATGACATCCTGGAACAGGTTGCCGGCTACAAGCCGCGCTACGTCTGCGTGACCGGTGGTGAGCCGCTGGCCCAGCCCAATGCCATCCCATTGCTCAAGCAGCTGTGTGACGCCGGTTACGAGGTCTCCCTGGAAACCAGTGGCGCGCTGGATATCTCGGCGGTCGATCCGCGTGTAAGCCGCGTGGTGGATCTCAAGACCCCCGGCTCCAAGGAAGCGCACCGCAATCGCTACGAGAACATCGAATTGCTGACGGCCAACGATCAGGTCAAGTTCGTTATCTGTTCGCGCGATGACTACGACTGGGCGAACTCCAAGCTGATTCAGTACGGCCTTGATCGTCGCGCAGGCGAAGTATTGTTCTCGCCAAGCCACCATGATCTGAACGCGCGCGACCTTGCCGACTGGGTGGTGGCTGATAACCTGCCAGTCCGTCTGCAATTGCAACTGCATAAATACCTTTGGAACGACGAGCCAGGACGCTGAAATGACTGAACCAATGATTGATCAAAAACGCGCGGTAATCCTGCTGTCCGGTGGCCTGGACTCGGCAACCGTGGTGGCGATGGCGCAAGCTGAAGGTTATGCCTGCTACACCATGAGTTTCGACTACGGCCAGCGCCACCGCGCCGAACTGAACGCTGCTGCCCGCGTTGCCCGTGACATGGGGGTGGTCGAGCACAAGGTTATCGGTTTGAACCTCAATGGCATCGGCGGCTCGGCCCTCACTGACAGCAGCATCGATGTGCCGGAAACCCCCGGCGAAGGCATCCCGGTGACTTACGTACCAGCGCGTAATACCGTGTTCCTATCCCTCGCACTTGGCTGGGCAGAAGTGCTCAACGCCCGCGATATCTTTATCGGAGTCAATGCGGTGGATTATTCCGGCTACCCGGACTGCCGCCCAGAATTCGTCGAGTCATTCGAGCGCATGGCCAACCTGGCAACAAAGGCCGGTGTAGAAGGGCAGGGCTTCCGTATCCTGGCGCCGCTGCAAAACCTGAGCAAGGCTGACATCGTGAAGGCAGGTGTAGGACTTGGCGTCGATTATTCGCTGACGGTTTCCTGCTACCAGGCAGACGATGACGGCCGTGCTTGTGGGAAATGCGACAGCTGCCGACTGCGTGCAGAAGGCTTCCAAGCCGCCGGAATTACTGACCCAACGCGTTATTTCTGATTTATTTCAAATAAGGTGTTGAATAATCCTTAGAAATCAGTATTATACGCGCCACCACACAGCGGGTCGTTAGCTCAGTTGGTAGAGCAGTTGGCTTTTAACCAATTGGTCGTAGGTTCGAATCCCACACGACCCACCATTTTTGGCGGTTTAGAAAATCCGGAAGGCCCACGCAAGTGAGGATTTCCGGGTTTTTTTTTGCCTGTTTGAACACACCGAATGCCCCAAGCGTATGAAGCGCTTGGGGTTTTTTATATCTGAGCCATAACCAATCCGTGGTTAAAACCGGCTGGTCAGATTCGGGTGAAAAGGTCATTGCTGGAAACGAAAAAACAGCTAAAGTCATTGAAATGCATAGAATTGTCCGACAATTCAGTGCATGAAAAACTCTTCATAAACCCCTCGCTCGAACGTTGGTAGCTTCCCCATCGCTGCCCCATAATTCGAGTCCTAATAATGAATAACAAAACTCTTAAAGGCGCCTTGGCGCTTGCCGTTTCCCTTGCCTCAACCCCGTTGTTCGCCGGTGGTTTCGCGCTCAATGAACAAAGCATCAGTTCAATGGGTACGGGCTACGCCGGTCGTTCCTCCTCGGCCGAAGACGCCAGCACGGTGTTCGGCAACCCCGCCGGCATGTCGCGTCTGAAGCAGAATGAAGTCAGCCTCGGTGCGACTTACCTCGATGCCAAATCCAACATCAAGGACGCCAGTTCCTCGCAGTTCGGTGCCGACAACCCAGGCACCAACAAGGGCGATATGGTGCCCGGCATTGCCGTGCCGATGGGCTACCTGGTCACGCCCATTGATGAGCACTGGGCATTCGGCCTGGGCATCTACGCGCCGTTCGGCCTGGTGACCGACTATGAACACAGCTTCCAGGGCAATGGCTTTGGCAACAAGAGCAAGGTCCAGGTCATCACCGTGCAACCGACGGTCAGCTATGCCTTCAACGATAAAGTGTCGGTGGGCTTTGGCCCGACCTTCAACCGCATCAGTGGCGAGCTGGATTCCAATGTGCCGCTGGGTGGCGGCGCCGGCGAAAGTGTGAAAGTCAAAGGTGACGACAACGCTACCGGGTTCAACGCCGGTCTCCTGGTGCAGCCTCTTGAGAGCACGCGCATCGGTGTGACCTACCACTCGCAGGTGGTCTACCACCTCAGCGGCAAGACCCATGCCTCCGGCTTGATTTCCGATGCCTTCGACGGTGGGCCGCAGAAGTATGACGCCAGCCTGGACGTGACCACGCCGTCATCGGTGGATTTCTCGGTAACCCATCAACTGAATGACGACTGGACCTTGTACCTTGGCAGCACCTATACCCGCTGGAGTCAGTTGAAAAAGATCACCATCAATAACGATGGAGTCTCCGACCTCACTGCTCAATTCGGTGGCCTGGGCGCCATCACAGAGCAGCAGCACTGGCATGACACCTGGTCTCACGCGATCGGTGCGGCCTATCGGGTCAACAAAGAACTCGTACTGCGGACCGGTCTCTCGGTGGACCAGACGCCTACCAACAACACCGACCGCTCCGTGCGGATTCCCACGGGGGACCGCACCGTTTTCAGCCTGGGTGCCGGCTGGACGCCCGTCGATAACCTGACCTTCGATGTGGCGTATTCCTACCTCAAGGAAGAGCCGATCAAGGTGCGGCAGAACCTTTCCCAGGTTGGCCTGACCTACGATGCGAAGTATGAAAACAGCGCCAACGGGGTTGGTGGTTCGGTGACTTACCGTTTTTGATGAACAACCGGCGGTAAACGCAGGAAACCCCAAGCGGGGTTTCCTTTTTTTTGCTCCACGAAGGCGCAGGCGAGTACCAGATTAGGCTTTTGAAACCATTCGATATTCTGTAGCCTTGCCGAGCTTCACCTTAACCCGTGCTTGATGAACACAATCACTTCGTCCGGCGGTGCCCGAAGGGCTCCAGAGCCGGTGGTACACTCGACTTTCGCGCAACTGCGCCTGCAGGTCTTGCGAACATGACGCAAATTTCCGAACGCCTTCTGGTTCAAGCCCACCTCGACGCCAAGCAGCCCAAGGCCCTCAGCGCCGATGAAGAGGCGAGCCTGCGCACTGCCATCGCCGCCGAGCTCAAGGCTCAGGATGCGGTGCTGGTTGCCCACTTCTACTGTGATCCGGTTATCCAGGCCCTGGCCGAAGAAACCGGTGGCTGTGTCTCCGACTCCTTGGAAATGGCCCGCTTCGGCGCCGCTCACCCGGCCAAGACAGTCTTGGTCGCTGGCGTACGTTTCATGGGCGAGACTGCCAAGATCCTCACGCCTGAAAAGCGCATCCTCATGCCCACCCTGGAAGCCACCTGCTCCCTGGACCTGGGCTGCCCAGTCGATGAGTTTTCGGCGTTCTGCGACCAGCATCCCGAACGCACCGTGGTGGTGTATGCCAACACCTCGGCGGCGGTCAAAGCCCGGGCGGATTGGGTGGTGACGTCAAGCTGCGCGCTGGAAATCGTCGAAAGCCTGATGGACAACGGCGAGACAATCATCTGGGGGCCAGACAAGCACCTGGGCACATACATCCAGCGCCAGACCGGTGCCGATATGTTGCTGTGGGACGGTGCCTGCATCGTCCACGAAGAATTCAAATCCAAGCAGTTGGAAGACATGAAGGCGCTTTACCCGGATGCAGCCATTCTGGTGCATCCGGAGTCGCCGACCTCGGTGATCGAACTGGCGGATGCCGTGGGTTCTACCAGCCAGCTGATTGCCGCGGCCCAGCGCCTGCCGAACAAGACGTTTATCGTCGCCACCGACCGCGGCATCTTTTACAAGATGCAGCAGCTGTGCCCGGACAAGGTCTTCGTCGAAGCGCCTACCGCCGGTAACGGCGCGGCGTGCCGTAGTTGCGCGCACTGCCCGTGGATGGCGATGAACACGCTGGAGCGCACGTTGCAGTGTCTGCGTGAGGGCAGTAACGAGATATTCGTCGAGCCTTCGGTGATCCCGCAGGCAGTACGCCCGCTCAAGCGCATGTTGGATTTCACCCAGGCGGCGCGGCTGAAGCGGGCCGGTAACGCATAGTCGAACGCGGTAAAAAATGTGGGAGGGGGCTTGCCCCCGATAGCAGTGGATCAGTTAATACACCTGTGACTGACACACTGCTATCGGGGGCAAGCCCCCTCCCACATTTTGATATCCAATAGGTAGAAGGCTACTTTTTCTGTTTGGGGATACGCACCAGCTGGCTGTCGGAATAGATGTCATGCCAGCTGCGTTTGCGCTTATCAAACAGCGACCAGATAAACCCCAGCCCCACGCACAACCACGACGCAATCGACACCACGAAGCGCAACAGCGCCTGCCACAGGCTGATCCGCGAGCCGTCAGCGTTCTGTACGCGTACGCCCCACACCTGCATGCCCAGGGTCTGCCCGGAATGGGTCCAGAACTTGGCGAAAAAGCCAAACAGCACAAACAACAGAATCGTCGATAACAACGGGTCGCCATCCAGCGCGCCGGATTCGGTGAGGGTGCGCATCCTGGCTTCACCGACAAACGCGATCCAGATCAGCTTGTAGATAAACGCTGTGACGATCAGCAGTGCGGTGCATAGCAGGAAATCATAGAACATCGCTGCCAGGCGACGGCCCAGGCCAACGGCGGGGAATTCGCCTTGGGGGCTCAGCAGGGGTTTCAACATGGCAGGGCTCTCTTATGAAAAAAAGCCATTTTACGAGCAAATGCACATAAAAAAGCCCCTGATGTCACCATCAGGGGCTTTTTGTCGCAGAAGAACTCAGTGGTTTTCTGCCAGTACTTCGTCAGCCTGCATGCCTTTCTGGCCTTGCACAGCAACGAATGTCACTTTCTGGCCTTCTTTCAGGCTCTTGAAGCCGTTGCCCTGAATAGCGCGGAAATGCACGAACAGATCCGGACCGCTTTCTGGAGTGATAAAACCAAACCCTTTCTCGTCGTTAAACCACTTGACGGTACCGCTCTGACGTTCAGCCATTTTCTTATTTCCTTGACGCTAAAAATTAATGACAGCCCCTTTCGCATGAAAGAGTACTGGGCTGGGTTGCAGGAAAGTAAGAGACGTCGAACGGGTTGTAGCGGACTTCTTCAGCTACTGCCCAGGTCCAGGTTCCAAGCGACCCATGCAAACACAGTGGGCAAACTCTACGCCAACTAATAGAGAAAAAACAAGCCCTGCCAAAAGCCCAGGTTTTGCTGGGGCTCATGACACTTTGTTGAACAGTGTGGAACTGACTTATTCGATAGAGTTGGTCACTTGTTATAGGTTGATCCCTCTATAAAAGACTATCGGAAGTGCACTGTTTTATGGCGATTGCGTTACAGATTAGTGCACGTTAACGCAATCGCGTTACTTATAGAAACAGTCAATCAGCCACGATAGTAACGTTGTGGCACAAATGGCATTTTACTTACACGAAGTGGCACCTTTTTCCCACGCACCAACGCAGAGACTTCGGTATCCAGTGCGATGAATGCGCTGTCCAGGTAACCCATGGCCAGCGGGCCGCCGAGGGTCGGGCCGAAACCGCCGCTGCACACGCTGCCGATCACGGTGCCGTCTGCGTCGACAATTTCCGCGCCTTCACGCACGGGCGTACGCTCCTGTGGCAGCAGGCCTACACGTTTGCGGCTCACGCCGGCTTGCTGCTGGGTGAAGATGGTGTCGGCACCGGGAAAGCCACCGGCACGCGCACCGTCGGCACGGCGGGCCTTCGAGATAGCCCACAACAGGCTGGCCTCGATCGGGGTGGTGTCGGTATTCATGTCGTGGCCGTAGAGGCACAGGCCGGCTTCCAGGCGCAACGAGTCGCGGGCGCCCAGGCCGATGGCCTGTACTTCGGTCTCGGCCAGCAGGCTGCGCGCCAGGCTTTCCGCGTTGGCGGCAGGCACGGAGATTTCGAAGCCGTCCTCACCGGTGTAGCCCGAACGGCTGACATAGCAGTCCACGCCCAGCAGGCGCAGGGAAGCGAATTGCATGAAGGTCATCTTGGTCACTTCCGGTGCCAGGCGCGCCAGTACCTTGACTGCCGCCGGGCCCTGCAGCGCCAGCAATGCACGCTCTTCGAACAGCGGCTCGATGGTGCACTGGTCGCCGATATGCTGGCGCAGGTGCGCCAGGTCCTGGTCCTTGCAGGCCGCATTGACCACCAGGAACAGTTCGTCGTTACCCAGGTTCGCCACCATCAGGTCATCGAGAATGCCGCCCTGGTCATTGGTGAACATCGCGTAACGCTGCATGCCCACCGGCAGATCGATGATGTCGACCGGCACCAGGGTTTCCAGGGCCTTGGCGGCGTTGGCACCGGTGAGGCGGATCTGGCCCATGTGGGACACATCGAACAAGCCGGCTTGATCACGGGTGTGCAGGTGTTCCTTCATCACGCCCAGCGGGTATTGCACTGGCATGTCGTAGCCGGCGAAGGGCACCATGCGTGCGCCCAGTTCGAGGTGCAGGGCGTGCAGAGGGGTTTTCAACAGGGTTTCGGTGGACATATTCAGCTCCTGAAAAACGTGCTGGCGCGCTTTTAGGCGTCAGCACTCGATAATGTTGACCGCCAAACCGCCACGGGCGGTTTCCTTGTATTTGCTTTTCATGTCGGCGCCGGTCTGGCGCATGGTGCGGATGACCTTGTCGAGGGACACAAAGTGCTGCCCATCGCCGCGCAAGGCCATGCGCACTGCGTTGATCGCCTTGACCGAGCCCATGGCGTTACGCTCGATGCAGGGCACCTGCACCAGTCCGCCGATCGGGTCGCAGGTCAAGCCGAGGTTGTGCTCCATGCCGATTTCGGCGGCGTTTTCCACCTGGGACACGCTGCCGCCCAATACTTCGCACAACGCACCGGCGGCCATGGAACAGGCCACGCCGACCTCGCCCTGGCAGCCGACTTCGGCGCCGGAGATCGAGGCGTTTTCTTTGTACAGAATGCCGATGGCGGCCGCGGTGAGCAGGAAGCGCACTACGCCGTCCTCATTCGCGCCAGGGATAAAACGCATGTAGTAATGCAGCACCGCCGGCACGATCCCGGCCGCACCATTGGTGGGCGCCGTGACCACGCGCCCGCCGTTGGCGTTTTCTTCGTTGACCGCCAGGGCGTAGAGGTTGACCCAATCGAGCACCGACAGCGGGTCGCGCAACGCCGACTCCGGGTTCTTGCACAGCTGGCGATGCAGGGCCGCCGCGCGTCGCTTGACCTTCAATCCACCGGGCAGGATCCCTTCGTTGCGACAACCGGCGTCCACGCAGTCCTGCATCACCTGCCAGATTTTCAGCAAACCGGCGCGGGTTTCCGCTTCCGGGCGCCAGGCGCTTTCATTGGTCAGCATCACCTGGCTGATGGACAGCCCGTAAGTGGTGCAATGGCTCAGCAAGTCCTTGGCGTGCTTGAACGGGAAGGTCAGGGGCGTGGCGTCTTCGACAATCCGGTCGGCGCCGGCGGCGTCTTCGTCCACCACAAAACCACCGCCGACCGAGTAGTACTCGCGGCTGCGGATCTGGATGTGGGCGGCGTCGAAGGCACGAAAAATCATGCCGTTGGGATGGTAGGCGAGGGGTTTGCGAATCATCGCCAGGTGTTCTTTCTCGCTGAACGCAATGCGGTGTTCACCGAGCAGGTTCAGGTGGCCGTCCTTGCGCATCTGCGCCAGGCGTGTTGCCACGGTTTCGGTATTCACGGTGTCCGGGTGTTCGCCTTCCAGGCCCAGCAGTACGGCTTTGTCGCTGCCGTGGCCTTTGCCGGTGGCGCCCAGCGACCCATAGAGTTCCACGTTGACGCAGGTGGTGGCGCCCAGCAGGTGGTCACGCTTGAGACCCTCGACGAATCGAGCGGCCGCACGCATCGGGCCGACGGTGTGGGAGCTGGAGGGGCCAATGCCAATCTTGAACAGGTCGAACACGCTAAGGGACATGGTTGTTCTCCGGTTTCTTATTATTTTCTGAAAGTTGACTCGATCTAGTGTGGGAGGGGGCTTGCCCCCGATGACGGTGTGTCAGTCAGCTTATCTGTGGCTGATGCACCGCATTCGGGGGCAAGCCCCCTCCCACATTTGTACCCAATGCATCCTTTGGTTATGCGTAGCTCTCGATCGAAGGGCACGCACACACCAGATTACGGTCACCAAACACGTTGTCGACACGCCCCACCGGCGGCCAGTACTTGCCTTCGATCAACGATGGCACTGGATACACCGCCTGTTCGCGGGTGTAGGGGTGGGTCCACTCACTCACCAGTTCGGCGGCGGTGTGCGGGGCGTTTTTCAGGGGGTTGTCGTCCTTGTCCAGCGTGCCGTTCTCCACTGCGCGGATTTCTTCGCGGATGGCGATCATGGCGTTGCAGAAACGGTCCAGTTCCTCCTTGGATTCGCTTTCGGTCGGCTCGATCATCAAGGTGCCGGCCACTGGGAACGACATGGTCGGCGCATGGAAGCCGAAGTCGATCAGGCGCTTGGCCACGTCATCCACGCTGATGCCGCTGCTGTCCTTCAGCGGGCGCAGATCCAGGATGCATTCGTGAGCCACCAGGCCGTTGCTGCCGGTGTACAGCACCGGGTAGTGCTCTTCCAGGCGACGGGAAATGTAGTTGGCATTCAGGATCGCCAATTGCGAAGCGCGCTTGAGGCCCGCACCGCCCATCATGCTGATGTACATCCAGGTGATCGGGAGGATGCTTGCGCTGCCGAACGGCGCTGCGCACACCGCGCCTTCCTTGCGTTCCATGGCCGCGTGGCCAGGCAGGAACGGTGTGAGGTGCGACTTGACGCCAATCGGACCGACGCCCGGGCCGCCACCGCCGTGGGGGATGCAGAAGGTCTTGTGCAGGTTCAGGTGGGACACGTCGCCACCGAACTTGCCTGGGGCGCACAGGCCAACCATGGCGTTCATGTTGGCGCCGTCGATGTACACCTGGCCGCCGTTGTCGTGAATGATGCCGCAGATTTCGCGGATGCCTTCTTCGAACACACCGTGGGTCGATGGGTAGGTGATCATCAGCGCGGCGAGGTGCTCGCGGTGCTCGATGGCCTTGGCGCGCAGGTCTTCGATGTCGACGTTGCCACGGGCGTCGCACGCGGTGACGACCACGCGCATGCCGGCCATGTTGGCGGTTGCCGGGTTGGTGCCGTGGGCTGACGACGGGATCAGGCAGATGTCGCGGCGTTCTTCGCCACGGCTCTGGTGGTAGGCACGGATGGCCAGGAGGCCGGCGTACTCACCCTGGGAACCGGCGTTCGGTTGCAACGAGATCGCGTCGTAGCCGGTAGCCGCGCAGAGCATCGCTTCCAGTTCGGACGTCAGTTGCAGGTAGCCGGCGCTTTGTTCGGCCGGGGCGAACGGGTGCAGGGCACCGAACTCGGCCCAGGTCACCGGGATCATTTCGCTGGCGGCGTTGAGCTTCATGGTGCACGAGCCCAGCGGGATCATGGTGCGGTCCAGCGCCAGGTCCTTGTCGGCCAGTTTGCGCAGGTAGCGCATCAGCTCGGTTTCGGAGTGGTAGCGGTTGAATACCGGGTGGCTGAGCACAGGCGACTGACGCAGCAGGGCGGTCGGCAGGGTGCTTTCAACCTTGGCAGCGAAGTCCGGCAGGGCCTTGCCGTCGGCGAAGATCGCCCACAGGGTTTCGATATCGGCCTGGGTGGTGGTTTCGTCCACCGACACACCAAGATGCTCGCCGTCCACGACGCGCAGGTTGATGCTCTGGGCACGGGCCTTTTCGTGCAGGGCGGCAGTGTTGGCGCCGGTGTTCAGGGTAATTGTGTCGAAGAAGTGGGTTTGCTCGACGTTCTGGCCCAGGGCAGTCAGGCCCTTGGCCAGGATCGCGGTCAACTGGTGCACACGTCGGGCGATCTGGGTCAGGCCCTTGGGACCGTGGTACACGGCGTACATGCTGGCGATGTTGGCCAGCAATACCTGGGCGGTGCAGATGTTCGACGTGGCTTTCTCGCGGCGGATATGTTGCTCGCGGGTCTGCATGGCCAGGCGCAGGGCCGGCTTGCCGAAACGGTCGACGGACACGCCGACCAGACGGCCCGGCATGTCGCGCTTGAACGCATCCTTGGTGGAGAAGTACGCCGCGTGCGGGCCACCAAAGCCCAGCGGCACGCCGAAGCGTTGCGCGCTGCCGATGGCCACGTCGGCGCCGAACTCACCCGGCGGGGTCAGCAGGGTCAGGGCCAGCAGGTCGGCGGCCACGGCCACCAGGGCATTGGCGGCGTGGAAGCGCTCCGTCAGTTCGCGGTAGTCGAACACGTCACCGTTGCTGGCCGGGTATTGCAGCAGGGCGCCGAAGAATGGGCTGACGTCGCTCAGTTCGCGCTCATCGCCCACCACCACGTCGATGCCCAGCGGCTCGGCACGGGTGCGCAGCACGTCGAGGGTCTGCGGGTGACTGTGGATCGAGGCGAAGAAGGCGTTGCTGCCCTTGTTCTTGCTCAGGCGCTTGCAGAAGGTCATGGCTTCGGCGGCGGCGGTGGCTTCGTCGAGCAGGGAGGCGTTGGCGATCGGCAGGCCGGTGAGGTCGCTGATCAGGGTCTGGAAGTTCAGCAGCGCTTCCAGGCGGCCTTGGGAAATCTCGGGTTGGTACGGGGTGTAGGCGGTGTACCAGGCCGGGTTTTCCAGGAGGTTGCGCAGGATTGGCGACGGCGTGTGGCAGTTGTAGTAGCCCTGGCCGATGTAGGTCTTGAACAGTTGGTTCTTGCCGGCGATGGCCTTGATCTTGGCCAGGGCTTCGGCTTCGCTCAGGCCGTCTTCCAGGCCGAGCACGCTGGTGCCCTTGATGCTTTCCGGGATCACGCTGGCGCTCAGGGCTTCCAGGGAGTCAAAACCCAGGCTGGCGAGCATCTGCTGCTCATCTTCCTGGCGCGGGCCGATGTGGCGGGCGATGAATTCGTTGGCGGTGGTGAGATTAACGGTCATGGCGCGCTCCTCAAGCTTCAGCGTTGGCTTTGATCAGGCGATCGTACGCGTCCTGATCCAACAGTTTAGCGACTGCCCCGGCATCGGCCGGTTTAAAGCGGAAGAACCAACCTTCGCCCATCGGGTCTTCGTTGACCAACTCCGGGCTGCCGTCGAGCTTGTCGTTCACTTCGAGGACTTCCCCGTCCAGAGGCATGTACACGCCGCTGGCGGCCTTGACCGATTCCACGGTGGACGCCTCGGCGCCCTTGTCGTAGGCCTGCAACTCCGGCAGTTGCACGAAAACCACATCACCCAGCGCGTTCTGCGCGAAAGCGGTGATACCCACGGTGACGCTGCCGTCAGCTTCGGCGCGCAGCCATTCGTGATCTTCAGTGAAACGCAACTCGCTCATGGAAACTCCTCAGGGCCAGATTCGTCTGGTGGACGGGATTGGAATAATGGGGAGTTGCTTAGCAATATCGCGGCCAACGTCATTAAGCCTATATAAATCAATGACTTGATAGAATTGGTTATGACGATATGCATTTTGCCTGTAGCGATTTCGCTACAGTTGGGCCTGTGAAAAAAAGCCTATGTGGATCAAAGCCTTGCATGGCGCGCAAAAAACAGGGTTGTAGCGATATCGTTACGCTGTAGCGCTTTCAGTACACGCGATGTCGTTCTCAGACCAACATTTGCAATGCGCTCCGACATTTTTAACCATGTCACTCAAGGCTTGTTGGGAATGCCGTACTTGCGCAGACGATGGGCAATCGCCGTATGGGACGTCTGCAACCGGCT
The DNA here is from genome assembly GCF_059133265.1 of Pseudomonas sp. FBCC-B1565. Classification (NCBI taxonomy): domain Bacteria; kingdom Pseudomonadati; phylum Pseudomonadota; class Gammaproteobacteria; order Pseudomonadales; family Pseudomonadaceae; genus Pseudomonas; species Pseudomonas sp. FBCC-B1565. The sequence goes on from NZ_CP101438.1 coordinate 1,352,739, forward strand.
GGCCAGTTGTCGAGTCGAGGGGTAGCTGGTGTAGAGCGTTTCCAGCAGGTTGCGCTCGAAGTCTTCCACCGCCTGTTCCAGGCTGTCGATTTCGCCGTCGCTCTGGCGCGCCACCGAGGTGCCGGCGATGTCGAGGTCGCCGATATCCACCAGGCTGCTTTCGCAGATGGCGGCGGCGCGGAAGATCACGTTCTGCAACTGCCGCACGTTGCCTGGCCAGCGGTTGCCCAGCAGCGCCGGGTAAGTGCCGGGCGCCAGGCGGCAAACCGGACGCTGGATCTGCGCACAGGCCTGCTGCATGAAATAGCGGGCCAGCAACAGGATGTCCTGGCCGCGTGCACGCAGGGGCGGCACTTCGACGTTGAGCACGTTGAGGCGGTAGAACAGGTCTTCGCGGAAGGTGCCTTCGCTGACCATCTTCTCCAGGTCGCGGTGGGTGGCGCTGAGGATGCGCACATTGACCTTCACTTCACGGTCGCCGCCAACGCGTCGGAAGCTGCCGTCATTGAGAAAACGCAGCAGCTTGGCCTGCAGGTACGGCGACATCTCGCCGATTTCATCGAGGAACACCGTGCCCTGGTTAGCCAGTTCCATCAGGCCTGGCTTGCCACCGCGTTGCGCGCCGGTAAAGGCGCCGGGCGCATAGCCGAACAGTTCGCTTTCGGCGAGGTTTTCCGGCAGCGCCGCGCAGTTCAAGGCCAGGAACGGCGCACTGTGGCGGGCACTGATGGCGTGGCAGGCACGCGCCACCAGTTCTTTGCCGGTGCCCGTCTCGCCCTGGATCAACAGCGGCGCATCCAGCGCCGCCACCCGCTGCGCACGCGCCTTGAGGGTGCGGATCACCGGGGACTCGCCAAGCAGCGCATCAAACCCTTCGGCATGGTCATGGTGCAGCGCCGACAGTTGTTCGCCGATGCGGTTGGGTTGATACAGGGTGAGCAAGGCGCCCGCGTCGGTGATCGGCGTGGCGTCCAGCAGCAGGGTCTGGCCGTTGACGCTGATCTCGCGCAGCGGCAAGCGAAAGCCGTGTTCCAGCAAGGTGTCGAGCAGCGCCGGGTCATTAAACAGCTCGCTGATGCTTTCGCCGGCCGGTTCGCGGCCATACAGGGCGATCAGCGCCGGGTTGGCCAGCAGGATCTTGCCCGCGCTGTCCAGCGCCAGCACCGGGTCGGTCATGGCGGCCAGCAGGGCGTCGAGTTGCAGGTGACGGCGTTGGCCGGGGAGGATGTCCACCACGGTCACCGCCTGCACGCCATGCACGCTGAACAGCGCGTCGCGCAGCTCTTCGAGCACCTCGGCGCTGAGGGTCGGCGCGTCTATGTAGACGTTGGGCGGCACCATCTCCACCGCATCCAGGTTGAGATTGCGCCCACCGAGCAGGGCCAGGACTTCCTGGGTGATGCCGACGCGGTCGATGAAGCTGACGTGGATACGCATGGGGCGCTAACGATTCTAGGGAGCGAGAGGCGGCAAGTATGCCTTGCAGAGGGTGGAGATCAAAATGTGGGAGGGGCTTGCCCCCGATAGTGGTGTGTCAGTCAGCCAATTTGTAACTGATGCACCGCTATCGGGGGCAAGCCCCCTCCCACAGTTGGAGCAGAGTTGTGCCAGTTATTCCAGGTGTTCCGGCTTGATCGGATCCCCGGCCTTCACATCCAATTGATGCCGCACATCCTCGAACATCAGGTCGTACTGCTTGTGCATCGAGCCATTCAACACCGCGACCTTAGGCATCCCATACTTCTGCGCGATGTTCATCGCATGCCGCGCAAAGTCGAATGCCTGGTCCTTGGGCAGGAAGAACTCTTCCTTGAGGTCCTTGCCCTGCACCGAGCCATGCAGCTTGAACAGCATGCCCTTGCCTTCCTTTGGGTCCTGGCTGACTTCGTAGTCGATGCACAGGTTGTAGCTGTAGTCCTGAGCATTCAGCGCGTGACGTTCAACATGCAAGTGACCGGGTTCAAAGGTGGCCATAGGCGTCTCTCCTCTACTTCACAGATAGGTGATGCCAGGTGTTGCCGTACTGATGCGTGTACCGGCACTGCCCTGGACGATGGCTTCGATGTCCGAGAGTGAACCGATGACGGCGGTTTTGCCAGTCTTGCGGGCGAACTCGCAGGCCGCTTGGACCTTGGGCCCCATGGAACCGGCGGCGAAGCCGAGCTTTTCCATTTCGTCGGGGTGGGCCTGGCCGATGGCTTTCTGGGTCGGCTTGCCGTAGTCGATGAAGGCCGCGTTGACGTCGGTGGCGATCACCAGCAGGTCGGCCTCCAGTTGCGAGGCCAGCAACGAAGAACACAAGTCTTTGTCGATCACGGCCTCAATCCCGCGCAGTTTGCCGTCTTCCCCATACATCGTCGGGATGCCGCCACCGCCGGCGCAGATGACGATGGCGCTTTTTTCCAGCAGCCACTTGATCGGGCGGATTTCAAAGATGCGTTTGGGCCGTGGGCTGGCGACCACGCGACGGTACTTGTCACCATCCGGCGCAATGGCCCAGCCTTTTTCGGCGGCGAGTTTCTCCGCTTCGGCCTTGGAATACACCGGGCCTATGGGCTTGGTCGGGTTCTTGAAGGCGGGGTCCTTGGCGTCCACTTCCACTTGGGTGAGCAGGGTAGCGAAGGGCACTTCGAAGTCCAGCAGGTTGCCCAGTTCCTGTTCGATGATGTAGCCGATCATGCCTTCGGTTTCGGCGCCGAGCACGTCCAGCGGGTATGGCGAGACCTGGGTGTAGGCCGCTGCCTGCAACGACAGCAGGCCGACTTGCGGGCCATTGCCGTGGGCGATCACCAGCTCGTTGCCGGCATGGATCTTGGCGATCTGTTCGGTGGCGATGCGGATATTGGCGCGTTGGTTGTCCGCGGTCATGGGTTCACCACGGCGGAGCAGGGCGTTGCCGCCCAGGGCTACGACGATGCGCATAAAGAATGTCCTTCTGATGAAATTCATCGTTGTGAACGCGGTTAGTGTGGGAGGGGGCTTGCCCCCGATTGCGGTGTTTCAGCCAGCACTTTTATTACTGATGTACCGTTATCGGGGGCAAGCCCCCTCCCACATTTTTTAGATATCTGCGAGTGCCGACACCAGAATCGCCTTGATGGTATGCATGCGGTTTTCCGCCTGCTCGAACGCGATGTTGGCCGGCGACTCAAACACCTCTTCGGTCACTTCCACGCCATTGGCCAGGTTTGGATACCGCGCGGCGATGTCCTTGCCCACCTTGGTTTCGCTGTTGTGGAACGCCGGCAGGCAGTGCATGAATTTCACCCGTGGGTTGCCCGAGGCTTTCATCATCTTGGCGTTGACCTGGTACGGCAGCAGTTGCTCGATGCGCTCGTCCCACGCTTCCACCGGCTCGCCCATGGACACCCAGATATCGGTGTGGATGAAGTCCACGCCTTTCACTGCTTCCTTCGGGTCTTCGGTGATGGTGATGCGTGCGCCGCTTTCTTCGGCAAACGCCTGGCATTGCTTGATGAAGTCCGCGTGCGGCCACAGCGCTTTGGGTGCGCCGATGCGCACGTCCATGCCCAGCTTGGCGCCGATCATCAGCAGCGAATTGCCCATGTTGTAGCGCGCATCCCCCAGGTAGGCGTAGCTGATGTCATGCAGCGGCTTGTCGCTGTGCTCGCGCATGGTCAGGGTGTCGGCGATCATTTGGGTCGGGTGGAATTCGGCGGTGAGGCCGTTGAACACCGGCACGCCGGCGAACTTGGCCAGCTCTTCGACGATTTCCTGCTCGAAGCCACGGTACTCGATCGCATCAAACATGCGCCCGAGCACGCGGGCGGTGTCTTTCATGCTTTCCTTGTGGCCGATCTGCGACGACACCGGGTCGATGTAGGTGACGTGGGCGCCCTGGTCATGGGCGGCGACTTCGAACGCGCAGCGGGTGCGGGTCGAGGTCTTTTCGAAGATCAGCGCGATGTTCTTGCCTTGCAGGTGCGGACGCTCGGTGCCGGTGTATTTGGCGCGCTTGAGGTCGCGGGACAGGTCCAGCAGGTAGTGCAGCTCGCGGGTGGTGTGGTGCATCAGCGACAGCAGGCTGCGGTTGCGCATGTTGAAAGCCATGATGGAGTCTCCTTAGTAGTCGATTGGGTCGCGGATGATCGGGCAGGTCATGCAGTGGCCGCCGCCACGGCCCCGGCCGAGCTCACCGGCGCTGATAGTGATGACTTCCACCCCGGCCTTGCGTAGCAGGGTGTTGGTGTAGGTGTTGCGGTCGTAACCGATCACCACGCCAGGCTCTACCGCCACCACGTTGTTGCCGTCATCCCATTGTTCGCGCTCGGCGGCGAAGCTGTTGCCGCCGGTCTCGACCACACGCAGTGCCTTGAGGTTGAGGGCCGCGGCGACGGTTTCGAGGAAGTTGGTTTTCTCGCGTTGGATGTCGATGCCGTGTGGCTTGCTTTCATCCGGGCGCAGGGTGAAGGGCACGATCTGGTTGACCACTTCGGGGAAGATGGTCACCAGGTCGCGGTCGCAGAAGCTGAACACGGTGTCCAGGTGCATCGCCGCGCGGGATTTCGGCAGGCCGGCGACGATCACGCGTTCCACCGCCTTGTTCTTGAACAGGTTGCGCGCCAGTTGACCGATGGCCTGGTGGGACGAGCGCTCGCCCATGCCGATCAAGACCACGCCGTTGCCAATCGGCATCACGTCGCCGCCTTCCAGGGTGGAGGCGCCGTGCTCCTGGTCGGGGTCGCCGTACCAGATCTGGAAGTCGGCGTTGGTGAACTCGGGGTGGAACTTGTAGATGGCCGAGGCCAGCAGGGTTTCCTGGCGTCGCGCCGGCCAGTACATCGGGTTGAGCGTCACGCCGCCGTAGATCCAGCAGGTGGTGTCGCGGGTGAACTGGGTGTTGGGCAGCGGCGGCAGGATGAAGCTGGAATGCCCGAGGAAGTCGCGGAACATTTCGATGGTCTTGCCGCCGAAGCTGCTCGGCAGGTCATCGGCCGACACGCCACCGATCAGGTACTCGGCGATCTTGCGCGGCTCAAGGCTGCGCAGCCAGGAGCTGACTTCCTCGACCAGGCCCAGGCCCACGGTGTTGGAGGTAATCTTGCGCTCCAGGATCCAGTCCAGCGCTTCGGGGATGGCGACGATGTCGGTGAGCAGGTTGTGCATTTCCAGCACATCAATATCCCGCTCGCGCATCTTGGTCACGAAGTCGAAGTGGTCGCGCTTGGCCTGGGCCACCCACAGCACGTCATCGAACAGCAGTTCATCGCAGTTGTTGGGGGTCAGCCGCTGGTGGGCCAAACCTGGGGAGCACACCATGACTTTGCGCAGTTTGCCGGCTTCGGAATGTACGCCGTACTTCACTTTTTCCGTGGTCATTACAGATCCTCCAGTCAGAATTACAGAGTCAGGAAGCCGTCGTAGAGCCCATAGGCCGCCACCAGGGCGCCAATGACTACTGCGGCGAAAATCAGCTTCTCGACGTTGGTGAAAATCGGTTTGCCCAGTTCATGCTTGGCCTTGGCGAACAGGATCGCGCCGGGGGCGTAGAGCAGGGCGGAGAGCAGCAGGTATTTGGTGCCGCCGGCGTAGAGCAGCCAGACCGCGTAGATCAGGGCGATGGCGCCGATGAACAGGTCTTTCTTGCGTTCGCGCAGGGCGTTTTCATAGGTCTCGCCGCGCACCGCCAGCAGCAACGCGTAGGCCGCCGACCACAGGTAGGGCACCAGGATCATCGAGGTGGCGAGGTAGATCAGCGACAGGTAGGTGCTGGCGGAAAACAGCGTGATCACCAGGAATATCTGCACCATGGCGTTGGTCAGCCACAGGGCGTTGGCCGGTACGTGGTTGGCGTTCTCCTTGCGCAGGAACTCCGGCATGGTGTGGTCCTTGGCGGCGGCGAACATGATCTCCGCACACAGCAGCACCCACGACAGCAGCGCCCCCAGCAGCGAGATGATCAAGCCGACGCTGATCAGCACCGCGCCCCAGTGGCCCACCACATGCTCCAGCACGGCGGCCATCGACGGGTTCTGCAACTTGGCGAGCTCCGGCTGGGTCATGATCCCCAGGGACAGCACGTTCACCAGCATCAGGAACAGCAGCACGGTGATAAAGCCGATCACGGTGGCCTTGCCGACGTCGGAGCGTTTTTCCGCACGGGACGAGAAGATGCTCGCGCCTTCGATGCCGATGAACACCCACACGGTGACCAGCATCATGTTGCGCACCTGGTTCATCACACTGCCCAGGTCGGGGTTTTTCACGCCCCAGATGTCAGCGGTGAAGATCTCCAGCTTGAAGGCGAACAGCGCAATCAGCACGAACAGCACCAGCGGCACGACCTTGGCGACGGTGGTCACCAGGTTGATGAACGCCGCTTCCTTGATCCCGCGCAGTACCAGGAAGTGCACGGCCCACAGCAGCACCGAGGCGCCGATCACCGCAGCCGGCGTGTTGCCTTCGCCGAAAATGGGGAAGAAGTAACCCAGGGTGCTGAACAGCAACACGAAGTAACCGACGTTGCCCAGCCACGCACTGATCCAGTAACCCCAGGCGGACGAGAAACCCATGTAGTCGCCGAAACCGGCCTTGGCGTAGGCGTATACGCCACCGTCGAGGTCGGGCTTGCGGTTGGCGAGGGTCTGGAACACAAAGGCGAGGGTCAACATGCCGATGGCGGTAATCACCCAACCAATCAATACCGCGCCGACATCGGCACTGGCGGCCATGTTTTGCGGCAGTGAAAAGATCCCGCCGCCAATCATCGAGCCCACGACAAGTGCAACCAGTGCGCCCAGTCGAAGTTTTCCGGGAGATTCAGACATCGCATAACTCCAATGCAGGAGAAGAGAGACCACAGAATAAATCCGTGCGCTAATCAAACAGCTGACTCAGATCACTTCATTGGCACATTCCATTGTGAATTAATGACTTAGGCTGGAAACTCGTGGGCGATAAGAATCCTCGGAAAGTATTGACGCAGAGCCATTCTTTCCTTTTGGTTAATCATTTAGTCAGCGCTATGGAGGTTTTAAGCTAGACCGTATTCTTGAATATGCAAACATTTCGAAAGGCGTTTCGCGAACGGTCAGACAATCCGATATTTAAATTCTAAATAAGACTAAACTCGAATGCCTGACATGCGATTGCGTTATGAGCCTCTTGGTTTTATCGCCTTCACTAATAAACGCTACACTCGCTGAGTTAATTAGCCGAGTGCACCGTTGTCAGCTCAAGTTGTTGTTCATTCAGGAGTGTTCATGTCTCAACCGGCCCAGAAACTGCGACTTGGTGCCCTGATTGCCCTGGTGGTGGGCTCGATGATCGGCGGCGGGATTTTTTCCTTGCCACAAAACATGGCCGCACGCGCCGAGGTGGGGGCCGTGTTAATCGGTTGGGCAATCACCGCGGTCGGCATGCTGACCCTGGCCTTCGTGTTCCAGACCCTGGCCAATCGCAAGCCCGAACTGGATTCGGGCGTGTATGCCTACGCCAAGGCCGGGTTCGGTGACTACATGGGGTTCTCGTCGGCCTGGGGCTACTGGATCAGCGCGTGGATGGGCAACGTCGGTTACTTCGTGTTGCTGTTCAGTACCCTAGGCTATTTTTTTCCGGTGTTCGGCCAGGGCAACACGCCGGTGGCGATCGGCTGTGCCTCGTTGCTGCTGTGGGCCGTGCATTTCCTGGTGTTGCGCGGGATCAAGGAGGCGGCGTTCATCAACCAGATCACCACGGTGGCGAAGATCGTGCCGCTGCTGATGTTTATCGTGATCGCCGCCGTGGCGTTCAAGGCGGATATCTTCACTCGCGATATCTGGGGCCTGGGCAACCCGAATATGGGCAACGTGGTGGACCAGGTGCGCAACATGATGCTGGTCACCGTGTTTGTGTTTATCGGCATCGAGGGTGCCAGCGTGTACTCGGCGCGGGCCGAGAAACGCTCGGACGTGGGCCGCGCCACGCTGATCGGTTTTCTCGGCGTGCTGGCCCTGTTGGTGCTGGTGAATGTGCTGTCCCTGGGCATCATGAGCCAGCCGGAACTCGCGCAATTGCAAAACCCGTCCCTGGCCGGCGTGCTGGAACATATCGTCGGCCCCTGGGGGGCGATGGCGATCAGCATCGGCCTGGCGGTGTCACTGGTCGGTGCCTTGCTGTCCTGGGCGCTGCTCTGTGCGGAAATCCTCTACGCCACGGCCCATGACAAGACCATGCCGGCGTTCCTGAAAAAGGAAAACGCCAACCAGGTGCCGGTCAACGCGCTGTGGCTGACCAATGTGATGATCCAGGTGTTCCTGGTGATCACGCTGTTTTCCCACAGCACCTACACCACCCTGATTTACCTGGCCTCGTCGATGATCCTGGTGCCCTACCTGTGGTCGGCGGCGTATGCCGTGTTATTGAGCGGGCGCGGCGAAACCTACGAAGATGCCCACGGCCAGCGTTTGAAGGACTTGCTGGTGGGCCTGATCGCTCTCGGCTACGCCGTGTGGCTGCTGTATGCCGGGGGCTTGAAGTACCTGCTGCTGTCGGCGCTGTTGTATGCACCGGGGGTGATCCTGTTTGCCCTCGCCAAGCGTGAGCAGCGCCAGCCCTTGTTTACCCACATGGAAAAAGGCATTTTCAGCTGTGTGATCACCGGCGCGGGGCTGGCGGCGTATGGGCTGTACAGCGGGGTGTTGTCGTTGTGAGACTGGCGTATCAGCCGCCTTATGATTGGGCGGCGATGGTGGGGTTTCTGTCGGCGCGGGCGATCGGCGGGATGGAGACGGTCGAGGCGGGGGTGTACCGGCGCAGTATCAGCCTCGGCGGGCAGCACGGCTGGATCAGCGTGGCACTGGGGGATGGCGATTGGCTAGACGTCGAGGTGGGTTCTCCAGACCCGGCGGCGTTGCCTGAGATCGAACGGCGCCTGCGCACGATGTTCGATCTGGATGCGCAGCCCCAGTTGATCAACCCGCAATTGGCGACGGATCCCTTGATGGCGCAGTTGGTCGCGGCCCGTCCGGGCCTGCGCGTGCCGGGCACCTGGGATGGCCTGGAACTGGCGATTCGTGCGGTGCTGGGCCAGCAGATTACCGTGGTGGCGGCGATTCGCCTAGCGGGCAAGCTGGTGGCGCAATATGGCCAGCCGCTGGAGACGCCGTACGTCGGTATCACCCATGTGTTCCCCTCGGCCGAAGTATTGGCGGCAGCGGACCTGGCCACCCTGGGAATGCCGAAGGCGCGTGGACGGACCTTGTCCGGCGTCGCGCAGGCGTTGCTGGATGACCCTCAGCTGTTCGAAGCCAAGGCCAGCCTCAAGGATGGTGTGGCCCGGCTGGTGGCGTTGCCGGGGATTGGCGACTGGACCGCGCAATACATCGCCATGCGCCAGATGCGCGAGACGGATGCGTTTGCGTCGGGGGATATCGGCTTGATCAATGCGCTGGCGGCGTTGGAGGGCGGGCCGGTGTCGGCGCGGCAGTTGCTGGCGCGGGCCGAGGCGTGGCGGCCGTTGCGGGCGTATGCGGCGCAGCATTTGTGGACTTCGTTGCAACGGGTGGATTGATAGTGACGGTACGGGCCTCATCGGGGGCAAGCCCCCTCCCACAGTTTGATTTGTGAACAACATCCAAAAATGTGGGAGGGGGCTTGCCCCCGATGGCGATAGTCGAGTCACCACTGCGCTCGGTGTGAACCCAGTTCCCCAGCCGGCAGATCCCACTGCAACGGCGTGCCGCTGATAGTCACCGGCGGCAACAATCGATGCGCCTGGCCCCAGGCCGTCTGTTCCACTACCAGGCCTTGATCGCTCGGTTGCTCGGCCCGCAATGCCGGCTGCTCCGGCACCTGCCCGGCGTCCACCAGCAACTTCGCCGTACGCGCCAACGACAACCGCGCCGAACCGCCACGGCCGGTTTTCAACCGTTCGCTCAATGCCCGAATCGCACTGGCCGCCATCAAATACCCGGTGGCGTGATCCAGTGCCTGCAACGGCAGCGGCACCGGTTTGTCCGCGTGTTTCCAGGCCATGCCTGCGGCGGCAATCCCGCTGCTCATCTGCACCAGGCTGTCGAAACCCCGGCGGTTGCGCCACGGGCCGCTCCAACCGTAGGCGTTGAGGCTCACGTCGATCAGGCCGGGGGCAATGGCTTGCAGGGCGCTGGCGGTGTAGCCCAATTGCTCCAGGGCGTCGGCGCGGTAGCCGTGGAACACAATGTCGGCGTCCTTGAGCAGGCTTTCGAAAACCAGCCGGCCTTGGGCGCTCTTCAAGTCCCGGCGGGCGCAGCGTTTGCCCAGGGTCATTTCCGGCACTACGCCGGGCTCGTTCCAGGTCGGTGAGTCGATGCGCAATACATCCGCACCCAGCCCTGCGAGGAAACGGCTGGCCACCGGGCCGGCCAGCACGCGGGTCAGGTCCAATACCTTGAGGCCCGCCAGTGGACGCGCCACCGAGCCGAGCCAGGGTTTGTCGACGGAGGTTGCCAAGGTCTGGCGCTGCACCAGTGCCTCGGCATTGACGGCCAGGCCCTGAGGGTGGGTTTGCCAGGCTTGCCAGGTACGCATCTGCGCGGCACAACCGCCTTCATCGACAATCGCCTGTTCCAGTTCGGCGGCATTCCAATTGGCTACCTTGCCGGCCATCGCGATGCGATCAGCCACCTTGCCCAGTACCCGTTCAGCGGCGGCGCGGTGATGGGGCGCGTTGGTGTGCAGGCGAATCCAGCCATCGGCGCAGGCGTAGTCACCGGCCACCGGGTCCCACAGCGGTGGCGTTTTCCAGCCTATCGGGCGAATCGATGACGAGAACCAGAAGGACGCCAGTCGCCGGTCCACACTCACGCCGGGCAGTCGCCCGGTCTGTTGCAAGATCAACTGGGCCACGGCCTGGCCGGCGGCACCGATACTGGCAACCGCCAGGTCGGTGACGGCAAAGGCCGAGGGCAGGACGCCGGCTTCGGTGCTGGTCAGCGGCGTGCGCGGTAGATCGAGTGCGGCTTGGATGGGAGTCAGCAGGTCAGTCATCAACGGCCCTCCGTAAGAGAAGGGCCACTATAGAAGATGATCAGGCCGGTGTGACAATCCCAGGTTCCAGCGGCAGATCGATACTGGCGATAAAACCGCCTTGGGCATGATTGGCCAGGAACAGGTTGCCGCCATGGCGCTCGGCGGCGCGACGGGCAATCGCCAGACCCAGACCGTGGCCTTGTGCGGTCTGGCCTGGGGCGCGATAGAACGGTTCGCCCAATTGGCTCAGGTGTTCGGCGTCAACGCCGGGGCCGTGGTCGCGCACGCTGATCACAATATGCTCGCCGTGAAGGTGGGCGTGTAGCTCGATCGGCTGGCCCGGCGGGTTGAAGCGCTGGGCGTTGCGCAGCAGGTTATCCACTGCCCGTTCGATCATGGTCGGCCACCCCTTGAGGTGCAGTTCGGTGTCGGTGGTGAGCTGCACCACCTGATCCGGCGCGCTGAGCTGTGCGTCTTTTTGCAGGGTCTTGAGCAACGGGTTGAGGTCGATTTCTTCGGCGCTGGCGTTATCGGCATCGACGCGGGCCAGTACCAGAATCTCGCTGATCAGAGCCTCCAGGCGATCACATTCGCGGGTCAGGCGAGGCCAGAGTCTTTCGCGTTCTTCGGGGCTGGCGCGTTCAGCCAAGGCCAGGGCGATGCGCAGGCGGGCCAGGGGCGAGCGCAGTTCGTGGGACACGTCGCGCAGCAACTGGCGCTGGCTGCCGATCAGGCTTTGCAGGCGCGCGCCCATGCGGTTGAAGTCGGTGGCCAGTACGCCGAACTCATCGCGCCGGTTGGCCAGTTGCGCCAGGCTGTTTTGTTGGTAGGTGGCTTGCCCAAGGTCATGCACTGCGCCGCGCAGTCGGCTTAAGGGGCGCGTGATGGACAGTGTGACGAACAGGCTGAACAGGGTCAGCACCACCAAGGCGATGACCAATGCGCTCAAAGGCCATGTCAGGCTGCTGCGATGCCATTCGTCCAGTTCCGGGTGCGGGATGCGGTAGATCAACAGGTAAGTGTCGCCGGTCTTCTCACTGGTGTATTCAGCGGTCAGGCGGCGCCAGGGCAGGTGGCCGTCCTTGCTATCGTTCTGGCGGGCTTCGAAGGCGGCGGCGCGGCGTGGGAAGGTGCCGCGCACCACCGGCTCGCCGCTTTCGTTCAGCACCTGCACGTCGATGTGGTACTGGCGTTTGCGCTGTTGCAGCAACTCCTGGGCAGCGTCCTCACCCTGGGTTTCGTAGAGTTGGGTCCACTCTTCGGCCAGGTTGTTGAGGCCAGGGTGACGGCTGAGAATCCAGGCATCTTGATTGAGCATATGCCCAAGCAGGATCGACAACCCGGCAACCAAGGCGATGGCCAGCCAGAAACTGGCCAGGATGCGCCAGAACAATGAACGCACAGGAAACCCTCAAGCAGGAAAAGCCCAGTGGCGGGGGCCACTGGGCTGGGAGCGTTAACGCGAGGGCATTATTGCGCTTTTTGCGGCTGTTGCGCTTTCCAGGCCTGGAATTCCTTCCATTCGGCGCGGCGCTGTTCCTGCTGCTTGACGATCTCGTCGAATTTCTTCTGCTGGTCTGGCTTGAGCAGCGCACGGATATCCGCCTGGGTTTTCTGCTTGCCGGCGGCGATTTCGTCCTGCATGGCCTTCTGGTCAGCAGCCGGGAGCTTGTCCAGGTACTTTCTGGTCAGGTCCTTGCGAGCGTGCCATTGGTCGCCCATCAGTTTGCCGATCTGCTGGCGCTGTTCCTTGCTCAGGTCCAGTTGGCTGAAGGGGCCGCCTTTGCCACGCGGACCGTGTTCGCCGTCGTGACCCGGGCCACCCATCATATGGCCTTCGGGGCCGCCCATCGGGCCTGGGCCTTCGGGCATTGCCGCCATGGCAACGGTCGGCAGGGCAGCGGCGAACATCAAAGCGATAAGGGTCTTGCGCATGGTGATTCTCCTGTCTCTATTCCGGTGAGTCCGGATGTGAGTAGATTACGGAGATCAAGGTCAGCCGCCGTCAGGAGAGGGTAAAGGTTTGGTAAGGGGAAGGCGGCAGCTGATAGCTGCTTCAAAGGCTGTAATAGTAGCCCCGACTGCGCAACGCCACGATGCGTGGTCGGCCGTCCGGGTGCGGGCCGATCTTTTTGCGCAGGTTGCTCACGTGCATGTCCAGGCTGCGATCGTAAAGGGTCAGTTTGCGGCCCAGGGCGATCTGCGCCAGTTCCTGTTTGTCCAAGGGCTCGCCGGGCTGGCGTAGCAAGGCTTCCAGCAGGCGGCTTTCGGAGACGGTGAGGGAAAATTCCTGTTCATCGATGCTGACCACGCCGCGCACCGGGCTGAAACACAGGTCGCCCAATTCGAGCTGGGTGGACACGGCGGCCGGGTGGCTGCGGCGCAGCACGGCGCGCAGGCGTGCGGTGAGCTCGCGTGGGTCGCAGGGCTTGGCCAGGTAATCGTCGGCACCCAGTTCCAGGCCGAGAATGCGGTCCAGTGGTTCGCCGCGCGCCGACAGCATCAGCACCGGCAGCTCCGGGTGGTCGTTGCGTAATTGCTTGAGCAGTTCCAGGCCGCTGCCGTCGGGCAGCATCACGTCGAGCACCACTGCGGCCGGGGCACTGTCGGCCAAGGCTTTGCGGGCGCTCAAACCGTCATGGCAGGCGCGTACGTGGAAGCCTTCCTGGCTCAACCAACTGGTCAGCAGCTCGCAGAGCTCCTGGTCATCATCTATCAGTAACAGCTCGCTCATGACTCACTCAATTTAGCCATTGTCGACGGCGACGGTGCCCACCGCTGGCGAAGATCCCGCACAGCAAGGCGATCAGCGCCACGGCCCCACCGGTGACGAACCATTGTTGCTGCTCGGTCAGCCATCGGGTCAAGGCGCCGCCCTGTGTTTCTTTGAGTTGCTGGGCCAGGCGTTGGTTCTCTTGGCGAAGGCGACTCAGTTGGGCGCTTTCGCGGGTAGCATCTACGTTTTGCAGTTGCTTGCTCAATTCTTCACGCTGGCGTTCGCTCTCTTTCAACCGCTGCTGCAACTCGGTGATCTGGGCGCCGGCACTCAAGGACAGAGGCGTGGAACTGCCGGTGTTCGAGGTTTCTTCAGCGTGGGCCGTAGCCCCGATCATTACCACTGCCAACAGACACAACTGACGTAAGCGCATCGGAACTCCTGATTCCACACGAATATTCAGAACGTTGTCGGCAGGTTACCGAGAATAATGAGCAATTAGGAGCGCGCCGAACCGATTAGGTTCGGCGTGGCCGTTATCAAGGCAGGACTTGCTTGAACGGCTTGATCACGACGTCGGCGTAAACGCCGGCAGCTACATAAGGATCAGCCTTGGCCCAGGCCTGGGCATCGGCCAGGGAGGCAAACTCGGCGACGATCAGGCTACCGGTGAAACCGGCGTCGCCTGGGTCGTTGCTGTCTACCGCAGGGTGTGGACCCGCCAGCACGATACGCCCTTCGGCCTGCAACTGCTTGAGGCGCTCGACATGGGCCGGGCGCACGCTCAGGCGTTTTTCCAGCGAGTCGGCAACGTCGGTGGCAATGATGGCGTAGAGCATGTCAATCCTCGGTTTTCGGGGTGGTAGGGGCGACGTCATGCAGGTGGCGCGACAGGTAGATACCCTGGCCGACCAGGAACAGCACGGTCATGGCCAGGCTGCCGAAGACCTTGAAGTCGACCCAGTAGTCCTGGAAGGTAAAGGCCACGAACAGGTTGGCGGCGCCGCAGAACAGGAAGAACACGATCCACGCAACGTTCAGGCGTGTCCACACCGGATCCGGCAGGGTCAGCGCGTGGCCCATGATCCGCTTGATCAACAGGCGGTCACCGATGAAGTGGCTGCCGATAAACACCAGGGCGAACAGCCAGTTCACCACCGGCGCTTTCCATTTGAGGAAGGTTTCGCTGTGGAAGGCCAGGGTCAGGCCGCCGAATACCAGGCATGCGACCAGGGTGAGCCATTGGCTTTTTTCCAGCTTGCGCTGGGAGATGAAAATGGCGCCGTAGACGACGATAGAGCTGATGATCAGTACGGCGGTGGCGCTGTAGATGCCCCCGAACGAGAACGCATGACCGGCGATTTCGATGACCCTGGGGTCGAGCTTGGTAACGATGAAAAACAGCAACAGCGGGATGAAGTCGATGAATTGTTTCACAGTAAGAGCCAGAAGCTGGATGTGGCGGCATAATAACAAACATCCTTGGTAGCGAAAGCGCCAGCTGACTTGAGGTTACACATCCCCGTGAATGTTGATTTGCACTGCCACAGCACGGCCTCCGACGGCGCCCTGGCGCCTGCGTTACTGGTTGCGCGTGCGTTTGAAAAAGGCGTGCGAGTCCTGGCGTTGACCGACCACGACACCCTCGAAGGCCTCGACGAAGCCCGCGAAGCCGCGCATGCGTTGGGCATGCAGCTGGTCAACGGTGTGGAGTTGTCCTGCACCTGGGGTGGCGCCACCATTCATGTACTCGGCTACGGCTTTGATCAAAAAGCCCCGCCTTTGGTCGCCGCCATTGCCCAGTTGCACGATGGCCGCTGGCTGCGGTCCGAAGAAATAAGCCGCAAGCTCGGCCTTAAAGGCATGTCCGGTGCCCTGGAAGGCGCCCGCGCCATCCAGCAGGAACTGGGTGACAGCGGCAACGCACCCGCGCGGCCGCACTTTGCCGACTGGATGGTACGTGAAGGTTTTGTAAAGGACCGCGCCGAAGCGTTCCGCAAATGGCTGGGCGCCGGCAAGTTGGGTGATGTGAAGCAACACTGGCCGACCCTGGAGGACACCGTCGAGACCCTGCGGGCCTCCGGGGCCTGGGTCAGCCTGGCCCATCCCTGGCACTACGATTTCACCCGCAGCAAGCGCCGCAAGCTGATTGCCGACTATATTGGAGCGGGCGGCCACGCAATCGAAGTGGTCAACGGGCATCAACCCGCCGAGCAGGTCGGCAGCCTGGCGATTCTTGCCCGCGAATTTGGTCTGCTGGTCAGTGCCGGCAGTGATTTTCATGGCCCAGGCGGCTGGTCCGAGATCGGCGAGTATCGCCCCGTCCCGGAAGATTTGCCGCTCTTGTGGGGGCGATTCAAGCATGACCCCATTATTGCCACCGTCTGAACAGGTAGAACACGTGAGTCAATTCTTCCAGATTCATCCGGAAAACCCCCAGGCGCGCCTGATCAAACAGGCCGTCGAGATCATCCGCGCCGGCGGCGTGGTGATCTACCCAACCGATTCGTCCTACGCCATTGGTTGCCAGATCGGCGACAAGGGCGCGGTCGAGCGGGTAAGACGCCTGCGCCAGTTGGACGACAAGCACAACTTCGCACTGATCTGCAGTGACCTGTCCCAGTTGGGGCTGTTCGCCAAGGTCGACACCGGCACCTTCCGCCTGCTCAAGGCTCACACGCCGGGGCCCTACACCTTTATTCTGAATGCCACCCGCGAAGTGCCGCGCCTGCTGCTGCACCCGAAGAAGCGCACCATTGGCCTGCGGGTGCCAGAGCATCCCATTGCCCTGGCGCTGCTTGAAGAACTGGGTGAGCCGTTGATGAGCGTGTCGTTGATCATGCCCGGCGACACCCATCCCCTGGAAGATCCGTATGAAATGCGTCAGCTCCTGGAAAAGCAGGTGGACCTGATCATCGACGGCGGTTTCGGCGGCGGCAAAGCTTCCACCGTGATCAACCTGGCCGACGGCGAACCCGAAGTGATCCGCGTGGGTTGCGGCGACCCGGCGCCGTTCATGGTCGAGGCCTGAATGTCAGCCGTGGAAACCGTCGACAGCCAGGCGGGCGCCCAGCAGGAACTGCCGTTTGCCATCGTGTACGGCCAGGCGGTCATGGAAATGCCCCTGGATCTGTACATTCCGCCGGACGCGCTGGAAGTCTTCCTGGAGGCTTTCGAAGGCCCGCTGGATTTGCTGCTGTATTTGATCCGCAAGCAGAACATCAACATCCTCGATATTCCGGTGGCGGAAATCACGCGCCAGTACATGGGCTATGTGGAGCTGATGCAGTCGGTGCGCCTGGAGCTGGCCGCCGAGTACCTGGTGATGGCTGCCATGCTCGCCGAGATCAAGTCGCGCATGCTGCTGCCGCGCTCGGAGACGGTGGAGGCCGAAGAAGACGACCCACGCGCTGAACTGATCCGACGCCTGCAGGAGTACGAACGCTTCAAGGCCGCCGCCGAAGGCATCGATGGCCTGAGCCGGGTGGGCCGCGACGTGGTGGTGCCCAAGCTGGATGCCCCCGAGGCCCGTGCGCGCAAACTGTTGCCGGACGTGAGCCTGGAAGAATTGCTGATGTCCATGGCCGAGGTGCTGCGCCGGGGCGATATGTTTGAAAGTCACCAGGTCAGCCGCGAGGCGCTGTCCACCCGCGAGCGCATGAGCGACGTGCTGGAGCGCCTCAAGGGCGGCGGCTTCGTGCCGTTTGTCGAGCTGTTCACCACCGAAGAAGGGCGCCTGGGGGTGGTGGTGACGTTTATGGCGATCCTCGAACTGGTCAAGGAGTCGTTGGTCGAGCTGGTCCAGAATGAGCCTTTTGCGGCTATCCACGTGCGGGCGCGAGCCGAATAAAGAGCTGAATCGATGAATCTGACTGAACCCCGCGAACTGGCACCGCTGCTGGAAGCTTTCCTACTGGCGTCGGGCAAACCGCAATCCCTGGAGCGTTTGTTCGAGCTCTTTGAAGAGGCCGAACGTCCCGAGCCGCCGGTGTTCAAGAAGGCGCTGGAGATTCTGCGCAAATCCTGCGACGGCCGTGCTTTTGAATTACGCGAAGTGGCGTCGGGTTATCGCCTGCAGATTCGTGAGAAATTTTCCCCTTGGGTCGGACGCCTGTGGGAAGAGCGCCCCCAGCGTTATTCTCGGGCGATGCTGGAGACCATGGCGCTGATCGCCTATCGCCAGCCGATCACCCGGGGTGAGATCGAGGACGTGCGGGGCGTGGCGGTCAACAGCCATATCGTCAAGACGTTGCTGGAGCGCGAGTGGATCCGCATCGTCGGTTACCGTGACGTGCCCGGCAAACCGGCGATGTTTGCAACCACCAAGGTGTTCCTCGACCATTTCAACCTGAAAAACCTCGACGACTTGCCGCCGCTGGCCGAATTGCGCGAAATGGAAGCGGAGCCGGTGCTCGACTTCGACGATGCCCCGGTGCCGGCCAGCCTGCAGGAGCTCGCCGATGCGACAGCAGAGCCGGAAGAACCGAAGGACGAAACCAGCTTCCACACCTTGCTGCTGGAACTGGACGACATGGAGCAGGGCATCAAGACCGACTTTGATGACTTGCTGCGCGATGGTGCGACTGAGGCAGAACCCCAGGAAACCGTTGACCCTGAACCTGAGCCCGAACCTGAAGAAGACATCCTCGGCGTCGCCGAAGCCCGTGAAAAACTCCTGGCCGCCGTCGCCGCCCTCGAACAGCCGCCGCTGAGCGACGAAGAAGACGAAGCCCGGGCCCTGGCCGAAGCTATCGAGGCCGAGCGTCGCCAGTTCGAAGATTGACCCGGATCCCACATGGCCCACCGGTCGGCGGAAAAACCGATTGCCGGCCACTAATCGACTAGTCTCTGATGCGCAACGCGCGCCATGCGCGTATGATTCGCGACCCTTTGCCGAGCTATTCGGCCAAAGCCCCGCTTTCAACACTCTTCAGGCCACGCCTGAATCGACCCACCGGGAGGTGCTTAAGATGAACGACAAAGACCAGAACGACAGCCAGGAAATCGGCCCAGCAGGCGAAAAACTGCAAAAGGTGCTGGCGCGTATCGGCGTGGGCTCGCGCCGCGACGTCGAAGCCTGGATCACCCAGAAGCGCATCAAGGTCAACGGCGTCGAGGCTACCCTCGGCCAGCGCGTCGACCTGCACGACGCAATCACCATCGATGGCAAGGTCATCAAGCGTGAAGAGGCCGCCGAATCGGTGCGCCGCGTGATCATGTACAACAAGCCCGATGGCGAGATCTGCACCCGCGACGACCCGGAAGGCCGTCCGACCGTGTTCGACAAGATGCCCAAGCCCAAAGAAGGCCGCTGGATCAACATCGGTCGCCTGGATATCAACACCACTGGCTTGCTGATGTTCACCACCGACGGTGAATTGGCCAACCGCCTGATGCACCCGTCCTACGAGATGGACCGCGAGTACGCCGTGCGTGTACGCGGCGAAGTCGACGACGAGATGATCGAGCGCCTCAAGGCGGGCGTGGTGCTGGAAGACGGCCCGGCCAAGTTCACCGACATCAAGCAGGCGCCAGGTGGTGAAGGTTTCAACCACTGGTACCACTGCGTGGTGATGGAAGGCCGTAACCGTGAAGTGCGTCGCCTGTGGGAATCCCAGGGCCTGGTGGTCAGCCGCCTGAAGCGCGTGCGTTTCGGCCCGGTATTCCTCAACTCCGACCTGCCGATGGGCCGCTGGCGCGAAATGAGCCAGTACGAAGTCGACATCCTCAGTGCCGAAGTCGGCCTGACGCCGGTGGCGATGCCGCAGATGAACGCCAAGAGCAAAGACAAGCTTGAGCGTATGCAGCGTAAATCGTCGCGCCCGGTGGCGCGCACCGAGCGGGTTGCCCGCACCCTGCGCCCGGCGTTGAATGCTCCGGCGACCGGCGGTCGTATTTCCCGTGAGCCGCAGATCGAAGGTGAGCGCCGCCCAACCGCGCCGTCGCGTCAGGAAGGCGAGCGTGCGCCACGTGCGCCGCGTCCTGCCCCATCGGGTGGCCGCAGCAACCGGGGTGAAGCGGATCGCCCGGCCGACAACGCCAGCACCAAGCGTCCAGCCAAGCCTGCCGCTAACAAGCGTCCCGGCCCGAAACTGGTCGCGGACGAGCCGTCTGGCAAGCGCCGTGGCGCACCGGCCGGTTCTGGCCAGCGTCCTGGTTTTGGTCGCAAGAAGCCGCAGTGATGTTTTAATTGCTGCACAAAAACGCCAACCCTCGGGTTGGCGTTTTTTTTAATCTGAATTTGAAATGCATTCAACTGTGGGAGGGGGCTTGCCCCCGATAGCGTTGGTTCAGCCAAGGCATGTGCAAACTGACACACTGCCATCGGGGGCAAGCCCCCTCCCACATTCAGATTTTCAGCGTTAGTTAACGCTTTGCTCAGAACGCAAAGGCCCCATCAAACACCGGCTTGTCATCCAGCGCCAACACCCCACTGGCAAAGATCAGATCCAGATGATGGCTGCCTTTCTGCCCACCGCCCAGTCCCAGGTGCAACCCGCAATGGCGCTCCTCGAACCCGGCGTTGCGCGCATACAGATCCTTCACCCCTTCATTGGTACCAATCCCCAACTCTTCCACACGCCGGTTCGACGGGTTGGCATTCAGGTACTTGTTGAAATCATCGGCCAACCCCGGCACTTCACTGGCCACGCTGCAGATGGTCGAGTTCTCGATCCACAACTCCAGCGGCGATTGCAGCACACCATATTTGCGCGCAAACGGGATGGTGCTGAGAAAGGTGCCGACAAACCGCACCTGACCATTGATAGCCTCACTGTGGGTGGCGATCTCGCCCGGGGCCAGGTCGTGATTGCCGACTCCGTTGATATTGGTCCACTTCTTGATGCTGCTCATTGGCGCTTCCAGCCGTGAGCCATGTTTGTCGGTAAAGCTCAGCACGTTGGCCTGGGACATGCGCCGGATCAGCGTGGCATTGAGGTCGGCAATGCGTTGGGGCTCGACGCTGAAGGTGTCATAGAAATAGTCGCCATAATCCTTGAACAGCAGGGATTTTTTCCAGTGTTCGGCCATCACGCCTTGCAGGGCACGGATAAAGTCCGGGCCTTCGGCGCGAGGGTTGGGCAAGGTGGAGGAGTCGTAGAGAAACAGGTACAGGTCGCAGGCTTCGATGGCCTGGGCCAGGGTGTCGCTGGCGGCCAGGTCCAGGCGCTGCACCTGGAAGTTGAAAGGGGCGGCGCTGCCCTGGGTGATCGTCTGGGCGATGGCGTCGTAGCGCTCGGTATGGCCCAGCAGCACGGTGGGGCGGCTCAGGCCATTGAGGGCCGGGTGGTGCGCGAGGTAGTAGAGAAAATGTTCGACGGCGCGGGCCTTGTCCATGACGTGCGTCCTTCTGTGCCTTGGGTAAGGGAGCAGGTGCCGTGCACGGCACCTGCCGGGAGCGTGCCGGTTTTTAGAAGGGCCACATCGCTGTGCCAAATGGCACAACAGCGTCGGCTTGCATCATTTCTACGGCGGCCTCATGGGTCGGCGCTTCAAACCAGTCGTCGAGTTGCAGTTCGGTTTCCAGGTCGTTTTCCAGTGCTTGCATGGTGTATCTCCTAGAGGACGGTGTTTGAGAACGGCTTGCCAACGGGCTTCGCGGGCAAGTGCAAAGAACCTAGGAGAGAGTGTTTCAAAATGCAAAATTTTTATTGACACGGTTTCATTTGGATTTTTTGTTCTGTTTTTGGTGTTTGATTGTTTCTTGAGGAAAAACAGACAACTGGCAGCGCTGAATTGCAGGAAATTTCTGACCGTCATTTTTTATTCAGATCACGGCTGTAACGTGAATTTTCCATGCTGTAACGATTAATTTACGCGTAAATGGCGACATTATTGGTTGATCTTGCGCTGTAAGGATTACCTGACAGATCGTCGCACACGCTTTTGGCGGGCGGCCCCAAGCGGTCGAGCGGTGTACAATGCGCCGCGTTTTACTGTGACCCCCTTGCGTAACCACGCTAAAGGCCAAGACCTCAGGGTGTACCCACCCTGATCACTCCGCCTGGCCACGAGCCGGACGGGTTCGATTTCGTCACAGATAAAAACAAACAGGTGACGCATGACCGTTAGAAAGACGCTGTACTCCTGGTGCCTGCGCTGGGGTTTGAGCGGCGCTGCTTGAGTCGGTAATTCAAGGCAGCAACCTGCAATCAATCTTCTCAAACCTTGCGTGAGACCCTTTTCATGAGTGGACCCCATTCCTCTTCAGGCGAGCTGAAACGCGGCCTGAAAAACCGACATATCCAGTTGATCGCCCTCGGTGGCGCCATCGGCACCGGCCTGTTCCTCGGCTCGGCCGGGGTGCTCAAATCAGCCGGGCCGTCGATGATCCTGGGTTATGCCATCTGCGGCTTCATTGCCTTCATGATCATGCGCCAGCTCGGCGAAATGATCGTCGAAGAGCCGGTTGCCGGTTCCTTCAGCCACTTTGCCCACAAGTACTGGGGCGGTTTCGCCGGCTTCCTGTCGGGCTGGAACTGCTGGATTTTGTACATCCTGGTGGGTATGTCGGAGCTGACGGCCGTCGGCAAATACGTGCATTACTGGTGGCCGGAGATTCCGACCTGGGTTTCGGCCGCGGCGTTCTTCGTGCTGATCAACCTGATCAACCTGGCCAACGTCAAAGTGTTCGGTGAGGCCGAGTTCTGGTTCGCGATCATCAAGGTGGTGGCCATCGTCGGCATGATCGCCCTGGGCAGCTATTTGCTGGTCAGCGGCAGCGGCGGGCCGCAGGCGTCGGTCAGCAACCTGTGGGAACACGGTGGCTTCTTTCCCCACGGCGTCGGCGGATTGGTGATGGCCATGGCGATCATCATGTTCTCCTTCGGCGGCCTGGAAATGCTCGGTTTCACTGCTGCTGAGGCGGACAAGCCGCGCACCGTGATCCCGAAGGCGATCAACCAGGTGATCTACCGCATCCTGATTTTCTACATCGGTGCCCTGGTGGTGCTGTTGTCGCTGACGCCATGGGACAGCCTGCTTGAAACCCTCAACGCCTCTGGCGACGCCTACAGTGGCAGCCCGTTCGTGCAGGTGTTCTCAATGCTGGGCAGCAACACCGCCGCGCATATCCTCAACTTTGTGGTCCTGACGGCGGCGCTGTCGGTGTACAACAGCGGCACTTACTGCAACAGCCGCATGTTGCTGGGCATGGCCGAGCAGGGCGATGCGCCCAAGGCATTGGCCAAGATCGACAAGCGCGGCGTGCCGGTGCGTTCCATCCTCGCCTCGGCGGCGATCACCCTGGTGGCGGTGTTGATGAACTACCTGATTCCGCAGCACGCGCTGGAACTGCTGATGTCCCTGGTGGTGGCCACGTTGGTGATCAACTGGGCGATGATCAGCTTCTCCCACTTCAAGTTCCGCCAGCACATGAACCGCACTGGCCAGGTGCCGCTGTTCAAGGCGTTGTGGTATCCCTACGGCAACTTCGTGTGCCTGGCGTTCGTGGTGTTCATCCTGGTGATCATGCTGATGATTCCGGGGATCCAGGTGTCGGTGTATGCGATTCCGGTGTGGGTGGCGTTTATGGCGGTGTGTTACGCAATCAAGAACAAACGCAGTGCGCAGCGAGCCTTGGATGCGGCAGTGCCAGCGGTCAAGTAAGCGTAAAGTGTGATCAAGCAAACCCGGCCATGTGCCGGGTTTGTTGCTTGGAGGGATGGCGGAGGGCGCATTCGCGTATCCTTGGGCTTCCCCCCTTTAGAGGTGCCTGCTGCTCATGCTGGTGATTTCCACCAACGTCCACCTGCCCGACGCCGAGATCGAGCTGACCGCCATCCGCGCCCAAGGCGCTGGTGGGCAGAACGTCAACAAGGTGTCGAGTGCGGTGCACCTGCGCTTTGATATTCCCGCATCGTCGCTGCCGGACTTCTACAAGGAACGGTTGCTGGCGCTGCGCGACAGTCGCATCACCAGTGAAGGCGTGCTGGTGCTCAAGGCGCAACAATACCGGACCCAGGAGCAGAACCGCGCGGATGCGCTGGAGCGCCTGGTGGAGTTGATCCTCAGCGCTACCAAGGTGGAGAAGAAGCGCCGCCCGACCAAGCCGACCCTGGGCTCGAAAAAACGTCGCCTCGAATCCAAGACCAAGCGCGGCAGCATCAAGGCCGGGCGTGGCAAGGTCGACTTTTAGTCGCCGCGTGCCTCACGGGCTTTCGGCGCTTGTCGGTACAGGTAAACACTGAGCAGCAAGCCACCCAAGGCGGCGAGGGCGGCGAACAGGAAGATCGACGCAAAGCCAAACCCCGCCGCCACGGCCCCGGCGAGCGGGCCGGTGATGCCCAGCGACAGGTCGATGAACAGCGAGTAAGCGCCCACCGCCGAGCCTCGGCTGGACGCCGGCACCAGGTTGACCGCTTCCACGCCCAAGGCCGGAAACACCAGGGAAAAGCCAAACCCGCTCAACGCCGCACCGGCCAGGGCCAAACTGGCATCCGGCGCGAGCCACAACAACAGCAGGCCAAAGATTTCTACTGACAGGCAGGCAATCGCCACGCGAAACCCGCCGATCCGGTTGATCAGGTTGCCGAACAACAGCCGTGCGCCGATAAAGCTGGCGCCGAACAAGCTCAAGGCCCACACCGCGTTATCCCAGTGCTGGGTGGTGTAGTACAGGGTGATGAAGGTCGCGATGGTGCCAAATCCAATCGAGCCCAGTGCCAGCGCGCAGCCGTGGGGCAAGACCCGGCCCAGTACATTCATGAACGGCAGGCGTACACCGGCCACAATCGGTGCGGCGACCTTGTTCCAGGCCAACAGCAGGCCGACGATGGCCAGCAGGATGATGCTGACCCCCATGCTCCACAGCCCGAAACTCTTCACCAACACGACGCCCAATGGAGCACCGACCGCCAGCGCGCCGTAGCTGGCGATGCCGTTCCAGGAAATAACCTTGGCGGTGTTCTGCGCGCCGACCCGGCCGATGCCCCAGCCGATGGCACCCGAGCCCACCAGGCTTTCCGCGCTGCCCAGCACCAGGCGGCCGATCAACAGGCTGCCCAGGCTCAAGGCTGGCAGGCTGGAGAACCACGCAGCGAGCAGCATGAACACGCCGCTCAGGCCACAGCCGACCAGGCCGATCAGCACGGCGCGTTTGCTGCCCAGGTTGTCGATGATCTTGCCCGCGTACGGGCGGCTCAGCAGGGTGGCCAGGTATTGCACGCTGATCACCAGGCCGGCAATCACTGCACCGTAGCCCAGTTCACTGTGGACATAGCCCGGCAACACGGCCAGGGGAATACCGATATTCAGGTAGCCGATGAAGGTGAACAAGACGATGGAAACAACTTGCAGCGTGACCGCCATGGGGCGCTGGATATCGGGCATGGGAGAGGTCCACTGTCGCAGCAGGTAAAGATAGGCTGCTAATGATACCGGTGGTTTGCTTCGCGCAGGGCGCTAAAACACAAAAACCTCGGATCAAAAAGACGTCAGGCGCGCGCAGGGGCCAGCAGTTGGGTGGTGACCAGGGCGGCCAGCGCGTTTTCCTGGGTGCCGAAACGCTTGAGCAGTACG
The DNA here is from genome assembly GCF_059133265.1 of Pseudomonas sp. FBCC-B1565. Taxonomy (NCBI): domain Bacteria; kingdom Pseudomonadati; phylum Pseudomonadota; class Gammaproteobacteria; order Pseudomonadales; family Pseudomonadaceae; genus Pseudomonas; species Pseudomonas sp. FBCC-B1565. The sequence goes on from NZ_CP101438.1 coordinate 1,377,925, forward strand.
GCCTGTTTCTCCGCGCTGAGGCGGTTCCACACCTCGACCATCTGCAGGGCAGCGTCGAGTACGGCGGTATCCGGGGTGTCGGGGAGGGTATCGGTCATGATGGGCGTCTCGATTGATTCAGGCAGTGTGGAAAGCGCTCAACGTTGCGCTTTCCACACGGTCTGTTACGGCGTCAGTCCTGGCTTTTGCTGTCGACTGGTTTGGCTTCTTTGGCCTCAGGCTGTTTGTCGCTGGCCTGCTGCGGTGTTGGCTGCTCTGTAGGGTGCAGGCTTGGGAAGGGGAGATTAGGTATCTCGTGCATCGTCGTCGCTCCTCGCAAGGTCTGTTTTTTCAATCGCAGGTGATTCCGCGCTCTCAAAAAGCCTTGGCAGGATACAGCACCGCAAATGACAAAAAGATTTTTATGTCGCCGGATGGATGAACTTTCATCGTTTAAACGGTCGTTCGGCTAGAACGGCACCTTGCCCAGAATCATGTCGCGGTACATCACAAAGTCTCCCAGCAGGCTATAAAACGGGTGCTGAAAGGTCGCCGGGCGGTTCTTTTCGAAGAAGAAGTGGCCGATCCAGGCAAAGCTGTAGCCGGCAATCGGCAAGGCGATCAGCAAGCCCAACGAACCCCGGCCGATGGCATACGCCAGAATGCCGATCACCAGCGTGGTACCGATGAAATGCAGGCGCCGGCAGGTACTGTTGGCGTGCTCGGCCAGGTAATAGGGGTAGAACTCAGCAAAGCTATTGAATCGCTTGACGTTTTCCACAGTGGCCGGCCCTTTGGTGGTTATGCCGCCCAACAGATGTTCGGCGGGGAGCTTATTTGAGTCTAGAGTGATCAGTAGTAACAGCCAGTGACAATAGATGCCACTTTAGTATCCTTGGCTTCCTGGCTGTCGTTTGAGCCTGCTTTATTAAGAAGACGCCATGAGCGAACGAACAACTTCTGCAAGCTGGGCGATGGGGATAGTCAAGGCATTGGAAATGGACGGCCTGGATTGCCGCGCCTTGTTCAAGCAACTGGGCCTGGACTACGCCGCCCTGAATGATCCCGATGCGCGGTTCCCGCAGGATTGCATGACCCGCCTATGGCAGCGCGCGGTAGAGCTGTCGGGCAACCCGGCGATTGGCCTGAACATGGGCAAGGTGGTGCGCCCGGCGTCGTTTCATGTGGCGGGCTATGCGCTGATGTCCAGCAACACCCTCGCCGAGGGTTTTATGCGCCTGGTGCGTTACCAGCGCATCATCGCTGAAAGTGCCGACCTGAGTTTCCGACTGATCCCCGAAGGGTATGCGCTGATTCTGACGGTGCATGGCGATCACCTGCCGCCAACCCGGCAAAGCGCCGAAGCCTCGCTGGCCAGTGCCCTGGCGCTGTGTGGCTGGCTCACCGGCCGCACCCTGCAGCCGCGCAAGGTGGTGCTGCAAGGTGATCAGCCGGCGGACCTGGCACCCTACAAACAAGCCTTCCACGCACCCCTGGAGTTCAACGCACCCTACGACGCGTTGATTTTCGAGCGGGCCGACATGGAAGCGCCGCTGCCCACGGCCAACGAGGCCATGGCGCTGTTGCATGATCGATTTGCCGGTGAATACCTGGCGCGTTTCTCGGAAAGCCGCGTGACCCATAAGGCGCGGCAAGTGCTGTGCCGGCTGTTGCCCCAGGGCGAGCCCAAGCGTGAAGTGGTGGCCCAGACGTTGCACCTGTCACAACGCACCTTGCAGCGGCGGCTACAGGAGGAGGGCACCAGCTTCCAGACCCTGCTCGACGACACCCGTCGCGAACTCGCCGAGCAATACCTGGCGCAGCCGAGCATGACCTTGCTGGAAATCGCCTACCTGCTGGGGTTCGCCGACCCGAGTAACTTCTTCCGTGCGTTTCGTCGCTGGTTCGATGCCACGCCCGGCGAATACCGGGCGCGGTTGTTGGAAACCTCGGCTGTCAGTGACGCCAAAAGGCCGGAATACACAGAACAAAGACCGTAATGATCTCCAGTCGGCCGAGCAGCATGCCCAATGACAGGATCCATTTGGCCGCATCCGGCAGGCTGGCGAAGTTACCCGCCGGGCCGATGGTTTCCCCCAGCCCCGGGCCGACACCGGATACGGTACTGGCGGCGCCGGTCAAGGCGGTCATCCAGTCCAGGCCCAGCAGCGACAAGGCCAGGGCGATGGCGCAGATGGTGATGGCGAAGAAGAACGAAAACGTCAGGATCGAACGCACGATCTCTTCATCCAGGCGGTGGCCGTTGTACTTCTGCTTGATCACCGCGCGCGGGTGAATCAGCTGGTTCAAGTTGGCCTTGAGCAGGATGTAGGCGACCTGGAAACGGAAGATCTTGATCCCGCCGGCTGTCGAGCCCGAGCAACCACCAATAAACCCCAGGTAGAAGAACAGCATCAGTGAGAAGTTGCCCCACAGGCTGTAGTCCCCCAACGCGAAACCGGTGGTGGTGACCACCGAGGTCACGTTCAGCGCCACATGGCGCAGGGCATCGAGCCAATGCAGGTTGGTGGTCCACCAGTACCAGGTGCCGAGCACCAGCCAGGTCACGATCAGCAAACCGAGCAAACCTTGTACCTGCTGATCCTTGATCAGTGCCTTGCGGTTGCCGCGCAACGTGGCCACGTAGAGGGTGAACGGCAGGCTGCCGAGAATCATCACCACCACCGCTACCCAGTGCACCGCCGGTTGTTTCCAGTGCGCCAGGGATTCATCCGAGGTGGAGAACCCGCCGGTGGAAATCGCCGACATCGCGTGGTTGATCGCGTCGAACAGGCCCATGCCGGCCCACCAGAACGCCAGGCTGCCAAGGATGGTGATGCCCACGTAGGCGGCCACGATCAGCCGCGCCACCATGTGCGAGCGGGGCATGACTTTTTCCGAGCGGTCCGAAGATTCGGTCTGGAACAGGCGCATACCACCGATGCGCAGCAGCGGCAGGATCGCTACCGCCATGCCGATAAAACCAATACCCCCGAGCCAGTGCAGCAGCGAGCGCCACATCAGGATGCCCGGCGACAGGGTGTCCAGGCCGCTCAACACCGTGGAACCGGTGGCGGTGATGCCGGACATGCTTTCGAAGAAGGAGTCGGTGTAGCTGATGTGCTGGGTCAGCAGAAAGGGCAGCGCGGCGAAGACACACACCACCACCCAACTGGTGACGGTCAGCAGGTACATGTCCCGTGGACGCAGGTGCACATGCTCCGGGCGACCGGGGATCACCAGGGCCAGGCCGGCGAGAAAGGTGATCATGCTGGCCCACAGGAACGAGGGCAGGTCGCTGGTGCGTTCGAAGATCACCAGGGTGGCCATGGGCACGACCATGGCGATCGCGAGAGTGATCAGGAAGATGCCGATGATGAAACCGATGATGCGCAGGGTCGGCAACGCCATGAAATTCACTCGAGATAGGGCAGAGGCGCCATTCTACCTGGGGTGCGGGGCATGTAAACCGGGGTTGAGGCAATGCAGTCAAATGTGGGAGGGGCTTGCCCCCGATGGCGATGTGTCAGTAAACACGTGCTTCACTGACACACTGCTATCGGGAGCAAGCCCCCTCCCACCTGGATCAGAACTCGTGATCAGCGTTATCCGGGTTCAGGTCGCTGATGCCCAGCTTGCCCGCTGCCGCTTCGATCGAACCGGTCTGCTTGACCAGTGCGGCGATAGCGTCGCGCACGATCTGGTTGCCCGCATCGTTGCCGGCCGCGATCAACTGGTCGTAGTGCTCACCCTTGTTGGCGTGGTCGACCATGACCTGGATCTTCGCTTCGGTCGCCGCCAGGTCCGCTTTCAAGGCGGTGTCGGCAGCCGGGTCGGCCTTGGCCACCAGGGACGACAGGCTGGCGCCGGTCATTTTGGTGCCGTCGACGCGGGTGTACTCGCCCAGGTAGACGTTGCGGATGCCCTTGGCGTCGTAGAAGTGCGAGTTGTGGGTGTTGTCGCTGAAGCAGTCCTGTTCGTCTTCCGGCGAGTTGGCTTCCAGGGAAACCTTCATGCGCTCACCGGCCAGCTCGCCCAGGGACAGGCTGCCCATGCCGAACAGCATTTTGCGCAGGCCATCGGTGGCAGGTTCTGCCTCCAGGGTGGCGCGGTAGTTGTCTTCGACGTTGGGTTTCCAGTTGCCGACCATTTCTTCCAGGTCGCTGACCAGCAGTTGGGTCACGGCACGCAGGTAAGTACGGCGGCGCTCGTTGTGGCCACCGGTGGCACCGTCGCCCGTCAGGTAGTCCGACGCAGGACGGTTGCCGGCGCCTGGGCCGGTGCCGTTCAGGTCCTGGCCCCACAGCAGGAATTCGATGGCGTGGTAGCCGGTGGCGACGTTGGCTTCGGAACCGCCCAGCTCATTGAGGCTGGCGAGTTTTTCCGGAGTGATGTCCTTCACATCGACCTTGTCTTCGCCGACCTGGATCTGGGTGTTGGCGATGATGTTGGCGGTGGCGCCCGGGTTACCCAGGGCATGCTCGTAGGACTTGTCGACGTAGTCGATCAGGCCTTCGTCCAGCGGCCATGCGTTCACCTGGCCTTCCCAGTCGTCGATGATGGTGTTGCCGAAGCGGAACACTTCGCTTTGCAGGTACGGGACGCGGGCGGCGATCCAGGCGGTACGTGCGGCTTTCAGGGTTTCGTCGTTCGGCTTGGCGAGGAACGCGTCGATCGCGGTCTGCAGGGTTTTTGCAGTGGACTCGGCATCGCTGTAGACCGCGAACACCATGTCTGCGTAGTGCGCGACCACGGCCTTGGCAGCCGCTTCGTCGACCTGGCCGGCAGGGGTGGCAGCCGCTGGAGCGGTAGTGCTGGCAGCCGGGGTCGGCGCCTGTGGCGCTGCGGCCTTGTCTTTACCTTCGCCACAGCCGGCGAGAGAAATGGCAATGGCCAGCAGACTGGCGGTGGCCAGGGGCATACGAATCATGGCGAACATCCTGCTTCGGTTGTTGATGGGGCGCGCGGGGGGAGCGCAAAAAACTGCGACATAATGCGAAAGATTTGCATTTTGTGTAAAGGGTTATACGCGGGAAATATTCAGTATCGTTTTGGCCGGTCAAAGAATTACCGCGTTGTTACGCTCCGACTGCTTCAGAAATGCCGCCAACTCCCGGGCCTGCAAGGGTTTGCTGTAGTGGTAACCCTGACCCTCATGGCAGCCCTCGGAGATGATGTAGGCCTCTTGCTCAGCGGTTTCCACGCCTTCGGCGATCACCTGCATGCCCAGGCTTTTGCCCAACTGGATGATGGCCCGCACGATGGTGGCATCGTCGTCGTCATCCAGCAGGTCCTGGACAAAGCTCTTGTCGATCTTGATCTTGTCCAGGGGCAGGCTTTTCAGGTAACTGAGGGATGAGTAACCGGTGCCAAAGTCATCGATGGCAATCAACGCCCCGGAACGGCGCAGGCTCAGCAGATGCTGGGCTGCGGTGCTGATGTCTTCCATCAGGCCGGTTTCGGTGACTTCCAGTTCCAGGCTGCGCGGTGGCAGGCGGTAGATCTGCATCAGGTTATTGACCACCCGTGGCAACTCGGTGTGGTGCAGTTGCACGGTGGACAAGTTGACCGCCATGCGCAGGTCGGTGAAGCCCAGGTCGTGCCATTCGCGCAATTGCCGGCAGGCCTGGTCCAGCACCCACTCGCCAATCGGAATAATCGTGCCGTTCTGCTCGGCCAGCGGGATAAACAGGTCCGGCGGTACCAGGCCATGCTCGGGATGCTGCCAGCGGATCAGCGCTTCCACACCGACCACGCGGTGATCGCGATAGCTGATCTGCGGTTGGTACACCAGGTGGAACTGGTCGCGGCTGAGGGCGTCGCGCAGGTCTTTTTCCAGCTCGCGGCGCCGGCGCATTTCGCTGTCGACGCTGGCGATGTAGAACTGATAGCGGTTGCGCGAACGGGTCTTGGCCAGGGTCATGGTCTGTTCGGCTTTTTGCAGCAGCTTTTCGGTGCTGTCGCCGTCTTCCGGGAACAGGGTGATGCCGATGGTGGCGCGCAGGCGGATGCCTTCGTGGTCGAGGGCGAACTCTGCCTCCAGGTCGTCCAGGATGCTTTGTGCCAGCTCGGCGGCCTCGTAAGGCTGGTCGATATCGGCCTGCACCAGGGCGAACTGGTCGCCGCCCAGTCGGGCGAGTGCGCCGAGGCGACCGCTGTGGGCGCGCAGGCGGTCGGCCAGGGCCAGCAGCAGTTTGTCGCCGGCCTGGTAGGTAAACTGCTCGTTGACGCTCTTGAAGTCATCCAGCCCCACGCACAACACCGCTACGCGCCGTTGCCGACGGCCGGCGTCGATGAGGATCTTGTCCAGTTGTTCCTGCAGTTTCTGGCGGTTCGGCAGGCCGGTGAGGAAGTCGTACTGGGCCATGCGCAGCAGGCTGCTTTCCGCTTCGTGGCGCAGGTGGGTGTTACGTTCGATGGATTCGAGCAACTGGTTGGCGGTGTTGATCCACAGACCCAACTCGTTGCGCTCGTGGCCCTTGAGCTGCGGGATCTTGTGCTCGCTGGGGCGGTCAGGGTTGATCGACGTCAGGTGCTCGATAATCCGTGACAGCGGCTTGGTCAGCAGCCAGTGATAGACCAGGTAAAGCACCAGGCCCATGGCCAGGGCACGTAGCACCCCGGAAATAAAGATGATCACCGAGTTGACGATAAAGCCCTGGCCATAAGTCGCGGTGTCGAGGGTGATGCTCAGGTCGCCGTAATATTCGCTGTAGGGGCCTTTGCCCACCAGCGCCGTGGTGAAGGTGCGTTCCTGGCCAAGGATCAGATCGGTCAACCAGCGGCTGGGCGCTTGCTGCAAGGCACGGCTTTTTTCCGCCAGCATGGTTTCGTTGGGGTGGCCGATGGACGCCATGCGCACGGCGTCATCCTGAAACAGGCCCTCAATGACTTGCATGCCCATCTCGCGGTCCAGGCTGTAGACGGCCTGGGTGGAGGGGTCGCGAAACATGTCGAGGATGCGCTGGGCATCGCCGGCTACGGCCTGGCGCGTCTTGTAGGCATCAAAAACGATCTGCGCCACGCTTAGCGCGACGCCCACGATCAATGCCGACAGCAGCACAACCCGTAGCAACTTCACCGACAAGCTGTTTTTGAGTTCCAGCTTCAAAGGGGCATTCCTTGTCTCATGCGGGTGGCCTTCAATATGCCATGAGTATTGGCAATCTGGGCATGGCAGTCAAAGGAACATTGGGGCTTGAAGGAATCTGGACACTGTCGAGTGAAGGGGGCGGGAGCGAAAGCGAAAGCGAACGCATTTTCGGATCCCGCGCGGGGTTGAAGGATGTTTTAGGAATTAAAAGTAATCTGAGCCGTATTCTTCTGATGAACGTCGTTGCAGATTTTGCTCGCTGGCTCATTCCCGTCTTTGCTATTCAAATCCAGCACCTTGCTAAATAAGTCAACGCCTTTTCCCGCCAAGTCCAGACCTTTACCTACTACATCGGCGATTTTAGTTGTCAGCGGCACAATCCCTGTAATAGCTGACGCTATCGATAACGGATCCATTGCGTACTCTCCTGCATGAACTGAGAGAGTTATTTCTCTCACTTGCTGGGTGGCCGATTCATGTCAGTGAGTTCCAACTATCCAGCATTGATTTCAACCACAAAAAAGCCCGGCATTTGCCGGGCTTTTTTTACTGCAAGCAGTGCTTAGGCAGTGAAGGTCTTGCCTTCGAACTGCTCAGCCACGAACTTCCAGTTGACCAGGTTCCAGAACGCTTCCACATACTTTGGACGCACGTTGCGGTAGTCGATGTAGTAGGCGTGTTCCCACACGTCGCAGGTCAGCAGCGGGGTATCGCCGCTGGTCAGCGGGTTGCCGGCGCCGATGGTGCTGGCCAGGGCCAGGGAACCGTCAGCCTTTTTAACCAGCCAGCCCCAACCGGAACCGAAGGTGCCGACGGACGTCTTGGTGAACTCTTCCTTGAACTTGTCGAACGAACCGAACGCAGCGTTGATGGCTTCAGCCAGCGCGCCGGTAGGTTGGCCGCCGGCGTTTGGCGCCAGGCAGTTCCAGTAGAAGGTGTGGTTCCAGACCTGGGCAGCGTTGTTGAAGATGCCGCCCGAAGAGGACTTGACGATCTCTTCCAGGGTCTTGCCTTCGAACTCGGTGCCTGGCACCAGGTTGTTCAGGTTCACGACATAGGTGTTGTGGTGCTTGTCGTGGTGGTATTCCAAGGTTTCCTTGGAGATGTGCGGCTGCAGGGCATCGTGTGCGTAGGGCAGCGGCGGCAATTCGAAAGCCATGATAAATCTCCTAATCAGGTCAGTTGCGGTGAGCGCAAGGCCGATCACGGGCGGCCAAACAAGCGCCGGGGAGTTTGTACTCTTTGCGGCGCAGGGTCCGGATCATAGCACCGGGGGTGCGGCAAAACCACGCAACAACTGTGTGGGATAGAGGTTCCAGAGCGTTTTGGAATATTCCTCAGGCACTGATCAATTGATAGGCCACGCTGAACATCATCACCGCCACCAACAGGTCCAGCAGGCGCCAGGTGGCCGGGCGTGCCAGCCAGGGCGCCAGCCACGCCGCGCCGAGCGCCAGGGTGGCGAACCACAGGAACGATGCGCTGGCGGCACCGGCCACGTAGGCGCCGGGCTCGGTCTGTTGGGCGCCGAGTGAGCCGATCAGCAACACAGTGTCCAGGTACACGTGCGGGTTGAGCAGGGTCACGGCCAGTGCGCTCAGCATCACCGCGCGCAGCGAGCGGACCTGCAGGTTGCCGCCCTGATCCAGACTCTGTTTCGAACAGGCCCGGCGCAGTGCGCAGGCGCCGTACCAGATCAGGAAAGCCGCGCCGCCCCAGCGTGCGACCGCCAGCAGTATCGGGCTCTGTGCCAGTACCGTCGCCAGGCCGAACACCCCGGCGGCCACCAGCAGGGCATCACACACCACGCATAGCGCGGCTACTGGCAAGTGATGTTCGCGGCGCAGGCTTTGCGCCAACACAAATGCATTTTGGGTGCCGATGGCCATGATCAGGCCGAGGGCGACCAGCAAACCATTCAGATAGCTCTGCCACATAGGGTCTACTCCGCGTTTGCCGCCAGTTGCTGCAACACGTGCATGGCACGCTGGGCATCGGCACGGCCGACGAACAGGTGGTCGTGGTAATAGCCGGCAATCACGTTGCAACTGATGCCGGCCTGGCCCAGCGCGCTGGCGAAGGCGGCGGTCAGGCCCACGGCTTCCAGGGCTGAATGCACGTTCAAGGTGATCCACGCGGCGACGTAATCAAAGGCCAGGCCAGCCCGTTCCGCCTGTTGGCATTCGACGATCAGGGTCAGGCCCTCCTGTTCGCGGAAGCTGCCGATTACCTCGCAACCGGCGGGGATACGCTGATCGGGCAGGGTGCAGAACACATAGTCGCCGTCATTCAGATGGGGGCTCATGCTGCGCAGCAGGGTTGCCAGGGCGGTTTCGCCAGCCATGGGAGGTTCCTTGTAAAGAGAGAAGCGATGCTGGCTATTCTCAGGGCGCAGGCTGTATAAGAAAAACCAATATTGCTGATCGCTCATTAGAGAAACTGATGTTCGACTATAAATTGCTTTCCGCCCTGGCGGCGGTGGTGGAACAGGCGGGCTTCGAGCGCGCCGCCCAGGTGCTGGGGCTGTCGCAGTCGGCGATCTCCCAGCGCATCAAGCTGCTGGAGGCGCGCATCGGCCAGCCGGTACTGGTGCGGGCCACGCCGCCGACGCCCACCGATATTGGCCGTCGCCTGCTCAACCATGTGCAACAGGTGCGCTTGCTGGAGCGCGACCTGCAAAGCCACGTGCCGGCCCTGGATGAGGAAGGCATGCCCGAACGCCTGCGCATCGCGTTGAACGCCGACAGCCTAGCCACCTGGTGGGCCGAGGCCGTCAGTGGTTTTTGCGCCGAGCAGCATCTGCTGCTGGATCTGGTGGTGGAGGACCAGACTGTAGGTCTCAAGCGCATGCGTGCCGGTGAGGTGGCGGCCTGCATCTGCGCCAGCGAGCGCCCGGTGGCCGGGGCGCGTAGCCTGTTGCTGGGGGCCATGCGTTATCGGGCATTGGCGAGCCCAGCCTTTATTGCCCGGCATTTTCCCGACGGCGTGCGCGCCGACCAACTGGCACGCACACCGGCCTTGGTGTTCGGTCCGGATGATTTCCTGCAACACCGCTACCTGGCATCCCTCGGTGTGGATGGCGGTTTCGAACACCATTTATGCCCATCGTCCGAAGGCTTTATCCGCCTCACGGAAGCGGGCCTGGGCTGGGGGTTGGTGCCGGAATTGCAGGTACGCGACCAACTGGAAAAGGGCCTCTTGGTCGAGTTATTGCCAGATAAGCCCATCGATGTGCCGTTGTACTGGCATCATTGGCGCAGTGGCGGGCAACTGCTGGGCTTGTTGACCGATCATCTGGCCCAGGCGTGTGGCCAATGGTTGGTGCCGTTGGAGTGATGACGCGCGTCAAGGCAACAGCGATGAAAAACGAAAGAACATGGGGTAATACATGAAGATTCTGGTCACCGGCGCAAGCGGCTTCATCGGCGGGCGCTTTGCGCGTTTCGCCCTGGAGCAGGGCCTGGACGTGCGGGTCAACGGGCGACGTGCCGAAGGTGTGGAGCACCTGGTCAGGCGCGGCGCCGAGTTTATCCAGGGTGATTTGAATGACGCCGACCTGGTGCGCGACCTCTGCCGCGATGTCGAAGCCGTGGTGCATTGCGCCGGCGCTGTCGGGTTGTGGGGCAAGTATCAGGACTTTCATCAGGGCAATGTGCTGGTCACCGAAAATGTCGTCGAAGCCTGCCTCAAGGAGCGTGTCGGCCGGCTGGTGCACCTGTCGTCGCCGTCGATTTATTTTGATGGGCGCGATCATCTGGGCCTGACCGAAGAGCAAGTGCCCAAACGCTTCAAACACCCCTATGCCGCTACCAAGTACCTAGCCGAGCAGAAGGTGTTCGGTGCCCAGGAGTTCGGCCTCGAAGTCCTGGCCCTGCGCCCGCGCTTCGTCACGGGCGCCGGTGACATGAGTATCTTCCCGCGCTTGCTGAAAATGCAGCGCAAGAATCGTCTGGCCATCGTCGGCGACGGCCTCAACAAGGTCGATTTCACCAGTGTGCACAACCTCAACGAAGCGCTGCTCAGCAGCCTGCTCGCCACGGGCTCGGCGCTGGGCAAGGCCTACAACATCAGCAACGGTACCCCAGTGCCGGTGTGGGATGTGGTGAACTACGTGATGCGCCAGATGGAGCTACCGCAGGTGACGCGGTATCGGTCCTACGGTTTGTCCTACAGCGTGGCGGCGCTCAACGAAGCGTTTTGTGCGATGTGGCCGGGCCGTCCGGAGCCGGCGTTGTCGCGCCTGGGCATGCAAGTGATGAACAAAGATTTCACCCTCGACATCAGCCGCGCCAGGCATTATCTGGATTACGAGCCAAAGGTCAGCCTGTGGACCGCCCTCGACGAGTTCTGCAGTTGGTGGAAGGCCCAGGACCCTGGGTTGAAGTAAGCACACAACAGGCAACACTTCGGGAACCGAATTCGGCGTTCCGGGTCGATCAGAGCGCCGGGAACGCGGTTTATACTCCCGTCGCTCGCCACCTCACCGATTCAGGGTTGATTCATGCGTAACGATGCTAAAGACGACTTCGACAACGTTCCCAGCCTGCGGGCCGATGTCGGGGATGACGATGATTTCGAGCCTACCCCGGCCACCTCGGTGCGTTCGCGCAACCCCAAGGTGGTCAAGGTCAAGAGCGCCAGCACCGGCCCGTTGTGGGCCTTGATCGGTGCGCTGCTGATCGCCTTTGCGGGCCTGGCCTGGTGGAGCTTCCAGCAGATCTCCCTGATGGGCCAGCAGTTGGTGGCCACCCAGGAGAGCTTTGCGCGCATCAGCGAAGAAGCGGCGGGGCGCCTGCAGGATATTTCCGGCAAGGTGGTGGCCAGCGAGGCCAGCGTCAACAACGGCAGCGAAGCGCTGAAACTGCAGATCAAGCAGCTTGAAAGCCAGCTGCTGGAGCAGGGCAAGCAGCAAGTCGGTGTGGCCGGCCAGGCCACCGAGCTGGACAAGCGCCTGGCGCAAATGACCGCCAGCACCACTGACCTGTCCAACGCCAACAGCAAGCTGCAAGGCCAGGTCCAGGCGTTGACCGACGCCGTGGCAACGCTCAAGGCGGCACAAGGTGATGCGGCCAAGCGCGATAACGAGATCAAGGAACTGACCGCCGACGTGGCCGCATTGAAGAAACAGGGCAACCCCAGCGCCGCCATCGCCCGTATCGAACAGGACCTCGTGGTGCTCAAGAGCGCCCAGGACGCAGCGTCGGCCAACAGCGATGCGCCCACCAACAAGGAGTTCGATGTGTTCCGTATCCAGACCACGCGCAACATCACCACCTTGCAGAGCCAGGTGCAGACCCTCAACCAGCAGCTCAACGCGCCGGCGAGAGTCACCCCGCTCGGGCAATAAAGTCTCTGATGGAAATGTCACCACTCGGTGACATTTCCCATCCCCTTCGTTACTTGCCCCCACCGCGCCCTTGTTTAGACTCCGGTCATCCCACAAACAATAATAAGGGCCACCCATGACCACCCAACCACTGCCTGCCAGCAGTTGGCTGAACGCGCCTGCCCATCACGTCTGGCTCGCTGCCGAAGGCCAGCGCCTGCTGGCGTTTGCCAAGGCGTCTCGACTGCCCGACGGCTTTGGCAACCTGGACGACCAAGGCCGGTTGCCGGCCGATGCCCGCGCCGAAACCATGAACACCGCCCGCATGACCCACAGCTTCGCCATGGCCCACGCCATGGGGTTGCCCGGTTACGCCGAACTGATTGAACACGGGGTTGCCTCCCTCAGCGGTCCGTTGCGCGACAGTGAGCACGGTGGCTGGTTCGCCACGGCCCACGCCGTCGACGACAACCGTGGTAAGGCCGCCTACCTGCACGCCTTTGTCGCCCTGGCCGCCAGCTCGGCGGTGGTGGCGGGCGCTTGCGGCGCGCAAAACCTGCTGAATGACGCAATCCATATCATCGACCAGTTCTTCTGGAGTGAAGAGGAGGGCGTGATGCTTGAGTCCTTTGCCCAGGACTGGAGCGGCGTCGAAGCCTACCGCGGCGCCAACAGCAACATGCATGCTACCGAGGCGTTCCTCGCCCTGGCCGATGTGACCGGCGATACACGCTGGCTGGACCGCGCCCTGCGGATCGTCGAACGTGTGATCCACACCCACGCTGCCGGCAACCAGTTCATGGTCATCGAGCATTTCGACACCACCTGGCAACCCTTGCTCGGCTACAACGAAGACAACCCCGCCGATGGCTTCCGCCCCTACGGCATCACCCCCGGCCATGGCTTCGAGTGGGCGCGGCTGGTGCTGCATCTTGAGGCCGCGCGCCTGCAAGCCGGGCTCGCCACACCCGAATGGCTGATGACCGACGCCAAAGGCCTATTCGCCAGTGCCTGCGAGTACGCCTGGGCGGTGGACGGCGCCCCCGGCATCGTCTACACCCTGGACTGGAACCACCGCCCGGTGGTGCGTGAACGCCTGCACTGGACCCACGCCGAAGCCAGCGCCGCTGCCCAGGCCTTGCTCAAACGCACCGGCGAATTGCATTACGAAACCTGGTACCGGCGTTTCTGGGAGTTCTGCGAAACCCACTTTATCGACCGCATCCACGGCAGCTGGCACCACGAACTCAGCCCGCACAACCAACCCAGCAGCAAAATATGGGGCGGCAAGCCGGACCTGTACCATGCGTGGCAAGCGGTCGTGCTGCCTGCACTGCCCTTGGCACCCAGCATGGCCAGTGCCATCGGGGCTGGGCGCTATGTCACTAACTGGTGACATTTGTGCATCCCTTTGTTACCTGCGCCTCAAAAAACCCTGTTTAAACTCCGTGCAGCGCAAGCCTAAGACTTGCATGCATAACAACAAGAAAAGGTACTCAGATGAACGCGATTAATCGCCTCGCCGTCGCTATTTCCATTGCCTCGTTGTTTCCCCTCAGTGCATTTGCCGCCGACTCCAAAGGTACGGTTGAAGTTGTGCATTGGTGGACCTCGGGTGGTGAGAAGGCGGCTGTAGATGTCCTGAAAGCCCAAGTTGAGAAAGACGGCTTCATCTGGAAAGACGGTGCCGTTGCAGGTGGCGGTGGCGCCACGGCCATGACCGTGCTGAAAAGCCGTGCAGTCGCCGGCAACCCGCCAGGCGTTGCCCAGATCAAAGGCCCTGACATCCAGGAATGGGCGTCCACCGGCCTGCTCGACACCGACGTGCTCAAGGACGTCGCCAAAGAAGAAAAGTGGGACTCCCTGCTCGACAAGAAAGTCTCCGATACCGTGAAGTACGAAGGTGACTACGTCGCCGTACCGGTCAACATCCACCGCGTGAACTGGCTGTGGATCAACCCGGAAGTCTTCAAGAAAGCCGGTATCACCAAGAACCCGACCACCCTCGAAGAATTCTACGCCGCTGGCGACAAGCTGAAGAAAGCCGGCTTTATTCCGCTCGCCCATGGTGGCCAGCCTTGGCAGGACAGCACCGTGTTCGAAGCGGTGGTGCTCTCGGTGATGGGTGCCGATGGCTACAAGAAAGCCCTGGTCGACCTGGATAACGCCGCACTGACCGGTCCGGAAATGGTCAAGGCCTTGACCGAGCTGAAGAAAGTCGCGACCTACATGGACGTCGACGGCAAAGGCCAGGACTGGAACCTCGAAGCAGGCAAGGTCATCAACGGCAAGGCCGGCATGCAGATCATGGGTGACTGGGCCAAGTCCGAATGGACCGCCGCCAAGAAAGTCGCCGGCAAGGACTACGAGTGCGTAGCCTTCCCGGGCACCGACAAAGCCTTCACCTACAACATCGACTCCCTGGCGGTGTTCAAGCAGAAAGACAAAGGCACTGCTGCCGGTCAGCAGGACATTGCCAGAGTCGTGCTGGGTGAAAACTTCCAGAAAGTGTTCAGCATCAACAAGGGTTCGATCCCTGTGCGTAACGACATGCTGAACAAAATGGACTCGTACGGCTTCGACTCCTGCGCCCAGACCGCTGCCAAGGACTTCCTGGCAGACGCCAAGACCGGCGGCCTGCAGCCAAGCATGGCGCACAACATGGCCACGACCCTGGCGGTGCAAGGTGCGTTCTTTGACGTCGTGACCAACTACATCAACGACCCGAAAGCCGACCCGGCCGACACCGCCAAGAAACTTGGCGCTGCGATCAAGTCCGCCAAGTAACGGTTGACCTTGTGGGGGGACTCCCTGGCCCCCCGCAAGGCTTGTTCCTGTAGTCCTTTTTCCCTGTACTGGATTTCCCCATGAGTTCTGTTGCTGTGTTCAGCAAAGCCTCGCCGTTCGATGCACTGCAGCGCTGGCTACCCAAACTGGTGCTGGCGCCCAGCATGTTCATCGTGTTGGTGGGCTTCTACGGCTACATCCTGTGGACGTTTGTACTCTCGTTCACCAATTCCACGTTCCTGCCAAGCTACAAATGGGCGGGCCTTGCGCAATACGCGCGGTTGTTCGACAACGACCGCTGGTGGGTAGCGAGCAAGAACCTGGCGGTGTTTGGCGGGATGTTCATCGGCATCACCCTGGTCATCGGCGTGACCCTGGCGATCTTCCTCGACCAGAAAATCCGTCGCGAAGGCTTTATCCGCACCATTTACCTGTACCCGATGGCGCTCTCGATGATCGTCACCGGTACCGCCTGGAAATGGCTGCTCAACCCGGGCATGGGCCTGGACAAACTCCTGCGTGACTGGGGCTGGGAAGGCTTCCGTCTCGACTGGCTGATCGACCCGGACCGCGTGGTCTACTGCCTGGTGATCGCCGCTGTGTGGCAAGCCTCGGGCTTTATCATGGCGATGTTTCTCGCCGGCCTGCGTGGCGTCGATCAATCGATCGTGCGCGCCGCACAGATCGACGGCGCGAGCCTGCCGCGCATCTACTGGAGCGTGGTGCTGCCCAGCCTGCGTCCGGTGTTCTTCAGTGCGGTGATGATCCTGGCGCACATTGCGATCAAGAGCTTCGACCTGGTAGCCGCGATGACTGCTGGCGGCCCCGGCTACTCGTCCGACCTGCCGGCGATGTTCATGTACTCGTTCACCTTCAGCCGTGGCCAGATGGGCATGGGTTCGGCCAGTGCCATCCTGATGCTCGGTGCGATCCTCGCGATCATCGTGCCTTACCTCTACTCCGAGCTGAGGACCAAACGTCATGACTAGTCTCGCCTCCAAACCTGCCATCAGCCTGAGTCGCATCGCGATCTACGCGGTGCTGATCCTCGCCGTGCTGCTGTACCTGGTGCCGCTGGTGGTGATGCTGCTGACCAGCTTCAAGACCCCGGAAGACATCAGCTCCGGCAACCTGCTGAGCTGGCCGACCGTGGTCACCGGTATCGGCTGGGTCAAGGCCTGGGCGACTGTGGACGGCTACTTCTGGAACTCGATCAAGATCACCGTTCCGGCCGTACTGATCTCTACCGCCATCGGTGCATTGAACGGCTATGTGCTGTCGTTCTGGCGCTTCAAGGGGTCGCAGCTGTTCTTCGGCCTGTTGTTGTTCGGCTGCTTCCTGCCGTTCCAGACCGTGCTGCTGCCGGCGTCGTTCACCCTCGGCAAGATGGGCCTGGCCAGCACCACCACCGGCCTGGTGTTTGTGCATGTGGTCTACGGGCTGGCGTTCACCACGTTGTTCTTCCGTAACTACTACGTGAGCATCCCGGATGCGCTGATCAAGGCCGCGCGTCTGGACGGTGCGGGCTTCTTCACCATCTTCCGTCAGATCATTCTGCCGATGTCGACCCCGATCATCATGGTCTGCCTGATCTGGCAGTTCACCCAGATATGGAACGACTTCCTGTTCGGCGTAGTGTTCTCCAGCGGCGACTCCCAGCCCATCACGGTGGCGCTGAACAACCTGGTCAACACCAGCACCGGGGCCAAGGAATATAACGTGGATATGGCGGCGGCGATGATCGCCGGGCTGCCGACCCTGCTGGTCTATGTGATCGCAGGCAAGTATTTCGTGCGCGGCCTCACGGCCGGCGCGGTCAAGGGGTAATCATGGCTACGCTTGAACTTCGCAATGTAAACAAGACCTATGGCGCCGGCCTGCCCGACACCTTGAAGAACATCGAACTGTCGATCAAGGAAGGCGAATTCCTGATCCTGGTCGGTCCTTCGGGGTGCGGCAAATCCACGCTGATGAACTGCATCGCCGGCCTTGAGACCATCACCGGCGGCGCGATCATGATCGGCGACCAGGACGTGAGCGGCATGAGCCCCAAGGACCGTGACATCGCCATGGTGTTCCAGTCCTACGCGCTGTACCCGACCATGAGCGTGCGCGAGAACATCGAGTTCGGCCTCAAGATCCGCAAGATGCCCCAGGCCGATATCGACGCCGAAGTGGCGCGGGTGGCCAAGCTGCTGCAGATCGAACACCTGCTCAATCGCAAGCCTGGCCAGCTCTCCGGCGGCCAGCAACAGCGCGTGGCCATGGGCCGTGCCCTGGCGCGTCGGCCGAAGATCTACCTGTTCGACGAACCGCTGTCCAACCTCGACGCCAAGCTGCGTGTCGAAATGCGTACCGAAATGAAACTGATGCACCAGCGTCTCAAGACCACCACGGTCTACGTGACCCACGACCAGATCGAAGCGATGACCCTGGGCGACAAGGTCGCGGTGATGAAGGACGGCATCATCCAGCAGTTCGGCACGCCGAAAGAGATCTACAACAATCCGGCCAACCAGTTCGTGGCGAGCTTTATCGGTTCGCCGCCGATGAACTTCGTGCCGCTGCGTCTGCAGCGCAAGGACGGCCGCCTGGTGGCATTGCTCGACAGCGGCCAGGCGCGTTGTGAGCTGGCCCTGAACACCACGGATGCCGGCCTGGAAGATCGCGACGTGATCCTGGGCCTGCGTCCGGAGCAGATCATGTTGGCGGCGGGCGAGGGCAACAGTGCGTCGAGCATTCGTGCCGAAGTCCAGGTGACCGAGCCAACCGGCCCGGACACCCTGGTGTTCGTGCAACTCAATGACACCAAGGTCTGCTGCCGCCTGGCACCCGACGTGGCACCGCAGGTGGGCGAGACCCTGACCCTGCAATTCGATCCTTCCAAGGTACTGCTGTTCGACGCCAACACGGGCGAGCGACTGGGCACTGTTTCTTCATCGCCCACACAGGGGCATGCCGACAACGTGGCCCAATTCAAAGGCCGCTGAAGCAGATAAGTTGTTGTTTTAGATAAAAAAAGTAAACCGCGTTAGATAAAAACAGTTTAATAACAATAAAGACGAGGATGTAGGGATGAAAAAGCAACACAACAACACTCGGCTGATCTGCCAAATGTCAGCTGCAGCAGCCCTGGTACTGTCCGCCAATGCGATGGCGGCCGATGCATTCAGCGCTGATTCCAAGTGGATGACCGGCGATTGGGGCGGTGAGCGTACCAAGCTGATCGAGCAAGGTATCGACATCAAGGCTGACTACGTTGGGGAGATGGGCTACAACGCCAAGGGCGGCTACAACCACGACAAGACCGGTCGTTACTCTGACCAGTTCGGTCTCGGCGTGGCACTTGACCTGCAAAAACTGTGGGGCTGGGACAATACCCAGGCCAAGATCCAGTTGACCAACCGTAATGGCCAGAACATCTCCAACGACCGCATTGGCGACCCGCGTGCCGGCACGCTGAGTTCTTCGATGGAAGTCTACGGCCGTGGCCACATGGTGCGTCTGACCCAGTTCTGGATCCAGCACCAGATGTTCGACAACAAGTTGGACGTGAAACTCGGTTACTTCGGCGAAGGCGAAGACTTCAACACCTTCCCGTGCGACTTCCAGAACCTGTCGTTCTGCGGTTCGCAAGTGGGTAACTATGTCAACACCTGGTACAACTGGCCTGTCAGCCAGGCCGCGATCCGCGTGAAGTACAACATCACGCCTGAGCTGTATGCGCAAATCGGTGCATACAACCAGAACCCATCGCAGCTGGAGCACGGCAACGGCTTCAAGCTCAGCGGCAGTGGCACCAAGGGCACCGTGATCCCGGTGGAATTGGTCTGGTCGCCTAAGGTCAACAACCTGCCGGGCGAATACCGTGTGGGTTACTACAAGAGCGCGGCTGATGCCTCTGACGTCCGTGAAGACATCAACGGCAACGATGCAGCGACCACTGGCGCCGCCTACCGTACCCATAGCAGCAAGAAAGGCTACTGGTTCGTTGCCCAACAGCAGCTCACCACGCACAACGGCGACGCTTCCCGCGGTCTGAACATCGCGGCCAACGCCACCTTCCACGACAAAGAAACCAACCTGGTCGACAACTATCAGTCGTTGATGCTGGTGTACAAAGGCCCATTCGATGCGCGTCCAAAAGACGACGTGGGTATTGGTGCCGCGCGTCTGCACGTCAACAACGACGTGAAGAAAAACGCCGAACTGCTCAACGTCGCCAATGGCGTGAACGACTACGACAATGCGCTTTACACGCCAATCCGCGAAACCGAGTACAACTTCGAAATCAATTACGGCTTCCACGTCACCAACTGGCTGACCGTGCGTCCTAACCTGCAATACGTCGTCCAGCCTGGCGGCGTGGACAAAGTCGACAACGCGTTGGTGGCTGGCCTGAAAATTCAGTCTACGTTCTAACGCTGTTGCGATAAGCTCCTTCTCTCTGTGCGCATTTTGCGGGTAGCCATGGCTATCCGCTTTTTTTTGGGCTGCATTGTGATGATTTTCAGGACTGTGGCACATGCATGAGCAACCGCTGCAACGCTTTTTCAAATCCTTGCGCGAGCGCCCGGTGTTCGCCTGGGAGCGTTTCCAGATGCGTGACGTGTTGGTGATCGATCATCCGCTGTGCCAGGCGGTGTTCAGTCGCCAAGGCGCGCAATTGCTGCACTTTCAGCCGACCGGCCAGAAACCCTGGTTGTGGTGTGCCGCCAAGTGGCCGCAAGTCGGTGCCATCCGTGGAGGCGTGCCGGTGTGCTGGCCGTGGTATGGCCGCCACCCGAGTGAAAATGCCTGGCCGTCCCATGGCTGGGCGCGCTTGATCGACTGGAAATTGCTCGACAGCAGCACCGACGACGACGGTGTGCGCCTGCACTGGCAATTGCAGCTGTGCGACTGGCAGGTCGACCTGCATGCGCACCTGGGCGAAACCCTGGAGCTGCGCCTGAGCACCGAGCATCAGGATGAGTTGCCGTGCCAGCTGAGCCATGCATTGCACGCTTACTGGCGTATTGGTCATGTTGATGAGATAGCGCTGTCTGGGCTTGACGGTGCGCAAGGTTACGACCAGCTCAATCGTCAGGTCTGCCAGCAGGAAGGTGAATTGCGGGTGGAGGGCGGTTGCCAGCGGGTGTTCCAGCACGAGGGCGAATTGCAGCTCAAGGACCACGCCTGGCAGCGCGAACTGTGCATCGACACCGGCGACAGCGCCGACACGGTGGTGTGGCACCCGGGCAGCCGGCCGCTGTTGGGCGTGAGCTTCAACGAGGCGTCGGGGTTTGTGTGCGTGGAGTCGGCGATGGCCGGGGCGAGCCTGGCGCCGGGGGAGAGGGCGCATTTGAGTTTGCAGGCTCGAGCAGGGGTATAGCAGTGTGGCTGCTGGCCTTATCGGGGGCAAGCCCCCTCCCACATTTTGAATGTATTCACAGATCAAAGTGTGGGAGGGGGCTTGCCCCCGATGAGGCCAGTACAGCCAACACAAAGGCCGGCTTAGTTGAACTCATCCCCCACCGGGTACCGGCTGTCATTCAAGCTCTCTTTGATCTTGCGCAAATGCGGCTGGAAATCCACCCCGCGACGCAAGGTCATGCCGGTGGCCAGTACATCCAGCACCGTCAGTTGGATGATCCGCGAGGTCATCGGCATATAGATGTCGGTGTCTTCGGGCAGTGGAATGTTCAGGCTCACCGTGCTGGCCTTGGCCAGCGGCGAGTTCTCGGCGGTCACGCCCAGCACTGAAGCGCCGTTTCCACGGGCGATGCGCGCCACTTCCACCAACTCACGGGTACGCCCGGTGTAGGAAATGATCACGAACAACTCGCCAGTGTGCGCCACCGAGGCGATCATGCGCTGCATCAGCACGTCGGCATGGGCGGTAACGGCCAGGTTGAAGCGGAAGAACTTGTGCAGCGCATCCATCGCCACCGGGGCCGAAGCACCCAGGCCGAAGAAGTGGATCTGCCGCGCCTGGATCAACAGGTCCACGGCCTTGCTGATCAGGGCCGGGTCCAGGGCCTGGCAGGCGCTGTCGAGCGACGCGATGGCGCTGCCAAAAATCTTCTGGGTGTAGGCCTCGGGGTTATCATCGGCCTCCACCGCGCGGCTGACATACGCTGCGCCGCTGGCCAGGCTTTGCGCCAGCTGCAATTTCAGTTCAGGGTAACCGCTCACGCCGAACGAACGGCAGAAACGGTTGACCGTCGGTTCACTGACCGAGGCGGCCTGGGCAAGGGCGGCGATGGAAAAGCGGGTCGCCTGCTGCGGGTTGAGCAGGATGACCTCGGCGACTTTTTTCTCGGCCTTGTTCAATTCTTCGAGGCGGTTCCGGATCTGTTCCAGAAGATTTCGCACGCGGTCCATTCAGTCTTTCCTTCGGGCGACGATGCAAATTAGGGTGGCAACCAATCGACGAGTGGCCTTTTGCGGTGGCCTATCCTACTGAGGGTAGCTGAACACCACCACTCGGAATGCGTATTTCGGGAAAATGTTGTGGTTATTACTACATTTTTCCTTGAGTGATGCCTTGAAAAAAGGTATTTGTAGCTTAACTTGATAAAAGAACAAACATCATGCCTTCGATAACCGTAGAACCCTGCACCTTTGCCCTGTTTGGCGCCTTGGGTGATCTGGCGCTGCGCAAGTTATTTCCTGCCCTCTATCAACTCGATGGCGCCGGCCTGCTGCACGACGACACGCGCATTCTGGCCCTGGCCCGCGAAGCCGGCACCGAACAACAGCACTTGGCGCACATCGAGCACGCATTGCGAGAGTTCGTCGGCAAGGAACTGGACGAAACCATCGCCCAGCGCTTCCTGGCGCGCCTGACCTATGTGCACGTCGACTTCCTGAAGGCTGATGACTACGTGGCCCTGGCGGACATCGCCGGCACCGAGCAGCGCCTGATCGCCTACTTCGCCACCCCGGCGGCGGTGTACGGCGCCATCTGCGAGAACCTGTCCAAGGTCGGCCTGGCGGACAACACCCGCGTGGTGCTGGAGAAACCGATTGGTTCGGACCTGGAATCCTCGCGCAAGGTCAATGACGCCGTGGCGCAGTTCTTCCCGGAGAACCGCACGTACCGCATCGACCACTACCTGGGCAAAGAGACCGTCCAGAACCTGATCGCGCTGCGTTTCGCCAACAGCCTGTTCGAAACCCAGTGGAACCAGAACTACATTTCCCACGTGGAAATCACCGTGGCGGAGCAGGTCGGTATCGAAGGCCGTTGGGGTTACTTCGACAAGGCCGGCCAGCTGCGGGACATGATCCAGAACCACCTGTTGCAGCTGCTGTGCCTGATCGCCATGGACCCGCCGGCCGACCTGTCCGCCGACAGCATCCGTGACGAGAAGGTCAAGGTGCTCAAGGCCCTGGCGCCGATCAGCCCGGATGGCCTGACCACCCAGGTGGTGCGCGGCCAGTACATCGCCGGCTACAGCGCCGGCAAGCCGGTGCCGGGTTACCTGGAAGAAGAAAACTCCAACACCCAGAGCGACACCGAGACCTTCGTCGCCCTGCGTGCCGATATCCGCAACTGGCGTTGGGCCGGCGTGCCGTTCTACCTGCGCACCGGCAAGCGCATGCCGCAGAAGCTGTCGCAGATCGTCATCCACTTCAAGGAACCGTCCCACTACATCTTCGCCCCTGAGCAGCGCCTGCAGATCAGCAACAAGCTGATCATCCGCCTGCAACCGGACGAAGGTATTTCCTTGCGCGTGATGACCAAGGAGCAGGGCCTGGACAAGGGCATGCAACTGCGCAGCGGCCCGCTGCAACTGAATTTTTCCGACACCTACCGCAGCGCCCGGATTCCGGATGCCTACGAGCGGTTGTTGCTGGAAGTGATGCGCGGCAATCAGAACCTGTTTGTTCGCAAAGATGAAATCGAAGCCGCGTGGAAGTGGTGTGACCAGTTGATCGCCGGGTGGAAGAAATCCGGTGATGCGCCCAAGCCGTACGCGGCCGGGTCCTGGGGGCCGATGAGCTCGATTGCACTGATCACGCGGGACGGGAGGTCGTGGTATGGCGATATCTGATTTGAAACTGCCCCAGGGTGTAACCCCTCATGAGTACCGTACCCCGGTGCTGTTGGCGGAAGGCCTGGCCAATGACGTGGCCGAGCAACTGCGCACGGCCATCAGTGCCCGTGGCGAAGCGACCCTGGTGGTGTCCGGTGGCCGCAGCCCCGTGGCGTTTTTCCAGCACCTGGCCAAGCAGGGCCTGGACTGGTCCAAGGTCACCATCACCCTGGCCGACGAGCGCTGGGTGCCGGTCGAACATGCCGACAGCAATGCCGGCCTGTTGAAGCAGCACCTGCTGCAAGGCCCGGCGGCCAAGGCCAGGTTCTTGAGCCTGTACAGCGCTGCCGCCAACCTCGAAGACGCTGCCGAGCAGGCCGATCGCCTGCTGGCCGAATTGCCAGCCATCGATGTGCTGGTGCTGGGCATGGGCGATGACGGCCACACCGCATCGCTGTTTCCCGACAGCCCGAACCTGAGCCAGGCCTTGCAGCCCGACGGTACCCGTCGTTGCTGGCCGATGCTGGCGCCGACCGTGCCGCACCAGCGCCTGACCATGAGTCGCGCGCTGTTGGCCACGGCGAACTACACGATGCTGTCGATTTCCGGCAGCTCGAAATTGACCACCTTGAGCGCCGCGCTGGCCAGTGATGACGTCGCTGCCATGCCGATTCGCGCGTTTCTGCAACCTACATTAGAGATTTACTGGTGCCCATGAGCCAAGGATCAGCCGCTATGAAAAGCCCTCAACCGACCGTGTCCATGGCGGACAAAGTTGCCTTGATCGACAGCCTCTGCGCCAAGGCGCGGATCCTGCCGGTGATCACCATCGCCCGCGAACAGGACATTCTGCCGCTGGCCGATGCCCTGGCAGCCGGCGGTTTGACCGCACTGGAAGTGACCCTGCGTTCGGAGTTCGGCCTCAAGGCCATTCAGGTACTGCGCGAACAACGCCCTGAACTGTGCACCGGTGCCGGCACCGTGCTGGACCGTCACATGCTCGAAGCAGCCGAAGTGGCGGGCTCGCAATTCATCGTCACTCCAGGCATTACCCGTGACCTGCTGGAAGCCTCGGTACACAGCCCGATCCCGCTGCTGCCGGGCATCAGCAATGCTTCCGGCATCATGGAAGGCTACGGCCTGGGTTATCGCCGCTTCAAGCTGTTCCCGGCGGAAGTCAGCGGCGGTGTGGCGGCGATCAAGGCCCTGGGCGGTCCGTTCGGCGAAGTGAAATTCTGCCCGACCGGCGGCGTTGGCCCGGCCAACATCAAAAACTACATGGCGTTGAAAAACGTGATGTGCGTGGGCGGTAGCTGGATGCTCGACCCGGAGTGGGTCAAGAACGGCGACTGGGCCCGCATCCAGGAAGTCACCGCGCAGGCATTGGCCCTGCTGGATTGATCTGCTTTTACTGAATCGTTGTTGCTGTGCTTGACGGCATTTTTGCGGTGCACTTGGTCGGTGTACCGCATTTTTTTTGCCTGTAGAAAGGGCGCCTAACCGACGCTCAACTCGGTGATGGCTTTAACCAGCACGGCTATCTCGGTTGCCGAAGTCACCAACCCCGGCGTCACCCGGATACAGGTGCCGAACGACGCACCGACTCGGGTAGTGACAAACAGGTTGTAGTCCTTGAGCAGTCTATCGACCATCACCTGCTGGTCCCGCCCGCTGAACTTGAACGCCGTAATCCCGCAATACACCCTTGGATCATCCGGCGTCAGCACCTCGATCCCCGGCAATGCCCGCACCTGGCTGACCCACAGGTCCCGCAGGTCATTCACCCGTGCGCCTTTTGCCGCCGCGCCGCCTAATTGGCGATGTTCTTCAAACACCAGCGGCAAGGTCATCAAGGCCGGAAAGTTCGGCGTGCTGTAGGACGTACGCGCACGCACATCGGTGGTGGGGTAGTGAAACTCACCCATGTCCGGGTCGATATCCGCCAGGCGCTCCGGGGCGATGTACAAAAAGCCCAGGGTCAGTGGCGCGCCGATCCATTTGTGCAGGTTGAAGCCGGCAAACTGAATGCCCAGCTCGGCCAGGTTGAACTCGATCTGGCCCAGGGCATGGGCGCCGTCGAGGATCACGTCCACGCCGTGCTCACGCGCTGCATGGGCGACGGCTTCGACGGGCATCACCAGGCCGGTGCGGTGGGTGACGTGGGTCAGCGCCATCAGCTTTAAACGAGGGTACTCAACGAACGCATCAAGATAGGTCTGCACCAGGCTGTCGAAACTGGCCGGGTGTGCGTGGGACAGTTCGATCACCTCCACGCCACGAACGCCGGCCAGCCAACGCATCGCACCCTTGACGGTGTCGTACTCCAGGTCACTGATCAGCACCTGGTCGCCCGGTTGCAGGCGGTTGTAGTTGCGGATCAGTGATTGCAAAGCTTCGGTGGCGTTACGGGTAAATGCCACCGACTCCGGGTCCACATCAATCAGCTCGGCCAGTTGCCGACGAATCTCGACGTTTTCACCTTGCTCGAAGCGCTGGCGTACATGCAGCGAATTACTTCGGTTGATAAACGCGACCTGTTCCAGGTAATGCGATTGCACCGTTCGGCTCATGCGACCGAAGTAACCGTTTTCGAGATTGATCGGGCCGGGTTCCAGAGCATAGCGCTCGGAAACAGCCTGCCAATGACGTTCGTTGTCTGCATTCCTTGGCATAGGGGGCTCTTAATGGCGCGGTGCGGGTTTGCCGTGTTTGGCGCGTAGCGGTTCGAGTAATTCAGATAACCCGTTGCTGTCGATTTCCTGCATCAACGCCAGCAAGCCGCCCAGCTCGCCGTGGGGGAAACCTTCACGGGCGAACCAGTTCAGGTAGGGGCCGGGCAGGTCAGCGATGATCCGTCCTTTGTATTTGCCGAAGGGCATTTCGCGGGTGATCAGCAGTTCGAGTTTTTCGGGATTCATGCAGGCTCGGGTGTTTGAGTCGTGACCTTGGAAAATACAGGCATTCTGCATGAAGGCCAAATGACAGATCATGCAAATAACGTACATACAGATGGTTCAATTAATCGTAAATAACTGAAATATATGGAGAATTTGTTTTTTGAAAACCTGGCACGGGCGCTGCAACCACTAAGACAACCTTCTAACCCGTACAAGGAATTGAAAAATGACTGACATCAATAAAGAATCGATCTCCGTACTGAACGACCTGATCGAAACCAGCATCGACGGCCAAAAGGGTTTCAAGGAGTGCGCTGAAGACATCAAGCACCCAGAACTCAAAGCCCTGTTCGCCAAGCGTTCCGCCGACTGCGCCACCGCTGCTGCCGAGCTGAAGACCGCCGTGCGTGCCCTGGGTGGTGATCCGGAAGATTCCGGCAGCGTTGCCGGTGCCCTGCACCGTGGCTGGGTCGACGTGAAGTCGATGCTCACCGGTAAAGATGAAGAGGCTGTATTGAACGAAGCCGAGCGCGGTGAAGACCACGCACTGAAGGCTTACAAGGAAGCGATCGAGAAGATCAACAAGCACAACCTGCTGGGCATTCGTGACCTGGTTGAACGTCAGTACCACGGCGTGCAACGCAACCACGACCAGGTGAAAGCCCTGCGTAACCAGGCTCGCGCTCAGTCGTAAGCCCAGGGTTGTAAATGCTGTAACCAATGTGGGAGGGGGCTTGTCCCCTCCCACATTGGTGTTGTGTTGAGCCTGAAATTGCTATCAGCCAATGCTGATCGGCGGCAACTCGGTCAGCGTCACCACCTGCTGCTTGCGCGGCGCCAGGATTTCCGCCTCGCCATCCACCACCAACTCATCGCGCTGGTTGAACACACGGGTGGCGATGCGCACGCGGAACTTCGGCAGTTTCTCGAGGATTTCCAGGCGCACAGTCAGGGTGTCGCCGATTTTCACTGGCTTCTGGAAGCTCATCTGCTGGCCGATGTAGATCGTGCCCGGCCCAGGCAGCTCGCAGGCAACGGCTGCGCTGATCAGGGCGCCGCTGAACATGCCGTGGGCAATACGCTCCTTGAACATGGTCGCCTTGGCGTACTCGGCATCCAGGTGCACCGGGTTGTGGTCACCGGACATGGCGGCGAACAGCTGGATATCACGCTCTTCCACCAGCTTGCTGTAGCTGGCGGTCTGGCCGACTTCGAGGGCTTCGTACGGGGTGTTGGTTACCTGGGTCATCTAAACGTGCATCCTGTGGCTAATCGGTAATTTAACTGACTGATTTTAATCGAAAATTTATTCGCAGCGGGTGGGCCTGCGCAACGTCAGGGCCTGGTCGAGCCAGCTCAGTACATCCGCCGTGACTTCATCACGGTTGGTTTCGTTGAACACTTCATGGCGCGCCTGCGGGTAGATATTCAGTTGCAGGTGCTGGCAGCCCGCTTCACGCAGGGCGTTGGCCAGGCTGTTGAGACGCTTGCCTTCGCTCACCGGATCACATTCACCGCCCATTACCAGGATCGGCAGGCCAGGGTCGATCTGCGCGAGATTGGACGCTTTGCTGATTTGCTGCAAGCCGCCGAGCAGGTCGATCCACAGTTGGTTGGTGCAGCGGAACCCACACAGCGGGTCATTGATGTACTTGTCCACCTCGGCCGGGTCGCGACTGAGCCAATCGAAAGCGGTGCGATTGGGTTTGAACGCCTTGTTGAACGATCCAAACGACAGGAAATCGATCAGCGCACTGCGCCCGCGCAACCCCTGGCGCAGCCGTTCGGCCCGGGCGATCACCCGCGCGGCGCGGTACAGCGCCACCGGCTGGAAATTCGAACCGCTGAGAATCGCGCCATCCAGGCTCGCGCTGTGGTGCAACAGATAGGCCTGGGCGATGTAACTGCCCATGCTGTGTCCCAACAGAATGATCGGCAACCCCGGCTGTTGCTGGCCGATATGCTGGTTGAGGCTGGCGAGATCGCCCACTACCTTGTTCCAGCCGTCATGCTCTGCATACAGGCCCAGGGTGCCTTCGTCGGCTGTGCGGCCGTGGCCTCTTTGGTCCGGCGCATACACGCCGTAGCCGGCGTCGCACAGGGTTTGCGCCAGGCGCGCATAGCGCCCGCTGTGCTCGGCCATTCCATGGGACAGCATCACCAGGGCCCTGGTCGGGCCTTCGGGCATCCATTGATTGACGTACAGGCGGCTGCGGTCATTCGCGGTCAGCCAGAAGCTGCTGTGGTTCATGGCGGTTCCTTTGCTCAGGGGCTGCTCAAGGTCAGCTCGGGGTTGTTGCAGTGTATAGCTCATCTGCCGAGGATCGGCGCATCTGCCTACACGTCAGCGGCAAGATTCATACAATCAATGACACGGTTTGCTGTATTTGCCTGTTTGGCTATTGCTGCTAACGTCCCCAAAGCTCCGCTTTTCATAGCAGTCAGAAAGCGGCCGGACACACTCAGGTAAGAGGACAAGAATAATGCAACCTGATTTCTGGAATGACAAACGCGCAGCGGGCGTTCCCAACGACATCGACCTCTCTGCCTACAAGTCGGTGATCGAAGTCTTCGAGCGCTCCTGCAAGGCCTTCGCCGACCGTCCGGCATTCAGCAACATGGGCATCACCCTGACCTACGCCGAGCTGGAGCGCCAGAGCGCCGCCTTCGCCGGCTACCTGCAACAGCACACCGACCTCAAGCCGGGCGAGCGCATCGCGGTGCAGATGCCCAACGTGCTGCATTACCCGATTGCCGTGTTCGGCGCCTTGCGCGCCGGGCTGATCGTGGTCAACACCAACCCGCTGTACACCCCGCGCGAGATGCGTCACCAGTTCAAGGACGCCGGCGTGCGTGCGCTGGTCTACCTCAACCTGTTCGGTTCGCGGGTGCAGGAGGTGTGCAGCGACACCGAGATCGACTACCTGATCGAAGCCAAGATGGGCGATTTCATGCCCGCTGCCAAAGGCTGGCTGATCAACACGGTGGTCGACAAGGTCAAGAAAATGGTCCCGGCCTACAACCTGCCGCGCGCAGTGTCATTCAAGCGCGCCCTGCGCATGGGCGCGGGCCTGGGCGTGACCCGCCACCCAGTCACACTGGACGATATCGCGGTGCTGCAATACACCGGCGGCACCACCGGCCTGGCCAAGGGCGCGATGCTCACCCACGGCAACCTGGTGGCGAACATGCAACAGGCGCGGGCGTGCATGTCCCAGGTCACCGATGATGGCCAGCCGTTGGTGAGGGAAGGGCAGGAGGTGATGATCGCGCCGCTGCCGCTGTACCACATCTATGCGTTCACGGCGAACTGCATGTGCATGATGGTGACCGG
Source organism: Pseudomonas sp. FBCC-B1565 (assembly GCF_059133265.1). NCBI lineage: Bacteria > Pseudomonadati > Pseudomonadota > Gammaproteobacteria > Pseudomonadales > Pseudomonadaceae > Pseudomonas > Pseudomonas sp. FBCC-B1565. The sequence goes on from NZ_CP101438.1 coordinate 1,407,362, forward strand.
CAACCATAACGTGTTGATCACCAATCCGCGGGATATCGGCGGGTTTATCAAGGAACTGAAAAAGTGGCGGTTCTCCTGCCTGTTGGGGCTGAACACGCTGTTTGTGGCGTTGATGGACCATCCGGACTTCAAGACCCTGGACTTCTCCCACCTCAAGATCACCAATTCCGGCGGCACCGCACTGGTGAAGGCCACGGCCGAGCGCTGGAAGGCCATCACCGGCTGTTCCATCGGCGAAGGCTACGGCCTGACCGAGACCTCGCCGGTGGCCAGTACCAACCCCTACGGCAGCCAGTCGCGCCTGGGCACCGTGGGCCTGCCGGTGCCGGGCACTGCGATGAAAGTCATCGACGATCAAGGTCACGAGTTGCCGTTGGGCGAGCGCGGTGAGTTGTGCATCAAGGGCCCGCAGGTGATGAAGGGCTACTGGCAGCAACCGGCCGCCACTGCCGAGGCGTTGGACGCCGAAGGCTGGCTGAAGACTGGCGATATCGCGGTGATCGATGCCGATGGTTTCGTCAGCATCGTCGACCGCAAGAAAGACTTGATCATCGTCTCGGGTTTCAACGTGTACCCCAACGAGATCGAAGACGTGGTGATGGCCCACCCGGCAGTGGCCAACTGCGCGGTGATCGGCGTGCCGGATGAACGCACCGGGGAGGCGGTGAAGCTGTTCGTGGTGGCGCGTGCCGAAGGGGTGAGCCTTGAGGAGTTGAAGGCGTACTGCAAGACCAACTTCACGGGGTACAAGGTGCCTAAGCACATCGTGTTGCGCGACTCGTTGCCGATGACGCCGGTGGGCAAGATCTTGCGCAGGGAGCTGCGCGATATCGCTTGATCTGAAATGTGCTGAAAAATGCGGGAGGGGGCTTGCCCCCGATGGCGGTGGGTCAGTCACCAGATGTGTAGACTGAACCACTGCCATCGGGGGCAAGCCCCCTCCCATATTTGTACTGTGCTGTTCTGAAAGCCCCGTTCCAGAGCCATTTATCGAGCTATTTCAGCTTGGTTTAAAGTGTGACCAAATATTGTAGGACAGTCGTGTTTATGACCGTGGCCCCCTCTTTTGGCTCTAGGCGGCCTTTGGCAAAGCTGCTACTCTCGGCGCGCTTTGTGACGTCTCGGCCTGCTTGAAAGCGCCAGATTCACCTAAAAAAACATACACCAATAATAATCGCATCAAATGCGATGATGAATTCGCGTCGCTGACGTCGCTGAGGAGTGGGCTTCCATGAACGAAGACTTTTGGAAGGATAAGTACCCCGCCGGGATTGCCGCAGAAATCAATCCAGACGAGTATCCGAATATTCAGGCGGTACTGAAGCAGTCCTGCCAGCGCTTCGCCAACAAACCGGCTTTCAGCAACCTGGGCAAGACAATCACCTACGGTGAATTGTACGAACTGTCCGGCGCCTTCGCCGCGTACCTGCAACAGCACACCGACCTGAAGCCCGGTGATCGAATCGCCGTGCAACTGCCCAACGTCCTGCAATACCCGGTCGCCGTGTTCGGTGCGATCCGCGCCGGCCTGATCGTGGTCAACACCAACCCGCTGTACACCGCGCGGGAAATGGAACACCAATTCAACGACTCCGGCGCCAAGGCCCTGGTGTGCCTGGCCAACATGGCGCACCTGGCGGAAAAGGTCGTGCCCAAGACCGCCGTCAAGCATGTGATCGTCACCGAAGTCGCCGACCTGTTGCCGCCGCTCAAGCGCCTGCTGATCAACAGCGTCATCAAGTACGTGAAGAAAATGGTCCCGGCGTATCACCTGCCCAAGGCGATCAAGTTCAACGACGTGCTGGCCAAGGGGCACGGCCAACCGGTCAGCGATGCCAGCCCGGCCAGCGGCGATGTGGCCGTGCTGCAATACACCGGCGGCACCACCGGCGTGGCCAAGGGCGCGATGCTCACCCACCGCAACCTGGTCGCCAACATGTTGCAATGCAAGGCGCTGATGGGCTCCAACCTCAATGAAGGCTGCGAGATCCTGATCACGCCGCTGCCGCTTTACCACATCTATGCGTTCACCTTTCATTGCATGGCGATGATGCTGATCGGCAACCACAACATCCTGATCAGCAACCCGCGCGACCTGCCGGCGATGGTCAAGGAACTGTCGAAGTGGAAGTTCAGCGGCTTTGTCGGCTTGAACACGCTGTTTGTGGCGCTGTGCAACAACGAAGCGTTCCGCAAGCTGGATTTCTCTGCGCTGAAAGTCACCCTGTCCGGCGGCATGGCCCTGCAATTGGCAGCGGCCGAGCGCTGGAAGGCGGTGACCGGTTGTGGCATTTGCGAAGGCTACGGCATGACCGAGACCAGCCCGGTGGCCACCGTGAACCCGATCCAGCATATCCAGATCGGCACCATCGGCATCCCGGTGCCGTCCACCGTGTGTAAAGTCATCGCCGATGACGGCACTGAACTCGCACTGGGTGAAACCGGCGAGCTGTGCGTCAAAGGCCCGCAGGTGATGAAGGGCTACTGGCAGCGCCAGGACGCCACCGACGAGATGCTCGACAGCGAAGGCTGGCTCAAGACCGGTGATATCGCGATCATCCAGCCTGACGGCTACATGCGCATCGTCGATCGCAAGAAGGACATGATCCTGGTCTCGGGCTTCAACGTGTACCCCAATGAGCTGGAAGACGTACTGGCAGGCCTGCCGGGCGTGCTGCAGTGCGCGGCCATCGGCGTGCCGGACGAAAAGTCCGGGGAGCACATCAAGCTGTTCATCGTGGTCAAGCCGGGTGCCACCCTGACCAAGGAGCAGGTGATGGAGCATATGCGCGCCAACGTCACTGCGTACAAAGTGCCCAAGGCCGTGGAATTCCGCGATGCGTTGCCGACCACCAACGTAGGCAAGATCCTGCGCCGTGAGCTGCGCGATGAAGAGTTGAAGAAGCTCGGTCTTAAAAAGTAACGCTCTACCAATGTGGGAGGGGCTTGCCCCCGATGGCAGTGTGTCAGCTACCGATGTGCTGACTGATACACCGCTATCGGGGGCAAGCCCCCTCCCACATTTTGAACAGCGTTTTTTACAGGGCGAACTGCGCGAAGCTCACGCCAGTCCCTGCCGGACGCACATCCTTCAAGAACGAATCCTTGTCCGCGCTCAGCTCCAGAGTGATCTCCGGTTTGCGCTTGCCCGCATTGCGTACCACCAGGCCTTCGAGCTTTTCACGCAAGAACAGCGTTGGCACCTTCAGGTGCAACAACTGGTCGGTCTCGGCGTTGTGCATCAACAGGTGGATCCACTCGTACTGGCCCACGGCAATCCGGCCCACCGGCAGGTCGAACCACCAGATGTTGCGCCTGCGGTCCAGGTCGGTGAAGTGGCAGTTGTTGACGCCGAGTACGGCTCCGCCCAGTTCGGTGTTTCTGCGGGCGATGGCCTGTGCTTTATTGAGTTTCATAACCTTCCTACGGGATCTGTTATTCAGCGTTATAGCCTGAATGTGCCGGGCATTCTCGTGGGTTGGCCGCAAAACATAAAGCCAAACCTGCGGTCGGCGATGAAATGCCTGGGTAAAAATATTTGAAACTCTGCGCAACGGCCTCGGGTCAATCTTTAGGTAATGACCCAAAAACCTTGATTGTTCTTTCGGAGAAATACCATGAGCAGCACATCTGACAAGATTAAAGGCGTGGCAAACGAGGCGGTCGGCAATATCAAGCAAGGTGTCGGTAAAGTCACCGGCAACGACAAACTGCGCGCTGAAGGCGTCATTCAGGAAAAGAAAGGCGAAGTGCAGAAAGCGGTAGGCGACACCAAGGACGCAGTGAAAAAAGCGACCAAGTAAACGCGCTTTCAAGCAGTCCAAACGGCCATCCACGGATGGCCGTTTTTATGTCACACGGCGTGATTAAAGTTTCGAAATTGTTTCAAGGTCGCCAAATAGGCTACCTTGATGTAGAAAACGGCCCCTGAGTCGCCCACAAACTCAACTTTTTGCGGCGAAAGGAGACGCTATGATTTTTCCGGTTCTCGATGGTCTCAAGCTGCACAAAGTGCTGTTGCGTACCGTCAAGGAATTCGTCGATGACGAAATGCCTACCTATGCTTCTGCACTGGCCTACCAGATGCTGTTCTCGCTGTTTCCCTTCCTGTTGTTCCTGATTGCCCTGATCGGTTTCCTGCACCTGCCGGACTTCTTCACCTGGCTGCGCCTGCAGTCGGAACTGGTGTTGCCGCCCCAGGCCCTGGAGCAGGTGAACCCGGTGATCGACCAGTTGCAGCAATCCAAGGGTGGCCTGCTGTCGGTGGGTATCGTGATTGCGCTGTGGACCGCCTCGGCCGGTGTGCGCCTGATGATGAGCGCGATGAACGCCGCCTACGACGTGGTGGAAGGCCGGCCGATCTGGAAGCGCTTCCCGCTGTCGATTTTCTACACCGTCGGCATCGCCGGCATGTTGCTGGCCGCTGCTGCGCTGATGGTGCTGGGCCCGCAAGTGATGGAATGGCTGGCCGGGCAGATCGGCATGCAGGAGTTCGTGGTCACCCTGTGGACCATCCTGCGCTGGCCGTTGATCGTGATTTTGCTGATGTTCGCCGTGGCCCTCATGTACTACGTGATGCCGGACGTCGAGCAGAAATTCCGCTTCATCACCCCAGGCTCCGTGCTGGCGGTGGTGGTGTGGATCGTCGCGTCCCTGGGCTTTGGCTACTACGTCAAAACCTTTGCCGACTACAACGCCATGTATGGCAGTATCGGTGCGATCATCGTGTTGCTCCTGTACTTCTACATTTCCGCCGCCGTGCTGTTGCTAGGTGCGGAGATGAATGCAGTGATCGAGCACATGTCCGCCGAGGGCAAGGACCCCGGTGAAAAAGAGTTCGACGAACCCGGCCATACTGATGAAAAACAGCACGTCTCAGGCCTCGGCCGGGACCACTCCAAGCCCACCCCTGACGAAGTCTGATCGATGATCCGTGAAATCCTGAAAATGGGCGACGAGCGCTTGCTGCGTATCGCGCCTCCGGTTCCGCCGGAATTGTTCGACAGCCCCGAGTTGTGGCAATTGATCGATGACATGTTCCAGACCATGGAACATGTGGGCGGCGTCGGCCTGGCCGCACCGCAGATCGGCGTCGACCTGCAATTGGTGATCTTCGGTTTCGAGGCCAGCGAACGCTACCCGGACGCACCGCCGGTGCCGCAGACGATCCTGATCAACCCGCTGATCACCCCCCTCAGCCCGGTGCTGGAAGAGGGCTATGAAGGCTGCCTGTCCGTACCCGGCCTACGGGGCGCGGTAAACCGTTATCAACAGATTCGCTACGAAGGGTTTGATCCCAAGGGCGAGCCGATTGTAAGGTTTGCCGACGGTTTTCATGCGCGGGTGGTGCAGCATGAGTGCGACCACCTGATTGGCCGGTTGTACCCGTCGCGGATCACCGACTTCAGCAAGTTCGGGTTTATCGAGGTGATGTTCCCGGACATGGACCCCACTGCCGACGACTGACTTTCAAACGCGCTGATTGTGGTGAGCAGGTTTGTTGTGGTGAGCAGGCTTGCCCTGCGCTGGGCTGCGAAGCAGCCCCTCGGGTTGGCGGACGAACCCCACTCACCACAGCAAGCCGGCCCCTACAGGTTGAGCATTATTTGGCCGGCTTTACGAACCGCAACGTCATCCGATCCGACTCACCAATCGCCACATACTTCGACTTATCCTGCTCCCCCAACTTCAACGTCGGCGGCAACGTCCACACACCACCCGGGTAATCCTTGGTGTCCTTCGGGTTGGCATTCACTTCGCTCTGCCCCGCCAGCTTGAACCCGGCATCGGTTGCCAGCTTCACTACCTGGGCGGTGGTCAGGTAGCCGCTGTCCTTGATCGCCTGCAGATCCGCCCCGTCCTTGGCCCGGTGATCTTCCACACCCAGCACGCCGCCCGGTTTCAGTACCTGGTAGAACGCACTGAACGTGGCCGACGCGGTGCCTGCCGCTACCCAGTTATGCACATTGCGAAACGTCAGCACCGCATCCGCCGATGCAGGTTTGCCGAATACCGGCGCCGTGGGATCGAACTCCAACACCGAGGTCTTGCCGTAGCGCGTGGGGTCAGCCGCGAATTTCTTCTTCAGGTTCTCTTCCGACGTGCGCGCATAGGCGCTGCTGCTCGCGGCCTGCACGGCGGCGATGTACTGCCCGTGATCCTTGAGCAGCGGTGCCAGCACTTCGCTGTACCAACCGCTACCGGGGGTGATCTCTAGTACGGTTTGCTTGGCGCCCAGGCCAAAGAATTCCAGGGTCTGCTGCGGGTGGCGATAGCCGTCGCGGGCACTGTTGGCCGGGTCGCGCCAACTGCCGGCCAGTACGCTTTGGTACTGTCGGGCGCTGATCGCGGCGTCGGTGGCCTGGCTCAAGGCTGGGGCGAGCAGGGCAGTGAGGGAGAGAGCTGCGAGCGTCGTTTTCATGATCATCCTGTAAAGGGCCACTGTGCCGCCGAGGCTAGCATGGGCCCTGTACGCGCGGATCACACATTATCCGAGGTCGACCTCACCAAACGATCTAAGCCCATCGCGATCATCGGTTTGTTGCGCTTGTAGCGCACCAGCCGTTCATTGAGCGACTGCGGCAACAGCGTGTCCTGGGTGAAGCCCATGCGCCGGTACATCTCTTCCAATTCCGGATGGCACAGCAACCACAGCGTACCGTCCACATCGGCCGCCGCCGCCGTGATCAGTCGCGCCGCCAGCCCTTGGCCGCGATAGGCCGGGTCAACGAACACCCCGGTCAGCCACTGCCCGCCGACCACGGGCGTGAGGCACAGGCCGGCAACAATCTCGCCATCGCGCGCCACCCACAAACGCCCGCCCTTGAGTGCCTTCATCGACGAATTGTGGTTGCGGTAAAACTTGTTCAGCAGCGGCCACAGCGGCTCGGCCAGCGGTTCGATGTGCAATGGAGGCATGGTCTTCAGGCAGCGTTATCAAGGGCCGGGGATTATAAACGCCTTGTGCGCGGCAATAGGTGGTATACCCATCACTGCAACCCCTTAAAGTGGAGTACGCATCATGGCCAAAGGTATGGATTCAAAGAAAGCCGCGAAGAAAAAACCGGCAAAGACCGCGGATGAAAAACGCGCCGACAAGAAAGCCAAGAAAACCGAGACAGGCCTGTTCGGTCACTGAGTTACAAGCTTAGAACCAAACGATCTGCAAGATTTTCCCGCGCCATTGCACAGAGCAGGAAACACCTGCTCTGAGCTGCCGATGGCCCACTACCTTGATCCTGCCCAACGCCGGGAAATCGAAACCCTGGCCCAACGCTTTACCGCCAGAACCGAATGGCCGACCTGGCTGCTGTTGATCGGCATCTACGCCGGTTGGTTAGCCGTGATCCTCGGCAGCCATTGGCTGGGCCTGTGGTTGAGCACGCTGCTGCTGATCCCGATCGTGACGCTGTGGCTGTCGGTCCAACACGAACTGCTCCACGGCCATCCCACCCGTTCGCTGCTGCTCAATAAACTCCTCGGCTATGCGCCCTTTGCCGTGTGGTACCCCTACACGCTGTACCGCGACAGCCACCTGCTGCACCACAACGACGCCGACCTGACCCTGCCGGGCGTCGACCCGGAAAGCCGCTACCTCACCCAGCAGCAATGGGAGCACAGCTCGCTGTTCGAACGCGGCGTGCATGGGGTGACCAAGTCCGTGCTCGGCCGCTTCCTGCTTTCTGCCCCTTTGGCGATTGGCCGCCTGATCCGCCACGAATGCCAGCGCCTGCCCCAGGTGTGGCCGATGTGGCTGGCCCACGGTGCTGTCACCGTGCTGATGCTGGGTTTCATCGCCCACTACAGCGCGCTGTCGGTGGGGCATTACCTGCTGCTGGTCAGCGTGCCGGCCTTGTCCCTGGCCTCGATCCGTTCCTACTATGAACACCGCCCGCACCCCCGGCCCGAGCAACGCAGCGTTCTCAACGAAGCGTCCTGGCCGTGGACCTGGCTGTTCCTCAATAACAACCTGCACCTGGTGCACCACGATTTGCCGAAACTGCCCTGGTACTTGCTGCCCACGGTCTATCGCGCCCGGCGTGAACAATGGATCGCGCGCAGTGGTGGCTTCCTGGTGCAAGGCTACGGCCAGTTGATCGGCCGCCACGGGCTCAAGGCCATCGACAGCCCCCGGCACCCCTTTGCGTGAGAGACGAGCATGAGTGAGCACTACGCCGAACTGCTGATGTATGTCGCGCCCGAGCCGATCCGGCAGGCCAACCAACAGTGGTTGTCGCGCATCCTGGAACGCCTGGGCCGGCGTCGTCTCAACGCCGATCATCTGGACTTGCCCGGCCTGTGGCTGGCCCCCGAATTGCTGGTGACCCAAACCTGCGGTTATCCACTGATGACCCAGTTGCGAGGCAGGGTCCGGGTGATCGGCCGCCCGTGCTATGAGCAGCCCCACAGCAGTCGCGGCGAACATTGCAGCCTGCTGTTGACACGCCACGACAACCCACGCCACCGCCTGACGGACTTCTACAACAGCCGTGGCGTGATCAACGGCCACGACTCCAACAGCGGTATGAACCTGTTGCGCGAACGCCTTGCCCCCCTGCAACGCGATGGGCGTTTCTTCGCCAGTGTCGGTATCAGCGGCGCCCACCGCGAGAGCCTGCGCTGGCTGCGCGAAGACCGTGCCGACCTCGCCGCCATCGACAGCGTGACCTACGACTACCTCGCCCGTTTCGCGCCACAGGAGGTGGCGGGCCTGCGCATCGTCACCCGCAGCGCGCCGAGCCCGACCTTGCCCTATATCGGCCCGTTGGGCTTGAGTGATGAACAGGTGGTCCAGATCCGCAGGGTGATGAACCAGGCGTTGCAGGACTTGCCCGAGGTGGCCGAGACACTGGGCTTGCACGAAGTGCTCCCCGCCAGCGAAGACGACTATGCGGTGCTCTTGAGTTATCAGGATCAGGCCGTCAACGCGGGTTATCCGATACTTCAATAAGGTTATATAAAAATACCTTTTAAATATTATTAAAGAATAAGCAGCCTTGCTAGGATCGCTCCACCGGAACACCGGACATAACGTGCAACCTTCTCAGATGGAGCCACTATGTCCGGCGCCGACACTTCTCACAGCGATTACGTGGGCGGATTGTTCCGCAGTCATTACGACTGGCTGTGCAGCCGTTTGCACCGCCACCCCGATTCCCGCGCCCACGCCGAAGACATTGCCGCCGACACCTTCGTCCAGCTCCTGAGTGCGCCGGGCGTGGTGCCGATCCGCCAGCCCCGCGCCTTGCTCACCACCATCGCCCAGCGCCTGATGTACCAGCTGTGGCGTCGCCGTGACCTGGAGCGTGCCTACCTCGACGCTCTCGATAACGAGGCGACGTCCACCGCGCCATCCCCGGAAGAGCTGGCGCAAATGCTTGAGGCCTTGCACGCCATCGACCAGTTGCTCGACGGCTTGCCCGCCAAGGTCAAGGCGACCTTTTTGCTTTCGCAACTCAATGGCCTGACCTACCCGGAAATCGCCGCCGAGCTGGGGATTTCCCAGCGTTCGGTCAGCGACTACATGACCCGCGCCTTCAACCGTCGCCTGCGGCTGTGCCTGGAATGAACGACGACCTGAGCGGCGAATTACACGCGGCCCAGTTATGACTTTTAACGAACATCACCGCACAACTATGAGGTTGCCGATGAAGCATCTGAAGAAACTCCTGGGCGGCGGCCTGCTGGCCCTGAGCCTGCTGTCCCCAACCGTCCATGCCGCGGAAGCGGTCAAACCCATCCACTTCGGTGACATCACCTGGGAAAGCGGCAGCCTGATCACCGAGGTGCTGCGCCTGATCGTCGAGAAGGGCTACGGCCTGCCCACCGACACCCTGCCCGGTAGCACCGTGAGCCTGGAAGCCGCCCTGGCCAAGGACGATATCCAGGTGATCGGCGAAGAATGGGCCGGGCGCAGTCCGGCGTGGGTCAAGGCGGAAAACGAGGGCAAGGTGTTCGGCCTGGGCGACACGGTCAAGGCCGCCACCGAAGGCTGGTGGGTGCCGGAGTTCGTGATCAAGGGCGATGCCGCGCGGGGTATCAAGCCCCTGGCGCCGGACCTGAAGTCGGTGGCCGACCTGCCGCGCTACAAGGACGTGTTCCGCGACCCCGAAGACCCGAGCCGTGGGCGCTTCCTCAACAGCCCCACCGGCTGGACCTCGGAGATCGTCAACAGCCAGAAACTCAAGGCCTACAAGCTCACCGACAGCTTCGTCAACTTCCGCACCGGCTCCGGTGCGGCGCTGGATGCCGAAGTGGCGTCGTCGATCCGTCGCGGCAAGCCGGTGTTGTTTTACTACTGGTCGCCGACGCCGCTGCTGGGCCGCTTCAAGCTGGTCAGGCTGGAAGAGCCGCCGTTCAACGCCGACGCCTGGAAGACCCTGTCCGACGCGAAAAACCCCAACCCCATGGGCACCCGCTCGATGCCGGCACGCCTGGCGATTGGTGTGTCGGCGCCGTTCAAGGCGCAGTACCCGCAACTGGTGAGCGTGTTTGAAAAGGTCGACCTGCCGATTGATTTGCTCAACGGCATCCTCGGTGACATGAGCGAGAAACGCACACCGCCACGCCAGGTGGCTGAAGCCTTCCTCAAGGACCATCCAGATGTCTGGCAGCAATGGGTGCCGGCGGATGTCGCGGCCAAGGTCAAGGGGGCGCTCTGATGCTTAAAATCTTCGCTGCGGCGGTATTGTCATTGATCGCCGGTCAGGTGCTGGCGGCCGAGCCCTCTACCTTGCGTATCGGCTACCAGAAAAGCTCGGTGAGCATGGTGCTGGCCCGTGAGCACAAACTCTTCGAAGCGGCGCTGCCCGGCACGCAGGTGCAGTGGATCGAGTTCCTCGGCGGCCCGCCGCTGATCGAAGCGCTGAATGGCGGCAGCCTGGACATCGGCAATATCGGCGACATCCCGCCGATCTTTGCCCAGGCCGCCGGCATCGACTTGCAATACTTTGCCGTCGAGCCCAACGAGGGCAAGACCGAAGCGGTGCTGGTGCCCAAGGCCAGTCCGGTGCAGAGCGTGGCTGAACTGAAGGGCAAGCGCGTGGCGCTGCTCAAGGGCTCCAGCGCGCACAACCTGTTCCTCAAAAGCCTGCTGCGCGCCGGCCTGCAATGGAAGGACGTGAACGTGGTGTACCTGTCGCCGTCCGATGGTCGTGCTGCGTTCGAGCAAGGCAAAGTCGATGCCTGGGTGGTGTGGGACCCGTACTACTCCGCCGCCGTGGTCGACGGCTCCGCCCGTGTGCTGGGTGACGGTCAGGGCCTCAACCCGGCCGGCAGTTTCTTTGTGGTCAGCAGCCCGTTTGCCAAGCAGTACCCGCAGTCCATCGGCACGATCATCCAGACCCTGGGCAAGGCGCAGCGCCTGTCCCTCGACAAGCCCGAAGAAAGCATCGCACTGATGGCCAAGACCCTGGGCCTGCAACCGGCGGTGGTGAAAAGCTACTTCGAACACCGCTCGCCCGCGCCGATCCGGCCGCTGCAAGCCTCGGACGTGGCTACCCAGCAACGCACGGCGGACCTGTTCTTCGCCAATGGCCTGATCCCGAAAAAGGTCGACGTACAGCAAGCTGTCTTCAAGGCGCCATGAATGTGTGGTGAGTCCGCTCGCCACAACCAAAAGCCCTTAATCAGTGAGCAGACCAAGCAACCGATCTATATCGATTTTCTCAACGGCCACTTCAACGTACTGCGCTGCGATTGGGGCAGGGCGCCCGGCAGATCCATGCCGAGGTGGCGCACCCGGATCAGGATCGCTCGGGCTCGCTGGATGTGCTGGGGCTGAGCAGCTTCATCTCAACTCATGGGTTTTCAGCGGCCAGTGCGGCAATCACCGCAGGTCGCTCACCCACGCGTTGCTGAAACGCCGCCAGCGCCGGCCACTGGCCCAGGTCAATCGCGTGGAATGCTGCCCAGCGCAGCACCACGAACAGGTAGGCATCCGCCACCGAGTAGTGCGACCCCAACAGGTAATCCTGGCGCTCCAGCGTTTGCACCAGCACCGCGAAACGTTTGAACAGCGTGGCCTCGAACAGCGCGCGCACGTCGCCCTGGATCGCGTCGTTGAAGAACACCGCCAAGCCGCCATGAATCTCGGTGGCGATAAAATTCAGCCATTCCTGCAAACGCACCCGCTCCCAGCTGCCATTGACCGGAGCCAGGCCGGCGGCGGGTTTCAGGTCGGCGAGGTATTGCAGGATCGCGCTGGCTTCGGTCAGCACCTGGCCGTTGTCCAGTTTCAGCGCGGCGACGTAGCCCTTGGGGTTGATCTGCAGGAAGTCTTCGCCCTCGGCGGTGGTCTTGGCCTGGTTATCGACCCGTACCAGGTCGAACGGCAAAGCCAATTCGCGCAGCACGATATGCGGTGCGAGGGAACAGGCGTGAGGGAAGAAATACAGTTTCATCTGGGGCAGCTCCGTTGAATTTGCGCCAGTCTCGCGGGCGTGGCACCGTGCGTAAAATTAAACCTTCAGACCCCCGCCATAAGGACAGCTACTGCCATGATGAACCTGATGCACTGGCGCCTGCTGGTGGCCGTGGCCGATCACGGTAGCATCACCGCCGCCGCCGAGCGGGTGGGCATGACCCAGTCCGCTGCAAGCCAGGCCATGGCCGGCATGGAGGCGACGTTGGGCGCGCAACTGTTCACCCGTGAACCGCGCAAGACCTTGCCCACGGCCCTGGGCTTGAGTGTGATCGAACAGGCGCGGGTGATGCTCGGCGCCTTGCAGGCGATTCGCAGCACTGTGGACGAAGCCAGGCCCATGTTGCGTGGGACGATCCGCATCGCCAGTTTCCCGATGGTGCTGGCGACGTTTCTGACCCCCGCATTGCAGCGTTTTGCGCAGCTCTATCCCGGTATCGAGGTTACCACTCTGGATGTCACCGACAACGAAGTGCTCACCTTGCTCGATAGCGGCCTCGTCGACCTGGGCGTGGTGCTCAACCCCACGCCCGAGCGCAATGCGACCGTGTTGGGCCGTGACTTATGGATGGCGGTGTTGCCGGTGGACCATGCGCTGGCGCAACGCCCGGCTGATGCATGTGTGTCGCTTGAGGAGTTACTTGAGCAGCCTTTCGTACTGGCTACCGGTGGTTGTACCGCCAATGCACGCAGCCTGGGGGCCGCAGCGGGGCTGACCCTGCGGGATATTCGCGTGGAAGTGCGCGAATGGAACAGTGCCTTCAGCCTGGTGCGCGAGGGGGTTGGCGTCACGCTGGTGCCGGAAATGGCCCTGCCTATCCAGCGCAAGGGCCTGCGGGTGATGGCGCTGAAGGTGCCGCTGCACCGTGAATTTGCCTTGGTCGGTACGCCGAGTCGTCCACCGTCAGCCGCCGTCAGCGCACTGTTGGAAATGCTGGTTGACTAGTGACCTTGCATAGCGGCAAGCCCTGTCTATGCTCATCCAGAACCGTTGATGACGCTTGGCATATAAAGCGATTCGGATGGTTGTTCCCATAAAGATCTGCCAGCACTATTCAATCCGTGAATGGAATGCGCCTTGCCAGGCGCTGGTATTTGAAAGGGTGATCCGAATATGTTCAACCGCCATCACAAATCCGACCTGCAACAAATCGAACGTTTCTCCTGCGCCCTGACCGAATCCAACGCCAAACTCGCCGCCATCAGCCGTTCCATGGCCATGATCGAGTTCGACCCTACTGGCGTGATCCTCGATGCCAACGACAACTTCTGCCAAACCATGGGCTACAGCGCCGAGGAGATTCGCGGCAAACACCACCGTATCTTCTGCGACGAGGCTTACACCCACACCGATGCCTACGCCAAGCTATGGCGCGACCTGGCACGGGGCGAGGCGCTCAGCGGCACCTTCATGCGTGTGAACAAGCACGGCCAGGAAGTTTGGCTCGAAGCCAGCTATATGCCGGTGCTGGACAAGGACAATCACGTGCAGAGCGTGATCAAGGTCGCGTCGGATATTTCCGCACGGGTTCACCATGAACATGAAAACCAGAGCCTGATCGATGCCATTAGCCGTTCCATGGCGGTGATCGAGTTCACTCCCCAGGGCCAGATCCTCAACGCCAACGAAAACTTCCTGAAAACCGTGCAGTATTCCCTGGATGAAATCGTCGGTCAGCACCACAGCATGTTCTGCCATCGCAGCGAAGTGGAGTCGCCGGCCTACAAGGCGTTCTGGGCATCGCTCAATCGCGGCGAATACCACTCGCACCGCTTTGAACGCAAAAACAAATACGGCAAGACATTGTTCCTGGAGGCGTCCTACAACCCGATCTTCGACACCAGTGGGCGCCTGTACAAAGTAGTCAAGTTCGCCAGCGACATCACCGACCAGGTCGCGACCCTGAGAACCGCAGCCGATTCGGCCCACGCCACCTCGGTGCAAAACGACGCCTGTGCGCGCAAGGGCTCGGAGGTGGTGCAGCAGACGGTGCAGATCATTGAAGAAATTTCCCACGATCTGAACCAGGCGGCGCAAAGCATTGATGCGGTGAGCAAGCAATCGGACATCATCGGCAGCATCGTGCAAACCATCCGCAGCATTGCCGAGCAAACCAATATGTTGGCGCTCAACGCCGCGATTGAAGCGGCACGGGCGGGCGAGCATGGGCGTGGCTTTGCGGTGGTGGCCGATGAAGTGCGCAGCCTCGCGGCACGTACCAGCCAGGCGACGGTGGAGATTGTCGATGTGGTGCGCAAGAACCACGACCTGTCGCTGAGTGCGGTGTCGAGCATGCAGTCGAGCTTGAGCCGCACGGGGCTGGGGGTGGAACTGGCGAATGAAGCGGGGCAGGTGATCCTGGAAATCCAGGAAGGGTCACGGCATGTGGTGGATGCGATCGGGCAGTTCAACTCGACGTTGCAACTGCAATAACCTGTAGGAGTGGGGGCTCCTACAGGGTTGTGCGGCGTCAGATCGCGGCCAGGGTTTCTTTGACTGTCTGCGCCTGCGGCTCAGCGGTTTTCGCCGCTACTTGCTGTTCTTGCTGCTGCTTCAGGCGTTCAGCCACCTGCTTGGAAATAGCGTCCTGCTTTTCCTGGGACATGTTCTGCACATCCGCCTCGGTCAAACCCTGCTCCTTGAGCAATTGCTCGCGGATACGCTCGGCCGGAGATTTGCTCATGTAGTCTGTGAACTCGGCACGTGCGCCGGAGGTGGCGCTGGTAGCCGGCACATCCGAGGTCGCCGCGCTGGTCTGCAACTGCACACGGGTCTTGGCGAAGGCTTCGTCGATGCGGTCGGCGGCCTTGTCCAGTTCCTTCTGCGCGGCCGGCACGGTCACGCTTTGCTGCGCGGCCTGCAGGGCACCGCTGTACAGCGCGCTGGCGGCGGCGTTGGCGGGGTCCATGTCGGGCCGTTTGATCTGTTGAACGGTCGACACGGCTTGGGTGTTGTTGTTAACCAGCATGATCGGTCACCTGTGGAAATGTGCGGTGCCACAGGTGGAGCAAATAGCGTGCCGGGTGTGAAGTGCCCGGTTTTATTGGGGATGGCGTGGCCGACGCGGCAAGGGTTGTCCTGCCGGCGGCCAGCCATTGCCGTCAATGGGCGATATTTTCCAAAGCCGGTTCGGCATACTGGCAGCTTCGGGCTGCGTTTGATCCCTATTCAAATGGATATCGAAGGCAAAACGTTTTAAGGTCTAACTTTAGACAGAAACATTAAAAACATATTTAACTTCGACTTCTTCTCCGTCACGTATTGAGATGGATGTTACGGATCCAGTGACATGTTTGGTGTTCGGGATATAAACGATGCTGTAGGAGCCTTGATCGGACCAGTAGAAAGTACCATTTCCGTTGGCGTCCTTAGCGTTATAAGTGGACCAAGGGCGTATGCCAGCCCCGAGGAATGTTCCGTTCGACTCTCCTGGAACTTTTTCGACAATCAAACTAATAATGACTTCTTCTCCATTGGGCCATTTAATAAAGCATTCCACGATATTGTATTGTTCTGTCTGTGACAGAAAGACCGTGTCTGTTGTGAAACTGCCTTGAGGCGACTTGGAGACCTGGAAGTGCCCAGTGGCCTTTGGCGTTTCATTGGATATGAAACTTGCGGAGATTGGCTTCGTATTTGCGGTCATGGCGAGTTCCTTTCTGTGTGAGTTTGAGCGGGGCTCTCTTTTTAGAGATGGAGTGAGTGTAAATGGGCGCGTTATTTTGTCTACTGTAAAGGTTGACAGTAGATTCGTTGCGGTAAGCGATGCATAGTTCGGTGTTTGACTTTTATACTGGAGAGGTGTGGCAATTTTTGAATTAGGTTTATATGGGTTTCATATAAGAGCTCTAATAGCTACTCGTGTTCCAAGGTTGGGTGAGGCATGGCAGTTGTTTCGATAGTGTCGGGGTTTGCTACAGTCAGGCGGGATCAATATAAAACTGCCCTACGAACGAAGGGGGGGACGTGCCATCGACATTGACCCCCCGCCGAATGCTACCTTGCTCAGTGGGCGATGTTTTCCAGCGCCAGGTTCCGCGTACGCGGTCCGAACCAACTGATGGTGATCATCACGATCAGCATGCTGCTGGCAATGAACGCCAACACTCCAGGCGTGCCCAGATGTTCGAGGATAAAACCGATCAACAAGCTGCTGAACACCGTGGACAAGCGGCTGAACGAATAGCAGAAGCCCACCGCCCGTGCGCGGATGTTGGTCGGGAACAACTCGCTCTGATAGGAGTGGTAGCTGAAGCTCAGCCAGGCGTTGCAGAAGGTGATCATCACCCCGCAGACCACCAGACCCACCGCCGTGGTTTGCAGGGCAAACAGGCTGCCGAAGATCATCGCGCCCATCGCCGAGCCGACGATCTGCCATTTGTTTTCAAAACGGTTCGCCACCTTCACGAACAGCAACGGCCCCAGCGGGTAGGCGAGGGTGATGATGAAGGCGTAGAGCAAACTGTGGGTCACGCTGACGCCCTGGCCCGACAGCAACGCCGGCAACCAATTGCCGAAGCCAAAGAAGCCGATGGCCTGGAACACATGGAACACGATCAGCATCAGCGCGCGACGGCGGTACGGCGGTTGCCAGATATCGGCAAAGCGGCCACTGCCTTGCACGCTGACGGCTTCCGGTTCCGGCTCATCCAGCGGCTTGCCATGGTCTTTCTGGCAGCGTGCTTCCAGGATGTCGATGATTGCCCCGGCCTCTTCAAAACGGCCCTTTTGCGCGAGCCAGCGCGGTGATTCCGGCAGGCGCTTGCGCAGTTGCCAGATAAACAGCGCAAACACCGCACTGCTCAGCACTACCCAGCGCCAGCCCGACACGCCGAATGGCGCCTGGGGCACCAGCCACCATGACATCAATGCCACCGCCGGTACCGACAGGAACTGGATGAAAAACGCAAAGGCAAACGCCGAACTGCGCATGCGCTTGGGCACCAGTTCCGAGAGGTAGGCGTCGATGGTCACCAGTTCGATGCCCAGGCCGATACCCACCAGGAAACGCATGCCGATGATGCCCAGCGCTGACGTTTGAATCCCCATCAACACGGTAGCGACGGTGTACCAGATCAACGCAAAAGTGAAGATCGCCCGGCGCCCGAAACGGTCGGCGATGGGGCTGAGCAGGCTGGCACCGAGGAACAGACCGAGAAAGGTCGCCGAGGCGAAGGCTGCCTGGTCCGAGAAGCCGAATACGCCCTCGCTGCCGGTGTGGAAAATCCCGTCGCTGATCAGGCCGGGGCTGATGTAGGCGGTCTGGAACAGGTCATACAGCTCGAAAAAACCGCCTATCGACAGCAGCGCGACAAGGCGCCAGACGGTCGCAACGGCGGGCAAGCGATCGATGCGTGCGCTGATGTGGGCGGCACGGATCGGGTCGATGCCGTCGGTACTGGAGAGTGCGGGCATGGGGAAACTCAATAAGTGATTGGAATCTCGACTGTTTGAAACGCGTCATCCTGGGGATGCTTTCTCTCGCAGCGTGCTCAGTTATGGCCGTCGAGGGCAAAGGTTTTGAAACCGGGGCGCTGGCTGAGGCGCTGGTAATACGCCTGCACCGCAGGGTAGGGCGGATGCGCCAGAGGGGCGTTGCGCCAGCGATGCACCGAGAGGCCGATGAGGATGTCGGCCAGGGTGAACTCATCACCCGCCACGTAGGCGCCGGTCTTGATCAACTGCTGTTCGAGCAGGCCCATCTTGTCATTCCAGGCTTGCACGCCGGCATGGATGCGCTGTGGGTCCTGGTAGTCGGGGTTCTGGCGTACCAGCGCATGGAACGCATAACCCCACGACGGGTTGAGTTCGGTAGCTTGCCAGTCCATCCATTGCTCCACGCGGGCCCGTGGTGCGGGTTCGGCGGGGAGCAGGTCGTGGCGTTGGTAAAGGCCGACGAGGTAGCGGCAGATGGTGTTGGATTCCCACAGCACGCCGTGATCGTCGATCAGCACCGGCACCTGGGCGTTGGGGTTCAGGGCGAGGAATTCGGCGGATTGGGTGGGGGAGTAGCCGGTGCCCCAGTCTTCACGCTGGTAGTCGATGCCCAGTTCCTGGCAGGTCCAAAGCACTTTGCGCACGTTGATGGAGGACGCGCGGCCCAAGATTTTCAGTGAGTGTCCCATGGTGCTTCCCTGGCATTTGGAGAAGGACCAATCTAGCAGGGGTGATAGCAATGTGGGAGGGGGCTTGCCCCCGATATCGGTGGGGCAGTTGCAGCTAACCGGCCTGACACACTGCAATCGGGGGCAAGCCCCCTCCCACATGGGTCAAGTGCTTTCTCGTATCTGCAATTCAAAGCCCATATCCACCACTGGCTTGGCGATCTTGTTACCCGCCATGATCGTCAGCAAATGCTCCGCCGCCCTCCGCCCAATCGCCTCACGCGGCGTGCTGATGCTGCTCAGGCGCGGCACCATGAACGACGACGCCGGCAAGTCGTTGAAGCCCAGCACAGCCACACGCTCCGGCACCTTGATGCCATGACGCATGGCCTCCAGCAGTGCGCCCTGGGCCAGGTCGTCGTTGCCGAAGAAGATCGCGTCCACGTCCGGATGGGCCGCCAGCAACTGCAGGAACAATTCACCTCCCAGGCCCACGGAAGACGGGCGCGGTGTCAGCAGTTCCAGCGCCGGGTCATACAAGCCCGCCTGCTGCAGCGCGCGGCGGAAACCTTCACCGCGCAGCAGCGTGCGCTGGTCCAGTTGCGCGCCGATGTACGCCAGGCGCTTGCGCCCACGGGACAGCAGGTGCGCCGCCGCCGTCTCACCCGCCGCCAGTTGCGAGAAACCCACGCAGTTCACGCCGGCGTTCGGGTCCAGGTCCATCATGTACACGCAAGGCACATTGCTGGCCTCGACCATTCGTCGGGCGCTTTCGGTGCGATCAAACCCCGTCAGCAACAAACCCCGTGGCTGGTAGGCCATGTAGTTGCGCAACAGGTTTTCTTCTTCATCGCGGGAGTAATGAGAGTTGCCGATCAGCACTTCGAAGCCCTTGGGACGCAGCACCTGGTGGATGGCTTCGAGGGTTTCGATAAACAGCAGGTTGGACAACGACGGCA
The DNA here is from genome assembly GCF_059133265.1 of Pseudomonas sp. FBCC-B1565. Classification (NCBI taxonomy): domain Bacteria; kingdom Pseudomonadati; phylum Pseudomonadota; class Gammaproteobacteria; order Pseudomonadales; family Pseudomonadaceae; genus Pseudomonas; species Pseudomonas sp. FBCC-B1565. The sequence goes on from NZ_CP101438.1 coordinate 1,426,847, forward strand.
CCAACACCACCACCGAATGGCTCTGGGCCGAGGCCAGGGCGCGGGCGGCGGGGTTGACCACGTAGTTCAGTTCGGCGGCGGCCTGTTGCACCTTCTCCACCAGTTCGGTGGCGACGGTGCTGATGCCGCGCAGGGCGCGGGAGGCGGTAATCGGGCTGACGCCGGCCAGGCGGGCGACTTCATTAAGGGTCGGGCGACCCGTGGTGCGCATTTTTTTATCGTTCTTGGAGGTCATCAGGCGGCTTGCCAAACAAAAATCGAGGCACTAAGGTAGCGCTGTCTCCAAGTAGCTGCAAATGCTTGAACGCAGGGTTGCCTGATCCGGTTCAAATGATTGGAGAGGATGCACGCGTCACTCCATAAAAATGACAAGACGGCGCGGGAAAGCCTGTTTTTGCACTAGCCTTACAGCGTGCAAAGGTAGCGCTATCTGCGTCCTGAGGTGTTTCATGAGTCAACCTGTTACCGCCCTGGTCATCATGGGTGTCGCCGGCTGTGGCAAGACCAGTGTCAGCGAGGCCCTGTGCCGCCTGAACGGCGCCACCGCGATTGAAGGCGACAGCTTTCACCCCGCCGCCAACATCGAAAAGATGAGCGCCGGCCACCCCCTCAACGACGACGACCGCGCCGGCTGGCTCGACATCCTGTGCGATGAGCTGCGCCGTTCGCTCAAGGCGGGCGAGCATCCCGTGCTCACCTGCTCCGCCCTTAAAAAGAAATATCGCGACCATCTGCGCGAAGCCGCGCCAGGCCTGGGTTTTGTGTTCCTGGAGTTGACCCGTGAAGTGGCGGCTGACCGCGTGTCCCATCGCCCAGGTCATTTCATGCCCGCCAGCCTCATAGACAGCCAGTTCGCCACCCTTGAATCGCCCAAGGGCGAGCCGCTGACCCTGGCCCTCAACGCCAGCGAAGACAGCGTCGAGGAGCTGGCCGAGCAGACCAATGCCTGGTGGCTGCAACACGGTTTTGAACCATCCAACTGATTTTTTGCCGGAAAAGATAGCGCTGTCCCCGGCAGGAAATTCAACACCCGCTTTAATAACAACAACAAACAGGAGAGACCCCCCATGTTTGGCATGTCCCACGAGTCCTACCTGCTGCTCGATGCAGTGGTTACCATCATCGGGTTGATCGTTCTGATCACCAAGTTCAAGGTGCACCCGTTCATTGCCCTGATCATCGCGGCCGGTTTCCTCGGCCTGACCTCGGGCATGCCCGTGGACAAGATCATCAAGGCGTTCCAGGACGGCTTTGGCGGGGTGCTCGGCTTTGTCGGCATCATCCTCGCGCTGGGTACGATGCTCGGCAAGATGATGGCCGAATCCGGTGGTGCCGATCAGATCGCCCAGACCCTCATCCGCGCCTTCGGCAAAGAGAAGGTCCAGTGGGCCATGATGTTCGCCGCATTTCTGGTGGGCATCCCGCTGTTCTTCGAGATCGGCTTTGTGCTGTTGATCCCGCTGGTGTTCATCGTCGCGCGCCGTACCGGCGTGTCGCTGATCAAGATCGGCATCCCGTTGCTGGCCGGTCTGTCGGCGGTACACGGCCTGGTGCCACCGCACCCGGGCCCGCTACTGGCCATCGGTGTGTTTGGCGCGGACATCGGCAAGACCATCCTCTACGGCCTGATCGTCGCACTGCCAACGGCCATTATCGCCGGCCCGATCTTCGGTACGTTCATCGCCAAGTACATCCCGGGCAACCCGTCCCAGGAACTGGTCGATCAACTGGCCCGCGAGCCTGAGAACAAAGACCTGCCAAGCTTCGGCATCACCCTGGTCACCGTGCTGTTGCCGGTGTTCCTGATGCTGCTGAAAACCTTCGCCGACATCGCGTTTGCCGAAGGCAACGTGGTACGCAACTGGATGGACATGATCGGCCACCCGATCACCGCCTTGCTGTTGGCCTTGCTGCTGTCGCTGTACACCTTTGGCCATCGGCAGGGCATCCACTCCAAGCAGATCCTCAAGCTGCTCGACGCCAGCCTTGCGCCGACTGCCGCGATCATCCTGATCATCGGTGCCGGTGGTGGCTTCAAGCAGATGCTGGTGACCAGTGGCGTGGGTGATGTGATCGGCCACATGGCGGTGAACGCACAGATCAACCCGATTTTGCTGGCGTGGCTGGTGGCGGCGGTGATTCGTGTGGCGACCGGTTCGGCTACCGTAGCGACCATTACCGGCGCGGGCATCGTGGTGCCGGTGGTGGGCATGATTCCGGGGGTTAACCGTGAACTGCTGGTGCTGGCGACGGGGGCGGGCTCGTTGATCCTGTCTCACGTCAACGATGCGGGGTTCTGGCTGGTGAAGCAGTACTTCAACATGACCGTGGCCGAGACGTTCAAGACCTGGACGGCGATGGAGACGATTCTGTCTGTGGTCGCGTTGATTTTCATCATGCTGCTGTCGCTGGTGGTCTAAGCCACACCGCGGAACAAATGTGGGAGGGGGCTTGCCCCCGATAGCAGAGTGTCAGTCACAGCATCTGGTGACTGATCCACCGCCATCGGGGGCAAGCCCCCTCCCACATTTAGGCTGAGTCAGACGCCGGTTTTGGGGGCAAGGCCATCCGCCCGGAACATCCCACGAATCCCGCGCACCGCCTGGCGAATCCGGTCCTGGTTCTCGATCAGCGCAAAGCGCACGTGATCATCGCCATACTCGCCAAAGCCGATGCCCGGCGACACACACACCTTGGCTTCCAGCAGCAATTTCTTGGCAAACTCCAGCGAGCCCATGGCGGCATACTGCTCGGGGATTTTCGCCCAGACGTACATCGACGCCTTGGGATTTTCCACCATCCAGCCCAGTTCATGCAGACCCTTGACCAGCACATTGCGGCGCTGGCGGTACTGCTCGGCGATGTCCTTCACGCACTGCTGGTCGCCCTCCAGTGCAGCAATGGCGGCGACTTGCAGCGGGGTGAAGGTGCCGTAGTCGTGGTAGCTCTTGATCCGCGCCAGGGCGTTGACCAGTTCCGGGTTACCCACCATGAAACCGATGCGCCAGCCGGCCATGTTGTAGCTCTTGGACAGGGTGAAAAACTCCACCGCAATGTCCTTGGCGCCGGGCACCTGCATGATCGACGGGGCTTTCCAGCCGTCGTAGACGATGTCGGCGTAGGCCAGGTCATGCACCACCAGCACGTCGTACTGCTTGGCCAGGGCGATCACGCGTTCGAAGAAGTCCAGCTCCACGCACTGCGCGGTAGGGTTGGACGGGAAACCGAGGATCATCATCTTCGGCTTGGGGATCGAGCCGCGAATCGCCCGTTCCAGTTCGGCGAAGAAGTCCACGCCAGGCACCAGCGGCACCGAACGCACCTGGGCGCCGGCAATCACCGCACCGTAGATGTGAATCGGGTAGCTCGGGTTGGGCACCAGTACGGTGTCGCCCTGGTCCAGGGTGGCCAGCATCAAGTGCGCCAGGCCTTCCTTGGAACCAATGGTGACGATGGCTTCCGACTCGGGGTCGATGTCCACTTCATAGCGGTCCTTGTACCAGCGCGAAATCGCCCGGCGCAGACGCGGAATGCCTTTGGAGGTGGAGTAGCCGTGGGTGTCTTCACGCTGGGCGACGGTGACCATCTTCTCCACGATGTGGGGAGGCGTGGCGCCGTCGGGGTTACCCATGCTCAAGTCGATGATGTCTTCGCCGCGCCGACGCGCAGCCATCTTCAGCTCGGCAGTGATATTGAAAACATACGGGGGGAGTCGATCTATGCGCGCAAAGCGGCGCGGCGAACCTTGGTCGGCCATTGTTGCCTCGAGAGTACGTAAGCGCCCGGAACCGTCCGAGCGACGTCGGCCACTGCGGTGACCTGCGGGGCAGACAATACGGTCGATGATGGCCAGTTGTCCAGATGTGTAGGAAATTTTCTGCATGGAGTACCGCGTGGATATGCCCCTATACTCGATACGGGTTTGTTCCCTCATAAGAAGGAGACTGTTCGTATGGATCAGCAGACAAAACAACCGTTGGAGCCACGCATGGAAGCGGGCAAGGCCCTGGTGATTGCCGGTGTACAAGGGCGTTATTCGAAGGCCACCGTGGGCGATATCCCTAAGCTGTGGGAGTTGTTCGACACCTGCATCAAGGACATCAAGAAGCGCGTGGGCGGTGTGACCTATGGCGTTTGCCATAACCCCAACCATGGCGAATTCGACTACATGGCCGGGGTTGAAGTCCTTACAAAAGCCGACGTGCCAAGCAACTTCCAGTCTATCGAGATTCCGCCGCTCAACTATGCCGTGTTCCCGCATTACGGGCCGGTGCAGGCGCTTGAGCAAACGTACGAACGCATCATGTTCGAGTGGTTGCCGCACTCGGGCTACAAGGTGATGGGCGCGGATTTCGAGCGCTACAGCGCGGATTTTGACGGGCGCAAGGGCACCGGGACGGTGGAGATCTGGTTGCCGGTGGGAGAAAGAGGCTGATTGCCCGTGTATGAGCCGGCAAGCCGGCTCATACAGAGGTATCAGTACAGCGTGGTTCTGACCCGCTCCGGCATCTCCCGGTCATACGCCTCGGCGTCAAACTGCCCATCATTGAGCCGCTTGTGAAACGCTCCCGCCGAGGGCAGCGCCGAACGGTCCAGGTGTTTCTCCGGGTTCCAGCAGTCCGAGCGGACAAACGCCTTGGAGCAGTGGAAATACGCGGCTTCCACCTGCACCAGAATCACCGAGCGCGCCGGCTTGCCATTCACCGCAAAACTCTCCAGCAGTTGCGGCTCAATGCAAATCTGCGCCCGCCCATTCACCCGCAACGTCTCACCGATCCCGGGGATGATGAACAGCAACGCAATGCGCGGGTCCTGCACCAGGTTGCGCAAGGTATCCAGGCGGTTGTTTCCCGGCCGATCCGGAATCGCCAGGGTGCGCTCATCCACGATCCGCACGAACCCCGGCACATCCCCGCGTGGCGAACCGTCGATGCCGTCCGGCCCGGACGAACTCACCACCACCAGCGGTGAAGCCCGCACCATCGCCTGGTAGTCCTCATTGAGAAACGGGATTTCCTTGCGTACGGCGCGCTCGTGGGGGAGGCCGTAGAGGGTTTCGAGTTGTTCGAGAGTTGTCAGCATGAGAGTCACCTTGTCCTTGGATGAATACGGGCGCGTGTTCAGCCGCCAAAGCTGTGTTGGTAACCCTGAGCGGATCGCCGAATGGCTTTCGCGACCTCAGGCGCTAATCGACAGTAATCGTCTTCGCGCTTGAGCACGACTTCAAGCGTCTGCAGGAGCGCCTGGATGCGCATTTCGGGATTTTCTATTTCGCAGGTTCTGGCAAATTCGAGGATGCCCAGGCGTGAGGCGAACAGCGATTTGTTTCCACTCAGGTCCAGCGCCAATGTGTCTTCAGGAGTGTAAGCAGTGGTGTTGACGATGTCGTAAGCAGGCGCCAAACGTGTATCCGATTGCGCGGGGTCGCTATAGAGCACGCCGAAGTTTTTCAGGTGCGCATCGCCGTTAGCCACGATGCAGCTCAGCGCCACGCTATCAAACAATTGATCGAGTGAGCTGCGTTGATAGGCCGGGGCACAGAACACACGTACGGCCTTGGCGATGGCGGCGTAACTCTTGGTGTACTTTTGTTCGGCGGACAGGCCCATCAGTGTAGTCATGTCCTCAAAACCCAGTGGGTTGAGGTGTTCGTCACGATCAAAGCGCCGCATGATGAACAGCTTATGGTTTTGTGACAGGTAAAACGGCGGCACGGGCAGACCTGCATCGCGGGCAATGGACATGCACAGGTATTCATTGATGGCCAACCCCGGAAACTCGTCGCGCCCGCTCTTGATAATCAGGTCGTTGGTTTTCGAGGTGAATTTCTGTTCGGGTGTCAGCGGCTTTTCCGGCACCAGCACCTTGGGCTGCACGCCAGAAATGCCTGCTCGCAGGATGTAGCGATCCACCAGTTCGACGAACAGGTCTTCTGCGCCATCCCAGGCGAGAATTTCGTCAAGACTTTCTCCGGTTGCCGGAGAGCTGTTGCGATGGATCAGCTCATTTACTTGATCCGAAGACACGAAAACCCGGCCGATCGGCGCGCTACTGCCCGAGAGTGCCAACAGCAACATCGGGTCGACTCTGACCGTTTTGGCGAGCCGATTGCGCAGTTGCTCCAGGACGTAGCCTTCCGGCAGGTTCATCTGGAAGATGGGGTGGAGTTCTCGGCGGCGATATTCTTCTGTGCGAACCGGCATCAACAGGCTGACTGCGCTATGCGCTTGCGTGTTATCGCCGTAGCGAAACAGATAGTCATCGGCACCCATCAATACGCTGCCGCTATCACCTTGAGGTGTGTGAACACGCAACCTGGGATTAGTCATTAAATAGATCCTCCACTTCCTCAAGGGTCGGCAGGGTCACAGGCACTAATTTGAATTCGCTGCCCAGTGCTGCAGTCACCCGGGCATAGGCATTCATCGAGACCGAGAGGCTGCCTTTCTCGATTTCGATCAGTTTTTGTCGGGTAACTCCGGCCAGTTTCGCCAAATCGGCCTGCTTATAGCCACGGTTGAGGCGCAGGGAACGTAGTTGGATGCCGAGTCGATGAGTGATTACAGAAGTATCCATGTCACGTATTTATTACTTGGCTGTTGTTAAGTTATGTATACGTTACATTTTGAGCGTGTCAAGGTTGGCCTGACCAAACACCCACCTCAACCTCCGCTCATACCCAATCCGCCCCTTATACGCCTCCCCGCTGTCCAGCCACCCAGCCCTCAGATACAACCCCATCGCCGCCACATTGTCCGCGTCCACCGACAACTCCAGGCCCTTGATCTGCGGCCACGCAGCCAGTGCCGCCGCCGGCAGCGCCTGCAAGCACGCCTTGCCAAACCCGCGCCCTTGTTGATGCCGGTCCACCTGCAACGCATGCAAGGTCGCGCTATGTTCATCGGCCCAATGGGGCAGGCATGGTGGGCGTTTGAGCAGCAGGAAGGCCACCGGTATTTCGTTGGCGAGCAGGGCGAAGCCCTTGATGGCGCCGGGGCTGGGGTTGACCAGCAGGCTGTTCAGCGCACAGTAGATATCGCCGGAATACGGCAGTTGCTCGGGATGCACTTGCAGGGTGTCGAGTTGCTGTTTCTGCGCAAGGCTCAGCGTCTCATAGGCGACGAGGCGGGTTTCCATCGGTGGTGCATCCGAAATCCTACAAAGAGGCGTGGATTCTAGCGGGTTTGCCGAGGGCGAAATTATTTTTAAGCGGGTTGTCGATTTGCCGAAGGGCCATTCGACTAGGGGGGTCTTCCGTGAGTTTTCTACCCCGAGGAGTATCGCCATGAGCACTGCAATCAACACCCTGATCGAACAATGGAAATACGCCGTCACGGCCAAGGATGTCGACAAGATTGTCAGCTTTTACGCCGATGATATCGTCGCGTTCGACGCCGTTGGCGCCCTGCAATTCAAAGGCAAGGCTGCCTACCAGGCGCACTGGAAGGCCTGCATGGAGTTTTGCCCCGGCCCCGGTATTTTCGACTTTCATGAGCTGCATATCGTTGCCGGAGAAGACAGCGCCTTTGCCCACTGGCTCGCCCACTGTGGTGGCGCCGGGCCGGATGGCGTGCTCAAGACATGCTGGATGCGGGTCAGCGCCGGTTACCAGCGCATCAACGGACAGTGGAAGGTGGTGCATGAGCACTGGTCCGCGCCTTTTGACATGGAAACCGGCGCCGGTCTGTTCGACCTGAAACCGTGAGCGCCGCGAACTATAGTCAGTAGTCCGAAAACGGAGAAACCCATGAAATACCTCTGCCTGATCTACAGCAACGAACAGGTATTGCACACCTCGCCGGACAGCCCGGCAGACCCGGAATGCTTCGCCTACGCGCAGTCCGTACAGGCCAGCGGTCGCATGCTGGCTGCCGAGCCGTTGGAGTCGGTGAGCACTGCCACCACCGTGCGCATGCGCAATGGCAAGCTGTCGATCACCGACGGGCCGTTTGCCGAAACCAAGGAGCAGCTCGCCGGGTTCTACCTGATCGAGGCCCGCGACTTGAACGAAGCGATCCAGGTGGCCGGTGGTATTCCGGCGGCCCGGGTCGGCAGTGTGGAAGTGCGCCCCGTGCGTGAATTGAATCTCTGAACACAACAACCATAAGACTCAAGAGGTTTACCCCATGTCTACGCAACCTGCCGAGTTTGAGCTGTCCATCAGCCGCCTGATCGATGCACCGCGCAGCCGGGTGTTCCGCGCCTGGACCGAACCCGCCTTGCTCCAGCAATGGTGGGGCCCCCACGGCATGACCACCCCCGAGTGCGAAATGAACCTGTGGGTCGGTGGCCGGTTTCGTACCCTGATGCGTGCGCCGGACGGCGCCGAATACCCGACCCAGGGCGTATTCCTGGAAATCGAAGCGCCCAATCGGCTGGTGTTCACCGACGCCTTCACGCCCGGCTGGATACCCTCGGGCAAGCCGTTCATGACTGCTGAAGTTACCTTCGAAGAGGTCGATGGCAAGACGCTCTACACCGCCCGGGCCATGCACTGGAGCGCCGAAGACAAACAGGCCCACGAAGCCATGGGCTTTCACGATGGCTGGGGCCAGAGCCTGGATCGGCTGGTCACGCTGGTGACCGAGGGTATGCACGATTGACCCTCTCGGTCGATGCCCTTTACCGCAGCGAATCACGTCGGGTGCTCGCCACGTTGATTCGCTTGCTGGGCGACTTCGACCTGGCCGAGGAAGCCCTGCACGAGGCGTTTTTCGTCGCCGTGCAGCGCTGGCCGCTGGACGGTGTGCCGGCCAATCCACGGGCCTGGCTGGTGTCGACCGGGCGCTTCAAGGCCATCGACCGTCTGCGCCGTCAGGCGCGTTTTACCCCGTTGTTGCAGGAGCAGGCCGACACGCTGGAAGCGGCTGACTGGAGCGATGAAGACGTGGAAGACGACCGCCTGCGCCTGATCTTCACCTGCTGCCACCCGGCGTTGGCGGCGGATGCCCAGGCGGCGCTGACCTTGCGTGAGATCTGCGACCTCACCACCGAGGAAATCGCCCGGGCGTTCCTGGCCACGCCGGCCACCATCGCCCAGCGCATCGTGCGCGCCAAGGGCAAGATCCGTGAGGCGAAAATCCCTTATCAGGTGCCGTCTAGGGACGCGCTGCCGGAGCGTTTGGACGCGGTGCTGCGGGTGATTTACCTGGTGTTCAACGAAGGGTATTCGGCGTCCGTCGGGGCTGACCTGACCCGCGAGGAGTTGACCCGCGAAGCGATTCGCCTGGGGCGCCTGCTGCTGGAGTTGCTGCCCGAGCCGGAGGTCATGGGTTTGCTGGCGTTGATGCTGTTGCACGAGTCCCGCCGCCCGGCGCGCACCTCGGCCGAGGGTGAGTTGGTGCTGCTGGATGAACAGGATCGCTCGCTGTGGGACGCGTCGTTGATTGCCGAAGGCTGTGGGTTGGTGGAGCGCGCACTGGGCACCCGGCGCTTTGGCCCGTATTGCCTGCAGGCCGCCATCGCAGCGGTGCATGCCGAAGCGGCGCATGCGGATGAGACGGACTGGCCGCAGATCGTCGGTCTCTACGATGTATTGCTCAGGGCAACGCCGTCACCGGTGATCGAACTGAACCGCGCCGTAGCGCTGGCCATGCGCGATGGACCGTTGGCGGGCTTGCAGCAGGTGGAGGGGATTCTGGCGCGTGGCGAGTTGCTGGATTACCACTTGGCGCATTCGGCGCGGGGAGAGTTTAGTCGGCAACTGGGGCGTGTCGAAGAGGCACGCGCTGCCTACGAGCGGGCGCTGGCCTTGACCCAGCAGGCGCCCGAACGCAGGTTTATCGAAAAACGTTTGGCGGGACTCTGAATCAAGGCTGCTGACGCGTCGCCGCGCAAACATTGGCGCTGCCCGCATTGAGTGCCCTGCACGAATACTTCCAGAACAACCGCCCGCCGCAGGTTCAGGCCGCCTGACTTTGTAGGAGCCCGGCTTGCCGACGATGGCGTCCTTAAGGTCAGCCCTTTCAAGGTCTTTAGGTAGAACTGGCGATTAACACCCTGTGGCGAGCGGGCTTGTCCCGCGTTGGGCTGCGAAGCGGCCCCAACACCAGCGGCCGAAGATTGCCTGACTCACTGCATTCCTCCTCCCAGGGTCGCTTCGCAACCCAACGCGGGACAAGCCCGCTCGCCACAGTTGCAGTGTTCGCCTTTAATGGAATGGTATTAGCCAGATATGGCTGGTTCTTCAAAGACTTTGAAAGAGCTGGTCCTGGTGGAGAGTTACTCGAGCATCTTGCCGAGCAACCAACTCCCCGCCGGCCCTGGCGGGTGGTGCCGTGACCACAGCGCATCCACGGCCACCGAGCGTGGCCAACTGCGGGCTTTGAGTTCGACCAGATGGTCGCCGCCAAAACGCTCCACCAGCCAGCGCGGGATCGGCGCCCAGCCGAAGCCCAGTTGCGCCATTTCCATCAGCATCAAATAACTGGGTGCCGACCATACCCGGCCGGTTGGGCGGGTTTCAGTCGGGTTGATAATGCTGGCCAGGCGCAATTCGCGGTGTTGTTGCAGCGTGTCGGTCGAGATGTTGCGCAGGTGTGCCAGTGGGTGTGTCGGCGCGACGAACAGCGCGATTTCCGTGCGTTCTTCCACCGGAGCGCCCGTCAGGTCGGGTGGGTAGACCTCCTGCTTTTCGATAAATGCGATATGCGCACGCCCACTTTGCACAAGGGCGATCAAGTCTTCACATTCGGCGATCAGGCATTCCAGTTCAAGGTCCGGGTAGCGCTGCTCAAAGGCTTTGAGGGCGATCTCGAAACGATCGGATTGGTAGGTATCCGACATGGCGATGGTCAGTTTCGGCTCCAACCCCTGGGATAACTGGCTCGCTGCCAATTCCAAACGGCTGCTGGCCTCCAGCACCTGCTCGGCGCGTTGCAGCAGCACATGGCCGGCCGGAGTCAGCGTCGGCTTGCGGCTGCTGCGGTCGAATAGCAGCACATCCAGGTCAATTTCCAGGCTCGCCACGGCCGCGCTGACGGTGGACTGGCTCTTGCCCAGCTTGCGTGCCGCCGCCGAAAACGACCCTTGGGTGGCGGCCTGGACAAACGCTTGCAGCACTTCGTGGGAGGCCATGACTATCGCCTTGATCGATGGTTATTAGTTATGAAGTATCGATTCAAAGGGTAATCATGGCAAGCATCGTCCTTCACAGAGCACAGGTTATGAGCCCTACCAAGTCGATTACTGAACGTGTATGCCAAGCCCTGGGTTTTGAAGGCCTGGCGCTGTTGATCTGTACGCCGCTGCTGGTATGGATCACTGGCAGACCGGCCCTGGAAATGGGTGCGGTGACCCTGGGCCTGAGCCTGCTGGCGCTGACCTGGAACATCATCTTCAACAGCCTGTTCGACCGCCTCAAGGTGCGCCTGCAACTGTCCAACGGCGGCTGGACGCGGGTGCTGCATGCGCTGATGTTCGAAGGCGGGCTGATCATCGTCGCCGTGCCGTTGATCGCGGCCTGGCTGAACATCAGCCTGATGCAGGCGTTCATGCTCGACATCGGTGTACTGCTGTTTTTCCTGCCGTACACCTATGTCTATCACTGGGGCTATGACGTACTGCGCGACACGTTTTTACAGAAACATGCCGCCCGACGCCTCGATGCGCTGCCCCGTGATCCAGTTGCTACCGTCGGCCAGCAGGACGGCGATGGCGCCGCCGATATCGTCCGGTAAGCCTGCCCGGCCTAGAGCGGTGTTGTTGGCGACCATCGTATTGAGCGCCGCATTGTCGCGCACGGCGCCGCCGCCGAAATCAGTTTCGATGGCGCCGGGCGCGAGGATGTTCACGGTGATCCCACGACCGCCCAATTCCTTGGCCTGATAGCGGGTCAGCACTTCCATCGCACCTTTCATCGACGCATACGCCGCATAGCCCGGCAGGCTGAAACGCGCCAGGCCGCTGGAGATATTGAGGATACGACCACCGTCGTTGATCAGTGGCAACAGCTTCTGGGTTAGGAAAAACGGGCCTTTGAATTGGATCGCCACCAATTGGTCGAACTGCGCTTCGGTGGTCTCGGCAAAGCTGGCGTGGGCACCGATGCCGGCGTTGTTGATCAGAAAATTGAAGTGGTCCTGTGCGAATACGTCTTTGAGCACGGTGCCGACTTCGCCGACAAAATCATCAAAGGTGCCGCTCTGGCTCACATCCAGTTGCAGCATGGCGGCGCGGCCCCCCAGGGCCTGGACCTGTGCGACCACCGCTTGGGCTTCAGCCGCCGCGCTGTGGTAGGTGCCGATGATGTCAACGCCCTGTGCCGCCAGGTGCAGCGCGGCGCTTTTGCCCAGGCCACGGCTGGCGCCGGTGATGAGTGCGATTTTACGGGTCATGGTCTAGTCCTCGTGGGTGATCAGTGGAACCCAGTGTATTTATTCGCCCATAACGTGATAAACAGCGTTATACCGGAATCACTGGCCGGATTAGGCGAACAATCAAATGAACAAACTTGAGCTGCTGCGCACCTTCGTGCGTGTCACCGAACTGTCGAGTTTTACCCAGGCCGGCGACAGCCTTGGCCTGCCGCGCTCGACTGTGTCCGAGCATGTGCAAGCCTTGGAAGAGCTGCTCGGCACGCGCCTGTTACAACGCACCACACGCAAGGTGCAGGCGACCCAGGACGGCCGGGTTTTGTATGAGCGCAGCAAGGATCTGCTGTCGCATATGGAGGAGCTGGAGGGCTTGTTTCGCCAGGATGAAGCGCAACTGAGCGGGCGCATTCGGGTGGACATGCCCAACGTGATGGCGCGGGAATTGATCCTGCCGCGCCTGCCCGAATTCATGCATGCTCACCCACTGATCGAGCTGGAGATCAGCACCACCGATCGCCAGGTCGACCTGCTCGCCGAAGGCTTTGATTGCGTGCTGCGCGTCGGTGCGCAACCGGACCAGAGCGTGGTGGCGCGCCTGCTGTGCAGCATGCCGATGATCAACTGCGCGAGCGCGGCGTACCTGCAACGCCATGGCATGCCCGAGACGTTGGCCGACCTGGCGCGGCACCAGTTGGTGCATTACGTGCGGCCGCTGGGCGCGCGCTCGGCTGGCTTTGAATACCTGCTGGGCAACAAGGTGCACCGCGTTCCCATGGCCGGGCGCGTGACGGTCAACAGCACCGATGCCTACAGGGCGGCATGCCTGGGCGGTTTCGGGATTACCCAGGTGCCGGCCCTGGGTATCGCTGATTTATTGGCCAGCGGTGAGCTGGTCGCGCTGCTGCCGGACTACCCGGCGCCGCCGCTGGACGTGTCACTGCTGTATGCCGGCCAGCGGCATTTGCCGTTGCGGGTGCGGGTGTTCATGGACTGGTTGGCCGCCACCCTGCAAGCCCACCTCTAACGCCGCGCCGACAGTTGCTGCGGCGCCAGGAACGCGTCGTGGAAGTAATTGCGCACCGCCTGCATCGCCGGGGTGAAGGCGCGCTCGCGGTGCCAGGCCAGGCCCACACTCATCGGCGTGACGGGGTCGGTGACGGTGAGGGTTTCGATACGCTTGCCTTCCAGGGACCAGGGCCGATGCACCAGATCGGACAGGATCGCCACGCCGCTGCCGTTGGCGACCATGCTGCGCACCGCCTCCACCGAACTGGTGCGCAGCCGCACCAGGGGCGTTTGCCCGGCCTGTTCCCAATAGCGCATGGCGCTGTGTTCGGCCTCGTCGACGGTGAGCAGGATGTAGGGTTCGCGGGCCACGTCGGCCAGGCTCACGGCGCCGCGTTCGCACAGCGGGTGGTGGCTGGGCAGCCACAGGCGGCGTTCCGAATTGAAGAGGATTTCCGAAACGATGGCCGGGTGAGTGAGGTTGGCGGTGAGCACCACCGCCATGTCGAACTGGCCATCGAGCAAGCCCTGTTCGATGGCCTGGCGCTCCTGCTCGAAGACCTCGATGGTCACGTCCGGGTGCCAGTGCTCCATGCGCTGCAAATGGTGCGGCAGGAAGTAGCCGAGTACCGTGTAGCTGGCGGCCAGGCGCAGCACGCCACTGGCGCGGTAGTCGGGCAGCGGGCTGTTCAGCGCGTCATCGACACTGCGCAGGATCACGTAGGCACGGTTGAGAAAATGCCGCCCGGCATCCGTGAGGTTCATGCCCTGGGCCGAGCGCACGAATAACTGCACGCCGAGCATGCCCTCCAGCTCCTTGATCGCCGTAGTCACCGCCGATTGGGATATGTTCAGGTGGATGGCCGCCTGGGAAATCTGGCCGATCTCGGCGGTGGCGACGAAATAACGAATTTGGCGCAAGGTCAGGGACATCGGCCTCTCCATAACATAGGGCTATCTGATTTTCAGAAGATGGGTCATCTGATAATAGATCTTCCCAAGGGGTCAAGCCGCAGCCTACTTTTCCTCTATCACTTAGGCGGAGCGACTTCGATGCAGGCAGTGGATTTCAACTCGGACATGGGCGAAGGCTTCGGCCCCTGGACCATCGGCGATGGCGTCGACGCAGAACTGATGGCCTATATCAGCTCGGCCAACATCGCCACCGGCTTCCACGCCGGCGACCCCGGCACCATGCGTCGCACCGTCGAGCGGGCCAAACAATTGGGCGTGGCCATCGGCGCGCATCCGGGCTTCCGCGACCTGGTCGGCTTTGGCCGTCGCCACATCAACGCCCCGGCTCAAGAGCTGGTGGACGACATGCTCTACCAACTCGGCGCCCTGCGGGAAATCGCCCGCGCCCAGGGCGTGACCCTGCAACACATCAAGCCCCACGGCGCGCTGTACATGCACCTGGCCCGCGACGAAGAAGCTGCGCGGCTGCTGGTGCAGAACCTGCAAATCATCGAGCCGACCTTGCTGCTGTACTGCATGCCCAATTCGGTGATCTGGCGTGCGGCCACGGAACTGGGGCAGCCGGTTGTGCGGGAGTTCTATGCCGACCGTGAGTACGATCTGACCGGCTCCATCGTGTTTACCCGCAATGTGCGGGCACTGGATCCTGCAACAGTGGCGGCACGCGTCCTGCGGGCCTGTCAGACGGGGCTTGTGCGCACCGTGGAAGGTGAAGACCTGTTTATCGAATTCGATTCCATCTGCCTGCACAGCGACACGCCGGGTGCGCTGGAACTGGTGGAAGCCACCCGCGAAGCGCTGGACCAAGCGGGCATCACGGTCAAGACACCACAATAAAAAATCATCACCTTATTTTTTCGCCTGCCTTTCTACAACGATTCCAAGAGGAACAGACATGGCTGAAACGTCCCCCATCCGCTACAGCTTTGGCGGTGATGAACACCTGTTTGCCGAGGTCAGCGACAGCATGTCCCTGGAGGCCTTTTTCAAAGGCATGGCGGTGACCCGCGCCGTGGAACGCCTGGCGCTGGAAGGCGTGCTGGATGTGTGCCTGGCCAATGCATCGTTCCAGATTCGCTTTGACCCCGACCGCATTGCCCCTCACGTATTGCTCGACGCGGTGCAGACCGCCGAAGCCCAGGCCGTGGCCGAACGCACCCTGCACACGCGCATCATCGAAATCCCGGTGCTGTACAACGACCCGTGGACGCACGAAACGCTGATGCGTTTTCGCGACCGCCACCAGGACCCCAGCGGCACCGACCTGGAGTACGCCGCACGCATCAATGGCCTGGCTGATGTCGACGCGTTTATCGCAGCCCACAGTGGTGCGCCGTGGTTTGTGTCGATGGTCGGGTTTGTCGCGGGCTTGCCGTTCATGTTCCAGATGGTCGAGCGCGAGCGCCAATTGCAAGTGCCCAAGTACCTGCGCCCACGCACCGATACGCCGAAACTCACCCTCGGCCATGGCGGCTGTTTTGGTTGCATCTACTCGGTGCGCGGTGCCGGCGGTTACCAGATGTTCGGCGTGACCCCGGCGCCGATCTACGACCCGGCGCAGCAGTTGGCGTACCTCAAGGAGCACATGGTGTTCTTCCGCCCCGGCGATATCGTGCAGTTCAAACCCATGGACCGCGACGCTTACGATCAGGCAGTAGCGCAAGTGGATGCAGGACGTTTCGACCTGCGCATCCGCCCGGTGGAATTTTCCCTCGACGCGTTTCTCGCCGACCCCATTGGCTATCCGAAAACCCTGCAGGAGGCGCTGGCATGATCAAGGTCCTCAAACCCGGCCTCGCCACCTCCGTGCAGGACCTTGGCCGCGAAGGTTACTACCACCTGGGCATCCCGCCGTCGGGCGCGCTGGATCAATACGCGCTGAGCGCGGCCAACCATCTGGTGGGCAACCCGGTGGGCGCAGCGGGCCTGGAGTGCACGCTGATCGGCCCCGAACTGGAATTCCAACAGGATGCGCTGGTGGCCCTCAGTGGTGCCTTGATGTCGCCGCGCCTGGACGGTGAAGTGGTGCACCAAGACACGGCATTCCAGGTGCGTGCCGGGCAGGTGTTGCGCTTTGAGTTTCCCAAGGCGGGGGCGCGGACTTACCTCGCGGTGGCCGGTGGCATCGATGTGCCGCTGGTGCTCGGTAGCCGCGCCACCTACACCCTCGGCGCGCTGGGCGGCTTTCACGGTCGGCGCTTGCAGGAAGGCGACGAGTTGCCCATCGGTGAAGCCAGTGGCACGGGGCGTGCGGGCAACAGTTTGCCGATGGCGTTGCGCCGTTCGGTGGGCGGGGATGTCACCCTGCGCGTGGTGCCGGGGCTGTATTACGAGCGCCTAACGGACGCGGCAAAAAGCAGCTTTTTCGCCGAGCCCTGGACCGTGGGTTCCGAAGCCGACCGCATCGGCTATCGCTTCAAGGGCGGCAGTGCGTTGAGCTTCCAGCCACGGGAGCAGCCGTTTGGCGCGGGGTCGGATCCGTCGAACATCGTCGACAGTTGCTACCCGATTGGTTCGATCCAGGTGCCGGCCGGGTTGGAGCCGATTGTGTTGCACCGGGACGCGGTGTCGGGTGGTGGCTACGCGATGATCGGCACGGTGATCAGTGCCGACCTGGATTTGATCGGGCAGATGCAACCGAACCAGCGGGCGGGGTTTGTGGCAGTGACGCTGGAAGAGGCGTTGGAGGCGCGGCGGGTGTACAAGAAGCGGTTGAAGCTGATGTCGGGGCTGTTCGCAGGATAAAACTGTGGGAGGGGGCAAGCCCCCTCCCACATGTTCAATCACTGTTGTGTCAGAAGAGTTGGGTGAACAGCCAGTAGAGGCTACCCGACAGCAGAATCGCCGCCGGCAACGTCAGCACCCACGCCATCGCCAGATTGCGGATCGTGCGCATCTGCAACCCGCCCCCGTTTGCCACCATGGTCCCCGCCACACCCGACGACAGCACATGGGTGGTCGACACCGGCAACCCATACATGTCCGCCGCGCCGATGGTCAGCATCGCTACCATTTCCGCCGAGGCGCCCTGGGCGTAGGTCAGGTGGGTCTTGCCGATCTTCTCGCCCACGGTCACCACGATGCGCTTCCAGCCGACCATGGTGCCCAGGCCGAGTGCGATGGCCACGGCGATCTTCACCCACAGCGGAATGAAGCGCGTGGAATTGTCGATCTGTTGCTTGAACAGTTGCAGCTTCCCTTGGGTGTCGGCGTCGAAGTTGCCGACCTTGCCCTTGTCCATCAGGCGAATGGTTTCGCTGGTCAGGTACATGTCGTTGCGCACGTTGCCGACGGCTTCGGCAGGCACTTTGGCCAGGGAACCGTAGCCTTTCACCTCATCACCGATCTGCCCGGCCAGGGCTGCGAGGGCGGGGACCAGTTGCGGGGTGGCTTCCTTGGTGCGCACGTAAGTGGAGAGGATCGGTCGTGGGTCACCGGTCAATGCTTGCGGTGCACTTTTCACCAGGGCGACTTGGGTGACTTCGGCTACGGCGGCGAACTGCAATGACTGCTCAGCCGGCATGGTGCGGTTCAGTGCGTAGGCCATCGGCAAGGTGCCCACCAGGATCAGCATGATCAGGCCCATGCCTTTTTGCCCATCGTTGGAGCCGTGGGCAAAGGACACGCCGGTGCAGGTGGCGATCAGCATGCCGCGGATCCACCACGGCGGCGGGGTATCGCCTTTTGGCGCCTTGTACAGCGCGCGGTTCTTGACGAAGGCGCGCAGGGCCAGCAACAGCATCGCCGCAAAGGCAAAGCCGATCAGCGGCGACAGCAGCAAGGCGTAGCCAATCTTGATCGCCTGGCTCCAGTCCACACCGCTGGTGCCGTCACGCCCGTGCATCAAGGCATTCGCCACGCCCACGCCGATGATCGAACCGATCAGCGTGTGGGACGACGACGCCGGCAAGCCCAGCCACCAGGTGCCAAGGTTCCACAGGATCGCGGCGATCAGCAGGGCGAAGATCATCGCGAAACCGGCCGACGAACCCACCTGCAAAATCAACTCGACCGGTAGCAACGCAATGATGCCGAACGCCACCGCGCCGCTGGAGAGCAGCACGCCAAGAAAGTTGAAAAAGCCCGACCACACCACCGCAAAATGCGGCGGCAGCGAGTTGGTGTAGATCACTGTCGCCACGGCGTTGGCGGTGTCGTGGAAACCGTTGACGAACTCGAAACCCAGGGCGATCAACAGCGCCACGCCCAGCAGCAGAAATGGCGTCCAGGTGGTGAGTTGGGCGCCCATTTCGTGCATGTCGTGCATCAGGCTGTAGGCGGTGAACAACAGGCCCATGGCGAGCACGGCGAAGAAGATGATCACTGTCACCAGGCTGGGTTTCTTGTCCAGCCTGGGTTTGGGGGCAGCGGGTGAGGCGTGGGTGGAGGCAGTCAGGGAAGGGGTGGCCATGCCGGGGCATCCAGTGTGGGGAGGATGTCGTTCATAGTCATTGCAGAATGTTACAGAGATGCTGCCATAGGTCAGTGTTTGATGGAATTGGGATAGCCGCTGATCCTGTATACGCCGCAGAACCTATGTGGGAGGGGGCAAGCCCCCTCCCACATGTTCAACGGTGTTGCAGCTCAGTAGTCTTTGCGCTTCCTGAAGGCCCACCGCCCGGCAATCAAGGTAAACGTTGCCACCAACGCCACCAGGATCCAGAAGCCTTCCGGGTCTTGGGAAAGCGGCACACCCCCCACGTTCATGCCGAAAAAACCGGCGATGATGTTGATCGGCAACGCCAGCACCGTCACCACGGTGAGGGTAAACAGCGTGCGGTTGCTTTGCTCGTTGAGGTTGGCGGCGATCTCTTCCTGCAACAGCTTGATGCGTTCGCCCAGGGCCATCAGGTCGTTGATGATCAGCGCAAACTCTTCGGTGGATTTGCGCAACTCCTTCACGTCTTCCTTTTGCAGCCACTGCGGCGGGCGGTTGAGCAGGCGCAGCAGCGAGCCCGGCTCCAGCGCCAGCAAGCGTTGCAGGCGCACCAGCACTCGGCGTGCGGCACCGAGTTCGGCACGGTTGGTGGACAGGCGTGAGGACAGCAACTGGTCTTCGATATGGTCGACGCTGATGCTGGTCTTGCGCACGATCTGCGTCAGCACTTCACCCTGGTCACGCAGCAGGTGCACAAGCAAGGCCAGCGGTGAGCGAAAGCTTTCACCGGCCTTCACCGATGAGCGCAGCTTGTCCACCGAGTGCAGCGGTTGCAGGCGTGCGCTGATCAGCAGGCGGCTGCGGGCGCACACCCATAGCGTGGAAATATCCGACGAGACCATGCTGCTGAAGTTGAACACCACGTCGTTGACCACCGCCAGCAAGGCCGAGTCAACATGCTCGATACGCGTGGAGCGCGAGCCTTCATGCAGGGCTTCGAAGAACTCTTCCGGCAAGTCCAGATGCGCCTGCATCCAGCGCTCGCACGCCGCATGAGCCAGGTTCAGGTGCAACCACAAAAACTCGTCCGGGTCGGCCGGTTGGCGCAAGGCCTGGAGGGCCGTGGCCGAATCGATCTGCTCGCCCTTTTCACCGGGGCGAAAACGGAAACCGTAAAGCAAGCCGAACAGGTCGGAATCCTGGTGGCTGTGGTCGATGCTGTGGTTCATGAGGGCTCGCAGGGAAAGCGCCTGTAGGAGATTTCACAGGTTCGCATGCGCGAATCATTGCAAGGGAATTTGACAGTTTTGTGACGATTTTGGATTTATTTCGTTGCGGTGACATTTATTTGACCACCTGTCAGGAACTGTTCAAGAGGCCTCTGGCCCGGCCGATTCAAGGTGTTAAGAACCGCTGTGGATCGGCGGTGCTTTTGATGACAGGGAAGTCTCCGTGTGTATGCACCACTTCCTTGTATCGAGGCTTTTCCCCGATGAATGTTTTGCGAACCTCCTTGAGAGCACAAATCCTGTCGCTGCTCGGTGGCAGCCTGTTGGCGATGCTGTTGATCGCCCTGGCCTGTTTCAACTTCCTGTCCAATGGGGTGCAGAGTTATCGCAGTTTGATCGATGGGCCATTACTGACCTCGCAACTGATTGACGAGGCCAACCTGCAATTCAAGGTGCAGGTGCAGGAATGGAAAAACGTCCTGTTGCGCGGCAAGCAGCCTCAGGACATGGAGAAATACTGGGGCCAGTTCCAGGAGCGCCAGCGCGATGTGCAGGGCATTCTCACTCGGCTGGTCACCCAGACCGGCAGCGATCCGAGCCTGAGTCGACGCATCGAAACCCTGCGCCAGGCGCACCAGCAACTCGGTGTGGCTTACCAAAAGGGCCGTGATGCCTATGTGGCAGCAGGGGGCGATGCCACCGCGGGCGATACGGCGGTGAAGGGCGTAGACCGCGCCGCCAGTGAGCAGATGAGTGCGCTGGTCAGTGACCTGCGTGAACAAGGCAGCCAGCAATCCAAGGCCATCAGTGCCTACGCCGAGCGCACCGTGCTGGTGGGGTTGGCGATCATGTTGCTGTCCGGTGTGCTGATCGGCTTGTTCAGCCTGTGGTTGATCAACCGCAACCTGATCCTGCCGATCCGCAGCCTGATCGACTACGTGACGCAACTGAGCCACGGTCGGTTCGCCGAGCGCGTAGCCAGCCGTCGCCAGGATGAGTTGGGTCACTTGGCCGCCGCCGCCAATACCTTGCGCGACTTTCTTGCCGAAACCTTCAGCCGCTTGCAGCGCAGCGCTACCGACCTGGTCGGCGCCAGCGGCGAGTTGAACGCCATCGCCGGGCAGATGGCCACGGGCACCCACGATCAATTCAACCGCACCGACCAAGTGGCCACGGCCATGACTGAAATGTCCGCTACCGCCCAGGAAGTCGCGCGCCATGCCGCCAGTGCTTCCCGTGCGGCCGACGAGGCGGACCATTCGGCCCGCGAAGGCGGTGAGGTGATGAGAGTCACCATCGCCACCATCGGCCAGATGCGCAACGAAATCCTCAACACCGGCACGATCATCCGCCGCCTGGAAACCGACAGTGTACGCATCGGCAAAGTGCTGGAAGTGATTCGCGGCATCGCCGAGCAGACCAATTTGCTGGCGCTCAACGCGGCGATTGAGGCCGCGCGCGCAGGCGAAGCAGGACGGGGCTTTGCGGTGGTGGCTGATGAGGTGCGCAGCCTGGCGCAACGCACGGCGGCGTCGATCATCGAGATCAACGGGATTATCGAGGCGGTGCAGACCGGTGCGGTGGGCGCGGCTGAAGCGATTGTGAGCGGCCAGTCGTGTAGCGATGAGAGTGTGGAGAAGGTCACGCAAGCCGGCGCCATGCTGGCTCACATCACTCAGGCGGTGGAGGCGATTCGCGACATGAACCGCCAGATCGCCACGGCAGCGGAGGAGCAGACGTCAGTGGCCGAGGACATCTCGCGCAACATCACGCAGATCACCACGGTGGCGACGGCCAACCTCGACAATGTGAAGCGCACCGAAGCGGCGAGCCATGACCTGCGTGGGTTGTCGAGTGAGTTGAATGAGGTGACGGCGCGTCTTAGCGCCTGATCAGGCAAAAAAAAGCCACCCAAGGGTGGCTTTTTTTTAGTTCAAATCAAGTATCGAGCTTGTCTTCCAGCACGGCGCCAGTCTTGGCGTCGAGCTTCACTTCAAACTTCTTGCCAGCGGTGTCGGTCAGTTCGACTTCGTAGACCAGCACACCACTGTTGTTGTGGTCCAGCTCGGTGTCATTGATGGTGGCGCCTGCATGTTTGGCCAGGGCAGCCGCGTTGAGTTTTTCGAAAGGCATCACGGCGCCGGACTTGAGCAGGCCTTCAATGTGGTCCGGGCGAACATCCGCCTGGACCAGGCCGGCGGTCAGGGTCAGGGCGGTAGCGGCGAACAGAGCGGTCAAGGTTTTCATGGTGTGTGTCCTTCTTCGGTGAGCTGTTTAAGTGGCGCCAGATTAACCGGCGCAACTTAACTCATCCTTAATGGCACACTGACCACTCAGTACTTATAGTCGTTCAGCAGGTCTTGCACGCTGGACGACGGCCAGCGCTTGTAGAACTTCAGCAGCTCGGCGGCGCGGTTGGTGAAGATGCCATCAACGCCGGCCTTCATCACTTTGTCGAAGTCCACCGGCTCATCGACGGTGTAGACATGCACCAGCAGGCCCTTGTCGTGGGTCAGTTTGTTCATTTCCGGTTTGACCAGGTCCGAATAGCTCTGGTCGCCGTGGTTGGTCAGCTCAGCCGATGGGCCGGTGCCGATGGCGCCGAGGCTCTTGGCTTCGTCGACCCATTTTTCGAACTCGGCGGCATCCTTCGGCTCCTGCTTGGCGTAGTAGGCGGCCTTGGTGGTTTCGCCGGACTCAGCGAACGTCTGCTTGTTTTTCGGCTCGATGCTGCCTTCACCCACCCACAACAGCAGGATCTTCGGGGTGTTGGGCATTTCTTTCTGCAGCTCTTTGAGGCTGGCAACCTCGAAAGTTTGCAGCACGACGCGGCCCTTGCCCTGGCCGACACCGGTGTTGCTCTTGCCCAGTTTGGAACCGGCGGAGCTCAGCCAGCCTTTGTCCAGCAGCTTGTTTTTCAGGTCGGCTTCGATGCCCGGGAATTGCTTGGGCTCCTTGGTTTCGATGTACAGGCCGGGTTTGTGCTGCGGGTTGCCTTCGGCGATCTTGATGATGTCGTCCAGGCTCTGGATTTTCAGGCCAACGAAACCTGGACGCGCGCGATCCGGGTAGGCGGCGTTGAACCAGCTGCCGGCGTCGAGGGTTTGCAGCTCTTTCCAGGTGAACTCGTTGGCCGGGGCGTCCTTGCGGTCGGGGAACTTGGTAGCCACGTCGGTGGTGCGCTGCAGGTTGTTGTCGTGCAGGGCGAACAGCACGCCGTCCTTGCTGCGCTGCAGGTCCATTTCCAGGTAGTCGGCACCCAGGTCGCGGGCAATTTTGTAGGCCGCGGCGGTGGATTCGGGAGCGTCGTAGGAAGCGCCACGGTGGGCGATCACGGCGGGGTACGGAATGCCTTCGTTGGTTGCCAATTCAGCCGGGCTGATCGGGTCGGCAGCCTGTGCCTGGCCAAGGCCGAGCATCAGGGCGAGCAGCAAGGCACTCTTGGTAAACGTGACAGGCATATGCGAAGTCCTTTCGTGGAGGTAGCTTTGAGAAGGCCTCCTTTTTAACAATTGATTGCGAAAGGCGCTATCACCAAACCGACATTAACGTGCTCACGCCTCAATTTTCTGAGTTTTTTTTGCAGGCATTGCAGTACTCTTGCCCGAAGCTGCTCCGTTAGAGGGCGGTACTTTGTGCCACGCGTGTAAACCATCTTTCCAGTCCCTGTGGGACTTTTCAGTGAGGTTTACCATGCGCATCACCTCCGAGCTTATCTGCCAGGCCGCCGACCAACTCCACGGGTTTGTTGGCCTCAACCGCAAGACCGGCCAGTACATCGTGCGTTTCAGCGAAGACTCCTTCGGCATGGACGTGGCCGATGACGGCATCATTCCCACTGCCGAATTCGTCTGGCTGCCGGCCCCGGAACAGACCATGACCCTGTCCCGCGAGCGCATCCAGTTGCTGCTGGACCAGAACATCGACGACCGTATCAACATCACCGAGCCGTTGCGGGTGTATATGCGGCGGGTGGAGATTCCGCAGATCAGTGCGTTGCGCAGCCTGGTGAGCTAGCTCGCCTCGAAGCTGTAAGCCCGTTCGACTTTGCACACCCGTGTCTGGAACGCCGAGTACCAAGTGGTGCGCCCCTGTTCGCGTACCGCCCGGTGCTCGGCCTGCTGCTTCCAGGCCAGGATCGCCGCCTCACTGTCCCAATACGACACGGTAATGCCCAACCCGTCTTCCCGTGCTGATTCCACGCCGAGAAATCCCGGTTGTCCGCGCGCCAGTTCGAGCATGCGGTTGGCGGCCTGGCCGTAACCCTGGTCGCCCTCGGTGCGCAGTGAACTGAAAATCACCGCGTAGTAGGGCGGGGCGGGTGTGCGGGCGATCATGCCGACACTGCCTGGCAAGCCTTGAGCAAGGCAATTGCCAAGGGCGGCGTAATACCCTTTAGCGCAGCGCGTTCGGGTTGGAACAGCGTGGCGACGAAGAACGGGTGGTCGAGCAATTCCACGGCCCGCAGATCGCCTGCCGAGTCATGGCCGCTGGGGATCAGGTTGCCTTCCAGCAGGGCATCGAGAAACTCGGGGTTCACACCGTAGCGGCAACGATAGCCCTCCTGCAGATCAAGGGTGTCGTAGGCCTCGGCGATGCGCGTGTACGGCACCAGGCGCACGGTGTCGGTGGCTTCCACCAGCGCACAGCTCAGTGGCGCGATCACGGCGCGCTTGGCGTGCGGCGCGAGTTCGCCGTGCTCGGCATCCTTCCAGCCCAGCACGTTGCGCGCATATTCCAGCACCGCGTGCTGAAAACCGCCGCAGGTGCCGAGGAAAGGTCGGCGTTGCTCGCGGGCAAAACGGATCGCCCGCAGTGCGCCATCGGTGTCGCGGTAGGGGCTGGCGGGGACGCACCAGAAACCATCGTAAGCGTGGAGTGACTGGGGCAGGGCAGCGGTGTCGAGCCACTGGACATGGACGCTCAGCCCCATGATTTCGGCGGCCTGTTGCACGGCCACGGGGATGGCTTGGTGGGCGATGACAGCGGGGTTGTAATCGCCGATCAGGGCGAGGTGCAGCGGTGTGGTTTTCATCCTGTACATCCCATGGCTTGTGGTGTCCTGGGGCGCACTATAGATTGGCGTTCGCGCAATCAATATTGGCGTTTACCCACATGCTCAATGCAGCTACGCACTATTCACTGGATTACCCTGATTTATCGCTGATCCTCGCCCTGGTGCGTGGCGGCACGCTCGCACGGGCGGCGGCGTTATTGCGGGTGGATGTGTCTACGGTGTTCCGCGCGGTGCGACGCCTGGAGGCGGCGCTGGGCCAGACGTTGTTTGAAAAAAGCCGTGCCGGCTACCTGCCCACCAGCCTGGCGAGCAACCTGGCGCAACAGGCCGAGCGTGCCGAACAGGCCCTGGAAGCAGCGCGCATTGGTGTGGAGCAGGGCGGTGAGGTGATCAGCGGTACGGTGCGCCTGACCTGTACCGACTCCGTGTTGCAAGGTTTGCTGTTGCCGGCCCTGGCGCAGTTCATGCCGCACTACCCGGCACTGACCCTGGAGCTGAGTACCTCGAATGACTTCGCCAACCTCAGCCGCCGTGACGCGGATATCGCCCTGCGCCTGACCCGCACGCCCCCGGAGCATCT
Source organism: Pseudomonas sp. FBCC-B1565 (assembly GCF_059133265.1). NCBI lineage: Bacteria > Pseudomonadati > Pseudomonadota > Gammaproteobacteria > Pseudomonadales > Pseudomonadaceae > Pseudomonas > Pseudomonas sp. FBCC-B1565. The sequence goes on from NZ_CP101438.1 coordinate 1,452,345, forward strand.
GGTGGGTCGACGCCTGGGCAATGTGGCTTATCAGGTGTGCGCCAGCGCGGATTTTGCCCGTCAGCACGCGGGCCGTGAGTTGGCCGACCTGCCTTGGGTCGCCCCGGATGACTTCCTGCCCGACCACCCCACGGTCGCCTGGCGTCGCGAGCAGCTGCCCGGTGTGCGCCCCAGTTATCGCTGCAACAGCATGTTATCGGTCACCGAACTGGTACGGGCCGGTTTGGGCGTGGCGGCCTTGCCGGACTTTCTATTGGGCGACGGCCTGCAATCGCTGGGCCCTGCGTTGGCAGGGCATGACACCGCGTTGTGGTTGCTCACGCGCCCGGACTGCCGAGCGTTGCGCTCGGTGGTGACCCTATTCGATGAGCTGGGACGGCATGTGCGACTGCCTTAGGTTTTTCGCACAAAGTGCTCATGCATTTCGCAGGTCAGGCTTTCAATGTGCTCAGTCAGTTGTTTGGTCATTTCCGTGAGCCGGGTGTTCTGTTCCAGCAGTTCCAGCAACTGCTTGGTGGTCTGCGCCGCCTGGGCCTGGCGCTCGGTGTTGGCAATCGCCAGGGCTTCGCGGTGCTGCGCATCCGCGTCGGACTGCGCCTTGTCGCGGGCGGCCTGGCGGGTCTGGGCCAGCAGGATCAGGGGCGCGGCGTAGGCCGATTGCAGGCTGAACGCCAGGTTGAGCAGGATGAACGGGTACACGTCGAAATGCGTGATGCCGGTCATGTTCAGTACCACCCACAACACCACGATGGCGGTTTGTGCGCCGAGGAAGGTCGGCGTACCGAAGAAGCGTGCGAAGGCTTCGGCCTTGAGGGCAAAGGTGTCGTTGCCGAAGGTCGGTGCCAGGTGGGCGTGGGGGCGGTGGAAGCGCAGGTGGTCGACGGGGGTGGCTTCGGGCTTTTCTGGGGTCATGGCGGGCTCGGATCTCATGCTTGAAGAACAACCAGCACTATAGACCGAGCCCCCGGCACTCCGTATGAAGATCGGGTCAGTTGCCGCCCCGCTCGTTGGCGAACGCACTCACCGCCTGCACCGCTTCACTGGTGCCTTGGCGAATCTGCAGGATCACCGTGCCGGCCTGGTTGGCCATTTCAACCCCTTGGGCAGCACGGTCGCGGGTGGCGTCCATGCTGTCGATGGCTTGTCGGGTTTCAGCCTGAATCATCGCGATCATGCTGGAAATCTCCGTGGTGGAGCCGCTGGTGCGTGCCGCCAGTTGCCGGACTTCGTCGGCCACCACGGCGAAACCACGGCCTTGTTCGCCCGCACGTGCTGCCTCGATGGCGGCGTTGAGGGCCAGCAGGTTGGTCTGGTCGGCGATACCGCGAATGGTGTTAACGATGGCAGTGATCTGTTGCGAGCGATCACCGAGCTTGGCGATCAGTTGTGAGGAATCGTCGATGTCCGCAGAAATTTCGCGCATGCCATTGGCGGTTTTCTGGATCACCTCGGCACCTTTCTCTGCCATGTCCTGGGTGCTCAGGGACAGGTGATAGGCCTGGGCCGCACTCTGCGCGTCCGCCGCATGCTGTTGCACACGGGCGGTGATGTCCGTGGCGAACTTCACCACTTTGCACAGCCGCCCGCTGGCGTCGTACACCGGGTTGTAGTTGGCTTCGAGCCACACGACCTGGCCGTTTTTATCCACCCGCTCGAACTGGCCGCTGAACAGTTCTCCCTGGTTCAGGCGTTTCCAGAAGTCGCTGTAGGTTGGGCTGTTGGCCAGCGCCGCGCTGCAGAACATTCGGTGATGCTGGCCCTGGATCTGCGCCAGGGTATAACCCATGCGCTGCAAAAAGTTGGCGTTGGCGGTGATGATGGTGCCGTCGAGGTTGAACTCGATCACCGCCATGGCACGACCGATGGCGTCCAGTTTGGCATTGGCTTCGCTTTCGGCTTGCAGGCGCGGGGTCACATCCATCGCGTACTTCACCACTTTGGTCACCTGGCCCGCGTCATCACGCACCGGGTTGTAGCTGGCTTCCAGCCACACCGACTGACCATCGCCGGCTACCCGTTCAAAGGTGCCTGACTGGGAGTGGCCATTGCGCAGATTTGACCACAGCTGGTTGTACTCAGGGCTGCGGGTGTAGGCCGGGGTACAGAACATTCGATGGGGCTGGCCCTCGACCTGCTCGGCGCGGTAGCCCATGGTCTGGAGGAAATTGGCATTGGCCCGCAGCACATTGCCGGACAGGTCGAATTCGATCACCGCCATGGAGCGCTCGATAGCGTCCAGCAGGCTGGCCTGTAGGGCGACGGTGTGTTGCAGGGTGTTGATCGTTCTTTTATGCGTGTTGAATAGCATGTGCGGTGCTCGGGCAAGCAGACTCTGGAGTTTCCTTGGATATGCGCCTGCCCCCGTAAGGTATATGCCCTACGGTTGACTTGCTCATTGCCAGCTTCCTTGTGCTGACAGAGGGGGTGGGACAACGGGTTCAGAGTGATCAGCCTGGCAGGAAGTTCGCCCTTGAGGGAGGACCTTTTTTGGGTAGGCGACCAGTGGTGGCATTATGCTTTCTTCTGGCTGGCAGGCTGGAAGATTCGGACGAGTAGTCGTAGGACGACTTTAGGCGGAATGGGCGATCACTTTGTCGCTGACATTGACCCGGTTGCGCCCGGTGTCCTTGGCGGCGTACAGCGCGCGATCCGCTGCATTCAGCCACATCGCGGCATCGCTAAAGAAGGGTTGGAAGTCGGCCAGGCCGATGCTCAGGCTGACCCGCAATTCGGGGATCTGCGGGTTGCGGTAATTGCTGAAGGTTTCGCGCATGCGCTCCATGATCCGGGCGGCCTGTTCCAGCGGCATTTGCGGAAGAATCACACAGAACTCATCGCCCCCGTAACGTCCGGCCAGGTCGTTTTCCCGCAGGTTGCGCCGCAACTCCAGGCTCAACTGCCGCAGTACCGCATCGCCGACAATATGGCCGTGGGTGTCGTTGATCTGCTTGAAGTGGTCGATGTCGATCAAGGCAATGGTGGCGTGGCTTTGCTGTTGCTGGCACTTGTGGAACTTGAGGTGCAGCAGGTCCTTCCAGGAACCGTGATTGAGCAGCCCGGTGAGGCTGTCGGTGCGGCTCAGGGCGCTCAGGGCGCGCTTGTGTTCGGACAGTTTGATTGCCAGTTGATAGCAGACCATGCCGATGGCCATGGGATAGAGCGTCAGCATCGGCAGGCAGGTGTAGACCTGCAGCAGGCTGACATCAGGGTTGAACCGGATACCGAACAGCGCCCCGGCTACGCCGATTCCGAGCCCTTGTGCGCACAGGCCACGCAGGAACAGGCGCTTGCCGCCGGCGGCCACGTTATTCATGGTCATCATCGACAGGATGGTCACTGCCGTCAGTGGCGTGAACTGCGTGGCAGCGGCCCAGAAGCCGCCGAGCAGCGAGTCATACAGCAGGTTGCGTTGTTCGGCCTGGTAGGGGTATTGCGAGCGGGTCGACAGTTGATACGCCACATGCGCCCAGGCAAACCCGTTGAACAGCAGGAGTGCCCACACCCAGCCTGGCATGGCGAGGGGGTAAAGGGCGCCGCTGACACTGATGCAACCGATGGCAAGGCCGATGATCCTTGGCTTGTAGATACGCTTGGCAAATGAAAGCCCTTTGCCTTGTCTGTTTTCCATAAATTCCTGGGGCAGCTGTTTTTTTACAGATACGGTGGCGCGCGTTCGCTGGATCAACCGTTGATCGGATAACGACTGTGAATATTGTCAGTTATTCATGTGGGAATAATCAGTGTCCTTCCAGGCCATTTGCGCAAAACAGAGGGTGAATGCGTCAAAAACGACCTGGAATGTCGCGCACACAACAGGTTTTTTACGGCTGGCGGGGGGCGGTGACTTCGTAGCCGGCGAGGAACAGGTCGATGGCCGACTCGATCACACTGGCCTGGTGGGCTGCATCCAGGGTGGGTTGGCCGAGAGTGATTTGTGGCCAGAAGGCGAAGGCCTTGAGCAGGCTCTGGATCTGGTGGGCGGCGAAGCCGGGGTCGGAGCAGTTGAGCCGGCCATCTGCCTGGGCGGCGCGAACCCATTGGGTGAAGCCTTCTTCGCGCTGGCTCAGGCGGGTGACCATGTCTTGCGCACGCTCCGGCGAATGGATGGTGGCGGCGATGGCGACGCGAGCGAGGTCGAGGAAATTGGTGTCCGACATCATCTTCATCTTCGCCTCCAGCAACCCGCGCAGTTGTTCGCGCAACGGGCGGTCGCTGGTGTAGCTGACGTCAAGTTGGGCGACGCTGCTGGCCCAGAGTTGATGAAGAATTTCAGCGAACAGTTCTTCTTTGCTGGGGAAGTGGTTGTACACGGTGCGCTTGGATACGCCGGCGGTGGCGGCAATCTTGTCCATGCTGGTGACCTCGAAACCGTTTTCGCGAAACTCGGCGATGGCCGCAGCCACAATGGCTTCGCGTTTACGGTCGGTGAGGCGTTGAGGTGCAGTCATGGGTGGCGCTCGGCTCTTGGAGGAAAATTACACTCGGTAGTTTACTTGCTCCGGATTTTGTTGCAATCTTGAAACTACACTGTGCAGTGTAATTTATAAGCGATCCGTAGGAGTCACCCGGAAATGGCCACGATCTCGTCCCGCGTCGATTCTTCGCCAGCAGCGCCCAAGCAAGGCCAAGGGCACTTCAGCAACGACACCCCCGTGCAGCACGGTGGCTTCGGCAAAACCTTGCGCATTTTCTGGAACATGTTGTTCAACAAACCACGCAGCACGCGGCCGGTGGGGCAGATCCCGGTACAACCACTGACTCGCGAGCAATTGCTGGCGGCCCCGGATCACAGCGTGTTCCGCCTTGGACATTCCACCGTGTTGCTGAAAATGCGCGGTAAATTCTGGGTAACCGACCCGGTATTTGCCGAGCGCGCCTCACCGTTCAGTTGGGCCGGCCCCAAGCGCTTCCATCAGCCACCGATCAGCCTTGAAGAGTTGCCGCCCCTGGAGGCGGTGATTCTTTCCCACAACCACTACGACCACCTGGACCGCAAAGCTGTCGTCCAATTGGCCGACAAGGTCCGTTATTTTCTTGCGCCGCTGGGCGTGGGCGACATCCTGGTCAAGTGGGGCGTGGATTCCAGCAAGGTACGCCAACTGGATTGGTGGCAGGGCACCGAAGTGGATGGCATTCGGTTTGTCGCCACCCCTGCGCAACATTTTTCCGGGCGTGGCCTATTTGATGCGAACCAGACCCTGTGGTGTTCCTGGGTGATGATCGATGGTCCTCGGCGAATTTTCTTCAGCGGTGACACAGGTTACTTCGACGGTTTTAAACGCATCGGCGAGCAGTACGGTCCGTTCGATCTGACGCTGATGGAAACAGGTGCTTACAACGTCGATTGGCCTCACGTGCATATGCAGCCAGAGCAAACCCTGCAAGCGCATATCGACCTCAAGGGCCGCTGGTTGCTGCCGATTCACAACGGCACTTTCGACCTGGCGTTCCATGCCTGGCACGAGCCGTTCGACCGCATCATGGCCCTGGCCTGGGAGCGCAACGTGTCCATCACTACGCCGCAGATGGGGCAGGCGTTCAGCTTGAATCAGCCTGAGCGTGGGGTTGCGTGGTGGCTGGAGGTGGAAGCCCAGGGTGCGCAGGAACACCTCGCAGGCTGACGGAGGAGGCTATGGAAAAAGGAGTTTTCAAGCTGTTTCAGAGCTGCGACAGGCGCCAGGCAACGGTGCGATGATCCCCGAAAATTTATGTGTCGGGGGACGTCTTTTATGGAGAGCACGTGCAAGAAATATTGGCAGGCGGGGTTGCCTTGTCCGACAGGGCAGCGGGTGTCTGCGCTCACTGATTCGTCTGGCCAGGCAACGATAGCCCAAGAGCATACAAGCTCGCGTGGTATCGCTTTCGGTGCTGATCCCCAAGCTCATGGCGCCTTGGGGAAAAGCGTCCCGGTCCCGGGGTATGACGCCCCGGGACTCCCTCTAAAACCCTCGCGTGACCCGTCGCTGTCATTGATCGCATTGAGTGGTATTGAACCCTCGGGGCCGGTGATGGTGGAAGTGCCCCTGGTGCAGAACAACACGACCTTTACCGCCGCCAGTGCGTTGCAGGGCAGGCGCCTGGGATTTGCCGAGCGGTTTGTGGAGGGGCATGAACATCAGTTGATTGAGCACCGCACCTCCTTCCTGAAAGCGCTGGACATCCTGCTTCGGTCCGGCGCCGTACTGGTACCGGTGCATGCGCACCGTATCGACACCCTGCATGTTCGCAATGAAATCGATGAGCTTGTGCATGAGTATCGACTGGATGCCTTGGTATCCGACAGCCGCAGTACCGCCTTCCATGGGGCTTGCTGGAGTGGTTACCCGGGGCTGGGTGAGCCGCTCGAGGATGGCGCGACACTTTGGTTCTACGGCGCACGATGGGCGAAGGAGTGGTTGGTGGCCATGGTGTGCGAGTATCGAAGCTCCCGTCGTTTGATGGACCCCTTGGAAGGCTACCCGTTGCGTTGAACTATCCCACACAGTGAACCGCACGCGTCGCGCTGTCCGGCAGGAGAAGAGTTTTTAGACTGGCCCACGGATCAACGTTGGTCCTTCGTCATTTCTTACTCCTCGAGAGGTTTTATGATCGGTATCGCATATGGAATGGGCTCCATCGTCCGGCAGTTTGTTCAGTCTTTTGCAGACGGCCACTCACCTGTTGTTTCAAAGGCAGTCCCTCCGGGGACCGAATACCTCAATGTCAATGAGCTTGGCGCGCAAATGGCCCAAGGCAGGTTCGGTTCAGCCGACTTGGTCACGTACCTGCATGAGCGGATTCGCAGGGTCGACCCGAAACTGAAGTCCATCATCGAACTCAACCCCAAGGCACTTGAAACCGCACGCGAACTGGACCGTGAACGAGCCAGCGGCAACGTGCGTGGCCTCCTGCATGGCATTCCTGTTTTGCTCAAGGACACCATCGAAACTGAAGGCATGCAAACCAGTGCAGGTGCTTTTGGCCTGGTGGGGGCACCTGTCGGCAAGAACGCCCCATTGGTCGACTACCTGATCAAGCAGGGCGCGGTGATCCTCGGTAAAACCAATATGACCGAACTGGCAGGGTTTCGTGGTGGTCCTGATGGCTGGAGCAGCAGGGGGGGACAAACCCGTAACCCACATGGTGCGGATGCCGACGTCGGGGGTTCCAGTTCCGGGTCTGCCGTCGCCGTTGCGGCGGGGTTGGCGCCCTTGGCGGTGGGAACTGAAACCAGTGGTTCGATTATTGTGCCAGCAGCGCGCAATGGGGTTGTCGGGCTCAAGCCCAGCGTTGGCTTGCTGGACCGTAATGGAATTATTCCTGCAAGTCACCACCAGGACACTCCTGGCCCGATGGCGCGTTCGGTATTTGATGTGGCGCTGATGCTCAATGCCATGTCGGGCAGCGATCCCAAGGATCCGGCGAGCCAGGGAGCGCCCCAAGGTATCGATTACACGAAATTACTGGTTCCAGGCGCGTTGAAAGGCAAGCGTATCGGCTATCCCGCAACGTTTTCTGAAACTGGCGAACCCACACCCACTAAGGACAGTGCGTCATTCCGCCGGATACTTGCCGTGCTTCGTGAGCAAGGCGCGGAAGTAGTGCCGGTCGAGATGCGCCTGGCCGATGATTCGCGTTGGGTAGATTTGTTGTTCTCGGACGTAAAGAATGAATTGAATACTTATGTGGGCAAGCGTTCAGGGTTGCCAGTCGATTCACTGCCTGATCTGACCCTGTTCAACATTAAACGTGATGGCGCGGAGGTGGATCACCAGACAGTCCTCAACCAAATCAATGCCCAAACCATGACGCCTGAGCAGAGCAAACCCTTTTGGGATGAGCTCATCCGAGACTTTCGCGCTACCATTGACGACCCGATCAAATCGGAGGGTCTGGACGCCATGGTGTCGGATTTTGAGACTAACGACTATTTTGGGGCAGCAGCAGCCGGCTACCCAGGCATCGCTGTCCCTGCGGGTAAGGATGAGAATGGGCTACCAACCAGTGCCTATTTTTTCGGGACCCAGTGGTCCGAACCCACCTTGCTGGCCGTGGCCCATGGGTATGAGCAGGCAGCCCGTGCTCAAATCAAGCCGGTGCTCTGACGCCGCAAATGACGTGTCAGGCATTGCAACTGCAGGCCTGACGTTTCGCGGTTGAGAGGGGAGTGCATGGGACCCCGTCCAGGCGCTGGCCAGCAAGGTGGTACGGCTGGCCGCTATGCACCATTGGCTTGAGCAGTGGGTGAGTCAAGTGATGACGAAGTTGCGCCGATCAAGCGAGAGATGATCCCTTGCGCTGCGTGTTCGGTTGTGGCGGTGTCAAAGCGGCGTGTACTCATCCCCCACCCCGGCGCAAACCCCGGGAAAAACACCAGGCCTTCAGCTTCCAGCCGAAAGGCCAGGGCCAGGCGGGTTTCGTCATCCACGTCGCATTGACATTCAAACTGCTGAACGGCTTCAACCGCCACGCCAGCCTGGTGTGCCAGGCGTTCCCGGCTCCAGCCCAGCATCGCGCGCGCCTGTACGCTGTGCTTGGCGGTGAATTGATGCAGGACGATCTGCTGTTCTACGAAAGAGCTCATTGCCAGAGAGGACATGGGGTATCTCCAGGGTTTGACGGGGGAGGACAAACTATACTGTGTTTTTGTACAGTTGTTTTGACCGCTCATCAACTGGTTTTTTATGACATGGCCTTGTTCGATTTCCTGCGCCCTGGCAGTAGTCTATTTGCCAGACGATGGCGATGACAGGTACAAAAAAGCTGCATTTGAAGAACCGACTCAGTGGCCTGGCTGTGATGGTCACGCGTGACTTGCCGACGGATTCCGAGTTGGCAGTTCTCACTGGAGAGGCGCTGGATGCGATTAGGTATGCCGCTCGACAACCTTATGACATTGAATGGGTGGATATCCCTTCATCACAAACCTGGACGGTTCGTTGCTGGCGTGGGAAGTAAAATGAAGGAGCAACTGCAATGCTGACGTTCAATTGCTCACAAGCTGCCTGTGAGTTTTTCAGCCGAGTACACAAAGGCAAAAAGCATACACCCGTTCTACGGCCTGCTCTGCCTGTCGAGAGCTATGATCTTCACAGCGACCCCCATCAGTGGCTGGTGCATGCTGCGACAGTTAAACGCAAGCATGTGGTAGTGGTTATGCATCTTAAAACCCGTTACTGCATGCTCTTTTTCGATATGAAAAAAGCTGATAGCGAACGATTTTTCCAGATGTTTTTCGAGCGTTGGACGGCCGGTATTCTAGATAATGCGTTGAAATGCGCAGTGCTGGATTGGGTCGATCCTCAGGTGCTGGAGCAGATGTTGGCTGATCAAGCCTATTGCCTCGTCCAACGTGGCGATCGCAGTGGCCAGACTACCCTTAATGAAGTACTGCGGTTCTTTAAATGGGATGCCGAGGATTTTGATTTTGTAACGCAGCCTTGGAGTCCATTGCGCTACGACGCAGGAATCAATCGAACACCCAGAGGATTCAAAGGGCAAAACACCTATGTGTTTCCTGATGAGGAAATGCTGATCCACTGGTTGGTAGCCTTCGGGGGCGTAGGTGTCGCCAAGGCTCAACAAACACGCGAAATCTATCGGGCATACAAAGCGTCCTGCCGCTGATGCGCACTATTCCACCCCCGGCGCCTCCCGAATGATCAGGTGATCCAGGTTCTCGATATTCGCGCTGAACACCCCGAACGTCTGCTCGGGGTTTTTCTTGCTCGGCACCTGTTTCAGTTCCGGCGTCACCCCATAGAAGAAGCAGTACAACGCCCGCTCACTGTCCACCGCCGCCTTGATCTGCTCCAGGAACGCCTTGCGCTTGCGGTAGTTCTCGATGAGTTTCTTGCTCAGGTAGACATTGACCGAGTAGGGCTTCTTGTCGAGCCACACCTTCTTTTCGAAGTCGATGCGAAAGCTGCTGGTGTAGTCCTTGATTTCTTTGATCCTGCCCCAGTAGATCAGGCCCTTGTTGTCCTGCAGGTATTCGATCTTCTTGAAGAACGTCCAGTAGGTGGCGGTGTGATCGCCGATCTTCAACGGCATGGACTTGAGCTTGTCCTTGTCGTCGATATTGGACACGTAGCATTCCACCGGGTGGGCGAACACGCTGGTTTTGTCCGGTGTGGTGTCGCTGGCGTTGTGGGAAATGGAGCTGCGGTTTGAGGGTGTCTTTGTTTGCTCTTGTGGGATGTTTCCTTCGGTGCCTGCCAGCGGGGTCTTGCGCTCGTACTGACGGCGGGTGAGCACTAATTCCGATGGGAAATTGTCCTCGCGCTCGTCGTCGCTTTCGCCGGCTGCGCTCTTGTGCGTGCTGGCGTAGCGGCAGCCGTCGATATGCCGGGTGCCGGTCTTGTTCTTGAAGTGCGGCGTACGCAGGTAATTGACGTTTTTAGCGTTGAAGGTGCTCAGGGTATTGCCGGGATCAAACGCTGCCCGGCACTCATCGTTGGGGCACAGGAAACGGTCCTTGTCGGAGTCGAAGTCGGCGGTCTCGTCGAAATTCAGGTCTCGTACGTCGTAGATCGACAGCTTGTCGTCGAGACTCAGGCTGTAGGCCGTATCGAATTTCATGGGGCTCGGGTCCGTGAGAGGTTTCGCTATTAATAGCGGGATCCTGCGTAAATATCAGCAAGAACCTGCTACCCGTCGCCCACTCAAGAAACACAAGGTGCCCCCTACCGCAGTCAGTGCCCCCAACGCATAGAACATGCTGGCCGGCGTGGCATTGATCAGCAGATAGCCGCAAATCACCGGGCTCATTGCCCCGCCGAATGCCGCCAGGTTCTGTGCACCGTAGTAACTGCCGCGCAGTGCATCAGGTGCGATGGTGTCGATAAACAGGAACTCGGAGGGGTAGATGATCATCTCGCCCAGTGTGAACACGAACATTGCCATGCACCAGGTGACCAGGCTGTCTGCGAGGCTGAAACCGACAAGCCCGGTCATGAACAGCAGCGTGCCGAGCACGATCCAATAGCGCAGTTGCTCACGCTTGAGGAAACGGCCGATCTGGTACTGCATCAAAATCACAGTGATGGCATTGCAGGCCAGTACCGCAGACAGAATCTTCAGCGCCTCGGCGGGTTTGTAGGCTACCAGCAAAAACTGCGACAGATACAAGGTATAGCGCCCGTGGACAATGGTGCTCAGCAGGCTGCCGCTGGTGAACAGAATCAGTGTGCGGTCGTTGCGCAAGGTGCGCAGTGTGGTGAGGAAACTCAAGGGCTTGTTGCTGTCATCCCGTTGGGTGGGCGGGATGCCAATCATCAGGAACAGGCTGCCAAAGGCGATCGCACTGGCGATCAGGAACGGTGCCAGTTGCATGTGGCCGGCAATCACGACGCCGACCATCGGGCCTGTGGCGTAGCCGACGTTGGTCAGTGTGTAGCGCAGGGAAAACACCTTGGCACGCTCGCCCACCGGCAGGTTCTCGCTGATGATGGCTTTTGAGCCAATCAGGAACAGCGCCGACGCCGCTTCGGTGATGACCAGGGTCAGGGTGGTGAGGTAGAGGTTGCTGGCAAAGGTCAGCAATAGAAAACCGATGGAGCTGGAGAGCATGGCCAGGATCAGCAGCTTGCGCTTTTCCAGGCGGTCGATGATGTAGCCACCGTACAGGCCCAGCAATGTCGCGATAAACACCGCGATGCCCATCAGCAAGCCGATGTCCTGCTGGTTCAGGCCCAGGCGGGTACTCAGCAACAGGGCCAGCAACGGGCTGGTCATGGCGCGGCTGACCACGATGGTCAGCGAGCAAATCATCAGGCGGCGGATTACCAGGGAGTAGGTGGCCACGGTGGGGCGGGTGTCCTTGTTATTTTGTGGACAACGAAAATCCAGGGTGGGAGGGGGCTTGCCCCCGATGGCGGTGGCTCAGTCACCAGATGCTTGGCTGATAGACCGCTATCGGGAGCAAGCCCCCTCCCACATTGTTCAGATCGAGTTATTGGCCGGAGTTGATGGTGATCTTCTCTACCGCACCTTGCTCCAGGTCCCACTTCTTCAGGATCTTGCCGTAGGTGCCGTCATCGATCATGCCTTGCAACGCTTCACTGATCGCCGTGACCAACTCCGTATTGCTCTTCTCAATCCCAAGCCCGGTGAACTGCTTGGAAATCGCCAACCCCACCGGCTTGTACTTGCCCTTGTCCAACGACATCAAATAAGGAATGGTCTCGCTGCCCTGCATCGCAGCGTCCAGACGGTTCTGTTGCAACTGTGCCCGCGCATCTGCCGAGCCCTCAGTGCCGATCACCACGATCGCCGGCTTACCGGCGGCTTCGCAGTTTTCCTTGCTCCACGCGGCAATTTCCGACGGCCAGGTGGTGCGACGGCTGGTGCCGACTTTTTTACCGCACAGGTCAGTCAATTCCTTGAGGTCTTCACGCTTGGCCAGGGTGTAGAGCTGCGGGCCGCTGGTGAAGTAGTCGATAAAGGTCACCGCCTTTTGGCGCTCGGCGGTGTCGGTCATGCCCGACAGCACGATGTCCACGCGCTTGGTGGTCAGGCCACTGAGCATCTGCTCGAAGCCGGTTTCCTGCCACTTGATCTTCACGCCCAGGCGCTCGGCGAGGGCGTTGCCCAAGTCGAAATCCAGGCCGGTGATCTTGTTGGTGGCCGGGTCCTTGAAGTCCATCGGCGGGTAGTTCGGCACGATGGCCGCGCTGATCTCACCCTTGTCCTTGATTGCCGCCGGCAATGCCGCGAAAACAACGGAAGAGGCCATCAGGCCTGCGAGCAACGTGGGGATAAACATTTTCTTCATGGGGGCGTTCTCGTTTGTTTTTTAGTTAAGTGCGAACGGCAGAAATAAAGCTTTGGGTACGCGGGTTTTGTGGGCTTATTAGAATTTCTTCGGGGCTGCCGGCTTCCACAATCTGGCCGGCATCCATAAACACCATGCGGTTGGAGACTTCGCGGGCGAAGCCCAACTCATGGGTGACCACGATCATGGTCATGCCGGTGGTGGCCAAATCGCGCATCACCGACAGCACTTCTCCTACCAGCTCCGGGTCGAGGGCTGACGTGGGTTCGTCAAACAGCATCAGCTTGGGGCGCATCGCCAGTGCACGGGCAATCGCCACGCGTTGTTGCTGGCCGCCGGACAACTCCACCGGATAGGCATTGCGTTTGTCCGCCAGGCCGACGCGGGCCAGCAACTCCAGGGCATCCTCGGTGGCTTCCTTGGGCGAGCGCTTGAGCACCTGGCACGGGCCTTCGATGATGTTTTGCAACACGGTCATGTGCGGGAACAAATTGAAGCGCTGGAACACCATGCCGGTGGCCAACCGCTGGCGGGCAATCTGCGATTCGTTCATCTCATGCAGCTTGTTGCCGACGACCCGGTAACCCACCAGTTCGCCGTCGACCCACAGACCGCCCTTATCGATTTTTTCCAACTGGTTGACGCAGCGCAGCAGGGTACTTTTACCCGAGCCGGACGGGCCGATGATGCACATCACTTCGCCTTGCTCGACCTCGATATTGATATCGCGCAGCGCGTGATACTGGTCGTAATACTTGTTCAGGTTGACGGCCTTGACGATGCTTCTCATGGGGCAAATCTCCTCAACCCAGACTTACGAACGCTTGCCGGCGCCGCGGGCAAAGCGGCGCTCAAGGCGGCTTTGGCCAAATGAAAGAACAGTCACCACCGCCAGGTACCAGATGCCGGCCACAATCAGCAGCTCCATGACCCGGGCGTTGGCGTAGTAGATGTTTTGCGCGTTGTGCAGCAGCTCCGAGTACTGGATCACGCTGGCCAGGCTGGTCATTTTCACCATGCTGATGAACTCGTTGCCTACAGGCGGAATGATCACCCGCATCGCCTGCGGCAGAATGATCCTACGCAGTGCTTGCAGGCTCGGCATGCCGATGGACTTGGCGGCTTCATACTGGCCGGTGTCGACCGAGAGCAAACCGGCACGCACCACTTCGGCGGTGTAGGCACCCTGGTTGATACTCAGGCCCAGCAGGGCGGCCACGAACGGCGTCATCAGGTCGACAGTGTCGATACTGAACAGGCCGGGAATCGCGATCACCGGGAAGATCAGCGCCAGGTTGAACCAAAGCAGCAGTTGCAGGATCAACGGCGTGCCGCGGAACAGCCAGGTGTAGGTGATGGCCACATAGCGCAGGATCGGGTTGGCCGACATGCGCATGATTGCCGTGATCACCCCGATCACCACACCCAGCGCCATGGCCAGGATCGACATGACGATGGTGTTGACCAGGCCCCAGAGGATGGCTTCAGACGTGAGGAACTGCCCGATGTAGGACCATTCGATCTGACCGTTGGCGAAGGCACGCAACAGCGCGGCCAACACGATCACGATCAACGTGGCAAAAAACATCCGCCCGTAATATCGACGCGGTACGTGCTCGTACTGGGTGATATCGAACTGGTTTTCGGACAACTTGCGCTCGGCTGCCAAGCGCTCGGCCGGGGTTTGGCTCATGGTGACTCTCCAAAAACTGATGACGCTGGTACTGATGTACTCGGTCCAATGTGGGAGCTGGCTTGCCTGCGAAAGCGCCGGACCAGACACCACGGGGTTGCAGGCTTAAATCCGAAATCCCTGGTAACTCTCTGTCCACTGTTGCTGTTCGGCCAAGGCCGCTTTCAACCGCCCAATCTGCTCCCGAACCCGCTCCGGCGCCGTCCCACCCCACCCACTGCGCGCTGCAATCGCCGCTTCCAGGGTCAGGCAATCGCGCACCTCCGGCGTCAACCGCGCGTCCACCTCCGCCAACATCGCCGGCGAGGCTTCCCACAGTTCAATCTCATGCTTCTCACAGGCCTGCACCAAGGCGCCGGTAATCTCATGCGCCTCCTTGAACGGCACGCCGCGAGTGGCCAACCAATCCGCCACTTCCGTTGCCAAGGTGAACCCCATCGGCGCCTGACGCCTAAGCTCTTCCACCTGCACCTTCATGGTCGCAACCATCCCGGCCATCGCCGGCAGCACCAGCAGCAAGGTGTCCACACTGTCCAACACGCTGTGCTTGTCTTCACTCAAATCGCGGTTGTACGACAGCGGCAATGACTTGAGCGTCGACATCAACCCGGTCAGGTTGCCAATCAAGCGCCCAGCCTTGCCCCGCGCCAACTCGGCAATATCCGGGTTCTTCTTCTGCGGCATGATCGAGCTGCCAGTGGCGTAGGCATCGTCCAGCACCACCCAGCGAAACTGCCGCGAAGACCACAGGCAAAACTCTTCGGACAGGCGCGAAATATTCACCCCGAGCATGCCCGCCACAAACAGGAACTCCGCCACATGGTCACGGCTGGCGACAGCGTCGATGGAGTTTTCGCACGGCCCGGTGTAGCCCATTTCCTTGGCCGAATGCTCAGGCTGGCGTGCAATCGCCGAACCGGCCATCGCTGCCGCCCCCAAAGGCGACAACGCCGTACGCGTATCCCAATCCACCAGGCGTTGCACATCGCGCAACATCGACTGGGCGTGAGCCAGCAAGTGGTGGGCGAACACAATCGGTTGCGCCTGCTGCAAGTGGGTGAACCCAGGACAGATGCTTTCCACATGTTGCTCGGCCTGTTCCACCAACGCCTGCTGCAGACCCAACACCTCGGTGGTGATGGTGCGCGCATGGTCGCGTAGGAAAAGGCGCAGGTCATTGGCGGTTTGATCATTACGCGAACGCCCGGCACGCAGCTTGCCGCCCAGGACGCCGAGGCGTTCAGTCAATACGCGTTCGATAAAGGTGTGCACGTCCTCGTCATCCCGGGTCGGATGCAGCGTGCCGGCGGCGAAGTCCGCACCAATACCGTCCAGCGCGTCGAGGGTGCGCAGGGTCTCCGACTCATCCAGCAGACCAGCGCGTTGCAACTCACGGGCATGGGCGCGGGAGCCGGCCAGGTCGTAGGGCGTCAGGCGGAAATAGCGCTCAGGGCAACGCGACAACGCGGCCAATGCAGCAGATGGGCCGGTCTTGAAACGAGCGCCCCAAAGGCGGTCGGTGGGCTGGGACATGGATGTTCCTCACGCTTGTTTTTAGAAGAGTCGGAGGCAGTAAAAATAAGTTTTCAACTAGACTGAACCAGCGTCTGACGCGCCGTATTCAAGGTTGCAAAGGGCGGATGTTTATGTTCATTATCGCCGCCTGGCTATGTTCAAGGATTGGGTTGAAGCCTGTTGAATATGGCACTTGAGGTCAACGCGTATTATGGAAACCCCACTTTCCACTTCTGGAAACCTGCCACCCAAACCCGGCACAAGACCGCCCCTGCAACTGAGCGGGCTGGACTTCAAATTGCTGCGCGTGTTCATGGCCGTAGTCGAAGCCGGCGGCTTCAGCGCCGCGCAAAACGAGCTGAACGTGGGCCTGGCGGCCATCAGTAAACAGATCTCCGACCTCGAGATCCGCATCGGCATGCGCCTGTGCACCCGGGGCCGAGAAGGGTTTGGCCTGACCGAAGAAGGCAAGTTGGTGTATCAGGCGTCCATCGAGTTATTTACCTCGGTAGACAGTTTTCGCGACAAGCTTAGTTCGGCGCAAAACGAGCTTATTGGCGACCTTAGTGTGGGCGTAATTGATAACACCGTGTCCGACGTTAATTCCCCACTCATTACTGCGCTGGGGAAATTACATAGCGAGTCGCCGAAAATTAGATTGCGCCTACATGCCTCGCAATTGGACGAAGTTGAACGCGGCGTGGTCGAAGGACGGCTGATCGTCGGTATCGTGCCGGTGTACCAGCGCCGCGAAGAATTCGATTATTTCCCGCTGTATGAAGAAAAGGCCCACGCCTACTGTGCCGTAGGACACCCACTCTTCGACGCAAACGACCTCACGCCCGAGGTCTTGCGCCAATACGAAGTGGTGAACCATCGGTATGCGATCCACCGCGACAAGGCCAACTTCGTCAACTACGACAGCCAGTCCGCCTCGGCCTCACAAGTCGAAGCCGTCGCGATCCTGATCCTTACTGGCCGTTTCCTCGGCTTCTTGCCCGAACACTACGCTATGCCCTTGGTAAGAGAAGGGCGCCTGCGCGCACTGTGCCCGGAGCAAGTTCACCTGAGCACTGCCTTCAACCTCATCTTGCGCCACAACGCCCCGCGCAGCCCGATGGTAAAAGCCTTTGCGACGGCGTTGGGCGTGGACCTTAAAGCCACGGCATAACACTCAAGCCGAACACCGTCCCTCCGAGCGACAGAGATCAACTGTGGGAGCTGTCGAGCCCCAGCGAGGCTTCGAAGGGATCGCCTCGGTCTCCTGACGGCCCCATTCATTCGGATCGCTTCCCTTTAGGTTGTTATCGTTTTCAAATGAAATTGCTGATTTGTTAGCAAATTTAAGAGCGCATTAGCGTTTTCGTACTCACAAAATTATCGTTTTCGCCTACTATTCCCTAATAGTTATCGTTTTTTAGGGTTCGTTAGGGGATTCGACCATGCAGGTAGGCTTCAAGGCACTCGCTGACCGCTACCGTATCTCGCTGGCACAGCCACTGCGCGTCGAATCGGCAATCGGTACGACCCGCATGAGCCACGAGAGCAATGGACATGTCGAGCGTAAGTACCCCCTCAGCTACCAACCCTCGGACGACTTTGCAGGGCATTTCGAGTTCGGGCTCAAGTACGAAGAAATTCACCTCGAATTCTTCGCTCGCCTATTTGCTGCAGCCGGCCCTGAGCCCGTCGAAGCCTGGTGCCGGCAAACGCCTTTTGGTCAATATGCCCGCCGCACCGGATTCCTGTACGAGTGGTTAACCGGACTGCACCTTGATGTACCAGATGTTACCAATGGCGGCTATGTCGATGCTGTTTCATCACAGCATTACCTGACCCGCGTTGAGCCTTTGCGTATAAGGCGCTGGCGCATCAACGATAATCTTCCCGGCGTACCTGCGTTCTCCCCCTTGATCCGTCGCACCGAAGCCGTGCAAGAAGCGTTGCAGTTTGATCTGGGCGCAGCACTGGGGGAGCTGAACCAGACCTTTGGCGCTGATATCCTGATGCGCACGGCGAGTTGGCTGACGTTCAAGGAGTCGCGTGCCAGCTTTTTGATCGAGAGAGAGGCAGACAAAGCCGACAGGATCCAGCGGTTTGCCCACGTGATCGCCAAGTACTGTGGTCACATCGAGAATCCGTTGAGTAATGAAAGCCTGCACACCTTGCAAGCCGGTATTTTGGGGGAAGAGGCGCTAGGGCTGGGCTTGCGGCACTCACCGGTCTTCGTGGGGCAGGCCACTATGCGCGAGGATATCGTTCACTACATTGCGCCGCCATTTGAGGTGCTAATGCAATTGCTCGACGGCTTGAAAGCATTCGAGTTGGCAACACGGGGCGCTGAGCCGCTGGCCCGGACCGCTGTAATCGCTTTTGCTTTTGTCTATATCCACCCCATGCGAGACGGCAATGGTCGGATCCATCGCTTTCTGATCAACGATACCTTGATCCGTGATAAGGCGGTGCCTGAAGGCGTAATCTTGCCAGTGTCGGCCACAATCACAAGTTCGATTGATTTCCGGGCGCGTTACGATCGTACGCTGGAGGCATTTTCGCGGCCATTCATGCAACGCTACGCTGGCTCCTATCGATTTGGAGAACTTGTAGTCTACGAGGACGGAACCCGCAGCAATCTGGTCTTCGATGACTACGACGATGCGCAATTCGCGTGGCGCTACCCCGACTTGACCGAACAAGTCTTGTATACGGCACAGGTAGTGGCGCACACGGTTCGTATAGAGATGGCTGATGAAGCGCGTGTGTTGGTCATCTTTCAGCGCGCCCAGGAACGGCTAAAAGAAGTGCTGGAAATGCCTGATCAGGACGCAAACCGAGTCATTCGGTCGTTAAAGGAAAATGGCTGGCAGGTATCGGGGAAATTGAAGAAAGCTTATCCGCAGCTGGAAGTGATTCACCTAGCCGAACGGGTTGTGGAAGCGGTGCGATCCACATTTGAAGATCAAGAATTGGGTAGCGGTGA
Organism: Pseudomonas sp. FBCC-B1565; assembly: GCF_059133265.1. Classification (NCBI taxonomy): domain Bacteria; kingdom Pseudomonadati; phylum Pseudomonadota; class Gammaproteobacteria; order Pseudomonadales; family Pseudomonadaceae; genus Pseudomonas; species Pseudomonas sp. FBCC-B1565. The sequence goes on from NZ_CP101438.1 coordinate 1,471,287, forward strand.
CGATTGATCGGAATGGGCCATCCGCGCACTGGCACCCCATGCTAGTGCGCGACCCTCGGTCTACCCGCCAACCCCACCCACCCGCATCATCGCTGCAACCGAGCCCGCTTCTTCTTCGCATGAAAATGCCGAAAATGCGCATCCTGCGCCGCCGCCAGCAACTCCCGATCCCCACGCGTATCGCCCCAGGCCCGCAGCCGATAGTCGCCCAAATCCCCGTACACCGCCTCAAGCCGCAGCACCTTGTTCTCGCATCGGCAGTTATTCCCGGTGAGCTTGCCGGTCAACACCCCGTCGACCACCTCAAGCTCAGTGCCGATCAACTTGATCCCGAGCCGATTGGCAAACGGCTGTAACACCAATGCCGGCGACGCCGAACACAACGTGACCTCCGCCCCGGATCCCAACTCCTGCTCCACCGACAGCACCCCTGTCGGCCGCATCAGCCGCGCCCAAGTCTTCTGGCAATACTCCTCGGCTTTCTGTTGCACCCATGCCTTCTCCACCCCGGTCATAAAGGTGCGGATCAACTGCGCCTTCAACTCATCCCGGCTGATCTGCCGCACCAGAAAGCGCAGCCCCGGCACCGCCAGCTTGAGCATCCGGCCGTAGAACTCGCCGGGGCCAAAGGCAAACTTGAGGAAGGGCACGAAACTGTCGTGGTGGGTCAGGGTGCCGTCGAAGTCAAAGACGGAAAGTACTTTGGCGTCAGCGGGGCCGGCTTCGAGCATGTCTGGGTTCACGGGTTGGCCTCGGTCCTATCGGGTATTTATTGAGTGTGCATCAGGTGTGACAGCGGGAGTCTACTCCCGTGCCAATCTTCCGACTTTGGCGTAAAGCCCTTCGGTGAAGGCATCCCGGTCACTCGACCGGTGACAACGCTGATGGCAATTGGGGCACAAGGCTACAGCATTGGTGGTGCGATCCGAACCCTTCTGGGCGAGGTGGTCAGCCTGATGTGCTTCAAGAAGTAGCAATTCACCGCGCACAAAAAAGCCCTGAACACGTCAGGGCTTCATGGGGTTGCTTGGCTTAGGAATCAATCCCAGCTCAGCGCGCCGCCAGTCTGGTACTCGATCACACGGGTCTCGAAGAAGTTTTTCTCTTTCTTCAAGTCCATGATCTCGCTCATCCACGGGAACGGGTTGGTCGTGCCTGGATACTCTTCCTTCAGGCCAATCTGCGACAGACGACGGTTAGCAATGAACTTGAGGTAATCCTCCATCATCGCCGCGTTCATGCCCAATACACCGCGAGGCATAGTGTCGCGAGCGTATTCAATCTCCAACTGAGTCCCTTGCAGGATCATCTGGGTCGCTTCTTCCTTCATCTCGGCATCCCACAGGTGTGGGTTTTCGATCTTGATCTGGTTGATCACATCGATACCGAAGTTCAGGTGCATCGACTCATCGCGCAGGATGTACTGGAACTGCTCGGCCACGCCGGTCATTTTGTTGCGACGGCCCATCGACAAAATCTGGGTGAAGCCGCAATAGAAGAAGATGCCTTCCAGCACGCAGTAGTAGGCGACCAGGTTGCGCAGCAGTTCTTTGTCGGTCTCGACGGTGCCGGTTTCGAACTTCGGATCGGAGATCGAGCGGGTGTACTTCAGGCCCCAGGCGGCCTTTTTGGCGACCGATGGGATCTCGTGGTACATGTTGAAGATCTCGCCTTCATCCATCGCCAGGGATTCGATGCAGTACTGGTAGGCGTGGGTGTGGATCGCTTCTTCGAAGGCCTGGCGCAGGATGTACTGGCGGCACTCCGGGTTGGTGATCAGGCGGTACACGGCCAGCACCAGGTTGTTGGCAACCAGGGAGTCGGCGGTGGAGAAGAAGCCCAGGTTGCGCATGACGATGCGACGCTCGTCGTCGGTCAGGCCTTCGGGGTTTTTCCACAGGGCGATGTCGGCGGTCATGTTGACCTCTTGCGGCATCCAGTGGTTGGCGCAGCCGTCGAGGTACTTCTGCCAGGCCCAGTCGTACTTGAAGGGTACGAGTTGGTTGAGGTCGGCGCGGCAGTTGATCATGCGCTTTTCGTCAACGGCGACACGGGCGGAGGCGCCTTCGAGTTCGGCGAGGCCTTCGGCGACGTCGAGTTTGTCGAGGGCGGCCTTGGCGCGGACGATGGCGGCGGAGTCACTGGCGGTGACGGCGCGGGCTTCGATGGCGGCGGCAGCGCCGGCACCGTCGAGGCGGTCCATGTTGGCTTCGGTGGCGTGGCCGGCGTTGGCGCCTTTGGTGGCCACTTCGCCTTCTTCTTCTTTGTCGAATTCGTCCCAGCTCAGCATGACGTGTCGTCTCCTGCGTGAGGGCTCAAAGGTGCCCGTGTGAAACCGGATGGTTGGGTGTTCACACGGCCCCCAGGGCCGCGGTGGATCTTAAGGAATCGTTTGTTGCAACAGCTCGCGCAGGCATTAAACGGAATAGGGCTACGGGTGATCTGCTTGAGGCTGAGGTGCGGAGCGATAGATGCAAGCTCACGCGGGGGGCCTCAGGTCTGGCTTTTCGTCCCAGTGTAAAGGGATATTGCAGGCCCGATTTACCCGCGCATTGTAGGGGAAAAAAACCGGTTTGTGTTGGCGCGGATGGTCACGGAGAGCGGCCAGAATGGCGTGTTTTTCGGCCAGAGTGCGGATTTATAAGGCTTTGCTGGGGTTGGATTTTTTTGACGGGCGGTGGGATGTTTTTTGTGGGGCGCAGAGAGGCGTGAAGCGTCAGGCTTTATAGAGGTGGTGTGGCGGCTATCGCTATCGGGGGCAAGCCCCCTCCCACATTGGGGCGGGGTCGGTGCTTTGCCGCAAGAACAATTTCTTGCGGCGAATAAGTTCGAACTAATCAGGTGATTATCCGTTAGAACAACCGTTGCCCATCACGTGGTAATTAAGAATATGACGCTGACCCTGTGAGTCTTCATATTCCATCTTCACCGGTACCACTTCGCACACTTCCGGAATACTGCTCATGGACAGTACTTTTGCCACATCCAGATGGGTGCTGTAAGTGTAGTCTTCAACGATCGGAGGGTTGCTGCCAGCTACGTCAGTCGGGGCTTCGTCGGCCAGGGCGGCGGTGGCGCACAAGCTGCTGAGGGCCATAACTACTAAAGCTTTCATTTCTCTATTTACCTTCTTCAGGGCGAAAGGGGTCACGGGGCCCTTGTGAGGCCACGTGTGTAACTTAAGAGTTGGGAAGTTCGGATTAACGTTGCCTTCGTGGGGGCTGTTGCGTTGTTAATCACTGCTGTATTTAACTACAGTGCCTTGTTGGCGGAAGTGATTTTAGGCCCTCACGTTATATTCATATACCCGTGCTTTTGATAAACACTATTGGCGGTTTTTGTAACAATCCTGTGGTAAAGCTTTTTTCACAAAGCCGCAAAGCGCCACGGCCCGCGGGCTAGAGGTGCAAACGGGGATATCAGGGCAATTTGTAGGGGCTTGTTACTACCATCGTCGAATGGTTCTATAGGTCGGCCCCGGCTACAACAGGGCCATACAACAACAACTATGTCACCGAGGTAAGAAAGATGAGTGCGGCTTCCCTGTACCCCGTTCGCCCCGAAGTAGCAGCCAACACGCTGACCGACGAGGCGACCTACAAGGCCATGTACCAGCAGTCGGTGGTCAACCCCGATGGCTTCTGGCGCGAGCAAGCCAAGCGCCTTGACTGGATCAAGCCTTTCACCACGGTGAAGCAGACCTCTTTCGACGATCACCACGTCGACATCAAGTGGTTCGCCGATGGCACCCTGAACGTTTCCTACAACTGCCTGGACCGTCACCTCGCTGAGCGTGGCGATCAAATTGCGATCATCTGGGAGGGCGACGACCCTGCCGAGAGCCGCAACATCACCTACCGCGAGCTGCACGAGGAAGTCTGCAAGTTTGCCAACGCCCTGCGCGGTCAGGATGTGCACCGCGGCGACGTGGTGACTATCTATATGCCGATGATCCCCGAAGCCGTGGTCGCCATGCTGGCCTGTACCCGTATCGGTGCGATTCATTCCGTGGTGTTTGGTGGTTTCTCGCCGGAGGCCCTGGCCGGTCGCATCATCGACTGTAAGTCGAAGGTGGTGATCACTGCCGACGAAGGTATTCGTGCCGGTAAGAAGATTCCGCTGAAGGCCAACGTCGACGACGCCCTGACCAACCCGGAAACCAGCAGCATCCAGAAAGTCATCGTGTGCAAGCGCACCAACGGCCAGATCAAGTGGAACCAGCACCGTGACATCTGGTACGAAGACCTGATGAAAGTAGCGGGCACTGTGTGTGCGCCCAAGGAGATGGGTGCTGAAGAAGCGCTGTTCATCCTCTACACCTCCGGCTCCACCGGCAAGCCCAAGGGCGTGCAGCACACCACCGGCGGCTATCTGTTGTACGCCGGCCTGACCCACGAGCGCGTGTTCGACTACCGCCCGGGCGAAATCTACTGGTGCACCGCCGACGTCGGCTGGGTCACCGGCCACACCTATATTGTCTACGGGCCGCTGTCCAACGGCGCGACCACCGTGCTGTTCGAAGGCGTGCCGAACTACCCGGACATCACGCGGGTGGCGAAAATCGTCGACAAGCACAAGGTCAATATCCTTTACACCGCCCCGACCGCGATCCGCGCCATGATGGCGTCCGGTACTGCTGCGTGCGAAGGCGCAGACGGCTCCAGCCTGCGCCTGCTCGGTTCGGTGGGTGAGCCAATTAACCCAGAGGCGTGGGACTGGTACTACAAGAACGTCGGCCAATCCCGTTGCCCAATTGTCGATACCTGGTGGCAGACCGAAACCGGCGGCAACATGATGAGCCCGCTGCCGGGCGCCCATGCGCTCAAGCCGGGTTCGGCGGCACGGCCGTTCTTCGGCGTGGTGCCGGCGTTGGTGGATAACCTGGGCAACCTGATTGAAGGCGCGGCCGAAGGCAACCTGGTGATCCTCGATTCGTGGCCAGGCCAGGCACGTACCCTGTTCGGCGACCATGACCGTTTTGTCGACACCTACTTCAAGACATTCCGTGGCATGTACTTCACCGGTGACGGTGCGCGTCGTGACGAAGACGGTTACTACTGGATCACCGGCCGTGTGGACGACGTGCTGAACGTGTCCGGACACCGCATGGGCACCGCCGAGATCGAAAGTGCCATGGTTGCCCACCCTAAAGTCGCCGAAGCGGCGGTGGTGGGTGTGCCGCACGACATCAAGGGCCAGGGCATCTATGTGTATGTCACCCTCAAAAACGGCGAAGAGCCGAACGAGGCGCTGCGTCTGGAGCTGAAAAACTGGGTACGCAAGGAGATCGGGCCGATTGCTTCGCCGGACGTGATCCAGTGGGCGCCGGGCTTGCCAAAGACGCGTTCGGGGAAAATCATGCGGCGTATCCTGCGCAAGATTGCCACGGCTGAGTACGACGGGCTGGGGGATATCTCCACCCTGGCGGACCCGGGTGTGGTGGCGCATTTGATCGAGACGCACAAGACCATGAACGTCGCGTAAGGCGGGATAGTCAGATAACGCCCCACCCGGTGTAAGCCGGGTGGGGCTTTTTTGAGCGGCCTCAAAAGCACCGGAGATCCAGTGTGGGAGGGGGCTTGCCCCCGATTGCCGTGGTTCAGTTGAAATGCCTTTCACTGACACACCGCTATCGGGGGCAAGCCCCCTCCCACATGGGATCCACGCCAGTCAAATAAATATCGGTTTTTCGTGTAGGGCGTTTCTGAATGTTACCGCCAACCCTCAATGTGTAACCTCGCGCCCAAACCTGAGGCAATGTGCTACGTCTGCGCCCCGAAAAACCCCATTCCAGACACCCCAGGAAATAAGATTAAACGCCAGACTTGCCGTGCCAGAAGGGTTTGCGAATAATAGGCCCGCAATTTGCAGCGTCTACAGGTTTAATGTCTTTTGTCTCTGCATAAAATCCAGAGGCTGTCAATGAGTTGGATCCGCTTTCTCGGTGCTTCTGTAAATTGTTGTCGCATTGAGGAAATATCGGCTTCCAGCCTGTCGTTAGAATGCCGATCACTCGCTCGTCGTCTCCGATGTTGAATCGGTGTAGGACGCAGCACCGCTATTCGGTTTCCCTTACGCCGCATCGTGGGCCATGGCTCATACTGCTGTTTTGCCCTATACCGATGGAGTCCCAAGATGAAGAAACTCGTGCTGTTGGGCGCCCTGGCGCTGTCCGTGCTGTCCATGCAGGCTTTCGCTGATGAAAAGCCCCTGAAGATTGGTATCGAAGCGGCTTACCCTCCGTTTGCCTCGAAGGCGCCGGATGGCAGCATCGTCGGTTTTGACTACGACATCGGCAACGCCCTGTGCGCAGAGATGAAAGTCAAGTGCACGTGGGTCGAGCAGGAATTCGACGGCCTGATCCCTGCGCTGAAAGTGCGCAAGATCGACGCGATCCTGTCGTCCATGTCCATCACCGACGACCGCAAGAAGTCCGTGGACTTCACCAACCGCTACTACCTGAGCCCAGCGCAGCTGGTGATGAAGGAAGGCACCACCGTCAGCGACAGCCTGGATGAATTGAAAGGCAAGAAGATCGGTGTGCAACGTGGTTCGATCCACGATCGTTTCGCCAAGGAAGTCCTGGCCCCTAAAGGCGTCACGGTTGTGCCTTACAGCTCGCAGAACGAAATCTACCTGGACGTGGAAGCCGGTCGCCTCGACGGTACCGTGGCTGATGCCACCCTGCTGCAAGACGGCTTCCTGAAAACCCCGGCCGGTAAAGGCTACGCGTTCGTGGGCCCGCAGTTCACCGACGCCAAGTACTTCGGCGACGGCATCGGTATCGCTGTGCGTAAAGGCGACAAGGCCGAACTGGACAAGATCAACGCGGCCATCGCGGCGATCCGTGCCAACGGCGAATACAAGAAAATCCAGGACAAGTACTTCGACTTCGATATTTACGGCGCTGACCCTAAGTAACTCGTCGCAGCTGTCTGTCCCAAATGGCGCAAGCAACAGAATTCCTGAGGTTTGCGCCATTTTTTCATCCCCCTTTTCGAGGACCTGAATCATGTTGAAAGGCTACGGGGCCGTCATCCTCGATGGCGCATGGTTGACGCTTCAGCTCGCCTTGTCGTCCATGGCCTTGGCCATTGTTCTGGGTCTGATCGGGGTCGCGTTACGCCTGTCGCCGGTGCGCTGGTTGGCCTGGCTGGGTGACTTGTACTCCACGGTGATCCGCGGGATCCCCGACCTGGTACTGATCCTGCTGATTTTCTACGGCGGCCAGGACCTGCTCAACCGCGTCGCGCCGATGCTCGGCTATGACGACTATATCGACTTGAACCCCTTGGCCGCCGGTATCGGCACCCTGGGTTTCATCTTCGGCGCCTATCTCTCGGAAACCTTCCGTGGCGCCTTCATGGCCATTCCCAAGGGCCAGGCCGAAGCCGGCCTGGCGTATGGCATGAGCAGTTTCCAGGTGTTCTTCCGGGTGATGGTGCCGCAGATGATCCGTCTGGCCATCCCCGGTTTCACCAACAACTGGCTGGTACTCACCAAGGCCACCGCGCTGATTTCGGTGGTGGGCCTGCAAGACATGATGTTCAAGGCCAAGCAGGCGGCAGACGCCACCCGCGAGCCTTTTACCTTCTTCCTCGCAGTGGCGGCGATGTACCTGGTGATCACCAGCGTGTCGTTGCTGGCCCTGCGTCATCTTGAGAAGCGCTACTCGGTAGGCGTAAGGGCGGCTGATCTATGATCTTCGACTACAACGTCATCTGGGAGGCCATGCCGCTGTACCTCGGCGGCCTGGTGACCACCCTGAAACTGCTCGCCATCTCGCTGTTCTTCGGTCTGCTCGCGGCCTTGCCCCTGGGCCTGATGCGCGTGTCCAAGCAGCCGATCGTCAATGGTGCGGCCTGGCTCTATACCTACGTGATTCGCGGCACGCCGATGCTGGTGCAGCTGTTCTTGATCTACTACGGCCTGGCCCAGTTCGAGGCGGTGCGCGAGAGTTTCCTGTGGCCACTGCTGTCCAGCGCCACCTTCTGCGCGTGCCTGGCCTTTGCGATCAACACCAGCGCCTACACCGCCGAGATCATTGCCGGCAGCCTCAAGGCCACGCCCAATGGCGAGATCGAGGCGGCCAAGGCCATGGGCATGTCGCGCTACAAGCTGTACCGCCGTATCCTGCTGCCGTCGGCCCTGCGTCGTGCGCTGCCGCAGTACAGCAACGAAGTGATCATGATGCTGCAGACCACCAGCCTGGCCTCCATCGTCACCCTGATCGACATCACCGGTGCCGCACGCACCGTGAACGCGCAGTTCTACTTGCCGTTCGAGGCGTATATCACCGCCGGTGTGTTCTACCTGTGCCTGACCTTCATCCTGGTGCGCCTGTTCAAGTTGGCCGAGCGCCGCTGGCTGAGCTACCTGGCGCCACGGAAGCACTGATATGGAACGTATCGATCACCGGTTGCCCTGGGGTCACCTGGGCTGCGAGCGCCAACTGAGCGTGTTCCGTTTCGGCAAGGGCGAGCGCAAGGCCTATATCCAGGCTAGCCTGCACGCCGACGAATTGCCCGGCATGCGCGTCGCGTGGGAGCTGAAAAAGCGTCTCGTCGAACTGGAACAGCAAGGTGCGCTAAATGGCGTGATCGAGCTGGTGCCAGTCGCCAACCCGATGGGCCTGGGCCAACTGCTGCAAGGCAGCCACCAGGGGCGTTTCGAGGTGGGCAGTGGCAAGAACTTCAACCGTGATTTTGTCGAGTTGAGCGAGCCGGTTGCCGCGTTGCTCAGCGACAGGTTGGGTGATGACCCCCACGCCAATGTGCGTTTGATCCGTCAGGCGATGAGCGATGTACTCCGCGCGTTGCCCGAGCCAAGCAGCCAGTTGCAAGGCATGCAGCGCATCTTGCTGAGCCACGCCTGCACCGCCGATGTGGTGCTCGACCTGCATTGCGACGCCGAAGCCGCACTGCACATGTATGCACTGCCGCAGCACTGGCCGCAGTGGCGTTCGCTGTCGGCGCATTTGAATGTGAAGGTCGGCCTGCTGGCGGAAGACTCCGGCGGCAGTTCGTTTGATGAAGCCTGCTCGCTGCCGTGGCTGCGCTTGTCCCAGGCGTTTCCCGCGGCACAGGTCCCGCTGGCCTGCCTGGCAACGACACTGGAGTTGGGTGGCCAGGCTGACACGGGCCGCGACGAAGCGATCTTCCACGCCGAAGGCATCCTCGCGTTCCTGGCCGAGCAGGGCCTGATCAAGGGCGAATGGCCGGCGCCACTGTACGAGCCGTGCGAAGGCCTGCCGTTTGAAGGCACCGAATTGTTGTTCGCGCCCCATGCCGGGGTGATCAGTTACCTGCGTAAAGCCGGTGATGTGGTCGAAAAAGGCGAGCCGATTTTTGAAGTGATTGACCCCCTGGAAGACCGCGTCAGCACGATCTGCGCGGGCACCTCGGGGGTGCTGTTTGCCGTTGAACGGCTACGTTATGCCCAAGCGGGTTTCTGGCTGGCCAAGGTGGCGGGGCGCGAAGCGCTGCGTCACGGGCGCTTGCTCAACGACTGACCACCTGTTTTTGTGAGAACCGACCGCATGTACAAACTTGAAGTCCAAGACCTGCATAAACGCTATGGCAGTCATGAAGTGCTCAAAGGTGTGTCCCTGGCCGCTGCGGCCGGTGATGTGATCAGCATCATCGGTTCCAGTGGTTCGGGCAAAAGTACCTTTTTGCGCTGCATCAACCTGCTGGAGCAACCCCACGCCGGCAAGATCCTGCTCAACAACGAAGAGTTGAAGCTGGTGGCCAACAAGGACGGCGCCATGAAGGCTGCCGATCCTAAACAGTTGCAGCGCATGCGTTCGCGCCTGTCCATGGTGTTCCAGCATTTCAACCTGTGGTCGCACATGACCGCGCTTGAAAACGTGATGGAAGCGCCGGTGCACGTGCTGGGCATGTCGAAGAAAGACGCCCGTGAAAAAGCCGAACACTACCTGGCCAAGGTCGGCGTGGGTCATCGCAAGGATGCGTTCCCCGGCCACATGTCCGGCGGCGAGCAGCAACGCGTGGCCATCGCCCGCGCCCTGGCGATGGAACCGGAGGTGATGCTGTTCGACGAACCCACCTCGGCGCTGGACCCGGAACTGGTCGGCGAAGTGCTCAAAGTGATGCAGGACCTGGCCCAGGAAGGCCGCACCATGGTGGTGGTGACCCACGAAATGGGCTTTGCCCGTGAGGTGTCGAACCAGTTGGTGTTCTTGCACAAAGGCATCGTCGAAGAGCGTGGCAACCCGCGGGAAGTGCTGGTGAACCCGCAGTCCGAGCGCCTTCAACAGTTCCTGTCCGGCAGCCTGAAATAATGACCTCCTGTGAATAGGTAACCCCTGTGGGAGGGGGCAAGCCCCCTCCCACATTGGATATGCATCGTTTTTGAGATTTGTACTCGATTACGGGCTAGCATTGGCCCTTGTCTTCATTACTGTTACTGGCTTCGGATAGCACTCCATGACCGCCCACAAAATTGGTTTCCTGATTTGGCCCAGCACAAAAGCCCTGACGCTTGCGCTGGCTGAGGAGGCCTTGCGCGTTGCCCAGCGGGTGCATCCGGATGTGGTCTACGAGCTGTCGTTCCTGCTTGCAGAACCGGCCACCGAAGGTGCCTGGCAACTGCCGGGCGAGCCGTGGGCCGGCAAGCTCGAGGGTTTCCAGAAGCTGTTCCTGCTGGCGGATGAGCCACCTACTGTCATTGCCTCGCAACTGAGCACTGCGCTCAAGCAGCTTGTGCGAGCCGGGTGTGTGATCGGTGGTCTGTCGGCCGGTGTGTATCCGTTGGCCCAGCTCGGCCTGCTCGATGGCTACCGTGCTGCCGTGCATTGGCGCTGGCAGGACGATTTCGCCGAGCGCTTCCCCAAGGTCATCGCCACCAGCCATCTGTTCGACTGGGACCGCGACCGTCTCACCGCCTGCGGTGGCATGTCGGTGCTCGACCTGTTGCTGGCGGTATTGGCCCGTGATCACGGCGCGGAACTGGCCGGTGCGGTGTCCGAGGAACTGGTGGTAGAGCGTATCCGCGAAGGCGGCGAACGCCAGCGTATCCCGCTGCAAAACCGCCTGGGTTCCAGCCATCCGAAGCTGACCCAGGCGGTGTTGCTGATGGAAGCCAACATCGAGGAACCGCTGACCACCGACGAAATTGCCCAGCACGTCTGCGTGTCGCGACGACAACTGGAACGCATCTTCAAGCAATACCTCAACCGCGTCCCCAGCCAGTACTACCTGGAACTGCGCCTGAACAAGGCCCGCCAGATGCTCATGCAAACCAGCAAGTCGATCATCCAGATCGGCCTGTCGTGCGGCTTCTCCTCGGGGCCGCATTTCTCCAGCGCCTACCGCAATTTCTTCGGCGCCACCCCCCGTGAAGACCGCAACCAGCGGCGCAGCAGCAGCCCGTTCGAACTGTCATCGGTGCCGTCGGAACGCGGTTGAACGCCTGCTTCACTCCTCTTCTGGCGGGCCCTGCGGTGGAATCAACCGGTTGCCCGCGGCATCCCGTGTAGCCGCCTGGACATACAGGGCAAAACCGGTGCGCAGGTAGTACTGCCGCAACAATTCCAGACTGTGCTCAGACAGCGGGTTGCCGCGCAGGTCGGAGTCGTTGTCGAGGGTTGTTGCGACTTCCAGTATGGCCTCGGGCAACGTCTCGATCAGGTTGTTGCTCAGGTCCAGCGTATGCAGGGACGGTAGTTGGAATACTCCCTCGGGAACCTCACGCAATTGGGCATCGCGCAGGTGCAGCGAGCTCAGCTGATACAAACGGCTGACAGCTGGCGCGTGGCCCAGAGGGTTGTTGCTCAGGTCGAGGAATTCAATGCCATTCAAGTTTTCCAGTGAGCGCGCACTTTCGGGCGTCAAGCTCAGTCGGCATTCGGCAAGGTCCAGGGAGGACAGGTGCGGCATGCTGAAAATCGACGTCGGCAGGGTTTGCAATGAGCATCTGTTGAGGGTCAGTGTCTGCAGCTCGGGGAACCCCCTGAGGGTGCCGTCGACTTCGGTGGTTGTGCCGTCGCTGATCAGTTCGAACGAAGTCACATGCTCGAAGCGCGCATTGAGTTGTGGCAGTGCGCCGAGTATCGGCGTTTCGAGTGTCACTGCATGGGTCAGATCGTCATCGAGGCTCTCTTCGTCTTCGGGGCTTTCATAACGCCAGGCTTGTTTGAGCAATGTCTTGAAATTGCGCCTTACCAATTGCTGTTCGGCGCGTGTCTGTTCGTCCAGGGGGATGTCGAGGATCGGGTGGTGCGTCGGCACATCGACAATCCATTCATCCAGGTCGGTGTCCAGCTGGCGGTATTCCTCTTCGAGCTCGCGCATTTCAGCGTCTATGTCGCTCATCGTGCCTGGCAGTTTGAAGCTGAAACGATCGGCCTCGCTGGCGATGAAGGTCGGGTAGAGCTGTTGCACGCGTGCGCGCTGAGCGTCGGAAACCCTGGCTCTGAAGAACTCTCCGGTGCGTTGGCAATAGGCCTTGATCCGTTCCAATGCCTGCCCGGACAACGGGTTGCCCGACAGGTCAACGCCCCGGGCGATCGCGTCGGGCAAATCAGAGAGGCTCGCAGGCAGGTCCTCAATGGCATTGTTGCTCAGGTCAACCGCCGCATGCAGTTCGCTGCTCAGCAGGCCGGTCGGCACTTCGCGCAGGCCGGTGTTGCGCAGGTGCACGCGGCTCAGTTGAGGGAGTCGGTTGAAGTCCGGCATGAGTCCCAGTGGGTTGTGGTTGAGGTCCAGGAACGCCAGGCGGTTCAACCCTTCCAGCCCCCGCACGGAAGTGGCGGACAGCGTGATCGAGCATCGGGGCAGGCCGAGAAACTCCAGGCGTTGCAGGTTGAACAACGGCGCGGGGATATCCCCCAGCGGCGCGTCGCTGATGTCGACAACGTTCAGCTTGTTGAAGCTGGACAGGAAGTGATCCAGGTGCAGGGGGCGACCGTTACCCTCGATACGAATGCCGCCGATATGCTCGAAGCGGATGCTCAACTGCGGTAGCTCACCGGCCAGGGCGCTTGAGATTTCCAGGGAGTTGAGCCAGCGGGTCTGTTGCGGGGTTTCGCGCCGCCAACTGCGTTCCAGCAGTTCCTTGAGCACGGTTCGGCGTCCGCGCTCTACGTCGGAGAGGGCGGGGGCCCGGGCCCAGGTCTGGAGTTCCTCGGTCAGGGTCTGATAGTCGGCGGCCAATTGCGCCAGGGCCACTCTGCCGGCCTCGATGTCGCCCGGCAGGTCGAAGATGAACCGGTTGATCTGCTCGTCGCGGAACGTCGGAAACAGCCGTTGTGCGTCACGCATGTCGGCGGGCAGGGCATTGGCCTCCAGGTAGGTGCCGTGTGCCTGGTAGTAGGTCTTGACCTTCTCCAGCGTCGCCCGTGAGAGCGGGTTGCGCGACAGGTCGAAACGGCGGCTGGACTCGGCCGACAATTCGAACATGGCCTGCGGCAACGTGCTGATCCGGTTGTCGTTCAAGATAGCGGCTTGTAGCTCCGTACGGCTTAGCAGGCCGGCCGGCAGGCGCTCGATGCCGGTATTTGACAGGTCCAGGGCGACCAGTTCAGGCAGGGCCTCGATACTGGGGACGAGGCCGAGCGGGTTGCCGTTCAGGTCCAGCGAGCGCAGCTGATGCATCGCCGACAGCCGCGCCAGGCTCTCCGGCGTGAGGGTGATCCGGCAATTGCTCAATTGCAGTGAATTCAACTGAGGCAGCGAGGTGATGTGTGCGGGCAGAACATCCAGCGGGGTGTTCATGACCCCCAGCTGGCGCAGCCTGGGAAAGCGGCTGAGAAAGGGCAGCACGCCCTGCAGATACTCGGAGCCGTCCAACAGCAGCATGGAAATGTGATCGAACTGGGCGTCCAGGCGTGGCAGCTCACCGAGAAAGTTGGCGTTCAGGTTCAGCACATGGCCGTCGCGCGCCGGGTCTTCGTAGTAATCGTCGATCCTGGTTTCGCGGCGCCAGGCTTGCTTGAGCTGATGGGCAATGGTCAAGCGGTTCTGTTCTTCCTGGCGCCGCTCCCAGGTGCTCAACGCCTGGGCGCTGGTCGGGTGGTGGGTCGGAATATCCGTTTGCCAGGCCAGCAGGTCTCGGTTCAGTTGTGCATATTCCCGGGCCAATTGAGCGAGCTGTGTTGCTGCGCCGCCCGGGCGAGTCTGCAACTGTTCAATGAGTGCGTGCAGTTGGGTATCCCTCAGGCCGGGGTACAGGGTACGTGCCCGTTGCTGCAGGCTCACCGGGCTGCCCGCGGTGCGCGGTTGTTGGGCATAACCCGCATCGTTGCCGAGCAGTTGCAGGGTTTCGACGGCGGGTTCCGGCTCGGCGCCCAGCAGTACCCGCAGCTCGTGGCGTGGCGGCGGGTGTTGGCGCAGGCGTTCGCGCAGTTCAGGGCCTTGGTGGATGCCGATGTTCAGCTGATCGCGCTGGGCATCGGGTAGGGCGTGGAGGATGGCGGTGTAGAGGTCGGTCTCGCCGGACAGCGGGCCGCGCTCGTCATAGGGCACGTAGCGGCCGCTGTCCAGGCGTACCAGGCTGCGGCGGATGGGGGCGGTGTCGGGGCCGATGCTGCGCCACAGCGGCCCGTCGATGGTGCGGTGCCGGGCTTGCAGGTTGACGTCGGTGGACCAGCCTGGCAGCAATCGCAGTGCGCTCAGCGTCAGTTGGTCGCTGTCGAGGTTGATGTGCGAGTCCAGGTGTTGCCCCTCGTAGGCGCGGTTCAGGCGTACCTCGGTAAGGGCCGCCTGGGCCAGTTGCGCCAGGCGCGGTGGCGTGCGCTGTTCGCGCAGTGCCGTCAGTTCCTGCGCGGTTGCCTGGCCCAGCAACTTTTCGGCGACCGATGCGGGCAAGCCGGGGGCGCTGTCGATCAGCCGCTGGGCCTGGGGGTGTGCGGAATGCTGCCGGAACCCATAGCGCGATTCGAACAGGGCGCCTCGATGCTTGCGTGCGATCTCGGCCATCCGCTTCCTCAGGTTGCGCGCGCGGGTTTCCAGGCTCAATTGCGGGTCGCTGGCGCGCTCGCCGAACTGTGCGCGGATCTCTTCCGGGGTCAGCGCCTTTAGCACCGCCTTGAGCAAATCACCGTTGGTCAATTGTGCTTCATGAATTTGCACCAGAGGCTTGGACTGATCGCCGAAGACCCACGCCACACGGCCCTGATCATCCAGCAAGCGCAAGCCCCGGGTGTGTGGCCATGAGCCGTTGGCGGTGAGCAGTTGCAGCAGGTCCTGCGGGTCGATACGGCCGTACGCTGCCGGGTCATCGCTGTTCAGGCGCTGGATCAGGGTGTCCAGGTCGCGCTCGATGCGCAGCCGTGCCAGGGCGTCATCGAGCAACGGTGGCAGGGGCTCGCTGTGAAGGTGCATCTTGCGCAGGCCGTCTTCAGGGGTGCCGCTGAGGGTCAGGGCCAACTCGCGGTCGGCGTCACTGAGGCCCTGCGCCCGGTAGCCCAGGCGGCCGAGCAGGGTGGGTTTGGTCCATTGCAGCGGTTGGTCGAGTTCGGTCCGCCAGGTACCCTGCTCGTTGTGGTGCAACTGGGGTTGATAGGCGTCGGCCCGTGTTGGGTGTTGGATACGGTACTGGCCGTCCTCAGGGGACTTTTTCACCGCATAGAGTTTGCCTTCCAGCGGCAGGATCGATTCCTTGCGCACGTCATGCAGGCCGCGTGCGTCAATACCCAGGTGCGGCGGCAATTGCAGCTTCTGCTGGTAAGGCTCGAGGTCGGGTTGCCAGTAGCGGCGGGCGCCATTGGCGAGGGTGACCGGTTTGAAACGATCGATGAAGGCCAGGGTTTGCGGTGACAACAGTTTGCGTAACTCAGGCACGCCGATTTGCGTGCCGGCCGTAAACAGCCCCAGTTGAACCGCAGCCTCCAGCAGGCTCATCAGGTGTGCAAACGCTTCGCGGTCGAGCCCTTCGGCCCAATCGACGATGCCCTCGAAGACGTCGTCGAGCAGTTGATAGGCCATGTAGCCCAGCATCAGCTCTCCAAGCCCCGGGATGAAGGGTGCAACCACCATCAGCAGCGTGTTCACAATGGAGGAGGCCACATTGACGAACGCATCCCACCGCGCCCAGCGGGCGTTGCGGTCCACGGTGGCGGTGGCGACCGCCAGGGTGCGGGCGTCGTTGAGGATTTTGTTCAGCCTGGATTGATAGAGGAATACCCACGGATCGCCCATGATCGGGATGGCGGAGAATTGCAGCGTGGGATCGTCGGTGGGTTCGGCGCGCCAAGGGGCCAGACCTTTGCCTTGATCACTGGGGTGCCAGGTGATTTTCTCCAGGCGCTGGCTGAGGTCGGCGAAAAACACACCGAGGTGTTCATGGGCCACGAAGCGACTGAAGAACGCCTGATAGTCCTGGGTACGCAGTTGCCGGGTCAGTTCCTGCTTGAATGCCAGCGCAGAGCGATATTCCTTGAGCGGGTGTTCCGGGTCATCTGGCACATAGGCCACCAGGCGCCGCACGCTACGGGTGTTTTCAAGATCCGGTGCGAACAGCAGGATACCGGTCAGCGGTGTACCCATCATGCTGAATTCATGGCACAGCACCGCATCGGTGCCGAGGCGTAGGCCGGTACGGCCCTCGATGAAACCCTCTATCACCTGCGCGTAATCGTCCTGGATATCCTGCTGCAGCCGTGCCAGTTGCAGCGCTGCGCGCAGGGCGGCTTTCTGGCTGGCGTCGACCTTGGTTTGCAGCACCGCGCTGGCGACCGGGCTGTCCATGCCCAGCCCGCTACGCAGGTAGCGCATGTAACGGGCGCCCAGGTCGAGGTCGCGACACAGTTGGGCGAAGGCAGCGACCGGCAGTTGGTGTTTGATCGCCGGCAAGGTGTCGAACCGGCCGGAAGCGTCGGGACGGGTGATGTAGGTGGAGGCCGGTTCATAAGCGTCCGCCTGGGTTTCCTTGTGTTCGAAGTTGTGCAGTGCGGCGTCGAGCAGCGATACGGTCCAGGCGCGGGCGGCGCCAGAGCGCACGGGAAACCAAGGGATGGTCAGCGGGATGTACAGGCGGATAAAGGTCGCTTCCACATCCAGTTCAAGGTTGAACTGCTGTTTCAAGGCGTCTGCAAGCAAGGGTTTGCCGAACGCCTTGGGATCCTTGAGATCCTTGAGCGCGTTGTCGACGCGTCTCTGGGCTTGCCAATGTGCACCGTTCAGCTGTTTGAAGGCGGCTTGCTGCGCGGCGTTGGCGGTTGGTAAAGGCAGGGGCGCAGCTTTTTTGAACGCCTCGCGCTGGCGCACGGACGCGCTGAGCAGCCAGCCGGGCAGGGCGCCGGTCAATGGTTCAAAGTCTTGGTCGGGGCGGCTGTTATCGCTGACTGCCGGTACAGGAGAAGTCGGGGTTGTCATGCTCGGATCCATGAGGGGGCTCGAAACCACGAGTAAATCAGCCGCCCCGGCATGCCGGACTTTAGATAGTTATGCCGCCGGCACGTCTGGCCCTCACGCAAACGGCGCGCAGCGTTTAAACTGCGCCATTGCGATGCTATTTGTCGCATTGGCGTAAACCCGCGTAAAACGCGGGTTGGCGCTATAAGAAGTTGTCGCTTGGCGACAAGGCCCTACTGAAAACTGTCCTTACAATCCCTGCATCGCCCGCCAGTTCCAGGCAGGCGTTCCTCTTCAGGAGACTCCGATGTCCGTTGAGCAAGCCCCGGTGCAACGTGCCGATTTCGACCAGGTCATGGTTCCCAACTACGCACCTGCCGCCTTCATCCCCGTGCGTGGCGCAGGTTCGCGCGTGTGGGACCAGGCTGGTCGCGAGCTGATCGACTTTGCCGGCGGCATCGCGGTCAACGTATTGGGCCACGCCCACCCGGCGCTGGTCGGTGCACTGACCGAACAGGCCAACAAGCTGTGGCACGTGTCCAACGTGTTCACCAATGAGCCGGCCCTGCGCCTGGCGCATAAGCTGATCGACGCCACCTTTGCCGAGCGTGTGTTCTTCTGCAACTCCGGCGCCGAAGCCAACGAGGCCGCGTTCAAGCTGGCCCGTCGTGTCGCGTTCGACCGTTTCGGTACCGAGAAGTACGAGATCATCGCCGCGCTGAACAGCTTCCATGGCCGCACGCTGTTTACCGTCAACGTCGGTGGCCAGTCCAAATACTCCGATGGCTTCGGGCCTAAAATCACCGGCATCACCCACGTTCCTTATAACGACCTGGCCGCGCTGAAAGCTGCGGTGTCGGACAAGACCTGCGCCGTGGTGCTGGAACCGATCCAGGGTGAAGGCGGCGTGTTGCCGGCCGAGCTGGCCTACTTGCAAGGTGCTCGTGAGCTGTGCGACGCCAACAACGCCTTGCTGGTGTTCGACGAAGTACAGACCGGCATGGGCCGCAGCGGCCACCTGTTCGCCTACCAGCACTACGGCGTGGTGCCGGACATCCTCACCAGCGCCAAGAGCCTGGGCGGCGGTTTCCCGATTGCAGCCATGCTCACTCGCGAAGACCTGGCCAAGCACCTGGTGGTCGGCACCCACGGCACCACCTACGGCGGCAACCCGCTGGCGTGCGCGGTGGCCGAAGCGGTGATCGACGTGATCAACACCCCTGAGGTGCTGGCTGGCGTGAATGCCAAGCACGAGCTGTTCAAGGCGCGCCTGGAGCAGATCGGCAAGCAATACGGCATCTTCACCGAAGTGCGCGGCATGGGCCTGTTGCTCGGTTGCGTACTGAGCGATGCGTTCAAAGGCAAGGCCAAGGACGTGTTCAACGCGGCCGAGAAAGAAAACCTGATGATCCTGCAGGCCGGCCCCGACGTGGTGCGTTTTGCGCCGAGCCTGGTGGTGGAAGACGCGGACATCCAGGAAGGCCTGGACCGTTTTGAACGTGCAGTAAAAACGCTGACGCAAGCCTGATACACCCTTATTTGCCGGACCGTGTCATGTGGGAGGGGGCTTGCCCCCCGATAGCGATGGGTCAGCCACCTGATTTATCAACTGACAGACTGCTATCGGGGGCAAGCCCCCTCCCACATTTGACCTGCGTTGAATCAGGAACTGTCCGGTATTTTTCCTATGAGTTTTTCGAGTTAAGGAGTGACACCATGCTGGTGATGCGCCCCGCGCAAATGGCTGATCTGGGCGAGGTACAGCGTCTGGCTGCGGACAGCCCGATTGGTGTCACCTCCTTGCCGGACGACGTGGAACGCCTGAGCGACAAGATCGCCGCGAGCGAAGCGTCCTTCGCCGCCGAGGTGAGCTTCAACGGTGAAGAAAGCTATTTCTTCGTGCTTGAAGACACCGAGACCGGCAAGCTCGCCGGCTGCTCGGCCATTGTCGCGTCGGCCGGTTACTCCGAGCCGTTCTACAGCTTCCGTAACGAGACCTTCGTGCACGCTTCCCGCGAGCTGAAGATCCACAACAAGATCCACGTGCTTTCCCAGTGCCACGACCTCACCGGCAACAGCCTGCTCACCAGTTTCTACGTGGTGCCCGAGCTGGTCGGTTCGCCGTGGTCGGAACTCAATTCCCGTGGCCGCCTGCTGTTCGTCGCCAGCCATCCCGAGCGCTTTGCCGACTCGGTGGTGACCGAGATCGTCGGCTACAGCGACGAGAACGGTGACTCGCCATTCTGGGACGCCATCGGCCGCAACTTCTTCGACCTCAACTACGCCGCCGCCGAGCGTTTGTGCGGGCTGAAAAGCCGCACCTTCCTCGCCGAGCTGATGCCGCATTACCCGATCTACGTGCCGCTGCTGCCGGACGAAGCCCAGGAAGCCATGGGCCAGGTGCACCCGCGTGCGCAGATCACCTTCGACATCCTGATGCGCGAAGGCTTCGAGACCGACCATTACATCGATATTTTCGACGGCGGCCCGACGCTGCACGCACGGGTCTCGGGCATTCGCTCGATCGCCCAGAGCCGCGTGGTGCCGGTGAAGATCGGCGAGATGGTCAAGGGCGTCGGCCGCCAGTACCTGGTGAGCAACGCGCAATTGCAGGACTACCGCGCGGTGATGCTGGAGCTGGACTACGCGCCGGGTAAACCGGTGACGTTGGACCTGGCAGCGGCCGAGGCTCTGGGTGTTGGCGAAGGTGCGAGCGTGCGCCTGGTAGCGGTTTAAAAAGAGAGTTTCGCGGGTGGCTGACAACAGCGGCCCGTTCGAGGAGATAGCATGATCGTTCGTCCCGTACGCAGCAGCGATTTACCGGCCCTGATTGATCTGGCGCGCAGCACCGGCACCGGCCTCACCACCTTGCCGGCCAACGAAGAGCGCCTGACCCACCGCGTGGGCTGGGCCGAAAAAACCTTTCGCGGCGACGCCGGGCGCGGCGATGCCGACTACCTGTTCGTGCTGGAAAACGACGAGGGTCGAGTGGTGGGCATTTCCGCCATCGCCGGCGCCGTCGGCTTGCGTGAGCCTTGGTACAACTTCCGGGTTGGCTTGACCGTCAGCGCCTCCCAGGAGCTGAACATCTACCGTGAGATTCCGACGCTGTTCCTGGCCAACGACCTCACCGGCAATTCCGAACTGTGCTCGTTGTTCCTGCACGCCGATTACCGCAGCGGCCTCAACGGCCGCATGCTGGCCAAGGCGCGCCTGCTGTTCATTGCCGAATTCCCGCAGTTGTTCGGTAACAAGATCATCGCTGAGATGCGCGGGGTGTCCAACGACGCCGGGCGTTCGCCGTTCTGGGAAAGCCTGGGCCGGCACTTCTTCAAGATGGAATTCAGCCAGGCCGATTACCTCACCGGTGTGGGCAACAAGGCGTTTATCGCCGAGTTGATGCCGAAGTTTCCGTTGTATAGCTGCTTCCTTTCCGAAGATGCGCGCAACGTGATCGGCAAGGTCCACCCGGATACCGAACCGGCGTTGAGCATGCTCAAGAGTGAAGGCTTCAGCTACCAGGGCTACGTCGATATTTTCGACGCGGGACCTGCGGTGGAGTGTGAGACCCAGAAGATCCGTGCCGTTCGCGACAGCGAAACACTGGTATTGGCGATCGGCACCCCAGGCGACGACGCCACGCCGTTCCTGATCCATAACCGCAAACGTGAAGATTGCCGGATCACCGCCGCCCCGGCCCGCCTCGCAGCCGGAACCCTGGTGGTCGACCCGCAGACCGCCAAGCGCCTGCGCTTGGTGGTGGGCGATCAAGTGCGTGCCGTACCGTTGTCCGCTGCTCGGGAGTCGAAATAATGAATTCGCTGTACATCGCAGGTAGCTGGCTGGCTGGCCAGGGTGAGCTGTTTGAATCGCGCAACCCGGTGACCCAGCAGGTGCTGTGGGCCGGCAATGGCGCCACCGCCGAACAGGTCGAGTCCGCCGTGCAGGCCGCGCGTCAGGCTTTCCCCTCCTGGGCCAGACGTTCGCTGGAAGAGCGCATCGGCGTACTGGAGACCTTCGCCGCCACTCTGAAAAAACGCGCTGACGAAATCGCCCGTTGCATTGGTGAGGAAACCGGCAAGCCACTATGGGAGTCGGCCACCGAAGTCACCAGCATGGCCAACAAGATCGCGATCTCGGTACAAAGCTACCGCGAGCGCACCGGCGAGAAGAGCGGCGCGCTGGGCGATGCCACCGCCGTATTGCGCCACAAACCCCACGGTGTGGTGGCGGTGTTCGGCCCTTACAACTTCCCCGGCCACTTGCCGAACGGGCATATCGTTCCGGCCTTGCTGGCGGGTAACACCGTGCTGTTCAAACCGAGCGAGCTGACCCCTAAAGTCGCTGAGCTGACCGTGCAGTGCTGGATCGAAGCCGGCCTGCCGGCGGGCGTGCTGAACCTGCTGCAAGGTGCGCGGGAAACCGGCATCGCCCTGGCGGCCAACCCAGGCATCGACGGGTTGTTCTTCACTGGCTCCAGCCGCACCGGCAATCATCTGCACCAGCAATTCTCCGGGCGCCCGGACAAGATTCTCGCGCTGGAGATGGGCGGCAATAACCCGCTGGTGGTCGATGAAGTGGCCGATGTGGATGCGGCGGTCTACACCATCATCCAGTCGGCGTTTATCTCCGCCGGCCAACGTTGCACCTGTGCCCGTCGCCTGTTGGTGCCCGAAGGTGCCTGGGGCGATGCGTTGCTGGCGCGCCTGGTGGCGGTGAGCGCGACCATCGAAGTCGGCGCGTTCGACCAGCAGCCGGCGCCGTTCATGGGCTCGGTGATTTCCCTCGGCGCGGCGAAAGCCTTGATGGACGCCCAGGAATTGATGTTGGCCAATGGCGCGGTGGCGCTGTTGGAGATGACCCAGCCACAGGACCAGTCCGCGTTGCTCACGCCGGGCATCATCGACGTGACCGGCGTGACCGAGCGCGAAGACGAGGAGTTGTTCGGCCCGTTGTTGCAGGTGATCCGCTACGCTGACTTTGCAGCGGCGATTGCCGAGGCCAACAACACCCAGTACGGCCTGGCCGCAGGTTTGTTGTCGGATTCTGAAGCGCGCTACCAGCAGTTCTGGCTGGAAAGCCGTGCCGGTATCGTCAACTGGAACAAACAACTGACCGGCGCCGCGAGTACCGCACCGTTTGGTGGGGTAGGGGCGTCGGGTAACCACCGCGCCAGTGCCTATTACGCGGCGGATTACTGCGCGTACCCGGTGGCCTCGCTTGAGACCCCGAGCCTGGTGGTGCCTGCCACGCTGACCCCCGGCATCACACTGAACTGAATGTGGGAGGGGACTTGCCCCCTCCCACATTGGATCTCTGTAGTACTGAAGATTGCTTATAAAAACAGATGTTCGTGGAGCCTCGCCGATGAAATCCTATGAAGTCAATTTTGACGGTCTAGTGGGGCCGACCCATAACTACGGCGGTTTGTCCTTCGGCAACGTCGCGTCCCAGAGCAACAGCCAGCAGCATTCCAACCCCAAGGAAGCGGCGTTGCAGGGCCTGCAGAAAATGAAAGCCCTGATGGACATGGGCTTTGTACAAGGTGTGTTGGCGCCCCAGGAACGTCCTGACGTGGCCGCCTTGCGCAATCTGGGTTTCAGCGGCACCGACGCGCAAGTGATCCAGCAGGCGGCCAAAGACGCTATGCCGTTGCTGGTCGCGAGCTGCTCGGCGTCGAGCATGTGGGTGGCCAACGCCGCCACCGTCAGCCCGAGCGCCGATACGGCGGATGGCCGCGTGCATTTCACTGCCGCCAACCTCAATTGCAAGTACCACCGCAGCATCGAGCACCCGACCACCAGTCGTGTGCTGGGGGCGATGTTTGCTGATCAGAAGCACTTCGCCCACCACGCTGCGTTGCCCGCCGTGGCGCAGTTCGGCGATGAAGGTGCGGCCAACCACACGCGTTTCTGCCGTGAGTACGGAGAGGCGGGCGTCGAGTTTTTCGTGTTTGGTCGCAGCGCGTTCGACCCCCGCTACCCGGCGCCGCAGAAGTACCCGGCGCGCCAGACTCTCGAAGCCTCCCAGGCCGTCGCGCGTTTGCACGGTTTGCAGGATGACGGTGTGGTCTATGCCCAGCAGAACCCGGCGGTGATCGATGCCGGGGTGTTCCACAACGACGTGATCGCGGTGGGTAACGGCGAAGTGCTGTTCTACCACGAAGACGCGTTCCTCAATACCGAACAGATGCTCGGCGAGCTGCAAGGCAAGTTGGCCAAGCTGGGGGGTAACTTCCAGTCGGTGTGCGTGCCCCGCGGCCAGGTCAGCGTGGAGGACGCGGTACGTTCCTACCTGTTCAACAGCCAACTGCTGAGCCGCGCCGATGGTTCGATGCTGCTGATCGTGCCGGAAGAATGCCGCGCCAATGAACGCGTCTGGCAGTATCTGCAAAACCTGACCGCTGCCGGTGGCCTGATCCGCGAGGTGAAGGTGTTCGACCTCAAGCAAAGCATGCAGAACGGCGGTGGCCCGGCGTGCCTGCGTTTGCGCGTAGCGTTGAACGAAACGGAGCTGGCGGCGGTGAATCCAGGCGTTATCATGACCGCGCCGTTGTACGACACCCTGACCCAGTGGGTCGGCAAGCACTACCGCGACAGCCTGCGCGAAAGCGACTTGGCTGACCCGCAATTGCTGCTTGAGTGCCGGACGGCACTGGATGAACTGACGCAAATCCTTAAACTGGGCGCGGTTTATCCTTTCCAGATCAATTAACGCCGTACGGCTGAGAACTATCTATTATGACCACCGACACCCTGAAACTGATTCTTGAAGACACCGACGGCACCCAGCTGGAAACTTCCTGCACCCGCGTCGCCGTGGTCTGGCAGGGCAAGGAAATCTGGATCCAGCACGACGGCCGTGGCCAACTGCTGATCGGCGTGGACGTGGAAGAGGGCGACGCCGAATACGCCAACCTGCTGATGCGCCCATTGGCCACCAACCTGATGAGCCTGCAACTTGAAATGGAACCGGCCGATGTTGAAGGTGATGACGACGATCACGTCCATGGCCCAGGCTGCAACCACTAAGGAAGCTGCGTATGCTCGCCCTTGGCAAACTGCTTGAACTGACCCTCGCCGGTCGTGAACCGGCGCAAAAAATTCAACTGACTGTCGACGGCGTGCAGATGCGCTGGCTCAGCGAGGGCGCACTCGAAGTGCGCCCGCCTGAAGCGAAGGACAACGGCAGCGACCTGCTGCTGTCGTCCGGCATCCATGGCAACGAAACCGCGCCGATCGAACTGCTCGACCGCCTGTTGCATGGTATTGCCCGTGGGGAGATCAAGCCCCGTACCCGTATTCTGTTCCTGTTCGGCAACCCCGAGGCCATGCGCCGCGGCGAGCGTTACCTCGAGCTGGACGTCAACCGGCTGTTCAACGGCCGGCATGAAAAAAACATCGGCCCGGAGGCCATGCGCGCCGCCGAGCTGGAGCAACTGGCCCGCAGCTTTTTCAGCGTGCCGGGCCGCTCACGCCTGCATTACGACCTGCACACGGCCATTCGTGGTTCGAAGATCGAGCAGTTTGCCCTGTACCCGTGGAAAGAAGGTCGCCAGCATTCACGCCATGAGCTGGCGCGCCTGAACGCTGCCGGCATGCAAGCGGTGCTGCTGCAGAACAAGACCTCGATCACGTTCACCGCGTTTACCTACGAACAGCTCGATGCCGAGGCGTTCACCCTGGAATTGGGCAAGGCGCGGCCCTTCGGGCAAAACCAGAGCGTGGATGTGTCCCGCCTGGAAACACGTCTGAAGCAGATCATCGAAGGCACCGAGCCGCCGACCAGCAGCCTCGACGGCCTGCAACTGTTTGCCGTCTCCCGTGAAGTCATCAAGCACAGCGACGCCTTCCTGCTGCACCTGCCGGCGGATGTGGAAAACTTCTCGCCGTTGGCCCAGGGCTATCTGCTGGCCGAAGACGTGGCCAAGACCCGCTGGGTGATCGAGGAGGAGGGCGCGCGCATTATCTTCCCCAACCCGAAGGTGAAGAATGGTTTGCGGGCGGGGATATTGATTGTGCCGACGACGGACGTCGGCTTGGCCTGAAGCTCAAAGCCTCATCCGATCCAAATGTGGGAGGGGGCTTGCCCCCGATAGCGGTGGGTCAGTTGACAATTAAGTGACTGACACACTGCCATCGGGAGCAAGCCCCCTCCCACCTTGTACTTTGCCGTGTTGCTTAGACTGCTACCGCGCGTGGCTCGCTACGGCGAATCGCGCGGACTTTGTGCAAGGTGTCGGCGCAGGTGCGTGCTGCTTCCTGGCCTTTGTGCACGAAGTGCTCGTAGAAGAAGGTCTGGTGTTCGCTGCCGGCGTGGAAGTGATGCGGGGTCAGGGACACCGAGAACACCGGCACTTCGGTTTCCAGCTGCACCTGCATCAGGCCGCTGACCACCGATTGGGCGACGAATTCGTGGCGGTAGATGCCACCGTCCACTACCAGCGCGGCGGCGACGATACCGGCGTAACGGCCGGTCTTGGCCAGCAGCTTGGCGTGCAGGGGCATTTCAAAGGCGCCGCCGACTTCGAAGAAATCGATGTCCGATTCCTGGTAGCCCTGGGCGATGATCTCGGCGAGGAAGCCTTTACGGCTCTGGTCGACAATTTCCTTGTGCCAGCAAGCCTGGATAAACGCGATACGTTCGCCGTGGTGGTGCTTGGCTTTGCTGTCGATTGCGGTGGGTTGCATGTTCTGACTCCTGTTTAAGAAAAAAACAGGGCGTTATGAATCGAATGGGATTTAAGGGTACGCGAGCACACATCGTGCGCGGCCCTCAGGTGCCAATCCCGTTCTCTCTTCATCCGGACTATGACCGTCGGCCCCGGGATCACACCGGGTCTGCTGACCTTGTCGCCGTCCTGCGTGAGCAGTTCGAGGCGCCAAGCGCTCGCGGGCTATACACATTGCGTGTAATTACCGCCGGTGGGGAATTGCACCCCGCCCTGAGAACGTTGCCGCCAGAACCCTGGCGGCGGAGAGTTTTTAACACGGTTTTTCGAAAACTGCACGACCGCGGTATCGATAAGCTATATCAGTTTGTTTGGTTGGTATTCGATTGAATGCAGTTGGGGCTTGATATTCCGTGGCGTTGCCCGCAGTAATCACTCACAAAAGGCACTTACTGAACCCTCGAGAGGCTTGTTTCATGTCTGTGATCGACCTGCGCAGCGACACCGTGACCCAACCCACCCCCGGCATGCTCGACGCGATGGCCACTGCCCCCAGCGGCGATGACGTGTATGGCGAAGACCCCAGCGTCAACCGACTGGAGGCCGAACTGGCCAAGCGCCTGGGCTTTGCCGCGGCGTTGTTCGTGCCCACCGGCACCATGAGCAACCTGCTGGCGTTGATGGCCCACTGTGAGCGCGGCGAGGAGTACATCGTCGGCCAGCAGGCCCACACCTACAAATACGAAGGGGGCGGGGCGGCCGTGCTCGGGTCGATCCAGCCGCAGCCGCTGGAAGTGCAGGCGGATGGCTCACTGGACCTGGACCAGGTGCTGGCAGCCATCAAGCCTGACGACTTCCACTTTGCCCGTACCCGTCTGTTGGCGCTGGAAAACACCATGCAGGGCCAGGTGCTGCCGCTGGAGTACCTGGCCAAAGCCCGGGCGTTTACCCGAGAGCATGGCCTGGCTCTGCATTTGGATGGCGCACGGCTCTACAACGCAGCGGTGAAGCTGGGGGTGGATGCGCGGGAGATCGCGCAGCACTTCGATTCAGTGTCGGTGTGCCTGTCCAAGGGCCTCGGTGCGCCTGTCGGCTCGGTGTTGTGCGGGTCCACGGCGCTGATCGCCAAGGCCCGGCGCCTGCGCAAGATGGTCGGCGGCGGCATGCGCCAGGCCGGTTCCCTGGCCGCTGCGGGGTTGTATGCCCTGGATCACCAGGTGCAGCGCCTGGCTGACGACCACGCCAATGCCCAATGGCTGGGGGATGAGTTGCGCAAGGCGGGTTACGAGGTGGAGCCGGTGCAGACCAACATGGTCTATGTGCAGATCGGTGACCAGGCCCAGGCCTTGAAGGCGTTTGCCGCCGAACGCGGGATCAAGCTGAGTGCCACAGCGCGCTTGCGCATGGTCACGCATTTGGATGTGAGCCGGGCGCAGGTCGAGCAAGTGCTCGCGACATTCGTCGAATTTTCGCGCAAATGACGGTGCAGACCGTCTAATTGAGCCTCTCTATCGCATAAACACGCTGTACCACCGGCAAAGGGCCGATATAATGCGGCCCTTTGCCGACGCTCCGTCTGATGATGTTGCGCACTGGCCTTTGGCCGCAGCCTCCGTGGAAGAACCTAATGAAAAGCGCAGAAATCCGTGAAGCCTTCCTTCGCTTCTTCGAAGAGCAAGGTCACACCCGTGTCTCCTCCAGCTCCTTGATCCCAGGCAATGACCCTACCCTGCTGTTCACTAACGCGGGGATGAACCAGTTCAAGGACTGCTTCCTGGGCCAGGAAAAGCGCGCGTACACCCGCGCCGTCAGCAGCCAGAAATGCGTACGCGCCGGTGGCAAGCACAACGACCTGGAAAACGTCGGCTATACCGCCCGTCACCACACTTTTTTCGAAATGCTCGGCAACTTCAGCTTTGGCGATTATTTCAAGCAAGACGCGATCAACTTCGCCTGGACCTTCCTGACTGGCGTGCTGAAACTGCCGAAGGAAAAACTCTGGGTCACCGTCTACGCCAGCGATGACGAAGCGTATGACATCTGGACCAAGGAAGTCGGCGTGCCGGCTGAGCGCATGGTGCGCATCGGCGACAACAAAGGCGCACCGTACGCCTCCGACAACTTCTGGACCATGGGCGATACCGGTCCGTGCGGCCCTTGCACCGAGATCTTCTACGACCACGGCGCTGACATCTGGGGCGGCCCACCGGGCTCGCCAGAAGAAGACGGCGACCGTTACATCGAGATCTGGAACAACGTGTTCATGCAGTTCAACCGCACCGCCGATGGCGTGTTGCATCCGTTGCCAGCGCCGTCGGTGGATACCGGCATGGGCCTGGAGCGGATCAGTGCGGTGATGCAGCACGTGCACTCCAACTACGAGATCGACCTGTTCCAGAGCCTGCTGGCCGCTGCGGCCAAGGCCATTGGTTGCACCAATGAAGACCAGGCTTCCCTCAAGGTTGTGGCCGACCACATCCGTTCCTGTGGCTTCCTGATTGCCGACGGTGTGCTGCCGTCCAACGAAGGCCGTGGCTACGTGCTGCGTCGCATCATCCGTCGTGCTTGCCGTCACGGTAACAAGCTGGGTGCCAACGGCAGTTTCTTCTATCAGATCGTCGCGGCCCTGGTGGCCGAGATGGGCGAAGCCTTCCCGGAACTCAAGCAGAACCAGGCGCACATCGAGCGCGTGCTCAAAGCTGAAGAAGAGCAGTTCGCCAAGACCCTTGAGCAGGGCCTGAAGATCCTCGAGCAAGACCTCGCCAACCTGCAAGGCTCCGTGGTGCCGGGTGACGTGGTGTTCAAGCTCTACGATACCTACGGTTTCCCGATGGACCTGACTGGCGACATCGCCCGTGAGCGCAACCTGACCCTCGACGAGGAAGGTTTCGAGCGCGAGATGGAAGCCCAGCGCGTGCGTGCACGTTCGGCCAGCTCGTTCGGCATGGACTACAACAGCCTGGTCAAGGTTGACGTAGCCACTGAATTCACCGGTTACAAGGCCACCAGCGGCTCGGCCAAAGTGGTCGCCCTGTATAAGGACGGCCAGTCGGTTGATGTACTGAATGAAGGCGATGACGGTGTTGTGGTTCTGGACCAGACCCCGTTCTACGCCGAGTCCGGTGGCCAGATTGGCGACTGCGGTTTCCTCAAGGCGGCTTCCGGTCGTTTTGATGTGCGTGACACCACCAAGACCGGCGGTGCGTTCCTGCACCACGGTGTGTTGGCTTCGGGCAGCCTGACCGTGGGTGCGCCGGTCGATGCCCAGGTGGACGCTGATGTGCGTCATGCCACTTCGCTGAACCACTCGGCCACGCACTTGCTGCACGCCGCGCTGCGCCAGGTTCTGGGTGAGCACGTGCAGCAGAAGGGTTCTTTGGTAGACAGCCAGCGCCTGCGTTTCGACTTCAGCCACTTTGAAGCGATCAAGCCTGAGCAGATCAAGGCCCTGGAAGACATCGTCAACGCCGAGATTCGCAAGAACACCGCGGTAGAAACCGAAGAAACCGATATCGAGACCGCCAAGGCCAAGGGCGCCATGGCGCTGTTCGGCGAGAAGTACGGCGACAGCGTGCGTGTACTGAGCATGGGCGGTGACTTCTCGGTGGAGCTGTGTGGCGGTATCCACGCCAACCGTACCGGCGACATCGCCCTGCTGAAAATCATCAGCGAAGGCGGCGTGGCCTCCGGTGTGCGTCGTATCGAAGCGGTGACCGGCGCTGCGGCCCTGGCCTACCTGAATGCGGCGGAAGAACAACTCAAGGAAGCGGCCAGCCTGGTCAAGGGCAGCCGCGACAATCTGATCGACAAGCTGTCCGCTGTGCTGGAGCGCAACCGCGCCCTGGAGAAACAGCTGGAGCAGTTGCAGGCCAAGGCGGCCAGTGCGGCCGGCGACGACCTGTCGGCTTCGGCGGTGGACGTCAAGGACGTCAAAGTCCTGGCTGCACGCCTGGACGGCCAGGACGGCAAGGCGCTGTTGGCCTTGGTCGATCAGTTGAAGAACAAGCTCGGCCGCGCAGTGATCCTGCTCGGCGGTGTCCATGAGGATAAGGTCGTGCTGGTTGCAGGTGTGACCAAGGACCTGACTGGCCAACTCAAAGCCGGTGATTTGATGAAGCAAGCCGCCGCGGCAGTGGGCGGGAAGGGTGGTGGTCGTCCGGACATGGCGCAAGGCGGTGGTGTAGACGCCGGCAGCCTGGACGCGGCCCTGGCCCTGACCGTGCCGTTTGTCGAGGCAGGTATTTAAGGCACTGTTAACCGGCCCGTGGTCTAGTCACGGGCCGGTGTGGTGCTGGTTGATTGGATATTAGGCGCCCCTTTACGGGCTGAGGCGGCTTAGAAATGGCTTTGATCGTACAGAAATTTGGAGGCACCTCGGTCGGCTCTGTCGAAAGAATCGAGCAGGTGGCCGACAAGGTTAAGAAGTTCCGCGATGCCGGCGACGACCTGGTGGTGGTGCTGTCGGCCATGAGCGGCGAGACCAATCGCCTGATCGATCTGGCCAAGGCAATCAGTGGTGATCAACAGCCGCTGCCGCGTGAGCTGGATGTGATCGTGTCCACCGGCGAGCAGGTGACTATCGCGTTGCTGGCCATGGCGTTGAATAAACGCGGTGTGCCGGCGGTGTCCTACACTGGCAGCCAGGTGCGCATCCTCACCGATAGCGCGCATACCAAGGCGCGTATCCTGCAGATTGACGATCAGAAAATCCGTACGGACCTGAAAGCCGGGCGCGTGGTAGTTGTAGCAGGCTTCCAGGGTGTGGACGAGCAGGGCAACATCACCACCCTCGGGCGTGGCGGTTCGGACACCACCGGCGTGGCGCTGGCAGCGGCCCTCAAGGCTGATGAATGCCAGATCTACACCGATGTGGATGGCGTCTACACCACCGACCCGCGTGTGGTGTCCGTGGCTCAGCGCCTGGACAAGATCACCTTTGAAGAGATGCTGGAAATGGCCAGCCTCGGTTCCAAGGTGTTGCAGATCCGTGCGGTGGAGTTCGCCGGCAAGTACAACGTTCCGCTGCGCGTATTGCACAGCTTCAAGGAGGGTCCGGGCACCCTCATTACTATTGATGAAGAGGAATCCATGGAACAGCCGATCATTTCCGGTATCGCTTTCAACCGTGATGAAGCCAAGCTGACTATCCGTGGCGTGCCGGATACCCCGGGCGTGGCGTTCAAGATCCTGGGTCCTATCAGCGGTGCCAACATCGAAGTCGACATGATCGTGCAGAACGTTTCGCACGATAACACCACCGATTTCACCTTCACTGTGCACCGCAACGAGTACGATGCGGCCGAGCGGATCCTGCAGAACACTGCCAAGGAAATCGGCGCCCGTGAAGTGGTTGGTGATACCAAGATTGCCAAGGTGTCGATCGTGGGCGTGGGCATGCGCTCCCATGCCGGCGTTGCCAGCCGCATGTTCGAGGCCCTGGCCAAGGAAAGCATCAACATCCAGATGATCTCCACCTCGGAAATCAAAGTCTCGGTGGTGATCGAAGAGAAGTACCTGGAGTTGGCTGTACGCGCTCTGCATACCGCTTTTGAGCTGGACGCTCCGGCC
Organism: Pseudomonas sp. FBCC-B1565; assembly: GCF_059133265.1. NCBI lineage: Bacteria > Pseudomonadati > Pseudomonadota > Gammaproteobacteria > Pseudomonadales > Pseudomonadaceae > Pseudomonas > Pseudomonas sp. FBCC-B1565. Next base: position 1,502,841 of record NZ_CP101438.1, read on the forward strand.
CGACAGGGCGAGTGACGCAGTGCCTGGAAGGCGCGGTTTACCGCGCCTTTCCTTTTTTTGTAGGGCGCATGTTCTTTTGCGCGCGCTCGACAATACTTAGGCGGTAGGGCTATGGCCTTTGGGTTGTAGGTCGAAGGCCTTTTTTTTGCAGACTGTTGTTCCTGAACTGAAATGCGTGAGGAGAAAGGTATGCTGATTCTGACTCGTCGTTGCGCAGAAAGCCTGATTATCGGTGATGGCGAAATCACCGTGACCGTGCTCGGCGTCAAAGGCAATCAAGTGCGTATCGGGGTTAACGCTCCGAAAGAGGTAGCGGTGCACCGCGAGGAAATCTACCTGCGGATCAAGAAAGAGAAGGACGAAGAACCAAGCCTTTAATTTTTATCGTTTTTTATGTTTGCAAACGGGGATGAACGTGGTTAATATACGCCCCGTGTTGCGGAGAGCTGGCCGAGTGGCCGAAGGCGCTCCCCTGCTAAGGGAGTACACCTCAAAAGGGTGTCGGGGGTTCGAATCCCCCGTTCTCCGCCATTATTTGCTTAGTACGTTGCAATCTGGTTTTTTCGGTAAGTTGTTGAAATTACTCGAAAAAATAGCTTTACATAGAGATTGAACGGCCTATAATGCGCGGCAACAAATGCACTCGTAGCTCAGCTGGATAGAGTACTCGGCTACGAACCGAGCGGTCACAGGTTCGAATCCTGTCGAGTGCACCATTTAAGAGTCAGTTGCAGCAATGCAGGTGATTCGGTTACAACCAGTTGTGATCTGGTCTAAAAACACAATCTGCACTCGTAGCTCAGCTGGATAGAGTACTCGGCTACGAACCGAGCGGTCACAGGTTCGAATCCTGTCGAGTGCACCATACAAACAAAAAGCCCGCCTAGTGCGGGCTTTTTGCCGTCTGGGGTTTGTGTGGGATTTGTTCTTTTTCTCTCGCCTTCATGTGTTTTCCTCATCCGCTGCGTCGTCGCAGTTCATAGATGCGGCCGTTGCTCAGCTTTGGCTCGCAAGCGCTTGTTCTTTCCAGTTTTTTGACGTTTAAAGTGGCCGGGCGGTGTATCATTGCGCCCGTCAGCCCCGCCGGGGCTTGTGGAATACCTCCATGGACTTACCCAGTAGTTACTCAGTACCCCGTTTTACCAATCATGAATTGACTGATTGATCCTTCCGGCGTGCCCCGCTGCTGGGAGTGGAGTTCGCCTATGACCGAAGTAGAAGTAAAGAAAACACAAGAAAGCCTGCAGGATCGCCTGGCTCAAGTCATTGAGCTGCTGCAGCGCCAGCGTGTGGTCGAAGACCTTACGCACCGCCAGGATGGCCCGAATAACAACCTGGTTGAAAACCTGGTTCACCGGCAAAACCTCGTCGAGCTGCAGCGCAAGCTTGACGACCTGCACTCCGCCGACGTCGCCTATATTCTCGAAGCCTTGCCGCTGGATGATCGACTGACCCTATGGCAGTTGGTCAAGGCTGACCGCGACGGCGACATCCTCCTCGAAGTGTCCGACTCGGTTCGTGAAACCCTGATCGCCGACATGGACGATCACGAACTCCTGGCTGCAGCCAAGGAGATGGACGCCGACGAACTGGCCGACCTGGCCCCTGAGCTGCCTCGTGATGTTGTCCATGAGCTCATGGAAGCGTTGGATACTCAGCAGCGCGAGCGTGTGCGCTCCGCGCTGTCCTATGACGAGGACCAGGTCGGCGCCCTGATGGACTTCGAGATGGTCACCATCCGTGAAGACGTCAGCCTGGAAGTGGTGCTGCGTTACCTGCGCCGACTCAAAGAGCTGCCAGGTCACACCGACAAATTGTTCGTGGTGGATTACGAAGGCATTCTCAAAGGCGTGCTGCCGATCAAGCGCCTGCTGGTCAATGATCCGGAGAAGAAAGTTGCCGACCTGATGGCCAGCGACACCGTGAGCTTTCATCCGGACGAGGACGCTTACGACGCGGCCCAGGCATTCGAGCGTTACGACCTGATCTCGGCGCCGGTTGTCGACAAGAACGGCAAACTGATTGGTCGTCTGACCATCGATGAAATCGTCGACTTGATTCGTGAAGAAAGCGAGACCGAAGTCCTCAACATGGCGGGTCTGCGTGAAGAGGAAGATATCTTTGCCTCGGTTTGGCGCTCGCTGCATAACCGTTGGGCGTGGTTGGCCATCAACCTGATCACAGCCTTTATCGCTTCGCGGGTTATTGGCTTGTTCGAAGGGTCGATCGAGAAGTTGGTGGCGCTTGCAGCACTTATGCCGATTGTGGCCGGGATCGGCGGAAACTCGGGTAACCAGACGATTACCATGATCGTGCGCGCCATGGCGCTGGATCAGGTGAGTACCGCCAATTCATCGCGTTTGCTGCGTAAGGAGCTGGCGGTTGGCCTCATCAACGGTCTTGTGTGGGGTGGGGTGATCGGTGTGGTGGCTTACTTGCTGTATGGCAGTTGGTCGCTGGGGGTGGTGATGACGGCTGCGATGACCCTCAACCTGCTGCTGGCGGCGCTGATGGGCGTATTGATCCCGATGACCCTGGCTCGTCTTGGGCGTGACCCTGCCATGGGGGCCAGTGTGATGATCACGGCCATGACCGACAGTGGTGGCTTCTTCATCTTCCTGGGTCTGGCGACGATCTTTCTACTTTGATTCCATCCGGCGGGAGCGTATCTGCTCCCGCCTTGCATTCTCTTCCCAAATCCCAGGCAAAAAAAAGCCAGCACATGGCTGGCTTCGGCTTTCAGTTGCAGATCAATTGGCTTCTGCGGCCGCCTCAACGTCGTGCGCGATAAGCGAGACGAGAGCATTTTGCTGGCGGTGGGAGAGCTGACGAAAACGCTGCAGCAGTTCGCGTTCGTGCAACGACAGCTCTGGGCTGTCCAGGCGCATGCTCAACTCGTCGCCCAGCGCACCTTCCTGAATGAGGCTTTGTTCCAGGCGAGCGATGATTTCGGAGTTCATGCTGCGGTGATGATTGCGAGCCACCTCGGCAATGCGTTCCCGCATTCCGTCTGGCAGACGTACGACGAACTTGTCAGCCGTACGGCTGGAATAAATTGCCTGTTTCAATGGGCGCATATATTTAACCGGTTAGTTCAGGGGAGCGGTTTTTGGAATTGGCCGCAAGATGAGTGTTAAGACAAGGCTCACGACCAAAGTTCAACCTGAATTGCAAAGAGGCCGCATCATGCCTCAGATTTGACAGTTCCTTGGCGTCAATTCTGTGACAAATATTGAACTGCCTAAAGGCTTTATGCCAGCACTCATTTGCATTTTTGCGGACTGGTTGGAAAATTTTTCACCGCGTGAATCCGCGAGGGAACTTCCCGCAAGCCCGGGCCACTACAGGGTTTCAGGCCGCACATCCTATAGCAAAGTGGCCCTTTGCCCTTAGCTTTAAGACTAGTGGCAATTTGCCGATATGCGAGGGTCAGGCGACATAAGGTCGGGCGCAGAGGGGATTAGCGCAGGACAGGGTCGAATTTGATGCGACGACCGACGATGAGCGTCAGCAATAAGAGGCTGGCGAATACACCGCTGGCAATGAAAGCGGTGGTTGTGCCGTCTTGAGATTCCGCACCCAAACCCAGAACCGCTGTGGCAACGGTCAGGCACAGGAACAGCCAGGCATATTTATTCATCAGCGGCTTCCTCAGAATACCCAGTGTTCAGTAGCAGGTGCCGCTTGGGTGTCTTGGGTCAGGCGTACCGGCGATTGCGCATTCGGAGTCATCACTGCCAGTTGCGGGCGTTGTTGCAAATGGTGGGGGATGGCCTGGCTGATCTGCGCAGGGTCGTTGCTACCGGTGGATTGAAAATGAAACATGACCAACGCGGCCAGGGCGACGGTGTTCAGGGCTAACAGAAGGGCACTGTTCATGATTATGTTCTCCGTTTAACGCCGAGGCTTATTGGGGTTGTAGGAGAAGTATTGCAGGTGTCGTGCCAATCTATTAATTCAATAAAATCAGATACTTACCGATGGTTTTAATGGCTTTTAGGTTGCAATTTGCAATGATGGCATTTTGAGGGAGTGCATTTTGCACGATACAGCCCGTGCGCCCGCGTCGCCGGGGTTGAAACACGATCAACCAGGCAAGTATCGGCCTACACTCAAAAAGCCTACGGACGACATGACAAAACCTACCCTGGCCGTTAACATGCACGCCGTCTGTCGCCGCGTCCCAGTGTAGCGGCTGTCATTTGTCCCAGTAGCTCAATTGGATAGAGCATCCCCCTCCTAAGGGGAAGGTTGGCAGTTCGAACCTGCCCTGGGACACCATATTTTTCAATGCTTCCGGACCAGGAAGGTCGTTTTCTTCTCATGCGGTGACAGCAGCGTGACAGCAAACTAGATGCTCCTGGTTACTCCTCTCTATACTTCTGCTGAGATTTCTTCCCTATTTTCAGCTCTCACACCCTGTCGACGCTGAAATTGAATCAGTCCTTCTGCGCCGTAAACAAAGCGCGCGCTTCGCAGCTTGTTGCGGGTTGACAGCATTACCCTGCAAAACGCCTGATCCTTCCTTCTTGTGATTGCAAAAAGCCTCTATTGGTCTAGAGTTCATAGAACGAGCAAAAAAAGCGATTTTTTGTCTAGGGGGTCAAGGATGCCGAGAATTTCTCTCACCGACGTTGTAGACATCATTTCCAAGTCGGGAACTCCCAAGGCAACAAAAGTCAGTCAAATAAAATATCGCCAATCTTATTCTCCTCAGACTGACTTCTATAAGGCTCTCAGGGAAGGCATTGTTTCAGTTCACCAGAACAGTCATTCGAAAAAAGAACTTTACGAAATTCTGAAATTTCTCACTGATGAAAAAAAGATAAAAAATTATCCGAAAGCCATCCAGGGTTATGAGAAGTGGTGGGGAAAAAAGAATATTGTTTGGAGTGCGCCGTTCAGTTCGAATTATAGCTTTCAAGGTATTGATATTGGAATTAATCCGGAGCTAGGTCTTGTCATTGAAGGCGAGCCATTTCTAATAAAGCTGTATCTCAAAGATGAGCCTCTGCAAAAGCTCCGCATAGATATCGTCTTGGCGTTGATGGCGACCGCACTATCTGGGGGGGCAGTTGCAGACTGTAAAATGGCGGTGCTTGATGTCAGAAATGGAAAGTTATTTTGCAGTTCTAATGACTCGATTTCGCAAGCGAAACTAATGAAGATGGTTAATGCGGAGCTGGCATACGTGTCTGCGCTTTGGGATCAAATATAGTTCTCAAGATTATTCAGTAGTCGATGAGTTCTCAAAAAACGGTCAGTGTTTTCTGGTGGATTAAGGGATTTATGAAATTATCGAAGCGCTTCAGTCTTTCAAAAACTCAGTTTGAACTCGATTTTGTGGATATTGATACTGATCTTGATACTAGGCTATTTGTTGATCCTTATTTGTTAGGGCTTAGGCCGGATCGCTGGTCAATGAAGGCCTCTAGTTCTGTGAGATCTTTTTTCTCACATTTTTTAGATCTTGTTCGTGAAGGAAAGGATGAAGATGCTTTTGAGTTGTTTTCACATCTTCATGAACCAAATGAAACTTGCTTGGGGCTTTCTTCGGGTAAGCCTAGAGGTAATGGCATTGGAAGTGAAGATGCAAAAAAATTATTTGAAAGCATCATGGGCAGCAAGGCGATAAAGTCTGGAAAAATTACTGATTTAGAGGACTTCAGATTATTCATCCCAGGCATTGGGAAAGATAAGGTATCCGACATGACTACCAACCTTATTAGGGGTAGTCTCATTGCCTACACGCAAGCTCAGTGCAAATTACACGGCATTGCTTTGACCGCTGGTGTGTCTGCGGGGCCGATCTGGGATGCCTCTAAGAAAAAATGGACTTTTTCTCATGAGGATACATTACTGGTTGAGGGGAAGAAGATCCTTCTAACACCGAAAGGTATCGTTTCTTATAGCAAGGCTTATGCGCCTGAGAACTACTACAATATGCACGTGTTGGAGTATCTTCAGCACGAGCATATAAGGTCTGGCAGTATATGGGTGGAGCATCGTAAAGATGGGACTCCCTATATATCCAAAAAGAGCTTAAAAGAGAATGTCGTTAAGGAGTTCAGCAAAGAGTGGTTGTTTGAATTTACAGAAAATCATCCATTGGTTTTTCAGTCATTCAGAGAGCAGCAAGCGGAACAGGTAAGACCTCTACCATCTGACTCAATTGATACTGAGTTGAATTTAAATGTTGTAGTTGATCACTTGATTTCTAGACTTAACGCTATCAAGCAAGGTGCTGCAACTGCTTCGGAGTACCATAAGACCATAGTTGGTGTACTGGAGATGTTGTTTTATCCGAGTGCATCTTCTCCAGTTCTTGAGGCCGAGATCAATCAAGGTAGGAAGAGGATCGATATATACTTTGAGAATTGTGCTAAGGAAGGCTTTTTCTACAATCTCCATATGATTAATAAAATCCCGTGTCCGTATGTGATCGTCGAATGCAAGAATTATACTAAGGATATACAAAATCCTGAGCTCGATCAGATGATTGGAAGGTTGACTGTTAATCGCGGCATGCTTGGGATCATAACTTGTAGGGAAATATCTAAAAAGGACCTGTTCATTGAAAGGTGCAGGGACTCATTCAAGAATGGTCATGGCTTGATAATACCGTTAACTGACGCTGATTTGATTGTTGCACTTGAGGGTCTCAAGAATGAAAAGAAAACTCCTCTTGAAGATATATTGAACGATATAAAAAATCGAATAATAATGTCTTGAATGTAGTAGGCCCCGCAGCATGCGGCATGTAATCGCTTGACGCGGGATGTTCATGATGTTGATGAGCATCCTGTAGCTGTTTTGTTCACGCCGGAGAGGGATAAAAAAAAGCATTCACTGCAAGAGCTGCAATCGAATACTTAAAAAAAACGCCATGAAAAAGCACTTATCCCCCTCCCGCCGACGCGCTTCGTGTGCGTTTTTATTGCAAACACAGGTGTAGTGCAAACCATCCTCCAGCCCATGCGGGCCGTGGGGCCTCCCAGGCAATCGTCAATTTCATTTTGTGCAAAGGTTTGAAAGAAAATGACAAACCATTGCACAGACAGCGTCCCCTTCAAGGCGGCGTTTCAAGTCACCAAACCCAATGGCAATAGGGGGGCGGCGGAGTTTTCTCAAAGCGAACGGCTTGTTTTCTTGGGGGTTCATGCTTATGAGGTGGGAGCTAAGGGAAAGCGTGCAGGCCTTATGGTGCAAAGCTTCCAGCCTGGTCTGGCTGGTTATTTCATTTTCACTTCTCGACATGCAAGTGCTTGCGGGGGCGTTTGCGTCATTGCATGGACGTGATCGCATATTTGTAAGCGATCCATCACCTACACATTCAAAGCCTCAAGTTGAAATCTGATGCTGTGCTCCCGATCCTTTTCTGGAGCCATTCCGTCATGATGCGACCCGACGCCAAAGTCGAAAAAGTCTACCTCTACCCCAAGCCCGTGGATTTTCGAAAATCCATTGATGGCCTCGCCGCTCTGGTCGAGCTGGACATCAAAGTGGCGGTGTTCGACCCTGTGCTTTTCGTCTTCCTCAACAAGCCACGCAACCGAGTGAAGATATTGTATTGGGAGCGCAACGGCTTCTGCCTCTGGCTCAAGCGCCTCGAATCCGAGCGTTTTAAAACTTCGCCCGATGCCAGCGACGAGGCGATCGTCCTGACGGTCCAGGAACTCAACTGGTTACTCGATGGTTTTGACCTTTGGCGCAACCGCCCTCATCAGGTTTTGACCCCACGCTACGTAGCCTGACCCGGTATAATCCGGGCCATGATTTCCCTGCCCGACGACCTTCCTGATGATCCTGTTTTGCTCAAGCAACTGCTGCTTGAGGCACTCAGTCGCCAGGAAGAAGTGGCCCAGGCTTATCAAACCCACATCGTCGACCTGAGAGAACAGATCAAGTTGCTGCGCGACCGCTTGTTCGGGCGCAAGTCCGAACAGACTGTCGAGCCCAACACGCCGCAACTGGCGCTGTTCAACGAGCCCGAAAGCGAGCCGATGCCGCTCGTTGATGACCCCAACGAAGAAGCCGTTGCGCCGACGCAGCGCCGTGGCAAACGCAAGCCGTTGTCGGCCGATCTGCCGCGTATCGAAGTCATCCACGAACTGCCCGAACACGAACTGACCTGTGCATGCGGTTGCCGCAAACACGCCATCGGCGAAGAGACCAGCGAGCAACTGGACATCGTGCCGATGCAGATCCGTGTCATCAGGCACATCCGCAAGGTCTACGGTTGCCGGGGCTGTGAAACTGCACCGGTCACGGCTGACAAGCCTGCCCAACTGATCGAAAAGAGCATGGCCAGCCCCAGCGTGCTGGCGATGCTGCTGACTACCAAGTATGTCGATGGCTTGCCGTTGCACCGGTTTGAAACCGTGCTCAGCCGACATGGCGTCGAGATTGCGCGCCAGACGCTGGCGCGCTGGGTGATCCAGTGCAGCGAACACTTCCAGCCACTGCTGAATTTGATGCGCGACCGCTTGCTGGAAAGCCCGGTGATCCACTGCGATGAAACGCGCGTCCAGGTGTTGAAGGAGCCGGATCGTGACCCGACCAGTCAATCCTGGATGTGGGTGCAGGCCAGCGGCCCACCGGACAAGAAAGTCGTGCTGTTCGACTACACCTCCAGCCGAGCGCAGGACGTGCCGTTGCGCTTGCTGGACAGTTATCGCGGCTACGTGATGACCGATGATTACGCGGGCTATAACGCCTTGGCGTTGCAGCCGGGCGTGGAACGTCTGGCATGCATGGCCCATGCACGCCGCAAGTTCGTGGATGCGCAAAAAGTGCAGCCCAAGGGTAAAACCGGGAGGGCAGATATCGCGCTGACGATGATCAACAAACTGTACGGCATCGAACGCGAATCCAAAGACGCCAGCGATGAACAACGGTTTATCGCTCGTCAGGAAAAGAGCTTGCCGATCCTGGCCCAACTGAAAAGCTGGCTGGCTAAGACCCAGCCGCAAGTCACGGCGCAAAGTGCACTGGGTAAGGCCGTGCATTATCTGGCGAACAACTGGAGCCGGCTGGAGCGTTACGTCGAAGCCGGTTTTTTACCCATAGACAACAACGCCGCTGAAAGAGCGATTAAGCCGTTTGTAATAGGACGCAAGGCATGGCTGTTCAGCGATACGCCCAAGGGTGCCACGGCCAGCTCCCAGATCTACAGCCTGGTCGAGACCGCCAAGCTCAACGGCCAGGAGCCCTATACGTGGCTGCGCCACGTACTGGAGCGGTTGCCGTATGCCTCGACGGTCGAAGACTACGAAGCCTTGCTGCCGTGGAACTGCTCACCGGAGATGCCACGGTAAACCGTTGACCCACCTTGGGATAGGTGGGGTTTATGGAGCGCATACGCATATTTGCGTTTTCACTGACCAGTCAATTGCATTCGTGCCGTCAACCCTTTGCATCTCCTTAACGAGAGCACGCGGTAGTAATGACTAGCAGAGAGCGGCCTGACACCGACGCTAAGTTGGCCAGTCAGCAGGCGAGCTGTCATCCCCAGGTAGGTACAACGAATGGCTTGACGGGAGCTTCGTAGGCTGGGAGCTTGCGAGCCAACACCCTATGGAACGGACGCCCATGTCGCGCAAAGACCTCGAAGCCAAGAAGCGTCACCATTACGTTTGGGCGAAATATTTGACCCGCTGGGGAAGCGGCACGAATAAAGTTTTCTACACCACGAAGACTGGCAAGATTGCCCACGACAGCGTGCGAGCCATAGCTGCTGACGACTATTTCTACAAGACCACAGCGCTTACCAACATGCATGTGGAAGTGATTAAAGGCTTCTCCAGAAAAAGCCCTGACCGTCTTCATCAGCAGCATTTGTCATACCTCAATGACTTTCTGAGGATGCAGCACGCTGAGGCCATCTATCGTGAGTCTGGTGTGCAGAATCAAGAAGCCGAGCTGCATCTTCATGCCATGAAATGCAACCTGCTGGAGAATCTTCACGCATCCCACGAAAAAGGGGCGTTCACTGTGTTGTCCGCGCTTGCTGATGAGCAACTTGATGTACTGCAAGATGACCAGCACATGATTGAGTTCATGATGTTCTTTGGACACCAGATCTCCCGCACGAAGCCTTTCCGAGATGGCGTGATCCAGGCTCAACCCCGACGCAACGCTCTAGAGATTGAAGTGGCCGACGCGATGGCGCACGCCTGGTGGTTTCTAAGCTACATGTTTGGGATGAGTATCGGATTCAACCTGTATGCGAGCCGCCAGAATGATAGGCACGCGTTATTGGTAAACGACACCAATGTGCCTTTCATTACGTCAGACCATCCTGTCGTCAACGTGCACCCGTGTGTCTCAGAGACAGAGTTCGTCGCACCTGAACACGCTGATTTTTACTATCCGATCTCTCCGCGAATCGCCTACATAATTTGCGATTCCGAACGGTTCACATCGGGCAAGAATTGGGTTGATGAAGACACCGTGGTGGAGCTCAATGCCAAGGTGGCAGCTCAATCGATGGTGCATATTATCGGTGATACGGAGAAGGCCATTCGTCCCTTCCAAACGCACATCGGGAGGCGGTACCGGAGAACTTTTGAGGGTCGTGTTACGGTCTGACCGACCGCACGCTTTTCCCTGATCGGGGGGAGGGCTGCGTAATTCGCATAGGATGGTTTCCCTTGATGCCTCATAAAATATCGGCGTTGTAGCGTTCGCTGTCGGTCGCTGTGATGCCGCCAGCGTAGTTAATGAGATCAATCGTTGTCCATGGCCCACAGCGACCTCGGAAGAATCGGATGCCCTGTTCGGCAAGTGTCTTCTCGACATCATAGCGGCGCTGGTAGCCGGTAATACGTTGGAGGTCTGCAAATACCAAGACATTGTCCACGTGGGAACTCATAGCGTATACCTCGTATGTGAAGCGCCCCAGGCAGCGTGGCGCTGCGGCTGGGGCGAAGTTATCTGAAAGGATGAGTCACAGGGTATCTGTGGAGCACCACTTGCCAGGATTTTCCTGCCAAGCAATGATTGCTGACTCACGCCATCCAACGCGACCTGGTGAGATACGGACAGGTCTTGAGAACTGTCCGCTTTTTATAACTCGCCAGAGGGTGGTTCGGGAAAGGGAGGTGGCATCGAGCACGTCCTTTTCCCGCATGAAACGATCCAGCTTACTCACGTTTTGCTCCCTACGATCAGAGCCTTTGCGAGACTCCTAGACCGACTGGCTGTTGAATCTCAGGACGCGACCTTTGTCCGCTTAAGTTTCAGAAGGGCGGCGGTAGTATTTACTACTGCTTCTTTCTGTACGGCAGGAGGCATAGTTGCCAATGTTGGTGCCAGTGTTTCTTTCTCGGCCCCATCAAATAGCTTTTCAAGTTTTTTGCCGAGAGTAATCCAGGTGAGTTCGTGGATTTTCGCTTGTCGTTCTTGCGTGGTGTTGCAGCGAGAGAGCATAACCTCATGCTCATCAAGACTTTTGAGGAATACAGCCCTGGATAAGGCAAACAACTCCAACAGAATATCGAATGTGCCTTCCTGCTTTAACGCTTTATCCAAAAGAATCTGTTGAAGATCTTTGTTGATCGAATCCGGGACGCCCACCAGCTTCAAGCGTGCTTCTGCTACTTGGATAACCAAGTTATTTTCGATTCCGGTTCGTGCTTCGGCGGTTAGGCGTAATGCCTGGGCGTCCTTCCTGAGTTGAGCACTACGTTCAATTTCTTCGTTGATTTTAACCTGGTCGATGGTGCCTGACTTGCCCTGAGCATTCCAGGAGGCGTCGGTGCGGTTGGCCTGGCCTTCAAGTTCGGCAGCTTTCTGTGTGAGTCGTTGGTTTTCTTGTAAAACTTCTGTGTACTGGTTTTGCAGAGTAATATACGCGTCTCGGTTGATCTCGAAACAAGCAAGACGTTCCTGTAGTGCAGGGTTCAGGTTGTCTCGATCAATTGTGGAAAGTTGCATTTCAATGTTCCTTTGTTAGTTAAGTTGTGTTGCTTGCTCTTTGGTGCTGGGTTTATCACACCAGCTCTACGTTTTCAGCCATGGCGAGCTTTTCAAATTGCTCTACTACATAACCTTCGTTCCGGCTGTTGTAATCTTCGACACGGTTACGCTTCGGGTTTTCCAGCATGAGCACTCGCCAGCTAGAGTCTTGGAAATAGATCGACAAGTTGTCCCAGCTGGTGACCAGTACGGCGTTAACCGGGAAGAACGGCACGCTGAAGCTTGGTACTCCGCCGTAGGTGCTCACGACCTGTACGCTTTCAATGCGTTCTTTCTCAGTGGGCGTGCCCGCCTGCTTGGTGTACAACAGTGCTTTGTCGTGAGCCAGCAGGTCAGAGCCGATGATCGCGATCAAGTCGCCGCCATCGCGAAAGTTGTCTTCAATCGTTCGCGTTACGCCATACACGAGCGCGTCCAGGTTGGCATAGTCACCGCCTTCACCGAGGCGAATCTTGCCAGCCTCCAGGCCCTGGCTGAGCACTTGGCCTGGCACCTGTTCACGGGCCTGTTGCAGCCAGCCTTTGTTGACATCTTCGAGCATGGGGAACGCTTCAATGTCAGTCTGTGCAGCGCTATGAGTGCCACGAAACCCAACCATCATGCGATCTAAGGCTATCTGCTTCTGCACTGCGTCGGAGTAACGCTTGTGGAAGTCCGGGAACTTTGCCCAAGTATCAAGCTTGGTGAATGGTAGGTCCACATCCGATTCGGTAGGTGACAGTTCGTAAGTGTTGTTGTCTAGGCTGGAAAAATCTCTCGGCTCGCGATCTGTAGTTTTGATGTTGGTTCGACCGGTTACAGGGCCAGTTACCCCGAGCATGATTTTTTCGCCTTTAATTTCACTCACGGGAACAATGTTGATACGTTCAAGAAAGTCAGATTTTGCGGTGATTTTTTCATTAAGCGACTGCGCGGTGCTGGGCTCGATAGCAAAAGAACTAGCACCGTTAGGCACTTTGTAGACTTTGGTGAGTGCCTGTTTCAAAATTGTGTACTTGATGTTGCCTTTTTTGTTGCTCATGAGTATTTCCTATTGTTGTGAATGAATTGTCGAGCTAGTAGCTTCGCTTATGCTCGGATTGAAGTGAGTGATGTGTTATTTTGTGTGTGCGCATTTTTATTACATGGTGCAACTTTCCGTCTGGTTAAGTGAGTGAGTTTGATGAGGGTTAATTGTAATTGTTGTCATGGGAAGGCATTGATATCAGAAGTCGACGAAACGTCCCCTGGTACCAAGAAGCTTTATTGTTTGTGTTTGAATGCCAGGTGTGGTCATTCTTTCGTCATGGAACTAAGTTTTTCGCATACTCTTAAGCCGTCCGCAAAGAAAATTGATGAGTCTCTTTTTGAACGATTTCGTGGGCTTTCTAATGCTCAGCAACTTCAAATGTTTGAACATTTAGAGAGTTTGAAGTGATTCGATGTTGTCCGAATCTCTCATCAGAGTGACGGGCATACCGCCGCGCATAAAACTAACGCATCTAAACCAAAATGCGTGTCTTCCAGAGGCCTGGCGTCATTGGCTAACCAGGCGATAAAGTATTGTTCTTGCAGGTAGCTCTGGTTGGAACTCATTACGGCCTCGCCACATGCAAACAGGTTTTTGTTTTGCCCTTGTCTCCTCTGTCCCCGCCAAGGGGGAGCGTGTTATCCGCTACAACGCTACAACTCATGCCGTCACCGGGCTGTAGCGTTTTTCTATCCGCAACATTCACTTCTTTTGTTGCGGATGAGAAATCGCTGTATGCCCCGTTGCCTGTGGGTTGTAGCGTTGTAGCGGATACAAAGGGAGGTTCGGCGGGAAGGTAGCGAGTCCATGCCTCTTTGAAGAACCCTTTCTCATATCCTTTTTTTACGACATCCCCCATCCGGACGTCCTTGGATTTGATTTCGAACTCCGCCAGTTTTGCCGACAGCTGACGTGCCGAAATCGGCTTGCCACGGTTCCATGTTGCCCAAGGTGCTTCTTCATCAGAAATCAATGTCTCTAGTAGTTCTGAACTGAAAATTTTGCTGGCGCGTTTGTCATCGAACATGGCTTTCACGTCCTGGAGCAATTCGATACCAATGCTTGGGGTATCACCTTCCAGGCCATGTAGAACAGTCGCTGCATGTCGTGCGAACTTGGGCCAGTGACCACCGGCGACATCGGCAATAGCCAGCAATGGCTCCCAGCAGTCGTTCGCACGGTCGTTAAGACCTTGGATAGGATCTGGACGGGCCTCGTCGATAACTGAGGCGCTATCGGCGGTGAAACGGGCCAGCTTCGCTTGGAGTTTCATCCAGATGGTTGGGTCTGAATGGCGTAGACGCTCCACTGTCTCGCCAGCAACCCGCCGGCGCAGGCGCAATGGAATGCTACGGTCGGCCAAGGTGTCAGCGATTTTGCCGATGCCGCACAACGCTTTAGCACCCCACACGTTAAAACGGGTCGGCATGTGGTCGTCACCTACGCATCGAATGACCGACGCGCTGTCTCGAGTGAACCCGGCGTTGAGGATGCCCCTAGCGTCATCGTGCGCCGCCAAGAAGGCGTCGACTTCGTCGATGAGCAAGGTTGGAGCCCACAACTCAATTGCCCGATACAACGCCGCTGGAGCGATGTTCGCGACTTGCAACGGACGATAAGCGAGCCTCCCGAGGACTGTTAACAGGATGGATTTCCCGCAGCGTTTCTCTGGTGCCGTGATGTTGGCAATCGGAGCTACTTGCACCACGTCGATCAGCCAAGTGAAGGTCACCCAAAGAGCAGCCGCACGGATAGTTTCCTTGTCTGCCGCGACATACCTTTTCATTGTGTTCGCAATGTCATCGAGAAGCTCTTCGCCACTGACTGGGTTTGGCCAGGGTTCGACTTCGCCGAAAATGTCATTTTGTGCCGCGTCTTCTTCATCCTCGGCTACCGCTGTCAGGCGGTCGAACTCTGCCATGCTGACCTGCTTGGTTTCCTTCACCTTGGCGCGGAGGCGGGCAAAGATCGATGGCTCCTTTTTACGAATCTTTTGCAGGAGGGGCAGAATCCCTGGCTCATACAGCGCCCCGGCGTCGACGCCGAGTTTCTTGACGGCGTCTCCCACTTTGTCAGTGGTAGCCCACTGATCGGCGTAACGATCTGGAGTAGTCATTCGACCCCCAGGCGCTGTTTGGCGAGATTAAAACGCTCGACGTCAACGGCATTCATATCGTTTCCTTGGTCAATCATATTTTTGCCAATCAGGTAGATCGCCCGTTCATGCCGCACGGCGGCAGGGCTGGGCCCGCTTCGTTCACGCTTTTCTCCAGGGAACAAGTCTCGTAGCTCCAAGCCGATGGCATGAGTAATTTCCAAGGCATCGCACCCAACCCAGCACTTAAGCAGTACGGTACCGTCTGATGTTTCGGTGATACTCAAACTTGGTGACTTGTCGTCGTGTGCGGGGCAGCAGGCTTTCCAGCGATCACTGCCATTGCTCTTAACTTTGTCCAGACGATTCAAAACGTTCTCTACGGGAGTCATTTCATGCCTTCAGGAGGAGAGATGCTGAGCTATTGCACATGCGGGAAAATGACGTGAGTGGTCGGCATTCATTTTCTTTTCTGGCAGTAAACCAATCCCCTCGAACTACCGTTGCACGCACAAATCCATGCGTGCCTTTGTGCGTGAATCGAGTGGCGTCCACTGGCAATGACGGGGCATCCATCACCGTCAAAACTTTTGTTGGCGGTGCTTCGAGTACATTCCGGACGTTTTTCGGGCAAGCCGATCCCGTCAACGCAACGCTGCGTTTTTGAAAGTTATTCATCGCTAGTTCCGGTAAAGCTGGGAGGGTTACAGGGCTTACACGCCTGCTGCCCGCACTGAATGGCTCAGATCAGCAGTAGCCAATCGTCATTCTATTTTCTTGATCGCCTTGCTACGGGCTGTCTGGCGCGATGTTGTCGCAACCAGGCGATTACCTCCGCTGCAAACCACCTTTTGGCAGCTTTTACTCCAGTGGAGCAGGGCTGCACACTCTTGGGGAAGCTAGGTTGAGTTACGACACGACGTTCAACTGTGTAGGCGGACAACTTCAGGTAAGTGGCGATGTCCTGTGATGTCCACAGCTGATCTTCAGTTGTAACTGCAGGCTGTTGCAGCTGCTGAACTAGCTCTCGGATCAAGCGGGTGAGATTCACCAGATCACTTTCCAAATCACTGGACATGGTTTGCTCCCCGTGATTCGAAGCGGTCATTCTTTACCTCATAAATCATGGACTGAATTACCACCGAAATATCTTCTCCAAGTGCATCCAAAAACGAGGCAATCATCTGGGGTGTGTAGGTAGTGGATCGCTGCACCTCACCAAACAAAATGCTCATCAACGTGATGGACTCCTGCGCGCGCTCAAGTTTGTGAAACTCATCTTCGGACAGGCTGTACGGGCGATTCATTTGTTCACACCCACGCGCCAAGCACCGATGCTGCGGAGAGCTTCGAGATCGATCAGGAAGGTGGTCGACGACAGTGTGAGCTGCCCCAACGATTGGCCGGCACGATCAAAAAGGCAAATGGTGATCATGCCGATACTCCCTGAGCCACAACGGGGCGATATGCAAACGATTGTTTCATCTCAACCGGCACAGGGCTGGTATCGGCATTCAACAGCAGAGTAGAATTCAGTGGTCGCATGGTTTTTCCTAAGAGTTCTGTGCGGTGGGTCGGGTCAGTGGTCGAAACACTGACTCGGCACTTTTTCTTTCAGTCCAGCTCTTGCCAGCTGGCAGTGTGTCTTGAATCCTCTCCTTTACATCCGTCCAGGATGTTGCCGCTATCATCTGCTGCCAGCCTTCGCTACCCGCTCAATCCATGCTTTCAGCTCCGTCATCAAGATCAGACGTCTGCGCCCAATCTTGAAAGCTTTGAGATCACCCGAGGCAATCACTTCGTAAATACCTGACCTCGAATGGCTCGTAAGGCGTGCTGCTTCCTCAACGCTTACGGACAGTGAGTTGACGGTTTCAGCTTGGGTCATTTGTTTCTCCTTGAGTGTCCGTTGGGACTGTACGATACTGGTTAGGACGTAAGCAGATTATTTGTAAGTAACATTTTATGCAAGCTGTTTTGTTTGTAAGTTTTTGGGGGGCGAATGGTAAACAGGTCTAAGAAGGTTGTGATTTCGGCGCGGATCGAGCCTAGGCTCAAGGCAGCTTTGGACATCGCCGCCAGCAAGCTGGATGAGAAGATCGTCAAGGTTTTGGAGGATTTTGTAGAGGAGGGGTTGAACGGGATTTTTGTAGAAAAAAATCCATTCTGGGGAGGGTTAATGCCCTCAAATTCCCAAATAAATTTTATGGAGGTTTTTGACGCGGTATGGGATGAGGATGAGGTACTTTTCAAGCTGAGAGCGGGCACCATCGGCGCTGAATTTTGTGGCGAAACACTGGCTCGCCAGGCTCAGGTAGTGATCAGCTCAGATTACTTCAAGGGTGAATACGATCTCTTCGGCGACCTGAACGGCTACACAACCATATGGGGTGGGGAGATTGAAAAGCGGTTCGTGGATCTGGCGTTGGTCAGAAAGGAATGGCGTTACATAGAGGACTACGCGGCATTCATGAGAGTCAATGACTTGGTCGATTTGCCCTATGACTATTATAAAAAAATGAAAGGCTATGGTGACTAGATAAGCTCAACCGCTGCGGCCTTGGTACCTGGTGCCAGATGCGCGTATCTGAGCGTCATCTTGATATCTGAGTGTCCTAGTAGATCCCTTACAGTGTTCAAGGGCACGCCTGCCATAACTAAGCGGGAGGCGAAATCATGTCGCATATCGTGCCAGCGAAAATTCTCGATCTTGGCCCGATCTAGTAGTCTGAGCCAGGAGCTTTTCACGTCCTCTAGACGCCCGCCGTCTTGGCTCGGAAATACATAGCGAGATTTTCCAGCCTGTTTTTTCCAATGCTCCAGAACTCCCACGGTTTCCTTATTCATTGGGATGTGCCGTGTGTCGCTCGTTTTGGTTGTATCGCCAGCGGCAGTGATCGTGTTTGTACTGAAGTTGACTGCAGACCATTTCAGATCAAATAGCTCTCCGCGCCTCATACCTGTGTTCAGTGACAGCAGTACCATTGGTTTGAGGTGATCGGTGAATGGTACCTGCAGCAGACTTTGCATTGGTTGCTTGCCACGATCCGCCCGCCACTGGTTCGCGCTTTCACGTTCAGATCGCATCTCCTCCTGTCGAGCGTCCAATGCTTCGCGCAGGCGTTTCGCCTCATCGCTGTCTAGGTAGCGGACTGAGCCTAGTGAGTCGACCTTGAGCTGCTTCAGCTTCGCCAGTGGATGCGTGCCGATATAC
Source organism: Pseudomonas sp. FBCC-B1565 (assembly GCF_059133265.1). Taxonomy (NCBI): domain Bacteria; kingdom Pseudomonadati; phylum Pseudomonadota; class Gammaproteobacteria; order Pseudomonadales; family Pseudomonadaceae; genus Pseudomonas; species Pseudomonas sp. FBCC-B1565. Next base: position 1,521,138 of record NZ_CP101438.1, read on the forward strand.
TCCCACTCCACAGCTCGACTGAAGACACCGCTGATCGAGCCTATCTTTCGATTTACCGTCGATGGCTTGTTACCAGCTTGCATCCAGGCAGTGCGGATTTGCTCCAGGTCACGGCCAGATATTGCGTCGATGCGTTGAGACATGATCGCGTCAAAGTTGTTGTCCAGGGTGTGTAGAGTCTTTTCGTGGCCCTTGTAGTGCGCTTTAAACCACGGCATGTAGGTGTCGTCTATAAAATCGCGTAAGGATGGCAGTCCAGCACCCCTGCGTCCTTGGGTGACAGCTAGGGGCTCACCATGGGCGTGAGCATCGGCAAGATATTGGGCAGCTTCAGTTCGTGCTTGGTCTAGGGTCAGAACGCCAACTCTACCAAGGGTGGCGTTCTTATTGCGTCCCCAGGTGACCATGTAAGACTTGTGCCCGCTAGTAAGCACCCGGATAAAAAAACCGGGCTGAACCGTGTCATGTACGCGGTAAGCCTTCGGCTGAGCTGCCAGGCTATTGATGAGTCTTTGGGTAATCTTACTTTTCATTGATTTGATCCGTGACAGCAGCGTGACAGCAAAAACCACTATACGGGAGCGTTTTGTGGGACTCAACCAGACTCTAACCAACTGATACCAAGGGAGAAACCCTATGGCTGCGATGTGGTTATTAGCCCTCCTAAGGGGAAGGTTGGCCGTTCGAACCGGCCCTGGGACACCAGATTCAAAGCCCTGCACAGACTGTTCTGGCAGGGCTTTTTTGTGGGCGCCTTTCAAAGACGGGTCGAACCTTGCCGGTGTTCAGCGTTCACAGCACGTGTGCGTGCATTTTTCACAATCGGTGTACCTCACAAGCGGTCGGGCAGCGTCTGAGCCTTTAAGCAAAATAATCCCCGGAAACAGCGCAAGTTGCCTGTCCGGACCCGGTCACCCCGGACTATCATGCCGATAGGCCTGTCTCTCACTGCAAGGAGCCGCTCGGAACGCCGATGCGCCAGATCTGGAAATCTTTTCGAGCCCTTTATTTCGCCTCCTTGATGATGCTGATTGGCTCCGGCCTGCTCAGTACCTACCTGGCCTTGCGCCTGGCGGCCGACCATGTGGACAGCCTGTGGGTCGGTGCGCTGATGGCGGCCAACTATTTTGGCCTGGTGCTGGGCGGCAAGATCGGGCACCGCCTGATCGCCCGGGTCGGGCATATTCGTGCTTATGCAACCTGCGCTGGCATTGTCGGCGCGGCGGTGCTGGGGCATGGTCTGATCGACTGGCTGCCGGCCTGGATCGTGCTGCGGATGATCGTGGGCCTGGGGATGATGTGCCAGTACATGGTCATCGAGAGCTGGCTCAATGAACAGGCCGACGCCAAGCAGCGCGGCGTGGTGTTCAGCGGTTATATGATCGCGTCCTACCTGGGGCTGGTGCTCGGCCAGTTGATCCTGGTCATGCACCCTCAGCTCGGCCTCGAATTGCTGATGCTGGTCGCACTGTGCTTTGCGCTGTGCCTGGTGCCGGTGGCAATGACTCGCCGTATTCACCCGGCGCCCTTGCATCCGGCGCCGATGGAGCCACGCTTCTTTATCAAGCGCGTCCCGCAGTCGTTGAGTACGGTGCTGGGGGCAGGGGTGATCGTGGGCTCGTTCTATGGCCTGGCGCCGCTCTATGCCTCCCAGCAAGGGCTGTCTACCGAACAGGTGGGTCTGTTCATGGGCAGTTGTATTTTTGCCGGCCTGCTGGTGCAGTGGCCGTTGGGCTGGTTGTCGGACCGCTATGATCGCGCGCTGCTGATTCGTTGCTTTGCCCTGTGCCTGGCAGTGGCGGCGCTGCCGCTGGCATTACTGACCAAGGTGCCGCTGGAAGTACTGTTCGTGGCGGGCTTCGTGTGTTCTCTGGTGCAGTTCTGTTTGTACCCGCTGGCGGTGGCGTTCTCCAATGATCATGTGGAAGGCGACCGCCGTGTCTCGCTCACCGCCATGCTGCTGGTGACCTACGGTGTCGGTGCGAGTATCGGGCCGTTGCTGGCCGGTGTGGTGATGAAGGTGTTTGGCAGTCACATGCTGTATGCGTTTTTCAGCCTGTGTGCGCTGATCCTGGTGTGGCGGATTCGGCCGAAAGCCGTGACCAACCTGCATCAGGTGGATGACGCGCCGCTGCACCACGTGGCAATGCCCGACAGCATGTCCAGCTCGCCGTTGGTAGCCTGCCTCGATCCACGGGTGGACGAGGCGGTGGTGCAGGAGCAAATGCAAACCGCCGCGCCGGAACCCGATCCGGAAACGGTCACATCGGTCGACGAGCCGCTCTTTGAGGGGCCGCCTGAGCCGCCGGGCCCGGACGAGCATCCTCATGACTTGAGCAGGGCGCGCCCCTGAATACAAAAACGGGCAGATCCCATCAGGGTCTGCCCGTTTTTTTGCCGCGATCTTTGAGTTTAAAAATCGTCGTCTTTATCGAAACGTCGTGCTTCGCGTTGTAACTGGTAGACAAAGCGCTCGACCTGACGCTGCACCAGACCACTCATGTTGTGGAAGCGCACGCCGGCAAACGTGGTGTTGATCTTCTCTTCAAAGTGCAGGTAACGCAGTTCAACCGAGGTGGTCATGCTGCCGAAGGGCAGGGCGGCGATAAAGCGGTCGTAGACCTGGCCTAACTGCAGACGCTCGGAGATGTCTCCCTCAAAGCGCAATTTGCAACCTGTGGCGGAAATATCCAGCAGCTTGCCGCTGATCGGGGCCTTGAGCTTCTCGCCACCCAATTCGATGTTCACCAGTTGCGCCAGCTTCAGGGCAGCGCGAAAGGCATTGCGACGCTGGTGGTAGACCACTTCGTCGGGCAGGCTGCCGGTGTAGATGCGGTGGCCGTCCTTCTCGCTGATGCTCAGGTTGCCGTTGCTTTCCCAGGCAACGCGTACGCCGTCGTGGAAACCTTCGATACGGAAGGGTTCGCCATTTTCGAGGTAGCGTTCACCGTCGCGGGGGATCATTTCATCCAGGGCCAGGGTGCCGTTGTCCCGGCTGACGTCCACCAGGTAGCTCTGGAAGCGCTGGCTGCGTTCGTGGAAGGTAATGATCAGCGGGTCATGGCTATCTTGCAGCATGCGCAAGGTACTGGCGATTTCCAGAGGCGTGGTGAGGACCTTGGGTGGCTGCGGGGCATCTTCCGCATTAAGGGCGTTGAACACGGTTCTTCCATCTCCAGACAAAATACGACTACACGCAAGAGCGGGCATTCTGCCAGTATGTGGCGCGCCTTGGATAGGCCGCGCTGTAAACCGGCGTCAGGCTTGGCTGCGGGTGCTTGGCTTGACCAGGCGCGAGGTGGAACCCTGAGCGTTGTAAAGCGCTGGAGGCTCTCCGCCGTGAAGTATACGCAACTGGTTGGCGGTCGTGGCTTGCTGAAGCTGGATCGACTGACCGTTGAGTTGGTTGGCTTCCTGGCACTGGGTGAGCAATAGGTTGAGTTCTTTGCTCTGGGCCAGTAGTTGATCGCCGACCGAGGAGTGGCTGGCCAGCTGCGCGAGGCCATCATGGTCGGCGGGCAGGCCCAGGCTGACGAGGATCTCGCTGCGTTTTTTGCCGTGCTGTTCCAGCAGGACAATCAGCGATTGCTTGCGCGCCAGAATTTCTTCCAGCAGGGGCATGTCCCGGCCGTAAAGGGCCAGGGATTCTTCCCTGAGCAGCTCGAGCAGCAATTGCGTCGGTGCTAGATCATCAATGATCAGTTGAAGCAGGGTTTCGTCGTGATGCATGGCTGGCCTTGGGGTTTAAGCGTCCAAAAGCCCGGCGCAGGCCTTTGCCTAGCGCTCGGCTTCGAAATTAAGCAGCTTGCTGGCTACACGGTTGCTGTCGACTTTATAGCTGCCATCGGCGATTGCCTGTTTCAATTCGGCCACACGGGCTTTATTGACCACCGGTTGATCGCGCAGCGAGTCAGTGACCTTCTGCAACTGTTGAGCCTCATTGCTCAGGTGTACGGATTCCCCGCTCTGGCTGGCGCTGGCCTGTTCTGCCTTGGCGGGCAGTGGCTGAGCCTTGGCTTCTACGCTGTCCTTGGTGCCGACAGTGCGCGTAGGAGCCGACGTTGTCGGGGTGCTATTTAAACGGCTGAAATCGATGACCATGATCAAAAAACCTCTGGGTATTTGGACGCTTGCCATGTTTTCGGCCATATCCGGACAAACTTTAGGCTCGAATGACAATAAACTGCACCGGCCGGCATCCAACCGACAGTGTAGGAAAAGCTGGCGTCTGATACCAGTGGTCTATAAAGCCACCTCCACTTGGCCGGGGGCCGTGACTCGCGCCTTGATCACACGGTTGGAGTTGAGATTCTTCACGCGGATCTGTTCGCTCATGCCGCCGTTGGACAAGGCTTCCCCCGGCATTTTGACCTGCAGCGCGCCACTGCTGGCGGAAATCACTACCTGGTCACCTTTGCGAATCACCTCGGCCTGCTCCAGGTGCACCAGGGTGATGACCTGATCGGTGACCACTGGTCGGGTCAGTTTCTGCCCGACGGCCTGGTCGAGGGAGGTCAAGTAGCCCTGGCTGATCATGCTGATGTCGCGTTCGCGCAGCACCACGTCCTCAAAACCGATAATGCCCGTGCGTTTAAGTGGGCGGGCAACCACCACTACATCGCGGAACAATTTGACCTGGGCGGGCACGAACACCGTCCAGGGCGAGGCGCCGTCGCAGCGCACCCTCACCGTTACGCGACCGATGGGTTGGGCGGGGCTTTCCAGGGTGGCTGTCAATTCCTTGTCGCACATGGGCATGCGCAGGCGCGGGTCCAACTGGTTGACCTGGATTTCATAACGCCCCGGCGTCTGGGTGGTCGCCAGATAATCTTCTACAGTGAACTCAAGAAAGCCCTGGGTGACGCCGATAAGTAGATCAGGCAAGGTGACGTTATCTGCGCGGGCCGTGGCGCCCAGGCCCAAGGCAAGCAGTGCCAGCGGTGCGCACAGCAGTCTGCAATACCGTTTCAGGTGGAGGCGTCGGGAAACTGTCGTTTTAATATCCATGACCAATAAATAGCAAAGCTCGTGCCGTTTAGTGTTGGGTGCGCGTCACTGCCCTTATAGGTATGGCCGAAGGTTTTAGCGTGGGAGTCAAGGCATGGCAGGAGTAATGGATTCAGTAAACCAGCGCACACAGCTGGTGGGGCAGAATCGCCTGGAGTTGTTGCTTTTTCGCCTGGATGGCAAGCAGCTGTATGGCATCAACGTGTTCAAGGTGCGGGAAGTGTTGCAATGCCCCAAGCTGACGATCATGCCCAAGTCCAGCCCGGTAGTGTGTGGCGTTGCCAACATCCGTGGCGCGACGATCCCGATTCTTGATCTGGCCCTGGCCACCGGTTCCGCCGGTTTGCAGGACCGCGAAAGCCCGTTCGTGATCATTACCGAGTACAACACCAAGACCCAGGGTTTCCTGGTGCGTTCGGTGGAGCGCATCGTCAACATGAACTGGGAAGAGATCCATCCGCCGCCCAAGGGCACGGGGCGCGATCATTACCTCACGGCGGTGACGCGGGTCGACAACCAGTTGGTGGAAATCATCGACGTCGAGAAAATCCTCGCCGAAGTGGCGCCTACCTCCGAGTCGATCTCGGTGGGTGTGGTGGACGCCGAAACCGCGCACAAGGCAGTCTCACTGCGCGTGCTCACGGTGGACGACTCGTCCGTGGCGCGCAAGCAGGTGACCCGTTGCCTGCAAACCGTCGGCGTTGAAGTGGTCGCCCTCAATGATGGGCGCCAGGCGCTGGACTACCTGCGCAAGCTGGTGGATGACGGCAAGAAGCCGGAAGAAGAATTCTTGATGATGATTTCCGACATCGAGATGCCGGAAATGGACGGCTATACCCTCACGGCCGAGATCCGCAACGATCCACGCATGCAAAAATTGCATATCATCCTGCATACTTCGTTGTCGGGTGTATTCAACCAGGCGATGGTCAAGAAGGTCGGTGCCGATGACTTTTTGGCCAAATTCCGTCCTGATGACCTGGCATCCCGGGTTGTCGACCGGATCAAGGCGGCAGATCACAGCTAAGGTGTTTCCCTTGGCGGTCATACGATTTTAGAGGCGGTATCAGTGTCTACAGGTAATTTGGATTTTGAACAGTTCCGGGTCTTCCTGGAAAAAGCCTGTGGCATATTGCTCGGTGAAAACAAGCAGTACCTGGTATCCAGCCGTCTCAACAAACTGATGGAGCAGCAGGGCATCAAGTCGTTGGGTGAGTTGGTGCAGCGCATCCAGGGCCAGCCGCGCAGCGGGCTCAAGGAAATGGTGGTCGATGCCATGACCACCAACGAAACCCTGTGGTTTCGCGACACCTACCCGTTTGAAGTGCTCAAGAGCAAAGTGCTGCCGGAGGCCATCAAGGCCAGCCCGGGCCAGCGCCTGCGCATCTGGTCGGCGGCCTGCTCCTCGGGGCAGGAACCGTACTCGATTTCGATGTCCATCGATGAGTTCGAGCGGACCAACATGGGCCAGTTGAAGGCGGGGGCGCAAATTGTGGCCACCGATCTGTCCGGCACCATGCTCACCAACTGCAAGACCGGTGAGTACGACAGCCTGGCCCTGGGGCGTGGTCTGTCCCAGGAGCGCCTGCAGCGTTACTTCGACCCGAAAGGGGCAGGACGCTGGGCGGTCAAGGCGCCGATCAAGAACCGCGTGGAATTCCGCTCCTTCAACCTGCTCGACAGCTACGCCAGCCTGGGCAAGTTCGACATGGTGTTCTGCCGCAACGTGCTGATCTACTTCTCGGCCGAAGTGAAGAAAGACATCCTGTTGCGCATCCACGGCACGCTCAAGCGCGGTGGTTATCTGTTCCTTGGCGCTTCTGAGGCGCTGAACGGTCTGCCGGACCATTTCCAGATGGTGCAGTGCAGCCCGGGGATCATCTACCAGGCTAAATAAGGCTGTGCGGTAAAAAATGTGGGAGGGGGCTTGCTCCCGATGGCGGTGTGTCAGTGATCGATGTATCAACTGAACCACTGCCATCGGGAGCAAGCCCCCTCCCACATTTGGTTTGCGGCAAACCGCAATAAAGCGGCAACCCTCATTGCCGCTTTACTGGCGCGACGCGGAAACCGCTTGCCGCTTTTCCGGCATTGCCGCCGGCAACCCCTTACCAAAACCCTTGATATACGGGCTTGCGCCAGATTGGCATGCACCTTGCTATAACCCTGTTAACGAAAAGCAGGTCAGCCCTTGAAGGTTTCCGCCATGAGCATCAGCTTCGATAAAGCGCTCGGTATCCACGAACAAGCCCTGGGCTTCCGCGCCCAGCGTGCCGAAGTCCTGGCCAACAACATTGCCAACGCCGACACCCCGAACTACAAGGCTCGGGACCTGGACTTCTCCGCCGTGCTCGCCGCACAGCAGGACAAGACCAAGAACGGCACCTTCGCCTTGAACATGACCAACAGCCGTCATATCGAAGCGCAAGGCCTGAGCAATGGTGACGAGTCGTTGCTGTATCGCACGCCGATGCAACCGTCGATCGACCAGAACACCGTCGACGCCCAACTGGAGCAATCGGCCTACGCCGAGAACTCGGTGAACTTCCAGGCCAGCTTTACCCTGCTCAACAGCAAATTCAAAGGGCTGATGTCAGCCCTGCGTGGAGAGTAAGCCATGTCCCTGTCCAGTGTTTTCAATATTGCCGGCAGTGGCATGAGCGCGCAGACCACGCGCTTGAACACCGTCGCCAGTAACATCGCCAACGCCGAGACCGTGTCTTCGAGCATTGACCAGACCTACCGTGCCCGTCACCCGGTGTTCGCCACCATGTTCCAGGCAGGCCAGAACGGCGGCAGCGATTCGCTGTTCCAGGACCAGGGGGCCGCCGGCTCCGGCGTGCAGGTACTCGGTGTGGTCGAAGACCAGAGCAACCTTGAAGCGCGCTACGAACCCAACCATCCCGCTGCGAACGAAAAGGGTTATGTCTACTACCCCAACGTCAATGTGGTCGAGGAAATGGCTGACATGATTTCCGCCAGCCGCTCGTTCCAGACCAACGCGGAAATGATGAACACCGCCAAAACCATGATGCAGAAGGTCCTGACCCTGGGTCAGTGATAAGGGGCGCCAAACAATGGCCATCGTTGATACGTCAAACAACACGCCGGTCCAGGACCTGTTCAACTCCAAGGTCAAGAACGCCCAGGACAACAGCAGCGTCAGCGACGCCGCCAATAAGGCGACGGGCAAGCAGGCGTTGGGCAAGGATGCGTTCCTGCAACTGCTGGTGACCCAGCTGAAAAACCAGAACCCGCTGTCGCCGCAAGACAACGGCGCGTTCGTGGCGCAACTGGCGCAGTTCAGCAGCCTGGAAGGCATCAACACCCTGAACGACTCGGTGAATGCGATCTCCACCAACTTCAGTTCGTCTCAGGCGTTGCAGGCCTCGTCGCTGGTCGGGCGCTCGATCATCATCCAGACCGACAAGGCCATGGTTGATACGAGCAAGAGCATGACCGGTTCGGTGGCGGTGACCTCGGCGGTGGGCAACGTCTCCGTCAAGATCACCGACAAAGACGGCAACGTGGTGCGCACCATCGACATGGGGGCCCAGAGCGCCGGCACCCAGAACTTCATCTGGGATGGCAAGAACGACAAGGGCGAGGTTGCCCCGGCGGGTACCTACACCTTCAACGCCACCACCAAGAACGACAAGGGCGACTCCGTTGCCCTGGCCACTTCGCTGCCCGCGACGGTAACGAGCGTGACCCTGAGCAAGACCGGCGGCGAAATGCTGCTGAACCTGGCGGGCGGCATGGGCAGCGTCAAGCTGTCGCAAATTCAGACTATCGGTACATAGAGCCGGCTAAATACGGCAGAGGGAGAGAAACATGTCTTTTAACATCGGCCTTAGCGGCCTCTATGCGGCCAACAAACAACTGGACGTGACCGGCAACAACATCGCCAACGTCGCGACCACTGGCTTCAAGTCGTCCCGTGCGGAATTCGCCGACATCTACGCCGCGTCCAAGCTGGGCACCGGCCAGAACAGCATCGGCAACGGTGTGAACCTGGCGGCCGTGTCGCAGCAGTTCACCCAAGGTGACGTCAACGGCAGCGGCGGGATCCTGGACATGGCGATCCAGGGTGGCGGCTTCTTCGTGCAGAAGGGCAGTGACGGTTCGCTGGAGTACACCCGCAGCGGTGCCTTCCGTGCCGACAAAGACGGCTACATCACCAACAACACCGGCACTTCGCGCCTGCAAGGCTACGCGGCAGATGCCGATGGCAAGATCATCAAGGGCGGCCTGACCGACCTGCAACTGAACCTGTCGAACCTGCCGCCCAAGGCCTCCACCAAAGTGGATTCCACCAGTAACCTGAACTCCTCGGAGCCGGTGATCGACCAGGTGGCCAAGCCGTTCAACCCGAACGACACCAGCACCTTTACCACCCAGTACAGCACCACCTTGTACGACTCCCAGGGCAACGCGCACCCGATGGTGCAGTACCTGGTGAAAACCGACGGCAATAAGTGGAATGCCTATACCCTGATCGATGGTCGCAACCCTAATGGTTCGGCGCCAACCGGCACCCCATCGACCCCACCTGTGCCATCGACCTTGACCTTTGACGGCGCCGGCAAGCTGACCAGTGTGGTCACCGGTGGTGTCTCCGACAAGACCCTGACCATTACCGGTTGGGTTCCTGGCACCGTGACCAATGGTGTGTGGAAGGCCAACGGTGCGGATGCGAACCCAACAGGTATCGCCGTCAACATGGCCAACATCACCCAGTACAACTCGGCCACCTACCGCAACCCACCGGTCACCGATGGCTACGCCACCGGCCAGATCACCGGGCTGAAAATCGACGGTAGCGGCGTACTGTTCGCCACGTTCAGCAACCAGCAGAGCAAGGCCATCGGCCAGATCTCCCTGGCCAGCTTCAACAACGAGCAGGGCCTGCAGCCAGCCGGTGGCACAACCTGGAAAGAAACCTTCGCGTCGGGCCAGCCGGGTTACGACACCCCGCAAGCCGGTACCCTGGGGTCGATCGTGGCCAACTCCCTGGAGAACTCCAACGTCAACCTGACCAACGAGCTGGTGGACCTGATCAAGGCCCAGAGCAACTACCAGGCGAACGCCAAGACCATCTCCACCCAGAGCACCATCATGCAGACCATCATTCAGATGACGTGACGCTGTTGGCCTGATCCCTTGAAGAAAGAAGCCCCTCGACTGAGGGGTTTTTTTTGCATTGATTTTTTGGCAGGGCTACCCGCTCAAGAGATCACACGATTTGCTGGAACTACCTACACCTCTTGCTCCACCCATTGAGCCAATAGTTTTGTTAGAGGCGAAGGTTATGTGGGACTTATTGACGTCGGGCGATAGGGGCTTGGTGTATTGGCAAGGAGGGACGGGTGTACCGCGCACTGAGGAAACCAAAGACAGCACAGCTGCTGATAAGGATGCCGTCTTAAAACTACTCAAGGAACTGGAAGACGCTCAGAAAACCTCCAAGAACCAGACTGTTCAAGACTTGCGTGACAAGCTGAATGATTTGCGCAAGAAGTTGGGGGAGGACAAGTTCAAGGAGATTATCGAGCAGTTAAAAAAGGACGCGCCTAACAGTTGGCTTGAGTTTATGAAGGCACTGTTTCCTGAGCTGTTTCCAGATGACGTGTCGACTGATGTTGAATCGCAGTCAAGCCGCGGGATAGGAGGTGGTGTTGGTGGTTCGGGTGGTGGCGGTGGTGGACGCGGTCGCTACGAAGGCGGTGGCGTTGACCGTGGGGGGTTAGGGTTAGGAGAGGCGGTGGGTAACTTGCCGGTCACGGCGGGAACCCATCAAACCAATTTCGAGCCGGGTAGCTACAAACCTGGTGAAATGCCGAAAAATCTCTTTTCCGGTGCTTATCAGGGACAAGCAGGTAATTGCGGCGCTATTTCGGCTTGTAAGGCCATGATTGCGCAGTATGGGCCAGCGGGTGTGTTTAAGGACGTCAAGCGGGACTCAGCAGGTAATTACGATGTAACGCTCAAAGACGGCAATCATGTCCGGGTTACGCAGTCGCAGTACCGTGAGACAGCAGCAAAGGCTCAACTACAGGGACAGGATCCCAAGTTGCTTGGGTTTATGAATCTCATGTTGGCCGTGAATAACGTTCAGGCAATGAACCAGCGTAACGACGGTATTTCCGGGAGAAGCTTCAGCGAAGCCATTGATAGCATCAATAATGGGGAGTGGGCTAAGGAGACTTTCGATCGGTTGGGGTATAAAAATCTCGTAGAGAGAGTCAGTCCTTCTGAGTTGGCCAGGGGCCGGCCCGGCACCTTGGATAATTCGACACATTCGGTGGCGGTAATGGGCGGTAATGAGGATCGATGGGGTACGAAGTTCGGCAATGCACGCACTGATCCCAATTTGATTGCCTGGAGCTTCAAGCGGGGGTATGCCTAAGTAAAAAGAGGGATCTCCTGTAATCAAAAGCCCCCTGTAAGCCCGGTTGAAATCCTGGGCTTACAGGGGGCTCGCTGTTTCAGGTAGTTAAACCTGAAAGTGCCTCAGCTTACTGGCAAGCTTCGCAATCCGGCTCGTCAATCGCGCAGGCCTTTGGCACTGGCGCCGGGCCGGCTGGGGCTGCAAGCACCGAGTCATCACCATGGTTGCCGCTGGAAACCGCGTTCAGCTTACCGGTGTTGATGGTTGACTTCTCGGTGCTGGTCGCGGCCAGGGCACGGAGGTAGTAAGTGGTTTTCAGGCCACGGTACCACGCCATGCGGTAGGTCACGTCCAGCTTCTTGCCCGAAGCGCCGGCGATGTACAGGTTCAGGGACTGCGCCTGGTCGATCCACTTCTGACGACGGCTGGCGGCGTCAACGATCCACTTGGTGTCCACTTCGAAGGCAGTCGCGTAGAGCTCTTTGAGTTCCTGCGGGATGCGCTCGATCTGTTGCACGGAACCGTCGTAGTACTTCAGGTCGTTGATCATGACCGAGTCCCACAGGCCGCGAGCCTTGAGGTCGCGAACCAGGTACGGGTTGATCACGGTGAACTCGCCCGACAGGTTCGATTTCACATACAGGTTCTGGTAGGTCGGTTCGATCGACTGCGATACGCCGGTGATGTTGGCGATGGTGGCGGTCGGTGCGATGGCCATGATGTTGGAGTTACGAATGCCTTTCTGCACACGGGCACGTACCGGCGCCCAGTCCAGGGATTCGTTCAGGTCGACGTCGATGTACTTCTGGCCACGGGCTTCGATCAGGATCTGTTGCGAGTCCAGCGGCAGGATGCCCTTGGACCACAGCGAACCCTGGAACGTCTCGTAGGCGCCGCGCTCGTCGGCCAGGTCGCAGGAAGCCTGGATCGCGTAGTAGCTGACCGCTTCCATGGACTTGTCGGCGAACTCGACCGCTGCATCCGAACCGTAAGGAATGTGCTGCAGGTACAGCGCATCCTGGAAGCCCATGATGCCCAGGCCAACCGGACGGTGCTTGAAGTTGGAGTTCTGCGCCTGTGGCACCGAGTAGTAGTTGATGTCGATGACGTTATCGAGCATGCGAACAGCGGTGTTGACGGTGCGTTCCAGCTTGGCGGTGTCCAGCTTGCCGTTGACGATGTGGTTCGGCAGGTTGATCGAGCCCAGGTTGCAAACGGCGATCTCGTCCTTGTTGGTGTTCAAGGTGATCTCGGTGCACAGGTTCGAGCTGTGGACCACGCCCACGTGCTGCTGCGGGCTGCGCAGGTTGCACGGGTCTTTGAAGGTCAGCCATGGGTGGCCGGTTTCAAACAGCATGGACAGCATTTTGCGCCACAGGTCTTTGGCCTGGATGGTCTTGAACAGCTTGACCTTGCCTGGGTACTCGGTGAGGGCTTCGTAGTACTCGTAGCGCTCTTCGAAGGCTTTACCGGTCAGGTCGTGCAGGTCCGGCACTTCGGATGGCGAGAACAGGGTCCACTTGCCGTCATCGAAGACACGCTTCATGAACAGGTCAGGGATCCAGTTGGCGGTGTTCATGTCGTGGGTACGACGACGGTCATCACCGGTGTTCTTGCGCAGCTCGATGAACTCTTCAATGTCCATGTGCCAGGTTTCCAGGTAGGCGCACACCGCGCCTTTGCGCTTGCCACCCTGGTTTACGGCTACAGCGGTGTCGTTCACCACTTTCAGGAACGGCACGACGCCCTGGGACTTGCCGTTGGTGCCCTTGATGTACGAACCCAGCGCACGCACCGGGGTCCAGTCGTTGCCCAGGCCACCGGCGAATTTGGACAGCATGGCGTTGTCGTGGATCGCGTGGTAGATGCCCGACAGGTCATCCGGCACGGTGGTCAGGTAGCAGCTGGACAGCTGTGGACGCAGGGTGCCGGCGTTGAACAGGGTCGGGGTCGACGACATGTAGTCGAAGGACGACAGCAGGTTGTAGAACTCGATGGCACGGTCTTCTTTGTGCTTCTCTTCGATCGCCAGGCCCATGGCCACGCGCATGAAGAATACTTGCGGCAGTTCGAAGCGGATGCCGTCCTTGTGGATGAAGTAACGGTCGTACAGGGTCTGCAGGCCCAGGTAGGTAAACTGCTGGTCACGCTCGTGGTTGATCGCCTTGCCGAGTTTTTCCAGGTCGAAGGTGGCCAGGACCGGGTTCAGCAATTCGAATTCGATACCCTTGGCGATGTAGGCCGGCAGGGCTTTGGCGTACAGGTCGGCCATCTCATGATGAGTGGCGCTCTCGGCGACTTTCAGGAAGCCCAGGCCTTCGGCACGCAGGGTGTCCATCAGCAGGCGCGCAGTCACGAACGAGTAGTTCGGCTCGCGTTCAACCAGGGTACGGGCGGTCATCACCAGGGCGGTGTTGACGTCGGTCAGGGCCACGCCGTCGTACAGGTTCTTCAGGGTTTCGCGCTGGATCAGGTCACCGTCGACTTCTTCCAGGCCTTCGCAGGCCTCGGTGATGATGGTGTTCAGGCGGCCCAGGTCCAGCGGTGCAAAGCTGCCGTCGGCCAGGGTGATACGAATCGACGGATGCGCTTGCACGGCGGCTTCTTCGGCCGGGGAGCGTACGGCACGTTCCTTGGCGCGCGAATCACGGTAGATCACGTAGTCGCGGGCGACTTTCTGCTCGCCGGCACGCATCAGGGCCAGTTCGACCTGGTCCTGGATTTCTTCGATGTGGATGGTGCCGCCCGATGGCATGCGACGCTTGAAGGTCGCGGTGACTTGTTCGGTCAGGCGGGCAACGGTGTCGTGGATGCGCGACGAGGCAGCAGCGGTGCCGCCTTCAACTGCAAGAAACGCTTTGGTGATGGCGACGGTGATTTTGTCATCGGTGTAAGGAACGACAGTGCCGTTACGCTTGATCACGCGCAATTGGCCGGGTGCAGTGGCGGACAGATCCAGGTTCGAATCGGCGGCCTGCGGCACGGAGCCTTGCGGGTTCTCGCGAGTTGTGTCGGTTTGCATGGGGGGTTGTCTCCACGTTCTATATTTGATTGCGAGTGCCAGGCTCTTCCTGCAACACCCGTACCGTTTTCCATATCGGGGATGGGAAACAGCTGCCATCCGCGTGAGCGGTTTGGTCTACTGAAAATCGGTTGGTTCCATGCTGCGCTAGCAATAAAACGCTTGAATTTCGAGCCACTTGTGTGGTTGGGCGATTTCTGTGAAAACCCCACATGTAGGGTCTTCTGTAGTGCCGAGGTACAAGATAATGCGTTTTTGAGGGGTTAGCAACGCAGTAACCTGTGGATAACGCTGTGGGTAAAATGTGTAAGAAAGGTAGAACAGCCGTGTAGGCCGCATTGCTGCTGGATTACACCGTTTGTCATTAAATGTTACGGGCTCAAAACAAGCGGCCCATTTTCGAAGGGCGCGAACCCTATCACAAAAAAACGCGATCACCGAATGGATTTCCCGGCTTGTGTTTGAGGGCTGGCCCATGGCTACAATCGCCCACATCGGGCTAAGAAGTGACCCACATCATGCCCGCCTTTTATGACAGACATTGAGGTCACCCGTGGAGCAAGAAGCCTGGCAGGTATTGATAGTCGAAGACGACCAGCGATTGGCCGAGTTGACCCGTGAGTACCTGGAGAGCAACGGCCTGCGCGTCTCGGTGGAGGGCGATGGCGCCCTGGCAGCGGCGCGGATCATCGCCGAACAGCCCGACCTGGTGATCCTCGACCTGATGCTGCCCGGCGAAGACGGCCTGAGCATCTGCCGCAAGGTGCGCGAGCGCTATGACGGCGTGATCCTGATGCTCACCGCGCGCACCGACGACATGGACCAGGTGCTGGGCCTGGACATGGGCGCCGACGATTATGTGTGCAAGCCCGTGCGTCCGCGCCTGCTGCTGGCGCGCATCCAGGCCTTGCTGCGGCGCAGTGAGTCGGCCGAGACCGCCAGCGCGGAGAACCAGCGCCGCCTGCAATTCGGCCCCCTGGTGGTGGACAATGCCCTGCGCGAAGCCTGGCTGAATAATGACGGCATCGAACTGACCAGCGCCGAGTTCGACCTGCTGTGGCTATTGGTGGCGAATGCCGGGCGCATTCTGTCCCGCGAAGAAATCTTCATTGCCCTGCGCGGCATCGGCTACGACGGCCAGGATCGCTCCATCGACGTGCGTATTTCTCGCATCCGCCCCAAGATAGGTGACGACCCGATCCACCCGCGCCTGATCAAGACTATCCGCAGCAAAGGCTACCTGTTCGTCCCCGAAGCCGCCGCCGACATGCCGCTGTGAACTCGATCTTCCTGCGCATCTACGGCGGCATGTGCGCGGCGCTGATCCTGGTGGCGCTGCTCGGCGTACTCGCCCTGCACCTGCTCAACGAGGTGCGCAGCGGTCAGTACCGCGAGCGCCTGGCCCATGGCACCTTCGCCTTGATGGGCGACAACCTGCAACCCATGAGTGCCATCGAGCGCCAGCGCGCCCTGGCGGTGTGGGAGCGGTTGCTGGGGATCCCGCTGGAGTTGCGCCCGCTGGCCGATGCACAACTGGACTTGAGCCAGCGCAATCGCCTGCAACGCGGCCAGGTGCTGGTGCAACAGACCGGGCCACATGCCGCGCGGGTACTGCGTTTGGTCAGCGAGCAGGAGCCGCTTGTTCTAACCGGTGAAGTGCAGCAGATCAGCGAACAACTGGCACGCGCGACCATCTACCTGCTGGCCGATGAGCTGGTGCGCTTCCCGGTGGCCGAACAGCCGCAACGCCTGGCGCAGATAAAGGAAGCCAAGGGCTTTGGCTTTGACATGCACCTGATGCCCCTCGACCAGGCTGATATGGATGAAGACCAGCGCCGTCGTGTATCGGAAGGCGATACGGTGATGGCCCTGGGCAAGGGCGGCGATTCGATCCGCGTGTTTGCCGGCATGGTCGGTACGCCGTGGGTGCTGGAGATCGGCCCGTTGTATCAGATGAACCCTTACCCGGCGCAATGGCTGATCCTGATCGCCTTGATCGGCCTGACCCTGATCGGGCTGATCGTCTATCTATTGGTGCGCCAGCTTGAACGTCGGCTGCGCGGCCTGGAAGCCGCCGCCACGCGGATCGCCAAGGGCAACCTGGAAGTCCGGGTGCCGGCCCGTGGTGCCGATTCGGTGGGGCGGCTGGCGGCGGCGTTCAATGGCATGGCCGAGCATTTGCAACAGCTGCTGGCGATCCAGCGCGAACTGGTGCGCGCGGTGTCCCACGAGCTGCGCACGCCGGTGGCACGCTTGCGTTTTGGCCTGGAGATGGTCGGCGACGCGACTACCGTCGAGGCGCGGCGTAAATACCTGGAGGGCATGGACAGTGACATCCAGGACCTCGACGGCCTAGTGGATGAAATGCTCACTTATGCGCGCCTGGAACAAGGCTCGCCAGAGCTGAATTTCCAACGGGTCGACCTTGATGCGTTGCTCGATCAGGTGATCGGCGAATTATCGCCACTGCGTCCGCAAATAAATGTAGCCCGTGGTATTTGCTTGTCTTCGGCGCATTGGGACGACGCCTGGGTCGATGCCGAGCCGCGCTACCTGCACCGTGCGTTGCAGAATCTGGTGAGCAATGCCATGCGCCACGCCCAGGGCCAGGTGTTGATCAGTTATCAGGTGGGCCAGGTACGCTGCCGCATCGACGTGGAAGACGACGGCCCCGGCGTGCCGGAAAGCGCCTGGGAGCGCATCTTCACGCCCTTTCTACGCCTGGACGACAGTCGCACCCGTGCCTCGGGCGGGCATGGCCTGGGGTTGTCGATTGTGCGGCGGATTATCTATTGGCACGGTGGGCGGGCGTTGATCAGCAAGAGCAATAACTTGGGCGGCGCGTGTTTCAGTTTGAGTTGGCCCAGGGATCAGGATAAATCCTGATGGATCAGGCGCTGACTGCGACCAGACTCAACAGCTGCCCATCACCCACCGCAAACTGCCCCACCAATTCCTTGCCATGGCACCACTCTTCGGACAGGTCCGTCAGCAGTCGCAGCCGCAGATGCCCGGCCTCTGACCATTCCAGCAACTCGGCATGCTCAAAGTAGAAACGCTTCTGCACAATGGGGTAGAGCGCCTTGAACAGGCTCTCCTTGGCGGAGAACGTCAGCGTTACCAACTGCGCTATCTGCTCTCTTGGCAAGGTGGCCATGCGTTGCAGCTCATCAGCCGTCAGGATTTCCCCGGCCAACCGCTCCGCCCGCTCCAGGCTCAACACATTCTCCAGGTCCATCCCCAGCCCGCGCCATTGCGCCTTGTGCGCGACAATCGCGGCGGCGTGCCCGGTGCTGTGGGTGATGGAGCCGCTGATGTGCGAGGGCCACACCGGTGCGCGGTCTTCGCCGATCGTGGGGATGCAGTCGAGGTGGTCGAGTTGTTGCAGGGCGGCACGGGCGCACAAGCGACCGGCGAGGAACTCGGCCTGGCGCTTGGCCACCGAGCGCTGGATGCTCGCCGGTGGCGGCACGGCACAGCGCTGGAAGTCGCCAGGCGTGAGCAGGGCCGGGTCAAAACGCGTGCTGAGAAACACCGTGCCGGGCAACGATTCGGGCAGCGGCCAATGGACGTCGAGTGGGGTGCAGCAAGCGGGTAGCGGATTCATGGGCGGTATTTTGCCGAGTTGAGGGGCGCGAGGATAGCCCGCTGTGGTTCAGGCGGGGTTCAGAGCCCGTTCAGGGGGAGTTCAGGGGCGCCTGCGTAGTCTGGGGCATACAGCCAAACGCATAGAGGTAACACCATGACTGCGATCAAACAGCTGATGTTGGCGTTAACCATGCTCAGTGCCACCGCTGGGGTCCAGGCATCCGACGGCGCCTTCGCCGCATTCGGCGGTGAAAAAACCAAGAAATCCAGCACCTTGATCCAGCGTGTCAGCTTCGAAGAAGTGGGCAGCCAACCCACGCCCTGGGGCCAGTCCCTGGGGCTTGTCACCCCGCAGGCGGGCTATCGCGCCGGTTATGAACACCTGACCGGCCAGTTCAATGGCATAAAACTGCGCCCGCAAGAGCTGCAGGGCCGCTATGATATCCCTCTGTCGGACAGTTGAATTGCCTTGGAGAGCCTTATGAAATTGCTGGTGGTGGAAGATGAGGCGCTGCTGCGCCATCACCTGTTTACCCGCCTGACCGACAGCGGGCATGTGGTCGAGGCCGTGGCCAATGCCGAAGAGGCGCTGTACCAGACTGGCCAGTTCAACCATGACCTGGCGATCATCGACCTGGGCCTGCCCGGCATGGGCGGCCTGGACCTGATCCGCCAACTGCGTACTCAGGCCAAGACCTTTCCCATCCTGATCCTCACCGCCCGCGGTAACTGGCAGGACAAGGTCGAAGGCCTGGCTGCGGGTGCCGACGACTACGTGGTCAAACCGTTCCAGTTCGAAGAGCTGGAGGCGCGGATGAACGCCTTGCTGCGGCGCTCCAGTGGCTTTACCCAGTCGACCATCGTTGCCGGGCCGTTGCTGCTGGATCTCAACCGCAAGCAGGCGTCGCTCGAAGAGCAGCCGCTGGCGTTGACCGCCTACGAATATCGGATCCTTGAATACCTGATGCGCCATCACCAACAAGTGGTCGCCAAAGACCGCTTGATGGAACAGCTCTACCCCGATGACGACGAGCGTGATCCGAATGTCATCGAGGTGCTGGTCGGCCGCCTGCGTCGCAAGCTGGAAGGCCCGGCCGGGTTCAAGCCGATCGACACCGTGCGTGGCCTGGGCTATCTGTTCAATGAGCGCTGCCGTTGATTCGCTCGCTACGCGTGCGCTTGATGCTGGCGGCCGCGAC
This sequence comes from Pseudomonas sp. FBCC-B1565, assembly GCF_059133265.1. Taxonomy (NCBI): domain Bacteria; kingdom Pseudomonadati; phylum Pseudomonadota; class Gammaproteobacteria; order Pseudomonadales; family Pseudomonadaceae; genus Pseudomonas; species Pseudomonas sp. FBCC-B1565. Next base: position 1,540,345 of record NZ_CP101438.1, read on the forward strand.
CTTGGCCGTGCTGTTCATGCTCGGCCTGTTGCCGGCCATGCAAGGGGCGTTCAGCCTGGCGTTGCAGGATTCCATCGAGCAGCGCCTGGCGTCGGACGTCACCACCTTGATCTCTGCCGCGCGGGTCGAAAACAACCGTCTGCTGATGCCGGCGCAGTTGCCCGACGAACGCTTCAACCTCACTGACAGCCGCCTGCTCGGCTACATCTACGACCGCGAAGGCCACCTGGTGTGGCGTTCGCGGGCGACCAAGGAAGAAAACATCAACTACAAACCGCGCTACGACGGGCGCGGTAACGAGTTTGCACGGATTCGCGAGGCCAACGGCCAGGAATTCTTCGTGTATGACGTCGAGGTCAGGCTGCTGGGCGGCAAGAGCGCCGCCTTCAGTATCGTGGCCCTGCAACCGGTGCGCGAATACCAGTTGACCCTGGAAGGTCTGCGCGAAAATCTCTACCTGGGCTTTGGCGCAGCCTTGCTGGTGCTGTTGACCTTACTGTGGCTGGGCCTGACCTGGGGCCTGCAAGCCCTGCGGCGGCTGAGCCAGGAACTCGACCAGATCGAAGGCGGCACCCGTGAGAGCCTCTCCGAACAGCACCCCCGCGAATTGCTGCGCCTGACCGGCTCCCTCAACCGCTTGCTGCACAGCGAGCGTGAGCAACGCGTGCGCTACCGCGATTCCCTCGACGATTTGGCCCACAGCCTGAAAACCCCGCTCGCCGTTTTACAGGGAGTGAGCGAAGAAATGGCCCAGCGTCCGGAAGATCGCGAGCAGGCCCGGGTGCTGCAATCGCAGATCGAGCGCATGAGTCAGCAGATCAGCTATCAGTTGCAGCGCGCCAGCCTGCGCAAAAGCGGCCTGGTGCGCCACCAGGTGCGCCTGGAGCCGGTGCTGCAAAGCCTGTGCGATACGCTGGGCAAGGTCTACCGCGACAAGCGCGTCAGCGTGTCCTTTGACCTGCCGGAAGAATGTGACGTGCCAATCGAGAAGGGCGCCTTGTTGGAGTTGCTCGGCAACCTGCTGGAAAACGCCTACCGCCTGTGCTTGAGCGAGGTGCGCATCAGCCTGGTGGAAAGCCTGGAAGGCACCGAGCTGTGTATTGAGGATGACGGGCCTGGCGTGCCGCCGGATCAGCGTGCACGAATTCTGCAACGGGGTGAGCGCCTGGATCGCCAGCACCCGGGGCAGGGGATTGGCTTGGCGGTGGTCAAGGACATCATCGAAAGTTACGGTGCGCGGCTGACCCTGGGCGATTCGCCATTGGGTGGCGCCGCTTTCAGGATCCACTTCCCGGCTTTGTGATCTTTATGGGGTGTGCAGGCCTCATCGGGGGCAAGCCCCCTCCCACATTTTGATGTTTGAACACATTCAAAGGTGGGAGGGGGCTTGCCCCCGATAGCGTCAGTCCAGGCGCTACATCTCTAACTCTCTTTTGCTCGGTAAGCCCCCGGCGTCAACCCCGTCCACTTCTTGAACGCCCGATGAAACGCCGACGGTTCGGAAAACCCCAACTGCTCGGCAATCTCCTGCAACGACAAATCCGCGCGCCCCAAATGATAGATGGCGATGTCCCGCCGCAGCTCATCCTTGAGTGCCTGAAAGCTGGTGCCTTCCTCGCGCAAATGCCTGCGCAGGGTCTGCGGGCTGATGTGCAGGTGCTGGGCGACGGCTTCCAGGTCGGGCCAGGGTGTTTGGTCGCGGCTGAGCAAGCGGCGTAGCTGGCTGCTCAAGCTGTCGCCTTCATCCGGGCGGGACAACAGGTCGGCGGGGGAGCGCTCGAGGAAGTGCTTGAGCGTGCGTTCGTCCTGCAGCAGCGGCAGGCTCAGGTAGCGGCTGTGAAACACCAGGCTGCTGTTCGGTGCGCCGAATACCTGGGCACAGGGAAACAATAGGTCATATTCGCTGGCGTGGGCCGGCATCGGGTAGCTGAAGGTGGCCTGGTGCAGGCGGATGCGTTGGCCGATCAGCCAACTGCCGAGTCGATGCCAGATCACCAGCAGGCATTCGCTGAGGAAGTGATCCGGGTCCCACAGTTGCGAGTCGTCCAGGCTCAAGCGGGCCATGTCGCCTTCACGTGTCAGCTGCCAGCGTGGGCCTTGCGCAAATAGGCTATAAAACAATAAGCCGCGTTCCAGAGCCTTTTCCAGGGTGCGGCAGTGGATGAGTGCGTGGCACATCATGGCGAAGGTGCCGCGTTTGCTCGGGCCGTCGGCAAACCCCAGGTATTCATCGTCCAACGCCAGCCAGAGCATTTGCAGCAGCCGGGTAAATTGTTCCGGTGCGATGCGGGCGCGGGGTTCGGTCAACAGTTCCGGGGTGATGCCTGCCTGCAACAGCAGGCCCGAGTAGTCGTAGCCCGCCCTGCGCGCGCCGCCGAGGGCTGCCCGAGCGTAATGGCTGGCGATGGTACGTTCACGCATGCGAAGGCCTCGTCCATGGAGAGGCGGATGGTAGTCATGCCCGGGTAGGGTCACAAGGCGGATATCCGCCAAATTGTAGGACGGGATTGGGCCGCTGGGCGGAAATCCGCCACTCGATGGGAGGCTTGGGAGGGGGGCGGATAAGCCCAAGCCCTGATGTCTAAAGGCCTTCAGGGTTTTTCAGCAAAGTGGCACGGCCCTTGCGATAAGGATTACAGCGCAGGCTGGACCTACAGACCTCGCAAACAACAAATCCCTCCAGTGCAGGAGGGTTCGCAATTCAAGTGTCGTGGGCAATGGCGGATATTTGCCACACGGGACGATTGAGGAACTTTGCAATGACGACTCGTCAGCCTATCTACAAATCCCTGTACTTCCAGGTGATCGTTGCAATCGTTATCGGTATTTTGCTCGGTCACTTCTACCCACAGACCGGTGTGGCCCTCAAGCCGCTGGGTGACGGGTTCATCAAACTGATCAAAATGGTCATCGCCCCGATCATCTTCTGCACCGTTGTCAGCGGCATCGCTGGCATGCAAAGCATGAAATCGGTGGGCAAGACCGGCGGCTACGCGCTGCTGTACTTCGAGATCGTTTCCACCATCGCGCTGCTGATCGGCCTGATCGTGGTGAACGTCGTGCAACCGGGCGCCGGCATGCACATCGACGTAGCGACCCTGGATGCTTCCAAAGTCGCGGCCTACGTGACCGCCGGTAAAGACCAGAGCATCGTCGGCTTTATCCTCAACGTTATTCCGAACACCATCGTCGGTGCCTTCGCCAACGGCGACATCCTGCAAGTGCTGATGTTCTCGGTGATCTTCGGTTTCGCCCTGCACCGCCTGGGTGCCTACGGCAAGCCGGTACTGGACTTCATCGATCGCTTCGCCCACGTGATGTTCAACATCATCAACATGATCATGAAGCTCGCGCCAATCGGTGCCCTGGGCGCCATGGCATTCACCATCGGTGCCTACGGTGTGGGTTCGCTGGTGCAGTTGGGCCAGTTGATGATCTGCTTCTACATCACCTGCATCCTGTTCGTGCTGGTAGTGCTGGGCGGTATCTGCCGCGCTCACGGTTTCAGCGTGATCAAACTGATCCGCTACATCCGTGAAGAGCTGTTGATCGTACTGGGTACTTCCTCCTCCGAATCCGCACTGCCACGCATGCTGATCAAGATGGAGCGTCTGGGCGCGAAGAAATCCGTAGTAGGCCTGGTGATTCCAACTGGCTACTCGTTCAACCTCGACGGTACTTCGATCTACCTGACCATGGCGGCCGTGTTCATCGCCCAGGCGACCGACACCCACATGGACATCACCCACCAGATCACCCTGCTGCTGGTGCTGCTGCTGTCCTCTAAAGGCGCTGCCGGCGTGACCGGTTCGGGCTTCATCGTACTAGCGGCCACCCTGTCGGCCGTAGGCCACCTGCCGGTTGCCGGCCTGGCGCTGATCCTGGGTATCGACCGCTTCATGTCCGAAGCCCGTGCGCTGACCAACCTCGTAGGTAACGCCGTTGCCACCATCGTCGTGGCCAAATGGGTCAAGGAGCTGGATACCGACAAGCTGCAAAGCGAGCTGGCGTCCGGCGGCACCGGTATCTCGGAAACCCGTGAACTGGATGACCTGGGCGTGGCCGAAGGCCCTGCACCTGTGGTCAAGTAAATCGCCGATGGCGTGAACTAACGCCGACAGCAACGCACAAACGCCCCGACTGGTTCGGGGCGTTTGCGTTTCTGGCGCGTCACTTCGGCGACTTTTGTTTTACAGTGAATGACTCGGTTTTAACGCTTGCAGGAGGTTATGTGGACAGTGTGGATCTGAATGTCCTGCGCAGCGTGCTCGAATGGCGCCGTGCCGGACAGCGAGTGGTGTTGTACAGCGTGGTCCAGACCTGGGGCAGCGCGCCGCGCCCGCCGGGCGCCATGCTGGCATTGCGGGGCGATGGGGTAGTGATCGGCTCGGTATCGGGCGGGTGCATCGAAGATGACTTGATTGCCCGCCTGCACGATGGCCGGCTGCCTGAAGACGGGCCGCCGGTGCAGTTGGTGACCTACGGCGTTACCCGCGATGAAGCGGCGCGTTTTGGTCTGCCGTGCGGCGGCACCTTGCGCCTGACCGAGGAGCGGGTAGACGAGTGGGAATGGGTGGCTGAGCTGCTGGCACGGTGCGAGGCTCATCAGATCGTCGCCCGGGAGTTGGACCTGGCCACTGGCAAGGTGACGTTGAGTGGCGCGAGCAAGACCGATGTCGTCACCTTCGACGGTGAACGCCTGCGAGCCATCTATGGCCCACGCTGGCGCCTGCTGTTGATCGGCGCCGGGCAGTTGTCGCGGTATGTGGCGGAAATGGCGCGCCTGCTGGATTTCGAAGTATTGATCTGCGACCCGCGTGAGGAGTTCGTCTACGGCTGGGAAGAGCAGCACGGGCGCTTTGTGCCGGGTATGCCTGATGAAGCAGTGTTGAATATCCAGACCGACGAGCGCACGGCCATTGTCTGCCTCACCCATGATCCGCGCCTGGATGACATGGCGCTGCTGACGGCACTGAATTCCTCGGCGTTCTACATTGGTGCCCTCGGTTCACGGGTCAACAGCCAGAAACGCCGGGAAAACCTCGCGGCGCTGGGCTTGTCGACGGAAGCGATTGCGCGTCTGCATGGGCCGATCGGTTTGCATATCGGCAGTCATACACCGGCGGAAATCGCGTTGTCGTTGATGGCGGAAATTGTTGCGATCAAGAATGGTGTGGCGCCGATGCAGAAGAAGCCGTTGCCGGTGGTGGTTGAGTGAGCATCACCGCGATTGTGCTGGCGGCGGGGCAGGGCAGCCGTTTCCGCGCCGAGGCAGGGGCTGACCAGGACAAGTTGCTGGCTGATTGTGTGGGCCTGGATGGCGTCGTTCGGCCGGTGATCGAGCAGGTGCTGAAGAATCTGCCGAGTGCCGTGGCTGATCGTTGGGTGGTGACTTCAGCCGATCGTCCCGAAGTAATTCGCTTGGCAGAGATCTACGGTTGCAAGGTGTTGCTGCTGCGCTCGGCCGGCATGGGCGACAGTATTGCCGCTGCGGTTGCAGCCAGTGCTTCGGCGAATGGCTGGCTGGTGCTGCTGGGAGATATGCCGTTTATTCAGTCATCGAGCATTGAGCGAGTGATTGCGGGGTTGGAGGAGGGTGGCATCAGTGTGCCGGTGCAGGACGGGCAGTACGGGCATCCTGTGGCGTTTGGCCGGGCATTTGGGCCTGAGTTGATGGCTTTGACCGGTGATCGTGGAGCCAAGCCGTTGTTTGCCCAGGCGACTGTGCGTGAGGTGCCTGTAGATGACCCTGGCGCGTTATGGGATGTGGACGTGCCTGCGTTGTTGCATTACCTCTAATCGAACGAACATAAAAAAGCCCCGCCTGATCACTCAGGCGGGGCTTTTTAGTTGCTGCGGGAATCAGACGAGAGGTTTGCTCTCGTGCTCTGCTTCCTGTGCTGCGGCTGCGGCAGCAGCAGCGGCTTCAGCTTCCTTGCGGCGACGACGCACTTCACGTGGATCATTCGGCGCACGGCCGTTTTCGGTCAGGGCGCTGACCGGAGCGGCTTCAACCACGGGTGCAGCCACTTCGGCAACCACCGGCACTTCTACCACCGGCGCAGGTTCAAAGGCCGGAGCGGGCTCAACCACTGGGGCTGGCTCGGCAACCACAACTTCGGCAACCGGTGCCGGCGCTTCTTCTACCGCTGGGGCAGGTGCTGGCGCTTCAACCGGAGCGGCAGGCTCGGCAGTCCATTGGAAGGCGGTCTGTTCTTCACGAACTTCACGAACTTCTGGAGCAGCATCAACCACTGCTTGAGGCTCGACTACCGGTGCTTGCTCAGCCACCGCTTCAACTTCTGGTAGGGTTTCTTGAACCGGAGCAACTTCCACTTCAGGAATAACCGGTGCTTCGATCGGGGTAGTCGCTTCAACAACAGGCGCTTCTACGGCTGGGGTTTCGGCAGCAGGTGCTTCAACGACCGGCGCTTCAACCACCGGGGTCTCGGCAGCAGGTGCTTCTACAACGACGGCTTCTTCAACAGTCGCGGTAGCGCGCTCAGCCTGCTCGTGAGCCTGGGCTTCAGCCGGAGCGCTGATGACCGAGCTGGCAACGGCAGCGGTAACGGCCAGGCCGGCAGCCAGTTCGGCGCCAGTCGGTTCGCTGGTAGCGGCTTCCGGGTTTTCGCCGGTCTCTTCCGAGCCTTCGATCACGTTGCCGTTGGCATCGCGTTGACGCTCACGACGGTTGCTGCGACGACGCTGGCCACGGGAGCGGCGGCGTGGACGATCGCCTTCGGCGCCTTCCTGACCGTCTTCCTGCAGTTGCTCTTCGCCGGTCAACACTTCTTCTTCGCTGGCGGCAGCCGTTTGTTCGGCACGTGGTTGACGCTCTTCACGCGGAGCGCGAGGCTGGCGTTCTTCACGTGGCGCACGTTCTTCGCGCGGCTGGCGAGCCGGGCGTTCTTCGGCAACAACAGCTGCACCGGCAACGGCTGGCGCAGCGTCCAGCGGCTCGCGCAGTTCGCGCACACGCTCTTCGCGCTCGCCACGTGGCTTGCGGTCTTCACGCGGGGCACGTGGAGTACGCGGTGCGCGCTCTTCACGCGGTGCGCGTTCTACGGTCGGGGTTTCTTCGCGGGCTTCGCGGGGCGCACGCTCTTCACGTGGGGAGCGTTCTTCACGTGGGGCGCGTTCTTCACGCGGCGCACGTTCTTCGCGCGGCTTGCGCTCTTCGTCACGACGGCCGTTGCGGTTACGGCTCTGCTGGCGACCGTTACGACGCTCTTCGTTGCGTGCAGGGCGCTCGGTCGCTGGTTTCTCAACCACAACCGGTGCAGCAGGTTCTTCCTTGGTGGCGAACAGGCTCACCAGCGACTTCACCAGGCCTTTGAACAGGCTTGGCTCAGGCATTACGGCCGGGGCGGCAACCGGAGCGGCGGCTTCAACCGGAACCGGTGCGTTGGCACGGGCCGGAGCGGTTTTCACGGCGGCTTCCTGGCGGACCAGGGTACGGGTCGCGGCGGCTGGCTGCACTTCTTCGACTTCGGCGGCAGCTGCGGCGATTTCGTAGCTGGACTGGCCGCTGTGGGCTTCCGGGCTGTCATCACGCAGGCGCTGCACTTCGAAGTGCGGCGTTTCGAGGTGGTCGTTCGGCAGGATGACGATACGGGCACGGGTGCGCAGTTCGATCTTGGTGATCGAGTTGCGTTTTTCGTTGAGCAGGAAAGCTGCAACCGGAATCGGCACTTGTGCGCGGACTTCGGCGGTGCGGTCTTTCAGGGCTTCTTCTTCGATCAGGCGCAGGATCGCCAGGGACAGCGATTCAACGTCACGGATGATGCCGGTGCCGTTGCAACGCGGGCAGACGATGCCGCTGCTCTCGCCCAGGGACGGACGCAGGCGCTGACGGGACATTTCCAGCAGGCCGAAGCGCGAGATGCGGCCGACCTGTACGCGGGCACGGTCAGCTTCCAGGCATTCACGGACTTTTTCTTCCACGGCGCGCTGGTTCTTGGCCGGGGTCATGTCGATGAAGTCGATCACGATCAGGCCGCCGATATCACGCAGGCGCAGCTGGCGGGCGATTTCTTCAGCCGCTTCCAGGTTGGTCTGCAGGGCGGTTTCTTCGATGTCGCTGCCTTTGGTCGCGCGCGCCGAGTTGATGTCGATGGACACCAGGGCTTCGGTCGGGTCGATCACGATGGAGCCACCGGAAGGCAGTTCGACCACGCGCTGGAAGGCGGTCTCGATCTGGCTTTCGATCTGGAAACGGTTGAACAGCGGAACGCTGTCTTCGTACAGCTTGATCTTGCTGGCGTACTGCGGCATCACCTGGCGGATGAAGGTCAGGGCTTCGTCCTGGGCTTCAACGCTGTCGATCAGCACTTCGCCGATGTCCTGGCGCAGGTAATCGCGGATGGCGCGGATGATCACGTTGCTTTCCTGGTAGATCAGGAAAGGCGCGGAACGATCCAGGGAGGCTTCCTTGATGGCGGTCCACAGTTGCAGCAGGTAGTCGAGGTCCCACTGCATTTCTTCGCTGCTGCGGCCCAGGCCGGCGGTGCGCACGATCAGGCCCATGTCGGCCGGTGCGATCAGGCCGTTCAGCGCTTCACGCAGTTCGTTGCGCTCTTCGCCTTCGATGCGACGGGAAATACCGCCGGCGCGTGGGTTGTTCGGCATCAGGACCAGGTAACGGCCAGCCAGGCTGATGAAGGTGGTCAGGGCGGCGCCCTTGTTGCCACGTTCTTCTTTTTCGACCTGGACGATGACTTCCTGGCCTTCGCTCAGGACGTCCTTGATGTTCACGCGGCCTTCGGGGGCTTTCTTGAAGTATTCGCGGGAGATTTCTTTGAGGGGCAGGAAGCCGTGGCGCTCGGAGCCGAAATCGACAAAGGCAGCCTCAAGGCTTGGTTCGATGCGAGTAATACGGCCTTTATAGATGTTGGCCTTCTTTTGCTCGCGTGCACCGGATTCGATGTCCAGGTCGTAGAGGCGTTGGCCATCTACCAGTGCAACACGCAACTCTTCGGGTTGAGTTGCGTTAATCAGCATTCTTTTCATGTTGTACCGTCGGTTTCCGGGCTGCCGGAAACGGCGTTCGGCACACACGACTTCTCACGGTCGGTGTCAGGTGCGTCAAGAGTGGTTGGCCACTCCAGTGTCCAGCAATAACGAGCCAATTGGGCCGGTATCGCGACGGACGCGTCCTGCTTGTTAGCGGTGGTGACAAAGGCACCACTTCAACAAAAGCTAAGGTCAGGAGGAGGAATCAACCGGCGACTGTGGACGAGATGAAGCGTCTAAATATAAGCCTAGTGCTACACGGTCCGACGGTTGTGCATCTCCACCCTACACGTATCCCTGATAATTCGGGTGCTGCCGCGCGCAGAATCCGCAGCGGGTTGGCATTTACCGTGTTCTCCAATGGGGAGTCCACGCTCATGGCTAAACAAGACTAGGTGTGGGCGGTTGCGCTCTCACTCAGCTCTTAACAGGCGTTGTTTCCGAAGTATTCGCCGTGGTCTGGCTCAAGACTGACTGCACTTTGTGAACTGGCCGTAAATATCGGCGCAAAATGCGAGTATTCACTCTGCTTTCTGCACTCGCTTCAGGCCTCATGTCACCTGCGCTTGTTACAATCTTGAGCCTTCCAGGGTGGCGAAAGCCCCGTAGGACGGCCTCGCGTCCTGATGAATTGCGATGGTCAGGGCCGGCAGTTTGCCGCATGTCCTCTGTCCAGGCCGCTTTTGGCGGCGTTCGCGACTATAGCAGCAATGATTAAGTGCTTCAATTCCATAAAAAATTGTTATCATCGCCGCCATGACGACTACCGCCCCCCAGACCCCCAGCGTCCAGCTGCTCGAGGTCTCGCCGGAATATGCCGGCCAACGCATCGACAATTTTCTCCTGGCCAGGCTCAAAGGCGTGCCCAAGACCTTGATTTACCGCATCTTGCGTAAAGGTGAAGTGCGGGTGAACAAGGGCCGGATCAAGCCCGAGTACAAGTTGCAGGCGGGCGATATCGTGCGCGTGCCACCGGTGCGCGTGCCTGAGCGTGACGAGCCTGTGCCGTTGGCCCAGGGCTTGTTGCAGCGCCTGGAAGCCTCGATTGTGTTCGAAGACAACAAGCTGATCGTGATCAACAAGCCCTGCGGCATTGCGGTTCACGGTGGCAGCGGCCTGAATTTCGGTGTGATCGAAGCCTTTCGTCAGTTGCGCCCGGATGCCAAGGAGCTGGAACTGGTCCACCGCCTGGACCGCGACACGTCCGGCCTGCTGATGATCGCCAAGAAACGCAGCATGTTGCGCCACCTGCACACCGCCCTGCGCGGCGATGGCGTCGACAAGCGCTACATGGCGCTGGTGCGCGGCAACTGGGCCAGCTCGATCAAGAGCGTCCGCGCGCCGTTGCAGAAGAGCAACCTGCGCTCCGGCGAGCGCATGGTCGAAGTGGACGAGGAGGGCAAGGAAGCCCTGACCCTGTTCAAGGTGCTGCGCCGTTTCGGCGACTTCGCCACCATGGTCGAGGCCAAGCCGGTCACCGGGCGCACCCATCAGATTCGCGTGCACACCCTGCATGCGGGCCACTGCATTGCCGGTGACACCAAGTACGGCGACGAGGATTTCTCCAAGGAGATCCGCGACCTGGGCGGCAAGCGCCTGTTCCTGCACGCCTACATGCTTACGGTACCGCTGCCCGATGGTGGCGAATTGAAGCTGCAGGCGCCGGTCGATGAGATGTGGGCCAAGACCGTGGAGCGCTTGAGTGTCGCACCTTGACTACAAACTGCTGATATTCGATTGGGATGGCACCCTGGCCGACTCCATTGGCCGGATTGTCGAGTCGATGCACGCTGCATCGACCCGTTCGGGTTACGCGTTGTGCAGTGATCTGGCGGTCAAGGGCATCATCGGTCTGGGCCTTCCCGAAGCGATCCGTACCCTGTATCCCGAGATCAGCGACGCTGAACTGGTCGCGTTTCGCGAACACTATGCCGATCACTACATCGCCCTGGAGGCTACGCCCTCGCCGCTGTTCGACGGTGTGGTGCAATCCCTGGCGGCATTCCGTGCCCAGGGTTATCACCTGGCAGTCGCCACCGGCAAGGCCCGTCGCGGTCTGGATCGGGTGCTCAAGGCCCACGGTTGGGAAGATTATTTCGATATCACCCGCGCCGCCGATGAAACTGCCAGCAAGCCTCACCCTCTGATGCTGGAGCAGATCCTGGCTCATTGCGGCGTGTCGCCACGCCAGGCCTTGATGGTGGGCGATGCCTCCTTCGACCTGATGATGGCGCGCAATGCGGGCATGGACGGCGTGGCGGTCAGCTATGGCGCCCAGGCTGCCGAGGCGTTGCAGCAATATGAACCGCGACTGACGATCGATCATTTTTCCGAATTGCAGGCCTGGCTCAACCAGGCCCAATAAGTCTTTGCTGGGGTTGATGGCATGAGTGACGAGTGGAAAGCGCCCGAAAAGGCTGAAAGCAGTGATGACAAAAGCTGGAAGCTGCTGGAGAAGACTCTCCTGGCCAGCGTCCAAGAGCAGCGTCGCGCGCGGCGTTGGGGGATTTTCTTCAAACTGCTGACGTTTGTCTGGCTCATCGGCATGCTGGCGCTGTTCAGTCCGCTGATGGATATGGAGAAAAGCGCAACCCGTGGCGCCAACTACACCGCACTGATCGAAGTGCGCGGGGTGATCGCCGACAAGGAGTCAGCCAGCGCCGACAACATCGTCAGCAGCCTGCGTGCCGCGTTCGAAGACCCTAAGGTCAAAGGTGTGATCCTGCGCATCAACAGCCCGGGTGGCAGCCCGGTGCAGTCGGGTTATGTGTATGACGAGATCCGCCGCCTGCGTGGCCTGCACCCGGATACCAAGCTGTATGCAGTGATTTCCGACCTGGGCGCTTCCGGTGCGTATTACATTGCCAGTGCTGCTGATCAGATCTACGCCGACAAGGCCAGCCTGGTGGGCTCCATTGGTGTGACGGCGGCCGGTTATGGTTTCGTCGGCACCATGGAGAAGCTGGGGGTAGAGCGTCGCACTTATACCTCAGGTGAACACAAGTCGTTCCTTGATCCGTTCCAGCCGCAAAAAGCCGATGAAACCCAGTTCTGGCAGGGCGTGCTCGACACCACTCATCGCCAGTTCATCGCCAGCGTGAAGCTGGGGCGTGGGGATCGTCTGAAGGACAAGGACCATCCGGAACTGTTCTCCGGCCTGGTCTGGTCAGGCGAGCAGGCCTTGCCGCTGGGCTTGATCGACGGCCTGGGCAGTGCCAGTTCGGTAGCGCGGGATGTGATTGGCGAGAAGGAACTGGTGGATTTCACGGTTGAGGAATCGCCGTTTGATCGTTTCTCCAAGCGGCTCGGTGCCAGCGTGGCGGAGAAGCTGGCCTTTTACATGGGCTTCCAAGGCCCAAGCCTGCGCTGAGCCCCAGGCTACATATAGATCAAAATGTGGGAGGGGGCTCGCCCCCGATTGCGGTGGGTCAGCTGCGGGTTAGTTGGCTGATCCTCTGCTATCGGGGGCAAGCCCCCTCCCACATTTGCTTGTGGTGTTCTCAGGGAATTTGCACGCCTTCGGCCAGCAGCATATCCACCAGGCGAATGAGGGGAAGGCCGATGAGGCTGGTGGCGTCCGGCCCTTCGGTATTTTGGAACAGGCTCACGCCCAACCCCTCGGCCTTGAAGCTGCCCGCGCAGTCATACGGTTGCTCAATTCGCAGGTAACGCTCGATGCACTCGGCATCCAACTCACGCATGTGCACGGTAAAAGGCACGCAGTCGACCTGGCAGCTGCCTGTCTCGCTGTTCAGCAGCGCCAGCCCAGTGAGAAAACTGACGCGCTTGCCGCTGGCGGCCAGCAGTTGCTCGCGGGCGTTCTCGAAGGTGTGCGGCTTGCCGATGATCCGTCCGTCGAGCGCTGCAACCTGGTCGGAGCCGATAATCAAATACCCCGGATGGCTGGCGGCAAGGGCGCGGGCTTTCTGTTCGGCCAGGCGCTTGACCAGTTCGATGGCGGACTCATTTGCGCGGTGGCTTTCATCGATATCCGGCGAGCTGCAGATGAACGGCAGGTGCAGGCGGCTCAGCAATTCCCGGCGATACACCGAGCTGGATGCGAGTAATAAGGGCAGCATGGGCGTCTCCTCAGGTCGGCAGCGGATTCTAGCGGGGCGACCGGCTGACGCACAGGGCTGAATTTCCTTTGACATGGCTGGGTGCATCCCTATAATGCTGCGCCTATGTTGAATGACCCGATTCCACCTCACGTTGACCCGCGCAAATTGGCTGATCGTGGCACTTCCCTTCAAGGTGAGTTGCTGCTGGCCGATTTGGAGAGACTCTGCGACCCGCTTTCCGACACTGTCGGTACGGTGCAGGCCAAATTCGTTTTTGAACGAGATGAACGTAAATCTGTGGTAATCCACAGTTTTATCGACACCGAGGTCAAAATGGTTTGCCAGCGTTGTCTTGAGCTGGTCACCCTGCCGATCCACAGCGAGTGCAGTTATGCTGTGGTGAAGGAGGGTGCGAATACCCAGTCGTTGCCGAAAGGTTATGACGTGCTGGAACTGGGCGAAGATCCTTTGGATCTGCATGCACTGATCGAGGAGGAGCTTCTGCTCGCCTTGCCCATTGTGCCTGCTCATCATCCGGAAGAATGCCAGCAGCCGGCGGGCCTCGATGACGAGCCCGAACCGAGCGAGGACGAGGTAACGCGGTCCAACCCGTTCAGTGTATTGGCGCAGTTAAAGCGTGACCCAAACGTTTAGGAGTTAATCAATTATGGCTGTTCAGCAGAACAAAAAATCCCGCTCCGCCCGTGACATGCGCCGTTCGCACGACGCTCTCGAGGCTAGCACCCTGTCCGTGGAAAAGACCACCGGTGAAGTTCACCTGCGTCACCACGTATCGCCAGAAGGCGTATACCGTGGCCGTAAAGTGATCGACAAGGGCGCTGACGAGTAATCACTTGTCTGCTCTAGTCATCGCGATAGACGCAATGGGCGGGGACTTCGGTCCCCGCAGCATTGTTCAGGCCTGCATTGCCAGCCTGTCTGCAACACCCTCGCTGCACCTGACCCTTGTCGGTCAACCCTCCTTACTTGAAGAACTGATTGCCAGCCATCCGGCGGTGGATCGCGCGCGCCTGACGATTACGCCAGCCAGCGAAACCATCACCATGGATGAAAAGCCGGCGGCCGCCCTGCGTGGCAAGCCTGACTCTTCGATGCGGGTGGCCCTGGAGCTGCTGCGTGATGGCAAGGTGCAAGCCTGTGTCAGCGCCGGCAATACCGGGGCCCTGATGGCGTTGTCGCGGTTTGTGCTCAAGACGCTGCCCGGCATTGACCGGCCCGCGATGGTGGCGGCGATTCCGACGCAGAAAGGCTATTGCCAGTTGCTGGACCTGGGCGCAAACGTCGATTGCAGCGCCGAGCATCTGCTCCAGTTTGCCGTGATGGGCTCGGTGGCCGCCGAAGCGCTGGGCGTGGCCCGGCCACGGGTGGCCTTGCTGAATATCGGCACCGAAGACATCAAGGGCAACCAGCAGGTCAAGCTGGCCGCCACGTTGCTGCAAGGCGCGCGGGGGTTGAATTACGTCGGGTTTGTCGAAGGTGACGGCTTGTACCGTGGCGAAGCGGACGTGGTGGTGTGTGACGGGTTTGTCGGCAATATCCTGCTCAAATCCAGCGAAGGCCTGGCGACCATGATCGCCACGCGTATCGAAGCGCTGTTCAAGCAGAGCTTGGCGTCGCGCCTGGTTGGTGCCCTGGCGCTGCCGCTGATGCGCCGCCTGCAGGCGGACCTGGCCCCGGCACGGCATAATGGCGCGAGTTTTCTGGGGTTGCAGGGCATCGTGGTAAAAAGCCACGGCTCGGCCGGTGTCGAGGGGTTTCAAAGTGCGATCGCGCGGGCTGTGATCGAGATTCAGGAAAACCTGCCGCAACGCTTGCATGGCCGTCTCGAGGACCTGTTGCCTTAGGCGAATCGGCCCGGGAGTGCTTAAATGTGACCGGCCAGTTCAATTGACCATCCAATCTGTCAGTTTCGTGCGCTCCCACTTTAGGAGTGCGCTTTTTTGACGACCAGATCATTAGGGGCTTGTTACATGTCTACATCCCTCGCATTCGTCTTTCCAGGGCAGGGTTCGCAGTCCCTCGGCATGTTGGCCGAGCTGGGCGCGCAATACCCGCTGATCCTGGACACCTTCAAGGAAGCTTCCGACGCCCTGGGTTACGACCTGTGGGCACTGACCCAACAAGGGCCGGAAGAGCAACTCAATCAAACCGATAAAACCCAGCCGGCCATCCTGACCGCTTCGATCGCCCTGTGGCGCTTGTGGCTGGCGGAAG
Organism: Pseudomonas sp. FBCC-B1565; assembly: GCF_059133265.1. Lineage (NCBI taxonomy): Bacteria > Pseudomonadati > Pseudomonadota > Gammaproteobacteria > Pseudomonadales > Pseudomonadaceae > Pseudomonas > Pseudomonas sp. FBCC-B1565. Next base: position 1,555,653 of record NZ_CP101438.1, read on the forward strand.
GCGGCGCACGCCCTGCATTCGTCGCCGGCCACAGCCTGGGCGAATACAGCGCCCTGGTTGCAGCGGGTAGCCTGACCTTGGGTGAGGCGGTTAAGCTGGTGGAGCGTCGCGGCCAATTGATGCAAGAAGCCGTTCCGGCCGGGCAGGGCGGCATGGCAGCAATCCTGGGCCTGGACGACGCTGTGGTGATCGAGGCCTGTGCCGAAGCGGCCCAGGGCGAAGTGGTCAGCGCGGTAAACTTCAACTCCCCTGGCCAGGTGGTGATTGCCGGTGCCAAGGCTGCCGTTGAGCGTGCCATCGAAGGCTGCAAGGCCCGTGGTGCCAAGCGCGCGTTGCCGTTGCCGGTGAGCGTACCGTCGCACTGCGAGCTGATGCGCCCGGCTGCCGAGCGTTTTGCCGAGTCCATCGCCGCCATCAACTGGCAGGCGCCGCAGATCCCGCTGGTGCAGAACGTCAGCGCCGCCGTGGCTGCTGACCTCGATACCCTCAAGCGCGACCTGCTGGAGCAGCTCTACAAGCCGGTACGCTGGGTTGAATCGGTCCAGACCCTGGCCGCCAATGGTGCGACTGAGCTGGTTGAGTGTGGTCCGGGCAAAGTCCTGGCCGGCCTGAACAAGCGCTGCGCCGACGGCGTGTCGACTGCCAACCTCAATACCCCTGACGCCTTTGCTGCCGCTCGCGCGGCACTGGCCTGAATCCCTGAACGTAGGAGAAGCCTGCATGAGTCTGCAAGGTAAAGTTGCACTGGTCACCGGCGCAAGCCGTGGCATTGGCCAGGCGATCGCCCTGGAGCTGGGCCGTCAGGGCGCCGTTGTGATCGGCACCGCCACTTCCGCCTCGGGCGCCGAGCGTATCGCCGCGACCCTGAAGGAAAACGGCGTGCAAGGCACCGGCCTTGAGCTGAACGTGACCAGCGATGAGTCCGTGGCTGCCGTACTGGCCGAGATCACCGCACAGTTCGGCGCGCCGGCGATTCTGGTGAATAACGCCGGCATCACCCGTGACAACCTGATGATGCGCATGAAAGACGACGAGTGGTACGACGTGGTCGACACCAACTTGAACAGTCTGTTTCGCCTGTCCAAGGGCGTTTTGCGCGGCATGACCAAGGCGCGTTGGGGCCGAATTATCAATATTGGCTCCGTAGTGGGTGCCATGGGCAACGCAGGCCAAGTAAACTACGCAGCCGCCAAGGCCGGTCTGGAAGGTTTCAGCCGTGCATTGGCTCGTGAAGTCGGCTCGCGGTCGATTACGGTCAACTCGGTGGCCCCTGGGTTCATCGACACCGATATGACCCGCGAACTGCCGGAAGCACAGCGTGAAGCGTTGCTGACGCAGATTCCGCTGGGCCGTCTGGGTCAGGCTCAAGAGATCGCGAATGTGGTCACTTTCCTGGCATCCGACGGTGCGGCATACGTGACTGGGGCTACAATCCCGGTGAACGGCGGGATGTACATGAGTTAAATTGTGACGGATCGCTTCAAAAATATGTCATACGAGCTGTCTAAAATCCGTTATAAAGCTGCAACTTAATTTATAGGCAGGTGGCCGACCGGGTACAGGGTGAAGCTTTCAGTTGAAAAGCTGAAAAGGCTTTCTATACACTTACCCACTGGCCAGCTGCCTGAATTTGTCCATTAGGAGTTAAACAAGGTATGAGCACCATCGAAGAGCGCGTCAAGAAAATCGTCGCCGAGCAACTGGGCGTTAAAGAAGAAGAAGTGGTCAACACTGCTTCCTTCGTAGAAGACCTGGGTGCCGATTCCCTTGACACCGTTGAGCTGGTGATGGCTCTGGAAGAGGAATTCGAGACCGAAATCCCGGACGAAGAAGCTGAAAAAATCACTACTGTTCAAGCTGCTATCGACTACGTTACTAGCCACCAGGCGTAATAGTTTGTAGTCGTCGCTTGCTGTCAGGGAAAAACCGCACTGCTGTAACGGCGTGCGGTTTTTTCTTTAGCCCTGATGAAAAGTACGCGCTGAAGCAAAAGTGTCGTCATTAGAAAAAGGAGAGTGCTGTGTCGCGTAGACGCGTCGTAGTCACCGGTATGGGTATGTTGTCGCCACTGGGCACGGATGTGCCAAGCAGTTGGCAGGGCATTCTGGCTGGCCGCAGTGGTATTGGTCTGATCGAACACACGGACCTTTCTGCCTATTCCACCCGTTTTGGCGGCTCGGTAAAGGGTTTCAATGTCGAGGAATATCTCTCGGTCAAGGAATCCCGCAAACTCGACCTGTTCATTCAATACGGCCTGGCAGCCGGTTTTCAGGCGGTACGCAATGCCGGCCTGGAAGTCACCGACGCCAACCGTGATCGTATCGGCGTGGCCATGGGCTCGGGTATTGGCGGTTTGACCAATATCGAAGAAACCAGCCGCACGTTGCACGATTCCGGCCCCCGTCGAATTTCACCGTTCTTCGTCCCCGGCTCGATCATCAATATGATTTCCGGTTTCCTGTCCATCCATCTGGGCGCACAGGGACCTAACTACGCCATCGCCACGGCGTGCACCACCGGCACGCATTGCATTGGCATGGCGGCGCGCAATATCGCCTATGACGAAGCCGACGTGATGATCGCCGGCGGCGCCGAGATGGCGGCGTGCGGCCTCGGCATGGGCGGCTTCGGCGCGTCCCGTGCGCTGTCGACGCGTAACGACGAGCCGACCCGCGCCAGCCGTCCGTGGGACAAAGGCCGTGATGGCTTTGTACTCTCCGACGGTGCCGGCGCCCTGGTGCTGGAAGAGTTGGAACACGCCAAGGCGCGTGGTGCCACTATCTACGCCGAGCTGATTGGCTTTGGCATGAGCGGTGACGCCTACCACATGACCTCACCGCCGTCCGACGGTGCCGGTGCTGCGCGTTGCATCACCAACGCCCTGCGCGATGCGAAGGTCAATGCGGACCAGGTGCAGTACATCAACGCCCATGGTACTTCGACTCCGACGGGCGATCTGGCGGAAGCCGAGGCCATCAAGTCGGTATTCGGTGAGCACGCCTACAAGCTGGCGGTCAGCTCTACCAAGTCCATGACCGGTCACCTGTTGGGTGCGGCGGGCGCGGTCGAGGCGATCTTCAGTGTGATGGCCATCAAGGATCAGGTCGCACCTCCGACCATCAACCTGGATGAGCCTGACGAAGGCTGCGACCTGAACTTCGTGCCACACGAAGCGCAGCCGATGCCGATCGACGTGGTGATCTCCAATTCGTTCGGTTTTGGCGGCACCAACGGTTCCCTGGTGTTCCGCCGGTTCGCCGAGTGATGCACAGCTGGGTCGACGGTCAGCCAGCGGACAGCGTGCCCCTGAAAGATCGCGGCCTGGCGTATGGCGATGGGTTGTTCGAGACCATCGCTGTAAAGGCCGGGCAGCCGGTGCTGCTCGACCGTCACCTGCAACGCCTCGACGAGGGTTGCAGGCGCCTCGCCTTGGTTGCGGATCCGGTGTTGATCCGCAGCGAAGTGCAGGCCTACGCCACCGCCCTTGGCGAGGGTGTCCTCAAATTGATCCTGACCCGTGGCGACAGCCTGCGCGGTTATGGCATCAACCCTGGCGCACCGGTGCGCCGTATCTTGCAGGGCAGCCCGCCTGCTACTTATCCCAGCGCTCATGGAACCGATGGCATCCGCCTGTTTCCCTGTGCCACCCGCTTGGCCGAACAGCCGTTGCTGGCCGGTCTCAAGCACCTCAATCGCCTGGAACAGGTGATCGCCCGTGCCGAATGGCAGGACGCCGAGCACGCTGAAGGGTTGATGCTGGATGTGTCCGGTCGCGTGATCGAAGGCGTATTCAGCAACCTGTTCCTGGTGCGCAATGGCTTGTTACTAACCGCTGATCTGACGCGTTGCGGCGTGGCCGGGGTGATGCGTGCCGAGATTCTGGCCCAGGCACAGACCCTGGGCGTCCCGGTGGCCGTGGCCGACATCAGTATTGAGCAGTTGCAGCAAGCCGACGAAGTCTTCGTGTGTAACAGCGTTTATGGCATTTGGCCGGTGCGCGAGTGCGCTGCGATGAGCTGGTCGGTTGGCCCGCTCACCCGTAAACTGCAGGGCATTGTTCGCGCGCTATTGGAAATCTGAGTTGATACGAAAACTGGTTGTACTGCTGCTGGTCGGTCTGTTCTCGGCGGCTTTGCTGTTGGGCTATGGCGCCTGGAAATACGACGCTGCCCTGAAGCAGCCCTTGAACCTGACCCAGGAGCAATTGCTCGACGTACCGGCTGGGGCGACCCCCACTGGCACCTTCAATCGCTTGGAAGCCGACGGCGTGCTGGACGGTGCCTTCTGGTTGCGCCTGTACTGGCGCTTCAACCTGGACGGCCAGCCATTGCACAGCGGCGAATACCGCATGACGCCCGGCATGACGGCGCAGGGCCTGATCGGCCTGTGGCAGCGTGGCGAAGTGGTGCAATACAGCCTGACTCTGGTTGAGGGCTGGAACTTCCGCCAGGTACGCTCGGCGCTGGCCAAGCATGAAAAGATCGTGCAGACCCTCTCGGGCCTGAGTGACAGCGAAGTCATGGAGAAGCTCGGTCACCCTGGCGTGTTTCCAGAAGGGCGGTTCTTCCCCGATACCTACCGTTTCGTGCGCGGTATGACCGACGTCGAATTCCTGAAGAAAGCCTACAACCGCCTGGACGACGTGCTCGCCCAGGAGTGGAGCAAGCGCGCCGCCGATGCGCCGTACACCGACCCTTACCAAGCGCTGATCATGGCCTCCCTGGTGGAGAAAGAGACGGGCGTGCCTGAAGAGCGCGGGCAGATTGCCGGGGTATTTGTACGTCGCCTGAAGATCGGCATGTTGTTGCAGACCGACCCGACGGTGATCTACGGCCTGGGCGAGCGCTACAACGGCAAGTTGACCCGTGCGCACCTCAAGGAAGCCAATCCCTACAACACCTACATGGTAGCCGGCCTGCCGCCGACGCCCATCGCCATGGTCGGCCGCGAGGCGATCCATGCCGCGCTGAACCCGGTGCCGGGCAGCAGCCTGTATTTCGTCGCCCGTGGCGACGGCAGCCACATTTTCTCCGATAACCTGGATGCGCATAATGCCGCCGTGCGTGAGTTCCAACTCAAGCGGCGCGCCGATTACCGCTCCAGCCCGGCGCCGGTGGTGAAGCCTGCCGAAGACGCAACACCACCGGCGGATGTGCCTGCTGATACGCCAGCTGAACCCGCGCCGCAAAGCCCGCAATAATTCTGACTAAGGACTGCCTGTGACTGGCTTGTTTATTACCCTGGAAGGCCCCGAAGGCGCCGGCAAAAGCACCAACCGCGATTATCTGGCCGAGCGCTTGCGCAGCGAAGGCATCGAGGTGGTGTTGACCCGCGAGCCCGGTGGCACGCCGCTGGCCGAGCGTATCCGCGAAGTGCTGCTGGCGCCGGGTGACGAGCAGATGAACCCGGACACCGAGCTGCTGCTGGTGTTCGCCGCCCGTGCCCAGCACATTGCCGAGGTGATCCGTCCAGCCCTGGCCCGTGGTGCCGTGGTGATCTGCGATCGGTTCACCGATTCCACCTATGCCTACCAGGGCGGCGGTCGGGGCTTGTCCGTGGAGCGCATCGCCACCCTGGAAACCTTTGTCCAAGGCGACTTGCGCCCTGACCTGACCCTGCTGTTCGATCTGCCGGTGGAAGTCGGCATGGCCCGTGCCAGCGCCCGTGGCCGCCTGGACCGCTTCGAGCTGGAAGGCGATGGGTTCTTCAACGCGGTACGCAGTGCATTCCTCACACTTGCCAAGGCGGAGCCCGCGCGGTACTCCCTGCTGGATGCAGCCCAGCCGCTGGCGCAGGTGCAGCAGGCCATCGACGCGCTGCTACCGAAACTGCTGGAGCGCGCCCGTGGCTGAAGCCTACCCGTGGCAGGACAGCCTGTGGCAACAACTGGCCGGCCGTGCCCAGCACGCCCACGCCTACCTGTTGCATGGGCCGGTGGGGATCGGCAAGCGAGCGTTGGCCGAGCGCCTGATGGCCAGCCTGCTGTGCCAGCGTCCGGTCAACCTGGAAGCCTGCGGCGAGTGTAAATCCTGCCTGCTGCTCAAGGCCGGTAGCCATCCGGATAACTACCTGCTCGAACCCGAAGAGGCCGACAAGGCAATCAAGGTCGACCAGGTGCGCGACCTGGTCAGCTTCGTGGTGCAGACCGCACAGATGGGCGGGCGCAAGGTGGTGCTGATCGAGCCGGTGGAGGCGATGAACATCAATGCTGCCAACGCCTTGCTCAAAAGCCTGGAGGAACCGTCCGGCGATACGGTGTTGTTGCTGGTGAGTCACCAGTCCAGCCGTTTACTGCCGACCATCCGCAGCCGCTGCGTACAGCAGGCCTGTCCGCTGCCAAGCGAGGCCATGAGCCTTGCGTGGCTGGCGCAGGCGTTGCCGGAGTGCTCCCAGGAGGAACGGGTCGAGCTGCTGACCCTGGCCGCTGGTTCGCCGTTGGCCGCGGTGAAGCTGCAGGCCCAGGGCGTGCGTGAACAACGCGCGCTGGTGGTGGAGGGGGTCAAGAAACTGATCAAGCAGGAAGTGTCCGCCACCCAGCTGGCAGAAAGCGCCTGGAAGGACATTCCTTTGCTGTTGCTGTTCGACTGGTTCTGCGATTGGTCGAGCCTGATCCTGCGCTACCAGCTGACCCAGGATGAAAACGGCCTGGGCCTGCCGGATATGCGTAAGGTGGTGCAATACCTGGCGCAGAAAAGTGCCCAGGACAAGGTGCTGACCCTCCAGGACTGGATCCTTGCCCAGCGCCAGAAGGTGTTAGGCAAGGCCAACCTCAACCGCGTGCTGCTGCTGGAAGCGTTGCTGGTGCAGTGGGTCGGTTTGCTCGGCCGTCGTTAATTTCCGTGGCCGGCGGGTGTATCGTCGGCCAGACACTTTTCGTGACTGAAGTTGTAGATGCCTATGATTGTAGATTCCCACTGCCACCTTGATCGTCTCGACCTGGCCCAGCACGGTGGTTCCCTTGACGCTGCCCTCGACGCCGCACGCCAGCGTGGGGTAGGGCACTTCCTGTGCATCGGCGTCAGCGCGGAGAATGCGGCAGACGTCAAAGCCCTGGCCGAGCGTTATGCCGATGTGGATTGCTCGGTGGGTATCCACCCGCTCGACCTCAAGCCCGGTGAAGCCCCGGCCCTCGACTGGCTGCTGGGTGAACTCAATCACCCGCGCGTGGTGGCCATCGGCGAAACCGGCCTGGATTACCACTACGAACCCGAAGCCGCCGAGTTGCAGCAGGTTTCGTTCCGCCTGCACCTGCAAGCCGCCCGGCAGACCGGTAAACCGGTGATCGTCCACACCCGTGGCGCCCGTGCCGACACCCTGGTCCTGCTGCGCGAAGCGGCGTTGCCCCAGGCCGGCGTGTTGCATTGCTTCACCGAAGACTGGGACATGGCCAAGGCGGCGCTGGACCTGGGGTTCTATATTTCGCTGTCGGGTATCGTCACCTTCCGCAACGCCGATGCCTTGCGTGATGTCGCACGCCAGGTGCCCGCCGACCGCCTGCTGGTGGAAACCGATTCGCCGTACCTGGCGCCTATCCCCCATCGCGGCAAGCCGAACCTGCCGGAGTATGTGCGCGACGTGGCGGATTACCTGGCGATGCTGCGCGGTGAGTCCTACGAGCGTTTTGCCGAGCAGACCACCGAAAACTTCAAGCGCCTGTTCCCGCTGGCCCACGTGGCTTCTTAACGCGGAGGTCAAATCGCAGGCAAAAAAAACCCGGGTTCTGGGGGGTGAATCCGGGTTAAGACCATTAGGAGTAAAACAAGGGTACGCGGTCCGTTGGTACCCAGGTCGGCGCTTCACTTGGGGGAGATGTCACGCCGACAGTTGAAGTATTGATCAGTATCCGATTCAGTCCAGTCGCGGCTGATCGTTTTTTAAACAGATTTGGAATACGCGCGCTTCGCTTGAGTTCTCATCAGGCCGGTGCACGGGTGCAGTTGTTGCGTATTATTTCTGACTGATATCAATGAAAACGTTGGCGTGCTGAAAGTAAAGTGCATTCCGGGTTCACATAGACATTGCCCAACGACCGTTCAGTCGGGATAATCCCTCGCAGCGGGTAAATCGTATCGCCACGTATCCGTGGCCCTGCGCAACCCTCCCTAATCCGACCTTTGCAGACCTCTTCCTCATGCACAAAGAACCCCGTAAGGTCCGTGAGTTTCGCCGCCGTGAGCAGGAAATTCTCGACACCGCACTCAAGCTGTTCCTCGAACAAGGTGAAGACAGCGTCACCGTCGAGATGATTGCGGATGCCGTGGGTATCGGCAAAGGCACGATCTACAAGCACTTCAAGTCCAAGGCCGAGATCTACCTGCGCCTGATGCTCGACTATGAGCGCGACTTGAACGAGCTGCTGCATTCGGCCGATGTCGATAAGGACAAGGAAGCCCTGTCCCGCGCCTACTTCGAGTTCCGCATGCGTGACCCGCAGCGCTATCGCCTGTTCGACCGGCTGGAAGAGAAGGTGGTCAAGGGCCATCAGGTGCCGGAGATGGTCGAGGAGCTGCACAAGATCCGCGCCTCGAACTTCGAACGCCTGACCCTGCTGATCAAGGGCCGCATCAGTGAAGGGAAGCTTGAAGATGTGCCGCCGTATTTCCACTACTGTGCCGCCTGGGCCTTGGTCCACGGTGCCGTGGCGCTGTACCACTCGCCGTTCTGGAGCAATGTGCTGGAAGATCAGGAAGGTTTCTTCCAGTTTTTGATGGATATCGGCGTGCGCATGGGCAACAAGCGCAAGCACAGCAGTGAGCCGCCGGCGATTGAAGCGGCGCCGGCCCAAACGCCTGCCACGTAATGATTTGCTGCCACGCGCAGTACCCCAGGAATATACTCAGGCAAGGACTCTTGCTAAAAGCTGATTTATCAGTCAGCTTTTAGCGCGCCCGATTCATCCTCTGCCGGAGTGATCCATGATCGTTGATCGTCAAGGCAGGCGTTTTCGCAATTTGCGGATCAGCCTGACCTCAGCCTGCAATTACGCGTGTACCTACTGCGTGCCCAACGGCAAGCGGCTGGTGGCTGCCCAGGACGAACTCTCGGCCGAGGCTATGGCCCGTGGTGTGGAATACCTGATCGAAGCGGCGGGCATCGACCGCCTGCGCATCACCGGCGGTGAGCCGCTGGTCAGCCCCAAGCTGGAAGCCTTCATGGGCGCCGTGGGGGGAATGGGGCTCAGCGATATCAGCCTGACCACTAACGGCCAACTGCTGGCGCGCAAGCTGCCGTTGCTGGTGGAGGCCGGGATCAAGCGCATCAACGTGTCCCTCGATACCCTGGACGCAGATGCCTTCCGCAGCATTGCCCGTGGTGGCGACTTGGCCACTGTGCTCGACGGCATGGACCAGGCCCGCGCTGCCGGGATCAAGATCAAGGTCAATATGGTGCCGTTACGCGGCCAGAACCTCGACCAGGTCATGCCGCTGCTCGACTACTGCCTGGAGCGTGGCTACGAATTGCGCTTTATCGAGTTGATGCGCATGGGCCATTTAGCCAAGGACTCCAACGCGTTCCTGCAGCAGTTTGTCAGCCTGCAACAACTGCTGGGCCTGATCGGCGAACAGTATGAATACCTGCAAGCCAACGCCCCCGTGGACGCCACGGCCGTGCGCTACGAAGTGCCGGGCAAGGGCTTCTTTGGTGTGATCGCCAACGAGAGCGTGCCGTTCTGCCGTACCTGTTCACGGTTGCGCTTGTCGTCCACTGGCTGGCTGCATGGCTGCCTGTCGTCGAGTAACCGCCACTACGTCGGCGACCTGCTGGACAAGCCGCGCCATCAAGCGCTGCCGGCGTTGCAAGGCCTGTTGATGAAAGCCCTGGGCGACAAACAGGAAGTGGCCTTCTCGGGCGGTGCAACCATCATGAAGATCATCGGCGGCTAGTGTTCCAAGCTGGCGCAGAACCTGCATCACACGCCCATTCGCCGGTTTTCCGTCACCGGCTTCTGGAGGATTAGGATGCGTAGTCTGGTTTTGTTGCTGGCGTCGTTGACGCTGAGTGGCTGCATGACCGTCAGCGATATGGCCGAAGGCACCCGCTATCAGATGAGCGACGCCGGTTTGCTCGACCACAGCGATACCCGCCGTACCGCCTCGGTACGCATACAGCCGGACTCCTTTGTCTTTATCGCCCAGGGCGCCTTTGTGCCGCCGGGCAGTGCCTACCCGCGGCCGAACGTGGTGGCCGAAGAAGCCTTCAATGGCTTTGTCGAGTACTTCCCCATGGTGCGCCGCGCCCGTCAGCCTGAAGGCCTGGAGCAGGCCATGGCCGAAGCCCGCGCGGCGGGGGCTCACTACCTGCTGTACTGCCGTTTCGCCAAGGCGGATGACCGCATCGGCAACGCGGATGAATGGGCCGACCAGGAAGCCCTCGACCGCGTAGGCCTGGACAGCGGCGTCATCCAGATCATGTTGATCGAGACCAGCACCCAGTATTTGATTGATACTGCACGTATACGCAGTCGTGGCGGTTTACTGACGTTTCACGACAACAAGCCAGAAGACCTGATTGCCCGCCCCCTGGCGCAGTACGCCCGCGGCCTGTTGGGGATGAGCAATCCATAAGACCCAGGAGAACCCCATGACCGATTCCGCCAAGGCCAACGACCTGTTGGCCCAGTTGCCCAAGGGCAAGGGTCCGGCCCCGGTGCACCTGTGGAACCCGGACTTCTGCGGCCATATCGACATGCGCATCGCCCGTGATGGCACCTGGTTCTATCAAGGCACGCCGATCGGACGCAAGCCGATGGTCAAGCTTTTCTCCAACATCATCCGTCGCGATGGCGATGATTACTTTCTGATTACCCCCGTGGAAAAAGTCGGCATCACCGTCGATGATGCTCCGTTTGTCGCCATTACCCTGGAAGTCGAAGGGCAGGGCGAAAGCCAGGTGCTGCGCTTCACCACCAACGTCGATGACCAGGTTGAAGCCGGCCTCGAACACCCGCTGCGGGTGGTGATCGATCCTGTGACCCAGGAGCCTGCTCCCTATCTGCGAGTGCGCAGCAACCTCGAAGCCCTGGTGCACCGCAATGCGTTCTACCAATTGGTGGAGTTGGCAGTGAGCCGTCCGATCAACGGTCAGAACTGGCTGGGCGTCTGGAGCGCAGGGGAGTTTTTCCCTATTGGCCTGGAGCCCTGAGGCCGGTTTTATCATCTCCCTGAAATAATTCGCTTGCTGCACATGGGCGCTTTGCGTTATCAATTTGTACATGATTAGACATGTTCGATTTGATAAGAAAAAACGCGTCGTCGACGAGCTCATCCGCCGTATCGAGGGTGGGGTGATGGCCGACGGTTTCCTGCTGCCGGGCGAGCATCAGTTAGCCGAAGAGTTCGCGGTCAGCCGCGGCACCCTGCGTGAGGCCCTGGCTGAACTCAAGCGGCGTAACTACATTGCGACCCAGAGCGGCGTCGGCTCCATCGTCACTTTTGACGGCATGGTGCTCGACCAGCGCAGTGGCTGGGCCCAAGCCCTGGCGGACACCGGTGCGAAGGTCAACACCGATATCCTGCGCCTGGAAGCGGTGACCCGCCCGGACCTGTTCAGCCGTTTTGGCAGCGACCAATTCATTGCCCTCGACCGTCGCCGTCGCACCACTGACGGCACTGCCGTGTCCCTGGAACGCTCGCTGATGCCCGCTTCCGGAGGCCTGGAGGGCCTGCCGAGAGTCGGCCTGATCGATGATTCCCTGACCATTACCCTGGCTGCCTACGGTTATGTCGGCGCCGAAGGCGACCAATGGATCGGTGCAGAGCCCCTCAGCGATGAAGATGCCGAGTTGCTTGGCCGCCCAGCCGGCACGGTGTTCCTCAAGGCCTCGCGCACCACCTACGACCGTCGCGAGCGTTTCATGGAGTACGTCGAAAGCTTGCTCGATCCTCTGCACTTTCGCCTGCACCTGCAATTTGGAAACTCGAAATGACCCCGCTCAATCGCGCCCTCGGCGCCTTCTACGGCTTGGCCTTGGGCGATGCCCTGGGCATGCCGACCCAGTCCCTGAGCCGCGAACAGGTGCGCGCGCGTTTCGGTGCCATCACCGGCCTGGAACACGCCGACGCCGACCAGCCCATCGCACCTAACATGCCCGCCGGCTCCATCACCGATGACACCGAACAGGCCATCCTGGTGGGTGAGTTACTCGTGCAAGGCCGAGGCAAGATCGAACCCACTGTGCTTGCCCAGCGCCTGATCGACTGGGAAGCGGTGATGCGCGCCAAGGGTTCCCAGGATTTGCTCGGCCCCTCCACCAAGCGTGCGATCGACATGATCCTCGCCGGCCACACCCCGGAAGAATCCGGACGTTACGGCACCACCAACGGCGCCGCGATGCGCATCACGCCAGTGGGGATTGCCGCCGATGTCAGCGACCCGGCGCAGTTTATCCAGGCGGTAATCCAGGCCTGCCAGGTCACCCATAACACCACCCTGGGTATTTCCAGCGCGGCGGCGGTGGCGGCGGTGGTATCAGCCGGAATCAACGGTGTGGACCTGGGCGAAGCGTTGAACATCGGCACCCAGGTTGCCCAGCAGGCCGAAGGCCATGGTCACTGGATCGCGGGTGGGCGGATGTCCACGCGCATCAGCTGGGCGCGGACCTTGAGCGTCGGCAGCGGCGACAAGGCCCTGTTCGCCGACCTGCTGTACGAATTGATCGGCACCTCCGTCGCGTCCCAGGAGTCGGTGGTGGTGTCGTTCGCCCTGGCCCAGCAAGTGGCGGTGGGCGAGATGAGTGCTTTCGAGGCGCTGTGCCTGGCGGCCAGTCTTGGCGGTGACACTGACACCATCGCGGCGATTCTCGGCGCCATGCTCGGCGCGTGCCTGGGCATGCAGTGCTGGCCCGAGGCGATGATCGAACAGGTCAAGCAGGTCAATGGCCTGGATTTGCAGGCGCTGGTTGAAGAATTGTTGAAAATGCGCTGAGTCAGGATGACCGGAAGATTCGCTTTGTATACCTGCCACAACCACAACAATACAGGCACTTGGAGCACCCTCTCATGAGCAGCACATCTTCCGGCCAAAGCGCCGGGCAATTGGAAACACGCGGCATCGAACCGGTCCCTGAAGGCGAGTGCAATGGCCACCCGCTGCAACTGTTCTGGGTGTGGTTCGCGGCCAATATCAGCATCCTCGGCTTGCCGCTCGGCGCCACCCTGGTCGCGTTTCGCGGCCTGGCGATCTGGCAGGCCATCATCGTTGCGATCCTCGGCGCCGCCGGCTCCTTTGCGGTGGTGGGCATCATTTCTATCGCCGGCCGTCGTGGCCGTGCGCCCAGCCTGACCCTGTCCCGCGCCATCTTCGGCGTGCGCGGCAATATCGGGCCGACCCTGGTGTCGCTGATGTCGCGCCTGGGCTGGGAAACCGTCAACACCACTACCGCCGCCTTTGTGCTGCTGTCGTTGTGCTCGATCCTGTTCGGTTCGCCGGTCGAAGCCAAAAGCGCGCCGGTGCTCACCCTGGTCTTCATCGCCATCTTCGTGCTGTTGACCTTGTCGGTGTCCGGCCTGGGCCACGCCACCTTGCTGGTGATCCAGAAGTGGGCCACCTATGTGTTCGGCGCGTTGAACATCCTGGTCGGCGGTTTCCTCTGCGCCACCATCGATTGGAGCGCGGTGTTCAACGCCACCCCGGCACCGCTGAGCGCGATGATCATCGGCGTCGGCACCATGGCGGCCGGCACCGGTATCGGCTGGGCCAACGCCGGCGCGGATATGTCGCGCTACCAGCACCGCAGCGTCAAGGCCGTGCGCCTGGTGGCGTCGGCGGCGTTCGGTGCGGGCATTCCGCTGGTGCTGTTGATCACCCTCGGCGGCCTGCTGTCGGTGGGCAACAATGACCTGGCGTCGGCGACCGACCCGATCATCGCGATCCGCGATATGTTGCCGACCTGGATGGCCGTGCCGTACCTGATCACCGCGTTCGGCGGGTTACTGCTGTCCAACAACCTGTCGGTGTACTCGGCGGGCCTCACCACCCTGACCCTCGGTTTGAAGGTCAAGCGCGTGCATGCGGTGATCGTCGATATCGTGGCGATCTTCGCCGGTTCGATTTACTTCATGCTGATCGCCGACAGTTTCTACGGCCCGTTCATCACGTTCATTTCTTTGCTGGCGGTGCCGATCACGGCATGGGTCGGCATCTTCGTGGTCGACCTGATCCACCGTCACTACTACAGCGCCAAGGACCTGCTGGACGTGAGCCCAAGCAGCGCCTACTGGTATCGCGGCGGTGTGGAGTGGCGTGCCTTCGGTGCCTGGGCCGTGGCGATCGTGCTGGGTTTCAGCTTCACCACCATCGGCACCACCGCCGAGAACATCTGGTTCGCCGGGCCTTTGTCCGACTCCTGGCTGGGCCACAACGGCCTGGGCTGGATCGTCACCTTTCTGGTGGCCGGCGGGATTTATGCAGTACTGGGCGGTGCGGCTGATCGTCGCCCGGCTTTAGTAGAGAGCCCTAATGTCTAGATTGCTGCACAGCGGCCAGGTCATCGTCGACCTGGTCATGGCCCTCGATACCTTGCCCGCAACCGGTGGCGACGTGCTGGCGCAATCGGCCAGTTTCGAAGCCGGCGGTGGCTTCAATGTGATGGCGGCCGCACGGCGCAATGGGCTGGCGGTGGTCTACCTGGGCCGTCACGGCAACGGGCGTTTCGGCGACCTGGCACGCGCGGCGATGCAGGCGGAAGGTGTCGAGATTGCCCAAGCGGCCAGCACGGATAAAGATACCGGTTTGTGTGTGTCGCTGACCGAGGCCACCACCGAACGCACCTTCATTTCCCATATCGGTGCTGAAGGCGAGTTGAGCGCCGAGGACCTGGCGCGCGTGGTCCCGCAGCCGGACGATTACGTGTATGTGAGTGGCTACAGCCTGTTGCTGGAAGGCAAGGCGCAGGCTCTGCTCGACTGGTTGCTGGCGCTGCCTCGCGCTATCAAGGTGGTGTTCGACCCGGGTCCGTTGGTGAAGGCACCGGATTCGGCGCTGATGGTGGCGCTGTTGCCGCGTATCGATATCTGGACCAGTAATGGCCCTGAAGCACTGGCGTTTACCGGGGCGGAAACGGTTGCAGAGGCGCTGGTCGACTTGAATCGTCATCTGCCCGGCGATGCCTTGCTGGTGGTGCGGGATGGGCCGAATGGATGCTGGGTGAGCCGCAATGGCCAGGCCGAGCATGTGCCGGGGTTGAAGGTGACGGCGGTGGACAGCAATGGCGCTGGGGATGCCCATGCCGGGGTGTTTATCGCAGGGTTGGCCGATGGCCTGGCACCTGCCCAGGCTGCACGCCGGGCGAACGCGGCAGCGGCGCTGGCGGTCACTCGCTGGGGGCCGGCTACATCGCCTGGCAGCGCAGAAGTCGACGCCTTTCTCCGGGAATAGGCCGTGTCAAAAAATGTGGGAGCGGGAAAGCCCCCTCCCACATTTGAGGCTACTGGCTGGTTTCAGACTCCAACTTACGCGCCTCATCCACACCCGACGCCGTCAGTTTGATCGGCAGGTTCAACGCATATTCACCGGCGGCGTCGGTGGTCACATGCCCATCCTTGATCAGGCCGCGATCCTGCAGAAACGCCAACGCACTGGCGACGACTTTTTCTCCGCGGTAGTTATCCAACACCTCCTTGCCCAGCCCCTGGGGATGAGCGTGCAGCAGGCGGGTCAAGACTTCTTTCTCAAGGTCTTTGTCGACGTTCATGCGTACCTCTTCACTGGGAAATGATCGGGTGTTCGTCTTGCGTTGGGTGGATCAAGGCGCAGGCTGTTTTGGCGCGCCGGGCAGGTTCGAGTCATCGCCCTTGTTGATCTTGGGTTCATTGACCGATGGGCCCATTTTGCCGTTGCCGACGGCAGCTGGTGCCTGGCGTTGGGTGTCATGGCCCTGGGTGTGCGGGTCAGCGGCATTGGTATTGTCAATGACTGCGCCGCCATTGGTGTCCAGGCCGGTGCCCATGGATTTCTGGGACTCGGTGGTGGCGTCCGGATTGGTCGGGCCGGTGGAGGAGGTGGCCGCAAAACCGCTCAGCGAAACCGAAGACAACAGGCCAGCCAGGGCGAGGGCAGCAAACTTGGAATGCTTCATGAGGGTGTCTCCATATGATGAATGTCCTTACCTACTGTTGGTCAGCTCTCGTTTGATGTTCGTGCCTGGGTGGCGACGAACGGTCTTGCGTCACCTGTAAGATTTTGTGTGCCAGTGACCACGAATTGCGCTGCAACTCGTCACGAAAGCGCCTTAGTATGTGTGCTTTGAAATTGCCAAGGCTCGCCCATGACCATCGAGATTCGCCCCGCCGTGCCCAGCGATGCTGCGCAGATCCTGACTTTCATCACTGAGTTGGCCGAGTACGAGAAGGCCCGGCATGAAGTGATCGCCAGTGTGGTGGACATCGAGCGTAGCCTGTTCAGCGAAGGGGCGACCGCCCATGGCCTGATCTGTTTGCGCGATGGCCTGCCGATTGGTTTTGCGGTGTTCTTCTTCAGTTATTCCACTTGGCTGGGCAGCAACTGCCTGTACCTGGAAGACCTGTACATCAACCCGGAGCAACGCGGCGGCGGCGCGGGCAAGAAGCTCTTGCGCCACCTGGCGAAGATCGCGTTCGACAACGGCTGCGGGCGCTTCGAGTGGAGCGTGCTGGACTGGAACGAACCGGCGATTGCGTTCTACAAATCCATCGGTGCCCAGCCGCAGGAGGAGTGGGTGCGCTATCGCATGGAAGGTGATGCGCTGCGTGACTTCGCCCTAGGCTAAAGACCGTAGATCAAAATGTGGGAGGGGGCTTGCCCCCTCCCACAATTTTTTTGCTCTTTTCTCAATATATGGGATGCAAATTTATATATTGAGATGTTTCAAAAGATGGGTTTATAGTCGGCTGCATCAGCACTCACTACCAAAAATAAAACAGGTGAAGCGATGCAGGCACAACCGTTGTCACTCCCCGCCGTGCCCGAACCCACCTACGGCGAGCGGCTCAAAGGCAAAGTGGTGATCATCACCGGTGCCGCCCAGGGCATTGGCGAGGCGATCGTCGCGTGTTTCCAGGCGCAGCAGGCGAAGCTGGTCATCGCTGATATCCAGGGTGAAAAGGTCGAGCAGGTCGCGGCCCGCTGGCGCGAACGCGGCGCCGAGATCTACGCGCAACCCGTCGATATCACGTCCAAGGAACAATGGCAGGCACTGGTCAATGTGGCCATCGAGCGTTTCGGTCGTGTGGATGTACTGGTCAATTGCGCCGGGGTCAATGTGTTTCGCGACCCGCTGGAGATGACCGACGAAGACTGGCGCCGCTGCTTCGCCATCGACCTCGACGGTGCCTGGTACGGCTGCCGCACGGTGCTGCCGCACATGATCGAGCAGGGCATCGGCAATATCATCAACATTGCTTCCACCCATTCCAGCCACATCATTCCTGGCTGCTTCCCCTATCCCGTGGCCAAGCATGGCCTGCTTGGCCTGACCCGCGCCCTCGGCATCGAATACGCGCCCAAGGGCATCCGCGTGAATGCCATCGCGCCGGGCTACATAGAAACCCAGCTCAACGTCGACTACTGGAACGGTTTCCCCGACCCCCACGCCGAACGCCAGCGTGCGTTCGACCTGCACCCGCCCAAGCGCATCGGCCAGCCGATCGAAGTGGCGATGACCGCGTTGTTCCTGGCGACCGACGAGGCGCCGTTTATCAATGCAACCTGCCTGATGATCGATGGCGGGCGGTCTGTGATGTACCACGACTGAAGCGTTTTCCAATAACAAGAAAGAGGTGGTTCATGTTCAAGAAGACTTTAGGCACCCTGGCACTTGCAATGGCGTTCAGCAGCGTGGCACTCGCCGAAGAAGTGAAGATCGGCTTTCTGGTCAAACAGGCCGAAGAACCCTGGTTCCAGACCGAATGGGCCTTCGCCGAGAAAGCCGGCAAGGAACACGGCTTTACCGTGATCAAGATCGCCGTGCCCGACGGTGAAAAAACCCTCTCGGCCATCGACAGCCTGGCTGCCAACGGCGCCAAGGGCTTTGTGATCTGCCCGCCGGACGTGTCCCTCGGCCCGGCCATCGTCGCCAAGGCCAAGGTCAATGGCCTGAAAGTCATGGCAGTGGATGATCGCTTCGTGGATGCGAAGGGCAACTTCATGGAAGACGTGCCGTACCTGGGCATGGCTGCCTTTGAAGTGGGCCAGAAGCAGGGCGCCGCAATGGCAACCGAAGCGAAAAAACGCGGCTGGGACTGGAAGGACACCTACGCCGTGATCAACACCTATAACGAACTCGACACCGGCAAGAAGCGCACCGACGGTTCGATCAAGTCCCTGGAAGACGCCGGCCTGCCCAAAGACCATATCCTGACCGCCGCGCTCAAGACCCTTGACGTACCCGGCAGCATGGACGCCACCAACTCGGCGCTGGTCAAGCTGCCCAGCGGCGCGAAAAACCTGATCATCGGCGGCATGAATGACAACACCGTGCTCGGCGGCGTACGCGCCACCGAAAGCGCCGGCTTCAAGGCTGCCAATGTGATCGGCATCGGCATCAATGGCACCGACGCCATCGGCGAGTTGAAAAAGGCTGAAAGCGGTTTCTTCGGCTCGATGCTGCCCAGCCCGCATATCGAGGGTTACAACACCGCGTTGGCGATGTATGAGTGGGTCACCACCGGCAAGGAACCTGCGAAATACACGGCGATGGACGAAGTGACCCTGATCACCCGCGCCAACTTCCAGGCAGAGCTGACCAAGATCGGGTTGTGGAAATGACCGGCGCGGCCTTGCGCTTCAACGGCATCGGCAAGGAGTTTCCCGGTGTGAAAGCCCTGGCGCAGATCAGCTTTGAAGCGCGGCCGCGTGAGGTGCATGCGTTGATGGGCGAGAACGGCGCGGGCAAGTCGACGCTGCTGAAAATCCTTGGCGGCGCCTACCTGCCCAGCAGTGGCACGTTGCAGATCGGCGCGCAGACCATGGACTTCAAGTCTGCCGCCGACAGCATTGCCAACGGCGTGGCGGTGATCCACCAGGAGCTGCATTTGGTGCCGGAAATGACCGTGGCCGAGAACCTGTTCCTTGGGCACTTGCCGACGCGCTTCGGGGTGGTCAACCGCAGTCAGTTGCGTAAGCAGGCGTTGGCCTGCCTCAAGGGCCTGGCGGATGAAATCGATCCGGATGAGAAGCTCGGTCGACTTTCCCTTGGTCAACGCCAACTGGTGGAAATCGCCAAGGCGCTGTCCCGTGGCGCCCATGTGATTGCCTTCGACGAGCCCACCAGCAGCCTGTCGGCGCGGGAGATCGATCGCTTGATGGCGATCATCACGCGGCTGCGCGATGAAGGCAAAGTGGTGCTCTACGTGTCCCATCGCATGGAGGAAGTGTTCCGCATCTGCAACGCGGTAACGGTGTTCAAGGACGGCCGTTACGTGCGCACCTTCGACGACATGAGCACCCTGACCCACGACCAGTTGGTAACGTGCATGGTCGGCCGCGATATCCAGGACATCTACGACTACCGCCCACGTGAACAGGGCGATGTAGCGCTGAAGGTCGAGGGCTTGCTTGGCCCGGGCTTGCGTGAGCCGGTCAGCCTTCAGGTACACAAGGGCGAGATTCTCGGCCTGTTCGGCTTGGTCGGGGCAGGGCGCACGGAGCTGTTTCGGCTGCTGAGTGGTTTGACCCGCAGCACTGCCGGCAGCCTGGAACTGTGCGGTCAGGCCCTGCAACTGCGTTCACCGCGCGATGCCATCGCCGCCGGCGTACTGCTGTGCCCGGAAGACCGCAAGAAGGAAGGCATCATTCCGCTGTCCAGCGTAGCCGAAAATATCAATATCAGCGCGCGTGGCGCCCACTCTGCATTTGGCTGGCTGCTGCGTGATGGCTGGGAAAAGGCCAACGCAGACCGGCAAATCAAAAGCATGAAGGTCAAGACGCCGAACGCCGAACAGAAAATCATGTACCTGTCCGGCGGCAACCAGCAGAAGGCCATTCTCGGCCGCTGGTTGTCGATGCCGATGAAAGTACTGCTGCTGGATGAGCCAACGCGTGGCATCGATATTGGTGCCAAGTCGGAGATCTACCAGATCATCCATAACCTGGCGGCCAGCGGTATTGCGGTGATTGTGGTGTCCAGCGACCTGATGGAAGTGATGGGGATTTCCGACCGCATCCTGGTGATGAGCGAAGGCGCCCTGACCGGCGAACTCGCCCGTGACCAGGCGGATGAAGCACGGCTGTTGCAACTGGCTCTCCCGCGTTCGCGGGCTTGAAGAATTCGAGGTGAATGATGTCTGAGGTAAAAACTGCAAAGGGCTTCTGGCCGGGTTTCAACCAGCGCAAATTCCTCGATGACTGGGTGATGCTGCTCGCCGCGTTGAGCATCTTTGTGCTCAGCGCGTTGTTTATCGACAACTTCCTTTCACCGCTGAACATGCGCGGGCTGGGCCTGGCGATCTCCACCGTGGGCATCGCCGCGTGCACCATGTTGTTCTGCCTGGCATCCGGGCATTTCGACTTGTCGGTGGGCTCGGTGATTGCGTGTGCCGGGGTGGTCGCAGGTATCGTGATCCGTGATACCGAGAGCGTGGTGCTCGGTGTGTCGGCGGCGTTGGCGATGGGCCTGGTGGTGGGGCTGATCAACGGTATTGTCATCGCCAAGCTGCGTATCAACGCCTTGATCGCGACGTTGGCGACCATGCAGATCGTGCGCGGCCTGGCTTACATTTTCTCCAACGGCAAGGCCGTCGGCGTGATGGACGAAGGGTTCTTCGTATTCGGCAACGGCCAACTGATGGGCGTGCCGGTACCGATCATCATCACCGTGCTGTGCTTTGTATTTTTCGGCTGGCTGCTCAACTACACCACCTACGGGCGCAACACCATGGCCATCGGTGGCAACCAGGAAGCGGCGTTGCTGGCCGGGGTGAACGTCGATCGCACCAAGATCATCATCTTTGCCGTACACGGTCTGATTGGTGCGTTGGCCGGGGTGATCCTCGCTTCGCGCATGACCTCGGGCCAGCCGATGATTGGGCAGGGCTTCGAGCTGACCGTGATCTCGGCGTGCGTGCTGGGCGGAGTGTCGTTGAGTGGCGGCATTGGCATGATCCGGCATGTGATTGCCGGGGTGTTGATTTTGGCGATCATCGAGAATGCGATGAACCTGAAGAACATCGACACCTTCTACCAGTACGTCATCCGTGGCTCGATCCTGTTGCTGGCGGTCATCATTGACCGCATGAAACAGCGCTGATCCCGAGCCCTATGAAGATTCAAATGTGGGAGGGGGCTTGCCCCCGATGGCGGCACGTCAGAAAAACATGCATTCACTGACACACCGCTATCGGGGGCAAGCCCCCTCCCACATTTGGATCTGCGCTGTATTGAGGTTCAGCTTTTGCCATAATGCCGCTCGTTTTCGTACCACCACATAGGCCTGATATGCAGGAAAACGCCCACACCCCCGTCAAAGACACCGCCCCCACCGGCACCCAGACCCTGCTGCGTGGCCTGGGCGTGGTGCAGGCCGTGGCGGCGGGTGCGCGGGATCTGAAAGAGATCGCCAAGCGCATCGGCACCACCCGCAGCACCACCCACCGCCTGGCCAGTTGCCTGGTGGACGAGCGTTACCTGCGCGTGGTGCCGCAAGTCGGTTACCTGCTGGGGCCGAAGTTGATCGAGCTGGGGTTTCAGGCGCGGGAAGAGCTGCCGCTGGTGACCCTGGCCATCCCGTATCTGGATGAGCTGTCGGCGCTGACCGGTGACACCATCCACCTGGCCATTCGCGAATACGACGACGTGCTTTACCTGCACAAGAACCCCGGCCGCAATGGCCCGGAAATGCGCTCGCGAGTCGGCCACCGCATACCGCTGGCGCGCACCGGAATTGGCAAGGCATTGCTGCTGGATGACACGGTGGAAGAGTGGCAGCGTCTGTACGACGTCAGCCTGCCGGTGGGCGGGAAAAGCCTGCAGTGGCCGCAGCACCCGGAACAGTCCTGGGCGCAGTTCGAGCAGCGCATGCGTGAATACGTGGTGGGCGGGTATGCGTTCGACCTGGAAGACAACGAACCGTCGATCCGTTGCGTGGCGGCCCCGGTGCGCGATGCCAGCCGGCGCATCGTCGCCGGCATCAGCATCGCCAGTACCGTGCCCTACATGCCCTTGGAGAAAATGGCCGAGCTGATTCCCGTGGTCAAACAGGTCGCAGCCCGGCTGTCGGCGGAGTTGGGCGCGAAGGCCTGATCAGGCCTTCAAGGTCGTCATGTCGATGACAAAACGGTACTTCACATCGCCGGCGATCATGCGGCTGTAGGCTTCGTTGATATGGCGGATGTCGAGCATTTCGATGTCGCAGGTGATGTTGTGCTCGGCGCAGAAATCCAGGACTTCCTGGGTTTCGGCAATGCCGCCGATCAAGGAACCGGCCAGCACTTTGCGGCCCAGCACCAGCTTGGCGGCGTTGACGGGCGGGTCGACCGGCTCGATCAGGCCGACCAGGATATGCACGCCGTCAAAGCGCAGCACGTCGAGGTAGGGGTTCAGGTCGTGCTGCACCGGGATGGTGTCCAGCAGGAAGTCGAAACGGCCGGCGGCGGCTTTCATCTGCTCGGCATCGGTGGACACGATTACATGGTCGGCACCCTGGCGACGACCTTCCTCGGCCTTGCTCGCCGAGCGGGTGAACAGCGTCACTTCCGCGCCCATGGCCTTGGCGAACTTGATGCCCATATGGCCCAGGCCACCCATGCCCAGCACGCCGACTTTATCGCCGGCCTTCACGCCGTAGTGCTTGAGCGGCGAGTAGGTGGTAATGCCGGCGCACAGGATCGGCGCCGCGCTGGCCAGATCGAGCTTGGCCGGGATCTTCACCACGAAGTGCTCGCTGACCACGATGCTGTCGGAGTAACCGCCCATGGTGTTGCTGCCGTCTACACGGTCCGGGGTGGCGTAGGTCATGGTCGGGCCTTCGAGGCAGTATTGCTCAAGGTCTGACTTGCAGGCGTCGCAGTGACGGCACGAATCGACCATGCAGCCCACGCCGACCAGGTCGCCAATTTTGTGCGCGGTGACGTTGGCGCCAACGGCGGTGACCTTGCCGACAATCTCGTGGCCCGGCATCAGCGGGTACACGGCGATGCCCCATTCGTTGCGCGCCTGGTGGATGTCGGAGTGGCAGACGCCGCAGTAGAGGATCTCGATGGCCACGTCATCGGCGCGCGGGCTGCGGCGCTGGAAAGACATGGGGGCGAGGGGAGTGGTGGCCGACTGGGCGGCATAACCGATGGCGGTGTACATGGGGAAACCTCGCAAAAGCAATGACAGGTGAGGCGGCGCATTCTCCGCGCCGGGTCCTGATGCGGCCATGGCGATTGCTCCGAGTCTCATGCCTATTCGTCCGGGAGTGCCCCTGGTTTGGATCCATTGGCCGCCAGACCTGCGATGATGTTCTCATCCCTTATTCGCGAAGTTTTTTGCCATGTTGTTGACCCGCCATCTCGATGCCAATGCCACCTTGGTTGCCTTGATTGAGGGGCTTACGCCCTGCGACGGTTTTTCCCCGACCCACCTGCCCGGTGTGCAAGTGCTGCGCGCCAGTTGTGACGTGGCACGCGGGCCGCAGATCTATGAGCCAAGCCTGATGTTCGTGGCCCAAGGCAGCAAAGTCGCCTACCTGGGGCCGCGCACGTTGGAGTATGGCGCCGGGCATTACCTGATCCAGGCCATGCCGGTGCCGTTCGAGTGCGAGACCTTTGCCATGGGCGCTGATGCGCCGTTGTACGGTGTCACGGTGGGCATTGACCGCGTGGTCCTGGGCGAATTGGTCATGTCCATGGGCATTCAGGCCGGGCCGCCACCCACGGCGCAGACGCTGGAGTCGATGAGTTCGGTGATGCTCGATGACGCAATGCGCGGTGCTGTCGAGCGGCTGTTGCAATGCCTGCACGATCCGCTGGAAAGCCGGATCATGGGCGCGGCGCGGGTCCGGGAAGTGTTGTTCACCGCTCTGCGGGGCCCGCAGGCCGATGTGTTGCGAGCACTGGTGGAACAGCAGGGGCAGTTTTCGCGGATCGCCACGTCATTGAATCACCTGCATGGCCACTACGCCGAGCCGCTGAATATCGAGACGCTGGCCGGGTATGCGCACATGAGTGCGTCGACCTTTCATGAGCACTTCAAGCGCTGCACGTTGTTGTCGCCGGTGCAGTACCTCAAGCGTCTGCGTCTGCTCAAGGCCCAACAGTTGCTGCTGGTGGACGGTATGGGTGTGGCGCAGGCGGCGCACAGCGTGGGGTACCAGAGTACGTCGCAGTTCAGTCGCGAGTACAAGCGCTACTTCCTGCGCAATCCCGGCGAAGAGCGCGCAGCATAAAAAAGGCTCCCATTTGGGAGCCTTTTTGTTCGAGTCGCGAGCTTACATATTCGGGTAAGTCGGCCCACCCGCGCCTTCCGGCGTAACCCAGGTGATGTTCTGCGAAGGGTCCTTGATGTCACAGGTCTTGCAGTGCACGCAGTTCTGGGCGTTGATCTGGAAGCGCTTTTCGCCGTCTTCCTGGGTGATCACTTCATACACGCCGGCCGGGCAGTAGCGCTGCGCCGGTTCATCGTAGAGCGGCAGGTTGGTGCCGATCGGGATGCTCGCGTCTTTCAGCTTCAAGTGGCACGGCTGTTCTTCTTCATGGTTGGTGCCGGAGATGAATACCGAGCTCAGCTTGTCGAAGCTCAGCTTGCCGTCGGGTTTCGGGTAGTCGATCTTCTTGCTGTCCTTGGCCAGCTTGAGGCAGGCGTAGTCCGGCTTGGTGTCGTGCAGGGTGAACGGCATCTTGCCGCCCAGGATGTTCTGGTCGAACCAGTTGAAGCCGGCACCGATGATCGGGCCGAACTTGTGCATCGCCGGGCCGAAGTTACGGCTGGCGAACAGTTCTTCGTAGAGCCAGCTGGACTTGAAGCTGTCGACGTAAGCGGTCAGTTCGTCACCGCCTTCGGAGTCAGCGAACAGGCGGTCGGCCACGGCGTCGGCGGCGAGCATGCCGGACTTCATCGCGGTGTGGCTGCCCTTGATCTTGGCGAAGTTCAGGGTGCCGAGGTCGCACCCGATCAGCGCGCCACCCTTGAAGACCATCTTCGGCAGCGAGTTCAGGCCGCCTTTGCAGATGGCACGGGCGCCGTAGCTGATGCGCTTGCCGCCTTCCAGGTACTGGGCCAGCACCGGGTGGTGCTTGAGGCGCTGGAACTCATCGAACGGCGACAGGAAAGTGTTGCTGTAGGACAGGTCGACGATCAGGCCCACAACGACCTGGTTGTTTTCCAGGTGATAGAGGAACGAGCCACCAGTGTTCTCGTTGCTCATGATGTCCAGCGGCCAACCGGCGGTGTGCACCACCAGGCCAGGCTGATGTTTGGCCGGGTCGATTTCCCAGATTTCCTTCAGGCCGATGCCGTAGTGCTGGGCGTCGGCGTCGCTGTCCAGGTTGAAGCGCTGGATCAGCTGCTTGCCGATATGGCCACGGCAACCTTCGGCGAACAGCGTGTATTTGCCACGCAGTTCCATGCCGGGGGTGTAGACGCCTTCTTTAGGGTTGCCTTCGCGGTCGACGCCGAGGTCACCGGTGATGATCCCGCGCACCACGCCGTTTTCGTCGAACAGCGCTTCCTGGGCGGCGAAGCCTGGGTAGACTTCCACACCGAGGTTCTCGGCCTGCTGGGCCAGCCAGCGGCACAGGTTGCCCAGGGAGATGATGTAGTTGCCTTCATTGTGCATGGTCTTGGGCACAAAAAAGTCAGGCACCTTGGTGGAGGCTTCGGGGCTGCGCAGTACATAGATGTCGTCGCGCACCACTGGGGTATTGAGCGGGGCACCGAGTTCTTTCCAGTCCGGGAACAGTTCGTTCAGGGCGCGTGGTTCGAACACGGCACCGGAGAGGATATGCGCGCCGACTTCGGAGCCTTTCTCGACCACGCAGACGCTGATTTCCTTACCGGCTTCGGCGGCCTTCTGCTTCAGTCGGCAGGCGGCAGACAGTCCCGCCGGGCCAGCGCCGACGATGACCACGTCGAATTCCATGTATTCGCGTTCCACAGGCTATCTCCTACTCAAGGCTCAACAGGCTTTTTTTTCTAATGGGTGGAGGTTCGGTGTTGTCTTGCGGCAACGGCAAGACCCACCTTTCTCTCTAGGTGGCGCATTATATCTACACCACTGGCAGCGTCCAATACAAACGTTTGTTTGAATTGCTCGCAGGCTAGATAAATCAAAGTGGTGCGGCTTATGACTGGCTATTTTGCCGTATTGACCAGAATAGGCGTTCCGGTCAATATACGGTCGGTTTTGCGCTTACCGTAGGCAGACAGCAGGTTTCAAGAGCACGTCCAAAAGCAAGACAGGTGACGCGTGCCCAAACACTGGCGCGCAGTTTACACGCTGCGATAAAGAATGACCTCTCAGTCACCCCTGACGAACGGTCATCATTTCCCGTGAGCAAGGTCGCCGCCTGCGTTTTTGGAGGTGCCCTTGTGTGCCGATGAGCATCAACCGCCAGGTTCGCCTAGGCGACTTTCTTTTCACCGGAGAGTAACGAGGAATCCATGAAGGTTCTTGTAGCTGTCAAACGCGTTGTCGATTACAACGTGAAAGTTCGCGTCAAGGCGGACAATTCCGGCGTCGACCTCGCTAACGTCAAGATGTCGATGAACCCTTTCTGCGAAATCGCCGTGGAAGAAGCCGTACGCCTGAAAGAGAAAGGCGTGGCGACTGAAATCGTCGTGGTTTCCATCGGCCCGACCACTGCTCAAGAGCAGCTGCGTACCGCGCTGGCACTGGGCGCCGACCGCGCCATCCTGGTCGAGTCCGCTGAAGAGCTGACCTCCCTGGCCGTTGCCAAGCTGCTCAAAGCCGTTGTCGACAAGGAACAGCCTCAGCTGGTGATCCTCGGCAAACAGGCCATCGACAGCGACAACAACCAGACTGGCCAGATGCTGGCTGCGCTGACCGGTTACGGCCAGGGCACCTTCGCCTCCAAGGTCGAAGTGAGCGGCGACAGCGTTGCTGTCACCCGTGAAATCGACGGCGGCGCGCAGACCGTTTCTTTGAAACTGCCGGCCATCGTCACCACCGACCTGCGTTTGAACGAGCCGCGCTACGCGTCCCTGCCAAACATCATGAAAGCCAAGAAGAAGCCGCTTGAGTCGTTGACTCCGGAAGCTTTGGGCGTTTCCACCGCCTCTACCAACAAGACCGTGAAAGTTGAAGCACCGGCTGCACGCAGCGCGGGCATCAAGGTCAAGTCGGTAGCTGAACTGGTAGAGAAACTGAAAAACGAAGCGAAGGTAATCTAATCATGACTATCTTGGTAATCGCTGAACACGACAACAAGGTGCTGGCCCCGGCCACCCTGAACACCGTGGCTGCCGCTGCGAAAATCGGTGGTGATATCCACGTATTGGTTGCTGGCCAGGGCGCTGACGCCGTGGCTGAAGCCGCTGCGAAAATCGTGGGTGTGAGTAAAGTACTGCTGGCCGACAACGCCGCGTACGCTCACCAACTGCCGGAAAACGTTGCGCCGCTGGTTGCAGAGCTTGGCGCTGGCTACAGCCACATCCTGGCTGCCGCTACTTCCAACGGCAAAAACATCCTGCCACGCGTTGCCGCGCAGCTGGACGTTGACCAGATCTCCGAGATCATCTCGGTCGAAAGCGCCGACACCTTCAAGCGCCCGATCTATGCCGGCAACGCTATCGCTACCGTACAGTCCAACGCTTCGGTCAAAGTCATCACCGTACGCGCCACCGGTTTCGACCCGGTTGCCGCTGAAGGGGGGGCGGCTGCCGTTGAAGCCGTCGCCGCTGCCCACGACGCTGGCACTTCCAGCTTTGTTGGCGAAGAGCTGGCCAAGTCGGACCGTCCTGAGCTGACCGCTGCCAAGATCGTCGTTTCCGGCGGCCGTGGCATGCAGAACGGTGACAACTTCAAGCACCTGTATGCCCTGGCCGACAAGCTGGGCGCTGCGGTCGGCGCCTCCCGCGCGGCCGTCGACGCAGGTTTCGTACCCAACGACATGCAGGTCGGCCAGACCGGCAAGATCGTTGCGCCACAGCTGTACATCGCCGTCGGTATCTCCGGCGCGATTCAGCACTTGGCCGGTATGAAAGACTCCAAGGTGATCGTTGCGATCAACAAGGACGAAGAAGCACCGATCTTCCAGGTGGCTGATTACGGCCTGGTGGCGGACTTGTTCGAAGCTGTCCCTGAGTTGGAGAAGCTGGTCTAATCCAGTCGCTTCACTTATAAAGAGCCCGGTCCATGTGACCGGGCTTTTTTTTGACTTGCTGGAGACACTTGCCATGGAACTGCGTCCCTGGGCCGTACTGCTGGGCCTCACTCTGCTGCCGAGCCTGACGCTGGCCGCCGGCAAATGCGACCGCCTGGTGATCACCGGCAGTCCGGACGCGCCGCCCCTGCTCTGGCGTGACCCGCAAGACCCCACGCACCTCATCGGCGCCACCGCCGACGTGCTGCAACAAGTGGGCAAGGACCTCGGGTTGAAAATCGACCTGCTCTACGGCGGCAAACGTTCGCTGGCCCTGGATGAGGTGCGCAGCGGGCGCATGGATATCCTTGCCGATGCGCCGCTGAACCTGGGCGAGCTGGAAACCCTCGACTACATCCACCCGGCCCTGGTGCAGCTCGACTACCTAGTGTGGACGCGCAAGGATTCAGCGCTGGCCTACACCACGGCGGCCGACCTGCACGGGCACAAAGGCGCGGTGTCGGAACGTGCGCGCTTGAGTGCCGCCTTCGAAACGTTCGCCGGCCAGCAATTGAGCCTGCAACGCCTGCCGTCCCTGACGCCGGCGTTCCAGAAACTGCTGCTGGGAGAGGTCGACTATGTCCTCGCCGGGCGTTATTCCGGCATGGCAATGGCACAGACCTTGGGCATGAGCAACGACCTGATCGCCCGCGAGGTGCCCGTCGATCAGCCGGGCCTGTACCTGGCGATTTCCCACAACTCGGCCTGCAACGATCCGTGGTTGCGCGGACAGCTCGCCAAAAAGATGACAGAATTGCCCGGGTCTGGTGTGACGGAAGCCGCGTTGCAGCGCAATCTGGAACGTTGGAAAGCGCAATTGCAACAACCCGTCGGCACCCCAACAAAGTAGGGATTTTCAGTGACTCTTCGACCTCTTTTCGCGGCCCTCGCCGTTGTCGCTCTGGCGGGATGTGCAGCTGATCCTGCGCCGAATGAACAAATTCGCCTCACCCAGCAAGCCCTTGAGCAAGCCAGCGCCGTTGGCGCCAACCCCGATGAATCGCCCGAACTGAAACTGGCCGAAGAGAAATTCGCCCGGGCCAAGTCGAGCATGGCTGACCAGTCCTACAAAAATGCACGCATGCGCTTTGAGCAAGCCGAGTTGGACGCGCGTCTGGCAGAAGCCAAAGTGTTGACCCGCAAGAGCCAGGAGCAGTTGAACGTGCTCAACACCCGCATCACTCGCCTGCGCAAGCAACTGCAGTTGGGGGAAGCCCAATGAGTCCGATGATCCGTGGTTTGAGTTGTGCGCTGCTGTTGGGCACGGCTGTATTGGGCGGTTGTGCCAGCCATCCCGACAGCGAACAGGCCCTGCAACAGGCTGGGAATGACTTCCAGAAGGTCAAGGAAGACGCCAATGTGTTGCGCTTTGCGCCCAAGGACGTGATCCGCGCCGGTGAGTCCCTGGCCCGTGCCGATCGCCTGTCCAGCTACTGGGGCAGCGGTGCCGACGTGGTGCATTACGCCTACTTGAGCCAACGCTACAGCGCTATTGCCCGTGAACACACCGAACAGGCGCTCAACCAGGAGCGCGGTGCCAAGCTCGAACTGGAACGCCAGCGCCTGCAACTGGCCTTGCGTGAAAGCAAGCTGAGCAGCGTGCAGCAGCAGGGTAAATGGCTTGAAGAACAGATCGCCAGCCTGACCACCACCCAGACCGATCGTGGCCTGGTGATGACCCTGGGCGATGTGCTGTTCGACACCGGTGACGCCGAGCTGAAGAACTCGGCCAACCGCACAGTGCTCAAGATTGTGCAGTTCTTGCAACTGAACCCCAAGCGTGTGGTGCGTATCGAGGGCTACGCCGATAACACCGGTGGCGAGCAGGAAAATCTCAAACTGTCCCGCGACCGCGCGCAGTCGGTGGCTGATGTGCTGGTCGACCTGGGAATCGACGAAAAACGCATCCAGGTGGAAGGGTATGGCGACCAGTATCCGGTGGAGGCCAATGCCTCCGAGCGGGGCAGGGCGCAGAACCGCCGGGTGGAGATCGTCTTCTCTGACGAGAAAGGTCAACTGGGCGCTGCCCGGTAGAAGCCTGGAGCAGCTCTGAATGCGGGAGGGGGCTTGCCCCCGATAGCGGTGCATCAGTCAGCAAATCTGTCGCTGACCCACCGTCATCGGGGGCAAGCCCCCTCCCACATTTTTTGGTGTGCACCCTCACAGTTTTACTGTCACTCCAACGCGCGCTCGACTATTGTGGCAACTGTCCCCGTACACTTCTAAACTGTGCCGGTATGTTTCACACAAAAATAAAATACCCGTGAAATCGAGTGCTGCGTCATGACCAATCTGTTGCTTTACCAACGTATCGCCCAGCAACTGGCTGAGGATATCCGTCGCGGTGTCTATCAACCGGGCGAGCGCGTGCCTTCGGTGCGCAAGATGAGCTCACAGCTGAACGTCAGCCACGCCACGGTGTTGCAGGCCTACGCCAACCTGGAAGACCAGGGGCTGATCCGGGCGCGGCCACAGTCCGGCTATTACGTGCACCAGACGCCAGCACTCACGGCGCCGACGCCGGACATTGCACGGGTCGAGCGCCCCGGGTTGGTCACCCGCAGCAGTATCATTCAACAAGTCTTGGGCGAATCGCGCCGCGAAGGTGTGTTCCCGTTGGGCGCCGCAGTGCCGAGCGTGGACTACTTGCCGGTACGCGCCCTGCACCAGCAACTGGCCAAGGTCACACGCTTCCAGAGCCCGCGTGCGTTCAGCTACATGTTCAGCCCCGGTTTCGAACCGCTGCGCCGCCAGGTGGCGATCCGCATGCGCGATGCGGGCGTGGTGGTGGACCCGTCCGAAGTTGTGATCACCCACGGTTGTGTCGATGCGTTGCAGATGTCGTTGCGGGTGCTGACGCGGCCTGGCGACCTGATTGCCGCTGAGTCGCCAACCTATTACGGGTTGCTGCAACTCGCCGATCTGTTGGGCCTCAAGGTCATCGAGATTCCCAGCGACCCGTCCACCGGCATGAGCCTGGAAGCCCTGCAACTGGCGGCCAACCAATGGTCGATCAAGGCCCTGGTGCTGACCACGCGCCTGAGCAACCCGCTGGGCGGCACCATGCCTGAGGAACGGCAGAAACAGTTACTGCGCCTGGCCTCGGACTTCGACATCCAGATTGTCGAGGACGATATCTACGGCGAGCTGATGTTCGAACTGGGCCGCACCAAGGCGCTGAAAGCCTATGACCGCCTGGATCGGGTCATCTATTGCTCCAGCTTTTCCAAGACGCTGTCCCCCGGTGTGCGCATTGGCTGGATGATCGCCGGCAAATACCAGCAGGAGATCCAGCGCCTGCAGATGTTCAGCACCCACTCCGCGTGCAGTGTCACGCAGATGGGCGTTGCCGCTTACCTAGAGAATGGCGGCTACGACCGCCACCTGCGCTACATTCGCCAGGAATACCGCAAGAACCTCAGCGCCTTTCAACTGGCGGTGCAGCAGTATTTCCCGGAAGGCACCCAGATGACCCGTCCGACGGGCGGCTTCATCCTGTGGGTCAGTTTGCCTGGAAGGGTCAATACCCAGGAACTGCACGTGCGCGCACTGCAACAGGGCATCAGTATTGCGCCGGGGCTGATCTTCAGTAATACGGAGCAGTTCAACCACTGTATTCGCCTGAACTGCGGTACCCCGTGGAACCGCGAGGCAGAGCGGGCGCTGATGACGTTGGGGATGCTGGCGAGCCAGTTATGCCAGGAAACAGCAGCAGGATTATGACGCTCAGAAAGGGGACAAATCCTCTAGCACACTAATCACTGTGCTTGTCATGCCGCGCACAACAAGCGAGCATATGGCCCTCTGCCGTTAATGCTGTAGGCGATATGACCTGTATTTTTCGCGCTGTTCTGGTAATTGGCCTGTTAAGCCTGTGCAACGTCGGCACAGTGCTGGCGGCAGCTCCTGTGAGTGAAACCAAGCCCTCCGCGAAAAAAACGGCTCCCGTTAAAAAAGCCCCAGCGGTGAAGAAACCCACCGCTGCCGCCAAAAAACGTGCAGCCAGCAAGTCCAAGGCATCCCGCGAAGTGACGCAGACACAATTGCCACCGGCACAGTTGGACCTGTCCCTGCCGTCGGACATGGTCAGGCACTTGCAGCCTATCGGTACCATGCCCAAACCCAAAAGTGTGCCCTTGCTGCCGCCGATGTTCGGTGAGAAACCCACCGACAACAGCGCCTTCCAGATCAACGGCCGCCTGCTCAGCAATGAAATGAAGCTGCAATTGCGCAACGAAGAACGGCGCGAAGTCGAAGGCGCCGCGGTGGAGTTCGAGTTCAAGCAGTAAACTTTTCCCGCAAACGTGACGCGTGCCCTCGACCATCTGTCGCAGACTGGTCAGTCACTTTTGTTTTCTGCGAAAAACCCCTGTTAACCCATTTTAAAACGGCTGTTTTAGGGCGTACTCTAGCCCGGCCATCCACATTGAGTCGTCGAGGACCTGCTGGTCATGAATTGCCGTGAAGGCTGTGGCGCTTGCTGCATCGCCCCCTCCATCAGTTCGCCATTACCGGGCATGCCACAGGGCAAACCGGCGGGCGAACGCTGCCTGCACCTATCGGTCGAACAGCTATGCCTGCTGTTCGGCCAGCCGGAGCGACCGGCGGTGTGCAGTGATTTCAAGGCGGATCTCGAGGTCTGCGGCACCGACCAGGCCGATGCGATCCGCTTGATCGGCTGGTGGGAGCAGATGACGGCGGCTTGATGGGCTTTACTATCGGAACTTCAACAATAAGGAATACAACAATGGGTTCGCTGAAACGAATGGCTGTGTTGTGCGGTTTTACGGTGTTGTTTGCTGCCACTGCCCAGGCTGAGGATTGGCAAGTCGCCAAGGACGAAGACGGTATCAAGGTGTCCCTGAGCGAAATTGCCGGCTCCAAGTACAAGGCGTATCGCGGGGTGACCACGATCAAGGCACCGGTGGCGAAGATCGTCGCGTTGCAGGAAGACGTAGTCGGTGCGTGCAAGTGGATTCATGAGTGCAAATTGCAGAAGCTGCTGAAACATGAGGGTGACGTCAGCTATACCTACACCCAGTTCAATGCGCCGTTCCCCGTCAGTAATCGTGATTCGATCCTGAAAATCACCACTGCCAAGGGTGCCGATGGCAGTGTCACTCGGACCTTGCTGGAGGTTCCTACTTATCAGCCGGAAGAAAAAGGCTTCGTACGCGTAGCCCAGGTTGAAGGCTTCTGGAAACTGGTCCCCAAAGGCGACAACCTGACCGAAGTCACCTACCAGGTGCATACCGAGCCAGGCGGCAGCGTGCCCTCGTGGCTGGCCAACAAGTTCGTGGTGGACGCTCCGTTCAACACCTTGAAAGCCTTGAAGCAACACGCGGAAAAATAACTGCAGCTGATCCGGTGCCTCCGGCCTTGAGTGGAACGTTTGTCCAGCGCTCAAGGTCCAGATATGTGTAAGCCCACACATGGGTTTTATCGAGGAGGCACCGATGCAAACGTGGCAAATTACCTTCGTTGATGATCACGGCGTGCAGACCGTGGAGCAGTTCACCTGCGAACACAAGCCCAGCCTCGAAGACGCTGCGCACATGATTCGCAACAAGCTGGTGCCCGTCGCCGCCGAACTGGACCTCAATGACCTGGAGGGCCGCAAGCCCGAGCCGACGGTCAAGATCCTCAAAGACCAGAACAGTATCCAGATCCTCGACATCTCTCCCGCCGCCTGAACATTTCCTGTAGTCCATCCAAGCGCCTCTGGTGGAGGTGATAGCTTCGCGCTACTCTGCAAACGAGATCAGCGAATGAATCGCTAGTTCTGGTCTTGTCAGCTACATGCTTGTTTTCCAGCGGTGATGTTGTTGCCGTAGTCCCCACGCCATTGCGGCGTGGGCTTCGGGAAGCACGGAAAGTCTATCCATCAATTTGAGGAGCACTTTTCATGAGCACAGCCTATCAAGAAGACATCAGCACCAATGTTCTGCGCCGCATGAAAGAAGGCGGCTTCGACTTCTCGCGTTTTCACCCCATCGAGTTCTACGCCATTTTCCCGGATGAGGAACGGGCGCGCAGGGCTGCCGGTGAGTTTCGCGGGGAATCCCTGAATGCCCAGGTGAGTGCGCGCGACGATGGCGCCTGGTACCTGGAACTGAGCAAAGTCATGTTTGCGACCTACGACGGCATAGGAGATTTCGAGCAAGACTTCGGGGCGGTGGTCGAGCCGCTGGGCGGGATCATCGAAGGATGGGGCGTGAAGCAGGAGGTGCGTGGGTTACCCATGTAGCGGCAGTTTATGAGCAACACAGCGTATCGGCTGGCCTTTGGGTCGGCCGATTTTGTTTGTGCGGTGGGAAAATAACTCGGAACTTGCGCGCTATTTTTACGCACCAAAAAAAAGGCCACCCATACGGGTGGCCTAAAGGGAAGAGCGGAGCGCTGAAGGCAGTTCAGCAGATGGGGCCGATTATCCGTAGCCTGCGCCGGGCAGTGAAATCAACTCTGACTATGCTGTTGATAGTCAAAGCCCGCATTGCGATGAAGCGTGGGGCAGTGCACTGGGCATTCTGCGCACCAGGACGGTGCGAGCAGATTGCGTGGTTAATTCAACTCACTGATTTTTAAGTGTTTATGCCGCTGGCACGGGCCTTGCGATGGTTCTTGCGCCCGGGTGACAAGGAGTTCGGCATGATCCGCACTTATTACGATGAAATGTACGATGGGGCAGGCCTGGTCCGACCGCATTACCGCGAGTTCGCCCGCTGGCTGGCCGAAACCCCGCCTGAATTGCTGGCTCAACGCCGGCGCGAAGCCGATTTGCTGTTTCACCGCGCCGGGATCACCTTCACCCTCTACGGGGATGAGCAGGGCACCGAGCGCCTGATTCCCTTCGATACCATCCCGCGCAGTATTCCCGCCAGCGAATGGCGGGTTGTCGAGCGTGGCTGTATCCAGCGGGTCAAGGCGCTGAACATGTTTCTCGCCGACCTGTATCACGAGCAGCGCATCATCAAGGCAGGGATCATTCCGGCCGAACAGGTGCTGGCCAACGAGCAATACCAACTGGCGATGCAGGGCCTGGACCTGCACCGTGACCTGTATTCCCACATCTCCGGCGTCGACCTCGTACGCGATGGCGACGGCACGTACTACGTGCTCGAAGACAACCTGCGTACGCCCAGCGGCGTCAGCTATATGCTCGAAGACCGCAAGATGATGATGCGCCTGTTCCCCGAACTGTTCGCTGCCCAGCGCATCGCGCCCATCGATCACTATCCCAACCTGCTGCTCGACACGCTGAAAAGCTCAAGCCCCCTGGATAACCCCAGCGTGGTGGTATTGACGCCGGGCCGCTTTAACAGCGCGTTCTTCGAGCATGCCTTTCTCGCCCGCGAGATGGGCGTGGAACTGGTGGAAGGCGCCGACCTGTTCGTACGCGATGACCGCGTTTTCATGCGCACCACCGATGGGCCCAAGGCCGTGGACGTGATCTACCGTCGTCTCGACGATGCGTTTCTCGATCCCCTGGCCTTCAACCCGGACTCCATGCTCGGCGTGCCCGGCCTGCTCGCGGCTTATCGCTGCGGCAATGTGGTGCTGGCCAATGCCATCGGCACCGGCGTGGCGGATGACAAGTCGGTGTACCCCTTCGTCACCGAGATGATCCGTTTTTACCTGGATGAAGAACCGATCCTGAAGAATGTTCCGACCTTCCAGTGTCGTAAACCGGACGAGCTATCCCACGTACTCGCCAACCTGCCCGACCTGGTGGTGAAGGAAACCCAGGGCTCCGGCGGCTACGGCATGTTGGTAGGCCCGGCGTCCACGGCAGCGGAAATCGAAGCCTTCCGAGCGCGGATCAAGGCCAAGCCCCACGCCTATATCGCCCAGCCGACCCTGTGTTTATCCACCTGCCCGACCTTTGTCGAAAACGGCATTGCGCCGCGCCATATCGACCTGCGCCCGTTTGTGTTGTCCGGCAAGGAGACCCGTGTAGTGCCCGGCGGCCTGACCCGCGTGGCCTTGCGCGAAGGTTCGCTGGTGGTGAACTCGTCCCAGGGCGGCGGCACCAAAGACACTTGGGTGGTCGAGGACTGATGCCATGTTGAGTAGAACTGCCTCGGATCTGTACTGGATGTCGCGCTACCTGGAGCGTGCGGAAAACCTCGCACGCATGCTCGACGTCAGCTATTCGCTGTCACTGATGCCCCAGGATGGGCGCGGCGACGGCCTGCATGAACTGGCCATGCCGCTATTGATTACCGGCACCCTGGACGATTACCACGAACGTCACGGCGAACTGCACGCCGAACGCCTGTTGCACTTTTTTGCGCTGGACGCGGCCAACCCGGCCAGCATCTACAGTTGTCTCGGCGCCGCGCGGGCCAGCGCCCATGCGGTGCGTGGGCGAATTACCGCGGATATGTGGGAAAACATCAACGCCACCTGGCTGGATATTCGCGATATCGCCCAGCAGGGCCTCAGCCGTTATGGCATGAGCCGGTTCTGTGAGTGGGTCAAGGAGCGCTCCCATCTGTTCCGGGGTGCCACTTACGGCACCATCATGCGCAACGATGCTTTCCGATTTATCCGCCTGGGCACTTTTATCGAACGGGCCGACAACACGCTGCGCCTGCTGGACGCCCGCTATGAGATGGCCGGTGACCGCGCCGAGGCTGTCACCGATGGCACGGCCCACGCCTACTATCAATGGAGCGCCTTGCTGCGTGCCTTGTCGTCGTTCGAGGCCTACACCGAGATCTATCGCGATGCGCCCGGCGCACGGCAAGTCGCCGAGTTGCTGCTGTTGCGCGCCGATGTGCCACGCTCACTGCGGGCCTGCAGTGAAGAGATCGACCAGATACTCGCCAGCCTGCCTGGCATCAACGGCCGCCCGGCCCAGCGCCTGGCCGCCGAGATGGATGCGCGCCTGCGCTTTACCGCCATCGATGAAATCCTTGAGGAAGGCCTGCACGCCTGGCTGACCGACTTTATTCCTTTGGTCCGCCAGTTGGGCGACGCCATCTACAGTTCCTACCTGGAGGCGGCATGAGACTCTCCATCAGCCACGAAACCACCTACCACTATGAAGACCAGGTGCGCGCCAGCATCCAATACTTGCGCCTCACGCCCCATGACAGCGAGCGCCAGCATGTACTCAGTTGGCAACTTGACCTGCCACGCCCGGTGCGTGCCCAGGTGGACCCGTTCGGCAACATCCTGCATGTGTTGACCCTGGACGAGCCCCACGACGCCATCATCATTGGCGCGCGTGGCCAGGTGGACATCGACGAGTTGCGCGAGGCCGAGCATGAGAGCCAATCGGCGTTCCCGTTCCTGCGCTGCACGCGCCTGACCGAACCCGATGAAGCCCTGCGTGGTTTTGCCGAACAGCACTGCCATCAACGGCGCGACCGTACGGCATTGATCGACCTGATGCAGGCACTTAACCAGGCGATGGTCTACACGCCCGGCGCGACCGAGGTCGACACCTGCGCCGCCCAGGCCTTCGCCGGCCGTGCGGGCGTGTGCCAGGACCACACCCACGCGTTCCTGGCCTGTGCGCGTAGCCTGGGCATTCCTGCGCGGTATGTGTCGGGGTATTTGTACACCGAGGACAGCACGCACCTGGCCAGCCACGCCTGGGCCGAAGCCTGGCTGGATGACGCCTGGTACAGCTTTGACGTGACCAACCAGTTGGCCCGCCCGGAGCGGCACTTGAAGCTGGCGGTGGGGCTGGATTACCTAGACGCTTGCCCGGTGCGCGGCATGCGCCGGGGCGGGGGGCACGAGCAGATGCATGCGAAGGTGTTCGTGGCGCCGACGCCGGTGATTTCCGTCCAGCAGCAATGATTCGGTTGCGGCGAGCGGGGTGTTGTGGCTGGCGGACTTGTTGTGGTGAGCAGATTTGTTGTGGTGAGCAGATTTGCTGTGGTGAGCGGGCTTGCCCCGCGTTGGGCTGCGCAGCAGCCCCAAAACCAGGAACCGAAGAAACTCCTGACACACCGCATTCTGCTTGATCAGGGCTGCTGCGCAGCCCAACGCGGGGCAAGCCCGCTCACCACAGCAAGCCCGCTCACCACAACGCGTTCACCACCGGATGTTTAAGGTTGCTGTTTACGCCCGGCCATATGCTTCAAATACCCCACCAACAGATCCAGCTCACCGTCCGGCAACACGCTGGCCGCGAACGCCGGCATCTTCGCCTGTGGCCAACGCCGCAAACTCTGCGGGTCGCGGATATAGCGCTTGAGGAAATCACCGCCAAAATACTCGGTGGGGTTGTAGGGGATATTCAGGTCCGGTCCCACCTGGGCGTCTCCGGCGCCATTGATGCGGTGGCAGGCCAGGCAGTTTTTCTGGAACAGGGCAAAACCCTGGTTGATCGGGTCGTTGGCCGCCAGCTTCGGATCCGGCAACAACGCCGGAAAGCGCTCCGCTACCGTGTTCAACTGCTTGATCCCGGAGATCTGGAACGGCCACTGCTCAGGGCTGATAGCCCCGGCTTGCGGGTCGGTCCACACCAGGTAGAACGGCCCGGCACTGGGTTTGCCCTGCGCCAGTGCCGGCCAGGGTTGAGCAGGATCCTCCACCGCCAGCCAAGCACGTGCACCCTGTTGTTCCAGCAACGGCGCGGCGGTGAGTTCGGCGGCGAATCCATCCAGGGCAACCGCTTGCAGATGGCTCTCGGGTTTCAAACCCGGTAGGAGCACGGCCAGCGGCACTGCGCGATAACTCATGCTGCGCTTGTAGGAGACGTCATCGTCGATCTGCACCGTCTGCGCTTGCGGGTGCTTGAGCAAGTCGGCGGTCTGCCAGGTCTTGCGGGAGTGGTTGAGTTCGATGGTCAATTGGGCCGCCGCAGTGGGGAGGCTGATGAGCAAGGCGAGGAGGGCAAGGATGGCTTTCAAGAAAGGGCCCGGTGTCGAGTGGCGATGCTGCTCACGATACCGCAAATCTGCACGCAAAAAGACAGCCCCTGCCGGACCGCTATGCGCAATGTCCTGGCAGGCGCTGCCAAAAGCTGCAAACCCGGTGCTGTGAGTGCACGGAATGTGGGTGTGGAGGTGTCACCCAATAACCTTGGTCAAATTGGGCAAGATCAGAATCAGTGTGGTGGCGAAAAGAATGAGTCCCGCCTGACGTACTTTCGAATGTTTGAACATGGCTGACTGCCTTTTGTTGTTATTCCTGAGCGTCAAATGCGTGCCGGTCTTATTTCAGTATGGCGAGATGACGTGTCGCTTTTCTTACAGTTGCTCCAGCAAAACCCGGCAGCAACTTCTTACTGATTCAACCTTAGAGCCCTCGTTCTTCGCGGCTTAGACTCATTTCATATCAGCTAATCAGAATTTCAGCTTAAAAAGGCATGAGGCATATCGCCATCTTGGCGCCAATGCCTTGGCTAGACAGCTAAAACGATTAATCAGGTGATTACCTTAGGTGCCTACCGTTCGTCCGAGCGAGGGGGTCAAAAGCAATGAGCGCATCCGTCATTGAAACCGTGTCAATCGGGCCTAAGGTAGAGGCACACATGCACACTGGTTCGAGGACGTCATGACCCAAGCGTTGATCTTTGATGCGATACGCACCCCCCGTGGCAAAGGCAAGGCGGACGGTGCCCTGCACAGCGTCAAGCCGGTGAACCTGGTAGCCGGCCTGCTCACGGCGCTGGCCCTGCGCAGTGACTTGGACACCCACCAGGTGGACGACATCGTGCTCGGCTGCGTGACCCCGGTAGGCGACCAGGGCGCCGACATCGCCAAGACCGCCGCGCTGGTGGCGGACTGGGACATCAGCGTCGCCGGGGTCCAGGTCAACCGCTTCTGCGCGTCGGGCCTGGAAGCGGTCAACCTGGGGGCGATGAAAGTCCGCTCCGGCTTCGAGGATCTGGTGGTGGTCGGCGGCGTCGAGTCCATGTCCCGCGTGCCCATGGGCAGTGACGGTGGCGCCTGGGTGCTCGATCCGCAGACCAATATGCACAGTCACTTCACTCCACAGGGTATTGGCGCGGACCTGATCGCCACCCTGGAAGGTTTCACCCGCGAGGACGTCGACGCCTTTGCCCTGCATTCCCAGCAGAAAGCGGCGAGGGCGTGTGCAGACGGTTCCTTCAACAAGTCGCTGATCGCGGTGCAGGACCAGAATGGCATCGTGCTGCTGGACCATGACGAATTCATTCGCGGCGACTCCACCCTTGAAGGCCTCGGCAAGCTCAAGCCGAGTTTCGAAATGATCGGGCAGATGGGCTTCGATGCCACCGCGTTGCGTGTCTACAGCCACGTAGAGCGCATCCATCACGTACACACCCCCGGCAACAGTTCCGGCATCGTCGATGGCGCCGCGCTGATGTTGATCGGCTCCGAGGCCAAGGGGCGCGAGCTGGGCCTGCAACCCCGGGCGCGTATCGTCGCCACAGCGGTCACCAGCACCGACCCGACCATCATGCTCACCGGCCCCGCGCCCGCCACGCGCAAGGCCCTGGCCAAGGCCGGACTGCGCGTTGAAGACATCGACCTGTTCGAGGTCAACGAAGCGTTTGCCTCGGTGGTGCTCAAGTTCATCAAGGACATGGGCATCGACGCCGCACGCGTGAACGTCAACGGCGGCTCGATTGCCATGGGGCACCCGTTGGGCGCGACCGGCTGCGCGATCCTCGGCACCCTGCTCGACGAACTCGAAGTACGCCAGCAGCGCTATGGCCTGGCCACCCTGTGTGTCGGCGGTGGCATGGGCATCGCCACCATTATCGAACGCCTCTGAGCCCAAGGAACTTGTCATGACCCAAGCCATTCGTTACGAAAAAGGCCAGGACGGCATCGTGGTGCTGACCCTCGACATGCCCGGCCAGAGCGCCAACACCATGAACGCAGTGTACCGCGAGGCCATGGCGGCTACGGTGGAGCGCCTGGAGGCGGAAAGGGATAGCATCGCCGGCGTCGTCATTACCTCGGCGAAGAAGACGTTTTTCGCGGGTGGCGACCTCAATGAACTGATCAAGGTCGACAAGGCCCACGCCAAGGATTTCTACGACGGTGTACGGGTGTTGAAAGCGCAACTGCGGCGTCTGGAAACCCTCGGCAAGCCCGTGGTGGCCGCGATCAATGGCGCGGCGCTGGGGGGCGGCTGGGAGATTTGCCTGGCGTGCCATTACCGCGTTGCGCTGGACGACAAGTCGGTGCAGTTGGGCTTGCCGGAAGTCACCCTGGGCCTGCTGCCGGGCGGCGGCGGGGTGGTGCGCATGGTGCGCATGCTCGGGCTGGAAAAGGCCTTGCCGTATTTGCTCGAAGGCAAGAAAGTGCGGCCGCAACAGGCGCTGCAAGCCGGCTTGATCAACGAGCTGGCGGCGGATCGCGATGAGTTGCTGGCCAAATCCCGAGCCTGGATCCTGGCCAATCCGGACGCCAGGCAACCGTGGGACAACAAGGCCTACCAGATTCCGGGCGGTACACCATCGAACCCAAAAGTGGCGCAGATGCTGGCCATTGCGCCGTCGATTTTGCGCAGTAAAACTAACGGCTGTTTCCCCGCGCCGGAGAAAATTCTCTGTGCGGCCGTCGAAGGCGCCCAGGTGGACTTCGACACCGCGCACCTGATCGAAACCCGTTACTTCACCGAGCTGGTGACGGGGCAGGTCGCAAAAAACATGATCGGCACCTTCTGGTTCCAGCTCAACGAGATCAACGCCGGCAGTTCGCGGCCGCAAGGGTTTACACCGTATGTCACGCGCAAAGTCGGTGTGCTGGGCGCCGGGATGATGGGGGCGGGCATTGCCTATGTCAGCGCCAGCGCCGGTATCGAGGTGGTGCTCAAGGACATCAACCTGGCGGCCGCCGAGAAGGGCAAGGCGCATTCGGCGGTGCTGCTGGACAAGAAGGTCAGCCGTGGGCAATTGACCGCCGAGCAGCAGGAAACCGTCTTGGCGCGGATTCGTCCTACGGCATCCGATGCTGATCTGGCAGGCTGCGACCTGATCATCGAGGCGGTGTTCGAAGACCGCGAACTCAAGGCCAAGGTCTCGGCCGCTGCGCAAAGGGTGGTCGGCGCCGACGCTGTGATCGCCTCCAATACCTCCACCTTGCCCATCAGCGGCCTGGCCACGGCAGTGCCGGATCAAGCCAAGTTCATCGGCCTGCACTTTTTCAGCCCGGTGGACAAGATGCCGCTGGTGGAAATCATCAAGGGCGCGCGCACCAGTGACGAGACCCTGGCCCGTGGTTTCGATTTTGTCCTGCAAATCAAGAAAACCCCGATCGTGGTCAACGACAGTCGTGGCTTCTTCACATCACGCGTGTTCGGCACCTTCACCAACGAAGGCATCGCCATGCTCGGCGAAGGCGTGGCCGCGCCGATGATCGAGACCGAAGCCCGCAAGGCCGGCATGCCGGTGGGC
Organism: Pseudomonas sp. FBCC-B1565; assembly: GCF_059133265.1. NCBI lineage: Bacteria > Pseudomonadati > Pseudomonadota > Gammaproteobacteria > Pseudomonadales > Pseudomonadaceae > Pseudomonas > Pseudomonas sp. FBCC-B1565. Next base: position 1,598,280 of record NZ_CP101438.1, read on the forward strand.
CCGCTGGCGGTGTCTGACGAAGTGTCCCTCAGCCTGATGAGCCATATCCGACAGCAGACGGCCAAGGATCTGCAGGCGGAAGGCAAGGCGCTGCCTACGCACCCGGCGACAGCGGTGATCGATCTGTTGGTCAACGAATACAAGCGCGCGGGCAAGGCGGCGGGAGGCGGTTTCTATGAGTACCCCAGCGGCGGGCAAAAGTACCTGTGGCCGGAGTTGAAAAGCCGCTTTGAGCGACCTGATCAGCGCATCTCGCCGCAGGATGTACGCGACCGCCTGCTGTTTATCCAGGCGATCGAGACGGTGCGCTGTTTGGAAGAGGGGGTGTTGATGTCTACGGCGGACGCGAACGTGGGATCTATTTTCGGCATTGGCTTTGCGGCCTGGAGCGGCGGCGCGTTGCAGTTCATCAACCAATATGGGCTGAACGACTTTATCGCCCGCGCTCGCTACCTGGCTGAACAGTATGGCGAACGTTTCACGCCGCCGGGGTTGTTGCTGGAGAAAGCGGCGCAGGGTGAAGTGTTCCGGTGAAGCTGGGGGGCTTGCCTTGAAGGGGTATTTCAAGGCAGGCTCTGGGGTGTGCAATATTCCCATCACCGTGTCAGGTATTTTTTATGTCGCTACGCGTCTGTATCCTGGAAACCGATATCCTGCGTCCAGGCTTGATCGATCAATACCAAGGGTACGGGCAGATGTTCAAGCGCCTGTTCGCCAAGCAGCCGATTCCCGCCGAGTTCGTGGTGTACAACGTGGTGAACGGTGAATACCCCTCGGACGACGAAGTGTTCGACGCGTACCTGGTCACCGGCAGCAAGGCCGACTCCTTCGGCACTGACCCATGGATCCAGACTCTCAAGACCTACCTGCTCGACCGTTACGAGCGTGGCGACAAGCTGCTCGGCATCTGCTTCGGTCATCAATTGCTGGCACTGTTGCTGGGCGGCAAGACCGAGCGCGCCGGCCAGGGCTGGGGCATGGGCATTCACGACTACCAGCTGGATGCCAAGGCCCCGTGGATGAGCCCTGAAGTACCGGAATTGACCCTATTGATCAGCCATCAGGACCAGGTGACCACGTTGCCGGAGAATGCCACCGTCATCGCCTCCAGCGCGTTTTGCCCGTTCGCGGCCTACCACATCGGTGACCAAGTGTTGTGCTTCCAGGGCCATCCGGAATTTGTCCATGATTATTCCCGCGAGTTGCTGGAGATTCTTCAGACAACCTTGGGCGAAAAGGTCTACACAAACGGCGTAGCCAGCCTTGAGCGCGACCACCACGGTGCAACCGTGGCGGAATGGATGATGCGGTTTGTGGCGCACAAGTCCGAAGCTCAGGTTTAAAGCCAACCCGACCGTTTGAAACTGGCCCACAATCCCGTGCAACCCGTCGCAATAAACCCGAGCACCGCAAAATAGCCGTAGTGCCATTGCAGCTCGGGCATGTTCTGGAAATTCATCCCGTAAATCCCCGCCACCGCGGTGGGGAATGCGAGGATCGCCGCCCATGCGGCGAACTTGCGCTGCACCACGCTCTGGCGCGAAGCCTCCAGTAACACACCGATTTCGATGGTCTGGCTGGCGATATCGCGCAGGGTGGTGAGGTCTTCCATCTGCCGCGTCACGTGAATCTGCACGTCACGAAAGTACGGGCGCATGTTCTTGTCGATGAACGGGAAGCTGAGCTTCTGCAGCTCCTGGCTGATCTCCACCATCGGTGCCACGTAACGCTTGAGCCGCAGCACATCGCGGCGCAAACCGTGGAGGTTCTGGATATCGCGCTCGCTCAACGAACTGCACAACACGTTGCGCTCCAGTTCATCGATCTCGGCGTGGATCGCTTCGCTCACCGGCTGGTAGTTCTCGGTGACGAAATCCAGCAGCGCATACAGTACGAAATCTTCCCCATGCTCCAGCAACAGCGGCCGCGCCTCACAACGCTGGCGCACAAAGCCGTAGGACGCCGAGTGCCCATTGCGGGCGGTGATGATGTAGCCGTTGCCGGCAAAAATATGGGTTTCGATAAACTCCAGCTTGCCGTTCTCGCGCACCGGTGAGTAGGTGACGATAAACAGCGCATCGCCGAAGGTTTCCAGCTTGGGGCGGCTGTGTTTTTCCAGGGCGTCTTCGATGGCCAGTTCATGCAGGTTGAACTGGCGTTGCAGGTTGGCCAGCTCCTGGGCGTTGGGTTCTTCCAGGCCGATCCACACAAAGTGGTCGGGTTTGGCGGCCCAGGCCGCGCCTTCATCGAGGGTGATATCCGAAACTTTCTTACCGGCGCTGTAGACGGCGGCCGCAACAACTCTACCCATGGTGCTGATCGCTTCTTATTGGGATGACAGGTGTTGGGCAGCTTAGCCTGAATGGCGTTCCGTCGTTGCATCGAGCATTTTGTGGTGAGCGAGCTTGCTCGCGCTGGGGGGCGAAGCGCCCCCCAGCAGTGTTCAGGCAGCCCGCAACTCGCGGTCCATCTCGTCAATACAGGCTTCCATCTGCGCATGACACGCCTGCATCAACGCCGGGATGTCATCCGAAGTCAGGCCAACGGTAGGAATCGGCGGCAACGACCGTATGAGCACACCCCCGCTGTTCCAGCGATTGAGCTGCATATGTGTCACGTAGTTACTGACACACACCTGCACAATCGGCACACCCGCCGCAATCGCCATATGGAACGCGCCCTTCTTGAACGGCAGCAACCCTTGGCCCAGGTTGCGCGTGCCCTCCGGAAACACCCAGATCGAAGTGTCTTCGTGCTGCAACGTGTGGGTGGTGGTAAGCATCGCCCGGCGTGCCTTGTGCGCATTGCCCCGGTCAATCAACACATTGCCCGCCAGCCAGAACAACTGGCCGAACAGCGGCACCCACTTCAGGCTTTTCTTGGCGATGCACACCGTGCGGTAGGGCACTACGGTGCCGAACACAAACAGGTCATAGTTGGACTGGTGGTTGGCGATGATCACGCAGGTGCCGGGCTTGTTGCGCAGCGAGTCCACATCGGCCTTCACGTTGAGCCGCAGGATCCACATGGCCGGCAGCGCGTACAGGCGTGCGCACAGGCGACTGTTGTCCGGGTTGAACGGCCGGCACACACCAACCAGCACGCCGAGCACGCCGGCAAGCATAAAGTGCAGGCCCATCAACAACATACGCAACAGGAAAAGCATCGACACGGCCCACCGGCACAAAAGGTGGCGCAGTGTACGGTTGTGCACTGTATTCGGCAATTACCCCGGTAGAGGTAGGAGATAGGCGATGTTTAAGCGCATGTTTCAACATCTGTCGATACGGGCAAGCTAGAGCGGCTGAAGATGATTCGGAATTGGTTGTAAGAAAAAGCCCGACTCAAGGTCGGGCTTTGGTACATCACGCGTAGGGCTTAACTCAGGATATGCCCCTGGTCCTGGATGATGGCGTCGTCCAAGGCTTCCAACAGTTCTTTACGGACTTTCAACTTGGTGTGCTTGTGGGCGTTCATGTTGAGCTTCTTCAACTGACGCGCCGCTTCCAGCGCCGCCGCGTGCAGCTCTTCCGGTGCCACCACTTTGTCGAGGAAGCCGGCTTGCAACGCGCCCTGCGGGTCAAACATCTCGGCATTGATCACCGAACGATGAAACGCCGACTTGCGCAGGCGATCCCGCGCCAACTCGATACCGGCGTGGTGCATGGTCATGCCAATCGCCACCTCGTTCAGGCCAATGCTGAACGGGCCATCCACCCCAATCCGATAGTCCGCCGACAACAGCAAAAAGGCGCCCTTGGCCACCGCGTGTCCTGGGCACGCCACAATCACTGGGAACGGGTGCGACAACAGGCGACGCGCCAACGTTGAACCGGACGTCACCAGACCGATGGCCTCTTTGGGGCCGGCGGTCATCACCTTCAAATCATAACCCCCCGACAAAATCCCCGGCGTGCCGGTGATCACCACCACCGCCCGGTCCTTCTCCGCCTGGTCCAGCGCTTCATTAAAGGCACTGACCACCGCCGGAGAAATGGCATTTACCTTGCCGTTGCTCAAGGTCAGGGTCGCGATACCGTCTTCGAGGTGGTAGGCAATCAACTCACTCATGACGCGGTTCCTTGTAGGACTTGTTATAGAAGAATGCAGCAGACGTTACCCACCACGCCCGCCCCGGTAAAGCGCTGTGACTGACTGGCCGGTCAGGCTTTTGCCCTGCACAGCGCATCGGAATGCCTGGCGCAGGGCGCAATCGCCGCCCCAGGCGTCTACCGCCGATGCCTGAGAATGGCACAATCACCGCCCGTTGCCGGGCGGTGAGCGGCATAACCGGCTAAGCGCATGAATATTCTGAAAAAAACCTTTGCCATCAGAAAGGCTTTCGACTACATTAGCGCGCCTCGACAGACTGAACTGGTTTGACGAGATACGGTGAAGTGTCCGAGTGGCTTAAGGAGCACGCCTGGAAAGTGTGTATACAAGAAATTGTATCGAGAGTTCGAATCTCTCCTTCACCGCCAAATTACGAAAACGCAAACCCCTGATTTTCCTAGAGAAAGTCGGGGGTTTGTGGTTTTTGGCGTCCAAAAAATAGCCTCATGGGACCACCATGGGACTGGTGCTCTATATTGGTGCGAAAAACGGAGCGTGCGGAACCCGGGAGCTTAGGGTGGTTTTCACGCCAAATCATCTGGCGCATATTGGGCTCGACGCCGGTCGATATTTGCGTCCACGAGCCCATCTGTAATAACTCTCCAAAGGAGCGGAACGAGATGAATCAGCAGCAATGGAACGAGCAGGTGGAAACCGTGGTGAATACGCACTCGGAAGCTATTGATGAACTCAAAGAATTTCAGCTTCATCTGGAAGGAGATAAGGGCGCTAACGCACTGATACAGATGCACGAAAGGCAGATGGCTAGTGCAGGAACCTATATCAACCTCATCTTAGTAGCAGGCTATGCAGGGTTTTTTGGGCTTTGGTCCACACTTTCCCCGAAGCTACCGCCTCGGTTGTATGCCCTCTGTGGGCTTCTTGCTGTGCTTTCTCTGGTGTTATTTATAGCTTGGGAGGTCATCAAGATGATATGGAGCAACATCCATATGTCTCGAACGAGCGCGATGATACAAAACATGAGTGGGCCAGAACTTATCCAGCGGTTCATCGCATCAAGTCAGTTATTTCAAGTTCGGTCACAGAGGGTATGGTGGTTTTTTTTGGTCCCTTCAGTGCTAAGCGGTTTGGCTGCAGGCTCTCTGTTAATGTGGATTTTCTGCTATCAATTGTGGCAAGCCTTTCAATAAGGCTTTACGAACAGAAAGGAATCCCCGCTATGCCGATGCTCCCAACCGAAAAAGACAGCCCGCGCACCATTGCCGAAGCGCGTAGTAAATTCATCCTCTTGAAAGAAAACATCGAAAGGGTCAAGAACGAACCGGCGAAGCGGCACGGCTTTGCGATGTACACGCTGGGCTATCTGGCTGCGCTGCTGACTCATGGGTTAGTCAGCCAAGCCGTACATGACCAGTTGAACCAAGAGCTGGATGTGACCCTAGATGAAATCCATAAAGGTTTAGACCTGTAGGATTACCAATAACGCCGCTTATGTTCAATGGCCCCCCACATCTGTGCCAAGTGTGGGGGCCTTTTCACGGCCCTCGGAAACCAGCACCCCTTGGATTGGTATACCGAACCAAGGGAAACTGGCAGCTATAGTCCTAAAGCGGCATGCAATATCTTCTAAGGCTGCGATACATCCATTCGCCGCTCTATGATATCCAGCAAGTCACACCCATCCCGCAACGGGATAGAGCACAGTAAAGCAAAGTCGCTGAGTACCACCGCATCGCTGCTTATCTCACTACGCAGCGCAAGGTTCTCAAGCACCTGCGTCACAGCACGAAGTCGATAGTTCGCAGCGTCGAGGAGGATTTCAAGCGGGACGGTTGTGTCGACAAAAAGGGCGGGTGTGGTGCTGTCGTTGCTGGTGAGGGCCATGTATTGGTTCATGCGTTAAGTCCGTTCACTTAGGGGGGGAGCCACGCATTTGTCGCCAAACAAAAGGTGGCAGCTGTACGCAGGTTGGCGAACCGGGACAAGAACGGACAAAGACCGGCAGACCCGAAGGTCTCCCACGCACAGCCACCATGGAGCAGCTTATTGCGTACAGGGGCATCCCGCAAATCTGCCGGGAGGCTTCTGCCGTCTTGTAGTCGGGTCGCTAAACCCAATCGCTCTTCGAGCGACCCGGTGACTATAGGCATGGAGATGATGAGGTGGGAGAGTGGCGCTTCCGGAAAGCGCGTAGAACATTTCGCAAACTTGTGATGTTGCTCAAGGTGCCAGCAACCAATTGCTATAGGTTTCCAGAAAGCTAAGGTCTCGGGACTATCGAGGTAAGAAAATCGAGTTGTGCTAGGGAAAATATTTCTCTAGCATCTGACCTCATGGCTACTCTTCACAGTGAACGAAACTGGAAAATAAAAATCTATCCCGACGACCACGCGCCACCGCACTTTCACGTGCAGACCCCGGATGGCGAGTGTTTGGTTCAGATAGAAGGGCTTGTCGTGCTTGGCGCAGGTGCCGAAACAAAGGCCTTGAAAGCCGCCCTGAATTGGGCAAAAGCTCATATCGCTGATCTTCATCGGGTATGGGATGAACAAAACCGGAGGAACTGACTTATGACCAGCAAGCTTCGCATTTCTGCTGTGCAACCAGTTGCCGGCAAGCATGCTCTAGAAATCGAGTGGAACAATGGTAAGCAACATACCGTCGATCTCATCGATCATATAAAAACTTTCCCCATCCTCAAGCCGCTTATGGACCTGGGGCTCTTCAGCCAAGTAGCTGTAGGTGAATGGGGCTTTGATGTGACATGGGGCAATGACCTTGAGCTGTCTGCCGTGACCTTGCACCGCCTGGCACTGGAGCAGTCCGGCGAGGTTATGCTCACGCAGGATTTCAGAAAGTGGATGCTCAGCAACAATCTTTCCCTGTCCGCCGCTGCGGTCGAATTGGGCTTCTCACGTAGGACTATCACGGCCTATAGTAGTGGTGCTGCTTTGATTCCCAAGCACGTAGGGTTGGCGTGTAGAGGGTGGGAGTATGAGCACCAAACTCAAGTGTCAATGGTGTGCAAGTAGGCTCGGTACTCTCTCGAAAGGGCGGCCAATTCAGCCGCCCTTGTTCATATCACGCCCGCACATACACCCAAGCCCTCAACCCCGAAGCCAACCCCACCTCCACCCGCTTGTAGTCCGACACTTCATACGCATCCGCCGCCGCCAGCTCCTGCTCCGTAATCCGGAACACCATCCCCTCAATCCTGGCGCCTGCCTCAGCGCTCGGCGCCACAATCGGATGATGCGTCTTGCCACTACTCGCCAGCACATCCGGGTCGGTGATCTCCACCCAGCTCTGTGAATAGCCCAGCATCGCATCCTGCTGGCCGGTCAGCTCACGGCCGAAGTTGGCCAGTTGTACGGATTTGTCCTGCAGCGTGCCGTAGGAAAATAACAGCACGAGGTGTTCGGTGGCGCGGTTCATTTGCGTTCCTTAAGCGAGGAGGTCTTCGTAGAAAGCCCCATAGGGTTTGCTCGGATGGGCGATCTGGATTTCCAGGATCCACAGGCCGGCGTTCGGGTAGTGCTCGAAGTCACCCAGGTCGCCACCGCGGTGGATGGCGTGGGGGAAGTCGCTGACGCGGTGGCCCTTGATGTCGAGGTTCAGTTGCCAGCCCATGGCCAGGGCTTGTGCTTCGGCGTAGCGGTAAAGCTCCTGGCCGACGACCTGGTCGTTTTTCCAGCGGGCTTGCACGCGGTCGAACAGTGCTTTGGCGGCGCTGGCGCAGGCGTGCATGTCCGGGTCGTTGCCGATGGCGAAGGTGGCGCCGGCGTCACCTTCGTGACCCTGCCAGACGGCGCCCATGTCGATGAAGAAGATGTCGTTGTCGCCCAGCATCGGATCGCCGTCGGAGCGTTGTTTGAAGGTCTTGAGGGTGTTGGCGCCAAAGCGCACCAGCAGTGGGTGCCAGATGCGCTGCATGTCGAGTTCGGCGAGGACGTGTTTGCCCAGTTCGCGGGCTTCGGATTCGAGCATGCCGGGGCGGATGCGTTGGGCGAGGTGTTCGATGGCTTGCCAGGTCATGCCTTGGGCGTAGCGCATGGCGTCGATGCTGTAGGCGGCGCCCACAGCTTCCTTGGGTTGTGCGGACACCGGTATCTCCTTGGGTTTCGTTATGCTTTTTACTATATAGCGGTAAGACTCTGGCGCCCAAGGGGATTTTTTATAAATGCAGCCAGGCCAGGCTCCCCAATATCACGGCTGCTCCGCCTGCCGTATACGACAGGCGCTTCAACCATTCCCGCCTGGTGAGCAAGGTGATCGCCGCCAACGAAATCGCGATCTGAATCGCGGTCATCGCTTGGGCCCAGCGATGGTGCTGGTGCAGCGCCTGTTCCGACTTTTCATCCCATTCCTTTGAGGTGGCCTCAAGCTTTTCGGCCTGTTTGCGCACGTCTTCCTTCTGGCTTCTATAGCGCTCGATCTCTTCCTTGTAATGCACCGCATCCACACCGGGGATGTGGGTGGCCAGTTCTGCCAGGTTTTGCCGGCTGGATTTGGCCTGGTAGTAGTTCCACTGGTTGGCGGCCTCGGTCTTGAAGATGGCGGCGTTGTTCTTGTCCATTGCCGCTTCGCTTTCGGTGGAGCCGGCCTGGTAGCTGAGCATGGCGCCAAGGGTGGCCATCAGCGCGGTCATCACGGCGATGCGGCTGGCGAAGTTGTCACCGCGGCCGTGGGCATGTTCGGTGGTGTGTTCGATGTGTTTTTCGTGGGGGCTGGGGACTTCGAAGGCTTCGGACATGGGGGCGTCTGTGAAGGGACTGAGGGAGTCTGATTCTTCACCAGTGAAGCTGTCTCAATCCTGTACGTAACGCTGCAAACCTTCGACAAGCGCGTCGAACATCACGCGGCAGCGCGGGCTGCTGCGCAGGTCTTCGTGCATGGTCACCCAGGTGTCCAACTTGAGTGCAAAGCCTTCCGGCAGGACCCGGCGCAGGCGGGGATCGCGCTTGGCCAATTGGACCTGGCACCCGCCGATACCGGCACCGGCACGGATCAGTGCCAGTTGGGCTAGGTCGCTGTCGCTGCTGAGGGCAAAGGCGCTGCGCTCGAAACCCTTGATGGCCAGGCTGCGGATAAATGCGTTTTCCTGGTCGAAACCGATCACTGAGTGACCGGCCAGGTCTTGCATCAACAGGGGCGTGCCGTGTTGCTGCAAGTAATCGTCGCGGGCGTGCAGGCCTACTTCGATCAGGCCGATGCGTCGCGCCAGCAGTTGCTCCTGGCTGGGGCGGACCATGCGCACGGCGATGTCGGCTTCCAGTTGCAACAGGTCGCTCAGGCGGTTGGTCAGCACCAGTTCGACCTTGAGGTGCGGGTGTGCCCGGCGCACTTGCGTGAGGATCGGCGGCAGCACTTCCACGCCGACCACTTCACTGGCGGACACGCGCACCACGCCGCGCACTTCATCACCCTGGGCAGACGCTGCACGCTCAAGTGCCGCCGCTGTGCGCTCCATGGTTTCGGCGTGGGCGCGCAGCGTGTGGGCCACGGCCGTGGGCAACAAGCCGGTGGGTGAACGGGTAAACAGCACCACGCCCAGCGCCGTTTCCAGCGCGGCGATGTGCCGGCCGACCGTGGGCTGTGTAATGCCGAGTTGCCGTGCGGCCCCCGACAGCGATCCTTCCCGGAACACGCCAAGGAACGACCGGTAAAGCTCCCAACCAATATTCGTTGCCATGCATAAATGTATAGCGCCTGAATGGTCTTCGACAATTCCTCTATAGCCTGGCCGCGCAGAAAATGTCCCCATCAACCAGCGTGGGAGCGTGTGATGAATACAGTATTGGTGTTGGGTGCAACCGGTGGCATTGGTGGCGAAGTCGCACGGCAACTGCTGGCGGCGGGTTGGCAGGTGCGCGCGTTGACCCGTGATGCCGACAAGGCCCGTGGCCAGAACGCCGCATTTGACTGGCTTGAGGGTGATGCACTCAACCGCGATGACGTACTTGCCGCAGCCCGAGGCTGTGAAGTGATCGTGCACGCGGTCAACCCGCCGGGCTATCGGCACTGGGCCGAGCGGGTGCTGCCGATGATCGACAACACCATTGCGGCGGCCGTTGCTGAAGGCGCCACCATTGTGTTGCCCGGTACCGTCTACAACTTTGGGCCAGACGCGTTTCCCGTACTGCACGAAGACTCCCCTCAACACCCGCAAACCCGCAAGGGCGCGATCCGTGTGCAACTGGAGCAACGGTTATACGAAGCTTCAGGCAACGGAGCGCGGGTGCTGATCGTGCGCGCCGGTGATTTTTTCGGCGCGCAGGCGGCCAACAGCTGGTTTTCCCAGGGCTTGGTCAAACCTGGCAACCTCGTGCGCAGCGTCAACTATCCGGGGGCGCCAGGTGTTGCCCATCAGTGGGCGTACCTGCCCGATGTGGCGCGTACGATGGTTGAACTGCTCGAGCGCCGTGAAACCCTGGAGGCGTTCGCGCGTTTTCATATGGCGGGGCAGGTGGACACGGATGGCACACAGGTGAGCCGGGCGATCCAGCGCGTGGTGCTGCGTAGGACGGGGCAACGGCCTGTCGTCAGGATGTTCCCCTGGTGGCTGCTGAAAATAGCTTCGCCTTTTGTCGTCACCTTCCGTGAAATGCTGGAGATGCGTTACCTGTGGCAAACCCCTGTGCTGCTCGATAACACGCGGCTGGTTGCGGTATTGGGCGTTGAACCTTGCACGCCGCTGGATGAAGCGGTGGAGACGACCCTGGCCGGCATGGGTTGCCTGCCTCGGGCAGTGTGAAGTTTGGCACTAAAGGGCCTGTAGCATCGGCCTCTACGGCACTGGCCCATGCGCGGATCCAGGTGGAAGCCCTTAAGTGAGGGGACTGAGGGGGCAGATTTCCAGCGTAACGCTCTATAGCTCCAGTTGACTGGCGTTGATGCCGAACGCCTTGGCAATTTTTTCCCGCGTTGCACGGCGAGGTTTATTCACCGACTCTTGTTGGGCAAATGCGGATTGGGAAATGCCCAGGCGTTTGGCAACTTCTTCCTGGGTCAGGTTCAGGTGTTCGCGCCATGCACGGATAGGGGTTGCCCCATCCACCAGGCGGCTTACCACCGCATGGGGAATCAGATTTGGATCGTTCTGCCGGGCCAGATAATGTTCATAGGGAATCACCACAAAGGCTGGCTTGCCCTCCGTATTGTGGATGATCTGTACGGCAGTAGGTTCGCTCGTCACGCTTCTTGACCTCTTCAATGCTGACCACATGGATATCGCGATCCCAATCGAAAAGGACTCGGTAATTCCCCACGCGCAAGCGATAACCATGGGGGTAATTGACCAATGCCTTGACGTTGGCTGCCTCGGGCATGCGCTCGAGCGCTGACACAGCATCGCGTACCTGTTGCTGATGATACGTATGCAACCGAAGCAGTTGCTTTACGGATTTTCTAGTCCAGTGGATGGAGTTCATTGGAAGGTTAATAAGTCTTTTATAAGGTTATCAAGCGATATTTTCAGACGCGGGCCAGTGGCTGTTCGCGCTGCCCTCACAAACCGTAGACGCTCGCCGCTCACACCGACCGGTATAACTGTTTCCAGGTATGAGGCATTGATGTGAAGGGCCATCAACTGGGGAGTCGAGTCGATACAAAGTCGTGGAGGTTGCCTGTATGAGACCCGCCCCGCTATTGTGCTGAATCCTTTTAGTCTTTCCCTTGGGTTGTAGCGATGAATGCACCGCGTACCGCAGTCGGTCCGATCAAGGCCGTGATTTTCGATATGGACGGGTTGTTGCTGGACACGGAAGGCATCTACACAGAAGTCACGCAGATCATCGCTGAACGCTACGGTCGCACCTACGACTGGGGCATCAAGCAGCACATTATCGGGCGCGGTGCCCAGGACCTGGCGGAGTATGTGGTGAAGGCGCTGGATTTGCCGATCACGCCGGCCGAATTCCTCAAGATCCGGGAACCGCTGATGAGCGAGCGTTTCCCCAAGGCCTTGGGCATGCCCGGCGCTGAGGCCTTGGTGCGGCACCTGAAGTCGCACAATATCCCGATTGCCGTGGGTACCAGTTCGTCGCGCAATTCGTTTGGCCACAAGACCACCTTGCACCGCGAATGGTTTGGCCTGTTCGACACCATTGTCACCGCTGACGACCCGGAAGTCGGCGCCGCCAAACCCGCGCCAGACATCTTCCTCACTGCCGCCCGCCGCTTGGGCGTGGCACCGCAGGATTGCCTGGTGTTCGAAGACTCACCCTTCGGCGTCACTGCTGCGAAAGCCGCCCATATGACCGCCATCGCCGTGCCGGACGAAGCCATGGCCGACAGCAAGTATCACCACGCCGACCAGATCATCCGCAAGCTCGCGGACTTCGACCTGGCGGCCTACGGCCTGCCACCTCGAGCCTGATTGATCGCGGTTAAAAATGTGGGAGGGGCGGTGCGACGATTCGACTTGCCCCTCCCACATTTGATTTGCGGTGTTCCGCAAATCCTAGGCGCTGAAGCCACCATCGATGGTCAGACTTGCACCGGTGATGTAGCCCGCTTCCGGCCCAGCGAGGTAAGCCACAAAACTGGCAATCTCTTCCACATGCCCATACCGCCCGACCGCCATCAACCCAATCAAACTCTCGGCAAAATCACTGTTGGCCGGGTTCATATCGGTATCCACCGGCCCAGGCTGCACGTTATTGATGGTGATCCCACGTGGCCCCAGATCCCGCGCCAAGCCTTTGGTCAACCCCACCAGCGCCGCCTTGCTCATCGCATACGGGCCACCGCCACCAAACGGCATGCGCTCGGCGTTGGTGCTGCCGATATTGATCACGCGGCCGCCTTCACCCATATGCTTGGCCGCTTCCTGGGTTGCGATAAACACGCTGCGCACGTTGATCGCCAGGGTCTGGTCAAAGTCTTCCAGCTTGAAATCCTCCAGCGGCGCAATGGCCAGTACGCCGGCGTTGTTCACCAGGATGTCCAGTCGCCCAAAGGCTTCGACGGTGGCGTTGACCGCATTGCGTATCGCATCGGCATCGGCGCTGTCGGCGTGGATCGCCAGGGCTTTGCCGCCTTCGCTGATCACGCTGTTCTGCAGTTCTTCGGCCTTGGCGGCCGAGCTGACGTAGGTAAAGGCAACGGCTGCGCCCTGTGCGGCAAGACGTTTGACGATGGCGGCGCCGATGCCGCGAGAACCGCCTTGAATCAAGGCGACTTTGCCGCTGAGGTTTTGTGTGGTCATGTCGATCTCCAAGCTGTTCAAGGCGGGATGCCTTGTTGTTGGAACCGAGTATCGACCTCGCCAGCCCCTCCCGGTAGACCAGGATTGCTATAGTCTGTGTAAACCAAAAGTTTAGAGTGGGCGATATGGAAAGCTTTGGCAGTATCGAATGTTTCGTGCGCAGCGCCGAAGGTGGCAGCTTTGCCGAAGCGGCGCGGCACCTGAGCCTGACACCGGCGGCGGTGGGCAAAAGTGTCGCCAAGCTAGAGGCGCGCTTGGGTGTACGCCTGTTCCAGCGCAGCACTCGGCGCCTCACCCTCACTGAAGCCGGCAAGCTGTTCCTCGAAGAGGTCAGCGGCAGCCTCACCACCATCCAGAACGCCGTGGCCAACCTGGCCAGCGCCGAAGGGCGGCCGGTGGGCACCTTGAAAGTGAGCATGGGCACAGTATTTGGCAATCGCTACGTGATGCCACTGTTGGGCGCGTTTATGCGTCGCTTCCCGGACATCAGCCCGGACTGGCATTTCGATAACCGCCAGGTCGACCTGATCGGCCAGGGCTTCGATGCCGCCATTGGTGGTGGCTTCGAGCTGCCTCAGGGGGTGGTGGCGCGCAAGTTGACGCCGGCCCATCGAGTGCTGGTGGCGTCCCCGGACTACCTGGCGCAGCGTCCTTCGGTGCGGGTGCCCGAAGATTTGGCGCGTTGCCACGGGATCCTCATCCGTTCACCGCAGACCGGTCGTATACGGTCCTGGCAATTGACCAGTATCGAGCGTGAACACCGCCCTCTGGTACTCAAGCCGAGCATGACCATGAGCGACTCCGAAGCCGCCTGCTGCGCCAGCGCCCAAGGCCTGGGCATCGCCTTGGTGAGCATGCCTATGGCCGTGCCATTCCTGGACAGCGGCGCGGTGGTGCGGGTGCTGCCCGACTGGTACGTCGACGACGGCAACATCTCCATTTACTACGCCGAACACAAACTGCTGCCCGGCAAGACTCGCGCGTTTGTGGATTTCATCATTGAGCAATTCGCCGAGCAGCAGTTGAACCAACGCTTCAGCGCGGCCAACCGATGACTTTTTTCGCCCTCGGCGTCGCATAAGTCCTGATCTTCGACGTCGACAGTCCCAACCGCACCAGCGACTCGGCAATGGTCACCGCCGCCGTCACCCCATCCACCACCGGCACGCCGGTGCGCTGGCGAATCTGCTCATCCAGCCCGGCCATGCCGCCACAACCCAGGCAGATCACCTCGGCCTTGTCTTCGCTGATGGCCAACTCGGCCTGGCGCACGATGGCTTCCATCGCCGCCAACGGGTTTTCTTCCAGCTCCAGCACCGCCATGCCACTGGCGCGTACCGAGGCGCAGCGCTGGTACAGGCCGGCCAGTTTCAGGCGGTCTTCGATCAGCGGCACAGTGCGGTCCAGGGTGGTCACCACCGAATAGGCGTGGCCGAGGAACATCGCGGTGCTGGCGGCGGCTTCGGTGATGTCCACCACCGGCACGTCGAGCAATTCCTGCAAGCCTTCACGACCATGCTCGCCATAGCCGGCCTGGATCACCGCATCGAACGGCTGGTCGTAGGCCATTACCCGGTCCATCACCGCGATGGCCGCCAGATAGCTTTCAAAGTTGCCCTCCACCGATTCGGCGCCGAAGTACGGCGTGAGCCCGACAATCTCTGTGCCCGGCGCAGCCACGGCGCGCGCCTGCTGGGCGATGGTTTCGGTAATGGATTCGGTGGTGTTGACGTTGACCACGAGGATACGCATGGAAGGTCCTTGATTAATGACTGACGTTATCGACGGCAATGCTTTCGCCACTGACATCGGCGTAGAACGGCTGGCGCTTGGCGATCAGCAAGTACAGCAGCCCTGCAATACCGGCGCCAAACATCCAGGAAAACGGTGAGACGCTGGCGAAACCCGGTAACAAAGCCAGGAGAATGGCGATCACCGCTGCAGGAACAAACGCTGCCACCGCACGCAAATTGACTCCACGGCTGTAGTAATAAGCGCCGCTTGGGTCTTCGCTGTACAACTGCGGCACGTCGACCTGGCCTTTCCGGATCAACCAGTAATCGACCATGATCACCCCATAAAGCGGCCCCAGCAGCGCGCCCAGGCCGGAGAGGAAGTACACGATCACCAGCGGGCTGTTGTAGAGGTTCCACGGCAGGATCAGCACCGCCACGGTGGCGCTGATCAATCCGGCGCGACGGAAGTTCAGGTACTTGGGCGCCAGGTTGCTCAGTACAAAGGCCGGTGCGACAAAGTTGGCCATGATGTTCACCGCCACGGTGACGATCAGGAACGCCAGGCAGCCCAGCACCAGGAAGAAGGTATTCGGGATGGCGGCGATGATTTCGGTCGGGCTTTCGATGACCCGGCCATTGAGCTGGAACTGCCCGCCGCACAGCAGCACGGTGATCGCGGCAAACACCAGGATATTCACCGGCAGGCCCCAGAAGTTACCGACCTGAATGGTCTTGCGGCAGGGCGAGGAGCGGGCGAAGTCACAGAAATTGAGGATCAGCGTGCCGTAGATCGCCAGCCACAGCGCGCCACCAGCAAAGATATTGCGCCACATCTCGCCGCCGCTCAGCGGCTCGCGGATCGACCAGGCGATGTTGCCGCCCGTTTGGAAATACATCCAACCGGCCAACGACGCCACGGTGAGCAAAATTACCGGCCCGGCGAAGCCTTCGTAGCGGCGTACCATTTCCATGCCGTAGGCCAGGATCACCAGTTGCACCAGCCAGATCGCCACGAAACACACCCAGCCGAGGGACGACAGGCCCAGGATCGAATTGTGGTCGTATTCGGCAAAGCCCGGATGAATCGCCGTCAGCAACACGCGGAAAACCACCGACGCCAGGTAGGTCTGGATGCCGAACCAGGCAATCGCAATCACCGCGCGGATCAACGCCGGAATCTGCGCGCCATGAATGCCGAAGCTGATACGGCTGATCACGGGAAACGGCACACCGGTCTTTTGCCCCATGTAGCCCGACAGGTTCATGAAGAAATACACCAGTGCCGCACCGATACCGAGGGACAACAGAATCTGCCAGCCGCCCAGGCCCAGTGCATACAAGCCAATGGCAAACGAGTAGTTGGCGATGTTGTGTACGTCATTGGTCCACAGCGCAAAGATGCTATAGCGACCCCAGCGCCGGCCTTCAACCTTGGTGGGCGCCAGGTCCTTGTTGTGCAGGCGTGGGCTCAGCACCAGAGGGCTGGGCTCGATGGCTTCGGGCTTCAGGGAGGAGGGCAGATCCAGTGCGATGTTATTCGAGAGGCTTGTACGCATTCCGGCAGGCTCCAGCGCATCGGCAGCCAGGCCGCGGATGGCAAAGTGTATGTAGGTTTTGTATTTATTGTATACAAAGCGTATTTCACCTTAAGCCACTTGCGTGCCAGTTTTTGATCTATGAAAACCTTGGGTAATTTCGTTTTTTTAGGTTCATGAAATAACTAGCTGAATTTAAAGCGATATAAATTGACCGTTTGAACAGTTATTTATTTTTTGGTGGGAACCGGGCGATTTGCAAAGACAAAAGACAGGTGGGGAGAGGTGTTACGTAATGGTGCGCCACAAGATGGATTGCACACATAAATGGCACCGATAGTTACATGTGTGTGTACACGTTCAGTGGCCAACACAAATCAAATGTGGGAGGGGGCTTGCCCCCGATTGCGGACTGCCAGTCACCATTGATCTGGCTGACCCACCGCTATCGGGGGCAAGCCCCCTCCCACATTTTTTACAGCGCAACTTCAGGCCTTGCTGATGATATTCCCGGCATGCAGCCCGCATTCCTTCTGCGTGGCTTCTTCCCACCACCAGCGACCTTCACGCTCATGCTGGTTCGGCAGCACCGGGCGGGTGCAGGGCTCGCAGCCGATGCTGATGAAGCCGCGCTCATGCAGGCTGTTGTAAGGCAGCTCCAGCATGCGGATGTAACCCCAGACTTCCTCACTGGTCATCTGTGCCAGCGGGTTGAACTTGTACAGGGTGCGTTCCGGTGTCGAGAAGGCCGTGTCGATTTCCAGCGCCGCCACCTGGCTGCGGGTGCCTGGGCTCTGGTCGCGGCGCTGGCCGGTGGCCCAGGCTGTGACGCCGGCGAGTTTACGGCGCAGCGGTTCGATCTTGCGCACGCCGCAGCATTCGCCGTGGCCATCCTTGTAAAAGCTGAACAGGCCTTTCTCTTTGACGAAGGGCTCCAGCTTGCTCTGGTCCGGCGAGATCAACTCGATATTGATCTTGTAGAACTCGCGCACCTGCTCGATGAACCGATAGGTCTCCGGGTGCAAGCGCCCGGTGTCGAGGCTGAACACCTTGACGTTCTTGTTCAGCTTCCAGGCCATGTCTACCAGCACCACGTCCTCGGCGCCGCTGAAGGAAATCCACAGGTCATCACCGAACTGGTTGAAGGCCAGCTTGAGAATGTCCTGGGCGGATTTGTTGGCATAAGTCGCGGCGAGTTCAGCGACGTCGAAGGCTTGGTTCATCAGGACGGTTCCTACAGGTCAGTGGCGCTGAGCGCTCTATAGGGGAGCGATGGTATCAAAATCCGCCCTGCGTTGCGGCGGCGAGCATGAATCGCTAGAGTTCGGCAGTCCTTTTGCTCGCTCAACCAACAACATCTATAAGGGAGTGTCTTGTGGAAATTGCCTGTCTCGACCTGGAAGGGGTACTGGTTCCGGAAATCTGGATCGCCTTCGCCGAAAAAACCGGTATTGAATCCCTGCGCGCCACCACCCGGGACATTCCCGACTACGACGTACTGATGAAGCAGCGCCTGCGCATCCTCGACGAGCACGGGCTCAAGCTCGCCGACATCCAGGCAGTGATCGCCACCCTCAAACCGCTGGATGGCGCCGTCGAGTTCGTCAACTGGCTGCGCGAGCGCTTCCAGGTGGTGATCCTGTCCGACACCTTCTACGAATTCTCCCAGCCGCTGATGCGTCAGCTGGGTTTCCCGACCCTGCTGTGCCACCGGCTGATTACCGACGAAACTGACCGTGTGGTGAGTTACCAACTGCGCCAGAAAGATCCGAAGCGCCAGTCGGTATTGGCCTTCAAGACCCTCTACTACCGCGTGATCGCCGCCGGCGACTCCTACAACGACACCACCATGCTGGGCGAAGCCGACCGTGGGATTCTGTTCCATGCGCCGGAAAACGTGATCCGCGAATTCCCGCAGTTCCCGGCGGTGCATACGTTTGAGGATTTGAAGAAAGAGTTCATCAAGGCCTCGAATCGGTCGTTGAGCCTGTAAGGCTTTCAGCGCGGCTGATGGCCTCTTCGCAGGCAAGCCAGCTCCCACACTTGACCGAGTTCCATCATGAGAATGCAGTCAAATGTGGGAGCGGGCTTGCCCGCGAAGAGGCCAGCCCAGTCACTACAAACCGTCCAGTGTCTCCAACAACACCCGCACCTTCGTCAGCGACTCCTGGTACTCCGCCTCCCATTCCGAGTCCGCGACAATCCCGCCGCCGCCCCAGCAACAAACCTGGCCATCCTTCACCAGCAAACTGCGAATGGCGATGGAACTGTCCATTTCGCCGCGCACATCCAGATACACCAGCGAGCCGCAGTACAACCCACGGCGAGTCGGCTCCAGCTCGTCGATGATCTGCATCGCGCGGATCTTCGGCGCGCCGGTGATGGAGCCGCCTGGGAAGCTGCCGGCGATCAGGTCGAGCGCGTCCTTGCCGTCGGCCAGCTCGCCGATGACGCTGCTCACCAAGTGGTGCACGTTGGGATAGCTTTCCAGGCTGAACAACTCCGGCACGCTGACCGAGCCGGTGCGGCAGGTGCGACCGAGGTCGTTGCGCAGCAGGTCGACAATCATCAGGTTTTCGGCGCGGTCCTTGGGGCTGGCCAGCAGTTCGGCGGCGTTGGCCGCGTCTTCCTGAGGCGTCAGGCCGCGTGGGCGGGTGCCTTTGATCGGGCGGGTTTCGACCTGGCGTTTGCTGATGTGCACGAAACGCTCTGGCGACAGGCTCAGCACCGCACCCTCGTCCGGCAGGCTCTGGAATCCGGAGAACGGCGTCGGGCAGGCTTCGCGCAGGGCGCAGTAAGCGACCCATGGATCACCGCTGCACGGCGCGCGGAAACGCTGGGCGAAGTTGACCTGGTAACAGTCTCCGGCCTGGATGTAATCCTGGATACGCACAATGGCCTGACGGTAAGCCTCGGCGGTGAGGTCCGGCGTCATGGGGCCCTGGAGTTTGAACGTCGCCGATGTGTCGGCAACGTCATGGCTGAACAACGCGATCAACCGCTGCCGTTCGTGCTCGGCCAGGGTGGGATGGAACACCAACTGGCTGGTCTGCGCCTGGTGATCACTGGTAAACGCCCAGGCATACAGGCCAAAGCGCGCATCCGGCAGGTGCAGGTCGTCCGTTGCCAGATGCGGCATTTGCTCCAGATGCCGACCAAAGTCATAGCTCAGGTAGCCGATCAGTCCACCGGCAAACGGCAGCTCATACCCGGCGGGCAGATTTGCTTCACCTAGCTGCGTGAGATTTTTCCGCAAACGTTGCAAGAACTCGCCACCGCTTTCATCGGGCGATACTGTCAACGTGACGTTCGGCCAGGCACTCAGCAGGTCATACCGGCCACGCTCAGCCGCCGGCCGGCCGCTGTCCAGCAGCACCGCGCCAGGCGCATGGCGAATCGCCGCGAAATACTCGGCGGGGTTGGCTCGATAGGGCAGCGGGTGTACAGAGCAGGTCAGCATTTAGCCTTCAACCGGTGGAATATGCCCAAACATTTCTTGAACGAACTTCACCCGCTCCTCCGGCGTTTCCGTCACGCCAGCGGCGTTCAGCTCCTCCAACCGCGCTTCCACTGCATGGGTACGCAGGGTCAAACCGCAGTCATTGGCAATCTGGATATTCAGCCCAGGCCGCGCATTCAGCTCCAGGATCAAAGGGCCTTTCTCCTGGTCCAGCACCATGTCCACGCCGATATAGCCCAGCCCGCATAACTCATAGCAGCCGGCGGCGAGCTTCATGAACCCATCCCAGTTGGGCAATTGCACGCCATCCACCGCATTGGTGGTGTCGGGGTGTTTGGTAATGATGTTGTTCAGCCAGGTGCCGCGCAGGGTCAGGCCGGTGGCAAGGTCCACACCCACGCCAATGGCACCCTGGTGCAGGTTGGCCTTGCCGCCCGACTGGCGGGTCGGCAAGCGCAGCATGGCCATCACCGGGTAGCCCATCAGCACGATGATGCGGATGTCCGGCACGCCTTCGTAGCTGATGCTCTTGAAGATCTGGTCGGGCACCACGCGGTACTCGATCAACGCACGATCACGGTGGCCGCCCAGGGAGTACAGGCCGGTGAGGATGCTAGAAATCTGATGCTCGATTTCTTCATGGCTGATGATCTTGCCGGACACCGTGCGGTAGCGTCCTTCAAAGCGGTCGGCGACCACCAGGATGCCGTCACCGCCAGCGCCCTGGGCCGGCTTGATCACGAAGTCGCTGCGCCCACCGATGATCTCGTCGAGCTTGTCGATTTCCTTCTCGGTGCTGATCACCCCGTACATTTCCGGCACGTGGATGCCGGCCGCCAACGCGCGTTCCTTGGTGATGATCTTGTCATCCACGATCGGGTAAAGGCTGCGCTTGTTGTACTTGAGCACGTAGTCGGCGTTACGCCGGTTGATGCCCATGATCCCGCGCGCTTCCAGGGCTTTCCAGGTCTTCCAGAAGCCGAACATTACTGGTCAGCCTTCAAGAAGGCCTTGAAACGCACCAACTCGGTCAGGCGGTAACCGCGATAACGCCCCATGGCCAGCATGAAACCCACCAGGATCAGCAGGATCGCCGGGAAGGTGAACACGAAGTAGATCAGTTCCGGCACGCTCATGATCAGGTGTGCCAGGGACGCCGCGAACAGCGTACCAATCGCCACTTTCAGCGCATGGTTGGCGCCGCGTTCTTCCCAGGTGATCGACAGGCGTTCGATGGTCATGGTCAGAATCACCATCGGGAACAGCGCCACCGACAGCCCGCGCTCCAGCCCCAATTTATGGCTGAACAGGCTGATGGCCGCAATCAGCACCACCACGAAGGTCAGCACCACCGAAAGTCTCGGCAGCATCTGCAATTTCAGGTGTTCCAGGTACGACCTGAGCGACAGCCCCAGCGCCGTGATAATCGTGAACAGCACAATCCCGAAGCCCAGTTGCGTCTCGCGGAACGCCAGGGCGATCAGCACCGGGGTGAACGTGCCTAATGTCTGCAGGCCGATCAGGTTGCGCAGGATCAGGATCACCAGGACGCCGATCGGGATCATCACCATGATCATGAAGGTCTGCTGGGTTTGCAGCGGCAAGCCGTACAGCGAGTATTCGAGGAAGTTGGCGTCGGTGTTCTCGTCGGTCAACTTGGCCAGGCGAATCGCGTTCATCTCGCTGTTGTTCAGGCTGAAGGTCACCATGGCCTTCTTGCCGCCGTCGACGGTGATCAGGTTTTCATCACCGGTCCACCACAGCAGGCGGTCGGCGGGCAGGCCCTGTTCGCCGGTTTCCGGGTTGAAGTACAACCAGTCATTGCCGTTGAAGCTGCGCAGCCACAGCTCCGGGGTTTGCGGCTGGTCGGCGACCAGGCGGATGGTGTGGACTTTTTCCACCGGCACATGGGCGATGGACAGCAGCAATTCGACGATCTTGGCTTTGTGCGGCGTCGACGGGTCTCCCGCCAGCAGCAGCTTCACGTTGTCGTCGTTGAGGTTGTTGGTGCGCTTGATCGCTTCGGTGATAAACGTCTCGACGTCGGCCGAGTGCTGGCGGATCGGTGCCAGCAGCGCTTCGGCGGCGATTTTTTCCGGGCCTTCCACGGCAATGCTGTCGCGGAACGTGGGGCCCTTCACTTTGACTTTTTCGCCGCTGTAGCGCTTGGTCAGCACCAGGCGGTAATACAGGGTCTGGTTGCCCTTGGCGCGGCGGGCCGACCAGGTGACCTTACGGTTGCCGTCGATGCGGTTGACGCTCACCCCATAGTTATTCGAGATGAAGCTTTCGTTGAGGCTGACGAAGTCGCGGCTCAAGGGCGGCACGAACATCTGGATCTTCACCGGGTCTTTCGGGTTGGCGACGAATTCGACCTTGGCGTCGATGTTCCACAAGTCGTCGGTGGCGTCCTCGGTGACGGGGATCCCCAGCACGAAGATCTGATAAGCGGTGACCGAAATACCCAAAACCACCAGGATGGTGATCAGGATCTTCAGGTGCAGGGTCAGAGAGCGCATTCGGTTTACTCGGCGGTATGAGCGTCGGCGGCGCAGGCGGGTTTGCCTGCTGCGTATTTAAGACTGGGGTCGACCAGCGCATCAAAGCGTTTCAGCGCTTCGGAGCCGATCAGCAGCGGGTATTGGAATGCGCTGCGGTCAGTCAAGTTCACTTCGATGCTGCGTAAAGCAGTGCCCATGCAGATATCCAGGGCAATCACCGGACGGGCGGTGTAGTTCTTGTCCTCATCGGGGTCGTAGTCACCGGCGCGGCGCTTGATCTTGCTGACGCGGGCCAGGGGACGCTCGATGGGATGGGAATGGGCGGTGTCGATGGCTAGGTAGAAGCGCACCCAGGATTCGCCGTTGCGCTTGAAGCGCTTGATATCACGGGCACTGAGCGAGGCGGTCTTGGCCCCGGTATCCAGTTTGGCCGCGACTTCCAGGTCGATACCGGCCAGTTGGGCGTATTCGTTGAGGCCATAGACGGTCTTCTCGGCGGCAGCGCCGAGGCCGGGTGCGGTTAACAGGCACATTAATAGAAGGAAGGGTTTGAGTCTCATAGATCCCGAGGCGGCAGTGCGATGTTCAATTCAAGGCGACTGGCATTGCTGCGCAAACTCCCTCGTACGCCGTTTCATCCAATGATGTCAGGCAAAAGTGCCGGGCATTCTAACATGATGCTTTTTTGGCGCCAGCGCTGGCAGGCGGCCATGCCCCTATTGGGTGCAACCCTGGTTATTAGACGATTGTCGACAATATGGATTTATTCTTTGACTATCCTGGGCTGATTGGCTAGTTTTTGCGGCATTGCTTTTAAAGGTGTCGACAATATGCTGGATCAGCTGGAATCCCCAGTGGTGGCGCAAGACGATTCACAGACCATGTCCGAGAACGTCTTCCGACGTATCCAGGCCGCCATCGTCAAGGGGGAGATCGCGCCCGGCAGCAAGATCTCCGAGCCAGAGCTGGCGCGCACCTACGGCATCAGCCGTGGCCCGCTGCGTGAGGCGATCCACCGCCTGGAAGGCCAGCGCCTGCTGGTGCGCGTGCCCCACGTTGGCGCCCGGGTGGTGTCGCTGAGCCACGACGAACTGATCGAACTCTACGAAATCCGCGAATCCCTCGAAGGCATGGCCTGTCGCCTGGCCGCCGAGCGCATGACCGACGCGGAAATCGAAGAACTGCGCCAGGTGCTGCACACCCATGAACGCGACGAAGCCTTCCAGGCCGGCCTCGGCTATTACCAGCAGGAGGGCGACTTCGACTTCCACTACCGAATCATCCAGGGCGCTGGTAACCGCACCCTGACGCAGATGCTCTGCGGCGAGCTGTACCAATTGGTGCGCATGTACCGCATCCAGTTTTCCGCCACCCCCAATCGTCCACGCCAGGCCTTTGCCGAGCACCACCGCATTCTTGACGCGATTGCCGATCGCGACGGTGAACTGGCCGAACTGTTGATGCGCCGGCATATCGGCGCATCCAAACGCAATATTGCCCGTCACTTCCCGGACGGCACTCCCCCATCACGAGGTGAATGATGAGTTCCAATAACAAGACGACTCCAGGCCAGCGTTTCCGTGACGCGGTCGCCAGTGAACACCCGCTGCAGGTGGTCGGCGCAATCAACGCCAACCACGCACTGCTGGCCAAGCGTGCCGGGTTCAAGGCGATCTACCTGTCGGGTGGCGGGGTGGCGGCTGGCTCCCTGGGTGTGCCGGACCTGGGCATCACCGGCCTGGACGACGTACTGACCGACGTACGCCGCATCACCGACGTGTGCGACCTGCCGTTGCTGGTGGATGTGGACACCGGCTTCGGCTCCTCGGCGTTCAACGTGGCGCGCACCGTCAAGTCGATGATCAAGTTTGGCGCGGCGGCTATCCATATCGAAGATCAGGTCGGCGCCAAGCGTTGCGGTCATCGCCCGAACAAGGAAATCGTGTCCCAGCAGGAAATGGTCGACCGTATCAAGGCCGCCGTGGATGCGCGCACCGATGACAGCTTCGTGATCATGGCGCGTACCGATGCGCTGGCGGTCGAAGGCCTGGAATCCGCGCTGGAACGTGCCGCCGCCTGCATCGAGGCCGGCGCCGACATGGTCTTCCCGGAAGCCATCACCGAGCTGGAGATGTACAAACTGTTCGCCTCCCGCGTGAAGGCACCGATCCTGGCCAACATCACCGAGTTCGGCGCCACGCCGCTGTACACCACCGAACAGTTGAAATCTGCCGATGTTTCCATCGTGCTGTACCCGCTCTCGGCTTTCCGCGCCATGAACAAGGCCGCCGAGAACGTCTACACCGCGATCCGTCGCGACGGCACCCAACAGAACGTGATCGACACCATGCAGACCCGCATGGAGCTTTACGATCGCATCGACTACCACACCTTCGAGCAGAAGCTCGACGCGCTGTTTGCCGCGAAAAAATAACCCGGCGCACTCCCAAATAAATTCAAGATTGGAGAACAGACATGGCTGAAGCAAAAGTATTGAGTGGGGCCGGCCTGCGTGGCCAGGTGGCCGGGCAGACCGCATTGTCCACCGTGGGCCAGGCCGGTGCCGGCCTGACCTATCGCGGCTACGACGTGCGCGAACTGGCTGCTGATGCGCAATTTGAAGAAGTCGCCTACCTGCTGCTGTACGGCGAGCTGCCGACCAAGACCGAGTTGGCCGCCTACAGCGCCAAGCTGGGCAAGCTGCGCGACCTGCCGCAAGCGCTGAAGGAAGTGCTGGAGCGCATCCCCGCCGATGCGCACCCGATGGACGTGATGCGCACCGGTTGCTCCTTCCTCGGCAATATCGAGCCGGAAAAAGACTTCAGCGTGCAGCGCGACGTTACCGACCGCCTGCTCGCCGCGTTCCCGGCAATCATGTG
Source organism: Pseudomonas sp. FBCC-B1565 (assembly GCF_059133265.1). NCBI lineage: Bacteria > Pseudomonadati > Pseudomonadota > Gammaproteobacteria > Pseudomonadales > Pseudomonadaceae > Pseudomonas > Pseudomonas sp. FBCC-B1565. The sequence continues at coordinate 1,623,673 of NZ_CP101438.1, forward strand.
CTACTGGTACCGCTTCAGCCACGACGGCAAGCGCATCGACTGCGTGACCGACGAGCCGAGCATCGGCGGCCACTTCCTGCACCTGCTGCACGGCAAGAAGCCCAGCGAGTTGCACGTCAAGGTGATGAACGTGTCGCTGATCCTCTACGCGGAACACGAATTCAACGCCTCGACGTTCACCGCCCGGGTGTGTGCCTCGACCCTGTCCGACCTGTATTCCTGCGTCACCGCCGCCATCGGCTCGCTGCGCGGCCCGCTGCACGGCGGCGCCAACGAGGCGGCGATGGAGATGATCGAGCGTTTCTCGTCGGCTGAAGAAGCGGTCGAAGGCACCCTCGGCATGCTGGCGCGCAAGGACAAGATCATGGGCTTCGGCCACGCGATCTACAAAGACAGCGACCCGCGTAATGAAGTGATCAAGGGCTGGTCGAAAAAGCTTGCGGACGAGGTGGGCGACAAGGTGCTGTTCCCGGTCTCCGAAGCCATCGACAAGACCATGTGGGAACAGAAGAAGCTGTTCCCCAACGCCGACTTCTACCACGCCTCGGCGTACCACTTCATGGGCATCCCGACCAAGCTGTTCACCCCGATCTTCGTGTGCTCGCGCCTGACGGGCTGGGCGGCGCATGTGTTCGAACAGCGCGCCAACAACCGCATCATCCGTCCAAGCGCCGAATACACCGGCGTTGAGCAGCGCAAGTTCGTGCCAATCGAACGTCGCTGAATGGGAATGCCGACCATCCCGAATTGTTAACCGGATCAAATGTGGGAGGGGGCTTGCCCCCGATTGCAGTCTGTCAGTTGATGCAGCTGGCACAGACCCACCGCCATCGGGGGCAAGCCCCCTCCCACATTTGACCGCATTTCAATTCTGGATCGGTGCAGGTCCTCCCTTTGTTATCACCGTGACCGAGTCCTGACGATGAACACTGAATTTCGCAAACCGCTCCCCGGCAGCCGCCTGGATTTCTTCGACGCCCGCGCGGCTGTCGAGGCAATCACCCCCGGTGCCTACGCCACCTTGCCGTACACCTCCCGCGTGCTTGCGGAAAACCTCGTGCGCCGTTGTGACCCGGCCACCCTCAATGCATCCCTGAGCCAGTTGATCGAACGCAAGCGTGACCTCGATTTCCCATGGTTCCCGGCCCGCGTCGTCTGCCACGACATCCTCGGCCAGACCGCCCTGGTCGACCTCGCCGGCCTGCGTGATGCCATCGCCCTGCAAGGCGGTGACCCGGCCCAGGTCAACCCGGTGGTGCCGACCCAACTGATCGTCGACCACTCCCTGGCCGTCGAAGCCGGCGGTTTCGACCCGGACGCATTCGAGAAAAACCGCGCCATCGAAGACCGTCGCAACGAAGACCGTTTCCACTTCATCGAGTGGACCAAGAAGGCCTTCAAGAACGTCGACGTGATCCCGCCCGGCAACGGCATCATGCACCAGATCAACCTGGAGAAAATGTCCCCGGTGATCCAGGTGCGCGACGGCGTGGCCTTCCCCGATACCTGCGTTGGCACCGACAGCCACACACCCCACGTGGATGCCCTGGGCGTGATCGCCATCGGTGTCGGCGGCCTGGAAGCCGAGAGCGTGATGCTCGGTCGCGCCTCGTGGATGCGCCTGCCGGAAAGCGTCGGCGTTGAACTGACGGGCAAGCTGCAACCCGGCATCACCGCCACCGACATGGTGCTGGCGCTGACCGAGTTCCTGCGTCAACAGAAGGTGGTCGGCGCCTGGCTGGAGTTCTTCGGCGAAGGCGCCTCGGCACTGACCCTTGGCGACCGTGCAACCATCTCCAACATGGCCCCGGAATACGGCGCGACCGCGGCGATGTTCTACATCGACCAGCAGACCATCGCCTACCTGAAACTCACCGGCCGTGAAGACGAGCAAGTCACCCTGGTGGAGCAATATGCTCGCCACACCGGTCTGTGGGCCGATGACCTCAAGGGCGCGCAGTACGAGCGTGGGCTGACCTTCGATCTGTCCAGCGTCGTGCGCAACATGGCCGGGCCGAGCAACCCGCATGCTCGTTTAGCGACCAGCGATCTGGCGTCCAAGGGTATTTCCGGCCAGTGGGACGAAGTGCCCGGCCAAATGCCTGACGGCGCGGTGATCATCGCCGCCATCACCAGTTGCACCAACACCAGCAACCCGCGCAACGTGATCGCCGCAGGCCTGCTGGCGCGCAACGCCAACAAGCTGGGGCTGACGCGCAAGCCGTGGGTCAAATCGTCCCTGGCACCCGGCTCGAAAACCGTGGCCATGTACCTGGAAGAAGCCGGCCTGGGCCATGAGCTGGAAAAGCTCGGCTTCGGCGTGGTGGCGTTCGCCTGCACCACCTGCAACGGCATGTCCGGCGCACTCGACCCGGTGATCCAGCAGGAAATCATCGACCGCGACCTGTACGCCACCGCTGTGCTGTCGGGCAACCGCAACTTCGACGGGCGAATCCACCCCTACGCCAAGCAAGCATTCCTCGCGTCGCCACCGCTGGTGGTGGCGTACGCGATTGCCGGCACCATCCGCTTCGACATCGAAAAAGACGTGCTCGGCCTCGACGCCAACGGCAAGGAAATCCGCCTGCAGGACATCTGGCCGAGCGACGAAGAGATCGACGCAGTGGTCAAGGCCTCGGTCAAGCCGGAGCAGTTCCGCCAGGTCTACATCCCGATGTTCGCCATCCACGAAGACACCGGCCCGAAAGTCGCGCCGCTGTACGACTGGCGCCCGCAAAGCACCTACATCCGCCGTCCGCCGTACTGGGAAGGCGCCCTGGCCGGTGCCCGTCCGCTCAAGGGCATGCGCCCATTGGCGGTGCTGCCGGACAACATCACCACCGACCACTTGTCGCCGTCCAACGCGATCATGCTCGACAGCGCCGCCGGCGAATACCTGGCGAAAATGGGCCTGCCGGAAGTCGACTTCAACTCCTACGCGACCCACCGTGGCGACCACTTGACCGCGCAGCGCGCAACCTTCGCCAACCCGAAACTGTTCAACGAAATGGTGGTGGAAAACGGCAAGGTCAAGCAGGGTTCCCTGGCGCGCATCGAGCCGGAAGGCCAGGTCACGCGGATGTGGGAAGCCATCGAGACCTACATGGAGCGTAAGCAGCCGCTGATCATCATTGCCGGCGCCGACTACGGCCAGGGCTCGTCCCGCGACTGGGCGGCCAAGGGCGTGCGCCTGGCCGGTGTGGAGGCGATTGCCGCCGAAGGGTTCGAGCGCATCCATCGCACCAACCTGGTGGGCATGGGCGTGCTGCCGCTGGAGTTCCTGCCGGGCACCGACCGCCACACCCTGAAGATTGATGGCAGCGAGACCTATGACGTGGTCGGTGCGCGCACTCCGCGCGCGCAGTTGACCCTGGTGATCAACCGCAAGAATGGCGAACGTGTCGAGGTGCCGGTGACCTGCCGCCTCGACACCGCCGAAGAAGTGTCGATCTACGAGGCGGGCGGCGTGTTGCAGCGTTTTGCCCAGGACTTCCTGGAATCGGCGGCGACAGCCTGAGAGGACACCATGGCACACGTAGCGCAAATCAAGATCCCTGCCACCTACATGCGTGGCGGCACCAGCAAGGGTGTGTTTTTCAGCCTCACGGACCTGCCCGAACCGGCGCAGGTGCCGGGGGCTGCGCGTGACGCCTTGCTGTTACGGGTAATCGGCAGCCCCGACCCCTACGACAAGCAAATCGACGGCATGGGCGGCGCCACCTCGAGCACCAGCAAAACCGTGATCCTGGCCAAAAGCACTCGCGCCGATCATGACGTGGATTACCTGTTCGGCCAGGTCTCCATCGACAAACCCTTCGTTGATTGGAGCGGCAACTGCGGCAACCTGTCGGCGGCGGTCGGTTCCTTTGCCATCAGCGCCGGCCTGGTCGATCCGGCACGCCTGCCCCACAACGGCGTGGCTGTGGTGCGTATCTGGCAAGCCAACATCGGCAAGACCATCATTGCCCACGTGCCGATCACTGACGGCGCGGTACAGGAAACTGGCGACTTCGAACTGGATGGCGTGACCTTTCCGGCCGCCGAAGTGCAGTTGGAATTCATGGACCCGGCAGCGGATGAAGAGGGCGGCGGTGGTTCGATGTTCCCCACCGGCAACCTGGTGGACGACCTGGAAGTGCCTGGCGTCGGCACCTTCAAGGCAACGCTGATCAACGCCGGTATCCCGACCATCTTTATCAACGCCGAAGACCTCGGCTACACCGGCACCGAGCTGCAAGGCGCGATCAACAGCGACCCGAAAGCCCTGGCAATGTTCGAGACCGTGCGGGCTTATGGCGCGTTGCGCATGGGCCTGATCCAGCACCTGGACGAAGCCGCCCAACGCCAACACACGCCGAAGGTGGCGTTTGTGGCCAAGCCGGCCGACTACGTGGCGTCCAGTGGCAAGGCGATCAAGGCGGGTGATGTGGACCTGCTGGTGCGTGCGCTGTCCATGGGCAAGTTGCACCACGCGATGATGGGCACGGCGGCGGTGGCAATCGGCACGGCGGCGGCGATTTCCGGGACGTTGGTCAACTTGGCGGCGGGCGGTATTGAGCGCAACGCGGTGCGCTTCGGGCATCCGTCCGGTACCTTGCGCGTCGGCGCTGAAGCCACCCAGGTGGAGGGCGAATGGGTGGTAAAAAAAGCCATCATGAGCCGCAGCGCCCGAGTGCTGATGGAAGGCTTCGTACGCATCCCCGGCGATGCTTTCTAAAGGTCCTCCTCTATCCAATGTGGGAGGGGGCTTGCCCCCGATAGCGGTGTTCCAGTCGACAGATTCATCCACCGATCCACTGCCATCGGGGGCAAGCCCCCTCCCACAGGTGATCTTTATTCCAAGGCGGACACCTTAGATCTGCCCTCAATAACCGTGAGCCCGAGGACTGACCCCAACCCCTTTTTGGAGTACTGCCATGAGCGCCAACGTCGACCAGAACAACCGTCCCGAGTACGACCAGGTCCTGCAGGACATCGCCGACTATGTCCTCACTTACCGGATCGATTCCCAGGCCGCATTGGACACCGCCCGCAACTGCCTGATGGACACGCTGGGCTGCGGCCTGCTGGCCCTGCGTTTCCCGGAGTGCACCAAGCACCTGGGGCCGGTGGTCGAGGGCACGGTGGTGCCGTTCGGCGCTCGTGTACCGGGCACTTCGTTCCGGCTGGATCCGGTCAAGGCGGCGTGGGACATCGGCTGCATCGTACGTTGGCTCGACTACAACGATACCTGGCTCGCCGCCGAGTGGGGCCACCCGTCGGACAACCTCGGCGGCATTCTCGCCGTGGCCGACCACCTGTCGCAAAAGCGCGTGGCCAACGGTGACACACCGCTGACCCTGCGCGCGGTGCTGGAAGCGATGATCATGGCCCACGAAATCCAAGGCGTGATTGCCCTGGAAAACTCGTTCAACCGTGTCGGCCTCGACCATGTGCTGCTGGTAAAAGTCGCCTCCACGGCGGTGACCGCCAAGCTGATGGGCGCCAACCGTGAGCAACTGCTCGCGGCCTTGTCCCACGCATTTGTCGATGGGCAGGCGTTGCGTACGTACCGGCATGCGCCGAATGCCGGTTCGCGCAAATCCTGGGCGGCGGGTGATGCCTCCAGCCGGGGTGTGCGCCTGGCGGATATCGCGATGCGCGGCGAAATGGGCATCCCCGGTGTATTAAGCGCACCGCAGTGGGGGTTCTACGACGTATTGTTCAGCCACACCAACAAGGACCTGGCGCTCAAGCCGCAGGACAAGCGCGGGTTCAGCCTGTCCCAGCCCTACGGCACCTATGTGATGGAAAACGTGCTGTTCAAGATCAGCTTCCCCGCCGAGTTCCACGCGCAAACAGCCTGCGAAGCGGCGGTGACCTTGCATCCATTGGTCAAGGATCGCCTGCAGGAAATCGAACGTATCGTCATCACCACCCATGAGTCGGCGATTCGCATCATTTCCAAGGTCGGCCAACTGGCCAACGCCGCGGACCGTGACCATTGCCTGCAATACATGACCGCCGTGCCGTTGGCGTTCGGCAATCTGGTGGCGGAGCAGTACGAAGACGAATTCCACGCCGCCCATCCGATCATCGACGCGCTGCGGGACAAAATGGTCATCGTCGAAGACCCACGCTACAGCCGCGAATACCTGGAGGCTGACAAGCGTTCCATCGCCAACGCGGTGCAGGTGTTCTTCAAGGATGGGAGCAGCACCGAGCAGGTGGCGGTGGAGTACCCGATCGGCCATCGCCGTCGCCGGGTGGATGGCATTCCGTTATTGGAAGACAAGTTCAAGGCCAACCTGGCCACACGGTTTACCGCGCAGCGCAGCGCCGAGATTTTTGCGTTGTGCAAAGATCAGGCGCGGCTTGAGGCGACGCCGGTAAACCGGTTTGTTGATCTTTTCGTGATCTAGCAGACACCCTGTATTTATCTGTGGAAACCCAATGAATGTGGGAGGGGGGGGCTCCCACAGTTCACCGTGTTCACTCGAATCGCAGTATGACTCTGCGGTTGTGTTTGCTCTTCTTCTCGATCTTCTCGCAGAACACCCGGCTGATTTCTTCGGTGTTGAGCACATGGGTGCCGCCGCACGGTTGGATATCGATGCCGGCGATTTCAATCACCCGCACCGCACCCTGAATCACCGGCGGTGCCACCGCTTGGGTGCGGGTGATCTGCAGCAGGGTGGCGTACTCGGTGGCCGGCATCGACAGGGTTTTCACCGGGTGGGCCTGTTCGATCAGCGCATTGAGGTCGCGGGTGATGCGGTCTTTGTCGAGGGTCATTTCCGGCAGGTCGAAATCCAGGCGGCCTTTGTCTGCGCTGATGCTGCATCCGGTGACCGGCGCGTCGATGATCGAGCACAACAGGTGCAGGCAGGTGTGCATCTTCATGTGCTGGTAGCGCCGGTCCCAGTCGAGGCCGGCGTCCACCTGCACTCCGGCGGTCAATTGCTCGGGGCAGTGTTCCACCTGGTGCCAGATGATCGAGCGCTGCACCGGGTCGCGCACTGTGCCGGTCACTTCGACCCGCGTACCGTCCGCCAGGGTGAGGTGCCCCGTGTCGCCTGGCTGCCCGCCCCCGGTGGGGTAGAACAACGTGTGTTCCAGGGCGACGCCGTGTTCGCTGACGGCAATCACCCGGGCGCTGAAGGCGTTCTGGTAGGGCGCGCTGTCGAACAGCGCCAGGGTTTCCATGGTGTGCACGGACATGTTCAACCTCCAACGATCAATGGGCTGGCTTGCAACAGGGAACGCACCATCGCACTCAAGCCAGGCGGGGAAAGCAGGGTGATTTCAAATTCCGGGCCGCAGACCTTCAGGTTCAGCGGCAGGCGTGGCAGGGGGTTGCCCGACTCGATGCGGTGCAGGCGAAATTGCAGGTGGTGACGCTCCTTCACCGTGGGCTCCAGCATCAGCCCGGGCAAGGGATGGAAGTCGGCGTCCAGCACCGTGACCTTGTGGCTCGCATTGATCTCGCCGACCACGTGCAGACGCTCATCCAGGGCGAAGGCGCCGAGGTAATTGCTGTGGTCCGACTCGTCGTTTTTTTGCAGTTGGATCTGGTTCACCACCTTCACTTTGGTGCCGGCGGGCACATCCTGGGTGATCACACAGGAGGGACTGATAAACACGTTGTCGCCGATCAGTACATAGCCGAGCACGCGGGCGCCGGAACCAACCTCGACGTTATTGCCCAGGCGTGGGTGGCGCTTGCCGTCGGGGTTGTTGGCGATGCCACGGGCGCCCAGGGTCACGCCGCAGAGGATGTAGCAGTCGTTGCCGATCTCACACGTTTCGCCGATCACGGTGCCGTAGCCGTGATCCAGTACAAAGCGCCGACCAATGCGCGCCGCCGGGTGGATCTCGGCGCCGGAAAGCACCTTGCCCTGGTTGCTCAGCTTGAGGGCGATACGCGAGAAGACGCCGTTGGTGCGGTCGGGGAAATGCCACACCAGGTGCGCCAGCCGGTAATACAGCACCGCCTTGAACGACGCGTAGGACTCCAGGATCAGCTCACCGCGCCCACGGGATGCCGGGTCGCGGTAGGCGTAGGCGATCAAATCCTCGGCCACCGCCTGGGCGGCATTCTGTACCAGCGGCGCCAGATGCGGCTCCAGCTGTTTCATCTGTGCCGGCGTGAGCGTCTTGATGAGGTGAGTCAGCAACTCATCGTGCAACTGTTGCATGTCGATAAAGCCACCCATTGAGGCACCCCCGTCGTCTGATTGGTTGGAAGACCGTTTATTCGAAACTGGGCAGGTAGCTGTCGGCATTGTCGTAGACCATGGTCAGCACCACCGTTTCGGGCGGCAGTTCCGGGGCGAGTTGGGCGACGGCCACCATGTTGGCGGCCGAAGACAAGCCCAGGCTGATGGCATCCGTGCGCATGATGCGTTTCATCATGTCGATGCAGTCCTGGCGCGAGACCTTGAGCATGCCGTCGATCACGTCCAGGTTGAGGATGCTCGGGATCAGGCCGATCGACAGGCCCTGGATATGGTGCGGCGCATGCTGGTTTTTCAGCAGGTCGCATTCTTCCGGCTCCACCCCCATGACGCGCAGCCCCGGCCAGGCGGCTTTCAAGGTTTCGCCAATCCCGGTGATATGCCCACCGGTGCCGATTCCGCTGACAAAGTAGTCGGCGCGACGCTCGCCGAACGCACGCAGGATTTCCGGTGCGGTGGTGTCGCGATGGGTCTGTGGGTTGGCGCCGTTGCGTTGCTGGTTGAGCATCACGTAGCTGGGGTTTTCCAGCTGCAATTCCATGCACTTTTCGCCGTGGGAGTTGTTGCCCAGGCGGCTGTCCGACAGCACCACCTTGGCCCCGTACAGGCGCAGCAGCTTCTGTTTTTCGGGGCTGTAGTTGTCGGGGATCACCAGCACGACCTTGTAGCCCAGCACATTGCCGGCCATGACCAGGCCGATACCGGTATTGCCGCCGCTGGGCTCGATGATGGTTTGCCCGGAGTCACGGATCAGCACGCCCCGGCGTTCGGCGTCGAGGATCATGCCCAGGGCGATGCGCGCCTTGTGGCTGCCGCCCGGGTTGAGGGATTCGAGCTTGGCGTAGACCTCAATGCCGAGGTCTTCGGAGAACTGCGCCAGGCGCACGATCGGCGTTTGGCCGATCACCTCGAGAATCGAGTTGTGCAACATCATTCAGTCCTCGGCTCAATACAAGGGCATGTCGGGTTCGACGTCGCGAACCCAATGCTTCATGCCGCCCTGCAGGACTTTGGTATTGGCGAAACCCGCCGCCAGCAAGGTACTGGCGGCTTGCTCGGCGCGGGTGCCGGCGTAGCAGATCAGGTAGTGGGTGTTGTCCCGGCTGAGGCGGTCGAGCTGATCGTCCAGTTCGGCCAGGGGGATATGCACCACACCTGGCAATTTGCATACCTCCAGTTCGCTGGCATCACGCACGTCCAGCAACACATCGACGCTGCGCGGGTGTTCGAGCAATTGCTTGAGTACACGGGGCTTTATGTAGCGCTCCTCGGCCAGGGACGGTCGGCTGGGCATGGCGTCTGCACAGACAGCCGGTGCCACGCTTTCGTTATGGCGCAGTTCGGAGCAGCACGGGCAGTCGGCACGGCGCTTGAAGCGGATCTCGCTGAACTTCATCGCCAGCGCATCGAAGCGCATCAAGCGGCCAGACAGCGGTTCGCCAATGCCGATCAACAGCTTGATGGCCTCGGTGGCCTGGATCATCCCGACCACACCGGGCAACACGCCGATCACGCCACCGGCGCTGCAATTGGGCGCCAGTTCGGCGGGCGGCGCGCTGGGGAACAGGCAGCGGTAGCAGGGCCCACCTTTATAGTTGAGCACGCTGATCTGCCCGTCGAAGCGGTAGATGGCGCCGTATACCAACGGCTTGCCCAGCTGCACGCAGGCGTCGTTGACCAGGTAGCGGGTGTCGAAATTGTCGGTGCCGTCGATCACCAGGTCGTATGCGCCCACCAGTTCCAGGGCGTTATCGGCATTCAGGGCGGTGTCGTGGGCATTGATCTGGATATGACGGTTGAGGTCTTGCAGACGTTGCTTGGCGGACTCGACCTTGGGCATGCCCAGCGTGCTGTTGCCGTGGACGATCTGGCGTTGCAGGTTGCTGCTTTCCACCACATCGAAGTCCACCAGCCCCAGGGTGCCGACGCCGGCTGCTGCCAGGTACAGGCTGATCGGTGAGCCCAGGCCACCGGTGCCGATGATCAGCACCTTGGCTTTCTTGAGGTTCAACTGGCCTTCGCGGCCGACGCCGGGCAGGGTGATGTGGCGCACGTAGCGCTGGACTTCTTCATTGCTCAGTGCGTCGACATCCATGCCGCCCGACGTGGCGAGCAGCACTTCGATCCGGGCTTTTTCCGGTAGTGGGTCGTCGGCGCCCACTAACTCTTCCTCGGCGGTAAACAGGAAGTGTTCCTTGAGCTGGTTGTTCTTCTCGTGGAACAGGTGGGGACGTAACTGCGGGTGGCTGCTGCAGAGGTTTTCAATGACTTCGCGCAATGTCGTTCCGGCGCCCTCGAGGGTCGATTCCGGCAGCTTGGCCACGCGAACCAGAATGTCGGGGAAAGAGACAGCGTTCATGGACAACTCCGTGTGCAGGTCGTTGAAAGGTTGAAGGGCGAAATGCTTGCCATCCCAGGCAAACAGCTTGGAACCGAGGGCCTGGCCCTGGCGAACGTCGACCACCAGGTAGCTGACGGGGTAGATCGGTTCACCCATGAACAGCGCCTTGTCCTCGTCTTCGTCGCTGAAATAGGCGCCGACATCCGGGTGGGAGTGATAGATCACCACCACCGGGTTGTCGCTGCGAAACGCCTTGCTCAGCAGCAGGGTGTCGGCCACCGAGAATGTGTAGCCGTTGGCGGCGCTGCGCGGGTACATCTCGGGGTTCTTGCGGTGCAGCTCGTTCTGGATATTGCTGCCCAGGTACACGCTGCCGTCGGCGAAGACAAAACCACAGCACTCCTCGGGGTAGCTGCGGCTGGCGTGGGCGTAGATCTGTTCCAGGGCTTCGGGGCGGAGGACGTCCATGTTTCTCTCGCGTGGTGGTAGGAGGGTCAATTTTTCTTGGCCAAGAGTTTTTCAACCGGCAACTTGGTGATCGCAAAGCCGGCCAGCAGGATGGCCGAGTAGAGCATCAGGTCGCGGGAAATCGACACGCCTTCGTACCAGGCGCCGATGATCACCGCGAACACCGGGAAGATGATAAACACGAACGACAGGATGATCGGGCTCAAGCGCTTGAGCAGCATGAAATACACGATGAACCCACCCACCGAGGCCACCAGCCCCAGGTAGAACAGCGCACCCCACGACCGTAGGGTGATGGCTTCGAAGGTCGGCGCTTCAAACCACAGCCCGGCGACGAACAGCATCAGCCCGGCAATACCGATGGGCAGGGTGTTGTAGGTGATTACGCTGATGGCGCTGCCTTTCTGCTTGGTGATGACGTAGCACAAGGCATGCATGATCGCGGCGGTCAGAATCGCCAGTACCCCGAAGAACTCGGCGTGGTCCAGGTGCAGACCCTGGCTCTTGATGATCATGTAGAGGCTGCCGAAGCCGATACCGATACCGACCACCTGGGAAAAGTAGATGCGTTCGCGCAGGAACAGCGCGGAGAAAATCAGGATGAACACCGGCATGCAACTGAACAGCAGCGCGGTGAGGCCGGACGAGACATGCATCTCGCCGTAGTTGAGCAGGTAGTAGGGCACGCTGAAGTAGGACAGGGTCACGAACACGAAGAACCAGCGACTCTCGCGGGGAAACAGGATCGGTTCGCGGCGCACCATGGCAAAACACAGGAACAGCGGGAAGGCGATGAGGAAGCGCAGGCCGGCGGAGGTCAGCGGCGGCACGCTCTCCACGGCAATCTTGATACCCAGCCAGGTGGTGCCCCAACTCAGGCACACGATCAGGAACATCACACTGGTGATCAGCCCGGCCAGCCACTGTTTTTGGGTTTTGGTCTTGGCGGTGTTTTCGAGAACGGCGGACATTGGCATCGTTTATTGCTTCCCTGAGCCGGAATTGAACTCTATATTGAGCTTGTAATGAGTTGTAAAATTCGGCGATTGAACCCGTAAAAGCACACTATTAGGGCGAAAGATGGCTGTCAAAACAAATATTGACATGGTGTCAATTATGCGTGAGGGGTTGTCCAACGGTCAGGGCGTGAAGTACAAGCGACTGTCCGATGTCATGGAACGGGGCATCCTTGAAGGCTTGATTGAGCCAGGAAGAAAACTGCCGCCCCATCGGGTACTTTCCGACAATCTTGGCGTCACGATCGGCACCATCAGCCGTGCCTACGGCGAACTGGAACGCCTGGGGCTGGTGGTGGCGCGGGTGGGTGACGGTACCTTCGTGCGCAAGCGTGGGATGGAGCGCCAGCGCGATGAAGGCTTTCGCAACTTCAGCGAAGAACCGCGCCAGTACTTCGACATGAGCCGCAACATGCACATCCCGGGGCAGGAGACGGTGTTCCTGGCCCAGAGCTTCCAAACCCTGTCGACCAACGCCAAGTTCCTCCAGGACATCAGTGCCTACACGCCAGACGCTGGTCTGCCGCGCTACCGTGAAGCCGGTGCGCAATGGCTGGTGCAGCGCGATTTTCATCCGATCCCCGAGCAGGTCATCTGCGTCAACGGCGGCCAGCACGGCTTGCTCTGCTCGATGATGGCACTGTTGCGGGCTGGCGATACGGTGGTCACTGAACAGCTGACTTATCCCGGCCTGATCACCGCCGCGCGCATGCTGGGTATCCGGCTGATCGGTCTGGAGATGGACGAAGAAGGCGTGCTGCCGAGCGCGCTGGACGAAGTCTGTCGTAATCACCGGATTTCAGCGCTGTACTGCACGCCCACCATCCAGAACCCCACCACCGCTGTGCTCTCGGTGGCGCGTCGCGAAGCGTTGGTCAAAGTCTGTCGCGAACACAATCTGCTGATTCTTGAGGACGAAGCCCACGGTGTACTGGTGGAGGATCGGCCGCCGCCCCTCAGCCATTTCGCCCCTGAGCGTACGATTTTGATCAGCAGCCTGAGCAAGGCGGTGTCCGCCGGGCTGCGTGTGGGCTATGTGCATGCGCCGCCCGCACTGGTCAGCCGTATTTCGGCGGCCCTGCGTTCGACCTGCTGGATGGCCACGCCCGTCACCCTCGAGCTGGCGACCCAGTGGATCGAGAACGGCACGGCGGAATACCTGCTGCGCCAGCAGATCAACGAGATCAGCCGCCGCAAGGCGCTGGTCCGCGACCTGCTGGCGGGCCTGGAATACCGCACCCATCTCAACAGCCCGCACTTCTGGATAGAAGTGCCGGAGCCATGGCGGGCGTCGGAGATCGAGGCCGAGCTCAAGCAGAATAATTACCTGATCGCCACCGCCGAGGCCTTTGCCGTGGGGCAGACGGCGGTGCCGCAGTTTATCCGGGCGAGTATCTGCAATACGTCGGGGGATGATCAGTTGTTGCGGGCGGGGTTTGATGCGCTGGCCACGGCGCTGGGGCAGGGGGGAGGAAGGTTTCAGCTGTAGGCAGGTTCACCGCGTTATCGTTCTTCGCAGGCAAGCCAGCTCCCACATTTTGACCGCATTCCAGAGCTGGAACTCGGTCAACTGTGGGAGCGGGCTTGCCCGCGAAGAGGCCAGTCCAGGCGCCACCCTTACTTGAACCTGCGCTCCACGCCTTTCTCCACCAGAATCTTCGCGGAAATCTCTTCCACCGAGAAATGCGTGGAATTGATGTGCGCAATATTCTCCCGGCGGAACAGATTTTCTACTTCGCGCACTTCAAACTCACACTGGGCATAGCTCGAATAGCGACTGTTGGGCTTGCGCTCATTGCGGATTGCGGTGAGGCGGTCCGGATCGATGGTCAGCCCGAACAGCTTGTGCGAATGCGCGCGCAGGGCCGCCGGCAGCGTCAGGTGCTCCATGTCGTCTTCGGTCAGCGGGTAATTGGCCGCGCGAATCCCGAACTGCATGGCCATGTACAGGCAGGTGGGCGTTTTGCCGCAGCGCGACACGCCGACCAGGATCAGGTCGGCCTTGTCATAGTAGTGCGTACGGGCGCCGTCGTCGTTGTCGAGGGCGAAGTTCACCGCCTCGATACGCTCCATATAGTTGGAGTTGTGCCCAATGGAATGGGACTTTCCGACCGAATAGGAGGAGTGTTCACTCAACTCCTGCTCCAATGGCGCCAGGAAGGTCGAGAAAATATCGATCATGAAACCATTCGACGTTGCGAGAATCTCACGGATGTCTTGATTGACGATGGTGTCGAAAATGATCGGGCGGAACCCGTCTTTTTCAGCCGCCAGATTGATTTGTTGTACCATGGCCCGCGCTTTATCCACGCTGTCGATGTACGGCCGCGTGAATTTGGCGAAGGTAATGTTTTCGAACTGCGCGAGCAGGCTTTGACCCAGTGTTTCGGCTGTGATGCCGGTGCCGTCGGAGATAAAGAAAGCAGATCGTTTCATTTGAGCCCTGGGCCTTAAGCTGATGGCGAATCTTGGATATGATAGGCGCGATTTTGCCGTCCCGCAGTGGGCCGCATTCTCACTTATTTTCCAGGTCCAGGCCACAAGCGCTGGCGAATGCTCCTACTGAGCAGCCGGCGTCCTGAGCTTTTCCAACACAGAAAGTGGAGAGATCACCTTGGTAGAGTACGTAGTTTCCCTCGATAAGCTCGGCGTCCATGATGTAGAGCACGTGGGGGGCAAGAACGCATCCCTCGGCGAGATGATCAGTAATCTTGCAGGCGCAGGTGTGTCGGTGCCCGGTGGTTTCGCCACCACGGCCCAGGCTTACCGCGATTTCCTCGAACTGAGCGGCCTCAACGCTCAGATCCACGCCGCGCTGGACGCCCTGGACGTCGATGACGTCAATGCCCTGGCCAAGACCGGCGCCCAGATCCGCCAATGGATCATGGAAGCCGAGTTCCCCGAGAAGCTCAACGAAGAGATCCGTACCGCCTTCGCCACCCTGTCGGCCGGCAACCCGGACATGGCCGTCGCCGTGCGCTCCTCGGCCACCGCCGAAGACCTGCCGGACGCCTCCTTCGCCGGCCAGCAAGAGACCTTTCTGAATATTCGCGGCGTGGAAAACGTTATCCGCGCAGCCAAGGAAGTGTTCGCCTCGCTGTTCAACGATCGCGCGATTTCCTACCGTGTGCACCAGGGTTTCGACCACAAGCTGGTGGCCTTGTCTGCCGGTGTGCAGCGCATGGTGCGTTCGGAAACCGGCACTGCCGGCGTGATGTTCACCCTCGATACCGAATCGGGCTTCCGTGACGTGGTGTTCATCACCGGCGCCTACGGCCTGGGTGAAACCGTCGTACAGGGCGCGGTCAACCCCGACGAATTCTACGTACACAAGGGCACCCTCGAAGCGGGCCGCCCGGCCATCCTGCGCCGTAACCTGGGTAGCAAGGCTATCAAGATGATCTACGGCGACGAGGCCAAGGCCGGTCGTTCGGTGAAAACCGTTGAAGTCGACAAGGCCGAACGCGCGCGTTTCTGCCTGACCGACGCTGAAGTCAGCGAGCTGGCCAAGCAAGCGATGATCATCGAAAAGCACTACAAGTGCCCGATGGACATCGAGTGGGCCAAGGACGGTGACGACGGCAAGCTGTACATCGTGCAAGCCCGTCCGGAAACCGTGAAAAGCCGCACGTCGGCCAATGTCATGGAGCGCTACCTGCTCAAAGAAACCGGCACCGTGCTGGTGGAAGGCCGTGCCATCGGCCAGCGCATCGGCGCCGGCAAGGTGCGGATCATCAAGGACGTGTCCGAGATGGACAAGGTCCAGCCAGGTGACGTACTGGTCTCCGACATGACCGACCCGGACTGGGAACCGGTGATGAAACGCGCGAGCGCCATCGTCACCAACCGTGGCGGGCGTACCTGCCACGCGGCGATCATCGCCCGTGAACTGGGGATCCCTGCGGTAGTCGGTTGCGGCAACGCCACCCAACTGCTCAAGGACGGCCAGGGCGTGACCGTGTCCTGCGCCGAAGGCGACACCGGTTTCATCTTCGAAGGTGAACTGGGCTTCGACATCAAGCAGAACTCCATCGACGCTATGCCGGACCTGCCGTTCAAGATCATGATGAACGTCGGCAACCCTGACCGTGCCTTCGACTTCGCGCAATTGCCGAATGCCGGTGTGGGCCTGGCCCGCCTGGAATTCATCATCAACCGCATGATCGGCGTGCACCCCAAGGCCCTGTTGAACTATGACGGCCTGCCGCTGGACATCAAGGAAAGCGTCGACAAGCGCATCGCCGGCTACAACGACCCGGTGGGCTTCTATGTCGAGAAGCTGGTGGAAGGCATCAGCACCCTGGCGGCGGCGTTCTACCCGAAAAAGGTCATCGTGCGTCTGTCGGACTTCAAGTCCAACGAATACGCCAACCTGATCGGTGGCAAGCTCTACGAGCCGGAAGAAGAAAACCCGATGTTGGGCTTCCGTGGCGCCTCGCGTTACATCAGCGAAGCGTTCCGTGATTGCTTCGAACTCGAATGCCGCGCCCTCAAACGCGTGCGCAACGAGATGGGCCTGACCAACGTCGAGATCATGGTGCCGTTCGTGCGCACCCTGGGCGAAGCGAGCCAGGTGGTGGACTTGCTGGCGGAAAACGGCCTGTCCCGTGGCGAAAACGGCCTGCGCGTGATCATGATGTGCGAATTGCCGTCCAACGCCATCCTGGCCGAAGAGTTCCTGGAGTTCTTCGACGGTTTCTCCATCGGCTCCAACGACCTGACCCAGCTGACCCTGGGCCTGGACCGCGATTCCGGGATCATCGCCCACCTGTTCGACGAGCGAAACCCTGCGGTCAAGAAGCTGCTGGCCAATGCCATCCAGGCCTGTAACAAGGCCGGCAAGTACATCGGCATCTGCGGCCAAGGCCCTTCCGACCATCCTGACCTGGCCAAATGGCTGATGGAACAGGGCATCGAAAGTGTCTCGTTGAACCCCGATTCCGTGCTGGAAACCTGGTTCTTCCTGGCGGAAGGCCAAGCGTCCGCCTAAGATCGTCATGTCAAAAGTGCCGGTCACCCGATAAGGGTGACCGGCATTCTTATCTGTGCAGGGCGGAACTCCTTCCGGACGCCGCCCTTTTTTGTGCAAGAGCATTATGCAAAGCAGCAGCAAACTGTTTCCCGTCGCCCTGATCAGCGCTGAACGTCGTGGCGACCTGAGTGAAGATGTTTACCGCCTCAAACCCGGTAACAGCCCCGACGGCACCGTCGAGCTGGCGGTTACCCGTCTGGGCCTGGCCGATGTCCCGGAAAACCGGGGCATTGCGGTTATTTTATTGCATGGCAGTTTTTCCAATCGGCGCTTCTGGTATTCGCCCAAAGGCATCGGCCTGGGGGCTTACCTGGCCCGTCAGGGGTTTGATGTGTGGATCCCGGAAATGCGTGGTCATGGTTTGTCCAAGCGCAATCATGACTACGCACGCAACCGCGTCGCTGACTATGCGCGCTACGACTTGCCGGCCATTGGCGCGTTTGTGCGCGAGCAAAGCGGGCAGGTTCCCCACTGGATCGGCCATTCCCTGGGCGGCACCAGCCTGGCTGCAGCGCTTGGCGGGAAGCACCTTGGCGCGCCAGCCGTGGCTTCTGTAGCGTTGTTTGGCTGCCAGGTCAGCCGCACCCACTGGCCGTTGAAACTGCCACCGGTGGAGTGGACGGGGCGCTTGCTCTTGAAACGCTTCGGCGAAGTGTCTGGCTCGCGCCTCAAGCGTGGCCCGGAGGACGAGCCGGCAGGTGTGATGATCGAAGCCATGCGCTGGAACGGCCTGTTTGGCCGCTTTGGCGAAGGCAAGAACGACTGGTGGAAAGGCCTGGCAGACGTGGATGTGCCGTTGTTGGCGGTCAGTGCCGCCGGCGACCATCAGGACCCTGACTGGGCGTGTCGCAAGCTGTTCGAGCAGGTCGGCTCCGAGCACCGTCAATACCTGTGCCTGGGCCGCCAGCAAGGGTTTACCGAAGATTTCGGGCACGTTGAAATGCTCGTCAGCAAAGCTGCCCAGGCCGAAGTGTGGCCGCTGGTGGTGCAATGGCTGAACGACCCGCTCACACCCTTGTTCGGCGTGCAGCCCGAGGTGCTGGCCACGGGTTGAGGGCAGGGCTCTGCCAAGGGCGTTTCACTCGTGTGTGGTTGCGGCTAAGATATGACGCGTTAAACGCTTCTGGTCATATTCAGTCGCGCAGTGGCTATTGCGTTGCGGCGAAGTGGATGGGATGTTTCGCACCTGCTTGGGCTGGCGCTTCTTTTGAAAGACGCTTCTTTGACGGAAAGGAATTGTTCAATGAACCATTACGTGACCCCCGACCTGTGCGACGCGTACCCGGAGCTGGTGCAGGTGCTTGAGCCGATGTTCAGCAACTTCGGCGGCCGAGATTCCTTCGGTGGCGAGATTGTCACCATCAAATGCTTCGAAGATAACTCTCTGGTCAAGGAACAGGCAGACCAGCCTGGCGCCGGCAAGGTGCTGGTGGTTGACGGTGGCGGTTCCCTGCGCCGTGCGCTGCTGGGTGACATGATCGCCGAGAAGGCCGCGAGAAACGGCTGGGAAGGGCTGGTGATCTACGGCTGCATCCGCGATGTCGACGTCATTGCCCAGACCGACCTGGGCGTGCAGGCCCTGGCCAGCCACCCGATGAAGACCGACAAGCGTGGCATCGGCGACTTGAACGTGGTGGTCACCTTTGCCGGGGTGACGTTCCGTCCGGGCGAGTACATCTATGCCGACAACAACGGCGTGATCGTGTCGCCCAGCCCGCTGAAAATGCCTGAATAAACTGCAATAACCGACGGGGTGAGGATGTTCGAGGAAGAAAACGCGCAATGGGGCCTGGTGCATGCCCTGGTGCTGGACGGTAAAGGCGGTGCGCGTTCGATTGCACGGACAGAGCTCGACGACTTGCAACTGCAGCCCCAGGAAAGCCTGTGGCTGCATTGGGATCGCAGTCATCCGCAAACCCAGACCTGGCTGCGCAAATCCAGTGGCCTGAGCGAGTTCGCCTGTGACCTGTTGCTGGAGGAGAACACCCGCCCGCGCCTGTTGCCGCTGCCGGACTCGCAATTGCTGCTGTTCTTGCGAGGGGTCAACCTCAACCCCGGTGCTGAACCGGAGGACATGGTCTCGGTGCGCATCTTTGCTGCGGCCAGCCGGGTGATTTCCCTGCGGTTGCGCCCGTTGCGCGCCACCGACGAACTGCTGGTGCAATTGGCGGACGGCAAGGGGCCGAAGACCGCCTCTGAACTCATCCTTTATATGGCTCAGTACCTCACCAATAAAGTGCAGGATCTGGTCTCCGACCTGTCCGAAATCGTCGACATAGAGGAAGAAAAACTCGATACCGACGAACGGTATACCCCGGAACATGGCAGCGTTTTGCAGATCCGTCGACGGGCGGCCGGGCTCAAGCGATTCCTGGCGCCGCAGCGGGATATTTTTGCCCAGCTCACGCGCATCAAATTGCCGTGGTTCTGTGACGACGATGCCGACTATTGGAACGAATTGAACAACAGCCTCACCCGTTATCTGGAAGAGCTCGAATTGACCCGAGAGCGCGTGGGGCTTGTGCTGGAGGCCGAAGACCGGCGTTTGAGCGTGCGTATGAACCGCACCATGTACCGCTTCGGAATCATCACCGGGATCTTCCTGCCGATGAGTTTTCTCACCGGCTTGCTGGGTATCAATGTGGGCGGGATTCCATTCTCTGCCAGCCCCTATGGATTCATGATTGCGTGCCTGTTGATGGTCTCGGTGGCGCTTGGACAATGGTGGCTTTTTCGACGATTACGCTGGGTTTGACCTGAATATGAGCTGAACGTAGGAAGGGTCCTATGTGACCCCAAGAATTTAACCCTCGTCTTTTAAATCACTTGCGAGAGGTCCTTATGCACGATCCGTTCGAACAGTCTTTGCGTGACATGCTCAATGCTTCGCCGTCCAACCGGGACGACGATGCCTGCCTGGGCCGCGTGCTGAAAACCGCCAACCGTCAGGTAGGCGCGGGTGATCTGTTCGGTCTGCTCGGGCGCTGGGTGCCGGCGTTGATGATGGCCCTGAACAACGGTTCGGCCCATGTCTCACCGGTTTCCCGTTGTAAACCTCTTGCTCGCACTGCTGATAAGGCTGATTGAATATGGAACTTGATCTCTGGACCCAGAGCCTGGTCACCGCGATGACCGCATTGTGGACCAAGGTGGCGAATTTCATTCCCAACCTGTTTGGTGCCTTGGTGCTGGTGCTGCTGGGCTTTGTCGTGGCCAAGCTGCTCGACACCCTGCTGTCCAAACTGCTCGCGAAACTGGGCCTCGACCGCCTGATGGCGGGCACCGGCCTGACCAAGCTGTTGGGACGTGCCGGGCTGCAAGTGCCGATCTCGACATTGATCGGCAAGATCGTTTATTGGTTTGTTTTGCTGATTTTCCTGGTTTCTGCGGCTCAATCCCTTGGACTTGAGCGAGTTTCAGCTACGCTCGACATGCTGGCGCTGTATTTGCCGAAGGTTTTCGGCGGCGCGCTGGTGCTGCTGGTAGGCGTTTTGCTGGCGCAACTGGCCAATGGGCTGGTGCGCGGCGCCGCCGAAGGCGTGGGGTTGGACTATGCTGCCGGCCTGGGGCGAATTGCCCAGGGCCTGGTGATCATCATCAGTATTTCGGTCGCGATCAGCCAGTTGGAGGTCAAGACTGACCTGCTCAACCATGTGATTGTGATCGTTTTGATTACCGTTGGTCTGGCCGTTGCGCTGGCCATGGGCTTGGGAAGCCGGGAAATTGCCGGCCAGATTCTTGCGGGAATCTATGTGCGTGAGCTGTATCAGGTAGGGCAACAGGTGCGTGTGGGCGAGGTCGAAGGGCAAATCGAGGAGATCGGCACAGTCAAGACGACGGTGCTGACCGATGACGGCGATCTGGTGTCGTTGTCCAATCGGATTCTCCTGGAACAGCAGGTCAGTAGCCGCTAACCCGGCAAACCCTGCTAATGTACGCCGCCGCGAACCCGGCTGATCGGGCTGTGGCGGACATTGACCTGACTGTCGGCACGACTTGTTTTGAATAAAGCCCAAACGCTGTCCACGCGCTATGACCCCCGTGAGCTCTCTGATGAGGAGTTGGTCGCGCGCTCGCACACGGAGCTGTTTCACGTAACTCGCGCGTACGAAGAATTGATGCGCAGATATCAACGCACTCTGTTCAACGTTTGTTCAAGGTATTTAGGGAACGATAGAGATGCGGACGATGTCTGTCAGGAAGTGATGCTCAAGGTGCTGTACGGGCTGAAGAACTTCGAGGGCAAATCGAAGTTCAAGACATGGCTGTACAGCATCACGTACAACGAGTGCATCACGCAGTATCGGAAGGAACGGCGCAAGCGTCGCTTGATGGACGCGTTGAGTCTTGACCCCCTTGAGGAGGCGTCTGAAGAAAAGGCGCCGGCACCCGAGGAGAAGGGCGGACTTGACCGCTGGTTGGTGTATGTGAACCCGATTGACCGGGAAATTCTGGTGCTACGATTTGTCGCAGAGCTGGAATTCCAGGAAATCGCTGACATCATGCACATGGGTTTGAGTGCTACAAAAATGCGTTACAAACGTGCTCTTGATAAATTACGTGAGAAATTTGCGGGCGAGACTGAAACTTAGTGCGTGGCAAATATCTCTTACGTGTAGGCAAGTTCTGTTAGACTTGTCGCCGAGTTGTCCCCCGGTTTGTGGGACTGCTTTACAATCACCAGATGGGGATTTAACGGATGAAACTGAAAAACACCTTGGGCTTGGCCATTGGTTCTCTTATTGCCGCTACTTCTTTCGGCGTTCTGGCACAAGGCCAAGGCGCAGTTGAAGGCGAGCTGTTCTACAAGAAGCAGTACAACGATAGCGTCAAGCACATCGAAGACGGCTTCAATCCTGGCGCTCGCATCGGTTACTTCCTGACCGACGACCTGTCCTTGAACCTGTCCTACGACAAGACCAACCACACCCGTTCGAACGACGGTACTGGTAACCAGAAGATCAAAGGCGATACCGGCAGCCTGGTTGCCCAGTATCACTTCGGTCAAGCTGGCGTAGACAGCCTGCGTCCATACGTAGAAGGCGGTTTCGGCCACCAGAGCCGTACCAACGTTCAGGCTGACGGCCACAGCGGTCGCGACCAGACTACCTTCGCTACCGTTGGTACTGGCGTGAAGTACTACTTCACCAACAACCTGTACGCTCGTGCCGGTGTTGAAGCTGACTACGGTCTGGACAACGGCAAGTGGGACTACTCCGCACTGGTCGGCCTGGGCGTGAACTTCGGCGGTAACGCTGGCGCAGCTGCTCCAGCTCCTACCCCAGCACCAGCTCCAGAGCCAACTCCAGAGCCAGAAGCTCCAGTTGCTCAGGTTGTACGTGTTGAGCTGGACGTTAAGTTCGACTTCGACAAGTCGGTTGTTAAGCCTAACAGCTACGGCGACGTGAAAAACCTGGCCGACTTCATGGCTCAGTACCCAGCTACCAACGTAGAAGTTGCTGGTCACACTGACTCCGTAGGTCCAGACGCTTACAACCAGAAGCTGTCCCAGCGTCGTGCTGACGCTGTTAAGCAAGTCCTGGTTAAAGACGGCGTTGCTCCTAGCCGTATCACCGCAGTAGGTTACGGCGAATCCCGCCCAGTTGCTGACAACGCAACTGAAGCTGGTCGTGCTGTTAACCGTCGCGTAGAAGCGTCGGTTGAAGCTCAAGCTCAGTAATTACTGAGTGGTAGAAAAAAGCCCGGCTCAGGCCGGGCTTTTTTTTCGCCTGTAATTTGTCTCAGGCGCTGGCGGCTTGAGCGAGGCAAGCGACTTGTCCTGGGGCTGCGACATGGCCAATTACCAGGATGGCCGGGCTTTTCAAGGCAAATGCCTGCGCATCTGCATACATTCGTGACAGTTCACTGCGGCATTCCCGTTGCTGAGGCAGCGATGCGTTTTCGATCATCGCCACCGGCATATCCGCCGCCATCCCGCCGTCCAGCAATTGTTGGCGAATCTCCTCCAGCTTCGCCACGCCCATGTACACCACCAAGGTAGTCCCGCCCTCGGCCAGGGCCCGCCAATTCAGGCTGCTGTCGTCCTGGGTATGCGCCGTCACCAGGGTCACGCCACGGCTCACTCCGCGCAGCGTCAGCGGAACTGCACAATTTGTCGCGCCCGCCAGCCCCGCCGTGATCCCGTTGACCAACTCTACCTCCACGCCCCTTTCACGCAGCCACATGGCTTCCTCACCGCCGCGCCCGAAAATGCACGGGTCACCGCCCTTGAGCCGCACCACGCATTTGCCCTGGCGTGCATAGCGCAGCATCAGGCGATGGATAAAGTCCTGCGGGGTCGAGCGACAGCCACCGCGTTTACCCACGGTGATCACCTGCGCTCCGACGCAGTGTTCCAGTACTGCCTGGTTGACCAGGTCATCGATCAGCACCACATCGGCCTCACGCAAGGCGCGTACCGCCTTGAGGGTCAACAGCTCCGGGTCACCGGGGCCTGCGCCCACCAGCCAGACTTTTGCGTTCATAAATTGTTCCTCGTCCAGGGATGACGTCAGCGGTGAAAGAGTGCGTACAACAGCACCAGGTTGATCAACAACGAAAGCAGCGCCAGAGTGCGCCAGACCTTCAAGGGTTCACGCTCCAGCAAGGGCTTGGGGCGGATGCTCAGTTCCTGTCGGTCCGCCTGTTCCAGCACTCGCAACCATTCTTCGGCAGTTTCGTAACGATGCGCCGGTTGGGCCGCCACTGCCCGTTCGAGGCTCAGGGGCAGCCAATCCGGCAGATCGGGGCGGTAGCGACTGGCGCTGACGGGCTGGTTGAACCGGGGCCGTTGGAAGGCTTCGATTTCACCGTAGGGGTAGTGCCCGGTCAGCAGGTAATAGAGGCTGACACCGACACTGTATAAATCCTGCTGGGCCGTAGGCCGGTCGCCACTGAACGCCTCGGGCGCGATAAAGCTTGGCGTGCCCGGCAGCGCATGGGCGCGGTCTTCCGACAGGCCTGGGCAGTACGCCAGGCCGAAATCCAGCACACGCAGTTCGCCATCATCCCCCAGCATCAGGTTTTCCGGCTTGATATCGCGGTGCAGGATCTGTCGCCGGTGCAACATGCCCACCGCCCGCAGCAAGCGCTCGGCGATCGACTGCCATTGCGCCAGGGGCAATGGTCCGTGCTGCTGGAACAGTTCGGCCAGGGTCTGGCCGGGGTATTCCCGCATCACGTAGTACAGATGCTGGCGCCCGCTGGCGGCATGGACTTCAGGAAACGCCCGGCCGGCGACTCGCCGTAGAAACCATTCTTCCGCGAGCAAGGCCTGGCCGGCATCGCCGTCATCATCGCGGCTCAGCGGCAGGGTTTTCAGCAGCCAGGGTTGCTGCTGGGCATCCCACACCCGGTACAACAATGACTGTCGGCTTTGCGCCAATACGCTTTGCACCTGCCAGCCTTCAAAGTGTTGCCCGGCTTTCAGCGGGGGTGGCAGCGGCCACTGCTGCAACTGCACCAGGGCATCGCCGAGGGTGGCTGCGCCAAGGGCGTCGACGCGGACGAGCAGGGCACTGGCATTGTCCTGGCTGCCCGCCAGGTGCGCGGCGTTCACCAGGGTGTTGACTGCCCGCTCCAGGTCGGTTTGCTCGCGCAGAATCGAACGGATGCTGTGATCGCCCAGGGTTGCCCACACACCGTCACTGAGCAGGAGGAAACATTCGCCTTCGCGCAACTGGCCGTCGAGAAAATCCACCACCAGGTGTTGATCCAGGCCGAGGGCACGCTTGAGTACATGCTGCATGCCCGGCTGCTCCCACACGTGATCCTCACTGATGCGTTGCAGTTCCCCATCCAGCCAGCGATACGCCCGGCAATCGCCGACATGCGCCAGGGTGAAGCGCTGGCCGCGAAACACCAGGGCACTCAGGGTGGTCAGCAACGGCTGACCACCGCCATTGGCCTGCAGCCAGCGATTCTGGGCCAGCAGCAAACGCTCCAGAGCCTGGGCCACGCTCCAGGTCTGCGGCGTGGCGTAGTAATCCAGGGCCAGCGCCTGCAAGGTCGAGCGGGCGGCCAGGCCGCCGTCGGCGCACTGGCTCACTCCATCGGCGATGGCGCACAAGTAGCCTTTGCTCGCCGCCAGTTCGGCCACGGGGGTCACCACCCGCAGCGCGTCCTGGTTTTCCGCCCGAGGGCCGATGGCACTGGCCTGGGCGATGCTCAGTTGCAGGCTCATCAGACCCGCGCAGCCGTCACGGCGGCCGAGCCCCAGGTGGTTCTCCAGCGACGTTTCACGCCATGCAGGCCGAACCAGGCCAATACGCCCAGGCTGGCGAACAGCCACAGCGCCATCTGATAGCTGCCGGTGCTTTGCTTGATCGCCCCCATACCCGCCGCCAGGGCGAAACCGCCAATGCCGCCGGCCATGCCGATCAGGCCGGTCATCACGCCGATCTCACGGTGGAAACGCTGCGGCACCAGTTGGAACACCGCGCCGTTACCGGCGCCCAGGCCAAGCATGGTGCAGACGAACAGGGCCAGCGCCGCATAAGAGCTTGGCAGGTTGAAACCCACTGCTGCGATGCAGATCGCCGCCACGCTGTACATGCCCAGCAACGTACGAATCCCGCCGAACCGGTCCGCCAGCGCGCCGCCCAGTGGGCGCATCAGGCTGCCGCCGAACACGCAGGCCGCGGTGTAGTAGCCGGCGGTCACCGGGCTCAGGCCGTACTGGTCGTTGAAGTAACCGGGCAGGGCACTTGCCAGGCCGATAAAGCCGCCGAAGGTCACGCTGTAGAAAAACATGAACCACCAGCTGTCACGGTCGCCCAGGGCCTTGAAGTAGTCGGCCATGGATTTGGCTTTTGGCCGTTCAGGCGCATTGCGCGCCAGCCAGGCAAACACGATCAGCGTCAGTACCAGCGGAATCAAAGCGAAGCCGAACACATTGCTCCAGCCAAAGGCGGCCGCCAACACAGGCGCCAGCAACGCGGCGAACACCGTGCCGGAGTTGCCCGCACCCGCGATCCCCATGGCTTTGCCTTGGTGTTCCGCCGGATACCACTGGGAGGCCAGTGGCAACGCAACAGCAAAGGATGCACCGGCCATGCCCAGGAACAGCCCCAGCAGCAGCGCTTGTTCGTAACTGTGGATGCCCAGCTTCCAGGCGCCGAACAGGGCACAGATCACAATCACTTGGCCAATCAGCCCGGCGGTCTTGGGCGACAGCTTGTCCGCCAGCATGCCCATCAGGAAGCGCAGTACCGCGCCCGCCAGGATCGGCGTCGCCACCACCAGGCCGCGTTGTTGGGTGGTCAGGTGCAGGTCGGCGGCAATCTGTACCGCCAGTGGCCCCAGCAGGTACCAGACCATGAAGCTCAGGTCGAAATACAGGAATGCGGCAAACAGGGTCGGGGTGTGCCCGGATTTCCAGAAGCTTGATTTCATCACGCACCTCAACGGTTGGGAGTCTTGTAAGAAGGCCAAAACGAAAAAACGCCGCCACCGGGTTTGTGAAGGCAAACCGGGTGTGCGACGTCTTTGTCGGGGAGGGGCAACCGCCGTTGGCTACCTGTGCGCAATACTTAGCAAGAGCTGAGCCAGATCAGCCGAGCAGCTCGCTCATGGCGATAATCTGCTCCGCCACCTGGATCAGCTTTTGCTGGCGGCTCATGGCCTGGCGGCGCATCAGGGTGTAGGCCTCTTCTTCGTTGCAGGCCTTCATTTTCATCAGCATGCCCTTGGCCAGCTCGATGCGCTTGCGCTCGGCCAATTGCTGGTCACGCGCCTGGAGCTGGGCGCGCAAGGCCTGGTCGCTTTCGAAGCGCGCCATGGCCACATCGAGGATCGGCTGCAGGCGCTGGGCCTGGATGCCTTCGACGATGTAGGCGCTGACGCCGGACTTGATCGCCTGGCGCATTACGTTCGGGTC
The DNA here is from genome assembly GCF_059133265.1 of Pseudomonas sp. FBCC-B1565. Taxonomy (NCBI): domain Bacteria; kingdom Pseudomonadati; phylum Pseudomonadota; class Gammaproteobacteria; order Pseudomonadales; family Pseudomonadaceae; genus Pseudomonas; species Pseudomonas sp. FBCC-B1565. The sequence goes on from NZ_CP101438.1 coordinate 1,650,623, forward strand.
ATGTTCGTCGGTAAACATCACGATGGGCCGGGGTTGGTCGCGACTGACCAATACCACCTGCTCCATCACATCACGGCCCGGTGACTCGGTATCGATCAGGATCACGTCCGGGCGCACCGTTTCGACGCGTGCGGGCAGGTCGATGGTCAGGCCTGACTCATCGATGACGTCAAAGCCGGCCTCGATCAGCGCCGTCCTGAGGCGGCCGACCTTGCGCGGGGTGTCATTGATCAACAGGATTCGCAGCATGGGGGTTCTCCTGTCAGCGCAAGGCCTGGCGGTTGGAATCATCGGCCAGGGCATGCAGGCGGAAGCTGCGGGCATACTCGGTGGGGTTGGAACCGTCCCAGACTTTGCCGTCGATCAGTTGGCTGCTGCGCATGTCCTGGGCTTTCACCGGGAGCCCCAGCGCACCTGCCGCCTGGCGATACAGCGCCAGTTGCTGCACCTGGCGGGCAACGCTCAGGTAGTCGGGGTCCTCACGCAACAGGCCCCAACGCCGGAACTGGGTCATGAACCACATGCCGTCGGACAAGTAGGGCAGGTTCACCGCACCATCAGCGAAAAAACGCAGGGCGTGGGGGTCCTGCCATTGATTGCCCAGGCCATCGTCATAGGCTCCCAGCAGGCGCGGTTCGATGCAGTCGAGCGGAGCGTCGAGGTACTCGCGGCCACTGAGCAATTGCGCGGTGGAGCGGCGGTTTTCGGTGCTTTCTTCGATAAACCGGCTGGCCTCCAGGATCGCCATCACCAGCACGCGCGCGGTATTGGGGTACTGGTCGACGAACGCACGGGTGCAGCCGAGGACTTTTTCCGGGTGATCCGGCCAGATCGCCTGGCTGGTCGCCAGGGTAAACCCTTGGTTCTGCTTGACCGCGCTGGCGCACCAGGGCTCACCGACACAAAACCCGTCGATGCGTCCGGCTTGCAGGTGCGCAACCATTTGCGGCGGCGGGACCACCACGCTGTCCACATCCTGCAAAGGGTGAATACCTTGGCTCGCCAGCCAGTAATAGAGCCACATGGCGTGAGTACCTGTGGGAAAGGTCTGGGCGAAGGTCAGTTTTGTTCGGCTTTGGTGCACGTGGCGGTCCAGTGCCTCAGGAGTGACCACCCCTTGTTGCTGCAAACCGTGGGACAGGTTGATGCTCTGGCCGTTCTGGTTGAGCCCCATCAGCACGGCCATGTCGGTGGGCGCGACACCGCCGATGCCCAGGTGCACGGCATAGATCAGCCCGTACAGGCTGTGGGCGGCGTCCAGTTCGCCGCTGACCAGTTTGTCGCGCAGGTTGGCCCAGGACGATTGGCGCTTGAGGTTCAGGGTCAGGCCGTAGGGTTGAGCGAAGCCCTGGGTGGCCGCTACGACCATCGAGGCGCAGTCGCTCAGGGCCATGAAACCCAGGTCAAGGCTGCTCTTTTCCGGGGCATCACTGCCGTTGACCCAGGCCAGCGGGTCGTTCATCGGGCTGTTGCCGACCGAATCGTTCATCAACACCTACCTTTTCTTTCAAAAAAAAAGCGTCGTTCCCTCAGATGGCGATGTAAGCCAATGCGGGTAACGACGCCTTTGTCCGTAGCGCGCTCCGCCGTTGGCGCGTGCTCTGATGCAGAGTTCATAGCAAGGCACATGCCACGGGCGGTGAGGCCCGACTGGCCGTCAACTTTCCATCAAGATTGAAACCGGGCGGGCTTTCAGTATTGCCGCTTTCTCAACGCCAGACTGCCCAGGAACCCTCACGGTGCACGCCGAATCCCTTTTAACGATGCCCCGCCTCCGGTTCCACCGTTGGCTGTGGTTTGCCGGGCTGTGGCTGGTAAGTGCGCTGGCTGGGGCCGAGCTTCACCAGGTTCGGGATGAAAGCCTGTATACCGTGTTCACTGCGCTGTCGGAGCCGCTGGGGGTGCCCATCGTTGTCAGTCAGGCGGTGGCGCGCAAACGTCTCAGCACTGCGCTGGATTTCGATGCGCCGCAACAGGCGCTGGAAGCGCTTGCGCTCGAACAGGGGTTGATCTGGCACGGCGACGGGCAAGCGCTGCATATCTACGATGCCGACGAGGCAAAGAGCTCTGCGGTGACCTTGCGGCATATTACCGTCGACAAGTTGCGTGGCCTCATGCGCCGCTCGGGCCTCGATGAGTCACGCCACCCCCTGCGTGAAAGTGGAGCGCGCACTTTCTATGTGTCCGGCCCACCGAATTACGTCGACCAAGTGATGCGCCTGGCCCAATTGATGGACCGGCAAAGAGCCGACTTGCGTGTGGGCGCGCAAGCCTTTGGTGTGGTTCAAGTGCTCAACACCGATGTGGCGGACCGTCAGTACGGCACACGTGACAACCCGGTAACCGTGCCGGGGATGGCGTCGATGATCAAGACCCTGCTGGCCAGCGAGCACAAGGGGTTGCTGTCCGACAAGAGCCTTGGTGTGATCGCCTACCCGGACAGCAACAGCCTGCTGATCAAGGGCAAGCCGGCCCAGGTGAGTTTCATCCAGAAACTGGTGGCGGAACTCGACATACCCAAGCGACCGATCGAAGTGTCGCTGTGGCTGGTGGATGTGGAGCGCACTGAACTGGAGAAGCTGGGCCTGGGCAGGGACGAAGACGCCAAGACGTCGACCACGCGAATCTTTGCGCCTCGGGATGACAACCGCGTGATGGCCAGGATCGCTGCATTGGAGCGTCGTCGACGGGCGAAGGTGGTGACACTGCCCGTGATTCTCACTCAGGAGAACGTTCCGGCGGTGTTTCAGGATAGCCATACCTTTTATCTACCGCCCCCGGGAAACGACCGAATTGACTGGAAACCTGTGCGCTATGGCACTCAGGTCAGCGTACTGCCGCGTTTTTCCGAAGCTAACCAGATCGAAATGCGCCTTGAGATTGAGGAGGGGCACCAGAGGAGTGAGAAGGGTCGGCGTGAAAAAAACACGGCGGTGGCGCAGGTGGGGGTCAACAGTGTGGTGCGTGTGCCCCAGGGCAGGCGTCTGTGGCTGGGCGCGTTTCAACGAGAGGCAGAAGGGCGGGCGGCTGCTCGCCCGGATCAAGTGCGTCTGTTTGTGATTCAGGCCAGGGCCGTGGGCAGCGAGGCGCTGGGGCCGGGTGGGGGGGCAGGGCCGCCGCCTTTGACAGCAGCACAATACGAGCGCGTTCAACGTGCGTTTGTACGGCCTGAGCGCGATGTCTCACCGTGAACAAGGTGTTAGCCGATGCATCTGGAAATTCTTCTTCAGGAACAATTGATCAGCCGCCGGCGCCTGGCAGCGTTTGCGCCCGGCAAGGTGTTGCCGTTGATGCCGGAGATAATCCATTGCGTGGAGGTTCGGGTTAACGGGCAATTACTGGCCTTGGGTGAGTTGGTGCAGTTGGAAGACCGGTTGGGGGTTGAGCTGCACGAGGTTTACCACGCATGGCTACCTGATGCTGATGGGTAGAGAAACGTCTTACAGCGTGGTTCCAAAAAACGCGGGATGTCTGCGCTTTGTCCTAGCGTGAGCCCTGAGGCAGGTTTTTATAGTCGTGACAGGGGCACTTGAACCCGTAATGCAAATGAGGACTTCAATGTCAGTAGTCGGATGCCGAGGTAATCATGGCTGTCATGGATGATGGAGGGACGACGACTTCCCTGGTGTTTGCGCGTTGGACCCTGCACGACGATGGTCGCCTGACTGGTGAAGACGCGGATGTTCAGTTGCCGCCCAAGGAAGGGCTGGTGCTGCGATTGTTGCTGATGTCCGGTGGTGTGTTGATGACCAAGGATCGCTTGCTGGAGCTGGCTTGGCCGCAAGGGGAAGTCGCCGAAGAGTCGCTGACACGCTGCATTTACTCACTGCGCAAGTACCTTGCCACCGACAAGGGGTTTATCAAGACGATTTATGGTCGAGGGTACCGGTTCATCTGCCCGGTAAAGGTCGAGGGCGATGTGTCGGGCCGCATGGCAGATGTGTGCTCGGCATGCGGCCAGACCCGCCATGGAGCGGTAACCCGTGGTTAGGTTCTGGAGCAAGGGCTTGGTGTTGGGGGTGATGATGACCGGCAATCAGGCGCTGGCCTATTGCTGGGAGGAGGCGGCCAGCCGCTACGACATCGAGCCCGAACTGCTGCAGGCGATCGCTGCGGTGGAGTCGGGCTTTCGTGCGCAGGCGATAAACAGTGCGAACCGTAATGGTACTCGGGACATCGGCCTGATGCAGATCAACAGCAGCCATTTGCCGCGCCTGCTCGAGCGAGGTATTACCGAGGAGCGGTTGCTCAATGAGCCTTGCCTGTCGGTAGAGGTAGGGGCTTCGATTCTCGCCGAGTTCATCCAGCGCTTTGGCTACAACTGGACGGCGATAGGCTCCTACAACGCAGGCCCGGGTTCCGGGCCTGCGCGTCAGGCGTTGCGCATGCAGTATGCCCAGAAAATCTGGGCGTATTACGAGCAGTTGGTAGCGCACCGCCACTGACGATTGAGGTTCACGCCTCGCGCGCTACCCGTGACCCCGGCTATAATCGCCGTCACCTTTCGCCGCCATCCGAGTCTAGCCCGCCCATGTATACCCTGGCCCGCCAGCTGTTGTTCAAACTCTCCCCGGAAACCTCCCACGATCTGTCCCTGGACCTGATCGGTGCCGGTGGCCGCCTGGGGCTCAATGGCCTGGTATGCAAGTCACCGGCAAACATGCCTGTCTCGGTGATGGGGCTCGACTTCCCCAACCCGGTCGGCCTGGCGGCTGGCCTGGATAAGAACGGTGCGGCCATCGATGGGTTTGCGCAGTTGGGTTTCGGTTTCGTTGAAATCGGTACCGTGACCCCGCGCCCGCAGCCGGGTAACCCCAAGCCACGTATCTTCCGCCTGCCGGAAGCCGAGGCGATCATCAATCGCATGGGCTTCAACAACCTGGGCGTCGATCACTTGCTGTCGCGGGTTCAGGCCGCCAAATACAAGGGCATCCTGGGCATCAATATCGGCAAGAACTTCGATACGCCGGTTGAGCGCGCCGTGGACGATTACCTGATCTGCCTGGACAAGGTCTACGCCCAAGCCAGCTATGTTACGGTCAACGTCAGCTCGCCCAACACCCCGGGCCTGCGCAGCCTGCAATTCGGTGACTCCCTCAAGCAACTGCTCGAAGCCTTGCGCCAGCGCCAGGAAGACCTGGCCGTGCGCCATGGCAAGCGCGTGCCGCTGGCGATCAAGATCGCGCCGGACATGAGCGACGAGGAAACCGTGCTGGTGGCCCAGGCCCTGGTGGACTCGGGGATGGACGCAGTCATCGCGACCAACACCACCCTCAGCCGCGTAGGTGTCGAAGGCCTGGCCCATGGCGACGAAGCGGGCGGCCTGTCGGGCGCGCCGGTGCGTGACAAGAGCACCCATATCGTCAAGGTGCTGGCTGCGGAGTTGGCCGGGCGCTTGCCGATCATCGCGGTCGGCGGTATCACCGAAGGCAAGCATGCGGCCGAGAAGATTGCCGCGGGCGCAAGCCTGGTGCAGTTGTATTCCGGCTTCATCTACAAAGGCCCGGCGCTGATTCGCCAGTCGGTAGATGCCATCGCAGCATTGCCAAAAGCCTGAAAGCGACCCATTAAAAAGGGCCCCTGAAAAGGAGCCCCCTGGGCCGAAGCCCGCCGCCCGGATGGGGCGTGCATGGTAAGTCGTTACAAATCCAAAGGTGGTGTCGGAATTAATTGCCCTTGATTAGCCGACGGCGTGAAGTTCGTTGAGTCTGTGGATTCCCGCAGTGCCAGTCATACCGTCCCAGTTGTCGCCGCGTCCTTCTCGCCAGCCGTTGATCCAGGCTTGGCGTACCGACGGTAGAGTAAATGGGCAAAGCTCACGGGATTTGCCATGAACGCCATATTGATATCCGCGTAAAAATGCTCTTTCCAACGGATCACGCTTAAGTCTTCTCATAGGGTGTTTCCCTCACTTGTTGACTGTCTTGATATCCTTCGGCCTCGTCCGAGGCCGGGCAGAGTTTTTCTGCCGTTGGTGGGCTCGCTGCCGGCGTGGCGAGCCGATGTGTCGGCGTCGTTACGGCGCCAACCTGTGTTGAGTTCTAACCAATAGGTCACATGGATTCAATGATCGTTTTGTCATAAGCACGTAACGATAACGATGCTATAGCCATAAGCTGGGATGGTTTTTCGCCCCTTTTATTGGGCAAAGCCAGCTATGATGCACCCTGCATAGAGGATGGGTTTAATCCTTTAGTGAGAATGTCCGCCCGTTGCAGTCAGTTATTATTCGACGAAGGGTCGGAATATTTCTTTTTGTTACAGCCAATTGTTTATCTGCCCCGTCACTAAAGGCCCTAAGGCCCGGCAGCCGGGGTGGGACGGCACATTCGTGCCACGCGAGCACTCTTCAAGAAAAGTGCTTGATTGAAAACCGAGCCGGCGATGCGTCGCCCGTTCATTTATTGCTGAAAAGCCTGGAATGCCCCATGTCGGACCGTTTTGAACTCTTCCTCACCTGCCCCAAGGGCCTCGAAGGCCTGCTGATCGAGGAAGCCGTCGGGCTTGGCCTTGAGGAAGCCCGCGAGCACACCTCGGCCGTGCGCGGCATGGCCGACATGGAAACCGCCTACCGCCTGTGCCTCTGGTCACGCCTGGCCAACCGCGTGCTGCTGGTGCTCAAGCGCTTCCCGATGAAGGACGCCGAAGACCTCTACCACGGCGTGCTGGATATCGAGTGGGCCGACCACATGGTCCCCGACGGCACCCTGGCGGTTGAATTCAGCGGCCACGGTTCGGGCATCGACAACACCCACTTCGGCGCGCTGAAGGTCAAGGATGCGATTGTCGACAAGCTGCGCACCCCGACCGGCGAGCGCCCGTCCATCGACAAGATCAACCCGGACCTGCGCATCCACCTGCGCCTGGACCGTGGCGAAGCCATCCTGTCCCTGGACCTGTCCGGCCACAGCCTGCACCAGCGCGGTTATCGCCTGCAGCAGGGTGCGGCACCGTTGAAGGAAAACCTGGCGGCCGCGATCCTGATCCGTGCCGGCTGGCCGCGCATCGCCGCTGAAGGCGGCGCGCTGAGCGACCCGATGTGCGGCGTGGGCACCTTCCTGGTGGAAGGCGCAATGATCGCTGCTGACATGGCCCCCAACCTGAACCGCGAGCTGTGGGGGTTCACCACCTGGCTCGGTCACGTCCCGGCCCTGTGGAAGAAACTGCATGCCGAGGCCGCTGAACGCGCCGCCATCGGCATGAACAAGCCGCCACTGTGGATCCGTGGCTACGAAGCCGATCCGCGGCTGATCCAGCCTGCGCGCAACAACATTGAGCGTGCAGGCCTGAGCCACTGGATCAAGGTGTACCAGGGCGAAGTCGGCACCTTCGAGCCGCGCCCGGACCAGAACCAGAAAGGCCTGGTCATCTGCAACCCGCCGTATGGCGAGCGCCTGGGTGACGAAGCCAGCCTGTTGTACCTCTACCAGAACCTCGGCGAGCGTCTGCGCCAGGCGTGCATGGGCTGGGAAGCCGCGGTGTTCACCGGCGCGCCGGATCTGGGCAAGCGCATGGGCATCCGTAGCCACAAGCAGTATTCGTTCTGGAACGGTGCGTTGCCGTGCAAATTGCTGCTGATCAAGGTCAACCCGGATCAGTTTGTCACCGGCGAGCGTCGCACCCCGGAACAGCGCCAGGCCGAACGTGAGCAAGCTGCCTACGACCAGGCCCCGGCCGAGCCGCAAGAGCGCCAGTACAACAAGAACGGTAACCCGATCAAACCCGCTCCGGCCCCGGTGGTCGAGCAGGCGCGCCTGAGTGAAGGCGGGCAGATGTTTGCCAACCGCTTGCAAAAGAACCTCAAGCTACTGGGCAAGTGGGCCAAGCGCGAAGGTGTGGATTGCTACCGCGTGTACGATGCCGACATGCCGGAATACTCCATGGCCATCGACCTGTATCACGATTGGGTCCACGTGCAGGAATACGCCGCGCCGAAGTCCATCGACCCGGAAAAAGCTTCCGCGCGCATGTTCGATGCGCTGGCCGCGATTCCCCAGGCGCTGAACATCGACAAGAGCCGCGTGGTGGTCAAGCGCCGCGAGCGTCAAAGCGGCACCAAGCAGTACGAGCGGCAGAGCGCCCAAGGCAAGTTCACTGAGGTCAGCGAAGGCGGCGTGAAGCTGCTGGTCAACCTCACCGACTACCTGGACACCGGCCTGTTCCTCGACCACCGCCCGATGCGTCTGCGTATCCAGAAAGAAGCGGCCGGCAAGCGCTTCCTCAATCTGTATTGCTACACCGCCACCGCCAGTGTGCACGCGGCCAAGGGCGGCGCGCGCAGCACCACCAGTGTCGATCTGTCCAAAACCTACCTGGACTGGGCACGTCGCAACTTGTCCCTCAACGGCTTCTCCGACAAGAACCGCCTGGAGCAGGGTGACGTGATGGCCTGGCTGGAGGCGAGCCGCGATGAGTTCGACCTGATCTTCATTGATCCGCCGACCTTCTCCAACTCCAAGCGCATGGAAGGTATCTTCGACGTGCAGCGCGACCACGTGCAGTTGCTCGACCTGGCCATGGCGCGCCTGGCGCCGGGCGGCGTGTTGTACTTCTCGAACAACTTCCGCAAGTTCGCACTGGAGGACAACCTCAGCGAGCGCTATGCGGTCGAGGAAATCAGCGACAAGACCATCGACCCCGACTTCGCACGCAATGCGAAGATCCACCGGGCATGGAAAATCACCGCGCGCTGATCCCTGCTGTTAAAAGAGCCGCAAGCCTGGATTATTCCGGGTTTGCGGCTTTTTTACGCTGGTCAAACTCAAGGTCGATGGCTATAACTTAAGGCCAAGCCAAGTGACACCCCCCGCACGCTGGCGTTGTGAGTGTTACCTATGCCGTTGCAAGCCGTTCGCCCGAAAATCCTAGGCTTTATCAGTGAACAGGCGTCGGCTTGGCTGGTGGCATTGGTGGTATTGCTGGCCGGGTTTGCCTTGACGGCTGTTGTTGCCTGGGCCGCCGCCGACCTCTATCAGCAGCAAGTGCGCCAACGCTTTCAGATGCTGGTCAACGAGCGCTACACCCGCCTGCAGGAACGCTTCGATGATCAGGAGCAACGCCTGAACAGCCTGCGGCGTTTCTTCGTCAATTCCGATGACGTGTCCCGCGAAGAATTCGACGGTTTTGCCCAGCCCTTACTACTGCGGGCGCGCGCTTACTCCTGGGCGCCCCGTGTGTATCGCGAACAGCGCAGTCAGTTCGAGCAAGCGGCGTCCGAGCAGCGCGGCACACCTTTTGTTATCCGTGAGTTGAATTCACTGGGTGAGTTGGCCCCTGCGCCCGAGCGCGATGAATACGTGCCGGTCTTGTACAGCCAGACCCAAAGCCTGCTGGGCGCACCCCTCGGTTTTGACTTGCTGGCCCAGCCCCTGCGGCGTTCGGCCCTTGAGCGTGCGCAAAAGACCGGCAAGCTGGCGGTGTCCCAGCCCATGCAACTGGTGGGCGTGGAACCGGCCTATGCCACCGGGGTTCTATTGGTCGCGCCGGTGAGTCATGTGCCCACCTCCGACCAATCCCAGAATGAGCCCTACGGCTATGTCATGGCGGTGATCAGCATGCGCCAGTTGGTGGCCGACGGTTTGCCCAAGCCGGATCGCGACAACCTGGTGATGCAGATCATCGACACCTCCGACGTGCAACAGCGCGTACTGTTCGAGTCCGGCAATGCCGTGGCCGGCGGTGATCTTGTCGGAGCGCGCCGCCTCACGCTGGGCGACCATGTGTATGCCCTGAAACTGCGCCCGAGCCAAGTGTTCGACCAGGCCAACCACTCCTCGTTGAGCACGATCCTGACCATGGGCGGCCTGCTCAGCCTGTTGCTCAGCGCGCTGCTCTATGTGCTGGTCAGCCAACGCCAGCGCGCGTTGAAACTGGTGGAGCAGCGCACGGCGCAGTTGCGCCTGCGCGAGCAGGAGTTACGCGGCGCCCATGGCCAATTGCGCAGTGTGCTGAATGCCGCAACGCAGGTCGCGATCATTGCCACCGACCTGCGCGGTGTCATCAATACCTTCAATGCCGGTGCCGAGCAGATGCTGGGGTTCAAGGCCGAGCAGGTGATGGGCACGCACACCCTGGAAAGCCTGCACCTGGCGTCGGAACTCGAAGCGCGCTCCGCCAGCCTCAGTGTGGCCCTGGGCAAACGCATCCCGGCAAGCCAGGCGATGCTGGTGGAAAGCCCCGACAACCTGCACGAAGCCCGCGAGTGGACCCTGGTACGTGAGGATGGCAGCCAACTGACGGTGAACATGTTGGCCACCGTGTTGCTGGACGACCATGGTTTGTGGATCGGTCACCTGGCGATTTACCTCGACATTACCGAACAAAAGCGCGCCTACGAGGCATTGGCGGCCCGGGATCGGCTGCTCAAGAAACTCAGCGCCCATGTGCCCGGCGGCATCTTCCAGTTCACGTTGGAACCCCACGACAACTGGAAATTTATCTACGCCAGCGACGGCATGCGCGACATCTATGAAATCGAGCCCAGCATATTGCAGCAGGATGCCAAGCAGGTCTTCGAGCGCATCCACCCGCTGGATGCGGAGCGGGTACGCGCTTCGATCCGCTTGTCGGCGTTGCAGTTGAGTCATTGGCGTGAGGAGTATCGGGTGCTGTTGCCGCACCGCGGCCTGCGCTGGATTCGTGGCGAAGCCACTCCGGAAGAGTTACCCGCAGGCGGCACGTTGTGGCACGGCTACGTGTCGGACATTTCCGATCTGAAACGGGTGGAAGAAGAGCTGCGTGCGCTCTCCATCACCGACTCCCTGACCGGGATCCATAACCGCCGCTATTTCCAGGATCGCCTCAAGGCCGAGATGGTCAGGCTCAACCGCACCTCGGGGGCTTTGTCGGTGATCATGCTGGATATCGATCACTTCAAGCGCATCAACGACCAGCATGGGCACGCCGTCGGCGATGGGGTATTGCAGGAGTTGTGCAAACGCATCAGCCAGCGCCTGCGCCGTACCGATGTGTTCTGCCGCCTGGGCGGCGAGGAATTCATGGTGTTGTGCCCGCACACCGATGGCGCTCAGGCCTACAGCCTGGCGATGGAGTTGTGGGCGTCGCTGCGCAGTGCGCCGATGGAACCGGTAGGCATCGTCACCGCCAGCTTCGGCGTGGCCAGTTGGCGGGTGGATGAAGGTATCGACGGGCTGCTGCTGCGCGCCGACTCGGCCGTGTATGTGGCCAAGCAGGCGGGCAGGGATCGGGTGGAGACGGAGCGCCTGCGCGCTTGATGCTTTTCTGTAGGAGCGAGATTGCTCGCGAAGATCGTCAATCCCATCGCGTCTATCCAGGATAAACGCGGTGTTCTTGAGTTTTTCGCGAGCAAGCTCGCTCCTACAGGACCGGTGCTGCCGCGGCGACCTTCGGCTGGCGGTATAAATCCAGCAGCACTTGATCTAACACCGACGAAGCACCCCATGGCTTTGGATCATTGAGGATCGCCACCACGGCCCAGGTGTTGCCGTTGTTGTCGCGGCTGAACCCGGCGATGGCTCTCACGGTGTTCAGGGTGCCGGTCTTGACGTGGGCTTCGCCGCGCATGGCGGTGGTCTTCAGGCGTTTGCGCATAGTGCCGTCGGTGCCGGCGATGGGCATCGAGCTGATGTATTCCGCCGCGTAAGGGCTTTTCCACGCGGCTTGCAGCATGGCCGCCATCTCGCGGGCGCTGACCCGTTCGGCACGGGACAGGCCGGAGCCGTTCTCCATCACCAGGTGCGGTGCGGTGATGCCTTTCTTCGCCAGCCACTGGCGCACCACGCGTTGTGCAGCCTTGGCATCGTCGCCATCGGCATCATTGCGGAACTGCGCACCCAGGCTCAGGAACAACTGCTGGGCCATGGTGTTGTTACTGTATTTGTTGATGTCGCGGATGATTTCCGCCAGGTCCGGCGAAAATGCCCGGGCCAGTACCTTGGCATCCTTGGGCACCGGCGCCTGGATGTCACGGCCCTGGATGGTGCCCCCCAGTTCCTTCCAGATCGCGCGGACGGCGCCGGCGGTATAGGTGGCGTGGTCCAGCAGCGACAGATAGGTCTGCGAGCTGCAGCCGTCGGCCAACTGGCCGCTGACCGTTACCGTCACGCTGCCGTCGGCGGCGGTGACCGGGTTGTAGCGTACGTCGCCGGTGCACTGCTTGGCGTTGGAGACCTTGACCTGGTTGTCGATGCGGATGCTGGCAATCGGCGGCTCGACCGACACCAGTACCCGGCCTGAATCATTGCGGGTCACGAAGCGCAAGGCCTTGAGGTTGACCAGCAGCGCGTCCGGCTTGACCAGGAATGGTTTGTTTTCGTCGTTGCCGTCGTCATTGAATTCGGGCAACTGCGGCTGATTGAAGAAACTGCGGTCCAGCACCAGGTCGCCAGTGACTTGCTGTACGCCGTTGGCGCGCAGGTCGCGCATCAACAGCCAGAGTTTTTCCATGTTCAGCTTGGGATCGCCGCCGCCCTTGAGGTACAGGTTGCCGTGCAACACGCCACCGCTGAGGGTGCCATCGGTGTAGAACTCGGTTTTCCACTGGTGGTTGGGGCCGAGCATTTCCAGGGCCGCGTAAGTGGTGACCAGCTTCATGGTGGAGGCCGGGTTCACCGACACGTCGGCGTTGAACACAGTGGGCGTGCCCGGGCCGTTCAGGGGGATCATCACCAACGACAGCGCAGTGTTTTGCAGTTTGGCTTTGGCCAGCGCCTGTTGAACATTGGGTGGCAGGGTGTTGTTGACGGGGGCAGCGGAGACGGAAAAGGCCAGTGGCAGAATAAAACCGGCAAACAAGACGGAACGCAACGATTTGATCATAAGAAGTAAAACCCTACTGCTGAGGAGGGTGAAAAAGGCGAGGGGTAAATAAGAAAAATCCCTCAATGGTCATGAAAGTGTCGGCATTATGCCCCAAGGTTAAGCCACTTGTAGCTGAACCATAGCGGGTATTCGGCGTTTTTTTCACAGGCGTTGTGCCGCCTATCCCAGAGAATCGGGCAATCGCCGCCTTAAACTGCTAAAGTGCCGCCCGTTATTACTTATGAGGATTGTTCCAATGGCGACTAACCGTTCCCAGCGTCTGCGCAAAAAACTGTGCGTTGATGAATTTCAAGAGCTGGGTTTCGAACTGAACCTGGACTTCAACGAAGGCCTGAGTGAAGAAGCTATCGACGCTTTCCTCGAAGCATTCATCAAAGAAGCCATGGAAGCCAATGGCCTGGGCTACGTCGGCGGCGATGACTACGGTCTGGTTTGCCTGCAGAAGCGCGGCTCGGTCTCCGAAGAGCAACGTGCGGCCGTTGAAGCCTGGCTGAAAAACCGTTCCGAGCTGACCAAGGCTGAAGTCAGCCCGCTGCTGGACGTGTGGTATCCGGAAAAGCCGATCAACGCGGCTAAGTGATACTGAAAAAAAACGGCGACCTGAAGGTCGCCGTTTTTTTATGCCTTACGCCAGTTCAGGATCAGCAGCGTCAACACCCCCGCCACAATCCCCCAGAATGCCGAGCCGATGGAAAACAGCGTCAAGCCAGACGCCGTGACCATGAAGGTGATCAGCGCCGCTTCACGTTCCTTCGGCTCATTCATGGCGATGCTCAGGCCATTGATGATCGAGCCAAACAACGCCAGGGCCGCAATCGACAGCACCAGTTCCTTGGGCAAGGCTGCGAACAATGCTGCCAAGGTCGCGCCAAATACCCCGGCAATCCCGTAGAACACCCCGCACCACACGGCAGCGGTATAACGCTTGTTGCGGTCTTCATGGGCGTGAGGCCCGGTGCAGATCGCTGCGCTGATGGCGGCCAGGTTGATGCCGTGGGAGCCGAACGGAGACAGCACCAGGGACGCCAGCCCCGTGGCGGTGATCAGCGGCGAGGCCGGCACGTTGTAGCCGTCGGCCCGCAGCACGGCGATGCCGGGCATGTTCTGCGAGGTCATCGCTACCACGAACAACGGGATGCCGATGCTGATGGTCGCCGCCAGCGAGAAGTGCGGCGTGGTCCACACGGGGGTTGCTACTTCCAGGTGGAAACCGCTGAAGTCCAGCAGCCCCATCAACCCCGACAGCGCGGTGCCGATCAGCAGCGCGGCCAGCACCGCATAACGTGGCGACAGGCGCTTGATCACCAGGTAGGTAAAGAACATCCCCAGCACCAGCCCGGTGCGATGCTGCGCGGCGACGAAGATCTCGCTGCCGATCTTGAACAGGATGCCCGCCAGCAGGGCCGCCGCCAATGACGCCGGGATACGCTTGACCAGTTTTTCAAAGCTGCCGGTCAAGCCGCAAATCGTCACCAGCACCGCGCAGGTGATATACGCGCCGATGGCCTCGCCGTAACTCACACCGCCCAGGCTGGTGATCAGCAGCGCGGCACCGGGTGTCGACCAGGCAATCGTGATGGGGGTGCGATAGCGCAGGGACAGGCCGATGCTGCACACCGCCATGCCGATGGAAATCGCCCAGATCCATGAAGAAATCTGCGCCGTGGTCAAACCGGCGGCTTGCCCGGCCTGGAACATCAGGACCAGGGAGCTGGTGTAGCCGGTCATCATGGCGATGAAGCCGGCGACGACGGCCGAGGGTGAAGTGTCGGCCAGCGGGCGCAGAGGCGCTTGGGCGGCATCGGTCATGAACAGGTGTTCCTTTTACCAGGGAAGTTGCGGATTCAAGCCTAAACTCAAACGCAGCGACTCATTGCAATACAGCCGACGCCGCAAACAGCCGTACAGTGTGTTGGCGCAGTGGGTTGTGTACAATGTGCCCTGTTTTTAGGTGATACTTGCCAGCGACACGCTGTTGCCGTATTACCGTTAATTCGCCGCCGTTCTCCAAACCCGAGTGCCCATGAACGAACAGTTGCAACCTCTCAAGAAACAACCGCGTGCCGGCAAGGCCGGTCGCAGCGGAACCCAGGACGATATCGTCTACGCGCATATCTTCGAGGCGATCCTCGAACAACGCCTGGCACCCGGTACCAAGTTGAGCGAAGAGGCACTGGGCGAAATCTTCGGCGTCAGCCGCACCATCATTCGCCGCGCGCTGTCGCGCCTGGCCCATGAAGGCGTGGTGCTGCTGCGGCCCAATCGCGGTGCGGTAGTGGCCAGCCCAAGCGTCGAGGAGGCACGCCAGGTGTTCCTGGCGCGGCGTCTGGTGGAGCGGGCGATCACTGAGTTGGCGGTGCAACACGCCACGGCTGAGCAACTGGCCGAACTGCGCCAGATGGTCAACGACGAACGCGACAGCTTTTCCCGTGGTGACCGCGGTGCCGGTATCCGCCTCTCCGGCGAGTTCCACCTCAAGCTGGCTGAAGCGGCGAAGAACGCGCCGCTGATCAGCTTCCAGCGCAGCTTGGTGTCCCAGACCTCATTGATCATCGCCCAGTACGAAAGCGGCAACCGTTCGCACTGTTCCTACGACGAGCACACCCAGTTGATCGATGCGATCGAAGCACGGGATGCGGCGTTGGCAGTGAATTTGATGATGCATCACATGGATCACATCGACAGCAAGCTCAACCTCGATGAAGAGAGCGCGTCGGATGACCTGCATGCGGTGTTTTCGCATTTGTTGCAGACCAAGAAGCCGGGGCGCTCGTCCATAAAGTTGTAAATACGACCAACAATGTGGGAGGGGGCTTGCCCCCGATAGCGGTGCATCAGTCAATTAATCCAGAGACTGACACTCTGCTATCGGGGGCAAGCCCCCTCCCACATTTGTTTTGGGGTGTTTATGGAATTAGCGCTGGTGCACCAATTGCCCGGCCGCATACGTCTGCAACACCGTGCGATCATCCCCCAGTGTCATCAGCACAAACAACGTCTCGGCAATGTTCTTCGCCTGCTTCAGGCGATAGCTCAGTAATGGCGTGGCGTTGTAGTCCAGCACCAGGAAATCCGCATCGGTGCCCGGTTGCAGCGTGCCGATCTTGTCTTCCAGCCGCAGCGCCCGCGCACCGCCCAGGGTCGCCAGGTACAGCGACTTGAACGGGCTTAACCGTGCGCCCTGCAACTGCATGACTTTGTAGGCTTCGTTCAGGGTTTGCAGCAGGGAGAAACTGGTGCCGCCCCCCACATCGGTGCCCAGGCCCACATTCAATTTGTGCTTTTCGGCCATCGGCAGGTTGAACAAACCGCTGCCGAGGAAGAAGTTCGAGGTCGGGCAAAATGCGACCGCCGAACCCGTCTGCGCCAACCGTGCACACTCGTCATCACACAAATGCACGCCATGGGCAAACACCGAACGCTCGCCCAGCAACTTGTAGTGGTCGTAGACATCCAGATAGCCACTGCGCTCCGGGAACAGCTCCTTCACCCACTCGACTTCCTGCTTGTTCTCGCTGATGTGGGTCTGCATGTACAGGTCCGGGTATTCCCCCAGCAGTTGCCCGGCCAGTGCCAGTTGCTCAGGTGTGCTGGTCGGCGCGAAGCGCGGCGTGACCGCATAGTGCAGGCGGCCCTTACCGTGCCAGCGTTCGATCAGCGCCTTGCTTTCCTGGTAGCCGGATTCAGCGGTGTCGGTCAGGTAGTCCGGCGCGTTGCGGTCCATCATCACCTTGCCGGCGATCATGCGCAGGTCGAGTTTTTCTGCTGCTTCAAAGAATGAATTCACTGACTGCGGGTGCACGCTGCCGAACACCAGCGCGGTGGTGGTGCCGTTGCGCAGCAGTTCCTTGATGAAAATATCCGCGACTTCCTCGGCGTGGGCCTTGTCGGCGAACTGGCTCTCGCACGGGAAGGTGTAGGTGTTGAGCCAGTCGAGCAACTGCTCGCCATAGGCGCCGACCATGCCGGTCTGCGGCAGGTGGATGTGAGTGTCGATCAGGCCCGGGGTGATCAACGCGTCCTGGTAATGGGTGATGTCGATGTCGGCGGGCAAGGTCGGCAGCAAATCGCTGGCACGGCCGATGGCGCTGATTTGACCGTTTTCGATCACCAGCAGGCCGTCTTCGAAGTACTCGTAGGAGGCTTCGATGCCCACTTCAGCGGGGTCGGCGAGGCTGTGCAGCAGGGCGGCACGGTAGGCTTTGCGAGTCAAAGGCATGGTGATCTCATTTCAAATGGCTTGGCTGCGACGTGAAGCCGGCAGCAGTTTGGCAATGGGTTCGGCGCTGGCGGTGTGCTGGCCGAAATTGGCGTTGTAGGTGGCGATGATTTCGCCGGCGATGGAGATGGCGATTTCCACCGGTAACTTGCCCTTCACCTCGGTGAGGCCCATGGGGCAGCGCATGCGTTGCAGCTGCGCGGCGTCGAAGCCGCGATCGCGCAGGCGGTGTTCGAACTTGACGCGCTTGGTCTTCGAACCGATCAGGCCGAAGTAGGCGAAGTCATTGCGCTTGAGCAGGGCGGCGGTCAGTTCCAGGTCCAGCGCATGATTGTGGGTCATGACGATGCAGTAACTGCCCGCCGACAGGTCGGCAATTTCGTCGACCGGCTCTTCGCTGACGATTTTACGCACGCCCTGGGGGATATGTGCTGGAAACTCCTGATCACGGGAATCGATCCAGCGCACCCGGCACGGCAGGCTGGCCAGCAACGGGACCAACGCACGGCCAACGTGGCCGGCGCCAAACACCGCAATTTGCGCCTGCACCTGGCCCATGGGTTCGAACAGCAACACCGTCACGCCACCGCAGCACTGGCCCAGGCTCGCGCCGAGGCTGAAGCGCTCCAGATGGGTGTTCTGCTGGCCGCGCACAAGCATGTCGCGGGCGATCTGCATCGCCTTGTATTCCAGGTGCCCGCCACCGATGGTGTCGAAGGTCTGCGTGGCACTGATCACCATCTTCGAACCGGCGTTGCGCGGCGTGGAGCCGAGCTCTTCGATGATGGTCACCAGCACGCAGGGTTCGCCTTGGTTCTGCAGGTCGGCGAGGGCGCTGATCCAGTTGTTCATAGTCACCTCTTGTGGTGTCTGTCAGGCCGCTATCGGGGGCAAGCCCCCTCCCACATTTGAAGGTATTCACAGATCAAAGTGTGGGAGGGGGCTTGCCCCCGATGGCAGCGCCTCGGTCTAGAGCGAAGCCATCTCGGTATCCGCCTCAACCACCTTCGCCGCAGTCAACTGCCGCATCTGCTCACACCCCCACAACACCCGCTCCGGCGTGGCCGGTGCATCGATCCTGGGTTGATGGCGATAGTCACCCAGGCTCGCCACGGCATCCTTGATCGCACACCACGAGGCAATCCCGAGCATGAACGGCGGCTCGCCCACGGCCTTGGAATGGAACACCGTGTCTTCCGGGTTCTTGCGGTTCTCCACCAGCTTCACCCGCAGGTCCAGTGGCATGTCGGCCACGGCCGGGATCTTGTAACTGGCCGGGCCGTTGGTCATCAGCTTGCCCTTGGCGTTCCACACCAGTTCTTCCATGGTCAGCCAGCCCATGCCCTGGATGAAGCCGCCTTCGACCTGGCCGATGTCGATGGCCGGGTTCAGCGACGCGCCCACGTCATGGAGGATGTCGGTGCGCAGCATCTTGTATTCGCCGGTCAGAGTGTCGACGATTACTTCGCAGCACGCCGCGCCGAACGCGTAGTAGTAGAACGGCCGTCCCCGTGACTGGCTGCGGTCGTAGAAGATTTTCGGGGTCTTGTAGAAGCCCGTGCTCGACAGCGAGACCTGGGCGAAATACGCCTGTTGGATCAACGCCTCAAACGTCAGGATCTGCTCGCGCACGCGCACATGGCCGTTGTGGAACTCCACATCCGCTTCGCTCACGTCGTACTTGCGTGCGGCGAATTCCACCAGGCGCTGCTTGATGGTTTCGGCGGCGTTCTGTGCGGCCTTGCCATTCAGGTCGGCACCGCTGGAGGCGGCGGTCGGCGAGGTGTTCGGCACCTTGTCGGTGTTGGTGGCGGTGATCTGTACGCGGTCGATTTCCACCTGGAACACCTCGGCCACCACCTGCGCGACCTTGGTGTTCAAGCCCTGGCCCATTTCGGTGCCGCCGTGGTTCAGGTGGATGCTGCCGTCGGTGTAGATATGGATCAGCGCACCGGCCTGGTTGAGGAAACTCGCGGTAAACGAGATACCGAATTTCACCGGGGTCAGCGCCAGGCCTTTTTTCAGGATCGGGCTGTGGGCGTTGTACAGGCGGATCGCTTCGCGGCGCTCAGCGTATTGGCTGCTGGCTTCCAGTTCGGCGGTCATCTCTTCGAGCATGTTGTGCTCGACGGTCTGGTAGTAGTGGGTGACGTTGCGGTCGGTCTTGCCGTAGTAGTTGGCCTTGCGCACGGCCAGTGGGTCGAGGGCCAGGTGACGGGCGATGGCGTCCATCACTTCTTCGATGGCGACCATGCCTTGCGGGCCGCCGAAGCCGCGATAGGCCGTGTTGGACGCGGTGTTAGTCTTGCAGCGATGGCCGTTGACCGTTGCATCGCCCAGGTAATACGAGTTGTCGGCATGGAACATCGCACGGTCGACAATCGAGTTGGACAGGTCCGGCGAACAGCCGCAGTTGCCCGCCAGTTCCAGGTTGATCCCGTGCAGGCGGCCGTTGTCGTCAAAGCCCACGTCATATTCGATGTAGAAGGGGTGGCGCTTGCCGGTCATCAGCATGTCTTCCACGCGCGGCAGGCGCATCTTGGTCGGCTGGCCGGTCAGGCGTGCGACCACCGCGCACAGGCACGCCGGGCTCGCCGCCTGGGTTTCCTTGCCGCCGAAACCACCGCCCATGCGGCGCATATCCACGACAATTTTATTCATCGATACATCCAGTACCTCCGCCATCAGTTTCTGCACTTCGGTGGGGTTCTGCGTGGAGCAGTAGACGATCATGCCGCCGTCTTCGGTGGGCATCACCGAGGAGATCTGGGTTTCCAGGTAGAAGTGTTCCTGGCCGCCAATGTGCAGGGTGCCCTGGATGCGGTTTTTCGCGGTGGCCAGTGCGCCGGCCGAATCACCGCGCTGGTGGGTGTGGCTGTCGAGTACGAAGTGCTTTTTGCGAAACGCTTCGACCACATCCAGTACCGGTTCCAGGTCTTCGTATTCGATCACGGCGGCCATGGCGGCCTTGCGTGCGGTTTCCAGGTTACGGGCAGCAACGGCCAGCACCACTTGGCCGACGAACTGCACCGTATCAATCGCCAGCAAGGGATCGCCGGGCATCAGTGGGCCGATGTCTTTCAGGCCCGGCACGTCCTCATGGGTGATGACAATGCGCACGCCTTCAAACGCGTAGCAGGGCGCCGTGTCGATGCTGATGATGCGGGCGTGGGCGCGGTCGGACATGCGTGCATACAGGTGCAACTGGTTGGGGAATTCCAGGCGGTCATCGATGTACTGCGCTTCGCCGGATACGTGCTTGGCGGCGCTGTCATGCTTGACGCTGCGGCCGACCCCGGAAGTGAGGTCCTGGGCAAACAGCTCGGCGAGTTCGGCCTGGGTTTTAACGACGGCGTGATGGTTAGACATAAGCGGTCACCCGAGTCTCGATGTGCGGCGTTTGCAGTTCGATGAAGTATTTGCGCAGCAGGTTCTGCGCGCTGAGCAGGCGATATTCCTTGCTGGCGCGGAAGTCCGACAGTGGGGTGAAGTCCTGGGCCAGGGCGGCGCAGGCCTTTTCCACAGTGGCGCTGTTCCAGGTGGCACCGACCAACACCGCTTCACAGTTTTTGGCACGCTTGGGCGTGGCGGCCATACCGCCGAACGCTACGCGGGCGTCGCTGATCACGCCGTTGTCGAGCTTGAGGTTGAACGCGGCGCAGACGGCGGAAATATCATCGTCCAGGCGCTTGGACACCTTGTAGGCGCGGAACAGCGAGTGGCCTTTGGGCACGATGATCTTCTCGATGAACTCGCTGTCCTGCCGGGCGGTGACGCGGTAATCGATGAAGTAGTCTTCGAGCGCCAGGGTGCGACGCGTGTTGCCCTTGCACAGCACGATTTGCGCGCCGAGGGCGATCAGCAGCGGCGGTGAATCACCGATCGGCGACGCATTGCCGATATTGCCGCCCAAGGTGCCCTGGTTGCGGATCTGCAGGGAGGCGAAGCGGTGCAGCAGCTCACCGAAGTCGGGGTATTCGTGGTGCAGCGCGCTATAGCAGTCGGAGAGGGCGGTGGCGGCGCCGATTTCCAGGCGGTCGTCGAAGTCGTCGATGCGCTTCATTTCTTCAATGTTGCCGACGTAGATCATCACCGGCAGCGTGCGGTGGAATTGGGTGACTTCCAGCGCCAGGTCGGTGCCGCCGGCCAACAGCCGGGCTTGCGGGTAGGCGTCATAGAGGTCGGCCAGGTCGGCGACGGTCAGTGGCACCAGGCAGCGCTTGTCGCCGCTGTTGAGTTCTCCGGTCTGTGTCGGCGCGATGGCTTTGAGGCGGGCGATGGTCTCGGCTTGGCGGCTGTCGAACTGATCCTGGGGCTTGTTGCAGCAGGCCTGTTCGGCGGCGGCGAGGATCGGACGGTAGCCGGTGCAGCGGCACAGGTTGCCGGCCAGGGCTTCATGGGCTTTCTGGCTGTCGGGGGCTTCGCTGTTCTTTTGCAGGGCGAACAGCGACATCACGAAACCGGGTGTGCAAAAGCCGCATTGCGAGCCGTGGCACTCGACCATGGCTTGTTGCACGCTGTGCAGTTGGCCCTGGTGCTTGAGGTCTTCGACGCTGATCAGTTGTTTGCCGTGCAGTGACGAGACAAAGGTCAGGCACGAATTGAGGCTGCGATAACGAATCTGCTCGGCGCCCTGATCATCGGTGTGCAACTCGCCCACCACCACAGTGCACGCCCCGCAATCGCCGCTGGCGCAGCCTTCCTTGGTACCGGATTTGCCCAAATGCTCGCGTAAATAGTTGAGCACGGTCAGGTTGGGGTCCAGGGCGTGCTCGCTACGGAGTTCCTGGTTAAGTAAAAACTGGATCACGGAAGGCCTCGCAGACTCATTATTGTTGTTAACCGCTTTGCGCCGAATCTAGTCATCTCTGACTTTTCGGTCAACGATTTTCTGACCAGAAGGTCAAGAAAATGCGATCGCAACACTTTCAATTATGGTCCAGTCTTCTGGAACCGGTGTTTTTGGGGGCTTGTGGCTGTTCATCGCTGCTTATTCCGTGCCAAATTCGCCACGGTGGGCGTAGCGCCATCAGCCAGCCAATGCGCTACACTGCCGCGCTTGTACCGATAGAAGATTTTGAAGGGAAAACATGACGTTCAAGGCGCCGGACAGTCTCGCCGAGCAAATTGCTCACCACCTCGCCGAACGCATCATTCGCGGCGATCTCAAGCCTGGGGAGCGGATCCAGGAACAGAAGGTCACGCTGGCGCTCAATGTCAGCCGTGGTTCCGTGCGCGAAGCCTTGCTGATCCTCGAACGCCGTCACCTGATCGCGATCCTTCCGCGCCGTGGCGCCCACGTCACCGAGTTAACGGCGCACAAGGTGCAGAGCCTGTGCACCTTGATGGGCGAGCTGTACATCCTGCTCGGCAATGCGGTGGCCCAGGGCTGGCAGTTGCAGGCCGACATGGCGCCGTTCCTGCAGATCCAGCAGCGCCTGGTGACCAGTTACGAGCGCGAGGACATCCGCGCTTTCGTCGAAGAAAGCTTCAACGTGATGCGCGCCGCGTACCCCTTCGCCAATA
The DNA here is from genome assembly GCF_059133265.1 of Pseudomonas sp. FBCC-B1565. Taxonomy (NCBI): domain Bacteria; kingdom Pseudomonadati; phylum Pseudomonadota; class Gammaproteobacteria; order Pseudomonadales; family Pseudomonadaceae; genus Pseudomonas; species Pseudomonas sp. FBCC-B1565. The sequence continues at coordinate 1,673,169 of NZ_CP101438.1, forward strand.
ACCCGTATTTGCAGGAAACCGTCGAGAACCTGCAGCCGGCGATGAACCGCGCCTATTACCTGGCGCTGGATCAACGCAAGGCCTCCATGAGCGAATACCTGGCGTTGTTCGAGCAACTGCTTGCCGGCGTACTTGCCCGTGACTTGCCGCAGATTCGCCTGGTGCTGTCGGCGTACGGCCAGCGCAGTTGCTCGCTGGTCATCGCTGCGTTGGCGGACGCCTAAACGTGCGGCTCAAGTGCATCAAACTGGCGGGGTTCAAATCCTTCGTCGACCCGACCACGGTGAACTTCCCCAGTAACATGGCGGCGGTGGTCGGGCCCAATGGTTGCGGCAAGTCGAACATCATCGACGCCGTCCGCTGGGTGATGGGCGAGAGCTCGGCCAAGAACCTGCGTGGCGAGTCGATGACCGACGTCATCTTCAATGGCTCCACCAGCCGCAAGCCAGTGAGCCAGGCCAGCATCGAACTGGTGTTCGACAACTCCGACGGCACCCTGATCGGCGAGTACGCGGCCTACGCGGAAATTTCGATCCGCCGCAAAGTGACGCGCGACAGCCAGAACAGCTACTTCCTCAACGGCACCAAGTGTCGCCGTCGGGACATCACCGATATTTTCCTCGGCACAGGCCTGGGGCCGCGCAGCTACTCGATCATCGAGCAGGGCATGATCTCCAAGCTGATTGAAGCCAAGCCCGAGGACCTGCGTAACTTCATCGAAGAAGCCGCCGGCATCTCCAAGTACAAGGAGCGCCGCCGCGAGACCGAAAACCGCATTCGCCGCACCCACGAGAACCTCGCCCGCCTGACCGACTTGCGCGAAGAGCTGGAGCGCCAGTTGGAGCGCCTGCACCGCCAGGCCCAGGCCGCCGAGAAGTATCAGGAATACAAGGGTGAGGAACGCCAGCTCAAGGCACAACTGTCGGCCCTGCGGTGGCAGGCGCTGAATGACCAGGTGGGCCAGCGCGAAGCCATCATCGGCACCCAGGAAATCAGCTTTGAAGCCCTGGTGGCCGAGCAGCGCAATGCCGACGCCAGTATCGAACGCCTGCGTGACGGTCATCATGACCTGTCCGAGCGCTTCAATCTGGTGCAGGGCCGCTTCTATTCGGTGGGTGGCGATATCGCCCGCGTCGAGCAGAGCATCCAGCACGGCCAGCAGCGCCTGCGCCAGTTGCAGGATGACCTCAAGGAAGCCGAGCGCGCGCGCCTGGAGACCGAATCCCACCTGGGCCACGACCGCACCTTGCTGCTGACCCTCGGCGAAGAGCTGGACATGCTCACCCCTGAGCAGGAAGTCACCAGTGCCGCCGCCGAAGAGGCCGCCGCCGCCCTGGAAGAATCCGAAGCCACCATGCATGGCTGGCAGGAGCAGTGGGACACCTTCAACCTGAAGTCTGCCGAACCACGGCGCCAGGCCGAAGTGCAGCAGTCACGCATCCAGCAGCTGGAAAGCAGTATGGAGCGTCTGGCCGAGCGCCAACGCCGTATGCAGGAAGAGCGTGCGTTGCTGTCCGCCGACCCGGAAGACGCGGCGATCATGGAGCTGAGCGAGCAACTGGCCGAAAGCGAAATGACGCTGGAAGAGCTGGAAGCCAGCGAAGAACAACAAGTGGAACGCCTGGAGCAGTTGCGTCAGCAGTTGCAACAGGCGACCCAGGCACAGCAACAGGCCCAGGGTGATTTGCAGCGGCTCAATGGCCGGCTGGCCTCCCTTGAGGCGTTGCAGCAAGCTGCATTAGACCCAGGCACCGGCACCGCCGAATGGCTGCGCGATCAGCACCTGGCCGAGCGCCCGCGTTTGGCGGAAGGCTTGAAAGTTGAGGCCGGCTGGGAGCTGGCGGTGGAAACTGTCTTGGGCGCCGACCTGCAAGCGGTGTTGGTGGATGACTTTGGCGGCTTCGACCTGGCCGGTTTTGCCCAGGGCGACCTGCGTTTGCTCAGCCCAGCTGCTGACGGTACGCGGGTGCCAGGGAGTCTGCTGGATAAAGTTGAAGCGGCGATTGATCTGTCGCCGTGGCTGGGCCAGGTCAAGCCAGTGGACTCTTTGGAGCAGGCCCTGGCCCAGCGCGTTCAGTTGGGCGCTGGCGAAAGCCTGATCAGCCGTGACGGCTACTGGGTCGGTCGCCACTTCCTGCGGGTGCGTCGCGCCAGTGAAGCGGAAAGCGGCGTGTTGGCCCGTGGCCAGGAAATCGTCAACCTGATCGCCGAGCGCGAAGAGCGCGAAGCCACCCTGGAAAGCCTGGAAATCGAACTGCAAACCCTGCGTGCCACCCAGCGCCAGCAAGAGACCGGCCGCGAACACCTGCGCCGCCTGTTGCAGGACGAAGCGCGCCAGCAAGGCGAATTGAAGGCCCAGCTTTCCGCGAGCAAAGCCAAGGTCGAGCAACTGACCCTGCGCCGCACCCGTCTCGACGAAGAAGTCGCGGAAATGGGCGAGCAGCGCGCCCTGGAACACGAACAGATCGGCGAAGCGCGCCTGCAGTTGCAGGAAGCCCTCGACAGCATGGCCCTCGATACCGAGCAGCGCGAACTGTTGCTGGCCCAGCGTGACAGCCTGCGCGAACGCCTCGACCGTGTGCGCCAGGAAGCGCGCCAGCACAAGGACCACGCCCACCAGTTGGCCGTGCGCCTGGGGTCGCTCAAGGCCCAGCACGCGTCCACCGCCCAAGCCCTTGAGCGCCTGGAGATGCAGTCCGAACGCCTGACCGAAAAGCGCGAGCAACTGAGCCTCAACCTGGAGGAGGGCGAGGCGCCGCTGGAAGAGCTGCGCCTGAAGCTCGAAGAATTGCTCGACAAGCGCATGACCGTCGACGAAGAACTCAAGACCGCGCAGATCGCCCTCGAAGACGCCGACCGCGAACTGCGCGACGCCGAAAAACGTCGGACCCAGGCCGAACAGCAATCCCAGTTGATCCGTGGTCAGCTCGAACAGCAGCGCATGGAATGGCAAGCCCTGACCGTGCGCCGCAAGACCCTGCAAGACCAATTGCTGGAAGACGGCTACGACCTGCACGGCGTGCTCAACACCCTGACCGCCCAGGCCAACGAGAAAGAAGCCGAAGAAGAACTGGAGCGCATTGCCGCACGTATCCAGCGACTCGGCGCGATCAACCTGGCGGCCATCGACGAGTACCAGCAGCAATCCGAACGTAAACGTTATCTGGATGCCCAGGACGCCGATCTGGTGGAAGCCCTGGACACCCTGGAAAACGTGATCCGCAAGATCGACAAGGAAACCCGTAACCGCTTCAAGGATACCTTTGATCAGATTAATGGCGGTTTACAGGCGTTATTCCCAAAAGTTTTCGGCGGTGGCAGCGCTTACTTGGAACTGACGGGCGAAGATCTACTCGATACAGGGGTAACGATCATGGCGCGGCCTCCGGGCAAGAAGAACAGCACCATCCATTTGTTGTCCGGCGGCGAGAAAGCCCTGACCGCATTGGCCCTGGTATTTGCCATCTTCAAGTTGAACCCGGCGCCGTTCTGCATGCTCGACGAAGTTGACGCGCCGCTGGATGACGCTAACGTTGGACGGTACGCGCGGTTGGTCAAAGAGATGTCCCAGACCGTGCAGTTCATCTATATCACCCACAACAAGATCGCCATGGAAATGGCGGATCAGTTGATGGGGGTCACGATGCACGAACCGGGCTGTTCGCGTCTGGTGGCGGTAGATGTCGAAGAAGCGATGGCGATGGTGGAGTCTTGATCCATGCCGGCAAAGAATTTTTGTAGCGTGCGGTAAGAGGCTTTACCGGTCTGGCGAAAGTGGCAAATGGACATATTTGTTCAAGGCATTTTGACAGACGGTGTAAAGTTATCTTTGGTCGTGCTAGTTTAATGTCAAATTTTCGTATGCGTGGGCAAAACGTCAGTCAGAACATAGAGTTGGCGCCACGTTTTAAAGCGGTTTGCACGTTGCTAAACCCCTTATTTTTCAGCATTTTTTATTAGAGGCACGGGATTACATGGAAATCGGTCTGCGCGAGTGGCTGATCGTCATCGGCATTATTGTCATTGCCGGTATTCTTTTTGATGGCTGGCGCCGCATGCGCGGTGGCAAGGGCAAGCTCAAATTCCGTCTGGACCGCAACCTGTCCAACTTGCCCGACGACGACGGCAGCGCCGAGCTGCTGGGGCCGCCCCGTGTGCTGGATACCCATAAAGAACCGCAACTGGACGAGCACGACTTGCCGTCGATGAGCGCGCCGGTGCGTGAAGCCCGCGAGCCGTCATCCAAGCGTGGCAAGCGCACCGCTCCGGTGGTCGCAGAACCGCGCCAGGCTGACCTGGACCTTGACGTCAATGACGGCCCGAGCTTCAGCAGCCGCGACGATGATTTCCCCGACGAAAACGCCGGCAAGAATGCCCCGCGCCAGTCCGTGAACGACCAGCCGGCCGCCGAAGAAGTGCTGGTGATCAGCGTGATCTGCCGCGACGCTGCTGGCTTCAAGGGCCCGGCCCTGTTGCAGAACATCCTCGAAAGCGGCCTGCGGTTTGGCGAGATGGATATCTTCCACCGTCACGAAAGCATGGCCGGCAACGGCGAAGTGCTGTTCTCCATGGCCAATGCGGTCAAGCCGGGCACCTTCGACCTGGACGATATCGACCTGTTCAGCACCCCGGCCGTGAGCTTCTTCCTTGGCCTGCCAGGCCCGCGTCACCCGAAGCAGGCGTTCGACGTGATGGTGGCCGCCGCCCGCAAGTTGTCCCAGGAGCTCAATGGCGAGCTCAAGGACGACCAGCGCAGCGTGCTGACCGCGCAAACCATCGAACACTACCGTCAGCGCATCGTCGAGTTCGAGCGTCGCGCCCTGACACAGAAGCGCTGAGGTCCGAGCTTAAGCGTTGCCTGTAGAATCCGTGCACTAACATATTGAGCAGCTTCGGCTGCTCTTTTGCTTTATGAGAGAACACCCATGACCGCCGCCCACACCCGCATCCTCGAACTGCGCGCTGAACTGGATCAGCACAACTACCGCTACCACGTCCTCGACGAGCCGAGTATTCCGGACGCCGAGTACGACCGCTTGTTCCACGAGCTCAAGGCCCTGGAGGCCGAGCACCCGGACCTGGTGACGCGCGATTCTCCGACGCAGCGGGTCGGTAGTGCGGCGTTGTCGGCGTTCACCCAGGTCAAGCATGAGATCCCGATGCTCAGCCTGGGCAACGCGTTTGATGAAACCACCATGCTCGAGTTTGATCGCCGGGTCACCGAAGGCCTCGACCTGCCGGTGGGCGATCTGTTCGGCGCTGGCGCGACGGTGGAATACAGCTGCGAACCGAAGCTGGACGGCCTGGCGGTCAGCCTGCTGTATCAGGACGGTGAGCTGGTTCGCGGCGCCACCCGAGGCGACGGCACCACCGGCGAAGACATCAGCGTCAACGTGCGCACCGTGCGCAACATCCCGCTGAAACTGCACGGCAGTGGCTGGCCGGCAACCCTGGAGGTGCGCGGCGAAGTGTTCATGTCCAAGGCCGGTTTCGAGCGACTCAACGCCGCGCAACTGGAAGTCGGCGGCAAGACCTTCGCCAACCCGCGCAACGCCGCTGCCGGCAGCCTGCGCCAGCTGGACTCGAAGATCACCGCCAGCCGCCCGCTGGAGTTCTGCTGCTACGGCGTGACCACCGATATCAGCGACACCCACATCGGCAACCTGCAACAGTTGAAGCAGTGGGGCATGCCCATCAGCCATGAGCTGAAGCTGGCCAAAGGTATTCAGGATTGCCTGGACTACTACCGTGACATCGGCGAGCGGCGTAACAGCCTGCCGTATGAGATCGACGGTGTGGTGTTCAAGGTCAACAGCATCGTCTCCCAGCGTGAACTGGGCTTTCGCGCCCGCGAACCGCGCTGGGCCATCGCGCATAAATTCCCGGCCATGGAAGAGCTGACCGAACTGCTCGACGTGGAATTCCAGGTTGGCCGTACCGGCGCCGTGACGCCTGTGGCGCGCTTGAAGCCGGTCAAGGTTGCGGGCGTGACCGTGTCCAACGCCACCCTGCACAACATGGACGAAGTCGCGCGCCTGGGTGTGATGATCGGCGATACCGTGATCATCCGCCGCGCTGGGGATGTGATCCCGCAGGTGGTGTCGGTGGTGCTTGAGCGCCGCCCGGAAGACGCCCGTGCGGTGCCGATCCCGCAGAGCTGCCCGGTGTGCGGCTCCCATGTGGAGCGCACGCAACTGGTCAAGCGCAGCAAGGGCAAGGAAACCGTCAGCGAAGGCGCGGTGTACCGTTGCGTCGGGCGTCTGGCCTGTGGTGCGCAGCTCAAGCAGGCGATCATTCATTTCGTCTCGCGCCGCGCCATGGACATCGATGGCCTGGGCGACAAGACCATCGAGCAATTGGTGGATGAAAAGCTCATCGGCTCACCGGCCGACCTTTACAAGCTCAAGTACGAGCAGATCATCGACCTGGAAGGCTTTGCCGATATTTCCAGCAAGAAGCTGATCACCGCTATCGAAAACAGCAAGACCCCGACCCTGGCGCGGTTCATCTACGCCCTGGGCATTCCCGACGTGGGCGAGGAGACCGCCAAAGTGCTGGCGCGCTCGTTGGCGTCCCTGGCGCGCGTGCAGAAGGCCTTGCCGCAAGTGCTGACGTACCTGCCGGACGTGGGCCTGGAAGTGGCGCACGAGATCCACAGCTTTTTTGAAGACAGCCATAACCAGGACGTGATCGGCGCACTGCTGTCGCCGCAGGAGTGCGGCCTGCAATTGCAGGACCAGGGCGACCTGAGCGCCGAATTCGCCGCCAGTACCACCCTGGGCGGCTTGCTCGACAAGTTGCATGTGCCGAGCGTCGGCCCGGGCGCTGCGCAAAAGTTGGCAGACAAGTTCGTCACCCTCGAAGGCGTGATCAAGGCCGACTGGCTGGACATGCGCCAGGCCTTGCCCGAGAAGCAGGCCAAGGCGGTGCGCGAGTTCTTCGATAACGCCGACAACGCCAACCATGCCCTGGCCATCGAGCAGCAGCTCAAGGACTTCGGCATGCACTGGTTGAGCGAGAAGAAAGTCGTCGAAGGTTTGCCCGAAGCGGGGCACACCTGGGTACTCACCGGCTCCCTGGAACTGATGAGCCGTGACGTGGCCAAGGAAAAACTCGAAAGCCTCGGGGCCAAGGTGGCGGGTTCCGTCTCGGCGAAGACCCACTGCGTGGTGGCGGGGCCGGGGGCGGGTTCCAAGCTGGCCAAGGCGAGCGAACTGGGCCTGAAGGTATTGGATGAAGAAGCCTTCGTCTCCTTCCTTGCCAAGCACAACATCACCGTCTGATTTGCACTTTGTAGCGAGCGGGCTTGCTGTGGCGAGCGGGCTTGCCCCGCGTCGGGCTGCGCAGCAGCCCCCCAACCCTAACGAAAGTGGAACGATCCTGAACAGAAAGTGATCTAGTCTCAGTCACCCAGGGAGAGATCGCCATGTTCCGCTACTTCGAGCAACTCAGTTCGCGCATCGCTGCACCGTTCGTAGCCGGCACATCCCGCGACAGCAAGGTGTGGCAGTGCCGCTGCGGCCAATCGCTGTTCTTTCGCAACAGCCAGTGCCTGGCCTGCCAGGCGCTGCTGGGCTACCAACCCCAACAAGCCCGGCTGGACTCCCTGCAGCCCGGCCCGGTCGAAGGCACCTGGCTGCAGGACGGTAACCTCGACGCCGGCGCCTTCCGCCGCTGCGCCAACCTCGACACCCCGGCCGCCTGCAACTGGCTGATCCCGGCGCACAGCACTGCGCCGCTGTGCGTGGCATGCAGCCTGAACCGCACCATTCCTGACCTGTCGATCCCGGAAAACCACGAGCGCTGGCGCAAAGTCGAAACCGCCAAGCGCCGGTTGGTCGCGCAATTGATCAGCCTGGGTTTGCAAGTGGTGCCCAAAAGCGTCGACGAAGACACCGGCCTGGCCTTCGATTTTGTCGGTATCGACCTGGAGGGCAACGCGCCCATGACCGGTCACGCGAACGGCCTGATCACCCTCGATATCAAGGAAGCCGACGACGCCCACCGGGAAAAGGTCCGCGTCCAGATGCGCGAACCCTATCGCACGCTGCTCGGCCACTTTCGCCATGAGGTCGGCCATTATTACTGGGATCGCCTGATCGCCAATACCCACTGGCTTGAACCGTTTCGCAACCTGTTCGGCGACGAACGTGCCAGTTATGCCGACGCCCTCGACCAGCACTACCAGCACGGCCCACGCGCCGATTGGCAGCAAACCTGCGTCAGCGCCTACGCCACCATGCACCCCTGGGAAGACTGGGCTGAAACCTGGGCGCACTACCTGCACATGATGGATGCCGTCGATACCGCCCTCGGCTTTGGCATGAGCGCCCGCGAGATGGACCTGGATTACCAGCCATTTCCCCTCAGCACGCTCTATGATCCCGAACACCCGGGCGGCGTGGCATTCCTGTCATTCGTCAACGCTTGGATCGAACTGGCTGGCATGCTCAACGAACTGTCGCGCAGCATGGGCCAGCCGGATTTCTATCCCTTCGTGCTGCCCCCAGCGGTGATCGCCAAGCTGCACTTCATTCACCTGGTGATCCAGGAAGAAGGCGGCCGGGCAGATGAGGTGGTACTGGCACAATGATGAGCGCTGTGGGAGGGGGATTGCCCCCGATGGCGCTGGGTCAGTCACCTGTTTATTGGCTGGTGTACCGTCATCGGGGGCAAGCCCCCTCCCACAGATGCTGTTGACGGTGACAAGTACTTGAACCCCTTCATATTTTTAATCCGGCCCCAACGGTTGTAACTTCCGATGAGATCGGTACAATGGCCCCGCTTGCCGAGAGGCCAGCGTCGTTATGGTGACCCCATCGGTCCCCCCGCAACGATTACCCGTGAACCTGGTCAGAGCCGGAAGGCAGCAGCCACAGCGGGAACATTGTGTGCCGGGGTGTGGCTGGTGGGGTTGCCTCCATAACGCTCTTCCTTGCAATACCTCTTCAAATCCAAATCAAAAATGCTTTCACGCCATCTGCCATCGGGCAGTCCATGGCGGCATACTCCAGTGCCTGGCATCCGGAGACAGCACACGTGGAAAAAGTCGACGACCTCACTCGCGAAAAACTGCGGGAATGGCAGATGCGCCGCCTGGAGATCAAGGACCGCATTCAATCCCACCCTGAGCAGACCCTGGAATTGTCGAGGGTGCTGGACCTGATGGACGATGAACACGCGGAAATCCTCAGCCAGGCGGAAATGATCCGCTCTGCGGAAGTCGTTGACGAGCCCGCGCAGCCACCGCTGGCGGGCGCCTGCACGCTGCAATTGAACGTGGCCGCGCAGAGCGCCGAAGACTTGCGGCGGTTGCTCGATATGGCTGTGTTCGAACTCCAGCAACAGATCAATGCGATGGCGTCTGCGGCTGACGCAGGCCCTCATTGCGGCGGTATGTCGGGCTCCCTGGGCGAGTATCGGTTTGAACTGGGCGGTCAGGGCAATGCCTGATTCCCTGGCGGCGAGGCACTATGCAACCTGAACACTTCGATTTATCCAGCCCGGTCTTCCTGCCTGTCACGGATGAAACCTGCACGGCCCTGCTCGGTACGGACGGCGCCCTGGCCCTGGCTGGCCTGACGGACCCGGAACTGGCCGCCGTACTGGTCATCCAGAACCTGGCCCAGGCCGCGGAAAAAGACCTGACCTGCGCGGGCGCCGAACGCATCCTGGCCAAGTTGCTCGACTGGTCGGTCGACACGCGGGCAGGGGGCGCTGCGACGCTGCTGTCCGAAGCCCAGCGACTGTTCGATCCGCGCAAGCTCTACTTCGGTTTCAACGCGCTTAAAAGCGTCAACCTGCGCCTGCTGTCGGCTGAAGAAGTCGCGGCGCGGGATTACCTGCTGCCTACGGGCAAATGGGATATCGGCTATAAGGTCCGCCACCTGCGCAGCAATGATCCATTCAGCCAACAGATGATCACGCCCCGCCAGCGCGAGCGCTGGCTCAGCCCGGCCCAGGACAAACTGGTGCGTACCTTCCGCGCCAACCTCAATGAAGACCTGCATGTCCAGGGCTACGCGGGCATCGGCAAGAGCCACCTGCTCGGCGCCTTGATGGAGTGCCTGCGCCCCGCCCAGACCCTGGTGCTGGCACGCACAGGGGCCAAACTGGCGACCCTGCGTGAGCGCATGGGGTTGGGGAAGGACAGCAAGGCGGGTTCGACCTTCGCCGCGTTCGCCAAGGCGCTGCTGCAGGGGCCGCGCCCATCCGTGCAGGGCACGCCTGCCAGGTTGCCCGGCAAGCATGAAGTGTCGCAGACCCTGAATATCCACGGCTGGCGGGGGCACGAGGGCGTGGCGACGCTGGATATCTGTCTGAAGGTGCTCGAAAGCTATTGCCACTCCAGTCATCACAGCCTGTCGGCCAGGCACCTGCCGCATTTCAAGCACCCGTTGTCCAGCGTGGATACCCAGGCGTTGCTGGAGTATTCCAGCCGGTTGTGGACGTACCTGGAGGCCAACCCACAGTGGGCCGGCCAGACTGCCTTCGCGGCATTGTGGCTGATCAAGCGTGCGAGTCTCGAAGGCTGTGTGGTGCCGCCTCGCTATACCCACGTGTTGATCGATGAAAGCCAGGACATCCCGCCTTCGTTGTTGCAGATTATCGAGCGTGGCCGCCAGGTATTGATCACCCTCGGCGATGAATACCAATTGGCCAGCGGTGTGATGGTGCGAAGAAAGCGCGAAGTCCGGCACACCGACATCAGTTACTCGGTGCGCTCGGGCCGCAACGTCGAGCGCCTGGTCAACCCGTTGATCAGCGTGCACTCACAAAAGTGCAAAACCCCCTTCGAAGGCGCGCGGGATGCCGACGTCGGCATCGAGCATTACCCCCAGGGCTTCGTGCCGCCGGAAGGCTGCGTGGTGTTGACCGCCTCCCATTGGGACACCATGAAATGGGCCATCCAGTTGCAGCAGGCCAACTGCCCGTTCGGGTTCTTCGACACTGCAGCGCAGCAGGATCTGCAGCACTTCATGATCAGCGTCATCGCCTTGTTCAAGCCGCAGTTCTACAGCAACGAGCACAACGACAACGGTCCCCATGCGTATTTCAGCGACATGGACGATTGGCAACAGGTGCGCGATGCCAGCCAGTTCGATGAAGCGTTTCTGTGGGTCGAGAGCGAGTTGGAAAAAGGCTTCAACGTCGCCGACATCACACGCTTGAACCGGCTGGGCGGCGTGCCCGGCAAGCGTTGCCTGCTAATGCTGGCGGCAGAGGCGGGCGGCATGGAGTTTGACCGGGTATTGCTGACGCCCGAGTTGCTGACCAACGTGAAGTTCAAGGACGCCTACGCGTTCGACCAACGGCTGTGCGAGGTGTATATCGCCATTTCCCGCGCGCGGATGCAGCTTTACCTGCCTTACGATGTAGTCGAGTGGATTGATTTCCACACCTATCAGAAAACCCGTGAATTCCACGGCTACTGAATGATTTAATTCGGCTGTTTCACAACTTTTGCAGGTCGCTCTGGACAACCTAAAACCACCTTGTTAGTTTCCGCCAGCCACTTGTTTCAGAGTGTGACAAGTGTGTGAAGTTGATATTGAAGTGCCATCGCTTCTTTAACTAACAAGGATGTCTGTGATGAAAAGCCTGCAAGGGTTGCCCCGTCTTATCAGTGCTTCGGTAGGCGCGCCCGGCAAAGCCCGCAACTTGCCCGCCGATGTGCAGTGCGTCCAATACTTGTTCAATCTGATCATTCCAAAAATGGGCTTCCCGCTGGCCGAAAACGGCAAGTGCGATGGCCAATTGGTGCAATGCATCAGCCAGTATCAATTCCGTCATCTCAAATATGCCCACCCTGATGGCGTGATCGACCCGACCGGTAAAACCTTCAACAGCCTGATCGAAGAAGCGGTGAAGGTGCCGGTAAAGGCGTTCCCGAGCATGCGTATCCCGAGCTTTCTGAATGTGTTCGGCAACAATCAGGGTGACGCGGTGCAGGCCACGGTCAATGTGTACCTGGACCGCATGCGCGCGATGATCGAGGCCGAGAAGCGCAACCGTCAATTGATGCTGCAGGCCACGTGCGACGGGGGCATGACCCTCAGCGAGACGGATTTCCAGAATGCCGCTACGCAGTTGGGTGGCGGTATTTCGGTGAACATCATCAAGGCCTTCGCCACGGTAGAATCCGGCGGCCGTTCGGGTTTCGGCCCGGCCAAGTTGCCGGTAATCGCGTTCGAAGGGCACCTGTTTCGCAAGTACACCAAGCACATCTACGACCAGGCGCATCCGCTGCTGTCCTACCCCTACAAGAAAAAAGCCGGGCCGCAGTGGCAGACCAATAACAAGGACCAGACCAAGGCCTGGGAAACCATGGCCACCGCGTTTGCGCTGGATCAGGAAGCCGCGTTGATGTCGGCGTCCTGGGGCATGTTTCAGATCATGGGCTTCAACTACGCGTCCTGCGGCTACAAGACGGTGTTTGAATTCTCTGCGGCATTGAAAGTGAATGCCGGTAACCAACTAAAGGCCTTCCTCGGTTTTTGCAGCAAGAGCCCGGCGTTGATGAAAGCCATGAAAGCCAAGGATTTTACCGGCATGGCGCGTAACTATAACGGCGAGGACTACGGCAACTATGACGTCCTTATGCAAAAAGCCTACGAGAAACTTGAAGGGAAAAAATAAGATGATCCGTTTTCTAGCGATCGGTGTGTTGTCGTTGTGCGCTGTAGCCCCTGCGTTTGCCGGTTCGCCCGCGTTGCATTCGGGCAAGTATGAAGGGCTGATGCTGGCGGTGACGCCTGAGCACCAGGTGGAGGGTTACTACTCGGAAGCGATGGGCGAGGGCGTCACCCGCAGTTGCACGTTCTACCTGCAAGGCAAACCCGCTGCGCTGACTACCTGGGCCGACGCCACCTACCCCGGCAGCCTGGCACCCTCGTCCGATGGTGTGACCCTGACCGTGGCAGAAGGCCGCCAGCATCCGGGTTGCCTCAATGTGCTGATGCCGGAGATCGCCACCGGCCTGGACCTGAGCCAGACCGCCAACACGAAATGGATCGGCCTGGTGAAGGTGTCCGCCGACAAGGCTTACCTGCTGAAAAACCCAAGTGCCAAGGCCGCCAAGCGTCCGTACATCGTCAAGAATGATGTGGTTGGAGTGCTGGCCTTCAAGGATGGCTGGGCCCAGGTCGAGTTCATCAATGCCGATGACCGCTCGTTTACCGGGTGGATCAGCCAGGATCAGTACAGCCATCTGGCTGCCCCCAAAAGCTGATCAGCCGAAAGTTTCGCGCAACAACCCGGCAAACGCATCCCGCGCCAGGTGCCGCTGGGTGTCCTTGTGCCAGAACAGCAGGTTGTCCACCGCCTGCAGTTCCTCGAACCGGTACGACGCCAGCTGATTGGCCTGCTCATAGCGGGCCAGGATGCCTTCCGGCACCAGTGCCACGCCAATTCCCGCACTGACACAACCGATGATCGTGCCCCAGCTGGCATAGCTGGCAATGGCCGGCTTGAACGCGTGGGGCTTGACCCAGTTCTCCAGCGCCGCCCGATAAGGGCAGCCGGGCGGCCATACCAGCAGCGTGCGACCGGCCAGGTCTTCGGCGCTGCGGATCGGTGCGCTGGAGGCGCTGGCGATCAGCACCAGGCGTTCGCTGTAGACCACGCTGTGTTCGAGCTTTGCGCGTTTGTTGCCGGCGGCCACCAGCGCCACGTCCAGGCGGTGGTGTTGCAGGTCATCGAGCAGTTCGCCCCAGGCACCGGTCACCAGCTCCAGGCTGACATCCGGGTAGCGCCGATGGTATTCGGCCAGCAACGGCGGCAGGCGTCCGCTGGCGCTGGACTCCACAGCGCCGATACGCAGGGTGCCACGGGGAATCGCGTTGGCGTCGACCGCGCGTTTGGACTCGTCCACCAGCGCCAGGATACGTTCGCAATACTCCAGGAAGATCTCACCGGCCGCACTGATCGCCAGCCCGCGCCCGGCGCGGATAAACAGCGGTGTGCCCAACTCACTTTCCAGCTGCTTGATGCGCGTGGTGATGTTGGACGGCACACAATGCAATTGCACGGCGGCCTGGGCCACGCTGCCGGTTTGCGCCACGGCTCGCACCATTTTCAGTTGGGCCAGTTCCATTGCTCAGTTCCAGTGATTTCAGAAGTCAGAAACGGTTAATTGTCCTGCGCGTTGCTCGGGCGAAGACTGACGGCATTCCTTCCCCGTTTCGGATGCCGTCGATGAACACCCCGTCACCCCTGAAGCTTACGCTAGTCATCGCCAGCGTCATCCTCTGTTGGGCCTATTCGCCGATTGGCGTGCACATCGGCCTGCACAGCTACAGCCCTGGCCAGCTTGCGCTGCTGCGGTTTCTGATCGCCTCGCTGTTCATGGCCGGTGTGGCGCTGATGCTGGGCATCGGTCGGCCACGTCTGCGGGATCTGCCGTGGCTGTTGGTGTTGAGTTTTTTCGGGGTGTTCCTGCACCACACCAGCCTGAATTACGGCCAGCAGTTCGTGACGGCGGCGGCGTCCAGTGTACTGGCGCAATCGGCGCCGCTGTTCAGCGTGTTGATCGCGTTCTTCTGCTTGAAGGAGCGGGTCAGCCTCTGGCGCTGGAGCTGCGTGCTGCTGGGTTTGCTCGGCGTGCTGGTGGTGATCTGGGGCGATCACGGCGTGGGTGATATCGACCCGCGCGGCTTGCTGATCCTGCTGGCGGCGGTGTCATGGAGCCTGTACTTCGCCATCCAGAAACATTACGCCCATCGCTATAGCCCGCTGACGATGGCCTGCTACATGGTCTGGGCCGGCACCTTGATGCTCTGTGTGAACCTGCCGGGCCTGTCGGCTGCCGTGGTGCAGGCGCCGTTGCCGGAGAACCTCGCGGTGCTGGTGCTCGGGATTTTCCCCAGCGCCCTGGCGTACCTGGCCTGGGGCTATGTGTTGAAACATGTCGAGGTCAGCCGCGCATCGGTGGCGATGTACCTGATCCCGCCGGTGGCGATGACGATGGCGGCAACGCTGCTCGGTGAGCACATCGCCCTGCAAGTGGTGCTGGGCGGTGTGATCGTGTTGGCCAGTGTAGCCGCCATCAGCCTGGAGGGGCGCTGGCGGTCAGTCGCTCAGGCAAAACGCGCGCAGCCGGTGGCCGTCGAGGTCCTGGGCGACGAAGGTGTAGCCGAAGTCCAGGGTGGTCGGTGACTGGATGATGGTTGCGCCGCGCGCTACCCATTGATCATGCAGCGCGTCCACAGCGGCTTGGTCAGCCAGGGACAAGCCCACTTCGCCGCCACCCCCGGTGAGCCGGGCCGCCGGTTCCACGGTATGGCGCGACCACAGCCCCAGCTTTACGCCATTGTCGAGAATGAACAGGGCGAAGGTCGGGTTGAGTTCCACGGGCGGCTTGTCCAGCAGGCGGCTATAGAAGTTGGCGCTGGTGGCCGGGCTGTCGACGTACAGCAGGAAGTAATGGGCGAGGGTGTTCATGCAGGCTCCTTGGGAATGCGTGTTCGATGGCGCCAAGTCTATAAGGCGGCACTGTCAGTTTCTGTCAGGAGTCTCACCGGTGTAGAGCCGGATGATCTGCTCGATCTCGCCCGACTGCTGCATGCGCAGCAAGGTGCGCAGGATCTGCTGCACCGGCACATTCGGGGCGTTGCGCACGATACAGCCCAGGCGCTGCTCATCAATCACCACAACCTTGTGCAGCCGTTTGCCGACCGGCAGGCGTTGGTTGAAACGGTCGAGTATCCATTCGTTGCTCACCGCAAACTTGAAGCGCCCGGCCACCAGTTTGTGCAGCACCTGCTCTTCGCTACGCGCATCGTCGCGGCTGAGTTGGTCTTTGGCGAACAGCGGGTCGAGGGTCGTATACCGGTAATTGAGCACGGTGCCGATCGCCTGCGGCGCGAGTGTGTCCAGCTCTACCGGCTTCGGGGGGATGTGGGTGCTCACCAACAGGTTGCGCTGCACCATCAGCGGCACGCTCCAGACGTAATCGCCGGACGCTTCGTCGACCCAGGCCTGGGTGACATAACAGCGCACATCGATATCGCCATGCTCCATGGCACTTGAGATACGCGCCCGTGCCAACACATGGAATTCGGCCGGCCTGCCGACCTGGGTAGCCAGGCTCAACATCAGGTCATACAAAATGCCCTGGGTGGGCCGGCCGCCCTCCAATTGCACCAGGGGCATCGCCCAGCTGTCGGAAACCGAGAAACGCAACGGTGCGGGCGCTGCCAGGCAAGCCGTGGTGATCATCCATAAAGCGCCCAGGACTACGCGCATACACACTCCGGGTTCAGGCCTTTTTGGGGCCAACCCGGCAAGCTTAGTCAGATTAGGCGAGCGTGCCGGATGCAATTTCCCCCTTGCTCCGCTAGCATTACCGGCTTCCGCTTCCCAGTTGCGACGGTTTTCGATGAGTTATCAGGTTCTTGCACGTAAATGGCGTCCGCGCTCGTTCCGCGAAATGGTCGGCCAGACCCATGTGCTCAAGGCTCTGATCAATGCCTTGGACAGCCAACGGCTGCACCACGCCTACCTGTTCACCGGTACCCGCGGGGTGGGCAAGACCACCATTGCGCGCATCATCGCCAAATGCCTGAACTGTGAAACCGGTATCACTTCGACGCCCTGCGGCACCTGCTCGGTGTGCAAGGAAATCGACGAAGGGCGTTTCGTCGACCTGATCGAGATCGACGCCGCGAGCCGCACCAAGGTCGAAGACACCCGCGAGCTGCTCGACAACGTGCAGTACGCGCCCAGCCGTGGCCGCTTCAAGGTCTACCTGATCGACGAAGTGCACATGCTGTCCAGCCATTCCTTCAACGCCCTGTTGAAAACCCTGGAAGAGCCGCCGCCCTACGTCAAATTCATCCTGGCCACCACCGACCCGCAGAAACTTCCTGCAACGATTCTGTCGCGGTGCCTGCAGTTCTCCCTGAAAAACATGACCCCCGAGCGGGTGGTCGAGCATTTGACCCATGTGCTGGGCGTCGAAAACGTACCGTTCGAAGACGACGCGCTGTGGCTGCTTGGCCGCGCCGCCGATGGTTCGATGCGCGATGCCATGAGCCTCACCGACCAGGCCATCGCCTTTGGTGAAGGCAAGGTCATGGCCGCCGACGTGCGCGCCATGCTCGGCACCCTCGACCACGGCCAGGTCTTCGACGTGCTGCACGCGCTGATCGAAGGCGACGCCAAGGCGCTGCTCGAAGCTGTGCGCCATCTGTCGGAGCAAGGCCCGGACTGGAACGGCGTGCTCTCGGAAATTCTCAACGTGCTGCACCGTGTTGCCATCGCCCAGGCGCTGCCTGAAGGCGTCGACAACGGCCATGGCGACCGCGACCGCGTGCTGGCCCTGGCCCAGGCGCTGCCGGCCGAAGATGTGCAGTTCTACTACCAGATGGGCCTGATCGGTCGCCGCGACCTGCCCCTGGCGCCCGACCCTCGCGGCGGTTTTGAAATGGTGTTGCTGCGAATGCTGGCCTTCCGGCCCGCCGATTCGGCAGACGCGCCGAGACAGCCGCTAAAGCCAGTGGGGATCAGCCAGGCCACAGTTGATTCCGCCAAACCAGTGGCTGGCGCGGCAGTTGCTGCGCCAGTGGTTGCTGCACCTGCTCTTGCGCCGGTGCCTGAACCTGTGGCGGCTGCGCCAGTGGTCGAGCCGGAACCTGTTGTCGAGCCTGAGCCCGTCGTCGACCTGCCCTGGAATGATCCGGTCGAAGCTGAAGTCGAGGCCGAGCAAGTGCCCGCCGTGGAGCCCGTGCTGGAAACCACCGGCGAGCAACCCGAGCTGACGCCGATGCCCACGCCGACTCCCGACAGCGTGGTGCCGGATGCTCCCGAATGGGTCTCTGCACCCGTCCCCGAGCCCACCGTGGCGCAGGTGGAAGCCGCCACGCCGGGCATCGACCTCGACGACGAGCCACCGCTGGACGAAGACTACATCGAGCCGGACATGGATTCGGCCTACAGCTACCTGGACGATCTGGCCAGCGAGCACACCGCCGAACCGGCCCCCGAGCCGGAAGCGGAGCCCGCTGCGGCGCCGGCCACCGGCCTGGCCCTGCAATGGCTGGAGTTGTTCCCGAAACTGCCGATCTCCGGCATGACCGGCAGCATCGCCGCCAACTGCACGCTGATTTCCATTGAAGGCGACCACTGGTTGTTGCACCTGGACCCGGCCCACAGCGCCCTGTTCAACGCGACCCAACAGCGTCGTCTCAACGATGCGCTGAACCAGTACCATGAGCGTACGTTGACCATCGCCATCGAGCTGATCAAGCCCGAGCAGGAAACCCCGGCCCAGGCCGCGACCCGCCGGCGCATCAACCGCCAGCGTGAGGCCGAGGATTCGATCCATGCCGATCCGCTCATCCAGCAAATGATGCAACAGTTCGGTGCGGTCGTCCGTCACGATACTATTGAACCTGTCGAAGCCCCGGTGCCCCAGGCGTCATAAAACCGGGCTACTTATTGATCCACGTACTTTTGAGGTGATTCCCATGATGAAAGGTGGCATGGCCGGCCTGATGAAGCAGGCGCAGCAGATGCAGGAAAAAATGGCCAAGATGCAGGAAGAACTGGCCAACGCCGAAGTCACCGGTAAAGCCGGTGGCGATATGGTCAGCGTGGTGATGACCGGTCGTCACGACATCAAACGCGTGAGCATCGACCCGAGCCTGCTCGAAGGCGTCAGCGATGATGACCGCGAAGTGCTGGAAGACTTGTTCGCCGCGGCCGTCAACGACGCTGTGCGCAAGATCGAAGCCAACAGCCAGGACAAAATGTCCGGCGTGACCGCGGGCATGCAACTGCCTCCGGGCATGAAGCTGCCGTTCTGATCGGCGTGCTTTAGCTAGACTCCAATGCCAGGCCTTGTGCCTGGCATTTTTGTTTGTGCCAATTGGATCGAACCCGGGCACGCCACGCATGGTCTGCACCCTATACCGATGGATTCGATAAAGGAGCCCCTTCATGCCTCAAGAACCGACCCTGAACCAGCGCATCGTCCTGGTCTCACGCCCCCAGGGCGCACCCACCCCGGAAAATTTCCGCCTGGAGCGGGTGAACCTGCCGGAACTGGCAGACGGCCAGGTCCTGCTGAAAACCCTGTACCTGTCCCTCGACCCCTACATGCGTGGGCGCATGAGCGACGCTCCGTCCTATGCGGCGCCGGTGGAAATCGACGAAGTGATGACCGGTGGTGCTGTCAGCCGTATCGAGCAGTCGCGCAATCCGAAATTCGAAGTGGGCGACCTGGTGGTGGGCGCGACCGGTTGGCAGAGCCACAGTATTTCCGATGGTCGCAACCTGATGCCGGTGCCCAAGGGCTTGCCCAGCCCGTCGATGGCACTGGGCGTGCTGGGCATGCCGGGTATGACCGCCTACATGGGCCTGATGGACATCGGTCAACCCAAGGCCGGGGAAACCCTGGTGGTGGCGGCCGCATCCGGCGCAGTGGGCTCGGTGGTGGGGCAGGTGGCCAAGCTCAAGGGCTTGCGTGTGGTCGGGATCGCAGGGGGCACAGAAAAGTGCCGCTATGTAGTGGACGAACTGGGCTTTGATGCCTGCGTCGACCACAAGAGCGCGACCTTTGCCGATGACCTGGCCCAGGCGTGCTTCAACGGCGTCGACATCTATTTTGAAAACGTCGGCGGCAAGGTGTTCGACGCGGTGGTGCCGCTGTTGAACCCCAAGGCGCGCATCCCGTTGTGTGGGCTGATCGCCGGCTACAATGCCCATGAAGCGCCCAGCGGGCCTGATCGTTTGCCGGCACTGCAACGTACCTTGTTGACCAAGCGCGTGCGCATCCAGGGCTTTATCGTGTTCGATGACTATGGTGACCGCCAGCCTGAATTCCTCAGCGCCATGGCGCCGTGGGTGCGCGACGGCAAGATCAAGTTCCGCGAGGACGTGGTCGACGGTCTGGAGCAGGCTCCCGAGGCCTTTATCGGTTTGCTCGAGGGCCGCAACTTTGGCAAGTTGGTGGTGCGCATTTGACGCTAATCCGGGGCGCGGGTATAAACCGCGTCTCGTTGTTTTGTCGGACCCTTCGCCCATGAGCTTCAGCCCCCTGATTCGCCAACTGATCGACGCCCTGCGCACATTGCCGGGTGTCGGCCAGAAAACCGCCCAGCGTATGGCGCTGCAACTGCTGGAGCGTGATCGCAGCGGCGGCACCCGGTTGGCCCAGGCCTTGAGCCAGGCCATGACCGGCGTGGGCCACTGTCGCCAGTGCCGCACCCTCACTGAAGAAGAACTCTGCCCGCAATGCGCCGACCCGCGTCGCGACGACACGCTGCTGTGCGTGGTGGAAGGGCCTATGGATGTATACGCGGTGGAGCAGACCGGTTATCGCGGGCGCTACTTCGTGCTCAAGGGCCATCTGTCGCCCCTTGACGGCCTGGGCCCGGAAGCCATCGGCATTCCGCAACTGGTGGCGCGCATCGAAGAGCAGGGCACTTTCACCGAAGTGATCCTGGCCACCAACCCGACGGTGGAAGGTGAGGCAACCGCGCATTACATTGCCCAACTGCTGACCAACAAAGGCCTGATCACCTCGCGCATTGCCCATGGCGTGCCGCTGGGTGGCGAGTTGGAATTGGTCGATGGTGGCACGCTGGCGCATTCGTTTGCCGGCCGCAAACCGATCGCCCTCTGACGGCACGGCTTGATAACCAAGCAAGCGCTTGGTAATTTCGCTCCACCTCACCGTGGAGCTTGCCGATGTCTGCCTATCAGGACTACTTCGACCCCAGCCACCAATTGGTCCGCGACAGCGTGCGTCGCTTTGTCGAGCGCGAGATGCTGCCGGGGATTGAGCACTGGGAGGAAGCCGAAAGCTTTCCCCGGGAGTTGTACCTCAAGGCGGGAGCGGCGGGGATCCTGGGTATCGGTTATCCCGAAGTCCTCGGTGGTAGCCATGAAGGCGATCTGTTCGCCAAGGTGGCCGCCAGCGAAGAGTTGATGCGCTGCGGTTCTGGCGGCGTCGTGGCGGGGCTGGGCTCGCTGGATATCGGCTTGCCGCCCGTCGTCAAATGGGCGCGGCCGGACGTGCGTGAGCGCGTCGCGCCACAGGTGCTGTCGGGCGAGAAGATCATCGCCCTGGCAGTCACAGAACCGGGCGGTGGTTCCGATGTGGCCAGCCTGCAGACCCGCGCCATTCGCGACGGTGACCATTATCGCGTCAGCGGCAGCAAGACCTTCATTACCAGCGGCATCCGCGCCGATTTCTACACCGTCGCCGTCCGTACCGGCGGGCCGGGCTTTGCCGGGATCAGCCTGCTGTTGATCGAAAAAGACACTCCCGGTTTTACCGTTGGGCCGCCCCTGAAGAAAATGGGCTGGTGGGCGTCGGACACGGCTGAATTGTTCTTCGACGATTGCCGGGTGCCCGTAGGCAACCTGATCGGCGCTGAAAACATGGGCTTTGCCTGCATCATGGGTAACTTCCAGAGCGAGCGGCTGGCCCTGGCGCTCATGGCCAACATGACCGCGCAACTGGCCCTGGAGGAAAGCCTCAAATGGGCCACCGAGCGCGAAGCCTTCGGCAAACCCATTGGCAAATTCCAGGTGATCAAGCATCGCCTGGCGGAAATGGCCACCGCCGTGGAGGTCTCTCGGGAATTCACTTATCGGCAGGCCGCAAAGATGGCCGCCGGTATCAGCGTGATCAAAGAGATATCCATGGCCAAGAACCTTGCCACCGACACCGCAGACCGTGTCACCTATGACGCGGTGCAGATCCTCGGGGGCCAGGGTTACATGCGTGGCAGCCTGGTGGAGCGGCTGTATCGCGACAACCGCATCCTCTCCATCGGTGGTGGCACCCGCGAGGTGATGAATGAAATCATCAGTAAGCAGATGGGCTTCTGATCTTTAGTGCCTTTCAGCGCCTCATCGGGGGCAAGCCCCCTCCCACATTTTGATCTGTGAACCGGTCAAGTGTGGGAGGGGGGTTGCCCCCGATGGCATCAGCCCAGGCAACCGTTATTGTTCAGTCAGCGCAAACTGCGTCAGGCAGAACGTTGGAATTCCCATATCTTCCAAACGTTGCGACCCACCCAGCTCCGGCAAATCAATGATCGCCGCCGCTTCGAAGATCTTCGCGCCCATGCGGCGTACCAGGTTCGCCGCCGCGATCAGGGTGCCGCCAGTGGCGATCAGGTCATCGAAGATCAACACCGAGTCGCCTTCGCACAGGCTGTCGGCGTGCACTTCCAGGAAGGCCTCGCCGTACTCGGTCTGGTAACCCTCGGCCAGCACGTCAGCGGGCAGCTTGCCCTGCTTGCGGAACAGGATCAGCGGTTTGTTCAGTTGGTAGGCGATGATCGAACCGATCAGGAAACCCCGCGCATCCATGGCGCCGATATGGGTGAAATCGGTCTCGACGTAGCGCTGGGCAAAGGTGTCGGCCACCAGGCGCAGGGCGCGGGGCGATTGGAACAGCGGCGTGATGTCACGAAAGATCACCCCCGGCTTGGGGAAGTCGATGACGGGACGGATCAGGGATTTGATGTCGAACGAATCGAAGGTCATCGTCGAAGAGTCCTGGGGCTGGAAACGGACTCGAAGTATACCTGCGGCCTCGCCGGTTGGCGCGGCCGCAAGTGTCTGCGTCAACCTTCCAGGGAACCACCGGCCAGCGCGCACAACTGGATCGGGTCGAGGATATGCACTTCCTTGCCTTCGGCGGCGATCAGCTCGTTCTGCTGGAAACGGGTAAATACGCGGGACACGGTTTCCACCGCCAGGCCCAGGTAGTTGCCGATTTCGTTGCGCGACATGCTCAGGCGGAACTGGTTGGCCGAGAACCCCCGGGCACGGAACCGCGCCGACAGGTTGACCAGGAAAGTCGCGATGCGTTCGTCGGCGGTTTTCTTCGACAACAGCAGCATCATTTGCTGGTCGTCACGAATTTCGCGACTCATCACGCGCATCAACTGGCGGCGCAGTTGCGGCAATTGCAGGGCCAGTTCGTCCAGGCGTTCGAAGGGGATTTCGCACACGGATGTAGTCTCCAGTGCCTGGGCCGACACCGGGTGAATTTCGGTGTCCATGCCCGACAAGCCCACCAGTTCGCTGGGCAGGTGGAAACCGGTGATCTGCTCTTCGCCGCTGTCGCTCAGGCTGAACGTCTTCAATGCACCCGAACGTACTGCATAAACGGAATCGAACTTGTCGCCCTGGCGGAACAGGAACTCGCCTTTTTTCAGCGGGCGACCACGTTTAACGATCTCGTCCAGCGCATCCATGTCTTCCAGATTCAACGAAAGTGGCAAGCAGAGGGGGGCCAGGCTGCAATCCTTGCAATGAGCCTGGCTGTGAGCGCGCAGTTTGACTGGCTCGGACATTTCTTAAATCCTTGTGGGAAAACACACATAAGACGTAAGGGTAACGCACTGGGGGCCGGTGAGGCCAGCGTGTACAAAAAACCAGCAACGGTATAAAGAATTTTGTGTCGCCGCCGATACAAAGTCACGAACCCTTGAGCCTGGAGGCTCGATTCATGATTTCCATCGGTGCAATGAACTCGGCAGGCGCTCAGGTGCAGTCCTTTGCGGAGCCGAAAGACCTGGTGGCAGAGGCCAAGCTCGCCAAGGCTGCCAAAGAGCTCAAGGACGCTACTGAAGCGCCGTTGCGGGAGAAAAAGGACGAGGAGGGGGTGAAGGTGACCTTTTCCGGTGCTGCCTTGAAAGCCCTGACGGAGGCCAAGAAACCCAATAAGGACATCGAAGACAGCGGTCTGCCGGACAGTGTCCAGCAGGTCCTCAAGATGATTCGCAAGATCAAGGAGCAGATCGCCGAGAAACAGGCCGAACTGCAAGCCGTGATGGCGGACAAGAGCCTCAGCCCCGACGAGGCGCGGATCAAGGTCAGCAATCTGCAAGGGGCACTCGCCCAGTTGCAGGCGAGCCTGGTGACTGCACAAACCTCCCTGGCCAAGGCCATGAAAGGCCTCAGCGGGGAAGACGCGTTGAAGGCCGGCTCCCTCGCTATGGCGTAGGGTGTTTCAGATCACCCGCGAAAACCGCTGCCTGTTCTGGTGCTCCAGGTAGGCATCGAACACCATGCACACCGAACGCACCAGCAGGCGCCCGGCTGGCAAAACGCGAATGCCTTGGGCGTCGAGTTTGATCAGGCCATCCTCGGCCATGGCCTCCAGTTGCGGCCAGATCTCGGCAAAATATCCGCGAAAATCAATGGTGAACGCCTGCTCGATCTTCTCGAAGTCCAGGCTGAAATTGCAGATCAACTGCTGGATCACTTCCCGCCGCAACCGATCATCGGTGGTACACACCAGGCCGCGACTGGTGGCCAGTTGCGCGCCCGCCAGCGTGTTCTGATAGCCGTTGAGGTCGCTGCTGTTCTGGCAGTACAGGTCGCCAATCTGACTGATCGCCGACACACCAAGCCCGATCAAGTCGCAATGACCGTGGGTGGTATAGCCCTGGAAATTGCGCTGCAGGGTGCCTTCTTCCTGGGCGATGGCCAGTTCGTCGTCGGGCAGGGCGAAGTGGTCCATGCCGATGTAGCGGTAGCCGGCCTGGGTCAGTTGCTCGATGGTGGTTTGCAGCATCAGCAGCTTTGAGGCCGGGGACGGCAGTTCATCGGTGTTGATGCGCCGCTGGGGCATGAAGCGTTCCGGCAGATGGGCGTAGTTGAACACCGACAAGCGGTCGGGCTGTAGCCTGATTACCTCTTCCACGGTGCGTGCGAAGTTGATCGGCGTTTGCTTGGGCAGGCCGTAGATCAGGTCGACATTGATCGAACGAAATTGCAGGGTGCGTGCCGCATCGATCACCGCGCGGGTTTCTTCCAGGCTTTGCAGGCGGTTGACTGCCCGTTGCACCTCGGGGTCGAGGTCTTGCAGGCCGATACTCACGCGGTTGAAACCCAGCTCGCGCAGCAGGCCCATGGTGGCCCAATCCGCTTCGCGTGGGTCGATCTCGATGCCGTAGTCGCCGGAATCGTCATCCAGCAAATTGAAGTGCTGGCGCAGGCAGCTCATCACCTGGCGCAATTCGTCGTGGCTGAGAAAGGTCGGGGTGCCGCCGCCGAAGTGCAGCTGTTCCACCGGTTGCTTGGGGTCAAGGTGGCACGCCACCAGTTGAATCTCTTGCTCCAGGCGTTGCAGGTAGGCCTGGGCGCGGCCACGGTCCTTGGTGATGACCTTGTTGCAGGCGCAGTAGTAGCAGATGTTCGCGCAGAACGGCACATGCACATACAGCGACAGCGGCCGCACCGCCTTGCGGCTGTCGCGCAGGGCGTGGAGCAGGTCGAAGGTGCCGACCTGGCTGTCGAATTGTACGGCGGTGGGGTAGGACGTGTAGCGCGGTCCCGCCAGGTCGTAGCGGTGAATCAGATCGGTATCCCAACGAATGGCGTCGAGCATGCGGGCGTTCCCCCGGATAGGCTAGTGGGCCGAGTCTAGGGGCTGGCCGGGGCGACCACCTTGATTTGCATCAACAGGGAGCGGCGCTATGCCACATGGCGATCTAATGGCCCATCAACCAGTGCTGGTGCGGACCGGGTAACGTCCATATTCCAAACAGGATCACCAGCAAGCCGCCGGCCATCCTCACGCTGCGCTTGCGCAACAGCGCCGTTACCCGCTCAGCCGCCAGACCTGTAGCCAACAGCACCGGCCAAGTCCCCAGCCCGAACGCCAGCATCAACAACCCACTGTCCCAGGCATTGCCCTGGCTCGCCGCCCACAGCAACGTGCTGTAGACCAATCCGCACGGCAACCAGCCCCACAGCGCGCCCAGCAGCAATGCACGCGGTACGCTGGACACGGGCAGCAAACGGTTGGCGACCGGCTGTATATAGCGCCACAGGCCGCGTCCGAGGCTTTCTATACGGGTGAGGCCGCTCCACCAGCCCGCCAGGTACAGGCCCATGCTGATCAACAATAGGCCGGCGAGCACGCGCATGAACATCGCCGCCGGGCTGTTCGCCACCGCCCAGCCGGCAAGGCCGATCAACACGCCGGCCGCGGCATAGCTGAGGATGCGCCCCAGGTTGTAGGCCAGCAGCAGTTGAAACCTGCGGCCGCGTTGCTCTTTGGGGATCGCCAGGGTCAGCGCGCCCATCAGCCCGCCGCACATGCCCAGGCAATGGCCGCCACCGAGCAGGCCGAGGATCAGCGCAGAGACCAGCAGCGGCGCCAGCTCAAGCATGGGGCGGGTCTTTTGGTGGTTGTTCGGGGTGGTTGGCCTCTTCGACGCCAGCCAGGTGGTTCGGGTCCTGATCGTCGAACAGCACGCTATGGGCCGGGCCGTCGAGGTCGTCGTACTGGCCGCTGTCCACGGCCCAGAAGAAGATGTAGATGGCCACGCCCACCAAGAGCAGCGCCGCCGGGATCATTACGTATAAAGCTGGCATCTGCACTCCATGCCCGCGCGGCTCACACCGGCAGCGGGCGGGTTACTGAGGGGGCTCGGGCGGCCGGCGCGCTCGGCAGGCGAGTCAGGCGCAGGGCATTGAGCACCACGGTCAACGAACTGAGGGACATGCCGATCGCCGCCCAGATGGGAGTGATCCAGCCCAGGGCGGCAAACGGCAGCATAAGGCCATTGTACAGCCCGGCCCACAGCAGGTTTTCAATGATTACCCGGCGGGTGCGCCGCGCCAGAGTAAAGGCTTGCACCAAGGCGTCCAGGCGGTTGGACAGCAACACCGCATCGGCGCTGGTCTTGGCCAGGTCGGTGGCCGTGCCCATCGCCACGCTGATGTCCGCGGCGGCGAGTACCGGCACATCGTTGACGCCATCGCCAAGCATCAGCACCTTGCGACCTTCCTTGTGCAGTTGCTGAAGGACTTGCAGCTTGTCATCCGGGCGCAGGCCGCCGTGGGCCTCGTCGATACCCAGCTCGGCGGCGACGCTGGCGACCATCGGCGAACTGTCCCCGGACAGCAACAGCGTGCGCCAACCACGCGCCTTGCACGCGGCCAGCAGGGCAGGGGCATCACTGCGCAGGCGGTCGTCGAGCACGAACCAGGCCAGGGCGCCGTCGCGGTCGCCGAGCAACAGCCATTGGCCGCAAACTTCCGGCGCTGCAGGAATCGGGCAACCACTGAGTTCGCAGACAAAGCCCGGCTGGCCAATGCGCAATACGCGCTCACCGACACGACCTTCTAGGCCCAGCCCTGGCGAACTGATGACCTCATCGGCGGCCAATGGCGCACGCCCGAAGGCGCGGGCAATCGGGTGTTCGGAGCGGTTTTCCAGGGCGGCGGCGAGGCTCAGGCACAGGTCGGTGCTCAACGACCCCAAGGGCCGGATGGCTCTCAATGCCAGGCGCCCGTCGGTGAGAGTGCCGGTCTTGTCGAAGATCACCGTGTCGATCTGGTTCAGCCCTTCCAGCACATGGCCGCGAGTTAGCAGTAACCCGAGTTTGTGCAAAGTACCGGTGGCGGCGGTGAGGGCGGTGGGAGTGGCCAGAGACAGCGCACAGGGGCAAGTTGCCACCAGCATTGCCAGCACAATCCAGAACGCCCGCGACGCGTCCAGCTCCCACCACAGCAGGCCGATCAGCGCGGCGGCGATCAGCGAGCACAACAGGAACCACTGCGCGGCCCGGTCGGCGATTTGCGCCAGGCGTGGTTTATCGGCCTGGGCGCGCTCAAGCAAACGCACGATGGCGGACAGCCGCGTGTCATGGCCCAGGGCACGTACTTCGACGGTCAATGCCCCCTCGACATTCAGCGTACCCGCCGTGACCGCGTCGCCGGTCTGGCGCGGTTGCGGCAGGTACTCACCGGTGAGCAGGGATTCATCAATGCTCGATTGTCCATCGAGAATCACGCCATCCGCCGGCAGCACGGCACCGGGGTGCACCAGCACGCGGTCGCCCAGGGTCAGTTCGGGGAGCAGGATGCGCTCGCTCTGGCCGTCGGGCTTGAGTCGCAGGCACGAGGCGGGCAGCAGGTTCACCAGTTGCGCCGTCGCGGCGGCCGTGCGCTCCCTGGCGCGGCGCTCCAGGTAGCGACCGGCCAGCAGGAACAACGCAAACATGCCCACCGCATCGAAGTACAACTCGCCCGTGCCGGTGATCGCGGTCCAGATGCCCGCCAGGTAAGCCCCGCCGATGGCCAGGGATACTGAGACATCCATGGTCAGGTGGCGCGTGCGCAAGTCGCGCAAGGCGCCCTTGAAAAACGGTGCACAGCTGTAGAACACGATGGGTGTTGTAAGAAACATCGCCACCCAGCGCAGGATCACATGCAGCTCGGGGCTCAGGTCGATGTTGAATTCCGGCCAGGTGGCCATGGTTGCCATCATCGCCTGGAACCACAGCAGCCCGGCCACGCCCAGTTGGCGCAGGGCCAGGCGGTTTTCGCCGGCCAGTTGCTCGGCGGCGCGATCCGCCTGATAGGGGTGAGCGGCGTAGCCGATATGGCGCAGTTCACCGAGCAGTTGGCTCAGCGGCAGTTGCCCATCGGCCCAACGCACGTGCAGGCGGTGGTTGGACAGGTTCAACCGCGCCTCGGCCACGGCGGGCAGGCTGCGCAGGTGTTTCTCGATCAGCCAGCCGCAGGCGGCGCAACTGATGCCTTCCATCAATAGGGTGACTTCGGCGAGTTCGCCTTCGTGGCGCACAAAAGGTTTCTGCACGTCGGCGCGGTCATACAGCGCCAGCTCATCCACCAGTTGTACCGGCAACGCCTCGGGGTTGGCCGAGGCTTCGCTGCGGTGTTGGTAATAACTTTCCAGGCCACCGGCCACGATGGCTTCGGCCACGGCCTGGCAGCCGGGGCAGCAGAGTTCGCGGCGCTCACCGAGGATGACCGTGGTGAAACGGCTACCGGAGGGGACGGGGAGGGCGCAGTGGTAGCAGGGGGTGGTCATGGCTTGGGAATCTATGGTGGCTGGTAGGGCCTCATCGGGGGCAAGCCCCCTCCCACATTTGACTGATTTCACCAATAGATATGTGTAAACCCAATCCAGTGTGGGAGGGGGCTTGCCCCCGATGCGCGAAGCGCAGGCTTTTTATTTTTTCAGGTCTTCGGCACCCTGCAACGGTTCATCACCCAGCAGCAAGTCCTTGTCGTGGCTGACTTGTTCTTCCTCGAACATGCGCCAGGTCCGGTCGCCTTCCACGCCGAGCAACTCGACGAAACGCCGGCCTTCGACCTTGTCGGTGACCTGGCCGATATAGCGTCCGGGCTCGCTGTCACTGCGGGCCAGGTTGATCTTGCGGTCCTTCTCCGGCTGGGTCGGGGAAATCAGGTTCAGCTCCAGGGTTTTCGGGTTGCTGTAGCCGGTAAGGTTGACCTCGACTTCACCGGTCAGCTCATCCAGGTGCACCTTGGCGCGCAGTTGCAGGGTCTGCGCGAGCAGCTCGCGGTCGAGGGAGCGGTTGATGCCTTTGCCGGCCTCGTAGTAGTTGTCGTTGACCAGGTTGTCCGGGTTGTTCACCGCGATGGTCACCATGGACAGGGTCAAGGTCACCGAACAGGCCAGGATGCCAATGATGATCCAGGGCCAGAGGTGCTTGTACCAAGGGCTTGCGGCAGTTGCTACGGACATTGTTCGGTTCCCTGTTAGCGGACTTGTGGGCCGATGAATCGGCTCTTGGCTTCAATATGGACGCTGGCGTCATCGGCATCGGTGAGGATGAATTTCACCTCGTTGGTGCTCGACGGCAACTGTTCCGGCGCACTCGACAGCTCCACCGGCATGCTGACGATATCGCCGGCCGCCACCTTGATCTCGCGCCGGCCTTGCAGCTTGAGGTCGGGCAGGCCGGCGGCGTCGAGCACGTAGGTGTGGTCGCGCTGGTCCTTGTTCATGATCTTCAGGCTGTAGACGTTCTCGATGCGGCCTTCGGCGTTTTCGCGGTACAGCACGCGGTCCTTGCTCACGTCGAAACCCACCAGCGAGCGCATGAAGAACGCCGCCACCAGCAGGCTGATCATCGCCAGCAGTACCAGGGCGTAGCCGATCAGGCGCGGGCGCAGCTTGTGGGTTTTCTGCCCCGACAGGTTGTGCTCGGTGGTGTAGCTGATCAGGCCGCGCGGGTAGTCCATTTTGTCCATGATGTTGTCACAGGCGTCGATGCAGGCGGCGCAGCCGATGCACTCGATCTGCAGGCCGTCGCGGATGTCGATACCGGTGGGGCACACTTGCACGCACATCGTGCAATCGATGCAATCGCCCAGGCCCTGGGCCTTGTAGTCGGTGCCTTTTTTACGCGGGCCGCGTAGCTCGCCACGGCGTGGGTCGTAGGAAACGATCAGGGTGTCCTTGTCGAACATCACGCTCTGGAAGCGCGCATACGGGCACATGTAGATGCACACCTGTTCGCGCAGCCAGCCGGCGTTGCCGTAGGTGGCGAGGGTGAAGAAACCGACCCAGAAATACGACCAGCCATCGGCCTGGCCGGTGAAGAAGTCGAACACCAGTTCGCGGATCGGCGAGAAGTAGCCGACAAAGGTCATGCCGGTGACAAATCCGATCAGCAGCCACAGCGTGTGCTTGCTGAATTTGCGCAGGAATTTGTTGGCGCCCATCGGTGCCTTGTCGAGCTTGATGCGTTGGTTGCGGTCGCCTTCGGTGACCTTTTCGCACCACATGAAGATCCACGTCCACACGCTTTGCGGACAGGTGTAGCCGCACCACACGCGACCGGCGTACACCGTGATAAAGAACAGGCCAAACGCTGCGACGATCAGGATGCCCGAGAGCAGGATGAAGTCCTGGGGCCAGAAGGTTGCGCCAAAAATAAAGAACTTACGCTCGGGCAGGTTCCACCACACAGCCTGGTGACCACCCCAGTTCAGCCACACCGTGCCGAAGTAGAGCAGGAACAGGCCGGCACCGCCGAGCATGCGTAGATTGCGGAACAGGCCGGTGAAGGCGCGCGTGTAGATTTTCTCTCGCGAGGCGTAGAGGTCGACGGTTTTGGCAGGCGGGGTAACGTCATGTACCGGTATCTGGTTGCTCATCATTGCATCCCACGGCGGTGGAGATTTGCCTCGGCCAGTACGTGCCAGCCGGGGTCAAATGTAGGGTGTTGCAGTGGCCTAATGATACGCCCCCGAGGATGTGCAAAGGGTGCGACCTTTGGTCGCGTTGGGGGAAATCAATTGATGGTGTACGTGATCTGGATCAATTGACTTGGGAAGTATGGACGGTTTTGGTAGGTATTGTGGTCATTCGTCCCATGGATTGATCAACGGAACCCCGCTGGATTTGAAGTCATTGATATTGCGTGTGACCACGGTGAGCCCGTGGACCAGAGCGGTAGCGGCGATCAGCGCATCGCTTTCATTTGCCCGGTCAGGCACATGCAGATGGGCACAACGCAGCGCGACCGCGGTATCCACCGGCAGGATCCTGGAATCAAAAGCGGGCATTACATGGCGCTTGAGCCAGGTTCTTAGCAGCTTTCCTTGTGCCGGGTCTCGGCGCTCAATACGTAACACCCCGGTCTCCAATTCTTTCAATGTGATCGCGGAAATAAACATGCGTGTAGCGATGACACTTTTGGCCCAGGCGACCACTTTTGCATCAGCCTGGGGTTTGCGCAGTTCAGAAATAACGTTGGTGTCGAGTAGATACATCAAGAGAGGTCCACAGGTCGATGAGTGATCACGGCTCGCTCGGTTTCGAAGTCGATATCGGGCGCTTCCGGCATCACTAGCAGATCAACGATGTCGGCCTTGAGCCCTGTCAGTTTCTGGTACTCCTCAATGCTTAGCAGTACATGGGCGGGCTTGCCGCGATCGGTGATAAAAACCGGCCCCTGGCGGGCGGCTTTTTTGGCACCACTTGTGTCTTGGTTGAATTCGCGGCTGGAAATAGTCGTGATGGTCATGGGGTGCTCCCCCCTTCGTCAGGCTGGATGTAGTTACGTTACTACTTGGTTGCCCCGAGCCGCAAGTATCAAGTGGTAGTGGGTTCCTGCTTGGATAACCCTGGGAGCCAGAAAGAACAAAGCCCCGCCAGCTTACGCTGCACGGGGCTTCGTTCTTTCGAGGAGTTACTGCTCTTCAGCCTTCTTATCCCCATGGGACAAGCTGTACACATACGCCGCCAGCAAGTGCACCTTGTCATTGCCTTGCAGTTGCTCCTGCGCAGGCATCTGGCCCTGGCGGCCCCAACGGATGGTCTGCTGCAGCTGGGCGAAGCTCGAGCCGTAGATGAATGCACCCGGGTGAGTCAGGTCGGGCGCGCCCATGGCGGCGGTGCCTTTACCGGCCGGGCCGTGGCAGGCCACGCAGTTGGCGGCGAAGAGTTTCTCGCCGTTGGCCACATCAGCTTTCACGCCTTCGGGCAGTTTGCGCCCGTCGAGGTTGGTGAGCACGAATGCGGCCACATCACTGACGCCTTGTTCCTTGAGGATATCCAGCCAGGCCGGCATCACCGCATGGCGACCCTTCATGATGGTTTCCTTGATGGTGGCCGGCTCGCCGCCCCAGCGCCAGTCTGCGTCGGTCAGGTTGGGGAAGCCATAGGCGCCCTTGGCGTCGGAACCGTGGCATACCGAGCAGTTGGAGGCGAACAGGCGGCCACCCATCTTCAGGGCTTGCGGGTCCTTGGCCACTTCTTCAATCGGCATCGACGCGAATTTGGCGAAGATCGGCCCGAACTTGGCGTCCGACCTGGCCATTTCCTTTTCCCATTCGTGCACGCCGGTCCAGCCGGTCTGGCCGTTGGCGAAGGGGGTTTGCTTGTCGGTGTCGAGGTAGTTGTAGCCCGGCAGCAGGCCCTTCCAGTTGCCCAGGCCGGGGTACAGCGCCAGGTAGCCGAGGGCGAAGACGATGGTGCCGACGAACAGCATGAACCACCACTTGGGCAGCGGGTTGTCGTACTCCTCGATGCCGTCGAACGAGTGGCCGACGGTTTCGTCGGTTTGCTCGGCGCGCTGGCCCTTGCGGGTCGACAGCAGCAGCCAGGTCAGGGCGAAGATGGTACCCAGACTGAGGACTGTGACGTACAGACTCCAGAACGTAGTCATTCTTTGTTACTCCTAGAAGCTTGCTCGACGTGCTTGATGGCTTCGGGATCATCCGCAAAGGGCAGCAAGGTCGCGTCTTCAAACTCCGACTTGCGCTTGGGGCTGAACACCCACAACGCCAGGCCGATAAAGGCCACCATCACCACAACGGTGCCCAGGCCACGAATCATCCCGATATCCATAGATCACCGTTTGCTTTTGATGATGGTGCCCAGGCCTTGCAGGTAGGCCACCAGTGCGTCCATTTCGGTCTTGCCCTTCACGGCGGCGGCTGCACCGGCGATGTCTTCGTCGGTGTAGGGCACGCCCAGGGTGCGCAAGACTTCCATCTTCTTCGCGGTGTCCTTGCCGTCGAGCTTGTTTTCCACGAGGAACGGGTACGCCGGCATTTTCGACTCAGGCACCACATTGCGCGGGTTGTACAAGTGCGCACGCTGCCAGTCATCGGAGTAACGACCGCCGACACGGGCCAGGTCCGGGCCGGTGCGCTTGGAACCCCACAGGAACGGGTGGTCCCATACGCTTTCGCCGGCGACCGAGTAGTGGCCGTAGCGTTCGGTTTCAGCACGGAACGGGCGAATCATCTGCGAGTGGCAGCCGACACAACCGTTGGCGATGTAGACGTCGCGGCCTTCCAGTTCAAGGGCGGTGCGCGGCTTCATGCCTTCCACCGGCTTGTTGGTCACGTCCTGGAAAAACAGCGGAACGATCTGGGTCAGGCCGCCGATGCTCACGGCGATGACCATGAAGAAGGCCAGCAGGCCGATATTCTTCTCGACTACTTCATGCTTCATCAGTGAGCTCCCACAACGGCGATCTTGGCGGCGGCTTCGGCTTCTACAGGGTCGGCGGCACGCACGGTGCGCCAGACGTTGTAGGCCATCAGGAACATGCCGGAGGCAAAGAATGCACCGCCCAGGGCGCGCACGATGTAACCCGGATGGCTGGCTTGCAGCGCTTCGACGAAGGAGTAGGTGAGGGTGCCGTCATCGTTGATCGCACGCCACATCAGGCCCTGGGTGATGCCGTTGACCCACATCGAGGCGATGTAGAGCACGGTGCCGATGGTGGCCAGCCAGAAGTGCGCGTTGATCAGGCCAACGCTGTGCATCTGCGGACGGCCGAACAGTTTGGGGATCATGTGGTACAGCGCGCCGATGGAGATCATTGCCACCCAACCGAGGGCGCCGGCGTGTACGTGGCCGATGGTCCAGTCGGTGTAGTGGGACAGCGAGTTGACGGTCTTGATCGCCATCATCGGCCCTTCGAAGGTCGACATGCCGTAGAACGCCAGCGACACCACGAGGAAGCGCAGGATCGGGTCGGTGCGCAATTTATGCCAGGCGCCGGACAGGGTCATCATGCCGTTGATCATGCCGCCCCAGCTCGGGGCCAGCAGGATGATCGACATCGCCATGCCCAGGGACTGCGCCCAGTCCGGCAGCGCGGTGTAGTGCAAGTGATGCGGGCCGGCCCAGATGTACAGGGTGATCAGCGCCCAGAAATGCACGATGGACAGGCGGTACGAGTAAATGGGACGTTCGGCCTGTTTCGGCACGAAGTAGTACATCATCCCCAGGAACCCGGTGGTCAGGAAGAAACCCACCGCGTTGTGGCCGTACCACCACTGGATCATCGCATCGGTGGCCCCGGCGTAGGCCGAGTAGGACTTGAACAGGCTCACCGGCAACGAGGCGTGGTTGACGATGTGCAGCATCGCCGTCACCAGGATGAACGCGCCGTAGAACCAGTTGCCCACGTAGATGTGCTTGGTCTTGCGCTTGACGATGGTGCCGAAGAACACCACGGCATAGGTCACCCACACGATGGCGAGCAAAATGGCGATGGGCCATTCCAGCTCGGCGTATTCCTTGGTGGTGGTGTAGCCCAGTGGCAGGGTGACGATGGCGCCAACGATGACTGCTTGCCAACCCCAGAAGGTGAAGGCCGCAAGGCTGTCGGAGATCAGTCGCGTCTGGCAGGTTCGCTGCACGACATAGTAGGAGGTGGCAAACAATGCACATCCGCCGAAGGCGAAGATCACCAGGTTGGTGTGCAGCGGGCGCAGGCGACCAAAGGTCGTCCATGGCAAACCGAAATTCAATTCCGGCCAGACCAGTTGCGAGGCGATGAACACCCCGAGCCCCATGCCAAGGATCCCCCAGACCACCGTCATGATGGCGAACTGGCGGACTACCTTATAGTTATAAGCAGTCGGACTGATTGCTGTGCTCATTCTAAGGTTCCACGGTTTAGGTTTTTTTATAGGTAAAATCGGCCGCAAGTATGTAGAAAGCGAGGGGTCATTGCAACGCAATGACTGACCTGTATCAATGCGTTCCACGCCAGATTCTGCGCCCTTTCCATGTTTGGTGTAAGGACAAAATCGGAAATCGAAAGCTGATCGAGTGGACAGGAAAATTTCGGGGTCGCAACGAATGTCGTCGCGTACGCCAGGATTGGTCCGCTGTGGGAACAAGCGTAGACCCGAAAGTGAGGAGGGGAAAGTTGTGCTTTGGAGGGGTGTGACACTTGGTCGCGTACAGCGCCAGGGTTGCCGCCCCAAAATGGGGCGGCGATCAGCGGTTATTGCGCTTGGCTTTCTGGCGTTGCGCCATCGGCGTTGTGGGACAGGCTGTAAACATAAGCGGCCAGCAGATGCACCTTGTCATTGCCTTGCAGCACTTCCTGCGCCGGCATCTGGCCTTGGCGGCCGTGGCGGATGGTCTGTTGCAACTGCGCAAGGCTGGTGCCGTAGATGTAGCCGGCCGGTTTGGTCAGGTCAGGCGCGCCCATGGCTTCCATGCCATGGCCTTCCGGACCGTGGCAGGCGACACAGGTGGTGTTGAAGGCCGCTTGGCCGGCAGCCACATCGGCGCTGCTGTCGGCGGGCAGAGGCAGCTTGGCCAGGTCGTGGCGCACATAGGCGGCAACGTTTTTCACGCCTTCATCGCCGAGCATGTCACCCCAGGCCGGCATCGCCGCGTGGCGGCCGTTGAGGATGGTGGTCTTGATCGCCTCGGCCGAACCGCCCCAGCGCCAGATGTTGTCCGCCAGGTTCGGGAAACCAAACGCGCCCTTGGCGTCCGAGCCGTGGCACACCGCACAGTTGGAGGCAAACAGGCGACCGCCCATTTTCAGCGCTTGCGGGTCCTTGGCCACTTCTTCCACGGGCATGGCCGAGAATTTGGCGAAGATCGGCCCGAACTTGGCGTCGGCCTTGGCCATTTCCTTGTCCCATTCCTTGGCCTGGGTCCAGCCGTCTTCATAGCCCGGCAACACGCCTTTCCAGTTGCCCAGGCCCGGGTAGAGGATCAG
The DNA here is from genome assembly GCF_059133265.1 of Pseudomonas sp. FBCC-B1565. Lineage (NCBI taxonomy): Bacteria > Pseudomonadati > Pseudomonadota > Gammaproteobacteria > Pseudomonadales > Pseudomonadaceae > Pseudomonas > Pseudomonas sp. FBCC-B1565. The sequence continues at coordinate 1,709,420 of NZ_CP101438.1, forward strand.
GTAGCCGACCGCAAACACCAGGGTGCCGGCGAACAGCATGAACCACCACTGGGGCAGCGGGTTGTCGTATTCCTCGATACCGTCGAAGGCGTGGCCCATGGTCTGGTCGACGCTGCCCTTGGTCTCGCCCTTGCGGGTGCCGACCAGCAGCCAGGTCAAGCCGATCAGGCTGCCGAGGGTCAGTACGCAGATCCATGTACTCCAGAATAGGGTCATGGCCGGGTGCTCCTTATTGCAGGCTCTTCTTGAGCGTCGGATGGAGAAGGTTCATCGGCGAAGGGCAGCAGGCGCGCCTGCTCGAATTCCGCATTGCGCCGGTTGTTGAACACCCACAGCGACAGGCCGATAAAGGCGATGGCGACCACCAGCGTGCCGAGGCCGCGGATGGTGCCTGCATCGAATTCAAATCCCATGGCTCACCTCTTGCTCTTGATGGCAGTGCCGAGCACTTGCAGGTACGAAACCAGCGCGTCCATCTCGGTCTTGCCCTTGAGGCTGGCCACGGCGCCACTGATGTCGTCGTCGGTGTACGGCACGCCGAGGGTGCGCATCACTTTCAACTTGGTCTCGGTGTGGCTGCTGTCGACGGCGGCGGTGACCAACCATGGATAGGCCGGCATTTTCGACTCGGGCACCACGTTGCGCGGGTTGTACAGGTGCGCGCGGTGCCAGTCGTCCGAGTAGCGTGCGCCGACGCGCGCCAGGTCCGGACCGGTGCGCTTGGAGCCCCACAGGAACGGGTGGTCCCACACGCTTTCACCGGCGACCGAGTAGTGGCCGTAGCGTTCGGTTTCGGCACGGAACGGGCGGATCATCTGCGAGTGGCACTGTACGCAGCCTTCGCGGATGTAGATGTCGCGGCCTTCCAGTTGCAGCGCGGTGTAGGGTTTCATGCCCTCCACCGGCTTGTTGGTCACGTCCTGGAAGAACAGCGGGACGATCTGGGTCAGGCCGCCGATACTCACGGCGAGCACCATGAGCAGCATCAGCAGGCCGACGTTCTTTTCAATCGTTTCGTGTTTCATCACAGACTCCTCAGGCCAACTGCGCAGTGGTGGCGGCTTCGACAGGCTGCGCCGAACGCACGGTGCGCCAGGTGTTGTAAGCCATCAGGAACATGCCGCTGAGGAAGATCGCACCGCCCACCAGCCGCACGATGAAGCCAGGGTGGCTGGCCACCAGGGTTTCGACGAAGGAGTAGGTCAAGGTGCCGTCTTCGTTGACCGCACGCCACATCAGGCCCTGGGCGATGCCGTTGACCCACATCGAGGCGATGTAGAGCACGGTGCCGATGGTGGCCAGCCAGAAGTGCGCGTTGATCAGGCCGAGGCTGTACATCTGCTCGCGACCGAAGACTTTCGGGATCATGTGATACAGCGCGCCGATGGAGATCATTGCCACCCAGCCGAGGGCGCCGGCGTGTACGTGGCCGATGGTCCAGTCGGTGTAGTGGGAGAGGGCGTTGACGGTCTTGATCGCCATCATCGGGCCTTCGAAGGTCGACATACCGTAGAACGCCAGGGACACCACCAGGAAGCGCAGGATCGGGTCGCTGCGCAACTTATGCCAGGCGCCCGACAGGGTCATCATGCCGTTGATCATGCCGCCCCAGCTCGGTGCCAGCAGCACCAGGGACATCACCATGCCCAGGGACTGTGCCCAGTCCGGCAGCGCGGTGTAGTGCAAGTGGTGCGGGCCGGCCCAGATGTACAGGGTGATCAGCGCCCAGAAGTGCACGATGGACAAGCGATAGGAATACACCGGACGCTCGGCCTGCTTGGGCACGAAGTAGTACATCATGCCGAGGAAACCGGCGGTGAGGAAAAAGCCTACCGCGTTATGCCCATACCACCACTGCACCATGGCATCCGTCGCACCGCCATAGAGGGAGTAGGACTTGGTCAGGCTGACCGGGATTTCCAGGTTGTTGACGATATGCAGGATGGCCACGGTGATGATGAACGCACCGAAGAACCAGTTACCGACGTAGATGTGCTTGGTGTTGCGCTTGGCCACGGTGCCAAAGAACACAATGGCGTAGGCCACCCAGACAATGGTGATCAGAATATCGATCGGCCATTCCAGCTCGGCGTATTCCTTGGAGCTGGTGTAGCCCAGCGGCAAGGAGATCGCTGCCAGCAGGATGACCAACTGCCAGCCCCAGAAGCAGAACGCGGCGATTTTCGGCGCGAACAATTGGGTCTGGCAGGTACGCTGCACCGAGTAGAAGGAGCTGGCGAACAGCGCGCAGCCACCGAAGGCGAAGATCACCGCGTTGGTGTGCAGCGGGCGCAGGCGGCCGAAGCTGGTCCACGGCAAGTCGAAGTTGAGTGCAGGCCACACCAATTGGGCCGCGAGAAAAACCCCGAGCCCCATGCCGACGATGCCCCACACCACCGTCATAATGGTGAATTGGCGGACCACCTTGTAGTTATAGGCGGTACTTAAAGTAGTGTTCATGGTTCCCCATCCACGGTTCAACCCAAGCAAATGCGGCACTTGGGCTGGAGTTATAGGCAGACTAAAAAGCGAGGCAAGCATGGGCAAAGAGCACAAGGCCAGTATTGACGGGGATCAATGGGCGCAGTGTGTGCGGGAACATGGGTGGTTGTGGGATGTCGCGGTGGAGGCGCTTTCGAGCGATCCCGTCACGCTAATCCTGGCCCACGGCGCTGGCGCACCGATGGACTCATCCTTCATGAACGACATGGCTGCGCGCCTTGCCGGGCATGGCGTCAACGTGTTGCGCTTCGAGTTTCCCTACATGGCCCAACGCCGTGTGGACGGTGGCAAGCGTCCGCCGAACCCGGCGCCGAAACTGCTGGAAACCTGGCGTGAGGTGCATGCCGAGGTGCGACGTCATGTCGCTGGGAAACTGGCCATTGGTGGCAAGTCCATGGGCGGGCGCATGGCCAGTTTGTTGGCCGATCAACTGGGCGCCGATGGGCTGGTGTGCCTGGGGTATCCGTTCTACGCGGTGGGCAAGCCGGAGAAACCACGGGTTGAGCATTTGGCGGGGTTGAAGACGCCAACCTTGATTGTGCAGGGCGAGCGCGATGCGCTGGGTAATCGGGCGGCGGTTGAGGGGTATGAATTGTCGCCGAGCATCGAGGTGATGTGGCTGGTGGCGGGGGATCATGACCTGAAGCCGTTGAAGGCGTCGGGGTTTAGTCATGAGCAGCATTTGGAGGTGGCGGCGGTGAAGGTGGCCAGGTTTCTCGGCGTCCTCTAGGGCCCTATCGGGGGCAAGCCCCCTCCCACATTTTGATTTGTGAATACAGTCAAAGTGTGGGAGGGGGGTTGTCGAATCGTCGCACCGCCCCGATAACGGTCTACCGGTTGAAGCGCTCCACCAACGAATACTGGGTATTCGCCGTATGCGTCAATTCTTCACTCAACTGCGCCGAGTTCGACGCTTGCTCCGAGGTCTGGTCTGCCAACAGCGCAATGGTGCTGATGTTGCGACTGATCTCTTCGGCCACCGAGCTTTGCTCTTCGGTGGCAGCCGCGATCTGGGTAGTCATGTCGGTGATATGCGCCACCGCCTCACTGATCCCTACCAGCGCCTGATCCGCCTCCATCACCCGTGCCACGCCTTCTTCGGCCTGGCGATGCCCGGCGTCCATGGTCTGTACGGCAGCGGCGGCGGTTTGTTGCAGCTTGGCGATCAGGGCATGGATCTGCCCGGTCGACTCGGCTGTGCGCTGAGCCAATTGGCGGACTTCGTCGGCAACCACCGCAAAACCCCGGCCCATTTCACCGGCACGCGCCGCTTCAATGGCGGCGTTGAGCGCCAGCAGGTTGGTCTGGTCGGCAATGCCCTTGATCACGTCGACCACGCCGCCGATTTCATCGCTGTCCTTGGCCAACTGGGTCACGGTCACACCGGTCTCACCCACTGCTACGGACAGACGCTGAATCGCCTCGCGGGTTTCCCCGGCGATGTCGCGGCCACGGCCGGTGAGGCGGTTGGCTTCCTGGGTTGCGTCCGCTGTGCGCTGCACATGGCTGGCGACTTCCTGGGTGGTGGCCGCCATCTGGTTAACGGCGGTCGCCACCTGCTCAGTCTCGACGCGCTGGCGTTCCAGGCCGCTCGAGCTGTTATGCGCCAGGGTGTTGGACTGCGCGGCCTGGTCGTTGAGGTGTTCGGCAGTGTCCTGCAGGCGGGTAAGGCAGGTCTTCAGACGCGCCTCCTGGCTCAGGATCGACATTTCCAGACGCGCCTGGGCGCCACGGCTGTCGGTGTACATCTGCGCGATTAGCGGGTCGGAGGTGGTCTGCTCGGCCAGACGCAGCAAACGCTTGAGGCCGCGTTGTTGCCAGCTCAGGCCGAGCAGGCCCAACGGCACCGACAATCCCGCCGCCAGGGCAAAGCCCCAGTGGGAGTTGAGTGAGGCGCCGATCATGAAACTCAACTGGCTCACCAGGATAAACGGTAGCCAGTCCTGCAACACCGGTAGCCACTTGTCACGTTGGGGGATCGCCGACTTGCCCTGGTTGATGCGTTGGTAGAGCGCTTCGGCCCGGCGGATCTGCTCGGCGGTGGGCTTGATGCGCACCGATTCGTAGCCGACCACCTGGTTGCCTTCGAAAACCGGCGTCACATAGGCGTTAACCCAGTAATGGTCACCGGTCTTGCAGCGATTCTTGACAATGCCCATCCATGGCAAGCCTTGTTTGAGCGTTGACCACATGTGCGCGAACACCGCCGCCGGAACGTCCGGGTGACGCACCAGGTTATGCGGGGCACGCACCAGTTCGTCGCGAGAGAACCCACTGATTTCGACGAAGGCGTCGTTGCAGTAGGTGATCACGCCTTTGGCATCTGTGGTGGAGATCAACCGTTGCTGAGCGGGGAAGGTACGTTCGCGCTGGGTAACGGGTTGGTTATTACGCATGATTGTTCAATCCGCAAGGCTTTCAGGGGGTATCGGCAGGAACGGCGGTTTATTTAACTTAATTTTTGCAACAATCGGCGGTACGCACGTTCCCCTGCAGGGGATCAACCGGCCAGCATCGGGTAGGTAAACAACCCGAAGTGAAGCAGATTCAAGCCAAAGTGCGTGGCCACCGCCGCGCCCAGGCCGCCAAAACGATAGGCCAGGCCGTAACCCACCCCGGCGATGCTCGCCAGCAATACCCAATGCCAGCCTGCGCCGATGTGCACCAGGCCGAACAGCAGCGAGGCCAGCAGCAGCGCCAGGTTCTCGCCGTAAGGCAGGTGTTTGAAACGTCGGCTCAAGCCGCCCTGCACATAACCGCGGAACAAGGCTTCTTCCACCAGCGTCACCAGCAACAGGTTATTGAGTACCCACAGCCAGGCTTGTTCCGGCCACTTCGGTGCCCAACTGATCACGCCCAGCAAGGCCGCTCCGCCGAGGGCGGCGATGGCGGTGAGGGTCAATGCCAGGGCGGCCACGCAGATCGACAAGCGCAACGAGCGCCGTGCCACAATCCATGGGCAGGCCAGCAACAGCCAGAAGCCGATCAGAGGTTTGTCCTGGTTCAAATACATCGAGAAGGGCACGGCATCCTCGGTGAAGCGGTGCGAGGCAATGCCCCTCCCGTTGTAGAAGCCCGGCAACCAGTGCATCGCCAGGCTCAGCGCCAACACGATGAACAGCCCGTGGCCCAGGTAACGCGCCCAGTGCGTGCGTTGCTGGCGTACCGCGTAGCCAGCGATCAGCAGCAGGGCGACGGACACGGCTGCCAACACCCCCAGTTGCCCGTATATCAACGCCAGCAGATAGCCGATGGAAAGAAGCGCCAGGTACAGCCAGGGCAATGCGAACATGGGAACTCCTTGGAAAATGCTGGGCGGCATTATAGCGACCGGTCCGGCAGGCCCCACATGAAAACTCCTCCATTCATGCCGATTGCAAAACGTATCACCGGGTGGTTATAGTCCGAGCTTCTTCATCCCTTCACACAAGATCAGCCCATGCCAGCTCTCCAGCGCACAGCGGTAGTCGATTCAGCGGTCAACGCTGTGGTCGTGCCGTGCGCGAACAAGCAGCCTGCGCAGATCAGTCACTACCCCCCACCTGTCAGTAGCACGCCGGTGTACGCAGTCGTATCACCGCCGGGTGTTGGCATTTTGGGCTGATCAGCTGATTGCTGTTCCCGTCTGCCCGCCTGAAAAAAACCTAATGCATTTCAGCGTCTGCTGAATCGGCTTTTTTTGCCTGATGACAGGTGGTAACCATGTCTGTTCTTTCGAAACAATCCGTGGCCGCGGCGGCCTCGACGAGCCTGTTTGTATTGCTGTGGAGCAGCGGGGCGATCTTCTCCAAATGGGGGCTGGCCCACGCGTCACCCTTTGCGTTTCTGTTAATCCGTTTTGCCATCGCCCTCGTGGGCCTGGTGGTGCTGATACCGATCCTCAAGTTGAAACTGCCGCGCCCCGGCAAGCCTCTTTTGTATGCGGCGGCGACGGGGTTGGTGTTGTTGGGCGCCTATCAGATTTTCTATCTGTTGGCCCTGGACCTCAACGTCACTCCCGGCGTGATGGCAACTATCATGGGCGTACAGCCGATCCTCACCGTGGTGCTGATGGAGCGCCAGCGTTCTTTCAGCCGGGTGTTCGGCCTGGGCCTCGGGTTGGCGGGGCTGATCATGGTGGTGTATCAAGGCATCGGCCTCTCTGGCATGTCCCTGGCGGGCATGCTGTTCGGGCTGCTGGCCCTGGCCAGCATGACCTTCGGCTCGATCATGCAGAAGCGCATCACCGACAACCCCTTGGGCACGCTGCCGGTGCAGTACCTGGCGGGGTTGTTGCTGTGTTCGGTGTTTGTGCCGTTCCAGACGTTTCATTTTGAACACAGCAGCGGCTTCTACCTGCCGGTACTGTGGATGGGCTTGGTGGTGTCGTTGCTGGCCACGCTATTGCTGTACCGCTTGATCGCCCGGGGCAACCTGGTGAATGTCACTAGTTTGTTCTATCTGGTGCCGGCGGTGACGGCGGTGATGGATTACCTGATCTTTGGCAATAGGCTCGCGCTGTTGAGCCTGTTGGGGATGGGGTTGATCATCATCGGTTTGGTGTTTGTCTTCCGTAAGCGTTGACACCGCACTGTAGGAGCCTGGCAAGCCGGGCTCCTACAATTTTCGCGGCCGCAACACCAACCACAACGCCCCCGCAATCAACACCCCGCCATACAGATGCGCCATGGACAACGGCTCATCCAGCAGCAACGCCCCCCACAGCACTCCGAACGGTGGAATCATGAACGTCACCGTCATCGACTTAACCGGCCCGATGGACGTCAGCAACCGGAAGTAAAGAATGTAGGCGAACGCCGTACACACCAGCCCCAACCCCAGCAACGACCCCCACACCTGCCATCCACCCCAACTCGCCGGCGGTTGGCTGATCGCGCTGTAGGCAAAGAACGGCAACAGGAACAACGTAGCGCCGAGCATGCTGCCCAGGGCCGACAGGCGGCTGTCCAAGCCACCACGCTGATCCAGCCAGCGCCTTGCCAGGAACCCGGCAAAGCCGTAACAGGTGGTCGCCAGCAAACACGCCAGCGCGCCCATCAGCAATTGCAGGTCAAACGCCACCGGCCCGGCGCGGGTCAGTACCCCCACGCCCAGCAGGCCCAGGCACACCCCGGCGACTTTCGACGGGGTCAGACGTTCGCTGAAAAACAGCCCGCCGATCAGCACACCCATCAACGGCGTGGTGGCGTTGAAGATCGCCGAGTAACCCGCCGGCAGCACCTGGGCGGCGACTGAATACATGGTCGCCGGGATCCCGGAGTTGATCACGCCGAGCAGCAATACAGTCTTGAACTTGCCTTGGAAGTCCCAGCTCACCCGCATCACCGCCAGGATCACCAGCAACCCGGCGGCGGCGATCGACACGCGGAAAAATGCGGTCGGCAGCGTGCCGATCTCCGGCGCGATAATGCGCATGAACAGGAAGCTCGCGCCCCAGATGGCGGCGAGTCCCAGCAAGTACAAGGTGTCGACAGGTCTCACGGAACACTCCTACCTCAATAAGGCCGCGAGTGTTGCATGACATGTCTAATGATTACAGGACAAACCGCGTCACCAGCGCATTCAGGTCCACCGCCAGGCGCGACAGTTCCTGGCTGGCGGCCGAGGTCTGGGTGGCACCGGCGGCGGTCTGGGTGGACAGGTCGCGGATGTTCACCAGGCTGCGGTCCACGTCGCGTGCCACCAGCGCCTGCTGCTCGGCGGCGCTGGCGATCACCAGGTTGCGCTGGCTGATCTGCGAGATGGCCGCGGTGATTTTTTCCAGGGCACTGCCGGCGCTGTTGGCCCGCTGCAGGGTCTGGCCCGCGTGCTCGGCGCTGCTGTTCAGCGCGTCGACCGTATCCTGGGTGCCGCGCTGGATGCCGGTGATCATCTGCTCGATTTCTTCGGTGGAGTCCTGGGTGCGTTGCGCCAGGGAGCGCACTTCATCGGCCACCACCGCAAACCCCCGCCCGGCCTCGCCTGCGCGGGCCGCTTCGATGGCGGCGTTGAGCGCCAGCAGGTTGGTCTGCCCGGCGATGCCGCGGATCACTTCCAGCACCTTGCTGATGTCCTGGGCCTGCACTGCCAGGCCTTCGGCCTTGTTCGAGGCGCCAAGCACTTCGTCGACCAGGTTCTGGATCGAGCTGATGGTTTCGCTGATCTGGTAGTGGCCGTGCTTGCTGTCCTCGTCGGAGGCCTGGGACGCCTCGGCGCTGGACACCGCATTGCCCGCCACTTCGTCCACAGCCGCGCTCATTTCGGTGACTGCGGTGGCGGCCTGTTCGATTTCGTCGTTCTGCGCCTGCAGGCCACGGGTGCTTTGCTCCATCACTGAGCTCATCTCTTCGGCGGCGGAGGCCAGCTGTTGCGCCGATTCGCTGATGCCGCGAATGGTGCCCTGCAACTGCGCCTGCATGGTCGCCAGGGCGTTGAGCAATTGGGCCGGTTCGTCCTTGCCGCTGACGGCAATCGGCTGGCTCAGGTCGCCGCCGGCAATGGTGCGGGCCACGCTCAGCGCCTGGCCGAGCGGGGCGGTGATGCTGCGGGTCAGCAGCCAGGCGAGCAACAAGGTGGCGATCAAGGCGAATACGATGATCAGGCCGACGATCCACTGTGCACTGGAATAGGTCTGTGCGGCTGAATCCACCGCCGTTTCCACGCCGTTCTGGTTGAACACGATCATGTCCTCCAGGCTCTTGTTGAGGATCACACCCTGCGGAGCGAGCCGGCTGTTGAGCAGGTCAATGGCGTCTTGCTGCTGATCCTTGTCCACCAGGGTGACGATCTGTTCGACGAGGGCCAGGTAAGTGTTCACGTTCCCTTCGAGTTGCTTGAGCATCTGGCGTTCTTCGTCGCTGCTGAGCAGGCTTTTGTGATGGTCGAGCAGGGTTTGCAGCTCGCTGCGCTGGCGAGTGATCAGGGCTTTGCTGTTGTCGCGGATCCGCGATTCGTCGGTGGTCGCCAGGCGCAAGGCCTCCAGGCGGATGCTGGCGACAAAGGCCGCGCTGTCGTGGATGTTCTCGATGCTCGGCATCCACGATTGTTCGATGACCAGCGCGCTCTGTCGCAGCTTGGCCATCTGGCCCAGGCCGAACAGGCCCACAATCACCAGCAAGCTGGCCAAAACCCCAAAACTCAGACTGGCACGCAGACCGATCCTCATGTTCCTCAATGACATCTCTATGCTCCTTGGGCGATTAGAACCTGTTCCCGGATCGGTCTTCGGACCTTGTTAGGGTGGGAGAGGGCGCGCTATATATCAAAGTGCCATCAAGGTGGTAATCAGGGTTTCCCTTAGTTGGATCCAAAGATGTATGCGGAGCAGAGTCCCCGGGGGAGTACACGTGTTTTCGGCGCTAAGCAGCAAAGCCGCGTCGTTGTGGGCGTATGGGGAAAACAATGTGCGACTTTTCAGTGCGTTTATTGACCAATTGGTCGAATTAAATAAATTGAAAATAAATGTACGAAATGAACGGAGTTGTACAAGGCTGCACGAAAAATGACCCTTCTCCTGTGTTCGTACACTGGCTAAGCTCAGGGCTTCCCGATGCCCGCTCGAGGTTTCCCGCATGTCGCAATCCGCCCTCGCCATTGCCCAGATGATCCTTGATGGCTTCGACGATTACCGCGAACACTTCCGCCAGATCACCGATGGCGCCCGCGAGCGTTTCGAAAAGGCCCAGTGGCAGCAGGGCCAGGCGGCGTCGGCGGCGCGGATCAATCTCTATGAGGAAAAGGTCACTGAGGTGACCCAGCGGTTGCGTGAGCGCTTCGATGACGCCGCCCTGCTCGACATCGATGCGTGGCCCTTGGTCAAAAGTGCCTACATCGGCCTGATCGACCGGCGCTTTGACGATGAACTCTCCGAGACCTGGTACAACTCGATCTTCTGCGGGCTGTTCAGCCACGACCTGATCAGCGACGGCTGTATGTTCATCCACACCACCCGGCCTAGCCTGCGTCGGGCACGGGCCGCGCAGACGCGCACCTACACCCCCGCCGCGAAAATCCCGGAAATGCTCGCGCAGATCTTTGCCGACTACCGCTTCAGCGAACCCTACGCCGACCTCGCAGGCGACCTTCAACGCCTCGAAACCCAACTGCGGGAAAACCTGCCGGACTGGGTGTGCAAGGACCCGGACCTCAAGGTCGAGCTGTTTTCCTCGGTGCTCTACCGTAATAAAGGTGCCTACCTCGTCGGGCGCATCTACACCCGCGACGAACAATGGCCGCTGGTGATCCCGTTGCTGCACCGCGAAGGGCAAGGTATCCAGATCGATGCGCTGATCACCGACGAAGCCGATGTATCGATCATCTTCTCGTTCACCCGCTCCTACTTCATGGTCGATGTACCGGTGCCAGCGGAATTCATCGGCTTTCTCAAGCGCATCCTGCCGGGCAAGCACATCGCCGAGTTGTACACCTCCATCGGTTTCTACAAGCACGGCAAGTCGGAGTTCTATCGCGCCCTGATCAACCACCTGGCGACCACCAACGATCAGTTCATCATGGCCCCCGGCGTGCGTGGCATGGTCATGAGCGTATTCACGCTGCCGGGCTTCAACACCGTGTTCAAGATCATCAAGGACCGTTTTTCACCGTCGAAAAACGTCAACCGCGCCACGGTGATCGAGAAGTACCGCCTGGTCAAAAGCGTCGACCGGGTAGGGCGCATGGCCGACACCCAGGAGTTCGCCGACTTCCGTTTCCCCTTGAGCAAGTTCGAGCCCGAATGCCTGGCCGAGCTGTTGGATGTGGCGGCGGGCACCGTCGAAGTGGAGGGCGATACCGTGTTGATCCGCCACTGCTGGACGGAGCGGCGCATGACCCCGCTCAACCTCTACCTCGACAACGCCAACCCCGCCCAGGTGCGCGAGGCCCTCGAAGACTATGGCTTGGCGATCAAGCAACTGGCGGCGGCGAACATCTTTCCCGGCGACATGCTGCTGAAGAACTTCGGCGTCACCCGCCATGGCCGCGTGGTGTTCTACGACTACGATGAAATCTGTTTTCTCACAGAGGCCAACTTCCGGCACATCCCGGCGCCGCGTACCCCGGAGGATGAAATGGCCTCCGAGCCCTGGTATTCCATCGGCCCGTTGGACGTCTTCCCCGAAGAATTCCCACCGTTCCTGTTCGCCGACGCCGGCCAGCGCAAGCTGTTCGACGAGCTGCACGGCGAGTTGTACAACGCCGATTACTGGAAGGGGCTGCAGGAGGCGATCCGGGCGGGCAAGGTGATCGATGTGTTCCCGTACCGGCGCAAGGACCGCGATAACGAATGAGGGGGCACGCTTGGGGGCGGTTTTCTGCGACAATCCGCCCCCTGCATATATAGACGACCCCTGCGTACCTGATGACTGACCAAGCGCCCACTATCGACCAACTGCTCAAAACCCTCGATCACGCCATGCTCGCCGACCGCCACCGCTTGCGGCGCCAGCTGCTTGAGTTGCGCAAAAAGCCCGACGAGGACAAGTTGGCGCAGTGGGTCGCGCGCATGCAGGCGTCCTGCGCCCAGGTCACGGCGCGGCGCGCCAGCCTGCCGGTGATCCGCTACGACGACAGCCTGCCGATCGCGGCCAAGCGCGATGAAATCAAAGAGGCGTTGAACAAGCATCAGGTGCTGATCATTGCTGGCGAAACCGGCTCGGGCAAAACCACCCAGTTGCCGAAGATCTGCCTGGAAATCGGTCGCGGCCAGTTCGGTCTCATTGGTCATACCCAGCCCCGCCGGATCGCCGCACGCAGCGTGGCCAGCCGGGTCGCCGAAGAGTTGGCCACGCCATTGGGCGCGCTGGTCGGCTATCAGGTGCGCTTTGAAGACCAGAGCGATTCCAACACCCTGATCAAGCTGATGACCGACGGCATCCTGCTGGCGGAAACCCAGAACGATCGCTATCTGGAGCGCTACGACACCATCATCGTCGACGAGGCCCACGAACGCAGCCTGAACATCGACTTCCTGCTGGGCTACCTGAAAACCCTGCTGCCACGTCGCCCGGACCTCAAGGTCATCATCACCTCGGCGACCATCGACCTTGAGCGCTTCTCCAAGCATTTCGACGATGCGCCGATTGTCGAGGTCTCCGGCCGCACCTTCCCGGTGGACACCTGGTATCGCCCGCTGACCCTGGAGCAGGACGAGGAGGGCAACCGCGTCGAGGACGACCTCACCGTCGACCAGGCGATCCTCGCCACCCTCGATGAAATCGCCGCCTATGAGCGCAGCGAGCGGCGCAGCCCCGGCGACGTGCTGGTGTTCCTGCCGGGGGAGCGCGAGATTCGCGACGCCGCCGACATGCTGCGCAAGGCCCAGCTCAAGCACACCGAGATCCTGCCGTTGTACGCGCGCCTGTCGCCAGCCGAGCAGCAGCGCATTTTCCAGTCCCATCCGGGCCGACGTGTGGTGCTGGCGACCAACGTCGCGGAAACCTCCCTGACCGTGCCGGGCATTCGTTATGTGATCGACAGCGGCACTGCGCGCATCAGCCGCTACAGCTACCGCGCCAAGGTGCAGCGCCTGCCGATCGAGGCGATTTCCCAGGCCAGTGCCAACCAGCGTAAAGGCCGTTGCGGCCGGGTCGAGCCGGGCATCTGCATTCGTTTGTACAGCGAAGAAGATTTTATCGGCCGCCCGGAATTTACCGACCCGGAAATCCTGCGCACCAACCTCGCCGCCGTGATCCTGCAAATGCTGCATTTGCGTCTCGGCGAAATCACCGACTTCCCGTTTATCGAACCGCCGGACGGCAAGGCCATCAGCGACGGTTTCAACCTGCTGCAAGAGCTGTCGGCGGTCGACCGCAACAGCCAGCTCACCCCACTGGGCCGCCAGCTGGCGCGCCTGCCGGTGGACCCGCGCATGGGCCGCATGTTGCTCGAAGCCGCCAAGCTTGGCAGCTTGCAGGAAGTACTGATCGTCGCCAGCGCCATGTCGATCCAGGACCCGCGCGAGCGCCCACCGGAGCGTCAGCAGGCCGCCGACCAGGCCCACGCACAGTGGAAGGACCCGGATTCGGACTTCGCCGGCCTGGTCAATTTGTGGCGCGGTTTTGAAGAGCAACGTCAGGAACTGACTGCCAGCCCACTGCGTAACTGGTGCCGCAAGAACTTCCTCAACTACCTGCGCCTGCGCGAATGGCGTGATTCCCATCGCCAGTTGAGCCTGATCTGCCGCGACATGCAGTTGAGCGTCAATAAAGAGCCGGCGGACTTCCCGAAACTGCACAAGGCGGTGCTGTCCGGTTTGCTCAGCCAGATCGGTCAGAAAACCGAGGACGGCGATTACCTGGGCGCACGTCAGCGGCGTTTCTGGATTCACCCCTCGTCGGGCATCGGCAAGAAACGCCCGCAATGGCTGATGACCGCTGAACTGGTGGAAACCACCAAGCTGTATGCGCGCATGGTCGCCAAGATCGACGCCGACTGGATCGAACCGCTGGCCGGGCACCTGATCAAGAAAAACCACTTCGAGCCCCATTGGGAGAAGAAGCGCGGCCAGGTCGTGGCCTTTGAGCAGATCACCCTGTTCGGGCTGATTGTGGTCGGGCGCCGGCCGGTGCACTACGGGCCGGTCGATCCGGTGGTGTCCCGCGAGCTGTTTATCCGTGAAGGCCTGGTACGTGGCGAGATCCAGTCACGGGCCAAGTGCCTGGCGGCCAACCAGCAATTGCTGGAGCAGCTCGATGAGCTGGAAGCCAAGGCGCGTCGGCGCGACATCCTGGCGGATGAGGAAACGCTGTTCGCCTTCTACGATGCGCGCCTGCCGGCGGAGATCCACCAGACCGCGACCTTCGACAGCTGGTACAAGGTCAACAGCCAGAAAGACCCGCAACTGCTGATCATGCGTGAAGAAGACGTACTGGCCCGCGAGGCCAGCGAAGTCACCGCCGCGCATTACCCGGACACCCTGCACCTGGGTGACCTGGAACTGGCCTTGAGTTACCACTTCGAACCCAACCACCCGCGTGACGGTGTGACCCTGCGTGTGCCGGCGCCGCTGTTGCCCGCCTTGCCCCCGGAGCGCCTGGAGTGGCTGGTGCCGGGGGTGATCGAAGCCAAGTGCATCGCCCTGGTGCGCAACCTGCCCAAGGCGCTGCGCAAGAACTTCGTGCCGGTGCCGGACTTCGTCAAGGCTGCCCTGCAACGCATCGAGTTCGGCCAGGGGTCATTGCCCCAGGCCCTGGGCCGCGAATTGTTGCGCATGACCGGGGCGCGGGTCAGCGATGAAGCCTGGGCTGAGGCCGCGCAGCAGGTGGAAAGCCACCTGAAGATGAATCTGGAAGTGGTCGACGGCCAGGGCAAGTTCCTTGGTGAAGGCCGGGATCTCGCCGAACTGACGGCGCGTTTTGCCGAGGCCAGCCAGGCCGCATTGGCTGTGCCGCAAACCGCAAAAAGCCAGCAGCCGGTGGAGGCCAAGGTATTCGCGGCGGTGGCCGAGAAGACGCAACAAAAGATCGCCGGGCTGTCGATGACGGTATATCCGGCACTGGTGGAAGACAACGGCACGGTCAAGGAGGGGCGTTTCTCCACGGCTGCCGAGGCTGAGTTCCAGCATCGCCGCGCCTTGCAACGCCTGCTGATGCAGCAACTGGCGGAACCGGCGAAATTCCTGCGCGGCAAACTGCCAGGCCTGACCGAACTGGGCCTGATGTACCGCGAATTGGGACGCATCGATGCGCTGGTGGAGGACATCCTGCTGGCCAGTCTCGACACCTGCGTGCTCGAAGGCGAAGCCAACCTGCCGCGTGATGGCGCCGGTTTGGCTGCCCTGGCCGAGCGCAAACGCAGCAGTTGGACCGAACACGCCGAGCGCCTGGCGCGCCTGACCCTGGAGGTGCTGAAACTCTGGCATGGCCTGCAAAAACGCTTCAAAGGCAAGATCGACCTGGCCCAGGCCGTGGCCTTGAACGACATCAAGCAGCAACTGAGCAACCTGGTGTACCCCGGTTTTGTGCGGGAAACCCCGGCGCAGTGGTTTAAGGAGTTGCCGCGTTACCTCAAGGCCATCGAGTTGCGCCTGGAAAAACTGCCGAGCCAAGTGCAAAAGGATCGGGTGTGGAGCGGCGAGCTGGCCGGCCTGTGGACGCAGTACGAAAACCGTCTGAAAAAACACGCCCAGGAAGGCAAGCGCGACCCCCAGTTGGAGCTGTATCGCTGGTGGCTGGAGGAATACCGGGTGTCGTTGTTTGCCCAGCAGTTGGGCACCAAGGTGCCGATTTCCGACAAGCGTTTGAGCAAGCAGTGGAGCCTGGTAGAAGCCTGATATCTACACGGTTTCCAGGGCAATACAGGTCCAGTGTGGGAGGGGGCTTGCCCCCGATTGCGGTCTGTCAGTAAAGGATGTGTTGACTGGCCCACCGCTATCGGGGGCAAGCCCTCTCCCACAGATAGCGCCAAATTCCGAGGGTTGTGGCAAACTTCGCGGTTATAAATGCCGGGATCGTCGTGAAAGGCTGCGGCGCGATGGAATAAAGCGATGCCAGTTTGGTGTCCGCGGAGCGGAATCGGACTACTTACAGTTTGGTACGACGGTACCAATATCTTCTGCCTGACAGATTTAGAGGAACGACCGTGCATAACGTCGTCATCAGCGGCACTGGCCTGTATACCCCGGCCAACAGCATTTCCAACGAAGAGCTGGTGCAGTCTTTCAATGCTTACGTGCAACAGTTCAACAGCGACAACGCCGCCGCCATCGAGCGCGGTGACGTGCAGCCGCTGACCGAATCCAGCGCCGCCTTCATCGAAAAGGCCTCCGGCATCAAGAGCCGCTTCGTGATGGACAAGGACGGCATTCTCGATCCGCAGCGCATGGCCCCACGCCTGCCCGAGCGCAGCAACGACGAATGGTCGGTCCTCTGCCAGATGGCCGTCGGCGCCGCCGAACAGGCACTGCAGCGCGCGGGCAAGACCGCCGCCGACATCGACGGCGTGATCGTCGCCTGCTCCAACCTGCAACGTGCCTACCCGGCCATCGCTATTGAAGTCCAGGAAGCCTTGGGCATCGAAGGGTTTGGTTTTGACATGAACGTGGCCTGTTCCTCGGCCACCTTCGGCATCCAGAACGCCGCCAACAGCATCCAGCTAGGCCAGGCGCGGGCGATCCTGATGGTCAACCCGGAAGTCTGCACCGGCCACCTGAACTTCCGCGACCGCGACAGCCACTTCATCTTTGGGGATGCGGCCACCGCCGTGGTCCTGGAGCGCGCCGACCTGGCAACCTCCGAACATCAGTTCGACGTGGTGAGCACCAAGCTGCTGACCAAGTTCTCCAATAACATCCGCAACAACTTCGGCTTCCTCAACCGCACCGCGGAAGAAGGCATCGGCGCGCCGGACAAACTGTTCGTACAGGAAGGCCGCAAGGTGTTTCGCGACGTATGCCCGATGGTGGCCGAGCTGATCGGCGTGCACCTGGAAGAGAATCAGTTGAACGTGACCGATGTGAAGCGCTTCTGGCTGCACCAGGCCAACCTGAGCATGAACCACCTGATCGTGAAGAAACTGCTGGGCCGCGAAGCCACGGTGGAAGAAGCGCCGGTGATCCTCGATACCTACGCCAACACCAGCTCGGCGGGTTCGGTGATTGCGTTCCACAAGAATCAGGATGACCTGCCCAAGGGCTCCGTGGCGGTGCTCAGTTCGTTCGGCGCGGGCTATTCGATCGGCAGCGTGATCCTGCGCAAACGCTAAGACAATCGAGGTCTTGAATGGCAGCAGCGGACGACGCGCACCTGCTTGAACGCCTGCTCAAGGGTGAGCAGCGGGCCTACAAGGAATTGGTCACCACCTACCAGAGCGCCATGCGGGCGGTGGCCTATGCCATCGTCGGCCAGCGCCACGCCGACGAAGTGGTGCAGGACGCCTGGCTGTCGGTGGTGCGCAACCTGGCCAGGTTCGAGGGCCGTTCCAGCCTCAAGACCTGGCTGCTGACCATTACCGCCAACGCTGCCAAGGGGCGCTACAAGCAGAACCGTCGCGAAGTGTTGCTCGACGATCTGCCCTCGCCCCACGGCACTATCGGTGACGATCGCTTCACCCCCGACGATGGTCACTGGGCCGTCGCCCCGTATGCCTGGCACCAGGACACCCCGGAAGCCTTGCTCACCGAGGATGAACTGCGCAAATGCCTGGAGCATACGATCCTGAGCCTGTCGGAGTTGCAAAGCAGCGTGCTGGTGCTGCGCGAACGGCAGGGCCTGGAGTTGGAAGAGATCTGTAATCTTCTGACGTTGTCGCTCTCCAATGTCCGTGTGCTGTTGCATCGGGCACGGCTTAAAGTCTTCGCCACGGTGGAGCATTTTGAGGAAACGGGCGAATGTTGACCTGTAAAGAACAAGTGGCACGTTCCAGTGACTATCTCGATGGGCAGTTGACCTTTCGCGAGCGTCTGCTGGTGCGTCATCACTTGATGTTCTGCCCGAACTGCCGCCGGTTTATCCGCCAGATGCGCCTGATGCAGGCGACGCTGAAGATAATGCCGGATGAGCCGGTAGAGGGTGTGGAGGCCTTGGCCCAGCGTCTGGCTGACGAGCGGCTCAAGGATCACAAAGGCGGGGAATAAACAGGCTCGCGTGGGTGGAGCGAACGGATGATGGGGACCGATCCACTCACGCAAGACTGGTACAGCCACCTCGGGCCGTCCTGGCCCAAGGCTTTCAACACCTACTATTAGAACTTGGCTTCTGCATCCAGCTGCAGGGTGTTGGTGTTGGCGTCACGCTGGGTACGGCTGGCGTAGTCGGCCTTGGTCAGGAAGTACGTGGCACCGAGGGCGAAGTTCTTGTCGATGTCGTAGCTGACCTTCATCTTGTGACCGCGCGAACCGGTGGTTCCATTGGCGAAGTCCGAGTCGGTGAAGGCACCCACCACGGCATTACGCTGGATGTCGCGGTAGTTGTAGTCCAGGTTGAAGCCGAACACTTTCGACTTGGCGCCGATCAGCCAGGCGGTGTCTTGGTCGGTCACGGCGTCGTTGTTTTTCACGTACTGGCCGTAGAACGCCAGCGGCACTGCCAGACCGCCGATGTCGGCTTGGGCAAAGCCTTCATACAAGCGGAACTGGTTGTCGGCCGAGTTGCCGTTGACCGCCAGTGCGCAAGGCGTGGTGGTGGTTGTGCAACGGCTGTCCTTGTCATTCTGGTAGGCGTAGACGCTGCCGCCCAGGGTCATTTTCAGGTTGTCGGTGACCGAGAAGCGTGTGCCCAACTGGCCAGAAGTCAGGCGCAGGTCGTGACGGAACTGCACGCCATCGCCGTCGACGTTGTCCTTGAGGTTGTAGTTACCGAGGCTACCGAACAGCTCGGCGCTGCTACCCAGAGGGTATTTGTAAGTCAGGGCCAGGCCTTCAGGGTTGATGTCGCTGTCCCAGATGACGTCACCCATGTTCACCCACGGTTGCAGCATCTTGCCGCCGATCACGTGCAGGTTCTTGATCTGGTCCGGGTGGTAGTCGATGTAGCCAAGGTCCAGCCAGATCGACTTCTTGTCGAAATAGTTGTCCTGGTCCTGGTTGGTCGAGCGCGCATCGTCGCTGCTGCCGGTGGCAATGCGGATACCGGTGTCGACTTGCGAGTTGATCTCGGTGTAGGCGCCCAGGCGGGCACGGATGCGCTGACGGTCCTTGTCGCGGCCGCCGTTGTTGGATTCGCCCTGGATTTTCACGGTTTCCTGGCGGAAACGTACGTCACCCTTGAACTGAGTCTTGGCGGCCCAGGCCAGCTTCTGGTCGAAGCTGCTCAGCTCATTGGTTTTCTTCGCGGTGGCCGCGATCTGTTCGTTGGTCTCTTGTTGAGCTTGCCGTGCGATCTGCTGTTCTTTCTGGTCTTTGGCCAGCTCGCTTTGCAGTTCGGTGTACTGCGCCGCGGTGATCTGGCCGTTGGCCTTGAGCATGTCGAGCAATTTAGCGTCGACTGCAGCGCTGGCCGGAACGCTCAGGGCCAGTAACAGGCCGCCGCACAGGACCGCCGCAGTTTTAGTGGAAGCAAGACGCATATCAATCTCCGAAAGTGAGGAGGGATGGCAAACCATCCAGGACACAACCGACCGATGACGGACGGAAAAATAGCCGCCGGGTAGAACCAGGCGCTCTAAAAACAGGCGTCAGTATCACGATCGTTTATGACGGCGCAGTGGCGAAGTGATGTCATCTAGATGACAAATTTTTCACGTTCGGAACTATTGGTTTAGAGCCTTGTCGCGCGAAACGGGGGTGTGCCAGGGCCGGCAATCGGCGATACTCGCCAGGCTTTCACGCCCCGAACCAGTGAGGATGCCGATGCCGCTGCAACGCCTGGACAGCCTGTCCGAAATCGCCCCGCAAGCCTGGGATGCGCTGGTGCCGCAGGGGCAACCGTTCGTGCGGCACGCGTTCCTGAGCGCCTTGGAAGACAGCGCCAGCCTGGGCCCGCAATCGGGCTGGCAGCCGGAGCATTTGCTGCACTGGGAGGGTGACCGGCTGGTGGCCGCACTGCCCAGTTACCGCAAATGGCATTCCTATGGGGAGTACGTGTTCGATCACGGTTGGGCCGATGCCTGTGAGCGCGCCGGCATCGACTACTACCCCAAGTTGCTGACAGCGGTGCCGTTCAGCCCGGTCAGCGGTCCACGTCTATTGGCCGCCAGCGCCGAAGACGGTTTTGAGCTGCTCAAGAGCCTGCCGGGTTACCTGGAGATCGAGGGGCTTTCCAGCGCCCATATAAACTTCACCGATGGCCTGGCCGATGCTGCACTGGCCCGGCAACCGGGCTGGTTGCAGCGCCTGGGCTGTCAGTATCACTGGCAGAACCGCGGCTACCGCGACTTCCAGGACTTTCTCGACGCCTTGAGCTCGCG
This sequence comes from Pseudomonas sp. FBCC-B1565, assembly GCF_059133265.1. Taxonomy (NCBI): domain Bacteria; kingdom Pseudomonadati; phylum Pseudomonadota; class Gammaproteobacteria; order Pseudomonadales; family Pseudomonadaceae; genus Pseudomonas; species Pseudomonas sp. FBCC-B1565. Next base: position 1,729,742 of record NZ_CP101438.1, read on the forward strand.
CAAGCGCAAACAGATGCGCAAGGAGCGCGAGCAAGTGGCGGGGCAGGGGATCGATTTCGAGTGGTTGCAAGGCCATGAACTGAGCGAGGCGCAGTGGGATTTTGTCTACGCCTGCTACGCCAACACCTATGCCGTGCGCCGCCAATCGCCCTACCTGACTCGCGCGTTTTTCAGCCTGCTGGCCGAGCGCATGCCTGAAGCGATCCGCGTGGTACTGGCCAAGCAAGGCTCGCGCCCGGTAGCCATGGCCTTCAGCCTGCTCGGCGACGACAGCTTCTACGGACGCTACTGGGGCTGCCTGGCAGAGTTTGACCGTTTGCACTTCGAAACCTGCTTCTACCAGGGCATGGACTACGCCATCGCCCATGGCTTGCAACGCTTCGATGCGGGGGCGCAGGGCGAGCACAAGTTGATCCGTGGGTTCGAGCCAGTGATCACGCGGTCGTGGCACTACCTGCGCCATCCGGGATTGAAGAATGCCGTGGAGGATTTCCTCGAGCGCGAGCGGGTGGGGATTGTGGCGTATGTCGAAGAGGCGAGGGCAGCCTTGCCGTATCGGCTGGGCTGAACCGCTGGTCTTGTGGCGCTTCCAGATAAGGCTGAAATCGCTATCCTGTATGTACAAAAGTACATACAGGACGTGCCATGCTATTTGTGTGGGATGAATCCAAGAATAAAGCCAATATTGTTAAACACGGCATTGACTTCAATGACGTCCCAGATCTCTTCAGGCATCCAATGCTGGCCTTACGCGATGATCGAGCGGATTATGGCGAGGAGCGTTGGATCAGTATCGGCTGGATCAAATTGTTAATGGGTGTGGTCGTATACACCGAGCGGCGTGGTGACGTAATTCGCATCATCTCTGCCCGAAAAGCAACCAAGAAGGAGGCCAAATACTATGACGCAAACATCGAAAACTGATTGGGAGCGCCTGGCCAAAATGAATGATAAAGAGATCGATACCAGCGATATTCCTGAGCTGGATGCCGATTTTTTCCGGCGTGCCGAGTTGCGTGTTCCAGTGAAGCAGGCGGTCACTATCAGGCTGGATGCTGATGTACTGGAGTGGTTCAAAGGTCAAGGATCTGGTTACCAGACGCGTATTAACCAGCTACTGCGCCAGTACATGCAGGCCCATCAAGGGTGATTGGCGATCCGATAAGTTCAGCCCTGCCTCATAGGCCGGGCTGAACCCGTTTGCCTCAGCCCGGCGCCTCCTTGCCCAGCCATCGATAGGTAAAACCACCGATCACCGCACCCAGGATCGGCGCAAGCCAGAACATCCACAATTGCTGGATCGCCCAACCGCCGACGATCAGTGCCGGACCTGTGCTACGGGCCGGGTTGACCGAGGTGTTGGTGACGGGAATAGAGATCAGGTGGATGAGTGTCAACGCCAAGCCGATGGCTATCGGTGCAAGGCCCGGCGGGGCACGGCGGTCGGTGGCGCCGAGGATGATCAGCACGAACATCGCCGTCATCACCAGCTCACAGACAAACCCCGCCGCCATCGAATAACCGCCAGGCGAATGCTCGCCATAGCCGTTGGACGCCAGGCCTGACGCCAGTTCGAAGCCTGGCTTGCCGCTGGCAATGAAATACAACAACGCCGCGGCGAGCGTACCGCCGACCACCTGCGCGACGATGTACGCCGGTAACTCCCTGGCCGGAAATCTTCCGCCCACCACCAGCCCCACCGACACCGCCGGGTTGAGATGACAACCGCTGATATGCCCGATGGCGAACGCCATGGTCAGCACCGTGAGCCCGAAGGCCAGGGACACGCCCAGCAACCCGATTCCGACTGCGGGAAACGCCGCGGCCAACACCGCACTCCCGCACCCGCCCAACACCAGCCAAAACGTACCTAACCCCTCTGTGACTGAACGCTTGAACAAAGACATGCAACCCGTCCTTGATAGATCGCTCTACCGAATCCGTAAATCAGTGATGCTCCCTGCAGATTTACTTCAGCGCCCGTCTGGGCACTGCATTGAGTACAGCACGGGTATGGCACAAATCCAGCGCTCTAAAGTGGGAGGGGCAAGCCCCCTCCCACAGGTTGGGTTGGTATGGGTTTGGAAGGGTCAGTCGATACCGACGAAGCCGCCGGTCTGGTGCTGCCACAACCGCGCATACAACCCACCATGGGCCAGCAGTTCGGCGTGGCTGCCGCTTTCGGCGATCTGGCCTTTCTCCAGCACCACCAGGCGGTCCATCCGCGCAATGGTCGACAAGCGGTGGGCAATCGCGATCACGGTCTTGCCTTGCATCAGGGTTTCCAGGCTTTCCTGGATTGCCGCTTCCACTTCCGAGTCCAGCGCTGAGGTGGCTTCGTCCATGATCAGGATCGGCGCGTCCTTGAGCAGTACGCGGGCGATGGCGATACGTTGACGCTGCCCGCCGGAGAGTTTCACGCCGCGCTCACCCACGTGCGCATCCAGCCCGGTGCGGCCTTCGGAGTCCGACAGCAAGGGGATGAACTCATCCGCACGCGCCTTGTGCACGGCGGCCCAGAGTTCTTCGTCGGTAGCGTCCGGTTTGCCGTAGAGCAGGTTGTCGCGGATCGAACGATGCAGCAGCGACGTGTCCTGGGTGATCATGCCGATCTGTTCGCGCAAGCTTTCCTGGGCGACGTCGGCGATGTTCTGGCCGTCGATCAGGATGCGCCCACCTTGCAGGTCGTACAGGCGCAGCAGCAGGTTGACCAGGGTCGACTTGCCCGCACCGGACGGGCCGATCAGGCCGATCTTTTCACCGGCCTTGATCTCAAGGTTGAGGCCGCCAATGATCCCGCTCTTCTTGCCGTAGTGGAAATCCACCTGCTCGAAACGCACTTGGCCCTGGGGCACGCTCAGGCGCGGGGCATTGTCGCGGTCGATCACGGCCAGCGGCTGGGCGATGGTCTTCAGGCCATCCTGCACCTGGCCGATGTTTTCGAAAATGCCGTTGACCACCCACATGATCCAGCCGGACATGTTGACGATACGGATCACCAGGCCGGTGGCCAGGGCAATCGCGCCAACGGAAATCATCGATTGCGTCCACAGCCACAGTGCCAGGCCGGTGGTGGTCACGATCAGCAGGCCGTTCATGGTGGTGATCACGATGTCCATGCTGGTGACCACGCGGCTGGCCAACTGGGTTTTTTCGGTCTGCTCGACGATCGCTTCCTTGGCGTACTCCTGCTCATAGCGGGTATGGGCGAACAGCTTCAAGGTGGTGATGTTGGTGTAGCCGTCGACGATGCGGCCCATCAATTTGGAGCGCGCCTCGGAGGAAATCACCGAGCGCTCCTTCACCCTTGGCACGAAGTAGCGCAGCGCCAGGCTGTAGCAGAGGATCCAGGTCACCAGCGGGATCATCAGGCGCCAGTCGGCCTCGGCGAACAGCACCAGGGAACTGATGGCGTAGATCGCCACGTGCCAGATCGCATCCACCGCTGCCACGGCGGAATCGCGCAGGGAATTGCCAGTTTGCATGATGCGCTGGGCAATACGCCCGGCGAAGTCGTTCTGGAAGAAATTCAGGCTCTGCTTGAGCACGTAGCTGTGGTTCTGCCAGCGGATCAGGCTGGTCATGCCAGGGCTGATGGTCTGGTGTACCAGTAGGTCATGCAGGGCGCCGAAGATCGGGCGCAGCAGCAGGGCGACCACGGCCATCCAGATCAGCTCGGTGCTGTGAATCTGAAAGAAGTTGGCCGGCGGCGTGCCCTGGGCCAGGTCGATGATGCGACTCAGGTAGCTGAACAGCGCCACTTCGATCAGCGCACCGATCAGGCCCACCACCAGCAAGGCAGCAAAATGCGGCCACACCTGGCGCAGGTAGTAGAGGTAGAAGGGGAGGACTTTATCAGGCGGGGCGGCGCTGGGGGCGTCGCGGAAGATGTCGATCAGTTGTTCAAAGCGACGATAGAGCATTCAGTTTGACGCCCGCCGTGCGGGCTCTCCTTTTACAAATGCGCGCGCGGCCTTGTGGGCTGCGCGCGGAGCTGCCTGCCAGGCATCAGTCGATGCGCTTGGCCGACTTGATCAGGACAGGATCGATTGGCACGTTCTGCATGCCCTGCTTGGTGGTGGTCTGGGAGTTGACGATGATGTCGACCACGTCCATGCCCTTGACCACCTTGGCGAACACGGCGTAACCGGCATCGCGGCCCGGGTCGAGGAACGCATTGTCGGCGACGTTGATGAAGAATTGGCTGGTGGCCGAATTCGGGTCATTGGTACGCGCCATCGACAAGGTGCCACGCACGTTATGCAGGCCGTTGCTGGCTTCGTTCTTGATCGGCGCCTCAGTCGGCTTTTGCGACATCGACTGGGTAAAACCGCCGCCCTGGACCATGAAACCCGGGATTACACGGTGGAAAATCGTGTTGGTGTAGAAGCCCTTGTCGACGTAGGCCAGGAAGTTCTTGGTGCTGATTGGCGCCTTGACCGGGTCCAGTTCGATCTCGATGTCGCCGTTGGTGGTGGTGATCAGAACGTGGGGCGCCTTGGCGGGCTCGGCGGCCATCAGGTTGGCGGCGAACAGAACAGAACCGGCAAAGAAGGCGATTTTTTTCAGCATGGGTCAGTGATCCTGGGTAGTGGTTTCGACTGTCTTTAGAAATTCGAGCAAGGTTGCGTTAAAGACTTCGGGTTGATCCAAGGGCGTGGCATGGCGGGAATCTTCTATCACCACCAGTCGCGCATCGGGCAGCAGTTTTACATAGTTTTGTTTCTGCGCCACAGGGGTGTAGTCGTGGTCGGCGCTGATGACCAGGGTTGGACAGGTGATCCGCGAAAGTCGTTCCTGCACGCCCCAGCCCACAATCGCATCGAAGCTGGCGAGATAAGCACGTTTGTCGTTCTTTGCCCAGCGTTCGGCCATCTTGCGGCGCAGCTCGGCCTGGTGCGGTTTGGGGAAGAGCCTCTCGCCCAACGCCTTGCCGATCGTGGACAGGCTCAGCAAGCGTGCCAGGCTCCAGCGCTTGGCCCATTGCCAGTAATCGTCAGCGCTGCGCACCTTGACCTCGGGGGCGCTATTGACGATGCACAGGCTTCTGATCAGTGCGGGTTCGTCCACGGCCAGTTGGAAAGCGATCATGCCGCCCATGGACAAGCCCACCAGGTGGGCCGGCGGCAGGCCCAGGTGCTCGAACAAGGCGATCAGGTCGTAGGTGAAACCCTGGATGCTGTAGCGTTCGCGCGGCTTGTCCGAGCGGCCGTGACCGCGCACGTCCACCACGACCAGGCGGTAATGCCGGGCCAGTACTGGAATCTGCAGTTCCCAATCCTGGCTGCTGGAGCCCAGGCCGTGGATCAGCACCAGCGGCGTGCCGTGACCATATTCCTCGTAGTGCAGGCTGCATCCTTCATGGTCGAACCAGGCCATGGGCGAACTCCGTTTCAGGCTTGCCGGGGGGCGGCGAAAGGCGCGTCCAGCGGTGCGGTATCAAAGGTGCGCAGCAGTTCCACGAGGATCTGCGTGGCAGGCCCCAGGGGTTTGTCCTTGTTTGAATACAGGTAGAACGTGGGGTGGCGGCTGCCGCCCTGTTCCAGGGGCAGTTGCTTGAGCACGCCCTCGGCAAGTTCGCGCTCGATCATGTGCCGGGGCAACCAGGCAAAGCCCAGGCCGCTGCCGACAAAGGCGGCGGCGGTGGCCAGGCTGCCGACGGTCCAGCGCTGTTCGGCGCCGAGCCAGCCCACGTCGCGAGGTTGCTGGCGGCCGGAGTCGCGGATCACCACCTGCATCTGGCTTTCCAGGTCCTGGAAGCTCAGCTCGCGGTTCATGCGGTGCAGTGCATGCTCCGGGTGGGCCACGGCGACAAACTCCACATCGCTCATTTCCGTACCGAGGTAGCCGGGTATGCTGAACCCGCAGATCGCCAGGTCGGCCACGCCTTCCATCAGCAACTCTTCTACGCCCGACAATACCTCTTCACGCAGGCGCACGCGGCAGCCACGGCTTTGCGGCATGAATGCGGTGAGGGCGCGAACCAGACGCGCATTGGGGTAAGCCGCATCCACCACCAGGCGCACCTCGGCTTCCCAGCCCTGTTCCATATGGTGGGCAAGGTCTTCCAGCTGGCTGGCGTTTTTCACCAGTTGCCGGGAGCGGCGCAACAGCACTTCACCGGCGTCGGTGAGTACCGCCTTGCGCCCGTCAATGCGCAGCAGCGGTACGCCAAGCTGGTCTTGCATGCGGGCCACGGTGTAGCTCACCGAGGACTGCGAACGGTGCAGTGCTTCGGCCGCCTGGGCGAAGCCGCCATGGTCGACCACGGCTTGCAGCGTGCGCCATTGATCGAGGGTAACGCGGGGCGCTTTCAAGATGGGCTCCTCTTGTCCTAAGCTGGCTGTCCTTATTGGAGACTGCCGAATGAGAAAATTCTGTTGTGTGTTGCTGGCGCTGCTGCCGATGAGCGCGTTTGCCTACCCCATCGACGTGACCAAGAAGATCGACGGTGTGAGCATCGATTACACCGCCTCCGACGTGGACGGCGATATCAGCTCGATCCAACTCAATAACTACGGCACCAACGATGCTGTGTGCTCGGTGACCTTCACCAACGGCCCGGAATCGCCGCGTCGCCGTACGGTCACGGTGCCGGCGGGCAAAAGCACCAACACCACGGTCAAGTTCAACCGCGCGATTATCAAGATGCGTATCAGCCTGGCCTGCACGCCGAAATAACCCGAGAGCGGAGCATGCTCCGCCTATAAACAAATTTATAGATGGGTTATAGCAGTTTTTTGCGCTTTTTAATCGAATTGGCTCTGTTTAATCTTCACTCAATCGACTTACAGCAATTACAGATGGAGCCTACAACGCCATGTCCAACGTTCTGATCATCGAAAGCAGCGCCCGCCAGCAGGATTCGATTTCCCGCCAACTGACCCAGCAGTTCATCAGCCAATGGCAGGCCGCCCACCCGGCAGATCAGATCACCGTACGTGACGTGGCCCTCAATCCGGTCCCGCACCTGGATGCCAACCTGCTCGGCGGCTGGATGAAGCCGGCGGATCAGCGCAACGGCAACGAACAGGCTTCCCTGGATCGTTCCAACGAATTGACCGACGAGTTGCTCGCCGCCGACGTCCTGGTGATGGCCGCGCCGATGTACAACTTCGCTATCCCCAGCACCCTCAAAGCCTGGCTGGACCACGTGTTGCGTGCCGGTGTGACCTTCAAGTACACCGCCACCGGCCCTCAGGGTCTGCTGACCGGCAAGCGCGCCATCGTGCTGACTGCTCGCGGCGGCATCCACACCGGCGCCAGCTCAGATCATCAGGAACCGTACTTGCGTCAGGTCATGGCCTTCATCGGGATTCATGACGTCACCTTCATTCATGCAGAAGGGGTGAACCTGAGCGGGGACTTCCAGGAAAAGGGCATCAACCACGCCAAAGCGCTGCTGGCTAAGGTGGCTTGATCCTTTAATCGTCACATAATCGCGCGGTGTTTATATCGCTTCACGCCAACCCTTCAAGTACGCGTAACGAACCTCCCTTTGCACTATTGCTCCTGAGTGCTACCGCCCGACTGACGCTTTAGCGAGGTCGGGTTTTTTTTGCCTCGAGTTTCTTCAACCGCCGAAAACCTTTAATGTCCCGCCCATTCGAAATGAGGCGCGCATGGGCTATTTACTGGTTGTCACCCTGATTCAGGCATTTTCCTTCAGCTTGATTGGCGAATACCTCGCCGGTCACGTTGACAGCTACTTCGCCGTGCTGGTGCGTGTGCTGCTGGCCGGCCTGGTATTCATTCCGCTGACCCGCTGGCGCTCGGTGGAACCGGCCTTCATGCGCGGCATGCTGGTGATCGGCGCACTGCAGTTCGGCGTGACCTACGTGTGCCTGTACCTGAGCTTTCGCGTACTCACGGTGCCGGAAGTGTTGCTGTTCACCATTCTCACGCCGCTGCACGTGACCCTTATCGAGGACGCCATCAACCGTCGCTTCAACCCCTGGGCGCTGGTCGCCGCACTGGTGGCGGTAGCGGGCGCCGCAGTGATTCGCTTCGACCAGATCACCCCGCACTTCCTTGGCGGCTTCCTGCTGCTGCAACTGGCCAACTTCACCTATGCCGCCGGGCAAGTGATGTACAAACACCTGGTGGCGCGTTACCCGAGTAATCTGCCGCACTACCGGCGTTTCGGTTACTTCTACCTCGGCGCGTTGCTGGTGGTGTTGCCGGCATTCCTGCTGTTCGGCAAAGCCAACTTTCTGCCGGAGGCGCCGCTGCAATGGGGCGTGCTGGTGTTCCTCGGCCTGGTCAGTACAGCGCTGGGCATGTACTGGTGGAACAAGGGCGCTTGCCTGGTGCAGGGTGGCACCCTGGCGGTGATGAATAACCTGCATGTGCCGGTGGGGCTGTTGCTGAATCTGCTGATCTGGAACCAGCATGAACCGCTGGGGCGGTTGGCGTTGGGCGGGTTGGTGATTCTGGGGGCGGTGTGGATCAGTCGGTTGGGGGGGCGCAAACAGCCGATACTGCGCTGACTCCCTTGTGGGACTAGTGTCAGGCAGATTTGTTTTCCTGCGTTGGCAAATGACTGGCGCCGAGCAAGGCCGGTAGCAGCCCAGTACGTAAGTCATTACCACTCGGCTGCTGATACAAACTCAAGCCAAACTCCGGCAACACCGCCAGCAGGTAATCAAAGATATCCCCCTGGATTCGCTCGTAATCCGCCCACGCCGTGGTGCGGGTGAAGCAGTAGATCTCCAGCGGCACGCCCTGGGCGGTGGTCTGCATCTGGCGCACCATGCAGGTCATGTTCGGCTGGATGTCCGGGTGGCTTTTCAGGTAGGCCAGGGCGTAGGCACGAAAGGTGCCGAGGTTGGTCATGCGGCGGCGGTTGGCCGACAGTTGCGCGCTGTGCCCCTGGGCTTCGTTCCAGGCCTTGAGTTCGGCCTGTTTGCGCCCGATGTAGTCAGTGAGCAGGTGCACCTGGGTCATGCGCAGTTCTTCGTCGTCGCGCAGGAAGCGCACGCCGCTGGCGTCGATGAACAGGCTGCGCTTGATGCGGCGCCCGCCGGACGCCTGCATGCCGCGCCAGTTCTTGAACGACTCGGACATCAGGCGCCAGGTGGGTATGGAGACGATGGTCTTGTCGAAGTTCTGCACTTTGACCGTATGCAGGGTGATATCGACTACATCACCGTCAGCGCCGACCTGGGGCATTTCGATCCAGTCGCCGACCCGCAGCATGTCGTTGCTGGTCAACTGCACGCTGGCGACGAACGACAGCAGCGTGTCCTTGTACACCAACAGGATCACCGCCGACATCGCACCCAGGCCCGACAGCAGCAACAGCGGCGAGCGGTCGATCAGGGTGGCAACGATGATGATCGCGCCAAACACGAACAGCACCATCTTCGCCAACTGCACGTAGCCCTTGATCGAGCGGGTACGCGCGTGTTCGGTGCGGGCGTAGATGTCCAGCAGGGCGTTGAGCAGGGCGCTGATGGCCAGCACCAGGAACAGGATGCTCAATGCCAGGGCCACGTTACCGATGAACAGGATGGCGGTCTTGCTCAGGTCCGGCACCAGGTACAGGCCGAACTGGATCACCAGTGACGGCGTCATCTGGGCCAGGCGATGGAAGACTTTGTTGTGCCGCAGGTCGTTGAGCCAGTGCAGGGACGGTTGCCGGCCAAGCAGTTTGACGGCGTGGAGAATGAGGTAGCGCGCCACTCGTCCGAGCACCAGCGCCACCACCAGCAACACCAGCAAGCCGAGGCTGGCGTGCAGCAGCGGGTGTTCATCGAGGGCGCCCCAGAGGTCCTGGGCGTTGAGCCAGAGCTGTTTGATATCCATGGGTGAAACCGATTCTTCTGTGGGACAAGACGGGGCGATTAGAGCATTTAAGTGCAACAAAGTTGACGTCGTGGACAAATGTCCTGACAAAAAAGCGGCCGATTAGCACCGTTCGCGTAAAGAAACTCGGTTTGGGCGCCCGAAACCGGTAACCTATGCAGCTGATTTTTTGTATTTCTTCGAGGTAGCACCCGTGTTTTCCCAATTCGCCCTGCACGAACGCCTGCTCAAAGCCGTGGCCGAGCTTAAATTTGTCGAGCCTACGCCTGTGCAAGCAGCGGCCATCCCGCTCGCGCTCGAAGGGCGTGACCTGCGGGTGACAGCTCAAACCGGTAGCGGTAAGACCGCCGCGTTCGTCCTGCCTGTACTGAACCGCCTGATCGGCCCGGCCAAGGTTCGTGTCAGCATCAAGACCCTGATCCTGCTGCCGACCCGCGAGCTGGCCCAGCAGACGTTGAAAGAAGTGGAGCGCTTCTCGCAGTTCACCTTCATCAAGTCCGGCATCATTACCGGCGGTGAAGACTTCAAGGTCCAGGCCGCCATGCTGCGCAAGGTACCGGACATCCTGATCGGCACCCCGGGCCGCATGATCGAGCAACTCAACGCCGGCAACCTCGACCTCAAGGAAGTCGAAGTGCTGGTGCTGGACGAAGCCGACCGCATGCTCGACATGGGCTTTGCCGACGACGTGCAGCGCCTGGTGGGCGAATGCGTCAACCGCCAGCAGACCATGCTGTTCTCCGCCACCACCGGCGGTTCCACCCTGCGCGAGATGGTCGCCAAGGTGCTGAACAACCCTGAGCACCTGCAGGTCAACAACGTCAGCGACCTGAACGCGACCACGCGCCAGCAGATCGTCACCGCCGACCACAACGTGCACAAAGAGCAGATCCTCAATTGGCTGCTGGCCAACGAGACCTATCAGAAAGCCATCGTGTTCACCAACACCCGCGCCGCCGCCGACCGCATTTACGGCCGCCTGGTGGCCCAGGAATACAAGGCGTTCGTGCTGCACGGCGAGAAAGACCAGAAGGACCGCAAGCTGGCTATCGACCGCCTCAAGGCCGGCGGCGTGAAGATTCTGGTGGCCACTGACGTTGCCGCGCGCGGCCTGGACGTGGACGGCCTGGACCTGGTGATCAACTTCGACATGCCCCGCAGCGGCGACGAATATGTGCACCGTATCGGCCGTACCGGGCGTGCCGGCAACGATGGCCTGGCCATCTCGCTGATCTGCCATGGCGACTGGAACCTGATGTCGAGCATCGAGCGCTACCTCAAGCAGTCGTTCGAGCGCCGCACCATCAAGGAAGTCAAAGGCACCTACACCGGGCCGAAGAAGGTCAAGGCATCGGGCAAGGCCGTTGGTGTGAAGAAGAAAAAGACCGACGCCAAGGGCGACAAGAAGAAAACCGGCGCCAAGTCGCCGACCAAGCGCAAGATCGCCAACCGGCCGAAGACCGACAACCTGTCGCTCGTCAGCAAGGACGGCATGGCACCGCTCAAGCGCCGCAAGCCGGAAGCCCCGGCTGCCGAATAAGGCGCGGGTGATGTGAAAAAACCGGACGATCGTCCGGTTTTTTTATGGCCTCAGTTTTTGGCTTTGGCGGCGGCTTCCTTGAGTTCCTTGAGGCGGGCGTCGATCAATTGACATTTGTCGGGGAACTCAGCGCTTTCCGTATCCAGGTCCATCTTCTGCAGCTCGTCGTTCATCTCCTTGGCCTTGGTCGGGTTCTGTTCCGTCAGTTTGGCCACTTCCTGGGCCAGTTGCTCGCGCTTGGCCGTGGCTTCGTCGGGCGTACAGGCCCAGGCGGGCAGGGCGCTCGCCAATGCGGCCGCGACGGCCAGGTTCATCAGGGTTTTCATGGGCACACCTCCTTGGCGGTTATGAGTTGTTGAGGCCGCGAACGTCTGGAAAGTTCAGAGAAATGACGTCTGTCTATTGAGCTGAACGGCGGCGGACAGGGCGTGTCACACCTCTAGACAGGCTACTTTCCACCCGCCTGCAGGAGGAATCAGGATGACGACTTACAACTGGGATCTGATCGAACGTCTGCTGCACGAAGTGCAGAACGGCGAAGGCAGTTTCGCCCCGCGCAAATACGCCGAGCAGGAAGCGGCCGAAAAGGCCACTGCGGGCGAGTCCACTGGGAATCTGGACGCGCTGAAAAAGACTGCTGCCGATTATGAAGCGCTGCTGTTCAAGCGTGGCTTTATTGAGTCGCGTACCGAAGAAGAGGGCGGCAATGGTGAGAATTTTATCCTGACCCCGCTCGGCGCACAGTTGCTGGCGCTGATCGACAGTTCGATTCCGGGCAACGATCACCCGCGTCAGGTGCTGGACGAGCAGGCGGATGCGCTCGACCCGACGACCTTTGCCGAGGTGGCCTCCAAGGCGCAGATCGCCTGATCCCCTTCACGCCCCGGCACTGTCGCAAAGCCGGGGCGAAACTGTCAGATCGGTAATCTGCCGCTAAGCTGGCTGACAGCCGGCCGTGCTTAATCTGCTGCCATTCAACTCATGGAATTGAATCGGCATGCACCCCACAACCACCCGACGAACCTTCGTCAAAGGCCTGGCCGCCTGCAGTTTGCTGAGCGGGCTCGGGCTTTGGCGCAGCCCGGTCTGGGCCCTCACCGGCCTCGGCCAACCCACCGTGCTGGCGGGCACCGAATTTGATCTGTTCATTGACCAGACGCCGGTCAACCTCACCGGTCGCAACCGCACCGCGCTGACCATCAACGGCAGCCTGCCTGGCCCCTTGCTGCGCTGGCGCGAAGGCGACACGGTCACCGTGCGCGTGAAGAACCGCCTGGCCGAGCCGACGTCGATCCACTGGCACGGCATTCTGCTGCCGTCGACCATGGACGGCGTGCCCGGACTGAGTTTCCAGGGCATCGAGCCAGGCGGGGTGTTTGTCTACCAGTTCACGCTCAAGCAGCACGGTACCTACTGGTACCACAGCCATTCCGGGTTCCAGGAACAGCAAGGCGTGTATGGCCCGCTGGTGATCGATCCCAGGGAGCCCGAGCCCTTCACCTACCAACGTGACTACGTGGTGATGCTGTCGGACTGGACCGATGAAGACCCGGTCGCGCTGATGAAAACCCTCAAGAAACAGTCCGACTACTACAACCTGCACAAACCCACCGTGGGCGATTTTGTGCGGGATGTGGGCAGGCAGGGCTGGTCGGCTACTGCCGCCGACCGTCTGATGTGGGCACAAATGAAGATGAACCCCACCGACCTGGCCGACGTCAGCGGCGAGACCTACACCTACCTGCTCAACGGTCAGTCGCCCGAGCACAACTGGACCGGCCTGTTCCGTGCGGGCGAGACCCTGCGCTTGCGCTTCATCAACGGCTCGGCGATGAGCTATTTCGATGTGCGCATCCCGGGGCTGAAAATGACGGTGATCTCCGCCGATGGCCAGCCGGTGCAGCCGGTGAGTGTCGATGAGTTCCGCATTGCCGTGGCGGAGACCTTCGATGTGCTGGTCGAACCTACTGCAGCCGCCTACACCCTGTTTGCGCAGTCGATGGACCGCAGCGGATACGCCCGCGGCACGCTGGCCCTGCAATCTGGGGCAACCGCGCCGGTGCCGGCGCTGGACCCGCGCCCCTGGATCACCATGGACGATATGGGCATGGGCGGCATGGACCACGGCGCCATGGCGGATATGCCGGGCATGGCAGGCATGGACCACAATGCCATGTCGATGCAGGCCCATCCGGCCAGCGAGCAACACAACCCGCTGGTGGACATGCAGGCCATGAACCCGGTGCCCAAGCTCGATGACCCTGGCATCGGCCTGCGCAACAATGGCCGCCGTGTACTCACTTACGCCGACCTGCGCAGTACGTTCGAAGACCCTGACGGTCGCGACCCCGGCCGCACCCTTGAGCTGCACCTCACAGGGCACATGGAGAAGTTCGCCTGGTCGTTCAATGGCGTGAAGTTCTCTGATGCCGAACCCTTGCAACTCACGTATGGCGAGCGGGTCCGGCTGGTGCTGGTCAACGACACCATGATGAGCCATCCCATTCACCTGCACGGTTTGTGGAGTGATCTGGAGGATGAAAACGGCCAGTTCCAGGTGCGCAAGCACACCATCGACATGCCGCCGGGCTCGCGGCGCAGCTACCGGGTAACCGCTGATGCGCTGGGGCGTTGGGCCTATCACTGTCACCTGCTGTACCACATGGAAATGGGCATGTTCCGTGAGGTGCGGGTGCATGAATAAGGATGCAAGCATGAGCCATCGTGTTTTATTGACCTTCTTATGGCTTGTGCTCGCTCCGCTGGCGCAGGCCGATGAGTTCCAGGGCATGAGCCCGGCGTCACCGGCGCTCACCGAGAGCCGGACACCGATTCCTGCCCTGACCGATGCTGATCGCGCGGCGGTGTACAACGCCCCCGGTGGGCACAGGGTTCACGACAGTGGCATCAACTCTTTGCTGCTGATCAACCAATTGGAATGGCAGGGCGGTGACGGTGCAGGCGCGCTGAACTGGGATATCAACGGCTGGGTCGGCGGCGATATCGACCGCCTGTGGCTACGCAGCGAAGGCGAGCGCAGTGCCGGTCGCACTGAAAGCGCCGAAGTCCAGGCCCTGTGGGGGCATGCCATCAGCCCGTGGTGGGACCTGGTAGGCGGCGTGCGCCAGGACTTCAAGCCAGGCGACGGCCAGACCTGGGCGGCCTTCGGCGCCCAGGGCATGGCGCTGTACAACTTCGACGCCGAAGCCACGTTGTTTGTCGGTGAGGCGGGTCGTACCGCTGCTCGCCTGGAAGGCGACTACGACATCCTGCTGACCAACCGGCTGATCCTGCAGCCCACCGCTGAACTCAACTTCTATGGACGCAACGACCCACAGCGCGGCGTCGGCTCGGGCCTGTCGGAGAGTGAGCTGGGCTTGAGGTTGCGTTATGAAGTGCGCCGTGAGTTCGCGCCCTACGTGGGCGTCAGCTGGAACCGCAGCTACGGCCAGACCGCGCAATACGCCCGGGATGAAGGCGAAGACATCAGCCAATGGCGCTGGGTGGTTGGTGTGCGAATGTGGTTCTGACGGTTTTACCCATCCTATAACTTACTCGCCGCCATGAGCGGCCTGGAGCCTTGCATGTCATTGTTGAAAACTACTGTGCTGTGCGCCGGACTGATTACCAGCCTGGCGGTATCGGCTCATCCGAAGCTGCTGTCGTCTACACCATCGGATGGGGCCAAGGGGGCGCCGCCGGCCGTGATCGAACTGCGCTTCTCGGAAAACCTGCTGACGCAGTTTTCCGGTGCCAAACTGACCATGACTGACATGCCCGGCATGTCCCATTCGCCGATGCCGGTGAAGGCCAGTGTCGCGGCCAGTACCGATCCCAAGGTGATGCTGATCAAGCCGGCGTCCGCGCTGACGGCGGGTACTTACCGGGTGGATTGGCGCGCGGTGTCGTCCGATACGCACCCGATCCTGGGTAATGTGATGTTCAGCGTCCAGCCATGAGTGAAGCGGTCTCGATACTCCTGCGTTTTGCGCTTTATCTGGACTTGATGCTGGTGTTCGGCCTGGGGTTGTTCGGCCTCTATGGCGACCGCCGCCTATTGAATCTGCAGTCGCTGTTACGACTGACTGCGTGCCTGGGTGGATTGCTTTCGGTAGCGTCGTTGCTGTTCATGACCCAGGCCATGAGCGGCGCCGAAGATTGGCAAATGTTGTGGCCGCACCTGCAAATGATGCTCTGGCAGACCGAGCTGGGGTGGACCTGGTGCCTGCGAATGGTTGCGTTGGCGCTGGTTGCGCTCAATACCCGAATGGCACCGCTGTTCGGTGCGATAGCGCTGGTAACGCTGGCGTGGGCGGGGCACGGCGTGATGCATGAAGGCACGCAGGGGGTATGGCACGTTCTCAGCGACAGTGCGCACCTGCTGGCGGCGGCGGGTTGGGTCGGTGCGTTGGCTGCATTCGGGGTGGCGTTGAGGAGCACGTCTTTGTCGACGCTCCACAGGTTGGCACACGCGCTGGCGGCTTTCGAGCGGATGGGCATGCTGTTCGTAGCGGTGCTGATCGGCACGGGCGTGGCGAATTATCTGTTTGTGGTCGGGCCGAAGCTCGATGGCATCACCGGTGGCACCTACGCGGTCCTGTTGTGTTTCAAGTTGGGCCTGTTCGCTTTGATGCTGGGGCTGGCGGCGCTCAATCGCTCGCACTTCACGCCGTTGCTGCAACGCGCCCTGGCGGCGGGCGACATTACCGTGGCAAGCAAAGCACTGCGCCGCAGCATTGTGGTGGAGTCTGCCGCAGTGGTGTTGATCCTGGCGCTGGTGGCTTGGCTGGGGACGTTGGCGCCCGGTTAGGACTGCGTGCTCTTCAAGCATTTAAGTGCCTGGAAATCACTGCGCACCTTGTCGATTTTCTGGGTGAGTTTCTGCCGTTGTTGCAGCGTACTTTCGGCCATCACATCGACAATCAGGCTGCGCGCCGCCGCTTCGGTCTGGGCGTAGGCCGCTCTGTACTCCGGGGTCCACAGGCTTTCACGGTCCACTAGTAACTGCTGGATCTTCTGCGGGAAATCGGCACTGCGGCGCTGTTGCACAGCCTCGATAAATTGCGCCTGCCAGCGGGCGCGATTGCCGATCCATTCCCGGTTCTGCTCGCCGAGGGCGATGGACCACGCGGTCACGCGGCTCTGCTGGCTGGCGCTGAGCGGGCCGATCCAGGCGTCCAGGCGCTTGCTCATGCGCTCGGCGCGTTCCTTGATCTGCTGGGCCAGGGGCGGCTTGAGGTATTCGTCCTGGCGTTTGCGCAGGTCCTTGGCCAAGGCGTCATTCATGTCCTTGACCTGCTGATCATCCAGGCCTTGAAGCAGCTGGATGGCGGAGGGAGTGATCTCTCGAGCGATGTCGTCGATGGCCTGCTTGGCTTCGGCGGTACGGGCCTGCAAGGCGGCGTCGGTGACGTGGTTGTCGTCGGCCATCTGTTGCAGGCGGTCCAGCCAATCCAGGTAACCCGGCAATTGCGTGGTGCAGTGCCAGGCCAGGTGCTGCTTGAGGGTGTCGTTGAACCAGCTCTTCTGCCCGGCGTTCATGTCCAGGTAGTCGTTGAGGGTCCAGGGGATGATCACGTCCAGATTGCGGTAGGCCAGGCCCACGCGATTGCAGCCGGCGAGCACGAGGCTCAGGGTCAGCAATAGCACCATTAGTTTGAGCCGACGCAGCATGGGCGGGTCCTTCGCGAAGTGGGTTATCACATGTGAACCCGCGCAGGGTGCGACAGTTCAGCCCATCAATAGAACGACCGTGCGGCCTTCAGCGTCAACAGACCATCGCATTGCGAATTGTGTCCGGAATAGGCCGAGCAGTCCCCGCCGCTGAGGCTGGAGTCGCTGTAGATCAGGTTCAGGTCAACGCCCATCCATTCCCGGGAGAATTGCACCGACCAGTCGCTGAAGCTGCGGATGGAACCGCCGTCCACCGACACCGGGGTGCCCAACTGATGGGTGGTGTATTTCATACTGACGCCAATACCAAACGGTTGTGTGCCACCAAGGTCGGCGAACAGGGTGCTGTCCTTGCGGTCCGGGTCGTTGCTGAAGGATGCGCCGAAGCGGTTGCCCAACAGGTTCAGGCCGCCATAGAACTCCTGGCTGTCGAGAGGGCTGAGCTTGGGGTAGCTGTAGTGGATCAGGCCCACTTCGTAGCCCAGGGTCTGGTCGAAGGGGTGTTTGAAACCCATGTAGGAATCGACTTCGAGGTTGCTGGACGAAGACAAGCCCATGTTCGGTGAGAACTGGCCGAAGTACAGGCCACTGTCGTGGCTCAGGTCCAGCCCGCCATGGAACGAGTCACTGCCGGGGGAGGTTGGCTTGACCAGGCCTTGGGCCATACTGCGGCTAGGCGTGGTGCCCAATTTCAGGTCGAAGTCGCCCAATTCGCGCTGGAAGATCTGCGCTTCGGC
Organism: Pseudomonas sp. FBCC-B1565; assembly: GCF_059133265.1. Taxonomy (NCBI): domain Bacteria; kingdom Pseudomonadati; phylum Pseudomonadota; class Gammaproteobacteria; order Pseudomonadales; family Pseudomonadaceae; genus Pseudomonas; species Pseudomonas sp. FBCC-B1565. Next base: position 1,747,499 of record NZ_CP101438.1, read on the forward strand.
GAGAGGGCTGGCAACCAGGGCAAAGACCAGGAAGATGCAGGGTTTGAACATGCTTCACTCCATGAAAAGCGAGGAGCAGTGACGGAGAAAATCGGGCAGATGCCCGTGCTAGACGTGTGCAAGCATACCGGCGAATGCCAGGCGGTGAGGCCCGTTCGTCGATTAGAGGTACAGAAGGGGTATTTCGGGCTCTAGTCCTAGCGCCTTGAGAGTCAAGACGCTTAGGGACCAGGGGGGTTGCGCGGTATTACTTTTTACCCAGGCTGATCTGCTTGGACGGGCCGAAAGTCTGGCCGCTTACGCCCTTGGCAATTTGCTGGATTTCGCCGCCGGACTTGAGGAACGCCGCAATCTGGCTGTTGATCGACTCGCTGGTTTCAACGGCGGGAGCTGGCTTTGCTTTGCTGTTGGATGCTTTTACGCGCATGGCGGCCACTAACCTGTAGAAAATTAACTTGGCCAGGCATCGTACAGGAAATACTTGACAATTGCTTGGTAAATATCCCCTGAGAATAAGTACGGCGGCCGGAAATCGCCGAAGTTCATCTTATCAATAAGCCCCTAACTTACTGTTTTAACTCGAAACCATGGGGGCGGGTGGCGCTTGCCAACCATGGAAAATTCAGCCGATTGATCGGACGAGCGGGGCACTGCCATCGGAAGGCCACGCCAGCCCGCGATTTTTCAGGCGCGCGCGCGTGGCGAGCGCAACTCGGGTAGAATGCCGCCCACGTAATGAGGGTATTGGACATGGCTTTAGTCGGGCGCTACAACAGCTTGCAAGTGGTTAAACACACTAACTTTGGTTTGTACCTGGACGGTGCGCAAGATGGCGAAATCCTCTTGCCCAATCGGTATATCCCCAAAGATATTCCCAGTGAAGATGAAGACTGGCTTAATGTTTTCATTTATCTGGACAGCGATGACAAACTTATCGCCACGACTGAAAAACCCAAAGTTCAAGTCGGCGAATTCGCCAGTTTGAAAGTGGTGGAAGTCAATAGTATTGGCGTGTTCCTCGACTGGGGGTTGCCCAAGGATCTGCTGCTGCCGTATTCGGAAGAAAAGCGCCAGCTTACCGCCGGTGAATACTGCGTGGTGCATGTCTACCTCGACAAGCACACCAAGCGCATCACCGCCACCGCGCGCCTGGATCGCTACCTGGACAAGACACCGGCCAACTACCAGGTGGGCCAGGAAGTCGACCTGCTGGTGGCCGAAGCCACGGACATGGGCTTCAAGGCGATCATCAACAACAAGCACTGGGGCCTGATCCACAAGAACGAAGTGTTCAAGTTCCTGCGCCCGGGCAAAGAAGAAAAAGGCTTTATCAAAGAGATCCGCGCCGACGGCAACATCAGCCTGAGCCTGCAACCGGTCGGCCAGGAAGCGGCCTCCAGCCTGAACTCGAAGATCCTCGCCAAGTTGCGTGAAAACAACGGCACCTTGCCGGTCAGTGACAAGAGCGACCCCGCGGTGATCAGCAACTTGTTCGGCGTGAGCAAGGGCAACTTCAAGAAGGCCATCGGTGCGCTGTATAAGCAGGGCCAGATCGTGATCCATGCGGATCGCATTGAACTAAGCTGAGTGCGTTTTGCTCTTCTGTAGGCGCCCATTGGCGTCTACAGAGGTCGCCTCAATGAATAAGAAAACGCTGTTCGCCTACCTTGGCACGTTGCTCGCCTTCCTGATTCTGGATGGCCTCTGGCTCGGCGTCATCATGGGGCCCACCTATAAGTCCCTGTTGGGTCCACTGATGCTGGATCAACCTCGGCTGTTGCCGGCAACGCTGTTCTATCTCCTTTATGTGCTCGGTTGCGTCGTGTTCGTGGTCTTGCCCAGTGCAAGTTGGCAACGCGCCGCGCGCCTGGGCGCCTTGCTCGGCCTGGTCGCCTACGGCACCTATGACCTGAGTAACTGGGCCACGCTGCAAGGCTGGTCCGCGCAATTGGCGATCATGGACATGGCATGGGGGACGTTCCTGACCGCCGCATGCTGCACGGTGGGTTACCTGTGTGCACAACGAGTGCACCGCTGATTGTGTACAGGATCTACGTGCACCGTTGCTGAGCGTAGCGCCACCCTATACGCGCTTATCAACCCTTTGGAGCGCCGTGCCAGAGGGATTGCGTTCAATTGGCACGCATTCTGCTGACTGTCTCGTATACAAACCATGCCGCCTCCCGTATGCACCCTGCGACGGAAGCGCAGGCGGGTATTTCGAGGAGCCCAGCGATGACCGAACAATTGCCCAAAGGCTACAGCCCGCGCCTGTACAACCAGGACTTGGGCCCGCTGCCGCAGAAGTGGACTTGGTACAACATCTTCGCCTTCTGGATGAGCGACGTGCACAGCGTCGGCGGCTATGTGTTCGCCGCCAGCCTGTTCGCCCTGGGGCTGGCCAGTTGGCAGGTGTTGATCGCGTTGCTCACGGGCATTTGCATCGTGCAGTTGATCGCCAACCTGGTGGCCAAGCCGAGCCAGCAGGCTGCGGTGCCTTATCCGGTGATCTGCCGGCTGGCGTTTGGTGTGTTCGGCGCGAATATTCCGGCGGTGATTCGCGGCTTGATCGCCGTGGCCTGGTACGGGATTCAGACGTACCTGGCGTCGAGTGCCTTGATCATCGTGGTGCTGCGCTTCTTCCCACAGATGGCGGTGTATGCAGAGCCGCATTTTGCAGGCCTGTCCTACCTTGGCTGGTTTGGTTTCCTCAGCCTGTGGGTGTTGCAAGCGGCGGTGTTCTGGGCGGGCATGGAGTCCATCCGCCGTTTTATAGATTGGGCAGGGCCGGTGGTCTACGCGGTCATGTTTGCACTGGCGGGTTGGATCGTGTGGAAGGCCGGCTGGTCGAACATCAGCTTTACCCTGGCGGAAAAATCCCTGTCGGGCTGGCAGGCGTTTGGCCAGGTGATTGTGGCGACGGCGCTGGTGGTGTCGTACTTCTCCGGGCCGACCTTGAATTTCGGCGACTTCAGCCGTTACTGCCGCAGCATGCAGGACGTACGACGCGGCAATTTCTGGGGGCTGCCGGTGAATTTCCTGGCGTTTTCCCTGGTGACTGTGGTGATTGTCTCGGGCACCTTACCGGTGTTTGGTGAAATGCTGCATGACCCGATCGCCACCGTGTCGCGCATCGACAACAGCATGGCCGTATTGCTCGGGGCCTTTGCCTTCGTCACCGCGACTATCGGTATCAATATCGTCGCCAACTTCGTCTCGCCGGCGTTTGACTTCGCCAACGTCGCGCCGAGCAAGATCAGCTGGCGCGCCGGCGGGATGATCGCTGCCGTGGCGTCGATCTTCATCACCCCGTGGAACCTGTTCAATAACCCGCTGATGATCCACTACACCCTGGACATCCTCGCGGCGTTTATCGGGCCGCTGTTCGGGATCCTGCTGGTGGATTTCTATTTGATCAAAAAACAGCAGATCGACGTGGATGCACTGTTCGATGACAGCCCCAGCGGGCGCTACTACTTCGACGGTGGCGTGAACTGGACGGCGGTCAAGGCATTGGTGCCCGCGACGCTGGTGGGCGTGGCGATCACTTTCACCCCGGCCTTGCAGGGCATGGCCAATTTTGCCTGGTTTACCGGGTGCTTTCTGGGTGGGCTGTTTTTCCTGGTACTGGCGCGGCGTGAACAGGTGCGTGTGCCTGCGCCGCTGGTTGCCGGTTGATCAGCACCGAGCCCGCTACCAATAAGCCTGCTCCAGCGACCACCAGCGCCGGTTGCAGGCCACCGCTCAAGTGGCTGCTGACCGACGCCAGCAACGGCCCGCTCAATTGGCCGATGGCAAAGCTGGCGGTCAACAGCCCGGTGCTGCGCTGGTAGCCATGGGGCGCGACGTCCCGCAGCCGGGCCATCACCAACTGCATGCAGGCCAGGAACGGCCCGCCACACAGCAGGACCCCCAGTGCCAGGCCCCAGCCATTGCCCAGCAAGCAGGCAAACACCCCGGCCGCTTGCAGCCATAGCGTGGCCATCAACCAGCGGCGCGTGGTGTTCGGGTCCTTGCGGCGCAGGGTCGCCACCACCACACCGATCGCGGCCGCCAGGCCGAAGCACGGCCAGAACAGGTCAGCCTGCCAGGCGCCCTTGAACTGTGCGCTGGCCATCTGCGACAGGAATGTCGCCGGGATGATGTAGCCCAGACCGTACAACACGTAGATCCAGCACAAATGCGCGATGCTGCCGTTGCTGCCCGTCTCGCTATGGCTGGCAATGGGAGCGCCGGCGGCAGAAGGCTTGGGCAGGAACGGCAGAACCGCCAGCAACATCAGCAGTGCCACGACGCCGTACACCAGCCACAGCGTTGCCGAGCTTTGCCCCAACAGGTTGGAGCCCAGCGCCAGCAGCCCCGTCAACAGAATCCCCAGCCCCGGCCCGGCGAACACCAAGGCACCCAGACGTGGACGCCCGGCGGCGATCGCCAGCGGCTGGCTCAGGCTGGTGATCATCACCAATGCCCAGGCACTCGCGACACCGGTGCCAAAGCGCAGCAACAGATGCGGCCAGAAACCATGGGCCCAGTACGACGCCAGGGTCAGCAGCACGCACAGCCACAACCCGCCATACAAACGGCCACGCACGTGGTGATGGCTGCGCGCGAAGATCGAATCCACCGCGCCCACGAAGTAGCCCAGATAATTGGCGGCGGCGATCAGGCCCGCACCAGTCAAGTCGATCTGCCCTTCGCTGAGCAGGTGCGGCATTTGCGGGGTGAGGGCGAAGCGGCCAATACCCATCGCCATCATCAAGGCGACAAAGCTGGCAGTTAAGCGAATCAGGGGAGACATGGTCAGGTTTCCTGCAGGTAAGCGAATACCCTCAGGCTAAGACGGATTGACTTTCTGTAAAATTGAATAATAGTGAGTAACTTGTTCAGTTTTGGAGAAAGTCATGGAGTTCAGTCAATTGCGCATTTTCCAGGCCGTGGCGGAAGAGGGCTCCATTACCCGTGCGGCTGACCGCTTGCATCGGGTGCCGTCCAACCTGTCGACGCGCCTCAAGCAAATGGAGGAGCAGCTCGGCGTAGAGCTGTTCGTGCGTGAGCGCCAACGCTTGCAGCTTTCTCCTGCCGGCAAGGTGCTGCTGGACTACAGCACCCGTCTGCTCGCCCTGCATGACGAAGCCCACGGTGCCGTGCAAGGTGGGCAACCGGCTGGCGATTTTGTATTGGGCAGCATGTACAGCACGGCCGCGGTGCATTTGCCGAAGTTGCTGGCGGGCTATCACAAGGCTTATCCGATGGTGAACCTTCAGGTGCAATCGGCGCCCAGCGGGGAGTTGCTCGAAGGGTTGATCACCGGTCGCCTGGACGCGGCCTTTGTGGACGGTCCCATCACCATCGCCTCCCTGGACGGCATCGCCTTGTGCGAAGAGCGCCTGGTGCTGATTTGCGAAGCCGATCATCCGCCCGTGCGTGGACCTCAGGATGTGGCGGGGCGTTCAGTGTTCACCTTCCGTCGCAGCTGCGCCTATCGCACCCGCCTGGAGACCTGGTTTTCCCACGAGCGCGTGGCCATGGGGCGGGCGATCGAGATCGAGTCCTACCAAGGTATGCTCGCCTGCGTGATCGCCGGATCGGGTGTGGCGTTGATGTCCGAGTCCATGCTCGACAGCCTGCCCGGCAAGGACAGCGTGTCCGTTCATCCGCTGATAGGGCCTTTTGCCACTGCGACCACCTGGCTGATGTGGCGAAAGGGTATGCTCGGCGCTAACCTCAACGCATGGATCGACCTGCAGCAAGCCGGCAAGGCTGCGGTTGTGCAAGACACCCGCGCCATTGCTTGAGCGATCCGTCAGGATTTTGATGAATTCAGTAATAGTTCGTTGTGTTTTCGTTCAAGCAATACGTAGGACTTAGGGCTACTATCACTGTAGGAAAGGGCGACAGAACTTGCGCCTACCCGCATTACCCTCAAAGGGGGCAACCATGAAAGAGAAAATTCAAAACTGGCTCCATGACCTGGGTGTTGCATTGGGCTTGATCGAGCCTCCGCTGCAGCCGGTACCGATTCGCACAGATGACGAGCAGCGTCGTCCACGTCGCAGGTAAGTCCTGAAGCGCTCACGCGATTGAATCGCGCGGGCGCTCATGGCTGGGTTGTTCTTCAGGGCGTGTTCGGTTCCCTGTAATCAGACTGTATTCCCGTTCATTGGGTAGTGTGCCCAATTGTCTGACGAGGCACGTGTCATCGTCAGAGCCTTCTTCTTATCCCGTCATCCATGCCCTTTTCCCTGTTTGTCCTTCTATATTTTTGCCTTCACATGGATGAATGGGCAGTGGCATGTCGAGTATTGATAGCGAAGGGATGTTGATTGCCGACAGAGTCGAACTCCGTCGGTTTCAATCGATCGAGCACGGGGATTTGCGCAGCGTGAGCGCGCTGGTGATTCACCAGACAGATGCCCCGACCGCCCAGCACACCTTTAACGCCTATCTTGCAAAAGGCAACGGAGCACACTTTCTCATTGAGAAAAATGGTGTGATCTACCAGACGGCCAGCCTCAAGAAACGTTGTTATCACGTTGGCCGCTACCTGCGCTCCAGGTGCATGGCAACGGACAAGGCGACGTGCGACCCCGCCCGAATCCAAGCTATTCAAGCACTCACCTGGACCTTGCAGATCCGCGCGCTGGATCGGTATGAACGCACCAAGGGCTATCCTGAGCGATTCCCGATGAATGCGGATTCCCTGGGCATCGAATTGGTCGGCAAGCATCTGGATGCTGCACGTTATGAGGAAGTGACCGCGATGCAGAGTCAATCTCTGCGATGGCTGGTGGGGGAGTTATATGGTCATTTCCGCCTGACGCCGGAGGACGTCTACAGGCATCCGCAAATCTCTTACAAACACCCCGGCGAAGCCAGCAGTGCGGTGTGGCAATGAGTCTGCGCCGATGGTCACTTGGCGTGTGGGTATTCCTCGCCGGATGCACGACTTCCCCTCCCGATATCGACGAAATTGCCCTTTTGGGCTTTCACTCCGAAGAGCCGGAACGCTGTCGACCCAGTGACGTTGCGCTGGATGAGCGACAGGTCGCGTCCTTTTTCAAGCGTGCTGAGCCCATTGATGGAGGCACGCTGCATGACGAGTACGACTGGGCGCCTTGTTACCTTGAAGGCACACTGAAATATCATGGCAAGGCGTGTGTGTGGCGGGTGAGGGCGGGGGCGACAGGGGAGATCGAATGCCCGGCAGTCGAGCAATATTTCGGCTGTAAGGATTGTGTTGATTTGTTTAAAGGTCTCAGCAGCGGGGAGGAGTGAGCAAGCGCTGTGGGTCTGCCGGTTAGCCCTTGGCGTTCGATTGTCGGAATCGGACTACCTGTCACTCGGAATCGGCTGGCTTATCCAATTCTGGAAATACCCATAGCTTGAAACTCAAGCGCCTCTTCATAGCGCCCCAACGTTGTTGAGTGCCTCTTTTCGAGGTGTCAGTCAGAGTTGTTGGAGACAAAGCTATGTTGCTCTCTTCAGTTCCTCCGGTCGCCGCGTCACTCATCACCACCACCGACTGTGTTTTACAGGCTGCGCCTGTGTCGAAAAGCTGGAAGGCCGAGGCACCCAGAAACGTCGTGTTTCTTTCCCCGGCATTGACCAGGCAGGCGTTGCTCATACAGATCGCGCTCCTGCGTCCAACAACCATCATTGTTGGAGACCAACCCATCGATGCGGATGTCTTGGAGCAATGGCGTACCTCCCACCCCTTTGGAAACCTCTGTTTGATCCGCAGAGGGACGAGCCTGGACAAGATACGACTGGACCTGTGTGAATCCCACGCCATTCAAGTACTCAACACCCCAGGGGTGAACGCGCCGCATGTGGCCGCCTATATCCTGCGTTGGCTGAGACTGGCTGATGGTTCCATTCCCCGTGACGTGCGTGTACTGGGATACGGCAATGTGGGGAAAGAACTGGTCAACCTGTTGCTTGATCGAGATCCAAATGTTCGGATCAGAGTGCTGGTCCGGCCAGGTCGAGCGCCGGATACTCTCGGGAATGCCGCTTCCGACAGTCGAGTGTCATTTGTCGTGGACTGGTTCGAGGCCTTGGAGGGCGCCGCTGCTGTGGCAGTGTGCGTATCCCTCAATGATGAGTCCGTTCATCGCCTTGATCAGGCCCGCATTCAGTGCCTGCACAGCCAAGCCCGCCTGATCTGTGTCGCCAAGCCGGACGTCTTCAGCGACGGTGCGTTGCATGCCCTGGCCGAGGCTGAACATATCCAGCTGGTATTGGATTATGGGCCTGCGACATTGGATGCGTTCCGGCAACGCACGCAGACGCTCGGCTGCGAGGTCTCCACCTGGTACAGGCCTGCGACGCTCACTACCCAGGCATCAACCACCGAGGCCTGCCAGCGCGACCTTGACTATGCCGTTTCAATACAGCTGAGTTTGACGGCCTTGCGCGGTCTGGTCAGGCGTAAACTTGCACAATCATTGACGCTCCCTTCTCTGCCGGTAGATTCCAGTGCGCCGCGTGTATCGATTATCGGCAGAGGCATCAATGGCCTGTTCCAGGCCGTAATGCTCCGGTTGGCGAATTATCAGGTCACCGTGTATGGGGGAGATCAGAAGAGCGATGGCGCCAGTTATGCCGATCCGTATTTGGCCGTTGAGTGCAATCGTGCAGGTATCGAGCTGTTTGAAAAGTTTCTGGCTGACAACCCGACGCTCGCACCATTCGCGCGGGCTAGGGATGTTGAGGTTCCGGGCTACGGCCTGGAACTTATCCATTTGAAGAAGGAGATCGAGGCGCTTTTGAGAGGCTCCGGGGTTCGGTTTCCGTCACAGTTTCTGAGTCGGGTTCAGATCGCCGAGCAGAGCAGGGGGCACTTCGTCGTTATAGCCAGTGAGGAGGACGGAACTTCGATAGTTCACTGTTGCGCCCATCACCAAGTAGCAGCCGGAGAAGCCTACGCCGGCGGCACAACCCAAGGACTGGTATGGGCCTCCCTGGTCCAGGAGATCATCCAGGCAAACCAGAACCTGGCGGTTGAGTGAAAAAAACGGGCGCGACATCCGACGTCGCGCCCGCTGAAGAAACCCCTCTAAAACCCGCTTTTTCTCAAACCGCGCTGGCCGCTACACCTTCTGGCCGACGCGACAACAAACTCACCACCACAAAGCTCACCAGCCCCACCGCCAGGCTGTAGTAGATCGGCGTGTTCGCATCCAGCCCATCCTTGATCATGAACACCAGCGCGGTCACAAAACCCAAGGTCATGGAGGTGATCGCGCCAGAGGTGGTAGCGCGCTTCCAGAAGATCGCACCGATCAGCGGAATCAACATGCCGCCCACCAGCAGGTTGTAGGCCAGCGTCAGGGCGCTGATCACATCGCTCACCACCAGGGCGATGCCCAGCACGGCGATGCCGGTCAGCATTGTGAACAGGCGATTGACGGCCAGGCTCGACTGTTTGCCGCCACGCAGGCGCGGCAGCAGGTCTTCGGTCAGTACGGTGGAGGCAGCGAGCAGGCCGGCGCTGGCAGTGGACATCATCGCGGCCAGTGCGGCGGCAATCACCAGGCCACGGATGCCGTCTGGCAGCGAGGCTTTGACGATAGCGGCAAACGCATTGTTGACGTTGTCCAGGTCCGGGATCAGCACGTGCGCGGCCATGCCGATCAGCGCACAGGCCAGGCCGTAGAGGATGCAGTAGAAACCGGCGAAGGTGCCCGCGTACTGGGCGACCTTTTCGTCACGGGCGGTGAACACCCGCTGCCAGATGTCCTGGCCGATCAGGATGCCGAAGAAGTAGATCATGAAGTAGGTGATGATCGTGTCCCAGCCGATGGCGGTGAAGCTGAAGCTCGACGCCGGCAGCTTGGCGACCAACTCATCCCAACCGCCGACGCGGTACAGGCAGATCGGCAGCAGGATAAACATCAGGCCGACAGTCTTGATCACGAACTGCACGATGTCGGTGAGGGTCAGCGACCACATGCCGCCGATGGTCGAGTACACCACCACCACGCCACCGCCGAGCAGCACCGAAATCCAGAATGGCAGGCCGAACAACACTTGCAACACGGTGCCGATGGCCAGGATCGAGGTCACGCCGATCATCAGCGCGTAGGCCAGCATGATCACCGCACTGGCCTGGCGGGCCATGGGGTTGTAGCGTTTTTCCAGGACCTGGGTCACGGTGAAGATCTTCAGTTTCAACAGTGGCTTGGCCAGGAACAGGTTCAGCGCAATGATGCCCATGCCCAGCGCGGCACACAGCCAGAAGCCGGAGATGCCATGTACGTAGCCCAGACGCACGGTGCCGACGGTGGACGCACCGCCCAATACCGTGGCGGCCATGGTGCCCATGTACAGCGACGGGCCCAGGTTGCGCCCGGCCACCAGGTAGTCTTCGTGGGTCTTGGCGCGGCGCATGCCGTAGTAGCCGAGCACGAGCATGCCGGCGGCGTAGATGAGTACGACGAATAAATCCAAAGCCATGACGGCGGTTCTCCGATTATCTTTTTTATGGGCGATCAGGCGGCTGGTTGCAGCGCCGGTTTAACGCGCGCATCCGTGCGCTTGCTGCGAGGGTCGGACGGCCCGTAGACGGCCGCCGGTTCCGGGAATACGCGAAGCAAGGTCAGGTACACCACCGAGGCCAGCCCCAACGTCACCGGCAGGCTGATATCGATGCCGTCGGCCAGGTTGCCCAGTGGCCCGACAAACTGCCCCGGCAGGTTGACGAAGCACAGGCCCACCAGCGCACTCGGAATCCACGCGCCCAGCCCGCGCCAGTTCCAGCCATGGCTGAACCAGTAGCGCCCGCCGGTTTCTCCACGGGTGAATACCTGCAGGTCATCCGGGCAGTAGAAGCCGCGACGCACGATCAGGCCGATGATCATCATCACCATCCACGGCGTGGTGCAGGTGATGATCAGCACGGCGAAGGTCGACACGCTCTGCACCAGGTTGGCGGCGAAACGTCCGATAAAGATGAAGGCAATCGACATCACCCCAATCAGCAAGGTGGCCTTGACCCGTGACAGCAGGCGCGGGAACACGCTGGACATGTCCAGCCCGGTGCCATACAGCGAGGTGGTGCCGGTGGACATGCCGCCGATCACTGCGATCAGGCACACCGGCAGGAAGAACCAGGTCGGTGCCACTGCAAGCAAACCGCCGACGTAGTTATTCGCCGCGATGTAGTCCGGTGCCTTGATCGCCACGATAGTCGCCGTGGCCAGGCCGAACAGGAACGGGATCAACGTCGCGATTTGTGCCAGGACCACCGCCAGCATGATGCGCATTTTCGGTGTTTCACGCGGGATGTAGCGCGACCAGTCGCCGAGGAACGCCCCGAAGGAAATCGGGTTGCTCATGGCCACCAGTGCAGCGCCGATGAAGGCGGCCCAGAAGCCGGTCTGGCCCAGCGCGACGGTGCCGGCGAAGTGGCTGTCGAAGGCGGGCGCGAAGGCGAAGATGCCCAGCAGAAACAGCAGGCTTGCCGCCCACACCGCAATGCGGTTGACCCACAGCATGAAGCGAAAACCGTAGATACACACCGTCAGCACCAGAACGGCAAACACGCCGTAGGCCAGGCCCAGGGTCAGGTCGGTTTCCGGCAAGCCGATCAGGCGCTTCGCACCACCCACCAGCGCATCACCCGAACTCCACACCGACAGCGAGAAGAACGCAATCGCCGTCAGCAGCGACAGAAACGAGCCGACAATCCGCCCGTGCACACCAAAGTGAGCACCGGAAGACACGGCGTTGTTGGTGCCATTGATCGGCCCGAACAGGCCCATGGGTGCCAGGATCAGCGCACCCACCAGCACGCCCAGCACAATCGCCCAGACGCCAGCCTGGAATGACAGGCCAAACAGCACGGGAAAGGAGCCCAGCACGGCGGTGGCAAAGGTATTGGCACCGCCGAAGATCAGTCGGAACAGGTCCTTGGGGCCGGCGGTACGTTCGTGGTCCGGGATCTGCTCGACCCCGTTGGTTTCTATCTTTCGAATACTTTTATCGTTGTTTTTATTATTCATGATCAGCTCCGATCACATTGGCTAAGGGGGCGGCAGCCCTTCCGGCATAGCGGACAAATGTTCGTGACAGGCCAGCCACAGGCCTTCTTGTTGTTCTGCGCCAAGCCCTTGTCGTTTGAAGACAATGGTCTCGCGTTCCTGGCTTTTGAATTGCTCCCCGTTCATGCGCAGCTCGGTGGCCACGTCATGCATGAAAATCGCCACGTCACCCTGCAGGCTGACAAAAGCGTTGCTCGAGGTGCAGGACAGCACCTCGAACCCCTCATCCCGGCGCCAGCTGTCCCACAACGCCTGGTAGGCATCGCGAGTCAGCAGCGGCTGGGGGAGGGGGTAGAACACAAAGCTGGCATCCGCCGTGAACGCGCCGAAGTAGGCGGCGCGGTCATTGCGCGCGAAGGCCGCCACCAGCTCGGCGGCGGCTTGCAGCACTTCGTGGGTGCTCATCAGCGGTGCGCCACGCCCGGCAATACGCAGAGCATTTCGTACAGCAGGTTGGCACCCAGCAACGAGGTGTTGCCGGTTGTGTCGTAGGGCGGCGAAACTTCTACCAGATCACAACCAATCAGGTCGAGGCCCTGGCAGCCACGGATGATCTCGATTGCCTGGATGGTGGTCAGCCCGCCGATTTCCGGGGTGCCGGTGCCCGGTGCCCAGGCCGGGTCGATGCCGTCGATGTCGAAGCTCAGGTACACCGGGCCGCCGCCGACTTTTTCCCGCACTTCAGCCATTAACGGGGCGAGGGAGTGGTGCCAGCATTCTTCGGCCTGGACCACGCGGAAGCCCTGTTTGCGGCTCCAGTTGAAGTCTTCGGCGGTGTAGCCCTGGGCGCGCAGGCCGATTTGCACCACGCGGTCGCAGTCCAGCAGGCCTTCTTCCACAGCGCGGCGGAAGGTGGTGCCGTGGGCGATTTTCTCGCCGAACATGTGGTCGTTCACATCGGCGTGGGCATCGATGTGCACCAGGCCGACCTTGCCGTGTTTCTTGTGGATCGCCCGCAGGATCGGCAGGGTGATGGTGTGGTCGCCACCCAGGGTCATCGGGATCACGTCGTGTTCGAGGATCTCGTCGTAGGCTTCTTCGATGATGCGCACGGCGTCGAGCAGGTTGAAGGTGTTGATCGCCACGTCGCCGATGTCCGCCACCGACAGCGAGTCGAACGGTGCGGCGCCGGTGGCCATGTTGTAGGGGCGGATCATCACGGATTCGGCGCGGATTTCACGCGGCCCGAAGCGGGTGCCGGCGCGCAGCGAGGTGCCGATGTCCAGGGGCACGCCGATGAAGGCGGCGTCCAGGCCCTTGGCCGTTTGCAGGTGGGGGAGTCGCATCATGGTGGCGATGCCGGCAAAGCGCGGCATTTCGTTGCCGCCCAGTGGTTGGTGGAAAATCTTGTCCACGGGAGTGCCTCATCGTTGTTTTGTTTATTAGGGCCTGATTCTGCGAAATACAGGGAAACGAAAGAATCGGCAGGGGCAAATACTTAGTTCAGATTTTTCTAAACTAATGCCTGGGGTAAACTGCGTTTAAGTGTGGGAGGGGGCTTGCCCCCTCCCACAGGATTTTGTGTGTGCCTCTGGAGCCGCCCCATGGCCAACGCCTTGCCCGACCTGAAACTCCTGCGCATCTTCGTCAGCGTCGTGCGTCACCAGGGGTTCGCCAATGCCCAGCACGAACTCAACCTGTCCACCTCGGCCATCAGCACCTACATGAGCCAACTGGAGTCGGCGTTGGGCCTGGTGCTGTGTCATCGCGGCCGCGGCGGGTTCAGCCTGACCAGCAAAGGCGAGCTGTTCCATCAGGAGACGCTGCGCCTGCTGGGTGAACTGGAAGGCTTCGAGCAATACGCCGCCGCGTTGAAAGGCGAGTTGCGCGGCACGCTCAAATTGGGCGTGCTCGACTCCACTGTGAGCGACAAGGCGTTGCCATTCGCCGAAGTCATCGGCGCCTACAGCCTGGAGCACCCGGCGGTGCACCTGCATTTGTCGGTGATGAGTCCCTACGAGCTGCAACTCGGCGTGCAGGACAACCGCCTGGACCTGGCCATCGGCGCCTTCTCCAACCGCATGAGCGGGCTGGTCTACATGCCGCTGTACCGCGAACAGCACTGGCTGTATTGCAGCACCCGGCATCCTTTATTCAATGAACGACGTATCCCGGAACAAGTGATTACCCAGCAACGCATGGTCGGACGCGGCTACTGGAGCCAGGCCGAACTGGCGCGTCATGGCTTCAAGCACAGCGCAGCAACGGTGGAAAGTATGGAGGCGCAGCTGATCCTGGTGCTGTCCGGCGCCTACATCGGCTACCTGCCCGAGCACTATGCCCAGGCCTGGGCCGACAAAGGCGATTTGCGCGTGTTGCTGCCGGCGACTTTCGGCTACCAGGCGCCGTTTTCGATGATCATGCGCCGTGGTCGCAGCCGTGAACCGTTGATCCAGACCTTCCGCGATCTACTCAAAGCCCAGCTCAACCAGGCCTGATAACACCATGTCCAGACCCCAATGTTCCCGCTGCCTACGGCCCGTCACCCATTGCCTGTGCGCGTTGATCCCCAGCCTCGACAGCCGCACCCGCGTGCTGCTGTTGCAGCACCCGAGTGAGGTCAACCATGCGTTGAACACCGCGAGGCTGGCGGCGCTGGGCTTGAACAACGCGCAGTTGGTGGTGGGGGAGGTGTTTGACGATCTGGCGACATTGTTGACCCCACCCGGTTATCAGGCACGGCTGTTGTTTCCGTCGGACGATGCACAGCCCTTGCAGCACTATGCGCCGGACGACCCGCCGCTGTTGCTGGTGGTGCCCGACGGCACCTGGCGCAAGGCGCGCAAATTGTTGCACCTCAACCCATTGCTGGCAGCGCTGCCCCGGGTGACATTGGCGGGCGACGCCGTGTCACGCTATCGACTGCGCAAGGCTCCCGGGCCAGGTGCGTTGTCCACCGTCGAGGCGATTGCGCAGGCCCTGCAGGTATTGGAGGCTCCCACCTCCTTCGAGCCATTGTTGCGGCCGTTCGACGCGTTGATCGAGGGGCAGATCGCGGCGATGGGCGCAGCGGTATTCGAAAAGAACCATGGCTGAATCAATGCGCTACATAGCTACCGGAGCCATCGACGGGTAGTGGATAGGCTGATCATTTCAAGGAGCGTGAAATGATTGAGCCGGTAGCGACACAGCAGCAGGCAGATCCGTTGGCGGCGTTCATGGCGGAGCAGCGAGCGAGGCTGCCCTTGGTCGCAGGCGACGAGTGGGCGACCCTGCAAACCGTGGACGCCTTGCAGGAGAAATTTGCCGCTTTCATGGCCGGGCTGGATGACGATGGCCAGCGCGAATATGTACGCCTGCAACGGGCGTTGATCGAGGCCCAGGCGGAGGTCGAACGAAACGTTCGTCAATTCGTCACACAGTTTGAACTCCAAAGCCTGGAGCGTTTGCGAACGGGCCTCAAAGACCTCACCGGTCAAGAGGTTGACCCCAAAGCCCAGCACATCACCACCACCTATTCGTTCGGCCCTCGTCGACATCGGCGCGACCTGGCAGACCGTACCAATGAGCCCAAGGTCGTCCGGCTTTCGCTGTGGGACGCCGCCTGCATGAACTATGACGGCCTGACGGGTTGGGATTACCCCGGCCATGACGGCGTGGCAATGTCCAGCAGGCTCAGTATCGACCTCAGCCCCGAGGATTTCATCGCGTTGGTGCGCGAGCTCAATCTCGGTGGCCAACTCAGAACCCTGCTCGACGACAACCTGGACAAGGCCAAGCCGTTGGGCCAGGCGATTGTGAGACTGGGGCGGCTGGAGTTTGAGTTCGCCCTGATTGAAGCCCTGAGAGACTCGAACACCACCCGAGTCGACCGGGAAAAATACCGCGCTATCAAGCAAGCGCTGGAGCAGCAGGAGGGGTGGGGGCACTGCGAGGAAATGCAGCTGTTCATCCCCGACGGCAAGGACAACATCGGTTGGGTGCCTCAATTTATCGGCAACACCGGGCAAATACTCAGCAGGCCGCCGGGAGACAGCCTGAACATCCCCCACCTGGTGTTTTCCGTTGATGGTTGCAAAGGCGCGTTCAGTTACTTTCCCCGTCGGCCGGGCGGGGGCGACCTGCGTCATTTCGACAACCACCGGGAAGCCTGCCAGGAATTTTATGTGGCGTTCAGTGCTTTCTACCGGCAGGGCCGGGTGGCGTGGTTATACGCGGTCATGTCACAGCCCGACAGCGCACGCTTGACCAGACTCAGGCAAGGCGCCATCCGTGAAAGCGGGCTTAATCCTTTTGCCGAGGCATTACAGGATCTGTTTCTCGAGGTGTTCGAGCCTCGCCTGGAGGACCGGACCGGCTATACCCGCAAGGTCGTGACCAAAGCCCCCCCCGTCAGTTTGGGCGACCTCCACCTGGCGCGCATTCGCACTAACCTGAAGAGCCTGGCCAACGAGACGCCGGGGGTTCTGACGACCCTTGCCGGCATTGCGCGCACCGTGATCGGTGAGGTGTTGGAGCTATTACTGATGCCGGTACCCGGTCCGCTCAAGGGGTTGGCACGTGTAAGGGCGATCGCGTTGTTCGCGGCGCTGGGTGAAGGGTTGCTCAATGGCCTCTCCAGTGTGCTGGAGGGGCATGCAGGTGAACTGGTGCTGGCCTTTTCCGACCTGGCCGACCTGCTGATCAACGGGCGGCTGCATAGCCGCCTGGCATTCAGTGTACGGCGGCGCCATCACGCCTTGTATCAACGCCTTTCGCAAATGCCCGCCGCCAGCATCAAGGACAGTACGGGGCTGAGTAGCCCCCAGTTGCTTGAGCGCATGTTGCTGCCCTCCCAGGCGCCTGCGCATGAGCTGCAGGCCTTGCTGGAAACCAGCGGCACATCACGCGAACAATTGGAACGTGTCTGGGCAGGCGCACGCCCATCAGCCTCGTTGGTGGAGGCGGTACATCGATTCAACGCCGACCGGCTGATTGACTGGGCCGCCAACTCGGTCGATTCCAACCGGCCAGTGCCCATGGGGGCATTCGAAGTCCTGGGCCCGTTGCTGACCCAGCTGCCGGTGTGGCCGCTGGACACGGCGTTGAGAATCGTCAACACACAGGGCCAGGAGCTACGTCGCTACAGCAGGGATGCGACCCGCCCGACGACGGTTGTGATCACGGTTACCGCCCTGGAGAACCACCAGTTTGGCTACTCTGCACCGCAGCGCATCACCGCGCACCTGTCCCACGCGGTGGTACAACTTTTACCCTCGAGTTTTTCCGCCGGCGAACAGGCGGTCCGTTTGCAACTGGCGGCCCAGGCCCAGGCGTCGCGGTTCGATCTGTTCGAAGCCTTGACCCGGTTTGCCGACACCCATCGCTCGAGCGCTATCCGCGCTTCGGTGTCCGTATGTAAATGGTTGCCTGACAGCCTTGGGCATGACTACCCGGTGCCCGAGGTGATCGAGGCGCTGCGCGTATTGCACCCCGGCGTCAGCCTGCCGAGGTTGCTGGAGGTGCTGGATCAGCATCCGCTGTCGGCCGACCAGCAAACCCGTTTGCTTGAAGTCCGACAACAACCCGAGCCGCTCTACGATGCGCTCAAGGTTGCCGCGCAGATGGCGCGTGCCGAGGCCCTCATTGACCGCATCTACCACCGCCGCAGGTTTGATCCGCAAACCCAGGCCTGGGTCCAGGCGTTTGCCCGCAGTGCCTTGAGGACTATCGGCAAGCAACTGATTGTCCGCCCGTCAACCTACGCTCCCCTGGATCGTGACAAGCATGCCGTGTTGATCCTCGACCATGGTGATGGGGAGTTTTCGCCCTATGATCCGGGCAGCCAGGGCGCCGGCGTGCAGCAGGGTGGCGCGCATGCGTTTTTCCGGGTGCTACTGAGCCAACTCTCCGATCACGATCGCGCCCGGTTCGGCGCCGATATGCCCGCGGCCATCACTGGGTTTCGTCATCAAGTGGCCCAGGCGATGCTGCGCAATCGTGCACCGCAAGGCACGTTCTACCCGGTGCTGCGCGACATCGCGCAGTACGCGAGTGACGTCGACACCCGGCGCATTGCACCCGAGCCCGATGCCTTGGGGTTGTACTCTCTGGAGTCGGACCGCTATTTGTTCATCGATAGCCAATATTTCAAAGTGACCCAGGAGGATCAAACCCGCCCCTGGCGCATCCGCCATCCGGCCCTGGACGACGCGTATGCGCCGCTGCTGAGCCATAACGGCGCGGGCGCGTGGCGGCATGAATGGGAGAACCCGCTGACCTGGAACGGGCATAAACCCTTTTACCGCCTGGGTCCCAGGTTTCGCACATTGACCCCCGATGCCATCGACAAGGTCCAGCAGATCAGCGGCGTGACGCCGGACATACTGCGCAAGGTGCATATGCGCAGCGAACCGCCGCCGGTGCTTTTGGTGGAGACGTTCGAACGCTTGAATATCTTTGAGCGGGTCAAGCAAGGACTGGAGATGGGGTCGGAGTTTATTGTCCAGGTGCTCGATGAAATAACGCCTGACAATGCCGATGCGTTGGTCGGTAAGGCGGGTCTTGCACGTGAAGATCAGGTTGCGGCCCTGGAGAGCAAGGTGCACATGGACAAACTGCAGATGCACGCGCAGTTTTTCGATGTGCTGCGCCGCAAGAACCAGCGGTCCGATGACCCTTTGGTACAGGTGATAGTGCGTCAGTTCCCTGGATTGACCGTGGGGATTGCGCAGGACTGGGTGCAACATGCTTCTGCGTCTGAGTTGGAGCGCCTCCGGGAGGGGCGCGTACCGCACACCTTGGCGCATGAGGCGCGGTGGTGGTCCCGTTGGTTGCGGGTCTGTGGTGCCCTGGAAGGCGTGCACCTGTCGCCGTTGGCGAATGACGACAGTTCTCGGTTGATGCTCCATGAACTGGCTGGTCTCAAGGGCTGGCCGACATCGCTGCGGGTTGAACTCTGGGATGCCCACCGCGTAATCGACAGCGTCGGTCCCGATGATGCTGACCTTCGACGGGTCTTGAAACCGAGCGTCGGACAGTACCTGGCCTACGTCCAACGGGCAGATGGTAGCTTGCAGGCGGTGGGGGCACGCGCGCCGTTCCTGGAGGCCTTGCTCGGCGCATTGCCCCTGGCCGAGCGGCAGGCGATGGGCTACACCCATGCCGGCGCGCTGGAGGAATTGCGCGCGGAAATGGGAGCCCGCCTGGGACAGGATTGGTCGGGAATCCAATCGACACTCAACATGCGGCCAATGCCATCGAGGCTCGCACCACCACGCCTGATCAATGGTCGCAAAGGCTACCCACTCAGTGGTGGAACCGAATTCGGGCCGACAGAGCGTAACCAGATCAAGCGCATGCGCGAGTTGTACCCCTTTAAAACGGATGCCGAGGTGTGGGCGATGCTTGCGGAGGCGCACGACACGGTCAAAGAGCGAGAAGACTTGATCAACTATCAGGTCAAGGAGCGTGATCGGCTGTACAGGGACTTGCAAACATGGCGGGATCAGGCGTCGACAGTCCAGCCGGACCGCGCATCGGCCCGTTCACGAGCCTTGGCGGTTGAGCGGATTCAGCGTTGCTGGGCCAAGGAAGGTTTCACTCAGGGAGTGGCCGAGGAACTCAACCTGGACGATCTGGATTTGGCAAGCTTGCCGACCCTGCGCGCGCACTTTGCTCATGTGACTATGCTGAGCGTGAGAAACAACCGACTGACGACGTTGCCGGAGCGCTTTCTTTTCAGCTTTCCGGCGCTGCGTCTTCTCTATCTCAATGGTAATCGACTCACTCATCTGCCCAATCTGGACCTCCACGCGCGCCTGGCAGTGCTCAATCTGTCGAACAACCACCTGCGGTTCAACTATGTGGACGAGGAACGACTGGCTGAGCTGACGGAACTCAGAAGCCTTGATTTGTCGGGAAACCCACTTGGGCAAGGACGACGCTTGAACGTGTATAGGTTGACGAACCTGCGGGAGCTGAACCTGCGCAATTGCGCGTTGAGCCAATTACCGCGCGGTGCGGTGAGTCTCTCCACGTTGGGCAGCTTTGACCTGCGTGACAATCAAATACAGGACCTGGCCGAGACGGACTTGTTCATTTATCCCGAAGTCCATCAGGGAATGAACTTGAGAGGTAATCCGCTTTCCGCGCAGGCGCGACAGTTGTTACGCCGAGTGGGCGAGCGTCGTGGCCCCCCCGATGTTGATTTCGGATTATGGGAACCGACGGTTCCTTTTGATCAGCGTCCCGACCGCTGGTTGGCGCTGCTCCCTCCTGGAGAAGTACAAGCGCGCCAACTCGATTGGGCGTACTTGCAAAACCAGCCAATGGCGGATTATTTCTTTGAGTTGCTGGCAAGCATTGCCGATTACCCGCAGTTCATTGACCCCCACCACCGTGTGATGAGGGAGATCATTTCACACCGAGTCTGGGGAGTGATTGACGATGCGATGTCCCATGAGGGCGTGGAGCGAATTGCTTACTTACCGTGTTATCGCACCCTTCGCGGAGGGATTGATGGTTGCCTGTTGTGCTTACATCAACTTGAGTTGCAAATAGCTCCGCTACGGATACTCGATGCCGGCGTACAAACTGCCGGGCCAAATCTGTTGCATTACTACCGTGCACGACGTCGTCTTGAATACATAGATCAGTATCTTTCCAGGCACTTTGAGCCCCAGGGCATGGCATTCGCGTGCACACGGGTCCTGAGTTATCGCATCGCCCTGGCATCGAGCCTGAATTTGCCGCAAGTACTCCCTCAGCGTTTTGAGGCGGCTGTGCCGGATGTCCATTCGGTCAATACCGTGCGCACGGCTGTACTGAATAATGAGACGGGAACGAACTGGCCTGAGTTGTTACAGAAGGAGCCTTTCTGGGTGCATTTTATTCAACATAAATATGCCGCAGATCTCGAATTCAGGCTCCGCCGTTTCCAGAAGCTATTGGAGGTTGCTGATCAACAACTGGCGAGTGGCTTGATCAGTGAAGGGCAGTACGTGAATCGTCTCAATGGCGTGCGGGACGCAAGGGCATCAGCCGAAAACAAGCGGATTCGGGACCTTACCCACCAGGAATGGACAGCGTTCGTGATCGGATGATTTCTCGTGCTTATACCCTAAAGCAATAAGCACCACACTTTGCGTGATATGGCCCGCCAGCCTTTCCCGGTATGATGTGCGCCCCGCAGTCTGGATTGCGAATACGCCATGACCTTGCAGTACCCTACAATCGCCGATTGCGTCGGCAACACGCCCCTGGTCCGCTTGCAACGCATGGCGGGTGAAACCAGCAATACCCTGCTGCTCAAGCTCGAAGGGAATAACCCGGCCGGTTCCGTGAAGGACCGCCCGGCGCTGTCGATGATCACCCGCGCCGAGTTGCGCGGGGAGATCAAGCCCGGCGACACGCTGATCGAGGCCACCTCGGGTAACACCGGGATCGCCCTGGCCATGGCCGCCGCGATCAAGGGCTACAAGATGATCCTGATCATGCCCGACAACGGCAGCGCCGAGCGCAAGGCGGCGATGACGGCCTATGGCGCCCAGTTGGTGCTGGTCACCCAGGAAGAAGGCATGGAAGGCGCGCGCGACCTCGCCGAGCGCATGGCCGCCGAAGGCCGTGGCCTGGTGCTGGACCAGTTCGCCAATGGCGACAACCCCGAGGCGCACTACACCAGCACCGGCCCGGAAATCTGGCGCCAGACCCAGGGCACCATCACCCACTTCGTCAGCTCCATGGGCACCACCGGCACCATCATGGGCAACTCGCGCTACCTCAAGGAGCAGAACCCGGCGATCCAGATCGTCGGCCTGCAACCGATGGAAGGTTCGGCCATCCCGGGGATCCGCCGTTGGCCCGAGGAGTATCTGCCGAAGATCTACAACGCCACGCGTGTGGACCGCATCATCGACATGGCCCAGCGCGAGGCCGAAGACACCACCCGCCGCCTGGCGCGTGAAGAAGGCATCTTCTGCGGCGTGTCTTCCGGTGGCGCGGTGGCGGGCATGTTGCGCCTGTCCAAAGAAGTGGAAAACGCGGTGATCGTCGCGATCATCTGTGACCGAGGCGACCGCTACCTGTCGACCGGCATCTTCGACGAACCCAACTGATGGCCAAGCACGAGAGAGGCCTGCGCTTCCAACCGACGGGCGGCAGCCGGGCCCCGCAGATTCCGGTGGGCAAGAAACAACGCCTGACCATCGAGCGCCTGGCCAATGATGGCCGTGGCATCGTGTTCTTCGAGGGCCGCACCTGGTTTGTGAACGGCGCGCTGGCTGGCGAAGAAGTCGAGGCGCGAGTGCTGGGTGCCCACGGCAAAATCGTCGAGGCACGCACCGAGCGCGTCTTCAAGGCCAGCGAACTGCGTCGCCCGGCACCGTGCGCGCACGTTGGTCGTTGTGGCGGTTGCAGCGTGCAGCACCTGCCCCACACCGAACAGCTTGCCCTGAAACAGCGCATGCTCGCCGAGCAACTGTCCCGCGTGGCCGGTGTCGAACCGCAAGAGTGGGCCGCGCCGTTGAGCGGGCCGGAATTCGGCTACCGTCGCCGCGCCCGCGTGGCGGTGCGTTGGGATGCCAAGGCGAAACACCTGGACGTCGGTTTTCGCGCCGTGGCCAGCCAGGACATCGTCGCCATCGATGATTGCCCGGTGCTGGTACAGGCCTTGCAACCGATCATGCAGCGCCTGCCGAACATGCTGCGCCGCCTGAGCAAACCCCAGGCCCTGGGGCATGTGGAATTGTTCAGCGGTACATCCGTTGCGGTGTTGCTGCGGCATATGGCGCCGTTGTCCGAAGCGGACCTGCAGGTGTTGAGAGAATTCTGCACTTTCCATGAGGCTCAATTGTGGCTGCATGGCGAGGGCCAGCCGGAGCCGGTCGACACCGATGCTGTGTTGGGCTTTCAACTGGAACAGTGGAATCTGGAGCTGGCTTACCGGCCAGGAGACTTCGTGCAGGTCAACGCCGGCGTCAACGCGGCGATGGTCGCCCAGGCCCTCGAATGGCTGGCGCCACAACCCGACGAACGGGTGCTGGACCTGTTTTGCGGCCTGGGCAATTTCGCCCTGCCACTGGCGCGCCAGGTGCGTGAAGTGGTGGCGGTGGAAGGTGTGCAGACCATGGTGGACCGGGCGGCCGTGAATGCCGTCAGCAACGATTTGCATAATGCGCAGTTTTTTCAGGCCGATTTGTCCCAGCCTTTGATTGACGCAGAATGGGCCAAACAGGGCTTTTCTGCGGTACTCTTGGACCCACCCCGTGACGGTGCCCTAGAGGTTGTGCGCAAGCTTGCGACCTTGGGCGCCAAGCGTCTGGTGTATGTGTCCTGCAACCCGGCCACGCTGGCGCGGGACACGGTTGAGTTGGTCAAGCAAGGCTACCGGCTAAAACGTGCCGGGATCCTCGACATGTTTCCGCAAACCGCGCATGTCGAGGCCATGGCGTTATTTGAAGCGGGCTAGGATGCCCGTTTAATCCGACTGGCCTGCGTTCTCCAGGGCCTGTGATCTGCCAGGGAGTTCGCAGTAAACGTCGGCGATGATTTTGGCGCATCGAAGGTGCGTCGTAGGGAAGGTAAGCAAGATGGTACAGGTGAGAGCACACCAGCCGATCAACACCGACGGCAGTATCAATCTCGAGGCATGGCTGGACCATGCCATCAGTGTCGACCCGGCACTGGACCGTGAAGCCTTGAAAGCCGCCTGCGAGTTCGCTCGTGAGTCCGAGCAGCAAGACAATGCGGCCAAGAACCTGTGGGCCGAAGGCACTTCCAGCTTTCGCACCGGGTTGGAAATCGCCGAGATCCTCGCCGATCTCAAGCTGGACCAGGATTCGCTGATCGCCGCCGTGCTCTATCGCGGCGTGCGTGAAGGGCATATCCCGTTGCCCACCGTCAGCCAGCGTTTCGGCACCGTGGTGGCCAAGCTGATCGACGGCGTGCTGCGCATGGCCGCGATCAGCGCCAGCCTCAGCCCGCGCCAGTCCATGGTGCTGGGCACCCAGGGCCAGGTCGAGAACCTGCGCAAGATGCTGGTGGCGATGGTCGATGACGTGCGCGTCGCCCTGATCAAGCTGGCCGAGCGTACTTGCGCGATCCGTGCGGTGAAGACCGCCGACGACGAGAAGCGCAACCGCGTCGCCCGCGAGGTCTTCGACATCTATGCGCCGCTGGCGCACCGCCTGGGCATCGGCCATATCAAGTGGGAGCTGGAAGACTTGTCCTTCCGCTACCTCGAACCCGATCAATACAAACAGATTGCCACGTTGCTGCATGAGCGGCGGCTCGACCGCGAGCGCTTTATCGCCGACGTGATGAACCAGCTGCGCTCCGAATTGCAGGCCACCGGCGTCGAAGCCGACATCAGCGGCCGCGCCAAACACATCTATTCCATCTGGCGCAAAATGCAGCGCAAGGGCCTGGCCTTCAGCCAGATCTACGACGTGCGTGCGGTGCGCGTGCTGGTGCCGGAAATGCGCGACTGCTACACCGCGCTGGGCATCGTCCACACCCTGTGGCGGCACATCCCCAAGGAGTTCGACGACTACATCGCCAACCCCAAGGAAAACGGCTATCGCTCGTTGCACACGGCGGTGATCGGCCCCGAGGGCAAGGTGCTGGAAGTGCAGATCCGCACTCACGCCATGCACGAAGAGGCCGAGCTGGGTGTATGTGCGCACTGGCGCTACAAGGGCACCGACGTAAAGGCGGGGTCCAACCAGTACGAAGAGAAAATCTCCTGGCTGCGCCAAGTACTGGAATGGCACGAAGAACTCGGCGACATCGGCGGCCTGGCCGAACAGCTGCGCGTGGATATCGAGCCGGACCGGGTCTATATCTTCACCCCGGACGGCCATGCCATCGACTTGCCCAAGGGCGCCACGCCGCTGGACTTCGCCTACCGCGTGCACACCGAGATCGGCCACAACTGCCGGGGCGCCAAGATCAACGGCCGCATCGTGCCGCTCAACTACAGCCTGCAGACCGGTGAGCAGGTCGAGATCATCACCAGCAAGCACGGCACGCCGAGCCGCGACTGGCTGAACCCGAACCTGGGCTACATCACCACGTCGCGGGCGCGGGCGAAGATCGTCCACTGGTTCAAATTGCAGGCGCGCGACCAGAACGTCGCTGCCGGTAAAACCTTGCTCGAGCGCGAACTGGCGCGCCTGGGCCTACCCCAGGTGGACTTCGACAAGCTGGCCGAAAAGGCCAACATGAAGATTGCCGAAGACATGTTCGCCGCCCTCGGTGCCGGCGATTTGCGCCTGGCCCAACTGGTCAACCTGGCCCAGCAACTGGTCGAGCCGGAACGCGGCAGCGAACAGCTGGAACTGATCCCGCGCAAGGCCACCGGCTACAAGCCCGGCAAGCGTGGCGATATCCAGATCCAGGGCGTGGGCAACCTGATGACCCAAATTGCCGGCTGCTGCCAGCCGCTGCCGGGGGACGCCATCGTCGGCTATATCACCCAGGGCCGCGGCGTGAGTATTCACCGCCAGGATTGCGCCTCGGTGCTGCAGTTGGGTGGGCGCGAGCCGGAGCGGATCATCCAGGTCAGTTGGGGGCCGGTGCCGGTGCTCACCTACCCGGTGGACATCGTCATCCGTGCCTACGACCGTTCCGGTTTGCTGCGTGACGTGTCGCAGGTGCTGCTCAATGAGCGGATCAACGTGCTGGCGGTCAACACGCGCTCGAACAAAGAGGACAATACCGCGTTGATGTCCCTGACCATCGAGATTCCGGGGTTGGACGCACTGGGACGGTTGCTGGGGCGGATTTCCCAGTTGCCGAATATCATCGAGACGCGGCGTAACCGTACCCCATGATGTATTCGCTCGAAGACCTGCTGCACCTGATGAACCGCCTGCGGCACCCGCAATACGGGTGCCCGTGGGACATCAAGCAAACCTACGCCACCATCGTCCCGCACACGTTGGAAGAGGCCTACGAAGTCGCCGACGCCATCGAGCGCGGCGACTTCGATCACCTGCAGGGTGAGCTGGGCGACCTGTTGTTCCAGGTGGTGTATTACAGCCAGTTGGCGCGAGAAGAAGGGCGCTTCGAATTCGCCGGGGTGATCGACAGCATCACGCGCAAGCTGATCCGTCGTCATCCCCACGTGTTCCCCACGGGCGATCTTTATGCACCGCTGGACATCCCACAGCTGAGTGAAGAACAGGTCAAAGAGCGCTGGGAGCAGATCAAGGCTGAGGAGCGTGCGGAAAAGTCCGACGCGCCGGAGCAACTCTCCCTGCTGGATGACGTGCCCACGGCGCTGCCGTCCCTGTCCCGCGCCGCCAAATTGCAGAAGCGCGCCAGCCAGGTTGGCTTCGACTGGCCGTCGGCCCTGCCGGTGGTGGATAACGTGCGCGAAGAGCTCGATGAAGTGCTCGAAGCCATGGCCGACAACGATTCTGCGGCGATCGCCGATGAGGTCGGTGACCTGCTGTTCGCGGCGGTCAACCTGGCCCGTCACCTCAAGGTCGACCCGGAAACCGCGCTGCGTGGCGCCAATGCCAAGTTCGAGCGACGCTTCCGATTTATCGAACAGGCATTGCGCGATACGCACCAATCCATAGAAGATTGCACCCTCGAAACGATGGACGCCCTGTGGGGCGAAGCCAAACGTCAGGAAAAGAATGTGTCCAGCTGCGGTTGAGCAGTTGCCTAAGTGAGTAAGCACCATGAGCCTTTCCCTTCGTGACCAGTTGCTCAAAGCAGGTCTGGTCAACCAAAAGCAGGCCAAGCAGGTCGGCAAAGAGAAACAGAAACAGCAGCGCCTGGTTCATAAAGGCCAGATCGAGGCAGACGACACCCAGGCCCGCCTGGCGGCTGAAGCGCAGGCCGAGAAGGTCAAGCGCGACCAGGAACTGAACCGCCAGCAGCAGGAAAAAGCCGAGGCCAAGGCCCGCACGGCCCAGGTAAAGCAACTGATCGAGACCTCGCGCCTGCCCAAGCTGACCACCGAGGACTATTACAACTTCGTGGACGACAAGAAGGTCAAGCGCCTGTCGGTCAACACGCTGATGCGCAACAAGCTGAGCAACGGCTCCCTGGCGATCGTGCACCACGGCGGCGGTTATGAGGTGATCCCGCGTGAAGCGGCGCTGAAAATCCAGGAGCGCGCACCGGAGCGTATCGTCCAGCTCAATATCCTGACGGAAAGCCAGGTGCCGGATGAGGATGATCCGTACGCCGCCTACCAGATCCCGGATGACCTGATGTGGTAAGGCTGCAGCCTTAATTGTAGTGAGCAGGCTTGTTGGGGCGAGCGGGCTTGCCACAGGGTACTCATCGCCTGTTCTACCTAAAGACCTTGAAAGGGCCGACCCTGAAAACCAAACGCCGCATTCTCCCAGAAAGAATGCGGCGTTTTTAGTGGGGCGGCTTCGCCACCCAGTGCGGGGCAAGCCCGCTCACTACAAGGTATCTTCAGGAGCTTTCTGACTGGCGTCTCATCTCAAGGGCTTCGAGCTCGTTTTTATAATTATGAGCGTCGCTCTCGTTGTGAAACATGCCGACCAACAGGTCTTGCTGGTGTACATCCCAGATGTGAATCCCATGGCCCAGGGCTTCGTGGGACATATGTTCGTCGTCGCGTTCAGTTACTTTTACAGTCATCTGCTTGCTCCAATCTCTGGTGGATCTGCGGCAAGTCGTCGCAGGCCTTTGTTATATGATTTGTTAGCTTGCTAAGTAAACCGACTTTTCGCGCAACAATTCATTGCGGTAAATGCAACAGTGCTGCAGCCCGCGAAAACCGCGACATTGCGCCGCAGGGCCCTGAGTTTTATGACAAAAGTTTCATGTTCGTGTCGGGCGAAACCCAATCGACAGGCGAAAAAAAGCCCCGCATTCGCGAGGCTCTCTGTTCCAGCTACCGATCAGCTACCTTTGACAGCCTTACCGTCAACGGTGCCGTCCTGCAGCATGATGTTGTATTCCTTGCCGTCGGTTTCTACCTGGCGCAGGGCAACCAGAATGCCGCCCTGGTCCTTGGCAAACCACATCTGGGTGATGCGCTTGCTCTGCGTCGGGTCACGCACGCGCTCGACCTTGATCGCGTCGATGGAGCCGACCTTGGTCTGGACCTTTTCCGGGCCGATCACGCGGAAGTCGTAGGTGTCGACGTCGGTGCCTTCGACCACGTTGTAGCTCATGCTCTTCTTGCCGGCAGCCACGTCGCGCTGCAGGGCCAACTGGTAGGTCGACTTGTCGAGCATGCCGCTTTGCAGGGGCACGTTGACCGGGTCTTTGTTTTCAAACCCGGTGACTTTCTTGGCGGTCTGGTCGAAGTCCAGATTGATCTTCTTCGCCTTGCCCAGGCCACCGCGTTCGAAGGTGTAGCTCTTCGGTTGCAGGGTGTCCTTGTCAAACAGGATCACGCTGGTTTCGGTGAGGCTGGCGATCATCATGGAAGCCTTGAAATTCAAGGTCCAGGAGCCGTCGCCGTTCTTGGCCAGGCTGCGTTCGGCCGAACCACTCATGGGCAACTGTTTCCAGTCGGCGGTGTAGCTGACGGAGAAGGGGTGAAGGTCTGCTGCTTGCACGGCTGGCAAGGCGAACAGCGCAAAAGCGAAGAGCAAGGCGCGACGCATAAAATCTCCTAGGTTCGAATCAAGTGGCCGCTGGCCGCGAGTAACTGACCGTCCAATAATGCACCCTGGTCACCAAGAATCAACCGCCCCTCGGCAAACCAGCGAACGGCCAGCGGGTAAATCCTGTGTTCCTGGGTGTGAACCCGTTGCGCAAGCGTCTGCGCCGAGTCGTCAGACTCTACCGGAACCACTGCCTGTACGACCAGAGGCCCGCCATCGAGTTCCTCGGTGACAAAGTGCACGCTGCAGCCATGCTCGCGGTCGCCGGCCTCGAGCGCACGCTGGTGCGTGTGCATGCCTTTGTACTTGGGCAGCAGGGAAGGGTGGATATTCAACAGGCGCCCGGCGTAATGCCGCACGAAGTCAGCGCTGAGGATGCGCATGAAGCCGGCGAGTACCACGAGCTTGGGGTTGAAGGCGTCGATCAGTTCGATCAAGGCGCGGTCGAAGGCCTCACGGCCCTCGAACGCCTTGTGATCCAGGGAGCGGGTGTCGATACCCGCGTCCCTGGCGCGTTGCAGGCCGTAGGCGTCGCTGCGGTTGGAGATCACCGCAGCAATGCGCACCGGGTTGTCGCCGGTGCGCGTGCTGTCGATCAGGGCCTGCAAGTTACTGCCGGTGCCGGAGAGCAGCACCACGACATCACAGGTCTGAGACATTAATGAGCCTTGAGGTTCTTCAGCTCAACCTGAGCCGCGCCTTCGGCAGCGGTGGCGATCTGGCCGATGACCCAAGGCTGCTCGCCGGCTTCGCGCAGTACGTTCAGCGCGGTTTCAACGTGCTCCTGAGCCACGCAGATGACCATGCCGACGCCGCAGTTCAACACGCGGTGCATTTCGGTTTCGTCGACGTTGCCTTTCTCTTGCAACCAGTCGAATACCGCAGGACGCTGCCAGCTGGCGACGTCAACGATGGCCTGGGCGCCTTTTGGCAGAACGCGCGGGATATTGTCCAGCAGGCCGCCGCCAGTGATGTGGGCCATGGCCTTGACTGCGCCGGTGTCCTTGATCAGCTTGAGCAGTGGCTTGACGTAGATGCGGGTCGGGGCCATCAGCAAATCAGTCAGCGGCTTGCCGTCGAGCTGGGTGTTCTCGATCTCGGCACCGGACACTTCGATGATCTTGCGGATCAGCGAGTAACCGTTGGAGTGCGGGCCGGAGGACGGCAGGGCCAGCAGGGCGTCACCGGCAGCAACTTTGGAGCCGTCGATGATCTCGGCTTTTTCCACGACGCCGACGCAGAAGCCGGCCAGGTCGTAGTCTTCGCCTTCGTACATGCCTGGCATTTCAGCGGTTTCACCGCCGACCAGGGAGCAACCCGACAGTTCGCAACCGGCACCGATACCGGTGACCACTTGTGCCGCGGTGTCCACGTTCAGCTTGCCGGTGGCGTAGTAGTCGAGGAAGAACAACGGCTCGGCGCCGCACACCACCAGGTCGTTGACGCACATGGCAACCAGGTCGATGCCGATGGTGTCGTGTTTGTTCAGGTTCAGTGCCAGGCGCAGCTTGGTGCCCACGCCGTCGGTGCCGGATACCAGGACAGGCTGCTTGTAGCCGGCCGGGATTTCGCAGAGGGCGCCAAAACCGCCCAGGCCGCCCATGACTTCGGGGCGCGCAGTGCGCTTGGCGACGCTCTTGATGCGTTCGACCAATGCTTCACCGGCGTCGATGTCTACACCGGCGTCCTTGTAGCTCAGGGAGGGTTGCTTGCTCATGATCCAGGCCTTTAGGGGGGATTCAGGGGTAACGACCGAGCGGGCAGGCGCTTTTGGTAAAAGGCCCAGCCGGTGACGGTCTGCGAAGGCGCGCGATTTTATCAGGCTTGAGGGGCAGCGGCCATCCTCGGGCCGACGGGCAGGGCCATATAGGTAAAAAAAGCCGGTTAAAAAATGCTGATGGCCCCTGCTATGGCGCGTATTAAGGTATAGCCTTTAAACCGCTATCGTTATGACAGTACAAAAACTGCCAGGACCCTGTGAATGTTTTACCGGTCGCTGTGGTCACAGCCTTGCCAAGCCGAGTTCGCGCGGTCTGTTCCAGCCGCTAAATTTGTCGTTCGGGAATCTTTCATGCGTTTGTTCAAGTTCTTCTTTGTAGGCTGTTTGTCGTTGGTCAGCCTGGCGAGTCATGCCGAAACCCTCAATGGCCTTTATCAAGTACTCGAGCCCGTCAGCAGTCAGTCGCCGCAAGAGCGCGACCAGGCGACCCAGCGCGCCGTGCAGACCCTGGTGATCCGCTTGACCGGCGACGCCAAGGCCGCCGATGGCCCGGGCCTGGCGGCCGTTCGCAAGGACCCGCAACAAATCATCAGCCAGTACGGCTACGACGCTGGCCCGCCGGAAAGCCTGCAAGTGGATTTCGACCCGGTGAGCACCGATCGCGTGCTGCGGGAAGCGGGCCTGTCGATCTGGGGCAGCAATCGGCCGTCGATCCTTGGCTGGTGGCTGAACGACTCCACCGAAGGCAGCAGCCTGGTGGGCGATGGCCAGACCGTTGCCCAGGCGCTGCGCCGTGCCGCGCAACACAGAGGCCTGCCGTTGCGCCTGCCGCTGGGTGACCTGGATGAACAGGTGGTCGCCACCGCACCGAATCTGGAAAGTGCCGACGCCACACCGCTGCGCGCTGCCTCCGAGCGTTACGGCGCCGACGCCTTGCTGGCGGTGCATGCGCGTCAGGAAGGCAGCCAGTGGCAGGCCAAATGGCGTCTGTGGCTGGGCGACAAAAGTGAGCAAGGCACGGCGCAAGGGCCCGACACCGGCGCCGTGGCCGATGCGGTGATGCTGGCGGTCAGCCAGAAGCTGGCGCCGCGCTTTGCGGTCAAGCCCGGCGTGAGCACCGAACAATTGCTGGAAGTGCAGGGCATGACCCTTGAGCGTTATGCCGCGCTGGGTCATCTGCTGGAGCCTTTCGGCGGTCAGCCGCAGTTAGTGGATGGCAATCGCATCGTGTACCGCGTCAATGGCAGTGCCGATCAGTTGCGTACTCAGTTGAGCCTGGCCAGGTTGCAGGAAATTCCTGCGGGTGAAGCACCGGTCCAGCAACCCGTGGCGGAGGGTGCGCAGCCTGCTGTTGCACCAGAACCTCAGGCGCAACTGCGTTTTCGTTGGTAGCAGTTTTCTTCTTTATATATATGGAGTGGTTTATGGCGGATACGCGTCGTTGGGTGTGGCTTGGCGGGTTTGTCCTGCTGTGCGTTTTTGTGTTCCTGCTGCATTCGATCCTGACGCCGTTCCTGGTCGCGTTGCTGCTGGCTTACCTGTTCGATCCGGTGGTGGATCGTCTGGAGAAGGCCGGGTTGTCGCGGACCTGGGGCGTGGTGGCGGTGTTCGCCCTGTTTACCTTGATCATCACGGCGTTGGTGCTGGTGTTGGTGCCGATGCTGGCCAAGCAGTTGTTCCGCTTGTATGAGCTGGCGCCGCAGATGCTCGATTGGCTGCAGCACACGGCGATGCCATGGGCCCAGGCCAAGCTGGGGCTGGCGGATGGCTTCTGGAAGTTCGACAAGGTCAAGTCGGCCATCAGCGAACATATGGGCCAGACCACTGACATCGTCGGGGTCATCCTCAGCCAGGCGACTGCGTCCAGCCTGGCGCTGATCGGCTGGCTGACCAACCTGGTGCTGATCCCGGTGGTGGCGTTCTACTTGCTGCGCGACTGGGACATCATGATGGCCAAGATCCGCAGCCTGCTGCCGCGCAACCGTGAGGAACGCATTGTTTCACTGGCTGAGGAATGCCATGAGGTGCTCGGCGCCTTCGTGCGCGGGCAGTTGCTGGTGATGCTGGCCCTGGGGATCATCTACGCGGCCGGCTTGATGGCTATCGGCCTGGAACTGGGCCTGTTGATCGGCCTGATCGCCGGCCTGGCCGCAATCGTGCCTTATATGGGGTTTGTGATTGGGATCGGCGCGGCGCTGGTCGCGGGCTTGTTCCAGTTTGGCGGGGACTTGTACCCGATGCTGGGGATCGTGGCCGTCTTCATGGTCGGCCAGGCGTTGGAAGGCATGGTGCTCACGCCGTTGTTGGTCGGGGATCGGATTGGCCTGCATCCGGTGGCGGTGATCTTTGCGATCCTGGCGGGCGGTGAGCTGTTTGGCTTCACTGGCATCCTGCTGGCGTTGCCGGTGGCGGCGGTGATCATGGTGCTGGTGCGCCATGTGCACGATCTGTACAAGGATTCGGATGCGTATACGGGGGTTGAAGATCCCGACTTGTAACCCTTTCTTCACAAACCCGGCCAACGCCGGGTTTGTCTTTTCTGGGAGCGGTCCGTCAAACAATCTGCACAAATCCAACAAGTTAACGCAAACCTTTGATTTTGCTTGGGGTCTGTTGCATTGTGCGCCCGGCGTCACGGGTATAAACTTTGCAAACTTTACACAGAGGCCACTAACGGTTCGTTTGGAGCCGTTCAGTCAGCATGAAACCGATTCAGCTGCCCTTGGGTGTGCGTCTGCGTGACGACGCCACCTTCATCAACTACTACCCAGGCGCCAATGCCGCTGCACTCGGCTATGTCGAGCGGCTCTGCGAAGCCGACGCCGGGTGGACCGAAAGCCTGATCTACCTGTGGGGCAAGCACGGCGTAGGGCGTACCCACCTGTTGCAGGCCGCGTGCCTGCGGTTCGAGCAGATGGGCGAACCGGCGGTGTACCTGCCGTTGGCCGAGTTGATGGACCGCGGTATCGGCATCTTCGACCATCTTGAGCAATACGAACTGGTGTGCCTGGACGATCTGCAAGCGATCGCCGGCAAAGCGGAATGGGAAGAAGCGCTGTTTCACCTGTTCAACCGCTTGCGTGACAGCGGTCGGCGCCTGTTGATTGCCGCGTCGACTTCGCCCCGCGAGTTGCCGATCAAGCTGGCCGACCTCAAGTCGCGCATGACCCTGGCGCTGATCTTCCAGATGCGCCCGCTGTCCGACGAAGACAAATTGCGTGCCCTGCAACTGCGCGCATCCCGTCGCGGCCTGCACCTCACCGACGAGGTCGGGCACTTTATCCTTACTCGAGGCACCCGCAGCATGAGCGCATTGTTCGATCTGCTCGAACAGCTCGATCAGGCCTCCTTGCAGGCCCAGCGCAAGCTGACCATCCCCTTCCTCAAAGAAACCCTCGGCTGGTAGCTAGCCCGCTGTTTTCGCGGCTTTCGGCAAATTACAGGCGCCAGAAAACCTGCGTTTGAGCCGGTTTGGCCACGCAAAAGGCAGGTACAGGGTGTTAAGGGCTTAGATGTCATAGTCCAAACAAGAAGTCACATAGACCACGATTGAATTTGCAAATCGATGTGATAGAAGGCATAGTCTCGACTTCTTTACATATCAGCCACGGTCGTGCCCATGCTAAATCGCTTCGCACCCCTCGTGCCCCTCGCACTCGTTACCCTGTTGTTTGGTTGCGCCTCCCACCCACAGCAGGTGGCAGATCAGCAAAAACCACAGGTTCAAAATCAGGCAAAATTCGTTGCTGCTCAATCTGCCTCTGTTTATGAGGAAGAAGTTGCAACGGAAAAGGAACTGGCCGACTTCGCCGGCAACAAGCCTTACCAGCTTCCAGTCCTGGCCGACAGCATCCTCGAACGCGGCATGTCCCTGATCGGTACCCGTTACCGTTTCGGTGGTACCTCTGAAGCCGGTTTCGACTGCAGCGGTTTCATCGGCTATCTGTTTCGCGAAGAAGCCGGCATGAACCTGCCGCGCTCCACCCGTGAAATGATCAACGTGAATGCACCGTTGGTCGCACGCAACAACCTCAAGCCCGGTGATCTGCTTTTCTTCAGTACGGCAGGCCGTGGTCGTGTCAGCCACGCCGGTATCTACTTGGGCGATAACCAGTTTATCCACTCCAGCAGCCGCCGCAGTGGTGGTGTCCGGGTCGATAACCTGGGTGACAGCTACTGGAGCAAAACCTTCATCGAAGCCAAGCGTGCACTCGCCATGGCCCCGACGACGGTTACCGCTAGCAAGTAAACTTAAAGTGATACTTGAAGTTTGACGTGTAAGCGCTAGAATCCCTGGATATTGTTGTAATCCGTTCGCGCGAGCTTTGCTTGCGCGTTCTGGTTTTCAGCGTTCGGCAGCGAAAGCCGCATCCAGACCAGGATTGTTCTGCACATGTCGACCTCGGCCCGCCTTATTCTCATTGTCTGCGCCGCGCTCCTCAGCGCCTGCGCAAGCCGCACACCGCCGCCCGCTCCCGTAGCGGTGAAGCCCAAGCCGGTGTTCAACTATTCCACCCAGAATTTCTCGCCTGCGGCCGAAGACGTACTCTTCCGGGCGCTGGGCCTGGTCGGCACGCCTTATCGTTGGGGTGGCAATACGCCGGACTCCGGGTTTGATTGCAGTGGCCTGATCGGGTTTGTCTTCCGCGATGCCGCCGGGATTTCCCTGCCGCGTACCACCCGCGAGCTGATCGTAATGCGCGCGCAGGACGTCAGCGAGCAGAACCTGCAGACCGGTGACCTGCTGTTCTTCGCCACCGGTGGCGGTTCCCAGGTCAGCCACGCCGGGATCTACGTGGGTGAAGGGCGCTTTGTCCATGCGCCACAAACCGGCGGTACGGTGAAGCTGGATACACTGTCCAAGGCCTATTGGCAGAATGCCTACCTGAGTGCCAAGCGCGTGTTGCCGGGCAACCTGGCACGTAATCCTTAGCGCCAGACACGAATCAAAATGTGGGAGGGGGCTTGCCCCCTCCCACAATTGTTTTGTGTCGACTTCAAGTTGCTTTAATTGACGCTCCACCCCCAACCTACTACCCTTCGCCGCTTGTTCCAGGTGCTCTGTGACCCACGGGTCGACGGAGTGAAACAGGGAAGCCGGTGAGTGAGCGCACTTCTACACAGTGCCGCCGCGATTCCGGCGCTGCCCCCGCAACGGTAAATGAGTCAAGACGCTGCTTTTTGCCACTGTATCGCCTGCGATATGGGAAGGCGCAGCGTTGGCCTGCCTTCAACCCGCACACCACTCATGAGCCCGGAGACCGGCCTGCAACATCCAACAGCATCACGGTGGGCGATGCTTGGCTGTCTGTTGTTCTTTTTTTCCTGCCCGCCGTTTTTGTCCAGCCCCAACGGAGAGCTGCCATGACCGATTCCCCCGACCGCGACGAACGCCACCTGGCGCGCATGCTGCGCAAAAAAGCCGTGATCGACGAGCGCATCGCCAACTCCCCCAACGAATGCGGCCTGCTGCTGGTGCTGACCGGCAATGGCAAAGGCAAGAGTAGCTCCGCGTTCGGCATGTTGGCCCGAGCCATGGGCCATGGCATGCAGTGTGGTGTGGTGCAGTTCATCAAGGGGCGTAACAGCACCGGTGAAGAACTGTTCTTCCGCCGCTTCCCCGAGCAAGTGCGTTTCCATGTGATGGGCGAAGGTTTCACCTGGGAAACCCAGGACCGCCAGCGCGACATCGCCGCCGCCGAAGCCGCCTGGGCGGTCTCCCGCGAATTGCTGCAAGACCCCTCCATCGGCCTGGTGGTGCTGGACGAGCTGAACATCGCGCTCAAGCACGGCTACCTTGACCTGGACCAGGTCCTCAGCGACCTGCAAGCCCGTCCACCGATGCAGCACGTGGTGGTCACCGGCCGTGGCGCCAAACCCGAGTTGATCGAAATGGGCGACACCGTCACCGAGATGGGCATGCTCAAGCACGCGTTCCAGGCCGGTATCAAGGCACAGAAGGGCGTCGAACTTTGAATCAGCCCCGTCATTGCCCTGCCGTATTGATCGCCGCTCCGGCGTCCGGCCAGGGCAAAACCACCGTCACCGCCGCGCTTGCCCGTTTGCATCGCAACCTGGGGCGCAAGGTGCGCGTGTTCAAATGCGGCCCGGACTTCCTCGACCCAATGATTCACGAGCGCGCCAGCGGTGCGCCGGTGTATCAGTTGGATATGTGGATGGTGGGCGAGCAGGAAAGTCGCCGTTTGCTCTGGGAAGCGGCGGGGGAGGCAGACCTGATCCTGATCGAAGGCGTGATGGGCCTGTTCGACGGCACACCGTCCAGCGCCGATCTGGCGCGGCACTTCGGCGTGCCGGTGCTGGGGGTGATCGACGGCACGGCCATGGCGCAGACCTTCGGTGCGTTGGCATTGGGCCTGGCGCGCTATCAGCCGGACTTGCCATTCGCTGGCGTACTGGCCAACCGGGTCGGCACCCTGCGTCATGCGCAACTGCTCGAAGGCAGCCTCACCGAGGGCCTGCGCTGGTATGGCGCGTTGTCACGCGAGACCGGTATCGAACTGCCCAGTCGCCACCTCGGCCTGGTGCAGGCCAGCGAACTGAATGACCTGG
Organism: Pseudomonas sp. FBCC-B1565; assembly: GCF_059133265.1. NCBI lineage: Bacteria > Pseudomonadati > Pseudomonadota > Gammaproteobacteria > Pseudomonadales > Pseudomonadaceae > Pseudomonas > Pseudomonas sp. FBCC-B1565. The sequence goes on from NZ_CP101438.1 coordinate 1,784,356, forward strand.
ATGTGCGCCTGGACGCTGCCGCCCAAGCCCTGGGCAGCAGTTGCGAAGTCGCCTTGCCGCCACCGGTGACATTTGCTGCGCCGCAAGTGATCGAGGCCGAACCCTTGCTCAACGGCGTGCGCATTGCCGTGGCCCGCGATGAGGCCTTCGCTTTTACCTACGGTGCAAGTCTCGACCTGCTGCGCGCGATGGGCGCTGAGCTGGTGTTCTTCTCGCCGATTCACGATAGCCAGTTGCCCGACGCCGACAGCCTCTACCTGCCCGGCGGCTACCCGGAATTGCACCACCAGGCGCTGTCGGAAAATACCCCGATGCTCGACGCCATTCGCGCTCACCACGCGGCCGGCAAACCCTTGCTTGCCGAATGCGGCGGCATGCTCTACCTGCTGGACTCGCTGACCGATGTCGACGGCGTCCGCGCCGAACTGCTTGGCCTGCTCCAGGGCGACGCGGTGATGCAAAAGAAACTGGCGGCCCTGGCCCTGCAAAGCGTCGAATTGCCGGAAGGCACCCTGCGTGGCCATACCTATCACCATTCCCTGACCACCACTGAATGGCAGCCGATCGCCCGTGGCCTGAGCCCCAACGGCGGGCGCGGTGCCGAGGCGGTATACCGGCAGGGGCGGATGACGGCGTCCTACGTACATTTCTATTTCCCATCCAATCCCCAGGCGGTGGCCGCATTGTTTGCGCCCGATTCAGCACTATGACTGACAACGCCTTCCCCGAGGCCGACCGCCAGGCTGTCTACCGTGCCATCGCCGAACGCCGCGACATGCGCCACTTCAGCGGCGGTACGGTCGCCCCGCAATTGCTCCACCGCCTGCTCCAGGCCGCACACCAGGCGCCCAGCGTCGGCCTGATGCAGCCCTGGCGCTTTGTCCGCATCAGCGACCGCCAACTGCGTGGGCAGATTCAACAATTGGTGGAAGAAGAACGCGTACGCACTGCCGAAGCCCTGGGCGAGCGCTCCGATGAGTTCATGAAGCTCAAGGTCGAAGGCATTCACGACTGCGCCGAAGTGCTGGTGGCGGCGTTGATGGACGATCGCGAGCGGCACATCTTCGGGCGTCGCACCCTGCCGGAAATGGACATGGCGTCATTGTCCTGTGCTATCCAGAATTTGTGGCTGGCGGCGCGGGTCGAAGGCCTGGGCATGGGCTGGGTCTCGTTGTTCGAACCGCAGGCGCTGGCCGATCTGCTGGGTTTGCCGCCCGGCGCGAAACCCCTGGCCGTGCTGTGCCTGGGACCAGTGGCCGAGTTCTACCCGGCACCGATGTTGCAGCTCGAAGGCTGGACCGAACCACGGCCGTTGAGTGACATGTTGTATGAGAATGCGTGGGGAGTGAGTCAATGAGTGTGGCCTTGCTGTGTGTCGCTGCAGTCGCGCTGGATGCGCTGCTGGGCGAACCCAGGCGCTGGCATCCGCTGGTGGCGTTCGGCAATTTCGCCGGGCGCATCGAGCAGCGTTTCAATACCGGTGGCCGTGGCTGGCGCAGCCATGGCGTGACCGCGTGGTTTATCGCCGTGGTGCCGCTGACGCTGCTGGCCACGGCCTTGTCGTGGGCGCCGTACATCGGCTGGGTGCTGGAGATCCTGGCGTTGTACTGCGCCCTCGGCATGCGCAGCCTCGGCGAGCATGTGATTCCGGTGGCCCAGGCGCTGCGCAGTGATGACCTGGAGGAGGCGCGCAACCGCGTGAGCTACCTGGTCAGCCGCCAGACCAGCGAGCTGGACCGCACCGAAGTTGCCCGTGCCGCTACCGAATCGGTGCTGGAGAACGGCAGCGATGCTGTGTTCGCTGCGATTTTCTGGTTTGTGGTGGCCGGTGTGCCGGGCGTGGTGCTTTACCGCCTGAGCAACACCCTCGACGCCATGTGGGGTTATCGCAACGAGCGCTTTGAGCGCTTCGGTTGGGCGGCGGCAAAAATCGACGACGTGCTGAACTACATTCCCGCACGCCTGGTGGCGTTGACCTACGCGCTGCTGGGCAAGACGCGCCTGGCGCTTAAATGCTGGCGGATCCAAGGCCCGACCTGGGACAGCCCCAACGCCGGTCCGGTCATGGCCGCTGGTGCGGGCGCCCTGGGCGTGGAGTTGGGCGGTGCCGCGATCTATCACGGTGAAGTGCACCATCGTCCGCAACTGGGCGAAGGCCCGGCGGCGGATGCCGATTCCATCGACCGGGGCTGGCAACTGGTGCAGCGCGGCGTATGGTTGTGGCTGCTGATCCTATGCGCGGGGGCGCAATTCTATGCTTGAGCACGGTGGCCGGTTGCGCAAGGCCGCGATTCAATACGGGATAGCCGAAGCCGACTGGCTCGACCTGTCCAGCGGCCTCGCGCCCTGGCCTTGGCCGATCCCCGAGATCCCGTTGCGCGCGTGGGCGCGCCTGCCGGAAACCGACGACGGCCTGGAGCAGGCCGCCAGCGAATACTATGGCGCTGCGCATCTGTTGCCGGTGCCGGGTTCCCAGGCGGCGATCCAGTTGCTGCCGCGGCTGCGTCGCGCGGGCAAGGTCGGCGTGCTGTCGCCGTGCTATGCCGAACACGCCGAAGCCTGGCGCCGTGCCGGTTACGTGGTGCGCGAAGTGCAGGAGCAGGAAGTCGACTTCTTCCTGGATGGCCTCGACGTACTAGTGGTGGTCAACCCCAATAATCCGACCGGCCTGAGCCTGAGCCCGCAACGCTTGCTGGATTGGCACTCGCGGCTGGCCCAGCGCGGCGGCTGGTTGGTGGTGGACGAAGCCTTCATGGACGTGACCCCGCAACTGAGCCTGGCCAGCCAGGCGCATCAGGTCGGTTTGATCGTGCTGCGCTCGTTCGGCAAATTCTTCGGCCTGGCCGGCGTGCGCCTGGGTTTTGTGTTGGCCGAGCGCAAGTTGCTCAAGTTGCTCGCCGAGCAGGTCGGCCCCTGGGCGGTCAGCGGGCCGACGCGGGTGCTGGGCCAAGTGTGCCTGCGCGACACGGCCGGGCATGCGCTGCAACGCACGCGTTGTGTCGAGGCGGGCCAGCGTTTGTTCGCGTTGCTGGAGCGCCACGGTTTTCCACCCCACGGTGGCTGCGCGCTGTTCCAATGGCGGATCACGCCCCACGCTGAGCGTTTGCACGAATTCATGGCCCAGCGCGGCATTCTGCTGCGCCTGTTCGTCCACGACAGCAGCCTGCGTTTCGGCCTGCCCGACACCGAGGCCGACTGGCAGCGCCTCGACGAAGCCCTGGCCGCCTATAAGGACGCAACATGAGTACGCTGATGGTGCAGGGCACCACCTCCGATGCCGGCAAGAGCACGCTGGTGACCGCATTGTGCCGCTGGCTGGTACGCCAGGGCGTGGCCGTGGTGCCGTTCAAACCGCAGAACATGGCGCTCAACAGCGCCGTGACCGCCGAAGGTGGCGAGATCGGCCGCGCCCAGGCAGTACAGGCCCAGGCCGCCAATCTGGCACCCCATACCGACATGAACCCGGTGCTGCTCAAGCCCAACAGCGACACCGGCTCCCAAGTGATCATCCACGGCCGTGCCGTGACCACCATGAACGCCGTGGCCTATCACGACTACAAAGCCATCGCGATGCAGGCGGTGCTGGCCTCCCATGCGCGGTTGAGCCAGGCCTATCCCGTGGTCATGGTGGAAGGCGCTGGCTCCCCGGCGGAAATCAACCTGCGTGCCAATGACATCGCCAATATGGGCTTCGCCGAGGCGGTGGATTGCCCGGTGTTGCTGATCGCCGATATCAATCGCGGTGGGGTATTCGCCCATCTGGTTGGCACCCTGGAGCTGCTGTCACCCACGGAACAGGCGCGGGTCAAGGGCTTCATCATCAACCGTTTTCGCGGTGACATCGCGCTGTTGCAGCCGGGCCTGGACTGGTTGGAAGCGCGCACCGGCAAACCGGTGGTGGGCGTGTTGCCCTACGTGATGGACCTGCACCTCGAAGCGGAGGACGGTATCGACCAACGCCAGATCGACAAGGCGGCCCAGGTGCTCAAGGTGGTGGTGCCGGTGTTGCCGCGCATCAGCAACCACACGGATTTCGACCCGCTGCGCCTGCACCCCCAGGTGGATTTGCAATTCATTGGTCCGGGCCAGTCGATCCCGGCCGCCGACCTGATCATCCTGCCCGGCTCGAAAAGTGTGCGCAGCGACCTGGCCTATCTGCGTGCCAACGGTTGGGACACCGCCGTGGCGCGTCACTTGCGCTATGGCGGCAAGGTGCTCGGCATTTGTGGCGGCTTGCAGATGCTCGGCGAGCAAGTGCACGACCCGTTGGGCCTGGAAGGGCTTGCCGGTTCCAGTGATGGCCTGGGGCTGCTGGCGTTCAGCACCACGCTGGAAGAAGAGAAGCAATTGCGCAATGTGCGCGGGCGTTTGTTGTTGGAGAATGCCGAGGTCAGCGGTTATGAGATCCATGCGGGCGTGACCTGCGGCGATGCTTTGTCGAATGCCGCCGTGCTGCTGGATGATGGCCGCAGCGATGGCGCACAAAGTGCCGATGGGCAAATTCTTGGCACCTACTTGCATGGCTTGTTTGAAAGCCCGGCCGCGTGCAGCGCCCTGTTGCGCTGGGCCGGTTTGCAGGACGTGCAGGAAGTGGATTACCACGCCCTGCGCGAGCGCGATATCGAGCGCCTGGCGGACTTGGTGGAGAACCACTTGGATACTGAGTTGTTACGCAAACTATGTGGGATTTGACAGTGAGCGAATGCGCTGAGTATTCAACTGCTGCACTGCAACCCAAAGGTGGGAGGGGGCTTGCCCCCGATGGCGGTGTGTCAGTAGCCAATGGGCTGACTGGCGCCACGCCATCGGGAGCAAGCTCCCTCCCACAGGGAACCGTGCCAGCTTCGAGGGTCCCACTGGCCAAACGAGGTGTTATGTCATGCTCCAACTGATCCTCGGTGGCGCCCGTTCCGGCAAAAGCCGCCTCGCCGAAAAGCTAGCAACTGACAGCGGTTTGCCCGTCACGTACATCGCCACCAGCCAACCTTTGGATGGCGAGATGAACGAGCGCGTCGCCCTGCATCGCCAGCGTCGCCCCAACCATTGGGGGCTGATCGAAGAACCCGTCGAACTGGCGCGTGTACTGCGTGAAAACGCAGCAACCGAGCGCTGTCTGCTGGTGGATTGCCTGACCTTGTGGCTCACCAATCTGCTGATGCTTGAGGACTCGGATCGTCTGGCCGCCGAGCGCGATCAACTGCTGGAAACCCTGGCCGCGCTGCCGGGTGAAATCATTTTTGTCAGCAACGAGACCGGTCTGGGTGTCGTGCCGCTGGGCGAATTGACTCGCCGCTATGTGGATGAAGCCGGTTGGCTGCATCAAGCCTTGGCCGAGCGGTGTCAGCGTGTTGTCCTGACCGTCGCCGGCCTGCCCCTGACTTTGAAAGGTACTGCGTTATGACTGACACCTGGTGGCTCAACCCGTGCAAGGCGATTGACACTCAAGCGTACGAACATGCCCTGGCACGCCAGCAGCAACTGACCAAACCGGCCGGCTCCCTCGGCCAGTTGGAAGCGCTGGCGGTGCAAATGGCCGGCTTGCAGGGCCAGGTCAAACCGTCGGTGGACTCGCTGTGGATCGCCATCTTCGCCGGTGACCATGGCGTAGTTGCCGAAGGCGTGTCGGCGTTTCCCCAGGAAGTCACCGGGCAGATGCTGCACAACTTCGTCAGCGGTGGCGCGGCCATCAGCGTATTGGCGCGGCAGTTGGACGCCCAGTTGGAAGTGGTCGACCTCGGCACGGTGACCCCGTCCCTGGACCTTCCCGGTGTGCGGCACCTGAATATCGGCGCGGGCACCGCCAACTTCGTCAACGGCCCGGCCATGACCCAGGCACAGGGGCAACTCGCCCTGCAAGTCGGTCGTGACAGTGCGCGGCGTGCGTTGGCAGGTGGTGCACAGCTGTTTATCGGCGGCGAGATGGGCATCGGCAACACCACCGCCGCCAGTGCGCTGGCGTGTGCCTTGCTCGACTGCCAGGTCAGTGACCTGACGGGGCCGGGCACCGGCTTGAATGCCCAGGGCGTAAGCCACAAAGTGGCCGTGATCGAACGCGCACTGGCGGTGCATGCCGCTCAGCGCGGTGATGCCTTGCAGACCCTGTTCAATCTCGGCGGCTTCGAGATTGCAGCGCTGGTGGGGGCATACCTCGCCTGTGCTCAGGAGGGCATTGTGGTGCTGGTGGATGGGTTCATCTGCACCGTCGCTGCGCTGGTCGCCACGCGCCTGAACCCTGCGTGCCGTGAGTGGCTGGTGTTCGGTCATTGCGGCGCCGAGCCTGGCCATCGTCATGTGCTGCAACACCTCGACGCGCAGCCACTGCTGGAACTGGGCCTGCGCCTGGGCGAAGGCAGTGGTGCTGCGTTGGCGGTTCCGTTGTTGCGCCTGGCCTGTGCATTGCACGGGCAGATGGCGACCTTTGCCGAAGCCGCCGTGGCAGACCGCCCGGCATGACCTTGCACCTGGACCTGTTGCGCCATGGCGAAACCGAGCTGGGCGGCGGCCTGCGTGGCAGCCTGGACGACGCACTCACCGCCAACGGCTGGGCGCAGATGCGCGAGGCCGTGGTGGGGCAGGGGCCGTGGGACCGCTTGATCAGTTCGCCGTTGCAACGCTGCGCGCGATTTGCCGAAGAATTAGGCGCCCGGCTCGAGCTGCCGGTGACGCTGGAGAAGGACCTGCAAGAACTGCACTTCGGTGCCTGGGAAGGGCAGAGTGCAGCGGCCTTGATGGAGACCGACGCCGAAGGGCTGGGGTTGTTCTGGGCCGATCCTTATAGCTTTACCCCGCCGGACGGGGAGCCGGTCAGCGCCTTTTCCGAGCGGGTTATGGGGGCTGTCTCACGCCTGTATCAGGCGTATGCCGGTGAGCGGATGTTGTTGATCAGTCACGGCGGCGTGATGCGCCTGTTACTGGCGCAGGCGCGTGGTTTGCCCCGGGAGCAGTTATTGAATGTCGAAGTTGGTCATGGTGGGCTGTTCAGCCTCCAAGTTGCAGCTGACGGCACGCTGAAGGAAGGGGCGTAGACATGCTGCCCTTCTGGATCGCCCTGCAATTTCTCAGCAGCCTGCCGATTCGCCTGCCCGGCATGCCGCAGCCTCAGGAGCTGGGGCGTTCGCTGCTGTTTTATCCGGTCGTGGGCCTGTTGTTCGGCGTGCTGTTGTGGGCGCTGAACAGCCTATTGATGGGCGCGCCATTGCTGCTGCACGCCGCACTGTTGCTGACGGCCTGGGTATTGCTCAGTGGCGGCCTGCACCTGGACGGCCTGGCGGACAGCGCCGATGCCTGGCTGGGCGGCTTCGGTGATCGCGAGCGCACGCTCACCATCATGAAGGACCCGCGCAGCGGGCCGATTGCGGTGGTGACGCTTGGCTTGGTGCTGCTGCTCAAGTTCACCGCGTTGGTGGCGTTGATCGAACAACACAACGGCGCCGCGCTGATCCTGGCCCCGCTGATCGGCCGGGCATCGATGCTGGCGTTGTTTCTGACCACGCGCTACGTGCGTGCCGGAGGATTGGGCCAGGCATTGTCGGATCATTTACCGAGGATCGTCGGCCAACAGGTACTGATCCTCAGTGGTCTTGCCTGCATCCTGATCGGTGGCTTCAGCGGCGGGGTTGCGGTATTGCTCGCGGCGATCGCCTTTGTGGGTGTGCGCCAACTGATGGTCAATCGCCTCGGTGGCACCACCGGCGACACCGCAGGGGCCTTGCTGGAACTGCTGGAAGTCGTGGTGTTGGTCGGCCTGGCGCTGTAACACTTTCTTGCATTTCCTTAATCGCGGGTATATACACGTTCCATGCTTGCCTCCCAATGTTTGTGTACCAACCTGCGACGTGCCGCCCGTGGCGTCAGCAGGCATTACGACGGCGCTCTCGACGGCTTCGGGATCAACGTCGCCCAGTATTCTTTGTTGTGCAACCTGCAACGGCTCGACCAGCCGAGCATTTCCAGCCTGGCGGAAGCCATGGGCCTGGATCGCAGCACCCTGGGGCGCAACCTGCGGGTGCTGGAAGGCGAGGGCCTGGTGCAACTGGTGGAAGGCGACGACCTGCGCAATCGCCTGGTGATGTTGACCAAAGAGGGTGAGGCGCGACTTGCCGCCGCATTACCCGCTTGGGAGGCAGCGCAACAGAAATTGATCGATCAACTGGGCGCGGAAAAACGCGAAACCTTGTTGGCCTTGCTGGACGAACTCGCCTGAGCGCGGGTTGGTTCGAATATAAGCGGGTATATACCCGCGAGCGGAGAATAAGAAATGACCTCGATGTGGCGCACCAGTGGCTGGATTCTTGTGGGGAGTGCGCTGATCCTGGCGTTGTCGTTGGGCGTGCGTCACGGTTTCGGCCTGTTCCTGGCGCCGATGAGCAGTGAATTTGGCTGGGGCCGTGAGACCTTTGCTTTTGCCATTGCCCTGCAGAACCTGATCTGGGGCCTGGCGCAGCCGTTCACCGGTGCGCTGGCCGACCGTTTTGGTGCCACCAAAGCGGTATTTGTCGGCGGTGTTCTTTACGCCGTTGGCCTAGTGTTGATGGGCATGTCCGATTCGGCGTGGTCGTTGTCCCTCAGTGCGGGCTTGCTGATTGGTATCGGCCTGTCCGGCACTTCGTTCTCGGTCATTCTCGGTGTGGTGGGTCGCGCGGTGGCGCCGGAAAAACGCAGCATGGCGATGGGCATCGCGAGTGCTGCCGGTTCGTTCGGCCAGTTTGCGATGGTGCCGGGCACGCTGGGTTTGATCAGCTGGCTGGGCTGGTCCGCGGCCCTGCTGGCGCTCGGCCTGATGGTGGCGTTGATTCTGCCGCTGGTCGCCATGCTCAAGGATCGGCCATTACCGGCGGTGGCGGGTCAGCAAACCCTGCGGGAAGCCTTGAAGGAAGCCTGCTCCCATTCCGGCTTCTGGCTGCTGGCGTTCGGCTTTTTTGTCTGCGGTTTCCAAGTGGTGTTTATCGGCGTGCACCTGCCGGCCTACCTGGTGGACCAACACTTGCCGGCCACCGTCGGCACCACGGTGCTGGCACTGATTGGGCTGTTCAATATCTTCGGGACCTACACCGCCGGCTGGCTCGGCGGGCGCATGTCCAAACCGCGCCTGCTGACGGGCTTGTACCTGCTGCGTGCGGTGGTGATCGTGCTGTTTCTGTGGGCACCGGTCACCGAGATCACGGCCTACCTGTTTGGCATGGCGATGGGCTTCCTGTGGCTATCCACGGTGCCGCTGACCAACGGTACCGTAGCGACACTGTTTGGTGTGCGAAACCTCTCCATGCTCGGTGGCATCGTGTTCCTGTTCCACCAGTTGGGTTCGTTCCTGGGTGGCTGGCTGGGCGGGGTGGTCTATGATCGAACCGGTAACTACGATTTGATCTGGCAGGTGGCGATTCTGTTGAGCCTGCTCGCCGCCGCCCTTAACTGGCCGGTACGTGAGCGGCCGGTGGCGCGCTTGCAGGCGCAGATGGAGGCGGCATGAATGTAGCGTTACGCGGTGTGATCCTCGTTGCGGGGCTGATCCTGGTGCTGCTGGCCTGGTGGGGCTGGCAGCATGGCGGGCTGGCGTTGATGCAACTGGGTATGTCGATCTGTTAAGTTGGTGGTTTGAATACTTTCAAGGACACACGACATGCAGATGCGTTGGCTCGCTGTACCCGTCCTGATGGCCATTGGCAGTGCCGCCCTGGCCGCCAGTTGCCCGCCGCTGCTGGAAGGCCAGTTGCCCAAGCTGCGCGCCAAGGAATCCATCGACCTGTGCCAGCGCTTTGCCGGCAAGCCCCTGGTCATCGTCAACACCGCCAGCTTCTGCGGGTTCGCCCCACAGTTCAAAGGCCTTGAAGCCTTGTATCAACGTTACAAGGGCCAAGGGTTGGAAGTGATCGGCGTGCCGTCCGATGACTTCAAGCAGGAAGCCAAGACCGGCGAAGAGACTGCCAAGGTCTGCTACGTGAATTACGGCGTGACCTTCACCATGACCGAACCGCAGAAGGTCAAGGGGCCGGACGCGGTGCACCTGTTCAAGGTACTGGCACAGCAGACCGACACACCGCCGAAGTGGAATTTCTACAAGTACGTGGTGGATCGGCAGGGCAAGGTGATTGCCAATTTCTCCAGTTTGACCAAGCCGGACAGTCCGGATCTGATCAAGGCGGTGGAGCAGGCGATCGCCTCCAAACCTTGAGGGCCAGCCATTAAAAAGCCCCGCTTCCTTTGCAGGAGAGCGGGGCTTTTTTATACGGTGTCAGATCAGAACTTGTACGTTACGCCCAGGCCAAAACCATTGGCGCTGTTCTCGTACTTAGCATTGTAGGACTGGCCCAATGCGTTGGCGCGAGCGACCTTGACTGGTTCTTCCTTGAGGTAGGAGTAAGCCAGATCAACGGTCATGTTCGGCATTACATCGTAACCAAGGCCGAGACTGAAGATAGTCCGGTCACCGGTTGGGATACGTGGCGAACGGTCTTTGTTGTTGGTAGGCGACTGGTCGAAGGTCAGGCCGGTACGCAGCACCACTTGCTTGGTGACGCGATACGAGGTACCCAAGGCATAGGCCCAAGTGTCGTGCCAGTTCTGGTCTTCTTTGATGGTGCCGACAATTTGCGGAGCCAAAGCACCGCTACCGGCTGCGGCCGATACACCTTCGTTGTTGACGGTAATGTCTTTCAGTCGGCTCCAACGGGTCCATGTAGCGCCTGCGTAGAGTTTCCACGCGTCGCTCATGTCTTGAGTAACCGAGAGGTCCCAGGATTCAGGCGTGTCGATCTTCAGCGACGCGTCGTAGCGGCCATTGTTCAGCAGCGCAGCCGGAACGTTGGTGCCTTTGGTCACTTCAGTATGGCCTTCGAGCTTGTATTTCACTTTCGAGTGGTAGGTCAGGCCCACGCGAGTTGTATCAGTGGCTTGAACCAGCAGGCCGGCATTGAAGCCGACGGCGGTGTCATCTCCCTTGATCTTGATGTTGTTGGCGCCGGTACCAGGGACTGGTAGGTTGATATCGGACTCGAGCGTACCAGCGATACGGTTGATAGTCGGGCCAAAACCAATGGAAACCCGATCGTTGAAGGCGTAGCTCACCGTAGGCTGGAAGGTGATGACCGTCACTTCGCTTTTGCTGCCAAAAGCTTTGCCTTGGAAGCCACTTTCGTAGTCTGTCACCAGGCCAAACGGAGCATAGACGCCGAAACCGACAGCCCATTGTTCGTTGAGTTTATTGGTGTAGAACCCAAAAGGAACGGCAGTGAAAGGCACCATATCGCCTTTGTTCGTGCCTGTGGAGCGGCCGCTGACATCCTTGATGTTGCTTGAGGCATCAATCGCTGCAACACCGCCAGTGACTTGCTGGCCTTCAAGGCGAGCCATACCGGCAGGGTTACCATAAACGGTACTTGCATTTTCGGCAGAAGAAGAGCGGCCTGCGAAACCCGTTCCCATTCCTGCGACGTCTTGTTCGTTAAGGGCAAAGCCACTTGCGAACACGTGGGAAGAGGCCATGGCAACGGCGAGGCTAAGTGTGGTCTTGAGCATTACTTTTTTCATTATTAGAACTCCGTGGTGATCACCGCTGCGGAAAGTAACAATAAATTTAACATCGCGCTATAGGCTGTAATGCAGGAGATAGAGCGGTTTTGTAGGACAATCCGACCAAAATCCTGGTTTTTTGGCGAATCTTGCAAATTGCCCGGTCAGCAAACCACCTGATTCATGGGTGAAACACAGGTTTGCCAAGCTTGAGTGAAATCGCGCAGCCTTCCTTGTGGATGAAAAATTTCTTTCCAGATACGTGCCATGGCCAGCACATCACCGGGCGGGGGCAGTGCAGGGGTGTGCTGTTCCACCAGGAGCCAGGCGATGGCGGTGGCGTAACGCAGGTTGACCGTGAGCTCAAGTTGCGGTGCGCTGAGGAACGCGTGTTGGCTAGCGAGGCCGCGTACCAGGCTGGCGCGCTCGGGGTCCAGCGCCAGGTAGCTGTCCCACAAGGCACGGTGGCGCGGTTCGGTGATGCTGTACAGGCCGTGGCCACGCCGGTCGTGCAAGGCGGAACCCAGTTCCGACTGGCTGGCGGCGATGCCCAGCAGCAGGGACTCGGCCGTCGGGTTATGTCGGCCGAGGTACATCAACGTCGGCCTGATCACATAACGACACAATTCGCTGGCAGCGATACCCATACACGCCTCAATCCGTGAAAGTGGTCGACGAAGCCTGAGAAGGTGGGGGCTTGGCAGCAGTGGATCGGATCTCAGGCTCGCCGGAAGCGGATCATGCCGCTTGAGTTGAAGTGTAGTGTCATATTTACGATGTAAAGGACTGTTTTTAAAACATCTTCTTCATTTAGTTATAACGTTTATATCTATTTGAACTTAGTGCAATAGCTCAGCCGGTAAATTCAGGGCAATAAAAAACCCTGCTGTTCAAGCAGGGTTTTTGTGTTTCAGCGACTCGGGTCGGTCAGGCGGTCAGTGCCTGACGGGTACGCTCGATCACGGCCTGCAGCGGTTCTGCGCTGGAGTATTGATCGGGGTACAGGCGTTCGCTGTGACGAGCGATGCCGTGTTCGTTGACCAGGGTGAAGCTGAAGCAGCCTTTGCGCGCAGCCATGATCAGGCAGTTCATTGGAGCAAAAGCGTTGGTTAGGGTGCGAATGGCATCCTGAGTGTGGATTTGAGCGTTCATATTATGGGTGTTCCTACAAATGACACGAAATAAGATCCGTGCCGTATTAAAACGTTCCAGTAACGTTGATCACCATTGATCAAACGAAGAACCCGACTGGAACAAAGCAGCCAGTTTGAAGCGCTATTAAGTTAGGCGCGCTTGGGCTGGCAGGTAGGTACTTAGGAGGGCAGGCAACACAACAGGGGCAAAGGTTCTGGGCCCAGGGTGAAGATCCTGATCAATTTGCAGGTTGGTTCGGTCAGAGTATGGAAACTTCGCGACACCCTTTGCTTGTTCAAAGGCAGTGTCGTCGCAAGTGATACCTGGAAACCATCGAGGTGGTCGATCCCGTGTTGTGCAGGGGAATTGTTCGACCAGAATTGACTTTCAGCTTGGTACTAACGCCGCGGATAGTAACGGATTGAAACAGGTAAGGGAAGTGTGTTAGCCAAAAAACTTCAGTCAGCCGCCCAGCAGGCCTCGATAGACCAGCACAGTGGCTGCTGCTGCCAGCGAGCAACCCAGGCCATAGGCGGCGAGGGTCAAGCGCAGGGACTGGCCGGTCTCGACCACTTTCATCACATCATCCATATCGTTGATCCGGCCTTCGCCGAGCTCAATGCACAAGCTCACAGCCGTGAACGCCGCCGACAGCAGGATGGCGATGGCGAACAGTGCCCCATCCGGAGAGGGCAGTGCCGCATTGATCCCCAATGAAATGGCGCAGATGGCCAGGAGCAGCACCGCGAACAACAGAATTCCTTTCATCGACCCCTCCACCGTTGCGCTGTAGGTCGGGGAGTGTGGCGAGCCAGGAAAGATTTGAAAAGTCCCTGTTTTGCCCCGGCGGTAACATCTTTGCAGCAAGTTGCTTCAAAAAACGCCAGCGATATAACCGTCGGATGGGTACTTGTGCACATTAGTTGTGGGAGGTGTAACCGCGCTGTCAACTGCTCTACCGGGCCGCCATTTGCCTGCAATGGAAATTTAAGTCAATGAAAAATCTGGCTTTTTTTTATTGGTGAAAAAATCGTCAGTTTGACTGCGACCCCCATTCCATGGGGCTTTGCGCGAGTTAAAGGGGGGTTGTCCACTGAGTTATCCACAGCTTCTGTGGATTGTCCCGAGCGCTTGCTCTAGAACGGGCGTGCAGAGTTTTTTCAGCTTTACCTGTACGAAAAAAAGAGTAGAGTGGCGCGCCTTCCGATCTGTCCCACAGTGCTTTATGAAGTTTCGCTCAGTATCACCTTCTGTTACCGATACCCCTCAAACTGTTACCGCCCCCAAGCGCTTCTCCTTGAAAGTTGCCTTGTGGCTGCTCGACAGTCCGCGCCTGGGTCATAACACCAACATCAAACACTTTGCCGGGCGCTTGCTCAAGCAGCCCGCCCGTGAAGGCGTGGTCGCTGCCCAAAGCCGCCTGGGCCAACTGATGTGCCGTGAGTGCGGGAATGCCCGTGACCGCCGCATCGGCCACGACCTGTTGCGCCTGGCGGCTCGCGCCGGTGACCGTCGCGCCCAGCGTGAACTGGGCCAGGTCGAAGACTGAGCTGTCCTCAGGCCCTGGGCTCCGCTAACCTTGCTTTTTTTCGGTGATGGCAGACATGTCTATGGTTTTTGACTGGACCAGTATTGCCCTGGGCCTCGCAGGCGCTGCCGTGCCTTTATTGGCGGTGTGCTGGCAGCTTCAGCGGCGACTGACCGCGCGCATGACCGGCTGGGAGCTGCTCGAAGAGCGCCTGGCCACTGCGCAACTGGCCCAGGAGGGCCTCGCCGCACAGTTGGATGCCAGCCGCGACGAGATCAGCGATCTGAGCCAGGCGAATGCTGCCAAACAGGCCGACCTGGCGGCCGTACGCCGCGAAGTCGAACTGCTGCAGATCGACCGCGACAATGCCCGCGACGCCGCCCACGCCTGGAACCTCGACCGCAGCGCCAAGGAGACCGAGCTGCGCCGCCTCGACGCTCTGTCAGCGGCCTTGCGCGCCGAACTGCGCGAACAACAGGACAGCCATCAACAGCGCCTCACTGACCTGCAAGGCTCACGGGATGAGCTGCGCGCGCAGTTCGCCGAGCTGGCCGGCAAGATCTTCGATGAGCGCGAACAGCGCTTCGCCGAAACCAGCCAGGAGCGCCTGGGCCAATTGCTTGATCCGTTGAAAGAGCGCATCCAGTCCTTCGAAAAACGCGTGGAAGAAAGCTACCAGAACGAGGCCCGCGAACGTTTTTCCCTGGCTAAAGAGCTGGAGCGCCTGCAGCAACTGAACCTGCGTCTGTCGGACGAAGCCACCAACCTGACCCGTGCTTTGAAGGGCCAGAAAACCCAAGGCAACTGGGGCGAGCTGATTCTTGAGCGGGTGCTGGAGCATGCGGGCCTGGAAAAAGGCCGTGAGTACCAGACCCAGGTTAGCCTCAAGGGCCCGGATGGCGAGCGCTTCCAGCCGGACGTGCTGATCATGTTGCCCGGTGACAAGCAGGTGGTGGTGGACTCCAAGGTCAGCCTCACCGCGTACCAACAATACGTGGCGGCGGATGATGAGGTCATCGGCCAGGCGGCCCTGAAACAGCACGTACTGTCGCTGCGCAATCACGTCAAAGGTCTGGCGAGCAAGGATTACAAACGTCTGGAAGGCCTGCACAGCCTGGATTTCGTGTTGCTGTTCGTGCCTATTGAAGCAGCGTTTTCCGCTGCGTTGCAGGCCGAGCCGAACCTGTTCCAGGAAGCCTTCGACCGCCATATCGTGATCGTCAGCCCGACCACGTTGCTGGCCACCCTGCGTGTGATCGACAGCCTGTGGAAGCAGGAGCGCCAGAGCCAGAACGCCCGGGAAATTGCCGAGCGCGCCGGTTGGCTCTACGACAAGTTCGTGTTGTTTATCCAGGACCTGGATGAAGTGGGTAACCGTTTACAGCAGTTGGATAAGGCTTACAGCGCAGCGCGTAACAAGCTGACAGATGGACGCGGAAATCTGGTCAGCCGGACTGAGCAATTGAGGTTGCTCGGTGCTCGAGCCAGTAAGAGCCTTCCCGCTGATCTGCTGGAGCGGGCGATGACCGACTCCGATGGCGTGGCCCATCTGCCCGAGTAATTGTAGGCGCCGGCTTGCCGTCTCCTACAACGGCAGGTGCCGGCTCAGCAACGCCCTCAAGGCCGCCGGCTTCACCGGCTTGGCCAGGTAATCCAACCCCGCCGCATGCACCTCGGCCACCATCTCCGGGCGACCGTCAGCACTGATCACCACACCGGGAATCGGCTCCGCCAATTGCGCGCGCAGCCAACCCATCAGTTCAGTACCGGTTTCGCCATGGTCCAGGTGGTAGTCCACCAGCGCCAATTGAGGGCGCACGCCATCAGCCAGCAATGCCGCGCATTGCGCCTGGTCGGTGGCGGTCCAGACTTCGCAGCCCCAGCGCGTCAACAAGCTGCGCATGCCGATCAGGATGCTCTCTTCGTTATCCACGCACAGCACCTGCGCACCGCTCAGCGGCAAGCCGGTTTCCTGCGGCGTCTTGACCTGCGGGCTGGCCTGGTTGCGGGCCAGCGGCACGCGCACGCTGAAGACGCTGCCCTTGCCGGGCCATGAACGCACACTCAGGCGGTGGCCCAGCACGCGGCACAGGCCGTCGGCGATCGCCAGGCCCAGCCCCAGGCCTTTCTCGGCGCGGGTCTGGTGGCTGTCCAGGCGCTTGAACTCTTCGAAGATCACCTTTTGTTTATCCAGCGGGATCCCCGGGCCACGGTCCCATACTTCCAGGCACAGCTCGCCTTTGCGTCGGCGTACGCCGAGCAGCACCGGGCCGTCGGCATAGCGGAAGGCGTTGGTAAGAAAGTTCTGCAGAATCCGGCGGAGCAACTTGATGTCGCTGTCCACGCGCAAACGACTGCCGCGCAGGCGGAAGCGCAGACCTTGCTCCTGGGCCAGCGCCTTGAACTCGGCGCCCAGGGTGTCGAACAGTTCGTTAAGCACAAAAGGCTGGCGCTGTGGGTTGATCTTGCCGTTTTCCAGGCGCGAGATATCCAGCAGGTCGCTGATCAGGTCTTCGGCGGAACGCAGTGAGCTGTCCAGGTGCTGCACCAATTGCCGGGCCTCGTCGGACAGGCCGTCGTTCTGGTGGGAGAGGGCGGCGGAGAACAGGCGTGCGGCATTCAGCGGTTGCATCAGGTCATGGCTGACCGCCGCCAGGAACCGCGTCTTCGACTGGCTGGCGGACTCGGCCACGCCCTTGGCGTCGGTGAGCGCCACGTTCAGCTGCGACAGTTCGTGGGTGCGCTCGGTCACCCGTTGTTCCAGGCCTTCGTTGGCCTCGGTGAGGGCCTGCTCGGCTTCACGGAACGCGGTGATGTCGGTGAAACTCATCACGAAGCCGCCGCCGGGCATCGGGTTGCCGATCAGCTCGATCACACGACCATTGGGAAACAAGCGTTCAGAGGTGTGCGCGCGACCCTGGCGCATCCAGTGCAGGCGTCGCGCCACGTGCACTTCGGCCTCACCTGGCCCGCATAGGCCGCGTTCGGCGTTGTAGCGGATGATGTCGGCAATCGGCCGGCCGACGCTGATCAGGCCGTCCGGATAGTTGAACAGCTCCAGGTAACGCCGGTTCCAGGCCACCAGCTTGAGGGACTGGTCGACCACGCTGATGCCCTGGGTGATGTTCTCGATGGCGCCTTGCAGCAATGCGCGGTTGAACTGCAGCACTTCCGACGCTTCGTCGGCGATGCGTACGACGTCCTCCAGCTGCATTTCGCGCCCTTCGATGGCAGCTTTCACCACTGCGCGGGTCGAGGACGCCCCGAGTACGCCAGCCAGCAAGCGCTCGGTGTGCGCGATCCAGTCGTTGTCGGCATTCTGGTTGGGGTTGAAGCCTTTGCCCTGGCGATAGGCGAAGCGGATAAAACTCTGCTGGGCGCGTTCTTCACCCACAAAGCGCGCGGCCAGGCTGAGCAAATCACTGATCTGCACCGATAGCATCGAGCGGGCGCTGGCGCGTTGGCTGATTTCCTGGCCAATAAAACGTCCGGCTTGCCAGTGTTCGGAAACCCGCGTGCGCGACAGCATCGACACCCACACGAACAGCGTGAAGTTACCTGCCAGAGAAAACACGGTACCCAAGGTCAACGACGTGACGGATAGACCCAGTGGGTGGGAATGCATCCACGTCAGTCCTGGGAAAAGGCTGAGGGACCAGCCCAGGCTTTTCGCCGTTACCGGTAGGACCAAGGTGTAGAACCACAGGAAAGTGCCCGCTGCCAGCCCGGCAAATACGCCGCGTCGGTTGGCCTGCTTCCAATACAGCGCGCCGAGCATCGCCGGTGCCAGCTGGGTCACGGCGGCAAAGGCGATCTGGCCGATGGTTGCCAGGCTGGCGGACGAGCCCAGCAGGCGGTAACTGACGTAGGCCAGCAACAGGATGATCACGATGCTGACCCGGCGTACCGACAGCATCCAGTGGCGGAACACTTCGAACGGGCGCTCGGCGCTGGAGCGGCGCAGCAACCACGGCAGCAGCATGTCGTTGGAGACCATGGTCGACAAGGCGATGCTTGCCACGATCACCATGCCGGTGGCTGCCGAGGCACCGCCGATAAAGGCTAGTACCGCCAGCGCCGGATGGGCTTCGGCCATGGGCAGGCTGATTACGTAGGAGTCTGGCAGCACCGAGCCCGGCAGCATCATCTTGCCGCCCAAGGCGATCGGTACTACAAACAGTGCGGCCAGAATCAGGTAGGCGGGGAACACCCATTTGGCCAGGCGCAGGTCCTGAGGGTCGATGTTTTCCACCACCGTGACATGAAACTGCCGAGGCAGGCAGATGATCGCCATCATCGCCACGCCGGTCTGCACCACCATCGACGGCCAGTTGACGGTCTCCTTCCAGAACTCCTCCAGGCGTGGTGCCAGCATGGCCTGGCTGAACAAATCGCCGAAACCGTCGTACAGGCCGTAGGTCACAAACGCGCCCACCGCCAGAAACGCGAACAGCTTGACCAGCGATTCAAACGCAATCGCCAGCACCATGCCACGGTGGTGCTCCGTCGCGTCGAGGTTGCGCGTACCAAATACGATGGTGAACAGTGCCAGCACCAGCGACACGATCAGCGCGGTGTCCTGGGCGCGGGTGCCGGTGGTGTCGGCCCCAGCGCCGATCAACAGGTTCACCCCGAGCACGATGCCTTTGAGCTGCAGGGCGATATAGGGCAATACGCCGACCAGGCAGATGAGTGCGACCACCACCGCCAGCGATTGGGATTTGCCATAGCGCGCGGCAATGAAGTCGGCGATGGAGGTGATGTTTTCCTGCTTGCTGATCAGAATCATCTTCTGCAGCACCCAGGGTGCCAGCACCAGCAGCAGCACCGGTCCCAGGTAGATCGGTAAAAACGCCCACAGCTGTTCGGCGGCCTGGCCTACGGCGCCAAAGAAGGTCCAACTGGTGCAATAAACCGCCAGCGACAGGCTGTACACCCAGGCACGCATGCGCGGCGGCAGTGGCGCACGGCGGCGGTCTCCGTAGAAGGCGATGGCAAACATAATGGCCATATAGGCCAGGGCAACGGCGGCGATCAGCCCGCTGGACAGCGACATGGTAACTCCGAGCATAGGAACACCCGGGCATTCCAGGCCCGGTTGGACAGTCTCGCATGATGCTTGGGGTTAGTCAGTGTCGACCAAGGTCGTGTGGGATCGAATGTCGCAGGTCATTCAGCGCGGTGGCAGGGTTTTCTGGCGCAGGATGTAGATTGTCACCAGCACGGCGCTGGTCAGCATGAAGCCGCGCGCCCACGGTAATGGCACTAAATAGCAGGACACGCCGATGCTCAGCCACATCAAGCCGATGGCGTAGACCTTGCCTTTGAGCGGGATGCCGTTGCCGTCCAGGTAATCACGGATCCACGGGCCAAGGCGCGGGTGCTGCACCAACCAGTGGTAGAAACGTGGGGAGCTTCGGGCGAAGCAGGCGGCGGCGAGCAGCAGGAAGGGCGTGGTCGGCAATACCGGTAGGAAAATGCCGATCACCCCCAGCGCTACGCTCAACCAACCAATGGCCAGCAGCAGGTAGCGCAGGAGCAGCGGACGGTTGCCCATGGGTGTCACGGGCAAGCGACTCAGTGGTGACGTGGCTTGAGGATCGCCGGCTTTTCGTCAGGGGCGTTGCACAGCAGGTACAGCGCGGTGAGGGCTTCCGGGATCTGCACGATCATGTCGTCCATCAGGTTGGCGTCGGCGGCGATGTCGGAGAACTCCGGCTGGTCGTCGAACAGACCCGAACCGACCATGATCGGCAGCAGCATTTCGCTGACTTCTTCCTCGGCGGTTTCGAACCAGGCGGCTTCACGCAGGAACACGCCTTCCATGAAGCCAATGCACCAGCCGCGCAGGTCGGAATCATCCGGCTCTTCGCCAAGGTCCAGTTCGCACGGCAGCTCGAACTCTTCGTCGGAGGCCAGTTGGCGACCGATGTGGGCCTTGAGGGCCAGCAGGGTGGCTTCGATTTCTTCGCGTTGGGCGGCGTCGGTGTAGTGCGGCTCTTCGGCGAACAGCGCATCGATCCATTCACGGTCAGGCACGACCTCGGAGCAGATCGACAAGGCGGTCAGGTAGCCGTGGGCGGCCACGTAGTCCAGCGCCTCGTCATGCAGCTCATCGGCGTCGAGGAAGGCTTGCAGGCGGGTTAGTTGCTCAGCGAAGGACATTGAAGAGTTACCTTGGGAATAAACGATGCTGAATTCTAGGCTTTCTTGAGCGCCCAGGCCAGCCGCACGGCATTTTAGATCGCGGCCGCTATTCGTCAGTGATGCCCTTTGCCGGGGATCGCTCGGGTATACTGCCGCGTTTTGTGATGCCCTTGCAGGCCAAGCGCCAGCCCGCGAAAACTTCGCTTACGGATTATTTCCCGTGAAAGCGTGTTTTTTCGGCCAGCCTGTACAGAGGGATTTCGGCACCATTTTGGAGTTTTACATGCTCGAGCAGGCTCAACGCGTCCTCAAGGACATCTTCGGCTACGACAGTTTTCGTGGCCGCCAGGGTGCGATCATTGAGCGCGTGGCCAGTGGCGGTGACGCACTGGTCCTGATGCCTACCGGTGGCGGCAAGTCCTTGTGTTTCCAGGTGCCGGCACTGTTGCGCAATGGCTTGGCGGTGGTGGTATCGCCTTTGATTGCATTGATGGACGACCAGGTGGCAACCCTGGAAGAGCTGGGTGTCGCCGCCGCATCGTTGAATTCTACCCTCAGTGCCGAACAGCAGCGTGACCTGGCCGCTCGCATCAAGCGCGGTGAAGTGAAGATGCTCTATCTGGCGCCCGAGCGCCTGGTACAGCCGCGCATGCTGGCGTTTTTGCAGAGCCTGGAAATCGCCCTGTTCGCCATCGACGAAGCCCACTGCGTATCGCAATGGGGCCATGACTTCCGCCGCGAGTACCTGCAACTCGGCCAGTTGGCGGAGCTGTTTCCCGATGTGCCGCGCATTGCGTTGACCGCGACTGCCGACAAGCGCACCCGCGAAGAAATCGTCGAGCGCCTGCATCTGCAGAACGCTGAGCGCTTCCTCTCAAGCTTCGACCGACCGAATATCTTCTATCGCATCGTGCCCAAGGAACAGCCGCGCAAGCAGTTGCTGGCGTTTCTCTCCGAACGGCGCAGCGATGCGGGCATCGTTTATTGCCTGTCGCGCAAGAAAGTCGATGAAGTCGCCGCATTCCTCTGCGAGCAAGGTTACCCGGCGTTGCCGTACCACGCCGGCCTGCCCAACGAAACGCGTTCGGCGCACCAGAAGCGTTTCCTCAACGAGGAAGGCCTGATCATGGTGGCCACCATCGCGTTCGGCATGGGCATCGACAAATCCAACGTGCGCTTCGTGGCGCACATGGACTTGCCCAAATCCCTCGAGGCGTACTACCAGGAAACCGGTCGCGCCGGCCGTGATGGCCTGCCGGCGGATGCCTGGATGGTCTATGGCCTGCAGGACGTGGTGATGCTCAAGCAGATGCTGCAGAACTCCGAGGGCGACGAGCGTCACAAGCGCCTGGAACAGCACAAGCTCGACGCGATGCTCTCGCTGTGTGAGGAAACCCGCTGCCGGCGCCAGACCTTGCTGGCGTACTTCGATGAAGACATGCCCGAACCCTGCGGTCATTGCGATAACTGTGTCGACGGCGTGCAGACCTGGGATGCCACCGAGCCGGCGCGCCAGGGCTTGTCCGCCATCTACCGCACCGGTCAGCGTTATGGCGTGGGCCACTTGGTGGATGTCTTGCTGGGCAAGGACAACGAGAAAGTGCGCAGCTTTGGCCACGAGAAACTTTCGGTGTATGGCGTCGGCAAGGCCCGCGCAGAAGGCGAGTGGCGCTCGTTGTTCCGACAGATGGTTGCGCGCGGCCTAGTGGACATCGATATCGAAGGCTTCGGCGGCCTTCGCTTGAATGACAGTTGCCGGCCGTTGCTCAAGGGTGAGGTCAGCCTGGAGTTGCGCCGCGACCTCAAGCCGCAGACCACCGCCAAGACCAGCACCAGTCAGGCCAGCCAACTGGTGCGTGGCGAGGAGCGCGAGCAGTGGGAAGCTTTGCGCACCCTGCGGCGCAAACTGGCACAGGAACACAGCGTGCCGCCGTACGTCATTTTCCCCGACTCGACGCTGTTGGAAATGTTGCGCGAACAACCCACCACCATGGCCGAGATGGCGCGGGTCAGCGGCGTGGGTGCGCGCAAGTTGGAGCGTTACGGCCAGGCGTTCCTCGAAGTGCTCGGCGGCCAGGCCGAAGCGCCGAAGGAGGTCGCTGATATCCGCCACGAACTGATCAGCCTGGCACGCGCCGGCATGACCCCGATGCAGATCGCCGGTCAACTGCAATGTTCAGAAAAAAACGTCTACACCTTGCTTGCCGAATCCATCGGCAAGCAGCAATTGTCGTTGGAGCAAGCCCTTGATTTACCGGAGGATCTGCTCGGCGAAATCCAGGATGCGTTCCTCGACGGAGAGGGCGAATTGCCACCTGTTGCGGAGATAGCGCCGCTGTTCACCGGGCGTGTTCCAGAGGGGGTTTTGTACTGCGTGCGCGCGGCTTTGCAGTCCGAATTCGAAATTTAGTGTGCCAATTACGACAATGTAACGAATCAGTACATAGCAACTCTTGCCTACGGGCAAAGCTCATGCTTAGCTGACTAATAATTAGCCACACTTTATTTTCAGTCTAAACATTGAGTTTTTTATGTCGTTAACCGATCAACATCGTTTTGGCATGCAGCTGGCGCAAATGTCCCGTGGGTGGCGCGCCGAGCTGGACCGCCGTTTGGCGGGGCTTGGTTTATCCCAGGCGCGCTGGCTGGTTCTGCTGCACTTGGCTCGTTTTGAAGAAGCACCCACCCAGCGTGAGCTGGCGCAAAGCGTTGGTGTTGAAGGGCCGACACTGGCTCGCCTGCTGGACAGCCTCGAAGGCCAAGGCCTGGTGCAACGCCAGGCCGTGGTGGAAGACCGTCGTGCCAAGCGCATCGTGCTGTGTGATACCGCCCGGCCCTTGATCGAACAAATCGAAACCATCGCCACCGCCCTGCGCCACGAACTGTTTGTGGGGGTAGACGAAGCCGACTTGAGCGTGTGCATGCGCGTGCATGGGCACATCCTGGCGAATCTGGAAAAGTCCTGAAGAAACCACTGTGCTGTCTTACTGTGGTGAGTAGGGCTGTTGTGGTGAGCGGGCTTGCCCCGCGTTGGGCTGCGAAGCAGCCCCACTAAAGTCACCGCGTTTTTTCAGTTAGAAATCAGTCGTCTGTTTTTGGGGCCGCTGCGCACCCCAGCGCGGGGCAAGCCCGCTCGCCACAACAGCGCCGCTCTACACAATCGGGTTCTGTGCAAAACGCTAAAACGTCTGCCCCAGGTTCAGATACACCGCCTTCTGGTTATCATCGTTGAACCCATAGCTGAAGTTCAGCGGCCCCAACGGCGTATCGAACCCCAGGAAGATACTCGCCGCATTGATATAGCCGCTGTCGAATTCATTGTCGTTGTTCCATGCCCGGCCGCGCTCCAGTGACGCACCCAGGTACAGCGGGAAATCCAGCGGCAAGTACGAGCGAGGCGTGAGCCTGCGGTAGTACACCGCCCGCATCAGGCTGATGTTCTGCCCCGAGATCGCATCCTGGCGGAAGCCTGAGAGCTGCCGCGCGCCCCCCAGCAGGAAGCTTGAAATCACCACATCCGAATCATCCAGGGTGCGCCCGTAGCGTCCACCCAGCACCAGGGTGTCCGGGCCGTGGCTCATGGCTTTGTCGAGCTTGAACTCCCATTGGCGGTAGCGCTGGTCCGAGCCCAGCCCAGGTTCGAATTCGCGCAAGGCCAGGCCGATGTCTTCGCCGCTGTGGGGGAAGTACACGTTGTCCAGGGAGTCGAAGGAGTATTTCAATTCATAGAACCCTTCGCTGAAACTCACACTGGGCGAATCCCGGTCGCCGATGCGCACATCCGCCTTGCCCCAGGCTTCGCCGACGCCGAAGCGGATCTCGCCGCTGTTGCCGATCTGCCGCCCGACGTTCAAGCCGAAACCGTAGCGCTCCAGGCGGTATTCGGAGATCGGGTCGTTGTCCAGGGTCAGCTCGACGTTCTGCGCCTGGGCCCTGATGTACGGTGCGACAAAGTAGCGCGAGCCGGTGTCCATCGGCTGGTAGAACTCGCTGTACAGCTCCTGGCGGTCACCGATCTGCACCCGCGTCAGCCATTCCGCACCGAGCCGGTTGATGCCATTCATGCGGTAGCTGGCGCCGAGGTTGAAGGCGCTGTCGCCGCGCATGTCATCCGACAAGTTCAGGCCCAGGCGCAGGTAATCGGTGCCGCTGCGCTTGCCCCGCGCGCTGATTACCAGGGTGTTGTCCTGGCCTTTCTTGACCACGCGGTATTGCACCTGCTCGAAATAATCCAGGCCGTACAGGGTGCCCATGTCGGTTTGCAGGCGGCCCAGGTTGAGCGGCTCGCCCAGGGGCTGGCGAATGTAGTAGCGGATCACGTCGTCGCTGACTTTCGAATCGTTCTCTACGCTGATCGCGGTGATCACCGGGGTGCGTTCGCCCGGTGTGCGGGCGGCCACCAATTGCGGGTCGACCGGCTCGGCAGGGCGCAGGTGGGCCAGGCGTACGTCAAGGGCGCGGGTGGCGCGGTAGCCGGCGTCGATCATGTCCTTGGCGCGGCCGAAGTCGGTCACGCCATAGGCGGCGAGGGGCGGCTGGATCAGAACGTCCTTGGGGTGCAGGTCCTTGAGTTGTTCCTCGGAATTGCGGCGGGTCATCAGGGTGATGGACTGGTTGAGCACATCCACCACCGTGGCCAGTTGCTTGCGCGAACGCAGCGGGGTGCCGATGTCCACGACAATGGCGCTGTCCACGCCCATCTCCCGCGCCACATCCAGCGGGATGTTGTCGGTCATGCCGCCGTCCACTAGCAGCCGGCCGTCCAGTTCCACCGGGGCGAATACCGCCGGGATCGACATGCTGGCGCGGATCACCTGGGGCAGGTGGCCCTTGTGGAACACCACCTTTTCACCGGTGGTGATATCGGTGGCCACCGCGCGGAAGGGGATAGGCAGCTTGTCGAAATTGCGCGTGTTGCTGGTGTGGGCGAACATGCTTTCCAGCAGCAGCGCCAGGTTCTGGCCCTGGATCACACCCAGTGGCAGGCCCAGGCTGCCGTCGTCGCGGAAGCTGAGTTTCTGCTTGACCAGGAAGTCCCGGTCATCCTGCTTGCGTCGGAACGGTACGTCTTCGCGGGGTGGTGCGTCGGACAAGGCCTGTTGCCAGTCGATACTCAGCGCCAGTTTTTCCAGCTCATCGATCTTGTAGCCCGACGCATACAGCCCTCCGATCACCGCGCCCATGCTGGTGCCGGCAATCGCGTCGATCTGGATACCTTGCTCTTCCAGCGCCTTGAGCACGCCGATATGGGCCAGGCCACGGGCGGCGCCGCCGGACAGCACCAGGCCGATTTTCGGGCGGGGCGCTTCAATGGCGTCGGCAAGCAGAGGGAGCAGGCACAGCAACAGGCAGGACAGCAGGCGGCGCATCAGGAATCTCGGGGCTGGGCGATAAAGGCCGGTATTATAGCCACTCGATCCGCCGAGCCCGTTATGCCAGGAGCTTCTCAAGTTATGTCCACAAGCAAACCCGAGATCGTCATCACCTATTGCACCCAGTGCCAGTGGCTGCTGCGCGCCGCGTGGCTGGCGCAGGAGCTGTTGAGTACATTTGCCGATGACCTGGGCAAGGTCTCACTCGAGCCGGCCACCGGCGGCGCGTTTCGCATCACCTGCGATGGCGTGCAGATCTGGGAACGCAAGGCGGACGGTGGTTTCCCCGAAGCCAAGGTGCTCAAGCAGCGCGTACGCGACAGGATCGACCCGCAGCGTGACCTGGGGCACAACGACCGTACGCAGTGAAAGTCACCGCCTTATTAGGGGCGGTGACCCTCTAGTGCAGCCCTATTTGGCGGCCATCTTGTGTTTGATGAAGCCAACCAGCCACGTCAGTATGAGGCCGCCTATCCCACCCCCCACAATGTTGCTGCCAACTGCCGCTACATCCAGCGCTTCACCGCCCGAGGTGCCCGTGAATGCCGCGGCGACCTGACCCAACACCAGTCCGCCGACACCACCGATCAGTGTATTGAGCCCGGTCCCGAGGCTCTGTTTGGTCATGCCGGCGACGTTGCCGCCGACCGCCCCGCTGATGATCTGTACCAATAAGCTGATGAGCATTTCCATGGTAAAGCTCCCGCATCGCGTTGAGGTTGTGACCACTCGCTTGCAGCAACTTCAGAACACACCCTGGCTGTCGTCGAGCTGTCGGTTATCCGTTGAACGACTGCTGACTGTTGCGGATATTGAAAGTATAGATCAGGCCGTTGCAGTGGGCTGTTTGGCCTGGCTGGCGCTGCCCATCAACCCCGACAGCACAATGGCGACGATGATCAGCGCGCCACCCAGCAGCATGCGCAGCGTCGGCGTTTCGGCAAACAGCAGCCAGGCGGCGGTGATGCCGTAGACCGGCTCCATGGCGAACACCACCGAGGCGGTGCGTGCCTTGATCACCGCGAGGCTGGCGACAAACAGGCTGTGGGCCAGGCCGGTGCAGAACACGCCGAGCAAGCCGATCCACAGCCAGTCGATTGCCCGTACTTCGGTCAGCCCCGGTGCCGCCACCGGCAACAGGCAAACAGCGACCACCACGTTCTGGCACAACGCCGCCTGCACTGCGGGGATGCGGCCGGAGCTGGCGCGGTTGTTCAGCGATAACAGTGAAAACAACAGCCCCGAGGCGATCCCCCAGAGCAAGCCGCCAGTGGCTTCGCTGGCGAGGTTGAAGTCTGGGGTGACCAGCACCAGCCCGACGCTGACCAGCACCACCAGCACGATTTCGTTGGGGCGGATCCGCTCGCGGAAAATCAACCCTTCGAGGATCACGGTAAACGCCGGGAACGCGGTGAAGCCCAGTGTCGCGACGGCCACGCCGGCCACCTTGACGGCGATAAAGAAGGTCACCCAGTGCGCTGCCAGCAACACGCCGCTCACCAGCAGCCGGCGCCAGTCGCGCAGTTCCAGTGTCTTCCACGCCGTGTTGCTGGCGAACCGGGCAAACACCGCAAGAGCCACCACGGCAAACACCGCGCGACCAAACACGATGATGGCCGGCGAAGCGGCCGCGAGTTTGCCGAATACGCCGGTAAGGCCAAACATCAATGCGCCGATATGCAGGGCGCCGAGGGCTGAGCGGGGAGTCATTGCGATCCTTGAGACAAGCGGGTGGCAAGTGCGCAGTCTAGTGGGTCGCCGGTGTGGATGTCTGTCGTGCGGCTCGCGTTTTTTATCGCAGGACTCTTCCTACGCGTTGCGGCGCAATGCCCCCGGTGATGCGCCGAACTCACGCAGCATCGCGGCGGCAAAGGCGCTTTGCGAGGTGTAGCCGACGCGATCGGCGACTTCACCGATGGGTAGCGGCGTTTTGCGCAGCAGGTCCAAGGCCATCTGCAGGCGACGGCTGCGGATGTAGTCCATCGGCGTTTGCCCGCATTCGGCGATAAAGCGTGCGTGTAAACGTGCCACCGACAGGTCGGCGATACGCGCCAGGTCCGCCACCTGCAGCGGGTGCGCAAGGTGGCGCTCGATGTGCGCATTGAACGCCGCGTACGGCAGGCGCCGTCCCGGCAGGGGTTGGGCCTGGGGATGATTGAGGCTGGCCAGCAACAGCACCGCCCCTTGCTGGACGATCAGCGGGTCATGCACCGGGCTTTGCGCCAGCCATTGCACCAACTGGCTCTGCCGCGTATCCAGGGCCAGCCGCGCCGGTTGGTCGAGCAGGCGGCGGCTGGCGTCGGCATGTTCGCCCAGCGATTGCAGCACCCAATGCTCGGTGGGCACATCCAGCACCAGGCACCGGCTGCCATCACGGCTGCCGCACGCATGGTGGGCCGAGAAGGGCAGCACCATCACGCTGCTTTCGCGGACCTGGCTGCCACGCCCATCGACTTCCAGGTCCAGGTGCCCGGACAGGCCGAACACCAACTGCGCATGATCATGGCTGTGGGCGAGGGGCGCTTCGAGGTAATGGCGCAGGGTGAGGGCGGGTCCCATAGTGATCTCCGGGGCGGCAAGCCGGCAGTCTACAACGCTTTGCGGCCGGCAGGCGCTGTCATCAGACTGACGCACAGTTGTCATGGGCTATTAATCGCCAGGGCGCAAGCTCGCGAAAACACCGTCGAGGGATGCCCATGACCAGTGCCGAGTTCACCAAGCCCAGCCGCAAGCAACGGGTGCGTACCCTGTGGATTTCCGATGTGCACCTGGGCACCCGGGATTGCCAGGCTGAGCATCTGTCGCAATTTCTCAAGGGCTATCACGCCGACAAGGTCTACCTGGTCGGCGACATCATTGACGGCTGGAAACTGCGTGGCGGCATGTATTGGCCCCAGGCCCACACCAACGTGATCCGTCGCCTGCTGACCATGGCCAAGCGCGGCACCGAGGTCATCTATGTCACCGGTAACCATGACGAATTCCTGCGCCGTTATTCCAAACTGATCCTGGGCAATATCCAGCTGGTGGACGAAGCCGTTCACGTGACGGCCGATGGTCGGCATCTGTTGGTGATCCACGGCGACCAGTTCGACGTGATCACCCGCTATCACCGCTGGCTGGCGTTCCTCGGCGATTCGGCCTACGAATTCACCCTCACGCTCAACCGCTGGCTGAACCATTGGCGCGCGCGCTATGGCTATGGCTATTGGTCGCTGTCGGCGTACCTCAAGCACAAGGTCAAGACGGCGGTGAACTTCATCAGCGATTTCGAAGAAGCCATCGCCCACGAGGTGACCAAACGCGAGTTGCATGGAGTGGTGTGCGGGCATATTCACCATGCGGAGATTCGCAAGGTGGGCGAGGTGGATTACCTCAATTGCGGGGATTGGGTGGAGTCATGCACGGCGTTGATCGAGCACTGGGATGGGAGTATCGAGTTGTATCGGTTGGCGGATGCGCAGGCAAAAGAGGCGCAGCTCAAGGCCGAGATGGTCGCCGGCTGAAGTTGCACACAAGCCAAATGTGGGAGGGGGCAAGCCCCCTCCCACATTTATTCCGGGTTTCGTCAGCGGGAAACGTCGGCGATGGCTTCGGCCAGCAGCGTCAACCGCGTGGCATCAATCCCGGCCACGTTAGCCCTTCCCGAACTCACCATATACACACTGTGCTTCTCACGCAGTTGCTTCACCTGCTCGGCACTCAAGCCGGTATAGGAAAACATCCCACGCTGCGCGCCGATATGCGCAAAACGCTCCGATAGGCCGTGTGGCGCCAACGCCTCCACCAAGCCGGAGCGCAGGTGTGCGATCCGCGAGCGCATGGCTTCAACCTCGTCGCTCCACTGCTTTTTCAGCCCTGCATCGCCGAGGATGGTCGCCACCACTGCGGCACCATGGTCCGGCGGCGTCGACCACAGGTTGCGCGCTGTGTTCGCCAGTTGGCTGCGCACGTCTGTCAGTTTCTCGGCATCCGCCGCGCAGACGATCAGCGCGCCGACACGGTCGCTGTACAAGCCGAAGTTTTTCGAGCAGGAGCTGGTGACCAGCACTTCCGGCAACTCGGCCGCAAATAGCCGGACCGCCCAGGCGTCCTGTTCCAGGCCGTCGCCAAAGCCTTGATAGGCGAAGTCGATCAGTGGCAGCAACTGGCGCTCGCGCACGATCTGCAGCACCCGGCGCCAGTCATCCTGGGACAGGTCGAACCCGGTCGGGTTGTGGCAGCAGGCATGCAGCAGCACGACATCGCCCTGGGGCACGCTGGACAAGCTGGCGAGCATCGCCGCCACGTCCAGGCGATTGTCAGCGCCCACGTAGGGGTAATGACTGACCTGGAGGCCGGCCTTGGCGAAGATGGTTTCGTGGATCGGCCAGGTCGGGTTGCTCAGCCATACGCCACGGCCCGGCAGGTTTTGCGCGATAAAATCGGCGCTCAAACGCAGGGCACCGGTGCCGCCTGGGGTCTGGGTGGCGCCGGCACGCCGGTCGCGCAGCAGCGGGGAGTCGGCGCCGAGCACCAGCTCGCTGATCAGCTTGCCGAACGCGGCATTGCCGTGGCCGCCGATGTAGGTCTTGGTGGTCTGTGTGTCCACCAGGCGCTGCTCGGCCAACTTCACCGAGTGCGGGATCGGCGTCAGGCCCTGGTCATCCTTGTAAACGCCCACGCCCAGGTCGAATTTGTTCGGGTTGGCGTCCTGGGCGTACAGGTCCATCAGCCCGAGGATCGGGTCGCCGGGCACGCGACCAATGGCATCGAAGTGCATTACTTGCGGCCCTCGGCGTCCTTGGCCACTTCGTCGGTGCGCGCGGCCATGATGAAGTCGTTGCGATGCAGGCCCTTGATGGAGTGGCTCCACCAGGTCACGGTGACCTTGCCCCACTCGGTGAGCAGGCCTGGGTGATGGCCTTCGGCTTCGGAGATTTCACCCATGGCGTTGGTGAACGCCAGGGCGAATTTGAAGTTCTTGAACAGGAAAACCTTTTCCAGTTGCATCACGCCGTCGCGCACTTCGATGTTCCAGTCAGGGATCTGCTTGAGCAGTACCGGCAGTTCTTCGTCGCTGACTTGCGGGGCATCGGCGCGGCAGGCTTCGCAATGGGCTTGGTTCAAGGTGGTCATGATGGTGTCCTGAATTCGAGTGTTTGAAGATCAGTAGCGTCACCCTAAAGCAACGCGCGGCCAGGGAACAGACTCACCTGGCCTGAAGATGTAAGGTTCAAGCCGCTTTGGGTTTCGGTGGAAACTTCGGCGCGTGCAGACCCAACTGCATGCCGCGCTCGACCATGCCCATGATGTCCTCCTGTGCCACTTCAAACAGGCGCTTCAGATTGGGCAGCACGAAGTACAGCGGTTGCAGGATGTCGATGCGGTACGGCGTACGCATGGCTTCCAGCGGGTCGAACACCTGGTGTTCGGGCTCGGACGACAGGCTGTACACCGTTTCCTTGGGCGACGACAGAATGCCGCCACCGTAGATGCGTCGACCTTCGGGGGTGTCCACCAGACCGAATTCGATGGTCATCCAGTACAGGCGCGCCAGGTACACCCGTTGCTCCTTGGTGGCCGCCAGGCCGAGCTTGCCGTAGGTGTGGGTGAATTCGGCGAACCAGGGGTTGGTCAGCAACGGGCAGTGGCCGAAGATCTCGTGGAAAATATCCGGCTCTTGCAGGTAGTCCAGTTCTTCGCGGGTGCGGATAAAGGTCGCCACTGGAAACTGCTTGCTGGCGAGCAATTCGAAGA
Source organism: Pseudomonas sp. FBCC-B1565 (assembly GCF_059133265.1). NCBI lineage: Bacteria > Pseudomonadati > Pseudomonadota > Gammaproteobacteria > Pseudomonadales > Pseudomonadaceae > Pseudomonas > Pseudomonas sp. FBCC-B1565. The sequence continues at coordinate 1,815,781 of NZ_CP101438.1, forward strand.
AGGTCTGGAAGGGGATCAGCGCCGGCACACGGGCTACCTGCCAGCCGGTGGTGTCGGCCAGCACTTTGTTGATTTCGCCCAGTTGCGGGATGCGATCGTGGGGCAGGTCGAGTTTATCGATGCCGTCCAGGTATTCCTGGCAGGCGCGACCCTCGATCACTTTCAACTGGCGAGTGATCAGGGTGTTCCACACCGCGTGTTCTTCCGGCGGGTAGTGGATAAAACCTTGCGCATCGGGCTCGCGGGCCACGTACTGCGTCTGCTTCATACGGCTCTCCTGCTAGGCATTCGTTCTTGTTATGTCCTGCGATGAGCCTATTGATAACCCGTGCGGGGCCAGATTCCATCTGTTTAAAACGCCTCGATGTAGGAAAATTTACTGCTTTTCGTAAACTATTCGTTACGCTTGTGAGGTTGACCGCTGCATTGGGCTGGGAAAGTCGCTGTGGCTGTCACATAATCTTGACGACTATCTGCGCCCAGCGACAAAAAGACGCGGCGCCTCCCCACTTTTCGGGCCTCTTCATGCGTATCAAAGTGCACTGCCAGAATCGCATCGGCATCCTGCGGGACATCCTCAACCTGCTGGTGGAATACGGCGTCAACGTCGCCAAGGGCGAGGTCGGCGGTGAGCATGGCAATGCCATCTACCTGTTTTGTCCGAATCTGGTGAACATGCAGTTCCAGGCGCTGCGCCCGCAATTCGAGGCGATTGCCGGGGTGTTTGGCGTAAAGAGGGTAGGGCTGATGCCCAGCGAGCGCCGGCATATGGAGCTCAATGCACTGCTGGGTGCCCTGGAGTTTCCGGTGCTGTCCATCGACATGGGCGGTTCCATCGTCGCTGCCAACCGCGCCGCGGCGCAGTTGCTCGGGGTGCGGGTGGATGAGGTGCCGGGCATTCCGTTGTCGCGCTACGCCGAGGACTTTGACTTGCCGGAGCTGGTGCGCGCGAGCAAGTCGCGGATCAACGGCCTGCGGGTCAAGGTCAAGGGCGACGTGTTTCTGGCGGACATCGCACCGCTGCAATCCTCCGAGCATGACGACAGCGAAGCCATGGCCGGCGCTGTGCTGACCCTGCACCGCGCCGACCGCGTCGGTGAGCGCATCTACAACGTGCGCAAGCAGGAGCTGCGCGGCTTTGACAGTATCTTCCAGAGCTCCAAAGTCATGGCCGCCGTAGTGCGTGAAGCCCGACGCATGGCGCCGCTGGATGCGCCTCTATTAATAGAAGGCGAAACCGGCACTGGCAAGGAGCTGCTGGCGCGGGCCTGTCACCTGGCCAGCCCGCGTGGGCAATCACCGTTGATGGCGCTCAACTGCGCCGGCCTGCCTGAGTCGATGGCCGAGACCGAGTTGTTCGGCTACGGCCCTGGCGCCTTCGAGGGGGCCAGGGCTGAAGGCAAGCTGGGCCTGCTGGAGCTGACGGCGGGCGGTACGTTGTTTCTCGACGGTGTGGGGGAAATGAGTGCGCGCTTGCAGGTGAAGCTGCTGCGCTTTTTGCAGGACGGCTGCTTCCGTCGCGTCGGCAGCGATGAAGAGGTGTACCTGGATGTGCGGGTGATCTGCGCCACCCAAGTGGATTTGTCCGAGCTGTGCGCCCGTGGCGAATTCCGCCAGGACCTCTACCACCGCCTCAATGTGCTGTCCCTGCATATCCCGCCATTGCGCGAATGCCTCGATGGCCTGGCGCCGTTGGTCGAGCACTTTCTCGACCAGGCCAGCCGGCAGATCGGTTGCCCGCTGCCCAGGTTGGCGCCCGCCGCGATGGAGCGCCTGAGTCACTACCACTGGCCAGGCAACGTGCGGCAGTTGGAAAACGTGCTGTTCCAGGCGGTGTCGTTGTGCGACGGCGGGACGGTCAAGGCCGAGCATATCCGGTTGCCGGATTATGGCGTGCGTCAGCCGCTTGGCGATTTTTCGCTGGAGGGTGGCCTGGATGAGATTGTCGGGCGATTTGAGAAGGCGGTACTGGAAGCTTTGTATGCCGAGCATCCCAGCAGTCGGCAGATGGGCAAGCGTCTGGGGGTGTCGCACACCACCATCGCCAATAAGCTGCGCGATTACGAAATCCTGAAGGCTGATAAATAACCCAATGTGGCAGGGGGCTTGCCGCAGGCGGCAGTAGTCCGCCGTTTTTTCGACTCACGCTCAACCCTGAAATCCCCCCACCTCACGGCAAACCCCCGCCCCGCCTGCACTTCTCCCTCTTTTCAAAAGTTGGTTCGCAAATTGCTTAAGCCTCATCAGTACAGCGGTGGGCGGCAAGCGTCCGTCAGAAAGAGGAAGAAGCGTGGACAAGTACCTTTATGTGGCAATGACCGGCGCCAGCCAGAATGCTCTGGCGCAGAAGGCCCATGCCAACAACCTGGCGAACATTTCCACCAATGGTTTCCAACGTGACCTGGAGCAGGCGCGTTCGATGCCGGTGTTCGGCGACAGCTTTCCGGCGCGGGCGTTTGCCATGACTGAGCGTCCGGCCACCGACTTCACCCCTGGCGCAATGATCGAGACCGGTCGTGACCTGGACGTGGCCGTCAACGGCGACGGCTGGATGGCCGTGCAGACCCCTGATGGCAGCGAAGCCTACGTGCGCAGCGCCAGCATGAACGTTGATGCATTGGGCGTGCTGCGCGCCGGCAACGGTATGCCGATCATGGGCAATGGTGGCCCGATTGCCGTGCCGCCCCAGCAGAAAATCGAAGTGGGTTCCGACGGCACCATCAGCATCCGCGCCATGGGCGAAGGCCCGCGGGTGATGGCTGAAGTGGACCGCATCAAGCTGGTCCAGCCGGACCTGAAGAACATGAATAAGGGCCTCGACGGCACCATCCATACCAAGGATGGCCAGCCGGCCCAGGCCGACGCGAACGTCAAGCTGACCTCGGGCTTCCTGCAGGCGAGCAACGTCAATGCCGTGGAAGAAATGACTGCGGTGCTGGCGCTTTCCAAGCAGTTCGAGCTGCACATCAAGATGATGAACAGCGCTAAAGAAGACGATCAGGCCATGACGCGCGTCATGCAGATGAGCTGATCCAACACACTAATTTTGCGGCGCAGCGCCAACAAACAGGCGCACGAAGGAGAACAGCATGCTTCCGGCTCTATGGGTTGCCAAAACAGGCCTGTCCGCCCAGGACACCAACCTGACCACCATTTCCAACAACCTGGCCAACGTGTCGACCACGGGTTTCAAACGTGACCGTGCCGAGTTCCAGGACTTGCTCTATCAGATCAAGAAGCAGCCAGGCGCCCAGTCGACCCAGGACAGCGAACTGCCGTCGGGCCTGCAATTGGGTACCGGTGTGCAGATCGTCGGCACCCAGAAGAACTTCAGCGCCGGTAACCTGCAGCAAACCGGCCAGCCGCTGGACATGGCCATCAACGGCCGCGGTTTCTTCCAGATCCTGCAACCGGACGGCACCACCTCCTACACCCGTGACGGTACTTTCCACCTGGACTCTAACGGCCAGATCGTGACCGCCAACGGTTTCGCCCTGGAGCCGGCCGTGATCGTTCCAGCCGACGCCAAGACCTTCACCGTCGGCAACGACGGCACCGTGTCGATCACCGTGGCCGGCAACCCCGCGTCGCAAGTGATCGGCAATCTGCAGACCGCTGACTTCATCAACCCGGCCGGCCTGCAAGCCATGGGCAACAACCTGTTCCTGGAAACCGCCTCCAGCGGCGCGCCGCAAATCGGCACCCCTGGCCTGAACGGTTTCGGCACCACGCTGCAAAGCACCCTGGAAACCTCCAACGTGAGCACGGTTGAGGAGATGGTCAACATGATCACCACCCAGCGCGCGTACGAGATGAACTCCAAGGTGATCTCCACCGCCGACCAGATGCTTTCGTTCGTAACGCAGAATCTGTAATCAAGTCTATGGGGCGCTCTTGAGGGCGCCTGCAACACCGTGAGGTAAGGGTCATGAATCGCTATGTTTCTGTTCTGGCATTGAGTGGGATTGCCGTGCTCGCGGGCTGTGTCGCCCCGACGCCAAAACCCAATGACCCGTACTACGCGCCGGTGTTGCCACGCACGCCGTTGCCGGCGGCTGCCAACAATGGCTCGATCTACCAGGCCGGTTTTGAACAGAACCTGTACAGCGACCGCAAGGCGTTCCGGGTCGGTGACATCATCACCATCACCCTGAACGAGAAGACTCAGGCCAGCAAGAACGCCAACTCCCAGGTGGGCAAGACCAGCAAGACCGGTATCGGCCTGACCTCGTTGTTTGGTGCCGTGCCTAACACCAACAACCCGTTGGGCAGTGGTGACTTGAGCCTGAGCGCCGGCTACAGCGGCGACCGTGCCACCAATGGCAAGAGCGCGGCGGGGCAGGGCAACAGCCTGACCGGTTCGATTACCGTGACCGTGGCCGATGTATTGCCCAACGGCATCATCGCCATTCGCGGTGAAAAGTGGATGACCCTCAACACCGGCGACGAGCTGGTACGCATTGCCGGCATGGTCCGCGCCGATGACATTTCCACCGACAACACCGTGCCGTCGACACGCATTGCCGATGCGCGCATTACCTACTCGGGTACGGGTTCGTTTGCTGATGCGAGTCAGCCGGGCTGGTTCGACCGTTTCTTCCTTAGCCCGCTGTTCCCTTTCTAGGTGGCCACTTTGAACTTCAAACAGCTGATGGCGGCCGCACTCCTGCTTTCCTTGAGCGCTGTCGCCCAGGCCGAACGCCTGAAGGACATCGCCAGCATCTCCGGCGTGCGTTCCAACCAGTTGATCGGCTATGGCCTGGTGGTGGGGCTCAACGGTACGGGTGACCAGACCACCCAGACCCCGTTCACCCTGCAGACCTTCAACAACATGCTCTCGCAGTTTGGCATCAAAGTGCCGGCGGGCTCGGGCAACGTGCAGTTGAAGAACGTCGCGGCGGTGTCGATCAGCGCCGACCTGCCAGCGTTCTCCAAGCCGGGCCAGGTGGTGGATATCACCGTGTCGTCCATTGGTAACTCGAAAAGCCTGCGCGGCGGCACCTTGCTGATGACGCCACTGAAAGGTATTGACGGCAACGTCTACGCCATCGCCCAAGGCAACCTGGTGGTGGGCGGGTTTGACGCCGAAGGTCGCGACGGCTCGAAGATCACCGTCAACGTGCCGTCGGCCGGGCGTATCCCGGGTGGCGCCACGGTTGAACGTACCGTGCCGAGTGGTTTCAACCAAGGCAACAGCCTGACCCTGAACCTCAACCGCTCCGACTTCACCACCGCCAAGCGCGTGGTCGACAAGATCAACGACATGCTCGGCCCAGGCGTGGCCCAGGCCATCGACGGTGGCTCGATCCGCGTGACGGCGCCGCTGGACCCAAGCCAGCGGGTCGACTATCTGTCGATCCTGGAAAACCTTGAAGTCGACCCAGGCCAGGCTGTAGCCAAAGTCATCATCAACTCGCGCACAGGTACCATCGTGATCGGCCAGAACGTCAAGGTCTCGCCGGCCGCCGTGACCCACGGCAGCCTGACCGTGACCATCACCGAAGACCCGATCGTCAGCCAGCCAGGGCCATTGTCCAACGGCCAGACGGCGGTGGTGCCGCGTTCGCGGGTGAATGCCCAGCAAGAAGCCAAGCCGATGTTCAAGTTCGGCCCCGGCACCACCCTGGATGAGATTGTCCGCGCGGTGAACCAGGTGGGCGCAGCGCCCGGCGACTTGATGGCGATCCTTGAAGCATTGAAACAGGCCGGCGCCTTGCAAGCCGACCTGATCGTGATCTGAGGCCATGGCCATGGATATGCGCAAGAGCGGGATCAGCAGCACGGCGGATTCGGGGTCTTACTCCGACCTGAACCGGCTTAACCAGCTCAAGGTCGGTGCCGACAAGAACAGCGAAGGCAACATGCGCAAGGTCGCGCAGGAGTTCGAATCGCTGTTCTTGAGCGAAATGCTCAAGTCCATGCGTTCGGCCACCGAGGCGCTGGGTAAAGACAACCCGATGAACACGCCGGCGGCCAAGCAGTACCAGGAAATGTACGACCAGCAGTTGGCCGTCTCGATGTCCCGTGAAGGCGGGGGTATCGGCCTGGCCGACGTGCTGATGCGCCAGATGCAGAAGAACAAGCCGGTGGAGGCCCAGGCCGCCACCTTGCAGGGCCCGGCAGGCGCCACGCCTGAGAAGAAAGTCGACGTGCCGACCGAGATTGCGGCAGGCACCCAGGCCGAAGGGCCGCTGGGCCGCTCCAATGGCCAGCGTCCGCTGTGGGCTTACCGTGTTGCTGAGCCTCAGGCTGGCGCTGCGGCGTCCCACAGCAATGACATGGAGCTGATGAACCAGCGCCGTATCGCCTTGCCGAGCAAGCTGACCGATCGCCTGCTGGCCGGCATCGTACCGAACGCACCTGTCGCGATTGACGCCAAAAGCGCGCCGCTGCGCAACAGCGTGGCCGATGACAACGTGATCAACAGCAGCGCGCGCACCTTCGCCGTGCCGAGCGGGCGCATGCAGGTCTACGGCCGCGCCGTAGCCCAGCCACCGTTGGCGCCGGCGAAGAAAGCCTTCAGTTCGCAGGATGAATTTGTCGCCACCATGTTGCCGATGGCCAAGGCGGCCGCTGCGCGCATCGGTGTCGATCCGAAGTACCTGGTGGCCCAGGCCGCGCTGGAAACCGGTTGGGGTAAATCGGTGATGCGCGCCGAAGACGGCAGCAGCAGCCACAACCTGTTCGGCATCAAGGCCGGCCAGAGTTGGCAGGGCGGCCAGGCGCGTGCGATCACCAGCGAGTTCCGCGATGGGGCGATGGTCAAGGAAACGGCGCAGTTCCGTTCCTACAACTCCTACCAGGACAGCTTCCATGACCTGGTGACCTTGCTGCAAAGCAATGATCGCTATAAAGAAGTCATCAAATCGGCCGACAACCCGGAACAGTTTGTCCGCGAGTTGCAAAAAGCCGGTTACGCCACCGACCCGGCCTATGCCAGCAAGATTTCGCAGATCGCCAAAACGATGGACAGTTACCAGAATTACGCTGCCGCTGGCGCAACCACACATTTATAAGGTCTGAACCATGAGTTTGCTCAGTATCGGGATGTCAGGGCTCAACGCCTCTCAAGGATCGCTGTCGGTCTTGAGTAACAACATTGCCAACGCCAACACTCCGGGTTACTCGCGTCAGCAGACCACCCAGAATGCCAGCGCGGCGAACCAGTACGGCGGTGTGTACATCGGCAGCGGTACCACCCTGGCCGATGTGCGCCGGGTGTACAACGAATTCCTCGACGCGGCGTACCAGAACAGCACCTCGCTCAACAGCGATGCCAAGGCTTACCTCGACCAAGTCAGCGCTGTCGACAAGACCCTGTCGGACAAGACCACCGGTATGTCGGCTGTACTCAGTGAGTTCTTCTCGGCCGTGCAGACGGCCTCGGCCAACCCGAGCGATGTCTCGGCCCGCCAGGTGTTGATCACCAAGGCGCAGACGCTGAGCAATCGCTTCAACTCGATCTCTACGCAACTGGGCCAGCAGAAAGAAACCATCAACGGCCAGTTGAGCTCGATGAGTGACCAGGTCAACAAACTGACCTCGTCCATTGCCTCGCTCAACAAGCAGATCGCCCAGGTGCAGGGTTCGTCGAACACAGCCCCTGCCAACTTGCTGGACGCGCGTGCCGAAGCCGTGCGTTCGCTGAACGAATTGGTTGGCGTGACCGCCACCGAGAAGAATGGCGTGTTCAGTGTCAGCACCGGTTCCGGCCAGTCGCTGGTACTGGGTGACCAGTCCAACACGATTTCCGCCGTACCGAGCAAGAACGACACCAGCCAGTTCACCATCCAGCTCAATGTTGGCGGCGGTGAGTCGCTCGACCTGGGCAACGTGCTCAGCGGCGGTAGCATCGGCGGTCTGTTGCGCTATCGCACCGATGCCCTGATGCCTGCCATCAATGACCTGGGGCGCATTGCCATAGCCACCGCAGATACCATCAACAACCAGTTGGGCCAGGGTCTGGACCTCAATAGCCAGTTCGGCAGCTCGCTGTTCAAGGACATCAACAGCGCCGCCGCCATTGCCCAGCGCAGCCAGGCTTCGGGTGACAATAGCGCGGGTTCCGGCAACCTGAACGTGACGATCAAGGACAGCAGCAAGCTGACCAATTTCGATTACAAGGTCACCTTCAGCGACAGCGCCAACCCGAACAACGTCACCGTGGTGCGTTCCGATGGCAAGGCCATGGGGACCTTTGACGTCACGGCCACGCCACCGGCCGTGATCGATGGTTTCACCTTGGCGCTCGATGGCAAGGGGCCGATGGCCACCGGGGACAGCTTCAAGGTCAGTCCGACCGCCAATGGTGCCAAGGACATTGGCACGGTGCTGACGGATCCGAACAAGATCGCCTTTGCTGCGCCGTTATCCGGGCAAGCCAGTAAGACCAACCAGGGCACCGGCACGTTTACCCCGCCGACCCTGACGGTGCCCCTGGATATCCAGGGCGGCGCCGCCACTGCCCAATTGCGCACGGGTATTGAACACTCGATGCCGGTGAAGATGGTGTTCGGTAAGCCGGCAGCCGATGGTACCCAGCCGTACACACTCAATGATGCCCAGGGCAACCCGATCGGCACCGGCAGTATTGTTCCGGGGCAGGGCAACAAGGTTACGGTCAACGTGCCGATGCGCGATGCCAACGGTGCCTTGGTGGTGCCGGCCAAGAGTTTCAGTTTCGACACCACGGTGGGCGGTTCGCCGGCCAACGGCGACAGCACCACGTTCTCGTTCAATGCCTCCGGCAAGTCCGACAACCGCAACGCCCTTGACCTGCTCAGCCTGCAGACCAAGGCAACCATCGGCACGGCCGCTGATGGCACTGGCGGCACCAGCCTGGTGGGGGCCAACAGCAAGTTGGTGTCTACCGTTGGCGCCAAGGCTGCGGCTGCCGGTACCGACAGCACCGCGACGAATGCATTGCTGACCGCCAATAAGAACGCGCGCAACTCAGTGTCCCAGGTCAACCTGGACGAAGAGGCGGGCGACATGATCAAGTTCCAGCAGTACTACACGGCGTCGTCGCAGATCATCAAGGCTGCGCAAGAAACCTTCAGCACATTGATCAATAGTCTTTAAGGGAGCCTGGGACGATGCGTATTTCTACACAGCAGTATTTCGAGACCAGCTCCGCCAAGTATTCGGATAACTATTCGGGTGTGGTGAAGGCCCAGGACCAGGCCAGCTCCGGCGTGCGTGTACAGACCGCCGCGGATGATCCTGTGGCGGCGGCGCGGTTGTTGATGCTGCAGCAGCAAAAAGACATGGTGGCCCAGTCCACGGGCAACATCACCAGCCTGAAAAACTCGCTGACTAACGAAGAGAGTGTTTTAGGTGCGATCAGTGAAGCCATGCAGCGTGCCACGGAGCTGGCACTCAAGGCCGGTGGTGCCGGCAGTGATGCTGATCGTCGCTCGATTGCCAGTGAGGTCGGTGCGATTGAAGATCAGGTCCTGGGCCTGCTCAACAGCAAGGACTCGGCCGGCAACTACTTGTTTTCCGGCTCCAAGACGCAGACGCCGCCGTATGCGCGCAACAACGATGGCACCTACAGCTACCAGGGTGATGAAACTCCGCTGAGCCTGCAGATTTCCAATACGCTGAATGTCAGCGCGGGTGATACCGGCAAGACCATCCTTGAAGGCGCGGCCAACGCCGGTCGCACCCAGGCCCCCTGGGTTGCGCCGAACCCGCAGACCGTGCCACCTACGGTCAATGACCACAAGGTGGCGCTCTCGGCCGGGCTGGTGACATCGAGCGGCGACTACGCCAACAAATTCGCCGACGGCCAGCCTTACAAGCTGACCTTTACCAGCAGCACGCAATACAAGGTGTCTGACAAGAACGGCAATGACGTGACTTCCGAGATACCGGGCAATGGCACGTTCGACGCCACCAAGGAAGGCAGCACCAGCGTTGCACTGCGGGGGGTGAAGTTCGATATCACCATGAACCTCGGTGACGTGGCGCCGGGCGCCAACTCCGATGCGTTGGTCAAGGACCGCACCTTCAGCCTGGAGGCCAAGCCAGACACGTTCAGCGTGTCGCGTACGCCGAGCAATGCGTCGAGCGCACAGTTGACCGGCGCGCAGGTCACCAATCAGGCGGACTATGCCAGCACGTTCCCGTCCAACAGCGGGGCGATCATCAAGTTCACCAGCGCGACGGCCTATGAGGTGTATGCCCAGCCCTATTCGAGCGCCAGCAAGGCGATCGCCACCGGCGATACCGGTGGCGGTACTACGGTGACGGCGGCCGGCGTGACGTTTGACGTGAGCAGCGGCCCGCCGCAGCCAGGCGATCAGTTCTCGGTGGGTGCCAATACCCAGAAGACCCAGAATGCGCTGGATACCCTGGGCCAGTTGCGCAAGGCGCTGGAGGCGCCGGCCGACGGCAACCCGGCAGCGACGGTCAAGCTCAAGGATGCCATGAATTCGAGCATCGCCAACCTGGCCAATTCGATGTCCCAGATCGTCAATGTGCGGGGTTCCGTCGGGGCGCGGCAGAATGCTCTGGATATCCAGGCCAGTGAGAATTCGAGCATCAGCATTGCCACGACCAGCACGATGAGTGATCTGGCCAACATCGACATGGGTGAAGCGGCCATCAACCTGGCTCTGCAACAAACCATGCTGCAAGCCTCCCAGCTGGCGTTTGTGAAAATCTCGCAGTTGAGCCTGTTCAACAAGATGTAAGTGGCGCTACGTCAAGCGGCCCGCCCTGGAAACAGGGCGGGCCGTTGTCGTTTCGGGGGTTTAATTGTTTGAAGGTTTTGCACAAAGCACACAAAATTGAGTGACCTGTGAGTCATAAAGCGCATCTTCACTGTATCGTGTGAAAAGGATAAGTCGTCGCAGGGTCCTTGCGTGGCGGCTTTCAGCGAGATTTTTATGGGGTTATCCCCTTTATTGTCAGCACTCCGGGCGTAGTCCCAGGGGTGTTCTCCAGCTATTTAGTATTGGGAAGCCACAATGATTGGCATAAAAAGCATCGCCAGTTACGTGCCGGCAGACGGGATCGATAACTACGCCCAGGGTGCCAAATTCGCCAAGGATGAAGAATTCATCATTGGCAAGATCGGGTCGGCGTTCCTGCCGCGCAAGGAAGCCGCGCAGGAAACTTCCGATCTGTGTGTCGAGGCGGTCAACGCTTTGTTTGCCAACAACCCGGATTTGAAGCGCGAGTCGATCGACGCGCTGATCGTCGTCACCCAGAACGGCGATGAAGAGGGCTTGCCGCACACGGCTGCCATCGTCCAGGACAAGCTCGGCCTGCCGACCCACGTCGCTGCGTTCGATATTTCCCTGGGCTGCTCCGGCTACGTCTACGGCATCTACGCGATGAAGGGCTTCATGGAAGCTGCCGGCCTGAAAAACGGCCTATTGATCACCGCTGACCCGTATTCCAAGATCGTCGACCCGGAAGACCGCAACACCACCATGCTGTTCGGCGATGCCGCCACCGCTACCTGGATGGGTGAAGATGCGCCGTGGTTGCTGGGCAAGTCCAAGTTCGGCACCGACGGTTCCGGCGCCCCGCACCTGAAGGTCAGCGACGGTGTGTTCTTCATGAACGGTCGCCAGGTGTTCAACTTCGCCTTGCTCAAGGTGCCGGCGCATTTGCACGAGTTGCTCGATGAGTCAGACCTCAAGGCTGACGACATTGATGCCTTCTGCATCCACCAGGGCAGTGCGGCGATTGTCGATGCCGTGGCGCGTCGTTTTGAAGATGCGCCGGTGGACAAGTTCATCAAGGACATGGTCGAGACCGGCAACACCGTGTCGTCGAGCATCCCGCTGCTGCTGGAAAAGCACGTGATGGACGCCACCTGGAAACGCGTGGCCATCAGCGGGTTTGGTGTAGGCCTGTCGTGGGGCTCGGCGATTCTCTATCGCCCATGACACCTTGAACCGCTAGCACAAAAAAACGCCGATGCTCGAAAGAGCATCGGCGTTTTTTATTTGGCGCCAGAAAAGCCAATGAAATCGGGCTTTTTTGCCTGCGTAAGCCCTTGAATTACAAGGGGTGGCACGACGCCAGCAAAAAAATCGAAAAAAATCCTCAAGCAACCGGCTAGCACGACGATAACTATTACGTAGGTTCTCAGGCCACACCCGGCGGTTGCCAGGGCCGGAAGCCGCAGTATCCATCCAACGAGGATTTCGTCATGGCTTTAACAGTAAACACCAACATTGCTTCGATCACTACTCAGGGCAACCTGAACAAAGCTGGCGGCGCCCTGGCCACTTCCATGCAGCGCCTGTCTTCCGGCCTGCGTATCAACAGCGCTAAAGACGACGCCGCCGGCCTGGGTATCGCCAGCCGTATGACCAGCCAGATCAACGGCCTGGGTCAAGCTGTAAAGAACGCCAACGATGGTATCTCCATCGCGCAGACCGCTGAAGGCGCAATGCAGGCTTCGACCGACATTCTGCAAAAAATGCGTACTCTGGCTCTGTCCTCGGCTACCGGCTCCCTGAGCCCCGACGACCGTAAGTCGAACAACGACGAATACCAGGCCCTGACTTCGGAACTGACCCGTATCGCCCAGACCACTACTTTCGGTGGCCAGAAGCTGCTGGACGGTTCGTACGGTACCAAGTCGATCCAGGTTGGCGCCAACGCTAACGAAACCATCAACCTGTCCCTGGATAACGTTGCTGCCAACAATATCGGTTCGCAGCAGGTGAAGAGCATCGGCATCACTCCAGGTGCTGGTGTAGCTGGCGGCGCAATCGCAGTGACCGGTAACGGCCAGACTAGCAGCGTCACTGTTGCTGCTGCTGCTTCCGCTAAAACCATCGCTGCCCAGCTGAACGGCGCCGTCGGTGGCCTGAGCGCTACCGCCAGCACTGAAGCTCAGTTCGTAGTCGGCGCCGGTGCTGCTACCGCTCCAGCTTCGTTCACCATGACCGTTGGCGGCCAAGCCACCACGTTCGTTGGCGTAAAAGACACTGCCAGCCTGGCTGACCAACTGAAGTCGAACTCCGCCAAACTGGGTATCAGCGTTAACTACGACGAGTCCAAAGGCACTCTGTCGGTTAAATCCGACACCGGTGAAAACCTGGCCTTCAGCGCTTCGACCGCTGCCGGCACCATCACTGTTGCCACCAAAGACGGTTCGGGCACCTACGGTACTGCTACCGCCCTGGCTGACGGCATCATCGCTACCGGTGCAGTAAACCTGGACTCCGCCAAGGGTTACTCCCTGGAAGGCGCTGGTGTGACCGGTGTCTTCGGTGCCGCTACTTCGGCTGCTTCGACCAAGACCTCCGTATCGCAAACTGACGTGACTGACGCCACCAAGGCCCAGAACGCTGTGTCCGTGATCGACCAGGCTATCGCAACCATCTCCAGCTCCCGTTCGGGCCTGGGTGCGGTACAGAACCGTCTGACCAGCACTGTAGACAACCTGTCCAACATCCAGAAAAACAGCACCGCTGCTCGTTCCACCATCCAGGACGTCGACTTCGCTTCCGAAGCCGCTGAACTGACCAAGCAGCAAACCCTGCAGTCGGCTTCCACTGCGATCCTGTCGCAGGCTAACCAACTGCCATCCGCTGTACTGAAGCTGCTTCAGTAATAGCGACGCGTGGTGAATGACGGAAGGGCGCGTTTACGTGCCCTTTCGTCTTTTCCAATCAGAGGAGATTGGGCATGGACATGAGTGTAAAACTGAACTTGTCTTATCCGCCGCTGGCCCCTCAAGGCACTCCGGCACCTGTGGTTGCGGACAAAGACAAGACTAAGGTTGAAGCGGCCGCGCCAACCGCGGGCACGTCCCAAAAGGACAGCCTGGAAAAAGCGGTCACAGATATTAAAGAATTCGTACAAGCGGCCCAGCGCAACCTGGACTTTTCCATTGACGATTCCACCCATAGGGTTGTGGTCAAGGTCATTGCCACCGACACCGGTGAAGTGATCCGACAGATTCCTTCGGAAACAGCCTTGAAACTGGCACAGAGTCTGGCCAGCGCCAGTCATGTATTGTTTGACGACAAGGCGTGAACTGGCATGAAACTTGTTGCTGTCACAGCTTGAAGCGATAGTCGTCAAGATAACGGCAGCCACCGGAACAGGAGAAAGATGATGGCGGGTACAACGATTACCGGCGTGGGGTCGGGTTTCGACACTCAGGCGATTGTGAAATCCCTGGTGGATGCCGAGCGAGCGCCTAAACAGGGTCAGATCAACCTCCAGTCGCAAAAGGCAACCACCCAGCTGTCGTCGATCGGCAAGATCCAGGCAGCCCTGGACGCCTTCCGCGGTGCGCTGACCAGCATGGGCACCGATAACAGCTTCAGTGGCTTGACCGGTACGTCTTCGGACGAGAAGGTCGCCACCATGACGGCCAACCAGGGTGCGGCGAGCGGTAGCTTCTCGCTGGTCGTCAACCAGTTGGCGACGCCGTCGAAGCTGTCGACCAAGAGTTTCACTGGCGGCCAGTCGACGGTCGTGAACAGTGGCACCACCCCAACGACGCTGACGATCAGCCAGTCGGGCAAGAACTTCGACCTGAAGGTGCCGGCCGGCGCGACCCTGCAACAGGTGCGTGACTCGATCAATTCGCAGTTCGGCACCGCAGGCCTGAGTGCCAACATCCTCACCGACTCCAACGGTTCGCGTCTTATCCTGACCTCCACCAATGCTGGTGTTGGTTCCGATCTGACGATGTCGGGCAACTCGGGGATTGATAGCGGTTACACGGTGGTCAGCGAGCCGAAGAACGCCAAGTACACCATTGACGGTATTGCTGCAGAGTCCAAGACCAACAGCATCACGGATGCAGTGAGTGGTGTAAGTATCAAGTTGCTCTCTGTGTCGCCCTTGACCACGCCTTCGGATACCGCGTCTACGGCTCGCAATGCTTTGACCATCTCCGTCTCCACCAGCACCACCGCCCTCAAGTCCGGGGTCAAAGGCTTCGTCGACACCTACAACGCCCTGCTCAAGGCGATGAACGCCGAGACCAAGGTGACCAAGGATGCCGCCGGTAACTCCGTCGCCGCCACCTTGACCGGCGACTCGACCATGCGCACCTTGCAGGCGGCGATCCGCAACGAGTTCAACGCCCTGTCCGGCAACGGCACCTTGAAGTCCCTGGCGCAATTCGGTGTGACGACTGACCGCGACACCGGTGCGCTGAGCATTGATGCCAAGCAGTGGGACAAGGCTGTGCTGACCAACGCTGCCGATATTAACAGTATCTTCAGCGGCAAGACCGGCCTGCTCGCGCGCCTGACGGCGGCGACCGATGGCTATGCCAAGGCGACCACCGGGATCCTGGCGACGCGTTCAACGTCGTTGTCCGACAGCCTTAAAGACCTCAACAAGCAGCAAGTTGCGTTGGATGAACGCCTCACCACCATGCAAGACTCCTTGACCCGCAAGTACACCGCCATGGATACGCTGGTGGCGCAACTGCGCCAGCAGAGCAGCAGTATCCTGGGTACGCTCAGCGCGCTGAGTAACGCCCAGAAAAGCAGCTGATTGATGGCTGATGAAAAAGCCCAGGTCCATTGACCTGGGCTTTGTTCTTCATAGTGCCGTCGGGTTAAAGTTTTTTGCGACCCAGTCGACATAATGGTTACTGCAACCCTTCTCGCTGTTGCCTGTCACGAGGTAGAAACATGAATCCCATGAGAGCCCTTCGCCAATACCAGAAGGTCAATTCCCATGCCCAGATCTCTGAAGCCAGCCCGCACCGCCTGGTGCAAATGCTGATGGAGGGCGGGCTCGACCGCATGGCGCAGGCCAAAGGTGCGTTGGCGCGTGGCGATATCGCCGCAAAGGGCCTGATGCTGGGCAAGGCCGCCGACATCCTCATCGGGCTTCGTGATGGCCTGAGCGCGGAAAAAAGCGACAACAAAGAATACGTTCAGCAACTGGAAGGTCTGTACGTGTACATGACCAACCGTTTGATGGAGGCCAATCTGCACAACGACGCCGACATGATCGACGAAGTCGCCCGTTTGCTGATTACCGTGAAAGAAGGCTGGGATGCCATCGGCGCGCCACAAGGCGCTGCACAATAAGGCCAAGCGGCCTTGAGGAACACGTCATGAGCCAAGCATTGCAACGCATTGATGAAACCCGTGAGGCGCTGATGGGCGCGCTGGCGGACCGCAACTGGGACGCCATCGGCGAACTGGACCTGGGCTGTCGTCATGTCATCGACGAGGTACTCAGCGAAGCGCCGGTAGACGAGGATGCGTTGCGCGAAAAGCTTGAGGGGCTGCTGGCGGTTTACCAGCAATTGCTCGAGGTGACGACGGGCGAGCGGCAGGCGATTTTCGAGGAGATGTCGCAGATCAACCAAGCGAAAAATGCGTCAAAGGTTTACCATCTGTTCGGCTGAAGAGCCGCAGTTGGTCCGATGGGCGCGTCATATATTTGACTGTGCCAGCATTTTTGACTTAACTAGTGCTGTTTTCAGATTTCAGACGTCTAGTAAGGTACAAAGTCGTACAGGCGTCTCGATTGCCCTCACTTTTGGGGCACGAAGTTTTACTAGGGAAGTTGCTATTGCATGTGGCGTGAAACCAAAATTCTGCTGATTGATGACGATAGCGTCCGCCGCCGCGATTTAGCGGTGATTTTGAATTTTCTTGGCGAAGAAAATCTGCCCTGCGGCAGCCATGATTGGCAGCAGGCGGTCAGCTCATTGTCATCGAGCCGTGAAGTCATTTGTGTGCTGATCGGGACGGTAAACGCTCCTGGCGCTGTTTTGGGCTTGTTAAAGACACTGTCAACCTGGGATGAGTTCCTTCCCGTGTTGCTGATGGGCGATATTTCTTCTGTCGAACTGCCAGAAGACCAGCGCCGCCGGGTGCTTTCCACCCTGGAAATGCCGCCCAGCTACAGCAAATTGCTCGACTCCCTGCACCGTGCCCAGGTCTACCGCGAGATGTATGACCAGGCCCGCGAGCGCGGTCGCCATCGCGAACCCAACCTGTTCCGCAGCCTGGTCGGCACCAGCCGTGCCATCCAGCACGTGCGCCAGATGATGCAGCAGGTTGCCGATACCGACGCCAGCGTGTTGATCCTCGGCGAGTCGGGCACCGGCAAGGAAGTGGTTGCGCGCAACCTGCACTATCACTCCAAGCGTCGCGACGGGCCATTTGTGCCGGTCAACTGCGGGGCGATCCCGGCAGAGCTGCTCGAAAGTGAATTGTTCGGCCACGAGAAGGGCGCCTTTACCGGGGCGATCACCAGCCGTGCCGGGCGTTTCGAGTTGGCCAACGGCGGCACCCTGTTCCTCGACGAAATTGGCGACATGCCGCTGCCGATGCAGGTCAAGCTGCTGCGTGTGTTGCAGGAGCGTACCTTCGAGCGCGTGGGCAGCAACAAGACCCAGAGCGTCGACGTGCGCATCATCGCGGCCACCCACAAGAACCTCGAAAGCATGATCGAGGTCGGCAGCTTCCGCGAAGACTTGTACTACCGCCTCAACGTATTCCCGATCGAGATGGCCCCGCTGCGTGAGCGCGTGGAGGATATCCCGCTGCTGATGAACGAACTGATCTCGCGCATGGAACACGAAAAGCGCGGCTCGATCCGTTTCAACTCCGCCGCGATCATGTCCCTGTGCCGCCACGGCTGGCCGGGCAACGTGCGCGAGCTGGCCAACCTGGTGGAGCGCATGGCGATCATGCACCCCTACGGTGTGATCGGCGTGGTCGAGCTGCCTAAGAAATTCCGCTACGTCGACGACGAAGACGAGCAACTGGTCGACAGCCTGCGCAGCGACCTGGAAGAGCGGGTGGCCATCAACGGTCATACCCCGGACTTCGGCTCTACCGCGATGCTGCCGCCCGAAGGCCTGGACCTGAAGGACTACCTCGGCAACCTGGAACAAGGCCTGATCCAACAGGCCCTGGACGACGCCAACGGCATCGTTGCCCGTGCCGCCGAGCGCCTGCGCATTCGTCGAACCACCCTGGTGGAGAAGATGCGCAAGTACGGTATGAGCCGCAAAGAAGGTGATGAACAGGCGGATGATTGACGCCTGTTTTTCAAGCCGCTGATTTATCAGCGGTTTTTTTTCGGCACGGGTATTGCTACAGCCCTCGCAACGTTCCGTTTAACTGACGGTCAGCCAAGCGAGAGAGCATGATGCCCCACGCCGCCCAACATTCTTCCAGCCCCGCCATCCCGGGGCTCGTTCCCTCTGTAGAACAGCAAAGCCGCCAAGGCCTGGAGCAGGCGTTTTCGCTGTTCAACCAGATGTCCAGCCAATTGACCGATTCCTACAGCCTGCTCGAAGCCCGTGTTTCGGAGCTCAAGGGCGAGTTGGCGGTGGTCAGTGCCCAGCGCATGGAAGAGTTGGCCGAGAAGGAGCGCCTGGCCAACCGTCTGCAAAACCTGCTGTCGCTGTTGCCCGGGGGCGTGATCGTCATCGACGAAGAAGGCCGCGTGCGTGAAGCCAACCCGGCGGCTTGCGACATGCTTGGCCTGCCCCTGGAAGGCGAGCTGTGGCGTCACGTGATCACCCGCTGCTTTGCGCCGCGTGAAGACGACGGTCATGAAATCTCCCTCAAGGACGGTCGCCGCTTGTCCATCGCCACGCGCGCCCTGGACGCTGAGCCGGGCCAGCTTGTGCTACTCAACGACCTGACTGAAACCCGTCACCTGCAAGACCAGTTGGCGCGCCACGAGCGTTTGTCCTCGCTGGGGCGCATGGTCGCTTCTCTGGCGCATCAGATCCGCACGCCGTTGTCGGCGGCGCTGATCTACGCCAGTCATTTGACTGATGAACAACTGCCTGCGGCCACCCACCAGCGTTTTGCCGGGCGCCTCAAGGAGCGCCTGCACGAGTTGGAGCATCAGGTGCGCGACATGCTGGTATTTGCCCGTGGTGAATTGCCGCTGACCGACCGCATCACGCCTGCCGAGTTGATGCAGGCCCTGCAAGCGGCAGCGGCCACCCACATTCAAGACGTGCAAGTGCGCTGGCAGTGCGATAGCCATCTCGGCGAGCTGCTGTGCAACCGCGACACCCTTGTCGGCTCGCTGCTCAACCTGATCGAAAACGCCACCCAGGCCAGCGGCCCCGGTGCGCGGCTCAAAGTGCACTTGTACAGCCGCGAGCAAACCCTGCGCCTGTGCATCAGCGACAGTGGCAGCGGTATCGAGCCCGCCGTGTTGCAGCGCCTGGGCGAGCCCTTTTTCACCACCAAGACCAACGGCACGGGCCTGGGCCTGACCGTGGTCAAGGCAGTGGCACGTGCCCATCAGGGAGAATTGCTGCTGCATTCCCGTGTCGGGCGTGGCACCTGTGCATTGATGACCTTGCCGCTGTTTTCATGCGCGGCAAGCGCGGAGTAAGAGGTTATGGCTATCAAGGTTCTGTTGGTGGAAGACGATCGCGCGCTGCGTGAAGCATTGGCTGACACGCTGCTGTTGGCGGGCCATGACTACCGGGCGGTCGGTTCTGCCGAGGACGCCTTGGAGGCGGTGGAGCAGGAGTCCTTCAGCCTGGTGGTCAGCGATGTGAACATGCCGGGCATGGACGGCCACCAGTTGCTCAGCCTGTTGCGCGCGCGCCAGCCGCAGTTGCCGGTGTTGCTGATGACCGCCCACGGCGCTGTCGAACGTGCGGTCGATGCAATGCGCCAGGGCGCGGCGGATTACCTGGTCAAACCGTTCGAGCCCAAAGCCTTGATCGAACTGGTCGCGCGGCATGCCCTGGGCGTGATCCCGCCCAGCGACGGCGAAGGCCCGATTGCCTTCGAGCCGGCCAGCGCACAATTGCTGGAATTGGCGGCCCGCGTGGCGCGCAGTGATTCCACCGTGCTGATTTCCGGCGAGTCCGGCACCGGTAAGGAAGTGCTGGCCCGCTATATCCACCAGCAATCGACCCGCGCCAAACAGCCGTTTATCGCGATCAATTGCGCGGCAATCCCCGACAACATGCTCGAAGCCACGCTGTTCGGCCACGAAAAAGGCTCGTTCACCGGCGCCATCGCGGCCCAGGCGGGCAAGTTCGAGCAGGCGGATGGCGGCACGATTTTGCTCGATGAAATTTCCGAGATGCCCCTGGGCCTGCAAGCCAAGTTGCTGCGGGTGCTGCAAGAGCGCGAAGTGGAGCGCGTTGGCGCACGCAAGCCAATCCAGCTGGATATCCGCGTGGTCGCCACCACCAACCGTGACTTGGCGGGCGAAGTGGCGGCGGGGCGCTTCCGTGAAGACCTGTTCTACCGTCTCTCGGTCTTTCCCCTGGCCTGGCGCCCGTTGCGCGAGCGCCCGGCGGATATCATTCCGCTGGCCGAGCGGCTGTTGGGCAATCACGTCAAAAAAATGAAGCATGCCCAGGCACGCCTGTCGGCCGAGGCCCAGGCCTGCCTGGTCGCCTATCCATGGCCGGGGAATGTGCGGGAATTGGACAACGCCATCCAGCGTGCGTTGATCCTGCAACAGGGCGGCCTGATCCAGCCCCAGGATTTCTGCCTGGCCATGGGCAGCGGGATTGCGCCGCTGCCGACCCTGGCGCCTGCGCCCGTGGTTGTCGAATCCGAAACCGCCGGTGCATTGGGTGACGACCTGCGTCGCCGTGAATTCCAGATGATCATCGATACCCTGCGCGCCGAGCGCGGCCGCCGCAAAGAGGCCGCCGAGCGCCTGGGGATCAGCCCGCGGACCTTGCGCTACAAGCTGGCGCAGATGCGCGACGCCGGCATGGACGTCGAGGCGTATCTGTTCGCCACCTGATCGGTAACAAGGCGGACAAGGTTTGTCGCCTTTTCTTACGAGTTGAACCAGAGCTGGCACCCTTGTTGCTACTTCACCTAGTAATTGCGGCGTAGCGTCAAAAAACATGCGGGTTGTCGGAGAGAGAAGTTCATGAGCCAGGGTATTGAGTTCAATCGGTTGATGTTGGATATGCGCTCCATGCAAATGGATGCCATGGCTCAACCGAAATCCGTCGCGCCTGCGCCGGAATTGGGCCAAAGCAGCTTCGCCGACATGCTCGGCCAGGCCATCAACAAAGTCAGTGATACCCAGCAAGCCTCCAGCCAGTTGGCCAACGCGTTCGAGATCGGCAAAAGCGGCGTGGACCTCACCGATGTGATGGTTGCCTCGCAAAAGGCCAGCGTGTCGTTCCAGGCGTTGACCCAGGTGCGTAACAAGCTGGTTCAGGCTTACCAAGACATCATGCAGATGCCGGTTTAAGGACGAGATTTAAGTCATGGCAGAAGCAGTCGTGGACAACGCACCCGCCAAGGCAGACGGCAAGCCGCCGCTGTTTGGCCTGTCGTTCCTGGAAAACCTTTCCGAAATGACCATGCTGCGTCAGGTCGGCCTGATGGTCGGCCTGGCCGCGAGCGTGGCGATTGGTTTTGCCGTGGTGCTGTGGTCGCAGCAACCGGATTACCGGCCGCTCTATGGAAGCCTGGCCGGCATGGATTCCAAGCAGATCATGGAAACCCTGGCCGCCGCCGACATCGCCTACACCGTGGAACCCAACTCCGGGGCGCTGCTGGTCAAGGCCGACGACGTGGCCCGTGCGCGCATGAAACTCGCGGCGGCCGGCGTCACCCCGTCCGACGCCAATATCGGTTTTGAAATCCTCGACAAGGACCAGGGCCTCGGCACCAGCCAGTTCATGGAAGCCACCCGCTACCGTCGTGGCCTGGAAGGCGAGCTGGCACGCACCATCTCCAGCCTGAACAACGTCAAGGGTGCCCGTGTGCACCTGGCCATTCCGAAAAGCTCGGTGTTTGTGCGCGATGAGCGCAAGCCCAGCGCCTCGGTATTGGTGGAACTGTTTGCCGGCCGCTCCCTGGAGCCAGGCCAGGTGCTGGCGATCGTCAACCTGGTCGCCACCAGCGTGCCTGAGCTGAGCAAGTCGCAAATCACTGTGGTCGACCAGAAGGGCAACCTGCTGTCCGACCAGGCGGAAAACTCCGCGCTGACCCAGGCCGGCAAGCAGTTCGATTACAGCCGTCGCGTCGAAAGCATGCTCACCCAGCGTGTGCACAACATCCTGCAACCGGTGTTGGGCAACGACCGCTACAAGGCTGAAGTGTCGGCCGATGTGGACTTCAGCGCTGTCGAATCGACCTCCGAGCAGTTCAACCCGGACCAGCCGGCGCTGCGCAGCGAGCAATCCACCAGCGAACAACGCACTGCCGCCAATGGCCCGCCCCAAGGCGTACCGGGCGCCCTGAGCAACCAGCCACCGGCCCCGGCCTCGGCCCCGCAAACCACCGGCGGCGCGACGGCCAGCGCTGGCGCCATCCAGCCAGGCCAGCCACTGCTGGACGCCAATGGCCAACAGATCATGGACCCGGCCACTGGCCAGCCGATGCTCGCGCCGTACCCGGCGGACAAGCGTAACCAGTCGACCAAGAACTTCGAACTCGACCGTTCCATCAGCCACACCAAGCAGCAGCAGGGGCGCGTCAATCGCCTGTCGGTGTCGGTGGTGGTGGATGACCAGGTCAAGGTCAATGCCGCCGATGGCGCCGTTACCCGTGCCCCGTGGAGCGCCGATGAATTGGCACGCTTCACACGCCTGGTGCAGGACGCCGTCGGTTTTGACGCCAGCCGCGGTGACAGCGTCAGCGTGATCAACATGCCGTTCTCCGCCGAGCGTGGCGAAGTGATCGCTGACCCTGCGTTCTACACGCAGCCGTGGTTCTGGGACATCGTCAAGCAAGTGCTGGGTGTGTTGTTCATCCTGGTGCTGGTGTTCGGCGTGCTGCGCCCGGTGCTCAACAACATCACCGGCAACGGCAAGAAACAACTGGCGGCCTTTGGTGGCAGCGACGTCGAGTTGGGTGGCATGGGCGGCCTGGACGGCGAACTGGCCAACGACCGCGTCAGCCTCGGCGGCCCGCAAAGCATCCTGTTGCCAAGCCCGAGCGAAGGCTATGACGCTCAGCTGAATGCAATCAAGAGTCTGGTGGCAGAAGACCCGGGCCGTGTGGCCCAGGTCGTGAAAGAGTGGATCAACGCAGATGAGTGATAATCGAGCCGCTGTTGCCAAGCTCACCAAGGTCGACAAAGCCGCAGTCCTGCTGCTGTCCCTCGGTGAAACCGACGCCGCCCAAGTGCTGCGCCACATGGGGCCCAAAGAGGTCCAGCGCGTGGGCGTGGCCATGGCGCAGATGCGCAATGTGCACCGCGAGCAAGTCGAGCAGGTGATGAGCGAGTTCGTCGAGATCGTCGGCGACCAGACCAGCCTGGGCGTCGGCTCCGACAGCTACATCCGCAAGATGCTCACCTCGGCCCTGGGCGAAGACAAGGCCAACGGCCTGATCGACCGCATCCTGCTGGGTGGCAACACCAGCGGCCTCGACAGCCTGAAATGGATGGAGCCGCGTGCCGTCGCCGACGTGATCCGCTACGAACACCCGCAGATCCAGGCGATCGTGGTGGCGTACCTCGACCCCGACCAGGCCGGTGAAGTGCTCGGCCACTTCGACCACAAAGTGCGCCTGGACATCATCCTGCGCGTGTCGTCGCTGAACACCGTGCAGCCGGCGGCGCTGAAAGAACTCAACACGATTCTGGAGAAGCAGTTCTCCGGCAACTCGAATGCCTCGCGCACCACCCTGGGGGGTATCAAGCGTGCGGCGGACATCATGAACTTCCTCGACAGCTCGGTCGAAGGCCAGTTGATGGACTCGATCCGCGAGATCGACGACACCCTGTCCGGCCAGATCGAAGACCTCATGTTTGTGTTCAACAACCTCTCCGATGTCGACGACCGTGGCATCCAGGCGTTGCTGCGCGAAGTGTCCTCGGACGTGCTGGTGCTGGCCCTCAAGGGCTCGGACGAAAACGTCAAAGAGAAGATCTTCAAGAACATGTCCAAGCGTGCCTCGGAACTGTTGCGCGACGACCTGGAAGCCAAGGGCCCGGTGCGCGTGAGCGACGTGGAAACCGCGCAGAAAGAAATCCTCACCATTGCCCGCCGTATGGCCGAAGCCGGAGAAATCGTTCTCGGCGGGAAGGGCGGCGAAGAAATGATCTAAGGCGCTTCCCATGTCGAACAAAGATGAGGCGCCCAGCGATCTGATTCGCGCACGGGACGTCGGTGGGTTCGACATCTGGTCGTTGCCCAGCTTCGACCCGCATGTGCCGGAGCCCGAGCCGGAACCGGTCGAAGAACCTCCGGTGGAAATGGAAGAAGTGCCGCTGGATGAAGTCCAGCCACTGACCCTGGAAGAACTGGAAGCCATCCGCCAAGAGGCCTACAACGAAGGCTTCGCGGCGGGTGAAAAAGATGGTTTTCGCAGCACCACCCTCAAGGTGCGCCAGGAAGCCGAAGAGGCGCTGAGCGTCAAGCTGGCCAGCCTGGAACGCTTGATGGGTACGCTGTTCGACCCCATCGCCGAGCAGGATTCGCAGATCGAAAAGGCCATGGTCGGCCTGGTGCAGCACATTGCCCGCCAGGTGATCCAGCGCGAGTTGGTGCTGGATTCCAGCCATATCGAAAGCGTGATGCGCGAAGCGCTCAAGCTGCTGCCCCTGGGCGTCGGCAACGTGCGGCTGTACATCAACCCGCAGGATTTCGAGCAGGTCAAAGCCTTGCGCGAGCGCCATGAAGAAACCTGGCGCATCGTCGAAGACGCGGCGTTGCAGCCCGGTGGTTGCCGGGTCGAAACCGAACACAGCCGCATCGATGCCACGGTGGAAACCCGCATCAGCCAGATCATGGCCAAGCTGCTGGATCAAGCCCACGAGCAGGTGTTGAACCCAGCTGAGCCCGACCTGAGCGTGGACCTGGACGCCCCTGATGCGCCTTGATCGCACCAGCTTCGCCAAGCGCTTGAGCGGTTATGCCGAGGCCGCCGAGTTGCCCGGCCAGCCGATCCTCGAAGGGCGCCTGCTGCGCATGGTCGGCCTGACCCTCGAAGCCGAAGGCCTGCGCGCCGCCATGGGCAGTCGCTGCATGGTGATCAACGACGACAGCTACCACCCGGTGCAGGTCGAAGCCGAAGTGATGGGCTTTTCCGGCAGCAAGATTTTCCTGATGCCCGTGGGCAGCCTGGCGGGCATTGCCCCCGGCGCCCGCGTGGTGCCGTTGGCCGACACCGGCCGCCTGCCGATGGGCATGAGCATGCTCGGCCGCGTACTCGACGGCGCCGGTCGCGCGCTGGACGGCAAGGGCGGCATGAAGGCCGAAGACTGGGTGCCGATGGACGGCCCCACCATCAACCCGCTCAACCGCAACCCCATCAGCGTGCCGCTGGACGTGGGCATTCGCAGCATCAACGGATTATTGACGGTCGGCCGTGGCCAGCGTCTGGGCCTGTTCGCCGGTACCGGCGTGGGTAAGTCGGTGTTGCTGGGCATGATGACGCGCTTTACCGAGGCCGACATCATCGTGGTCGGGCTGATCGGCGAGCGGGGCCGCGAGGTGAAGGAATTCATCGAGCACAGCCTCGGTGAAGAAGGCCTCAAGCGCTCGGTGGTGGTTGCCTCCCCAGCTGACGATGCGCCGCTGATGCGGTTGCGCGCCGCCATGTACTGCACGCGCATCGCCGAATATTTCCGCGACAAGGGCAAGAATGTCCTGTTGCTGATGGATTCGCTCACGCGTTTCGCCCAGGCCCAGCGGGAAATCGCCCTGGCCATCGGCGAACCGCCGGCGACCAAAGGTTACCCGCCGTCGGTATTCGCCAAGCTGCCCAAGCTGGTGGAGCGTGCCGGTAACGCCGAAGCCGGTGGTGGCTCGATCACCGCGTTCTACACCGTATTGTCCGAAGGCGATGACCAGCAGGACCCGATTGCCGACTCGGCGCGGGGCGTGCTCGACGGCCACATCGTGCTGTCACGGCGCCTGGCCGAAGAAGGGCATTACCCGGCCATCGACATCGAAGCGTCCATCAGCCGGGTGATGCCGGCCGTGGTCACGCCGGAACACATGGCCCGTGCACAACAGTTCAAGCAGCTGTGGTCGCGCTACCAGCAGAGCCGCGATCTGATCAGCGTCGGCGCCTATGTGGCGGGCGGTGATCGCGACACCGACTTGGCGATTGCCCTGCAACCGCAATTGGTCACCTACTTGCGCCAGGGTCTCAACGACAAGATCAGCATGGGCGAAAGCGAAGCGCACCTGCAGTCGATCTTCGCCCCGGCGCCAGGCGGCTAAGCCATGGCCAACAGCCGCGCCGCGCGCCTGGCTCCGGTGGTGGACATGGCCGAAAAAGCCGAGAAAACCGCCGTGCAGCGCCTGGGTTACTTCCAGGGGCAAGTCCGCTTGGCGGAAAGCAAGCTGGGCGACCTGGAGCGCTTTCGCGGCGAGTACCAGCAACAATGGATCGAACGCGGCAGCAAGGGCGTGTCCGGCCAATGGCTGATGGGTTACCAGGGCTTTCTCAACCAGTTGGAAACCGCCGTCGGCCAGCAGCGCCAAAGCCTGGCCTGGCACCAGAACAACCTCGACAAGGCACGTGAGAGCTGGCAAGCCGCGTTTGCCCGGGTCGAAGGTTTGCGCAAGCTGGTGCAGCGCTATATCGATGAAGCGCGAGCGCTTGAAGACAAGCGCGAGCAGAAGTTGCTGGATGAGCTTTCGCAGCGCATGCCGCGCAAAGACGTCTATTGAAAGTTGCCCACATCCCCGGCACCTGCTAAACCTTGTGTCATTGCCAATGACAAGGAAGCAGTCACATGTCAGTCGAGTCAGAAGTATCCCTGGATGGGACGAAGTTGACGATCGCAGTCAAGGGCCGGTTCGATTTCGGCAGCCACCAGACGTTTCGCGAAGCCTATGAGCGCTTCTACAAAGTGCCCAACACTTACATCGTGGACTTGAAAGAGACGACCTACCTCGACAGCTCCGCCCTCGGCATGCTCTTGCTGCTGCGCGACCATGCCGGCGATGACGCCGATATCCGGGTGATCAACAGCAATTCGGATGTGCGCAAGATCCTCGGTATCTCCAACTTCGACAAACTGTTCGACATCAGTTGAGCGTCCTGGCCCCGGTCCTTGAGCCGCTGACAATCCTGATCGCCGAAGACAGTGCCGCCGACCTGTTGCTGCTGTCGACCATTATCCGGCGCCAGGGCCACCAGGTGCTCACGGCCACCAACGGCGCTGAAGCGGTCGCGGTGTTTACCCGTGAGCGCCCGCAGCTGGTGTTGATGGATGCGCTGATGCCGGTGATGGACGGCTTTGAGGCGGCGCGCCGGATCAAGCAATTGGCGGGTGAGGAGCTGGTGCCGCTGATTTTCCTCACGTCCCTGCGCGAGAGCGAAGCGCTGGCTCAGTGCCTGGATGCCGGCGGTGATGACTTTCTAGCCAAGCCCTACAATCAGCTGATTCTCGCGGCGAAGATCAACGCCATGGACCGTCTGCGTCGGTTGCAGGCGACGGTTTTGCAGCAGCGCGACCTGATCGCCAAGCACCACGACTATCTGTTGCATGAGCAGCGGGTGGCCAAGGCGGTGTTCGACAAGGTTGCCCATTCCGGTTGTATCAATGCCGCGCCGAATATCCGCTACCTGCAATCGCCCTATGCGTTGTTCAACGGTGATTTGCTGTTGGCCGCCTACACCCCGTCCGGCGACATGCATGTGCTGCTCGGCGACTTCACCGGGCATGGCCTGCCGGCGGCGGTGGGCGCCATGCCCCTGGCGGAAGTGTTCTATGGCATGACCGCCAAGGGCTACGGCCTGGCGCAGACCCTGCGCGAGATGAACGCCAAGCTCAAGCGCATCCTGCCGGTGGACATGTTCTGCTGCGCCACCCTGTTGTGCCTGAGCACGCAGCGGCGGGTGGTGGAGGTGTGGAACGGCGGCATGCCCGAAGGCTATGTGCATGAAATCGCCACGGGTAAACGCACGCCACTGGAATCGCGGCATTTGCCGTTGGGTGTGCTGTCGGCGCAAGCCTTTGATGATCGCACCGAGGTCTGGCCCATGGCCCTGGGTGACCGGGTGTTCCTGTTGTCCGATGGCGTGCTGGATACCGCTGACGCCAATGACCAGTTGTTCGGCGCTGAACGCTTGCAGCAGGTGTTCGCTGCCAACCGTGAGCCGGATCGGCTGTTTGAAGATATCGAGCAGGCCCTGGCGGCGTTCCGGGGCGAAGCGCGGGATGACGTGAGCATGGTGGAAATCACCCTGCACGCCGGCCAGCAGCTGCGTGCCAGCGGGCCGTTGTATGCCGACAGTGGCCAGTCTTGTCCGCTGGATTGGTCAGTCAGTTTCGAATTTCGTGCTGAGACGTTGAAGCGTTACAACCCATTGCCGTACTTGCTGCAACTGCTGCTGGAGATTCACGGTCTGCGCGAGCAGAGCGGGGCGCTGTACAGCGTGATGGCGGAGCTGTATTCCAATGCGCTGGAGCATGGCGTGCTGGGTCTGGATTCTCGGCTCAAGCGTGACGCCCAAGGGTTTGCCGAGTATTACCGCCTGCGTAATGACCGCCTGGCACAACTCAACAGCGGCTATATACGGGTGCATGTGCAGGTGGTGCCGACCGAGGTGGGCGGAAGGATGACCCTGCGCATCGAGGACAGCGGTCCTGGGTTCGACGTGGAACAGATGCTGGCGCGGCCGCTCGATATCGACCGTCTGTCAGGCCGGGGCTTGAGCCTGGTGCGTCAATTGAGCAGCGATGTACGCTGGTCGGACGGCGGGCGCAGTGTCTGCGTGGAGTTTTCCTGGGAGGCTCTGGCATAATCCGCCGATTCTTGATCAAGGAGCGAGCAAGTGGTTGATCTACATCTGGACCCGGAGGTGTTGTCGGGTTTGCAGGAAGTCATGGAAGGCGAGTATCCCAAGCTGCTTGATACCTTTCTCGATGATTCCCAAAAACGCGTCGAAGCACTGCGCAAGGCCAGGGATGACGCCAAGGCGTTGGGGCGGATTGCGCATAGTTTCAAGGGCAGCAGTGGGAACCTTGGGGCAGTGCGGTTGGCGCAGTTGTGTCAGCGGTTGGAGGTTGAGTCGGTTGAGTCTGCGGTTGGGGATCTGGGGGAGCTGGTCGATCAGATTGATCGGGAGTTTGCGTTGGTGAAGCCGTTGTATGAGTCGGAGCGGCAGCGGTTTCAGGTTTGATTGAGTACATATCCGTTTTTTATGTAACGGCGGCTTATGGTTCCGCCCTTACGGCGGGTCACTTTTGGAAAGGCCCAAAAGTAACCAAAAGGCCTTCGCCCCAACACTCGGCACCTCGCCTAGGCTCGGTGTGCCCTCACTCCGGCTTGAATCCGTGGGCCGCCGCCACGCGCCATCCATGGCGCGGGGCGGCTAACCCGGCGTCCTGCCGGGTTACCCACGGATTCAAGCCTGCGTTCGGCCAGCGTGTTTGACGGGGCGCCCCAGATCAAGAGCAAGAGCGCGGCGGCCTTAGAGCCGACCGGATTGAATGGCCCGTACTCGGTCAAAGTGTGGGAGGGGGCTTGCCCCCGATGGCAGTGGGTCAGTCACTGATGAGTTGGCTGACACACCGCCATCGGGGGCAAGCCCCCTCCCACAGTTTGATCTTCATGTATCAGTTGAAGGGTGGTTTGCTCTGGCTCTGGCTCTGGCTCTGGCTTTTGATCTGCTTTTGATTTTGATCTTAGGCGCCCCGTCAAACACGCTGGCCGGAATTCGGCAGGGATTTGGGGGGTAAACCGGCAGGGATGCCGGTTTAGCCGCCCCGCGCCATGGATGGCGCGTGGCGGCGGCCCCCCAAATCACTGTCGGATTACGGGCACACCGAGCCTGGGCGAGGTGCCGAGTGTTGGGGCAAGAGCGTTTTGCTTACTTTTGCGCTTTTCAAAAGTGAGCCGCCGTAAGGGCGGAACCATAAGCCGCCGTTGCCCAAATAATGGATATACACACAAAACCCAAAACCTGGCCCAACTCTTGCTCTACCTCCAGATACTGCATCCTCGACCCCCATGCAGTGGAGACCTTTACCTATGCCAGTCGCCCCCAATTCGCTCCTTCAGGCTGCCCCCGCGGCCAAGCCTCAAGCGCCCTCTGCCAACCCACCGGCAGCGGCTGCGGACCCACGGGACAAGGGCCCTGGCTTCGCTCAAGTGTTTGCCAACCAGGCGTCCAAACCTTCGGTCAAGACCGACGACAGCTCGGCCAAACCCACCGCAGGCAAGTCGTCCGATGCCAGCGCCAAGCCTGCAGCGGGCAATGACAAGCCTGCCGCCAGCACGCCAGCCGTTGCCGATAGCGGCAATACCTTGCCTGCCACGCCGCCGGCCAAAACCGACGACAGCGCCAGCAAGGATGATGACGCGCCAGCCGACCCGACCCTGGTGCAGCAGCCTCCGGCCGACCCGGTGGTCGACCCGGCATTGATTGCCACCGTCACCCCGGTAGCCGTGCCGGTGCCGGTTGAAACACCCGCGCCCGTTACCACCGCCAAGGATGACAAAACCCAGCCAGTGGTCGCGGCGCCGGTCGCCGCGACCGAGGAGGCCAAGCCCGCGTTCGATCCGGAGGCTGATCCCCTGGATGCCATGCCAGCCGTACGCCTGGCGATGGAGCAGGGCGGTCATGTATCGGCCAGCAGCCAGGCGCAGGCAAAAAGCGCTCCGGCACCGACTCAGGATCAACCCACCGCCGCACAGAATTTCGCCGCCGGCCTGGCCAATATGGTCGATCAGCAAGCCACCAAGGACAGCACCGACCAGGGCGGCGACAAGGCTTTCAGCGGGTTGATCGAAGACGGTCTCAAGGACCTGAAGAACGCCAGCAGCGACACCCGTGTCGATGACTTCGCCAACCGCCTGGCCGCATTGACCCAGGCGGCCACGCCGAAAACCGCCAACGCCTTGCCACCGGTGACCAATGCACCATTGGCCATGCACCAGAGCGGCTGGACCGACGAAATCGTCAACCGGGTGATGTACCTGTCCAGCGCCAACCTCAAGTCGGCGGAGATCCAGTTGCAACCCGCTGAGCTCGGCCGCCTGGATATCAAGGTCAACATGACCGCCGACCAACAGGCCCAGGTCAACTTCATGAGTGCCCACCCGGTAGTGCGTGAAGCGTTGGAAAGCCAGTCCGGGCGCTTGCGGGAGATGTTTGCCCAGCAGGGCATGGGCCAGGTGGACGTGAACGTGTCGGACCAGTCCCGTGGGCAGGAGCAACAACAGCAGCAGGCCCAGACCCGTGGTGTGAGCGGTAGCGGCGGGCGCGGTGGTGACAATGGCGACAGCGGCAACCACCTTGATGTGGCTGAAGCCGTGACGCCGGTCACCTCAACCGTAATCGGCTCCAGTGCGGTCGACTACTACGCCTGATCCGGACGAAATGTGGGAGGGGGCTTGCCCCCATGAGGCTGTGTCAGCTGAAACATGGGTGACTGATACACCGCTATCGGGGGCAAGCCCCCTCCCACATTTGATTTTTGGTGTCCTCTCTTCCCAAATGACCAGACAACTCTGGCATAACACTTGCTCTTGCCTTTCCGTAGATCTATGAATCCCCGAATAGTGACGGATTATTGGCATGGCGAAGAGCGACGACGCAGCAAAAGCACCCGCAGGCAAAGGCAAGCTCAAGCTTATCCTGTTGATAGTCCTGGGCCTGCTCCTGGCCATCGGCGCCTCGGTCGGCGGCACTTGGTACATCATGCACAGCAGTGCCAGCAAGCCGGCACCCGCCGCTGAAACCGCCACTAACGTCAAGCAACCGGCAATCTTCGAACCGATGCTTCCGGCCTTTGTCGCCAACTTCAATCAGAACGGTCGTCAACGCTACTTGCAGGTGAGCATCACCTTGCTGGCGCGTAACGCTGCGGACCTGGACGCCCTCAAGGTGCACATGCCCGTGATCCGCAACAACCTCGTCATGCTGTTCTCCAGCCAGAGCTTCGACACACTCGCCACCCCGGTGGGCCAGGAAATGCTGCGCCAGAAGGTTACGGCCAGCGTGCAGGAAGTGGCCCAGAAGGAGCTCGGCAAAGTCGTGGTCGAGCAGGCGCTCTTCACTAACTTCGTATTGCAGTAGGATCACGACATGGCCGTGCAAGACCTGCTGTCCCAGGATGAAATCGATGCGCTGTTGCATGGCGTCGACGATGGTCTGGTACAGACCGAAATGGCTGCCGAGCCCGGCAGCGTCAAAAGTTATGACCTCACCAGCCAGGATCGTATCGTCCGCGGACGCATGCCGACCCTGGAGATGATCAACGAACGTTTCGCCCGTTACACCCGCATCAGCATGTTCAACATGCTGCGCCGTTCGGCGGACGTGGCGGTGGGCGGTGTGCAGGTGATGAAGTTCGGCGAGTACGTGCACTCGCTGTATGTGCCGACCAGCCTCAACCTGGTCAAGATCAAGCCACTGCGCGGCACCGCGCTGTTCATCCTCGACGCCAAGCTGGTGTTCAAGCTGGTGGACAACTTCTTCGGCGGCGACGGCCGCCACGCCAAGATCGAAGGTCGTGAGTTCACCCCCACCGAGTTGCGGGTGGTGCGCATGGTGCTGGAGCAAGCCTTCATTGACTTGAAGGAAGCCTGGCAGGCGATCATGGAAGTCAACTTCGAGTACATCAACTCCGAAGTGAACCCGGCGATGGCCAACATCGTCGGCCCCAGCGAAGCCATTGTGGTGTCCACGTTCCACATCGAACTCGATGGCGGTGGCGGCGACCTGCACGTGACCATGCCGTACTCGATGATCGAACCGGTGCGCGAGATGCTCGACGCCGGTTTCCAGTCCGACCTGGACGACCAGGACGAACGCTGGGTCAAGGCCCTGCGCGAAGACCTGCTGGACGTCGACGTACCGCTGAGCGCCACCGTGGCCCGTCGTCAGCTGCGCCTGCGCGATATTTTGCACATGCAGCCGGGGGACATCATCCCGGTCGAATTGCCGGAAGAAATGATCATGCGCGCCAACGGCGTGCCGTCATTCAAGGTCAAGCTCGGTTCCCACAAGGGCAACCTGGCGCTGCAGGTGGTCGAGCCGATCAACCGCCGCTGATTCACTCCTATTTATGAATGTTTGCTCCGCCGAGGACATGTAATGGCTACCGAACACGAAAACACTTCCGCCGAAGACCAGGCCCTGGCTGACGAATGGGCGGCTGCCCTGGAAGAAACCGGCGATGTTGGCCAGGACGATATCGACGCGCTGCTGGCCGCTGACGCCGCAACCGCCCCGGCCGGCAACCGCCTGCCCATGGAAGAGTTCGGCAGCGTGCCGAAAAACAACGAGCCGGTGTCCCTCGATGGCCCGAACCTGGATGTGATCCTCGATATCCCGGTATCGATTTCCATGGAAGTCGGCAGCACTGAAATCAACATCCGCAACCTGCTGCAACTCAACCAGGGTTCGGTGATCGAGCTCGACCGCCTGGCCGGTGAGCCGCTGGATGTGCTGGTCAACGGCACCCTGATTGCCCACGGCGAAGTGGTGGTGGTCAACGAAAAGTTCGGCATCCGCCTGACCGACGTGATCAGCCCGAGTGAACGCATCAAGAAGTTGCGCTGATATGAAGTATTCGATGGCGGGACTGTTTCTGGCGCTGCCATTGAGCGCCCTCGCGGCTGAGCCGGCTGCGCAAGCGACGGCGGTAGCCGCACCGGTGGTGAGCAGTGGTGTCGGCGGGCAATTGACCCAGTTGGTACTGGGGCTGTTGCTGGTGGTCGGGCTGATTTTCGTGCTGGCCTGGCTGATGCGCCGTGTGCAGCGCGTAGGGCCGGGTAACGGCCAGGTGATCGAGATGATCGGCTCCCGCGCCCTCGGCCCGCGTGATCGGCTGGTGCTGGTGCAGGTGGGCGAGGAGCAGATCCTGCTGGGTATCACCCCTGGCCGCATCACCCCGTTGCACGTGCTCAAGACCCCGGTGAGCGTGGACCAGAGCCAGTCCGCCACGCCAGAATTCGCCCAGCGCCTGATGGAGTTGCTGGGCAAGGATCAGAAGGATAAGAAGTAATGCGCGTTTTATTGACGCTCATGCTGTTGCTGGCCGCGCCACTGGCGTTTGGCGCCGACCCGTTGTCGATCCCGGCGATCACGTTGGGCACCAACGCGGCGGGCGCGCAGGAGTATTCGGTCAGCCTGCAGATCCTGCTGATCATGACCGCGCTGAGCTTTATCCCGGCGTTCGTCATGCTGATGACCAGCTTCACGCGGATCATCATCGTGTTCTCGATCCTGCGCCAGGCCCTGGGTCTGCAGCAGACGCCGTCGAACCAGATCCTCACCGGCATGGCCCTGTTCCTGACGCTGTTCATCATGGCGCCGGTGTTCGACAAGGTGAACCAGCAAGCCCTGCAGCCCTACCTGGCGGAGAAAATGACCGCCCAGGACGCGATCGACAAGGCCCAGGGCCCGATCAAGGATTTCATGCTGTCGCAGACCCGCTCCAGTGATCTTGAGCTGTTCATGCGCTTGTCCAAGCGCACCGACATCGCGACCCCGGACCAGGCGCCGTTGACCATCCTGGTACCGGCGTTCGTTACGTCCGAGTTGAAGACCGCGTTCCAGATCGGCTTCATGATCTTTATCCCGTTCCTGATCATCGACCTGGTGGTGGCGAGCGTGCTGATGGCCATGGGTATGATGATGCTGTCGCCACTGATCATCTCGCTGCCGTTCAAGATCATGCTGTTTGTGCTGGTGGACGGCTGGGCGCTGATTATCGGCACCCTGGCCGGCAGTTTCGGCGGGGTATAGCGCGATGACGCCAGAAGTAGCCGTCGACCTGTTCCGTGAAGCGCTGTGGCTGACCACCATGATGGTCGCCGTGCTGGTGGTGCCGAGCCTGTTGGTCGGCCTGTTGGTGGCGATGTTCCAGGCGGCGACCCAGATCAACGAACAGACCTTGAGCTTCCTGCCGCGCCTGCTGGTGATGCTGGTCACCCTGATCGTCGCCGGCCCGTGGCTGGTGCAGACCTTCATGGAATACATCCTGCAGTTGTACGGCAGTATTCCGCAGTTGATCGGCTGACCCGATGCAGTCCTTGCTGGCGTTGACCGACACCCAGATCAGCACCTGGGTGGCGTCCTTCATCCTGCCGCTGTTCCGGGTGACGGCCATGCTCATGGCCATGCCGGTGTTCGGCACCACACTCGTACCGCGCCGCGTACGCCTGTACTTTGCGGTGGCGATTACCGTGGTGATCGTGCCTGGGTTACCGCCGATGCCGCCGGTCAATGCCATCGACCTCAGTGCCTTTCTGCTGATCGCCGAGCAGATCCTGATCGGCGCGCTGATGGGCTTTTCCCTCACGCTGTTTTTCCAGGCCTTTGTGATCGCCGGGCAAATCATCTCGATCCAGATGGGCATGGGCTTCGCCTCCATGGTCGACCCTACCAACGGTGTGTCGGCGGCGGTGATCGGGCAATTCCTGACCATGCTGGTGACCTTGCTGTTCCTGGCCATGAACGGCCATCTGGTGGCCTTCGAGGTGATGACCGAAAGCTTCACCACCTTGCCGGTGGGTTCGGGGCTGGTGGTCAATCACTTCTGGGAGATCGTCGGACGGCTCGGCTGGGTATTGGGCGCTTCGCTGTTGCTGGTGCTGCCGGCGATCACCGCGTTGCTGGTGGTGAACATTGCGTTTGGGGTGATGACCCGTGCGGCGCCGCAACTGAACATCTTCTCGATTGGTTTCCCGTTGACCCTGGTGTTGGGCATGGGGATTTTCTGGATCGGCCTGGCCGACATTCTCAATCAGTATCAACCGCTGGCGACCGACGCCCTGCAGTTCTTACGTGATCTGGCACGGGCGCGCTGAGCCATGGCCGAGAGCGAGAGTGGTCAGGACAAAACAGAAGACCCCACGGAGAAACGTAAAAAGGACTCCAGGGAAAAGGGCGAGATTGCGCGCTCCAAGGAGCTCAATACCGTCGCCACCATGATGGCCGGCGCCGGCGCGTTGCTGATCTACGGCGGCGGCCTGGCGCTGGACCTGATGGAGTTGATGAAACACAACTTCACCTTGCCCCGCGAGGTGCTGCTCAATCCCGACGCCATGGGCCGGTACCTTTTGCATTCGGGCCAGATCGCGATCCTGGCGGTGCAGCCGATCCTGATCACCTTGCTGCTCGCCGCGCTGATCGGCCCGGTCGCCCTCGGCGGCTGGCTGTTCGCCGCCGGCAGCATGGCGCCCAAGTTCAGCCGCATGAACCCTGCGGCCGGGCTCAAGCGAATGTTCTCCACCAAGGCCCTGGTGGAGCTGCTCAAGGCGTTGGCCAAGTTCATCCTGATCCTGTTCGTGGCGTTGATGGTGTTGTCGTCCGACATCGACGACCTGCTGCGCATCGCCCATGAACCGCTGGAGTCGGCGATCATCCACAGCGTGCAGGTGGTGGGCTGGAGTGCGCTGTGGATGGCGGCCGGGTTGATCATCATCGCGGCGGTGGATGCGCCGATCCAGTTGTGGGAAAGCCACAAGAAACTGCTGATGACCAAGCAGGAAGTGCGCGACGAACACAAGGACCAGGAGGGGCGCCCCGAGGTCAAGCAGCGTATTCGCCAACTGCAGCGCGAGATGTCCCAGCGCAAGATGATGGCCTCGGTGCCCGACGCCGACGTGGTCATCACCAACCCGACCCACTACGCCGTGGCCCTCAAGTACGACCCGGAGAAGGGCGGCGCGCCGATGCTGCTGGCCAAGGGCAGTGACTTTACCGCCTTGAAGATCCGCGAAATTGCGGTGGCCAACGACATCCTGCTGCTGGAGTCGCCGGAGCTGGCGCGGTCGATCTTCTATTCCACCGACCTCGACCAGGAAATCCCCGCCGGGCTGTACCTGGCCGTGGCCCAGGTGCTGGCGTATGTCTATCAGATTCGCCAGTACCGTGCGGGCAAGGGCAAGCGGCCCGATCCGCTCAAGGATCTGCCGATTCCGCCGGACCTGCGCCGCGATTCCTGACATCGGGTCGCCCTCCCTACCACTCGTCGATAACTGGCGTCTACCTGTCAAACTTCACAGTAGCCAGACTGCGCTGCTCGCGGTTCTATTGCCCTATGCACTGCGCGCAGGCTGTAAATGAGATGCAGGGAGAGTGGTTTTGAATCGGGTTACCAGAGGCGTCGTCACATCCTATGACCAGGCAACTGGAAAGGGTTTGATTGTCGTGGACGGCGAGGCCGTTCCAGTGGATCTCATTGGTTCGCGCGGCGTCCGGCTTGCAGTGGGTATGCAGGTTGCGTTTCAGAGGATCCATCGACCTGACGGCGTCTTTGCATGCGATGTCAGGGTCATCCAGCAAGTCCTTGAGTGAGATATCAGGAGAACGGTAATGGCAACAGGCACGGTGAAGTGGTTTAACGCGGAGAAGGGTTACGGGTTCATCACTCAAGACGATGGCGGTGATGTTTTTGTCCATTATTCGGCTATCAAGAGCGACGGTTTCAAGACGCTTGAAGAACATCAAAAAGTTGAATTCGATTTAGCCCAAGGACCCAAAGGCGGTCAGGCTGAAAACGTCCGCATCCTATCAGCGTCATAATCGTTCCCGCAGAGTAGTGCAGGAACGATCCGCCATCAGGCCCTCAAGTGCTCGCTGTCCTCCAGTACTCTGTCGGCCAGCAGCTTCGCGAGCCCGATCAACTGCGCTACGCCCAGCGCACCTTCGCGTTTTGTCCCGTCCAATTCAAACGCAAAGTCACTCATCAGCGCTTCGGCCGAAGCGAGGGTTTCGGTGAGGTTGACCAGCAGGTCTTCGGTTTTCAGGTGGTCTGCAACGGTGAAGAGGCTGATGGGGGGATTTGGGGTGGGTTTGATCATTGTGAGGCTCCTTAAAAGTGGAGCTGCCACTGATCGCCGCGACGCGATGGGGTGACAGCTGTGCGCAGGTTCGCGGACCGGTCAAGGAGCAACCCGGCATACCCTAAGGTATCCCGCGCACAGCCGCCATAGCGCCGCACAGTAGACGCTAAAAAAGCGTCAACTGAAAGCGGGCGATAGTGCTTTTGCTCTTTGAAAATCCGGGCCGCGACGCCCGTCCACTGCGTTTGCAGCGGTGTACGGAGACTAGAGAGCGAGTTTCCTAGGGGCAACCGCAAAACCTTGTCAGAAATTTCCCCAGTAGTACCGGCTGCGCGCACATCCAAGTGTGGGAGGGGGCTTGCCCCCGATGGCGTTGTGTCAGTCACCGACTCTTAGTCTGACAAGCTGCAATCGGGGGCGAGCCCCCTCCCACATTTAAAATGTGTTCTTTCCGAAAAAACGTGGGCGTCCATAGCGATCGACGTTCCAAAACAAAAGTTGGAAGGCTTCTTGCAATACCGCCTTCAGGACGCTCAACCGCGTCAAAACTTTGCTTCAAAGGACACGAGGAATACTGGTGGATCGCTCTCAAATGCTCGGCACGGCGCGCAGCACCCTGACTGACCTCTCGCGGGGCAATCTGGGTGTGCCGTTGTTGTTGCTGGTGATGCTGGCAATGATGATGTTGCCGATGCCGCCGTTCCTGCTGGACGTGTTCTTTACCTTCAACATCGCCCTGTCCGTCGTGGTGCTGCTGGTCTGCGTGTACGCCCTGCGGCCGCTGGACTTTGCGGTATTCCCGACCATCCTGCTGGTCGCCACCTTGCTGCGCCTGGCGCTGAACGTGGCGTCCACCCGCGTGGTGATGCTGCACGGCCAGGACGGCCATGCCGCCGCCGGCAAGGTGATCCAGGCCTTCGGCGAGGTGGTGATTGGCGGTAACTACGTGGTCGGTATCGTGGTGTTCGCGATCCTGATGATCATCAACTTCGTGGTGGTGACCAAGGGCGCCGGGCGGATTTCCGAGGTGAGCGCGCGGTTTACCCTCGACGCCATGCCCGGCAAACAAATGGCGATCGACGCCGACCTCAACGCCGGCCTGATCGACCAGAACCAAGCCAAGTCACGCCGCCTGGAAGTGGCCCAGGAAGCCGAGTTCTACGGTTCCATGGACGGTGCCAGCAAATTCGTGCGCGGTGACGCCATCGCCGGCCTGCTGATTCTGTTCATCAACTTGATCGGCGGCGTGGCGGTCGGCATGTTCCAGCACGGCATGACCTTCAGCGATGCGGGCAAGGTGTACGCCTTGCTGACCATCGGTGACGGTTTAGTGGCGCAATTGCCATCACTGTTGTTATCCACAGCAGCCGCAATCATGGTGACCCGTGCTTCGGGCTCCGAAGACATGGGCAAGCAGATCAGCCGGCAGATGTTTGCCTCGCCCAAGGCCCTGGCCGTGGCGGCGGGCATCATGGCGATCATGGGCATCGTGCCGGGCATGCCCCATGTGTCCTTCCTGAGCATGGCGGCCATGGCGGCCGGCGGTGCCTACCTGTTCTGGAAAAAGCAGAATGCGGTCAAGGTCCAGGCCCAGCAGGAGATTGCACGCCAGCAGGAACTGCTGCCATCCCCGGCCCGCGCCCAGGAAACCAAGGAGCTGGGCTGGGATGACGTGACCCCGATCGACATGATCGGCCTGGAAGTCGGCTACCGCCTCATTCCGCTGGTGGACCGCAACCAGGGCGGCCAGCTGCTCGCGCGGATCAAGGGCGTGCGCAAGAAGCTGTCCCAGGACCTGGGCTTCCTGATGCCCACCGTGCATATCCGTGACAACCTGGACCTGGCGCCCAGCGCCTACCGCCTGACTCTCATGGGCGTGATCCTGGCCGAAGCCGAGATCTACCCGGACCGCGAACTGGCGATCAACCCGGGGCAGGTGTTCGGCAGTCTCAACGGTATTACCGCCAAAGATCCGGCTTTTGGCCTGGACGCGGTGTGGATCGAAATCAGCCAGCGCAGCCAGGCGCAGTCCCTGGGTTATACCGTGGTGGACGCCAGCACCGTGGTCGCTACCCACCTCAACCAGATCCTCTACAAGCACTCCCACGAGCTGATCGGCCACGAAGAAGTCCAGCAATTGATGGGTTTGCTCGGCAAAGCCTCGCCAAAACTCGCCGAAGAGCTGGTGCCGGGCATCCTGTCGCTGTCGCAGTTGCTCAAGGTGTTGCAGGCGCTGCTGGCCGAACAGGTGCCGGTGCGCGATATTCGCAGCATTGCCGAGGCTATCGCCAACAATGCCGCCAAGAGTCAAGATACTGCCGCCCTGGTGGCTTCGGTGCGCGTCGGATTGTCGCGCGCAATCGTGCAAAGCATTGTAGGGCTTGACTCCGAGCTGCCTGTGATCACCTTGGAACCCAGGTTGGAACAAATATTGCTCAATAGTATTCAGAAGGCAGGACAAGGCCAGGAAGAGGGCGTTCTGCTGGAGCCAAGCATGGCCGAGAAGCTGCAGCGTTCGTTGATCGACGCCGCGCAACGCCAGGAAATGCAAGGCCAACCGGTGATCCTGCTGGTGGCAGGCCCGGTCCGGGCGATGTTGTCGCGGTTTGGGCGCCTGGCAGTACCGAATTTGCACGTTTTGGCTTATCAGGAAATTCCTGACAACAAGCAAGTGACTATCGTCGCGACAGTAGGGCCCAACGGCTGAGGGTAGTGGGTTATGCAAGTGAAGCGTTTTTTCGCCGCCGATATGCGTCAGGCCATGAAACTGGTTCGTGATGAGCTGGGCGCCGACGCCGCGATTATTGGCAACCGTCGTATTGCCGGCGGTGTCGAGCTGACGGCTGCCCTGGATTACACACCTTCGGCCTTGGCGCCGCGCGTGCCGAACATGGAGCTCGAAGACGAGCTGCGCAAGACCGCTTCGCGGATTGTTTCGGCCCAGGCTGAACTGAGCATGCGTGGCGACAGCGATGCCACCACCAATCGCCAGTTGTTCGCCGGCCTGCCGCTGACCGCCGCGGAGCCATTGGTTGAGCCAACCTTCAAAGAGCCGCCGCGTCCCGCTGCGCCAGCCCCGGCAGCGGCGGTTGACCAGCGTGTGTTCGACTCGATGCGCTTTGAACTCAATGGCCTGCGTGAGCTGCTCGAAGTCCAGTTGGGTTCGCTGGCCTGGAACCAATTGCAAGGCAGCAAACCGCAACAGGCCAACCTGTGGCGTCGCCTGCAACGCATCGGCCTGTCCGGCCCGTTGTCCCGCGACCTGCTGGCCCTGACCACCGAAATCGAAGAGCCTCGCCAGGCCTGGCGCATGTTGCTGGCCCACTTGGCGCGGATGATCGTCACCCCGGAAATCGAACCCCTGGAAGAGGGCGGTGTGATCGCCATGGTCGGCCCCGCCGGCATGGGCAAGACCACCACCCTGGCCAAGCTGGCGGCGCGTTACGTGCTCAAGTACGGCGCTCAGAATATCGCGCTGGTGAGCATGGACAGCTACCGTATCGGTGCCCAGGAGCAGCTCAAGACCCTGGGCCGCATTCTCAATGTGTCGGTGACCCATGTCGACCCAGGCCAGTCCCTGGCCAACGCCCTCGACCCGCTGCTGCGCAAGCGCGTGGTGCTGATCGACACCGCCGGCCTGCAAGCCAGCGACCCGGCATTGCGCATGCAGTTGGAAAGCCTGGCCGGGCGTGGCATCAAGTCGAAAAATTACCTGGTGCTTGCAACCACCAGCCAGAAACAGGTTCTTACCGCTGCGTATCATAGTTACAAGCGCTGCGGCCTGGCCGGTTGCATCCTCACCAAGCTCGACGAAACCGCGAGCCTGGGCGAGGTGCTGAGCCTGGCCATCAGTCATGAATTGCCGGTCGCCTACCTGACCGACGGGCCGCGGATCCCGGATGATCTGCATCTGCCGCGCCGTCATCAGTTGGTCAGCCGTGCAGTCAGCGTGCAAATGCAAGACGAGCCTAGCGAGGAAGCGATGGCCGATATGTTCGCCGACCTCTACCACAACCCGGCGAAGCGGGTAGGTTGAGGGCGGTATGAACACCGTGAAATGTATCTACATCGATGGTCTGCAAGCGATTCACGCGGCCAAGCCATGTAGCCTGCGTCTAAGCAAGACAAGGTAAAGAAATAAAATGGGCAGCATGCATCCCGTACAGGTGATCGCGGTGACCGGCGGCAAAGGTGGCGTCGGGAAAACT
This sequence comes from Pseudomonas sp. FBCC-B1565, assembly GCF_059133265.1. NCBI lineage: Bacteria > Pseudomonadati > Pseudomonadota > Gammaproteobacteria > Pseudomonadales > Pseudomonadaceae > Pseudomonas > Pseudomonas sp. FBCC-B1565. The sequence goes on from NZ_CP101438.1 coordinate 1,857,631, forward strand.
AACGTGTCAGTGAATTTGTCCCTGGCCCTGGCAGAGCTTGGCCGTCGCGTCATGCTGCTGGATGCTGACCTGGGGTTGGCGAACGTCGACGTTCTGCTGGGGCTGACGCCCAAACATACCCTTGCCGATGTGATCGAGGGCCGCTGTGAGCTGCGCGATGTGCTGCTGCAGGGGCCTGGGGGCATCCGCATCGTGCCGGCCGCCTCCGGCACCCAGAGCATGGTGCACCTGAGCCCGGCGCAGCATGCCGGGCTGATCCAGGCGTTCAGTGACATCGGCGACAACCTCGACGTGCTGGTGATCGACACCGCCGCCGGGATCGGCGAGTCCGTGGTCAGCTTTGTGCGCGCTGCGCAGGAAGTGTTGCTGGTGGTCTGCGATGAACCCACCTCGATCACCGACGCCTACGCCCTGATCAAACTGCTTAACCGCGACTACGGCATGAACCGCTTCCGCGTCCTGGCCAACATGGCCCAGAGCCCGCAGGAAGGGCGCAACCTGTTCGCCAAGTTGACCAAGGTCACGGATCGTTTCCTCGATGTCGCCTTACAATACGTCGGCGCAGTTCCCTACGACGAGTGTGTGCGCAAGGCTGTGCAAAAGCAGCGTGCAGTCTACGAAGCGTTCCCTCGTTCCAAGTGCGCACTGGCGTTCAAGGCTATTGCCCAGAAGGTCGATACCTGGCCATTGCCCGCCAACCCCCGGGGGCATCTGGAGTTTTTCGTCGAGCGATTGGTGCATCAGACGAGCGCAGGACCCGTGCTATGACAGCGACCGGCTACAACGCGTACAAGAAGTCTGCCCGTGACAGCCAGGGCGAGTTGATCGAGCGCTACGCGCCCCTGGTCAAGCGCATTGCCTATCACTTGCTGGCGCGCCTGCCCGCCAGCGTCCAGGTCGAAGACCTGATCCAGGCGGGCATGATCGGCTTGCTCGAAGTGTCGACCAAATACGACGCGAGCAAGGGTGCAAGTTTCGAGACGTATGCGGGCATCCGCATCCGTGGCGCGATGCTCGATGAAGTGCGCAAGGGTGACTGGGCGCCGCGTTCGGTACACCGCAATACACGCATGGTCAGTGACGCAATTCGCGCAATTGAAGCAAAAACCGGTCGCGACGCTAAAGATCACGAAGTTGCGGCCGAACTCCAATTGAGTCTCGACGATTACTACGGGATTTTGAACGATACCTTGGGCAGCCGATTGTTCAGTTTCGACGACCTGTTGCAGGACGGCGAACATGAAGGGCTGCACGAGGACGGCGCGAGTGCTCATATGGAGCCATCGCGAGACCTGGAAGATGAGCGTTTCCAGGGGGCGTTGGCGGACGCGATTGCCAATTTGCCGGAGCGTGAGCGGCTGGTGTTGGCGCTGTACTACGACGAAGAGCTGAACCTCAAGGAAATCGGTGAGGTCCTGGGTGTCAGCGAATCGCGGGTCAGCCAGTTGCACAGCCAGTGCGCAGCCCGCTTGCGGGGGCGCTTGGGAGAGTGGCGAGCGCGCTGAACAGGCAGTGTGGGGACACTGCAGACGATACCGCGAGGGCAACCGGCCTTCGCGGGTTCGACCCGTGGTGCCCCCGGCAGTCCTTTTTGTGTAATGCCTGTTGATTGAAATGGCGCGTCCAGGTGCTGGGCGCGTTTAAGACTGCTTGGAGGTCGAATTGGACAAGAACATGAAAATCCTCATCGTTGATGACTTCTCAACGATGCGGCGGATCATAAAAAACCTGTTGCGTGACCTTGGGTTCACAAACACGGTCGAGGCGGACGACGGCATTACGGCGATTCCGATCCTCAACAGCGGGAGCATCGACTTTCTGGTAACAGACTGGAACATGCCGGGCATGACCGGTATCGACTTGCTGCGCCACGTGCGCGCTGACGAAAAGCTGCGCAGCCTGCCTGTGCTGATGGTGACCGCCGAAGCCAAGCGTGAGCAGATCATCGAAGCCGCCCAGGCCGGGGTCAACGGTTACGTGGTCAAGCCATTCACTGCACTGGCCTTGAAAGAGAAGATCGAAAAAATCTTCGAACGCATCCACGGCTAATGCCATCGCGGGGGAGCTATGGAGCATAAAGAAACGTCACAGGGAGACTTCGAGTCGACCCTGAAAAAGCATGCTCACCAGTTGGTCGACAGCCTTGAAAAAGGCCAGTTCGGCGACGCGGTGCAGTTGATCCATGAGCTCAACCAGACCCGTGACCGCGGCCTGTATCAGGAAGTGGGCAAGCTCACACGCGAGCTGCACAGTGCGATCGTCAATTTCCAGATTGACCCGCATATGCCCCAGGCCGAAGAAATCTCGCAAATCACCGATGCCACCGAACGCCTGTCCTATGTGGTCAGGCTGACTGAGGCGGCGGCCAACCGCACCATGGACCTGGTGGAAAACGCCACGCCTCTGGTCAACGGCATGGCCACTGAAGCCCAGGCCCTGAGCCACGACTGGGGCCGCTTCATGCGCCGGGAAGTGGGGGCTGAGGAGTTTCGCGAGTTGGCACGTCGGGTTGACGGTTTCCTGTCACGCAGCGAGCAGGAAAACCGCACGGTTTCCAGCAACCTCAATGACATTCTGCTGGCCCAGGATTACCAGGACCTCACCGGTCAGGTGATCAAGCGTGTGACCCAGTTGGTCACCGAAGTGGAAAGCAACTTGCTCAAATTGGTGCTTATGGCTGGCCAGGTTGACCGTTTCGCCGGCATCGAACATGACCGCGAAGCGATCCTCTCGGAAAAAGATCCACAAAAACATCTCGCCAAGGGTGAAGGTCCGCAGATTCATGCCGATAAACGTGAAGACGTTGTATCGGGTCAAGATGATGTCGATGACCTGTTATCCAGTTTAGGCTTCTAAGGAGCACCCACATGAGCTTCGGCGCCGATGAAGAAATCCTTCAGGATTTCCTTGTAGAGGCCGGCGAAATTTTAGAGCAGTTGTCCGAGCAACTGGTCGAGCTGGAAAGCCGACCGGATGATGCGAACCTGCTCAATGCAATTTTTCGCGGTTTTCACACTGTAAAAGGGGGCGCCGGCTTCCTCCAGCTCCATGAGCTGGTGGAGTGCTGCCACATCGCCGAGAACGTGTTCGACATCCTGCGCAAGGGTGAGCGTCACGTTGATTCGGAGTTGATGGACGTGATTCTCGAAGCACTGGATGCGGTCAACGGCATGTTCAGCGAGGTGCGCGACCGTGCACCGATCACGGCGGCCACTCCGGAACTGCTGGCCGCCCTGGCGCGCCTGGCGGAACCTGCCGACACGTCGGCCGCACCGGTGGTTGAAGCCGCACCGGAGCCTGTGGTTGAGGCCGAGCCGGATGTGACCGACAGCGAGTTCGAACAGCTGCTCAACTCCCTCAGTGCCGTCAAGGCCGAGGCGGAAGCGCCGGCTGCCCCGGTCGCCGCACCGACCAGCGAAGACATCACCGACGCCGAGTTCGAATCGCTGCTCGACCAGTTGCATGGCAAGGGCCAGTTCGCGGCCGACGCCGTGGCACCTGCTGCTGCTCCTGCGGATGCACCGGCGGCCAGCGCCAGCACCGACATTACCGACGATGAATTCGAAGCATTGCTCGACCAACTGCATGGCAAGGGCACCTTCGCGGCCGACGCCTTGCCGGAAGTCGCCGCCACGGCTGCGGCACCGGCTGCTGCCAGCGCCGCCCCTGCGGGCGATGGGCTGATCTCCGATCACGAGTTCGAATCCCTGCTGGACGAGTTGCACGGCAAGGGCAAGTTCAGCGAAGTGGCCCCGGCCGCAGCGGTGGCGACCGCTGCACCGGTCGCCGCCAAGGCCGCTGCGCCAGCGCCGGCCGCCAAACCTGCACCGGCTGCCAAGCCAGCACCGGCCCCGGCCGCCGCACCTGCTCCGGCACGTGCCGCCGCCGCGCCGACAGCCGAGAAGCCTGCCAGTGAAGCCGAAACCACCGTGCGGGTTGATACCGCGCGCCTGGACGACATCATGAACATGGTCGGCGAACTGGTACTGGTGCGTAACCGCCTGGTGCGCCTGGGCCTGAGCAGCGGCGATGAAGCCATGCAAAAGGCTGTGTCGAACCTCGACGTGGTCACCGCCGACCTGCAGACCGCCGTGATGAAAACGCGGATGCAGCCGATCAAGAAAGTCTTTGGCCGTTTCCCGCGCCTGGTTCGCGACCTGGCGCGTCAGCTTAAGAAAGAAATCAACCTGGAACTGGTGGGCGAAGAAACCGACCTCGACAAGAACCTGGTCGAGGCCCTGGCCGACCCGCTGGTCCACTTGGTGCGCAACGCCGTCGACCACGGCGTGGAAACCCCGGAAGAGCGCGAAGCATCGGGCAAGTCCCGTGGCGGCAAGGTGATCCTGGCGGCGGAGCAAGAAGGCGATCACATCCTGCTGTCGATCACTGACGACGGCAAAGGCATGGACCCGACCATATTGCGCAACATTGCGGTCAAGCGCGGCGTGATGGACAAGGACGCCGCCGACCGCCTGACCGACACCGAATGCTACAACCTGATCTTCGCCCCGGGCTTCTCGACCAAGACCGAGATTTCCGACGTGTCCGGCCGTGGCGTCGGCATGGACGTAGTGAAGACCAAGATCAGCCAGCTCAACGGCTCGATCAACATCTACTCGACCAAGGGCCAGGGCTCCAAGATCGTCATCAAGGTGCCGTTGACCCTGGCGATCATGCCGACCCTGATGGTGATGCTGGGCAACCAGGCGTTCGCCTTCCCGCTGGTCAACGTCAACGAAATCTTCCACCTCGACCTGTCGCGCACCAACGTGGTGGACGGCCAGGAAGTGGTGATCGTGCGCGACAAGGCATTGCCCCTGTTCTACCTCAAGCGCTGGCTGGTGGCATCGGCGGCCCATGAAGAGCAGCGCGAAGGCCATGTGGTGATTCTGTCCGTGGGCACCCAGCGCATCGGCTTTGTCGTCGATCAACTGGTTGGCCAGGAAGAAGTGGTCATCAAGCCTTTGGGCAAAATGCTGCAGGGAACCCCGGGCATGTCGGGTGCGACCATCACCGGTGACGGTCGGATCGCGCTGATTCTCGATGTTCCGAGCATGCTCAAGCGTTACGCCGCTCGGCGTATTTGATTCTGGTGGGGCAGGGCGGTAGTGCCCGCCCCGCCTAACGGAGTGTTTATGGCAGTCAAGGTCCTGGTGGTGGACGATTCGGGTTTCTTCCGCCGCCGCGTCTCGGAAATTCTTTCCGCCGATCCAACGATCCAGGTGGTCGGCACGGCCACCAACGGCAAAGAGGCGATTGATCAAGCCATTGCGTTGAAACCGGACGTGATCACCATGGACTACGAGATGCCGATGATGGATGGCATCACGGCAGTCCGGCACATCATGCAACGCTGCCCGACCCCGGTCCTGATGTTTTCCTCGCTGACGCACGAAGGCGCCCGGGTCACCCTGGATGCGCTGGACGCCGGTGCGGTGGACTTCCTGCCGAAGAATTTCGAAGACATCTCGCGCAACCCCGAGAAGGTCAAGCAGATGCTGTGCGAGAAGGTGCACAGCATTTCGCGCAGTAACCGTCGCAGCCTGTTCAGCACGCCTACTCCAACCGCTGCGCCAGCACCGGCTCCCGCTGCACCGACGTCGTCGTTTGCGCGCCCTGCGCCTGCGCCAGTGACACGGCCTGCAGTGGCACCCGCTCGCACGCTGGCACCTGCGGCGTCGGCTCATTCGCCCGCACCCAAGCGCAAGGCCTACAAGCTGGTCGCCATCGGCACCTCCACGGGTGGCCCGGTTGCGCTGCAACGCGTGTTGACCCAACTGCCAGCCAACTTCCCGGCGCCGATCGTATTGATCCAGCACATGCCGGCGGCGTTTACCAAGGCCTTCGCCGAGCGCCTGGACAAGCTGTGCCGCATCAGCGTCAAGGAAGCCGAGGATGGCGACATCCTGCGCCCTGGCCTGGCGCTGCTGGCCCCCGGTGGCAAGCAGATGATGGTCGACGGCCGTGGCGCGATCAAAATCCTGCCGGGCGATGAGCGCCTCAACTACAAGCCGTGCGTGGATATCACCTTCGGTTCGGCAGCCAAGTCCTACGGTGACAAAGTTCTGGCGGTAGTGCTCACCGGCATGGGCGCCGACGGCCGTGAAGGTGCGCGCCTGCTCAAGCAGGGCGGCAGCGCCATCTGGGCCCAGGACGAAGCCAGCTGCGTGATCTATGGCATGCCCATGGCCATCGTCAAGGCGGACCTGGCCGACGCCGTCTACAGCCTGGACGACATCGGCAAGCATCTGGTGGAGGCCTGCCTCTGATGGATGTACTGAGCCTGATCGGCATCATCATGGCGTTTGTCGCGATCATCGGCGGCAACTACCTCGAAGGCGGGCACCTCGGTGCGTTGGCCAACGGCCCGGCGGCGCTGATCGTGATCGGCGGCACCGTGGGCGCGGCGTTGTTGCAATCGCCCATGAGCTCGTTCAAGCGCGCCATGCAGATTCTGATATGGATCATTTTCCCGCCACGCGTGGACCTGCCCGGCGGCATCGACCGCGTGGTCAACTGGAGCCTCACCGCGCGCAAGGAAGGCCTGCTGGGCCTGGAAGGCGTGGCCGATGCCGAGCCCGACAGCTACGCACGCAAAGGCTTGCAATTGCTGGTGGACGGCGCCGAGCCGGAAGCGATCCGCAGCATCCTGGAAGTGGATTTCTACACCCAGGAAAGCCGCGACATCAACGCCGCCAAAGTCTACGAAAGCATGGGCGGCTACGCGCCGACCATCGGCATCATCGGTGCGGTGATGGGCCTGATCCACGTGATGGGCAACCTCGCCGATCCATCGCAACTGGGCAGCGGCATTGCCGTGGCGTTTGTCGCGACCATCTACGGCGTGGCCAGTGCCAACCTGGTGCTGCTGCCGGTGGCGAGCAAACTCAAGTCGATTGCCATGCGCCAGTCGCGTTATCGCGAGATGCTGCTCGAAGGCATCCTGTCGATCGCTGAGGGCGAGAACCCGCGTTCCATCGAATTGAAGCTCCAGGGCTTCATGGATTGATGGGAGGTATGTATTGTGAGCCGTCGCCGTCGCGAGCCTGAAGAACACGTCAACCACGAGCGGTGGCTGGTGTCCTATGCAGACTTCATCACCCTGCTGTTCGCGTTTTTCGTGGTGATGTACTCCATCTCGTCGATCAACGAAGGCAAGTACAAAGTCATTTCCCAGGCGCTGATCGGCGTGTTCAACGACGCCGACCGTGCGCTCAAGCCGATTCCCATCGGTGAAGAGCGGCCCAAGACCGTGACCCCGGCCAAGCCGCTGGTCAACGACAGCGATGAAACCGCTGCCGGCGTGGGCGGCACCAGCGACCCGCTGAAAAGCATCGCCGACGACATCAGCGCGGCGTTTGGCGACCTGATCAGCTCCAACCAGATGACGGTGCGCGGTAATGAGCTGTGGGTGGAGATCGAACTCAATTCCAGCCTGCTGTTCGCCAGTGCCGATGCGTTGCCCAGTGACCAGGCGTTCACCATCATCGACAAGGTGGCGGCGATCCTCAAGCCATTTGAAAACCCGATCCATGTCGAAGGCTTCACCGACAATTTCCCGATCAGCACCGCGCAGTACCCGACCAACTGGGAGCTGTCCTCGGCCCGCGCTTCAAGCATCGTGCGCATGCTCGCGATGCAGGGCGTTAACCCTGGTCGCCTGGCGTCCGTGGGCTACGGCGAGTTCCAGCCGGTGGCCAATAACGCCACGGCGGAAGGCCGCGCGCGTAACCGTCGGGTGGTGCTGGTGGTGTCGCGCAACCTGGATGTGCGCCGCAGCCTGACCGGCACCGGCACCGCTAATGCAACACCGGATGCGGCCTTGAAGCGGGCTGGCACACAAACTGCACCGGCCCCGGTAAAACCGCCGGTTCGACAGAGTGCCGTCAATTCTCCGTCGCCGGCTCAATAACCCCATGCAATGTCTCGGTCGCGCCTGTGCCTGCCGGGAGGAACCAACCGAATGAGAGTCTGGGCAGTTGCCAATCAAAAAGGTGGAGTCGGCAAGACCACCACCTCCATCGCCTTAGCCGGCTTGCTGGCCGAGGCGGGCAAGCGTGTGGTCGTGGTGGACCTGGACCCTCACGGCTCCATGACCAGCTATTTCGGCTACGACCCGGATGCGCTGGAACACAGCAACTACGATCTGTTCCTGCACAAGGGCAGTGTGCCGGCCGATCTGCCCGGGCAACTGCTGTTGCCCACCAGTAACGAAAGCATTTCCCTGCTGCCCTCCAGCACCGCGCTGGCGACCCTGGAGCGCCAGTCACCGGGGCAGAGCGGCCTGGGCCTGGTGATCGCCAAGACCCTGGCGCAACTGTGGCAGGACTTCGACTACGCGATCATCGACAGCCCTCCGTTGCTTGGCGTGCTGATGGTCAACGCCTTGGCGGCCAGCCAGCAACTGGTTATCCCGGTGCAGACCGAGCACCTGGCCGTCAAAGGCCTGGAGCGCATGGTCAGCACCCTGGCGATGATCAACCGCTCGCGCAAACAGGCGCTGCCGTTCAGCATCGTGCCGACCTTGTTCGACCGCCGCACCCAGGCGTCCCTCGGCACCCTGCGCGTATTGCGCGATGCCTACCCGGACACTATCTGGAACGGCTATATCCCGGTGGACACACGCCTGCGTGACGCCAGCCGTGCGGGCCTGGCGCCGTCGCAGTTCGACGCGAAAAGCCGTGGCGTACTGGCCTACCGCGCGTTGCTCAAACACCTGCTGTCCCAGCAGCTTGTGGCGCAGGTGGCGTGATGAACCGTCCTGTCGAATTTAAGACCCGGCCGCAACTGGCGCTGGAATCCTACCTGGATGCCCTGCTGCAGGACGCGACCGAGGAAGCGCTGCCGGAACCGATCCTGGTGCTGGAGCCTGCCGTTGTAGAACCGGAAAGCACGCTGGATGAATTCCAGCTGGCCGTCCTGGAAGAACAGGCCCGCGATGCGCAGGTTGTGCCTGTCGTCGTGCCGATTGCTCCGGTGGTGATTGCCCCCGTGGTGGTCGAGCCGGTGGTGGAAGTGCACCTGCCGCCGAGCATCACACCGCCGCCGGTCACCGGTGATGATCGCCCGAGCTGGGCTGCCGAGCCGTTCGAATGCCTGTTGTTCGACGTCGCCGGCTTGACGCTGGCGGTGCCGCTGGTGTGCCTGGGCTCGATCTATTCCCTGGAAGGCCAGGAATTGACGCCGCTGTTCGGGCAACCGGAGTGGTTCCTCGGCATCCTGCCGAGCCAGGCCGGTAACCTGAAAGTGCTGGATACCGCGCGTTGGGTCATGCCCGACCGCTACCGCGACGACTTCCGCCAGGGTTTGCAATACGTGATCTCGGTGCAGGGCTACGAGTGGGGGCTGGCGGTGCATCAAGTCAGCCGCTCGTTGCGCCTGGACCCGAACGAAATCAAATGGCGCAGCCACCGGGGCCAACGGCCTTGGCTGGCGGGCACCGTGATCGAACACATGTGCGCGTTGCTCGACGTCGCCGAACTGGCCGAGTTGATCGCCAGTGGCGCGGTTAAAACGATGCCGGTTACTAAACGCAGTTGATTGAACAATAAGGTCCACGCTGGTGCGTGGCCAATCTTGAAGGGGTCAGGGGTATGAATAAGTCAGCGTCCGCACAAGGTTTGGATGATCCGATCCTGCAATGGGTGACCTTCAAACTGGACAACGAGTCCTACGGCATTAACGTGATGCGCGTGCAGGAAGTGCTGCGCTACACCGAAATCGCCCCGGTACCGGGTGCGCCGAGCTACGTGCTGGGTATCATCAACCTGCGCGGCAACGTGGTGACGGTGATCGACACCCGCCAGCGCTTCGGCCTGGTACCGACCGAGGTCAACGACAACACGCGTATCGTCATCATCGAGGCCGACAAGCAAGTGGTCGGGATCATGGTCGACAGCGTGGCCGAAGTGGTCTACCTGCGCCAATCGGAAGTGGAAACCGCGCCGAACGTGGGTAACGAAGAATCCGCCAAGTTCATCCAGGGCGTGTGCAACAAGAACGGCGAGCTGCTGATTCTGGTTGAGCTGGACAAGATGATGAGCGAAGAAGAGTGGTCGGAACTGGAGAGCATCTGATTGTTCCTTGAGGCCGCGGTGATTGTCCTGGCCCTGTTGTGGGCCGGGACCCTGGCATTCCTGTTGCGCTACGTGCGTCAGCAGCGCGAGTTGTTGCTACAGCAGGCTGAGCGTGATGCTGTGCGTGACCGGCGGGTGCTGGAGTTGGTGAAGCGGGTTGATCACTTTCAGCAGAGTGCGGTGAAGGTCGGGGACGAGGTGCATGAGTTGCGCGCGATTCTTGCGCCGTTGCCGGATAAGCTGGCGCAGATTGAGCAGCGCGATCCCTCGAGTCTTTCGTTTGCGCAGGCGGCGAAGCTGGTGGGGATGGGGGCTACGGTGGATGAGCTGACGCAGTCGTGTGGGTTGACGCAGGCTGAGGCGCAGTTGATGAGTAAGTTGCATAAGAGTTGATTGGGGTTCGGGTACATATCCATTTCTGCGGCAACGGCTGCTATGGGTTCCGCTCTTACAGCGGGTCACTTTTTGAAGAGCGCAAAAAGTAACCAAAAATGCTTCGCCCCGGCGTTTTTCAAGGTAGTTGTCGTGTCTCCCGTCTTGCTAGGCGACCTTCACCACAACTGTCAGCTCCCTTTCGGGATTGAGGTACACCGTCCCGATAGGGTCCCAGTTGCGTGTCTCGCCTGACCACCTTTCAGGCCTTTTTTCTCTCGCTTGCCCATAAATTGCCGCCCTCCGGGCCAAGATTTCCCGGTCTTTTCCCTCGTGGCGCTGGGCGGGTGTCACGAAGCGGATTCGGCTATGACGATGCTCGGTGTTGTACCAAGCCATAAAATTCCTGACCCAGATACGCGCGTCATCCAGGCTGCCAAATCCATCCTGCGGCCACTGCGGGCAGTACTTCAGCGTTCTAAACAGCGACTCAGAGTAAGGATTATCGTTGCTTACCCGGGGTCTTCCTCTCGATGGCGTGATACCCAGGTCGTACATCTTGGTCAGTAACGTCACCGATTTCATCGGTGCGCCATTGTCCGAGTGAAGCACCAGCGGCTGACGCCAGCACTTCTCTGTAGTGACACTTCGTTGCAGTAGGACAGCGGCTTTTTCACCGTTTTCTGCTTCGTAAACTTCCCAGCCCACAGCCTTTCGGCTGTAGATATCTTCGATCAAATAGAGGTAGTAAAACTTCCCACGAACTGGCGACGGCAGGTACGTGATATCCCAAGACCACACCTGATTGGCGGCTGTCGCCGCGTAGGTGGTGGGTGCTTCATGGCGATGCGGGCGTTTGGCGCGGGAACGATGATGCTGCTGATCTGCCGCACGCAGCACTCGGTAAAAGGTTGCCTCCGATGCCATGTAACGTCCCTCGTCAGCGAGCCGTGGCACGATCTGGCTCGGTGGCAGATGTGCGTAGGCCTTGCTGTTGCACAAGGCCAGGATGGCTTGGCGCTCAACATCAGTCAGAGCATTATTCGGCACTGGCCTCACCGTCGTGGTGCGCCCATCTGCCAACAACGCTTCGGGCAGGATCCAGCGTTGTAGCGTGCGTAGCGAAATACCGACTTCTAGACACGCAGGCGCCCTGCGGGCGCCCGCAGTGATGGCTTCGGTGAGCCAGTCGACGAGAAGATGCCGTTCTGGCAACAAGGTCAATTGTCCTCGTCGTCGTTCCCCCAGTAGGCATTGAGCTTTTTTCGCAGCACCAGCAATGCGACTGTTTCAGCCAGCGCTGCATCCTTTCGTCGCAGCTCACGCTCCAGCTCCCGAATCCGGTTCTTATCCTCCTTGGTCTCACCAGCGATTCCTTTTTTCAGCGCTGAGTGATTAGTGCTGTTGGCAATGAAAGCTTTGCGCCAGCCGTCAATTTGCTCAGGGAAAATACCGTTGCGACGGCAATACTCACTCAGCTCCAGCTCCGACAAAGCTGATGATTCGATGACTGCCATGAGCTTGGATTCGGCAGACCAACTTTCAGGCGACTGCTTGTTTTCGGACAACTGAGAACCTCTGGCAGCAGCTTGCTTACGCCAATAATGAAGAGACATGTCGCTACAACCTTCACGGCGCGCGACCTCCGACGCTGACAGGCTCAGGGGCGGAAGCATCATTTTCAACAGCGCAGCTTTGCGTTCTTCTGAATAGAAAGGCATGACCTTACTCTTACCGCCCCCGGAATACTTTTAAAAAGCGGAGGACACGACAACTACCCTGACACCGGGGGGCCCCAACACTCGGCACCTCGCGTAGGCTCGGTGTGCCCTCTCTCCGGCTTGAATCCGTGGGCCGCCGCAATGGGCCATCCTTGGCCCAGTGCGGCTAACCCGGCGTCCTGCCGGGTTACCCACGGATTCAAGCCTGCGTTCGGCCAGCGTGTTTGACGGGGCGCCGAAGATCACAAGCAAGAGCGACTCGCTGCGCATCGCAGATACGTTTTTTGTTCCGTGTAACCGCTTTACTGTGGCGAGCGGGCTTGCCCCGCGTTGGGCTGCGAAGCAGCCCTAAAACCAGTGAGCGCGCCGCGTTCATTCTGGTTTCCCGCGTCATCTTTAACGACCTTCGCGGGCAAGCCCGGCTCCTACAGGGGAGCGCGTACGCTTCAACGATTCGGTCGGCTATTCGGCCGCCGCGCTTTGCTTTTGATTTTGATCTTAGCCGCCCCGCGCCATGGATGGCGCGGGGCGGCGGCCCCCCAAATCACTGTCGAATTACGGGCACACCGAGCCTAGGCGAGGTGCCGAGTGTTGGGGTAAGAGCGTTTTGCTTACTTTTGCGCTGTTCAAAAGTGAGCCGCTGTAAGAGCGGAACCCATAGCAGCCGTTACCGAAGAAACGGATATGTACTCAATCATCCGATTTTTTTCCCATCCAATGGCTTTTTTCTCCCCGCCCAAGGTCCACATACTCCAAGCACCTTTGAATCAGGAGATTCCCCAATGACCACCCCCAAAGCCCTGTTGATCCTCCACGGCAAGCAAGCCCTCAACGAGGACGTGCGTTCTGCCGTGCAGGCCCGGCGCGAGCAGGGTGGGGAGTTGGCCGTACGGGTCACCTGGGAAGGTGGCGACGCCCAGCGCCTGGTCAACGAAGCCCTGGCTGACGGCTACACCCACATCATCGCCGGTGGCGGCGATGGCACCCTGCGCGATGTAGCCGAAGCCATGGCCCAGGCCAAGACCGACGCCAGCCTGGTGCTGATGCCCCTGGGCACCGCCAACGATTTCGCCAAGGCCGCCGGCGTACCGTTGGAGCCTGACCAGGCGCTGGCGCTGCTGGACGTGCCACCCAGGGCCATCGACCTCGGCCAGGTCGGCGGGCAGATCTTCCTCAACATGGCTACCGGCGGTTTCGGCAGCCAGGTCACCGCCAACACCTCCGAGGATTTGAAAAAAGTCCTGGGCGGCGCCGCCTATCTGTTCACCGGTTTGACGCGATTCAGCGAGTTAAAGGCCGCCTACGCCGAGCTGGATGGCCCCGATTTCCATTGGAAAGGCGAGCTGCTCGCCCTGGGTATCGGCAACGGTCGCCAGGCAGGCGGTGGGCATGAGCTATGTCCAGGCGCCATGGCCGACGACGGCCTGCTGGACGTCAGCATCCTGCCGGCCCCCCAGGAAGTGGTCGGCACCTTGCGCGAGTTGATGAGCAACGGCTGGGGCCTGGACACCATGTTTGTGCGGGCGCGCCTGCCGTGGGTGAATATCAAGGTCGCACAGGGCTTGTACATCAATCTGGATGGCGAGCCGCTGGAGGGCGATGATCTGCACTTCGAGGCCTTGCCCAAGGCCTTGCGCGTACACTTGCCGGTGGATTCGCCGCTAGTCGTCCAGGCTGATGATCTGCTCGCGCACCGCGAATAGCACCAGGCCCGCCACGTCGAAAATCTGCAGGCGCTTCATGATCTGCGAGCGGTGGGCTTCCACAGTCTTGATGCTCAGGCCCAGCCCATGGGCGATCTCCCGGGTGGACTTGCCGCGCACGATCAGGCGCAGGATCTCCAACTGCCGCGCCGTGAGGTTGTGGCTGTGGCCGGCGGGAGTGGTCGGCCCCTGGCTGCGCACCAGCGCCTGGTTGATCACGGTGTGGGCGATCGCCGGGCTGAGGTAGCGCTCGTTGTTGCGCAAGGCCAGCAGCGCGTGTTCCAGCTCGTTGGCGGTGGTGTCCTTGAGCAGGTAGCCATGGGCGCCGGACTCCAGCGCACACATGATCAGTTCCGGGTCGGTGTGCATCGACAGGATCAGCACTTTGCTCTTGGGGTAGGCGCGCTTGAGTTGCTGCAAGGCGTCCAGGCCGCCGGTGTGCTTCATCGACAGGTCCAGCAGCACGATATCCGGCAGCAGGGCGCTGAACTGCTCCAGCAACTGCGCGCCATCGCTGGCTTCGCCGATCACCGTGTAGCCGGGAATATCCTGGACCAGCGCGCGTACGCCGGCCCGGATCAGTGCATGGTCATCCACCAGGAGTAATTTGCAGCTCACTCGAGAACCTTAGGGGAACTGGCCCGTTCGAGGGCGCGGGGCGCCCAGGGGAAAAGCGCTTCGATCCGTGTCCCATTGCCGGGCTGGCTGCTGACGGACAACGTACCGCCAAGCTGATCTATCCGCTCGGACATGCCGGCCATGCCCCGTTGGCCTTCCAGGCCGGGATTGATGGCCGGCGAAAAACCCTGGCCATCATCGCAGATGGTCAGCGACAGGCCTTCGGGCAAGCGTTGCAGGCGTACCAGCAGGTTGCGCGCCTGGGCGTGGCGCAGCATGTTGGTCACCGCTTCCTGGGTGATGCGGAAGGCCGCCACCGCCATTTCTTCCGGGATTCCGGTCAGCCGTTGCTGGCATTCCAGGCTCCAGTGGATCGGAGTGTTTTCCAGGGTCTTGAGCAGGTGTGCACGCAGGCTGGCTTCCAGGCCCAGGCTGGCCAACTGGCGAGGGTTGAGGATGGCGGAAACGTCACGCACCTTGGCCAGGGTTTCATTCAGGGTGTTGCACAGCACCGAGCACTGGGCTTGCAGGTCGTCGGGCAGGCGACGCTTGAGCCATTCGCTTTGCAGCTTGGCCGCGGTGAGCAGTTGGCCGATATCGTCGTGCAGTTCACGGCTGAGGCGGTGACGTTCGTTTTCCTGTACCTGCAACAGGCGATCGGCCAGTTCCTGGGGCTGGAACTTGATGGACTTGCGTGAACGCCATTGTTGCAGGCCGACCACCACGAGAGTGGCCAGGTTAAGCGCAATCACCAGCAACGGCAGCGGTTCGGAGCTGGAATAGGTCCAGAGGCTCAGCAGCAGCGAGCCAAGACACAGGGCGAGGATCAAACGGCGTGCATTGCTGCGGGACGCGGACCTTGCGATGAGTGTCTTGAGGCTGGCGTACATAGCGGATGGAGCCAATGAGGGTGCGCTGCGGGAAGTCCGGTCACTGCGGCTGACGGGGCTCTGTTTGGAATGCGTTATCGAATCGTTTTTATGCATGATGAAGTTGAGTCACTTCGAGCGGGGCATAGTACCACCACTGTTACCGTTGGTCGCCTGGTGCCGTGCCTCACCGGATTATTGACCGCGCAAATGCTCCGGGCGGTATTCCCAGAGTTCATGGAGTGGGGAAGTTATATTATTTCTGTTTGGTTGTATCGTTATTACCGTTAATGGCTAATTGATATCTTTGTCTGCGCTGTTCAAGTCCAACGAGTTAATAGTCGTGTCGTTTTTAGATAACTTCGGGTTCGAATACGACTTGTTATCCACTCAAGAGGCGTGGTGCACACGCTGCTGCGGTTTATAAGTGAAATCCTTCTGCGGGATCTGCAGCGTGACGGTTGCAATCAATGTCGCCTGCTCACTCTCGTCCATACTCAGTTCGCCGGTACGCACATCGATCAGTTCCAGTTGCCACGCGAGTAGCGTCAGGCACGCATGCAGTGCATCCAGCGCCTGGTCATGCAGTTGCATCGGGCTTGCCGCATTGGCGATCAGGTATTGGATATGCCGGGAAAACTCGCTGATCACCTGCAGGGCCAGGCTGTCGGCCTTTTCGGCCAGTTTGGCCAGGCTGGACTTCATGCAGTCGATGGCGTCGCTGTCGTCGCGAATCAGGTGCAGGTGGCTCAAGCACTCTTCCGACTTGGCCAGCAGCGTTTCTGCTTCAAGCAGGAACTCGGGGAGTGTGGTTTGCCATTCATTTGCGCTGTTCATCATACAAGTCTCCACAACATAAGGTCGGGTGATGAGATGTCGCACTGGGTGAATGGCTTAAAAATAGCGCCGAAATATGACTGGGACCTGTAGGCGGCTTCTGAGTTTTCAGTAGGACGTTTATTAGAGTGACGGCAACGGCTGTGCGCTGCCCTCATGAAAGGGGTCAATTGCACACCTTCGATTGCCGACATCTGTATGTCTGGAAGGCCCGTGGGCCGAGGGCTTGGGATGGCAAACAAAAGCCTGACTCCATTCATGCATTGAGAATGGCGTCACATTAATGGCTATTAGATATTGCGAATATCAGGTTGGGCCTGATTGTGCGTAGGGGAATCCCTTACATAGCGGAACCTTGCGTCGAATTGAATGTCGCGCAACGTCGCTTTCTTGCCATACGGAGAGGCCAGCGCAGTAAAGCATGATGTCAGTGTGACATCAATGGATTTACGTGGCATTTTACGGGGGTCAAGGTCTGGCGTTCGCCGCCGATAACTCACCTTATGTGAACCGCACAAATTCCTCAGCGCATCAGGAGCTTTTAATGGCCGGCATTCTCGACACGGTAGATCAACGCACGCAACTGGTGGGTGAGAATCGCCTGGAGATCCTCATGTTCCGCCTGGCGGGGCGCCAATTGTTCGCCATCAACGTGTTCAAGGTGCAGGAAGTGCTGCAACTGCCCAAGTTGACCCTGATGCCCCAGCGTCATCCTTTCGTGTGCGGTGTGGTCAACCTGCGTGGCCAGACCCTGCCGGTGATCGACCTGTCCCAGGCCATCGGCATGCGCCCGCTGGTGCCTGGCCCCAACAGCACCATCATCGTGACTGAGTACAACCGCTCGGTGCAGGCCTTCCTGGTGGGCGGTGTGGACCGCATCGTCAACATGAACTGGGAGGCCATCCTGCCGCCACCGACCAGTGCCGGGCGCCAGCATTACCTCACCGCCATCAGCAAGGTCGACGACCAGTTGGTGGAAATCATCGACGTAGAAAAAGTCCTGGCCGAGATCGTGCCGTACAACGCCAAGGTTTCCCGCGAGAAACTCGAAGACCCGGTGCTGGAGCGCGCCCGCGGCCGCGAAGTGCTGCTGGTGGATGACTCCAACGTGGCCCTCTCGCAACTGCGCGACACCCTTGGCCAACTGGGCGTGAAGATGCACATCGCCAGTGACGGCCTCAAGGCGTTGAACATGCTCAAGGCCTGGGCCGACGCCGGCCATGTGATGACCGACAAGCTGCTGATGATTTTCACCGACGCCGAAATGCCCGAGATGGACGGTTACCGTCTCACCACCGAGATCCGCAACGATCCGCGCCTGCGCAGCCTTTACGTGGTGTTGCACACCTCGCTGTCAGGCAGCTTCAACGACTCGATGGTGAAGAAGGTCGGCTGCGACAATTTCCTGTCCAAATTCCAGCCCGACAAGCTGGTGGACGTGGTGCGTCAGCGTCTGATGCTGGACGAAGTGCCCGCATGACCTTAGGGTGATGGCTTTGCCCCTCAGGAATGCAGGCCCATGCTTCGTCTCAGCGCGTTGTACCGTTACCCCTTGAAGTCCGGCAAGGCCGAAATCCTGCAACAGGTCGGCCTGGATAAGCTCGGGGTGGAAGGGGATCGACGCTGGATGCTGGTGGACGAAGCCAGCGGGCGCTTCCTCACGCAGCGCGCCGTGGCCAAGATGAGTCAACTGTCGGCACTGTGGAACCGCAACGGCGGGCTCACCTTGAGTTCGCCCGGTTACACGCCGCTGGATGTCGCACTGCCGGGCGGTAATGCCGAGTTGCGCGGTGTGACCATCTGGCGCGACACCTTGCGGGTGCCGGACGCAGGCGACGCGGCAGCGGCCTGGGTCAGTGACTTTATCGGCAAACCGACGCGCCTGGTGCAGATCCCCCTCGAACGCGCCCGCACCACCGAGGCCGGTTATGGCAAGGACGATGACCAGGTCGCGTTTGCCGATGGCTACCCGCTGCTGGTGATTGGCCAGGCTTCGCTGGATGACCTTTCGCAACGCATCGGCCGGCCCATGGAGATGCTGCGTTTTCGACCCAACCTGGTGATCGAAGGCAGCACCGCCTTCGCCGAAGATGGCTGGAAGCGCCTGCGTATCGGTGATGTGGAGTTCCGTGCGGTCAAGCCCTGCTCGCGCTGCATCCTCACCACCATCGATCCGCAGACCGGCGAACGCAGTGCTGACCGTGAACCCTTCGCCACGCTGGAAACCTATCGCAAGACTGAAAATGGCGCGATCTTCGGCCAGAACCTGGTCAACGATGGCATCGGCCGCCTGGAAGTGGGGATGCCGGTGACCATTCTCGAATAGTGTTCGACGCCCATAAAAAATGCCCGTCTCGCAGGAGACGGGCATTTTTTTGCTTCCGGGAAACCCTTAGCCGCGGTATTCGCACAGGTAAGCGGTGTCCACGGCGACCTTGAGTTGGAACTTGCTGTTGGCCGGCACGTTGAACTGGCTGCCGGCGGCGAAGGTTTCCCAGTCGCTGGCATCAGGCAGCTTGACGGTCAGGGCACCGGACACCACGTGCATGATTTCACGCTGGGCGGTGCCGAATTCGTATTCGCCGGGGGCCATGACGCCGATGGTCGCCGGACCTTCTGCGGTGCCGAAAGCGATCGACTTGACGGTGCCGTCGAAGTACTCGTTGACTTTAAACATGGGCGATTCCTCGGAAAAGGGTCTGGAAAGGTCGGCCAGTATGCCCAAGGCCAGGGAAGCTGCCTAGACCGGCAAAATCAACGGCAGCAGGCGCGCCGTGTTGCGCGCATCCTCCAGCGCCCGATGTTGCTGGCCATGGAACTGCATCCCCGCCAATTGCAGGGCACCGTTGAGCCCCAGCGGCTTGTCCAGGCGCCGGGCCTTGGCGAAGCGCTGCTTGAGGTTCACATGGGGCGTGGTGGCGAGGGCGCTGGCCAGGCCATGGCGCTGCCATTCCAGCTCCAGTTGCCTGCGATCGTAATCGCCCCAACTGGCCCACCCCTCAAGGCGCGCCTGGTGCTGGCCCAGCCAGCGTTCAAACAGCGGCCATACCTCGGTGATCGGCACTGCGCCATCAATGTTCGCCTGGGTGATGTGGGTCAACTGCCGGCAAAAAGGCGTCAGCAAGGGGCGGCGCAGCGGCCGCACAAAGCGCTGGAAGTGATCCAGCTCGCGGCCCTGGCGGTTGACCAGGCTTGCGCCGATCTCGATGACTTCCATCTCCGTCACGGGCCAGCCGCCTTCATCCGTTGTGGCTTCAAGGTCAATAATCAGCCAATGAGGCATCGCGCAGGTTCCCGTACTCTTCCCTTTCTGTTGGGGATAGAGCGTAGCCCGGCCCTGTAGTTCCGCCTAGGGGGCTAGATGATCTCGAGTAAAACCTGGCGATTGCGCACCTGGTCACCGGCAATCACCTGCACGCCCTTGATCACGCCGTCGATGCCGGCGGTCAGCGGATGCTCCATTTTCATGGCTTCGAGCACCAGCAGCAGTTGGCCCTTGGTGACGCTGTCACCGGCGCTGACCCGCACATCAACGATGGCGCCGTCCATCGGCGCCTTGACCGTGCCGCTGCTGGCATCGGCCTGGCGGCTGGCCACTTGCTGGGTGCGGTTGGTCACGCACAGGCCGGGTAGCCACAGTTGGTCGCCTTCGAGATGATAGGCCATGCGTCGACGGATGCCGTTGAGCATCAGGGTGGCGTGGCGACCGTCGGCGCTGAGCAGCAGGGGTTCGGTACTGACGGTGTGGATTTCACCGTTGACCTCAAGGCGGTAGGTGCAAGGGCTACTGGCGTTGTTGCGCCAGCCCGACAGACCGTGGGGATGTTGCTCGGCACTGTGGGTGTAGAACAGTGCAGCGGCCAGGGCGAGCTGTTCGCTCGACACAGAAGGACGCGGTATCTCGCTGAAGTGCTCGGCGATAAACCCGGTGCTGAAATCGCCGTTGATAAAGTCCGGGTGCTTGAGCAGGTCAGCCAGCAGTTGCTGATTGGTTGCGACGCCCAGCAACAGCGTGTCTTCCACCGCCCGCAGCAGTTTGCGCCGCGCTTCTTCACGGGTGGCGCCGTGGGCGATGAGCTTGCCCAGCATCGGGTCGTAGAACGGGCTGATACGTTGGCCCTGCACCACGCCATGGTCGATGCGCACGCCGGCCGCCGGTTCCCAGCGCAGTACCTCGCCGGTTTGCGGCAGAAAGCCCTGGGCCGGGTCTTCAGCGTACAGGCGCACTTCCATGGCATGGCCGCTCAGGGTCACCTCCGACTGGGTCAACGGCAGCGGTTGCCCGGCGGCGATCTGCAACTGCCAATCCACCAGGTCGAGGCCGGTGATCAGCTCGGTGACCGGGTGTTCGACCTGCAAGCGGGTGTTCATTTCCAGGAAG
Organism: Pseudomonas sp. FBCC-B1565; assembly: GCF_059133265.1. NCBI lineage: Bacteria > Pseudomonadati > Pseudomonadota > Gammaproteobacteria > Pseudomonadales > Pseudomonadaceae > Pseudomonas > Pseudomonas sp. FBCC-B1565. The sequence continues at coordinate 1,878,208 of NZ_CP101438.1, forward strand.
TAGAAGCGGCCGCTACGGTCGAGCAGGAACTCCACGGTGCCGGCGCCGACGTAATTCACCGCGCGCCCGGCCTTCAATGCGGCTTCGCCCATGGCCTGGCGCAACTCGGGCGTCATGATGGGGCAGGGGGCTTCTTCGATGACTTTCTGGTGGCGGCGCTGGACCGAGCAGTCGCGTTCGCCGAGGTAGATCAGCTGACCGTGGCTGTCGCCGAACAACTGGATCTCAACGTGGCGCGGCTCGACCAGCGCTTGTTCGAGGATCAGTTCGTCGCTGCCAAACGCATTTTTCGCTTCCGAACGGGCGGTATGCAGGTTGTCCAGCAGCGCTTCTGGCTGGTGCACCAGGCGCATGCCACGTCCGCCGCCACCGGCGCTGGCCTTGATCATCAACGGGTAGCCGATGCGCTCGGCTTCCTGTTGCAGGGTGGCGTCGTCCTGGGCGCTGCCCTGGTAGCCGGCAATGCACGGCACGCCGGCGTCAAGCATGGCGAGTTTGGACAGGCGTTTGCTGCCCATCAGTTCGATGGCCTCGACGCTGGGGCCGATGAAGGTCAGGCCGGCGTGTTGGCAGGCTCGGGCGAAGTCGGGGTTTTCCGAGAGGAAGCCGTAGCCGGGGTGGATCGCATCGGCGCCGGTGAGTCTGGCGGCGGCGAGGATCGCCTCGATATTGAGGTACGACTGTTGCACAGGGGCCGCGCCGATATGGACGGCTTCATCAGCCATCTGCACGTGCAGGGCCTGGGCGTCGGAGTCGCTGTAGACGGCGACGGTGCGGTAGCCCAGGGCTTGCGCAGTGCGCTGGATGCGGCAGGCGATTTCGCCGCGGTTGGCGATCAGGATTTTGTTGAAGGCGGGCATGGGTTTATCCCTTGGCTGATGGGGTGTCTGATCGGGCCTCATCGGGGGCAAGCCCCCTCCCACAGTGTGGGAGGGGGCTTGCCCCCGATGGCGTCATTTGCACCACCGAGGCTTTCTTTTCTGTACAAACGCCTGCGTCCCCTCAATCCCTTCCTCACTGCGCACCGCCTCGGCAAACCACTGCGCGCCCCGATCCAGCACCGCCTCCAGCGGCTCATCCACACTGGCCAGCAACAGCGCTTTAGTCCGCCCATTCGCCCCCGGCGCACACTTCAGCACTTGCCCCAGCACGTCATCCAACCGCTGCGCCAACGCCTGCGGGTCGCGCTCGGTAAAGTGCACCACCCCCAGCCGCTCAGCTTCAAGCCCATCAAACCGTGCCGCCGTCAGCGCCAGCCGCCGTGCCTGGGTCAGCCCGATGCGCTTGACCACAAACGGTGCAATCTGCGCGGGCAGCAAGCCCAGGCTGGTCTCCGGCAAGCCGAATTGCGCCTGGTGATCGGCGATGGCGATATCGCTCACGCACGCCAACCCAAACCCACCGCCCAGCACCGCGCCTTGCAGCACGACGATCACCACTTGCGACAGCGCTTCGACTTCTTGCAGCAACGTGCCAAACGCCCGGTTCAGCGCCTGCAGTTGATTGCCCGCCGTGACCAGGTCCTTCACATCCGCCCCGGCGCAGAAATGTCCGCCGGCGCCGCTGATCACTACCGCGCGCGTCTGGACATCCAACTGCGCCAACACCGCGCGCAGTTCATTGACCATCTCCAGGCTCATCGCATTGCGGCAGTCGGGCCGGTTGAGGGTGATGTGCAGCACGCCGTTGTGGGGTTCGAGCAACAAGGTGTTCATGGTTTTTTCCCCGGCAAGGTGCCCATCAACTTGCAGATGATGCCCAGCATGATTTCATCGGCGCCGCCGCCGATCGACACCAGCCGCACATCGCGATAGGCGCGGGCCACAGGGTTGTCCCACATGAAGCCCATGCCGCCCCAGTATTGCAGGCAACTGTCGCTGACTTCGCGGCCCAGGCGCCCGGCCTTGAGCTTGGCCATGGACGCCAGGCGCGTCACGTCCTGGCCTTTGATGTACTGCTCGGTGGCCTGGTAGACCAGCGCACGCAGGCATTCGATTTCGGTGGAGAGTTCGGCCAGGCGAAAGTGAATGACCTGATTGTCGATCAGCGCCTTGCCAAAGGTCTGGCGCTCCTTGCAGTACTCGATGGTGCTGTCGATGCAATGCTCCAGGCCCTTGATCATATTGGCCGCGCCAAACAGGCGTTCTTCCTGGAATTGCAGCATCTGCATCATGAACCCCGCACCTTCGTGGCCGATGCGGTTGCGTTGCGGCACGCGCACGCCGTCGAAAAACACCTGGGCGGTCTCGGAGCTGTGCATGCCGAGCTTTTCCAGGGGCGGGCTGACGCTGATGCCGGGGGTGTTCATCGGCACCATGATCAGCGACTTGTTGATGTGCGGCTTGTCATCGGAGGTGTTGGCCAGCAGGCAGATGAAGTCGGCGCTGGGCGAGTTGGTGATCCACATCTTGCTGCCGTTGATCACGTAGTCGTCGCCATCCTTGCGCGCATGGGTCTTCAACCCGGCCACGTCGGAACCGGCGCCGGTTTCCGAGACGCCGATGCAGCCGACCTGCTCGCCGCTGATGGCCGGGCGCAGGAATTCTTCGCGCAGTGCATCGGAGCCGAAGCGGGCGAGGGCCGGTGTGCACATGTCGGTCTGCACGCCGATGGACATGGGAATGCCGCCGCAACGGACGGTGCCGAACTCTTCGGCGGCGACAATGGAATAGCTGTAGTCCAGGCCCATGCCGCCGAACTTCTCTGGTTTGGAGATGCCCAGCAGGCCGAGGTCACCGGCCTTGCGGAAAATATCGTGGATGGGAAAGCGCCCGGCCTTTTCCCATTCGTCCACATGGGGGTTGATCTCGCGGTCGACGAAGGCGCGGACGCTGCGGCGCAGTTCCTGGTGTTCTTGGGTGAAGATCATTTTTATTGTTCTCCTGATTAGAAGCGCGCCACACCAAAGCTGTTGGGCTGCAATGGCCGCACCTCAGCCTCATGACAAATATCCAGCAGAAAACCGAGCAAGGTCCGTGTATCCCGAGGGTCAATCAGCCCGTCGTCCCACAGGTTCGCGCTGCCATACAGCGCGGTGGACTGGCTGTCGAGCTTCTGCGCAGTGACCTGTTCCAGCATGTCCAGCACCTTGGGGTCCGGCACCAGGCCGTCCTTCAATTGCTTGGCCTCTGTCACGATGCGCAGCACCTTGCCGGCCTGGGCACCGCCCATCACCGCCGTGCGGCTGTTGGGCCAGGCGAAGATAAAGCGCGGGTCCAGGCCGCGACCGCACATCGCATAGTTACCGGCACCGTAGGAACCGCCGACCACAATGGTCAGTTTAGGCACCCGTGCATTGGCCACCGCCTGGATCATCTTCGCGCCGTGCTTGATCACGCCTTGCTGCTCCGACTCGGTGCCCACCATGAAGCCGGTGGTGTTGTGCAGGAACAGTAGCGGCGTGCGGCTCTGGTCGCACAGTTGGATAAATTGCGCGGCCTTGCTCGCCCCCTTCGGTGTGATAGGGCCGTTGTTGCCGATCACGCCGACGGCGCGGCCCTGGAGGTGCATGTGGCCGCAGACGGTGTGGGCGTCGAACTCGCCCTTGAACTCGAGGAAGTGCGAGCCGTCGGCCAGGCGCGCGAGGATTTCGCGGACGTCGTAGGGCTTTTTCGGGTCGTCCGGGATCAGGCCCAGCAGCTCTTCGATGGGGTACAGCGGTTCTGCGTAGGCACGTTTCAGCGTCTGTGGCAGGCGATCATTCCAGGGCAACAGGCCGACAATTTCGCGCGCGATGCGCACGCCGTCCGCATCGTTTTCCGCCAGGTATTCGGCGGTGCCGGCGGTTTGTGCGTGCATCTCGGCACCGCCCAGTTCTTCATCGGTCGCCACTTCGCCGGTCGCGGCCTTGAGCAACGGCGGGCCGGCGAGGAACAGTTTGGCCCGGCCGCGCACCACCACCACGTAATCCGACAACCCCGGTTGATACGCGCCGCCGGCCGTGGCCGAGCCATGCACCACGGTGATCTGCGGCAGGCCCATGGCCGACATGCGCGCCTGGTTGGCGAAGCTGCGCGCACCTTCGACGAAGATCTCGGCAGCATAGTTGAGGTTTGCACCGCCGCTTTCGGCGAGGGTCACCACTGGCAGTTTGTTCTCCATGGCGATTTGTTGCAGGCGCAGGGATTTCTTCAGGCCGGTGGGGGAAATGGTGCCGCCCTTGATCGCGCTGTTATTGGCCACCACCAGCATGCGCACGCCGCTGACGTAGCCGATGCCGGCGATCAACCCACCACCGGCGGCGCTGCCGTCCTTGTCGTCGTGCAGCTTGTAGCCGGCCAGGCTGGCCAGTTCGAGGAACGGCGCACCCGGGTCCAGCAGCAGGTTGAGGCGTTCGCGGGGCAGCAGTTGGCCGCGCTTGTCGAACTTGGGCTTGGCGTCCTGCGCCTTGCTCAGCAGGGTGTCTTCCAGTTGACGCAGTTGGGCGATGGCGGCCAGCATGACTTCGCGGTTTTTTGCGAATGGGGCGCTGTGGGCGTCGATCAGGGATTCAATCACTGGCATGGTCTATTGCTCCGCCTTGAGCACATCCGGCAAGTAGGCGCGGTGGAAGCCGTTGAAGGGTTCGCTCGGCGCCTGCGCCTTGTGCAACGGCCAGGCGCGGCTGCCCAGGCTGGCGGCGCCGTCGATGCGCAGTGTGCTGCCGCTGATAAAGGCAGCGGCGGGGCTGAGCAGGAACACGATGGCCGCGCTGACTTCCGACTCGGTGCCGATGCGCTTGAGCGGCACATGTTCGCGCAGCGTGGGAATCGCCGCCTTGAACGCGCCTTCGTAGGTGTCCATGCCGCTGGAGGCGATCCAGCCCGGCGCCACGGCGTTGACCCGCACGCCGGCATAGCCCCACTCGAACGCGGCGGTCTTGGTGAAGTTGTCCATGCCCGACCGTGCCGCCCCCGAGTGGCCCATGCCGGGCATGCCGCCCCACATGTCGGCGAGCATGTTGACGATGGCGCCGCCGTGCTTGCTCATGGATTGGTTGAACACTTCCCGCGCCACCAGGAAACCGCCGACCAGGTTGGTGCGCAGTACGGTTTCGAAGCCTTTCTGGTTGATTGCGGCCAGTGGCGAGGGGTACTGACCGCCCGCATTGTTGACCAGGCCATGGATCGGACCGTGCGCATGCAGGATGTGTTTGACCAGCGCCTTGACCGCCTCTTCATCGCGGATGTCGCACACCTGCCAATCGGCGTTGCCGCCGTCTTCGGCAATCTCTATCGCGACGTTCTGCAGTTTGTCCGCCTTGCGTCCCACCAGGATCACGTGAGCGCCTAGGGCCGCCAGTTCATGGGCAGTGCAACGGCCAATGCCGCTGCCACCACCGGTGACTATCACGGTTTGCCCCTGGAACAGGTTGGCTTTGAAGATCGAGTCGAAGGCCACGGCAACGCTCCTGTTATGCGAGTTGATCGGCAATGTGTTGCGGCACGGCAATCGGGATATCCAGCAGTTGCTGGGCGAAGGCTTTGCCCTGCGGGTCGATGCGCAGGCTGGCGATGCCACCGCCGCCCAGCGCGTTTTCCAGCAGGAAGTTGAGGCTGTGGCTGCCGGGCAGATACCAGCGCTCGACGCGGCCGTGCACAGGGTCGAGCACATGGCCCATCCAGTCGACGATCACTGGCGGGGTGAGTGCTTCGGCGATCCATGGCAGGTAGTCGGGATGGCGGGCGATCACGCCGATATTGCTGTGGTTGCCCTTGTCGCCGGAGCGCGCCACGGCCAGTTTCACCAATGGCACGCTGGCGTCGGCGCGACCTTGGGGCTTGGGCGGATCGATGGACGCATCGGGCAGGCGCGGGGTGTCGGCAGGTGGCAGTGCGCAGGGGTGGCGCTCGCCCTGGAAGTCGATGGCCAGGTCACAGGCCGTTTTATCGATCAGGAACGAAAACAGTCGGATCAACGGGTACACCGTCGGCCGTCCGCCGACGATGCCGGTCAGGCCCGGCGCCATGCCGGTCGCGGCTTGGGCAATCTCACGGGCGAACAGCACCAGTGCGTGTTTGTTGGGGTGACGCACCGCCAGTTTCACCACCACTTCGCGGCAGTCCTGGCGCCTGGCGTGGGCGCCGTAGGTGGCTTCGCTGCCGAGCAATTCGATGTTCACTTCGGTGTAAGGCGCCCAGCCGCGCTGGCTGAATAGTTCCGAGGTCTTGTTGATGATCGCCTGGCTGACCCGCTCGGCCTTGGCGACCGCGTCGATCCCGGCAATCAGGCAACTGGCGGTGCAGCGGAAACCGTCCGGGTAAGTGGCGCTGACCTTGTACTGGTCGGTAGGTGGCAAGCCCTTGGCGCCGTGCAGGCGTACCTGGTTGTTGCCTTGCTGCTGCAATTTGACCTGGCTGAAATCGCAGATCACATCGGGCAACAGGTAGGCGTGCGGGTCGCCGATTTCATACAGCAGTTGTTCGGCGACGCTGAGTTCGCTGATCAAGCCGCCTGTACCGTCGACCTTGTTGACGGTGAATTGGCCGTCGGCGCTGACTTCGACGATGGGAAAGCCGATGTGCTCGTAGTCCGGTACGTCGCGCCAATCGGTGAAGTTACCTCCGGTGCATTGCGCGCCGCATTCGATGATATGCCCGGCCAGTGCGGCCTGGGCGAGGCGGTCGTAATCCTGCCAGGACCAGTCGAATTCATGCACCAGCGCCGCGCTGACCACTGCGCTGTCCACCACGCGGCCGGTGATGACGATATCCGCGCCCAGCTTCAGCGCCTGGCTGATGCCGGGTGCGCCCAGGTAGGCGTTGGCGGACACGCACAACGGCGGCAGTGGGCTGCCGTTGAACATGTCGGTGATGCCATGCAGGTGTTTGAGTTGGGGTTGCAGGTCGTCGCCCAGCAGCACGGCGATTTTCAAGGGAATATCGGCTTTGTCGCAGGCCGTTTGCAGGGCGGTGGCGCAGGCTTGGGGGTTGATGCCACCGGCGTTGCTGATCACACGAATGCCCTGGTGCTGGATATCGGCCAGCAGCGGCGTGAGCACTTCGACGAAATCCGTGGCATAGCCGGCCTGGGGATCTTTCATCCGCGCACCGGCCAGGATCGACATCGTGACTTCCGCCAGGTAGTCGAACACCAGGTAATCCAGCTGGCCGCCCTGCACCAATTGGGCGGCGGCGGTGCAGGTGTCGCCCCAGAAGGCGCTGGCACAGCCGATACGAACCGTCTTGCTCATGAGAAATCCTTCCTCGAATGGCTGGGGTCGAGACTACCAAGCAAGCGCTTGGTTTGTAAACTGCGGATACAAGTTTCAGCCAAGCGCTTGCTTGGGTGGCCGCCACGGCCTAAATTGCCGGCCAAGACGTCCGTGGAAGTAGAGGAGAGAGGCATGGATGAGCACAAAGCCCTGCGGGTCATGCGCACCATGGTCGATGGCGGGCAATTGACCGACCCCGACAGTGCCCGGGGCAAGCTGCTGCAAACCGCGGCCCATCTGTTTCGCAACAAGGGCTTCGAACGTACCACCGTGCGCGACCTGGCCAGCGCCGTGGGCATCCAGTCCGGCAGTATCTTTCATCACTTCAAGAGCAAGGACGAGATCCTGCGCGCAGTGATGGAGGAAACCATCCACTACAACACCGCGATGATGCGCGCTTCGCTGGAAGAGGCGAGCAACGTGCGCGAACGCGTGCTGGCGCTGATCCGCTGCGAATTGCAGTCGATCATGGGCGGCAGCGGCGAGGCCATGGCGGTGCTGGTGTACGAGTGGCGTTCGTTGTCGGCCGAAGGCCAGGCCCAGGTGCTGGCCCTGCGCGATGTGTACGAGGCGCTCTGGCTGCAAGTGCTGGGGGAGGCCAAGGATGCGGGCTACATCCGTGGGGATGTATTTATCACGCGGCGTTTCCTCACCGGCGCACTGTCCTGGACCACCACCTGGTTTCGCGCCGAGGGCAGCCTGACGCTGGAGCAGTTGGCCGAAGAAGCCCTGCTGATGGTTTTGAAGGCCGATTGAGGCGCAAGCTATTAATTTACCGCTGGAAAGTTGTCTCTCCAGACAAAAACGCCTAGCTTATCGCCATTAGCGTTTTTGAACGGTGCGTGCCTTGATGTTTTCGCCATGGCGGCTGGCTGCAGGACTTACCTTTTGGGCACTGGGCACCGCGTGGTGGATGCCGGCTTCGGCTGCGCAGTTGGTACGCATCGGCGCGGCGCATTTCCCACCCTACACCGTGCGACCGGAGCAGGGTGCCGACACCGGTTTGCTGCCGCAACTGGTCGAAGCCCTGAACGCCGCGCAAACCGACTACCAATTTGTCTTGGTGCCCACCTCCATCCCGCGACGTTTTCGCGATTTCGAGCAGGGCCGCGTGGATATGGCGATCTTCGAAAACCCTGCCTGGGGCTGGCAGGAGATTGCCCACACGTCGGTCGACATGGGCCTGGAAGATGCGGAAATCTTCGTCGCCCAGCGTGAGCCCGGTCGTGACCAAAGTTATTTCGCTGACCTGAGAGGTAAACGCCTGGCGGTGTTCAGCGGTTATCACTACGCCTTCGCCAACTTCAACCCCGACCCCAAGTACATGGCCGAGCACTTCAACGCCACGTTGACCTACTCCCATGACAGCAACCTGCTGATGGTCGCGCGCGGGCGTGCCGATATCGCCTTGGTGACGCGCTCGTACCTGAGTGATTTCATGGTGCGCAATGCGCAGATGGCGGGGCAGTTCCTGGTCTCGGAGCGCATCGACCAGGTGTATCACCACTACGCGTTGTTGCGCCCGAAAGCGCCGATCACGGGGGACGCGTTTGCCGCGTTGCTCAAGCGTTTGCGCGACGATGGCGAGATGCTGAAGATTTTCGAGCCGTACCGCATTGATGTGATGGCGGTGCCCTGAGGCACCACCGGCCCGGCATCACACTCGACGTGCAAACGTATCGCTATGGCTGCCCGACACCTTGCGGCAGTGCACCAGCGCATCACGGATCATGAAGTTCACCAGGGTCGGCGATACGCCCAGTTCCTTGGCGATGTCCTTTTGCGGCACGCCGTGCAGGCGGTACATCTCGAACGCATAGCGGGTGCGCTGGGGCAGCTCCGTCAGGGCGTCGGCGATGTTTTCCAGGGTGTTGAAATTGATGTGCGAGGTTTCCGGTGAAGCGCCGTGAATAACCACATTCAAGCCTTCCTCTTCCGTCCCGGAGTATTTCAGCTCCAGGGCCTGCTTGCGGTAGTGATCGATGGCCAGGTTGCGCACGATCTGGAACAGATAACTCAATTGCGCCTTGAACGATGAGGTGATCGTCGGCGCCGATTGCAGCCGGAAGTAGGCGTCCTGCACTACATCCTCGGCGCGGGAGCGACAGCCGGTAATGCGGGCCGCGATCTTCACCAGAATCAGCCGGTTATCGACGAATGCCTGGAGAAGCGGTGAGTCGCACCTGCCTGTGGATACTTGTTCCGTCATGGAAATCACCTTGTCGCAAAAGAGGTTAGGGGAGGGCGTCCTTGCCGGGGCCTCCTACACATCGGGCAACAAATTATGCTGAATGATAATGATTGTCAAATGAGAAGACGAACTAATCTTATGCTTTCTTGTTCGGTGTGAACCACGTCTCGCTTGTACCCGGCGACTAATTATTTGCCGGTGCCGTCCGTTCTTCTGGGTGACAGGTCCGTTAGTAAAACGGCCAAGGATCAGCACCCGCAGGAGGACGAAATGGGTTTCTATCGTGCATACAGCGTGTTTCAGTTTGGAGTCGTCACTCGATGAGTACGCTGACTCGACTGCGGCTGTTCTGCCTGCCCTATTCGGGCGCCAGCGCCATGGTGTATGCGCGTTGGCGCCGGGCGCTGCCTGAGTGGTTGCAGGTATGCCCGCTGGAATTGCCCGGCCGTGGCATGCGCATGGACGAGCCGTTGCAACGCGATATCAAGGCCCTGGCCGCGCAGCTCGCCGATGAAATCAGCCGCGATCTGAACGGTCCCTATGCCCTGTTCGGCCACAGCCTCGGCGGCCTGCTCGCCTTCGAATTGGCCCATGCCTTGAACGCTCGTGGTGTGCCGGCGCCGCTCGCCTTGTTCGCCTCCGGCACAGCCGGGCCAGCCCGTCGTGATGTCAGCGAGTACGCCATCGAAAAGACCGACGACCAACTGATTGCCCGCCTGCGCGAACTGCAAGGCACCACCGAAGAAGCCCTGGCCAACCCCGAATTGATGCAACTGATGCTGCCGATCCTGCGCGCCGATTTCCTGCTGTGCGGCAGCTTCACCTACGGCGAGCGGGCACCGCTGGGCATGCCGATCCATGTGTTCGGCGGCAAGCAGGACAGCGTGCGCGCCGACCAGTTGCTCGACTGGCAACTCGACGCCGCCAGCGGCTTTTCCCTGGACATGTTCGACGGCCACCACTTCTTCCTCGTGCAACACGAAAGCGCCGTGCTGCGCTGCGTGCTGCGCTACGCCGACGAACACCTGGCCCGCTGGCGCAACGACGCGGCGCGGCCACTCGCCGTCGGCTGAACAACCCCCCCGAATTGTTGAATTTCCCGTAAGCCGATTTCAGGCAGGAACCCCATGATGGACGCCTTCGAACTTCCCCGCACCCTGGTCCAGTCCCTTCAACGTCGCGCCGCGCAGACCCCGGACCAGGTTGCCCTGCGCTTCCTCGCCGAATCCGCCGAGCACAGCGTTGTGCTCAGTTACCGCGACCTCGACCAGCGCGCCCGCACCATCGCCGCTGCGTTGCAGGCCAATGCCGAACTGGGCGACCGCGCGGTGTTGTTGTTCCCCAGCGGCGCGGATTATGTCGCGGCGTTCTTTGGTTGCCTGTATGCGGGGGTGATCGCGGTGCCGGCGTATCCGCCGGAGTCCACCCGCCGCCATCACCAGGAGCGCCTGCTGTCGATCATCAGCGATGCCGAGCCGCGCCTGTTGCTGACCATCGCCAGTCTCGCCGATGGCTTGGCGCAGATCGACAACGCGCCGCCGGTCCTGAGCGTCGATACCTTGCAGAGCGCTGGCGACTGGACCGCCCCCGACCTGCACCCCGATGACATCGCCTTCCTGCAATACACCTCCGGCTCCACCGCGCTGCCCAAGGGTGTGCAAGTCAGCCACGGCAACCTGGTGGCCAACGAAGTGCTGATCCGGCGCGGTTTCGGCATCGACCTAAACCCCGACGACGTGATCGTCAGCTGGCTGCCGCTGTACCACGACATGGGCCTGATCGGCGGCCTGCTGCAACCGATCTTCAGTGGCGTGCCGTGCGTACTGATGTCGCCGGCCTACTTTCTCGGCCGGCCATTGCGCTGGCTGGAAGCGATCAGCGAATACGGCGGCACCATCAGTGGCGGGCCGGATTTCGCCTATCGCCTCTGCAGTGAGCGGGTCAGCGACTCGGCCCTGGAACGCCTGGACCTGAGCCAGTGGCGCGTGGCGTATTCCGGCTCCGAACCGATCCGCCTCGACACCCTGGAACGCTTCGCCGAGAAGTTCGCCGCCTGTGGTTTTACCCCGAATAATTTCTTCGCCTCCTACGGCCTGGCCGAAGCAACCCTGTTTGTCGCCGGTGGCACTCGTGGCCATGGCATCCCCGCGCTGCGCGTCGACGAGCAGGCCCTGGCCGCCAACCGCGCCGAGCCGGGGCAGGGCAGTGCGATCATGAGTTGCGGCACCAGCCAGCCTGAACACGCTGTGCTGATCGCTGACCCGCACAGCCTCGCCGAACTGCCCGACAACCACGTCGGCGAACTCTGGGCCAGCGGCCCGAGCATCGCCCACGGCTACTGGCGCAACCCCGAGGCCACCGCCAAGACCTTCGTGCAACACGCCGGCCGTACCTGGCTGCGCACTGGCGACCTAGGGTTTATCCGGGACGGCGAGGTGTACATCACCGGCCGCCTCAAGGACCTGCTGATCGTGCGCGGCCACAACCTGTACCCGCAGGACATCGAGCAGACCATCGAACGCGAAGTCGAAGTGGTGCGCAAAGGCCGGGTCGCCGCGTTTGCGGTGAATGATCAGGGCCTGGAAGGCATCGGCATTGCCGCCGAAATCAGCCGCAGCGTGCAGAAAATCCTGCCGCCCGAAGCGCTGATCAAGGCGATCCGCCAGGCCGTCGCCGAGGCGTACCAGGAGGCGCCGAGCGTGGTGGTACTGCTCAACCCCGGCGCGTTGCCGAAGACTTCCAGCGGCAAGGTGCAACGTGCGGCGTGTGCGCTTCGTCACAAGGACGGCAGCCTCGACCGCTATGCGCAGTTCCCCGATCTGCAAGCGCAGGCGCGCACTGGGGCGCTGGAATCCGACCTGCAAAACCAGATCGCCGCGATCTGGTGCGAACAGTTGCAGGTCGCGACCGTTGCGGCCGATGACCACTTCTTCCTGCTCGGCGGTAACTCCATCAGCGCCACCCAAGTGGTCGCGCGCCTGCGTGAAACCCTTGGCCTGGAGCTGAGCCTGCGCCTGCTGTTCGAAGCGCCGACCCTGCAAGGTTTTGCCGCGACTGTCGCGCAATTGCAGCAGGATGGCGGCGTCGCCCAAGGCGTGATCCACCACCTGTCCCGTCACGAGGAACTGCCCCAATCCCTGGCACAGAACCGCCTGTGGATCACCTGGCAACTGGACCCGCAGAGCAGCGCCTACACCATCCCTGGTGCCCTGCGCCTGCGCGGTGAGTTGGACGAAGACGCGGTGCGCGCAAGCTTCCAGCAGTTGATCCAGCGCCACGAAGCCCTGCGCACGCGCTTCTACGAACGCGACGGCCAGGCTTTCCAGCGGATCGCTGCCAAGGCCGATTTCGACCTGCAGATCATCGACCTCAGCGACCTGCCCGCAGCCGAGCGTGAAGGCCGTGCGCAACAGATCCGCGAAGACGAAGCGCGCACCCAGTTCGACCTGGAAAAAGGCCCGCTGCTGTGGGTGACCCTGGTGCGCCTGGACGATGAAGACCACCAACTGTTGGTGACCCTGCACCACATCATCGCCGACGGCTGGTCGCTGAATATCCTTATCGATGAATTCTCACGCCTCTACGCCGCCGCTGCCCAGGGCCAGACCCTGGCGTTGCCGCCCCTGGCCCTGCACTACGCCGACTACGGCAGTTGGCAGCGCCAATGGCTGGCCGAAGGCGAAGGCCAGCGCCAACTGGCGTACTGGAAAACGCAACTGGGTGAAGAACACCCGAGCCTGAGCCTGGCCACCGACCATCCGCGCTCGGCACACCACCGCCATACGGCCTCGCGCCATAGCGTGCGCTTGGGTGCGAGCCTCAGCGAAGCCATTCGCCAGACCGCCCAGGCCAACGAATCCACGCCCTTCATGCTGTTGCTGGCAGCGTTCCAGAGCCTGCTCTACCGCTACAGCGGCCAGCGCGATATCCGCATCGGCGTGCCCAACGCCAACCGCCCGCGCCAGGAAACCCAAGGCCTGGTCGGCTTCTTCATCAACACCCTAGTGCTTCGTGCGGAGCTGGATGGGCGCCTGCCGTTCAACGAGCTGCTGGCCGCCACGCGCCAGACGGCCTTGGGCGCCCAGGCCCATCAGGACCTGCCGTTCGAGCAACTGTTGGAAGCTTTCCCGCAAGCCCGCGAACAGGGCCTGTTCCAGGTCATGTTCAACCACCAGCAACGCGACTTGAGCGCGTTGCGCCGCCTGCCGGGTATGCTCGCCGACGAGCTGCCGTGGCACAGCCGTGAAGCCAAGTTTGACCTGCAACTGCACACCGAAGAGGACCGCAACGGGCGCTTGAGCCTGTCGTTCGACTACGCCGATGAGCTGTTCGAAAACGCGACTATCCAGCGCCTGGCCGAGCACTACATCAACCTGTTGCACGCTGTCTGCGAACAGCCCCAGCAAGCCATCGGCGACCTCATGCTGATGCAGCACGACGAACAGGCGCTTTACAACGAAGCCCCCTGCGCGCCGGCCCAACAGTGGCTGCCCGACCTGCTCAACCAGCATACCTCGGACAGCACCGCGCTGGTCTGGGACGGCGGCAGCCTGACCTTCGCCCAACTGCACACCCAGGCCAACCGTCTGGCCCATTACCTGCGCGACAAAGGCGTCGGCCCGGACGTGTGCGTGGCCATCGCCGCCGAGCGTTCGCCGCAACTGTTGATAGGCCTGCTGGCGATCATCAAGTCTGGCGGTGCCTATGTCCCCCTCGACCCGGACTACCCCGCCGAACGCCTGGCCTACATGCTCAAGGACAGCGGCGTCCACCTGCTGCTGACCCAGACCGCCCTGCTGGAGCAAGTGCCGAATGCAGAAGGCGTGTGCGTGATCGCCATGGACAGCCTGCACCTCGACAGCTGGCCGACCCAGCCGCCCGGCCTGCACCTGCACGGCGATAACCTTGCCTATGTGATCTACACCTCCGGTTCCACCGGCCAGCCCAAAGGCGTGGGCAATACCCATGCGGCATTGGCCGAGCGCTTGCAGTGGATGCAGGCCACTTATCAACTCGACGCCAGCGATGTGCTGATGCAAAAGGCGCCGATCAGTTTTGACGTGTCGGTGTGGGAATGCTTCTGGCCGCTGATCACCGGTTGCCGCCTGGTGCTGGCCGGCCCCGGCGAGCATCGCGACCCGCACCGCATCGCGCAGTTGGTGCAGGCGCACGGCGTGACCACGCTGCACTTTGTGCCGCCGTTGTTGCAGCTGTTTATCGATGAACCGCTGGTGGTCGAATGCACCAGCCTGCGCCGCCTGTTCTCCGGTGGCGAAGCCTTGCCTGCCGAGCTGCGCAACCGCGTGTTGGCCCAGTTGCCGGCGGTGCAATTGCACAACCGCTATGGCCCGACCGAAACCGCAATCAACGTGACCCACTGGCACTGCCGCGCCGAGGATGGCGAACGCTCGCCGATTGGCCGTCCGCTGGGCAATGTGATCTGCCGTGTGCTGGATGAGCAGCTCAACCCCGTGCCCGTTGGCGTGCCGGGTGAGCTGTGTATCGGTGGTATCGGCCTGGCGCGGGGTTACCTCGGCCGTCCTGGGTTGACCGCTGAGCGCTTTGTCGCCGACCACCAAGGAACGCGCCTGTACCGCACCGGCGACCGTGCCCGGTGGAACGCCGACGGTGTGCTTGAGTACCTCGGCCGTCTCGATCAGCAGGTCAAGCTGCGCGGTTTCCGCGTGGAACCGGAGGAAATCGAAGCGCGCCTGCTCGCCCTGGATGGCATCGCCCAGGCCGTGGTGCTGGTGCGTGACGCCCAGTTGATCGGCTACTACACCGCCCATGCCGAACTGGGCGAACAGCAGGTCAAGAGCGCCCTGGCCGCCGAACTGCCGGAGTACATGGTGCCGGCGCTGCTGATGCGCCTGGACGCCATGCCGTTGAGCCCCAGCGGCAAGCTCGACCGCCGCGCGTTGCCGGAGCCGGTGTGGCAAACCCGTGAGCACGTCGAGCCTGAAACGCCGCTGCAACAGCAGATCGCCGCGATCTGGCGCGAAGTCCTTGGTCTGCCGAAAATCGGCCTGCACGATGACTTCTTCGCCCTGGGCGGCCACTCGCTGCTGGCTACGCAAATCATCTCCCGCACCCGCCAGGCGTGTGACGTCGAGTTGCCGTTGCGCACCTTGTTCGAAGCCAGCGAGTTGGGCGCTTTTGCCGAACAGGTCGGGCTGATCCAGGCGTCGGGGCAACGCAACCAACAAACCGCCATCGCCAAGGTCGACCGCAGCCAGCCGGTGCCGTTGTCCTATTCCCAGCAGCGCATGTGGTTCCTCTGGCAGATGGAGCCGGACAGCCCGGCCTACAACGTCGGTGGCATGGCGCGCTTGCGTGGCGTGCTGGACGTGGGGCGTTTCGAGGCGGCGTTGCAAGCGCTGATCATGCGGCACGAAACCCTGCGCACCACCTTTCCGAGTATCGACGGTGTGGCTTATCAGAAGGTCTCGACGCAGACCGGCCTGCGCATGGACTGGCAGGACTTCTCCGCGTTGGACGAAAGCGAACGCCAGCAGCGCTTGCAGCAACTGGCCGATCACGAGGCGCATACGCCGTTCAACCTGGAAACCGGGCCGTTGCTGCGCGCCTGCCTGGTCAAGGCCGCCGAGCGCGAACATTACCTGGTGTTGACCCTGCACCATATCGTCACCGAAGGCTGGGCCATGGACATCTTTGCCCGTGAACTCAGCGCGTTGTACGAAGCCTTTATCGACGAACGCCTGTCGCCGCTGGCGCCGTTGCCGGTGCAGTACCTCGACTACAGCGTGTGGCAGCGCCAGTGGATGGAAGCGGGTGAACGTCAGCGCCAGTTGGATTACTGGACTCGGCAACTGGGCACCGAACATCCGCTGCTCGAACTGCCTGGCGACCGTCCACGTCCGCCCGTGCAAAGCCATCGGGGCGAGTTGTACCGCTTCGATTTGAGCGATGACCTGGCCGCCCGCGTGCGTGCTTTCAACGCCGAACACGGCCTGACCCTGTTCATGACCATGACCGCCACCCTGGCCGTGTTGCTCTACCGCTACAGCGGCCAGACCGACCTGCGCATCGGCGCGCCCGTGGCCAACCGCATCCGCCCGGAAAGCGAAGGGCTGATCGGTGCGTTCCTCAACACCCAGGTGCTGCGTTGCCAGCTCAATGGGCAGATGAACGTGGCTGAACTGTTCGACCAGGTGCGCCACACTGTGATCGAAGGCCAATCCCATCAGGATTTGCCCTTCGACCACTTGGTGGAAGCCCTGCAACCGCCGCGCAGCGCGGCCTACAACCCACTGTTCCAGGTGATGTGCAACGTGCAGCGCTGGGAATTCCAGCAGAACCGCCAACTGGCTGGCATGACCGTCGAGTACCTGGCCAACGATGCGCGGGCGACCAAGTTCGACCTCAACCTGGAAGTCACCGACCTTGACCATCGTCTGGGTTGCTGCCTGACCTACAGCACCGATTTGTTTGACGAGCCGCGCATTGCGCGCATGGCGGAACATTGGCGCAATCTGTTGGAAGCGCTGATCGCCAGTCCCGAGCAGCGCCTGAGCGAATTGCCGTTGCTCAGCGCCACGGAACAGCGCGCGTTGCAGGACAGCCTGGGCGTCGAAGCGGGCGAGCACCGCCTTGATCAGTGCATTCACACGCTGTTCAGTCAGCAGGCGAAAGCCCGTGGCGATGCGCCCGCGTTGACCTTCGCCGGCGTGACCCTCAGCTACCGCGAACTGGACGCCCGCGCCAACCGCCTGGCCTGGATGCTGCGCGAGCGTGGCGTCGGCCCGCAAGTGCGTGTGGGGTTGGCACTGCCACGTTCCCTGGAAATGGTCATCGGCCTGCTGGCGATCCTCAAGGCCGGCGGCGCCTATGTGCCGCTGGACCCGGAATACCCGCTGGACCGCCTGCATTACATGATTGAAGACAGCGGCATCGGCCTGCTGCTCAGCGACGCGGCGATGTTCGAAGCCCTTGGCGAATTGCCGGCGACCGTGGCGTGCTGGTGCCTGGAAGATGACTTGCCGGTGCTTGCCAACTACCCAGCCGATGAGCTGCCGTTTATCAGCCTGCCGCACCATCAGGCGTACTTGATCTACACCTCCGGCTCTACCGGCAAGCCCAAGGGCGTGGTGGTGGCCCACGGTGAAATCGCCATGCATTGCGCGGCGGTGATCGAGCGGTTCGGCATGCGCCCGGACGACTGTGAGCTGCACTTCTATTCGATCAACTTCGACGCCGCCACCGAGCGCCTGTTGGTGCCGTTGCTCAGCGGTGCGCAGGTGGTGTTGCGGGCCCAGGGCCAGTGGGATGCAGAAGAAATCTGCGGGCTGATCCGCAGCCATCGCATCACTATCCTGGGCTTTACGCCGAGCTACGGCAGCCAGTTGGCGCAATGGCTGGCGACCCAGCAGCAGACGTTGCCGGTACGCATGTGCATCACCGGCGGCGAGGCGCTGACCGGCGAACACTTGCAGCGCATCCGCGCCGCGTTCCAGCCGCAAGTGTTCTTCAACGCCTATGGCCCGACTGAAACCGTGGTGATGCCGCTGGCGAGTCTCGCGCCCGAGCAATTGGAGGAGGGCGCGGCCAGCGTACCGATCGGGAGCATCATCGGTGAGCGCGTGGCCTATATTCTCGATGCCGACATGGCATTGGTGCCGCAAGGGGCGACCGGCGAGTTGTTCGTCGGTGGCGCCGGCCTGGCCCAGGGTTATCACCAGCGTCCGGGCATGACCGCCGAGCGTTTTGTCGCGGACCCGTTTGCGAGCAACGGTGCGCGCCTGTACCGCACCGGTGACCTGGTGCGCCAACGCGCCGATGGCCTGGTGGAGTACCTGGGGCGTATCGACCATCAGGTGAAGATCCGCGGCTTCCGTATCGAACTGGGCGAGATCGAAACCCGCCTGCTGGAACATGAAACCGTGCGTGAAGCGGTGGTGCTGGCGCTGGATTCGCCGAGTGGCAAGCAGCTGGTGGCGTACCTGGTCAGCGATGCCGAGCACGGCGCATTGCGCGATGCGCTCAAGGCGCATCTCAAGGCGCAACTGCCGGACTACATGGTGCCCGCACACCTGATCGTGCTCGACAGCATGCCGCTGACCTCCAACGGTAAACTCGACCGGCGTGCGTTGCCGCAACCGGATCCCGAGGCGAATCGCCAGACCTATGTTGCACCACGCAACGAGCTTGAGCAGACGTTGGCCGCGATCTGGTGTGCGGTGCTGAATGTGCAGCAAGTCGGCCTGGACGATAACTTCTTTGAACTGGGTGGCGACTCGATCCTGTCGATCCAAGTGGTCAGCCGTGCGCGGCAGGCCGGGATTCATTTCAGCCCCCGCGACCTGTTCCAGCACCAGACCGTGCAAACCCTGGCCGACGTGGCCTCGCGCTCCGAGCAGATCACCGCCGAGCAAGGCGTACTCACCGGCAGCTCGGGCCTCACGCCGATCCAGCACTGGTTCTTCGACAACGAGATCCCTAACCGTCAGCATTGGAACCAGGCGCTGGTTCTCAAGCCCCTGCAACTGCTGCAACCCCATCGTCTGGAGCAAGCGCTGCTGGCGGTGCTGGAACACCACGATGCACTGCGCCTGAGCTTCTCCCAGCGCGACGCGCGGTGGCACGCCGAGCATCTGGCCGTGCCGGAAGGCGGCGTGCTGATGCAGGCGCAAGTGCGTGATATGGCGCAGTGCACCGCGCTGTTCACCGACACCCAGCGCAGCCTCGACCTGCAACACGGCCCGCTGCTGCGCGCCTTGCTGGTGGACGGTCCCGAAGGGCAGCAACGCCTGCTGATCGCGATCCATCACCTGGTGGTGGATGGCGTGTCCTGGCGCGTCCTGCTCGAAGACCTGCAAACGGTCTACCGCCAACTGAGTGACGGCCAATCGGTCAGCCTGCCGGCCAAGACCAGTGCCCTGCGTGATTGGGCCGCGCGTTTGCAGGCGTATGCCGGCAGCGAATCCCTGCGTGAAGAATTGAGCCTCTGGCAGGACCAATTGGCCGGACCGGAAGTGGGGTTGCCGGTGACTCGCCCGCACGGTTCGTTGCGCAACCGCGATGCCGACACCGTCAGCGTGCGCCTGGATGCCGAACACGCCCGCCAGTTGCTGCAACAGGCCCCGAGTGCCTATCGCACCCAGGTCAATGACCTGCTGCTGACCGCCCTGGCCCGTGTGCTGTGCCGCTGGACTGGCCATGCTTCGGCACTGATCCAGCTGGAAGGCCACGGCCGTGAAAGCCTGTTTGATGACATCGACCTGACCCGCAGCGTCGGCTGGTTCACCAGTGCCTACCCGCTGCGCCTGACCCCGCAGGCCGGGCAGGGCGATTCGATCAAGGCGATCAAGGAGCAACTGCGCGGCGTGCCGCATAAAGGCCTGGGTTATGGCGTGCTGCGCTACCTGGCCGATGATGTGTGCAAGCACAGCATGGCCGCCTTGCCGAGCGCGCAGGTCACCTTCAACTACCTCGGCCAGTTCGACCAGAGCTTCGGCGCCGATGCGCTGTTCCACCCGCTGGATGAATCCGCGGGCCTGGCCCATGACCCGGACGCGCCACTGCCCAACGAGCTGAGCATCGACAGCCAGGTGTACGGCGGCGAACTGGTGCTGCGCTGGACCTTCAGCCGCGAACGCCATGATCAACAGAGCATCCGTGAACTGGCAGATGCCTATCTCGCTGAGCTGCAAAGCCTGGTCGCGCATTGCCTGCAGGACGATGCCGGTGGCCTCACGCCGTCCGACTTCCCGCTGGCGCACCTGACCCAGGCGCAACTCGACAGCCTGCCGGTGCCGGCCAGTGTCATCGAAGACGTCTACCCGCTGACACCGATGCAGGAAGGCCTGTTGCTGCACACCCTGCTGGAGCCGGGCACCGGCCTCTACTACATGCAGGACCGCTACCGCATCAACAGCGCCCTCGACCCCGAGCGTTTCGCCCAGGCCTGGCAGGCGGTGATCGCCCGTCACGAAGCCTTGCGCGCTTCGTTCTGCTGGAACGTCGGCGAAGACATGCTGCAAGTGATCCACGCACCGGGCAGCACGCCAATTGAATACCTCGACTGGAGTGCTGACCCGGAAAGCGAACATGAGCCGCGCCTGCAAGCACTGCTCAAGCAGGAGCGCGAAGCCGGTTTCGATCTGCTCAACCAGGCCCCGTTCCACCTGCGCCTGATCCGCGTCGGCGCCGAGCGCTACTGGTTCATGATGAGCAACCACCACATCCTCATCGATGCCTGGTGCCGTTCGTTGCTGATGAATGACTTCTTCGAGATCTACATGGCCCTCGGCGAGGGGCGCGAGGCGCAACTGGCCACACCGCCGCGCTATCGCGACTACATTGCCTGGCTGCAACGCCAGAACCTGAGCGAAGCACGTCAGTGGTGGCAGCACAACCTGCAAGGTTTCGAGCGCACCACACCAATCCCGAGTGACCGGCCGTTCCTGCGTGACCACGCCGGCCACGGTGGCATGGTGGTGGGCGACTGTTACACCCGCCTCGACGCTCGCGACGGTGCACAATTGCGTGAGCTGGCCCAGGCTCACCAACTGACGGTCAATACCTTCGCCCAGGCAGCGTGGGCGCTGGTATTGCGCCGTTTAAGTGGCGACCGTGACGTGCTGTTTGGCGTCACAGTGGCCGGGCGCCCGGTAGAGATGCCCGAGATGCAGCGCACCGTTGGCCTGTTCATCAACAGCATCGCGCTGCGGGTGAAGCTGCCCGAGGACGACCAGCGTTGCAGCGTGCGCCAGTGGTTGAGCGGCTTGCTCGACAACAATATGCAACTGCGCGAGTACGAATACCTGCCGCTGGTGACGATTCAGGAACACAGCGAACTGCCCAAGGGCCAGCCGCTGTTCGACAGCCTGTTCGTGTTCGAAAACGCCCCGGTGGAAGTCTCGGTGCTGGACCGTGCACAAAGCCTGAATGCCACCTCGGACTCCGGCCGCACCCACACCAACTTCCCGCTGACGGCCGTGTGCTATCCGGGGGATGACCTGGGGCTGCACCTGTCCTACGACCAGCGCTACTTCGACGAGACCACCGTGCAAGCCATGCTCGGCGAGTTCAAGCGCCTGCTGCTGGCGCTGGTGCAGGGCTTCCATGGCGACATGGCGGACTTGCCGTTGATTGGCGAACAGGAGCGCCAGTTCCTGGTGGAGGGCTGCAACCAGAGCGAGCACGCCTATCCGCTGGAGCGCAGCTATGTCGAGTTGTTTGAGGACCAGGTGGCCGCGCATCCGCAGCGCATCGCCGCCAGTTGCCTCGATCAGCAGTGGACCTACGACGAACTGAACCGCCGCAGTAACGGCCTGGGTCATGCGCTGATTGCAGCCGGCGTGGGCCTCGATCAACCGGTGGCGTTGCTGGGCGAACGTAACCTTGACCTGCTGGGCATGATCATCGGCAGCTTCAAGGCCGGTGCCGGCTACCTGCCGCTCGACCCAGGCCTGCCAAGCCAGCGTCTGCGCAGCATCATCGACCTGAGCCGCACGCCGCTGCTGGTGTGCACCGAGGTGTGCCGCGAGCAGGCCATCGAGTTGCTGGACGGCTTCGATTGCCAATTGCTGGTGTGGGAAGAGATACCGGCACGTGGTGAAAACCCGGGAATCTACAGCGGCCCGGACAACCTCGCCTACGTGATCTACACCTCGGGCTCCACCGGCCTGCCCAAGGGCGTGATGGTGGAACAGCGCGGCATGCTCAATAACCAGTTGAGCAAGGTGCCGTACCTGGCCTTGAGTGACGCGGATGTGATCGCGCAGACCGCTTCGCAGAGCTTCGATATTTCTGTGTGGCAGTTCCTCGCCGCACCGTTGTTCGGTGCGCGGGTGGACATCGTGCCGAACACTATCGCGCATGATCCCCAGGGCCTGTTGGAACATGTGCAGGCCCAGGGCATCACCGTGCTGGAAAGCGTGCCGTCGCTGATCCAGGGCATGCTGGCCCAGGACCGTATCGGCCTGGACGGCCTGCGCTGGATGTTGCCGACCGGTGAAGCGATGCCACCGGAACTGGCGCATCAATGGTTGCAGCGTTATCCGCAGATCGGGCTGGTGAATGCCTACGGCCCGGCGGAATGCTCGGACGATGTGGCGTTTTATCGCGTCGACCTGGCGTCGACCCGAGGCACCTATCTGCCGATCGGCACGCCGACCGACAACAACCGTTTGTACCTGTTGGATGGTGCGCTGGAGCTGGTGCCCCAAGGTGCGGTAGGCGAGTTGTGCGTCGCCGGTACGGGCGTTGGTCGCGGTTATGTCAGTGACCCGCTGCGCACTGCGCCGGTGTTTGTGCCGAATCCGTTCGGTGCGCCGGGCGAGCGGCTGTACCGCACCGGCGACCTCGCGCGCCGTCGCAGTGACGGTGTGCTGGAATACGTCGGACGTGTCGACCACCAGGTGAAGATTCGCGGTTACCGCATCGAACTGGGTGAAATCGAAGCGCGCCTGCACGAACAACCGGAAGTGCGCGACGCGGCGATGGGTGTGCAGGAGGGCGTCAACGGCAAGCACCTGGTCGGCTATCTGGTGGCGGCGGATGAGGCACTGAACCCAAGCGAACGCCTGGACCGCATCAAGCAACGCCTGCGCGCCGAGCTACCGGAATACATGGTGCCGCTGCACTGGCTGTGGCTCGACCGCCTGCCGCTCAACGCCAACGGCAAACTCGACCGCAAGGCCCTGCCGGCGCTGGAGATCGGCCAGTTGCACAGCCAGGACTACCTGGCACCGCGCAATGAGCTGGAAACCACCTTGGCAGACATCTGGGCCGAAGTGCTGAAAGTCGAGCGGGTAGGGGTGCAGGACAACTTCTTCGAACTGGGCGGGCATTCGTTGCTGGCCACGCAGATTGCCTCGCGGGTGCAGAAGACCTTGCAGCGGGATGTGCCGCTGCGGGCGATGTTTGAGTGCAGCACGGTGGCGGAGTTGGCCGAGTATATCGAGGGGTTGGCGGCGAATGAGATCAGTGCCGAGAAGGTGGATCGGTTGAGTGATTTGATGGCGGAGTTGGAGGGGCTTTAATTTTCGCTGTCAGTCAGGGCCTCATCGGGGGCAAGCCCCCTCCCACATTTGGAGCGCATTTCTAATGTGGGAGTGGGGCTTGCCCCCGATGGCGTCAGTCAAGGCGCCGCCTACTTCGGCCCAAGTATCTTCACCAACTTCTCCGGCGAAGGCGCCCCTTGCTGCTGCTGCAACCCCCCCTTGTCATCCAGATAGAAAATCGCCGGCGTCGCCGACAACTCCAGCTCATCCATCAACTTCATGTTGCTATCAAGCTTGGCCTCGATATCCGCCGGAATCTTGGCCAGCGCCTGCAACTTGCTGCCTTTACCGGCGGCCTCATGTTCTTCCAACGCTTTCTGCGGGTCTTTGGCGGCAAACAGCGCGGCGGATTTGCCCGGGCTGTCTTCGCGGATGATGCCAACCATGATGTGGCGCAGCTGCACTTTGCCGGCCTTTACCCACGGACGCGCCTGTTCCCAGAACATGTTGCAGTAAGGGCAGTTGGGGTCGCTGAACAGGTAGACGATGCGTGGCGCCTTGACGTCGCCGTCCTGGATCCAGCTGCTTTTTTCCATCTTGGCCCAGACTTCCTTTGCCATCGGTGCGTACACCAGTTTTTCCAGCGGCGCGCTGCTCAGGTCGTTGCCTTGGGCGTCGTACAGGTTGCCGGCGATCACGCTTTTGCCGTCGGCGGTCAGGTACAGGGCCATGCCACGGTTCTGGTAGCGGGCGGCGTAGCCAGTGAGGCCGCTGGGGGCGTCGAATTTGCCGAGGATCTTGGCGCCCTTGGCCTCGATCTGTTTGATCGGTGCGGGCCAGTCTTCGGCCTGGGCCAGGGTGGCCGCGAGTGTCAGCGGCAGCAGGGTCAGCAGGTGGCGGAGGCTTGGCATGTCGGTTTCCTTTCAGGGGCGGTGTCGAAGGGTTCCATGGCGCGGGCCAGGCTGGCCTGGGACAACTCGCCGAGGTGGCTGTTGATCAGGCGCCCATCGGCTCGGTAGAACAAGGTGGTCGGCAAGGCCATCGAGCCCACGGCCTGGCCGAGGCGGCCGCTGGCGTCGAACAGCACGTTGTCGAGGGTCAGGCCCTGGGTCGCGAGAAAGGTACTGACGCTCTGCATGCTTTCGGCCTGGTTGACGAACAGGAAGGTCACATCGGGACGTTGGTGTTGGGCACGCTCCAGCACCGGCATTTCGCGGCGGCACGGCGGGCACCAGGTGGCCCACAGGTTGATCACCAGCGGGCCGCCCTTGTAGTCGGCCAATTGCACCACCTCGCCATTGGCATTGCGCAGGGTTATCTCCGGCAACTGCGAGCCCTTGTCATACAGGCTCAGGGACAAGCTGGTCATGCCCCAGAACACCAGGCCGGTGATCACCCCGGCGCTCAGTGGCTTGCGCAGGGCTGGGCGGCGCCAGCCGTAGGCGAGAGCGCCCAGGACCAGGGCGATCACGCCGGGCCAGGCAAGGAAGCCGCCGTCGCGCAGGTCGACCATCTGCACCCAGTCGTTGCGGTAGTCGCTCCAGTACATCAGCACAAAGCTGACGCGGGCAGCGAGCATGCCCAGCAGGAACAGGCTGAACAGCACCGATTCCGGGTTTTCACCACCACGCTTGGCCACGCGCCAACCCACCAGGGTGGCGAGAATCAGCGCGCTGATCAGCAGGATGTGATTCAGGGCGATGGCGAAGGTGCCGATGGTCAGGGTCAGCATCAGAGAGCGTCTCGGGTTTGCGTCCAGCGTTGCAGGAAAGCGGCGGCATCCACTTCGCCGGTGATGCGTTGGGCGCGGCGTTCTTCACCGTCCGGGCCGATCCACACGAAGCTCGGTGGGCCAGGCACTTTGTAGCGGCCGAGCAGCGCGCGGCTGGCGGCGTTGTCGGCGGTGACGTCCAGGCGCAGCAGGCGTACGTCTTTGAGTGCCTGCATGACTTCGGGTTTGCCGAACACCTGTTTTTCCATGATCTTGCACGACACGCACCAGTCGGCGTAGTAGTCCACCAACACCCATTGGCCTTGGGCCTTGGCGCTGTCGAGCTGGCTTTGCAGCACGGCCGGGTCGTTGATGGTCATGAAGGCATCGTGGGCGGACGCTGCGCCGGCGACCCGTGAACCGCTGTAGACCTTCAGCGGTTGCCACAGGTCGTCGCTGCCCCCCGCTGCGCCCACCACCAGCACCGCGCCCCACAGGCCCAGTACCAGGGAACCTGCGCCAAACACTTTGGCGGCCAGACCGTATTCGCGGGCCAGGGTCCAGCCGCAGTAGGCCATGATCAGCGCGAGTACGCCCCACAGGCCGATCCACAGGTTTTCGCCGACCACCGGGCGGATCATCAACACGGCGGTGCCGAGGAACAGGAAGCCGAAGATGCCCTTGAGCACGTTCATCCAGGTGCCCGGCTTGGGCAGGAAGCGGTTGCCCACGGTCACCAGCAGCAACAGCGGAATGCCGATGCCGATGCCCATGGCGAACAGGATCAGGCCACCGTGCAGCGCATTGCCGCTCTGGGCGATGTACAGCAGGGCGCCGGCCAGGGGCGCGGTCATGCACGGGCCCACCAGCAGGCCGGATAGCGCACCAAGAATCCCTGCCCCCACCAGGCTGCCGCCGCTTTGCTGGCGGCTGACGTTGTCCAGGCGGTCGCGCAGGAAGGCCGGCAGTTGCAGCTCGAAGAAGCCGAACATCGGCAGGGCAAGAACCACGAAGAGGGCGGCGAAGCTGCCGAGAATCCAAGGTGTTTGCAGCCAAGCGGCGAGGTTGCCACCCAAAAGCGCGGCCAATACGCCCAGCGCCGCATACACCAACGCCATGCACACCACGTAGCTGCTCGCCAAGGCAAAACCGCGACGCGGGCTGGCGCCACTGCCCACCACCAGGCCGGCGAGAATCGGCAACATCGGCAACGAACACGGCGCAAACGCCAGTAACAGGCCGAGGCCGAAGAATATCAACAGGCTCCAGCCCAGGCTGCGCTGTTGCAAACCGCTGGCCAGGCTCTGGTCCTGGGCTTGTGCGGTGGCGGCGACGGCGGGGTTGCCACCCAGGTCCACGGTGATCGACTGCGGCGGGTAGCACAGGCCCGCGTCGGCGCAGCCCTGCCAGCCCAGCTTGACCTGGCCGGTGGCGCCGGCGGGAATCTTCACTTCCAGGCCTTGGCGATACACTTCCTGGTCGCCGAAGAACTCGTCGGTGTGGGCCTCGCCTTTGGGCAGCACGGGCTTTTCGGCCAGGCCGTCGAATTTCATGCGCTGCTTGTACAGGTAATAGCCGTCGGCAATCTGCCAATACAACTGGGTCTCGCCACTTTCAAGACGTTCGGAGGTAAAGGTGAAGGCCTTGCCCACCGGGAGGAAATCGGGTTTGGTCTCAAACGGGTTGCCCGGCGCGGCCTGGGCCAGCCCCGCGAACAACACCAGCAGAAAGGTAAACAGATGCCGCATGGTCAGGCCTTAGTTCGATGCAAGTAGGCACACAATGTGTGGCGTTGATTAACCGATGATTAACCACGGCTATTCTAGATTGAGTGTGGGGTGTTTAGCGGCATAATCTGCGCTTAATCCGCAGCCCCTTTAATCCCCCCATCTTTCATGAAGGGTTCACCATGCACGTACTGGTCTGTGAAGACGACAAACTGATCGCCAGCGGCATTGTGGCCGGCCTCACCGCCCAGGGTTTCACCGTCGAACACGTGGCCACGGCCGGTGCCGCACGCGCGATGCTCAAGGCGGCGACGTTCGACATCATGGTGCTCGACCTGGGCCTGCCGGACGAAGACGGCCTCAAGTTGTTGCAGCAACAGCGCAGCCAGGGCCTGGAGATACCGGTGCTGATCCTGACCGCGCGGGACTCGGTGACCAACCGCGTCGACGGCCTGCAAGCCGGCGCCGATGACTACCTGCTCAAACCCTTCGACCTGCGCGAACTCGCCGCGCGCCTGCAAACCCTGTTGCGACGGGTGGCGGGGCGCAGCGTCAACCTGATCGAGCATGGCCGCCTGGCTTACGACCCCAGCAGTCGCGAAACCTTCCTGGGCGGCGAGCCCGTCGACCTGTCGCGTCGCGAACAGGCGCTGTTGCAAGCCCTGCTGCACAACAAAGGCCGGGTACTCTCCAGCGAACAGCTCAAGGACAGCGTCTACGGCTTCAACGACGAGCTGGAAAGCAACGCGCTCAACGTGCATATCCACCACCTGCGGCGCAAATTGGGCAATGGCATCGTCGAGACCGTGCGCGGCCTCGGGTATCGCCTTGGCCCGGCCGATGGAGGCGAGGACGCATCGTGAAAAGCCTGCGTCTGCGCCTGACGTTCAAGCTGGGCGCCGCCTTTGTGCTGATCTGGGCCCTGGCGGCGGCCTGGATGCTCAACGACCTGCGCAACCAGATGATGTTCTCCCTCGACCAACGCCTGGTGGCGTCGGCACGCATGGTGGCGGGGCTGACCGAACAGATGCCGGGCCTGGCCAGCGTCAGCGGCGGCGCGCATTTCAGCGCTGAACAATTGAATGTGCCCGGCGGCATGGCCTGCCAGGTCAGTTCCCTGCGCGGGGAAATCCTGGCGCGCAGCCACACCACGCCGGATGAGGGGTTGGAGTCGCGCAAGAGCGGGTTTCGCGACCAGGTCGTCGATGGCGTGGGCTGGCGCAGTTTCACCCTGTCCCGGGGTGACCTGCTGATCACCACGGCCGATCGGCAAGTGGAGCGCGAGGCGCTGAACCTGTCGATCCTGCTGGCAGCGTCGGTGCCGGTGGGCGTGGCGATGCTGGGCTGCCTGTGCCTGTTGTGGCTGGGCATCGGCCAGAGCCTGCTGCCGCTCAACCGTATGCGTGACGCCTTGATGCGCCGCAGTGCCGACTCCCTTGAACCGCTGCAGATCCACCCGTTGCCCAGCGAACTCGAGCCGCTGCTCGACACCCAGAACCAGCTGTTGCAACGCATCGCCAAGACCATCGAGCGCGAGCGCCGCCTCACCGGTGACGCCGCCCACGAACTGCGCAGCCCGCTCACCGCGATCAAGACCCACCTGCAAGTGGCGCGCATGACCGAGGGCGCGGCCCGCGACCAGTCCCTGGCCCATGCCGAGGAGGGCGCCGACCGCCTGCATCGGACCCTGGAGCAATTGCTGTTGCTGGCCCGGGTGGAGGGCAACCTGTCGTTTGACGATGGCATGCACTCCAGTGCCGAAGAAGTAGCGCGCCTGGCGATCCAGGATGCCAATGCCGGTGACAACTCGCGCATCGACCTGATCCTGCCGGACAACCTCTCGGCCACCCCGGTGGGGATGCCGGTGGGCCTCGCTGTCGCCGCCTTGCGCAACCTGCTGGACAACGCGTTGCGCCACACGCCGACGGACACCCGGGTGGAGCTCAGCGTGTTCACCGAAGCCGATAATGTGGTGTTCCGCGTGCGTGACCACGGCAAACAGATTGCCGCCGAGGACCTGCAGTACCTGACCCAACGCTTCTGGCGCAAC
Organism: Pseudomonas sp. FBCC-B1565; assembly: GCF_059133265.1. Lineage (NCBI taxonomy): Bacteria > Pseudomonadati > Pseudomonadota > Gammaproteobacteria > Pseudomonadales > Pseudomonadaceae > Pseudomonas > Pseudomonas sp. FBCC-B1565. The sequence continues at coordinate 1,907,046 of NZ_CP101438.1, forward strand.
GGTAACAGCGAAGGCTGTGGCCTGGGCCTGGCGATTGTGCAAGCGATCGTGCAACGCTGTTCCTGCTCGTTGAAATTCGACAGTCGGCCGGATGGTTTGCGCGTCGACCTGGGCATGCCGTTGCGCTGCTGATCACTTTTCTTTCAAGTGCCAAATAGTTACCGCCCTCCTGAAGTTCAAGCCTTCAGGATGGCGGTAATTTTTTTGCGCTTGAACGGGCTGAACGACTCGGCCTGTATTGAAAAGGACGGTTCTCATGTTGGTCATCGATACCAGTTTCCCTGCCAGAGGCTTCAACGAACGCAACGGCGAGCCCGTGCGGCAGGTGATCCTGCATTACACCGCAGCGCCTTTTGGTGCCTCCCTGCGTACCCTGACTCAGGATGGGGTGAGTGCCCACTACTTGCTGCCCGACCCTGATGAGCCCGACTATCGCGCGGCGGGCTATGAAGAGCTGCGTGTCTTCCGGTTGGTGGAGGAAGACAAGCGTGCCTGGCACGCCGGGGTGAGTCATTGGGCGGGGCGCGACAACCTCAACAGCCGTTCGATTGGCATCGAGATCGTCAACCTGGCGCGGGATGACGGTGGCGTGTTCAGCTTTCCTGCCTACGCGCAGGAACAGGTCGACGTATTGATTGCGCTGGTTCGCGACATTCTTGGGCGATACCCGCAGATCGGGCCCACCGACCTCCTCGGGCATGCGGACGTGGCGTTCGGGCGCAAGAGCGATCCGGGGCCGCGCCTGCCTTGGCGGTGTCTGCATGAAGCAGGGGTGGGGGCCTGGTTTGATGAGGCGACGCGGGCGATGTATCAGCGCCGGTTTTGCCTGGGCCTGCCGCCGGAGGTCGAGGTGGAGCGGGCGTTTCAACGCTATGGCTATGCGCCGGCGAAGAATCGGCAAGGGTTTGAACAGAGGACGCGGGCGTTTCAGATGCACTTTCGGGCGCGGGATTACTGCGGGTTTCTGGATGCGGAGACCTGCGCGATTTTGTATGCACTGAACGAAAAATACCGCGGTCTATGACGCCGAACGCAGTTCCAATGTGGGAGGGGGCTTGCTCCCGATTGCAGTCTGCCAGTCACAACACCAGTGACTGATCCACTGCAATCGGGGGCAAACCCCCTCCTACATTTGGTTTTGAGTGATCAAAGGCCCTAAATCCCCTCGACGCTGGTGCGTTTCCAGAACAGGAAATCCGTGCGCATGCCCCTTGGGGCCAGACGCCAGCGGATCGGCAGTTTGGTCACCATCATCAGCGTATTGAGGGATCGAGAAATGTCAGTCGCTACCAGCCGTATCGAAGACGCCCAGGTGCATGAAACGCTTTACCAGTTCGACGAAACCCCGCTGCTGGCCCGTCAGCGCCAGCAGGAATCCAATGCCCGCAGCTACCCGCGGCGCATTCCCCTGGCACTCAAGCGTGCCAAGGGGATTTACGTGGAAGACGTCGAAGGGCGCAGCTTCATCGACTGCCTGGCGGGCGCCGGCACCCTCGCGTTGGGGCATAACCATCCGGTGGTGATCGAGGCTATTCAACAGGTGCTGGCCGATGAACTGCCCCTGCACACGCTGGACCTGACCACCCCGGTCAAGGACCAGTTCGTGCAGGACTTGTTCGGTTTGTTGCCGCCCGCGCTGGCCCGGGAAGCGAAAATCCAGTTCTGCGGCCCCACCGGCACCGATGCGGTGGAAGCTGCGTTGAAGTTGGTACGCACCGCCACCGGGCGCAGCACCGTATTGTCCTTCCAGGGCGGTTACCACGGCATGAGCCAGGGCGCCTTGAGCCTGATGGGCAGCCTGGGGCCGAAGAAACCCCTGGGCGCCTTGCTCGGCAATGGTGTGCAATTTTTGCCATACCCCTACGACTACCGTTGCCCGTTCGGCCTGGGTGGCGCGGAAGGCGTGCGGGTCAACCTGCATTATTTGGAAAACCTGCTGAATGATCCGGAGGCCGGTGTATTGCTGCCGGCGGCGGTGATTGTCGAAGTGGTGCAGGGCGAGGGCGGCGTGATTCCGGCTGACCTGGACTGGCTGCGCGGCCTGCGCCGCATCACCGAGCAGGCAGGCGTGGCGTTGATCGTCGATGAAATCCAGAGCGGTTTCGGTCGCACCGGCAAGATGTTTGCCTTTGAGCACGCCGGGATCATCCCGGATGTGGTGGTGATGTCCAAGGCCATCGGCGGCAGCTTGCCGCTGGCGGTGGTGGTGTATCGCGACTGGCTCGACACCTGGCTGCCGGGCGCCCATGCCGGGACCTTCCGTGGTAATCAGATGGCCATGGCGGCGGGTTCGGCGGTGATGCGCTACCTCAAGGATCACGACCTGGCCGGCCACGCGGCGGCCATGGGCGAGCGCCTGGGTGAACACCTGCGCATCCTGCAGCGCGACTTCCCGCACCTGGGGGATATTCGGGGCCGTGGGTTGATGCTCGGCGTGGAGCTGGTCGACCCGAACGGCACGCCGGACATTCAAGGCCATCCGCCCGTGCATCGCCAATTGGCGCCGCTGGTGCAGCGTGAATGCCTCAAGCGCGGGCTGATCCTCGAACTGGGCGGTCGGCACGGCAGTGTGGTGCGCTTCCTGCCGCCATTGGTGATCACTGCCGCCGAAGTGGACCGGGTGGCGGACATCTTCGGTCGCGCGTTGGCGGCAGCGGTCGCCAGCCTCTAATTTTTTGCCAGCCTGGTACGTTTCTACAGATATCAGGGCTGCGCACGGTGCGCAGCCAGCCTTTTAGCGATGGAGAACAGCAATGACCTCAGTATTTGACCGCGACGACATCCTGTTTCAGGTAGTGGTCAACCATGAAGAACAGTATTCCATCTGGCCCGACTACAAGGCCGTGCCGGAAGGCTGGCGCACCGTGGGCAAGAGCGGCCTGAAGAAAGAGTGCCTGGCCTATATCGAAGAAGTCTGGACCGACATGCGCCCGTTGAGCCTGCGCCAGAAGATGGATGGCACTGCGATCGCGTAAACGCCACAGATCAAAAATGTGGGAGGGGGCTTGCCCCCGATGATGGAGTGTCAGTCGACTAATGAGTGACTGATACACCGCCATCGGGGGCAAGCCCCCTCCCACATTTTGAGCTGTGTTGCTTTCAGGTATTTTTTTCTTTGTCTAATCCGCCCGAAGCCCCCGTCACCACCTGCACGCTCAAGCGTGGTGTGGCCAGGTCCAACCCCGCCTCATCCAGATGCCGTTTCAGCGAAAGGTTGAACGCCCGCGACACTTCCCACTGTTTGATCGGCGCCGTCTTGAACCGCGCCCGCAGGATCGCGCTGCCCGACTCGAAACTCTCCACCCCCTGAATCTCCAACGGCGACCAGATGTTGCGGCGTTGCAGCGGGTCGTTGCGCATCTTCTGGCCGACATCGCGCATCAGCTTGATGGCGTCGTCGATTTCCATGTTGTAGGGGATCGCCACCCGGAAGATCGCGTAGCCGAACTCCCGCGAGTAGTTCTTGATGCTCTTGATCTCGCTGAATGGGATGGTGTGCACAATGCCGTCGATATCCCGCAGGCGCACAGTGCGGATGGTCAGGCCCTCCACCGTGCCCAGGTGGCCGCCCACATCCACGTAGTCGTCGATGGCCAGGGAGTCCTCGATGATGATGAACAGGCCGGTGATCAAGTCCGCCACCAGCGACTGCGCGCCGAAACCAATGGCCAGGCCGATCACACCGGCGCCCGCCAGCAGCGGCGTGACGTTCATGCCCATGTTCGCCAGGGCGACGATGGCAGCAATGATAAAGATGGTCACGAACAGCACGTTGCGGATCAACGGCATCATGGTCTGCGCCCGCGCGTTGGCCAGGCCTTTGCGCGAGCGGGTGAGGGCATGGTGGATCGCGGTGTCGCTGAGAATCCAGATCAGCCAGGCGAACAGCAAGGTCCCGGCCAGGCCGAACAGCTTGACGCTGACTTCATGGCCATCGCCTTCGGTAAAGCGGATCAGCGACAGGCCCCACACCCGCAGGCCCAACTCGATAAACACCAGCCACACGATCAGGTGGGCCAGGGTGTAGACGAAGCTTTTCAGGCGTTCGGAATACAGCGCGTGACGCTTGTGCCCACGCTGCGGTTTGAGCGCGTGGCGACGGACCAGGCCGTTGATCACCATGCACAACACCAGCAGCACCGTACACAACAGCGACTGGCGCAACGCCGTGCTGGTATCGCCGGCAGACACGAAGGTGGCGAACAGCGAGATGCCCACCAACAGCAAGGCCGGGATGTACCAGAAGGAGCCGATGATTTCGATGGTGTCGCTGAGGGCGCGGCGCGTCAGGCGACGCGACAGCGGTTGGTTGCGGATCAGGTGGGCGATGGGCCGACGGAAACGCAGGATGAATACACCGGTCGACAGCGCCGCCATCACATTGGCGACCGTCGCGGCGGTGTGGGACAGGTGCTGGCCCAGGGCCTGGACCAGTCGCGGGTCGCTCAAGGCCTCGCCAAAGGCGGCAAAACTGCCGATCCACCATAGCGGGCGGAACGCCTGGTGCCGCAGGATATACAGCGCGCGATGACGGTGCGGGCCGTCGAGTACCGAAAAAGCAATCACGCAGATCGCCGAGAAACAGGTGCCTACCACCAGTGCGTAGGCCAGCACCATCGCCAGGGACTTGCCCAGGGACGAGGGCAGGGCGTAGCTCAGGTACACGGTGATCACCAGGGCGATCATCCATGGGCCGAGCTTGCGCAGGGCGAAGCGCACCATGTCCCAGGTGCGTGGATGTTGCGGCAATTCTTCAGGCAGGCCGAAACGTTCGCGCACCCGATGGCTGAGCCAGATCAGCGCGTAGGCCAGCAGGCTCCACACGGCGAGTATCAGGGCAAAACCGAAAATGATCGGCAGCCATTCGTTGGCCGGCAGCATCAGCGCACTGAGTTCTTCCTTGGCCTGGTCGACTTCGTCGGACCAGCGTTCCAGCGGGCTGTCGGCCCCGGAGAACTGTGCCTCCAGGTTGGCCAGGGTGCCGCCGATCAACCCCAGCACGCCTTCTTCGGCGGCCGGTTGGGCCTTTTGCGTGGCGGCGCGCAGCTTTTTCAGGTCGCTCAGCAACTGGGTGCGCTGCTGGTCGTTTTCCAGGGTCTTGATCACCTCGTCCAGCGACTGCCCCAGTGGCACTTCGGCCTGGGGCTGGGTCTTGTTGGTACTGCCCAACAAGCCGGGCAGACCCACGGCATGGGCAGGCGTGAGCGGCAGCAAGGTGAGCAGGGCAATCAGGCAATAGCAGGGCAGGGCAAACAGACGGGAAAGCACGAGGCGGTCAACCTTGGAAACGACGGGTTGAGCGAGTGTACGAGTGCAAGCGTCATTCGGCCAGTTTGGCGAGGATCTTGTACACCACGGTGCCCAGTATCAGCAGCATGCCGAGCCACATGCCGAACACGCCGAGGGGCTTGTCGCGAAAGTTGAAACCCACGGCCAACATGATCATGCCGATCAGGATAGGGATAAGCATGGCGTGGAAGGAGGACATGGAGATCATGGTGCGACGGCCTTGTCGGAGTGGGAATACTGACAAGTCTAGGTCGGATTGCAGAAAGTGCAGGTGATGCAGGTCAGGTATACGCAGATCTAATGTGGGAGGGGGCTTGCCTCCGATTGCAGAGGGTCAGACTACAAATATAGTCACCGATCCGCCGCCATCGGGGGCAAGCCCCCCTCCCACATTTTTGACCGAGTCAGCCCAAATTATCAGGGCAGATCGTGGCTCGCGTAGAACGCCCCCAACACCTTCACCAGGTGCGCCAGGTCATGGCTGCCGCACAGTTCGCGGATGGAGTGCATGGCGAACGTCGGCAGGCCGATGTCCACGGTGCGCACGCCCAGGTGGCTGGCGGTGATCGGGCCGATGGTCGAGCCGCAGCCCATGTCGCTGCGCACCACGAAGCTCTGCACTGGTACTTCCTGGGCCATGCACAGGTGGCGGAAGAACCCGGCGGTTTCGCTGTTGGTGGCGTAGCGCTGGTTGCTGTTGACCTTGATCACCGGGCCGGCGTTGAGCTTGGGGCCGTGATTGGCGTCGTGTTTCTCGGCGTAGTTAGGGTGAACGCCGTGGGCATTGTCTGCCGACACCAATAGAGATTTCTGGATAGTGCGTACGAATTCATCACCTTCCGGCAGCAGGCGACGCAGGGTCTGCTCCAGCATCGGGCCATCGGCGCCGCATGCCGAGCAGGAACCGACTTCTTCGTGGTCGTTGCACACCAGCACGCAGGTTTCTTCGCTGTCGCTGGTGAGCAAGGCTTGCAGGCCGGCGTAGCACGACAGCAGGTTGTCCAGGCGTGCGCCGGCGATGAAGTCGCCATTCAGGCCAATGACCGCAGCGCTTTGCGTGTCATAGAAACTCAACTCGTAGTCGAGCACCACGTCGGCGTTCAGCCCATGCTCGCGCGCCAGTTGATCGGTAAGCACGGCGCGGAAGTCCACGCGCTCGTCACCGGCAAATTGCGCGAGGATCGGCGGCAGCTCGGTCTGGGCATTGATCGCCCAACCCTGGTTGGCTTCACGGTTGAGGTGAATGGCCAGGTTTGGAATGATCGCGATGGGCAGCTTGAAGTCGATCAACTGGCTTTCGACCTTGCCGTCGCGGCGGAAGGTCACGCGGCCGGCCAGGGACAGGTCGCGGTCAAACCACGGCGCCAGCAATGCACCACCATAGACTTCCACACCCAACTGCCAGAAGCCCTGGCGTTGTAGCTCAGGCTGCGGCTTGACCCGCAGGCACGGGCTGTCGGTGTGGGCGCCGACCAGGCGAATGCCGCCCTGCAGCGGCGAATGGCGGCCGAGCTTGAAGGCGATGATCGAGGAGTCGTTACGGGTCACGTAATAGCGCCCGTTGGCCTCGGTGGCCCAGGTCTCGCGCTCATCGAGACGCTGGTAACCGGCCGCTTCCAGGCGCTGGGCCAGGGCAGCAGTGGCATGAAAAGGAGTAGGGGAGGCCTTGAGGAAGTCGATCAGGCCTTGATTCAACGCTTCGCGCATAAATAGCTCCAGACAACAATGCCGCGAGTTTACCGTATTTATTCTTCAGAACGGGGCAGGGCACTCGAAACGCAAACGCTCGCCGCTCTGTGGGTGGGTGAAGCTCAGCATGCTTGCATGCAGGCACAGGCGCGGCCAGGCGGCCAGGGCTTGCTCATGGGCATACAGGCCGTCACCCAGCAGCGGGTGGCCGATGGAGAGCATGTGCACGCGCAACTGGTGCGAACGCCCGGTAATCGGTGTCAGCTCGACGCGGCACCAGTCCCCGCAACGCTCCAGCACCTTCCAGAAGGTCAGCGCATGCTTGCCGAACTCGTGGTCGACCACATGCCGGGGTTTGGTCGGTGGGTCGTAGCGCAGCGGCAAATCGATGCTGCCACTGTCCAGTTCCGGTTGGCCCCAGGCCAGGGCGGTGTAGGCTTTTTCGGTTTCACGGTCGTGAAACTGGCGAGACAGCTCGCGGTGCGTGTCGGCATCCCGCGCCAGCAGAATGATGCCCGAGGTTTCCCAGTCCAGGCGATGGACGATACGGGCTTCGGGGTAGCCGTTTTCCTGCAGGCGAGTGATCAGGCAGTCCTTGTTGTCGTCGGCGCGGCCAGGCACCGAGAGCAGCAGGGTGGGCTTGTTCACCACCAGGACGGCATCGTCCTGATACAGGATGTGGATATTGGACAGCGGCATTAAACAGCCTCGTAACAAACGCCAACGGCGGCTCGCCCACCCGGTTCCCGAAAAGGGATCAAGGTGACCGAGCCGCCGTGGCGGCCGCCTGTTCGATCAACGATCAGGCAGGGTGATATTGAGTTCCAGAATCGAGCAGCTGCCGTCATTTTCCAGGGCGACATGCACGTCATCGTTGCCGATATTGACGTACTTGCGGATCACCTCGACCAGTTCCTTCTGCAAGGCTGGCAGGTAGTCCGGCGTGCTGCGTTGGCCGCGTTCGTGCGCCACGATGATCTGTAGACGCTCTTTCGCTACCGACGCGGTACTTGGCTTTTTGTTGGCGCGAAAGAAGTCGAGAAATTTCATTGTTTAGTTGCCTCCAAAGATACGCTCGAAGAATCCCTTCTTCTTGACATCGAGGAAGCGGTGTTCCACGGTCTTGCCCAACAAGCGATCAACGGCATCGCTGTACGCCTGGCCGGCGTCGCTCTGGTCATCAAGAATCACCGGAACGCCCTGGTTGGAGGCCTTGAGGACCGCCTGGGATTCTGGGATCACGCCCAGCAGGGTCACTGCGAGGATTTCCTTCACGTCTTCAACGCCGAGCATCTCGCCGTTGCTGACGCGTTCAGGGTTGTAGCGGGTGAGCAGCAGGTGCTCCTTGATCGGGTCTTCGCCTTTCTCGGCGCGCTGGGACTTGCTGGCCAGCAGGCCGAGCATGCGGTCCGAGTCGCGTACGGAGGAGACTTCCGGGTTGGTCACCACGATGGCTTCATCGGCAAAGTACATCGCCAGGTGAGCACCGGTCTCGATACCGGCCGGCGAGTCGCAGACCACGTATTCGAAGGTTTCCTTCAGCTCGGCCAGGACTTTGCCTACGCCTTCTTTGGTCAGCGCGTCTTTGTCGCGGGTCTGGCTGGCGGCCAGCACGTACAGGTTCTCAAGGCGCTTGTCCTTGATCAGGGCCTGTTGCAGGTTGGCTTCGCCGTTGACCACATTGACGAAGTCGTACACCACACGGCGTTCGCAGCCCATGATCAGGTCGAGGTTACGCAAGCCGACGTCGAAGTCGACGATAACTGTCTTGTGGCCGCGCAGAGCGAGGCCGGTACCGATAGCGGCGCTGGTGGTGGTCTTACCCACACCACCCTTGCCGGATGTAACCACGAGAATCTTGGCCAAGGTGTTTCACCCCTAAGGAAAAAGGACTTTTCAGTCCCTGAAAAACATCTCTTGGAACTCGCTGCAGGCGGACAGCCTTGTAGGAATAAAAAATTCCTACATAAGTAATGCCGGTTTCGCTGTGCTATCAGAGTCTAGAGATGCTTGGAAAATGCGGCAGTATCCGTTAAAGACGGATGATGTTCAACACATCGCCCGACAGGTTGACCTGCACCGAAGCCCCCCACAGCGGATCACGGCGCAAATCTTCCGAAACCTTGTACTGGCCTGCGATGGACACTAGCTCAGCGGTCAACTGCTGGCAAAAAATACGGGCCTTGGTATCACCCTTTATGCCGGCGAGGGCACGTCCGCGCATCGGGCCGTATACATGGATGTTGCCATCGGCGAGAAGTTCCGCCCCCGGGCTGACCGAGGAGATCACCACAAGGTCGCCGCCCTGGGCGTAAATCTGCTGCCCGCCGCGTACGGGCGAGGTGATGATCTTTGTAGGCTTGATCGCAGGCTCGGGTGGTTTTTCCGGTTTTTTCTTCTCTTCACCGACCAATGGTTCCAGTGGACGCTCGCGTGCACCGGACGGTGGCAGTACTGGCAGTTCAATGGCGATGGCTGCCGCGATGTCTTCGATACGGCTGGCGCGAATCGCCAGGGTACGCAGGCCATGGGAGCGGCACACGCGCATCAGGCCGGGCAAATCGATGTTGCCCTGGCCGGCGGGCAGCTTGTCCAGGGCCAGCACCAGCGGGGCGTTGTTGAAGAAGTTCGGCGCCAGGGCGACCTTGGCCGCCAGCTGGCGGTCCAGGGCGTCGAGGTCGTTACGGGCGAGTTCCAGCACGGTGATGGCGAGCATGCTGCCTTTCAGCTGGAACACGGGATCTTGGTCTAGCGGTTCGGTTTGGCTCATGGTCGGCAAAAGCGGCTTGTCACGAAAAGTGTCGAGACTTATAACGAGAACACTCACCCGCCGCAAGCCGGGTCGAACCGTTGTAGAATGCGCGGCCCTTGTCTTTACCGGAATCTGTAATGGATCGCCCGCGTTTTCGAGCTGTATTTTTTCACCCGCGTTTCTGGCTGTTATGGCTGGGGCTCGGCCTGCTGTGGCTGGTCACCCAACTGCCGTACCGCGCGCTGCTGACCATCGGTCGCCTGCTGGGTGCGGGCATGTACCGCGTGGCCGGCGAACGCCGCCGTATCGCCGCACGCAACCTGGAACTGTGCTTCCCGGAAAAATCCGCCAAAGAGCGTAAACAGTTGCTCAAGGAAAACTTTGCCTCCACCGGCATCGCGTTCTTTGAAATGGCCATGAGCTGGTGGTGGTCGCGCCCGCGACTGGCGCGCCTGGCCCACGTCGAAGGCCTGGAACACCTCAAGCAGGCCCAGTTGGATGGCAAGGGCGTGATCCTCATGGCCCTGCACTTCACCACCCTGGAAATAGGCGCAGCGTTGCTGGGGCAGAAGCACACCATCGATGGCATGTACCGCGAGCACGGCAACCCGCTGTTCGACTTTATCCAGCGCCGTGGCCGCGAACGTCACAACCTCGATTCCCTCGCCGTGGAGCGCGAAGACGTGCGCGGCATGCTCAAGCTTCTGCGTGCCGGGCGTGCCATCTGGTACGCACCGGACCAGGACTATGGCGCCAAGCAAAGTATTTTCGTGCCACTGTTCGGCATCCAGGCTGCCACAGTGCCGGCTACCAGCAAGTTCGCCAAGCTGGGCAAGGCGCTGGTGGTGCCGTTCACCCAACAGCGCCTGGCCGATGGCAGCGGTTACCGCCTGGTGATCCATCCGCCGCTCACCGATTTTCCCGGTGAAAGCGATGAAGTCGACTGCCTGCGCATCAACCAATGGGTAGAAGCCTCCGTGCGTGAATGCCCCGAGCAATACCTGTGGACCCACCGCCGCTTCAAGAGCCGGCCGCCGGGTGAACCCAAGCTGTACGAAAAACGCCGCTGATAAGAACGACTTTTCCCCACATGGAGTGACGCAATGCGCCCAGCTGAACCGGTTACAGGCTTGATTCTTTCCGGCGGCGGGGCGCGAGCGGCGTATCAGGTGGGGGTATTGGCGGCGATTGCCGAGTTGCTGCCACCGGGGGCGCCCAATCCTTTTCCGGTGATCGTCGGCACCTCGGCCGGCGCGATCAATGCGGTGAGCCTGGCCAGTGGCGCCACCGACTTCACCGCCGCGATCCAACGGCTTACCGCGTTCTGGCAGGGCTTTCGCAGCCATCTGGTATTGCGCAGTGATTGGCCGGGAGTAATTCGCCAGGCGAGTCGCTTCTTTATCCACAGCCTGCTGGGCTTGGGCGCGCAAGTGCCGGTGGCACTGCTCAACAGCACGCCGCTCAAGGCGCTGCTCAAAGACAAACTGCATCTGGACGGCATCGACGAAGCGATCCGCGCCAAACACCTGCATGCGGTAGCGGTCACGGCGTTCGGCTACGAGTCCGGCCAGGCGGTGACCTTCTACCAGGGCGGTGGCACCATCGACGCCTGGCTGCGCCATCGCCGTATCGGCCTGCCGACTCAACTGACGGTCGAACACCTGCTGGCCAGCTCGGCGATCCCCTTGTTGTTCGCGCCGGTCAAACTCGACCAGGAGTACTTCGGCGACGGTGCGGTGCGGCAATCAGCACCGATCAGCCCGGCCTTGCACCTGGGGGCCAGCCGCGTGCTGGTGGTCGGCGTCAGCGGCAACCCACGGGGCAATGAACCGGCGGTGCAGCGCAGCTACACCGGCCAGGAACCGACCCTGGCGCAGATCGGTGGGCATATGCTCAACAGCACGTTCATTGACAGCCTGGAAGGCGATATCGAATTGCTCGAACGCTTGAACCAGTTCAGCCATGTCGCGCCTGGTGTGGCGGCGGTGGAGGTGCTGGTGATCGCACCCAGCCAGCCGATCGATGAGATCGCAGCGCGGCATCGCCAGGAACTGCCGGCGGCGTTGCGCTTGTTTTTGCGCGGGCCGGGGGCGACCAAGACGAGCGGGGCGGGGGTGTTGAGTTACCTGCTGTTCGAGGCGGGATATTGCAGCGAGTTGATCGAGCTGGGGCGCAAAGATGCGCTGGCCAAACGTGAGGAAATCACTCGGTTCCTAGGTCTGGCATAGATCCAAATGTGGGAGGGGGCTTGCCCCCGATAGCAGTGGGTCAGTCACTGATGTACTGACTGACACACCGCTATCGGGAGCAAGCACCCTCCCACATTTGTCTTGCAGTGGCTTTTAGAAGTGATACTTGACCAGGAAGCTCGCCGTGTCCTGGTTGGTCTTGAACGCGCCGGAATCTTCGATCCCGTACTTGTTCTTCCAGTAGTCGTATTCAAAGCCCACGTACAACTGCTTGTCGCCCCAATGCAGCGCCTTGCCCAGGTCATATTTGACCTGTGGGTTGAAGTGCAGGTTGGCGTGGTAGGTGCCATGGGCGTTCTTGTCGTTGTCCGTCACCCAGTCCATGAAACCGTCGATCAGCACATCGGAGTTGCCCACGGGGATGGTGTACGACCACACCGGGGTAATCTGCCATACACCGTCACCCGGGCGATTGCCTTCGGTCTGGCGCTGGTAGAAGTTCAACTGGAAGTAATCGAAACCGGGGATGTTCAAGTCAAAGCCAGGCCCGAGCAGGTACGACTCGTTGTCGCCTTCGCCGAACTCGTAAGTAAAGGCCAGCAATACATCTTTGATCGGTCCGAACGACAGGTCTTTATCAAAGATTTTGCCGAATGACAGGCGCGGGCTGATTTCGCCGTAATAGGTACTGGGCCCGACGTTGCCGTCTTCCTTGCCGTTGTAAAAGATGCGGTCGACGAACACAAAGTTATCACCGTACTTCCACGCATCGGCATGTTCGAACGTGACGGTTTGCTGAATCTGCGGGTTGACGGTAAAGCTCTTGCCCCACAAGTAAGTCAGGCTGTTGTTCTGCCACTGCAACAGGTCACCGGCCACGGCTTGGCCACCGGCCAGCAGGGATCCCGCCAGCATCAGGCCTTTGAACATAGGTTTCATTCGGTTGCTCCCGAGTTAAAGTTTTATGGTTTTTCTTCTACGCAGGCGCTCTGGTGTGGCGCCTTTTGGTTCGCTGCAAAAATCGTCTGTTCGGTCAGCTTTAGTGCTTTTAGCAAGAGCTGCGCCAAGGTGTTTAAAAAGCCAAAAAATCCCCGTCGGCTGCATGAGATGCAGTCGAATTCAGAGGACATTTGCGCACTTTGGCCGCAGACGGGAGGCCGGGATAAGTTGGCCTTGCAGTCAGCTTTTACATTTGCTGTTTTTTTTTGAGTCGATTCGAGCGGGCGCGGAGAATACTGGCTCCCAGGCCTGGGCTCAAGTGCGCCGTTACAGCGCGCGCGGGGCGAGAATGGGGCACGGCTTGTGACCGGCCCCAGGTGAAGGGTGTGCATGTTGATGTTCCCTGTTTCGTTATTGTTTTTGTGCGAACGAAGGAATCAATGCGTAGGAGCAACGGCAGGTCGTTCAGAACCGCCGAGAATGTTGAACAGGATATTCAGCGACAACGCGCTGAGGGTGGCCATGGCGATGCCGCTGTGGGTAATCGGGCTCATCCACAGCGGCAGTTGCGCGAAGAACTCCGGGCGCACCACCGGGATCAGGCCCATGCCGATGCTCACCGCCACCAGCAATTGGTTGCGCCGGTCGGCGATATCGGCTTCCTGCAGGATCTTGATTCCGGTGGCCGCCACCATGCCGAACATGGCAATCGCCGCGCCGCCCAGCACCGCCGGTGGGATCGACGCGACCAGGTACGCCGCCTTCGGCAGCAGGCTGAGTACGATCAGAAACGCGCCGGCCATCATCGTCACCGAACGGCAGCGCACGCCGGTCATCTGTACCAGGCCGATGTTCTGCGCGAACGAAGAGTGGGTGAAGGTGTTGAAGAACCCGGCGAAGAATGACGCACCGGCATCACACAGCAGGCCGCGCCGCAGCATCTTCGGCGTGACGTCCTGCCCGGTGATCTTGCCCAGCGCGAGGAACATCCCGGTGGACTCGACAAAGATAATCACCACCACCAGGCACATCGACAGGATCGGCGCCAACTCGAATTTGGGCATGCCGAAGTGCAACGGCGTCACCACCTGCACCCACGGGGCCTGAGACAGGCCGCTGAGGTCGACCATGCCGATAGCACCGCACAAGGCGTAGCCCAGGCCCATGCCGATCAGCACCGAGATGTTCACCCAGAAGCCACGCATGAAGCGGTTGATCAGCAGGATGGTGGCCAGTACCAGCGCGGCAATCGCCAGGTAGACCGGTGAGCCGAAAGTCGCGGCGGCACTGCCACCACCGGCCCAGTTCACCGCCACGGGAAACAGCGACAGGCCAATCGCGGTGATCACCGTGCCGGTCACCAACGGCGGGAAAAAACGCACGACCTTGGACATGAACGGTGCGATCAGCATGCCAAAGAACCCGGCGGCGATGGTCGCGCCGAAGATGCCCTGCAAGCCGATACCGGGCATGCCGGCCATGGCGACCATGCTGCCGACGGCGGCAAAACTGGCGCCCATCATCACCGGCATGCGGATGCCCACCGGGCCGATGCCGAATGACTGCACCAGGGTGGCGATGCCGGCCACCAGCAGGTCGGCGTTGATCAGAAAGGCGATTTCTTCACGGCTGAGGCCTGCGGCCTGGCCAATGATCAAAGGCACGGCGACGGCGCCGCCGTACATCAGCAAGACGTGTTGCAGGCCTACCAGAATCAGTTGCAAGAGGGGCAGCCGCACCAGGGCGGGTGCGGCGGGAATCTGCGGTTCGGCTAACTCGGTCATGCAACACCTCGGATCTTTTTTATTGTTGTGTTGTTCGGCATTCAATTGCCGGGTGGAGCTCAATCTTCAAAACACGGGAGACCCTTGTGGGAGGGGGCTTGCCCCCGATTGCAGTGGTTCAGTCACTGATGCGTTGAATGACACACTGCCATCGGGGGCAAGCCCCCTCCCACATTTGGATCTGCGCCAGCCTGTCAGTTGGTACGCGCCCCCTGGTTGATCCAGGTGCCGATCAAATCCCGCTCCTGTTGGGTCATCTGGGTGATGTTGCCCAACGGCATGATCTGGCTCGCCACGGCCTGCGCCTGGATGCGCGCCGCCTGTTGCTGGATCTGCGCCGGGGTGTCGAACATCACGCCAGCGGGTGCGGTGCTGAACAGCGGGCTGGTAGGCTTGGCCGAGTGACACACGGCGCAGCGTTCCTGGATCACCCCGTGGACCTTGTCGAAATCAATCGTCGCCTGGGCCGGCGCCGGTTCAGCGGCGGGTGCTGCAGGCGCTGCCGGTTTCAAGCCACCGCCCAGTGCGGTTTCCGGCAATGGTTGGTACTCGATGGCCGCGGGGGCCTTGGCCACTTCGGCCACCGGCTTGGGGCCGGTCACGTAGGCCAGGCTGATCATCGCCAACGCACCCACCGGCAACGTCCACGCATACTTCTGGCTGTTATGCCGGGTGTTGAAGTAGTGACGCACCAACACCGCCGCCACTGCGATGCCCGCCAGGATCAGCCAGTTGTATTGGCTGCCGTAGGTGCTCGGGAAGTGGTTGCTGATCATGATGAACAGCACCGGCAAGGTGAAGTAGTTGTTGTGTCGCGAACGCAGCAGGCCTTTGGCCGGCAGCGCAGGGTCCGGCGTGCGGTTTTCCGCAATCGCCGCCACCAGCGCGCGTTGCGCCGGCATGATGATGCGGAACACGTTGCCCACCATGATGGTGCCGATCACTGCACCCACGTGCAGGTACGCACCCCGCCCACTGAACACTTTGCTGAACCCGTACGCGGCGGCGATCAACAGCACGAACAGAATGAAACCGAGCAGGGCAGGGCGCTTGCCCAGGGCCGAGTCGCAGAGGAAGGAGTAGATGAACCAGCCGGCGAACAGTGAGCCAATGCCCAGCAATACGCCTTCCGGACCACTGAGGCTGCTGCCCGGGGCCAGCAGGTACAAGGTCGGGTTCCAGTAGAACACCACGCATAGCAGCGCGATGCCCGACATCCAGGTGAAATAGGCTTCCCATTTGAACCAGTGCAGGTTGTCCGGCATGGTCGGCGGGGCCAGTTTGTATTTTTCCAGGTGGTAGATACCGCCACCGTGGATCGCCCACAAGTCACCGGCCAGGCCGCTCTTGGGGTTGACGCGATTGAGGTTGTTTTCCAGCCAGACGAAGTAGAAAGAAGCGCCGATCCACGCGACGCCCGTGATCATGTGAACCCAGCGCACGCTCAGGTTCAGCCATTCCATCAAATGTGCTTCCACAGTCTTTACCTCTCGCCTGTCACCCTTGTTGTCGGGTGATCAGACCTTCTCTTATTGGTGGGGGGCGAGGATCAACCGCTCATCCTCTTTGAAAAAATGCTCATCGCAGTTATTGCCTGTGCCACTGCGATCAACCACCAGGAAGTCATCCCGCTTTTCGATCGTCAGCACCGGGTGGTGCCAGACGCCGCGATGGTAATTAATGCCCTGCCTGCCGTTGGTGACGAAGGCGCGGACCAAGCCCGATACAGGTGCATCGCCAAGTGGCGCGACCACGATCAGAAAGGGGTTGCCGAGCAGCGGAATGAAAGCCTGGCTGCCCAGCGGGTGTCGTTCCAGCATGCACACGGTCAGCGGCATGTCCTGCGCATCGGCGCGGAAGATGCTGATGATCGCGTTGTCCTCCGGCGTTGCGGTTTCCACCGTTGCCAGTTTGTGAAAGCGCATGGTCGACCCGTTGTTGATCATGAAGTGATCGCTGCCATCGGTTTCGATAACGTCTCCGAAAGGGGCGAAGGCTTCTTTGGTCAGGGGTTCGATCACTAGTGTGCGCATGGCTGTCTTCTTATCCGAATTTTGTGTGGTTTGTTCTGCCGCCATCGCGGGCAAGCCCGCTCCCACATTTTGATTTGTGAATACAGTCAAATGTGGGAGCTGGCTTGCCTGCGATCGGGTTCACCGCTTACTTGGCTACTTTGCCCAATACACGCAGGCGGCTCACACCGCCATCCGGGAACACGTTCAGGCGGATGTGGGTGATTGGCCCCAGCGCCTTGATCTGCTCGGCGAAGGTGTGTTCAGCGTGCATTTCCAGCTTCTGCGCCGGCAGCAGTTCGCGCCAGAACAGCGATTGGGTTTCGATCTGGCTGTCGGTGCCGCCCTTCACAAATGCGCCCTGTATCGAGCACGTGTCTGGGTAGTTACCCTTGAAGTGCAGGGTATCGACGATGATCTTCTCGATCTCGCCCGGGTGACCCAGTGCCACGATCACCCAGTCATTGCCTGGCGTGCGACGACGCGCGGTTTCCCAGCCGTCGCCCATGTTGATGCCACGGCCTGGGTTGAGGATGTTGCTCATGCGGCCGAAGTGTTCATCGGAGCAGGCCAGGGCACGGCCACCGTTGAGTGCGGCCGCCAGGTCGACCTGTTCGTTGTCGCCCACCGAGGACCAGTCGCGGAACGGCACGCCGTATACGCGCAGGCGCGCCACGCCGCCATCCGGGTAGATGTTGAAGCGCAGGTGGCTGAAGGCCTGGTCGTTGTGGATCTCGTGATAGTGGTGGCTGTTGCCTTGCAACTCGACGGCGGACAGCACTTCGACCCACTGGGTGTTGTCATCCGGCTCGCCCGAAGCCAGGAAGCAGGCTTCCAGGGAGGCCGATGGCGGGAAGTTGCCGGTGAAGAATGAAGTGTCGATGTCCACACCTTTGATCGAGCCCGGCACGCCCAGGCGGATCACCGCGCTGTCGTAGCCTTCGAAGCGCTTGCGGCGCGACTCCCAGCCGTCCATCCACTTGCCGTTGTCATCGAAAACGCCCTCCTTCCACACGGCCGGGGTCGGCTGGAACAGGCGGTTGGCGTCGGCGAACCAGTCATCGGTAACAGAGATGATCTTGGTGCCCAGGCGGGCGTCGGCCAGGTTGACGAACTTCTCGAAAGGTACGGCGTAAGCTTTCATTCTTCTTGTCTGCCTTGAATAGAGTGGCTGGGGATGGTCGTTTAGAGGGTCAGTAAACGGAACAACGCGATCTTGTTGATCTCGGCCAGTGCACATTTGAACTCGGCCTCGACCGAGTTATGGATGCGCGTTTCGAACGCGGCGAGGATCTGGTGCCGGTTGCTGCCTTTTACCGCCATGATGAAGGGAAACTTGAACTTGGCCTTGTAGGCGTCGTTCAGCTCGGTGAAGCGCGAGAACTCTTCGGCCGTGCATTGGTGAATCCCCGCGCCAGCTTGTTCATCGGTGCTGGCTTGGGTCAGTTGGCCCTGGACGGCGGCTTTGCCGGCCAGGTCCGGGTGAGCGTTGATCAGCGCCAGTTGGCGGGCATGATCAGCGCTCAACAGGATGTCGCTCATGCGCTGGTGCAGGGTTTCGATCTGGTCGATCGAAGCATCCTGGCCCAGATCGAAGGCCTTTTCGGCCACCCATGGCGAGTGTTCGTAGATATCGGCGAAGGCGGCGACAAACGCATCGCGGCTCAGGGTTGAGGGTTTCAGGCTGTGGAACGCAGTCATTTGGCCGCTCCCGTGTAGGGGTGGGTTTCCTGCCAGTGGCGGGCAATGTCGACGCGGCGAGTGAACCACACCTGCTCATGGCCTTTGACGTATTCGATAAAGCGCTTCAGCGACGCCAGGCGCGCCGGGCGGCCGATCAGGCGGCAGTGCAGGCCGATGGAAAGCATTTTCGGCGCCTCGGCCCCTTCGGCGTAGAGCACGTCGAAGGCGTCTTTGAGGTACTCGAAAAAGTCATCGCCCTTGTTGAAACCCTGAACCTGGGTGAAGCGCATGTCATTGGTGTCCAGGGTGTAGGGGATCACCAGGTGCGGCTTGCCGGTGGGGTTGTTGGGTTCCCAGTAGGGCAAGTCGTCGTCGTAGGTGTCGCAGTCATAGAGGAAGCCGCCTTCCTCCATCACCAGCCGCCGGGTGTTGGGGCCGGTGCGCCCGGTGTACCAGCCCAGGGGGCGTTCGCCGGTAAGTTCGGTGAGGATGCGGATGGCTTCGAGCATGTGCTCGCGCTCCTGGGCCTCGTCCATATATTGGTAGTCGATCCAGCGGTAGCCGTGGCTGCAGATCTCATGGCCGGCGTCGACCATGGCGCGGATCACATCCGGATGGCGTTGTGCGGCCATGGCCACGGCGAAGATGGTCAGCGGGATGTCGAATTCCTTGAACAGCTTGAGGATGCGCCACACGCCGGCACGGCTGCCGTATTCGTACAGCGACTCCATGCTCATGTTGCGCGCGCCTTGCAGCGGCTGGGCCGAGACCATTTCCGAAAGGAACGCTTCGGATTCTTTGTCGCCGTGCAGGATATTGCGCTCGCCGCCTTCTTCGTAATTGAGTACGAAAGACAGCGCAATGCGCGCCTTGCCCGGCCAGTGGGGGTGAGGAGGGTTACTGCCGTAACCGATCAGGTCGCGTGGGTAGTCAGCGCTCACTGCAGTCTTCCTTCTTGTTCGTCGTAGTAGCGATGAGTGATTGTATACAACTTATCGCGCACTTTGTAAGCCTACATTTCTGCATTTTTTCGGCGTAGCGCTAGACCAGAGGTGTAGCAAGAAACTTGCCTGGTTGGTCAGCTAATGGACAAAAGGTCTTTTAAAAGCAAGGATAACGCGCAGATTGCCCTGTTGAGCAATGGCAGTAGGCTGATCTGAGAGTTTGTGATTTTTATTGTGTACAATTTTTTTAAAAAGTGTCTTAATCGATCATCACCGGCTTTTTCGATGCCCTGAAAAAGTGCGGATCACTTTTCTACTGACCACAGGAGGCGCGCAGACGCCATGGGACGCTTGACCACACACGTATTGGACGCCGCACACGGCTGCCCCGGCAGCGCAATCAAGGTTGAGCTGTACCGCGTCGAAGGCGTGCAGCTGGAACTGGTGGCCACCGCGCAGACCAACAGCGACGGCCGCTGCGACGCACCGCTGTTGCAAGGTGACGACTACCGCAGCGGCGTGTACCAATTGCAGTTCAGCGCCGGTAATTACTATCGCGCCCGCGGCGTGCAACTGCCGGAGCCGGCCTTCCTTGATGTGGTGGTGCTGCGCTTCGGCATCAGCGCCGAGCAGGATCACTACCATGTCCCGCTACTGATTTCGCCCTACAGCTACTCCACCTATCGCGGTAGCTGAGCGTCACCTCGCTTCACACCCCCAAAGCTCTTCGTTGGTTTCGCCCGCGCACACTGCGGGCTTTTTTTTGCCTGGCATTTGCCCGCCCGCCCGTTCAATTATGTGGCGCACACCTTAGAGGGATGAGGCCTAGGCTCGGCGTCTTTCGTACAAGAAGACGCCGTCATGAGCTCTGATCCCCTCAACCCCGTAGTCTCGGCACCGGACACTGTCACCGCCGAACCCTTTGATCTCGACAATCCCATTCAGGCCAGTGAGGCCCGTGATCAAGCCGTTCGCCGCTTGCTGACGCGCCGCCTCAACGCATCCGCCCAACCCAGCCGGCTGATCAACCAATGGCACCTCGTGAACACGCGCTGTATCGAATCCTCAAAGGCGCTCAAGCGTCTGATAGGCAGGGCGCCACGGCTGTTGCGGGTGATTCGTTTCGCGTTGCAGGAAGCCTTTGGCCTGGATCCGGACACCCTGCTGTTCACCGAGCCCCTGCCGCCACGTCCCGCGCAGAAAGTCGACAGTCTGACCGAGCGCGCGCTGGCGTTGTTCAGCGATCCGTCCTTGCCGATCAACCTTAACCAGTACACCGCGCTGAGCCTCAAGGACGACCCTGCGCGCAAACTGCCTTTTACCGCCCGGCAGGCGCTGGAGCGGGTCAAGGGGCTGGGGTTGATGGCTCGGCTCGACAACCAGGTACGTGAATACTGGCAGTATTTGGCGTACGGCTCGTGGTTGACGCGCCAGGCGCGTTGGGTGCAATTGCGCAAGCGTTTGTTCATCGACGCGGGCTTCCTGGCGCACCAGTTGGATGAACTGTCGGATGCGGGTTGGGCGTTGGTGCAGCAGTTGGCGGATGCGCCTTCCGAAGAGGCACGCCAGCGCGCTGGCGGCGATTGGGCTGGCGTGCGCGTCGGCACAGTACTGTGGCCCGGCACGTTTCAGACGGCGCTGGCCATTCCCGGCGCCCTGCACTTGTACCGTGAGGGCGCGGCGCAGCAGGCGCCCCACGTGATCTATCTGCCAGGGATGGCCCGCGCATTCTATGAGTTCAGTGCTTGGGAACAGGTGCAACGCGGTTTGGCGAGCCTGTTGAACGGCGCGTTGTTCAGTGTCTTGTGGCAGTGCTTGCCGCTACGCCGTCGCCACGAAGTCTGTCGCGGCGAGACGCAGTTGGCGCGTGGCGCTGCGCTGAGCGGCGATGCCTTGCAGCACAGTGCAATCGCCGTGCTTGATGCGCAATGGGACAACGAGCTGGCGTGCGCGTTGTCGATCAATCACGCGACGTTAGCGGCGCCGGCTTCACTGGGGCGTGACACGGCGCGCTTCCTGCGGTTTATCGAAAAAGGCCGGGACCGACTGGCGATCGCGGAGCACCTGGGCGCTTCCCTGGGGACCTTGTTGGGTTGGGATGCAACGCGGCGTGCGGCAGAAATCATCCTCGGCCAGCTGCCGTCCGGACTGGCCTTGCGCAGCCGCGAACAGCAGGTGGAGCGCTACGAAAAGCGCCTCATGACGCTGCTCGACCCACAGGACCCGAGCCGGGAGAGCACGGCCTATGACGCATTGGTCACGCTCAATGGGCAATGGCAAGCACAGACTGATGCGGTGCAGGCCCTGTCACTCGGGGCAGATGAGCGCCTGCTGAGCCCGGCATTCTGGCTGGAACACCCAGACGACACGCGCAACCGTACCACCTTGTTGTTGATCGCCCAGCGCGAGGCGTTGTTGCAGGAGGTGCAACGGCTGCAGCATTTGAAACTGATGGCCGAGGCGCCCTTGCAGCGCCTGGTCGAAGTGTTGAACAAGCCCCATGCCAGCGATCGCAACGGCAGCGATACCTGCGTGCTGCGGGTGCTGTTGGGCGGCGAGGGGATGCTGGGGGCGTTCGTAGTGACGACTAAACAGGCCCACGCCACCCCGGTGCGGACGCAGCCAGTGCTGCTGTGTGTGGCCGGGCGCTTCGGCGGGCTGGCTGCATTCGACGACCTGGAGACGCTATCCGAGCGCCTGCGGGTTAGCCTGTGCAGTCGCGACGGCTCGCCCCTCTGGCAGTGCGTGGGGCGTGATCGGCGCCAGGCGCTGAAGACTGCGTCTGACATCACGGTGACGTACGAAGTGCTTGAGGAACATGTGCTGCACCATGGGCTCACTGAACTGATCAACCACTACGCCAGGCTCGACCAGGGACTGGACCAGGGCTTGCGGCTTTTCAGTGAAGTCCGCGACCCGGCGCTGATCCGGATGCTGTTGGCCGCCGAGATGCGCGAGCACCTACAGGTGCCGGCGCATGACGCCTTGACCGAGGCCATGGCCAACCTGGAGCTGCTGCGGTTCGCCGCCGCCCAGGCGAATAAACTGCCGGCATGGCTGGGCCAGGCGCAGGCCGATCAGCGCAATGCCTACCGACGATTACAGCTGCATTACTTGAGCAGTGCCCAGGCATTCGAAGCCAAGCTCTGGCGTGAATTGCCGGAGTTGGAGGCGTTCGCACGTAAGCTGCTGATCGCTCAATTGAAGCTGGATGGGTTGTACCCGGAGGTGGATATCGATCAGCCCTTGCTCGATATGCCCGATGACGTCAGCGCCTACTTCTGCGGGTGGACCAGCCAGTGCGGGGTGGGCGAGCGGGATATCAAGAAAGTCGTCAGTCCGCAACGCACTACATTCAGCCTGTTGCAGTTGGCCCTGCACAATCTGGATGCCCAGGCGCCCTGGACCGAGTGGCGCTTGAACCGCGCGCGCTACCTGGCGCCGCAGTGGCAGCAGCGCTTGAATAGCCGTTACTTGATCAAGACCCTGGCAGCCCTGGATATCGGCGGGCGCTATGACACGTTGATCCAGCAAGTGTTTTATCCGCCCGCTTGCGCGCCCCCAACGTTGCCTGGTGGACTGATTGACCGGGTACTGCGCCAGCAGGCGCGTATGCATGGGTTTTCGGCGGCAAGGCAGGGCCTGAGTGCCAAGGCCCAGAGTGTGTTCAACACCCTGATGGCGGCGCAGGCGGTGGCCGATCTGAACGGCAACGGCCATCGCCTGCGATTGCACTTCGTGCGCCTGTGCGGGCATACCCTGGAACACGACCGGCATATCGCCGGGGTGCTGGTGACCCACGACGAAGCCACAGGGTTGTGGCTGGTGTACTGGCCTGCCGCAGTGGATGGCCCGGCCATCGCCGAGTACACGAGCCGCGAGCAGGCTGTCGCCGCTTTGAACCAGGCTTGGGCGACCCCGGCCAATGTGAAAGCCCTGGCCCATCAGGTGGCACCGGGGTGGGAGACGC
Source organism: Pseudomonas sp. FBCC-B1565 (assembly GCF_059133265.1). NCBI lineage: Bacteria > Pseudomonadati > Pseudomonadota > Gammaproteobacteria > Pseudomonadales > Pseudomonadaceae > Pseudomonas > Pseudomonas sp. FBCC-B1565. The sequence goes on from NZ_CP101438.1 coordinate 1,930,297, forward strand.
AGGCCATCGCCAGTTACCCCGTCGTCGGCAGCGGGGGGGCGATGGTGGCTACCGGTGGAACCAGACTGGTGTTTGCTCCGGTGCGTGGGTTCTATGTGCTGGAAACGGTCGAGGCCATCGCCCGGTTCATACGCTCGTTCAAGGTCAAGCACCGCGTGCCGTCGGTGGCCGTGGAGGATATCCAGGCGCAGATCAACGAGCAGATCGCCGCCGCCCCGAACGCCTGGCTCGACTTCAGTGCAACCCCCGCCAGTCATACGTTGGCACTGTTGGCGCACGCGCGGATGCTCGAAATCCAGCACCGCGCACAGGGGCGCGCCGTATCGGCCAGAACATTGGAGGCCTACCGGCAAGATCGCTTGGGCGAGCAACACGCGGCTACGCTGCGTGGGTTGCTGTCGTTCGTACCGGTGATCGGCCTGGGGGTCAGCCTTTACGAGATTCTGTTGGCGGCCAGGCGCTTTCATCACAGCCGCCATCCCAGTGACGCCGTTGACTTGGTGTTTGTCACGCTGCTGGGCTTTGTGGATGTGCTGACCGCGTTCATTCCCGGGCCAAAAGGTGCGCGGGTGACAGGCGTGGCCGCCGCGCGCGCGTCGATGCGCGGTGCCCTGGGCCGGCTGCACCGTCGTCATGGGTTGGTCGGCGGCGGGCTGTCTGCGCTCAAACCGTCGACGACCCTGCCGGCCAAGGCGCTGGAACGGTTTCGCAAGGACCTGCCGCCAAGCGCGGCCATCGAGTTGCAGGGGCCGGGTAATCGGGGCACTTACGTCAAGGGTGGCGAGCAATTTGTGCTCGACGATACCCATCAATACCCGGTCTATCGACGCCAGGATGAACAGGTGCTGCGTCTCAAGCACCCGCAGGACGATGTGCAAAACGAGCTGATTCTGCACATCGAGGAACCCGGGGAATGGCTGCTTGGCGCCGATGCCCCGCCACCCCAGCCGCAGCCGGGACCCAGTACCGAGATGTGGCGGCCGTGGGCTACAACCCCCAGCGCCCAGGAGTGGTCGCCGCCTTCTCATGCGATGCTGCAGGAACACGTGGGCCGCGCCGCCCATCTGCCCGGTGCGGGGCAGGGGTGGGCGTTCGATTCGCGATGGGTGCTGACAGACCTGTTGCCCGAGCGCGGGATCTTCCGCGTGTCGGGCGGGGAGGGGGAGCGGGCCTTCGATGTGCTGCGCCAAGACGGGCGTTTGTTCCGGTTGCTGCCCGAGGGGACCAATTCGTCGTTCCAGAGCATTATCTTTCTCACCCGTAATCGGGCGCTGGCTCCGCAAGCGGCCACCGACATTCACTTCTGGTTGGGCGCCGGCTTCAGTGAGCAGCCGATTCCTGCGACGCTGGGCGCCGATGGCCTCTGGAAGGCGCGGCCGGTGCTGTTCCTGGAGCCGCTGGAAAACACCATGGGCCGAGTGTTTCCCCGCATGAGGGAACTCAGCCGGCGCTCCGCCTGTGAGCGCTTGATTGAGTTGGCCGACACCGGCCGTGAGGTGACCGCCAGCCATCTGTTGACCCTCCGCGCCACCCTGGATGACTGGCTCGCCCCCGGTGCCGTGGGCCACACCGATGACCTGCTGAAAATGTTGCGTCCGACCTACAGCCGACGGCGCCTGGCTTTCTACATTGGCTATGAAGGCCGTTCACCGGGGTTTACGCGCATGGACTTCACCCTGCCAGCGCCCCTTGATCCCTCCTTGCGCGTGAGCACCCGCGAAAACGCCAGTGCCAGGGCCCAGGTGGTGCAGGCGGTGATTGCCCGGATGCTGGAACAACAAGGGTTTGTCATCCACTCGATCGAAAAACGCATGGGCGGGCAGTACTCGGTGGATTACTTCTGCACGCACCCCAAATCCAACGCCAGGTACTACGTGCTCACGCGCTGGGTGAAGAACAGCACCGTTAACCTGCGGTCCGCCACCAGCGTGCAATTGACTGACGAATGGTTCAGGCGGCGCAGTGTGGCGCGTACCTATTCGGAGCATATGCCCGAGATCAGTCGGGCATTGAATCAGAACCGCCTGGTCAAGATCATTGCCGGTATCCAGTGGACATCGCGTTCCAACCCGACGGTGTTTTTCGTCAAGTTCGGCGGGGTCAGCTCTTGAGCAACGACAGCGCGCCTGCGCCACCGAACAGCCCGGCGCTGATCCGGTTGAACCAGCCCTGGCCCTTGCCACTGCGCAGGTAGCGCGCAGCGCCGTGGGCACTCAAGCCGTAGGCCAGCTTGCACAGCAGGTCGAGCACGGTCCAGGTGGCGATCATGATCAGCAACTGCGCCAGGAACGGCTGCTGGCTGTTGAGAAACTGCGGCAGGAACGCGGCAAAGAACAGGATGTCCTTGGGGTTGCTGGCGCCCAGCACAAACGCCCGCCCGAACAAGGCGCGAAAGCGTGGGGTCGGCGCGGCCTGTGGAACGTCGGCGCCCTGGCTTGGCTGGCGCGACTGCTGCCAACTCTGCCAGGCGAGGTAAAACAGGTACAACGCGCCGACGATCTTCAGCGCGCTGAATAGGTGTTCCGAGGCCAGCAGCAGGGCACCCAGGCCGAGCGCCGAAGCGCTGAGCAGGCAGATCGAGGCGCTTACGCCACCGAGAAATGCGGGGTAGGAGCGGCGCAAGCCATAGTTGAGGCTGTTGCTGATCATCAACAACGACAGCGGCCCGGGGATCAGGATCACCACCAATGCCGCGCCACTGAACAACAACCAGGTTTCCAGACTCATGCCTAACACCTCTTATAGAAATATGAATTTCGCGATGAAAATCGCGCACAGCACCCACAGGCTGACGGAAATCTCGCGGTACTTGCCCGTACCGGCCTTGAGCGCCACGTAGGTGATAAACCCCAGGGCAATCCCATCGGCGACCGAGAATGTCAGCGGCATCATGATCGCGGTGACAATCGCCGGGATGCTGTCGGTGGCTTCATCCCAATTGATATGGGCCATGCTCGCCATCATCAGCATTGCCACGTAAATCAGCGCACCCGCGGTGGCATAGGCTGGAATCATCCCGGCCAGCGGTGCAAAAAACATCGCGGCCACAAACAGCACGCCGACGGTCACGGCGGTCAACCCGGTACGGCCACCTGCGGCCACGCCCGCAGCACTTTCCACGTAGCTGGTCACCGGCGGCACACCGACCATGGCACCGAACACGCTGGAGGCACTGTCGGCCTTCAATGCGCGGGACAGGTTGTCGATCTTGCCATCGGCATTGACCAACCCGGCCCGTTGCGCGACGCCCATCAGTGTACCTGCGGTGTCGAACATGTGTACAAAAAGAAAAGCAAATACCACGCTGATCATGCTGACATTGAATACACCTGTCACATCCATCGCCATCCAGGTCGGCGCCAGGCTTGGCGGTGTGGAGATAAAGCCGTTGTAGTGCACCAGCCCCAGGCCCCAGCCGGCCAGTGTCACAGCGATGATGCTGATCAGGATGGCGCCGAACACGCGGTGGTAGCTGAGGATGGCGATCAGCAGGAAGCACACCGCCGCCAGCAATGGCGCCGGCTCATGCAGCGAACCGAGCTTGATCAAGGTCGCCGGGCTTTCGACGATGATGCCGGCGGTCTTCAGGCCGATCACCCCGAGGAACAGGCCGACGCCGGCGCCCATGGCGTGGCGCAGGCTCACGGGGATGCTGTTGAGCAGCCATTCACGTACCCGCGACAGAGTCAGGAACATGAACAGCACGCCGGAGATAAACACGGCGCCGAGCGCGGTCTGCCAGGTGTAGCCCATGGTGCCGACCACGGTGTAGGTGAAAAACGCATTCAAACCCATGCCCGGCGCCAGGCCCACCGGCCAGTTGGCGTACAAGCCCATCAACAGGCAACCGAGTGCGGCGGCGATGCAGGTGGCGACGAACGCCGCACCGTGATCGATGCCCGCGTCGGCCATGATGTTGGGGTTGACGAAGATGATGTAGGCCATGGTGATGAAGGTGGTGAGGCCGGCGATCAGCTCGGTCTTCACTGTGGTGCCATGCAAGCGCAGTTTGAACAGGCGTTCCAGCCAGCCGTTCGGTGAGGGGGCAAGGTCCAGCGTCGAGGCTTCGGATTTGCGGCTATCCACAGCGAGTACTCCTCAAGCATTTTATTGTTATGGTCAGCGCCGAAGCGCTGAGAGGTACTGGCGGGTTTGTTGACCAATAGGTCAGGAACTCGCACGAAGCGAATTATGCTTTTGTATACAAATAAAGCAAATAATGTTTTCTATTTGCTGCACGAAATAGATGAAAGGCAACCATACGATTGCGTGGTGAGCGGGCTTGCCCCGCGTTGGGGCGCGTAGCGGCCCCAGGAGCGTCACCACCGCATCAGGGTTGATTGGCGAGCGCCTGATTCACCGCCAGCCATCCAACTACCGCGTCTTCGCCCGCGTCACTGAAGGCACGTTGCAGCAATTTCACCTGTTCGCGGCGCAGTGACTGTTCGAAACGCAGGCCTTCTTCGGTCAACTCCAGCAGGCGTTTGCGCTTGTCTGTCTCGGACGCGACGCTGTTGACCAGGTGCATCTCCTGCAATTGCCGCAGCGGGATGTTCAATGCCTGCTTGCTCACACCGAGCAACTCCAGCAGTTCCTTCACGCTCAACGCCGGGTAGCGCGCGATGAAAAACACAATGCGCTGGTGCACCCGGCTCAGCCCACGGCGCTCGAGCATTTCGTCGGCCTTGGCGGTAAACGCTTGGTAGCCGAAGAAGAACGCTTCCATGGCGGCCTGCTGGGCGGTGGGGTTTTTAAGGTCAAGCATATTGACGTATCCGTGCGAGTCGTCGTAATTTCGGTCAACCAGTTTGACGTATTTCCCACAGTCTTCGCTACCGGTGACCCCATGGCCTTCTCTGAACGTGTTACGCGCCTCAAAAGCTCCCTGATCCGTGAAATCCTCGCGGCGGCCCAGCGTCCGGAAGTGATGTCGTTCGCCGGAGGCCTGCCGGCCGAAGCCATGTTGCCTGCCTTGAACTGGGACGACATGCCGCTGAACATCGGCCAATACGGCATGAGCGAAGGCGAACCGCAGCTGCGCGAACTGCTCGCCGCCGAGGCGCGTGCCCTGGGTGTACCGTGCCAGGCCAGCCAGGTGTTGGTGGTCAGCGGTTCCCAACAAACCCTGGACCTGGCGGCCAAGCTGTACATCGACAAGGGCACGCAGATCCTGTTGGAAGGGCCTACCTACCTGGCCGCGTTGCAGATCTTCCAACTGTTCGGCGCCGATTGCCTCACCGTGCAACTGGAAGCCGATGGTCCGGACCTGAACGCGTTGCGTGCCAATCTTGAGCGCCATCGCCCGGCCTTCATCTACTTGATCCCAACGTTCCAGAACCCCTCGGCCGTGCGCTACAGCGAGGCCAAGCGCGAAGCCGTCGCCGCCTTGCTCGACGAATTCGGCGTGACCCTGATCGAAGACGAACCCTACCGCGAACTGACCTTCGACGGCGGCAGCGCCAAACCCATCGTCGGGCGCCTGAAAAAAGCCAGCTGGATCTACACCGGCACCGTGTCCAAGACCCTGTTGCCGGGCCTGCGCGTGGGCTATCTGATCGCCAGCCCGGACCTGTTCCCGCACCTGCTCAAGCTCAAGCAATCGGCGGACCTGCACACCAACCGCGTCGGCCAATGGCAGGCGATGCAGTGGATCGGCACGGAAAAATACCAGCAGCACCTGGCGCAACTGCGCAGCTTTTATCGCGAGCGCCGCGATGCCTTCCAGTCGGCGCTGGAGCGTCAATTCGCCGAGCTGGCCGACTGGCAGGTGCCCCAGGGCGGATTATTCTTCTGGCTGACCTTGAAACAGCCGCTCGACACCCGCACCTTGTTGGCTCAAGCGCTCGACCAGAACGTTGCGTTCATGCCCGGTGAACCGTTCTTTTCCGAGCCGGACCAACATCTTGGCTCGTTGCGGCTCAATTTCAGCCATATCGACCCGGCCCGTTTGGATGAAGGTCTCAAGCGCCTGGCCGCGGTGGTCCGTCAAGCACAGCACGCGCAAGCGGCATAAGGGGAGCCCCATGTACAAGGTTTATGGCGATTACAAGTCGGGCAACTGCTACAAGGTCAAATTGATGCTCAGCCTGCTGGGCATTCCCTACCAATGGATCGATGTGGACATCCTCAAGGGTGACACCCAGACCGCCGAGTTCCTGGCGAAGAACCCCAACGGCAAGATCCCCGTGCTGGAGCTGGAAGACGGCACCTGCCTGTGGGAATCCAACGCGATCCTCAACTTCCTCGCCGATGGCAGCGAGTTCCTGCCCAGCGAACCGCGTCTGCGCACCCAGGTGTTGCAGTGGCAGTTCTTCGAGCAGTACAGCCATGAGCCGTACATTGCGGTGGCGCGGTTTATCCAGTTTTACCTGGGCCTGCCCGAAGACCGCCTGGAGGAATACAAGAAGCTGCACAAAGGCGGTTACAAGGCGCTCAAGGTCATGGAACGCCAACTGCAGTTGACGCCGTACCTGGTGGGCGAGCAGTTCTCCATCGCGGATGTGGCCTTGTATGCCTATACCCATGTGGCGAATGAGGGTGGTTTTGAGCTGGAGGCTTATCCGGCGGTGCAGGCGTGGTTGCAGCGTGTGGCCAGCCATCCCAAGCATGTGCCTATGCTCGGTTAAACGTGTGGGAGGGGGCTTGCCCCCGATTGCGGTGTATCAGTCAACTTATGTGTGATTGACACTCTGCTATCGGGGGCAAGCCCCTCCCACATTCAGTTGTTCGTTCAGCAAGTCGAAACAACGCTGTGCAGCAGGGCTTAGGCCCATCCCGCTGCGACTGATCAACCCGATCTCGCGGTTCACCCCGGGATGATCGATGGGGATGCGTTTCAACCCCGCCAGGCTGTCCGCCGCCGATTCCGGCAGCACACTGATCCCCAACCCCTGGCGCACCAGTGCCAGCACCGTCGACATGTAGTTGGCTTCCATGCCCGCGTTCATCGTCAGGCGTGTCTCATCGAACAGTGCATCCACTTGCTCACGCACGCTGCTGTCGCGGCCAGTGAGGATGATCGGCTGGTCCGCCAGTTGTTCCAGGGTCAGTTTGCGATGGCGGGTGAGGGGGTGATCCACCGGTACGAACGCACACAGGCGATCGTTCAGCACCGGCACGAATTCCAGCCCATGGCTGAGCCGTGCGCGCACGCCAATGCCGAAATCCACCTCACCGGAACGCACCTGGGCATGAATGCGATGGGCGACCAGGTCATGCAGGCGCACTTCGATTCCGGCAAAGCGCTCGCGAAACAGGCGCAGCACCGGCGGCAGGCTGCCGGCACAGACCGAGGGCAGGGCGGCGATGGTCACCACGCCTCGGCGCAACGCCGCCAGGTCGCGGGACCCGCTGACAATGTTGTCCAGGTCCAGCAGCAGTTTTTCCATCGGCCCGCGCGCATCCTGGCCAGCGGCGGTGATGCTGACGTGGCGCGGGCTGCGGTCGAGCAAGGCGACGCCGAGCCAGTCTTCCAGTTGTTGCACCTGCACCGTCAGTGCAGAAGGCGACAGATGCAGCTCATTGGCCGCCTTGGTGAAACTGCCAGTACGTGCCACCGCCAGAAACGCCTGAATGTGTTGGATACTGTTCTTCATTTTGTTTTTCCGAACACTAGCTGGTGAATATTCCAATTTACAAAGACTAACCTGCTTCCAATACTCCAGGGAAAACAATAACCGGCCAAAAAGGCCGCTCTGGAGTAACCCATGCTCGCTACCCTGGGTGTCATCACCATCCTGTGCCTGCTCGCTGCCGTCATGAGCAAACGTCTCTCGCCGCTGGTGGCCCTGATCGCCTTGCCGATCATTGCCGCACTGCTCGGCGGGTTCGGCCTGCAAACCAGCGCCTTCATCATCACCGGGATCAAGAACGTCGCCCCCGTGGTCGGCATGTTCGTCTTTGCGATTCTGTTTTTCGGGATCATGACCGATGCCGGCATGCTTGACCCCATTATTGATCGCATCCTGCGCACGGTAGGGACGCGTCCTACACGCATTGTTGTAGGCACCGCGACCCTTGCGCTGTTGGTGCACCTGGACGGCTCCGGCGCGGTGACGTTCCTGGTGACGGTGCCGGCGATGTTGCCGCTGTATACGCGGCTGGGCATCGATAAACGCATCCTCGCCTGCGTCTGTGCGATGGCCGCCGGTGTCAACTTCCTGCCGTGGACCGGGCCGGTGCTGCGCTCGTCAGCGGCCCTGCACGTGCCGGTGGCGGACCTGTTCCAGCCGCTGATCCCGGTGCAGATCGTCGGCCTGATCTTCGTGTTTGCCTGTGCCTGGTGGCTGGGCCGTCGCGAAGAAAAACGCCTGGGTCTCGGCGCCGGCTCCACGGTGGATGCGGTGCCGCAACGGGTGCTCAGCGACGACGACATCAAGCTGCGTCGCCCGCGCCTGTTCTGGGTCAACCTGATCCTCACCGTGCTGGTGATGGTGGTGATGATTGCCGGCTGGGTCGACCCGGTGGTGATGTTCATGCTCGGCACCGTAGTGGCGTTGTGCATCAACTACCCGAACGTGGATGCCCAGCGTGCCCGCATCGATGCCCATGCCAAGACCGCCCTGACCATGGCCAGTATCCTGTTGGCCGCCGGGGTGTTCACCGGGATCATGCAAGGCACCGGCATGCTCAAGGCCATCGCCGAAGTGGCGGTGGCGCAGATTCCGGCGGGTCACGGCAAGTTGATTCCGGCGGTGGTGGGTTTTATTTCCATGCCGTTAAGCATGCTGTTCGACCCCGATTCCTACTATTTCGGCGTGATGCCGGTGATCGCTGAAGTCGGCAAGGCCCTGGGCGTCGACCCGCTGCAAGTGGCCCAGGCCTCGTTGCTGGGGGTGCACACCACCGGTTTCCCGGTCAGCCCACTGACCCCTGCGACCTTCCTGTTGGTGGGCCTGTGCAAGATCGAACTGGCCGATCACCAGCGCTTCACCATTCCGTTTCTGTTTGCCGCGTCGGTGTTGATGACCCTGACCGCGTTGCTCCTGGGAGTGATTTGAGATGAAAACCTTGCGCATCGGTTCCGGTGCCGGCTATTCCGGCGACCGTATCGAACCTGCGGTCGAGTTGGCCGAACACGGCGACCTGGATTACCTGGTATTCGAATGCCTGGCTGAACGCACCATCGCTTTGGCGCAACAGGCGCGTATCAGCGATCCGCAAGGCGGTTACGATCCGCTGTTGAGTGAGCGCATGCGCCGGGTGCTGCCGTTTGTGGGTGTGCAGACCGGGCGCCGTCGCCTGCGGGTGATCACCAATATGGGCGCGGCCAATCCAGTCTCGGCGGCGGCCGAAGTGCGGCGAATTGCTGTTGAGTTGGGCCTGGATCTCAAGGTACTCGCTGTGGTGGGCGACGACGTGTTGACGATGTTGCAGCCCGAGTTTTTGCTGGATAACGGCCAGACCGTCGGCTCTTTGGGTGAACGGTTGATCTCAGCGAATGCCTACCTGGGCGTCGACGGCATTCTGCAGGCATTACACGTCGATGCGGACGTGGTGATCACCGGGCGCGTGGCCGACCCCTCGCTGTTCCTGGCACCGCAGATGTTTGAGTTCGGCTGGGCAGCGGACGATTGGCTGCGCCTGGGGCGCGGCACCTTGGTGGGGCATCTGCTCGAATGTGCCGGGCAAGTCAGCGGTGGGTATTTTGCCGATCCGGGTTTCAAGGATGTGGATGACCTGGCGCGCCTGGGTTTCCCGCTGGCCGAGATTGATGCCGACGGTGAAGCCGTGATCACCAAGGTCACCGGCTCCGGTGGTCGGGTCAGCTGTGCCACCTGCACCGAGCAACTGATCTACGAAGTGCATGACCCTGCGGCCTATCTGACGCCGGATGTTACAGCCGACTTTTCCCAGGTGGGCTTTGTCGAGGAGGGCGCGGATCGCGTTCGTGCCCAAGGTGCTGGGGGGCGCTCGCGTCCCGCACAGTTGAAGGTGAGTGTTGGCTATCTGGACGGATGGATCGGTGAAGGGCAGATGTCCTACGGTGGCCCTGGTGCTGTCGCTCGGGCACAGCTGGCGCGGGATGTCGTGCTCAAGCGCCTTGAGTTGATGGGGGTGAAGATGCAGGACGTGCGTGCCGAATTGATCGGCATGGACTCGCTGCACGGCCCGCGCAGCACGGTGGAGCCCTGGGAAGTGCGCCTGCGCGTGGCGGCTCGTTGTGAAGAGCGCAGCGAAGCGGTGCGCGTCGGCAACGAAGTGGAAACCCTTTACACCAACGGCCCGTCTGGTGGCGGCGGCGCGAGCAAGAGCGTGCGGCAGGTGGTGGCGGTGGCGTCGTTGCTGCTGCCGCGTGATGCGGTCAAACCGAGGATCGAAGCATGAAGCTGCACACACTGGCCCATTCCCGTACCGGGGATAAGGGCGACACGTCGAACATTTCGATCATTGCCTATCGTGCCGAGGATTACCCATTGCTCTGCGCACAGCTGACGGTTGAGCGCGTGGCCGCGTTCTTTGTCGACCAACTGGAGCCAGGCGCCGCACCGGTGCGGCGCTATGAGCTGGCGAATGTGCAGGCACTGAACTTCGTTCTGCCGGGCATTCTGCGTGGTGGTGTCACCCGCTCGCTGGCGCTGGATGCCCATGGCAAGTGCCTGGGCTCCGCGCTGCTGGACATTGATTTGCCAATACTGAACTAAATGTGGGAGTGGGCAAGCCCACTCCCACATTGGTTATCCAGTGTCTGTCAGACCGCAGCGAAACGCTTGTCGAGGTAGTCGATGATCACCTTGGAGTCATACATCCAGGTGGTCTGGCCATTCTCTTCAATACGCAGGCACGGCACTTTGATCTTGCCGCCTTGCTCCAGCAGGGTCTGGCGGTCCTGCGCGTTGTTCTTCGCGTCCTTCAACGCCACCGGCACATTCAGGCGGCGCAGGGTGCGACGGGTCTTCACGCAGAACGGGCAGGCGTGGAACTGATACAGGGTCAGTTCCTTGGCCGCTGCATTCACCTGCGCCTGCTGTTCGGCGGGGCGCTGTTTTTTGCGGGGACGGGTCAGGAAGTCGCCCGCGATGATGATCTGGCCGAGGCCGACTCGAAGTGCTTTGACCAACATGGTGTAAACCTCTTGCCCATAACTGAGGGGCGGCAGCTTACCTGAATTCTGCGGGCGAAAAAAAACCGGCGATGAGCGCCGGTCTTTTCCTACGCAGCCTGTTACTTGATCAGGCTGAGGAATTCGCTGCGGGTCGCCGCGTTTTCGCGGAACTCACCCAGCATCACCGAAGTGATCATCGAAGAATTCTGTTTCTCCACGCCACGCATCATCATGCACATGTGCTTGGCCTCGATCACCACGGCCACGCCCAGGGCGCCGGTGACTTGCATCACCGCATCGGCGATCTGGCGGCTGAGGTTCTCCTGGATCTGCAGGCGGCGCGCATACATGTCGACAATCCGCGCGACCTTGGACAGGCCCAGCACTTTGCCGCTCGGGATATACGCGACATGGGCCTTGCCGATGAACGGCAGCAGGTGGTGTTCGCACAGCGAGTACAACTCGATGTCCTTGACCAGCACCATTTCGCTGTTGTCGGAGCTGAACAAGGCACCGTTGGTGACTTCTTCCAGTGTCTGCTCATAGCCGCGGCAGAGGTACTGCATCGCCTTGGCGGCACGCTTTGGCGTGTCGAGCAGGCCCTCGCGGGAAACGTCCTCGCCGAGTTGGCCGAGGATCGCGGTGTAATTCTGTTCCAGGGACATGAAACTACCTGTGGGATTTTCGCAAAGCGCAAGGTTACGGTGGCGGGCACATCGCTGCAAGCCTGACGATGGCACTTGTTATTCGTCGCGCCCTTCCATCATGGTCCGCTTGAGCATCACATACACCGCCCCCGCGCCGCCGTGACGAGCCTGGCACGAGGTAAAGCCGAGTACCTGGGCATGCTGGCGCAGCCAGGTGTTGACGTGGCTCTTGATCATCGGCCGCTTGCCGTCCAGCCGCACGGCCTTGCCATGGGTGACGCGCACGCAGCGGATTTCGAACTTGGTGGCTTCGGCGAGAAAGGCCCACAGGGTCTCCCGGGCTTTTTCCACGGTCATGCCGTGCAGGTCGAGGCTGCCTTCGAACGGGATCTGGCCGATCTTGAGCTTGCGCATCTGGCTTTCCTGCACACCGTCGCGGGCCCACATCAGCTCGTCTTCGGGGCCGACGTCGATCACGAACTGGTCCGACAGGCCGTCCACGGTGGTGGCATCGGTTCGCACGGTCGCGGCCTGGCGCAGCTTGGCGATCTGCGCGCGGTCGGCCTTGGGTTTGCCGGTGTCGGCGCGGTCGTGCTTGATCGGCTTGACGCCGCGCAGCTCGTTTTTGAACAGGGAAAAATCGTCGTCTTGCATGTCAGCCTCCGCGAAGGGCGGGCAGTTTACCTAAATCGCGGCGGCCGGGGCGCAGGAAACGCTATCCAAGCGCCATCAGTCGTGTTTTTTCATCAGGTGCGAAGCGATATTAAGCGACAACGGCTGGCGCATTTTCCGACGGCTGCGCCGCCACAACCATACGCCCAGCCACAGTACCAGCAGCCCGATCCCCAGCAGGATAGCCGAGCCACCAGGGCTGGCATTCAGCTCGCCAAGGGCCGGCGAGTGACCAGACAGACCGGCACCACCAGCGCCGGCCAACAGCAGACCTACGATCGCCAGCAGCGCGGCGATGCCGGCCACCAGGCGCAGACGCCAGTTGCTCGGGCCCTTGGGGCGCAAGCGACGAGCATCAAAACCATCGGATATCTTCATTCCGACCTTTCCTCCAGGGTATCGGCCCTTCGACCGGACAATACACAGGTTGTTCCGGGACGAGGGGTAAATGCGCCAAATGAAAAGGCTTTGCGGATGAGCGGGGCAATAAACATTGCCGCACCGCTCATCAGAAGGTCGATCAGATCAGATCTTTGGTCAACGCCAGGGTGGCGAAGTTGTCGGCCATGATGGCCATTTCGGTCTGCTGTACGTGCTCGGCGCTGAGGATGCCGCCTTTGTAAGGCAGGTCGCGGGTGGCGCAGGCGTCTTCCACCAGGGTGCAGCGAAAGCCCAGGTTCTTGGCGGCACGCACGGTGGTGCTGACGCTGGAGTGGCTCATGAAACCGCAGACAATCAGATCCAGGGAACCGAGGTCCTGCAGGTGTTTTTCCAGGCCGGTGCCGTGAAATGCGCTGGGCAGCAGTTTGCCGATGATGGTTTCGTCGCCCTCAGGCTCGAGGCCCGGGATGAACTCACCCCGTTCGCCTTGAGGGTCGAACAAGCCGCCAACGGTGCCCAGGTGACGCACATGGACGATCGGGCGCCCGGCGTTGCGCGCTGCGGCGACCAGTTGCTTGATGTTACCAACGGCCGCGTCCATGCCCGAGAGGGCGAGCGGGCCGCTGAGGTATTCCTTCTGGGCGTCGATGATCACGAGGGTCGCATGGCTGAGGTTCGCTGCTGCGTAACCACGACCGCTGAGTTGAAACATCGTCTTTGGAACGGACATTCTGGGGCTCCTGTGAGGGGGGCTTTTGCGACATTGTCCACTGGCTGAGCGGTTCTGTGAATCGCTACCATCGTAAGGTACGCCGTTGTTGACGTGCAGCCATGTCAAGAGGTGGGCCTGTTTAACGCAATGATGGCAATTTGGATGAAATCCGACGGATGGGCGCAGGTTTTCGTACATCGTCGGTACAGGTGAAGGCTGTTAGAATCGCCAGTCGTTTTTTCCAGGAGCTTGTCCCCGTGATCACATCCCGCCTGCGCACGTTGCGCGACCATATTCGTTGGGCTGTCAGCCGTTTCCATGGGGAAGACCTGTTTTTCGGGCATGGCACCGACAATGCCTGGGACGAAGCCCGCCAATTAGTGCTCGGCGCCTTGAACCTGCCATGGGAAATTGCCGACAGTTATCTAGACTGCAATCTGGAGGAAGAGGAAGTCTCCCATGTGCAACGTTTGCTGCATCGGCGCATCCATGAGCGCGTACCCACCGCGTACCTATTGAATGAGGCGTGGTTCTGCGGCATGTCGTTCATTGTCGACGAGCGCGTGCTGATCCCGCGTTCGCCGATTGGCGAGCTGATCGAAAACCGCTTCGAACCCTGGCTGGCCCAGCCGCCCGCCCGCATCCTCGACCTGTGCACCGGCTCCGGCTGCATCGGTATTGCCTGCGCCTACGAGTTTCAGGACGCCGAAGTGGTGCTGGGCGACCTGTCCTTCGAAGCCTTGGAAGTGGCCAACCAGAATATCGAGCGCCATGGCGTCGATGAGCGCGTCTACACCGTGCAGGGTGACGGTTTCGACGGCCTGCCGGGCCAGCGTTTTGACCTGATCGTGTCGAACCCGCCGTATGTGGATGCCGAAGATTTCGCCGACATGCCGGATGAGTACCAACACGAACCGGCGCTGGGCCTGGCCTGTGGTGACGATGGCTTGAACCTGGTACGGCGCATGCTGGCCGAAGCGGCAGACCACTTGACCGAGAAGGGCTTGCTGATCGTGGAAGTGGGCAACAGCCAGGTGCACGTCGAGGCGTTGTACCCGGAAGTGGACTTCGCCTGGCTGGACTTCCAGCGCGGTGGGCATGGGGTGTTCATGTTGACGGCTGAGCAATGCCGTCAACATCAGGCGGTGTTTGCCGCCCGAGTTTAATCGTTACCCGCGGGGCGCCCAATAAACAGGGCGCCTAGCGGTGTGTAGCAATCCAGATCAACAACCCCGCCTGAAACACTGTAAACGCCACCAGGCAGGTGATGGTAAAGCGCAACCCGCTGTCCTCACGCTTGAACTTGGTGACCTTTTCCTCTTCCTTGCGCAGTTTCACTTCCTGCTCCGCCAGGTTCTGCTCGGCCTGTTGCAGCATCTGCGCGGCTTCGAGAATCTCCACGAACTGCACCTTCTCGGTGTTCCAACTGTCCAGCACATCGCCGACCTTGCCCGGCTGCACATTACCTTTGAGGTGCTGCACATCGGCGTAGGCCACATCAAAGCCCTGGATGCGCAGGAAGTGATCACGGCGTAGGCGGGTGGCCTCGTTCAACGCATCTTTGTTGGCCAGGTCGACGCCGTCGACGCGGTAGTGTGACCACTTCTTCTTCGCCCACGCGGCGCCCTGGGCCACCAGGAAGCGACCGATACCCCGGTTGGCCGGTTCGATTTCCAGGCTGTTGCCCGGGCCGAAGTGCACGCGGTGCTTGTCGTGGTCGACCCAGATGTCCAGGTGGTTCTGCTCACGGCGCACGCGCTGCCCTGGCAGCTGGATCACCATGCGCAGCAGGCTGTGGTGTTTGTCATTGCGCTCGGCGTAGCCAAACTGCACGAAGCGCAACGGTCGCACGCCGGTGGCGCGGTCGGTGGCCAGGGGCGCCAGGCGCAGCATCTTGAAATGCTCGGCCTGGACCTCCGCCCACGGCAAGGGCGCCGCGTCGACGGCCTCGGTTTTTTCAGCCGGGGTATCGGCGGTGGATTCCGGTGTTGCTTCAGTGGTTGTCATGCGGCGCGATCCTGTCCAAGCCCAGCGAGCCGACAGTCTTTTTGCTGTCGACCCAGGGCTTATCGGCCGTTTTTCCCAGGACTGGAGACAAATTGTCGCTTAACGGGGTTGAAGTCCGTCGATAAAGCGCACGACGCGGCTGCCCAGCTCGGCGGCAAGGGGCAGTTGCGGATCGTTGTACGAGGCCAATTGCTGCTTCACGTCGTTGGGCACGATGCGCATCACGTGGTTCATGCCTTCGATCACCGCCAGCTGTGCGTCGGGCTTGGCCTTTTTCAATTGCTGGGCGTCGCCCACACCCACCTGGATATCGTTGGTGCCCTGGATGATCAGCGCGGGCATGCGCAACTGGGCGAACGCGGCCGAAGGGTCGGCACGGAACAGGCTGATCAGGTACGGCTGCACACTGGGGCGGAAAATGCCTTCCAGCGGGCCGGGTACATCAGCATCCACCTGGCCGGCCTTGAGGTGATCGAGGATCTCGTTGCTGCGCAGCAACAGGGCAGGGGGCAGGTGATCGGCCAACTGCTGGCGGATCACCTGGTCCACCGGGCGTGCGCTGCCGGACAACGAAATGACGCCGGCCGGGTCCAGTTGCGGCGCGGCGAGAGCCGCGACCAAGGCACCTTCGCTGTGACCCAGCACAATCAACGGGCCCAGGCGTGTGTCGGCCTTGAGCAGCTTGCCCCAGGCCACGGCATCGGCCACGTAGGCATCCAGGGTCAGGTTGCGCTCATCCGGCGTGGCCGCCAGGCTGGCCGCGACGCCGCGCTTGTCGTAGCGCACGCTGGCAATGTTGTGCCGCGCCAGCACCCAGGCCAGGCGCTTGAGACTGTCGTTGCGCGCGCCGTCGGCACTGTTGCCGTTGCGGTCGGTAGGGCCGGAGCCAGGGATGATCAGTACAACCGGGACTGGCTTATCGGATTTGGGCAACAAGAGTGAGCCAAACAGCTCGCCACTGCCGGTGTCCAGGCTGATGGGCCTTTGCAGCACGACAGGGGAGGCGGCGAAGCCAACACTGGAAAACAGGGTGAGGGTCAAAAGCAGAACTCGCAGCATCATCGCGCCATCATGAGGAAGGTGCCGGTTGGACCAAGGTCTACCGGTAAGGTTTCGAGGATGAACTACTCGGTTAGCCTGCGTATACTGGCCGCCTTAAGTTATTACGGTTGACTTGATTCAACTGATTTCACGGAGCGCCCTGCATGTCCGGCAATACCTTCGGCAAGCTGTTCACTGTCACCACCGCGGGCGAAAGCCATGGCCCGGCGTTGGTCGCCATTGTCGACGGCTGCCCGCCAGGCCTCGAGCTGTCCCTGGAAGACCTGCAGCGTGACCTCGACCGCCGCAAGCCCGGCACCAGCCGCCACACCACCCAGCGCCAGGAGCCCGACGAAGTCGAGATCCTCTCCGGGGTGTTCGAAGGCCGCACCACCGGCTGCTCCATCGGCCTGCTGATCCGCAACACCGACCAGAAGTCCAAGGACTACTCGGCGATCAAGGACCTGTTCCGCCCGGCTCACGCCGACTACACCTACCACCACAAATACGGCGAGCGCGACTACCGTGGCGGCGGCCGCAGTTCGGCCCGCGAAACCGCCATGCGTGTGGCCGCCGGTGCCATCGCCAAGAAATACCTGGCCACCCAGGGCATCGTGATCCGTGGCTACATGAGCCAACTGGGCCCGATTGAAATCCCGTTCAAGACCTGGGACAGCGTCGAGGACAACGCCTTCTTCAGCCCGGACCCGGACAAGGTGCCGGAACTGGAAGCCTATATGGACCAGTTGCGCCGCGACCAGGATTCCGTCGGCGCCAGGATCACCGTGGTGGCCGAGGGCGTGAAGCCGGGCCTGGGCGAACCGATCTTCGACCGCCTGGATGCGGAACTCGCCCATGCGCTGATGAGCATCAACGCGGTCAAAGGCGTTGAAATCGGCGCCGGTTTTGCCTGTGTGTCCCAGCGTGGCACCGAGCACCGCGACGAACTGACCCCGCAAGGTTTCCTCAGCAACAACGCGGGCGGCATCCTCGGCGGTATTTCCTCGGGCCAGCCGATCGTGGCGCACCTGGCGCTCAAGGCCACGTCGAGCATCACCACGCCGGGCCGTTCCATCGATGTGCACGGCAACCCGGTGGATGTGATCACCAAAGGCCGCCACGACCCGTGCGTCGGCATCCGCGCCACGCCGATCGCCGAAGCGATGATGGCCATCGTGTTGATGGACCACCTGTTGCGCAATCGCGGGCAAAACGCCGATGTGCGCGTGAGTACGCCGGTGCTGGGCCAGCTGTGACTGTGGTGAGCGAGCTTGCTCGCGCTGGGCTGCGAAGCAGCCCCATCTAGCATGACCTCATCTCTCCCATACTGGCGCCTCTCCAGCTTCTACCTGTTCTACTTCGCCCTCCTGGGGGCGACTGCGCCGTTCCTGGCGCTGTACTTCGATCACCTGGGGTTCTCCAGCGCGCGCATCGGCGAGCTGGTGGCCATTCCCATGCTGATGCGCTGCGTGGCGCCCAACCTGTGGGGCTGGCTGGGCGATTACACCGGCCGGCGCCTGGCCATCGTGCGTTTTGGCGCGGTATGCACCCTGGCGAGTTTTTCGCTGATCTTCGTCAGCCACACCTACGCCTGGCTGGCCCTGGTCATGGCGCTGCATGCGTTCTTCTGGCACGCGGTACTGCCGCAGTTTGAAGTGATCACCCTTGCGCACCTGCAAAAGCAGACGGCGCGCTACAGCCAGATCCGCCTGTGGGGTTCCATCGGGTTTATCCTCACCGTGGTGATCATGGGCCGCCTGTTCGACTGGCTGAGCCTGGACATCTACCCGGTGGTGGTCGTGGTGATCATGGCGGGCATTATCGGCGCCAGCCTGTGGGTGCCGAATGCGCAGCCCACCACCCACGGCAATCGTCTGGTGGGCGACGGCTTCCTCAAGCAATTGCGCAGCCCCGGCGTGCTGGCGTTTTATGCCTGCGTGGCATTGATGCAACTGAGCCACGGTCCGTATTACACCTTTCTGACGCTGCACCTGGAACACCTGGGTTACAGCCGCAGTGTGATCGGCATGCTGTGGGCCCTGGGGGTCGTGGCGGAAGTGTTGATGTTCCTCGGCATGAGCCGCATCCTCACGCGCTTTTCGGTACGTCGGGTACTGCTGGCGAGTTTCCTGTTGGCGGCGCTGCGCTGGTTGCTGCTAGGGTCGTTTGCCGAGTATTTCTGGGTGCTGTTGCTGGCGCAGGTGATGCACGCCGCCACGTTCGGCAGCTTTCATGCGGCCTCGATTGCCTTTGTGCAACGCAGTTTTGGTGACCGGCAACAAGGCCAGGGCCAGGCGCTCTACGCCGCCCTGGCCGGTACCGGCGGTGCGCTGGGTGCGCTGTATGCCGGCTACAGCTGGAACCTGTTGGGGCCGACCCTGACGTTCAGCATCGCGAGCGTCGCGGCCCTGGCCGCCGCCCTTATCATCGGTCTTCGATTGCACGAGCAGAACCAAGGAACCCTTCAATGAGCTATGTCGCCGTCTACTCCGTTGCTTCACCGGACACCCCGAACAAGGTCCTCACCCACTACGAGGATATTGCTGCGACCCTGGCCGAACACGGCGTGCGTTTTGAGCGTTGGCAGCCTGTCCCCATCGAGAAGGGGGCCACAGATGCGCAATTGATTGCGGCGTACAAGGCGCAGATTCAGGCCTTGGGCTACGCAGATGCGCGGGTGCTCAAGGTGACGGAGGATCATCTCCAGAAGGCCGAAGTGCGTGCGGGTTTTCTTGCTGAGCGCCGCTACAGCGAAGATACCGCGCGGTTCATCATTGCTGGCCAGGGGCTGTTTTCCCTGCACATAGGCGATTACGTATACGCCGTGCGCTGTGAGAAAAACGACCTGCTGGTGATCCCGGCCGGTATGGCGCACTGGATTGATATGGGTGAGAACCCGCACTTCGTCACGCTGCGCCTGTGCAGTACGGCTGAAGAATGTATACCGGAGTTCACCGAGGACGATATTGCCAGTCGTTTCCCCGGCCTCGACGACTAATCCCCACCTATCAAAAACTACAACCCCTGAAGGTTGGAAGTTGCTGTGGGAAGAAACTTAAACTTCTGTAAGGCCCGGATGTTTATGCGCGGGCCTGCGCCTTAATACCATTCGTTATGTAACCCTCTGCGGCATCAATGTTTATGTCACCTGTCAATAGGAGGAATCCGAAGGTGGTGCGGCATGAGCCAGGAAAAAGGAGAGGATCTAATGAGCGGCCCCAAGGAATCGTATCTACCGCCGTATTCAGTGCCTAATGCAATCAGGCGACGTTTGAACCTGGCGGGCAAGGCACTGACCCCGGCGGAGTTGGAAATCCTGCGCTGGGCTTCGGAAGGCAAGACCGTCTGGGAGATCAGCCAGATACGCGCCACGTCCGAAGCAACCGTGAAGTTCCACCTGCGCAATATCTACTGCAAGCTGGAAGTGACCAATCGGGTACAGGCCGTCAACGAAGCCAGCCGACAAGGGCTGTGTTGAACCCATGAAAAAGGGCCGCGACGCTAGAGGCGTCGCGGCCCTTTTGGGTATCTGGAGCTTAAGCCGAGTGGTAGGTCGGCAAGGCAAAGCGGTTCTGGCTTTGCAGCATCGAAATCTGCGGCAGCTCGCTGGCCTGTTCTGCCAGGTCGCGGCGAATGGCGCTGATAACCCATGTCAGCTGGTCGGCAGTGTGCAATTGCTGGTATGAGATCGAACGCTTGACCTGTTTACCCTCGCTGTTGCGCAGGGTCAGCAGGATGCCGCCATCTGGACGAGGCTGGGTGGTGACATCGTAGTTGGAGAATACTGAAGCGAATTTATCTTGGATCAGGCTCATGTCTATCAGCTCCGTTGGCTCAAGTTGGCAAGCATGGAGAGATAGGTGCAGTGATTGTGCCAGCTAGTGATTTAAATAAATATCGTTATAAATCAATAGTTTATAAAAACTCTAAATTTTCGAATTCGTGCAATTTGCATGAATGGCCATCATGCATCCTGCATTTTGCGTTGCTTGGCAGGGTCGAGCATGCAGGCCATTACTCATAAAGACTCCCTCTGCCTGGCTAAATTCCTTTTTTCAGCGCTCGCTTATCGGGATACAAAACTTTTCAAATCCTGCGTGTACAGCCGAAGAGGGCCTGACGTACTTTTCTGCAAGGTTTACGCACAATAAGAAAAAGGATGTTCCCATGAGCCACGCGCAAAACGACATGATTACCTGGGGCATGATGCTGCGGAAGGTGCCGGCCATTGTTCGCGCTTTGCCACGCGTGGTGCGCGGCATGCGGGCCGCCAATGTCACCGACCCCGCGCAGCCCTGTGGCCTGGGCTGGCATTTTGAACAAGCCACCCTGCGTAACCCGCATGGCACGGCCTTGTTGTACGGCGACCGCGTAGTCAGCTACAGCGAAGCCAACCAACAGGCCAACCGCATGGCCCACCATCTGCAAGCCCAAGGCATCGGCAAGGGCGACGTAGTGGCGATCTTTATTGAAAACCGTCCCGAGTTGCTGCTGAGCGTACTGGCCGTGGCCAAGCTGGGCGGCATCTGCGCGATGCTCAATACCGCGCAAACCCAGGCGGCGCTGCTGCACAGCCTCAACCTGGTGAACCCGGTGGCGATTGTGGCCGGTGCAGAATTGGTGGCTTCTTATGACGCGGTACGTGAGCAGGTGAGCATTCCTGTGGAACGGACCTGGTTTGTCGCGGACCAGCAGGTCAATGCGCTGCCCGACGGTTACTGTGACCTGATGGCAGCCAGCGCCGGATGCCCGGTGGACAACCCGCCGAGTACCGCGCAGATTTTCTTCAACGACCCCTGCTTCTATATCTATACCTCCGGCACCACCGGGCTGCCCAAGGCCGGCATCATGAAACATGGCCGCTGGACCAAGACCGCGGTCAGCTTCGGCAGCATTGCGCTGGACATGGGGCCGGAGGATGTTCTTTATTGCACCCTGCCGCTGTATCACGCCACCGGCCTCTGCGTCTGCTGGGGCTCGGCGATTGTCGGCGCGTCCGGGTTCGCTATCCGGCGCAAGTTCAGCGCCAGCCAGTTCTGGGAGGATGCGCGCAAATTCAAAGCGACCACCCTCGGTTATGTCGGCGAATTGTGCCGCTATCTGCTCGATCAGCCGGCCACCGGAAACGACCGTGACCACCGCGTGACCAAGATGGTTGGCAATGGCCTGCGCCCCGGTGTGTGGGCACAGTTCAAGGCGCGTTACGGCGTGGAGCATGTCTGCGAGTTGTACGCCGCCAGCGACGGCAATATCGGTTTCACCAACATATTGAATTTCGACAACACCGTCGGCTTTTGCCTGCAGCACTGGGCGTTGGTGGACTACGCCCACGACAGCGGTGAGCCGATCCGTGGCAGCGATGGCTTCATGCACAAAGTGAAGACCGGCGGGCAGGGCTTGTTGCTGGCCAGGATCGATGAAAAGTCTCCCTATGACGGTTACACCGACCCGGAGAAAAACCGCAAGGTGATCCTCACGGATGTGTTCGAGAAGGGCGACCGCTACTTTAATACCGGCGACCTGGTGCGCAGCATCGGCTTCGGCCATGCACAGTTTGTCGACCGCCTGGGCGATACCTATCGCTGGAAGGGAGAAAACGTCTCGACCACCGAAGTGGAAAACATCCTGCTGCAACACCCGCAGATCGCTGAAGTCGTGGCCTATGGCGTGGAAATCGAAAACACCAATGGCCGCGCCGGTATGGTCGCCATCACCCCGAGCGAATCGCTGGCTGCCCTGGACATGCGCGAGTTGCTGCAGTTCGCTCATGGTCAGTTGCCGCACTATGCCGTGCCGTTGTTCCTGCGGATCAAGGTGAAGATGGAAACCACCGGCACCTTCAAATACCAGAAGGTGCGGCTCAAGGAGGAAGCCTTCGACCCGGACAAGGCCGGCAATGACCCGGTCTATGCCTGGCTGCCGGGGTCGGACAGTTATGTGCCGGTCACCGGGCAGTTGCTGGCGCAGATCCAGGGTGGGCATTTCCGCTATTAAAGGAGCGCTATTGATTCTGCCTATGGCCGCTTTTGACAAAAAAGCCATGACAGCGGGGAACTCCCTCGCGACACTGGGCGCCATATAAAGCACCAGACAAGGAGCCCCACATGTCAGACCAAGCCAAACAAATGACCGAAGACGAAGCTGCCGAATTTGCCGAACAGGTCTTCGACGTTGCCCGTAAAGGCGACGCCGCCATGCTCGCTGCGCTGCTGGCCAAAGGCTTGCCGGCCAACTTTCGCAACCATAACGGCGACACCCTGCTGATGCTCGCGGCCTACCACGGCCACGCCGAGGCGGTAAAAGTGCTGCTGGAGTTCAAGGCCGATCCGCAGATCGCCAACGACAAGAATCAGCTGCCGATGGCTGGTGCAGCGTTCAAGGGCAACCTGGACGTGGTCAAGGCGCTGATCGAAGGGGGCGCGCCGGTGGATGCCGCGTCTTCCGACGGCCGTACGGCGTTGATGATGGCGGCGATGTTCAACCGCGTGGCGATGGTCGATTACCTGCTGGGGCAGGGCGCCAACCCCAAGGCCACCGACGCCAATGGCGCCACCGCACTGGCTGCCGCGCAGACCATGGGCGCGGTGGATACGGCGGCGCAGTTGCAGAAACTGGTGTAGGCTACGCGCCCTCAAAAGCCAGCCCGCTACAGGATCATTTCCATGAAAACCGCCCTCGTCGAACTCATCAGCAAAATCAGCGCCGGCGTCATGGGCGAGGACGAGGTGGCGCGGATCGCCGATGAAGCAGCCCAGGCCTACGCCGACCCGGCCGCGTTTCTGGCGGCCAACCCGGATATCAACTACGACGACACCTTCCCCATCCCACTCGGTGAGTGGGTGGTGGTCGGCAGCCTGCCGGACACCGTACTGTTCCAGGCCGACACCTATGGTGACCTGTTCGCGCAGATCGTCGCGTCGTTCGGCCCCGGCGTGGCGTTCAACCTCAAGCCCAAGCAACTGGCCAAGACCGAAGACCTGACCGCACTCAACCGCATCCAGATCCAGATGAGCGCCCTCAGCCCCGAGGATGGCGGCTACGTATTGCTCAACTTCAGCCAGTTGCTCGATGACGAAATCCAGGCGGTGCTGGTCTACGGCAACGACCTGCCGCGCGTGCTGGAGCTGTGCGCTGAAGTGGGCATCAAGGGCGAACCGTCCCTGGAAGCGCTGAAAGTCGCCGTTCACGTCTGAAATAAAACGGAACCCCCGCCAGGGCTGACTATCCTACAAGGGCATGCCCTCACTTAGGAGCGACACCATGGGTTCCACGTTCAATAGCTTGATCGGGCTGATCATCCTCGCGCTGGATATCTGGGCGATCATCAACGTGTTCAAAAGCGGCGCAAGCACGGGCGCCAAGGTGTTGTGGATCCTGTTGATCCTGCTGCTGCCGGTGCTGGGCCTGATCATCTGGGCGATTGCCGGGCCACGGGGTAATGTGCGGATCTGATCGCGCGCCCGACCTGGCAGCTGTCGAACCCCGGCTCGACAGCTGCCAGGCCATGGCTTTTCCCTTCAATTCATTTTGTGTTTCGAAATATTCGCTGCACAAAATTTTCACATCCCGTCCAAGACAATTCGCCGGCTTTATCTTCCTGCCAAGGCCCTAACCCAAGAGCCGCTAAAGGCGGAGCGCCGGTGCACGTTCAGTAATTAATAGCCTTGCCGCCGTTGATCGGGCACCATTCGCGCCACTGCACTACTTCGTCACTTAAACTTCCAATGGGTCCTGAAACGACATGGCAAACCCGGACGCCCTGAGTCAGCAGCGAGCTTCTAATCGCCTGCTGCAACCGACCGTCAAATCCCATCTGGCGTACACGCTGCTCTGCGCACTGGTCATGATGGTGATGTTCTCCCTGCTGCGCCTGGCGCTGCTGGTGTACAACCGCGAAATGATCCTCGACACGCCGGCCTCGACCTTCCTCGAAGCGTTCGGCAATGGGACGCGCTTTGACATCCGCTTCGTGATGTATGCGTTGGTCCCGCTGCTGCTGGCCTTGTTCAGCGTCCGCGCCATGGCCGCGCGTGGGTTCTTCCGTCTGTGGCTGACCGTCGCGTCCAGCATTGCCCTGTTCCTGGGCCTGATGGAGATGGACTTCTACCGCGAGTTCCACCAGCGCCTCAACGGCCTGGTCTTCCAGTATGTGAAGGAAGACCCCAAGACCGTGATGAGCATGCTCTGGTACGGTTTTCCGGTGGTGCGCTACCTGCTGGCCTGGGCCGTGGGTACGTTGATCCTGAGCATGGCGTTCAAAGGCGCCGACCGCGCCACACGTCCGCGTGGCCCGTTCAGCGGTGGCAGCATCGGCACGCGCCAGGTGGCGCCTTGGTACACGCGTATCGCGGTGTTCGTGGTCTGCCTGCTGATCGCCGTGGTCGCCATCCGTGGCACCCTGCGCCAAGGCCCGCCACTGCGTTGGGGTGATGTGTACACCACCGACTCCAACTTCGCCAACCAGTTGGGCCTCAATGGCACCTTGTCACTGATTGCGGCGGCCAAGGCCCGCTTCGGCGAAGACCGTTCCAACATCTGGAAGGCCACCCTCGACCAGCCGCTGGCTACCCAGACCGTGCGTGACATGCTGGTGCTGCCGCAAGAGAAGCTGGTGGATACCGACATCGCTGCCGTGCGCCGCGACTACATGCCGCCGGCCGAGAAGACCCTGCCGATCAAGAACGTGGTCGTGATCCTCATGGAGAGCTTCGCCGGTCACTCGGTCGGCGCCTTGGGTCGTCCAGGCAACATCACGCCGTACTTCGACAAACTGTCCAAGGAAGGCCTGCTGTTCGACCGTTTCTTCTCCAACGGCACCCATACCCACCAGGGCATGTTCGCCACCATGGCGTGCTTCCCGAACCTGCCGGGCTTCGAATACCTGATGCAGACCCCCGAAGGCAGCCACAAGCTGTCGGGCCTGCCGCAGTTGCTCAGCGCGCGCAAGTTTGACGACGTGTATGTGTACAACGGCGATTTCGCCTGGGACAACCAGTCGGGCTTCTTCAGCAACCAGGGCATGACCAACTTCATCGGTCGCAATGACTTCGTCGACCCGGTGTTCTCCGACCCGACGTGGGGCGTGTCCGACCAGGATATGTTCAACCGTGGCCTGGAAGAGCTCAAGGCGCGTGAAGGCGGCAAGCCGTTCTATGCGTTGCTGCAAACCCTGTCCAACCACACGCCGTATGCGTTGCCGACGCCATTGCCGGTAGAGAAAGTCACCGACCGTGGCAGCCTCAACGAGCATTTGACTGCCATGCGCTACTCCGACTGGGCATTGGGCCAGTTCTTTGAGAAGGCCCGCAAGGAGCCGTACTTCAAGGAAACCCTGTTCGTGATCGTGGGTGACCATGGCTTCGGCAACGAGCAGCAGATCACCGAAATGGACCTGGGCCGTTTCAACGTGCCGATGCTGATGATCGCGCCAGGCATGCAGGAAAAGTTCGGCGAGCGTGACCACACCGTGGGCACCCAGATCGACATCGTGCCAACCATCATGGGCCGCCTGGGTGGCGATACCCTGCACCAGTGCTGGGGCCGTGACCTGTTGAACCTGCCGGAAGGCGATAAGGGTTTTGGCGTGATCAAGCCATCGGGCAGCGATCAGACCGTGGCGTTGGTGACCGCAGACCGCATTCTGGTGCTGCCGAAGGAAATGCCACCGAAGTTGTGGGAATACGAACTGGGCGCCAACCCGACCGGTAAAGTGATCCCCGAGTCGCCGGACGAGGCGGCGCTGAAGCAGAAACTTGAGTCGTTCCTGCAGACGGCCACCAAGAGTCTGTTGGATAACACCGCGGGTGTAGTCAACGGCAAGCCGGACTAATTAATCGGCCATAAAAAAGAGGCCCTTTAAAGGGCCTCTTTTTTTTGCCTGGCGTTTATATACGCCCAAGCAACAACAGTACCAGCAGCACCACCAGGACAACGCCCAGGATACCCGACGGGCCGTAACCCCAGTTGCGTGAGTGAGGGAACACTGGCAAACCGCCGACCAGCAGCAGGATCAGGATAATGATCAGAATGAGGCTCATGGTTTTTTTCCTTATTGGCCTTCTGCAAAGACCGGTTGTTTAACGATAGGCCCGCATATTAAAGACAGACGCCTTAACAACTCCGACTATGGCCCCTCGCAGAAAATTCAGTATTTTTTTAAAGCATTTCGCAAACGTGCTTATTTCTTTTAATGCGCTCGCAACTAAAACCTATTAGTTGAAAAATATTGAACTTAGGCTATACGCAAACATCCGACCCGGCCCACGGTTTGCCAGGGGCATTCATCACTCTGATGGTGGATGGGGGCAGGAAAAACCTTCGCTACACTGCCGATCACTTCTTCCGTGAACCACAAGGCAGCTTCCTATGCAAAATCGCATGATGATCACTGGCGCCGGGTCCGGCCTGGGTCGTGAAATCGCTCTGCGCTGGGCCCGTGAGGGTTGGCAGTTGGCCTTGTCGGATGTCAGCGAGCCCGGCCTGCAAGAAACCCTCAGGTTGGTGCGCGAGGCCGGTGGCGAAGGTTTTATCCAGCGCTGCGACGTGCGCGACTACAGCCAGCTCACCGCATTCGCCCAGGCCTGTGAGGTCAAGCTCGGTGGTATCGATGTGATCGTCAACAACGCGGGCGTGGCGTCAGGCGGCTTCTTTGCCGAGTTGTCCCTGGAGGACTGGGACTGGCAGATCGCAATCAACCTGATGGGCGTGGTCAAGGGCTGCAAGGCGTTCCTGCCGCTGCTGGAAAAGAGCAAGGGCCGCATCATCAACATCGCCTCCATGGCTGCACTGATGCAGGGGCCGGCCATGAGTAACTACAACGTGGCCAAGGCCGGTGTGGTGGCGTTGTCGGAGAGTCTGCTGGTGGAACTCAAGCAGCAGGAAATCGGTGTGCATGTGGTGTGCCCATCGTTCTTCCAGACCAATCTCCTGGATTCGTTCCGTGGGCCGACCCCCGCCATGAAGGCCCAGGTGGGCAAGCTGCTGGAAAGCTCGCCGATTTCGGCGGCGGATATCGCCGACTACATCTATCAGCGGGTCGCGGAGGGCGAGTTCATGATCCTGCCCCACGAGCAGGGGCGCATGGCATGGGCGTTGAAGCAGAAGAACCCGCAATTGCTGTATGACGAAATGACCAGCATGGCCGACAAAATGCGCGCCAAGGCACAGGCTGCCAAGGGCTGATCGGGTAGTGGTCTGTCAGGTATTTTACCTACACATGTAAGTAGTGCCTGATTTCACGGCAAGCCATTGATGCGCAGCACAGCCTGCGCGCATGGTCGAGGTCCTTTCACTGTTAAAAGGACAACCGCCATGCTGGTCTTAAGCCGCGCCATAGGCGAAGTCATCTCCATCGGCGATGACATCGCCGTGCATATCCTCGAGTTGAACGGTACCCAGGTGAAACTCGGCGTTGAAGCGCCGGCCGGGGTGCATGTGCATCGCGCGGAGGTGCATCAGAAAATCCGCGATCGCCAGGACCCCAGCACCCATCCGGTGCCGGTGCCCAATCTCTGACGTCAGTCGAACAGATGCTTGGGCACGTCGTGCTTGAGCATCAACTGGCACTGCTCGCTTTCCGGGTCGAACACGATCAGCGCCTGGCCCTTGGTCAGCGCCTGACGCACGCGCAGCACGCGGGTTTCCAGGGGCGTGTCGTCGCCATTGTCGGTGCCGTCGCGGGTCACGAAGTCTTCGATCAGGCGCGTCAGCGTGTCGACTTCAAGTGCATCGTAGGGAATCAGCATACAAGCCTCGGGTGATGGATCCCGGCGATCCTACTGCGCCGGGACCGTAGTTGCCAGTCTCAGGACTTGTTGCCCACCAGGCTGTCCACCGACGGCACTCGCGTGTCGCTCTCCATCTGCGTCTCGTGCTCGATCTGGTGACTGAACCGGTCCAGGGAACCCTGTGCCGGCTGTGCATCGCTGGCGAACACGGGCGGGCTGAGAATGTAGGCGCCCAATAGACGACTCAGCGCCGCCAGGCTGTCGATATGCGTGCGTTCGTAGCCGTGGGTCGCATCGCACCCAAACGCCAGCAACGCGGTGCGGATATCGTGGCCGGCGGTGACAGCCGAGTGGGCGTCGCTGAAGTAGTAGCGGAACAGGTCGCGGCGCACCGGCAACTCGTGGTCGGACGCCAGGCGCAGCAAATGCCGCGACAGGTGATAGTCATACGGCCCGCCGGAATCCTGCATCGCCACGCTCACCGCGTGTTCGCTGGAGTGCTGGCCGGGGGCGACCGGCGCGATGTCGATGCCGACGAACTCACTGACGTCCCAGGGCAGGGCGGCCGCTGCGCCACTGCCGGTTTCCTCGGTGATGGTGAACAGCGGGTGGCAGTCGATCAGCAACGGCTCGCCGCTGTCGACGATGGCCTTGAGTGCGGCCAGCAACGCCGCGACGCCGGCTTTGTCGTCCAGGTGTCGGGCGCTGATGTGCCCGCTCTCGGTGAATTCCGGCAGTGGGTCGAAGGCGACATAGTCACCGATGCCAATGCCCAGGGAGTCGCAGTCAGCACGGGTCGCGCAGTAGGCGTCCAGGCGCAACTCCACATGGTCCCAGCTCACCGGCATTTCATCCACAGCGGTATTGAACGCATGCCCGGAGGCCATCAGCGGCAGCACGCTGCCACGGATCACGCCGTTGTCGGTAAACAGGCTGACGCGGCTGCCTTCGGCAAAGCGGCTCGACCAGCAGCCTACCGGCGCCAGGCTCAGGCGGCCGTTGTCCTTGATGGCGCGCACGGCGGCGCCGATGGTATCCAAGTGTGCCGAAACTGCACGGTCGGGGCTGTTTTTCTGGCCCTTGAGGGTGGCGCGGATGGTGCCGCGCCGGGTCATTTCAAAGGGGATGCCCAGTTCTTCCAGGCGCTCGGCGACGTAGCGCACGATGGTGTCGGTAAACCCAGTGGGGCTGGGAATGGCGAGCATTTCCAGCAGCACTTTTTGCAGGTAGTTCAGATCCGGTTCGGGGATGGTTCGGCTCATAAAGACTCCTAAGGTCGGATCGTTCAGCTATGGGGAAACAGCAAATCCACAAACTTTTCTGCGGTCGGTTGCGGTTCATGATTGGCCAGGCCGGCCCGTTCGTTGGCTTCGATAAACACGTACTCGGGTTGGTCGGCGGCGGGCACCATCAGGTCCAGGCCCACCATGGGGATGTCCAGGGCGCGGGCGGCGCGCACGGCGGCGTCCACCAGCGTGGGGTGCAGGATGGCGGTGACGTCTTCCAGGCAGCCGCCGGTGTGCAGGTTAGCGGTGCGGCGCACGGACAGGACCTGGCCACGGGGCAGGATGCTGCTGTAGTCATAGCCAGCGGCTTTCAGCGTGCGTTCGGTTTCGCCATCCAGGGGGATTTTGCTTTCACCATCGGTCGCAGCCTGGCGGCGGCGGCTCTGGGCTTCGATCAGCGCACCGATGGAATGATGACCATCACCAGTCACCTCCGCCGGGCGGCGGATCGCGGCGGCCACCACCTCGAAGCCGATCACCAGGATGCGCAGGTCCAGCCCCTGGTGGAAACTCTCCAGCAACACACGGCTGTCGAATTGCCGCGCCGCTTCAATGGCTTGCTGCACCTCCTCGATACTCTGCAAATCCACTGCCACACCCTGGCCTTGCTCGCCATCCAGCGGCTTGACCACGATGCGCTGGTGCTCATCGAGGAACTCCAGGTTGTCATCCGCGCTGCCCGCCAGTTGCTGCGCGGGCAGTTTCAATCCGGCGGCCTTCAACACCTTGTGCGTCAGGCTTTTGTCCTGGCACAGGGTCATGCTGATGGCACTGGTCAGGTCGCTCAACGACTCACGGCAACGCACACGTCGCCCGCCATGGCTCAATGTGAACAAGCCGGCATCGGCGTCATCCACCTGCACATCGATACCGCGCCGGTGGGCCTCCTCGACAATGATCCGCGCATAGGGGTTGAACCCCGCCTGCGGGCCAGGGCCGAGGAACAATGGCTGGTTGATCCCATTCTTGCGTTTGATCGCAAAGGTGGTCAGCGCGCGGAAACCGAGTTTGGCGTAAAGGTTCTTGGCCTGGCGGTTATCGTGCAGCACCGACAGGTCCAGGTAGCTCAGGCCACGGCTCATGAAATGCTCCACCAGATGGCGCACCAGCACTTCGCCCACGCCGGGTCGCGTGCATTGCGGGTCGACCGCCAGGCACCACAGGCTGCAACCGTTTTCCGGGTCATGAAACGCCTTCTGGTGATTCAGGCCCATCACGCTGCCGATCACCGCGCCGCTGTCTTCGTCTTCTGCCAGCCAGTACACCGGGCCGCCTTGATGGCGCGGTGTGAGGCGTTCGGCGTCGACCGGCAGCATGCCGCGCCCCTGGTACAGCTGATTCACCGCCAGCCAATCGGCCTCGGTCTGCACCCGTCGAATACGGAAGCCGCGAAACACCCGGGTAGCCGGGCGATAGTCGCTGAACCACAGGCGCAGCGTGTCGGAGGGGTCGAGAAACAGCTGCTGGGGATCAATCCCCAGGATCTGCTGGGGCGCCGCCACATACAACGCGATATCACGCTCACCCGGCTGCTCATGGAGCAGTTCCTGGGCCAGGCTGGCCGGGTCGGGGAAGGTATGCCCGATCAACAACCGGCCCCAGCCGCAATGCACCGCAATCGGCTCGGCGCCCAGGGGGCTGCCGTCTTCCGCCAGGCGCGCCTGCAGGCGCTCGTAGGTCGGCGCCTGGCCCTTGAGCAAGCGTTGGCTATAGGCCGCTGCGAGAGGTTTCATCAATCAGATTCCTTGTTCGCTGAGCCACAGGTTCAGCGCTGCCAGTTGCCACAGTTTGGAGCCACGCAACGGCGTCAGTTGGCCCTGCGGGTCGGTCAACAAGCGGTCCAGCGCGGCGGAGTTGAACAGGCCGCGATCCTGGCTCGGGTCGAGCAACAGTTCGCGTACCCAGTTCAAGGTATCGCCCTGCAAGTGCTTGAGGCCCGGCACCGGGAAGTAGCCTTTCTTGCGGTCGATGACTTCGCTCGGGATGACCCGGCGCGCCGCTTCCTTGAGCACTTGCTTGCCGCCGTCGGGCAGCTTGAACTTACCCGGCACGCGGGCCGAGAGCTCGACCAAGCGGTAGTCGAGAAACGGCGTGCGTGCTTCCAGGCCCCAGGCCATGGTCATGTTGTCGACACGTTTGACCGGGTCGTCCACCAGCATCACTGTGCTGTCCAGGCGCAGGGCCTTGTCCACCGCCGCATCGGCGCCGGGCATGGCGAAATGTTCGCGCACGAAGTCGCCTGCCGCGTCGTTGGCGGTCAGCCATTTGGGCGCGACAGTAGCGGCATAGTCTTCATAGCTGCGGTCAAAAAATGCATCGCGATAGGCCGCATAGGGGTCGGCAGCACCGTCCACCTGCGGGTACCAGTGGTAACCGGCGAACAGCTCATCGGCGCCCTGGCCGCTTTGCACCACCTTGCAATGCTTGGCCACTTCCCGCGACAGCAGGTAGAAAGCAATGCAGTCATGGCTGACCATCGGCTCGCTCATGGCGCGGAAGGCCGCCGGCAGTTGCTCGATGATCTCGCTTTCGGCGATGCGCAATTGATGGTGGCGCGTGCCGTAGTGCTTGGCGATCAGGTCCGAGTACTGGAACTCGTTGCCGGCTTCGCCACCGGCGTCTTCAAAGCCGATGGAGAAGGTCGACAAATCCTGTACGCCGACTTCACGCAGCAGGCCGACGAGCATGCTCGAATCGACACCACCGGAGAGCAGCACCCCCACATCCACCGCAGCACGTTGACGGATGGCCACGGCTTCGCGGGTGCTGTCGAGCACGCGGTCGGTCCAGTCTTCCAGGCTCAGGTTTTTTTCATCTTCGCGTGGGCCATAGGGCAGGGTCCACCAGGTCTTCTGCTCGGTCTTGCCGCTGGCATCGATGCGCATCCAGCTCGCGGGTGGCAGTTTTTCAATGCCCGCCAGCAAGGTGCGTGGCGCCGGTACCACGGCGTGGAAATTCAAGTAGTGGTTCAGGGCGACCGGATCGAGGATCGGGTTGATATCGCCACCCTTGAGCAGCGCCGGCAAGGCCGAGGCAAAGCGCAGGCGCTGGCCGGCGCGCGACAGGTACAACGGTTTCACGCCGAGGCGGTCGCGGGCAATGAACAGGCGCTGGGCATCGCGTTCCCAGATCGCGAAGGCAAACATGCCGTTGAGCTTGGGCAGCAGTGCCTCGCCCCAGGCGTGATACCCCTTGAGCAGCACCTCGGTGTCGCCGCCGGAATAGAAGGCGTAGCCCAGGGCTTCCAGCTCTTCTCGCAATTCCGGGAAGTTATAGATCGCGCCGTTGAACGCCAGGCTCAGGCCCAGGTGCGAATCGACCATCGGTTGGGCTGAACCGTCCGACAGGTCCATGATTTTCAGGCGCCGATGGCCCAGGGCTATCGGCCCCTGGGCATGAAAGCCCCAGGCGTCTGGGCCTCGCGGGGCCAGGTGATGGGTGATGCGTTCAATCGCTGCCAGGTCGGCAGGTTGGGCATCGAAACGTAATTCTCCAGCTAATCCGCACATAAATTCCTTACCGGTTTTTCCGTTGGGGAGCATAAAACTCAATACGCCCGACAGGGCGCGTACCCAGAAACTGACACGGGGCTATTCGTGGAGTTTTAGATCAATCGGTTATAAGCGGATGAAGGTGGTTGCAGGGCGGTAGACAGATACCCGGATGCGGCCCGGTCCAGGCTTATCGTTTGGCGTCATGTTCAGCTGGCTGAGGAAACATGCCGATGACGCAAAAACGCGATTTGAGTGAGGTCGCCGCAGGAGCGACTCAAGATGAACTGGACAGGGCATTGCTCGACATCACCGCCGACCTGGACAAGGCGCAGGTTTTGCGCAAAACCGTGCCGCACTGGTTGGTTGAAGCCGACGCTTCGACACTCACCGCCCTTGAACAGACGCATATCGACAGCAAGGTGATTCGTGAGAATGTCCGTTACCTGTTGAGCCGCCTGGAACCGCTGGATCAATACTGCGCAGAGCGCTTGACCAATTTTCTGCGGGCCAAAGGGGTGGAGTCGCCGGATGTCAGGCGAGACCTGCTGGAGTTGCCCAGGCGCAAGCTCACTGGGGTGAGCCCGGACCTGGGCGGCGGCTTGCTCCAGACCGTTACCTATACCAAGCAAAGCCTGCTGCATGCGGCGATGCAGAATTTCTCTGCAGAGCGCGCTGAGCCCGGGGGCATGTCCGTCGCAGCTGTAGTGCGCTCTGCGGCCACCAGGCAGCCGATGGTGGGGATGACGGTGCCTGAATTTGTCGGTTATTGCCGGGAGCTGGACCTGGGGGCGCTCTATCAAAAGCACATCGAAGAGGTCTTCGACCTGCCCGACCCGAAAAGCAAAGAGGAAGTCAGCTCCTACAACCAGGTTGCCGTCAGTATTGGCCTGGGCAAACTCATGGACATGCGCATGGATCTGCATATTGCCTTGTGCAAGGGGCATATCGAAGCCGGGACCTACGCACGGTTGCTCAAGCTGATCGGGTTCGACCGTCCGGCCAGTGAGCTCAAGAGCAAGCTGCCGGGCAACGGCCTGATCAATTGGCAGGGCTTGAACATCGATGGCACCTGCGTGTGGAGTGTATTGGTGTTTTCCGACAGCGCACCGGGCAGCCTGGATACCGGCCCCTTTATTGTCTACATGCCGAACGAGCCCTCCAGGCCCTGGTACGAGTATCCGACGCTGGAAGACTTCAAGGTGTATTTGTCCTTGAAGCTGCAAATCAAGAGCTACCGGACGTTTTTCGAAGGGTACGTGGATGAGGGCAACCGCCTGGATTTTTTCGACTCGTTCGACATGACGCGCAAGGTTGGCCAGCTGCGTGCCTTACCCGTCACGACCAGCCTGACCGGGTTCTTCTTTCAGGCATTTGTCGGCAAGATACAGTTGGACGCGCTGGTACTGGCGGTACCCAAGGCCCAGGTCGACCAGCAAGCCAGTGAAGAGCGCATGCAGCGCTATCTGGACCTGGGGCTGGACCTGCTGAATGTGGCGTCGTTGGTGGTGCCGGTGTTGGGGCAGTTGATGCTCGGGGTCGCCGTCGGACAGCTGTTGGGTGAAGTGTTCGAGGCCGTCGAGGACTGGCAGCACGATGAGCATACCGAGGCCCTCAAGCATCTGGTGAATGTGGCTGAAAATATCGCGGCCATGGCGTTGTTCGTGGCGGGCGGGCGGGTAGTGGGGACGTTGAAGCGCACCCTGACAACGTCTGCGCAGTTCTTCGAGAAGTTCGAAGCCGTCAACACTGCCGATCAGGGCCAGAAACTCTGGCGGCCAAGGCTCAATGCCTATCGACAGCCTGAGCCGGTCGCACGCCAGGCCGTGGCCAGTTCTCGAGGGGTGTACCAAGTCAACGGCCGCTCCTACATCCGCATGGGGGGAAACCACTATTCGGTTGCGTTCGATACCCGATTGCAGAAGTGGCGGGTCATCCATCCACGGCGTCCGCAGGCTTATCGCCCGCCGCTGGAGCACAACTTCCGTGGTGGCTGGCAGCATGTCTACGAGCGCCCCTTGCAATGGGAAGACCCCGTCTACAGCCTCAGGCGACTGGATCCAAGCCTTGACGAATTGCCCGCTGAGCCATTGTCGAACCTGGCGACCCTCACAGGAATGACCCTGCCACACCTGCAGGCGTTGGGCAGTGCCTACGAGCCGTTACCCGAGCGTTTTCATGACGCAGTGCTGCGCTATAAGCAAAACGACAGGGTTCGTGAGCTGATGGAGTACCTGGAGCGTGGTGAACGTCCCGATGCGAGTACCGCACGCGCGCAATTGTTTGCATTGCCGCTGGTGCCAGGCTGGCCCCAAGGGCGTTTTTTCGAGGTGCTGGACGAGGAGGGCGAACTGCTGGAAAGGCATCCGGAAACAGCACCTTTCGATTATGAGGACCTGAGCATCCATATCACCCGCAAGGAGTTGAGGGACGGGCGGGTCATGGACACCTTGCTGGAGCACTTGAGCGACGAGGAACGTGGCGACCTGTTGGGCAAGGGTGTGGCGGAAGACGACATGCGCAGTACGCTGGAGCGTCGTCTGCTGGACACGCTGCGTAGCCGGCATCAAGCCGTGTTCGACCATTTGTACACCTATTACGCCGGTGTTGCCCTGAACGAATTGGTGCCGTTGTGCGAGCGCTTCAAACAACTGCCGCCCCGCATGGCGTGGGAGCTGTACTCACAGGCCACATTATGGGAGCGCCGGTATTTGCGCACCACCGGCCATGTACCGCTGGTGCTTGCCCAGCGGGCGCGCGAGACGGTGGACCTGTTGGAGCAGGACCGCGCACTGATGGGCCTGTACTGGCCGGAATTGGCGGGGGACGGCACCCGACGCGTGGCCGTCGGTATGCTGCAGCAAATGCCCGGCTGGCCCCGAGACCTGGCGTTGCAGGTGCGCAGGCAAACCCTGAGCGGGGAGGTGCTGGCCGAGGCGGGCGCGTCACCAGCCGCAACGCAGAGGACCCTGGTCAGTATGCCCCAGGGGTATCAGGCATTCGATCAAAACGGCAAGGCCCTCGGGCCGGTCGCGACAGGCGCGGACGGCTTGTACACGGCGCTTTTCGATAGCCTGCTGCCACGCCAGCGCATTGCATTGAAGCTTCAGGCCGAGAACGAGGCCGCCGACCTGCGCGGCCGCCTGCGTGCTACCACGGTGCATGAGCGTGACAGGGTCGCCCGTTACCTGTGGCCGGAACGCGGGCTGCTGGACGAAGAGCCGCTGATCTGTACCGAGGCGGCGCGCGCCGAGGCAGGGCATTTCCCGGCGGCGTTGGTGCGTAAAGTCAACAAGCTCTATCCCTTGCTCAGTCCGTCGCAGGTCAACGATTTCTTGCGCGATGCGGGCCATGATCACCTGTCGCGTGCCAAGGCCGTCCAGGCGCGCGAGCAGGAGTTTGAAGCGCTGCACACGGCACTCAAACGCTGGCGTGCCGAGAAGTCTGCCAGTATCGTGCAGGCCGACCCCCTGTGGGACTATCGATTGAGCCGCCACCAGGCGGCGAAGAGCATCGAAAAGTGCTGGCGACGGATGTCGACCCTGCCCGATGAGCACGCCAGCCAGGTTCCTGGGCTGTTGCTCGATGATATGGTCATCGGCCCTCTGCCGACATTGCCCGCCCAGGTACGCTTCGATCACGTCGAGCATTTGTCGTTGCGCCGTTTGAACCTGACTGACGATGTGGCGTATTTCCTCAGCCACTTCAAGGGGCTGCGCACCCTTGAACTGGGTGAAAACCAGATGACCCGGCTACCTGAAGCCCTGTCGCACATGCCGGGCCTGGAGCGGTTGTACCTGACCAACAACAAACTCCAGCTCACCGAATACACCCGTGCCAAGCTGGCCGACCTGACGCGCCTGAAGGTGTTGAGCCTGACGGATAACCCGCTGCTGGACCCGCCGGATATCAGCCGTATGTTCGCGCTGCGTAGCCTGGTGTTGCGCAACTGCCGACTCAAGGAACTGCCCAAGGACCTGTGGCGCCTGCCTTATCTTGAACATATCAATTTGCGCGCCAATGACATCAGCGTGCTGCCAGATTGGCTGTTACGCGTGCCGCGAAACTTTGCCCAGGGTGTCAACTTGCGGCACAACCCGTTATCCGCGCAAAGCCAGCTGGCCCTGAAAAACTACCGGCAGGCGTACGGTCCGGGCATGGGGTTCCTGGAAGATGACATTGCCCGCTTGAACGAGCAGAGCGCACGCGAACTGTGGCTGGCGGACGAACGGATGGCGGGCTATGCGGCGAAGAAACTCACGTGGACGGGCCTCAAGGACGATCACCGGTCGGACGCCCTGTTCAAGTTGCTCGCGGAACTGGGCGGCACCAAAGACGCCGAGTTCGTGCGTGAGGACCTGCAGCGCCGCGTCTGGCGGGTGCTGGAGGCTGCCGCGATGAACAGCGAACTGCGTGAGGAAGTATTCGACCGGGCCGCCACGCCGATCAATTGTGACGATGCCGCCGCCGTCAACTTCAGCAGCCTGGAAGTCCTGGTGGAAATCAGCGATGCCAAGGCCCTCATCCAGGGGCGTGCGCTGACGCCCAAGCCGCTGTTGAAACTGGGTCGTGGCCTGTTTCGCCTGGAGCAGTTGGAGGCGATTGCGCGCCGTCACAGTGGCCTGCATCCTGCCGCCGATCCATTGGAGGTCAGCCTGGCGTTCCGCACAGGCCTGGTCGGCGAATTCTATTTGCCCGGCCAGCCTCGACACATGCGCTATTCGCGGCTGGGGGAGGTCACTCAGTTGGCGCTGGATGAAGCCAAGGCCGAAGTCACGCTGGCCGAGCTGTCCCCCGAGCTGATGACGTATCTCAAGAAGCTGCCGTTCTGGACCGACTACCTCAAGCGTGCCCATGCAGCTCGCTTCGAGGCCTTGAACACGCCCTATGATGAGCGCCTCAATGACATCTTCGAACAAAGCCTGGTACTGAGCGATGCCGATTACCGGAGTCGCATGCACACCGTCCTCAGTGAACGGGAGCAGGCTGAAAGCGTGCTGATCGAGCGCTTGACCGAGGACGCCATCAGAACCGAAGGGCTGGGCCCCGTGTGTGAGGCCCCGGCCGGTTGATCATTCGGCCTTGCCGGTGGTGGTGCGGATCAGCGCCCGCACGGCGAAACGGTTGGGGTGGCAGGCGTCAGCCACCGCGCGCGGCACCGGCAGCGGCTCGTTGTCCAGCCAGGCGGCGAGTAGCTCCGCAGTCAGCGGGGCGGTGATCAGCCCCCTTGAGCCGTGGCCGCTGTTGACATACAACCCGTCCAGCCACGGGCAGGCGGCGCCAGGCACTTGCCGGGCGTCCTTGCGCAGCGCGGCGTAGGCCTGGTCGAACGCCTGGCGGTCAGCCAATGGCCCGACAATCGGCAGGTAGTCCGGGCTGGTGCAGCGGAACGCGGCGCGGCCTTCCAGGGCTTCCGGCGCCAGGCTGTCGGCGCCCAGGCGCTGGGCCAGGTCT
This sequence comes from Pseudomonas sp. FBCC-B1565, assembly GCF_059133265.1. NCBI lineage: Bacteria > Pseudomonadati > Pseudomonadota > Gammaproteobacteria > Pseudomonadales > Pseudomonadaceae > Pseudomonas > Pseudomonas sp. FBCC-B1565. The sequence continues at coordinate 1,968,758 of NZ_CP101438.1, forward strand.
TCGGAAATGCCCTGGAGCAGCTCCAGGTTCCCGGAATGTTCAGCGGCGGTGGGCGTAAGGTCATCGCTCTTGAAGTCGAAACTGGCGCCCAGGGTGTGCTCGCCCAGGCGTGGCGGGGCGACGTAGCCTTCGGCGCACACCACCGTGGCCAGGGCCTGGCTGTAGGCGGTCTGCGGCAAACGGGTGATCTGCCCGCGAATGCGCTTGAGGGGCAGGTCGGCGAAGCGCTGGACCTCGGCGGCGCCGGCCAGGATCGCCACGCTGGCGCTGGCGAGCAGGCGCTCAGCGTCCCAGGCTTGCCACTGACCGTCGACATGCCGCAGGTCGAGCACATCGTGGTAGGGCAGCAGGGTCACGCCCGGCTGGTGTGCTTGCCATTCGCACAATGCCGGTGGGTGCACCCAGCCGCCTTCGGGGAAAAACAGCCCACCGTGCGCCAGCGCGACACCGGCGCGGGCCTGGGCCTGGTCGCGGTCGAGCAGGTGCAGCAAGTCTGGCGCGAAAGCAGCGGCCAGTTGCGCCTGGCGTTGGGCTTCCTTGGCGTCGAAGGCCAGCTGCAGCACGCCGCAACTGTCCCAGTCGACGCCGCGATGCAGGTGCTCCAGCACCCGGCGGGTGTAGCCAAACCCCGCCACGATCAACTGCGACAGGGCTGTGCCGTGGGCCGACAGTTTCAGGTACAGCACGCCCTGGGGGTTGCCGGAGGCTTCCCGCGCCACACCGTCATGGCGCTCCAGCAGGCTGACCTGCCAACCCCTGGCCGCCAGGCTGGCCGCTGTCGCGCAGCCCGCCAGGCCGGCGCCGATCACCAGTGCGTGACGCTCACCCGCAAGGGCGGGCGGCCTGGCGAACCACGGCTTGGTCGCGGCCGGTACCGGTGTGTCGGCCGGCCAACCGAGAAACTCCCCACGGAGGATCTCCCACTTGTGGCCAATGCCCGGCGTACGTTTCATCTTGAACCCGGCGGCGTTGATCAGCCGACGTACCCAGCCGGTGCTGGTAAACGTGCTGATGGTCGAGCCCGGCGCCGCCAGGCGTGCCAGCTCGGCAAACAGCTCGGCGGTCCACATATCCGGGTTTTTCGCCGGGGCGAAGCCGTCCAGGAACCAGGCGTCGATTTGCGCATCCAGTTGCGGCAGTTGCTCCAGGGCATCACCGACCAGCAGGGTCAGGGTCACGCGGCCGTTATCCAGCACCAGCCGCTGGAAGCCCTGATGGATGGCAATGTATTGCGCCAGCAGTTGTTCGGCGAAGGGGTGCAGTTCGGGCCAGAGCAGCAGGGCGCGTCGCAGGTCGGCATGGCTCAGCGGATACTTTTCCACGCTGACGAAATGCAGGCGCGCACCGGCTACCGCGTGTTGTTCGAACAGTTGCCAGGCGCAGAGGAAATTCAACCCCGTGCCGAACCCGGTCTCACCAATCACCAGCCGCCCACCGGGGGGCAGCGCGGCAAAGCGCTCCTGCAAGCGGTTCTGTTCGAGGAACACATAGCGGGTTTCTTCAAGGCCCGACTTATCGGAAAAGTACACATCGTCGAAGATTCGCGAGTGCGGGCGACCTTGGTCATCCCAGTCGAGCTGGGCGTGGGTGATGGGGTTCATGGGCGGCTCGGTAAAGACAAGGCCGCCATTCTAGCCGATCAACCGACGTTGAATTGACGCACGGCAAGCGCCGGTGGAATTTCCTCCCGCGTGTTGTTGCCCAATCCGCTAGTCTTGAGCCATCTTGAAACGGAGCTGCCCATGTTCGAATCCGCCGAAATCGGTCACGCCATCGACAAAGATACCTTTGAGGCCGAAGTGCCTGCATTGCGAGAAGCCTTGCTGGAGGTGCAGTACGAGTTGCAGCAGCAGAAGCGCTTCCCGGTGATTATCCTGATCAACGGTATCGAAGGCGCCGGCAAGGGCGAGACGGTCAAGCTGCTCAATGAATGGATGGACCCGCGCCTGATCGAAGTGCGCACCTTCGACCAGCAGACCGACGAAGAACTGGCGCGCCCGCCGGCCTGGCGCTACTGGCGCCAACTTCCTGCCAAAGGCCGCATGGGCATCTTCTTTGGCAACTGGTACAGCCAGATGCTGCAAAGCCGCGTGCATGGGCAGATCAAGGACGCCCGCCTGGACCAGGCCATCGCCGGCGCCGAACGCCTGGAAAAGATGCTCTGCGATGAAGGCGCGCTGATCTTCAAGTTCTGGTTCCACCTCTCCAAAAAGCAGATGAAAGCGCGGCTCAAGGCCCTGGCCGATGACCCCCTGCACAGCTGGCGCATCAGCCCGCTGGACTGGCAGCAATCCGAGACTTACGACAAATTCGTGCACTTCGGCGAGCGAGTGTTGCGCCGCACCAGCCGCGACTATGCGCCGTGGCATGTGATCGAAGGCGTGGACAGCAACTACCGCAGCCTCACCGTGGGCAAACTCCTGCTCGAAGGCCTGCAGAATGCGCTCAAGCTGCCCAAGGGCAAGGCCAGCGGCATGAACCCGGCGCCCTTGATCGCCTCGGTGGACAAGAAGAGCCTGTTGGACAGCCTCGACCTGTCCCAGCGCCTGGACAAGGACGATTACGAAGAACAACTGATCACCGAACAAGCACGCTTCTCCGGACTGATGCGCGACAAGCGCATGCGCAAGCACGCCTTGATCACGGTGTTCGAGGGCAACGACGCGGCGGGCAAAGGTGGGGCGATCCGCCGGGTGGCAGCGGCGTTGGACCCGCGTCAGTACCACATCGTGCCGATTGCCGCGCCCAGTGAAGACGAGCGCGCCCAGCCTTATTTATGGCGGTTCTGGCAGAAGATTCCGGCACGCGGCATGTTCACCGTGTTCGACCGCTCCTGGTATGGCCGCGTGCTGGTGGAGCGCATCGAAGGCTTCTGCACCCCTGCCGACTGGATGCGCGCCTATGGCGAGATCAATGACTTCGAAGAGCAACTGCGCGATGCCGGTGTGATCGTGGTCAAGTTCTGGCTGGCCATCGACAAGGACACGCAACTGGAGCGCTTCCAGGCCCGCGAGGAAATCCCTTTCAAACGCTTCAAGATCACCGAAGACGACTGGCGCAACCGCGACAAATGGGACGACTACCGCGCGGCGGTAGGCGATATGGTCGATCGCACCAGCACCGAGGTATCGCCCTGGACCCTGGTGGAGGCCAATGACAAGCGCTGGGCGCGGGTCAAGGTGTTGCGCACGATCAACCTGGCGCTGGAAGAGGCGTTCGCCAAGTCCGACAAGCACGACAAAAAGAAAAAGAAATAATGATGCAGCTCGTTGTGGCGAGCGGGCTTGCCCCGCGTTGGGCTGCGAAGCAGCCCTAAAACCTGCCAACTCAGTCGTGCCTGAAGAACCGCGGTGCCTGATTCGGGGCCGCTTCGCGCCCCAACGCAGGGCAAGCCTGCTCACCACAACAGGCCGACTCACCACAACAAACCGACCCACCACAACAAGCCTGCTCGCCACGGTGAGCCGGGCCGCCATGGTTTTGTATCTATGGGGTGAATGATCGTCGCGATGGCGCAGGGTGGGATCTATGCTCGATCCAACAACCACAAGATCGAGGTAGCCCATGCGTGAAGTAGTGATCGTCGACAGCGTGCGAACCGGCCTGGCCAAGTCCTTTCGCGGCAAGTTCAACCAGACCCGCCCGGATGACATGGCGGCCCATTGCGTCAACGCGCTGCTCGCCCGCAACGGCATCGACCCGGTGACGGTGGAGGATTGCATCGTCGGCGCCGGCTCCAACGAGGGCGCCCAGGGCTACAACATCGGGCGCAATGTGGCGGTGCTCTCGCAACTGGGCACCGGCGTGGCCGGCATGACCCTCAACCGCTTCTGTTCCTCGGGCTTGCAGGCGATTGCCATTGCGGCCAACCAGATTGCGTCGGGCTGCAGCGATATCATCGTCGCCGGCGGTGTCGAGTCCATCAGCCTGACCATGAAAAGCGTCAACACCGACAACCTGATCAACCCGCTGCTCAAAGAGCAGGTGCCGGGTATCTATTTTCCCATGGGCCAGACCGCCGAGATCGTCGCGCGTCGCTACAACGTCAGCCGCGAAGAACAGGACCTGTACGCCCTGCAAAGCCAGCAGCGCACCGCCCAGGCCCAGGCCGATGGGCTGTTCAACGATGAAATCGTGCCGATGGCGGTCAAGTACAAGGTCGAGGACAAGCACACCGGTGAAGTGCAGATTCTTGATGGCGTGGTTGACCGTGACGACTGCAACCGCCCGGACACTACCCTGGCGAGTCTGCAAGGTTTGAAGCCGGTGTTTGCCGAAGATGGCTCGGTGACGGCGGGCAACTCCTCGCAGCTCTCCGACGGCGCCTCGATGACCCTGGTGATGAGCCTGGAAAAAGCCCTGGCGTTGGGGCTCAAGCCCAAGGCGTTTTTCCGTGGCTTCACCGTGGCCGGTTGCGAGCCGGACGAGATGGGCATTGGCCCGGTGTTCTCGGTGCCCAAGTTGCTCCAGGCCAAGGGCTTGCAGGTGGCGGATATCGACCTGTGGGAGCTGAACGAAGCGTTCGCCTCGCAGTGCCTGTATGCGCGCAATCGCCTGGAAATCGACAATGCCAAGTACAACGTCAACGGCGGCTCGATTTCCATCGGTCATCCATTCGGCATGACCGGCTCGCGGCAGGTGGGGCACCTGGTGCGTGAGTTGCAGCGACGCAACCTGCGTTACGGCATCGTCACCATGTGCGTGGGCGGCGGCATGGGGGCCACCGGGTTGTTCGAAGCGGTGCGCTGATCGGCAAGTTAAGTGTTCGCTACACAAAGTGCATCGGGTGCCCCTAGAATGCGGCTCCACTTCCTCCGGCTTCTGGGGTACTCATGCACATCTCTTCCGGCCGCTGGGTCTATGGTTTTCTCCTGACCCTGCTGACCGCGTTCCTGTGGGGCATTCTGCCGATCAAACTCAAGCAGGTGCTGCAGGTGATGGACCCGATCACCGTCACCTGGTTTCGCCTGATCGTGGCCGGCAGTTGCCTGTTCATCTACCTGGCGCTGACCAAACGTCTGCCCAGCCGCAAGGTACTCGGCCCCAAGGGCGGCTGGCTGGTGGCGATGGCGGTGTGCGGGCTGGTGGGCAACTACGTGCTGTACCTGGTGGGCCTGAAATTGCTCAGCCCCGGCACTGCGCAATTGGTGGTACAGATGGGGCCGATCTTTTTGATGGTCGCCAGTGTGTTCGTCTTCAAGGAGCGCTTCAGCCTGGGGCAGGGGTTGGGGTTGGTGGTGCTGATCCTGGGATTCGGCCTGTTCTTCAACCAGCGCCTGGAAGAACTGCTGACCTCGCTCGGCGCCTACACCGCCGGCGTGCTGACCATCCTGCTCGCCACCACGATCTGGGTGTTCTATGCCCTCGGCCAGAAACAACTGTTGACGGTGTGGAACTCGCTGCAGGTGATGATGGTGATCTACCTGTCCTGCGCCATATTGCTTACGCCTTGGGCGCATCCGCTGGAGGCGTTGGACCTGAGCCCGCTGCAAGGCTGGCTGTTGCTCGGGTGCTGCATGAATACCCTGGTGGCCTACGGCGCCTTTGCCGAAGCGCTGGCCCATTGGGAGGCCTCACGGGTCAGTGCGACCCTGGCACTCACGCCGTTGGTGACCTTTGTGGCGGTGGCCCTGGCGGCCTGGCTGTGGCCCGACTATGTGCAGGCCGAAGAGATCAACGCCCTGGGCTATGCCGGGGCGTTGGTGGTGGTGCTGGGCTCGGCGACCGTGGCGCTGGCGCCGTCGTTGCTCGCCGGGCTCAAGGCCCGGCGGTTGCGCATGGCATCCTAGGCTAGGCGCCCAGCATGTCGTCGGGGCGAACCCACTGGTCGAACTCCGCATCGGTGAGGTAGCCCAGCTCCAGCGCGGCCTCCCGCAGCGTCAACCCTTCGGCGTAGGCCTTCTTGGCGATCTCGGCCGATTTGTCGTAGCCGATGTGCGGGTTGAGCGCGGTGACCAGCATCAACCCACGCTCCAGGTGCTCGGCCATCTGCACCGGGTCGGGCTCCAGCCCGGCCACGCAGTGTTCCTGGAAGTTGTTGCAGCCGTCGGCCAGCAGTCGGATCGACTCGAGCAGGTTGTGGATGATCACCGGCTTGTACACATTCAACTGCAAGTGGCCCTGGCTGGCGGCAATGCCAATGGTCACGTCATTGCCCAGCACCTGGCAGGCCAGCATCGACAGTGCTTCGCACTGTGTCGGGTTGACCTTGCCCGGCATGATCGAGCTGCCCGGTTCGTTGGCCGGCAATTTCACCTCGGCCAGCCCGGTGCGCGGGCCGGAGCCCAGCAGGCGCAGGTCATTGGCGATTTTCATCAGGGCCACGGCCAGGGTTTTCAGCGCGCCGTGCAGCGTTACCAGCGGCTCGTGGCCGGAAAGAGCGGCGAATTTGTTCGGCGCGGTGACGAACGGCAAGCCCGACAGCGCCGCCAGCTCCGAGGCAATCGCCTCGCCGAAGCCATGGGGCGCATTGAGCCCGGTGCCCACGGCGGTGCCGCCCTGGGCAAGCTCGCATGCGGCGGGCAGGGCGGCGCGGATCGCACGTTCGGCGTAGTCGAGTTGAGCGATGAATGCCGAAAGCTCCTGGCCGAAGGTGATCGGCGTGGCATCCATCATGTGGGTGCGCCCGGTCTTCACCAGCTTCATATGTTTGGCGGCTTGCTCCGCCAGCCCGCCGGACAGGCTGGCAATCGCCGGTAGCAAGCGTTGATGCACCGCCTGCACGGCGGCGATGCTCATGGCCGTGGGGAAACAGTCGTTGGAGCTCTGGGAACGGTTGACGTGATCGTTGGGGTGCACCGGGCTCTTGCCGCCGCGTTTATTGCCCGCCAGTTCGTTGGCGCGACCGGCGATCACTTCGTTGGCGTTCATGTTGCTCTGGGTGCCGCTGCCGGTCTGCCACACCACCAGGGGGAACTGGTCGTCGTGCTGGCCGGCCAGCACTTCGTCGGCGGCCTGTTCGATCAGGCGGGCGATGTCGGCGGGCAGGTCGCCATTGCGGTCGTTGACCCGTGCCGCCGCCTTCTTGACCAGGGCCAGGGCATGCAATACCGCTAAAGGCATGCGCTGTTCGCCGATGGCGAAGTTCACCAGCGAGCGTTGGGTCTGGGCGCCCCAGTAAGCGTCATCCGGGACATGGACTTCTCCCAGGCTGTCGGTTTCGATACGGCTCATCGGGCACACTCCTTCAGGTTCGTTTGCGCAGTTTAGGCTGTGATCAGCCTTGGGGGTTCCCCTGAAAGACTTTTCATCGGGCAATCCTTGTCCGACAAGGCCCGGGGTTGAGCCCCAAGGTTTTTTAGGCGCAGAATGGGCGCCCTTGGGGTCTTACCTCGCCTGCTAGAAAAGGAAACTCGATGACTCGTCTTCGTGCCATCTGTACCGCGGTTGCTCTGGTTTGCGCCAGCGGCCAGGTTCTTGCCGATACCGCCAGCCACAACGCCAGTGCCGAAGCCTTCCTTACCCTGGCCCATGCCGACAAGCTGGGTACCCCGGTGTACATGCAAGTGCAGCAAATGTTCGCCCAGCGTTTCGAACAGACCAAGGCGCCTGCCGCCAAGCAGTCCGTACTGGACAGCTACCAGGCCAAGGCCAATGCCGCCCTCGACCAGGCCATCGGCTGGCCGAAGCTGAAGCCGGACATGGTCAAGCTCTACACCACCAACTTCAGCGAATCCGAGCTCAAGGACCTGGTTGCCTTCTACCAGTCGCCACTGGGCAAGAAAGTCCTGGAAAAAATGCCGCAACTGACCCAGCAATCGGCCCAGATGACCCAGGCCAAGCTGGAAAGCGCCGTGCCGGTGGTGAACAAGCTGTTGGAAGACATGACCAACGAGCTGACACCTAAAGCCGCCGCACCGGCCAAGAAGAAGTAAGCAGGAATGACCATGCAACAGCGTATCGAAACGGCGCTTGCCGCCCTGGGCACCGACCACTTGAGCGTGCTGGATGAAAGCCACATGCACAGCCGTGGCTTGCAGACCCACTTCAAGGCCGTGCTGGTCAGCCCGCAGTTCGAGGGGCTCAACCGCGTCAAGCGCCACCAGAAGGTCTACGCCACCCTGGGTGACCTGATGAGCGAGTTTCATGCGCTGGCGCTGCATACCTACACGCCTGATGAATGGGCGAAAATCGACGCAGCCCCGGCCTCGCCGACCTGCGCCGGCGGGCATGATTGATGATCGGGTGTCTCTGACACCGGGCATTTGTTAGAATCCGCAACGCGCCGCCTAGCCGGCGCGTTTTTTTTGCATCCGGTTCACCCCTTACGAGGGTAGCCACCTGGAGAGAACACCCATGACTCAACCGATTGTCGTGGCGGCACTGTATAAGTTCGTCACCCTTGAAGATTACGTCGCCCTGCGCGAGCCACTGCTGCAGGCGATGGTCGACAACGGCATCAAAGGCACCTTGCTGATCGCCGAAGAAGGCATCAACGGCACCGTTTCCGGCAGCCGCGAAGGCATTGATGGCTTGATGGCCTGGCTGAAGAACGACCCGCGGATGGTCGACATCGACCACAAAGAATCCTACTGCGACGACCAGCCGTTCTACCGCACCAAGGTCAAGCTCAAGAAAGAGATCGTGACCCTGGGCGTCGAAGGCGTCGACCCGAACAAGAAGGTCGGCACCTACGTCGACCCGCAGGACTGGAACGCGCTGATCAGCGACCCGGAAGTGCTGTTGATCGACACTCGCAACGACTACGAAGTGTCGATCGGCACCTTTGAAGGCGCAATCGACCCGAAAACCACCAGTTTTCGCGAATTTCCCGACTACATCAAAGCCAACTTCGACCCGGCCAAGCACAAGAAGGTCGCCATGTTCTGCACCGGCGGCATTCGGTGCGAGAAGGCCTCGAGCTACATGCTCAGCGAGGGTTTCGATGAGGTCTACCACCTCAAGGGCGGCATCCTGAAGTACCTCGAAGAGGTGCCGCAGGCAGAAACCAAATGGCAGGGTGACTGCTTTGTTTTCGATAATCGCGTCACCGTGCGCCACGACCTGAGCGAAGGCGACTACGATCAATGTCATGCCTGCCGCACACCCGTGAGTGTTGAGGACCGCGCCTCCGAGCACTATGTCGCAGGCATCAGCTGCCCGCACTGCTGGGATAAGCTGCCGGAGAAGACCCGCCGCAGTGCGATTGACCGCCAGAAGCAGATCGAGCTGGCCAAGGCCCGTAACATGCCGCACCCGATTGGCTTCAATTACAAGCAAACTCCTTCCGAGGCCTGAGCCATGTCCGCGCGCCTGCTCTATGTAATGGACCCGATGTGTTCCTGGTGCTGGGGCTTTGCCCCGGTGGCCGAGGCGTTGGTGGAGCAGGCCCAGGCGGCCGGCGTGGAGCTGCATCTGGTGGTGGGCGGCTTGCGCACCGGCAGCGGCGCGGCGCTGGAGCCGACCACGCGACGGTACATCCTGGAGCACTGGCAGGCGGTGACCGACGCCACCGGCCAGCCGTTCAAGCGTGACGGCGCACTGCCCGACGGTTTTGTGTATGACACCGAGCCGGCGTGCCGCGCCATCGTCACGGCGCGCAGCCTGGCGCCGGATTGCGCGTGGAAGCTGCTGGGGCTGATCCAGCGTGCGTTTTATGTCGAAGGTCGCGATGTGACCCTCGCCAGTGTGCTGGTGGAGCTAGCCGAGCAGGCGGGTATCCCGCGCATCGAGTTTGCCGGCGAATTTGACCGCGCCGAGCAGCACGCCGCCACAGCGGCCGATTTTATCTGGGTGCAGGACCTGGGCATCGCCGGTTTCCCCACGCTGCTGGCCGAGCGCAATGGCCAGTTGGCGTTGCTGACCAACGGTTACCAGCCGCTGTCCGAGCTATCGCCGCTACTGGGCCGATGGCTGGAGCGAGCCACCTGTGCATGAGCAACCTCAACGCACTGACCGCCTGACCTGGGCGGAAATTCGCCGCCTGGCCCTGCGCCACAAGAAGTCCCTGTGGATCGCCAATGGCGTCGCCGTGCTGGCGACCCTGTGCAGCGTGCCCATTCCTCTGCTGTTGCCGTTGCTGGTGGATGAAGTGCTGCTGGGTCGTGGCGATGCCGCACTCAAAGTGATGAACCACGCCTTGCCCCTGGGCTGGCAGAAGGCCGCCGGCTATATCGGCCTGATGTTGCTGGTGACGCTGTTCCTGCGCTGCGGCGCGCTGGTGTTCAACGTGGTGCAGGCGCGGTTGTTTGCGCGGTTGGCCAAGGACATCGTGTACCGCATCCGCGTGCGCCTGATCGAACGGCTCAAGCGTATTTCCCTCGGCGAATACGAAAGCCTGGGCAGTGGCACGGTCACCACCCACCTGGTCACCGACCTGGATACCCTGGATAAATTCGTCGGCGAAACCCTCAGCCGGTTCCTGGTGGCGATGCTCACGCTGGTGGGCACGTCGGCGATCCTGGTGTGGATGCATTGGCAACTGGCGCTGCTGATCCTGCTGTTCAACCCGCTGGTGATCTACGCCACGGTGCAGTTGGGCAAACGCGTCAAACACCTGAAGAAGCTGGAAAACGACAGCACCTCCCGCTTTACCCAGGCACTCACCGAAACTCTGGACGCCATCCAGGAAGTGCGCGCCGGCAACCGCCAGGGCTTCTTCCTCGGGCGCCTCGGCCAGCGGGCCCAGGAAGTGCGCGACTACGCGATCCACTCCCAGTGGAAAACCGATGCTTCCAGCCGCGCCAGCGGGTTGCTGTTCCAGTTCGGCATCGACATCTTCCGTGCGGCGGCCATGCTCACGGTGCTGTTTTCCGACCTGTCCATCGGCCAGATGCTCGCGGTGTTCAGTTACCTGTGGTTCATGATCGGCCCGGTGGAGCAATTGCTGAACCTGCAATATGCCTACTATGCGGCGGGCGGGGCGCTGACGCGGATCAATGAGCTGCTGGCACGGGCCGATGAGCCGCAATACGCGGGCGGCGAAGACCCGTTCACCGGGCGCGAAACCGTCGGCATCGAAGTGCGTGGCCTGAGTTTCGGTTATGGCGAAGACCTGGTCCTCGACCAGTTGAACCTGGCCATCGCGCCGGGGGAAAAGGTCGCGATCGTCGGCGCCAGCGGCGGTGGCAAAAGCACCCTGGTGCAACTGCTGCTGGGCCTGTACACGCCCCAGGCCGGGACTATCTGCTTTGGCGGTGCCACCCAGCAGGAAATCGGCCTGGAGACCATCCGCGAGCACGTCGCCGTGGTGCTGCAACACCCCGCGCTGTTCAACGACACCGTGCGCGCCAACCTGACCATGGGCCGCGATCGCAGTGACCAGGCCTGCTGGCAGGCACTGGAAATCGCGCAGTTGGAGGCGACCGTCAAAGCGTTGCCCATGGGCCTGGACAGCGTGGTGGGGCGTTCCGGGGTGCGGTTTTCCGGCGGCCAGCGTCAGCGCCTGGCGATTGCGCGCATGGTGTTGGCCGAACCGAAAGTGGTGATCCTCGACGAAGCGACTTCCGCCCTGGACGCCGCCACCGAGTACAACCTGCACCAGGCGCTGGCGCGCTTCCTCAGCGGCCGTACTACACTGATCATCGCCCACCGCCTGTCGGCGGTTAAGCAGGCAGATCGAGTCTTAGTGTTCGACGGCGGTCACATTGCAGAGGATGGCGACCATCAGCAATTGATTGCTGACGGTGGTTTGTACGCCAAACTCTACGGGCACTTGCAACAAGTACGTTGATTTAGCCTAGGCTGAGCTATCGGAAGCGGTGTTTCGCGTGCGTATCCAGCAGTGCATGTGCAAGGGGCTTCATGAAGCAAAAGCGGACTCTCGGAACGCCACGGTTGTTGGGCATTGTCTGGCCCTTTATCGCCGTGGTGCTGTTCCAGGCATTGTTGGGTTGCGTCAGCCTCTACGTGCTCTCGGCGGTGCGTGGTTATGTGGCTGGCGAAAGCCTGTGGTCCAAGGGCCAGAAAGATGCGATCTACTACCTGACGCTGTATGCCGACAACCGCGACGAAACCACTTATCTCAAATACCAGCAGGCGATCGCCGTGCCCCAGGGCGGGCATGAATTGCGTATTGCCCTGGACCGCTCCACCCCTGATCTTGCTGCCGCGCGCCTGGGCATCCTCAAGGGCGGTAACCACCCGGATGACGTTTCCAGCCTGATCTGGCTGTACCTCAACTTCCGCCATTTCAGCTACCTGGAAAAAGCCATCGAGCTGTGGACCGTGGGCGATGGCTATCTGGTGCAACTGGATGACCTGGCCCGCGAGATGCACGGTGCAATCAGCCGCGACCAGGTCAGCGCCAACGATGTGCGCCAATGGAAGGCACATATCACTGCCATCAACGAAGGTGTGACGCCCGCTGCCAAGGCGTTCAGCGATGCCCTGGGCGAAGGTTCGCGGATGATCCTGCGGCTGCTGGTGATCACCAACCTGGCCACGGCGTTGGGCCTGATTGTGCTGGCGCTGTTGCGCACGCATAAACTGCTGGCCCAACGCCACGCCTTTGCCGACGCCCTGCAACAAGAGAAGGAGCGGGCGCAGATCACCCTGGAGTCGATTGGCGACGGGGTGATTACCACTGATGTCGACGGTGCCATCACCTACATGAACCCGGCGGCCGAGGCGCTGACCCACTGGAATTCTGCCCAGGCCCAGGGGCTGCCCCTGGCGGCCCTGTTCAACCTGCTGGATGACAATGCCCAGCCCGATGGCTTTACCTTGATCGAACATATCGTCAAGGGCCAGCTTGGCGGCGGCAGCGAGCACTCGAAAACCATCCAGCGCCTGGATGGCAGTACGGTCTCGGTGACCCTGGTGGGCGCGCCGATCCGCAGCGCCGGCAAGGTGACCGGGGCGGTGCTGGTGTTGCACGACATGACCCAGGAGCGTCAATACATCGCCAACCTGTCCTGGCAGGCGACCCACGACGCCCTGACTGGCCTGGCCAATCGTCGTGAGTTCGAGTATCGCCTGGAACAGGTGCTTCACCCCACGGGGTCGCAGCAGGGCGGGCGGCATGCACTCATGTTCCTCGACCTCGACCAGTTCAAGCTGGTCAACGACACCTGTGGCCATGCCGCAGGTGATGAGCTGTTGCGGCACATCTGTGCGTTGTTGCAATCGGACCTGCGCGAAGGTGACACCCTGGCACGTTTGGGCGGCGATGAATTCGGCATCCTGCTGGAGAACTGCCCGGCGGCGGTGGCCGAAAAAATCGCCGAGAGCCTGCGCCACACCGTGCAAAGCCTGCACTTCGTATGGAAGGGCCGGCCGTTCATGACCACCGTCAGCATCGGCCTGGTGCACCTTGGGCATACCCCGACAACCCTGGAAACCTCACTGCGCGCCGCCGACATGGCATGCTACATGGCCAAGGAAAAGGGCCGTAACCGTGTGCAGGTGTACCACGCCGACGATTCGGAACTGTCCGTGCGCTTTGGCGAAATGGCCTGGGTGCAGCGCCTGCACATGGCCCTGGAGGAGAACCGGTTCTGCCTCTACGCCCAGGAAATCTCACCCCTGGGGCACACCGACGGCGGCAATGGGCATATCGAGATCCTGCTGCGCCTGCATGACGAGGCTGGCCGTATCATCCTGCCGGACAGCTTCATCCCGGCCGCCGAACGCTATGGCTTGATGACGTCGCTGGACCGCTGGGTGGTGGAGAATGTGTTCAAGATCATCAACCGCTGCATGCAGGAACGCCCGGGGCGTCCCATGGCCATGTGTGCGATCAATCTGTCAGGCATCACCATTGGTGATGATGACTTCCTCGGGTTTTTGCGTGAGAAGTTTCATACATACAATATTCCGCCGGGCATGATCTGTTTTGAAATCACTGAAACCAGTGCGATTGCAAACTTGGGCAGTGCGATCCGCTTTATCAATGAACTCAAAGCCTTAGGCTGTCATTTCTCGCTGGATGACTTTTGTGCCGGAATGTCCTCATTCGCTTATCTCAAACATTTACCTGTAGACTTCCTGAAGATCGATGGAAGTTTCGTAAAGGATATGCTGGACGACCCGATTAACCGCGCGATGGTCGAAGTGATCAACCACATCGGCCATGTCATGGGTAAGCGCACAATTGCAGAATTTGTCGAGACACCGCACATCGAACAGGCGTTACTCGAAATTGGTGTGGATTACGCTCAGGGCTACCTGATTGAACGACCGCAATTGTTTACCTTTGATAGCTTGCAGTGTCGACCTGTGCGGCCGCAGCCTCTGTTATTCAAGGCGCCCGGCACATTCCGCTGAAAACTTTGCTGGTCTGTACAATCACACTTAAAAAGGAGCCTTACAGTGATCGACACATTCAACAGAACCGGCCCGCTTATGGAAGCCTCGAGTTACCCCGCCTGGGCTCAGAAACTGATCCTGGACTGTAGCGAGAGCAAGCGCCGAGTTGTCGAACACGAACTGTACCAGCGCATGCGCGACAACACGCTCAGCGCCAAGACCCTGCGCCACTACCTGATCGGTGGCTGGCCGGTGGTGGAACAGTTTGCCTTGTACATGGCACAGAACCTGACCAAGACCAAATTTGCCCGCCATCCTGGGGAGGACATGGCGCGCCGCTGGCTGATGCGCAATATTCGTGTGGAACTCAACCACGCCGATTATTGGGTCAATTGGGCCCGTGCCCACGGCGTGAGCCTGGACGAGTTACAGGCCCAGGACGTGCCGCCGGAGTTGCACGCCCTCAGCCATTGGTGCTGGCACACCAGTTCTGCCGATTCGCTGATCGTGGCCATTGCCGCGACCAACTACGCGATCGAAGGCGCGACCGGTGAGTGGTCCGCCGTGGTGTGTTCCACCGGTGTCTACGCGGCGGCCTTCCCCGAGGAAGAGCGCAAGCGTGCGATGAAGTGGTTGAAGATGCATGCCCAGTACGATGACGCCCACCCGTGGGAAGCGCTGGAGATCATCTGCACCCTGGCCGGGATGAACCCGACCAAGGCATTGCAGGCAGAACTGCGCCAGGCTGTGTGCAAAAGCTATGACTACATGTATTTGTTCCTGGAAAGCTGCATGCGTCTGGAGAAAGAAAAAGCCCCTGCGGTGATGCGTGAGCGTCAGGCGCGGGTTGCCAGCGAGGCCTGATGCAGAGCAGATGGCGGGGGTTACCCCGCCATCGCCAGGCGGTTGCGGCCTTCGCGCTTGGCCACGTACAACGCACTATCGGCCCGGCGCAGCAGGCTTTCGGCAGATTCGGCCGCCAGCAAGGTCGAGCAACCCAGGCTCACCGTCAATTCGATCCGTGTTCCGTCCGCCCAGTAATCCTGGGCCTGTGCTGCCTGGCGCAGGCGTTCGCCGACCATCGCCGCCGCATCGCGACCGGTGTTGGACAGCAGGATCAGAAACTCTTCCCCGCCATAACGAAACACCATGTCTACGTTACGCAACTGGCTCTTGATCGATGTCGCCACATTGCGCAGCACGTTATCGCCGGCGGCGTGGCCGTGGGTGTCGTTGATGCTCTTGAAGTGGTCAATATCCAGCATCAGCAAGGACAGTGGATTGAGGTGGCGGCGCGCCATGTCGATTTCCCGTTGCAGGGTCTGGTCCATGGCGATGCGGTTGCCGGTCTCGGTCAGTGGGTCACGCAGCGCGCTGCGGGTGGCGGCGCGGTAGAGCAGGGCGTTGCGCATCGGGTAGAGCAGGGTCGCCAACAGGGATTCAAGCTGGCCGAGTTCTTCTTCCTGCAGGCGCTGGTTGCGCCGAAAGATCAGCTCGCCCAGGTGCTCGCCTTCATGGCTCAGGCTGTAGCTCATCGAGTGATGACCGCGATGGCCGAACTCCAGGCGCAGGTCGCTGGCTTGGTGACGGTAGTGCAGGGCGTCCAGGGGCACCAGGCGTTGGATCTCACGGAAGAACACCGCGAGAATGCGCTCCGGTTCCAGGCTGGTTTGCAGTTGCTGGCCCAGTTGCTGGCGAAGTTCGATAACGGTGGTGGGGCGGCGCGGCAGGAGGGCGGGTTGGCCAAAGCCCAGGCGTTGCAATTTGGCACTGTCAAAGTCAATTGCATGGGTCTGGGTAGGTGTTTTCATAACCGTTTCGCCTCTAAGCACTCAACTGTCTTACAGGCTCGATGAGAGTGGCGAATGCCAAGCGTCTTACTGTTCCTTCAGTTCCGTAAAACATGAGTTACAGTTTAGACCGCTTTACCATGGGTTATAACCCCTGGGCACTGCCGCACGTCTTGTCATCGCTTAACCTGCTTGAACAGGGTTAGAGCGAGATTCATGCCACATTCGTTCAATTAAATAAAAAGCCTTACAAATCAAGCGACTGTTTTTATCGCTAAAAACAGTCGCCGAAGAATGACGCCAGTTATTTGGCAAACGGACGCCGCGCTTACTGTTTTTGCGGATCGAACTGTTTATCGCGGATAAACAACGCAGGAATGACGCCGCAGATGAAGTACGCGCCGCCCATTACCAGGAACCCCATGCCGATGGAGCCATGGGACGCCAGGAAACCGATCGCTGCCGGTGCCACTGCCGCACCAATACGGCCGATGTTGTAGGCCCCACCCACCGCTGAGCCGCGAAACTTCGCTTCGAAGCTTTCGGTCATGTAGGTGGCGTTCACACCATAGGGAATCCCGTACAGGAAGCCGAACACCACCAGCATCCACAGGATGTTCTCCGGGCTCTGGAACAGCACGATCACCGGTAGGAAGACCGCCGTGCCCAGGGCGCCGACGGCGAACACGGTGCGTCGTCCCAGGCGGTCTGCGGCGAGACCGGCGAGGATCTTGCCGAATATCATCGCCGCGTAGGTGCCGACCATGTAGCTGGTCATCGACTTGAAGTTCATCCCCAGTTCGCTTTCCAGGTAGGAGGGCATCCAGTTATTCACACCGTAGTAGCCGAACTGGAGGAAGCCTGCGGTCAGGGCCCAGAGCAGGAACATGCGGCTGGCTTTCGGGTCGCTGAAGATCAGCTTGAACATGCCGTCGGGCTTGTTCTTCAGGGCGTGACGGGTGCCATTGGCTTTCTCCTGCGCGCGCTCGGCCCTTGCGGTCAGCCAGGCCTGAGGTTCGGGCACCAGGCGTTGCATCAACACGGCGAGGATCACCGGAATGATCGCCACGTAGAACAACCAGCGCCAGCCGTGCTCGGGCAGGATCCAGCCGGCCAGCAGCGTGGCGACGATATAGCCCACCGACCAGCCGGCCTGCAGGGTGCCGAGCACGGTGGTGCGATAGCGGGTCGGCACGTATTCGGCCATCAACGTGTTGCACGCCACGTACAGCGCGCCCAGGCCGAGGGAGGCGAAGAACCGCGTGCTCGCGAACTGCCAATAGCTGTGGGTCATGCCCAGGATCGCCGTGCCCACGGAGAACAGCACGATGCTCCATACCACGGTTTTGACCCGGCCGAAGCGGTCACAGGCCCAGCCTCCGTAAATGCCACCGATGGCCATGCCGGCCAGGGTGAAACTGCCCAGGCTGCCGGCCTCGACGCTGGTCAGGCCGAATTCGGCCTTGAGGCTGCTGAGGCTGTAGGACAGCAGCATCAAGTCTGCGCCATCGATCAACAGGCCGAGGAAGCAGAAGATGAACACGACAATCCACAGTTTGCTTTTTGCAGGCGACAACGCGCCCGCCGATGCGGCGACTTCCATAGCGATACCTTGTTGTAGTTGTTAGGGCATTGGGTATGGGTGGTGCTTAGCGTTGCGCCGCGCGAATCATGTTGCGGGCAATCACCAGTTGCTGGATCTGCGTAGTGCCTTCGTAGAGGCGGAACAGGCGCACATCCCGGTAGAAACGTTCAATGGCGTACTCGCTGATATAGCCGGCGCCGCCATGGATCTGCACGCAGCGGTCAGCCACGCGGCCGCACATCTCGGTGGCGAACATCTTCGAGCAGGAGGCTTCGGTGCCAATGTCCTGGCCTTCGTCACGCTTGCGCGCGGCGTCGAGCACCATGCAGCGCGCCGCATAGATTTCGGCCTTGCTGTCGGCGAGCATGGCCTGGATCAGTTGGAACTCGGCAATCGGCTGGCCGAATTGCTTGCGTTCGATCGCGTAGTTCAGCGCGTCGCCCAGCATGCGCTCGGCGGCGCCGACGCTGACAGCGGCGATGTGCAGGCGGCCTTTGTCGAGGACCTTCATGGCGGTCTTGAAACCCACGCCTTCCACGCCACCGATCAACTGGCTGGCCGGCACACGCACGTTGTCGAAGATCACGTCGCTGGTGTGCGCGCCTTGCTGGCCCATCTTGTGATCGCGCTTGCCCAGGGACAGGCCTGGTGTGTCACGTTCGATGATAAACGCGCTGATACCGCCCGAGCCGCGAATCGCCGGGTCGGTGCGCGCCATCACCGTGAAAATTCCGGCGTGGGGTGCGTTGGTGATAAAGCGCTTGGTGCCGTTGATCACGTAGTGGTCGCCATCGCGCACGGCGGTGGTTTTCAGCGAGGCAGCGTCGGAGCCGGAGTCGGGTTCGGTGAGGCAGAACGAACTAAGCAGTGCGCCGCTGGCCAGCAACGGCAGGTAGTGCTCCTTCTGCGCCTCGGTGCCGTCGAGCAGGATGCCGATGGAGCCGATGCCATTGTTGGTGCCGAAGTACGAACGGAAGGCCGGGGAGGTGCGCCCCAGTTCAAAGGCGATGGTCACCTCTTCTTCCATGGTCAGGCCAAGGCCGCCGTAGGCTTCGGGGATGGTCAGGCCGAACAGGCCCATGTCCTGGAATTGGCTGATGATGTCGGCCGGGATTTCATCGGTCTCGGCGACTTCGTTTTCCCGTGGGATCAGCGCTTCATCGACGAACTGCGCAATGGCGTCCACCAGGATATGCAGGGTTTGTGCGTCTCGGATCATGTGCAGCCCTCAGCGGCCCGTCCGGCGGGCCTGTTATCGTCAATCTGCCGAGGCCATGCACCGGTCCAGCTAACGGGTGGCGGCCTCGATATTGTTCACCATGTGCTTGAGGCGGGGGCCGATGTCGTCTTCGAGTTTCTCCCGGGAGAGGTGGAAACTCGGTCCGCCACAGTTGAACGCCAGCAAGCCGTGTTGTGCGTGTCGCAGCGGTACGGCGATGGCATTGACATCGCGGTGCCACTCACCGATCGACATGCAATAGCCGAAATCGGTGTAGTCCCGGAAGGCGCGTTCCAGCCCCTTGCGGATGTTCGGCCAGTCCTCCAGATGACGCTGGCGGATGTGGTCGAGAATGAACTCCCGCTCGTTTTCCGGCATCGCTGCCAGGCAGGCGCGGCCTGCTGAACTCAAGTGCAACGGCAACCGTGTGCCGACCTGGCGGCGCATGGTCATGTTGGCTTCACCCTGGACCACGTCCAGGTACACTGCGTCGAGGCGGTCGCGGGTGGCCATCGCGACGGCCGCCTGGGCGTACTTGGCCATGGTCTCCATCAACGGGTGGGCCACGGCGCGGATCGACAGGTTCGACAACATGGCGTAACCGAAGGCCATCACGCCCACGTCCAACTGGTACCGGCCCGACTGGGGCAAGTGCCTGAGGTAACCCAGGCGGGTCAGGGTGTGGGTCATGCGGGTGATCGTCGGTTTCGGCAACCCGGTCTTGCGCGCCAGTTCCTGGTTGCCCAGCACACTCTCGCTCGGCGTGAAACAGCGCAGCAGTTCCAGGCCGCGGGCCAGGGCGGTGACGAACTGGCGGTCCTTGTCTTCCTCCTCCTCGTTGTGCATCGGGTCAATCAACAAATGCTCGAAAGCGTTGTTGCCTGCTGGGACTTCGTTGTTGTCCGAGTCCGGGTTTCGACGGCGCATGTTAAGCCTCATTTTTTTATAAAATCAACAAAACAAAATAGTATTCCGCACAGCGAAACTAAGCAACTTTTTGGGTTGTGATTTTTTAATGCGATAAAGCCCAGTAAAACAGCGAGTTAGTCACTGTTTTAGAATGAGCTCGGGTTTTTACGTTTACACCTGCGGGGTCGATACTTATGATTATCGACAAATGCGGAATGTTATTTCGCACAGCGAAACTAGCGTAATCCAACTAACAAGAACAGTGCAGCAGGAGTGAATGTGACCAACGCTAACCCACCCGTGGTGACCCTCGACGTCCAGGACAATGGCGTGGCCGTGGTGCGTATCCATCGTCCCGACGTCAAGAACGCCCTGAATGCCCAGGTACGTGAAGCGCTCGCCGAGCATTTCCGTGCACTGGCTCGCCGCCAGGATGTGCGCGCCATTGTGCTGACCGGGGGCGAACAGTTCTTCGTCGCAGGTGCGGATATCAAGGAGTTCGCCGCTGCCGGCGCGATCGATATGTACCGCCGCCACACCGAATACTTGTGGGAAGCCATCAGCCGCTGCCCCAAGCCGGTGATTGCGGCCGTCAACGGTTTTGCCTTGGGCGGCGGCTGTGAGTTGGCGATGCATTGCGACCTGATTGTGGCGGGCGAGTCGGCGCGGTTTGCCCAGCCGGAGGTCAAGTTGGGTTTGATGCCGGGCGCGGGCGGTACCCAGCGGCTGGTGCGTGCGGTGGGTAAATTCCAGGCGATGCGCATTGCGCTCACCGGCTGCATGGTCAGCGCGAAGGAAGCCTTGGCCATGGGCATGCTCAGCGAGATGGTCAGCGACGACCAGACACTGCCCCGCGCCCTGGAACTGGCCGCGCAGATCGCCGCGCTGCCGCCGTTGGCGGTGGAGCAGATCAAGGAGGTGATGCTGGCCGGTGCCGACCTGCCGCTGGAAAGCGCCCTGGTGCTGGAGCGCAAGGCGTTCCAATTGTTGTTCGACTCCAAGGACCAGAAGGAGGGCGCTGCGGCGTTCTTCGAAAAGCGCACGCCGCAATACCGGGGGGAATAAGCATGACCGACATTATCAATACGCTGGGCCTGGTGGGCACCGGTGTGATGGGGGCGGGCATTGCGCAAATCGCCGCCCAGGCCGGTGTGGTGGTGCGCCTGTTCGATTCTCGCGACGGCGCAGCGCAAACGGCCCGTGACACCCTCGGTACCACGTTTGCCAAACTGGTGGGCAAGGGCAAGATCAGTCAGGCGACGATGGACGCGGCGTTGGCCAACTTGCAGGTGGTCGAGCGCATCGACGACCTGCGCGATTGCGACCTAGTGGTGGAAGCCATCGTGGAAAACCTCGACGCCAAGCGCGGCCTGTTGCAACAGCTTGAAGGCATTGTCAGCCCGCGTTGCATCCTGGCGACCAACACCTCGTCACTCTCCGTCACGGCCATCGCCACCGGTTGCCGGCACCCCGAGCGCGTGGCCGGCCTGCACTTCTTCAACCCGGTGCCGTTGATGCGCGTGGTGGAGGTGATCGATGGCCTGGCCACCGCGCCCAAGGTCGGTGAAGCCTTGCTGGCGCTGGTGGCGCGCACCGGCCATCGCGGCGTGCGCGCCAAGGACACTCCCGGTTTTATCGTCAACCACGCGGGCCGGGCCTACGGCACCGAAGCCCTGAAGATGCTGGAGGAAGGCATCGCCGAGCGCGGCGATATCGACCGCATCCTGCGCGACGGCGCGGGGTTTCGCATGGGGCCGCTGGAGCTGCTGGACCTCACCGGGCTGGACGTGTCGCACCCGGTGATGGAGTCGATCTACAACCAGTTCTATCAGGAGCCACGCTACAAACCGTCGCCCCTGACCCGGCAGATGCTGGTAGGCGGTCGCCTGGGACGCAAGACCGGCCACGGCTTCTATCAGTATGAAAACGGCCAACTCATCAACGCCCCGCACCCCCAGGCGGTGCCCACGGTGCAAGCGCTGCCCCCGGTGTGGATCGCCACGGAAAACAGCCAAGACTACGAGCGCTTGAGTGCCCTGGTGATCGACCTGGGCGCCCATCTGGAACACGCTGCGCAACCGTCGCCGCAGGCGTTGTGCCTATTGGCGCCTTACGGCCGCGATGCCAGCAGCGCCTGCGTGCGCTTCGATACCGACCCGGCGCGCACGCTGTGCATCGATGTGCTGACGGACCTGTCACGCCACCGCACGCTGATGCAAAACCCGCTGACGGCCCCGGCGATGCGCGATGCCGCTCACGCCTTGCTCGCAGCGGATGGCGTGGGCGTCACGGTGATCGGCGACAGCGTCGGCTTTGTGGCCCAGCGCACCTTGGCGATGGTGGTCAACCTCGCCTGCGACATTGCCCAGCAGCGCATCGCCAGCGTCGAGGATATCGACCAGGCCGTGCAGCTCGGCCTGGGCTACCCCCACGGCCCGCTGGCCTGGGGCGATGCCCTCGGGCCACGGCGCCTGCTCACGATTTTGCAGCGCATGAGCGAACTCACCCACGACCCGCGCTATCGCCCCAGCCCGTGGCTGCGGCGGCGGGCACTGCTGGGGGTTTCCCTGCGCCATGAAGAGCCGAGCCTCGGCTGATTTCCCAACCTCACAGGATAAGAACAATGGGTGCATTGACAGGTTTGCGGGTGCTGGATCTGAGCCGTGTGTTGGCCGGCCCCTGGTGTGGGCAAGTGTTGGCTGACCTCGGCGCGGAAGTGATCAAGATCGAACGCCCGAAAAGCGGCGACGACACCCGTGGCTGGGGCCCGCCGTGGATGAAAACCGACACCGGCGAGTCGTCTGGCGAGGCTTCGTATTATCAGTCGACCAACCGCGGCAAACTGTCCGTGGCCATCGACATCGCCACTCCCGAAGGCCAGGAGTTGGTACGCGCATTGGCGGCGAGTTCCGATGTGTTGATCGAGAACTATAAAGCCGGCTCCCTGGCCCGCTACGGCCTGGACTACGCGACCCTGGCCGAGCTCAACCCGCGCCTGGTGTATTGCTCCATCACCGGTTTCGGCCAGACCGGCCCGCGTGCCGAGGAGCCGGGTTACGACTTCATCATCCAGGGCATCGGCGGCCTGATGAGCATCACCGGCGAGCGCGATGACCTGCCCGGCGGCGGCCCGCAAAAAGTCGGCGTGGCGTTCTCCGACCTGATGACCGGCCTGTATTCCACCGTGGCGATCCAGGCCGCATTGCTCAGCCGTGAGCGCACCGGCGTGGGCCAATACATTGATATGGCGTTGCTGGATGTGCAGGTCGCGACCTTGGCCAACCAAAGCATGAACTACCTGGCCTCGGGCAAGGTGCCGCAGCGCTATGGCAATGCCCACGCCAATATCGTGCCTTACCAGGTGTTCCGTGCCGCCGACCGTGACTTCATCATCGCCTGCGGCAACGACAGCCAGTTTGTCGCGCTGTGCCAGAGCATCGGCCTGGCGCATCTGCCGGACGACCCGCGCTTTCGCCGCAACGCCGACCGCGTGGCCCATCGCGAAGAGATTGTCGCGCTGCTCTCGGCGCACTTTCTGGGGC
Source organism: Pseudomonas sp. FBCC-B1565 (assembly GCF_059133265.1). Lineage (NCBI taxonomy): Bacteria > Pseudomonadati > Pseudomonadota > Gammaproteobacteria > Pseudomonadales > Pseudomonadaceae > Pseudomonas > Pseudomonas sp. FBCC-B1565. The sequence goes on from NZ_CP101438.1 coordinate 1,991,990, forward strand.
GCAGTGCCGATGAGTGGGTGGCATGTATCCATGCCTCGAAGGTGCCGGTGGGGGCGATCAACTCCATCGCGCAATCCCTGGAAGAACCCCAGGTGATCGCGCGCAACCTGATGGTGAAGATCCCCCATCCGCAGAACCCGGATTTCGCCATGGTCGGCAGCCCGATCAAACTGTCCGGCACCCCCGTGGAGTATCACCGGCCGGCGCCGAGGCTGGGGCAGCATACCGACGACATCCTCGGCCAGCGCTTGGGCTTGTCACCGGAGCAACTGGCCCAACTCAAGGCGCGCGGGATTGTCGAACAGCAAGGTTAGACCAGGGTCGAGCGGTCGATCTGCGCGATGGACGTGACGCCGGTGAGGGTCATGGCTACGCGCATTTCCTTGGCAAAGATGTCCAGCAGGTTTTCCACGCCGTGCTGGCCATCGGCGGCCAGTGCGTAGGCGGTGGCGCGGCCCAGCAGGCAGGCCTTGGCACCCAGGGCGAGCATGCGCACCACGTCCAGCCCGGAGCGGATGCCGGAATCCACCAATACGGTGAGGTCATCGCCCACTGCATCGGCAATCGGCGGCAAGGCTTTGGCGGTGGACAGCACGCCGTCCAATTGGCGGCCGCCGTGGTTGGAGACCACGATGCCATCGGCGCCGAAACTCACCGCGTCCTTGGCGTCCTGGGGGTCGAGGATGCCTTTGATGATCATCGGGCCTTTCCAGAATTCGCGGATCCACTCCAGGTCTTTCCAACTGATGGATGCATCGAAATTGTTCGCCAGCCAGCCGATGTAGTCTTCCAGGTGGGTGGGTTTGCCCAGGTACCTGGAGATATTGCCCAGGTCATGGGGACGGCCCATCAGGCCCACGTCGAAGGCCCATTGCGGCTTGGTGACGGCTTGCAGCATGCGTCGCTGTGCGGCGAACGGGCCGGACATGCCCGAATGGGCATCGCGATACCGTGCGCCAGGCGTGGGCATGTCCACGGTAAACACCAGCGTCGTCACACCGGCTGCTTGCGCGCGCTCCAGCGCGTTGCGCATGAAGCCGCGGTCCTTGAGCACATACAACTGGAACCAGATCGCCTGCGCGCTTTGCGACGCCACTTCTTCGATCGGGCACACCGACACCGTCGACAGGCAGAACGGGATGCCCTTGTTCGCCGCCGCCTTGGCCGCCTGCACTTCACCGCGCCGCGCGTACATGCCGGTCAGGCCGACCGGGCTGAGGATGACTGGCATGTCCAGTTCCTGGCCGAACACGCTGGTCTTCAGGCTCAGGTTGTCGACATTGCGCAGGATGCGCTGGCGCAGGCTGATCTCGGCCAGGTCCGAACTGTTCGCGCGCATCGTGTGTTCGGCGTAGGCGCCGCCGTCGATGTAGTCGAACAGGAAACGCGGCAGCTTGCGCTTGGCGGCTGCGCGGTAGTCGGAGGCGGACGAGATGATCATTATTAGAGGCTCCACGGGCAAGGTGGCGTCAGGATAGGCAATTCTCTGGCATGATAAAAACAACTTTTATCGCTGGCAGCCAGTCGCCAAAGGAATACTGATGAACCTGAGAACATTGCGTGCCTTTGTCGAAGTGGTGCGCCAGGGTGGTTTTTCCCAGGCTGCCGAGGTGGTGTCCCTGACCCAATCCAGCGTGAGCAAGGCGGTCAAGACCCTGGAAGACGAACTGGGTACGCCGCTGCTCAATCGCCTCGGCCACCGCAATGAGCTCACCGCCGCCGGCGAAATCGCCTACCGTCGCGCCCTGGTGCTGCTCGCCGAGCGCAATGACCTGGTGGCCGAGATCAACGACCTGTGTGGCCTCAAGCGCGGCGTACTGCGTATCGGCCTGCCGCCGGTGGGTTGCGGCGTGCTGTTCGCGACCATGTTCGCCACCTACCGCAGCCGCTACCCGGACATCGACATCGAACTCACCGAATACGGCAGCAAAAAACTGCGCGAGTGCCTGGAAGCGGGGGAGGTCGACCTGGCAGCGCTGCTGCTGCCGGTGGACGAAGACTTCGACTACCAGCCGGTGCGCAACGAACCGTTGATGGCCGTGCTGCCCATCAGCCATCCGCTGGCCGACCTTGAACGTATCGACTTTACCGACCTGGCCGATTCGCCGTTCATCCTGTTCGAAGCCGGCTTTGCCCTCAACGCCAAGATCCTCGCTGCCTGCGAGCGCAAAGGCGTCAACCCGAAGGTGACCGCTCGCAGCGGGCAGATCGACTTCATCATCGACCTGGTCGCCGCCGGCCTGGGCGTAGCCTTCGTACCGCGCATGCTGGCGCACAAACACCAACACCCCGGCATCGCCCTGATCCCCCTGGACGAACCCCACACCGACTGGCACATCGCCCTGGCCTGGCGCGCCAGCGCCCACCTGCCACCCGCCGCCCTGGCCTGGCTGGAACTGGCCAGGGAGCACAGGGTTTCAACCGGCCATCCGGTTTAATCACGCCGAATGCCAGAGAAAGCTTGACTTCTCCTTTTCAATCAGTAACATACGGCGCATTCCGCGATAGCTCAGTTGGTAGAGCAAATGACTGTTAATCATTGGGTCCCTGGTTCGAGTCCAGGTCGTGGAGCCAGATAGCGACATAAAGAGAAGCCTGCAGCGATGCAGGCTTTTTTTTGCCTTGGATTTGGCCGAGGTGATCAAAGCGCACAGCGTGACCCGCATGAAGCCGTCTCTGATCCTACGATTCAGAGGGAAGTGGACTGCCCCCGGCACCGTAGACGTCTGCCGCCAATACTTGAGTTGAGGTCGTAAAGTATCGAGAAAAGCGTGCAGCGATGCATGCTTTTTTTGCGTGGGTTGGTGGCTGAATTCAACGCTACCTTCACCACCGCCCAGTCGATTAGTCATGTAGGAAATGTCTCTGTTTTTTTAGGAATGCTCCTATATTTCTGGCGCTTTCATCCCAGTAGATTCGTTTCCCTGCCCATCTCAACAACGCTTTCTTGATGGGCGATCTGGCTGCCTTTGAATTGCCATGATTGTGCGATGGCATTCTTTCTCGGGTCCTGTATCGGCATTTGAACAAAATTGTACATTTAATTGACGCCACTAAATCGCCATCATACCATCGCCGCCGAATAATGGCGCTATGCCATATAGAGGGATCTAGAAATGTGGCGTTCTGTACGTCGGACCAGGCTCGGCTTGCTGTCCGCTTTTTTTTGTCTGGGGACCGCTGGGCTAGCCCACGCCGCACCTGTGCAAAACACGCCCGGGGTCACCGACCTGATCCGCGACCGTCAGGACCGCCTGCTCGAAGAGCAGCAACGCCGCCTCGAAGAACTCAAAGACCTGCCCGGCAAAACTGCCGCCCCAGCCAAACCATCAGTTCCTGCCGACACCCGCTGCTTCCCCATCAACACCATCGAACTCAGCGGCGCCGACGCCCTGTCCGAAAGCGAGCGCAACAGCCTGCTCAAACCCTACATCGGTCAATGCCTCGGCGTGCCGCAGCTCAACGAGTTGCTCAAAGTCATCACCGACCATTACCTCGGCAAAGGCCTGGTCACCAGCCGCGCCTACCTGCCACAACAGGACCTCTCCAGCGGCAACCTGAAGGTGCAGGTGATTGAAGGCCGCCTGGAAGGAATGAAGAGCGAGGAGGGCAGCGGTATCACCGATCGCCAATTGGCCATGACCTTCCCCGGCAAAACCGGCGACTTGCTCAACCTGCGCGAAATCGAGCAGATGGTCGACCAGTTGAACCGCCTGCCATCGAACCAGGCGCAGATGGAGTTGGCCCCGGGCAAGGACGTCGGCGGCAGCGAAGTGCTAGTCAAAAACACCTCGCAAAAACCTTGGCGCGTGGGCCTATCTCGCCACAACGGCGGCCAACGCAGCACCGGCGAACAACAGTGGGGCGCCAGTCTCGATTGGGATAACCCGCTGGGCCTGGCTGACCAACTCTCCCTGCGTGGCGGCCACGATGCCGTCAGCGATCACCAGAAAACCTCACGCAACTCGATGCTCAACTACAACCTGCCGTTTGGCTGGTGGAACCTCAATTATAGCTACAGCGAGACTGAATACCGCTCCCTGGCCCAGGCCAGCGGCTTCAACTTCAAGCAGTCCGGTGACAGCCAAAGCCACCAGTTGCGCTTGGAGCGGGTCGTCCACCGCGACGCCCTGAGCAAGACCTCCCTCAGTACCGGCGTTGCCTACCTGCGCACCAACAACTTCATCGAAGACAGCAAGCTCGCCCTGAGCAGCAACCGCCTCAGCGAAGCCCAGTTCGGCATCAACCATGGCCGGCGTATTGGCGGCTCGTTCCTTAACATCGACCTGGGCATGCAGGACGGCATTGGCGCGTTCGACGCCCAGGCCAACCACAACCCACGCCCCGGCCAGGCCGATGCGCGCTACCGCAAATACACCGCGACGGTGAGCTACCTGTACCCCTTCAAGCTGTGGGGCGAGTCATTCAGCTTCAGCAGTTTGATGACCGGCCAGCGCAGCGAAGACGTGCTGTTCAGCCCGCAACGCATGAGCCTCGGCGGGCAGTCCTCGATTCGTGGCTACAAGGACCAAAGCCTGGCCGGCGACAGCGGCGGCTACTGGCGCAACGACCTGCGCTGGAGCCGCCCGGTGACCTGGGCGTGGCTGCAGCCGGCGTTCAACGAATACGGCACCAGCCTCGGCTACGACCAAGGCGTGATCCGCCACGGTCGCTACAACGCCGAACAGCATGGGCGCATGACCAGCAATTCCCTGGAACTGTTTGCACGCGGCAAGAACGTCGCGGCCACGGTGACCTTTGCACACTCTTTGGAACGACCGGACCCGATCACGGAACGTGAAGCGCCGATCTATTTCCGCATGGATTTTTTCCTTTAATTTTTTATCGCCCTTTGGGCATCGAGATACGACATGGATGTTCGCCAGTTCGCCTTCCTCGCGCGCCAACCGTCTGCGGCCGTAAAAAGCCGTTCTACCTTCCTGGGCTTGCCCAAGCGCGGGTTGGCGTTGGTGCTGGCTAACGCCATGTTCTGGCAGCCGCTGCTGGCTCAAGCGGATGGCATCGCAGTGAGCGGGCCGGGTACCACACTCGGGCAAGCGGGCAATGGCGTACCGATCGTCAATATTGCCGCGCCGAATGGCAACGGGCTGTCGCATAACAAATTCCAGGATTACAACGTTGGCCAGCAGGGCGTGATCCTCAACAACGCGACCGGTCGGACCCAGTCGACCCAGTTGGGCGGGATCATCCTCGGCAACCAGAACCTCAACGGTATGGCCGCCAGCGTGATCCTCAACGAGGTCAACGGCGGCAGCCCCAGCCAGTTGCGTGGCTACACGGAAGTGGCGGGGCAATCGGCCCACGTGATCGTAGCCAACCCGTACGGTGTCACCTGCAACGGTTGTGGCTTCATCAACACCCCACAGGCTACGCTGACCACCGGCAAGGCCGTAATCGAAAACGGCCAGATCACTCGCTACCAAGTCGACCAGGGCAGCGTTGCTATTGACGGCGCCGGCCTGAATGCTAGCAACGTCGACCAGTTCGAAATCATCACCCGTGCCACCACCATCAACGCGCAGATCCAAGCGAAGAAACTGACCATCGTGGCAGGGCGCAACGATGTGGACGCGCGCACGTTGAACGCCAAGGCGCGTGCAGCGGACGGCAGCAAGGCGCCGGACCTGGCGATTGACTCGTCGGCGCTGGGCGGCATGTATGTGGGGGCGGTCAGGTTGGTGGGGACCGAGGCCGGCGTAGGGGTGAAACTGTCCGGGGACATGGTCGCCGGTGGTGATATCCAGATTGATGCGGCGGGCAATGTGGTCATGGGCCAGACCTCGGCCGGTACGGCAGTGGCGGTCAAAGCAGCCAGCGTAGAGGCCAAGGGCGCCGTGTATGCCGGTACTGACTTGTCGGTGACCACCCAAGGCGCACTGACCAATCAGCAAACCCTGGCGGCCAAGGACAGCATCACACTGGACGCTGCTGGGCGGTTGACCAACAACGGAATCATCGAAGCGGGCGTCAATGCGGATAACAGCCGCAATGCCCAAGGCGATGTGCGCTTAAAAGCACAAAGCATCGACAACAGCGGCAAGACGGTGATTGCCAGCCGTGACTTGACCATCAACACGGGCAACCTGGCCAACCAGGGTGGCACGTTGAGCGCTCAGCGCGATGCGCAACTGAACGCGTCGACTCTGGACAACCAGAACCAGGGCCGGATCCTTAGCGCAGGAAGTCTTGAGGTCACCGCCGGCCAACTGCTAAATCAAAAGGGTCAACTGCTGGCGACTGACGCCACGTTGGCCGTGGGCTCTCTGGCTAACGATGATGGTCAGATTCAGGGTGATAACGCGCTGTCGATCAAGGGCAGCGCTATCGGCAACCTTCGCGGAAACATCGCTGCGGGTAAGCGCCTTGATGTTGTCAGCAACACGCTCGACAACACCGCTGGCAAGCTAATCAGTGACGACGCGCTGACCACGGTGATCGCGGGTCAACTGCTCAACCAGACCGGTTTGTTCGCCGCCAAAGGTGACGCGCGCGTGAAACTGGCCAGCCTCGATAATCGTCATGGCACGATCTTCGCCAACCATCTCAACCTGCAGTTGACTGGGCCGGTGAACAATCAGCACGGCACTATGCGCGGTAACGTCAGCCTGGATTTTAAAGCCGGTGAGGTCGACAACAGTCAAGGCGGCCGTATCACCAGCGGCCAGACGCTTAATGCCAGCGTCAGCGGCCTGGACCAGCACGACGACGGTCGGATTTTCGCAGGCGGTGACGTCAGCCTCGACCTGAATGGCGGCCACCTGAACAACCAGGGCGGTTTGATCCATGCACCAGGTGCGTTGCTACTCAATAACCTGACCAGTGTGGATAACCGAGGCGGCGAAATCTCCAGTGCCCAGGCACTGGGTTTCACGGCTGACAGCCTCGACAACCGCAGCGGCAAATTGCTCAGTGAGCAAGGGTTGCTGGTACGTATTGCTCAAGCGCTGGACAACGCCAAGGGCCTGGTCGCCGCGACCGGGTTGGACCTGCAAGCCAATAGCCTGAACAACACCGAAGGCAAACTCAGTGCACGCGATGACCTGACTGCACGTGTCACCACAAGCCTGGTCAATCGCCAGGGCGAGATCCTCGGCGCTAACACCTTACTGACCGGTGTATCACTGGATAACGGTAAGGGTTTGATCCAGGGCGACAAGCGCCTGACCCTTGATCACACAGGCCTGATCAGCAACCGCAACGGGCGTATGGTCGCCGGGCAGGCATCGGACCTGAGTGCTGCCAGCTTCGACAACACCGGTGGCATGTTCACCAGTGACGGCACCCTGAAGGCGTTGATCTCCGGTCAGTTGGTCAACCAGGCCGGGCTGTTTGCTTCCGCCGGCCTGTTGCAGTTGACGGCCGCCAGTCTCGATAACCAGAACAAAGGCCGCGTCACCGGCAAGAGTGAGCTGGCGCTTTCCCTCGGCCAACTCGATAACCGCAGCGGTTTGATCAACTCCGGCAAAACCATGACTTTGGGGGGCGACAGCCTCGACAACCGTGCCGGTGAAGTGTCCAGCGTCACGGACATTATGCTCAACGGCAGTCAGCTGGATAACAGTGCCGGTGGCAAGGTACTCGCCAACGGCGATATTCAACTGAACCTCGACCGTCTGAACAACCAGCTCAAGGGCAGCGTCTACGCCAAACGCAACCTGAACATAGTACTCAATGGTCCACTGTTGAATCAGCAGGGCGCTCTGCGCAGTGAGGCGAGCCTGACTCTGGACATGAACCATGGCGCACTCCACAACGCCGCTGGCCTGATCAACACCCCCGGTGCGTTGGTACTCAAAAACCTTTCCACGGTCGCCAACCAGCAAGGCGAAATCTCCAGCGAACACGCATTCTCCCTGGCTGCACAAAGCCTGGACAACAGCGAAGGCAAACTGCTCAGCGATCAAGCCCTGACCCTCACCATTGACCAGGCTCTGGTCAATATCAAGGGCGTGATCGCTGCAGCCGGGATTAGTGCTCAGGCAGCGCGGTTGGACAATACGCAAGGCGTGCTCAACAGTTCAAAAGACCTGACCCTGGCTGTGGCCGGTGAATGGCTGAATGCCGACGGCGAAGTGTCGAGTGCTGGCACCAGCGTGATTGACGCCATGACGCTGAATAACCGCAGTGGGCAGGTCTTGAGTGACGTCAGTCTTTCCCTGACGACCCGAGCCGCGTTGGTTAACCAAGGCGGTACGCTCGGCGCCGGTCAGCGTCTGCTGGTGACTGCGTCCAGTCTTGACAACAGTCAGTCCGGCAGCCTGGTCAGCGATGGCAGCGTCACGGTGCAGGTGGAGGGGCTTGTGGACAATCAGGCCAAGGGCCGCATGTTGTCCAAGGGCGATATGACCCTTCAGGCGGGCAGCTTCGACAACCGCGGTGGTGTGCTGAGCAGCAGGCAGGCACAAACCCTTACCGGGCAATCCCTGAATAACAACGGCGGTCTGGTCAATGCCGTTGGGCCGTTACGTCTGACACTGGACGTCGCGGACAACACCAAGGGCCGTATCGCCAGCCAGGCTGATCTCGACGCTACGGTCGGCGTGCTGAACCAGCAGGGTGGCGAACTCGTCGCCCAGGGCAACCTGAGCCTCAGCGGCAATGACTTGGATAACCGCAACGGCGGGCTGGTAGGCGCGACAAAAGCGCTGAAACTCAATGTCGACCGCGTGGATAACCGCGTAGGGGAAATCTCCGGCCAGCTCAAGACCGAGATCAGCGGCCAGCGCCTGGACAACAGCGACGGCAAGGTATTGGCCGGCACCGCGCTGGAACTGGCAATGGTTGAGGTGATCAACCGGGCCAAGGGCCTGGTGTTCGCCCAGGATGTACACCTCAATGCTGCGAGCCTGGACAACACCGAAGGCACGCTGGCCGGTCAACGCTCGCTGGCGGTGCGACTGTCGGCCGGGCTGGACAACATGCGCGGCAAGATCAGCAGCGAAGGCGGCCTGCAACTGCACGCACAGCGGGTGGATAACAGCGGCGGCAGCCTGTCCAGTGCCGGTGACCTGACCCTTACCAGTGACGGTGAGCTGCTCAACGTGGGCGGTGTGGTGGAGTCTGCGCAGGTGCTCAGTCTCACCAGCACCGGCCTGAATAACAGCACGCAAGGCCTGCTGAAAAGCCAGGGCGCTGCCACCCTGACTACCGGGCAATTCAACAACAGCCTTGGCGGTCGTGTGATCAGTGCCAACAGCCTCGATATTCAAGCTACTGACCTCAACAACGGCGGCCGCATCGCCAGTACTGGCGTGCTGAATGCAAACCTTGCAAGCCTGACCCAGGCAAGCGGCGGCGAACTGTTCAGCAGCAGCCAGATGAACCTGGACATGAATCACGGAGAGCTGGCCAACGCCGGGGTGATCAACGCACCGCTGCTGGTGTTGAAAAACCTCGGCAACGTGAACAACCGCAATGGCGAAATCTCCAGTCAGAGCGCCTTCACCCTCGCGGCACGCAGCGTGGATAACAGCGACGGCAAGTTGATCAGCAACCAGGCCCTGAACCTGCGCATCGAACAAGCCTTGGCCAACGCCAAAGGCAGCATCAGTGCGGTCGGCCTCGATGTGCATAGCGCTAGCGTGGATAACACCGACGGTTTGATCAGCAGCCGTGGTGGCCTGGAGATCAGCGCTGACGGCCTGATCGACAACCAGCGCGGCAGCCTGATTGGCGACGGTGCTGTTCTGCTGACCGCCGCAAAACTAGACAACCGCGCGGGCGAAATGGCGGGTAAGGCCAAGGTCACTGTCAACGCCAATCGCATCGACAACCATAAAGGTCAGTTGATCAGCACTGACACCCTGACGATTACGGGTGCCAATCTCGACAATCGCAATGGCCTGGTAGGCGCGACAAAAGCGCTGAAGCTGGACGTGGGCGACGTCGATAACCGTACCGGTGAGCTGACCAGCAACGCCGACCTGAGCATCACTGGCCAACGTCTGGACAACAGCGACGGCGGACAGGTGTTCGCAGCCGCAGGCTTGAGCGTGGCGGTGGATAACGTACTCAACCGTGCGCGCGGTCAATTGAATGGCCAGCGCCTGACACTGACGGGTACAGCGCTGGACAACAGCGGTGGCAAGTTGCTCAGCCAGCAACCTTTGGTGGTGGACCTGACAGGTGACCTCACCAACAACCAGGGCCTGCTGAGCAGTGAAGGCACGCTGGACGTCAAGGCACGCAGCCTCGATAACACCAAGGGCAGTCTCTCTAGCGCGCAAGGCCTGAAGGTGGTTGTCAGCGATAACCTGAACAACCAGGGTGGCGAACTGGTCACTGACGCCAGCTTGGTGTTGCGCAGCGCCAACCTGGGCAACCAACAGGGCACTCTCAGTGGCAAAGGTCCGGTCTCGGTTACCACCGGCACCCTGAACAACCAGACCGGTCGCCTTAACAGCGGCGATACTTTGACCCTGGTCGCTGGCCAGGTAAACAACGGTGGCAGCATTGGTAGTGCCAAGGCACTGAACGCTACGGTGACTGGCCTCGATCAGCAGGCCGGCAAGCTCTTCAGCCAGGCCGGGTTGAGCCTGGACCTGGGCAACGGTCAACTGAACAACCGTGGCGGGTTGATAAACACCAGTGGTCCGCTACTGCTGAAAAACCTCACCACCGTCGATAACCAGGGCGGTGAAATCTCCAGCGACCAAGCCTTTACCCTGGCTGCACAAAGCCTGGATAACAGCAACGGCAAGCTGCTGAGCAACCAGGACCTGACACTGCGAATCAACCAGGCCATGGCCAACATCAAGGGCCTGGTCGGCGCCACCAATCTCAATGTGCACGCAGGTTCCATTGGTAACCAAGGCGGCACATTGACCGGCCGAGGCGAGCTGCAACTGACCAGCGACGGCCTGCTGAATAACCAAGGCGGCAATCTGTTGGGCAGTAGCCGCGTAATCCTCAACGCGATGGCGCTGGATAACACCGCCATGGGGTTGGTCAACAGCCAAGGCTCCCTCGATATTGCGACAGGCAACCTCAGCACTGGCAGCGGCGGTGAGGTGTCCGCCAAGGGCTCGATGGACTTGAAGCTCAGCGGCTTGACGCTGGGCGGCGGTCAAATCGTCGGCGCGCAGGGCTTGACCCTCGATTTGAACGGCGCTGAACTGGATAACCGTAACGGGCTGATTTCCGCCAAGGGCTCACTGGCGCTGAACCGTGTGCACGCCATCAATAACCAGAATGGCGAACTCTCCACCCAGCAAAACCTGACGCTTAACCTCAATAGCCTGGATAACAGCGGCGGTAAGTTGATCAGCAGCCAATTGCTCTCTGTCAACGCAGGCACACTGCTCAACCAGAATGGATTGTTGTCCGGCTGGCAGGGATTGAGTGTTAGTGGCGACAGTCTCGACAACCGCAACAACGGCACGCTTTCCAGTCGCAACGGCGCGGTGGACGTGCGTCTTACCGGCGCTCTGCTCAATACCGCTGCCGGTGCGGTGGCCAGTCAGGGACGGCTGGACCTCACTGCCGCCAGTCTCGACAACAGCGGCGGTATCCTCTCAAGTGGCGCGGGGCAAAGCCTGACCGTCACCGGCCAGTTGAGCAACGGCAACGCTGGCCTGATCGACAGCGGCGCCGAACTCGAGCTGCAGGCGGTCACGCTGGACAACCAGGGCGGTACAGTCAGCGCGCAAAAGGCCCTGGCCATCACCGCCACAGACCTCAACAACACCGGCGGCACCGTCGCCGGCAACGACCGCTTGACCCTCAACCTGCTCGGTTCCCTGACCAACACCAACGGCAAACTGGCCAGCGCAGGTCCGCTGTTGCTACAGCGCGCGATACAGATCAACAACCAGGGCGGCCAGATCGCCAGCCAAGGGTTGCTGACCTTACTGGCTGGCGGCCTGGACAACAGCAAGCTCGGCACTGTCGCCGGTAAAGGTCGTGTGGCGATCACCACCACCGGCATCCTGCAAAATGACGCCAAGGGCCTGATCTACAGTCAGGAAGCCGACCTGCAAATCAAGTCCGCAGGGCTCTCAAACGTTACCGGCGTCGTGCAGGGCCAGAGCGGTTTGAGCCTCGACGTCAGCGGCGATATCGATAACCAGGGCGGCAAGCTCCTGGCTCAAACTGGCGACACCGTGATCAAGGCCAACACCCTTAACAACCAGGGCGGTAGTGTGGCCAGCGTGGCGGGGGGAGTGGATGCCACATTGAGCGACAGTCTGCTCAATGGCGCTAGGCAAAGCAAAGGCGGGGTAGTACAAGGCCAGCGCGTGAACCTGACAGCGCTTACCGTCGATAACCAGCAAGGTCGCATCGCCGCCCAGGACGGCGATGCCGTTATCACTGCCAATCAATTGCTTAACGCCTATGGCGGGGTGTATGCCAAGGGCGCGTTGCAAACCCGCGGCATCTCGTTGGATAACAGCTTCGGGCAAATCTCCGCCAAGCGCATTGACCTCGGCGTTAGTGGGCAATTGAGCAACCACTCGGGGATTATCGAAAGCGAGGAGACACTGACTTTACAGGCTAATGACCTGGTCAATCAGAGCGGCAAGCTACGTGCCTTGGCGCGCTCGGGCAAGACTCAGTTCCAGATCGGCAACCTGTTCGACAACCGCAACGGCGTGGTCGAAACCGCCAACACCAACCTGGGCCTGGCAGCCACGACCTTCCAGAACACCGGCGGCCAACTCCTGCACACCGGCGAGGGCGATTTTGATATCTCCCTGCCCAATGTTACGGGGGCCGGTGGCAGCATCGTTACCCGTGGCGGCCTGACCCTGAATGCCGACACCTGGACCAACAGCAGCGTCATCCAGGCAGGACGCCTCAATGTGAATGTCGGCACTTTCACTCAGACTGAAACCGGGCAGTTGCTGGCGTCTTCACGCCTGGAAGGCAAGGGCGGTCAGTGGATCAACAATGGCCTGATCGCCAGTGATGGCAGCCTGGCGCTGCAATTGACGGGTGGTTATGAGGGCAGCGGTCGAGTCAGCAGTGTAGGGGCGCTAGACCTCACGGCCGCACAATTGACCGTGGGGCAACTCGCGAGCATCGCCGGTGGCGGCAATAGCCGCATCGCTGTGGGCGGGACGCTGGCGAATGAAGGGCGGATCACCTCGGCTACGGACCTGAATATTTCCGCAGGCGCGATCAATAACAGCGGCACGCTGGGCAGCACCGGCAACCTTCGCCTGACCACGCCAAACCTGTTGAACCAGAACGGCCTGATTTTCAGCGGCGGCGACATGGCGCTGCGCACCGATACGTTCACCAACCGGTTTGCCGATGTTTACGGCCTGGGGAATGTGAGCATTGCCAAGGATGACAACAACGGGCAGAGCACGTCGATCAACAATATTTCGGCCACGGTAGAGAGTGGTGGAGATTTGAGCTTGGCCGCTGGCTACATCGAAAACCGCAAGGACGTATTCAAGACTACTGGCGGCCTCGTTTCCAGTTACATCGGTGTGCAATGCAGCAGCTGTACTTCCACTGCTGGATCGGGCCCAAGCTTTCTTGTGTGGGCTGAGAACTTTAAGTCACAGGTTGTTGAAGACTCGGCGGCTTCCAGCATGACCGCCGGACGAAACTTCCTGGTTTCCGGAGGGGATCTGATCAATAAAGCCTCGACGTTGACTGCAGGTAATAACATCTCGTTTACCTTGAAAAATTTCACCAACGAAGGAGCATCGGTAGGTGACTACAGCCTTCGGCGCTCTTATGACTTTGGTTCACTAAACCCATCCAATATTGCGAAGTTCATGCTCACGGTCATGAACTACAACCGGACTCACGACCCGCTCTATAACTCCAGAAGTCCTGCCGTTCATACCTTTAACAGCAGTGGCGTTGAGTCCTATAAACGTATTGGCTTTGAGGGGGGGCGAGACGCTGTTCGTTTTTACACGACTTATGGAACATTACGAATCCAAACAAAGGGTGAGAGCGTCGATCCAAATATTGGTGCTGCGGACGGGCCCTGGGAAATGCTGAGTGCTCGCCCGTTCAATAGCACCACCATCGGTTCCACAACTGCGGCGGGTGCGGTGGTTCAAGCCGGCGGTACCGTCAGTATCAACGCAACACAAAACCTGACCAACAGCGTGGTACGTCAAAACGTAGCGGTCACCGGTAATGCATCCCGTGTGGGCGCTACCCAGGTCACCGGCAACACGGCGGTGATGGTTACGATCAACCGCGAACTGCCACCTGGCCTCGCCCTGCAGCAAGTCAACCCGGTGGCCCTGCCAGGCTTCACCTTGCCCACCGGCAAAAACGGCTTGTTTCGCTTGAACGGGCAAGCTGCGAACACTGGGCAGGTGAGCAGTGGCGACACTGGCTCGCAGAGCTGGACGCTGGGCAATGCCAACGTAGGCTTGGTGCAGCGCCAGCAATCAACGCCCGGCGTCTCCGGCCGTACCCTCCAGGTAAATAATGCCGCGCAAGCAGCAGGTGTCCATCAAGTCGCGCTGACCGCTCGTGACGCCGGGGCCGTCAGTGGCAGTGCCAGTACGATTAGCGTCGCCGGCAATACCGATAGCGGTGCATTGCCGCCCGGCCGTACCACTGGTATTGAAATCAGCCACGGTGATGCGACACACACGCAGGTTTCGCGTCCGGACCTCGAATTGCCTGTATTGACACCGGCAGCACGTGATACGAACGGAGCGCGTGATAACTCCATCGCGTCCAATGCCGGCGCCACTATCAACATTCCAGTACTGACCCCGCTGGCACCAGGCAGCACTCAACCTGGCGCAGCGAAACCCATTCATCGCGTCCAAGGTTTGCCCAACAGCAGCGTCGCCTCCCAACCACATAAATACCTGATCGAAACCAACCCCGCACTGACCGACCTGAAGCAATTCATGAGTTCGGACTACCTGCTCGCTGGCCTTGGCTACAACCCTGACGAGAGCGCCAAGCGCCTCGGAGACGGCCTCTATGAACAGCGGCTGATCCAGCAAGCTGTGGTCGCTCGGACCGGTCAACGCTTCCTCGACGGCCAGACCTCGGACGATGCACTGTTCCGCTACCTGATGGATAACGCCATCCGCAGCAAGCAAAGCCTGGATCTATCAGTGGGTGTGTCGTTGACAGACGCGCAGGTTGCAGCACTGACGCATGACATCGTTTGGCTGGAAGAGCATGAGGTGGCTGGCGAGAAAGTCCTGGTACCGGTGCTTTATTTAGCCAATGCCGACCAGCGCCTGACGTCGAACGGGGCATTGATTGCTGGCCAGGACGTCAGCTTGATTGCCGGTAAGGACCTCATCAACGCAGGCACCTTGCGTGCCAGTAACAATCTTTCAGCGGCCGCAGGTGATGACCTTGTCAACAGTGGTCGGATTGAGGCAGGAAACCGACTGGATCTATTGGCGGGAAATAACATCGTTAACCAGTCTGGCGGTGTGATTGCTGGACGCGATGTAACGCTGACGGCGTTGACGGGGGATGTGGTAAATGAGCGCAGCCTGACAGGGTATGGCATGGGGGAGGGGAATCGCAGTTACTACGGTGATTCTGCGCGTATTGAGGCGGCAAACGACCTGACCATCAAAGCTTCACGTGACTTCACCAATAGTGGTAGTTCCCTGAAAAGTGGTGGGGATACTCTGATTGACGCCGGTCGCGATATCAACATCGTCGCAACGAAAGCGCTTGATTCCGGTTTCAGCGGCATGGGTATGCGTACCAGCGCAGTGACTCAAAGTACTTCTTCTGTCAGTGCAGGGCGAGACGTGGTGATGAACGGGGGGCGTGATCTGAACGCGATCGCCAGCTCAATCAACGCCAAGCGCGATATCTTCATGAATGCCAAAGAGAACATGACTGTCGCCTCTGCCGCGAATGAGGAACACGCTTTCGGCAAGAGCAAGAAGAGGACCATCCAAGAAGACCATGTCAGCCAAGTTGGATCGTTGGTTAGCGCAGGCGCGGATGTACGCCTCACCGCTGGCCATGATATGGCTTTGATCTCCAGCCGTATAACCGCTGGCGACGAAGCTTATCTGGTGGCTGGCGAGAAACTGAGTCTGCTTTCTGCGCAGGATAGTGACTATTCGCTCTATGACATGAAGAAGAAGAGCAAAAGCAAAAAGCAGACGCAGCACGATGAAGTGACAAAAGTCGTGAATATCGGGAGCGAAGTCAAAGCCGGTGGCGACATCGCCCTTATCAGCGGCGGTGATCAAAAATACCAGGCGGCAAAACTGGAAAGCGATCAGGACCTGACTGTGCAAAGCGGTGGTGGGATTGAGTTTGAAGGGGTGAAAGACCTGCATCAGGAGAGTCACTCCAAGAGTAAATCAAGTCTTTCCTGGAACAGCATGAGCGGTAAAGGCAACACCGATGAGACGTTCAAGCAGACCCAGATGACCGCCCAAGGCGAAATCGTTATCAAAGCCGTCGATGGATTGCACATTGATGTTAAGCAGGTCAACCAGCAAACCGTCAGCCAGTCAATAGATGCAATGGTTCAAGCCGACCCACAACTCGCCTGGTTGAAGGAGGTTGAAAAGCGTGGGGATGTGGACTGGCGGCAAGTCAAGGAGGTGCATGATTCATACAAATACAGCCACTCCGGATTAGGGGCTGGTGCGCAGATAGTTATCGCGATCCTTGTGGTTTACTTCACTGCAGGTCTTGCAAGTGGTTTGATTGGCGCAGGAGCGACAGCAGGTTCAGGTACCGCGATGGCCGCCGCGGGTACGGCGTCTGCTTCAGCAGTGGCCGGTGGGGCAGCAGTGGGATCAACGGTAGCGGCTGGTTGGGCTAACGTAGCGCTCACTGCGATTGCTACTGGAGCAGCAAGTAATGCAACGATCAGCTTTATTAATAACGGCGGCAACCTTGGAGCTGTGCTCAAGGATGTGACCGCGAAGGGAGCGCTGCGTGACTATGTCGTTTCGGGAGTCACTGCAGGACTGACTGCAGGCTTGTTCGGCAAAATGACGGGAACAACTACCGCGGTAGAAGGCGCGTTGCCGAACGCTGGAAAGGTGTTGGCCGAAGGTGGGTTGTCGAGCCTGGAGGGGATTGGTCGATTCGGGGCTAACCAGTTGCTACAGAACGGAACATCAACATTGCTGGACCGGGCACTTGGGGGGAATAGTCAGTTTGACAACGCATTGCGGACTAGCTTGGCAAACACATTTGCCGCCGCAGGATTCAATTTGGTTGGAGATATTGGCAAAAAGTTCGATTTGACCGAGGGCGGTCTATCTAAAATCGGTTTGCATGCGGTCATGGGTGGTTTGGCAGCGGAGGCCGCGGGCGGTGACTTTAAGTCAGGGGCGCTGTCGGCGGGACTGAACGAGGCCCTGATTGATGTTTTGGCCAAGCAATATAAGGACATGAAGCCCGATCAGAAAGAAAAGTTGTTAGTCATGAATTCGCAATTGATAGGTGTCATTGCGGCGGCGGCGGGAGGCGGAGATGCGAAGGACCTGCAAACGGGTTCATGGGTCGCCCAAAATAGCACTCAATATAATCGTCAATTGCATCCGGACGAGATAGAGTTTGCCAGTGATAAGGAGCGAGTAAAACGGTTCGCCGCGCAGAATGGATTGACCGAAGATCAGGCCCAGAAAGAGTTGCTGCGTACCGCAGCTGCCATGGTGGATCGTGGCTGGGACAGCATATTGACCGAGGGTAAGACGGAAAAAGCTGCAAACTACCTACGTGCGGAATTGAGGCAGTTCAAGAACGATGGCCTATTCAAGGTTTCGCTGGCAGATTACAACGATGAGCGTGTGGGCTTAGTGGAGTTGTTCAAGGACAGGACCGCTCTTGATAAGATGCTCAAGAATGTCGCGTTGGTCGACCCACTAGCCTATCGCACTGACATTCGCTACATGCGTGAAGTTTTGGATGCAAAGGGTCGCGGCAGCCAGGAAGGTTTTGCCTTTGCATTAGAAGGCATGGCTAGTGGCGCGTCCAAGACAGCACTTTGGGCAATGGGGGCGGCGAATTGCCCGAGCTGCGCAGCTACCGATATTGAGGCAGCCTGGAATTCGGTTCTGAAAATTCCAGAGGAACTTCGTCTTAAAGGTTACTTGGACAACCTTCATATCATGCAGGGCGGCGGCGCTGCTGTAATTCAAGGCAACGCAGCAGCCAGCACGGCAGCTGGTGTTGGTATAGGACTTGCTATTGACGGCGGTCTCTCCGGCATGACAACGTCGAAAGCGCCTATCGGAGGTCCAAAAGTAACAGGTGGTGCAGTAGAGCTAACGTTTGACAAATCTACCCGGACCTGGACAACTCCAGCCGGTCTAGACTATGGACAAGGATCGGTTCAAGGAAACAGAGTTTTGCATGTTTTAGAGCATGCGGAGCCGAATCCGGCCAAGACAACACATAGCGTCTTTAGTATGGACAGAAAAGAGATTTTAGGCGCTGTCGATGAAGCATGGCTCAAGAAAGGTAGTCCTGTAGTAGATGATCCGGGTGCATATGTTGTCCCGATGGGCCGAGCGATTGGTACTTCGGGAGAAACGAGTATTAAAATTATTGTTCGGCCTGGGACCAATCAGGTCATTACGGCCTATCCTGTTAAATAGAGAGGTTTTATATGTTGTGTCCAAGGTGTGAGCAGGGAGATATTGTAAAGGCTAAAATCATAGCTAACGACACTTGCTTGTTCGTATGCCAAGAGTGCGAGGCGTCATGGTTTTTATACGAAGACATTGGGGTTAGGGCCTTTTTCGACTATGGGACATATATGGAAAGTTTAGGGCTGAAACCACTATGGAGTGAGTTGAAAATTATTCCTGAGTAGGTCCAAAAGGACTTGGAAAGGACTATGTTGACATTGTTTCTCCTGAAGCAAAGCAAGATATTTTGTGCGGAGATAATCAAGGCAGTGGTGGATATATGTGGCCAGACCAGGAAGGGAACACCGTTTTTCCTAAAGATTGGTCAGGAGAGAAGATTGTTGACGCGGTCGGTGATATCACGACATCTCCGAACACTAAGTAGTATGCGCAAACTGGAATCGGTGGGGCTTATACAGCTGAAGGAGATGCTGCTAAATGGGTTGCCTATGAAATTCGTGATGGTGTGTGAATGCGAGTTGGATCTCTCAGGGTCTGACCCCTATTTAGTAAAAAGGTAGGGCCGACGACGATAAAGTTTTATCGTGAGGATCCGCGGTTGCCACGCCCTGACAGCATGGAAGTGACCTATACGATAAATGGAAAGTCCGAAAAAGTTATGTTTGAAAATGCAGCCCATAAGATTCAGGAGATTATATAGTGGTTACTCAAGACCTACAGTTGGTGAAGCAGATTTTTGAGTTGCTAGATGCTGGTATCGTGGATGGCTATGACTCTTTTTGTTATGAGGTAAGAGTGAGTGTGGGGTATATGGAGACGGTTCTTACTGTCGAGAAAGAAGGGGTTCGTGTGACGGATGCAGAAACGGATTACAATGGAGCAATTATCTATCGTTTGGTGAAAGAGTTGAGAGAGTGCGCCACCAAGCGTGGTGAAAATTGGAATTCGTTTGTGATGACTTATGCGCGTGGAGGAGAGGTTAAAACCAAGTTTGACGTCTGATGCCGATTTACCTGTTCTATTATCTGGAATAACGCAGGCGGATGACGAGCTTCTAGAGGTAAATGATCTGGTTTGGTTTGCTACGAACCAGGACTGGGTGCTTGCGGGGGCATGGTGTTGTCCCCGACGTGCTCCGCGTTTCGATTTCAAATTATGAATTGTTGTATGATTTTTTATTCGTTAACAGAGGCTTATGATTGCGATATTGAAGTGGAGTAATTTGAAGTTTTTTTGATTGTCCAGCAACGCGTGAGTGCTTTCTGCAGTCGTTTATTTAGATGGCTAAGAAAGGTTTGTATAGTTATGGCGCTGAGAGTGTAAACGGGGTCAGACCCTGAGGGATCCCGGCAGGGTTGGCAGGAGGCGATGGCCCATTGGGTTACCGAGGGGCGGATACGATACTTTCCGCCGGTGCTGGCTTTGGGAAAGTCCCTCTCTTGATGGGGGGCTTCGGGTGGGTTGAGAGCAGTAAATGAAGCTGTAAATGGGGTCTGACCCTGAGGAGTCAAATTCTGATAGGCGAAATGTGTTTAAAGACTATGAGTTGTTATTGGATTCAATAGGGTCAGAAGATTATTGGTCGGATGTAGGAATGGATATCGCGACCTCCAAGGTCTCTCAGTTTGATAATTCAAGCTGGAACGAACTTGAATCTACTCTTCTGGCAAAGTCTGAAGTCTGGCGAGGTCGGTGTGCGGAGTCTCTCGGAGACTCGGATGATGAGCAGGCGTTGCGCGTTTTGCTGTCGCTTCTAAAAACTGAAGATGAGTCGGTTGTCATTCATGCAATCGAGTCAATTGAATCAGTTTTTTTGGCTGACCATATCCTTGACAGGGCGCAGGTCATACGTGCTCTAGATGAGGGGTTTGAGGTAGAGAGCAGAACGTTGAAGCTAATGGCGGCTACGTTAGTCAGAAAATTAAGTGATGCATAAAGGTTACTCAGTAGCTGACAGCGCGCGACCCCTTTTCCTACAGGTCATTGAAACGTCCTGCTTTGACAAGCCCACCCAACACGACTAACTTTCCTGGCGTGACGCATTAATGCGACCCACGCTATGCAGCTAACCTATTTTCTGCGCCACATTTCGTCGTGGCCCCAGTGCGCCTAACAGCTAGCAAGTGACTGTTAATCATTGGGTCCCTGGTTCGAGTCCAGGTCGTGGAGCCAGATAGCGACATAAAGAGAAGCCTGCAGCGATGCAGGCTTTTTTTTGCCTTGGATTTCTCTAGGCGCTAAAAGCCGCCCCCTCAATGTGATAGACCTGCGGTTCCTCCGAAAAGTATGTTTCCAGTCCCAACATAAACACCCGATGATCCTCACTCGCTTCAAACCCCGGCGTGTGATCCTCCAGCGACGCCCAGCGCACAATCAGGTTGAATCGCTCAGGCGTCTCGATCCCTTGTGCGAGCATGTGGCCCAGGTAGCCTTTGGCACGACTCAGCAACGGCGCCACCTCGGCAAAGGTCCGCCTGAACGCGTCGATGTGTTCCTTGTGAACCGGCAGCACGGCGATCTCGTAAATCATGGTGTTGTTTCCTGAGCGGGCACGACGGCAATCGCGATTTTTCCTTGGATACCGTTGTTAGCACCCTCCAACCGAGCATGGGCAAGTCCAACATCGGCCAGCGCATAGACAGCCCCTACATGCGGCCGCAATTGGCCCTGCGCAACCAACGTACTCAACTCATCCAGCTTGCCGCGATTCTGCCGCGTGAACACAAAGTGATAGCTCGCGTTCTTGCCCCAGGCCTGTACCAGGTTCTGCGGTTGCGCTATGTCCACGATCGAGACCACGCGGCCCAGTTGCGCGAGTGCGTCGGGGCTGCGTGAAAGCGTGTTGCCGCCGATGGTATCGAACACCACATCGACGCCGCGCCCGCCCGTTTCCCGTAGGATCGCGTCAACGTAATCTTCCTTTTCGTAGTCGATGATCACATCGGCGCCCATGCGCTGTGCGAACTCGATATTGGCTTCACGCACGGTGGTGAACACCTTGGCGCCGATGGCTTTGGCCAGTTGGATTGCCACATGCCCGACGCCGCCCGCGCCGCCATGTATCAGGATGCTTTCCCCCACCCGAAGTGCTGCACGCACGGTCAGCGCTTCCCATGCGGTACCGCCCACCAGGCTCAGGCTTGCCGCCTCGAGGTGACTGAGCGTAGGTGGTTTCTTACCGATGATGCTTTCGGCCGCCACGTGGTATTCGGCATAACTACCGGGGCCGTCGAATATCTGCGGGGTGTACCAGACTTCGTCGCCTGGCGCGAAGTTCGTCACGCCCGGGCCTACGGCCTCGACGACGCCGGACACGTCATGACCGGTGATGGCGGGGAGGGGCACCAGCTCGGCATAGTCACCACGTCGCACCTGGTAATCCAGCGGGTTGATGGAGGTTGCGTGAACCCGCACCAGCACCTGTCCCGTGTGCGGTACCGGCTTGGGCACCTCGCAGCGTTCGAACGAATCCGGGCCGCCAAATGATTTAAGCATCATCGCTTTCATTGCATTACCTCGTTTCAGTAGTCGTGGGTTTCAATAGCGGTAGGTTTCAATAGCCGTAGGTTTCGGTAAAAAGGGATATCGGGAATTCTCGATATCCTGGGGCAAAAAATTACAGCTCCTTGCCGATGATCTCGGCAAGGGCGCTGATGGTTGCTTCGTTTCGCTTGTAATAGGTCCACTGCCCGATGCGGCGGGTTTCGATCAACCCCGCTCGATGCAGCGTTGCCAGGTAGTCCGACACGGTCGACTGCGACAGCCCGACGCCTTCCTGGATACTGCTCACGCAGACGCCCACGGTATGAACGTCCCCTTCATCCTGCGGGGGGAAGTTCTTTTCGGGGTCCTTCAAACCTTTCAGGATGTCGAGTCGAGTACGGTTCGAGAGGGCTTTGAATATGTCGAGTAGGTCCATGGCGCGAGGATATCGAGATTTACCGATATGTCAATGCGGTTTCGGCAGGAAATCGGCTAGCGCATCAGTGTTGGTCCGCCTCCGAGAGCGCGTTGTCCACGACCGTGAGTATCAAACGGCTCGGATGCCCGGCGCCGATATGCACGGTATTGCGCGCCACCTGCGGATGCTCGCCCATGCCTTCGGCCTCGCCACTGTTGGGGTTTACATCGAAGCGCGGAAAGTTGCTGCTGGCGATATCCAGGCGCAGGCGGTGGCCACGCTTGAACAGGTTGCAGGTGGCGAAGGGTTCGATCACCACCTTGAACGGCTCTCCCGGCGTGAGCGGAGCCGGGTGTTCCCACGAGTCCCGGTAGCGACACCGGAAAATCCCGTCGGTGATGTTCATGGCGTACCCCTGTGGGTAATCGTCGCTCGGCGGATAGACGTCCACCAACTTGGCGGTGAAATCGGTATCCAGCGCGCTGCTGTGCACCCACAGTTCGACTTTCACCGGGCCGGCGACCACCCAGTCGTGCTCAAGCGGTTGGGTTTCGAAGCTCACTACGTCATCTCGGTCGCACAGTGCCGAGTGGTCACCCCGAGTGCCGAAAAAGTCCGGGCTTTCGACCTGGTTGAAAGCGCCGCCCACAAACACCGGAGCGCCCGATGTCAACGAGCCGCCAATGGTCGGTACCGGGTGGGCGGGATCGCTGAAGTAACTCAATGAACTGGGCGCCCCCACAGGAGCAAGCGGCGAAAGGGCTCTTTGTGCTGTCAGGTAAAGGTTCAGCTGTTGGCTGCCCGCGAGTGGCCAACACGGCGACTTGAGCCAGCGCCCGCCATGCTCCAGCCGACCCTGCGCATTTTTTCGGCCGCTGCCGCCGCCCATCAGGAACACATCGACCTGATGAGTGGCGCGCCGTTCGGCTTCGGTTGGTTTGAGCCAGCGTTGCATCCATTCCACTCGGCAACTCAACCAGTCTTCGCCCAGGTTGCCGTCGAAAGGCGCGGCGTTGCCAAATTCGGCGTTGCCGCTGTAGCTGATGTTGCGGTCACCGTGCAGCCACGGGCCCATGATCAGGCGTTGAGGTGACTGCTTGCGTGCGGTGAGCGCCGTGAAGTTGTCCAGCGTGCAACTGACATAGGCGTCGTACCAACTGGACATGAACAACACCGGGATGTCCGGGATCTGCTCGTAGAAACCTTCGGCGTAGATACCCAGTTGCTTCCAGTACTGATCGAAGTCCCCGTGGGACCACTGCTCGAACAGGTAGTTTTCATACTCCGGTACATGGCGCAATGGCGAATGCCCTGGGCGCCACGGCATGCGTGCAAACCAATCGAGAATGTCTTCCTGGGCCAACGCCTCTCGCAACTGCGGGTCGGCCTGCACGGCGGCGCTTTGTTGGGCTTGCTTGTAGGCCCAGGTCGCTTGCTTGAGTTCGAAGGCGCCGCCCTGGCGAATGCCGCACTGGTAGGCGTTGGCGAACCCCCCCGAGTCCAGCACCATGGTCTTGAGACCCGGCGCATTGCAGCAGGCCATCGCCATCTGCGTGTGCGCTGCATAGGACAAGCCCATGCTGCCGATATGGCCGTTGCACCAGGGCTGTTCGACGATCCAGCGCAAGGTGTCGTAGCCGTCTTCGCCTTCATTGATGTATTTGGTGAACACACCTTCAGAACGGTAACGCCCGCGACAATCCTGGAAGATCGCCACAAAGCCCTGCTCGGTAAAGGCTGCGGCCATCTGCTCGCGGGTAAGGTGCAGCCCGTCCAGGCGTTTTTCCGAGCGCGAGGGGCCGGATTTGTCGTAGGGCGTGCGCTCGATGACAACCGGCCAGGGGCCGGTGCCCAGCGGTAGATAAATGTCAGTGGCCAGGCGCACGCCATCGCGCAGGGTGATCATCTGGTTGCGTACGATGTGCATGTTTTCGAATGCAGGGAGGGTCATGACAAAGCCTTGGTCAGTCGAATTCAATAGCCGGTGAGGGCGGCGCAGGCGAGCAGGAGCAACGCCACCGCCGTGCAGATCAGGAACAGCGGCAGCACAAACCGCGCCCACTGCACCCAGCCCACATTGGCAGCAGCAAGCAGTACCAGCAGGCCGCTGGAAGTGGGCGTGATCATGTTGGTCAAGCCGTTGCCCAGCAAGAAGGCATACACCGTGGTCTGCGGGCTCACGCCGGCCAGTTGGCCCAGTGGACCGAAGATCGGCATCGTCACCGCAGCCTGCCCGCTGGTGGACGGAATCACCACATCCAGGCTCATCTGCGCGAAGAACATGCCGAACGCCGCAGGCAGTTGGCCGTGCTGGCCGATGATCTGCGACAGCCCGTGCACGATGGTGTCCAGCACCTGGCCGCTGGCGAGGATCGACTCCACGGCCGTGGCCAGTGCAATCAGCACGCCGGCCATGAGCATCTTGTTCATGCCTTCGACAAAGGTGCTTGCCGTGGTGCTCGGGCTCATGCCTGCGATGGCGGCGAAGACGATGGTCAGCGCCAGGTAATACGAGGACAGCTCGGGGTACTTCCAGTGCCAGGTGTTGGAGGCGTACACCAGGAAGCCGACGCCCACCCCCAGTGTGATCAGGCTCAGGGTATGCCGCGCGGAGAGTTTTTTGCCCGAATGGGAAAACGTGGCCGAGGTATCGAAGCCGCTCCGGCGGATGTAGAACAGGATGTAGCCGACGGCCAGCGTGACAAAAATGAAGTACGCGACGATGCGCATGCTCAGCCCGCTGAACACCGGCAGCCCGACCAGGGGTTGTGCGACAGACAGCGCGATGGGGTTGGAAATCGAGCCCATGTACCCCGTCTTGACCGCCAGCGCGACGATCGCCAAGCCAACGATGTTGGGCAGGCCCAGACGGTTTGCCATGGCCACCATCACCGGCACGAACATGATGTATTCCTTCGCCAGCCCCATGAAGGTGCTGCCTGCCGACAATGCGAGCATCAGGGTTGGCACCAGGATGTAGACATTGCCTTTGGTGGCGCCGAGCAGCCGGTCCAGGCCGGCATCGATGGTGCCGGTCTTGTTCAGCACGGCAAACATGCCACCGATGAACAGCACCATGAAAATCAGCCCGGCGCGTTTCTCGATGGCCAGGGGAATGGCCAGAAAGGTCTCGGCCAGCGATACCGGTTGTGCCACGGTTTTATTCGCCGAGCGCGGCGGCAGGGCGAAGAGTTGGCTGAGCGAGGTGTCTTTTTCCAGTACCTGATAGGTCCCGGGAATCACACGGACGTCTTGGCGTTCAAACTGGCCGGAGCGCACCACATAAGTCAGCACCATGGCCAGGAACACAATGCTCAGCAAGATGATTGCCGGGTTGAGTTGGCGGGTGTTTTTGGGTGGCGCGGTGTCGGTGACTGTTGGCGCAGTGGATGACATAGCGGTGCTCTCATCTTTTTTTTATGGGGATAGCCAACGGCTACAACGGCACAGTAGGGCAATCATAAATACCTCACAATGTTATGACGGACGCGTATTGGGCTATGCGTTTCCAGGTGTCGTCGGGTTATTTGTCATAGCCTGATGCGCGTTTGTCATAAGCTTGTCGCCCCTGTTTTAATTCGATAGCGTTGTTTACTCGTTTCGGTCATTAACACTCAGGAGCATCGGCCAGGAAATACTTGGTCAAGCAACTTTTCTTACTCTCTGCCACAAAAAATAAAACACAGCTGAGGGCTTTAATATGCGTGCGTTTATAACGACCGGCGGGCTTTTGTGCGCCAGCTTAATGGTGCCTGGTATATCAAGCGTGCGCGCCGAAGGTTTCCTCGAGGATTCCACCGGCCACCTTGCGTTGCGTAATTACGCTTTCAATCATGACAACCGCAGCGGCGGCAACGACCGTGTCGAATGGGCACAGGGGTTGTTGCTGACGATGCGTTCCGGATTCACCCCCGGGACCGTCGGGTTTGGCCTCGACACCCTGGGCCTGCTGGGGCTGAGGCTTGACTCCAGCCCTGCACACGCCGGTACAGGCCTGTTGCCAGTGCAGGATGATGGCCGCGCCGCGCGTGATTTTTCCAGCCTCGGCGTGACCGGCAAGCTGCGTTTCGCCGATGTCGTGGTGAAGACGGGCACGTTGTTGCCCAAGAACCCGGTGGTCAGTTACAACGATGGGCGTTTGCTGCCACAGACGTTCCAAGGCACGCAGTTTGAATACACCGGTATCGAACATCTATTTGTGCAAGGTGGGCGACTGGATCAATCAAAGTTGCGTAACTCCAGCGATAACGTCGATCTGATACCGAGCGGTTACAAAGGCCCGAAGCACGGTGATTTTTATTTTGCGGGTGGTACGTATGCACTGAATAAAACCATCAGTCTGTCTTATTACTACGGTGAACTTGAAAACTTCTATCGCCAGCACTTTTTCGGGGTTGTGCATAAAGTAGCTGTCGGGCCGGGTCACTTGACGACGGACGTACGTTATTACAACAGTCTTGAAACGGGGGCGGCCTATAACGGTGCTGCGGACGCCGACATGTTCAGCGGCTCCTTGAGTTATCGACTCGGCGGGCACACGTTCGGCGGTGGCTATCAGCAGTTGTCCGGTGACGCCGCATTGCCGTATTTGAATGGTGCGGCCACCACGTCCTTTACCAGTCCGGGGGTGAGCAAATTCATCCTGGAGGATGAGAAAACCTGGATGCTGCGCTACGACTATGACTTTTCCGCCCTGGCGATCCCGGGCTTGAGTTTCATGGTCCGCTACTACAAAGGTTTCGACGCCAAGTATTCCGGCAAACCGGCCGATGAGCACGAGCTGGATACCAGCCTCAAGTACGTGATCCAGGACGGCACGTTCAAAGGCTTGGGGGCAGAATTTCGCAACACGGCGTACCGCTCCAATGTGCTCACCAGTTGGGACTACAACCGCCTGTACCTGACCTACGACATCAAGCTCTGGTAGGGCTGTAAGGCTGGACGCCGCAGGTGTCGCCAGCGGAAACTGCGCCCAGTCGTGTCTGCTTGGAGCCCGAGCGTGAATCTCAAACAACTGCAAGCTTTCCAGGCCATCATGTCGACCGGTTCGACCATCGATGCCGCCACGCGCATGGGCTTGTCCCAGTCGGCCATCAGCCGTTTGCTCAGCCAGCTCGAGGAGTCACTGGGCTTTGCCTTGTTCCTGCGCAGGAAGGGCAGGCTGACGCCGACCTCCGAGGCCGAGGCGTTTTTGCCGGAGGTGTCGGGGCTGGTCGACAACATGCAACGCGTCCAGCGCATGGCCGACGATCTGCGCCTGGGTCACGCAGGCCGGGCGCTGCTGCGCGTGGCGGTGCCCACCAGCATGACCCACCAATGGTTGCCCCGTGTGGTGGCCGAATTCATGCAGGGCCGCGATGACCTTGTGATCGAACTGGTCACTGGCTCCTACGATGCGCTTGAGCGTGCGGTGCTGGACCGCAGCGTCGATTTTGCCTTTGTGCGTCTGCCCACCGAATTGCCGGGCTTCGACGTGGTGCCGGTGTTGCAGGTGCAAGGCGTGTGCGTGCTTCCCCAAGCGCACGCGCTGTGCGCAAGGCGCGTTATCCAGGTGAGTGATTTGCGCGGTGTGCCGTTGGTGCTGCTGGGCCGCCAGCGCAACCTGCGCACGGAGCTTGACCAGGTGTTTCGGCAGGCGTCCATTCTTCCCAACGTGCGTATGGAAGTGCATTCGGCAGGTGCCGCCTGCGCGTTCGTCGCCGAGGGCATCGGCGTGTCGATCATCAATGAATTGCTGGCCAATGATTTCTTGGACTTGCCGATCGTGACGCGGCCTTTTCTACCGGTTTTGCCGTACTCATTCGGCCTGGTTTTTCGCAGTGATGTCCCCCGTACGGCCCTGGCGCAAGCGTTCTCCGATTTACTGGCCCAGCGTTTGCGAATGGCGATGCCGCAGGTGCATTAACGTCAGCGCAACCCTTCGAGCGTGCGCCACAACTTCCTCATCGTCGGGTTCTGGTTTTCAATCGCGCAGTACGAGCGAATCTCCAACCGCGTACTCCATTCCTCGCCACCCGCACGCACCAGCAGCCCACGCTCCAACTCATCCACCACCGCGCTCTGCGGCAACCACGCCACCCCATACCCTTCAATGGCCATGCGCATCAAAAGCATGGCCATGTCGGCTTCGTAGCAGCGCTCCAGCACGGCGGGCGCAGGGCCGTTCTTGATCACGATTTCTGCGACGCGGCCCAGGAACGTGGTGGCGGTGTAAGCCAGATGCGGCACAGGCTTCCCCGTGCTCCCCGGCAGGCGATACAGCGGTCGGCCGCGTTTGTCTGGTGCGCACAACGGGATAAACGCATCATGCCCCAAGGCCAGGCTGCCGAAGCGTTGCGCGTCCAGCAGGATCGGCGCCAGGGGATGGTGGTAGACGATCATCAGGTCGCAACTGCCTTCTTCCAGCGCAATCACCGCGTCATGAATATTCGCCGCCACCACCCGTGCATTGAACTGCTCGGTCTGGCGCTGGAACTGCGTCAGCCACTTGGGCAGGAAGGTCATCGACAGGCTGTGCGCGGCGGTCACCTGGATCGAGCGCCCCGGCATGCGTTCCACTTCGCGCAGGCTGGCGCGCAGGCGCATCAGGCCGGCGAGGGCGTCGCGGCTTTCGCTGCAGAAGGCGGCGCCTGCGGCGGTCAGTTGCACCGGGTAGGTGCCACGGTCGACCAGTTCGACGCCCACCCATTCCTCCAGTGAGCGAATACGCCGCGACAACGCCGATTGCGTCACGCAACGCACTTCGGCGGCGCGGGAGAAGTTCTTCCACTCGGCGATGGCCAAGAGGTCGTCCAACCATTTGATCTGCATGCCGGTTCTCCAGGCGATGAGCCCTGAGTGTATGTCGCCGCGCGTAGCCGGGGCTGGGCTTTTTGCAAACTATTCCAAAAGCGCATGGGGTTAGCCGGATTACTCATCATGGCCGCCGGGGTGCGTCCCTAGAATCCGCTCCATACAACAAAAGCCATCTGAGGGCCGCACCTGTGAAGAAGAACAAACTCCCCCGTCGAATTGCAGTCGGCATCGCCTTGGGCGTGCTGGTGGGTTGGGCGTGTCACCACTATGCAGGGAGCGAGCAGGCCGCCAAGGAGCTGGCCGGATACTTTTCGCTGGTCACCGATATTTTCCTGCGCATGATCAAGATGATCATTGCGCCGCTGGTGTTCGCCACCCTGGTGGGCGGCATCGCGAGCATGGGCAGTTCGCGCTCGGTAGGGCGCATCGGCTTGCGTGCGATGCTGTGGTTCGTCACGGCGTCGCTGGTCTCGCTGATGCTTGGCATGGCCTTGGTCAACCTGTTCCAACCGGGCGCCGGGCTGAACATGCAGGTGGTGCAACATGCGACGGCAGCGGTGCCGGTCAACACCGGCGACTTCAGCCTCAAGACCTTCATCAGCCATGTATTCCCGCGCAGCATTGCCGAGGCAATGGCCAACAACGAGATCCTGCAGATCGTGGTGTTTTCGCTGTTCTTCGGCTTCGCCCTCGCCGGGGTCAGGCGTGCCGGTTACACGCGCATCACCGACACCGTGGACGAGTTGGCCAAGGTGATGTTCAAGATCACCGACTACGTGATGGCCTTCGCGCCGCTCGGAGTATTCGCCGCGATTGCTTCGGCGATCACCACCAATGGCCTGGGCCTGCTGGCCGATTATGCCAAGCTGATTGCCGAGTTCTACCTGGGGATCGCCTTGCTCTGGGTGTTGTTGTTCGCCGCCGGCTATCTGTTTCTCGGCCGCTCGGTGTTCACCCTCGGCAAGCTGATCCGCGAGCCGATCCTGCTGGCGTTTTCCACGGCCAGCAGCGAGTCGGCCTACCCCAAAACCATGGAGGCGCTGGAGAAGTTCGGCGCGCCCAAGCGGGTCTCCAGTTTTGTGCTGCCGCTGGGCTATTCCTTCAACCTCGACGGCTCGATGATGTACCAGGCGTTCGCCATCATGTTCATCGCCCAGGCCTACAACATCGACCTCAGTTTCACCCAGCAACTGCTGATTTTGCTGACGCTGATGATCACCAGCAAGGGCATGGCAGGGGTGGCACGGGCGTCGGTCGTGGTGGTGGCGGCGACCTTGCCGATGTTCAATCTGCCCGAGGCGGGTCTGTTGCTAATCATCGGTATCGACCAGTTCCTCGACATGGCGCGCACCGCCACCAACGTGGTGGGCAACAGCATCGCCACGGCGGTGGTAGCCAAATCCGAAAGCGCGGAAGACCCCGCTGAACTGCCGCAGGGTGCGCACGCATGAACCCCACCTCCCGGCTGGGCATCGTCGGCGGGCTCGGTTCGCTGGCGGGCGGCGATCTGTTCTACAAGCTGGTCAAGTCCCGTGCCGTGCTGGAGGACCAGGGCCGCTATCACTTCCTGTTTGAGCAGCATCCGTTCAAGGATGTGTTGCTGCCCCTGGACCGTAACGCGAGCATGACCGCGCGCAAGTTCTATGTGTTCCAGGTGTGCAAGACCTTTGAAAACACCGGGGTGGATGCGGTGCTGCTACCGTGTTTCGCCAGCCAGACCTTTCGCGCTGAAATCCAGCAGGAACTGGGCATTCCGGTGCTGGACATGATGCAGGCGCTGGTCCGGCACATCACCCGCCACGTCGCGCCCGGCACCATCCTGGGCGTGATCGCATCGGACTTCGTGCGCCACGGCGGCTTGTTTGAACGGCACCTCGGCCAGCACTTCATCCTGGTCTACCCGGAGAACCACGCCCAGGCCGCCTTGATGGAGGCGATGTACGGCGTCAACGGCATCAAGGATGGCCACCTCGATGGCGTGCCGCTGGAGTCGGTGTACCAGGCGTGCCTGTCGCTGCAAGGGCAGGGCGCCACGGTGATTGTGCCGGGCATGACCGAGTTGTCGCTGGTCTGCGGCGACCTGCAACGGCGCGGCATCAGCGCCCTCGACATCAACCAGATCTACGCCGAGTTCGCCACCCAGGCCGATGGCCCGGCGCGTCAGCCGCCGTTCAAACTGGGCATCGTCGGCGGCGTCGGCCCGGCGGCCACCGTGGATTTCATGGGCAAGGTGGTCGCCCATACCCCGGCCGACAAGGACCAGGACCATATCAAGATGGTGGTGGAGCAAAACCCGCAGATTCCCGACCGCACCGCCAACCTGCTGCGTGATGAAACCGACCCGACCCTGGCCCTGTACGCCACCTGCAAACGCCTGGAAAGCGCCGGCGCCCAGGCCATCGCGATTCCGTGCAACACCGCCCATGCGTTTGTCGAACGCATCCAGGCGCACCTGCGCGTGCCCATCGTCAACATGCTCAGCGAGACGGTGGAGTGGATCGTGCACACCCACGGCAGCGGCCAGGCCGTGGGCTTGCTGGCGACGTCCGGCACCCTGCAAAGCCAGGTCTACCACCAGGCCGCGCGGCGCTGCGGCTTGCAACTCATCACGCCGGGCTTTGATTACCAGGCGCTGGTGATGGAGGCGATCTACGGCGAACGGGGGATCAAGGCGGGGTTTACCGAGGGCGTGTGCCGCGAGCAGTTGCTGCTGGCGGCGGAGCATTTGTGTGAGCAGGGGGCGAAGGTGTTGATTCTCGGGTGTACCGAGTTACCGTTGGTGCTGGCGCATTGTGAGGTGTTCGAGATCGGTGCCCACCGGGTCGCCCTGGTTGACCCCACGACGGTCCTGGCGCGCCGGTGTGTCAGCCTTTCGTCCGGAGCTCGTCACATCGGATAAAAAAATTTTGTGGGGCCGCTTGAAAATTTTCAGCCCGAACCTACTTAGGTTTTACGCGATGCCGAATGCGGGTCGCGTATCAAATCACTTGGAGAAACCTCAGGAGATTTTGCAATGGCTACTACTCTTTCGTTGGCCCCACTGTTCCGTCACTCCGTCGGCTTTGACCGTTTCAACGACCTTTTCGAATCGGCGCTTCGCAGCGAGGCCGGCACCACCTACCCACCGCACAACGTCGAAAAGCACGGTGACGATCATTATCGGATCGTGATTGCGGCCGCAGGCCTGGTGGAGGATGACCTGGAAATCCAGGTGGAAAAAGGCGTGTTGACCGTCGCCGGCGGCAAGCGCGAACACGATGAGGGCATCACCTACCTGCACCAGGGCATCGCCCAGCGCGCGTTCCGCTTGTCGTTCCGCCTGGTCGACCACATCGAAGTGCAGGGCGCGCAGCTTGCCAATGGCCTGCTGAGCATCGACCTGCTCAGGGTGGTACCGGAGGAAGCCAAGCCAAAACGCATTGCGATTGGTGGCGCTGCCAAGGCGGATGTGAAATCCATCGGCGAGCAGTGAGTTGAACTGAATAAAGGCGCTCTCAGGAGCGCCTTTATTTGGCCCAATGATTAACAGCCATTTGCTGTTAATTGAGCGAATTGCTCTTTGGCTTTGGCCGTTTTTTTACCGTCCAGACCACTGCTCGGCAGGGTCACGTCAGCCATGCGTGCCGCAAAATACATATCGAAAAGTTGCCAGTCTTCGAACTCCTCAGGAGCGACAGCAAACGTCGTCAGCCGACCAATCAATCCGCACAGCCAGTCAGCACATTGCAACGTTTGAAACAGATAGCTCTCACCTTGAAGCGGAGGCTCTATCAGTGTGCGGCATTTTTCTGCTGGATCTTCAAACATCGCCAGGGTACAGGCTTCTACGTTTCGTTCGCGCCATTCATTGCCTGCTTTCTGCTCATCCAGCAGAACGATGAACGAGGCATTGTTCAACGTACAGAAGCGATCAATCTTGCGGATTGACTGTAACAGCGTCCGCTTGAAGGTCTCGGTCGAGTCGTGTTCCCTGGGCTCGATAGATTTGTGCTCACCCGTGTAGAAAACGTGTCCGCCAATTTTCTGGATATGACTCAGCAAACGACATGAGGATCTTCGCAGCTCCGGATATTTGCGCACATTACCCACAGTAAAAAGTGCAGAGCCTTTCTTTTCCCATTGATAGGCAGGCAAGTGATGAGGGTTTTTGTGTTTCAGGTCCCAGGCGAGTAACTGGCATTTGAGCTTGTAGAAATAGATTGCGAACTCGCGCACCTCTTCGGCGGGAATCAGCATGCCGCCTAACCCGAATACAGGGCTGGTCTTGTACATCGGGTGTTTTCGCGAGACATATTGGCCCACGTGCCCAAACTCATCCAGATAAGCAATGTACTGCACCAAATTCGATTTCCCCATCCATGAGAAACACGAAAGCCCGTGCGATTTCTCGCAACGGGCCTCGGAAGGTGGGCACATGGTTGCCCATATGCGTTGGGGAGGAATCTAGCGAAAAAAAGCGGCAGGTTCCAGCCGAGCCGGCGGAATCAGGCAAGTCCTACACATCATCAGGAAACTTACCGCGTAGGTGCTCTTTGGTGAGCCCCTGGCACCTCCCGGCCCTCCCACTTCGCAATCACCAACGGCGCCAGCGCGTTGCCCAGCACGTTCAGTGCGGTGGTCGGCATTTCCATCAAGCGATACACCCCGGCAATAAACGCAATCCCCTCCAATGGCAACCCGGCACTGGCGAGCGTTGCCGAGAGAATCACGAACATGAACCCCGGCACGCCTGCGGCGCCTTTGGACGTGAGCACCATGGTCACCACCAGCAGCGCCTGATCCCCCAGGTTCAAATCGATGCCATACAACTGCGCCACGAAGAGCGTGCCGATGCCAAGGAACAGCGAGGCGCCGTCGAGGTTGAACGAGTAGCCCACCGGCACCACAAAGCTCACCAGCGACGGCGGCACCCCGTAGGTCTCCAGCTTCTTCATCAATTGCGGCATGACCGACGCCGAACTCGCGGTGGAGAACGCCAATATCAGCTCATCCTTGATATGCCGCATCAAGGCAAACAGATTGATCCCGCACAGCCGCGCCACCAGGTTGAGCACCACCAGTACAAAGAACGCGATGGACACGTAACTGACCATGATCAGCTTCGCCAACGGCAACAGCGAACCAAAACCGAAGTTGGCCACGGTCACGGCGATCATGCCGAACACGCCGATGGGCGAGTAGGCCATGATCATCGACGTGACCTTGAACATCGCGTCAGACACGCCGCGCAGCAGTGCGACCACCGGGTCCTTGCGCTCGGCGGGCAAGCGCGCGACGCCCAGGCCGAACATCACCGCGAAAAACAGCACCGACAACAAGCTGCCCTGGGCCATGGCGCTGATCACATTATCCGGGATGATGCCGACGACGATCTGCCCCA
This sequence comes from Pseudomonas sp. FBCC-B1565, assembly GCF_059133265.1. NCBI lineage: Bacteria > Pseudomonadati > Pseudomonadota > Gammaproteobacteria > Pseudomonadales > Pseudomonadaceae > Pseudomonas > Pseudomonas sp. FBCC-B1565. Next base: position 2,026,614 of record NZ_CP101438.1, read on the forward strand.
GGCTATGCCCACCGCCGTTGCTGGTGGGCAGGGTGATGTTTGCCGCGTGCAGGCTCGACAACTCCGTACCGGCGCCCGGCTTGAGCAGATTGCCCAGCACCAGCCCGACGATGATTGCCAGGGTAGTGATGCAAAAGAAATAGCCCAGGGAACGTACCCCGATACGGCCCAGGGATTTACCGTCGCCGTGCCCGGCAATGCCCACCACCATGCAGGCAAACACGATGGGCACCACGATCATTTTCATCAGCTTGATAAAAATATCGCCCGCCGGTTGCAGGAGATTGTCCACCAGCCACGGCCGGGATTCGGGAAAGCGGTGCAACAGGGCACCAATGGCGATGCCGGCCAGCAAGCCGATCATGATTTGCCAGACCAGCGCGATACGGGGCGTGTGCATGGGAATGCCTCATTTGCGATCAATGATTTTTAAGTTGTTGTTCTAGGCAGTCAAAACAGCGGCCGTCCGTTGGCCGCCGGGTGCAGCAGGGCGGGTCAGCGCAGGTCGTGGCACGCGTCCTTGAGACGTCGGCAACCTTCTTCGATCACTTCTAGCGAGCTTGCGAAGGACAGGCGCACATAGGGCGACATGCCGTACGCTGCGCCGCTTACTGTGGCCAGGCTGTAGTCACGCAGCAGGTAGTCCACCAGTTGGCTGTCGCTGTCGAGGCGACCGCCTTGCGGTGTGACTTTGCCCATCAGCCCGCTCACATTGGCGAACACGTAGAACGCGCCGTCTGGTGGGGTACAGCTCAAACCGGGGATGTCCGCGAGCAAAGCCAACATGCGTGTGCGGCGTTGCTGGTATTCCTCGCGCATGGCGGCGATGGGTGCCTGGTCTCCGGCAAACGCGGCGACAGCAGCCGCCTGGCTCAACGAGCTGGGGCAGGTGGTGGTTTGCGACAGCAGCTTGGCGATCGCTGCAATCAGCCAGGCGGGACCTGCGCCAAACCCCAGGCGCCAGCCGGTCATGGCGTAGCCTTTTGAGGCCCCGTTGACGATCAGCGTGCGCGACTTGAGGTCGGGCGCCAGGCGCGTCAGCGGCACGTGCCGGGCTTCACCGTAGACGAAGTGCTCATAGATTTCGTCGGCCATGACCAGCACGTGTGGATGACGCCGCAGCACGTGGGCCAGCGCCAGCAGCTCGGCCTCACTGTAGACCGCGCCGCTGGGGTTGTTCGGGCTGTTGAGGATCACCCATTTGGTCTGCGGGGTAATCGCCTGGTCCAAGGCGTCGGGCGACAGCTTGAAACCCAGGCTTTCATCACCGGGGATGATCACCGGTGTTGCATCGTTGAGCCGTGCGATGTCCGGGTACGACACCCAATAGGGTGTGTGCACGATGACTTCATCACCCCGGTTCAGCGTGGCGGCCAGTGCGTGATAGATGATGTGCTTGCCGCCGCAACCGGCCACCACTTCATCCAGGCCGTAGGCCAGGTCGTTGTCCCGTTGCAGCTTGAGGCAGATGGCCTGGCGCAGGGCGAGGGTGCCGGTGGTGGGCGTGTAGTGGGTGTCGCCGCTGTGCATCGCCTGGCTGGCCGCTGCAAGGATATGCGCCGGGGTGTCGAAGTCCGGCTCGCCGACGGTGAAGTTGACGATATCGCGGCCCTGGGCGCGCAACTCGGTGACCAGTGCGTTGGCGGCGATGCTGGGGGAGGGCGCGATGCCCAGGACGCGATCAGACAACCAGTGCCTCATGACGCCAGCCCTGCGTTGTCCAGTACCTTGTCGATCCAGCTCTGGCGCACGGCACCGCTGGCGATCTCTGCTTTGACGGCCTCTTCATGGTCGGCATGTTGCGCGGCGCGGCGCAGCACTTCGGCGGCGTCGGCCTGGGAGAACGCGACCAGGCCGTCTTCATCACCCACCACTAGGTCACCGGGGTTGACCAGCATACCGCCGATGGACACGGGCACGTTCACTTCACCGGGGCCGGTCTTGTAGGGCCCGGTGTGCACCACAGCGCGGGCGTAGCAAGGCGTGTCGTCGAAGCTGGCGACATCACGGATCGCGCCGTCGATCACAAACCCCACGCAGCCGCGTTGCTGGGCGTAGAGCTTGACCAACTCGCCGATCACCGCATTGTTGGTATCGCCCTGGCCGTCCACCACCAACACATGGCCGGGTTGCAGCAGGCTCAGGGCCTTGTAGATCAGCAGGTTGTCGCCGGGACGGGTCTTCACCGTGATCGCCGTGCCCACCAGTTTGCCGCTGCGGTTGTAGCGCGTCAGGCCGCGTGCGCCGATGTGCCGGCCCAGGTTGTCGCTGATGTGCGGGGTGACCACTTGGGCGAACGCCTTGACCAGTTCGGCCGAGGCCATGGGGGCGTTGGGAAGGATGCGTGAACCGGGCAAGGACATGGCAAATCTCCAGAATCGTTGGATAGCGACGGGCTATGGCCAGATCTTATGAGCGATGATCGGAGAGTTTTAGCGATATTTTATGATGTGTTAGCATCGCTTTTTCTCATGATTAGCCTGCCATGATCACGTTCAAGCAAATCGATGCGCTGTACTGGATCGCCGAACTGGGCAGCTTCGAAGCAGCGGCCAACAAGTTGAACATGTCGCAGTCGGCCATCTCCAAGCGTATCCAGGAGTTGGAAGACACCTTCGGCGTGGAGATTTTCGACCGCAGCAAACGTAACGCCCGGCTGACGGAGAAGGGGGGCGAGCTGCTGGACTACGCGCGTGACCTGCTCAACAGCCGCGACCAATTGCTGGAACGGGTCAGTGCCCGTGAGGTGCTGGTGCGCCGGTTTCGCCTGGGCGTCACCGAACTCACCGCACTCACTTGGCTGCCGGCGTTGGTCGAAGAGCTGCGTCAGATGTACCCCAAGGTGCAGATCGAACCGTCGGTGGAGCTCAGCAGCGAGCTGTTCCGCAAACTGGAAAGCGACCAGTTGGATTTGGTCATCGTGCCTGACGTCTACAGCGACCCGCGTTTTCACAGTACGCCGCTGCAATGCGTGGAAAACGCCTGGATGTGCGCCCCTGACCTGATCCCGGATGTCGACCCCATCAGCCTGGAGACTCTGGCCAGCTACACCGTGCTCACCCAAGGTTCACAGTCGGGGACCGGGATGATCTACGAGCGCTGGCTGGCGGCCAACCATGTGCAGATGCCGCGCACCCTCACCAGCCACAACCTGTTGGTGCAGGCCGGGTTGGCGTTGTCGGGGATCGGCGTGAGCTACCTGCCCGTGGCCTGCCTGTCCCACCTGATCGAGCAAGGTACCCTGCGTGCGCTGGTGACCCAGCCGGCGCTGCCGGATATCCAGTATGTGGCGTTGCACCGGGTGGACCGCCAATACGGGCTGAATCAAGAGGTGGCGCAACTGGCACAGGCGTGCTGCAATTTCTCGCGGCTGTTGTTTTAGGGAGCGACCATGAAGCGCCATTTCGAAGATGTGCAGCTGGGCAGTATCGAACTATTCTGCCTCGCCGCCGAGGCCAACAGCTTCACCGCCGCCGCGCAGGTTGCCGGTGTCACGCCGGCGGCCGTGAGCCGCAGCATTTCCCGCCTGGAAGAGCGCTTGGGCGCGCGGCTGTTTGTGCGCACCACGCGCAGCATCCGCCTCACCGACAGCGGCCGGACTTTCTTCGAGCAATGCCGCCAGGCCCTGACCCAGCTGGTGGAAGCCCAGCAGGAAGTGATGGGCGCGCAAGCCGTGCCATCGGGCCTGTTGCGCATCAGCATTCCCACCACCTACGCCCATCATCGTCTGCTGCCGCTGCTGCCCAGGTTTCGTGCGTTGTACCCGCAGGTGACGGTGGATATCCACATCAGCAATCGCAACATCGACTTCGTCGCCGAAGGCTACGACCTGGCGGTCCGTGTGCGCGCCCAGCCAGACTCATCGCTGATTGCGCGCCTGCTGGAAGACGCCGAATTGGTGGTGGTCGCGGCACCGTCCTATCTGAAACGTGCCGGCATCCCACAGACGCTGGAAGACCTGCCCACCCATGAATGCATCCAGTACGAACTGCCCAGCAATGGCCGGCGCATCGCCTGGCTGTTCCAGGTGGACGGCAAGGCGCAGGAGTATGCGGGGGAGGCGGGGTACAGCTGCTCCGACGATGTGCTGGGTGGGGTGACCCTGACCAGGCATGGGGCGGGGTTGTTCCAGACCTACAAGTTTATCGTCGAGCAGGAGTTGGCTGACGGCAGCCTGGTGGAAGTCCTGCAGCCGTTTGGCGGGCGTTCACGGCCGTTTACCCTGCTGTATCCCCATGGGCGCTATATGCCGCATCGGGTGCGGGCGTTTGTGGATTTCCTGATGCAGTGTCGGGACGAATGGGCGGTGTCGTAGACGCGGCAATGTCCCAGGTCAGCAGCAGTTGGCTGATCGCCGCGTCTATGCTGGCGTGGGGCACGTTGTCGCGCGCAAGGATCGAAACGCCCTGCAGGAAACTGTCAAAGACCGTCGCCATCACCGCCGGGTCAATCGTGCTCGGCAATTGCCCTGCACGTATCGCGCGCTGCACACAGGCCACAATTCCCGCCCGGGTGCGCAGCCGTGATTGCGTCAACCCATTCGCCACCCGCGCATTCTCCGGGCTCGGTGCACTCATCACACCCAGTGCCACCATGCAGCCCTTGGGGTGCCCGTCTTCACACTGCATGCGTGCCGATCGGCGCAGCGCCGTTTCAACCGCCTGACGCGGTGACAGGCTTTCATCCCACAGGCATTCGGTGACCTGGGCGTAGGTCGCCAGGTAACGCTGCACGCATTCGTCGAACAAGGCTTCTTTGGAACCGAACGCGGCATAAAAACTCGGCGCGGAGATACCGCCGCCCAGGCCAGCCTTGAGATGGGCCAGGGACGTGGCGTCATAGCCATGCTGCCAGAACAGGTGCAGGGCCTGGTCTACGGCGTGGTCGCGGTCGAAAGTGCGGGGGCGGCCCATCTGTGCCATGGCGGATCTCCGGTGGGGAAGCGAGATAAATACTAGTTGATACATAAGTCGTTGACAACGCGCTGTGCTCGGCCGCAACATTTGTATCGATCAGTATTTAAGTCTCGCTCAAGGAGTTCTCCGTGACACCCTCACTCACTTTATCGGCGTCATCCGACCGCCTGCCCATCGGCGCCTTGCTCGCCCTGGCCATGACCGGCTTCATCTGCATCGTTACCGAAACCCTGCCCGCCGGCCTGTTGCCGCTGATCAGCGACGGCCTGGCGATATCCCCGTCGATGGCCGGGCAGATGGTCACCGCGTATGCCTTGGGCTCGGTGCTGGCAGTGATCCCCATGACCATCGCGACCCGTGGCTGGCGCCGGCGCAATGTGTTGTTGCTGACCATCGTCGGCTTTCTGCTGTTCAACTCCATCACCGCGCTGTCGTCCCACTATGGCGTGACCCTGGTAGCGCGTTTCTTCGCCGGCGTAGCGGCCGGTCTGGCCTGGAGCCTGCTGGCTGGTTACGCCCGGCGCATGGTCGCGCCGCACCAGCAGGGCAGGGCGTTGGCGTTGGCGATGGTGGGTACGCCGATTGCGCTGTCATTGGGTGTACCGCTCGGCACCTGGCTGGGTGGGTTGGTGGGATGGCGCACCACGTTTGGCCTGATGTCGGCAGTGAGTCTGGTGTTGATTGCGTGGGTGCTGGTGAAAGTCCCGGACTATGCGCCCCAGCCCGCCCATCAACGTGTGTCACTGGGCCAGGTGCTGACCACGCCGGGCGTACGGCCGGTGCTGGCGGTGGTGATCAGTTGGATGCTGGCGCACAACATTCTGTACACCTACATCGCACCGTTCGTGGCGCCTGCGGGGTTGGCAGAGCGGGTTGACCTGGTGTTGTTGGTGTTCGGGGTGGCCGCGTTGGCGGGGATCTGGCTCACGGCCAGGCTCGTTGAGCCGTTATTGCGCAAGACCGTACTCGTCAGCCTGGCGGTGTTCGCGATCGTCGCGCTGGGGCTGGGCCTTTTCGGCAACCGGCCGGAAGTGGTCTATATCGGTGTAGCGGTGTGGGGCCTGAGTTTCGGCGGTGCCGCGACCCTGCTGCAAACCGCCCTGGCCGATGCGGCGGGCGATGGCGCCGACGTGGCGCTGTCACTGAATGTGGTGGCCTGGAACAGCGCGATTGCCGGCAGCGGCGTGGTCGGCGGGGTGCTGCTGGAGACCTGGGGCGTGGCCTCGTTTCCGTGGGCGATGCTGCTGTTGATCGGCGTGTCGCTGGCGATTGCCTGGGGCGCCCATGCCCATGGTTTCAAACCAGGCGCGCGGGCTGCGGGAAAACCTACAGCGGTCGGGCACTAATCTCACATCTGCTAGTCAATAATCCTCGCAATATCATCCACTTGGCTCCGCACGCCGGAGCCAGCCGCTTCACTCCTTTTCGAAGATTTAATGCATGTACCTACGCAAAATTGCCGTTGGGCTGACCGCCTTTGTTTTGCTGTCTTGTGGGGCCAACGCCCGCAGCCTGCCGGACCTCTACTCCAAACAGGAAAAACAACTGTCCTTCGACAGCTGTGCCGACCTGTTCCCCGCCGCACCGATCAACCCCGCCACGGTGCCGGCCGCGATGAAACCCCTGGCACTGTGTTCCGACCATTTTGCGGTGCTCTACTCGCAAACCAGCAAGACGCCGCTGGTGGTGGTCGAACGCCTGAATGCCGCCTTGTTGAAAGACGCCAAGGGCGAGGAACGCACCAACCAGTTCTATGCCGACCCGCGTATCCCCAAAGCCGGTCGCGCCGAGTTGAGCGACTACCGCGCCCAGCACCCGGCGGTGGACCGTGGGCATCAATCCCCGGCCGCCGATGCACCGAATGCCAATGCCATGGCGCAGTCGTTCGCGCTGTCGAACATGGTGCCCCAGGAACCCACCAACAACCGCAAGATCTGGAGCAAGGTCGAGGCCGACGTACGCAAGTTTGCCGTGCGCGCCGGCGGCGATGTGTATGTGTTCACAGGCCCGCTGTTCGACCCGGGCTACGGCACCATCGGCGATAACAAGGTCTGGGTGCCGACGCGGTTGTTCAAGCTGGTGTACGACGCCTCCAGCAAACGTGCCTGGGCCTATGTGCTACCCAATGCCGAGACGCGTATCCAGAAACCGATGGACTACGCGACGTTTGTGAAGAGCACCGGGCTCAAGTTGCTGGGGGATCTTCCGGTGTCGGGGTCGGTGGGGCGGGGTTGATCCGCGATCTTGCGGGCCAATTGTGGTGAGCGGGCCTCTGTGGTGAGCGGGCTTATTTTGTGGCGAGCGGGCTTGCCCCGCGTTGGGCTGCGTAGCGGCCCCAAAAAAAAAGGAGCGCTGCGCACTCCAACGCGGGGCAAGCCCGCTCACCACAGACGCGCTCTCACCACAGATGCATGAACGGCCTCACCTGGCTTTCTTCAACGCCTTGAGGCGCTGTGTCGCACGCTGTACGGCGGCCATCTTCTCCGGGCGTTTCATGCGTTTCCATTTGCGGATGTCATCCTTGGTGCGTCCGCAACTGACGCAGAGGTCGCCGCTGAGCTGGCAGAGGGAAACGCAAGGGTTCTCGATATCTTTGGCCACGGGGTCACCGGCTGATGGAGGAAAGGGGCGCCGTCAGGCCACACGCCTCCCAGGATTATCTACACACAAGGTTATACTCGCCACCCTCGCAGCCTACTCCATTCAAACAGACCGAGACTTCCCATGAGTACCTCTCTGCCTCACACCCCCGCGCGCAAGCCCGTCGCGCCGCTGGTGGCCTTTATCATCCTGGTGCTGGGCGCCCTGTTCCTGCAAAACAGCGTTGGCTCGCGCCAGGTGCTGTTGCTGGTGGTCGGCGCCGCACTGGGCTTGACCCTCTACCACGCCGCCTTCGGCTTCACCTCGGCCTGGCGCGTGTTCATCAATGATCGGCGTGGCGCCGGCTTGCGCGCGCAGATGGTGATGCTGGCGCTGGCGGTGCTGCTGTTCTTCCCGGCGTTGGGGGCGGGCACGCTGTTCGGGCAGCCGGTGACCGGGCTGGTGGCGCCGGCCGGAGTGTCGGTGGTGTTCGGGGCGTTTATCTTCGGTATCGGCATGCAGCTGGGCGGCGGTTGTGCATCGGGCACGCTGTTCACCGTGGGCGGCGGTAATGCGCGCATGCTGGTCACCTTGCTGTTCTTTATCTGTGGTTCGTTGATCGCCACGCACCATGTTGACTGGTGGTTTGCGCTGCCGGCGTTCCCGGCGGTGTCCATCGTCAAGAGCTTTGGCGTGGTGCCGGCATTGGGCTTGAGCCTGGTGGCGTTCGCGATCATCGCGCTGGTGACCATACGCCTGGAGAAGGGCCGTCATGGTCAGCTGGAAGAGGGCGTGAAAAGTGAGCATCAAGGCGTGCGCCGTTTCCTGCGTGGGCCATGGCCATTGGTGTGGGGCGCCATCGGCCTGGCCCTGCTCAACTACGCCACCCTGGCGTTGGCGGGACGGCCCTGGGGCATCACCTCTGCATTCGCGCTGTGGGGCGCTAAAGTCGCCAGCGGCCTGGGGGTGGACGTGGCCAGTTGGGCGTTCTGGCAGATGCCGGGCAACGCCAAAGCCCTGGCCGCGCCGGTGTGGGAAGACATCACCAGCGTGATGGACATCGGCATCGTCCTCGGTGCGCTGCTGGCCGCCGGCCTGGCCGGGCGTTTCGCCCCCAGCCTGAAGATTCCGGCGCGCTCGCTGGTGGCGGCGGTGATCGGTGGCCTGCTGCTCGGCTACGGCTCGCGCCTGGCGTACGGCTGCAACATCGGCGCGTACTTCAGTGGCATCGCCTCGGGCAGCCTGCATGGCTGGGTGTGGCTGGTGGCGGCGTTTATCGGCAACAGCGTGGGCGTGCGGCTGCGGCCATTTTTCTTTGCGGGCGAGCGGCGGCAGGTCGCGTTGAGCGGTTGCTGAGTCAGCTTTCCGGGGAAAGGCTTGGGTCCAGAGCGGCTTCGGCCGCGAGCTTTTCCCGGTCTGCCTTGCTGATGTACTTGTCCTTCTTCTTCGGCGCCAACTTGGCGTTGGCCTTCCTGGCTTTTTCCTTGAAGAGCTGCTGGAGTTTTTTCTGGCGGTTCATGTGGTTCTACCCGGGTTGTACAGGCCCGGGATGATACCAGCTAAAAATCGGCCGCCGTGCGCCGTGCCGCTGTCCGCCCCAAAAAACCGGTGATCAGATCCAGCACCTGTTGCTGAATCACCGCCCTTGGCCGAGCCCCCTCGCCATCGCGGCAAATCATGCCATCGCCCGGCGAGTCTTCTTCGATCAACGCCATGCCGCCCGGCTTGCAGATCGACATGAAGCTGAAGTGCGTAGCGTCGCTGATCTCCACATACTCGGTCGAGGCCTTTGGCATACGCCTGACCATGTCGGCGGACTCCAGGTTGGGGTCCATATCTTCCGTTGGCACGCCCCCCGCAATCACCAGCGCCGGCACCGGCAGTGCGGCCAGGCTGGCGTCGGTGAAGCCGCGCGACAGGCCCAGGTCCAGGGTCACCACGGCGCCGACGCGTGGGTCGCGCAGGTCAGCGGCCAGTTGGGCCTTCGCCGCCGGGGTCGCGGCGGGCTTGATCTGCTGGTAGCCGATGCAGCCGCCCAATTTGGGATGAGTATTGCAATCGCGGGCGAAGAGGTCCGGGTCGAAACGCGCGCCGGCGATTTCCATGGCGGTCCAGCCACCGATGGAGTGGCCGACCACGGCGATCCGGTTGTTTGCCACGGTGCCGAACTGCGTCGGCTGGGCGATCACCGCATCGATGGCCCGGCTCAGGTCTTTGGGCCGTTGCCACAACTGCGCAGCGGCCTGGGGGCTGCGATCCTTGCTGGTGGTGCCGGGATGGTTGACCGCCGCCACGATATACCCCTGATGGGCCAGGGCGCTGGCCAGCCACACCTGGTTGCCCCAGTTGCCGCCGTAGCCGTGGGAAAGCACCACCAACGGATGTTCGCCGCTCGCTGCCGGCGCATCGGGCACTGCCAAGGCACCGAAAAACACGGCGTCATCGCGGATCAACTCAGGCGTAGCTGCGGTGGCGGCGGGGTACCAGACGACCATTTGCAGCGGGCGTTGTGCATCAGGGACGTTGATGTTCTTGAAGCCGATGGGCTTGGTATCGGCGAATGCAGGCATCGCCAAGCCAATCAACAGCAGCGCGGTGAGGGTGGTTTTCACGGTTTTATCGTCCTTGATGTGAGGGCGGCATCATGCCTTGGAACAGGGGGTTTTAATAGAGGGGAGACGGGACTAGGAAGTTACTGACAAAGTCCTACTTCCAAGTATGACGGAGCGGGACTGCATGATTTTAGGAAGTGAGTGCCTTACTTGAATTGAAAAATCGTGCAAGGGTAGTGGTGTGATTCCTACTGCTGGAATGATTGGAACCTCAGGTGCTCACTTATGAACTAGGGTGAAGATTATGAAGAGCTCGAAAAGCATTAGTAAAGTTTGGCTTGTTGTGTGTGTTGTGTTGGCGGTTTTTACAAAGGATGTGGTGTTGGCGGCGGAGGGCGTTTTTACTAAAACGGTGGCGCCAACTCCCGTATTGGTTTTGTCTAATTCTAATACTGTGCCAAGTCGTGAATTCGCAAACTTTAGTGTGCTGGCTGCGGATATTCCATCAGGAACACTCCAGTATCCCAAGCAGATATCAGAAGTTCGGTGGAGTACAACATACTATCCTGGGACACTCAGTGAGAAGGTTGAGCTGTGTTACTTTCGCTCCTTCAGTGCCGAAAAAGATTGTCGTGATATCTTTCCGAGTTCTTCGGGTGTGCTGATGGATTTTAATAGCCAGCCCTTCGGTCATGGTTCAAAAGTTACGATTTTTCATACGGTATTGGGTGGCGCTCCACCTTACGCTCGTCCTGCCGGCGTTGATGCTGTGACAATTAAATATAGCTATTAGTGTGTGGTGTGATGCCCGCAGCGAATTTGGCTGCGGGTATTTGGATAGGCAAGAAACTTTTACATGACCATTCACATGCCCTACGCAAGGTGAATACTAATGATCACTATCAGCCCTAATACCTCCTCGTCTAACAGTCGCGTGACGAATGAATCCGGCGGCATTGTTATTCCGTCAACAGTCTCGCCTGACAACGCCCAGGCTGATGCCCCCCTCTCTACACGTAATGCCGGCACCACCACCGTCTCAATCCTGGCGCGTCAACTGAGTGATGCGGCACAGCGGGCGGAGACACCCGTTGGCCAAAAGAACGCCGACTCCCTAGAACCCATCACCGACGAACAGTATTTCGCCAACAAGGCACAACACGACGCAGAGACTCCAACGGCCAATGACCCAGAACTCCTGGCCCGTGCGCGACAAGCGACCGGTTTCCTCAGCGGTCATGACAGCAACCCCTTCAAGGGACTAGGGCGAGATCAACTCAACCTGATCGCCCGCGACAACGGCGGCGCCTTCACGGTTAACGAGCGAAGGGTGGCGTGGGAAACTGTCCAGTCGATGGCGCCTTCAGGCGCTTCTAATCCCACGCTGGTCCCCATTAACGGTCGTGAGATCTTCATTTCGCGCATGTTTCACAATGACGAACCACCCGTTGCCCTTCCACCCGCGACCTTTGAAAACGGCACTCAAAATCGCAACGACTTTCTCACCCTCGATGACCGTGCCTTGATCTCGGATATGTACGCTTATGCACATTCAGAAGGTGCGGATCTACGTCACGTCGACCGATTGGTTTATGCACTCGCTGACTATCGTTATTTCAGCGACGGTCGCCAACTCATTAGCAATAATGGCTATTACGTCGATGAGTATTGGACGACGTTCGATTTCAAGCCGGAGGACGCCGCCATCGCTTCACGGATACTGTCCAGTTCAGCGCTCGGCAACAGCCGTGTTGACCAGGGTTTTGTGAAGCACATCCTGGATCCGGGCATCGGGGTGTACTCCCACTTTGGCGGCATACCGTTCCTGGAGCGTATGGTGAAAAAATTCTCCAGTGAAGGTGCGGATCAACCCCCCCTCGGCAGTGAGTACGCCACCTTCAACTACGCCAAGGCGGCGGACCATATCGTCACCACCACGCACAAGGACATAAAACTTCCCCCCTCCGAGGCCCTCTTCGAAGTCGTCAACGGGGTATGGAACCTCACCGAATACGGCAAGGCCACCGGCTATGTACTGGATGCGGCTAACCGGCGTGTCTATAAGCCAGAGGAACCACGCAGCGTTTCAACTCACCCGGTTTCAAACGTGAACGGGCCTGACGGTGATGCTTCCAACAACACCTTTCTGGATGCCCTCGCCGACACCCGCAACCCGCCCCAGTCGCGCTGGGTCTGGCCCGGCCACCTGTTCAAACTGATGAAAAACTTCAAACCCTGAGGTGCCGGCGCACTGCATTCCATGTCCGTGAGTCAGGCGGATTAATAGAGGCTAGGTGAAGACAAATGGTCACTATCAGTCCTTATACGCCATCGTCCAACAGTCGCGTGACAAGCGATTCCGTCAGCGGTGCTACTCCGTCCGCTATCTCGCTTGATGGCGGTGAACGTGATGCGCCCATTGCTTCAAGTAATAACGGCACCACGACCGTCTCAATCCTGGCGCGTCAATTGAGTGATGCGGCACAGCGTGCGGAGGCGCCCACGGGCCAAAAGAACGCCAACCCCCTCGAACCCATCACCGACGAACAGTATTTCGCCAACAAGGCACAACACGACGCAGAGCTTCCAACGGCCAATAACCCGGAACTCCTGGCCCGTGCGCGACAAGCGACTGGTTTCCTCAACGGTCATGACAGCAACCCCTTCAAGGGACTCGGGCGAGATCAACTCAACCTGATCGCCCGCGACAACGGCGGCGCCTTCACGGTCAATGAGCGAAGGGTGGCGTGGCAAACGGCCAAGTCGATGGAGCCTTCAGGCGGTTCTAGTTCGGGGCAGGCTGCCAGTGTCGGCCGTGAGATCATGATTTCGCGCGTGTTTGGCGGTAGAGAACCCCCCGTCGCCCTTCCACCGGCCACTTCAGTGAATGCCCTTCAAAGAGCAAGCGACTTCCTCAACCTCGATGATCGTGCCTTGGTCGCGGATATGTATGCATATCTACAGTCAGAAGGTGCGGATTTAGGCCACGTTGATCTTTTGGTTTGGGCACTCGGCGAGTATCGACGCTCCAGCGACGGTCGCCAATACATAGCCACCAATGGCTTTTACGTAGACGGGTATTGGACGACGTTCAATTACAAGCCAGAGGACGAGGCCATCGCCTCACGCATACTCACCAGTTCAGCGCTCAGCAGCACCCGTGTTGACCCTGGCTTTGTGAAACACATCCTGAACCCGGGCATGGGCGCGTTCACCCACATCGGCGGTATACCGTTCCTGGAACGTATGGTGAAAAAATTCTCCGACGAGGGCGCGGATCAACCTCCACTCGGCAGCGAGTACGCCACCTTCAAACACGCCAAAACTGCAGACCATATCGTCACCACCACGCACAAGGACATCAAGCTTCCACCCTCAAAGGCAGTCTCCCAAGTCATCGACGGTGTCTGGAGCCTCACTGAGTACGGCAAGGCCGCCGGTTACGTGCTGGATGCAGCCACCCATCGGGTCTATAAGCCGGAGGACCCGCCAAACGATCCAACTCTCCCGCGTCCAAACGTGAATGGACCTGACGGTGATGTGCCCAACAAAACCTTTCTGGACGCTCTCGATGAGACTCGCGACCCGCCCCAGTCACGCTGGATCTGGCCCGGCCACCTGTTCAAACTGATGAAAAACTTCAAACCCTGAGGTGCTGGCGCACTGCGTAACAAACCGTGAATCTTGCTATTGGCCAACACGGCCCCATAACTAGGCGGGTATCCACTGAACGCAAGGGCAGACCATGACCAAACCAACCGAAACCGCCATCCTCGCCGGCGGTTGCTTCTGGGGCATGCAGGACCTGTTGCGCCGCTACCCCGGCGTGCTGCACACCCGCGTCGGCTACACCGGCGGCGACGTGCCGAATGCCACCTACCGCAACCATGGCAACCATGCCGAAGCGATTGAAATCGTGTTCGACCCGGCGGTGATCAGCTACCGGCAGATTCTGGAGTTCTTTTTCCAGATCCATGACCCGAGCACGCCTAACCGGCAGGGCAATGACCTGGGGCCGAGTTATCGCTCGGCGATTTATTACCTGAACGAGCAGCAGCGCGCTGTGGCCGAGGACACGGCGGCGGACGTGGATGCATCGAAATTGTGGCCAGGCCGTGTTGTGACCGAGATTGAGCCGGCGGGGCCGTTTTGGGAGGCGGAGCCGGAGCATCAGGATTATCTGGAGCGGATTCCCAATGGCTATACCTGCCACTTTATTCGGCCGAATTGGAAGCTACCCAAGCGTGGCTGAAAGCACGCAAGGCCTTTAGGTAAAACTGGCGATAAGTACCCTGTGGCGAGCGGGCTTGCCCCGCGTTGGGCTGCGAAGCAGCCCCAAAACATAGCCCCGGAGCTGTCTGGCACACTGCAGTGCTCTTATTGGGGCTGCTGCGCAACCCAACGCGGGGCAAGCCCGCTCGCCACAGTTGCAGTGTTCGCCCTTATGGGGCGGTATCAGCCGGAGATGGCCGGTTTCTCAAAGACCTTGATCAGCTTCGCGCTCCATCAGCTTATCCACCAACAAAACCCCCAACTCACTCAACTGGTGAATGGCCAGCGCCACATCCCGCTGTTTCCCCGTCAACGCCTCCGACAGGTCGAGCAGCAAGGCGCTCACCGAGGAAAAGGTTTCGTAGCTGTTGACGATCAAGGTCTCGTTGCTGGCGTCGTTGGCGATGCTGAACAGCGTTGTCGATGGCGGTGGAGGTGGCTCTGGCGGTTCGGCGCCGGTGTTGAGGTAGTGATCAATTGCACGGTGCGCCGCCTGATTCAGTTTCAGGTCCAGACTGTTTGGAGGGTTGGGTGTGACTTTGAACATGTGTGTTGTACCTGTTTTAGGGCCACCACCTTTTCGCTACTAAACGAGAGGGTGGCAGCTGTACGCAGGTTAGTAGACCGGGGAAACACACAAAGCCGGCGCGCCCGAGGGCGCCCTGCGCACAGCCACCATCAAGCACAGACAAGAACATCTGATCGATGAGGCTCATGCACTTTATGTTGTCACTCGGGCTACTAAACCCGATCACTGAGTGTTCAGCGACCGAGCCACGTTAGAGACACCCACCCAAGCGCACAAGCCGGCGGATTCTGACGCAACTGTAGGCAACGGGGCAAGGTGCGGTCGACCTGCCCTGAGCGTCTTAGGACTTGTCGTACGCCATGTACGCGTTCTGCAACACGATATGGTCCGCCACGTACTTCGCATCGTGCCAAACCCCATAGATAAACGACGATGCGCGGTTGACCAGGTTCGGCAAACCCAGGAAGTAAATCCCGCTTTGCGCCGAGATCCCGCGCTTGTGGAACGGTTCGCCTTTTTCGTCGAACGCGTCCACCTTCAACCAGCTGAAATCGAAAGTGAAGCCAGTGGCCCAAAGGATCGTGGTCACGCCCGCTTCAGCCAGGTCCAGGTTCAACATCGGATTCACCAAACACTCTGGATCAGGCAACAATTCCCAGGCCTGTGGCTCCGGCGGAAACGGCAAGCCATTGGCCTCGATATACGCATCCGCATCGCGCAGCACATCGAAGTAAGCGCGGTCACCTTCAGCCACGTTCTCGGCCAACCCCGGTTGAAACGTCATGACGCCCTCCACCCAGTCCTGGGTGACACCCACCAACTGAATCCCCTGGTGGGCCAGTCGGCGAAAGTCCACCGTCTTGCCGCCTTCATAGCCACTCACCGCAAACGCCACGTGTTTTTTCTTCGGCTGGATTTTGACTTCATCCCACAAGCCCAGTGCTCCCAGCCACCAGCAATAGTCACGGCCACGATAGGCGCGGGGCGGGCGGTAGTGTTCGCCCACCGAGAGGTACACGGTCTTGCCGGCCTTTTGCAGTTCTTCGGCGATCTGCGAGCCGGAGGCACCGGCGCCGACTACCAGCACGGCGCCTTCGGGCAGTTGGCCGGGGTTCTTGTAGGCAGAGGAATGCAGTTGGTGCAGCGCTGCGCTGGCGGGGACGATGTTCGGGATTGAGGGGCGCTGGAACGGGCCGGTGGCGGCCACCACGTTGACGGCTTCGATCACACCCGCGGAGGTGGTGACCTTGAAGCCGGGGCGCCCTGCATGGCGTTCCACCGACTGGACTTCCACGCCCGTGCGGACAGGGGCCTGCAACTTATCTGCGTAGGCCTCGAAGTAGTCGGCCATGCGCTCTTTCGGCGGGAAGGCTTCCGGCGAAATGCCTTCGAAGGTGAGACCGGGAAAGCGGTCATGCCAGGCCGGACCGTTGGCGACCAGTGAGTCCCAGCGTTCCGAGCGCCAGCGTTCGGCGATGCGGTGGCGTTCCAGCACAAGGTGGGGCACGCCCATCAGGGACAGGTGCTCGCTCATGGCGACGCCGGCCTGGCCTGCGCCGACGACCAGGGTGTTGATTTTTTCGACGGACATAGGCGGTTCCTGAACAGTCATTAGGCGGTTTGGCCTAGCAATTCGGCCACAGCCGTGATTGCCAGTTGGTAACCCAGCGCCCCCAACCCGGCGATCACACCGGTGGCGGCCCTGGACACGTAGGAGTGGTGCCGGAAGCTTTCACGCTGCCAGATATTGCTCATGTGCGCTTCGATGATCGGGCCGTCGAACGCCAGCAGCGCATCGAGGATCGGCACCGAGCTGTAGCTGAGCCCGGCGGCATTGATCACGATGGCGTCGGCCTGCAGGCGTGCTTCCTGAATCCAGTCCACCAGCACGCCTTCATGGTTGCTCTGGCGAAAGTCCAGCCTCAGGCCCAGCGCGGCGGCGTGGCGTTGGCAGCGGGCGTCGATGCTGGCGAAGCTTTCGCTGCCATAGGTGCCGTTTTTATCCAGCCCATACAGGTTGGCGTTGGGCCCGTTGAGGAAAAACACACGATGGGTCATGGGGCACTCCAGGCAATCAGCGTGTTCATACGGCCCAATCGTCCGGCACCACGGCGATCACATCGATCTCCATCAACCACTCCGGCTGGCCCAGCCCGGAGATGACCAAGCCGGTGGAAATCGGGAACACACCTTTGAGCCACTTGCCCACCTCCTGGTACACCGGCTCGCGGTAGCGCGGGTCGATCAGATAGGTGGTGGTCTTCACGATATGCGACAAATCCGAACCTGCTTCTTCCAGCAGTTGCTTGACGTTCTTCATCGCCTGCTCGGCCTGGGCGCGCGGGTCGCCGAGGCCGACCAGGTTGCCGTCGAAATCGGTGCCGATCTGGCCGCGCACGTAAATGGTGTTGCCGGCGCGCACGGCCTGGCACAGGTCGTTGTCCAGCGCCTGGTTGGGGTAGGTCTGTCGGGTATTGAACATGCGAATACGGGTGTGGGTCGGCATAACGGCAGCTCGTGGGAAGCGGGATAGATCCAGCTTCACACCGCCCCGGTTGCGGCGAAACCAGCATTTGCGCGGGGTAGTGCTTAGGAAAAACCGAAGCCCATGCAGGTCATCGGTTTGCGCCTGACCCGGCACGAACCCTGCAACACCACCTGCACAGTCATTGTTGAGGGGCAGGCGTCATGCTCAGTCGTATTACTCAGCGTCAACTGGAGTATTTCGTCGCGTCGGGAGAGGCGGGCAGCATCAGTGCGGCCGCCGAGCGCATCCATGTGTCGTCACCGTCGATCTCGGCGGCGATCACCCATATGGAGGCGGAGCTGGGCATCCAGCTGTTTATCCGCCATCACGCCCAGGGCATTTCCCTCACGGCGGTGGGGCGCCTGGTGATGCAGGAAGCCAAGCTGATCCTGGAGCAGATGACCAACCTCTACACCATCGCCTCGGAGTCCTTGAACACGGTGCGCGGGCCGTTGCGCGTGGGCTGCCTGGAGTCGCTGGCGCCGATGATCACGCCAGAGCTGGTGTTCGGTTTCGGCCGGGCCTTTCCCGGCGTACGGCTGACGCAAGCCGAGGGCAACCATGAAGAGCTGCTGGAAAAACTGCGCAGCGGCGAGCTGGATATCGCCCTGACCTACGACCTGGTGACCAGCCCGGACATCGACTTCCAACCCCTGGCGCAACTGCCGCCCTACGTGATGGTGGGCGAGTACCACCCGCTGGCGAACTCGCCGGCCGTGAGCATGCAGGACCTGGAGGCCTACCCGGTGGTGCTGCTCGACACGCCGTGGAGTCGTGACTATTTCCTCAGCCTGTTCATCCAGGCCGGCACCACGCCGAACATCATCATGCGCTCCACCAACCTTGAAACGGTGCGCGCCATGGTGGGCAATGGCATCGGCTATTCCTTCGCGAATGCGCGGCCCAAATCGAATATGTCCCAGGACGGCAAGCGCGTCATCCGCCTGCGCCTGGCGGGTGCGCACCGGCCGATGCGCCTGGGCTACGCCACGGCCAGCAACACCCAGTTGTCGCGGGTGGTGTCGGCGTTTGCCGAGCGGTGCCGCATGTTTGTGTCCGACCAGTACATCCCCGGCATGGCGCCGCCAAGCTTTTTTGATCCGCATGCCGTGCGGGTGTTGAGCGGTGTGAGCTGAGGTTGCACCAATAAGTGGCGTGCGCAATACGGCCGATTCAAGCCTGCACCAATGGTGGGAGGGGGCTTGCCCCCGATAGCGGTGTGTCAGCTACCCATCAGTGGGCTGATCCATCGCCATCGGGGGCGAGCCCCCTCCCACATTGGATCTGCATAGGTTCTGCCTACCCAGTGCCCCGGCTTTTACGAATTGACCCCAACCGCCTCCCGCCACGACTCTGAACCCATCGATGTAGATCAACTTCTCAGGGCACAGCGACGATGACATTCGACTGGAATTACATGTTTGGTTTGCTGGGCGATGCCGAGTTCTGGCGCGCGACGTGGACGGTCATCAAACTCAGTACCCTGACCTGGGTGTTGAGCATTGGCCTGGGCTTTCTGCTGGCGCTGGCCAAGCAATCCCGACATGGTCTGCTCAGCGTGCCGGCTCGCGGCTATATCTGGCTGTTCCGCAGCCTGCCGTTGCTGGTGCTGCTGATCTTTATCTACAACCTGCCGCAAGCGCTGCCGGGCACCTCGGCGGTGCTGGCCGACCCGTTCTGGTCCGGCCTGTTGGCGCTGGTGATCTGCGAAACCGCCTATGTGGCCGAGATCCATCGCGGTGGCCTGCTGTCGATTCCCAAGGGCCAGGGCGAGGCGGCGCGGGCGCTGGGCCTGAAGTTCTTCGGCACCCAGTGGCGCGTGGTAATTCCCCAGGCGCTGCGGGTGGCCTTGCCGTCGCTGGCCAACGAGTACATCTCTATCGTCAAGCTCACCTCGTTGGTGTCGGTGATCTCCCTGACCGAGATCCTGATGGTCGGCCAGCGCCTGTATTCGCAGAACTTCCTGGTGATCGAAACCATGGCGGCGGTGGCGTTCTTCTACGTGTTTATCGTCACGGTGTTCGACTTCCTGCTCAAACGCCTGGAGCGCTTTCTCGACGTCAACCAGCGCAACGTGTCCCGCATGCCCGATGCGGCGGTGTTGGCCCTGGCGACCCAACAGCGCACCGCCTTGGCGCGCCCGGCCAATAATGGCGAGTCGGCGTTGCAGGCCACGCGCTTGCACAAGGCCTACAACGATATCGAGGTGTTGGGCTCGGTGAATCTGCAGATCCAGCCCGGTGAAGTGGTGTCGGTGATCGGCCCGTCGGGCTCCGGCAAGACCACACTGATTCGCCTGCTCAACGGCCTGGAGCAACTGGATAACGGCGAGATCAGGATCAACGGCCAGCCCTTCATTCACTTGAACAAAGTCGGCGCGCAGAAACCCCAGTACGTCGAACACGCCGAACATCGCCTGCACATCGGCATGGTGTTCCAGAGCTTCAACCTGTTCCCGCACTTGAGCGTGCTCGACAACTTGCTGATGGCGCCCAAATACCACCGCCTGGGCGCGACCGCCGAGCTCAAGCAACAGGCCTACGCGCTGCTGCACAAGGTCGGCATGCTCGACCACGCCTGGAAGTACCCGCACCAGCTTTCCGGCGGCCAACAGCAACGCGTGGCCATCGCCCGCGCGCTGATGATGCGCCCGCAGATCATGCTGTTCGACGAGCCCACCTCGGCGCTGGACCCGGAGAAGGTCAACGAGGTGCTGCAGGTGATCGAAGCCCTGGCCGAGGAGGGCATCACCATGGTCATCGTCACCCACGAGATGAACTTCGCCTTCAAGGTCTCCGACCGCATCGTGTTCATGGAGAAGGGCCGCGTGGTCTGCGACGACACGCCGGGCGCCCTGCGCAGCGGCCACAACCCACGCGTGGAGGCGTTCCTCAAGGACGTCTCGCTGGCGTGATCTGTTTAACGTTCAGGAAACACTAAAATGATCGAGCAATCGCAAGTCGAACAATTCCAGCGCGACGGCTTCCTGGTGGTAGAAGGCGTGCTGTCACTGGATGAAGTGGCCGCGCTGCAGCATGACTTCGACCAATGGGTGGAAGAAAGCCGCAGTCATGACCGGGGCTGGGGCGCCACCGTCGATGGCCGTGAGCGCTTTGACCTGGAGGGTGACCACCGCGCCGACCACCCGTCGCTGCGCCGGGTCAGCTCGCCCACGGAGATTTCGCCGGCGTATGAGCGCGTGGCGTTGCACTCGCGCATGGCGGCGATTTCCGCGCAACTGATCGGCGCCCAGGGCACGCGTTTTCACCACAGCAAGATCAACTCCAAACTGCCCCACACCGCGACCCAGGTGAAGTGGCACCAGGACTTCCTGTTTACGCCCCACAGCAACGACGACATCGTCACCGCCTTGCTGATGGTCAGCGAAGTGACGCCGCAGAACGGCCCGCTGAACGTGATCCCCGGCAGCCACAAAGGCCCGCTGTGGTCGCACTGGCAGAACCAGCGTTTCACCGGCTCGGTGGACGACAGCGTGGTCGCGCAACACTGCCAGCAACCGGTGGCCTGTTACGGCCCGGCCGGCTCGGTGTGCTTCATGCACACCCGGCTGCTGCATGCTTCCAGCCCTAACGAGACCGAACTGCCGCGCACGCTGTTCATCAGTGTCTATGCCGCTGAAGACGCGCTGCCCTTCGGCGAAAACCCGTTGCCCAGCGCACATGCCGGCCTGCTGGTGGCCGGTGAAGAAAGTGGCCTGGTGCGTTCCACCGACAACCACATGCGCTTGCCGCAGAAACCCCGTGGCGCGTCGTTCTTCTTTCAACAGGCGGGACAAGATTCAGCCACTGCCTAACCCCCCAAACCCTTGCAGGTAATCACCATGACAGCGTTTCGTAAAAGTGTTCGTCCCCTTGCCGTGTGCCTGCTGGGCGCAGCGGTTGCACTGACCTCGCTGGCCGCTTCGGCGTTCCAGCAGGACGGCAAGATCATCGCCGGTTCCGATGTGACGTTCTTCCCGTATGAGTACATGGATAACAACAAGCCGGCAGGCTTTGATATCGAATTCATGGACGGCCTGGGCAAGGTCATGGGCCGCAAGGTCGAGACCCTCGATACGCGCTTTCCCAACCTGATCACCGGCCTGCAAGCCGGGCGTTTCGACGTGACCAATTCGTCGATGTACATCACCGCCGAGCGGGTCAAAGTCATCGACATGATCCCTTACCTCAAGAGCGGCGAGTCGATCCTGACCCTCAAGGACAGCAGCTTCCAGCCCAAGACCCCGGAGGAGTTCTGCGGCCACAAGATCGGCTCCATGGGCGCCACCTCGTGGCTGGCGCAGATGAACAAGCTGTCCACCGAATACTGCGTGGCCAAGGGCCTGAAGCCGATCCAGATCAGCGAATACAGCACCGACCCGCAAACCACCCAGGCGCTGCTGGCCCACGCGGTTGAAGCACAGATCACCGACGCCGCCGTGGCCCGGGGCGTGATCGACAAGCTCGGCAGCCGCGTGGTGATCTCGTCCGACACCTTGATCTACCCGGTGCTCAACGGCTTCGGTGTGAAGAAAGGCAATGACACGGTGAAAAAAGCCCTGCTCGACGGCCTGGACAAATACCGCGCCACGCCGGAGTACGCCGCCCTGCTCAAGAAGTACAACTTCCAGGCGCCGACCGATGCCGACATTGCCGCATTGATGCCGAAGTAAACCTACACGCGCGTGCCGCATTCGCCTGCGGCCGCGCCCTGCGGAGTCCGATCCATGGCGTTATCCCACGAAGAACAGACGCGCATCGACCTGGCGGCGACCTTTCGCATCATCGCCCACCTGGGCATGCATGAGGCGGTGGCCAACCACTTCAGCGCCGCCGTCTCGGCCGATGGCAAACAGTTTTTGCTCAACCCGAAGTGGAAGCACTTTTCACGTATCCGCGCGAGCGATCTGCTGCTGCTGAACGCAGACGACACCGCCTGTGCCGATCATCCCAACGTGGATGCCACGGCGTGGTCGATCCACGGGCAGATCCACCGGCTGCTGCCGCAGACCCGTGCGGTGCTGCACCTGCACCCGGTGTACACCACGGCGGTGGCGTGCCTGGCCAGGCCGCACATCCCGCCGATCGACCAGAACACTGCGCGCTACTTCAACCGCGTTGCCGTGGACGAGCTGTACGGCGGCATGGCCGACACCGAGGCCGAAGGCGCGCGCCTGGCCGGGCTGCTCGACGGCAAGACGCGCTTGTTGATGGGCAACCACGGTGTGATGGTCACGGCTGGCTCCATCGGTGAAGCCTTCGACGATATCTGGACCCTGGAACGTTCCTGCCAGATCCTCGTCACGGCCTGGTCCACCGGGCAGCCGTTGCGAGTGTTGTCCGATGACGTGGCGGAAAAAACCGCGCGCGGCTGGGAAGGCATCGCCGACTTTTCGCGCCAGCATTTCGAAGAAATGAAGCAGTTGATGATCGCCGCGGACCCTTCCGTGCTCGACTGAGGACACCCCATGACGTTTTCCGTTGTCGCCCGCTGCGCCGAGACGGGCCAGTTGGGCATTGCGATCAGCTCATCGAGCATTGCCGTGGGTGCGCGTTGCCCCTGGCTGCGCCCCGGTGTGGGCGCGGTGGCGTCGCAGAACATCACCTTGCCGAGCCTGGGGCCACAGGTGCTGGATTTACTGGAGCAGGGCCTGGCGCCGAGTGAAGCGCTGGCGATGTTGGCCGGTCAGGATCACAGCGAGTATCGCCAGGTCAGCGTGATTGATCACCTGGGCCGCACCGCGCATTTCAGCGGTGCGCAGACCCTGGGCATTCACCACGCAGTGAGCGGTGAGGGCTGCGTGGCGGCAGGCAACATGTTGGCCAACGCTGAGGTGATCGAGGCCATGGTGGCGGCGTTCGAAGCGGCCCCGGGGCACCTGGCCGACCGGCTGCTGGCCGCGATGCACGCCGGTGTGGCGGGCGGTGGCGAAGCCGGGCCGGTGCATTCGGCGGCGCTGGTGATCGTCGATGACCTGCTGTGGCCGGTGGTCAATCTGCGCGTGGATTGGGCCGATACGGGCCCGATAAGCGCCCTCGACCAACTCTGGCAAGCCTATCGCGGGCAATTGCAGGATTACATCGACCGCGCCCTCAACCCGCAGATCGCACCGGGTTATGCGGTGCCGGGAGATGACCGATGAACAGCCGCGACCTGCTGGCGCAACTGGTACGTTTCGACACCACCAGCCGCGAATCCAACCTGGCCTTGATCGACTTCGTGCGCACTTACCTGCAAGACCACGGCGTGGCCTGTGAACTGGTTTACAACCCACACAAGAGCAAGGCCAATTTGCTTGCGACCATCGGCCCGGCGCAGGTGCCCGGCATCGTGCTGTCCGGGCATACCGATGTGGTGCCGGTGGACGGGCAGCGGTGGAGCGTGGCGCCGTTCGAGCTGACGGAACAGGACGGCAAGTTGTACGGGCGTGGCACGGCGGACATGAAGGGCTACATCGCTTGTGTGCTGGCATGCGTGCCGGCGTTGGTGCAGGCGCCGTTGCGCATGCCGGTGCATATCGCGCTGTCCTACGATGAGGAAGTCGGCTGCCTGGGCGTGCGCTCGCTGATCGAGCGGTTCCACGGGCAGCCGGTCAAGCCGCTGCTGTGTGTGATTGGCGAACCCACCGAACTCAAACCGGTGCTGGGCCATAAAGGCAAGCTGGCGATGCGCTGCCAGGTGCATGGCGCGGCGTGCCATTCGGCGTACGCGCCGGCGGGCGTGAACGCGATTGAATACGCGGCGCGGCTGGTCAGCGAGCTGGTGCGGCTCGGCGAAACGCTCAAGGCGCCAGAGCATCTGGATGCGCGTTTCGACCCGGCGTTTTCTACGGTGCAGACCGGTTTGATCAGCGGCGGCAAAGCACTGAATATCGTGCCGCAGGAGTGCAGTTTCGACTTTGAAGTGCGCTCGCTGCCGGCCCAGGATCCCTGGCAGGTGGTGCAGCAACTGCGCGACTACGCTGAACAATCCTTGTTGCCGGCGATGCGGGCAGTGAGTGCGCAATCGGCGATCAGCCTCAGCGAGTTGTCCAGTTATCCGGGGCTGGCCACGTCGCCAGAAAGCCAGGCCGCAGAGTGGGTGGCGCAGTTCTGTGGCTCGCCGGATTTTGGCACGGTGGCCTTTGGTACCGAAGGCGGGTTGTTCGACCAGGCCGGTATTCCCACGGTGGTTTGCGGGCCGGGGAGTATGGCGCAGGGGCATAAGCCGGATGAGTTCATCAGCCTGGAGCAGTTGCAGGCCTGTGACCGGATGTTGGCGCGGGTGCTGAAGTTTGTGAGCGTGTAGGTTACCTGTGGGAGGGGGCTTGCCCCCGATGGCGGTGGGTCAACTAACAATGCAGTGACTGGATGTCCGCAATCGGGGGCAAGCCCCCTCCCACATTTGATCTTTGTTGTGCCCTCGAACTGTCAGTGCTTTGCCACACCCACCCGCCACTGCGCGGGCGGCAGGATTCCATTCACCAGGTAATTGCCCACAATCCGCGACTTGTACACACGCGGGTTGTGGTTCGCCAGGGTGCGCGCATTGCGCCACAGCCGGTCCAGCGCCTTGCTGCTGGCAGTGGCGCTGGCGCCCAGGGCATCGAACAAGGCCGTGGTCGCGGCCAGCGTCGCATCCACCACCGGGTTCACCGCCAGGCACACTTCCAGCTCGGCCAATGCAACCTGCGGGTCATCGTCATGCAGTGGCTGGTCGTGGGCAATCACATACTGCGCGGTGTACTCCAGGCGCCGGGCCGCTTGCTGGGCGATGGCTTGCGCGGCGTAGGCCTGGCTCGCGACTTCACCAATCACCTGTAGCAGCTGCACGTCCTGGCTCGCCGTGTCGGCATTGCCGGTGGTGAAGGTGCGGGCGCGCTGGCTGAGTTCTTCGGCACCACTGAGGGCGGCGCGTCGGGCGATACCGGCGAGGGTGCTGAGGTGGTAGAGCTGGAAGAACGACTGCCCGTGACCAAAGCGCTGTTGGGTGGGGCGCGCGTCGTCGTCCACCACCGGTGCGTTGTCGAAAATGCACGTGCCGCTGGCGGTGAGGCGTTGGCCGAAGCCGTTCCAGTCGTCGACGATCTTTACCCCTGGGGCTTTCAGGTCGACGACAACCGTATACACGGTGCCGTTTTCACCGGTTGCAATGGTATTGATCAGGTCGCTGTAGAGCGCGCCGGTGGTGTAGAACTTCTTGCCGCTGATGCGCAATGCGCCGGCGGCATCGCGGTGCAGGCGGGTGTCGAAGTCGCCACGGGCTCCGTTGCCGACTTCGGTGCTGCCGGGGGAGAGCAGGGCGCCTTGGCCGAGGCGGTCCAGCCACTTGGCGCGCCAGTCGAGGTCCTTGGCGCTGAGTACGTCTTCGCAAAAACCAAAGTGGCCGCGCAGGGCCTGGGTGATGTTGGAGTCGGCGGCGGACAGTTCAGTGAGCAGCGTGAGCAGCTCGACCAGGCTCGCATCCTGGCCGCCATAACTGGCCGGCAGGCGCCAGCGTGGCAAACCCAGGGCATTCAGTTGCTGGATCACCGTGGCGAGGCTGGCGCGTGTCTGATCCGCCTCGGCGGCCTGCGCGAGAATCTGCGCAAACAGTGGGCGAAACGGCGCGGCCAATTGTTCGTAGCGGGCAGTGGGCGGAGCGCCCCAGATATTCAAAGCGGGAATCGACATGCAATGGACCTTGCTGAAAGTAGTTCAGGTGCTGGGGTCCAGTGGTCTGGTGACGTCACCCTAACCCAGGGGCGGCGAAGGTTTTAATACGAAAAGCAACTAGCGACCTGTGGGACGGTTCTATCGATAGTGCCCAACAGTATTAAACCCCGCGCTTTTATTGCGTTAGCTTCTACCTCAAGCGACCAGACTGCATGCCCACAGATGGTTAAACCAACCCTCTAACCCTGTGGGATTTTTCATGATCAACCGTCGAACACTGCTGTCCTTGCTGGGCGTGGCCTCTCTTGCGCTCTATGGTCCGTCGGCCAGCGCCGCTGAGCCGTTGACTCTCGTCGTGGGTGACCAGTTCTTCTCCAATCGCATCGTGCTGGAGCTGTCGGGCGAGCTGAAGGACTTGCCTTACAAAATCGACTTCAAGCGCTTCAACACCGGCTCCCCGGTGGCCTCGGCCGTGGCCACCGGCGCGCTGGATGTGGGCATCGTCGGCGACACCCCGGTGATCAGCCTGGCCGCCAACGGCGCACCGGTGAAAGTCGTCGCCAGCACCCAGACCAGCCTCGACGGCGTGGGTATTGTGGCGCGCAAGGGCATTCACTCGGTGGCCGACCTCAAAGGCAAGACCGTTGCCATCTGGAACGGCTCATGGAGCCAGCAACTGGCGTACAAGGCGCTGGATGAAGCGGGTGTGCCGCGCAGCAGCGTCAACTTCAAATACCTGCTGCCGGCCGAGGCCAGCCTGGCGCTGACCCAGGGCGACATCGACGCCTTCGGCACCTGGGAACCCTACGTGTCACTGCAGGAAAAAGAAGGCAGCACCCTGATCCGCAACGCCAAGGACCTGATGAGTGCGCCGACCTACATCGTGGCGTACGAGCCGGCCCTGGCGCAGAAAAGCGCGATCATCAAAGACTTCATTGCCCGCCTGACTCGCGCCCGAGTCTGGAGCAACACCCACGTCGATGAATACGCCGAAGCCTGGTCCAAGGCCAACCAGTCGGCACCGGAGATTGCCAAGGTGTGGTTCAAGCGCGATGCGATCAAGGTACTGCCGATCTCGCCGACGATTATCAGCGAGGCCCAGGCCACGGCGGACTTTTTGGTGGATGCACAGATGTTGAAGCAGCGGTATGACGTGGCGCCGTTGTTTGATCGGGTGCTTTAAACACTGGGGAAACAAGCACTCATAGTATCCATCCGATGTTTGTGCGGGTGCTGAACTAGGGTTTTTTGTTCCGGCGCTCACCGGAAACAAAAATCCATTGGCATCGACAAGGGGTAGCCTGTAGGCTACAAGTGATACTGTGACTAATTTAATCGGCAGGACGCCGGAGTTTGATACATGGCTCGACGGTATGCGGGATATCTGGGGGAAAACGGCGGTGCTGACCCGCTTGGACCGAGCGGAGGAAAACAATTTTGGGGATTGTGAATCGGTAGGCGACGGCATGAGTGAAATGCGTGTGTTCGTCGGGCCTGGTTACAGGATGTATTTCGTGCGTACGGGGATCACCGCTTACGTGATGCTGTGGGGCAGTGATAAGACTGACCAGAAAAGAGGCATCAAGCGGGCAAAAGAGATTCTCGATGCCCTGAGAGGTAAATGAAATGAGCGAATCGAAATTCAAACCCGAGGACATGCCGATCCTCGATCTGGATACGTCCGGAACCAGCGTCTATGAGGCTTCGCGCTTTCTCGACAGCCCGGAAACCATCAGTGCGTATCTGGCGCAGAGCATGAAGGCTCAAGACCTGCAGGTGCTCATGAAGGCGCTTGCCGAGATTGCCAAGGCCCAAGGTGTGAACAAGGTGGCCGAGGCCGCTGGGGTGAACCGGGAGAGCCTGTATAAAACGTTGAAAGGCGGCTCGAAGACCCGCTATGAAACGATCCAGAAGCTGATGCTGGCCTTGGGCGTCGAGCTGACGGTGCAGCCAATTGCAGGAGCGAGCTTGCTCGCGAAGAAAACCTAGGCAGCGCGTTTACCCAGGGGGGGCGCGTTTTTCGTTGGCGATCTTCGCGAGCAAGCTCGCTTCTACAGTGGGTGGGCGTTTATCGCACCAGGCACGGCTGTTTGTTGTTGAAGCGCCACCCCGGAATCAAGAATTGCATGGCCACGCTGTCATCCCGCGCGCCGAGGCCCATGCCTTTGTAGACTTCGTGGGCCTGGGCCACCGCGTCCATGTCGATCTCCACACCCAGGCCTGGTTTGCTTGGGACCTTCACGTAACCACCTTCGATTTTCAGTGGCGCTTTGGTCAGGCGCTGGCCGTCCTGCCAGATCCAGTGGGTGTCGATGGCGGTAATATCGCCCGGCGCTGCGGCGGCGACCTGGGTGAACATCGCCAGGGAAATATCGAAGTGGTTGTTGGAGTGCGAGCCCCAGGTGAGGCCCCATTCATGGCACATCTGTGCGACGCGCACCGAGCCCTGCATCGTCCAGAAGTGCGGGTCGGCGAGGGGAATGTCCACCGACTGCAACTGGATCGCGTGGCCCATTTCGCGCCAGTCGGTGGCGATCATGTTGGTGGCGGTTTTCAGTCCCGTGGCCCGGCGGAATTCGGCCATGACTTCGCGGCCCGAGTAACCGTTTTCGGCACCGCAGGGGTCTTCGGCATAGGCGAGTACGTGGTGCTGGTCGCGGCACAGGCGGATAGCCTCTTGCAGTGACCAGGCGCCGTTCGGGTCGAGGGTGATGCGTGCGTCCGGGAAGCGTTCGGCCAGGGCGGTGACGGCTTCGATTTCGGCATCGCCGCTCAATACGCCGCCCTTGAGCTTGAAGTCGTTGAAACCGTATTTGGCCTGGGCGGCTTCGGCTAGGCGCACCACGGCGTCGCTGGTCAGGGCTGTTTCATGGCGCAGGCGGAACCAGTCATCGTCGCTGTCGGCTTCGTTGCGGTAGGCGAGGGTGGTTGCGCTGCGGTCGCCGACATAGAACAGGTAGCCGAGCATTTTCACCGCATCGCGCTGCTGTCCTTCACCGAGCAAGGCCGCCACCGGCACTTCGAGAAACTGGCCCAGCAAATCGAGCAGTGCTGCTTCCATGGCGGTGACGGCATGGATAGTAATGCGCAGGTCAAAGGTCTGCAGGCCGCGGCCGGCAGCGTCGCGTGAAGCAAAGGCGCTGCGCATCTGGTTGAGGATGCGCTGGTACTGACCGATAGGCTGGCCGATCACCAGGCTGCGGGCGTCCTCCAGGGTTTCGCGGATGCGCTCGCCGCCGGGCACTTCGCCGACGCCGGTGTTGCCCGAGCTGTCCTTGAGGATCACGATATTGCGCGTGAAGTACGGCCCATGGGCGCCGCTGAGGTTGAGCAACATGCTGTCGTGGCCGGCGACGGGGATGACCTGGAAGTGCGTAACGACGGGAGTATTCATGGCAGGTTCCTGACTGGGCTCAAAGTGGTTTGCCGAGAGCGGCGGTGGGCACGCTGCTCGCTGGCTTCAATGCGGCAGAGGGGGACGTCTTGGCAAAGAACACCAGGATCGCGGCGAGCACCGAGGTGCCGGCCAGGCCATAGAGGCCGCCCTGGATCGAACCGGTGGTCTGCTCCAGGAAACCGAAGGTGGTCGGCGCCACAAAGCCGCCCAGGTTGCCGATGGAGTTGATCAGCGCGATCACCGCAGCGGCGATGCGCACATCCAGGTAGCCCTGGGGGATCGGCCAGAACAGTGACGACGCCGACTTGAAGCCGATGGCCGCAAAACAGATCGCCACAAACGCGAAGATCGGCCCGCCGGTGGTCGACATGAACATCCCCGCCGCTGCAATCAACAGCGCTGCCGCGACCCAGGCCTGCTGGAACTTGAATTTGCCCGAGAGCGAGGCGAAGGCGTACATGGCGATGATCGAGATCAGCCACGGGATCGAGTTGAAGAAGCCGACCTGCACATCACTCAAATCGCCCATCTTCTTGATGATGCTCGGCAGCCAGAAGGTAGCGGCGTAGATCGTCAGCTGGATGCAGAAATACAACGCGCAGAACAGCAGGATCTGGCGGTCCTTGAGCAGCTTGCCGAGGGTCGGCTTGACGCTGGTGAGGGCTTCGCGGTCGCGTTGTTCCTGGTCGATGGCATTGACCAGTGCGTCCTGTTCCTCGCGGGTCATCCATTGGGCGTCGTGGGGTTTGGAGTCCAACCAGAACCACACAAAGAACCCCAGCGCCACCGAGGCCAGGCCTTCAATGGCAAACATCCATTGCCAGCCATGCAAGCCAAACCCTTCGATCTGCAACAGCGCGCCGGAAAGCGGACCGGAAATCAGCGACGCGACCGCCGAGCCACTGAGGAAAATCGCAATGGCTTTACCACGCTCCACACCGGGCAACCAGCGCGTGAAGTAATAGATCACCCCCGGGAAAAAGCCGGCTTCAGCCACACCCAGCAGGAAGCGCAGGATGTAGAAGTGGGTTTCGTTCTGGATGAACGCCATCAGCGTGGCGACGATGCCCCAGGTGAACATGATGCGGGTCAGCCAGATACGTGCGCCAACCTTTTGCAGCAGCATATTGGAGGGCACTTCGAAGAGGGCGTAGCCGATGAAGAACAGCCCGGCGCCGAAACCATAGGCCGCAGCGCCGATGCCCAGGTCGTGTTCCATGTGCGTGCGCACAAAGCCGATATTGACCCGGTCGATGTAGTTGAGGATGAACATGATCACGAACAGTGGGAGCACATGGCCCTTCACTTTGCTCACGGCGCGCGTGAGGACTGGATCATTTTCGGGTGTGGCAGATGCGTGGCTTGAAGTGGTCACCATTCAAAACTCCCCCTGATTGTTTTTATGCGGGTGTGTGTGTCTTGTTGATAGACATCATACAAGTTGATTTATTTTTTTCGCAACAGTATTGGGGTTTTTTGATTTTTAAAATGCGTTTTTAGTGTGTTGTCATACAAGTGGATTGTTTTTTTGACATCAAACATCCTGAAGACGCGACGGGCAGGTGGGAATGTTAAGCTTGCCGCTGCTCAACCCTGTGGACACGTAATATGCCCATCGATAATGGAAGCTCTGTCCGCAGACGCTCCACCAACCTGGCCCAAGGCGTGGTCGACGCGTTGACCCAGCGCATCCTGCTCGGCCAACTCAAACCCGGTGAAAAACTGCCCTCGGAATCCACCATCGTGCGCGAACACGGCGTGAGCCGAACGGTGGTGCGCGAGGCTATCTCCAAGTTGCAGGCGTCCGGCCTGGTCGAGACCCGCCACGGTATTGGCACCTTTGTGTTGGAGCAGCAGGCCCAGCAGGGGTTGCGCTTGCACGTGGACACGGTGGCCAGCGTGCGCAACATGCTGGAGTTGCGCCTGGGCCTTGAAGTACAAGCCGTTGCTCTGGCGGCGGTTCGCAGGACCGACGCCCAACTGGCTCACATGCGCCAGGCCCTGGACGACTACCAGGCTTCCCTGGCCAATAACGACAGCTGCGTGGAGGAAGACAAACGTTTTCACCAACTGATCGCCGAGGCCACCGGCAACACCTTCTTCACCGAAATCATGCTGCACCTGGGCAATGCGATGATCCCGCGTACCCAGGTGAAGAACGATGAACGTGGCGGCGCCGATTTTGCCAAGCTGGGGCAGTTGGCGAACCTGGAGCACGAGGCAATCTTCAACGCGGTCAAGCGCCAGGACCCGGATGCCGCCCGCGCCGCCATGGTGTTGCACCTGACCAACAGCCGCGATCGGTTTTCCGGGGAGCAGGGCCGTTGAACGAACACACCTTATCCCAGCGCCTGGAGCGCGTGGCCGCCAACGTACCGGCTGGCGCGCGACTGGCCGACATCGGTTCCGATCACGCTTACCTGCCGGTGGCGTTGATGCGCCGAGGTGCGATCACGGCGGCGCTGGCGGGGGAGGTCGCGACCACGCCCTTTCATGCGGCGCAACGTACCGTACGCGACAACGGCCTGGAGCAGCAGGTCACCGTGCGCCTGGCCGATGGTCTGGCGGCCATCGAACCCCATGACGGCATCACCGCCATCAGCGTCTGCGGCATGGGCGGCGAGACGATCCGCGACATTCTTGAAAACGGCAAACTGCACCTGAGCGGCCAGGAACGCCTGATCCTGCAACCTAACGGTGGCGAACAAGCGCTGCGCCAATGGCTGATGCACAACGGTTACTCCATCCTCCATGAAGAGCTGCTGCGCGAGAACCGTTTCTACTACGAAATCATCGTCGCCGAGCGCACCGGGCCGGTGGCGTACACCGCCGAACAGCTGTACTTCGGCCCCCTGCAAATGCAGGCGCGTAGCCCGGCGTTCCTTGCCAAGTGGCAGCGCCTGTTGCAGCAAAAGCACAAGACCCTGGCCAGCTTCGAGCAGGCGCGGCAGGCAGTGCCGCCAGAAAAGTGGCAAGAAATTTCCCAGCAGGCCAGGTGGATAACCGCGCTGCTGGCTTGACAGACCCTCATTCAAACCTGATGACCAAGGAAAACCACCATGGCAGACGCCATCGACCCCACCTTCTACGACCGTGCCGACGCGCATATCGAACTGTCGAACGAGCAGCTCCAGGCCCACGAAAACCTCGGCCAGGTCAGCGCCTCGATGATGTTTGGCACCACGCGTTTCAATGCCTGGGCCAGTGCACGCAACTTCAAGTCCGGTGCAGAAATGGCCGATGCGCGGGAGGCCATGTTGAAGTACTTCTGCGATCAGTACCGGATGATGCTTGAGGATAATCTGGATGATCACATCAATAACTTCAGCCGGTACATGGCCGGGCAGGCGCAAGGGTAAGCGAGGCTGTCGGGGGTTGAAAATGTGGGAGGGGGCTTGCCCCCGATTGCGGTGGGCCAGCGAAGAATGTGCTTAATGACACACTGCCATCGGGGGCAAGCCCCTTCCCACCTTGGGTTTGTGGCGTGGTTACATATCTGCGCGCAGTGATGGGTGCTTTCGCCCCATTTCAGGGCGCTTTGCGTGCACCGTCAGTGTGCCACCCCGCCTGTATCCGGCCTCTCCACCAGCGGCCCACATCTTGCTAGTGCCTTCCCAATCAATGACATGGCATTTTGCCGTTAGTCATTTCAAGGCTTCACCCAGCGGTGCACCGCCTGGGTCGTTTTTGGGGAGTGTTTGCACATGCACAGCCTTTTATCACCGGGTATCCGCCTGCTGGGGCGGTTCGGCTTTGCGCGCAAGTTCCAGATTCTGTTCTTCCTGTTCATGCTGCCCCTGGCGGGCAGCCTGTGGATGATCGGCGCGGACTATCGAGACAAGCTGACCGTGATTTCCAGCGAGCAATCCGGCGTTCGCCAACTGCTGGCCCTGGATGGGCTGGACGGCCAGTTGACGGCGCAGCGCAACCTGGCCGCGCGCTGGAAAGCCGCCGACATCCTGCACGCCCCGACTCCGGCGGCGAAGGCGGCGATGGACAAGGTCGATGCGAATTTCCCGCTGATCCTGCAGAGCCTGCAAACCCTGGGGGATTCACTCAAGGCCCAGCATGCCGGCGCCGACGTGCTGGCTCGCTTCGAAGCGTTGCAGGCCACGGTCAAGGGCATGGACTCCCAGTCCCTGCGCACCGTGGGCTGGTGGCCGGACGGTTACGACCGTTTCACCTCGGCCCTGACCGCCATGCTAACCCTGCGCGAACAGATCACCCTGGACGCCGGCCTGATTCTCGACCCATGGCTGGAAACCTACCTGTTGATGCAGATGTCCACCCAGCACACACCGGACCTGATCGAGCGCATCGGACGCATGGCCAGTGTCGGCCAGTCGTCCATCGCCTCGGGGCAATTCACCTTGCAAAGCCGTTTGCAGATGCGTGATCTGCGCGGCCGTATCGGCGATGCGCGCGACCAGTTGGTCAAGGCGGCGGCATCGCTCAAGGCCAAGCCGTACGCCGGCCTGGAACCCTGGACCACCCAGTACGACACCAGCCTGCAACGCCTGGACAACCAACTCAAAGTACTCGACGACGGCGTGTTCGGCGGCACCATCAAGCTCGACACCGCCGCCTTCGAAACCAGTGTCGACGGCATGCTTGACAGCCTGGGTGCGCTGCGCAACCAATCCCTCGATTCGCTGGATGCGCGCCTGGGTCACTACCGCGATCGCTCGTTGCAGAAGTTCGTCCCCGTCGCGGCGACATTCAGCCTGCTGGCCCTGGCCGCGTTGTACCTGTTCATGTGCCTGCAAGCCTCGATCCGCCGCAGTGCCAGCGGCATCACCACCCTGGCCGAGTCCCTGCGCGACGGCAACCTGTGCGTGGAGGTGGCGGTGGAAGGGCGCGACGAACTGGCGGCCATCAGCACCGCGCTCAACGTGGCGGTGGTGCAACTGCGCACCAGTCTGCTGGGGGTCAACCACGAGACGCAGCAGCTCGGCTCGGCGGTGCTTACCCTCAATTCGCAATCGGGCAGCACCCTCACCGAAGTCGAAGACCAGCAACACCAAATCAGCCAGATTGCCGCCGCCGCGACCCAGCTGGCGGCGACCTCCCTGGGCGTCGCCAAAAGCTGCGAACAGGCCTCGGGCAGCGCCCAGCAGACCCGGCGTATTGCTGAAGACAGCAGCCGCGATAGCCAGCGCACCACGGCCAGCATCCAGCAGCTCAACCAACGCCTGACCGACACCGCCGATGCGCTGGAGCAAGTCAGCCAGCAGGGCCAGCAGATTCAATCGGTGGTCGACACCATTCGCGGCATCGCCGAACAGACCAACCTGCTGGCCCTCAACGCCGCCATCGAAGCCGCGCGCGCCGGCGAGCAGGGCCGTGGTTTTGCGGTGGTGGCCGATGAAGTACGCAGCCTGTCGCAACGCACCCAAGCCTCCACCGCGCAGATCGCCGGCACCGTCGACAGCCTGCGCGCCACGGTCAGCCAGGCGGTGACCCTGATGGGCGCCGCGTGTGAACAAGCGTTGACGGACGCGGAGTCCGTCACCGGGCTGGGCACCCGTTTGGGCGAGATCGCCGGGGCGGTGCAGCACGTGACCGACACCCTGGCGCAGATCGCCACCGCCGTCGAGGAACAAGCGGCGACGGCGGATGAAGTGAGTGGCAACATCCAGCAAGTGGACCAGGCCGCCGGGCGCTTGCTCGACGGTGCGCGGGCAGTGAACCGCGCAGCCGACACCCTGAGCAAAGGCAGCCAGGCACTGAGTGACAACACTGCGCGGTTCCGCCTGGGCTGAGCTGTCTTCCAAACAAACCAGATCCTATGTGGGAGGGGGCTTGCCCCCGATTGCGGTGTACCAGTCAACAGATTCAGCGACTGACACACCGCATTCGGGGGCAAGCCCCCTCCCACATTTTGTCCTGCGCTGTTTTCAGCATCGGGTCAGGTCCTCCTCCTGCTGCCGTGGCCTCAGGCGATCTTCACATTCATGGTGATCTTCGCCGTAAACACCTTCACCCCGCCCTCATCGAAAATATCCACCGGCACGATCTTGTCGCCAGCCGTTGCCCAGTCAATGCCACTGCCATCCGCCACCGCACGGATGTTCGACTTGGCCTTTGCCAGGTACTCCACGGTCATGCCTTTGGGAATCCATTTGGCGCCTTGGGGGATCGACACATCGGTCATCGTGCCACCGGCCAGTTCCGCTGCGTTGCACAACGCAATGGCATGCACCGAGGCCAGGTGGTTGGTGATTTCCTTGCGAAACGGCACGTTGACCACCGCGTGGCCTGGGCGTAGTTCGGCGATTTCAGGGTTGATGGTGCTGAAGTAGGGCGCCACCTGGCAGGCCATCTGGCTGAAGGCGGCTGGACCTGCGCTGTTGAACATGCTGAGAAACTGACTCATGGATTTCCTCCGGATAGGTTTGCAGAATAATATTCTGTGACGGAACAATATTCTGTAAATCTCAAGAGTGTCAAGCCATGCCTTCTCTCGCGGCTGCCGTACCTTTAGACTCCGCACATTTGGCGAGCGACTTCATGCACGCACCTGATCTGATCGAGCGCACCTTCCCGGGCCGGCGCAGCGACCTCAAGCGCAGCATCCTGCGCGAGGCGCTGGCCTGCTTTAACGAAGTGGGTATTGAAGCCACGAACATCGAAACCATCCGCGCGCGGTGCGACACCAGCGTGGGTGCCATCTACCACCATTTCGGCAGCAAGGAAGGCATCGTCGCCGCGCTGTTTTTTGCCGCGTTGGAGGACCAGGCCGCCCTGCGTGAGCACTACCTGACCCAGGCGCAAACCGCCCAGGCAGGCGTGGAGGCATTGGTGCGCAGCTATGTGGAGTGGGTAGACGCGCAACCCGACTGGGCGCGCTTTGTGTTCCAGAGCCGTTTCGCCGTGGCCAACGGCCCGTTCAAGGATGAATTGCTCACCCGCAACAAACAGCGCAATCGGCAATTGACCGAGTGGATGAGCGAGGAGGGCCGCGCTCAAGCGTTCAGCCACATTCCCGCCGAGCTTTTGCTCTCGCTGATCGTTGGCGCGGCAGAAAACTACGCCCGGGCGTGGTTGTCCGGGCGGGTCAAGAACAGCCCGAATGCCTATGCGCAGTTACTGGCCCAGGCGGCGTGGGCGTCGATCAGCCAAACGCCTCCACAATAAACGCCTCGAGTGTCTTCTCTTCCAGGATCTCCATGGAAAAGTGCCCGAAGCGCTTGGGTAGCCAGATAATGCGCCCGCCGGAAGGCGACTGCAGGTTCTCGCGGGCCAGGGGCACGCCGTTTTCATTCTCGGGCTGCACACCGGCGGCGATCAGCTCGTCATAGGCGACCTCGATGTCCGGCGTGGTGTAGCAGTGACGGTAAATCATGCCTTCGCCGTGGGCGTCCAACAGCTCGCGCAGATTCCCGGCAATCGGCTGCACCAGCATGAACCGCTCTTGCCCCATCAGCACCACGGCATAACGCACATGCAGACCGCCGCGTTCCCACACAAAGGTCTTGGAGATGCGTGCCTTGAGGATGTTTGCGTAATAGGCGCAGGCCTCCTCGAGGTTTTCAACCAGTATGTCGACGTGACTGAACTTCAGGTCCATGGCGAAACTCCTGTGGAATCGATCCCCATGGTAACCACGGGTGTTTGTCGCGTTGAAATTTAATTGTCGGCACTCCCGGACGCTGGCGTAGTCTGTTTCCAAGACATCCCTCTCGCCCTGCGGAGCACGCCATGATCATCGTCCATCACCTCAACAACTCACGTTCCCAACGCATCCTGTGGCTGCTCGAAGAACTCGGCCTGCCTTACGAGATCAAGCGCTACCAGCGCGACCCGAAAACCAACCTGGCGCCGCCGGAACTCAAGGCCATCCACCCGTTGGGCAAATCCCCGGTGATCGAAGACGGTGGCCAGGTGTTGATCGAATCCGCCGCGATCATCGACTACCTGATCCGCCATCACGGCCAGGGCCGCCTGCAACCGGACCCAACCAGCGCCGCCTATGACACCTAC
Source organism: Pseudomonas sp. FBCC-B1565 (assembly GCF_059133265.1). Taxonomy (NCBI): domain Bacteria; kingdom Pseudomonadati; phylum Pseudomonadota; class Gammaproteobacteria; order Pseudomonadales; family Pseudomonadaceae; genus Pseudomonas; species Pseudomonas sp. FBCC-B1565. The sequence goes on from NZ_CP101438.1 coordinate 2,064,003, forward strand.
GTGCAGTGGCTGCACTTCGCCGAAGGCTCGGCCATGTTGCCGCTGATGCTCAACCTCTATGTTGGCCGCCTGGGTGAAGCCGGCGCGCCGTTGCATCCGCGTATCGAATCGGAAGTGGCCAACTATTTGGGTTACCTGAACGACGTGCTGGCCGATAAAACGTACCTGCTGGGCGAGGAGCTGAGCGGTGCGGATATCCAGATGAGCTTTATCGGCGAAATCGCCAAGGCCCAGGGCAAGTTGCAGGCCTACCCGCATCTGGCGGCGTGGGTAGAAAAATTCCAGGCCCGACCTGCCTATCGCAAGGCGGTGGAGCAGGGTGGGGAGTATGCGTTTGCCAAGTGACTAACGCTGCTGCAACGCCACCTTCAGCCCCAGCCCCATAAACAGCGTGCCGATGATTTTTCCTTCCCAGCGCCGCAGTTTGGACAGCCCCTTGATGCCTCGGCTCAAGGGGCGGATGGCGAGGGCGAGCAGGCTGGTGTACACCGCACTGAGCACCGAGAAAATCAAACCCAGCACCGCGAACTGCACCAGTGATGAGCCGGCTTCCGGGTGCACGAATTGCGGCAGGAAGGCCAGGAAGAAAATCGCGGTTTTCGGGTTGAGCAACTCGGCACCGACCGCCTGGAAAAACGCCTGGCGCGGCGTGACCGCAGGCAACGTCAGCCCTTTCTGTGTGCCGGTCTTGGCCATGAACGCGCGGATGCCCAGGTAGATCAGGTAAGCCGCGCCAGCCCACTTCACCGCGTTGAATGCGGTAGCCGAGGTCATCAGGATCGCGGACAAGCCCAGTGCCGCGCCCAGGGTATGCAGCAGGTCGCCGCACGCCACCCCCAGGCCGGTGGCGACCCCGACCTTGCGGCCGCCCTGCACGGTGCGGGTGATCACCAGCAACACGGACGGGCCGGGGATCAGGAACAGGCCGATCACGACGGCGATATAGGTGATGAGGGCGGCGAGTTCAAACATGATGGGCACTCTCGGAACGGGGCTCGACCACCAGTTATCCCCAACTGAACGTCGTTTACAACTGTTAACGGATTCAACGGCGCAATCGCTATAGGCTTTGCGTGGTCCTTCAGGAGTCCTTGACCATGAACCTGCGAGCTGTCGTCGCCACGCTGTTTGCCTTTGCCCTTTTGCTGCCGTCACCGGCCGAAGCCTCGGCGCCTATCACCCGTGTCGCCATCTACCGTGGCCCGGCAGGCTGCGATGATTGTTCGGAAAACGTGGCAAAGGCCCTGCAGCGCATCAACCCCAACTACCGTATCGACTTCGTGGGCGCCGACGAGCCCATCGACATCACCCCGCAAACCCTGGCGCGCTACGACCTCTACGTGCAACCCGGCGGCGGCCAGGACATCCCCGGCGCCCTGCGCAGCCTGGGCGATGCGCGCAGCGAGGCGATCCGCGATTACGTGGCCAACGGCGGGCGCTACCTGGGCTTGTGCATGGGCGCCTACCTGGCGGATGACAGCAACCTCGGCCTGATCCCCGTGGACCTCGACGGCGAAGCCGGCCGCCCCGGTTTCGAAGTGCCCGACAGCGCCGACGCCGCCGTGCAGGTCACGTGGGACGGCAAGCCTGACCAGGTGTTCTTCCAGGACGGTCCGTATTTTCCCAAAGTCGCGCCCTACACGGCCATCGCGACCTACCGCAACGGCGACGTCGCGGCGGCGCGGTATACCTTCGAGAAAGGCGTAGTGATACTGAGCGGCCCCCATCCGGAAGCCAGTGCGCAGTGGTTCGAGAACGCCGAAATCCCGTTGAGCCAAATGCCCCGGGGCGACCTGTTTGGTTCGCTCATACGCCACTTCTAACTGCCCCCTAATCCCTTGTGGTGAGCGGGCTTGCTGTGGTTGTTCAAACTTATCTGTGGTGAGCGGGCTTGTTGTGGCGAGCGGGCTTGCCCCGCGTTGGGGCGCGAAGCGGCCCCAGACCAGGCACCGCATTCTGTCTGAAAGAATGCGGTGTATTTATTGGGGCGGCTGCGCCACCCAACGCGGGGCAAGCCCGCTCACCACAACAAGCCCGCTCGCCACAACGGACCCGCTCGCCACAATAAGCCGGCTCATCACACGTTGAGTGCGACTGCGGCTAAACACAACGGGCGATCAGTCGCCGCTTCGATGTGTTCTTGCGTGGCGTGGAGCCCTAATCAGCGCACAACGTCCAGCGTCTGGATTTCATTCACATAGTGGGTCTGGCTCGACGTCGACTCCAGCGTCAGGGCCACCCCCAGGTCCTCGATAAACGCGCGCGACGACGTGTAGCCGTCCTGCTCGCAGGCCAGCCGGATGGCATCGCCCGTCAACGACGCAAACACCTGGCGCGCCGGGAAGCGCTCGCCGACTTTGCAGGTCAAGGTGGTTTCGGTCGGTTTGTCAGTGGGCTTGACCGGCACATTGGCCATCTTCAGGTGCGCACTCAGGGTCTGGCCCGGTGCCCAACTGGTCGGCAGTTTGACCTCGGCCTCGCGGGTCTGCAGCACCTGGCCTTCGCCCACACCGTTCATTTTCGATTTCAGCTGGATCAGGTCTGCCAGCATTAACCGGTCCATATTGAAGGCGTTGCCATAGGCCTCATTCTTGACCAGCAAACCGCCCTCGGCCTTGAACCGGATGGTGATCGGCGCGTCCTTGCCCGCGTCATTCTTCGACAGGTAGGTGTAGCTCAACGTCTTGAACCTGGGCCGCAATAACGGCGCGTCGAGGCCCTGGAGCACAGTGGGCGGCACCGGCACGTCGGCGAGATGGGTGTCGGCCACCGTACGCGGGTAATCGACCGGCGCAATGTCCGGCCGCAGCAGCGCCACCAAACCGGGAGTCACCCCGCCCTGCACCGAACAGCTCACACGCGAGTGCGTGCCCTCCGGTTCCACGATCAGCACCCGCTCCACATGGCGCAGCCCCGGTGCCTTGCCCGGCATCGGCTTGATCGCCTGCCAGCTGTTGCCCACCTTCAGCTCGCTGCGGGTGTATTGCCCTTCGCCTTTTTGCAGCGCTGCGGGTTGGTCCAGCAGTGCGGCAAAGCGCTGCGCGACCTCATCAATGTTGCCGTCCACCGTGAAACCCCAGAAGTAATACAGGCCCAACGGGCCGAGATCGCTGACCTCATCGTTGTACGACAGCAACTTCAAGCCGGCGATGGCTGGTGCGCTCACCGGCACTGCGGTGGCCTTGGGGTCGGTGCGATCGCGCACCGCGATCCAGCTGAAGTCCTTCTCTTGCTTGAGCGGGGCGTAGGCCTGCCAGGCGTCGCGGTGGGTGTTCAGGCTGCTGAAAAAACTCGCGTCGCAGCGGGTGAAGGCCTTGAGCGTGTCGATCAAAGCGGCGTCGTCGGCGTGGGCCATCGAAGGCGACAGCAGGGCAGGCGCAAGCAGGGCGGCGGAAAGCGGCAACTTCATGGGGCGGGATTTCCTTTTCAGCGGGCGGAGAACAGGGCGAGGCATTATCCAGCAGTTGGGCGCCAGGCTCTAGTTGGCTGAGCGGGTCAGGCGCAAACGCCAATTGCCGCCGTGTTGGGTTTGGCAGGCTTCTTCGGAGTCAAGTTGAACGCAGCGCGGCAACGGCACGGGTGGGATTTGCGCATCGTGCAGGGCTGCGGCCGTGAGTTCGCGGATGCGTGCGTCCAACCCGGTCGCCACCGCGTGGTCTTTGTTGGCGCGGGTGTCGAAGACCCAGGTGATGCGCAGGCTTTGCGGGAAGTCGGCGTAGTTGACCGTGTGCGTCAGCCATTCATACCCCGGGATTTCAGCCTTCGCCTTTTCGCAGGCGTCAGTCAGTGCAGCGACCAGCTGGCGTTCGATACCAACGGTTTCACGTTTGGACAGGGCCATGTATAGCTCCGAATGCAGATCAATTGTAGGAGCTGTCGAGCTTCAGCGAGGCTGCTATGGGATCACCTCGGTGTCTAGATAGCGCTACGCGCCAGGGCTACGCCTGAGCTCTAAGCGCACTGATGATAAACCCATGCAGGCTGTTGACCGCCTTGGACCCGCGCGAAGCCCGGCTACGTAGAATCGACACCTCCATCGGTTCGATAGCGCCCAAGCCATGTTCGCTGCTCAAGACCTGCAAGGATGGCTGCACGGTGCACTCTGTAATCGCAGCAATCGCCAGCCCACCTTCCACGGCCGCGAGTTGGCCGGCCAGGCTGGAGCTGTTGTACACCACCTTGAACTGGCGGCCCTGTTGCGCCAGCGAATTCACCGCATACCGGCGCGCCAGGCTTTCGCTTTCGTAGACGGCGATAGGCACCGGGTCCCGGCGCCATAGTTCGAATTGCGCGGAGCCGACCCACACCATCGGCTCCTTGAACAGAAACGTCCCCGTGTGCGGCGAGTCCCTGGACACCAGCGCAAGATCAAGATCTCCGCTGCGCACACGCGGGATCAGGGCGGTCGACTGTTCACAGGTCAGCTCGATGTCCACCCCCGCATAACGCGGTGCAAAACGTTTGAGCAGCGGCGTGAGGTACCTGGCGGCGTAGTCCTCGGCAACCCCCAGACGGATGCGCCCGGTCAACGCCTCGCCGTGAAACGCCGCCTGGGTCTCGGCGTGCAGGGCGAGCATGCGACGGGCATAGCCCAGCAACGTCTGGCCGTCATCGGTCAGTTGCAGGTGCCGCGGGCCACGGTTGAGCAAGGGCCGGCCCAGGGCCGCCTCGAGTTTTTTCATCTGCATGCTGACGGCGGACTGCGAGCGGTTCACCTCATGGGCCGCCCCCGACAGCGAACCGGCATCCACCACGGCGACGAAGCACTTGAGCCAATCGATCTGCAAATCGCTGGAAGACATGGCGGTTACCTTTATTCGTTAATCGAATGGCTGCGACGTGAATTATGCGCTTTTCACGGTCGTTGTTCATTTGCAAGATAGCAGCCAAAACCACCCATTGCGGACTTGATCATGCCCTTCGAGACCTGGTTGCTCTACCTGATCACCTGCTGCGGGATATCCGTGGTGCCAGGCCCGAATGCGTTGCTGGCGCTGACCCATGGCGCGCTGCACGGCAGTCGCAGAACCTTGTTCACCATCAGCGGCGGCGTGCTCGGCTTTGCCTTGGTGCTTGCGCTGTGCGCGCTGGGCCTGGGCGCACTGATCCAGGCCTCGGCCAGCGCGTTCACGGCTTTGAAGATTGCCGGCGGGCTCTACCTGATCTGGCTGGGCTACGGACTGTGGCGCGCCGCCCCCGTCAGCCTGGAAACAGCGGCCCCTTCCAGCCTGCGCCGCTGGTCGCTGTTCCGCCAAGGGTTGGTCTCGGCCCTCTCGAACCCCAAGGCGCTGCTGCTGTTCACCGCCTTTATCCCACCCTTCCTCGATCCCCACAGAAACATCATCACGCAGACCGCGATCATCGCGCTGACCTACGCCGTGGTGGAGTTTGCGGTCGAATACCTGGTGGCCAGCGCCGCGCACCGGGTACGGCCCTGGTTGGCACGCACCGGGCGGCGGTTCAATAAAGTCTGTGGTGGGTTCTTCGTGCTGTTCGGGGTGGCGTTGCCGTTGCATAGCTGAGGGCGAGGCGTGACTCAGAAGTTATCGCCCCAATTGCACAACTTGCTCTCACCCAACGGCACCCGAGTGCCCTCAGTCTTGCCGACCAACATGCGCTTGAGCGTCACCCCGCACTTATAGCGCCCCGCTGCATCCAGTTCGTAATCCATCCCCGCCTCAGGCACGAAGGTAAACATGTTGTAGCAACGATTGCCGATGTAATGAAACGCGATGGGCTGCCCGGCCGGCACCCGCAGTTCACTCATCACCGTGGCCTCCGAAGACCGCTGCACGGGCGCCATGCCCAGGCTTTCGCCGTTGCGGTCTGCGTAGCCCTCTCGGTTGGCCACCATCACCCCCGCGCCGGGCAGGCGGAAGTTGATGCAGTTGGAATTGGGCACAGCGCGCACCATGCCATCGCTCATCACACGCAGGCGCACGGTTTCAGCGCTGGTGGGCGTGGCGTAGGGCGTGGAGAAGGAGCGCACATCGGTCAACGCGCCGCAGCCGCTGAGGGCGGCGAGGAGGGGGAGGCAGGTGAGCGGTTTGAGCGGGCGCGGGGAGTTGAGCATTGTGTCGATTCCATTCGTAAGGGGGGGCGATAAGCGTGCCTGAGTGAGTGGCGCAAAAGGCGCCAGTGTAAACGTGGTAAACCAAATCCGTCGCCTTAATCCCCCGTGTGTAATCGTGGGGTGGTCCGAAGGCTCCTGCGCACTTATTCTCTTGCCAGCGCAAAGGGTCTACTGCCTTACCCCACGGCGCGGGTTATAGGCATGGCGCTATTTCAGTGGGGATTGAATTGCAAACGCGGGGACTGAAGGTGAACAAAGCGCAATTGATCGCGCAGGGCGAAAAGGCTTCACACGGGCTGTTTGCGTGGAGCCAATTTGTCGCGCACACCGAATGCCTATGGCAGGACACCACGCTGGTGACCGACGTTGCCGCCTGGCAGCGCCAATGGTTCGAGCTGGAAATTATCAATGGCCTGGCGTTGGCCGAGTGGGAAGAGCAGGGCAGGCCGGAGGATTTCTCAGCCCGCTGGCGCGAGGGCTATCAGCAGGAAGCCTTTGAATTGGTGAATGAGTTGCTGGCGCTGGTCGCTGATCCCTACATCCCCGGATAGAGACCGGGAGGCGGCTGGTAATCCGGGTCCTCGAAGCGACTGTTGTTGTAGTGGGTTTTGGCGGTGGGGCCGACAGGCGAGTAAGTCACCTGCGGATTAGGCGTGAGATGCCATCCCGCCCCCGCTTTATCGCGCTCGATCAGCGAAGGCCTGGCCGTGCAGGTGCCGCTGGAGCCCGACGTCAGGCTGAACTGATAGTAACGCCCAGCCTGCGGCGTGAACTGCACCGTGACAAAACAGGATTGAGTGCGCGGCCCCTCCCAGAACAGCCCCACATGGGTTTCGATGCCGGGCCGCACGCGGGTTTCATAATAGTCGTACGTCAAATGCTGCCCGGCTTTGGGCATGCCCTGATCCTGCGTATGGATGAAGGGCAGCGGCCCGCTACGGATGACACCGCCCGAGCGCACACCGTTTTCGTATTGGTAGATATCGGCGTGCTGCGTGAAATTGACGATGCGTACCCAGGCGGGGTTCGGCTCGTTGTCGGGGGCGGTGAAGTAATGGGTCTGTGGGAAAAACTGGCAGCCGGCAAATAGTGGCAGGATCAACAGGCAGAGCGTGGGGCGAATCGACATGGCGCGAGTCCTTTGCAGCGTTGTGCTACAGACCGCAAGAAAACAGGTGCATTCCGTAGTCGACGCAAAGTGGGTCAGATCGCGGTTGTACCTGCGATCTCAATTTCAGCAACAACAAGTCCCACAGCAAGCGGGTTGGTCAGGGGGAATAGGGGGCAGTACACCATTATTGATAACGTGGTCTGACCCAAATTTTCCGTTTTCACGTGGGAATCCACGAAGGAAAAGATGAGGCTTTGGCCTTCGACGCTAGCATCATGTTTGTTGCCTTGAAGTTGGCCGGGGTTGCCCGGCCATGAACTTCTTTTACTTTTGACTCAGCGCTGCGATCGACAGCCCCGAGGCCACAAACGTAAAGCCCGCGCCCAGGTTAAGCCCGTTGACCACCTTCGGCTTGCGCTGTAACCACGCCGAAAGACCTGTCGCAAAAATTCCCATGAGGGCAAAGCCTAGGGCGGTCAATCCCGCGAACCAGGCGCCATATACCATCATTTGCACCGTGACCGAGCCCAGCTTGGGATTGACGAACTGGGGAATGAAAGCGAGCACGAAGAGGCCCGGCTTTGGGTTCAGGGCCGCCGACAGAAAACCGGTGAGGAAGATATTTCTCAGGGGCTGGCGTGCTGCTGGCTGGAAGTTGATCAGGTTGCGCGAACGCAAGACTTTGATGCCCAGCCACAGCAGATAGCTGGCCCCGATCACCTTGACGATCCAGAAGGCCAGCACCGAGGTCTGCATCAGGAGGGTTAATCCCAGGGAAGCAGTTGCTACGTGAAACAGGATGCCGGTGCCCGACGCCATTCCTGAAATGGCTGCCGCCAATCTGCCCTGGCTGAGTCCCCTGGCGATTGCCAGCAGGTTATCCGGCCCGGGGGAAAGCACCAGTAACAGACAGGCGGCGGTATAGGTCAGCCAAATATCCAATGGGAACACAATTATTCTCCTTTTGTGTTTGGGCGCCCGCCAGACGCTTTCGCGATGAGCGCCATGCGGCGTGACGAGAGGATAGCAGGCTCATAAACCCAGCACGCCCAGAACGGCCGCTTTCACAACGGCTGCGGTTTTATTGGGAGTGCCCGGTTTGGCGGTAGTATTTTCACGAAATGGGGGGCGAAATTGGCGAAATTGGGGTCAGACCAGCATTATTGAAAACGTGGTCTGACCCCAATTCTCCCAATTCTCCAAATGCAATGGGCTGCCCGGCAGGCACCCGTAGCTCACTCATTGCCGTGGCATCCGAGTAGTGTTCGAAGGGCGCCGTGCTAGGTGTGCCTGTCAGGACTTATCCCCCTTGAACCAGGATGGGAAAAAGCCACTCTGCAGCTTTATCTCACTGCCCAAAAGAGACCCGGCCAGGGCTGAAGCTATCACTGACCCTGTGGGCGTGCCCTTGGCGCTTGCGTTTACAGCAATGCGAGGTTTGGCTGGCGCTTTCGCCGGGCCTTTGCGCGCAGGCTCATTGCGGCGTGCATCCGGTTTGAAACCTTGCTCCAGCAAAAAGGCTCGTGCCGCGTCGCAAAGGTTGGGGTTACTCGCAAGGCAGGTTTGGAGTGTCAGGTTGTCGCTGTTGGCAAACTCCAGCTGCCAGTGCTGCGGCAATATCGGGTTGGAGGCAAGGCTGTGTATGACTCGCGAGTCCCGGTTGTTTCGCTCAACCGCTATCAGCACGTTGAAGGCATCGGCACTCAGGCCTGGGTTGGCCGCAAGCTCCGAGTAAGCCTCTTCAAAACCGCTGTCGCGAAACGTATAGGCATCGATTTCCTCAGGGAATGACGCCGCATCAGCGTCGGACTTGAGCCACTCCAGAACAGTTTGGGCCTGTGATCCAGTCAAGGCCTGCAACAGCAGCGACAGCTGAGCGTGGTTACTGATATTTGGGTTTTTGGCAAGTTTGAACAGGTGGTTTTCGTCAGCCAATATCAGCATTTGTGCGTCAGTGGAAAGGTTCTCCAGTGTCAGCAACGCATTCATGATGTGGTGCTTGGGGTGGCTCGCGATTTTCTTGTGATGAGACGGATCCAGTGCCGGGTTGCTGATGAGCGCAACGAACTGGGTCGCGTCGTTGGTCAGCTTTACATCCCATAGGCTTTCAATCAGCTGCCCCTGTAGTTCAACAGACAAGGTCGTCCGTTGGCAGATATCCAGGCGAGTCGGGTGCTTTTTGCTGTTGTTGAACAGAGCCAGCGTAACTTCATCGGCGAGGTGTGAGCACGCGAGCAGTTTCTCTTCCTCGATATATGCGCTGCCGTCCCATTTGCCCAACTCACTGGCCAGCAGGTCCTGAGGTGCCCTTGGGTGCAGGCAACTGAGCTGATAGATGTTCAGGTCAAAGTCGGCAGCGTTGTCGTCTTTGCTCAAGTAGCTTGCTAGCAGGCGTTCGGTGCAATTGGGGTTGCGGTATACGCTCAGGCGTACGTCAGGGTCGGTGTCCGTACTGAGCTTTTCCAGTAGGTCATCCGGGCACTCCAAGTGGCAGGCCACTTCTTTTCGGCGTACCGGGTTGGGGCTGTCGGCCAGTTGAATCATCTGGGCGATGCTTAGCCCGTCGGTTCTTGAGGCTGGTTTGAGCTTGAGCTTTTCAAATAGCACTTCGTATTTGCCAACCTGCTCCCGTAGCGTTTCACGCAGCGGTACGGTGGTACGGATGGCGCGTTCGACGTCATCGTGGGTCAGCGGTTGCCCATCCAGGAATGCACTTTCTCGAGCCTCGCCCACGGCGTTCTGGATATCGGCGCCGGAGTAATCGCGACAAAGTGCTGCCAGTGTCTGCTGTTGTTGTTCAGTGAACTGTTGCCAGTCGTCCTTGAGGTGAATGCCGAGGATGGCCGAGCGCTCCTTGGCATTCGGGAAACCTACGTAGAACACTTCATCGAAACGCCCTTTGCGCAGCAGCTCGGCGGGAAGGGCGCTGATATTGTTGGCTGTGGCAATCACGAATACCGCGCCGGTCTTTTCCTGCATCCAGGTCAGGAAATAGCCGAACAACCTGGACGACACCTCCGAACCTTCTCCGCTGCCCATCCCGACGAAGGCCTTTTCCAGCTCGTCGATCCACAAAATGCACGGGCTGACACTTTCGGCCATGGTCAGTGCGCGGCGCATGTTGTGTTCGCTTTCGCCAACGTATTTGCCCAGAAGTGAACCGATATCTAGGCGTAGCAGCGGCAATTGGAACAGGTGCGCAGCGGCTTTGGCCGTGAGGGACTTGCCGCAACCGGGCATCCCCGCGATCAGCACGCCTTTTGGGGCTGTCACCCTGGCGCGCTCTGCTTCGTCCAGGCGGCGGAAGATTTCGGCGCGACGCTTGAGCCAATGCTTGAGGTTCTCCAGACCGCCGATATCGTGGGCGGTCTCACCAACCTTGACCATTTCCAACACGCCGCTTTTGGCGATGATCTGTTCTTTCTCGTAATGAATCAGGCCGAGTGCGGCATCGTTCAACTCTGGGTGCGGTTGACGCACCAACGACAGAACTTGGCGGATTTCTGCTTCGCTCAGCCCGCTGCAGGTCGCGGCGAGGCGCGGCAACAGGTTCGCAGGGATAGTCAGGTTATGCTCGGCGGAGAACGCCTCGATCTGCCCGAGGATGTCTTCACGCCCCGGCAAGGGAAGCGTCAACAACGTAATTTGTGCTTCCACCTGAGGGGCAATGAACAGGCTCTCAGCCACCAACACTACTGCACATTCCCCCCGATGATGGCGCTGGATGCGGTTGAGCAGTTGTTTAAGGCGCGCGATGGCCAGTGGTTGGTTTTCCAGCGCCGACTTGGCGTCCTTGATCACGATCAACTTCTGGCTCAAGTCTTCGTCTGCCAGGGCTGGGAGGCAGTGGGCCAATTCGGTCTGGGTGGTGTCGGTGCGCGGTTGCTTGGTGTGAAAGTCCACCCACCCGTAGGCCAGGTTCCACTCCATGACGTGCAACTGCAGGCTGCTGCCTGTCTGCGCAAGAATCCGGTCAACCCGTGCTTCTTCACTGGACTGTATATAGAAGCCCGGGTAGCCGGCGCTCAGATGGGTGTGGAGTTTGTCGTGCAGCGACGCATTGGGAAGGCTCATGCAAACAACCCCTTGGCAAAGTTACCCAGGCTGGCGGCAATCGCCTTGGCACCTTCCACGACGCTTGATGCCACACGATTGACCACAGCAGCCGAAGTCTGGACCAGGCTCTTCCCGGCCTCGAACAATTGCTCACCGATAACGCCGCCCGCCATGGCGCCAACCATACCGCCGATAAACCCACCAGCGGCGATACCGGGCGGCCCGAATACGGTGCCGATCGCCATGCCCAGCGCGCTGCCTTTGGAACCCGCCGCCAGGGCAAACACGGCCGAGGTGGTGGTTTGGCCCATACGGTTGAGCGCTTCCTCCTTGGACAGCTGGCCCGTGGCAAGTTGGTAGAGGATTTTCGTATTAGCCAGTGCGATGCAGGCGATGTTGGCGATCTGGCCTGCAGGCGTCCGTTTCATCACACTCCCCAGCAAGCCATTTTTCGCCGCAACCACCAGCGCGCCGCTGACGGCCACCTGGGTGAATACCTGGGCTGTGCTGCTCATGGTGCTGGTGACGAAGTCTTTGAGATCGACGCTGGCCGGAGGGTTTTCCCTGCCCTTGAATGCATTCCACGTGCGCCGTGCAAGGATACGTGCGCCTTGCAGGCCGGCTGCGATACTCGCCCCGATCAATGCCTGCTTGCCGATCTGTTTGGCCACGTTGATGCGGTTAGTGTCACTCCATTCATACTGGCGCGCCTCGGCTTCTTCGCGCGCCTTGCGTTGCCACTCCAGGGCCTGCTCTTTGCTCAGCGGCTCGGAGCGCACACCGTCGATCTCGATAACTTCAGCGCTGTCGGCAATGTCTTTGGCCTGTCCTTCGGGCACCAGTTTCTTTTGTTCGCCGTACTCACCACGCTTAAACAACTGCTCGGTGGCCTTGGCGTCGCTGCCGTATTTGGACTGGTACTCGTGCACCACATTGCCTTGGCCGTCGACGATGACGATGTCGACGGAATTCAGCCCATTGGAATTGACGACCTTGGCCCGATATTCGCTGCCCTTGGTCACTGCATCGATGTTAAACGTGTCGACGTGATGCTGTTCGGCAATGAATCCATCAAGGTTGGGAGAGAAGCTGATATCACCGTTGCTGTTGGTGATCATCACCCTTGCGCCAGCTGTGGCCTCAGCCAGTGCCACGTCGATGCGCGTGGCGTACTGGCCCACACCCAATGCGCCACTGACCGCCGCACCTTTTTCCATTTCGCGGGCGATCCAGCTGGCTTCGCTTTGACCGCGTTGCAAGTGCCCCTGCAAAGCACCCGCAGCGTCATTGAAGCGAATGACCGATGCCACCACCTCTTTGGCAGTAGACAGCCGCTCGACATCGTTTTGCCAGAGGGCAGGGTGCTTGCCGAACTCTTCGGCCAACCAGGCTTCAACGGGCATGTCTGCATGCTGCTCGCTGGAGTGCACGAAGTCGGACAACAAGCGGGCAGTGGCCTGAGTGTTATCCGCGCCGCCCCACATCTGGTTTTCGATGGCTTGCGCCTGTTGTTCCTGATGTGCCTCGCTGCTCAGCACAACGCCGTCCAATGGAACAAGTGTGTTGGACTCAGTCGCGTTTACCGGTGGGTTCATTGCTCGGTTCCTGTCAGGGGCTGGGTTGTAGAGTGCAAGTAATGGTGGAGGTCGCTGTTCAACTGCGCCGCAAGCCAAGCCGGTTCCACCACACGCACGTGAGGTATCCAGAATTGGATGATCGGTAAAATCTGGTTGGCATGACTGATCGTGCTGCTGACAATCAACTCGCCACTGTCCAGGGTCTGGACAAGCTGTTGTCCAGGCACTACCGGGCGGCGCAGAAAGTAGTACGCAATGGCGGGTGCAACGCGCAGGTGTACCAGGGTCTTGGTCTTGCTGAACCAGATGTCATCGTCGTCCTCAATCTGACGATGCACCTGTGGCTGCGGAACGAAGGTCTGGTCGGTGACCTGCAAGGCGCGGATGCGGCCCAGGGTAAAGGCTTTCAACTGGCCATTTTCGGTGGCCGCCAGATACCAGATGCCTTTGTTATTGACGAGGCGGTAGGGGCACAGCGTGCGCAGTTTTTCGGCATAGGTAAGCCGGCACTGCACCTGTTGGCGAATGGCGTCTTTCAATTGCCGGAACGGCTGATCATGCGGCTCGACGTTTTCGTGATGATGGTTCTTGACCAGAAAGTTGCGCTGCTCATCCGGCGCCAGCAGCGAACGAAAAAAGCGATGCCCACTGTTTGGAAACAACCGACTGACCCCAGTGACCTTGGCGAACGCCTCAAGGTCTCGCGGTTGCAGCTTGCCTTGATGTTCCTTGGCGAGCAGGTAACGCCCATCGGGCAGGCGCACGACAACATCGGCAAGCCGGTTCAGATCACGGTAAATGGTGCGTTCACTGACACCGAATTGTTGCGCCAAGTCGTAACGGCACAAGGACTCGCCGTGATTGAGCTGCAAAAGGATATCCGCCAGCCGAATGGCCAGGGTGTCGTGTAGCGGTGCGGCCATGATTGCTGCCCAAATCCGTTTGAAGAGTCACTGAGCATGAAGCTCACCACTGACAGGTGATGTCAGTGGGTTCGATCCGAAGGTGTCAATGTGCCATTAATTCAAAGCGAATCAAGGTTTTTTTGGTAGGGAGGGCATCTTGTTCGCAGCGATGGCACGGCAGGGACGCTGGGCTTCGGAGACCGGCGCTGGGGTGAATGTCTGCCCATAGCGCGCGGTCACAGCTTTGCTGATACGCTCGCTAATAGCTCAATGCCATCCCCTTGGTCGCCCCATGAAAACCCTACGCACCGCCTTCCCGACCGCGTTCCCCCGTGGCACTGCCCATGACTCGGAAACCGCTCTGTCGGACATCGAATTCCTGCACCGCATCAGCCTCGACCTGATCGGCGAACAAGACCTGGAAGCGCTCTACGGCAAGATCGTCGACGCCGCCGTGTCCATCACCGGCTCGCAGTTCGGCACCATGCAACTGTTGTGTCCCGAAGGGCACCCGTCCGGCCATGGCGGCCAGTTGCAGCTCTTGTGTTCACGCGGCCTGCCACCGGAGGCGGTAGGCTTCTGGCAATGGGTAAGCCCCCTGGCCTACAGCAGTTGCACCCAGGCCCTCAAACTGGGCCAGCGCGCCATCATCCCCGACTTTGAGCTATGGGCAGACATCGCCAGCACCGAAGACCTGCAAGCCTTCCGCAACACCGGCATTCGCGCAGCCCAGACCACCCCGTTGCTGTCCCGCGAGGGGCGCCTGCTCGGCATGATTTCCACCCACTGGAGCACGCCGCACCAGCCGACAGAACGCGACCTGCGCCTGCTCGACATCCTCGCCCGCCAAGCCGCCGACCTGCTCGAACGCACCCTCGCCGACGAAGCCCTGCGCGACACCCAGGCCGAACTGCGCGCCCTCAACGACACCCTTGAACAACGCGTGGCCGAACGCACCGCGCTGCTCATGCAGGCCGAAGACAAACTGCGCCAATCGCAAAAAATGGAAGCCGTCGGCCAACTCACCGACGGCCTGGCCCACGACTTCAACAACCTGCTCGCCGGCATCTCCGGCGCACTCGAACTGATGAACCGCCGCCTCGCCCAGGGCCGCCTCGCCGACGTCGACAAATACATGGTCGCCGCCCAAGGCTCGACCAAGCGCGCCGCCGTGCTCACCCAGCGCCTGCTGGCCTTCTCGCGCCGGCAAACCCTGGAACCTCGCGCCACCTCCATCAACCGCCTGATGTACGGCATGGCCGACCTCATCCAGCGCACCGTCGGCCCCGCCATCCAGATCGAAACCCTCGGCGCGCCCGACGCCTGGACCGCCTTCGTCGACGTCAGCCAACTGGAAAATGCGCTGCTCAACCTGTGCATCAACGCCCGCGACGCCATGCCCGAAGGCGGGCGCATCCTGCTCGAAACCAGCAACCACTGGCTCGACGCCCACAGCGCCCGCGCCCACGACCTGCGCGAAGGCCCGTACCTGCGCCTGAGCGTCACCGACACCGGCACCGGCATGCCCGCCGACGTCATGGCCCACGCCTTCGAACCCTTCTACACCACCAAACCCCTCGGCCAAGGCACCGGCCTGGGTCTGTCGATGATCTACGGCTTCGCCCAACAATCCGGCGGCCAAGTGCACATCCACTCCACCGAAGGCGAAGGCACCTGCGTGTCCCTCTACCTCCCACGCCACCACGGCGCCGCGCCAGGTGATGAACTGGCACCGGGGCAAGTGGACATCGAAGTCGCCCAACACGGCGAAACCGTACTGCTGGTGGACGACGAATCCACCGTGCGCATGCTGCTCGCCGACGTCCTGGGCGAACTGGGCTACACCGTGATCGAAGCAGCCGACAGCGCGGCGGGCCTGAAACTGCTGCGCTCGGATGTGCCGATTGATTTGCTGGTGACGGATGTGGGGCTGCCAGGCGGGATGAATGGGCGGCAGATGGCGGAAGCGGGGATGGAGCTGAGGCCGGGGTTGAAGACGTTGTTTATTACCGGGTATGCGGAGAATGCGGTGATGGGGTATGGGCAGCTGGGGGAGGGGATGGGGGTGTTGATGAAGCCGTTTGCGGTGGAGGTTTTGGGGGGGAGGGTTAGGGAGTTGTTGGGGAGGTAGGGTCGATGGCGTCCTCTCGAACAGGGCGCTTTTGAGGCTCAACTCTTCATGGATGAATGTCCGGTACTGGCTAAAGGTTTTATTTTGTAACTAAGGAGGATTTTTATTTTTTATGCATACCACCGAAATTTTGAATTCGAATCTACTTGCGAGGGGCTAAGATTTTTTATAGTGTGATGGCCATTAGACTTTATTAGTGATTTCGAGGGCGTCATGGAAGAGCTTGATTTGAAAAATCAACTAACATTCGGTAGTTTGTATAAATCCATTACGAGCTTTGAAACGGCTTTGCTCCCTGGGCTTGTTGTTTTGACTGGAATTAATGGCTCAGGTAAAACTCATCTACTTTCTGCAATAAAAGGCGGTAATGTTCGGTCTAGCTTAGCAGTTGACTATGCTAATGACGTGCGGTTATTCGACTCTGCAAATATTGTTCCTACTGATACTGGGGTTTTTGATCCGCATCAATTTCACGCCCAAAGATCAAATTACTTTCAGGCTATGAAAAATCATCGGGAAGCAGTATTTCCAGGGCTGCGCCAGGCGGCAATTGGCTTAGGTGTACCTGCGATTTATTGTTCTTCGCTAGAGAAACTTGAAGCAGTTAACAAGCAGGTGTTTCAACTATTTTTGAAAGATGAAGTTTTGGCAGAGAAACATTGGGAAGCATTCCAGGCTCATGTTAAGCAGCATGCCGATAGTGTTCTTGCTAACTTTCTCGGGCAAAATGGTGATGAGAAGTGGCGAAATAAAATGCGGAGGATAGGTACTGAGAATCCAAGGGCTTATCTTTATTCCTCCGCTGACGAATTTTATCGAAATCCTACTCTGTTGTGGAATGATGTTGACCCTTTCCAGCAAGCGTTTGGCCAGGTTTTTGTCACTTACAGGAAGTTGCTGCATGATAATCTAATTTATAGAGAGTTTCCTCCTGGGGTTGATGCTAAGGAAAAGTATCTAACTTCGGAGGAGTTTGAATCTGAGTATGGTACTCCACCATGGGAATTTGTTAATAGGATACTGGAAGAGTCGAAGTTGGACTTTAGAGTGGACTCTCCTCCTCTTCATGAGATGTCTTCTTACGAGCCAAAGTTAACCAAGGTTTCTTCAGACGTCGAAATGAGATTTCAAGATCTTTCTTCAGGGGAGAAGGTTCTGATGTCCTTCGCTCTATGTCTTTACAATACGAAGGAAAAACGGCAGGAGAAAAATTTTCCTAAATTGCTTTTACTGGACGAGATTGATGCCCCTCTGCACCCCTCGATGGCGGCCTCGCTTCTGGCCACAATTAAGAACGTCTTAGTAGATGAGCGTCGAGTCGCTGTAATAATGACGACTCATAGCCCATCGACTGTTGCGCTAGCGCCCGAAGATTCAATTTACGTGATGGATCCCAAAGGGCCGCGAATAGTCAAAACATCTAAAGGTGCAGCGCTTTCAATATTAACGGCTGGAGTGCCGACGCTTTCCGTTTCCTTTGATGGTAGGCGACAAGTTTTTGTTGAAAGTTTCCGGGATGCGAAAATCTATGACTCTTTATATCAGAAGTATAAGGGTTTTCTGGATTCTGAGCGCTCGTTAGCGTTCGTTGAGGTTGGTAGGGTGAATACAGAGGGTGTTGAACAAAACGCTGGCTGTTCGCAGGTTTTAAGGCTAGTGAATGATCTGGCGCAAGGTGGGAATCATAGCGTATTGGGATTGGTTGACTGGGATGGTGAGAGACAGGCTACAGACAGAGTCCATGTTCTTTCCCATGGAGTAAGGGATGGCCTGGAATCACTCCTATATGATCCGCTTCTATTGTTCACACTGCTTGTTAGAGAAAACGTTGTATATATGGTTGATAAAGGGTTTTTTCCGGAAAACGAATCTTATACATCTCTCGCGAGTTGGAGTGAAGGCTTTTGGCAGCCGCATATTGATGCCTTGCAAAATTATATTTTGGGAGAGCTGCAGCAATCAGGCACTGTTATTGAGATCGAGTATTTATCTGGAATTCGTCTCAAGGTAAGGCAGGATTATCTACATTTTGATGATCATCGTCTTGAAAATAAGCTGGTAGATCTATTTGGGTTTATTAAGCCGAAAAGCAAAGGTGGCGGGCTTATGCAATATATAATTGATAATGTTTTGAAGGATCATCCTGGGTTTATTCCTAAAGATTTGCTTTTAACTTTTGAAGGTCTTCTCGCTGATGAAGTTGACCGAAATTAGAATTGGGTGGAAAGGTGGTCGAAAAGGCGGACGGATTAATTTTTAAATTAGTCCGCCCTCTTTTTTGTACTAAGACACAACCATTACTCGGTTCTGGGTTTTGAATGTTTGGTGGTCAGATAATGTAAGGCTCTGAACGGTCTAGAAGTTTGGATATCAGCAGTACTCCTAACTCACTCAGTTGGTGAATTGCCAGCGCAACGTCACGGTGTTTGCCGCTGAGGTCTTCCGAGAGGTCGAGCAGAAGCGCACTGACCGAGGTGAAGGTCTCGTAGCTATTGATAATGAGAGCTTCGTTGCTGACGTCGGCAGCGACGGTGAAGAGCGTGGTCGAATCATTAACCATCGTTAAGTTCCTTACCTTGATGCCACCACCCCATCGCTACTAAACGAAAAGGCGGCAGCTGTACGCAGGTTAGTAGACCGGTGGAACCTAACAAAACCGGCGCGCCCGAGGGCGCCCTGCGCACAGCCACCATCAAGCACAGGCTGGGAAGCCTGATAGATGAAGCTCATGCACTTGTTAGGTTAAATCGTGGGCTACTAAACCCGATCACCGAGAAATTCAGCGACCGCGCAACCATAGATTCCACCACCCCAGCGCACAAGCCGGCGGATTCTGACCCACGCGTAGGTAATCGGGCAACCCACTGCCCAGCTTTGGGAATTGTCCTAGGACACCGCCCTCACACCGTTACCACGATTTTCCCCACCTGCTGGTTCGCCTCCAAAAACCGATGCGCTTCCTGCACTTCATCCAACGCAAACGTCTTCGCAATCACCGGCGCCAACGCGCCCGAGGCCAGCCCGTCCAGAATGAACGCCTTGGCCCGCGCCAACGCCGCCGGGTTGGCGACGATCTCGGCGTACAGATACCCCTTGAGCGTCAAACATTTGCCCAACACGGTAAACAACGGAAACGGCGTCGGCTCCGCACTCAGCGCGCCGTACTCCAGCAAGATGCCGCCCCGGGCCATGCTCTGGGTGAGGGCTTCAACGCCCGGCCCGCCGATGGGGTCGAACACCACGCGGGCGCCTTGGTCGTGGGTGAGTTGCATCACGCGTTCCACTAGGTCTTCTTCGTCGCTGACGATGACGTGGTGGGCGCCGGCGTCGAGCAGGGCTTGTTGTTTGGCACGGGTGCGGGTCACGCCGATGGCGGTGGCGCCGACGCTGCGGGCGATCTGGAAGGCGGCGAGGCCGACGCTGCTGGAGGCGGCGGTGACCAGCACGGTGTCGCCCTGGGTCAGTTTGGCCTGTTCCACCAGGGCGCCCCAGGCGGTGACGTATTGCATCCAGCACGCGGCGGCTTGTACGAAGCTGAGGGTTTGCGGGTGTTTGACGGTGAGGTGGGCGGGCACGTTGGCGACTTCGCCGTAGGTGCCCCAGCGGGCGATGTCCAGCGGTGGGATGACGCTGACGGCGTCGCCCACCTGCAGGTCGCTGACATCGGCGCCGACGGCGATCACCACGCCAGCCGCTTCGTAGCCCAGGCGGCTGGGGAATTCGGCTTCTTGCAGGTAGGCGTGGTTGCGGAACATCACTTCGGCGCGGTTGAGGCCGAAGGCTTTGACGTCGATTTGGACTTCATCGGCGGCGGGGGCGGGGACGTCGACGTCTTCGAGTTTCAAGACGCTGGCGTCGCCGTAGGCGTGAATCCGGACGATGCGTGCCATGGGGGCTGACCTCGGGGTTGATCGATAAGGCGTTCAATGTAGGCCGGGGGCGGGTGGAGATAAAGCACAACCTCCCGCCCGCGCCTCAAGCCTTGGCCAATCTGCGCGCCTCAATCCGCTCAAACAGCCACATCCCCAACGCCATGGCCAGCACGAACACTCCTACCTGCCATTGCCCGGTCAGCAACAACGCCACCGCCGGCCCGGGGCACAGCCCGGCGATCCCCCAGCCAACACCAAACACCACACTGCCGAGCACCAGCCGGCGGTCGAGGGTGCGCTTGGTCGGCATCTGCATCGGCGCGCCCAGCAACGCGGTGCGGCGCTGCCTGGCGAAAAAGAAGAACACGCTGCTGACGGCGAGCGCGCCGAGCATGACCAGCGCCAGGGACGGGTCCCATTCGCCGGCCAGGTCGAGAAACCCGAGCACCTTGGCCGGGTTGGTCATGCCGCTGAGGTACAGCCCCAGGCCGAAGATCAGGCCGGCGATCAACGCGGTCAATTTGCGCATGCTCAGGCTCCGATCAGATGGCGGATGAGGTAGACAGTGGCAAACCCGCTGCCCATGAAGCACGCCACCGCCACCAGCGAGCGCAGCGACAGGCGTGACAGCCCGCAGATCCCGTGCCCGCTGGTGCAGCCGGCGCCGTAGCGTGTGCCGAGGCCCACCAGCAGCCCCGCCAGCACCAATGCAGCGCCACCGGCCTGGATCGACGCGCCGGGCAAGCTGCCGAACAGTGACCACAGCCAGGGCGAGGCGAGCAGGCCGAGCAGGAACAGGGCTTTTTCAGCGCGGCCTTCAGCGTGTTTGGCCAGCAGGCTGCCGAGCAGGCCGCTGATACCGGCGATGCGCCCGTTGAGCAGGATGAACAGGCCGGCGCTGAGGCCGATCAGGGCGCCGCCGAGCAGCGAGGCCCAGGGGGTGAAATCGGGGGAGAGGGTCATGGTGCTGGGCCTGCGGGGCGGGAGGGGGATGTAGCTTAGCGCTATCACGGTGGTGTGGGGAGGGTCATGAAAAAGCCCCCTTTCTCAGCCTGCCGGTCTACCATGCCACCCCGGCAGTGGTTCCACGCGCTACCGATCTCTCTCCTACAAGGTATCGCCCATGTCCATCGACCAGATCAGCCTGCCCAAGGGCGTCGGCCCACATGCCACCAAGCTGTTCGACGCCATCACCGGCGCCGCCACCCCTGAAGCACTCAATCGCGCCGGCGGCAAGGCCGAGGGTTTTGTGCTGGGTCTTGAGTCCACCAAGGCCATCAAGAGCCAGGTCGCCGAGTCGTTGTATGTGGTGTACGACGACGCGGCGGCGCATCGGGCGGGTGAGTTGCAGGCGTGAAAACACCCCTCTCAGGCGGCTGATGGTCGAGCCAAGGCATGGCATGATGGTTAAGTGCCACTATCTGGCCGTGACATCAGCCTATGTGTAAGAGGGAATCGAGTGAAGAAGTTGACTAAGGGCAAGCTGGAACGGTTGAGTCTGCTTTTCGGACTGCCAGTGGCCCTTGTATCTATAGCCTCTGTGGTTGTTCCTCCCGCCTGGAGTTGGTTGAAAGGGGACTATTCAAAACTGGACATCACGCTGGCTTACAGCGATTTTGACCGGATGGAGGTGTTGGTGACGAATGTCGGCAATCGTGCGGCCATCCTGACGGGGCTGGTGCTTGAAACCGCCGCTGACAAAAGCCCGGACATGAGTCTGTTCAACATCCCGAAAGGGCATAGGCTGATCAAGGCGAGCGAGCAGGTCCTGGTGAATGCAACGAACGGGCTGCTGATCCCTGCGAGCGTTGCTGAACTCAGCGAGGTTACGGACCTGCCGCAGAAAAAATGCACCGTTGTGGTGAAGTACCGGCAATACAATTCCAAGGACGAGACTTCAAAGTATGCGTTCGATTGCTACAAGGTCGATCGCCATGCGGCGGGGCGCATTGCCAATTTGCAGAGGGCGGGGGTGGATATTCCTTGGCCCAATTACATTATTCGTGTGGATGGCGTTATTCACATTCCCAATCTGGAACTGATGGAGTGGGCCAAGCGCCAGCCGCTGACCGAGGCTGAAGCTTCTCATTGAAGGGGGGGCAAGGGCGGTGCTGCCGCAAGTCCTGGTTTACGCTGATCCCGCGTGAGATCGAAAAGCGCGGGTCACGAAACCCTCCACGCCGTGGTGTAACCTCTGCCGTTCGAGCGCGTCACGGATAACGGAGAGCCCATGACATTGACTGTCGAAACCCTGCTCAACCTGGCCATGGCCAACCCCATCAACGCCGAAATCACCGCGCGCCTGCCCGACCTGGGCGTGGACCAGTGCTTCCTCACGGCGGGCTGCCTGTTCCAGGCGGTGTGGAATCATCACTCGAATTTGCCGGCGGCCCAGGGCGTAAAGGACTACGACGTTTTCTACTTCGATACCGACCTGTCCTACGAGGCTGAAGACGCAGTCATCCGTGCGGCCAAGCGCTTGTTCCAAGACCTGGGCGTCAATGTCGAGGTGAAGAACCAGGCGCGGGTGCATCTGTGGTACGGCGAGCGCTTTGGCCGGCCTTACCCGCAGTTGCACACGGCCAGGCAGGGGATTGACCGTTACCTGGTGGCGGGCACATGCATCGGCCTGGAGATTGCCACGGGCGAGGTGTATGCGCCTTATGGGTTGGAGGATGTGGAGCAGGGCGTGTTGCGCATCAACCCGCTGCATCCGGAGCCGGCGTTGTTTGTGCAGAAGGCCCGCAGTTATCAGGCGCGCTGGCCATGGCTGCGAATTGTGGAGCCGGGGTTATCCCAATAGGCATCCCAGCGCTGCACTGCCAGCCACCACCAGCCACGGCGGTAGCTTCCAGACTAGCAGGGCGATGAATGCGAGCAGCGCCAGGCCAAGGTCGTACCCGGTCACTATCGCGCTGGTCCATACCGGCTGATACAGCGCCGCCAGCAGCAGGCCTACCACCGCTGCGTTCACTCCGACCAGTGCGGCCTGGGTGCGTGGGCTGCGGCGCAGGCTGGCCCAGAAGGGCAAGGCGCCAAAGATCAGCAGAAACGACGGGGCGAAGATCGCCAGCAGGGCGACCACGCCGCCCAGCCAGCCGGTGGGTGGCTGGTTCATCGAGGCACCGAGGAAGGCGGCAAAGGTAAAGAGCGGCCCGGGCACGGCTTGGGTGGCACCGTAACCGGCAAGGAACACGTCGTTGCTCACCCAGTGCGTTGGCACCACCTCGGCCTGCAGCAGGGGCAACACCACGTGGCCGCCACCGAATACCAGCGAACCGGTGCGGTAGAAGGCATCCAGCAGCGCCAGGGTGGTGTTGGGCAGCCAGTCGGCCAGGATCGGCAAGCCCACCAATACCCCAAAAAAAGCGCCCAGCCACAGCGCCCCCGCTCGGCGGCTGAGGGGGATCGGCAGCGCGTCATGTCCGGCACTCGACTCGGGTTTGAACAACATCACGCCGGCCAGGCCTGCGGCGGCGATCACACTGACCTGGGCCCAGGCGGAGGGTTCCAGCAGGGCCACACCGGCCGCTATCAGCATCAGCATGACGTGGGCGACGCCTCGGCACAGGTTGCGCGCCATGCCCCACACCGCCTGTGCCACTACGGCCACCGCAACCACCTTGAGGCCATGCAACGCCCCCGCAGGGATCACCGAGCCGTGGTGGGCAATGCCCAGGGCGAACAGGATCAGGATGAGGGCCGACGGTAAGGTGAACCCGGCCCAGGCAGCCAATGCGCCGCCGTAACCCGCCCGTGACAAACCGAGCGCAATGCCCACCTGGCTGCTGGCCGGTCCGGGGAGGAATTGGCACAGTGCGACCAGCTCCGCGTAACTGCGCTCGCTCAACCAGCGGCGGCGTGCCACGAACTCTTCGCGAAAATAACCCAAGTGTGCAATCGGGCCGCCGAAGCAGGTGAGGCCCAGGCGCAGGAAGATCAGGAACACCTTCCAGGGTGGGGTGGAGGCATGGGTCAAGGCAGGCGATCTCGCTGGTGAGCAAACAGGTTAGGGTGTCGAAGCACCTTAGCGAATTTTGATGACATGAAGTAGGAGCGCTGTTGTATGCGATTTGCCACGCAGGATTGAATTTTTGCGCGAGCGTTTGAGTCATTGATAAAGCACGGACAACGCCTTCCCCTCACAACCGCTGACGACAGCCAAGGACCGCCCATGACCTTCTTCATCTTCCTGCTCGCCTGCGCCGCCGCTGCCAGTACCGGCATCATCTTCAAGCCGGGAGCCTGGTACGAATCCCTGGTCAAACCCAGCTTCACCCCACCCAACTGGTTGTTCCCGGTGGCGTGGACGATTATTTACCTGTTGCTGGCCTGGGCCGGTTATCGCCTCAGCCTCATCCCGGGCAGCCAAATGGTGCTGGCCTTGTGGGCCGCGCAGATCGCCTTGAACACCTTGTGGACGCCGGTGTTCTTCGGCGCCCATCGCATCCTGGCCGGGATGGTGATTATTGCGGTGCTGTGGCTGACCGTGGCGACCATGGTGGTACTGGCAGTGCAACTGGATTTGATCACCGGCTTGATCCTGTTCCCCTACCTGGCGTGGCTGTGCGTGGCGGCGGCGCTGAACTTTTCGATCCTGCGGAATAACCGTTGATGGCCTATACACCCTGGCCCGCCAGTGACCCGGAACTGGCCGAGATGCGTCGCTTCAACCAGAAGCTTGCCTGGATGCCGCGCTTCAAGATCCGTAATCGCGTCACACCGCGCCTGATCCAGGCGCTGTTGCGCACCAGCCAAATGCTCAAGAAAGCGCCGGCTGCTGAGTGCAAGGTGGTCGACTCAGTACCCGTGCGCATCCTGCGGCCGAGCGGCAAGCCCAAGGGCGTGGTGCTGGATATCCACGGTGGCGGTTGGGTAATCGGCAATGCGCAGATGGATGACGACCTCAACCTGGGCATGGTCAACGCCTGCGAGGTGGCGGTGGTGTCGGTGGATTATCGGTTGGCGGTCGACACGCCGGTCGAAGGGCTGATGGACGATTGCCTGGCGGCGGCGCGTTGGTTGCTCACGGCCGATGAATTTGCCGGCCTGCCGGTGTTCGTGGTCGGCGAATCGGCCGGTGGGCATTTGGCGGCGGCGACGTTGCTGGCGTTGAAGCAATGGCCGCAACTGCTCCAGCGCGTGTGCGGGGCGGTGTTGTATTACGGCGTGTACGACTTGACCGGCACCCCGAGCGTACGTGCGGCGGGGCCGGACACCTTGTTGCTGGACGGGCCAGGCATGGTCGAGGCGTTGCGCATGCTGACGCCGGGCCTGAGCGATGATGAGCGTCGGCAGCCGCCGTTATCGCCGTTGTATGGCGACTTCGAAGGCTTGCCACCGGCGTTGATGTTTGTGGGGGCGTTGGACCCGTTGAAGGATGACACGCTGTTGATCGCTGAGCGGTGGCCGGGGGCTGAGGCGCATCTGTTGCCGGAGGCGGCGCATGGGTTTATTCATTTTCCGGTGGTGATGGGGGGGCGCGTGCTTGCTTATAGCCACCAGTGGATCAGTGCCCTACTAGGGAGATGATCATTCAAACCGCCATGCCGACTGTAACTTGTAGTGAGCGGGCTTGCCCCGCGCCAGGTTCGCAACGGGACCCCAGGCACACCGAGGCGCCTGGGTTTGGGGCGGCTTCGCCACCCAGCGCGGGGCAAGCCCGCTCACTACAGTGACGGTGGCTGAGCAGGGCCAGCAGTGGCAAGGCGTTAGTTCGGGCGTAGCCGCAGGATCCGCCGCTGTACGTTATGCCGGCGGAAAGTCATCGAAGGATTTTGGAAGGTATCCCCAAATTCTCAGTACGTCGGCCTTCACTTCAAATTCGAAGCCTATCTGCGAGATAACCTGAGAGATTTCCTCGGTATGGTCAATATACGTTCGTGGCAGTAATACGCCTAACGAAGGCGCTTCTTGCCACAAGCCGATGTCGAGCCATTCGACATACGCAAAAGGGAAAGGTAGGTGGTAAAACCATTCCACATCCCATCCCGAGATATGGCCTGTGATGGATTTTGAGCGATAAGACGGTACCCACCCCGAGCGCTGGCGCATGTGTGTAATCAGTTCGTTCCACTTGGTGTTGTTTGCCGCGCCTGCCAGGTTTCGTTCTTTGATAGCGGTCTGGATGACCTTGCGGCTTTTATCATTCTGGCGCGCGTCAGCCATGGGTAGTTCAGTCATTTTCTGCTCATCTCCTTTAACCCGTCGGGTTTGAAATCAATGACGGGCGCAGGTATATCACGACACGGCAGCCCGCTAAATCTATCCACTTTATCTGACTGCGCGGGTAATCTCTCGGCCCCACCTATTCAAGCCAAGGACAGCACGTGAAGTTTCTAAAAGGAGTCATCGCTTTATCAGCGCTCTACCTGTTGGCCGGCTGCGAGCAAGTCACCGAGAAGACCCTGCGCTTCGATGTGCCCTACGGTTTTTACGAAACGGGCTGGCGCCAGAACGTCACCGGCAAGGGCCAGTTGACCTGCAAGGTCGTCACCGACACCCAGGACCGTGGCGAGAAGTGGGTGCCGTCGGTGATCCTGGCGGCCGCCGAGGATGCGGCCGAAGACGATACGTTGTTTCTCTCCAGCTATTCGCCAGCCGGTACGGATCAGCGGATTTTCAACCTGCGTACGTTCAATAAGGCCAAGCCGATCATCGATACGCCGATTCATCAAACACTCGATCATAACGGCGTGTACACCCTGCGCCTGACCTGGCAAGCCGATGGCGCCATCGGTTACCAGGTTGAAAACGGCGGCACCTGGGAAGAGAAGAAGCTGGTGGTGAAGCCCGGTTTTACGGTGCGCCATGTGAGCGTGCATGCGTCGGGCATGAAGGGCAATGCGGTGTGTGAGTTGCGCCAGTGATCATCCGGCCAGTTGCAATGGGGGATGTGCCACAGGTGCTGGACTTTGTGCTGCAGGCGCGTGCGGAGATGTTCCCCAAGTTGCGCGATGCCGGCTTACCGGCTGATCTCGCGCACTTTGCGGCGATTTATCTTCAGGGCGAAGGCCGATTTTTGATCGCCCGTAACGGTGGCGAAATTGTTGCGGCCATCGGCTATCTGCCCTATGACGGGCGTTTCCCGCAGTTGGACTACCAGGGCCGCAAGACGGTGGAAGTGGTGCGCTTGTTCGTAGCGCCAGGGTTTCGTCGTTTTGGCTTGGCGGGGCAGTTGTACCGTGCGTTGGAAGCGATGGCGCAGGCGGATGGGGTTGAGGTGATGTACTTGCATACCCACCCGTTTTTGCCGGGGGCGATTGAGTTCTGGGTTCGGCAGGGCTTCGAGGTCGTAGATGTGGAAGCAGACCCGGTCTGGCGGACGGCGCATATGCAGCAGTTCCTGTAGGCCTGTGGCGAGCGGGCTTTTGTGGCAAGTGGGCTTGTTGTGGCGAGCGGGCTTGCCCCGCGTTGGGCTGCGAAGCAGCCCTGAAACCCTGCGCCTCGGTTCGACCTGGAGGAATGCAGCGGCTTTATTGGGGCTGCTTCGCAGCCCAACGCGGGGCAAGCCCGCTCGCCACGATAAACCGCTATTCCAGTATTAAGCGGGGCGCAGCCGCAGGATCTTCGCCCCATCAAGCGGGTCCGTCAGGTAATGCGCCTGCACCCCGAACGTCTCCTGCAACCGTTGTGGCGTCAGTACTTCCAGCGGTTTGCCCAGGGCCACCAACCGCCCGCGATCCAACACTGCCAGGCGGTCACAGGTCAGCGCCTGGTTAAGGTCATGCAACGCAATCAAGGTGGTCACGGGCAGCGCCTGCACACCCTTCAAGATCGCCAGCTGATGCTGGATATCCAGGTGGTTGGTCGGCTCATCCAGCAACAGAATCTGCGGCCGTTGCGCCAATGCGCGGGCGATGTGCACGCGTTGGCGTTCCCCGCCCGAGAGGCTGCGCCAGGCGCGGTGGCTCAGGTGGGTGGCGTCGACGTCCTGCAGGGCTTGCTTCACGATGGCGTCGTCCTCAACGGACCACGGGCTCAGCGCCGACAACCATGGCGTACGGCCCAGGGCCACGGCGTCGAACACGCGGATGGCGTCGTCGGTGTCGGCCTGTTGCTCCACCACCGCCAGTTGCTGGGCGATGACGCGGCGGGACAGCGTGCCCAGGCGCTGGCCGCCCAGCAGCACTTCGCCGGATGCGGGTGCACGCAAGCCGGCGAGCAGCTTGAGCAAGGTGGATTTACCTGAGCCGTTCGGTCCGACAATCCCGAGGGTTTCACCCAACTGCACGTCCAGATGAACATCCCGCAGCAACTCGGCCTCGCGCACCTTGAAGCCCAGCCCGCGGCAGCTCAATACGCTCATCGCGCGTTCCTCCGGCCAATCAGGATCAGCGCAAACACCGGCGCACCGACCAGCGCGGTGACCACACCGACCGGAATCACCTGGCCCTTGATCAGCGTGCGCGACAGCACATCCGCCGCGATCAGAAACAACGCGCCACCCAACGCGCTGGCGGGCAACAGCCGCGAATGCCCGGTGCCAAGCAACAGGCGCACGGCGTGGGGAATCACCAGCCCGACAAAGCCGATAGAGCCGACAATCGACACCATCACCGCCGTCACCAGCGCCGCGCAGCCCACCAGCACAAACTGCACGCGACGCACCGGGATGCCGAGGGACGCCGCCGAGTCGCTGCCAAAGGTAAACGCATCCAGCGCGCGCCGATGCCACAGGCACACAGCCAAGCCGACGACTGCCACCGGCACCGCCAGCCACACCGAGGGCCAGCGCACGCCGCTGAGGTTGCCGAGCAGCCAGAACATAATGCCGCGGGCCTGTTCGGAACTGGCCGACTTGGTGATCAGGAACGCGGTGAGCGCATTGAACAGCTGCGAGCCGGCAATGCCGGCGAGGATGATCTGCCCGGTGCCACTGGCCGAACCGCTGGCCCGTGCCAACAGGATTACCAGGGCAAACGCCGCCATCGCGCCGACAAATGCGCCCGCCGACAACGACACCAAGCCGCCGCCCACCCCCATCAACGCCACCAGCACCGCACCGGTCGAAGCGCCGGCGCTGATGCCCAGCAGGTAGGGATCGGCCAGCGGGTTGCGCAACAGCGATTGCAGGATCACCCCGCAGGTCGCCAGCCCGGCACCGCAGGCCGCAGCGACCAGGGCGCGGGTGAGGCGGTAGTTCCACACCACGCCTTCATCGATGGGGTCGAGCACGTAGCCGGCGCCCCACAGTTTGTTGGCGAGTACCTGGAGCACCACCTGCGGCGAGATGGCGGTTTCGCCGATGGCCACGCCGGCGAGCACGGCAATCAGGAGCAGGGCCAGGGCGAGCAGGGTGCGCATCATTTTGGCAGGTCGTAGCCGTCGATGGCCGTGGCCAGTTGTTCAAGGCCGTCGAACATGCGGATGCTAGCCTGCAACGCCAAGGCGTCGAGGATGATGATGCGGTTGTTTTTCACCGCGTCCATGTTGCGCGTGACCGGGTCGCTGCGCAGGAAGGCGAGTTTCTTTTCATGGTCGTCGGCCGGGTAGCGGCGGCGGTCCATGCGCGCGATCACCAGGAACGTCGGGTTGGCCTTGGCGATGGTTTCCCAACCGACGGCAGGCCACTCTTCATCGGACTGCACCACATTGGAGAGGCCGAGGGTTTGCAGCATGAATTCGGGGATACCCTTGTGGCCAGCCACGTACGGGTCGCTGGCCATCTCGGCACTGGAAAACCACACCAGCGCGCTGGCCTGCTTGAGGCCTTTGCCCTGCACGGTGGCGACGGATCTGGCCAGGCGCGCCTTGAGCTCGTCATTCAACTGCTGGCCGCGCTCCTGTACGTCGAAGATCTGCGCCAATTGGCGGATGCTTTTATAGATGGTCTCGATGCGAAACGGCTCCAGCCGCGTGCCGTCGGCGCCCACCAGGTTGTCCTTGCCTTCGCAGTCGGAGGGTAGCAGGTAGGTGGGAATCTTCAGTTCATGGAACTGCTCGCGGGTGCCAACCACGCCTTGCGGCCCCACCACCCATTCCAGCTCGGCGGCCACCAGCTGCGGGCGTTTGGCGATCACTGCTTCGAAGCTCGGTTCGTTGTTGGCCAGGCGCTCGATGTTGTCGTTCTGCGCCTTGTACTGCGGCAGCACGCTGTTGAACCACAGCGAAGTGCCGACCACTTTATCGCCTACGCCCAGGGCGTAGAGCATCTCGGTGGCCGCCTGGCCGATGGTCACGCTGCGGGCGGGGGCTTGCGGGAAGGTGATCGGGCTGCCGCAGTTTTCCACGGTCAGCGGGTAGTGAGTGGGCGCGGCGTGGGCCAGGGCACAGAAGCCAACACCTGTAAGCAGGGCGATAACGCGTGGCAGCATGGGGCGATCTCCGAGTGAAGCGTACGTGCCATTCGGAAATCCACTCTCGGGCGCCGGGGGGCGCGACAGGCAAGAATGTCCTTCCCGGACACCCCGCCGGTTAGTGATTGAGCTTGGGCCGGCAGGTCTCCTGACTGATGCGTCGTCGCCACGCTCCAGCCTTCCCGGACGAGGTCCAGTGGCATCGAGGAGCAGGCTCAGCACCTACAGTTGCGGGGGCAGTTCCGATTGGCGCGGGTGTACCGCGCCTCGGATTCCCTATTAGTCCCGTTTGGGAACCGGCGCGGTATGGTAGTCGATCACGCGGTCGAGCGGGAGGCCGTGAAACCAACGGTGGCTCTTTGAAGGTGGGGCTCCTATGATGCGCAGCCAATGGATCGCTTTATCACAAGGAATAGACAGTGAAATTATTCGTCGCGCTCGCCCTCGCCGCCGCTCTCGTCGGTTGTGCCACCCAAGGTAAATCTGAACAGCAGATTCTTGATGAGGCCGCCTCCGCCTATGTCAAGTCGATGCCGGCGGGGTCGGACAAGCTCCGGCTGCATACGATGAGCATCCCCAAAAGCGGTATGTTCGGCGATACCCTGGCGATTTCCATGGCGGGTGAGCAAAATGCCGCGCACCTCAGGGCAGAGCTGCTCGATGCCAAACGCTTGGGCGATGTGTTCTTTTTGATTATCGGTGCCAGCACGCCGGTTGATGTTGCGGTGATCGGCAAAGCAGTCGAAGGGCAAAACTTGAAGGGTATGCAGATTTACTACTCGGGCACCGAGGCGCAGAAAGACGCCGTGCGTGCGGCAGTCGAGAAAACGCAGGCACAGTTTCATTACATCAACGCGCAATGATGGCTAGCCCGTTGACTCGCCTGGGTACGGCGCTCGCCACGGATGCAGTGTTCACCCTTGATGGAATCGTATCAGCCAGATCAAGAGCGGCTCGCCTCGCGTCGTGGTGAGTGTCAGTTGTCAACGCGGATCAACCTGTGAAGCGTTGATCAAAGACGAATGTCTTCAGGCCCCTGGATCAGCGCTTCAATCCGCGTGCCGGTGGCGCGTTCTTCGTTGCTGAAGCCGTCGTAGTCGGCCAGGTTGCCGAAGCGGATGCCGGTCAGGCGCTCGATCTGGATCACACTGCGCTGGTAGGTGCGCAGCTGGCCGAACACCAGCTCCAACTGGCCCAGTTCGCGGCTCTGATCGATCATGTAGGCGCTGGCCGAAGGTTTGCCGTCATCGCTGAGGTAGGCGACCACCTTCCAGAACGCCTTGGGGATCTGCACGCCCCGGTACACGCGGTCGTCGTCGGCGAACACCGGGCCGCTGAACACCGTGGCCCGGGCTTTCCAGCGCTGGGTGTTGTCGAGGATGTAGTCTTCGAGTTCCAGCCAGGTCTTCTGGTTGAACCCGCTCATCTGCGGTGAGCAGTTGGTGAAGTGGAAGGTGTCGAGGTTGGCGGTTTGCGCCACATCGCCCCAATTGGGGTCTTGGCGGCGCACCAGGTGGCCGCGGTCGAGGCCGTTGCTGGCATACAGCGCTTCGCCGACTTGGGCGTCGACCGGCAGGCGGCCATCGTAGGCCCAGGTGTCGTTGCTGCGGATGATGTCCACATGCTGCCCGCCATCGATGTTCACGCCCACATACAGCGCGAGGCGCTTGGCACGTGACATCGTGATGGAGAAGTGCGTGTAGTCCAGGCGCTTCTGGGCATCGCTCGCCAACGCTTCTTCCAGCGTGGGCCAGGGCACTCCGAAGCTGCCGAGAAAGTCTTCTGCGTAACCGCGCCGGTCCTTCAAGTCTTTGGCCGGGGTGACGCGGGGTGTCGCTGCCCTGGCCTCCAGCAGCGTGGGGCTCGGCGCGATCAACGGGCGCAGGTCGGCGAGCCGGGGGCGGTAGGCGAGGTCGATTTTGGTTTTACGTGCGGGCATCGGTCAGTCCTCCTTGGATAAACACGACTGCAACATAGGTTAATGACAATTGATCATGCGCACCAACCCCTGGGGGCTATCCTCAAACGGTCACCCGGACGTTCAGCACACGCCAACAAGGAGCCAGCCAATGTGTGATCGCCATTACCGAAACCCGATTTTCTGCCTGATTCCGCCGTATATGCTCGACCAGATCGCGCGTAACGGTGACAAAGCGCAACGGGATGTCGCGCTGCGTACCCGCGCCAAGGACAGCACGTTCCGCTCACTGCGCATGGTCGCGGTGCCTGCCAAGGGGCCGGCGCACCTGGCGCTGGCGATGGGCGCCGACAAACGGCGTTCGATCTACAGCGCCGAGGGCACCGACAGCCTGCCGGGCAAACTGATCCGTGGCGAAGGCCAGCCCATCAGTGGCGACGCGGCGGTGGACGAGGCCTATTATGGCTTGGGCGCCACTTTCGATTTTTTCGACCAGGTGTTCGATCGCAACTCCATCGACGATGCCGGCATGGCCCTGGACGCTACCGTGCACTTTGGCCAGAACTACAACAATGCGTTCTGGAACTCGACCCAGATGGTGTTCGGTGATGGGGACGGCGAGCTGTTCAACCGCTTTACGGTAGCCCTCGACGTGATTGGCCATGAACTGGCCCACGGTGTCACCGAGGATGAGGCCAAGCTGATGTATTTCAACCAGTCCGGGGCGTTGAACGAGTCGCTGTCGGACGTGTTCGGTTCGTTGATCAAGCAGTATGCGTTGAAGCAAAAGGCCGAGGACGCCGATTGGCTGATCGGCAAAGGGCTGTTTACCAAAAAGATCAAAGGCACCGCGCTGCGCTCGATGAAAGCCCCGGGCACCGCGTTTAACGACAAGCTGCTGGGCAAGGACCCTCAGCCCGGGCACATGGATGATTTTGTGCAGACCTACGAGGACAATGGCGGGGTGCATATCAATTCCGGCATTCCCAACCATGCGTTCTACCAGGTGGCGACAAACATCGGCGGGTTTGCCTGGGAGCGTGCCGGGCGCATCTGGTACGACGCATTGCGCGATGCGCGGTTGCGACCGAACTCAGGGTTTTTGCGCTTTGCGCGCATTACCTACGATGTTGCCGGTCGACTCTACGGTGCGAACAAGGATGAGCAGAAGGCGGTCAAGGAGGGCTGGAAGGCGGTCGGTATTTCGGTCTGACGTGAGGAACAGCCATGCAAATTTCGCTGAAGGAAAACGGCGGGCCTGCTTTTTTTCCGGGCCTGGCCAAGCCGCGTACAGTTGAGTTGGACAGCCTGCCCGAGCAGGACCAGCAGGAGTTGCGGCAGTTGGTCGAGGCGTGCGACTTCTTTCAGCTGCCGCAAAGCAGTGAACCCGCGCCCGGTAACCCGGGCCAGGTGCATTACACCCTGACGGTGAAGGAGGACCAGCGCGAACACACGGTCTGTGTGCTCGCGCCAGTGAAGTCGCAGGCGCTGGAGGGGTTGGTGCAGTGTGTGCGGCGGCATATTCGTGCATAAACAATTTCAGGCCACCGCATGCCTGTGGTGAGCCACAGGTCAGGCGCTGCTCTGATTTATTTGCGATCCAGCCACACGGTCTGGGCATTGCAGAACTCCCGTACGCCGAAGTGCGACAACTCACGCCCGAAGCCACTCTTCTTGATCCCACCAAACGCCACCCGTGGGTCTGAAACACTGAAGGCATTGACGAAGATGCCGCCGGTTTCCAGCTGATTGGCGATGTCCCGCGCCTTCGCCGGGTCGCTGGTGAAGATGCTCGCGGTAAGGCCGAACTCGCTGTCATTCGCCAGGGCCACCGCATGGTCGGCGTCGCGGGCGGTGATGATCGAGGCCACGGGGCCGAACAGTTCCTGTTTGAACGAGGTCATCTGGTCGGTGACGTTGGCCAGTACGGTCGGCGCATAGTAATTGCCGGCACCGGGTACTTTATGGCCGCCCAGCAGCAGGGTCGCACCTTCTTCCAGGGTGGCCTGGACCTGGCCGTGCAACTCGTCGCGCAGGTCGAAGCGGGCCATCGGGCCGATGTAGGTGGCGGCTGAAGTCGGGTCGCCCATCACCATGGCGCGGCTGGCTTCGAGGAATTTGGCGGTGAAGGCTTCCACCACGCCTTCCTCGATGATCAGGCGCTTGGCGGCGGCACAGACCTGGCCGCTGTTCTGGAAACGGCCGATCAGGGCGGCTTGCACGGCGGCGTCGAGGTCGGCGTCGTTGAGCACGATGAACGGGTCGGAGCCGCCCAGTTCCAGCACGCATTTTTTCAACGCGGCGCCGGCCTGGGAGCCGATGGCGATACCGGCGCGCACGCTGCCGGTGAGGGTGACGGCGGCGATGCGTGGGTCGGCGATGGCCTTGGACACACCGTCGTTGGTCACGTTGACCACTTCAAACAGGCCTTCGTCGAAACCGGCTTTGCGGAACGCCTGTTGGATCAGGTAAGCGCTGCCCATCACATTCGGCGCGTGTTTGAGCACGTAGGTGTTGCCGGCCAGCATGGTCGGTACGGCGCCACGCAGGACTTGCCACACCGGGAAGTTCCACGGCATCACGGCGAAGATCGGGCCCAGCGGGCGGTATTCGATCTGGGCGCTGCCGTTGTCCACCAGGGTCGGTTCCGGGGCGAGCATGGCCGGGCCGTGGGCGGCGTACCACTCGCTGAGCTGCGCGCACTTTTCGATTTCGGCACGGGCCTGGGCGATGGGTTTGCCCATTTCCAGGGTGATCATCTGCGCCATGTCTTCGGCTTGTTCGCGCAGAGCGCTGGCCAGGCTCAGCAGCAACTCGGCGCGCTGGCTGACCGGCTGGCGGCGCCAGGTGCGGAAGGCGAGGGTGGCGCGCTCGAGGGCGGCGTCCAGTTGCTGCGCGGTTTCATACGGGTAGCTGCCGACCGTTTCGCCGGTGGCCGGGTTGATCGAGAGGGCGTGGGTAGTCGCGTTCATGGCACCGTCCTGCTGAATGATGAGATTGGGTTCAGCCTACGGGGCTAGCTCTTTTCTGGAAACTGAATAATATTAAGCAATACATTCACGATTGGAGAATGACTTGGACCTGGTGCAGCTGGAAATCTTCAAGGCCGTTGCCGAGCAAGGCAGCATCAGCGCCGCCGCGCAGTTGATTCACCGCGTGCCGTCGAACCTGACCACGCGTATCAAGCAGCTGGAGCAGGACCTGGGCGTGGAATTGTTTATCCGCGAGAAAAGCCGCTTGCGCCTGTCGCCGGCGGGCTGGAATTTCCTCGGCTATGCGCGGCGCATCCTCGACCTGGTGCAGGAAGCCCGCGCGACCGTGGCGGGGGAGGAACCCCAGGGCGCGTTTGCCCTCGGTTCGCTGGAAAGCACGGCGGCGGTGCGTATCCCGGCGTTGCTCGCGGCGTACAACCAGAAGCACACCAAGGTCGAGCTGGACCTGAGCACCGGACCGTCGGGCACGATGATCGAAGGGGTGTTATCGGGACGGCTGGCGGCGGCGTTTGTCGATGGGCCGGTGCTGCATGCCACGCTGGAGGGGGTGGTGGTGTTTGAAGAAGAGATGGTGGTGATTGCGCCGCTGCATCATGCGCCGATCAAGCGTGGTCAGGATGTGAATGGCGAGAACATCTACACCTTCCGCTCCAACTGCTCGTATCGGCACCATTTTGAGCGCTGGTTCTCACAGGACGGCGCGGTGCCGGGCAAGATCTTCGAGATTGAGTCGTACCACGGCATGCTCGCCTGCGTCAGTGCCGGCGCCGGGCTGGCGCTGATGCCGCGCAGCATGCTCGAGAGCATGCCGGGGTCGGCGGCGGTGAGTGTGTGGCCGCTGACGGACAACTTCCGGATTTTGAATACCTGGCTGATCTGGCGGCGCGGGACGGTGTCGCAGAGCCTCAACAGCTTTGTAAAGCTGTTGGAGGAACGCGATCTGGTTGCTTCCTAGATTGTGATTGGTATCAGCCGCCGAATTGCAGGGTGCCCATGGCCAGTTTTGCCATGATTGCAGTTGCGCCCAACTGCACCAGCCACAGCGCCAGGCCGCCAAGGAATACACCGAGCGCCACTTGCAGTACCAGGCTCTTCTGGCGCTTTGCTTGCGGTGCACGCGGGGGGAAGTGGTCCAGCTCGTCGCGGTCGGCACGCAGGTCCAGGTCGTCGTTTCTCATAAGGTACTCACAGCAAAGGGGCGGTCGAGGTTCAGTCTAGGGGCTGGAGACGAAAAAGGGGAAGCCATCGGCTTCCCCTTCTGGTGCAACGGCTACAGGTTTACAGCACCTGAACGATTGCCTTTGTGACTGCATCAATGTTCGACTGGTTCAACGCCGCCACACAGATACGACCGGTATCCAGTGCGTAGATGCCGAATTCGCTGCGCAGGCGGGTAACTTGCTCAACGGTCAGGCCAGAGTAGGAGAACATCCCGCGCTGGCGGCCGACGAAGCTGAAGTCGTGGCCCGGAGCAGCCTTGGCCAGGGTTGCGACCATCTGCTCGCGCATGCCACGGATGCGCAGGCGCATTTCGGCCAGTTCGGCTTCCCACTGGGCGCGCAGCTCAGGGCTGTTCAGCACTGCGGCAACAATCGCCGCGCCGTGGGTGGGCGGGTTGGAGTAGTTGGTGCGGATCACACGCTTGACCTGGGACAGGATGCGCGCGCTTTCTTCCTTGGACTCGCCGACGATGGACAGTGCGCCCACCCGTTCGCCATACAGGGAGAACGACTTGGAGAACGAGCTGGACACAAAGAAGGTCAGGCCCGATTCAGCGAACAGGCGCACCGCTGCGGCGTCTTCGTGGATGCCGTCGCCAAAGCCCTGGTAGGCCATGTCGAGGAACGGCACCAGGTTCTTGGCCTTGACCACGTCCAGCACGTTCTGCCAGTCGGCCGGGCTCAGGTCGACGCCGGTCGGGTTGTGGCAGCAGGCGTGCAGCACCACAATGGACTTTGGCGGCAGGGCGTTGAGGTCTTCGAGCAGGCCGGCACGGTTCACGTCGTGGGTGGCGGCGTCATAGTAGCGGTAGTTCTGCACCGGGAAACCGGCGGTTTCGAACAGCGCGCGGTGGTTTTCCCAGCTCGGGTCGCTGATGGCGACGACAGCGTTGGGCAGCAGTTGCTTGAGGAAGTCAGCGCCGATTTTCAGTGCGCCGGTGCCGCCGACCGCTTGTACGGTGGTGACGCGGCCAGCGTTCAGCAGTGGCGATTCAGCGCCGAACAGCAGGGTTTGCACAGCCTTGTCGTAGGCGGCGATGCCATCGATCGGCAGGTAGCCACGGGCGGCGTGTTGTGCCACGCGAATGGCTTCCGCTTCGGCAACGGCACGCAAGAGTGGAATCTTCCCCTCCTCGTTGCAGTAAACGCCCACGCCAAGGTTGACCTTGGTGGTTCGTGTATCGGCGTTGAATGCTTCGTTGAGGCCCAGGATAGGATCGCGTGGTGCCATTTCGACAGCGGAGAACAGGCTCATTTTTGCGGCAGCTCTATGGGGGGTAGGAGGGACGTGTCGCGCTCCAGCCGAATGCACTAGAGCGGTGCACAAACGGGGAGCTAGTATAGAGCCCATCACTGCTGAGGGCGACAGCCGAAATGGCTTTTCGGCCAAGTTTTTCGGTTTATTTGCTGACCGTTAGTCTTATTGCAACATTGATCCGGCACGGCACGTAGGACGATGGTCTTGAAACCCGTCACATTCGGCACCACTTCTACAGCTATCATGGTTTTTTCCTGCAACCTGCGATGATCATTCGCGGGTTGCTGAGCTATTTCGTCCCTGGCGGTTTCGAGTCTGGGGTGACTACACGAGGTACGTTATGTCGGATTTCCAACTCGTCACCCGTTTTGAACCCGCTGGCGATCAGCCGGAAGCCATTCGCCAGATGGTCGAAGGCATCGAAGCCGGCCTGGCGCACCAGACGCTGCTCGGGGTGACCGGTTCGGGCAAGACCTTCAGCATCGCCAACGTGATCGCGCAAATCAATCGTCCTACCCTGGTGCTGGCGCCGAACAAGACCCTGGCCGCGCAGCTCTATGGCGAGTTCAAGGCGTTCTTTCCGAACAACGCGGTGGAGTACTTCGTTTCCTACTACGACTACTACCAGCCTGAAGCTTATGTGCCGTCCTCCGACACCTTTATCGAGAAGGATGCGTCGATCAACGACCACATCGAGCAGATGCGGCTGTCGGCGACCAAGGCGCTGCTGGAGCGCAAGGACGCGATCATCGTCACCACGGTGTCGTGCATCTACGGCCTGGGCAGCCCGGAAACCTATTTGAAGATGGTGCTGCACGTCGATCGCGGCGACAAACTCGACCAGCGCGAACTGCTGCGCCGCCTGGCCAGCCTGCAATACACCCGCAACGACATGGACTTTGCCCGCGCGACCTTCCGGGTGCGGGGCGACGTGATCGACATCTACCCGGCCGAATCCGACCTGGAAGCGATCCGCATCGAGCTGTTCGATGATGAAGTCGAGAGCCTGTCGGCCTTCGACCCGTTGACCGGCGAGGTGATCCGCAAGCTGCCGCGCTTCACCTTCTATCCGAAAAGCCACTACGTGACCCCGCGTGAAACCCTGATGGGCGCCATCGAGGGCATCAAGGTCGAGCTGGCCGAGCGCCTGGAGTACCTGCGTTCCAACAACAAACTGGTCGAAGCCCAGCGTTTGGAGCAGCGCACCCGCTTTGACCTGGAGATGATCCTGGAGCTGGGCTACTGCAACGGTATCGAAAACTACTCGCGCTACCTGTCGGGCCGCGAATCCGGGGCGCCGCCGCCGACCCTCTACGATTACCTGCCGCCGGATGCGCTGCTGGTGATCGACGAATCCCACGTCAGCGTGCCGCAGGTCGGCGCGATGTATAAGGGGGACCGGTCGCGTAAGGAGACGTTGGTGGAGTACGGTTTCCGCCTGCCGTCGGCGCTGGATAACCGGCCGATGCGCTTTGATGAGTGGGAAGCCATCAGCCCGCAGACTATTTTTGTGTCCGCCACGCCGGGTAACTACGAGGCCGAGCATGCGGGCCGTGTGATCGAGCAACTGGTGCGCCCGACCGGCCTGGTCGACCCGGAAATCGAAATCCGCCCGGCGTTGACCCAGGTCGACGACTTGCTCTCGGAAATCAACAAGCGCGTGGCCCTGGAAGAGCGGGTGCTGGTCACCACGCTGACCAAGCGCATGTCCGAAGACTTGACCGACTACCTGGCCGACCACGGCGTGCGGGTGCGCTACCTGCACTCGGACATCGACACCGTGGAGCGCGTGGAGATCATCCGCGACCTGCGCCTGGGCACCTTCGATGTGCTGGTGGGGATCAACCTGCTGCGTGAAGGTTTGGACATGCCGGAGGTGTCGCTGGTGGCGATCCTCGATGCCGATAAAGAAGGCTTTTTGCGCTCCGAGCGCTCGCTGATCCAGACCATCGGCCGTGCCGCGCGTAACCTCAATGGCCGGGCGATCCTGTACGCCGACCGCATCACCGGTTCCATGGAGCGGGCGATTGGCGAGACCCAGCGCCGTCGCGACAAGCAGATCGCGTTCAACCTGGAAAATGGCATCACGCCCAAGGGCGTGTTCAAGGACGTCGCCGACATCATGGAGGGCGCCACCGTGCCGGGCTCGCGCAGCAAGAAGCGCAAGGGCATGGCCAAGGCTGCCGAGGAAAGCGCCAAGTACGAGAACGAATTGCGCTCGCCGAGCGAGATCACCAAGCGCATCCGGCAACTGGAAGAGAAGATGTACCAGCTGGCGCGGGACCTGGAGTTCGAGGCGGCGGCGCAGACGCGGGATGAGATCGGCAAGTTGCGTGAGCGCTTGCTGGCCGTTTGATTTGCGGTGGTTTCATCGGGGGCAAGCCCCCTCCCACAGTCGATATGTGAACACCGTCAAATGTGGGAGGGGGCTTGCCCCCGATAGCCGCGCCGCGGTTTTCCAGAAATCCCCCAGGCTGTTACCATTCGCCCCTTGTTTCAATTTTCAGTTTTATCGCCCATTCGAGACCTGCCATGACCACCGTCCGCACGCGCATCGCGCCATCGCCTACTGGGGATCCCCACGTCGGCACTGCTTACATCGCCTTGTTCAACTACTGCTTTGCCAAGCAGCACGGCGGTGAATTCATCCTGCGGATCGAAGACACCGACCAATTGCGTTCCACCCGCGAGTCGGAACAGCAGATTTTCGATGCCTTGCGCTGGCTGGGCATTACGTGGGCGGAAGGTCCGGACGTCGGCGGCCCGCACGGCCCGTATCGCCAGAGCGAGCGCAGCGACATCTACAAGCAGTACACCCAGCAGCTGGTCGACATGGGCCATGCGTTCCCGTGCTTCTGCACCGCCGAAGAACTGGACCAGATGCGTGCCGAGCAACAGGCTCGCGGCGAAACCCCACGCTACGATGGCCGCGCGCTGCTGCTGTCGAAAGAAGAGGTGGCCCGGCGCCTGGCTGCCGGCGAGCCTCACGTAATCCGCATGAAAGTGCCGAGCGAAGGCGTGTGCGTGGTGCCGGACATGCTGCGCGGTGACGTCGAGATCCCGTGGGACCGCATGGACATGCAGGTGCTGATGAAGACCGACGGCTTGCCGACGTACTTCCTGGCCAACGTGGTCGATGACCATCTGATGGGCATCACCCACGTATTGCGCGGCGAAGAATGGCTGCCGTCGGCGCCGAAGCTGATCCTGCTCTACGAGTACTTCGGCTGGGAACAACCGCAGCTGTGCTACATGCCGCTGCTGCGTAACCCGGACAAGAGCAAGCTGTCCAAGCGCAAGAATCCGACTTCGGTGACCTTCTACGAACGCATGGGTTTCATGCCTGAGGCGATGCTCAACTACCTGGGCCGCATGGGCTGGTCGATGCCGGATGAGCGCGAGAAGTTTTCGCTGCAAGAAATGGTCGACAACTTTGACCTGTCGCGTGTGTCGCTGGGCGGGCCGATCTTCGACATCGAGAAGCTGTCGTGGCTCAACGGCCAGTGGCTGCGTGATCTGCCGGTGGAAGAGTTCGCCAGCCGTGTGCAGCAGTGGGCGTTGAACCCTGAGTACATGATGAAGATCGCGCCGCTGGTGCAGGGCAGGGTGGAGACGTTCAGCCAGGTCGCGCCGTTGGCCAGCTTCTTCTTTGCTGGGGGCGTGAGCCCGGATGCCAAGCTGTTTGAATCCAAGAAACTCTCGGGCGACCAGGTTCGCCAACTGATGCAGTTGATCCTGTGGAAGCTGGAAAGCCTGCGCCAGTGGGAGAAGGATGCGATCACCGCGACGATCCAGGCGGTGGTGGAATCCCTGGAATTGAAATTGCGTGATGCCATGCCGTTGATGTTTGCCGCGATCACCGGGCAGGCCAGTTCGGTGTCGGTGCTTGATGCGATGGAAATCCTGGGCCCGGACCTGACGCGTTTCCGTCTGCGCCAAGCCCTTGATTTGCTTGGTGGTGTGTCGAAGAAAGAAAACAAAGAGTGGGAAAAGCTGCTGGGCGCCATCGCCTGAGCACACGGTTGAAACGACGAAACCCCGGTTTTCCGGGGTTACGCCGGTAAGTGATTGTTATCCCGGCAAAAAATTTTGGAAATTGTTGAAAATAAATTTGACACACTTCCAAACCGCCATTAAGATTCGCCCCGTCCTCACCGATGAGGGGCTATAGCTCAGCTGGGAGAGCGCTTGCATGGCATGCAAGAGGTCAACGGTTCGATCCCGTTTAGCTCCACCAATTTACAGGTTCAAGGTCTGGCCACACCGTCCTTGAATCGATCAGCTCTCAGCGCTGATCAGCTGTACAGAAGGTTTTGTCCCCTTCGTCTAGTGGCCTAGGACACCGCCCTTTCACGGCGGTAACAGGGGTTCGAGTCCCCTAGGGGACGCCAGTTTCACCAAGCAGTTCGAAAGGCCTGCTACGTCGCGAGACGAAAAATCCGGGGCTATAGCTCAGCTGGGAGAGCGCTTGCATGGCATGCAAGAGGTCAACGGTTCGATCCCGTTTAGCTCCACCAATTTACAGTTCCAAGGTTCCGGCCACACCGTCCTTGGATCGATCAGCCTCAGCCTGATCAGTGTACAGAAGGTTTGTGTCCCCTTCGTCTAGTGGCCTAGGACACCGCCCTTTCACGGCGGTAACAGGGGTTCGAGTCCCCTAGGGGACGCCACGATTACCCGCTCTGCGGGATTTTTAAGGGTCATTCAATTATTGAATGGCCCTTTTGTTTGTCTGGCGTTTGGCCAATTCTTTTGCCCTCCTTGCTTTTTCTTCTGACCAACGGTCATGCCTGTCGCTTGCCAAATATTATTATGGTAATAATATTCAACCCATGAACATCGGAGGCAATGATGAGCGATA
Organism: Pseudomonas sp. FBCC-B1565; assembly: GCF_059133265.1. Lineage (NCBI taxonomy): Bacteria > Pseudomonadati > Pseudomonadota > Gammaproteobacteria > Pseudomonadales > Pseudomonadaceae > Pseudomonas > Pseudomonas sp. FBCC-B1565. Next base: position 2,106,276 of record NZ_CP101438.1, read on the forward strand.
AAAAAGCGCAAACCCGCGAACGCATTTTGCAGGCCGCCAGCGCCGCGCTGATCCAGCGTGGCCCGGCCGAACCGAGTGTGGGTGAAGTGATGGGTGCGGCGGGGCTGACGGTCGGTGGTTTCTATGCGCACTTCGAAAGCAAGGATGCATTGATGCTGGAGGCCTTCACTCAGTTGCTGGCCAAGCGTCGTGCGTCGATTGATGACATGGACTCACAACTGACCGGAGAGGAGCGCAGAAGCCTGGTGGCGGCGTTCTACCTGTCGCGCAAGCACCGCGACTCCACCGCCCAGGCCTGCCCGATTCCCGCCACGGTCGGCGAAATGAGCCGCCTGCCGGATGAGTTCCGCCAGGCACTGAATGAGCACTGTGAACTGATGGCCGCCCAGTTGGCTGCCAGCCCCGAGGACACCGACAAAGCCCTGGCTGACATGGCGCTGATGATCGGTGGCCTGGCCCTGGCCCGCGCCTTGGGACCGGGCGAGTTGTCTGACCGTGTGCTGCGCGCCGCCAAGTCGGCTGTGCGCTAGAAGAGGGCTGCATGATGGGCACGCTTACCTGGATTCGTCGTTTCAACGGCACGCTGGGGCACCTGGCACCACAAACGGTCGCCAATCGCATGCGTCGCGCCTTCATGACGCCCCGCGACCTGCCGCCACGTGACTGGGAACTGCCGCTGCTGGCGCAATCGGAGCGCATCACCCTGCGTTTCGGCTTGTCCGCGTTGCGCTGGGGTCAGGGGCCTGCCGTGTTGTTGATGCACGGCTGGGAAGGCCGACCTACCCAGTTTGCCAGCCTGATCAGCGCATTGGTCGACAACGGCTACTCGGTGATTGCCCTCGACGGTCCGGCCCACGGCCGTTCGCCGGGGCGTGAAGCCCATGTGCTGCTGTTTGCCCGTGCCATGTTTGAAGCTGCCGCCGAGTTGCCGCCGCTGCACGCCGTCATCGGCCACTCCATGGGCGGTGCCAGTGCGATGTTGGCGGTGCAGTTGGGGCTGCGCACGGAGGCGTTGGTGAGCATTGCTGCACCCTCACGGTTTCTGGATGTATTGCGCGGCTTTACCAAGATGGTCGGCTTGCCGGCGCGGGCACGTTCGGCGTTTATCCAGGAGGTCGAGCTGACCTTCGGCATGCCGCTCAAGCATTTGGACGTGGCCCACTATCAGATGAATATCCCGGGCCTGATCGTCCATGCCGAAGACGACACCTTCGTCCCGGTCAAAGCCTCTCAGGCCATCCACGAAGCCTGGTTCGACAGTCGCCTGTTGCGCCTGGAGCAGGGTGGTCACCAGAAAGTCCTGGCCGATCCGCGCGTGATCGACGCTGTGCTGGCGTTGTTGGCCGGCCGTCGTCTACAGGAGCGGCAAAGCGCCTGATACACTCTCCCCGCCGACATTAATCGACTGGGAGCAAGGCATGGGCTGGGATTTGGCAACGCCGTTTATCATCGATCTGCAGGTTGCTCCTGAAGATATCGACGGCCTGGGGCACGCCAATAACGCGGTATACGTGTCCTGGCTGGAGCGCTGCGCCTGGCGCCACTCCCAGCGCCTGGGCCTGGACCTGACCGAATATCGCCGCCTGGATCGCGCCATGGCGGTGGTGCGCCATGAGATCGATTACCTGGCCGCTGGCTATGAAGGCGATGAGCTGCAACTGGCCACCTGGATCGTCGACTGGGACCAGCGCCTGAAAATGACCCGGCGCTTCCAACTGGTCCGCCCCCGTGACGGCGCGACCCTGTTGCGCGCACAAACCACCTTCGTCTGCATTGAGCTGTCCACTGGCAAGCCCAAGCGCATGCCGGCTGAATTCCTTGACGGTTATGGCCCCGCCCTGACAGGGGGTTAACGGTTGCTGTGGGAAACCCAGTAAACTGCGCCACGATTTTTGTTGAGTGTTTTCCATGCAAATTGCTTTGGCGCCCATGGAGGGGTTGGTCGACAACATCCTGCGGGACGTGCTGACCCGTGTGGGCGGTATCGACTGGTGCGTGACCGAGTTCATCCGCGTCAACGACCGCCTGCTCACCCCCGCGTATTTCCACAAGCTCGCCCCGGAACTGCTGCACGGTGCCCACACCGCTGCCGGTGTGCCGCTGCGCGTGCAATTGCTCGGCTCCGACCCGGTGTGCCTGGCGGAAAACGCTGCCCTGGCCTGTGAGCTCGGTTCGCAGGTCATCGACCTCAACTTCGGCTGCCCGGCCAAGACCGTCAACAAGTCCCGTGGCGGTGCGGTGCTGCTCAAGGAGCCGGAGTTGCTCAACCAGATCGTCGAGCACGTACGCCGTGCTGTGCCGGCGCACATCCCGGTGACGGCCAAGATGCGCCTGGGTTTCGACAGCCCGGACGGCGCCCTGGTCTGTGCCACCGCGTTGGCCGAGGGTGGTGCCGCGCATATCGTGGTGCATGCGCGTACCAAGACGGATGGCTACAAGCCGCCCGCTCACTGGGAATGGATCCCGCGGGTGCAGGATGTGGTCAAGGTGCCGGTGTTCGCCAATGGCGATATCTGGAGCGTCGAAGACTGGAAGCGTTGCCGCGAAATCAGCGGTGCCGAAGACATCATGCTGGGCCGTGGCCTGGTGGCGCGCCCGGACCTGGCGCGGCAGATCGCTGCGGCGCGGGCGGGTGAGGAGGTGGTTGAAATGACCTGGGCGCAGATGCAGCCCATGCTCCAGGACTTCTGGACCCAGTCGGTGGCGCAACTGACCGAGCGTCAGGCACCAGGTCGTTTGAAACAATGGCTGGCGATGCTGACGCGCAACTATCCGGAAGCGGTGGAGCTGTTTACGGCCATGCGCCGGGAAACCGAGTTGGCCCAAGTGAGTCGTTTGCTCGGTATGGTGCCGGTAGACTCGCAGTGAGTGACGGCGCTGAAAAATAGCGTTCATATTTAATAAGTTTGCAAAAGCATCGATGAGTGGGCGCCCTTGGCGCCCTTTTTTGTGCGCTGTTTAAGTGAATGTTCCCGGGCCTGAAGGGCAAGGGCATTCATGTTTACTGATGTTGATTGTGGGAGCGTGAATGTAGGCAGTTATTTGATTGCTGCTTTAGTTTTCCGGGGGAAGCGCAAGTTAATTGTTTTCTGATACGTGCTTGTGCGCAATTAGCATAAGTGTTGGGTTTTGTTGGGGGTTAATGGTTTCATTGTTTTTGATTTGGGCTTGGTTGTTACCTTGTTTGTCCATGCGGCGTTCGCTGGCGCAGTGGGTGTAGAGCGTTTCCTCAAACAGCCATAGGCTAAAATCTGATTTTCAATTTTGTTTGCCTTATGTGAAGTTGGATTATTGGAACTTGATCGTGTTTTGGTCCACGAAAATAGGGACTGCGAGATGATGATTGTTTCCAGTTTTATATTAATTGCTGTCCGAGTTTCTAAATGCTTCGAGGCAGCACATAACTAATCATGAGGTTACAAGATGTCCAATGTATCGCTTGGCACTCCTAAGGCTTTTGTTCCGGAACTCCAATCGGCAAGCCAACGTTCTACTGGTCTTCTGAAAGATGTTGAGCGCGTGAGCACGCTCGCTACGGATCTCGGTATTAAAGGTGCTGCCCGAGACGTTAATCAACCTTTGACGGGAGCAAAGGAGATTTCCGTTAACTCTGATGCGCTGGAAAAATTATTTGAGATGTTTGATCTGGTCTTCAAGGCCATGCGCAGCCTCTTGTCCGGCAGGGCATTCAGTTCTCAAGCCGCAACAGTAGTTCCGCATACCGCAATGACGGAGAGTGGTATTGAAGTGTCTGTGGAGGGCGGGGTGAATTCCAAAGGGAAGCCGTTACCTTTTGCCAAGAACAGTGAACGGTTCTCCGGTGGTATTGCGAGTGTGAGTATCAATGCAGATGGCTCCACGCAAGTGAAGACTGCTAGCGATAATAATATCTCGACAGTTACTGCGGATAAGGACGCTAAAGTCAGTATTGGTGCTGACGGCTCTGTGCAAGTTAAAGCCACCGGCGACAATAAAACGGCAACAGTTACTGTGGGCAAGGACGGCAATGTAAGCGTCGGTGCAGATACCTCCATGCAAGTGAAGACTGCTGACGATAATAATAAATCGACCACAGTGACAACCGGCAAGGACGGTAATGTCAAGGCCGACGCGAGTGGCGGCGCGCAGATGAAAATCACGGGTTTTAGCAATCGTTCGTCGGCGGAGACTGTCGGAAATAGCGTTCAGGGGAAAGTTGGCGGTGACGCGCAGGTGGGTACGTCGGGTGGTGATGCCCAGGTGCAGGTTATGCCAGATGGCAGTACGCAAGTGAGCGTTACAGCTGAGGAAGGTAAACAGTTCAGGGTACGCGTGGAGGCCGGTGTCAACGTGCGGATTAGTTCAGAGGGGTGGGGGGAGAACCAACCAGTAAAAATCCGTGACATTACCCCGAGGCAGTCGACGCGCGTGGCGCTGGATACGCAGCCGGACGCGGAAGTAAAGACCATTTCTCAGTCGAAGGCAGAGGCGATAGCGGATACTGAACCCAAGGTGAATGGCGAGTCGAACGGGGAGCAAAAGGCTGAGGTAGCAGTCGGTGCAGAGCCGAAGGTCCAGACGCCGGCCACTCCAGGGCCACAACCTTCGGACAAGGTTGATGCAGAGCCAACTGTAGAAGTGAAAACCCCCACCGTCCTCCGCAGGGTCATGAATCCTCGATTGGAAGGGGTAAGGGCCTGAGGTGCAGACGAGTCTTGATGTCAGCCGGCTCGTCTTAAAAGCTTGATGAGGGATCCAGCCTCCCCGATCACAGGTGCGATTGGGGAGGGCTGGTTGGGGGCAGCGTTTTTTCACTCATTCAATTTGGTTTCGGAGGGTTTATGACCTTTGCTGTCTTTGCTCCTCCTGTCGGCTGGTGGAGTTCACCGGACTACAGGCACGTTACCCACGCTACGGGACAGGCGGTTGCCAAACCGACCGCAAAGGGCGTCGGTTTTGAAGCTTCTCGGCGTCATTTTGGCGAGAATTTTGATACCAGCACCCATGCGGCGGTCATCAAGATGATGATGGCAACCTTTGGGTCAAGCCCGAAAGACATGTTTACCCAATTCACGCCGGTTGCGGGGGGGTACGCCATCACCATGAAAGACGAGTTCAAGGTGGTGATTTCCCAACATGAACTCGAACAGACAAGGCGCGCTTCCCGCTTCACCGGTGCGGACAGTGGCGCCGTTGACAGCGCCAACGTCGCACTTGCCGCCTATGTCAAGCGCAAGCAGATTACGGGCGGCTATCACAGTTTCGACGGCGCCCTGGCTGATACCTTGCAGGGTGAGACGACCCTGCGGTGCCTGCGGGGCATGGGCTTGTACGGGCTGTCGCAATATGTTTCGGCTCATCAGATGGTCGGGGATGGGGTGGCGGGAGTGCTGGAGACGCATAGCCGAGGCAGTGCGTTTGTCCTCGGTGGCGTCGTGCACGACTACACCGAAAGGCGCCGTGTTGGCCGAGGCTACGGCTACCGCCTGTTCAACGACAAACCCCGGCCCGAAACGGTTTCGCCCTTCAGCAATGACACGGTTGTTTCACAGATGCCAGTCGGTATGAAACCGAAGGATATATGGGGCGGCTTTTATCAAGGTGCCGAGGGCAATTGCGTCACGATATCGGCGATCAAGGCCGCAATGATGAAATTTGGTCAGAATCCTGCGGGTATTTACAAAAACATCAGCGCTGTACCGGGTGGTTTTGACGTGATCATGCGCGATGGCTTCAAGCTGTTTCTGAGCCATGAAGAGCGGCGCAAGGCCGAGCAGGGGTCAAACCTGGCCGGTTCTGACCTGGCGCTCAAGGACGATGCCAACTTTTTGTACGCCGTGAGCGCCAAGCGTGCGCAACTGGAGAACAACGACATGCGTGCCGGTCGCAGTTTTGAGGATGCCATGCACTCGTTGAATGACGGAGAAGCGCCAGGCCAGGCGTTGCGCAGGCTGGGGTTGATTGCCCATGTGCGGCAGAGCAGTGCGCAAGAGTTGGCCGGCGGCGCCATTGGTACTCTCGCTGACGATACGCATTCGGTGCTGGCATTAAACGGCTCGGTGGACATGTACGGCCAAAAGCTCGGCTTGACGTCATCGGGGTGGTCCGATAGAGCAATGTGGGCATTGAAACTGGTGTGAGGGCTACCTCAGCAGTTGCCGGAACCCCTCGATCGGCAAGGGTCGGCTATGCAAATAACCCTGGAACAAATGGCAGCCCAGTTTTTGCAGGAACGCCAGTTGCTCCGGGGTCTCCACGCCTTCGGCAATCACCTCCAGATTCAAACTGCGGGCCATGGCCACAATGGCGCGGATGATTTCTGCGTCGTTGGGGTCATGGGTCGCGTCGCGCACAAAGGACTGGTCGATCTTCAGCGCATCCACCGGCAGCCGCTTGAGGTAGGTGAGTGATGAATAGCCAGTACCGAAGTCATCCATCGCAAAGCTCACGCCGAGCTTTTTCAGGCGGCGCATTTTGCTGATGGTGTCGTCCAGGTTCTGGATCACGATGCCTTCGGTGATCTCCAGTTTCAACAGGCTGAACGGCAACTGGTGTTGCTTGAGGCTGCGCTCCACCCGCTCCACGAAGTCGTTCTGGCGAAACTGCCGGGGGCTGATGTTCACGCACAGGCTGAAATTCAGTGGGTCTACCAAGCCTTCGTGGATCAGCTGTTGAAAGGCCGCGCAGGCTTCATCCAGGATCCAGGTGCCCACCTCAAGGATCAGGCCGCTGTCTTCCAGCACCTTGATGAATTCGGAAGGCGACTGCGCGCCCAGTTGCGGGTGTTGCCAGCGCACCAGGGCCTCGGCGCCGACGATCTTGTTGCCGCGCGCGTCCACCTGGGGTTGGTAATGCACACTGAACTCGCCACGTGACAAGGCCAGGCGCAAGTCTGTCTCCATGCGCAGGCGTTCGCTGGCGGTTTTTTGCATGCTGTTGTGAAACATCTGCGTGGTGTTGCGCCCCGAATCCTTTGCGCGATACAGGGCGATATCGGCACGCTTGAGCAAGTCCGCCGGCGTGGAGCCGTGATCGGGAATCAGTGCCACGCCGATGCTTGGCGTGACCTGCAGGCGATGACCGTCGAGGAACATCGGCTCCGAGAGCAATTCACGCAAGGTGTCAGCCAACGCCTGCACCTGGCCGCTGACTTCCATGCGTGACCCTTCCAGGCCGCTGAGCAGCACCACAAATTCATCACCGCCCAGGCGCGCCACGGTGTCTTCCATGCGCACGCTGGCTTCCAGGCGCGCGGTGACAATCTTCAACACCGTGTCGCCCACTGGATGACCGAGGGAGTCGTTGATGTGCTTGAAGTGGTCGAGGTCAAGAAACAGCAGTGCGCCACGCAAGTTATGCCGCTTGAGCAGGGCGATCTGCTGGCTCAGGCGGTCCATCAGCAGGGCGCGGTTGGGCAGGTTGGTCAGCGGGTCGTGATAGGCCAGGTGGCGGATCTGCGCCTGGGCATTTTTCAGCAGGCTCACGTCGCGGGCGGTCAGCAACAGGCACGGGGTTTCATTCAGGGTGATGGGCTCCACCGAGACTTCCACCGCCAGCAACTCGCCGCGCTTGTTGTGCCAGAGCATTTCCAGATGATGAATGCGGCCCTTGATCTGCAACTCGGCCAGCAGCGCGGCGCGCTGGTTTTCATCGGCCCAGATGCCGATCTGATACAGCGTCAGGCCGATGGCTTCCTCGGCGCGATAACCGGTCAGGCGGCAGAAGCCGTCATTGACCTCCACATATCGACCGGTGTCGCGCTCAGTGATGGAAATGGCATCGGGGCTGGAATGGAAGGCCTTGGCGAATTTCTCTTCGCTGGCCTTGAGCGCCGCTTCCGAGCGCTGCTGCTGGGTGATATCGCGTAGCGTGGTGACGATGCACGGCTGGTCGCCCACCTTGATCAGGCGGCTGGAAATCACGCAGGTCAGGCTTTGGCCGCTTTTGTGATGCACCACGATCGCCACATTGTTCAATGCCTGCTCGCGGATCATCCGCTCGATACGCTGCAGGCGCTTGCTCGACTCGTCCCATAGGCCGATCTGCTCGGCACTTTTGTCGATGACCTCGGCAGCCGTCCAGCCAAAGGTCTGGGTAAACGCGGGGTTGATTTCGATAAACGCGCCGCCCTCCAGGCAGGTAACGCAGATCGGGTCCGGGCTGGCCTGGAACAGGCTGGCAAATTTCTCTTCGGAGGCGGTCAGGCGTTGTTCGCGTTCCACTTGGTCGGTGATATCCAGCAGAGTGCCGGCCATACGCAGCGGCGCGCCGTGCTCATCACGGTACAGGCGGGCGCGGCTTTCGAGGTAGCGTGAGCTGCCGTCTTCCATGGGCACGCGATACGTCAGCTGATAGTTGCCGGCCGGGCCTTCGCGCAGGGTGCGATAAGCGTTGCGCATGCTCTCGCGCTCGTCATTGGGCATTCCGTCAAAGAAGGCGTCGAAGAACTCATGGAACGGCTCCGGCGGCAGGCCATGCAATTGGGCGGCGCGGGCTGAGCCGTAGAGCATGCCGGTGGGGATGTGCCAGTCCCAGGTGCCCAGTTGCGCCGAGTCCAGGGCCAGGTCGAGGCGTTCCTGGCTGTCCTTGAGGGCCTGCTCGGCTATTTTGCGCTCTGTGGTATCCAGGAACGTGCTGAGCAGGTAAGCCTCGCCGTCCAACTCCACCTTTTGTGCGCTGAGGGTGCCGTCGTGGATCTGGCCGTTGCTGGCGCAGAACTGCACCTCCATGGTGATGGGCAGGCCTTTGCGCTGGGTCGCCTTGACCAGTTGCGCACGCTGTTCCGGATGGCGCCACAGGCCCAGGTCCAGGGTGGTGCGGCCGATGGCATCGGCGACCGGCCAGCCGAAGAGCATCTCGAAATACTGGTTGGCCTCGCTGATCAATCCGTCGGACTGGCGCGTCAGCAAGACCATGTTGGGGCACAGGTGAAACAGCGTGGCGAAGCGTTTTTCCGAGTGGCTGAGGGCGTGCTCCCGTTCGCGCTGGCGGGTGGTCTCGCGGATCACCCCGATCATGCGCCGCCGCCCGGCTTTGTCAGGTGCCAGGCTGCCATTGATTTCCAGCCAGTGGTGGGTGCCGTCCGGCCACTGGATATGGTGATGCATCGCCTGTTCGAACGGCTCGCCGGCCAATACCGCGTGAAAGGCCCGCACCACGCGGGCACGATCCTGTGGCGCGAGCAGGTCGAGGTAGTCCAGGTCCTTGGGCAGTGGCTGGCGCGGGTCAAAGCCGAACAGCGCCTGGGTGCCCCGCGACCAGCTTATCCTGCCGGTGTCGATTTCCCAGCACCAGGCGCCCAGCCGGGCAGCATTGAGCGCGGCCAGCAGTTGCGGGGCACTGTCCCAGCTTTGTTCCGCCTCTTGAGGGTCCAGGGCGTAAATGCGGGGCAGGGGTGGCACGGAGTCGACGGGGTTGCGCATTATCAAAGGGCCTTGGCTCGATGGGCGTAAGGCGCGGTTCAGTTCAGACCTGGAGGCCGCACGGTTTCATGCCGGTATCCCTGGCAGATCGACCTGTGCATCCAATAGGCTCATGAAAGCCCGCGCAGCATTCGACAGCGTCCTTTCGGTGTGCACGATATAGCCTAGCTGGCGACTGAGTTGTATGCCCGGCAAAGCGATACTTGCCACCTGATCATCGAGCATGGTGCGCGGCAGGACGCTCCAGGCCAGGCCGATCGACACCATCATCTTGATCGTTTCCAGGTAGTTAGTACTCATCGCGATATTTGGCGTGAGGCCCTGGGCCTCGAACAGCCGGCTGACAATATGGTGGGTGAAGGTGTTGCCGCCGGGGAACACCGCCGGGTGCCCGGCAATATCGGCCAGGCTGACGTGGCCGTTGCTGATCAGGCTGTGCTCCGGCGCCACCACGAAATCCAGCGGGTCGTCCCACACCGGGGTGGCGCGCACCAGATTGTGGGGATCGGGTGCCAGGGTGATCACCGCCACTTCGGCGCGGCCGTGGAGGATTTCTTCGTAGGCCACTTCCGAATCGAGGAACTGAATATCCAGCGCCACATTCGGGTATTCCCGGGTGAATGCGCGCAGCACCGGCGGTAAACGATGCAGGCCGATATGGTGGCTGGTGGCCAGGGTCAGGCGCCCGCTGACTTCGCCGGTCAGGTTGGTGAGGGCGCGGCGGGTGTCGTCCAGCACGTTGAGGATCTGATAGGCGCGTGGCAGCAAGGCCCGTCCGGCCTCGGTCAGGCCGACTTCGCGGCCCAGGCGGTCGAACAAACGCACCTTCAACTGTTGCTCCAGGCCGGCAATGCGTTTGCTGATGGCTGGCTGGGTCAGGTGCAGGCGTTCACCGGCGCCCGAGAAGCTACCGGTCTCGGCGATGGCGATAAAAGCATTGAGGTTGGCCAGGTCCATGGTTGTATTCCAGTTGGTAATCCAAAGCATAAAAAATATGAATTTGAGTTATTTAATGTAGCGCCATACCATCAGCCTCACAAGCCAAAGGGTTATTGAAAAGCCCGGCATAGAGAAACACCGCTGATGAGGACCGACTGATGGCCGGCAAAACGCTTTACGACAAGCTTTGGGATTCCCATGAAGTGAAACGGCGCGACGATGGTTCGTCGCTGATCTATATCGACCGTCACATCATCCATGAAGTGACCTCGCCCCAAGCGTTCGAAGGCCTGCGGCTGGCCGGGCGCAAGCCTTGGCGCGTCGACTCCATCATCGCCACCCCGGACCACAACGTACCGACCACCCCTGAGCGCAAGGGCGGCATCGAAGCCATTGCCGACCAGGTGTCGCGTTTGCAGGTACAGACCCTCGATGACTACTGCGACGAATATGGCATCACCGAATTCAAGATGAATGACGTGCGTCAAGGCATCGTGCACGTGATCGGCCCGGAGCAGGGCGCCACCTTGCCGGGCATGACCGTGGTCTGCGGCGACTCCCACACCTCCACCCACGGTGCGTTCGGCGCCCTGGCCCACGGCATCGGCACCTCCGAGGTGGAACATGTGTTCGCCACACAGTGCCTGGTCGCCAAGAAGATGAAGAACATGTTGGTTAAAGTCGAAGGCCAGTTGCCGTTCGGCGTGACCGCCAAGGACATCGTGCTCGCTGTGATCGGCAAGATCGGCACCGCCGGCGGTAACGGCCATGCCATCGAGTTCGCCGGCAGCGCGATTCGCGACCTGTCCATCGAAGGCCGCATGACCATCTGCAACATGTCCATCGAAGCCGGCGCCCGCGTGGGCATGGTGGCGGCGGACGAAAAGACCGTTGAATATGTCAAGGGCCGTCCATTTGCCCCACAAGGCAAGGATTGGGACGCCGCTGTCGAAGCCTGGAAAGACCTGGTCTCCGACGCCGATGCGGTGTTCGACACCGTGGTCGAGCTCGACGCTGCCCAGATCAAGCCGCAAGTCAGCTGGGGCACTTCGCCGGAGATGGTCCTGGCCGTCGACCAGAACGTGCCGGACCCGGCTCAGGAGGCCGACCTGGTCAAGCGTGGTTCCATCGAACGCGCCTTGAAGTACATGGGCTTGAAAGCCAACCAGGCGATTACCGACATCCAGTTGGATCGCGTGTTCATCGGTTCCTGCACCAACTCGCGGATCGAAGACCTGCGCGCCGCGGCGGTGATCGCCAAGGGTCGCAAAGTGGCTTCGACCATCAAGCAAGCCATCGTGGTGCCGGGCTCGGGCCTGGTCAAAGCGCAGGCTGAAGCCGAAGGCCTGGACAAGATCTTCCTCGAAGCCGGTTTTGAATGGCGTGAGCCGGGCTGCTCGATGTGCCTGGCGATGAACCCGGACCGCCTGGAGTCGGGTGAGCATTGCGCGTCCACCTCCAACCGTAACTTCGAAGGGCGCCAGGGCGCCGGTGGGCGTACCCACCTGGTCAGCCCGGCCATGGCCGCTGCGGCTGCCGTCAACGGTCGTTTCATCGACGTTCGCGAATTGATCTGAGGATTACCCGATGCGTGCTTTTACCCAACACACCGGCCTTGTCGCCCCTTTGGATCGCGCCAACGTCGACACCGACCAGATCATCCCCAAGCAGTTCTTGAAATCGATCAAGCGCACCGGCTTCGGCCCGAACCTGTTCGACGAGTGGCGCTACCTGGACGTGGGCTACGCCTACCAGGACAACTCCAAGCGCCCGCTGAACAAGGACTTCGTGCTCAATGCCGAGCGTTACCAGGGCGCCAGCGTCTTGCTGGCCCGGGAAAACTTCGGCTGCGGTTCCAGCCGTGAACACGCGCCATGGGCTCTGGAAGAGTATGGCTTTCGCAGCATCATCGCGCCGAGCTACGCCGACATCTTCTTCAACAACAGCTTCAAGAACGGCTTGCTGCCGATCATCTTGAGCGATGCCGAAGTGGACGAGCTGTTCAAGCAGGTTGAGGCCGAAGAGGGCTACCAACTGACCGTCGACCTGGCCGCGCAGACCGTGACCCGCCCAGATGGCAAGGTGTACCACTTTGAGGTGGATGCCTTCCGCAAGCATTGCCTGATCAATGGCCTGGACGATATCGGCCTGACCTTGCAGGACGGCGATGCGATTGCCGCGTTTGAAGCCAGGCACCGGGCGAGCCAGCCTTGGTTGTTTCGCGATGCCTGATTGGCGGTAACCGTGCGGGCCCCATCGCGGGCAAGCCCGACTCCCACATTGGACTGCATTCCAACTGTGGGAGCTGGCTTGCCTGCGATAGCGCCAGTACCAACACCCCAAAACCCAAGGAAACCACCATGACCACCACCGCCCACACCCAAGTCGTGCAAAAACAATTCGGCGAGCAAGCCTCCGCCTACCTGAGCAGTGCCGTGCACGCCCAGGGCACCGAATTCGCGCTGCTCCAGGCCGAACTGGCCGGGCAGGGCGGTGCGCGACTGCTGGACCTGGGCTGCGGTGCCGGTCATGTCAGCTTCCACGTTGCGCCACTGGTCAAGGAAGTGGTCGCCTACGACCTGTCCCAACAGATGCTCGACGTGGTCGCCGCCGCTGCCACGGACCGTGGCCTGGACAACATCCGCACCGTGAACGGCGCCGCTGAGCGCCTGCCGTTCGCCGATGGCGAGTTCGACTTCGTGTTCAGCCGCTACTCGGCCCACCACTGGAGCGACCTCGGCCTGGCCTTGCGTGAAGTGCGTCGGGTGCTCAAGCCGGGTGGTGTGGCGGCTTTCGTGGATGTCTTGTCACCGGGCAGCCCGCTGTTGGACACTTACCTGCAAACCGTCGAAGTGCTGCGCGACACCAGCCACGTGCGCGACTACGCCGCCGCCGAGTGGATGCAGCAGCTCAGCGAGTCCGGCCTGCATGTGCGCACCAGCAGTCGCCAGCGCCTGCGCCTGGAATACACCTCGTGGGTCGAGCGCATGCGCACGCCGCAGGTCCTGCGCGCCGCGATCCTTGAGCTGCAAAAGGCGATGGGCCAGGAAGTGCGTGATTATTACGAAATTCAAGCCGACGGCACCTTCAGCACCGACGTGCTGGTGGTGTTTGCCGAACGCTGATTGATTTTTCCCGACCTGCCCACGGGCGGGTCGCTTGATGAAATGAGGAACCCATGAGCAAGCAGATTCTGATTCTCCCTGGCGACGGCATTGGTCCGGAAATCATGGCCGAAGCGGTCAAGGTGCTGGAACTGGCCAACAGCAAGTACAGCCTGGGCTTTGAACTGAGCCACGACGTGATCGGCGGCGCCGCCATCGACAAGCACGGCGTACCGCTGGCCGACGAGACCCTGGACCGCGCCCGCGCGGCCGACGCCGTGCTGCTCGGCGCAGTGGGTGGCCCGAAGTGGGACAAGATCGAACGAGACATCCGCCCTGAGCGCGGCCTGCTGAAAATCCGCGCGCAACTGGGCCTGTTCGGCAACCTGCGCCCGGCGATCCTCTACCCGCAACTGGCCGACGCCTCGAGCCTCAAGCCGGAAGTGGTGGCGGGCCTGGATATCCTGATCGTGCGTGAGCTGACCGGCGGTATCTACTTCGGCTCGCCACGCGGTGTACGCGAGCTGGAAAATGGCGAGCGCCAGGCCTACGACACCTTGCCGTACAGCGAGAGCGAAATCCGCCGTATCGCCCGTGTCGGCTTCGACATGGCCCGCGTGCGTGGCAAGAAGGTCTGCTCGGTGGATAAAGCCAACGTGCTGGCCTCCAGCCAGCTGTGGCGCGAAATCGTCGAGGAAGTGGCCAAGGACTACCCCGACGTCGAACTGAGCCACATGTACGTCGACAACGCCGCCATGCAGCTGGTGCGCGCGCCGAAGCAGTTCGACGTGATCGTCACCGACAACCTGTTCGGCGACATCCTGTCCGACCAGGCGTCGATGCTCACCGGTTCCATCGGCATGCTGCCGTCGGCGTCCCTGGACACCAATAACAAGGGCATGTACGAGCCGTGCCACGGTTCGGCGCCGGACATCGCGGGCCAGGGCATTGCCAACCCGCTGGCGACCATTTTGTCGGTGTCGATGATGCTGCGTTACAGCTTCAATTTGAGCGATGCGGCGGATGCCATCGAGCAGGCCGTGAGCCTGGTGCTGGATCAGGGTTTGCGCACCGGCGACATCTGGTCGCAGGGTTGCACCAAGGTCGGTACGCAAGAAATGGGCGACGCAGTAGTCGCCGCGCTGCGGAATCTGTAATCTCTCGGGCCCGCTTGCAGTTGTTGCTGCAAGGCGGCCCACTTTTTAACAAGGTGTAGTTGCGATGAAACGTGTAGGTCTGATCGGTTGGCGCGGTATGGTCGGTTCCGTGCTCATGCAGCGGATGCTGGAAGAGCAGGATTTCGATCTTATTGAGCCGGTGTTTTTCACCACTTCGAATGTGGGTGGCCAGGGGCCGTCCGTGGGCAAGGATATTGCTCCGCTCAAGGACGCCTACAACATTGAAGAGCTGAAAACCCTCGACGTGATTCTGACCTGTCAGGGTGGCGACTACACCAGCGAAGTCTTCCCCAAGCTGCGCGAAGCCGGCTGGCAGGGCTACTGGATCGACGCCGCGTCGAGCCTGCGCATGCAGGATGACGCGGTGATCATCCTCGACCCGGTCAACCGCAAGGTCATCGACCAGCAGTTGGATGCCGGTACCAAGAACTACGTCGGCGGCAACTGCACCGTCAGCCTGATGCTGATGGGCCTGGGCGGCTTGTTCGAAGCTGGCCTGGTCGAGTGGATGAGTGCCATGACCTATCAGGCGGCCTCTGGGGCCGGCGCGCAGAACATGCGTGAGCTGATCAAGCAGATGGGTGCGACCCACGCCGCGGTCGCCGATCAACTGGCCGACCCGGCCAGCGCGATCCTCGACATCGACCGCCGCGTGGCCGAAGCCATGCGCAGCGATGCCTACCCGACCGAAAACTTCGGCGTGCCGTTGGCCGGTAGCCTGATCCCATGGATCGACAAGGAACTGCCGAACGGCCAGAGCCGCGAAGAGTGGAAGGCCCAGGCCGAGACCAACAAGATCCTCGGCCGCTTCAAGAGCCCGATCCCGGTTGACGGCATCTGCGTGCGTATCGGCGCGATGCGCTGCCACAGCCAGGCGCTGACCATCAAGCTGAACAAAGATGTGCCGATCGCCGATATCGAAGCGTTGATCAGCCAGCACAACCCTTGGGTCAAGCTGGTGCCGAACAACCGTGATATCAGTATGCAGGAGCTGAGCCCGACCAAGGTCACCGGCACCCTGAATGTGCCGGTGGGCCGTCTGCGCAAACTGAACATGGGCAGCCAGTTCCTCGGTGCATTCACCGTGGGCGACCAGCTGCTGTGGGGCGCGGCCGAACCGCTGCGCCGCATGTTGCGGATTTTGCTGGAGCGTTGATCGCGTAAGGCAATGAGAGAAACCCGCGTTCTGATGACAGGCGCGGGTTTTTTGTTGTTTGGTCGGGCTTCATCGGGGGCAAGCCCCCTCCCACATTTTGACCTGTGAACCCGTTCGAGTGTGGGAGGGGGCTTGCCCCCGATAAGGCCATCAGCCCCACCACAAATCCCAGCTTAATTGCCTCACCCCCAGTCACCCGGTAAAGTGCCGCTCCCCCCGCGATGCCCGAGGCAGCCCCCATGACCCAGACCTTTGAAATCGCCGTGATCGGCGCCACCGGCACCGTCGGTGAAACCCTGGTGCAGATCCTCGAAGAGCTGGATTTTCCGGTAGGCACCCTGTATTTGCTGGCGGGCAACAACTCGGCCGGCGCCTCCGTGCCCTTTCGCGGCAAGAATGTGCGGGTCAAGGAAGTCGACGAATTTGACTTCAGCAAGGCGCAGCTGGCGTTCTTTGCGGCGGGGCCGGCTGTCACCCTGAGTTTTGCGCCGCGTGCCACGGCGGCGGGGTGCTCGGTGATCGACTTATCCGGTGCGTTGCCGGCCGAGCAGGCGCCGCAGGTGGTGCCGGAGGCCAATGCCCACGTGCTGGAAGGTCTGAAGAAGCCGTTCCAGCTCGGCAGCCCGAGCCCGTCGGCGACCAACCTGGCGGTGGTGCTGGCGCCTTTGCGGGGCTTGCTGGATATCCAGCGGGTGAGCGTCACCGCCAGCCTGGCGATGTCGGCCCAGGGGCGTGAAGCCGTCAGCGAACTGGCCCGGCAAACCGCCGAGCTGCTGAATATGCGCCCGCTGGAGCCGAAGTTCTTTGATCGGCAGGTCGCCTTCAACCTGTTGGCGCAGGTTGGCACGCCAGATGCTCAGGGGCATACGGCCCTGGAAAAACGCCTGGTCCACGAGTTGCGCGCAGTGCTGGAATTACCTTTGCTAAAGATTTCCGCAACCTGCGTTCAAGCCCCGGTGTTTTTTGGCGATAGCCTGACAGTGTCCTTGCAACTGGGCGCGGCGGTCGATCTGGCTGCGGTGAACCGCGCACTTGAGGCTGCGCCGAGCATCGAGCTCGTAGATGAAGGGGATTTTCCTACAGCCGTCGGCGATGCAGTGGGCCAGGATGTGGTCTACGTCGGTCGCGTCCGGGCAGGTGTGGATGACCCGGCGGAACTAAATCTGTGGCTGACGTCAGATAACGTACGCAAAGGCGCCGCACTGAATGCAGTACAGCTGGCGCAGTTGTTGATAAAAGGCCTTGCGTAAAAGATACTTGGCGGCAATTTGTAGATTGATTCTAGCCAGGCGCTATGCTTGGCCCCAGGCAGGAAAAGTTGCGCGTCGGTGACCTATCGGCTCGCCATGCCTTATGGCAGCGGTTACCAACCTTCTCGCAGGCCGGGGAGTGTTCAAACAAAGGATGAGGCTATGGTTCAAGTTCGCAAACTGGTGTTAGCAATAGCGGCCGCCTCGGCGCTGTCCTCCGGTATGGCGCAGGCGCTGCAGCTGGGGGAGATGACCCTCAAGTCGAAGTTGAACCAGCCGTTGGCGGTGGAAATCGAATTGCTCGATGTCGGTGGCCTCACCGCTACCGAGATCACGCCAAGCCTGGCTTCTGACCAGGCATTTGTGGACGCCGGCGTCGATCGCCAGGCGTTTCTCAATGACCTGACGTTCACCCCGGTGATCAACCCCAATGGCCGCAGCGTGGTGCGTGTTACCTCCAGCAAGCCGTTGCCGGACTCCTACGTACGTTTCCTGTTGCAGGTGCAATGGCCGAATGGCCGTCTGATGCGTGACTACAGCGTGTTGCTCGACCCGGCCAAGTTCGACCAGCCGGCACCGACGACCGCCGCGCCTGCGCCGCGTCTGGCCGCACCGGCCAGCACCGCGCCCGCCGCGAGCAGACCGGCACAGCACACCACCACGTCCCGCGACACTCTGTGGGAAATCGCCGAGAAGCACCGCAATGGCGGCTCTGTGCAGCAAACCATGCTGGCGATCCAGGCGCTGAACCCGAATGCGTTCATCGACGGCAATATCAACCGTCTGAAAACCGGCCAGGTCCTGCGCCTGCCGGACGCCGTACAAAGCACTGCGCTGCCGCAACCCCAGGCAATTGCTGAGGTGAGCGCGCAAAATGCCGCCTGGCGCCAGGGTCGACGCGTCGCCACCAACCCGGCAGCGGGCAAACAGCAACTGGACGCCACCAAGCGCACCCAGGCAGGCAACGCGCCTGCAAGCACCAATGCCAAGGACAACTTGAGCCTGGTGTCGGCCGAAGCCGCCAAGAAGGGCGCCAAGGGCAAGGCGGGCGACAGCGCGGCACTCAGCGACAAGTTGGCGATGACCCAGGAGCAACTGGACACCACCCGACGCGACAACGAAGAGCTGAAAAGCCGCGCGGCAGACCTGCAAAGCCAGTTGGACAAGCTGCAAAAACTGATTCAACTGAAAAACGATCAACTGGCGCGTTTGCAGGCTGAAAAGGGTGTTCCGGCTGCTCCGGCGACTGCAGCAATGCCTGCGCAGTTGGCAGGCGAGCCATCCACTGCACCTGCTACGCCCGAGGCCGTCACCCCTGCACCCGTCGCGCCAGCGCCTGAGCCGGTCAAGGCGGACCCGGCACCGGCCAGCGCCGACGGCAAATTCAATGACCTGCTCACCAACCCGATCGTGCTCGGTGTGATCGGCGGTGCGGCGGGTTTACTGGTGTTGTTGCTCCTGCTGTTGTGGGCGCGCCATCGCAATGCGCGCCGCGAAGAGGAAAAACACCTGCGCATGGCGCGGGCCCTGGCTGAAGAACCGGAGTTCACCTCGAACCTCCATGACGACCTGCCGCCGAGCAGCTTCGAAGGTCTGGAGACGCCGCCGCCCAGCGTAAAGCTGGCCGCCGCACCGGCCCCGGCTCCGGTGGTTGAACCGGCGGTTGTTGTGCCGACCGTTGCTTCCGTACTGGCGCCGCTGGCGGTTGCCGTGGCTCCGGTGAACTCAAACGATGCGCTGGCCCAAGCCCAGTCCCATATCGACCGTGGTCACCTGAACCAGGCAGCCGACGTACTGGAGCAAGCGATCAAGCATGAGCCCAAGCGCAGCGACCTGCGCTTGAAGCTGATGGAAGTCTACGGCCTGCAAAACGACAAGGACGGCTTTGTGACCCAGGAGCGTCAACTGGTGGCCAATGGTGAAAACCATGCCCAGGTCGAACAGCTCAAGAGTCGCTTCCCGGCCATGGCGGTGTTGGCGGCGGGTGTCAGCGCCGCCGTGGCTGCAGCTGCCCTGGACGCTCAGTACGTCAAGGATTTGCTCGAAGACAAACCTGCGCCTGCGCAGCCGGAGGTCTTTGACACTGATTTCGATCTGAGCCTCGACGAGCTTGAGCAGGCGTCCCCGGCCGAGGTCAAGGGCGATCAGCAGACGTTCGAGTCGCTGCTGCAGCAGCAGACCGAAGCCAAGGCCAGCCCGGATGACCTGTCGGACTTCGATCTGGACCTGCAACTGGATGCCCCGGCTTCGGCGCAATCCGATGACGACTTCCTTTCGGGCCTGGAAGAACAGATGAAGGACGTGCCGGCCGTCGAGCCGCCGACCCTCACGCCTGCGGCGCTGGATGACTTCGATTTGCCGGAAGATTTCGACCTGTCCCTGGCTGATGAGCCGGAAGCCGCCGCCAAGCCCGATGCTTTCACGTCGGAGCTGGATGATGTCAACGCCGAGCTGGATCGCCTGTCCCAGAGCCTGGAGCATCCGTCCATTGAGCCGTCCTTTACCGCAGAAGACGCGGCGCTGGGCGATGATGAGCCGGAATTCGACTTCCTCTCCGGCACGGATGAGGTGGCCACCAAGCTCGACCTCGCCCAGGCCTATATCGACATGGGGGATGCGGACGGCGCGCGGGATATCCTTTCCGAAGTGTTGACCGAAGGCGATGAGGTTCAACGCGGCGAGGCCAAGGAAATGCTCGGCCGGTTGGCGTAACAGCCCGTTGTTCAAACAGCGGCGACCTTCGGGTCGCCGTTTTGCTTTTGTGGGCTCCCCTGCAAACCGGCATAATGGCCGCCTTTGCGCAACTCATCAGGCTCTCAGTTCTTGGCAAATATAGATAACCCGACCGCCGAAATGGCGGCCGCAGGCTTTTACCGCATCGCCTTGGGCGTGGAATACAAGGGCTCGCGCTATCGCGGCTGGCAGCGCCAGGCATCCGGCGTGCTGACGGTGCAGGAAACCCTGGAAAATGCCCTGTCGAAAGTCGCCAATTCACCGGTATCGCTGATGTGCGCCGGACGTACCGACGCCGGTGTGCATGCGTGTGGCCAGGTGGTGCACTTCGATACTCAGGCTGAGCGGTCAATGAAGGCCTGGGTGATGGGCGCCAATATCAATTTGCCCCATGACGTCAGCGTCAGTTGGGCCAAGGTCATGCCAGCGCACTTTCATGCGCGTTTCAAGGCCATCGCCCGGCGCTATCGCTATGTGATCTACAACGACCAGATCCGCCCGGCGCACCTCAACGAAGAAATCACCTGGAACCACCGCCCGCTGGATGCCGAGCGCATGGCCGAGGCCGCGCAGCACCTGGTGGGTGTGCATGATTTCAGCGCCTTCCGTGCCGGCCAGTGCCAGGCCAAGTCGCCGATCAAGGAAGTCCACCACCTGCGGGTAACCCGCCACGGCAAGATGATCGTGCTGGATATCCGCGCCGGGGCCTTCCTGCATCACATGGTGCGCAACATCGCCGGGGTGCTGATGACCATTGGTACCGGCGAGCGCCCGGTGGAGTGGGCCAGGGAAGTGCTGGAAAGCCGCGTTCGTCGCACGGGTGGGGTCACGGCACATCCGTTCGGCCTGTACCTGGTGGATGTGGAGTACCGCGACGAGTTCGAGTTGCCGGAGCGCTTCATCGGGCCACACTTCCTCACAGGTTTCAGCGAACTTGGCGGCTGACGCCCGGAATAGCTTTTGTTACCATCCGGGACTTTCTCGGTCCAACCCTGGAGTTTTCACGACATGTCAGCCGTTCGCAGCAAGATTTGCGGGATTACCCGCATAGAAGACGCGCTGGCGGCGGTCGAGGCAGGGGCGGATGCCATCGGTTTCGTGTTTTATGCCAAGAGCCCGCGGGCGGTGAATGTGGTGCAGGCGCGGGCGATCATCGCGGCTTTGCCGCCATTCGTGACCACTGTGGGTTTGTTCGTCGACGCCAGCCGCTGCGAACTCAACGAAACCCTGGATGCCGTACCCTTGGACATGTTGCAGTTCCACGGCGACGAAACGCCTGACGAATGTGAAAGTTATCAGCGTCCCTACATCAAGGCGCTGCGCGTCAAGGCCGGGGATGATATCGCGGCGGCGTGTGCCGCCTACGGTGGTGCTCGCGGGATTCTGCTGGACACCTATGTCGAAGGCGTACCCGGCGGTACCGGCGAAGCGTTCGACTGGTCGCTGATTCCCGCTGGCTTGAGCAAGCCGATCATCCTGGCCGGCGGGCTCAACCCCGCGAATGTCGGGGCGGCAATCGAGCAGGTGCGGCCGTATGCCGTGGATGTCAGCGGCGGGGTGGAGCAGGGCAAGGGCATCAAGGATCACAGCAAGATTCGCGCATTCATGCAGGCCGTGCGCAACAGCAGTGGTGCAATGTGACGGCTGGCAGTCTGCCGCCGTCCATAACTACCACTGTGTAAAACAGCCCGGCGCCGCCTGTGGTGGCCCGGAAACGAAGTGGCAACCCTGCGCTGGCAGGTTGTCTGGAAGGCTGAGGATACAGGCAGGAAAAGGCCGGTCGAACGTCTGACCCCGTCCAGCCTGTGTCATCGCCACATATGAATTTAGCTCAAGGGCATACGCGGGGCTGTGTTCAAGCCACCGGTACTGGAGAAAGAAAGCATGAGCAACTGGTTAGTAGACAAACTGATCCCTTCGATCATGCGTTCCGAGGTGAAGAAAAGCTCGGTTCCTGAAGGTCTGTGGCATAAGTGCCCATCCTGCGACGCGGTGTTGTACCGCCCGGAGCTGGAAAAGACCCTGGACGTTTGCCCCAAGTGCAACCACCACATGCGTATCGGCGCCCGCGCCCGCATCGACATCTTCCTGGACGCCGAAGGCCGTAACGAACTGGGCGCCGACCTGGAGCCGGTTGACCGTCTGAAGTTCCGCGATGGCAAGAAGTACAAGGACCGCCTGGTTGCCGCGCAGAAGCAGACCGGTGAGAAAGACGCGCTGATCTCCGTCAGCGGCAAATTGCTGGGCATGCCAGTCGTGGTGTCGGCGTTCGAGTTCTCCTTCATGGGCGGCTCCATGGGTGCCATTGTCGGTGAGCGCTTTGTTCGCGCCGCCAACTACGCGCTGGAAAACCGCTGCCCGATGATCTGCTTCGCTGCCTCCGGTGGTGCGCGCATGCAGGAAGCCCTGATCTCCCTGATGCAAATGGCCAAGACCTCTGCGGTACTGGCGCGTCTGCGTGAAGAAGGCATCCCGTTCATCTCCGTGCTGACCGACCCGGTCTACGGTGGCGTATCCGCCAGCCTGGCCATGCTGGGTGATGTGATCGTCGGCGAGCCCAAGGCGCTGATCGGCTTTGCCGGTCCTCGCGTGATCGAGCAGACCGTGCGTGAAAAACTGCCGGAAGGTTTCCAGCGTAGCGAGTTCCTGCTGGAGCACGGCGCGATCGACCTGATCATCCCGCGCGGTGAGTTGCGTCCACGCCTGGGTAACCTGCTGGCGCAAATGATGGGCCTGCCGACCCCGGTGTACGTCGCGCCTAAAGTCGAGCCGATCGTCGTACCGCCGGTGCCTGCAAACCTATGACCCAACGTACCCTGGGCGAATGGCTCGCCTACCTTGAGCAGTTGCATCCGTCCGCCATCGACATGGGCCTGGAGCGCTCGCAACAGGTAGCGGCCCGCCTCGGGTTGGGCCGCCCGGCGCCGCGCGTGATCACGGTGACCGGTACCAACGGCAAAGGCTCTACCTGCGCCTTTGTCGCGGCGCTGCTGCAGGCCCAGGGGCTGAAAGTCGGCGTCTATAATTCCCCGCACCTGCTGCGTTACAACGAGCGGGTGCAGCTCAATGGTGTCGAAGCCACCGACGAGCAACTCTGCGAAGCCTTCGCCGCACTCGATGCGGGCCGGGGCGAGATCTCCCTGACTTACTTCGAGATGGGCACCCTGGCGGCGTTCTGGCTGTTCGAGCGTGCGCAACTGGATGTGGTGGTGCTGGAAGTCGGCCTGGGTGGGCGCCTGGACACGGTCAACGTGGTGGACGCCGATTTGGCGTTGGTCACCAGTATTGGGGTGGATCACGCCGACTACCTGGGCAATACCCGTGAGTCCGTGGCCTATGAAAAGGCCGGGATCTTCCGCCAGGGCAAGCCTGCGCTGTGTGGTGACATTGACCCGCCGTACACCTTGCTGGACAAGGTGCGTGAGCTGGATTGCCCATTTTTCCTGCGGGGCCGCGAATTCAACCTTGAGATCGGTGATCAGCACTGGCAATGGCGTGGGCGCGATGCCCGTGGCCAGGCCGTAGAACTGCGCGATTTGCCGTTGCTGAACCTGCCGATGGAAAACGCCGCGCTGGCGCTGCAAGCGTATCTGTTGCTTGATCTGCCGTGGAATGCCGAGCAGATCGCCACCACCTTGCTGGCGACTCGCGTGGTGGGGCGTCTGGACCGTCGTGAGTTCGATTGGCAGGGCAAGCGCCTGAACCTGCTGCTGGATGTGGGGCATAACCCTCATGCAGCGGAGTACCTGGCGCAACGCCTGTCGCGCACAGCGCCGGTCGGTCGTCGCCTTGCCGTATTCGGTTTGCTGGCCGACAAGGACCTGGACGGCGTGGTCGCGCCATTGCTGGGCAGTGTCCAGGCCTGGGCCGTCGCGCCGTTGGATACTTCGCGTAGCCGCCCGGCCGCCGAGCTGGAAGTGGCCTTGCAGAACCTTGCTGCGCCCGTGACGTCGTATGCAAGCGTCACCGATGCCCTTGAAGCACAGTGCGCCATTGCCACGCCCGACGATGAGATTCTGTTGTTCGGGTCATTTTATTGTGTTGCCGAGGCGCTTGAGTGGTTGGCCCGGCGCTCCACGGAGGAAGCTGCACATGGCATTACTGGATAGCGCATACAAGCAGCGAATGGTCGGTGCCCTGGTGCTGGTGGCATTGGCGGTGATCTTCCTGCCGATGCTGTTTTCCCGCCAGGATGAAGAGCGTCAGGTCGTTGTCGAGGCACCGGCCTCGCCGCAGGCGCCTGCAGTGCCTCAGGTGCAGGTTCAGCCGGTGGTGGTGCCTGAGCCCCAGGCGTTACCCGAGGACGAGCCCGTGCCGACCAATGATGAGGTGGCTGCACAGCAGGCACCGTCGATGCCGGTACAGCCAAGTGTGCCGGTGGTGAAGCCGGCGCCTGCGCCGACTGTAGCGGCCAAGCCTGCTGCGCCCGCACCTGCGCCCAAGCCGGTTGCGCCGCAGCCTGCCGCGCCAGGCAAGCCGGACGTCGGCCAGAGCCGCATCGATCCGAATGGCTTGCCGGTCAGTTGGTCGATCCAGGTGGCCAGCCTGGGTAACCGCGAGGGGGCCGACGCGTTGCAGAAGAAGCTGCGTAGCCAAGGCTACAATGCCTATATCCGTAGTGCCGATGGCAAGAACCGGGTGTTTATCGGGCCGCTGATCGAGCGTGCCGAGGCGGATCGCCTGCGCGATTTGCTGGATCGCCAGCAGAACCTCAAGGGTTTCGTGACCCGGTTCCAGCCTGAGCGCGGTTGATTTCGCAGCGGCTTGAGTTTGAAATGCGGTCAAGTGTGGGAGGGGGATTACCCCTCCCACAGTTGTTTCGGGGTGTGCTTGAAATTGGATTCACTCGTCCCAAACTACTGATTTGCAAGGCAGCCACAATCACAGCTTACCGACAGCCCGACGCTCTGCTAAAATGCGCCGCCTCATCTGTCCGTAGGCTACAACGTGCCATTTACCTGGGTTGATTGGGCGATTGTTGCAATCGTCGCCATCTCCGCTTTGATCAGTCTAAGCCGCGGCTTCGTTAAGGAAGCACTGTCGTTGCTGACTTGGATCATCGCAGGAGTCGTAGCCTGGATGTTCGGTGGTTCATTGTCGGTCTACCTGGCTGGATACATCGAGACACCTTCGGCTCGCGTCATCGCGGGCTGCGCCATCATGTTCATCGCCACGCTGCTGGTGGGGGCAATGGTCAATTATCTTATTGGCGAGTTGATACGTGTCACCGGCCTCTCCGGGACCGATCGATTTCTCGGCATGGCCTTCGGTGCCGCGCGTGGCGCGTTGCTGGTGGTCGTGGCGGTCGGCCTGTTGAGCCTGGGGCCGGTACAGCAGGATTCGTGGTGGCAGGAGTCGGTACTCGTGCCAAAATTTCTATTGGTTGCAGACTGGTCCAAGAACCTCATTCTGGGGTGGAGCAGTCAGTGGCTGGCCAGCGGAATCAGCGTACCCGCTGATCTTCCGTTCAAGGAACACCTCTTGCCGGCCAAAACGCCTCAGTAAGTTGTGTTCAGTCAAGATTCATTAAGTAGGGGTTGCGTCGCATGTGTGGCATCGTCGGTATCGTCGGTAAGTCGAACGTCAATCAGGCGCTGTATGACGCGCTAACCGTCCTCCAGCACCGCGGCCAGGACGCTGCCGGTATTGTGACCAGCCACGACGGCCGGTTATTCCTGCGCAAGGACAATGGCCTGGTACGTGACGTGTTCCATCAGCGTCACATGCAGCGCCTGGTCGGGCACATGGGTATTGGCCATGTGCGTTATCCGACTGCCGGTAGCTCGACTTCGGCCGAAGCTCAACCGTTCTACGTCAACTCGCCTTACGGCATTACCCTGGCGCACAACGGCAACCTGACCAACGTTGAACAACTGGCCAAGGAGATTTACGAATCTGACCTGCGCCACGTCAACACCAGCTCCGACTCGGAAGTGCTGCTCAACGTGTTCGCCCACGAGCTGGCCCAGCGCGGCAAGCTGCAGCCGACCGAAGAAGACGTATTTGCCGCCGTGACTGACGTGCATAACCGTTGCGTCGGTGGTTACGCGGTAGTGGCCATGGTCACCGGCTATGGCATCGTCGGTTTCCGTGACCCGCACGGCATTCGCCCGATCGTGTTCGGCCAGCGTCACACCGACGAAGGCGTCGAGTACATGATCGCTTCCGAAAGCGTGTCCCTGGACGTGCTGGGCTTTACCCTGATCCGCGACCTCGCGCCGGGCGAAGCGGTGTACATCACCGAAGACGGCAAGCTGCACACCCGCCAGTGCGCTGTGGCACCGAAACTCACCCCGTGCATCTTCGAACACGTCTACCTGGCGCGTCCGGATTCGATCATCGACGGCGTTTCGGTCTACAAGGCACGCCTGCGCATGGGCGAGAAGCTGGCCGAGAAGATCCTGCGCGAGCGTCCCGAGCATGATATCGACGTGGTGATCCCGATCCCGGACACCAGCCGTACCGCTGCGCTGGAGCTGGCCAACCACCTGGGCGTCAAGTTCCGCGAAGGCTTCGTGAAGAACCGCTACATTGGCCGCACGTTCATCATGCCGGGCCAGGCGGCGCGCAAGAAGTCGGTACGCCAGAAGCTCAACGCCATCGAGCTGGAGTTCCGCGGCAAGAACGTGATGCTGGTGGATGACTCCATCGTGCGTGGCACCACCTGCAAGCAGATCATCCAGATGGCCCGCGAAGCCGGTGCGAAGAACGTCTACTTCTGTTCCGCAGCGCCTGCCGTGCGTTACCCGAACGTGTACGGCATCGACATGCCGAGCGCCCACGAGCTGATCGCGCACAACCGTTCGACACAGGACGTGGCCGACCTGATCGGCGCCGACTGGTTGATCTACCAGGACCTGCCAGACCTGATCGAGGCGGTCGGCGGTGGCAAGATCAAGATCGAGCAGTTCGACTGCGCGGTATTCGACGGCAAGTACGTGACCGGCGACGTTGACGAGGCCTACCTGAACAAGATCGAGCAGGCGCGCAACGACTCGTCGAAGATCAAGACCCAGGCGGTCAGCGCGATCATCGACCTGTACAACAACTGAGTGACAACCGGCCCTGAGGGGCCGGTTTTGTATCTTAAATAAAGAATCGAGTAAGGAGTGGCAGCATGAGTCAGGAATGGGATGCCGGTCGGTTGGACAGCGACCTCGATGGCGTAGCTTTCGATACCCTGGCTGTGCGCGCCGGCCAGCACCGCACCCCGGAAGGTGAGCACGGTGATCCGATGTTCTTCACCTCCAGCTACGTGTTCCGTACTGCGGCTGATGCCGCTGCGCGCTTTGCCGGCGAAGTGCCGGGCAACGTCTATTCGCGTTACACCAACCCGACCGTGCGTGCGTTCGAAGAGCGTATCGCGGCGCTGGAAGGCGCTGAGCAGGCGGTTGCAACGGCGACCGGCATGGCAGCCATCCTGGCGGTGGTGATGAGCCTGTGCAGCGCTGGCGACCATGTGCTGGTGTCGCGCAGCGTGTTCGGTTCGACCATTAGCCTGTTCGAGAAGTACTTCAAGCGCTTCGGCATTGAAGTGGACTACGTGCCCCTGGCGGACCTGTCCGGCTGGGATGCGGCGATCAAGGTCAACACCAGGCTGCTGTTCGTCGAGTCGCCGTCCAACCCACTGGCCGAACTGGTGGATATCGCGGCGTTGTCCGAAGTGGCGCACGCCAAGGGCGCAATGCTGGTGGTCGACAACTGCTTCTGCACCCCGGCGCTGCAACAGCCGTTGAAGCTGGGCGCGGATATCGTTGTGCACTCGGCCACCAAGTTCATCGACGGCCAGGGCCGCTGCATGGGCGGTGTGGTTGCGGGGCGCAGCGAACAGATGAAGGAAGTTGTCGGCTTCCTGCGCACCGCTGGCCCGACCTTGAGCCCGTTCAACGCCTGGATCTTCCTCAAAGGCCTGGAAACCCTGAGCCTGCGCATGAAGGCCCATTGTGCCAACGCCCAGGCCCTGGCCGAGTGGCTGGAGCAACAGGACGGTATCGAGAAGGTGCACTACGCCGGTCTCAAGAGCCACCCACAACACGAATTGGCTCAGCGTCAGCAGCGTGGTTTCGGTGCTGTGGTTAGCTTTGAAGTAAAGGGCGGCAAAGAGGGCGCCTGGCGCTTTATCGATGCGACACGCCTGATCTCCATCACTGCCAACCTGGGTGACAGCAAGACCACCATTACCCACCCGAGCACCACCTCCCACGGTCGCCTGGCGCCGCAGGAGCGTGAGGCAGCGGGTATCCGTGACAGCCTGATCCGCATCGCGGTAGGCCTGGAAGACGTGGCTGACTTGCAAGCTGACCTGGCTCGCGGGCTGGCGGCCTTGTGATCGAGTGGTCCATGGAAGCGGCAGCGGCCAGTAACGGGCGTGTCGCGCTGGTGACGGGTGCTGCGCGCGGCATTGGCCTCGGGATTGCCGCGTGGCTGATCAGCGAAGGTTGGCAGGTGGTGTTGACCGACCTGGACCGCGAGCGCGGTTCCAAGGTGTCCAAGGTACTGGGAGACAACGCCTGGTTTATCAGCATGGATGTGGCCGACGAGAAGCAAGTCGCCCAGGGTGTTGCCGAGGTGTTGGGGCAGTTTGGGCGCCTGGACGCGTTGGTCTGCAACGCGGCGGTGGCCGACCCGCGTAACATCACCCTGGAAAGCCTGGACCTGGCGTACTGGAATCGGGTGCTGGCGGTGAACCTCAGTGGGCCGATGTTGTTGGCCAAGCACTGTGCGCCGTATCTGCGTGCCCACGGCGGCGCCATCGTCAACCTGGCGTCGACCCGGGCTCGCCAGTCGGAGCCGGACACCGAGGCCTATGCGGCGAGCAAGGGTGGCCTGCTGGCCCTGACGCACGCCCTGGCGATGAGCCTGGGGCCGGAAGTGCGGGTCAATGCGGTCAGCCCCGGCTGGATCGATGCGCGTGACCCGGCGGCCCGGCGTGCCGAGCCGTTGAGTGACGCCGATCACGCCCAGCATCCGGCGGGTAGGGTGGGGACCGTGGAAGATGTGGCGGCGATGGTGGCATGGCTGCTGTCGCGCCAGGCGGGGTTTGTCACCGGGCAAGAGTTTGTCGTGGACGGTGGCATGAGCAAGAAGATGATTTACAGCGAGTAGGGCGGATAGCCGTCTTGAAGCAATTTTGTCTTTTTCAGAAAAACTTCAAGCAGGCTATTGACTTAGGTCTGCTACCTGCGTAAATTTCGCGGCCTCAACGAAGCAAAGGGTGATTAGCTCAGCTGGGAGAGCATCTGCCTTACAAGCAGAGGGTCGGCGGTTCGATCCCGTCATCACCCACCACTTCTTGAGAGTTTTGCTTCACGGTAAGACGCAACGTTAAAGGTTGCACCGACGCGCAGCGGTAGTTCAGTCGGTTAGAATACCGGCCTGTCACGCCGGGGGTCGCGGGTTCGAGTCCCGTCCGCTGCGCCATATTATCCAGGTTCGATGTGTCGGACTTGAGATTGAACAGCCAAGGCTGATCAATCAGATGTTTAAAGACGGTTGAGGGTTTACGCTCAACCGGTCAAGCGATACGCAGCGGTAGTTCAGTCGGTTAGAATACCGGCCTGTCACGCCGGGGGTCGCGGGTTCGAGTCCCGTCCGCTGCGCCATATCTGCCTCAAGGCCCACTGAACGCCTTGGAGCACAAAGCAAGCCTCTGGCTACTTTGATCCGATAGCAAAGACCCTGGTCGAAAGACCGGGGTTTTTTGTGTCTGCGATTTGATAATGCAACCTGGAGGAGCCCGCAAACGAGCTCCTGCAGGTTCGAGTCAGAATCCCAATTTGTCGCGTAGCCCGTAGTACCAGGCGCCCATTGCCGCAAACGGTGTGCGCAACAGTTGCCCGCCCGGGAACGGGTAGTGTGGCAGGTCGGCAAACGCGTCAAAACGCTCTGCCTGGCCTCGCAGTGCCTCCGCCAGTACCTTGCCCGCCAGGTGCGTATACGTCACGCCATGGCCGCTGCAGCCCTGTGAGTAGTAGATGTTGTCGCCCAGGCGACCTACCTGCGGCAAGCGCGACAGGGTCAGCAGGAAGTTTCCGGTCCAAGCGTAGTCAATCTTCACGTCTTTGAGCTGTGGGAAGGCCTTGAGCATCTTCGGGCGGATGATCGCTTCGATGTTTGCCGGGTCGCGTGCGCCATACACCACGCCGCCGCCGAAGATCAGGCGCTTGTCGTTGGTGAGGCGGTAGTAGTCGAGCAGGTAGTTGCAGTCTTCGACGCAGTAATCCTGCGGCAGCAAAGTTTTCGCCAGCTCGTCGCCCAAGGGGGCGGTGGTGATTACTTGCGTGCCGCACGGCATCGACTTGGCGGCCAACTCCGGCACCAGGTTGCCCAGGTAGGCATTCCCCGCGACGATGATGAACTTGGCCCTGACCTTGCCCTCGGCGGTATGCACCACCGGGTTGGCGCCGCGCTCGATACGCACGGCAGCGGATTGCTCGTAGATCGTACCGCCCAGGGACTCCACGGCGGCCGCTTCGCCGAGTGCCAGATTGAGCGGGTGGATGTGCCCACCGCTCATGTCCAGCAGGCCGCCGACGTAGTTGTCACAGGCCACTACTTCGCGAATACGGCGTTCGTCCAGCAGCTCCAGTTGAGTGTGGCCGTAGCGCTCCCACAGGCGCTTCTGCGACTCCAGGTGGCCCATATGCTTGCTGTTGAGCGCGGCGAATACACCGCCGTCCTTCAGGTCGCACTGAATCTGATACTTGGCCACGCGCTCACGGATAATCTTGCCGCCCTCGAACGCCATCTGCCCCAGCAGTTGCGCCTGCTTGGGCCCAACGCTGCGCTCGATCACATCGATATCCCGGCTGTAGCTGTTGACGATCTGCCCGCCGTTACGGCCCGAGGCGCCAAAACCCACCTTGGCGGCTTCCAGCACCGTTACGCGAAAACCGTTCTCCAGCAGGAACAGCGCACTGGAGAGGCCGGTGTAGCCTGCGCCGATCACGCACACATCGGTTTCGACTTCGCCTTGCAGGACCGGGCGAGGGGGAACGGCATTCGCGGAAGCGGCGTAATACGACTGGGGATAGGGGGTGTTCGCCATCCTGGAACCTCTGTTTTATATTTTTTACGAGTGCGCCGATCCTACCTGAGTTGAAAATTGCCTGCCAGCCACCCGAAATCCGCGGGTGTGCCCCGCGCAAATAAAAAATTCGCATATTCATAGGGTTAGCTGAAAAAAAGATGTTGACACCCCTCCGGAATTCCGTAGAATGCCGCCTCACAGCAGGCACGTAGCTCAGTTGGTTAGAGCACCACCTTGACATGGTGGGGGTCGTTGGTTCGAGTCCAATCGCGCCTACCAAACAAAATCCGCTCTGCTGGGCGGTCTAGAAGGGCTCACCGAAAGGTGGGCCCTTTTTTGTTGCCTGCGATTTGCAAAACTTTTGCAAACCCTCTCTTCAGCCCGTATCTCCAAGAAAAATCTGCAGCAACACCAGTTCAACAACCGCCACCAGCAGCAAAAACATCACGAACCCGAGTGAGAACACGCGTTTTCGCCGTGGTGGGGTGTAGTCGCCTGCGAACTCAAGCAGCTTCCAGATGAATTCGAGAAACTCGCTCACGATGGCGGCTTACTTGGCTTTGGCGTTCTTGATATCGCTGATCATCTGTTTGGCAATCGCCTGCACCTGCTTCTGCGTCATGGCCGAGGCAATGCCTTCCCAGGCGGATGACGAGGTGTCGTAGGTGCGCGAGCCAATCGGCGTGCCGGATTTGAGGTCCGAGTAATCTGCGCGGGAGAACACCCAGGCGTTACCTACCAGCGCGCCGGCTACATACCGTGAGCCCGGCTCGATGTAGCGAAACTTGCTCACATTGATCTTGATGCCGACACCTTCTTCACCACTCGGAACCACTGCAGGGCTTTCAGTGACGTTGAAACCGGCCTGGCGGGCCTCCACTTGCAGCGCGTTGTTCCAGTCACGCTTGAGCAGGTTCCAGTCCGGGTTTTGCTCGACCTGGCCTTCGCCCTTGATGCTGACCACGAGGTTGTGTTTCGCGGAGTCCGGGATCGCCAGCGCTGCGCTGCCGCCACTTTTTACCTTGGCGGCGCAACCACCCAGCATGGACAGCGCAACTGCGCAGGAGAGGGCGATCAGGACCTTTTGGGTTTTCATTGAATTTCCATATCCACAACAGTAATCGGGAAGAGTGTGCTGATTTGAGGTGCACGCCTGATAAGACAGGCGGCGCTAAGATGCGCGAATCCCTGCGGGTCTGTCCACATCTCGTTACATGCATGCTGTGCAATCACCCACAAAATTTATTGGTTCGCAGCAACAATTTTTCTTGTTGGACACCTCCCGTCCCCAGGCAGCAAAGTTGCCGCCACTGACGCTCGACCTTCCGGGTCAACAATAAAAAACCGAGCCGACTGCACGCCACTTCCTGCTGTGAACCCTTTGTTCACATCCTGCTGTAATGGCGCCGCAGCGCGCACTTAAGGACCTCACCGCCATGCAAACTGTTGTGAACTTATGGCCGTTGATCGGCGTACTTGTGATCGTGGTTGGCTTTGTTTTGCGCATCAACCCTCTGTTGGTGGTCACCGCGGCCGCTATCGCTACCGGGCTTGCCGCCCATTTTCCCCTGGAAAAAATCCTCGCCACCATGGGCGATGGCTTCCTTCAGACCCGTGCCCTGCAATTGATTCTGTTGCTGCCTCTGGCGGTCATTGGCCTGTTGGAGCGCCATGGGTTGCGCCTGCATGCGCAGAACTGGATTGCACGGTTCGAGCGCGCCACGGTCGGGCGTTTGTTGATCATCTATTTGTTTGTGCGTGAATCCACGGCTGCCATGGGCCTGACCAGCCTGGGCGGGCATCCGCAGATGGTGCGTCCGTTGCTGGCGCCGATGGCTGAGGGTGCAGCGGAAAAACGCTACGGCAAACTTCCTGACAAACTGCGTCATAAAGTGCTGGCGATGTGCGCGGCGACTGACAATGTCGGCCTGTTTTTTGGTGAGGATATCTTTGTCGCCTTTGGTGCAATCGCCTTGATGCATACCTTCCTGCTTGGGTCGGGGATTGATGTGGAGCCGCTGCATATTGCGGTGTGGGGGATTCCTACCGCGATCTGCGCCTTCATCATTCACGCGATCCGCCTGCATCGGTTTGACCGCAGGCTCACCCGAGAGATGACGCCGGCAGCTGCATCCGTGGAGGCTGCACAATGATTATTTCCATTCAATACCTGTACTGGCTGGCCGGGGTCCTGCTGCTGATCACGGCTTGCATGATCCTGATGGACCGCACCCATCCCAAGCGTTGGTCCAGTGCATTGTTCTGGCTGTTGTTCGCCATTCCATTCCTGATCGGTGAGCGTCTGCCTTCGGTGGCTATCGGGGTAGGCATAGTGGTCATGGCCTTGATTGCCGGCATGGGCGGCGTCGGCCGTGGCAAGCATGCCGAGTTGCACGACAAGGCATCCCGTGCCAGTGCGGGTCGCCTGGGGCACAAGCTGTTCATCCCGGCGTTGGCGATTCCGCTGACCACGGTGATCGGCTCGGTATTGCTCAAGCACACCGAGATTGGCGGAGTGCCGTTGCTGGACCCGAAAAACACCACCTTTGTCTCCCTTGGTATCGGCTGCCTGATCGCCCTTGGCCTGGCGTGCTGGTTGACCCGCGATACGCCGGTGCAAGCCTTGCGTGAATCCCGTCGCCTGACTGAAGCGCTGGGCTGGGCCATGGTGCTGCCGCAGATGTTGGCAATGCTGGGCTTACTGTTCAACGAAGCTGGGGTTGGTACGGCTGTCGCGCATGTCACCACCACTTATATCAACCTGGATTACAAGTTGGTGGCGGTGATGGTCTACGTGCTGGGCATGGCGTTGTTTACGGTGATCATGGGTAATGGCTTCGCGGCTTTCCCGGTGATGACTGGCGGTGTCGGCGTGCCGGTGCTGGTCGGCATCTATGGTGGTAACCCGGCGGTGATGGCGGCGATCGGCATGTTCTCCGGCTACTGCGGTACCCTGATGACCCCTATGGCCGCCAACTTCAATATCGTCCCGGCGGCATTGCTCGAGCTGCCGGACAAGAACGCGGTGATCAAGGCTCAGCTGCCGACCGCGTTGATGATGCTGGTGGTCAATATTGTGCTGCTTTACCTGTTGATGTGAGGCCGTTATGCAAATAGTTCTGCTGACGGGTTTCGAGCCCTTTGATCAAGACCCGGTCAACCCCTCCTGGGAAGCCGTGCGCCAACTGGACGGCGTGCAGCTGGGCAGCGACGTGCAGATTGTTGCGCGTCGACTGCCTTGCGCATTTGCCACAGCGGGCCCGTGCCTGGCCGGGCTGATCGAAGAGTTGCACCCGGCGATGGTAATTGCGACTGGCCTGGGGCCTGGGCGTAGCGATATCTCAATCGAGCGGGTGGCGATCAATGTCAATGATGCACGCATCCCCGATAACCTCGGGGAGCAACCTATCGATACGGCAGTTGTAGACGGCGGCCCGGCGGCCTACTTCACGACCTTGCCGATCAAGGCGATGGTCAAGGCCGTGCGTGAGGCGGGAGTCGCGGCCTCGGTATCGCAGACGGCTGGGACATTTGTGTGTAACCAGGTGTTTTATCTGTTGCAGCATGCGCTCGCAGGTTCTGGGGTGCGCAGTGGGTTCATCCACGTACCTTTTCTGCCAGAGCAGGTGGCAGATTCACAGCGGCCCTCAATGGCGCTGGATACATTGGTTGCGGGGCTGCAGACAGCTGTGCTGGCGGCGTGGCAAACATCCGTCGATGCAAAGGAAGCGGGCGGGCAGGTCAGTTGATCAGCCCGCTGCTCCTCAAGTCGCAAACAGTCGGGTGAGCCCGAAGGTGATCGCGCAGGCCAGGCCTGTCATGGCGAATGCGGTTGCCACGTACCACTTGATAAGGTTCAGTTCAGTGGTTGCCAGGTCGGCCTTGGACGCGAAGTGCTTATCCATGGCGTCTGCCTTGCTCGAAACGGTGATCAGCTTCTCATTCATTTCAGCCAGCCCCTTTTCCAGTAAGCGCATTTCCATTTTGGAATCTCCATTGTTTTACCGCTGCCGGCTCTACCTTGAGCCCATTGGGAAGCAAAATTAGCCTGGCTTGCGTCGAGCGGTTAAGAGACAAACCTTTGCAAAATAACACCGGGCGTTTGCGCTCAATCTTCCCGTTTCGGAAAGAACAACTCAAAACACGTCACGCCTGCCTCACTGCTCACGCTGTACCGTCCGTTGTGCAGTTGCATGATGGTTGCCACAATCGATAACCCCAACCCGTTGGACTGCGCCGAACGTTCCCGTGACTCATCCACTCGGTAAAACCGTTCGAACAGGCGCGGCAGATGCTCGGCGGCGATGGTCTCTCCTTGGTTGCTGACCCTCAGGTGAATGCCCTCGGCGCTTGGCACGGCGCGGATCTCCAGCTCGGTACTCGGTGCACCATATTTGATGGCATTGGCACACAGATTTGCCAGGGCTCTGCGCAGCAGCATCGGCTCCGCCCAGATCACGCCTTCACCTTCGGCACGAATGCTGATATCCACATCACCCGCCAAGCCCTCAAAGTACTCGGCGATGCGTTCCACCTCATCCACGGCACTGAGTTCCTGGCGTTGACGCAAAGCACTCGCCGGGTCGGTGCGCGCGAGGAACAGCATGTTGTCGAGCATCCGCGCCAGGCGTTCAAGCTCTTCGACATTGGACGCAAGCAACTGCTGGTAACTTTCAATGCTGCGGTGCTGTTGCAGGGCGACCTGGGTTTCCCCCAGCAAATTGTTGATGGGCGTGCGCAGTTCGTGGGCCATGTCGGTGGACACCTGGCCCAGTTGCACAAAGCCCTTGGCCAGCCGCTCAAGCATGGTGTTGAACGAATCTATCATCGGCAGCAGTTCTTTCGGCGCACCGTGGCTGTCGAGGCGTTCGGCAAGGTTGCCGACACCAATGCCCTGGGCGTGCCGGGCCAAGCGGCGCAACGGCACCAGCCCACGATGAACCAGCAGGTAACCGACCACTGCCAGGATAATTGCAGCAATGCTCGCCAGGATATAAACGCTCAAGCGATAGCTGGCGAGTACGGCGGTGCGTTCGGTCATCAGGCGCCCCGTGGTGACTTGCAGGCTGCCCAGGTCACCGGAGTCGATGGACGCGCCCAGGGTTGCAAAGGGTACCCCATTGATGCCGGGAAAATGGTGCACGTCGGCGAACGTCAGTTCGTGGTTCTTGGGGACCGGCGGAACGTCTGGCAGGTCGATATTGCCGGGGTTGACCGTCAGCAGGGGCTTCTGGCCTGGCGCGGCGATGCTCAGCACTGACTCGCGGTTGCCGAGCATGTTCTGGAACAACTCCGGCTTGGTCTTGATCAGGTCCAGGGTGTTGCTGTCATTGAGCAGGTTGCGCAATTGATCGATGCGGTAGATCAAGGCTGCGTCGTCACGCATGATCAGTTCACGCTCCAACTCGCGATACAGCGCCACGCCGAGGGTCGCCAGCAGGGCGAAGGCGAGCAGGGCGAAGATCAACGCCAGGCGCAGGGTCAGGGAGTAATGACGGCGTGTGTTCATGGTTGGGTATCGAAGCGGTAGCCGATGCCACGCACGCTGTGGATCAGCTTGAGCTGGAAAGGGTCGTCGATTTTCAGGCGCAGGCGTCGTACAGCGACGTCCACCACATTGGTGTCGCTGTCGAAATTCATGTCCCACACCCGCGACGCGATCAGCGAACGGGACAGCACCTGGTCCTGATGAGTTGCGAACAGGTGCAGTAAGGCGAACTCTTTGTTGGTCAGGGTGATACGGGTGCCTGCCCGGGTGACGCGACGCTTGAGCACATCGATTTGCAAGTCGGCGATCTGCAGTTGTTCCTCTTCGCGGCTTGGGCCGCGACGGGTCAGGGTTCGCAAGCGTGCCACCAGTTCAGCGAAGGAAAAAGGCTTGATCAGGTAATCATCGGCACCTAGCTCCAAGCCCTTGATGCGGTCGGCAATGTCATCGCGAGCCGTCAGAAAAAGTACCGGCGTATCCGCTTCCTTGCGCAGGCGACGCAGCACTTCCCAGCCGTCCATTTTCGGCATCATCACATCCAGCACGATCACGTCGAACGGTGTTTCCAGGGCCTGGTGCAAACCGTCCACGCCATCACGGGCGAGGCTGACGGAGTAACCCAGTTCCTGCAGGCCGTTGAGCAGGTAATTGCCGGCCTTGGGTTCGTCTTCGACTACAAGAATGTTCATGGGAAGTGCCCCGTCTCAATGCGTGGCGCAAGTGTAGCCCGATCAATTGTCACTGGCGCAACCGATGCCCTGGACCTGGTAGTCCAACACATGTTCGCGACCCTGGCTGTCCAGGTAGTCGAGGCGCGCCGGGACAATGCCGCATTGGCCGTAGGTGTCGGTGCTCGACAGCACTTTGGCCACATCCAGGTGTACGAAGAAGCCGGTTTTGTCATGGATCACAGGTTCAGTTGCAAACACGGAACCGGTAGCGAGCAGAGCGGCAAAGCCGAGGATAAACAGTTTCATGGCGGTATCTCTCTTAAGGGGTTGGCTGCCAGATCGTGGCGTTGAGTTCACAGTAACCAGGCACCCCGAACAGCCAACCAACAGGATGATGACAAGTTTGTAATGCAGGGCTCAGGGCTGGCGGCCGGAGGCTTCGAGGATCAGGTCGGTGATTTCCTTGGCGTGGGACACCAGCGACAGGTGGCTCGAAGGCAGCTCGATGGTGGTGGCGTTCATGCGCTTGGCGAGGAAGCGCTCCAGGTCTGGATTGATGGTCTGGTCATTCGCCGACACCGCATACCAGGAAGGCTTGGTGTGCCAGGCGGCGTTGACAGTGCGACCGCTGAACAGGGTCTTGGTGATGGGCTGCTGCACGGCGTACAACTCCAGGGCCTTGGCATGCGGCACATCGCCGGCAAAATACTTGAGGAAGGCCTCCTGGCTCAGGGTGAGGTAGCCGTCGTGGTCTTCAACGCCGGCCCGCACCGGCATGCTCGGATACTTTGCCGAGAGCGCGACAAAGTCTTCATTGGCGTCCGGCGCGCGTGCGGCCACGTACACCAGGGCGCTGACCTTCGGGTTGGCCCCAGCGTCGCTGACCACGGTGCCGGCGTAGGAGTGGCCGACCAGAACAGTGGGGCCGTCTTGCTGGGCTAGTACACGGTTGGTGGCGGCGACATCGTCGGCCACCGAGGTCAGCGGGTTTTGTACTGCAGTGACATGCAGACCGGCGGCCTGGAGGCGGGTGATCACCTCGGACCAACTTGAGCCGTCAGCCCAGGAACCGTGCACCAGCACCACGTTATTGGCTTTGACCGGCGCCACGGTGCCGGCCATGGCGGTACCTGTGCCCAGCATCAGCAGGCTGGCGGCGATCAGGCAGAGTTTGCTTGCAGGCTTCATGGGGGGACCCTTTTCATCAGTAGGAAGTGGCGTCATCCGGTGTGGGTGACTGACGACTCCACTGTATGAAGTGAGGGTGCTGGTAAGGCTTACCGCTCCATTACAAACCTGTAATGCAATCGACCTCGGTAGCGTTTACAAGCACCAAGGCGATCCGTAGATTGCATCGGGCCTATCATTTTTCCGCTCATGAGGAATTCGCTCAGTGTCTATCCGAGGTTCAGCCGTGTTCAATCGCCGTTACCGTGCCTTTTTGTTTGATATGGATGGGACCTTGCTCAACTCCATTGCCGCTGCCGAGCGGGTGTGGAGCATCTGGGCTGAACGTCATGGCCTGGATGTGGCGGCTTTCTTGACGACTATTCACGGTGCCCGCGCGATCGACACCATCACACGCCAGGCCTTGCCGGGCGTCGATCCTGAGGTTGAAGCGCAGTGGATCACCGAGGCTGAAATCAATGATGTCGAAGGTGTTGTGGCGATTTCCGGCGCCGTGGCGTTTCTGAACCGCCTGCCGGGTGATCAATGGGCGTTGGTCACTTCTGCTCCAAGGGAGTTGGCGTTGCGTCGACTGCAAGCCGCGGGCATTGCGCCGCCGGCGGTATTGGTGACGGCTGAAGATGTGGCCCTCGGCAAACCGAATCCGGCTTGTTACGTTTTGGGGGCGCAACGCCTGGGTGTGCCGGTGCATGAATGCCTGGTGTTTGAAGATGCAACGGTGGGTATTCGTGCGGGAGAGGCCGCAGGCGCGGATGTGATGGTCGTGACGTCGACGCATCACACGCCTATGACCACTGACCATCCTTCGATAGACGGGTATCAGCAGTTAGACGTACAGCGT
The DNA here is from genome assembly GCF_059133265.1 of Pseudomonas sp. FBCC-B1565. Classification (NCBI taxonomy): domain Bacteria; kingdom Pseudomonadati; phylum Pseudomonadota; class Gammaproteobacteria; order Pseudomonadales; family Pseudomonadaceae; genus Pseudomonas; species Pseudomonas sp. FBCC-B1565. The sequence continues at coordinate 2,145,254 of NZ_CP101438.1, forward strand.
GACGCGGACGGCTTGTTGTACTTGCAGAGGGGGGCGGGCTGATACGAAAAGGCCAAGCTCGCGCTGTGACGCTGTTGATGCCGGTGTCTACTGGCGATGAGCGCGATGTCACTGAAGCGTTTGCCGACACAACCTGCGTTGCACGGACTTCTGGATAGGTTTGAGACAAAACAGGAACAAGTACCCGCAAAGCAGCAGCGCCAAGTCCAGCCCTGAACGAGGGGCGGTGGAGCCGGAGCCTTCGATTGCATACTTCAAACCATAGGCCAGCCCTGCGAAGACCCATCCTATCGATAAGGCGATCATCCAAGACGTGTAGGCAAATGGCGGTGGGGGTCTGGGCCGCATCGACGTGCTCCTGAATGCACACGGATGGCTGAGTGTCAGTCAGAAGATTCGGCTGAGAATGAAACAACAAGTTCCGGGCGTGAAGACAGTTTCATCTTTCCATGAAGATGAACGCATTGGTGGCGTCAGTCACGCAGCAATGACAAGAGCGGTGTGAAGAGGTTTTCGCCAGCCATTACAGTGTACGAAAGGGCTGGCTACTGAGGGCGCTTCAAGGCGTCTGGTTTTTGTCCGGGGCAGTCAAACCGGCCTGGATGCGCTGGTAGATTTCCTCGCGATGCACGGCAACATCCTTGGGTGCGTTGATGCCGATTCGTACTTGCTGGCCGCTGACGCCCAGGATGGTGATCGTGATGTCATCACCGATGTTTATGCTTTCACCAACTTTGCGGGTGAGTATCAGCATGGACTTCTCCTTGATTACTTTTAAGGACACATGTTTCAGACAGGGCAGGTGTCGGATGTGTGTAGCTTACTGCTAAGCGCTTCCCTGTGACTGCCTCTTTTTAGGACGCATAGAGGCGACATTAATTCCCATGGCGGCATCATACAGGTCTGCGATACATGATTCGCATTGTTTAAGCCAACGTTTATGACGGCCAGAATAGACAGTGAATGATAAAGTCGCCTCTTTATCTTTAAAGGAGCAGGGCAGTGCGTAAAGTAGCGATGGCAATGGCGGTGTTGGCATTGGCCGGTTGCGGTGAGGGCAAACGCGTCGAGGCCCCCAGGAGCAAGCCTGCCGTGACCGAAACCCAGCCGCAAACCGGCGCGATTGCTGCCCAGGAATGGGATGTATGGGTAGGGCCGCCGGACCACAAGCTACAGGCCATCACCGACCTTACGGCCTGGTTGCTGGAACATGGTTTCAACTTTTACATCGTGAAGGTTGACGGCAAGGACGAAGTCCTGCTGGGGCCGTTCGCGACCAAGGCTGAAGCCGAGGCCAAGCAAGCACTGCTCAACGAGAAAATGGCGCGCGCCAAGAAAACCGATACTGAATCGCAGGTTGTCGAGCACAAGGCTGCACAGTAACGCGCCGGGTGGGCGGGAGTTTCGCCCATTTTCAACTACAGGCTTTCAGATTCACCGGGCCGACAAACTCATTGCCGCGCCCCATCACACACGCCACTGTCTGGTTACGCTGGCGCTCCCAGGCCTGCACCGGGTAGGTCTTGTTCCAGGCTTCGTACAACTGGCGATCCTGTTTCGACAGTCGCAAGCCGTACTGTTTGCTCATATAAAAATAGGTGCGGGCGATCATTCCCCGGATGGAAGGGCGCGGCATGACCTTCTTGGCCTTGAAATCCACTTGAGTCAGGCAAGACCCGTACTGCCCGCTTTGTACCGGCAGCCAGCCAAAACTGAAGTTATTACGGTCACCGTTGACCTCGCCGATGCTTGGCACCAGGTTATGCAGGTCCGCTTCGGCGCGCTTGAACACGTCATCATGGCGCGTGCAGTTCTTACGCCCACCGTCCTGCCAGCATTGGCGCTGATGCCCGATCTGCCAGGCGGGAACAATGTGCTCCCATTCGATGCGTGCGGCACGATTGGCGTTTTTGCGGGGGATGTAGCCACAGGCTTTCAAGTCCACGCGATTGCCCGTGTACTTGCAGCCGCAATAGAACTCGGTGGATTGTGGAGCGTAGAGCTTCCAGGCGATTTTCTTGGCTTCACTGAACGTGCGTGGCGCCTGGGCGTGGGCGGTGACGGCAAAAAACAGGCAGCACACCGCGATAAAACGGACACTCATTGAATCAATCTTCCTTCGGTACAACCCAGAAAATCTGTACGCCACCGTCGTCACGATAGGCGAGGGTGACATTGTCGTTCTCTGCGATTTCCTCCAGTAAGCGCGCCCATTCATCCTCAGGCTCGTCCGGCAAACGGAAGATCAACGCTGCCTTGGCTTTCTGGGCGTTGGTTGAATTGATGATCTTTTGCACGCGAATAGCCAGGCGTTCGTAGGCATCAGGTGCGGTGGGCACTGCGGAAGAGGACTTTGCCACGGAGTATTCCTTAATAAGCTGTACGCACATACAGTATTTAACTGTAGGTGATTTCGCAACTACTTAAAATTCAAGAAGTTCGTCTTACAGCAATTCAGGCAATTGGATGTAGGGCGGAGCGTGAGGGTGTAGGAGCGAGCAAACTCGCTCCTACAGGGGGGCAGTCAGGAATCAGTATTCCCAGAACATCCGCTGCAGCTCTTTGCTGTCTTGGGTCTTGGTCAAGGCGACCATGGCCAGGATGCGGGCTTTCTGCGGGTTCAGGTCGAGTGCAGCGACCCAGTCGTATTTGTCGTCAGGCTGTTCGGCGTTGCGCAGAACCATGCCGCCGGCATTCACGTGGGAAGAGCGAATGATCTGTACACCCTGCTTGCGCAGTTCCACCAGGGCAGGTACGACTTTCGAGGACACGGAGCCGTTGCCAGTGCCGGCGTGGATGATGGCTTTGGCGCCTGCTTGAGCCAGGGCCTTGTAGGCAGTGTCGCTCACGTTGCCGTAGCCATAGGCGATCTCGACGTCCGGCAGGCTCTTGATGTTCTTGATATCGAATTCCGAATCCATGGTGTGACGCTTGGCCGGCAAGCGGAACCAGTAGGATTTGCCTTCAACCACCATGCCCAGTGGGCCCCATGGGCTCTTGAACGCTTCGGTCTTGATATTGATCATCTTGCTGACGTCGCGACCCGACTGGATCTCGTCGTTCATGGTGACCAGCACGCCTTTGCCGCGTGCATCCTTACTGCCGGCCACGGCCACAGCGTTGTACAGGTTGAGCATGCCATCCGCCGACATGGCGGTGCCTGGTCGCATGGAACCGACCACCACGATTGGCTTGTCGGTTTTCTCCACCAGGTTCAGGAAGTAGGCGGTTTCTTCCAGGGTGTCGGTACCGTGGGTGATCACGATGCCGTCCACGTCCTTGCTGTCGGCCAGTTCGGCGACGCGGCGACCCAGTTGCAGCAGGTTTTCATTGTTGATGCTTTCGGACGCAATTTGCATCACTTGCTCGCCACGCACATTGGCGATCTGGCTAAGCTCAGGAACACCCGCGATCAATTGCTCGATACCGACTTTCGCTGCCTGGTAGGTGGCGCTGTTGGCTGCGCTGGCACCGGCGCCAGCAATGGTGCCGCCGGTGGCGAGGATCACCACGTTGGACAGTTTGGTCTTGGTTTCAACTTCCTTTGCCTGGGCGGCAACGGGGAACAACAGCAGGAGGGCTAACGCGCCCGGAACAAAAGTCTTCAGTGCAGATTTCATTATTTTTCTCTCTGGTTTTTGATGAGTGCTGTAGCAGGTTCATCTAGAACACCCGGGCGGTTCTGAATGCCACGAGGTGATGGGGTAGAGCAGGATCTGTACCAGGCTCAGCGTGATCGCTAAAACAATTTAAATGATTGATTTATAACAATTAATATTGATTTTTCGGGTTTGTTGATAATGTGGGTGTCCGGCTTTCCGAACATCGGACTGCATTGTGTTCGGTTGTCCGAAAAAGTTGACCGCCAGGCTTTGGGGGATGCATGAATGATGCGCACCAGCCTGTCGTTTTAAGGAGCGACCGAGAGGGTGCGATGTTTAACTGCACCTATGCTCAAGCGGGAGGGAGGGCGTGGATGAAAGGCTGTTTTCAACCGTTGACAAATCTCGACAAGGTTCTCATAGTTTGAATAACGCAAACGTTTGCGAGATGTTTCACGGAGCACTCCTTGAGTATCGTGACAGCTCGTATCAGCCGCCCGGGTGGGAAGGCTGCCGAAGGGGTCTTCGGTGCAAGCGTTGCTCACAATAATCATAAGATCGGAGTGAACCCATGAAGCTGCCATTCGCTGGACGTCTTCTTGCTGTCGCTGTGCTTGCTGCTGCATCTGCTGCCCTGCCTCTCTCCTCTGCATTTGCCGATGACGCCGCCAAACCCAAGGTCGGCCTGGTCATGAAATCCCTTGCCAATGAATTCTTCGTCACCATGCAGGATGGTGCCAAGGCGTATCAGAAAGAACACGCCACCGATTTCGACATGATCACCAACGGGATCAAGAACGAAACCGATACCAGCGCGCAGATCGACATCGTCAACCAGATGATCCTCGCCAAGGTCAACGCCATCGTCATCGCGCCTGCCGACTCCAAGGCACTTGTCACCGTGCTGAAGAAAGCTTCGGACGCCGGTATCAAGGTCGTCAACATCGACAACCGCCTGGACCCGGACGTGCTCAAAAGCAAGAACCTCGACATCCCCTTCGTAGGCCCGGACAACCGCAAAGGCTCCAAGCTGGTCGGCGACTACCTGGCCAAGCAACTGGCCTCGGGTGACAAGGTCGGTATCATCGAGGGTGTTCCGACGACCACCAACGCCCAGCAACGTACCGCAGGCTACAAGGATGCGATGGACGCTGCCGGCATGAAGATCGTCTCCACCCAATCCGGCAACTGGGAAATCGACCAGGGTCAGAAAGTGGCATCCGCCATGCTGAGTGAATACCCCGACCTCAAGGCCCTGCTGGCCGGTAACGACAACATGGCCCTGGGCGCCGTCTCTGCCGTGCGCGCGGCCGGCAAGGCTGGCAAGGTGCTGGTCGTAGGCTACGACAACATCGAAGCCATCAAGCCGATGCTGCAGGACGGCCGTGTCCTGGCGACCGCTGACCAGGCTGCTGCCCAGCAAGCCGTGTTCGGTATCCAGAATGCGCTCAAGCTGGTCAAGGGTGAGAAAGTCGATGCCAAAGATGGCGTGATCGAAACCCCGGTCGAACTCGTCCTCAAGAAGTAATCCTGGCAGCACCCAACAGCGCCCGCTCGTCCTGGGCGGGCGCCTGGAGATTTTCCTATGTCATCTTCCGCCCCGAACGCTGTCCTCTCGGTCAGCGGTATCGGCAAGACCTATGCCCAACCGGTTCTGTCCGACATCACCCTGACGCTCAATCGCGGGGAAGTGCTGGCGCTGACCGGAGAGAACGGCGCAGGCAAAAGTACCTTGTCGAAGATCATCGGCGGGCTGGTCACGCCGACTACCGGGCACATGCAGTTCAACGGCCAGGATTTTCGCCCTGGCAGCCGCACCCAGGCTGAAGAGTTGGGCGTGCGTATGGTCATGCAGGAGCTCAACCTGCTGCCGACACTGACTGTTGCCGAAAACCTGTTCCTGGATAACCTGCCCAGCCACTGTGGCTGGATCAGCCGCAAGCAACTGCGCAAGGCTGCAATCGAGGCCATGGCCCAGGTCGGGCTGGATGCCATCGATCCGGACACGCTGGTTGGCAGCCTGGGTATTGGCCATCAGCAAATGGTCGAAATCGCCCGCAACCTGATCGGCGACTGCCACGTACTGATCCTTGACGAACCCACGGCCATGCTGACGGCCCGTGAAGTCGAGATGCTGTTTGAACAAATCACCCGCTTGCAGGCCCGGGGCGTGGCGATCATTTACATTTCGCACCGGCTGGAAGAGCTGGCCCGTGTTGCCCAGCGCATTGCGGTACTGCGCGACGGCAAACTGGTCTGTGTCGAGCCGATGGCCAATTACAACAGTGAGCAACTGGTCACCTTGATGGTCGGTCGTGAGCTGGGCGAGCACATCGACCTGGGCCCGCGCTCCATTGGTGGTCCGGCCTTGACGGTAAAAGGCCTGACTCGCTCGGACAAGGTCCGCGACGTGTCCTTTGAAGTGCGCGCCGGTGAGATCTACGGTATCTCCGGCCTGATAGGTGCCGGTCGTACAGAGTTGTTGCGCCTGATCTTCGGCGCCGACCTGGCCGACAGCGGCACCGTGGCGCTTGGTTCGCCAGCCCAGGTGGTGAGCATCCGCTCGCCCGTGGATGCGGTGGGCCACGGTATTGCCCTGATCACCGAAGACCGCAAGGGTGAGGGCCTGCTGCTGACCCAGTCCATCAGCGCCAACATTGCCCTGGGCAACATGCCGGAAATCTCCGGCGGTGGCGTGGTCAACAGCCGCGACGAGACCGCCTTGGCCAAGCGTCAGATCGACGCCATGCGCATCCGCAGTTCCAGTCCGGCGCAGTTGGTTTCCGAACTGTCCGGCGGTAACCAGCAGAAGGTAGTGATTGGCCGCTGGCTGGAGCGCGACTGCTCGGTGATGCTGTTCGATGAGCCAACCCGCGGCATCGACGTGGGTGCCAAGTTCGATATTTATGCCTTGCTGGGCGAATTGACCCGCCAGGGCAAAGCGCTGGTGGTGGTGTCCAGTGATCTGCGTGAACTCATGCTGATCTGCGACCGCATCGGCGTGTTGTCCGCCGGGCGCTTGATCGAGACCTTCGAGCGCGACAGCTGGACCCAGGACGAATTGCTCGCCGCCGCCTTTGCTGGCTATCAGAAACGTGATGCGCTGCTCAACGACGCAGTGCTTAGGGATACCCCATGAAAACCACAACTTCCCCTGGCAAGACCGGCGGCAACTTCTATGGCCTGGGCACCTACCTGGGTCTTGCGGGTGCCTTGCTGGCGATGATTGCGCTGTTCTCGGTGCTCAGCGATCACTTCCTGTCCTATGACACCTTCAGCACCCTGGCCAACCAGATTCCGGACCTGATGGTACTGGCGGTGGGCATGACCTTCATCCTGATCATCGGTGGGATCGACCTGTCGGTGGGCTCGGTGCTGGCACTGGCTGCATCGGCCGTCAGCGTAGCGATCCTCGGCTGGGGCTGGAGCGTGTTGCCGGCTGCCGTGCTGGGCATGGGCTGCGCGGCGTTGGCCGGTACCATCACCGGCTCGATCACCGTGGCCTGGCGCATACCATCGTTCATCGTGTCCCTCGGCGTGCTGGAAATGGCCCGAGGCGTCGCATACCAGATGACCGGCTCGCGCACCGCTTACATCGGGGATTCGTTTGCCTGGCTGTCCAACCCGATTGCCTTTGGTATTTCACCGTCGTTCATCATCGCGTTGCTGGTAATCATCGCCGCGCAGCTGGTGCTCACCCGCACTGTGTTTGGTCGCTACCTGATCGGCATCGGCACCAACGAAGAGGCTGTGCGCCTGGCGGGGATCAATCCAAAACCTTACAAGATCCTGGTGTTCAGCCTCATGGGCCTGCTGGCCGGCGTGGCGGCGCTGTTCCAGATTTCGCGCCTGGAAGCGGCGGACCCGAACGCCGGTTCCGGCCTGGAGCTGCAAGTGATTGCGGCAGTGGTGATCGGCGGCACCAGCCTGATGGGCGGGCGCGGCTCGGTGATCAGTACCTTCTTTGGTGTGTTGATTATTTCGGTACTGGCGGCTGGCCTGGCGCAGATCGGGGCCACGGAACCGACCAAGCGCATCATCACCGGTGCCGTAATCGTGATCGCCGTGGTCCTCGACACCTACCGCAGCCAGCGCGCCAGTCGGCGGGGCTGACCTATGGCAACGATCAAGGATGTGGCAGCGCTTGCGGGTATTTCCTACACCACGGTGTCCCATGTGGTGAACAAGACTCGCCCGGTCAGTGAGCCGGTGCGCATCAAGGTTGAAGCGGCGATCAAGCAGCTCGACTATGTGCCCAGTGCCGTCGCGCGCTCACTCAAGGCCAAGACCACGGCCACGATCGGTTTGCTGGTGCCCAACAGCCTCAACCCGTATTTTGCGGAATTGGCTCGCGGCATCGAGGATTACTGCGAGCGTAACGGCTACTGCGTGATCCTCTGCAACTCCGACGACAATGCTGAAAAGCAACGCAACTATTTGCGCGTGCTGTTGGAAAAGCGCGTCGACGGCTTGATCGTGACCTCGGTGGGCGGTGACGACAGTGGCCTTGCCGCTGGCTTGAGCGCGGTGCGCACGCCCATGGTGATTGTCGACCGGGCGCTGGATGGCATTGATGTGGACCTGGTGCGTATCGATCACGAGGAGGGCGCCTATCTGGCGACCCGGCACTTGCTCGAACTGGGCCATCGCGACATTGCTTGCATCGGCGGCCCTGCCCATACCCGTGTCGCGCAAATGCGTTTGGCGGGCTATCACCGTGCGCTGCGAGAGGCCGGTGTCGAGGTGGCCGCCAACCGCACCCAGGAAAGCGATTTCACCAGCACGGGCGGTTATGCCGCCGCTGTGCATTTGCTGGCGCAAAACCCGCCCAGTGCGATTTTTGCCAGTAACGACATGATTGGTTTTGGCGTGTTGCGTGCAGCGGCAGAGCGCAATATCCGCGTACCGGGTGAGCTGTCGGTGATCGGTTTCGATGATATTCAAATGAGCCGTTACGTCTACCCGGCGCTGACCACGGTCGGGCAGTCGATCGTGCAACTGGGCGAGACGGCGGCCGAACTTTTACTGCGAAGAATTGCAACACCCCAAATGCCGATTGATCAACGCATCGTGACGCCGAGCATCGTGTTGCGTGAGTCGACGGCACCTGTCTCCGGTACGTTCGCCCAATACCGCTGAACCGAATTGATGAGTACTGATGTATGCCAGCAAAAGTAGTGGTAATAGGCAGCTTGAACATGGACCTGGTCACCCGTGCCAGCCGGTTGCCCCGTGCCGGTGAAACCTTGATCGGCCAGACATTCTCAACCGTGCCTGGTGGCAAGGGTGCGAACCAGGCGGTAGCCTCCGCACGCTTGGGGGCCGATGTGTCGATGATCGGCTGTGTCGGCAGCGATGCCTATGGCATCCAGTTGCGCGATGCGTTGGTGGTGGAAGGCATCGATTGCCAGGCCGTCAGCACCGTGGACGGTTCCAGTGGCGTGGCCTTGATCGTGGTCGATGACAGCAGCCAGAACGCGATTGTGATCGTGGCGGGCAGTAACGGCGAACTGACGCCAGCCTCATTGCAGGCGTTTGATGCGGTGCTGCAGGCGGCTGAGGTGATCGTCTGCCAGCTGGAAGTGCCGATGAATACGGTGGGCTATGCCCTCAAGCGCGGTCGTGAGCTGGGCAAGACGGTGATCCTCAACCCTGCACCGGCCAGCGCGCCGTTGCCGGCTGAGTGGTACGCCTCGATTGATTACCTGATACCCAATGAAAGCGAAGCTGCCGCACTGAGTGGTGTGGCCGTCGACTCCATTGACAGTGCCAAGGCCGCGGCCACCCACCTGATCCAGGCGGGCGCCGGCAAAGTCATCATTACCTTGGGCTCCCAGGGCGCACTGTTTACCGACGGCCTGAATTTCGAGCACCTGCTTGCGCCCAAGGTCAAGGCGGTAGACACAACGGCAGCGGGTGATACGTTCGTCGGTGGCTTTGCGGCGGCGTTGGCCAACGGCAAGAGCGAGGCCGAGGCCATTCGTTTTGGCCAGGTCGCGGCGGCGTTGTCGGTCACCCGCGCCGGTGCGCAACCCTCTATTCCAACGCTGCACGACGTACAAGGTTTTGTGCCCTCATGAAAAAGACACCTCTGCTCAATATTGCCCTGTCGCGCGTGATCGCCTCGCTTGGGCATGGTGACATCCTCGTGATCGGTGACGCTGGCCTGCCGGTGCCGCCGGGTGTCGAGCTGATCGACCTGGCGTTGACCCAGGGCATCCCGGATTTCATCAGCACCTTGCGTATCGTGCTCAGCGAGATGCAGGTTGAACGCCATGTGCTGGCGGAAGAAATCCTGCTCAAGCAACCACCGGCTTTGGCCGAGCTGAATGCGCTCACAGAACAGGCGGCCCTCGGTGAGCGGCGTCTGGTCAGCCATGACGAATTCAAGCAGCTCACTCACAACGCGCGCGCGGTAGTGCGCACCGGTGAATGCCAGCCCTACTGCAATATCGCGCTGGTGTCCGGCGTAACGTTCTAGCGTTCTCAACGACAAGGAGTGTTTTATGCAATATGGTCTTCCAACCCTGAAAAACCTGTTCCGGAGTGTCCTGCTTTTGTCTGCGCTCACTGCTGCAAGCGCCCAGGCGGCGGAAAAAATCGACCTGATCATCGACACCGATCCAGGTGCTGACGATGTGGTCGCATTGCTGTTCGCCATGGCCTCCCCGGATGAGCTGAACATTCGCGCGCTCACCACCGTCGCCGGCAACGTGCGCCTGGACAAGACCTCCCGCAATGCACGCCTGGCCCGTGAGTGGGCGGGGCGCGAGGACATCCCGGTGTACGCTGGTGCGCCCGCACCGCTGCTGCGCACGCCGATCTACGCCGAGAATATTCACGGTAAGGAAGGCATTTCCGGCGTCACCGTGCATGAGCCGAAAAAGGGCCTGGCTGACGGCAATGCGGTTGATTACCTGATCAAGACCCTCAGCACTGCCAAGCCGCACAGCATCACCATCGCAATGCTCGGCCCGCAGACCAACCTGGCGCTGGCGCTGACCCAGGCACCGGAAATCACCCAGGGCATCAAGGAGGTCGTTGTGATGGGCGGCGCGCACTTCAACGGCGGCAATATCACGCCGGTGGCGGAGTTCAACCTGTTCGCCGACCCGGTTGCGGCTGAAATTGTGCTCAAGAGCGGCGTCAAGCTGACTTACCTGCCGCTGGACGTGACCCACAAGGTACTGACCAGCGAAGCCCGCCTGAAAAAGATCGCCGACCTCAAGAACAACGCGAGCAAGGTGGTTGGCGATATTCTCAATGAATACGTCAAGGGCGACATGGAGCACTACGGCATTCCCGGCGGCCCGGTGCATGACGCCACCGTCGTGGCTTACCTGCTCAAGCCTTCGCTGTTCAGCGGTCGTGAAGTCAATGTGGTGGTGGATAGCCGTGAAGGTCCAACCTTCGGCCAGACCATCGTCGACTGGTACGACGGCCTGAAACAACCGAAGAACGCGTTCTGGGTGGAGAACGGTGATGCCCAGGGCTTCTTCGATCTGCTGACCGAGCGCCTGGCGCGTCTGAAGTAATGGGTTGACCGGTCGGCGTGCGCCAGCCGGTTCTTATTCGCGCTCGGGGTCGTGTGCCCCCATGTGATCGGCCGGGTATTTCTCGAATATCTGGCCGATGAACGCTTGCGCTGCCTGCGTACCCAGTTCCTTGACCAGCAGGTCGATGCCGATAATCGCCAATTCCTCTGGGCTGCCGGGGCTGTATGAGCTTTGTCCTTGGGGCCACTTGGCTTTGATATCGGCTTGGAGCGTTACGGTGGTCATGAAGGTCTCACGGGGCTGAAAATACAGGGCAATGCGCTGGAACGCGGTTCTTACCCGGCCAGTTAAACATTTTGCATTGCGTTTGGCACTGATACTTAGGCATGGGGCGGTTCGGCATGACGTTACTGCTGTGCGACACTGTCCGCCTGTTTAATTGCCGGGGACACCACGTGCAGATCGATTTGAACAACCCCGAGAACCTGACACTGGCGAATGTGCGCCAGCTTCTCGCCAGTGCCAGTGACGACGAACATGCCCAGTTGCGGGTGACCAAGGCCGGAATCGCCTATATCTCTTCAGGAAGGGTTGTAGGTGGCGTGGATATCGACGGCCTGCTGTTTCGCCTGGAGACCTGGGCCAAGGGCTCCGGATACGTAGGTAATGTTGCCGCCAGTGATGAAGTCTGGGTGACACAGATCTTCAATGCTCTGAAGGAAAACTGGCCGAAGCCGGCATTCGACTACATCGACATCTACTGAGCACATTCATATCCGGTCACGATTGAGCGGGCGAATGCCTGTCCCGACTCAGGCAAACTTGCCCGGCGGCGGTTTACGTCTTGAAACCAATCCGCCCAATCGCTGTCGCACGATCTCTGTCCATTTTTTATCATAGGAGGCTTCATGCCTTGGAAGCTCGCATCATTCGGTACTTTGTTGGCGGCACTCGCATTGGCGGGTTGCAGCACCCCGGGTGCCTCTGAGCCAGCCAAAGACGCCGCCGTGGCCGATGCCGGTCATAGCCGCTGTGAGTCGAAAGCCGCCGAATTCACCATCGGCCAGAAAGCCTCGCCCCAGTTGCTGGAACAGGCGCGTACCCGTGCCGGTGCGCAGAACGCACGTATCCTCAAGCCTAACGACATGATCACCCTGGAATACCGCTCCGACCGCCTCAACCTGAACACCGATGACAACCTGGTGATCACGCGGGTCAATTGCGGCTAAGTCTCTCAAGGCTTTTGCAGTGCCCATAAAAAACCCCGTCACATGGACGGGGTTTTTTTAGCTCAGCGGAGAATTACTCGCCGCGAACCTGTGCAGCTTGCATACCCTTTTGGCCTTTCTCAGCCACGAAGGAAACGGTTTGGCCTTCTTTCAGGCTTTTGAAACCGTCGCTTTCGATAGCTTTGAAGTGTACGAACAGGTCGTCACCGCCACCTTGAGGAGTGATGAAGCCGAAGCCTTTTTCATCGTTGAACCATTTAACGGTGCCGGTTTGGCGATTAGACATGGTGTATCTCCAAGAAACATATATTTTCAGTAGTGCTGTGCTGCTCAGGCCAACTGGGCACACCGGGCTATCATAGTCGAAATGTTCGGCTTGGGAGCCCCCCCAAGGCATTGTTTGCTAATCAATAGCGTTGCGTTTAATACCTGTCCCGGCTGAAAGCCCCGATCTACGGGGCTTTCGCTCGAAATATCAACTGGTAAAAAAAGCCGTAAAAGCTGCGTATTTTGTGAGAAATGGCAGTTTTCAGGCTGTTTTGCCCGATAAAAAGCCGTCTGATCTGTGGCCGATCTTACTTTTTCTTCACGACTTTGCAGGACGAAATAGCCGCGACCGCTTTGTTTTTAAGCTCAGGCTTGGCGTTCGGGTTGGTCATGAGTTCCTTGATTTCTGCAGTGCTCAATTCGGCATTGATTTTGTCAGCGCCACATTCGCAGTGGTCTTTGGCGGTCTTGACGTCTACGTTCTGGCTGGCGGCTGCGCTGCAGTCGTTGACGAAGCTGTCACGGGCACCGGCTGGCCAGTTCGACGGGGCGGCTGCCTGTGCACCGAGGGAAAGGAGGGTCAGGGAAGCGGCGAGAGCGAGGGTAGAGGTAAAACGCATCATGAGGATGCTCCTTTGGGTCGAGGACGAACGGCGATTCTCAGTGGGTTTGAGGCATTGCGTACAGCTCAAGTTCACTTTTGCGGCTATAAAGCGCGGATTTTGTCGTTACACAAGATAGCAGCGCCGCGATGACCGTTCATCTGTGCTAGCATCTTGCGCTTGGCTATTTCCAGGCGCGCCAATTGCCGCCTTGCCATGTTCTTTTTAGCTCACTCCAGTCACTCTGGTTCGATTATCGGTTGGCCGAAAGGCTCCTGCCGCTGTAAGGCAGGCGTTCATCATTGAACGGCCTGGTGTTGGATCTTGTACTGGCTCATCCCAACCCACGTGACCTTTGGTAGGGGTCACCACTAGGAGAGGAGGCGCCATGCCAACTATTACTCTTCCCGACGGCAGTCAACGTTCATTCGATCATTCGGTTTCCGTAGCCGAGGTCGCCGCATCCATTGGTGCAGGCCTGGCCAAGGCTACCGTAGCCGGCAAGGTCGACGGCAAGCTGGTCGATGCCAGCGACCTGATCACCTCCGATGCCAGCCTGCAAATCATCACGCCCAAGGATCAAGAGGGGCTGGAGATCATTCGCCACTCTTGCGCGCACTTGATTGGTCATGCGGTCAAGCAACTGTACCCAACCGCGAAGATGGTGATCGGCCCGGTCATCGACGAAGGCTTCTATTACGACATCGCCTACGAGCGTCCTTTCACTCCGGACGACCTGGCGGCCATCGAACAGCGCATGCACCAGTTGATCGAAAAAGACTACGACGTGATCAAGAAAGTCACGCCGCGTGCCGAAGTGATCGACGTGTTCACCGCCCGTGGCGAAGACTACAAGCTACGCCTAGTGGAAGACATGCCGGACGAGCAGGCCATGGGTCTGTACTACCACGAAGAATACGTCGACATGTGCCGTGGCCCGCACGTGCCGAACACACGCTTTCTCAAGTCCTTCAAGCTGACCAAACTGTCCGGCGCCTACTGGCGTGGCGACGCGAAGAACGAGCAACTGCAGCGGATCTACGGCACCGCCTGGGCTGACAAGAAGCAGCTGGCGGCCTACATCCAGCGCATCGAAGAAGCCGAAAAGCGCGACCACCGCAAGATCGGCAAGCGCCTGAACCTGTTCCACCTCCAGGAAGAAGCGCCGGGCATGGTGTTCTGGCACCCGAACGGCTGGACCCTGTACCAGGTGCTTGAGCAGTACATGCGCAAGGTTCAGCGCGAGAACGGCTACCTGGAGATCAAGACACCCCAGGTCGTTGACCGCAGCTTGTGGGAGAAATCCGGGCACTGGGCCAACTACGCCGACAACATGTTCACCACCCAGTCGGAAAACCGCGATTACGCCATCAAGCCGATGAACTGCCCGTGCCACGTGCAGGTGTTCAACCAGGGCCTGAAGAGCTATCGCGAGTTGCCGATGCGCCTGGCTGAATTCGGTGCCTGCCACCGTAACGAGCCATCGGGTGCGTTGCACGGCATCATGCGCGTGCGCGGCTTCACTCAGGACGACGCCCACATCTTCTGCACCGAAGAGCAGATGCAGGCTGAATCCGCCGCGTTCATCAAGCTGACCATGGATGTATATCGCGATTTCGGCTTTACCGACGTCGAGATGAAGCTGTCCACTCGTCCGGAAAAACGCGTCGGCTCCGACGAACTGTGGGACCGCGCCGAAGCTGCACTGGCCGCTGCGCTCGACAGTGCGGGCCTTGCGTACGATCTGCAGCCGGGCGAGGGCGCTTTCTACGGTCCGAAGATCGAGTTCTCGCTGAAAGATTGCCTTGGCCGCGTCTGGCAGTGTGGTACCCTGCAGCTCGATTTTAACCTGCCGATCCGTCTGGGCGCCGAATATGTGTCCGAAGACAACAGCCGTAAACACCCGGTTATGCTGCACCGGGCGATCCTTGGCTCGTTCGAACGGTTCGTCGGGATCCTGATCGAGCACTACGAGGGTGCATTCCCTGCGTGGCTGGCTCCGACCCAGGCAGTGATCATGAATATCACTGATAAACAGGCAGATTTTGCCGCTGAGGTTGAAAAAACACTCAACGAAAGCGGATTTCGTGCCAAGTCCGACTTGAGAAATGAAAAGATCGGCTTTAAAATCCGCGAGCATACTTTGCTCAAGGTTCCCTATCTTTTGGTTATCGGAGATCGGGAAGTCGAGATGCAGACTGTCGCTGTGCGTACTCGTGAAGGTGCTGACCTGGGCTCGATGCCCGTCGCCCAGTTCGCTGAGTTCCTCGCGCAAGCGGTTTCCCGGCGTGGTCGCCCAGATTCGGAGTAATTATTATTAAGCGTGAAATGAGACAAGATAAACGAGCTGCACCGAAAGCCCCGATCAACGAGAATATCTCGGCACGCGAGGTTCGGTTAATTGGCGCTGACGGCGAGCAGATTGGCATCGTCTCGATTGATGAAGCGCTTCGTATCGCTGAAGAGTCCAAATTGGACCTGGTGGAAATCTCCGCCGACGCAGTCCCGCCTGTTTGCCGGGTGATGGACTACGGCAAGTCGATCTTCGAGAAGAAGAAGCAGATTGCTGCGGCGAAGAAGAACCAGAAGCAGATTCAAGTAAAAGAAATCAAGTTTCGTCCAGGGACGGAGGAAGGGGATTACCAGGTAAAACTGCGCAACCTGGTACGTTTCCTGAGTGATGGGGACAGGGCCAAGGTATCCTTGCGATTCCGCGGCCGTGAGATGGCCCACCAGGAGCTGGGGATGGAACTCCTCAAGCGGGTTGAAGCTGACCTGCTCGAGTACGGTTCGGTCGAACAGCATCCTAAGATGGAAGGACGCCAGCTGATCATGGTCATCGCCCCGAAAAAGAAGAAGTAATCAACAGGGCACGGCAGGCCTTCTGATTATGTTTATCAACTGAATGCGGAGTATCCGAACATGCCAAAGATGAAGACTAAAAGTGGTGCTGCTAAGCGGTTTCTGAAAACTGCTAACGGTATCAAGCACAAGCACGCTTTCAAGAGCCACATCCTGACCAAAATGTCGACCAAGCGTAAGCGTCAACTGCGCGGTAGCAGCTTGCTGCATCCGTCTGACGTGGCAAAGGTCGAGCGCATGCTGCGCCTTCGTTAATTTTTGGATCAAGAATAGAGGAAGTAACTCATGGCTCGTGTAAAGCGTGGCGTCATTGCCCGTAAGCGTCACAAAAAAATTCTGAAACTTGCTAAAGGCTACTACGGCGCGCGTTCACGCGTATTCCGTGTTGCCAAGCAAGCGGTAATCAAGGCAGGCCAATACGCCTACCGTGACCGTCGTCAGAAAAAACGTCAGTTCCGCGCTCTGTGGATCGCTCGTATCAACGCCGGTGCACGTGTTAACGGTCTGTCCTACAGCCGTTTCATTGCTGGCCTGAAAAAAGCGTCCATCGAGATCGACCGTAAGGTTCTGGCTGATCTGGCAGTGAACGAAAAAGCGGCGTTTGCTGCGATTGTCGAGAAAGCTAAAGCCACCTTGGCTTAAGTACCCCCGACAGTCACCCTGGGTTACTCTGTAGCCCAAGGTGTTAAACGTCATAAATAGGGGAAGAGCCTTCAAGCTCTTCCCCTATTTTGTATCTGGAGTCTGTACATGGAAAACCTGGACGCGCTCGTCGCTCAAGCCCTTGAGGCTGTGCAAAGCGCTGAAGATGTAAATGCCCTGGAGCAAATCCGGGTTCACTACCTTGGCAAAAAAGGTGAATTGACTCAGGTGATGAAGACCCTGGGGAATTTGCCGGCTGAAGAGCGTCCGCAAGTCGGTGCGCTGATCAACGTCGCCAAGGAGCGTGTCACAGAGGTGCTCAATGCACGCAAGGCGTCGCTCGAGGAGGCCGATCTTGCGGCCAAGCTCGCCGCCGAGTCCATTGACGTAACCCTGCCTGGCCGTGGTCAGGCCTCGGGTGGCCTGCATCCGATCACCCGGACTCTGGAACGTATCGAACAGTTCTTCACCCACATCGGCTACGGCATTGCCGAAGGCCCTGAGGTCGAAGACGACTATCACAACTTCGAGGCGCTCAACATCCCAGGCCACCACCCGGCCCGGTCGATGCACGACACCTTCTATTTCAACGCGAACATGCTGTTGCGCACCCATACCTCGCCGGTACAGGTCCGCACCATGGAAGCGAACAAGCCGCCGATCCGCATCGTCTGCCCAGGCCGTGTGTACCGCAGCGACTCCGATATCACCCACTCGCCGATGTTCCACCAGGTCGAAGGCCTACTGGTTGATCGCGACATCAACTTCGCCGACCTCAAGGGCACCATCGAAGAATTCCTGCGGGTGTTCTTCGAGAAGGAGCTGGCGGTGCGTTTCCGTCCTTCGTTCTTCCCGTTCACCGAGCCGTCCGCTGAAGTCGATATGGAATGCGTGATGTGCAGCGGTAAAGGCTGCCGCGTCTGCAAACAGACCGGCTGGCTGGAAGTGATGGGCTGCGGCATGGTTCACCCCAACGTGTTGCGCATGTCCGGCATCGATCCGGAAGAATTCTCGGGCTTTGCCTTCGGCATGGGTGTAGAGCGTCTGGCCATGCTGCGTTACGGCGTGAACGACTTGCGTCTGTTCTTCGACAACGACTTGCGGTTCCTCGCGCAATTTCGCTAGTCGTAACGAATCTTTAGGAGAGCAGGATGAAATTCAGTGAACAATGGCTGCGTGGCTGGGTAAGCCCGCAAGTAGATCGCGACGAGCTGGTTGCTCGTCTGTCGATGGCCGGTCTTGAGGTCGATAGCGTTACCCCGGCCGCCGGTGTTTTCAGTGGTGTGGTAGTGGGCGAGGTGCTGAGCACCGAGCAACACCCCGATGCCGACAAGCTGCGTGTGTGCCAGGTCAGCAATGGCACGGAAACCTTCCAGGTCGTGTGCGGAGCGCCTAATGTGCGCCCGGGCCTGAAAATCCCGTTCGCCATGATCGGTGCCGAGCTGCCGGGCGACTTCAAGATCAAGAAGGCCAAGCTGCGTGGCGTCGAGTCCAATGGCATGCTGTGTTCCCAGGCCGAGCTGCAAGTCGGCGAGGGCAATGATGGCCTGATGGAACTGCCTGCCGACGCGCCCGTGGGCCAGGACATCCGCGTTTACCTGGAACTGGAAGACGCCAGCATCGAGGTCGACCTGACTCCGAACCGTGGCGACTGCCTGTCCCTGGCCGGCCTGGCGCGTGAAGTGGGCGCGTTGTACAACGCCCCGGTCACGCGTCCGGTCGTTGCTGCTGTACCCGCTGTGCACGACGAAGTACGTCCGATCGACGTGCTGGCACCCAACGCCTGCCCGCGTTACCTGGGCCGTGTAATCCGCAACGTCGACCTGTCCAAGCCAACCCCGCTGTGGATGGTTGAGCGCCTGCGCCGTGCTGACGTGCGCAGCATCGACGCTGCCGTCGACATCACCAACTACGTGATGCTGGAGCTGGGTCAACCGCTGCACGCGTTCGACCTTGCCGAAATCAACGGCGGCATCCGCGTACGCATGGCAGAAGAAGGCGAGAAACTGGTGCTGCTCGATGGTCAGGAAGTCAGCCTGCGTGCCGATACCCTGGTCATCGCCGACCACTCCCGCGCCCTGGCAATTGCCGGCGTGATGGGTGGCGAGCACAGCGGCGTATCTGCGACCACTCGCGACGTATTCCTCGAAAGCGCATTCTTCGATCAGATCGCTATTGCCGGCAAGGCCCGTTCCTATGGCCTGCACACCGACGCCTCGCACCGCTATGAGCGCGGCGTGGACTGGAACCTCGCCCGTGAAGCCATGGAGCGCGCCACTGGCCTGCTGCTGGAAATCACCGGCGGCGAAGCCGGCCCAATCACCGAAACCGTCAATGAACAGTTCCTGCCGTCGGTTGCGCCGATCACCCTGCGCGCCAAAAGCGTCGAGCAGATGCTCGGCCTGGTGATCGCACCGGCTGAAATCGAGCAACTGTTGTCCGCCCTCGGCCTGGGTATTTCCGCAGGCGGGGAAGGGCAGTGGACCGTTGAAGTACCAAGCCATCGCTTCGATATCAGCCTGGAAGTCGACCTGATCGAAGAGCTGGCTCGCCTCTACGGCTACAACCGCCTGCCGGTTCGTTACCCGCAAGCGCGTCTGGCGCCGCAACCTAAGGCCGAGGCGCGTGCGCATTTGCCTGAACTGCGTCGCCTGCTGGTTGCCCGTGGCTACCAGGAAGCCGTGACCTACAGCTTCATCGATCCGAAGCAGTTCGAACTGTTCAACCCGGGCGTCGAGCCGCTGTTGCTGGCAAATCCGATCTCCAACGACATGGCAGCCATGCGTTCGTCCCTGTGGCCAGGCCTGGTGAAAGCACTTTCCCATAACCTGAACCGTCAGCAAGACCGTGTGCGCATGTTCGAAAGTGGCCTGCGTTTCGTTGGTCAACTGGATGGCTTGAAGCAAGAGCCGATGTTGGCCGGTGTTGTTTGCGGTAGCCGCCTGCCCGAAGGTTGGGCGCAGGGCCGCGATGCCGTGGACTTCTTCGACGTCAAGGCTGACGTGGAAGCGGTGCTGGGCTTTGCCGGTGCACTGGACGCGTTCACCTTCGTACCAGGCAGCCACCCGGCGTTGCACCCGGGCCAAACTGCACGCGTTGAGCGCGAAGGGCGTTTGGTAGGTTTCGTCGGCGCCATTCACCCTGAATTGTCGAAAACCCTCGGTCTTGATCGTCCGGTATTTGTGTTCGAACTGCTCCTGGCTGAAGTGGCTTCGGGCAAAATGCCTAAATTCAGCGAGCTGTCGCGCTTCCCTGAAGTGCGTCGTGACCTGGCGCTGATTGCCGATCGTGAAGTAGCCGCCACTGCCGTTCTGGATGTAATTCGTGAAAATGCAGGGGAATGGCTGACAGACCTCAGGCTATTTGACGTCTATCAGGGTAAAGGTATTGATCCGCATAGAAAAAGCCTTGCAGTTGGCTTGACCTGGCAGCATCCATCGCGCACTCTTAATGACGATGAGGTGAATACCACGACACAAAATATCCTCACCTCGCTCGAACAAAGGTTGAACGCCACGTTAAGGAAGTGACGTATGGGGGCTTTGACGAAAGCTGAGATGGCGGAACGTCTGTACGAAGAGTTGGGTCTGAACAAGCGCGAGGCCAAGGAATTGGTCGAGCTGTTTTTTGAAGAGATCAGACACGCTCTGGAAGACAACGAACAGGTCAAATTGTCCGGTTTCGGCAATTTTGACCTGCGGGACAAACGCCAGCGGCCTGGCCGCAATCCAAAAACGGGAGAAGAAATCCCGATCACGGCTCGCCGTGTGGTCACCTTTCGTCCAGGGCAGAAGTTGAAGGCCCGAGTTGAGGCTTATGCTGGAACCAAGTCATAACGACGAGCTACCCGTCATCCCAGGCAAACGCTACTTCACCATTGGTGAAGTCAGCGAGCTCTGTGCGGTAAAACCGCACGTGCTGCGCTATTGGGAGCAGGAGTTTCCTCAACTCAACCCCGTCAAACGCACCGGGAACCGTCGGTATTATCAGCGCCAGGATGTGCTGATGATCCGACAGATCCGCGCGTTGCTCTACGACCAGGGGTTCACCATCAGCGGCGCGCGCCAGCGTATGTCCGGTGATGAAGCCAAAGACGACACCACCCAATACAAACAAATGATCCGCCAGATGATCGCCGAACTCGAAGATGTGCTGGTGGTTCTGAAAAAGTAATTCCGGCTTTTAAAATACTTCCACATTTCAAAAGCTTGCGGTATATTCCGGTTCGCTTCGTCAAGAAGCAAACCCAGTAACACGCCTAGTCGGGGCGTAGCGCAGTCCGGTAGCGCACTAGCATGGGGTGCTAGGGGTCGAGTGTTCGAATCACTCCGTCCCGACCATTATTCCTGAGTAAAATCAGACTCTTAAGCCGATCAACTAGATCGGCTTTTTTGTGCCTGCGCAAAACTCCCCGGTGATTTCGCTGATGTTCAGGTCCGCAACTGCCTTGGACCAGATGATTTCCTCACGGGGCCAGCGGTCATTCTTGGTCCACGCCCTCAATTTGTGCCATGAGACGCCGATACGATAGGTATGACCCAAGAGGCGACTTCCTATGTTCAATGCAAGCCTTAAGAAACAGCTTCAATCTCAGAACAGTGAACTGTTAGAGCTTCGCCAACTGCGCGATGGCCTGGATCGTGAAATGCTGACGTTAAGTATCGATCCCTCATTTAACATCATGGCCTGCAACGAAAACTTTGGAAATACGCTGGGCTATGCTCCGGATCGGCTTGTAGGTCGCCCCATGGCCGAGATTGTTCCCCAGTACGTCTCCAAGCTGCCGTGCTTTCATAACTTTCGAGCTGCAGTGGCCGCGGGGAAGTCGATCAGCGACGATTACAGATACCTTCATGCCGATGGTTCGTTGGTGTGGATTCATGCACATTGGCAGCCCATCATGGACGCGAGCGGCCAGCTGAGCCACATCACTTGCTACGCGACAAACATTACGTCCCGAGTAGAAAAAGCCTCGGAAAATGCCTCATTCATCGAGGCGTTGTTACGTTCTACCGCGGTGATCGAGTTTGATCTCTCTGGGCATGTACTGACGGCAAATGATCAGTTTTTACAAGCCATGGGCTACAACCTGGGACAAGCAAAAGGGAGCCATCACCGTGTTTTCTGTAAACCGGAGCTGACTTCGTCCCAGGAGTACAAGGACTTCTGGGCAAAGCTGAACAGAGGTGAGTTTGTCGCTGGCCGGTTCGAACGTATAGACAGTCGCGGACAAACGGTGTGGCTGGAGGCAACCTACAATCCGGTTTACGACACCGAAGGCAATCTTTGCAAAGTAGTGAAGTTCGCGACGGTAGTGACCGATCAAGTGGACCGTGAGCATGAAGTGAGCGGGGCAGCCCAAACGGCATTTGAAATATCTCAGCAAACGGATGTCAGCGCTCAACGAGGCGCAGTCGTCGTCAACGACACGATGCATACCATGCGTAAAATCGCGGTTGATATGCAGGCGGCCTCTGGGGGAGTAGAAGCGCTGGGCAAACAGTCATTGTTGATCAGCTCAATTATCCAGACGATTAGCAGCATCGCGCAGCAAACCAATCTTCTGGCTCTGAATGCGGCGATTGAAGCGGCTCGCGCAGGTGAGCAAGGTCGAGGATTTGCCGTTGTGGCTGATGAGGTTCGACAATTGGCTGGACGGACCAGCACAGCGACTGAAGAAATCGCGTCGGTTGTCTTGCAGAATCAGAAGTTGGTCGATGAAACCGTCGCTGAGATGGCAAACAGCAAGTCCCAAGCCGAGCAAGGCCTTGAGCTTGCCACTCAGGCAGGCCAGGTGATTGTTGAAATTCAGGACGGTGCCAAGCGGGTGGTCGACGCCGTTGGCAGGTTTGCGACCCAGGTGGCTTAGCCCGCGGGACGGTTCGCCAAAGCTGGGTGGGTCTATCATCACCCAGCGCAGCGCATCTCGCCGTTCAGGGCGACGTGTTGGAAGGAAGCGCGTTTATCGCGTGTAGTACTGCTTCGGCGATGGTCTTTGCGATCACTCGACGCTCAGCGTTATCGATCATGGGGCTCAACCATGCAGGCAGGCTATTGAGCATCGGCAAAATGGCTGTGAGCGCACACTCGCGCAACGGCCCGCCAGGCTGATGGCAAGCCTGGTCGACCCATTTTATGAATTCTGCCTCATAGGCAAGCTTCAATCGCTCAACGCGTGCCTGCATTGCTGCGCCTAGACAATTGGCATCCATGACGGCCAACTTGAAGTGCACAGTCATGTGGTCATACAGTTGGATGTGAGCGTCGATCAGTGTTGTCAGGCGTTGCGCGGGCGTCAATCTTCGCGTTTTGATCAAATCAACATGCGACAACAACGCCTGATACAGCTCCATCAGCCATTCAAACAGCATGGCCTCTTTACTCTCGACGTGATGATAAACCGCTCCCGGGCTTATGCCGATATGCGCCGCCAATTCACGCACGCTCACTTGGCTGAAACTGCGCTCCTTGAACAACTCCAGGGCTCTGCGCTGAAACTCCCTTCGGCTCAGCACAGGAACCATCCGCCCGTGAGTCATGTGTCGAGTGCCTGCTGTTTGGCTATTTCCTGGCTGCGCAGAATGAACCGCTGCAGCTTTCCACTTGGCGTCTTGGGTAGTTGTTCGACGAACTCGATTTCCCGCGGGTAAGCGTGTGCAGCCAGGCGCTCTCGCACGTGCAGGCGCAGGACTTCCGCCAATTCGGCGCTGGGCGAGTACTGGCCATTCAATACGATAAATGCCTTGATCAGCTCGGTGCGCTGCGGGTCGGGTTTGCCGACCACGGCGGCCTCGACCACCGCCGGGTGTTCGATCAGCGCGCTCTCGACATCGAAAGGTCCGACGCGATAGCCCGAGGTGGTGATCACGTCGTCGTTACGGCCGACGAAGCTGATACTGCCATCGTCATTCAACTCCACAATATCGCCGCTCAAGTAATAGCCGCTGACAAAGGCTTTGGTCGGCATCGCGAAGTAGCCCTTGAACCAGCACAGCGGCGAACGTTCGCGGTCCACCGCCAGCACGCCTGGCTGGCCAGTCGGCAATTCCCGGTGGGCGTCATCCAGCACGACAATGCGGTATCCCGGCATCGCATAACCGGCCGATCCCTCACGTATCGGGTGGTCTAGCCCATGGTGATTGCACAGCACCATGCCGATTTCGGTCTGGCCATAATGGTCGTGGATGACCACGCCGAGCTGTTCGGCAAACCAGCGGATGACATGCGGGTTAAGCGGCTCGCCGGCGCTGCTGACGATACGCAGGTGACCACGCACGGCGTCGGCGAACGCGTCCCCTGCTGCGATCAGCAGGCGATAGGCCGTCGGTGAGCCGGCCAGGTTGCGGATTCCGTATTTCGCGATGATCCGGCAGGTACTCTCCACCGAAAACGGCCCGTCATAGAACAATGTGGCATGGCCGCATGCCAATGGACCGGTCACCGCGTAATACAGGCCGTACGCCCAGCCAGGGTCGGCGAGGTTCCAGAACGGGTCTTCCTCACGCAAGTCGATGGCATCACGCATATAACCCTTGAAGGCCAGGAGAGCGCTTAAAGGCACTTCCAGCGGCTTGGCCGGCCCGGTGGTGCCTGAGGTGCACATCAGCAAAAAAGGCGCGCTGGCATCCAGCAACGCGGGCGCGCACTCGGCGTGTTGACGATCCAGCGCGCTCCAGAAATCGTAATCGCCTGGGGTCCATGCATGATCGCCGGTCACCAGGATGCGTGGGCAGTCGGGGATGTCGTCCAGCTTGGAACGGTTGTGCACGTCGGTCACGATCCAGCGTGCCTTGGAGCAGCCCAATCGCTGCTCGATCGCCTTTGGACCGAACGCGGTAAAGAGCGGCTGGTAGACTGCGCCGATACGCCAGGTGCCCAAAATGGCGATCAACAGTTCAACCGTGCGTGGCATCAGGCCCGCGACACGGTCTCCGGGCTTGACCCCCTGTTCCCGCAGAAAGTTGCCGAAGCGCGCAGCGTGGGCTTGCAGTTCGCTGAAACGGTAGTGCGTGGCGCGGCCATCCCGCGTTTCGCAATACAACGCCACGGCATTTACGTCGGCGTGTCGGTCGCAGCATTCGACGCAGGCATTCAAGGCATTCAGCTCGCCCTGTAAATCCTGCGCGGCCAAGCGTAAAAAATCGAAGGAGCTCACTGCTGAGTTGTAATCGCGCATAACGTACCTGATTGTTATTGTTGGAATATGTGCGTTGCCCACGCCCGCAGCGCGGGGGCACGTGGTTAGCCGTCTATCATCTCGGCCGCCTGTTGGGTCGCCTGGCTGGTGCGGGTGGCCAGCTTGCGCACTTCATCGGCGACCACCGCGAACCCGCGCCCGGCCTCGCCGGCGCGAGCCGCTTCGATGGCGGCATTCAACGCCAGCAGGTTGGTCTGGCTGGCAATGCCCTGGATGGTGGCGACAATCTGCGTCAGCTTGCTGAGGGTCTCCTGCATCACCCGATGCTGTTGCGCCTGCGTTTCGCGCATCGCACTTTCTTCATGGTGGGCATGGATATCGGTAATGGCGCCCACCACCCTCTGCGGGGAGCCGTCCGGGGCGCGACGTGTTTGCCCGCGGCCGCGAAACCAGCGGTAGGTGCCGTTTTTGTGTTTGAGTCGATAGTCCACGTCAAATGGGGTCCGGCCGCTGCGGTCGTCCACATGGGCGACAAAGGCTGCGATGGCCCGAGCGCTATCGTCGGGATGCAGGCGTGAGGTCCAGCTTTCCAGGGTGTTGGGGAACTCCTCAACCGTGCTGCACCCCAGCAGCCGGCGCATTTGCGACGACCACCAAATGGTGTTTTTCGGGTTCGCCGGGTCGCCCGCTACCACCTCGATGTCCCAGAGCCCGTCATGCAGCATCTCCCGGGAAATATCGAAACGGGTGGCCGCCAGTTCGAGCGTTTCGTTGTGCAGGCGTTGTTCATGAATGTCACGTACGCTGCCACCGATGGCGACCGCGAGGCCCTGCGCATCACGCCGCGACTCACCGCTGATCCTGCACCAGCGATAGTCGTCGCCGGTTGCAGGCTTTATCCGCACGTCCAACGCAAAGGGTGTACGCCCGCTGCGATCGGCCAGATGCCGGGTAAGCGCCTCCCGATGCGCTTGCTGGTCAGCCGGGTGCAACTGTTCACTCCAACGGCCCAGTTGATCAACACCCTGGGGCTGGATCGACGCCGACCCCATCCATTGCAGCGCACAGTCCGGCGCAGGGGCAGTGGTTCCATCGAGTTCCAGCGCCCAAAACAGTTCACCGGCGCCCTGGGTGATCAGGGTCAAGTGCGCTTCCAGTTGGCGCAATTGTGTGTCGCGGCCGGCCAGGCGCTGATCCAATCGGGCGACTTCCAGGCCCAATGCGCGTGTTTGGTCCTTCAGGGTTCGCCGCTCCTGCAGCAGTTGGTCTACGCCGGCCAGGATGCGGCGCAATATCGGGTTATTCGACGACAGCGGCGTGCTTGCCTGGTCAGGCTGCTCCAGCCTGTCGGCGAGCGGCGTCAGTACCCAGCGGTGGGTTCGGCTGAAAAAGAGCATGGAACACCTCTACCTCGTCAAATGGATTCAGCCTGCCTGGGAGCCGACAGGGCCTGTGCATCAAAGGCCGCGGCCCCCGGCAGGGCTCGCCAGGCCGACGGTCCGGCGGCGATTTCTTCGGCACTGAGCAGGCAGTTGTCGAGCTCACGCTGCAACGCGTGGGTATCGAGATCCTGGCCGATGAACACCCACTCCTGCCGACAGTCGCCGACGATGCTGTCCCACTTGGCCATGATGCTCTGCAACCGGTATTCATCCCGCGGCCACTGCGACTGCTCGATGAAGTTCCACCAGTGCCCAACATAGTCCCACTGGAACTGCGCGCCGCTTTGCGCCAGCAGGCCGGTTTCCAAGTGCCGGCTGGCCAGCCAGAAATAACCTTTGCTGCGTAACAGGCGTCCGTTGCTCCAGGGCTGTTGGAGGAAATCGAGCAAGCGTTGTGGGTGGAAGGGCGCGCGTTCGCGGTACACCCAGGACGTCACGCCATAGGTGTCCGACTCGGAGGCCGGAGCGTCTTCAACCTCCATTTTCCTCATCCAGCCCGGCGACGCCGCAAGGCTGGGCAAGTCAAACAGATAGGTGTCGAGGAGGCGGGTCAACTCAACCTGGCCGTGGGCCATCGGTATGATCCGCGCCGTCGGGTTAAGGCCTGCGAGGACCGCCTGCACGGCCTGATAACCCGGCTCGTCGATCAGGTCCCGTTTGTTGACGAGAATGACGTTGGCGTACTCCACCTGCTCGATCAGCAGGTCCGCCAAAGGGCGTGCAGAGGTGTTCTCCTGTGTATCGTCGCGGGCCACGGTGTCCGGTGACGCGAGCAACGCCTGAAAACGGCTGCCATCGACCACCGTCACCAGGGTGTCGAGCCGTGCCAGTTCGCTGAGGCTGAAGCCTTCAGCGTCAAGGAAGGCGAACGTCTCGGCGACCGGCATTGGCTCCGAGATGCCCGTGGATTCGATGAGCAGGTAATCGAAACGCTGCTGACGCGCCAGGGCACTGATCTGTTCGAGCAGATCGGCGCGTAGCGTGCAGCAGATGCAGCCGTTGCTCATTTCGATCAGCTCATCGCGACCACGGTGCAGCGACACGTCGCGCTGCACCTCGGCGGCATCGATATTGACGTCGCTCATATCATTGACGATGACCGCCACCCTCAGGCCTTCGCGATTGCGCAGGATATGGTTGAGCAGCGTGGTCTTGCCGGCACCGAGGAAGCCGGAAAGCACCGTCACCGGCAGTCGGCCCGCCTGGGTGCCGTCCATCATACGTTCACCGCTCGAGGGGCATCGACGTGGTCCAGGTAGCTTTC
The DNA here is from genome assembly GCF_059133265.1 of Pseudomonas sp. FBCC-B1565. NCBI lineage: Bacteria > Pseudomonadati > Pseudomonadota > Gammaproteobacteria > Pseudomonadales > Pseudomonadaceae > Pseudomonas > Pseudomonas sp. FBCC-B1565. The sequence goes on from NZ_CP101438.1 coordinate 2,172,797, forward strand.
GAACAGATCGACCACCACGAAGCCGTCATCTGCTGCATCGCCCCACAGGTCTTTCACCGCAAACTCCACATGGTAGGTCGGCTGATGCGCCGCGCTGGTATCGCCATGGCCGATCGCGTCCGGGAACGGCCATTTTTCCGCAGTGCGGTGCAACACCACGCCTTGCTTGCCGCGCACATAGGCCGGCATGCGGATATGCCCGGCCACGTACTCGTCGCGCACGACCACGCGGTCGCCGACCTCAAACGGAGCGCGACCGGTGATCGCCGCACGCCCTCCCGCCTGTGCCGGATTTGCCAGCTTGAAGTGAGAGCCCAAAGCCTGGTCGAGCTCCGCCTGGGTGATGACGCCCGTTTCGACCAGCAAGGTGGCGGTTGCGATGACATAGCGTTCGTAGTACTGGGTGCCGACATGTTGGCGTACGTCCAGGCGTTCGACGGCATGACGCACTTCGTCCACGCTGAACTTTTTCAAATGATCGGCCCCGACGAACATCAAGCTGTACGCCAGGTGCTCCCAGTCCTGCTTGAATACCTGTTTGTAGTCCAGGCTATTGATGGTGTGAGGGACTTTGCCAAAGCCTTGGAAACCGCCGAGATCGTGAAAGCCATCCATAATAGAAACTCCGGGAGTTGAACGATGATGCGTGGTTTTTCTCAGCCAACGCAGGGCAGGGCGACGCCGATCAGCACGTCTTTGGTCACGAGTGCCTGAAGCTGCTCTTCACTCATGTGTTCGGAACCTTCAGGCCTTAGCGGCAACACCAGGTAGCGGGTTTCGGCGCTGGTATCCCAGACCTTGACCACCACGTCGGTTGGCAACTCCGTCCCCAGTTCGCGTAGCACGGTGCGCCCCTCCCGGACCAGGCGGGCACGAAACTCGAAGCCCTTGTACCACTCGGGTGGCAGGCCGAGCACCGGCCAGTTGGTGCATGAGCACAGGCTGCAGACAATCACGTTTTTTACCTGTGGCGTGTCTTCCAGCGCGACGATGTATTCGCCCTGCGGGCCGGTATAGCCGAACTGGGCACATGCAGCGGTGCCGTCCTTGAGCAACAGCGCCCGGAACTGCGGATCGACCCAGGCCTTGGCGACCACCCGGGCGCCGTTCTCCGGGCTCCAGCCGTGCTCCATCAATTGCGTGAGTTGCTCGACGTAGCCCTCTGGAATCAGGTCCTTGCTCTTGAGGACCTGGAACAATGCCCAGGCCCGTTCACCGGGGGTTGAAGTGCTCGCAGGCGTGGAAGTAGATGGACTCATGGGGTATCTCCTGTCAGTCATCGCGGTTGTGGAGTGGTTGAAACGTGCCGGTCTTTCTTATTGTTTTCAGGTTGGGCGCTCAGAGCGTGCGCCAGTCCACCGCGGCTTCGAACGCCGCCGCGGCCTGGTAGATCGTGCCTTCGGCGTAGTGCCTGGCGACCAGCATCAACCCGACGGGCAGCCCGTCCACCAGGCCGCAGGGAATCGACATGGCCGGATGCCCGGTGATGTCTTGTGGCGCGGTATTGCCGATCATTTCCAGGGCGCGGGCCACGTATTCAGTGATCGCGCAGCCCGCCGGCGGGTGGGGCTGGGCAGTGATGGGCGTGGTCGGCATCACCAGCAAGTCATAGCTCTGCAAGGCCTTGTCATAGCCTTGCCGGGCAAAGCGGGCGAGGTTCTGTGCCTTGGCGTAATACCGCCCGTTGTAGTGGGTCAGGCCGTACTGCCCGACGAACATGCACAGCTTGAGCGACGCGGATAATTGGTCCGCCTGCTCGCGCCAGCCGGCCTGTTTGTCCAGCAGGCCGACGTCATACAAGCCTTTCCAGTTAAAGCCTGCGCCGTTGCCATGCATCATCTGCATGGTCAGGCCTTCACAACCGATGGGGTGCCACAACGAACCTGCCAGGTTGTGTTCGGGAACGGACACTGTCTCGACATGGGCGCCCAACGCCTCGAGACGGGCGACAGCGTCGCGCACCTTGTCCGCCACGCGCGGATCCTGATTGGCCAGCGCGAACCCCTCCTGCAACACACCGATCCTGAGCCCGCTCACCCCCCGCGCCAGATAACTGCAATAGTCATCGACCTGAGGCGCCGCCTGGCGTGGGTCGAGGCCATCGGAACCGGCCATGGCCTGCAGCATCAGCGCGTTGTCGTGCACGTTGGCGGTGATGGGACCGACATGATCAATCGTCGCTTCAATCGCCATGATGCCGGTGTAGGGCACCAGGCCATGGGTCGGTTTCATGCCATAGGTGCCGCAGAAGGCCGACGGGATGCGGATGGAGCCGCCTTGATCGCCGCCCACGGCGATGTTGACTTCACCGGCGGCGACCAAGGCCGCGCTGCCCGATGACGACCCGCCGGCGGCATACCCGTGACGATGGGGGTTGTGTACCGGGGCTGGGTCAGAGGTATGGCTGCCGCCCGACAGGCAGTAGTGTTCGCAAGTGGCTTTGCCGAGGATGGTCGCGCCGGCATCGAGCAGACGTGTGACCACGGTGGCATCGAAACCCGGTACAAAACCTTCCAGCGGTGCGGCGCCGTTCATCATCGGGACGCCGGCCAGGGCGATGTTGTCTTTGAGCGCGACGGTTTTACCGGCCAGCAGGCCGCCACGGGCGCCATTCACTTCAGTCCGGTAGTACCAGGCGTTGAGCGGGTTTTCCTTGGCCGAGGGGCGATAGCCTGAGCTGCGCTCGTAACGTATCGGCGGAACGAAATCACACAGTTCGTCGACCAGATCGTATGCATCGAAACTTGGTTGCATCAGATCCAGATAGGACGCTGCCTGTTCCTGGGTCAGTCGCATGTTCAACTGGGCCGCGATGGCTAACAGCTGATCCAGCGTGGGACGAGTAATGGCCATGATTTTCCTGTCTTTTTATCGATTCAGTCCGGGTGGTGATGTACACCAAATTAGGCGTCTATCACCGTATTCGCATGGTTGAGCAGGACACGCACTTGGCTGAAAAGGACAGCGGCATTCAGAACACTTTCAAGACGCGCAGATTCAGGCGCGCGCCTTCCTTGAAGCCTTGCTCCACCTCGATATCCCTGCCGAGCTGCGCCTGTACCTGCAATGTGGGATCAATAAAGTGCGTGACTGTGAAACGTGCGTAGGACGTCGACACGCCATCGTGCTGGTCAACGCCGTCGATGCTGGTTGCGGCCCCGGTGACATAGCCTCCACCGAGGGCGAACGTGGTGCTTGGGGTCCAGTTGTAGCGCACGGCGGCCTGGTACTCGTAGCGCGTGTTTTCTTCGAGTTTCGCGCTGCTGGTACCGTAGTCGTGATTGGTCGAAACCCAGGACACGTCGGCGACGGTGTCCAATGCCCACTGCGCTGAGAAGTGGTGGATATAGGCCGCTTGTAACGTTGCCCGCCAGCGGTTCTCGCCCAGGTTCAAGGCGTCGTTTTTGTCGTAGCTGCCCACGGGGATGTACAGGTAGGGGGCCAGGGCAAACACATCCTTGTTGGCGGTGGGGAGTGTCCACTTGAGCGGGGCGGTGAGAATCGGGTCACCCAGGCCATGTGCATCACCCAGCGCGCCGACGTCGCCAGAGGCGTTCATGTAGCCGAACGGCAGCAAGATCTGCGGTTCCCATGAAAGGTTTTCGCCAAGGCCTATGGCATGGATGTAACGCAGGATGCCTACGTCGGAGCTGAGCTTGGCGTTGTCGGAGGTTCGATGGCCGTTCTGATACAGCTCGGACCGGTTGGCGTGCTGGTAGTAAAACAACACCGCATCGGCCCCGGCGGGCAGCGGTTCGAAATCCCCCGGCGCGACCTCGAGGGCCTGGCTTTTGGCAAACGGCAACATCCCCAGCACCAACACGACTCGACTCAATTTCATGGCCGTTCTCCTTGTGCGGCAGCGGCATCGCGCAGCATTCCGGTGTGCGCATGGCAGTTGATGTACTCGAAGATCTGGCTGTTGGCGTCTGACACTGACACTTCGTGGTACAGCCGCAACTTTTTCAAACCGGCGGCCACGCGGAAGAACGTCACGAAAATACGCAGGTGGGTCGGGTGGGATTCGGCCCAGCGCTCGAGTTTTTCCACCGAGCGCCAGTGTCCGATGTTGTAGCTGATGTCGAGAAAATTGCCGTCCAGGTCGATATTGCGCACGAACCGGTTGCTGTAGCAGCCCAACGGCTGGCCGTTGTCACGCAGGAAGTCCATGCCGTCCTGCAACGTCGGTAGAATTTCGTCGAGGTACAGCGAGCGTTCATCCGCCTCGGCGTCCGCCCAGTCCTGGCCGGAACGAATCAGCGTGAGGTTGTCATGCCCCAGCACCACCACCCGGCCGCCCCTGGCAGGATCACCGCTGATCACTTGCAGCTCACTCGTGGGCTTCATCCAGTCGGTCTGGGAGATCGCAAAGCGGTCGCGCATCGAGCCCCAGTAACCGTGCTCTTCGATTTCGCCACTGGTCTTGTCCATGACGGCGCCGACACCAGGTAGATTGTCCTGGAAGGCGTACAGTGTCTCGAACTGCTCGGCGCGCGGTGCGCTGATTTCACGAAAATAGCCTAGCCCGTCATTGAGGCGATCCTGGGAGGCCCACCAGTCGTTGACCGCAGCACAGCGCAACCAGCGGCAGTGAGCAGCCGGGTCTTTCCAGTAGCCGACCACGATCAAGTTATCAAAGCCGCTGTTGTCGGTGTGGTGGGTCACGTCATGGGTCTGCGGGCCATCGGCCAGGCTGAAGCTGCCGACGATGTGACGCATGGCCTGGAGCGCGACTTCGCGTTGCGCTTCCCCTCGGTACTGCACGCCGAGGTAGGCCATCACCACCTGTTCCAATTGCTCGTCGGCGCGTGCAACCCACATGGCAAAGGGCGGCTGGTACTCGTCGGGCACGCGGCGCGACAGGGTGCGTGGGCATCTGAGATGTGTGTCGATTGCAGATTCCATGTTGAGCTCCTCGTTATTTTCGTTCAGGCCTACGGGTGGGCATCAGTGCTTGGGCGACGGGTCGCGCTTGGCGGTCTGTCGTCGGCGCAGCAGCTTCATGGCCCCCCACTCGATCAACCAATAAGCCGACTCTTCAGGCACGAGGTCGCGCCTGTGCAGGAGCCAGGAGGCATCAGCCAAAGGGTGTGAACAGTGTCGATGCATGGCGTGCCTCATCAGCGGGGGTTGAGCTGCTGTGAGGTGGAAATTAGGCGTGACGGCGAGAGGCCGCTTGGTTCGTCGAGACAACCGTTTGGTTGGAAAAGACAACCCCGGGGGGGACCCCTCCGGTGATCGGCGTTGGTGCGCCCGTGTCGAAAGCCCAGGCCTGTTTGCCTCTTATTGGGGACGCTCGGGCGCAGGAAGTCGCTATGAGTACGTGAGGGCGACCGTCAATGTGTCTGGCCTATTAATTGCTAGCGCTGAAAAGCCGGTAACACCTTTTCGAGCTCTAACTGTATTGCCGTACCGAGGTCAGTGCCATGAATCCAAGCACTCAGTATTCGACCCTTGCTGTTGCTGCACCACGTCGCTTTGATTACTGGAAAGAAGTGGTCTGCCGCCATTGCCTGGCGGCCGATAGCAAACCCTTGTCCCAGAGCAGTTTCGATGGTGTGCTTGCGGTCAATACCTTAGGCCGTCTGGACATCTGTTCACTGTCATCGCCCCTGCATTACTGGGAGCGTTCCGCGCAACATCTGCGTAGCGGTCCGGCCGACGATTTATGGCTGGGGTTCGCCCGGAACGGTCATGGGCAAATTGAACAGAGCGGAAGAAAAGCCAGCCTGGCCACTGGCAATTTGTTTCTTTATGACGCAACGCAACCGTTCCGATTCAGCCTCGGTGGTACCGAAAATCACCTGGTGCGTATTCCGCGGGCATTGCTGACTGAACGCCTGCCGCGTATTGCGGAGCACACCGCGATGGTTCTCGATGATCGGCGGCCCGGCGTGATTCCCTTGCGTGAAATGCTGCGCCAAGCAGCGATTACCCCGGCATCCTTGCAGGATCAGGGCATCTCCAGTCGCTATTCAGAGGCGTTGCTCGACCTTCTGGTGATCAGCCTGGAACTCCAGGACCTGAAGGCCACTCACCAGGAACTGGACCTTTACGGCCGCATCATGCAGTACATCCAACGGCATCTGGCCGAGCCGGACCTGTCGATTGAGGTCATCGCTCAAGCCCACAATGTGTCCACCCGCACCGTCACGCGCGCGTTCGCGCGGTACCAGAAAACCCCCGCCGCCGAGATTTGGAGGGAACGCCTGAATGCCAGCCGTGAAGCGATCGAGCGCGGCCAGGTGCGCAGTATCTCGCAGGCCGCGCTGGACTTCGGGTTTTCTGACTTCTCCCATTTCAGCCATGCGTTCCGCAAAGCGTTCGGCGTCGCGCCTAACACCTTGTTGCAGCGAAATTGAATGATCAAGCAGGGGGAGCGCTAGCCGGCGCTCCTGGTCCTGGACATATCAATCTCAAATGTTATCTCGTCTGCAAGCTGCTGCACGCTCGAGCGGTCTGCAAGCTTGGCCAGGTTGATACCCGTTGTACAAAACATTGATTCGGTTTCTGGCGACCTGACAAAGACGGTAGCAGTCCAGCCATTGATCAGAACGCAATCGACCTTGTGCCCCGGCAGGCTCCGCTCCAGACCCTCGGTCAGCGATATTTTCTTCCAGCTGTGCATGATGACGTACTAACGTGGGTAGTGATGCACGATTGACCTGCGCCTTTTGAAGAAGTGCCAATAGGCCATCACTTTCTATCTCCGCGCTTGAGTGCATTTGCTTCGTGTTGGCGCAGTTCGGCAAGGGCCCAACGATAGGCCTTGAACCAGCCGATGACGGTCCAGCCCGCAAGGAGATTTTTCGTGAGTAAGGCACGGGGAGGATCAGGGTGGAGGAGGGCTACGCAAACCGACGGATACATGTAGAGCAGGACCGCACTGAGATAGAACAAGAAGCTGGCCGCCAGCGCTATTGCTGTGTCACCCGTGCAGATGAGATAGCTGACGGCGCATGTTGGGATGAGTATTGCCAGGCCAAATACCCTCATCGACCGCTCTCCAGAACCGCCGCTTCAGGCCGCGGCCTTGGAAGCAGTGATATCACAATGCCTTGTCCTTGAACAGGTAAGCGCTCCAGTTGAGCAGGCCATGAACGGGCAGGGTCACCGGCAGAATCAGTATTTGTTCTTGAACTGCATGTTGGGATGTCCTCACCTTAACCTGAAGGAAAGCGGCCGCAAGGGCCGCGATCGTCGACTTACCAGAGGGCAATGTCATAGGTGAGGTAGAGGCGGTTGCTATCGCGGCCCCGGGAGAATTCAGAGCGATAGACGTAGTTGCGCATACGCACCCCCAGCCCCTTGAACGTGCCGGCCTGCACCACGTAGGCCAGCTCGGTATCACGCTCCCATTCCTTGACCGTGGTCGTGGACTTGCCGTCATTGCCGCTCAGGTAGCGTGCCGAGAAGGTCAGGCCGGGTACGCCGACGGCGGCGAAGTTGTAGCCGTAGTTGAGCATCCAGGTCTTCTCGTCCTCCTCGATGAATTTGCCGATACCGGCGTTGCTGAATGAGTAGACGGTGGCGCCGCTGATGTAGGGCAGACCGGCATCTCCGCGAAGGGTCTGGTAGCCCCCTCCGACGGTATGGCCTGCGATCACGTAGGACAACTGGCCGCTGAACATGTCATTGTCGATTTTGCCCGCGTAGCCAGCGCCGCTATCAACACTGTTGAAGTAGCGCAGGTCGCTGGTCAGCACACCACCGGCCAGTGGCAGGTCGTGCTGGATGCCGGCAAAGTTCTGTCGGTAGAAGTTCTCGAGTTCCCCGTAGAAATAACTCAAGCGAAGGTTTTTGCCCCATTTGTACTCAGCCCCGGCGTAGTTGAAATCTCCCGATTTTTCCCCGCTGTAGCCGTCGGGCACGATCGGCACGCTGTTGGTGGAGTCGCGTAGTTTGAAACGGTCCAGGTGCCCGCCGGTGACGGTCAGGTTGTCGATGTCGGTGCTGCTGACCTGGGTGCCCTGGTAGGTCTGGGGTAACAAGCGTGCATCGTTGTAAATCAGCACCGGCGTCTTGGGCAGCAAGGTGCCGTACTTGACCGTGGTTTTGGCGAACCTGGCCTTTGCGGTTGCGCCGGCGCTGGCGAACTCGTCGGCCGCTCGCCCGTCATCGTGCACCGGCATGAGCCCGGTGCCACTGCGGCCGCGCCCTGAATCGAGCTTCACGCCATACAGCCCCAGGGCGTCCACGCCAAAGCCGAGGGTGCCCGGCGTAAATCCGGACTGATAGTCCAGCAGAAATCCCTGGGCCCACTCGGTACGCTCGCTTTTTGCCGTTCTGGCGGCTCGCGCACTCAAGCCGTGCTCGTCGCGAAAGTTCTCGTTGAAATACACGTTGCGCAGTTGCAGCTTGAGTTTGCTGTCATCAATAAAACCTTCGGCGTTGGCTCCTGCGACGGGTACCAGGCCTAACGCGCAAAACAAAGCCCGACGGGCATACATAGGGTTCATGGCAAATGACTCTTTGTTGTTATTTGGGGTGCAGGGCGACACGCGCCCCGTGAGCGAGGCGCGCTGAAAGACAGCAGAGGTTGTGGGTGGATCAGGTGAACAGGCTGATGGCCCCGGTCAACAAGGCCAGCGCGGTGACGACCAGCGAGGTCAGCACTGCCCATTTGACGGTGGCCTTCTGGAAGTCGCCGATATCGCGATCGACCATGCCCACCAGCAACAGGGTCGAGGCCACTAGCGGGCTCATGAGGTGGACGGGTTGCCCCAGGATCGAGGCGCGCGCAATTTCAACCGGGTCGATGCCATACGCCGCGGCGGCATTGGCCAGGATCGGCACCACGCCAAAATAGTAGGCGTCATTGGACAGCACGAACGTCAGCGGCATGCTGGTGATCGCCACCACCAATGGAAACAGGTGGCCCCAGGATGGCGGGATCCAGTCGACGAGGGTCTGTGCCAGGGCGTCCACCATCTTTGTGCCGGAAAAAATCCCGGCAAAGATCCCGGCGGCGAATACCAGCAACACCACGGTCATGGCGTTACCCGAGTGCGCCAGGATGCGTTCTTTCTGAATGTCCAATTGCGGGTAGTTGATCATCAGCGCGAGCACAAAGCCGATCAGGAACAGGATCGCGGAGTGCATCAACCCCATCACCAGGGCCGCCATCACCGCAATGACCAGCACCAGGTTGACGTAGGCCAGTTTCGGACGCTTGTGGGGGGTGTCCTCAAGAATCGCGTTGATGTAGCAATCGCCGCCACCGCTCTGCAGTTGGACATTGCCGATCCGCTTGCGCTCGGCACGTCCCAGCAGGAAGGCGGTGAAGATCACCCACAGGGCGCCGCCGATCATGGTCGGCAGCAACGGCACGAAGTATTCGCCGGCATCCAGGCCCAGCGCGGCAATAGCCCGTGTCGCGGGGCCGCCCCAGGGGGTCATGCCGCTCATGATGCTCAGCGACAGCATGGAAATGGTCGCCAGGATCATCGGGTTCATGCCGATGCGCTTATACAGCGGCAGCATCGCTGCGCAGGTGATCATGTAGGTCGTGGTGCCGTCGCCGTCGAGTGCGACCAGCAAGGACAGCAGGGCAGTGCCGACCGCGATCTTCATCGGGTCGCCATTGACCCGCTTGAGGATCTTGCGGATCAGCGGGTCGAACAAGCCTGCGTCGATCATCAGGCCAAAGAACAGGATCGCGAACAACAGCAGTGCGGCAGACGGTGCGACCATTTTCAGGCCGTCGAGCATCATCTTGCCGGTGGTGCCACCGAAACCGCCAATCACCGCGAAGACGATAGGTACAACGGTGAGCGCGACGATTGGCGACAAACGCTTCGTCATGATGAGGACGGTAAATACGACCACCATGGCCAGGCCAAGGAAAGCGAGCATAGGACGATTCTCTTGTTGTTATCGTAATAGTGGCTGACGCCGAGGCGCACGCGCCCTGATCCGCCGGGCGGCCAAAGACGCCTGGCGGAGGAGGGGTCAAGTCAGGGAGGGGCGTTGCCCGGTGATTGTTAAACGCGCTTGGGGACTTTCAGGTCTTCCCAGGCTTCTACCGGCGTCGCAGAGGGTTTTGCGTCGAGCATCCGGTGCAGCGTTTCGCGATGGCAGGCATTTTCCGATAGGGAAATCACTACCGTCGCGACGGCGTTGCTGGCCAGGCTGGTCAGGGCGCGCGCCTCGGACATGAAGCGGTCAACCCCGATCAGCAGCGCCAGGCCGGCCAACGGGATGTCGTGAATGACCGTCAAGGTCGAAGCGAGCGCGACGAACCCGCTGCCCGTCACGCCGGCGGCACCTTTGGAGGACAACAGCATGATCGCCAGCATGGTGATGATTTGCGTCAGGCTCAGGTCAATGTTGCAGGCCTGGGCAATGAAAATCGCCGCCAACGACAGGTAAATGGCCGTACCGTCCAGGTTGAACGAGTAGCCGGTGGGGAGTACCAGGCCCACGACGCCTTTCTTGCAGCCCAGCGCTTCGAGTTTTTCCAGCATGCGTGGCATGACCGGTTCCGTGGAGGACGTGCCCAGCACCACCAGGAATTCTTCACGGAAGTAGCGCAACAGTTTCCACAGGCTGAAGCCGTTGCTACGGCAAATGCTGCCCAGGATCACGAACACGAAGAAGCCGCAGGCGATGTACAAGGTCATGATCAACTTCGCCAGCGAACCCAGCGAAGTGATGCCGTACTGACCCACGGTGAACGCCAGGGCGCCGAAGGCTCCGACCGGGGCAAAACGCATCAGGTACGCGAAGATCTTGAAGACCATCTGCGAAGCGGCTTCGAGTACGTCGAGTACCGGCTTGCCACGCTCGCCCAGGGATGACAAGGCAAACCCGGATAACACCGCAATAAAGAGCACCGGCAGCACTTCCCCCTTACTGAAGGCACCCACGAAGGTTTCGGGGATGATGTGCATGAAGAACTCCACAACCCCAAGCTTTGCCGCCGACTCGGTGTACTGGGCCAAGCCTTTGGTGCTCAGTTGGGTGGGATCAATGTTCATGCCGACGCCCGGCTGGAACACGTATACCGCCACCAGGCCAATGACCAGGCTGATCACCGTAAGGCCAAAAAACAGCAGCATGGTCTTGCTGAGCAGGCGTCCGAGCGAGCGTTTGTCGCTCATTCCGGCGATGCCGGTGACGATGGTGCAGAACACCACGGGGGCAATCATCATCTTGATGAGCTTGATGAACGCATCACCCAGTGGTTTGAGTGCGATGGCCTGCTGAGCCCAGAAATGCCCAACCACAATGCCCAGCACCACGGCGCAGAGGATCTGGAAGTAGAGCGATTTAACAACTTTCATGGCATCACCCATTTTTAGAATTGTGCGGATGCAAAAATGCCAACGACCGCCGGAATTATCCGGCGAGGCGCTGTGACTCAGTGGCGTAGACGTAACCGGAGAACAGCCTGCGCGCGGTGCGTACGACGGACGCTTGAATTGTCTCACCATTGCGGCCGGTGTAGGACAATACGACATCAATCCCGCCGCTTGGGTGTTCGATACGCACCGCTTCACGACGCGGCGTGCTGACCCCGCCAAGCATCTGCGCGACGATGCTGCCTTCTATCACGCACGCGGTGGCCAGACCAATCGAGCCGGTAATGGCGAGCGCGCGGTGGCAGTTGTGCGGCATGAAATAGCGAACCTGAATCGTACCGCCAGCTTTCGCGGGCGAGACCAGCACCGGCTTGGGAATCACTTTGCCGCTGACATCGCCCAGGCCCATGGCCAGGCCGGCCTTCAGCCGCAGCGTCTCAAGGCGTCGCAGGAATTCTTTATCGGCGTCCAGTTCCGCTGGGCTCTCATCGCCACGCTTGCCCAGTTGACTGGCTTCGACGAGCACCATGGGCATGGCCATGTCGATACAGGTCACCGCAATGCCATCAATGACGTCCTGCGTGTTGCCGGTGGGAAAGAGTTTGCCCGTCTTGCTGCCGGCTGCATCCAGGAAGGTCAGTTGCACCGGCGCCGCGGTGCCGGGCACACCATCAATGGCGGTATCGCCCTCATAACTGACTTTGCCATCCGGTGTGTACACCTCGGAATGGATGAAGGTCCCGGTGTTGACGTTGCGAATGCGCACACGGGTGCGTCCGGGGGTGGCTTTGACCAGGCCCTGTTCGATGGCGAACGGGCCAACCGCACACAGCATGTTGCCGCAATTAGGTGCGCTGTCGACTCTGCGCTGCGAAACCATCACCTGGACAAACAAGTAATCAACGTCCGCATCCGGGTGCAGTGAAGGGCTGACAATCGCAACCTTGCTGGTTTGCGGGCTGCCACCGCCGATTCCGTCGATCTCCAGTTCATGACCGGAGCCCATCAGGTTGAGTAGCAGTTCGTCGCGGGCCTCGATGGACGACGGCAAATCCCAGTCGAGAAAAACCGGACCTTTGGAGGTACCACCGCGCATCAGCACACAGGGGATTCTTTGCATAATACTGACTCTTGTTGATCAATCGAGGTAATTGATGCTCTGGGAGCAAGAGTCTCAAGCTTTGAAAAATGTTTCCAATGCAAAAATTGACGTTATTATTGCGTTTGGCGAATGATAAAAGTGCGCTAAACGACTTCCCTATTTCCTTGGCTGACGAGACTGGACATGGACTATGAGCTAAACGACATCCGATCTTTCGTGAAAATCGCCGAATTGGGTAGCTTTCACGAAGCGGCCGATGCTTTGCATCTGTCTCAACCTGCACTCAGCCGGCGGATAAAAAAACTGGAAGAGGGGCTGGGCACGGCGTTGCTGGATCGCACCACCCGCAAAGTCAGCCTTACCAGCGTCGGGCGTGACTTTCTTCCCAAGGCGCGCCGGTTGCTGGATGACTTCGACGAGTCGATTCTTAATATCCGTGAACTGGCCGAACGCCAGATCGGTCGTGTAACCCTGGCGTGTATCCCTACCGCCGCGTTCTATTTCCTGCCTTCAGTGATCCGTCTGTACAACGAGCGCTATCCAAAAATCCGCATACGTCTGCTGGATTTGAGTGCGAATGAGGGCCTTGAAGCGGTACTGCGCGGGGAAGCCGACTTCGGTATCAACATGATGAGTGGGCAGCATCCGGACATTGAGTTCGTGCCATTGGTCAGTGAGCCCTTTGTATTGGCGTGCCGGCGTGATCACGAGCTGGCAGGTCGCAGTTCGGTCACCTGGTCTGAATTGAGCGATTACCGCCTTATCGGGGTAGGGCGTTTGAGCGGCAACCGCATGCTGCTCGACCACGCTCTATCGGGTTTGAGTTGGCGGCCGCAATGGTTCTATGAAGTCCAGCACCTTTCGACTTCATTGGGCCTGGTGGAGGCCGGCCTGGGGGTTTCGGCGATGCCAAGCCTGGCCATGCCGGCTGATGATCATCCCACCTTGGTCAGCGTCCCGTTGATCGAGCCAGTGGTTAACCGTTCTTTGGGCTTGGTCTACCGCCGAGGCTCATCGCTTTCGCCTGCGGCGGAAAAATTCGTCTCGATACTGCTTGAGCAATGGCCACAGTGAGCGGCCGCGTGTGGCCGTCCACTGGCGGTCATACGCATGAGTGAGCTGCCGTCTGCGAGTGAGGCATTCCCGGGCGTGCCCTCGCTTGTTACTTCTGCCCACTGATGGGGCGTTTTCTGAGCGGTTAGGTAGCGGGCTTCTGCACGATCGCTTCATGTTTTCCGGTGACGAACGGGTCTATTTCATTCGAATCAAGCGCTTGGCTCATCATGACTTCACTTGGCACACATCCTGCTTTTTCGTATCCATGGATAATTGGATACAAAAATTCAAAAGGTGCTGCCGATGCAATTTGCCCCCGCTTACGTTGACCGCCAGCCCCTCACTGCCGAGGAGGAGGCCTACAACTTCCTGCTCGATGCCATTTGCGGCGGTCGTTACCGCAAAGGCGACCGTCTGATCGCCGAAGACATCGCCAGCGAGATCGGCATGAGCCGCATGCCGGTGCGCGAAGCCTTTCGCCGCCTGGACGCCCAGGGCCTGGTGAACTTGCGGCCCAATCGCGGTGCCATCGTCAGCGGCCTGGATATCGATGAACTGCACGAAGTGTTCGAAATGCGCAGCGCCCTCGAAGGCCTGGCGGTGCGCGTAGCGGTGGGGCGCATCGGCGAGCGCCAGTTGGCCGCGCTGGAGCGCTTGCTCGACGCGATGGACGACTACCGTGACGACAGCGCCGCCTGGGTCAGTCGCCACCGTGCCTTCCACGAATACCTGTGCAGCCTTAGTGGCCGCCCGCGCCTGATGAAGCAGATCTCGGCGCTGTACTCACTGGTCGAAGCGCCGATGCGCCTGTGGTTGCAACACGGCGAAAAACCTCTCAGTGCCCGCCAGGAACACGCGGTGATTCTCGACGCGATCCGTGCCGGTGACGCCGCCCGCGCCGAAGCCGTGGTGCGCGAACATATCGAAGGCACCGTGCCGGCGCTGATCCAGTTCCTGCAAAGCGAACAACAACAATAAGAAACACCTGCTGTGTGTTGACGTTGAGTCCTGCCCCGTTAATCAACGAACTGGAGTGTCTGGTCATGCATAAACACCGCGCCTTGCTGGTGGCTGTCTCCCTCGGCCTCTGTACCCAATGGGCCGTCGCCGCGCCCCAGGTGCCGGAGCGCCTGAAGAACGTCGACAAACTCACCTATTGCTCGGGGATGGATTCACCGCCTCTGGTGTCCTTCGATGAAGCACAGAAACCCCGCGGGCTCACCGTCGACCTGGGCCTGGAGATCGCCAAGCGCCTGGGCGACAAACAGGTGCAGTGGCGGGTGATTCCGTTCTCTGGCCTGGTGCCGGCGCTGCTCGCCCAGCAGTGCGACATGATTGTCGACCAACTGTTCGACAAACCCGAACGGCGCCAGGTGATCGACATCGTCAACTACATGTATTCCAGCCAGTCGGTGGTGGTGCCCAAGGGCAACCCCAAGGGCATCAAGAGCCTGGATGATCTCTCCGGGCACAAGGTCGCGGTGCTCAACGGCTCTACCATCAAGACCCTGCTGGACGCGCAGAACGACAGCCTGGCCAAGGCCGGCAAACCACCGATGAAACTGGTGGTGTACAACACCGATACCGACGCCTTCCAGGCCCTGCGCATCAGCCAGGTTGATGCCTACGGCACCACCGTGGAAACCGCCGGTTATTACGCGGCGATGGCCCCGGAGCTGTTCCAGGAAGGCGTGCCAGCGTTCAGCCGCATCCTCACCGGTCTGGGCATGCGCAAAGATGATCCGCAACTCAGCGCCGCCGTGCAGCAAGTGATCAGCGACATGCGCAGCGACGGCAGCTACGTCCAGTTGCTGAACAAGTGGCATGTCAGCAGCGACACACTCGACTGAGGCACACCGGCGATGAATTTCAATTGGGATGTGTTCTGGCAGTACCTGTTGCAGCCGAGCGGGGTGTACCTCACCGGGCTGTGGCTGACCTGCCTGATCGCGGTGTCGGCGATGCTGCTGGGCTGTGTGCTGGGGTTGGCGGCGGCGCTGCTGCGCTTGTCGAAGAACCCGCTGTTGCACTTGCCGGTACGTTTTTATGTGTGGCTGATGCGCGGTACGCCGCTGCTGGTGCAGATCGTATTCCTGTACACCGCGTTGGCAGCGGGCGGGATTTTCCGCTTCGAGGATATCGCGCTGTTCGGCCTGGTCATCCCCGGCAATATCCAGGCGGCGATCATTGCCCTGGGCTTGAACGAAGGCGCGTACATGGCCGAGATTATCCGCGCCGGCATCGGTGCGGTGGACAAGGGCCAGTACGAAGCCGGGCGCTCCCTGGGCATGGGCTTTGCCAAGCTGATGCGGCGCATCGTGCTGCCCCAGGCGTTCCGCGTGATCGTGCCGCCGCTGGGCAATGAGTTCAACGTGATGCTCAAGAACACCACCCTGGTCAGCGTGATCGGCGTGCAGGAGTTGCTGCTCAGCACGCAGATGGTCACCTCGGCGACGTTCCGCGTGTTCGAGTTGTACCTGGTGGTCGCGATTTACTTCTTGATGCTCACCACCTTGTGGGGTTTTTTCCAGCGCTGGCTGGAGGCGCGCTTCGGCCAGTCCGACCGGCCATCCGCGCCGCCACCGGCGTCCAGCCGCATGTTCGGGCGCAGCACCTTGAAACTGCTGAGGGGACGATAACCATGGCGCACCAGAGTGAAGAACTGATCATCGAGGCGCTGGACATCCACAAGTCGTTCGGCACGCTGCAGATCCTCAAGGGCATCTCCCTGCAAGTGCGGCGCGGCGAAGTGGTGGTGCTGATCGGCGCCTCCGGCTCGGGCAAGACCACCTTTATCCGCTGCATCAACCTGCTGGAAGACATCCAGGGCGGGCGCATCCGCGTCAACGGTCGTGCCATGGGCTATCGCGAGCGCAGCGACGGCAGCCTGGTGCGTGATTCGGAGCGCAACATCGCGCGTCAGCGCCGCGACATCGGCATGGTGTTCCAGCGTTTCAACCTGTTCCCGCACATGACCGCGCTGGAAAACATCATCGAAGCGCCGATCCAGGTGCTTGGCACACCGCGCGCCGAAGCCCTGGAGCAAGCCCGTGGATTGCTGGCGCGGGTCGGCCTGGCGGACAAGGCCGGCCACTACCCGTCGATGCTTTCCGGCGGCCAGCAGCAGCGCGTGGCGATTGCCCGCGCCCTGGCGATGAAACCCCAGGCCATGCTGTTCGACGAGCCCACCAGCGCCCTCGACCCGGAAACCGTCGGTGAGGTGCTGCAGGTGATGAAGGAGCTGGCCGAGGAGGGCATGACCATGGTGGTGGTCACCCACGAAATGGGCTTTGCCCGTGAAGTCGCCGACCGCGTGGTGGTGCTCGACCAGGGCGAACTCATCGAGCAAGGGCCGCCGGAACAGATCTTCAGCCACCCCAGCCACCCGCGGACCCGAGCGTTTCTCAGCCGTGTGTTATGACCCGAAACCTTGTGTGGAAGAGCCTTTGCCATGTTGAAATTTTCTGCTCACGAGTACCCCTATCCCTCGCAACGCCAAAGCGTATTTGCCCGTCGCGGCATGGTTGCGGCGTCCCAGCCCCTGGCGGCCCAGGCCGGTATCCAGATCATGCAACAGGGCGGTAACGCCATCGACGCGGCGATTGCCACGGCGGCCGCGCTCACGGTGGTGGAGCCCACCGGCTGTGGCTTGGGCGGCGATGCGTTCGCGTTGGTCTGGTGCAAGGGCCGGTTGCACGGCCTGAATGGCAACGGCCACGCGCCGGCGGCCTTGAGTATCGAGGCGGTCAAGGCGGCGGGGCATGACCGCATGCCGCTGTATGGCTGGACACCGGTCACCGTGCCCGGTTGCCCCTCGGCCTGGGCCGAGCTGTCCGAGCGCTTCGGCAAATTGCCGTTTGCCGAGTTGCTGCAACCCGCTATCAGCCTGGCACGTGACGGCTTCCCGTTGTCGCCGGTGATCGCGCAGCTATGGCAGGTCGCGCTGGATGAATTCAGCCCCCATCGCGACTCGGCCCTGGACGCCTGGTTCGACACGTTCCTGATCGACGGCCGTGCGCCACGGGCCGGTGAGATATTCCGCAACCCGGCCCAGGCGCGCACCTTGGAAGAACTCGCCGCGACCCGTTGCGAAAGCCTGTATCGCGGCGCCCTGGCCGAACGCCTGGATGCCCATTCCAAGGCCAGTGGCGGCTACCTGCGCGCCAGCGACCTCCAGGATTATCGCGCCCAATGGGTGGACCCGATCCACATCAACTACCGGGGGGTGGACGTCTGGGAAATCCCGCCCAGCGGCCAGGGCCTGGTGGCGCTGATGGCGTTGAAAATCCTCGAAGGCTTCAGCTTCGATCACCGCGACAGCCAGCAGACCTGGCACCGCCAGTTGGAAGCGATGAAACTCGCCTACAGCGATGGCCTGCACTACATCACCGACCCGCTGCACATGCGCGTGGCCGTCGCCGACCTGCTCAGCGATGCCTATAGCACCCGCCGCCGTGGGCAGATCGGCGAACAGGCGCAGCCGCCCAAGCCCGGCGACCCCCATGCCAGCGGCACGGTGTACCTGGCCACGGCGGATGCCGAGGGCAATATGGTCTCGTTCATCCAGAGCAACTACCACGGCTTCGGCTCCGGCGTGGTGCTGCCCGACAGCGGCATCGCCCTGCAGAACCGTGGGCAGGAATTCAGCCTCGATCCGAGCCACGCCAACTGCCTGGCACCGGGCAAGAAAACCTTCCACACCATCATCCCCGGCTTCCTCACCAAGGACGGACAGGCCCTCGGCCCATTCGGCGTGATGGGCGGCTACATGCAACCCCAGGGTCATGTGCAGATGGTGATGAACCTGGTGGACTTCGGCCTCAACCCGCAAGCGGCCCTTGACGCGCCGCGCTGGCAATGGCTGGGCGACATGAAGGTCGGCATCGAACACGGTGCCTCTAGTGACCTGGCCAATGCCCTGGCGCGGCGCGGGCATCAGGTGCAGATCGTCAGCGACCTCACCGACTACGGGCGTGGGCAGATCATCCTGCGTGATCCGGTCAGTGGTGTATTGTGCGGCGGAACGGAGCCAAGGACGGATTCAACGATCGCAGTGTGGTAAGCGAAAAAATTGGCTGAAGGCTGTCCCTTTTTTTCACCTCGCCTGTCATTCCAGGCAAGTGAACAACATCGAGAGCTTCCGCCAATGCCCGCAGTCCGCCCCTTGCTCAAACTGAGCCTGATGCTGAGCCTCAGCGCCAGCCCGTTTTTCGCCGCCGTCAGCTACGCCGAAGACACCGCCGTCCGCCGCAGTTACCAAGTGCCGGCGGGCAGCCTGAGTGCGGCGCTGACGCGTTTTGCCGGGCTGTCGGGGGTCAACCTGTCGGTGGACCCGGCGCTGGTCAGCGGGCGCAGCAGCACTGGCCTGTCCGGCGAATACGGCGTGGAGGAGGGCTTTGCCCGCCTGCTGCAAGGCTCCGGCCTGCAACTGCAAGCCATGGGTGAGCAGGCCTACATGCTGGTGCCGGTGCCGGAGGGCAGCAGCCTGGAGTTGGCGCCCACGTCGATCCTCGGCACCACCGGCCTGTACGACGGCGACACCTACGCCGGTGGCCAGGTGGCGCGCCGCACGGCGCAGGGCATGCTGGGCACGCGGGACTTCATGGAGACCCCGTTCAGCATCACCACCTACACCCAGGAAGCGGTGAAGAACCAGCAGGCGCGCACCCTCGGCGACCTGATCAGCGCCGACCCCTCGGTGCGCGCCACCAACCCGGCCGGTGGGCGCTACGAGCAATTCACCATTCGCGGGTTCAGCCTTTTCAACAGTGACGTGGCCTACAACGGCCTGTACGGCGTGCTGCCGACATACACCATCGACATGGAAATGGCCGACCGCGTCGACATCCTCAAAGGCCCGAGCCAGTTGATCAACGGCATCTCGCCGCGTGGCAGCGTCGGCGGCGGGATCAACGTGGTGCCCAAGCGCGCCACCGACAAGGACATCAACTCGTTTACCGGCAACTGGGCGTCCGACAGCCAGGCCGGCGGCGCGGTCGACATTGGCCGACGCTTTGGCGAGGACAACCAGTACGGCATTCGCTTCAACGGCGTGAAGCAGTCCGGCGACACCGCCTGGGACCACCAGAGCGTCGACCGCGAAATGGCCGTGCTGGGCCTGGATTTTCGCGGCGAGCGCCTGCGCCTTTCCACCGATATCGGCCATACCGAGCGCGACACTGATGCCCCGCAGGAGCGCGTGCAGGTGGCGGCCGCTGCGCCGGTACCGAGTGCCAACGATGTGCGCCGCAACTATGCGCAGTCGTGGAGCAAGGCGCGCACCAATGACACCTTTGGTACGGTCAACGCCGAGTACGACCTCAGCGACAACGTGATGCTCTACGGTGGCGTGGGCGCGCGCAAAAGCAACCACGACTTCCTGCGCCACGCGGTTTCAGTGACCAATGCGGCCGGCGATTTCAGCGTGCAGCCGCGGGACTTCACCCGTGATGAAAACGTGCGCACCTATACCGCCGGCGTGCGCAACTGGTTCCACACCGGGCCGGTGAGCCATGAGGTCAACCTGGCCGCCAGCTACTTCGACATGGACTTCACCAACGGCGGTGCGCGGTATACGGCGCCGTCGAGCAATCTCTACAACCCGGTGCAGTCGCAGACGCCGTCACGGCCGACTCGCTTCGATCCCAAGGTCTATACCGAAAACAAATTCAGTGGCGTGGCCTTGTCCGACACCCTGGGCTTTTTCGACGACCGCCTGTTGCTCACCCTCGGTGCGCGCTGGCAGCGGGTCAAGGTGACTGACTGGAGCGACGGAATCAAAGGCGACACCGCCTATGACGAAGAAAAGGTGTCGCCGTCGGGCGGCCTCCTGTTCAAGGCCACCGACAAGCTGTCGTTGTACGCCAATTACATGGAAGGCCTGAGCCAGGGCAAGATCGCGCCGTCGACCTCGAGAAACGAAGACGAGATCTTCCCGCCGTTCATCAGCCGCCAGGTGGAAGTGGGTGCCAAGTACGATGCCGGTGCCTTCGCGGTGACCGCCGCCGTGTTTCGCATCAAGCAGCCGGCCTATGAAACCAATGCGACCACGCGGCTGTTCGGGCCCAATGGCAAGCGTGAGAACTCCGGCGTGGAGTTGAGCGTGTTCGGCGAGCCACTCAAGGGCTTCCGCCTGCTGGGTGGGGTGATGTACATCGACAGCACACTCAAAGACACCACCAATGGCACCTGGGACGGCAACCGCGCGCCGGCGACGCCCAAGTACAACGTCAACCTCGGCGCCGAATGGGACGTGCCGGGCCTGGAAGGCCTGACGTTGACCAGCCGTGGCATCTACTCCAGCTCACAGTACCTGGACCAGTCCAACGTCAAGGAAATCGACGCCTGGAACCGCCTCGACGTCGGCGCACGATATGGCTTCAAGGTGGATGACAAGCACATCACCCTGCGGGCGAACGTGGAGAACGTCGCCGATAAACGCTACTGGAGCTCGGCCGGTGCATCGGATGACAGCGAGCCGGGGCTGACCCTGTCGACGCCGCGCACCTACCTGCTGTCGGCCACCGTCGACTTCTGACACGGGGCTTGCTGTGGTGAGCGAGCCTCTGTGGTGAGCGCGCTTCCCGTGGTGAGCGGGCTTGCCCCGCGCTGGGCTGCGCAGCAGCCCCAACAAGAACATCACATCGTGCCAGGTAGAACGCGGTGCCAGGTTTTGGGGCGGCTTCGCCACCCAACGCGGGGCAAGCCCGCTCACCACAGAGGCCCGCTCACCGCACAGCCCAGCATCCACATGGCCGAGCAGGTCTTAAATGAGAATGTTTTTTGATCACGCCGCCCCGATATGGAATAGTACCCGCCGTTTTCCCCGGCCTGTCTAGCTGGGGTGTGTTAACGCCGAGGTCCTTGTCATGCGAATGCTGCGTTCCATCCCCACCCTGGCCGCCTGTGTCTTGGCGTTCTCGTCCAGCCTGCTGAGCGCCGCCCCCATCGACCTCAACGATGGCCAGCACGCCGTGCATCTGCCCGATGCCCCCAAGCGCGTGGTGGTGCTGGAGTTTTCCTTTCTCGACAGCCTGGCCGCCGTTGACGTCACCCCGGTCGGCGCCGCCGATGATGGCGATGCCAACCGCGTGTTGCCCCGCGTACGCCAGGCCATCGGCCAGTGGAAGTCGGTGGGCCTGCGTTCGCAGCCGAGCATCGAGGAAATCGCCCGGCTCAAGCCCGACCTGATCGTCGCTGATCTCAATCGCCACCAGGCGCTGTACAGCGACCTGGCGAGCATCGCGCCGACCTTGCTGTTGCCGTCCCGTGGCGAGGATTACCAGGGCAGCCTCAAATCCGCCGAGCTGATCGGCAAGGCCCTCGGCAAGAGTGCGCAGATGGAGGCGCGTATCCAGAAGAACCGTGAAAACCTTAAGGCCATTGCACAACAGATCCCGGCCGGCGCCAGCGTGTTGTTTGGTGTGGCGCGTGAGGACAGCTTCTCCGTGCATGGCCCGGACTCCTACGCCGGCAGCGTGCTTGAGGCCATCGGCCTGAAAGTCCCAGCGGTACGCGCCAATGCCGCACCCACCGAGTTCGTCAGCCTGGAACAATTGCTGGCCCTCGATCCGGGCTGGTTGCTGGTCGGTCATTACCGTCGCCCCAGCATCGTCGACAGCTGGAGCAAGCAGCCGTTGTGGCAAGTGCTCGGCGCCGTGCGCAATCAGCACGTGGCCGAAGTGGATGGCGACAGCTGGGCACGCAACCGTGGCGTGCTGGCGTCGGAGCAGATCGCCGAGGACGCGCTGGCGATTCTTAAAGGCGGCAAAGCCGTATTGAGCCAATAACCGTGCAACGCAGTTTCGCCGCCATTGGCATTCTGCTGTTGGGTGCCGTGTTGTTCTGGCTGTCGCTGTACAGCTGGTCACCCTTCACCCTGACGGCGACGGATGCCTGGAATGACCTGGTGCACCAGGGCAGCGTTGGCGGCAACATGGCCTATATCGTCGCCCAGTTGCGTGTGCCACGGGCCGTGTGTGCCGCGTTGGTCGGCGCCTGCCTGGGCCTCGCCGGCGCGCTGATGCAGGGCATTACGCGCAATCGTCTGGCGTCGCCGTCCCTGTTTGGTGTGACGGCGGGCGCCGCATTGGGACTGGCGCTGTTTTCCACCGGCCTGGTCGCACTGCCCTTTGCCGGTGGTGCGCTGTTGATGACCTGCCTGGGCGGCGCGCTGGCCTGGATCACGGTGTTCAGCCTCGGCGGTGCCTGGTCGCCGACCACGGCCCAGGGCCGCCTGGTATTGGCCGGCGTGGCCGTGGCGGCGTTGTGCGCGGCCTTGACCCGGCTCACGGTGATCCTGGTCGAGGCCCAGGCGCAAAGTGTACTCAACTGGCTGGCCGGCTCCCTGGCCAATGTCGGCGCTGCGCAGGTGCAGTTGCTCTGGCCGTGCACCTTGATCGGCGGCCTGTGGGCACTCTGGTGTGCGCCGCGCCTGAACCTGATCAACCTTGGCGAAGACGCCGCGCGCTCGTTGGGCGTGGGCATCGCCAGCCTGCGTCTGCAAGTGTTTGTCGCCAGTTTGCTGCTGGTGGGCGCCAGCGTGTGTGCGGTGGGGCCGATCGGGTTTGTCGGGCTGATCGCGCCGAATATCCTGCGTCAGTTCCTGGGCAATGACTACCGCTGGCTGATCCCGCTGAGCGCCGCATTGGGCGCGGTGATCGTGCTGGGGGCCGACCTGCTCAGCCGCGCCGTGGCCTTCCCGGTGGAAACGCCGGCGGGGGTGGTCACCGCGCTGATCGGCGCACCGTTTTTCCTCTTTCTTGCCAGGCGCGCCCTATGATCCGCCCACGACTGCGCCTGTGGATGCTGCTCGGCCTGTTGCTGCTGGCAACCGGGGTCAGCCTCAGCGCCGGCACGCTGTGGCTCACGCCGCACACCGTTCTGGAACGCCTGCTGGCCCACGACGCCCTCGACTTCGAAGTGTGGAACCACCGCCTGCCGCGCAGCCTGATCGCGATCCTCGCGGGTGCGGCCTTCGGCCTGGCCGGGGCGATTGTGCAGGGCGTGATCCGCAACCCGCTGGCCTCGCCGGAGATCCTCGGCGTGACCCAAGGCGCCGGGTTGGCGCTGACCGTGGCGATCATCGGCTGGCCACACCTGCCGATTGCCTGGCTGCCGCTGGTGGCTTGCCTCGGCGGGGCCGGCGGCGCGTTGCTGCTGGCGCTGTACAACACCGGCGTGAGTTTTTCCGGGGTGCGCTTTGCGTTGTCCGGAGTGGCGATTGCGGTGACCTTGTCCAGCGTCACCGAGTTTCTGATCCTCTCTCACCCCTTGGATATCAACACCGCGCTGCTTGCGCTGACCGGCAGCCTGTGGAGTCGCAACTGGCACCATGTGGCGCTGGTGTTGCCGTTCCTCGTATTGATCCCCGTGGGCCTGTGCCTGGCCAAGCCGCTCAACCTGATCGCCTTGGGCGATGAGGCGGCCCACAGCCTGGGCACCGCGCTGAGCCGTACGCGTTGGTCGGCGATGGCCTGCGCGGTGTTGCTCACCAGCCTGGGCGTGGGGGTGATCGGTCCGATTGGCTTTATCGGCCTGGTCGCGCCGCACATGGCGCGGCGGCTGGTGGGCGGGCATCACCAGTACCTGCTGCCGGCCGCGATGCTGATCGGCGCGTTGCTGCTGGTGCTCGCCGATACGCTGGGGCGCACGCTGATCGCGCCCAGCGAAATCCCCGCCGGGGTGCTTACGGCGGTGATCGGCGCGCCGTATTTTCTTTGGTTGCTGGCACGGTTCAAGGGTTGATGACATGAGTATTCTCCAGGCACGCGAGCTGGACATCGGCTACGGCGCCAGCCGTATCGTGCAAGGTCTGTCCTTTGCACCGCCCGCCGGCAAGGTCACCGCGTTGATCGGCCCTAATGGCTGCGGCAAGTCCACCTTGCTCAAGGCCTTCGCGCGCATCCTCAAGCCGACCCAGGGCGAGTTGACCCTGGATGGCCAGGCCTATGCCAGCCTGTCTGCCCGGAAGTTGGCACGGCAGATCGCGTTCTTGCCGCAAGTGTTGCCAGTGCCCGAAGGCGTCAGCGTGCGCCAGTTGGTTGCCTATGGTCGCAGCCCGCATAACTCGCTGTGGGGGCGCTTGAGCGGCAGTGATCAGGCTCACGTAAGCCAAGCCATGCAGCGCCTGGAACTGGACGTGTTGGCTGATCGCGCCCTGGCGGACTTGTCCGGCGGCCAGCGCCAGCGTGCCTGGCTGGCGATGGTGTTGGCGCAGAATGCGCCGGTGGTGTTGCTCGACGAACCTACCACTTATCTCGATATCAGCCATCAGGTCGAATTGCTCGACCTGATGGGCGAACTGGCTGCCGAGGGCAAGACCGTGATCACTGTGCTGCATGACATCAACCAGGCGTGCCGGTATGCCGATCACTTGGCGGTGATGCACGGCGGTAAGTTGGTGGCCGATGGTGTGCCGGGGGAGGTGGTCAGTGCAGAGCTGATGCGGCGGGTGTTTGAGGTGCAGGTGCGGGTGATGCAAGAGCCGGTCGCTGGGACGCCGATGTGCCTGGTTGAAAAAAGCACTCGGGCCAAGGCCTGATCAAGATCAAGACCGACTCGCTTCGCATCGTGGATACGGTTTTTGTTCTGTGTAGCCGGCCCGGCCTCCTGTGGCGAGCGGGCCTGCTGTGGCGAGCGGGCTTGCCCCGCGTTGGGCTGCGAAGCAGCCCCCAAACCACTCACGCAGGCATGCCAACGCACTCCCACATTTCAATGCTCGATAATCCTGGTTAACGGCCACTCGAAAGTGCGAGTGTGCTCCGCGTCGAAGGTGAAGTAAGTCCAGTGAGTTTATTGGGCTGCCATTTAATTGCGTGAAAGCGCATAAGTGGCTAATTGCAACTAGCGAAGTAGTGGCTATTAGCTGCTAAGGCTCTGTCACGGGGTTCTCGGTCATTGTGTCTATTTTATTCCCCCTCTTCAGGAACTAGCGCTATAACTTCCAGTCGATAACCCCGGCTTGTTCTCCCTTGGGTTATGGCTAACTAATGGCATGTTTAAGTAGTTCCAAATAGCCATACTTTTTCGCAATACTAGATACCTCAACCTTATGTCGTCAGCGCCTATCGATGCCTGCCAGATGCAGATCCCGCACACCGACCAGGTGTGTGTGTGGCTGATGCAGCATGCCGGGTTGAAAACGGTGGACCTGGAGCGCGCCCGGCGCTTGCCGTCGGATGACCTGCTAAGCCTGCTGACCCGCCTGGGCCTGGTTTCCGATATTGAATTGGCCCGTGCCTGGGCGGCTTTGCTCGGTGCGCCGCTGTTGCTGGCCGACGCTGCGCCGCCGTTGCTCGATCCTTTGCCCGCCCTGACTGAACGCTTTATGCGTCACTATCAGGTGGTGCCCATGGGCTGGACCCAGGGTGGCCTGCGCGTGCTGGCCGCCAACCCGGCGCTGCGTTATCCGTTCCAGGCCCTGGCCTATGCGTGCCAGGTGCCGGTGTGGCTGGCGATCGGCCCGCGCACTGAGGTCGACACGCTGATCGAGCGTTACTACGGCCAGGGCCGTTCGGCCATGGGCACGTTGATCGAAAACCTCGATGAACAAGGTGGTGCCCAGGACGATATCGAACACCTCAAGGACCTTGCCTCGGAAGCGCCGGTGATCCGCCTGGTCAACCTGATCCTGCAACGCGCGGTGGAGCAACGTGCTTCGGATATTCACATCGAACCTTTCGAACACCAGCTCAAGGTGCGCTACCGCATCGACGGTGTGTTGCACGACGCCGAAGCGCCGCCGGCCAGTTCGTCGGCGGCGGTGATTTCGCGGGTGAAGATCATGGCGCGGCTGGACATCGCCGAGCGCCGGTTGCCGCAGGACGGACGCATCATGCTGCGTATCCAGGGCAAGGAACTGGACCTGCGGGTGTCCACGGTGCCCACCAGTTTCGGCGAGTCGGTGGTGCTGCGCCTGCTGGACCGGCAGACCGTGCAGTTCGACTTTCCCAGCCTGGGCTTCGACGGCCAGCGCCTGGCCGCCTTCCTCGACCTGCTGGCGCGGCCCCACGGCATCCTGCTGGTCACCGGGCCCACCGGCTCCGGCAAGACCACCACGCTCTACACCGCGCTGTCGCGGCTCAACACCGCCGAGCGCAAGATCATCACCGTGGAAGACCCGGTGGAGTACCAGCTCGAAGGCATCAACCAGATCCAGGTCAAGCCCGCCATCGGCCTGGACTTCGCCGGGGCGTTGCGCTCCATCGTGCGCCAGGACCCGGACGTGATCATGATCGGCGAGATCCGCGACCTGGAAACCTGCCGCATCGCCATCCAATCGTCCCTCACCGGGCACCTGGTGCTCTCCACCCTGCACACCAACAGCGCCGCCGCCAGCATCACGCGGCTGCTGGACATGGGCGTGGAAAGCTACCTGATCGCCTCGACTGTCAGCGGCATCCTCGCCCAGCGCCTGGTGCGGCGCCTGGACCCGGCCACGTGTGTCGCTTTCGAAGCGCCGCCCGAACTGATCGCCGAACACGGCCTGGACCGCCTCACCGAACAACGCCCGATCCTGCTCTATCGCGGGGACTATCACGGCCGCAGCGCCCTCACCGAACTGCTGGTGATGAACGACGAACTGCGCAGCCTGCTGATGCGCCACGCCGACGCCTCGACCCTGGAACAGGCCGCACGCCGCGCCGGTTTGCGCACTTTGTATGAAGAAGGCTTGCGCCAGGCACTGGCGGGGATTACTTCGCTGGAAGAAGTGCTGCGCGTGACCCGTGGAGAGGACGCTTGAGCCTGTTCAGCTACCGTGCCCTGGACAGCCAGGGCGCGCCGCAGAACGGTACGCTGGAGGCCACCGATCAAACCGCTGCGGTGGCGACCCTGCACAAGCGCGGTTGGCTGCTGTTGCACATCGAACCGGCCGGCGGCCCCGGCCTGCGCAGGGCACGCGGGCCGTTGAAGGGCCAGGCGTTGGTGAGGTTTACCCAGCAATTGGCGACGCTGCTGGGGGCCGGTCAGCCGCTTGAGCGCTCGTTGAGCCTGCTGCTCAAGCAGCCCGGCCCACCCCAGGTGCGCGCGTTGATCGAACGCCTGCGCGACCGGGTCAAGGCCGGCAAGCCGTTGTCCGCCGCGCTGGAAGAAGAGGGTCCGGCGTTCTCGTCGTTGTACCTGAGCATGGTGCGGGCCGGTGAGGCCGGTGGCGCGCTGGAAGGGACGTTGCGCCAACTCAGTGATTACCTGGAACGCAGCCAATTGCTGCGTGGCGAAGTGATCAATGCGCTGATCTACCCGGCGTTCCTGGTGGTGGGCGTGCTGGGTTCCCTGGCGTTGCTGCTGGCGTATGTGGTGCCGCAGTTCGTGCCGATCTTCCAGGACCTGGGCGTGCCGATTCCGCTGATCACCGAGGTGATCCTGGCCCTCGGGACGTTTCTCGGCGCCTATGGCCTGGCGCTGTTGGCCGGGTTGAGCGTGATCGTTTGGTTGGGGGCCGCACGCCTGCGCGATCCGCTGTTTCGCGAGCGCTACGACCGGCGTCTGCTCGGTATTCGTGTGGTCGGCCCGTTGCTGCAACGCGTCGAAGCGGCACGCCTGGCCCGTACCCTCGGCACGCTGCTGAGCAATGGCGTGGCGTTGCTGCAGGCCTTGGTGATTGCGCGGCAAGTCTGTACCAACCATGCGTTGCAGGCCCAGGTCGGGCGTGCGGCGGAATCGGTAAAAGCCGGCGGCACCCTCGCCAGTGCGTTTGGCAGCCAGCCGCTGCTGCCCGAGCTGGCCGTGCAAATGATTGAAGTCGGCGAACAGGCCGGCGAACTCGACGGCATGTTGCTCAAGGTCGCCGACATCTTCGACGTCGAAGCCAAGCGCGGCATCGACCGCCTGCTGGCCGCGCTGGTGCCGTCCCTGACCCTGGTCATGGCGGTGCTGGTGGCGGTGATCATGCTGGCGATCATGCTGCCGCTGACGAGCCTGACCAGCAATATATAAAGGAGCTGACCCCATGAAAAAACCACGCCGCCAAGGCGGTTTCACCCTGTTGGAAATGCTCGCGGTGATCGTGCTGCTGGGCATCGTCGCCACCATCGTCGTGCGCCAGGTCGGCGGTAATGTGGACAAGGGCAAGTACGGCGCCGGCAAGGCCCAATTGGCTAGCCTGAGCATGAAGATCGACAGCTACGCCCTCGACGTCGGCGCACCGCCCACCAGCCTGCAACAGCTGGTGGACAGGCCCGGTGGCTATGCCAAGCCGTCGGACCTCAAGGACCCGTTCGGGCACGCCTTCGGTTATCGCTTTCCTGGCGAACACGGCGCGTTCGACCTGATCTTCTATGGCCAGGACGGCCAGCCGGGCGGCGAAGGCTACAGTGCCGACCTGGGCAATTGGGAGTAGGGCCGCCATGCTCCAGCGCGGCTTCACCCTGCTGGAAATGCTGGTGGTGATCCTGCTGATCAGCCTGGCTGCCAGCGTGCTGGGGCTGGGTGTGCGCCAGGGCTTGCAGGTGGCAAAGGAACGCCATGCGGTGGGGCAGATGGTGGAGGCGCTGCGCACCACGCGGGCAGGGGCGATTGTCAGTGGGCAGCCTGCGCGTACCGTGTTCGATCTGAGCGACCGTACGTTCCAGGCGCCGGGGCGAGCGGTGCAACGGTGGCCGTCCGAGTTGCATGTGACGCTGCACACCGCCGAACAGGTCGGCCCTGGTGTCGAGTTCTACCCCGACGGCAGTTCCACCGGCGGCAATCTCCTCGTGGCCAATGGTGCCCGGCGTTGGCGCATCGATATCGGCTGGCTCACCGGCAGCGTGCAAGCCAAGGCGCTGCCATGAAGCGCCAGGCCGGTTTCACCCTGCTGGAAATGCTCGCCGCCCTCACGCTGATGGCGGTGTGCAGCACGGTGCTGCTGGTTGCCTTTGGCCAGAGTGCGCGCTCGTTGTCCCAGGTGGCCCACAGTGACCGGCTGACCCACGCGGCGCTGACGATTTTCGACCAGGAAGCGGCGGGGCGCTTGAGCAACGGCGTCAGCCAGGGCGAACTCGACGGCATCCATTGGCAACTGATCAGCACCCGGCAGCAAGCGCGGATCGTGCGTCTCGACCTGGTCCTCAGCGAAGGCTCGCACCAGGCCCGCTTCAGCACCTTGAAGGCGCGCCTGTGAAGCGCCGCGAGCAGGGTTTCACTTTGCTGGAGATCCTTGTGGTGCTCAGCTTGCTCGGCGTTTTGCTGGTGCTGGTCGGCGGCGCATTGCTGGGGGCCAATCGCGCCGTGTCCAAGGCCCAGGCGTACACGGTGAGCCTGGATGAAGTGCGCGCCGCCCAACAGTTTTTGCGCACGGCGATCAGCGAGGCGTTGCCGCTGGCGGTGGGCGAGGGCGATGGTTTTTTCGTGGGCACGGCGCAGCGTCTGGAATTTGTCTCGACCTTGCCTGGTGTGCTTGGTGGCGGGATCCATCGGTTCAGCCTGCAACGGGTCGAACAGGCGTTGCAGGTGGGGTTTTCTCAACGTGAACCCCAGGTGCTGCTGAACAACATCGAGGCGTTGCAGTTCAGTTATCGCGGCGAGTCACCGCTGGGCCAGCCCACCGGCTGGGTGAGTGAATGGCCCTGGCCCAGGCGCTTGCCTTCGGCCGTGCGCATCGCTGCCAGCGTGGCGGGGCCGGTGCCCTGGGTCACCCAGGTGATTGCCTTGCGCTTGAACCTGTCCAGCGGGAGTGTTGAAGAATGAAGCGCCAACGTGGTGCTGCGTTGCTACTGGTGCTGTGGGTACTGGCGTTGCTCAGCGTGTTGCTCGGCGGTCTGGCCGGCTGGGTACAGCTGGAAAGTCGCCAGGCCCTGTGGCTGCGCCAGCACACCCAGACCGTGTTGGCCGCCGAAGCCGGTATCGCGCAGGTCATGGCCGATCGGCATTGGGTTGCCGATGGTCGCGACATCCCCCTGGCCTTTGACGACGCCCAATTGCACGTGAGCCTGCGCAGCGAGCGCGGCAAGCTCTACCTGATCAACGCTGATGCCCAGGACTTCACGCGCCTGGCCCTGGCCTGTGGCGCTACCCCGGCCCAGGCCACACAACTGGCCACGGCCCTCGAAGCACGACGTAACCAGGGCCTGGCGCCGTTGCGGGTGCTGGAAGAAGTACGCCAATTGCCCGGCATGACGCAAACCCTCTACAGCCGCTTGCTGCCCGAGATCACCTTGTGGAGCGACCTGGACCGCCCCGATCCCGCCTTCGCCAGCCCGCTGATGCGCAAGGCGCTGAACCTGCCGCGCCAGAACGCCGAAGGCGTGGACCCCGGCGAAGTGCTGGTGGTCGATAGCCGCGCCGAGCGGCCCGGCGGTTATCAGGCGCGGCTGCAAGTCACCGTTTTATTGAGCCCATCGGAGGACAGCGCACAACCCTACCGGGTGTTGCGTTGGCAAGAATGAATCGACTGGAACCCATCGCCCGACACTGGCGCGGCAGCCTGCTGCAACAGGGTTGGCAGGCATGGATCGCGGAGTTGCGCGCCTGTGTACCCGTTTGGCTGGCGTGGCAAGAGCCACCCGAGCAGATTCATCACTGGCCATTGAACGCGCCGGTCGCAACGGGCAGCACGCGCCAGGTGCTGATGCTCGGCGCCGACGCCGTGCTGGTGCAAAGCGTACGACTGCCCTTGGCGGCCGGGCGCAATCTCAGCGCCGTGGTCGGCTACGAGCTGGACCGCTACACCCCGTTCGAGGCCGACCAACTCTACTTTGTGGCGCGTCAGGAGCGACGTACTTCCACCCACCTTGAGGTGACGTTGGTGGCGATCCTGCGCGAACGCCTGGACCAGATCCTCGCCGACTGCGCCACCCTGGGCCTGCATCCCCATCGCGTGGATGCGGCGGACCTCGGCGTCGACCTGCTGCCCGCGCCATTGCGCCCGCAGCGGCCCGCCGGCATGGGCTTGCAACGCAGCCTGGCGTGGCTGTGCGGGGCGTTGCTGATCGCGGCGATGCTGCTGTGGCTCAACGACCGCCAGCGCGTTATCGACGTTATGCACGCCAGCGTCCAACAGCAAAAAGCCGAGGTCGCCGAGGTGCATGCGCTGCGCCAGCAACTGCTCAATACCCGCGGCGCGGCGCAGTACCTCACCCGGCGCAAACTGGCGCAACCGCCACTGGCAGCGTTGCTCAACGACCTGACCACCTGCCTGCCCGCCGACACCTGGCTGGATCAACTGGACGTGAAGGACGGCGAGATTTCCATCGCCGGCCAGAGCGCCAAGGCCAGTGCGCTGATCACTCGCATCAAGGGTTGCCGCAGTCTGGAAAACGCCCAGTTCGAAGGGGTGATCCAACCCGATGCGCGCACCGGCAAGGACCAGTTTGCCCTGCGCGCCCACCTACGCCAGGAGGCTGCCGATGCGCCGACCCCTCACACCCCGTGAACGTCGCGGCGCGGCCTTGTTGCTGCTGGCCGTGGTGGTCGGCGCGGCTTACTGGCTGTTGGTCGACAGCTGGTTTGCCGGCCCCTTGCGTGACATGGGTGAACAGGCCGAACAACTGCGCGAGCAACAGCAACGTTATGCCGGTGTGTTGCGCCAACGCGATGCGTTACGCCAACAGCTTGAGCAAGCCCGCCAGGACCCCGCCAGCAGCACCAGCCTGCTGCCGGGGGACGACCCGGACGTGGTCGCCGCCGATCTGATGCAGCGCCTCGCTGACCTGATCAATAGCCACGCCAACCTCGGCGGCGGGTGCAGCCTGAGCCAACGCAAGCCCATCACCCCGGAGCAGGACGACGGCGAGCCGTATCGCCAGGTCAAGGTCAGCCTCACACTCGATTGCGCCATCGAGCCCCTGGAAGCGCTGCTGCATGAGCTCGAATACCAACCGCCGTTCCTGTTTGTGGATGAGCTGCGCATCCGCCGCAGCCAGCAGGCGCCGGCCAGTGGTGGTGCGGGCAAGCTGGTGGTGCACCTGCTGGTGCGCGGCTACCTGCAACCGTCGCGGGTGACGCCATGATGAGCCGGTTGCGCCCCGTGGAGTGGGGCTTGCTCGGCCTGTCGGGGTTGCTGGGCGTGCTGATGGCGGTGATCCTCAGCAGCCTGGGTGATGAACCGCAATGGCTGCCCGAAGCACCTGTGCGCGCCCATCCCACCGCTCAAATGCAGGGGCTGCCCAGTGTGCCGTTGGACAACCTGGCCGCCACGTGGCAAGCGCCGCTGTTCAGCCCGGATCGCAGCCCGGATCGTGTGGTGGGCAAGGCGCAGGTCAGCAGCCTGGCCCATCTCACCCTCAGCGGCATCATGATCACCGGCAACCTGCAGATGGCCATGCTCAAGCAGGTCGACGGCCCGCTGCTGACCGTGCGCCTGGGCCAGACCCTGCCCAACGGCTGGCGCCTGGAACACCTCACTCCGCAATCCGCCCGTTTCAGCCTGGACGGTCGCACCCAGACCTTGAGCTTCTACGCCAAGCGCTTGCCGCCACCGTCCAAGCGACCCCCCCTTACTTTGCCCCGCGAGCCCCTCCCTTGATCGACATGCGCACCTCCACGTTATGCCTGGCCACCGCCCTTGCCCTGGGCGGCTGTGGCAGCTTTCCCGACCGTCTCGAACCGGATGATGAGCTTCTGCACGAGGCCATGCAGGGCACCGGCGCGCAACGCCCACCCAGCGAGGCGCCCCCAACGGAAGTTGCCCAGCCCTTGGTCAAGTCTCCCGCGCAGCGCCAGTTGATCCGGGGCAACCAACAGTTCGTGCGTGCGCCGGCGGCCACGCCGGGTGCGAAGGCAGAGGGCGGCGACATCGTGTTCAACTTCGCCGACCAACCCATCGAAGCGGTGATCAACAGCGTGATGGGCGACCTGCTGCACGAAAACTACAGCATCGCCCAGGGCGTGAAGGGCAACGTCAGCTTTTCCACCTCCAAGCCGGTGGACAAGCAGCAG
Organism: Pseudomonas sp. FBCC-B1565; assembly: GCF_059133265.1. NCBI lineage: Bacteria > Pseudomonadati > Pseudomonadota > Gammaproteobacteria > Pseudomonadales > Pseudomonadaceae > Pseudomonas > Pseudomonas sp. FBCC-B1565. Next base: position 2,206,115 of record NZ_CP101438.1, read on the forward strand.
GCCTTGTCGATCCTCGAAACCCTGTTGTCCTGGACCGACAACGCGATGATCAAGCAGGGCGACCGCTACGTGATCCTGCCAGCCAGCCAGGCGGTGGCGGGCAAGCTGGTGCCGCAGATGAGCGTGGCGCAACCTTCCAGCGGCTTGTCGGCGCGGCTGTTTCCGCTGCGCTACATCTCCGCCACCGAGATGCAGAAACTGCTCAAGCCCTTCGCCCGCGAGAATGCGTTTCTGCTGGTCGACCCGGCGCGCAATGTGCTGAGCCTGGCCGGTACGCCGGATGAACTGGCCAACTACCAGGACACCATCGACACCTTCGACGTGGACTGGCTCAAGGGCATGTCGGTGGGCGTGTTCGGCCTGCAACGCGCGTCGGTGGCCGAGCTGATGCCTCAGCTGCAAAGCCTGTTCGGCCCGGACAGCGGCATGCCCCTGGCGGGCATGCTGCGCTTTCTGCCGATTGAACGGACCAACTCGGTGGTAGCGATTTCTTCCCAGCCCCAGTACCTCAGCGAAGTCGGCGCCTGGATCCGCACCATCGACGAGGGCGGCGGCAACGAGCCACAGATGTACGTCTACGACGTGCGCAACATGAAGGCCGTCGACCTGGCCAAGTACCTGCGGCAGATCTACGGCACCGGCGCGATCAAGGACGACACGCCGGCCAAGGTCGCGCCGGGGTTGCGCACGACGACCCTGTCGTCACTCAATACCGGTGGCTTGCAGAACAACCCTCCTGCCGTTGAAGAACCCGAGCCGGAAGAGCAGCCGGTCGCTGCCACCAACGCCCTGGAGGCCGGCACGCGTATCACCGCGCAAAAGAGCAGCAACCAACTGTTGGTGCGCACTCGTCCTGCGCAGTGGAAAGAGATCGAAGCGGCGATCAAGCGCCTCGACAACCCACCGCTGCAAGTGCAGATCGAGACACGGATTCTTGAGGTCAAGCTCACCGGTGAGCTGGACCTGGGGGTGCAGTGGTACTTGGGCCGCCTGGCGGGCAATTCTGGCAGCACCACGGTGGCCAATGCCTCCGGCAGCCAGGGCGCGCTGGGCGGTGGCGGGGCAGGGCTGGGGGCGACGGACTCGTTGTTCTACTCATTTGTCAGTTCGAATCTGCAGGTGGCGTTGCATGCGCTGGAAACCAATGGACGCACCCAGGTGCTCTCGGCGCCGTCGCTGGTGGTGATGAACAACCAGCCGGCGCAGATTCAGGTGGGGGACAACATTCCCATCAGCCAGACCACCGTCAACACCGGGGATGCCGATACCACGTTGAGCAGCGTCGAGTATGTGCAGACCGGGGTGATCCTGGATGTGGTGCCGCGGATCAATCCGGGGGGGTTGGTGTACATGGATATCCAGCAGCAGGTCAGTGATGCCGAGAGCCAGAGTGGTACCAGCGATACGCCGGTGAATCCGCGTATTTCGACGCGTTCGGTGTCGACGCAGGTGGCGGTGCAGAGTGGGCAGACGGTGTTGCTGGGGGGGTTGATCAAGCAGGACAACGGGGAGAGTGTCAGTGCCGTACCGTATCTGGGAAAGATCCCGGGGTTGCGCTGGTTGTTTGGGAGTACCAGCAAGTCCAAGGATCGGACGGAGTTGATTGTGTTGATTACGCCCAGGGTGATTACCAGTAGTGGGCAGGCTCGGCAGGTGACGGATGATTATCGGCAGCAGATGCAGTTGTTGCGGCCGGGTAGGTAGGTGTACATATCCGTTTCTTCGGTAACGGCGGCTTATGGTTCCGCCCTTAAGGCGGCTAACCCGGCGTCCTGCCGGGTTACCCACGGATTCAAGCCTGCGTTCGGCCAGCGTGTTTGACGGGGCGCCCAAGATCAAAAGCAAGAGCGACTCGCTTCGCATCGTAGATACGTTTTTTGTTCTGTGTAACCGACTTACTGTGGCGAGCGGGCTTGCCCCGCGTTGGGCTGCGAAGCGGCCCCATCAAGGCTACGAAGTCTTTATGGCTAGAACGCGGCGTCTGGTCTGGGGCTGCTGCGCAGCCCAACGCGGGGCAAGCCCGCTCGCCACAACAAGGGGCGTTGGCGGTTTTTGAAGGTGGTTTAGTGACCCATGCGTCATTGAAGGCGATTCATCATGAGCGACCGCATTCAACGTACCAGCGTCGGCGACTTCCCGATTTTCCAGACCGTCACGGTGCCGGCATCCGCCAGCCTGATCTTCATCAGCGGCGCCTTGCCTGACCTGCACGATGCCAGCGCCCCGGCAGGCACACCGGCGGCCGATGGCATTACCGAAGTGCAACCGAACAAGCCCGCACGTACGGCGCTGCAAGTGGTGGCGTTGCCATTGCCCGGTGCGTTGGTTGAAGTGGAGGCGATCGCTGCAAGAACGCTGTGAGACTCAACGCGTCTTGGCAATCACACCGCTCATGTATTGATTCAAATCGCGGAAGTCGCTAACCCTCCACGCGAATGGCGCTAGCTTCACGCCGTTCTCTCGCAACGTCCTCGGGATCAGGTCGCCATTGGGGCGAAGGATGATTGAAGAGACGATAACGCCTGGGTAGTCATTCAGGCGTTTTTTGAACGTGGCGGTGGTCAGGTCAGGTGTCGGGGGATTGCTCTTGTTGGCCAGGGGGCCTGTGCCTTTGATATCGGCGCCATGGCACATCGCACACCGCTGGGTGAAGAGGGTTTTCCCGTTGGTGTTATCCGCCGAAGAGAATGACGGTTGGAGCAGCGATAGAGCGCCGAGCGATGTGATAAGTACTCGTTTCATTTCCATATGGCCTTAGTGTGTCAATCAGATGTGAGCCGATGGCGTCAAGGACGGTGGGCCAGCCAAGGCTGATTACTCCTGCAACTGCAACGCCCGCTGCTTGAGCTTGCGCTTTTGCTCGAACGGCAGCTTCTCATCATCCTCATACGGCGCGCTGTACCAGTTGCCATAGGTCGGGTTGGGCAACAAGAACCAGCGTTGTCCCAACCAGTGCATATAGGGCTCCACCGCCTTGCGCTGATCCGCGAGGGTGTTGTGGTCGGCCTGCACGAAATCCCCCAGGGAATCCCCGGCCATCAATAACACGCGGGCATGGGCGGCGACCCATTGGCGGCGGCAGTTCTTGCCGTAGCCGGCGCTTTCGCAGTGACCGGTGGGGGTGCTGGCGGCCAAGACCTGTTCGTCGCTTTCGATTGGGAAACCGCGCAGGCGCAGGTTCTTCACCGTGGCGGCGACCTGGCTGTGTTCGCGGTTGGTCAGGTAATAGACCTTGATGCCTTTTTGCCGGGCCGCTTGCAGGAACGCCACGGCACCGGGTAAGGCCTGGGCCTTGGCCTGGTCGACCCAGGTGTTCCAGCGGTCGTAGGAATAGACTTGGTTGTTGACCACGTCGCGGGCGTTGAGCGGCACGTTGTCCAGCAAGGTTTCGTCGATATCGACCACCACCGCCGGCGGCAACCCGTTCAGGTTGCGTGGCGCAAAGGGCAGGGCATCCCAGGTGGGATCGGCCAACGCCACGTCAAGTTGGCGGGTGGCATTGGCGAAAAGCTGTCGGTAAATCAACTCATGCTCGATAGAGGTCTGGGTCCAGAGCACGGCATCGAGTTGGTCATTGGCCGGCGGCGTTTGTTGGCAGCCCGCCAGCAGAAGCAGGCTGGCGAAGATCAGGTTGCGCATGGGCAGTCTCGCAAGTGAAGGTTGAATGGGCAGCACGTTAGCGTAATCACGGGCGCCAGACCGGCATGATGTGCTCATCAATCGCCCAGTGGGGTTGGCGAGGTCGCAGGCATACCCCACCCACCCATCGCACATGGCTGGCGTGATCCAGCCAGTTGGCGTGACCGTTCAGCACGGCTTGCCCCAGCGCAGTCAACGCCAGCACCTGGCGCGGCCATTCCAGGTGCGTCTCGGTGGCCGTGAGTAAAGGCTTGTCGCCATCGAGCAGCGGTTGCAACAGCGCATGAAACATCATGTCGCCCAGAAACGGCAGCGGTTCACGCTTGGCCATCAGTTCGGCAAACACCCGACCAAACGGCGTTGGCCCGTTCTCGGCGAGGTACGTCAGGGCCAGGCGCTCGGTCAACGAAAGGCCGTCATGCAGACCGGGCAGTTCCTGTAATTGGCGCAACAACGCCGGGGCAAGCAACGGCAAGGCGGGGTGGTTGTCGTGGGCCAGTTGCGCCCATTGGACGGGTGAGCTGTCGCAATACGCCGACCAGGCCTGTTTGGCCAATTGCACCGCATCATCCCCGATCAAGCGCCGCTGCGGCCACAGCCACGCCAACACATCCGGCGCCAGTTGGCCGATGCCGATAAAGCGCTGCACGCCGGGAATGCGGTCCACCTCGATGAGTTCCAGTGCGCGCGGCGCGTGTTCAAGGCCGGCGAGTGCGCGGATCAGGAACAGTTGGTCATAGGCATCCGCTTCGCACCACAGCACACTGTGGTCGGCGCTGGCCAATGCTTCGAGGTGGTCGTATTCGGCGTCGACGCGACGAGCTGCATCGGCTGCATCAATGGCAAAGGCCTGGCTGATAAAAGCGCTGCGCAGGGCGCGGAAGGCTTGGCGGGGCAGATTGCGGACCGGCCCCATGCACAGCGGGTCGGTGAGCATCCGGAACTGACCTTTGAACCCCGCCAGTTGCAGGCTGTGGGCAATGTCATTGCCGCAGCGCCAGTGGGTGGTGCGGGCTTCATCGCTGGCGGCAAAATCGGGGTGGCGGGTGGCGAAGTCGATGGCATCGACATGGGCCTTGAGCTTTGGCCAACTGCTGAAGCCCAGCTGCTTGGCGATTTCCCATTGGGCCTGGGACAAGGTAGCGTTCGGGTCTTGGGCTTTGAGGCGCGGCAGCAGTTCCTTGGCGCGCTTGCGCTGTTGCTCAAGGTTGAGACGGCCATCGGTGTTGAAGGGTTGGGACATACGATCTCCTTGCACAAACCTTTTCCGCTTCAAGGTGGGGAGTCGTAGAAAAAAGAGGATGTTGCAGTGTCCTGGGCGCAGCCCTTTCCGCGGAAGGTGGCGTAGAGAGCGCCAGGCAGGGAATATAGGCAGTGAGGTTTTTGATTGCAAGCCGTTCAACCGAGTAATGAGTTCATGACCGACACCCCGTTAATCGAAACCCGCGCCCTCACGCGCCTGGACGAGCGCCGCCAGGTGCCGTTGCTCCAGCCCACCGATTTCAGCCTGCAGGCCGGCGACCGCGTGTCGATCACCGGCTCATCCGGCTCCGGCAAAAGTGTGTTCCTGCGCGCACTGGCGCTGCTGGATGCGCCCACCTCCGGGCAGGTCCTGTGGAACGGCCAGCCGATCGGCAACGCGCAGATTCCCCACTACCGCTGCCATATCAGCTACCTGTCCCAACGCCCGGCGCTGCTCGACGGCACTGTGGAGGACAACCTGCGCTTCCCCTTCAGCCTCAACACCTCGCGCAAGCGCAGCTTCGATCTGGCGACAGTGACCACACTGCTGGGCCACGCCGGCAAGACGCCGGACTTTCTGGCCAAGCGCGCCGCCGACCTGTCGGGCGGTGAGTCCCAGGTGGTTTCGCTGATCCGCACCCTGCAGCTCAACCCCGAAGTGCTGTTGCTCGATGAACCCACCGCCGCCCTCGATCCCAGCTCATCCCGCGAAGTGGAAGCGCTGATCGACGCCTGGTTTGCCGGGGATCGTTCCCGTGCCTGTATCTGGGTCTCCCACGACCTGGACCAGGCCCGGCGCATGAGTGACCTCCACTTGCAGATGAGTGCCGGTGTGTTGAGCGGAGCGGCCCAGCCATGAACTATCAAAATCTCACCGCGCTGGACATGGGCATTGCCGCCTCGCTGATCCTGATCAATGGCGCGCTGTCGCTGCTGTTGCGCCTGGGCCTGGGCCGCCAATTGCTGTGGGCGGCGGTGCGCACCGTGGTGCAACTGCTGGCCATCGGTTACCTGCTGGGCTGGGTGTTCGAGTTCGCCTACTGGTACGTGGTGCTGCCGCTGATGTGCGCCATGACCCTGATCGCCGGCCTCTCCGCTGCCGGGCGTGGGCGGCGGACTTACCGGGGCCAGCGGGTCGACAGCATCCTGTCGGTGTGGGGCAGTTCGTGGCTGGTCACCGCCGTGGGCTTGTTTGCGGTGATCCGCATCCACCCCTGGTACGAGCCGCAGTACGCGATCCCGATCCTCGGCATGATCCTCGGCAACACCTTGACCGGCGTCTCCCTGGGCATCGAACGCATGACCCAGGAACTGACCTCGGGGCGCAACACCATCGAAATGATCCTGGCCCTCGGCGGTTCACGCTGGGAGGCCGCGCAGGAAGCTATCCGCCAGGCGGTGCGTGCGGGGATGATCCCGACGCTGAACCAAATGACGGTGGTCGGCATCGTCAGCCTGCCCGGCATGATGACCGGGCAGGTGCTGGCGGGAGAGAGCCCGGTGGACGCGGTGCGGTATCAGATCGTGATCATGTTCCTGATTGCCGCATCGTCGGCGTTGGGTACGGTGGGGGCGGTGCTGCTGACCTATCGGCGGTTGTTTTCGGTGAGTCATCGGTTCCTGAGGGACAGGCTCGAGGAGCGCTGAGCGGTATTGTTTCATCGGGTGAAATGCTCGATTGTAAATCCTGGTGATTCCAACGGCCGGGGCAGCGGTGGAGTATGCGGGGCGTCGAGACCCCCTTCTTTTGGAGCCTTTCATGATCAAACTCTATGGTTTTCCGTTGTCCGGCCACTCCCACCGCGTGGAACTGATGCTGTCCCTGCTGGGCTTGCCGGTGGAATACAACCTGGTGGACCTCAAGCAAGGTGCCCACAAGACCGCCGACTATCTGGCCACGATCAACAGCTTCGGCCAGGTGCCGGCGATCGATGACAACGGTGTGGTGCTGGCCGACTCCAATGCGATCCTGGTTTACCTGGCCAACACCTACGGCAAGGGCCAATGGCTGCCGGGCGATCCTGTGGGGCAGGCCCGAGTGCAGCGCTGGCTCTCGGCGGCCGCCGGTCAACTGAGCGCAGGGCCTGCGTCGGCGCGGCTCGCCACCGTGTTTGGTGCCGAGGTCGACACCGTCGCCGCCATTGCTCGTTCCCATGCCCTGCTGAAGCTGGTGGAGGCACAACTGAGTCAGAGCCGTTTCCTGGCCGGCGAGCAGCCTTCTATTGCTGATATTGCGTTCTACACCTACGTGGCCCATGCGCCCGAAGGCAATGTGTCGCTGGCTGACTACCCTCAGGTGCGCGCCTGGCTTGCCAGCATTGAAGCGTTGCCGGGGTTCGTCGGCATGCCACGCACAGCCGTGGGCTTGCAATCCCATTAACGCAAACCCTATGTAGTGAGCGAGCTTGCCTCGCGCTGGGCTGCGAAGCAGACCCAATAAGACCGCTGCGTTGTTTCAGAAAATACGCGGTGGCAGGTTTCAGGGCCGCTTCGCGCCCCAACGCGAGACGAGCTCGCTCACTACAAGGTGAGGGTGGTGTTTTTTGAGAGGAGTGCCGATGGACCGATTTCATGAAATGCAGGTGTTCCTGGCGGTGGCCGAGGAGGAGGGCTTTGCCGCCGCCGCGCGCCGCCTGAACACCTCGCCGCCCAGCGTCACGCGGGCCATTGCCGCCATGGAGGAACGCATCGGTACCCAACTGCTGGCGCGCACCACCCGTAGCTTGCACCTGACCGAAGCCGGCCAGCGTTACCTGGAAGATTGCCGGCGCATCCTGGCGGAACTCGATGAAGCCGAAGAAGCGGCGGCGGGCAGTTACTCCATCCCCTGCGGCCACCTGACGGTCACCGCGCCGGTGCTGTTCGGCGAGTTGTATGTGGCGCCGGTGCTGGGGGAATACCTGGACCGCTTTCCGTTGGTGAACATCAATGCGTTGCTGGTCGACCGCGTGGTCAACCTGGTCGACGAAGGCGTCGATGTAGCCGTGCGTATCGGTCATCTGCACGAGCCGGGCCAGCAGGCGATCAAGGTCGGTGAAGTGCGCCGGGTCGTCTGTGCAGCGCCAGCCTATCTCGACCAGCACGGGCGACCGGAGCATCCGTCGCAGTTGCGTGAGGCCAAGATCGTCACGTCATCGTCGAGCCAACTGGTGAGTGGCTGGGAGTTTGTCGACGCCGGCCAACCCTTGACCGTGCCCATCGAGCCGCGCCTGGTCGTTACGGCAAACAATGCCGCGATCAACCTGGCACGCCTGGGCTGGGGCATGACGCGGGTGCTGTCCTATCAGGTCGCCACGGCAGTGGCGGCGGGCGAGTTGGAGATCGTCCTTCAAGCGTATGAGGCTGAGCCGTTACCGATCCAGGTGGTGTTCCAGAAGAGCGGCCGTGTACCGGCCAAGATCAATACCTTTGTCGACTTCCTCAGCCATCGCCTGGGCCAGGATGCTGCCCTGAACCCGGCGATGAAACGGTGCGGTTGATGGAGCGCTATCGCGACATGCAACTGTTCGCAGCACTGGCCGGGCACTCGAGCCTGGCCGGCACGGCGCGCAGTGTGCAGGTGTCCGGGCCAACCCTGGTCCGTGCGGTGGCCCGCCTGGAAGCGCGGCTACGCGTGCGGTTGCTTGAGCGCAGCACGCGCGGCGTGAACCTGACCGACGCCGGCAACGCGTACCTGGCCGATTGCGTGCGCCTGCTCGCCGCCGTGGGCGCCGCCGAAGCCTCGGCCAAAGGCTTGCATGTGCAGGCCCAGGGCAACCTGCGGGTGTTTCTGCCCTTTCTGTTCAGCCGTTATGTGATGGCGCCGGTGTTGGCCGACTACCTGGACCGTTATCCCGAGGTGAGCCTAGCGGCGCATTACCACGACTATTATCCAAACCTGCACGAAGAAGGGCTGGACGTGGCGATCCTCGTCGGTGAACTGCCCGACTCATCATTGATCGCCCGGCCCGTGGGGCAGGTGCGGAATATTCTTTGCGCCAGCCCCGACTATCTCGCTGTTCATGGCGAGCCCCAACGCCCGCACGACCTCAAGCAGCATCGGCTGATTGCCAGTGCCGATCAGGTGCATTGGGATTTCCAGGGTTATCAACTCAAGGCCCGTGCGCGCCTTGGCTGCGCCACGGTGCAGGGCGCGATCAATGCGGCGGTGCATGGCGCGGGGGTGATTCGCTGCCTGAGTTACCCGGTTCACGAGCATCTGCAGAATGGACAATTGCGCCGCCTGTTGCCGGGTTTTGAACAGCCGCCATTGCCCGTGCACGTGGTGTATCGCCAAGGCCGCAACGCACCGATGCGCGTGCGCAGCTTTGTCGACCACTGCGTGGCGGCGCTGCGTGAACACCCGGCATTTCAGCTGGCGTAACAGTGGATTGCCTGGCGTGGTGATTCCCTCGGTGGCGGGCAGGGCGCAGCATCGGGTTATCCAACATGAGGTGCTTGCCATGAACCTGATCGAACAATCCCCCTGGCATGCCGGTGAACGGCACATGCAAGAAGCTGTGGGCGTCGCCGAGCGCATGGCCGTGGTCGGGCCCAAGGTGATCCGTGACCATTTGCCCGAGCAGCATCGGGATTTCTACCCCTTGTTGCCGTACCTGATGCTGGGTGTGGTGGACGAGCAAGGTATTCCCTGGGCGACGATGCTTGAAGGTGCGCCGGGCTTTGCCCACTCGCCGGACCCACAGACCTTGCAGGTTGATAGCTTGCCATCCGCGAGCGACCCTGCCCGCAATGCCTTGCGTGAAGGCGCATCCATTGGCTTGCTGGGCATCGACCTCAACACCCGCCGTCGCAACCGTATGAATGGGCGTATCGGTGTGCTCGATCACGAGGGCTTTTCGGTCGACGTGGTGCACACGTTCGGCAATTGCCCCAAGTACATTCAACTGCGGCCGATGGATGCCGTCGCACGTAAACCCGGTAGCGTGGCCGAACGTTCCAGCAGCCTGGATGAGGCGGCCCAAGCGGCAATCCGCAACGCCGATACCTTCTTCGTCGCCAGCTATGTCGAGGTGGATGGCCAGCGCTCGGTGGACGTTTCCCATCGCGGCGGCAATACGGGTTTTGTACGGGTCGAAGGCAACGTGCTGACCATCCCTGACTTTGCCGGCAACCTGTTCTTCAACACCTTGGGTAATTTGCAGGTGAACCCGGTGGCGGGGTTGTTGTTTATCGATTTTGAATCGGGGGATGTGCTGCAGGTGGCTGGGCGTACTTCACTGATCCTCGATGGCCCTGAAGTGGCGCTGTTCGAGGGCGCCCAGCGCTTGTGGACGGTCACCGTGGAACATGTCGTACGGCGCCCGGCGGCGTTGGCGTTGCGGTGGCAGTTCGCGGAGTTTTCGCCGTTCAGTCTGGCGATGGGGAGTTGGTAGTCTGTCCCGCCCCTCGACGATCCCCGATATGTTGCGGGATGTTGAACCGCCGGATTGAACGATTGCTTTGGGTTAGCCTTGTTTTCCTACAAACAACAAGGAAGTGTCATGCAACGGAAGGTCATTAATCCCACAACGGTATTCAACGCCCTGCAATACGGCTTCAGCCAGGCCATGGAAGTGCCGCAAGGCCGGCGCATCATGCTGTCCGGCCAGGTCGGTGTGGATGCTGACGAGCGCACCGTCGGCCCGGGTATTGCGCAACAGACCGCCGCCGCTTTGGACAACATCGAAAAGGTGCTGGCCGAGGCCGGCGGTGACCTGTCTCACGTGATCATGTTGCGGCTGTACATCGCCGAGTCCGCCCGTGACCAGCAGGAGCCGATCGCGCAAGCGCTGCGCGAGCGCTTCCCGCACAACCCGCCGCCGTCTTCGTGGATTATCGTCAGCGGGTTGTCGTTGCCGGATTGGTTGATTGAGATCGAGGCGGAGGCGGTGATTGCGCAGGCGTAAATCCAATTAGGGGGATCGGCAGGCGGGCCTCTTGTGGTGAGTGGGCTTTCTGTGGCGAGCGGGCTTGCCCCGCGTTGGGGCGCGAAGCGGCCCCAGGTTCGGAAGCGTGCGGTGTGTCAGGTAATCCTCGGCGCCTGGTTTTGGGGCTGCTTCGCAGCCCAACGCGGGGCAAGCCCGCTCGCCACAGTTGCAGTGTCCGCCCTATTGGGAGGGTATCAGCCAGATATGGCCGGTTTTTCAAAGACCTTGAAAGGGCTGACCCTCAGTACCGAATCATTACCGACTTGAGCTCGGTGTAATCCTCGATGAATGCACTGCCAAACTCCCGCCCAACCCCCGAAGACCTATTGCCCCCAAACGGCACTGCCGGGTCGAGCAGTGTGTGCATGTTCACCCACAACGTGCCGGCCTTGATCGCCGGCACCATGCGCAGGGCCTTGCCCAAGTCATTGGTCCACAGGCTGGCGCTGAGGCCGTAGGGGCCGTTGTTCATCAGCGCGAGCAGCTCGTCTTCACTGTCGTAGGGCAGGAAGGTCGCGATCGGGCCGAAGGTTTCTTCGTTGAGCAGGGTGTCGTTGATGCTGTTGGCGAGGATCACCGTGGGTTCGACGTAGCAGCCGGGGCGGTCGATGAGTTTGCCGCCGTGGATGATCCGGTTGTTTTCGGTGCGGGCCTGGCTGAAGTAGCCGAGCAGTTTGAGTTGATGCTGATGGTGGGTGACCGGGCCGAATTCGGTGCGTTCGTCCAGCGGCGAGCCGATGGTGAGGCGGCTGAGGCGCTGGCTGAGTTTGTCGAGCACCGCGTCTATCTGCGAGCGGTGCACGAAGAAACGTTCGGCCGCCGCGCAGATTTGCCCGGAATGCAAAAAACCGGCTTCGATGATGCCGTCCACCGCCTTGTCCACGTCCACGTCACGCAGGAAGCCGGCGGCGTTCTTGCCGCCCAGTTCCAGGGTCGCGCGGGTGAGGCCGGCGCCCATGGCACTGCGGCCTACGGCGATGCCGGTGGGCACCGAACCGGTGAAGGACACCTTGTGCGTGCCGGGGTGTTCCACCAGGCCTTTGCCGACGTGGCCGCCGCCCGTCAACACGTTGAGCACACCCGCCGGGAGGCCGGCCTCAATCGCCAGCTCAGCGATACGCAGTATGGTCAGCGGCGTAAATTCGCTGGGCTTGATGATGATGCTGCAGCCGGTCACCAGTGCCGAGGCGAGTTTCCAGATGGCGATCATGGTCGAGAAATTCCACGGCACGATGCCTACCACCACGCCCACCGGTTCGCGCAGGGTGAACGCGGTGTAGCGTTCGCCATTGAACGAGGGCAGCGACGGGGTGAGCGTCTGGCCGCTGATCTTGGTCGCCCAGCCTGCGTAGTAACGCAGGAAGTGCGCCGCCTGGTCGACCTCGAACGCACGAGCAACCTGGATGATCTTGCCGGACTGGCAGGTCTCGATCTGCGCCAGTTCTTCGCGGTTGCGTTCGAGCAGGTCGGCGAGCTTGAGCAGCACATTGCCGCGTGTCGCCGGCGCAGCCTGGGACCACAACTGGAAGCCCCGGTTGGCGGAGTCTACGGCCGCATCGATATCCGCCAGGTCGGCATCGGCGACCTGGGCGATCACCTCACCGGTGGCCGGATTGGTCACCGCCAACGTCTGGCTGGAATGGCTGCGGACGTTGACACCGTCGATGAACAGCCCATGGGGTCGACGTAAAAACGCTTCGACGTGAGGCAGCAGCGGGATATCACTCATGGCAGGTTCCTGGCAGTTCACAAAAGAAAAGCCGAGGGTAATCAAGCCACCGGCGCCTGGCTTGACTGTGCCTGCCAGGCGTCATGCCTGTGGCTGCCGCGCCTGTGAAAAGTACAACCTTGCCTGTGGAACGTGCATTTTCCACCGGCCCGCGCCGTTCGATACTGGCCCTGCATCCAGCGCTGCTCCTCGACTTGGAGCGGCTGCCGGACTTCCAATAATAAGCAGGGCCGTCCATGAAAAAGCCAAACCCACTCCTCGAAGACCTTAAGCCCCTCCTGCCGCTGATCGCGGCGAATGCCACGCGTGCCGAACAGCAACGCCAGGTGCCGGATGAGAACATCGCCTTGCTCAAAAGCATCGGCCTGCACCGTGCCTTTCAACCCAAGGCCTTTGGTGGCCTGGAACTGTCGCTGCCCGAGTTCGCCGACTGCATCGCCTTGCTCGCCGGCAGCTGTGCCAGTACCGCCTGGGCCATGAGCTTGCTGTGCACCCACAGCCACCAACTGGCGCTGTTTTCGGCCCGGTTGCAGCAGGAAATCTGGGGCGAAAACCCGGATGCCACCGCCAGCAGCAGTATTGCGCCGTTCGGGCGCGTGGTGGAGGGCGAAGGCGGTGTGCACTTCAGCGGTGAAATGGGCTGGAGCAGCGGCTGTGATCACGGCGAATGGGCGATTGTCGGCTGCCGTCGACAGAATGCCGAAGGCACCCAGGATTACTGCTTTGCCGTGCTGCCGCGCAGCGACTACCAGATCCGCGATGACTGGTTCGCCGCCGGCATGAAGGGCAGCGGCACCAAGACCCTGGTCATCGACAATGCCTGGGTGCCCGAGCACCGGATCCAGAAGGCCAGGGACATGATGGAGGGCAAGTCCGCAGGTTTTGGCCTCTACCCCGACAGCCAGATTTTCTACGCGCCATACCGGCCGTATTTCGCCAGTGGTTTTTCCACCGTCAGCCTGGGCGTGGCCGAGCGCATGCTGGAGGTGTTCCGCGAAAAAACCAGAACCCGCGTGCGCGCCTACACTGGTGCTGCCGTGGGCGCGGCAACGCCGGCGTTGATGCGCCTGGCCGAGTCCACCCACCAGGTGGCCGCTGCCCGCGCATTCCTCGAAAAAACCTGGCAGGACCACGCCGAACACAGCGCCGCCCAGCGTTACCCGAGCCGCGAAACCCTGGCGTTCTGGCGCACCAACCAGGCCTACGCCACCAAGATGTGCATCGAGGCGGTGGACCGCCTGTTCGCCGCAGCCGGTGGCAATGCCTGGTTCGAACACAACGAAATGCAGCGCCTGTTCCGCGATTCGCATATGACCGGCGCCCATGCCTACACCGACTACGACGTCTGCGCGCAGATCCTCGGCCGTGAGCTGATGGGCCTGGAGCCGGACCCGAGCATGGTGTGACCCGTTCTTCCACTACAACAATCAGGGCGTCCGTCCGAGGGCGCCCGGGAGTCTTGCATGCCTGACAACAGCCTTTTCGACCCACGGGCCTTTCGTCGTGCCCTGGGCAACTTCGCCACTGGCGTGACCGTGGTCACCGCCGCTACCGCGTCCGGGCGCAAGGTGGGCGTGACCGCCAACAGTTTCAACTCGGTGTCCCTCGACCCACCGCTGGTGCTGTGGAGTATCGACAAACGCTCCAACAGCCACGAAGTGTTCGAGGAGGCCAGCCACTTTGCGGTAAATGTGCTGGCGGCGGATCAGGTGCACCTGTCCAACAACTTTGCGCGCCCACGCGAAGACCGCTTCGCGCTGATCGAGTACGAACCGGGGGAGGGCGGTTCACCGGTGTTCGCCGATTGCTCGGCACGCTTCCACTGTGAGAAATACCAGCAGGTGGACGGTGGCGACCACTGGATCATGATCGGCAAGGTGGTGGCCTTCGACGATTTCGGGCGTGCGCCGCTGTTGTATCACCAGGGCGCTTATGCAGAGGTCCAGGCGCTGCGTCCCTGCGCGCCCGAGACGGTTCAGAACGGTACGGCGACCACCAACTGACTGTAGACATTGGTGCCGTTGCCACCGACCTGGTTGCCGCCGGTTTCGGCATCCTTGTCGGGTTTGTAGAGGCCCAGCAGCGGGGTGATGATCAGGTGCTCGTTCACCGCCCACTCGGCGTACAGGTCCAGCTCGCGACCGTCCAGGTTCAGCTGGCCGCGGGTGCTGACGGTGGTGTAGTCGAAGAACAGCGCACCCAGGGTGAGGTTCTCCAGTGGCTTGACCTTGAGCGCCACGTGTTGCACGGAGGTGTTGGTGTTGTAGGGGCCGGAGTAGTTGCCCGCCACTTCACCCTGCACCCAGGTGCCGTAGCCGCGGTTGAAGCCGGCGAACATCGCGTCCCAGTTCTTTGAATAGCGCGCGTAGCGGTAGGTCAAGTCCGGCGACCAGGGCAGGTCGGCGAAGGTGTAGCCGGCTTCGGCGTAGCCGGCGTTCTGCTGGCTGTCGCGGCGGTTCTGGCGGGCCAGTTCAAAGGCGAAGTGCGCGTTGTCGATACCGGCATTGCCGGCGCCGCGCAGGCTGTACAGGTTCATGCCTTTGCGCTGGCGCTGCACGTCGCTGGCGAAGCGCTCGTCCACATCGATCCCATGAATATACGTGAGCCCCAGGGTGCCCGGCGCGGCGCTGTACTCCAGGGTGCCGGCGGCCATTTCGGTCATGGCCTGGGCGGGGTTGTCGGACTTGATCCACATCAGGCTGCCATGTACGCCGTCCTTGCCGCCGAGGCGAATCACCGCAGTCTTGTCGAAGGCATGGCGTGCAGCGATGTAGTAGGCGCCGCCGCGGTTGAACTCGCCGTCACCCACGCCCTTGCCCAGATTGGGGCCGTCGTCGTTGATGAGAAAACCGTCGCCCAGCATGATGATCTGCCGACCGAACGACAGGTCCACGCCGTCCTTGCCCAAGGCCGGGAACAGCTCGCCCGAACGCCAGCCGGCGAAGGCTTCGTCGAACTTGGTGGTGCGCTCCTTGCCCGTGGTGACCCCGGAGGCATCGCCATCGCCCCAGGTGCCGGAACTCACCAGGTTGGCCGTGCCATACACGCCGCCAAAGCGGCCCAGGCTCTGGTCGACGCTCAGGCCGTACTTGATGAAGGCCTCGCGCCAGGTGGAACCGCCGTTGCGCCCGTCGTAGTTCTTCTTGCTGTTGAACATCCCGTACACGGCAAGGAAGTTGCCGGTGACGTGGGTGTCGGCATCGGCGTAAAGCTCGACCGCCTGGGCTTGGCCCACCAGCAGCGCAATCCCCAGGCCGACCGCCTGGCGCAGGCCGCGATTTTTCAGTGTGTGCTCCATTGTTATTGTCCCCAGCTTGGTTAAGAGTGAGGGCGCATTAGGGCGAGTGGCGGGGGCCTGAGTCTTTTCTCTGCGTGCCAGGGAATTGACCCTGGCCGCCACGCCGCCCGCTGTGGCAGGGAGCAACAAAACCGGCGGCAGACAGGGGCAAGACGATCAATTCGAGTGGGGCGCAGAGTACCGATACATTAAAAAAACCGTCTTCGAGGACCCCACCATGTCGATCAACGACCGACTCACCGCGCACCTCAACCGGGGTACGGTAGGTTTCCCCACCGCCTTGGCCAGCACCATTGGCCTGATCATGGCCAGCCCGGTGATCCTCACCGCCACTATGGGCTTTGGCATCGGCGGCAGTGCGTTCGCCCTGGCGATGCTGATCGCCGTGGTAATGATGCTGGCCCAGGCCACCACCTTTGCCGAGGCCGCCTCGATCCTGCCCACCACCGGCTCGGTGTACGACTACATCAATTGCGGCATGGGGCGGTTTTTCGCGATCACCGGCACCTTGTCGGCGTACCTGATCGTGCATGTGTTTGCCGGCACTGCTGAAACCATCCTGTCCGGGGTCATGGCCCTGGTGAACTTCGAACACTTGAACACCCTGGCGGAATCGGCGGGTGGGTCATGGTTGCTCGGCGTGGGTTTCGTGATCGTCTTTGGGGTGCTGAACGCGTTTGGCGTCAGTGCTTTTGGCCGGGCGGAAATCATCCTCACCTTCGGCATGTGGACCACCCTGATGGTGTTTGGCGTACTGGGCTTGATCGCCGCGCCCGCTGTGCAGTTGGAAGGCTGGTTCGGTGAGTCGCTGGTGGGCACCGACCTGATCACCGTGCTGTCGCTGGTGGGCATGGCGATGTTCATGTTTGTCGGTTGCGAGTTCGTCACGCCGCTGGCGCCGGACCTGCGCCAATCGGCCAAGGTGATGCCGCGCGCGATGATGCTGGGGCTGATGGGTGTGGCCACCTGCATGTTCATCTATGGCGCGGCGATGAAACGCCAGGTGGAAAACGTGGTGCTCGATGCCGCCTCGGGCGTGCACCTGCTGGACACGCCCATGGCCATCCCCAGGTTCGCCGAGCAGGTGATGGGGCAGATCGGCCCGCTGTGGCTGGGCATCGGTTTTCTGTTTGCCGGCGCGGCCACCATCAATACCTTGATGGCCGGCGTGCCACGGATTCTCTACGGCATGGCGGTGGACGGGGCGTTGCCCAAGGTTTTCACCTACCTGCACCCACGTTTCAAGACGCCGCTGCTGTGCATCCTGGTGGCGATGCTGATTCCCTGCCTTCACGCGCTGTACCTGGGTGGCAACACCGACAACATCATGCACCTGGTGCTGGCAGCGGTGTGTGCGTGGAGCTTTGCCTACCTGCTGGTGACGATCTCGGTGGTGAGCCTGCGTATTCGGCGGCCGGACTTGCCACGGGCCTATCGCTCGCCGTGGTTCCCGCTGCCGCAGATCGTGTCGAGCATCGGCATCCTGCTGGGCATGTGGTTCATCACGCCACCGGGCATGACCCCGGCGGACATCTATGTGCCGTTTGGCGTGATGCTGGCCGGTACGGCGGCGTATGCACTGTTCTGGACCCTGGTGGTGCAGAAGGTCAACCCCTTCAAGCCGGCCTCTGTGGAGGAGGTATTGGCAAAGGAGTTCAGTAACCAACCGGAGCAGGCTGATGACGGTTATGGCGACTTTGCGGCAAAGACTGTTTGAGCTGTGGCGTGCCGATCGTGCACCGTCGGGGTATCGACCGGGGGTGACCCTGGCGCACCTGCGGCGCAACCTTGGGCTGGCAACGCTTGAAGTGGACGGCGTGGCGTTCGAGATTGTCGAGCGCACCGAGTCGCAGTTTTTGATGCACCTGGTGCTGACCGAGTTTGTCCTGCGCGTACCGGCTACGACGGGCGGCACGGCGAGTTTCGCGGTGCACCATGGCGGCGCGATCCGGCGCCATGGAATTCGTGTGCAGCGCCGTGCCGGCAACCAGGCATTGGGCCGTGAGTTGCAGGCACGCTTGTTGGCCGATGAGGCGTTGTTCCAGGCGCTGATGCCGCTGGATTTCAAGCGTCTGCGCATCGAGCTGCACGACCAGCAATGGTGCGTGCGCCTGGAGCATATGGGCGGCAGCGAGGTGGTCAATCGCCTGCCGGCGTTTCGGCGTTATATCGCCCTGAGCGCGGTGCAGCGCAGTCATTTGCTCGCGGCGCTGGTCGGGTTGAATCGGGTGTTGTCGAACCTCTGATTGGCATCATTAGTGCTTGCGCAATGGGCACACAGGTTGTTGTTGCGTGCATATAGATAACATGTTAACTATTGCATCAGAACAACAAAAAGAAGCCATTGCGGAGACACCCCATGAGCATCCCACAGCATGCACACGACGGGCTGGACACTTGGAACCGCGAGCTACGCGCCGCGTGCGGTTATTTCGAGACGGAACTGGCGTTCAACCGCTCGCTGTTCATCGGCGAGATCCGAGACTTGCCGCGCGGCGTGGCCATCCTGCGCACCAATGCCGGGCTGATCAAACGCCCGGCGCACCACGCCGACCATGACAACGACCAGGACTGTTTCCTGGTCAGCCAACGCAGCGGCTATTCGCAGATCGCGCAGAACGGCCAGACCCTGCAACTGGCGCCTGGCGAGATGCTGTTGATGGACTCGGTGGGCTCCATCGAAATCACCCCCTTCGGCCTGATCGAACACGCCTCGCTGTCACTCTCGCGGCCGCAGGTGTGCAAGCACCTGGGCGGCGACGCACGGGCTTTCGGCAAGATCTCCTCGACCAAAGCCTGCGGGCGCATGCTGCATGTGCTGATGGATCAACTGTGCAAGGACGCCACCGCAGACGGCGCGGGTGAAGTGGAGGCGTTGCAGATGGCTTTCGTGTCGCTGCTGGGATCGGCCCTGGAGCAGGGCGAAGAGTGCCGCGACGGCCTGGCAGCGCTGCAGGGCAGCAACCTGCGCAGCTACGTGCAGAAGGTCATCGATGAATCCCTGAGCCAGCCGGGGCTCAGCCCGATCGGCCTGGCCAACCGGCTGAATATCTCGGTGCGCCACCTGTACCGTCTGTTCGAAGAACAGGACGACAGCGTGTGCCGCTACATCCAGCGCGCGCGGCTCAAGCGCAGCGCGGATGACTTGACCAACCCGTGCCTGCGCAGCGAGTCGATCACCTCGATTGCCTACAAGTGGGGCTTTACCGACTCGGCGCACTTCAGCCGGTCGTTCAAGAAGCAGTTCGAGGTGTCGCCGAAGGATTTCCGTTCGAGCCGGATGCAGGCGGTGGGGGCATAAACGGGATCTTCAAAACAAAGGAGATCAAATGTGGGAGGGGGCTTGCCCCCGATAGCGGTGGTTCAGCCAAGCCTGTGGTGACTGACACACTGTTATCGGGGGCAAGCCCCCTCCCACATTTAGACCGTGCGCGGCTCAGTCATCGGGATACTCCGTGCGGTTGAGCACCTGGCAATACGAGCTGATGGGGAAGTTCGACAGCGCATCGAAGGATGCACCGGCATAGCCGAAGATCTTGCCGTCGCTGCGGTGCTGTTGCAGGTCGATCAGCACCAGGCCGAGGGTCGGCACGATCTTCTCCTGCCACACGAACAGGTACAGCTGTTCGGCGATCTTGTAGTAATGGCAGCGGTCGGTGTCGCACAGGCCTTGCTCCACGCCTTTGAGGCATTGCCAGGCATAGAACCGCTCGTTGAGGTAGATGTGCTCGTAGACTTCGCTGGGGCTGTAGCGGTACCGGTTGCGCAGGCCCACCAGTTCCTCGGTGGGCGCATGCCGGCAGTGGCCGGCCTGCCACGGGCGGTCGAGGCTGCCGTGGAGGAAGTCGACTTCCACCGAGGTCAGCGGCTTGCCGGCCAGGGCACGGTGGTAGAGGCCTTCGTGGGTCTCGGCCTGGTCCGGCAGGCGCCCGATCACGGCAGTGAACGAGGCGTTTGGTGTGTCCAGCACCAGGCTGATCGACCAGCTATGCCCGGCCTCGTGCTTGATGAAATCCACCAGGTACAGGCCCGGGCGAATCGAGGTGGCGCGGTACGGTGCGCTGCCGCTGGAGTGGCCATCGGCGGCGTGCCAGGCCAGGCGGTCCTGCTCGAAACGGTGCTCGATCTGCCAGCCATTGGCGAAATGCAGGGTGAACGCCTGGCCCGCCAGCTCGGCCAGGTTGGGCAGGATGAAGGCGTCTGGAGCGAAACCGTCGGCCAGTGCGCCGACGGTAATCCAGTCGGGAGAACTCGTCATGGCAACCCCTCCCTTACACGACGGCGAAGTAATGTTTGACGAAGCTTTCGCTGAGCACTTCCCACAGCACGGGCGTGCCTTTGGTCACGAACCAGCTGTCACCGGCTTTGTAGCGCGAGGTGTGGCCCGTGGATTCGTCGGTCAGCAGCACTTCCCCAGTGACCACCGTGGCTTGTTCAGCAAACGGATAAACCATGCGGAACTTGCCCTGGGTGGTACCGAAATAAGCGCTGCTGACCGGGTCGGTGGGCGCGCCGAACGTCATCTTGCCGAAGGCGCGCACGTCACCTTCGAGGATCTCGGAGCCGAGGTCGGCCACGGTGCCCCAAGGTTCGAGTTCCGAGAGTTGGACGTTGTGCTTGAGGGGGGTGAGGGGCATGGCAGTTCTCCAGTTGAGTAAAAAATGCGGTTAGCGGCGCCCGTTCCAATAGCCGGAAAGCTGGTGCCAGGATTTGCCCGCCGTCAGCAGCAAGGGGCGGATCGCGTCCTTGCCGATGATGGTCGGGCGATGAATCGAGCTGACCAGGTCGTAGCGCGCCGAGCCTTCGCTCATGCCTTCGGCCAGGACCTTGCAGATGATGTGGCTCGGGGTCACGCCAAAACCGGAATAGCCCTGCACGAAAAACGCGTTGCTGCGCCCCGGCAAGGTGCCGATCTGCGGGAACAGGTTGGGGCTGCACGCCATCGGGCCGCCCCAGGCCAGGTCGATTTTCACGTCCTTGAGGTAGGGGAAGATCTTCAGCATGAGGTGACGGTTCCAGGCCTTGAGGTCGCCGGGAATATGCTCCACCAACGGCGTTGCGGCGCCGAACAGCAGGCGGTTTTCGTTGGTCACCCGGTAGTAGTCGATCACCGGGCGAATGTCGCTGTAGGCCCCCCGAATCGGGCTGATGCACTGGATCAGCTCCTCGGACAACGGCTCGGTCATCATCTGGAACGCGTAGGTGTTGATGGTCGAACGGTGCAGCTCCGGCTCCAGCTTGTTGAGGAAACTGTCGCAGGCCCACAGCAGTTTGCTGGCGCGTACCGAGCCACGGCCGGTGCGCACGGTGATGCGTTCGCCGTAGCTGACTTCCAGCGCCGGGCTGTTCTCGAAAATCCGCACGCCATGGCCGGCCAGTGCGGTGGCTTCGCCCAGCAGCAGGTTGAGCGAGTGCACATGCCCGCCGCCCATGTGCAGCAGGGCGCTGCTGTAGGCCTTGGAACCGATGATCTGTTGCACATCCGCGCCGCCGAGAAAGCGGATTTCGTGCTGGCTGTTGATCGACTTGAAGTCCTTTTCCCAGGCGCGCAGGGTTTTTTCCTGGCGGGCGTTGAAGCCCATGTAGCCGTAGCCGTGGCAGAAGTCCGCGTCGATGTTGTACTTGGCGATGCGGTTCTTGATGATGTCCGCGCCCAGGTCGCTGATCTCGAACACCTGGCGCAGGCCGTCTTCGCCCACGTCCTTCTTGATCTTCTCCAGGTCATGGCCGATGCCCGCCATGATCTGCCCGCCGTTGCGACCGGTGCCGCCGAAACCCAGGTAGCGCGCTTCAAGCACCACGATATTGGTGATGCCTTTTTCCGCCAGTTCCAGGGCCGTGTTGATGCCGGAAAAACCGCCGCCGATCACCACCACATCGGCGTCGATGTCCTGTTCCAGGGTGGGAAAGCTCAAGTTGTATTTCTTGGTGGCGGTGTAATACGTGGGGGTTTCGATGTTGATCATGGCGCAGCCTGAAAAGTGAAGGAAGGCTCTAAAGCGGATACCTCCATTAGGGGCCCTGGCGAGATGGAAGTCTTGACCCTGCGTGCCCATGCATTTGATTCAGCGCGCCATGGGCGGTGCACTCGACAAGTTATAGCGCGCTCGCCGGCAGGGAATGTTAGAGTTTCGTTAAATTATTAACTAAATACTTCGTGACCCTGATCCCTATGTCCAAACCTCGACAATCCCTGACCCTGGCCTTGCTGCAAGCCCGCGAAGCCGCCATGAGTTTTTTCCGCCCGTCCCTGAATGAACACGGCCTGACCGAACAGCAATGGCGGATCATCCGCATCCTCGAACAGTACGGTGAACTGGAGATTTACCAATTGGCGGAACTGGCCTGCATCCTCAAGCCGAGCATGACCGGCGTGCTGGTGCGCATGGAAACCGCCGGCATGGTGCACCGGCGCAAGGCCGAGCAGGACCAGCGCCGGGTACTGGTGACGTTGGCTGACAAGGGCAAGGCGAGTTTCGAGTCGATGAGCCAGTGCATGGAGGCCAACTACCAGCGGTTGCAGGATCAGTTTGGCGAAGAGAAGTTCGAGGCGCTGCTGGGCTTGTTGGATGATTTGAAGAACATCAAGCGCTGAGGTCATAGCTGAGTCACCGCCGAGCAAAATGTGGGAGGGGGCAAGCCCCCTCCCACATGAGACCTCAGTAGACGCCACCACCGTGGCCGGCCGTGGGCGAGCCTTTGAATTTCCCGGCCAGCGCCTGCAACCCACGCATCAACACAGTGGTATCCACGCCCACTGCGACAAAGGTCGCGCCCAATTCGATATAGCGCCGCGCCAGGTTTTCATCGGCACTCAGAATCCCAGCCGCCTTGCCCGACTTCACGATGCGCCCGATGGCGTCTTCAATCGCCGCCTGGACTTCGGGATGCCCCGGATTGCCCCGATGCCCCAGCGACGCACTCAAATCCGCCGGGCCGATAAACACACCGTCCACACCCTCGACGGCGGCGATCTCGTCCAGGTTCGCCAGGCCTTCGCGGTTTTCAATCTGCACCAGCAGACACATCTGTTCATCCGCCTGGTCGAGGTAACCGGCAATGCTGTTCCAGCGCGACGCCCGCGCCAGGGCACTGCCGACACCGCGAATGCCCAGGGGTGGATACCGCATCGCTCGCACCAGCTCACGCGCCTGGGCGGCGCTTTCGACCATGGGCACCAGCAGCGTCTGGGCGCCGATATCCAGCAGTTGCTTGATCAATGCACTGTCGCCGATTACCGGGCGGATCAGCGCCTGGCTGGGATAGGGCGCGATGGCCTGCAACTGGCCGAGCATGCCTTGCAGGTGATTGGGCGCGTGTTCGCCGTCGATCAGCAGCCAGTCGAAACCGGCATTGGCGGCCAACTCTGCGCAATAGGCGTCGGCCAGGCCGAGCCACAGGCCGATCTGCACCTCGCCGCTGTGCAGGCGGTGTTTGAAGCGGTTGATGGGCAGGTCCATGGCAATCCTCCAGGGTTCAGACGAAGCGGCAGGCAATCGACCCAAGCAGGTCGTAGTCGACATGGAACGTGTCGCCAGGGCGGGCTGCGACCGGGCGGGTGAAGGAGCCGCCGAGGATCACTTGCCCCGGCAGCAGGGTCACGTCATAGGGTGCCAGTTTGTTCGCCAGCCAGGCCACGCCCTTGGCCGGGTGGTTGAGCACGGCGGCCGACACGCCGGACTCTTCGATCACGCCATTGCGGTACAGCACCGCCGGCACCTTGCGCAGGTCGATCTCGGTCGGCCGCACGGCACGGCCGCCCAGCACCACGCCAGCATTGGCGGCGTTGTCGGAGATGGTGTCGAACACCTTGCGCGTCGCGTTGGTCTGCGGGTCGACCTGCTGGATGCGCGCGTCGATGATCTCCAGCGCCGGGATCACCCACTCGGTGGCGTCGAGCACATCGAACACCGTGCAGTTGGGGCCCTTGAGCGGTTTGCCGAGGATAAACGCCAGCTCCACTTCCACTCGCGGCACGATGAAGCGTTCGAAGGGAATGTCGCTGCCTTCGTCGAAAAACATGTCATCGAGCAGGGCGCCGTAGTCGGGCTCGGTGATGTTCGACGAGACCTGCATGGCCCGCGATGTGAGGCCGATCTTGTGGCCCTTCAGGGTGCGCCCGTCCTTGATCTTTTGCGCGACCCAGGCGCGCTGGATGGCGTAGGCGTCGTCGAGGGTGATGCCGGGGTAGTCGAGGGAAAACTGGCGCACCTGTTCGCGGCTGCGTTCGGCGCGGTCCAGGTGCGCAGCGGCCTGGAGAATTTGCTGGGGGGGGAGCATGGCAACGGTCCTTAATGTGGGTTGACGATGGCGGCGTGGGTGCGCAGCACCAGCAGGCCGCCGAGGGCGATGAACAAGGCGAGTACGTACAGCGCCAGGCTGGCGCTCTGGGTGGCGTCGCGCATCCAGCCGATCAGGTACGGCGCGAGGAACGCGGCAACGCTGCCGAACGAGCTGATCATGGCGATGCCGGCGGCCTGGGTGGTGGTGGACAGATACGCCGGCGGCAGTTGCCAGAACATCGGCAGGGCGGCACTGGCGCCCATGCCGGCCAGCACCAGCCCGCCCATCACCAGCAGCGGATTGCCCGGCGCCAGGCCCGCCACGGCGATCCCGACCGCCGCCATCAGCAGTGGCACGCACAGGTGCCAGCGGCGTTCGCGATGGCGGTCGGAGGAACGCCCGCAGCCGATCATGAAGAAACATCCGGCCAGGTACGGCACGGCACTGAGCAGGCCGACCTGGCTGTCGCGGCCGATGCCGGCGCCATGGATCAGCGTGGGCATCCAGAACGCCAGGGTGTTCACCGCCAGCATCACCGCGAAATACACCGCCACCAGCAGCCATACCTGCGGGTCGCGCAGGATGCCGCCGAACGAGGTAATGGTCTTGCGCTGTTCCTCGCTGCGCAGTTGGTCGCGCAGCTGTTGTTTTTGCTCGGCGGTCAGCCAGTGCACCGCGTCGAAGCCGTCCGGCAACCACTTGAGCACCACCAGCCCCAGCAGCACCACGGGCAGGCCTTCGATCAGGAACATCCACTGCCAGCCACGCATTCCGCCGACATCGTGGAAGTGTTCCAGGATCGCCCCGGACAACGGCCCGCCCAACACCCCTGCCATGGGCACGGCGATGGCAAATAACGCGGTGACCTGGCCGCGACGGCGTGCCGGGTACCAGCGGTTGAGAAACACCAGGATCCCCGGGAAAAACCCGGCCTCGGCCACCCCCAGCAAAAAGCGCAGCACGTAGAAACCATGGGCGCTCTCCACCCACAACATGCCAGTGGACAACAGGCCCCACACCACCATCAGGCTGGCGATCCAGCGCCTGGGGCCGACGCGGTCCAGGGCCATGTTGCTCGGCACCCCGAACAGCGCATAGGCGATGAAAAACAGCCCAGCGCCGAAGCCATAGACCGTGTCGCTGAACTGCAGGTCGCTGCTCATCTGCATCTTGGCGAAGCCGATGTTGATGCGGTCCAGGTGGGCGAACAGGTAACACACCAGCAACAGCGGCATCAGGCGCCACGTCACTGAACGATGGGTACGGTCGTGCTCGGCCAGCACGCGGCTGGCGGTGGAGTGGGCTGTGCTCATGATGTTGTACTTTTTGTCTGAGAGGCCGTGGGGAGAACAGCGGGTTTACCCCGCCGGGTTATTCAGGAACGCATGCACATTGTTCTGTTTGAAATTGAGTTGCGGATGCAGCTCGACCATCTCGAATGACAGCGCCAGCAAACGTTGCGCCTGCAACTCGGCAAAGTGCGCGTTGATCACCGCGAACACCGCTTCGGCCACCGCCTGGCGCGTGGCCAGGTCGCGGCCATGGCCGACCTTGAGGGTCATGTGTACAAAGGCGTAGTCGTGCTTGCCATCGGCCATGCGCCAGGTGTCCAGGCGTACGCCACGGCTGCGAATACCGCCGAGGGGGAACACGCCACTGTCGCCCAGCACGCGGTGGATCTTTTCAAACAGGCCGGGCAGGTCGGCCTGTGGTTCGAGGTTGTCGGTGTACTCGGCGATAAAGTGCGGCATGGGTTGCTCCCGGTTCTACAGGGGGAAAATCGCAT
The DNA here is from genome assembly GCF_059133265.1 of Pseudomonas sp. FBCC-B1565. NCBI lineage: Bacteria > Pseudomonadati > Pseudomonadota > Gammaproteobacteria > Pseudomonadales > Pseudomonadaceae > Pseudomonas > Pseudomonas sp. FBCC-B1565. The sequence continues at coordinate 2,232,001 of NZ_CP101438.1, forward strand.
TGATCTGGCCGGTGCCCGAACTGCCGAACGGCGGTGTGATGATCTCCGCCGGCTTGGCGTAATCCGGCCCGCCGAGTAGCCCCAGGAGCATCGCGGTGTCGTGCATCTTGCCTTCGCCGAAGCAGTGCTCGGCGTAGTCCGGCAGCATCGCGCAGAACTCCTTGAAGCGGCCTTGCTTCCACATCTCCACCACGTGCAGGTCCACTTGCTTGTCGAATTCGCGGGTCCAGGTGTGGATATTCGCCTCGGCCTGGCGGTCGTCCGAAAAGCGGTGCGACAGCGAGCCCGAGGCCAGCACCAGCACCTTGCGGTCACTCTTCTCGATGGCCCGGCGCACGGCGGCACCGAATGCGAAGCTGTCTTCCAGGCGGTGCCAGGCGCACCAGGCGGCGATGGAAATGACCTTGAATGTCTCAGCCTCCGGCACGTCCATGTGCATGTAGCGCATGGGCACCAGGGTGCCGTATTCCAGCTCCAGGCTCGGGATGTTGTGGGCCATGCTGCGCACGCCGGCCAGGTTGGCCTCGGCGGCGATCAACGCGCCCAGCTCGGGACAACCGGGGTAGGCGTACTCCATGTTCTTGATGAAGTGCGGCAGCTCGTTGCTGGTGTAGGTGCCCTGGAACCGCTCGCCGCAATTGACGTGGTAACCGCTGTTGACCAGCCAGTGCACGTCGAACACCACTGCCGTGTCGGCGCCCAGTTCGCGGGCGCGGCGGCCGATCTCCTTGTGACCGGCAATCGCCGCTTCGCGACAGCCGTGATGCTTGCCGGGCAGTTCCGACAGGTACATCGACGGCACGTGGCAGATCTTCGCTGCCAGGACCACTTCGCCCATGATGATTCTCCAGGTTCATTATTGTTGTTGGAGCGCCTTGGCGGGGGTTAAACACCCCAACGCGGAATGTGATGGCTGCCCATGGAAATGCACACGTTCTTGATCTCGGCAAACACTTCGAAGCTGTACTGGCCGCCTTCACGCCCGGTGCCGGAACCTTTCACCCCGCCAAATGGCTGGCGCAGGTCGCGCACGTTCTGGCTGTTGATAAATACCATGCCGGCTTCGATCCCGCGCGCCAGGCGATGGGCCTTGCCGATGTCCTGGGTCCAGATGTAGGAGGCCAGGCCGTACTCGGTGTCGTTGGCCAGTTGCAGGGCCTCGGCTTCGTCCTTGAAGGGGATCAGGCACACCACCGGGCCGAAGATTTCTTCCTGGGCGATGCGCATCCGGTTGTTCACATCGGCAAACACGGTCGGCTGGATGAACTGGCCTTTGCTCAGGTGCGCCGGCAGGTTGGCCGGGCGTTCCAGACCACCGGCGAGCAGGGTGGCGCCTTCCTCGATGCCGATCTTGATGTAGCCGGTGACCTTGTCGTAATGCGCCTGGGTGATCATCGAGCCGACCTGGGTCTTCGGATCCTGTGGGTCACCGACGATCAAGCGTTTGGCGCGGGCGGCGAACTCGGTGACAAACTGCGGGTAGACGCTTTCCTGGATAAAGATACGGCTACCGGCGGTGCAACGTTCGCCATTCAGGGAAAAGATGGTAAACAGCGCCGCATCCAAGGCGCGCTCAAGCTCGGCATCCTCAAAGATCAGCACCGGCGACTTGCCGCCCAGTTCCATGGAGTACTTTTTCAGGCCGGCGGTCTGCATGATCTTCTTGCCGGTGGCGGTGCCGCCGGTGAACGAAATGGCGCGCACATCCGGGTGCCGCACCAGCGCGTCACCGGCCGTGGCGCCATAGCCCTGGATCACGTTGAGCACGCCGTTGGGAATCCCGGCTTCCACCGCCAGGCGTCCCAGTTCATTGGCGGTCAGCGGCGACAGCTCGGACATCTTCAACACCGCTGTATTGCCCAGCGCCAGGCACGGCGCGGTCTTCCAGGTGGCGGTCATGAACGGCACATTCCACGGTGACACCAGCCCGCACACGCCCACCGGCTGGTAGAGGGTGTAGTTGAGCATCTGGTCGTCCACCGGGTAGCTGTGGCCATCCATGCGCGTGCAGACTTCTGCGAAGAAATCAAAGTTGTGCGACGCCCGGGGAATCAACACATTCTTGGTCTGGTGGATCGGCAGGCCGGTGTCCAGGGTCTCCAGTTCGGCCAGGTGCGGCACGTTCTGTTCGATCAGTTCGCCGAGCTTGCGCATCAGGCGTGCGCGTTCCTTGGCCGGGGTGCTGGCCCACTTCGGGAACGCGTCTTTGGCGGCCGCTACGGCCTGGGCCACTTCCTCGGCACCGCCGCTGGCGACTTCGCCAATCGCCTCGCCGGTGGCCGGGTTGTAGTTGATGAAGGTGTCTTTGCTTTCGACCTCACGGCCGTTGATCCAGTGTTTGATCATGCTGCTCACGCCTCTTTCCGGGCGGAGAAAAACTCCGCCTCGCTGACAATTCGGTTGACCAGACGGCCCACGCCTTCGACTTCCACCACCACTTCATCGCCGGGCACCACATCGGCCAGGCCTTCGGGCGTGCCGGTGGCGATCATGTCGCCGGGTTGCAGGGTCATGAAACTGGACAGGTATTCGATGAGGTAGGGGATGTCGAAGATCATGTCGCGGGTGCTGCCTTCCTGACGCAGCTCACCGTTGACCCAGGTGCGCAGGGTCAGGTTGCCGGGGTCGGGCACATCGGCCACATCAACGATCCACGGGCCGACCGGGGTGGTGGCGTCGCGGTTTTTCACGCGCAGGTTGGGGCGGTAGTAGTTTTCCAGGTAGTCGCGGATCGCGTAGTCGTTGCACACCGTGTAGCCGGACAGGTAGTCCAGGGCGTCGGCGCGCTTGACGTTGCGCGCGGCCTTGCCGATCACCGCCACCAACTCGCACTCGTAATGCATGTAGGCGACGTTGTCCGGGCGCCAGGTGACCTGGCGGTGGCCGGTGTAGGTGCCGACGGACTTGATGAAGGCCAGGGGTTCGGTGGGTGGGGTGAAGGCCAGTTCGGCCGCATGGTCGGCGTAGTTCAAGCCCAGGGCGAACATGTTGCCGGTGGCCGGTGGCAGCCACTGCACCTGGTCTTCGACGAGCAGGCGACCATCGCTCAAACGCACGGTGTTGTCGGCTTGCACCTGTACGGCGTGCACTTCACCTTCAAAGCGGATACGGGCGTGTTTCATGCTGGGGTCTCCGCTTGAATGTGATTGAGCAGACGGCCCACGCCGCTGATCTCGACTTCTACCCTGTCGCCCGGCAGCACATCGACGCGCCCTTCGGGGGTGCCGGTGATCAACACATCGCCGGGATGCAGGGTCATGAATTCGCTGATTTCGGCGATCAGTTGCGGGATATCGCGCACCCAATTGGCCGTGGTGTTTTCCTGGCGCAGTTCGCCGTTGACCCACATCTTGAGGCTCAGTTGACCGGGGTTGGCGAGCTGGTCCCGTGGGACTAACTGTGGCCCGAGGACGCAAAAACCATCGCGGCATTTGGCTTTGATGGCCGGGCGGTAGTAGCTGTCTTCCGGCAGGCTGAATTCATTCACCACCACATAGCCGGCCACATGGGCCATGGCGTTTTCCAGGCTGACACGACTGGCGCGCTGGCCGATTACCACGCCTAACGCGGGGCCGGGTTGCAGGCGTTCACCCTCGGGGTGCAGCACCACGCCAGCGTGCTCGTTGCGCGTATTCGGGGTCTTGATAAACAGCACCGGCTTGCTCGGCGGCTTCTGGTAGGGCGCCTGCTGGAAGGCGGCGAGATGCTGGTCCAGCAGGCCCTGGTAGTTCAGCGCGACGCCGAACAGGGTGCCGCTGGCAACATCATGCAGGGTACGGCTCATGCGTTTCTCCTGGCGGTGGCGACTGCTGCATAGGCAGTTCGTTAATGTGTTAACGTTATAATTAATATGTTAACTACCGTCAAGCGTGGCAAAATCCTCTGGCGTCATAACAACAAGAAGAGGGCACCGTGAAGCCGATCCCCAACATCAACATCGGGCAGGTCTACGACCAGCGTTACAGCGATGCCGAGGTGCATTACGACAAGCTCGGCAACCTGGCGGGATTTTTCGGGCGCAACATGCCCGTGCATCGGCATGACCGGTTTTTCCAGGTGCATTACGTGAAGAGCGGCGCGGTGCGGGTGTACCTGGATGACCGCCAGTTCGTGGAGTCCGGGCCGATGTTCTTCCTCACGCCGCCCACGGTGCCCCACGCCTTTGTCACCGAGGCGGATGCCGATGGGCATGTGCTGACGGTGCGCCAGCAGTTGGTGTGGGGACTGATCGACGCCGACCCCAGCCTGGCTTCCGGCGCGGCCTGCGTGGCGCTGACGGCGGGTGACCACGGCCTGGATCAACTGTTCGAAGAACTCAACGATGAGATCAACGCCGCGCGGGCAGGGCGCGCCGCCGCATTGGACAGCCTCACGCGCCTGATCATGATTCGCCTGCTGCGCCTGTGCGCCCACTCACTGCCGGCGCGCCCGACCCGGCACGAAGACCTGCGCATCTTCCATCGCTTCAACGAATTGATCGAGGCCCACTATCTGGAGCACTGGCCGCTGTCGCGCTATGCCGAGGGGATTGGCGTGACCGAGGCGCGCCTCAATGAGGTGTGCCGGCGCCTGGCCGACCTGCCGTCCAAGCGCCTGATCCTGGAACGTGTGATGCAGGAAGCCAAGCGCTTGTTGCTGTTCACCGGCAGTTCCGCCAACGAAATCTGCTACCAGTTGGGCTTCAAGGACCCGGCGTATTTCAGCCGGTTTTTCCTTCGGTATGCCCAGGTGACGCCGGGGGAGTATCGGCTGCGGCAGTCGGGCTTGCACTGACGTTCCACGCGCCGCCCAGCGCCGTGTACAACTTCACCTCCGCCACCAGTTGCGCCAGGCGGTCGACGATCAACGCTTGTTGCGAACTGAACAACGCACGCTGCGCATCCAGGAAGGTGAGGTTGCTGTCGACGCCACTGCGGTAGCGATGCTCGGCCAGGTTGTAATACTGCTGGTTGGCCGCGACGAAATCCCGCTGCGCCTGCAACTGGTCGGTATAGGTTTGCCGCGCCGCCAGGCCATCGGCAACTTCCTGGAAGGCGGTCTGGATGGATTTTTCGTACTGCGCCACGCTGATGTCTTTTTGCAGTTTGGCGTAGTCAAGGCTGGCGCGCAGGCTGCCGGCGTTGAAGATCGGCAGGTTGATCTGCGGCTGGAACGTCCAACTGCCCGAGCCGCCCTTGAACAGCCCCGACAGTTCGGTGCTGGCGCTGCCGGCGTTGGCGGTCAGGCTCACCGACGGGAAAAACGCTGCGCGGGCCGCACCGATATTGGCGTTGGCGGCGCGCAACTGGTATTCGGCCTGGAGGATATCCGGGCGGCGTTGCAGCAAGTCCGAGGGCAGGCCGGCCGGTACGCGCGCCACCAGGTCGGCGGCAAGTGGACGCGACGGCAGCTGTTCGTCCACCGGACCGCCTACCAGCAGGGCGAGGTTGTTGAGGTCCTGGGCGACCTGGCGCTCATAGCGGGCCACGCTGGCGCGGGTGCTTTCGACGCTGGTGGTGGCTTGCACCACGTCCAGCGCCGAGGCTTTGCCGGCGGTTTTACTGCGGCCGGTGAGGCGCAGGCTGTGTTCGTTGGCCACCAGGGTTTGCCGGGCCAGGGCCAGCAGTTCCTGGTCGGCGCGCCAGGTCAGGTAGGCATTGGCGACGTTGGCGACCAGGCTCAGCTGTGCAGTGCGCCGCGCCTCTTCGGTGCCCAGGTAGGTGAGCATGGCCTGTTCGCTGAGGCTGCGGATGCGGCCGAACAGGTCCAGCTCGTAGGCGCTGATGCCCAGGGTCGCGGAATAGCTGGAGGTGATGGCGGCCTTGCCCGTGCCGGTCACGTCGCCCGGCACACGCCGGCGCTGCCCGGCGCCGGTCGCCGACACGGCCGGGAACAGGTCGGCACGCTGGATACGGTACTGCGCCTGGAACGCCTCGACGTTCAGCGCGGCCACGCGCAAGTCGCGGTTATTGACCAGCGCATCGCCAATCAACCCTTGCAGCGCCGGGTCGTGGAACAGCTGCTGCCAGTCCGACGTGCCGGCCTGCGCCAGCGCATACACGCCAGCCTGGGGATACTGCGCAGGCACGGGCGCCGCAGGCCGTTGGTAGTCCGGGATCAGCGAGCAGCCGCCGAGCATCCAGGCCATCGCGAAGGAGCTCAATTTATGCATCAGGCGCCCACCATCCACTTGGCCAGACCGTGCCGGCCACTCACGCCCAACTTGGCGGCGGCGCGCTTGAGGTAGGTCTCGATGGAGCTGTTCTTCACGCTGAGTTTCTCCGCGATCTGCGGCACGGTGCCGCCGGTCAGCAAGCCGAGGCACACCTCCTGCTCGCGCGCCGACAACGTGATGTCGCCCAGGGACAGGCGCTTGTAGAACTCACGTTGCAATTGCGACTGCTCCAGCAACGTGTGGGCCGGTTCGACCTCGGTGTGCGGTGCCTGGCGCAGGCTCTGGGCGTGGCACTCGATCAGCGGCAGCAGCGTGTCCGACAGGCACTTGAGAAACGACAACTCGGCCAGGGAAAACCCGCGCTGGGTCGGCGGGCGATAAAACGAAATCACACAGCGCCGATTGCCCTGGCGCGACACCAGGTTGCACTGGTGCGAGGTGCCGCGCGGGTGAGCGCTGTTGGCCTTGGCCTTCAACTGTATGAGCAGCGGGTCCTGCATACCCAGCATCTCACGCAGCAGCGGGTGGTCGTCCATGGAATTCAGCGCCAGGGGCGGCAGGTCCTGCGTCTGGCCGGCGCTGCCCAGCAGCGTGATATCGAGCACGCGATCGCGCAGCTCGTCGAGGGTCCATTCGCTCAGATCCACCAGGTGGATCGGCACCCACTTGTCCACCAGGTGCAGCATGTGGGCGGCAAAGCCCGGGTGGCCACTGCTGGCAATCAACTCGCCCATTTCAGCGTAGAAATGCGGGCTTTGGGTGTTGGCAATACTGCTGGTCAAACTCATAGCCTTCTCATCCTTGATATCGAAAACCGTGTACAGACGCTCTGGGCCTCTGCGGGGGCGATCCGTTGCTCACACACCAGAGTCGGTATTCGAAAGTGTATTTAGCCAGTGGATTTGTCCTACGTATGTAGCGGAAACGAGGGACACAACCTGCCATAGAAACCGCGTCATTAATTCGACGTTTCTGAGAGGTAATTCCGACTACGAGTCACCAAGCGGATTTTTTAGGGTTAATTAACTCTATGATAAATAAGATAAAAATATATTTTTTGAAATGTTCAATTCAAACCGGCATCGGCCAAATATAGCCAATGTCCTACAACTCTTTAATCGTTTCAGCAGTGAACCATCAGCCAAGCCTGGTCTATCCATTTGAATGTCCGGGTTTAGGGTGACAGACAGCCCCTGGCCCCCATGCTCCAATCCGGCCCATTCGTCGAAATGGGCACCCCTGCGCGGCCAGTGCCTGACCTCCATGAGAAGGATCTTATGAAGCATTCACCCAGCTTCCCCCTCACCGCCGCCCAGCAGGACATCTGGCTCGACCAACTGCGCGCAGGCGACTCGCCGCTGTACAACATCGGTGGTTATGTGGACTTTGCCGGCGCCATCGACCCCGGCCTGATGCAGCGCGCTGTCGAACTTCTGGTCGCCAGGCACGACGCGTTGCGCACCCAACTGCACAGCGACGCCGACGGCTTGCCTCGCCAGACTTTCGCTGCGACGTTGGCTGTGGAACTGGCGCGGCATGACGTGTCAGCTTGTGCTGATCCGCAGGCCGCGAGCCACGCCCTGATGCAGGCGCAAATGGCCCGGCCTTATGCGATGCAGGGCGCGCCGCTGTTCCGCTTTTTCCTGGTCAAGCTCGACGACAACCACTATCGCCTCGGCACCCAGGCCCACCACCTGATCCTCGACGGCTGGGGCTTCGGCCAGATGCTGCAATCCCTCGCGCAGCTGTACACCGCCCTGGTGCAAGGCCGGCAAGCGGAGTCGCCGGCGCCGTCCTACATCGACTTTATCGACGCAGACCAGCACTACCACGCGTCAGCCCGTTATGCCCGCGACCGCGCCTATTGGCTGGGCAAGTACCGGCTGATTCCCGAGCCGCTGTTGACCCCGCGACACACGGCCAAGGCCACGAGCAATACCCTGGCGCAGGCGTTTCCGGTGGCACTGCTCAACCGCATGGAACAGGTGGCCAACCGTTACCAGGCGTCGGCGTTTCATGTGCTGCTGGCGGCGCTGTATGTGTATTTCACCCGCACCGCCCAACGCCAGGAGTGGGTCGTGGGGTTGCCGATTCTCAATCGTTCCAATGCGCGGTTTCGTTCCACCGTCGGGCTGTTCACCCAGGTCAGCGCCGTGCGCTTGCAGTTTGATGAGCAGTTGCCGTTCAGCGCGTTGGTGCGTGGGGTGCGCGACCAGCTCAAGCAGGATTTCCGCCACCAGCGTTTCCCTCTGAGCGAGATGAACCGTGAGTTGGGCCTGCGTCGCAGCGATCGCGGCCAGCTGTTCGACCTGTCGGTGTCCTTCGAGCAGGACGACCATGAACTGCGCTACGGCACGACAGTGGCCCGTGCAGTCAAGGTGTCCAACCACCACGAGCCGCTGCCGCTGGCCATCCACCTGCGCAGCAATCGCTACCAGGACACCGCGTGCCTGCATTGCGTCTACAACGAGGCGTACTTCCAGCACGATGAAGTGGCGGCCCTGGCGCAACGTTTTACCTGGCTGCTGGAGCAGGGGCTGGCAGACACCGCGCTGACGATCCGCGATTTCTCTCTGGTGACACCCGCCGAACAGGCGCGGTTGCAACAATGGAACGCCACCACCCAGCCCGTCACGCCGCCGCAGACCCTACACGCGCGCATCGAAGCCCAGGCTGCGCGCGCGCCGGACGCCGTGGCGGCGGTGTATCAGGGGCGGCACCTGAGCTACGCCCAACTCAACCAGCAGGCCAACGCGCTGGCCCATCAACTGCTGGAGCGCGGCGTGCGGCCGGACGACCGGGTGGTGATCCTGGCGCGGCGTGGGCTGGACACGTTGGTGGGGTTGCTGGCGGTCCTCAAGTCTGGCGCCTGCTACGTGCCGGTGGACCCGGCCCATCCCGCCGAGCGCCTGAATTACTTGCTGCACGACAGCGACCCGGTAGTGGTGCTGACCCAGCACGATTTGCTGCATCGGTTGCCGCCCTTGACGGTGCCGGTGATTCAGCTTGACCGCCCGACCTTCCACCTGGGCACCAACCCCCGCGTAGCGGTCAGCCCCTCCCACCTCGCCTATGTGATCTACACCTCGGGCTCCACCGGTTTGCCCAAGGGTGTAATGGTCGAGCACCACAGCGTCTCGAACCTGGTGGACTGGCACTGCCGGGCCTTCGACCTGCATGCCGGCAGCCACACCGCCAGCGTTGCCGGTTTTGGTTTTGACGCGATGGCCTGGGAGGTCTGGCCGGCGTTGTGCGTGGGCGCCACGCTGCACCTGCCGCCGGCCCATGACGGCGCCGAAGACATCGACGCGCTGCTCGGTTGGTGGCAGGCGCAGCCGCTGGACGTGTGCTTCCTGCCGACGCCCGTGGCCGAGTACGCCTTCAGCCAGGGCCTGCACCACCCGACACTGCGCACCCTGCTGATCGGCGGCGACCGCTTGCGCGCGTTCACCCAGGCGCAGTCCTTCGCTGTGATCAACAACTATGGCCCTACCGAAGCCACGGTGGTCGCCACCTCTGGCCCCATGGCTGTCGGCCGGCCATTGCATATCGGCGCACCCATCGGCAATGCCACGGTGTACGTGCTGGACGCGCAGCAACAGCCGCTGCCCATCGGCGTGGCAGGGGAGTTGTACGTGGGCGGCAACGGCATCGCGCGCGGGTATCTCAAGCGTCCCGACCTCAGTGCCGAGCGTTTCCTCGACGATCCCTTCACCCAGGGGCGCATGTACCGCACCGGCGACCTGGTGCGCTGGCTGCCGGACGGCAACCTTGAATACCTGGGGCGCAACGACGACCAGGTGAAAATCCGTGGCGTGCGCATTGAGTTGGGCGAAATCGAAACGGCCCTGGCCACGCATCCGCATATTCAGGACGCCGTGGTGCAAGCCCGCGAAGGGCAGTTGCTGGCCTGGTTCGTCCCGCGTGAAGCGGTGCCGATCGAAGCCCTGCGCGCCCACCTGCAAGCGTCGCTGCCCGACTACATGCTGCCGGCCGCCTACGTACAGCTGGACGTGTTGCCTCTGACCGCCAACGGCAAGCTGGATCGCAAGGCGCTGCCCACACCCACCCAAGACGCATTCGTCACCCGCCTGTACGAAGCACCGCACGCCGGCGCGGAAAGCGTACTCGCGCAGATCTGGGCCGAGCTGTTGCAGGTGCAGCAGGTCGGGCGCCACGACCACTTCTTCGAACTGGGCGGGCATTCATTGCTGGCCGTGCAATTGGTGCAACGCATGCGCCAGGTCGGGCTGCGCGCCGATGTCCAGGTGCTGTTCGGCCAGCCGACCCTGGCGGCCCTGGCGGCGGCGAGTGAACTCAGTGACGTGGACGCGCCGGAGCTGGCCGAACTCGACCCCGCCAGCCTGGCGCCTATCGTCGCGCGCATCCCCGGCGGCGCGGCCAATGTGCAGGACATCTACCCGCTGGCGCCGTTGCAGGAAGGCTTGCTCTACCACCACATCACCGATGAACGCGATCCTTATCAGCAACAGGCGCTGTTCAGCTTTGCGCAGCGCGAGCAGTTGGACGCATTTGCCCAGGCCCTGCAACAGGTGATCAACCGCCACGACATCCTGCGCACCAGCCTGGTGTGGGAGGCCCTGGAGCAACCGATGCAGGTGGTGTGGCGTCAGGCGCAATTACGCGTTGAGCCGCTGCGCGAAGACCCTGCGCCGCTGGATTTGCGCCAGGCGCCGCTGATGGCCCTGGACTATGCCGAAGAGCCGCAGCACTCGCGTTGGGTGGCGCGGCTGCGGTTCCATCACCTGGTCAATGACGCCACCTCCACCACGATCCTGATGCAGGAAATCCGCGCCCACTTGCTCGGCCAGCAGGCGCAGTTGCCGGCGCCGGTGCCGTATCGCAATGTGGTGGTGCAAGCCCGTTCGCCGGCACGTCAAGCGGCGCACGAGGCGTTCTTTCGCGAGCAGTTGGGGGATGTCGACGAGCCGACCCTGGCCTTCGGTCTACAGGAGCGCCAGGCGGATCGGGCGCACACCGAACAAGTCGAACGTGGCTTGAGTGACAGCCTCAATCAGCGTTTGCGTGCCCTGGCGCGTGGCGTGGGCGTGAGCACCGCCAGCCTGTTCCACCTGGCCTGGGCGCAGGTGCTCAGCCGTGTCGCCGGCCGTGATGACGTGGTCTTCGGCACCGTGCTGCTCGGCCGTTTGCAGGCGGGCGAGGGCGCCGACCGTGCCCTGGGCATGTTCATCAACACCTTGCCGCTGCGGGTGCGCCTGGCCGGGCGAACGGTGGCGGATGCGCTCACTTGCACCCACGCCCGGCTCAGCGCCTTGCTCGTCCATGAACAAGCCTCCCTTGCGCTGGCCCAGCGTTGCAGCGGCGCGTCGCCGTTGTTCAACAGCCTGCTCAACTACCGGCACACCGACGCCGAGCGTGACCTGACCCTGGTGCCGGGCATTGCCTTGCTCAGCAGTGAGGACATCCTCAGCTACCCGCTGATGCTGACCGTGGACGACACGGCCAAGGGTTTCCGGATCAAGGCCAAGGCGCCGCAGCAAATTGGCGCCGGTCGGCTGCTCGACTACCTTGAAAACACACTGATCAACTTGGCGGACACGCTGGACCAGGCGCCACAGACACCGTTGCGCGACGTCCAGGTACTGCCCGCCGGCGAGCTGAAAACCCTGCTGGTGGACTTCAACGCGACCGACACCGACTACCCCGACACTTTCACGGTGCAGGCGCTGTTCGAAGCCCACGCACGGCATATCCCCCATGCCATCGCCGTGCAGGCCGGCGAGTTGCAACTGACCTACCGCGAACTCAACGAACGCGCCAACCAACTGGCCTTCCACCTGCGTGAGCGCGGTGTGCAACCGGACGCCCGCGTCGCGCTGTGCGTCGAACGCGGGCTGGAGCTGGTGGTGGGCCTGTTGGCCATCCTCAAGGCCGGCGGTGCCTATGTGCCGCTGGATCCGGGCTACCCGCGCGAGCGCCTGGCCTACATGCTCCACGACAGCCAACCGGTGGCGCTGCTGGTACATGCCGCCACCCGTGACGTGCCGGGTGACGTGTCGATCCCGGTGATCGACTTCGACCACTGCGCCTGGAGCCAGGCACCTGTCGGCAACCCGTTGGTGCCGGGGCTGAGCGTGGCCAACCTGGCCTATGTGATGTACACCTCGGGCTCCACCGGCACACCCAAGGGCGTGATGATCGAACACCGTGGCCTCGGCAACCTGATGCACTGGGGCTCGCAGCTGTGCCCCAATGCCGAGGGCGGCGCGCTGTTGCAGCGGGCACCGTTCAGCTTCGACGGTTCGGTGTGGGAGCTGTTCTGGCCGCTCACCAACGGCATGCGCCTGGTGCTGGCACGGCCCGACGGCCATCGCGAACCGGCCTACCTGGCGCAGGTGATACGTGAGCAGCAGATCACGGTGATCAAGTTCGTGCCGGCGATGTTGCAGCAGTTCCTTGAGCTGGAAGAGTCCGCGCTGTGCAGCAGCCTCACCGATGTGTTGTGCGGCGGCGGCGAACTCACCGAAGCCCTGGCCCGTGGCGTGCAGGCGCGCTTGCCCAAGGTGCGCCTGCATAACGTCTACGGTCCCACTGAAGCCACAGTGGACAGCAGCGCCTGGACCCTGGAACCCGGCGCGCCGGTGCCGGCATTGCAGTTGCCGATTGGGCGGGCGATCAACAATACACGCCTGTATGTGCTGGATGAACACGATGCGCCGGTGCCGATGGGCGTGAGCGGTCAGTTGCATATCGGTGGCGTCGGCGTGGCCCGGGGTTACCTGGGGCTGGAGCAGATGACCGCCGAGCGCTTTATCGACAGCCCGTTCGTGGCCGGTGATCGGCTGTATCGCACTGGCGACCTGGTGCGTTACCTGCCTGACGGCAATCTGGAGTTCCTCGGGCGTAACGACTTCCAGGTCAAACTTCGCGGTGTGCGCCTGGAGCTGGGGGAGATCGAGTCACGGCTGCTGGTGCATCCGGCGTTGCGCGAGGTGGCGGTATTGATTCGCGATGAACGCCTGGTGGCGTATTTCACCGTGCGTGGCGAGGCGCCGAGCCTGGATGCATTACGCGCCCATGTGCTGGAGCAGTTGCCGGAGTTCATGGTGCCGGCGGCGTTTGTGCAGCTCGACGAATTACCGCTCAACCCAGCGGGCAAACTCGACCGCAAGGCCTTGCCGGAGCCGGGGGTGGGGGCGGTGGTGAGCCGCGCCTATGCGGCGCCGGTCGGGGCGGTGGAGGTGTTGATGGCGGGGATCTGGGCTGAGGTGCTGAAGTTGGAGCGGGTGGGGCGACACGATCATTTCTTTGAGCTGGGCGGGCATTCGTTGTTGGCGGTGAACCTGGTGGCGCGGATGCGCAAGGCGGGGGTGGAGGTGGATGCGCGGGCGTTGTTCAGTCATCCGACGGTGGCGCAATTGGCGGTGTGTGTGTTGACGCAGGTTCAGCGGGTGGAGGTGCCTCAGGCGGCTATTCCGCAGTTGGGGCGGCGGCGGCGGATTTGACGGGGGCATATCCGTTATTTAGGTAACCGCTGCTTAGGGTTCCGCCCTTATGGCCAGCCCTTTCAAGTATCTGGCTGATACCATTCCATCAAGGGCGAACACTGCAACTGTGGCGAGCGGGCTTGTCCCGCGTTGGGTTGCGTAGCAGCCCCAAAAAAGCTGGGAGCGCTACGCACTCCAACGCGGGGCAAGCCCGCTCGCCACAGAATGCCTGCCCAGTCGAAAGCAACCAAAGCACTCTTGTCGGGATGACTCACCAAGTCAGCTCACGCACATAGGTAAGCTGCTTTGTAGGACCGTGTTCAGGCAGTCGCAGGCGCAGGTTTCAGGCACTCGATGGAGCGATCTACTGTCGCCTTGGCGATCTCCAGCAAATGCCAGACCGCCAGGATTCTCGCCCGTTCGGGGTTGCTCAGTGTCTCGCCACAATCCAGCGCGGTGGCGGATGCGCTGTCGAGCAAACTGGCGGTGTAGAGCAGGGCGTCTTCGAAGCTCAGGTCTTCGTGGAGGGCGTGGAAACCCTGTGAAGGCAGGTAATGGTCAATGGCGCGGTTGAAGGAGGCGCGGTCTTTGGTGAGGTCTTTTGGTGGGTCGGGTAGGGCTTTGTTCATGGTGTAGTTCCTTGTGTGAATAGGAGCCAACACCTGGCGCGACTAAACGATGGGTGGCGGCTGTACGCAGGTTAGTCGACCGGCCACAAGGAAATCCGGCGCACCCGAAGGTGCCCTGCGCACAGCCACCATAAAACTTCATGTGACCATGCGCCTTGTGTCATTCCGGGCGACTAAACCCGATCACTGAAAACCAGTGACGGACCGCAGACTAGCCACCGATTCCGGCAGGCACAAGGCGGCGGAGATTGTCTAGGAAACGTCCTGCAATTAAAAGCGACACGCCTTGCTGGCCCTTTACAAAGCATGACCAAATGCCACTAACCCTCCCGCTCAACGATGCCGTTGCCGTCCCTGTGGTCCACAGGGTTGCTTTGCTGAACGCATTCCTCAAGCTGCTAATAACTGCCTTATAACTCAAAAAAATTTGGCTATGCGATTCAGCTATTGGATTGTTCTTGAGGTAATGCATTTAATCCGGGGCCTAACTCATTGTTGTTCGGAATAAATCAGCGTGTTCGCACGTTGTAATGAGTCATCGTTCCGCCTTAGAGATTAGCCATGAGCAACCCGGTTGCCCCCGAGCCCCTGATCCGCCTGCTGGGCCTGTGCAAGACCTTTGGTGCCCAACGGGCGCTGGATCAGGTCAGCCTGGATATTTACTCGGGCGAGGGCGTGGCGTTGCTCGGTGCCACGGGGGCGGGCAAGTCGACGCTGGTGAAGATCCTCAGCGGCAGCCTGGCGGCGGATGCCGGTGAGGTGTGGGTCGATGGGCAGCGCCAACGCTTTGCCTCGCCGTTGTCGGCGCGGCGGGTTGGCATCGTGGCGGTGCACCAAGACCCCGACGACGCCATCGCCCCTGGCCTGAGTGTGGCCGAGAACCTGTTGCTGGATGAACTGGGTCAACCCGATGCGGATTTTCTGCTCAACCGCAAAAGCCTGCTGCAACGCGCCGAAGCCATCGCCGCCGGGCTGGGCCTGGACCTGCCGCTGCAACACCCGGTGGAACGCCTTGGCCAGGCCGAGCGCCAACTGCTGGTACTGGCCCGGGCCTTTGCCCTGCAACCCAGGTTGCTGATCCTCGACGAACCCACCGCCGCCCTGTCGGAAACCGACGCCGAACGCCTGCTCGGCCTGATCGACAGCCAGCGCGCCCGGGGCGTGGCGATCCTCTATATTTCCCAACGCTTGTCTGACCTGCAACGGGTGACCAACCGCGCTATCGTCCTGCAAGCGGGCCGACTGACCAGCGACCTCAACACCCGGCACTTGCCGAGTGCGGCGTACACCTTGTTTGGCGATGTGGCTGAACAACCTGCGGTAACTGCCGACAAAGCCTTGCCGGTGCCGTTTCTGGAACGGTTCACCCGGGCCGGTTTCATCCGCAACCGGGCGGAGGGGCGGGCGGTGCAGGAGCAGGTGGAGGGTTTGCGGATGGACACGGGCGAGGCCGATGCGGAGCGCAAAAGCAGGATCAATCCGGATACTTGATTGCGGGCGTATGGCGCAGTGAGTGATGCCTACTGCGGGCGGATCGTATTTACTCGCACGGGTGACAAACCCTAAGAAATAACCTGTGCCGTTTATCGGTTTTTTTTCTTCGCGTCTGTAGGACTGAGTTCTGTTTTGCAAAAGACACCTGCGTGCGTATTAGTTGCTTCTGTGAGTTCGATAATCCCTAAGTTGTTAAATTTACATGGATTGATTTTTTGAGGCGCGATGTGTGATGGTTCTGACGCTTTTGGCAATTGTTGATCGTCTGAAGTGTGTGAGTGAAATTTCCTAAAATTAGTAGTTATATTTCCTGCATGAGGTTTTTATTGTTGTTGCGATATTCTCCAGTTGGACTAGTTTTGGTTTTGTTGCTTGATGGTGAGCAACCTGAGTCAATATATGTATAAGGCTGAAACTGGAGGCCCGAAATGAACAGCGAAGAGTTTGGAGAAATTGTTTTTAGTTTCGAAAGTGAAGAAGGGTTCAACCCGTACGCAGGTAATGCCGGAGCGTCAGGAAGTCAAGGTGGGTGCGGTGGTAGCGGAGGGTGTGGTGGGGGCGGTGGGTGTAATGGGGGAAGCGGGGGCTGCCATAACTCGATAATGGAGCCTGCATCAACGGATGAGTAAATTCAGTATTCACTCACCTAATGAGGTTTTCTGGTTTGTCAGAAAACCTCTACAGGGGATCGTACAATGAATATAATCATACCCAATTATGAAATATTGAACTTCGAAACGGAGAGTCTGCTGATTTCCGATGTTGGGATTTCGAAAATTCATTCTCAGTCGTTACTGAATGCTCTTCGACAAATAAAGCTGTCGAAGTTAATGACGAAAGTTGAGCTGGAAGAGGTGCTGGCGGAAAATGGTTTGAGTCAAAGTGGTGCTTTTGAATTTTTAGTTAGAAAGAGTAGTTCCCCTGCGACTAGCTGAGGAAATATATTTTGAAAAAACGATAGTTGTTCATGAGTGGGCAGGTCAGGTTGATATCGAACGCCTATTCAGATGTGAGCTTTCCACGTGTTTGGAGTTTAAATCGTTTTCAAGTGAGTTGGTCGAGTCAGTGCGAAATCTTAGGTGTTTTATTGTGCTGTTGTGCTATACGTATGATTATGATCGCGTTAAAAGTTTATATTTTGATCTTGCGCGCGCGTCCCCTAAAAGCGCCATTAGTGTTTGTTGGCAAATGGGTAGCATTTTTTGCGTTGGTCAGCCTCATATCGCAGAGATAGGGAATCCGTGTCATTTTTGTAGCGTTGACAGGCTTATTCATAACCAGTCAGTGACGGCTTCAAAGAATAACTGGGCGAGTGTTTTGGCGTTTTGTAAGAATGAGCATATAGGTGTGCCCGCTAAGACGCTCAGTCTTTATCAGGAAATGATCGTTGTTGGTGCGGTTATCAAAAAGGTTAAGTTTTTCACCGAGTATAATGATATGCATAAATATCAGGATGATGTTCTGCATGGTTCATATATTCAACTGGTGGATGGTCAGATGTCAGAAGAATCTAACTCGCACTGGTATATGTGTGATTGTTTGAGGGCGGGTAAATGAAAAATATACCGCATGATTATTATCTTAGGTTTATAGAGTCGTCAGTTTACGATGAGGTGCTTGAATTTCATAATAAGGGTAATTTTACATTTCATGGCGCTACTAAAGGTCGTACAGTTCTCCATCGGTTGGATGAGAAAAGTCTGGATCAACTAACGGGTAATGAATTGGCGCTTTATCCCGATATGGATCTGTCGCTGGCGATCAATATATCCCAAGACGATAGAGAGGGAGCATTATACAGGAATGAGTCGTGTGAAGGTTTTGCATCTCTCTCGTTAGAGTTTTCAGATGTAGAAAAATTGATGTTCCCATTACTGTCACGGGATTTAGGCTCTTGTAAAAGAGGATATCCGAGCGGTGGTGCACTGTACCCGGCTGAGGTTTTTCTCTGTTCGATGATTGAGAATAATCCTACTTGGCCTTGTCCTGGAAAAGTACTCCATTTGCTTCCGAAGTCTCGAAAATTTGAGGTGATGCAAATTCAAGTTGCCGTAGAGGAACTCAAAGCGGCACTGCTGTTCTCTTCTAATAAAATTGGAGCGCCCAGTCTGGCAATAGTTTACGCGGTCTATATGCCTAAAAATCTCTTCAAGTATCGGTATCGTGCGTATCGAATGGCATTGATGGAGGTTGGTTCAATTTACATGCTTGTCGAACTGCAAGCAAAGCTCTTGGGGCTGTCATGTCGGCTATGGTCGGCTTATACAGACCTTATGCTGTGCAAAGTTTTGGGAATTAACCCTGCTCTGTTTTTTCCGATGTGCGTTCATTTTGTAGGTAAGCAGCATGAAGCTTATTAATGGTATGCATAATCCGGATTTGCCCGGGATACTCCTTTTTCAGCCTGCGGGCATACTCGGCCTGCCAAGCTCCGTAGAAATATCGGATTTCCTTTCTGTTAATGGATCTGGTGTCGGAGGAGGCTCGAATTCGATAAAAACTGCTACAGGTGAGTATTTCGAGCGCCGGCATTTCTATAGGGAAGTTTTAGCAAAAGAACGTGGTTGCCTTAGTGAGTCTCTATCAGGAAGCGAGTCTCTGGGTTTTGCGGAAGCATTCATTCAGACTGCGAATAAGAAAACCACTCTAGCAGAGGTTGGCGCGCACAGATTTGCTTTAAGTCAAGTGGCCAGAGCCTCTGACTTCTCTACGTGTTTTATTCCTACTGTCTGTATTTCGCTCTCGTCCCATAGCGTCGGTGATGATAACGTGTTCTACCCTTTGCGGGATACCTGTGGGTGCAGTTTTCACTGGTGCCCAGATACTGCCTTTCTAGGGGCGATAAAAGAATACCTTGAACGTCAGTTTCTTATCAGGTTCTGGTTAACGAAAATGTGTCGTTCACTGATCCCGGCTACAGAAGTGAAGAAATTATTGGCGAGTCGGGAAGTCAGGTACTTATATGGTCTTCTATCTATTTCCGGGGATATTACTTTTTTAGATATATCGGATGCCAGATTTCCAGGGTGTTGCATATTGGTTGTGTATGGACAGGAAAGAAATGATCGTCATGTGAATTATTGTGCTGGTATGGCCTATTCTTCGAATATGACGCTCGCTTTAGAAAAGTCCTTGCTAGAACTCTGGCAGACTTTTCGTTTTATGAATGTGTTCAAGGCAACCGACTCTGACGAGGAAAAGCTTGAGGACTCATATATTCGTTACTTTTTAAGTTGCAATGCTTATGAGACCTATCTGGAAACCGTCAATGTGCTCGAGTGTGGAGGTGTGGGATCTCTACAAGATTTTACATTGCCTAAATTTTTGCTTGTACTGAAGCAATTAGATATCGCTGGCTATTTTTACTCAAAATTAGAAGAAATTAACGGAGTGGCAGGCGTTTTTGTTAAGTTTGTCTCTCCTGATTTGTTTCTTCATATGAATAATTCGCAGAATTTCAATTTGATAAATAAGTACTCCAAGGAGTTTGAGTCGTCGATACTCAGCACTAGGCTAGGCGTGATGGTCCCGTTTCCGTGAGGTCAATCATGGACTTTTATTTTGTGTCAAGACCGGCTGTGCTAGCGGCGTTATTCATAAAAGAGCAACTCAGAGAACCGGTTGCATTGTTGTGGACAGTCGTGTCTCCCGTGGTGACCTATTACTTGATTAGC
Source organism: Pseudomonas sp. FBCC-B1565 (assembly GCF_059133265.1). Classification (NCBI taxonomy): domain Bacteria; kingdom Pseudomonadati; phylum Pseudomonadota; class Gammaproteobacteria; order Pseudomonadales; family Pseudomonadaceae; genus Pseudomonas; species Pseudomonas sp. FBCC-B1565. The sequence goes on from NZ_CP101438.1 coordinate 2,251,421, forward strand.
TATGCGCGTGCGCCGCTGAGTGGTGAGGCTGTGGATTATCTTTCGGGGACTTCATGGTTTTACGCATTTGTGTCCTCCAATGTGGCGTTGTTTGGTCTGGCCTTTTACATCGTCGGGCGAAGGGAAAGTGGCTTCCTTCGGTCTTTTGTTTATACGGGCCGTACGAAGGTTGTGTTTTTGCTTGGGCAGTTTTTTGCTTACTCAGTTGTTTCAATAGTGTATTGCTCTGTATTTTATGTGCTCACGCGAATGTATTCAGGGGGGCTTGATAGTGCTGAATACCTCATGGTTGTAGGGCGATTTTATGTTTGCTTTGTTCTTTTCTCTATACCCGCGTTATTGCTGACGCTGGTCCCATTAGGTTTTCAAAATGCGAGTACGCTCTTTTCTATTCTGTCCCTTTTGATGTTGGCGCTTGGGATCGTCAGTATGGGTTCAGTCAATCCCCTATTAACGATTGTCAATTTTTTCAACCCCCTGTGGTGGGCGAATAAAATAATGTTGGGCGGCGTGGTGGAGTGCGCGTTGGTTGTCTGGGTGGTTAGCCTTTCCCTTCTGTTGTTGTTTTTAGTGCTCTGTCGTTTTTTGTTGATTAATCCTGTTTGGAGTCGATATTGATGGCGAGGCTTCTCGTAGACTCTCTCGGTGTCAGGTATGGAACTCATACCGTGTTTCATCAGGCTTCGCTGACAGTTGAGGCCGGTTGCATATCAGGCCTTCTCGGCCCAAACGGCTCCGGTAAAACGACGTTTTTTGACGTGCTGTGCGGTCTGAAGAAAGTGGAGGGGGGTGAAATAAGCAGCTCCTTCTCCAAGCTGCTGTACCTGTCGCAGGTCATCAGCACACCCCCTGTATTTCGCATGTTCGACATCTTCAAAATGGCCATGCTGTTTTGCTCCGACACCCGGGTCACCCAACAACATGCACTCGATAAAATCGAAAAATGGAGCCCCGGCATCGCCGAGCGCTACTGCGCGATCTGGAACAAAAAATCTGCGCTGTGCAGCTATGGAGAGAAACGCTGGTTTTTTACGTTGTCGTTGCTTTGTGCCAACGCGGACTTGGTGATACTGGATGAGCCCACTGCGGGTGTGGATCCGGAGTTTCGTTATCACATTTGGCGCTGTCTGGAGGGGGCTGCGGCAGAGGGTGTCGCGGTCTTGGTTTCATCACATAACGTCGATGAGATCGTCGCGCATTGCGATGATTTTTATATGCTGAGCCAAAGGCGATTCAACCGGTTCACTGACGCGCAAGGCTTCATGGACGCGTACGACGCCCAAAGCCTGGATGAGGCATTTATCCATGCCGCCAGCCGCAAAGGATAAGACCGTCGTCTATTTGGACAAGGGAACGAACGCCACGCTGCCACCCTCACGTTTTTGAAACAAACGCTCGCCATTGTCCGGCTGGGTGGTGATGACCTGGTGATCCGCGCCCAGGTACGCCAACGGTGTCGGGTCGTCCTTGGAATACTGCGCGACGATGATCGTGCGCTGCGGGTCGAAGGCCTTGCCGCTGGTTTTCTGCAGCCAGGCCATGAACGCTGCGCTGTCGCCCTGGCGCGGGAAGTCCTGGGTCTCGGCCACGTAGTAGAACGGCTTGCCAGCGTTTTGCAGGTACATCGGTACCTTGTTGTCCACTTCCACCAGCACCAGTTGCCATTGCTCCCACGGCGCGCTTTTGACCGCTTCGCTGCGCACATCCTCGGCCAAGCGGGTGACGCCGCCATTGCCGTTGCTCCATGGGTAGGCCACGCCAATGACCAGCAGCATCAACACGGCGGCGCAGGCGAACCCTTTGTACCAGCGCGGCCGGCTGGCGGGCCTGGCCTGCAGGCGTTCGCTGAGCCACCAGGCGCCGAGCAACTGGGCGAAGGGCACCAGCGGCAACACGTAGTAGCTGCGCCGGCTGCCACTGGCGGTGAAGAACACAAACAACAGGCCCAGGCCCCACACCAGCCATCGCACGTTGGGCGGGGTCTGGCGCCAGTGCCGCAGCGCCAGCCACAGGCCGAGCAGCCAGCACGGCAGCCACGGCAGGGTGTAGGCGGGCAGGTAGATCAGGTAGGTGTAGATCGGCCCCATGTGGTCGAAGGGGTCGAAGAATCGCACCACGTTTTCGCGGAATACCAGGGCCAGGCCGCTTTGCCCATAGGTGGGCGCACCGTAGATATGCGAGAGCACGAACGGCACGGCATATACCGCGGCGGCGATCAGCAGCGCAAGTAGCAAGCGCAGGTTGAGATGGCGCTTGTAGCGCTGCTCGCCGAGCAGGTGCGGCAGCAGGACCAGGCCCGGCAGCACAAAACCGATCAAGCCCTTGAACAGCGAGGTCACGGCCAGCAACAGGAAGAACACGGTGTAGCGACCCAGCCGGGTGTCGTCCGGCCCGCGCCAGTACCACCAGACGGCCGCCAGCACGCCGCACATCGTCAGCACATCCGCCGTGGCCACCCGCGCCCAGAACAGAAAGTAAAAGGTGGTGGCGAGCATCCAGCCGGCGATCAGCCCGGTGCCCTTGCGCATCAGTTGCTCACCGAGCAGGTAGACCAGCCACACACTCAGCCACGCACCGATCACCGAGGGCAAGCGCAGTGACCACGGCCCGAGGCCGCCCATCAGGTGGGCCGTGGCGGTGATCAGCCAGTAGGAGGGCAGGGGCTTGTCGTAATAGGGGGTGCCCTTGAGGTAGGGGTCGAAGTAGTCCCCGCTCTGTAGCATCTGCAAGGCGATGTTCGCCCAGCGGGTCTCCGGGCCCCACAGGTCGCGTGCGCCGATGCCGGTGAGCAGCAACAGCGCGGTGACGCCCAGCAACAGCAGCAGGGCGCCGCGTTCGGTCTTCCAGAAGGGTGTCATCAGGGCAGGCTCGGGTAGATGATCAATTCGAGATAACCCTTGTAGTAGCGTTTGCCGCCTGGCGGCAGTTGCCCGGCTTCGCGCATTTCACTGGTGCTGTTGACCCGCAGCAGCACGCCCACCGAGCCGTGCTGGCGCGCCTCCTTGAGCCAGGCCTGGACCCCGTCCAGTTCCACTTTGCGATGCACCGAGCCCGCGTATTGCAAGCCGTAGCGCAGTTCGCCCTCGGTGTCATACAGCGATACTTCTGGTCGTTTCAGGCGCCAGGCCAGGGCGCTGGCACTCCCCAGTTCATTGCTCAGCAGTGCCTGGGTCTGTTGCAGTTCTTCCAGGTGTTCAAGCACAAACTGGTCGGGCATTTCGTTGTCGGCAATCCACGACGGCATGCTCGCCGGCAACAGGATCACCAGCAGGCCGATGCCCAGTGCAGGCATTGCCCACAGCGTCAGTGGGCGAATCACTTGCAGCAGGTTGGTGAGAATCCACACCAGCAGCACGATGAAGGCCAGGGACAAGTTGAACATCTCGGCGTGGCTGTTGCTGTACAGCGGCCGGGCGATTTGCAGGTAGATCAGGCCGATCATGGCCGCCATGCCGATCACGAAGTTGAACAGGCCATTGAGGCAGATCGTGCGGGCTTTGCCCTGCTTGACCAGGTCGATCATCGTATGGCCCATCAGCAGTGCCAGGGGCAGCAGGCACGGCATGATGTAGGTCGGCAGCTTGCCTCGGCTCAAGCTGAACAGGCCCAGGGGCAGAAGCAGCCACAACGCCAGGAAGGTGATCGCCGGCTGGCGTTTTTCCTGCCAGGTCTTGCGCAGAGTCGTTGGCAGCAGACCGGCCCACGGCAGGCTGGACACGGCGATGATCGGCAGGAAGAACCACCACGGCCGCACATGCTGCGCGTTGTCGGCGCTGAAGCGGCGAATGTGTTCATTCCAGAAAAAGAAGCGCCAGAAGTCCGGTTCCTGAAGATGGATGGCCAGCGCCCATGGCAGGCACACCAGTACTGCGACCACCATCGCCAACGGGCCATAGCGCAGCAACTCACCCAGGCGACGCTGCCAGAGCATGTACGGCACGGCAATCAGCACCGGCAGCGCCAAGGCCAAAAAGCCCTTGGTCATGAACCCCATGGCGCAGGCCAGGCCCACGACGACCCAGGCCCAGAGGCGGCCGCGCAGCGTGGCACTATCGAGGGCAAACCACAGCGCCACCAGGCTCAGGTTGACCCAGAAGGTGAATTGCGGGTCGAGGTTGGAATACCCCGCCTGCCCGGCCACCAGGCCGAAGCTCAGGTAGAGCAGGGCACAGGCGAAGCTTTTGCGCGGGTCATTCCACAGGCGACGGGCGATCAAGTAGGCCAGCAGCACACTCAAGCCGGTGGTCAGCGCCGAGGCGATGCGCACGCCGAACAGGTTTTGGCCGAACACCGCCTGGCCCAGGGCAATCAACCAGTAGCCGCCGGCGGGTTTTTCGAAATAGCGGATGCCCATGAAATGCGGCGCCACCCAGTTGCCGGTTTGAAGCATCTCCTGGCTGATCTGGGCGTAGCGGGTTTCGTCCGGGATCCACAAACCATGCAGGCCCAGGGGCAGCAGGTAAAACGCAACGAAGGCCAGCAGTAATACCGGCAGGGGTTTTAGTCGGGTCATGCAAACGTCGCTCCCTGACGCTCTGAGATGTGGGTTTCAAGTGATGAAGTAATAGTGGAAAAAATCACAGCGTTCACACAATTGCAGAAAATATTCATGACGTCCTTAGTTAAAAGGCGCAACTAAACATGCCAGAACAGGGCTGTCTTTTTGCTGAACAGGGCGGGGAGTAAGTTAGTGGGTCTGTTTTAGCGCGGCAGGCCAATCCGGATTGTTGACGATGCCCAGGATCTTCAACTTGCCGTTGGGCAATGCCTGCACGAACAACGCGCTGCCGTATTCGGGGAACGCGGCATGGGGGAAGCCCTGGGTTTTTTCGAAGTCGGCGATGCAACCGCTGTGGGTAACGAACACCAGATTGCGTCCGGGGGTCTTTTGACTGAGCAATTCCTCGCCCATGGCCGTGCCGCAGATGGCCTGTTGGCCCGAGGTCAGCTCGTTTTTGTCGAACATGAAACGCAGGGTCTGCGCCGTGCGGATAGCGGGACTGGCGAGCACATCGCTGGTGTCCATCCCCATGGATTTAAAGGCGTTGCCGAGCTTTTCGGCCTGTTGGCTGCCGTGTACCGTGAGGCCTTCCATCGGGCCCAGGCACGGGTTGGCGGAGCGATCGCAACGCTCCTCATGGCGCACCAGTACGATCAGGTCGCCGTCGCGCCACAGCGGCATCACTTGCGAGGTCAGCAGGCGGTTGCCGATGCCCAGGTCCCGTGGCGACGCCGGCCAGAACAGGCTGCACACCAGCAGCAGGCCAACCACCGCAAGTCCCAGCCAGAGTCGTTGCAAACGCTTGAAAAAGTCCCGGGGCGAGCGCGGTTTGGTCAGGGTAAGGTCAACCACTTCATTCACCATGGGCATTGTTGGCAGTCTTGTATTAATTAGGCGCAACGTTTTAGCGAATGTCCTTAGTGGGACCAGAGGCTGTCACACGACGGCTGTCTTTTCGCTGAACACCTTGCATGTAAAAAGTTGTGAAAAAGGACAACTAACAAGTTGCCGGCAAGTGAGGCTTGGTGGGTAATTTAATGAGGCACGGGTGGGCAGCTGGTGAAATCGATGTGAAAAATTTGCGTGGCCTTGGTCGGCAGCCGTTATTCTCGATGGCCGCCCATCAAACGAGTGTTGTCATGTTGCAGGTGCAAGGTGTGATCAAAAGCTATGCCACCCCCCAGGGGCCGTTGGCGGTGCTGGCCGGTGTCGATCTGCACCTGGGCCAGCGCAGCAGCCTGGCGCTGATGGGCGAGTCGGGCAGCGGCAAGAGCACCTTGCTGCACTTGGTGGCCGGGCTCGACCGTGTGGATGGCGGCAGCATTCAGGTGGGCGAGCAGCGCCTTGATCAACTGAGCGAAGCGCAACTGGCCCATTGGCGACGTACCGAAATCGGCCTGGTGTTCCAGCAGTTCAACCTGATCGGCAGCTTGCGGGTCGAGGACAACCTGGCGTTCCAGGCGCGGCTGGCGGGGCGCTTTGACCCGCAGTGGCAGGCGCAGTTGATCGAGCGCCTGGGCCTGGGGGATTTGCTCAAGCGCTACCCGGAACAGCTCTCTGGCGGCCAGCAGCAACGGGTGGCGGTGGGGCGCGCATTGGCGTCGCGGCCGGGCCTGTTGTTGGCCGACGAGCCCACCGGCAACTTGGACGAGGCGACCAGCGACGAAGTGCTGCAACTGTTGCTGGACCTTTTGCGGGACAGTCCCACCAGCTTGTTGATGGTCACCCACAGCCCGCGCATCGCTGCACGGCTGGACCGCCAGGTGGTGTTGCAGCGTGGGCGCGTTCTAGCCGCAGGCGCCGCCTGAGATGGCGGTATTTCAGTGGACCTTGCGCGCATTGCTCAGCCACTGGCGACGGCATCCTGTGCAGTTTTTCAGCGTGCTCACCGGCCTTTGGCTGGCCACCGCACTGTTGATCGGCGTGCAAGCCCTCAACAGCCAGGCGCGTGACAGCTATGCCCGTGCCAGCCAATTGATCGGCGGTGAACCCCAGGCCAGCCTCGGTGCGCCGGACGGGGCGAGTTTCCCCCAGGCGATCTTCGCCCAATTGCGCCGCGCCGGGTGGCCGGTCTCGCCGGTGGTGCAGGGGCGAGTGCAGCTCAAGGGCCTGGAAGAGGTACGCCTGCAGTTGATGGGCATCGACCCGTTGTCGTTGCCCGGCAGCGGCGCCGTGGCGGGGCAGCGCTTGAGGCAGGCGCAGATGCTCGCCTTCTTTGATCCGCCGGGGCGTACCTGGATCGCGCCGCAGACCTTGCAGGCCTTGGGACTGCGCGAAGGCCAGCAACCGACCACCGTGGGCGGCCGCACACTGCCGCCATTGCAAGCCCAACCAGACATGGCGCCCGGCCTGTTGCTCACCGACATCGGGTTTGCCCAGCCTGTGCTGGAGATGCCCGAGCGCCTGTCGCGCCTGCTGGTGGACAAGGCATTCGCCGCCAGCCAGCCCACGCCGCCCGCCGGGTTGCAGCTCAAGCAAGGCGAGGACAACAACCTCGCACGCCTTACCGAGAGCTTTCACCTGAACCTCGACGCGCTGGGCTTCCTGTCCTTTGTGGTGGGGCTGTTCATTGTGCATGCCGCCATCGGCCTGGCCCTGGAGCAACGGCGCGGGTTGCTGCGTACGTTGCGCGCTTGTGGGGTCAGCGTGCGCATGCTGATTGTGAGCCTGAGTGTGGAGCTGGGCGTGCTCTCGTTGCTGGGAGGTGTGCTGGGCGTCGCCAGTGGCTACTTGCTGGCCAGTCTGTTATTGCCCGATGTGGCCGCCAGCCTGCGTGGTTTGTATGGCGCCGAAGTCCCGGGGCAGTTGAGCCTCAGCCCCTGGTGGTGGGGCGCAGGGCTGGGCTTGAGCCTGATCGGTGCGCTGCTCGCCGGTGCCAGTAGCCTGTGGCGGGCAGCGCGCCTGCCCTTGCTGGCGCTGGCCAATGCCCAGGCTTGGCATGAAGCCCACGGGCGCTGGTTGCGCCGTCAAGCGTGGGTGGCTGGCGCCGCCTTGCTGATCGCCTTGCTGGCGCTGTGGCTGGGCAATAGCCTGGCTGCCGGGTTTGTGCTGATGGCCGCCTTGCTGCTGGGTGCGGCGCTCGGTTTGCCGGTGCTGCTCAACGGCCTGCTCAAGGCCGTGTTGGGGCGTAGCAGTTCGGTGCTCGGCCAGTGGTTTCTCGCCGACTGCCGCCAGCAGTTGCCGGCCTTGAGCCTGGCCCTGATGGCGTTGCTCTTGGCGCTGGCCGCAAACATCGGCGCGGGCTCCATGACCTCGGGTTTTCGGCATACCTTCAACAACTGGCTGGAGCAACGTCTGACCGCCGAGCTGTATCTCAACCCACAAACCCCTGCCCAGGCCGAACAACTCGGCACCTGGCTGGCGCAACAGCCGTTGGTGCAGACCGTGCTGCCCACCTGGCAGGTCGCCGTGCAAGTGCAGGGTTGGCCGGCGGACCTGTTTGGTGTGGTCGATGATCCCACCTACCGCCAGCATTGGCCGCTGCTGGAGGCCACGAGCGAACCCTGGGACCAGTTGCAGAAGGGCGACACCTTGATGCTCAGCGAGCAGCTGGCGCGCCGGCTTGGGGTGAAGCTGGGCGATGCCGTGAATATCCCCACGCCTCAAGGTGTGTGGTCGCCGAAGGTGGTGGGGGTTTACGCCGACTACGGCAACCCCAAGGGGCATGTGCTGGTCAATTCACAACATCTGCTGGCGCACTGGCCGACGCTGTCACCGGCGCGTTTCAACCTGCGGGTCTCGCCGCCGGACGTGGCGCCGCTGGTACGTGAGGTGCAACGCGCCTTTGCCCTGGACGACAGCCGTATCGTCGATCAGCAACAACTCAAGGGCTGGTCGAGCCAGGTGTTCGAACGCACCTTCGCCGCCACTGCCGCGCTGAACAGCCTGACCTTGGGCGTGGCCGGCTTGGCGTTGTTCATCAGCCTGTTGACCCAGAGCCAGAGCCGCCTGGGCCAGCTTGCACCGCTGTGGGCATTGGGCGTCACGCGTCGGCAATTGATGCTGCTCAACCTCGGCCAGACCTGGCTGCTGGCGGTGCTCACATTGGTCCTGGCGGTACCGCTCGGCCTGCTGTTGGCCTGGTGCCTGGATGCAGTGATCAACGTGCAGGCGTTTGGCTGGCGCCTGCCGCTGCAGGTGTTCCCGTGGCAGCTGGCGCAATTGCTCGGGCTGGCGATGCTGGCGACCCTGCTGGCGTCGGCCTGGCCGTTGTGGCAGTTGTACCGCAGCCGTCCTGCGGATTTGTTGAGGACGTTTGCCAATGAAGATTAAGCCCCTGTTGTTGGCGTGTCTGTTACTGGCCGCTTGCGACAAAGTGCCCGCGCCGCAAGAGAGCTTTGCCGGTCTGGGCAGCGACGCGACGGATTTTTCCCAGGTGGTGCCGGGCAAGGTGTTCAGCTTCCCCGAGGATCACGGCCCCCATGCGGGCTTTCGTATCGAATGGTGGTACGTCACCGCCAACCTCAAGGACGCGCAAGGCAATGTCTTCGGCGTGCAGTGGACGCTGTTTCGCAACGCGCTCAAGGCCGGGCCAGTGCAAGCGGGCTGGCACGACTCCACCGTGTGGCTCGGCCACGCCGCCGTTACGTCCGCCACACGCCATTACGCTGCCGAACGTTACGCACGCGGCGGCGTCGGCCAGGCCGGAGCTCAGGCAGTGCCGTTCAATGCCTGGATCGACGACTGGAATTTCGTCGCCCGACCCGGTGCCGAGAGCCCTCTTGCGGACATGCAACTCAAGGCCAGCGGTGCGCAATTCGCCTACGACCTGCACCTGACGTCCGGCCGTCCATTGGTGCTGCAGGGCGACCACGGCTACAGCCGAAAATCCGACCAGGGCCAGGCTTCGTACTACTACAGCCAGCCATTTTTCAGTGCCCGTGGCAGCGTCAGCATTGACGGCAGGGTGTATCAAGTCAGCGGCCCGGCCTGGCTCGACCGCGAATGGAGCAGCCAACCGCTGACCGCCAGCCAGACCGGCTGGGACTGGTTTTCCCTGCACCTGGACCGGGGCGAGCAATTGATGCTGTTTCGTGTACGGCAAACCGATGGCACGTCCTACCTGACCGGCACCTGGATTGATCGCGAGGGCCATACACAAACCCTGCACAACGCAGATATCCAACTGACGCCTCTGGATACGACGACTATTGAAGGGCGCAAGATCCCCACTCGCTGGTCGCTGAAAATCCCCGGCAAGCAGCTGGATATCACCACGCAAGCGGTCAACCCGAATGCCTGGATGAACCTGAGTATCCCGTACTGGGAAGGCCCGGTGCAGTTCGAGGGTGGGGTGGGTTACCTGGAAATGACTGGGTATTAGGGTTGTTTCCGTAGGCTGTATTTCTATGCTGCGTAGGCAGCTTCCCAAATGTAAATCGCCCCCCCTGGACGTGTGTCCGGGGCGCAGGTGCTTGCTTATATTTCGACGCCATCTTCACTGCTCACAGGATGTGAGGCATGGCGCAAAGTTTTATCAACAACCGCGTAACGGACTATCAGAGCTTGAAAAACCGACTGATGGGCGGTGCCCCCAGCCGCCAGCGCTCCGCTCATTTTGATGTGTTGAACCGGCACCTGCGCCCCGGCCTGGTGGCGCCGGGGCAACTGGTGATTATTCCCGACAGCCACAGCGTGAATTGCTCGGTCGAGGAGGCCTGGTTGATGCGGCATGCCGAAAAGGTACGTCGCCATCTGGAGGGAAGTGCTGCGGCCGGCACGACGGTGATCGACAACTATGACTTGCTGCAGAGTTTCATGGCGAAGGGCTCGATTGGCATCGGCAGCGCGACGTCGGCCTGGGCGCGGCACCTGGATGAAGTGGCGCAGACGCTGGAGGAGATCGAGCGGTTGCATCAGCGGTTGAAGGACGGTGCGTTGGACAGGACGGCGTTTATTCAACAGCGCCAGGGGTTGTTCCGGCGGTTGGAGGTGCAACTGCACGGTGCGGCACGGTTGGGGACGGGGTTGCAGGGCAATGAGTCGCTGAAAAAGGTATTGGGCCTATCGACCAAGAGCTATCTGCATAAAGGTGAGATCGCCGGGTATGCGAAGCGGATGCGGGAGATTGCGCAGATGTCGAAGTGGTTGGGTAAAGGGACTTATGTGGGGTTGGCGCTGGATGTGGGAGTGGCGGGGTTGGAGATCAAAGAGGCGTGTGTGGAGGGGCGGGAGGCGCAGTGTAGACGGGCGAAGTATGTGGAGACGGGGAGGTTGGTGGGGTCAGTGGCGGGGGCTGCGGTCGGGGGAAAGTATGGTGCCAAACTTGCGATTCGTGGTTGTCGCATGTTTTTGGGGATTGCGCTGAAGGGGCGCGGTGAGCTTGCATGCGCAATCATTGGCGGCGCTGCGGGTGGGCAGACCGTAGGTAATGCTTTTAGTCATGAAAGTGCTTTATTGGGTGGAAAGATCCAAGAAGCCAATGGCGACGTGATCTTTGTACCGGAGGGAGCTTAACGGTGTCGTTTTTTCTTGCTTTCACCCTTGTGCATTTTGCAGGAGTGTTTGTCGTTTTGGGGCTGGGTTTTTTTGTCGAATATACAAAGCTCGACGAGGTGGAGAGTTACTTCAGCCAAAACGAAATGGTCTGCGGCAATAAGCGATTTTGGAGCCGAAATCGTTGGATCGACAGGCAATATCGCATGATGCTGATTGCTGAAATACTTTCAGATTCAAAGCGCCATCTGAAAGCTGGGTTGGTGACTGAGGCCGAACTGGCTTCCATTCCCTTATCGCTTAAGCGCTGGGTGGTTTGGCCCTATTACCTTGGGTTCATGTGGTTGATTGCAACAGCTGTCTGGAGCTTCTGGCGCTGGTGGTGTGACATCCCCATTCCATAGAAATTGAAATTCTTTCAAAAAATACTGTACATCCATCCAGTCATATCCTACATTCCATCCCAGGTGACCGGACGTCACCTGAGCTTCACTTTTTAACTATGGATGGATAAAAAATGAAATCGAAAAAAGCCTTTATGCTGGGCGCGGCCATGGCGGCCTCCTGCTTCGTTTCGGCCTTCGCCCTGGCCGAGCAATACCCTCACCTGGCTGCCCAAGCCGTTCAAACTGACATCAAGCAAAGCCTCAAGGCCGCCGGTAAAGTACCGGCCACCAAGGCCCCTGCGACGCTCAAGCAGCAACTCAAAGCGGGCGCTCAACTGAAAAAACCGGCGTTCGCCGCCAAGGCCCAGGCCGATTCGGTGGTGGAAGATCACGCCGCGCCGGCGCCGGTGACCCAGGTCAGGAAAGCCGATGCCCAGGCAGCGGCCGCCGTGCAGGCGGCACTGGTCCAGGGCTGCGAAACCACGCTGGACGTGAACCAGTTGTACACCCTCAATGGCGTGCAGACCGGTGACCTGCTGTGCTACCACTTCAACCTGCCACAGAAGGCGCGCATCAACGCGTTGCTGGTGGGCCAGACCGCAGGCACCGACATGTCGTTGACCCTGTTCCAGGACGATGGCCAAGGCAATCCGCTCCCGCTGGGCACCTCCAATAACCCAGGCACGGGCGATGAAAGCCTGAGCGGTGTGGTGCCTGCCGGTGACTACTACTGGTTCATGGAAGCCAACGCAGCGGTGCCGGGTTCCAGCTTCCAGTTCGGTGTGGCGGTGGATGCCAATATCGATGCCTATGAGCCCAATGACACGCCTGACACGGCGTTTCAACTGCCGGATACCCTGAACTACATCAAAGGCAACGCCGACAGCCTCAACGACGTCGACTACTTTGATTTCACGGCGGTTCGTGGCCAGAGCGTGGGTATCGCGCTGACGGCCGACGCGGCCAGTGGCAGCACGCGCAACAAGTGGATCCTTGAACGTTTCGATGGCAGCCAGTGGGTCACCGTGGGCGCGAATGTCGTGTCGACGTCGATCCCGAACCCGGGTGTCGGCGGTGTGGTCAAGGTGCGTGTTCGTCCGAACCAACACCCGAATGAGCCTTGGAGCGCGACGGGCAAATACAACCTGTCCTTCGGTTCCAACCCTCGGGTGAACAACCCTGATGTGAAAGGCGAAGGCAACGTGTTGCGCATTCCTTCCTCCGCGTCCAACGTGGGGTATGGCTACATGACCACCCAGGCCTATCGCGACCTGAGCTGGACCATGGGGCTGTCGGACAGCACCGGCGCACCGTTGGTGGGGCTGCACCCGATCGTCTACCTCGACCAACACATCAACCCGGACACCGGCGCTATTGTCTACAAAGGCTATTCGGCGGCCACCAACAGCGCCGGTCTGGCAGGGGGCACGATCAACGTAGGCACCTGCTTCGGTGACTTCCAGACCACCTTTGTCGACTACGCCCAGGGCTACAAAAACACCTGGCGTACCGACTTCAACTACGGCGTATGGCGTATGGAAGTGCTCGAATATCCGGGTATTGGCGTCGGCGGTGACAATGTCCAGTTCGTCAGCTTTGGCCACCTGTGCAAGCAGACCCTGCTCAGCAGTACCAAGAGCTAAGCGTGTTTAACCGGTAACCACCAGGGCATACAGGCCGAGCGCCTGTATGCCCTTTTTGCGTCAGGGCGCCAACGCCAGTGCCAACGGCAGGCGCGCCATGCTCGTACTCTTCAGCGAGCCCAGGTACAACCACTCGCCGTATTCCCGAGCGGTGGTAATGGGCGAGTAGTTGCCCGCGCTGCCATCCTGCAAATTGGCAATCACCTTGCCTTGCGTATCCAACCCCAGCACAAAGGCTTTGCGCTCGATCGGCTTGGGCACCACCATCAACGCCCGCACCATCACTTTGCGCAGCAAGGGGTAGCCGGCGAAGCCGTCCAGCAACGGGTTACGCGGTGAATACAGTGCTACCCAGAAACGGTCCTGGCCGTTGAAACTGAGGTTGTCCGGCAGGCCGGGCAGGTTGTCGATAAACAGGTCATGGCTGCCGGCACGTTCGCCCTTGAGCCAATACCGGCTGATGCGATAGGCGCCGGTCTCATTGACCAGTACATAATGTTCATCCGGGCCCAGGGCCACGCCATTGGCGAATTGCAGCTGGTCGAGCAGCACCTCGGTGGTGCCGTTGCTGAAGTCATAGCGCAGTAGCCGACCATCGCCGCCATGTTCGATCACCGCTTCGCCGTCCTGCCCATAACCCCAGCGGCTCGATGCATCGCTGAAGTAGGCATAACGCCCGCTGGCGTCCACGGTGACGTCATTGGTGAAACCGAAGGGGACGTTATTGGCTCCCGTGCTCAAGGTAGTGAGTTGGCGGTTTGCATCCAGGGCGAGCAGGCCCTTGATGCCATCGGCAATGATCAAGCGCCCATCCGGGTGCAGCGCTATTCCCAGGGGCCGACCGCCGGTATTGGCCAGTACCTCCAGGCTGCGGCTGTCGGGTGCGGTGCGGATGATGCGCCCGTCATGCAAGCCACTGATCAGATAACCCTGGGCATCCAGCAGCAAGGCTTCGGGCCCGGCGATGTCCTGCGCGCCGATCTTCTGCACGCCCTTGAGGCGCTGGTTTTCGGCGTAGGGGCCGTCCTTCAGCGACGGCGGCTTGGGCGGTGTCCAGTTCACCGGTTGCACTTTGGTGGGCATCAACAGCAAGAAGGCGATCACCAGCAGAAACAGCACAAACAACAGATGACGCAGTTTTTTGGGACGGGTACTCATGACGATTCCTGGTTGTCGTGGGGGTCCGGCTCCCAGTACAGGGTGCCGAACAAGTAATCCATCAGCGGGAGGACGATATTGAAATTGTGCCCCTGCATCAGCTCACGGCGGTGGTGCAGGGCATGCAACTGGTGCATCTGGCGCAGCCACGGCAGCCGTGCCACTGGGTGGTCGGCGGGCAGGTGTTCGCAGGCGTGAAACAATTCGTAAAGCAAATATCCGAGGAGCATGCACCCGGCGAACAATCCGGCGACGTTGGGGCTCAACTGCTGGAGCAGCCACCAGGCGGGCAGGGTGATCGCCAGGCTGTGCAGCACGATCAGCCAGGCCGGAAACAGAATGACGCGCCAGTCCCTAGGGCTGTCGTAGGTCATGTGGCCGGGGGTGAAAAAACTGTGGTGATCGCCGGTGTGGCGCGCATAGAACAGGCGGGCCAGGGCGTGTTTGTGGTGGCCGAGGTGGCGGTGTACCAGGTAGATACACAGGTTGAAGAACACCAGCGTCGCGGGCACGGTCAGCCATTGCAGCGCGGTGATCTGGTGCGTCGATGACCAGGCCAGGCTGATGCACGCGATGCCGTAGCCGAACACGAAACTGGCGTGGAGCCAGGGGTTGTAGTGGGGCGCGACTTGGGCGCGGTAACGGGCGCGAAAGGTCTCGGTGGGATGGGCCATGGCAGGCAGCTCGGTCTTTTTTGTTGGAGGCTGAGCTTAGTTGTTACTCAAGATTGTGCGAGGTTTTGTGGTGCACACATGAACACGTGTGGGAGGGGGCTTGCTGTGGCGAGCGGGCTTGCCCCGCGTTGGGCTGCGAAGCAGCCCCCCGTGTGACATTCCGACCGGGACTGTCAGAAATTTTGTGTTCGGGCATAACATGTAGCTAGAGGTGCATGTATGCC
The DNA here is from genome assembly GCF_059133265.1 of Pseudomonas sp. FBCC-B1565. NCBI lineage: Bacteria > Pseudomonadati > Pseudomonadota > Gammaproteobacteria > Pseudomonadales > Pseudomonadaceae > Pseudomonas > Pseudomonas sp. FBCC-B1565. The sequence goes on from NZ_CP101438.1 coordinate 2,266,442, forward strand.
GACCAAAAAGAAAGCTGCCAGTGCAACAGCGAGGGAGTTGCCCTCGATCCCACAGGAGCTCATCGACCAGTTCGTCAAGGGGCCGATGAGTGCCGAAGCCATTCAGGACGCCTCCATGGCGTTCAAAAAAGCGCTGATTGAGCGAGCCTTGGGGGCCGAACTGGGGCACCACCTTGGTTATCCTCAGGGCGCGGAGCGCCCCGAGGATTCAACCAACCAGCGCAACGGTAAAAGCGGCAAGACGGTGCTCACAGACGATGGGCCGCTTCGACTGGAAATCCCCAGGGATCGAGAAGGTAGCTTCGCGCCGATCCTGATCCCGAAACACGAACGTCGATTTACCGGTTTTGACGACAAGATCATCGCCATGTACGCCCGCGGCATGACGGTACGTGAAATCCGCGCGTTTCTGGCGGAGCAGTACGGAACCGATGTGTCGCATGACTTCATCAGCTCAGTGACTGATGCTGTTCTGGATGAGGTTGGCGCATGGCAACAACGCCCTCTGGAACCCATGTATCCGGTCATTTTCTTTGATGCGCTGAGAGTTAAGGTCCGTGACGAGGGCTTAGTGCGCAACAAGGCCATCTATCTGGCGCTGGGCGTACTGCCTGATGGTACGCGCGACATTTTGGGTATCTGGATTGAGAACACAGAGGGCGCGAAGTTCTGGATGAAGGTGTTCAACGACCTCAAGACGCGAGGCGTTGAAGATGTTTTGATCGCCGTCACCGATGGTCTCAAAGGCATACCCGAGGCCTTGGGAGCAGTTTTTCCTGCCACCACGCTGCAAACCTGCATCGTGCATCTGATACGAAACAGTCTGGATTACGCGGCTTGGGATAAGCGCCGCCCGCTGGCCAAGGCGCTCAAACCGATTTACCAGGCGATTAATGCCGATGCTGCAGAGCAAGAGTTAAACGCTTTTGAAGCAGGGCCTTGGGGCAAGCAATACCCGACGGTGGTCGCTGCGTGGCGTCGAGCCTGGGACCGGGTGATCCCGTTCTTTGTCTTCCCTCCAGCCATCCGCAAGGTGGTCTACACGACCAACGCCATCGAAAGCATCAATGCTCAGTTACGCAAGATCATCAAGACTCGTGGGCATTTCCCGACCGACGACGCCGCGACAAAGTTGATCTGGCTAGCGTTGCGCAATATCACTGCTGACTGGAGCCGAGCGGCACACGACTGGAAAGTGGCGCTTAACCAGTTTGCGATTCTCTACGGAGACCGATTTACCAGGCCGAGCTGGTAAAACAATGGCCTACCTGACGGCAGGCCCAATCAGCCCGAACACAAAAAAACTGATACTCCCTTCCGACCGAAGCCGACCAGTGGCCCCTTGCGTCACCCGAATTTCCTTGTTAGCTTCTCGCAAAATGTTAACGATAACATTTGCTCTAACAATAAAAACAAAACAGAGAACCACGCCATGAAAATGCTCCCGAAAACCCTGTGTTTATTGGCTGTAAGCATCACCCTCGGTACCGCTGCCCCCGCTTTTGCCGACGCCGCCAAGCCGATCCGCATCGGCGCGTCCTTCCAGGAAATCAACAACCCCTATTTCGTCACCATGAAAAACGCCCTGGAAGAAGCCGGGGCGACCATCGGTGCGAAACTGATCATCACCGACGCCCGCCACGACGTGTCCAAGCAGGTCAGCGACGTTGAAGACATGCTGCAAAAAGGCATCGATATCCTGCTGATCAACCCCACCGACTCGGTCGGCGTGCAATCGGCCGTCAAATCCGCCCACGCCGCCGGTGTGGTGGTGGTTGCGGTAGACGCCCAGGCGGACGGCCCGCTGGACTCCTTCGTCGGTTCGAAAAACTTCGACGCCGGCTTCCAGGCCTGTGAATACCTGGCCAAGAGCATCGGCGACAAAGGCAATATCGCGATCCTCGACGGCATTGCCGTGGTGCCGATCCTGGAGCGTGTGCGTGGTTGCAAAGAAGCCGTGGCCAAGCACCCGGACATCAAGATTGTCAGCATCCAGAACGGCAAGCAGGAACGTGACCAGGCGCTGACCGTCACCGAAAATATGCTGCAGGCCCAGCCCACCCTCAAGGGCATTTTCAGCGTGAATGACAACGGCTCCCTCGGCGCACTCTCGGCCATCGAAGCCAGCGGCCTGGACGTGAAACTGGTCAGCGTCGACGGCGCGCCGGAAGCGATCAAGGCGATCCAGAAACCCGGCAGCAAATTCATCGCCACCTCGGCGCAATACCCTCGTGACCAGATCCGCCTTGCCCTGGGCATCGCCCTGGCCAAGAAGTGGGGCTCGCAAGTGCCGGCCACCATCCCGGTGGACATCACCTTGATCGACCAGGCCAAGGCCAAGGATTTCAGCTGGTAAACCACCCAGGCCCCACGCCATCCGTGGGGTTTGCGGTCTCCTTCTGAATACGAGGTCGGCGGCATGAGCAGTCTTCTGAAGCTGGAAAACATCTGTAAGCGGTACCCGGGCGTACAGGCCCTCAAGTCCATCAACCTGCAGGTCGAGCGCGGCGAGATCCATGCCTTGCTCGGCGAAAATGGCGCGGGCAAATCGACCCTGATGAAGATCCTCGGCGGCGTCGAGCGTCAGGACGAAGGCCAGATCCTGATCGATGGCCAGGCCCGGCAGTTCGCGACCTACCGCGATGCAATCGCCGCCGGCATTGGCATCGTGTTCCAGGAATTCAGCCTGATTCCGTACCTCACGGCCGTGGAAAACATCTTCCTCGGCCATGAGCTCAGCAACCGCTTAGGCCTGCTGCGCAAGCGCGAAATGGTCGAGGCCAGCGAGGCGCTGTTCAAGCGCCTCGGCGTGATCATCGACCTGCAATGCGCAGTCAAGCACCTGAGCGTGGCCGAGCAGCAGTTTGTCGAAATCGCCAAGGCCCTGGCCCTGGATGCGCGCCTGCTGGTGCTCGACGAACCCACCGCCACCCTTACGCCAAGCGAAGCCGAGCTGCTGTTCGAGATCATGCGCGAGCTCAAGCGCCAGGGCGTGGCGGTGATTTTTATCTCCCATCACCTGGAGGAGATTTTCCAGGTGTGCGACCGCATCAGCGTGTTGCGCGACGGCGGCAATGTCGGCGTCACCGATGTGGCCGACAGTGACATCGACCGCCTGGTCGAGATGATGGTCGGGCGCCGCCTGGCATGCAGTTTTCCGCCCAAACCGAGCAGCGCACGCGGCCCGCTGTTGCTGGAGGTCAAGGATATTCAGCTGGTGCGCAACGGCCCCCGCAACAGCTTCCAACTGCACAAGGGCGAGATCCTCGGCTTTGCCGGTCTGGTCGGTTCCGGTCGCACCGAGCTGGCCCTGGGCATGATGGGCGCGCTGCCGTCGGTGAGCAAAGACGTGTGGCTACGCGGTGAGAAAATTACCCTGGATGACCCGGCCCAGGCGCTCGCCCACGGCATCGGCCTGCTGCCGGAAAGCCGCAAGAGCGAAGGGCTGATCACCGATTTCAGCATTCGTGAAAACATCTCGCTGAACAACCTGCCCAAATACCAGAACGCCTCGGGCCTGATCGACAAGGCCAGGGAATGCGCCAGTGTCGAAGACCTGATGCGCCAGCTGTCGATCAAGGCCCCCAGCGGCGAAAGCCGGGTGTTCAACCTCAGTGGCGGCAACCAGCAGAAGGTGGTGATCGCCCGCTGGATCAACCACCACTGCGACGTGCTGGTGTTCGACGAACCCACCCGTGGCATCGACGTGGGGGCCAAGGCGCAGATCTACGCGCTGATGCGCAGCCTCACCGAACAGGGCTACGCAATCATCATGATTTCCTCCGAGCTGCCGGAAGTCATCGGCATGTGCGACCGCGTCGCCGTGTTTCACAAGGGCGCGATCGTCAAGGTCCTCGAAGCGTCCGCCGTCAATCCTCAAGAGGTCATGCGCCATGCAACAGGGGGCTCAAGTGAATACGTCCATTAACACCGTCGACAGCAGCCGGCTGCGCCTGAACCTGGCGCGGCTGGTGCGCTCGCCGGCGTTCTATCCGTTCGTGGGGTTAGTGGTGGTGACCCTGGTGATGATCCTCGCCAGCGACACCTTCCTCACCGCCAGTAACCTGTCGAACATCGCCCGCCAGGTGTCGATCAACGCGATCATCGCGGTGGGCATGACCTGCGTGATTCTCACCGGCGGCATCGATCTGTCGGTGGGGCCGGTGATGGCGTTGTCCGGCACGCTCACCGCCGGGTTGATGGTCGCGGGCCTGCCGCCGGGCCTGGCGATTGGCGCGGGGATGTTGATCGGCGTGGCCTTCGGCATCGGCAACGGCCTGTTCGTCGCCTACCTGCACATGCCGCCGATCATCGTGACCCTGGCGACCATGGGCATCGCTCGGGGCCTGGGCCTGATGTACACCGACGGCTACCCGATTTCCGGGCTGCCGGAGTGGTTTGGCTTCTTCGGCCGTCAGAGCCTGTTCGGCATCGAAGTGCCGATCCTGATCATGCTGATTACCTACGCCGCCGCCTATGTGCTGCTGCAACACACGCGCATCGGCCGCTACATCTACGCCATCGGCGGCAATGAAGAAGCGGTGCGCCTCTCCGGCGTGCGTGCCGCGCGCTTCAAACTGCTGGTGTATGGCATCAGCGGCCTGACCGCAGCGATTGCCGGGCTGGTGCTCACTTCACGCCTGATGAGCGGCCAGCCGAATGCCGGCGTGTCGTTCGAGCTGGATGCGATTGCCGCCGTGGTACTCGGCGGCGCGTCGATTGCCGGCGGGCGCGGCGTGATCGTCGGCACCTTGCTCGGCGCCATGCTGCTTGGCGTGCTGAACAACGGCCTGAACATGCTTGGCGTGTCGCCCTACGTCCAGAGCGTGATCAAGGGCGCGATCATTTTGCTGGCGATTTTCATCAGCCGTCAGCGCCACAAATAAACTCCTAACAAGCACAGGACTCGACACCATGGACAAGCACACCGACATGCAAGCCGTCGTCTGCCACGGCCCCAAAGACTACCGCCTGGAACGCATCGGTAAACCCCAGGCCCGCGCCAATGAACTGGTGATCCGCATCGCCGCCTGCGGCATCTGCGCCAGTGACTGCAAGTGCCACTCGGGCGCTGCGATGTTCTGGGGCGGCGACAACCCCTGGGTCAAGGCGCCGGTGGTGCCGGGGCACGAGTTTTTCGGTTATGTGGTGGAAGTCGGCGAGGGCGCCGCCGAGCACTTTGAAGTCGCGGTCGGCGACAAGGTGATCGCCGAGCAGATCGTGCCCTGTGGCAAGTGCCGTTTCTGCAAATCCGGCAAGTACTGGATGTGCGAAGTGCACAACATCTTCGGCTTCCAGCGCGAAGTGGCCGAAGGCGGCATGGCCCAGTACATGCGCATCCCCAAGACTGCCATCGTGCACAAGATTCCCGAGTCGGTGTCGCTGGAAGACTCGGCGCTGGTGGAGCCGATGGCCTGCTCGATCCACACCGTCAACCGTGGCGATATCCAGCTTGACGACGTGGTGGTGATCGCCGGCGCAGGCACCCTCGGCCTGTGCATGGTCCAGGTCGCCGCGTTGAAGACCCCGAAGAAACTGGTGGTGATCGACATGGTCGACGAGCGCCTGGAACTGGCGAAGCAATTTGGCGCCGACGTGGTGATCAACCCGGCCCGCGACAACGCCCGCGAGATCATCAACGGCCTCACCGACAACTACGGCTGCGACGTCTACATCGAAACCACTGGCGTACCGGCCGGCGTCACCCAGGGCCTGGACCTGATCCGCAAGCTCGGGCGTTTTGTCGAGTTCAGCGTGTTCGGCGCCGAGACCAGCGTCGACTGGTCGATCATCGGCGACCGCAAGGAACTGGACGTACGCGGCGCGCACCTCGGCCCGTATTGCTACCCGATCGCCATCGACCTGTTCGAGCGCGGCCTGGTCACCTCCAAAGGCATCGTCACCCATGACTTCCCGCTGGACGACTGGGCCGAAGCCTTTGAGTTGGCCAACTCGACCAAGTCGATCAAGGTGCTGTTGAAGCCGGTGGTTTGAACATGAATTACGTGATGGGGGTCGACATCGGAACCCAGAGCACCAAGGCGCTGCTGGTGGATGCTCAAGGCACGATCATCGCCCAGCACAGCCAGGGGTATCGCGTGGATACCCCGAAAGTGCGCTGGGCCGAACAATGGCCGCAGGTCTGGCTGGACGCCGTCGAGGCCTGCGTGGCGCAGTGCATGGCCAAGGCCGCTGTGGCGAAAGACCAGGTCAAGGCGCTGTGCATCAGCAGCCTGTATGGCGGCTCGGGGATTGCGGTGGATGCGCAGCTCACACCGCTGCACCCGTGCCTGATCTGGATGGACCGCCGCGCCGGCGAGCAAGTGGCCTGGGTGCGCGAGCATGTGGACCTGGAGCGCCTGTTCGAGGTGACCGGCAACTCGGTGGACAGCTACTACGGCTTCACCAAGATGCTCTGGCTCAAGCAGCACCAACCCGAAGTGTGGGCCAAGACCCGCTACCTGCTGCCGCCGAACAGCTATCTCAACTGGTGCTTCACCGGTGAGTTGGCGGTGGACCACAGCAGTGCCGGCAACATTGGTGGCGTCTACGACGTGAAGGCGCGTGGCTGGTCGGCCGAGATGCTCGATGCGCTGGGTATCCCGCAGGCCATGATGCCGCAGCGCTTGGTGCATTCCGGGGAGGTGGTCGGTGGTTTGCTTGAGGCCTGGGCGACACGCCTGGGCCTGCAGGCCGGCACGCCGATCCTGGCGGGTGGCGTCGATGCGGCCATGGCCACGCTGGCGGCGGGGGTGACACAACCGGGCAGCCACGTGGCGATGATCGGCACCAGCATGTGCTGGGGTTACCTCAACCAGCAGGTGGATGCGCGCCATGGCCTGGTCAGCATGCCCCACGTCTACAACGGCCACCGTGACCTGTACATCTTCGGTGGTGCGATCACCGCCGGGGCTTCGGTGAGCTGGTTTCGCGAGCAGTTCTGCCAGGCCGAAGAGCAACAGGCCAAGGCCAGCGGCCAGGACAGCCTGGTGCTGCTGGAGCAGCGGGCGATGCACATCCCGGCAGGCAGTGAGGGCCTGTTGTTCTTGCCCTACCTGATGGGCGAGCGCAGCCCGGTGTGGGATGACCGCGCCAGTGGCAGTTTTGTCGGCTTGAACCTGTACCACACCAGGATCCACCTGTACCGCGCCGTGCTGGAAGGCGTGAGTTTTGCCTTGCGGCATAACATCGAAGCGGGTACGCGCGGTGCGCACTCCCTGGACCCGCGCTTGATCGTGGTGGGCGGGGCGAGCCATTCGGACCTGTGGATGCAGATCATCGCCGACGTCACGCGGTACCCGGTGTACACCATCGTTCAGGAGGTTGAGGCGGCGTTGGGCGCGGCGTTGCTGGCGGCGCATACGGTGGGGTTGGTGAGTGATGCGGCGATGGACAAGGGCTGGGTGCAACTGGAGCTGCGCGCTGAGCCCAAGGCGCAAAACGTCGAGGCGTATGACCGTGCATTCGGCGAATACCTGAAGCTTTATCCGGCCCTGAAACCGATCATGCACAGCCTGCAGGAGAACTGAATGAACGCCGCCTTCGACTTCACCCACCACCGCATCCTCGTCACCGGCGCCAGCAGCGGCATTGGCCGTGAAATCGCCCTGCAACTGATCGCCAGCGGCGCCGACGTGTTTGCCCTCGGCCGCGACGCGCAGGCCCTGGCCCAACTCGGTTGCCACAGCCTCTGCCTGGACATCGCTGACAGCACGGCCCTCGACAAAGCCCTGCAAGACCTGCCGCCGCTGCACGGCCTGGTCAACTGCGCCGGCATCTCGCGCCTGGAACCTGCCGCTGCCATCAGCGCCGAGGCGTTTGACCAGGTGATGAACGTCAATGCCCGCGCCGCTGCGCAGGTCGCCAGCCGTGTGGCGGCGAAAATGATCGAAGCGCAGATCGCCGGCAGCATCGTCAACGTCTCCAGCCAGGCCTCGTTGGTGGCGCTGGACGATCACCTCGGCTACTGTGCCTCCAAGGCGGCGCTGGATGCGATCACCCGCGTGCAATGTGCCGAGTGGGGCCGCTTCGGCATTCGCGTCAACAGCGTCAACCCAACGGTCACGCTCACACCGATGGCGACCATGGCGTGGTCCGCACCGGCCAAGCGTGACCCGGCGCTGGCGGCGATTCCTTTGGGGCGTTTTGCGCAAACCGCGGAAGTGGCCCTGCCGGTGCTGTTCCTGCTGAGCCGCGCGGCGAGCATGATCAGCGGCGTCAGCCTGCCCATCGACGGCGGTTATACCAGTCGTTAGCCGTTTTCCAACTGGCCAGCGATGACCACCTTGTCCCGCGGCTTGCTCGGGTCTTCGAGGCGGTCGAGCAGCAGGCGTACCGCGCTGCTGCCGGCCAGGGACGCATCATGGGCCACGCAGGCGATGGGCACGCCGAAGATATCGGCGAAGGGCAGGCGGTCGATGCCACAGATGGTCAGGCTGTCGTGGGGGATGTTGTGCATGCGCAACGCGCGCAGCGCGCCGAGGGTGATCAACTGGTTGAACCCCATGATCGCGTCCGGCGCGGAGTGTTCGGCCAGGTAGTCGAGGGTATGCAGGTAGGAGGGCATCAGCGTGTAGTCGCCGGCCTGCACTTCGACCTGCACCTGCGGGTGTTCGGCCAGCACTTCGCGCAGGCCCTTGAGGCGCTCCACGGTGATGCGTGAATGTTCGGGGCCGGTCAGCACCAGCAGGCGCCTGAGGTCGGGCGTCTGGCGCAGCAGGTAGTGCGCGGCCTGGATGCCGCTGTGGTAGTTGTCGAGCACCACACGGCTGAACGGGCTGTCGTGGATCGTGCGGTCGAGCAGCACCACTGGGGTCTTGCCGTTGGCCAGGCGTTCGAGGTAGTCGGGCTGGTAGCCCGGTTCATCCGAGACCGGCGACAGGATGATCCCCGCCACGCGGTAGCCCAACAGGGTGTCCACGGCCTTGCTTTCCAGTTCTTCCAGCTCATCGGTGTCCACCAGCATGATGGTGTAGCCGTGCTGCTTGGCCTCGCGGGAAATCGCCTTGATCATTTCACTGTAGAACGGGTTGTCCACCGACGCCGTGATCACGCCGATGATCAGGCTTTCACTGCGCTTGAGCCCGCGGGCGAAGGCGTTGGGCACGTAGTCCAGCTCCCGCGCCACTTCGAGGATGCGTGCCAGGGTGGCCGGCTTGACCAGGTCAGGTTTGCTCAGCGCCCGTGACACCGTGATGGTGGTCATGCCGACCTGTTTGGCGATGTCGCTGATGGTGACGGACTTTTTCTTGTTCATCGGTAAGGCTGCAAAAGGAAACACCCGCAGGCTAGCATGCGCGGCGGATATTGTTGCTTCAAATCAGCGGGTCCCAGCGTTGCGACCAGTCGCTTTCGGCCTTGACCACCTCGCGCAGCAACCCCAGCGCCTGTTGCAACACCGCCGAGTCTCGCGCCCGTGAATACACCAGGTAGGTGGGGAAGCTGAACTCCGGCGCCTTGGGCACGCGTTGCATCACGCCGCTGTCCAGGTAGCTCTGCACCACGCGGGTCCGGAAATAGCCGGCGCCGCCGTTCTCAAGGATGTACTGCAACGCCAGCGGCCCCAGGTTGAAACTCAGCGCGGCGCGGGCCTTGTCGGGCAGGGCGGCGTCGTGTTGTTGACGAAAACCGGGTCCCCAATCGATGTACACATAGGGCGCCGGGTTGCTCACCAGCTGCACCAGAATCAGTTTTTCCTCCAGCACCTGCTCCACCTGCAAGCCCGGCCAGTACTGCGGCTGGAACACCAGGGCGGCGTCCAGTACACCCAGCTCCAGTTGGCGCAGCAGGTATTCGCCTTCGCGGATTTCGGTGCGCAGGGCGTGGCCGGGGATGTTCTGGCGCAGGGCCTGGGCCCAGCCGAGCATCAGCGGGTTGCACAGGCTGACTTCGCCACCGATGTGCAGCACGTTGCGATAGCCATCGGGCAGCGGCAGGTCGCGTTTGGCGGCCTCCCAGGTCTGCAGCAACTGGTTGGCGTACACCACGAAGGCCTCGCCATCGGCGGTCAGCCGGGCGCCGGCGCGGTTGCGCACGAACAGTGTGCTGCCCAATTGGCTTTCCAGGCTCTTGACCCGTGCGGTGATGGCGGTCTGGGTGACGTGCAGTTTCTCGGCCGCTGCGGCGAGGCTGCCGCAGCGGGTGATTTCGAGGAAGGTGCGTGCCAGTTCGATGTCCATGAAGCCCCCGGGGATGAATGGGGGACAGTGTAAAGGAATGCGCCCGATACTGTGGAAGGAGGCTTGCTCCCAAGGTCTTTAGGTAGAACTGGCGAAAAGTACCCACAGTTGCAGTGTTCGTCCTCAGCCAGATAGGGCCAGGACCATCTGCGTGTACCCCCTCCCACATGGGGTCCTACGGTGTTCTGGTGATTGGGGCCTGCAGGTGCTTGGTCGGGAATGCCTTTGCATACACCTGGCACACCCGCAACACCTGCTCATCGGCAAACCGCGCGCCCACCACATGCAACCCCACCGGCAAGCCATTCGCCGCCAACCCACACGGCACCGACGCCGCCGGTTGCTGGGTCAGGTTGAAGGGGTAGGTGAAGGGGGTCCACTGTGTCCATGCCTGCAAGCCGGAGCCGGGCGGTACGTCGTGCCCGGCTTCGAATGCGGTGATCGGCATCATCGGCGACACCAGTACATCGTAATGCTCATGGAACGCGGCCATGCGCGCTACCAATGCGGCGCGGGCTTCAAGGGCGGCACTGAAGTCGTCCAGGCTCAGCTGTTCGCCACGTTTTGCAATCTTTAACAGTCCGGGGTCCAGCAGCTGTTTTTGTGCCTCGCTCATGGCGCCGGTCAGGCGCGCTGCGCCGGCTGCCCATAAGGTGCTGAACACTTCCAGCGGGTCGCTGAACCCTGGGTCGATCTGCTCGACATGGGCGCCCAGTTGTTCCAGGCCTCGAACCGCTTCGGCAACTACCTTGGCCACCTGTGGGTCGACATCGACGTAACCGAAGGTCGGGCTGTAGGCCACGCGCAAGCCTTTCAAATCCGTACCCGGCGTCAGCCATGGTGTGGTGCGTGGAGCACCGATCAAGCCATCCCGTGCGTCCGGTTGGGCGATGGTCTGCAGCATCAGCACACTGTCTTCCACCGTGCGGGTCATCGGCCCCAGGTGCGACAGAATCGTCATGGAGCTGGCCGGCCATTGCGGCACATAACCGAAGGTCGGCTTGATGCCGAAGGTGCCGGTAAACGCACAGGGAATCCGGATCGAACCGCCCGCATCGCTGCCCTGGTGCAACACGCCGAGGTTCAACGCCGCCGCTGCGCCTGCGCCGCCGGACGAGCCGCCCGCCGTGGTGCGCGTGTCCCAGGGGTTGCGGGTGATGCCGTACAGCGGGTTGTCGGTCACGCCTTTCCAGCCGAATTCCGGGGTGGTGGTCTTGCCCAGCAGCACCGCGCCGGCCTTGCGCATAAAGGCTGTGAAGGGCGCGTCGACGTCCCACGGCCCTTCGGCGGATGAGGTGCGCGAGCCCTTGCGGGTCGGCATGCCGATCGTCAGCGTCAGGTCTTTGATCGACGCCGGCACACCGTCCAACGCACCGCAGGGTCGGCCGTCGAGCCAACGTTGTTCCGAGGCGCGCGCCGCACTCAGCGCGCCTTCCGGGTCGACGTGGCAATAGGCGTTCACCACCGGGTTGTAGCGTTCGATACGCAGCAAGGCGTCTTCGGTAACCTCCACCGGCGACAAGGTCTTGTCGCGAAAATGCTGCAGCAGTTGCACCGCCGTCAGTTGGCCGATCTCACTCATGCCGTTTCCCCCTGTGCCGCATTGACCATGGCGCGCAGCAATACCGCGCAGCCCGCCGCCAGGTCGTCCGGCGCGGCGTTTTCAATTTCGTTATGGCTGATGCCGCCTTCGCACGGCACAAAGATCATCCCGGCCGGGCCGAGTTCGGCGACGAAGATCGCGTCGTGCCCGGCACCACTGACGATGTCCATATGGCTCAAGCCCAGGGCCTCGGCACCGTCACGCACCGCGTTGACGCAGGTCGGGGCGAAGTCCAGCGGTGGGAAATCGGCGGTGGGCGTCAGTTCAAAGGTCAGGCCGTGTCGCTGGGCGGTGGCTTCGATCACGCCGCGCACTTCATCGACCATGGCTTGCAGCGTGTCCGCGTGCAGGTGGCGCAGGTCGATGGTCATGTGCACCTCGCCGGGAATCACGTTGCGCGAGCCTGGGTGCAGGCTCAGGCAACCCACCGTGCCGCAGGCGTGGGGCTGCTGTTGATGGGCGATGCGGTTGACCGCGCTGACCACCTCGGCGGCGCCGACCAGGGCGTCCTTGCGCAGGTGCATCGGCGTCGGGCCGGCGTGGGCTTCGACGCCGGTGAAGGTCAGGTCGAACCACTTCTGGCCCAGGCACCCCATGACCACGCCAATCGTGGTGGCCTGGTCCTCGAGCACCGGGCCCTGTTCGATATGCGCCTCGAAATACGCGCCCACCGGGTGGCCGAGCACGGCGCGGGAGCCGGCGTAACCGATGCGCTGCAATTCGGCGCCCACCGACAGGCCCTGGTCATCGACTTTGTCGAGTGTGTCCTGCAAGTCGAACTTACCGGCAAACACCCCGGAGCCCATCATGCACGGTGGAAAGCGCGAGCCTTCTTCGTTGGTCCACACCACCACTTCAAGCGGTGCTTGGGTTTCAATCTTTAAATCATTCAGGGTGCGGATCACTTCCAGCCCGGCCATCACCCCGTAGCACCCGTCGAACTTGCCGCCGGTGGGCTGGGTGTCGATATGGCTGCCGGTCATCACCGGAGGCAGGGCAGGGTTGCGCCCGGCACGGCGCGCAAAGATATTGCCGATGGCGTCAACGCTGACGCTGCACCCGGCCGCCTCGCACCATTGCACAAACAGGTCGCGGGCCTGGCGGTCGAGGTCGGTGAGGGCCAGGCGGCACACGCCGCCTTTTACCGTGGCGCCCAGTTGGGCCAAATCCATCAGCGATTGCCACAGGCGGTCGCGGTTGATCAGCGGGGCGTTGCTCTGGAGCGGTTGCGTAAAACTGTTCATTAGCAGTCTCCGGTCAGGCACTCAGGGCCAAATAACGGTTTTTGATCGTAGGGTCGGCACGGAAGGCTTCGGCGCTGCCTTCGTAGACCACGCGGCCCTGTTCAAGCACGTAATGGCGGTCGGCGAGTTTGTCGCAGACCATCAGGTTCTGTTCCACCAGCAGCACCGGCAGGCCGTCGTCCTTGACCTTACGCAGGATCTTCACCAGTTCGTCGACGATCACCGGGGCCAAGCCCTCGGTGGGTTCATCGAGGATCAGCAGCTTGGGGTCGTTGAGCAGCGCGCGGGCGATGGCGAGCATCTGTTGCTCGCCGCCAGACAGCGCGTGGCCGGCGTTTTTGCGCCGCTCCTTGAGGCGCGGGAACATGGCGTAGACGTCTTCAAGCTGCCAGCGGCTGGTCTTTCGGGCGGCGATGCGCAGGTTTTCCTCGACGGTGAGCAAGCGGAAAATCCCGCGGTTCTCCGGCACCAATGCCAAACCCTGGCGGGCGATTTCGAAGATCTTCTGCCCGACCAGCGCCTGGCCGTTGAAGTGGATCTGGCCTTGGCGCGGGCAGATGATGCCGAGGATACTGCGCAGGGTGGTGGTCTTGCCGGCGCCATTGCGCCCCAGCAGTGTCACCAGTTCGCCGGGGTTGACGGTGAGCGACACGCCTTCCAGTACGTGGCTCTTGTCGTAGTACGAATGGATATTCTCGACGATCAGCATCAGGCAGCCTCCCCAAGGTACGCGGTGCGCACACGTTCATCGGCGCGCACGAATTCCGGCGTGCCCTCCACCAGGATCTGGCCGTGGCTCATCACCGTGATGCGTTGGCTGATGGACATGACAATGCTCATGTTGTGTTCGATCAACAGCACCGTGTGGTCGCGGCCAAGGTCGCTGATCAGTTGGGTCATGATCGGGATGTCATCGATGCCCATGCCCGAGGTGGGTTCGTCGAGCATCAATAGTTTGGGCTTGGAGCAGATCGACATGCCCACCTCCAGCACCCGTTGCTGGCCGTGGGACAACTCGCCGGCCAGGGTGTCGGCGCGGGCGGTGAGTTGCAGGCGCTCCAGCACCTGGTCGGCCATTTCCAGGTGTTCGCGCTGGCTGTCTACGCGGCGCCAGAAGTTGAGGGCGCGTGCGCCGTCACGGCCTTGGGCGGCCAGGCGCAGGTTCTCGCGCACGCTGAGGTTCTGGAACAGGCTGGTGAGCTGGAACGAGCGCGCCATGCCCAGGCCGACACGGCCGTGGGCGGGTTTGCGCATCAGGTTCCGGCCGTCGAAATGGATCGCCCCGGCGGTGGCCTGGCGCTCGCCGGTGAGGCAGTGGAACAGGCTGGTCTTGCCGGCGCCGTTGGGGCCGATAATGGTGTGGATGGTGCCGGCCTCGACCTTGAGGTTGACGCCATTCACCGCATGGAACGCACCATAGGCCAGTTCCAGGTCCTGGGTTTCCAGCAGGATGCTCATAGCCCTTCCTCCTTGGCGACAACCACGCTCTTGCGGCTGCCGCGCACCTTCTCGAACAGCGACGCCAGGCCGCCCCACAAACCACCGCGCATGAAGATCACCACCAGGATCAGGATCACCCCCAGCAGCATCAGCCAGCGCGGCCACAGGTCGGAGAGAAAATCCCCGAGCAGCACGATGGAACCGGCGCCCAGCAGCGAGCCGAACAGCGAACCGGTGCCGCCGACGATGGTCATGATCAGGATGTTCTCGGACATCGCCAGGTCGATGTTCGACAGCGGCACAAAGTGCAGCAGCATGGCGTACAGCGCCCCGGCAATCCCGGTGACGGCGCCGGACAGCACAAACACCAGGATCTTGAAGTGCCGCGTGTCGTAGCCGATGGCCGAGGCACGGGTTTCGTTTTCGCGGATCGCCATCAGCGTGCTGCCGAACGGCGAGGCGATCACCCGGCGCGCACCGATGAAGATCAGCAGGAACAGTACCGCGACAAAACCGTAGAACGCGCGGGCGTCGGCCAGGGACAACAGCACGGTGTCGCCCAGGCGGATTTCCGGGCGCGGCACGCTGAGCAGGCCGTTGTCGCCGCCGGTCCAGTCGCTGAGGGTGTAGGCGACAAAATACGCCATCTGGCTGAAGGCCAGGGTCAGCATCACGAAGTAGATGCCGGTACGGCGGATCGCCAGGGCGCCCACCAGCAAGGCCAGCAAGCCACCGGCGATGGCGGCGCCGAGCAACGCAGTGAACAGGCCCAGTTGCAGGTGGATCATCAGCAGCGCCGCGCAATACGCGCCGGCGCCGAAGAAAATGCCTTGGCCAAACGACAGCAGCCCGGTGTAG
The DNA here is from genome assembly GCF_059133265.1 of Pseudomonas sp. FBCC-B1565. Classification (NCBI taxonomy): domain Bacteria; kingdom Pseudomonadati; phylum Pseudomonadota; class Gammaproteobacteria; order Pseudomonadales; family Pseudomonadaceae; genus Pseudomonas; species Pseudomonas sp. FBCC-B1565. The sequence continues at coordinate 2,281,765 of NZ_CP101438.1, forward strand.
CCCAGCAACAGGTTGCAGGCCAGGGCGGCCATGGCAAAGATCAGGATCTCGGTGGCCAGGGTTGCTGAGGGCAATATCAACGGCAGGCCGATCAGTACCGCCAGCACCCACAGCAACATGGCGCGCGATTGCGTCTTGGCAAACGGCAGGGGATTTTTCTCGCTCATGTCAGGCTCTCCCGAACAGGCCGTAAGGGCGCACCAGAATCACCACGGCCATCGCGCCGTAGATCATCAGGCTCGCACCCTGGGGCCAGAGTGTGGTCATCAGGCTTTGCACTACGCCCACCAGCAAACCGCCGACCAGCGCACCGCTGAACGAGCCCATGCCGCCGATCACCACCACCACGAAGGCCACGCCGAGAATCTCCGGGCCGACAAAGGGCTGCGCGCCGCGCAACGGTGCAAACAGCACACCGGCGACGCCGGCCAGGGCCACGCCGAGGGCGAAGGTCATGGAGAACAGGCGGAAAATATTGGTGCCCAGCAGCGACACGGTTTCGGTGCTTTCACTGCCGGCGCGCACCAGGGCGCCGAAGCGCGTGCGTTCCAGCAGCAGCCACAGGCCCAGGCCGACCAGCCCGGAAAACACAATGAGGAACAGGCGGTAGTAGGGGTAGACGAAATCACCCACCACCAGCACGCCGCGCAGCAGTTCCGGCACCGCGACGCTCTTGCCCACCGGGCCCCAGATCATCACGCTGGCCTCCTGGATGATCAGCGCGATGCCCAGGGTCACCAGGATCTGGAACATGTGCGGCAAGTGGTAGATGCGCTGGATCAACAGGCGCTCGATCACCCAGGCCAACGCAGCCACCACCAGTGGCGCGATCAGCAGCGCCAGCCAGAAGTTGCCGGTGAGGCTCACGGCGGTGTAGCAGATGTAGGCACCGAGCAGAAAGAACGCGCCGTGGGCGAAGTTGACGAAATTGAGCAGGCCGAAAATGATCGTCAGCCCGACCGCAATGAGGAAGTAGATCATCCCCAGCCCAAGGCCGTTGAGGATCTGGAACAGGTAAAGATTAAGCATGCAGGAACCCTCGGCAGGACGCCGCTTGCGCGGCCCTGCGCTACAAAATTCAGCGGATCAGCCGAGCGTGCAGCCCGTGGCGTCCACCGGCGGGAACGACTGGCCGGCGCTGAGCACTTTGGCCAGGTCATCCTTGTCGGCCATGTCGTTGCTGGCCTTGCCGATCAGCAGGTAGTAATCCTTGATCACCTGGTGGTCACCGGCGCGGATCGATTCCTTGCCGGTCGGCCCTTCGAAACTCAGGCCCTGCATGGCCTTGGCCACGGTCGGCCCGTCGAAGCTGCCGGTGGCAATGATGGTTTCGAGCATGACCTTGGTGCTGATGTAATCGGCGGCCAGCGGGTAGGTGGGGTTGATGCCGTACTTGGCCTGGGTGAGCTTGACCAGTTCACGGTTGAGCGGGGTGTCGACCTGGTGCCAGTACTGCGCGCCGAGGTACACGCCTTCCAGCACGTCGCTGCCCAATTCCTGGAACTGGTCGAGGCCGGCGGACCACACCAGTAGCACTTTCATGCGCTCCTTGATGCCGAAATTCACCGCCTGGCGCAGGGTGTTGGACGACTGGCTGCCGAAGTTGAGCAGCACCAGCACGTCGGGTTTGGTCGAGATCGCGTTGGTCAGGTAGCCGGAAAATTCCTGCTCCTGCAGCGAGTGGTAGCTGTTGCCGACATGCTCCAGGCCGTGTTCCTTGAGCACGTTTTTGGCGCCTTCGAGCAGGGCTTCGCCGAACACGTATTGCGGGGTGATGGTGTACCAGCGCTTGGCGTCGGGCAGCAGCTTGATCAGCGGCACCAGGGTTTCGCGGATCGCGCCGTAGGTGGGCACCGACCAGCGGAAGGTTGCCTTGTTGCAGTCCTTGCCGGTGACTTCATCGGCGCCCACCGGGGTCATGAACACGCCACCGACCTTGTCGACTTCCTTGGCCACCGCCAGTGCCGACGACGACAAGGTGCACCCCTGGAAGAACCGCGCGCCATCCTGCTGGATGGCTTCCTGGACCTTGCGCACCGCCTTGCCGGCGTTGCCTTCGGTGTCGATGACTTTGTAGTTCAACGGGCGACCCAGCACCTCGGGGTGCTGTTCCACCGCCAGGCGCGAACCCATGTCGGCAAACTTGCCATAGCTGGCAAACGCGCCAGACATGGACTTGAGGCCGTAAAAGGTAAAGGGCTCGGCGGCAAATGCCGAACGCACGCTCAGCGGGAGGCTGAGGGCGGCGGCTGCGGTGAGACTGGCTTTCAACAACGTACGACGCTGCATGGGGTGACTCCCTGGTTTAGTTATTGGCAGGAGTGGCAATGGCGATACGGTGGAGCAAGGGCCTGTGGGCAGGCCTGTTATTGGATGAAACGGTGTGTGGTTGAAATGCAGCCCAACTGTGGGAGGTGGCTTGCCTCCGATGGCGGTGTGTCAGTCGACATGAATGTTGAGTGTGCTGGCGTCATCGGGGGCAAGCCCCCTCCCACATGGGGTCTGTGGTGTTCCTTAAGAGTGATCGAACTCCAGTAGAAAATGCGGGCTGACCTGGCCTTCAAGGGCGGTCATGTGGTGTTCGGCATCGCACATGTGTTCATGCATCAAGCTGCGTACCGCACGTTCATCCCCGGCACGAAAGGCGATCAGCAACTGCTTGTGATAATCCAGGTTGGCCGCGTCGAACTGCTTGCGCTTGGGCTTGTAGGCTTTTTTCAGCACCACCAGGTCGCGCAGCAGGTCGTTGAGAAACTGCGCCATGAAACTCAGCAGCGGGTTGGGGCAGGCCTTGGCCAGCAGGTTATGGAACTCCAGTTCCGCCAGGCGTTGCTCGCGCTGGCCGGCTTCGCTGTCTTCCGGGGCGCTGCAGAAATCCACGTTGTCTTGCAGGGCTTGATAATCGTCTTCGCTGAGGCGCCCCAGCACCGACACCGCCAGTTCCACTTCGATGACTTTGCGCAGTTGGTACACCTGCTCGCCGTCCAGGTGCTGGAAGTGCAGGTAGTTGCGCAGTGCACGGCTGGCCGGTTCGGTGCCGGCCTGGTTCAGGTAGGCGCCACCGCTGGGGCCGGTGCGGGTGCTCACCAGGCCTTCCACTTCCAGGGCCTTGAGTGCTTCGCGGGCAGAGCCCTTGGAGCACTGGAAGCTTTCCATCAGCTCACGCTCGGTGGGCAGGCGGTCGCCGGGCTTCAAGGCGTCGGTGACGATGGAGCGCTTGACCGACTCGACAATCACATCGGACAGCTTCTGGCGTTTGCGTCGTAGCGGGCGGCTTAGCATGGGTTCGATTTATCGTATTAATGCGGATAAATAGCACTTAATAACGATCGCCCCCCAGCGTCAACGCCGGGTGTCGTTTTTGAGGCCAACAGGTCGCAAACGGGGGGTTACTGCCTGTCGGCGGAATCCAGGCAGCGCGTGGAGCGTGGAGGTTGCTTGCCGTAGACCAGGAAGTCGCCCACCCAGCGGTTGATGCAACGGCTGGCGTCCTGTGTGGCCGAGTCGTTCAGGCGCAATTGTTCGACGAAGGGCGCCGCCATTTCGCTCGCGTGCGCGTTGACCAGCACCATGCGCGTGACCCGCTCGGGGAACAGCGTGGCGTAGCGGTTGCCCAGGCGTGCGCTGTCGGCATTGCCCAGGTAACGCAATTGAGCTTCACCGAGTTGGGTACGTACGAACTCCAGGTCCTGGGCGGCCATTTCGATGCCATTGTCGGTACTCAGGTCGCGGGTGCTGAGCTCGATGACGTCATAACGGTCCACCAGCCTGCGATAGGCCGGGTGGGAGTGGGCGTTCCACAGGCTGGCCAGGTGGATGACAAAGGTGCCGACCTGATTCGTTTTGGCCGCGTCGCCGGCCTGGGCAATGATCACGCCTTCACGGCTCAGCGGGTCGCGGGCACCGACGCGAGTCACGTACAGGCGCAGCCTGCCCTGGCGGGGCGCTGCGTAATTGCGCGGTACGCTCACGGTGCCGCATTGGGTACGTTCCAGTACCGCGGGGTCCAGGCGTTCAACGGTGGGCAGGGGACAGTCCAGCAACCAGTCGATGGCAGTGGGGGGGATCAACGGCTGGGCTGCGGCAAGGTTTGCCAGCAGCCAGAGACAGGCGCACGTCAGGTGTTTTGCAGCAGTCATCGAGAGGTCCCGGGCAACCGTGTGATAGCGGTTTTTTTACCAAGGACCTTGGGTCGAAGAATGTAGGCTGAAAGAACGTCTTGTGTATGAAACTGGAGTTTTGTTTATCGGATCTCTGTCTGCCAGCCACCACCCAGCGCTTTGTACAGGGCGATACTGGCCTGTAGGCGTGACAAGCGCAGTTGCACATTCTGGTCCTGGGCCGCGTACAGCGTGCGCTGGGTTTCCAGCACGGTGAGCAGGTCTTCGGCGCCGGCCTGGTAGCGGCTTTCGGCGATCTGGAACGCCGTCTGCGCCTGTTGCAGTTCTTCACGCTGCCATTGGCGCTGCTGGTCGAGGCGGGTGATGCTGCTGAGGGCTTTTTCCACATCGGCAAAGCCGTTGATGATCGCGCCGCGATAGGTGTGCAGCAGTTCATCCTGACGGGCGCGGGCCTTGTCGCGTTCAGCGCTTAAACGGCCGTTGTTGAAGATCGGGCCGACCAGGCCGGCGGTCAGCGTGTAGTAGGGGCTGCGCAGAATGTCTGCGGCCTTGTAAGCGTCGGAGCCAAGCGTCGCACCAAGGGTGACGGCTGGTAGCATGGCCGCGCGCGCCACGGTGACGTCGGCTTGCGCCGCCGCCAGTTGCGCCTCGGCCTTGGCGATGTCGGGTCTACGGCTGAGCAACTGGCTGGGCATGCCGGCGCCGATGGTCGGCCAGGTGAGGGCCTGGAACGGTTCGCTGCCCAGCTCCAGGGCCTGCACGGGCTGGCCGAGGAGGGCGGCCAGGGTGATGCGCGATTCTTCGGCCAGTTGCTGGATAAGCGGCAGTTGACGTTGCTGGCTGGCGACCAGGCTTTTTTGCTGGGCCAGTTCCAGGGCAGTGGCGGAGCCGGCGTCATAGCGGGTCTGCACCAGGTCGAGTACGTTGCGCGCGTTCGCCAGGTTGAGTTCGGCGATCTGCTGGCGCTGGTGGGCAGCCAGGGTTTGCGCGTAACGGTCGGCCACGCTGCTGAGCAAGGTCAGCTCCACCGTGGCCTGGTCAAACTCGCTGGCGCGCAGGCTATGCAGCGCACTGTCACGGGCGGCGGCACGGCCACCCCAGAAGTCCACTTCGTAGCTGGCGGTGAGGTTGGCGCCAAAGTTGTCGACGGCATCATTGGTGCGTGACGCATCCAGATCGGGCCCGCCCGGTCCGCGCAGCAACTTTTGACGGCTGGTGGCGAGGTTGAACTTCACCTCCGGCAACAGCGGTGCGCCGGCGATCACTGCACTGGCCTGGGCCTGACGCACGCGCGCGGTGGCGGCAGCTACGTCGTAGCTGTCGCGGCGAGCCTGATCGACCAGGCGGTCGAGTTGCGGGCTGCCGAACTGTGTCCACCATTGCCGGTTGGTGGCCTGCGCCGCCGCACGCTCGGTATATTGCCAGGCGGCCGGCGGTGCGATGCCGCTGTCCAGGGCTGGCGGGTTGCCGGTGCAGGCGCTGAGCAATACGCAGAGGCCGGGCAGGTAAAGGGATCGTTTATTCACTGGTCAACGCCTTAACCGGATCGAGCCGGGCAGCTTTACGGGCCGGCATGAAGCCGAATACGACGCCGGTGACGAGGGCGCAACCGAATGCACCGAACACCGCCACCAGGGAAAACTGCACCGCCACCTTGGCCAGCACCAGCACACCGCCGACCAACAGTGCGAGGGCGATGCCGCACAGGCCGCCAACCACCGAAAGCATCACCGCTTCGGTGAGGAACTGGCGCAGGATGTCGCGCTGGCGTGCGCCTGTGGCCATGCGGATACCGATTTCACGGGTACGTTCGCGCACCGTCATCAACATGATGTTCATCACGCCGATGCCGCCCACCAACAGGGAAATCGCGGCAATCGAACCGAGCATCAGCGACAGGGTGTTCTGCGTGCGCGCCTCGGCCTGGATCATCGCGGCGTTGTTGGTCAGCTCATAGTCGCGCTTGCCGTTGTGCAGCTTTTGCATCAACTGGTCGATGGCCACTTCGGCCTCGCGGACCTTGCGCGCATCCGCCGCCGCGATCACCACATACTCGGGGTCGTAGCTGCCGAACAGACGCACGCTGGCGGCGGTGTAAGGGATGGCAACCCGGTCGTCACTGTCCTTGTTGCCGGAGCTGGCGCCTTTTTCCGCCAGCACGCCAATCACCTGGAACGGCACATTTTCAATCAGGATGTACTGGCCGATGGGGTCGACCTCACCCTTGAACAGCTTCTCGCGCACGCGATGTCCAATCACCGCCACGGTGGCAGCCGCACGTTCGTCGGCAGCAGTGAAGTAATTGCCCTCGACCACCGGCCAATTGAAAATCTCCGGGAAGTTGGTGTCATTGCCGCCCACGTAGGCCATGTAGTCGACATTGCCAAAACGCACCCCGGCTTCGTTGCCATTGACCGGCATGATGCGCTGCACCTGCGGCAGGGATGCCAGTGCATGCACGTCATCGAGGGTCACGATGCCCAGCGGCGTGCGCGGATTCGGCGACGAACCGCTGAGGTAGATGATGTTGGAGCCGAACGCGCCCATCTGCGCCATGACCTGGCGCTTGCTGCCTTCGCCCACTGCCAGCATCACCACCACCGACGCCACGCCGATGATGATGCCCAGCAGGGTCAGCGCGGTGCGGAAGCGGTTGATCCACATCACACGCCAGGCGGCCTGTACCGCGTCCATCAGTTCGGCTTTCCAGGCGCCGTTGTGCTCGGCGCCGTCGGCCAGGCGCTGGCGCAGGTCCACGGCTTGCAGGGCGCCGCTGGTGGCCACGGGTTTCGCGTCGCTGTCATTGGCCGAGTCGCTGATGATCAGGCCATCGCGAATCTCGATGATGCGGTTGGCCCGCGCCGCCACTTCGCGGTCGTGGGTGATCAGGATCACCACGTGGCCCTGGCTGGCGAGTTCGTCGAGCAGGGTCATGACCTCGGCGCCGCTATGACTGTCGAGGGCGCCGGTGGGTTCGTCGGCGAGGATGATATGGCCGCCGTTCATCAACGCACGGGCGATGGACACCCGTTGCTGCTGGCCGCCGGAAAGCTGGTGCGGACGGTTGCCGGTGCGCTCGGCCAGGCCCAAGCGGGTGAGCAGGGCGTTGGCGCGGGCATGGCGCTCGGCGGCGCTGATGCCGGCGTAGATCGCCGGCATCTCGACGTTTTCCTGGGCCGAACCCGAGGGGATCAGGTGGTAGCCCTGGAACACAAAGCCAAAGGCTTCACGGCGCAGCCAGGCGAGTTCGTCGCTGTCCAGGTGCGCGACGTTTTCCCCGGCGAACAGGTAGTCGCCGGTGCTGGGGCGGTCGAGGCAACCGAGGATGTTCATCAACGTGGACTTGCCGGAGCCGGAAGCGCCGACGATGGCGACGAATTCCCCGGCATGGATCGCCAGGTCGATGCCGCGCAATACGTCGACCTGCGGGCTGTCGCCGCCGCCGTAGGACTTGCGGATGTCCTTGAGTTCGATCAGGGGCGTGTTCACCTCAACCCCCGTTGCCGTCGGCCGGGCCGACCAGCAGGTGATCACCTTCGTTCAGGCCGTCGAGCACTTGCACGCGCAGGCGGTCGCTGATGCCGACCTGCACCTGGCGCTGTTCGATGCGGCCATTCTTGGCCACCACCCGGGCGATCTGCTGGTTGGCGTTCGTCGTGCCCTGCAGCGCAGCGACCGGTGCCGTCAGCGTGTCCTTGGCCTGGCTGGCGACGAAAAATACCTGGGTGGTCATTTCGGCCATCAACGCGTTGTCGCCGTTGTCCACATCCAGCAACACGGTGTACAGCACCACGCGGCCGCTGCCGCTTTTATTCGTGCTGTTGGGGCTGCCGCTGCCTTGAGTCTGATTCAGAGGCTTGGGCGGGATCGGCAGGATCTGCCGCACGGTGCTGGTCCAGCGCCGGTTACCGCCGCTCAGGGTGGTGAAGTAGGCGGTCATGCCCGGTTTGACGTGGCCGATATCGGCTTCCGAGACTTCCGCCCACACGGTCATCGGCGACAATTTGGCGATCCGCAGGATCAACGGCGTCTGCTGCTGGGCGTTGAGGGTCTGGCCGACGCGGGCGTCCACCGCGACCACGGTGCCGGTCATCGGCGCATAAATCCGCGTGTAGCCGAGCTCGGCTTCATCACTGCGCAGGCTGGCCTGGGCTTGCAGGATCTGCGCCTGGAACATGTCGACCCGCGCCTGGGTGGCGCTCAGTTCCGCCTTGGCGGTTTGCACGTCTTCCTCGCGGGTGGCGTTGCCGGCGACCAGGCGCTGCTGGCGCTGGTATTTCTGGCGCGCCAGTTCGTGCTGGGCCTTTTGCTCCTGCAACTGGGCCTTGAGGTTCTCGATGGCGTAGCGGCTGGCGTCGAGCTTGGCCTTCTGCGTGGACGGGTCGATCTCCACCAGCAACTGGCCTTCCTGCACCTGGTCGCCGGCCTCGACGTGGATCTTGCGGATCTGGCCGGATGCCTGGGCGCCCACGTCCACATAACGGCGCGGTTGCAGGGTGCCCAGGGCGGTCACACTGTTTTCGATATTGCCGCGGGTGACGGTGACGGTGGTGAGGGTGTCACGCCCCGGCGGCAGCACCTGCCAGGCCGCGACGGCGATGATGGGGATCAGGCACGCGATAACGAGCAAGGCGCGTCGGGCAGGTCGAGGGCGTTTCATGCGTGGGTTTCCAGCCAGGAAAGTTCGGACCGCAGTTGCGGGGAGCTGACAAGTAAACGAGAGAATTGCGCGGGGATTTAGGCGGTTACATAAGCAGTTACAGCTCCCTTGAAGAAAAAAATCGTCCCTTGATGCAAGTCTGCTTTAAAAGTAGATGAGAATTACTATAAATTGCACACACTCAAACTGCCATCACCTAAACGCTGTCTTTATTGCACCCGGGGACCTAATGCCGCTACCCCGCGGCCGGGAGTCATGTTGGAAAACTACTATCGCGAGCTGGTGTGTTTCCTCAACGCCAAGCTGGGCAACCGTCAGGTCGCCGAGGATGTGGTGCATGACGCGTATGTCCGGGTGCTGGAACGTTCCAGCGACACCCCCATCGAGCAACCCCGTGCCTTTTTGTACCGTACTGCGCTCAACCTGGTGATTGACGGCCATCGGCGCAACGCCTTGCGCCAGGTCGAACCGCTGGACGTACTCGATGCCGAAGAACGCTTTGCCAGCAGTTCGCCGCACACCACCCACGCCCACGGCCAGCGCCTGGAGCTGCTTGAACGCGCCCTGGCCGAACTGCCGCCGGCCTGCCGCGACAGCTTCCTGCTGCGTAAGCTCGACGGCCTGACCCACTTGCAGATTGCCGAACGCCTGTGCATTTCCCGCGCCCTGGTGGAAAAACACATCGTCAACGCCATGAAGCACTGCCGGGTACGGATGCGCGAGTGGGAAGCACACTGATCAATGATCGGTTAAATTTTATTTCACTGTCCTCGTTTCCTATCAACACACGGCCTGTTGTTCAGGCCTTGAAAGGTATTCCCGCCCCACCGCCAAGGGGCTTATCCAGAGGACACTGGAATGACACAGGCAATTGCTTCGCCCGCGGTTCACGACCTGATCGGTATCGGTTTCGGCCCTTCGAACCTGGCGCTGGCCATCGCCCTGCAGGAGCGCGAAAAGGCCCAGGGCAAACTGGACGTGCTGTTCTTGGACAAACAGGCCGACTACCGCTGGCACGGCAATACCCTGGTCACCCAGAGCGAGCTGCAGATCTCGTTCCTCAAGGACCTGGTGACCCTGCGCAACCCCACCAGCCCGTACTCCTTCGTCAACTACCTGAAAGCCCACGACCGCCTGGTGGACTTTATCAACCTGGGCACCTTCTACCCGTGCCGCATGGAGTACAACGACTACCTGCGCTGGGTCGCCGGGCAGTTCCAGGCCCAGGCGCGCTACGGCGAGGAGGTGCTGGCCATCGAGCCGATCCTGCATCAGCAGCAGGTCGAAGCGCTGCGCGTGATCTCCCGCGATGCCCTGGGCGAGCAGCATGTGCGCACCACCCGTTCGGTGGTGGTCAGCGCCGGTGGCACGCCACGTATTCCCGAGGCGTTCAAGGCGCTTAAAGGCGACAGCCGGGTGTTCCACCATTCGCAATACCTGGAGCGCATGGCCACCCAGCCGTGTGTCGACGGCAAGGCCATGCGCATCGCCATCATCGGCGGCGGCCAGAGTGCGGCCGAAGCCTTTATCGACCTGAACGACAGCTTCCCGTCGGTGCAGGTCGACATGATCCTGCGCGGCTCGGCGCTCAAGCCCGCCGATGACAGCCCGTTCGTCAACGAAGTGTTCTCGCCGGCCTTCACCGACCTGGTGTTCCAGCAGGAGGGCGCCGAGCGTGAGCGCCTGGTGGCCGAGTACCAGAACACCAACTATTCGGTGGTGGACCTCGACCTGATCGAGCGCATCTACGGCATTTTCTACCGCCAGAAAGTCTCCGGCATCGCCCGCCAGGCGTTCCGCACCATGACCGTGGTCGAGAAGGCCACCCCCGGCCCGCTGGGTATCGAACTGGCGCTGCGCAACAACGCCAACGGCGACACCAGCGTCAACCATTACGACGCGGTGATCCTGGCCACCGGCTACGAGCGCCAGACACACCGCGCCTTGCTGGCGCCGTTGGAAGACTACCTGGGCGACTTCGAAGTGGCACGCGACTACCGCATCGTCACCGACGAGCGCTGCAACGCCGGCATCTACATCCAGGGTTTCAGCCAGGCCAGCCATGGCTTGAGCGACACCTTGCTGTCGGTGCTGCCGATTCGCGCCGATGAGATTGCAGCGTCGTTGTATGCCCTGGACCGTGGGCGCGGCAAGGGGCGCTCGGTGCAGGACCTGTTGCTCGCCACGGCAAGCTGACAGGCTGCACTTGTGACCCGGAGGGTTGGCTGATACTGTACAAAAAACCAGTATCGGTAGCCCTCCATGCAGTTGATCGAAAAACTCAGCATTCTCGCCGACGCCGCCAAGTACGATGCATCGTGCGCCAGCAGTGGCGCGCCCAAGCGCAGCTCCGAGGGCAAGGCGGGGCTGGGTTCCACCGATGGCATGGGCATCTGCCACAGCTACACGCCCGACGGGCGTTGCGTGTCGTTGCTCAAGGTGCTGCTCACCAACTTCTGTCTCTACGACTGCCAGTACTGCGTCAACCGCCGCTCCAGCGACGTGCCCCGTGCACGGTTCAGCCCGGAGGAGGTGGTGACCCTGACCCTGGATTTCTACCGGCGCAATTGCGTCAGCGGGCTGTTTCTCAGCTCCGGCATCATCCGTTCGTCCGACTACACCATGGAGCAGTTGGTGCGCGTGGCCAAGCTACTGCGTGAAGAGCATGACTTTCGGGGCTATATCCACCTCAAGACCATTCCCGACGCGGACCCGGCGCTGATCGCCGAGGCCGGGCGCTATGCCGACCGGCTGAGCGTGAACATCGAACTGCCCACCGAGGCCAGCTTGCAGACCCTGGCGCCGGAAAAAAAGATCGTCTCGATCAAGCAGGCCATGCAGACCATCTACACCGGCGAGCAGACCGTGCGCAACGAACCGCGTGCACCGCGTTTTGCGCCGGCCGGGCAGAGCACGCAACTGATCGTCGGCGCCGACGACACCGATGACAGCACCATCCTCCACGGTGCCGAGGCGTTGTACGGCAACTTCAAGCTGCGTCGCGTGTATTACTCGGCGTTCAGCCCCATTCCCAACAGCCCGAAAAGCGTGCCGCTGGCCGCGCCGCCGCTGATGCGCGAGCACCGCTTGTACCAGGCCGACTTCCTGTTGCGCAGCTATGGGTTCAATGCCAATGAACTGTTCAAAGGCCCTGGCCACCTGGCCCTGGACATCGACCCCAAGCTGGCCTGGGCCCTGGACAATCGCGACGTGTTCCCCCTGGACCTGAACCGCGCCGAACCGACCTTGATCGCACGCATTCCAGGCATTGGCCTGCGCACCACCCAGCGCCTGGTGGACCTGCGCCGCGAACGCAAGATCCGCTTCGAAGACCTGGCGCGCATGCGCTGCGTACTGGCCAAGGCCAAGCCGTTTTTCATCACCAGCGACTACCACCCGCAACAGGCCGACAGCACCAGCGTATTGCTGCGCGAACAACTGCGTGATCGCCCGCAACCGCAGCAGATGGGGTTGTGGGGGTGATCAGCCTGGAATGCGACAACCTGTTCGCCACCTGGCGCGACCAGGCGCGCTGGCTGCTCAGCCATCAGGTCGACCCCAGCCAGGTGAGCTGGGGCGAGGCGGAGGTGGCGGACCTGTTTGCCACTGACCAGTCGATTCCCGAGGCGCCCGGGCCTTTCCAGACGCGAGTGCCCAAGGCCCTGCTGCAACTGCTGGAGTCGGCTGCTTGCTACCACGGCGACCAGCGTTGGAGCCTGTTGTACGAAGTGTTATGGCGCGTCAGCCATGGCGACCGCACCGCGATGCTGGCCGGGGACAAGCTGGGCAGTGAGTTGCAGCGGCGGATCAAGCAGGTCAGCCGCGAGGCGCACCACCTGCATGCGTTTGTGCGGTTTATCGCGCTGCCGGCGGGAGCGGGGCCGGAACTGCCGGAATACGTGGCCTGGCACGAACCAGCCCATGACATCCTGAAATCAGCCAGCCAGCACTTTATCGGGCGCATGGGCCGCCATCGCTGGATGATCGCCACGCCGCTGGATGGGGTCTACTACGACGGCGAGCAGTTGATCCACCAGCGTGAATGCCCCGAGGCGTGGCGGCAGTTGGCGCAGAATGTCGAGGACCCCCACAATGCGATGTGGCTGACCTATTACAGCCACATCTTCAACCCGGCGCGGTTGAACCCCAAGGTGATGGAAGGGCACTTGCCCAGCCGGTTCTGGAAGAACCTGCCGGAGGGCAAGTTGATACCGGGGTTGATCAGCGAGGCGCGGACGGGGAAGCAGAAGGATGGGCAGGCCAGGCTGATCGGCACCAAGCCTGGCAAAAAAATCTTAAGCGGGCAGGGTTGAATATGTGGGAGGGGGCTTGCCCCCGATAGCAGTGTGTCAGTCTATACATTTTTAACTGACACTCCCTCATCGGGGGCAAGTCGAATCGTCGCACCGCCCCTCCCACATTAGATTTGCGGTGTTTTGGAGCGATAAGTTCAGGCCAGCTCGGTGGCGGTGTTCTTGACCACCGCCAACTCCGGATGCGCCACCAACTTGTCAATGTGCAACTCGTCATTGTTCAACCAGGTTTCTGTCAGCACTCGATAGTGCTCCATGTCCCGGCAACGCATGCGCAGGCTGTAGTCGAACGGCCCGCTGATCAGCTGGCATTCGAACACCTGCGGGCAGGCTTTCACACAGGCTTCGAAGGCCTTTTGCGCCGAGCGCCCGCTTTGGTTGGACAAGGCCACCAGGACCAGCAATGACAAGCCTGGCGAGACCATCTGCACATCGATGATCGCCCCATACCCACGGATCACCCCACGCCGCTCCAGCTTGCGCACCCGTTCCAGGCAAGGCCTGGGCGTGAGGTGCACCAGCGACGAGAGTTTTTCGTAGGTGATGCGCCCCTGATGGCGCAGCACTTCGATGATGGCCTCATCGATGCGGTCCAGCGCAGGGGAGGAATGGGGTCCGTTGGCCTTGGTATCCATGGGGTTCACTTCAAACGGTTGGAAAGAAATTGCTGCAGGCGCTCACTGCCGGGGTGGTCGAGGATCCTGGCATCGCCTTGTTCCTCAACCTTGCCCTGATGCAAGAACAGCACTTGGCTGGACACCTGGCGGGCAAAGCCCATTTCGTGGGTGACCATCAGCATGGTACGACCTTCCTCGGCCAACGTCTGTATGACTTTGAGGACTTCTCCTACAAGTTCTGGGTCGAGTGCGGAAGTCGGTTCATCGAACAGGATGATCTCCGGTTCCATCGCCAAGGCTCGGGCGATGGCCACGCGCTGCTGCTGGCCGCCGGACAGGAACGCCGGGTACTGATCCGCCACGCGGCCCGGCAGGCCGACCTTGTCCAGGTACAGGCGCGCGCGTTTTTCCGCCTCGGCGGCGCTCACGTTCAGCACCCGTCGCGGGGCCATGGTGATGTTTTCCAGCACGGTCATGTGGCTCCACAGGTTGAAGTGCTGGAACACCATGGCCAGGCGTGTGCGCAGGTTCTGCAACTGGACCTGGTGCGGCGCGCGGGTGCCGGCGCGGCCTGGCTGCATTTCGATGCTGATGCCATCCAGGGTGATCACCCCGGCGTCTGGCTGTTCGAGGAAGTTGATGCAGCGCAGCATCGTGCTTTTGCCGGAGCCGCTGGCGCCAATGAGGCTGATCACATCGCCATTGCGCGCATTCAGCGATACGCCCTTGAGCACTTCGTGTTCGCCGTAGCGTTTGTGGATGCCTTCGACTTGCAGCTTGATGGCAGCGGTGGCGGGTTTGGCTACGGGTTCGTCAACGGGATAAGTGGCCAGGGCCTGCGCGGACTGATTCATGGGTTAGCCTCGGGTAGGAACAAGAAAACGCATCCAGCGACGTTCGGCCAGTCGGAACAGGCCCACCAGTGCAAAGGACAGCAGCATGTAGAGCAGGGCGGCGATGCCGAAGGCCTGGAACGTCAGGAACGTCTCGGCATTGGCGTCGCGGGCCACCTTGAGGATGTCGGCGACGGTAGCGGTAAACGCCAGGGAGGTGGCGTGCAGCATCAGGATCATTTCATTGCTGTAGGCCGGTAATGCGCGACGCAGAGCTGCCGGCACTACCACAAACAGGTTCAACCGCCAGCCATGCAGGCCATAGGCGCGGGCCGCTTCGATTTCGCCGTGGGGAATATTGCGGATCGCCCCGGCGAAGATTTCCACGGTGTAGGCGCAGGTGTTGAGCACGAAGGCCAGCAGGGTGCAGTTCAGCGCGTTGCGGAAAAACTGGTTGAGCAGGGCGTTGTCCTGTACCACTTCCAGGCTGTACAGCCCGGTGTAGCAGATCAGCAACTGGATATACAGCGGCGTCCCACGGAACAGGTAGGTGTAGACCTCTACCGGCCAGCGCAGCCAGAAGTGCTCGGAAACCCTTGCCAGTGCCAGTGGAATCGACAGCACGAAGCCGAACACCACCGAGACGATGAACAGCCACAGGGTCATGGCCACGCCGGACAGCCCCGCGCCATCGCTGAGCAGGTAGGCCAGGCCGTATTGCTGGAACAGTTCGATCATCGCGCCATCCCCTTGATGCCGAGGTTGTAGCGCCGTTCGAGGCGCTTGAAGATGCGGTTGGAGAGGGTGGTGATCATCAGGTACACCAGGCCCGCGAGGATTAGGAAGTACAGCGGCTCGTTGGTGGTCTTGCCGGCGTTCTGCGCGGCCTTGACCAGGTCCGACAGGCCGATGATCGACACCAGCGCCGTGGACTTGAGCAGCACCAGCCAGTTATTGCCCAGGCCCGGCAGGGCAAAACGCATCAACTGCGGGAACAGCACCAGGTGAAAGCGCTGCCAGCGGCTAAGCCCATAGGCGGTCGCCGCTTCCAGTTGGCCGACCGGCACGCTGAGGATCGCGCCCCGGAAGTTCTCGGTGAAATACGCACCGTAGATGAAGCCCAGCGTGACGACGCCTGCGGTAAACGGGTCGATTTCAAAGTAGTCCCAGCCGAACAGTTCGCTCAGGTCGTTGAGCCACAGTTGCAGGCTGTAGAAAATCAGCAGGATCAGCACCAGGTCCGGCACGCTGCGGATCAGCGTGGTGTAGAGCGTGGCCGGCACCCGCAGCCATTTGGCGCTGGAGAGCTTGGCGCCGGCGGCGATCAGGCCGAGGGCGAGGCTCAAGGCCAGGGCGAGGAAGGACAGCTTGAGCGTCATCCACGCACCCTGGGCGAGCATCGGGCCGTAGCCTTGCAAGTTGAGGAATTCATTCATGGGAAGAATCTCGTTGGCGCGCACAGATTTACTGTGGGAGAGGCTTTTTGTGGGAGGGGGCTTGCCCCCGATGAGGGTGTGTCAGTGACATCTGTATCAGCTGACCCACTGCTATCGGGGGCAAGCACCCTCCCACACAAGCCAGAGCCCACAGAGGGCAAGGGGGTTACTCGTGGTAGATGTCCTGATCACCAAAGTATTTCTTCTGGATCTGCGCGTAAGTGCCATCCGCCTGCACCGCAGCGATGCCCTTGTTGATCAGCGCGCGCAATTCCTGGTCGTTCTTGCGCAGGCCCATGGCGATGTCCAGGGGCAGGGTCGGGTCCTTGAAGGCCGGGCCGGTCTTGAAGTCGGCGCCTTCGGGCTTGGACAGGAAGTTGAGCTGGGCTTCGAGCTTGTCGGTCAGGGTCGCGTCGAGGCGGCCGTTCTGCAGGTCGGCGTAGTTCTGGTCCTGGGACTGGTACGCCTTGATCTGCGCGCCGAGCCTGGCCAGGTGCGCACGGGCATAGGCCTCCTGCAACGACCCTTGCAGTACGCCGACTTGCTTGCCCTTGAGGGATTCCGGGGTGTCGCCGAAGTCGGCGCTCTTGCGGGTGATCACCGAGGTCGGGCTGAGGAACAGCCGGTCACTGAAGTCGATGATTTTTTCACGGGCCGGGGTGACGGCCATGGACGACATGATCGCGTCGAACTTGCGCGCGCGCAGGGCCGGGATCATGCCGTCGAATTCATTGTGGACCCAGGTGCATTTCACTTCGAGCTTGGCGCAGATCGCGTTGCCCAACTCGATATCGAAGCCTTGCAGGCTGCCGTCGGCGGCCACGGATTCGAAGGGCGGATACTCGGGGAACACGCCGAAGCGGATTTCTTTCCAGTCCTGGGCGTGGGCGGCGCTGGCGCAGAGTGGCAACAGCAACGCAGCGAAGAGTGATCGCAGTGGAGTCATGGTGTGGTCCCTATATTTTGTAATTGATGTCAGGGGCAGTAAAAAACTTGAAACAAATCGTTCTTGTTGGGGGAGAGGATGCTTCATCATGGTGCGTTTTTTGTGTCGTTTACCCCTCGCATAAAGCGCAAATTGCGCTGTTAAAACTGGCAATGCAGCGGAATCGGCTGTGACACCCGCTGAATCGGCTTTTCCTCCCTGAAAAAATGGCCCGCCCTCGACGCAAAGCAGCAGGCCAGAGCGGTCTCAGGCGCGCTTTTTCTGCTGTACGCGGGGCTGTTGGGCCAGGCGTGCGAACAGGTCTTTGGGGTCGGCCAGGTCCGGCACCAGTTCAAGTGTGCTGCCCACATCCAGCGCTTTTGCGACGTCCAGTACATAGCGCAGGGCCGAGTAGTCTTCGATGGCAAAACCCACCGAGTCGAACAGCGTGACCTGGCGCGCATTCTCGCGGCCTGGCTGCTGGCCGTTGATCACTTGCCACAGCTCTGTGACCGGCGAATCTTCCGGCATGTGCTGGATTTCGCCTTCGATGCGGCTTTGTGGTTCGTACTCGACGATCACCCGGGCGCGCTCGACGATACGTCGGTCCAGCTCGGTCTTGCCTGGGCAGTCACCGCCGACGGCATTGAGGTGCATGCCGGGTTCGATCATGTCGTCGGTGAGGATCGTCGCGTAGGCCTTGTCGGCGGTGACGGTGGTGACGATGTCGGCGCCTTTGACCGCTTCAGCCACGCTGCCGGCCAGGATCACTTTGATCGCCGGGAAGGCCTTGAGGTTGGCGGCCAGTTTGGCAGTGGCCTTGGCGTCGATATCGAACAGGCGGATTTCATTGATGCCAAGCATGGCGTGGAAGGCCAGGGCCTGGAATTCGCTCTGCGAACCGTTGCCGATCAGCGCCATGCTGCGGCTGTTCTCGCGGGCCAGGTAGCGGGCGACCAGCGCCGAGGTGGCGGCGGTACGGATCGCGGTGGTCAGGGTCATTTCCGCCAGCAGCACCGGCAGGCCGGTGTCGACATCGCCCAGCGCGCCGAAGGCCATTACGGTGAGCATGCCGGCCAGGGTGTTTTTCGGGTGGCCGTTGACGTACTTGAATGCATACAGCGACGCATCGGACACCGGCATCAGCTCGATCACGCCGTCCGGCGAGTGGTTGGCCAGGCGCGCGCATTTCTCGAAATCCTGCCAGCGCAGATAGTCGGCGCGGATGTACTCGGCCATTTCGGTGATGCAGGTGGGCAGGCCTTTTTGCGAGACCAGGTAGCACAGGTCGTTGACGTCGATATAGCGGGTCATGGCAAGACTCCTTATTGAAATGAGGGACGGGCGGGCAGATGCACTTCCGCCAGCATGCAGCGGGCACTGCCGCCGCCGATGCGTTCGATGTTGTCGATGTTCACCACCACCGGCCGGGTGTGGCGCTCGATATGTCGGCGCTGCGCCGGTTGCAGGGCGCCCCAGGCGCTGGCCGACATCACCAACAGTGGCTGGCCGTCGCGGTCGTGGACTTCGAGCATGTTGCCGGCGAAGGCTTCCAACTGGTCGAAATCGAGGGCGACGATGTCCTTGCCGGTGTCGCGCAGGGAGCGTTCCAGGGCCTGGCGCTCATTGGCAATCGGCAGGGCTTGCAGGCACACCACCGAGAGGTTGCGGCCGACGCTCATCATCACGTTGCTGTGGTAGATCGGCGCGTGGTGGCGGTCGACCGCGTGGAACACGCAAAGCTGGTAGTCGAGGCGCTCGGCGAACTGACGCAGGGCGTCGTGGTGGGTGCGCCCGGAGTGGCAGGCGTAGCTGATGCGGTGCTGGCGGTCGAGCACCATACTGCCGGTGCCTTCGAGGAAGATGTTCTGTTGTTCGAGGTGGCTGAGGTCGATGGTGCTGTTGATCGCAAAACGTTGCTCCAGTACTTGCAGCACGCCTTTGTCGCGTTCCAGTCGTCGGTTCTGGCCTTCCATCGGGTACAGCACCAGGCTGCCATCGGCGTGGCTGCTCCACCAGTTGTTGGGGAAGATCGAGTCGGGAGTGTGGGGCGCGGGGGTGTCCTGCACCACAAGGACTTCCACGCCGTGGTTGCGCAGGGTGGCGACATAGCCGTCGAACTCTTCCAGCGCTTTCTGCTGTGCGTGGAGTGGGTCGAGGGGCGGGCGTTGGAAACGGTTGTTGATCGCGGTGTCCGGGTTGAAGGCAAAGCGCGCCGGGCGAATCATCAAGACGGTGTTGGTGGTTTGCATGGGGGCACGACATCCATGGGGTGAGCTGTGGGTGTATTTTGTGGGTTGTGCGGGGTGAATCCCGGCTGAAACCGAGGGATGGGTCAGCCGGGAAAGCTGAAAAGTTGGGTAGGGCAGCCGAATCGGCTGCCGGAGTGAAATGCATGCAACCTGTGGGAGGGGGCTTGCCCGCGACAGCGGTGGGTCAGCCAGAAAATCTATATCTGAAAGCATGCTATCGGGGGCAAGCCCCCTCCCACATTGGTAGGGTGGTGTTTGTTGCAGCTGTGTCAGCCAGGAGGAATTATGTCTACCGTCGTTCGTTTAGCCCAAGCCACCGATGCCGAAGGGATCAGCCAGGTCATCCTCGCGGCCCTGCACAGCAGCAATGCGCGGGATTATCCGGCGCAGGTGATTGCGCGGGTGGCCAGCAACTTCACGCCCGAGGCAGTGCGGGCGTTGCTCGAGCGCCGCGTGGTGCTGGTAGCGATTCAGGATCAGATGATCGTCGCCACCGCAGCGCTGGATGCGAATGTGGTGCGCTCGGTGTTCGTCAATCCGGAGTTGCAAGGGCAGGGCATTGGTCGACTGTTGATGATCGAGATCGAGCTACGCGCCCGCGAAGCCGGGGTGACGGTGCTGAGCGTGCCGTCTTCGCTGACCGCCGAGCCGTTCTACACCCAGTTGGGGTTTCATACCGTGCGCGACGTTTATCACGGCAGCGAACGTACGCTGGTGATGGAAAAGGCCCTGCTGTCCCGGCATCCCATCGGGCCGTATCGCGACCGTCAGCACCGGGCGCAGGTGGTGGCGTTGTGGCAAGAGGCGTTTGGCTACGAAACGGCGCACAACCTGCCGATTCTGGCGATTGATAAGAAGCTGGTGGTCAACGATGGGTTGTTCTTCGTCGCGACGGACAAAAAAACCGTGATCGGGACGATTCTGGCCGGGTATGACGGGCACCGTGGCTGGCTGTATTCGGTGGCGGTGCATGCGGACTATCGGCGCCATGGCCTGGGTTCGTCGCTGGTGCGGCATGCGGAACAGGCATTGACGGCGCTGGGCTGCATGAAGATCAACCTGCAGATCACCAGTGGTAATGAGGCGGTCGTCGGGTTCTACGAGGCATTGGGGTATGGGGTGGAACCCAGGATCAGCATGGGCAAGAAGCTAGTGGTGAATATCCCCGAACAATGAAAAAACCCGCCAGATGGCGGGTTTTTCCAGGTGGCTCAGACCTTGACGATCCAGCCTTGCGGCGCTTCAACGTCACCGGTCTGCACACCGGTCAGCTCTTTATAGAGCTTCTGGGTGATCGGGCCGACTTCAGTTTCGCTGTGGAATACGTGCAGCTTGCCGTTGTACTGGATACCGCCGATCGGCGAGATCACCGCCGCCGTACCGCAGGCGCCGGCTTCCTTGAACTGGTCCAGCTTATCGATGAACACTTCGCCCTCGACCACGTCCAGGCCCAGGCGGGTCTTGGCCAGTTCGATCAGCGACAGGCGGGTAATGCCTGGCAGCACCGAAGGCGACTTCGGTGTGATGAACTTATTGTCGTGGGTGATCCCGAAGAAGTTGGCCGAACCGACTTCCTCGATTTTCGAGTGGGTCATCGGGTCCAGGTAGATCGCGTCGGCGAAACCGGATTTCTTCGCTTCGGAACCCGGCATCAGGCTGGCGGCGTAGTTGCCACCGACCTTGGCGGCACCGGTGCCCTGTGGGGCGGCGCGGTCGAAGGTGGAAATCTGGAAGTTGTGGGGCACCAGGCCGCCCTTGAAGTAGGCGCCGACCGGGATGCAGAACACCGAGAAGATGAACTCCGGCGCAGTGCGCACGCCGATGTTGTCACCGGTGCCGATCACGAACGGGCGTAGGTACAGCGCGCCGCCACTGCCGTACGGCGGGATGAAGCGCTCGTTGGCCGCGACCACTTGTTTACAGGCATCGATGAAGTCTTCGGTCGACACGTGCGGCATCAGCAGGCGTGCGCAGCTGCGCTGCATGCGGGCGGCATTCTGATCCGGGCGGAACAGGTTGATCGAACCGTCCTTGCAGCGGTAGGCCTTGAGGCCTTCGAAGCACTGCTGGCCATAGTGCAGGGCGGTGGAGCCCTCGCTGATGTGCAGCACGTTGTCGTCGGTCAGGGTGCCTTCTTGCCATTCGCCGTTTTTCCAGACCTGGAGAAACCGCTTGTCGGTCTTGATGTAGTCAAAACCCAGCTTGTCCCAATTGATGCTTTCGTTACCCATGACACCCTCTATCGTTGGTCAAGTCGGTTTTTTTCTGGATGGGCGCAACAATACTGCATTCTTGGCTTGTGTGGGAGCCACTGGGTGGACGCCTTCAGCCTCTGGTTTGACCGATCCACCGCTATCGAGGGCAAGCCCCCTCCCACAAATTGAATGCATTCCCCTGTGGGAGGGGGCTTGCCCCCGATGGCCTCACCGCGGTTTTACAGATGCAGTGCGTGCCCCAACGCCCGCAACGCGGCTTCCTGTACGGCTTCGCCGAGGGTCGGGTGGGCGTGGATGGTGCCCGCGACGTCTTCCAGGCGCGAACCCATTTCCAGGCTCAGGCCAAAGGCGGTGGAGAGTTCCGAGACGCCAACCCCCACGGCTTGCCAGCCGACAATCAGGTGGTTGTCACGGCGTGCCACCACCCGCACGAAGCCGGTTTTCGACTCCAGGGTCATCGCTCGACCGTTGGCCGCGAACGGGAAACTCGACACGATGCAGTCCAGGCCAGCGGCCTTGGCTTCGTCGGGCGTCTTGCCGACCACCACCAGTTCCGGGTCGGTAAAGCACACCGCCGGGATGGCCGCCGGGTTGAATTCGCGGTGCTTGCCGCTGATCAGTTCGGCAACCATCTCGCCCTGGGCCATAGCCCGGTGCGCCAGCATCGGCTCGCCGCTCAGGTCACCGATGGCCCACACGTTGCGCATGCTGGTCTGGCAGCGGTTGTCGATCTTGATCGCCGCGCCGTTCATGTCCAGGTTCAGCGCTTCGAGGTTCCAGCCCAGGGTGTTGGGTTTGCGACCCACCGCCACCAATACCTGGTCGGTTTCCAGTGACAGGGTATCGCCATTCGGGTCGCGCACCTGCAGCTTATTGTCCGCAAAGCCGCTGACGCTGTGCTTGAGGTACAGCTTCACCCCGAGTTGCTTGAGGGATTCGTTCACCGGTTGGGTCAGCTCGGCATCGTAGGCCGGCAGGATACGGTCCTGAGCCTCGACCACACTGACTTCGGCCCCCAGCTTGCGGTAAGCGATCCCGAGTTCCAGGCCGATATAACCGCCACCTACTACGATCAGGCGCTTGGGAACCCGCGTGGGTGCCAGCGCTTCGGTGGACGAGATGATCGGCCCGCCAATCGGCAGCATCGGCAGGTTGACGCTTTTCGAGCCGGTGGCCAGCAGCAGGTGTTCGCACTGGATGCGCTGGTCGCCGACGTCGACGGTCTTGCCGTCCACCACCTTGGCCCAGCCGTGGATCACCTGCACCTTGTGCTTTTTCAGCAGCGCCGCGACGCCAGTGGTCAGGCGATCGACAATGCCATCTTTCCATTCCACGCTCTTTCGGATGTCCAGGGTCGGCACATCCACTTCGATGCCCAGTTGTGAACCCTGGCTGTGGTGCACGGTTTGCTGGAATTGCTCGGCCACATGGATCAGGGCCTTGGATGGGATGCAGCCGATATTCAGGCACGTGCCGCCCAGCGCCTGGCCCTCCACCAGGATGGTCGGGATACCCAGTTGGCCGGCACGGATCGCCGCCACATAACCGCCAGGGCCGCCACCGATAATCAGCAGGGTGGTATTCAATGTCTGCGTCATGCCTTACTCCAGGAACAGGCTGGCGGGTTGTTCGAGCAGGCCGCGAATGGCCTGGATGAATTGCGCCGCGTCCATGCCATCGACCACGCGGTGATCGAAGGAGCTGGAGAGGTTCATCATCTTGCGCACCACGATCTGGCCCTTGATCACCATCGGCCGCTCGACAATGCGATTGACGCCGACGATCGCCACTTCCGGCAGGTTCAGCACCGGCGTGCTGACAATGCCGCCCAACGCGCCCAGGCTGGTCAAGGTAATCGTCGAACCCGACAGCTCATCACGGCTGGCCTTGCCATTGCGCGCGGCCGTGGCCAGGCGTGCGATTTCCTGGGCATTGCCCCACAGGCTGCGGGCCTCGGCGTGGCGCACCACCGGCACCATCAGGCCGACATCGCTCTGGGTGGCGACGCCCACATGCACCGCGCCGAGGCGGGTGATGACCTGGGCTTCGTCGTCGTAACGCGCATTGATCTGCGGGAAGTCGCGCAACGCCACGACCATGGCGCGCACGATGAACGGCAGCAGGGTGAGCTTGCCGCGTGTGGCGCCGTGTTTCTCATTGAGGTGCACGCGCAACTCGTCGAGGGCGGTAACATCGATTTCTTCAACATAGCTGAAATGCGCGGCGCGCCGGGTGGCGTCCTGCATGCGCTGGGCGATCTTGCGGCGCATGCCGATCACGGGGATCTGTTCCTCGGTGTTGCGTTCGGCATAAGGGTTGGCCGTTGCCGAAGACTTTGCCGCGCCTTGTTGCAGGTAGGCGTCGAGATCTTCGTGCAGAATCCGCCCGGCGGGGCCCGTGCCCTGCACCAGGCGCAGTTGAATCCCGGCGTCCAGGGCGTGTTTGCGCACGGCGGGGGAGGCCAATGGGCGCTCGTCGGCGGCACGTGCCACGGGGGCCTGGGCCGCGACAAACGGTGCTGGCTTGCTTTCAACCACGACCGGTGCAGGCTTGGCTTCCATCACCGGTACGGCCTTCGGCGCCTCTTTGACGACCGGCGCATCCTTGGCGTTGCCCGCGCCTTCCACTTCAATGCTGATCAGAATACTGCCCACGGCCATGACTTCACCCGGCTCGCCGCCGAGGGAGAGCACCTTGCCGTGCACCGGCGAGGGAATGTCCACCATCGCCTTGTCGGTCATGACATCCGCCAGCACCTGGTCTTCGACGACCATGTCGCCGACCTTCACATGCCACACCGACAGTTCAACTTCCGCGATGCCTTCGCCAATGTCCGGCATCTTGATAACGTGCGTGCCCATTCAGACCTCCATGACCCGTTGCAACGCCGCGCCCACGCGGGACGGCCCTGGGAAATACGCCCACTCCTGCGCGTGCGGGTAGGGGGTGTCCCAGCCGGTGACGCGTTCGATCGGCGCTTCCAGGTAGTGGAAGCAATGCTCTTGCACCAGCGCCACCAGCTCGGCACCAAAGCCGCAGGTGCGGGTGGCTTCGTGTACCACCACGCAACGGCCGGTCTTCTTCACCGACTTGACGATGGTGTCCAGGTCCAGCGGCCACAGGCTGCGCAGGTCGATGACTTCGGCGTCGATGCCGGTTTCTTCGGCGGCGACTTGCGACACATAGACGGTGGTGCCATAGGTCAGCACGGTCACGGCCGAGCCCGGACGCACGATGGCGGCCACGTCCAGCGGCACGGTGTAGTAACCGTCCGGCACCTGGGCTTGCGGGTGTTTCGACCACGGCGTTACCGGGCGGTCGTGGTGGCCGTCGAACGGGCCGTTGTACAGGCGCTTGGGTTCCAGGAAGATCACCGGGTCATCGTTTTCGATGGAGGCGATCAGCAGGCCCTTGGCGTCATACGGGTTGGACGGCATCACCGTGCGCAGGCCGCAGACCTGGGTGAACACCGCTTCGATGCTCTGGCTGTGGGTCTGGCCGCCGTAGATGCCACCGCCGCAAGGCATGCGCATGGTCAGCGGTGCGGTGAACTGCCCGGCCGAGCGATAACGCAGGCGCGCAGCCTCGGAGATGATCTGGTCGGTGGCGGGGTAGACGTAGTCGGCGAACTGGATTTCGGCAACCGGGCGCAGGCCATAGGCGCCCATGCCCACGGCCACGCCGATAATGCCGCTTTCCGAGATCGGCGCGTCAAACACCCGCGAGCTGCCGTACTTGGTCTGCAAGCCTTCGGTGCAACGGAACACGCCACCGAAATAGCCGACGTCCTGGCCGAACACCACCACGTTGTCGTCACGTTCGAGCATCACATCCATGGCCGAGCGCAGGGCCTGGATCATGGTCATGGTGGTGGTGGTCATGGCGGTTTCCACTTCAATGCTGTTGTTGTGATCGTTCATGTCAGACCCCCAACTCTTGACGCTGGCGCTTCAAGTGCTCCGGCATCTCTTTATAGACGTCCTCGAACATGGTCGCGGCGCTTGGAATCTGGCCGCCGGCCAGGGTGCCGTACTGTTCGGCCTGTTTTTGCGCGGCAATCACTTCGGCTTCAAGTTCTGCACTGACCGCCGCATGCTCCTCTTCGGACCACTGGCCAATCCTGATCAGGTGCTGCTTGAGGCGGGCGATCGGGTCGCCCAGGGGGAAGTGGCTCCAGTCGTCGGCGGGGCGGTATTTGGAAGGATCATCAGATGTGGAATGCGGACCGGCGCGGTAGGTGACCCACTCGATCAGCGTGGGCCCGAGGTTGCGGCGCGCACGCTCGGCAGCCCAGGCGGAAGCAGCGTACACCGCGATGAAGTCGTTGCCGTCCACGCGCAGAGAGGCGATGCCGCAACCGACGCCGCGTCCGGCGAAGGTCGTTGCTTCACCACCGGCAATCGCCTGGAAGGTGGAGATGGCCCACTGGTTGTTGACTACGTTGAGGATCACTGGCGCACGGTACACATGGGCGAAGGTGAGGGCGGTGTGGAAGTCGGATTCGGCGGTGGCGCCGTCACCGATCCAGGCGGAGGCGATCTTGGTATCGCCCTTGATCGCCGAGGCCATGCCCCAGCCCACGCCTTGTACGAATTGGGTGGCGAGGTTGCCGGATATGGTGAAGAAGCCGGCGTCCTTGACCGAATACATGATCGGCAACTGGCGGCCCTTGAGCGGGTCGCGCTCGTTGGACAGCAACTGGCAGATCAGGTCCACCAGTGGCACTTCGCGAGCCATCAGGATGCTTTGCTGGCGGTAGGTGGGGAAGCACATGTCGTCGATGTTCAAGGCCAGGGCCTGGGCGCTGCCGATGGCTTCTTCGCCAAGGCTCTGCATGTAGAACGACATTTTTTTCTGACGCTGGGCGACCACCATGCGGTTGTCGAAGATCCGCGTCTTGAGCATGGCGCGCATGCCTTTGCGCAGGATCTCCACCGGGATGCCTTCAGCCCACGGGCCGAGGGCCTGGCCCTGGTCGTCGAGCACGCGGATCAGGCCCTTGGCCAGGTCGGCGGTGTCGGCGGGTTCTACGTCGATGGCGGGTTTGCGCACGGTGCCTGCGTCGGTCAGGCGCAGGTAGGTGAAGTCGGTCTTGCAGCCTGGGCGGCCCGAGGGTTCAGGGACGTGCAGGCGCAGTGGTTCATACTGCTGGGTCATGGCTTTCTACGCTCTATCTTGTGAATTTCTTGTAGTGGGCGCGCTAGCTGACAGTCAGTCCCCGGGTAGGGGAAATCTTGTCCTACAACAATCATAGGCGTGGCGTAGAAGAATATTTATCTCTGTTTCGTTGCGCTCAGGATCATTTGCGGATAAAAAAACTGCATAAACATAATAAACAGGTGATTTTGTCTCATGCGCAAACTGGACCGTACCGATATCGGCATTCTCAACGCCCTGCAGGAGAATGCACGGATCACCAACGCCGACCTGGCCCGCTCGGTCAACCTGTCGCCCACGCCGTGTTTCAACCGGGTCAAGGCGATGGAAGAACTGGGCTTGATTCGCGACCAGGTCACGCTGCTGGACGCCGACCTGCTGGGGCTGCACGTCAATGTGTTCATCCACGTGAGCCTGGAAAAGCAGAACGAGCTGGCGTTGCAGCAGTTCGAAGGGGCGATTGCGGACCGCCCGGAAGTGATGGAGTGCTACCTGATGGCCGGCGACCCGGACTACCTCATCCGGGTATTGGTGCCGACGATCCAGTCGCTGGAGCGCTTCATGATGGATTTTTTGACCAAGGTGCCAGGCGTCGCCAATATCCGCTCCAGTTTTGCACTTAAACAAGTTCGATATAAAACAGCGCTGCCGTTACCACGGGATGGACTAATGGTATGAATATCGGAGAGTCGCAACAGCCGTTAATTATGATGGTTAGCTAAGCAATGATCTGCGTCATGTTTATTTGCCACTATTCATAAAAAAATGCGTAAGTAGTCACGTTTTTTTCACACTCGGTTAAACAAAGTTGTACCCGTAAGGCCGTGTTCGACACGGCCAAGGGGAAGGGTGAGCCGAGATGTCCATGAGAGCCTTGAAGTTGAACTTTCGTACCACATTGTGCTTCGGTGTGGTGTGTTTCCTGCTGTTAATACAAGGTGCGATGACGCTGATAAAAGTCGATAAGGTTTATTCATCGACGGTCGAAATAGAAAACAATTGGCTGCCCAGTATTCGCCTGGCCGGCCAGATAGATTCGACGTTTTACAAACTTCGCCTGGACCTGCGGCGTTACGCCATGGAATACGCGGACAAGGACCCTGCCTCCCTGGAAAAACTCAAGGCGGTTCGCGCCGAAGTGCTGCAAGTTGCCGAGCATTATGGAACGCTGGTATCGAGCCCCGAGGAGCGTACCAAGTACGACCAGGCACTGAGTGAGATAAAAAACTACAGCCAGAAGATGGATGAATTCCTCGCGCAAGCCTCCAGCTTTTCCGCGGAACAAATGGCGGTGTATTTGCGCGACGTCAACGGCCCCATTGCTCGCCAAGTGCAGGCCTCCATCAGCGATTTGATTGCGATCAATGAACAGGGCTCGAAGACCGCGGTGCAAGCCGCCGCCAGTGAGCATGATGCGGCGCGGTTGTTCACATGGGTGTTGATGGCCAGTTCGGTGTTGATCGCCGTGGTGGTGGCCCGCTTGCTGACCCGCAGCATTATCAATCCGGTGCGGGAGCTGCTGGTGTCGACCGGCAAGATTGCCGACGGCGATTTGCGTGTGGCCATTACCATCAGCGGCAATGACGAACTGACCGAGCTGCAAAAGTCGACCGCTACCATGCAGATGAACCTGAAAAGCACGTTGCAGCATATCTCGGAGGCGTCCGGGCAGTTGGCGTCGGCAGCCGAGGAGATGAGTGCGATCACCCGGGAGTCCACTGCCGGCATTGAGCGCCAAAGCCTGGAGACGGATCAGGCCGCCACGGCGGTCAACCAGATGACGGCAGCGGTCGAGGAGGTGGCAAGGAATGCGGTGTCTGCGTCCCAGTCGACGCAGGACTCCCAGCGTTCGGCAAGCGTGGGGATGGAGCGGGTGACGCAAACCATCGCCTCGATTGAAAAGTTGAGCTCCACGGTGCAGCAAACCGGGGTGGAAGTTGAAGGGCTGGCCAAACAGGCCCAGGACATCGCCCGGGTGGTCGAGGTGATTCGCTCCATCGCCGAGCAGACCAATCTGCTTGCGTTGAACGCAGCGATTGAAGCGGCGAGGGCGGGAGAACAGGGCCGAGGCTTTGCGGTGGTCGCCGATGAAGTGCGGGCGCTGGCCCACAGGACGCAAACATCGACCCAGGAAATCGAACAGATGATTGCGAAAATCCAGAGCTGTTCGAGCGAAGCGGTGGCCTCCATGGTCCTCAATCGCAATGAAGCGGTGGACTCGTTGAAGGTTGCCCATGAAGCCGGCGTGGCGATCACCCAGATCACCCAAGCCATTACCGACATCAATGAGCGTAACCTGATGATTGCAACCGCGTCGGAAGAACAGGCGCAGGTGGCGCGTTCCGTCGACCAGAACCTGATCAGCATCCGCGACCTGTCCATCCAGAGTTCGTCGGCCGCCGGTCAGACATCGGTGGCCAGCCAGGAACTGTCCAGGCTCGCCGTGGACTTGAAACAGATCGTGGCGAAGTTTGCAGTGAGTTGATCGCCAAGCAGGTCATGCCTTGGGGGGGATGATACATGCTGAAGTGCATTGCTTGTTCCCAGGTGATCCTGGGGATGTACCTGCACAAACTGGACGGGCCATGGATCGGCCATGGGTTCTGGAAGAGCAGCTTTTTGTTGGACCGTGAAGAGGACCGGCAGCGTTTGTTGACGTCGCAGGTCCAGCGGGTCTGGATCGATACCGCAAAAGGCTGCGACGAACCACAACCGGCCCCAGCGGCGCCGGTCACCGTCAAACAACCTGCCACACCGCGTCCTGTGGTGCCAGCCCCCTCAGAGATGAAAGCGGAGGTGGCGCGTGCCGTGAAGGTGTGTGCGGTTGCCAAGCGTGCCGTGATCAGTATGTTCAGTGACCTGCGCATGGGGCGCGCGGTGGAGGTTCGTCAAGTGGCCAGCCTGGTGGAGGACATCTCCCGCTCTATGCTGCGCCATCCCCATGCCTTGCTCAGCCTGGTGCGCCTGAAAAAGGCCAATGAATACACTTACATGCATTCTGTCGCGGTCAGTGGCTTGATGATCGCGCTGGCGCGGCAATTGAACCTGTCGCCGGAGTTGGTCCAGGAAGCCGGGTTGGCCGGGCTGTTTCATGATGTTGGGAAAATGGCCATTCCCGAGCAGATCTTGAGCAAGCCGGCCGGGCTGACCGAGACGGAGTTCTGCACCGTACGTCAGCATCCGGTGGAAGGCGCGCAGATGTTGCGGCTATGCCCGCAGATCAGCGCCCTGGTGCTGGATGTGTGCCTGCATCACCATGAAAAAGTCGACGGCAGCGGCTATCCCCTTGGCCTGGCGCAGGACCAGATCAGCCTGTTCGCGCAAATGGGCGCGGTATGCGATGTCTATGATGCGATCACCTCGGAGCGCCCCTACAAACATGGGTGGGGGCCCGCGGAGGCGATCCAGAAAATGGCCGAATGGAAGGGACACTTCGATGCCCGGGTGTTCCAGGCGTTTGTCCGTTGCGTGGGTATTTACCCGGTCGGCGCCTTGGTGCGCCTGGAAAGCGGGCGCATTGGCGTGGTTGTCGAACAAAGCCCTACGTCGCTGCTGACGCCCAAGGTCAAGGTGTTCTTTTCGGCACGTTCACGCTTGCCGATTTCCCAGTCGGTGGTGAACCTGGCTGAGCAACCGGACAAGATCATCAGCCGTGAAAGCGCCGAGGAGTGGGGCTTCAAGCATATCGACGAATTGTGGTCGGGGCTTGCGCCCTCCAAGTCGTCGTACTTCGAGTAAGCGCGATTCAGAGCTGGTTGAGCGGAATCTTCAGGTACACCACACCGTTATCTTCGGCGGGGGGCAGGTTGCCCGCCCGCACATTCACCTGGATCGCCGGCAGCAACAGCGTCGGCATGCCCAGCCCGGCGTCGCGCTTGGTGCGCATTTCTACAAACGCCGCTTCATCCACGCCGTCATGCACATGGATATTGCCTGCGCGCTGCTCGGCCACGGTGGTCCGGCATTTGGCCTCGCGACCTTCGGGCGGGTAGTCATGGCACACGTACAACTCGGTTTCCACTGGAAAGGCCAGCAACTTGCGCATCGATGCATACAACTGCCGTGCATCCCCTCCCGGGAAATCACAGCGGGCGGTACCGACATCCGGCATGAACAGCGTGTCGCCCACCAGGATCAATCGGCCGTCGATCAGGTAGGCCATGTCCGCCGGCGTATGCCCTGGCACATGCAGTGCCTGGGCCTTGAGGTTACCGATATGAAACACCTCATTCGGTGCAAACAGGTGGTCGAACTGCGAGCCATCCACACGGAACTCCGGCTCCAGGTTGAACAGGTGCTTGAACACGCCCTGGACTTTACTGATGGACTGGCCAATCGCGATCTTGCCGCCCAGGGTACGGCGCAGGTAGGGCGCGGCGGACAGGTGGTCGGCGTGGGCGTGGGTTTCCAGCAGCCACTGCACCTGCAAAGCGTGCTCGCGCACAAAGGCGATCACGTTATCGGCCTGGGCGGTATCGGTACGCCCCGAGGCCGGGTCGTAGTTGAGTACTGAGTCGACAATGGCACACGGGCCGCCGTCGGTTTCATAGACGACGTAGGTGTAGGTCGACGATGCCTCGTCCAGAAAGGCTTGAATCAACGCTGGCATGGCGGACGTCCCCGATGAAGAAAAAAGTAGTTACAATCAGTTTACGTTTTCACATAATGTTTTGAGCTTAAGTGACACAAAGGACCCGAGGCAAATGGAATCTACTCTGAGTGAAGGCGAAGTTGCCCAGTTGCGCGCATCGGCGTCCAAGGCCTGTTCCTTGCTCAAGGCCCTGGCCAATGAGGACCGCTTGCTGATCCTGTGCCAGTTGACCCAGGGCGAGCGCAATGTCGGCGAGCTGGAAGCCCTGACCGGTGTGCGCCAACCCACGCTGTCACAACAGTTGGGCATCCTGCGCGACGAGGGGTTGGTGGCCACTCGTCGGGAAGGCAAATACATTTTCTATGGGCTGGCCAGCCATGAAGTGATTCAAGTGATGAAGACCCTGTCCGGCCTGTATTGCGGCGCGGTCATAAAAAGCTGGGCGTGACGCCATCCGGCAGCGACCCTTGTGTGCATGTATTACAAAGGCGATAGACCATGACCGACCAACACTGGGGCCCTACCATCAGTGGCGATATCGTAGTCATCGGCGGCGGCTCGGCGGGCATTGGCCTGCTGGCCAGCCTGCTCAAGCGCGACCCCCACCTGCATATCACCCTGATCGAACCGAGCGACCACCACTGCTACCAGCCCGCCTGGACCCTGGTGGGCGGCGGTGCCTACGACGTGAAAAAGACCCGCCGCCCACTGGCCGACGTGTTGCCCAATGGTGTCACCTGGGTACAGGCCGCCGTCAGCGAACTGCTGCCGGACGAGCAGACCCTGGTGCTCGACAGCGGCCAGCGCGTCACCTGGAACAACCTGATCGTCTGCCCCGGCCTGCGCCTGGCCTGGGAGAAGGTCGAGGGGCTGCAAGACACCCTGGGCAAACATGGCGTCACGTCCAACTACAGTTACCAGCACGCTGCTTACACCTGGCAGTTGGTGCAGCAACTCAAGGGCGGCAAGGCGATCTTCACCCAGCCGGCGATGCCGATCAAATGCGCGGGTGCGCCGCAAAAAGCCATGTACCTGTCCTGCGATCACTGGCTCAAACAGGGCACGCTGAAACACATCGACGTCGAATTCAACCTGGCCGGCGCCGCGCTGTTCGGGGTGGCGACCTTTGTGCCGCCGCTGATGAAGTACGTGGAAAAGTACAACGCCCGCCTGGCATTCAATGCCAACCTGGTGAAAGTCGACGGCCTAGCCCGCAAGGCCTGGTTCGAAGTGAAGGACACCGAGGGCAACGTCCGCATCGAAGAGAAAGCCTTCGACCTGCTGCACGTGGTCCCACCCCAAGTGTCGCCGGATTTCATCCGCCAGAGCCCACTGGCCGACGCCGGCGGTTGGTGTGAGGTGAACCCCCATAGCCTGCAGCACCTGCGCTATCCGCATATCTTCGGCCTGGGCGACGTGTGCGGCACCACCAACGCCAAGACCGCCGCAGCGGTGCGCAAGCAAATCGTGGTGGTTGCCGAAAACCTGCTGGCCCTGCGCAAACAGGCGCCGTTGCCGCTCAAATACGACGGCTACGGCTCCTGCCCGCTGACGGTGGAGAAGGGCAAGGTGGTGCTGGCCGAGTTCGGCTATGGCGGCAAGCTGCTGCCGACCTTTCCCCTGGACCCGACCCAGGCGCGTCGCTCGATGTGGTTCCTCAAGGCGACTCTGCTGCCGTGGTTCTACTGGAACGGCATGCTCAAGGGCCGCGAATGGCTGACCCGCCTGAGCAAGGTGGACTGAATGCTGCTCGCCAGTGTGTTGGGATTGTTGATGGGCCTGGTCATGGGGCTGACCGGCGCCGGTGGCGGCATCCTCGGGGTGCCGGCGCTGGTGCTGGGCCTGGGCTTGAGCATGACCCAGGCCGCGCCGGTGTCGTTGCTCGCCGTGGGCGCGGCGGCGGCGGTAGGGGCGGTCGATGGTTTGCGCCATGGCCTGGTGCGTTATCGCGCCGCGTTGCTGATCGCCTTGCTCGGCGCGCTGTTTTCGCCGGTGGGGGTGTACCTCGCCCACCAGTTGCCGGAAGCCCTGTTGATGGGGCTGTTCAGTGCATTGATGGTGCTGGTGGCCTGGCGCATGTTGCAGCGCGAAAAACGCGAGGCCGGGCCGAGTGATCACGGGACCGCCTCCTGGGGCCAGAAGAACTGCATGCTCGACCAGCAGACCGGGCGCCTGGCCTGGACCGCCAAATGTAGCGCGACCCTGGCCGCCCTCGGCGCGGTGACCGGCGCGGTGTCCGGCCTGCTGGGTGTGGGCGGCGGCTTCCTGATCGTGCCAGCGTTCAAGCAGCTCACCGACGTGCAGATGCGTGGCATCGTTGCCACCTCCCTGATGGTAATCAGCCTGCTGTCGTTGATCGGCGTGGCCGGCGCGCTGCATGCCGGTGTGCGCATCGAGCCGGTGGGTTGGGTGTTTATCGCCGCGAGTATCGTCGGCATGCTGGCCGGTCGGCGTCTGTGTTCGGTGATCCCCGCGCGTGCCTTGCAGGTCGGTTTTGCCGGCCTGTGTGTCGTGGTGGCCGTGGGCATGTTGGTCAAGGCCGGTCTTACATCCTAAGTGCCGGGCCTGGACTAAACCGAACTTGCCGGGCACCCGCTGCCCCTCCAAAGCATCCGCAAATCAGGGCCAAGGCAGCGTATGCCATGGCCCACCGCCTTTTGATAATCGCCTCCGACATCAAGTCCCCGCTGCGTCTGTTGCCTGCCTTTATCCTCGGCCTGGGCTTCAGCCCATTCGCCGACGCCGAAATCATGTTGTACGACAAGGACGAAACCACCTTCTCCACCGATGGCTACATCAACGCCTTTCCACCGTGGCCTCCGTCACCTCCAAGGGCCTGGGCTACGGCGTGCAGGCGAAGATGGGCGGTTTGCCGCTGACCGGTTCGGGGTTCCAGGCCAAGGGCATCAACCCGTTTTTCACTAACAATGCCGGGGAGGCCACGTTGCGCAACGTCGACAGCAATGGCTACCTGGTACAAGGCTCGTACAAGGTCGGCAAGAACCGCCTGGCCCTGTCCTACGGCAAGACCAAGGACGACGGCAATGGCATGGTAGCCATCTGAAATGCAATCAAAATGTGGGAGGGGGCTTGCCCCCGATAGCGGTGGATCAATCACTCATGCATCGACTGACACCCTGCAATCGGGGGCAAGCCCCCTCCCACATTGGATCCCCATTGGCTTTTGAGAGAGTGGTCTTGAAAGCCTCATCCCATCGAATCCCCCACCCAGTACCCAAGTAGCATAGGTCCACGTCCTGGCCCTTCGTACACTGATGCTTCAGAGGGGGAGGCAACGATGCACAACAGTGAAGGCGTAGTCAGCGCCATGTCCCAGGCCACCGATGCCGGGCAGGCCGCCGAGGAATTGGCCCAGCAACTGCTGCACCCGTACCTGGGTTTTGTGCTGTTTTTCTGTTCCGCGTCCTACGACCTCCAGGCCCTTGGCCAGGCCCTGCAACAGTGCTTCGGCAAGGTGCGTGTGGTCGGCTGCACCAGCGCCGGCGAGATCACGCCCCAAGGCTACGGTCGCAACTGCATCACGGCGGTGGGCTTCAACCATGCGCACTTTTCCATCGCCACGGAGCTGATCGATCAGGTCGAGCACTTCAGCCTGATCGGTGCCCAGGACATGGTCGAGCGTCTGGTCGGCGGCTGTCGCAGCAATACCCTGGCGCCGATCAAGGGCAACACGTTTGCGCTGACCCTGCTTGACGGCCTGTCCAGCCGCGAAGAAATGGTCCTCGCCGCCCTTAGCGCGGCTCTTGGGGATATCCCGCATTTCGGCGGTTCGGCCGGTGACGACAACTTCCTC
The DNA here is from genome assembly GCF_059133265.1 of Pseudomonas sp. FBCC-B1565. Lineage (NCBI taxonomy): Bacteria > Pseudomonadati > Pseudomonadota > Gammaproteobacteria > Pseudomonadales > Pseudomonadaceae > Pseudomonas > Pseudomonas sp. FBCC-B1565. The sequence goes on from NZ_CP101438.1 coordinate 2,316,700, forward strand.
ACCCACACCCACGTGTACTTCAACGGCGTGTTCCACAGCGGCGCGGCGGTGGTGATGCTGGTCAACACCTGGCTGGATTTCGAGGTGTTCACCACCCACCATATCCTGCCGCGCACGGAAAAGCTGGTGGTGACCGGCGCCGACAGCCCGTCACGCCGCGTGTTCGAGCTCAACGCCGAGCCCGCCGCCGAAGAGTACGCGCGGCATATCGGCGTGGCGGTGGCCGACCTCGACCACCGCACGTTCGCCGCCCACCCGCTGGCGGTGCGTATCCACGACCAGTACTACGTGCGCGCTATCCAGCAGGTGCATGAGGACCTCAGCCTGAGTTTCTACTGCGCGGTGGAAAACGGCATCGTGCTGACGGTCATGACGCCCGGCCCGCTGCTGCCGAACTTGCAGGCGCTGTTCGACGGCCTGCAAGCGCGCCTCGGCGACCTGTTGCTGACCATCGGCTGCGATTGCTTTTTGCGCCGCCTGGAGTTGGAAGACAACGGCACCCTCGAACAGCTTGGCGGTTACTTGCGGGACCAGCGAGTTATGGGTTTCAACACCTACGGAGAACAGTTCAATGGCATGCACATCAACCAGACGTTCACCGGGGTCGCCATTGCCCGAGGCCGGCGCTGACCTGCCCGCTCAACTGGCCCGGCTGCAACAGGACAACCACAAGCTGGCGCGGATCAATGCGGCGCTGATCGAGCGCATCGAGTCCGGCATGCCCCAGGGCAACAACCCCTACGCCACCTTCCAGCATTCGGTGGTGCTGGCCGAGCAAGTGCGCGAGCGCACCGACGCGCTGAACCAGGCGATGGCCGAACTCAAGGCCAGCAACCACCTGCTGATCAACGCCCGGCTGCGCGCCGAAACCCTGCGTGGCGAACAGGCGGCGGCGCAGAAAGCCCAGGAGAGCGAGCGCTGGATCCGCCTGATCACCGACAACGTGCCGGCGCTGATCGGCTATCTGAATGCCGATCTGGTCTATGAGTTCACCAACAAGGTCTATGAAGAATGGTACTGCTGGCCGCGCGGCATGATGCTTGGGCAGAGCCTGCGCGAAGTGCACAGCGAGCAGCATTGCCAGCGCCTGGATGCCTACGTCGCCCGTGCCTTGGCGGGGGAGAGCGTGACCTTTGAGTTCGCCGAAACCAACATCAACCACCAGGAACGCTACATGCTGCGCTCCTATGTACCGAACATGCTGGCCAGTGGCGAGGTGGTGGGGATCTTCGTGTTGATCCGCGATATCACCGAACGCCGCCGCACGGCCGAAGCCTTGCACCAGGCCTACCAGCATCTGGAACAGCGCGTGGCCCAGCGCACCTCGGAGCTTACGTCGCTCAATGACCAACTGCTCAAGGAAATCGACGAGCGCCGGCGCATGGAAACCCGCCTGCGCGAAGCCAAGCTCGAGGCCGAGCAGGCCAACCTGTCGAAAACCAAGTTTCTCGCCGCCGTCAGCCATGACCTGTTGCAACCGTTGAATGCGGCGCGGCTGTTCACCAGTGCCTTGCTGGAACGCCCCAGCGAAGCCCTGGTGCGCAATGTGAGCAACTCCCTGGAAGACGTGGAAAACCTGCTGGGGACCCTGGTGGATATTTCCAAACTGGATGCTGGCGTGATCAAGGCCGATATCGCGCCGTTCGCCTTGAGTGAATTGCTCGACAACCTCGCCGCCGAGTACACCCAACTGGCCCGCGCCGAAGGCTTGGCGCTGCACTTTGTCGGCTGCTCCGCGTTGGTGCGCAGCGACATCCAGTTGCTGGCGCGGATCCTGCGCAACCTGCTCAGCAATGCCATTCGCTACACCTACCAGGGGCGGGTGGTGCTGGGTTGCCGGCGTCAGCAGCAGCGCCTGTTGATCCAGGTGTGGGACAGCGGCATGGGGATTGCGCAAGAGCGCTTGGAGGAAATTTTCCAGGAGTTCAAGCGCGGCGACGTGCAGCGACCGGACCAGGACCGCGGCCTGGGCCTGGGCCTGGCCATCGTGGAAAAGATCGCCGGGATACTCGGCCATCGCATCAGCGTCAGATCCTGGCCGGGCAAAGGCTCGATGTTCTCGGTGGAGGTACCGTTGAGCGCCACGGCCCCCAAGTCGCTGCCGGCGTCTTCCATGAGCGAGCCGTTGCTCGAGCGCCTGCAAGGTGCCCGGGTGTGGGTGCTGGATAACGACGCGGCGATCTGCGCGGGTATGCGTACCTTGCTCGAAGGCTGGGGCTGCCGGGTGATCACGGCGCTGTCGGAACAGGACCTGGCGCGGCAGGTGGACAACTACCATGCCGAGGCGGACCTGTTGATTGCCGATTACCATCTGGACGACGACCAGAACGGCGTGGACGCCGTGGCCCGCATTAACGCCCGGCGCGGGAGCGCGGTGCCGGCGTTGATGATCACCGCCAACTACAGCAATGAATTGAAGCAGCAGATCCGTGAGTTGGGGCATACCTTGATGCACAAGCCCGTCAGGCCCATGAAGCTGAAAACCGCCATGAGCCACCTGCTCAGCCGGCCCTGACAAAATGCAGATCAAAATGTGGGAGGGGGCTTGCCCCCGATAGCGGTGGATCAGTCAATGCATGTGCTGACTGACACTCTGCCATCGGGGGCAAGTCGAGTCGTCGCACCGCCCCTCCCACAGTTGATTTGTGGTGTGTCAGACCGTCAGCGGCGCAGGTACGAGCCGAAATCGATATCTCCGGCACTGAGTATCGCCTGCACGCGGTTATGCACATTCAACTTGCGCAAAATCGCCGACACATGGGCCTTCACCGTGGTCTCGGCAATCTCCAGCGTATAGGCGATCTGCTTGTTCGACTCACCCTTGGTCATCCGCTCCAACACCAGCAGCTGCTTGCGTGTCAGCGCCTGCAACAGCTCGGGGGCAAACCCAGGGCTGTCGTTCATGCGCCGCTGCCCGGTGTTTTTCTGGGTACGGATGATGTCCGGCGGCAGGTACACATTGCCGTTGAGAATCTGCTGGATCGCCTCGGTCATTTGCAGGCGCGGTGATGACTTGGTGATAAAGCCCACCGCGCCGTAGGTGATAGCTTGCAGCACGATCTGTTTGTCCTGCTCGGCCGAGACGATCACCACCGGAATGGTCGGCGACTCGTTGCGCAGGTTGATCAGGCCGTTGAGGCCGTGCATGCCGGGCATGTTCAGGTCCAGCAGGATCAGGTCGAGGTCGTCATGTTCCTGGGTCAGCGCAAGGGCGCTGTCCAGGTCGGCGGTCTCCATCACGTCGCTGCCGGGGAAACCGTCGCTGATAACGTTGTGGATCGCCTCGCGAAACAGCGGGTGATCGTCGGCAATCAGAATTTTGTACATGGCCGTTCACCTTCTTGTTGTGGTTTTTTATTCAAAGGGTTCGGGTGTCGCAGCCATCACTGGCAGGTTTGCCGCTTCCCATGCGTCCAAGCCATCGCGGTACCAATACACAGTGGTATAGCCCAGGTTGGCGGCCCGTTTTACCGCGTTCCAACTCAGCCAGCAATCGGCGCGGCAGTAGAACACCAGCGGGCGGGCCAGGTTGCCGCCCGTGTACTTGTACAGGTGGCGCACAAAGTAACCTTGCCACTCGGGCGTGAGGTCGCCGTCGCCGGTATTGGCCAGCCAGTGACTGCCGGGCAGGTTGGCGTGGGGCTGGTCTTCGATGAAGCGGCCCTGTAGCCACGGGCGGCGGTACACGTCGATCAGTACCGGTGCGGGCGTCTGGGTCAACAGGGTTTGCAGGGCAGGGGTGTCGACGATGATCGCCCCGGGCAGTTGATCGGGCGTGGGGCTGCGGTACAGGCTGGTGCGGTAGCCATCGGCGGAAAACAGTGGCGTGTCGGCCTGTACGTACGTGATGAACAGGCACAACAGTGCCGCAAGGGGCAGTCGAGCGGGCAGCATGGCGGATCCAATCCTTATCGTTATGCGCCCATTACACGCCAGTCCTGCTGCCTTGGGAATGCGACGATAGACAGCAAAACCAGTACCAAAGTAGTAGGTCCCATTGGTCCCCGGGGTTCTAGCATGGCCAGAGGCACCGCCATTGGAGGCACTATGAATATCCTGCTGGTCGATGATCACGCCGTGGTCCGCCTGGGTTACGCCGGGCTATTGCGCAGCGGGCTGCCCGGTGTGGTGGTGCGCGAAGCGGCGAGTGGCGAGGATGCCTTGGCGCGGGTGCACGAAGCGGTGCCAAACCTGGTGATCATCGGCTTCGGCCTGCCGGGGATCAGCGGCCTGGAAACCACCCGCCGCCTGCGCCAGCGCCTGCCGCAATTGCGCGTGCTGTTTTTCAGCCAGCATGCTGAGTTGCCCCTGGTGCGCCAGGCGTTGGAGGCCGGTGCGTCAGGCTACCTGACCAAAAGCGCGTTGCCGGCGGTGATGCTGGACGCGGTCGAGCGCATTCTTGACGGCCACACCTATATCGAACAGGACCTGGCCACCCAGCTGGCGTACCACCCCACCGACCGGCGCCTGCAAAGCATGACCCAGCGTGAACTGGAGATTTTCCTGATGCTCGCCAAGGGCACCCCGGCGCGTGCGATTGCCGCCCAGCTGAGTATCAGCAGCAAGACCGTGTCCAATCACCTGACCTTGCTCAAGAGTAAGTTGCAGGTGAGTTCCCATGCCGAGTTGGTGCATTTGGGTATCGACATGGGGGTGGTGCGGGTGGCGGGTTAACGGTCCCAGGTGGTCGGGCAGTCCTTGCAACCTTCCATGTTCGCATCCTGGAAATTCGCATAGTGCTGGCGGCTGCCGGTGAGGGTGGCTTTCTCCAGGTTGCTTTCGCCGAACTTGGCTTCTTGCAGGTTGGCGTCGCTGAGGTCGGCGCCTTGTAGGTCGGCCTTGCTCAGCCAGGTCATTTCCAGGTCGGCCGCCCGCAGGTTGGCCTGGTGCAGCTTCGCCCCCGACAACCGGGCAAATTGCAGGTAGGCGGCGCTGAGGTTGGCGTTTTCAAATTGTGCGCCCTGGGCAAACAGCCCCCAGCCTTGCACGGCCATCAGCGTGGCACCGGTGAAATCCGCCAGGCGCATGTTGGCTTGTTGCAGGCTGGCGCGGGTCAGGTTGGCGCCTTGCAACTGGGCTTTTTCCAGGTTGGCCAGGTCGAGGTTGGCGTGGCGCAGGTCTGCGTCGCGCAGGTCGGCGCCGGCCAGGTTCATTTTGCTTAAGTCTTGATTGCTCAGGTTGGCGCCCTTGAGGTGGGCGCCGGGGCATTGGCTGTGTTCGGCAATGGTACAGCCGTTGATGACCAGGGGGGCGTCGTCGCCCTCGTCGGCGTGAGCCAAGGGCAGGGATAGCAGGATTAAAAAGGGCAGATATTTCATCGCGAGACCTCTGGGGATCCTGGGGTGAGCGGGCTTGCTGTGGTGAGCGGGCTTGCCCCGCGTTGGGCTGCGCAGCAGCCCCAAAACCTGACGGCTCGTTGGGGCTGGAGAAAAGCCGGGGGCCGCTTCGCAGCCCAACGCGGGACAAGCCCGCTCGCCACAAAGGATGACCCCGGCATATAGGGTGAGGTTACTTCTGAGCGGTTTTCAGGTCCCAGCTCGGGATCTTGAACACCCAGAACGACCCACCCTGTGCCACCGGCTTGGTCAGCTCCGCCATGTCGCCGCCCCACAACGGCACCGCGCCGCCGTAGCCGACTGTCACGCCGATATACTGCTCGCCATCCTGTTCCCAGGTGATCGGCGGCGAGACGATGCCGCTGCCGGTCTGGAATTTCCACAGCTCCTTGCCGGTCTTCGCGTCGAAGGCCTTGAAGAAGCCATCGCCGGTGCCGGTGAACACCAGGTTGCCCTTGGTCGCCAGTACGCCGGCCCACAACGGCAGGTGTTCCTTGTGCTCCCACACCACCTTGCCGGTGGTCGGGTTCATCGCCCGCAGGGTACCGACGTGGTCGTCATACATACGCTTGATGCGAAAGCCCATGCCCAGGTACGCCGAGCCCTTCTTGTAGTTGACCTCTTCGGTCCAGTACTCCTCTTTCCACTGGTTGCCCGGGATGTAGAACAGCCCGGTGTCCTGGCTGTAGGCCATTGGGTTCCAGTTCTTGCCACCCAGGAACGGCGGCGAGACTTCCACCGGCTTGCCCTTGGTTTCGCCCGGCAATGGCTTGGCTGGACGCTGGCCTTCGTTTTCCACGGGGCGGCCGGTCTTCAGGTCGATGTGGCTGGCCCAGGTGATGTTGTCGACGAACGGGAAGGCGTTCTGCAGCTTGCCGTTGTTGCGGTCGACCACATAGAAGAAGCCGTTGCGGTCGGCGTGGCCGGTGGCCTTGATGACCTTGCCATCCTTGTCCTTGTAGTCGAACAGCACCAGTTCGTTGTTGCCGGAGAAGTCCCAGGCGTCGTTCGGGGTATGTTGGTAGAACCATTTCACTTCGCCGGTGCTGGGGTCGACGCCGACCTGGCCGGAGGTGTAGAGGCTGTCGAAATCGTGGGGGTTGCCGTCCTTCGATGTACGCGCCCAGGTGTTCCACGGGCCGGGGTTGCCGGCGCCAACGATGATGGTGTTGGTCTCGGCATCGAAGCTCGCACTCTGCCAAGGCGCGCCGCCGCCGTGGCTCCAGGCCTCGACCTTGCCGGTTTCGGTGGTCGGGTCATCCGGCCACGAAGGCGCCTTGACGTCGCCGGTCGGGGTGCTGTCCTTGCCGTTCAGGCGGCCCATGTGGCCTTCCACGAACGGGCGCATCCACACCTCTTCGCCGGTGTCCGGGTCGCGCGCATACAGCTGGCCAACCACGCCGAATTCATCGCCGGAGCTGCCGTGGATCAGCAGCACCTTGCCGGTCACCTTGTCTTTGATCAGCACCGGGGCGCCGGTCATGGTGTAGCCGGCGGCGTGGTCGCCGAATTTCTTGTTCCACACCACTTTGCCGGTGTTCTTGTCGAGGGCGATCAGGCGCGCGTCGAGGGTGCCGAAGTAGATCTTGTCGCCGAAGATCGCCGCGCCGCGGTTGACCACGTCGCAGCACGGGCGAATGTTGTCGGGCAGGCGGTGGTTGTAGGTCCACAGGCGTTTGCCGGTCTTCGCATCAAGGGCGAACACCCGGGAATAGGAGCCGGTGACGTAGACCACGCCGTCGCTGACGATGGCCTGGGATTCCTGGCCGCGCTGCTTCTCATCGCCGAACGAATAGGACCAGGCCGGCGTGAGCTTGAACACGTTCTTGTCGTTGACCTGGGCCAGCGGACTCCAGCGCTGGGCGTTGGTGCCCATGCCGTATTGCAGCACGTCCTTGGTGGTCAGGTGGTCGTTGGCGATGTCTTCCCAGGTGACGTTGCGGGTCTGTTTGGCAGGCTCGGCGGCGGCGAAGCTGGCCGCACTCAAGGACAGGCTGCCGACCAGCAGGAAGGCCTGCACGGCAAGGCTCAGCGGCGAGAGGGCGGGTAGCGATCTTATTGTCATGGTTGCAGTTCCCAGTGGAGGTTTTGGCTTGCACAGGGTGCGATGTGAACGCCGTGGCGAATACGGAAAAAGTCCCGGTGTTGCCGGGACAATTTCCCGAACCGCCTCTGATTTAGCAGTGCCCCACAAGGTCTGCTACCAACGGATGAGAGCCCGCCCACCAAAGCAGCATACGGGTCCTGCCGGGTGCTTCCTAAGATGGTTGCCATAGCCTCTGCCAAGAGGTTTTGCGTGCACTCCCGAGGGAAAAAATAATGACAACAAAACGCAACGCCTTGATCACCGCCTGCCTGCTCGCCGGTGCAATCAGTACAGGTTCCGCCTGGGCCCACGGCAACGTGACGCCCACCGCCGTGGAAACCAAAGGCCTCACCCCGATCAAGGACGCCGGCGTACCGCTGGACGCCGATGGCTGGGCCGCCACCAACCCCTATCGCACCACACCCGAGCATGACAAGGCGGTGGAGGTCGGTGCGTCGGCCTACAACCAGAACTGCGCGGCGTGCCATGGCCTGGAAGCCAAGTCCGGTGGCATCGCTCCCGACCTGCGCATGCTCGATGCCGGCGACGCCGGCGATGAATGGTTTGTGGAGCGCGTGCGCCACGGCGCCGTGCGCGATGGCCGGGTGTACATGCCGAAAATGGCCGACTACCTCAGCCAGGAAGCCCTGTGGGCGGTGCGTACCTACCTCGACAGCGTGCACGTCGAGGAGTAAGCCATGGGCCTGCGCGGGTGGTGGTTGTGCTGTGTGCCGATGCTGGCCTGGGGCGCGCCCGTGGACCCGGTGCCCTCGGTGATGTGGGCCTACTATCACCAGCGCTTTCTCGACAATGCACCGTTTGTTTTCGACGAGCGGGTGAAGCTCCTGGCGCCGCCGTTCGCCGAGGATGCGCGCCAGGTGCCGCTGGAGATCGACGCCCGCGCCTTCAAGGGGGACGTGGTGAAGATCCTTGCCTGGGCCGAGCTGAACCCGCTGCCGCAGATCGTCGATTTCCAGCCGTTGGGGCCAGTACTGCCGTGGCTGTCGCTGCGGATTCGTATCGAACAGGCCACGCCGTTGCGTGCAGCGGTGCTCACCCGGGATGGCATGTGGCATGTCGGCTCGGCCCTGATCGATGCCGCCGGTGGCGGCTGCACCGCGCCCAGCGTGGTGCGCACCCAACCCGGCTGGGAAGAACACCTGGGCGAAGTGCTCGGCGGCCGTTACCCGCGTGCCGAGTTCAGCCGCGTGAAACTGCAAGTTGCCCATCCGATGGATAACGGCATGATCAGCGGTATTCCCGAATTCTTTATCCATCAGGCCGAGCTGCGTGGCGCAGATAACCAACTGCTGGCACGCCTGGAACTGTTCCCCGCCGTCAGCGAAAACCCCAGCCTGGCCTTCGACATCGAAGGCCGCGAGCCCACGCGCCTGACCCTGCGCGACACCAGCGGCAGCCAGTTCGAGGCGACCATCCCATGAACTTGCGCTGGATTCTGCTGTGGCTGCTGCTGTTCAGCCTGCCGGTGCTGGCGGACCTGGATTACGCCCTCACGCCCCGCTTGATCGCCGACAACACCTGGCTGCTGGAAGGCAGCACCGACAATTTCGCCAAGGACAATGGCGGCAATATCGTCAATGTCGGGTTCATCGTCACCGAGCCCGGCGTGGTGGTGATCGACACCGGGCCGTCCAGGCGCTACGGCGAAGCCCTGCGCCAGGCCATCGCCCGTGTCACCGACAAACCGGTGATCCAGGTGCTGCTGACGCACCACCATCCCGACCATGCGCTGGGTAACCAAGCCTTCAAGGACGTGCCGATTGGCGCCCTGGCCGGTACCCAGGATTTGCTGCATGAGCAGGGCGACAGCATGGCCGAGAACCTGTACCGCATGGTCGGCGACTGGATGCGCGGCACCGAAGTGGTACTGCCCGGCGAAACGCTGCAGCCCGGTGTGAAAAACTTCGGCAGCCACGACCTGCAACTGCTGCAACTGCGCGGGCACACCGGCGCCGACCTGGCGATCCTCGACCGCAAGACCGGCGTGCTGTTTGCCGGCGACCTGGTGTTCTACCAACGTGCGCTTACCACGCCCCATTCACCGGGGCTGGCGATCTGGCTGGCGGACATCGCCACCCTGCAAGGCTTGCCCTGGATCCTGATCGTGCCCGGCCACGGCCCCGTTGCGACCGACGCCAAACCCTTCGAACAGATGCGCGACTACCTCACCTGGCTTGATCAACTGCTGCGCGACGCTGCGGCACAGGGCAGCGACATGCCCGAGCTGATCCGCAGCCCGATCCCCGAGCGTTTCGCGGGCATCAACCTGAGCCGCTATGAACTGACCCGCAGCGTGACCCACCTGTACCCGCACTACGAACGCACCCAGATGCAGCCCATCAACACCCAACAATAAGCAGAGGCCTCACCATGATCTACGCCCAACCTGGCACCCCCGGCGCCATCGTCAGCTTCAAGCCGCGCTACGGCAATTACATCGGCGGTGAGTTCGTCGCGCCGATCAACGGTGAGTACTTCACCAACACCTCGCCAGTCACCGGTGACGTCATCGCCGAGTTCCCGCGTTCCAGCGCCGCCGATATCGACAAGGCCCTCGACGCCGCCCACGCCGCCGCCGATGCCTGGGGCAAGACCTCGGCCCAGGACCGCGCCCTTGTACTGCTGAAAATCGCCGACCGTATCGAGCAGCACCTGGAAGTGCTGGCCGTGGCCGAGACCTGGGACAACGGCAAGGCCGTGCGCGAAACCCTCAACGCCGACGTGCCCCTGGCCGCTGACCATTTCCGCTACTTCGCCGGGTGTATCCGTGCCCAGGAAGGCGGGGCCGCCGAGATCAACGAGCACACAGCGGCTTATCATTTTCACGAACCATTGGGCGTGGTCGGGCAGATCATCCCGTGGAACTTCCCATTGCTGATGGCGGCGTGGAAACTCGCGCCAGCACTCGCCGCGGGTAACTGCATCGTGCTCAAGCCGGCCGAGCAGACGCCGTTGTCGATCATGGTGTTCGCCGAGCTGATCGGCGACCTGCTGCCGCCCGGCGTGCTGAACATCGTGCAGGGTTTTGGCCGCGAAGCGGGGGAGGCGCTGGCCACCAGCAAACGCATCGCCAAGATCGCCTTTACCGGTTCCACCCCGGTGGGCGCGCACATCATGCATGCGGCGGCCGAGAACATCATTCCGTCCACCGTCGAGCTGGGCGGCAAGTCGCCGAACATCTTCTTCGAGGACATCATGAGCGCCGAGCCTGCGTTTATCGAAAAGGCGGCCGAAGGTCTGGTGCTGGCGTTCTTCAACCAGGGCGAAGTGTGCACCTGCCCCTCGCGGGCGCTGGTGCAGGAGTCGATCTACGAGCCGTTCATGGCCGAGGTGATGAAGAAGATCGTCAAGATCAAGCGCGGCAACCCGCTGGACACCGAGACCATGGTCGGCGCCCAGGCCTCGGAGCAGCAATACGACAAGATCCTGTCCTACCTGAAGATCGCCCAGGAGGAGGGCGCGGTGCTGCTCACCGGCGGCGCAGCCGAGCGCCTTGAAGGCGACCTGTCCAGCGGCTATTACATCCAGCCGACCCTGCTCAAGGGCCACAACAAGATGCGTGTGTTCCAGGAGGAAATCTTCGGGCCGGTGGTGGGCGTGACCACCTTCAAGGACGAAGCCGAAGCCCTGGCGATTGCCAATGACAGCGAGTTCGGCCTGGGCGCCGGCCTGTGGACCCGCGACATCAACCGCGCCTACCGCATGGGCCGGGCGATCAAGGCCGGTCGCGTGTGGACCAACTGTTATCACCTGTACCCGGCGCATGCGGCGTTTGGCGGGTACAAAAAATCGGGCGTCGGGCGTGAGAACCACAAGATGATGTTGGATCATTACCAACAGACCAAGAACCTGCTGGTGAGCTACGACATCAACCCGCTGGGTTTCTTCTAGACCTGACTGGAATGCTGTCCAATGTGGGAGGGGGCTTGCCCCCGATAGCGGTATGAAGTGCGCCCCAAAAGTTGGACACCCATCCAACTCCTGGGGCTTTTTCATGAGCAAGTACACGACGCAATTCAAGCTTTCCGCCATTACTGCCTTTCTTGAGCGAGGTCGCGGCTTTCGTCGCATCGCCGCTCAATTTCAAATGGACCCCACCCTGCTTCGCCGTTGGGTGGAGGCTTACCGGTTGCACGGCGAGACCAGTCTGAGCAGTACTGGTGGACGCTACAGTGCTTTGTTTAAGTTCTCCGTCCTACAGCGCATGTGGCGTGACTCCCTTTCCCTGCGCCGCGCAGCAGCGCTTTTCAATCTGGGTGACTCTACCCAAGTGGGAAGATGGCAGCAGCAGTATTACAGTGGCGGCATTGAAGCCCTGGCCCCAGGGAAAAAAGGACGGACCACCGCGATGCCCAAGCCACCTGCGAAACCTCGTAAACCTGCCGGCACACTCACCAAAGAGGAACTTGCACATAAAGCCCTGCTTGATGAGCTTCAATACTTGCGCATGGAGAACGCCTACCTAAAAAAGCTTGGGGAGTTAGGCGAGGCAGTGATGAGGCGAGAGAAAGAAGCGAAGAAAAAGCTCGAATAGTCACCGAACTGAGGCAAGACTTTCCCTTGAGTGACTTGCTCAAACTGCTGGGCCTTGCGCGAAGTACGTACTACTACCAACTCAAAATCATGGACACTGCAGACCGATTTTCCTCGGTAAAAGCCTCTATCCAGAGCCTTCAGGAAGAGCATGAAGGGCGCTTGGGTTACCGTCGTATGACTTTAGAACTACGTAAAGAAAGGCCGCCGATCAACGGCAAAACGGTACGGCGACTGATGGGAGTGCTGGGTCTGAAATGCACAGTACGACCGAAGAAATACAGAGCGTATAAAGGGCCGATGGGAGAGGTCTCGCCAAATAAATTGGCTCGCCAGTTCGAGGCTGAACACCCGAATCAAAAATGGGTGACGGATATCACCGAGTTCAAAGTAGCTGGAAAAAAGCTGTATCTGTCTCCAATTTTAGACTTGTACAACGGAGAGATCGTGGCTTATCAGACAGCCATGCGCCCTCAATACGCTTTGGTTGGCGACATGCTGGACCAAGCGTTTAAGCGCTTGCCCGAGGGAGCAAAGCCAATGCTGCACTCGGATCAAGGCTGGCATTATCGATACTCAAAGTACCGGGAACGACTGGAAAGAGAGGGCGTGGAACAGAGCATGTCACGCCGAGGAAACTGCTATGACAATGCCACAATGGAGAGTTTCTTTGGCACGTTGAAGTCAGAGTTTTATTATCGGGAACGCTTCGATAGCGTGGCCCAGTTGCAAGCCGGACTCGATAAATACATCCATTACTACAATCATAAACGAATCAAAACCAAGCTTGGCGGACTGAGCCCTGTAGAATACAGAGCCCGGTCCGCTAAGGCCTAGACAATAACTGTCCAGCTTTTGGGGCGCACTTCAGTATGCCAGTGACCTACATATTGACTGACACACTGCCATCGGGGGCAAGCCCCCTCCCACATTTTGGTCTCTGCACATTCGCGACTAATGCAGTGCGCTTAATACTTCGAAAGTAGCATTCGCTACCCCATCCCCCCATGCATTAATGACCCCACCGGAATCTTCCGGCCCAACCCGAGGACTGCCCCCATGTGGACCAAACCTGCATTTACCGACCTGCGTATCGGCTTCGAAGTGACCATGTACTTCGCCAGCCGTTGATCGCGGGCGCTGTCGGAAGGATGCCTCTTTGGTCTGATTGCATTCGCAGCCGGATCGGTTAGTGTGGAGCGCATTCTTCCAAAATAATAAAAACAGGCTTTCCAATGAGCCCAAATCTGAGCCTCCTGCGTAAATTCGTCTCGCCTGAAATCATCTTTGGAGCCGGTTGCCGGCACAACGTCGGTAACTACGCCAAGACCTTCGGCGCGCGCAAGGTGCTGGTGGTCAGCGACCCTGGCGTGATCGCCGCCGGTTGGGTGGCCGATGTGGAAGCCAGCCTGCAAGCCCTCGGCATCGACTATTGCCTGTACAGCGCCGTCTCGCCCAACCCGCGTGTTGAAGAAGTGATGACCGGCGCCGAGGTGTACCGTGAACATCACTGTGATGTGATCGTCGCCATCGGCGGCGGCAGCCCCATGGACTGCGGCAAGGCCATCGGCATTGTGGTGGCCCACGGGCGCAGCATCCTTGAGTTCGAAGGCGTCGACACCATTCGCGTGCCCAGCCCGCCGCTGATCCTGATCCCCACCACCGCCGGCACTTCGGCGGATGTCTCGCAGTTCGTGATCATTTCCAACCAGCAGGAACGCATGAAGTTCTCCATCGTCAGCAAGGCGGTGGTGCCGGACGTGTCGCTGATCGACCCGGAAACCACCGCCAGCATGGACCCGTTCCTGTCTGCCTGCACCGGCATCGATGCGTTGGTGCATGCGATCGAGGCGTTCGTTTCCACCGGCCATGGCCCACTCACCGACCCCCATGCGCTGGAGGCGATGCGCCTGATCAACGGCAACCTGGTGCAGATGATCGCCAACCCCACGGACATTGCCCTGCGCGAGAAGATCATGCTCGGCAGCATGCAGGCCGGGCTGGCGTTCTCCAACGCGATCCTCGGCGCGGTGCACGCCATGTCCCATAGCCTCGGCGGCTTCCTCGACCTGCCCCATGGCCTGTGCAACGCGGTACTCGTGGAGCATGTGGTGGCATTCAACTACAGCTCGGCGCCGGAGCGTTTCAAGGTGATTGCCGAGACGTTTGGCATCGACTGTCGCGGCCTCAATCACCGGCAGATCTGCGCGCGGCTGGTGGAGCATTTGATCGCGCTCAAGCGGGCGATCGGCTTCCACGAAACCCTGGGCCTGCATGGCGTGCGCGTGGCGGATATTCCGTTCCTGTCCCAGCATGCGATGGGCGATCCGTGCATCCTCACCAACCCGAGGGAGTCGAGCCAGCGTGACGTCGAGGTCGTCTATGGCGAAGCTCTCTGACGACCAGCAACGCGCACTCGCCGGGTTGCTGGGGCTGGGCGACCAGTCGGCGCGCAAGAGCCATTACCCGGAACTCACGGCGCGGCTGGATGAGCTGGAGGCTGAGCGCAAGCGCTATATCCGTCTCAATGACGAGTTGGAGCAGCGGGTCGCCGCACGCACCGATGAACTGCTGGAAGCCAACCACAACCTGCAACAGCAGATCGCCCAGCGCGAGCAGATCGAACAGGACCTGCGCGACGCCCGCGACGCCGCCCAGGCCGCCAACCGCAGCAAGGACAAATACCTCGCCGCCGCCAGCCACGACCTGTTGCAACCGTTGAACGCCGCACGCTTGTTGATTGCCACCTTGCGCGAACGGCAGTTGCCCAGCGTCGAGCAGGTGCTGGTGGAGCGCACGCATCAGGCGCTGGAGGGCGCCGAGGACTTGCTCACCGACTTGCTGGACATCTCGCGGCTCGACCAGGCGGCGGTCAAGCCGGATGTGGCGCTGTACCGCCTCGACGAACTGTTCGCGCCGCTGGTCTCGGAGTTCCAGTCGGTGGCCCAGGCGGCGGGGTTGAACCTGCGGGTGCACACGGGCTGCTATGCGATCAGCACCGACTTGCGCTTGCTGACGCGGATTTTGCGTAACTTCCTCAGCAATGCCTGCCGCTATACCGACGAAGGTTGCATCCTGTTGGGCGCGCGCAAGCGTGGCGATTGCCTGCGCCTGGAGGTCTGGGACACCGGGCGCGGGATTGCGCAGGACCGGCTGGAGGCGATCTTCCTCGAGTTCAACCAGCTCGACGTCGGCCGCGCAGCGGACCGTAAAGGCGTTGGGCTGGGGCTGGCGATTGTCGAGCGGATCGCCGAGATCCTGGGTTACCCCATCGCCGTACGCTCGTGGCCGGGACGTGGCTCGATGTTCAGTATCGAGGTGCCGTTGAGCACCGAGATCCCTCTGCCGATCAGCCAGTTGCCAGCCCAGCCGACCACCGGCAACCCGCTGCCGGGACGGCGTCTGCTGGTGATCGACAACGAGGTGAGCATCCTCGACAGCATGCGCGCGCTACTCGGGCAATGGGGCTGTGATGTGGTCACCGCCACCGACCAGGCCGGAGCGTTGCTGGCGTTGGAGGGCAGGGCGCCGGAACTGATCCTGGCCGATTATCACCTCGACCATGGGGTGGTGGGGTGTGCGGTGGTCAAGCACCTGCGTGAGCATTTCGAACTGAACATCCCGGCCGTGATCATTACTGCCGACCGCACCGACCAGTGCCGTAGGGCGTTGCGCCGGTTGGAAGCGCCGTTGCTGAACAAGCCGGTCAAACCCGGCAAGTTGCGGGCCGTGTTGAGCCAGTTGTTGGCCTAGGTCAACACGTCGCAGGTGCTTTTAGCCCATGCTCAAGGCTTGATCTAGAGCCTTGGAGTGGCCCATGAGTGCGGCATCTTTCAAATTACCCCTGGGCCTGGTCGTCGCCGTGTTGGTGATGGCCGGGGTGCTGCTGTTGCCGGTGCCCGCCGACTTGCCGGTCGCCGGGCACCGCATGCTGGCGATCCTCGCGTTTGCCGTGGTGGTGTGGATCGCCGAAGCGGTGTCCTATGAAGCCAGTGCGATCATGATCACGTCGCTGATGGCCTTTCTGCTGGGCACCGCGCCGTCGTTGCAGGACCCCGCGCATGTGATCGGCACCAGCCCGGCGATCAGCATGGCGCTCACCGGGTTTTCCAACCCGGCGCTGGCGCTGGTGGCCGGGGCGCTGTTTATCGCAGCAGCCATGACCCACACCGGCCTGGACCGGCGTATCGCCTTGGTGACCCTGAGCCGGGTCGGCACCAGCACCCGGCGCATCCTGCTGGGGGCGATTGCGGTGACGGTGCTGCTCAGCCTCGTGGTGCCCAGCGCCACGGCGCGCAGTGCCTGCGTGGTGCCGATCATGATGGGTGTGATCGCCGCGTTCGGCGTGGACAAACGCTCGAATATCGCCGCCGGCATCATGATCGTGGTGGCCCAGGGCACCAGCATCTGGAACGTCGGCATCCAGACCGCCGCCGCGCAGAACCTGCTCACCGTCGGTTTCATGGACAAGATGCTTGGCCAGCGCGTGTCGTGGATCGACTGGCTGATTGCCGGCGCGCCGTGGGCGTTGATCATGTCGGCGGTGTTGCTGTTCCTCGTGCTCAAGTTGCTGCCGCCGGAGACCGACAGCATCCCCGGCGGTAAAGAGGCGGTGGCGCAGTCGCTGGTGGAGATAGGGCCGATGACCGGCGCGCAGAAGCGCCTGTTGAGCGTTTCGGTGTTGCTGCTACTGGCCTGGGCCACGGAAGGGCGCCTGCACAGTTTCGACACCACCTCGACCACCTACGCCGGCCTGGTGTTCCTGTTATTGCCGGGTATCGGCGTGATGACCTGGAAGGATGTGCAGTCGCGCATTCCGTGGGGAACGGTGATCGTGTTCGGGGTAGGCATCAGCCTGGGAACGGCGCTGCTGACCACCCAGGCCGGGCAATGGCTGGGCGCGCAAGTGGTGGCGCATACCGGGCTTGACCAGGTGGGGCCGCTGGGTGTGTTTGCGATTCTTGGTGCGTTCCTGATCCTGATCCATCTGGGCTTCGCCAGCGCCACCGCGTTGACCTCGGCGTTGCTGCCGATCCTGATCGCGGTGTTGCAGACCTTGCCGGGGGATTTCAGCCGGTTGGGCATGACCATGCTCTTGGGGTTTGTGATGAGCTACGGGTTTATCCTGCCGATCAATGCGCCGCAGAACATGGTGTGCCTGGGGACCGGGACGTTCACGGCGCGGCAGTTCGCCAAGGTGGGGGTTCTGGTGACGCTGGTTGGCTACCTGTTGATGCTGGTATTCGCTGCGACCTACTGGAGTTGGCTCGGCTGGATCTGAATACGCAGGACATCCCAGGGGGGCAGGGCGACGAGTCGACTTGCCCTCGCACATTTCAGGTGATGCCTGTTCTTCGCATCAATTATGCCCTCGACATGGCAAGATGAACTCCGCTCAGGTTTACTGTCTCTGAGTATGGGTTTACCTGAGTCATCGAATGAACAAATACACCCCCCACACCTGGGAGCCCCACGAGCGCCCGAGCCTGCCCGGTTCGCCGTCTACGCCGCTGCACCCGACGCACAAGCGTTGGCTGTTCGCGATGGTGGGCGTGCTGGTGGCGATTACTGGCGGGTTGGGAAACGCGCTGGTCATCGCCAACCTGCAATACCTGCAAGGTGCACTGGGCGCGACCACCGCCGAAATGGCCTGGCTGCCCGCCGCCTATGTGATGACCAATGTGTGCATGAACCTGCTGCTGGTGAAGTTCCGCCAGCAGTTCGGGCTGCGTGCATTTACCGAGGTGTTCCTGGTGCTGTACGCCCTGGTGACTTTCGGCCACTTGTTCGTCAACGACCTCAGCTCGGCCATCGCGGTGCGGGCGGCCCATGGCATGGTGGGCGCGGCGCTGAGTTCGCTGGGTTTGTACTACATGATCCAGGCCTTCCCGGCCAAGTGGCGCTTGAAGTCCCTGGTGCTGGGGTTGGGCACGGCGCAGTTGGCCTTGCCATTGGCACGGCTGTTCTCCGAAGACCTGCTGCAAATCGCCGAATGGCGCGGGCTGTATCTGTTCGAGCTGGGCCTGGCGCTGATCTGCCTGGGCTGCGTGTTCCTGCTCAAGTTGCCGCCCGGCGACCGCTTCAAGACCTTTGAAAAACTCGACTTCGTCACCTTCGCCATCCTTGCCACCGGTGTCGCCTTGCTCTGCGCCGTGCTGTCCCTGGGTCGCATCGACTGGTGGCTGGAAGCACCGTGGATCGGCATCGCCTCGGCCTGTTCCCTGGTGCTGATCATGGCCGGGCTGGCCATCGAGCATAACCGCGCCAACCCGATGCTGATGACCCGCTGGCTGGGCAGTGGCGTGATGATCCGCCTGGCGCTGGCGGTGATCCTGATCCGCATGGTGTTGTCCGAGCAGTCCACCGGCGCCGTGGGTTTCATGCAGATGTTGAACATGAGCTACCAGCAGATGCACACCCTGTATGTGGTGATGCTCGCAGGGGCGATTGCCGGGCTGGCGGTGAGTGCGTTGACCATCAACCCCGCGCACCTGTTGATGCCGCTGGTGATCTCCCTGGCTCTGATGGCCACCGGGTCGGTGATGGACAGTTTTTCCAGCAACCTGACCCGGCCGCAGAACCTGTATGTCAGCCAGTTCCTGCTAGGCTTCGGCGGTACATTCTTCCTGGGGCCGACCATGGTGCTGGGCACCAGGAACGTGCTGGCCAACCCGCGCAACCTGGTGAGTTTCTCGGTGATGTTCGGTATCTGCCAGAACCTCGGCGGCCTGATTGGCGCGGCGTTGCTGGGCACGTTCCAGATCGTGCGCGAGAAGTACCACTCCAGCATGATCGTCGAGCACTTGACCCTGCTCGATCCGCGTGTGGCCGCGCGGGTATCGAGCGGCGGTTCGGCCTATGGCGGCATTGTCGCCGACCCCGAGTTGCGCAACCTCATGGGCATTCGCAGCCTGGCCACGGCGGCGACCCGCGAGGCGAACGTGATGGCCTACAACGATGTCTTCATGCTGATCGCGATCATCGCGATACTGACCATGATCTGGATCTTTATCCGCAGCCTGTGGCTGATGAGCACGACCAAAACAGCAGCCCCTCCCGTTCAACCCAGCGGCGCTTCTTCATGACCGAACCGACTTCCACCACCACGACCACCAACGCCATCGCCGCCACCCCGGAAGGCACCACGCCGCCAGGCGCCTCGGTCACCGAGCCACGTTCCCTGCGGGTGCGCATCGTCTCATCGCTGGGGTTTGCCGCGATTGCCATTGTCGGGGTGCTGATCGTGTTGTATGCCTGGCAGTTGCCGCCGTTCAGCAGCGCCGTGGAAACCACCGAGAACGCCCTGGTGCGTGGGCAGGTGACGATCATCGGCCCGCAACTGAGCGGCTATGTTTTTGAAGTGCCGGTTCAGGATTTCCAATACGTGAAGGCCGGCGACCTGCTGGTGCGCCTCGACGACCGGATCTACAAACAGCGCCTGGACCAGGCGCTGGCGCAACTGGCGGTGCAGAAGGCCTCGCTGGCCAATGTGGTGCAGCAGCGCAACAGCGCCGAAGCGACCATCAAGTTGCGCCAGGCAGCCTTGGTGGACAGCCAGGCACAGGCGCGCAAAAGCACGGCCGATTTGCGCCGCAATGAAGAACTGATCAGCGACGGCTCGGTGTCCAAGCGCGAACTGGACGTGACCCGCGCCGCCAATGCGCAGACCATCGCCGCCGTGGCGCAAGCCCAGGCCAGCCTGGAAATCGCGCGGCAGGACCTGCAGACGGTGATCGTCAACCGTGGCTCCCTGGAAGCCGCCGTAGCGAGTGCCGAGGCGGCGGTGGAGCTGGCACGTATCGACCTGTCCAACACCCGCATCACTGCGCCGCGTGACGGTCAGTTGGGGCAGATTGGCGTGCGCCTGGGGGCCTACGTCAACTCCGGCGCGCAACTGATGGCGCTGGTGCCGCCGCAGCTGTGGGTGATTGCCAACATGAAGGAAACCCAGATGGACAACGTGCAGGTCGGCCAGCCGGTGACCTTTACGGTGGATGCCTTGAACCACCGCAAATTCCACGGCACGGTGCAGCATATTTCCCCGGCCACCGGTTCGGAGTTCAGCCTGTTGCAGGCGGACAACTCCACCGGCAACTTCGTGAAGATTGCCCAGCGCGTGCCGGTGCGGATCACGGTGGACCCGAACCAGGCCGAGAGCGAGCGATTGCGGCCGGGGTTGTCGGTGGTGGTGAGTATCGACACGGCTGGGCGCCTGAAAAACTCTCCACCCTGACACAACGCAAATCAAAACTGTGGGAGGGGGCTTGCCCCCGATAGCGGTGTGTCAGCCACCCAATGGATTACTGATTCACCGCCATCGGGGGCAAGCCCCCTCCCACCGGTTGTCTGTATTTCAGCTTGAAATTGAGTTGTACCGACTGCTTGTGTTCCAGCAGTTTCAGGCCCGGCCGCCCCGCCAGGTGATGGGCATTCACCGGATGGCTCACCGGTTCGATGCAAAAGAACCCCAGCCCCGGCGGGCAGTACAGCAGGAAGTAGTCGGCGCCGGTGGCCTGGCACTCCAGGGCATAGCCCAGCTCCGGTTGCTCGATCAGGCAATGTCCATCCCACTGACAAAAACCGTTGTCCACCAGGCCTTCCGGCAAGGTCTTCAACGTCTGGAAATCCCAGGCGGCGGGTACCGGTGCCAGCTCCGTGGGCAGTTTCGACGGGGCACTCATCCACACCTGCGAGGCCTTGGCCTGCAACCGCGTTTGCGCTGTGCGCGGCAGGTAGGGATGCAATCCCAAGCCGTGCCACGCCGGTTTGTCCGCCAGATGGGTCACCCGCAACGTGATGCTCAGCTCGCCGTCGCGCAAGCAAAACCGCTGCTCAGCGCGATAGGCGAACGGTGTGTCGCACACCAGTTGCAGCACCACTTCGTCCGCCGACTGGCTGACCACCTGCCACGCTTGTTGCCAGGCCGACCCGTGAATGGGCAGTGGGTCGGTCAGGCTGTTCGGCGTGAGCGCCAGCCAGCCGTCGGGGTTATCGAAACCCCCTTCGGCGATCCGGTTGGACCAGGGTGCCAGCGGATAACAGCCGAGTTTGCCCGGCAGGCCCGTGTCCAGGGCCTGTTGGTCGCTGTGGCGCAACAATGGCTGGCCGCTGGCTCGCACGCGCCAATTGACGATGCTGCCACCCACGGCCGGGGCCAGGGTGAGGTGGGTCAGGTTGTCTTCCAGTTCGATCAGCATCACAGCACCACGCTCGGCAGCCACAATGACAGCGCCGGAATGTAGGTCACCGCCATCAGGATCAGGAACAGCACCGCATAGAACGGCAGCAGTGCCTTCACGGTTTTTTCAATGCTCACCTTGCCCACCGCGGCGCCCACGAACAGCACCGCGCCCACCGGCGGGGTGATCAGGCCGATGCCGAGGTTGACCAGCATGATCATGCCGAAGTGCACCGGGTCGACACCGAGCCCGAGCACCACCGGCAGCAGGATCGGCGTGAGGATCA
Source organism: Pseudomonas sp. FBCC-B1565 (assembly GCF_059133265.1). Taxonomy (NCBI): domain Bacteria; kingdom Pseudomonadati; phylum Pseudomonadota; class Gammaproteobacteria; order Pseudomonadales; family Pseudomonadaceae; genus Pseudomonas; species Pseudomonas sp. FBCC-B1565. The sequence goes on from NZ_CP101438.1 coordinate 2,338,141, forward strand.
GGATCAGCGGCGCCATGTCCATCACCGTGCCGAGCAACAGCAGCATGACGTTGATGCACATCAGGATCACGTAGCGGTTGTCCGACAGGGTCAGGAACGCCGTGGTGATCTTCGCCGGGATCTGCATCAGGGTCATGATGTAGCCGAAGCTGGCGGCGAAGGCGATCAGGATCATCACGATGGAAATGGTGCGCACCGTGCGGTGCATCAGCTTGGGCAGCTCGCGCCATTTGTAGTCGCGGTAGATGAACATGGTCACGAAGAACGCCCACAGCACGGCAATCGCGGCCGATTCGGTGGCGGTGAAGATGCCCGAGAGGATGCCGCCGAGGATGATCACCATGGCCATCAGGCCCCACAGGGCATCTGCGGCGATCTTCAGCGCCTGCTTCAAGGGGATGACTTCGCCCTTGGGGTAGTTACGCTTTTTCGCGAAGATCAGGCACAGCACCATCAGGCAGGCGCTCATCAACAGGCCCGGCACCACGCCGGCCATGAACAGCGAGGCGATGGACACCGTGCCGCCGGCGGCCAGGGAGTAGAGCACTGAGTTATGGCTGGGCGGCGTCAGCAACGCCTGCACCGAACCGCTGACGGTCACGGCGGTGGCAAATTCCCGTGGATACCCACGGCGCTCCATTTCCGGGATCAGCACCGAGCCGACCGAGGCGGTATCGGCCACCGACGAACCGGAGATGGCGCCGAAAAACGTCGAGGCCATGATGTTGACGAGGGACAAACCGCCGCGCACAAAACCCACCAATACCCCGGCAAACGCCACCAGGCGACGTGACATGCCGCCCTCGGCCATGATCGCCCCGGCCAGTACAAAGAACGGAATCGCCATCAGCGAAAACTTGTTCACGCCCCCGGCCACCTGGATCATCAAGGCCTGGAACGGGATGTCGATCCACCACGCGCCGATCAGTGCCGACATTCCCAGGGCATAGGCCACTGGCATGCCCAGCAGGATCAAGGCGATAAAACTGCCCAACAGAATCAATGCATCCATGTCAGGCAGCCCCTTCGTTTTCTTCCACCAGGTCGAACCGCACCACGCGCCGCTGGCTCTGGTCGCCGAGCAGGAGTTTTTCCAGTACGAACACCAGGGTCAGCAGCCCGCCGATCGGGATCGGCATATAGGTGATGCCTACGCGCAGTGTGGGGATGGCACTCATGAACTGGTTCCAGGTGGACAGGCACAACTTGGTGCCCCACACGGTCATGAACAGGCAGATGGTGGCCATCAGCAGTTGCGCGACGATAGCGGCGATGTGGCGTTGGCGTGGCGGCAGGCGGTCGGTTACCACCGCCACCGACATATGCGCGCCGGCGCGGTAGCTGGCGGCGGCACCGATGAACGTGAAGATCAGCATCAGCAGGATGGCGGTGGGCTCCGGCCAACTGGCGCCGGTGCCGAGGACGTAGCGGGCGAAGATGCCCCAGGGGATGATCAGCGCGACCCCCAGTACCGAGAGGCCGGCGACCCAGATGCAGGTCATGTACAGGCGGTCGTTGATGCGCAGCAGTAAATTCTTCATGGCGTTCACCGTAACCGGGCGCGTCGATACCGACCGCGCCGGGCCTTGCTAGAGAAGGAGGGTGTTACTGAACGGCGTCGATACGCTTGATGATGTCGGCGTACGCCGCGCCGTATTTGGCGCGAACCGGCGCGGTGGCGTCATAGAAGGGCTTTTTGTCGACAGTAATGAACTCCACGCCGGCGGCCTTGAGCTTGGTTTCACTGCTGGCGGACTTGGCGTCCCACAGCACGCGTTCATCCGCCTGGGCGGCCTTGGCGGCTTTCTTCACCATGTCCTGCTGGGCGGGAGTGAGCTTGTTCCAGGTGATTTTCGACATCACGATGGGCTCGGGCAGGATCAGGTGTTCGGTGAGGGTGTAGTACTTGGCGTTCTGGAAGTGGTTGTGTTCGAGCAGGGTCGGCGGGTTGTTTTCTGCACCGTCGATCACCCCGGTCTGCAGGGCGCTGAAGATCTCGCCGGTGTCCATGGCAATGCCGTTGGCCCCCATTTCATTGAAGGCTTCGATGAACAATGGGTTGCCTTGCACGCGGATCTTCATGCCCTTGAGGTCTTCGATCTTGCGCACCGGTTTCTTGGTGTAGAGGTTGCGCGTTCCGCCGTCCATCCAGGCCAGGGCCACCAGGCCGAATTCCGAATCGGTGATCTTGGCGAGGATCTCATCGCCGATCTCGCCGTCGATGACCTTGCGCATGTGCGCCTGGTCACGGAACACGAACGGCAGGTTGAACACATTCACGTCCGGCACCACCGGGCCGACGATACCGAGGCTGACACGGGTCATCTGGACCGCGCCGACCTGGGCCTGTTCGACCACTTCTTTCTCGGAGCCCAGCACACCGCCGGGGAAGTACTTGAAGGTCAGTTCGCCGTTGCTTTCCTTGGTCAGGGCCTTGCCCATGTTTTCTTCGGCGACGACGGTGGGGTAGCCGGCGGGGTGGATGTCGGCGAACTTGATTTCCAGGGCGTGGGCGGCGCTGGCGAGGGAGAAGCATGCAGCGGCGAGCAAGGTGCGTTTGAAGTCCATGGGGGTTCATTCCTGTCTTGTTATTGTTGTATTCAAGGCACAGCGATGCAGCTAGAGGGTGAACGTGGGCTCCGGCAATCCGACAACGCCGGGGTTGAGGGCAAACACGCCGCCGGACAGCGACTGGGGGCTCTGGTCGTCACGGATCGAAGTGACGAACAGGGTGTCCAGGCGGCTGCCGCCGAAGGCGCACATGGTGGGCTTTTTTACCGGTACGGTGAGGGAGCGGTCGAGGCGGCCGTCGGGGGTGAAACGGTGGATCAGGCCGGCGTCGTTGGCGCAGATCCAGTAGCAGCCTTCTGCGTCTACCGCCGCGCCGTCGGGGCGACCGAGGTAGTTGTGCATGTCCACGAAGACGCGGCGGTTGGAGGGCGTGCCGGTGTCGATGTCGTAGTCGAAGGCCCAGATCTGTTGCACCAAGGGGTGTGAGTCCGAGGCGTACATCGTACGGCCATCCGGGCTGAACGCCAGGCCGTTGAGGGTGATGAAACCGTCCAGTTGTGCATTGGGCACGGCGCCGGAAGCGTAACGGTAGAGGATGCCCTCGGGCGCATTCAAGCCCATGTTCAGCACCATGCTGCCGGCCCAGAAGCGGCCCTGGCGATCACAGCGGCCGTCGTTCAGGCGCATGTCGGCACGGGGGTGTTCGACTCCAGCCAAGGGCGTGGTGTCGAGGCTGCCGTCGTTGTACGGGGTAAGCTGGAAAAAGCCGCTTTCCATGCCGGCGACCCAATTGCCCGCATCGGTACGGGCGATACAGGCGAGCATCTGCGGGGCTTTCCAGGCGGCGAGATGGCCGGTGGCGGCGCTCCAGCGTTGCAGGCCGCCGTTGGGAATATCTACCCAGTACAGCGCATTTTCCTCGGGCACCCACACCGGGCATTCACCCACGGCATTGCGCGCGTCGACAATCAATTCGGCGTTCATGGGTCAATCACCGAAGGGGCCGGCCGCGCAGAACGCGCCGCCCTGATAGACCTTGGCCGGGTCATCGGCGGCTACGGGCGGCTGGCCCTCGACCTGGGCACGGAACACTTCGGAGCTGTCCTTGGGCGCAAAGCCCAGGTGAGCGGCGTAGCGGTTGTCCCACCAGGTGTCGAGGTTATCCGACATGCCATACACCACGGTGTGGCCGACGTTGGGCGTGTACAAGGCGCGTTCGAGCAGTTGGGTCAGGTCATCGAAACTCAGCCAGGTGTGCATCATGCGGCGGTTCTGCGGCTCCGGGAATGACGAGCCGATGCGGATGCTCACGGTCTGGATGCCATAGCGGTCGAAGTAGAAACTGGCCATGTCTTCGCCGTAGGACTTGGACAAGCCGTAGTAGCTGTCCGGGCGGCGCGGCGAGTGGGCGTCGAGGTGTTCGCCCTGCTTGTAGAAGCCGATCACGTGGTTGGAACTGGCGAAGATCACACGCTTCACGCCGTGGCGGCGGGCGGCTTCGTAGATATGGAAAATCCCGCAGATATTGGCGCCGAGCACTTCTTCGAACGAACGCTCAACCGATACGCCGCCGAAATGCAGGATGGCGTCGACGCCTTCCACCAGGTGGTGCACGGCTTGCTTGTCGGAGAGGTCGCAGGTCTGCACTTCTTCGGACGCGTCGGCAGCCGGCGCCATGTTGGCGATATCCGACAGGCGCAGCACGTGGGCGTAGGGACGCAGGCGTTCGCGCAGGACTTTGCCGAGGCCGCCGGCGGCACCGGTGAGCAGCAGGCGGTTGAATGGAACGGGCGGGGTGGTGAGGGTGGTCATGTAGGTTCCATTGTTGTTGTAGGTTGTCGTATGACTTTGCCGAAGTATCGTTATTGATTCCCCGGCTTGTCAACGCTCTTCAGGCTGGCATTGCTCAAATGTGGGAGGGGGCTTGCCCCCGATGGCAGTGTGTCAGGCAGCAGATATGCCTCTGGTCCGCCGCCACGGGGGGCAAGTGCGAATCGTCGCACTGCTTCTGTCACCTTTAGAGCAGTGAAATCGGGTAGCTGATGAACAGGCGGTTCTCGTCGAACTCGTTATTGCTGAAATCCCGACGCATGGTTGAGTTGCGCCAGCGCACGTTCAAATCCTTCAGCGCGCCACTCTGCACCGTGTAGGCCAACTCCGATTCGCGCCCCCATTCCTTGCCATCGGTGATCGCCCCGGTGTGCACGTTGCTGCCGCTGATGTAGCGGTTCATCAGGGTCAGCCCGGGAATGCCGAGCACCACGAAGTTGAAGTCATGGCGCACCTGCCAGGATTTCTCCTTGGCGTTGTCGTAGCTGGCGTTGTAGCTGTCGTTGGCCAGGGTGCCGCCGCTGGTGCCGTTGACCCGCATCCACACGCTGTCGCCGGTGAGTTTCTGCAGGCCCACATAGAAGGTGTTGCCGTTGTACTTGGCCGAGAGGAGGGCGAAGGCGGTCTTGTTGTCGAGGTCGCCAGCCAGCGCGCTGCCGTCTTCCTTGCCGGTGAAAAAGCCAAGGTTGGCGCCCAGGGTCCAGTCGCCCACGGGTTGGCTGTGGGTCAGGTTGAAATACCGTTGCTGGTAGATGTCGGTGAGTTCGGCGTACCACACACCGACCTGGGTGCGCTTGTCGTTGAAGGTGTATTCGCCGCCACCGAAATTGAAACGGTCGGAGGTGAACGCGGCTTTGCCGTTCATGAACATGTCTTCCATGCTCGCGTCGTTGCGCGGGCTGTTGCCGCGAAACTGGCCGCCGTAGAGGGTCAGGCCGGCGATCTCATTGGAGGTGACCTGGCCGCCACGGAAGGTCTGGGGCAGGGAACGGCCATCGTCGGAGCGCAGGATCGGCAGCACCGGCATCCATTCGCCGACTTTCAGTTCAGTCTTCGATAATTTGGTTTTCAGCGCCACACCCAGGCGCCCGAAGTTATCGGCCGGGCGGCCATCGCTGTGGATCGGCAGCAACTGCGTACCGCCAGTGCCTTTACCGCCGTCGAGCTTTTGCGAATACAGGCCCAGCACATCAATGCCGAAGCCCACCGTGCCTGTGGTGTAGCCGGACTTGGCATCGAGGATGAAGTTCTGCGTCCACTCTTCGGCCTTGCCCTGAGGGTTGCTCGGGTTGGTGAAGTTGCGGTTGAAGTAAGCGTTGCGCAGGTTGAGCGTCGCTTTAGCATCGTCGACGAAGCCTTCGGCTTGGGCGTTGAGGGGAAGGGTGAAGGCCAGGCTGCCGAGACCGATAAAACCCAGGCGGACGGAGGAATTGCGCGCGAGTGAACTCACAGTGAAGCTCCCTTTCTTTTGTTGTTTTTATTATTTGTTATACGTTGTCGTACAACATTGGGTGCGATATTTGCGAGGTTTTCAGGCGCTGTCAAGTAGAAGTTATACGATGACCTGCTCGGTGTGGAGGTTCAATGTGGGAGGGGGCTTGCCCCCGATGACGGTGTGTTTCAGTCAACCATCAGCATCGGCGGCAAGGTGCCCAGGAGGGAAACGGCGGCGACGGCGGCAATCCCCAGCACCCACTCCAGCTTCACACTGGCCTTCAGGCTGCCCAAGCGTTCTTCACAGCGCTCGATACGCAGCCGGTTCAGCAGCGCCAGGGCCAACATGCCCAGCACCAGCAGCACCTTGATCAACAGGATCAGGGCAAAGCCGTTGAATAACGGCGTGGGCCACAGTTGCCCGGTGAGTACGCGCACGTTGATCAAGCCAGTCACCAGCAAGCCGGCGACCAGGCCATAACCCACACCGCTGAAGCGTCGCAGGATTGGCTCCAGCGCAACAGGCGGGGATTGGCGCTGGATCAACACCAACAGCAGCAAGCCGCCGAGCCAGGCACCGACACACACCAGGTGCACCACCTGATTGAGGATCAGCAATCTGCCGCTGAGCCCGTCCAGCATGGCGCCATGGCCGACCGGTGCCAGTGTCGCCAGCAGCAGCGCGATCACTGGCAGGCGCACCATCGGCCAGGGTTTGGCCAACACGATCACCAGCAGCAGGTTCAGCAACAGGTGCCACACCCACACCTGGCCGAAGAAGGTCTTGCCCAGCACCAGCTGCACCGTGGCCGGCTGCAGCGCCGCGTCCCAACTGCCGGCCATGCTCGCGGTGATCAGTAACAGCCAGGCGACGCCGGACCCCAGCCCCAGCCAGGCCAGTCCACGGGTGATCCGCTCAAGTTGCCGGTCCAGTGCCGGTTGCGGTGCAGCGCCGAGCAGCCAGGGCCTGAATGCGCAGGCCCCGAACATCAACAACACGACGCTGAAATGCAGGAAACGGCACAGCACCAGCAGGGTTGCCATGGGTTACTGGCCGACCTTGAAGCTGTATTCGCCGTTGCTCTTGTGGGTGTCGACCGACACCGCGTTCCACACCACTTTGTAGGTGCCGGCGGCCAACGGGGCGGCCGGGGTGACCACCAGCACTTTCTTGTCGGCGTCCGGTGTTTCCAGGCCCTTGATCGCGATTTCGGTGCCGTCCTTGCTCAGCGACACCTTGGTGAAGGTGGCTTCGACGCCTTCGCTGAAGGTCAGGCGCAGGTCCTTGGGCGCTGCGACGCTGCTGTCGGCCGCTGGCTCCGCAGCCTTGAGGTGGGCGTGGGCAAACGCTGCCGAGGCGCCGAGCAAGGAGGCGAGCAGGGCGAGGGTGGTGAGGCTTTTCTTGATCAACATTGTTCAATACCTTCGGGGTCAGGGAGTCGGTAGAGCCATGTGCAGCAAGGGAAAGGGCTTGCCTTCGCCATCCAGCGGCGAGCGCGCGACCTGGATAAAACCATAGTGCAGGTAGAACCCCACGGCTTGTGGGTTTTGTTCGTTTACATCGACGGTGAGCGTGTCGTGACGGGCACGGACGTGGTCCAGCAACTGGCGGCCGATGCCCTGGCCACGACGCTCGGGGTCGATAAACAGCATCTCCACATTGTTCCCGCCGGTACCGATAAAACCGGCGATGCCTTGTTGATCTTCATACACCCACACTTCCAGGGCAGGCATCGGCAGGTAGGTGTCGCGTACCAGGGGCAGCAAACGTTGAATGTCATCCTCGGGGAGGAAGTCATGGGTGGCGCGCACCGAGCGTTCCCACAGTGCTCCCAGCACGGGGTCGTCGGTGGCCACACGAGGTCGAATAGTCATTGCAATGATCCTTCATGGGGACCGCGATCCTAACCAATCCGATTTCCGGGGGAAAGGTTCGCGTCAGAAGTTTCACTATGGCCTGTCGCCCCGATCTAGAGCCGATGGTAGTCTTTAAGCCAAGTTGTTGTCAGGGAGCCCTTATGGGCAATCACAAGATCGGAATTCGTCGGGTCAACGTCGAAAAAATCCTGCTGGCCGCGGAGAAAATCTTCGCCGAAAAAGGCTATGGCAGCACCGCCATGGCCGATATCGCTGAAGAAGTGCAACTGCCGCGCTCCAACCTGCATTACTACTTCACCACCAAGAGCGAGCTGTACAGCGCGGTGCTGTTCGACCTGCTGGAAGTGTGGAAGCAGGACGCCCTGAGCTTTGAAACCTTCGATGACCCCCGGGTGGTGCTCAGCAGCTACATCCGCGCCAAGATGCAGCGCTCGCGCACGCGGCCGTACGGTTCGAAAGTCTGGGCCAACGAAATCATCCACGGCGCGCCGACCCTGGGTGAGGCGCTGGATGAAAGCCTGTACGACTGGGCCAAGATGAAGGAAGCGAAGATTCGCCAGTGGGTGGAGGACAAGCGCATCCTGCCGGTGGAGCCGTCGAGCCTGCTGTATATGATCTGGGCCTCGACCCAGCACTATGCGGACTTTGATCACCAGGTGAAGATTTTGAATGATCACCAGCCGTTGTCGGATATGCAGTTCGAGAAGGCGATCCAGACGGTGACCAGTGTGATCTTGCGGGGGATTGGGTTGGAGCCTTGAGCCTTATGGTGACGCTGGTTGTTGTGGTGAGCGGGCTTGCCCCGCGCTGGGCTGCGAAGCAGCCCCAATAAAAACACCTCGGTCCTTCAGACAGAACTCAGTGCCTGATTTGGGGCCGCTTCGCAGCCCAGCGCGGGGCAAGCCCGCTCACCACAGGTTTGCCTACACAGCCTCCCGATAGGGGTTCCGCGGATCCTGCGTCCAATTCAAAAACGGCTTGCCGGTATCTATCGGCACCATCTCGATGCATTCGGCCACCGGGCACGTGATCTGGCACAGGTTGCAGCCCACGCACTCATCATCGATCACCTCATATTTATGCGTACCATCCGCCTGTTTCAGACTGGCAATGGCCTGGTGCGACGTATCCTCACAGGCAATGTGGCAACGCCCGCAGCCAATGCAGGCTGCCTGATCGATCTTGGCGATCACCTGGTAGTTGATATCCAGGTACTTCCAATCCGTCGTATTACCCACCGCCCGTCCGGAAAATTCCTGCAAGCTTTTGTAGCCTTGGCTGTCCATCCAGCGCGACAGTCCGTCCTTCATCTCTTCCACAATCCGAAACCCATGCAGCATCGCCGCCGTGCACACCTGCACCGCGCCGCAGCCCAGGGCGACGAACTCCGCCGCATCGCGCCAGTTGCCGATGCCGCCAATGCCGCAGATCGGCAGGCCCTGGGTCTGTGGGTCGCGGGCGATCTCGGCGACCATGTTCAGCGCAATCGGCTTCACCGCCGAACCGCAGTAGCCGCCGTGGGTGCTCTGGGTGCCGACTATCGGCAGGGCAACCATGCGCTCCAGGTCCACGCTGGTGATGGAGTTGATGGTGTTGATCAGCGACACCGCATCCGCACCGCCACGGTACGCCGCTCGCGCTGCCACGCGGATGTCGGTGACGTTCGGCGTGAGCTTGACGATCACCGGCAGCGAGCAGTACGTCTTGCACCAGCGCGTCACTTGCTCCACGTACTCCGGTACCTGGCCCACCGCCGCGCCCATGCCGCGTTCGGGCATGCCGTGGGGGCAGCCGAAGTTCAGCTCGATACCGTCGCAGCCGGTGGCTTCAACCAGCGGCAGGATGTTTTTCCAGGATTCCTCGACGCACGGCACCATCAGCGACACGATCAGCGCACGGTCGGGCCAGTCCTTTTTCACCTGGGTGATTTCCCGTAGGTTGATCTCCAGGGAGCGGTCGGTGATCAACTCGATATTGTTGATGCCCAGTACTTCCCGGTTGGCGCCGTAGTGCGCCGAGTAGCGGGACGACACGTTGACCGCCGCCGGGTCCTCGCCGAGGGTTTTCCACACCACGCCACCCCAGCCGGCTTCAAAGGCACGGACCACGTTGTAGGCCTTGTCGGTGGGCGGCGCGGAGGCCAGCCAGAATGGGTTGGGGGCCTTGATACCGGCGAACACAATCGAGAGATCGGTCATTACGCAGCCTCCACAGTCAGCATGAGTTGGGCGTGCATGGCTTCAGCGGCCAGCTTGCCGTGTTGCACCGCCTGCACGGTGAGGTCCTGGCCGAGGCTGACGCAATCGCCACCGGCGTACACCCCGGGAACACTGGTACGCAGCTGCTCGTCGACGAAAATGCGTTCGCCGACGCGGTGCAGTTGCTCGGCCAGCGGGTCGTGCAGCGCCTCGTTGTCGAAACCCTGGCCGATGGCCTTGAAGATCGCGTCTGCGGCCAGTTCGAAGGTTTCACCGGTAGGGTGCAGGCGGCCGTTTTCCATGTGCGTGCGCAGGAAGCGCATGCCGCGTACATGACCCAGGTCATCCAGCAGCACGGCTTCGGGCTGGGCCCAGGTCAGCAGGCGCACCTGGTTGGCCTTGGCGATGTCCTGTTCGTGGTGGGTGGCGCCCATGTCTGCCAGGCCTCGGCGGTATACGAGGTTCACATCGCGGGCGCCGAGGCGGGCCATTTGCACGGCCATGTCGATGGCGGTATTGCCCGCGCCGAGCACGATGCAGCGGTCGGCCAGGGGCAGTTGGGTGAGGTCGTCGGCCTGGCGCAGTTCGCGGATGTAGTCGGTGGCGGCGAGCAGGCCGGGGGCGTCTTCATTCGCCAAACCGAGTTGTTTGCTCGCGGCAAGGCCGAGGCCGAGGAACACTGCATCGAATTGCTGGTGTAGTTCGCTCAACGTGCGGTTGTCCCCCAGGCGCTGGCCGTGGCGGATCTCGATGCCGCCGATCTGCAAGAGGAAATCCAGCTCCTTCTGCGCAAAGTCGTCCACCAATTTGTATTTGGCGATCCCGTACTCATTGAGGCCACCAGCTTTTTCCCGGGCTTCGAAGATCACCACATCATGGCCGTGCAACGCACTGCGATGGGCGCAGGCCAGTCCGGCAGGCCCGGCACCGACCACGGCAATCCGCTTGCCGGTAGGCGCGGCGCGATGGAAGGGGTGTTCGCTGAAGTGCGCGTTGTCGATGGCGTAGCGTTGCAACAGGCCGATCAGCACCGGAGCGCATTCTTCGGCGTTGTTACGCACGCAGGCTTGCTGGCACAGGATTTCGGTGGGGCACACTCGCGCGCAGCTGCCGCCGAGGATGTTGGCCGAGAGAATCTTCTGCGCCGCGCCTTGCACGTTTTCGGTGTGGATGTTGCGGATGAACGACGGGATATCGATTTCGCTGGGGCACGCGTTCACGCAGGGCGCGTCGTAGCAATACAGGCAGCGCGAGGCTTCCAGTTGGGCCTGGCGAGCGTTGAGGGGGGGGGCCAGGTCGGTGAAATGGCTGGCGAGGGTCGCTCCATCTTCAACGGGATGGGGGAGGTGGGTCAGGGTCTGGATCACGGTGTTGGCCTCACGGTTATTGAGGTGCTGCCTCTGATGGGCAGTGGTTTTTTTGTTGCTTGCACTGGCCTCATCGGGAGCAAGCGCCCTCCCACACTTGACCGCGTTGATCCTGTTGGAATGGGGTCAATGTGGGAGGGGGCTTGCCCCCGATAGCGGTCTCAGCGCTTCACAGCTACTGGCCTGGAATGCTCAGCCCGCCTGCTCAACTGCTCGAACACTGGCGGATACGCCGGCCGCTCCACATACCGTCCGGCCCCGCGCTCGGCGCGCAGGTCGCCATCGGCCCAGACCAGCTTGCCCTGGCTGATGGTGTGGCTGGGCACGCCGCGTACGGTCTTGCCTTCGAAGATGTTGAAGTCGACCTGCTGGTGATGGGTCTTGGCCGAAATGGTCCGCGTGCCCTGTGGGTCCCACAACACCAGGTCGGCATCCGCGCCGACACGGATCGCACCTTTGCGCGGGTAGAGGTTGAAGATCTTCGCGGTGTTGGTGGAGGTCAGCGCCACGAACTCCTGCATCGACAGACGCCCGGTGTTGACGCCTTCGTCCCACAACAGCGCCATGCGGTCTTCGATACCGGCGGTGCCGTTGGGGATCTTGCTGAAGTCGTCACGCCCGGCGGCTTTTTGCTCGGCGCAGAAGCAGCAGTGGTCGGTAGCGGTGGTGTGCAGGTTGCCCGATTGCAGGCCGTGCCACAGTGCATCCTGGTGCCCGCGTGGGCGGAACGGCGGGCTCATCACGTAGCCGGCGGCGGTCTGCCAGTCGGGGTGTTGGTAGACGCTGTCATCCAGCAACAGGTGGCCGGCGAGGACTTCACCGTAGACCGGTTGGCCTTTGGCACGGGCGTAGGTGATCTCGTCCAGCGCTTCTTTGGTGGAGACGTGCACCAGGTACAACGGCGTGCCGAGGGTCTCGGCGATGCGGATCGCGCGGCTGGCCGCTTCGCCTTCCACCTGCGACGGACGCGACAGCGGGTGCGCTTCCGGCCCGGTGATGCCCTGGGCCATCAGCTTGCGTTGCAGGTGATACACCAGCTCGCCGTTTTCCGCATGCACGGTGGGCACTGCGCCCAGCTCCAGGCAGCGCTCGAAGCTGGCGACCAGGGTGTCGTCCGCCGCCATGATCGCGTTCTTGTAGGCCATGAAGTGCTTGAAGCTGTTGATGCCGTGGTGGCTGACCAGCTCGGCCATTTCCTCGCGAACCTGCTCGCTCCACCAGGTGATCGCCACGTGGAAGCCATAGTCAGAGGCCGACTTTTCCGCCCAGCCGCGCCACTGGTGAAACGCCTCCAGCAAGGATTGCTGCGGGTTGGGAATCACGAAATCGATGATCGACGTGGTGCCCCCCGCCAGGCCCGCCGCCGTACCACTGAAAAAGTCTTCACTGGCCACGGTGCCCATGAAGGGCAGTTGCATATGGGTATGGGGGTCGATGCCGCCGGGCATCAAGTATTGGCCGCTGCCATCGAGTAGTTCAGTGCCGGCGGGAATATCCAGGTTCGTACCAATAGCCCGGATTAGACCGTCTGCGCACAACACATCGGCGCGGTAACTTTCATCATGGGTAATAACGGTGGCGCCACGGATCAACAGCGACATGTCGAGTTCCTCACAGGCTTGACCGGCTTGTGCCAGTTCTAAGTGTTGTAGTGCTGCTTGCCGATGGTCGGTTAATTCCTGTCATCGGTGACAGGAATAGAAACTAGCCCGAGTTTTTCGATTGGGCAAGAAGATTTTTTATAAGCTTATATTGTTTTCAATCTATTGATTTATAAGGATAAAAATCAATAATCACCAAAATGTAGCGACCTCTCACCATTTTGACGCACTTGACAGGTTCTTAAATTGAGCAACATTTCTTATTGCAAATCAGACGCTTGAGACATGCCTCTTGACGGGCAGGGGAAATAAAAATAATTGTGTTGCACCAGATTGAGTCCTGATGGTTCGGGCAACTTCCGCATTATTTAGCCTGAGTAACGCGGCAAGTACCGAAGGCGCAATCGGAAAGCTGATAAACATCAGCATGTTATATAAGCGGTGCGGGTGCGGTAACGGTTGTCGGCACGGTTATTGAGTGCAGAGGCGGCTGGCCGGGCCCGTGATGTCATGTTGTTTACGAGGTACTCCGGCCGCCTGCACTCAACTGCAGGCGCGCAACAATAATTCGAAAAAACCGTGGAGCGGCCATGCAACAGAACAGATCGCAAGTCATTGAACGCAACGGCCTGTACGAACTCGACGCCGGCCCCGACGTCCTCGACAGCCCTCGCTACAACCACGACATGGCACCGACCAAGGTGCACGAACGCACCTGGAACAAGTGGCACATCACCGCGCTGTGGGTCGGTATGTCGATCTGCGTGCCCACCTACACGCTGGGCGGGGTGCTCACCGCGTATTTCGGGTTATCGGTGGGGGAAGCGCTGATGGCGATCCTGCTCGCGAACATCGTGGTGCTGATCCCGCTGACACTCAACGCCTTTCCGGGCACCAAGTACGGCATACCGTTTCCGGTGTTGCTGCGCTCGTCATTCGGCATCCTTGGCTCGAACGTGCCGTGTCTGATTCGGGCGCTGGTGGCGTGCGGATGGTTCGGTATCCAGACGATGTTTGGCGGGTTGGCGATCCACCTGTTCCTGGGCTCGATCTTCGAGGGGTGGAAGTCCCTTGGCGGCACCGGCGAGGTGATCGGCTTCATGATTTTCTGGTGCCTGAACCTGTGGGTGGTGCTGCGTGGCGCCGAGTCGATCAAGCGCCTGGAAACCCTGTCGGCACCGTTGCTGGTCGCGGTGGGGATCGGCCTGCTGGTGTGGGCGATGCCCAACGTGTCGATCAGCGAATTGATGGCGATCCCGCCCAAGCGTCCCGAGGGTGCGAGCCTCACCGGTTACTTCATGGCCGGGCTCACCGCGATGGTGGGGTTCTGGGCTACCTTGTCACTGAACATTCCTGACTTCAGCCGCTACGCCAAAAGCCAGAAGGACCAGATCCTCGGGCAGATTTTCGGCCTGCCGCTGACCATGTTCCTGTTCGCCGCCCTCGGCGTGATCATGACCGCCGCTTCGGTGAAACTGGTGGGCGTCAGCGTGTCCGACCCGGTGACCCTGATCGGGCATATCCAGAGCCCGGTGTGGGTGGCCGTGGCCATGGCGCTGATCATCGTCGCCACCTTGTCCACCAACACCGCGGCGAACATTGTCTCGCCCACCAACGACTTCCAGAACATCGCGCCCAAGCTGATCAACCGCACCACGGCGGTGATCCTCACCGGCCTGGTCGGGCTGGCGTTGATGGCCCATGAGCTGCTGAAAAAACTCGGCCTGATTGTTTCCGATGTGAGCCTGGAGACCGTCTACTCCAACTGGTTGCTCGGCTATTCCAGCCTGTTGGGGCCGATCGCCGGGATCATGGTGGTGGACTATTTCATCACGCGCAAACAGCAACTCGACCTGGCCGGCCTGTATCGCGATGACCTGTACCCGGCATGGAACTGGAGCGGTTTCATCGCGTTCGGCGTGCCGGTGGTGCTGACCTTGCTGTCGTTGGGCAGCGATGCGTTCAGCTGGTTCTACAGCTATGGCTGGTTTACCGGTTCGGCGCTGGGTGGGTTGTTGTATTACGGCCTGAATGCCAAGCGCGGGGCCACGCCGGTCACCGTCAATCCATAAGAAGAAATGTAGCCTGAGGAGATCCCCATGAACGCTGCCCTGGACGTTCTGCAATCCACCGATCAGCACATCAACCGCGACCGCCTGTGGCAATCGCTGATGGACCTGGCCAGGCTCGGCGCCACGCCCAAGGGTGGTGTGTGTCGCCTGGCCCTCACTGATCTGGATCGCAAGGCCCGCGACCTGTTCGTGCAGTGGTGCGAAGACGCCGGTTGCACCGTGACCATCGACGGCATCGGCAACATCTTCGCCCGCCGCCCCGGACGCAACCCCAACCTGCCGCCGGTGATGACCGGCAGCCATATCGACACCCAGCCCACCGGCGGCAAGTTCGATGGCTGTTTTGGTGTGCTGGCGGGAGTGGAAGTGCTGCGTACGCTCAATGATCTCAAGCTGGAGACCGAGGCACCGTTGGAGGTGGTGGTGTGGACCAATGAAGAAGGCTCGCGTTTTCCGCCATGCATGATGGGCTCGGGGGTGTTTGCCGAGAAATTCACCCTGGCCGATACCTTGGCCAAGGTCGATGTGGATGGCGTCAGCGTGGGCGATGCGCTGAATGCGATTGGCTATGCGGGCTCGCGGCCCGTGAGCGGGCATAAGGTAGGTGCGTATTTCGAAGCGCATATCGAACAAGGGCCGATCCTTGAGGATGAGAAGAAGACGATTGGTGTGGTGCTCGGCGCTTTGGGGCAGAAGTGGTTCGACCTGAAACTGCGGGGGGTTGAAGCGCATGCGGGGCCGACGCCGATGCACCTGCGCAAGGATGCTCTGGTGGGCGCGGCAGCGGTGGTGGCGGCGGTGAACGCAGCTGCATTGGGGCACCAACCTCATGCATGTGGCACGGTGGGTTGCCTGCAGGCTTATCCGGGATCGCGCAACGTCATTCCCGGTGAAGTGCGCATGACCCTGGATTTTCGTCACCTGGAGCCGGCCCGCCTGGACTCGATGATCAGTGAGGTGCGCAAGGTCATTGAGGACACCTGCACCAAGCATGGGCTGAGTTTCGAGATGGAGCCCACCGCTGACTTCCCGCCGCTGTATTTCGATCAGGGCTGCGTAGACGCGGTGCGCAATGCGGCGAATGGCCTGGGCTTGTCGAACATGGACATCGTCAGTGGGGCAGGGCACGACGCAATTTTCGTCGCCGAACTTGGCCCGGCGGGAATGATCTTCGTGCCGTGTGAAGGGGGCATCAGCCATAACGAAATCGAGAATGCCGCGCCGGATGACCTGGCTGCTGGGTGTGCGGTTCTATTACGCGCAATGGTGGCAGCTTCCGCCGCAATCGCCAGCGGCAAGTTAGCCGCCTGAAATACGGTAGAAAAAAATGTGGGAGGGGGCTTGCCCCCGATAGCGGTGGGTCAGTCACCCTGTTATCGGGGGCAAGCCCCCTCCCACATTTGAACAGTGTGTGATGTTAGATCCAGATGGCATCCCACAATGGGTAGTCGCCGATCTTTTTCACCAGGCCTGCTCTCAATGGATTGGCCACTACATACCTCGCCATCTTCACTAGATCATCTTCCTTGCGCAGTGCCCGGTCATGGAAGCTTTCCTGCCAGAGTCTTCCCTTGCGTCCGCTTAGGCCGTTGACGGACCGCGTGCTCTTGGATTTTACCTGCCGCATCAGGTCCGCCAACGAGCCTTTTTTCAACTCAATAAGCCAATGAAAGTGGTCAGGCATGATCACCCACGCCAGGGAGTTTGCGAGCCCTCGGTACTGAGCCAGGCGAAACTGCCAGACCACCAGTCGACCGAGGTGGAAGTCGCTGAATATCGGTAGGCGTTCGTGGGTGTTGGTGGTGATCAGGTAGATGCGGTTGGGTTCGCTGAAGCGTCCGATGCGCAGCCGATGTGAAGCGGGTAAATCTGCCATTCCCTGGCCCTCTCAAGGTGTGTTCAGAGAGGCTAGATCGGTGTGTAAAAGGCTGACGGGCTGGCTTTTGGCAGGATGTGTCTGGAAGAACGCCATCGGGGGCAAGCCCCCTCCCACATTGGTTCTGCGGCGTTCATACATTGTGTGTCTGGCACAGAAGCAGGGTGGAAGGGGGCAAGCCCCCTCCCACATTGGTTCTGCGGCGTTCATACATTGTGTGTCTGGCACAGGAGCAGGGTGGAAGGGGGCAAGCCCCCTCCCACATTGGTTCTGCGGCGTTCATACATTGTGTGTCTGGCACAGGACAAGTGTGGGAGGGGGCTTGCCCCCGATTGCGGTAGTTCAGTTGACAGTTATGTGACTGACCCACCGTATCAGGCGCCCGGCTGCCAGCCACCGCCAAGCGCCGTCACCAACCCCACACTCGCCTGCAACTGCCGCGTCTGCACCGCCTGCAACGTCCTTTGCGCCTGCAGCGCCGCCGTCTGCGCGGTCACCACATCCAGATAACTCACGGCCCCGGCCTGATAGCTGTTCATCGCCAAGGCTTGTGTATGCTCTGCCGCATCCGCCGCCGCCTGTTCATCCTGCGCTTCCTGCTGCAAATCCCGCAGTTGCCCCAGGTTATCTTCCACCTCGCGCACGGCCTTCAGCACCTGGCTGCGGTAGTGCGCCGATGCCTCTTCGAATTCGGCTTTGGCCTGGCGCTCGTTGGCGCTCAGGCGGCCTCCGTCAAAGATCGGCAGATTCACCAGCGGCCCCAGCGCCCAATAGCGATTGCCGGCGGACAGCAGGTTGCCGACGCCTTGCGTCTGCCCGCCAATCAACCCGGTCAGGCTGAAATCCGGGTACCACGCGGCCTTTGCTACACCTATGTTCGCATTGGCCGCAAACACCCGCCGTTCCGCCGCTGCAATGTCCGGTCGACGTTGCAGGAGATGGCTTGGCAGCTGCGATGGGATGCCCGGCAGTGCAATCAATTGCGGGCTCGGCGGCAGGGAGAAATCGCTGGCCGCCACGCCCACCAGTTCACCGATGGCATGCTCGGTCAGGTTGCGTTGCCCGCGGACTTCATCCAGCTGCGCCTTGGCTTCGGCGAGTTGGTTCTGTGCTCGCGTCAGGTCCAGCTCTGAAGCAATCTGGCCCTCGTACCGGCTGCGGGTCAGTTGCAGCGCCTGGCTGAAATCATCCAGCGAACTGTTGAGGATCCGCGCCTGTGCATCCAGCCCATTGAGCTGCACATACAGGCTCGCCAGTTGATGCTGCAAGCTCAGGCGCGCCACCGCCAGGTCATCCCCCGACGCTTGCGCCTGGGCGTCACCCGCCGCCACCTGGTTGCGAATTTTGCCCCACAGGTCCAGGTCGTAACTCAGCGAGAAACCCGCCGTATTGCTGTTGTACACCGACGGTTGTGTGGTCCCCCGCAGTGGCCGCGAGTCCGATTGGCGTTGGCGCAACGGCTGTGCGCTGGCGGTGATCTGCGGGAACAGGCCGGCATGCAATTGGCTGGCATACGCCTGGGACGCATCGAAGTGTGCCAGTGCCGCCGCCAGGTCCGGGTTGGCCTTGAGCAGTTGCTGTTGCAGGTCATTCAGGCGTGAATCGTGGTAGAGCTGCCACCATTCGGGTGCCAGTTGATCGGACGGTTGCGCGCTGTGCCAGGGGCCGTCGCTGGTCTGCTCGCGGTAGTTCGCAGGCAGGTCAATCGGCGGCACCTTGTAGGTGGGCGCCATCGAGCAACCCTGTAGAGCCAGCAGCATCAGTGCAGCGAGGGGCTTAAGCCTTGGGCGCATGCGAACCTCCAGCGGCGTCGGCCAGTTGCACCGGGTCGCCTTCGCGCAGGGCGTCGGGCGGGTTGTCGACCACACGGTCGGCGGGTTTCAGGCCTTGGTCGATGACCAGGCGTTCACCGAGGTCGAGGCCGATATGGATGTCCTGCAAGTGCACGTGATTCTGCGCGTCCAGCACCGCCACTTGGGTGCCCTGGGCGCGGAAGATCAACGCGCTGGCCGGGATGCTCACGCCATGGGTGTCCGCCGGGATCGGCAGGGTCGCTTCGGCATAGTCACCGGGCAGCAACTCGCCGTTGGGGTTGTCGGCCACGAACTGCGCGAGCAGGGTGCCGGAACGGCGGTCGATGGCGGTGGAGTCGCCGATCAGCCGCGCCTTGAAGTGCTCGCCGGGATGCTCGGGTACCGTCAGCTCGGCTTCCAGGCCAGGGTGGATGACCGCCGCGTAGTTCTGCGGCACCGGTACATACAGGCGCAGTTGGTGGGTGTCGGCGATGTTGAACAGTTCCGGGTCGCTGTCGGTGTCGGCCTTGATCAACTGGCCGATATCGGTGTTACGTGCGGTGATGGTGCCGGCGAACGGCGCGCGAATCGTCTTGTAGCTTTCCAGTGCGGTCAGCCTGGCGTAGTCGGCCGCGGCGGCCTCGGCGTTGGCTTTGGCGGCGGCGGCATTGGAAGTTTTTTCATCGGCCTCCTGGCGCGACACCGAGTGGCTGGCCAGCAGGTTCTGCCAGCGCGTGGCGGTGGTGGCGGCCAGGCGTGCGTTGGCCTGTTCCTGCACCAGGCGTGCGTGGGTCTGTGCCAGTTGCTGGTCGAGGTCCGGGCTGTCGATCTCGGCGAGGACCTGGCCAGCCTTGACCTGGGTGCCGATGTCGGCTTTCCAGTCCTTGAGGTAGCCGCTGACCCGGGCATGGATCGGCGCCTTGCTCCAGGCTTCCAAGTGTGCGGGCAGGCGCAGGGTATCGCCGGCCGCGTTCTGCTGCGGTTGGAACACCATCACCTGCGGGATGGCGGCGGTCTCGGTCCAGGCGGTGACCGACTGTTCGTGCAAAGTGCGGGCGTGCAGGCCGTTGGCGACCAACAGGGCGGCCAGGGTCAGGCCGCCGACACCCATGAGCATCAGACGCTTGCGCGAGGGTTTGTGATCAGACGACATGTGGGCTTTCTCCAGCAACTGCGCGGGTAGGATGACGACCGTGGACCAGGCTGAAGACCACGGGAACAAACAACAGGGTGGCGGTGGTGGCGAGGATCAACCCCCCGATCACCGCACGGCCAAGCGGGGCGTTCTGCTCCTCGGACATTGCCAGGGGCAACATGCCGATGATCATCGCCAGGGCGGTCATGCACACCGGACGGAAGCGCGTGTAGCCGGCTTCCAGCGCTGCCTTGAGCGCATCACCATGTTCGGCCAGGCGTTCGCGGCAGAAGCTCACCACCAGGATCGAGTTGGCCGTGGCGACGCCCATGCACAGGATCGCGCCGGTCAGTGCCGGCACCGACAAGGACGTGCCGCTGAGGAACAGCATCCACACGATCCCCGCCAGCGCCGCCGGCAAGGCGGTGATGATCACGAACGGGTCGACCCACGACTGGAAGTTGACCACGATCAGCAGGTAGATCAGCACCACCGCACCGAGCAGGCCAAAGCTCAGGCCGCTGAACGCCTCATGCAACGCATCGATCTGCCCATGCAGGCTGATCACCGCGCCTTTGGGACGCATGGAGGCGGTGTCATCCAGCACTTTCTGCACGTCGCGGGCCACGCCGCCGAGGTCGCGGCCTTGTACGTTGGCGTACAGGTCCAGGGTCGGCTCGATGTTGTAGTGGGTGACCACCGCCGGGCTCTGCACGCGGGAGATGGTGGCTACACCGCCGAGGATCTGCGACTGGCCGTCGGCACCGGTCACCGGCAGGGCTTCCAGCGAGGGCAGGCTGTCGAGGCGGTACTGCGGGGTGGCCGCGACGATGGAATAGGACACGCCGTTGGCCGGGTTGAGCCAGAACGTCGGCGCCACCTGGGAACTGCCGGCGAGGGACGCCACCATGCTGTTGGTCACGTCACGCTCGGTGATGCCCAGGCCATTGGCACGCAGGCGGTCGACATTCACCTGCAGCGACGGGTAACCGGTGGACTGCTGGATACGCAGGTCGGCGATGCCGGGGACATGCTGCAGGCGGCGCTCCAGTTCTACCGCATAGGCGCGGTTCTCTTCGTCGTTGCGCCCGGAGATTTTCACGTCCAGCGGGGCGGGGGCGCCGAAGTTGAGGATCTGGCTGCTGATGTCCGCCGGCAGGAAGGCGAAGTGGCTGCCGGGAAAGCTTTCCGGCAAGGCTTCACGCAGTTTTTTCACGTAGTTGGCGGTGGGGGCATGGTCTTTTTTCAGGGTGACCTGGATATCGCCATCCTGCGGACCGATGGTGCCGCTGCTGCTGTAGGCCATGTCGATGCCGCTGAGCGGAATGCCGATGTTGTCGACGATGGTGTCCAGTTCTTCGGCGGGGATGATTTCGCGAATCCGCGCTTCGATACGGTCGAAGGCCGCGGCGCTTTCTTCGATACGCGTGCCCAGTGGCAAGCGCACATGCAGGGCCAGGGCGCCGGCGTCGGTGGCCGGGAAAAAATCCTGGCCCAGGCTCGGCAGCAGCAGGAACGACGCCAGTACACAGGCCAGGAAGCCGACGATAAAACGTTTGCGATTGCCCAGCGCCAAGGTCAGCAAGCCGTGGTAGGTGTCGCGAATATTCGAGAAGTGACGCTCGAAGCCCTGCTGGAAATTCAGCACCGATTGCAACACGCGATTGCGCGGTTTCGGGTGCTGTTCACCCTCGTGGTGGTTGATGAATTCATCTTCCGGGTGATGCCCGGCGCCTGGCTCCGGCGTGTGCGGCTTGAGCAGGAACATCGCCAGGGTCGGCACCAGCGTGCGCGAGAGGATGAACGAACTGGCCATGGCAAAGATCACCGCCAGGGCCATCGGCCGGAACAGGTAGCCAGCGATACCTTGTAGCAAGAACATCGGCACGAACACGATGCAGATACACAGCAGCGAGACGAACGCCGGGCCGACGATCTGCGCGGCGCCGTCGAGGATCGCGGTCTTCACCGCCTTGCCTTGTTCCAGGTGCCAGTTGATGTTTTCGATGGTCACCGTGGCGTCGTCCACCAGGATGCCCACCGCCAGCGCCAGCCCACCCAGGGTCATCACGTTGAGGGTTTGCCCGCTGGCCGCCAGCAACGCGATGGCCGAGAGCACGGCCAGGGGAATCGACGCGGCGATGATCAGCGTCGAACGCCAGCTGCCGAGGAACAGCAGGATCATCGCACTGGTGAGCAGTGCGGCAATGATGCCCTCCTGGGCCACGCTGCCTACCGATTGCTTGACGAACACCGAAGCGTCGCCGAGCAGCGAGGTCTTCAGTGACGGCGGCAGGGTTTCGTTGATGCGCGGCAGCATCTGGCGGATGCCGTCGATGATCGACAGGGTGGAAATGCTGCCGTTTTTCAGCGCCGGCATCAGCACGGCGCGGTGGCCGTCGACGCGCACGATGTTGGTCTGCGGTGGCGAACCGTCACGCACGTGGGCCACCTGGCCAATAGTGATCAGCGCGCCGTCGACGGTCTTGATCGGCAGGTCGTTGAGTTCGTCGATGGCCTTGGGGCTGTTGTTGAGCAGGATCGTGTATTCGTTGGGGCCGAGTTTGGCGGTGCCCACCGGGATGATCTGGTTTTGCAGTGCCAGGGCGTTACCCACGTCCTGCGCCGACAGGCCTTTGGCAGCTAGCGCTTGCGGGTCGAGGTCGAGGGTGATCTGGCGTTGCTTGCCACCCATCGGCGTCGGCATGGCCAGGCCGGGCAGGGCGCTGAGGGGCAAGCGAATGTTGTTCTGCACCAGGTCGCGGATCCTGGCTTCCGAGAGGCTGGGGCTGGAGAACGCCATTTGCAGGATCGGCACCGTGGAGGCGCTGTAGTTGAGGATCAGCGGTGGCGTGATGCCGGGTGGCATTTGCTTGAGCACGGTTTGTGAAACCGCCGTCACTTGGGCATTGGCGGTGCGGATATCCACGCCGGGCTGGAAGAAGATCTTGACGATGCCCATGCCGGGCAAGGATTGCGATTCGATATGTTCGATGTCGTTGACGGTGGTGCTCAGGGAGCGTTCGTAGGTGTAGATCACCCGACCGGCCATGGCGTCCGGCGACAGGCCGTTGTACTGCCAGACCACGGCGACCACGGGGATGCCGATATCCGGGAAAACATCAGTGGGGGTACGCAGGGCCGCCATCGGCCCGATGATGCAGATGAAGATGGCCAACACGATAAAGGTGTATGGCTTTTGCAGTGCGGTCTTTACCAGCCCGAGCATGCGTGAAACCTCCGAAAGGAGCAGGATTGCAAACCCCGGCAGTCTCACGCGACCCACCTAACACGCACCTTTCAGCCAGGTGAAGGAACATTTAGGTAAGGGCTGAAGATCGTTTCATATGTATTCATTTGTTCTACAAAGGGCTGCTCCTCAAGCTTGCAACCCATTGGACGCCTTGTCCTGTTTTGGAGCCCTGCCATGTCACTCAAACCTTTATTGTTGATTCCTGCCCTCGGTGCTGCGCTGTTGTTGTCGGCATGCGCCGGCCCGATCCCCAAGGCTGACCCGAGCGAAGCGTGGATTGGTCTGAAAGAAGAAGCGCCGAATGACCTGATGGCCGAGCGGGTAGATGGCAAGCGCGTGGATGACGGACGCTTTTTTGAAGTGCCGCCGGGGGATCATCGCCTGGATGTGACGCTGTTCGAGGAAGAACCCGGCGACGACAACCAGCAGGACTGCCAGGGACGTGTCGAGTACAAGCATTTCAGAGCGGGTGAGCACTACACCCTGGTGGAATCCAGCCTGGGCACCACCGTGCGCGCCTCCTTGATGGATGGCCACGGCAAGGAAGTCGCGGCGACGCAGGACTTCAATTGCATGCCAGGCTAGGCGTGATGCACCGCGGCCTTGTGAGGCTTGGCGGGTGCAACGGGTTTGGCGTGGGGGTGATGGTGCCGGCGGGTAATACGCAACACCCCCCACAACATGGCGCCGGCTACCGCCAGCCAACCGCAGATCAGCAGTAAAATCGTCGTTGCAAGGCTCATTCGGGCCTCCTTTCGCCCCTACGGGCACACACAGTCTTTTCAATAGACAGTCTAGCTACCGGGCGGTTGCCTGCTATTGACCAATGGTCGAGTCCAACCAACTTCTTTGCTATATCCAAGGCCCCTGCATAAACGCGATTGGGCTATGATCAGGGCCCTTAATGGCAGTCGATCAAGAGAGTAGAAAATTGCGGTTACGGTCGAACCTGAAAACATCCTTGTTGCTTGCTTGTGCCGTGGGCCTCGCGGCCTGTTCCTCCACGCCGTCGAGGCTGGCGGGCCTGCCGGAGCGTGTCGAACTCAATGGCGTGCCGACCTTTCGTAGCGAGGCTTATCAGAGCGGTCCTACGTCTTTAGCCAGCATGCTGTCGCAGCAAGGCATTGTGATGACACCGGGGTTGCTGGATAAGCCGTTGCATTTGCCGGGTGGCGAAGCGGACCTTGAACGCAACATGCAGGTGCTGGCGCGTGAGTACGGGCTGATGGTGTACCCGCTCGATGCAAAGTTGACGGCGGTGCTGGCGCAGGTGGCGGCGGGTTATCCGGTGATGGCACGGATTGGCGGCGGGCTGTGGTCTGACGCGCACTACGTGGTAGTGGTGGGGTTCAATCAGCAGAAAAGCACGGTGTTGCTGCGCTCAGGCATGGACCGGCGCCTGTTGATGAGCTTCGGCGACTTCGAGTCAAAATGGAAAAGTGCCGGAAACTGGGCAATCCTCACCCAGCGCCCGAGCCAGTTGCCAGCCAATGTCGACGCGCAGCGCTGGCGGGATGCGGCTAACGCGACGGCCCAGGCCGGGCAGGAGCGGGCGGCGGCCCAGGCGCTGAAGGTGTTGGCGGAGCGCAAATAAAAAACGGCGCTATCAAGCGCCGTTTTTTAATGGTTGGTTATCGACGCGCTTCTGCAGCATTCGGCCGATTTTTCAGGTTCTTGTCGGCCTTGTAGCGCAACGCCACATCCGGCACCGACCCGCTCTTGCCGGTTTCAACCCAATTGCGGATACGGCTGGCATCGGCAAAGTGGGTGAATTTGCCGAAAGCATCCAGGATCACCAGCGACACCGGGCGGTTGCCCATGCTGGTCACCAGCACCAGGCAGTGGCCGGCCTGGTTGGTGAAGCCGGTCTTGGTCAGCTTGATGTCCCAGTTGGCGCGGTTGATCAGGTGGTCGGTGTTGGAGAAGCCCAGGGTGTAGTTGGGCTTGCGGAACGACACGGTCTTTTCCTTGGTGGTGCTCAACTGGCTGAGCAACGGATAGTGACGCGCGGCGGCGAGCAATTTGCTCAGGTCCCGGGCGGTGGACACGTTGTGGATCGACAGGCCGGTGGGTTCCACATAGTGAGTGCTGGTCATGCCCAGCGCCTTGGCCTTGGCGTTCATCGCGGCGATAAACGCCGGGTAGCCGCCCGGATAGTGGTGCGCCAGGCTGGCGGCGGCACGGTTTTCCGAGGACATCAGCGCGATCAGCAGCATTTCTTTACGCGGCATCTCGCTGCCGATTTTCACGCGGGAAAACACGCCTTTCATTTCCGGCGTGTCCTTGATGTTGATGTCGATGTACTCATCCATGTTCTGCTTGGCTTCAAGCACCACCAGGCCGGTCATCAACTTGCTCACCGAGGCGATGGGCACCACCACATCCGGGTTGCTGGAGTAGATGACTTTGTTGGTCAGCAGATCTACCAGCATGGCGCTGCCGGAGGCGATTTGCAGTTTCGAGGTGTCACGCGGGGCCTGGGTGGTTTCGGCGGCGTGAGCGAAGGTGCCTGTAAACGCAAAAAATAGGCTGACAATAGAGAGACGAATTTTCACGCGGATGAACTCGCTAAAAAGTAAGGAAATACCGTTCGGAAACGGGTTTTGGATAAATGCCGTTACATTTTAGGAGTATGGATCAGAAACTGTCGAATGTTCTTCTAGAACCGGACGAAAGTTCTTAAAAACTAAGAAAAAACAGGATTTATTGCGGGCAATAAAAAGCCCTGCGATAAGGCAGGGCTTTTTCAGTACGCCCGGTTATTAGGTGTGCAGGGTCTCTGCGGCGTACAGCGTGTTTTCCAGCAGGCAGGCGCGCGTCATCGGACCGACACCGCCGGGTACCGGGGTGATCCAGCCGGCACGGGGCAGGGCGGTGTCGTACACCACGTCGCCGACCAGCTTGCCGTCTTCCTGGCGGTTGATGCCCACGTCGATGACGATGGCGCCTTCCTTGATCCACTCACCCTTGACCAGGCCCGGCTTGCCGGCGGCAACCACGACCAGGTCGGCGCGGCCGACGTGACCGGCGAGATCCTTGGTGAAGCGGTGGGTAACGGTCACGGTGCAGCCGGCCAGCAGCAGTTCCATGGCCATCGGGCGACCGACGATGTTGGATGCGCCGACAACCACGGCGTCGAGGCCGTACAGGTCGACACCGGTGCTTTCCAGCAGGGTCATGATGCCTTTCGGCGTGCATGGGCGCAGCAGCGGGATACGCTGGGCCAGGCGGCCGACGTTATAAGGGTGGAAGCCGTCGACATCTTTGTCCGGGCGAATGCGCTCCAGCAACTTGGAGGCGTCCAGGTGCTCGGGCAGAGGCAGTTGGAGCAGGATGCCATCGATCTTCGGGTCGTCGTTGAGACCGTCGATCAGGTCGGTAAGGGCCTGCTGGGTGGTCTCGGAAGGCAAGTCGTAGGCCTTGGAAATAAAGCCGACCTCTTCACAGTCTTTACGCTTGTGCGAGACATAAACCTGAGAGGCAGGATCGCTGCCGACCAGGATCACCGCGAGGCCAGGCGTGCGCAGGCCTTGCTGGCTGCGCTCGGTGACTCGTTTGGCGATCTGCTGGCGCAGGCTGGCGGCGATTGATTTGCCGTCGATAAGTTGTGCAGTCATTACGCGTGATTAACCATCGAGAGGGGGAAGAAAAGTGCGCGCATTCTCGCATGCCAAGGCGTGAGGGCAAAGGCGCTTGGTCTGCAAATTGCCCTAACCCCTTAAATAAAATGAATTTTTTTCAAAAAAGATTTGACGGGTTTGGAGGGCGTCTATACTATTCGTCGCACTTGTCGGGCACAGCCTAGCACTGGTTAAGAAGGTCGAGCAGAATAGCGTGTTGTTCTGCAAGGCTGGAAGCACTTAGTTTGTAATCCTCCAAGAGTACAGATTAATAAGGCGCCCGTAGCTCAGCTGGATAGAGCATCCGCCTTCTAAGCGGATGGTCGCAGGTTCGAGTCCTGCCGGGTGCGCCATTAGGCAGCTTTGGCACAAGTAGCGTCAGATGGTGGGCGTAGCTCAGTTGGTAGAGCACGGGATTGTGACTCCCGTTGTCGAGGGTTCGATCCCCTTCGTCCACCCCATATTTTAAAAGGCGCCAGATTAATCGTCTGGCGCCTTTGCTTTAAGAGCTTCAAGCGCGGATGTGGTGGAATTGGTAGACACACTGGATTTAGGTTCCAGCGCCGCGAGGCGTAAGAGTTCGAGTCTCTTCATCCGCACCAAATAAAGCTTCGCCTTGTTGAGAAGCAGGGTAAGGCTAGACAAAGAAGTGGTTTGGTTTCTTTGTTAACGCAATATGGTGGGCGTAGCTCAGTTGGTAGAGCACGGGATTGTGACTCCCGTTGTCGAGGGTTCGATCCCCTTCGTCCACCCCATATTCGAAAGGCGCCAGATTTAACAGTCTGGCGCCTTTTTTGGTTTTAGCGGTTCGAATATTCCGCGGTCGCAGTCACTGGGTCGCAACGGCAGGGCGTTTCGTCGTATTTATGTATCTCGATGATGCTGCGCTGCCTGCCAGTCCCGTTTGAAGGGTTGGCCGTCAGGGAGATGGATGACGACTTCTTCTATATATAGAAGGGGCGGCGCAGAGCCCTGGCGTGATGGGCTGTATTTGTCACCGGGGCGGGGTGCATCAGTGCCTTCGTACCGATAAATTGCTGGCTGTTTTCGGGTGTATTTGCAGTAGGGTGACTTCTTGAGTTTGACCCACTAGAATGCATGCCCTTGATTGGGGTCGGAAATGGCCGGCTAACGTCTGTGCAACGAGGAATATCCATGCAAGTTTCTGTTGAAAATACTACTGCTATCGAGCGTCGCCTGAGCATCACCGTGCCGGCTGAGCGTATCGAGACTGCGGTCAACAAGCGTCTGCAGCAGACTGCCCAGAAGGCCAAGATCGCTGGTTTCCGTCCAGGCAAAGTGCCAATGAGCGAAATCAAGCGCCGCTTTGGTGCCGATGCGCGCCAGGAAGCTGTGGGTGACGTGATCCAGGCTTCTTTCTACGAAGCGGTCACTGAGCAAAAGCTGAACCCGGCGGGTTCGCCGTCGATCGAGCCTAAGTCCCTGGAAGCAGGCAAAGACCTGGAATACGTTGCCGTATTCGAAGTGTTCCCTGAGTTTGAAGTGGCCGGTTTCGACGGTATCGCCATCGAGCGCCTGAGCGCCGAAGTGGCTGACTCGGACCTGGACAACATGCTGGAAATCCTGCGCAAGCAGAACACCCGTTTCGAAGTGGCCGACCGTGCTGCCCAGAACGAAGACCAGCTGAACATCGATTTCGTTGGCAAGGTTGACGGCGAAGTCTTCGCTGGCGGCTCCGCCAAGGGTACTCAGCTGGTGCTGGGTTCCAACCGCATGATCCCGGGTTTCGAAGACGGCCTGGTTGGCGCCAAAGCCGGCGAAGAGCGCGTTCTGAACCTGACTTTCCCTGCTGACTACCAGAACCTGGACCTGGCTGGCAAAGCCGCCGAGTTCACCGTGACCGTCAACACCGTTTCCGAGCCTAAGCTGCCAGAGCTGAACGAAGAATTCTTCGCGCAATTCGGTATCAAGGAAACCGGTATCGAAGGTTTCCGCACCGAAGTTCGCAAGAACATGGAGCGTGAGCTGCGCCAGGCCATCAAATCCAAGGTCAAGAACCAGGTCATGGACGGTCTGCTGGCCGCCAACCCGATCGAAGTGCCTAAGGCCCTGCTGTCCAACGAAGTGGATCGCCTGCGCGTTCAAGCTGTTCAGCAGTTTGGTGGCAACATCAAGCCTGACCAACTGCCGGCCGAGCTGTTCGAAGAGCAAGCCAAGCGCCGCGTCGTGCTGGGCCTGATCGTGGCTGAAGTGGTCAAGCAGTTCGACCTCAAGCCAGACGAAGATCGCGTTCGCGAAATGATCCAGGAAATGGCTTCGGCCTACCAGGAGCCTGAGCAGGTCGTGGCTTGGTACTACAAGAACGATCAGCAACTGAACGAAGTGCGTTCGGTTGTGCTGGAAGAACAAGTTGTGGATACTGTTCTGCAGAAGGCTAAGGTGACCGATAAAGCGGTCTCTTACGAAGAAGCAGTCAAACCGGCGGAAGCAGCACAAGCCGACTGATTGTCCAACTCGTTGGAAATTCAACCATAAGCCAGCCTCGCGCTGGCTTATGCGTTTTCAAGACATGACTATTTGGGAGTAACTGCAGAGCATGTTCCGTAATTCCTATATTCAGCAGAACTCTGATATCCAGGCCGCTGGCGGCCTGGTCCCGATGGTTGTCGAGCAGTCCGCTCGTGGCGAACGCGCCTACGACATCTACTCGCGCCTGCTCAAGGAGCGAGTGATCTTTCTGGTGGGCCCCGTAGAGGACTACATGGCCAACCTGATCTGTGCGCAGCTGCTGTTCCTTGAAGCGGAAAACCCGGACAAGGACATCCATCTCTACATCAACTCCCCTGGCGGTTCGGTAACAGCGGGCATGTCGATCTACGACACCATGCAGTTCATCAAGCCGAATGTGTCGACCACCTGCATCGGCCAGGCCTGCAGCATGGGTGCGTTCCTGCTGACTGCCGGTGCCGAGGGCAAGCGTTTCTGCCTGCCTAACTCGCGCGTGATGATTCACCAGCCACTGGGCGGTTTCCAGGGCCAGGCGTCGGATATCGAGATTCACGCCAAGGAGATCCTGTTTATCCGCGAGCGTCTCAACACGTTGATGGCCAAGCACAGCGGGCGCACCCTGGAAGAAATCGAGCGCGATACCAACCGCGACAACTTCATGAGTGCCGATGCGGCGAAGGCATACGGCCTGATCGACGAAGTGATCACCCAGCGTCCCGCTTAATATAAGCCGCTCAAAATAGGGCTGGTCGGCATGTCCGACCACTGGCGGGCTTGAAAAAGCCCGCATAAGCCTTCATCTTGTGTTGCAAGCCTATCGGATTTGGATCGAACGAATGACTGACACCCGCAACGGCGAGGACAACGGCAAGCTGCTCTATTGCTCCTTCTGCGGCAAAAGCCAGCATGAAGTACGCAAATTGATTGCCGGCCCCTCGGTGTTTATCTGCGACGAATGCGTCGACCTGTGCAATGACATCATCCGTGAGGAGGTGCAGGAAGCCCAGGCCGAGAGCAGCGCGCATAAATTGCCTTCGCCTAAAGAAATCAGCGGCATCCTTGACCAGTATGTAATTGGTCAAGAGCGTGCAAAGAAGGTTCTGGCCGTAGCGGTATACAACCACTACAAGCGCTTGAACCAGCGTGACAAGAAAGGCGACGAAGTTGAACTCGGCAAGAGCAACATCTTGCTGATCGGTCCTACAGGCTCGGGTAAAACCCTGCTTGCAGAAACCCTCGCTCGCCTGCTGAACGTTCCGTTCACCATCGCCGACGCCACCACCCTCACCGAGGCTGGCTACGTGGGTGAAGATGTCGAGAACATCATTCAGAAACTGCTGCAGAAGTGCGACTACGATGTAGAGAAGGCCCAGATGGGTATCGTCTATATCGACGAAATCGACAAGATCTCGCGCAAGTCGGACAACCCGTCGATCACCCGTGACGTTTCCGGTGAAGGCGTGCAGCAGGCACTGTTGAAACTGATTGAAGGCACGGTCGCTTCCGTACCGCCACAAGGCGGCCGCAAGCACCCGCAGCAGGAATTCCTTCAGGTTGATACACGCAACATCCTGTTCATCTGTGGCGGTGCGTTCTCCGGCCTGGAAAAAGTGATCCAGCAGCGTTCCACCCGTGGTGGCATTGGTTTCAGTGCAGAAGTGCGCAGCAAGGAAGAAGGCAAGAAGGTGGGCGAGTCCCTGCGTGAAGTCGAGCCTGACGATCTGGTCAAGTTCGGTCTGATCCCGGAATTCGTTGGCCGTCTGCCGGTCCTGGCCACGTTGGACGAGCTGGATGAGGCGGCTTTGATTCAGATCCTCACCGAGCCGAAGAACGCCCTGACCAAGCAATACGCCAAGTTGTTCGAGATGGAAGGTGTAGACCTCGAGTTCCGTACCGATGCACTCAAGTCAGTGGCCAAGCGGGCACTGGAGCGCAAGACCGGTGCACGTGGCCTGCGCTCGATTCTTGAAGGGGTGCTGCTCGACACCATGTACGAAATCCCCTCGCAGTCCGAGGTGAGTAAAGTGGTGATCGACGAAAGCGTGATCGAAGGCAAGTCCAAGCCACTGTACATCTACGAAAACAGTGAGCCGGCTGCCAAGGCTGCCAAAGCTGCGCCTGACGCGTAAGCGTTTCGCAGTGTCGGTATAAACAAGGGGCCTCCAGGGGCCCCTTTGTTTTTACGGCGTTTTTTACGCCGGAGCGTTTACTGCGTTTAACTGCTGGCAATAAGCTTGTTTTTTTTGCATGCAGCCCCCATCTTGGTTTCAAGCTAATTTTTGAACTGTCATAGAGGCGAAATCATGAAGACAACCATCGAATTGCCTCTCCTGCCGTTGCGTGATGTCGTCGTCTATCCGCACATGGTTATCCCGCTGTTCGTGGGGCGCGAGAAGTCTATCGAAGCCCTCGAGGCCGCGATGACGGGCGACAAGCAGATCCTGCTGTTGGCCCAGAGAAATCCTGCCGATGATGATCCAGGCGAAGATGCCCTGTATCGCGTCGGTACCATTGCGACCGTGCTGCAACTGCTCAAACTGCCTGATGGCACCGTCAAGGTGCTGGTGGAAGGTGAGCAGCGCGGCGCGGTCGAGCGCTTCATGGAGGTGGACGGCCACCTGCGTGCCGAAGTGGCGCTGATCGACGAAGTCGAGGCCCCTGAGCGCGAGTCCGAAGTCTTTGTACGCAGCCTGCTCTCGCAGTTCGAGCAGTACGTGCAGTTGGGCAAGAAAGTCCCGGCTGAAGTCCTGTCCTCCCTCAACAGCATCGATGAGCCAAGCCGCCTGGTGGACACCATGGCCGCGCACATGGCGCTGAAGATCGAGCAGAAGCAGGACATTCTCGAAATCATCGACCTGCCGGCCCGTGTCGAGCATGTATTGGCACTGCTGGATGCCGAGATCGACCTGTTGCAGGTCGAGAAGCGCATTCGTGGTCGCGTGAAGAAACAAATGGAGCGCAGTCAGCGCGAGTACTACTTGAATGAGCAGATGAAGGCCATTCAGAAGGAGCTCGGCGACAGCGAGGAAGGCCACAACGAAATCGAAGAGCTGAAAAAGCGCATCGATGCCGCCGGCCTGCCGAAAGATGCTCTGACCAAGGCCACTGCGGAGTTGAACAAGCTCAAGCAGATGTCGCCGATGTCGGCCGAAGCCACCGTGGTGCGCTCCTACATCGACTGGCTGGTGCAGGTGCCGTGGAAGGCGCAGACCAAGGTCCGCCTGGACCTGGCGCGTGCCGAAGACATTCTCGATGCCGACCACTATGGCCTGGAAGAAGTCAAGGAACGCATCCTCGAATACCTCGCTGTGCAAAAACGCGTGAAAAAGATTCGCGGGCCGGTGTTGTGCCTGGTCGGTCCACCGGGTGTGGGTAAAACCTCCCTCGCCGAGTCGATTGCCAACGCCACCAACCGTAAATTCGTGCGCATGGCCCTCGGCGGTGTGCGTGATGAAGCGGAAATCCGTGGTCATCGCCGCACTTACATCGGTTCGATGCCAGGAAGATTGATTCAAAAGATGACAAAGGTGGGTGTGCGCAACCCGCTGTTCCTGCTCGATGAAATCGACAAAATGGGCAGCGACATGCGTGGCGATCCGGCGTCTGCCTTGCTCGAAGTGCTCGACCCCGAGCAGAACCACAATTTCAACGACCATTACCTGGAAGTCGACTACGACCTCTCCGATGTGATGTTCCTGTGCACCTCCAACTCCATGAACATCCCGCCCGCGTTGCTGGACCGAATGGAGGTGATTCGTCTGCCGGGTTACACCGAAGACGAGAAGATCAACATTGCCGTCAAGTACCTCGCGCCCAAGCAGACGTCGGCCAATGGCCTGAAGAAAGGCGAGATCGAGTTCGAGGTCGAGGCGATCCGTGACATCGTGCGCTACTACACCCGCGAGGCCGGTGTACGGGGCCTGGAGCGCCAGATTGCGAAGATCTGCCGCAAGGCGGTGAAGGAACATGCACTGGAAAAACGCTTCTCGGTGAAGGTCACGGCCGATTCGCTGGAACACTTCCTGGGCGTGCGCAAATTCCGCTACGGCCTGGCCGAGCAGCAGGATCAGGTCGGCCAGGTGACTGGCCTGGCGTGGACCCAGGTGGGCGGCGAGTTGCTGACCATCGAAGCCGCCGTGATCCCGGGCAAAGGCCAATTGATCAAGACCGGTTCCCTCGGTGACGTGATGGTCGAGTCGATCACTGCCGCGCAGACCGTGGTGCGCAGCCGCGCCAGAAGCCTGGGGATCCCCCTGGACTTCCACGAGAAGCACGACACGCACATCCATATGCCGGAAGGGGCGACCCCCAAAGACGGCCCTAGCGCCGGCGTAGGCATGTGCACGGCCCTGGTCTCGGCATTGACCGGCATTCCGGTACGCGCCGATGTCGCCATGACCGGCGAAATCACACTGCGTGGTCAGGTGTTGGCTATCGGTGGTCTGAAAGAGAAATTGCTTGCTGCACACCGGGGTGGTATCAAGACCGTGATCATTCCTGAAGAGAATGTTCGCGACTTGAAGGAAATTCCGGACAATATCAAGCAGGATCTTCAGATTAAACCGGTTAAATGGATTGACGAGGTCCTGCAAATTGCGCTGCAATACGCGCCGGAGCCCTTGCCGGATGTGGCTCCGGAGATAGTTGCTAAGGACGAAAAACGTGAGTCTGATTCCAAGGAAAGAATTAGCACGCATTAATGTGTTAAAGCCTGGGGGCTTCCTTGACAGCTTTTTAGAGCCCTTGTTATAAAGCGGCTCTTAAGTGTCTGTAGGCCATTCAGCACTGGTTTTTGCTTTCACCAAAAAACTTAGAATCATACTCAATAGATATATAAGGGGACTTAGAGTGAACAAGTCGGAACTGATTGATGCTATCGCTGCATCCGCTGATATCCCGAAAGCTGCTGCTGGCCGTGCGCTGGATGCAGTAATCGAATCCGTCACTGGCGCTCTGAAGGCCGGCGACTCCGTAGTACTGGTAGGCTTCGGTACTTTCTCTGTGACTGACCGCCCAGCTCGCACTGGCCGTAACCCACAGACTGGCAAAGCACTGCAAATCGCTGCTGCCAAGAAACCAGGTTTCAAAGCCGGTAAAGCCCTGAAAGAAGCCGTTAACTAAGCTTCGATCAAGCCTTTACCTACCCGGGTCGAACGCAGGTTCGACCTGGCAGCGGAGCGGCCAGCAGACCCAGGTATGCATCGGGTCGCCAAGCCGGGGGGAGAACGAAAACCCCCGTCCGCTCCGCCAGTTGCGAGAAGGCGCATCCTTGGATGCGCCTTTCTTATATCCGTACTCTACCCACGCTCCACGGTTGCCTATTCTTGAAGTTCAACCGTTTCTGGGGGACGCATGCTGCAAAATATCAGGGACAATTCACAAGGCTGGATTGCCAAGACCATTATCGGGATCATCGTCGCGTTGATGGCGTTCACCGGTATCGAGGCCATTTTCCAGGCTTCGGGTAACAACAAGCAGGACGTGGCCAAGGTCAACGGTGAAGAAATCACCCAGACCGAACTGAGCCAGGCCGTCGACATGCAACGCCGCCAGCTGATGCAACAGCTGGGCAAGGATTTCGATGCTTCGCTGCTGGACGAAAAACTGCTGCGCGACGCGGCCCTCAAGGGTCTGATCGATCGCAAGCTGCTGCTGCAAGGCGCTGCCGACGCCAAGTTTGGCTTCTCTGAAGCTGCGCTGGACCAGGTGATCCTGCAGACGCCGGAATTCCAGGTCGATGGCAAGTTCAGCCCTGAACGCTTTGACCAAGTGATCCGTCAGCTGGGCTACACCCGTATGCAGTTCCGTCAGATGCTGACCCAGGAAATGCTGATCGGCCAGGTTCGCGCAGGCATCGCTGGCAGCGGCTTCGTGACCGACGCCGAAGTCCTGGCATTCGCCCGCCTGGAAAAGCAGACCCGCGATTTCGCCACCGTCAACATCAAGGCCAACCCTGCGGCGGTGAAGCTCACCGACGATGAGGTCAAGGCTTACTACGACCAGCACGCCAAAGAGTTCATGACCCCTGATCAAGTGGTCATCGACTATCTGGAGCTGAAGAAGTCTTCCTTCTTCGACCAGGTTACGGTGAAGGATGATGAGCTGCAGGCCGCCTATCAGAAAGAAATCGCCAACCTCGCTGAACAGCGTCGTGCCGCGCACATTCTGATTGAAGTCAACGACAAGACGACCGATGCGCAAGCCAAGGCCAAGATCGAAGAAATCCAGGCACGCCTGGCCAAGGGTGAGAAGTTCGAAGCCCTGGCCAAGGAGTTCTCCCAGGATCCAGGTTCGGCCAGCAATGGCGGTGACCTGGGCTTTGCCGGCCCTGGCGTCTACGATCCGGACTTCGAAACCGCCTTGTACGCGTTGAACAAGGACCAGGTATCGGCGCCGGTGCGTAGCAGCTTCGGTTGGCACCTGATCAAACTGTTGGGCGTTGAGGCACCGCAAGTGCCGACGTTTGCCAGCCTGAAAGACAAGCTGACCAAAGAGCTCAAGACCCAGCAGGTCGAGCAGCGTTATGTCGAAGCGACCAAGCAATTGGAAGATGCGGCATTTGAAGCCTCCGACCTGGCCCAGCCGGCGTCCGACCTGAAACTGACCGTACACACCTCCGCGCCGTTTGGCCGTGAAGGTGGCGAAGGTGTTGCGGCCAACCGCGCCGTGGTCACCGCTGCGTTCAGCCCGGAAGTGCTGGATGAGGGTGCCAACAGCAGCGCCATCGAGCTGGACCCGGAAACCATCATCGTGCTGCGTGCCAAAGAGCACCTGAAGCCTTCGCAACTGCCGCTGGAAAGCGTCGCAGCGGCGATTCGCACGCAGATGGCCAAGGAGCGCGCCAGCGCGGCTGCCAAGACTCACGCTGACGAGCTGATCGCCAGCTTGCGTGATGGCAAGACCCCGCTGAACCAGCCGGTCGACGGCCAGGCCTGGAAGGTCACTGAAGCGGCTACCCGTAGCCAGGAAGCGATCGACCCCGCCGTGCTGCAAACCGTGTTCCGCATGCCCAAGCCTGCGGCCAAGGACAAGCCGACCTTTACCACTGTAACCCTGGCGGATGGTAGCCTGGTCATCGTGCGCCTGAACGGCGTCAACGAGGCCGCTGCGCCAACGGACGAAGAAAAGGCGCAATACCGCCGCTTCCTCGCCTCCCGTGTCGGCCAGCAGGACTTCGCGGCCTACCGCAAGCAGTTGGAAACCAAGGCTGACATCAAGAAGTTCTGATGTCGGTTTGAATAAAAAGCCCCCGGCCTGAAAAGACCGGGGGCTTTTTTATGTGCGCTAGACTGGTCATTCGTTATCGCCGACCAAGGAGTTTCGCGCGTGTCTATTCAAGGAAAAGAAGGCTGGGTGATCCGTCATGCCAGCGCAGCGGATGCCCCGGCCGTGCTGCAGGTGTTTGACGAGGTGATTGCCTGGTTTGTCGGGATGGGTAATAACGCCCAATGGGGCACCACGCCCTGGTCCGCATTGCCCCGGCGGGTAGCGCAAGTCACAGACGCGTGTGCCATGCCCGGTGCCTGGGTGGTTGAAACGCCTGAGGGGCGGTTGCTGGCGGCACTTGTGCTGGGCGAGCCCATGCCTTACGTACCGCCAGCGTCTGAGCCGGAAGTCTATGTGCGTTTGCTGATCGCCGCACGTGATGCACGTGCGCGTGGGTTGGGTCGGCAGCTGTTGGCTTTCGCCGATGAGCGTGCCCGCGCTGCCGGGGTCAAGCGCCTGCGCGTGGACTGTTACGCCGGCGGCACGGGCGACCTGGTGCGTTTTTACGAGGCGTGCGGGTATCAGCGTATTTCAACGTTCGACCTTGAAGGGTGGCCGGGCCAGTTGTTGGGGCGCCGCCTGTAACGCGCCGGCCAGGGCCAGTAGCATCAGCAGCACAACCGCCCAGGTGAATGCGCCGACGCCCCAGCCTTGGAGCAACACACCGCCCACCAGTCCGCCGCCTGCGATGCCCAGGTTCCACACGGTCACCAGCATCGATTGTGCGGCGTCCGCCGATTCGCCTGCCGATTTGGCCAGTGCGGTTTGCAGCAACGCAGGCAGGCCGCCGAACGCCAGGCCCCACAGCGCGACCGCGAGGTAGATAGCCGCCGGCAGGTTCATCCAGAACGCCAGCGCCAAGGCGACCAGACCGAACAGCGCACAACTGATCAGCAGCAACGGGCGTAACCACCGATCAATCAATACACCCGCCAGCCAGATGCTCAGCAACGCGGCAAGGCCGAACACCAGCAGGACCTGGTCAATATCGGCGGCAATCCGCGCCGGCACCAGCAGCGGCGCGATGTAGGTGTAGAGAATGTTGTGGGCGAGCACGTAGGTAAAAGTCACCCACAGCACCGGACGAATACCCGGCAAGCTGAACACTTGAAGCAGCCCCAAGCGTTTCCCCGCCGGTTCACCGGCGAAATCCGGCAGTTGCAGGCGTGCCCAGATCAGTAGCACCAGCGTCAGGCCGGTCATGATTGCAAAACTCAGGCGCCAGCCAACCGCAGCCCCCAGAAAGGTGCCGGCT
Source organism: Pseudomonas sp. FBCC-B1565 (assembly GCF_059133265.1). Lineage (NCBI taxonomy): Bacteria > Pseudomonadati > Pseudomonadota > Gammaproteobacteria > Pseudomonadales > Pseudomonadaceae > Pseudomonas > Pseudomonas sp. FBCC-B1565. The sequence continues at coordinate 2,375,699 of NZ_CP101438.1, forward strand.
GGAACACCCAGCGACAGGGCCAGCGGTGCGCCCAGCATCGCGACTGCGATGGCCCGGCCTTGCAGGTGGGGCGCGACCATTCGGCTGGCATAGCCTGCCAACAGCGCCCACAGCAGTCCGGCGAATACACCGGCCAGGAAGCGCGCCACCAGGGTCAGCCCATAGTGGCTGGAGAGCGCGGTCACGCTGTTGACCAGGGCAAAGCCGCCGATTGCGACCAGCAGCAAGGGGCGGCGTCGCCAGCCTCGGGTCAACAGCGTCAGCGGAATGGCCGCCAGCAGCGAACCCAGGGCGTACAGCGTAACCAATTGGCCGACCAGCGCGGGCGATACGCCGAGGCCGTCGCCCATCTGCGGCAGGAGCCCGGCGGGCATGGCTTCGGTGAGGATAGTGATAAAGCCGGCGCTGGCCAGGGCCAGTAATCCTCCCAGCGGCAGTGTTTCTTTTCGGGCAGTCACGGCGGAATCGGTGAGGGAGGTCATCGCGCTCTATCCATGCAAATGGGCAAGTCGACAGAGTAGGGGGCTGTGGTCTACGGAAAAACAGGCTAAGGTTCCGAACTTATCGGACGTTGGAGTCCGCAATTTCCAGGGACTCGCTCATGGACAGTCTGGGTAGCCTCTCTGTATTCGTTCAGGTGGCAGAAACGCGTAGCTTCACCGTCGCCGGGCGTGTGCTGGGCGTGTCGTCGTCGGCCGTCGGCAAAAGCATTGCGCGGATGGAAGAGCGCCTCGGCGTGCGGCTGTTTCACCGCAGCACTCGCAGCATCACCTTGACCAGTGAAGGTGCGCTGTTCCTGGAGCGTTCGCGGCGGATCCTGGCCGAGGTCGAGGCGGCCGAGCGGGAACTGACGGACGCCAGCGCTACGCCCCGTGGCACGTTGCGCATCAGCGTGCCGCAGGTGCGCGGCTTGCTAATGCCGGTGCTCAGCGACTTCATGCGCGCCTACCCGGAGATCGAGCTGGATGTGGATTTTTCCGACCGCATGGTGGACGTGATCGAAGAAGGGTTCGATGCGGTGATTCGTACCGGTAAGCCAGAAGATTCGCGCTTGATGGCGCGCCATCTGGGACACTACCAGTTGGTGCTGGTGGGCACGCCGGCCTATTTCCGCCAGCACGGTACGCCACAGCAGCCGCAGGACTTGAACGGGCATGCCTGCCTGCGCCACAAGTTCTGCGCCACCGGCAAGCTGGAGCCCTGGCCGTTACGCCTGGCGCCCGGCGCCTCGGAGCCAGTCCTGCGCACCCCGTTGGTCAGCACCACGATCGAGTCGCTCAAGCATGTGGTACTCGAAGGGTTGGGGATCGCTTGCCTGCCAGACTACATGGTCAATCAGGCCGTCCAGGAGGGGCGGCTGCAAAGGGTGCTGGATGACTGCCTGGAACACCGGGGCAGTTTCTGGATGTTATGGCCATCAAGTCGCCATGCTTCGGTCAAATTGCGCGTGTTTATTGATCATATGTGTGCAGGGCTTTTTCCTACGGCCGGTACGAGGTAGGGCTGTGACGTTTTACCGACAGGAATGCGCGCGCCAAGGCCTCGTTCTGTTGCACAATACCGCCCGGACCGTTTTCCTCAGGATTTTCAATGTCGACATCATTTCACTTGCGTAGCCTCGGGCTGGCGCTGGTGCTGGCGGGCGCCGCGGGCTGCTCGTCACCCAAGACCGCCATTTATGAACATGAGAATTTCGACGACTCCGGTACGTTTTCCCGCGATTACCCGGTCACCGATGTGGCGGCGTGCGAAGCGGCGCGACGTGCCTTGCTGAGCCAGGGCTACATCATCACCAGCAGCGATCCGAAACTGGTGGTGGGCAACAAGAGCTTCCAGCAGACCGGCGAGACCCACCTGCAGATCAGCTTCAACGTGGTGTGTGCCGACGATGGCAAAGGCACCAATCACTCGACCATGTTCGCCAACGCCTTGCAGGACCGTTACGCGCTGAAGAAGGTCAACAACTCCGCGAGCCTGGGTGTGGGCGTGCTGGGGTCGGTATCGATGCCGATCGGTTCCACCGATGATTCCATGGTGAAGGTGGCGAGCGAGACCGTTTCGGCGCCGAAATTCTACGAGCGCTACTTTGCGCTGGTGGACGTGTTCCTGCCTCAGGAAGTGAAGAAGGCCGCGCATATCCCCGAGCAGCCGAAAGCCGAGCTGGGTGTGCCGGAACCTAAAACCGCACCGGCGGCAGAGAAAACCGAGCCGCCGAAGGAAGAGCCTGCCGTGTCCCAGCCCGTCACACCGCCTGCCGAGGCCGCACCGCTCGCGCCACAGCCTGAGCCTGCACCCGCTACCAGTAACCCGGACCTGCCGGCACCGACAGAAGCGATTCCGCCCCTGCCGACGCCTGCGCAGTAACTCAGACCGCCACGGGGTTGACCTTGTCGACGTCGATCCCGTAGCGGCTGATGGCTTCACTGACTTTTTCACGACCTATCACGCCGTCATCCGCCAACGCCTTCAGGGCTGCCAGCACGATGAAATGCCGGTCCACTTCGAAGAACGCGCGCAGGGTTTCACGGGTATCCGATTGTCCGAAGCCGTCGGTGCCCAGGGCCACAAAGCGTCGGCCATGGACAAAGGGGCGGATCTGATCGGCGAATAGCTTCATGTAGTCCGTCGTCACCACCACCGGCCCCGCCTGCCCGGCCAGGCAGTGCTCCACATAACTCACCCGTGGCTCGCTCTGCGGGTGCAGCAGGTTCCAGCGTTCGGCTGCATGCCCGTCGCGGCGCAATTCGGTGAGGCTGGTGGCGCTCCACACGGTGCTGTGCACGCCGAAGTCCTGCTCAAGCAGCTCGCCCGCGGCGATCACCTCACGCAGGATTGAGCCACTGCCCATCAGTTGCACCTGGGCCTGCTTGCTGGCCTTGAGCGGGTACATGCCCTTGAGAATCCCGTCTTCCACCCCTTCGGGCATCGCCGGGTGCGGGTAATTTTCGTTGAGCAGGGTGATGTAGTAGTAGATGTCTTCCTGTTCCACGTACATCCGCCGCATGCCTTCGCGAATGATCACCGCCAGCTCGTAGGCAAAGGTCGGGTCGTAGGAAACGCAGCACGGAATCACCGACGACAGGATATGGCTGTGCCCATCGTCATGTTGCAAACCTTCGCCCATCAGCGTGGTGCGGCCGGCGGTGGCCCCCAGCAGGAAGCCGCGTGCCCGTGCATCGCCGGCAGCCCAGGCCAGATCACCCACCCGCTGGAAACCGAACATCGAATAGAAGATATAGAACGGCACCGTCATCAAGCCGTGGTTGCTATAGGACGTACTGGCCGCAATCCACGAGGAAATGGCGCCGGATTCATTCAGGCCTTCCTGCAGGATCTGTCCGTCCTTGCTCTCTTTGTAGTAGCTCAGTTGCCCTGCGTCCTGCGGGGTGTAGAGTTGGCCTACGGCAGAGTGGATGCCAATCTGACGGAACAGGCTTTCCATGCCGAAGGTGCGCGACTCATCCGGCACAATGGGCACGATCAGTTTGCCCAGGTGCGGGTCCTTGAGCAGGGTGCCGAGGATGCGCACAAAGGCCATGGTGGTGGAGATCGCCCGTTCGCCGGTGTCCTTGAGCTGGGTAGCAAAGGCGGCAAGTTCGGGAATCTGCAAGGGTTCGACCGCACTGTGGCGTGCCGGCACATAGCCGCCCAGCGCCTGGCGGCGCGCCGCGAAGTAAAGCGCTTCTTCGCTGTCGGCGGCGGGCTTGAGGTAGGGAATGTCGGCGAGTTGCTCGTCCGCGACGTCCAGGCCAAAACGATCGCGGAAGGCTCTCACCGCATCTGCGCCCATCTTCTTCAATTGATGGTTGATGTTCTGCCCTTCGCCGGCTTCACCCATGCCGAAGCCCTTGACGGTCTTCGCCAGGATCACCGTAGGCTGGCCGCTATGGCGCACAGCGGCGGCATAGGCGTTGTAGACCTTGTCCGGGTCATGCCCGCCCCGTGAGAGTTTCCAGATTTCGTCGTCGGACATATCCGCAACCAATGCCAGCAACTCCGGGTATTTGCCGAAGAAATGTTCTCGCACATAAGCGCCGTTCTGCGACTTGTAGTTCTGATAGTCGCCGTCCACGCATTCCATCATGCGTTGGCGCAGCAGGCCGCTGTGGTCTTTGTCCAGCAGGGCATCCCAACCGCCGCCCCAGATCACTTTGATCACGTTCCAGCCGGCGGCGCGGTACAGGCTTTCGAACTCCTGGATCACCTTGGCATTGCCGCGCACCGGGCCGTCCAGGCGTTGCAGGTTGCAGTTGACCACGAAGATCAGGTTGTCGAGCTTCTCGCGCCCAGCCAGGGAGATGGCGGCCAGGGATTCCGGCTGGTCCATTTCGCCATCACCGAGGAAGGCCCAGACCTTGCGCCCCTGGTGTTGCTTGAGGCCACGCAATTCCAGGTAGCGCATGAAGCGCGCCTGGTAAGCGGCCGTGATCGGGCCGAGGCCCATGGACACGGTGGGGAATTGCCAGAAGTCCGGCATCAGCCGTGGGTGCGGGTAGGACGAAATACCCTCGCCACCGGCCTCACGGCGGAAGTTGTCGAGTTGCGCTTCGCTGATGCGGCCTTCCAGGTAGGCGCGCCCATAAATGCCCGGGGAGGAATGGCCCTGGATGTACACCAGGTCGCCGTCAAAGCGCTCGGTACGGCCATGGAAGAAGTGGTCGAAACCGACGTCGTACAGCACGGCGGCTGACGCATAGGTTGCGATATGCCCACCGACCCCTGAGTGCTTGCCTGCACGCAACACCATTGCCATGGCATTCCAGCGGATAAACGCATTGGTACGGCGTTCGATGGCCAGGTTGCCGGGGTAGGGCAACTGGCGGTCCACCGGGATGGTATTGACGTACGGCGTGGTCACCCGCCCGTAGAAGTCGCCATGCCGCGCCACGTCGAAATCCAGCAACTGATCGATCAGGTAGTGCGCGCGCGGGCGGCCTTCGGTGGACAACACCGACTCGATGGACTCCAGCCACTCGCGGGTTTCCTGTGGGTCGTCGTCGCGTCTGACTGCGTTGTTCGGGGTCATGTGAGGCTCCAGGGTAGGCAGGTTTGAAGTGGCGGGCTCTTTGTGGGAGTGCCGGCAAATGTAATTGCAATTGCAACTACATGGCCGAATCTAGCGCGGGATGAGCTACTATTGCAACCTTCTTGAAATTCCCCGGATGGTGTTGCATGTCGTCGAAAGAGCCAGATGTATGGTTCCGTTTTGTCAGGGCCCACAGGACCGTCATCCGTGAAATCGAGCGTCGCCTGGCTGAGGCGGACCTGCCGCCGTACGCCTGGTACGACGCGCTATGGGGCCTGGAAAGCGGCCCCGACGGCACCCGCCGCATGCACGAATTGGCCGATGTGCTCGCCATCGAACGCTACAACCTCACGCGACTGGTCGACCGTCTGGAAAAGGACGGTCTGGTGGTGCGTTCCCGCTCCGACGGCGATGGCCGCGCGGCGTTTGCCTCGATCACCGAGGCCGGTCGGGTGCTGCGTAAAAAGATGTGGAAGATCTACGAAAGCACGGTGGATGAGTTGTTTCTGTCGCAGATTGAGCCCGAGCAGCGCCAGGGCTTTGCCGACGCGTTGGAGCGCACCGCCGGGCTGGCGATGGACGCGGGCGTGCAGACCCGCAGTCGCCGCAAAATCTGAAACCCCACGGCGCTGCCTTGCCGTCACTCGCATTCCAGTGCATAGCGCTTCATCGCGTCCTGCACTTGCCGTGTGCCGATCCGCCCTTCATCCGCCAAGGCCCTGAGCGCCGATACCACGATCCAATATCGACTCGGTGCCGCCGCCTGTACCGACCCCGCGCCCAGTGCCACAAAGCGTGCATCCATGTACGCCCCTAACTGATCGACAATCGCCTGCGGATAGCCAGTTACCGCAATCACCGGCGCAGCACTCCCCGCCAGGCAATCACGCAAATGGCAACCGCGCTTGGGCAGCCTGGGGTGCAAGCGATTCCAGCGTTCAGCGCCGGCTGCCTCGCGGGCCAGTCGTGTGTAGCTGGGGCAGCTCCATAGCTGCGCGCTGATGTTCCAGTCCTGTTTGAGCAAGCGCCTGGCGTGTACCACCTCGTCAAGCGCGCGGCCTGCGCCGAGCAATCGCACGTCGAAGGGGCTGTTGCACTGGAGTGGGTACATGCCCTTGAGCGCGGCCTCTCGGTCCTGCTCGCTCAAGGGCGCTGCGCTGTCCTGATCATGCAACGCGAGGTAATAGAAACCGGGCTTGCCATCGACATACAGGCTTCGCAAGGCCGCCAGCACAATTGCGCGGGCTTCTTCCCCTGAGGCCGGGTCATACGGGGTACAGCGTGGATGAGTGGCCAGCCACAACGGCAAGGACGGCTGTGCACCTTTGGGCCAGCGCGAAGGCTGGTTTTCACTGTCGTTGCACAGGATGCCGCGCTGCCGGGTAACGTTCGACAGCGCGCTCAACTGTGCCGCGGAGTGCGCGCTGTGCAGGTACAGCAAGGGTTTTTCCACGGCGTTGCGGGCGAACCAGGCGGGCCAGTTACCCTCGCGTCGGGAGCGCGACTGGCCGTGGATCACCCAGGCCTGGCGGCTGGATTCGAGGGTGCTGGCCATGCTGATCACGGTGTGCAACGGTGACCGGCTGGCGGAGGTGGCAGTGCTCAAGGCGTCGATACAGAGCTGCGCGGCGTGTGCGGTAGCGGCGGTCATGGAGAGGGTCACTTGGCGACGAATGCCCATACCCTAATGTAAATCTGTATTTGATTGCAATTGCAATGATTGCAATAGTTCCTCGGTCGTCAGGTGCTAAATCCCTGCAACGCTGCTACGTTTAATCCTTGAGTGCAGGAACGTCATGACGTCGACATTTTTTCGTCATCACGGCACTTTAGGCTGGTGATGCAGGTCATTTATCTGCAACCCCTGTTAACGCAAGAAGGAGTCCGGCATGGACGATTACCAGGAAGAACTGCTCGAGTACCACGCGATTGAGTTGGACCCGCTGGAACCGGCAGACGATGCAACAGAGCTGTAAAAAAGACTTCAGGCGGAATGCCGCTGACTGCGGCGAAATTCCCCTGGGGTCTGGTTGTTCCACCGCCTGAACGCCCGTTGAAATGCCTGGGCCGAGGCAAAACCGAGCAAGTAGGCGATCTCGCCGAACGCCAGTTCCGTATCGCGAATGTAGGTCATGGCCAGGTCGCGGCGGGTATCGTTGAGAATCGCGCGAAACTGAGTGCCTTCATCGGCCAGTTTGCGGCGCAGCGTCCAGGTCGGCAGCTTCAAGCGTGCCGCCACTTCTTCGAGGTCGGGTTCCCGGCCGCCATTGAGCATCGGCCCGAGCAAACGGGTAATGCGCTCGCGCAGGCTGCGGGTGCGGGTCAGTTGCTCCAACTCTCGCTCACACAGCTGCAACAACAGGTTCCAGGTACTGGGGCAGTGCTGCGGGTTGCGCAGGGCCAGGGTGTGCTGGTCGAGGCGCAGTTGATTCGCGTCGGCGCCGAAGTGAACGTCTCCCAGCGCGTCGTAGCGTTCGCTGTACTCCGGCGCCTCGAACTCAATGTCGATGCGCTGCGCCTGCACCGGTTGCTGGGCCAGGCTCGACAACTGATGCAGCCAGCCGGCGATGATCGAGTCCACCACGAAGCGGTTGTAGGCGTTGTAGGGGCTGATGGAGTAGAAGCGCAACCAGGCGCCCTCGGCATCCTCGACGAAGCTCGACTGCCCGCGATAGTTGGAGCCATACAGCGCCTCGAAGCGGGTCAGCGCGCGCGCCGCCTCCCGCACAGTGGGCGCCTGGGCCGCGGTGACACCGGCCAGCCCCGCCTGGCTCAAGCGGCTGAGCTGGCCCATGCGCAGGCCCAGGCCTGGGTCGCCGGTGAGCTGGATGGCGGCGTGGCCCAGGCGCATGTAGCGCGGGATCGACAAGCGTGCACCGGCTTCGGCGAGGCGCGCCGGGTCGAGTCCGTATTGCAGCAGCAGCGGCTGCGGGTCCAGGCCGTGGCTGTGGATGGCATCGGCCAGGCTGTGCACGAAGCCCACCGACAGGTCCCCCAGCCGTACCGGTTTCACAACCAGATATTCAACAAGCGCGCGCCACGGGCCTCGCCATCGGCGCTGATTTGCCCGTTGCTGCTGAGAAAGCTGTGCCCGGCGGTGCCCAGGTCCCAGAACTGCCCGCGCAGGAACACGCTCATGCCGGCGCTGGCCTGGCTGATCGGCTGTTGGCTGATCAGCGTAAGACGGCGCCAGGCTTCGCCCTCACTGAGTTCTTCGGGCTTGAGGCTGATTTCGGTCGGGGTGGACACGCTTTTGAAGCCGCGCCAAGGGCGGTCCCAGGTGTCGCGCCCCAGCACAAAGGCTGGCACCGCGATCAATTGCGCGCCTTGTTCGTTGAGCTTGCGGTAGTTGTCCGGGTACCAGCTGTCGCTGCCGACCAGTACACCTAGGCGCCCGGCCGGGGTGTCGACCACGCTGACGACGTTTTCATCGCCGGGCTTGATGAAGCCGCGCTCATCGTAGATCGGGTAGAGCTGGCGCTGCGGGTCACCGATCGGTAGCCCGTCAGCGGCAAATACCACGCTGGCGTTATACAAGGCGCCATGGCCGACCTGCAGTTGCCCTTGGCTGACGCTGGGGTTGGGCAGGGTGATCGAGCCGGCCACCAGGGTGACCCCGAACTCCTTGGCCAGACCGCCGAACAACAGCTGGTAGTCCCGCGCCATGCCCGAGGCTTTCATGCGCAGGTAGGCGTCGTCGGTGCGGTTGTCGCCGGTGGCGCTGATCCAGGCGCGGGCGAACAGCAGCGGGTTGCTGACCGACAGCCAGTTCATCGCATCCTTCACATGGAGCGCCTGGTACACCTCGTTCTTTTCGCCGGTGAGCATCAGCCAGGTGCCGATATGTTCGGGCAGCACCACGATGGTCTTGTCGTTGATCAGCCCCTGGTCCCGGGCTTTTTGCAGGTAGGCCGCGAGCTTCAGGTGCAGGCGTTCCAGGCTCTGGTAGTCGGCGGGAAACAGCTCCGGCTGGATGCCCAGCAGGTTGCCGCGGTCAGCAGGCAGGCCTTCGTTGACGGCCAGGGTGATCCGAAGGTCCGACAGGTAATGCGCCACGGGGCGCTCCTGGGTCCAGACCAGATACGCGGCGATGGCGGCAACCAGCGCCAGGGAGACGGTAAAAGCAAGAAGTTTACGCATGGGGGAACAGACAACAGACCGTGTGCAGGGTTCGCCGACTAGGGTAGGGCCCATGGGCGGGCTTGCCAAGGGGCGCTGTGCATTTGGATCAATAACTTGTCAGTTTCAGTCATTGAGCCGTCATCCACCGCCTTTTAGTCTGTGGGACATAAACCGATGGCGGGCCGCACGAGCCCGTCACACCCCGTGATGATCCGTTGTGGAGCTTGACCATGACCGCTGCTGCCTACCCGCATCTGCTGGCCCCGTTGGACCTGGGTTTTACCACCTTGCGCAACCGTACCCTGATGGGCTCGATGCACACCGGCCTGGAAGAGAAACCCGGCGGTTTCGAACGCATGGCTGCCTATTTTGCCGAGCGCGCCCGGGGCGGTGTGGGCCTGATGGTCACCGGCGGCATCGGCCCGAATGACGAGGGTGGTGTGTATGCCGGCGCGGCCAAGCTGACCACCGACGCAGAAGCGCAGAAACACAAGATCGTGACCCAGGCGGTGCACGCGGCGGGTGGCAAGATCTGCATGCAGATCCTCCACGCCGGCCGATATGCCTACAGCCCCAAACAGGTCGCGCCGAGTGCGATCCAGGCGCCGATCAACCCGTTCAAGCCCAAGGAACTGGACGAAGAGGGCATCGAAAAGCAGATCCAGGATTTCGTCACCTGCTCGCTGCTGGCCCAGGTCGCCGAGTACGACGGCGTGGAAATCATGGGTTCCGAAGGCTACTTCATTAACCAGTTCCTCGCCGCCCATACCAACCATCGCACCGACCGCTGGGGTGGCAGCTACGAAAATCGCATGCGCCTGGCCGTGGAAATCGTGCGCCGCGTGCGTGAGGCCGTGGGCCCGAATTTCATCATCATCTTCCGCCTCTCGATGCTCGACCTGGTGGAAGGTGGCAGCACCTGGGAAGAGATCGTGCAGTTGGCCAAGGCCATCGAAGGCGCCGGTGCGACGATCATCAACACCGGTATCGGCTGGCATGAAGCGCGCATCCCGACGATTGCCACCAAGGTGCCGCGTGGCGCGTTCAGCAAAGTCACCGCCAAGTTGCGCGGTGCAGTGCAGATTCCGCTGATCACCACCAACCGCATCAACACCCCGGAAATCGCCGAGCAGATTCTTGCCGAGGGCGATGCCGACATGGTCTCCATGGCGCGCCCGTTCCTGGCCGACCCGGAGTTCGTCAACAAGGCCGCCGCCGGCCGCGCCGATGAAATCAACACCTGCATCGGCTGCAACCAGGCCTGCCTGGACCACACCTTTGGCGGCAAGCTGACCACTTGCCTGGTCAACCCACGGGCGTGCTACGAAACCGAGCTCAACTACCTGCCGGTCAAGCAGATCAAGAAGATTGCCGTGGTGGGTGCCGGTCCTGCCGGCCTGGCCGCCGCAACGGTGGCCGCCGAGCGTGGCCACCAGGTGACGTTGTTCGACTCCGCCAGCGAGATCGGCGGCCAGTTCAACATCGCCAAGCGGGTGCCGGGCAAGGAAGAGTTCTTCGAAACCCTGCGCTACTTCAAACGCAAATTGCAGACCACCCATGTGGAGCTGTGCCTCAACACCCGCGTGGATGTGGCGCAACTGGCGGCGGGTGGCTACGACGAGATCATCCTGGCCACCGGTATCGCACCGCGTACCCCAGCGATTCCGGGCATCGACAACGCCAAGGTGCTGAGCTACCTGGATGTGATCCTGGAGCGCAAACCGGTCGGCAAGCGTGTGGCGGTGATCGGCGCGGGTGGTATTGGTTTCGACGTGTCGGAATTCCTCGTGCACCAGGGCGTTTCCACCAGCCTGGACCGCGAAGCATTCTGGAAGGAATGGGGCATCGACACCCGGCTGCAAGCCCGTGGCGGCGTGGCCGGGATCAAGCCGCAACCCCATGCACCGGCGCGTGACGTGTTCCTGCTGCAACGCAAGGCCTCCAAGGTCGGCGACGGCCTGGGCAAGACCACCGGCTGGATCCACCGCACCGGCTTGAAGAACAAGCAGGTGCAGATGCTCAACAGTGTCGAGTACCTGAAGATCGACGATGCAGGCCTGCATATTCGCATTGGCGCCGAAGGCGAACCCCAGGTGCTGGCGGTGGACAACATCGTGATTTGCGCCGGCCAGGACCCACTGCGCGAACTGCAGGACGGCCTGCTCGCCGCCGGCCAGAACGTGCACCTGATCGGCGGCGCCGATGTGGCGGCCGAGCTGGACGCCAAGCGCGCCATCAACCAGGGCTCGCGCCTCGCCGCCGAGCTGTAAGACCCTGGCCGGGGCGGTGGTAGACTACCGCCCCGTTTTTCATGCAGATCCCGCCCGATGGGTCCCTTCGATTGGCTTCCCCACGCACCGCTTGAACCGCTGCACCTGGATTGGCTCAGAGGTGTCGAGCTGGCCGTGTTGCGCCTGGACCGCATCGACCCGCTGATCAGCGGCAACAAGTGGTTCAAGCTCACCGGGCACCTGGCGCAGGCGCAAGCCGCTCGCGGCCTCATCAGCCTGGGCGGGGCTTATTCCAACCATCTGCATGCATTGGCGGCCGCCGGCACACGCTTCGGTTTCCCCACCGTCGGCCTGCTGCGCGGGCACCCGCAAGACACCCCCACCGTTCTCGACCTGAAAGCCTTCGGCATGCAGCTGCATTGGCTGGGCTATGGCGGCTATCGCGTGCGGCATGAACCCGGTTTCTGGTTGCCGTGGCGTGAGCAGTATCCCCACCTGCACCCTGTGCCCGAGGGCGGCGGTGGTCGGGAGGGCGCCCTGGGTTGCGCGGTGCTGGTCGAGCAGGTGCGTGCACAGTTGCACAGCGTGGGCTGGGCGGACTACGACGGCTGGTGGCTGGCCGCAGGCACCGGCACCACGCTGGGCGGCCTGGCACTGGCAGAGGCGGGCGCGCACCCGGTGTACGGCGCCATGGCGGTGCCGGACGATCACGGTGTGGCGCAGAACGTCGAGGCCATCGTGCAGGGAGGCTATGAACTGCTGGACGCCAGTCGAGGTGGCTTCGCCAAAGTCGACCCCGAGTTGCTCGACTTCATCGACACCACCCAGCAGGCCTGCGGCGTACCCTTGGAGCCGCTTTACACCGGCAAGGCGTTACTGGCCTTGAAGACCCGGATCGAAGCCGGGCGCTTCGCCCCCGGCACTCGCCTGGTCTTCGTCCACACCGGCGGGCTGCAAGGCCAGCGAGGCTTCAAGGGTTAGCGCGCTTGCCCGGCATCATCCGCAACGCGGTGTTGTCCCGCAGGATGTAATGGTGGGCGATCCCGGCCAGCGCATGCAGCCCGATCAACCAGTAGCCGATCTTGCCGAACAGCACATGCCAGCCTTCAATCTGCTTGGCCAGCGCCTTGTTTTCCGCGATCAGCGGCGGCAATTCCATGCCATAGAACATCACCGAATGCCCCTCGGCGCTGACAATCAGCCAACCCGCAATCGGCATGCCGATCATCAACGCGTACAGCGCAACGTGCATCAGCGTCGCCAACAGGCTCTGCCATGGCGGCGGCGCCGGTACGATCTTCGGCGCCACTCCCAGGCTGCGTGCGAACAGGCGCAACCACACCAGCACAAACACGGTAAGGCCGAACATGAAGTGCATCTCGACGATCAACGTTCGCGCACCGCTGCCTTTGGGAAACTGGCCGCGTAACTCAATGCAGGCGTAGACCACCGCCAGCAGCACCACCATCAACCAGTGCAACGCAATCGACATGGTGCTGTAGCGTGTATCGGAGTTTTTCCACGGCATCGCTGGGTTCCTCACTCATCAGGGCAAACCTCCATTCTTTGGCGATGGAGTCCTTCTACTGTATGCCGGTTTTGAGCGGTTTGCCTGGGGTAAGTGCCGTGATGTTGACCTCTATCAGTAGCTCTGCGGCATTTGCCCACGGGCCAGGCGCGCATTGATGTCGGTGATGACCGCAGGCAGGTCGTTGATGGTGTCGATCAGGTAGTGCGGCCGTGAACCTGCGAACATCGCCTCGATGCGCTTGCGCTCGCTGGCCAGTGTGGCAGCGTCCAGTGCACGGAACTGTTCGTAGGTCAGGCCCAGGGCATTACCGGAGCAAGTCAGGGCGACGGTCCACATCCCGGCGCGGCGGCCTTCGAGGATGCCCGGCACGGTGTCGTCGACCTTCACGCACGCCGCCACATCGTCGATGCCCAGCGCAATCACGTTGGCCAGGGCCTGGGCTGGCCATGGGCGACCGTTGGGCACTTCGTCGGTGGCAACTACGTGGTCGGCGATATAGCCGTTGGTGGCGGCCAGTGCGACCACCTTGTCCATCACTTGCTTGGGGTAGCCGGAGCACGAACCGATCTTGATGCCTTGCACCCGCAAACGGGCGAGGGTGTCGAGGGCGCCGGGAATCAGCGCCGAGTGTTCGGCGATCTTCTCGATCTGCAACGGCATGAAGCGCTGGTAGATGGCCGTCACGTCATCGTCGGTGGGCGTGCGGCCGAAGGCGTTGCGGTAGCGCTCGGCGACTTGCGGCTGGTCGCACAGGGTGCGGATGTGGTCCCACTTGCCCATGCCCATCGGGCCACGGGCTTCTTCGATGGAGACTTGCACGTCGAATTCGGCGAAGGCTTCGACAAAAATCTGCGTGGGTGCGAAGGAGCCGAAGTCGACCACGGTGCCGGCCCAATCGAGGATCACGGCTTGCAGGGTGTTGGGGTTTTGATAGTTCATGCGTGTGCTCCAATCGATGAAAGGGTAATACCCATGGCCTGCAGTACGTCAGCGATGGCGGTGACGGCGGCGTGCATGTCGCTGGCATCGACATGGCCGATGCAGCCCACGCGGAAGGTTTCCACCTGGGTCAGTTTGCCCGGATACAGAATGAAACCCTTGGCCTTGACCCGTTCATAGAAGTCCTTGAAGTGGTAGCGCGGGTCCTGCGGGGCGTGGAAGGTGATGATGATCGGCGCCTGGATGTCCGCCGGCAGGAAGCTGCGCAGGCCCCGTTCGGCCATGCCGTCCAGCAGTGCCTGGCAGTTATTGGCGTAGCGTTGATGACGTGCGCGCAGGCCGCCTTCTTCGGCGTATTGCAGCAGTGCTTCATGCAGGGCCGCCACCACGTGGGTCGGCGGGGTGAAACGCCATTGGCCGGTCTTGGCCATGTAGCTGTGCTGGTCGAACAGGTCCATTGCCAGGGAGTGGCAGTTGCCATGGGCGGCGGCCAGCGCCTGTTGGTCGACGAAGACAAAGCCCATGCCCGGCACGCCTTCCAGGCACTTGCCTGAAGCGGCGATCAATGCGTCGAACGGTACTTCGCGGGCGTTGATCGGTAGCGCACCAAAAGAACTCATGGCGTCGACGATCAGGCGCTTGCCGTGGTGTTTCACCACCTGGGCGATCTCGGCCAAGGGGTTGAGGATGCCGGTGCTGGTTTCGCAGTGGATCAGCGCGACGTGGGTAATGGCCTTGTCGGCGTGCAGCAGGCGGTCCACATCGGCGGCGGTGGTGGGTTGGTCCTCGGCGGTTTCGAAGGTGCTGAATTCGCGGCCCAGTACTTCGCAGATCTTCGCCAGGCGCTTGCCATAGGCGCCGTTGATCAGCACCAGCACCTTGCCGTCGCGTGGGACCAGGGTGCCGATGGCCGCTTCGACGGCAAAGGTGCCGCTGCCTTGCAAGGGCACGCAATGGTGGCTGGCGGCGCCATCGATGATTGCCAGCAACTGTTCGCAGACGCTGGCGGTGAGCTGGTTGAAGCGGTCGTCCCATGAGCCCCAATCCACCAGCATGGCCTGGCGGGTGCGGTTCGAGGTGGTCAGGGGGCCGGGGGTCAGCAGGATGGGCGTCGTCATTACAAATCCTCGCGAAGCATCGGTTGAATCTACGGCGCCTAAATTGCAGTTTGGCTTGTCATCAATCAAATTGTTTGTTGTTATGCGAGCTATCAGTGAGGCCGATAGCTATGAACCTGTTCCAACTGCGTGCATTCGATGCGGTGGCCCGCGAGGGCAGTTTTACCCGTGCGGCGGCGCGGCTGTTCATCAGCCAGCCGGCGGTGACCGGGCATATCAAGGCCCTGGAGGAGCACTACCAGATCGCGCTGTTGCGTCGCACCGCCAGGCGCGTGGAACTGACCGAGGAAGGCACGCGCCTGGCGGCCATCACTCGGGCGATCTTCGGTCTGGTGGACGAGGCGCAGACCCTGCTGGAAGCCAATCGCCAATTGCTCACCGGGCGCCTGGAAGTGGCGGCGGACGGTCCGCACCTGGTGATGCCGATGATTGCCAGCCTGCGTGCGCGTTATCCCGGGATCACGGTCAATCTGCGCCTTGGCAACGCCCAGGAAACCCTGGCGGCGTTGCTGTCCGAGCATGCGGACGTGGCGGTACTGACCGAGGTGGAGCCGCGCAATGGCCTGCACTTGCAGCCGTTGGCCGAATCGCGGATCTGCGCGCTGGTGCCGGTGGCGCATCCGTGGGTCAGGCAGGCCGAGGGTGTTCAGCTGGAGCAACTGCATGAGGTCATCATGGTGCTGCGTGAACCCGGCTCCATCACCCGGCGCACGTTTGACGGTGCTTGCCTCGTTGCCGGTGTACAGCCCAGGGTGCTGCTGGAGCTGGACAGTCGCGAGGCGGTGACGGAAGCCGTGGCTGCCGAATTGGGCGTTGGGGTGGTGTCGTCGATGGAGGTCAGCCCCGACCCGCGGGTGTGCGCGGTGCCGATCCAGGGTGATGGCCTGGTGAACCGTCACCTGCTCGGCTGCATGGAACGGCGCCGCGCATTGCGCCTGATCCAGGCGTTTTTCGAGTTGGCGCCCTGACGGTTTTTTGGTGGAACGATGCGTTCTTGCGCTATAAACTCTGCCCCCAAAGCGCCGGCCAGTAGACGTTTCGGCGCGATGGACATAAAGAGAGTGAGTCATGGGCGCACAGTGGAAAGTCAAACATAAAGAAGCGGCAGCCAATGCCAAGGGCAAGATCTTCGGCAAGCTGGTGAAAGAAATCACCATCGCCGCCCGCAATGGCGCCGACACCGCGACCAACGCGCACCTGCGTCTGGTGGTGGAACAGGCCAAAAAGGCCTCGATGCCCAAGGAAACCCTGGACCGCGCCATCAAGAAAGGCGCCGGTCTGCTCGGCGAAACCGTGCAGTACCACCGCGTGACCTATGAAGGGTTTGCCCCGCACCAGGTGCCGCTGATCGTCGAGTGCGTGACCGACAACATCAACCGCACCGTGGCGGAAATCCGCGTGGCGTTCCGCAAGGGCCAGCTGGGCGCTTCCGGTTCCGTGGCCTGGGACTTCAACCACGTCGGCCTGATCGAAGCCTCGCCGGACAGCCCGGACGCCGATCCGGAAATGGCCGCCATTGAAGCCGGCGCCCAGGATTTCGAAGAAGGCGAAGAAGAGGGCACCACCCTGTTCATTACCGAGACCACCGACCTCGACGCCGTGCAGAAAGCCTTGCCGGAGCAGGGTTTCACCGTGTTGTCGGCCAAGCTTGGCTACCTCTCGAAGAACCCGGTGAGCGGTTTGAGCGATGAGCAGATGGCGGAAGTCGAAGCCTTCCTCGAAGGCCTGGACAACCATGATGACGTGCAGGATATGTTCGTCGGCCTGGCGGGCTGAACCTTCAACATGTGTGAGGGGGCTTGCCCCCTCACACATCGGGTCAGCGCAGTTGGATAGAGGCCAGGATGGCTTCGATCTCTTCGAATCCAGGCCGTGCCAGCACATCGGGCTGACAGCACCTTGCTTGTAGCGTCAGCCATTCACCGCTCACCTGTTCCTCAACCCGCTCCAGCAACTCCCCCAGCAAAATCCCGAACGCGCGCACTTCAATACGCTGCAACGCCCTGGTTTCCTCGGTGTCCGCTGTGGCATGGAACGACGCGGCGCCGAAGTCCCCGAGCAGGCAGTCACCTGCTTCATTCCACAGAATATTGTGGCCATACAGGTCGCCATGGGTGATGCCGTGCCGGTGCAGATGCGCCGCGACCGAGGCGATGCCACGGGCGATGCGCAACGCCACGTCAAGGCTGAAACGGGTGTCCGGCGTGTAGATATCCCGGGTGCACGACGCCAGGCTCGGCAGTGCCGCGAGGTTGCGGTAACTCGGGTCGATCAGGTCCATCACCAGGGCGGCCTGGTCATCGGGGTGGCCGACCACGCGGCCTTCGACCTTGATCAGGTTGGGGTGCAGCCCGGCGGCGATACAGGCCTGCATTTCGTGCAGCGGTGAGCCGTCACTGGTGATGCTGCCCTTATAGAGCTTGACGGCGACGGGTGTGTTTGAGGGTGTCCACTGTGCTTTGCGGATCACGCCGGACGCGCCTTCGCCCAGTACTTCGGCCAGTTCCAGTTCGGACCAGGGAATGTCCGGCGTGGTGTATTCACCCGCCACCGTCACCGCCATTTCCACCGGGTTACCGGCGTAGGCCAGCCAGGTCAGGCTCGGCAGCGTCAACAGCCACTGCGGCAGGCGCGTGAAGCGGTTGGAGGCGATGCGCAGCAGTTCGAGGTTGTGGCAGTCGGCGAGGCTTTGCGGCAGGTGCGTCAGGTGGTTGCCGGCCAGCATCAGTTTTTGCAGCAATGGCCGTTCGCCCAATGCCTCGGGCAGTTGGCTGATGCGGTTATCGGTCAGGATCAGCCAGCGCAACAGCGGCGGCAACGCGGCGGCGGGTACGTGGCTGATCTGGTTGGCCTTGAAGCCGATCATGCTCAGTTTGGCGCATTGGCCGAGGCACGCCGGCAGTTCGGTGAACAGGTTGTCCGAACAGAACAGCACACGCAGGTGCGGCAGGCGGTGCAGGTCCTCGGGCAGGCTGCGCAGGGCATTGCCGCTGAGGTTGAGGATTTCCAGGGAGTCGGCCAGTTCGAAGATTTCCCGGGGGAATTCGGTCAGCCCGCAGGACAGGTCCAGGCGCGTGATGCCGGCCAATTGGCCGGCCTTGAGTTGGGCGAGGGTATTCATGAACGGCGCGGTCACTCGGCAAGAAGGCGTGGAAGGCGCTCATGATACCGGGTCGGACGCGGGTTGCGGGGGGGCCTGCTGCAATTGTCCAAGACGGCTGGCGGTGCGGGCCAGGTCGATGGCCTGGCCGCTCAAGGCAACCTCGAGCGGTAATTCGCCGATCAGTACCAGGTGCTTGTCGCGGTCGTAAAGCACATCCACCAGGTTGATAAAGCGCTGCTGCACGGCAATCGGGCAGTTCGCCAGTTGAGGCAGGCCGTCGATGATCCAGTGGTCGTAGTCCTGGCACAGCAGCAGGTAGTCCATCACCGCCGTCAGTTGTTCGCACAGGTCGTTGAAGGTGAAGGCAATGCTGCGCCCTTGATGGCGGCGGCACATCAAAGTCCGATGGCCGACGCCCAGGGGGCGGGGCGGGCTGTCTACGGCGGGCAGGTCGAGCGCCGCCCGCTGCCCCGGGGTGCCCGGCCAGACGTATTGGCCGCAGGTGAAACGTTGCGCGCTCCGGGCCTGGGGCAGGCTGCGAAAGTCCTGGGGCGAACTGACTTCCAGCACCTCCATGCGCGCTGCGATCAGGTCGATCACCGGCTTGAAGCGCTCGTGGTACAGGGGGTTGGGCAGCAACCCTTGCGGCGCATAGTTGGACGTCACCAACACCAGTACACCGCGCTCGAACAGGGCTTTGAACAGCCGCGTGATCAGCATGGCATCGCCGATATCATGGACGTGGAATTCGTCGAAACACAGCACCCGGCAGCCTGCCAACTGCTCATCGAGCGTCGCGGCCAGGGCATCGTCCTGCGCATGGTGCGTGAACATGCCGCGATGCAGTTGGGCGAAAAAATCATGGAAGTGCACGCGCTGCTTCTCGGCGATCGGCAACGCCTGGAAGAACCCGTCCAGCAGCCAGCTTTTGCCGCGCCCTACGGGGCCGTGGAGGTACAGGCTGCGGGCGGGCTGGCCGACGAGCAGTTGTTGGGTTTCCCGGGCCAGGGCAGCAATTGCGCGGGTTTGACCGGTGCTCAGGGTGTAACCCTGTTGCGCGGCCTTTTGCTGAAAAAACGCGGGAATGGGCGAAGCGCCAAGGGGCCCGGGCTTTTGGCCGAGCAGGCGACGGATCAGGGAAAGCGCGGCCAATGCAAGTCACTCTGTATTTCGGTGGTCGCTCACTTTAGGACGCTCGTCGCGTTTTGACCAATAGAGAAGGGCGCTGCCAGCTATCTCGAAAAAGCATCTCACGCCGGCAATCCTGTCCAGACTGGCAGTTTCTCGCTGAGTGACTAACCTCCTACACAGCAGTCACCCGTGTACAAGGATTTGGGGCAGTGAAGGGACGAGCAGTATTGGCAGTCATGGGCGCAATGCTCTGCAACGCGGCTTACGGTGCACAGCTCCAGGTGGAGGTGCGTATCGACGTGCAGCGGGGCTGCCAGTTGGTGGGCACCACCCGCAGCGCTGGTATCGAGCAATTGGGCGTACTGGATTTCGGCAGCGGCCCGCGTCTGGATGACCCGGCCGGGCCCCTGAGTGCGGCGCTGATCAGCCAGCGCCAACCGCGCCTGGAGTGCAACCCCGACACGCCGTACCAGGTCCGCGTCGATGGCGGCCTGCATGGTGGCACCGGTGAAGTGCGCTACCTCAGTGCTACTACATCGACCCAGCCCATTCCCTATCGCATCTATGCCGACGCGGCGCGGCGCGTGCCGTTGCCCGTGGATGTGCCGCTCAGCGGCCGGGTGCCGGACGCAGGTTTCGTCGACCTGCCGCTCTATGGTCGCATCGAGCCGCTCAAGGAGATCCCCGCCGTCGGCCGCTACACCGACCTGCTCAAGGTGACGGTGACATGGTAAGCCGTTGCCTGGCCCTGGTGGCCATGGGTGGCCTGCTGGTGCTGGCAGATGACGTGCAGGCGGCTGTCGCCAGCGGGTTTATCCAGGCGCGGCTGGTGATCACCGCCAGTTGCGAAGTGAGCAAAAGCGTGGAGAGCGCGCCGGTCAACCCCACGGGCGGCACGGCGATGCTCGACTTCGGCAGTCAGGGTCCGACCTGGAACAATCCATTGGGTGCTGGCGTCACCGCGGGCGACAAGGCGCCCTTGGCGGTGTCGTGCAACCCCTCGGTCTCGAGCTTCACCGTGACCATCGACGGCGGCACCAACGGTGATGGCACCACTCGGCGCCTGAGCAATGGGCGCCAGATGATTCCTTATCGACTGTCCGCCGACCCGCAGGGGCACAGCACCTATAGCATCGGGCAACAACGCAATTTTGTCGTGGCCAAGGGCACCCAGATACCGATCCCGGTGTTTGGCTCCGTGGTGGCAAATACCAGTGCCTTACCGGCAGGGATCTACACCGACACGTTGACGGTGACACTGGACTGGTAACTCAAGAGGATGAAAACCATGCATGTACTTGTTTCGCGATTGGGTGTGTGTGCGCTGGGCCTGGCAATGGCCTCCAGCCTCAATGCCGCAACTACGGTGACCGGGCAGATCACCTCCAGCCTGATATTGATCGCCAGTTGCCAGGTCAACGGTTCGGGCGCGGCTACCGGGTTGAACTTCGGTAGCTTGAATTTCGGCACCACCAACAGCCTGTTCACCAACGCCGATGCCCAGTTGCTGGGCGGTACTGGCACCGGTGGCGCGTTGTCGATCCTGTGTTCCAGTGGCACTACGCCAGCGGTCAAGGTGCGCGCCGGTGCACATGACGGCGCGTCCCCCGGTGGCAGCCGTGCATTGGCCGACGGTGCGGGCAACTTCGTGCCCTACGATTTCTACACCGACAGCGGCCATTCCGCGCTGCTGGCGATTGACGGTGTGATCACCCTCGCCACCAGCACCGGGGTGGCACAGACCGTCAACCTCTATGGTCGGGCGGTGGGCAAAGCGGGGCTGCCGGCAGGCACCTACACCGACACCGTGGCCGTGGAACTGACGTTCTAGCAATGTGGCTCAGAGCGTTGCTGGCCTGTGGGCTGGCGGTGCCGTTGCCGTTGTCGGCGGTGACCAGCCAGAGTTTCCAGGTGAGCGCGACCATCATCCCGGGCTGCCTGATCGTGGGCGGCAGCTCCAATTATGGTGCGCTGACCTACGGCAGTTATTCGGCCCTGGCCACCAGCACGGTCACGGCGGCGCTGACGGGGGGCGTGACCTTGCAGTGCACGCCGGGGGTGACGCTGAGCATGAGCGTCGACGGCGGGCAGCACAGCAGCACCGGGCGCAATCTGCAGCTCAATAGCGGTAGCGCGCGGGTGGCCTACCAGTTGTTTCAGGATGCGGCGTTCAGTCAGAGCCTGGGGATCGGCCAGAGCGTCAACGTGGCCTACAGCGATGCGAACAACATCAGCCTGCCGATCTACGGGCGGGTGCAATTGCCGGGCAATCAGCCTGGGGGGACATACAGCGACACGCTGCAGGTGCAGCTGACGTGGTAAGGCTATCGGTATAAGGAGTGGGGTTATGCGTTCACCATCCCGGCGGTTGTGGGCCGCGGGTATTGCCTTGAGTGCGGTGTGCACGGCGGGGCTTGTGCAGGCGGCCAGTTCGGTGCTGATCTGGCCCATCGACCCGGTGCTGGAGGCCGATCAACAGGCGAGCGCGCTGTGGCTGGAAAACCGTGGGACTGAAACCGCGAGCCTGCAGATTCGCGTGTTTGCCTGGAGCCAGAGTGGTTTCGAAGAGCAATACCAGAACCAGCGTGATGTGATTGGCAGCCCGCCCGTCGCGCGGATCGAGCCAGGGCAGAAACAATTGGTGCGCCTGACCCGCACCCGAGAAGTACCACCGGGCCAAGAGTTGGCCTACCGCATCATCATCGATGAAATCCCTTCAGCCTTGCAGGTGCCTACGCCGCCGGAAGGCAAGAACACCGCAGCGGCGATCCGCTTTCAGATGCGTTATTCGGTGCCGCTGTTCGCCTACGGTGCGGGCCTGTGGAACAAGGAGGACAGCACGCGCCCGCGTGACCCCAAGGGCGCGGGCAAGCCGGATCTGAGCTGGCACAAGGTCACGGTAGCAGGGCGCGACTACATCGAAGTGCGCAACCAGGGCGCTGTGCATGCGCGCCTGACCGATGCTGCATTCAAGCAGGGCGGGCAGACCCGACCCTTGGTGGATGGCCTGTTGGGCTACGTGCTGCCGGGCGCCAGCATGCGTTGGCCGGTGCCGCCAGCGCTGTCGGCCGACCAGCCGCTGCAGGTCAGGGTCAACGGCGCACCGCAGTTGGAGAGCCTCGCGCCGCAGCGGTAACAAGCCGGTAACGGGGCAGGAACGCCCCGGGATTTAAACGGATGGAGATGTCCATTGAAGGACACAACGCCATGGTGAGTCGTGGTCTGGCTCGCAGTCTATGGCTGTCGGTGGTGGGCGGGCTGGGCGGCGCAATGGTTGCGCTTCCGAGCGTGGCTGGCGACCTGCCACCGCCCCCGAGCAGTATGGAGGCTGTCGCCGATGCACAGTTGTTTCTGGCGCTGGTGGTCAATCAGATGGACACCGGCCGCGTTATCGCGGTCGATCAACGGGCTGGGCAACTTTATGTGTCGGCCAGCGCGCTGCAGGACGTGGGCATGAAGCTGCCCGGCGAATTGAGCGGCAGCGTGGCGCTGGACAAGATCCCCGGCCTGCACAGCGAGTACGACAGCAACGGCCAGCGCCTGCTGCTGGATGTGCCGCCGTCGTGGCTGAAGGAACAATTCATCGGCAACCGCAACACCTACCCGCGCACCCAGGCAATGAGCAGCTTTGGCGCCTTGCTCAACTATGACCTGTATTTAAACGACACCGACGAAGGCGGCAGCTACCTCGCTGCCTGGAACGAAGTGCGACTGTTCGACCACTGGGGCACCTTGTCCAATACCGGCCAGTACCGCCAGACCTTGGCCGATGGCGTCAGCAGCAGTACCCTCAACAACGGCTACCGGCGCTATGACACTACCTGGCGCTTCTCCGATGATGAGCGGCTGCTGACCTACGAAGCCGGTGACGTGATCAGCGGCGCCTTGCCCTGGAGCAGTTCGGTGCGCCTTGGCGGCGTGCAGTTCTCGCGGGACTTCGCGGTGCGTCCGGACCTGGTGACTTACCCCCTGCCGCAATTTGCCGGTGAGGCCGCGGTGCCGTCGTCGGTGGATCTGTTTATCAATGGCTACAAATCCGACAGCGCGCAGTTGCAACCGGGGCCGTACACCCTGACCAACGTGCCGTTTATCAACGGAGCGGGCGAAGCGGTGGTGGTGACGACTGACGCCCTGGGTCGCCAGGTGTCTACCACGGTGCCGTTCTATGTGACCAGCACCCTGTTGCAAAAAGGCCTGACGGACTTTTCGGTGGCCGCCGGCACCTTGCGCCGGGAGTACACCCTGAAGGACTTCGCCTACGGCCCCGGCGTGGCGAGCGGTACCTTTCGTTATGGTTATTCCGACAATTTGACCCTGGAGAGCCATGCCGAAGCCTCCACTGACCTGACCCTGGGCGGCCTGGGTGGCAACCTGCGGCTGGGCAACCTCGGCGTGCTCAATGCCGCCGTCAGCCAAAGCCGATTTGAAGGGCGCAGCGGCCAGCAACTGAGCCTGGGGTATCAGTACAACAGCACGCGCTACAGCCTGTCCTATCAGCGGGTGGAAAGGCACGACGAGTACGCCGACCTGACCCTGGTCGACACCGCTTACGCGAGCCTCAGCAAACGCAGCGAGCAGGTGACGCTGAGCCTCAACCTTGAGCGTTTTGGCAGCCTGGGCATGGGGTATTTCGATGTGCAGGCGGCGGACGATTCGCGCACGCGGCTGCTCAACCTGAGCTGGAGCAAACCGCTGTGGCGCAACACCAGTTTCTACCTGTCGGCCAACCGCGAGATCGGCGACAGCAACTGGGCGATGCAGGCGCAACTGGTGATTCC
This sequence comes from Pseudomonas sp. FBCC-B1565, assembly GCF_059133265.1. Classification (NCBI taxonomy): domain Bacteria; kingdom Pseudomonadati; phylum Pseudomonadota; class Gammaproteobacteria; order Pseudomonadales; family Pseudomonadaceae; genus Pseudomonas; species Pseudomonas sp. FBCC-B1565. The sequence continues at coordinate 2,399,678 of NZ_CP101438.1, forward strand.
GTTCGACCTCAACGGCAGCCTGGCCTTGAGCACCGAGCGCAGCAAGGACGGCGCCAGTCGCCAGCGCCTCAATTACAGCAGCGCGGTGCCCAGCGAGGGCGGGGTGGGCTACAACCTCGGTTATGCCCAGGGCGATGGCGCGGCATATCGGCAGGCCGACCTGACCTGGCGCTTGCAGTCGGTGCAGCTGCAGGCCGGCGTGTACGGCAGCAGCGATGCCGAGACACGCTGGGCGGATGCCAGCGGCTCGCTGGTGTGGATGGGTGGCGACACCTTTGCCGCCAACCGTATCAATGATGCCTTCGTGGTGGTGAGTACCCAGGGTTTCGCGGGTATCCCGGTGCGCTACGAGAACCAGCTGGTGGGCGAAACCGACCGTAATGGGCATCTCCTGGTGCCGTGGAGCAGCGCGTACTACCGCGCCAAGTACGAAATCGATCCGCTGAACCTGCCGCTCAATGTGCAGAGCCCGAATGTGGAACAACGTGTGTCGGTGCGCCGTGGCAGTGGCTACCTGCTGGAGTTTCCATTGCGCCGGGTACTCGCGGCGAGCGTTACCCTGGTGGACACCCAGCATCAGGAATTGCCCTTGGGCAGCCTGGTGGTGCACGAGCAAAGCAACCAGCAGGCGGTGGTTGGCTGGGACGGCCTGGTGTACCTGGAGAACCTCTCGGCGCATAACACCTTGCAGGTCACGCTGGGTGAAGGGCGTACGTGCCAGGCGCGATTCGAGGTCGACGAGCAGCAACAAGGCGTGCCGCTGATCGGGCCGTTGGTGTGCCAGTGAGACGCGTGGGCTGGCTGTCGCTCCTCGGGATGGTGTGCTCGGGGCAGGCAATGGCGCTGTGTTCGACGGTGGCGACGGCCCCGGTGAGTTTTGGCTCGGTGAGTTCGATCAACGTACGCACCACGACGCAAAACAGTTCGACCCTCAACGGCGGGTTGAGCTGCACCGCTTCACTGATTGCCCTCGGCACCAGTGACCACTTCTATGCCACGATCACCTCGACCACCAGCGGCATGGTCGGCCCCACGGGGGATGTGATCGGTTATACGCTTTATGGCAATAACACCACCACGTTCCCTATTACACGCGGGCTCCAGTTCGATTTCGGCCCCAATGGCATTGCGACAAGCGCGGGGCTTTTGACGGGGCCGGGCAGCAAGAACCTGCCGCTTTACGTGGGCAGTATTACCGGGACGAATGTGGCGGCCGGCGTGTATACCGAAGTCCTCAGCGTTGCATGGACCTGGGATTATTGCATTGGCCTGGGGGTGGGTAACTTGTGCGTATTGCGCGACAAGAACCTGACTCCCCAAGTCAAGCTCCTGACCGTGAGCATGACCGTCACCAATGACTGCCAGATCACCGCGCCCAATATCAGTTTTGGCAGTGCGCCCGTTATCAGCGGGTTCACCGCTGTCACTGGCCAGACCATCAGTATTTCCTGCACCAAGGGCAGTGCCTACAGCGTGGGCCTGAGCGACGGCCAGAACGCTGTCAGTGTGGGCGGGCGGCGGCGCATGATCTCAGGCACCAATTACCTGGCCTACGACATCTTCAAAAGCGCCGGCACCACGCGCTGGGGCAGCGTGGGCGCGGCGCGGCGCGACAGTTCCAGCGCCGAGGTCAACCCCGGCAATGGCCTGGGTATCGGCAGCCAGGTGTTCAACTACAACGCCAGGATCTACACCGATCAAACCACACCGCCCGCCGGCACCTACCTCGACAACGTGGTACTCGACGTGGGTTTCTAGAACTTCAACATCGCCGGGGTGGGCTGATCTGCCGGGCTGACCACTGCATAGTTGTAGCCGGCACCGGACCAGTACTGGGCCTGCAAGCCATCGGCACTGCGGCTGCCACGGGGCAGGAAGCCGTTTTCCGGGCCTGGCGGGCGGATGTAGAAGCTGATGCGCCGCCCTTGCGGGTCTTCGTACAGCACCATGGCGGCGGCGCCTTGCTCGGTAGTGAGCAAGCGCCCGCTGACCGGCGTGAAGCCCGACGCGCTCAGGTCAGGCAGGCGGTGGGCCTGGTTGAAGTAGCGGTCGAGCCAGGCCTGCATCGTGCCGCCGCCCTGACCCTTGTAGTCGGCCGGCATGATGCCGTCCTGGGCAAACAAGCGGAACGCCTGCATCGCATCGGCCATCGGCAGTTGGGCCGGCTGGCTGACTTCACGGGCGTGCCAGCCGCCGACACCGCCGAGGCTGACAGCGATCAGCAGCACGGCTGCCGTGGCGAAGTGGCGGCGTGATTGACGCTTGATGCGCTGGCGGATCAGCGCCGGGTCCAGGTCCGGGTTCGCCGGTTGCTGCAGGGCACCGCCCAACGCAGCACGCAGCAACTGCGCGTCGTGCTGCCAGGCATGGACCTGGGCTGCGACATCCGGGTGGGCCGCCAGATAGGTTTCAAGTACACGGCGATCACTCTCCAGCAGTTGGTGATCGACGTAGGCATGCAAATCGCGTTCGCTGGGGGGCAAGCTGATCATTTGAGTATCCGCAGGGAAGGGCTGGCAATTTCGCCATCACTGAGTTGACGCAGGGCTTGGCGCGCCCGGGACAGGCGTGACATCACTGTGCCGAGGGGCACATCGAGGATCTCGGCGACTTCCTTGTAGCTCAAGCCTTCGACCGAAACCCACAGCAGCAGGGCGCGCTGCTCGGTGTTGAGCTGATCGAAGGCTTGCAGGGTCGATTGGGCGATCACCGTGCGTTCGACCGACGGCTGCACATCGTCACGCCCGGTAAAGAATTCCAGCATGCGCGCATAACGCCGGGTGCGGCGGTGGGCATCGAGGAATTGGCGGTAGAGGATCGAGAACAACCAGGCGCGCAAGTCGCCTTCGACACGTTTATCGGCCCAGCTGATGATCGCCCGCTCCAGGGTCGACTGCACCAGGTCGTCGGCGCTGCTGGCGTTACGGGTCAGGGACACGGCAAAGCGCCGCAGCCTGGGGATGAGTTCGCGTAACTGTTCGTCGAGTTCATGCATGGGAATCTGGCTGGTCACTACGCTGGGATTAGAGAGACGTGCGCCGTTGAGGGTTATTCCCCGTGCGTGAAAATAAATCCAGGGCCAGGGAATAGAGCCGATCGGCGTTCGTCTTAATGCTCCGACCTTATGTTCACCCCTAAGGCCTTTGGCCTGGAGTTCCTTCATGGTAGATCACTCATCACCGCCCCGTCCTCCGTTGAGCATCGCGAGCCTGATCGCGCGCCTGGCGGGTATCGGTGCCGTGGTTGCGGTTGTGGCGGGGGCCTTTGCCTACGTCAACGGCACCCTCGACCCACAGCGCCTGCGTCCTAAAACCCTGGTCAACGCGCTGGAAACCAACAATGGCGTGCACCCGGGCTTTCGGCGTAACCATGCCAAAGGCATCTGCGTCGCCGGGTATTTCGAGAGCACGCCCGAAGCGCGCACCTATTCCAGTGCCCAAGTGTTCCGCGAGGCCAAGACCCCAGTGATCGGCCGGTTTGCCTTGCCCAGCGGTAACCCTTACGCGCCCGACAGCAGTGTGCCGATCCGCAGTTTTGCCCTGCAGTTCACCCAGGCCAACGGCCAGCAATGGCGCACCGGCATGAACAGCATGCCGGTGTTCCCGGTGGGCACGCCCGAGGCGTTCTACCAGATGCTCAAGGCCGGTGCACCGGAGCCCGCCACCGGCAAGCCGAACCCGGCGAGCATGCCGGCGTTTTTCGCCGCCCATCCCGAGACCGCGCCGTTCCTGGCGTGGGTCAAGACTGCCAAGCCTTCGGCCAGTTATGCGACTGAAACCTACAACGGTATCAACGCGTTTTATCTGGTAGGGACCGATGGCAAGCGCCAGGCTGTGCGCTGGGGTGTGGTGCCGCAGAGCCAGGACGCGGCGGGCGACATCGCCCCGGCGGGGAGTGATTACCTGGAAAAAGACCTGGTCCAGCGCCTGGCTACCGGGCCGTTGCGCTGGCAGTTGAACATGACCCTGGCCAACCCGGGTGACCCACTGGACGATGCGAGCAAGGCCTGGACTGGCGAGCATAAATTCATCAATGCCGGCACCCTGGTGCTGCAAAGCAGCCAGCCGCAAGCGGACGGTGATTGCCGCGACATCAACTTCGACCCGCTGATTCTGCCCAGTGGCATCCAAGCGTCCAATGACCCGTTGCTGGCGGCACGCTCGGCGGCGTATGCCAGTTCCTACCTGCGCCGCGCCGGTGAAGTCGGCCCGTTGCACAGCGCCCCTCAGGAGTCGAAGCCATGAATGCCCAACCACGGTTTTTTGCCCCGCTGGCGCGTTTGCTGCACTGGCTGATGGCGCTGATGATCATCGCCATGCTGTTTATCGGTGCGGGCCTGGCGGCGTCTGTCTCGGAGCGGCATGAGTGGTTGATCCACCTGCACAAGCCCCTGGGCATCGCAATTCTGGCGCTGGTGATCGTGCGCCTGATGGTGCGTTTCGCCACCCGTCAGCCACCATTGCCCACCGACTTGCCGCTGTGGCAAGTGTTGGCGGCCAAGGCATCCCATGTGTTGCTGTATGCCTTGATGCTGGTATTGCCGCTGCTAGGCTGGGCGATGATTTCGGCGGCGGGCGACCCGGTGATGCTGAGCAGTTCGGTACAGCTGCCGGCGCTGGTGGGCGCGGATGCGCCGTTGTTCGCGGTGCTGCGCAAGGCCCATGGTTATCTCGCCTACCTGCTGTTCCTGACGGTGCTGTTGCACCTGGCGGCGGCATTGTTCCATGGGCTGATCCGCCGCGACGGCGTGTTGCAGAGCATGACCGGCACCCAAGAGTGATGCCGGTGGGAGAGGGCGTCAGCGCAGCACGGTGACGATATCGGCCACCGTGCTCAACACGTCCTTGCCCAACTGCCTGGAGCGCTCGCCTGACCAGCCGGTCTTTGGGTTGGGCGCGTCGTCGTTGTCCTTGAAGGGCATTTCCAGGGTCAGCGACAGGCAGTCGTATTTCTGGCCGACCGCGTTGCACGCCAGGGTCATGTTGGCTTCACCCGGCAGGTCGCGGGTGTAGCCGTGAGTGGTCTGGAAGTCGCGGGTCAGGGCGCTCAAGTGGCTGCGGAAGTGTTTTTCCAATGCCTCGATGCGTGGGGTGTACCCCGGGTTGCCTTCGCAGCCGGCGGTGAAGACGTAGGGGATTTCCTCGTCGCCGTGGATATCGAGAAACAGGTCGACGCCGTACTTTTCCATTTGTTGCTGGACGAACAACACTTCCGGGCTGATCTCCTGGCTAGCGCTCTGCCAGGCGCGGTTGAGGTCCTGGCCCATGGCGTTGGTGCGCAGGTGGCCGTGGAAGGCGCCGTCCGGGTTCATATTGGGCACCAGGTACAGGTCGGCGACTTTCAGCAGTTTTTTCAGCTCGGCGTCACCGTCCTGTTGCAGGCGTTCGATGATGCCTTCCATGAACCATTCGGCCATGTGCTCGCCGGGATGCTGTTGGGCGATGATCCAGATCTTGCGACGACCTTCGCCACCTTTGCCGCGACGCAGCAGTTGGATGTCACGGCCCTCGGCACTTTTACCGGTGGCCAACAATTGGGTGTCGGCGCGGCTCAAGGCCTGTTCGATCAGCCAGTCGTGGCGTTCGCGGCTGTAGGGTTCGAAATAGGCGAACCAGGCGTGTTTCTCGCGGGTTTCCAAACTGATATGCAGGATTTCCCCATCGAAGCGCGAAGGCACCCGGAACCAATTGATGTGGTCATAGGAGGCCACGGCGTTGTAGCCACTCCACGCGTGTGGGTAGGACGATTTACCCGCGTTGCTCAGGCGAAAGGTGTGGGTATGGCCCACGTGCATGCCTTCGGCCTTGAAGTGGAACCATTGGTAATGTTGGCTGCGTGTGTCGGGTTTGATTGCCAGCAGTAACTGATAGGCGTCGTGGGCATCCAGTACCTGGATATTGCCACTGTCGAAGTCGGTGCTGATCCTGATGGAGGTCAAGGCCACGGTCATAGTCTGGTTGCCTGAATATGAGTGTTGTGGCGGCTATCTTACACAGGAGTCTGGTAAAGACTGGACGCAAAATTGTTGCGAAGGGGGAGGGGGGCGTCTTCCTTGACGCAGCAGCAGCTTAGGATCTATGAGATTGATTCTCAAGCGCTATTTCGCAAAGATGTGGGCTGGAGCGGTCGACTGGCTTTCTTTTCGCGATAGTCTTTTGCTACCATGCGCGCCATCAAGCAACACACAGTCTTCATTAGCCTGAAGCCATGCCAGGGAAACTGGCAAAAAAAAGACCCGGCCAAAGAGCCGGGTCAAAAACCGTGATTAGCCTGATGAGGAGATATTCCAAGAGTCCGACCTAAGGTCCCTTGGTCTATCGACTGATCTCGCGATCAGCTGGGTCCAATAATAATCATTATCATTTGCAAGTCAAATGTTTTTATCCGTGAGATAGAAATATTTTTTCTTCGCGCCTGTCATCCGTTCGCTTGAGCCTCCGGCACCTGCAACGACCGCTCCACCATCGCCTTCGCCATATCGATCAAATACACCACCGAAAACGCCAGGTCGCGATGACTGCCCTGATGGCTGCTCGCTGACTCATAGGCCGTGGCCGCGGCGCTGCGCAACAGGTCCGAGGCGTGCACCAGGGCTTCCTCCGGGCTGATGCCTGGCTTGATGGCAAACAGGGCCTCGTCAGGGGCTGATGCCGACATATCTTCTTTCAAGTAAAAGTCCAATGCGCGCTTGGCGGCACCGCTGCTGCGCAGGTCGTGCAGCTCGGTGTCTTCGGGGATTTCAGGCAGCAGATACGGGCTTGTCGTCATAAGGGGCGGTACTCTGGGGTGGGTGTCGAAAACCTTATGCCGATGATAGTACGTATCGTATTTATGTCGTTTTATGGATTACTACAAACTGTTTATTGCCCTGGAAACTGCGTGACGTATTGTCAGCGTCCATGGATAACTGGATCGCGTTGGTCAAGGCCAACATGGAAGACCGCAAGGTCACGCAAGGTGAACTGGCTGAGCGCCTGGGCATGTCCCAGGGCGGCGTCGGCCATTGGCTCAACAAGCGCCGTGCGCCGAGCCTGGTCGACATGAATCGGGTGTTGGCGGCGTTGGGGCTGGGCTATCTGGAAGTCGCGCTGGATATTCGTGAGCGTGCCGATGAGCCGCCTGCGGAGAAAAACTACAACCCGTATTTCCGCTATCCGGTCAGCGACTGGAAAGGGCTGTGCGAAGTGCGTGAGCCGCGACCGCCTTATGGCGCCGCCCGCTTCGAGCTGACGGATTACCATGCCCGGGGCGAAGCCTTCTGGCTGCCGGTCACCGGCGACGCCATGACCGCACCCAGTGGCCTGAGCATCAGTGCGGGCATGATGATCCTGGTGGACCCGGCCATTGCCGCCGAGCCCGGTAAATTGGTGGTGGCCCAGTGGCTTGGGAGCCCCCAGGCGACCTTTCGCCAGTTGCTGGAAGAGAGCGGCCAGCGTTACCTGGTGCCGCTCAATCCCACCTACCCGAAACAGTTGCTGACCGACGATTGCCGCCTCCTGGGCGTCGTCGTACAGGCCACGGCAAAATTTTAACCCGCCGTTTCGAGCTCCACCAATGCGCAACCTTCGGCAACCATTTCGCCTTCCTGGCAGAACAGTGCCTTGACCACCCCGGCCTGGGGCGCACGGATGCTGTGTTCCATTTTCATGGCTTCCAGCACCACCAGTTGCGTGCCGGCTTCCACCGGCTGGCCCACCTCCACCAGCACCCGTACGATGCTGCCATTCATCGGCGCTGTCAGCCCACCCTGATGGGACTGGTTGGCCTCGACTGCGGCAATCGGATCGAACAGCGCTACGCCGCGCATCTCGCCGTCCCAACGCAGATACAGCGTATGGTCATGGCGTACCGCCAGATGGCTGCGACGCACGCCCTGTCGTTCGATCAGCAACTGTTCGCCACGCCACTGTGGCGCCTGGGCGGCCAGCGTCACCAGTCGGTCCTGGCCATCGCAGCTCAAATGCAGCGACACTTCGGCAGGCAGCCCGGCGCGAAAACCGTGTCTATCCGCCCACGGTCCCTCACCCGGCGGCAGGCTCTGAATAAAGGCCGCGCCAGCCGCCTGCCAGAATTCATCACTTAGCTCTCCTGGGGCCGGCAGCAACTCATCCTGATAACGCGGAATAAACCCGGTATCCAACTCGGCCGCCGCAAATGCCGGATGACCGACAATGCGCCGCAGAAAGCCCAGGTTGGTCTTGAGGCCGCCAATGGCAAACTCATCCAGCATGCCCAGCAGCCGCAGCCGCGCCTGTTCACGGTCCTCGCCCCAGGCAATCAGCTTGCCGAGCATGGGGTCATAGAACGGCGAGACGTTGTCGCCTTGCTCGACACCGCTGTCCACGCGGCGCCCTGGCCCAGGTGCGGATTCACGGTACAGCGCCAGGTGTCCGGTGACGGGCAGGAAGTCATTGGCCGGGTCCTCGGCGTACAGCCGCACTTCAATCGCATGGCCGACCAGCGGCACCTGTTCCTGGGTGATCGGCAACGCCTCGCCCTGGGCGACACGAATCTGCCAGGCCACCAGATCCAGGCCGGTAATCGCTTCGGTGACTGGGTGCTCCACCTGCAGTCGTGTGTTCATTTCCATGAAGAAGAACTCACCGCGTGCGTCCAGCAAGAATTCCACAGTGCCCGCGCCGACATAACCGATGGCCTGGGCCGCACGCACGGCCGCCTCGCCCATGGCCTTGCGTTGTTCAACACTCAACCCCGGCGCCGGTGCTTCCTCGACGACCTTCTGGTGGCGACGCTGGATCGAACAATCCCGTTCGTTGAGGTACAGGCAGTGTCCATGCTGATCGGCAAACACCTGGATCTCCACATGACGTGGTTTGAGCAAGTATTTCTCCACCAGCATCTGCCCATTGCCGAAAGACGACAGCGCTTCTCGCTGGGCCGAAGCGAGCGCCTCGGCCAACTGGCTGACGTCCTCGACCACCTTCATGCCCTTGCCGCCGCCACCGGCGGTGGCCTTGAGCAGCACGGGGTAGCCGATGCGTTCGCAGGCGGCGCGGAAGGTGTCCAGGTCCTGGGCGTCGCCGTGATAGCCCGGCACCAGGGGCACGCCTGCGGTTTCCATCAGCGTCTTGGCGGCCGATTTGCTGCCCATGGCATCGATGGCGGAGGCGGGCGGCCCGAGGAAGATCAACCCGGCGGCTTCAATCGCACGGGCAAACCCGGCGTTCTCCGACAAAAAACCATACCCCGGATGGATCGCCTGGGCGCCGCTGGCCTGGGCGGCAGCGATCAGCTTGTCGATTTGCAGGTAACTGTCGGTGGCTTTGCTGCCACCGAGGTCGACGCGAATATCTGCCTCACGGCTGTGGCGTGCATCGCGGTCGATGGCGCTGTGCACCGCCACGGTGGTCAGGCCCATGGCCTTGGCGGTGCGCATCACGCGGCAGGCGATCTCGCCACGGTTGGCCACCAGCAGGGTCGTCAATGTACTCATGAACGCGGCTCCTGGGGCTGCCAGCTCGGTGGACGTTTTTGCAGGAACGCGCGCAAGCCTTCCTGGCCCTCGGCGCTGACCCGGATGCGCGCAATGGCGTTTTCGCAGTAGCGACGCAGCGCCGGGGTGAGGGCACCGTTGCCCACTTCGCGCAACAGGTCTTTGCTGGCGCGCATGGCTGCCGGGCTGTTGTGCAGCAGGTTGGCGATCCACTGTTCGACCTGATGGTCCAGCTCGCCGATCGGATAGCTTTCCGCCAGCAAGCCGATGTCGCGCGCTCGCTGGCCGCCAAAGCGTTCGGCGGTCAGGGCATAGCGCCGCGCCGCACGTTCGCCGATGGCCTGTACCACGAACGGGCTGATCACCGCTGGCGCCAGGCCGATGCGCACTTCCGACAGGCAGAACTGCGCATCATCGGCGCCAATCGCCATGTCGCAGCAACTGATCAAGCCCAGTGCACCGCCGTAGGCCGCGCCTTGCACCACCGCCAGGGTCGGGATTTTCAGTTTGGCCAGGTTGTACATCAGCTCCGCGAGTTCGCGGGCATCGTCCAGGTTGGTGTGGTAGTCCAGCTCGGCCGACTGTTGCATCCAGGCCAGGTCGGCGCCGGCGCTGAAGTGCTTGCCGCGCCCGCGCAGGACCAGGAAGCGCAGGGACGGATCGCCTTGTACCCGGTCGAGGGCGATGATCAGTTCGCGGATCATCTCGGCGTTGAACGCGTTGTTCTTGGCTTCACGACTGAGCCACAGCGTGGCAAAGCCACGGGGGTCGGTGATCAGTTCGAGGGTGTTGAAATCGCTCATGGGGTACAGCTCCATTTACATGCGGAACACGCCGAAGCGGCTCGGCTCGATGGGGGCATTCAGCGCAGCGGACAAGGCCAGGGCCAGCACGTCACGGGTCTGCAACGGGTCGATCACACCGTCGTCCCACAGGCGCGCGCTCGAGTAGTAGGGGTGGCCCTGGGTTTCGTACTGGTCGAGGATCGGCTGCTTGATCGCCGCCTCTTCTTCGGCGCTGAACGCTGTGCCGGCGCGTTCAGCCTGCTCGCGCTTGACCTGCACCAGCACACCCGCCGCCTGTTCGGCGCCCATCACGCCAATACGCGCGTTCGGCCACATCCACAAAAAGCGCGGGTCATAGGCGCGGCCACACATGCCGTAGTTGCCGGCACCAAAGCTGCCGCCGATGATCACCGTGAATTTCGGCACCTTGGCACAGGCCACGGCGGTGACCAGCTTGGCGCCGTGCTTGGCGATGCCGCCGGCTTCGTACTTCTGGCCGACCATGAAGCCGGTGATGTTCTGCAGGAACAGCAGCGGAATACCGCGCTGGCAGGCCAGCTCGATAAAATGCGCGCCTTTTTGCGCGGCTTCGGCAAACAGAATTCCGTTGTTGGCCAGGATCGCAATCGGGTAGCCGTGCAGGTGGGCAAAGCCGCACACCAGGGTGGTGCCAAACAGCGCCTTGAATTCATCGAACACCGAACCGTCCACCAGCCGTGCAATGACTTCGCGTACATCAAACGGCTGCTTGGCGTCGGCCGGGATCACGCCGTACAACTCTTCACCGCTGTATAGCGGCGCGACTGGCGAGCGTTGCAGCAACTGGCCTTGTTTGCGCCAGTTGAGGTTAGCCACGCTGCGCCGGGCCAGCGCCAGTGCATGCTCATCGCTGTCGGCATAGTGGTCGGCCACGCCGGAGATCTTGCAGTGCACATCGGCACCACCGAGGTCTTCGGCAGTCACTACTTCACCGGTGGCGGCCTTCACCAGCGGTGGGCCGGCAAGGAAGATAGTGGCCTGGTTGCGCACCATGATTGCTTCGTCGGCCATGGCTGGCACATAGGCGCCACCGGCGGTGCACGAGCCCATCACCACCGCGATCTGCGGGATGCCTTGGGCGCTCATGTTGGCCTGGTTGAAGAAGATCCGCCCGAAGTGCTCACGGTCGGGAAACACTTCATCCTGGCGCGGCAGGTTGGCGCCGCCGGAGTCCACCAGGTAGATGCACGGCAGGCGGTTCTGCTCGGCGATGGTCTGGGCGCGCAGGTGTTTTTTGACAGTGAGCGGGTAGTAGGAGCCGCCTTTCACCGTGGCGTCGTTGGCGACGATCATGCATTCGACGCCTTCCACGCGGCCGATCCCGGCGATCACCCCGGCGGCCGGCACGTCTTCGCCGTACACCTGATGAGCGGCCAGTTGGCTGAGTTCAAGGAACGGCGAGCCCGGGTCGAGCAAACGATTGATACGTTCGCGCGGCAGTAACTTGCCGCGTGAGGTGTGCCGCTCCTGTGCCTTGGCGCCGCCGCCTTGCTGCACGTGGGCGAGCAAGGTGTGCAGGGCGTCGACCTGTTGGCGCATCGCCGCGCTGTTGGCGGCAAACTCCGCCGAACGCGGGTTGAGCTGGGTGTGCAAGGTGGCCATGGTGCGCTCCTTCAGCGGGTTTCGTTGAAGAGTTCGCGACCGATCAGCATCCGCCGGATCTCACTGGTGCCGGCGCCGATCTCATACAGCTTGGCGTCGCGCAGCAGGCGCCCGGCGGGGAATTCGTTGATGTAGCCATTGCCACCGAGAATCTGGATGGCATCGAGGGCCATTTGCGTGGCGCGTTCGGCACTGTAGAGGATCACCCCGGCGGCATCCTTGCGCGTAGTCTCGCCACGCTCGCAAGCCTGGGCCACCGCGTAGAGGTAGGCGCGGCTGGCATTGAGCTGGGTGTACATGTCGGCAACCTTGCCCTGGATCAGCTGGAATTCGCCGATGCTCTGGCCGAACTGCTTGCGGTCGTGGATGTAGGGCACGATCAGGTCCATGCACGCCTGCATGATCCCGGTAGGGCCGCCGGAGAGCACCACGCGTTCGTAGTCGAGGCCGCTCATCAGCACTTTGACGCCGCCGTTGAGTACGCCGAGGATGTTTTCTTCCGGCACTTCCACGTCATCGAAAAACAGCTCGCAAGTGTTGGAGCCGCGCATGCCCAGCTTGTCGAACTTGTTGCTGCGGCTGAAGCCTTTCCAGTCGCGCTCGACGATAAACGCGGTGATGCCGTGCGGGCCCTTTTCCAGGTCGGTCTTGGCGTAGATCACATAGGTGCTGGCGTCGGGGCCGTTGGTGATCCAGGTCTTGCTGCCGTTGAGTACGTAACGGTCGCCGCGTTTATCGGCACGCAGCTTCATCGAGACCACATCGGAACCGGCGTTCGGTTCGCTCATGGCCAGGGCGCCGATGTGTTCGCCGCTGATGAGCTTGGGCAGGTACTTGAGTTTCTGTGTGTGACTGCCGTTGCGGTTGATCTGGTTCACACACAGGTTGGAGTGCGCGCCGTAGGACAGCGCCACCGAGGCCGAGCCGCGGCTGATCTCTTCCATGGCCACCACGTGGGCCAGGTAGCCCAGACCGGCGCCGCCGTATTCTTCAGGCACGGTAATGCCCAGCAGGCCCATGTCGCCGAACTTGCGCCACAGGTCGGCGGGGAACAGGTTGTCGATGTCGATCTGCGCCGCACGGGGCGCGATTTCCTTGCCCACAAAGGACTGCACCTGGTCGCGCAGCATGTCGATGGTTTCACCGAGTGCGAAGTTCAGGGACGGGTAACTCATGGACAGGCACCTTAATGTGAGCATTGTTGTTGTGTGGATGCGGCGCCAGGGGAGGGCGCTCACCTTTACGTTAACGTAAGCTTGCGTTACGGCGCTGTCAATCGTAGTTTACGTTTACGTCAACCTACAAAAAAGACAACAGGGGTCGTTATGGATCAACCGAATCAGAGCTACAGCCGTGGCTCACAGGACAAGACCTTGCTGGCCATGACGATTGGCCAAGCCTTTGACCGAACCGTCGCGCAGTTTCCCGATGGTGAGGCCCTGGTGGTGCGCCATCAACAACGCCGCTACACCTGGCGGCAGTTGGCCGAGACGGTGGATTTGCATGCCCGTGCCTTTCTTGCCCTCGGCATGCAGACCGGCGACCGCCTGGGCATCTGGGCGCCTAATTGCGCCGAGTGGTGCATCAGCCAGATTGCCAGCGCCAAGCTCGGGGTGATCCTGGTCAATATCAACCCAGCCTATCGCAGCAGTGAGTTGGACTACGTGCTCAAGCAGTCCGGTTGCCAGTGGCTGGTGTGTGCTGGCTCATTCAAGAGCTCCGATTACCACGCCATGCTGCACGAGCTGAAACCGGACGTGCGTGGCCTTATCAGCCTGGATCCCAACCCGCCCGCGGGGTTCATGCCCTGGTCGCAACTGGCCGTGCTCGGGGCTGGCGTCCCGCCCGAACAGTTGCACAGCCGGCAAGCCAGCCTGCATTTCGACCAGCCGGTGAATATCCAGTACACCTCCGGCACCACTGGCTTTCCCAAAGGCGCTACCCTCAGTCACCACAACATCCTCAACAATGGCTACATGGTCGGCGAAAGCCTGGGCCTGACCGCGCAAGATCGCCTGGTGATCCCGGTGCCGCTGTATCACTGCTTCGGCATGGTCATGGGTAACCTGGGCTGCATCACCCATGGCACCACCATGATCTATCCGAACGACGGCTTCGACCCGCTGCTGACCCTCACCACCGTCGCCGAAGAACGCGCCACCGGTCTTTACGGCGTACCCACCATGTTCATCGCCCTGCTCGATCACCCACAGCTAGGCGACTTTGACCTGTCTACGCTGCGCACCGGCATCATGGCTGGCGCCACGTGTCCCATCGAGGTGATGCGCCGGGTCATCAGCGAACTGCACATGCGCGAGGTCCAGATTGCCTATGGCATGACCGAGACCAGCCCGGTGTCGCTGCAAACCGGAGCGGACGATGACCTGGAGCGCCGTTTGACCACGGTCGGGCGCACCCAGCCACAATTGGAAAGCAAGATCATCAATGCAGACGGCAACACGGTGGCGCTTGGAGAAATCGGCGAATTGTGCACTCGTGGCTACAGCGTGATGCTCGGCTACTGGAACAACCCCGACGCCACCCGCGAGGCCATCGACGACGCCGGCTGGATGCACACCGGCGACCTGGCGAGCATGGATGCCCAGGGTTACGTATGCATCGCCGGGCGCAACAAGGACATGATCATCCGTGGCGGCGAGAACGTGTACCCGCGAGAGTTGGAGGAGTTTTTCTTCACCCATCCGGCGGTGGCCGATGTGCAGGTCATTGGTATTCCGGATGCGCGCTACGGTGAAGCCATCGTCGCCTGGATCAAGTTCCACCCCGGCCATGTCGCCAATGAGTTGGAGCTGCAAACCTGGTGCAAGGGCCGCATCGCGCACTTCAAGACACCCAAGCACTTCAAGTTCGTAGAGGAGTTTCCAATGACGGTGACGGGCAAGATCCAGAAATTCCGCATGCGCGAGATTTCCATGCAAGAGTTGGGGGCAGGGCAGGAATAAATCCCTGAAAGCACAAAGGGGACCCGAGGGTCCCCTTTAATTTGTCGTTGCGTGCTCTTTTTTTATTATTGAGGGGCGGTCTATTGTTGTTTTTGGCAACCGTTACCCTTTACCGCTGTTTTTGGCGACCCCCATCCGGGGTCAAGAGCAAACGTATTTTTTTGAGCGCTGATCTGCTTCTTCGCGATCGATCCAACCAGTGGGCAGCTACCTGAGGTAGTTTTATTTTTCTCTGACCGGTTGCGGGTTTCGTCATGCCGTACCCTGCGAAGCACATCTTCTCCAAAAAAATCTGTTAGCTGCGTCTCTGCCGTATTGTTTTTGTTATATCAGAGTCGTTTCGTCTTATTTTTATTAGGTTTGGCGCTTTTTATTCTTGTTATGCCATAGAGATAGCAGAAGCCGTGCCAACTTTTTAAATTCCTTTAAAATCAATGAGTTGATTTTTGTGTGGGGTTTGGCCTACGGCAAATACGACAAAATATGTTCCCGTGTTACTCGACGTGTAGGCGTGCGGTAACACATTGTCACGGCTAAGCTACTCAACCGGCGTTACGCGCCTTGGCCACACGCGATCCTGTTGGCCGGCCCAGTACGCTGCTGATCTGCTGCCCCGCGCCAATCAATGCCTCAAGGTCGATACCGGTCTCGATACCCAGGCCGTTGAGCAGGTACAGCACGTCTTCGGTGGCGACGTTACCGCTGGCGCCCTTGGCATACGGGCAGCCGCCGAGGCCCGCGATAGAGCTGTCGAACACCGTGATGCCCTCCAGCAGGCTGGCGTAGATATTCGCGATGGCCTGGCCATAGGTGTCATGGAAGTGCCCGGCGAGCTTGTCCCTTGGCACCTGCGCCCCGACTACCTCGAACAGCCGCCGCGTGGCGCCCGCCGTACCGGTGCCGATAGTGTCGCCGAGGGACACTTCATAGCAGCCCATGGCATAGAGTTCCCGCGCAACGGCCGCGACCTGTTCCGGCGCGATCTCGCCTTCGTATGGGCACCCCAGCACGCAGGACACGTAGCCGCGCACGCTGACCCCGTGCTGCCTGGCCGCCGCCATGATCGGCGCAAAGCGCTCCAGGCTTTCACTGATGGAGCAATTGATATTGCGCTGGGAAAACGCCTCGGACGCGGCGGCAAACACCGCCACTTCCTTCACGCCCGCCGCCAGTGCGTCCTCGAACCCGCGCAGGTTCGGCGCCAGGGCACCATAGGTCACGCCGGGCTTGCGCTGGATCTGCGCAAACACCTCGGCGGAACCGGCCATCTGCGGCACCCACTTGGGCGAAACGAAACTGCCGACCTCGATATAGCGCAAGCCGGCTGCGCTCAATGCATCCACCAAGCGGACCTTGTCCGCCACGCTGATGGGTTGGGCTTCGTTCTGCAAACCGTCGCGCGGGCCGACTTCCACCAGGCGTACGTGTGAGGGGAGGGACATGGCGGTTACCTTCTGATCAGTGGTCGGCCTGGCGCAGGGTGTGGGCCAGGGCCTGAGTGCAGCGCTCTTCGGCGGTGTCGAGTTCCAGCTTCATCTGTTCGATGTCCAGCAGTTGCTGTTCCAGCTGCTCACGGCGCTCGGCGATTTTTGCCAGCATGCTGTTGAGCTGCACGTGGTTGCCGCTGGTGGGGTCGTAGAGTTCGATCAGCTCGCGGCATTCGGCCAGGGAAAAACCGATGCGCTTGCCCCGCAGGATCAGCTTGAGGCTGACCTTGTCGCGGGCCGAGTAGATGCGCTCCTGGCCCCGGCGTTCCGGGGCCAGCAGGCCTTGTTCTTCGTAGAAGCGAATGGCGCGGGTGGTGATGTCGAGCTCGCGGGCGAGGTCGGAGATGCTGTAGGTGGTGCTCATGGGGGCGCTCAAGGAGGTCTTGGCGTTAAGCTACTGGCAGGTTGACGTAAACGTCAAGGGTCGCTGCGCGACCCATCGGGGGCAAGCCCCCTCCCACAGGGCCGGCGCTTCAACCTCACGCCTGTTGTTTATCGAGTTTCTTCTCGTGGGCGGTGACCTGCTGGCACAACTCGATCATCTGCTCGCGCATCCAACGGTTGGCCGGGTCCTGGTCGGTGCTTTCGTGCCAGTACAGGTGGGTTTCCACCGGCGGCACGTCGTTGACCGGCAGGTTGAACCAGTGCAGTTCATGGCGGCGGGCGAAGCGCTCGGGCACGGTCATGACCATGTCGGTCTGCTGCAGCACCTGCGAGGCCATCAGGTAATGCTGGGAGCGCAGGGCGATCTTGCGCTGGATGCCCATCTTGCCCAGCGCCAGGTCCACATGACCCAGGCCGTTGCGGCGGCTGGAGATATGGATATGGGTCAGCGACAGGTAGTCATCCAGCGTGAGCTTGTCTTTGCCGGCCATGGGATGGCCCTTGCGCATGGCACACACGTAGCGGTCTTCCATCAGCTTGACGTGGCGTACCTGCGGGTCGGTGTTGAGCGGCGCATCCACGGCAAAATCCAGGCGCCCGGCGGCCAGTTCCTTGGTGGTTTCGCGGCGCTTGGACAGGAAACTCTCGATCACCACCGTGGGTGCCAGGCGGCGCAGGCGCTGGAACAGCAGCGGCAGGATCACCGCCTCGGTGAGGTCGGTCATGCTGATGCGGTAAGTCTTGGCCGCCTGCTGCGGGTTGAAGATGCGGCTTTCCTGCACCGACACCCGCAGCAACGACAGCGCATTGCGCACCGGGCCGATGATGTTCTGCGCCATGGGCGTCGGCACCATGCCCTGGGCGGTGCGCACGAACAGCGGGTCGTTGAAGGTCTCACGCAGGCGGGCCAGCGCGTTGGACACCGCCGGCTGGGTGATGCCGACAATCTGCCCGGCGCGGGTCAGGTTGGCTTCGGTGTAGATCGCATCAAAGACGATAAACAGGTTGAGGTCGACCTTGCTCAGATTCATTTCGCAGCGCTCTTATTGTTAGGTGGCCATACGTCGATCATATATCGGTGATGAATGTTAATACACGCCGAGAATAGGCTAGGTAAATTATCAACGCTGTTCTAGCATCGATTGCATGACCTAAACAACCTCTCAGAGAAGGGAGCTGCTCATGGATTTCGCCTATTCGCCCAAGGTTCAGGAACTGCGTGAACGTGTCACTGCGTTCATGGATGCTTACGTTTACCCGGCCGAGCCGGTGTTCGAACGCCAGGTCAGCGAAGGCGACCGCTGGCAGCCCACCGCAATTATGGAGGAGCTGAAAGCCAAGGCGAAAGCCGAAGGCCTGTGGAACCTGTTCCTGCCCGAATCCGAACTGGGCGCCGGCCTCACCAACCTCGAATACGCGCCACTGGCTGAAATCATGGGCCGTTCCCTGCTGGGCCCGGAGCCGTTCAACTGCTCCGCCCCCGACACCGGCAACATGGAAGTGCTGGTGCGCTACGCCAATGAAGAACAGAAACAGCGCTGGCTGGAGCCGCTGCTGCGCGGCGAGATCCGCTCGGCGTTCGCCATGACCGAGCCGGACGTGGCTTCTTCCGACGCTACCAACATGGCCGCCCGTGCCGAACGCCAGGGCGATGAGTGGGTGATCAACGGCAAGAAATGGTGGACCTCCGGCGCCTGCGACCCGCGCTGCAAGATCCTGATCTTCATGGGCCTGAGCAACCCGGATGCGCCACGCCACCAGCAGCACTCGATGATCCTGGTGCCGGTGGACGCTCCCGGCGTGAAGATCGTGCGCCCACTGCCGGTGTTCGGCTACGACGACGCGCCCCACGGCCACGCCGAGGTGCTGTTCGACAACGTCCGCGTACCCTATGAGAACGTCCTGCTTGGCGAGGGCCGCGGTTTTGAAATCGCCCAGGGCCGCCTTGGCCCAGGCCGTATCCACCACTGCATGCGCTCCATTGGCATGGCCGAGCGCGCGTTGGAGTTGATGTGCAAACGCTCGGTCAGCCGCACCGCGTTCGGCAATCCGCTGGCCCGGTTGGGCGGCAACATCGACAAGATCGCCGACTCACGCATGGAGATCGACATGGCGCGCCTGCTGACCCTGAAGGCGGCGTACATGATGGACACCGTGGGCAACAAAGTGGCGAAAAGCGAAATCGCCCAGATCAAGGTGGTGGCGCCGAACGTAGCGTTGAAGGTGATCGATCGCGCGATCCAGATCCATGGTGGTGCCGGCGTGTCCAACGACTTCCCGCTGGCCTACATGTACGCCATGCAACGCACCCTGCGCCTGGCCGACGGCCCGGATGAAGTGCACCGGGCGGCCATCGGCAAGTTCGAGATTGGCAAGTATGTGCCTAAAGAGCTGATGCGCAGCGGGCAGTAACAGCGGGTCGCCTGCATCGGGGGCAAGCCCCCTCCCACACTTGGATGTGTTCACAGATCAAAATGTGGGAGGGGGCTTGCCCCCGATGCAGTCGGATCAGGCAATGAAGCTCCATCAGTCCTCAGTAAACCCAAACCTCCACCCGCCGATTCTTGATCCGCCCTTCATCCGCCGTATTCGCCGCCACCGGCATCTGCGCGCCAAACCCACGGATATCGCGCAGCACCACGGCGTTCTTGACCAACTCCCGACGCACCGCCATCGCCCGCAGCTTCGACAGCAACGCGGCGCGCTGCGGGTCATCCTTGGCATCGCCAAAGCCCACCAGCGTCACCTGCTTATTTAACTTGTCGTGGTGTTTCAGATAGGCCACCACCCGCTGCAGATCCTGGCGCGCCTTGTTGTCGAGGCTGGCGCTGCCTTCTTCAAAGCGAAAATTCACCGTCAGGCGCTGGGCCTCGCGGGCGATGGCCTGGTAGTCCTCGGGCATCGACGGGCGCGGTTGCACGGCGATCGCCTGCACCTGCTGCGCAATAAACCCGTTGGCGGCCACAATCGCCTGGCCCTTGGTGCCCTGGGTAAAGTCCACCAGTGCCTTGGCCCACGGGTTACGCCCGGACGGCGGCAGGTAGAAAAACAACCGGCGTGACAGCGGGTAATCCTCGGTAGCAATCAGGCTGTTGAGCGGCAACATGGGCTGTGAGTCGCCGTCCACAATCGCCACCGCCTTGGCCTGGCGCACGTAGGGCAGGCCGATAAAGCCGATGCCCTGCGGGTCGTGGCTGACCGCATCGGACAGCTGCTCGCTGGACTCGAAGCGCTTGGCACCCGATGCAAGCGGCTTGCCACGCAAACGCAACACCAGTTCCTTGAACGTGTCGTAGGTGCCGGATTGATCATCCCGTGCGTACACATGAATGAGGCCGCCCACTCCACCCAGTGCCTCCCAGGTACTGACCTCACCATTGAAAATCTGCGCCAGTTGCTCGGTATTCAGCGTGTTCAACGGGTTCTGCGGGTGGAGGATGATCGCCAGGCCGTCGATGGCAATCACTTGTTCGGCTTCGGGGCTTTTCAGGTCGCCCAGGGGTTCAAGGTCGACCAGTTCATTGTCCTTGATCGGGCGAGACGAGGCGGCCAGATCGGCGCTGGCTTTTTTCAGCGCCGTGAACCCGGTGCTCGAACCATGGGCCGCGACTTCGATGGTCACGGTCTTGCCTTGGCGCGTCTTGCCGATCACACGCTGTTCATTGGCGCCTTCGCCCGGTTCGTTGTGCACCGCCTGCAAGCCCTGATGCTCCATCAGCCCCTTGACCAGTGCCGGGCCCAACGCCGCGCCAATGGTATTGGAGCCCTGGATGCGCAAAGCAGGGCCTTGATCAGGAACGGGCAGGGAGGCGGAAACGGCGAAGAGGGGAAAAACAGTCAGCAGTAACAGAACGCGCAGCCTCATGCCGGCACCTTCTCAAGCCAAAGGGGGTGCCGCGAGAATAAGTCAGACAGGTTGCATAAATATGACGTACGCGCCGCAAGGCTAAATGTGGGAGGGGGCTTGCCCCCGATAGCGGCGTGTCAGCTATAGATGGGCTGAAGACCCACTGCCATCGGGGGCAAGCCCCCTCCCACAGGGTGTGATCAGCTCAGTTCCAGCCAGATCGGCGCATGGTCGGACGGTTTTTCCAAACCACGCAGCTCGTAATCCACCCCGGCATCCTTGACCCGCGCCAACAGGCCATTGGAGGCGAGGATTACGTCGATGCGCAGCCCACGCTTGGGCTCGTCTTCAAAGCCCCGGCTGCGGTAGTCGAACCAGCTGAAGCGGTCGGCCACGTCCGGGTTGAGGTGGCGGAAGCTGTCCACCAGGCCCCAGTTTTTCAGGCGGGCCATCCATTCGCGTTCTTCCGGCAGGAAGCTGCACTTGCCGGTCTTGAGCCAACGCTTGGCGTTGTCGGCGCCGATGCCGATGTCGCAGTCTTCCGGGGAAATGTTCACGTCGCCCATCACCACCAGCGCCTGGTCGTTGCTGAACTGGCTTTCCAGCAGTTGCTGCAGGTCTTCGTAGAAGCGCTGCTTGGCCGGGAACTTGGTGGGGTGGTCGCGGCTTTCGCCCTGGGGGAAATAGCCGTTCATGATGGTAACTGGGTGGCCGTTCTCGTCGGCGAAGGTGCCCCAGATAAAGCGACGCTGGGCGTCCTCTTCGTCACTGGCAAAGCCTTTGTGCACGCTCAGGGCTTCCTTGCGCGACAGCAGGGCGACGCCGTAGTGGCCTTTTTGCCCGTGGTAGTACACGTGATAGCCAAGGGCCTGTACCTCAGCCAGCGGGAATTGGTCATCGTGGACTTTGGTTTCCTGCAAGCCGATCACGTCGGGCTGGTGCTTTTCAATCAGCGCCGCCAACTGATGTGGGCGGGCGCGCAGCCCGTTGATATTGAAGGAGACGATTTTCATGGTCGGCAGTCCGGTCTGGCAAAAGGGCGATGCTAGCGGACAAGTCGGACGGGGGCCAGCGTGGCGGTAGGGCACATGCACTGCTAATGTCTGGGAACGACTCGTGCTGTGTAGGTTCGTACCCATAAGAACGCTGCCTTTTGAGCCGCGCCCAGGGAGATTGACGGTATGCCGGACACTACAACTGCAATTGCTGAAATTCGCCTGCTCAACAGCGGCTATTCCCGCGAGGCCCGATCCCTGTTGTACCAGGCCTATCGGCACGAGCCGACCTTCGCCTACATCTTCGAAGCCGAGCGTCCTGGTTATGAACAACGGGTACGCGCCACCGTGCGCGAGTTGGTCAAGCAGCACTTCTTTCAGAAACTGCCGGCCATTGGTTTGTTCGTCAATGACCGCCTGATCGGCATCGCCCTGATCGCGCCACCGCAGCGGCGCCTGGGCATCACCGAGAGCTGGGCCTGGCAACTGCGCATGTGGCTGAGTACCGGCGTGCGCGGTACACGGCGTTACCTCGACTACCATCACGCGGTGCTGGCGTGCCTGCCCAGTGAGTCGGTGCATGTGCTGCCGTTGCTGGGCATCCACCCGCAATTCCAGGGCAAGCATTACGGCGAGCAGTTACTGGAAGCCGTGCACAATTGGTGTGCCGAAGACCCGCATTCGTCCGGTGTGGTGCTGGACACGGGGAATTCACGTTATCTGGAGTTCTATAAACGCCAGGGCTACGAGGAAATCGGTGAAGTGGCGGTAGGCCCGGTCCTCGAGCATGTGTTTTTCCATCCGAATCCGCAGTCGTTACATGCTGCAACGGCTTAATCCAGAATTATTCAGATAAATCCGAGTTCAAAGAGTCTCCCTTGCTCGTGTAGCATCCGCGCCTATGAAGTTTCCAGGAAGATTTACCAGCGGCTTGATTCTGCTGTTCACAAGCTGCGGCGCGTTGGCGCAAAGCGAACTGGACGTGCGGATCAAACCCTCAAACGACGCGTTGAAAGCCAACATCGAAGGCTATATCGGCGGGGTGGGCGATCGTGATGAAGAGGCCTTGCTGCGGTTCAGCCGTGGCGCCGAGGAGCAGGCGCGCAAAGCCGCCCAGGCCCTTGGCTTCTATCAGCCACAGATCGACAGTGAGGTGAAAGGCGGCAAGAACCCGCGCCTGATCCTCACCATCGACCCCGGCGAACCGGTGCATTTGCGCAACGTGACCATACGGGTCGACGGCCCCGCCGCAGACCTCAAGACCTTTCGCGTGCCCGTCAGCAACGACCTCAAGGCCGGCGCTGTGCTCAACCACGGCCATTACGAAGACGCCAAGCGCCTGATCCAGAACCAGGCCTCGCGCTACGGTTTTTTCAGTGGGCGCTTCACCCGCCAGAAACTAGCGGTAGACCCCAAGGCCGGTGTCGCCGATATCGAACTCATCTATGACAGCGGTCCGCGTTACGCCTTGGGCAAGGTCAGCTTTGCCGGCGACACGCCGTTTGACGAAGAGCTGCTGCAACGCATGGTGCCGTTCAAAAGCGGCACGCCCTATGATTCCGAACTGATCGCCGAACTCAACCAGAACCTGCAAGCCAGTGGCTTTTTTGAAGGCGTGCGCGTGGACGCCGCCCCGGCGGCTTCAACCAATGACATCATCCCGGTGGCCGTGCGCCTGGAGACCCGCAAACCCCGCACCATGGGCCTGGGCCTGGGTTTCTCCACCGACGTCGGCCCGCGCGGCAAAGCCAACTGGACCCGCCACTGGGTCAACCCCCAGGGCCATAGCTATGGTTGGGAAGCCGAGCTGTCGGCGCCGCGACAGAACGTCGGCCTGTGGTACGACATTCCACTGGACCCACCGCTCACCGACAAACTGCGCTTTGCCGGTGGCTATCAGAACGAAGAGATCGCCAACACCGACACCCTGAGTAAATTGCTCACCGTGGGCCCCGAGTGGCACAGCAAGCTGCCCAGCGGCTGGACCCGGGTGATTTCGCTCAAGTACCAGCGTGAAGAATATCGCCTGGGCAATGACTCCGGCCTGAGTAACCTGGTGATGCCAGGGATCAGCTACTCCTACCTGCGCAGTGACAACCGTATCGACCCGCACAACGGCTACCGCCTGCAATTCGACACCAAAGTCGCCAAGGAAGGCCTGGGCTCCGATACCAACCTGCTTTACGGCACGGCCATGGTCAAAGGCCTGACGACGCTGTGGGACAACCATCGCTTCCTGGCCCGTGCGCAGGTGGGCGGCAGCGCCACCAACGGTTATAACTCGGTGCCGCCGTCGCTACGTTTCTTTGCCGGTGGCGACCAGAGCGTGCGCGGCTACGAGTACCAGACGCTGTCGCCGGAGAACGATCGCGGCGACCGTATTGGTGGCCGCTACATGGTGGCCCTGAGCGCCGAGTATCAATATTCCATCGCCGAGAAATGGCGGATCGCGACCTTCATCGACCAGGGTAACTCCTTCAACAATCTGGACCTGCCCAGCCTGAAAACCGGCGTTGGCGTCGGTATTCGCTGGGTGTCGCCGGTCGGCCCGATCCGTCTGGACCTGGCCCATGCCCTGGAAGACCCGGGCGGCATTCGATTGCACTTTTCCATGGGGCCTGAGCTGTGATGCGTGGTGTGAAAATAGCGGGGCTGGCCGTGGTGGCCAGCCTTGCCGTGTTGTTGCTGGCACTGTGGACGGCGCTGGGCACCCAGGCGGGCAGCCGCTGGGCATTGGGCCGCGTGCCGGGGTTGACCCTGGAGAATTTCCAGGGGCATTTGGGTGGCCAGTGGAGCGCCGACCATCTGCTGTGGCAGCAGGACAGCAGCCGTGTCGAACTCCAGGCGCCCAAGCTGGATTGGTCGCCGGCGTGTCTGTTGCGCATGACTCTGTGCATCAATCAACTGGATGTCGAGCAAGTCAGCCTGCAATTCCCTCCCAGTACCGAGCAGAGCAGCGGCCCGATCGAACTACCCGATCTGAAACTGCCGCTGGCCATCCAGTTGGGCGATGTTCGCGTCGGCAGCCTGCTGTTCAACGGCAGCGAAGAACTCAAGGGCCTGCAACTGGCGGCGCACTGGACCGCCGCGGGCATGCAAATTGATTCGGTGCATCTGCAACGCGATGGCCTGGTGCTGGACCTGGCTGGTCTGCTGCAACCCACCGGCGACTGGCCGTTGAGCGCCAGCGGTAACCTCAGGCTGCCCTATGCACCGGGTGGCGCACCTTGGACCGTTGCGCTCAAGCTAGACGGCGACCTGCTCAAGACGCTCAAGC
Organism: Pseudomonas sp. FBCC-B1565; assembly: GCF_059133265.1. Lineage (NCBI taxonomy): Bacteria > Pseudomonadati > Pseudomonadota > Gammaproteobacteria > Pseudomonadales > Pseudomonadaceae > Pseudomonas > Pseudomonas sp. FBCC-B1565. Next base: position 2,424,511 of record NZ_CP101438.1, read on the forward strand.
TTGACGCCGACAGCAGTGGCTATTTACCGGCCAAGCTCACGGGTGAGCTGCAACCCCTGGCGGAACACCTGCCAGCCCAGGTGCACATCACCGCCGACGGCTTCAAACCCAGCGCCGATCTGCCCGACACCCTGCAACTCAATCAACTGGACCTGAGCGCCCAAGGTGACTTGAATGATGGTTACCAACTGCTGGGCAACGCCGTATTGCCGGCGGAAAAAGGTCCGGTGGATCTTGTGCTGCAAGGTCGTGTTGACGCCAAAGGCGCGCAGATCGCCGGCCTGGACCTGAATGCCGGTGACAAGCAAAGCCTGAAACTCAGCGCCAACCTGGACTGGCAACAAGGCTTCAGCGCCGACGCCAAGGTCGACTGGCTGGACTTCCCCTGGCATCGCCTTTATCCCGTCATCGATGAGCCCCAAGTTGCACTGCGTACATTCAATGGCGAGATCTCCTACAAGGATGGCAACTACCTGGGCAACCTCAAGGCCGACCTCGACGGCCCCGCAGGCAAGTTCAACATGGTCACGCCGTTCAGTGGCGACCTCAAGCAAATCTTCCTGCCCGAGCTGAAACTCACCGCCGGCCAGGGCAAGGCCGAGGGCCACCTGAATCTGCAATTCGCCGATGGCATCGCCTGGGACACGGCACTCGACCTGTCTGCGCTGAACCCGGCGTACTGGGTCGCCGAATTGCCCGGCACCCTGGCCGGGCCGCTGCGCAGCAAGGGCGAGTTCAAGCACGAGCAGCTCAAGCTGAATGCCGACCTCGACCTCAAGGGCCGCCTGCGCGGGCAAACCGCCGTGCTGGCAGCCAAGGCCGAAGGCGCGGGTGAGCAGTGGACCCTGGCCAACCTGGATATCCGCCTGGGCGACAACCGCATCAACGGCAGTGGCAGCCTGCAACAACGCCTGGCCGGGCAGATCGACATCAAACTGACGCGCCTGGCCCAGTTGTGGCCGCAGTTGCGCGGGCAGGTCAATGGCCGACTCGACGTGGCTGGCAGCCTCAAGGCGCCCCAAGGCAAACTCGACCTCAAGGGCCAGCAACTGGCGTTTGCCGATAACCGCCTGCAAAGCCTCACCCTCGACGCCAGTCTCGACAGTGCCCAGCGCGCCAAGATTGCCCTGAAAGGCAGCGGTATCCAATCTGGCGAGACCCAGGTCGGCACCCTGACCGCCAGTGCCCAGGGCGATATCAAGAACCAGAAGGTCCAGCTCGACCTGGTCGGCCCGCTGGTCAAGCTGGCCCTGGCATTGGACGGCAACCTCGACAAAGGCAACTGGCGCGGGCGCTTGGCCAGTGGCGACGTCCAAGCCGGTGGCCAGGACTGGAAGCTGCAAGCCCCGGCCAGGATCGAACGCATGGCGGATGGCAGGCTGACCTTTGCCGCGCACTGCTGGGTGTCCGGGCCGGCCAGCCTGTGCGGCGAAGACCAGCGCCTGATGCCCGAGCCGAAGCTGCGTTACCATCTCAAGCAATTCCCCATCGACAGCCTGGCGGCGTTCCTGCCCAAGGATTTCGCCTGGCAGGGCAAGCTCAATGCCGACCTGCAACTGGACCTGCCGGCCAGTGGCCCAAAAGGCGTGGTGATGGTGGACGCCAGCAGTGGCACTTTGCGCGTCAAGGACAAGGACCAGTGGCTGGATTTCCCCTACAACACCCTGAAACTGGAAACCACCCTCAACCCCAAGCGTATCGACACTCAGCTCAACTTCCAGGGCGGCAAGCTCGGCGAACTGTTGTTGCAGGCGCAGATCAACCCGTTACCCAAGAACAAACCCATCACCGGCAACTTTAGCCTCGTCGGCCTCGACCTTGCCGTAGCACGGCCGTTTGTGCCGATGGTGGAGAAACTCACCGGCAAGCTCAACGGCAACGGCCGTCTGTCCGGCGGCTTGCTGGCGCCCCAGGTCAACGGCAACGTCAACCTGGTGGGCGGTGAGATCTCCGGTCCGGAACTGCCCATCAGCCTGGAAGGCCTGAATGTGCAGGCGCTGATTGCCGGCGAAAGTGTGCAGCTCAACGGCGCCTGGCGCAGTGGCAAGGCCGGGCAGGGCAGCCTCAAGGGGCAGGTCGACTGGGGTAAGGCGCTGGTGGTGGACCTCAGTTTGCAAGGCTCGCAGTTGCCGGTCACGGTCGAACCTTACGCGGTGCTGGAAGTAGCACCGGACCTGAAAATCAGCCTGAAGAACGACAAATTGGCCATCGCCGGCAACGTGCATATCCCACGCGGCGACATCACCGTGCGCGAGCTGCCACCGTCGACGGTCAAGGTCTCGGATGACACGGTGATCATCGGCAGCCAGACCGAGGAGGGCAAACCGCCGATGGCAATGGCCATGGATATCAACGTGGTTGTGGGCGAAGACAAGCTCAACTTCTCCGGCTTCGGCCTCACCGCCAAGGTCCAGGGCCAGGTGCACATCGGCGACAACCTCGACACCCGAGGCGAGCTATGGCTCAACGACGGCCGCTACCGCGCCTACGGCCAGAAGCTCGATGTGCGGCGTGCGCGGCTGTTGTTCGCCGGGCCGTTGGATCAACCGTTCCTGGATATTGAAGCGATCCGAAAGACCGGCGATGTGGTCGCGGGTATCCGCCTCAGCGGCAGCGCGGAACAGCCCACCACGCAAATCTTCTCCGAACCGGCCATGAGCCAGGAACAAGCGCTGTCCTACCTGGTGCTGGGGCGCCCGCTGAGCACCACCGGTGAGGACAACAACATGCTTGCCCAGGCTGCGCTGGGCCTCGGCTTGATGGGCAGTGCGGGGGTCACCTCGGACCTGGCGAAGAACCTGGGCATCCAGGACTTCGAACTCGACACCCAGGGCAGCGGCAACACCACCGCCGTGGTGGCCAGCGGCAAGATCACCGAGAAACTCAGCCTGCGGTATGGGGTAGGCGTGTTCGAACCGGCCAGCACCATTGCCTTGCGCTACCTGTTGAGCAAGAAGGTGTACCTGGAAGTGGCGAGCGGTGTGGCCAGCTCATTGGATATCTTCTATAAACGCGATTTCTAAGCCACACAGGTACAGAAATGTGGGAGGGGGCTTGCCCCCGATTGCGGTGGGTCGGCCACAGATAAGTTGGCTGATACACCCCAATCGGGGGCAAGCCCCCTCCCACATGGGTTCTCTGGTGTTTTTAGCGTTGTGGCAAGCAGGTCAGGTCTACCTGCTCATAGTTCAGCGCCTTGTTGCGCTCGCCCAGCGTATACGGCGCCTGGCAGTGCTGCTCACCCCACTTGATCACCAGCGTACCGGCATCCTCTTCGATCAATGCCAATGCCTTGCCACTAGGGTCGGACATCGCGATCTGCTTGCCCGCAACACTCTCCAGTGACGCACCAAACGGGATGGGCTTGTGATGCGCGTCGAACAACGCGAACTGCACACGCCGCCCGCTCTTGCTGGTATAGCGGGCCACTACCACGGCCCCACGGCGAGGCACGACCTGCTGGGTGGCGTTATCGATTTCAATGTCAGCGCCCAGGTCACGGGTGTCCAGGCTGATCCAGTTCACGCGGTAGGGTTGCGCATTGGGGATCACCGCATAGCCGTTACGGCCGGTCTTTGCCCCGGAGAAGCTGCCGATCTTCACACCCTGCACGCCGTCGACGTGCGCCAGCGCAAAGGTCTCGCCCACGGTCTGGCCCAGGTTGATACCGCCTGCGTGGGCTACCACCGACCCCGCCACGTTGAGGTTCTGCGCGCTGTACCCTCGGCCCTGGCTGTAGCCGCCGCTGATGTCCATCAGCGAGGTGCGGGTGCTGAGGTTGGCCGAACCGGTGCTACCGCCCGTGCTGCTGTTACCGGCTTGCAGCGAGTAATAGGTGTCGCTGTTTTCGGTCAGGTAGCCGTTGACGCCCAGTTGCGTGGAGTCACTGCCTTTTTGCGTGCTGGCCGACATGAATGCCCTCGGCGCGCGCGGCTTTGAACCCAGCGGAAAGGACACGGACAGGTTGATCAGCGTGTCGTTGTTCGATGCCCCGTAGTTGCCCACGTCCTGGGTATGCGTGGCGCTGAGGTTGTAGCTCACGTCGCCCCAGTAGTTGCTGTAGCCCGCCGACAGACTTTGCGAGCCGCCGCGTCCCCAGTAGCGCTGGTCGCTGGCATTCACATAGACACTGCCGAACTGCTGGTTGCGGCCCAGGCTCTGGTTGATGGTCAGGTCGGTGCGGGTCTTGGAGTTGCCGGTGCGTTTCTGGCCCTCATTGCTGAGTTCCTCGACGTGGTCGGTGAGGGTCCGATAGCCCTCGGTCGAATACCGATAGGCCGCCAAGGTGAAGTTGGTGTCGGTGCCGGTAAAGGTCTTGGCATACAACGCGCGCACGCTGTTACCCGTGACCTGCTGGCCGAAGGTGCGGCTGACGGAGTGGGTCACATCCAGCGATACCGCGCCGATCGACGTGTTGCGTCCTGCCCCCACGGACAACGCCTGGAAGTCCTGCGTGGCCTGGACGCCGACGATCCCCGACAGGTTGCTGCTGATGCCATAGGCCAGGGTGCTGCTGACAAACTGCGGGTTTTCTTGCCCGTCGTCATTGCTGTTGTACTGGCCGGCGGAGAGGCTGTATTTCAACTGGCCTTCGCGCACCATGATCGGCAGGCTGGAAAACGCCTGCACCGTGACCCGGCGACGGCCGTCAGCCTCGATCACCGTCACTTCCAGGTCGCCGTTGGAGCCGCTGGGGTAAATGTCGCTGATCTCGAACGGGCCCGGTGGCACGTTGGCGGTGTAGAGGATGTAATTGTTCTGGCGGATTTCCACCGTGGCGCTCGTTTGCGCAATGCCACGGATGATCGGCGCGTAGCCACGCTCGCTGTCGGCACGCATGCCATCGTCGGACGCCAGCTTGAGGCCGCGATAGCGCACGCTGTCGAACAGGTCGGTGTCCGAGAAAATATCCCCGGCACTGAACTGGCCCTTCAAGGCCGTCACGTCATGTTGCAGGTAGGTGCGGTTGCTCTTGAACGTACTGGGGCGGTCGGTGCTGCTGTTGAAGTTCGACTCGTTGCGCAGGCGCCACGCGCCCAGGTTGATGCCGTTGCGCAGGCCCAGGTTGTTCGAGAGCGTGGTATCGGCATCGGTGCTGTTGCGGTTGCTGCTCAGTTGGTAATTGATGAACGCCGCAGGCACGCCTTCGTCCCACAGCGCAGGATCGACGTAGCCACGCCGCCCGCGTTCCATGGCGCGTTGCGGCACGCTGACCAGCAGGCGCAGGCGCGGTACGTCGTAGCGCACGCTGGCATGCTCGATCAAGGCGGGCAGGTCCAGGCAGGCATTCGGGTCGGTATCGACGAGCTTGCCGCTGGCCTGTAATGCGCCGATATCGACGCCCACTTGCTGCAGCATCTCCAGGGTCAGGCAGGCCTCGACCTTGCCGTTTTGCGGGTTGCGGCGAAAGTCGATATCGCGCCGGCCCACCAGGGTTTCATTGCCGTACAGGTCAACCCGGTAATTGCCGGGCAGCACGCTGTTGCTGGCGAGCAGTGTGTGCAAGTCGACGTCAGCCGCCGCACCTTGCAAAAACGAAGTATTGAATTGTTCGTCGCCATCGGCCTGGCACACTGAAGTGAAGCCCAGGGCAATCAATAACGGCGCCAATCCATCGCGCTTGAATAAAAACATGCAGGAACCCTATATCACCTCCGATACGAACTAACGGAGCGAAGAGAAATACAGTGAAAGTGCGGCTGCGCGAACGGCAGGCGCGTTATGGTGATTCTGTGTTCAAACTGGCTGAAGTTGGCGCGCCGTTAACCAGTTGCGTGGAATAACGGTCTTGTGCGCCATAGTCATTAATGCTGCCGAATATCAAGCGTGCCGGCTGGCTGGAATTAAGTTGTTTAAGGTTGAACTCTTTTAGTTCACCCGGCGCAATCATCATTGAATCGAACGGGTGTTCACTGACGGCACCGGCTTGCAGGGTAATGTCGGCAATCGACACGTGATAAACCCCCGGGTTGGTAACCCGCAGCACGTGCTTGCCGTTGTGCTCGGCCAACTGCCAAAGCAGTTCGGTCGGTGCCAGGTAAGCGTTGTTGTTCAAGCCGGCGGGGCGAAAGAACACCTTGATGCGCTGGCGCACGGCAAGCTGCAAGGTGTTCTGGGTTTTCGACGCCTGGGGGATTTCCTGCACGTTGAGCCACACCACCGACTCCCGGTCAGTAGGCAAGCCCGCGCCGGCATAAATCACCCGCAACAGCTGTTGCTCATTGGCCGTGACCCGCGCCAGCGGTGGGGTCACGGCAAACGGCACCGTGCTGTCAGTGTCGGTATCGACCCAGGACTGGATCAGCACGTCTTCACCGTTGTTACGCACCGTGATACCGGCTTCTTTATGCTGGCCGTCGAACACCAGCCGTGTGCTGCTCAACGAAATGCCGGCCGTGGCCTGGCTGACCGCGAACAGGCCCAGCAGGCCCGCGCAGAGGGATAGAGAATGACGAAATAACATGATGGCTACCGCTACGTTCGAAGAGTGTGCGAGGCCCGAAGGCCCCGCGACGCTGGGGTTATTCGTATTGCAGGGTGAACGGCAGGGTGGCGTCGCCGCGACCGGCTACGGCAGTCGCAGCGTCGGCTGTGGTGACGTAGGCGGCCGAGAATTTCAGCGTGGTGTTGCTGTCTTGCAGGGTGTTTTCGATCTTCGCGGTGGTCGGCGAGCTCAGGTCGATCAACGCACCGTTGCTGTCCAGCAGGGCGATACCGACGTTCTTGGCGGCGCCCAGGCCGTCGATCAGCTTCAGCACTTTGGTGCCGGCGACGATGCCCGAACCTGCGCCTTTGGTCGGTTCGAAGATCATTGCCACCTTGGTGCCGGCGTTGCAGCTGATCTTCATGTCGAAGTTCTCGGCGCTCAGGGTACCGCTGCCTTTTGGCGCGGTCGCGGTGCCCATGTCCTTGATCGACACTTCGCCCATGTTGATCGAAATGGTTTTGTTCAGGCCAATCCCTTCAACGGAACAGGCATCATTGTTGATACTGCCGGTGAAACTAATGGTGCCGCTACCGGCTTTGGTTGGTGCGGTGGGTTCACCGGCGGCAAATGTATTAACTGCGGCAAATACCGACAGAGCCAAGAGTGCGCGAGAGAGCTGTTTCATGTTGTTTTTCCATGCTTGGGGTTAAAACAACACAATAAGGCGCAGGCCTTGGGGGGGGACATCAGACGATCCCTAGAAGTGGGTGTTAGTTAAACAAGTTGCGCTCTATGCAATAAGCCAGCAAGTCCTGGTCACTGCTGACTTCCAACTTGCGCATGGCCGCGACTTTTTGCGTGCTGATGGTTTTGGCGCTGCGGTTCAACCCACGGGCAATCTCGTTGACACTTTGCCCGGAGACAAACAGCCGCAGAATCTCGTGCTCCTTGGGCGATAACCGGGTGAAGCGCTGGTCCAGGTCAAACGACTCCAGCACCGAGGACGGCTGCGGTCCCTTGCTGCGAATCGGGTTGCCGCGCGCGATGGCCTTGAGCGCAGCCTGGATTTCCACGTGCAGCTGGTTTTTCTGGATCACGGCGAGTACACCCAGCTCCTGCAACCGCGTGAGGATCAGCGGGTTGGAGATCATGGTCAGCACCAGCACGCGCACCTTGGGGAAGTGCCGCACCAGGTACTCCACCAACTTCAGGCCATCGCCGTAGGGCGAGTCCGCCGGCATGTTGAAATCGGTGATCACCAGGTCCACCGCGGTGTTTTCCAGCAACTTCACCAGTTCGTTGGAGCACACGGCTTCGCCCACCACGCGAAAGCGCTCATCGCGCTCGACCAGTTCCCGCACCCCGACCAGCACGATGGGGTGATCGTCTGCGATGACTACGTTGAGGGTTTCCATGGGTTTTTTATCCAGAGTGAAGTTATTCAAGAGTGTCGAGCAATGCGCTGAGCCGCGCCAGGTGCTGCTGCACTTCCAAGGCCAGGGCCGGCGTGACGGCCATGCCGGTCAGGCGCAATTCCAGCTCGACAAAGGCGCTGGCCAGGTCACCGAGCTGCACCGCACCCAGGGCGCCGGCCATGCTGTGCAGTTGTTGCGCCGCGCCATTGGCGTCCTGATTGTCCAGCGCGGTCAAGGTGGTCTGTACGTCATGGCGCAACGTGGTGACAAACAGCTCACGCATCCTGGGTGACAACGGCGGCATCTCGACGACAGCCGGCATTTCGACCTTGCAGTGTTGTTCCAACTGCGCCCGCAAGGCGGCGAGGCTCAGCGGCTTGACCATCCACGCGTTCATGCCGACGGCGGCACAGTGCTCGCCCTCTTCGCGCAGGGCATTGGCCGTCACCCCGATAATCGGCAGCGTGGTGTCCTGTCGGCGCAAGGCTTCGGTCAGTTGGTAGCCGTTCATCACCGGCATATTCACGTCGGTCAGCACCAGGTCGAAGCGTCCCGGCAGCCACTGCATCAGCGCCTGTTCGCCGTTGCCAGCCACGACCACCTGGCAACCCAGGGCTTCCAATTGTTCTTTGATAATGGCCGCGTTGATCACATTGTCTTCGGCCACCAGCACCCGCAGGTTGAGTGGCTGCGCCTTGGCGGACGTTACGCGGTGTGGGCCGGCTTCGGCGCCATGCTGCGCCCGGTGGATCGCCCAGGCAATGGCGCGCGCATTGTCGGCATCGACGCTCCAGTCGGCACCGCACGGTTGCGCCGGGTCAGGCCCGCCCGCCGAAGCGATGATGCGCGTGCCGGACCATGCCAGGTCCTGGGCGAAATCCACCAGCAGCGCGTTGGCCGGCATCTCGGCTGACAGCGCACGGCTGGACAGCCCCAGGCGATTGAGCCAGTTGATCAGGTGCTGCGCCCGTTCGGGTTCCTGTGCCCGTACGTAGACAGGCGGCAGGCCGGGGCTGAACGTCGGGCAATCGGTGAGGCTGCCGGGAACGACCTGCAATGCGACCTGCAAGGTAAAGCTGCTGCCCAGGCCGGGTTCACTCACCACATTCAGCTGGCCGTGCATCAGTTCGCACAGCCATTTGCAGATCGCCAGGCCCAGGCCGGCACCGGCCTGGCTGGTGGCATCTTCGGCCTGGTAGAAGGGGTCGAACAGCTGGTGTTGCTGCGCCTGGGAAATTCCCACGCCGGAGTCACTGACCTGCCATTGCAGGCTCACCTGATCATCGCTGGTTTGCAGGACACGCAGACGCAGCACCACGCGGCCGTAATCGGTGAATTTGATCGCGTTGCTCAGCAGGTTGTTGAGGATCTGGCGGATACGCTGCGGGTCGCCGCGCAGTCGGTCCGGCAGATTCGCGTCGATGCAGGCATACAACTGCAAGCCCTTGGCGCGGGCGAAGGCGCTGTAGGTGCGCACGCTGTCTTCGGTCAGTTCCAGCGGACAGAAGTCCTGGAGTTCGAGGGTCATTTGCCCGGCTTCGATCTTCGACACATCCAGCACATCGCTGATCAGTTGGAACAGGGAGGTGGACGAGCGCTGGATGGTCTGCAGGTAATCCTGCTGGCGTGGCGCGAGGGAGGTCAGGCCGAGCAGCTCCAAGGTGCCGAGCACACCATACAGCGGTGTGCGGATTTCATGGCTCATGGTCGCGAGGAAGCGGCTCTTGGCCTGGTTCGCTGAATCGGCGGCCTGGCGCGCTTCTTCCAGGGCGGCGGCATCTTCGATATGCCGAGTGACATCGTGCACCGCGCACAACCACGCGTCTTGGCCCTGGTAACGCGTGGGCACGAACGCCACGTGCAGGTGACGGCCGCCACTTTCAAGGTCGGCCTGGCCCGGCGTGGTGTGCGGCTGCTGTTTGAGCAAGTCGAACAAGGCGCGGGCGTCCTGCCATTGCTGAGCACGTTGGTTTTGCAGGAGCACATGGTGATCGCTGCGGCGGATCACGCACAGGCCGGTCGGCGCAGTGTCGATGACCGCACGGCTGAACGCCTCGCTCTCAGCGATGCTGGCGTGGGCCTGATGGGCGGGCAACACCACCCGCGCCGTGTACCAACGGTTGAGCGCGCGGCCGCAGCCCAGCATCGCCAGCACCACGGCCAGCAGACACAGCAATGGCCACAGCGCGTAGTCGAGGAAGCGTTGCAGGCTGATCACGTAGATCGCCGTCCACGCCTGCTCGCCCTGGCTGGTGAGTTTGAACACCAGGCCGTCGCGGGTGACATTTACGCCCTCGGCCAACACTTGGCCGGGCTTCACTGCACCGGTCAGGACAACCCCGGCAGGGGTGATCAAGGTGAAGTTGTCGTAGATCGACCACTGCATCAAGCGCTCGATGTTATTCACCTTGGCCAGGTCCAGCAGCGAGGCCACCACCACCCAGGTGTTGGCGCCGTCGATGGTCAGCGCGGTCGAGGCCAGGTTGATGTCGACATAGCCCAGCAGCACGGGCGCAGCGTTGTCATCGGGCGTGGGGTCGTAGGGTTCCCAGTGCACCTGATGATCCGCCAGCGACGAATTCTGTGCGTGCAGGCGCGCGTTCAACTGGGTCAGCACGTCCAGCAGCGCGCCGACCGGCACCTGGCCGCCATCGCGCAGCCGGCCGGTGGCGGGCACGCTGATGTCGAAGTTGTCCGGGCCGTTGATCACCATCACCTGGGGCGACTGATAGTGGGAGGCGGCCCAGAACGCGCTGTAGTAAGCCGACAAGTAGGTGCCGAGAGCGAACACCTTGGGGTATTGGGCGGTGGTGATCTTGTCCGGGTTGATTTTCAAGCTGTAGGGCAGGGAAAACGGTAGCCCGCGACCCTCATAGATATTCGGCCCTTCTTCGGGCAGCGGCTTTTGCACAACGGGTGGGAGCAGGGCCGAAGGGTTGAGTTCGCCCTGGAGACTGCCCCGCGAGACATCGCGCAGGAAGGCTTCCTGCTCGTGGATATTTTCCATCAGCCGGGCGAAGTGGAATTGCAGGGTTTCATGCTGCTCCTTGACCATGCGCTGCACTCCCAGGTAGCTGATACCCAGCAGCAGCACCGCCAATGCGCCCAGTACCAGCAAGCCTTTGTTCAGGCGCAGTGAACTGCTGGTGAGTTTCTCCAGGAAGGCATTGGGGTGATGCATGACGCGGTGACCTCGCAAGCTAACGGTGTTGTTCCACACCCGGCAGCCGGGTCAATAGGCGCTCGCCGGCCCGTCGTGGGTCAGCAATTGCTGGAACTGATCCGCAGAGACGGCGTGGGAGATCAGGAAACCCTGGACCTGAGTGCAGTCGATCTTACGCAACAGCGCAAGTTCTTGCGCGGTTTCTACACCTTCGGCCACCACGATCAAGCCCAATTGACGCCCCAGGCTGACGATGCTGGTGAGGGCCTGGGCCAATTCTTCGTTGGCGTTGCAGCCCTGCACTAGCGCACGGTCGATCTTCACCTCGGTGAACGGCGCTGACACCAGGTTCATGTACGAGCTGTAGCCCTTGCCGAAATCGTCCTGGGACAAGCCGAATCCCTTGATGCGCAAGCGGCAGGCGCCGGCGTAGAAATTGCTGATGTCATCGGGCACCGAGCACTCCATCAGCTCGAAACACAGGCGTGCGGGCAAACCCTGGTGTTCCAGCACGAACGCGAGGATGCGGTCGGGCAGGTCGTGGCTGTTGAGCAGGTGCGTGGGCAGGTTGATCGACACCGGGATGTCATAGCCGTGTTGGCGCCACGTGGCTTGGGCGGCCATCGCTTGTTTCAGCACGCACCACAACAGGCGTTCTTCCAGGTCGCAGGCGATCAATGCCGGCAGGAACACACCGGGTAGCAACAGGCCATGCTCGGGGTGCACCCAGCGCACCAGGGCTTCAGCCGCGACGATGCGACCATTGCTCAGGGCTTTCTTGGGTTGGAACCAGGCGTGCAGTTCACCGTTGTCCAGGGCGTTCATCAGGCTTTGGCAATCGATTCCGGGCTGGGTCTGGGCCGGGACAACCTGGCGCAGAGCCTGCAGCTGGTCGATCAGGCAACGCAGGGCCGCGGCATTCACCGGCTTGGAAATCAACCCGATCACCTTCACTTGCAGGTTACTCGCCACCAGGCTTGCACCCATCAGCATGCGCCGTGACGCGGCGCTCATGATCGCCAGTGCAGGGCGCGAGGGTTGAGCGGCCAGGCCCTGGATAAATTGCACGCCGTCCATGCCGGGCATAAGCAAGTCGGTGAGCACCAGGTCGAAATCGCGTTGTTTCAGGCACGCCAGCGCGGCTTCACCGTCCCTGGCGCACACCACATCAAAATCCCCCAGCTCGCTGAATAGGTTCTGCAAATACAGGTGCTGAAAGGGATGGTCTTCAACGATCAGAATGCTACAGGGCTTCATGGGTGGCTCGTGCGTAGGGAGCCAGGGCAGTGAACAAGGCTCGCAGTGTGAAGGGTTTGACCAGGCAGTGATTCATGCCGGCCGCCAGGCACAAGGCATCTTCACCGCGCAGGGCGTTGGCGGTGGCGCCGATGATCGGGGTGTTGCAGCCCAGGCGCCGCAGGGCTTCGGCCAGTTCGTAGCCGTTGAGCCTGGGCATGTTGACGTCGGTAAGGACGATGTCGAAGGCGCCTTCGTGCCAGCGCGACAAAGCCTCTTCGCCGTCGCTGGCCAGCTCCACGGTGCAGCCGAGTTCTTCAAGCTGGTCGCGCAGGATCAACTGGTTGATCACATTGTCTTCGGCCACCAGGATATGCAGGTGCAAGGGGTGCAGGTCGCGCCGTTCGCAACGTGCCTGGGCCGGCGCGGCCTGGCCGTTCTGGGCGTGGCGAACCGCCTGGTGGATCGCGTTCAGGTCGTTGAGGTTGACCTGCCAGCCCTCTTCGCTGAACTGCGGCTCATGGGCACCATCGATGCTGGCGAGGACCCGTGGACCGTGCCAGGGCGTGTCCAGGCTGCGCTCAACCAGTTCCAGCAGCACCGCGGGTGGGGCCAGCTCGGCGCTGGACGGCGGGCCGACCTGCGCGCGGGCGCCCCAGCGCCGCAGCCAGCCGCAGAGGCTGTCGGCCAGTTCGCGCACAGGCGAGAGCACATACACCACCTCCTGCGCCAGCGGCGCCAGCAGCGACGGCGCGATACCTGTGGGTTGCTCCAGCGGCACGGTCAGGGAAAAACTGCTGCCCAGCCCCGGCTCGCTGACCATGCGCAGGGTGCCGTTCATCAAGTGGGTCAGGCGCAGGCAAATGGGCAGGCCGAGGCCGGTGCCGGCGATCACATGGGGGTTGCCTTCGGTCTGGTAGAACGGCTCGAAGATCAGCGCCTGGTCTTCCTGGGCGATGCCTTTACCGGTGTCCGAGACTTGCCATTGCAGGCACGCCCGTTCGCCTTCACGGCTGAGCTTTTTGACCCGCAGTACCACGCGTCCGGAGTCGGTGAACTTGACCGCGTTGCTCAGCAGGTTGTTGAGGATCTGGCGCAGGCGGCTGGCGTCGCCGATCAGGCGCGACGGCAGTTGCGGGTCGAGGCACGCGTACAGCTGCAAGCCCTTGCTCTGCGCCGCTGCGGCGTAACCCTGCACCACTTCCTGCACCAGGCTGGGCACACAGAACTCACTCAACTCCAGGGCCAATTGACCGGCTTCGATCTTTGACACGTCGAGCACATCGCAAATCAGTTGCAGCAGCGTCGCCGAGGAACCTTCGATGGCATGCAGGTAGCTTTTCTGCTGGGCATCCAGGCGGGTCCGGGCGAGCAACTCCAAGGTGCCGAGCACGCCGTACAGCGGCGTGCGGATTTCGTGGCTCATGGTCGCCAGGAACAGTGTCTTGGCTTCGTTGGCGGCATCGGCAGATTGGCGCGCCTGTTCCAGCGCCGCTTCGATCTGGGTGCGTGCGCTGATATCACTGAAGGCGCAGAGCAACACGTCTTCCCCCTTGTAGCGGGTGGGTGCACAGCTCAGGTACAGGTGGCGACCGTCGGCAGCCTCGAAGTAGTCGGTGAGACAGGGGGCGTCGGGGTCGAAGGCATCACGAATCCAGCCCGGCCCCAGCTCTGCACCGGCCTGGCCGAGCCATTGTTGGGCCAGGGTGTTTTCCAGTACCACTTCGCCGTCGGTGCGCCGCAGCACGCACAGGGCCACGGGGGCGGTCTGGATCACGTCGCGGCTGAACAGCTCGCTTTCCACCAGCGCCTGGATGCGATGGATGGCGGGGGTGATGAAGCGGTGTTCCAGGCGGCGGGTCAGCAGGCCCACCAGGCTGATGGTCAGCAGGCAGAACAGCAGGGCGCCGAGCATCTGCGGCCATAGCGCCCAGAGCACCGCGCGCAGGTCGATGGAGTAGGTGAGCTGCCAGTCCGACGACTTCAGTTGTTTGCGCAACACCAATTGCTCGGGCAGCCAGCCGTCGCCGACAAAGCCGAAGAAGTCCTGCTGGCGCAAGTGCGGCAGGTTCTGCCCGGGCGGCGGGTTGCGGCTGTTGCTGAACAGAGGCATGCCCTGGGCATTGAACATGGTGAATTCGCCGGCGCTGTGGTCGCTCAAGGCGTTGGAGACTTCACGGTCATCCATCTCCAGGCCGAGCCAGCCGGAGTTCAGGTCGCGTTCATCCAGGCGGATAAAAATGTACAGCTGCGAATGGCCGCCGTCGGTGTGGGTCAGCCAGAGTTCCTGCAGGGTTTTCTGCTGCTTGAGGGCATTGAGTTGCGCCAGCATGGACGCGGGAAAATCGGCGGCCGCGGGCCCCGCGTCGTACAGCCGCAGTACCTGAGCATCGGTGCCGACATACAGCAGGTTGAGCTGCTTGGCCTTCAGGAAGTCGCGCATGCGCTGGGTCAGCCAGATGCTCCATTGCTTACCCGGGATTTTACCGAGCAACAGGCGGATTTCCTCATCGTTCACCGGCAGGTTCAATTCGGCCTTGCGTGTGGCCGACAGGCTGAGGCTTTCCAGCAGGGCTTCACGGGTGGTGAAAAAGGTATGGGCCTCGGCGATGGCGCTGCTCATGTAGCTGCGCCGCTGAGAGATCTCGTTGTTGAACGTAAACAGCAGGAAGCTGTACACACCGCCCAGCATGCCCACCAGCAGCACCAGCGCAAAAATGCGCAACAAGCGGCGTGCGGCATGGGGCGTGGACAGGACGGGGCTGATCTGGTGGAGATAGTTCTTTAATCGCATCCCGGCACTCTAGGCGTGGCCGGGCGTAGGAAAAATCAGACGATCCTTAGTTTGCTACAGGTAGTTCACGATAAAGGTGACTTCGGTGTTGGCGCTGCCGGCCTCGACGTTGCCGGTGGGCAAGCGGTAATACGAGGCCGACAACGGGATCTTGAAGTTGGCGCCCGTGGTGGTGAAACCGCTGAAGGAGTAGGTGGTATCAAACGCGATGGGTTGCCCGGCATCATCCATCAATTGCAGGCCGATGCCTTTGGCGGTGGAGCCGCCGTTGAGCGCCACCACACCTCTGGCCGCGTCGATGACGGGCGTGGTGGCTTTGAGTGAATAGCTGACTTTGTTGATACCGGTCTGGCACTGGTTCAGGCCGATGTTGAAGCGGACAGTGCGAGGGGTTGCGCCTGCGTCGCGAAATTCCCAGAGCTGATAGTCGTCACCCATGGCGACGGGGACGGAAGGGGTCTGGCAGGAGGCGGCGTTCAGCACCAGCGGGTTGGTCAGGTTGTACTTGCTGATGAACAGGTCGTCGGCTTTCAAGCTGCCCAGGTTTCCGGCCGCTATCTTGACCTGCGGCGCCAGCGTACCTGATTTGACGATTTCCAGGCGCACCGAGCCTGGGTTGATGCCGTAACCATCCGGCTTGAGCGTAAACGGTGCAGTCTCATAGCGACTCAGAGTGTCGATCCAGACGCGGAACGAAAGCCCGGTCTTGCCGATAGGGTAGGTCGAGCCGCTGGTGACCGAGCCTAGCGTAGGGTTCATCACCAGGCCGTATTGCGAAGAGCCCGTGCATCTCCAGCTGTTTTGAGCGGATTGCACCGTGTCCTGGTAAATCACGGTGCCGTCGGGCGTATCAGCGGGAACTGTCAGGCTGCCACTGGCCAGACTTGCACCGAAATTAAGGGCTTCGTTGGTGTTGATGGTGGCTGTGCAATTAGCCGCAAAAGCGGCTGGCGCGCCCGCCAGGGTGATGACCGTGAGGCGAGTAAACTGTTTTAAAGAAGTCATGGGAAGGAGAGTGTCGACTGGCCAAAAGGCTACGCAGATTACTCAGCGAAGGCGTCACACCCCATCAGGCAATCCTTAGAACCCCACCACTCATCCGCCAACTACCAAGCAAGCTAATAATTCCATTTGACATTCGCTGCCTAAGCAGTAACATCTTGTCATACATTCACTGCCTAGGCAGTAATAAGGTGACTTCCGATGTCTCACTTCACTCCTGACAGTTTTCGCAACTGTCACCTCGGCCTGCTCCTGGGCCGCGCGGCGCTGCTCAAGGACCGCATTATCGACACCCATATGGAGCCGCACGGCGTGACCGCTGCGCAGTTCAAGGTGTTGATCATCATCGCCCAGTTCGATGTGGATACCCCGGCGGAGCTGTGCCGCAACCTGTCCCTGGACAGCGGCTCCATGACCCGCATGCTCGACCGCCTGGAACAAAAGGGATTGCTGGCACGCCAGCGTTCCGAGCAGGACCGGCGCCAGGTGCGCTTGGTGCTCACCGAAGACGGCCAGCGCCTGGCGGACATGCTGCCGCACATCGGCGCCCAGTCGATGAACGAACTGGCCGGCGCCCTGGAGCCCGGCGAGTTGCAGACCCTGGAGCGGATCCTCAAGAAAATTCTGATAGCTGCCGGTGACGCCATCGTCATCCAGCGGGTAGGTAAAGAATGAACATACGCGCACTTAGCCTGGTGCTGGTGGCCATGAACATGGCCGGTTGCGCCAACTACAGCGGCCTCGACACCCAAGGCAAACGCCTCGACGCCAGCACATTGCAAACCGGTAAAACCTTGAGCGGCGTGACCCTGTCGAGCGCTGCCTGGCCGACCGCCGACTGGTGGAAAAGCCTCGGTGACCCGCAGCTTGATGGCTTGATTCGGGAAGCCCTGCAAAACAGTCCCGACATGCAAGTGGCCAGCGCCCGTGCCCACCAGGCCGAAGCCGCCGCCTACGCCGCCGACGCAGCGCGCCTGCCGACCCTGGATGCCAGCGCCGGTGTGAGCCGCTCACGCCTGGCCAAAGACCAGGACCCACGCGGGCAGGGCGATGCCTACTCGACCGTGCGCAATATCGGCGCCAGCTTCAACTACACCTTCGATCTCTGGGGCGGCCAGCGTGCTGCCTGGGAAGCCGCGTTGGGCGAAGCGCGTGCCGCCCAGGTCGACCAGCAGGCCGCGCGCCTGACCCTGGCCGCCAACGTGGCCAAGGCCTACAGCGACCTGGGCCAGGCCCATATCGTGCGCGACCTGGCCAACGATGACCTCAAGCGTACCCGGCAGATGCTCGACCTGAGCAAACGCCGGCTGAATTCGGGTATCGACAGCCAGTACCAGTACCAGCAGACCGAAAGCCTGGAAGCCAGCTCTCAGTCGCAACTGATCGACGCAGAGAAACAACTGCAAAGCGCCAAGATCGCCCTGGCCGTGCTGCTCGGCAAAGGCCCGGACCGTGGCAGTGAACTGGCCCGGCCCAACGTGCTGAAACCCAGCGCTGTCGCCGTGCCCTCGGTGCTGCCGGCCGAGCTGCTGGGCCGCCGCCCGGACCTGATCGCCGCACGCTGGCGGGTCGAATCGGCGGGCCGCAATATCGACGCCAGCAAGACGCGCTTCTACCCCAACCTCAACCTGAGCGCGAGCGCCGGGGCCGAGTCGTTACTGGGCGATGCGATGTTTGGCTCGGCCAGCCGCTTCTTCAACATTGCGCCGACGATCTCGCTGCCGATCTTCGACGGCGGCCGCCTGCGTGCCGACCTCGACGCCCGCGACGCCGACTACGACCTGGCCGTGGCGCAATACAACAAAACCCTGGTGCAAGCCCTGGGCGATATCGGCAACACCCTTTCGCAACTGCGCGACACCGGTCGGCAGATCCAGGCCCAGCAACATGCCGCGGACATTGCCCAGCAGTCCTACGACACCGGCGTGCAGCGCTACAGCTCCGGGATCGGTAACTACCTGGATGTGCTCAGCATCGAGCAGCAATTGCTGCAGGCCCAGCGTCAGCTGGCGACCCTGAATGCCGCGCAGATCGATCTGTCGATTCAACTGATGCAGGCCCTGGGCGGCGGCTACAGCGCCGACAACGTGGCAGCGGCCACCCCAGCTACACGCACGGAATAATTTGAGGTATTTGTCATGGCCACTGCCGAAAACACCAACGCAACCGAACAACCCAAAGACAACAACCCACGCAAACGCAAAGTGATGCTGATCGGCCTGGCGCTGATCGTCATCCTCGTCGTGGTCGGCGTGTGGGGCTGGTACGAGCTCTACGGCCGCTTCAGCGAAAGCACCGACGACGCCTACGTGAACGGCAACGTGGTGGAAATCACCCCGCTGGTCACCGGCACCGTGGTCAGCATCGGCGCCGACGATGGCGACCTGGTCCACGAAGGCCAGGTGCTGATCAACTTTGACCCTAACGATGCCGCAGTGGGCCTGCAAAGTGCCCAGGCCAACCTGGCGCGCACCGTGCGCCAAGTGCGTGGTTTGTACAGCAACGTCGACGGCATGAAGGCCCAGGTCAATGCGCAGAAAGCCGACGTGCAGACTGCCCAGGACAACTTCAACCGACGTAAAACCCTGGCCCAGGGCGGGGCGATTTCCCAGGAAGAACTGTCCCACGCCCGTGACAGCCTGACTGCCGCGAAAAACGCCCTGACCAACCTTGAGCAGCAACTGAAAACCACCAACGCGCTGGTGGATGACACCGTGATCAGCTCCCACCCGGACGTGCAGGCCGCCGCCGCGCAACTGCGCCAGGCCTACCTGGCCAATGCGCGCAGCACCTTGATCGCACCGGTCACCGGCTATGTGGCCAAGCGCACCGTGCAATTGGGCCAACGCGTACAACCGGGCACCGCCTTGATGGCGGTGATCCCGCTGAACCAGCTGTGGATCGACGCCAACTTCAAGGAAACCCAACTGCGTGACATGCGCATTGGCCAGCCGGTGGACATCGAGTCGGACATCTACGGCAGCGACGTGAAATTCAGCGGCACCATCGACAGCCTCGGCGCCGGTACCGGCAGCGCGTTTGCGCTGCTGCCGGCGCAGAACGCCACGGGTAACTGGATCAAGATCGTGCAACGGGTGCCGGTGCGTATCCACATCAATGCCGAAGAACTGGCCAAGCACCCGCTGCGCGTGGGCTTGAGCACCCTGGTCAAGGTCGACCTGCATGACCAGAGCGGCCCGGTACTGGCGCAACAGGCGCCGCAGAAAGCCTCGTTCAGCACCAACGTGTATGACCGCCAACTCGCCGAGGCCGACGCCATGATCACCCAGTTGATCCATGACAACAGCCTCGCCGCGCCCAAGGCTGTGCAACGCTGATGAGCAATAACGCCTCCTTCACGCCACCCAGCCTGTTGATGGCCACCATTGGCCTGTCGCTGGCAACCTTTATGCAGGTGCTCGACACCACCATCGCCAACGTGGCGTTGCCGACCATTTCCGGCAACCTGGGCGTGAGTTCGGAGCAGGGCACCTGGGTCATCACCTCGTTTGCGGTGAGCAACGCAATTGCCTTGCCGCTCACCGGTTGGCTGAGCCGGCGGTTTGGCGAGGTGAAGCTGTTCTTGTGGGCGACGATGCTGTTTGTACTGGCCTCGTTCCTGTGTGGTATTTCCACGTCGATGCCCGAGCTGATCGCTTTTCGCGTCATACAAGGCCTGGTGGCCGGGCCGTTGTACCCGATGACTCAGACACTGCTGATCGCCGTGTACCCGCCGGCGAGGCGCGGCATGGCCCTGGCGTTGCTGGCGATGGTCACGGTGGTGGCGCCGATTGCCGGGCCGATCCTCGGCGGCTGGATTACCGACAGTTATAGCTGGCCGTGGATTTTCTTCATCAACGTGCCCATCGGTATCTTTGCGGTGATGGTGGTGCGTTCGCAGTTGAAGAAACGTCCGGTGCAGACCAGTTATCAGCCGATGGATTACGTCGGGTTGCTGAGCTTGATCGTCGGCGTGGGCGCCTTGCAGATCATTCTCGACAAGGGCAATGACCTGGACTGGTTCGAATCCAACTTCATTATCGTGGGCGCGGCGATTTCGGTGATTGCCCTGGCGGTGTTCATCATCTGGGAGCTCACCGACAAACACCCGGTGGTCAACTTGAAGCTATTCGCCTACCGCAACTTCCGCATCGGTACCATCGTGCTGATCCTGGGCTATGCGGGCTTCTTTGGCATCAACCTGATCCTGCCGCAGTGGTTGCAGACCCAGATGGGCTACACCGCCACCTGGGCGGGCCTGGCGGTGGCGCCGATTGGTATTTTGCCGGTGCTGATGTCGCCGTTCGTGGGCAAGTACGCGCACAAGTTTGACCTTCGCCTGCTGGCGGGCCTGGCGTTCCTGGCGATTGGCTTGAGCTGCTTCATGCGCGCAGGCTTCACCAATGAGGTGGACTTCCAGCACATTGCCCTGGTGCAGCTGTTCATGGGGATTGGCGTGGCGCTGTTCTTCATGCCGACCTTGAGCATCTTGATGTCCGACCTGCCGCCGCACCAGATTGCCGATGGCGCGGGCCTGGCCACGTTCCTGCGTACCCTGGGCGGCAGCTTCGCGGCGTCGCTGACCACCTGGATCTGGATTCGCCGGGCGGACCAGCACCATGCGTACATGAGCGAGAACATGACCACCTACGACTCGGCGACCCGCGATGCCTTGCAGGCGCTCGGTGGGGCAGGGCAGAAGGCCTACACGCAGCTGGACCAGATCCTCACCAGCCAGGCGTACATGATGTCCACCGTGGATTACTTCACGTTGCTGGGGTGGATGTTCATGGGGTTGATGCTGCTGGTGTGGCTGGCGAAGCCGCCGTTTGGCGCCAAGGCAGGGCCGGAAGCCTCAGGCCACTGATCAGTAAAGGTTGAAATACAATTCAATGTGGGAGGGGGCTTGCCCCCGATAGCAGTGGTTCAGCCAACAAATATGTTGAGTGTGCCGCCGCCATCGGGGGCAAGCCCCCTCCCACATTTGGATCTTTGTTCACATTGGATTTGTGGTGTCTGAGGTTCAGGCGCCGGGCAACGCCAATTGCGGATTGACGAAGTCAAACGCCGCCAACTGAAACCCTTGCTCATCCACCTGCAACGCCCAGCCCTGCTTGTCCCAATCCCCCAGCACAATCCGCTTGGCCGCCTGGTCGCCAATCTGCAACTTGTGAATGGCGGGGCGGTGGGTGTGGCCGTGGACCAGGGTGCGCACGCCGAACAGCTGCATCACCCGTGGCACTTCCTCGGGCGTTACATCGACGATGTCGTTAGCCTTCATGCGTGTCTGCGCACGGCTTTCACTGCGCAGCTTGCGCGCCAGCTTGTGGCGTGTGCCCAAGGGCAGGTGGCGCAGGATAAACAGCACGATCGGGTTACGCAGGATGCGCCGCAGCTTCATATAGCCGACGTCGCGGGTACAGAGGCTGTCGCCGTGCATCAACAGCACGGGCTCGCCATGCAGCTGCACGACACTCGGGTCCTTGAGCAAGCTGGCGCCGGCGGCTTTGCAGAACGCCTTGCCGATCAGGAAATCGCGGTTGCCGTGCATGATAAAAATCGGGGTGCCGCTGTCGCTCAGTTCGCGCAGGGCTGCGCAAATGGAGCGTTGGAAGGGTGTCATCCCATCGTCGCCAATCCAGGCTTCGAAGAAGTCCCCCAGAATGTACAACGCCTGGGCGCCACGGGCGCGGCCGTGGAGCAGATCCAGAAACGCCCGGGTAATGTCCGGGCGCTCCTCTTCCAGATGCAAATCTGAAATCAGCAATATCACCCAACGATCTCGGCTTTCTCGACGATCACGTCTTCTACCGGAACATCCTGGTGACCGGCTTTACCGGTGGTCTGCACGCCTTTGATCTTGTCGACGACGTCCTGGCCTTCGGTGACTTTACCGAATACCGCGTAGCCCCAGCCCTGCACGTTCTTGCCGCTGTGGTTCAGGAAGGCGTTGTCGGCCACGTTGATGAAGAACTGCGCGGAGGCCGAATGCGGCTCCATGGTACGGGCCATGGCGACGGTGTACTTGTCGTTGGAAAGGCCGTTGTCCGCTTCGTTCTGGATGCTTGGGCGCTTGTCTTTCTTTTCTTTCATGCCAGGCTCGAAACCGCCGCCCTGGATCATGAAGTTGCCGATGACACGGTGGAAAACGGTGTTTTCGTAGTGGCCGGCGTTCACGTACTCGATGAAGTTGGCGACGGTGATCGGCGCTTTCTCGGCGTTCAGCTCGATGACGATGTCACCGTGGTTGGTGGTCAGTTTGACTTGAGTCATGTTCACTACTCTTTTCAGGGAATTCGTGGATTTGGGTGCCTGGGCACCACGACCGGTATGGCGAAACTGCGGCCAAGGCGCGCAGTTTAGCGTGACCTGCAGGAATTTCGAGGTGGTTTTTTACCACTGGTGCGTTAAATGCACCGCAACCCTGTCAGCGGCTTGACAGCATCAGCTATGATAAGCCCTTTGTTTTGTCGGCCTAGCCCGGCCACGTACTTGTCTGTTCAAGGATCCTATGAGCAAGCCCACTGTCGACCCTACCTCGAATTCCAAGGCCGGACCTGCCGTCCCGGTCAATTTCCTGCGCCCGATCATCCAGGCGGACCTGGATTCGGGCAAGCACACGCAGATCGTCACCCGCTTCCCGCCAGAGCCCAACGGCTACCTGCACATCGGTCACGCCAAGTCGATCTGTGTGAACTTCGGCCTGGCCCAGGAATTCGGCGGCGTCACGCACCTGCGTTTCGACGACACCAACCCGGCCAAGGAAGACCAGGAATACATCGACGCCATCGAAAGCGACGTGAAATGGCTGGGCTTTGAATGGTCCGGTGAAGTGCGCTATGCCTCGCAGTACTTCGACCAACTGCACGACTGGGCCGTCGAGCTGATCAAGGCCGGCAAGGCCTACGTCGACGACCTGACCCCGGAGCAGGCCAAGGAATACCGTGGCAGCCTGACCGAGCCGGGCAAGAACAGCCCGTTCCGTGACCGTTCGGTCGAAGAGAACCTCGACTGGTTCGCCCGCATGCGCGCCGGTGAGTTCCCGGACGGCGCCCGCGTACTGCGCGCCAAGATCGACATGGCCTCGCCGAACATGAACCTGCGCGACCCGATCATGTACCGCATCCGCCACGCCCATCACCACCAGACGGGCGACAAGTGGTGCATCTACCCGAACTACGACTTTACCCACGGTCAGTCGGACGCCATCGAAGGCATCACCCACTCGATCTGCACCCTGGAGTTCGAAAGCCATCGCCCGCTGTACGAATGGTTCCTCGACAGCCTGCCGGTGCCGGCGCACCCTCGTCAGTACGAGTTCAGCCGCCTGAACCTGAACTACACCATCACCAGCAAGCGCAAGCTCAAGCAACTGGTTGATGAAAAGCATGTGCATGGCTGGGATGACCCACGCATGTCGACGCTGTCGGGCTTCCGTCGCCGTGGCTACACGCCTGCGTCGATCCGCAACTTCTGCGAGATGGTCGGCACCAACCGTTCCGACGGCGTGGTCGACTACGGCATGCTTGAGTTCAGCATCCGCCAGGACCTCGACGCCAACGCCCCACGCGCCATGTGCGTGCTGCGTCCGTTGAAAGTCGTGATCACCAACTACCCGGAAGACAAAGTCGATAACCTCGAGCTGCCGCGTCATCCGCAGAAAGAAGAACTCGGCGTGCGCAAGCTGCCGTTCGCCCGTGAAATCTACATCGACCGCGATGACTTCATGGAAGAGCCGCCAAAAGGCTACAAACGCCTGGAGCCGAACGGCGAAGTGCGCCTGCGTGGCAGCTACGTGATCCGTGCCGACGAAGCGATCAAGGACGCCGATGGCAACATCGTCGAACTGCGTTGCTCGTACGACCCGGACACCCTGGGCAAGAACCCCGAAGGCCGCAAGGTCAAGGGCGTGATCCACTGGGTGCCGGCAGCGGCCAGCATCGAGTGCGAAGTGCGTCTGTACGATCGCCTGTTCCGCTCGCCGAACCCTGAAAAGGCCGAAGACAGCGCGAGTTTCCTCGACAACATCAACCCTGACTCCCTGCAAGTACTTACGGGTTGTCGTGCCGAGCCATCGCTTGGCGACGCACAGCCGGAAGACCGTTTCCAGTTCGAGCGCGAAGGTTACTTCTGCGCGGATATCAAGGACTCGAAACCAGGTCGCCCGGTATTCAACCGTACCGTGACCTTGCGTGATTCGTGGGGTCAGTGATTCTGTCTTAAGGGAATTGTCGTGTTAACGATCTACAACACACTCAGCAAGACCAAAGAAGTCTTCAAGCCGCTGGACGGCAACAAGGTGCGCATGTACGTGTGCGGCATGACCGTGTACGACTACTGCCACATCGGCCACGGCCGCAGCATGGTTGCCTTCGACCTGGTGACCCGCTGGTTGCGTTTCAGTGGGTATGACCTGACCTATGTGCGCAACATCACCGACATCGACGACAAGATCATCAACCGCGCCAACGAAAACGGCGAGTCGTTCGACGCGCTGACCGAGCGCATGATCGCCGCGATGCACGAGGACGAGGCCCGCCTCAATATCCTCAAGCCGGACATGGAACCGCGTGCCACGGACCATATCCCGGGCATGCACGCGATGATCCAGACCCTGATCGACAAGGGTTACGCCTATGCGCCGGGCAATGGCGACGTGTACTACCGCGTCGCCAAGTTCATGGGCTACGGCAAGCTGTCGCGCAAGAAAATCGAAGACCTGCGCATCGGCGCGCGTATCGAAGTCGACGAAGCCAAGCAGGACCCGCTGGACTTCGTGCTGTGGAAAGCCACCAAGCCCGGCGAGCCGAGCTGGGAGTCGCCATGGGGCGCCGGGCGTCCTGGCTGGCACATCGAATGCTCGGTGATGTCCACCTGCTGCCTGGGTGAGACTTTCGACATTCATGGCGGCGGCAGCGACCTCGAGTTCCCGCACCATGAAAACGAAATCGCCCAGAGCGAAGCCGCGACCGGCAAGACCTACGCCAACGCCTGGATGCACTGCGGCATGATTCGCATCAATGGCGAGAAGATGTCCAAGTCCTTGAACAACTTCTTCACCATCCGCGACGTGCTGGAAAAGTACCACCCGGAAGTAGTGCGTTACCTGCTGGTATCGAGCCACTACCGCAGCGCCATCAACTACTCGGAAGACAACCTCAAGGACGCCAAGGGCGCCCTGGAGCGGTTCTACCATGCGTTGAAAGGCCTGCCGACCGTAGCGCCGGCCGGCGGCGAAGCCTTCGTGGCCCGCTTCACCGAGGTCATGAACGACGACTTCGGCACCCCGGAAGCCTGCGCCGTGCTGTTCGAGATGGTGCGCGAGATCAACCGCCTGCGCGAGAGCGATCTCGACGCAGCGGCCGGCCTGGCGGCGCGCCTGAAAGAGCTGGCCAGTGTGCTTGGGGTTCTGCAAATGAAGCCTGAGGACTTCCTGCAAGCCGGCGCCGAAGGGCGTGTGGATGCGGCTGAGGTCGATGCGCTGATCCAGGCGCGCCTGGCGGCGCGTGCCGGTAAGGACTGGGCGGAATCCGACCGTATCCGCGACCAACTCACCGCGATGGGTGTGGTGTTGGAAGACGGGAAGGGTGGGACGACGTGGCGGTTGGCGGATCAGGCTTGATTGGTAAACGCTGAATGAAAACGCCCCGACTGGTTCGGGGCGTTTTTTTGCATACGAATAGTATGTTTGACCTAGATGGGGTTGACGATAAGTGGCTCTATGACATTATTGGTGTAAGTCAATAGGAGAGTCATAGATATGGATGTTGCAAGATGCATAGCTGATGGGAATACGTATACGGCACATAATTTTGAACAGCTTGGTGATTCTCGGATTGAGGGGTTACGGCGCCTATTGGTTTGTGTTCAATGTGGCGCCCCAGCTTTTTTTAGGAAGGAATCTCGAAGTGGACAGGCTGCATGCTTTGGTGCACGACCTCACACACCAGGATGCGAGTTTGCGGCTGCAGAAGGTAGAAGGCGAGGGAATCCGGGGAATGATCAGGAAGAACAGATTAATCCTGGTGAACGCATAGAAATTGATTTCGGCTACGGGGCTCAAGAAATCGTTCACCCAATCCCTGACAATCCTATTGATCCAAATGGTCAAGGCGGCCGTTTTGTCCCGGGAAGTGGAAGACGAAGCCCTGTAATGCACAGGCGGCTGAGTACCCTCCTGAGAAACTTGATGGTGTCTGAGCAATTTCGAAATTCAGATCAGATAATAGGCCTGCCAGAAGGGCAGTTCCGCGTGAGGGATTTTTTTGTAAGGTTTAATGAAGCCAATAGAGGCCATGTCGGCGAGTATCGTGGCTATTGGGGGATGCTATCTGATGCTCGATATGGGCAAGAAAATAGCCTTTGGCTGAATAGTGGTGGGCGAGAAAACTTGAGTGTTGTTGCAGACACTGCAATTGTCGATGGTTTGCATGAGCGATTTGATGTGGATGACTTAGAGGAGTTTGCGGGTTCTTATATTCTGGTTTTTGGAACCCTCAGAGTTTCCGGTAACGGAAAAGGTTACGTTGCTTGTAATGACTTAAGACACATTACAGTCAGTCTTTCAGATTGATGCTTAACCTTTTGTAAAACTCGAGCGGGACAGATCTATTTGAAACCATAGAACTGTCCCTTTTCGAGTTCTACTCTCTAACTGATGCCTCGCATTGGATGACTGCGTCGTTCATCAACAATTGAGTACCCTCCAATATTCGGCAGATGCCAAGTGCAACACTACGTGGCGCTCCGTCAACCTCAAAAGCCAAGTGGCTCGCTAGGGCCTGAATCGATGTGAGATCTTCCGATACGTTGATAAGTAGGGTCTCGATTTCCAACCCTTTACGCACGGCAAAGAGACAACCGCCTTCGGTGCTCGGCTCTGGACTTTGAGGGGGATTCAAATGATGTTTAATCGCTCGATGAGCAGACTTATGAAACGTGGTTGATTCGAGCGGCGGATTCGGACTGTCTTTAATCATGGCAAAGCTCCTAGAGTATTGGAGCCACCACCCATCGCTGCGAAACGACATTCGGGTGGCAGCTGTACGCAGGTTCGCAGACCGGGACTCTAGGCACCCGGCATACCCGAAGGTATCCCGCGCACAGCCGCCATAACATCAGGCATAAAAAAGCGCCCGCTATCTGAGGTGGACGCTGTGCGTCTAGAGTTTAACCGGGCTGCGAAACCCGGTCGCTGAATTTGCAGCGACCACCGAAGATTAGGCAGCCATCTTCCGAGCGAAAACCTTAAAACGCTGTCGGAAATTTCCTAGCGGCGCTTACCCGCCTGAAGTTCGCAATATCTGTACTAGGTAGGGTGGCCTTGTACTGACTTTATAGGCGCTATTGGCTGTGTCGTTATAGATGGTCTCGTGATACTCGCCGTCCTTGAAATGCAAAGCGACGCCATCATCGACCGCGTAGGCAGGTTGTATACCCTCACGCTGAACAAGCTCGACAAACGAGGTTTCCCTTCCTGCTTCTGAGCTGAAATGCGGACACAGTGCTCCTGGCAGCAAGCCCAGGCCGTGAACCAGCGCAAACACTCCCCCTGAATCGGAATGCCCATGCTCGAACCAGCAAATGGCGCCTGCACTGACACCACACAGGACTTTGCCGTTTTCCCAGGACCTCTTCAGATGGTCCACTACAGCAAATTCGCGCCAGATCGCCAACATCGCGCGGGTATTTCCGCCTGGTACGTAAATAATGTCGGCTTGCTCAAAGAGTGATGAAACATGATTGGCGTTGGGGAAGGGTGAAATGAAAAATGCCAGCGCGGTTACACGGCAGCCAGCGCTTTCATATTTGGTGGTGAAATCGGAAATCTTGATTCGGTCATCGCCATTGGCGGTAGAGATGTAGAGCACAGTAGGGTGCGTTTTGCCTGATGACGCGACGATATGTTTATCGATACGCGTCATACGCTGCATGTCTTCGGTGGACTCGCCGCCGATAACAATAATGTGCTTAGTCATCCTGACCCCCTGTCCGTCTTGCGCGATGTGAG
This sequence comes from Pseudomonas sp. FBCC-B1565, assembly GCF_059133265.1. NCBI lineage: Bacteria > Pseudomonadati > Pseudomonadota > Gammaproteobacteria > Pseudomonadales > Pseudomonadaceae > Pseudomonas > Pseudomonas sp. FBCC-B1565. The sequence continues at coordinate 2,452,558 of NZ_CP101438.1, forward strand.
TGTCTGCCGCCGCTATGAAGATTGCATCACTTGATACCGACTTTGAACAAAACCATTGTCCGACTCATGCGTGCCGATATGGCGAAGCTCAAGTTCTCGACCGATCTGGCTGAAGAGTGGGATCCCTTGCCCGAGTAAAACCGGGATACGCGTAATGATCAGCTCATTCATCAGGCCCGCTTCAAGAAACGCCTGGATCGTCTGGCCTCCGTCGATATAGAGGTGCTTCATGCCGCGCTCGGCTAACGTTGCCACGAGTGAGGTGACGTCTCCTGCCATGACCTCGACCTTGCCCTCCAGATGCGCAGGGATTTGCAGAGGCTGATGGAAGAGCGCAATGACCGGCGTACCCTCATAGGGCCACTCCGCAAAGGACAGTACCTTCTCCAGGGTCTTGCGTCCCATCACCAGTGCATCCACCGTGGCGATGAAACTTTCGTAAGTCACACCGTTCAACTTGGCGGTTTCATACTCCGGCCGGTGCAACCAGTCGATATCACCGTCCGGGCGGGCGATGAAGCCATCGACGCTGGCGGCGATAAACACCGAACATTTGATATCCATGGCGAAAACTCCTTTTTGTGCGCTTGGACGCTAATGTTGATTTAATCCTCGCGTGAAACAACCGGGCGTCTGGGAAACAGCCCTGATGCCCCTGTCTGCCGTGCGGGGATGTATGCGAAGTTGGTTGATCCGTTACCGTTACGCAATCATTTTCTGGTTGTGCTTCGGCGTTTTCCGTACCTCCCTGGCGGACTGGAATCCCATTCCCTCCGGCTCCATGCGCCCGACCTTGCTGGAGGGCGATGTGGTGTTGGTCAATCGTGTGGCCTACGACCTCAAGCTGCCGCTCACGGACATTTCCCTGGCCCAGCTCGATAACCCCCAACGTGGCGATGTGGTGACGTTCTCGTCGCCCAAGGACGGCATGCGCCTGATCAAGCGCATCGTCGGCATACCCGGTGACACCCTGGAAATGAAAGATGAGGTGTTGTGGGTCAACGGCGTGCCTGCCACCTACAGTGACGCGCAGGACATCAGCGAGCCCATCGTTCCCGGCCATGCGGTGCCGGGAATCAAGCTGAACGAGTTGGCGGCCAACCGGCAGCGCACGGTGCAGTTCATGCCGACGGTGCGAGCGATGCGCAGTTTCGGGCCGCTGGTGGTGCCGGCCGACAGCTATTTCATGCTCGGGGACAACCGCGACAACAGCGATGATTCCCGGTACATCGGCGTTGTGCCACGCCGGCTGTTGATCGGGCGGGCGCCTCATGTGCTGGCGTCGGCGCAGATTCTGGGTGATTGGATGCCGCGGTTTCGCAGGTTTGGCTCGCCTATCTTGTAATGGAAGTTGTGCTATTTGAAGGCCACCAAGAACCACTGATGGAGACTCGAATGACGTGTATTTTCTGCAGCATCGTCCAAAAGACTTCCCCGGCGCACATCCTGTGGGAAGACGACCAGCACATGGCCTTCCTGTCGATCTTCCCCAACACCCCGGGTTTCAGCGTGGTGATCCCCAAGCAGCATTACGGCAGCTATGCGTTTGCACAGTCGGATGAAGTGTTGGCCGGGCTCGCCGTCGCCGCAAAGAAAACCGCACAGCAGATCGACCGTGCGTTTCCCGATGTGGCGCGCACCGGGATGATCCTGGAAGGGTATGGGGTGGATCACCTGCATGCGAAGCTGTTTCCCATGCATGGGACCGGCGGCGACAGTACCTTCAAGCCGCTGAGTTCGAAGGTGGACAAGTTCTTTGAGGCGTATGAAGGCTATATCTCGTCCCATGACCATGTGCGGGCGGATGATGAGGGGTTGGCGGAATTGGCGGCGCACATCAGGTCTTTTGCCTAGCGCCAATCCAAATGTGGGAGGGGGCTTGCCCCCGATAGCAGTGGGTCAGCTACAGGTGAGCTGACTGATCCACCGCCATCGGGGGCAAGCCCCCTCCCACAGTTTTGACCGTGTTTTCTATAGGGATCAACGGCGGCTGCTGACTTCGGCGGGTACATCATCGCCAGCCATGCGCTTGCGGAACAACGCCGTGCGCGCCAACAGCAACGTGGTCACCGGCACGGTGATCGACAGCAGAATCGGAATCAACCACCCGTGCAACACCGGCCCGGACTTGAGCACCGAAAAATAGATGATCGACGCCAACGCCACACACCAGGCCCCCAACGTCGAAGCCAGTGCCGGCGGGTGCATGCGCTGGAAGAAGTCCTTCATGCGCAGCAAGCCAATCGCGCCAATCAACGCAAACACACTGCTGAGCACCAGCAGCACCGCGACGACGATTTCCATCCATAACGGCATCATTCAATCACCTCCCCACGCAGCAGGAATTTCGCCAGGGCAAACGAGCCCACGAAGCCGAACAGCGCGATCAGCAGCGCCGCTTCAAAGTAGGTGTCACTGGCATAACGAATGCCCAGCACCAGCATCATCAACATCGCCAGGATGTACAGGTAGTCCAGCGCCAGTACCCGGTCCTGGGCTGATGGGCCTTTGAACAGGCGCACCAGGGTCAGCACCATGGCCAGGGAGAACAGGAACAGGCTGAACAGGATCGCATTGGCGAGCAGGGCGCTCATTCGAAGATCTCCATCAGGGGCCGCTCGTAGGCGGACTTGAAGTGCTCGATGAAAGACGCTTCATCCTCCAGGTCAAACACATGCAGGAGCAGGATGCTGCGGTCCAGCGCCAGTTCCGACCAGATGGTGCCAGGCACCACTGTGGTGATCATCGACAGCGCGGCCAGGCCGTTGGCATCACGCAAGTCCAGGGGGATCTTGATGAAGCGCGAACGCGGCGGGCGGGAGCCACACATCAGCACGCCCCAGGCCACTTGCAGGTTGGAGACGATCACGTCGCGGCCCACCAGGAAAAACAGGCGGATGATCACGCCAGGGCGGCGGATACGGATGGGCAACGGCCGCAACGGCGCCATCAGCAGCGGCGCGAGAAAGCCCAACAGCGCGCCCAGCAGCAGGTTGCCGGGGCTGACGGACAGGTTCAGCACCAGCCACAACACCCACAACGCCAGGGACAACCACGGGGCAGGTAGCAGTCGTTTCATGGCTGTACCTCCAGTGCGGCAGCCTTGGCTTCAGGACTCGGCACCGGCCGCGTCGCCATCACCGCCATCACGTAGTGTTCCGGGTTGTTCAGGCTGACGGCGGTGGCCTGGGTGTAGCGCATCAGCGGCTCGGCCTTGAAGGTCAGCAGGATGCTCAAGCCCAGCAGGAAGAAGATCGGCAAGCACTCGTAGCGACGCAGCAGCGGCGAAGGGCGTTCCTCAGGGGTCCAGAAACGCTGGATGCCCAGGCGTGCGAAGGCAATCAGCGAGGCCAGGCCGGAGAGAATCAGCAGCGCCACCAAGCCCCAGGCGGCCGGTCGGATCGGTTCGTCAACACTGACGCCCAGGCCCAGCGGATTGACCAGCGCACTCAACAGACTGAGCTTGCCGATAAACCCGGAGAGCGGCGGCATGCCGATAATCAGCAGGGCACAGGCAATAAAGCTCAAGCCGAGGAACGCCATGGTCCAGGGGATCACCTGGCCGACCACGGCTTGCTGCTCGTCATCGAGGTTGACGCCAGGGCGCGGATGCAGGGATTCCATGGCCTTGGGCAGCGCATCGATCTCTTCATCCAGCGGCAGGTCATTGGCCGAGCGTGACCGTTCGATCAATTCAGCCAGCAGGAACAGCGCGCTCAAGGCCAAGGTAGAACTGACCAGATAGAACAGCGCGCCCGCCGTCAGGCTTGGCTGGGCAAACCCCACTGCGGACAACAGAATTCCCGCCGACACCAGGATGCTCAAGCTGGCCATGCGCTCCAGGCGCTGCGCCGCGACCATCGCCAGTGCCGCGCAGATGATGGTCGCCATGCCGCCATACACCAGCCAATCCCCACCAAACAGCGCCGACGCCCCGGCCTGGCCGGAGAACAGCAGGGTCCACAGGCGCAGCACGGTGTACACGCCAACCTTGGTCATGATCGCAAACATCGCCGCCACCGGCGCACTCGCCGACGAGTAGGCGGGCGCCAGCCAGAAGTTCAGCGGCCACATGCCGGCCTTGGCCAGGAACGCCGTCGCCAGGATCGCCGCCCCAGCGTGCAACAGGCCACGATCAGCCTCCGGCACCAGTGGGATTTTCAGCGCCAGGTCAGCGAAGTTCAGCGTGCCGGTGACGCCGTAGATCATCGCCGCGCCAATCAGGAACAGCGACGATGCCAGCAAGTTGATCGCGATGTAATGCAGCCCCGACGACACTCGCGCACGCCCGGAGCCGTGCAGCATCAGGCCATAGGAGGCCGCCAGCAGCACTTCGAAGAACACGAACAGGTTGAACAGGTCGGCGGTCAGGAACGCGCCGTACAGGCCCATCATCTGGATCTGGAACAGCGCGTGGAAGCTGGTGCCCGCGCGATCCCAGCGGGCCATGGCGAACAGCAGCGCACTTACGCCGATGATCCCGGTGAGCACCAGCATCAGCGCCGACAGTTGGTCCACCACCAGCACAATGCCGAACGGCACTTGCCAGTTGCCCGGCAGGTAAACCCCAATCGAGCCTGGGCCGCCTTTTTGCGTCCAGTACAGCAGCAGGATGGCGATGCCCAGGCCGATGACGCTGGAGAACAGATTGATTTTCGCCTTGAGCGGGCGGCGCTTTTCGCCAAGCATCAGCATCAGCGCGGCGGTCAGCAACGGCAGCAGGATCGGTGCGACGATCAGTTGATTCACCCAATTCATTCCTTGGGCTCCCGGCCGTCCACATGGTCGGTGCCGGTCAGGCCCCGTGACGCCAGCAGCACCACAAGGAACAGCGCGGTCATGGCAAAGCTGATCACGATGGCCGTGAGCACCAGGGCCTGGGGCAGGGGATCGGTGTAGTTGAGCAGGTCTTGCGGCACGCCGTCCTTGATGATCGGCTCCTTGCCGATAAACAGGCTGCCCATGCTGAAAATGAACAGGTTGACCCCGTACGACAGCAGGCACAGGCCCATCACCACCTGGAAGGTCCGTGGTCGCAGGATCAACCAGACGCCGGAGGCCGCCAGGACTCCAATGGCAATTGCGATGACTTCTTCCATCAGGCGGCTCCTTCCGTTGCGGCAACCACTTTGGCCTGGTTGCTCGGTTTATGGGCCCGCACGGACTGGTGGCCGAGGGCAGTGAGCATCAGCAGCGTCGAGCCAACGACCATGGCGTACACGCCGACGTCGAAGAACAGCGCGCTGGCGATATGAATGTCGCCAAGCAACGGCAGGCTGAAATGCCAGGTGTGAGTCGTGAGGAATGGGTAACCGGCAAACAACGCGCCGAGCCCAGTTAGCGTCGCCGACAGCAGCCCGAAGCCCATCCAGCGCATCGGCCGCAGGCTCATCTGTGCTTCGACCCACTGCGTGCCAGCGACCATGTATTGCAGGATAAACGCCACCGACATCACCAGGCCGGCAACAAACCCGCCACCCGGTTGGTTGTGGCCGCGCATGAACAGGTAGAACGACACCACCAGCGCAATCGGCAGCAGCAGGCGCACCAGCACCGCCGGCACCATCATGAAGCCCAGCGCGGTGTCGCTGGCCTGGCGCGGGTTGACCAGGTCGGTGGCCACGTCCGGCGCCAGCTGGCGCTGTTGCGGCGGCAACTCCATGCTCTCTTTTGAAGGGCGGAAGCGCCGCAGCAGGGCGTACACCGTCAGCGCCACGGCGCCGAGCACGGTGATTTCACCGAGGGTGTCGAAGCCCCGGAAGTCCACCAGCATCACGTTCACCACATTGCTGCCGCCGCCCTCGGGCAGGGCGCGGCTCAAGTAGAACGAGGAGATATCGTTGGGCGTCTGGCGGGTCAGCATCGCGTAGGACAGCAACGCCATGCCGCCGCCCACCACGGTGGACAACAGGAAGTCACGCAGGCGACGGATGCGCGCCTTGCGCAGCGAGCTGGGCAGCGGCGACACCTCTTCGATCCGCCGTGGCAGCCAGCGCAGGCCGAGCAGGATCAGCACGGTGGTCACCACTTCGACCACCAACTGGGTCAGCGCCAGGTCCGGTGCCGAGAACCACACGAAGGTCACGCAGGTCATCAGGCCGCACACGCTGACCATGGTCAGGGCCGCCAGCCGGTGGTACTTGGCTTGCCAGGCGGCGCCGAGGGCACAGGCAATCGCCAGCAGCCACAGGGTCACGAATACGATGGAACCCGGGATCTTCGGTCGGTCGCCCCAACTGAGGCCACTGTTGAGCATCGGGATCATGCCGCCGACCACCGCCACCAGCACCAGCAGGAACAACTGGGTCTGCAGGCGCTTGGTGCTGATGCGTTTTTCGATCCTGCGCACGCCACGCATCATCACCACCAGGCTGCGCTCGAAGCCGCGCTTGCCGTTGAAGTAGCTGATCACAGGCGGGTATTTGAAGCGACCCCGCTTGAGTTGCTTGCGCAGCAGCAGGTACAGCACCACACCACCGGACATGGCCACCAGGCTCATGATCATCGGTGCGTTCCAGCCGTGCCAGATCGCCAGGCTGTACTCGGGCAGCACACCACCCACCACCGGCAATGCGGCGGCGGCGAGGATCGAACCGACCACCTGGGCCGGGAAGATGCCCACCAGCAGGCAGGTGAACACCAGCAGCTCGACCGGTGCGCGCATCCAGCGCGGTGGTTCGTGAGGCGTGTGCGGCAAGTCGGTCGCGGGCGGGCCGAAGAACACGTCGACGGTGAAGCGCAGGGCGTAAGCCACGCTGAACGTACCGGCAATCGTCGCGATCAACGGCAGGGCGAACTCCACCCAAGCGGTCGAGGTGATGAACACGGTTTCGGCGAAGAACATCTCTTTGGACAGGAAGCCATTGAGCAACGGCACGCCGGCCATGGACGCACTGGCCACCATCGCCAGGGTCGCGGTAAACGGGATCAAACGCACCAGCCCGCTGAGCTTGCGGATGTCCCGCGTGCCGCTTTCGTGGTCGATGATGCCTGCAGCCATGAACAGCGAGGCCTTGAACGTGGCGTGGTTGAGGATATGGAACACGGCTGCGACGGCGGCCAGCGGGCTGTTCAGGCCAAGCAATAAGGTGATCAGCCCGAGGTGGCTGATGGTGGAGTAGGCCAGCAGGCCCTTGAGATCATTCTGGAACATGGCGCAGTAAGCGCCGAGGAGGAGGGTGAGGGCGCCGGCACCGCCGACGATCCAGAACCATTCTTCGCTGCCGGACAGCGACGGCCACAGGCGGGCCAGCAGGAACACGCCGGCCTTCACCATCGTTGCCGAATGCAGGTACGCCGACACCGGCGTAGGGGCCGCCATCGCGTGGGGCAGCCAGAAGTGGAAGGGGAACTGCGCGCTTTTGCTCAAGGCGCCGATCAGCACCAGGGCCAGCATGGCCGGGTACAGCGAATGCGCGCGGATCTGCTCGCCTGCCGCCAGCACCTGGTCCAGGTCATAGCTGCCGACGATATGCCCCAGCAGCATCACCCCCGCCAACAGGCACAAACCGCCGGCGCCGGTGACCATCAGTGCCATGTACGCCCCACGGCGTGCATCGGCGCGGTGGTGCCAATAGCCGATCAACAGGAACGAGAACAGGCTGGTCAGTTCCCAGAAGAACACGATCTGGATCAGGTTGCCGGAGATCACCAGCCCGAGCATGGCGCCCATGAACGCCAGGAAAAACGCGAAGAAGCGTGGCACCGGGTCGTCTGGCGACATGTAATAGCGCGCATACAGCGACACCAGCGTGCCGATGCCCAGCACCAGCATCGAGAACAGCCAGGCAAACCCATCCATGCGTAGCACGAAGTTCAGCCCGAGGCTGGGCAACCACATGAATTCTTCGCGGATCACGCCACCGTGGGCGATCTGGGGGTAGAGCAGGGCGACTTGAATGGTGCCGACCAGGGCCACAAGGCCGGCCAGCAGGGATTCGGTGTTACGTGCATTGTGCGGCAGCAAGGCCGCCAGACAGCTGCCAATGAACGGCAGAAGCAGTAGAACTATCAGGGACATAGGCTTCTAATCTGCGGGAGTTTGGGATGCATCATACGTGCCGCTTTCACGATCACCAAACGGCAAGATGTGGCAGGATCCTACAAGCTAAGCCGAAATCGCCCATTTGGCATTGTTTCAGGTAACCCGATTCGGGCAAGCGACACCGCCCCCCCCTGTGGGAGCCGGGCTTGCCCGCGATGGCGATCTGACAGCCACTGCAAGTACTCGGACCTTATCCCTGCTGTTCCTGTTCCCTCTCATCGCGCAATTCCAGGGCCTTCTGCCCCTTGGTCTTCATCTCGCTGACAATCACCGCCAACACAATCAACGCCGCCCCCACCATCGCGATCGGCGGGAAGCGTTCCCCGGCAATCCGCCCGACCACGCCGGCCCACACCGGCTCACCGGCATAAATCAACGTGGCGCGGGTCGGCGAAACACTTTGCTGCGCCCAATTCATCGCCACCTGGATCACCGCACTGGTCAAGCCCAGGCCCACCGCGCTGAACAGCAGCAACCACGAAAACCCCGGCAACGCCTCGCCCATTGGCACCACCATCAGGAACGACAGCAACGACGCCGTGGCCAGTTGCACCACGGTCACCCGACGCACGTCCACCTGCCCGGCAAAGGCGCTGATCAGGATGATCTCCGCCGCGATTGCCACCGCACCGATCAACGTGGCGATTTCACCGGGACTGAAATTCAGCGAAGCCCCCGCCGGCCCGGTCAGCAGCATCAAGCCGGTAAACGCCAGCATAATACCGATGCTCGGCATCAACCCCGGGCGACGGCCAAGCACCAGCCATTGCAACAGCGGTACGAACGGCACATATAACGCCGTGATAAACGCCGATTGACTGCTCAAGATGGTCTGCAAGCCAATCGTTTGCAGCCCGTAGCCAAACATGATCGCCACACCGATAAACACTCCGGCCTTCAATTCGAACAGCGTCAGGTCGCGCAACGTGCGCAAGGAAAAGAACCCCACCACAATCGCCGCGGCGGCAAACCGCAACCCGACAAAAAACATCGGCCCACTGACCGTCATCGCATGTTGCACCAGCAAAAACGTGCCGCCCCAGATCATGGTGATTACCACCAGGATGCATTCGGCTTTGCTGAAACGGTTGAAACGAGGGGAGGCGGTCGGGGTGGTCATGGCGGCTCGGTCTTGCAAGGGAAAGGCACGGACCGCACAATGCGCCGCACGCTGGGCAGTATACTGCGCACACCCACCCATTGAGCAATATAGTGCACAAAGAAAATCCCCACCGGGCTTCGGTCCTGCAGCACGTCAGCCAGAACGTCCGTCGCCTGCGCCATGCGGCCGACCTGAGCCAGACCGCGCTCTCGGAAAAGTCCGGGGTCAGCCGGCGCATGCTGGTGGCCATCGAGGCGGGAGAGAAGAACGTCAGCCTGTCCACCCTCGACCGCGTGGCCGAAGCGTTGGACGTGGCTTTCAGCGACCTGATCCAAGCGCCCGATGCCCCCGACCACAGCCGCATCAATGAACTGGCCTGGGCCGGTGACATTCCCGGCAGCAAGGCGGTGTTGCTGGCCAAGGCCACGGCGCGCCGCGAGGTCGAGTTGTGGGAAATGCAACTGGAGCCGGGTGACCGCTACAGCCCTGACCCCGACCCGGATGGCTGGAGCGTGCAGTTGTTCGTATTCCAAGGCTGCCTCACGCTGTTGGTGGGCGATGAAGAAAAGCACGTCGCCGCCGGTGAGTTTTATATGTTTGCCAGCCGTCACGTGCATGGCTACCGCAATGACGGCGACGTGGCGGTGCGCTTTGTGCGCAATGTGGTGATCTAACTGTTCCAGCGGCAACAGTGGATGGACACTTTGCTGGTTTGAAACGCGCTCGACTGCGTTGAAATGCCAGCAACTCGCTGATTTTATTGGCGACTGGATTCAGGCACGACTCCTGCAATCACCCAGGTCATCCCCCTCGGAGCCTGGAGTCGGCCCATGTCAGCCCACCCTCAACACCCTGCCCATATCATCCGCTCGGACGCGGAAGCGATCGAGGTCGCCACGCGCCTGGCCGCACGCTTTGCCATCGAGGCCAGCGCCCGCGACCGTGAGCGGCGCCTGCCAGTGGCCGAGCTTGACGAGTTCTCCGCCAGCGGCCTGTGGGGCATCACCATTCCCAAAGCGTACGGCGGCGCTGGCGTGTCCTATGTGACCGTGGCCGAGGTGATCAAATTGATCTCTGCCGCCGATCCGTCCCTGGGGCAGATCCCGCAGAACCACCTGGGCGTGGTGGACATCCTGCTGCAAACCGCGACCGAGGCACAAAAACAGTACTACTTCGGCAAAGTCCTCCAGGGCTACCGTTTCGGCAACGCCTTTTCCGAAGCCAAGAGCAAGAACGCCGGCACCTTCGATACCCAGATTCGCTTTCACGGCGATACCGCGCAAATCAACGGCGAGAAGTTCTACTGCACCGGCGCGCTATTTGCCCATCTGGTGCCCACCGTCGGCAACAATGGAGACGGCCAGGCCTTTATCGCCTTTGTCGAACGCGACGCGCCCGGCCTGAACGTGATCGATAGCTGGGACGGTTTCGGCCAGCGCACCACCGCCAGTGGTGGCGTGACCCTCGATGGTGTGACTGTGCCCTTGAGCGCGGTGATCCCTGCGCATCAGGCTTTTGACCAGCCCACCGCCAATGGTCCGATTTCGCAGATCATCCAGGCGGCGGTCGATACCGGTATCGCCCTCGGTGCCCTTGAACAGGCGAAGATTTACGCACGCCAGGCGCGACCCTGGATCGACAGCCAGCAGGATCACGGCTGGCAGGACCCGTTCACCATCGCCGCCATCGGTGACTTGGAATGGCGTGTGCACGGCACCGAAGCCATCCTCGCCAAGGCCGGCCTGGCCGTAGACCGTGCCCTTGCCGAGCCCAATGAAGACACCGTCGCCCACGCTTCGCTGGTGGTCGCCCAGGCCAAAGTGCTGTCCGCCGAAACCGCCTTGCTGGCCAGTAGCAAACTGTTCGAACTGGCTGGCACCCGCTCGGTCACCGGCAAGCACAACCTCGACCGCTTCTGGCGCAACGCGCGCACCCACACCCTGCACGACCCGGCCCGCTGGAAATACCACCTGATCGGCAACTACGTGCTCAACGGCGTAAAACCTGCGCGCCACGCCTGGAACTGAGGAGCTCACCCATGACCGCATTGAACCTTGCGCGCCAACTGCTGGACAGCACCCGCCGCCACGTTGAAAACAGCACCGACCCCTACGTGATCAGCCGTTTCGGCGACTTGCAGATTCGCGTCGATGTGGCCGCGGCCTTGCTTGAACGCGCCGAAACCCACCCCAGCCCCGTGGCTGCTACCGAAGCGCAGATCGCTGCCGGCGAAGCCCTGATCGCCGCGAGCAACGCCGAGTTCGAACTCACCGGCCAACGCACCGCACTGCCGTCGAGCCTTGATGACCCGCTGCGTACGAAGTACCAGATCGTCGGTAACTACCACCTCAACGGAGTGCTTTGATGTCCCGTGAAATCCGCCTGAATGCCTTCGACATGAACTGTGTCGGCCACCAATCCCCGGGCCTGTGGGCGCATCCACGTGACCGTTCGTGGCAGTACAAGGACCTGGAATACTGGACCGACCTCGCCAAAATCCTTGAACGCGGAAAGTTCGACGGCCTGTTTATCGCCGACGTGCTGGGCATCTATGATGTGTACAACGGCAACGGCGACGCGGCCATTCGCCAGGCGACGCAGGTGCCGGTCAATGACCCGCTGTCGTTGATCGCGCCGATGGCCCTGGTCACCGAACACTTGGGCTTCGGCCTGACCGCGTCGTTGTCGTTCGAACACCCGTACCCGTTCGCCCGCCGTCTCTCCACCCTGGATCACCTGACCAAGGGCCGCATCGGCTGGAACATCGTCACCTCCTACCTGGAAAGCGGCGCCAAGAATCTCGGCCAGAAGGCCCAGACCGAGCACGATGCGCGCTACGACTACGCCGAGGAATACCTGGAGGTCTGCTACAAACTCTGGGAAGGCAGTTGGGAGGAGGGCGCCGTGTTGCGTGACCGCGAACGGCGGATTTTCAGCGACCCGAGCAAGATCCACGAGATCCGCCACGTCGGCAAACACTTCCAGGTGCCCGGCATTCACCTCTGCGAACCGTCGCCGCAGCGCACGCCAGTGCTCTACCAGGCGGGCGCGTCGAGCCGTGGCAAGCAGTTCGCCGCCGAACAGGCCGAGTGCGTATTCGTCGCCGCGCCGTCCAAGGTGCTGCTGAAAAAGACCGTCGCTGACATCCGCCGCCGTGCGGCCGAAGCCGGGCGCGATCCGAAGAAAATCCTGATCTTCAACTTGCAGACGGTGATCGTCGGCGAAACCGATGCCAAGGCCAAAGCCAAGTTCGAGGAGTACAAATCCTATGTCAGCTATGAAGGCGCCATGGCGCTGATTTCCGGCTGGACCGGCATCGACTTCAGCCAATTCAAACCGGATGAGCCACTCAGGCACGTGCATACCAACGCCATTCAATCGGCGGTAGAGGCGTTCTCGACGGCCGATCCGAACAAGGTCTGGACCCCGAATGAACTGGCGGACTGGGTCGGTATCGGCGGCTTCGGCCCGCTGTTCGTCGGCGGCCCGGAAACCGTCGCGGACCTGTTGCAGGAGTGGGTTGAAGACACCGATGTGGACGGCTTCAACCTGGCCTACGCGCTGACCCACGAAACCTTCATCGACGCCGTGGACCTGCTGGTGCCGGAGTTGCAGAAGCGCGGGGTGTACAAGACCGAGTATGCCCAGGGCACGTTGCGCGAGAAGTTGTTTGGCGACGGCGCAAGGTTGGCCTCCAACCACCCTGGTGCCGGCTACCGCAATTTATCTGACGCGCACATAACCAATGTGGGAGGGGGCTTGCCCCCGATAGCGGCAGTCCAGTCAAAGCACTTGTGACTGACACACCGCCATCGGGGGCAAGCCCCCTCCCACAGTAGATCGGTGTTGATCCAAATAATCCAGCCAGCGGACCACCGCACGCACACACACCAATAGGAGCACTACCCCTATGAGCGTGCACGAACTCAAACGCCCACTGGCCGTGGAGTGGCCCGCCGAGTGGCTCGGCCACCTGCCCAAGGCCCTCGAACAACTGCACCACTGGGCGCAGATCACGCCGCTGCATAGTGCCCTGCGCCACAAGCGCCGGGGGCAGTGGTGCGCATGGCGCTGGATCGACGCCTTGCGCGATGTGGAACGCCTGGCCGATGGTTTGCGCCAGCAGGGGTTCAGCGAGCAATCGCGGCTGGCCCTCAGCGGTGCGTTCGAGCCGAACCTGTTGCTGCTGGCCCTGGCGGCGCACGTCATCGGAGGGCAGGTGGTGACCCTGGCCGATGACCTGGAGCCCGAGGCGCTGCAACACCACCTGTGGCGCATTCGCCCGACCCATTCCTATGTGCAGGGCCGCCAGACTGCGCGGCACTGGCAGTCGGCCAACTTGTTGGATTTTGCGCAGTTGCTCGGCCCGTTGGCGCCGACGCAACACTTGGCACGCTGGTGGCAGCCCACGGGTGAAACCCTGTTGTGGAGCGAAGAGGGCACCCACTGGCAGGGCGGTCTGGCGGTGGTGCTGGAGCAATGGCTGAACAGCGGTCACGGTCTGGCCTTCCCTGAAAGCCTGGCCTCGGCGCGGCGCGACCGCAGTGAAGTCGCGCCCACCGGCCTGCTGTTGTCGCCCGCCCGCTTGCAGCACCTGGCCGATGAGATCGAAAGCCGCCTGGCGCCCCACGGCACCTGGCGCCGACGCCTGTGCGACTGGGCCATCGCCCACCCGCAAAGTGGCTTGCGGCGCCTGCTGAAAAACCGCGTGCGCCGGCTCCTGGGGTTCCAGCGCCTGGCGTACATCTGGCAACCCGTCAAAGCCACGCCTTCACCGGTGTGGCTGGCGGAATTCAAACGGGACATCGCATGAGCCAGGCCATTTTGCAGGTGCGGGATATCTCGCTGTCGTTCAAGGGGGTCAAGGCGATCAATGCCCTGTCCTTCGAGGTGCTGCGCGGCGAGATCTGCGCGCTGATCGGTCCCAATGGTGCCGGTAAAAGCTCGTTGCTCAACGTGCTCAACGGCGTGTACCGCTTTGATGCCGGTGAGATCGTGTTCGAGGACCAGCACTTCCACCGCATCGACCCGTTGGGCGCCGCGCGCCGCGGCATTGGCCGCACCTTCCAGAACAACGCGCTGTTCAAGAAGATGAGCGTGCTCGACAACATCCTCACCGGCCTGTCGCGGCATATGCGCAGCAGCTTTATCGAACAAGCCCTGGGCTTGCCTCGCGCACGCCGCGAAGCCAAGGCGTTCCGGTTGCGCGCACAGGGCATTCTCGAATTCCTGGAGCTGCAAGCCCACCGCGATGTGCTGGTGGGCAACCTGTCCTACGGCCTGCAAAAGCGCGTGGAACTGGGCCGGGCGTTGATCGCAGGGCCGAGCTTGTTGCTGCTGGACGAGCCCATGGCCGGCATGAACGCCGAAGAAAAACAGGAAATGGCGCGCTTCGTCGCCGACGTCAACCGCGACCTCGGCACTACCGTGGTGTTGATCGAACACGACATGGGCGTGGTCATGGGCCTGTCCGACCATGTGGTGGTGCTCGACTACGGGCGCAAGGTCGGTGACGGCACGCCGGCTCAGGTCCAAGCCAATCCCGAGGTGATCGCGGCCTACCTGGGAGTGGTAAACGGATGACGTTTTTCTTTGAAACCCTGCTCGGCGGCCTGCTCGCCGGCACCATGTATTCGCTGGTCGCCATCGGCTTCGTGCTGATCTACAAGGCCAGTGGCGTATTCAATTTTGCCCAGGGCGCGATGCTGCTGTTTGCTGCACTGACCTTCGTCAGCCTGCATGACCAGGGCGTGCCGTTTGCCCTGGCGTTGCTGCTCACGGTGATCGTGATGAGCGTCGGCGCGCTGCTGATCGAGCGCCTGGTCCTCAGGCCACTGGTGAACCGTTCGCAGATCACCTTGTTCATGGCCACGCTGGGCCTGTCGTTCATTATCGAAGGCCTGGCCCAGGGGTTGATGGGCTCCCAGGTGCGGGCGCTGGACCTGGGCATCGACGACGTGCCGCTGTTCGTCGGCCCGCTGATGCTCAGCCAGTTCGACCTGATCGCTGCCGCTGCGGCGGTGGTGCTGGTGACGGTGCTGGCGCTGCTGTTCAACAAGACCCGCATCGGTGTGTCGCTGCGCGCGGTGGCGGATGACACCACGGCGGCGCTGTCCATCGGCATCAACCTCAACCGCATCTGGCAGATCGTCTGGGCCGTGGCCGGCATCGTCGGGCTGGTGGCCGGGTTGCTGTGGGGCGCGCGCCAGGGCGTGCAGTTCTCGCTGTCGCTGGTGGTGCTCAAGGCCTTGCCGGTGTTGATCATCGGCGGCTTTACCTCGATTGGCGGGGCGATTGTCGGCGGACTGATTGTCGGCGCGGCGGAGAACCTGGCCGAGGTGTACATCGGCCCGTTGATCGGCGGCGGTATCACGCCGTGGTTCGCCTACGTACTGGCCCTGGCCTTCCTGTATATCCGCCCCGCCGGCCTGTTCGGCGAGCGCGCCATCGAGCGAGTCTGAAAGCATGTCGATCCCTCTTGTACAACACACCGCGCCGTTGCTGCTGATTCAGCGGCGCATCCCGTGGGTCTTGATCGGCCTGTTGGCACTGGCCTTTATCGGGGTGCCGCTGTGGGGTAATGACTATTGGCTGAATGCGATCCTGATCCCGTTCCTAGTGCTGTCCCTGGCGGGTCTGGGCCTGAACCTGCTCACCGGCTACACCGGCCAGACCTCGGTGGGCGCGGCCGGCTTCATGGCCGTCGGTGCGTTTGCCACCTACGGTTTTCTGCTGCGCCTGCCGGATCTGGGTTTGCCGGTTGCGCTGCTCGGCGGCGGGATCATCAGTGCGTTGGTTGGCCTGCTGTTCGGCCTGCCCAGTTCGCGGATCAAGGGCTTCTACCTGATGGTCACCACCCTGGCCGCACAGTTCTTCCTGGAATGGCTGTTCGTCAAGTTTCCCTGGTTCTACAACTACGGTTCGTCCGGGACCATTTCCGCGCCCAGGCTGGCGCTGTTCGGTCATGACCTCAACACACCATTGGGCCGCTACCTGCTGACCCTGGTCACCGTGCTGCTGCTGACCTGGACCGCCCTCAACCTGGTGCGCAGCCAGGTCGGGCGCAACTGGATGGCGATCCGCGACATGGACACCGCCGCCGCCGTGGTCGGCATCCCGGTGGTGCGCTACAAGCGCCTGGCGTTCGCGGTCAGCTCGTTCTACTTAGGTATAGCCGGTGCGCTGTGGGCCTTTGCCTACCTGGGCACGGCCAGCGCCAGCAGCTTCGATATCAACCGCTCCTTCCAGATCCTGTTCATCATCATTATCGGCGGCATGGGCAGTATCGCCGGCAACTTTGTCGGCGCGGCCTTTATCAGTTTGCTGCCGATCTTCCTCAGCCACGCCGGGCAGGCACTGTTCGGCGGCTCGGTGGATGCGGGGCAGTTGCAGAACCTGCAGAAAATCATTTTTGGCGTGTTGATCATCGTGTTCCTGATCAAGGAGCCCGAGGGCTTGATTCGCCTGTTGCACAACCTGCGTGACCGCGTGCGGCAGTGGCCGCTGCGTTTCTGACATTCCCTTAAGAGAATCCCTATGCGTGCATCCTTGAAACGTTCCCTGGTCGGCGCTGCCTTTGCGCTGGCAACTTTGGCCGGTGCAGTCCCCCAGGCGATGGCCTCGCCGGACCAGCAATTCATTCCCCTGGCGACCTATCGTGTGGGCGCCTATGCGTCCAGCGGCGTGCAGGTGTGGGCCGGGATGATCGACTACCTGCGTTATATCAACGAGGTCGAAGGTGGCATCAACGGCGTCAAACTGGTGTGGCAGGAATGCGAGACCGAGTGGACGGCGGAGAAGGGCATCGAGTGCTACGAGCGCTTCAAGCATGGCCTGGATGGCGCGCCGGTCGCGGTGTACCAGCCCAATGGCGCGCCGGCGGCGTATGCGCTGAGCGAGCGGGCCGAGGTGGACAAGATCCCGCTGATCACCCTCGGCTACGGCCGCACTGAAGCCACCGACGGCACGGTGTTCCCGTATAACTTCCCGGTGATGCTGACTTTCTACAGTGAGGCCTCGACGCTGGTGAACTACATCGCCGAGCGTGAAGGCGGTTTCGACAAGCTCAAGGGCAAGAAGATCGCCACGGTCTACCACGACTCGGCCTACGGGCGCGAAACCCTCGGCCCGCTGAAGTTGCTGGCGGAAAAATACGGCTTCGAAAACATCCAGATTCCGGTGGCCGACCCCGGCAACGAACAGTCCGCGCAATGGCGCCAGGTGCGCCAGGCCAACCCGGACTGGGTGTTCCTGCGCACCTGGGGCGTGTCCACGCCGGTGGCGGTGAAGACGGCGGCGCGCTTCGGCTTCCCGGTGGACCACATCATCGGCGATATCTGGGCCAGTTCCAGCGAAGACGTATTGCCCGCCGGTGCCGCCGCCAAAGGCTACCTGGCCCTTACGCCATACCCGGCCGGGGCGGATTTCGAGATCCACAAACGCCTCAAGCAATACATCCTCGACAAGGGCCACAGTGACCTCAAGGACCTGAAGAACTTCGGCAGCGTCTACTACAACTCCGGCCTGGTGAACGCCGCCGTGGCGGTGGAGGCGATCCGCACCGGCCAGGCCAAATTCGGCAAGCGCCCGCTCAATGGCGAAGAAGGCCGCTGGGGCCTGGAACACCTGAACATCGACGATGCGCGCTTGAAGGACATGGGTTACCTGGGCCTGATGCAGAACCTCAAGCTGTCGTGCCGCGACCACGAGGGTGGCGGCTCGGCGCGGGTGCAGCAGTGGGACGGCGCCAATTGGACGCTGATCAGCGACTGGATCGCCGCCGACCGTGCGCTGTTGCGTCCGTTGATCGATGAAAAGTCCGCCGCCTTCGCCAAGGAAAAAGGCCTGACGCCACGCACCTGCACCGGGGATGAATAAACCATGAGCCAGCCCGCCACCGCTGCCGCGCAGCCGTCGCTGCTGACGGTCAACGATATCGAAGTGATTTACGACGGCGCGATCCTCGCGGTGGCCGGGGTGTCGTTGAGCGTGCCCAAGGGCGCCATTGTGGCCTTGCTCGGTGCCAATGGCGCCGGCAAGAGCACCACGCTCAAGGCCATCTCCGGCTTGGTGCGTGCCGAACGGGCCGAGGTCAGTCGCGGTGTGATCGAATACGCCGGTGCCGACCTGGCCGGCATCGACCCCAGCCAGCGCGTGCGCCAGGGCATGGTGCATGTGTTGGAGGGCCGCCATGTGTTCGGCCAACTGAGCGTGGAAGACAACCTGCGCAGCGGCGGCTTTGTGCGACGCCTGAGTCGCCGCGACATGGAGCACGACCTGGAACGTGTCTACGCCTGGTTCCCACGGCTCAAGACCAAGCGCCATACCCGCGCCGGTCTCACCTCGGGCGGTGAGCAGCAGATGGTCGCCATCGGCCGGGCATTGATGACCCGTCCTACTTTGGTACTGCTCGACGAGCCGTCCATGGGTTTGGCGCCTATGATCGTGCAGGAGATTTTCGCGATCATCGCTCAGCTCAACCGCGAGCAGCAGGTGAGCTTCCTGATCGCGGAGCAGAACATCAACGTCGCGCTGAACTATGCGTCCCACGGCTACGTATTGGATACTGGGCGCGTGGCCTTGAGTGGCAGCGCCGCTGAACTGCTGGCGCGGGGTGATCTGCATGACATTTACCTGGGCAAACAGTAAGGGCGACTCCGCATGACTGAATCCATCCGCAACGCTGATGTCCTGATCATCGGCGGCGGCCTGAGCGGCACGATGCTGGCCGTGCAACTGCTGCGCCTGCCGGGCGCGCGCCGGGTGCTGGTGGTCGAACCGCGTGCCGAGCTGGGCCGGGGCGAGGCCTACAGCGCCGTCGAACTGGGCCACACCCTGAACGGCAACGCGGCGCGCATGAGTGTCGACCCGGACAACCCAGACGACCTGACCCAATGGCTCACCGACTACATCGGCGCTGGCGGCTGGCCCGAGTCCGACCAGCAGCACGTGCCGATCAGCGAACTGTTCCCGCCACGCGGGATTTTCGGCTTGTATGCCCAGCAACGCCTGGCCGAGGCGAAGGCGCAGTCTGCGACCAGCGTGGAGCATGTGCGTGGCGAAGTGGTCGACCTGCAAGTGGATGCAGGCTCAACCCTGTTGAGTCTCGATAACGGCCAGCAACTGCGCGGTGGGTTTGCGGTCCTGGCCACCGGCATGTTCCCGGCGGCGCGTACACCGCAGACCGACTCCAGCGGGTTGAACGCGGCGGCGGTGGACCCGTGGGACGTGAGCGCGATGCGCCGGATCGACCCGCAGGCGCCGGTGCTGATCATCGGTTCCGGGCTGACCATGGTCGACGCCGTGGTCTCCCTGGAACAGGCCGGGCATCGCGGGCCGATCGAGGTGTTCTCGCGTCACGGCCTGCTGCCCCATGTGCGGCGGCAACCGCCGGCCTGGGTGGATTTTCTTGGGGAGGACCATGGCCTGCGCAGCCCTCGGCAATTGCTGCGCGAGGTGCGGCGGCAATGCGCGCTTGCGCAGGCCCAGGGCATCGACTGGCAAGCGCCGCTGGACACCGTGCGTGCGCATATCGCGCGTTTATGGAGCCAGGCCAGCGAGCGTGAGAAGCGCCAGTTCGTCAGGCATGTGCGGCCTTGGTGGGAGAGCCATCACCACCGTTCGCCGCCATTGAGCGCGCAGTTGGTGGCGCGGCTGCATGAAGAGGGGCGGTTGCGGATCCTTGCGGCGTCGTTCAAGGGGCTGGAACCTTCGGGTGAAGGGGTGACGATTCGTTTGCGTTATCGCGGCGAACAAGGCATCACCCTGGTCTCGGGCGCAGCGCTGATCAACTCCAGCGGTATCGAATACGACTGGCGCCGCGTGGCCCGGCCATTGCCCCGGCAGTTGCTCAAGCGTGGGCTGATCCAGCCAGGGCCGCTGGCGTTGGGGATTGCGGCGGATACGTCGGGGGCAGTGGTGGACGCCCAGGGGCAGGTCAGCCAGCGCTTGTTCGCCATGGGCCCGCCGTTGCGTGGGATGTGGTGGGAAAGCACGGCGGTGACTGATGTGGCGCTGCAAGCCAAGGCACTGGCTTCAAAGCTGACAGAGATCTAAATGTGGCAGGGGCTCCATTTATCTTGAGGTCTTCACGAAGCCCGGCTTGAGGCCGAACACCTCCACGCCCTGCGCCGTTGCTTGCCCCGTGGTCACTTTCACCCGCTCCACCGGTTTATCCATCGCCTCCCGATACTCCACCGTGTGATCTGCCTGGATCGCCTGGCTCGGAATCACCATCGCCTGGGCATTGTTGTAGGTCACGATGGTCAATCGCGCACTCATCCCCAGGCGCACCCGTTGCAACTGCTGCGGCGTGAGCTTGGGGATCGACAGGGTCACCGGAAACTGCGCGCTGCCCTGGCTGTCGTTGGCAATCGCCAGGCCGCTGACCACGCTTACCGAGCCGGTCAGGCGCTCGCCATCAAACCCGTCGCCCAGCACTTCCACCGCCTGGCCCTGGTGCAATTGGTTGATGTCCAGCTCCGAGACCTTGGCGGTGATTTTCAGTCGTTCGATATTCGCCAGCCCAAACAGCACCTGGCCCTGGCTGACCTTGCTGCCGGCCTGCACCGGGGCATTGTTATTGCCGCCGCCCTGGGATGAGGTGTTGCCCGGTGGCGGCACCACGATGCCGGAGAACGGCGCCTTGACCTCCTGGCCATCGAGCAGTTTGTGCAGGGCGTCGTATTTCACCGTGGCGTTGGTCAGTTCCATATCGGCGATCTGGCGGTACTCGCCCTTGCCCTGGTCGATGGCCTGTTGCAGTTCGCTGCGGGCCGAGGCAAGGTCCAGCTGTTGCTGCTGGGTCTGTTGCTTGAGGTCGTCCAGTTCATTGCGCGGGATGATGCCGCGCTTGAACAGGTTTTCGCTTTCGGTGAGTTTGCGCTGGGTGTTGCCGGCGGTCATTTCGGCGGTGCGCAGGCTGCGGCGGGCGCGGCTGACGGCGGGGCTACTGTCCCAGTCCTGCATCTCTTGCACGGTGCGCCGGGCCTTGAGCTGGGCGGAAAGCGCTTCGCGCAATTGCACCTCCAGCGTGGCCGGGTCCATGCGCAACAGCACCTGCCCGGCCTCGACCCGCTGGCCTTGTTCCACCAGGTTGGCTTGCACGTTGCCATCGAAGGGCGCGGTGAGGGTGATGGTGGTATCAGGCTCGATCTTGCCTACCAGGCCGATCCGCTGCTCCAGCGCTTCGGGCTTGACGACCAGCCACTGTTCGCTGGCACCGCCCGGATCGGACGCCGGGCTGCGCAAGGCCAGGCCCGCGCCGCCGAGCAGGACGATCAACACAACACCCAGCAGGCGTTTCTGATTAGTAGTCATTGAGGGCGATTTCCCAACTTTCCAGCGTCATGCCCAGGGTCAAGTCGAGCTGAGTCTGGGCGTTCAAATAAGCGATCAGCGCATTCAGTTGCGCGTTTTCGGCGTTGCGCAAATCGGTCTCGAAGCTCAGCACCTGGAAGTTGGTGGAGCGCCCGGCGCTGAGTTTTTCCCGCTCGATTTCGATCTTGCGCCGCGACAATTCCACGGCGCGCTGGGAGATTTCATACTGGCGCCAGCGCGTACCAAGGTCACGCACCACATCGTTGACGCTGCGTTCCAATTCCTGGCGCGCATCGGTGATGCGGATGGCCTGGTCCTCCACATTCACCCGTGCGCGCACTTCGGCCTGGCGCGTGCTGATATCGCCGATGGGAATCTGCACCTGCACCCCGGCGTAGCTGTCCCAGGTACGGTTGTTGGAACGGCCCGCGTCGTTGTCGGTGTTGGCGCGCACCTGGTTAGCGCCGGCCACCAGGTCCACTTGCCAGCGCCCCGAGTCCTTGGCGATCACCAAGTTGAGGTCGGCCTGTTGGCTGCCGAGCAGGGCGGCGAGGTATTCGGGTTGCTGGGTCTGCGCCAGGGTGAAGGCCTGGCGCTTGTCGATCTGCATGGGCCTGGCCTCCAGGGCTTCGGTGGCGCGAATCGGCGTGGACAGGTCCAGCGCCAGCAGGCGCAGCAGGGCGAGGCGGCTGGTGTCCAGTTGGTTCTGCGCTTCCTCCACGCCCAGTTGCTGGGTGGCGATGTCGGCTTCGGTCTGCACGATTTCGAATTCGGCCATGCGCCCGGCACTGATCAGCGCCTTGTTCACGTCCAGCAAGGTGCCGGAACGCTTGAGCGCATCCTGCACGATGCTCAGTTGCTCCTGGGCGCGCAGCAGTTCGCGGTAGGTGGCGATGATCTGGCTGATGGTCTGCGCCACAGTGGCCTTGAGGTTAAGGCGGTTGGCCTGTTCCGACAGGCGTGACAGGCGCAGCGGCGCGGTGGTGGCGTCCCAGCCGGCGCCACGCAGCAGCGGTTGGATGACTGCCAGGTCCAGGCCGTCGCTGCGGTAGCGACCGGCGCGGTCGGCGTTGCTCAGTTGCTGGGTCCAGGCCATGCTCAGGCGCGTGCCGTACTCGCCGAGCAGGCTGGTGGCGGGCGCCACGTTGGCATTGCGCGCACTGTCGGCGGAGCCCCGGGTGCTGCGGTAGTAACTGTTGAGGGTGAGTTTGGGGTTGAACACATCTTCGGCCACGCGCAGGTCGAACTTCTGGGCCACCCGTTGCAGGTACGCGCTGCGGATCGCCGGGTTGTTGCGCAGGCCCAGGTACACCGCATCCCCGAGGGTCATGGCGGTGGTCTGGGCGTTCAACGACACGCTGCGCTCGTAGCCGCTGCGGGTGGTGCTGGGGGCCGAGGGCTTGATCACCACATCGGCGGCCATGCCGGGCAGGCTGGCGAATGCGAGCAGCCATAGCCATTTACTCATCGCGCAGGGCCTCCACCGGTTGCAACCGCGAGGCCGAGACCGCCGGGTAGATGCCGAAGAACAACCCCACCAGCAACATGCTGCCCACCCCCAGCGGCAAGGCGGCGACCGCCAGGGCAAATTCCCAGCCCGACAGCCAGGCGTACAACCAGGCCGCCGTCATGCCCAGCACGGCGCCACACAGGGCACCGACGGCGGTGAGGGTCACGGCTTCGAGCAGGAACAGGTTGCGGATGTCGCGTTGGCGCGCACCCAGGGCCATGCGAATGCCGATCTCGCGACGGCGCTCCGAGACGTTCATCAGCATCACGTTCATCACCCCGACGCCACCGCCCACCAGGGAGATCGCCCCCAGGGCCAGCAGCAGATAGGCGAAGGTGCGGCTTTGCCGGGTCATGCCGTCGATCATTTGCTGGGGCACCTGGATGTCTGCATCGTGGTCGGCGAGCTGCGAGCTCAAGGCGGCAGCCACGTCCTTGGCAAGGCGCTCCATGTCCTGGCCGGGTGTGGCGCGGATGATCACATTGCCGATCTGCGGTGTGGCATAGATGCGGCGCATGCCTTCGGCGGGGATGAACAGCGACTCATTGGCCTGCACCGGCATCAGCATCGCCCGGGGCTGGCTGCGCAGGATGCCGACGATCAGGAACAGGTAGTCGTTGATGCGCACGCGGTCGCCCAGTTGCAGGGGGTCACCTGGCGCACCGAGCGCCTGGGCCAGTTGGTCGCCGATCACGCCGTAGGTTTCGTTGGCATCGAAGCTCGACAGGAAGCGCCCCTGCTGTATCACCAGGCGCATCGCGTCCTTAATGTCTGGCGTGCTGCCGACGAAGTTGGCGTTGGTGGTGCGGCCGTGGAACACGATCGGCCCGCTGAACAGCGTGAGGGCGCCGATATGGGCAATGCCCGGCACGGTTTGGCGCACGGCATCGAGGTCGAGGCGGGCGGGCATCGGGATGCTGCTACCGCCTTTGGCTGGGAACTGGGCGATCAGGGTGTCGGTGCCCATGTCCTTGAAGATCATTGCCGCATCCACTGCCGCGTTATGCCCGATGTTGATCAACGCCACCACCGACGAACTGCCGATGACGATGCCCAGCAAGGCCAGGACCGAACGCTTGCCCAGGGTGCGCAGGCTGACGAACGCTTCATGCAGCAGCTGGCTGAGGCTTTGTTCGACCCGCAAGCTCATAGGCTTCGGGCCTCTTGCACCACGCCATTGCGCACTAGGATCTTGCGTTCCAGGCGCTCGGCGATATGCGGGTCGTGGGTGACGATGATCAGCGTGACTTGCTGTTCGCGGTTCAACGCCAGCAGCAGGTCCATGATCTCCTGTGCGGTGGTGCTGTCGAGGTTGCCGGTGGGTTCGTCGGCGAGGATCACCGACGGGTTGCCCACCAGTGCCCGCGCGATGGCGACCCGTTGGCGCTGGCCGCCGGATAGGTCGGCGGGGCGGTGGTGGGCGCGGTCGGCCAGGCCGACCTGCTCCAGCATGCGCAGGGCCTGTTCCACTGACTCATGCCGTGATACGCCGCGATAACTCAAGGGCAGGGCAACGTTGTCCAGGGCGCTGAGGCGCGGCAGCAGGTTGAAACTCTGGAACACGAAGCCGATCTGCTGGTTGCGGATGGCGGCCAACTGGTCCGTTGTGGCGTTGAAAATATCGTGGCCGGCGAAGTGGTACTGACCGCAGTTGGGCAGGTCCAGCAGGCCAAGGATGTTCAGAAGGGTACTTTTGCCCGAACCCGAGGCACCGAGGATGCCGCAGCTGTCGCCACTGGCGATGGACAGGCACACATCATTGAGAATGGCCAGGTTTTGCCCGGCCAGCTGATAGCTTTTGCCGATGCCTTGCAGGGAGATCAAGCCTGGGTGCGCGGGGGTATCTGTCATCATGACTACGCCTGCAGTCTCGACGATGCCGTGCGGTCCCCGGAAAAGCATTGTTACAAGTTCGGGAGCGGCCTGGCGTGCGTCACGGACTGGTTTTATTTCTTGTTTTTAAAATATTGTTTGAATACTAACCGTGTTCCTGCTGCTTCGCCAGCCATGGATATAGAGCGGTTTCATCCTTTGAAACGATTTCCTCAAGGGCGTCGCAGTCCGCTCAAAAACCGGTCGACCAGCCTGAACGAGCCCGTGGGCACAGGCTTTTGATCATATGGCGCAGTGTCACTACTTGCTTTCAGGCGGCGGCCCCGGTATAAAAAATCAAATTATTTTTTAAAACAATATTTCCCACGTGGAACTTCTATGGTCGCGAAGAAAGTCAGCGCTCCAAACATTACCAAGACTCGATTGCTGGATGCGACAGAGGCTCTCTTCATCAAGTACGGATATGACGCGGTTTTGTTACGGCAGATTACCGAGCGTGCCCAGGTCAACCTGGCGGCGGTGAACTACCACTTCGGGGACAAGGACTCCCTGATGCAAACCCTGCTCAAGCAGCGCCTGGAGCCGCTCAACGAGCAGCGCCTGGAACTGTTGGCGCGGTGTGAAGCCGAGTCCGACGGCCCACTGGACTGCGACACCTTGCTCGGCGTGCTGTTTGCCCCGGCCATGGGCCTGGAGCGCAGCGACCCGGCCAGCGCCAGTGGGGAAGGGCGTTCGTTCATTCGCTTCCTGGGGCGGGTCTACAGCGACACCTCGCCGTTTATCCAGGAATACCTCAAGGTGCATTACCAGCCGGTGTTCCAGCGTTTCTTCGAAGCCTTCGCCCTGGCCTTGCCGGACCTGCCGCGCAATGAACTGGGGGTGCGCCTGCAATTTGCCCTCAAGGCGATTTCCGGGGTGATGGCCGGCACCGAGCTGCGCCTGCTGATGAACTCCATGAGCCTGGGCCGCCCGGCGACGGATGCCGAGGTGATGGCCAAGTTGATCACCCTGGTGTCGGCGGCGATTCGTGTGCCACAGCAAAGCCCGGAAGCGGAAACCGCATTGGCCAAGGTACTGGATACCCAGCGGGCCATTCGCGAACAAGCGACAGCCCCCGCCGTCAAGGCGTCCCGCTAGGTCAAATCCGAGGCAAAAAAAAGCCCGCTGGGGCGGCGGGCTTGATATGCAACATTTGTAACGGATGAGGCTTCACCCTACGTTCCGGGATGTGAATAAAACGTGAAAAATATGTAAGAGAAAGTGTGAAAGTGTTGACGTTGGTAAACACGGCAACAGGCCACCTCTCTAGATCTTCCAGTGCCCGGCACTTTTGGCCAGGCGTTGGCGCATCGCATCCACGTTTGCCGCCAGTTGTACCGTCAACAACCGATAGCCATCCAGCGCGCTGTAGACTGGCGCATCCAGTGCTGGCTCGGTGCCCGTGATAGGGCTGGGCCGCTCCAACCGCTCCGTCACCCCCGACTTCAACGCCCGCGCCATCCCCACCAACTGCACCCGAATTTGCCGATGTTCGGCCCTCAACATCACCTGCATCCGCGCCATCGCCTGTTCATCTCGTGGATCGGGCCGGGTATTGCCAAGAATCTCCAGGGTGCTGATGCACATGCGCAAATGCCGCTGGATCGCGTCCAGCTCGGTCATGGAAATCCGCACTTCCTTGGACACCGACGGCATCAACGAACGCAGTTGCAGCATCGCCGCGTTCAAGCGATTGAGCAATTTGAGGTGCTCGTCATCGGTGACCGACTGGCCATTGATGATCCGGCTGTAGATCGCCGCACAATCGCGCAACGCACTGGCCAGGTTGTAGCGCCACGAGTACACGGCATACAGCGGCAGGGCGAACGAGAACGCCAAGGCCAGCACAATGCCGATCAGGATGTCCACGGTGCGCCATAGCCCATCGGAGATCGGGTTGTCCCCGTGGCCTGCGACGATAAACACCGTGATCGCCGACAACAGGGCGATGTAGCCGCCCTTGCCGATGGCGTGATAGGAAAAGAACCCGCACACCGCCGACATCAACAGGTAGGTCAGGAAGGGCTGGCCGAAGTAGGCCTGCTGCACCACCAGCAACAAGCCGACGCTGGCGCCGATCAAGGTGCCGTAGGCGCGTTCCACGGCTTTCTTGCCAATATTGCCGTGGTGCTGCAAGCCACCGATCACGATCAGCATGGTCACCGACGCCCACTCACCGTGGGGCAGGTTGATGCCGGTAGTCAGCAGGATTGTCGCCAGCAAGCCGATGGACACGCGTACGGCGTGGATCAGCTTGGCATGGCGGTAGCGGCGATACGGGTCGAGCAACGGGCGCAACAGGCGCCGGGCGAAGAAGGGCAGGTTCATCGGTAGTAAAGTGGCCTCGAAATTCAGGGTTACGCGGCCCAAATGTGGAAGGGGGCATGCCCCTCCCACATTTGGGTGTGTCGTTTTCAGAAAATGTAATCGGTGGTCAAGAAACTTGAATCGCGGTTGCGCAATATGTCACTGACCAGCGCCTTGTTGCTCTCCTGGAACTTGGTCGCCACCAGGGTGCGGATCGAGAACACGCGCAACGCGTCATGCACCGACAGCGTGCCCTCGGCCGAGTTCTTGCGGCCGTTGAACGGGAAGGTGTCCGGGCCGCGCTGGCACTGGGCGTTGATATTGATGCGGCCGACTTGGTTGGCGAAGGTGTCCACCAGGCGTCCGACTTCCACGGCGTTGGTGCCGAAGAGGCTCAGTTGCTGGCCGAAGTCCGAGTCCAGCACGTAGTCGATCACCGTCTCCAGGTCGCGGTACGGCACGATCGGCACCACCGGGCCGAACTGTTCCTCGTGGTACACGCGCATCTGCGGGTTCACCGGGTACAGCACCGCCGGGTAGAAGAACGAACCACGGCTTTCACCGCCATCCTCATTCACCACCTTGGCGCCGTGTTGCGCGGCATCGGCCACCAGGCCGTTGAGGTAATCCACCTTGCCCATTTCAGGCAATGGCGTCAGCGCCACGCCGTCTTCCCACGGCATGCCAGGTTTAAGCGTGGTCAGCTTCTGGTTGAATTTCTCGATAAAGCGGTCGACCACGTCTTCATGCACGAAGAGGATTTTCAGCGCGGTGCAGCGCTGGCCGTTGAACGACAACGAGCCGGTGAGCGCTTCGCTGACCGCATTGTCCAGGTCCACCTCGGGCAGCACGATACCGGGGTTTTTTGCATCCAGGCCCAATGCCGCGCGCAGGCGGTGCGGTTTCGGGTGCAGTTTTTTCAGGTCGCTGGCGGCCTTGTTGGTGCCGATGAACGCAAAGATATCGATCTTGCCGCTGGCCATCAGCGCACTGACCGTTTCGCGGCCGCTGCCGTAGATCACGTTGATTACCCCGGCCGGGAAGCTGTCGCGGAACGCCTCCAGCAACGGACGGATCAGCAGCACGCCAAGCTTGGCCGGCTTGAACACCACGGTGTTGCCCATGATAAGGGCCGGGATCAGCGTGGTGAAGGTTTCATTCAGCGGGTAGTTGTAGGGGCCCATGCACAGCGCCACGCCCAGCGGTACGCGGCGGATCTGGCCAAGGGTGTCCTGCTCCAGCTCGAAGCGGCTGGAGCGACGGTCGAGTTCCTTGAGCGCGTTGATGGTGTCGGTGATGTAGTCGCAGGTGCGGTCGAATTCTTTCTGCGAGTCCTTGAGGTTCTTGCCGATCTCCCACATCAGCAGCTTGACCACTGCGTCGCGTTGTTCACGCATGCGCCGCAGGAACGCTTCGACATGCTGGATGCGCTCGGCCACGCGCATTGTCGGCCATTCACCCTGGCCCCGGTCATAGGCACGCACGGCAGCATCCAGGGCGGTAAGGGCGGTCTCGGCGTCCAGCAGCGGTGTGCTGCCGATATGCACGCGCTCGTCGCCAAACTGCACCGGGCTTTGTACCTTGGCCAAGGGGCCGTTCCACACCTGCAACTGGCCGTCGACCAGGTAATCACGCTGTTCAATGGGCGCTCCGAGCTGGAATTGCTTGGGAACTGCGGCGGCGGAGGCGGGAAACAGCTGAGCGAGCAGGTTGCTGGTGGTCATGGCGCTACCCCTGGAATAGTTGCAAAACATGACTAGAGAGTCACCCAACAACAGGCTCTATGGCAAGGCTTGCGCGCTTTCTAGTACGCATGGCTGAGCCCGGCGGTTAAACTGCGCGGCTTTTCAGAAGGAGTTCACATGAGTCAGTACCAGCCGGGCATTCTTGCCGCACCGGTGCCGTTGCAGGCACGCCATCTGTTTTTTGCCGTGGAGGCCCTGGCCGCCGTGCCTGCTGCGCTGGACGCGCTGGTGCAACTGGTCGACTCGGCGGCAGTGGTCGGTCTGGGCGAGCCGTTGGTCACCGCACTGGGCACACGCGTTGAAGGCTTGCGCAGTTTTCCGGCAGTCAGCGGGCCGGGCGCACACAATCCGTCCACTCAGCAAGCTCTGTGGGTGTGGCTGCATGGCGAGGATCGCGGTGAATTGCTATTGCGCAGCCGTGCCTTTGAAAAGGCCCTGGCCCCGGCATTTCGCCTGGTGCAGATGACCGAAGGTTTCCGCTACAAGACCGGCTTCGACCTCACCGACTACGAAGACGGCACCGAAAACCCCCACGACGACGCCGCGGTTGAAGCCGCCCTGACCGACAGCGGCGCCAGCTTTGCCGCGCTCCAGCAATGGCAGCATGACCTCGATGGCTTCGCTGCGCTGCCGGCTCAGGAGCGCGACCACATCATCGGTCGCCGCCACGGCGACAACGAAGAACTCGACGACGCTCCCGAGTCCGCCCACACCAAGCGCACCGCCCAGGAAAGCTTCACGCCGGAAGCCTTCGTGGTACGTCGCTCCATGCCATGGGCCGAGAATGGCCAGGCAGGGTTGATGTTCCTCGCGTTCGGGCATTCCTTCGATGCGTTCGAAGCGCAACTGCGCCGCATGAGCGGGTTGGAGGATGGGATTGTCGATGGTCTGTACCGCATCAGCACCCCCTTGACCGGTGGTTACTACTGGTGCCCGCCGATCAAGGATGGGCATCTGGACCTGAGCGCCCTGAGCTAAACCAAGCCGCCCGCCACACGTTCACCGCCACCACCCGACGGCCTCATCGCCCGCGGGTGCGCCGCCCGCTCGAACCAGGTGGGCGCGACAAAACGATAGCCCATGCCCGCTGCCGTGGCGATGTACGGCACATCGTCATCGCCCAGTGTGCGGCGCAGCGTCTTGATCTGCGTGCGCAGGTTGCATTCCTCCACCACCAGTTTCGGCCAGGCGATGTCCAGCAGTTCGGTTTTCTGCAGCAATTCACCGGGCCGCGAGGCCAGGGCGATCAGCAGGGTCAGGGCGCGGCTGCCAAGGTTTACCGGCTGGCCATGCCTGAGCAGTTGGTGGCGCTTGGGCAGCAGTCGATAAGGGCCGAAGTGAATCTCAACGCAACCGTCGTCTTCAAGGAAAGTTGGGGGTGAATAATTCATGTCGGTCATAGATCACCTGGAAGGTTCATATATAGCCGGCCTGCAAACGCGTCCTTTGGTTATTAGTGCAGTTGCACTAACAGGCACGGCGGAAAGTTGCTCCCCCCCGCAATTAGGTTGTTGGGGGAGGCCTATCAAACGCGATGATTAAGTCGCTGTTGTTACAAATCGAAATACCCTGGAAGTTGGGCAAAAGGCTATTAGCGAAAAATGTGACGTTGTCGCGAAAATAATTGCCGAGCAGCGCTGTGCCGGGCGTCTCCATCGAGGTTTATTGTTCAGCTTCGTTCTGTAAACAGTAGGTGAGTCCCCGTAAATCGGGGCCTGTGGCGTGTTTTTGGTTTCTGCTAAAAGTTCCATGCCGCTCCGGCGATGAGTTTTTTTCAATGCCAGGTTGAGCCACACCTTTCACAGTGCCTGTCTGAAACGTTTCACAAGCTTTCACAGCGAAGGCGTTTTGATCGTGAGTAGTATGGATTCCATGCAAACCAACGGCGATTCGAAGGTTCACTGTCTGACGTTTTGGGCCTTCACCGGTTTGCATACTTTCAGCGTGCTGTTGCGCAACTGAATAACTTCCCTATCGATGCAAGGAGATGAACATGGCTGATGTCCCACCAGTAAAAGCCGGCGGCGCCGACGACGCTATCGCGAAGATGGAAGCGACCTTCAACATGGCTATCGAGAAGTCGGCCAAGATCACCGAAATCAGCACCGCGAAAAAAGCGGAGCTGGACGCCACCAAACAGCGTCCGCAGAACTGATTCGCCAAACGGGCAGCGCCGGCGCTGCCCGTTTACCCCTCAAGTCCCGTTTTTATCCTGATTCTTGACCCCGTTGCACAGGCTCAAGGGGGCAAACCCGACTATGACAGCCCTGATTTCCCTGGGTCCGTTCGCCGCAACTGGCGCGCCGACCCTGACGGTGACCGGCGGTTTGCATCAGGGCAGTTCCCTGGTGCTCGACCAGCCTGTCTACACCATTGGCGCCGATCTGGCGGCTGATCTGGTGCTCAGCGATCCCGGCATTGCCGGCCTGCACCTGCGCCTGCGTTTTGAAGGCGGCCAGGTGGCGGTCGAAGCCTTGGGCGGTGACGTATTGATCGCCGGCAACGTGCGCATTCCCCAAGGCAACGGTCATCGCGCGCGGCTGCCGGTGCAGCTGCGCATCGGCACGGCGGGGGTAAGCCTGGCAATGCCTGGCGGTGCTGAAAAACCCGTGCCCGCACCACGCAGATTGACCCCCTGGATTGTCGCGACCGCGCTGTTGTTTATCTGTGCTGGAGCGCTGGCGTTTCGCAGTGAAGCACCGCTGCTGCCGACAACCGCCGTAGCCGACGTTGCCCCGCTGAAAAAACCTTCCCGCGAGCAGGCCAAGGCCTGGCTGGAGCAGCAGCTGCAAGCCGCCCAGCTGGACACGGTGAAAGTCAGTAACAGCAACGGCCAGCTCAGCGCCACCGGCACCTTCGAACAGTCGCAAAAACCGCAGTGGCTGGCGGTGCAGCGAGCCTTCGACCAGCGTTACGGCCAGCAGATCGTGCTCAACCCGCGTGTCACCGCGCGGGCCGATGCGGCGGCGCCGCGCGTGCGCTTCCAGGCCGTGTGGTTCGGCCCTCATCCCTATGTGATCAACGACAGCGGCAAGCGCCTGTACCCCGGCGCGGCACTGGCGGACAACTGGGTGCTGGAACGCATCGAAAACAACCAAGTGATCCTCGCCCGTGGCGAGGAGCGCTTCACCTTCACGTTGTGACCATGCTTTTAAGCTAAGGCCCTGGGATGAAAGTCGAACCCCGCCCGTTGATCCCCAGTGACGTACGCAGCGCCCCGGTCGAAGCCGTGCGCCCGGTCAATTCGCGCCAGGCCACCGCTTTCGAAGCGGTGCTCAAGACCCGCAAGACCCAGACTCGCCGCTCCCTGCGCAGTGACCTCGAAGAACTCACCAGCGCCGCCGGCGTCGACTCGCTGCTGTTCGGCAGCGCCCGTTCCCTGGAGCTGCTGGAGCATGTGATGGAACACATCCTGCCCAGCCTGGACACCGAGCCACACATCAAGCAACTGGCCGTCGAGCTGATCGGTGAAGAAATCGAGATGCGCCGCACCCTCGCACAGCAACGCTCGGAGGTACATGCCTGATGGCTCGCGATAACGACGACGCCGTGCAACTGCTCAAGGGCATCGGCGAGCTGTACCGGCGCAATGGCCAGTCCCAACGCGCCCTGGTGATGCTGCTGATCGCGGTCAACGTCGTTCCCGATGACGGCGCGTTGCTGCGCTCGCTGGTGCTGGCCTTCACCGACAGCGGCGACGCGACTCGCGCCCTCGGCGCCCTCGACCGTCTGGTGGCGCTGGAAGGCGAGTCCGCCAGCCTGTTGCTGCTGCGCGCCCGCGCCTTGTGGTACGGCGAACTCAAGGACGACGCGCGCCAGTGCTTCAAACGCTACCTGGCCGCACGCAGGGCCGGCGCATGAGTGCACTCAACCGCCTGAACAACCTGGCGCGCCTGGCTGCGCAGCGTACCGACGTGATCATCGTCGCGTTCATGCTGATGGCGATTGTGATGATGATCATCCCGCTGCCCACCTACCTGGTGGACGCGCTGATCGGCCTCAATATCGCCCTGAGCATCCTGATCCTGATCGTGGCGTTCTACATCGGCCATTCGGTGGAGTTCTCCGCGCTTCCGCCGCTGATCCTGCTCAGCACGCTGTTTCGCCTGTCGCTGTCGATCACCACCACCCGTTTGATCCTGCTGCACGGCGATGCCGGGCATATCGTCAAGGCCTTCGGCGACTTTGTGATCGCCGGGCAAGTGGTGGTGGGCATGGTGGTGTTCCTGATCATCACCGTGGCGCAGTTCGTGGTGATCACCAAGGGCGCCGAGCGCGTAGCGGAAGTGGCCGCGCGCTTCACCCTGGACGCGATGCCGGGCAAGCAGATGAGCATCGACAACGACTTGCGCAACGGCGATATCGACCAGGCCGAAGCCCGGCGCCGGCGTTCACGCCTGGAGCGCGAAAGCCAGATGTTCGGCGCGATGGACGGCGCCATGAAATTCGTGAAGGGCGATGCCATCGCCGGCCTGGTGATCCTGGCGGTCAACCTGCTGGGCGGCATGCTGATCGGCATGATCGAGCGCGACATGCCGTTCGGCGTCGCGGTGCACACCTACTCGTTGCTCACCGTGGGCGACGGCCTGATCGCACAGATCCCGGCGCTGCTGATTTCGGTGGCGGCGGGCACCGTGGTCACCCGTGTCAACAGCGACGGTGAAGCGGGGGACCTGGGCAGCGAGATCATCAAGCAACTGGGCGCCAGCTACCGTGCACTGGGGTTGACCGCGTTGATCATGATCGGCGTGAGCCTGTTGCCGGGGTTTCCGACCTGGGTGTTCCTCGGCTTGTCCCTGGTGTTCGGCGGTGCGGCGTTCATGATGTATCGCCGGCATCACCGCCAGCCGGAACTTGAAGTGTTGGTCGAGACGCCGGAGCCGGTGGTCGAAGTCCAGGCCGAACTGGATGACAACCTGCTGCCCGACGCCCGCGTGCTGCTGACCATCGGCAGCGGCGTGTCCCAAAGCGCGCCGCGCCAACTGCTGCGCCAACGCGTCGAAGCGCTGTGCCACGACTTGCGCACCGAACTCGGCGTCGACGTACCGGTGCCAGGCATCTACATGGAGGCCAAGGCTACACCGGGCAGTTTCCGCGTGTCCCTGGAAGGCGTGCCGGTCAGCGAAGGCGAGTTGCCGATCAACTGCCTGCTGGTGCAGGACGACCCGGTGCACGTGCAGTTGCTCGACCTCGCCACGGTGCAGGCCGACTCGCCGCTCACGGGCCGCAACGCCCACTGGGTCGAGCGCCAGCACGAAGACACGTTGCGCAACGCCGGCATCGGTTTCCTGCTGCCCGACGAGGTGTTGCGCGGTGTGCTGGAACGCAGCCTGCGTCGCTACGCTGCCGACTTCCTCGGCATCCAGGAAACCCGCCTGCTGCTGGAGCGCACCGAGGCCACCTACGGCGAACTGGTCAAGGAAGCCCTGCGCCTGGTGCCGTTGCAACGGGTCGCAGAAACCCTGCGTTTGCTGGTCGGCGAAGGTGTGTCGATCCGCAACCAGCGTGCCTTGCTCGAAGCCATGGTGGAGTGGGGCGCCCGTGAAACCGATGCCGGGCGCCTGGCCGAACACCTGCGCGCCGCGTTGGCCCGGCAGATCAGCCATCAGTACGCCGACCGCAACCGGGTGATCGGTGCGCTGGTGCTGGCGCCGGGCCTGGAAGACCAGTTGCGCGGCGCCCTGCGTCGCCAGGAACCGCAGCGCGAGTTGATCCCCGAGGACGTCAGCCGCGCCTTGCTCACCCAACTGCGCCAGGCCTGCGAGCACACCCGCGAGGTCAACAGCGCGGTGTTGCTGGTGCACCCGGAACTGCGCCGCAGCCTGCGTCGCCTGGTGGTGCGCGGCGAGCTGGAACTGGCGGTGCTGTCGTTCCGCGAGCTGGCCACCGAGTACAACTTGCAAGCGCTGGTGACCATCAGCCTGACCGAGATTTCCAATCGCCGCGCGCCTGCCGCGGCTTCCGTCACTGCCCTGGCGTCTGCCTCATGATGCGTTTTTGTGTATTGTTGCTGAGTGTTTTTTCGTGCGTGAGCCAGGCTCAGGAAATCGCCGCCGGCGCCGGTGGCTCTATCGCCCTGGCCTCCGGTGAAGGGCGCATCCTGCATTTTGTCGCTCCCGTGGACACGGTGCTGGTGGCCGAACCGAATGTGGCCGACTTGCAGGTGGTGTCACCGGGCACGATCTACATCTTCGGCAAGGCGCCGGGCAACACCAGCCTGATCGCCCTCGGCAGTGACGGTAAGCAACTGGCGAACCTGAGTCTGGCCGTCAGCAGCGCCAGCCAGGCGGTGACGGCGCCGATGCAGGCATTGCATCCCGGCAACGCTGCGCAGATCAGCGGTGCCGGTAACCGTCTGATCGCCAAAGGCACCGTAGGCTCGGTGGCGGAAGCCACAGACCTGAACGCGCTGCTCAATCCCCAGGGGCAGGGTTTCCAGAGCGCGATCAACACCACTGAATATGCAGGCTCCGCCCAGGTGAACCTGCGGGTGCGCTTTGCCGAGGTGTCGCGTTCGGAGTTGCTGCACTACGGCGTGAACTGGAATGCGATGTTCAACAACGGCACGTTCTCGTTCGGCCTGATCACCGGTGGCCCGTTGGCAGCAGCGTCGGCGGGGGGCTTGGCCGCTGCAGGCGCAGGCTCCGGCAATGTGAATATCGACGGCATGCTCGACGCCTTGCAGGCCAACGGTGTGTTGCAGATTCTGGCTGAACCGAACATCACCGCCATGACCGGCCAGACCGCCAGCTTCCTCGCCGGTGGCGAAGTGGCGATACCGGTGCCGGTCAACCGCGACCTGGTGGGCATCGAATACAAGTCGTTCGGCGTGTCGCTGTTGTTCAACCCGACCCTGCTGCCCAACGGCCGCATAGCCTTGCAAGTGCGCCCGGAAGTCAGCCAGGTGGTCAGCGGCGGCACCGTGGATTTCGGCCATTTCCATGTGCCGTCCTTCAGCGTGCGTCGTGCCGATACCCGGGTGGAAGTCGGCAGCGGGCAGACTTTCGCCATCGCCGGCCTGTTCCAGCGCCAAAGCAGCCAGGACATCGAGAAACTGCCACTGCTGGGCGACCTGCCGATCCTCGGCAACCTGTTCCGCTCCAAGCGCTTCCAGCGCAATGAAACCGAACTGGTGATCCTGATTACGCCGTACCTGGTGGAGCCGGTGCGCGGTCGCAACCTCGCCACGCCCCTCGACGCACCACCGGCTACCGCAGCGGCCACCGGACCGCGCAGCGGCGGGGCGTTCGGTTTCTACATGAATTGATCAAGGGGCCTGCCATGACTGTTTTACGTGTGTTGCTGCTGTTGCCCCTGGCGCTGATGGGTTGCCAGACCCACCTGGCGCCGACGTATTACTCGTCCGAATACCGCGCCGATGGCTTGCCGACCCAGTGCCAGCAACCCCCGGCGACGGACACCGTCGGGTTGGGTGAGGATTTCAAACCGACGTTGGCGCTTGGCTGTGCGAACAATTTGAACCTGATGCAAATGGTCGAGCGCAAGCAGGACCTGACCCAAGGCCGCGCCACCGGCCCGGCCATGGCCGCGCCCGTAGGCCGCGCTGCCCAGGTGTACATCGAAGGGTTCGACCGCGAGCAATTGCAGCGTCGCAAGGACCAGCAGGAAGCCAAGGCTGATGCGGCAGGGGGCAAGCAATGACCTGTGTTCCTTGCTGTGGCGAGCGGGCTTGCTGTGGGGAGCAGGCCTATACTGGTGAGCGG
Source organism: Pseudomonas sp. FBCC-B1565 (assembly GCF_059133265.1). Lineage (NCBI taxonomy): Bacteria > Pseudomonadati > Pseudomonadota > Gammaproteobacteria > Pseudomonadales > Pseudomonadaceae > Pseudomonas > Pseudomonas sp. FBCC-B1565. The sequence continues at coordinate 2,489,180 of NZ_CP101438.1, forward strand.
GCCTGTTGTGGCGAGCGGGCTTCCTGTGGTGAGCGGGCTTGCCCCGCGTTGGGCTGCGAAGCAGCCCCAAAACCAGGCGCTGAGAACTGTCTGTTGGAATGCGGTGAATTTGACAGGGGCCGCTTCGCGCCCCAACGCGGGGCAAGCCTGCTCACCACAACAGGCCTGCTCGCCACAGAAAAGTCATCTGCAGCAGATTCAGCGCGGATCCACCAACCCCAACTCCCGAGCCTGCGCCACGGGATCACTGATCGCCCTGATCCGCTTGGCTTCATCCACCAACCGCGCCCGCTCGGCTGCGGGAATATCGTCCAACGGCAGCGCAGCGACGCGGCCTTCGTACCCCGCCAATACCATCACCAACAACTCATTACGCTGATGCCGCGCCAATGCGCGGGGCGACTGGGCGACGGGGGTGATGGTGTCCAGCGCCTGCTGCGACTGCCCACCCAGCGCATACGCCAGGGCCAGGTTGCAGCGGTTGTCGAGGTCGTCGGGCTTGAGGCTCAGGCTCTTGGCGAACGCGGTTTGCGCCGCAGCGGCCTGGCCATTGAGGATCTGCGCGACACCCAGGCGGGTGTAGGCAACCGGCAAGCCGCTGATCTCGGCCGCCTGGCCCAGGGCGGTGGCGGCGCGCTGGGTCTTGCCCACTTGCAATTGCGCGGTGCCCAGGCCGAGCAGGGCCTCGGCATTGCGCGCATCGAACCCCAGGGCCTGCTGGAACGCACGCTCGGCGCCCGCCGCATCCTTGGCGTCGAGCTTGGCCTGGCCGAGCTTGAGCCACAGCTCGATACCCGCGCCGGGTTGCTGCGCCGCCCGCTCGTACAGCGCTGCCGCACTGGCGTAGTCGCCGCGCTTGCTCAGGTCGTTGGCCAGTTGCAGGGACTTGTCGGCATCGGTCGCAGGCTGGTGGGCGCAGGCGGCCAGCAGCAGGGTACTGGCGAGCAGAAATCTAGCGGTCATCGTCACAACTCGTCTGGCGAAGGCGGAGGCCATGTAAGCATATTTTTGATGGCTGTCCTATGCCTGTTCAGCGCCAGTTTCGCCCACGCTGCCGAAGAACCTGCCTGGTTCTCCCAGCCGTACGCCTACGTACTGGTGGACCAGGATGTACGCAGTGCCCTGGAAGAATTCGGGCATAACCTCGATGTGCCGCTGGTGCTCTCCGACAAGGTCCGCGGCAAGGCTCGCAGCACGATTCGCGCGGCCACCGCCGGGGAGTTCCTGCAAACCCTGTGCAGCACCAACGGCCTCACCTGGTACTTCGACGGCAACCTCTTGTACCTCAACGCCAGCGATGAAATCAGCACCAAGCTCTTCAAGGCCAACGCCCTGGACCTCGACCAGTTGCAGGCCTACCTCAACAACCTCGATGTGTTCGGCCAGCAGTTGTCCATGCGCAACGGCCCCGAGGGCGATGAAGTGTTCGTGTCCGGACCACCGCCGTACCTGGCGCTGGTGCAGCAGCATGTGGATCACCTGCAACCCAAGGTCGCCGCCGCCCCGGTGGCGCGCGAGCGCGGGGTGCGGGTGTTCCGTGGCGCGCAAGTCAGTACCGAAACCCCAACCCAGTAAAGGAGCAGCACCATGTCCGTAACGGCCGTAGACAGCAATCCCACCCCTGGTGGCGCCAGCCCTGAAGCCAAGTTCAATGCGGCGGTGGAAAACGCCAAGACCGCCGATAAACCTAACGAGCCCACCGACGCCGAACTCACCGATTCGTTCATCACCCAGGCGGTCACCTATGGCGGCCAGTTCATCATCATGCCGAAGATGCAGGAACTGCTGAACGACGCCATGTCCGATGACGACGAAGAGTAGGAAACCCCTATGACTATCAGTCTCGCTGCCGGTGCTTCGGCGTTGCCGCCGTCTGCCGGCGCGGGGCCCGCCGGGGCCTCGCAGAACCTGTTCGAGCACATGGCCAACACCGCCAAGGGCATGCCCGAAGGCGCCAGCCCGCACCAGATCGGCTCGGGCCTGATGGAGCGCATGAACAGTTTCATCGACCGTACGCGGGCTTTCTCCGAACGGGCCGACCTGCTCACCAACAATCCTTCGGCACCGCCGCCGGCCCAGGCAGAAGTCCGCACCGCCAGTGCTTCGCCCCAGGGTGAACCGGGGAAAAAAGTCGGCGAGCAACAGGTCGACCAGATCGTTCACTCCCTAGGCAAGATGTTCGATTACTCCATCGAAACCCAGATGGTGGTGCGCGGTGCGACACAGATTTCCGGTTCCGCCAACACGCTGCTCAAGGGTCAATAACCGTATGCCAAGCCCAAACCGCGCCCTGCGCCTGTTGCTGATCGGCCTGCTCGCCAGCCTGTTGCAGGCGTGCAACACCGACCTCTACACCAACCTCAGCGAGCGCGACGCCAATGCCATGGTCGCGGTACTGCTGCGCGGTGGCGTCCCGGCCGAACGCAAGGCCCAGGACAACGGCCAGCTCAAGGTGGTGGTGGATGAGTCACGCTTTGCCGAAGCCATGACCCTGCTTGACAACGCCGGCCTGCCGCAGCAGAGCTTTTCCAACATGGGCGAAGTGTTCAAGGGCAACGGCCTGGTGTCGTCGCCGGTGCAGGAGCGGGCGCAGATGATCTATGCGCTCAGCGAAGAGCTGTCGCACTCGGTGTCGCAGATCGACGGCATCGTCGCCGCCCGCGTGCACGTGGTGCTGCCGGACAATGACCTGCTCAAGCGCGTGATTTCACCATCGTCGGCCTCGGTGCTGGTGCGTTACGACCCGGACACCGATATCAATACGCTGATCCCGCAGATCAAGACGCTGGTCGCCAACGGCATCTCCGGGTTGAGTTACGACGGCGTTTCGGTGACCGCGATCAAGGCCGCCGTCGCCATCAGTCAGAACCCGGCGCAGCCGCGCCTGGCGCGGTTCATGGGCCTGTGGCTGCTGGAAGACAACCTGGCCCAGGCGCGGCTGATGTTCGGCGCCTTGTTGCTGATCGCACTCGGTGCGGTGGGTGTGCTCGCCCGTCAGCAGTGGGCACGTCGTCAGTCCCAGGCGTTGTATGTGCTCAAGGAGGGTGAATGAGTTTGTTCGAACGCTGGCAGGGGCTGATTGCCGAGCCGCTGCGGTTTGTGCGCGGGCCGAGCCTGGGCGCGTGTTTTGCCGATGAATTGCCAGACGCCGTGCTGCAGGCGATGCAGGGCCAGCCACGCTTTCGCCAGCGCCTGGAGCTGTTGCTGGTCAGCCATTATCAACTGGCGCCCATGGCGCAATTGACCACGCCAATGGCGGCAGACTTGTCGGTGCTGTTGCTGTCGCCGACACAGTTTGCCCGCTTGCCGAGGTTGTGCGGCGCCATCTGGCATGCCCCGACCCTGAGCCGCGAGATCCGTCGCGAAGTGGTCAATGAATTGCGCGAAGGCCTGGGCGCTGAAGTCTTCGTGAGCGCCCTGGCCTTGCGCCAGCTCGGTGGCGCGGCGGATCTGCTGCGCGAGCCGGCCGAGCTGGTCGACGCCATCGACCGCGATGGCCAAGGCTGTGTCGCGGCCTGGTTACACGCCCAGCATGCCGACTGGCAGGGCTGGCTGCGTTTGCGCTTTGCCTTCCCCCAGGGCCACAGCGCCCGTGTGCCACGCGACCTGGAAATCGTCCAGGCCGCCGCCGCGTGCCTGCTGGCCGAGGAGATCACGCCATGACTGAATTGCCAAGCCGCCCCACCGCCCGCATCCTGCGCGCCGATGAAGTCGCGCTATGGAGCGATGGTTTTGCCTTCCTGCAAGCGGCCAAGGCGCAGGCCGAGCAGCTCCGCGCCGACAGCGAGCAATGGCTGAGCAGCGCCCGCGCAGAGGGCTTTGAAAGTGCCCGGCAAGCTGGCGCCGAACAGGTGGCGCAACTGCTGCTCGCTACCCAAGCCCAGGTGCAGCATTACTTGAGCGGCCTGGAAGCGTCCCTGGCCGACCTGGCCCTGGGTATCGTGCGCGAAGTGCTGGGTGAGTTGGATACGGCCGACCGCGTGGTGCGCAGTACCCGCCAGGCGTTGAGCGCGTTTCGCCAGGACCAGGCCCTGACCCTGTGGGTGCCGTCGGCGGACGTAGATGCCTTGCGCCAACGCCTCAAGCTGGAGGGGCTGGCGATTGCAGTGGATGCGGATGAACAGCTGAGCGCCGGCCAGGCCCGCCTGAACAGCCCGGCCGGCTCTGTGGAACTGGGCCTCGAAGCCCAATTGCAGAACCTGCGTCGCAGCTTGTTGCCCTTCGCCGAAGAGGGCGTGGCATGAACCTGGAACACCTGCTGCCACGCCTCACCGAACGCCTGGCCCAGGCGCGCCCGCGACCCATGCACGGCACCGTGCTGAGTATTCGCGGTGTATTGCTGCGCGCCAGCGTGGCCGGGGCGAGCATCGGTGAACTGTGCCAGCTGCGCGACCCCGGCAGCGCGCGCAGCCTGAGCGCCGAGGTGATCGGTTTTGACGGCGACGAAGCCATCCTGTCGCCCATCGGCTCCATGGAAGGCCTGTCCACGCGCACCCAAATCACCGCCACCGGCGAAACCCTGGGCGTGGCGGTCGGGGATGCGCAGCTCGGCCGGGTCATCAGCCCCATGGGCGATTTCCTCGACGGCGACGGCATCCCGCCGACCGTGGCCTTGCAGCATTACCCGCTGCACGCTGAACCGCCGGCACCGTTTTCGCGGCAGCTGATCGTGCGCTCCATGGCATTGGGCATTCGCTCCATCGATGGCCTGCTGACCCTGGCCCAGGGCCAACGCATGGGCATCTTCGGTGAGCCCGGTGTGGGCAAGTCGTCGCTGCTCGCCAGCATCATCCGCAACAGTGAAGCCGATGTGATCGTGATCGGCCTGATCGGCGAGCGTGGCCGGGAAGTGCGCGAATTGCTCGATGTGCAGCTTGACGCCCAGGCGCGTGCGCGCACGGTGGCGGTGGTTGCCACGTCGGATCGCCCGGCCGCCGAGCGGGTGCGTGCGGCGTTTGTCGCCACCACCCTGGCCGAGTACCACCGCGACCAGGGTCGCAACGTATTGCTGTTGATGGACAGCCTCACACGTTTCGCCCGTGCCCAGCGCGAGATCGGCCTGGCGGTGGGCGAGCCGCCGACCCGGCGCGGTTATCCGCCGTCGTTCTTCTCGGCCTTGCCGCGTTTGCTGGAACGCGCCGGCCCCGGCCCCAGCGGCAGCATTACCGCGCTGTACACCGTGCTGACCGAGGGTGATGCCGCCAGTGATCCGGTGGCCGAAGAGGCCCGTTCGATCCTCGACGGGCATATCGCGTTGAGTGCCGAGTTGGCCCAGCGCAACTACTTTCCGGCGGTGGATGTGTTGCGCAGTCGCAGCCGTTTGATGGAGCAGGTCGCCGGTGAAGAACACAAGCGACTGGCCATGCGCATGCGTGAATTGATGGCGCGGTATGGCGAGATCGAAATGCTGATCCGCGTGGGGGAGTACTCCGCCGGCAGCGATCCCCTGGCCGATGAAGCGATCAACCGCCACGCCGCTATCGAAGCCTTCCTGCGTCAGAACGCGGATGAGCCGAGCAACCTGGAACAAACCCTGAACCGCATGCGCCAGGTGTTGGCATGAACCGACTTGTGGTGGTGAGCAGGCCTGTTGTAGTCAGCGGGCTTGCTGTGGTGAGCGGGCCTGTTGTGCTGGGTAGGCCTGTTGTGGTGAGCGGGCTTGCCCCGCGTTGGGCTGCGCAGCAGCCCCAAAACCAGGCGCTGAGTTTTATCTGGAAGAGCCTGGTGAGTTTACAAGGGGCTGCTCCGCACCCCAACGCAGGACAAGCCTGCTCGCCACAACAAGCAGGCTCACCACCGATGTGTGTATCGGCATGAACATGGAGACAGCCCAATGAAAACCGAACAACTACGTACCCTGCAAACCCTGCGGGTGTTGCGCGAACAACGCGCCGCCAGCCAACTGGCCGCGCAGCAGCAACGCTGCGAGCAGACCCACGGTGTGCTGACCGACGCCAAGGAGCAATTGCGCCTGCACCGTGAGGCGATTGCCGAGGAAGCGCGGCAGGTTTATGCGTCCCTGACCGAAGGCCTGTCGGTCGCCAGTTGGCAGGCGGCCCAGGATCGCTTGCGCGGCCTGTCGGATGACCAGCAGCAACTGGAAAACGATGTGAGCCACGTCTCCATCACCTTGGAAAGCCAGGAGCGCGAACGCGATCTGTTCCGTCAGGAGCGACTGAGTCGCCAGCGTCAGTCCGACGCCTGGCAAAGCCTGCTCGAAGGCCGCGAAAGCGATGAGCGTCGCGTTGGCGAGTTGCGTGATGAGGGCACCGGCACATGATCGCAGCCCTTGCCGACCCGCTGTCGCCGTGGCTGACCCACTACGACCCGGCATTGCTGGCCCTGCACAACCAACTGCATCGCCGTCGCCGCCCCTGGCAGGGCCGTTGCGCTGGGCAGGACCTGCGCGTGAGCTGGGCCGCCGCAGTGCACAGCCTTGATGCGCCGCGTGACGTGTTGCTGTCGCTGGGCCGTGCCCCGGTGCGCCTGCGTCTGTCTGCTGCGGCGCTGGAGCAACTGACGCTGCCGCTGGCGCTGCCGTTCGATGTGCAGCCGTTGCCTGCGCTGCCGCGCGCGTTGTTGCTGGAGCTGGCGCTGCTCGACCTGATCGAAGCCTTGGAACCGTTGCTCGGTCACCCGGTGCAGGTGCTCGAAGCCGCTGATGAGCAGGGCGTGTTTGCCCTGCGGTTGGCGCTGGAATTGACCTTCGGCAACCAACCCGCGATGAGCGCCCAGCTGGACCTGAGCGAAAGCGCCGCGGTGCTGGTTGCGCAGTTGCTGGCGCAATACGCCGAGGTCGAACCCGACCCCTTGCCAGGCCTGTGCCAGACCCTGGCGGTGGTGGCGGGGCGCCAGTGGCTGAGCCTCGGCGAACTGCGCAGCCTGCGCCCAGGCGATGTGCTGATGCTGGAACAAGGTCCGGGCCTTGTGCTCGACCTCGACGGCCGCCTGCAGGCGCGCTGCCAATACCAGGGCGAAGTCCTGCGCTTGCAGGAAGCCTTGCAAGCCCCCTTTGTGGAACCGGAGAACCCCATGACCGATGTTGATGCCGCCGTTGCGCTGGATGACCTGCCGTTGAAACTGGTGTGCCAGGTGGGCAGCCTGGAACTGACCCTGGCGCAATTGCGTGAACTGGGCGCCGGCAGCCTGTTGCAGCTCAACACGCCGGGCGTGGACAGCGTCGACCTGATGGTCAACGGCCGCCGCGTCGGCCAGGGCCAACTGGTGAAAATCGGTGACGGCCTGGGTGTGCGCCTGCTGAGTTTTGCCACCCCATGACCGGCTATCAGCCGAACCTGATCGAGATCATCCTGGTCGTTGCGACGATCGGGCTGATCCCGCTGGCGGTGGTGACGCTCACCGGGTTCATGAAGATCTCGGTGGTGCTGTTCCTGATCCGCAACGCCCTTGGCGTGCAACAGACACCGCCGAACCTGGTGCTGTACGGCATCGCGTTGATCCTGTCGGTGTACGTGACCACCCCGTTGATTGGCGACATGTACCGACAGGTGGAGGGGCGCGACCTCAACATCGAGCATGTGGAGCAACTCAAGGATCTGGGCGATGCATTGCGTCCGCCGTTGCAAGCGCACCTCAAGCGCTTCGCGAATGAGTCCGAACGCGGTTTTTTCGTGCAGGCTACTGAGACCATCTGGTCGCCTGAGGCACGCGCCGATTTGCGTGACGACGACCTGGTGGTGCTGATCCCGGCGTTCGTCAGCTCGGAACTGACCCGCGCCTTCGAGATCGGCTTTTTGCTCTATATCCCGTTCCTGGTGGTGGACTTGTTGGTGTCCAACGTGCTGATGGCCATGGGCATGTCGATGGTCTCGCCGAACCTGATTTCCATTCCGCTGAAGATCTTTTTATTCGTGTCACTGAGCGGCTGGTCGCGCTTGATGCACGGTTTGATTCTGAGTTACGGCTGAGGCACGACCCATGGGCCAGGACGTATTCCTGTCATTGATGAAACAGGCGCTGATGACGGTGCTGATGCTCTCCGCGCCGGCGCTGGGGGTGGCGATTATCGTGGGGTTGAGCGTGGGCCTGTTCCAGGCGCTGACGCAGATCCAGGACCAGACGTTGCCCCAGGTGGTGAAGCTGGTGGCGGTGTTGCTGACTATCGTGTTCCTGGGGCCGGTACTCGCCGGGCAGGTGGCGGAACTCGGCGGCCAGGTGCTGGACAATTTCCCGATGTGGACGCGCTGACCGCCCATGGATGCCAGCCTGACCGCGCAGTTCCTCGAAGTCGCCTACCCGGTGATCAGCTCCGCGTCGCTTGCCGCTTGCCGGGCCATGGGCGTGGTGGTGATCACCCCGGCGTTCAACCGCCTGGGCCTCACCGGCATGATTCGCGGCTGCGTGGCCGTGGCGATTTCCATCCCGATGTTTTTCCCGGTGTTCGACGCGCTGACCTCGATGCCGGAGCACGGCAGCGTGTTTATCGCCGGGTTGCTGATCAAGGAGTTCCTGATCGGCATTTTGATCGGCCTGCTGTTCGGCATTCCGTTCTGGGCCGCCGAGGTGGCGGGGGAGTTGATCGACCTGCAACGCGGCTCGACCATGGCGCAATTGGTGGACCCGTTGTCGTCCGGGGAGTCCAGCGTGATGGCGACCTTGCTCACGGTGATGCTGATCACGCTGTTCTTCATGTCCGGCGGTTTCATCCTGATGGTCGACGGCTATTACCACAGCTACCAGCTGTGGCCGGTCACCTCGTTCACGCCAGTGTTCGCCAGCTCGGCGCTGCTGGCGGTGTTGTCGATCCTTGACCAGATCATGCGCGTCGGTGTGCTGATGGTCTCGCCGTTGTTGATCGCACTGCTGGTGACCGACTTGATGCTCGCCTACCTGTCGCGCATGGCGCCGAACCTGCATATTTTCGACCTGTCGTTGCCGGTGAAAAACCTGTTTTTCACGATTCTGATGGTGATCTACATCGGCTTCCTGATCCCGCTGATGCTTGACCAACTGGCGGAGTTTCGCGGCACCGTCGAACTGCTCAAGACCCTGGCTGGAATGGAGTAGACCATGGCCGATACCAGCGAAGAAAAATCCCAGCCGGCCACGGACAAGAAGCTCCAGGACGCACGCAAGAAAGGCCAGGTCGCCAAGAGCCAGGACTTGGTGTCGGGCATGGTTATCCTGTTCTGCACGCTGTGCATTTCGATTCTGGCGCCACGGGCCAAGGCCCAGGTCACCGCGTTGATCGACCTCACCGCGCAAATCTATATCGAACCGTTCGCCACCGTATGGCCCCGGGTGCTCGACCATGCCGAGCAACTGGTGATCGGCATCACGTTGCCGGTGATGGCGGTGACCACCGGAGTGGTGATCCTGACCAACATCATCACCATGCGCGGGTTTGTGTTCTCCACGGACCCGATCAAACCCGAGTTCAAGCGCATCAACCCGGCGGAGGGCATGAAGAAGATCTTTGCCCTGCGCAACCTGGTGGAGTTCATCAAGGGCCTGATCAAGGTGCAGGTGCTGGCAATCGCGTTCTACGTGGTCGGCAAGCATGCGTTGCAGGCGCTGATGGAGTCCTCGCGTTGCGGTGCCGAGTGCATGCAGTCGACGTTTTTCCTGGTGCTCAAGCCGCTGGTGTTCACCGTGCTGTGTGCGTTCATCCTGGTGGGCGGCGTGGACGTGATGATGCAACGCTGGCTGTTCGGCCGCGACATGAAGATGACGCGCAGCGAGACCAAGCGCGAACGCAAGGACATCGACGGCGACCCGCTGATCAAAAGCGAGCGCCGCCGCCAGCGCAACGAGATGCAGGCACTGGCGACCAAGCTGGGTCTGGGCCGTGCGTCCATGATGATCGGCACCACCGACGGCTGGGTGATTGGCGTGCGCTATGTGCGCGGGGAAACCCCGGTGCCGGTGATCGTGTGCCGGGCTTCGCCGGAGGAGGCGTTATTGATGCTGCAGGAGGCCTATGACCTGGGGATTCCCCATGCGCCGGACAGGGTCCTGGCCGCTGAGATCGCGCGCAAGACCGTCCCCGGTGATCCGGTGCCGGATGCGTCGTTCCAGGCCGTGGCGGACTGGCTGGTGGCCGCTCGCCTTATCTGACCCTCAGCTACCAGAGGGAGGCTGTTCAAGGACATTGGGATACATCCAGTCACCAAGTAACACTGGCTCACCTTAAATCAGTCGCTAGCGTTAATGCTCTTAAGGACTTCTCCAGGAGTAATGGATATGCGCCTAGCACCTCAATCCCATCGCCTGCGCCACGGGCGTTATTCGGAACACGGCCGTAGCTACCTCATCACCATCGTCGTTCACAACCGCCAACGTCTATTTACTGATTTGTTCCTTGGGCGCCTGTTGGTTGCCGAATTCCGGAATGCCCACGAATTGGGCCTGGTCGAGTCCCTGGCTTGGGTCATCATGCCTGACCATATCCACTGGCTATTCGATCTGAAGCAAAAGACCCTGGCCGATGTAATGCGGCGTATCAAGTCGCGCAGCACACTGACCATCAATCGTCGTCGCCGAAGCAAAGAACGTGTCTGGCAGCCCGGATATCACGATAGGGCGGTACGTGAGGAAGATGATATTCGCAAGATGGCCCGCTACATCATCGCCAACCCATTGCGGGCTGGGTTGGTTGAGCGGGTAGGCGATTACCCGCTGTGGGATGCTGTTTGGCTCTGATGGGTTTCTGGGTGTGGCTTGTGGTTGTGCTTGTGGTGAGCGGGCTTGCCCCGCGCTGGGCTGCGAAGCGGCCCTAAACCAGGCGACCTGTTTCTGACTGGAGATATGCGGTGACTGGATTGGGGCCGCTTCGCAGCCCAGCGCGGGGCAAGCCCGCTCACCACAGGAAGCCCGCTCATCACAGGAAGTCTGCTCACCACTTTATCGGTGCTGGAATCGCGGCAGGGAGGCGATGCGCAGCTTGGGTTCTTGCAACCGCGCCAGGTCGGTTGCGATTTGCGCGCGCCAAAAATGCGCGCCCGCCAACTGCGCGTCGACCCAGGCCTGGCGCAGCAGTACGGTGGCCTTGTCCACCGAGCCATAGTGCGCCTGGCGCAAGGTCAGTTGTGCCTTGATCCGCAGCATTTGCGGCACGAACCAGCGTTCATGGCGGCCCAGGGCCAATTGCAGGGTGTCTTCCAGCACTTCCAGGGCGAGTTTTTCCAGGCCCAGGCGCGCCAGGCCCAGGGCGTATTCACAGCGCAGCAGGCTGTAGAGCTGGCTGTCGCCCTGGCCTTGCAGGTGGTGCAAGGCTTCGCCCAGTTGCGGCACGCCGGTTTCCGGCGCGCCTTCGCGGATCAGCAGGATACTTTCGAAACACAGGCGAAATTGCCGCCAAATGTGCAGGTCCTGGCCGGTGGTGCTGTCTTGCAACAGGCCCAGGTAATAGCGCACTTTCGGCAGGTTGGACGCCAGCAGGGCCAGGGGTATGGCGCCCAGGCACAGGGTGTACCAGAGGGTCGCGGGGTGTTCGAGGGAGATGGCTTCGTCGACGCAGTTGCCGATCAGGCGCAGCGCCGGGTCGACGTCGCCTTCAAGCAGCTGCACCTTGGCCTTGAGGCAACGGGCGGCGATGCGTTGGTCGAAGTGCAGGTCGATGATGTGCGAGCGCGGTGCCGACGGCGAGCCCAGGGCTTCATCGATGTTCTGCCGTGCACCCATCAGGTCGCCCATGTGGAACAGCGCCACGGCGCGCATGCGTTTGCCGAGCAATTGTTGGCTGCCGCTGCTGTTCAGCGCGATATAGCGCTCGGCAAGTTCCAGGGCTTCGGTGTACTGGTTACAACCGCAACGGTCGGTCCACAGGCCCCACAGTGCACGCAACTTGTGCTCGGCATCGCCGAGGTCGCGGGCGTCTTCGCACACCTGGCGCCAGGCTTCGCGCATCGGGCCGCCGGTGCCATAGGTGAGCATCAGCACACTGGCCAGGGCGGTCTGCAACAACATGCGCTGGCGCAAGGGCAGCGGGACGAGGGCGTCGCTGGCCAGGCCTTTGTCGACCCAACTGCGGCACTCGCTGACCAGTGATACCCGCAGCCATAACGGCACGCCACCCAGGGTCAATTCGATGCCCAGGGGCAGGTCGCCGGTGGGTGAGTAGGCCCATTCGAGCGCTGCGCGAATGGTGTTGATCTCCGGGGCGTAGAGGGCCAGCCAGGTGGCCGGCGACAGGCCGTCCAGGGTCCGCCCGGCCTCGCGCAACACGTCGAGGGCATAGTGCGCGTGACGCTGGCAGGTGGCGCGGGTTTCGCCCTGTTCGTTGAGTTTTTCCAGGGCGTAGGCGCGGGTGGTTTCCAGCAGGCGATAGCGCTTGTGCACTGGGGATTCGCTGGCGATCAGCAGCGACTTGTCCATCAGGCTTTCGAGCAAGGGCAGGGCGTTGCGCGGGTCGAGCCGGCTGCTGGTGGTCATCGCCTTGACGGCCTCCAGGGTGAAGGAACCGGTGAACACCGCGAGTTGGCGCAGCATGGTTTGTTCGTCGTCACTGAGCATGGCGTAGGTCCAGTCCAGGGTCGCGCTCAGTGAACGGTGCCGGGCGAGGGCGGTACGCCGGCCGGTCATTTGCAGGCGGAAGCTGCCGTCGAGCAGGCCGACCAGGTCCTGGACACCAAAGGTGCGCACGCGAGCGGCGGCGATTTCGATCGCCAGCGCGTTGCTGTCGAGTTTGCGGCAGATCGCACTCACGGCCGCGACGTCGGCGTCGTGGAACACAAAACTTGGGTCGAGGGCGCGTACGCGCTCCACAAACAGACGCACACCGGACCAGGCCAGGGCTTGCTCGGCGCTGAGAGGGGCGTGTGCGTCGGGTACCTCCAGCGGCGCCAGGTCGTGCACGCGTTCGCCGTCTGCGCGCAGCGGTTCGCGGCTGGTGGTCAGCACACAGCATTGCGGGGCGCCGCGCAACAGGGTTTCGACTGCGTCAGCGGTGGCCGGCAGCACGTGTTCGCAATTGTCGAGCACCAGCAGCAAGCGGCCCTTGGCCAGGCTGGCGACTACAGAGTGCAGCGGGTCTGCGCTGACGGTCTGGATACCCAGGGCGCTGGCGAGCATGCCGGCCACCCATTGCCCGCTGGTGGCCGATGCCAGGTCAACAAAGCACGTACCCAGGTTGAGTTCACCGGCAAGGCGCTGCGCCACGGCCATGGCCACGGTGGTCTTGCCGATACCGCCGGGGCCGGTGAGGGTGACGAAGCGATGGCTCATGACCTGGTCGGCCAGGCTGGCGATCAAGGCGTCGCGACCGATCACCTCCGCCGTCGGCGTCGGCGGGTTGGGCTCATCCATTCGCACATAGGGCACGGGCAGGTGTTCTTCAGCGGCTGCCTGTACGGTGACGGGGGCGACAAAACGATAGCCGCGGCCCGGCACGGTGACGATATAACTGAAATTGCCATCGTCACCCAAGGCCCGGCGCAGCGCGACGATCTGTGCGCGCAGGTTGCATTCTTCCACCACCACCTTGGGCCAGGCGAAGGCGATCAGTTCGGCCTTCTCAAGCAATTCCCCCGCACGGGTCACCAGGGCAATCAACAGGTAGAGGGCGCGACTGCCCAGGGTGACTGGCTCGCCGTTGCGCAACAACACATGTTGCTTGGCCAGTAATAGAAAGGGGCCAAAGCCCAGGGTGCTGTCGGGGGTAGTCGGCGCGGGGTGGTCTGCATCCAGGAAGGACACTGCGTGGTTCTTGCTCGAGCTCATCAAATCGTCCTTTTTATAGTCGGGCTTGTTATCGGCGTTCAGGCCGTTCGCCCTTTTTGGGGTACAGATGTGCAGCAGCAGTCTTGGAAAGTTGATGTCGATCAAAAGGTCGGAGAGGCCGCCCTCCTTTGGGGCGTGGTCGTTTTTATGGTGTGTCTCAGGTATTGCTTCAGGGGATGAGACTGTCTCAGGGCTGAAACATTTTATTACCAGAAATACGGATAAAGCAGAATGTATGCCAGTTGGCATGTAACAAACATGACAACAACCGCATGAAATTTATGGTGATTTTTGCGGTCGTCGAAGACACGAAAAAGCCTTCGTTCGGAAAGGCGAATATTTCTAATTGTGTCGTTCGGGATGCCGAATACAGCGCCGGGGTTTTGGCACTGTTTTATTGACTGTGTATCGAACTGTATCCCTGCACCATCCTGATACACCCGCATGACGTTCTATCGCGTTCGCGACACAGAGCGGATACACGCCTGGCTTTAACTCTGCTCACCAGCTGGCGCAGGCGGTCATCGACCCCCAAGGCGCCCTGGCCACACTCAGTCAAGCCAGGAGACTCACCCTATGAAGCGTCCTTACGCAGCCCTCGCGGCAACCCTTGCGCTGTCCCTCAGTGCCTTCGCGGCCGTGGCCCACGCCGACGAGCCCAAGCCCCAGGAAAAATGCTTTGGCGTGTCCCTTGCCGGTGCCAACGACTGCGCCGCCGGAAAAGGTACCTCCTGTGCCGGCACCGCCACCACCGACTACCAGGGCAATGCCTGGGTACTGGTGGACAAAGGCACCTGCACCCAGATCAAGACCCCTAAAGGCTTCGGCAGCCTCACGGAGCAGCCGTGATCCAGCGCCTGCTGCCCGAAGCCCTGCTGTTGCTGGTGGCCCGGGTGGGGATCGCGGCGGTGTTCTTTCTGTCGGGGCGCACCAAGGTCACCGGGTTTCTTGAACTCAAGCCGTCGACCTACACGCTGTTCCGCTCGGAGTACGCCTTGCCGCTGATTCCGCCGGAGTGGGCGGCGCACCTGGCGACCTACGCCGAGCACCTGTTCCCGCTGTTGCTGGTGCTGGGCCTGCTGACCCGTCCGGCCGCCGCCGCGCTGCTGGGCATGACTCTGGTGATCGAGGTGTTTGTGTACCCCGATGCCTGGCCGGTGCACCTGACCTGGGCGGGCCTGCTGTTGCCGCTGCTGGCGTATGGCGGTGGGGCCTGGTCGCTGGACCGCCTGATCCTGGGCAAACGTTCTTAACTTTGATGGAGATTTCCAATGCGTATGCTTTCTTCCCTGGCCATTGCCATGGCCCTGACCGTTCCGATGCTGGCCCAGGCCGCTGATGCCCCGCAGCCCGGCACCGGTAAAAGCGTGGTGATCGTGCCAGGTTCGTTTGTCGACGGCTCCGGCTGGCGTGTGGTGCACGACATCCTGATTCACAAGGGCTACAAGGTCACGGTGGTGCACCAGGGCCACGAGAACCTGGCCGCCGACGTGGCCGAGGCGCGCGAAGTGCTGGAGCAGCAAGTCGGCCCGGTGGTGCTGGTGGGACACAGTTCCGCTGGCGCGGTGATCTCGATTGCCGGCGACCGCGACAAGGTCAAGTCGCTGGTCTATGTGTCGGCGCTGCAACCGGAAGTGGGCGAGAACATGGCCCAGTTGATCGGCTCGATGCCGGCGCCCAGTGATGACATCAAGCAGAGCCGCGACGGTCATCTGTTCTTCGACCGCGCCAAGTTCAATGCCGACTTTGCCGCCGACCTGACCACCAACCGCACCGACTTCATGGCCGCCTCCCAGGTCCCCGCGACCGCCGCCCTGTTCGGCGGCACCGTGTGGGCCGCGGCCTGGCACAAAAAGCCGAGCTACGCGGTGGTCTCCACCGAAGACCGTGCCCTGAGCCCCGACCTGCAGCGCTGGATGTACAAGCGTGCCGGTTCCAAGGTCACCGAAATCAAGGCCAGCCACTCGGTGTACATCTCCCAGCCCGAGGCTGTGGCGAAGGTCATCGAAGACGCTGCGTCCGTTATCAAGTAATTCACCCCAACCCTGGAGAAACACCCATGAACACTGCACTCAAGTCCCGTCTGAGCCTCGCTGCCGCTGCTGCCCTGATCGCCATGGCGTCGGCCTCATTCGCCACCGCCGCCAGCGCCGCCGACCAGCAGGAAAAACCCGGCCGCTGCTACGGCGTCAACACCTGCAAAGGCACCAGCCTGTGCGCCACCGCCAAAAACGACTGCAAGGGCCTCAACAGCTGCAAGGGCGAAGGCGTGATCGTCAAGACCCCGTCCGAGTGCCTCAAGGCCGGTGGCACCTTGACCGAACCGAAGTAATCCATCCGGCGGGCCCTGTGTGGGCTCGCCACTTATTCGTTGCGGAGATCCGTCATGTCGACATCCAACCCTCACTTTTCAGGCTACGGCCTGGGGCTGCGCAAGGAGCATTACTGCGACTTTCTGGAGACCTCGGTGCCCGTGGACTTCGTCGAAGTGATCTCCGAAAACTTCATGGTCGCGGGCGGCCAGCCCCGGCACATCCTGCGCCAGGTGCGCGAGCGCTACCCGGTGGCACTGCATGGCGTGTCCATGTCCATCGGCACCGCCGAAGGGCTGGACACCGATTACCTGCGGCGCCTCAAGTCGCTGGTGGATGAAATTGAACCGCTGTTTGTCTCCGACCACCTGAGTTGGTCGCGCAGTGGCGGTTTCAATGCCCATGACTTGTTGCCGGTGCCCTACACCGACGAAGCGCTGGACCGGGTCTGCGCCAATATCCATCAGGCCCAGGATGTGCTGGGCCGTACGATGCTGTTCGAGAACCCCTCGAGTTATCTGGCGTTCGAGGGTGCCTGCATGACCGAGTGGGAGTTCATCACGGCCATGGCCCGGCGCACCGGCTGTGAGCTGCTGCTGGACGTCAACAATGTGTTCGTCAGTGCGAGCAATCACGGTTTCGACGCCCTGGCGTTTCTCGACGGCATCCCCGCCGAGCGAGTACGCCAGGTGCACCTGGCTGGCCACAGCCAGGGCCGTGACATCTTGATCGACAGCCATGACAGCCCGGTGTGCACCGGCGTCTGGGAACTGTACGCCCAGGCCATGACCCGGCTGGGGCCGGTGGCGACCATGATCGAGCGCGATGATGAGATCCCGCCGCTCGCCGAGCTGCTTCAGGAACTGTCGATGGCCCGGACGTTGGGGGCAGCGCGATGAACCTGGCGCAACTTCAGCAGGCTTTTCGCCGCTGGCTGGTGAACGCGTCAGATGAATCCGCGCAGTTGCTGGGCAGCAATCACGTCGGTTTGGCGGTGTACCAGAACAACTACCGCGCCCAGTTGGTGGGCTGCCTCGAACAGGCTTTCCCCACCCTGCGCCGTTGGCTTGGAGAGGAAGCGTTCCTGGCCGCGAGCATTACGCACATCGACAACCATCCGCCCCATGCCTGGACCCTGGACGCGTACCCCGAGGGGTTCTACACCACCTTGAAGGAGGTGTTCCCGCGCAATCCGGATGTGCATGAGTTGGCGTGGATCGAGTCGGCCCTGAATGAAGCCTTTGTCGCCGCTGACGCGCAACCGCTGGCCCTGGAAGCGCTGGCCGAGCTGGACTGGGACACCGCGGTAGTGCAGCTCACACCGTCGTTGCGTTGCCACGACTTGACCACCAATGCCGAGGCCATCTGGTCGGCGCTGTGGCAGGAAACGCCCGCGCCGCAAGCGATGATGCTGGAGCAGGCGGGCGGTTTGCTGGTGTGGCGGCGGCAATTCACCTCGCGGCTGCGTCAGATGGATGCGCTGGAGCTTCAGGCGGTGCAGCACGTACAGGCTGACGGCAGTTTCGCCGGGCTGTGTGAATTGCTGGTGCAGCGCCTGGGGGAAGAGGCCGGCGTCATGCAGGCGGGTGAATACCTGGCCGCTTGGCTGGGCAGTGAATTGATCGTGGGGGTGAGTGATGTTTGATCGGCGTGGTTTTCTACTGCTGGCGTCGGTGGTGATCGCCGCCCCTGCGTTTGCGCTGCAACAGGTGAGCACGGATGAAGGGGAGGTCCGTTATGAGCAGTTCGGGCCGGAGGAGGGCCGCGCGATTATCTTGTTGGCGGCGGATGTGAGCGTGTTTGCGGCGGTCAGCGGGCCGCTGGCGGCGCAAGGTTTCCGGGTGATCGTGCCGTACCTGCGCGAGGCCGATGACGCCACGCTCGGCCAGGATGTGCTGGAACTGATGAACGCGCTGCATATCCCTGAGGCGGTGCTGGCCGGTGTGGAGCAGGGCGCACGCGTGGCGACGCACACGGCGACCCTGAAACCGACACGCTGCGTGGGGCTGGTCACGCTCAACACGCTGCCCCAGGCGGGTTTTGCCGAGGCGGTAGGGGTGATGGCGAAGACTGGGCACTGGCGCACCTGATCACGCCAGGAACTCCACGTTGCCACTGCGCAGTCGGTAAGTGCCGCCGACAATGCTGAGTTTTCCTTGGGCAAGGGCGTCGGCCAGCACGCTTGATTCGCCCTTGAGCCGTGCCACGGTGTCCCGGACATTTTGCGCAATGGCGTTGTCGAGCAGGTTGCCGGGCGCTTTCAGCACTTTGTTCACGGAAGGCTTGATCGCATCCGCCAGGCTCTGGATTTTACCGGGGAAGGTCACGTTGTCTTTGACTGCCTTGACCCCAGCCGAAATGGCGCCGCAGCTGTCATGCCCCAACACCAGGATCAATGGCGTCCCCAGCATCGCAACGGCGTATTCGAGGCTGGCGAGCCCGTTTTCCGTCACGAAGTTGCCGGCTACGCGTACGCAAAACAGTTCGCCCAGGCCGGTATCGAAGATGTATTCGGGCGCAATCCTTGAGTCGGCGCAAGCGAGTACTGCCGCGAACGGATGCTGGCCGCTGACCAAGGCCTCGCGCTCCACCATCAGGTCGCGGCGCTTTGTCACGTCGGCGGCGTAGCGGCTGTTACCCTCCATCAATCGCGCCAACGCCTGCTGCGGGTCGATAATGCTGGTTGGCGTGTCGGCCACGTGAGCCGAGGCGATTGGCAACTGACCTGCCAGAAGCACAGCCCCGGCGCTGGTGGCCGCCAGGCGCAGAAAATGCCGGCGTGCATCGCAATGCGCGGTTTTACGATCGTTGTCCATCAGTGAGTTTCTCGTAAGGGCAGAGGAACGTCACCCTCGCAAAAATTGCAGCGGGACAATGTAGGAGGTCTCTTTCAATGGGCGCGAACATGAAAATACTGACAGGTAGCCTATCCACCACTGAATAAATTCGCCGCTGCCATTAATCTAACCGCCTTAGTCACCTGGGCGGATTGTTCATGTCTTCTGTTGCCGATGGGTTGCCCCTCAATAAACGCCTGCCGGCCGTGATCGCGATCTCCCTGGGAATCGGCATGGCGACCCTGGACACGGCCATCGTCAACACGGCATTGCCGACCCTGGCCGAGGGGATCGGTACCGATTCCGCCTCGGTGATCTGGGTGGTCAATGCCTACCAGTTGGCGATTATCGCCACGGTGCTGCCGTTTGCGTCGCTCAGTGATGTGCTGGGGCATCGCCGGGTGTACCTCGGCGGTTTGCTGCTGTTTATTGTGTCGTCGCTGTTTTGTGGGTTGGCCGGATCGCTGGTCACCCTGACCGCTGCGCGGGTGGCACAGGGGCTGGGTGCGGCGGCGATCATGAGCGTGAACACGGCGTTGCTGCGGCATATCTACCCGTCAACAATGCTCGGGCGTGGGCTGGGCTATAACTCGTTGGTGGTGGGGTTGGCGTTCACGCTGGGGCCGACGGCGGCATCGGCGATCCTGTCGGTGGCGACATGGCATTGGTTGTATCTGATCAACGTGCCGTTGGGGCTGTTGGCCTTGGGGCTGGGCCTGCGCTCGCTGCCGACCCTGCCGATGACCGGGCATGCCTTCGATCGGCTTGCCGCCGTGTTGTGCGCCGGGTTGTTCGCCCTGCTGGTGCTGGGCCTGGGCACGGCGGTCCACGGTGCCCAAGGCGTGCTGACGCTGGGCCTGATTGCCGTGGCACTGGTCTGCGGTGTGCTGCTGTTGCGGCGCCAGGCCGGGCACCCGGCACCGATGCTGGCGCTCGACCTGTTCAAGCGCCCGGTGTTTGCCTTGTCTTCCTTGACTGCTGTGTGTGCCTTCAGCGCCCAGGGCCTGGCCTTTGTGTCACTGCCGTTTTTGTTGCAGGCGGTGCTCGGCCACAGCCAGGTGGAAACCGGTTTCCTGATGACGCCATGGCCGGCGGTGGTGGCGGTGATGGCGCTGGTCGCGGGGCGTCTGGCGGACCGTGTGTCCCTGGGTGTGCTGTGCGGCATCGGCTTGTTGATGCTCAGCGTGGGGATGGCTGCGTTGGCCACCCTGGGCAGCGGCGCCTCGGCATTTGATATCGGCTGGCGCATGGCGCTGTGCGGGGCCGGGTTCGGGTTTTTCCAGTCACCCAACCTCAAGGCGTTGATGACCAGCGCGCCCTTGGCCCGCAGCGGTGGGGCGAGCGGCATCGTGGCGATTTCACGCCTGTTGGGCCAGACGCTGGGTGCTTCGCTGGTGGCCCTGTGTTTTCACTTGTCCGTGGGCAGTGGCCCGCACTATGCGCTGTGGCTGGGCTGCGGGTTTGCACTGGTGGGCGCGGTGGCCAGTGGTCTGCGTTTGTTGCCCTATGGGAAAAAGGTCTGATTAACGCTACCGTGGCGACCTGAATATTTCGGGATGTTTCAGATTTATGTCCAGCCTGGCCCTCCGCACCGCTGATACTCATTCCCGCCGCGCCGCTTTGACCCTGGCTTTATGCCTGCCCAGTGACGTGTTGCTCTACCTGCTGCTGCCCATGGAATCCCAGGCGTTCGGTATCACCCTGGCCCAGGCCGGGGTGTTGCTGGCCGCCAACCGCCTGGTGCGGATTTTCGGCTACCGGCATGTGCTCAATTTTTACGCACGCAACGGCGACCGCCTGACCTGCATGATCGCCGCCGGCGCCGCGACCTTGTGTGCGGTGGGTAACTCGATATTGTCCGGGTTTGCCGCATTGCTCTGCCTGCGCCTGGTGTGGGGCCTGTGTTTTGCCGCATTGAACCTGTCGACCCAAGTGCTGGCCACCTCGGAGCCCGCCGGTGCCGCACGCCGCGCCGGACGCTCGCGGGCGTTGATCGCCCTGGGGCCGATGCTGGCGCTGCCCCTGGGCGGCTGGCTGACGCTGTGGGCCGGGCCGCGTCCGATCTTTCTGATTCTGGCCGGGTGTTGCCTGGTGGGCTTGTGGATGGCGCGCGGCTTGCCTACGGTCGGGCATGATTTGCACAGCACACCGGGACGACGCTTCAAATGGCCGGACAGTGTGGCGGTGTGGTCGTTTATCGAGGGCGTGGCGCTGGACGGGCTGTTTATCTTTGGCCTGTCGATCCAGGCGCAGAAGCTGCTGGGCGGGGATGCGGTGCTGATTGCCGGCGGCCTGATGGCGCTGCGTTATGTCTCGGAAATGCTCCTGAGCCCGTTGGGCGGTCGCGCGGCCCAGCGTTTTGGCGCCACCTCGATGCTGCTGCTGTTTTCGTTCCTGAGTGCCCTGGCCCTGACGGCGTTCGGTAGTTACTGGGTGATTGTCGGCGCGGCGGCGGTGCTGGTGTTGCGTGCGTTGCAACTGCCGCTGGTGACCACCCTGGTAGCGGAGCGCAACCCCGGGTCGATGCGGGTATCGGCCTTGGCCTCGAATGCCGTGTGGCGCGATATCGGCGCCGGCCTTGGCCCCTTGCTCGCCGGCCTGCTGTTGCCGATCGCTTCGGCGCCGTGGGTGTTTGGCCTGGCCGGTGCAGCCATCGCCGTGAGCGCGGTGTTCTGCTGGCGGGCAAAAAATTCCAACTGATGATGTGAGGTTGTACGTGTCCTCTCAAGAAACCTTCGTAGGCGTGCTGGATAAGGCCTATCGACACTGGACTGGCCAGGGACTGCCGGCCCCGGCACACCTGGACGCGCAACAGCGCCTGGCCTGGCTGCACAGCGACGCGCCCTACAGCCTGCTGGCCCATGATGGCGGTGCAGACCCGCGTTTCACCTATGTGAATGACTGCGCCTTGCAGTGCTTCAAATACCCGCGCGAGAGCTTTATCGGCATGCCCTCACGCTTCAGCGCCTCGGCCCTCGACCGCGCCGCGCGCCAGCTGCTGCTGGAGCAAGTCACCGCCCACGGCATCGCCGAGGGTTACAGCGGTTGGCGGGTGGATGCGCACAACCAGCCGTTCATGATTCATGCTGGGGTGGTGTGGACCTTGCTCGATGACGCCGGCCAGCCGTGCGGCCAGGCGGCGCTGTTCTGGCCCGACGAGCAGCGCATCGGCATGTTGGCTTAAGCGGTTTTAAAGGCTGCCAGCCAGGCGGGGTCGAGACGGGTTTGTTCGGTGTCGATCCCCAGCGCCTGCATCCTGGCCTTGTGCGCCTCCACCTCAGCCAGCAACTGCACCTGGGCGCTGGAGTTGGCATCCAGTTCATGCATCTGCGTCAAGCCCAAGTGGTAGAAGCGCAGCACCTTGATTGCCGTCGGGTCATTGGCCTGCACCCGCTCGGTGACCTTGTGCATCACATTGGTCACGCTCATCAGGCTGCGCTTGAGCTGCCAGCCATACACCGCCGGCGTCAGCCACGCCTGGGTCCAGAACGGGCCACGCACCAGGGCCAGGGTGATCAGCACCCCGGCGAACACCCCGCCGACATTGAAGCGGAAATTGTCACCGCCGGGCGCACCAAACAGCATCACCGCCAGGCTCGACAGCAGCATCGCCAGTGCGACGAACAACACGGCCACGATCAGCGTGCTGCGCCGGGTCTGTTGACGGAAGGTGACAGGGTCGCAGGGTTTGAGCTCGAACATCCGGGTCATCTCTCCAGAAGGGGCCGGCATCATCTCACGCTTGGGCAAACAAGTTGAACGATGCTGCACGGCGGTTTCTCTAAATTGATGTAGACCCTTTGAGGTGAGCCATCATGCCCGAATACAAGCAACCACCGCCTGGCACCCCGAACCCTGACCGCACACCCGGAGAGGAGGAACGCGACAACGATGCGTTACGCCCCAACGACCCGGCGGAGCGTCAGGACGACGACGTTGAACGCGTCGAGGAAGACCTTGAA
Organism: Pseudomonas sp. FBCC-B1565; assembly: GCF_059133265.1. Classification (NCBI taxonomy): domain Bacteria; kingdom Pseudomonadati; phylum Pseudomonadota; class Gammaproteobacteria; order Pseudomonadales; family Pseudomonadaceae; genus Pseudomonas; species Pseudomonas sp. FBCC-B1565. The sequence goes on from NZ_CP101438.1 coordinate 2,511,971, forward strand.
AGCCTGCATGACAAGGCTCGCCCACTTTAAAGGAGGAGAACGCCGTGAGTGACACAGCGAAAGGCCCGGCTTCGGGTGAGCATTCCAGTGGTCAGGATGAACTGGGGTTTGATCCGGATTCACCGGATGTATCGGATCCGCAGGTTGACCCCATTGGCCCGGCTATCGCGCCATTGGATCAGAAAAACACCGATAAGGACGAGCGCAAACCGCCTTACGATCCGCTGGGAGATTTGAAGACTTGATCCGGCGACGGTCATTGCGGCTCATTCTTGCCGACACGCATCGTGCGTGGCGAGGTCGCGATACTGCCCTTTGAAATACAGTAATGGCTGTGACGCAGTCGCTTCATGCAGGTTCAAGGCTTTCACTTCGCCGATCACGATCAGGTGATCACCCGCGGCGTGTTCGGCGTGAATTTCGCAATCCAGCCAGTGCAGACTGCCGGCAATGAGCGGATTGCCCAGTGGTGATCCCTGCCACTCCACGCCGTGCCACTTGTCTGTGCCTCGCCGAGCGAACTGGTTGGAAATCCTGACTTGATCGCCGGACAGGATATTGACGGCGAACCGGCCGGCCTGGCGAATCCTGGGATAGCTGGCCGAATTGGACATGACGCTGAATGACACCAGCGGCGGGCTCATCGACACGCTGTAGAACGACTGGCAAGTGAAGCCGACCGGTTCGCCATCAACGTGGGAGGTAATCACCGTGATACCGGACGCGTAGTGCCCGAGGGCTTCTCGAAAGCGCAAGGGCTCGATGGGAGGTGACATAGGCGGTCCTGAATTGGGGGGGGCGTGCGAATGCGCCAGGCAAGGCCTGACATCGTCAGGCCTTGCGCATTCTCACTACGGGTTCGAGAGTTCGTTTCGGACAATGGCTGCGCCGGCACTCAACGCATTCAGCTTGCCCCTGGCAATGTGCCGAGGCAGCGGCGCCATGCCACAGTTCGTGCAAGGGTAGAGCTTGTCGGCATCGACAAACTGCAATGCTTTGCGCAGGGTGTTGGCGACTTCTTCCGGCGTTTCAATCGTGTGGCTGGCCACGTCAATGGCCCCGACCATCACTTTTTTGCCGCGGATAAGTTCAATCAGCTCCATGGGCACATGGGAGTTGTGACACTCCAGCGAGACGATATCGATACTGGATTGCTGCAGCTTGGGGAAGGCTTCTTCATATTGACGCCACTCTGATCCCAGCGTCTTTTTCCAGTCGGTATTGGCTTTGATGCCGTAGCCGTAGCAGATATGCACGGCGGTTTCACATTTGAGGCCTTCAATGGCCCTTTCCAGGGTGGCCACGCCCCAGTCGTTCACCTCATCAAAGAACACGTTGAAGGCCGGCTCATCGAATTGGATGATGTCCACCCCGGCGGCTTCTAGTTCAAGGGCTTCCTGATTGAGGATTTTGGCGAATTCCCAGGCGAGCTTTTCACGACTCTTGTAATGGTTGTCGTACAGCGTGTCGATCATCGTCATGGGGCCAGGCAGCGCCCACTTGATGGGTTGCTTGGTTTGCTGGCGCAAGAACTTGGCGTCTTCAACAAACACCGGCTTCTGGCGGGAAACAGCCCCTACGACCGTTGGCACGTTCGCGTCATAACGATCACGGATGCGCACGGTCTCGCGTTTCTCGAAATCAACACCGCTGAGGTGCTCAATAAACGTCGTCACAAAGTGTTGGCGCGTCTGTTCGCCGTCGCTGACGATATCAATGCCCGCGTGTTGTTGTTCCTGCAGGGACAAACGCAAGGCGTCGTGTTTGCCCTCGGTCAATGCCTCATCTTGCAGTTTCCATGGCGACCACAGTGTTTCAGGTTGAGCCAGCCAGGAAGGTTTAGGCAAACTGCCGGCGGTCGAAGTAGGTAACAACTTTTTCATCAGGGATGACCTTGTAGTATTAAAGCGTCAAAGCGCGCAGTGGGCGGACCACTGTTGAAGAACAGCCTGGTAGGGTTTGATGAAGTGCTCTTCCACAAACTTTCCCTGTTCAATGGCCAGGCGGCTGCGTTCTTCTCGATCGTAGACAATCAGCGTCAGTGAATAATCCTGGTGCTTCAAGCTGGGTTGGTAGGATTTTCCGGCGGCAGAATTGGCATTGTAGATCTCGGGCCGGTAAATCTTCTGGAAGGTGTCCATGGTGCTGATGGTGCTGATGAGTTCAAGGTTGCTGTAGTCCGCCAGCAAATCACCGGAAAAATAAAACGCCAGCGGCGCAACACTGTTTGAAGGCATGAAGTAGCGAACCTTCAATCCCATTTTATTGAAGTAGTCATCCGTCAGGGAGTAGGCGTCCTGTTGGTATTCAAAGCCCAGTACAGGATGCTGGTTTTCGGTGCGATGATAGGTCCTGGTGTTTGAAACGCTCAGGCAGATCACCGGCGGTTTTTTGAAGTTTTCTTTGTAGGTGTTTGAGTTGACGAAGTGCTTGAACAGTTTTCCATGCAAGTCGCCAAAGTTCTCGGGTGTGCTGAACTCGGTCTGATTCTGGTTGTGCGCTGACAAGGCAACGCTGAAGTCGTAGTCGCGCACGTAGGAGGAGAAGTTGTTGCCGACAATACCCTCGATGCGTTCATCGGTGTGCTGATCGACAATCGTTGTTTTCAATATTTCAATCAGCGGGATGGCGTTGCCAGGCTGTTCATGGTCAATTTTCATTTCAACAGAGACGATATCAAGTTCCACTCGGTAGCGATCACCCTTGGGGTTATCCCATTGCGCCAATGCATTGAAACGATTGTTGATCATCCTCAGTGTATTGCGCAGATTCTCCTGGCGGCTTTTGCCCCTGGCCAAGTTGGCGAAGTTGGTGGTGATGCGCGTATTTTCCGAGGGATGATAATGTTCGTCGAAACGCAGGGTTTTAAGAGTGAATTCAAACTCGCTGTTCATGGTGGCCTGACATCCTGATTTCTGGGACACACCTGATGGGTTATTCAGGTGCCAGATTGATTTCGAGTATCAATAATTAGGATGTAGTTTAGGCGGGGCACAGGTCGAGTAAAATTGAATTGATTTCACTGAAGCGTTAGCCCTGCTCATGATGGGCAAACGGTCAACTGCAAAGGGTGTTGGAAGCCCCACCTTGCACGGTGAGGCTGTTCACTTACTTGGGTGCGATCCACGTGACATCCGTAATCCCAAACTTCTCCGCCCAGGGCCGGGTGGTTTTCTTGACCTGCTCATGCCCCACGCGTCCCACGCGACTCACATGGGCAATATCGGCATCCACCGCCGCCCAGTGCCAGGCCTCGGCGTTGTTCATTACTTCGGCACGCACCACAAAGGTTTTCGGTTGACCGTGCAGCTGATAATTGATCGTGTAGATTTTTGCGGTACTCATGTTGCCTCCCTGTGTTGTTATAGATGGATAGGGCAGCGTTCAAAAAGGTTCATTCAAAATGACAATCTGCACGTCGGCGCGGCATAGTGACGCCTTCTTCCTGCGCCCAAGGATCGTGCCATGCCTCTGCTGAACCATAGCCGCCTCTACCTGCAACGCCTGGGTTATGACACGCCGCCGGCGCCCACCCTGCAAACCTTGCAGGACCTGCAACTGCGCCATGTGTGCAGCTTTGCCTTCGAGAACCTGTCGAGCCTGATACGCCTGCCGGTGCCGATCGACCTGCCCAGTGTCGAACAAAAAGTGCTGTTGGACGGGCGGGGCGGCTATTGCTATGAGCTGAACCAGATGTTCCTGGCGTTGCTGCAGGAACTCGGCTTCGAGGCGCGTGGCATCACCGGCCGGGTGGTGATGGGCGGGGCGCCGGATGCGCGCACGGCGCGTACCCATCGCTTGAGCCTGGTGACCCTGGACGGCGTGCGCTACATCACCGATGTCGGCTTTGGCGGCATGGTGCCCAGCAGCCCGTTGCAACTGGACACCGAAGCGGTGCAGGCCACGGCCCATGAACCGTATCGCCTGACTTTCGACGGGCAGGGCAGTTACACCTTGTGGGCACAAGTGGCCGAGGAGTGGCGCGGCCTGTATGTGTTCGACCTGCAAGTACAGGCGGATATCGATTATGAAATCGGTAACTGGTACGTCTCCACCCACCCGAAATCGGTATTCGTCGGCCAACTGAAAGTCGCACGCCTGGCGCCGGGCAAGCGCCATACCCTGAACAATGCCCACTATGCGATCCACTCCCTGGACCGGCCGAGCGTAAAACGCTCGCTTGGCAGTGCCGATGAGGTGGTGCAGGTGCTGACTGAAACCTTCGGGATTCGCGTGCCGGATACGGCAACGCTTCGGCAAACCCTTGATGGCTTGGTCCAGGCTGCTGCCCAGGAATAGCGAGATAGAGCCTTCGCTGAACCGTTTTACCTCCAAATCAACGCAAATTAATTCGAACCTTTGGCACGCGCCGGGGTTCGAAGCGGTTCCTGAATAATTTGCTCACCAGACAAGGAGATGTAAAACGATGTCCAAGCTATTCGGAAAATTCCTCAAGGGTTCCTCACTGCTGGCGCTGGTCGCTGCGCCTGCCGTGGTGTTCGCCGCACCGTCCACCGACCCGATTTCCACCTTCGGGATCCTGGGCAGCTACAACGACTTCAAATTCGAAGGCGGCAGCGAGAGCGACAAGAGCCACATGCCTGAGGCCGGCCTGTTCTACAACTTCGGCAACAAGCTCACCGCCGAATCCGGCTTTATCTACCAGGCCGGTATCGAAGCCAAGTACGGTGAAAAGAGCGACAACAAACTCAAGGAAGGCCAGGCTGACCTGGATCTCGGCTGGCGTGCCGCGCTGGATGCGCGCAATTTTGTCGACGTGATCGTTGGCGGTGGCTACAGCTGGACCCGCTATGAGCCAGAGATCAACGACCTCGATGTGAAACTCACCAACAAATCGCCGTTCGCCAAGGCGGCCCTGGGCTACAACCACCAGTTCGATGACATGACCCTGCGTGTCGAAGCCGGTGCCCGTCGTACCATTGATGGCCGCACCAAGCTCAAGGTGGATGATTTCGGCAGCGACACCGTCGACCTCAAGGACCGCACCAACCCCTACGCCGAAGTCAGCCTGCTGATGAACCAGAAGGGTGACCTGCCGGTAGTCGCGGGCCTGTACTACACCCGCACCGAGTACAAACTCGACGGTGACTCCGAAGTGGCTGACAACACCAAGCTCAAGCGTAACGAGTACGGCTTCAAGGTCGGTATCGCGTTCTGACGCGATGCACCGAAAAACGCCCCGAATGTCCGGGGCGTTTTTTTTGAGGCAATTGCAGATCAACCCAAAGCGGCAAGTTGCGCCACGGTCTCAGGAAAACGTGCCACCAGGCGAATCAGCGTGGCAGCCTGGGCATTCGGCTTGGCCCGGCCTTGCTCCCAGTTTTCCAGGGTGCGGGTGTTGGTGCGCAGGTACATGGCGAACACCGACCGGGAGAGGTTGAGTTGTTGACGCACGGCCACCACCTCCTCGGCGGTAAGCGGCTCCAGTTGGTTGAGATGAATCTTATGGGTTCGCAGGGTGACTTTGCCTTGGCGTTCGTTTGCCAGGGCGTCGAAGCCTTCGACCAGTTCGGAAAAGATTTCACGTTTCATGATGTGTTCTCGCTTTGATTTCCCTGTCCAGCATGTGTTTTAGGGCTTTTTTGTGCTGTGGTGTCAGGTCATCCTGTTCGTGCTTGCCGTACAGGGTGAACAGCCAGAATTGCGTGCCGCCCGACCACCAGTAGTAAATGACCCGCAGGCCACCGCGCTTGCCTTTGTTGCGTCGCTCATCGATGAAGCGAACTTTGCGCAGTCCGCCTGTTCCCTCGATCACATCTCCTGCTTCCGGGTTCTTCATCAACTCTTGTTGAAAACCCTGGAAAAGCTCGTCACTCAGATAGTCCTTGCGATGCCGCTCGAAGGCCGGCAGTTCGATAAATAGAGCATCCGTGTTCTGTACGTAGCCTGCGTAGAGTTTGGTGGCCCACTCGCAAAGGGTCAAGTGACCCTGCTGTGGGAACTTTCCTAAAACGCAGACACCATACGGCGGCCTTCATCGGGTAGATGCCGGAAGGGGAGGCAGGCGGGTGAGGAAATTTCCGTGAATAGGGGAGGGTAAAAACCCCTGCCCCTGAAACGCAAAACGGCGCCCGAAGGCGCCGTTCTGTTGACTGCATCTCGCTAAGCGATCAAACGCCCAATACCGCGTGCTGCACCAGGGTCAGCAACGGTTGTGGGTACACGCCCAGGAAGAACGCGAGCAGGGCGATGGCCAGCAGCATCACGCCGCCTGCCTTCTGTTCCCAATGCAGCTCGGCATCCACACGGCGCAGGTTCGGCTCGATCAGGTACAGGGTGACCATCACGCGCAGGTAGTAGAACACGCCGATGGCGCTGCCCAGTACCAGGGAGGCAACCAACCACCACTCGTGTGCTTCAACACCGGTCGCGACGATGTAGAACTTGCCGATGAAGCCGGCAGTCAGCGGGATACCGGCCAGGGACAGCATCATCACGGTGAGTACGGCGGTCAGGTACGGACGGCGCCAGAACAGGCCGCGGTACTCGTACAGGGCGTCGGCGTCACGGCCTTTGAACGGCGAGGACATCAGCGTGATCACGCCGAACGCGCCGAGGCTGGTGATCACGTAGGTGACCAGGTACACGCCCATGGCTTCCACGGCCAGGCCTTTGCTCGCCACCAGGGCGATCAGCAGGTAGCCGAAGTGGGCGATGGAGGAGTAACCCAGCAGACGCTTGAGGTTGTTCTGGGTCAGCGCCAGCAGGTTACCGAACAGGATCGACGCGATGGCGATCACGGTCAGCACGTTGCTCAGCACGCCAGTGTTGGCAGCAGGCGAGATCTGGAACAGACGCACCATCACCGCAAACACCGCAACCTTCGACGCGGTCGCCAGGAACGCAGCCACCGGCGCCGGGGCGCCTTCGTACACGTCCGGGGTCCACAGGTGGAACGGCACCAGCGACAGCTTGAACGCCAGGCCGATCAGCATCATGGCCAGGCCCAGTTGGGCGATTGGCGCAGGCAGGCTGGTGGTGGCCAGGGCGTGGCCGATACCGGTGAAGCTCAGGCTGCCGGCTTCGGCGTAGAGCAGGGCCATACCGAACAACAGGAACGCGGAACCGGCGGCCGACAACACCATGTACTTGATGCCGGCTTCCAGGGAGCGCTTGTTGAAGAAGGCATAGGCCACCAGGCCATAGGTCGGGATCGACAGCAGTTCCAGGCCGATGAACAAGCCGGCCAGGTGCTGTGCGCTGACCAGCACGATGCCACCGGCCGCAGCCAGCAGGATCAGCAGGTACAGCTCTTCCTTGTTGCCTGGGTAACCGGTGCCGCCTTCGCCCATGTAGGCGTGGGCGAGGGTGACGCAGGCCAGGGTCGCGACCAGGATCAGCGCGATGTACAGCAGCGCGAAGTCATCGACCATCATCAATGGCGTGACCGCCAGTGGCGCGACCTTGAGGGCCGGGATGATCGACAGCAGGGCCAGGTTCAGGCCGGCACAGGACAGCAGGAACGTTTGCGAGTGATTGCGGCGCCAGGCGATCGCCAGCATCACCACCACGATGGTGAGGCTGGTGATCAGCAGCGGCGCAAGCGCGATAAAGTGTTGGATCGTGAATTCCATAGCGCTCTTACCGGGCCGAAGCGAGTTGAGAGAAGGCGGTGCCGAACCACTGCTGCACGCCATGCATCGTTGCGGCAGAAGTGTCCAGGAACGGTTGCGGGTACACGCCGATGTAGATCAGCAGTACCGCCAGACCGAGCACCATGATCAGTTCGCGAGCGTCCATCCCTTGCAGGACGGTGTCGGACTTGGCCGGGCCGAAGTAGGCGCGGTGGATCATGATCAGCGAGTAGACCGAACCGAACACCAGGCCGGAGGTAGCAATCGCACTGATCCACGGCGTTTGCACGAAGGCACCCATCAGGATCAGGAACTCGCCGATGAAGTTGCCGGTGCCCGGCAAGCCCAGGGACGCGGCGGCGAAGAACAGGCTGATCGCCGGCAGGTAGGCGATGCGCGACCACACGCCACCCATTTCACGCATGTCACGGGTGTGCAGGCGCTCGTACAGCTGGCCACTCAAGATAAACAGGGCAGCGGCTGAGACACCGTGGGCCAACATCTGGATCACCGCGCCTTGCAGTGCCAGTTGGCTGCCGGAGTAGATGCCGATCAGTACGAAGCCCATGTGAGAAACGGACGAGAAGGCAATCAGACGCTTGATGTCGGTTTGCGCGAACGCCAGGAACGCACCGTAGAAGATCCCGATCAGACCCAGGGTCATGGCGATCGGCGCGAACTCGGCCGAGGCATTCGGGAACAGCGGCAGGGCGAAACGCAGCAGGCCGTAGGCCGCAGTTTTCAGCAGGATACCGGCCAGGTCCACGGAGCCGGCGGTCGGCGCCTGGGCGTGAGCGTCGGGCAGCCAGGAGTGGAACGGCACCACCGGCAGCTTCACCGCGAAGGCGATGAAGAAGCCCAGCATCAGGATGTACTCGGTGGTCAGGGACATCTTGGTCTTCAACAGGTCGGCGTAGTTGAAGGTAATCACGCCGGTGTTGTTGAAGTTGACCAGCACCAGCCCCAGGATCGCCACCAACATGATCAGGCCGGAAGCCTGGGTGAAGATGAAGAACTTGGTCGCCGCGTAGATCCGGGTTTTCTTGCCGTCCGAAGAACTGTGACCCCAGAGCGCGATGAGGAAGTACATCGGCACCAGCATCATTTCCCAGAAGAAGAAGAACATGAACAGGTCGAGGGCGAGGAACACGCCGACGACACCGCCCAGGATCCACATCAGGTTCAGGTGGAAGAAGCCCACGTGACGCTGGATCTCTTTCCAGGAGCAGAGTACCGAGAGGATACCCAGCAGGCCGGTCAGCAGGATCATCAACAGCGACAGGCCGTCGAGGGCCAGGTGCACGTTGATGCCGAAGCGCTGGATCCACACGTGCTTGAATTCAAGCGCGAAGGTGGGATCGACACCCGGTGCCGGAGCAAATGAATAGTCGCCATGGGCCCACAGCCAGAGGCCGAGCGCGAGTTCCAGGGACATGGTCAGCAACGCAATCCAGCGGGGGAGGGTGGCGCCGAAGCGTTCACCCATCCAGCAGAGCAGGCCGCCGATAAAGGGGATCAGGATTAGCCAGGGCAGAATCATGACAGGCTCGTTTCCTTTCGCAGGTTCGCAATATTCATAGTCAGACCGCTACCACAACGATGGCGCCGATCACCAGCACAGCACCGGCAGCCATGGAGGCTGCATACCAACGCAGTTGCCCGGTCTCGCTGCGGCTCAGGGCGGTGTGACCGGCCTTGGCGGCACGCGGGATCAGACCGATGGTCTGGTCGAGCGGGTCCTTGCGCAGCATGTGGCTGATGGCGAGGTAAGGCTTGACGAACAGTTTGTCGTAGATCCAGTCGAAGCCCCAGGCAGCGAACCACCAGGCCGACAGGAAGCGGCCAATGCCACTGTTGGCGACGGCGGTCACGAAGCGACGCTTGCCGAGGAACAGCAGGGCCGCCAGCAGGATACCGGCGATGGCGATGGCACCCGAGGCGATTTCCAGGCTGTGCTGGGCTGCGCCGCCGGCATGCCCGACGCTTTGCGGCAGAACACCGTGCAGCGGCGGAGTGATCATGGCGCCGACGAAGGTCGACAGGATGATCAGTACCGACAATGGCAACCAGTGCGAGATGCCGTGACCTGCGTGAGCTTCAGTCTTGGCTTCACCGTGGAAGGTGATGAAGATCAGGCGGAAGGTGTACAGCGAGGTCATGAACGCACCCACCAGGCCTGCGTACAGCAGGTTCTGGTTACCGCTGGCGAAGGCTTCCCAGAGGATTTCGTCCTTCGAGTAGAAACCGGCGGTCACCAGCGGCAGGGCGGCCAGGGCGGCACCACCGACGATGAAGCTGGCATAGGCCAGTGGCAGTTTCTTCCACAGGCCGCCCATCTTGAAGATGTTCTGCTCGTGGTGGCAGGCAACGATCACCGCACCGGACGCGAGGAACAGCAGGGCCTTGAAGAAGGCGTGGGTCATCAGGTGGAAGATCGCCGCGTCCCAGGCGCCAACGCCCAGGGCCAGGAACATGTAGCCGATCTGGCTCATGGTCGAGTAGGCGAGGATGCGCTTGATGTCGGTCTGCACCAGGGCAGCGAAGCCGGCCAGGACCAGGGTCACGCCACCCACGATGCCGACCAGATGCAGGATGTCCGGCGCCAGGGTGAACAGGCCGTGGGTACGGGCGATCAGGTAGACACCGGCGGTGACCATGGTGGCCGCGTGGATCAGTGCGGAAACCGGGGTAGGGCCGGCCATCGCGTCTGCCAGCCAGGTTTGCAGTGGCAGTTGCGCGGATTTACCCACGGCGCCGCCCAGCAGCATCAGGGTAGCCAGGGTGATCCAGAAGTCACCGACCTGGAATTTCTGCGGTGCCAGCACCAGCAGTTCCTGGATGTTCAGCGTGCCCACTTGCTGGAACAGGATGAACAGGCCGATGGCCATGAACACGTCGCCGATGCGGGTGACGATAAACGCCTTGAGGGCTGCGTTACCGTTGTTGCGGTTGCTGTAGTAGAAACCGATCAACAGGTACGAGCACAGGCCCACGCCTTCCCAGCCGAAGTACAGGAACAACAGGTTATCGCCGAGCACCAGGAACAGCATGCTGGCGATAAACAGGTTGGTGTACGAGAAGAAGCGCGAGTAGCCGGCTTCACCGCGCATGTACCAGGACGCGAACAGGTGGATCAGGAAGCCCACGCCGACGACCACGCCGAGCATGGTGATCGACAGGCCGTCGACGTAGAGGGCGAAGTTGGGCTTGAAGCCCTCCACCGACATCCACTGCCACAGCAACAAGGTGTAGTGACCGCCTTCCGGCGGCGCCACGTTGAATTGCCAGATGACGTAGGCGGCGACGATCGCCGACAGGCCAATGGAACCCACGCCCACCAGGGCCGAGAGGTTTTCCGACCAGCGTCCACGGGAGAACGACAGCAGCAGGAAACCGATCAAGGGGAATACGAAAGTCAGAAAGATCATGTTCATCCGCGCATCTCACTGGCAGCATCGATATCAAGCGTGTGGAAGCGACGATACAGTTGCAGCAGGATCGCCAGGCCAATGCTGGCCTCGGCGGCTGCCAGGCTGATCACCAGAATGAACATGACTTGTCCATCCGGCTGGCCCCAACGTGCACCCGCAACGATGAACGCCAGTGCCGCGGCGTTCATCATGATTTCCAGGCTCATCAACACGAACAGAATGTTACGGCGGACCATCAGGCCGACCAGGCCAAGGCAGAACAGGATGCCGGCGACCGCCAGACCATGCTCCAAAGGGATAGCAGGCATCGTCATTGCTCCTTGGCTTCGTTGCGGCCCAAGTGGAAGGCGGTGACGGCTGCAGCGAGCAGCAGCATCGACGCCAGTTCGACCACCAGCAGGTACGGGCCGAACAGGCTGATGCCCACGGCTTTTGCATCCACGGTGGTGTGGCCGATGGCCTGGCCGCTCTGGTGAGCGAACAGCACATACAGCAGTTCACCCAGCAGCAGCGCTGCCAGGACAACCGGGCCGAGCCAGATGCCGGGCTTGAGCCAGACGCGTTCCTGGGCGACCGAAGCCGGCCCCAGGTTGAGCATCATCACCACAAACACGAACAGCACCATGATGGCGCCGGCGTAGGCGATCACTTCCAGTACACCGGCGAACGGCGCGCCGAGGCTGAAGAAGGTCATGGCCACGGCGATCAGCGAAATGATCAGGTAGAGCAGGGCGTGCACAGGGTTGGTGTTGGTGATCACGCGAAGCGTGGACACAACCGCGATACCCGATGCGAAATAGAAAGCGAATTCCATCTTTCTTCCTTAAGGCAGCAAGCTCTTCACGTTGATCGGCTCGGCTTCGTTTTGTGCGGCGCCTTTCGGCTTACCGGCAACGGCCATACCTGCAACACGATAGAAGTTGTAATCAGGGTTTTTACCGGGACCAGAGATCAACAGATCTTCTTTCTCGTACACCAGGTCCTGACGTTTGAACTCGGCCATCTCGAAATCCGGCGTGAGCTGGATCGCGGTGGTCGGGCAAGCTTCCTCGCAGAGGCCGCAGAAAATGCAGCGCGAGAAGTTGATGCGGAAGAAGTCCGGGTACCAGCGACCGTCTTCGGTTTCAGCTTTCTGCAGGGAGATGCAACCCACCGGGCACGCCACAGCGCACAGGTTGCAGGCTACGCAACGCTCTTCGCCATCGGGGTCGCGGGTCAGTACGATACGGCCGCGATAGCGCGGCGGCAGGTACACCGCTTCTTCCGGGTATTGCAGGGTGTCGCGTTTGCGAAAGCCGTGACCGAACACCATCACCAGGCTTCGCAACTGGGTACCGGTACCCTTAACGATGTCGCCAATATATTTGAACATGGGTCAAATCCTCACTGAACCGCAGCCGCTGGCGCGTGCATCAGCACCACGGCAGCAGTCACCAGCAAATTGATCAGGGTCAGCGGCAGGCAGAAGCGCCAGCTGAAATCCATCACCTGGTCATATCGTGGACGCGGAATGGAAGCGCGCAGCAGGATAAACAACATGATGAAGAACGCGGTCTTCAGGAAGAACCAGAAGAACGCCAACTGCGGCAGGATGCCGAACGGTCCGTGCCAGCCGCCGAAGAACAGCGTGACCAGCAGGGCCGAGATCAAGATGATGCCGATGTATTCACCGACGAAGAACATGCCCCACTTCATGCCGGCGTATTCGATGTGGTAACCGTCGGCCAGTTCCTGTTCCGCTTCCGGCTGGTCGAAAGGGTGACGGTGAGTCACGGCCACGCCAGCGATGAAGAAGGTACAGAAGCCGAAGAACTGCGGAATGATGAACCACAGGTTCTGCGCCTGGTACTCGACGATGTCGCGCATGTTGAACGAGCCGACCTGCACCACGATGCCCATCAGCGCGAGGCCCATGAACACTTCGTAGGACACGGTCTGGGCCGAAGCCCGCAAGCTGCCCAGCAGGGCGAACTTGTTGTTGCTCGACCAGCCGGCGAACAGCACCGCATAGACCGACAGACCGGCCATGGCGAAGAAGAACAGCAAGCCGATGTTCAGGTCCGCCACGCCCCAGGTCGGGGTGATTGGGATGATCGCGAAGGCGATCAGCAAGGCGCTCATGGCCACGACCGGTGCCAGGGTGAAGATCACCTTGTCGGCAAACGGCGGGGTCCAGTCTTCCTTGAAGAACATTTTCAGCATGTCGGCGGCGATCTGGAACATGCCGAACGGGCCAACGCGGTTCGGACCGTAGCGGTCCTGCCACCAGCCCAGCAGGCGACGTTCGACGAAGCTGAGCAAGGCGCCCGCGACGACCACGGCCAACAGGATCACGATGGCCTTGACGACCGAGATGATCACGTCGATCACTTCAGGGGTGAACCAGGTCATTGCGCTGCCTCCTGCAGACCGTCAACGGTTTTGCCAAAGATCGCCGGCGGGATACCGGCGAGGCCTTTTGGCAGTGCAACCAGCCCGGCACCCAACTCATCGTTGATGCGCAGCGGCAGACGCAGGGTCTGGCCGGCCACGTTCAGGCTGAGCAGGGCACCGTCGTTGACGCCGAGGCGGTCGGCTTCGGACTTGGCCACGGATACGTAGGCTTGCGGAATGCGACTTTGCACCGGCGCGGCCTTGGAAGAGTTCTCTTCGCTGCCGAACAGGTGGAAGAACGGCACGACCTGCCAGGTGCCCTGGGCCGGGTTGAACGGACGCGGTATGGCGGCGAACCAGTTCAGCGCATCACCGGTGCTTTCGATTAGGCGGGTGCCCGGGTCGCCAGCGCGGATGTGACCACCGACTTCGTCCTGGAACTTGTTCCAGGCCTGCGGAGAGTTCCAGCCCGGCGACCAGGCAAATGGCACCTGCTGACGTGGCTCGACCGAACCCGAGTAACCTTCCATGGAGAAGGCGAACGCGGTGTCGTTGTCTTGCGGGGTACGCGGTTCGTGCACGCTGATGTCGGCGCGCATGGCGGTGCGACCGGAGTAACGCAGCGGCTCACGGGCCAGTTTCATGCCCTTGATGCGGAACGAGGCGGACGGTGCAGCGTCGACGATCCGCGCCAGTTGCGGGGCGCTGGCAGCGGTGGCTGCGGTGACGTGGTCGAGCTGGGTCCAGTCGATCGGCTGGTTCAGCAGGGTAGCGCGCAGGGCATGCAGCCAGCGCCAGCCTTCGTGAACCAGAATGCTGGCGTCCATGTACTTCGGATCGAACACCTGGAAGAAGCGCTGGGCACGGCCTTCCTGGCTGACCAGGGTACCGTCGCCTTCAGCGAAGGTGGCGGCTGGCAGTACCAGGTGGGCGCGGTCGCTGGTGGCGGTCTTCTGGTGATCGGCAACGATCAGCACTTTGGCCGCGTTCAGTGCAGCGTCAACCTTGGCGGCATCGGTGCGGGTGTACAGGTCGTTTTCCAGTACCACGATGGCGTCAGCGTTGCCGTCGATCACCGCTTGCAGGCCAGCGTCCAGGGACTCGCCACCGAGCATGGCCAGGCCGAGGCTGTTGGCCTCTGGCACCACCAGGCTGATGGAACCGTTCTTGTCGCGCAGCTTCAAGGCCTTGGCGATGTTGGCGGCGGCTTCGATCAGCGCCTTGGAACCCAACGAGGTGCCGGCAATGATCAATGGGCGCTTGGCCGCCAGCAGGGCGTCGGCGATGCGCTGGGCCAGTTCGCCGGCTTCAGTGTCCAGGCCTTCGACGGCAGGCGCGCTTGCGTCGAGAGCGTGGGCCACGGCGAAACCGATACGGGCCAAGTCGTCCGGCGCCGCGTGCACACATTCTTCGGCGATGTCGTCGAGCTTGGTTTCAGCCAGGCTTGCAATGAACAGCGGGTTCAGCGCGTGCTGGCCGATGTTTTTCACCGCGGCGTCGAGCCAGGGCTGGACGCGCATGGCGTCGGCCATGTCTTCAGCCTTGCCCTTGACCGACTGGCGCAGCGACAGGGCGATGCGGGCGGCGGTCTGGGTCAGGTCTTCACCGAGCACGAAGATGGCGTCGTGGTCTTCAATGTCGCGCATGTTCGGAACCGGCAGCGGGCTGTCGTTCAACACTTGCAGGACCAGGCGGATGCGCTCCAGCTCGCCGGCTTCGATACCGGAGTAGAAGTGCTCGGCACCGACCAGCTCGCGCAGCGCGAAGTTGCTTTCGAGGCTGGCGCGGGGCGAACCGATACCGACGATGTTGCGGCCGCGCAGCAGGTCGGCGGCTTTATCCAGCGCGTCGTCCAGGCTCAGCTTGGCGCCGTCGGCCAACAGTGGCTGGCGTGGACGGTCTTCGCGGTTGACGTAGCCATAGCCGAAACGGCCACGGTCGCACAGGAAGTACTGGTTGACCGAACCGTTGAAGCGGTTTTCGATGCGACGCAGTTCGCCGTAGCGCTCGCCCGGGGAGATGTTGCAACCGCTGGAGCAGCCATGGCAGATGCTCGGGGCGAACTGCATGTCCCACTTGCGGTTGTAGCGCTCGGAGTGCGTCTTGTCGGTGAACACACCGGTCGGGCAGACCTCGGTGAGGTTGCCGGAGAACTCGCTTTCGAGCACGCCGTCTTCAACGCGACCGAAATACACGTTGTCGTGGGCGCCGAATACGCCCAGGTCGGTGCCGCCGGCGTAGTCCTTATAGAAGCGCACGCAACGGTAGCAGGCGATGCAGCGGTTCATTTCGTGGGAAATGAACGGGCCGAGGTCCTGGTTCTGGTGGGTACGTTTGGTAAAGCGATAACGGCGCTCGTTGTGGCCGGTCATCACGGTCATGTCTTGCAGGTGGCAGTGACCGCCTTCCTCACAGACCGGGCAGTCGTGGGGATGGTTGGTCATCAGCCATTCGACGACGCTGGCGCGGAACGCCTTGGATTCTTCATCGTCGATGGAGATCCAGGTGTTGTCGGTGGCTGGAGTCATGCAGGACATGACGATACGACCACGGGTGTCGTTCTCGTCGGTGTACTGCTTGACCGCACACTGGCGGCAGGCCCCGACGCTACCAAGCGCGGGGTGCCAGCAGAAATACGGGATATCGAGACCGAGCGACAGACAGGCCTGTAACAGGTTGTCTGCCCCATCGACTTCGAGCGCTTTGCCGTCTACGTGGATAGTGGCCATGGTTCAAAGTTCTTCGTTGGCCCGTTGTCAGCGGGCGTGGCTAATGGAATCTTGTTATTCATGGGCCTCAACACAGCCTTTACGGCGTCAGCCCATGAGAAAGCGAAGGGCACGGACCCTTCGCCTTTTAAAGCGTTACGCGCCGACTACGATCGGCCTTGCCAGAGGCGGGACGGCGGCGCTGGTGGGCGCGATGCCGGCTTCGAACTCCGAGCGGAAGTATTTGATGGCGCTGCCCAATGGCTCCACGGCGCCCGGTGCGTGAGCACAGAAGGTCTTGCCTGGGCCGAGGAAGCCGACCAGGCCCAGCAGGGTTTCGATATCACCCTCGCGGCCTTCGCCATTTTCCAGGGCCATCAGCAGCTTCACGCTCCATGGCAGGCCGTCGCGGCATGGGGTGCAGAAGCCGCAGGATTCGCGGGCGAAGAACTGCTCCATGTTGCGCAGCAAGGACACCATGTTCACCGTGTTGTCCACCGCCATCGCCAGGCCGGTACCCATCCGGGTGCCCACCTTGCCGATGCCGCCGGCATACATCTGTGCGTCGAGGTGCTCGGGCAACAGGAAACCGGTACCGGCGCCGCCTGGCTGCCAGGCTTTCAAGGTATAGCCGTCGCGCATGCCGCCGGCGTAGTCCTCGAACAGCTCGCGTGCGGTCACGCCGAACGGCAGCTCCCACAGGCCCGGGTTCTTGACCTTGCCGGAGAAGCCCATGAGCTTGGTGCCCATGTCTTCGCTGCCTTCGCGGGCCAACGATTTGTACCAGTCCACGCCGTCGGCGATGATCGCCGGCACGTTGCACAGCGTCTCGACGTTGTTCACGCAGGTCGGCTTGCCCCACACGCCCACGGCGGCAGGGAAGGGCGGCTTGGAGCGCGGGTTGGCGCGGCGGCCTTCGAGGGAGTTGATCAGTGCGGTTTCTTCACCGCAGATATAACGCCCGGCGCCGGTGTGCACGAACAGTTCGAAGTCAAAACCCGAACCGAGGATGTTCTTGCCCAACAGGCCGGCGGCCTTGGCTTCTTCCACGGCACGGTTGAGGTGCTTGGCGGCGGTGGTGTATTCGCCACGCAGGAAGATGTAGCCCCGGTAGGTTTTCAGCGCGCGGGCGCTGATCAGCATGCCTTCGATCAGCAGATGGGGCAGTTGCTCCATCAGCATGCGGTCTTTCCAGGTGTTCGGCTCCATTTCATCCGCGTTGCACAGCAGGTAGCGGATGTTGATGGATTCGTCCTTGGGCATCAGGCCCCACTTCACGCCCGTGGGGAAGCCTGCACCGCCGCGGCCCTTGAGGCCGGCGTCTTTCACGGTCTGGACGATATCGTCCTGGGCCATGTCGGCGAAGGCTTTGCGCGCAGCGGCGTAACCGTTCTTGGCCTGGTATTCGTCGAGCCATACCGGCTCGGCATCGTCACGCAGGCGCCAGGTCAGCGGGTGGGTCTCGGGCGAACGCTTGATCAGGTTGGCCGGGCCGAAAGAAGTCAGGGTCATGGGTAGCCCTCGAGCAATTGGGTCACGCCAGCAGGCTGCACGTCACCGAATGTGTCGTCGTCGATCATCAACGCCGGCGCCTTGTCGCAGTTGCCCAGGCAGCACACTGGCAGCAGCGTGAAGCGGCCGTCCGGAGTGGTCTGGCCGAGGCCGATGCCCAGCTTGTTCTGGATCTCGCTGACCACGGATTCGTGGCCGCCGATGTAGCAAACCATGCTGTCGCACACGCGAATGATGTGGCGGCCCACCGGCTGGCGGAAGATCTGGCTGTAGAACGTCGCCACCCCTTCAACGTCGCTGGCGGGAATGCCGAGGATCTCGCCGATGGCGTAGAGGGCGCCGTCCGGCACCCAGCCACGTTCCTTCTGGACGATCTTCAAGGCTTCGATCGACGCCGCGCGCGGGTCTTCGTAGTGATGCAGCTCGTGCTCGATGGCCGAGCGCTCGGTTTCACTCAAGGTGAAACGGTCTGTCTGGATAAGCGTGCTGTTCATGCTTAGCGGTCCACGTCGGCCATAACGAAATCGATACTACCCAGGTACGCAATCAAGTCCGCGACCATCTCGCCTTTGATCACCGAAGGGATCTGCTGCAAGTGGGCGAAGCTCGGGGTACGGATCCGGGTGCGGTAGCTCATGGTGCCGCCATCGCTCGTCAGGTAATAACTGTTGATACCCTTGGTCGCTTCGATCATCTGGAAGGACTCGTTGGCCGGCATCACCGGGCCCCACGAAACCTGCAGGAAGTGCGTGATCAGGGTTTCGATGTGCTGCAGCGTGCGCTCTTTCGGCGGCGGCGTGGTCAGCGGGTGATCCGCCTTGTACGGGCCGGCCGGCATGTTGCGCATGCATTGCTCGATGATCTTCAGGCTCTGGCGCATTTCTTCGACGCGCACGATGCAGCGGTCGTAGGCATCGCCATTGGCCGCCAGCGGGACTTCGAATTCGAAGTTCTCGTAGCCGGAGTACGGGCGCGCTTTACGCAGGTCGAAATCGCAGCCGGTGGAGCGCAGGCCGGCACCGGTGACGCCCCATTCCAGGGCTTCCTTGGTGTTGTACTGCGCGACGCCGATGGTACGACCCTTGAGGATGCTGTTATCCAGCGCCGCCTTTTGGTACTCGTCCAGACGCTTGGGCATCCAGTCGATGAACTCCTTGACCAGGCGTTCCCAGCCATTCGGCAGGTCGTGGGCCACGCCGCCGATGCGGTACCAGGCCGGGTGCAGGCGGAAACCGGTGATGGCTTCGATGACCTTGTAGGCACGCTGACGGTCGGTGAAGGTGAAGAACACCGGGGTCATGGCGCCGACGTCCTGGATATAGGTACCCAGGAACAGCAGGTGGCTGGTGATCCGGAAGAACTCGGCCATCATGATGCGGATGGTGTCGACGCGGTCCGGCACCTTGATGCCGGCCAGCTTCTCGACCGAAAGCACGTACGGCAGGTTGTTCATCACGCCGCCGAGGTAGTCGATACGGTCGGTATACGGGATGAAGCTGTGCCACGACTGACGCTCGGCCATTTTCTCGGCACCACGGTGGTGGTAGCCGATGTCCGGCACGCAGTCGACGATTTCTTCACCGTCCAGTTGCAGGATGATACGGAAGGCACCGTGGGCCGAAGGGTGGTTCGGGCCCAGGTTGAGGAACATGTAGTCCTCGTTGGTGCCGGAGCGCTTCATGCCCCAGTCTTCCGGACGGAAGCGCGCAGCCTCTTCTTCAAGCTGCTGCTTGGCGAGGTTGAGGCTGAACGGGTCGAATTCGGTGGCGCGAGCCGGGAAGTCCTTGCGCAGCGGGTGACCTTCCCAGGTCGGCGGCATCATGATGCGCGTCAGGTGCGGGTGACCCGGGAAGTCGATGCCGAACATGTCCCAGACTTCGCGCTCGTACCAGCTGGCGTTCGGCCAGATACCGGTCACGGTCGGGATGCTCAGATCGCTTTCCGACAGGGCGACCTTGATCATCACGTCGCTGTTACGTTCCAGCGACATCAGGTGGTAGAACACGGTGAAATCGGCGCCGCTCGGCAGCCCCTGGCGCTTGGTGCGCAGACGCTCGTCCACGCCATGCAGGTCATAGAGCATGACGTACGGCTTGGGCAGGTTGCGCAGGAAGGTCAGGACTTCGACGAGCTTGGCACGCGCCACCCACAGCACCGGCATACCGGTGCGCGTGGCCTGGGCGGTGAAGGCGTCAGGGCCAAAACGGTTATTGAGTTCGACGACCACATCCTGGTCGTCTGCCTTATAAGGCGGGATGTACAGAGCACTGCCTGTAGTCATGGTTTTTTATCGCTTTCGGTCAACGTAAAGAATGAAGCCAGGTGTTCGTTCTATAAAAGAAGCGGTGCTGGATCAGACTTCGTCGGGGCTGCGCAGGTTTGTGACTGCGATTCGCTGTTCGCGGCGCTGTTCCTTTTGCGACGGCATCTCGGCGCGGTACACGCCTTGATCACCGACGACCCAGGAAAGCGGACGACGCTCCTTGCCGATCGATTCCTGCAACAGCATCAAGCCTTGCAGGAACGCTTCAGGGCGAGGCGGGCAGCCAGGCACGTAGACGTCCACGGGCAGGAACTTGTCCACCCCTTGAACGACGGAATAGATGTCGTACATGCCACCGGAGTTGGCGCACGAACCCATGGAGATAACCCACTTCGGCTCGAGCATTTGCTCGTAGAGACGCTGGATGATCGGCGCCATCTTGATGAAGCAGGTACCGGCGATAACCATGAAATCCGCCTGGCGCGGCGAGGCCCGGATAACTTCGGCGCCAAAGCGCGCGATGTCGTGGGGCGCCGTGAAGGCGGTGGTCATTTCCACGTAGCAGCACGAAAGACCGAAGTTGTACGGCCACAGGGAGTTTTTACGCCCCCAGTTGACCGCGCCACTCAGCACGTCTTCCAGCTTGCCCATGTAGATGTTTTTGTGGACTTGGTCTTCTAACGGGTCGGAAACGGTTTCCCGTTCGCCGATGGGGTACTGCTCGTTAGGAGCATCCGGGTCGATCCTGGTGAGATTGTATTGCATCGCCAAAGCCTCATTGTTTCAGCTTCGCTTGCCGCTTACGACGAGCTTCCGGAGCCCAGTCAAGGGCGCCCACTCGGAATAGGTAGACAAGGCCTGCCAACAGAATTGCTATGAAAACGAGGGCTTCGACGAATCCGGTCCAGCCGCTTTCGCGGACGGACACAGACCAGGCAAAGAGAAAGAGGGCTTCGATATCGAAGATCACGAACAACATCGCGACCAGATAGAATTTGGCTGAGAGCCGCAAGCGGGCGCCACCTGTAGGCAGCATGCCGGACTCGAACGGTTCATTTTTGCTGCGGCCCCAGGCTTTTGACCCGAGGAGGCTGGAAACACCGAGCATGAAGGCGCAGAGGCCGACAACACCGAGGAGGAAAATGGCAAAGCCCCAGTTGTGGGCCATGAGTCCTGTCGCTTCGGTCATGCTGGAAATCCTTAACAGAGAGCAAAGGTCTCTGAGCTCGAAAAAGTAACGATGCAGTGACGATATGTCGCACTGCAATCAATCGCGGTGATTTTATGGCTAAACACCGGGCAAGTAAAATTCCTATGGCGAAATTATTCGGTGGAATAAGCACATAGTGCACCTTCTTGGGGCTGCAGCCCTTATGTGGCGGGCATTAGCGGGCATTTAATCAAATGTGTTTTGTTTAACCGGTAACGAAGTTTTCATGCGCTAAATGATAATGAATATTGTTTGTGCGGATTTTAAGCGGGTGTGTGTGGTGGGGCGAGGGAAGTTGCTGTTACTTGGTTGAATACCGCTTAGTTGCCGACGGGGATCTTTTAACCGATTTTATTCGTGCCAATACCGCTCTGGATCAATGTTTTGCCAAAAAAACGCCCCGAACAGGTCGGGGCGTGATCTTTGTGCGGCACTGCGGTTAGGTCTTCCTTGGGGCCGCAGTGGCCGTGTACTCAGTCGATCAGTGGAACTGCTCTTCTTCGGTCGAGCCGGTCAGCGCGGTCACGGACGAGGTGCCGCCCTGGATCACGGTGGTCATGTCGTCGAAGTAGCCGGTGCCCACTTCCTGCTGGTGAGCCACGAAGGTGTAACCCTTGGCGGCGTCAGCGAACTCCTGCTCCTGCAGCTTCACGTAGGCGGTCATGTCGTTGCGGGCGTAGTCGTGCGCCAGGTTGAACATGCTGTGCCACATGTTGTGGATGCCGGCCAGGGTGATGAACTGGTGCTTGTAGCCCATGGCGGACAGTTCGCGCTGGAACTTGGCGATGGTCGCGTCGTCCAGGTTCTTCTTCCAGTTGAAGGACGGCGAGCAGTTGTAGGACAGCAGTTGGTCCGGGTATTCCTTCTTGATCGCCTCGGCGAAACGACGGGCTTCGTCCAGGTCCGGCTTGGCGGTTTCACACCAGATCAGGTCGGCGTATGGGGCGTAGGCCAGGCCGCGGGCGATGGCCTGGTCGAGACCGGCACGTACCTTGTAGAAGCCTTCCTGGGTGCGCTCGCCAGTCACGAAGGGCTGGTCATACGGGTCGCAGTCCGAAGTCAGCAAGTCAGCCGCGTTGGCATCGGTACGCGCCAGGATGATGGTTGGCGTGCCGGCAACGTCAGCGGCCAGGCGGGCAGCGGTCAGCTTCTGTACAGCTTCCTGGGTTGGAACCAGGACCTTGCCGCCCATGTGGCCGCATTTCTTCACGGAAGCCAGTTGGTCTTCGAAGTGCACGCCGGCAGCGCCTGCCTCGATCATGCTCTTCATCAGCTCGTAGGCGTTGAGTACGCCGCCGAAACCGGCTTCGGCGTCGGCCACGATCGGCGCGAAGTAGTCGATGTAGCCGTCATCGCCCGGGTTCTTGCCGGCTTTCCACTGGATCTGGTCGGCACGACGGAACGAGTTGTTGATGCGCTTGACCACGGTCGGCACCGAGTCCACCGGGTACAGCGATTGGTCGGGGTACATGGATTCGGCGGAGTTGTTGTCCGCCGCCACTTGCCAGCCGGACAGGTAGATCGCCTGGATACCGGCTTTCACCTGCTGGACTGCCTGGCCGCCAGTGAGGGCGCCCATGCAGTTGACGAAATCTTTGTCGGGACGGAAGGAAGGCTTGGCCCCTTGGGTAACCAGCTTCCACAGCTTCTCGGCGCCGAGTTTTGCAAAGGTGTGCTCAGGTTGAACCGAGCCACGCAGGCGGACGACGTCAGCAGCGGAATAAGCGCGGGTCACGCCTTTCCAGCGTGGGTTTTCAGCCCAGTCTTTCTCGAGGGCTGCAATTTGCTGTTCGCGTGTCAGTGCCATGGAAGTAAACCTCGTCGCGTCTTCGTGTGGTGGAAAAATCCATTTGCCAGCCCTGCATTCAAGTGCGTGGGCAGGGCTGCTCGCTGACCAGAAGCTTAGGCGGTCATGTCGGGTCTGGCGGGGAATGCGACGGGATGAACGAGTGGCGAGAGGGTCGGGCAGGTACAGGCGGGCCGAGAACAGTCTTCGGGCGTCGTGGGCCCTCGGGTGTTCAACAGCGTGTAGCCGGGTTACCTGGTTAGCTTCCGTCCCTCGGGACAACTTCGTTCCAGTCGCAACCTCGTCAAACACGCCTTGTGGGCGGTACAGACACGAATCGGCTCAGGTGGGTAGCTTGGAGCGCGATCCGAAGGCCCTTGCCAGGGCCCCTGATTAGCGGGAGCGAGGCCATCATGCCCAGGCTTTTTTGGATCGTCAAATGTTTTGTAGTGCTTTTTTTCAAGCACTACATCTTTAGTCTAATACGACTCATCAGTCAGTTTTTGGTGCTTCAGTTCAGGGTGTCGACCTTGACCCGCACCGTCAGGTCATCACGGCCCTGAGTAGAGTAGCTGCGGGTTGTAGAGGATTTATCAGCCTGGGTCTCGCGATTGATGCCGGACAGGGTGATCCACTCGCCTAGGCGCCCACTGATGGTTGTGTCGGTACTCTGTACGTTCACTACATCGGGACGCTCCTGGCTCATGCGGTCACGATTGGTGCTGATCGCCAGGTGCACGGTCTCGCCGGTGACGCTCGCGGTCACATAGAAGCCCTGGGTCACGTTGCGATACTGGGTCTGATTTTGCAGGCGGCCGTAGCTATCTTGCTGGGTGGTGGTCAGCGGTACGCTCTGGCCGACCTGGATCAGCGCAGGCACGCCTTCGCTGGCCTGGATCTGCTGCGTACCGCCGTCGCGGCTGGTGGTGCCGTAGCTGATGATGCGCGTCTGGCTGTCACCGGTGTTCTGCTGGTTGTTTTCGTTGGTGTCGACGGTGATCAGCAGGCGTTTGGCCGGAGTGTCCAGCTGAGACAGCAAGGCGCGCAGGTCCTGGATCTTGCCGGGGTCGGCCTTCACGATCAGCTGGTTGCCATAAGCGCTGACGGTGCCGTCCTTGCCGATGAAGTTCTGCGCCACGGGCAGCAGGTCTGCGCTGGTACGGTTGCTCAGGTTGACCACTTCGGTGTCGGCCATGGCCGTGACGCTGGTGGCTAACAGGAGGGCGGTGAGCAGGGTGCGTAGGGACATGTCCGTTATCTCTGCGAGTCATTTAGGCTTGATAGTGCCAGTTTGTCGGCCTGGCCGGGTGCAAGTTGAATCCTAGACGGCAAAATGCCCTGGCATGGCAGGGCATTGTTGGTGTTGCTGAAATGGCTATCGGGGGCAAGCCCCCTCCCACACTTGACCGCATTCCAAAGGACTTACTCGGTCAAAATGTGGGAGGGGCGGTGCGACGATTCGACTTGCCCCCGATGGCAGCGACGCGGTCTCGAATCAGCCCTCGCGCACCATATCCACATGCGGAATCCCGACTTCCAGGAATTCGTCGCTGACGATCTTGAAGCCCAGTCGCTCATAGAACGGCGCCGCATACACTTGTGCACTCAGGAACTGCTTGGCCTGGCCACGTTTTTCGGCCACGCCAATCACCGCTTCCATCAGCTTGTCGCCGACCTTCAGCCCGCGCCAGTCCTTGAGGACCGACACGCGTCCGATCTCGCCGCTGGGCAGCAGGCGCGCGGTGCCGATCGGAAAATCACCTTCGAATGCAAGGAAATGCACTGCGCCGGCGTCGTCCGCGTCCCACTCCAGCTCCGGTGGAACCGATTGTTCAGCGATAAACACCGCTTCACGAATGCGCCGAATCTCGGCGATATCCTTTTGCCAGTCCGCGACACTTACGTGAATCCTATTCATCGGCAAATCCCAGGCTTCCTTGCTTGACCAATTCGCACAGCAGATCGCGGCCGTCTTCGTCCGCCAGCCATTCGCCCAGGTTCTCGCTGTGCAGCGCATCGGCCGAGCACACCAGCTTGAGCAGCTCACGCAGTTTGCCTGGCAGGTAACGGCTCTGGCCACTGGCGAACAGCAATACATCGTCGTCCACTTCGGACCAGGCCAGGCGCGCGCTTGGGTTGCGTACCAGGATGGCGCCATCTTGCAGGCTGCTGATGAAGTCGTCTTCGCCCAACTCT
Organism: Pseudomonas sp. FBCC-B1565; assembly: GCF_059133265.1. Classification (NCBI taxonomy): domain Bacteria; kingdom Pseudomonadati; phylum Pseudomonadota; class Gammaproteobacteria; order Pseudomonadales; family Pseudomonadaceae; genus Pseudomonas; species Pseudomonas sp. FBCC-B1565. Next base: position 2,537,045 of record NZ_CP101438.1, read on the forward strand.
TCGCCGGCCACCAGTTCTGGGTAGCGCGGTTCGGTCATGAACTGGCCGAACCAGGTCAGCAGCATGCGCTCGTCGCTCATGTGCTCGGCCAGCAGGCTCTTGAGGCGGTCCAGCGCGTCGCTCTGGATCTGGTGCGGGTCGCTGACCGGCTGGGCGTCAGCGTCGGTGTAGCGCTCTTCGTCGGTCAGGTACTGGCTGAGGAAGTCGGTGAAGTGGGTCAGCACTTCGGCCGCGCTCGGTGCACGGAAGCCCACGGAATAGGTCATGCAGTCGTCTTCGGCAATACCGAAGTGCGCCAGGCGTGGTGGCAGATAGAGCATGTCGCCCGGTTCCAGGACCCACTCGGCGCTTTCTTCGAATTCGGCGAGGATGCGCAGGTCGGCGTGCTGCAACAGCGGGCTTTCGGAGCTGCACATCTGGCCGATCTTCCAGTTGCGCTTGCCCTGGGCTTGCAGCAGGAACACGTCGTAGTTGTCGAAGTGCGGGCCAACGCTGCCGCCCGGTGCGGCGAAGCTGATCATCACATCGTCGATGCGCCAGCTCGGCAGGAAGCGGAACTGCTCCAGCAACCCGGCCACTTCCGGCACGAACTGGTCGACGGCCTGTACCAGCAGGGTCCACTCGCGCTCGGGCAGGGTGCTGAAGGCGTCTTCGGCGAACGGGCCGCGGCGCAGTTCCCAGGGGCGCTCGCCGTGCTCGATCACCAGGCGCGACTCGACTTCTTCTTCCAGCGCCAGGCCGGCCAGTTCGTCGGCGTCGATCGGGTTTTCGAAATCAGGAATGGCCTGGCGGATCAGCAGCGGTTTTTTCTGCCAGTAGTCGCGCAGGAATTCCCGTGCCGTGATGCCGCCCAGAAGTTGAAGAGGGATATCAGGATTCATGTGTAACCTATTGAAAAAAAGCACTTTTCAGACTGGAATAAAAACGCCCGGCGCGGCCGGGCGTCTCAAAGGGTCTTGCGATGATCAGATGCGCTTGGCTTGCTCTACAGCGTTACCGATGTAGTTGGCCGGGGTGAGCAGTTTCAGCTCGGCCTTGGCGGCGGCTGGCATGTCCAGGCCGTCGATGAAAGTCTGCAGCGCTTCAGGGCTGATGCCCTTGCCGCGCGTCAACTCTTTGAGCTTCTCGTATGGGTTTTCGATGTTGTAGCGGCGCATCACGGTCTGGATTGGCTCGGCCAGGACTTCCCAGCACGCGTCCAGGTCAGCGGCGATCTTCTGCTCGTTAAGCTCCAGCTTGCTGATGCCTTTGAGGCTGGCCTCGTACGCGATCACGCTGTGAGCGAAGCCTACGCCGAGGTTGCGCAGTACGGTGGAGTCGGTCAGGTCGCGCTGCCAGCGGGAGATCGGCAACTTGCTGGCCAGGTGCTGGAACAGGGCGTTGGCGATGCCGAGGTTGCCTTCGGAGTTTTCGAAGTCGATCGGGTTGACCTTGTGCGGCATGGTCGACGAACCGATTTCACCGGCAATGGTGCGCTGCTTGAAATAGCCCAGGGAGATGTAGCCCCAGATATCGCGATCGAAGTCGATCAGGATGGTGTTGAAGCGCGCAATGGCGTCGAACAACTCGGCGATATAGTCGTGCGGTTCGATCTGCGTGGTGTACGGGTTGAAGCCCAGGCCCAGCTCATCTTCGATGAAAGCACGGGCGTTGGCTTCCCAATCGATCTCAGGGTAGGCCGACAGGTGGGCGTTGTAGTTGCCCACGGCGCCGTTGATCTTGCCCAGCAGCGGTACGGCGGCGACTTGAGCGATCTGGCGCTCCAGGCGGTACACCACGTTGGCGAGTTCTTTGCCCAGGGTGGTCGGCGACGCCGGCTGGCCGTGGGTGCGCGACAGCATCGGCACGTTGGCGAAGCGGATCGCCAGTTCGCGGATGGCGTTGGCGGTCTGGCGCATCAGCGGCAGCATCACGTCATCACGGCCTTCGCGCAGCATCAGGGCGTGGGACAGGTTGTTGATGTCCTCGCTGGTGCAGGCAAAGTGGATGAATTCGCTGACCTGGGCCAGTTCCGGCAGCTTGGCCGCTTGCTCTTTGAGCAGGTATTCGATGGCCTTGACGTCGTGGTTGGTGGTGCGCTCGATCTCTTTCACACGCTCGGCGTGCTCCAGGGAGAAGTTTTCCGCCAGGGTGTTGAGCACAGCGTTGGCTTCGGCGGAAAACGCCGGCACTTCGCTGATGGCGGGGTGAGCGGCCAGGCGCTGGAGCCAGCGCACTTCAACCAGTACACGAGCACGGATCAGGCCGTATTCGCTGAAAATAGGGCGCAGGGCCTGGGTTTTGCCGGCGTAGCGGCCGTCTACAGGGGAAACCGCAGTGAGCGAAGAGAGCTGCATGGGGTGTTCTCGGACAGTCGGGCAACGAAATGGGGCGCGTATCATACATGAAAAAATCCGCCGGTCCGTTGCCAACTGACCGGCGTATTACGCGTAACGGCTTGAAAATGGCCTGCTGCTGCGACTTATTCGTTGCGCATCAACGGGTAAAGCTCTTTGAGCAATTTGCGACGGCTGATCACCAGCTGCCAACGATGGCCGCCCAACTGGCGCCACAACCGCGCCGAACGAATACCGGCCAGCAGCAGGGCGCGGATTTTCGAGGCGTTGTTCGGTTGTTGCAGGTTGCGCATGTCGCCGTGCACCTGGATGCGCTGGCGCAAGGTGCTCAAGGTGTCCTGGTACAACGCGCCACAGGCGGCGATTACGTTCTCGTGGGCCGGCCCGAAGTGTTCCACCTGAGACTGGATCTGCGGCAGGCGTTTGCCGATGACCTCCAGCATGTCCTCGCGCTTGGCCAGTTGGCGCTCCAGGCCGAGCATCGACAGGGCATAGCGCAGCGGCTCGCGCTGCAGGGTGCTGGGGTCGCGCTCCAGGGCGCCGATCAGTGCGCGGTAACCTTCACGCAGCGCCAGGTCGTCGCCACCGTAGACTTCCAGAGTGTCCTTGGGGTCGCGGATCAGCAGGCTGCCGAGCATGCAGGTCAGGCCGGCTTCGGTGACCTGGCCGGTCTTGGCGATCTTGTCCACCAATACCGCGGCGAGGAACACCCCGCCCAGTGCCGTCAATTGCTCCTGGGTCGGGCTCATGCCTTCTGGCTCCAGGCTTCGGCGATTTCAATCACGCCGCCGCCCAGGCAGATTTCGCCATCGTAGAACACCACGGACTGGCCAGGGGTGACCGCGCGTTGCGGGTCATCAAAGGTGGCGCGGTAGCCGGTGGCGGTTTTTTCCAGGGTGCATGGCTGGTCGCTTTGGCGATAGCGCACTTTGGCGGTCAGGCGGCGTGGGGTGCTCAGGTCGATCGGGTTGACCCAGTAGATTTCCGAAGCGAGCAAGGCGCCGGAGAACAGCAGTGGGTGTTCGTTGCCCTGGCCGACGATCAGCACATTGTTTTCCAGGTCCTTGACCAGCACGTACCACGGCTCTTCACCGGCGTCTTTCAAGCCGCCGATGCCGAGGCCCTGGCGCTGGCCGATAGTGTGGTACATCAGACCATGGTGACGGCCGATGACCTCGCCTTCGGTGGTGTGGATCTCGCCCGGTTGTGCCGGCAGGTATTGCTTGAGGAAGTCGCTGAAGCGGCGCTCACCGATAAAGCAGATCCCGGTGGAATCCTTTTTCTTGGCGGTGGCCAGGCCGTGTTTCTCGGCGATTCTGCGCACTTCGGGTTTTTCCAACTCGCCTACCGGGAACAGGGTCTTGGCGATCTGTTCGCCGCCGACGGCGTGCAGGAAGTAGCTCTGGTCCTTGTTTGGGTCCAGGCCCTTGAGCAGTTCGGTGCGGCCATCAATGTCGCGGCGGCGCACGTAGTGGCCAGTGGCAATCAGGTCGGCACCGAGCATCATGGCGTAGTCGAGGAACGCCTTGAACTTGATCTCGCGGTTGCACAGGATGTCCGGGTTCGGTGTGCGGCCGGCCTTGTATTCGGCCAGGAAGTGCTCGAACACGTTGTCCCAGTACTCGGCGGCGAAGTTGGCGGTGTGCAGCTTGATGCCAATCTTGTCGCACACGGCCTGGGCATCCGCCAGGTCGTCCATGGCGGTGCAGTATTCCGTTCCATCGTCTTCTTCCCAGTTCTTCATGAACAGGCCTTCCACCTCATAACCCTGCTCCATGAGCAGAACGGCGGAAACGGAAGAATCCACGCCGCCGGACATGCCGACGATGACGCGCTTCTTTTGTGTGTCAGAAGGGGCTGGATCACGCATAGGGTTTCAACGGGTGTCTTGAAAAAGGACGCGATTCTATCAGGCTCGGGCCTTCAAGGCTAAAGAGAAGGGCGGATCAATTCGAGACTGTGGCAGTGGCCGGCCAGATAATCATCGATACAGCGGATGATCAGCTCGCTGCGCCAGTCGTCGCGCACGCTCATCAGCTCGTCACGGCTCAGCCAGCGGGCGCGGAGGATGCCTTCGTCGAGTTGATAGTCCGGGTGGTGTTTCAGGGCCTTGGCGATGAAGCAGACCCGTTGGTAGGTCACGCCGTTGCTGGGGGCGGTGTACAGGTAGATGCCGACGATGCCGATGGCTTCGACGTCCCAGCCGGTTTCTTCGAGGGTCTCGCGTACGGCGGCCTCGGTCAGGGTCTCGTCTGGGTCGAGGTGGCCGGCAGGCTGGTTGAGCACGGCGCGGCCGCCCTTGAGCTCTTCGACCATCAGGAACTTGCCGTTGTCTTCGACGATGGTGGCGACGGTGATGTGGGGTTGCCAGGTCATGGTTGCCTCTGGATTTAAGATGCGGTGCAGTCCTGAAACAGGATAATAGTCAGTGTGGGAGGGGGCTTGCCCCCGATGAGGGAGTGTCAGTTGAACTATCTGTGCCTGACCTACTGCTATCGGGGGGCAAGCCCCCTCCCACAGTTTGATTGGGTTTTTTCAGCAAGAAAGCACATTAAACAGAAACCCCGGCACGGGGCCGGGGCTTCTTTACATCCTTACAACCTTACTTCAACTTGGCAATCGCCGCATTGAGGGTGTTGCTTGGGCGCATGGCCTTGCTGGTCAGTTCCGGGTTCGGCGCGTAGTAGCCGCCGATGTCCACTGGCTTGCCCTGGACGGCGTTGAGCTCGGCAACGATGGTTGCCTCGTTCGCGGTCAGGGTCTTGGCCAGTTCGCCGAACTGCGCTTGCAGTGCAGTGTCTTCGGTCTGGGCGGCCAGGGCTTGAGCCCAGTACAGCGCCAGGTAGAAGTGGCTGCCGCGGTTGTCGATGTTGCCGACTTTGCGCGATGGCGACTTGTTGTTGTCGAGGAACTGGCCGGTGGCCTGGTCCAGGGTCTTGGACAGGACCAGGGCTTTCGGGTTGTTGTACGTCACACCCAAATGCTCAAGGGAGGCGGCCAGGGCCAGGAACTCGCCCAGGGAATCCCAGCGCAGGAAGTTCTCTTCAACCAGTTGCTGCACGTGTTTCGGTGCCGAACCGCCGGCGCCGGTTTCGAACAGGCCACCGCCGTTCATCAGCGGCACGATCGACAGCATCTTGGCGCTGGTGCCCAGTTCCATGATGGGGAACAGGTCGGTCAGGTAGTCGCGCAGTACGTTGCCGGTCACCGAGATGGTGTCCAGGCCCTTGCGGGTGCGCTCCAGGGTGAACTTCATCGCGTCGACCGGCGACATGATGCGGATGTCCAGGCCTTCGGTGTTGTGGTCTTTCAGGTAAGCCTGAACCTTCTCGACCACGACGCCGTCGTGTGCGCGCTGTGGGTCCAGCCAGAAGATGGCCGGGGTGTTGCTGGCGCGGGCACGGTTGACGGCCAGTTTGACCCAGTCCTGGATCGGCGCGTCTTTGGTCTGGCACATGCGGAAGATGTCGCCGGCTTCGACGTTCTGTTCCATCAGCAGGTTGCCCTTGCTGTCGGTGACGCGGACTACGCCGTCAGCCTTGATCTGGAAGGTCTTGTCGTGGGAGCCGTACTCTTCGGCTTTCTTCGCCATCAGGCCAACGTTCGGCACGCTGCCCATGGTGGTTGGGTCGAAGGCGCCATTGGCTTTGCAGTCTTCGATGACAGCCTGGTAGATGGTGGCGTAGCAGCGATCCGGGATCACCGCCTTGGTGTCGTGCAGCTGACCATCGGTGCCCCACATCTTGCCGGAGTCACGGATCATGGCTGGCATCGAGGCGTCGACGATCACGTCGCTCGGCACGTGCAGGTTGGTGATGCCTTTGTCGGAGTTGACCATCGCCAGGGCGGGGCGAGCGGCGTAGACCGCTGCGATGTCGGCTTCGATCTGTGCTTGCTGCTCGGCCGGCAGGGCCTTGATGCGCGCGTACAGGTCGCCGATACCGTTGTTCAGGTTGAAGCCGATCTGTTCCAGCACGGTGGCGTGCTTGGCCAGGGCGTCTTTATAGAACTCGGCAACGATCTGGCCGAACATGATCGGGTCGGAGACCTTCATCATGGTGGCTTTCAGGTGAACCGACAGCAGCACGCCTTGTTTCTTGGCGTCTTCGATCTCAGCGGCGATGAATGCGCGCAGGGCCTTCTTGCTCAGCACGGCGGTGTCGATGATTTCGCCTGCCTGTACCGAGGTCTTTTCCTTCAGGACGGTGGCGGTGCCGTCCTGGGCGATCAGCTCGATTTTGACAGCATCAGCGCCTTCGATCTGTACGGCTTTTTCGCTGCCGTAGAAGTCGCCGTTGCTCATGTGGGCGATGTGCGACTTGGAGTCGGCAGCCCAGGCGCCCATTTTGTGCGGGTGCTTGCGTGCGTAGTTCTTGACCGACAGCGGTGCGCGGCGGTCGGAGTTGCCTTCGCGCAGTACCGGGTTCACGGCGCTGCCCTTGACCTTGTCGTAACGTGCACGGGTTTCTTTTTCCGCGTCGGTGGTTACGGTTTCCGGGTAGTCCGGCAGGGCGTAGCCCTGGGCCTGCAGTTCCTTGATCGCGGCTTGCAGCTGCGGAGTCGAGGCGCTGATGTTAGGCAGCTTGATGATGTTGGCTTCAGGCGTAACGGCCAGGTCGCCCAGTTCGGCGAGGTGGTCCGGGATAGCCTTGGCGCCCAGTTGCTCGGGGAAGCTTGCGAGGATGCGCGCGGCGAGGGAGATGTCGCGGGTTTCCACGGCAATATCAGCGGAAGCGGTGAAGGCCTCTACGATAGGCAGCAGTGAATAGGTGGCGAGGGCCGGGGCTTCGTCGGTGAAGGTGTAGATGATCTTCGAGCGGGTGGGCATATTCGGATTAACTCTCTTCTTTGCTGAAAGCGTGCGCAGAAACTCGAGATGCGCCGGGTGGAGCGCGTTCGTTCAAAGTCATCCATGAGCGAAATGTCGAGGTTTCTTCGCGGTGATGTTGGGTTGCATCAGTCGAGCGTCAAGCGGGTGGACTATTGTAATAGTCCTGCTTTGTAGCGGAAGGCTTTGTTCTAGAGCGGTCCGCCGTCGTGACTCTTTGGTCAGCGGCGGCATTATACATAGGTCGCTATGCTTACGCCGAGCCTTCATACAAAAGGTGTGTCGTCCATTGGTCTAAAGGTCGCAGGTGCGCGATTGCGACCAAAGTCGCACGATGTGCTCAAGATTGGCGATTTTGCCTTTTCTTTCAGGCTTGTAGGCGACAAATTATGCTGTTTTCGAAGCAAATGAGCATGGCGCGAGGTTTCAGTCGCCATTTATCTGGAGTAGGCTCGAACGCAGCCAGATGTTCAATCCATAGATGGAGTTCAGCATGGGATACAAGAAGATTCAGGTTCCGGCAGTCGGCGACAAAATCACCGTCAATGCAGACCATTCTCTCAATGTTCCTGACCAACCGATCATCCCCTACATCGAGGGTGACGGTATCGGCGTCGACATCAGCCCGGTGATGATCAAGGTAGTCGACGCAGCTGTTGAAAAGGCCTACGGCGGCAAGCGCAAGATCTCGTGGATGGAGGTTTTTGCCGGCGAGAAAGCGACTCAAGTCTACGACCAGGACACCTGGCTGCCCCAGGAAACCCTGGATGCGGTCAAGGATTACGTGGTTTCCATCAAAGGCCCGCTGACCACCCCGGTGGGGGGCGGCATCCGTTCGCTGAACGTGGCCCTGCGCCAACAACTCGACCTGTATGTGTGCCTGCGCCCGGTGCGCTGGTTCGAAGGCGTGCCCAGCCCGGTCAAGAAGCCCGGCGACGTGGACATGACCATCTTCCGGGAAAACTCCGAAGACATTTATGCCGGGATCGAGTGGAAGGCCGGTTCGCCCGAAGCGATCAAGGTGATCAAGTTCCTCAAGGAAGAAATGGGCGTGACCAAGATCCGTTTCGACCAGGATTGCGGGATTGGCGTGAAGCCGGTCTCGAAGGAGGGCACCAAGCGCCTGGCGCGTAAAGCCCTGCAATATGTAGTGGATAACGACCGCGATTCGCTGACCATCGTGCACAAAGGCAACATCATGAAGTTCACCGAAGGTGCCTTCAAGGAATGGGCCTATGAGGTGGCGGCGCAAGAATTTGGCGCCACGCTGCTCGACGGCGGCCCTTGGATGCAGTTCAAGAATCCGAAGACCGGCAAGAACGTGGTGGTCAAGGATGCGATTGCCGACGCCATGCTCCAGCAGATCCTGCTGCGTCCGGCTGAATATGACGTGATCGCGACCCTCAACCTGAACGGCGACTACCTGTCTGATGCCCTGGCGGCGGAAGTGGGCGGTATTGGTATTGCGCCGGGCGCCAACCTGTCGGATACCGTGGCGATGTTCGAGGCGACCCACGGTACTGCGCCCAAGTATGCGGGCAAGGACCAGGTCAACCCGGGTTCGTTGATTTTGTCGGCGGAAATGATGTTGCGTCACATGGGCTGGGTCGAGGCGGCTGACTTGATCATCAAGGGCACCAATGGTGCGATTTCGGCCAAGACCGTGACTTATGACTTCGAGCGTCTGATGGAGGGTGCGAAGCTGGTGTCGTCGTCGGGCTTTGGTGATGCGCTGATCTCGCATATGTAAGCGATTGGCAATAAAAAAACCGGCCATACCGTAAACGGAATGGCCGGTTTTTTATTAGGCGCTTGCTCGGTGGCCGATCAGGCCAGTTGCTCTTTTGGTTTTTGAGCGACGCCGTCTTTTGCTGTGCCGATGGTGACTGGCGCACTGATTGCGACTGCGTGCTTGCCTTTGGGCCCCTGAATAATGTCAAAGGAGACCGGCTGCCCCGCTTTCAGCGTTTTATACCCGTCCATTTGGATCGCTGAGTAATGCGCAAAAAGGTCTTCATCCTTGCCGTCTTCATTAATGAAGCCGTAACCTTTGGCATTGTTGAACCACTTGACCTTACCGCTTGCCATGCCCATATCCCTCTGCACCAGACTCCATCACTGGAGTATCATCCAGTTTATCCGTCCTAACCCGAATAAATAAGGTTGACTGCGCGGACCTTTTTTACCCACTGTGGGTTCTATTGGTTGTAACACCGTTTCGCCGATAGTCAAGGCGACCAGTCGGTCAGTAGTTGAAAATCTGACAGGTCGCCCCCACCACTGTATTTGAACCACTGACGAACCTTTCTTTCCATGCATGCAAACAGCCAGATTCGACTAACATTCAATCAGGATCGACCGGATCAGGAACATGATGACGACGGTTCTGCAGGCATTGCTGTTCAGGAGGCCAAGCCTGCTCTACAGGCGCCGCCGATGTACAAGGTGGTTTTGTTCAATGATGACTACACACCGATGGATTTCGTGGTCGAAGTACTCGAGGTGTTTTTTAACCTGAACCGCGAGTTGGCGACCAAGGTAATGCTGGCCGTTCACACAGAAGGACGGGCAGTATGTGGAGTGTTTACCCGCGACATCGCCGAGACAAAGGCCATGCAGGTCAACCAGTACGCCAGGGAAAGCCAGCATCCGCTACTCTGTGAAATCGAGAAGGACGGTTAACGCCGACCACTTGGGTATGAGGTGAAGCTATGTTAAACCGCGAGCTCGAAGTCACCCTCAATCTTGCCTTCAAGGAGGCTCGTTCGAAGCGTCATGAGTTCATGACCGTCGAACACCTGCTGCTGGCACTTTTGGATAACGAAGCTGCCGCCACCGTTTTGCGTGCGTGCGGCGCCAACCTCGACAAACTCAAGCATGACCTGCAGGAGTTTATCGACTCCACAACGCCACTTATTCCAGTCCACGATGAGGACCGTGAGACCCAGCCAACCCTGGGCTTCCAGCGGGTGCTTCAGCGTGCCGTGTTCCATGTTCAGAGCTCCGGTAAGCGTGAAGTCACAGGCGCCAATGTGCTTGTGGCGATTTTCAGCGAACAGGAAAGCCAGGCAGTGTTCCTGCTTAAACAGCAGAGCGTTGCCCGTATCGATGTCGTCAACTACATCGCCCACGGTATCTCCAAGGTGCCCGGGCACGGCGATCATTCCGAGGGTGAGCAGGATATGCAGGACGACGAGGGCGGTGAGTCTTCTTCTTCGGGCAATCCACTGGATGCCTATGCCAGCAACCTCAACGAGCTGGCGCGCCAGGGGCGGATCGATCCGCTGGTGGGGCGTGAGCTTGAGGTTGAGCGTGTAGCGCAGATCCTCGCGCGTCGTCGCAAGAACAACCCGTTGCTGGTAGGCGAGGCAGGCGTGGGTAAAACCGCGATTGCTGAAGGCCTGGCCAAGCGCATCGTGGACAACCAGGTGCCGGACCTGCTGGCCAACAGCGTCGTCTACTCCCTTGATCTGGGCGCCTTGCTCGCCGGGACCAAGTACCGTGGCGACTTCGAGAAGCGCTTCAAGGCGCTGCTGGGTGAGCTGAAAAAACGCCCGCAGGCGATCCTGTTCATCGACGAAATCCACACCATCATTGGTGCCGGTGCGGCCTCCGGTGGGGTGATGGATGCCTCCAACCTGCTCAAGCCGCTGCTGTCGTCGGGTGATATCCGCTGCATCGGCTCGACCACGTTCCAGGAATTCCGTGGCATCTTCGAGAAAGACCGTGCCCTGGCACGTCGCTTCCAGAAGGTCGACGTGTCCGAGCCTTCGGTAGAAGACACCATCGGTATTCTGCGCGGGCTCAAGGGGCGCTTCGAAGCGCACCACGGCATCGAGTACACCGATGAAGCCCTGCGTTCGGCCGCTGAGCTGGCGTCGCGCTACATCAATGATCGGCACATGCCGGACAAGGCCATCGACGTGATCGACGAGGCGGGCGCCTATCAGCGCCTGCAGCCGGTCGAGAAGCGTGTGAAGCGCATCGACGTGCCGCAGGTCGAGGACATCGTGGCGAAGATCGCGCGGATTCCGCCAAAACACGTCACCAGTTCCGACAAGGAGCTGCTGCGTAACCTGGAGCGTGACCTCAAGCTCACCGTGTTCGGTCAGGACGCGGCCATCGACTCGCTGTCCACTGCGATCAAACTGTCGCGTGCGGGCCTCAAGTCGCCAGACAAGCCGGTGGGTTCGTTCCTGTTCGCCGGCCCGACCGGCGTCGGCAAGACCGAAGCGGCGCGCCAATTGGCCAAGGCCATGGGTATCGAGCTGGTGCGGTTCGACATGTCCGAATACATGGAGCGTCACACCGTGTCGCGCCTGATCGGCGCACCTCCGGGTTATGTCGGCTTTGACCAGGGCGGCCTGTTGACCGAGGCGATTACCAAGCAACCGCATTGTGTATTGCTGCTCGATGAAATCGAGAAGGCTCACCCTGAAGTCTTCAACCTGCTGTTGCAGGTGATGGACCACGGCACCCTGACCGACAACAACGGGCGCAAGGCGGACTTCCGCAACGTGATCGTGATCATGACCACCAACGCCGGTGCCGAAACGGCCGCGCGGGCTTCGATCGGCTTCACGCATCAGGACCACTCGTCTGATGCCATGGAAGTGATCAAGAAGAGCTTCACGCCGGAGTTCCGCAACCGCCTGGACACCATTATCCAGTTTGGTCGCCTCAGCCATGAGGTTATCAAAAGTGTGGTGGACAAGTTCCTTACCGAGCTCCAGGCGCAGTTGGAAGACAAGCGCGTGCAGCTGGAGGTCACGGACGCGGCGCGCAGTTGGCTGGCCGAAGGCGGTTACGATGCGGCAATGGGCGCACGCCCAATGGCGCGTCTGATCCAGGACAAGATCAAGCGGCCACTGGCCGAAGAGATCCTGTTTGGCGAGCTCTCCGACCATGGTGGCGTGGTGCACATCGACCTGAAGGACGGCGAGCTGACCTTCGAGTTCGAAACCACGGCTGAAATGGCCTGATCGATAGCGGCGGGCGTCAATGTGGGAGGGGGCTTGCCCCCGATAGCAGTGTTTCAGTCGCTACATGAGTGACTGATCTACCGCTATCGGGAGCAAGCCCCCTCCCACATTTGGTTTTGGCGTTTGGTAAATAGCGCACACACAAAAACGCCCGGCATAACCGGGCGTTTTGTATTGACTTGCTTAGCGAGCGCGGTAAGTGATGCGCCCTTTGCTCAAGTCATAGGGCGTCAGCTCGACGCGCACTTTGTCACCGGTAAGAATACGAATGTAGTTCTTGCGCATCTTGCCGGAGATATGCGCGGTTACGACGTGCCCATTTTCCAACTCCACACGAAACATGGTGTTGGGCAGGGTGTCGACGACAGTGCCTTCCATTTCGAAGCTGTCTTCTTTCGACATGCAGTAAAGCCCTCGGTATCCAGTGAATGGCCCGGTGCAACTGCGCCAGGCAAAAGCGGCGTGCATTGTGCCCGAAAAAGGGTGTTTAAGCCAAGGGGTTCTAGTTAAGCACGACCCATCTTTGATTAATCAGCAGTTCGATGGGCCGATATTGGGTCTTGTAGTTCATCTTTTTGCAGTTCTTGATCCAGTAGCCGAGGTACACCGCCTCCAGTTCCTGGCGCAAGGCTTCGCCAATTTGCCAGAGGATCGCGAAGCGTCCGAGGCTGCGGCGTTCTTCGGCGGGTTCATAGAAGGTGTAGACCGCCGACAGGCCATTGGGCAGCAGATCGGTCACCGCGACGGCCACCAGGCGGCCGTTCGCACGAAATTCGTAGAAGCGCGAGAAGGGCAGGTCGCGTACCAGAAAGGTGGAAAACTGATCGCGGCTGGGCGGGAACATGTCGCCGTCGGCGTGGCGTTGCTCGATGTAGCGCTGGTAAAGGTCGAAATATTCTTCGGTGAAGCGCGGCTTGGCAGATGTCACCGTCAGGTCGGCGTTGCGCTTGAGGATGCGTTTCTGGTTGCGGTCCGGCAGAAACTGCGCAACGGGGATGCGTGCGGGCACGCAGGCATTACAGTTCTGGCAATGCGGCCGGTACAGATGGTCGCCACTGCGCCGAAAGCCCATCTCCGACAGGTCGGCATACACATGCACGTCCATAGGCTGGCTGGGGTCGAGGAACAGTGTGGTGGCCTGCTCGTCGGGCAGATAGCTGCAAGAGTGGGGTTGAGTGGCATAAAACTTCAAACGCGCCAACTCGGTCATGATCAACCCTCGGATAAGCTTTGAAATAAGTGTAAGCCAGGAGCGCCGATGTCGCCTAGGAAACCCATGGTCCGGCGTTGGGCTGGTCCAGATGGTCACGCAGGAACCCTGCGAAGTCGTTGCGGGATATGGCGCGGGCACCCAGGCTGTGCAGGTGGTCGTTGGGCATCTGGCAGTCGATCAGCACAAAACCCCAGGCCTGCAATTGACGGGTCAGCGTGGCAAAGCCGAATTTCGAGGCGTTGTCGGCGCGGCTGAACATGGATTCGCCAAAAAACAGCCGGCCCATTGCGAGGCCGTACAGGCCGCCTACCAGTTCACCCTTGTCCCAGACCTCAACCGAATGCGCGTAGCCGCGCTGGTGCAGTTCCAGGTAGGCGCTCTGGATGCCTTCGGTGATCCAGGTGCCATCGGCATAGGTGCGAGGTGCGGCGCAGGCCTGGATGACGGCGGCGAAGTCCTGGTCGAAGGTCACGCTGTAGCGCTGTTGGCGCAACAGTTTGCCCAGGCTGCGCGATACATGCAGTTCGTCGGGGAATATCACGGTGCGTGGGTCGGGCGACCACCACAGGATCGGTTGGCCCTCTGAAAACCACGGGAAGCAGCCATGACGATAGGCTTGGATCAGTCGCTCGGCGCTGAGGTCACCGCCGGCGGCGAGCAGGCCATTGGGTTCGCGCATGGCTTTGGCCAAGGCAGGGAAGATCAGTGAATCGCGTTGTAACCAGGTCAGCATGGCATCCAGGCTTTGCGGAAGGGGAGGGGAGTGGCAGGTATGACACCTGCGGCGGCAGTGCTGATTATTGTCGACCTGGCGCCATCGGGCCAGCCCGAATCAGGCATTAAGGGGGATTAGCGTGAGCAGGTGTTTCTGCAACTCTATGCCGGGGGCGTGGTCGTAATCGGGTCTATTCCATGCAGGCCATTTGCCAAGCTTGCCTGGATTGGTAAAAACAGCTCATAAGCCTTTGTCAGCAAAGACAATGCATGCTCAAATTGAACATCTTGTGACACACAATTGGCTATGCTGCTGGAAGAGCGCCAAGCGGCGTGGCATCGGGGACACAAACCCGTACAATGCGGCCATTGTGGCGTTATCGTCATTTCATCCAGCAATCGCCCGGTGTTAAACAGTAGATTCAACGACGCTCGTTCATTTTTCAGCTGCTCGGATTGGGCAGTATTTGCAGTCATTCAACAGATGGACGCGCTCAAGGCGCAGGAAAAGACCCGTTTTGAAGAAATCCGCCGCAACACCTAAAGCAGCAGTCGTGCCGGCCTGGCGTCAGCACCTGCATTATCGCCTCAAGGAAGGTGCGCTGATCGCCATCGGCGCACTGTGCCTGTTCCTGATGATGGCCTTGCTGACCTATGGCAAGGACGATCCGGGCTGGAGCCACAACAGCAAGATCGAAGACGTGCAGAACTTCGGTGGGCCTGCCGGTTCCTACAGCGCAGATATCCTGTTCATGGTGCTGGGTTACTTCGCCTATATCTTCCCGTTGCTGTTGGCGATCAAGACCTGGCAGATCTTCCGCCAGCGCCACGAGCCGTGGCAGTGGAGCGGATGGCTGTTTTCCTGGCGCCTGATCGGCCTGGTGTTCCTGGTGTTGTCCGGCGCGGCCCTGGCGCATATCCATTTCCATGCACCCACCGGCCTGCCGGCGGGCGCCGGTGGTGCGCTGGGTGAAAGCCTCGGCGACCTGGCGCGCCGGACCCTGAATATCCAGGGCAGCACCCTGATGTTCATCGCACTGTTCCTGTTCGGCCTCACCGTGTTCACCGACCTGTCATGGTTCAAGGTGATGGACGTGACCGGCAAGATCACCCTCGACTTGCTGGAGCTGTTCCAGGGCGCCGCCAACCGCTGGTGGGCGGCCCGTGTCGAGCGCAAGCGCATGGTTGCCCAGCTGCGTGAGGTGGACACCCGTGTCAACGAAGTGGTGGCGCCGAGCACACCGGACCGGCGCGAGCAGGCAAAGGTCAAGGAACGCCTGATCGAGCGCGAGCAGGCCCTGAGCAAGCACATGTCGGACCGCGAGAAACAGGTGCCGCCAGTGATTGCCCCCGCGCCGCCCAAGCCGGCCGAACCGAGCCATCGCGTACAGAAAGAGAAACAGGCACCGTTGTTCGTCGACAGCGCCGTCGAAGGCACCTTGCCGCCGATCTCGATCCTCGACCCGGCCGAAAAGAAACAACTCAACTATTCTCCGGAATCCCTGGCGGCCGTCGGCCACCTGCTGGAAATCAAGCTCAAGGAGTTTGGTGTCGAAGTGTCGGTGGACTCCATCCATCCCGGCCCGGTGATCACCCGTTACGAAATCCAGCCGGCCGCCGGTGTGAAGGTCAGTCGCATCTCCAACCTGGCGAAAGACCTGGCCCGTTCCCTGGCCGTGACCAGTGTGCGTGTGGTGGAAGTGATTCCCGGCAAGACCACCGTGGGTATCGAGATTCCCAACGAAGACCGCCAGATCGTGCGCTTCTCCGAAGTGCTGTCGACGCCCGAGTACGACAACTTCAAATCGCCGGTCACCCTGGCCCTGGGCCACGACATCGGCGGCAAGCCGGTGATTACCGACCTGGCGAAGATGCCGCACCTGCTGGTGGCCGGTACCACCGGTTCCGGTAAGTCGGTGGGGGTGAACGCGATGATCCTGTCGATCCTGTTCAAGTCCGGCCCGGAAGACGCCAAGCTGATCATGATCGACCCGAAGATGTTGGAACTGTCGATCTACGAAGGCATTCCGCACCTGCTGTGCCCGGTGGTCACCGACATGAAGGACGCCGCCAACGCCCTGCGCTGGAGCGTTGCCGAGATGGAGCGCCGCTACAAGCTGATGGCGAAGATGGGCGTGCGTAACCTGTCGGGCTTCAACGCCAAGATCAAGGAAGCCCACGAGCGCGGCGAGACCATCGATGATCCGTTGTACCGGCGCGAAAGCATTCACGACGAAGCGCCAAAATTGACCAAGCTGCCGACCATCGTAGTGGTGGTCGACGAATTCGCCGACATGATGATGATCGTCGGCAAGAAGGTTGAAGAACTGATCGCGCGTATCGCCCAGAAGGCCCGTGCCGCCGGTATTCACTTGATCCTCGCCACCCAGCGGCCGTCGGTGGACGTGATCACGGGTCTGATCAAGGCCAACATCCCGACGCGCATGGCGTTCCAGGTGTCGAGCAAGATCGACTCGCGGACCATCATCGACCAGGGCGGCGCCGAACAACTGCTTGGCCACGGTGACATGCTCTACATGCCGCCGGGCACCAGCCTGCCGATCCGGGTGCACGGCGCCTTTGTTTCCGACGATGAAGTGCATCGCGTGGTGGAAGCCTGGAAACTGCGCGGCGCGCCGGAATACAACGACGACATCCTCGCCGGTGTGGAAGAAGCCGGCAGCGGCTTCGATGGCGGCAGCGGCGGTGGCGACGATGATGCCGAGACCGATGCGCTGTATGACGAGGCCGTGGCCTTCGTGCTCGAAAGCCGTCGCGCCTCGATCTCCGCGGTGCAACGCAAGCTGAAAATCGGCTACAACCGTGCCGCGCGTATGATCGAAGCCATGGAAAACGCTGGCGTCGTGACCGCAATGAACACCAACGGCTCGCGCGAAGTCATTGCCCCCGGGCAGATGCGCGACTGATCCCGCGCCGCGTGACAGCACGCGGCGCGCCCTGACTACTCAATGAGGACTCCCATGCGCTTTATCCGCATGCTGTTGTTGCCGGCACTGGCCCTGACCGCTGTTTCGGCTCACGCTGACCCGGCCTCCGTCGCCAGCCTGAAGAACCTGCTCGACAAATCCCAGACCCTGACCGCGCGCTTTTCCCAGTTGACCTTGGATGCCGGAGGCACCCAGTTGCAGGAAACCGCTGGCGAAATGGCCGTGCAGCGTCCTGGCCTGTTCTATTGGCACACCGAAGGCAAGGCTGAGCAGACCATCGTGTCCGATGGCCAGAAGGTCACCCTGTGGGACCCGGACCTGGAACAGGCGACCATCAAGAAGCTCGACCCGCGCCTGAACCAGACTCCGGCGCTGTTGCTCTCGGGTGACGTGTCGAAGATCAATGACAGCTTCGACATTACCTCCAAGCAGACCAGCAACGTGATCGAGTTCACCCTCAAGCCGAAATCCAAGGACACGCTGTTCGACACCCTGTCCTTGTCGTTCGGTAACGGCGTGATCAACAACATGCGCCTGATCGACAGTGTCGGCCAGCGCACCGATATCCTGTTCTCCGGGGTCAAGGCCAACCAGCCGGTACCGGCGTCCAAGTTCAAGTTCGACATCCCCAAGGGTGCCGACGTGATCCAGGAATAAATTCCCCAGAGGTTTCAAACGCTGCCCATGGATCTGTTTCGAAGTGACCCGATTGCCCAGCCATTGGCCGCACGCCTGCGTTCGACCAACCTGGATGAGTACGTCGGTCAGGAACACCTGCTCGCTCGCGGCAAGCCCCTGCGTGAAGCCCTGGAGCAGGGCGCGCTGCACTCGATGATTTTCTGGGGGCCGCCGGGGGTGGGCAAGACCACCCTGGCGCGGCTCTTGGCAAAAGTCTCGGATGCGCACTTCGAAACGGTCTCGGCGGTACTCGCCGGGGTCAAGGAGATCCGACAGGCGGTGGAAGTCGCCAAGCAGCAGGCCGGGCAGTACGGCAAGCGCACCATCCTGTTCGTCGACGAAGTGCATCGCTTCAACAAGTCGCAACAGGATGCGTTCCTGCCCTATGTGGAGGACGGCACGCTGATCTTTATCGGTGCCACCACTGAGAACCCTTCGTTTGAATTGAACAACGCCTTGCTGTCGCGGGCACGGGTCTATGTGCTGAAAAGCCTGGACGAGGCGGCGATGCAAAAGCTGTTGCAGCGTGCCTTGAACGAAGACAAGGGCTTGGGCAAGCGCCAACTGAGCGTGAGTGAAGAGGGCTTCAAGATCCTGCTGACGGCTGCCGATGGCGATGGGCGCCGTTTTCTCAATCTGTTGGAAAACGCCTCCGACCTGGCCGAAGACGGCGCTGAGATTGGCGTCGACCTCCTGCAAAGCCTGCTCGGCGACACGCGCCGCCGCTTCGACAAGGGCGGTGAAGCCTTCTACGACCAGATCTCGGCGCTGCACAAATCCGTGCGCGGTTCCAACCCCGATGGTGCGCTCTACTGGTTCGCACGCATGATCGACGGCGGTTGCGACCCGCTGTACCTCGCACGTCGCGTGGTGCGCATGGCCAGCGAAGACATCGGCAACGCCGACCCGCGTGCACTGAGCCTGTGCCTGGCGGCGTGGGACGTACAAGAGCGACTTGGCAGCCCGGAAGGTGAGTTGGCGGTGGCCCAGGCCATTACCTACCTGGCCTGCGCGCCAAAAAGCAATGCGGTGTACATGGGCTTCAAGTCCGCACTGCGTGCTGCCGCCGAATATGGCTCGCTCGAAGTGCCGATGCACTTGCGCAATGCGCCGACCAAGTTGATGAAGCAGCTGGGTTATGGCGATGAATACCGTTACGCCCACGATGAGCCGGATGCCTACGCGGCCGGTGAAGACTATTTCCCCGATGAGCTTGAGCCGTTGCCGCTCTACCAGCCGGTGCCCCGTGGCCTGGAGCTGAAGATCGGTGAAAAGCTCAATCACCTTGCCACCCTCGACCGCCTGAGCCCCCGGCAGCGGAGAAAGTCATGATTCCTTTGGTCGTCGCCGTTTCGGCAGGTGGTATCGCAGGTACACTGCTGCGCTTTGCCACGGGCAATTGGATCAACGCCAATTGGCCGAAACACTTCTATACGGCGACGCTCGCCGTTAATATCGTGGGCTGCCTGTTGATCGGCGTGTTATACGGCCTGTTTTTGCTGCGCCCGGAAGTGCCTATCGAGGTACGTGCCGGCCTGATGGTTGGCTTTCTTGGCGGCCTGACGACTTTTTCATCCTTTTCACTGGATACCGTGCGCCTGCTGGAAAGCGGGCAAGTGCCGCTGGCAATTGGCTATGCGGCCATCAGCGTATTCGGCGGGCTGCTCGCCACCTGGGCCGGCCTGTCCTTGACCAAACTTTGATAAACGAGAGACCGACATGCTCGATTCCAAACTGTTACGTAGCAACCTTCAGGACGTAGCGGACCGCCTGGCATCCCGTGGCTTTGCCTTGGATGTTGCGCGCATCGAAGCGCTGGAAGAACAGCGCAAGACCGTCCAGACCCGCACCGAAGCACTGCAGGCTGAGCGTAATGCGCGTTCCAAATCCATTGGTCAGGCCAAGCAGCGCGGCGAAGACATCGCGCCGTTGATGGCGGATGTCGAGCGCATGGGCACCGAGCTGTCCGAGGGTAAGGTCGAGCTGGAAAAGATCCAGTCCGAGCTGGATTCGATCCTGCTGGGCATCCCTAACATTCCGCACGAATCCGTGCCGATCGGCGCAGACGAAGACGGCAACGTCGAAGTGCGTCGCTGGGGTACGCCGAAAGCCTTTGATTTCGAGATCAAGGACCACGTCGCCCTGGGCGAACTGAGCGGTGGCCTGGATTTCGAAACCGCCGCCAAGATGTCCGGCGCGCGCTTCTCGCTGCTGCGTGGCCCGGTTGCACGCCTGCACCGTGCCCTGGCGCAGTTCATGATCAACCTGCACACCGGCGAGCACGGTTACGAAGAGGCCTACACCCCGTACCTGGTGCAGGCGCCGGCGCTGATGGGCACCAGCCAGTTGCCGAAGTTCGAAGAAGACCTGTTCAAGATCAGCCGCGACGGCGAAGCCGACCTGTACCTGATCCCGACCGCCGAAGTGTCGCTGACCAACATCGTCTCCGGCGAGATCCTCGACGCCAAGCAACTGCCGATCAAGTTCGTCGCCCACAGCCCGTGCTTCCGTAGCGAAGCCGGCGCCTCCGGCCGCGACACCCGCGGCATGATCCGCCAGCACCAGTTCGACAAGGTCGAGATGGTGCAGATCGTCGAGCCATCGACCTCCATGGACGCACTGGAAGGCCTGACCGCCAACGCCGAGCGTGTCCTGCAACTGCTGGAGCTGCCGTACCGCGTACTGGCGCTGTGCACTGGCGACATGGGCTTCAGCGCCGTGAAGACCTACGACCTCGAAGTCTGGGTGCCGAGCCAGGACAAGTACCGCGAGATTTCGTCGTGCTCCAACTGCGGTGATTTCCAGGCCCGTCGCATGCAGGCGCGTTTCCGCAACCCGGAAACCGGCAAGCCGGAGCTGGTGCACACCCTCAACGGTTCCGGCCTGGCGGTTGGCCGTACCCTGGTGGCCGTGCTGGAAAACTACCAGCAGGCTGACGGCTCGATCCGTGTGCCGGAAGTGCTCAAGCCGTACATGGCGGGCGTTGAGGTCATTCGCTAAATGGAATTTCTGCCGCTGTTTCATAACCTGCGCGGCAGTCGTGTGCTGGTCGTCGGTGGCGGGGAGATTGCCTTGCGCAAATCCCGGCTGCTGGCCGACGCCGGGGCGGTGCTGCGGGTGGTTGCTCCCCAGATCGAAGACCAGTTGCGTGAACTGGTACTGGGCAGTGGCGGGGAACTGATTCTGCGCGGCTATCAGGAGGCCGACCTCGATGCTTGCACCCTGATCATCGCGGCAACCGACGACGAGCCGCTGAACGCGCAAGTGTCCAGCGATGCCAAGCGTCGTTGCGTGCCGGTCAACGTGGTCGATGCGCCAGCCTTGTGCAGCGTGATCTTCCCGGCGATTGTCGACCGTTCACCGTTGGTGATCGCAGTGTCCAGCGGCGGCGATGCGCCGGTGCTGGCGCGCTTGATCCGCGCCAAGCTGGAAACCTGGATTCCGTCCACCTACGGTCAACTGGCCGGGCTGGCGGCGCGTTTTCGTGCCCAGGTCAAAGGCTTGTACCCGGATGTGCAGCAGCGTCGTGCGTTCTGGGAAGAAGTGTTCCAGGGCCCGATTGCTGACCGCCAGTTGGCCGGGCAGGGTGATGAGGCCGAGCGCCTGCTGATCGAAAAGGTCAACGGCGCGCCGCCTTATGCGCCGGGCGAGGTTTATTTGGTGGGCGCGGGTCCGGGTGATCCCGACCTGCTGACCTTCCGTGCCCTGCGCCTGATGCAGCAAGCCGACGTTGTGCTGTATGACCGCCTGGTTGCACCGGCGATTCTCGAACTGTGCCGCCGTGATGCCGAGCGCATCTATGTCGGCAAACGTCGCGCTGATCATGCCGTACCGCAAGACCAGATCAACCAGCAATTGGTGGACCTGGCCAAGCAGGGCAAGCGCGTGCTGCGCCTCAAGGGTGGCGATCCGTTCATCTTTGGTCGTGGTGGCGAAGAGATCGAGGAACTGGCCGCCCATGGCATCCCGTTCCAGGTGGTGCCGGGGATCACCGCGGCCAGCGGTTGCGCGGCATATGCCGGGATTCCGCTGACCCATCGCGACTATGCGCAGTCGGTGCGTTTTATCACCGGGCATTTGAAGGACGGGACCTCGGACCTGCCCTGGCATGACCTGGTGGGACCTTCGCAGACTCTGGTGTTCTACATGGGCTTGATCGGCTTGCCGATCATCTGCGAACAGCTGATCAAGCACGGGCGTGCATCGGACACCCCCGCAGCGTTGATCCAGCAGGGCACCACGTCCAATCAGCGCGTGTTCACCGGCACCCTCGCCGATTTGCCACGCATGGTGGCGGAGCATGAAGTGCATGCGCCGACACTGGTGATCGTGGGTGAGGTGGTGGTGTTGCGCGAGAAGCTGAAGTGGTTTGAGGGCGCGCAGTCCCAGGTCTGAGCCTTGAAAGCATCGGGGGCAAGCCCCCTCCCACATTGGACTGCATTCCAGTGTGGGAGGGGGCTTGCCCCCGATGAGGCCCTAAAAGCCAGCCAATACGTCGGATCAGTTCCACACGCCTTTGCCAATCAATTGCTTCCGATCGTGCTGTTCATCAAACCCCTGCAACGGCCCCTTCGGCACAATCCCTGTCGGATTGATCGTGCGATGGCTGGCATAGTAATGCCCCTTGATGTGCGCAAAATCCACCGTCTCCGCCACTCCCGGCCACTGATACAGCTCCCTCAACCAATTCGACAAATTCGGATAATCCGCAATCCTGCGCAAATTGCATTTGAAGTGGCTGTAGTACACCGCATCAAAACGAATCAGCGTGGTGAACAGCCGCACATCTGCCTCGGTCAGGTATTCACCGGCCAGGTAACGATGGTCGCCCAAGTGCTGTTCCAGATGATCCAGCTCGGCGAACACATCATCAAACGCACTTTCATACGCTTGCTGTGAGGTGGCGAAGCCTGCGCGGTATACGCCGTTGTTCACTGCCGGGTAAATGCGTTCGTTCAACGCGTCAATGGTCGTGCGCAGCGGCTGGGGGTAGAAGTCCAGGGTGTTGCCGGTCAATTCATTGAAGGCGTCGTTGAACATGCGGATGATCTCCGCCGATTCATTGCTGACGATGCGCTTGAGCTTTTTGTCCCACAGCACCGGAACGGTGACGCGTCCGGTGTAATCGGCGGTGTCGGCGGTATAGCGCTGGTGCATGAAGTCGAAATCACCCAGCTTGTCGCCGGTGGAACCGTGGGCCTTGTCGAAGGTCCAGCCGTTTTCCAGCATCAGCCAGCTGACCACCGACACGTCGATCAGGCTTTCCAGGCCCTTGAGCTTGCGCAGGATCAGCGTGCGATGGGCCCACGGGCAGGCCAGGGAGACATAGAGGTGGTAGCGACCGGCCTCGGCTTTGAAGCCGCCTTCGCCACTCGGGCCGGGCGCGCCATCGGCGGTGACCCAGTGGCGGCGTTGCGCCTGTTCGCGCTGGAACGCGCCGTCCGCGCTACTTTCGTACCACTGGTCTTTCCAGCGTCCTTCGATCAGCAAACCCATGACTGGCTCCTAGGCTAATAAGCGTTGGAGCCCAGTCTAAAGGGATGAGTTCGAACTAAAAGCGCAAAGACCGGGGGTTAATCATCGATTAAATCGATTTGTCCCGCGCGTCCCAGTATTGCTGGGCCAGGGCGAACGCTTGTTCCCGTGAATGACCCAGGCCACGCAAGGCTAGGGCCATGGTCGCGATCAGGGCCAGTTGTGGGTAGCTGTCCTCGACATCACCGCGCCACAGCGCTTTCAGATGCTCAGGTTCGAGTGTGGCCGGTTTGACGTGGCGCTGGGCGGAGAGGGCGGGCCACTCTTCGTCCCAGCTTTCGCCTCCAGTGGTGCCGTACAGGTGACTGGCCGAGTCGGGATTGATCTCGATCTCGCCGCCGTCGCCCTTCACCACGATTACATTGTCGCCGAGCAGGCCGCTGGCATCGCGGTGCACGCCCTGGTAACCCGGATGGAAAATACTTTGCAGGCCAAGGCGCGCATTCAAGGGGTTGAGCAAGCGCGCCAGGGAGTGGATCGGCGAGCGCAGGCCCAGGGTGTTGCGCAGGTCGATCATGCGTTGCAACTGCGGCGCCCAGTCACCCAGCGGGATAAAGGCCAGGCTGCCGCGTGCGTAGGCGGCTTCGACCTGCTGCCAGTTGCGGCACAGCGGGATCTGCAAACCCTCCAGCAATTGCTCGGTGTACAGCCGTCCCGCCGTGTGGGCGCCGCCGCCGTGCATCAGGATGCGCACGCCGTTTTGCGCCAGGCACTTGGCTGCCAGCAGGTACCACGGCAGGTGGCGTTTCTTGCCGGCGTAGGTCGGCCAGTCGACGTCCACATTCAGCGCCGGAGCGTTCAGGCGTTCGCGTACGGCTTCGGTGAAACCGGCCAGTTCTTCCGGGCTTTCTTCCTTGTGGCGCAGCAGCATGAGGAAGGCGCCGAGCTGGGTGTCCTCGACTTTTTCGTCGAGCAGCATGCCCATGGCTTCGCGCGCCTCCTCACGGGTGAGGTTGCGCGCACCGCGCTTGCCTTTGCCCAGGATGCGCACGAATTGCGCAAACGGGTGTTCGGCAGGGGTTTCAAGGGTCAGCGGGGCAAAGTCGGTCATAAGCAATTCGTCGGCCTGGGCAGGCCCGCCAGCTTGGCGGCGAGTTTGGCGGGAGTGCCGTTGAACAGTTTGTTGAGGTGCAGGCTGTTGCCCTTTTCCGGGCCCAGCTTCAAGGCGGTGTACTTGATCAGCGGGCGCGTGGCGGGTGACAGCTGGAATTCGGCATAGAACTGGCGCAGCAGTGTGAGGATTTCCCAATGGTCCGCGGTCAACGCCAGCGGTTCGGCGGCGGCCAGGGCGTTGGCGACTTCTTCGGACCACGCGTTCAGGTCGACAAGGTAGCCGTCCTTGTCCAGTTCCAGGCTGCGAGTGCCTACGGTCAGGGTGTTCATAGCCAGCTGTTGACCTTGTCGTAGTCGAGCGACAACTGCACGAAGCCTGGGTAGTCCACGCTGTCGGCCCAGTCGGGCAGTGGCAGGTTGCGCGCCTGCATGTCTTCGGCCAGTACAAACACTTTCATGCCTTTGGTGTGCAGCGCCGCGTTGTGCAACCCGTAGGCGCCGTCGCCGCAGAGCAGGATGGCGTCATTTACGCCACAGATACGCAGGCAGCTGTCCAGGCGGCTATCGGTAAACGGGGAGTGGGAAACCACATGCAGAGTCGACATCAGAGGGTTATCACCTGGTCGTAACGGTCAATCAACTGGGAGATCGCAGCACTGTCCAGCGGCTGTGCGCTGGCAGGCGTCGTGAGGCCGCGCTCGGCCAGGCTATGGCTACAGGCGAATACCTCGTCGATACCGAACAGGCCCAGCGCGTGCAGATTGGCGCTGAGGTCCTTTTGCTGCACGGCCTTGGCGTCTTGATGCGGCGCCAGCTGGAACACGCCGTCATCGAGGAACAGCAGGCCAATGGGCAGATCGAACGCGCCCCCGGCCAGCACGATGTCCAGCGCTTCGCGCGCGCTGGGGCCGGACCACGGCGCCTGGCGGCTGATGACCAGCAAGGATTTGGACATGTCACGGCCCTCCAAAACAGATCAGGCGGTCGGCGGCCTGCGCGGCGTCATGCAATTGCCCCAAGCCCGACAGCTCCCACGGCGCATCGAGGTTGACCGCACTGCGTTGATAACGCGTGGCTTCTTCCTGGTTGAGCACGCCACGGCGCAAGGCGGCAGCGATGCACACCACGCTGTCGAGTTGATGCGCGCTGACAAACTCCCGCCATTGACGGGCGATGTCCTGCTCATCCTGGGGCGCAACCACCGAATTGGACGCGCTGTACACGCCGTCCTGATAGAAAAACAGCCGCACAATCTCATGCCCGCCGGCCAGCGCCGCCTGGGTGAACAGCAGGGCGCGGCGCGAGGAGGGCGCATGGGCGGCACAAAACACTGCAATCGCAAACTTCATGGAACACTCTGCAAGCAAACGTGGGCCAATGATAAAGCCGCCGCCACGAAAAAGCCCGCCGTGATCAAAACGGTCACTGTTGGTGACTGTTCCGGCGATTGCCGACTGGCGCAAGGCTGCCTAGTCTGTGGGCATTCAAAACCGAAATGGAGTGCCCATGTCAGGTCCATTGGCGTCCCTCAAAGTGCTGGATTTTTCCACCTTGCTGCCTGGCCCGTTCGCGTCGCTGATGCTGGCGGACATGGGCGCCGAGGTGCTGCGCATCGAATCGCCCACGCGCATGGACCTGTTGCGCGTACTGCCGCCCCACGACCAGGGCACGTCGGCCAGCCACGCCTACCTCAACCGCAATAAGCGCAGCCTGGCGCTGGACCTCAAGCAGGTCGAGGCGCTGGAGATCGTGCGGACGCTGGTCAAGGACTACGACATCGTCCTCGAACAGTTCCGGCCTGGGGTGATGGAGCGCCTGGGCTTGGGCTATGAGGCGTTGAAGGCGATCAATCCCCGGCTCATTTATGTGTCGATCACCGGTTACGGTCAGACCGGCCCGTATAAGGACCGCGCCGGGCATGACATCAATTACCTGGCGCTGGCCGGAATCGCCAGCTACACCGGGCGCCAGGACAGTGGACCGTTGCCACTGGGCGTGCAGTTGGCGGACGTGGGCGGGGGCTCGCTGCATGCGGTGGTGGGGCTGCTCGCGGCAGTCATCGCCCGGCAGCAGAGCGGGGTCGGCCAGTCTCTGGATGTGAGCATGACCGACTGCTCGTTCAGCCTGAACGCCATGGCCGGCGCGGGCTACCTGGCGTGCGACGTCGAGCCTGAATGCGAAAGCCATGTGCTGAACGGTGGCAGCTTTTACGATTATTACCGCTCGCGGGACGGGCGTTGGATGTCAGTGGGCAGCCTGGAGCCTGGGTTTATGCAGCAGCTCTGTGGCGCGCTGGGACGGCCGGAGTTGGCGGCGCTGGGCTTGTCGCCCGCACTCAAGCAGGCACTGCAGGTTGAATTCGAGAAACGCAGCTTTGATGAGTTGTGTGAGTTGTTTGCCGGGGTGGATGCGTGTGTGGAGCCGGTGTTGAGCCTGAGTGAAGCGGTGGAGCATCCGCAGCTTAAAGCGCGGCAACTGGTCAGCCAGGTGCCACGGGGCGATGGTTCGACCCAGGCGCAATTGGCGTGCCCGCTAAAGTTCTCCGAGGGGCTGCCTGAGCCCAGGCATATTGGCGCCGCCGTGGGGGCGCACAGTGATGAGGTGCTGGCGGAGTTGGGGTTCAGTGTTCAGCGGATAGAGGCTTTGCGGCGGGCCAAGGTAGTCGGGTGACTGGACCGGCGCCATCGGGAGCAAGCTCCCTCCCACACTGGGTCGGCGGCGCGGTCACTATGTAGGAGGGGGCTTGCCCCCGATGAGGCCCTCACTCCACCCGGGTTTCGCCGGTAAACACCAAGGTCTGCCGGCACCGCCGACACAAATACCTTCGACCCTGGGCGACCATCCCATGGCGCTGTGACGAAAACGGAAAGTCACTGTCTGCGCACGGGCACTTGTAGATATAGCGAGTGACCTGGCGGCGCTTCACGGCATAGGTGTGGCAACGGTCCGGCGGCAGTTCGTAGACCCCGCGCATGATCAATTGCCATTCCTCGCCGTGGGGCTGGATGCGTTCGCCAAACAATTGGTGGGCAATCAGGTGCGCCACTTCATGGGCGACGGTCTGCTTCAGGAAATGTTGGCTGTTTTCACGGTACAGCTGTGGGTTGAAGCGCAGCAGGTTCTCGTGCAAATGCGCGACACCGGCCTTCTGGCCCCGCAGCTTGAGGCTGACCTGAGGGCGTTTGAAGCTTCGTTTGAAAAAGGATTCGGCTAGCAGGAAACAATCTTCGACGCGGGTATTGAGTTGCTCGGGCATGCTGTACATATCTCCAGAGATGTCCAGTATGCCGCAAAGCTGGGTGTTTCCGAATCTGTCAGGCGCCGAATGGTCATGCATGATGCACAAAGCCACCTTGCGGTGGCTTTGCCTGGGTTTTTTTCCGCTCAGTTGGTGTAGATGGGACCTACGCCCAGGCCCCAGACGATCACGGTAAAGGCCATGATCGCTACCAGTACCACCAATCCTACCGCCAGTATGGAACTGGAAAACAGGAAGCCTTCATCCGGATCGATGTTCATAAAGGTCGGCACGCCAACGTATAGCAGGTACACCGTGTAACAGATGGCCGCCGTGCCCACCACCATGCCCAGCCACATGTGTGGATAGAGCGCCGCCAGCCCGCCAATGAACAGCGGTGTGGCGGTGTAGGTGGCAAACGCCACACAGCGCGCCATGCTGGGATTGGCGTCGTAGGTGCGCGCCATCCAGTGAATGAACGCGCCCATCACCGCCACGCCACCGAGCATCGCGGCGTAGGACATCAGGGTCATCCACAATGCGCTTTCCTGGGTCAGCATCACCGGCGCGCGGTTGCCGATGACCCAGCCGATCTGGGTGGTGCCGATAAACGCGGATACGGCGGGAATCGCCGCAAGAATCAAGGTATGGGTGAGGTACATGTGGCCGATGCTTTCTTCTTTATCGCCACGGATTTCCCGCCATTCCTGGTCGGGATGGGTAAAAAGCCCCACGACGTGATGGATCATGCCAGTCACTCCTGTCGTTATTGCCATCGCCCCCCATCGGAGCGCCCACGGGCCAAATGGCCTCAAAGGTCCTGGATAGCTGTGCGACCTCTAGTCGCAGTATAGGAAGGGATAGCCTGAATAACTGTAGGGCCTTTAGAGCAAATTGCGCTGTAAACGTTGGGGTTAATCGCGCTGAGGTCTTTTGACTGGACGCTGATCATAGTGGGAGGGGGCTTGCCCCCGATGGCGTTGTGTCAGCTATCAATGAGTCGCTGAGACGCCGCAATCGGGGGCAAGCCCCCTCCCACAATGGAACTCGGTGATTCTTACCGGTAAAATACTCGGCTTTTCGTCACACACCTCTAGCGGATCCAAGCGCCATGGGCACTCTTACGGTCAACCAGAACAAACTGCAAAAACGCCTGCGTCGCCTGGCTGGTGAAGCGGTCGCCGATTTCAATATGATCGAGGACGGCGACAAGGTCATGGTCTGCCTCTCCGGCGGCAAAGACAGCTACACCATGCTCGACGTGCTGCTGCACCTACAAAAGGTCGCGCCGATCAAGTTCGAGATCGTTGCCGTCAACATGGACCAGAAACAACCGGGTTTTCCCGAGCACGTGCTGCCGGCCTACCTCAAGGAGCTGGGCATCGAGTACCACATTGTTGAGAAAGACACCTATTCGGTGGTCAAGGATCTGATTCCGGAAGGCAAGACCACCTGCTCGCTGTGCTCACGCCTGCGCCGTGGCACGCTATACACCTTCGCCGATGAAATCGGCGCGACCAAAATGGCCCTGGGTCACCATCGCGACGACATCGTCGAGACCTTCTTCCTCAATATGTTCTTCAACGGCTCGCTCAAGGCCATGCCGCCCAAGCTGCGTGCCGATGACGGGCGCAACGTGGTGATCCGCCCGCTGGCGTATTGCAACGAGAAAGACATCCAGGCCTACTCCGACTTCAAGCAATTCCCGATCATCCCGTGCAACCTGTGTGGTTCCCAGGAGAATCTGCAACGCCAGGTGGTCAAGGAAATGCTGCTGGACTGGGAACGCAAGACCCCGGGCCGTACCGAAAGCATCTTCCGCAGCCTGCAGAACGTGATCCCTTCGCAATTGGCCGACCGCAACCTGTTTGACTTCACCAGCCTGAAAATTGATGAAACCGCCGCGTCGCGCTTCGTCAATGTTGTGAACCTCTGAGTCCCTTCAAGGCTCTGACACACGGCGCTCGCGGGCGCCGTTTTCAATTCAATTGCCAGGAGAGGGCATGCGCGATTACAAGTGGCTGCACGAATATTGTCTGAATCGCTTCGGTTCGGCGGCCGAGCTGGAAGCCCACCTGCCTGTGCCCAAGACTGCGGCGCAATTACGCAAGATCAGCGATGATCGCTACCTGTCGACCTTGGCGCTGCGCGTGTTTCGTGCGGGCTTGAAGCACAGTGTGGTGGACGCCAAGTGGCCGGCGTTCGAAAAGGTATTTTTCGGCTTCGATCCGGAAAAGGTAGTGCTGATGGGCGCAGAGCACCTGGAGCGGCTGATGCAGGACACCAGCATCATCCGCCACCTGGGCAAGCTCAAGAGCGTGCCGCGCAACGCGCAGATGATCCTCGATATCCAGCAGGAGAAGGGCAGCTTTGGCGCGTTCATCGCCGATTGGCCGGTGACCGACATCGTCGGGCTGTGGAAGTACCTGAGCAAGCACGGCCACCAGCTCGGCGGGCTGTCCGCGCCGCGCTTTTTGCGCATGGTCGGCAAGGACACCTTTGTGCCGAGTGATGACGTGGTGGCGGCGTTGAACGCGCAGAAGATCGTCGATAAGGCGCCGACCAGCCTGCGCGACCTGGCGACGGTGCAGGGTGCGTTCAATCAGTGGCACGCCGAGAGCGGGCGGCCGATGTGCCAGTTGTCGATGATGTTGGCGTACACCGTCAACCATTGAGGCCGGGGTGGTGCCATCGGGGGCAAGCCCCCTCCCACATTGGATAGGCGGCGCGGTAACAGTGTGGGAGGGGGCTTGCCCCCGATGAGGGACTTCAGGCCGCTGCCAGCTGTCGGTTCAACTGATGCCGCCAGCGCACATACAACAATGCCGTACAAAACACCGCCAGGCTCGCCAGCATTTCCAGCACCCCGAACCACTGCCGGTTCGGGTCATACGCCGCCAGCGCGCCCTTGATGAAATACAGGTTCACCACAAAGCACATCCACGAATGGCCGCGCGCGCTGCCCAGCAGCATGCCGGGCGTCAGCACCAGCAGCGGCACCAGTTCGATCAGCAGGATCACCCACGGCCGTGCGCCGTGCAGGTCGGCGACGAACAGGTAATACACGCAGAGCAAACTAACCAGGCCAAAAAACGCCAGCAGGCTGAGTGCGCGAGCCACCTTGACCCGTGGCTCCAACCACGCCTGGGGCGGCAGGACTTTAGGCTTCCTGGCCACGACCGCCCTCCAGCAAGGTGGCGGTGTTCGCCAGGCGCAGGCCCAAGGCGCGACACAGGGCGATCTCGTGCTGGTCGAGCATGCGCTTGCCGTCAGGCCCGGCGTGGTGGCTGGCGCCATACGGCGTGCCGCCGCCCTGGGTATCGAGCAAGGCCTGTTCGCTGTAGGGCAGGCCGGTGATCAGCATGCCGTGGTGCAGCAACGGCAGCAGCATCGACATCAGCGTGGTTTCCTGGCCGCCGTGCAGGCTGGCGGTGGAGGTAAACACACCCGCGGGCTTGCCGACGAGGGCGCCGGTGAGCCACAGGTTGCTGGTGCCGTCGATGAAGTACTTGAGCGGCGCCGCCATATTGCCGAAGCGGGTTGGGCTGCCCAAGGCCAGGCCGGAGCAGTGTTTCAGGTCGTCGAGGCTGGCATACAACGCGCCTTCATCCGGAATGCTCGGTGCCACTGCTTCGCACTCGGTGGAGATCGCCGGCACGGTGCGCAGGCGCGCCTCCATCCCGCCTTGCTCGATGCCTCGGGCAATCTGCCGGGCCATTTCGCTCACCGAGCCGTTGCGGCTGTAATACAGCACCAGCACATACGGCGACGTCACGGCAGGATCTCCAGTACGTTTTCCGGCGGACGGCCGATGATAGCTTTGTCGGCGGTTTCCAGGATCGGGCGTTCCATCAATTGCGGGTGATCGGCAATGGCGGCGATCAACTGGGCTTCGCTGAGGCTGGCGTCAGCCAGGTTGAGCGCCTTGTATTCATCTTCACCGCTGCGCAGCAGTTGGCGCGCGCTGATACCCAGTTTGCCGAGCAGCGCCTTGAGTTGCGCGGCATCCAGCGGGGTTTCCAGGTAGCGTACGACGGTGGGGGTGAGGCCACGGGCTTCCAGCAGTTGCAGCGCACCGCGGGATTTCGAGCAGCGCGGGTTGTGATAAAGCGTCAGATCGGTCATGTGCGGGTCGCATCTTGCGTAAGGTGGCGGGTATTCTACCCGCGCAGCGACCCGTCCTTAAACCGTAAGAGGCGATAGGTCGCAGCCAACGTTCATTTTTGCGAAGGATTACCCCATGACAAGGCGACTGATCGGTGCATTGGCGATCATCTCAACCCTGCTGCTCAGCGGCTGCGGTAACGATTACGGCGTTGACCAATACGGCCAGAAGGTGGCGGCCGAACGCTTGGACAAGCAGTGGCTGGTGGTCAATTACTGGGCCGAATGGTGTGGCCCGTGCCGCACGGAAATCCCTGAGCTCAACGCACTGGTCGCACAGCTGAAGGCGCAGAATGTGGGTGTGTTCGGGGTCAACTTCGACAATGTGCAGGGCGAAGAGCTGAAAGCCGCCAGCGACAAGCTGGGCATCAAGTTCACGGTGCTGGCGCAGAACCCGGAAGAGATATTCGATATTCCGCGTAGCGAAGCGTTGCCGGTGACCTACATCATCGATGACAAGGGCAAGGTGCGCGAGACGTTGATGGGCGAGCAGACGGCGGAAGGCGTGCTGGCCAAGCTCAAGGCCCTGCGCGGCTAAAGCCACAATTCAAAACAAATGTGGGAGGGGGCTTGCCCCCGATAGCTGTGTGTCAGTCAATACATCAGTTGACTGTTGCACCGCCATCGGGGGCAAGCCCCCTCCCACATATGGATCCCACCAACCTACCGATCGGCGGTATCAGCCTTCTTCGAGCCACAAGCGTATTGGCTTGCCCTCGGCCGGCCAGAAGCGCGTCTGCTCGATCGGCGAGATATCCCAGCGCTGTACGCCTTGCAGTGCCTGGAAGAAGCGGTGCTCCTGCTCCATCAAGGCTTCGGCGCAGAGCTTGCGGGTGCTGCCGATCTGGCCGAAGCTGAGCTTTTTGCCCTCGACGGTGTAAGGCGCGAACCAATGGTTGCAGCCGCCATTGCCGTAGGCGCGGCCATCGGCGCCGAGGGTGACGGTCAGGTGCGCGTAGTCCATCAGCGGCCGCTCACCAATCCATTCCACTACGTAGCTGTGATCCTGCTGGAGCTTGACCGCGTCGCCGGCGCAGCCGGTCAGGCCCGCCCCGAGGGCGGCAAGCAGCAACAGGCCTCTCATTGCGCAGCCTTCTGGCATTTCGGGCAGCGGTGCTTGTCGCCCTCGCTGGCCCAGCCCAACTCGGCGATCCGCGCATTGGCGGCGGGTTGAAGTGGCTCTTTGCTCAGCTTGGTTTCCACTGCAAACTCGAAGTCCAACACGGCGTCGCAGCTGTCGCAGTTGACCTTCCAGGTGTGAATCTCCAACTCGCCGAACTTCGGCCCCTGGGCCATGGCGACCCATTGGCCTGCCGGGCGGATGGAGTAGCGCGCGTCACCTTCGACGGTGAGGCGCATCGACAGGGTTTTACTGCCGCGCAGGGAGACGATCAGCACGTCGCCATGCTTGATCGAACCACCGTTGCCGGTGACCTGGTAACGGCCCGGCACCAGGGCGCGGCATTCGATCAGGGTGTGTTGCGGGCTCAGCAAACTGAAGCGGAAATCGTGTTCGGCCATGGATCCTCCAAATAGGCGCGGCATCCTATCACGGGTGCTGGCTCATCATGAGCCTGGTATGTGACCGCTGATCATCCTTCGACGAGGTTCTGCGCCCGGCCATCGGCCCACGCGGCAATGTTGGCCAACGTGGTGCCGGCGATGGCGGCCAGGGCCTCGCAGGTGAGAAACGCCTGGTGCGCGGTAATGATCACGTTGGGGAAGGTCAGCAGGCGTGCAAGTACGTCGTCCTGCAAGGGCAGGTCGGAGCGGTCCTCGAAAAACAACTGCGCTTCTTCCTCATACACATCCAGCCCAAGGTAGCCGAGCTGGCCTTCCTTGAGCGCCTCGATCAGCGCCGGGGTGTCGACCAGGCCACCGCGACCGGTGTTGATCAGCATCGCACCGGTTTGCATCTGCGCCAGGGAACGGGCGTTGATCAGATGCTTGCTGTCGGCCGTCAACGGGCAGTGCAGGCTGATGATCTGCGCCTGGGCCAACAGTTCGGGCAGGCTCACGTAGCGTGCACCCAAGGCCTGTACCTGCGGGTTGGGGAAGGGGTCGTAGGCGAGCAACTGGCAACCGAAGCCGGCCATGATTTTGGCGAAGGTGGCGCCGATCTGCCCGGTGCCGACCACGCCGACGGTCTTGCCGACCAGGTCGAAACCGGTGAGGCCATGCAGGCTGAAATCGCCGTCGCGGGTGCGGTTGTAGGCGCGGTGCAGGCGACGGTTGAGGGCGAGAATCAGCGCGACCGCGTGTTCGGCCACCGCATGGGGCGAATAGGCCGGCACGCGCACGATGGTCAGGCCCAGGCGCTTGGCGACGGGCAGGTCCACATGGTTGTAGCCCGCCGAGCGCAGGGCGATCAACCGTGTGCCGCCCTTGGCCAACTGTTCCAGCACCGGGGCGCTGAGGTCATCGTTGATAAAGGCGCAGACCACTTCGTGATGTTCGGCCAAAGCCACGGTGTCGAGGTTGAGCCGTGCGGGTTGGAATTGCAGCTCCAGGCCAGGCGGCAATGGTTCGCCGAGAAAGCTGTCGCGGTCGTAGGTTTGGCTGCTGAAAAGAATCACGCGCATCAAAAGGCTCCCCGCAATTAATCTGTTGGAAATGCTGGACAACTGTGGGAGGGGGCTTGCCCCCGATTAGGGTGTGTCAGCTACAGATGCTTCGACTGATGCGACGCTATCGGGGGCAAGCCCCCTCCCACAATTGATCGGCGTCAAAGTAGCTTCAGGCGCTGACCCGCGCCTCACTGGCCAGCCGGGCAATCGCCATGTCCAGTTCGTCCAGCGCATGCATGGCCTTGGCGTCGTCCTGCTTGAGCAGGGTTTCGGCGCGCTGGCAGCATGCCCGCAGTTGCGGTACGCCGCAGTAACGCGTTGCGCCGTGCAGGCGATGCACGCGTTCGATCAGGGCGTTGTTGTCATTGGCCTCACGGGCCTGGGTGATGGCCAGGCGGTCGGCCTCCAGGGAAGCCAGCAACATCGCGAGCATATCCGCCGCCAGGTCCGCTTTGCCGGCCGCCAGGCGCAGCCCTTCTTCGTGGTCGAGCACCGGCAGTTTCACGCCAGGGCCGAGGTTGTCGGTCGCACGCTCCGGACTCTGATTGCGCAGGGCCAGGCCGGTCCATTTCAGCACCACCTGGGCCAGTTGGCGTTCACTGATGGGTTTGGTCAGGTAGTCGTCCATGCCGCTTTGCAGCAAGGCGCGTTTTTCGTTGGCCATGGCGTGGGCGGTGAGGGCGACTACCGGCAATGGCGTGCCGCTGCGTTCGCTTTCCCACTGGCGGATCGCCTCGGTGCTTTGGCGGCCATCCATGCCGGGCATTTGCACGTCCATCAGCACCAGGTCGAAGGTGTCCTGCTTCACTGCGTCGACGGCTGCATAACCGCTTTCCACGGCATGCACCCGGGCGCCCATGTCTTCCAGCAGGGTCTGGACCAGCAACAGGTTCGCCGGATTGTCATCCACGCACAGGACGCGTGGCGCCCGGCTGGATAACGGTTCGCCGGGTTCGCTGCGTGTCGGGCGTGGGCTGATCAGGTCGGACAAGGCACGGCGCAGTTTGCGCGTGCACGCCGGCTTGGCCTGCAATTGACTGTTGGGGTTGGGCACCGACTGGTTGAACAGCATCTGTTCGGTGGTGGGGCACAGCACCAGCACTTTGCAGCCCAGGTGTTCGAGGTCCCACAGGTGTTGGTTGAGGCGCTCGGGCGGGATATCGTTGGCCGTGACGCCGAGCACCGCAAGGTCAATGGCCTGCTCGGTCTGATGGGCGCTGGTGATGCCGTTGGTCAGGCTCTCCAGGCTGTTGAACGGCGTGACTTCCAGGCCGCAATCTTCCAATTGATGTTGCAGCGCCTGGCGTGCCAGTTCGTGGTTTTCCAGCACCGCCACGCGATGACCCAGCAGGGGCGCGGAAGGCAGGTCCTCGACGTCGTCGCGGGTCTTGGGCAGGTTCAGGCTGATCCAGAACTCCGAGCCTTCGCCCGGCGTGCTGTCGACGCCGATCTCGCCGCCCATCTGTTCGATCAGGCGCTTGGAGATCACCAGGCCCAACCCTGTACCGCCGGGTTGGCGCGACAGTGAATTGTCGGCCTGGCTGAAGGCCTGGAACAGGGCGCGTACGTCCTGGCTGGACAGGCCGATGCCGGTGTCCTGCACGCTGATGCGCAATTGCACGCTGTCTTCCTGCTCGTCCTCGATCATCGCCCGGGCCACGATGGTGCCTTCGCGAGTGAACTTGATCGCGTTGCTGATCAGGTTGGTGAGAATCTGCTTGAGTCGCAACGGGTCGCCCACCAGCGCCAGCGGCGTGTCGCGGTAGACCAGGCTGACCAGTTCGAGCTGCTTGGCATGGGCGGCAGGGGCGAGGATGGTCAGGGTGTCTTGCAGCAAGTCCCGCAGGTTGAACGGGATGCTGTCGAGGACCAGTTTGCCGGCTTCGATTTTCGAGAAGTCGAGGATCTCGTTGATGATGCCCAGCAGGTTGTCGGCGGATTTTTCGATGGTGCCCAGGTAGTCGAGTTGACGCGGGGTCAGCTCGCTCTTTTGCAATAAATGGGTAAAGCCGAGGATGCCGTTGAGCGGTGTGCGGATCTCATGGCTCATGTTGGCCAGGAACTCCGACTTGATGCGGCTGGCCTCCAGGGCCTCCTTACGTGCCAGGTCCAGCTCGATGTTCTGGATCTCGATGGTTTCCAGGTTCTGGCGTACGTCTTCGGTGGCCTGGTCGATACTGTGTTGCAGTTCTTCCTGGGCGTTCTGCAGGGTCTCGGCCATGCGGTTGATGCCCGAGGCGAGCTGGTCCAGTTCCTGGCTGCCCAGGGGCGGCAGGCGGGTTTCGAGGTTGCCGTCCTTGAGCTGGGCGACGGCTTGCTTGATCTGGCCGATCGGCGCGTTGATGGTACGGCTGATGCGCAGGGCCAGTGCCGCGGTGCAGATCAGGCCGATGGCGATCAGCAGCAGGCTGGCGAACAGGCTGCGGTAGCCACGCAGCAACATGCCGTTGTGGGACAGTTCCACCTCGACCCAGCCCAGCAGACGGTCGGCTTCATCCGGGATCAGGTCGCCAGCGAGGTTGCGATGGCGGCCAAACACCGGCAGCAGGTAGCGCGTGGCGTCATTGCCGGTGCGCTGCAACAGGTGTGAGCTGTTGCCGATGGGTGCCTGGTTGAGCATGGTCGGGCCGGCGTGGGCGAGGGTCGCACGGTCCGGGCTGAGGAACGACACGGTGCGCACGTCCGGCTGCTCAAGGGATTGGGTGGCGATGCGCTCCAGCAGGTCGGTGTTGCGTGCACTCAAGGCGGGCGCCACCAGTGGCGCCAACTGCTCGGCTATCATCTCGCCACGTTGCAGCAATTGGGTCTGCAGTTCCGACAACTGCATCCAGGTGAAATAGCCGCCCAGCAACGAGGCCATCAGGCTGGTCGGTAATAAGGTCAGCAACAGTACGCGGCCTTTTATCCCCATTCTTGTCAGCACGCCACTCTCCTGCTACCACATTGATATCGATGATTCACGCGGGCATCCGGCCCGCGCCACCTGCGCAGTGTAGCCATTTGCGCGGCGTGGAATCTTGCAAATTAATGACATACGGCAATCTTCGCGCCATTTGGCGCCCGGTGGCGATTGCCTGGGGCGGGGTAATCTTGAATAATCAGCCATTGAGAATGACTTGCAGATACTAATGAATCCCGCAGCAATTGGCCTACCCAGTATCCTGACCATTGAAGATGACCCTGTGCTGGGCGCTTATGTCCATGAGCACCTGGGCCGTTGTGGTTTCCACGTGACCTGGTGCCAGAATGGCCAGCAGGGCCTGCAGATGGCGCGCGACCAGGCCTTTGACGTGGTGTTGATGGACATCCTGTTGCCGGGCATGGATGGCCTGTCGATCCTCACTCATCTGCGCCAGAGCCATTCGATCCCGGTGATCCTGATGTCCGCACTGGGTGCTGAAGCCGATCGCGTCAGCGGTTTTCGCCTGGGAGCCGATGACTACCTGCCCAAGCCGTTCAGCATGATCGAGCTGCGCGTGCGCATCGAAGCTATCCTGCGTCGAGTGGCCCTCGACCGGCGTCCGTTGCCGATTCCGGCACCGGTGCGCGACGATGCCCGCGCGCTGCGCTTTGACGATGAGCTGTGCGATGTTTTCCACCTGGACCATTGGGCCGGCCTGACCCGCAGCGAATACCGGCTGCTGGAAACCCTGCACCGCAACAGTGAAGAAGTCCTCAGCAAACCTTTCTTGTACCAGCATGTGCTGCAACGCGGTTATGCGCCCCATGACCGCAGCCTCGACATGCATATCAGCCAGATCCGCCGCAAGCTCAAGGCCATCGGCTACACCGAGCGCGAAGTGCGCACCGTGTGGGGCAAGGGCTATGTGCTGAGCGGTCACGATGACGGCCTTTGAACGCCCGTTGAAAAGGCTGCCGGGCAGGCACTCGTTATTCTGGAAACTCGCCTGCCTGCTGATCGCCTTTTGCTTGTTGATGATCTGGCTCAGCTGGTCCTGGGGCCGCTACATGGAGCAGAAGAACGCCTACCTGTCCGATGCGGCGCGAATCACCTTGAGTGGGTACGCGGTCGGTGCTGAACAGGCGTGGAATCGCGGCGGCAATGCCGGCGTCGACGCCTGGCTGCAGGCGATGGGCAAGCGCGAAAGCACCTGGATAGGTGTGATCGGCAATGACCTGCAATCGTTGAGCAGCATCCCGCTGAGCGACAACGAAAGCCAGCGCCTGACCTTTCTGCGTGGCCTGGATTGGCCGGTGAGCCGGCATGTCAAAGGCCTGCCGTGGCTGAAGATCCCGTTTCCGGGCGACCCCCATGCGGGGTCGCTGGTGATCGAGTTGCCGCAACGCTTCATGCCGGGGCGCTATCAACTGTTCTGGCGGGTGGTGACCAACGGGGTGATTCCCGGCCTGTTTACCCTGTTGCTGTGTATTGGGTTGTATCGGCTGCTGATCATGCCCCTCAATCAACTGCGTGAGCAGGCCAATGCCTGGCGTGCCGATCAGTTGAACACGCGTTTGTCCCACGACGCCACCAGTCGCCAGGATGAGCTGGGCGAACTGGGGCGTGCGTTCGACCATATGTCCGAGCGTTTGCAGGGCACCGTGGTGTTGCAGCAACAGTTGCTGCGGGACATGTCCCATGAACTGCGCACCCCGCTGAGTCGCCTGCGAGTGGCCTGTGACAGTGAGCAAGACCTGGCGCAACTGCGCGAGCGGCTCGGCCGTGAAATCGACGCGATGCAGCGCCTGGTGGAAGACAGCCTGCAACTGGCCTGGCTCGACACCGAACGCGCGCCGCTGCCCCAGGAAGCTATCCAGCTTCAGGCGCTGTGGGACATGTTGCGTGAAAACGCCTGCTATGAGAGCGACTGGCCGGGGTCGCGGCTGCCATGCCTGTTGGGGGCGGAATGCTGGGTGCGAGGCAACCTGAATGCGTTGGCGCAGGCCCTGGAAAACATCTTGCGCAACGCTATCCGCCACTCACCGTCGGGCGGCGTGGTCAGCCTGGACGGGCGTCGCGAAGGTGATTATTGGCATGTCTGGCTGGAGGACCAGGGCGGCGGGATCGATGACGGGGACCTGGAGCGGATCTTCGCGCCTTTTACCCGCCTGGACGGTTCACGCCCCGGCGATGGCGGCTTCGGGCTGGGCCTGAGCATCGCCCGCAACGCCGTGCAGCGCCAGGACGGCAGCCTGTGGGCGGAAAATACCGGGCAAGGCCTGCGCGTGCACCTGCGCTTGCGGGCCTGCTAAGCGCGGCGCTGTTTGCGCTTTTTCCACTGGTGGGCCACCCACCAGCGCCAGTAGCCCATGGTCAGGCAATAGGCGAGGGCGCCCAGCACCAGCCCCAACACCACTGAACCCAGCAGGAACGGCTGCCACAAGGTGCTGAGTTGGCCGCTGATCCATTCCCAGGTGAGGTCGTCGGGCAGGCTGCGCGGTGGCACGTTCATCAGCCAGGCGCCGGTCATGTAGGTGCAGATAAACACCACCGGCATGGTAATCGGGTTGGTCAGCCACACCAGGCTGATAGCGATGGGCATATTGCCGCGCACGGTGATCGCCAGGACTGCCGCCAACAGCATCTGAAGCGGGATTGGGATAAACGCGGCGAACAAACCCACGGCCATTGCGCGTGCGACCGAGTGCCGGTTCAGGTGCCAGAGGTTCGGGTCATGCAGCAACGTGCCGAGAAACTGTAATGACTTATGTTCCCTGATACTCGTGGGATCGGGCATGTACCGTTTGAATAAGCGCCGGGGCATAAGGGGTCCAGGTCAGTTCGAGGGGCAAGTATGCCCGCATTCTATAAACAGAAAATTCAGACTTTGTGACAAAACATCATAGGCCGCCCTGGGCATCCGGCTAAGACTGAGTGGATCACTTGAAAAGGATGGTTCATGAAGACAGGGATGTGCGCGTTTGCGCTGGGGTTGCTGGCCCTGCGCTTTTTGCCGGTGTTGCCGCCTATGGGATGGCTGATTGCCACGCCGGTGCTGGCGTTGATGTTGTTGCCGTTTCGTACCTACCCACTGGCGTTTTTCCTGCTGGGGCTGAGTTGGGCATGCCTCAGCGCACAGTGGGCATTGGATGATCGCCTGATACCGGCACTGGACGGCCAGACGCGCTGGCTGGAGGGGCGGGTGATCGGGTTGCCGCGACAGACGGGCGAGGGTGTGCGCTTCGAACTGGCCGATAGTCGGTCGCGAAATGCCCGCTTACCCAAACGCATCCGCGTGTCCTGGCGTGGCGGGCCGCCGGTGCGCAGCGGTGAACGTTGGCGCCTGGCGGTTACCCTCAAACGTCCGGCCGGGTTGCTGAATTTCCACGGGTTTGATCAGGAAGCCTGGCTGTTGGCCCAACGCATCGGCGCCACGGGCTCGGTCAAGGACGGCGAGCGTCTGGCGCCGGCCCGCAATGCCTGGCGCGACAGCGTGCGTCAGCGCCTTATGGCGGTGGACGCCCAAGGTCGGGAAGCCGGCCTGGTTGCCCTGGTGCTGGGGGATGGTTCAGGGCTGGCCACTGCCGATTGGCAAGTGTTGCAGGATACGGGCACCGTGCATCTGCTGGTCATCTCCGGCCAGCACATCGGTTTGCTGGCGGGTTTGATCTATGGGCTGATCGCCGGCTTGGCCCGCTACGGTTGCTGGCCGCGAACCTGGCCGTGGTTGCCCTGGGCGTGTGGCCTGGCGTTCAGCGCTGCGTTGGGCTACGGCTGGCTCGCAGGGTTTGGCGTGCCAGT
The DNA here is from genome assembly GCF_059133265.1 of Pseudomonas sp. FBCC-B1565. Taxonomy (NCBI): domain Bacteria; kingdom Pseudomonadati; phylum Pseudomonadota; class Gammaproteobacteria; order Pseudomonadales; family Pseudomonadaceae; genus Pseudomonas; species Pseudomonas sp. FBCC-B1565. The sequence continues at coordinate 2,578,004 of NZ_CP101438.1, forward strand.
ACAGCGGGCCTGCGTGATGGTCGGGTTGGTGTTGGTGTGGCGGCTGCGCTTCCGGCATCTGGGCCTATGGTGGCCGTTGTTGCTGGCACTCAATGGTGTGTTGGTGCTGGAACCGTTGGCCAGTTTGCAGCCAGGGTTTTGGCTGTCGTTTGCGGCGGTGGCAGTGCTGATTCTGGCGTTTGGTGGGCGGTTGGGGCCGTGGAGCCTGTGGCAGGCATGGACCCGACCTCAGTGGCTGATTGCCATTGGATTGTTTCCGGTGTTGTGGGTGCTGGGACTGCCCATCAGCCTGAGCGCACCGCTGGCCAACCTCGTGGCTGTGCCATGGATCAGCCTGGTGGTGTTGCCGCTGGCGCTATCGGGGACTGCATTACTGCCATTGCCATATATTGGCGAAGGTCTTCTGTGGCTGGCGGGCGGCGCGCTGGATGGCTTGTTCAAGGGGCTGGCGTGGCTCGCCGGACACATGCCGGCCTGGATCCCGGCGCAAGTACCGTTGGGGTATTGGCTGGTGAGCCTGTTGGGGGCCGTGTTGCTTCTGCTGCCCAACGGCGTGCCCTTTCGCACGCTGGGCTGGCCGATGTTGCTACTGGCGGTGTTTCCCCCGCGAGAGCAGGTGCCCCACGGGCAGGTGGAGGTGGTGCAGTTGGACGTCGGGCAAGGGCAGTCGCTGATTCTGCGCACGCGCCATCATGCATTGCTTTACGACGCCGGACCGCGCACTGGAACCTTTGATCTCGGCGCGCGGGTGGTGCTGCCGTCGTTGCGAAAGCTCGGGGTCGGGGCATTGGACCTCATGCTGCTCAGCCACGCCGACGCGGATCATGCCGGTGGTGCGGCGGCAATTGCCAAGGGCATACCGATCAAGCGTGTGGTGGGCGGAGAAACCGATGGGTTGCCGGCGTTTATCGGTACGCAACCCTGCGTCAGTGGCGAACGATGGACCTGGGACGGGGTAACGTTCGAACTGTGGCAGTGGCCTGGCGCCATCAGTGGCAATGCAAAGTCCTGCGTCTTGCAGGTGCAGGCCAATGGCGAGCGCCTGTTACTGACCGGCGACATCGACCGCGACGCCGAACAGGCCATGCTCGCTTCGTCCCTGGCGGTGCCCACCGCGTGGCTGCAGGCGCCCCACCATGGCAGTCGCAGCTCTTCGTCCTGGGCGTTTGTCGAGCGGCTCTCTCCGCGCAATGTGCTGATCTCGCGGGGGCGCGGCAATGCGTTCGGCCACCCGCATCCGCAGGTGATGGAGCGTTATCAACGGTTGGGCAGCCAGGTGTATGACAGCGCAGAGCAGGGGGCCGTGCGTGTGCAACTGGGAGCATTCGCGCCACCGGTCGTTGCGCGCAGTCAACGCAGGTTCTGGCGCGAGCGCTTACCCTAGGGGTTCAAAGCCTCGGCCGATGGGGTCTGTGGCCGACGCACCTATATGGTAAAGTGGCGCACTTTTTCGAGGGGACATTCACTGTGTGGGAATTGGTCAAATCCGGCGGCTGGATGATGTTGCCGATCATCATGAGCTCTATCGCCGCACTCGGCATCGTCGCCGAACGCCTGTGGACCCTGCGCGCCAGCCGCGTGACCCCCGAGCATCTGCTGGGGCAGGTCTGGGGCTGGATCAAGAACAAGCAACTGGACAAGGAAAAGCTCAAGGAACTGCGCGCCAACTCCCCGTTGGGTGAGATCCTTGCCGCAGGCCTGGCCAACTCCAAGCATGGTCGCGAGATCATGAAGGAGTGCATCGAAGAGGCCGCCGCCCGCGTCATCCATGAACTGGAGCGCTACATCAACGCCCTCGGCACCATCGCCGCCATGGCGCCATTGCTCGGCTTGCTCGGCACGGTGTTGGGCATGATCGACATTTTCAGTTCGTTCATGGGCTCCGGCATGACCACCAACGCGGCCGTGCTGGCCGGTGGTATCTCCAAGGCACTGATCACTACGGCGGCCGGCCTGATGGTGGGTATTCCTTCGGTGTTCTTCCACCGTTTCCTGCAACGTCGCATCGATGAGCTGGTGGTGGGCATGGAGCAGGAAGCCATCAAGTTGGTGGAAGTGGTGCAGGGCGACCGCGACGTGGACCTGGTTGGGGGCAAAGCGTGAAATTTCGCCGCAAGCAACGGGAAAATGTCGATATCAACCTCGCGTCGCTGATCGACGTGGTGTTTATCCTGCTGCTGTTTTTTGTCGTCACCACCACCTTCACCCGGCAAACCGAACTGCGCGTCGACCTGCCGGAAGCCGTGAGCGGTTCGCCGGCCGAAGACCAGCAAGTCAAGCAACTGGACATCGCCATCAGCGCCGACGGGGTGTTTTCGGTGAACAACCAGTTGCTGGAGAAAAACGACCTCGCCAGCCTGATGGAGGCCTTGCAGAAAGAGTCCGGCGGCGACACGCAGTTGCCGCTGTCCATCAGCGCTGATGGCAAGACCCAGCACCAGGCCGTGATCACTGCGATGGACGCGGCCGGCAAGCTCGGTTTCAGCCACTTGCGCATGAGCACTGTCGAGGCGGCGAGCCAACCCTGATGGCCATGTCCGATCGTTTGCTCAAGGCCTGGTACGAGGGCCATCCGGCACTTGCGTTGTTGCGGCCGCTGGAGTCTTTGTATCGCGGGGTGGTGCAGCGCAAGCGCGCACGCTTCCTGGCGGGCGAGGGCGAGATCTATCAATCGCCGGTGCCGGTGGTGGTGGTCGGTAATATCACCGTGGGTGGTACCGGCAAGACGCCGTTGATCCTGTGGCTTATCGAACATTGTCGACGCAGCGGCTTGCGCGTCGGCGTGGTCAGTCGCGGTTATGGCGCCAAGCCACCGCAGTTGCCGTGGCGTGTCGAGGCCAGCCACAGCGCCGAGGTGGCGGGTGACGAGCCTTTGTTGATCGTGCAGCGCTGCGGCGTACCGCTGATGATCGACCCCGATCGCAGCCGTGCGGTCCAGGCGCTGCTGGCCAGTGAAACCCTGGACCTGATCCTCTCCGATGACGGCCTGCAGCATTACCGCCTGGCCCGTGACCTTGAACTGGTGCTGATCGACGCCGCCCGTGGCCTGGGCAACCGTCGCTGCCTGCCGGCGGGGCCGTTGCGCGAACCGGTGGAGCGCCTGCAGAGTGTCGATGCGTTGCTGTACAACGGCGCCGCCAGCGACCGCGAGGACGGCTTTGCCTTTCGTTTGCAGCCCACCGCACTGGTCAACCTGCAAACCGGCGAGCGCCGGCCGGTGGATCATTTTGCGCCGGGCCAGCAGGTGCATGCGGTCGCCGGCATCGGCAACCCGCAACGTTTCTTCAACACCCTTGAAACGCTACACTGGCAGCCGATACCCCATGCATTTGCCGACCACGCGCCCTACAGTGCCGAGGTCCTGAATTTTACGCCGTCATTGCCGCTGGTCATGACCGAAAAGGACGCGGTGAAGTGCCGCGCCTTTGCCCAGCCCGACTGGTGGTACCTTGCGGTGGATGCGCTGCCATCGCCGGCGTTCGTCGCCTGGTTCGACACGCAGCTGATGCGCCTGTTGCCCGCCCGTCTTTTGCCTTAAACCGCTTTTTTCAGGAAACACTCATGGACACCAAACTGCTCGACATCCTCGCTTGCCCGATCTGCAAGGGCCCGCTCAAGCTCAGCGCCGACAAAACCGAGCTGATCAGCAAAGGCGCCGGCCTGGCGTACCCGATCCGTGATGGCATCCCGGTGATGCTGGAAAGCGAAGCCCGTACCCTGACCACCGATGAGCGCCTGGATAAATGACCACCGCCTTTACCGTTGTCATTCCCTCCCGCTATGCGTCGACCCGCCTGCCGGGCAAACCGCTGCAACTGATCGGCAACAAGCCGATGATCCAGCTGGTGTGGGAACAGGCTTGCAAAAGCAGCGCCGAGCGTGTGGTGGTGGCCACCGATGACCCGCGCATCATCGAGGCCTGCAAAGGCTTTGGCGCTGAGGCGGTGCTGACCCGCGAAGACCACAACTCCGGCACCGACCGCCTGGCCGAAGTCGCCACACAGCTCGGCCTGGCGCCCGACGCCATCGTGGTCAACGTGCAAGGTGACGAACCGTTGATCCCACCCGGTGTTATCGACCAGGTGGCCTCCAACCTGGCCGCCCATGGCGAAGCGCGCATGGCGACGCTGGCCGAGCCGATCGAAGACATCGAGACCCTGTTCAACCCGAATGTGGTCAAGGTGGTCAGCGATATCAACGGTCTGGCGCTGACGTTCAGTCGTTCGACCCTACCGTGGGCACGTGACGCCTTCGCCAAGCAACCGGACGTGTTGCCGGAAGGCGTGCCTTACCGTCGCCATATCGGCATCTACGCCTACCGCGCGGGTTTCCTGCATGACTTCGTCAGTTGGGGCCCGTGCTGGCTGGAAAATACCGAATCCCTGGAGCAACTGCGGGCGCTCTGGCACGGCGTGCGCATCCACGTGGGCGATGCGCTGGAAGCGCCACCGGCCGGTGTCGACACCCCGGAAGACCTTGAGCGCGTCCGTCGCCTGCTGGGGGCCTGATGGAGGTTCTGTTTGTCTGCCTGGGCAACATCTGCCGCTCGCCCACCGCAGAAGGCGTGCTGCGCCACAAACTGCGCGAAGCGGGGCTGGCGGGGCAGGTCGATGTGGCGTCCGCCGGCACCGGTGAGTGGCATATCGGCAACCCGCCGGACCAGCGCAGCCAGCGTGCGGCGTTGGCGCGCGGCTACGATCTGTCGGCCCAGCGTGCCCAGCAGGTGTCCCGCGCCGACTTTGCGCGCTATGACCTGATCCTGGCCATGGACCACAGCAATCTGCGCAACCTCAAGGCCATGCAGCCGGGGCAGGGCAAGGCGGAGCTGGACCTGTTCCTGCGCCGTTACGATGCCGAAGTGGACGAAGTGCCAGACCCGTACTACGAGGGTGAACAAGGCTTCGAACGGGTCCTGGACCTGATCGAGCAGGCCTGTGATTTATTGGTGATCGAATTGAAGGGGCGGTTATGACCTTGCAGGTGCTTGCGCAGGTATCGCTCAAGCCGTTCAACAGTTTCGGCATCGACGTACGTGCCCAGCTGTTCGCCGAGGCCCACAGCGACAGCGATGTGCGCGAGGCCCTGGCATATGCCACCGCACACAATGTGCCGCTGCTGGTGATCGGCGGTGGTAGCAACCTGTTGCTGACCCAGGACATTCCGGCGCTGGTGCTGCGCATGGCTACCCAAGGCATCCGCGTGCTGCACGACGATGGCCTGCACGTGGTGGTCGAGGCCGAGGCGGGAGAAGCCTGGCACCCCTTTGTGCTGTGGACCCTGGAACAGGGCTTTTGCGGCCTGGAAAACCTCAGCCTGATCCCCGGCACCGTCGGAGCCGCGCCCATGCAGAACATCGGTGCCTACGGTGTCGAGATCAAGGATGTATTCGCCGGCCTGACCGCCCTGGATCGCCACTCCGGCGAACTGCGCGACTTCAGCCTGGAGGAATGCAACTTTGCCTACCGTGACAGCCTGTTCAAGCACGAGACCGGACGCTGGCTGATCCTGCGCGTACGCTTCGCCCTCAGCCGCGCCAGTCACTTGAAACTCGACTACGGCCCCGTCCAGCAGCGCTTGGCGGCGCAGGGGATCAGCGAGGCAACGCCGAGCGACGTCAGCCGCGCCATCTGCAGCATCCGCCGCGAAAAACTGCCGGACCCGGCAGAACTTGGCAATGCCGGCAGCTTCTTCAAGAACCCGTTGGTGTCCCAGGTGCTGGCGGCCGAGTTGCAGGCACTTTATCCGGACCTGGTGGCTTACCCGCAACCTGACGGGCAGATGAAGCTCGCAGCCGGCTGGCTGATCGACAAGGCCGGCTGGAAGGGCTTCCGCGAAGGAGATGCCGGCGTGCACACGCTGCAGGCGCTGGTGCTGGTCAACTATGGCGGTGCCTCGGGGCACGACATTGCCAACCTGGCCCGGCGCATTCAGCTGGATATTCTGGAGCGCTTCAAGGTCGAGCTGGAAATGGAACCCAACCAGTACTGACCTTCTGAAAACAAAAATGCCCCGCATCTTTCGATACGGGGCATTTTTTATTGCAGCCAGTAATCAGTCGTCGCGGCTCATGATGCCGAAGATCTGCAACAGGCTGATGAACAGGTTGTAGATCGACACATACAGGCTGATGGTCGCCATGATGTAGTTACGCTCACCACCGTGGATGATCGCGCTGGTCTGGAACAGGATGCACACCGAGGAGAACAGCACGAAACCTGCGCTGATCGCCAGTTGCAGCCCGCTGATCTGGAAGAACATGCTCGCAACCACAGCCGCCAGCAACACGAAGAAACCAGCGGTGATGAAGCCGCCCAGGAAGCTCATGTCCTTGCGGGTGATCAGCACGTAGGCCGACAGACCACCAAACACCAGCGCCGTCATGGCAAACGCCGAGCTGACCACTTCCGCGCCGCCGGCCATGCCGAGGTAACGGTTGAGGATCGGGCCGAGGATAAAGCCCATGAAGCCGGTCAGGGCAAATGCCGACACCAGGCCCCACGCAGAGTCGCGCAGTTTGTTGGTGAGGAAGAACAGGCCATAGAAGCCGATCAGCACCACAAAGATATTCGGGTAGCCGACGCGCATCTGCTGGGCCACGAACGCCATCACGCCGCTGAATGCGAGGGTAAGGGCGAGCAGGCCATAGGTGTTGCGCAACACGCGGCTGACTTCAAGCTGCTCAGCCTGCGCGTTACCATTCACTGCGTAATTCTGTTCGCGCATGGCGACACTCCTTCAGTTTTGAAACGTTCAGTCGCAAAGATCATAACAGACGCTCTGTAACAAGCTATGGCGAGAGTTTGACAGTGTGTTTCATTCGGGTATTATGGCGCCCGCTGAGACGGGATAGGCTACTATAATCCTGTGATGCACAAGGGAAATTGGCAGAGTGGTTGAATGCACCGGTCTTGAAAACCGGCGGACGTTAATAGCGTCTCCAGGGTTCGAATCCCTGGTTTCCCGCCAAGATTCAAACAAAAGCCCCGCACTAGCGGGGCTTTTGTGTTTCTGGGGTTTGGGTAGGTAACGCCGGTTTTTGATAGGCGTTCCGAAACTTTGCCTATTTTGATGGTTTGGCAGTGGCGCCAATCCTTCTGTAAACCCGTTGGTGATCTCCTGCTCGCTGTGTCCCTGGAGTAGGCTGGCGTCGCCGATATCGATGATTTCCGATACCACCTTGGGTCTTGCCGCTATAGCGACTGACGTTGAAGGGGAGGGATAAAAGGAAAGCGCATGAGTGAGACGCTAATTCCAGCGAACGTCGAGTTCTGAAATTTGTTGCTGCAGCTGCTCTATGCGCTCAAACCAAGAATCGAAACCATTGGATTCGTCCTGCACCATGAACAGGTAATAACCACTCGTTTCACCTGCGCGGTCATCCTGAATTTCTATTGTCCAACCAGCGTATTCGCCAGTTAAAACCGTTCCAGTGCGGATGATCTGCATGTGTTGGTCTGAATCCAGTGAAGGCTTGCAAGGGCAATAGTACTTTTTTACATCAGCTTGGGAGATGTTGGTACCGCAGCATACTTCCTTGCCACCAGTTCATGGGCACTCGCAACCATGATGCAGAGTGGTGACCACGCCCACGGTCCTGAATACCCGCTACCAAGCTGATGTGTCATTCTTCGGGAAATTTAGCCGTACCTGATAGGTCATTTCCATGCTGCGATTCGAAGCTTTCAGTAATGGGCAGCCTATCGGTTGGTCCGATTTAGAGCTCGGCGATCCGCCCATGGGGGTGGCGTTCGGCGTATTTGTTCCTGCTCCTGGATATTCCATTATCCAGGAGCAAGTCAGAGCCTTTGCTCAGCGTGATCAGAGACATTTTAATTTTACAGTGCGTATTGTGGGCGGAGAGGCGATTCGGGCTGCCGGTGTGTGCATTGCGGACTACTCGTTTGATTGCGGGGAAGACGCAATAGAGTTGAGCGTTCTAGGAATCGAGTATCCACCATACGGTGATGTCTTTCCTGAGCACGTCGCGGCCTATAACCAGCAGTGGGGAGCGTAAGCCGCTTCGGGCTACTGAAAACTGTGTAGATTTAGGTGTGCCGCAGGTGAGTGCGGCACGGGTGGTTGTCACATGCCACCAAACAGTATCTTAGCGCTGACCAGTTTCTGGCCGTTGACCGTGAGAGTGCAAAAGCTCTCAGGTATTGTCCTGCCAGGCTCAGTCTTCATAGGTTCGCATTTCAGAACTCCCTTCTTGTCGCCAAATGGTAGTTCAAACCCCGCAAGCGTCTTGCTGAATTCCAAAGTGTATTGCTGCCCATAGCCCATTCTTGCGATTACGGTTGGCTCGCCGTCGCTCAGGAATCCGGACGTAGGAAACGCGCATAATGTGCCTTCCACTCGCTTCCCGTCGATGATGTTTGCGTCTGTGTAGCAGGCGATTTGGCTGCGTTTGGTTGCTATCCCACCGGGGCCCAGGTTGGTCCACGTTGCTTGAGGGCCCACGGTGCATCCGTTGAGCGACGCAGCGCCCAAAAGGCATACGAAGAGTGAGCCGGCTTTGACGAATGACATGAGTATTAGCGTCCTTACTTTTTGAAGTCGCCATGAATACCGGCAATGCGCCACTATTTCAAGCTCAAGGTAACTTATGGACAGGCCATACCCTCCATCGTCACAGCTTGAGCTGTCCGGCCTATCCGACTTCGGCATTCGCCTAACCCCGGCTCTCGAAGTATGGGAATGACTCCAAGCCGAGATCCTCACCGACACCGGCAGTATTCACAACGAAGACCATGCCCAATTACCGGGTGCAGGCATCCGAGTGATGTGGGCGTCGTCGAACTTAGAGAAGCAAAGCCGCACAGTCATTATCCCATTGGGTTTGTGCACTTCCCGCCAAGCTTTTCCTCGTCATCTCTTTGATTTTTTACTACTATTGCTCACCTGCGCACTCAAGGAAGAGCGGCTGAGCGCCTTGAGTCTGGTAGAAAATGTACGCTCTATCATTGATTGAGTGATGACTTTTACCCAGAACCTAACGACTCAGCCAACCCCAAATACCTCTTGGTGAAACCGATGAATAAAATGTGTGGCATCGTTGTAGTGGTAGGTCTTGCTCTCTCGGGATGCGCTACGAAAACTCCAGAAAAACCTAAAGAGACTCCCCCTCCAGCCGTCGTCCATGAGGCACCCGCTGAAGCCGCACCTTCGACACCACCAGAAAATTTCACTGTACGGTATGAGGCTGCACCTGCGAACCCACGTCCTGTAGCCCCAATCCATGTCTCCCAGGAGGCAGCTCAGGAAGAGTCTGAAACAAACTTGAACCAGAATCGCGCTGAGCAATGCCGTAAAGAGCTGGATGTTCTAAGGGTGTACAACAAAGCGTCGTACGATAAATACGAGGCGCAATACCAGGCCATTGCTGCCAAGACCGCTAAGTACATGGAAGTCAAAGACTCGTTGGGTCCTGATTTGAACTACATGGTCATGCCGGCTTATCAATTTCAAATTCGTGAGTTCTGCTTCCGGGTCAAGACTCGTTTGACGGAGCTTGTGCTTCGCCAAGCCAAATAATGATTCCACGTTGGGATGAATCTTTTGCCAGTTGAAACTTCTGAAAAGATGTTCGTTTCTGGTTGATTATCCCATGACTACACAAGCCAATGCCCCGACACGTCGGGGCATTGGCTTTTAATCGGCGTGGGCTGAGTTGATCAGTCTCAATCCGTCGCAAACCGCTGCCTTTTCACCCGGTACATATCCCCATCCGCGTGACTCAGCAGCGTGTCGGCATCCAGCCCGTTCCTTGGATAGAAGGCCACGCCGATACTGCAGGACGGCATTTTCACCCCGCCAAACTCCGTCCCCAGCGGCTCGGCCATTACCGCGAGCAAGTGCGCGACCTTGCCGGTCACCGCATCCTGTGAGGGGATGTCGGTCATCAGTACGGTGAATTCATCCCCGCCCATCCGGGCCACCAGGTCGCTTTCGCGTACGCAGCGCTCCAGTCGTCGTGCAATCACGCACAGCAGGCGGTCGCCCATGGCGTGGCCATGCACATCGTTGATGCCCTTGAAATCATTAATGTCCAGGAACAGCAGCGCCAGGGGCTGGTTGTGAAGCCGTGCGTTATGCAAGGCGTCATCCAGCCGGGCATTGAACAGCGAACGGTTGGTGAGGGCTGTCAGCGGGTCATGGTGGGCGAGGAAGCGCAGCTCCTCTTCGGCCTGGGTGAGTGCGGTCACGTCCCGTGCGACACCGATGCGCGCGCCCACTTCTTCGGACCAGAACGCCGCCCACAGGATGTGCACGACGCTGCCATCTTTGCGGATATAACGATTACGGAAGTCGACATGGGGTTGGCCGTTCATGACCCGGACAATGGAGGCTCGGGTGCGTGCCAGGTCGTCAGGATGCATGTAGTGGGTGATGGGTGTGCCCACCAGTTCATCGGCGCTGTAGCCGAGCAGTGCCTCACAGGCATCGCTCACGAACACAATCTGGTTGTCGCCGTCGACGACGAAGACTGTATCCAGCATCAGGTGGATCAGTTTGGGATAGAGGGCTTCCAGGTCAACGGGCATGGGCAGTCAGCCTTCTGGTTCATAGGGGGCGATCATAGCCTGAACAGGCCGAGTGTCGACTAGGCGTCTTGTGAATTTTGGATGCCCTGCGCAGGTTGTTCAAAGCGCTTGACCAAACGTATGATCAGGCCGGGCGTCCTCTACGGTCGCTGGGATTCACCCCCTTTTCAAGGACACGAGCATGCAAAAGCACTTCGGTAATTCAGGCCTGTTCAAGGCTGCTTCGTATCGCTGCAACGAAAACCTCGGCAACGGCATCGCCCGCTGGGAGTTGAAAAACAGTGCGTTGAATACGAAGGAGTTTTTGATATGTCCAAAGAACTACTCGGAGTTTCTGCTCTAGGGTTGATGGTCGTTGGTGAGTTTTGTGCAATCTACAGCGAGGTAATCACCGCCAGGCTGGCTCAGGCCGGCGACGGTTCATGGCAGGCGTTCATCATGCCGGTGGTGGTCATGTGTTTTGCCGGGCTGTGTCTGCTGGGGGCTTACTGGCTGGGGTATCGTGCGGTCGGTGATATCTGGGTGGTGACAGTCGTATCCATCACCTCGTTATTGCTGCTGGAGCCTGTGGTGATCTGGGCGCTGTTCCATGAAGTACCCGGGCGGGGTGCCCTGATCGGGTTTTGCCTGGGGGCTCTAGGCATGCTGGCCACGGTCTTGTTGTAGTTGCACGTTCTGGCCCGGCCAATGGGGGCGGGCCAGTTGCTGAGGAGGTTGCAGACAATACCTCCCAGCGCCGCAACCACGGCTGAATTTGACACCGGTGACACGTTTTCAGCAAAAAAGCTGAGCCACCGAAAGCAGGCAAATCATCTGAACAACCATTTGCGCCCGAATTGGATGTTTCATTGCCGTCACCTCCTATACAGCTGCTTATGAGCAAATGCGCCAACAACACACGCCGCTGTTGCCTTCAGTATAGGCCCTGAAACGAATCCTTCACGATTGCGCCGATTCACCTGCCCGGTGGTCTCTGCTTACAACTATCTGCCGGGGTCCACTGCACTTTTTTAGATTTCTCCGCTCTATCCTTGTCCCAGCCCTGCCGATTTCCCGTGTGGGCAGATGAATCAGATCGGGTGCCGATGGATCGCACGTTTCTTCGTTTCAACCTTCCGCGCTGTTGCCAGCCCTTGCTGCTGGCCGCCGTGTTGATGCTCTGCGCTGGCGGTTGCAGCCAGCAACAGGGGCGGGATATCGCCAAGCAGTTCAGCAACGGCAAGCCCGATGAGTTCTTCCAGACCAGTGTCGACCGCATGGCCACGCTGGGCATGCGCGACAACCTGCAAAGCCTGTATCTGCTGATGAGCAAGCTCTACCTGCGTAACCCCAGCCAATGGCGTCAGTCGGGCTATCCGGATGCGGTCACCGCTGCGCGCGAGATCCGCCAGGCCATCGAGCAGCGGCGATCGCTGCCGGCCCTGGGTGATCGGCGTGACCTGGCGGCGCTGAGTTATTCCCTGAGTGCGGAGTTCAAAGGCGACCGCGTCGGCGCATTTATCTACGCCATCGGCAGCATGATCGTGACCGCCCACGGTGGGCGCACCGAGTTCTACATCACCGATTCGATCAACCCGCAGTTCGTCAGCAACGCCGCACGCAACATCGAGAAGGCCACCTGGCTGCTGAGCAAGCGCCAGGATGCCAATGGCGTGCTGCTGTTGTTCTCCAACGAGATATCGGAGGAGGGCAGCAACCTCAGCTTCGCGGTGGAGTTCGGCAAAATCGTTGCGCGACTCGACTTGCTGACCCAGATGCTTGACGAACGCTACCGGCGCATCGGTCTCAATTACGCGCAGAGCCTATTGCTGATGAACTTTCTGCCGGTGCAATAAAGCCTGGCTTCCTTTGATGATTGGTACGGTGTTTCCCTTTCTTCTGTAGGAAGTGACCTATCTTGCCTCCTGATGCTTGAAACACCCTCAAGCCATCAATAGCCTCGGATTTTTCCGAAAGCTTGAGGCCTCTACCATGGGTAAGCAAAAAACGGTTTGGCCCACTGATCGCGAAATACGTTTGCGTTTTATCCTTTTTGCCGTGATCGATGCGGCGAGTGTCCAAGGCGTTTGCGCCGAATTGTTACTGGCGGCACACAAGCTGCTGCGTGACTCGCCAACCGAGGCGCAATTACTCGACGCGGTGGGCGAGATTCTGGCCGCTGATGAAATGTTCGGTTTCCGCCTTCCGCCAGGGTCGGAAGCAGAGGAGCTGATGCGAGCATTGGGCCAAACTGGAAAGTAGGCCTAGCGGGCGGATGTCAACAGGTCAGGTTACGTTATGTTTGAGCATAAAGTTCTGGCAGTGAGGCAATAAGCGATACAACGTGTCGGTAGCTGTGCTGCATACCTAGGAAGTGAGACATTGATTTCAGGTTTTCGGATGTGACTTTTTCGAGCATTGATCGATCCATGACAAGTTCTTGTGTTGTAGGCCATATCAAGACCATTTTTTTGTTGCGTTTGTTGGCATCCACTATTATTGGATAACTGGACGTTTCATGGCTAAGAATGTGCAACACCAAGGTGCCGAGCATTATCGCTGTTGATCGAACATTAATCGGATGTGCCTGTGTCGGTTTGGCCTTGAGCAAAACCGTTGTCCTATGCCTGATTTCCACTTGACCGTCTTCACAGTAGCCCAGCCAAATCCTCGTGTTAGGTGGCGGGGTCTTGTGCTGGAACACATGATGCGTGTGTCGTTCTGAATACCCTGAAGTGTTGACTTCAGTGAGGTCCCATTTTATCGCCAGTAAAATGGCCCACGTACTGAGGGCTCGTTGGTCATCCATCGATAAGGTGGTGAGCGATTGACGATGTAGTTTTTCATAGAGGGACATCATTTCTGTCTCTAATCTACTCATCCATTGGTTATTGCAAGTTGTACAAACTTTCTTGGTCTGAGTACTCAATACCGAGTTGCTGGTGTTTTTTGGGAAAACTTCTGTTGATGCACCCCCAATAGGTTGTTTTGTGACCAGTGTGCGATGGTAGCTTTTATCGTCGCTTCCCCGTTCGATGGGTATGAACTGCCTTAACCAACGGGGGAAAATGTGCTCGTTTGAGGTTTTATTACCTTTGCAAAATATGCACGTATTTCTGAATTGCTGTTTCTTTTCGCTCATTTGACGTTCGCTTGCCCTACTCGGTTTGAAAGCCGGTTTTTCGCCTGTCCATGCTCGGCCGTTGCTCGCGGGTGGTTCACGAGGTGTAACAGAACGGGTTAAACGCAGGGCGTATAGATAGCGGCTAATGGCCATATTTTCAAGCCACGCCCAATGGCAGGGGCTCTTTCAGCTACAGTTGACGTTACTGTGCTGCAGTTTGGCTTTCACAGTATTTCGATCAATGAACGGAGACGTTTCCAATGAAGAAATTACTGATAGGCGCACTTGCAGTAGTGTTTTCAACGATGGCCAGCGCGGTTACGACTGCGGTCCGCCAAGACCAGTCCGGATTGGACGTGTTTGCGACCAATACGGACGATAAGCCCCATACTTGTCATATCAGCTTCAGATTTTTCACAGAAAACAGCCCAGGAGGCCAAAGCGTCAACGTACAGGCGACTGCCTTACCTGGGATACAAAACCAGGTGATACATTCGACGCGGGGAGGTTGGTCGCAATTTCGAACAGACAGCGACCCCAAAGTGATCTGTATGTGAGCTGCTGAAAAAATCTATGCGTTTTCGGGAGGTTGAAATCGCAAACCTCCCAGGCTTAAAAGCCATCCCTCTCAAGGTCTTTGAAAAACCGGCCATATCTGGCTGATACCCTCCCATTAAAGACGAACACTGCATCGGTGGCGAGCGGGCTTGTCCCGCGTTGGGTTGCGAAGCGACCCTGGAAGGAAGAATGCGGTGAGTCAGGCACTCTTCGGCTGCTGGTTTTGGGGCTGCTTCGCAGCCCAACGCGGGACAAGCGCGCTCGCCACTTCCTACTGCTCTGCCACCATCCTGCAGAGAATAGTCTCGGTCCGACGTTGGTGTAGGAAGGGTCTGGTCCGTTAATAAGGAGTGACCTGGCGGGCGCCCCTGTCTTCCCACCACGTGCCCCCCCGAATTCCAAGGACCTGCCCGATGCTGCTGCGCCAACCTCCGCTCCTGTTTGCCGCCCTGACCTTAAGCTCACTGGTGCACGCCGAAGACCTGCAACTGGCCCCGGTTGAAGTCACCAGCAGCCAAGCCAGCGACGGTGAAGTGGCCCAGGCGCAGCTCAAGAGCGTGCCCGGCGGCACCAACTATATCGACATGAACAGCGTGCAGCAGGGAAGGGTGAGCACCAACGAAGACGTGTTCAAGTACCAGGCCGGGGTGTATGCCAAGGCGGCCAACAACGAAGGGGTGAAACTCTCGATTCGCGGCTCGGGCCTGAACCGTAGTCCCGGTTCCCATGCTTCCGGCTTATATGAAATGTTCGATGGCCTGCCACTCACCGGCCCCGGCGGCACGCCCTATGAGCTGAAAGACCCGCTGTGGCAAAGCCGGGTCGAAGTGCTGCGCGGCGCCAACGGTTTTGATCAGGGCGCGCTGGCCTTGGGCGGCGCGGTCAACTACGTGACCCGCACGGGCTACGACGCGCCCAAGCTGCAACTGCGTTACGAAGCGGGCAGCAAAGGTTATGCCCAGCGCGAGATCAGTTCAGGCCAGGTGCTGGGGGATGCCGACTACTACATCAGCCTCACTGATTCCGAATCCGACGGCTACCAGCGCCAGAGCGCCGCCACCGGCAAGGGCGTGGCCGCCAACTTCGGCTACCGCTTCAACCCGGACCTGGAAACCCGCTTTTACTTCCGTTACCGCGAAACCACCAACGACACCCCAGGCAAGCTCACGCGCAGCCAGATCAGCCACGACCCGCGTGCGGCCAACAGCCTCAACGCAGCCCGTGATTCCAAGCGCCTGCAACCGGGCTCCACCTGGATCGCCAACAAGACCACCTTGCAGTTGGACGACAACGCCCGGGTCGAAGTCGGGCTGGCCTACCACGACTACCCGATGGACCTGCGCGAAGGCACCAACCGCCTGAAAGTCGCCTACACCGATATCAGCAGCACCCTCAATTACATCCGCCAGGACACGCTGTTTGGCCATGACAGTAAAACCACTGTCGGCCTGCGCACCACCCAGGCGATGCCCAACAACGGCGCTTCGGAATACGTGCGCACGCCCGCTGGCAATACAGCAACCTACGCCCCCGGCACCAAGACCCGCGACTACAGCTACCTGGGTTCCGACACCGTGCTGCATATCGGCAACGACCTGGAGCTGGTGCCTGACCTGTGGCTGACCACCGGCCTGGCGGCGATCTACACGCGTCGCGAAACCCAGGTCACCTATCCTGAAGGCCAGGCGCCGCTCAGCCAGCACGACTGGGACTACGCACCACGCATCGGCCTGCGCTATGACTTCACCCCGCAATTGCAGGTGTACGGCAACCTGAGCCGCTCGGTCGAGCCGCCGCATGCGTGGTCGATGATCTGGGGTTCCAACAAATACTTTACCGGTGGTCCAGCCAAAGGCCTGGCACGGGAGGGCGTGAGCCTGAAAAACCAGACCGCCACCACTCTGGAGATCGGCGGGCGCGGTGAGGCCTGGCTCGGCCAATGGGACCTGGCCCTGTACCGCTCCGAAGTGCGCCACGAACTGCTCACCGTTGAAACCCAGGCGCAAACCTCCACCAGCAATGCCATCGTCGCCGAGTCCAACGCCAGCCCCACGGTGCACCAGGGTGTGGAACTGAGCCTGCTCAGCCCACTGTGGGACGGCGGCCGCAACGGCCAGCTTGCCCTGCGCCAGGCCTACACCTTCAGTGACTTTCACTACCGTGACGATGACCGCTTCGGCGACAACACCTTGCCGGGCATCCCCAAGCACTACTACCAGGCACAAGTGCGCTACAGCCATCCGACGGGTTTCTACACCAGCCTCAACACCGAGTATTCCTCGCGGGTGGCGGTGGACTACGCCAATTCCTACTATGCCGCGTCCTACACCGTTCTCGGCGCCACGTTCGGCTACGACGCGCCCAAGCAGGACTGGCAAGCCTGGGTCGACCTGCGCAACCTGGCCAACCGTCGTTACGCCAATACCGTGACGCCGGGTTATGACGACAAGGGGTTGGATGTAGCGCGCTCTACGCCGGCGGATGGTCGTGGCATCTATACCGGCGTGTCCTGGAGTTGGCGTTAAAGACAGGCCCTTGCCCCAAGCAGGTTTTACTGGCATTGTTCGCGCAATTGGTAACTCTTCCCATTTGAGATCTTTTTGCGCATGCATGACATTCCGGCCGCGCTGGGCGACTCCGTTCGCCAGCAGACCCTCACGGCGATGTACAGCGAGCACCACGGCTGGTTGCACGGCTGGCTGCGCAAGAAACTCGGGTGTTCCCAGCATGCCGCCGACCTGGCCCATGACGCTTTCATTCGCGTGCTGATGCTGGCCGAGCCGCAAAGTATCAAGGAACCTCGCGCGTTCCTGGCCACCACGGCAGGCCGGTTGTTGATCGACGGCGCCCGTCGTCGCCGTATCGAAAAAGCCTACATGGAAGCCCTGGTGATCCAGTGTGAAGACGCCGGCATGCCCGACCCGGCCGCGATTCATGTGGCGCTGCAAGCCCTGGAACGCATCGCCGAGATGCTCGCCGGCCTGCCTGCCAAGGCCCGCGAAGCGTTTCTGTTGAGCCGCCTCGACGGGCTGACCTACAGCGAAATCGCCCTGCGCCTGGATGTTTCCTCCAGCACCGTCAAAAACTACATCTCCAGCGCCCTGGTGCATTGCTACCACAGCCTGCACCCGGCAGACCCGCTGGCATGAGTTCCGAGCAGATCATCCAGCAAGCAGCGCAGTGGCTGACTCGCCTGCACGACGAAGACGTGACCGACGCCGACCGCCAGGCGTTCAACACCTGGCGCCAGGCCGACCCGCGCCACGCCGTGGCCATCGAGCGCATGAGTGCGTTATGGGGCAGCCTCGATGCCTTGCCCGCCAAGCCCGCGCGCATGGCCCTGAACCGCGCCTTCACCCCGCGACGCCCGCGTGGCGCGCAGGTGATGGGCGTGCTCGGCCTGGTTTGGTGCGGCTGGCTGGGCCTGCAACACCTGCCGGTGTGGATGGCCGACCAGCGTACCGGTGTCGGTGAGCGGCGACAGATCGCCCTCGAAGACGGTAGCCAGTTGCAGCTCAACAGCAACTCGGCAGTGGATGTGAAGTTCGACGGCCATCAACGGGTGATCGAACTGCTGCAAGGCGAGCTCTGGGTCGAGGTGGCGAAGGATGCGCAACGCCCCTTTGTGGTCCGTACCGACCAGGGCACGGCCACTGCGCTGGGCACGCGTTATCTGGTCAAGCGCGCGGCAGACGGCACCACGCTGGTCACGGTGATCGAATCCACGGTAGCGGTCAAAGGTGAAAGCAACGAAGGAGTCAAGGTCACAGCCGGCCAGCGCTCGGTGCTCGACCACGGTCGTGCCCAGCCGCCGCAAGCCATTGGCGACAGCGACCCCGACGCCTGGACCCGGGGCCTGCTCAAGGTCAACGACCAACCCCTGAGCGAAGTCCTGCAAACCCTCGCCAGCTATCGCCACGGCATGCTGCGCTTCGACCCCCAGGCCCTGCAAAACCTGCGGGTATCCGGGGTGTTCAAGCTGGACGACACGGCGGCGGCGTTGTCGTCGCTGGCCGATAACCTGCCGATTCAGGTGGAGTACTTCACCGATCTGCTGGTGGTGGTCAAGCCGCGCTAGTTTTCGTTCTGGCGCAGGCGTTTGTAGAGAGTATTGCGGCTCACCCCCAGCTCCCGCGCCAGGTGGGAGATGTTGCCGCCGGCGGCCTTCAAGCGCTGGTTCAGGTCGATGCTGTCATCCAGGTACTCACTGGTGGGCAGTGGCGCGGTAACTTTCAGATCCACGAAGAAATCATCCGGCAGATGCTCGGCACGGATCGGCTGTTCCTCGGCCATGGCCAGCGCCACCTGCAACACACTGCTCACCTGGCGCAAATTCCCCGGCCACGGGTGCTGCTCGAACAGCGCCAGCACTTCGGCGCTCAGGCCCGCCCATTGAGTCGGCTCGCGGTGCTGCTGCCACAGTTGCTGGAACAGCGCCTGTTTATCAGTGCGCTCGCGTAACGGCGGCAGCTCCAGGGTCAGCCCGCCGATGCGGTAGTACAGATCCTCACGGAAACGCCCAGCCTGCACCAGATCCCGCAGTGCGCGGTTGGTGGCCGAGATGATGCGCAAATCCACCGGGAACAACTCGCTGCTGCCCACCGGTTGCACGCAACGCTCCTGCAACACCCGCAGCAAGCGGGCCTGGGTGGGCAGCGGCATATCACCGATCTCGTCGAGAAACAGCGTGCCCTTGTCGGCCTTGCGGATCAGGCCGATGCTGCCTTTCTGGTTGGCGCCGGTGAACGCACCTTTTTCGTAGCCGAACAGCTCCGATTCCACCAACTCGGCGGGAATTGCCGCACAGTTCACCGCGATAAATGCCTTGTGGCTGCGCGAGCTGGCCTGGTGCAGGGCTTTGACGAACACCTCCTTGCCCACGCCGGTTTCACCGTGGATCAGCAGCGGGAT
Source organism: Pseudomonas sp. FBCC-B1565 (assembly GCF_059133265.1). Lineage (NCBI taxonomy): Bacteria > Pseudomonadati > Pseudomonadota > Gammaproteobacteria > Pseudomonadales > Pseudomonadaceae > Pseudomonas > Pseudomonas sp. FBCC-B1565. The sequence continues at coordinate 2,597,120 of NZ_CP101438.1, forward strand.
GTCCTTCTCCAGCAGGCGCTCGGCCTGGCGCACGGCTTTCTCCACGCGCGCGTCGCCGAAGTGCAAGGTCTTGAGGCCAATCAGCGCTGGTTTCGACGGTGCCGGCGCGGTGAACACGCGCGCTTGCACCGGCGTCTGCTTGGGCCGCTTCAACAAGCATTGGAAGCGGTTGCGTCCCGCCGCTTGCAGGGAGAAGGGCAGGCCTTCCGGCTGGTTCAACAACTCCAGCAACGACACCTTGAACAGGCTGTCGATCATTACCCGCGACAGGCTGATGCCCAGCAGGTTGTCGGCACGCCGATTGGCCGAGAGCACCTGGCCGCTCTCATCAAAGATCAACAGGCCGGCCCACTGGCTGTCGAGGTTGCTCAGCCCGGTGTTAAAGGTCAGTTGGAAATGTTCGCCGCGAAACAGGTTGAGGATCAGCCGGTTCTCCACGGTCTGGCTCATCATCTTGACCATGCCCAGGGTGTGGGAGGGCGGCAGGTAGCTGTCGCTGGACACATCCAGCACCGCGATGATCTCGCGCTGGGCATCGAAGATCGGCGCCGCCGAGCCGGTCATGAAGCGGTTGGCCTTGAGGAAGTGTTCATCGTGTTCGATATGCACGGCCTGGGCGCAGGCCAGCGCGGTGCCGATGGCATTGGTGCCGCTGGAACGCTCCATCCAGCTCGCGCCGGGGTTGAAACCACGGGCCAGCTTCGGCTCGATAAAGCGCTGGGTGCCCCAACTGGTCAGCACTTGGCCCTGGTTGTCGGCCAGCATGATCAGGCAGTTGGAATTACTCAGGATGTTCTCGTAGTAGGGCAGCACTTCCTGGTGGGTGGTCTGCACCAGCGAATGCTGGCTCTCCAGCAATTGGCTGATGCCCTCGGCAGGCAGTTGATCGAAGCTGGGCGTGCTCTGGTGGTCCAGGCCGAAGGCGCGGCAACGGCGCCAGGATTCCTGGATAAGGGTGTCGTGAGCCAGTGGTTCGGCCATGGGGTGACCTTCGTTTTTATTGTTATGGGGTCTTGCACTATTTAACGATTGGAACCGGGTCAATGTGGGAGGGGGCCTGCCCTTTGTTAACCGTGAGAGTGTTGTTCAGAACTGTTCATTGTCAACCCCCGGATTGTTCAGTTGTTCAGTCAGATTGTTCACTCCCGAACATCCCATTTACGCCATTTCCTTGCACATCAATAACTTGCCGTTTTGGCATGAAACTCGCTCTGTCATCTGGCCAGATTCATTCCAATAATAAAAAGGTCGTGTCATGTCATTGACCCTGGAACATGTCTCCCGCGTTGTCGAAGGCCAGACCTGGATTGACGACGCCAACCTGCGTTTCGAAGCCGGTTCCTTCAACGTCTTGCTCGGTCGTACGCTGTCCGGCAAGACCAGCCTGATGCGCCTGATGGCCGGCCTGGACAAGCCCGACAGCGGCCGCATCCTGATGAACGGCGTGGACGTCACGCAAAAACCGGTGCGCCTGCGCAACGTGTCGATGGTGTATCAGCAGTTCATCAACTACCCGACCATGACCGTGTTCGAAAACATCGCCTCGCCGTTGCGCCAGGCCGGGGTGTCCAACGAACTGATCCAGAGCAAAGTGCTGGAAACCGCAAAAATGCTGCGCATCGAGAAATTCCTCCAGCGTCACCCGCTGGAACTCTCCGGTGGCCAGCAGCAGCGCACGGCCATGGCGCGCGCGCTGGTCAAGGATGCCGAACTGATCCTGTTCGATGAGCCGCTGGTGAACCTGGACTACAAGCTGCGCGAAGAGCTGCGTCAGGAAATGCGCGAGCTGTTCGCTGCGCGCCACACCATCGCCATCTACGCCACCACCGAGCCCAACGAAGCCCTGGCCCTGGGCGGCACCACCACCATCCTGCACGAAGGCCGGGTGATCCAGAGCGGCAAGGCGGCCGAGGTGTACCACCAGCCGCAGACTGTGCTGGCCGCGGAGTTGTTTTCCGAGCCGCCGATCAACCTGATGCCGGGGCGCATCAGTGGCAACGAAGTGAGCTTCGCCAATTTCGTGCACTTCCCACTCAACGTCGACCTGCGTCCCATCGGCGAAGGCGAGTTCCGGTTCGGCGTACGCCCCAGCCATATCAGCCTGGTGCCGAGCAACGATGACGACCTGGAGCTGGCGGTCACCGTGGAAGTCGCCGAGATCAGCGGTTCGGAAACCTTCCTGCATGTGCGCAGCGAGCACTTCCTGCTGGTGCTGCACCTGCCGGGGGTGCACGAATACGACGTCGACGCGCCGATCCGCGTGTATATCCCCACCCATAAACTGTTTGTGTTCGATGGCCAGGGCCGTTTGGTCCAGGCCCCCGGGCGCCGTGTCGCGAGGGTTGCCTGATGGCCGAGATCCATTTGCAGAACCTGGCGCACAGCTATAGCCCTACGCCGAAAGGCCCCGAGGACTACGCCATCCGGGCAATGAACCACGTGTGGGAGCAGGGCGGGGCCTACGCCTTGCTCGGGCCGTCGGGCTGCGGCAAGTCGACCTTGCTCAATATCATCTCCGGCCTGCTCAGCCCGTCTGAAGGCCAGGTGCTGTTCGACACTAAAGTGGTCAACGACCTCACCCCGGAAAAGCGCAATATCGCCCAGGTGTTCCAGTTCCCGGTGGTGTACGACACCATGACGGTGTTCGACAACCTGGCATTTCCGCTGCGCAACCAGGGCATGGCCGAGGCGAAGATTCACAGCAAGGTGCAGGAAATTGCCGAAGTCCTCGACCTGCAAAACCTGCTGACTAAAAAAGCGCGCAACCTCACCGCCGACGAAAAACAGAAAGTCTCCATGGGCCGTGGCCTGGTGCGCGACGACGTGTCGGCGATCCTGTTCGATGAACCGCTGACGGTAATCGACCCACACCTCAAGTGGAAGCTGCGGCGCAAGCTCAAGCAGATCCATGAGCAGTTCAACATCACCATGGTCTATGTGACCCACGATCAGCTGGAGGCCTCGACCTTCGCCGACAAGATCGCGGTGATGTACGGAGGGCAGATCGTGCAGTTCGGCACGCCGCGTGACCTGTTCGAGCGGCCGAGCCACACCTTTGTCGGCTATTTCATCGGCAGCCCCGGGATGAATCTGATCGAGGTGCAGGCCGAGGCGGGCGGGGTGCGCTTTGCTGGCACCCATCTGCCCTTGTCCGAGGCCTTGCAGCAACGCATTGCCACGACCGACTACAAGACATTGCAGGTCGGCATCCGCCCGGAATTCATCCACGTCTGGGACGAGTACAACCCTGACGCCCTGCAGGCCGATGTCACTCACCTCGAAGACCTCGGCACCTACAAGATCATCACTCTCAACCTCGACGGCGCGCTGCTCAAGGTGCGCCTGGCCGAAGACAAACCGGTGCCCGAAGGCACGGCGTCCATCAGCTTTCCGGCGCAATGGCTGATGGTGTATGCCGACGACTACCTGCTGGAGGTGCAGCCATGAACAAGGTGCAAAACAACAAGGCCTGGTGGCTGGTACTGCCGGTGTTCCTGCTGGTGGCGTTCAGTGCGGTGATCCCGATGATGACCGTGGTCAATTACTCGGTGCAGGACATCTTCGACCAGTCCAGCCGCTATTTCGTCGGTGCCGACTGGTACAAACAAGTGCTGCTCGACCCGCGCCTGCATGACTCGCTACTGCGTCAGTTCATCTACTCGGCCTGTGTGCTGCTGATTGAAATCCCGCTGGGCATTGCCATCGCCCTGACCATGCCGACCAAGGGCCGCTGGTCGTCGCTGGTACTGATCATCCTGGCCATTCCGCTGCTGATTCCGTGGAACGTGGTGGGTACGATCTGGCAGATCTTCGGTCGCGCCGATATCGGCCTGCTGGGTTACAGCCTCAACGCCCTGGGCATCAGTTACAACTACGCCGCCAACACCATGGACGCCTGGGTCACGGTGTTGGTCATGGACGTCTGGCACTGGACTTCACTGGTGGCGCTGCTCTGCTATTCGGGGCTGCGGGCGATTCCGGACGTGTACTACCAGGCCGCGCGGATCGATCGTGCATCGCCCTGGGCAGTGTTCCGACATATCCAGTTGCCGAAGATGAAAAGCGTGCTGCTGATCGCGGTGATGCTGCGCTTCATGGACAGTTTCATGATCTACACCGAGCCCTTCGTGCTGACGGGCGGTGGACCGGGTAACGCCACCACGTTCTTGAGTCAGACACTGACTCAGATGGCCGTAGGCCAATTCGACCTGGGCCCGGCCGCGGCGTTTTCCCTGGTGTACTTCCTGATCATCCTGTTGGTGTCCTGGCTGTTCTACACCGCCATGACCCACTCCGACGCCAACCGCTGAGGCCGCCAACATGAGCAAGCGCAAGGTTATTCCGCTGCTGATCTACATCCTGTTCCTGCTGGTGCCGATCTACTGGCTGCTGAACATGTCCTTCAAGAGCAACACCGAAATCCTCGGCGGGCTGACGTTGTTTCCGCAGGATTTCACCTTGGCCAACTACAAGGTGATCTTCACCGACCCGAGTTGGTACACCGGCTACCTCAACTCGCTGTACTACGTGAGCCTGAACACGGTGATCTCCCTGAGCGTGGCGCTGCCGGCGGCCTACGCGTTTTCGCGCTACCGCTTCCTCGGTGACAAGCACCTGTTCTTCTGGCTGCTGACCAACCGCATGGCGCCACCGGCGGTGTTTCTGCTGCCGTTCTTCCAGCTGTACTCGTCGATTGGGCTGTTCGACACCCATATCGCCGTAGCCCTGGCCCACTGCCTGTTCAACGTGCCGTTGGCGGTGTGGATCCTCGAAGGCTTCATGTCTGGCGTGCCCAAGGAAATCGACGAAACCGCCTACATCGACGGCTATTCGTTTCCGAAGTTCTTCGTGAAGATTTTTATCCCGTTGATTGGCTCCGGCATCGGTGTGACGGCGTTTTTCTGCTTCATGTTTTCCTGGGTCGAACTGCTGCTGGCGCGCACCCTGACCTCGGTCAACGCCAAGCCGATTGCGGCAGTGATGACGCGCACGGTGTCGGCGTCGGGTATCGATTGGGGCGTGCTGGCGGCGGCGGGGGTGTTGACTATCCTTCCCGGCATGCTGGTGATCTGGTTTGTTCGCAACCACGTGGCCAAGGGCTTTGCCCTGGGCCGGGTCTGAGGAGTCGATGATGGAATGGATGGCCTGGACCACCCCCACCGCGCTGTTCTTTGGCGGCATAGCCCTGATCCTCGCGGGCATGACCACCTGGGAACTGCGCTCGCCGAGCATCCCCCGGCGGGGCTTTTTGCCGATCAGCACCACCCGTGGTGATCGTTTGTTTATCGGTCTTCTCGGCAGCGCCTACCTGCATTTGCTGGTGATCGGCGTTACCGACTGGAGCATCTGGGTAGCGTCCGCGCTCTCCCTGGTATGGCTGTTGAGTGTGATGCGTTGGGGCTAATGCCCTTATGAATAAACAACCAGGAGGTCTCTATGTTGAATAAGAACAATAAGCTGCGACATAGCATTTCATTGGCCGCCGTACTGGCCCTGAGCGGTTTGAGCGCTTCGGCCTGGGCCGATGCGTACGAAGATGCCGCGAAAAAATGGATCGGCAGCGAGTTCAAACCGTCCACCCTCACGGCCGAGCAGCAGCTGGAGGAATTGAAGTGGTTTATCAAGGCCGCCGAACCGTTCCGTGGGATGAAGATCAACGTGGTGTCGGAAACCCTCACCACCCACGAGTACGAGTCCAAGGTGCTGGCCAAGGCCTTCACGGAAATCACCGGGATCAAGCTGACCCACGACCTGCTGCAGGAAGGCGACGTGGTGGAGAAGCTGCAAACCCAGATGCAGTCCGACAAGAACATCTATGACGGCTGGGTCAACGACTCGGACCTGATCGGTACGCACTTTCGCTACGGCAAGACCGAATCCATCACCGACCTGATGGCCAACGAAGGCAAGGACTTCACCTCGCCGACCCTGGATATCAAGGACTTTATCGGTATCTCTTTCACCACCGCGCCGGACGGCAAGATCTACCAGTTGCCCGACCAGCAGTTCGCCAACCTCTATTGGTTTCGCGCCGACTGGTTCGAGCGTCCGGAGCTGAAAGCCAAGTTCAAGGAAAAATACGGCTATGACCTCGGCGTGCCGGTGAACTGGTCGGCTTATGAAGACATTGCCAAGTTCTTCAGCGAAGACGTCAAGGAAATCGACGGCAAGCGCGTGTATGGGCACATGGACTACGGCAAGAAAGACCCGTCCCTGGGCTGGCGCTTCACCGATGCGTGGTTCTCCATGGCCGGTGGCGGCGACAAGGGCTTGCCCAACGGCTTGCCGGTGGACGAGTGGGGCATTCGCGTGGAGGACTGCCACCCGGTGGGCTCCAGCGTCACCCGTGGCGGCGACACCAACGGCCCGGCCGCAGTGTTTGCCACGCAGAAATACGTCGACTGGATGAAAGCCTACGCGCCACCGGAAGCGGCGGGCATGACCTTCTCCGAGTCCGGCCCGGTGCCGTCCCAGGGCAACATCGCCCAGCAGATCTTCTGGTACACCGCGTTTACCGCCGACATGACCAAACCGGGCCTGCCGGTGGTGAATGCCGACGGCACGCCGAAATGGCGCATGGCGCCGTCGCCTGTGGGACCTTACTGGGAAAAGGGCATGAAGAAGGGCTATCAGGACGTAGGCTCCTGGACCTTCCTCAAGTCGACACCTGAGAAACAGAAACTCGCGGCCTGGCTCTACGCGCAGTTTGTGACCTCGAAAACCGTCTCGCTGAAGAAAACCATCGTCGGCCTGACGCCGATCCGTGAATCCGACATCAACTCCCAGGCCATGACCGACATGGCGCCGAAACTCGGTGGCCTGGTGGAGTTCTACCGCAGCCCGGCCCGCGTCGAGTGGACCCCGACCGGCACCAACGTGCCGGACTACCCACGCCTGGCACAACTGTGGTGGAGCAACATCGCCGCCGCAGCCAGCGGCGAGAAAACCCCGCAGCAAGCGCTGGACAACCTGGCCAAGGAGCAGGACGCGATCATGACGCGCCTGGAACGCTCCAAGGTGCAACCAGTGTGCGGCCCGAAAATGAACCCCGAGCGTGATGCGCAGTACTGGTTCGACCAGCCGGGCGCGCCGAAACCGAAACTGGCCAACGAGAAGCCGAAGGGCGAGACCGTGGCTTACGGTGACCTGCTGAAGCAGTGGGAGGCGGCGCGTAAGTAATCACCTCTGTGCAAATGTAGTGAGCGGGCTTGCCCCGCGCTGGGTGGCGAAGCCACCCCATGACAGGCATCGATTTCCCTCGGGCGGAACTTGGTTGTCTGGTTCTGGGGCTGCTTCGCCACCCAGCGCGGGGCAAGCCCGCTCACTACAAACTGTGGCTTACGCCGCCTGCGGCTGAACCTGCAACGCCCCCTCCACATCCTTGACCAACCCACTGGCCAAAAACAACGGTATCAACCGCTTGTGCAACTGCGGTTCGACAAACTCCTTCACCGTATCCAGCGCCAGCACACCGCTCAGCGGCAATTCGGCCTTGGTGTACGACAACCAGGCCTTCTTCAACACTTGCAATACATCGCTGCCCGCCGTGGTAGCGAAGCGGCGCTGGGTGGGTTTGCCGTCGAAGGTGAAGCTGTGCTGGAACTCATAGCCGTTTTCATCGCCGTTACCGCTGGTGCAGCGGATGCAGGTGCACGGGCCGTCGCCGAACGCGCTGCGCAGGTAGGCGTTGAAGTCCACCACGGGTTTGAGTGACAGGCGCTTATCCACCTCGAACAGGTCCCCGGTCATTTTTTCGTCAGTGTTCAACGTCCATTTCCTCGCTGGTTCGGCAGTTTTTCAAAGCGCGGCACAATACCAGCCGAGCGCTGGTTTGTGGGCCATTTGCATAACAATAGATCCAGATATTCTTTTCCAGTCTAAAAAAACGTCGCTAGGCTCCATCACCTTCTTAAAAACGCGGCAGACTCCCATGACTTTCAAGCGTTCCTCCCTGACCCTGTTGGCGGCTGCGACGGCCCTGATCAGTATCGGCGCCCAGGCCGAAGGCAAGATCAGCATCGCCCAGCAATTCGGCATCGGCTACCTGATCCTCGATGTGGTGCGCGACCAGCATCTGATCGAAAAACACGGCAAGGAACAAGGCCTGGATATCCAGGTGGAGTGGAACAGCATTTCCGGCGCCACCGCCATGAACGAATCGCTGCTGGCCGGTGCGCTCGACGTGGTTTCCGCTGGCGTGCCGCCGATGCTGACCCTGTGGGACCGCACCAAGGGCAAGCAGAACGTCAAGGCCATCGCCTCCCTGGGCTCGATGCCCAACTACCTGCTGACCAACAACCCCAACGTGAAGACCCTCAAGGACTTCAGCGAAAAAGATCGCATCGCCGTGCCCGCCGCCGGCGTGGGTTTCCAGTCACGCACCTTGCAGATCGAGACCGCCAAGCAGTTCGGCGACGCCAACTTCAAGAAGTTCGACGACATCTCCATCAGCCTGGCTCACCCCGATGCCACTGCTGCGCTGATTGCCGGGGGATCGGAGATCAACGCGCACTTCTCCAGCCCGCCGTTCCAGTACCAGGAACTGTTGAATCCGAATGTGCACAAGGTGCTCAGTTCCTACGACATCCTCGGTGGGCCGGCCACGTTCAACGTGCTCTACACCACGCAGAAATTCCACGACGAAAACCCCAAGACCTACAAAGCGTTCTATGCCGCGCTGGCCGAAGCCGAGACGATCATCAAGGCCGATAAACCAGCGGCAGCCAAGGCCTATATCCGCGTAGAACAGTCGAAGTTGCCGTTGGACCTGGTGGAAAAAATCGTCCAGGACCCGGAAATCGACTTCACCATCGTGCCGCAGCGTACCTACATCTACGCCGAGAAATTGCAGGCATTGGGCGTGCTGAAAAACAAGGCAGCCAGTTGGAAGGACTACTTCTTCGAAGAGGCCCATGGCGGCAATGGCAGCTGATGTCAGCGGAAAAATTCGCCGGGCGTGGCCTCGAATTGCTGCCGAAACGCATTGATAAACGCCGACGTCGACTCATAGCCACACCCCAGCGCCACATCCGTGACCCGCTCGCCTTGCTCCAGGGCGGGCAGGGCGCTCAATAAGCGCAGGCGCTGGCGCCAGGCGCGGAACGTCAGCCCGGTGTCGCTCAAGAACAACCGACTGAGGGTCTTCTCGCTCACCCCCAGTTTCTGGCTCCACTGGCCCAAGGTTGTTTGCTGTTCCGGGTGCGCACTCAGGCTGCGATAGATCGGGCGCAAGCGCGGGTCCAGCGGCAGTGGCAGCATCAGGTCGACGTGCGGCGCCGCCGCCAGCTGGTCCAGCACCACCTGGGCCAGGCGCCCGTCCGGCCCATCCTCGGCATATTCCACCGGCAGTTCGCTGAAACTGCGGATCAACTCGCGCAGCAGGCTGCTCACCGCCAGCACATGACAGCGCTCGGCCGCCCAGGTGGTGACGCTGCAATCCAGGTACAGGCTGCGCATCTCTGTGTGGGGCGAACTGAACACCCGATGCGGTACACCGGCTGGAATCCACACCGCGCGCTGGGGGGGCGCGACGAAACGGCCAACGCTGGTCTGGATCTCCAGCACCCCGGAAATCGCGTAGGACAATTGCACCCACGGGTGGCTGTGCCGGCGGGTCAGCGCACGGTTGGGCAGCGATTCGGTGCGCCCATACACCGGCCGTGGCAGGCTGGAAAGCCCGGGCACGCTACGGCGCACGGTGTTGGCATGTCCTTTAGGCGGCATTTGTTGGCTCGTTGGCGTTAGTCGGTAACAAGCCGTTACGTTAGAGTCGCGATGACGCTCTTGGCAACCCCCGGAAGATCCTGCTTATGACTCGCCCCCGTTTCCTGCCCGACAACTTCACCCTGACCCTGATCGCCACGGTGATTCTCGCTTCCCTGCTGCCCGCCAGCGGCCAGACCGCCGTGGCCTTCGGCTGGGTGACCAACCTGGCCATCGCGCTGCTGTTTTTCCTGCACGGCGCCAAGCTGTCGCGCCAGGCCATCGTGGCCGGCGCCGGGCACTGGCGCCTGCATCTGCTGGTGTTCAGCCTGACCTTCGTGCTGTTCCCGCTGCTGGGCCTGGCGCTCAAGCCGGTGCTGTCGCCGCTGATCGGCAAAGACCTGTACATGGGCATGCTCTACCTGTGCGCCTTGCCGGCCACGGTGCAATCGGCGATTGCCTTCACGTCCCTGGCACGGGGCAATATCCCGGCGGCGATCTGCAGCGCGGCGGCGTCCAGCCTGTTCGGCATCTTCCTGACACCGTTGCTGGTGACGCTGCTGCTCAATGTGCACGGCGACGGCGGCTCCACCGTCGACGCCATCCTGAAAATCAGCGTGCAATTGCTGCTGCCGTTTATCGCCGGGCAGATCGCCCGCCGCTGGATTGGTGAGTGGGTCGGGCGCAACAAGTCCTGGCTGAAATTCGTCGACCAGGGCTCGATCCTGCTGGTGGTCTATGGCGCATTCAGCGAAGCGGTGAATGAAGGTATCTGGCACCAGATCCCGCTATGGGAACTGGGTGGCCTGGTGGTGGCGTGCTGCGTGTTGCTGGGCCTGGTGTTGGTGGCGTCCACGGTGCTCGGCAAGGCGTTCGGTTTCAATCAGGAAGACCGCATCACCATCCTGTTCTGCGGTTCGAAAAAGAGCCTGGCCACCGGTGTGCCGATGGCCCAGGTGCTGTTCGCCGGGGCGAGCATGGGCGTGCTGATCCTGCCGCTGATGCTGTTCCACCAGATCCAGTTGATGGTCTGCGCGGCGTTGGCCCAGCGTTATGCGAATCGGCCGGAGTCGATTCCGGAATTGATGGGGCAGGTGGACCCGTAACTTTTCTTTCAGACACCGACGAATAACCTCAAGTAAACGCCGGGCCAGACGACTTACTTCTTAACAGCCCAAGAAGGAGCGTCGACATGAACGTTTTACGTTTGTCACTGGTTACCGGTGTTCTTGCGGTATGGACGGGGGCATGCCTGGCGGCATCTTCCGGTGTCATTCAATTTCACGGCAGCATCGTCGAGCCCGGTTGTAACCCCAGTACGTCGGGCGGGGCGACAGTGGAGTTCAATGGATGCCCGCAAGCCCTGCGTGGCAGCCAGTTCGAGGCACAGTCGGTGCGCAGTGTGACCGCGCTGGGCAATTCGGCGGTCAACGTCAAGTTGGTGGCCGACAGCCCCAACGGGCGCTATTTCGACCAGCGGTATGTGCTGGTGGATGCCCTCGGCAAGCCGGTTCAATCGGGCGCCTACGTGGTCACCATGACGGCACCCTGACCCGGTTGAGGTCATTTTGAGCGGGATGAGCGCCAACAGTCGGGCCGGAAACCTATAGAATGCTCGGCGGCGGCGCTTGTCCTGGGTGGCCGCTCGATCACCGCCCCCGCTTGATCACTGCCAGAGTACCGCGCCGTTCCATGAGCATTTCAGCCGCAACGCCCCAAGCCAATTGGCAACCGGTCTTCGCTCTCGCGTTGGCCGCGTTTGTGTTCAATACCACCGAATTCGTGCCCGTCGGGCTGCTCAGTGCCATCGGCGCCAGTTTCGACATGCCGGTGTCCAGCGTCGGGCTGATGCTCACTATCTATGCCTGGATCGTGTCCCTGACTTCATTGCCGGTGATGCTGCTGACCCGCAACGTGGAGCGGCGCAAGCTGCTGATCGTGCTGTTCGGCCTGTTTATCGCCAGTCATATCCTTTCCAGTGTCGCCACCAGTTTCGGCATCCTGATGCTCAGTCGTATCGGCATCGCCCTGTCCCATGCGCTGTTCTGGTCGATCACCGCCTCACTCGCGGTTCGCTTGGCGCCGGAAGGCAAGCAGGTGCAAGCGCTCGGTCTGCTGGCCACCGGCACTTCCCTGGCGATGGTGCTGGGGATTCCGTTGGGCCGCCTGCTGGGCGAGGCCATGGGCTGGCGTACCACGTTCCTGGTGATCGGCGCGTTCGCCGCTGCGCTGGTGTTCTGGCTGGCGCGCACCTTGCCGTTGTTGCCGAGCCAGAACTCCGGCTCGTTGCGCAGCCTGCCGCTGCTGTTCAAGCGCCCGGCGCTGGTGGCGCTGTATGTGCTGACCGCCATGACCGTCACTGCGCAATTCACCGCCTACAGCTACATCGAACCCTTCGTCGAAGGCGTGGCCGGCATGAGCGGCAGCGCGGTGACCCTGATCCTGCTGGTGTTCGGCGGCGCGGGCATCATCGGTTCGCTGCTGTTCAGCCTGGTGCACCGTTTCAACCCGCATCTGTTCGTGGTGGGCGCAGTGTTTATCCTGGCCGCCTGCCTGGCGTTACTGCTGCCCTTGAGCGGTGCCGAGTCTTACCTGGTGGTACTGAGCATTTTCTGGGGCATGGCGATCATGGGCTTCGGCCTGGCCATGCAATCCAAGGTGCTGGTGCTGGCACCCGACGCCACCGACGTGGCCATGGCGATGTTCTCCGGCATCTACAACATCGGCATTGGCGGCGGTGCGCTGATGGGCAGTTGGGTCGGCAGCCAGTTCGGCTTCGCCTGGATCGGCGCGGCCGGTGGGTTGCTGGCGGCGGTAGCGTTGATCGGTTACTGCCTGGCGATCAGGAAATTTGGGCAGGGCGTTGTCAGCCGTTAAAACCAGACAAGTCTTACAGGACATATTGATACCCATTGCTACCGTCGCCCCGGACCGCCCACCTCCCGTGGTGACGGCACTTGAGCTGCAATGGAGTTGATTGTGCAAAGACGTTTGACTGCAGAGTTCATCGGTACTTTCTGGCTGACCTTCGGCGGCTGTGGCAGCGCCATCCTGGCGGCTGCTTTCCCCGGGTTGGGCATTGGTTTTGTGGGCGTTTCCCTGGCGTTTGGGCTTACGGTGTTGACCATGGCCTATGCGCTGGGCGGTATTTCCGGCGGGCATTTCAACCCGGCGGTGACCCTCGGCCTGTGGGTGGGGCGCCGTATCGAGGGCGCTGATGTGCTGCCGTACATCGTGGCGCAGGTCGCGGGGGCGATTACGGCCGCTGCCACATTGTTCCTGATTGCCAACGGGCAGCCGGATTTCGCGGTGGGCGGTTTTGCCGCCAACGGCTATGGTCCGCTCAGCCCCGGTCATTTCGACATGAAGTCCGCGTTGCTGGCCGAACTGATCGCCACGTTTTTCTTCGTCTTCATCATTATGCGCGTCACCGCACCCGGCGCGGTGCCTGGCTTTGCCCCGATTGCCATTGGCTTGGCACTGACCTTGATTCACCTGGTCCTGATCCCTGTGACCAATACCTCGGTCAACCCGGCGCGCAGCACCGGGCCGGCGTTGTTTGCCGGGGTGGATTACCTGGCACAGCTTTGGCTGTTCTGGCTGGCGCCGATGGTGGGCGGGGTGATGGGCGCGGTGGCGGCTCGATCAATGGATGAATGCCGCAAAAAAGTGCCCGCCTGAACAACAGCGGCGGGCGCCCGGGAGTACGAGCTTCAGGCCACCGGAATCAACGGGTCGGCCGCCGCCAGCGCACCAGCACGCTCGGCGGCCGGTGGGTAGATCCACACGGTATTGATCTGATGCTTGAGGTCCTTGGCTTCCTGACCAACCAGCTTCAGTTGGCGATCCCAACCTTCGGTGTACACGGCACCCCAGGCGCCGAGGTCGAGGCAGGTCACGTATTTGGGTTGGCGGTAGGTCATCGGCGCCACGCCGATCAGGTCGGCGGCGACGTTATTGCCGGCATAGCGGCCCAGGGCGATGGCGTGCTGGCAGGACATGCCGGCAAAGTTGCCCAGGTCGTCGGTGGCGGCGTAAGCCACGTCACCGGCGGCGAACACGTCGGCCTGGCCCTTGACCTTGAGGGTGCCGTCTACATGCAGGCGGCCCTGGGGATCGCGGGCACCGCTGACCTGCTCGGTGAGCGGGTTGGCCCGGAAGCCGATGGTCCAGATCACGGTTTTCGATTCAATGCGTTGTCCATCCGCCAGGGTCACGCCGCTGGCATCCACTGAAGCCACCGACGTGTTCAATATCCATTCCAGGCCCAGTGCGTTGCTGGCTTCGATGATCGATGGGCGGATGCCATCGCCCATGGAGGCGGCAATCTGCGGGCCACGGTCGACGACGATGACGCGGATATCGGCATCGTCACCCAAGGCTGCCCGCAGACGCGCCGGCATTTCGGTGGAGGTCTCGATGCCGGTGAAACCACCGCCAGCGACCAGCACCGTGTTGCGCGCGGGACTGTCAGGCAGGTTTTTCAACGCGGTGATATGAGCTTCCAGGCGCGTGGCATCCTCGATCTGGTCCACATCGAAGACATGCTCGATGCCTGGCATCTGCGGACGGTTCAGACGGCTGCCGGCGGCGAGCACCAGGCGGTCGTACGGGATCGTGGTGCAGATGCCGGCCGTATCCCGGTAGGTCACGTGTTTGGCGTTTTCATCGATGCTGTCAGCCGCGCCTTGAATGAACTTGACGTTCACGGCGTTGAACAACGGACCCAGTGGCGCCTGCATGGTGTGTACAGCGGGCTCGTAGAAACGTGGGCGGATGCGCAGTTCCGGCTGTGGGGCGAGGAGGCTGATCTGCACGTCGTGGCGATCATGTTTGTCCAGCAGGCGCGCAGCGCTCAACGCGCTCCAGACGCCACCGAACCCGGCGCCGATAATAAGGATGTGCTGTTTCATGGGATGCTCCAGGGACCAGGTCAATTCGTTTGCTCAAGCGGTGAGGCGTTGCCGGCTCACTGTAAAAGCAGCGCTGCTTGTCTGGTAGGACACATAACCCTGAATTACTGCCAGGCCGCAGGCGCTCAGCGTGAAAAGCGCTCGCGATAGTTGCGGGGAGAGATCGAAAGGTGACGCTGGAAGGTATAGCGCATGCGTTCTTCGTCGCCGAAGCCGCACAGTTGCGCGACCTGGTCGATGTTGCGCTGGGAGTCTTCCAGCAGGCGCCGCGCCGCTTCCAGGCGAAACAGCTCGATGGCCTTGGCCGGCGTGCGCCCGGTTTTCTGCTTGTAGACCCGGGCAAAGTTGCGCGGGCTCATGCGGCTTTGTTCAGCCAGGCGCTCCACGGTGAGGTCGCTGTCGCTGAGGTTGTCGGCGACCCACAGGTGCAACGCATCGAAACCGGCGGTGTCGTCGGTTTGCGCTTGCAGCAGTTGGCTGAATTGCGCCTGGCCTCCGGGGCGCTTGAGAAACACCACCAGTTCCCGCGCCACTTGCAGGGCGACGGGCCGTCCGCAATCGGCCTCTACCAACGCCAGCGCGAGGTCGATACCGGCGGTCACGCCCGCTGACGTCCACACATTGCCCTGTTGGATAAAGATCGCGTCCATGTCCACGATAATGTCCGGGAAACCCTGCTTGAGCATGTCGCACATGGCCCAATGGGTGGCGGCGCGGCGGCCGTCGAGCAAGCCGGCCATGGCCAGCAGGAAGGTGCCGCTGCACACCGACGCGGTGCGCCCGGCGCTGGCGGAGGCCACGCGCAGCCATTGCACCAGCTCGGTGTTGGCGGCCATCGCCTGTTGGATCGCTGGCGCGCCGGGTACGATCAGGGTATCGATGGCGTGCGTGTCCAGGTGCTCCAGCGCCAGCGTGTCCACGCTCAGCCCCTCGGCGGTCTGCATCAGGCCGCCGGCCAGGCTGGCGGTGTGCATCACGTAGCCCGGCAAGCCACGCTCGGCCATGGCCTTGGTGGCGGCCCAGAACACGGTCTGGGCGCCGGTCAGGTCGAGCAGGCCCATCTGGGGGTAGGCCAGGAACACCAGGGTGCGAGGCTGGCTCAGCGACAGGGCAGGGCTCATAGGGCTGCGAGGACCGCCTCGAGTTTTTCCTGGTCGCGGGCGAACTGACGAATGCCTTCGGCCAGTTTCTCGGTGGCCATCGCGTCCTCATTGGAGCCCCAGCGGAATTGCGCCTCGTTGAGGGTCTGGCGCGGCTCGCCAACCGCCCCCGGATTCAATCGACGTTCCAGCAGGCCCTGGTCTTCATCGAGCTTTTGCAGCAGCTCGGGGCTGATGGTCAGGCGATCGCAGCCGGCCAGTTGTTCGATCTGGCTGAGGGTGCGGAAGCTGGCGCCCATGACCACGGTGTTGATGGCGTTGGCCTTGTAGTAGTTGTAGATCCGCGTCACGGACTGCACGCCCGGATCTTCGGCGCCGGTGTAGTCCAGGCCGGTGTTCTTGCGGTACCAGTCATAGATGCGGCCTACGAACGGCGAAATCAGGAACACCCCTGCATCGGCGCAGGCGGCGGCCTGGACGAACGAAAACAGCAGGGTCAGGTTGGTCTGGATCCCGGCCTTTTCCAGGCGCTCGGCGGTGCGAATGCCTTCCCAGGTAGAGGCCAGCTTGATCAGCACGCGGTCGCGGCCGACGCCGGCCTGGTCGTACAGCGCGATCAACTGGTTGGCCTTGGCCCATAATGCGTCTGCGTCGAAGGACAGGCGCGCGTCGACTTCGGTGGAGATGCGCCCCGGAATCACCTTGAGAATGCCGCAGCCCACCGCCACCGCAAAGCGGTCACAGGCCAGGTCCACATCGCCCTTGGACTGGCCCACCGCGCTGCGCAGCAACTCGGCATATTCCGGGATGGCGGCCGCCTTGAGCAGCAGGGACGGGTTAGTGGTGGCATCCACCGGGCGCAGGCGGCTGATGGCTTCCAGGTCGCCGGTGTCGCACACCACGGTGGTGAATTGCTTGAGTTGTTCGAGCTTGGACGTCATGAGCGGCAGTCTCCAAAAAGGGTTATTGGTTGAGGGCCTGTGCGGTGTCCAGGTCGGTGATCAGGATGTCCAGGTAGCTGCCCTGGAGTGCGCCACGAATGGCCTGGACCTTGTTCAACCCACCGGCCAGGCCGAGCACTCGGTGGATGGCACGCAGCTTGGGCAGCGCCACCGACACCACGAATTCTTCATCTTCCTCCAGCACCGGCTGGCCCTGGGCATCGAAGTAGCGCAGGCAGATATCGCCCACCGCGCCGCGTTCGGCGAGCAGGCGCAGCATGTCTTCGGTGTAGTAGTTGCCGCTGTTGCGCAGCAGTTGCGAGGGCTCCAGGTCGCCGATGCCGACAATCGCCAGGGTGATGCTGTCAAAGCGCTGCAGCACTTCCTTGACCTCTTCCATCTGCACGATGCGCTGCTTGCTCTCCACCGATTGCTCGATGCTTTGCGAGGGCAGCAGAAACGCCGGGCAGTTGAGCAGGGTCGCCAGGCGCTGGGTCAGCAACGTGGCTTCAAACGCGCCCTTGTGGCCGACGCCGCCCAACAGTTGCACCACTTCCTGTGCGGCCTGTTTGCCCGGTTGCGCGTGCAGGTGGCTCACCATGGCGCGAATGGTGCTGCTCCACGACGAAATACCGATATGGTCCTGGGGCGACAGGCTGGTTTCCAGGTAGTGGGCGGCGGCCGAACCGATGGCCTGCTTGATGCTCTCGTCATTGCCCGGCTCGGTGGCTTCCACCACGATCACCCGGCGCACGCCGTAGCGGCGTTGCAACTGGGTTTCCAGCTCCAGGTGCAGGCCTTGCAGGCGCATCACCGTGATCTTCACCACGCCTTCCTGCAGCGCCCGACGCAGGGCGCGGCTGATAAAGGATTGGGACAGGTCCAGTTGCGCGGAAATCTCGGACTGCTTGAGCCCTTCTTCGTAATAGAGGCTCGCGATCTTGGTGATCAGGCGCTGTTCTTCGATCTGGCTCATGAAGGCCTCAGGGCTCTTTATAGTAAAAGGCATGACTCAATGGCCGTGAGGATACCAAACCCTTACGACATGATCAGGCCGCCGTCGATATTGATCGCCTGGCCGGTCAGGTAGGCCGCATCGTCCGAGGCCAGAAACGCCACCAGGCCCGCGACATCCGAGGGTTTGCCGGCGCGGCGCAGGGGGATGTTCCTGACCCATTCGGCCATCAATTCACCCTTGCCGTAGCGTTTCTCGTCGGTGCTGAGGATCTCGCCCCACACGCGGTCGTTGTAGTCCCACATCTCGCTTTCGATGATGCCGGGGCAAAACGCGTTGACTGTGATGTTATGCCGCGCCAGCTCCAGCGCCAGGCTCTGGGTGATGCCGATCACGCCCATTTTGCTGGCGGCATAGTGGGGCGTGTAGATGAACCCCTGGCGACCCTGGCCGGAGGAGGTGTTGATCAGCCGGCCGCTGCCTTGCTTGACCATGTACTTGGCCGCCTCCCGGCAGCCGAGCCAGACGCCGGTGGTGTTGACCTGCAGCACCTTGTCGAAATCGGCGCGGGGCATTTTGTCGTAATGGTCGATGGTGATGATGCCGGCGTTCTGCACCGACACGTCGATGCTGCCAAACCGCGCGTGGCCTTCGCGGTAGAGCGTTTCGATATCGTCTTCGCGGGTGACGTCGATGGCCAGGGCCAGGGTGTCGACCTGGTATTCCCGGGCCAGTTGGTCGGCGGTGAAGGTCACGCGTTCCAAGTCGTTGGAAGCCAGTACCAGGTTGGCGCCTTCCTGGGCGAAGCGCTCGGCAATGCCGGCGCCGATGCCCCGGCAGGCACCGGTGATGACCACAGTTTTACCGCTGAATCGTTGGGACATGACGAACTCCTACCAGCACACAAAGCCGCCATCGACCAACAGGTCGACACCGGTGCAGAAAGACGAGGCCTGGCTGACCAGGAAAATCGCCGGGCCGACCATTTCTTCCACGCTGGCCATGCGGCCCATGGGCGTGGTCTGTTCAAAGATCTTCATCTGGTCGGCAACTTCCGGGCGCGAGTTCATCGGCGTGGCGGTGTAGCCGGGGCTGATGCAATTGACCCGCAAGCCTTTGTCGGCCCATTCCATCGCCAGGCTCTTGCTCAGGTGAATCACACCGGCCTTGGAGGTGTTGTAGTGCGCCTGCAGCAAGCCACGGTTGACGATACTGCCGGACATCGAGGCGATATTGACGATGGCGCCTTTTCCCCGGGGCAGCATCACGGCGGCCTGGGCCTGGCAACTGAGGAAGATGCCGGTGAGGTTGATGTCCAGGGTGGTTTGCCAGCGTTGCAGTTCCAGGTCTTCGGCGGCCTGGGCATTGGCGATGCCGGCGCAGTTGACCGCGACGCTCAATGCGCCGAGTTCGGCTTCGGTGCGCGCGACCGCTGCATCCAGTGCGGCGCGCTCGGTGACCGTACCGCTCAAGGCCAGGGCGCGACGGCCCCGGGCCTGGATGCGTTCGACGGTGCTGGCGATGCCGGGGCTGCCCGGTAGATCGAAGCAGGCCACATCCGCACCTGCCTCGGCCAGCCCCACGGCAATCGCCTGGCCAATGCCGCTGCCGGCGCCGGTGACAAAGGCCACTTGGCCTTCAAGACTAAAAAGCTGCATGGATAACTCCGTTATTTGAAATCACAGCTGACCCCTGTGGGAGGGGGCTTGCCCCCGATGGCAGTGGTTCAGTTGAAAAGTGTGTGACTGATACACCGCTATCGGGGGCAAGCCCCCTCCCACAAAAAGCAGCGGTGTTCTCTGGTTAAGCAGTCGCCATTTCCATCACCGAAACGGGGGTAGCCTCGCCCCGCGCCAGAATCCCCATCTGCCGGCCCCGGCTCATCACCATCACCCGATGGGACAACCCCAGCACCTCATCGAGGTCCGAGCTCACCACAATCACCGCCATGCCCTTGGCCGCCAGGTCCGCGATCACTTCATAGATCGCCGCCCGCGCCCCCACGTCGATGCCGCGTGTCGGTTCATCCAGGATGAATACCTTGGGATTGCGCGCCAGCCACTTGGCAATGATCACCTTCTGCTGGTTACCACCAGACAAACTCGAAATTCGCGACTGCGGCGCACCCTTCACCCCCAACCGCGCCACCGCCGTGCGGGCGAATTCGCGCAGCGGGGCAGGGAACACCCAGCCGCGCTTGTCCAGCAGGTCGGTGTTGCCGTAGATCAGGTTGTCTTCGATGCGATGCTCCACCACCACGCCTTGCTGCTTGCGGTCCTCGGGCACCAGCACCACGCCGGCCTGGATTGCCTCGAAGGGCGAGCGCAGGTGGCGCACTTCACCGTCGAGCACCAGGTGGCCCTGGATATCCTGTGCCGCGCCGGCGAGGGTGCGCACCAGCTCGGTCCGCCCGGCGCCGACCACGCCGGCAATGCCGAACACTTCGCCGGCGCGCACGCTGAAGTCGATGCCGTGCAAGGCAAACTCGCGACAGCTGAGGTCCTTGACCTGCAACATCACGCGATCCTGTGGCGCTTGCAGGGCCGGGAAAATCCGCTCCAGGCTACGCCCGACCATCTGTTCCACCAGCTCGCGCACCGGCACCTGGGCGGTGGCGTGCAAGGCAATCTGGCGACCGTCGCGCAGCACCAGCACGCGGTCGGCGATGCGTGCGATTTCTTCCAGGCGGTGGCTGATATAGATAAACGACACGCCCTCGGCCTTGAGCCGTTCCACCTGTTTGAACAACAGCTCGGTTTCTTCGCCGCCCAATGCCGCAGTGGGTTCATCCAGAATCAACAGGCTGGCCTTGAGGGTCAGCGCCTTGGCGATTTCCACCAATTGCTGGGCCGCCACGCTCAGGCCTTCGACCTTGCGCGATGCCGGCACCTTGAGCCCCAGGCGCTCCAACTGGATCTGCGCCTGGGCCTCCATGTACGCGCGGTCCACCCGCCCATGACGCATGGGCAGGCGACCGACGAAGATATTCTCGGCGATCGACAATTGCGGCAGCAGGCGGATTTCCTGGTGGATCAGACCGATCCCGGCGCTCAGCGCCGCACCGGGCGACGCCGGTGCGTAAGGCGCGCCGAGCCAGGTCATGCTGCCCCCGGCTTCAGGCTGTACCAACCCGGCGATGATCGACGACAAGGTTGACTTGCCCGCGCCGTTCTCGCCGAGCAGGGCCAACACTTCGCCGGGGCGGATGTCCACATTGACCTGCGACAGTACCCGCACCGGCCCATAGGCCTTGCTGATATTGCGCAGGCACAGCACCGCGTCGGCGTGGGCGGTGTCCAGGGCTGCTGCTTGCATGACGACCTCCAAGGCTTACGGGTGCTGTTGCAGGAACGGCGCGACGTTTTCTTTAGTGGTCAGCACGGTAGGCAACAGTTGCTCCTTGGGCACCGCCTTGCCGGCTTTCAGGTCGATGGCCGACGCCACGGCCAGGCGGCCCATCTTCTGGGTCTGCTGGGTCATGGTCGCGTTCAGCACGCCACTTTCCACGGCCTTGAGCCCGGCGACGTCACCGTCAAAACCGACCACCACCACCTTGTGGTCGAGGTTACCGACCTTCACCGCCTGGGCGGCGCCCAACGCCATGGCATCGGCACGGCCGAAGAACACCGTGATGTTCGGGTCACGCTGGAGCAGGTCCTGGGCCACGGCGAAGCCTTTGTCCTGAGCCCATTCGGCGGGTTGCTGGGCGACGACCTTGAGGTCCGGGAAGGCCTTCAAGCCTTCTTCGAAGCCTTTGGCGCGATCGTTCTCGGGCGTGGTGCCGAGCTGGCCTTGCAGGATCGCGATGCGGCCTTTGCCGTCGGTGATCTTGCCGACGTACTCGGCCAGGGTCTTGGCCCCGGCCACGCTGTCACTGGCGATAAAGGTATCGCCTGGCGCGTCGGGGGCGTTGCGGTCGACGGCGATCACCGGGATACCGGCGGCTTTCGCCGCCTTGACCGGCACACCGGCGGCGGTGGCACCGGCCGGGATGTAGATCAGCACATCGATCTGGCGAGTGATCAGGTCTTCAATCTGGCTGACCTGGGTGGAGGAGTTGCCCTGGGCATCCACGGTAATCACCTTGATGCCCTTGGCCTTGCCCTCGGCTTCCACCGATTGCTTGATCTGGTTGAAAAAGTCGGCCTGCAGGTTGGCCACGGCCAGGCCGATGGTCAGGTCCTTGGCCCACGTGGTGCCGGCAGCGGTGAGGGCGGCGGCCGCGAGGGCGGTGGCCAACAGCAGTTTCTTGGGGCTGAACATGTCGGTGACTCCTGGTTTTATTGTTGGAGGGTGTCAACTGTCGAACAGGTTTAACGGGCAGTACTGGAGCGGCGTCGCAGGGTGTCGATGGTCACGGCGAGGGCGATGACCACGCCGATCACCACTTGTTGAATGAAGGGCGAAACGCCGAGCAGGTTGAGGCCATTGCGCAGCACGCCAATGATCAGCACGCCGACCAGGGTGCCGCCGATGCTGCCGACGCCGCCGCTGAGGCTGGCGCCGCCAATCACCACGGCGGCGATGGCGTCCAGTTCCAGGCTCAGGCCGGCGCTGGGTTGGGACGAGTCCAGGCGCGCGGCCAGGGTTACGGCGGCGATACCGGCCAGCGCACCGCTGATGGCATACACCCACAGGGTGATCGCCCGCACCTTGATCCCGGACAGGCGCGCCACTTCCGGGCTGCCGCCCATGGCGTACAAGTTACGGCCACCGGCACGAAAGCGCAGGAACACCCAGGCTACCACCAGCATCACCAGGAACAGCCCGACGGTTGCCGAGAGGAAACCGAAGTGACGCACCGTGGCCAGGCTGGTGAACCAGTCGGGGTAACCGACGATCTGCCGGCCTTCGGTGAGGATGTTCGCCAGGCCACGGGCCACCGACATCATGGTCAGCGTGGCAATGAACGGCGGCAGCTTGGCATAGGTGATCAAGGCGCCGGACACCAGCCCGGCGAGCATGCCGCTGGCAATCGAGATCGGGATCGCAAACCCCAGCGGCACCGCCTGGTCCTGGTACAGCCAGCCGAGCATCATCATCGAGAAGGCCAGCACCGACCCCACTGACAGGTCGATGCCGCCGATCACGATCACGGCGGTCATGCCAATTGCGAGGATGCCCAGCACCGTGACCTGGTCAAGAATGTTCAGGCCATTGCGCAGCGAGAAGAAGAATTCGGAACTGAAGGAGAAGACCAGCACCAGCAACACCAGGCCGATCAGCGGGCCGCCGATATTGCTGGGGAGCAGTTTCACCAACCGGGGGCGGTGGGGCGGCTTGAGTTCGGCCGGATGCTGGACAGTAGCTTTGGCGTCCACAGTGTTCTCCTGATTTATTTTTTTTGGAGTGCTTTCAAGTGTCGTGAATATTTATGCGTGCTTGACTGTTAATTCAGATTCCAGTGCCACCGTGGCAATGTCAAGCGCTTAATTTTTCCAGTAGGCCTCTGGATCGCGACTTTCATCCGGCGCAAAGCCACGGGATAGAGAAGCGCGTGTGGGATTTTGGCCGTTTGTCTGAGGGACATTTCCAGGTTTTATTTCATTTTCCCCCCGGTCATTCACTTGACCTGTCGAGCGTTCGGCGTCTAAATAGAAATATATTGTCACTGCTGAATAAATATTCAAATACAGCTTTGCACACTTTCACCCCGCGTGGTCAGCCTCAAAGGAGCCGCTGCATGAATGCCTTCCAGTACGACGCCCACCAGATCAAAGAACAGGCCCGCCTGATCCGGCGCCATGTGATCCGCCTGAATGCCGACTCACCGGCCGGCGGCCACACCGGGGCCGACCTCTCGGAAACCGATATTCTCGCGACCCTGTATTTCCGCATTCTCAATACCGGCCCGGAACGCACCGACGACCCTGAGCGCGATATCTATATCCAGAGCAAGGGCCACGGTGTCGGCGGTTTGTATTGCTGCCTGGCGCAGGCGGGCTACATCCCCGTCGACTGGCTGCCCACCTACCAGCACTTCAACTCCCACTTGCCGGGCCACCCGGTGCGGCAGAAAACCCCTGGCATCGAACTGAACACCGGCGCCCTCGGCCACGGCCTGCCGGTGGCGGTGGGGCTGGCGCTGGCGGCGAAGATGTCCGGCAGCAAAAAACGCATTTATGTGCTGACCGGCGACGGTGAACTGGCGGAAGGCTCCAACTGGGAAGCGGCGATGGCGGCGGCGAAATACGGCCTGGATAACCTGTTCGTGATCGTCGACAAGAACAAGCTGCAACTGGCGGGCTTGACGGCGGACATCATGCCGCTGGACCCGCTGGACGTGAAATGGGCGGCCTTCGGTTTTCGCGTCAGCGAGTGCGATGGCAACGATGCGGGCCAGTTGATCGAGGCCCTGGAAAACATGCAGGCCAGGACCGGTGCGCCCCAGGTGCTGATCGCCCACACCATCAAAGGCAAGGGCGTGTCGTTTATCGAAGCCCGTCCCGAATGGCACCACCGCGTGCCCAAGGGTGATGAAATCAACGCGGCACTGGAGGAGTTGAATCATGGCGAGTGAACACCTGGCGAGCGTCATGGTGGAGGCCTTTATTGCCGCCGTCGATGCCGGACTGGACGTGGTGCCGGTGGTCAGTGACTCCACCTCCACGGCTAAGATCGGTCCGTTTGTACAGCGCTTTCCCGAGCGGCTGATCAACGTGGGCATTGCCGAGCAGTCGCTGGTCAGCGTCGCGGCGGGCCTGGCACTGGGCGGCAAGATCGCCGCCACCTGCAACGCGGCGCCATTTCTGATTTCGCGGGCCAATGAGCAGATCAAAGTCGACGTTTGCTACAACCAGGCCAACGTGAAGATGTTCGGCCTGAACGCCGGCGCCAGTTACGGCCCGTTGGCCAGCACCCACCACAGCCTCGACGACATTTCGGTGATGCGCGGTTTTGGCAACGTGCAGATCTTTGCCCCGGCCGACGCGCTTGAATGCCGGCAGATCGTCGACTACGCGCTGCGCTACCACGGCCCGGTGTACATCCGTCTGGATGGCAAGGCGTTGCCGGACGTGCACACGGGCGACTATCAATTTGCCCCGGGGCAGGTGGATATCCTGCGTCAGGGTGCAGACGTGAGCATCGTCGCCCTGGGCTCGGTGGTGCATGAAGCGGTGGACGCGGCACGGGTGCTGGCGGAGCAGGGCATCCAGGCGCAGGTGATCAACCTGTCGTCGATCCGGCCATTGCAGCGTGACGTGTTGCTCAGCGCCCTGCGTGGCACGCGGGCGGTCATCACGGTCGAGGAGCACAACATCAACGGTGGCATCGGCAGCCTGGTCGCCGAAGTGCTGGCCGAAGCCGGGCTGGGCATTGCCCTGGTGCGCCTGGGTATCGGCGATGGCGAATATGCCGCGGCCGGCGCCCGCGAACCCACCCGCGCCTTGCATAACATCGACGCGGCTGGGATTGTGGCGGCTGCCACTCGGTTGCGGTGAATGCGATGACAGACAACACTCCGCTGATCCTGGCGATAGATGAAGGCACCAGCAACGCCAAGGCGGTGCTGGTCAATGAGTGCGGGCAAGTGATTGCCCGAGGCTCGCGGCCGCTGAGCATCACCCATCCGCAGCCGGGGTTCTCCGAGCAGGACCCGCTGCTGATCTGGCATAGCACCCTGGCCGCCATGGAGGAATGCCTGGCCCAGGTGGACCGCCCGATCACCGCGCTGGCCATCAGCAACCAGCGTGAATCGGTGGTGGCCTGGGACCGGCAGACCGGCGAGGCGCTGTCGCCGTGCATCAGTTGGCAATGCCGGCGCTCCACCGCGTTGTGTGCCCAATTGCATGAGCAGGGGCATGAGGCGCTGATCCTGGAAAAAACCGGGTTGGCCTTGGACCCGATGTTCTCCGCCGGCAAGTTGCGCTGGATTCTCGACCACCTTGAAGAGGGGCACGCACGTGCCGCTGCCGGTGATATCTGCCTGGGCACGGTGGACAGCTGGTTGCTGTGGAAACTCAGCGGCGGCCAGGTGTTTGCCACCGACTACTCCAACGCGGCGCGCACGCAACTGTTCAACCTGCACACCTGCGCCTGGGACCCGGCGCTATTGGAACTGTTCAAGATTCCACTGGCGGCATTGGCCCCGATCCAGCCGAGCGCCGGTTTCTTTGCTGAAACCGTCGCGGCGGGTGGTTTGCCCGCTGGCATCCCGGTGATGTCGATGATCGGCGACTCCCACGCTGCGCTGTACGGGCAGGGCGGGTTCGCGCCGGGGCTGGTGAAGGCGACACTGGGCACCGGTTCGTCGTTGATGACGCCCATGGGTGGCCCGATTGCCTCGACTCACGGCTTGTCCACCACGCTGGCCTGGCACGACGGCGGCCAACCGACGTTCGGCATGGAAGGCAACATCGTCCATACGGGCGCCGCCGTGCAGTGGGCCTCGCGCCTGGTGGCGGGAGAATCCCTGGATGCCCTCACCGAGCAGGCTGCGCAACTGCCGGACAATGGTGGTGTGTATTTTGTGCCGGCGCTGTCCGGGCTGGGTGCACCGCACTGGCAGGCTGATGCGCGCGGTTTGATCTGCGGGCTGACCGAGGCCACCTCTGGCGCGCATATCCTGCGGGCGTCGCTGGAGTCTATCGGTTATCAGATCCGCGATGTCTTTGAGGCTATGCAGCAGGACATCGGTAGCCCGTTGAAGGAGTTGTGGGTGGACGGCGGTGCGACGCGTAACCGTTGGTTGATGCAGTTTTTGGCCGATCTGTTGCAACGTCCGGTGGTGCGCAGCCTGTCGCCGGAAGTCTCGGCGCTGGGCGCGGCGCACTTGGCGGGGAGGGCGTTGGGTGTGTGGGGGAGTGATGACGCGTTGGGCGCGCTGGAGCGGCAGCGGGAGCGGTTTGAGCCGCAGGATGATCCTGCTATGGCGGGGCGTTATGCTGCGTGGAAAAAGGCGCTGGAGCGCACGCTGTTGTGACTGCCGACCACTCTCTAACTGTTGCCCCGCGATCCAAATGTGGGAGCTGGCTTGCCTGCGAAGACGGCCTGACAGCCGACCGCTCTCTAACTGCCACCCCACGATCCAAATGTGGGAGCTGGCTTGCCTGCGAAGACGGCCTGACAGCCGACCGCTCTCTAACTGCCACCCCACGATCCAAATGCGGGAGCTGGCTTGCCTGCGAAGACGGCCTGACAGCCGACCGCTCTCTAACTGCCACCCCACGATCCAAATGTGGGAGCTGGCTTGCTCGCGAAGGCGGCCTGACAGCCGACCAGAATGTTGGATCAGACCAGGTACATATCCGTTATTTAGGTAACGGCTGCTAATGGTTCCGCCCTTACGGCGGCTCACTTTTGAAAAGCGCAAAAGTAAGCAAAACGCTCTTGCCCCAACACTCGGCACCTCGCCTAGGCTCGGTGTGCCCGTAATCCGACAGGTATTTGGGGGGCCGCCGCCACGCGCCATCCATGGCGCGGGGCGGCTAAACCGGCATCCCTGCCGGTTTACCCCCCAAATCCCTGTCGAATTCCGGCCAGCGTGTTTGACGGGGCGCCTTAGATCAAAAGCAGGATCAAGAGCGACTCGCTTCGCATCGTGGATACGGGGGGGGCACCTTTTTGCCTGCGAATGACGCCCCCTGTAGGAGCCGGCTTGCCAGCGATAGCGGTAGATCAGCAACGGAAAAGCGGCTGACCCAGCGCTTTCGCCGGCAAGCCAGCTCCTACAATGGCTGCCTCAAGGCTTCCAGGTCTGTACATCCTTGGCATCCACGGCCTTGGGCAATAACCCCGCCTTGAAGAACGCATCGGCGATTTTCTGTTGTTCGCCCAACTGATCAATCGTCACAGGCTGCACTTGATAGCTGCGGTGCGCATTGGCTGCTTCAACCGTCGCGACATCCAGGTTGCCCCACAGCGGGCCAAGTACTTTGGCCGCGTCTTGTGGGTGGGTTTTCACCCATTGGCCGGTCTTTTCCAGTTGCGCGTACACCACGTTCAACACTTGCGGGTGGGCCTTGGCGTACGGCGTACCCGTCAGGTAGTAGCGCTTGTAGCTGGCCAGCCCTGCGCCGTCCGCCAGGGTGCGTGTTGGCAGTTGGCGCTGCACGCTGGTGAGGAAGGGTTCCCAGGTGACCCAGGCGTCGACCTTGTTGTTTTCGAAGGCTGCGCGGCCGTCGGCGGGTGACAGGTAGGCCGGCTCTATATCCGAAAATGCCAGGCCTGCCTTGGCCAGTGCGGCGATTAGCAGGTAGTGCGTGCCGGCTGCCTTGGTCACGGCGATTTTCTTGCCCTTGAGGTCCGCCAATTGCTGGATCGGAGAGTCCTTGCGCACCACGATCGCTTGGGCCGAAGGCGAGGGCGCTTCCTGGGCGAAGTAGGTGAGTTTGGCCTGGGCTGCCTGGGCGAAGATCGGCACGGTGTCGGCCACGTCGGCGCTGATGTCCACGTTGCCCACGTTCAGTGCTTCGAGCAGCGGCAGGCCGCTGGGGAACTCGTGCCAGCTCACGTCGATGTTGTCGGCCTTGAGGGCTTTTTCCAGGGTGCCCTGGGTTTTCAGCAGGGTGATCAGGGTTGAGGACTTCTGGTAACCGATGCGCACGGTTTCCTGGGCCTGCGCGCTGATCGCGACGGAAAAGGCCAGCAACCCGAGGACTGCGGCGAAGGGGCGACGTAGGGACATGGTGGGCTCGATCTCTGACGAAATAGCCCTGAGCTTAGAGTTCTAAAAACTATTCGTTAAATACTCTTTAGATCTGAGCTTAGGACGCTTTGCCTGCCCGCCTATGAATTGGGCATAACCATAGAATTATAAGATTCTTTCATCATTTCTAATCATTAATATAATCGAATTAACTTCACTGCCAGGCCTTACGCGCTTTTTTGGCATAAGCAGCGCCCTCCCTTTCTTCCACGCCAAGGCCTCCCATGACGTTCAAAAACCTAATCGTCGCCGCCAGCCTGCTGTTCGCCGCCACGGCGGCCCAGGCCGAGCAAACCATGGATATCAGCTACCAGCGCTCATCCACGCTGTGGATCCTGCTCAAGCAAAATGGCCAGTTGGAACAGCGCCTCAAGCCCCTGGGGTTCACGGTGAACTGGCATGAATTCAGCACCGGTCTGCTCAGTTCGCTGAACGCCGGCAGTGTCGACCTGCACGCCGATGTGGCGGACGCTTTCGCGCTGTTCACCCAGGCCGCCGATGCACCGCTGACCTATTACGCCCAGGAAAACGCATCGCCGGGCGCCCAGGCGATCATCGTCCAGGACACGTCGCCGATCCACAGCATCGCCGACCTCAAGGGCAAGACGGTTGCCGTGTCCAAGGGTTCGGGCAGCAACTACCTGCTGATCTCGGCCCTGAAAAAGGCCGGCCTGACCCTGGCCGATATCACCCCGCGTTACCTGGAAGCCCCGGATGGCGGCGCGGCGTTCGCCAATGGCAGTGTCGACGCGTGGGTAATCTGGGACCCGTTCCTCGCCACCCAACAGCTGGATCACCATGTACGGGTGATCGCCGACGGCAAGAACGGCCTGGCCGACTACAACCGTTTCTACCTGGCGACGACGAAATTCGCCAAGGCCCACCCGGACGTGTTGCAGGTGACCTTCGACACCCTGCGCGAGACCGGCCAATGGGTAAAGGCCCATCCCAAGGAAGCCGCCGCCATCCTTGGCCCGCTGTGGGGCAATATCCCCCCGGCCACGGTGGAGCGCGCCAATAGCCGCCGCAGCTACGACATCATCCCGGTCAAGCTGGACCACCTCGCCGAGCAACAGCGCATCGCCGACACCTACTACGCCGCCAAGCTGATCCCCAGGTCGTTGAAGATCAACGACATCAACGTGTGGACGCCCAAGCCATGAGCCGCCAGATCCATTTATCCGCGTTCCTGTTGAGTGGGCCGGTGGTGCACAGCCATGCGGTGTGGCGCCACCCGCAAACCGTCGGCAATTACCTCGACCCCGAGTACTACGCGCGCGTGGCCAAGGTGGTGGAGGAGGGGTTGTTCGACTTCCTGTTCTTCGCCGACCGCCTGGCCGTGGGCGACCAGATGGGCGGCTCGCGCGAGTTCGCCTTGCGCTACGGCGCCCAGGACGCCACGCGCCTGGACCCGTTGCCGATCCTCTCTTACCTGGTCGGCAAGACCAGCAAGCTGGGCCTGGGTGCAACGCGGTCCACCACCTATTACGAACCGGCACACATCGCCCGTGAATTCGCCACCCTTGACCATCTGTCCAAGGGCCGTGCAGCGTGGAATATCGTCACCTCGATGAACGACAGCGAGGGGCGCCTGTTCGGCAAGGACAAACACCTGGAGCACGACCTGCGCTATGACCGTGCCGATGAATTCGTCGAAGTCGCGCTGAAACTGTGGAACAGCTGGGGCCAGGACGCGCTGAAACTGGACCGCGAAAGCGGCGTACTGGCGGACCCTGGATTGATCCGTTCGGTGCAGCACCAGGGCGAATGGTTCAGGGTTGAAGGCCCGCTGAATATCCCGCGCACGCCCCAGGGCCGACCGGTGCTGATCCAGGCCGGTTCTTCCGGGCGTGGCCGGCGCTTTGGTGCGCGTTGGGCCGAGGCGATTTTCACCATTCACCCGCACTTGGTGGCCATGCGTGCGTTTCGCGATGACGTGCGTGCCCAGGTGGTGCAGCAGGGGCGTGACGCCGACAGTTGCAAAGTGCTCACGGCGGTGATGCCGTTCATTGGCGGCAGCGAGGCTGAGGCCCGTGCCAAGCGCGACCAGCACAATGCATTGGCCCGTCCGGAATTGGGGCTGGTGACGTTGGCTTCGCAGTTGAATGTGGACCTTTCGCCATTCCCGCTCTCGGCGACGCTGGCCGAGATCGCCCAGTCGCCGCTGATCCACCCGGCGGCGGCTGAAAAGCTGTTGATGCAAGGCCCGCAAACCACCTTGGAGCAGCTGGGGCGCATCTTCGCCAGCAGCGTACGTGTGCCGCAACTGGTGGGCACCGGCGCGCAGATTGCCGATCAGTTGGCCGAGCTGTTCGAGCAGGGCGGTTGCGATGGGTTTGTGATTTCTCCGGGGTATCTACCGGGCTCGTTCACTGAATTTGTCGAGAGTGTGATTCCGCATTTGCAGCGCAAGGGCTTGTTCCGCACCGCGTATGAAGGGGCGACGTTGCGTGAGCATTTGGGCTTGGCTGATCTGAACAGTTGACTGTGTGGTGAGCCAGCCCGCAGATCCGGGTAGGCAACATCTTCAGTTCAGCGCAATCGTCGCCGGCGCCAGCGAGTTCAAGGCACCGGCGCGGTCCGCCAGGTAACGCGCCGGCGGCTGGCCTACCGTCTTGCGGAACATGGTGATAAAACCGCTGGCGTTCTCATAGCCCAGGTCCAGGGCCACGCGCTGCACACTCTCACCCCTGGCCAGGCGTTGCAGCGACAGGATCACATGCAACTGCCGACGCCAACGGCCAAAACTCAGGCCCAGTTCCTCCAGCAGCAGGCGCGTCATGCTGCGTTCGCTCATGCCGATGCGCACCGCCCACTGACCGAGGGTGGACTTGTCCGCCGGTTCAGCCAGCAGGCTGTCGGCCAGGCGACGCAGGCGCGGGTCCTGGGGCATGGGCAGGTGCAGGGCTTCAACCGGTGCGACGGCCAACTCGTCCAGCAAGGTATTGATCAAACGGCCCTGGGCGCCGTGCTCGTCATACAGTTGCGGGAAACTCACCGCTTTGCTGATCAGCTCATGTAACAGGGCCGACACTGCCAGCGTGCAGCATTGTCGGGGCAGGGCGCAGGCGGCATCGGGGTCGATCAGCAGGCAATAGACTTCCGCAGCGCCAGCCCCCCGTGCCGCGTGGGGCGTGCCGCCGGGAATCCACAGCGCGCATTGCGGCGGCACGATCCAGATGCCGGCCTCAATCTCGCAATGGATGACCCCGCGCAAGGTGTACATCAGTTGGCCCTTGCGATGGGCATGCTGGGTATGTTCCCAGGTATCCGACGTGGCGGTGGCCCCTACGGCCACTACGGCGCGGGGGAATACGTCGGCGTCTCTGGACAGTGACGGATCGTGCATTTCCAGGCGATGGTGTTTCATGACAAGGGATCGCAGGTTGGCTGAATTGCGAAACAGTCTGGCTATTCTGTGCAATGCCGTCCAGTGGCTTGAACCTTATAGTGAGATCAATTCTCAACAAGGAGCTCGGCCATGCGACTCGACAGTTCAACATTCCCGGTGGTGAAAATCGTCTTTGATGCGCCCAATGAAGGTGGGCCGGAGGATGCCTTCGCCGTGTTCGAAAGCCTGCTGGCCCGCCAGCAACCCTTCCTGCTGCTGCATGAAAAATCCGTGGACGAGAACAACCACGAACACTCCCATGAGGAGCGCAAGCAAGCGTCGATCTGGATGAAGAAAAACAAGCAGGCGCTGCGCACCTATGTCAAAGGCATGATCCAGGTGGAACCCAGTGCCGCGCAGCGCCTGGCACTCAAGCCGTTTGCCGCGATGTTCGGCAAGGCCTGGGGCTATCCGCTGCTGGTGGTGGAATCCAGGGACCGGGCCTGGGCACTGGCGCGGGATGTGCTGGATGAGCGGGTGTCGGATGTGGCGCACTTTTGAGCGAGGGCGACCGGATTGTGGCGAGGATATCGGGCATTTCAGGTATCCTCCGCGCCCCGCTTACCACCGATTCAAAGACAGATGACTGGACAAGACATGCAGGCGCTGCTGGAGTCGATCCTCGACGAAGTGCGCCCCCTGATCGGCCTCGGCAAAGTCGCCGATTACATCCCCGCATTGGCCGATGTGCCTGCCAACCAATTGGGCATCGCCGTGTACGGCAACGACGGCTCGGCCTATTGCGCCGGTGACGCCGACACGCTGTTCTCGGTGCAGAGCATTTCCAAGGTGTTCAGCCTGGTGCAAGCCATCGACCACGGTGGCGAAACCATCTGGGAACGCCTGGGCCATGAGCCTTCCGGGCAGCCGTTCAACTCCATGGTGCAACTGGAATTCGAACGTGGCCGCCCGCGTAATCCGTTCATCAACGCCGGTGCGCTGGTGATCTGCGACATCAACCAATCGCGCTTCGCCGTGCCGATTTTGTCGATGCGCGATTTTGTGCGTCGGCTGTCGGGCAACCCGCAGATCCTGGTCAACAGCGTCGTCGCCGAATCCGAGGCCCAGCACGGCGCTCGCAACGCGGCCATGGCCTACCTGATGAAATCCTTCGGCAACTTCCACAACGACGTGGACGCGGTGTTGCACAGCTACTTCAATTACTGCGCCTTGCAGATGAGTTGCCTGGATTTGGCCAGAGCGTTCAGCTTCCTGGCCAACGAAGGCGTGAGCGCCCACAGCGGCGAACAGATTTTAACGGCGCGCCAGACCAAGCAGGTCAACTCGATCATGGCCACCAGCGGGCTGTACGACGAGGCAGGCAATTTTGCCTATCGCGTGGGCTTGCCGGGCAAGAGCGGGGTAGGAGGCGGAATTGTCGCGGTGGTGCCGGGGCAATTTACGGTGTGCGTGTGGTCGCCGGAGCTGAATACGGCGGGGAACTCGCTGGCGGGGATGAAGGCGTTGGAGTTGTTGAGTGAGCGGATTGGGTGGTCGGTGTTTTGAGGGTGCGCCCCGTTCATGGGAGCGATCGCCGTTGGCGATTGAGAGTATTAATCGCTTTACGCGTGCAATAGGTTCTCCCGGAAAAGGAGATCCAGTGTGGGAGCTGGCTTGCCTGCGATGGCGGTACATCAGCCAGCACATCCAGCGGCTGACACACCGCTGTCGCGGGCAAGCCCACTCTCACATGGGGGGTGGTGTGAGTGAGGGCTCTGTTCAGCTCACATTGAGCCGATCCAGCAAGCTGTACCACGCCACCCCCGCCCCAATGTAAAACCGCTGCAACCCATGCATCGGCAAGCGCTGCAACGGCGTCACCGGGTAGGCGAACTCCGCCGTGCTGTCGCACAACCGCCCCGCCAATTGCTGCCCCAGGCTGGTACACAGCGCGATGCCTCGGCCATTGCAGCCCAGTGCCAACGTCAACCCTGGCGCGGGCTGGTGCACATGGGGCATGAAGTCCCGCGTGATCGCAATACGGCCCGCCCAGCGATATTCGAATTCCAGTGGCCCCAATTGCGGAAACAGCAGTGCCAGCGAGCGTTCCAGGTGGGCGAAATCCGTGGGTGACGTGGGGTCGTTGAACAGCCCGCGTCCGCCCATCAGCAAGCGGCCATGGCTGTCTTTGCGAAAGTACAGCAGCAGCCGTTGTGCGGTGGAGACGGTTTCCTGCCCCGGCAAGATGCTGTCCGCTGCGCGCCCGCTCAACGGCTTGGTGGCGACGATAAAACTGTTTGCTGCCAGGATGCTCTGCGCCATGCCCGGCCACAGGTTGCCGCTGTAACCGTTGGTGGCCAACACCACTTGATCGGCCGTGACTTGCGCACCGCCAGCGGTCTGCAATTGCCAGCCGCAATCCTGGCGCTGCAACCCGGTCACCGCGCTTTGCCCATGGATCCGCACACCCGCCGCCAACGCCGCACCCACCAAGCCACGGGCATACGCCAACGGCTGAATCGCCCCGGCGCGACCGTCCAGCCAGCCACCGGCAAACGCCTCACTGCCCATGCGCGAAGCCACCGCTGCGGCATCCAGCCGCTGCACCGGTACACCGCGCCTGGCCCATTGATCTGCCCGTGCGTGCAACCCGGCGACGCCTTTTTCACTGTACGACACTTGCATCCAGCCTTTGCGTACCGGCGCGCAATCGATGCCATGCCTTTCGATCAGACTGAACACCAGGTCGGCTGAACTCGATACGGTCGAGATCAATGGCTCGGCGCGCTCCGGTCCGTAGATCTGCACCAGTTGCTGCGGGTCGTATTTGAGCGTCGGGTTGACCTGCCCGCCGTTGCGTCCGGACGCACCCCAGCCCGGCTCGTTGGCCTCCAGTACGCACACGCTGACGCCGCGCTCGGCCAAATGCAGCGCCGTCGACAAGCCGGTATATCCCGCGCCGACAATCGCCACGTCCACCTTCACCGACTCGCTCAACGCAGGCGTCGGCACCACTGAGGGCGCAGTCGCTGACCACAATGACTTCATGACAGGCTCCGCGTGTTACCGGTGGGGTGCAGCACGCGCCGCAGGAAGTCCTGGGTTCGCGCATGCTGCGGGTTGCCCAGCACCTGTTCGGCCGGCCCGCTTTCGACGATGTAGCCGCCATGCAGGAAGCACACGCGGTCGGCCACTTCGCGGGCAAAGCCCATTTCGTGAGTGACCACGATCATGGTCATGCCCTCATCGGCGAGGGTGCGCATCACCGCCAGCACATCACCGACCAGTTCAGGGTCGAGGGCCGAGGTGGGTTCATCGAACAGCATGGCTTCGGGTTTCATCGCCAGGGCACGGGCGATGGCCACGCGTTGTTGCTGGCCGCCGGAGAGCTGCTCCGGGTAGGCCTCGGCCTTGGCGCTCAGGCCGACTTTTTCCAGCAGCACCAGGGCTTCTTCGCGAGCCTGCCTGGGCGGCTCGCCTTTGACGTACACCGGGCCTTCCATCACGTTTTCCAGCACGGTGCGGTGGGGGAACAGGTTGAAGCGCTGGAACACCATGCCCATGCGGCTGCGCAGGGCGTGCACGGTCTTGCTGCCGCGCTGCACGGTTTCGCCGAACACGTTGATGTGCCCGCCGTCATAGGCTTCCAGCGCGTTGATGCAGCGCAGCAAGGTGGATTTGCCCGAGCCCGAGGGGCCGATCAGGCACACCACTTCGCCCTTGGCCACGTCGAGGTCGACGCCGTGCAGCACGCGGTGGCTGCCGTAGTGTTTTTGCAGTTGGCGTATCTCGATCATGCTTTTTTCCTCCGGCCCAGGTGCTGTTCCATGCGGCGCAGGCCATACACCAGCGGCAGGCTCATCAACAGGTAGAGCAGGGCGACCAAGGTGTAGACGGTCATGTTCTGGAAGGTCGACGAGGCAATCAGTTGGCCCTGGCGGGTCATCTCCGCGACAGTGATGGTGGACACCAAGGAGGAGTCCTTGAGCATCATTACCAACGTGTTGCCGTACGGCGGCAAGGCGATGCGAAACGCCTGCGGCAGGATCACCCGGCGCATCATCAGCGCCGAGCGCATGCCCAGTGCTTCGGCGGCCTCGCGCTGGCCCTGTTCGACGGCAATGATGCCGGTACGGAAGTTCTCGGCCTGGTACGCCGAGTAGGCGATGCCCATGCCGATCACGCCCGCATAGAACGCGGTGAGGTGCACGCCCATGTCCGGTAGCACGAAGTAGATGTAGAACAACTGCACGATGATCGGCAGCCCACGGATCACGTTGATGATGGTGCTCGCCGCCCACGACAGTGCACGGATCGGCGACAGCTTGAGCAACGCCAGCACCAGGCCGATCGCGCTGCTGAGCAGGAATGACAGCACGGTGATCTGAATCGTCACCCACGCGCCTTGCAGCAGGATCGGCAAGAAGTCCTGGGCGTTTTGCAGGAACTCCGCCGGGTTCATGGGCGCACCTGGGTATCCAGGCCCCACTTCTTGAGGATGTTGTCGAGGGTGCCGTCCGCCTTG
Organism: Pseudomonas sp. FBCC-B1565; assembly: GCF_059133265.1. Taxonomy (NCBI): domain Bacteria; kingdom Pseudomonadati; phylum Pseudomonadota; class Gammaproteobacteria; order Pseudomonadales; family Pseudomonadaceae; genus Pseudomonas; species Pseudomonas sp. FBCC-B1565. Next base: position 2,633,235 of record NZ_CP101438.1, read on the forward strand.
ATACTGGCGATCGCGGTGTTCAGGCGCTCCAGGGTTTGCGCGTCACCCTTGCGCACCACCAGGCACACTTCACCGACATTAGTGGGCTTGTAGTCCGGCGCCAGTTTCACGCCTTTGAACAGCTTCTGGCGGATCTGGTAGGCCACCACCGGCTGGTCACCCACGGCGGCCTTGATACGGCCCAGGGACAGGTCGCGGACCATCTCGCCGATGGAGTCGTAGGTACGAATCTCCTTGAAGATGCCGAGCTTGTTCAACTGGTCATAGAAGACGGTGCCCGCCTGCACGCCGACCACTTGGTCCTTGAGAGGCATGAGGTCGGGGTAGGCGGTGTTGTCGTCGGCGTTGATGATCAGGCCTTCACCGTAGGCATACACCGGAGCGCTGAAGTCGACGACTTTGGTGCGTTCTTCGGTCTTGAGCATGCCGGCGGAAATAAAATCTAACTTGCCGGAGGTGAGAGAGGGGATCAGCGCAGCGAAGTTGGTCTGCTCGATCTGGCTGGTAAAGCCGCCAGCCTTGCCCACGGCCTCGGCCACATCGACCATCACGCCCTGGATGCTGTTGCTCTTGATGTCGAGAAAGGTAAACGGCGAACCACTGGCTGTTGCACCGACTTTGTACGAAGACGCACTCTCGGCGTGCACAACGCTGACGCAGAACGTGGCACAGAGACCGAAGGCAAGGCGGCGAAACAAGGGCGAAAGACTGTTCATCGGGTTACTCCAGAAGGAAAACGGAAAGTCAGTACCGCGAGCGGCTGCCGATGAAATCGCAAGCTCTGTGCCATTTCGATTGGTAAAAATCGTATATCAGTATACAAAATCGATAAAATGAACCATTCGTATCGGTATGCGATATTAAGTGGTCTATTTTTGTGATTTGAGGTAGAAATATCGCCACGCCTGATCGACCTGACCGCGAGTCCGCCATGTCCGAAGAACGCAACAGTCTGCACAACCAATCCCTGGAAAAAGGCCTGTCGGTGCTCAAGGCATTCAGCGCACAGCGCCGCAGCATGAGCCTTGCAGAGGTGGCCGAGGCCGCCGGCATGACCAAAAGCTCGGCCCAGCGCATGGTGTTTACCCTCGAAAGCCTGGGTTACCTTCGGAAACACTCCCGCACACGTCATTACCAACTCACACCACGGGTGTTGGAGTTGGGCTTCAGTTACCTGGATGCGCATTCGTTGATTGAGGTGGCCAACCCGTTTCTATCGGAGTTGACCCGGCTGACGGGGGAGACCTCGTGCCTCACCGAGCCTGCGGGCTACGACATGACCTATATCGCGCGCTTCGTGAGTTCAGGTTTTGTGCCGGTGCATATGCCGATTGGCTCGCGGGTGCCGATGTACTGCACAGCGTCGGGCCGGGCGTATTTGAGCGCGTTGCCGATGGATGAGGCGTTGGTGTTGATCGAGAACAGCCAGCGCATCGCCCACACTAGCCAGACGCTGACGGACGTCGAGCAGATTCTGGAGTCGCTGCAACAGGTGCGCGAGCAGGGCTATGCGGTGAATGGCCAGGAGTTGTTCCTGGGTGATATGACCATTGGCGCGCCAGTGTTGGGTGCGAATGGCCGGCCGGTGGCGGCGGTGCATGTGGTGGCGCCGACCAGTCGGTGGAGCAGGGCGGATGCGGAACGGCAGTTGGCGCCGGCGTTGTTGCAGTGTTCAAGGGCGCTGAGCAATTCGGCGCGGAACTTGGAATAGCAGTCGCCCTAGATTCAAATGTGGGAGGGGGCTTGCCCCCGATGACGGTGTGTCAGCCAGCCTATTCTTCACTGACCCACTGCTATCGGGGGCAAGCCCCCTCCCACATTTGGATATTCATTGGGCTTGAGAGAGTTGTTCGATCATGCCGCCGGATGTGCCTGGTCCAACGCCTTGTCCACCAGCAGTTGCACACCTTCGAGCAGGCGGCAGATACCCAACGCTACGTTGCGTTGAGCGCCATCGACTTCAAAGGCGAGGTGGGCGGCGATGTCGTTGAGGCAGGCCAGGTCTTGCGAGGCATTGGCCAGCAGGGTTTCGGTGCCCAGGTTGGGGTGGAGGGTGAAGGGGGTGGTTGGGGGATTTGGACTGTCTTTGATCATGGTGGCGCTCCTTTGTAAATGGGGCTGCCACGATTCGCGGTCAAACGAAAAGGGTGGCAGCTATACGCGGGTTGACCGACCGGCCAAAGAAGCAAAACCGGCATACCCGAAGGTATCCCGCGTACAGCTGCCGCGACACGATACATCAGGCGCAAAAAAAACGCCTTGAATCGGTTTTGGCGCAGTTGCTCTTTGTAGTCGGACGGTCAAATCCGGCCGCTGAATGGGCAGCGACGGCGAAGAGGTTAGCCAGCGAAGTTCCCAGAGACAACCTGAAAGCTTTGTGGGAAATCTCTGAACACAGCAATGAGCCATGCGGAAGGGGGCTTGCTCTGATGCCAGTCAGTTAAGGAAACGACAGGCTGCCACATACTTGTGGTGAGCGGGCTTGCCCCGCGCTGGGCTGCGAAGCAGCCCCAAAGCCAGGCAACTGTGCGCTTCCTGGAAGAACGCGTCGGCCGAGTTAGGGCCGCTTCGCAGCCCAGCGCGGGGCAAGCCCGCTCACCACAGAGGTTGTATTGCGCCTAACTGCTTGGCATTAGAGCAAAACCCGCCCAAACAAAAATGCGCCCCTTGGGGCGCATCGCGTGACAGAAAAAAGCTCAGTGTCGTCAGCCATTGCTTAATGATGACCTGCGATCTTCACATTCTTTAGCGGTTGCCCGACAATGCGACCCCTGTTCCGGAGTAGTTCAGCGGTAGAACACTCGGCTCTTAACCGGGTGGGCGCTGGTTCGAATCCAGCCTCCGGACCCATCATATTCAAAGTCAATCTGGACACATCTCCAGAGCACATGGAGCGACTGGCATGGACGCAGGTTATGCGGTCTTCCAACTTTCCAAGGCATTGATTGCACACGATCAAACCCGTGACCCTCTCGCCCGATTCAATGCCCACAGACGTATCTCACAGTGGCAACAAGTGATTGCGCACATGCTGCAAGGCACCGCCGAGTATGGCTCGCGAACCCCGCTTGCCGAGATACCTGTCTGGGTGACGCTGGAAGTCATTACAGGCGGCTTTGCGACCGGCAACCTGTTGGCGGGTGGCGAGTTAACTGACTATGAGCGTGAATTGGTCGCTTCTATTTCCGGCATTCGCAGAGGGTTTGAGCGACTGGATCTCAACGCTTGGCATCTGACGGACGAAGGCCTTGAACATCTGCAACAGCGTCTGACCCGTTGTGACTATCGCGTTGATGTTCCGGAAGAAGCCGCGTTACTGACCGTGGCATGGCTGTCGAGCCAGCGTCGCAACGACGAGGCCAGGGCACTGCTAGACGTGATTGTTCCGTTTTTCGACCGATTGCGTTTCTTTCCGGCAACGTCCGCACAGCTACCGGTATCAGCTACGCACGTCCACATCGCCAATGCAGGTGAGGTCAAGCAGTTACTTTCAACCTTGCCACCGCGGGCTCAAATCGTTGCTCAGAAACAGGCGATCGAAGCCCGTCTACCTCTTTATGATTCAGCCGTCGCGCATTTCCTCCTGACGTACCAGGTGGGCTGGCCATGCCGTATCTTCCCGGCAAAGTGGCACGAACAGGCAGCCGAATTGGCTATGCGTTATGAACAACTCGGGATCAACAAACGCTCTCCTGATCGTGTAGCGGAATTGTTTCTGTTGATAGAGCAATGCTCTCGCGATGCAGAGTCGCTTACAGGGCGTCAGGTGGGTCGCATACGGCGAATAGTCGATGACTTTGTGCGCAAACATGGTGCGCCGGCTTCCGGCTCTCACCTCGCGTTCCGGGAGGACCAGCTTCGCCAGGTATCAGGACCAGAGCATCATCTGATCGCGCGTGCCGTCGCAAAGCGCCTCTCTAAGTACCCCGCACACAGTGGCATCTTTGATTTTGCCGATTTGGCCAAGCCGCTTGATGTTCAAGAGGCGGTGGATTGCGCACTGGGCGAAGGTGTCGCGATACCCGCGCCAATTCTGCGACGTGTTCAACGCTGTCGCAGCGGAACAATCAGGGAGTTGATTGAGCATGGGCTGATTACTTCGGGTGACACAGTCGCACGAGTACTGCCCGCGATGACCGCACAGCTGAGTAGCGCAGGGCTGCACGACGAAGCGTTGAGGAAGGTCTATGCCTCCACCTATCAGGCTTTCCGCCTTAGGCGTTCGTTGTTGCTATTGAATCTTCAACGTCAGGTGGGCTTCAGTGAGTTGCCTTGGATTGCAGCCATTGAGGGTGATCGACAGTCAGGTACCGGGGCAGCGGGTGCAGCGAGCCAGGCTCTCGTTGAGTCTTCGGCATTGACGCTTCATGCGTTCCCCTACGCCATCCTTCCTAACAAGCTTCTCCAGGAATTTGGAACGCTGGTGGACACTGCGGAGCTGGACCTTCCCTTTGTGGAGGAGGTCGCTGCAGATATCTTCATGGGGCAGTTCTCAACCAAGTTCGCTGACACTGCTCGGCGAGCGAGTCGGGTAATCGCAGGCTCCCTTTATGCACGTTACTACTCTATCGATACCGACGAACTGGCTGGCTTCGTCACAAGAGGGCGACGGCGTGCGCGAGGTGCAAATGAGGCTTTTGCTGCCTTATGCGCAAAGCGGGCTGGGGCAGAGCTGGGCACTTGGCACCCTGCAACCAATGGCACGATCCTTGAGCAACAGCAGATTTTAACGACGCAAAACCTTGCGCTGATTTTCGACGAGCTCGGGTTGAAAGGTTTGCTGAGTACTCGGCTAGGGGGCATGGCCCAGGCGAGTTTTGAGTGGGTCTGCAAACGGCAGCAGATGCACACCGGTCTCTATCATGCTCGATTGATTATGCTCAAGAACACAGCTTATGCCTGGCGCCAGATGGTGTTTTACCTCGCAATGCTTGAGGAGCATGAATGCAAAGAGGCCTTGAAGTCGATCGAGGCTTTTTTCGCTAAGCAACCACAGGCTTTCCGCGAAAGGTTTCTGCCAGTGATGATCGGTTTGCGCAAGGCTGCCGCAGGCGAAGTGTTGTCTCAGCAAGGTCAGACCGCCGACGGTGCGAGGGTCTTTTTGGGGTGGACCACTACACGGCATTGGTTACTACCACCACAGGGCGTCACTCCAAATTAAGTGTTTGGGGGCAGTAGGTCATGCACGGTGTAACGGCGCTTTTGCAGTGTTCAAGGCCACTGAGCAATTAGGCTCGGAATCTGGAATAACAGACTCTGGAAATTCAACTGTGGGAGGGGGGGGCTCCCGATAGCAGTGTGTCTGCTGATATATGTGTTGACTGACACACCGCCATCGGGGGCAAGCCCCCTCCCACAGTTGACCTCATTGGTCGTGAGGGCTGTGTTTGCCCCAAACAAAAAATGCGCCCCAGAGGGCGCATTTTTTTGTTCGGGCCGCTATCGCCTATCAGGCAATCGCATCCCAAGCCCGATCACCGTTCTCGTCTTTAATTCGAGTCGGCAACCCCATCACATCCAGCGCTTTCAGGAACGGTTCGGCCGGCAGTTCCTCGACGTTGGCCATGTGCTTCACATCCCACTCGCCACGGGCCACCAGCAGCGCTGCGGCCACTGGTGGCACGCCTGCGGTGTAGGAGATGCCCTGGCTGTCGGTCTCGGCAAAGGCTTCTTCATGGCACGCCACGTTGTAGATGAACATCTCGTGGGGCTGGCCGTTCTTGGTGCCCTTGACCAGGTCACCGATGCAGGTCTTGCCGGTGTAGCCCGGTGCCAGCGAAGACGGGTCGGGCAGTACGGCCTTGACCAGTTTCAGCGGCACGACTTCCAGGCCTTCGGCGGTGGTGACCGGTTTTTCGGAGAGCAGGCCGAGGTTTTTCAGCACGGTGAACACGTTGATGTAGTGTTCGCCGAAGCTCATCCAGAAACGCACGTTGGGCACGTCGAGGTTTTTCGACAGCGAGTGCACTTCATCGTGACCGGTGAGGTAGAGGTTCTGCGAACCGACAACCGGCAGGTCATCGGTGCGTTTGACTTCGAACATGGTGTTGCTGGTCCACTGGCTGTTCTGCCAGCTCCACACCTGTCCGGTGAACTCGCGGAAGTTGATTTCCGGGTCGAAGTTGGTGGCGAAATATTTGCCATGGGAGCCGGCATTGACGTCGAGAATGTCGATCGAATCAATGCGGTCGAAATGCTGTTGCTGCGCCAGCGCGGCGTACGCGTTGACGACACCCGGGTCGAAGCCCACGCCAAGGATGGCGGTGATGTTCTTCTGTTTGCACTCTTCCAGGTGGTTCCATTCGTAGTTGCCGTACCACGGCGGGGTCTCGCAGACCTTGCCCGGCTCTTCGTGGATGGCGGTGTCGAGGTAGGCAACGCCGGTGTCGATGCAGGCACGCAGTACCGACATGTTGAGGAACGCGGAACCTACGTTGATGACGATCTGCGATTGGGTCTCGCGGATCAGGGCCTTGGTCGCTTCCACGTCCAGGGCGTTCAGCGCGAAGGCTTGGATGTCGGCGGGTACCTTGAGGCTACCCTTGGCCTTGACGCTGTCGATGATGGCCTGGCATTTGGAGATGTTGCGCGACGCGATAGCAATACGACCGAGTTCGTCGTTGTGCTGCGCGCACTTGTGGGCCACCACCTTGGCGACACCTCCTGCACCAATGATAAGAACGTTCTTTTTCAATTGCTTTATCTCTCCTTTATCCGCCAGCTTACGAAAGGCTGGACAGGTAGTCGTCGTAACCAAATTCACGAACCACCTCGACAGTACCGTCGAGTTGTTTCACTACGATGGACGGCATTTTCAGGCCGTTGAACCAGTTTTTCTTGACCATGGTGTAGCCTGCGGTGTCGATGAACGACAGCCGATCGCCGATGGCCAGCGGACGATCAAATTGATACTCGCCGAAGATGTCCCCGGCCAGGCAGGATTTGCCGCACACCATGTAGGTGTGTTCACCGTCGCTCGGCGCCAGCTTGGCGTTGAGGCGGTAGATCAGCAGGTCCAGCAGGTGGGCTTCGATGGAGCTGTCGACCACGGCGAGGTTCTTGCCGTTGTAGAGGGTGTCGAGCACGGTGACTTCCAGGGAAGCGCTGTTGGTGATCGCCGCTTCGCCGGGTTCCAGGTACACCTGCACGCCGTACTTCTCGGAGAACGCCTTCAAGCGCGCGCAGAACGCGTCCACGGCATAGTCTTCACCGGTGAAGTGAATGCCACCGCCAAGGCTGACCCATTCGACCTTGTGCAGCAGCGCGCCGAAGCGCTCTTCGATGACGCCAAGCATCTTGTCGAACAGGCTGAAGTCGCCGTTTTCGCAGTTGTTGTGGAACATGAAGCCGGAGATCTGCTCGATCACGCCTTCGATCTTCACCGGGTCCCATTCGCCCAGGCGACTGAACGGACGCGCCGGATCGGCCAGCAGGTAGTCGGAGCTGCTCACCTGTGGGTTGACGCGCAGGCCGCGGGTCTTGCCCTCGGAACGTTCGGCAAAACGCTGCAGCTGGCTGATGGAGTTGAAGATGATCTTGTCGCAGTTATCCAGCATCTCTTCGATTTCATCGTCGGCCCAGGCCACGCTGTAGGCGTGCGCCTCACCTTCGAACTTCTGGCGGCCGAGCTTCAACTCGTACAGCGACGACGAGGTGGTGCCGTCCATGTATTGCTGCATCAGGTCGAACACCGACCAGGTGGCAAAGCACTTGAGCGCCAGCAGGGCCTTGGCGCCGGACTGTTCGCGCACGTAAGCAATCTTCTGCATGTTGACCAGAAGTTTCTGTTTATCGATGAGGTAGTACGGCGTTTTGATCATTTTTGAGAGCCTGCGGCGGTGCCTGCCAAAAAAGGACACGCATTGTGCCCGCACTTGGATCGAATCGAAAGGTTAGTGGGCGGATTTTGCGCGCCCGGTTTGTGACCCTACCCTCCGAGTATGACCATCTATGGATGGGCACCGGTCCAATGTGGGAGGGGGCTTGCCCCCGATAGCAGTGTGTCAGCCACCCAATCCAGTACTGACCCACTGCCATCGGGGGCAATCCCCCTCCCACAGTTTGGCCCCTGTCTATCGGGTTCATCGACATCAAACTGTCATCACCTTACCGCCGAACTGCCACATTTCCCCATTACTGTCCTCGCCAATGAGATCGATCTCAAGCGAGTGACAATGACTGACTTGAAAGACGTAGCACGGTTGGCCGGGGTATCCCGCGCCACCGCCGCCCGCACTTTTGCCTCCCCCGACCAGGTGCGCCCGACCACCCGTGAGCAGGTGTTCGCCGCCGCCCGCGAGTTGGGCTTCCGGCCCAATCTGCTGGGCCGCCAATTGCGCCTGCAAACCACCCGGTTGATCGGCGTGGTGGTGCCCAACCTGCTCAACCCGGTGTTCGCCGAACAGTTCCAGGCCATGGAGCGCGCGGCACGGTTACGTGGTTATAGCCTGTTGCTGGCGACTACCGACTACAGCAGCGAGCGCGAAAGCATTGTGGTGGAAGAGCTGTTGCGCCAGCGCGTGGACGGCCTGGTGCTGACGGTCACCGATGCTGAAAGCAACGTGGTGCTCAGCAGCCTGAATACTGAGAAAACCCCGTTTGTGCTGGCCTACCACCAACCCAGCAACCCCAACTACAGCGCCGTGTCGGTGGACAACCGCGCCGGCATGGCCCTGGCCACGCGCTACCTGCTCGAAGCCGGGCACCGCCGCATCAGTATGGTCGCCGGCCCCGCGCTGCAGTCGGACCGTGCGCGCCTGCGCTACGCCGGCTATTGCGATGCGATGCGCGAATACGGCCTCGAGCCCCGCACAGTGATCGAAATGCCAGCCCATACCCAGGCCGAATTCGCCGCCATCGAACCTTGTCTGCAAGGCCCTGAGGCACCCTCCGCACTGGTGTGTTCCAACGACTTCCTGGCGATCAGCCTGATCGCCGAACTGCGTCGCAACGCCTGGAACGTGCCCGGGCAACTCTCGGTGATGGGCTTCGATGGCATCAGCCTTGGCACCCAGATGCACCCGACCCTGTGCAGCGTGGTGCAGCCCATCGCGCTGCTCGCCAGCACTGTGATTGACCAACTGCTGGCGCAGATCGCCGGCAATGCCCCGACGTCTCACTGCCTGCCTTGCCATATCCGGCCGGGCGAAAGCACTCAACCCCACGAGGAAACCCCTGATGCGCGCACTCCGTAAAACCCTGGCAGCCGTGCTGCTGTGCGGTGCGGCCAGCCTGGCCCAGGCCGCCGAAACCGCGATCTGCTACAACTGCCCGCCGGACTGGGCCGACTGGGGCACCCAGCTCAAGGCCATCGCCGCCAGCACCGGTGTGCAAGTGCCGCTGGACAACAAGAACTCCGGCCAATCCCTGGCACAGTTGGTGGCAGAGAAAGCCGCACCGGTGGCCGACGTCGTTTACTACGGCGTGACCTTCGGCCTGCAGGCGCAAAAAGCCGAGGTGGTCGACACCTACAAACCCAAGGCCTGGGAGCAGATTCCCGCCGGGCTGAAAGACCCGGCCGGCCATTGGTTCGCGATTCACTCCGGCACCTTGGGCATCATGGTCAACGTCGATGCACTCGGCGGTCTGCCGGTGCCGCAAAGCTGGGCCGACCTGCTCAAGCCTGAATACAAAGGCATGGTCGGTTACCTCGACCCGTCCAGCGCGTTTGTCGGGTACGTCTCGGCGGTGGCGATCAACCGCGCCATGGGCGGCGACCTGGACAACTTCGCGCCGGCCATCGACTACTTCCAGAAGCTGGCGAAAAACGCGCCCATCGTGCCCAAACAGACCGCTTATGCGCGGGTGCTGTCGGGCGAGTTGCCAATCCTGGTGGACTACGACTTCAACGCCTATCGCGCGCGCTACAAAGACAAGGCCAACGTCGCCTTCGTGATCCCCCAGGAAGGCAGCATCAGCGTGCCCTACGTGATGAGCCTGGTGGCCAACGCGCCGCACCGCGCCAACGCAGAAAAGGTCCTCGACTTCGTGCTGTCGGACGAAGGCCAGGCGCTCTGGGCCAAAGCCTACCTGCGCCCGGTACGGCCGATGAAGATGCCGGCTGACGTCGCCGCACAGTTCCTGCCCGACGGCGACTACGCCCGTGCCGGCGTGGTGGACTACGAAAAAATGGCCGCTGTGCAGGAAGCCTTCGCCGCCCGTTACCTGAACGAGGTCAAGTAAGTGGCAGCATCGGCAAGACACGCCGCGTGGGCGCTGGCCCCGGCCTTTGCGGTGCTGCTCGCGTTCTGGCTGCTGCCGCTGGCGCACCTGATGGTGCTTGGCGCCGATAGCCGCGACAGCCATGGCAGCGGCTACTGGCAGGTGCTCAGCAGCGCGCAGTACTTGGGCAGCCTGGGGCAAACGTTGGTCCTGGCCGTGGTGGTGACGCTGGTGGCGCTGTTGATCGGCGGTATCAGCGGCGTGTTTCTCGCCCGGCAGCAGTTTTTCGGGCGCTCGGCGCTGGTGGCGTTGCTCACGTTTCCGCTAGCGTTTCCCGGCGTGGTCGTTGGCTTCTTGGTGATCTTGTTGGCCGGGCGCCAGGGCTTGTTTGCCGCGCTGGGCCTGCAATTGGCCGGTGAACGCTGGATCTTTGCCTACTCGCTGGCGGGGCTGTTCGTGGGGTACCTGTACTTCTCGATCCCGCGGGTGATCCTCACGGTGATGGCCGCGTGCGAGAGCCTCGACCGCAGCCTGGAAGAGGCCGCGCATTCCCTGGGTGCCGGACATTGGCGGGTGGTGTGCGATGTGATCGTGCCGGGCCTGGCGCCGGCGCTGGCCTCCTGCGGGGCGATCTGTTTCGCCACCTCCATGGGCGCGTTCGGCACCGCCTTTACCTTGGGCACGCGGCTGAACGTCACCCCGGTGGCGATCTACAACGTGTTCACCAACTACGCCAACTTCGCTGTGGCGGCCGCATTGTCGGTGGTGCTAGGCGCGGTGACCTGGGCCGTGCTGCTGCTCACGCGCCGCCTGGTCAAGAACTCGGGGACTGTGCTGTGAAACGCTCATCGCTGTTTGTGCTGCAACTGCTGTTCACCCTGTTGGTGTGCGCCTTCATGCTGGTGCCAGTGCTGATGTCGCTGCTTGCCGGGTTGACCCGCAATTTCTTCGTCGGGCTGTCCAGTGGCTTGACCTTCGATTGGCTGGTGCAGGTGTGGCAGGCGTATTCGCCCACCGTGTGGCTGTCGCTGCAACTGGCGTTGGCCTGCGCAGTGTGCGTCTGCGTGATAGGTGTGCCGGCGGCCTACGGCTTGGTGCGCATGAACAACCGCTTCAGCCGCGCCTTCGAAGAGTTGATGGTGCTGCCGGTGGCCATGCCGGGGTTGGCCAGTGCGTTGGCCTTGCTGCTGACCTACGGCCAGTTCGGCACCTTTCGCAGCAGTTGGCTGTTCATCCTGGTCGGCCATGTGCTGTTCACCTTGCCGTTCCTGGTACGCCCGGTGATGGCGGTGATGCAGCGCCAGCAATTGCCGGTACTGGAGGAAGCGGCGGCCAGCCTGGGTGCCGGTCCGATCAAGCGTTTTTTCAGCGTGGTGGTGCCCAACTGCCGGGCCGGGATCCTGGCAGGCGTGTTGATGGTGGTCACCTTGTCACTGGGTGAATTCAACCTGACCTGGATGCTCCACACGCCGATGACCAAGACCTTGCCCGTGGGCCTGGCTGACAGCTACGCCTCGGCGCGCCTGGAAATCGCCAGCGCCTACACCCTTATCTTTTTGCTGATGATCGTGCCGCTGCTGATAGCGCTGCAGGCCATCAGTGCCCGTTTGTCCCGTGGAGAGCGTCGATGACCGCTATCACTATCCGCTTGCAAGGCTGTCGCAAGGCATTCGCCGACGGCACCGTGGCCGTGCATGACCTGGACCTGACCGTCGAAGGCGGCGAAACCCTGGCCATTCTTGGCCCGTCCGGTTGCGGCAAGACCACCACCTTGCGCCTGATCGCCGGCCTCGAACGCCCTGATGTAGGCCAGGTGTGGTTCGGCGACCAGGACGTGACCCGTCTTCCTATCGAACGCCGCGACGTAGGCATGGTGTTCCAGAACTACGCACTGTTTCCCAACCTGGATGTGGCCGGGAACATCGTTTATGGCTTGAAGATTCGCGGTATGGCGGTGGTGGAGCGCAACAAGCGCTGCGAAGAATTGCTGGAACTGGTGGGCTTGCAGCACCACGGCCAGCGCAGCATCCACGAACTTTCCGGCGGCCAGCGTCAGCGTGTGGCCTTGGCTCGTGCGTTGGCGCCGCGCCCGAAAGTGTTGCTGCTGGACGAACCGCTGGCCGCCCTCGATGCGCAACTGCGCGAACGCCTGCGCAGCGAGCTGAACGAGCTGCTGCGAGGCCTGGGCATCACCTCGGTGTTCGTCACCCACGACCAGGGCGAAGCCATGGCCCTGGGCGACCGCATCCTGGTGATGGAACACGGGCGTGTCGCGCAGTTGGCCAGCCCGCGTGACATCTACCAGAAACCGGCCAATGCCTTCGTCGCGGGCTTTGTCGGCAACCTCAATGCCTTTGCCGTGCTCGAGCCAGCGGCCCATGGCTTGAAAGTCTGTGGCGGCGAGTTGCCGTGGCATGACGCCCACCTGCCCAGCACCGTCTATTGCCGCCCCGAACACCTGAAGGTGATGGAGAGCGAAGGGCACTTGCACGGCCACCTGCTGGCGCAGTTCTTCCAAGGCGCGCAAAGCCGCCTGCTGGTGGATGTGGGCGGCCCGCAACCGCTGCTGGTCGACAGCAGCGATAACCAGCTGTACGCCGTCGGCGCGCCGATTGCCCTGGCAATTGCGCCGCACATGTTGTTCACCCTGAATGCTTGAGACTCTATCGTGAATCGTCCGTTTCTCGTCGCGCAGATCAGCGACCTGCACCTTAAAGCCGGCCAGCGCCTCACTTACGGGGTTGTCGACACGTTAGGCGCACTGCGTCGTGCCGTCGACCACTTGAACGCCAGCCACCCACGGCCCGACATCGTGGTCATCAGCGGTGACCTGGTGGACTTCGGCCGTGCCGATGAATACGCCGTGCTGCACCCCGAACTCGCGCGCCTGCACATGCCGTGCTACCTGGTGCCCGGCAACCACGACAACCGTGGGCCGTTGCTGGATGCGTTCCGCGATCACGCGTATCTGCCGTTGTCCGCCGAGGGCCCGTTGGACTGGGTGGTCGACCACCATCCGCTGCGCCTGATCGGCCTCGACTCGACCATTCCCGGCGGCCACGGCGGCCAATTGCTCGACAGTCAACTGCACTGGCTGGATGAGCAATTGGCGCTGCGCCCGGAGGTGCCGACCCTGCTGATCCTGCATCACCCGCCGTTCATCAGCGGCATCGGCCACATGGACCGCGAACCTTTCATCAATGCTGCCGCTCTGGAGCACGTCGTTGCGCGCCATCCGCAAGTGGAGCGCCTGCTGTGCGGCCATCTGCACCGGCCGATGCAACGGCGTTTTGGCGGCAGCCTGAGTTGTGTGTGCCCCGGTACCTCTCACCAGATCGTGCTGGATTTGCAAGAAGCGGCGCCCGCGCATTTCAACCTGGAGCCGGCGGGCTATCTGTTGCATCGCTGGGAGGCGCAGCAGGGTTTGATCAGCCACAACGGCGTGTTCGGGGAGTACCCGGGGCCGTATCCGTTTTATGACGCCCATGGATTAATTGACTGAGGTTGTGATGAAAGCCACTTTGCATGTGTTAAGCGTATTGACCGGCGGCCTGGGCATTGCCCTGAGCCCCCTGGCCTCGGCTGATTTTCTGAGTGACAGCAAAGCCAACTTGAGCCTGCGCAACTTCTACTTCAACAACGACAACCGTGACGGCGCCGCCGCACCGTCGAAGACCGAAGAGTGGGGCCAGGCATTTATCCTCAACTACCAGTCGGGCTTTACCGACGGCACTGTCGGCTTCGGCCTGGATGCCGTGGGCATGCTCGGCGTCACCCTCGACAGTGGCGCCGGTCGTCATGTGGGTAGTTCGATGATCCCCACCGACGACGGCAAGGCCGCCGACACCTGGGCCCGTGGCGGCGCGACGGCCAAGGCGCGTTTCGCCAAGAGCGAACTGCGCTACGGCTACCTGCGCCCGAACCTGCCGATCCTGGTGAGCAACGACGGGCGCCTGTTGCCGCAGTCGTTCGAAGGCGGGCAGATCACCAGCAAGGACATCGATAACCTGACCCTGATCGGCGGCCAACTGCAGCACACCACCGGCCGTGGTTCCAGCGACCGCAGCGGCCTGGCGGCGGCCGGTGGCACCCAGGAAAGCAATAAATTCAACTACGCCGGTGCCGATTACCAGGTGACCAAGGACCTGTTGGTCCAGTACTACTACGCCAACCTCGAAGACTATTACCAACAGCACTTCGCCGGTTTGATCCATGTATTGCCCCTGGGCGACTACGGCTCATTGAAAACTGACCTGCGCTACTTCAAGACCACCTCCGACGGCAAGAACAGCAGCGTCGCCGGCCGTGCCGAAGGCTACAAGCTCGGCGGCTATACCAAGAACGGCACGGGTGAAATCGACAACAACACCTGGAGCGCAGCGTTCATCTACTCCCTGGGCCCGCACGCGATCACCGCCGGTTACCAGCAAGTCTCGGATGACAGCAACTTCGCCCAACTCAACCAGGGCGGCCTGGTCAACAAAGGGGAGGGCGGTTCCAGCCTGTACCTCTACACCGACCGTACCGTGCAGACCTTCATCCAGGCCGGTGAACGCACGGCCTTTGCCCAATACGCCTATGACTTCGCCTCGCTTGGCGTGCCGGGCCTGAAGGCGTCGGTGATGTACTTGAAGGGCGAGCATATCCTCACTGCCAGCGGCAACGATGCGAGCGAGTGGGAGCGCGATATCGCGCTGGATTACGTGGTGCAGAGCGGCACGTTCAAGAACGTCGGGTTCGGCTGGCGCAACGGTGTGTCGCGCAGTGAAGTAGCGCGTGACCAGGATCAGAATCGGGTGTTCGTGAGTTACTCGATTCCGTTGATGTAACGACCTTTCAAGCACTGCAAAACCCACTGTGGGAACCGTCGAGCCCCAGCGAGGCCGCGATGACGGCGGCACTGCCGATAGAGATGCCGCTGACACACCTCCATCGTAGCCTCGCTGAAGCTCGACGATCCCCATTTTTATTGTGTGTTGCGCAGCCGGCAGCATCCGTTTCAGCCGTTTTTCAAGCTTTTTACGTGGGTGGCGGTGTCATCAGCCACCTGATCAAAACCGCATCGAACATAAAAAGCTGCGGCCTCCGATGTGTCGGTGGACAGACGTACTTTGTGAAAATGCACGGCAGCATTTTCCAGCAGCTGCACCACCAAGACCTTACCAGCCTGTCGCCCACGGTAAGTACGTTCTACGTATACCCGGCGAAGCCGTCCAACCCCTGATCCCGCGACGAGATCACAAGAAAGACCGCCGACGGCGATCAGCCGCCCATCACAAAACATTCCCAGAAAGCATTCACCCGGCCGATCAAATCGATTGGAGCCGTCTTCCCACTCCGTGATCAATCGTGTCAGGAACCGGAAGCCTTCGGCGACTGCCTGTGCTTCGAGGGCTCGGATCTGCACCGGGAGTTGCTCCAGTTTGCGTATCGAGACGTTTGCGTTGAGCGGACTCAAAGGAACTGTCCACCAAGCCAGGGTGCCTTGGACTCAATGCAACTGTGCGCCTGGTTCTTTACCTTGAAGGGGGTATCGAGCGTGCCCAGCGCAATCGAAATCCACTCTGGATACTTTCCTTCAGCGTCGCTCCAGAACAGCGATGAACCACATTCCGAGCAGAATTGACGGGTGATACCTGGCGAAGATTCATAGCTTTTCAGCGTGTCACGCACAGCCCGGATCGTCACTTCTGATCGGCGCGCGCTGGCATACGTCGCGAACGCAGCGCCATGCCCTTTCTGGCATTTTTTGCAGTGGCAGTGGGTGACGGCCTTGAGCGGTGTCGAAACGTGATAAGTGATTGCGCCGCATAGGCAACTGCCTTGGGTGAATACATCCATGTCTGGTTTTGTCCTGAAGGATCCGGCAAACACTATACCTGTGGCGAGTGAGCTTGCTCCCGCTCGGATGCGCAGCCTCCCCATCCAGCCCAACCACAAACATACAAGAATCCCCCCATCTCCCCTCAGTAGACTCGCCACACTCTTTCTACTGCAGGTCTTCCATGGACATCTTCCTCTAGGCCTTCAGCGTCATGTACAGCCCCGGCCCCGTGAATTTCATGGGTCTCAACGCCGGGCTCACCGGTCAGTTCCGGCGCTCCACCGGGTTTTTCATTGGCGTGGGCTGCGCGATGCTGGTGTTGTTCGTGCTGTTCGGCTACACCGGCGAGGCGATCATTTCCCAGGTGGCGTTGCCCTATATTTCGTTGGTTGGCGGCGTGTACACCTTGTACCTGGCTTATCAGGTGTTCACCGCGCGCACGGTGGTCGATGAAAAAGTCTCTACCGCACCGGCCAAGACCTCACGTTCTGGAACGGCCTGGTGATCCAGTTGCTCAACCCCAAGGGCATCATGGCGGTGTTGCCGATCACCAGCGTCATGCTGCCGGCCGCGCATATCACCGGGGGGTCGATTGCACTGGTGTCGGCGTTGCTGGCTTTTGGCGCGTTTGGCGCGCCGTGGCTCTATGCGTTGCTTGGCGCAATGCTGGGACGGCGGATCAACGGGGCGTCGGCGTTTACCGTGTTCAACCGTTGCATGGGCCTGGCGCTGGCGGTGTGTGCGTATTTCATGTTTCACGCGTTTTATGCGCATCTGGTCGCAACATGAATGGATCTTGTCACCTCGACTCACGCATAGATCGAGTTTCTACAGGTACTTGAGCCAGACCAGGTCGCGGCGCCGGGCCTTGAGCCCGGCGAACCAATGTACCGGCGCGTACAGCGCCAGCGGCAGCAGCAACGCCACCAGCCAAATGGCGCCCATGCCGTCGAAGCCGAAGTAGTTGCCGTGATTCAGGCCAAACAGTGCCACACACGTGACGTAGAGGATTTTCAGCACGTACAGGTGCAGCAGATAGAAGAACATAGGCGCTGCACCGAAGGTGGCGAGCATGCTGATCCAGCGCTTGCTTCCCGCCTTCTCGAACGCCAGCAACAGCAGTAGCCCAATCCCCAGCGTCAGTGCCAGAAACAACAACGAAGGCGGGTACTTGGTGATGTTGAAAAAGCTCATCAGGGTTTGCACGCCGTTGTCATAGGCTTGCCATGGTCTTTCGCCATACCCATTGACCGCTCGCACTACCACGAACCCTATCAATGCACTTGCACCGCCCAGCCACAGATAACGCTGGCGCTGCGCCGGCTGCATGTCTTTGGCAAACCATGGGCCGAGGCTGTACCCCAATGCAATCACGCCGATCCACGGCAGCACCGGGTAGGTCGTGCGCAACCGCAGCGAATCGCCCACCTCGATCCAGCTGCGCTCATGCAGGATCGTCCACGGAATATGCAAGGCCGACCCCGTATCGAAGTGCACCCCGTCCAGCAGGTTATGCCCGCCAATGATCAGCAGCGCCAACACGATCAGCAGCGCTCGCGGCAACCACACCAGCGCCGCCAGGGCGAGCATGCTCACGCCAATCGCCCAGATCACCTGCAGGTAGATCACGCTGGGCGGCAACTGGAAGGTCCAGGCGAAGTTGACCAGGGTGAATTCCAGCACCACCAGGAACAGCCCGCGCTTGAACAGGAACGCCGAGACATCGCGGCGGCCCTGGTACTTCTGGCCGTAGAGCCAGGCCGACAATCCGGTGAGCAACACGAACACCGGCGCACACAGATGGGCGAGGGTGCGGCTGAAAAACAGTGCGGGCTCGGTGCTGTCGATGGTCATCGGGTCGCTGACCTGGCGGTGCAGCAGGAAGGTTTCGCGCACGTGGTCGAGCAGCATGAACAGGATCACCAGGCCGCGCAGGGCGTCGATGGACAGCAGGCGTTGGCGCAGGGGAACAGCATCAGTCATGGGCGTGATCACAGGGCAGGGCGGCAAGGGGGCGTTATCCTATAACATTGGATTCTGATACCGTCAGCTAAATTATCTTTCCAGGTACTCATCATGACCACTGCGCAGGCTGTCATCGACTTCTGGCAACACGCCGGCCCCAAACGCTGGTTCGCCAAGGACGATGCCTTCGACGCCAGCTTCCGCGACACCTTCCACACCGCCCACCTGCAAGCGGCCCGGCGTGAGCTGGAAAGCTGGCTGGACTCGGCGCACGGCGCCCTGGCGCTGCTGATCCTGCTCGACCAGTACCCGCGCAATGCCTTCCGCGGCACCGCCCATATGTTCGCCACCGACCCGCTCGCACGGCTGTATGCCCAGCGCATGGTGGACGCCGGGCTGGACCGGCAGGTCGAACCGGCGTTGCGTGCGTTCTGCTATCTGCCATTCGAACATTCGGAAGACCCGGCCGATCAACAGCGCTCCTTGGACCTGAACCGGCAACTGGACGCCAACACCTACCATTGGGCCAAGGAACACGCGCGCATCATCGAGCAATTCGGGCGTTTTCCTCATCGAAACGAGGTGTTGGCGCGTGAGACCACGGATGAAGAACGTGCCTTTCTGGACGAGGGCGGATTTGCCGGTTAGCCCGGTATTCCACCCAGGAATGCCCCCATAAAAACAGCGCATTGTCTTTCTTGTGGCGCATCTCGTAGCGTGGTGTTCCCCTCAAGGAGAATCGTTATGCGCCTGTATGTGGATCATCTGTACACCAGCCCCTACGCCATGTCGGTGTTCGTGACCCTGCGCGAAAAAGGCCTGGCGTTCGACACGATCACCCTGGACCTGGATGCCGCGCAACAGCACGCGAGCGACTTCGCCCAGCTGTCCCTGACCCAGCGCGTGCCGACCCTGGTGGAGGGCGACTTCGCCTTGTCGGAGTCCTCGGCGATCACCGAGTACCTGGAGCAGGCCTACCCTGAGGTGCCCGTGTATCCGGCCGACCCCAAGCAGCGGGCGAGGGCGCGCCAGGTGCAGGCGTGGCTGCGCAGTGACTTGCTACCGATCCGTCAGGAGCGCTCGACGATGGTGGTGTTCTATGGGCAGAAGATGCCCGCACTGTCGCCAGTAGCTGAAGCGGCGGCGGCGAAGTTGATCAGTGCGACCCAGGCGCTGTTGGCGGGTAACCCGCCGTACTTGTTCGGTGAGTGGTGCATCGCGGACGTGGACCTGGCCGTGATGCTCAATCGCCTGATCCTCAACGGTGACAGCGTGCCTGCCGAGTTGGTGGAGTACGCCCGACGCCAGTGGCAGCGGCCTTCCGTGCAAGCGTGGTTGCAGCAACAACGCCCGACGCAGTAACGACCATTCATCTTCCTTTTGCGGTGATGCGCTTGACAGGCGTCACCCGACGGAAGAATACTCCGGTCATATTCATATATATGACTACATAACAAAGTGAATGTGACCCCATGAATACGCTGTCCAGTGATGCCCGCCTGCCGCTTTACCAACGCTTGCGCGACCAGCTGATCGAGCAGATCGCCAACAATCGCTGGCGCCCTGGCGAAGCGATTCCCACTGAAGCGGTGCTGTCCGCCGAGTATGCGCTGTCCACCGGCACCGTGCGCAAGGCCGTGGATGCGCTGGTGAGCGAGGGCATTCTGGAGCGTCAGCAGGGCCGTGGCACCTTTGTGCGCCGCCCGCAATTCCAGTCGTCGCTGTTTAGGTTTTTCCGTTTTCAAGGCCCGTCGGGCGAGCGTCAGGTGCCGCAAAGCCGCATCCTCACGGTCGAGTCCGTGGCCGCGCCGTCGGCGGTCAGCGAGGCGCTGGGCCTGGCCCCCGAGGCCCAAGTGATCCGCATCGTTCGGACCCGTCTGTTTGACGTGCAGCCGCTGCTCGCCGAAGAAATCTGGCTGCCGCGTGCGCGCTTCCAGGCCTTGCTCGACATAGACCTGTCCGCGCAAGGCCCGCTGCTCTATCCGGTGTATGAGAGTGTCTGCGGGCAGGTGGTGGCCTCGGCCGAGGAAACCCTCACGGCCGAATCGGTCAACGCGGTGTACGCGCGGTTGCTGCAAGTACCGGTCAACAGCCCGGTGGTGGTGATCGAGCGTCTGGCCCGCGACTACGCCGGCCAACCCCTGGAGTGGCGACGCTCCCGTGGGCATGCCGAACACTTCCGCTACCGCGTGGACATTCGCTGACCGCACACCCGCACCGTTAATTGTTTGCCCAACACTGGCCCGGCTGTGGCGCGGTTCGCGCCCGGCTGCCTCGCGTTTGACCTATAAGGATAAAAATCATGTTCAGTTGGTATCGCCAAGTCACTCCTCGGGAGCGCAAAACGTTCTGGGCCTGCTTCGGCGGCTGGTCCCTCGATGCATTGGAAGTGCAGATGTTCGGCCTGGCGATCCCGGCACTCATCGCGGCCTTCGCCTTGAGCAAGGGCGATGCGGGGCTGATCAGCGGCGTCACGCTGGTGACCTCGGCCATCGGCGGTTGGGTCGGCGGCACCTTGTCCGACCGCTACGGTCGGGTACGCACGTTGCAGTGGATGATCCTGTGGTTTTCGTTCTTCACGTTTTTGTCGGCGTTCGTCACCGGCTTTCATCAGTTGCTGATCGTCAAGGCACTGCAAGGCTTCGGCATCGGCGGTGAATGGGCGGCGGGCGCGGTGTTGATGGCCGAGACCATCAACCCGAAGTACCGCGGCAAGGTGATGGGCACCGTGCAGAGCGCCTGGGCCGTTGGCTGGGGCGTGGCGGTCGGGGTGTTTGCGCTGATCTATTCGTTTGTGCCCCAGGACATGGCCTGGCGGGTAATGTTCGTGGTGGGGCTGCTGCCGTCGTTCCTGATTATCTGGGTGCGCCGCAACGTGGAGGAGCCTGACAGCTTCCAGCGCCTGCAAAAGGAGCAGGCGATTCCCCAGAGTTTCTTCAAGTCCCTGGCCGGCATCTTCCGCCCTGAGCTGATCCGCGTGACGCTGTTCGGCGGCCTGCTGGGCCTGGGTGCCCACGGTGGTTACCATGCGGTGATGACCTGGCTGCCGACCTTCCTCAAGACCGAGCGCAACCTGTCGGTACTCAACTCGGGCGGCTACCTGGCGGTGATCATCTTTGCCTTCTGGTGTGGCTGCATCGCCAGTGGCTGGCTGATCGACCGCATTGGTCGCCGCAAGAACATCGTGCTGTTTGCGCTGTGCTGCGTGATCACCGTGCAGGCCTATGTGTTCCTGCCGCTGAGCAATACGCAGATGCTGTTCCTTGGCTTCCCGCTGGGGTTCTTCGCCGCCGGTATCCCGGCCAGCCTGGGGGCGTTGTTCAACGAGTTGTACCCGGCGGATGTGCGCGGTGCCGGCGTGGGCTTCTGCTACAACTTCGGGCGCGTGCTGTCGGCGGTGTTTCCCTTCCTGGTGGGGCATATGAGCGACTCGATGTCCCTCGGCTCGGCCATCGGCATCGATGCCGGGATCGCCTACGGCGTCGCCGTGATCGCCGCGCTGTGCCTGCCGGAAACCCGTGGCCGCGTGCTGGAAGCGACACCCACCGAGCGCGTCGTGAGCGGCCAGCGCGCCCAGGCCTGATCCTTTTTACTTTTGAAAGACGACCCCATGCTTGATAACCGTTCCATCACCGGCATCGACGCCCACGCCCATGTATTCAGCCAGGCGCTGACCCTGGCCGGTGAGCGTCGCTACACTCCAGGCTACGACGCCACGCTGGCGGACTACATCGGCCACTTGCACGCCAATGGCCTGAGCCACGGCGTGTTGGTGCAACCCAGTTTCCTGGGCACCGACAACGGCTACCTGTTGGCCGCTTTGCAGCAGGCACCCGATCAGTTGCGCGGCGTCGTGGTGGTGGACCGTGATATCCCGCAGCACGCTTTACAGGCGATGGCCCGCGCCGGCGTGGTGGGCGTGCGCTTGAACCTGGTGGGCCGGGCGCTGCCAGACTTTGCCGAGCCCGGCTGGAAGGTTTTTTTCGAGCACATCGTCGTGCTGGGCTGGCACGTGGAATTGCACCGCGAGGTGGACGACCTGCCGCAATTGGTGCGCCAGTTGCTGCCGTTCGGGGTCAAGCTGGTGGTCGACCATTTCGGCCGGCCAGATGCACGACTCGGCGTCGCGCAGCGCGGTTTTGCCGAGTTACTGGGCTTGGGCCTCAGCGGCCAGTTGTGGCTGAAGGTCTCGGGGATCTATCGCCTGGCCGGCAGCCCGGCGCAGAACCTTGAGTTTGCGCGCCAGGCCATGCCGTTGTTGCAGCAGAGTTTCGGTCTGCACCGCTTGGTGTGGGGCAGTGACTGGCCGCACACCCAGCATGAAACCACCATCGGCTACCGCGTAGTGATCGAGCAGCGCCAGGCCCTGGGCTGGTCGGCAGCGGTCGCGCAGGCCTTGCTGATCGATACACCCCGGCAGTTATTCGGCTTCGACCACCCGTAGCCAATCCTCTTTCACACGGCGGTCCAGCTCCTCCCAGTCGGCCATACCCAGCACCCGCGTGGTGTTCAGGCCGCGCAGGTAGCCGCGCAGCTGCTGGGCACTGGCGCTGATCCGATCCGCGTCCGCCGTCTCGTCCTGCAGCACGTGTTCATAGTCGACCAGGTAATCGGCGACCCGCTCGCGAAACTCCGGTAGTACGGCTTCGCGGATGCGGTCGAAGGTTTTCTGGTGGGGCTTCATGGCGTGGTCCTTATAGGTTTTATGTCAGCACTATCGGTTCAGATAATAGTCACCATCACGCATCGCAAGTTCTGTTTTTTCCGGAAAAGCGGAAAATCGCCCCATCGAGACGCTGTTCAAGGAAATGCGCGATGAGGACGTTTATTCAGTTGGCTTTGATGGCTCTGATGCTTGGCACGGTGGTCGT
Organism: Pseudomonas sp. FBCC-B1565; assembly: GCF_059133265.1. Lineage (NCBI taxonomy): Bacteria > Pseudomonadati > Pseudomonadota > Gammaproteobacteria > Pseudomonadales > Pseudomonadaceae > Pseudomonas > Pseudomonas sp. FBCC-B1565. The sequence goes on from NZ_CP101438.1 coordinate 2,656,056, forward strand.
CAACAACGCGGCAATCGCCGATGATCTGCATACCAGCCATTTGCTACCTATCAACGGTAGCGTAGACTCCCTGCAGCACGCGCAGTCGGTGGGTGTGTTGTTGAGCGACAACACCCGCGACAACCTCAGCTACCTCGAACGCTACCACGACATGGCCTTGAATGGCGCCAAGGATGCCCTCGACGGGCGTATCCGCCAGGCGTTCGTCAACAGTTCCGACCCGGAACTGGCCATCGATTGGTTGATGAGCTCGCTGCAGGGCACCTTTTTGTCAGTAACGGTCTACGACAACCTGGATGCCCTGGTGCAGGCACACCCCGATGTGGTGGTGATGCTCGATACCCACAACCAACTGCTGACCCAGCGTAACGATGTGGTCGAGGCGCGTTTTATTGCGCGGTTCTATGACGCGAACCTGCAGTACATCGCCAGGGCCGAAGGCTCGGTGCACAAGCAGGTGCCATCGGTGTGGGTACATGACAAGGCCGCGCCGGAGATTGCCGCGCAGATCGAGCAGCAGCGTGATGTGCAACTCGATGCCTTGAAGCAGTTCGATGCGTCGCTCAAAGCGTTGGTCCGTGCCGGTTGATGTGAACCTTTATTTTTATAGTCAGGAATTTTTCATGCGCGCTTTTTTCGCCCCGGCCTTGGCCATTGCTTCCCTGGTGTTGGCGGGTTGTGTCACCGCCCCTAATGCCCCGAGCCTGACCCTGCAAACCAGCAAGAGCCCGGAAGCCTATGTGCAGTGCGTGCTGCCCAAGCTGGAAAAACACGGGATCACTTCGACCGTCACCCAGAACTCGCGTCACGCCAAAGTGGTGCTGACCAGCAAGATTGCCGCCGATGACGTGCTGGAAGCCTACAAGGCTGGAGAGGGCGCCAAGGTGTTCTTGTATGAGCGCAAGCCGTTGGCGTCGACGATTACGCCGTCGCGGCTAGAGCTGGCGGCAAAGGAATGCCAATAATTCCAGGCAATACATAAAACCACATGTGGGAGGGGGCTTGCCCCCGATAGCGGTGGATCAGTCAATACATCTGTGACTGCCATACTGCTATCGGGGGCGAGCCCCCTCCCACAATTGGATTTGCGTAGGGCTTAAGGTTTGGCTTCGTTGCTGAAGCTGTTCACTGTCTTGACCAACTCCTGCGCCGCCAACGCCACCAACGCCCCACCTTTTTCTACCGTCGCCAGCGCCGGGTCCGAGCCCATGCGCCCATCCGGGAAGCGCGCGCGGAAGTCCAGCGCCTCGCGGATCGGCCCGGTGTTGGCGATTTGCGGTGAGTAGTCGGCAGTCTTGATCGCGTCCGGGTAGGCCCATTGGGTCACCGCAATCTCTGATGGTGTGGCATGGCTGCCATGGCCCACCGGGAATTGGCGCTGGGCCAGGTCGGTTACGCCCTCCAGGTCCCACCAGTTCACCAGCTTCAACGCAAAGCCGGCGGGGCGACGGGCGAAGCTCGCTTCGGCGTACAGCTCGGAAAACGCCGCTTCAATCGTGGCGATATTGCCGCCATGGCCGTTCAGAAACAGAATCTTCTCGAAACCATGCCCGGCCAGCGAACGCACCCAGTCGCCAATCGCGGCGATAAAGGTGGAAGGGCGCAGGGAAATGGTGCCGGGAAAACCCAAGTGATGCTGGGCCATGCCGATATTGAAGGTCGGGGCGATCAGGATATCCGCGTTCTGCTGCGCCTCATGGGCGATGATTTCCGGGCACATCCAGTCGGTGCCGAGCAGGCCGGTGGGGCCATGCTGTTCGTTGGAACCGATGGGAATCACCACCGTGCGGCTGCGTTCCAGAAACTGCCCGATCTCGATCCAGGTGGACTTATGTAGAAGCATGCGGCGCTCTCTTATCTATGGGGACAGGCTATCCGCCACGGATTGTACGACTACTCGCCACCTGTTGGGGTTTGCAATTGAGGTAGGTCGACGACTTCAACCAGCGCTGGTCGGGGTACCACGAAAACATGAACTGCCCATCCTTGAGCTTGTCCACTACCTGACGGGCCACCTGCGGGCGCACGGCCGGGCAACCCTGGCTGCGACCGATACGGCCTTCGCGCTTGCTCCACAGGGGGCTTACGTAGTCGGCGGCGTGGATCACGATGGCGCGGTCGCGGGCCTGGTCATTGAAACCCGGCTCCAGGCCGTCCATGCGCAACGAGTAACCGTGGGTGCCCAGGTAGCTTTCCTGGGTGCGGAACAAGCCCAGGCTGGACTGGTGGCTGCCTTCGAGGTTGGAGAACTGGGTGGCGAAGTTTTCCCCGGACTTGGCGCCGTGGGCCACCAGGTCGCGCAGAACAAGGGTCTTCTTGCGCAAATCGAAGATCCATAGCCGACGGGCGGTCGAAGGCTGGGAGTAGTCAATGACCGCCAGGCGTTCGGAGCGTTCCTCGCCGTTATTGACCGCGCACTGCACCGCGTTGAGGGCGCTTTTGAGTACAGTGGGATTGAGTTCTGGAGCCGAGCGCGCCAGGCTGCTATACAAGTTAGGAGAGGTCTGATTAGCGGCGAGCGCAAAATTGCTCAGCGTAGCCAGCGTCACGGAGATCAAGCCGAGGCGGCGCATAAAAGTCAGCATCTACAAAGTATCCCCCGGTGTGGATTGGAGCCAGGTCAATTGTTCAAAAAACACGCATGTTACTTGAGCATTTGCCTGCTCGTTGCACCATTGGTCGCGACAGCCGACGCGCTGCCGGTCGAGCCGTTGCCGGTGACAACACCTGCGCCGGTCGATCTGGCGCCGGTGCAGCAGGCCTTGGCGCAATTGCCGAGCGTTTGCCCCGGCTTGGCGCCGCAGATTGACGCCGCCGCCCAACTGCGTCTGCAAGCGTTCTACCAACAGCAGGGGAATCTGCCGTTGTGGTCCGCCGACGAGCGCCGGCAAGCCCTGCAATCTCAGTTGCTGATGCTCGCCGATGACGGCCTGGACCCCACCCACTATAGCCTGCCTGTGCCAGATGCCACGGCCAACGTGCTGTGCAGCGACATCGCGACCAGCCAGCACTACCTGCAAGCCCTGCAGGATCTGCACTACGGGCGCCTGCAGCAATCGCGCTTCGAGCCCTTGTGGCATTCCCAGCCACCGACCCGCGACGCCAACGTTGAAGTGCTGGCCTTTGCCGCCACCGGCCTGCAAGACATGCCCCAGGCGTTCGATCAGGCACGCCCCAGCGCAGACCTCTACCGCAGCCTGCGCAATGCCTATTCCACCGTGCGCCAGCAACCGCTGCCGCATTGGGACCCGGTCGCCAGCGGCCCGTTGTTGCGCCCTGGCATGGACGACCCGCGCGTACCGGAACTGGCGCGGCGCCTGATCGGTGGGGGTTACCTGGCCAAGGCCCCCGGCGGCAAGCAGTACGGTGACGAGTTGGTCAAGGCGGTCAAGGCCTTTCAACTGAGCCATTCACTGCAGGCCGACGGCGTGATCGGCGCCGGTACGGTGGCCGAGCTCAACATCAGCCCGGCGATCCGTCGCGAACAATTGCGTATCAACCTCGAACGCTTCCGCTGGCTGGCCCAGGACCTTGAGCCTGAAGGCGTGCTGGTCAACGTCGCCGCCGCGCAACTGAGCGTGTACCAGAGCGGCATCCCCGTGTGGCAGACCCGCCTGCAAGTGGGCCGTGCCGAACGCCAGACGCCGTTGCTCAAGTCGCGCATCACCCGGCTGACCCTCAACCCAACCTGGACCATCCCGCCCACCATCATGCGCGAGGACAAACTCCCGGCCATCCGCCTCAACCCTGAATACCTGCGCCAGCAGAACCTGCAAGTGCTCGATGCCGAAGGCCACCCGCTGGCGCCGGAACAGATCGACTGGGCGCGCCCGGGCAATATCCTGCTGCGCCAGGAAGCCGGCCCGCGCAACCCGCTGGGCAAGATCGTGATGCGCTTTCCCAACCCGTACTCGGTGTACCTGCACGACACGCCGAGCCAGCCGCTGTTCACCAAAGGGCCACGGGCATTCAGTTCGGGGTGTGTGCGGGTCGAGCAACCGCTGCTCTTGCGCGATCTGCTGGTGAGCCCGGCCGAACGTGCGCGCACCGATGAACTGCTGGCCACCGGCGTGACCCACGAATTCAGGCTGGCCACGCCGGTGCCGGTGTTGTTGAGTTACTGGACGGTGGAGGTCGATCGCCAGGGCGGTCTGGTATATGCGCCGGATATTTATGGGCGAGACCTGGTGTTGATGAAGGCGATGGGCAGTGTGTTATAGGCGACTCAACCTTGTGGCGAGCGGGCTTGCCCCGCGTTGGGCTGCGCAGCAGCCCCAGTAAGCCCCCCCGCATTTCCCCTGTCAGAACGCATTGCCTGGTTTTCAGGGCCGCTTCGCGCCCCAACGCGGGGCAAGCCCGCTCGCCACAACAGGCCCGCTTACCACAGTACAGTGAAGTCATTCGCCAGCGGTGCGAGGTGAGCCTTTCAGAGTATCCTTCAGTTCCCCCACAGGTCGACCACAGGACAACCAATGCTTGTGCCGTTCGTGAAAATGCACGCCCATGGCGACGACTTCATCATCATCGACCGCCGTGGCGTGCACGATCCCATTACCTCGCAGATCGCCCGGCGCCTGGGCGACCGTCACACCGGTATCGGTTTCAACCAGCTTGCCGTGGTGCTCGACTGCGATGACGCCGCTGCGCGCATCAAGTTCTGGAACCCCAACGGTACGCCGCTGGCCACCTGCGGCAGCGCTACCCGTGGCGTGGCTGATCGCTTGATGCATGAGGCCGCTACGGATTCGGTGCTGTTGCGCACCGACCGCGGCCTGCTGACCTGTGTGCGTGCACCCGGGCGGCAGGTGTCGGTGAACATGGGCGAGCCGTCGCTGGACTGGCGCGCAGTGCCGCTGGCCGAGGCCATGGACACGCTTGTTTTACCTATCGAGGGCGACCCCGCCGCGTGCAGCATGGGTAACCCGCACTGTACGTTTTTCGTGGATGACCTCCGCGCAATCGACGTCGCCACCGTGGGCCCTAGGCTGGAAAAACATCGGTTGTTCCCGGACAAGACCAATGTGCATTTCGTGCAGGTGCTCGACCGCGGGCATATTCGCCTGCGCATCTGGGAGCGTGGCGGCGGCGTGCCGCTGGGCTCCGGCTCGTGCTGCTGCGGCGCGGTGGTCAATGGGATTCGGCGCGGTTTGCTGGATGCCACGGTGCAGGTGCAGTGCGACGGCGGCACGGTGACCGTGCACTGGGCGGGCGAGGGCGGTGTGGTGCTGACCGGCAGCGTCGAGCCGGTGATGCAAGGCAGCGCCTACGTACTCTGAAACGTTACGGTAAAGGTAGTGCCGCCGGTAGCACAGGAACTCACCGTCACGTCCCCGCCGTGCACCCTGGCCAACTCGCGCACGATATACAGGCCCAGGCCCACGCTGCGCACATCGCTGCCCTGTTCGGTGCCTCGGGTCATGGGTTCGAACAGCCCGGCCAGCAACGCTTCGGGAATGGCCGCGCCATGGTTGTGTACCGCCACTTCGCAGCCGCCATTATCCAGGCGTGAGGTGATGGTGATCGGTTGCAGCAAGTCGCCATAGGCCACACTGTTGGCCACCAGGTTGCCGATGATCTGCTGCACGCGGTCGGCGTCCAGGCAGGCGTCGCCATTGCCTTCGGCGTGATGCTCCAACGTCGCCTTGGGGAACGCCACGCGCAGTTCATCCACGGCGCGATGAATCACGCCATGCAAGTCCAACGGCAGGGCCTTGATAGTGATGCCCTGGCCGACCCGGGCCTGGGTGAAGTCCAGCAGGTCGGCGATCATGCGTTGGGCGCGCTCGGACGACTGGCCGATATGCCCCAGCAACTGGCGTTCCTTGGCCGTGCGTTCACTGCGGCTGAGAAAGTCAGAGGCCATGCGGATGGCGGTGAGCGGGTTCTTCAGGTCATGGCTGACAATCGCCACCATCTGCTCGGCGAACAGTGCGCGGCGCTGGGAAATCGCATAGGCCTCGCGCAACTCGGCCTGGGCTTGCTGCAAGGCCAGTTCGGTGGCGGTTTTTTCCTGCAACAGCGCTTCGGCCAGGTTGCGTGCGTTGAGCAGTTCGCGTTCGTACTTGTCGCGGTCGGTGGTGCCGAACAGGGCCAGGTCGTACACCGCGACGTCGGCCTGCTCGCGCTTGTTGCCGTTGAGCAGCACGGTGATCTTGTGGCCGTCACGGTGCAGCATGTCCAGCTTCACCTCGTTGACACTGCCATGCATGCGCAACATGGGCGCCAGGTGGGTCTGGTGAAAGATGCGCCCACCCATGGTGAGCAGGTCCTGGAAGCGCTTGCCGCACAACTCGGCGGCGCTGAAGCCCAGCCATTCGCTGAAGCGTGCGTTGGTTTGCACCAGGGTGCCATCTTCCGAGGTGACGGCCAGGGCGCAGGCGGCGCTGTCGAACAGATCAGCTGGCACGTGCAGTTGTCCACGGCGCAAGGAAGCTGTCCATGGCCGCCGCGCAAGCCTGGGGGGCACTCATGTGCGGGCAATGGCCGACGTTGTCCACCAGGTGATAGGTGCTGTTGGGCAACATGCTGTGCAGGTATTCGCCGACAGCCACCGGGGCGATCAGGTCATCGGTCGACTGCAGGATCAGCACCGGGGTGGTCAGGCCGATCACATCCTGGCGGTTGTCCGACATAAAGGTCACCCGTGCGAACTGCTTGGCGATATCCGGTTCGGTGCGGCAGAAGCTCTTGGTCAGCTCTTCGCCCAATGCGGGTTGATCAGGCGCGCCCATGATCACCGGGGCCATGGCGCTGGACCAGCCTAGGTAGTTGCTGTCGAGGGTGTCGAGCAGGTCTTCGATATCGCTACGCTTGAAACCGCCGATATAGCCGTCTTCATCGATATAGCGCGGCGACGGGCCGATCATCACGTGGGCGGCGATACGCCCCGGGGCCTGGCGGTCGGCGAGGGTGCCGATCATCGCGCTGACCGAGTGGCCTACCAGAATCACCGGGCCGATGGCATGGGCGTCGATAATCTGATTGAGGTCCCGGGCATAGCCGTCCAGCGTGCTGTACTTGTCTTTGTCGTACGCGCTCAGGTCAGACAGGCCGGCGCCCACCAGGTCGTACAGCACCACACGAAAACGCTCGAGGAAATGCGGCGCCAGGTAGTTCCACATGGCCTGGTTGCAGCCAAAACCATGGGAGAACACCAGGGTCGACGTGCCGGTGCCCATCACATTGACGTTGTTGCGCTGACGTAGATCCATGGATTTTCCGGTTATGGCGTATTGCTATGTATCCGCGCAGTTTAGATAGTCAACGCCGTGGGGTCACGCGTTATAGCGTTGATAAGGTAAAGTCGGCGCCTTCAGGAAGAAACTTCAGGTAACAAAGCATGATGGCGATTTTGCGGCAATCGATCCTGGGCCTGGTGGCGCTGCTGCTCATCGGCCTGTTGAGCGCGGCCCATGCGGAGGATTCGCCCATCGGCGTGGCTCTCGACCAGCGGGTGATCGACCTCACCAACACCCTGGACGTCGCCACTGCCACCCGTCTGAAAAACCAGCTCGCCGACCTGGAAAAGCGCAAAGGCGCGCAAATTGCGCTGCTGCTGGTGCCCACCACGGGGGGTGCGAGTATCGAGGACTACGCCAACCAACTGTTCCGTGCCTGGAAGCTGGGGCGCAAGGACATCAACGACGGCATCCTGCTGCTGGTGGCCAAGGATGATCGCAAGGTGCGTATCGAGGTGGGCTATGGCCTGGAAGGCACAGTGACCGACCTGTTGGCCCATCGCATCATCGAAGAACACATTACGCCGGCGTTTCGCCAGGGCGATTTTGTGGGCGGCGTCTCCCAGGGCGTGAACGACCTGGTGGTGCTGGTGGACGGTGGTGACTTGCCCGCGATTGCGGGGCCGGGGCTCAATCCGCAGTTCATTGCGATACTGCTGGCGTTTGTCATCGGCGCTATCGGCGGAGTGCTTATCGCCGCCGGCAAGCTGCATTGGCGCCGCGCGTTGATTGCCACCGCGCTGGTGACAGTACTCCTGACGATCTATGGCGGCGGGCGCGATTGGCCGATGTACCTGTTTGTCGTGCCGCTGACGTTGCTGATCGGCGGCGCCACATTCGGCGCATTGTGGCTGGCGCGTGGGGTGTTTTACAGCGTGTTGGGGCTGCTGGCGTACATCGTCGGGGTGCTGGTGGTGAATCACTTCGTCGAGGTCAATTTCGTCCATTGGCTGGTGTGGCCGTTTGGCGGCGCCTTGGTACTGGGGTTATACGTGGGGCTGTTTTTCGTCATCCGTGAATCCTGGAAAAAACGCCCGCGCTTTTTCATGTTACGTGTGTTGGCGGTGCTGGCGGTCTATGTGGCCGTGGGGGTGTTGCTGGGGCAGGGTTACCAGGGCTGGATAGTGGCGATACCGGCCGCGTCGATCGTGGCGTTTATTGTGTTTATCCAGAGTATTTCCGAGGGCGGCTCGGGGTCTGGCGGGGGTTCCGGCTCAAGCTCCGGAAGCTCCCGTTCCAGTTCCAGCAGCAGTTCATCGGGCGGCGGTGGTTCCAGTGGCGGCGGCGGGGCGTCAGGGAGCTGGTAAAACATCACAGCGCCTTAGACAGAAACACCCGGCTGCTGCCGTCCGGTTCGCATGGAATCTCACCAAAGCGCACCCAGCCGTGCTTCTCGTAAAAACCCGGCGCTTGAAAACTGAGGGTGTACAGCACTGCGTGGCGACAGCCGCGGCGCCGGGCTTCATCTTCAAAGGCGTGCAGCAACTGACTGCCAAGACCCGCCCCGCGCAGGGTGTCGGGCAGATGAAACAGATCGAGAAACGCCGTGCCCAGGGTGGTTTTGCCGGTGATGCCGCCAAGGATTTGCCGGGTGTCGGGATCCTTGATCAGCACCGCCAGCAAGCGCCGGTCGTTATACCCCGTGATGGCCTCATTGAACGCCGCCAAGCCGGCGCCGAGGACAGGCTCCGCGTCGGGGTTGGGCTGGTCGCTGACTTCAATGTGGAGGGCTGTCATCACGGGTTCTCGTCTGGCTTATGCGCGTTGCCATCCTCCCATGTTATCGGCCTTGATCTCAAAATCTATTGGTTCGCGGTACGGATCTCCCAGCGGCGTATATTGCCCTTTGCCCGCCGCCTGGGTGGGTTGCCAGCTTTGCGTATTGGGGTCGAACACTTCGGCATCATCCCCGGCGGTGTCATCCAGGGGGATGTGGCGTGGCTGGTCGTTATCGATGTGTGTTGCAAGCGCTTGCGTCCGGACACACAAGTGCCGCCTTGACCCGGGGGGCTAGAACACCATCACCATCTCATGCCACGCCATGCCACCGTGATCCGACGGCGACGGCTGCACATACTGGTAACCCATGCGCTCATACAGCGCCACATGCTGTTCCTTGCACATCAGATGAATCGTCTGCTTGCCCATGCCGCGCATGCGCTGCACAAACTCGGTCATTAACGTTTTTGAGTAACCCTTGCCCTGGTGCGCCGGGTCGACCACCACCGACATGATCACCACATTCGGCGCGTCGGCCGAGTGGCCCACCAACTCCTTGAACGCTTCATCTGACATCACCACCTTGTGGGCGCAGCCGCCGTTGATGAAACCCACCACTTCGCCAGCCGCTTCCAGGATCAGAAAACCTTGCGGGTACTGCGCAATACGCGTGGCGATCTTTTCCAGGGTGGCGGCCTCGTCGCCTTCGTAGGCGGTGGTCTCGATTTCAAAGCAACGGGCGGCGTCGGCGGGGAGGGCGTTGCGCAAGGTGAGGGCGGGCATGGGCGTTTCCTGAGGCATTGAACGAGAGGCCACATGATAGACAAACATCGACCCGAGCGACACAGATCCCCTGTGGCGAGCAGGCTGTTGTGGCGAGCGGGCTTGCCCCGCGTTGGGCTGCGAAGCAGCCCCAAATTCAGCACAGGAGACCTGCCTGGCACACCGCATTCAACCTTACTGGGGCCGCTGCGCAGCCCAACGCGGGCCAAGCCCGCTCGCCACAATGACTTCATCACTCAGCTCACAGGGAGTGCATCAAACCCCACCCACCAACTTCCCTCCGTCCATCCGCCGCTTATACGCACTGTCCCGACTCGCCAACCAGAAGTACAACGGCGACGTCACCACCAACCCCACCACCCAGGACAGGTCCGCCCCGTTGATATGCGCCGAAATCGGTCCGACATACAGCGGCGTGTTCATGAACGGAATCTGCACCACGATCCCCACTGCATACGCCAGCAATGCCTGTGGGTTGTATCGCCCGTAAATCCCGCCGTCCACGCGGAAGATCGAGGCGATGTCGTACTGGCCTTTGTGGATCGCATAGAAGTCGATCAGGTTGATCGCCGTCCACGGCACCAGTACCACTAGTAGCACCAGCACCATGTCGACGAAGTGGCCGATGAAGTCCTTGGAGGCAAACACCGCGGCAATCGCACAGGCCGCCAACACCAGGATCGAGATCACCGCGCGGCTTTTGGCGGTGGGAATCCAGCGGTATGCAAAGGTCTGCACCAGGGTGATGATCGACAGCACGGCACCATACAAATTGAGTGCGTTGTGGCTGATCACGCTGAGCAGAAACAGCACCAGCATCAACGGGCCGATGGCGCCGGTGGCGAGTTTGACGGCGTCCATGGTGTCCATGCCGACCGGGGTGGCGAGCACCGCGACGGCGCCGAAGATGAACGACAGGCTGGAGCCCAAGGCCGAGCCGAGGTAGGTGGTCCAGAAGGTGGAGGCGACCGGCACGTCGGCCGGCAGGTAGCGCGAGTAGTCGGAGACGTAGGGCGCGAATGCGATTTGCCACAGCGCCGCCAGGGACACGGTCGCCAGCCAACCGGAGATGTTGAATTCACCACGGGTCAGGAAGTCGGTGGTCTGTACGTGGGTGAAGATATAGCCGAACCCCAGCACGATCCCGGCGCCCAGCACCCAGGTGCCGATGCGGTTGAGTACGTGGATGAAGCGGTAGCCGATGATGCCGATGATGCCGGAGCCGATGGCGCCGATCACGATGCCCACCGGCACGGGCACGGCGTCGACCACGCCGTGCAGGGACTTGCCCGCCAGCACGATGTTGGAGGCGAAAAAGCCGACGTACATCACGCCGGCAATCACCACCACCAGCAGTGCGCCGAGTGAGCCGAACTGGGCACGGCTCTGAATCATTTGCGGGATGCCCATCTGCGGGCCCTGGGCCGAGTGCAACGCCATCAACACGCCGCCGACCAGGTGGCCAACGAGGATCGCGACGATGCCCCAGAGCAGGTTGAGGTGGAACAGTTGCACACCCAGCGCCCCCGTGACGATCGGCAACGGCGCGATGTTGCCGCCGAACCACAGGGTGAACAGGTCTCTGACCTTTCCATGGCGGTCTTCCGGGGGCACGTATCCAATCGTGTGTTTTTCGATAAGCGGGGCGGAGGATGTTGCAGTGGTAACCATGACGAGCTCCAAGGCAAGGTGAGTACGTTGACGTACTTCGCTGTGCGCCACCTGCGCGGCGCTTTGTTGTTGGAGTGATCATCTGCAATGGGCGCGGGGAGGTAAATTAGTAAGTTTGTTGCTATAGACCTTAAAAAATATAGCTCGCGTCTTGTCGCGCTCGGGTATGTTGCCTACACCTGATTGACGGGCGAAGTCCCACGTTTCTGGAGGTCCCGATGGCTGCCTACAACCTGCGCCAGCTCAGATATTTCGTCACCACCGCCGAGTGCGGCAGCGTCGCCGAGGCGTCGCGCAAGCTGTATATCGCGCAGCCGTCGGTATCCACGGCGATCAAGCAGCTGGAAGACAGCTTTGGCGTGCAGCTGTTTATCCGTCATCACGCCCAGGGCGTGTCGCTGACACCCAGCGGCGCACGCTTTTACCGCAAGGCGCTGGAGCTGCTGCGGGTGGCCCACGAGTTCGAGCAGAACGCCCTGGCGGACAATGACGTGGTGGCGGGGCAGATCGATATCGGCTGCTTCGAAACCGTGGCGCCGCTGTACCTGCCGCGCCTGATCGCCGGCTTCAAGGCGCGTTGGCCGGGGGTGGAAATCCGTATCCGCGATGGCGAACAACAGGAGCTGGTGCAGGCGCTGACGGCGGGCAGTATCGACGTGGCCATGCTGTTCGAGCACGACCTGGGCGCGACTATCGAGACCACGCCGCTGATGCCGCCGCAGCAGCCCTATGCGTTGTTGCCGGCCGATCATCGCTTTGCGCAACAGGCCAAGGTGTCGCTGGCAGACCTGGTGCTGGAACCGATGATCCTGCTGGACGTGCTGCCCAGCCGCACCTACTTCGTGAGCATCTTTGAAGAACGCGGGCTGACGCCGAATATCGTGTTCAGCTCGCCGTCGATCGAGATGGTGCGGGGCATGGTGGGGCGGGGGTTCGGGTTTTCGATTCTGGTGACCAAGCCGTTCACCGAGTACACCTACGATGGGCAGAAGGTGGTGTGTGTGCCGTTGGCCGAGACCGTCACTGGTTCCGGCCTGTCGGCGGTATGGCTGCGCCGCGCACCGCTGACCAAGCCGGTGCAGCTGTTTGTCGATTACTGCCAAGAAGAACTCGCCCGAATCCTTGGCTAAATCCAGGCATGCCTTGCTTTTGTAGTGAGCGAGCTTGCCTCGCGCGGGGCAAGCCCGCTCACTACAAAACCAAGCGCTTACCAGGCTCTGCATGAATCCAAGTGCTCAAGCGCGAACAGACGCCAACATCCGCCCCAACATCGCATCACACCCCGCCAGTTGCTCCACCGTCACAAACTCATCCGGCTTATGCCCCTGGTCCATGCTGCCCGGCCCGCACACCACCGTGGGAATGCCCACTGCATCAAACAACCCGCCTTCGGTCCCAAACGCCACCGTCCCGAATTCCTTCGAACCGGAAAACGCCGCAATCCACTGCGCCGCCTGGCTGCGCTCGTCGGTGACCAAGCCGGGGTACGCCGACAGCTCGGTAAACCGAATCGCACTCTGCGCACTCACTGCCTGCATGCGTGGCAGCATCTGCTGCTCGGCGTACGCCTTCAATTCGTCCGCCACCTCGGACGGGTCCTGCGACGGCAACGCGCGCACTTCGAAATCAAACCGGCAATCCGCCGGCACGATGTTGAGGGCCTTGCCGCCACTGATCACCCCGGCCTGCACCGTGCTGAACGGCGGATCAAACCGCGCATCCTGGGTATCGCGCAGGCGCTGGCCAATTCGCCCCAACTCACCGATCAACTCGGCGGCATGTTCAATCGCATTCACTCCATACGGCGCATAGGCGGAGTGACACGCCTCGCCATGTACATCGCAACGCATCGCCAGCTTGCCCTTGTGCCCGAGCACCGGCTTGAGTTCGGTGGGTTCGCCGATGATGCACAGCATGGGTTTGACCGGGCGTTGCTCCAACACTGCAAGCAACGAACGCACGCCCAGGCAACCGACTTCTTCGTCATAGGACAGGGCGATGTGCACCGGCACCCGCAGCGGTGCGGCGACCAACGCCGGCACCAGCGCCAGCACGCAGGCGATATAGCCCTTCATGTCGGCGGTGCCGCGGCCAAACAGTTTGCCGTCGCGTTCGGTCAGCTCGAACGGCGGCATCGTCCAGGGCTGGCCGTCCACCGGCACTACATCGGTATGCCCCGACAGCACAATGCCGGGCAATTCCACCGGGCCGACGCTGGCAAACAGGTTGGCCTTGCTGCGTTCCAGGTTGTAGACCAACTCGCTGGCCACCCCGAAACCGGCCAGGTAATCGCGCACGAACTCGATCAGTTGCAGGTTGGATTCACGGCTGGTGGTGTCGAACGCAACCAGCGATTGCAGCAGTTCGCGGCTGGTGCTCATCGGTCATCTCCGGCCACGCCGTAGCCGGGCGAACGGTCCGGGGCGAGGGCGCGGTCGATGTAGTCCTGCACCTGCGGACGGTAGGCGTCCCAGAGTGTTTGCAGTGCGAGGATCGGTTGTTCATCGGCCCAATCCACGCGCAGGTTGATGATCGGCCAGGTCAGTTCGCCCACCACCACCAGCGCAGCGGAATGCACCGGGCCGGCTTCGCCGCCGGCGGCAATCGCGGCGTGCATGGCCGTCAGCAGTCGGTCGGCCAGTTGGCCTTCACCTTGCTCGAAAGCAGTGACCATCGCCTCGATCACCGCGCGGTCGGCCAGCATGTTGCCCGCCGCCACGCACTGCTCACCTGATACCGCGTGGTGTGTGCCGAGGGTTTCGCTGCCGCTGAAATGCACGGTGCGGCCCAGGTGATCAATCGCCGTCAGTTGCCGGTATTGGCTGTAGCCGTTGCGGGTCAGGGCCGTGTCGATGGCCTCGGCGGGGGCCAGTCCTTGTTCCAGCAGGTCGAGCACGTCCGGGCCCAGGGCCGGCAGCGTGATGTTCTGGGTCGACACGGCACCCACGCCTGGGCGCAGCCACGGGCAGCGGGCGCCCACGGCAATGCTCGAGGAGCTGATGGCGATGCCCAGTTGCCCGGTTTCGGCACAGCGGCCGACGATCGAAAAGGTCATGTGCGGCTCCTTACTCGGGAATAACGGCGATCACATCGATTTCCATCAGCCACTGCGGCTGGCCGAGGGCCGACACCACCAGCCCGGTGGAGATCGGGAACACACCCTTGAGCCACTTGCCGACTTCCTGGTACACCGGCTCGCGGTAGCGCGGGTCGATCAGGTAGGTGGTGGTCTTGACGATGTGGCTGAGGTCGCTGCCGGCTTCCTCCAGCAGTTGCTTGACGTTTTTCATCGCTTGCTCGGCCTGGGCGCGTGGGTCGCCGAGGCCGATCAGGTTGCCGTCGAAATCGGTGCCGACCTGGCCGCGCACGTACACGGTGTTGCCGGCGCGCACGGCCTGGCACAGGTCGTTGTCGAGGCTCTGGTTGGGGTAGGTTTCTTTCGTGTTGAACATGCGGATACGGGTGTGAGTAGGCATCAGGAAAACTCCGGCAATAAGGCTCAGGCGTTGACAGGGGATGGGCGAACCACCGGGGCGGCTTCGCGGTATTCGAGGTATTGACGCTGGATGGCGATGTGGTCGGCCACGTATTTGGCGTCGTGCCACACCCCCCAGATAAACGACGAGCCACGGCGCGACTGCCACGGCAACCCGAGGAAGTAGATCCCGGCTTCGCTGGCCACGCCGCGTTGGTGCTGGGGCTTGCCGGCTTCGTCGAAGGCTGCGACTTTCAACCAGCTGTAGTCCACGGCAAAACCGGTGGCCCAGATGATCGAGGTGACGCCGGCCTTGGCCAGGTCCAGTTGCAGAATCGGGTGCTGGATGCAGTCCGCATCGGGGAACACACGACGGGCTTCGGGCTCAAGGGGCAGGTCCAGGCCGTTGCGTTCGATGTAGGCATCGGCGGCATCCAGCAGGGCCAGGTAGTTTTCATCGCCGCGTGCCAGGTTTTCCACCAGGTTCGGCTGGAACGTGGCGACGCTGCCCTTGAACGCCTGGGTCAGGCCCACCAGGGTCATGCCTTGTTGGGCCAGCTCGCGGAAGTCGATGGTCTTGCCGCCGTGTGCGCCGCTGACGGCAATGGTCACGTGCTCGCGGCCGGGCTTCATCGCGGCCTGGTCCCACTCGCCCAGTACCCCCAGCCACCAGCAGAAGTCGCGGTTGCGGTACGCGCGGGGCGGACGGTCGTGGGCGCCGACCGAGAGGTACACCTGGCGCCCGGAGCGCTGCAATTCATCGGCAATCTGCACGCCGGATGAGCCGGCGCCCACCACCAGCACGGCACCGACCGGCAGTTGCGCGGGGTTGCGGTACTCGGCGGAGTGGATCTGATGCAGCGCAGAGTCTTTTGGTGCGATGGCCGGAATCACCGGCTTCTGGAACGGCCCGGTCGCGGCCACCACGCGGTTGGCTTCGATCACCCCTTCACTGGTGTGCACGGTGAAGCCGGGGCGACCGACATTGCGTACCACCGACAGCACCTCGACGCCGGTACGGATCGGCGCGTTGAACTTGCGCGCGTAGGCTTCAAAGTAATCGGCCACGCGCTCCTTAGGCGCAAACCCGTCCGGGGCGACGGTATCGAATGCCAGGCCGGGAAAGCGGTCATGCCACGCCGGGCCGTTGGCCACCAGCGAATCCCACCGGCCGGTGCGCCAGCGCTCGGCGATGCGGCTGCGCTCCAGTACCAGGTGGGGCACGCCTTGTTTGCTCAGATGCTCGCTCATGGCCACGCCAGCTTGGCCGGCGCCCACCACCAGCGTGTCTGTTTTTGTGAGTGCTTCAGTCATGTCTCTGTCCTTGCGTAATGCAGTTGGATTCAGCGTTGGCATGACTTCAAGGCTAGGGGGAGGGGGGGTATAAATAAAATATTATTAAGCTGGGAAGTGAGCATAAATATCGGATGCAGAGGGGCTCACGCACGGCTTGTCACTGGAACTCTCCGGCATACTTCACGGCGGCCGCCGCCCGCGAGGGCACACCTAGCGTACGCAGCAGCGACGACACATGGATGCGCACGGTAAACGGCGAGATATCCAGGGCCTTGGCGATTTCCTTGTTGGTCTTGCCCTGGGCGATCAGACGCAGCACGTCTTGCTGGCGGGCGGTGAGGGTATGTGTGTCCAGTGGCAGCAGGCCGGAGGGGGCGAACTTGACCAGCACTTCACCTTCGCGGATCGCCAGCAGCGCCTGGCCGATCTCGTCGGGGGCGATGTTCTTGCCGATGAAGCCGTCCGCGCCCAGGGCCATGACCTGATCGATCAGCGCCGGGTCGTCCACCATCGACACCACGATCAGCGTGGTGCGCCGCAATTGCTGGCGCAGTTCGGCCAGTTGGCTCATGCAGGTCAGGCCGGGGAAGCGCAGGTCGAGGATCAGCGTGTCGATCTCGCCGCCTTCGTGGATCAGCGCGAGCACACCGTCGAGGTCGCCGGCTTCCTGCACCAACGCGTCCGGCAGCAGGCGCTGCACGGTGCGCAGCATGCCTTCGCGGAACATCGGGTGGTCATCGGCGATGATGATACGGCCGGTCATGGGGTGCTCCTCCCTGGGGCAAGGTTGTGCCGTTGCATGCTACCTTACCACCGCGCCTCGGGCCTGCCTGCGGTGCGTGAAGGAATTGATGATTGCCGCACAAGGACGTAACCCCATGAGTCTTGAGACCAACTCCGAACTCGACCAGGCCAACCTGCGTATCGTGGTCGCCAGCATTGCAATCGTCTACATCGGTGCATTGGGCTTCCTGCCGGGACAGTCGGTGGACACCTACCTGCCGGTGATCCTGTATATCTTCCTGTTCCTGCTCGCCTCCATTGCCTTGCGCCAAGTCATCGTGCGCTGGCCGGGGCATTACCCGGCGCGGCGGATCTTCGGCATGATCCACGACTACACCGGCACCTCGTTCGGCATGGTGGTAGGCGGTGAAGCGGCGTTGCCGTTGTATGCGGTGATGGTGTGGGTCAACCTGGGCAACGGCATGCGCTACGGCTCGCGCTACCTGGCGATTGCCACGGCGCTGGCCTTGCTGGCACTGCTGATCGTGTATCGGCTGACGCCGGTGTGGCAGGCGCAACCCTTCATGGTGCTGATGTTGATGATCACCAGCACGGTGATCCCGGTGTACGCGCATATCCTGCTGGAGCGCACGCGCAAGGCCTCCGAGCAGGCCATCGCCGCCAACCTGGAGAAATCCCGTTTCCTTGCCCAGGCCAGCCATGACCTGCGCCAACCCATCCATTCCATCGGCCTGTTCACCGCCTGCCTGCGCGAAGCCCGGCTGGGTGATGAAGAGCGGCGCCTGGTGGATAACATCGACCGTTCGCTGCTCAACGTATCGCAATTGTTCCGCTCGATTCTCGATCTCTACACCCTCGACAACGGTCGCCTGCTGCCCAAGTACCAGGCGGTGCATCTGGGCGAGTTCCTTGCCGACCTGGTGCGCCAGAACGCCGAGGCCGCACGCTGGGCCGGGGTGGAACTGCGCCTGCGGCCCTGCACGCATTGGGTGCTGGTCGACCCTGCGCTGCTGGCGACCATGGTGCAGAACGTGTTGTCCAATTGCTTCAAATATGGCGCGCAACGACCTGTGCTGATTGGCGTGCGCGTACGCGACGGCGGCTTGGCGGTGGAGATTCACGACCGGGGGCGGGGGATTGCCGAGGAGCATCTGTCAAAGGTCTTCGAGGAGTTCTATCGGGTACGCCACCTGCGTGACAAGGACGTCGAAGGCGTCGGCCTGGGGCTGTCCATCGTCAAGCGCCTGGGGCAGTTGATGGGGGTGCAAGTAGGCCTGCGCTCTCGGGTGGGCCATGGTACTTCTGTAAGCCTGTATGGCTTGACCCTGGCCACCGCGCCACGCGCCACGGCACCGCGCGACGACACACGCCAGGCCGGGCTGTTGACCGGGTTGAAGGTGTGCCTGGTGGAAGATGACCACAACGTGCTGCTCGCCACCCAGGCCCTGCTGGAGCGCTGGGGTTGCACGGTGCAGGCCGAGTCTTCGGGGCGTGATCTGGTCAGCGACTGCGACATCATCGTCGCCGACTATGACTTGGGCACCCACGCCACGGGTATCGAATGCATCGATGCCCTGCGCGAGCAACGCGGCTGGGCCGTCCCTGCGCTGATTCTCACCGGGCACGACGTGGAGAGAATCCAGGCCGCCTTGCACGACCGCCAGATCGCCATTCTCTCCAAGCCTGTGCGTCCCGCCGAACTGCGCGGGACCTTGCGCGACCTGAGCCAGCAGACGGTTACTGGGTGAAGCCCTGCAATGGGTTGCCGCGTGCACCTTTGGGTTGGCAGTAGGCCGCAGGTTTCATCATGCCAAAGCTGGCCACGGCGAACATGCCGCCGCTGGCACCGCTGGGCACCGAGCAGTTGTACTCGCCGGAGGCGGCACTGGCGACATAGTAGGTGGTCATCGAGTCGCTGCGCACATTGGAAATACGCTTGACCGGTTCGCCCAGGTTGGTCTCCGACAGCGTCTTGAGGTGGTCTTCGGTGGGCTTGATGTTGCTGCAGCCGGCCACGCCGATGATCAGGGCGCCCAACAGGGTGAGGCGGGTAACGGAGGATTGCAGTTTCATGGTGCTTCTTCCTTGGGGTTGTTAGGGTTTTTCCAGCGCACAACACGCCCACGCGCAATAGCTGCACGGTGCCTGGGGAACGTTGGAAGTGCCGGGGAATATAGCGCCGCAGGGGGGAGGGGTCGATTAGCACAAGTGTGCTAATGGCACGATGACTTCATGGAAGGAGTGGGAAATGCTGGAGATAACACGTGCCACCCCGCGAGCAAAGGATGCTGTGGACGTGTGGCAAAGCCGAGGACGGTTACAGTGCCCTGAAAGCCGCGCCCAGTCGAGCAATCACCTGCTCGACTGACGCCCCCTGGATCGACGGGGGCGTAGTGCTCTTGCCAAACTCCCGCCAGACAAACAGGGTCAACTCGGCCCCATCGGTCTGCGCCAGCTGCGCAGTGCCAAAGCGTTGTAACAGCCGATAGCGCTCATCCCGCCAGAACGCATCCTCCACCCAGTCATACACCGGGATGAAATGGAAATGCAGCGGGAAGCCCGGCATGTGCCCATACCGGCTGATATACAGCCATTTCGGCTCCAACTGCGCCTCCATTACCCGCTGGACCTTCGCCAGCAACCCGCCCAACTCGGCCAGCGCCGGTTCCGGCATGTCAGTCAGGGAGTGGATCGGCGCCTTGGCCCCCAGCATCAGGTAGCCGGGCAACGCAGATGCCAGATGATGGTTTAGCCGCCAGTGTTCGGTTTCGTGAAGGATGTAGGCAGGGTCGATCTGCATCAGCGTGTCCGTGAGCTCTGTGCGGGCAGGATACCTGTATCCCATAAAACGGGTCGATCTGTGTCTACCGTCCACCGTGTCTTGTGAATAGCCTCAAGTCACATCAATCAACGCGAGAGCTCGCCATGGATCTCACTGCTGTTCCTTTTGGCACCACAGACTGGGCCACGGTCGAACCGGTGATTCACCCAGGTATCACTGGCAATGCCCTGTGGCGCACCTGCCACTTCGGCACAACACGTGTGCGCATGGTCGAATACACGCCTGGCTACTTGGCGGACCATTGGTGCTGGCGGGGGCATGTGCTGTTATGCCTTGAAGGCGAGTTGCACACAGAACTGGAAGACGGCCGTCAGTTTACGCTGACGGCCGGGATGAGTTACCAGGTGGGCAATGACATGGAAGGGCATCGATCTTCGACGAGTGCCGGGGCAAGGCTATTTATCGTGGATTGAGGCGGGTGCGCACGTCTCAGTGCATCTTGCCATGGTCCATCCCATCCAGGCCACGTACCGGCGCCTTCACTTCAATCGCCTGCTTCTCGCCCTTGGCGTTCTGCACGGTCAGGGTCAGCGGCACCTGGTCGCCTTCCTTGATCTGGCCGGTCAGGCCCATCAGCATCACGTGGTAACCGTCGGGGTCGAGGGTCACGGCCTTGCCTGCCGGCAGGGCCACCGAGTCCACCGGGCCCATGCGCATCACGTCGTCCTTCATGCTCATTTCATGGATCTGCACGTCCTTGGCCACCGGCGACGCCACGCTCAGCAATTGGCTGTCGCTGTCGGCGGTGACGGTCATGAACGCGCCGCTGGACGGCTGGCCTGGCACAGTCGCACGTACCCAGGCGTCGGTGACTTGCACCTGCGCGCTGGCGTGCGCGGCGAGGCCCAGCAGGGTCATGCCGATAAGGGTGCGCTTGAGGTGTTGAACGGCAGTCATTAGCAGACCTCCATGACGGTGAGCAGGTCTTCTGCGCACTCTTTAGCGGTAAGGGATGCCTGCAGGCCCAGGCGCAGGTTGCCACGGGTGTCGAACACGAAACTGGTGGCGGTGTGGGACAGGGTGTAGGTGTCGCCGGCGGGGATCTTTTCATAGAAGATCCCGAATTCCTTGGCGGCCACGGCGATTTCTTCCGGGGTGCCGTACAGCGCTTCGAAGCTGGGGTCGAAGGCCTTGACGTACTTGTCGAGAATCTCCGGCGTGTCGCGTTCCGGGTCCAGGGTGATGAACACCACCTGCATGATTTCGCCGTCGCGGCCCATCAGCTTCTTGGCCTGGGCGGCGCGCGCCAGGGTGGTCGGGCACACGGCCGGGCACTGGGTGAAACCGAAGAACACCACCGGCATCAGGCCACGGAACGAGCTCAGGGTGACGGTTTCGCCGTCGGTGTTCTTGAGCTTGAAGGTACGGCCCATGATCTTGTCGCTCAGGTCCTTGCCGTACTTGAAGTTCAGCTTGGGGCTGTAGTCACAGCCGCCCAGCAGGCTGCCCAGGCCCAACAGGCCCATACCGGTCAGCACCTTGCGGCGGGTGAATAACGTACTCATCAACTGTGCATCCTGTGAAGCGCCTGCATTGCTCTGGATCAATACGTCAGGCTTTGAGGGCGCCCAGTCTATCAACCCTGGCAAGCGCACGTAATCTGCGACGTTCTGCCACAGGGGCATGTCGCGCTTCATCCTTTTGCGGCGCTGGTGGTAGAGTCGCCGCCATGAAATCGAGCCACCCCGACCGTTCGCTGATCGCCTGGGCCCTGTACTTCTGCGTGCTCATGAACCTGTTCGTCTGCGGTTTGGGGCATGGGCAGATGACGGGGCAGGCGCTCAATGGCATCGGCGGGGCGTTCTGTTCGGTGAGCGGCAACCAGGCGCCACTTTCCGACAAAGGGTTGGGTAGCCCGTCTTCCAGCAACATCTCGAACTACTTTGCCTGCCCGGTCTGCAACGCATTGACCGTTGCCCTGGTGTTCCTGGTCGGCCTGGCCTGGCTATTGGGCCTGGGACACACCCCGCGCCCGGCCCATGAACGGCGCAACAAGGCGCCGCCACGATATTCCTGGCCCTCGGCCAACCCCCGCGCTTCCCCTGCATTCTGACGTTTGCCTTGGGCCTCCTGAAACCGGGAGGCGTCCCATCGTCATGACTGTGAGTGCGTTTCATGAACCCCCTGTTGCCCACAGGCGCCAACCGCCTGGTCAGCAAGGCGTCCCGCCGCCTGCACGCGGAACCGGCGCCGTCTGAATACCCCAGCAATTCCCGCAGTTTCGTGCACCTGGATGCACGCCTGCTGCCGTATTGGCACACCCTGTTCGACATCTGCCCGGCGCTGCTCAAGCTGGACCCGCCCGAGGGCCTGAACCTGTTTCGCAGCTTCATGACCTGGGCCTATCGCCACCGGCCGCCGCTGGATTGGACCTACCACGTGAACGTCTGCCGCTGGTTGCTGGGCTCGGTGTATCGGGCGCAGATCGATGACGAGCCCATCGAGGCGTTCATGGCGGCCGCTGCCGCGCGTTGGGTGCAGACGGATAAAAGCCAGGCCAGGGGTGTGGTCCTGGCCTGGCAGGGCGCAACGCTGTTTGATTGGAAGGGCTCGCCGTGCGCGATGGTTGAACGCCAGGCATTGCCCCCTGCGCAAACGGACTTCGCCTGGTGCCCGTTGAACAGTCGGGGTGAATTCAGCCGATGGTTGCCGGTGCCCTGAGGTGTTGGCGGATCCACGTGGCAACGTCCGTCATGGCGATGTGATTGCGGGCGTTGAAGGTCACGGCGGGGTCCCAGGCCACGCCGTGGCCTTGGGCGAACACTGCGCGGTATTTCTTCAGGTTGTCATCTGGGGCCTTCGCCAGTTCGGCCAGCAACCTCGGCACCGGCCAGGGCTCGCGCTGCAGCCGGATGCCGAGGGTGGCGTCGACGGTATCGGCCAGTTGCCCATAGGTCAGGGTGTCACCGGCGGTGAACACCACCTGGTTGCCCAGCGCCGGTTCGGCAAGCACGATGTGTGCGGTTAACCGGCCGATGTCCTCAGGCGTGGTGACGGTGACGGCGGTGTCCCAACTGCCCAGCGCATGCACGGTGTTCTGCGCCAGGTCGACCACGCCGAACGAGGGCTCGAACAGAAAACTGGTGAACATGCCGGTGGAGATGATCAGCCATTGCGTGCCGTGCTGGGCGCGTAGCAGGTCGCGTACGTCGAGCTGTTCGTCGAAGGTATCCTGCGGGCTGCCACGACCGATCAGGTCATAGTCCACGCCGAATTGCCACGGCACATAACGCTGCACTCCACCCTCGATGGCGGCCCGCGCCAGTTTGCGCTGGGTGCCGGGGCCGGCAGCAAAACCGGTGCAGCAGATTACCGTATCGAAGGGCGCGAAGCGCTCGGCGAGCACGCGTTGGCTGTCGTTTTGCAGGTCGCCGGCAACTGCCTCGATACCCCGTGCACGCAAGGCGTTGGACGCAGCCGAGTGCAGGCTGGCGGGGCGCAGCAGCACGGCGAGGCGTGTGTCGCCCGGTGCGGCCAGGTCGGCCAGTGCTTGCACTACGGCCATGCCCAGTTCGCCGGCACCGAGTACCAGGATGGAAGAGGGGGTCATAGGAACTCCGTCTGGATTGAAAGTCGTGGCATGCTTGCAGAATTCATCGCCGCGCATAAGAAGGCACACCTGTGATACCGAGAGCTCCCCATGGATAACGACGAGATCATCCGCCGCTCCCAAGCCGCCTGCGACGCCCTCAGCGCCGACGATGACGGCCTCAAGCGCGAGGTGCTGACCCACGCGGGCAACCGCTGGTCATTGGGCATCGTGCACGTGCTGGGTGTGTCCGGCCGCTTGCGTCACGCCGAGATCGGCCGGCGCATGCAGGGCGTGACCCAGCGCATGCTGACCCGTACGTTGCGCCAGTTGGAGCGCGACGGGCTGGTGCTGCGCTACGACTTCCAGGAAGTGCCGCCCAGGGTCGAGTACGAGCTGTCGAGCCTGGGCACGGAACTGCTGGTACACATGATCCCGCTTTGGACCTGGGTGGTAGAGAAGGGCGATGAATTTCGCCAGGCGCGGCAGCGGTTCGACAACGCCTGATCAGGGAAACAGGCGTTCCTTGAGAAAGTCGATAAACACCCGCAACTTCGGCGACGGGTGCCGGCTCGATGGCCACATCATGCGGAAGCTGCCGTGCTCGGTGCAGTCAGGCAGCACCTGCAGCAATTGCCCGCTGTCGAGGGCCTCGCGGATGGCGAAGTCCGGCAGGTAGGCGATACCAATGCCGTGCAGTGCAAAACATACCCGGGCCTCGAGGTTGTTGCAGATCATCGCTGCCGGCAGGTGCTGGTCGAGTTCGACGCCTTGTGCGTGCAACGGCCAACGCTGCAATTTGCCAGTATTGGGAAAGCGGAACAGGATACAACTGTGCTGGGCCAGGTCGCTGAAGCGCTGCGGTGTGCCGTGACGTTCGAGGTAGGTGGGGGCCGCCACGACGATCATCCGATACTCCCCCACCAACCGTGAACTCAAGCGCGAATCCGGCGCCTCGCCGCTGCGCAGCACCGCGTCGTAGCCTTCTTCCACCACGTCCACGCGGCGGTCGGTGAAGCTCAGGTCCAGCTCGACGTCAGGGTAGGCCTGCTTGAAGTCGGCCAGCACTGGCAAAAACGGATGGCCCACCAACGGCAGGCTGACCTTGAGGCGACCACGGGGCGCCTGGCTGACTTGGGACAACTCTGCCTCGGCTTCCTCGATTTCCCGCAGGATGCGCCGGCTGCGCTCCAGAAACAGCTCGCCCTCGGCAGTCAGCGTCACGCTGCGCGTACTGCGGTGGAACAACCGGACGCCCAGGCGTTCTTCCAGGCGCGCCACGCTCTTGCCAACCGCCGACGCCGTCACCCCGAGCACCCGCCCGGCGGCGACAAAACTGTGGGTATGCGCGACCTGCACAAAGGCATTCAGGGTCGTGAGGTTGTCCATCTGAGGCACCGATTGGCGACGGGAATTGCCGATACCCTAGCGCAATTGCCGGTATTGCGGAATGAAAGCTCCGTAGACCCAGGAGCCGCGCCCTACTTAATCCCGTGAAGCGAGGTTCTTATCCTTGCGCAAAACCCTCACGAGAGACCTGAACATGACTGACTTGATGCAACGCTGGGAAATCCCGACCTTTGGCCTCCATACCTTGCGCTTGGCCCGTGTGCCGCGACCGGTGGCCAAGGCCGGGGAGGTGCTGGTGGGCGTCGCGGCGGTATCGCTCAATTACCGTGACGCCGAGGTAGCGGAAAACGGCATGGGCGCCAGCCTGCAATTCCCCTTTACCCCGGCGTCCGACATGGCGGGTACGGTGGTGGCCGTGGGTGAGGGTGTGAACCGGTTCAAGGTGGGCGACAAGGTGCTGTCGAGTTTCTTTGCCGGCTGGGTCGACGGCAGGCCGTTGTCCTGGGCCGACGCGCCACCGCAAGGCGGCCCGATCCCCGGCATGCTGGCCGAATACGTGACCACCCCCGCTGACTGGTGCGTGCTCGCGCCACGCTCGTTGAACGCCACCCAGGCCAGCACCTTGCCGGTGGCGGCATTGACGGCCTGGATGGCCTTGATCGAACTCGGCCACTTGCACGCCGGCCAGACCGTGGTGGTGCAGGGCACCGGCGGCGTTTCGCTGTTTGCCGTGCAACTGGCGGCGGCCCATGGTGCCCGTGTGATCATCACCAGCAGCAGCGATGAAAAAATCGCCCGTGCCGTCGAACTGGGCGCCACCCATGGCATCCACCGTGGCCGGGTGCCGGACTGGCACCACGCCGTGCTGGAACTGACCGGCGGACGCGGCGCCGAGCACGTGCTGGAAATGGCCGGTGGCGACAACCTGGCGCGTTCACTGCAAGCGGTGAGCAACGGTGGGCGTGTCTCAGTGATCGGCCTGCTGGAGAGCGACCAGTTGAGCGCGCCGCTGATGAGCCTGCTGGCCAAGCGCGCCGCCATCGTCGGTGTAGCGGTGGGGCCACGCCGTGCCCTCGAAGACCTGGTTCGCATGGTGGAGCGACACACCCTCCAACCGGTGATCGACCACACCTACCGCTTTGCCGAAGTGCCCCAGGCCTTCGCCCATTTGCAGCGCGGTGCCTTCGGTAAGGTTGTGATCGAGGTCGGCTCGTGATCTACATCATCCTGGGGTTGTTCGGCCTGTATACCCTGGAGTTTGGGGTGGTCGGTATCTTGCCGATGATCGTCGAGCGGTTCGCGATCAGTGTGTCCCAGGCCGGGTGGTTGATGGGTTTGTTTGCGTTGATCGTGGCGGTGCTGGGGCCGTTCCTGGTGTTGTTGGCCTCGCGGGTGGCGCGCAAGAAAATCCTGGTGGGCGCCTTGCTGGGGTTCTCGATCAGCAGTGTGTTGTCGGCGTTTGCACCGAACTTCGAAACACTGATGGCGCTGCGCGTGGTGCCGGCCATGCTCCACCCGGTATTTTTTGCTGCTGCGTTTTCCACGGCGGTGTCGCTGTACCCCCGCGAACGAGCGGCCCATGCCACGGCGCTGGCGGTGGTGGGCACCACGCTTGGGCTGGTGTTGGGCGTGCCTCTGACCACTTGGGTGGGGGCGAGTCTTTCCTATGAGGCCTCGTTCTACTTTTGCGCCGTGGCAACGGCGGTGGCGGCGTTGGGTCTAAGGCTCAAGCTGCCCGATCACCCGCGTTCGGCACCCCTGAGCTTCGGCAAGCAACTGACTGTGCTGCGCAGCCTCTCGGTGTGGCTGGCGATCCTCGCCACCGTGCTGGTGTTTACCACGATGTTTTCGGTGTACAGCTACGCGGCTGAGTACCTCAAGACCCGGATCGGCATGGACGGT
Organism: Pseudomonas sp. FBCC-B1565; assembly: GCF_059133265.1. Taxonomy (NCBI): domain Bacteria; kingdom Pseudomonadati; phylum Pseudomonadota; class Gammaproteobacteria; order Pseudomonadales; family Pseudomonadaceae; genus Pseudomonas; species Pseudomonas sp. FBCC-B1565. The sequence continues at coordinate 2,682,605 of NZ_CP101438.1, forward strand.
CGGACCATCAGTGTCATGCTGGTGGTCTTCGGCATCGGCGGCGTCGTCGGTAACCTATGGGTGGGGCGTGCGCTCAGCCGGCATCTGGTTGTGACGGCCGTACTGTATCCGGTGGTACTGGCGGCGGCATACCTGGTGTTGTATGCCTTTGGCAGCCTGTCGTGGGCGTCGATGAGTGTGATCGTGTTGCTCTGGGGCGCGGCGCATACCTGTGGCCTGGTGGTCACGCAAGTCTGGCTCACGTCTTCGGCACCCGAGGCGCATGAGTTCGCCACCAGCCTGTATGTGTCATCGGCGAATGCCGGGGTGGTGATCGGGTCATCGGTGGGCGGGCTGTTCATCAATGCCTTCGGCACCACCGGGGTGATTGGCTGCGGGCTGATCTTTGCCGGGTTGTCGCTGTTGGTGATCGGTTGGAAGGCCCTGGCATTCGGAGGTGCCAAGGCCATGCCTGCACTGGCCTGATCAGCGCAAGGTATAACCTCCGTCCACCACCCAATCCTGGCCGAACACGCTGCGTGCGCCCTGGCCCAACTGGAACAGGATCACATCGGCCACGGCGCCCGGCTCCAGGAACTGCCCGTCGAGCAGGCGGGCGTTGACGGTCTTCGCCACCGAACCCAGGGCTTCATCATTGAGCCCCAGGGTGCTCCAGATCGGCGTGGCGGTGGGGCCGGGGGAGACCATGTTCAGGCGGATGCCGTGGGGCGCCAGTTCCACCGCCAGGGTGCGCACCTGGGCGCGCAGGGCGGCTTTGGACGCGATGTAGGCGGCCAGGCCGGGAAAGGTCACTTGCTCCAGGAACGTGCCGATGAACACCACCGACGCCTGCGCCGACAACTGCCCGCGCAGGCTGCCCAAGGTGTTCAAGGCGCCAGCACCATTGACTGCCCATTGCCGGTCGAAGGCGGCCAGGTCCAGGCCATCGGCCAGTTGGGCAATGCCCGCGTTCGGCACCAGAAAATCCACCGGCCCCTTCGGCGCCGTCACCTGCGCCAGGCGCGCCAGGTCGGCTGCCTCGGTCACATCCCCGGCCAACCACTTGAGCTGCTCGCCAAACTGCTCGGCCAACACGCCAAGCCCGCCCAGTTGACGCGACATCGCGACCACCTTCGCGCCGCGTTCGAGCAAACGTTGGGTGACGGCCAGGCCGATGCCTGAACTGGCACCGGTGACAACGGCAAGGCGCTGGTTGAATTCATTGCTCATAGTGATCTCTCTGTGGGTTTCGAAGATTTGTCCTGCCCACTTCAGAGTCAGAAAGCATGCCAATGAATAACATTATGAAAATCAGTCGGTTGCGATTTTTGTTGTCGTTATGACCCTGGCGTCCTGTAGTCGTTATGACCCTATGTAGTCGTTATGACTCGACAGCGCTGAGCAACGGGCGGGTCTTCAGCACAGCCTTATGGTCGGCGAGCACCTCCGGCAGGGAGCTGCGCAGGTACTCCACCCAGGTTTTGATTTTTGCGTCCAGGTAATGCCGGGAAGGGTAGATGGCGTACAGACTCAGCTCCTCCAGGCGGTACTCGGGCAGTACGCGCACCAGGCTACCGCTGCGCAGCCCCTTGATCGCCGCATGCACTGGCAGGATGCCGATGCCCATGTCATTGCTGATGGCGGTTTTCATCGCGTCAACCGAATCCACCAGGAAGGGCGAGTGGCTGATGATCACGTTTTCCTTGCCATTGGGGCCGTTGAAGGTCCAGTTCTCCAGGGGGATCACCGGGCTGACCAGGCGCAGGCAGGCGTGGTCAAGCAGGTCCCTGGGAACCTGCGCGATGCCGTGGCTTTTTACGTAGGACGGCGATGCGCAAACGATGCTGTAGGTGCTGCCGAGCTTCTGCGACACATGGCTGGAGTCAGGCAGGTCGATGGCCAGCACGATCGATACGTCGAAGCCTTCGTGCACCAGGTCCGGCGTGCGGTTGCTCATGCTCAGGTTGAAGGTCACATCCGGGTAATGCTGGCGATAACGGGCGATGGCGTCCACCACGTAATGCTGGCCGATGCCGGTCATCGAATGCACCTTGAGCTGGCCGATAGGCCGGGTATGGGCGTCGCCGGCTTCTACCTCGGCTTCCGCGATCGAATGCAGGATCTGCTCGCATCGCACCAAATAGCGTTGGCCGGATTCGGTGAGGGCGATGCGGCGCGTGGTGCGATTGAACAGGCGCGTGCGCAGGTGTGCTTCCAGGTTGGAGATGGAGCGGGATACATGGGTGGTGTTGGTGTTCAGTCGTGCCGCCGCGCCGGTAAAACTGCCGGCTTCGGCGACGCAACGGAAGATGCGCATGTTCTGCAGAATGTCCATCGATGGCTACCAGGGATAACGGATTTTTCCAGTGTGGCATGAAGTCGCGGGCCGCTGTAAACGCTATTTATTGTGGTGTTTTGCGTAACAGTCATTCACGTTCTGGATGACTTACCGACCCTGGCGCAACTGCCTAAAGTCGCCGGCCTTGTGTGCCAGCCAGCTTGTCGGGAGTCCCTGTTTCGTGCCACCACTCACTGATTTTTCACGCCGGCTGAGAGCACTGCCCTGGCGCCGGGGCTTCCTGGAATGGGCGCGCACCGACGGGGTGATGTGGGTCTACCTGTTCAAGGTGCTGATCGCTTCGTACCTGGCCTTGTGGCTGTCGATGCGCCTGGAGTTGCCGCAGCCCGGCACGGCGATCACCACGGTGTTTATCGTGATGCAGCCGTACAGTGGGCATGTCCTGGCCAAAAGCGTCTACCGCGTGATCGGCACGCTGGTGGGGTCGTCGTTCATGGTGCTGTTGATGGCGCTGTTCGCCCAGAGCACCGAGCTGTTCCTGGCCGGGTTGGCCGTGTGGGTGGGCGTGTGCTCATACGGCGCGGCGCGCAATCGTCATTTTCGCGCCTATGGGTGGGTGCTGGCGGGGTATACCGCGGTGATGGTGGGCTTGCCGGTGGTGGGGCACCCGGAGCAGGTGTTCATGGCGGCGGTGTGGCGGGTGTTGGAGATCACCCTGGGCGTGCTGTGCGCCACCGGGATCAGCGCAACGTTGCTGCCCAATACGGCGGGCGCCGCCATGCGCAATACCCTGTACCAACGCTTTGGTCGTTTCGCCGGATTTGTCGTGAGCGGTCTGCGCAGTACCCACGACCAGGCGGCGTTCGAGGTCGCCAACCTGCGCTTCATCGCCGAGGCAGTGGGCCTGGAAGGGATGCGCAGCGTCAGTGTGTTCGAAGACCCTTACATGCGCCGACGCAAGGGGCGCCTGGATCGGCTCAACGTCGAGTTCATGGCCATCACCACGCGTTTCAATGCCCTGCATCAGTTGCTCGACCGAGTGCAGATGCGCGGTTCCACGGCAGTGCTGGAAGCTGTGGGCCCGGCACTCAAGGCGCTGGTCAATGTGCTGGAACCGTTCGCCGGACAGGTACTCACAGACCTGGAGGCGGCACACTTGTCGACACGCCTGAAGCGTTATATCCACGGGCTGCCGAGCCAGGTCCGTCACCTGCGCGCCGAACTGGCGCAGGCGCATCCGCCCGCCGACGACCTGCTAGATTTCCACACGGCCTGCGAGCTGCTTTATCGCTTCGTCGACGAGTTGCTCAGCTACGCCCGGACCCATGCTTCCCTGGCCGATCACAACCACCGGCGTGAGCGTTGGGCCGAACCTTTTCAGCCACAGACCCATTGGCTGGCGGCGGTGGGCGCCGGGCTGCGTGCAGCGTTGGTGCTGCTGGTGTTGTGTGCGCTGTGGATCGCCACCAGTTGGCCCAGTGGCGCGGCGATGACCCTGGTGTCCGCGCTCACGGTGGGGCTCTCGGCGTTCTCCCCCAACCCCCGGCGCATGTCGTTCCAGATTGCCTGTGGGACGGTGTTGGCGGCGGTCATCGGGATTTTCGAGGTGTTCTTCGTCTATCCCCGGATCGATGGGTTCCCGTTACTGTGCCTGGTGATTGCGCCGGTGATCATGCTGGGGTCGTTTTGGTTGGCCAAACCACAGTGGGTGGGCTACGGCCTGGGCATGCTGGTGTTTTTCGGCACCAGTTCGGTGCCCGGCAATCTCACGCTCTACAACCCTTATGGCTTGATCAATGACTACCTCGCCATGGTGTTCGGGATGCTGGTGTGCGCGGCGGCAGGGGCGATCATTCTGCCGCCCAACAGCCCGTGGTTGTGGCGTCGGTTGGAACAGGACCTGCGCCAGCGGGTCGTGTTCGCCCTCCACGCACCCTTGCCGGCGCTGGGCTCGGGTTTCGAAAGCGGCACCCGTGACCTGCTTAACCAGGCCCATGGCTTGTCCGCCGGCCAGCCCCAGGTGCAACACCGCCTGCTGCGCTGGACGTTCGTGGTGCTTGACGTCGGCCATGCCCTGATCGAACTGCGCCGCGAGCAGGCGCAGTTGCCGGCGCTGGCCTGCTACGCCGAAACCACCGCGTGGCGCCAGGCGGTACGTGCCATGGGGCGGGCATTGGTGCGCTTGTTCACCCAGCCGGGGCATGCACGGTGGCAACGTGCACTGGCACGCGTCGAACACGCGATCGAGTGCGTGCAGGACACCGTCGAACCTTTCGAAGCGCACTTTGAGACCTCGGCCTTGCGCCGGGTGGAAAGTTACCTGCACTTCATCCGTACCTCACTGCTGGACACGCGCTCGCCATTCGCTGGATTGTTACCCAAACTGAAAAAGTGATTGGCGGTTTTGCCGGCTTTTTCCCGGCCACGCAACGCTATACCGTGCGCGCTCCCGTTGACTGCAGCCCCCTGGCATAACAAAAACAGCGCTGCGACGGGGCGCCTCAATCACTTCTCGGAGCCTTCATGAACCACAAGACTTGCCTGGCGCTCGCCGTCTCTATCGGCGCTGCGCAGCAGGCGGCTGCGTCGGGTTTTATCGATGACAGCAAAGCCAGCCTCGACCTGCGCAACTTCTACTACAACCAGGACACCCGCAACGCCAAGGCCGCCTCGGACAAGGAATGGGGCCAGGCCTTTATGTTCAACTACCAGTCCGGTTTCACCGAAGGCACGGTCGGCCTGGGCCTGGACCTGCAAGAGTGGTACGGCCTGCGCCTGGACGCCTCCGGCCGGGCCGGCAAGTCCGGTGCCGATAACACCCCCGGCAGCGTCTTCCCGCTGGACGATGGCAAGGCCGCCCATGACTTCAGCAAGACGGGCGTTACCGGCAAACTGCGCATTGCCCAGACCCAACTCAAGGCCGGCAGCCTGATGCCCAGGCTGCCGGTGCTGACCACTGAAGACGGGCGCCTGTTGCCCCAGACCTTCCGTGGCTATCAGGTGGAGTCCAAGGACTTCAAGGACGTCAACCTGATCGCGGGCAAGATCGAGCAGGTCGTGGACCGCAACTCCAGCAATGGCCAAGGCCTGTCGATTGCCGGCGCCAATGACCCGGTCAAGGGCAAGTCCAGTAACCAGTTCTACTACGGCGGCGTGGATTACACCGTCAGCAAGCAACTGCAGATGCAGTACTACTACGCCAGCCTGGAGAACTTCTACCAACAGCACTTCCTGGGCCTGGTGCACACCTGGCAACTGCCGGTGGGTCAGCTCAAGAGCGACCTGCGTTATTTCTACAGCACCGCCGACGGTAAGAACGGCAGTGCTTCGGGCCGTGGCGAAGGTTATGTCGGCTCGGGTTACTACGCGCCCGGCGTCAACACCGGCAAGGTCGACAACCGCTTGTGGAGCGCACTGTTCGCCTATGGCTTGAGCGGGCATTCGCTGAGCCTGGGCTACCAGAAAACCACCGGGCAAAGTGACTTCCCGCACATCAACCAGGGGCAGGGCCGTTCGCTTTACCTGATCACCAACTCCCAGTCGCTCAAGTTCGTGAATGCCGGCGAACAGGCCATGGTGGGCAGTTATGCCTATGACTTTGCCAGCCTGGGCGTACCGGGGCTGCGCTCCAGTGTGACTTACATTCACGGCAGCCACATCCGCACCGCCGGCCGCGACAACAGCGAATGGGAGCGCGACCTGCGCCTGGACTACGTGATCCCCACCGGCGCCTTGAAAGGCCTGGGCTTTACCTGGCGTAGTGCGGTATTGCGCGGCAATGACACGGCGGACAAGGACGAGACACGGTTGATTGTCAGCTACAGCATCCCGTTGCTGTAACGCGCAGTGGTGTAGGCAAAAAGCGTGGAATTGGACCTGGGTTTCCCTCGCGCCAGTCCGTAGGGTCGCGGGGGAAAATCCATGAGTAAGGACGCAACAATGTCTCTCGCAAAACCGCTGGCCCACACCCGATTGGACTGGCTGTGGCTGCTGCCATTCGCCGCCGCACTCTATTACCCCTGGGCACTGCAGTGGAGCAACCTGGCCCATGTTGGCGGGGCCGGCGGGCCGGTGACTCTGGCGCTGATGTTGAGTGCCTATGCAGTGCCGGTGGTGGCGTTCTACTGCGTGTTCGTCACGGGTGTGCAGCCCATGATGAGTGCACGCCTGGTGCTTGCCAGGCGCCTGGCCTGCCTGGCCGTTGCCACGCCGCCAGCCTATACGCTGATGGGCGTGCTGCTGTACCTGATGAAGGTCAATGGTCACGACCTTGTCGTGTGGAGCGGCCTGTGGTTGGCAGTGAGTGCCTACTTCTCGATGGTGTCGGCCACGCTGCCCAGCATTGACTTCACCCACCACCCGCGCACCTACATCAAGCTGCGGGTCGCCCATGGCATTGCGTCGGTGGCGATCCTGCTGGTGTTCCTGGCGCCGCACCTGTTCAACCATCTGCTCGGGGTTTTCGGCAACGATGCGCATCGTGCGGTGATGGAGGTGTTGCGGGTGGTGTATCGCAACGGTTGGCTGGAGCCGATCCTTATCGTCACGTTCTTTTTCCAGATACTCAGCGGCCTGGTGCTGATCCGCCCCAAAACCGTCCACCGCGCTGACCTGCTGGACGCCTTGCAGACCGCGTCCGGCGCTTACCTGGTAGTGTTTATAGCCTCCCATATCAACTCGGTATTTACCCTGGCGCGCTACTTCGGCACCGACACCGATTACGCCTGGGCCGTGGCCGACCCGGTGGGGTTGTTGGCCGATGCCTGGAGCATCCGCCTGGTGCCGCATTATTCCCTGGCGGTGTTCCTGTTGATCGCGCACCTGGGGTGTGGCCTGCGCGGTGTGCTGCGTAACCATGGGGTGAGCGAAGCGCGTTGTGCGGTGATGACGTGGGCGGTGATTGGCGTCGGTGCGCTGGTGACGTTGATCATCACTGCCGGCATGCTCGGCGTGCGGGTTTAGCTTGATCGGTATCAAGGTTCAGGTGGCGTCAAGGCGCCACACTGGCACCTTGACGCCACCTGCGAGGCCACCATGCTTTACCTGCTGTTTCTGCTGGCCCATCTGTTCGCCGCGCTGATCTTCATCGGTACGGTGTTTTTCGAAGTGCTGATCCTGGGCGGTCTGCATCGGCAGTTGCCGGCGCGGGTGATGGTGCAGGTTGAACAAGGCATCGGCGTGCGTGCCCGGGCGCTGATGCCGTGGGTGTTGCTGGTGCTGTTCGGCGCCGGGCTGGGCATGGTCGGCTTGCGTTACCTGCCGGTGTTGGCCGCGCCGTTCGCCTCGTCGTTCGGCACCTTGTTGACCCTCAAGCTGATCCTCGCCGCCAGTGTGCTGCTGCACTTTCTGCTGACGATGCTGCGCATGCGCCGTGGCCGGGTGAGTGCGGCTTACCTGCGCTTTATCCATCTGAGCCTGTTCGGGCATATGGTCGCCATCGTGCTGCTGGCCAAGGGCATGTTTTACCTCAGTTGGTAAAGCCTTTGATGCACATCAAGGTGCGCCGTGGCGTCGCACCGGACAATGGCGCATCGTCGCCGGATCCGGAGCCCGCCATGCACACCGTCATTCCTCTCGATGTCGCCCGTGCTTTGCGCACCAGCCGCCAACGGCAGCGTCCACTGGCAGTGACCCTGCACTGGCCAGGTACGCCGAGTGCCGTTTACCGCCGCAGCCTGGCGCAGCAGATACGCCTGATCGGTGGCGGCCTGGGCAGTCGCCAGCCGGTTGAGCACTTCCAGTGGCGCGGGGCAGCGCCCATCGGCGATGTGCAGGCGCACATGATGCGACTGCATGAGCGTTTGCATTTCCTTGAGCACGACCGCGGCGACTACGCCATCGACCTGGCGCCCCAGCACAGCGATTGGGCCAGCGTCGGCCGGTTGCGCGAACTGGGTTTCAACCGGGTGTGCATCGGTGTGCCGGATGCCTGTACCGAGGACCCTCTCTCCCAGGACACCTATCGCGATCCGGCACCGATCCAGTCGTTGATCGATGCGGCGCGCACCTTCGGGTTCCGTTCGGTCAGTGTCGATCTGGGCTACGGCAACGCCTGGCAGACCCTGGCCAGCCTGGAGGCGAAGTTGGCCAGCCTGATCGCGCTGGAGCCTGACCGCGTGCAGGTATTCGACTATGCCCGGCCACCGGCGCGATACGCGGGGCAATGCCCGCAGGCGCTGTGCTGCGCCGCACAAAGCACCGCCATGGGGCTGTTGTGTGTCGAGCGTCTGGAAGCAGCCGGTTATCACTACCTGGGCCTCGGCCAGTTTGCCCGTGGCGATGATGAGCTGACCCAGGCCCAGGAGCGCGGTCGATTGCGGCGCACCGAAGAGGGGTTCACCCTGCACGGTGATTGCAGCCGCATCGGCCTGGGTCTGTTTGGCCGAAACTAGTGGGACGTGCCCTCGGCAAACTCGATCTTGTTGCCCACGTTGTACTTGCCCGATGGCTTGTTCATGGGCAGGCGCTTGATCTCCTTGAGGGTCTGGCTGTCGTAGACGATCAGCGCACCGTCGGTGGCCCAGATACTCAGCAACACGTAGCGCCCGTCCCGGGTGAACTCCACATGGGCCGCCGTCTTGCCCGGCACCGGGCGCAGGGTGTGGGCGATGTGCAGGGTCTGCTTGTCGATCAGGTGGATGGCGTCGTTATCCGGGCCGAAGAACACATCGCTCCACACGTAGCGCGAGTTGATATGGCTGCGCATGAAGAAGCCCGGGCCGAGGGTGGGGATCTGCTTGATCAGCGTCCAGGTGCTCGGGTCGAGCACGGTGATTTGCCCCTGGCTGATGTTCGGGGTGGCGAACACCCAGTTGCCGTCGCGCTTCCAGTACGTACCGGAGCCCAGGTGCGGCATGCCCGCCAGCGGAATGTCAGTGACCACCGCGCCCGAATCCAGATCGATCACCTGGCCGCCACCGGCTTTGCGTGAGGTGGCGAGCAACTGGCGGTAATCGGGGGTGAACGAGAAGTCGTCCAGCACATCGCGGGCTGGGATACGCCGGGGTTCAAACGTGGGGTGCGCCGCCGCGTAGGACAGCTCCCACACCTCATTCACATCCTTGAGCGCCACCACAAAACTGTTGCGCGGCGGTGCGGTGTACACCGCGCTGACCCGCGAGCCCGTCTCCAGGGTCTTGACCAACGACAGGTCACGCGCATCGAGCACCACCAGGTTGCCCGGCAGGTAATTGCCCACCAGCACCCAGCGGCCATCCTTGCTCACCGCCAGGTTGCGAGTGTTGAGGGCCACGCGGGTCTCGGCGATCAGCGTGAGGTTGTGCAGGTCGTACAGGCTGATCCAGCCGTCGCGGGAAGCAAAGTAGACGAAGCGCCCGTCCGGCGAGAACTTCGGCCCGCCGTGCACGGCGAAGTGGCTGGCGAAGCGGTCCAGTACGGTGAAGCGATCACCGTCGAGAATGTCGATGTGATGGTCACCGGACTCCACCACCACAAACAGGTTGAGCGGGTCGGCGTGGTGCTGCGGGGTGCTGGGCAACGTGCTGACGTCTGCCAGCAGGCGGTGGCTGTTGCGGATGTCCTGCGCGCTCCAGGTGGCCGGCGTGGCCGGTGGCTGTTGCAGAAAGCTCGCCAGGCCGTCGATTTGTGCGGCGCTCAACTGCGAGCCGAACCCGGCCATCTGGCTGGCGGGACGGCCCTGTTCGATAACCTTGCGCACCTCGTCAGGCTTGATTCGCCCCAGGCTTTCCGGGAGCAACGCCGGGCCGCTGGCACCGATGCGGTTGAGGCCGTGACAGCTCTGGCAATACTCGCCGTAATCCTCGGCCGGCGCGCCATGGGCAGCGCTGATCCAGAGCAACGGCACCAGCAGCAGGCGTTTCATACCGCCACCGGGATACGCGGTGCCGACAGGCTGGCGGGGTAGTGCAGGGTGGCGTCGGCGAACAGGTTCACCACATGGCCGATCACCGTCAGGGTGGGCACGCCCGGTTCGCAGTCGGCGGCCAGGGTCGGCAACTGGCGCAAGGTGCCGCGCGCCACGTGCTGGTCGGCGCGGGTACCGTTGCTGATCAGCGCCGCCGGGGTGTCCGCCGGCAGACCGGCCGCCACCAGGTGTTCGGCGATCAGCGCCAGGTTCGCCAGGCCCATGTAGAACACCAGGGTCTGGCTCGGCTCGGCCAGGCTCGCCCACGGCAGTTTCAAGGCGCCGTCACGCTGCAGGTGACCGGTGACGAAGCGACAGGAGTTGACCAGGTCGCGATGGGTCAGCGGGATGCCGGCGTAGGCGCTGCAACCGGAGGCGGCGGTGATGCCTGGCACCACCTGGCACGGGATATCCCGCGCCAGCAGGTATTCGAGTTCCTCGGCGCCGCGCCCGAAGATGAACGGGTCGCCGCCCTTGAGCCGCACCACCCGTTGACCCTGCTCGGCCAGTTCCGCCAGCAGTGCGTTGAGTTGGTCTTGGGGCAGGCTGTGGTAGCCGCTGGCCTTGCCCACGTAATGCCGGGCGCAGCTCAGGGGGATCAGCGCCAGCAGCTCGGCGCTGATCAGCCGGTCGAACACCACGGCGTCGGCCTGCATCAGCAGGCTCCAGGCACGCAGGGTGAGCAGGCGCGGGTCACCGGGGCCGGCGCCGACCAAGGCAACTTCACCGGGGTGGAAGGGGCTGTGCAGACTGGCGGGTAGGGCAGTTGGCGTGTGCATGAGACATCCTTGGTTCATCATCAGGTAGGCGCCCCCGGTTGTGTCACCGGGTGGTGCAAGGGATCAACGGTGTGGGATGCCGGGCGATTTCGGCATCGTTGAAGTAGCAACCGGGGTCCGGCCCCCATAGGTCGCCATCGGCCCAGGCGCGGGTGCGGGTGTTGCCGTTGCAGATCGGCAACCAGCGGCAGTCGGCACAGCGCCCGCCAATGCGGCGCGGGTGTTCGCGCAGGCGCAGCAGCAATGGGTCGGGCTGGTCCAGCCAGAGCTGGCGGAAGCGGGTGTTGCGCACATTGCCCACCGAGTGCTGCCACCAATAGGTGTCCGGGTGCACCTCGCCGGTGTTGTCGATATTGGCGATGCCGCTGCCCGAGGCGTTGCCACCCCAGCCATGCAGCAAGTGTTCGAGCTGCGGGTAGTGCTCGGGCAGATGCTGGTGCACCCACTGCAGCAACAGCACGGCGTCGGCGTCGTTGTTGCCGCTGACGAAATCGCTGTCGATACCCTGTTCGATGTCATGCCAGGCCTGCTGGAAAATCAGCGCCATGGCGTCACGGCTCATCTGCCGGTGTGCATCCAGCAAGCGGCTGCGCCTGCCGCGCCCGCTGTAGTTGAGGTGCGACAGGTAGAACTTCTGCACATCGTAAGCGCGCATCAACGCCAGCAACTGCGGCAGTTGCGCGTGGTTGGCCTGGGTCAGCGTAGTGCGCAGCCCCACGCGGATCCCGGCTTCGCGGCATAGGCGAATGGCGTGCATCGAGCGCTGGAAGCTGCCGTGCAGTTGGCGAAACGCGTCGTGGGTCGCCTCCAGGCCGTCGATGCTGATGCCGACGTAGTCGAAACGCGCGTCGGCAATCTGCTGGATATTCTGCTCATCGATCAGCGTGCCATTGGTCGACAGGGCGACGAAAAAGCCCTTGTCGCGGGCATAGGCGCTGAGCTGGAACAGGTCCTCGCGCAGCAGCGGTTCACCGCCCGACAGGATCAGCACGCGCACGCCCGCCGCGTGCAAATCATCGATCACCCGCAGCGCCGCTTCGGTGTCCAGCTCATCGCGAAACACGCTGTCGGCGCTGGTGGCGTAGCAGTGTTTGCAGGTGAGGTTGCAACGCCTGAGCAGGTTCCAGATCACCACCGGCGGGCGGTCGCTGCCGGGTGTTGAAGCGCGCGGCGGCGGGCAGCGGCCGGCGAGGGTACGCAAGTACTGACTGATCCGCAGCATAGAGCACTCCTTCTAGTGCGAGGTGGCCAGGCGCAGGCCGGTTTTTTTCAGGATGCGGCTGCTCACCAGCATTTCATCAGCACCACAGGCTTCACCCAGCAGGTAACGCAGGTGCTCACGGTAGCTGTCGATTTCTTCGCGGCTGCGCCCATGCACCATGGCGAACAGGTTGTAGGGCCAACCGGGTCGGCGTGGTCGGCGGTAGCAGTGGCTGACGAAGGGCTGCGCACCGATCAGTTCGCCCAGGCGCGGCATCTGCTCGTCGACTACATCCCACACGGTCATGCCGTTGTGTCGATAGCCCAGGCGGTAGTGGTTGGGCACCGCAGCGATGCGCCGGATCGCACCTTCAGCCTGCAAGCGCTTGAGCAGGTCCAGGGTCGATTCGACGCTGATGCCCAATTGCTCGGCCAGCCACGCCCACGGGTCCTCCACCAGCGGCAGGCCGCTTTGGGTCAGGGCGATCAAGCGCAGGGCCAGGGCGTTGTCAGACCGGGAAATACACACCGACATGGTAGGTTTGCTCCTTCGGCAGATTGAGCACCGCCAACCCGGTGAGGGCTTCGATGCGGGACAGGGTGGCGGCCAGCTCCGCCTCGGTGGCGCAGGCCAGCACGAACCACATGTTCCAGTGGTATTCGCGGCGGTAGTTGTGAGCCACTTGCGCCAGCGCGTTGACTTGCGCAGCCACCGCTTCGAAGCGGGCTTCGGGCACCGCCAACGCAGCGAGGGTGAAGGCGCCGCCGAGGCGCTCGATGTCGAACATCGGACCGAAGCGGGTCAGCACGTCGTCTTCGAGCAGGTCATGCAGGTGGTCGAGCAACTCGCAGGGGCGGCTGTGCAGTTCCTGCGCCAGTTGCTGCCACGGCTGGCGCACCAGCGGCAGGCCGCGTTGCAGGCGATTGATCAGTTGGCGATCGAGATCATCCATGGGCCCATACCTGTGACGGCGGCGGTGCGAAACGTCCGCCGCATTGTTTGTAGGCGCGGGTGCTGAACAGCAGTTGGTGGGGCAGGTCGCTGAGCTGCTGTTGTTGCAACACCGCCTGGATATGCGCGGACACGGCTTCGCGTTCACGGCCATGGACCATGCAGAACAGGTTGTAGCGCCATTGCGGCAAACGCCGGGGGCGCTGGTAGCACAGGTTGATCCCGACGGCGCGGCCCAGGCGCGTGCCCACTTCGTCCACCAGCGCGTCCGGCACGTCGAGCACCAGCATGGCGTTGGCGACAAAGCCCAGGGCACGGTGGTTGAGCACCAGGCCGACCCGTCGGAACAGGCCTTGCTCGTGCCATTGCTGCATCTGCTGCAACACCTGGTCGTGATGGGCGCCGATCAGCTCCGCCAACTCCTCATACGGCCGCGTAACCTGGGGCAGGCCGCGCTCCAGGCATTGGCGCAGGTCGAGCATCTGTTCGTGGTTCAGCGGCGTGATCACGGATGTTCTCCCAGGGCAAACCCCAGGTCGATGCGGTAGGCGGTGAGCATCGGCAGGTCCAGGGGCGGCAGGCCGGTGTCTTTCTCCAGTTCCGCCAGCACCTGTTCCAAGTGCTGGCGGTGCGGGCCGGTCAGCACGAACCACAGGTTGTAGTGGTGTTCGCGTGCGTAGTTGTGGTTGACCTCCGGGTACTGGCTGACGCGCTGCGCCACCTGTTCCAGGCGCTCGATCGGCACCGCCAGTGCGGCCAGGGTGCTGGCGCCGGCGCGGGTGTGTTCGAACACCGGGCCGATGCGCGACAAGGCACCCGCCAGTTCCAGGCGTTGCAGGCAGGCCATCAGTTCGGCTTCAGTGCAGTCGAGCACCCGGGCCATCTCCCGGTACGGTTCGGCGCACAGCGGCATGCCGTGCTGGTAACGGTCGATCAGTCGACGGCTGAGCAGGTCAAGGTCCATTTCAATACCCCATTTTTTGCGCACGGTTGCTGAAGAAAATCCCGCTGGGGCTCAAGGCCGGCAGGGTCTTGAGCAAGGTCAGGCGATACGGGTCCCAGACCTGCACCTGTTCACCGTCGCGCACCGACAGCCACAGCTGGTCGCCACGCCCGGTGAACTCCATGTGCAGCACGCCGGGGCCGGGGCGCAGGTCGGCGATGATCTGGTGGGTTTCACTGTCGAGCACCTGCACCCGGTCGTTGTCCGGGTAGGCAAAGTTGACCCACAGCTGGCGCCCATCGGGCCGCGCGGTGACAAAGATCGGCTGGCCGGCCACGGCGATGGCAGCGGTCTGCTGCCAACTGCGGGCATCCATCACCAGCACCTGGTGACGGCCCACGGCAGGCACAAAGGCCTGGTTGTCGGCCACGGCCCAGCCTTCGAGGTGGGGCATCTTGTACACCGGCAGTTTTTCCTGGCCACGGCCATAGTCGGCAAGCACGCGCTTGACGCCGTGTTCCGGGTGCCACAGGTCGAGCTGGGCCATGCCGTCTTCACCGAACAGGCCGGCCATGTAGTAGCGGCCATCGGCGGTGATCAGGGCGTCGTAGGGCTGCTCGCCGATGCCGGTGAAACGGCTGATGCGTGGCGCGTTGCCCTGGCTGAAGTCCGCGCTCCAGATCTCGCCGGTGTCGAACAAGCTGAACACAAAGCGCTGGCCGGGCGCGTCCACCAGGCCTACCACCCGTGAGCGCTTGCCATCAGGAAGGACGGTGGCGGGAATGTCCGCCACCTGGGCCAGGGTCACCGCATCGAACACCTTGACCCCACCGGGCTGGTAGTTGGACACAGCGATCAGGCGCCCATCCTGGCTGATCGCGCCGCCGATGCTATTACCGCCCTGGAGGATGCGCTTTTCGATGCGCTGGCCCAGCAGATCGACCTTGGTCAGCCCGCCGTCGCGGCCGAAAATATAGGCATGGCGCTGGTCGCGGGAGAACACCACCGAGGCATGGGACAGATCGCCCAGGCCTTCGATGCGCGCCAGGCTGCTCATGCCGGTGGATTCGATGATTTGCACGCTGGCGCTGGTACGTTCGATCACCAGGCCCAGGTCGCCGGTGCCGCGCAACGTCGGTTGGGTACAGGCGCCCAGCAATAGGCAAGCGGCTAACAGGGTGGGACGGATCATGGGGTGGGGCTTCCTTGCAGGAGTCGGTCGACCAGCCAGGCGATTTCACTCGCGCTGAGCAGCGGCGCCCAGCCCGGCATCGCACGGGCTGGGCGGCCATGGGTGACGGTGGCGATCAGGCTGTAACGGCTTTGGCCGGCGAGGGCCTGGGGTGTCAGCGGCGGGCCGAGGCCACCGGTGAGGTACAGGCCGTGGCAGGCGCCGCAGTCCTGGGTCAGCAGATGTTCCAATCGTTGGGCATCCACGACTGCGCCTGCGGGCATGGGAATGAGTAGAAGCAGCGCCATGGCCGAACTGATCATCGAGACTTTCATGGCGCGCTCCTTGGCGGTTATTTCAGGGTCAGGACCCACGCGGCCAATACCTTGGCTTCGTCATCCGTGACCTGGTTCGGCGGCATCGGGATCGGCCCCCAGTTACCCTGGGTGCCGTTCTTGATATGACTGGCCAGGGTGGTGGCGGCGTCTTTCACACCGGCATTCTTGGCTGCGACATCCTTCAAGGCCGGCCCCACCAGCTTGCTGTCGACGGCATGGCAGGCAGCGCAAGGCTTGCTCTTGAACAGGGCCGGCCCGTCTTGCGCCAGCGCCGGTTGTAGGCTGAGCGCAGCGGCGGTTGCCAGCAGTGCGCGGAGAATATTTTTCATTGGCGGACCTCATGTTGATTGGGCTCAATAAATATCGTGTTGGGTGTTGAACACGTTGAACTTGCCGGTCGGGGTGATCAGGCGCTTGTCCTTGATCACCTGCTTGAGCTTCAAGGTCTTGTCGTCGATCACCACCAGCGCCGACTCCTCGGTCTGGCCATTCCACACCGAGAACCACACCTCATCGCCGGCCTTGTTGTATTCCGGTTGCACCACGCGCAACGCGCCTTGCTTGATGCCGGAATACTCGGCAATCGGCAGTACGCTGTAGCCCTTGTCGAGGTGGTTGATATCGAACACCGCCACCGATTGGCTGAGCTTGGCGTCGGGGTTGAGCGTGGTGTCCACGTACAGGTGGTGGGAGTTGGGGTGGGTCTTGATAAACAGCGAACCGCCGCCCTGGCCCTTCAACGAAGCCACTTGCTTCCAGGCGTACTGCGCGTGCTTGACCGGGTCGGTACCGATCACCGAAATGCCGCCGTCCCCCAGGTGGCTGGTGGCCCACACCGGCCCGAATTGGGGATGCACGAAGTTGGCGCCGCGCCCGGGGTGCGGGGTCTTGCCCACGTCTACCAGGGCGGTGAGGGTGCGCTCCTTGGAATCAATCACCGCCACCTTGTTCGAGTTGTTGGCCGCCGTGAGGAAGTAGCGGTGGGTGCTGTCCCAGCCGCCGTCATGCAGGAACGGTGCGGCGTCGATGGTGGTGATGGTGAGGTTCTTGATGTCCTGGTAATTGACCAGCATCACCTTGCCGGTTTCCTTGACGTTGACGATGAATTCCGGCCATTCGTGGGACGCAATGATCGCCGCCACGCGTGGTTCGGGGTGGTACTCCTGCTTGTCCACGGTCATGCCACGGGTGGATACGATCTGCCTGGGCTCCAGGGTTTCGCCATCCATCAGGGTGAACTGCGGCGGCCAGTAGGAGCCGGCGATGGTGTACTTGTCTTCGTAACCCTTGAACTTGGACGTCTCCACCGAGCGCGCCTCGATGCCCACCTTGATCTCGGCGACCTTGGTTGGTTCGGCGGGCCACAGGTCGATCATGTCGATCTTGGCATCACGGCCGATCACCAGCAGATAGCGGCCCGAGGCGGAGATCCGCGAGATGTGCACGGCGTAGCCGGTGTCGATCAGCTTGACGATCTTTTTGCTGTCGCCATCGACCAGGGCGATCTTGCCGTCATCGCGCAGGGTCACGGAAAACAGGTTGTCCAAGTTGAGCGTGTTCAGCTGTTTCTTCGGCCGGTCTTCGGGCTTGACCAGCACCTTCCAGGTCTTGAGGGTTTCGGCCATGCCCCATTCCGGCGGTGTGGGCGCGGTGTGCTGGATGAAGGTGGCCATGCTGCTGATCTGCGCCTTGGTCAGCGCATTGGAGGTGCCCCAGTTCGGCATGCCGGCGGGGGAGCCGTAGGTGATCAGCGCTTCGAGGTACGCCTGGCCACGCGCCTGGGTGATGTCCGGGGTCAGCGGTTTGCCGGTGGCGCCTTTGCGCAGTACACCGTGGCAGCCGGCGCAGCGTTCGAAGTAAATCTGCTTGGAGGTGTCGAAGTCGGCCTGGCTCATGTCCGGTGCGCCGGCAGTTTTCACCAGCGCGGGTTGCGCGGCGCCATGGGCCGTCGGGGGCATTGCCAGGGCCAGCGCGCAGCTCAGGCTGGCGAGGCTCAGGGTGAAGGTTTTGCGGGTGCGAGTCAGCATTCCATGTACTCCTCAGGCGAGACCTTTGCGATGCCACGCAACAGGTGCGGGGCGCAGGTTCTTAGTGCCCGGCCAGACTATGGCGACGTGTTGGAATGCTCGCTTGACGGCGATCAAGTTTGCCTTGGGTAGCGCTTGCCAGGTTGTCGCAGGCGCCCTTAGCGTGGCTGTCGAACCCGCTTTGGATACCGGCCATGACCACACCCTTCTACCAACCCCTCGCCAACGAACAGGTACTGTTCGAGCACGCCTGGCGTCACCGCATGCCGGTGCTGATCAAGGGTCCGACCGGCTGCGGCAAGACCCGCTTTGTGCAGCACATGGCGCACCGCCTGAACCTGCCGCTGTACACCGTGGCCTGCCATGACGACCTCAGCGCTGCCGACCTGGTCGGCCGCCACCTGATCGGCGCCCAGGGCACCTGGTGGCAGGACGGCCCGCTGACCCGCGCCGTGCGCGAAGGCGGCATCTGCTACCTGGACGAAGTCATCGAAGCGCGCCAGGACACTGCGGTGGTCCTGCACCCGGTGGCCGACGACCGCCGCGAGCTGTACCTGGAACGCACCGGCGAAGTGGTCAAGGCACCGCCGTCGTTCATGCTGGTGGTGTCGTACAACCCCGGCTACCAGAACCTGCTCAAGGGCATGAAGCCCAGCACCCGTCAACGCTTCGTGGCGATGCGCTTCGACTACCCGGCGGCGGCGGACGAAGCGCGCATCGTGGCCCGGGAGGCGCAGGTGGATAACACGTTGGCCACTGAGGTGGTACGCCTGGGCCAGGCGTTGCGGCGCCTGGATCAACACGACCTGGAAGAAGTCGCCTCCACCCGTCTGCTGATCTTCACCGCCCGCCTGATCGCCGCCGGCATGCCCCCGCGTGAAGCCTGCATGGCTTGCCTGGCCGAGGCCCTGAGCGACGACCCGCAGACCGTCGCCGGGCTGATGGACGTGGTGGATGTGCACTTTGCCTGAGCCCCGGCGCCTGCCGGGTGACCTGGCGATGTGGTTTTTCATCCTCGCCGAATTGACCGTGTTCGCGATGCTGATCCTGGCATTCGCCGTGACCCAGCGCCTGGAACCCGCGGCATTTGCCTCGGGCCGCGCACAACTGGACACCTCCACCGGGCTGGCGATGACCGTGAGCCTGTTGACGACCGGGCTGCTCGCGGCGTTGGCCTTGCAGCAGGTGCGCCTGGGACATTGGCGGCGCAGCGCCGGGTTGTTTGGCGCGGCGTTGCTGGTGGCGCTGGTATACGTGGGGATCAAGCTTGGCGAGTACACCCATCTGGTGGAGGAGGGGTTGGGGATGGAGTACAGCCGGTTTTTCACCCTGTACTGGGTGCTGACGGGGTTTCACTTCCTGCATGTGCTGCTGGGCATGCTGATCCTTGGGTGGCTGGCGTTGGTGTGCTGGCGGGGTGGGGTGGCGGTGAATGGGGTGGAGTCGGGGGTGCTGTATTGGCACATGGTGGACCTGGTGTGGGTGGTGTTGTTTCCGGTGGTGTATGTGATGGGGTAGGGGCGGATGAGTACGTCGCAGGGGTTGATGGTGTGTTGGGTTGTGCTGGTTTTGTTGAGTGTGGGGACGGTGTTGGCGGGGGGCGCTGGTGTGGGGTGGGGGGTGTTGGTGTTGGCGGTTGGCAAGTCGTGGTTGATTGCGGATGGGTTCATGGAATTGCGGGATGCGCCTTGGGGGTGGCGGTGGGGGGTGTTGGGGTGGGCTTGGGTGGTGGTGGGGTGTGTGGGGGTGTTGGTTTGAATACGGGAGGGGGCATATCCGTTTCTTCGGTAACGGCTACCTAGGGTTCCGCCCGGGACTGTCAGATATTTTGTGTGCGGGCCGGTAACGGCCTGCCGTCAGGCAGGCCCTGCTTTTACCAGGTAGGCCTGATAAATCGATCTCCGTAAAGAATCGCAAATTGATTCATCGCACTTTTCCAATCATGGGCCGCTGAGCCCCAGTTGGCGGTGATATTGCGCAGTCCAAGCCAGATCAGTTTTGTCGCCGCATCGTCGGTCGGGAAGTGGCCGCGCGTCTTGATGATCTTGCGCAACTGAGCGTTGATGCTCTCGATGGCGTTGGTCGTGTAGATCACTTTTCGGATCGCCGGCGGGAACACGAAAAATGGGACCACACGATCCCAAGCGCGACGCCAGGCAGCCACTACCGTCGGATATTGCTTGCCCCATGGCCCACTTTCAAACGCATCCAGCGCCTGCTCGGCCGCTTCGGCGGTCACCGCCTGATAGATCGGCTTAAGCGCCTTGGCCAGTTCGCGACGCTTGTCCCAAGCCGCGTAATCAAGGCTGTTGCGGATCAGATGAACAATGCATGTTTGCAGTGTCGTGTCTGGAAACACGGCGTTGAGCGCTTCTGGCATGCCTTTGAGGCCATCGGTCACAGCAATCAACACGTCTTCGACGCCGCGTGTCTTGAGGTCGTTGAAAACCTTCATCCAGAACTTGGCGCCCTCGGTATTTTCTATCCAGATGCCGAGAATATCGCGTGTTCCGTCAGGCAAAACACCCAGGGCCAAGTAGATCGCCTTGTTGCGAACCAGCCCCTCTTCGCGGATTTTGACCCGTAGAGCATCGAAGAAAATAACCGGATACATCGGCTCCAAAGGCCGCTGTTGCCATGCACCGATCTCTGCCATGACCTCGTCGGTCACAGAGCTGATGAAGTCCGGAGAAACATCAGTACCGTACTGCTCGGAAAGAAACGCCCGGATCTCTCTGACCGTCATTCCACGGGCATACATGGCAATGATCTTGTCATCGAACCCGGTGTAGCGGCGCTCGTGCTTGGGAATCAGGATAGGGGAAAAACTGCCGTCCCGATCACGTGGAATATCCAGTCGGAGCGGGCCATCGCCGGTGAGAACCGTCTTGCCGCTCTTGCCATTGCGCTGGTTTGTTTCATCCTCTGGGCGCTGTGCGCCCGGCGGATAGCCCAGGTGATGACCGAGCTCAGCACTCAGCGCTCGCTCGATCAAAGCCTTCTTGAACGCCGCAGACGCGTCCTCGATGGCTTCAGCGGTCATCGGACCATCGGTGAATTGCTCGAGAAGCTCTTTCGGGATTTTCGGCAGCTCTCGCAACGCGGGTTTCTTTTTGGTTGGCATACATGCACCTCTTACTCATGTTATGCCCGAACACAAAATTACTGACACCCCCTTCCGCCCTTACGGCGGGTCACTTTTGAAAAGCCGGAATGCCGGCCCAGTCAAAAGTAAGCAAAACGCTCTTGCCCCAACACTCGGCACCTCGCCTAGGCTCGGTATGCCCGTAATCCGACAGTGATTTGGGGGGCCGCCTAAGATCAAAATCAAAAACAAAGCGCGGCGGCCTGGTAGCCGACCGGATCGTTGAGGCGTGTGCGTTCCCCCCTGGGCTGGCTTGCCAGCGATGGTCGTTAACGATGACGCGGGTAACCAGAATGCACGCGGCGCCCTCACGTTTTTTGCTGGCAAGCCCGCTCCAGCGGGCATTCGCAACGCGTGAATCATTGTTCAGCATGCGTTACGTCCCTGATGATTTTTCCCTGGTTCAGAGTAATAACCCGCCTTGCCATCGCTATAGTCTCAGGCCTATGCCCCCGGTGTCAGGGTAGTTGTCGTGTCCTCCGCTTTTTAAAAGTATTCCGGGGGCGGCAAGAGTAAG
The DNA here is from genome assembly GCF_059133265.1 of Pseudomonas sp. FBCC-B1565. Taxonomy (NCBI): domain Bacteria; kingdom Pseudomonadati; phylum Pseudomonadota; class Gammaproteobacteria; order Pseudomonadales; family Pseudomonadaceae; genus Pseudomonas; species Pseudomonas sp. FBCC-B1565. The sequence continues at coordinate 2,703,840 of NZ_CP101438.1, forward strand.
GTCATGCCTTTCTATTCAGAAGAACGCAAAGCTGCGCTGTTGAAAATGATGCTTCCGCCCCTGAGCCTGTCAGCGTCGGAGGTCGCGCGCCGTGAAGGTTGTAGCGACATGTCTCTTCATTATTGGCGTAAGCAAGCTGCTGCCAGAGGTTCTCAGTTGTCCGAAAACAAGCAGTCGCCTGAAAGTTGGTCTGCCGAATCCAAGCTCATGGCAGTCATCGAATCATCAGCTTTGTCGGAGCTGGAGCTGAGTGAGTATTGCCGTCGCAACGGTATTTTCCCTGAGCAAATTGACGGCTGGCGCAAAGCTTTCATTGCCAACAGCACTAATCACTCAGCGCTGAAAAAAGGAATCGCTGGTGAGACCAAGGAGGATAAGAACCGGATTCGGGAGCTGGAGCGTGAGCTGCGCCGAAAGGATGCAGCGCTGGCTGAAACAGTCGCATTGCTGGTGCTGCGAAAAAAGCTCAATGCCTACTGGGGGAACGACGACGAGGACAATTGACCTTGTTGCCAGAACGGCATCTTCTCGTCGACTGGCTCACCGAAGCCATCACTGCGGGCGCCCGCAGGGCGCCTGCGTGTCTAGAAGTCGGTATTTCGCTACGCACGCTACAACGCTGGATCCTGCCCGAAGCGTTGTTGGCAGATGGGCGCACCACGACGGTGAGGCCAGTGCCGAATAATGCTCTGACTGATGTTGAGCGCCAAGCCATCCTGGCCTTGTGCAACAGCAAGGCCTACGCACATCTGCCACCGAGCCAGATCGTGCCACGGCTCGCTGACGAGGGACGTTACATGGCATCGGAGGCAACCTTTTACCGAGTGCTGCGTGCGGCAGATCAGCAGCATCATCGTTCCCGCGCCAAACGCCCGCATCGCCATGAAGCACCCACCACCTACGCGGCGACAGCCGCCAATCAGGTGTGGTCTTGGGATATCACGTACCTGCCGTCGCCAGTTCGTGGGAAGTTTTACTACCTCTATTTGATCGAAGATATCTACAGCCGAAAGGCTGTGGGCTGGGAAGTTTACGAAGCAGAAAACGGTGAAAAAGCCGCTGTCCTACTGCAACGAAGTGTCACTACAGAGAAGTGCTGGCGTCAGCCGCTGGTGCTTCACTCGGACAATGGCGCACCGATGAAATCGGTGACGTTACTGACCAAGATGTACGACCTGGGTATCACGCCATCGAGAGGAAGACCCCGGGTAAGCAACGATAATCCTTACTCGGAGTCGCTGTTTAGAACGCTGAAGTACTGCCCGCAGTGGCCGCAGGATGGATTTGGCAGCCTGGATGACGCGCGTATCTGGGTCAGGAATTTTATGGCCTGGTACAACACCGAGCATCGTCATAGCCGAATCCGCTTCGTGACACCCGCCCAGCGCCACGAGGGAAAAGACCGGGAAATCTTGGCCCGGAGGGCGGCAATTTATGGGCAAGCGAGAGAAAAAAGGCCTGAAAGGTGGTCAGGCGAGACACGCAACTGGGACCCTATCGGGACGGTGTACCTCAATCCCGAAAGGGAGCTGACAGTTGTGGTGAAGGTCGCCTAGCAAGACGGGAGACACGACAACTACCTTGAAAAACGCCGCTGGCTCTGGCCTTTGATCTGCTTTTGATTTTGATCTTAGGCGCCCCGTCAAACACGCTGGCCGGAATTCGGCAGGGATTTGGGGGGTAAACCGGTAGGGATGCCGGTTTAGCCGCCCCGCGCCATGGATGGCGCGTGGCGGCGGCCCCCCAAATCACTGTCGGATTACGGGCACACCGAGCCTAGCCGAGGTGCCGAGTGTTGGGGCAAGAGCGTTTTGCTTACTTTTGACTGGGCCGGCATTCCGGCTTTTCAAAAGTGAGCCGCTGTAAGAGCGGAACCCTAAGTAGCCGTTACCTAAATAACGGATATGTCCCCAATCCAACCCAACCCCCCCCCCAAACAGCACGTACATCCAATTTTCCCCACCCCATCCCCCCTCAAACTCCCTCATCGCTGAATCTTCAAGGCAGAGGGACACCCATGGACCCAACCACAAAACCAGGCCCCGACGAAGTCGTCACCCTGGTGGTCAAACACCTCATCAAACCCGGCCTGGAGGCCGACTACGAAGCCTGGCTGCGCCGCATCGTCCGCATCGCCGGCGACCGCCCCGGCCACCTCGGTGTCGACGTGGTACGCGGAAAACAAGGCAACCTGGCGCTGTTCACCTGTGTATTGCGCTACCGCTCCACCGAAGACCTGGAAACCTGGCTCGACTCCCCCGAACGCAAAACCCTGATCGCCGAAGCCGCGCCCATGCTCGCCGACGGTGACAACACCGAAATCGGTGCGGTCAACGAATTCTGGTTCAACCCCGAAACCCCGAACGCCGCCAAGCCGCCGCGCTGGAAGCAGGCGGTGGTCACCCTGTGCGTGATCCTGCCGCTGACCCTGCTGGTGCCGATCGTGTGGGGCCCGGTGCTGCGCCTGCACCCGTTTCTCTCCAACTACGTGGTCGCCACGTTCCTGGTGACTGTGACCATTGTCGTGCTGGTGGTCTACCTGCTGATGCCGGCGGCCACCCGCCTGTTCGCTCCCTGGCTTGAAGCCTCTGTAAAGGAAACCCTATGAACGCCGATCTGATTCTGTTCAATGGCCAGTTCCACACCGTGGACCGTGAAAACCCGCGCGCCACGGCTGTCGCCATCCGCGAGGGGCGGTTTGTCGCCGTGGGTACCGACGGTGAAGCCATGGCCCTGCGCGGCAGTGGCACCCAGGTCATCGACCTCAAGGGCCGCACCGTCATCCCCGGCCTCAACGACTCGCACCTGCACCTGATCCGGGGCGGCTTGAACTACAACCTCGAACTGCGCTGGGAGGGCGTGCCGTCCCTGGCCGATGCCCTGCGCATGCTCAAGGACCAGGCCGACCGCACCCCGACTCCGCAATGGGTACGCGTGGTAGGGGGTTGGAACGAATTCCAGTTCGCCGAAAAACGCATGCCGACCCTGGACGAACTCAACCAGGCCGCGCCGGACACCCCGGTGTTCGTGCTGCACCTGTACGACCGCGCTTTGCTCAACCGCGCAGCGCTGCGTGTGGCCGGCTACACCAAGGACACGCCTAACCCGCCGGGCGGCGAGATTGTGCGGGACAGCAACGGCAACCCCACCGGCATGCTGGTGGCGCGGCCGAACGCGATGATTCTGTATTCGACCCTGGCCAAAGGCCCGAAACTGCCGTTGGAGTACCAGGTCAACTCGACCCGCCAGTTCATGCGTGAACTCAACCGCCTGGGCCTCACCAGTGCCATCGACGCCGGCGGCGGTTTCCAGAACTACCCCGATGACTATGCGGTGATCGAGCAACTGGCCAAGGACCAACAGTTGACGGTGCGCATCGCCTACAACCTGTTCACCCAGAAGCCCAAGGAAGAACTCAGCGACTTCAAGAACTGGACCGGCAGCGTCACCCTGCACCAGGGCGACGATTACCTGCGTCACAACGGCGCCGGCGAGATGCTGGTGTTCTCGGCCGCCGACTTCGAAGACTTCCTTGAACCGCGTCCCGACCTGCCGTTGACCATGGAGCAGGAGCTGGAACCGGTGGTGCGCCACCTAGTTGAACAGCGCTGGCCGTTCCGTTTGCACGCCACCTATAACGAGTCCATCTCGCGCATGCTCGACGTGTTCGAGAAGGTCAATCGCGACATCCCGTTCAACGGCCTGCCGTGGTTTTTCGACCACGCCGAAACCATCACCCCGCAGAACATCGAGCGTGTGCGTGCCCTCGGTGGCGGTATTGCGATCCAGGACCGCATGGCGTTCCAGGGCGAATATTTTGTCGAGCGCTACGGCGCCAAAGCCGCCGAAGCCACGCCACCGATCAAGCGCATGCTGGCCGAAGGCGTGCCGGTGGGCGCGGGCACCGATGCGACGCGGGTGTCGAGCTACAACCCGTGGACCTCGCTGTACTGGATGGTCAGCGGCCGCACCGTCGGTGGCCTGGAACTGCATGCCGAAGGCCTGTCGCGCCTGACCGCGCTGGAATTGTTCACCCACGGCAGCGCCTGGTTCTCGTCCGAGCAGGGCAAGAAGGGCCAGATCAAGGTCGGGCAGTTGGCGGACGTGGCGGCGCTGTCGGCGGACTTCTTTAGTGTCGATGAAGAAGCCATCAAGTGGATCGAGTCGGTCCTCACCGTGGTCGGCGGCAAGGTGGTCTACGGCGCCGGCGACTTCGAAGATTTCGCCCCCCCGCGCGTGCCGGTGCTGCCGGACTGGTCGCCGGTGGTCAAGGTGCCAGGGCACTGGCGCCCAGGCTCGCCGTTGCAGGCGCAGGTGCACCAGTGCAGCGGCCCGTGCGGCGTGCATGCCCACAGCCACGAAAAAGCCCGCCATTCCAGCGTGCCGGTCAGCGACTTCCAGGGTTTCTGGGGTGCGTTCGGCTGCTCGTGTTTTGCATTTTGATTACCCATACCCCCGTAAGGAGTTGAACCATGGCTAGCCCTCGTTTGAACAAAGATGACGCCGTTGTACTGTTGGTCGACCACCAGACTGGCCTGATTTCCCTGGTGCAGGATTTCTCCCCCAACGAATTCAAGAACAACGTGTTGGCCCTGGCCGATGTGGCGAAGTTCTTCAAGTTGCCAACCATCCTCACCACCAGTTTCGAAAGCGGCCCCAACGGCCCGCTGGTTCCGGAACTCAAGGAACTGTTCCCGGACGCGCCGTATATCGCCCGTCCTGGCCAGATCAACGCCTGGGACAACGAAGACTTCGTCAAGGCGGTCAAGGCCACCGGCCGCAAGCAGATCATCATTGCCGGTGTGGTGACAGATGTGTGCGTCGCGTTCCCGACCCTGTGCGCGCTGGAAGAAGGCTTTGAAGTGTTCGTGGTCACCGACGCCTCCGGCACCTTCAACGAAACCGTACAACAAGCCGCCTGGGCGCGCATGACTGCCGCTGGAGCCCAACTGGTGAACTGGTTTGCCGTGGCTTGCGAACTGCAGCGCGACTGGCGCAACGACATGGAAGGCCTGGCCAACCTGCTGTCGCCACGCATCCCCAACTACCGCAACCTGATGAACAGCTACTCGGCGTTTACCAAGTAACTGGCTCTCAAGTCTGTAGGTGATCCCTGTGGGAGGGGCGGTGCGACGATTCGACTTGCCCCCGATAGCGGTGTGTCAGTCACACTGCCATCGGGGGCAAGTCGAATCGTCGCACCGCCCCTCCCACATTTGATTTGTGGTGTGGCGACATACCCGTTATAAAAACCGAGAAATGTCCACCGAGAAGCGACAATGAACCCCTTCGAAGACATGCGCCTGTTCTGCCAGGTCATGGAATCCGGCAGCTTCACCGCCGCCGCCGAACAGCTGGGCCTGTCCAAGCAGTTCGTCAGCCGCCGCCTGATCCAGCTGGAAGACCGCCTCGGCGTACGCCTGCTCAACCGCTCCACCCGCCGGCTGGATGTCACGCCACTCGGCCAGAGTTACTACGAATCCGCCTTGCGCCTGCTCAGTGAAGTCGAGCAAGTGGAGCAGGGCATCGCTGGCCAGAACAGCGAACCACGCGGCACCATTCGCCTCAGCGCACCGTTGTCGTTTGCCATGGCCCATCTGGGCTGCCTGTTACCGCTGTTCCTGCAGCGCCATCCCCAGGTGGCGGTGGAGGTCGACTTGAGCGACCGTCCCGTGGACCTGATCGGTGAAGGCTACGACCTGGTTTTGCGCATCGGTACCCTGGAAGATTCCACCCTGATCGCCCGGCGTATCGCCAGCATTCCCCGGGTGTACTGCGCCAGCCCCGACTACCTGGCCTTGCGTGGTACACCGCAAAAACCCGATGACCTTGCCGACCACGATTGCCTGCCCTACGGCCACGGCCGCCAGGTGCAGTGGCGCTTCAAGGGCAAGTTGCAGGCGCTGAGCGTGAGCGGGCGCATGCGGGTGAACAACGGCGACTTGCTGCGCGATACCGCCATCGCCGGTCTGGGCGTAACCTACCTGCCGACCTTTATCGTCGGCGAGGCATTGAAGGACGGCCGCCTGGTCACGGTGCTGGATGAATTCGCCCCCGAAGACCTGACGCTGTCGGCAGTGTACCCGCAGCACCGGCAAAGCTCGCGACCGGTGCAGGCGCTGGTGGAGTTCCTGCGCGAACGCCTGGCTAGCGGCTGTTGAAGAGCTGGCGGATCAGGTTGGGCGTACTGCCGGTCCAGCGCTTGAACGAACGGCGAAAGTTCGCCGCATCGTTGAAGTTCAGGTACGCCGCCACTTCATCATTGCTATAGCCCTTGACCTGATACAGGTGCAACGCCACCTGCTTGCGCACGCGGTCCACCTGCTGCTGAAAGCCGGTGTCATGCTTGTGCAACTTGCGCTTGAGGGTCGCCGGGCTCATGGCGAAGGCCTGCGCAGCCTGTTCCAGGCTGGGCGGTTGGCGTACCTGTTCGTGCAGATAGTCGTAGAGGCAGTCGAGAAAACTGCTGGAGAAGCCCAGTTGTTCGATCTGCACACGGGCTTGCTGGCGTGCGACCTGGCCGGCGGTGGCCGAGGCACCTGGCCAGGCGCGGGTGAGGTATTCGCGGGGGATGCTCAGCATGTCCAGCGGCCGTTCGAAGCGCGTCTCTTCGTCCAGATGCACCCAATACTGCTCGACGTAACGCGGCTCGGCATGACTGAAACTGCACGCCCACGGCAGGCGCTCGCCGCTGAGCCATTGGCTCATGGCGACCAGCGAGGTCATGCTGGCTTCCAGTAAAAACCGCCAATGCTCGCCGGCGCCGCAACTGTCTCGCCAGTACAGGTAGGCGTGGTGCGCATCCAACTCCAGTTGCAGGGTGGCCAGTGGGCTGAGCAGCACCTGTTGCTGGATCAGGATCTCCAGGGCCTGGTGCAGGTTCTGCGCATGCCCCAGGGCATGGCTGGCCGCGCCGTAGTAGCCGGGCAAGAGCCGCTGGCCGAACAGAAAACTGCTGTCGTCGGCGTCAAGCAATTTGCGACTGTTGCCGATCAACCCGAAAAACTGCTGCGGGCTCAACCGCGCCGTGCCGGCCAGGATGTCCTCGTGAAACAGTCCCGTGCCGCGCAGCAGGCGATGGCTGTCGATGTCCCGGGACAAGGCCAGGTCGATCAGCGTGGCGGGTTGGTAGTGCCCTGGTATGAAGCGGCTGTCGGCTTCATACCAGCTGGTTTTCACGGCCATCTCAGGCGCTTTTCGCCAGAGGTTGCTTGGCCCTGGCCAGGGCCAGGTTGAGGCGCTTGAGCAAGTCCTGGGGCGGCTCGTCCAGGGCCATGACCACGGCGGTGGTCGCCGCCAGTTGCAGGCGCTCACCGTGCAGTCGGGTCTTGTGTGCAAGGCCGCGCACTGCCTGCTGCAACTCCAGCGCCAGTTCCTTGGCCTGGCGCTCACCGGTGTTGGGCAGCAGTACCACAAAACGGTCGCCGGCCAGGCGGCACAGCAGATCCTGGCGGCGCAGGTTGAGCAACAGCAAATGGCTGAGGGCCTGCAGCACCGCATCGCCTTCGGCATGCCCGTAGGCCTGGTTGATGGCCGCGAAGTTGTCCAGGTCCAGCGCCAGCAGCGACAGCGGTTGCTGCTGGGCCTGGCTGTCTTGCAGGCTCTCGGCCAGCTGGCGCTTGAGGTAGTCGGCGCCGGCCAGCGGCGTGAGTTTGTCGAACAGCCGATGCTCACGGAACAGTCGCTCGCGTTTCTCCATCTGTGCGCTGATCGCCAGTTGTTCGCGGTGCCAGTGGTAGATACCAATGGTCAGCAGGATCATGCCCACCGGCATCGGCCCGGACTCCAGCCAGTGGTCCCAGGTAATGCTGTCGGGCAGGCGGATGAATTCGTCGAGGCTGTCGATCCACCACGAGAAGAAGATGCATGACAGGCCCAGCGCCAGGTAGTTGGTCACGCGCCCGGCCGGTCGGCTTTTCAGCACCAGCCCCAGCCAGACCAGGGCGAGCAGGGCGGAACCGCCTTCGCCGAAGATATCCAGCCACACCCATTCGCTGACGCTTTTCAACTCGCCGCAGGCCAGGTGCAGGATCAGCCCCAGGTTTGCGGCGATCAGCAGCAGGGAGAGTTTCCAGCGGTGGGGTTTGAGCACGGAAAACATGGCCGCGAGTCCTTGCAAGGTTCAGTCGTGGGCGCCAGCACAGCAGATGGATGTGACGGTTGCGTGACGCAGGGCAGGGGTCGAATCAGCTCATCCCGCCGACAATGAAACGCAGAAAATGTGGGAGGGGGCTTGCCCCCGATAGCGGTGGGTCAGTGAAAAATCAGGGGGCTGATCCACTGCTATCGGGGGCAAGCCCCCTCCCACAGTTGATCTTCACAGGTCATTTCAGCTCATTCCAACTCAAGATCCTGCTCAAGCCCCCGGTTTACGGGGCTCCCCGCCACTCGCTGTCACAGAACGGTCATCCCCCACCCCTAGCGTGCCCTCCCAGTTGCCGGGCCTCTTGCCTGGCGCCAACGGACTCTTGGGGAGGATTGCATGTACAAGCGCACCGGGCTCGTCAGCTTCACGCTTACTGCCTTGGCCCTGGCGATTGCCAGCGAGCGACTCAACGCGGCCGAAGTGGCCAACGCCGAGCACGTCGAAGTGGTCGGCCAGGCAGCGGCCATCGACCAGGCGCTCAAGGAGCAACGCAATTCGGACAGCATCAAGAGCGTGGTACATGCCGACGGCGTGGCCCAGTTGCCGGATGAAAACGTCGCCGAAGCGGCGCAGCGCCTGCCGGGCATCAGCGTGGAGCGCGACCAGGGCGAAGGGCGCTTTGTCAGCGTGCGTGGCCTGGGCCCGGACCTCAACAGCGTGACCATCAACGGCACCCTGGTACCCGCCCCGGAGAGCGCTCGCCGCGCGGTGGCCCTCGATGTGCTGCCCGCGGAGCTGGTGCAGTCGCTGTCGGTGATCAAGACCCTCACCCCGGACATGGACGCCAACTCCCTCGGCGGCACGGTGGATGTGCAAAGCCTGTCGGCGTTCGACCACAAGGGCCTGTTCTACACCGGCAGCACCGAAGCCAGTTACGACAAGAACACCCATCAGACCAGCCCCAAATTCTCCGGCGCGGCCAGCAACCGTTTCAGTCTTGGCGACGGCATCGACAATTTCGGCGTGGCCGCTGCACTGAGCTGGCAGAAGCGCGACTTCGGCTCGGACAACGTCGAGACCGGTGGCGCCTGGGACTTCACCGACGGTGCTCGACTCAACGAGTTCGAACAGCGTGACTACGACATCAGCCGCGAACGTGCCGGTGGCGGCCTGAACTTCGACTACAAGCCCGACGACCTCAGCAGCTACTACCTGCGCACCCTCTACAGCCGCTACAAAGACACCGAAACCCGCAACTCCACCAGTCTCGAATTCGCCGACCCGCAGGCCCCCGGCCAGCTGGGCGATGCCGAGGGCAAGCGCAAGCTGAAGAACCGCGAAGAGACCCAGCAAATCCAGTCCTACGTGTTCGGCGGCGAACGCATGCTCGGCCTGTGGACCCTGAGCGGCCAGGCCGGCTACAGCCAATCCAGCGAAGACAGCCCGGCACACATCGCCGGTGCCACCTTCGACGGCGGCGACTTTGCCAACAGCGGTTTCCATGACAAGGGCAAGCCACGCCCGATCATCGGCAGCGGCTTCTACGACGCGCGTAACTTCAGCCTCGACAAAGTCGACTGGGAAAAACAGAACACCCAGGACACCGAGAAAAACCTGCGCCTGGACCTGGCCCGCGACTACGACCTGAGCGGCTATGCGTCCCAGGTCAAATTCGGCGGCAAGGTCAGCCGCCGCAACAAGGACAACGATCTGGAAGCCTGGGTCTACAAAGACTTCGACACCCTCGGCTTCACTGCCGACCAGCTCAACCTCACCCAGTTCCAGAAGGGCAACGTCGACTACCGCCTGGGCAATTACGGCCCCGGCATCAGCCCCAGCGCGATCAAGCAGCTGATCGGCAGCCTCAACCCGGCGGACTTCTATGACGAGACCGAATCGCGGGTCAACGACTTCACCATTCGCGAGGAAATCAACGCTGGCTACCTGATGAACACTGTCGATATTGACGACTGGCGCTTCATCGCCGGGCTGCGTTACGAAGGCACTGAGTTCGAAGCCAAGGGCACCGGCGCCACCGATGGCGTGTTCACCCCGACCGACACCCAGCGTCGCTATCACCATTGGCTGCCGGGCCTGCATGCGCGCTACCAGATCGACAAGAACACCCAGGTGCGCGCGGCCTGGACCAAGTCCGTGGTGCGCCCGACCTTTGGCCAGTTGGCGCCGGGCTTCGTGATCGACGATGACGAAGCCACCTTCGGCAACCCGGACCTCAAGCCCCTGGAGTCGAGCAACCTGGACCTGGGCATCGAACACTTCATGGGCCGCGCCGGCACCGTCTCGGCGTTCGTGTTCTACAAGGACATCAAGAATTTCGTCTACAACACTGACCTGGCCGGCACCGGCGCCTGGACCAACTTCGCCGAGGCCCACACCTACGCCAACGGCGACAGCGCCAAGCTCTACGGCCTGGAACTGGCCTACTCACAGAAATTCGACTGGCTGCCCGCGCCGTGGAACGGCCTGCTGATCGGTGCCAACAGCACGTTCAGCCGCTCCAGCGCCGACATCGAAGGTTTCGACAGTGCCAGTGGCACGAACCGCAAGCGCAACATCAGCCTGCCCAACCAGTCCGACACCGTCGGCAACCTGATGCTCGGTTGGGAAGACGACACGCTCAGCTTGCGCCTGTCGGCCAACTACAAATCGGCCTACCTCTACGAATTGGCCTCGATCAACGACAAGGCCCACGACCTGCATGTGGACGCGCAGACGTTTGTCGACTTCAGCGCGCGCTACTCGCTGACCAAGAACCTGCAAGTCAGCTTCGAAGCGCAGAACCTCACCGATGAGTCGTACTTCGTCTACACCGGCCACCGCAGCTACAACGGCCAGTACGAAGAGTACGGCCCGACCTACAAAGTTGGCCTGACCTTCACCCACTTCTAACCCATACCTCGGTCGAAATGTGGGAGGGGGCTTGCCCCCGATGGCTGTGGCCCAGCTGGCATCTGTGTTGACTGACACACTGCTATCGGGGGCAAGCCCCCTCCCACATTGGATCTCCATTGTTTTTGACGGATTGACCCGTACATGAAGATTTCCAAGCTGTACCTGCTAATGGCCTTGACCCTCTGTGCACCGGCAATGGCCACGGACCTGGTCCTGACCCCTTGGGCACCCAGCCTCAATGCCGAGGCCATGGCCGTGCTGAGCAGCACCGAACGCCTTACCGCCAGTACCCGCAACGGCCTGCAACTGCTCGACGCCAAAGGCACCGAACTCGCCCGCTTCAACGGCAACTTCAGCAGCCTCGACACCCGCGCTGCCGGCTCCCAGGTACTGCTCGCCAGCCTCGACAACGACCGCCAGCAAGCCATGCTGATCAACCTCGACGCGTCCGCCAAAACCTTTGGCAAACCGCTGTACCTGCCCACCCGTGACTACCCGGTAAACGGCCTGTGCCTGTTCCGTGACGGCGCCGCCAACCTGTTTGTGTTCCTGGTGGGCGAAGAGGGCAAGGGTGAGCAGTGGCTGGTGGGCAATGGCGCCACACTGCTCGGCGACCCCCAGCGTGTACGCGGTTTGCCGTTGCCGCCGTCGGCGCAGTTCTGCCAGGTGGATGACACAACCCAACAGCTGGTGGTGAATGAAGCAAACGTCGGCTGGTGGGCCTACCCGGCGCACCCGGAAGCCGAGGTCGAGCGCACGCCGGTAGCGCTGTTCGACAACCCCAAGCGTGAAGCGGGCGCCATGGCGCTCGTGCCGGGCGGGATGGTCGCCCTCGATCCGAAGACGTCCCAGGTGCACCTGTTCCAGCACACCGGCACGCGTTGGGTCGAGCAATCGAGCCTGACGCTGCCAGGCCTCAAGGAACCGGAACAACTCAGCGTCAACGGCCAGCAACTGCTGGTGCGCGACGACGACACCGGCAGGCTTTACCAGGGCACGCTCAACTGGAAAGCCAAACCCGTGACGACCGAACCGGTGGTGCCGGAAGTCGCTGCGGTGCGCCAGACCGACCCGGTCGGTCGCCAGGGCGATGCGGCGGACGACCCGGCGATCTGGATTCACCCCGCGCAACCGGAAAAAAGCCGCGTGCTCGGCACCAACAAGAAGCAGGGCCTGCTGGCCTACGACCTTGACGGCAAGCTGTTGCAGGAACTGGCGGTGGGCCGTCTCAACAACGTCGACGTACGCCCCAACTTCAAGCTCGGCGCGCAGACTGTCGACCTGGCCGTGGCGAGCAATCGCGATCACAACAGCCTGAGCCTGTTCAGCATTGACCGCCAGAGCGGCGAACTGCGCGAAGCCGGTGAAGTGCCGACACCGCTCAAGGAGATCTACGGCATCTGCCTGTTCCAGCCCGCCAGTGGCGAGCTCTACGCGATCGCCAACGGCAAGGACGGCTCCTTCCTGCAATACCGCCTCAGCGCGCCGGATGGGCGGGTGCAGGGCGAGTTGGTGCGCCAGTTCAAGGTCGACAGCCAGCCCGAGGGTTGCGTGGCCGATGACCAGCGCCAGCGCCTGTTTATCGGTGAAGAAGACGTCGGTGTGTGGGCAGTGGATGCCCGCGCCGACCAGCCGGCCACGCTTACCAGCGTGATCAAGGTCGGCCCGCAGTTGCACGCGGATGTCGAGGGCCTGGCGTTGTACCAGAGCAACCAGCGTGACTACCTGGTGATCTCCAGCCAGGGCAATGACAGCTACCTGGTGCTGGATGCCGAGCCGCCGTTCGCCAGCCACGGTGCCTTCCGCGTCGGCCTGAATGCGGCGGCCGGGATCGACGGGGCTTCGGAAACCGATGGCCTGGAAGTCACCGCCCTCAACCTTGGCGGGCCGTGGAGCCAAGGCATGCTGGTGGTGCAGGACGGGCGCAAGCGCATGCCCGAGCAGACCCAGAACTTCAAGTTCGTGCCGTGGGCCGAGGTGACCCGCGCGCTGAAATTGCCCTGAGCCGTCATCACCCGGTCATCACTTTTTTATCGAATAGGAGCTTCACCATGCACGCGACGATGGAACATATGACGATCTGGGGCTTGATCAGCGACGCCAGCCTGTTGGTCAAGGCGGTGATGGTCACCTTGCTGCTGGCCTCCTTGCTCAGTTGGTACCTGATCATCCAGCGCGCCAGTGTGCTGCGGCGCCTGGAGCGCCAGTTGAATGGCTTTGTGCAGCGCTTTCGTGCCGCGCCCGACTTGCAACCCCTGTACCGCGACACCGTGCAGGCAGGCGAGGGCGGTATTGCGCCGATCTTCATTGCCGGGGTCCAGGAGTACCAGCACCTGCACAGCCATGATCCAGCGGTGCTGGAAGGTGTAGAGCGCGCCTTGCAGGTGGCGATCACCGAGCAGGAAATCGAGTTGGAAAAGGGCCTGCAATTCCTCGCAACGGTGGGTTCGGTCAGCCCCTACATCGGCCTGTTCGGCACCGTATGGGGCATCATGAATTCGTTCATCGGCCTGTCCCAGGTGCAACAGGCCACCTTGTCCACCGTGGCGCCGGGCATCGCCGAAGCGCTGATCGCCACGGCCATCGGCCTGTTCGCGGCCATTCCGGCGGTGATCGCCTACAACAGCTTCGCGGCACGCGGCCAGACCTTGCTCACCCGTTACTACGCCTTCGGCAATGAGCTGCAAGTACGCCTGCACCGCACGCTGCGCGGCACGTCGAGCCACCTGGCCGTGGCCGCCTGAACAGGAGCGATCTCATGTTAGCAAGGCCGCAACGCAAGCACGGGCCCAAGGCCGAGATGAACGTGGTGCCCTATATCGACGTGATGCTGGTGCTGCTGGTGATCTTCATGGTTACCGCGCCGATGCTCACTCAGGGCGTGAAGATCGAGTTGCCCAAGGTCGCCGCCGAGGCACTGGCCACCGACACCCGCCAGCAGATCCTCACGCTGTCGGTGAAGGCCGATGGTGGCTACTACTGGAACCTCGGCGGTGAACTCGACACCCAACACCAGACCGACAGCGCCGTGACCCTCGACGAAATGGGCGCCAAGGTCATGCAGGTGGTGGCGGCGCGCAGCGACACCCAGGTGTACATCCGCGCCGACGATAACGCCGGTTATGGCCGTGTGGTCGCGGCCATGGCGGTGTTGCAGAAGGGCGGGGTGAGCAACCTGGGGCTGGTGACCGAGGCCCCGCAATGACGGCGATGATCATGCACAGTCCGACGCTGACGATGCCTTCCCGGGGGCCTTCCGGGTTCTGGCGAAACAGCTTGGCGGCCAGCCTGGCGGTGGCGCTGCATGTGGGCGTGCTGGCTGCGCTGATGCTTGGCTGGTCGACGGAAAAACCGCCGGTGGAAGCCCCCAGGGTGATGCATACCCAGTTGGTGATGCTGCCGGCTGCACCTGCGCCGGCTCCCGCACCTGAACCGGTGGCTGTCACGCCCCCGGAACCGGTCGCGGTTCCCGTACCGGTGAAGCCCACGGTCGATCCGCAGATCCAGGCGCGCAAACTCGAACAGGCCGCCTTGGCGCGCAAGCGCGTCGAGGAAAAGCAGCGGGAGCAGCAACAGCAACGGTTGGCCACTGAACAGCGCAACCGTGAGCAGGCACAACAGCGTGCTGACCAGCAGCGCCAGGTCGCTGAAACAGCAAGAGCTGCAACACCCGCTGCGGCGCCGGCGTTCGACAGCCGCCAGTACCAGCCCTTGAGCAAGGAGGCGCCGGACTACCCCGAGCGCGCCCTGGACAAGCACATCGAAGGCGATTGTTCGGTGGAATACACCGTCAACACCCAGGGCCGCGTGGAAAACCCCAGGGTGCTGGACGGCTGCCACCCGCTGTTCATGCGGCCTTCACTGGCGGCGGCGAATACCTTCCGCTACCAGCCCAGGATCGTCGATGGCAAGGCGGTGCCGGTTCCGGCGGTGCGCAATACCTTCCACTACCGCATCCAGTAGCCGGCGATCAATTGGCACGGTTGTACAGCTCAACACTGGCAACATACCGCTGCAGGTTCGCCAGGAACGTATCGGCAATTTCCTCCTTGCTCTGGGTGGAAATTGCCGAGGTATGCGGCGACAGCCTAACCCGCGGACGGGTGTACAACGCATGCCCGTCCGGCAGCGGCTCCGGCTCGGTCACATCCAGCGACGCCAAGCCAACCTGCCCATTGTCCAGCGCCTCCAGCAATGCTTCCTGATCCAGCAAGCCACCGCGTGCGATGCTGATCAGGTGCAAACCCGGCCAGGCGCTGGCGGAGCACCTCGTTGTAATCTTCGTCCAGCTGGCTGGCGATAATCACCTGGCTCATGTGCGCTCCTTGTGGCGTTGGGCGAAGGCGGCCTTGCCGACACCTTGTAATACCGCGTCGTTCTGCGGGGTATGTACGCGGCTGCACAGCACGTCGCGGTAGTGCCGTTGCAGCGGGCTATGGCGCGACAGGCCCGGGTTGCCCGAGGCCTCGATGGCCAACTCCACGGCACGGATCGCGTTGTTGGTTACCAGGTACTTCAATTGCGCGGCGTTGGCGGCCGGGGTGTGGCCTTCGGCAGCAGCGTCGAGCAGGCTGCGATTGGCAAACAGCAGGGTGTCGATATGGCCGACGGTTTCCTGGAAACGCGGCAGGGTCGACAGCGCCGCACCGAGATTGGACGGTTGGCGCTCCTCCAGCCAGTTCACCAGCCAGTCCCGGGCGGCCTGGGCCACGGCGTCATACACCGACGACAGCAGCACCGACATCCACAGGAAACCCTCGGGGTCCAATTCTGGCGACGGCGCACTCCACGGGCTGACGCTGACGGCGTGGTCCAGCGGCACCAGCACGTTGTCGAGCACCACTTCATGGCTACAGGTGGCGCGCATGCCCAGGTGGTCCCAGGTGTCGATGATACTCACGCCGGGGCTGTCCTTGGGCACCAGCCAGGCGCCCACCAGCGGGTCGGCGTCGTCACTGCGGCCCCACACGCTGAACCAGCTCAGGCCGTGGCTGCCGGTGGAGTAGATCTTGCGTCCGCTGATGCGCCAGCCCTCGGCAGTGCGCACGGCGGTGGTCGCCGGCAGCCCGCCACGGGCCGGGGTGCCGAGGTCGGGCTCGACGCGCAGGGCGTTGATCAATGCGCCGTTGCGCACCGCGTCTTCGGCCACTTGCCTGCGCAGGTGCGCGGGCCAGGTCTTGCTGTCTTGCAGGCGGGTGTGTTGCAGGTACTGCATCACCAGGATCAGTGCGGTGGACGGCTCGCCCTTGGCAATCGCACTGATCGCCTTGCGTGCCTGGGACAGGCTGGCCCCGCCGCCGCCCAGCGCCTTGGGCACGGTGAGGGCGAGCAGGCCGTGTTCGTGCAGCAACTTGAAGTTGGCGTGAGGGAAAGCGCCGCTCTCGTCGTAGACTTGCGCGGTACTGGCGAGCTCGGTGGTGAGACGTTCGAGCAGGGCGTCGAACTGGGCGACTTCCACGGAGCGCAAGGAGGGCTGCGAGGATGGGCTCATGCCAGCGCCTCTTGCTGCTCTTCAATCTCGGCGGCGACGCTGTAGCGGTTCACCGGCACGTCCAGGCCGAGGTTGTCACGCAGGGTCTGGCCGCTGTATTCGCTGCGGAACAGGCCGCGCTGTTGCAACACCGGCACCACCAGTTCGGTGAAGTACTGCAAGCCATCCGGCAGCACCGAGTTGATGATGAAACCGTCACTGGCGCCGTGCTCGAACCAGGTCTGGATCGCGTCGGCGACCTGTTCCGGGGTGCCGACGAAATCGCGCTTGGGTCGCGAGAAACGCAGGGCCACTTCGCGCAGGGTCAGGCCTTCGTCCCTGGCCAGTTGCTTGATGCGGTCGGAGCCGCCTTTCTGGCTGTTGGACCCCAGGTCCCCCAGTTCCGGGAACGGCGCGTCGAGCGGGTATTGGCTGAAATCGTGGTCGTTGAACGGGCGACCGAGGGCGACGATGGCATCTTCCACGGTGACCAGCTCCACGGCCTGCTGGTAGCGACTTTCCACTTCAGCTTCATCGCGGCCGACAATCGGGCGGATGCCCGGCAGGATCGACAGGTTTTGCGGGTCGCGGCCAAAGCCTTTGGCGCGGCGTTTCAGGTCTTGGGTATACGCCAGGCCCTCCTCGATGCTGTCCACGTGCACAAAGATCGCATCGGCGTTCTGCGCCGCGAAGTTGCGCCCGTCCTCCGAGGTGCCGGCCTGGAAAATCACCGGCTGGCCCTGGCGCGAACGCGCGATGTTCAGCGGGCCTTTGACCGAGAAGAAATCACCCTTGTGGTTGAGTGCATGCAGCTTGCCCGGGGCAAAAAACTCGCCGGACTGTTTGTTGTAGGTAAAGGCGTCGTCTTCCCATGAATCCCACAGGCCCTGCACGGTGCTTACGTGCTCCTTGGCGATGCGATAACGCACGGCGTGGGGTGGGTGCTCGGCTTTGCTGAAGTTGTCGGCGGTGCCGCTGAGCCATGAGGTGACCACGTTCCAACCGGCGCGACCGCCACTGATATGGTCCAGGGACGCGAACTGGCGCGCTACCTGGTAGGGCTCGGTGTAGCTGACGGTCACGGTGGCGACCAGGCCGATATGGGTGGTGATCGCGGCAAGTGCTGACAGGATGGTCAACGGCTCGAAACGGTTGAGGTAGTGCGGGCTGGATTTGGCGTGGATATGCAGGCTGTCGGCGATGAACACGAAGTCGAACTTGGCGGCTTCGGCCAATTCAGTCTGTTGTTTGTAGAAGCCGAAGCTGGTGCTGGCATTCGGTTGGGCCTGCGGGTGGCGCCATTCGCCCCAGCCGTGACCGACGCCATGGACCATGGCTCCCAGTTTCAAATGACGTGGCTTGCTCATGTGCTGCTCCTTTTAGCGCGAGGCTTGGTTGAAGGGGACACGCTTGGCGTTGAAGCTCTTGTCGAAGCCCTGCGACACGTCGATGTGCTTGAGCAGCAGGCCTTCCTGTTGATAGGTGTCGGCGGTCGCTTGCAGGCCGCTGATCACCCCATTGTCGATAGTGACCGGGTTCAGGCGGGTGTCCTTGGCCACCGTCACATGCACGTCCAGCGGCAGGCCGGTGATCCTGGCCTGGGCGGCAGCGTATTCATTGGGGTGGGTGTTGGCCCAGGCATACGCGCGGTCGACGCGGGCGACAAAGTCTTCGAGCTGCGGGCGCTTGTCGGCGATGGCCTGGCTTGTGGCGGCGAGGTACAGGTGGTTGCTCAGCAGTTGGTTGCCGCTGATCAGCACGCGGGCCTGGCTTTGTGAAGTGACCACGGTGGTGTACGGGTCCCAGGTGGCCCAGGCGTCGGCGGTGCCGTTATCCAGCACCAGGCGTGATTCGCTGGGCAGCAGGAAAATGAACTGCACGTCCTGGGTGGTCAGGCCGGCGGTGGCCAGGGCCTTGATCGCCAGGTAATGGCCGATGGAACCGCGCCCGGTGACGATCTTCTTGCCCTTGAGGTCGGCAACGGTCTTGATCGGCGAGTCCTTGGGCACGACCAGGGCGGTGGTGGTGCGCCCTTCGGAGTGGATGATGCTGACCACCTTGAGGGAGGCACCGGCACCGAGGGCGAACACGTACGGCGCATCACCGAGGGCGCCGATGTCCACGGCACCGGCGTTGAGTGCTTCGCCCAACGGCGAGGCAGACGGGAACTCAGACCACTGGATTGCATAGGGCACGTTTTGGCTTTCGCCAGAGGCTTCCAGTAGCGCCTTGATTGTCGATTTCTGGTTGGCCACCCGCAGCGGTTGCAGGTCGGCGGCAGCGGCGCTGCCGATCAGGCCAAGGGCGAGGGCGGTGCCCAGGAGCAGGCGTTTGAAAGGGCGGTTGTCGAGCATGGGGCAAACTCCAGGCGTTTGGTGTCTTTCAAGGGATACCTCCGCCTGGAGAAGGGGTCGGATTCCATCACATGTACGGGGTGGGTCAGATCACATGGAAACCATGGGTGCCGTCGCGCGCCAACTGGTCGACCAGGCCGAATTCCCAGTCCAGATAGGCCTGCATGGCTTCCCTGGGGTTGTCGGTGCCTTCGTACGGGCGGCGGTAGCGGTCGATACGCGGCGAGGCCAGGTGGGTTTCGCCTGCTTCCAGCGGCAGTTGCGCGTTGATCCAGCCGGCAGTGCCGTCCTGCAGCAGGAACACTTGTTTGCCGGTAAGGGGTTCGACTTCAGCCACCGCCAGGCGCGCCAGTTGGCTGCTGCCGCAGGTCAGCACGTAACGCTGGGCGGCGGGCACCTTGGCCAGGGCCTCGGCGAGTTGTGCACGCAGCACCCACCAGGCTCCGGGGATATGGCGCTTCACGTAGTTGGCGCTGGCGGTGAAATCCAGCACCACGGTGTCGCCATGGGCCAGCCAATCGACGAGGGTATGGGGGCTGATCAGCTCGGCCTGGGGCGGCACCGGCACCGGCGCGACCCAAGTGCCTTGCTCACTGAGGTGCGCCGCTTGCAGGTCGTCCAGCACATGCACTTCCCAGCCTAATTGGGCCAGCCAGGACGCGGACATGTTTGCGCGCACGCCATCGTCATCCGCGAGCACCAGCCGGGCACCGCGCACGCTGGCGAAATGATCGGTTTCCTGCACCAGTTGCCCGCCCGGCGTGGAGCGTGCGCCCGGCAGGTGACCGGCTTCGAATTCTTCCGGGGTGCGTACATCGAACAGGTAAGTGGTGCGTGTGGTGTCCTGCTGCCAGGTGCGCAGGTCGCTCAGGGTGGCACGGCCAACGCTGGCCTTGTCGGCGACACGCCGCGCATCGACGGCGGCGACCAGGCGGTGTTCTTCCGAGGTCGGCGCAAAACGCCGTGCTTGGCCATGGGCAAGCTTCTGCCCGGCCAGGGTCCAGCCGATGGTGCCGTTGCGCAGGGCCGACACCGGGTTGGCCACGCCGGCATTGATCAGCGATTGGGCGCCGATAATGCTGCGGGTACGTCCGGCGCAGTTGACGATGATACGGGTGGCCGGGTCCGGCGCCAGTTCGCGGGCGCGCAACACCAGTTCGGCCCCCGGCACGCTGATGCCAGTGGGAATGCTCATGGTCTGGTATTCGTCGAAACGCCGTGCGTCGAGCACCACCACATCGGCCTGGCTGTCGAGCAGTGCCTGCACCTCTT
Source organism: Pseudomonas sp. FBCC-B1565 (assembly GCF_059133265.1). Classification (NCBI taxonomy): domain Bacteria; kingdom Pseudomonadati; phylum Pseudomonadota; class Gammaproteobacteria; order Pseudomonadales; family Pseudomonadaceae; genus Pseudomonas; species Pseudomonas sp. FBCC-B1565. Next base: position 2,723,935 of record NZ_CP101438.1, read on the forward strand.
CAGCGGCCAGGGACGGCGTATGTCGTTCGCTTTCCACCAGTTCGCCGAACGCCTTGCTCGGTACGTTGACGTCGATGAACAGCTCGCCACCGGCCTTGCGCCAACCGTCCAGGCCGCCTTCAAGCAGGCTGACCTGGGTGTAGCCCAAGGCAACCAGGCGCTCGGCGGCGCGGGCGGCCAGGCCTTCACCGTTGTCGTACACGGTGACCTGGGTATCGCGCCGTGGAATGCGCGCATACACCTCCAGCTCAAGCTTGGACAGCGGGATGTTCGCGGCAAACAGCGGATGGGATTCGGCGAACGGCGCTTCTTCGCGCACGTCGATCAGTGCGACTTCTGCATGGTCCAACAGGGCCTGGCGAATCCGGGCAAAGCTGCGGGTGGATACGGTGGTCATAGGGCAAGGCTCTTTTCTTTGGACAAATCCCAGATATTCGGGAGGAAGGCGTTGGAATAACCGGAGATAAACAGTTTCTCGCTGCCATCGGGCTGGTACACCGCGCGGCGCACCGCACCGATATTGGCGCCGTACACATGGATGCTGATGGACACCTGGTCGCTGTGGGCGTTGCTCACCTGGTGGATGTCGCCGACCTTGGGCGACACCGCTTCAACCTGGCCCGGCACCAGCTGGATCGGCTTGCCCTCGGCCACCAGGCAACCGTCAAGGGCGCGTTCAAACCCTTGGGAAAACTCTGAGCCGCGCAGCATGCCAATCAGGCCCCATACCCGGTGGTCGTGGATCGGTGTGCTTTGCCCCGGCCCCCACACAAAGCTGACGATGCTGAAACGCTGGCGTGAATCGGCATGCAGCAGGAACTGCTGGTAGCGCTCGGGATCGGGTTGGGCGAATTCGTCGGGAAGCCAGTCGTCATGGCTGACCAGTTGCGCCAGCAGCTTGCCGCCACGGTGCAGCAGGTCGCCTTCGCGTGGATTACCGTCGATCAATTCCGCCAGGGCGCCTATGAAGGCTCTGAGTCTCTCGGGGTGTCGGGCCTGGGTCATGACAGTTCCATCGTGCGGTCGGTGGTGATGGGTTTATATAAGCATAATGTTTATAGTTAATATGCTATTTTTTAATGATTAGCTTATAGCTGAAGGTAATTTAGAACTGGTCTGAATAGCGCTAGACGTTATCGATCACAGCGCGGGCTATCCAGGCAGCTTTCCTGCAACTATGCTTCGCACACATCTTAATGACTGTTCTCTATGTGCGGCCCAAATGAAAATTGACGATATCGATGCCTTTGTCGAAGTAATTCGTTGCCAGTCCATCAGCCACGCCGCCGAGTCGTTGCAACTGACCCAGCCGGCCATTACCCGTCGCGTGCAGAACTTCGAGCAGGCGTTGGGGGTGGAGTTGTTCGACCGCAACACCAAACCCCTCAAGCCCACGCTGATCGGCACCCGCGTCTACGAGCAGTGCCGGTTGATCCTGCGCGAGATGGATGCCCTGCGCGAACTGGTGGCCACTGACGCACCGCCCACTGGCCTGTTGCGCCTGGGTGTGCCGCAGACCATCGGCGATGTGGTGTTGCTGGATGTGCTCAAGCACCTGCGCACCGAATACCCCGACCTGCGCGCCCAGGTCGCCACGGGGTGGGGCAGCCAACTGGTGGGCAAGATCGAACGCGGTGAACTGGATGCGGCGGCGGCGTTGTTCCCGGCGGGCAAGATCTTCCCGGACAACATCGTCGGTGAGTCCATTGGCAAGATGGAACTGGTGGTGGTGTGCACCAAGGCCCAGTTGCCGAAGAAACCTTGCAAGCTGGCGGATGTGTACCAGAACGGCTGGATTCTCAACCCGGACGGCTGCGGCTTCCGTGCGGGCTTGCAGCGGACCTTGTCCGATCAGGGCCTTGCGCTGCGGGTCAACCTGGAAACCTTCGGCACCGAGCTGCAATTGGGCCTGGTGGCGGACGGCCTGGGCCTGGGGCTGGTGCCGCGCCCACTGCTGGAGCGCAGCGCCCATCGCGAGCACCTGGCGGTGATGCCGCTCAAGGACTTCAAGCCGGTGATGGACCTGTGGCTGATCTACCCGCACTTCCTGGGCAACCTGCAAGGGCCGGTGGATGCGTTTGGCAAGCTGGTGGCTGCCTCGTTGCACAGGATCAAGGACGCTGCCTGATATGAAAAAAAATAATAATTAGCTTAGATTAAAATGTGCTTTTTATTATTTTTTTGCATCCCCTAGGCTTGCCTGGAAGTCCTTAAGGCCATCCAGGAAGTTTTGCCATGAGCAGCGTCACCCCGATTTCCAGCGTTTCCAGCAACACCGTCCGCCAACGCGTTACTCCGCAAGAATGGGAGGTGCGCGTCAAGCTGGCCGCCGCCTATCGCCTGGCGGCCTTGTACCAATGGACCGACCATATCTATACCCACTTCTCCGCCCGTGTGCCGGGGCCGGAGGAGCATTTCCTGATCAACGCCTTCGGCTTGCTGTTCGATGAAATCAGTGCGTCCAACCTGGTCAAAGTCGACCTCGACGGCACTATCGTGGATGACCCGACGGGCCTGGGCATCAACTACGCCGGCTATGTGATCCACAGCGCCATCCACGGCGCGCGTCACGACCTGCAAGCGGTGCTGCATACCCATACCCGCGACGGCATCGCGGTGTCGGCGCAAAAAGACGGCTTGCTGCCGATCTCCCAGCACACCATCGGTTTCTCCGGGCGCGTGGCCTATCACGGTTATGAAGGGATTGCCCTCGACCTTGACGAGCGCGAACGATTGGTCGCCGACCTGGGCGACAAAAGTGTGATGATCCTGCGCAATCATGGGTTGTTGACCGCGGGCGTCAGCGTGGAGCATGCGTTTCAGCAACTGCAGCAACTTGAGCGGGCCTGCAATATCCAGGTCGCAGCGCAGGCAGCGGGGAATGCGGAGTTGATCTTCCCGCCGCAGGAAGTGGTGGAGAAAGTCGAGCAACAGGCCAAGGCGCACGCCAGCGGCGAAGGTCCGGGCGTGGCGCGGCATTGGAATGCGCTGATCCGGCAGTTGGAGCGCACCGATACCGACTACAAAAACTGAGCTTAATGTGGGAGGGGGCAAGCCTCCTCCCACATTGGTTTTTGTGTTGTGCTCAGGCGACTTGTTTGGCCTGTTCGCGTTGTGCGATCAGTTGGCGGGTGAGGGGGATCAGGCGCTTGCCGTAGTCAATCGCATCATTCAGCGGATCAAACCCACGAATCAGGAACGTGGTGATCCCCAGGTCGTAATAGTCCACCAAGGCCTCCGCGACCTGCTCAGCGGTGCCGACCAGCGAGGTGGAGTTGCCCTGTGCACCGAGCAGTCCGGCAATTCCGGTCCACAAGCGCTTATCCAGGCGTGAGCCTTGCGCCGCTGCGGCGAGCAAGCGGCGCGAGCCTTCATTCGGCGGTTCACGCCGCACAAAGCCATTTTTCTCTGCCAGCTCGGTCGCCTGCTGCAGGATGCGCTCGGCCCGCGCCCACGCCAGTTCTTCGGTCTCGGCGAGGATCGGCCGCAACGACAAGCTGAAGCGAATCGTGCGCCCATGCCTGGCTGCTTCGGCGCGTACCTGGGTGACGATCTCGCGCACCTGCTCGTAGGTTTCGCCCCACAGCGCATACACGTCGGCATGCTTGCCCGCCACTTCAATCGCCGCTTTGGACGAGCCGCCGAAATACAGCGGGATATGCGGCTGCTGTGGCGACTTCACCGTGGAGTACGCACCTTCGACCTGATAGTAGGTGCCCTTGAAGTCGAAGGGCTGCTCGCTGGTCCATTCCTGGCGCACCACGCTCAGGTATTCGTCGGTGCGGGCGTAGCGTTCGTCCTTGCCGATATGGCTGCCATCGGCGCGCAGTTCACGGTCGTCGCCGCCGGTGATGATGTGCACCGCTGTACGCCCGCCGTTGAACACATCGAGGGTGGTGAATTGGCGCGCGGCCAGGGTGGGCTGGGCGAAACCGGGGCGGTGGGCGATGAGAAATTGCAGTCTGGTGGTCACGCTGGCGGCGTGGGAGGCGATCAGCGTGCTGTCCGGGCTGTTGGAGTGGAAGGCCACCAGGGCGCGGTCGAAACCGGCGTCTTCGTGGGCGCGGGCAACGCTCTCGACGTAGTCGGGTTGCAGGGTAGGGCCGCTGCGCGGATGGATCTCGGAAGCGTGATGGCCGCCAATGTAGCCGATGAATTCGATGCTCATGGTCTGTCCTTGTCTTGGGTGTGATTACCACCTCCACCGGGCAGGGGGTCGGTTATTCGCGTCCAAAGTAGGGGCAGGGGCGGGGTCTGTAAAATGCCGATTGGTTCTAACCTAATTATTAAAATGTGGAATTATTAAATTGGCTGTGTATCAGTAAATTGCATTTTTAGAATGCCAGGGCGAATCACCCGCTGGCTTTTCATGTGCCGAGGCTGACTTTAGATAACGTTGTATTTTCCCTGGCACTGAGGTCTGATGGGCGCCGAAACGGGCTTGCCGGATTGGGGAACTATGCGGGCAGAACTTGCGCAATATGGCGGCATTACCGTCATGATTCCGGCCGCTATCATCATCGCCGTGTGGTTGCGGTATTCCAACCCTCGGGCACTGAGGGCCTGGATCATAACGGTTGGTGTGGCTTATTCAGTGGTCGCGCTCAGCAAGTTGCTGTTCAAGGGCTGGGGCCTGTCATTTCAGCACTTGGACATTGCCGTCATCAGCGGCCATGCCATGAATACCTGCCTGATGCTTACCGTGGCGCTGAGCCTGGTGGCCCGCCAGTTCAATCCGGCATTGCGCTGGCCGGCGGCAGGTGCGGGGTTACTCGCCAGTGCCTGGTTTGGTGCTTACTGTGTTGCGCCGTACATACATCCACTCAATGAAGCACTGGCCGGTGTCACCGTGGGGGCTATCGCGGCGATTGCCTTTCTCTGGCGCATTGAGACCACCCACGTCAGGGTGTCCCCTTCGTTCATCGGCGGTGGGCTGGTGGTGTTGCTGGCCTGCACACTGGTGCCCAAGTTCAATGCCGAGTTGCTGCTCAACCGGGTTGCCATCACCTTGTCGGGTGCCGACCAGGCCCATCAAGCGCATTCCTGGCGGCTGGATGCGGCACACACAAAGGCCGAGTAAGTCACCAGGTCCAGCGCCCGGTGGCTGTCCACCATCAGTTCCAGCAACACCGTCTGCGCATTGAAACGCCGCATATCGCCGCGCCGCCGTGCCTCGTTCATCTGCTTGAGCAGCGTATGGGTGATCTGCTGCGGTGAGCTGCCGTGCAGTTGCTCCAGCCAACGGCCGATGGCCTGGGTATTGCGCCGGTATTGGGTACCCACTGGCGGCTTGGCGAAACCTTCGAACATCCCGGTGAGTCTTCTCAGCGCATAGCTGCGTATCACGTCATCCAACAGGCTCATGGCCGCTCCTCAGTGCCGCAGATGTTCGCCAGCAACTCGGCGGTCTTGACCAGCATGAACTGGCTGTCACCGCGACTTTCCACGCACAGGCACACCGACAGCGCATCACTCACCTGCAACTTGAAGCGCCAATCGGCGAACACCATCGACAGTCCGGAACAGGATTCATCGCTGTCCAGGGAATTGTCGCGGTATAACACCTGCATGCGCTCGACGACGCGGGTCGAGTTATTCACTTCGACATGAATATTTCCCGAAGAAGGAAATAGGCCAATACGCTCTACCAATAACTTTGACATGTTCATGGCCGTCTCTTCGTTGTTGCGGTCAGGCGGCACTTTATTCTGTGGGAGGGCAAAAGTACTGGAATGTTATTTTTAGTCGGTTATGCCGGGTGTTGTTATTTTTAGTCTGCCTCGGAAGGTGGTCGAAGTACCGCGGTTGTGATCATAATCGCCTCGCTGCTTGAAGTAAGGTCATCCCTTTTACTACCGGGTTAATACAGTCGGCGCGTGGGAGGTTGCCTTGTTCAATAGGATTTTGATTGTGTGTGTCGGCAATATTTGTCGCAGCCCCACGGCAGAACAATTACTGCGCAATGCGCTGGCGCACTCCGCGATAGAAGTGAGTTCTGCGGGGTTGGCCGCATTGCGTGACAGCCCGCTGGAGCCCACGGCTCTGCGGGTGCTGGAAGAGCACGGGCATGCACCGGCTTCACACAGGGCACGTCAACTGACCAGCGCTGCGGTGAGTGACGCGGATCTTGTACTCGTGATGGAGCAACGGCATATCGACGGGGTACTCAGCCTCGCCCCGGAAGCACGGGGCAAAGTGTTCCTGCTGGGTAAATGGCAATACAACCGCGAGATCATGGACCCTTATCGTCAAGGCAAACCAGCCTTTGTTCATGCCTATGCGTTGATAGAGCAAGCGGCTCAGGCGTGGGCGCAAAGGTTAGTCGGTTAAATTGGTTAAGTTGGTTAAAAGTCGTCATGTAACACACTTGATAAGTTCTGCGTTAATCGTGCATGGATCCGGGCGTCTTGCACCCTGTGCCATTCCTTGACTATTGGTTGGAAAAAAGAACTGACTTATGCAATCAACACCCGCAACAGCGTCGCATAACGGCGAAGAAACTGATCTGGATTTCATGATGTTGTTGGGCACGTTGCTCGATCACAAGTGGCTGATCGGTGGCATCAGTATCGTCTTTATGGCGCTGGGCGTGGCCTATGCAGTGTTGACGCCTCCGGTCTATCAAGCCACCGCACTGATTCAGGTCGAACCGAAAAAAGGCGACATGCTCGGCTTTTCCGATGTCGGCAGCCTGCTCGGCAAGGAGTCGCCCACGGTCACGGAGGTCGAGTTGATCCGCTCACGGATCACCGTTGGCACTGCCGTCGACAACCTGAACCTGGACCTCGAAGTGAAGCCCAAGCGCTTCCCCTTGATCGGTGATTTCATGGCGCGTCGCTTCAAGCCAGCGCAAGCCCATGAGGTGGCGAGCCCCTGGCTTGGCCTCGACAGTTACGGTTGGGGTGGCGAGGCCCTGAAGTTTTCGCGGTTGCGCCTTCCGGCCGACTTGCTGGGCCAGGAACTGACCTTGACTGCCGGTAGTGGCAGCACCTTTACCCTGTCGGACCAGGACCAAAACGTGTTGCTGACGGGGCAGGTGGGTCGCTTCTATGAAAGCAGTGGCCTCCAACTGCAGGTCGAAACGCTGGATGCCAACCCTGGCGCGCAATTCAGCGTTGTGCGTTCGCCACGCCTCACCAGCATTCTGCGCTATCAGAAGCTGCTGGATGTGGCAGAGCGCGGCAAGGAGTCGGGGATCATTGGCCTGGCGCTGGAAAGCACGCGGCCCGAGGCTGCCATTCAGGTACTCAATGAGGTCGCCCGCATCTACGTGCGCCAGAACATCGAGCGCACCTCCGCCGAGGCGGCCCAGAGCCTGGCCTTCCTTAAAGACCAATTGCCCCAGGTGCGCAAGGATGTCGAGCAGGCTGAGACGGCGCTGAACCAGTTTCAGATCCGCAACAAAACCATCGACATCAGCCTTGAGGCCAAGGCCATTCTTGACCAGATCGTGGCGCTGGATGCGAGCATTTCTGAGCTCAAGATGCAGCAGGCCGAGATCGAGCGAAAGTTCACGCCCCAGCACCCGGTGTACCGCGCGCTCCTGACGCAACTGGCAGAACTCACGGCCCGTCAGAGCGAGTTGGCCAAGAAGGTCGAAAGTTTGCCGACCACCCAGCAAGAGTTGCTTAGCCTGACCCGCGACCTGAAAGTCAGCACCGAGATCTACACGCAACTGCTCAACAAGTATCAGGAGTTGGACGTGATGCGCGCCGGCACGGTCGGTAACGTGCGCCTGATCGATACCGCCGATGTCGACCTGAGAAACCCGATCAGGCCGCAAAAAGCGTTGATCGTGGTGATCGCTACGCTGCTCGGTGCCTTTGTCGCAGTCGCGCTGGTGCTGTTTCGCAAGGCGCTCAATCGGGGCGTGTCCAACCCCAACGAGTTGGAAAAACTCGGCTTGCCGGTGTATGCGGCCATCCCGTTCAGCGCCATCCAGAAGGACATGGACCAGAAGCTATTTCGCGGCAACCATTCGGGGCCTACGCAATTGCTGGCCCTCAGCAACCCGACGGATCTGGCCATTGAGGGGCTGCGCAGCCTGCGCACGAGTCTGCATTTCGCCATGTTGGAAGCGGGCAACAACCGCTTGATGATCTCCGGGCCGAGCCCGCAGGTGGGCAAGACATTCGTCTCGGCGAACCTGGCCGCTGTGGTCGCGCATTCGGGGCAGCGTGTGTTGCTGGTGGACGTGGACATGCGCAAGGGTTACTTGCACAAAGTCTTTGGCGTTGCGGCAGAAAACGGTCTGTCCGACCTGCTCGCCAAACGCTGCGAGCTCACCACTGCGATCCATCCCACGGAGGTCGAGAACCTTCACGTCCTTAGCCGTGGGCGGATCCCGCCGAACCCATCGGAACTGCTGATGCACGCCAACTTCAGCGAATTCCTGGAACAGGTCAGCGCGCTGTACGACCTGGTGATTCTGGATACACCGCCATTCCTGGCGGTCACCGATGCAACCATCGTCGGGCGACAGTCCGGCACCAATCTGATCGTGGCCCGTTTCGAGTTGAACTCTGTGCGCGAGGTGGAGCTGACGATGCGTCGCTATCAACAGAACGGCATTGAACTCAAAGGCGCGATTTTCAACGGTATCGAGAAGCGCTCATCCGCCAAATACGGATACGGCGCCTACAGCTATTACCACTACGAGTACACGTCAGACCGCGTTTGATCCTGGACGCCAGGCATTTGAAGTCCAACGCGCAGCACGTCTACCACTGGCCGCAGGTTCAACGAGAAACGCTATGAAAGTCACAGTTTTTGGCATTGGTTATGTAGGGCTGGTCCAGGGCGCCGTCCTTGCCGAAGTCGGCCACGATGTGCTGTGTGTCGATATTGACGCGCAGCGGGTTGAGCGTCTCAAACAGGGGCATATCCCGATCTACGAGCCAGGCCTGGAAGCGCTTGTCAGGGAAAATCATGCGGCCGGCCGTTTGAATTTCACCACCGACGCCGTGGCTGCAGTCAAGCATGGCGAAGTGCAGTTTATCGCGGTGGGGACACCGCCTGATGAAGACGGCTCGGCCGACTTGAAGTACGTGCTGGCGGTGGCCGAGACCATTGGGCAGCACATGCTGGCCCCGCTGACCATCATCGACAAATCCACCGTTCCCGTGGGCACCGCCGACAAAGTAAGTGCACGGGTGGCTGCCATGCTCGCGCTGCGCGAGCGCACCGACCTGGCCTTCGACGTGGTGTCCAACCCGGAGTTTCTCAAGGAAGGCTGCGCGGTGGCTGACTGCATCCGTCCGGACCGCATTGTCATCGGCACCGCCAGCCGGCATGCGGAGGCGGTGATGCGCGAGCTCTACGCGCCGTTCAACCGCAACCACGAAAAAATCATCGTGATGGATGTGCGCAGCGCCGAGTTGACCAAATACGCTGCCAATTGCCTGCTCGCCACCAAGATCAGCTTCATGAACGAGATGGCCAACCTGGCCGAGCGACTGGGGGCCGACATCGAGATGGTGCGCCAGGGCATCGGGTCCGATCCGCGTATCGGCTATCACTTTCTGTATGCAGGCGTGGGGTATGGAGGGTCGTGTTTCCCCAAGGATGTCCAGGCCTTGATCCAGACCGCCGAGACCCTCGACTTCGATGCCACGCTGCTCAAGGCCGTGGAACGACGCAATGCCGAACAGAAAAACAGCCTGTTCAACAAACTGTCCACGCACTTCAACGCGCAACTGGCGGGCAAGACCTTCGCGCTCTGGGGGCTCAGTTTCAAACCCAATACCGATGACATGCGCGAAGCCCCCAGCCGCGTGTTGATGGAGGCCTTGTGGCGTGCCGGGGCAAACGTGCAGGCCTTTGATCCGGAATCGATGGAAGAAACCCAGCGTCTCTATGGCGACCGCGAAGACCTGCGCCTGTGCGGCACCAAGGAAGCCTGCCTGAAAGGCGCCGATGCCTTGCTGATCGTCACGGAGTGGCAGGTCTTCAAGGCACCGGACTTCACGGTGATCAAACAGCAGCTCAAGCAACCGCTGATCTTTGACGGACGCAACCTGTTCGACCCCGTCAGTGTGCAGAAGAAAGGTATTCACTACGTATCCGTTGGGCGACCTCTCAACCCGGTATAGGTCTTCCCATGAGTGTGCTTAAAAGAATCGTCAGCGGCATTGGCGCCAATTCGTTTGGCCAGGTGGTAAACCTGCTGATCCAGGTGGTGAGTGTGCCGGTGCTGATTGCCAGTTGGGGCTTTGGCGCCTACAGCGAATGGGTGGTGCTGTCTGCGATTCCAACCTACCTGGCGCTGTCTGACCTGGGCGTGACCACGGCGGCATCGAGCAAGGTCGTGATCTGGCACGAGCGCGGACGGTTGAAGGTCGCGAGTGCGGTGTACAGCACCAGCTTTGCGTTTCTATCCCTGGCGGGACTCAGTGTGCTGTTGCTGACCCTGGGCGCCCTGGCGTTGTTTGACCTGTTCAGCATGCTCAACCTCCAGTCGATCAAGAGCGGCGACGGGGTGCTGATTCTCTCGGCGCTGACCGGCTACTCGCTGCTTTGCCTGTTTACCAACATGATTTCGATCCGCTACCGGGCCAATAAGGCCTTGCCGTTGTCGGCATTCATCATGAACGTCATCCGCATGCTGGAATGGTCGGCCGCGTTGCTGTGCGCTTACCTGAGCCACAGCCTGGTCGCCACCAGCCTGGTGCTGTTGGCCGTGCGCGCGACGGGCATCGTCAGCAAGAACCAGATCGCCAATCGGTTGGGGATCGCCTTGCGTTTCAACCTTTCTGCGATCGGCAGGCGGGCATTTGTGACATTGATCAAACCGTCGCTGGCTTCGCTGGCCTTTCCGATTGGCCTGGCGTTGAACGTGCAGGGGCTGATCATTCTGTTGTCGGTGCTGCTGTCTCCGGCGCACGCGGCGATATTCGGTTTGTACCGGACCATTTCCAGGGTGTTGGTGCAGTTCTCGACCGTGGTGAACCAATCCCTGTGGCCGGAGATTTCCTATGCGTTCTCTATCGGTGACAACCAACTGGTCCGCAAGATGATCCGCTACGCCTTGCGGTTCTCGCTGCCCATCGCCTGTGTGCTGGGCGCGCTGGTGGTGATATTCGGCGGGACGATCTTCGATGTGTGGTCGGGCCGCAAAGACGATTATTCCTCCAGAATCATGCTGGTGCTGATCATCGGCGCGCTGACCCACGTGGCTTGGCAGGTGTATTGGGTGGCAATGATGGCCACGGCGTCCTATTCGTCGTTTGCCGTGGTGTTCATGTTGGTGTCAATCGCCAGCATTCTGGCGGTGTTCTGCCTGGCACAAGACTATGGCTTGCTCGGCGTCTGCTACGTGCTGGTGGCCACCGAAGTCGTCCTGTTCTGTTTTGCCAGGCGCGGTTTCCATCGTCTTGAACTGAGGATGGCCCGTGCTGATTAATCACCTGATCCGCCATCGATTGAAAATCAGCCTGCTGACGCCTGAGGGGCTCAAGTACCTGGCCAAGCGCGTGCTGTTGCTGGGCCGCTTGCTCAAGGCCGATCGCCGCCAACGCATGTTGCGCCGACAGGGGGCCAGCCTGGCTCCGCTGGTGATGATCAATGCCGTGGAATTCGAAGGCTCCGTCGCGTGTTTCAGCGTGGGCACCGGCAGCTTTATCGGCAAGCGCACCTTTATCCAATTGCACGCCGCCGTCCGTGTGGGCGCCCATGTGGCGATCAATGAAGGCGTGCGTATTCTCACGGGTACCCATGGCCTGGATGATCCTGCCTGGCGCTTGAAAGTCGCCCCGGTGGTGATCGGCGACTACGCCTGGGTCGCCACTGACGCGATCATCCTGCCGGGCGTGACGATCGGTGAAGGTGCCGTCGTCGGTGCCGGCAGTGTGGTCGGGCGCAATGTGGAACCGTACAGCGTGGTGGCGGGCAATCCGGCACGGGTCATCAGGTCGCGTGCTGCGCATGCGTTTACCTACAGCCCGGTCCGCTCAAGTGCCGTCGTCGAAGCCTGGATGGGTAAATAAGATGATTCTGGTCGCTCATCCCGTTGGTAATCAGAATGTCCGCGCGTTGCTGCGCGCGTTGAATCAACGGCAGTTGCTGCACTCGTTCCATACCTCGCTGGCACTGCATAAGGAGTCGTTCCTCTGCCGTCTGCCGGTGGTGGGCAAGGAGTGCCTGCGGCGTACGTTCGATCAGGTCGATGGCGCGTTGCTGCACAGTTACCCGCGTTATGACGTGCCGCGTGTGATCTGCGACAAACTGAGGTGGTATCGCCTGACACGGCGCAACACCGGCATCTTCTGCCCGGAAAACGTCTACCACCACATTGACCAGGCCAGCGCCGGTTTCCTTTACAAGACCCCGCGCAAACCCAGCCAGGTGTACGGCTATGACGGCAAGTGCCTGGGCTTGTTCAGCGCCGCCCGCGACATCGGCGACATCACCCTCAATTATGAGGCGGCCTTCGGCTCCATCGCCTACGCCTGCAGGATGCTTGAGCATGAGCGCGAGGCCAACCCTGCCTGGCGTGCCAGCATTCCCAATATCAGCGATGACACCGTGCGCAAACAGACGGCCGAGTTGGCCTTGGCGGACCGGATCATAGTGGCGAGTACCTTTGCCAAGCGCACCCTGGGTGAGCACGGCGTTGCGCCAGGCAAGGTTGCGATCACGCCCTATGGCGCGCCGGCGCCGATGGTGCGTCATGAAGCAAGCGCCCGGCCAGGTGCACGATTGAAAGTGATTTATGTCGGCGCGCTGACCCAGCAAAAGGGCATTTCGTACTTTTTCGACGCGTTGAACCTTGCGGCGAGCAGCGTTGCCCTGGACGTCACGGTGATCGGTGGCGACTACGCCAACGGTCGCAACCCCGTGCTCAATGCCGAGCTGAAAAAGTACCAGTGGTTTAGCTCCGCGTCCCACGATGACGTTATCCGCCACTTGCTGGAGGCAGATGTGCTGGTGCTGCCGTCGGTCGCCGAGGCGTTTGGCCTGGTGGTGGGTGAAGCCTTGTCCACGGGCACAGCGGTGATCGTGTCGCAGAACTGCGGGGCGGCCGACCTGGTCGTCGAGGGTTTCAACGGTTATGTGGTGCCGATCCGCTCTGCCGAAGCGATCGCCAGCCGTCTGGTTGAGCTGGCCGAAGACAAGGACAAGCTCAGTGCGTTGCAGCACAACGCTGTGTTGTCTGCCGGTGGAACCACCTGGGACAGCTACGCCAGGGAGGTGATGGATGCAATCCTTGGCCATTCCTGACAGGGTCAGCCTGCATGAGCGCTACCGCACGCGGGTGGTCAGCGCCTTCGTGCTTATCTACCTGTTCATCCTGTTCGAAGGGATCTTGCGCAAGTGGGTGATGCCGAGCCTCAGTTCGGTCATCTATTTCATCAAGGACCCGATTGTTCTTTATATCTACTGGTGCGCCTACCGGTTCGGGTTTTTCTCGAAAAACCTGGTGTCGGCCTACTTTGTCGTGCTGGTCATGGTGTTCTTCCTGCTGGTGGCCGCGTTTTTGTTGAGCAGCCCTGAAGGCTTCGTCATCTACGGCTACGGCGTGCGCAACTACCTGCTGTATTTCCCTTTGATATTTGTTGCTGGCAAGACGCTCAGGTTGACGGACGTCTATCGGTTCGCCCGTATCACGCTGTTCGCGGCGATCCCGATCAGCGTGCTGGTGGTGCTGCAGTATTCGTCCGGACCCCAGGCGTATGTGAACAAAGGCATTGGTGATGATGACTTCATCTTCATGATTGCCGACGGTGTCGTGCGCCCCTACGGCACCTTCACGTTCACCGCCGGGCATGTGGTGTACGTGTCGGCCTGCTTTGCATTCCTGGTCGCGGCGGTGTTTGACAAGGCCTTGTTCCGTGCCGTGTTCGCCCGGCGCTACGGGCTGTTTGGCGTGTCGGCGGCTGCGGTGGCGGTGATGTGTTTCCTCACGGGCTCAAGGGCCATCTATGCGTACGCTGCGATTGTGCTGCTGGCGGCGCTGATGGTCGCCTTGATCAAGAAATCGCAACGCAACCTGTTGTCGTTGTTTTTCCTGGCGGCCGCGCTGTTTGTCAGCCTGCTGATTTTCATGTCCACCGACAGCTACCAGGTGCTGGTGGAGCGCAACCGCAGCGCGGTGGCCAGTGAAGGCTCGCCGGTCACTCGCGCGTTCTCCAGCCTGTATGCGTTCACGCGTGTGGTTGATGACGCGCCGTTGTGGGGCCACGGGATAGGTTCGGGCACCAACGCCGCCTCGACGATCCTGCGCGCAGGGCGGGAGCAGGGCGCAGGCTTTTTACTGGCCGAAGATGAATGGTCACGCATCGTGCTGGAAATGGGCCTGCCCGCCGGGCTGATGTTCATTCTGTTCCGGATCTTCGTGCTGCTCTGGTTACTGCTCAAGTCCTACACGGCGCTGGTCAGGCAAGGCACCGGGGTGCCGTTGCTGCTGTGCGGTTTCCTGGCGCCGATCCTGTTCAACGGGGTCATGACCATGCAGGGCACCTTCCTGGCGTTTGGCGTGCTGTATGCCTGCCTGATTCTCGCGGCCTGCAAGAAAACCTGAACCTACTCAACGCATCAGCGGACGACAGCACGTGAAGTTACTAAGAATCATCTCTTCGGTCAGACCGGAAAAAGGCGGCCCGATCAACGCGGCCCGGGAAATCGACACGGTGCTCGCCCAGGAGGGACATCGCGTGGATGTCCTGACGCTGGATGCCGAGTTCGCGGTGGACTATCCCGGCACCGTGCACTTCATGGGGCCAAGCCGTTTCGGCTACGGCTTGAACGGCAACATCCGCCAATGGCTGGAGCAGCACGCCCGGCACTATGATTTTTTCATCATCAACGGCTTGTGGCAGTACCACGGGTTTGTCGCCCGCCAAGTGCTGAACAAGTTGGGCCGACCTTACATCGTGTATACCCACGGCATGCTGGATCCCTGGTTCAAGCACGAATACCCGCTCAAGCATCTGAAGAAGTGGTTGTACTGGCCCTGGGGCGAATACCGGGTGCTGAGGGATGCGCGGCGCGTGGTGTTCACCAGTGAAGAAGAGCAAATCCGTGCGCGAGAGTCGTTCTGGCTGTATCGCGCCCATGAAACGATCACGGCGTATGGCACTGCCAGCCCACCGGCCGATGGGGCGCGCCTGGCACACGACTTCATCACCGACCACCCGGAACTCAAGGGCAAGCGGGTGGTGCTGTTCCTGAGTCGCATCCATAAGAAAAAGGGCTGTGACCACCTGCTGCAGGCATTTGCCCAGGTCGCCGGGCAAGACGAGCGGCTGCACCTGGTCATGGCCGGCCCCGATCAAGGCGGCTGGGTACAAGCATTGCAGGATCAGGCCGAAAAGTCGGGCATCGCCCATCGCATCAGCTGGCCCGGCATGTTGCAAGGTGCGGCGAAGTGGGGCGCGTTCTACGCCGCCGAAGTGTTTTGCCTGCCTTCGCACCAGGAAAATTTCGGCGTGGTGGTGGCGGAAGCGCTGGCGTGCGGCAAGCCCGTGCTGATCAGCAACAAGGTCAATATCTGGCGTGAAATCGACAAGGATCGCGTGGGCTTTGTCAGTGACGACACCGCTGACGGCGCCCTGCACAACCTGCAACGCTGGTTGCAGCTGGAGGCGCCCGCTTACGCGCAAATGTCCGAGCGGGCCAGGGCGTGCTTTGCCGAACGCTTTCATATCCGTCGCGGTGCGCAGCGCTTGCTGGAGATTGTGCGGGAGTGCTTCCCGTGATTCTTCAAGGCAATGACCCGCACCGTTCGGCCTCGTTCTCATTGGGCCATCGGCTGCGCCGCCAGCTCTGGAACATGGTGTACGTGGTGCTGTTTCGCACCAGCCCGCGCCCGCTCCATGCGTGGAGGGCCTTTCTGCTGCGGCTGTTCGGTGCGCGGTTGGGCAAAGGGGTGCACGTGTATCCACGGGCCAAGGTCTGGGCGCCCTGGAACCTGGAGCTGGGTGACCATGTCGGCATTGCCGATGGCACCACGCTGTACAGCATGGCGTTGATCCGCATCGGGCGCTACAGCGTGGTTTCCCAGGGCGCGCATTTGTGCGGCGGCTCCCACGACTACAACAGCAAGAACTTCCAGCTGTATGCAAAACCCATCGTGCTGGGGGAGCACGTGTGGGTGTGTGCCGAGGCGTTCATCACCCCGGGCGTCAGTGTGGCTGACGGCGTGGTGGTGGGTGCCCGCGCCATGGTGATCAAGAACATCGCGCAGCCGTGGACCGTGCATGCAGGGCATCCGTCCCGCCAGATCGGCCTGCGTACCCAGCATCTGCAGGAGCCCACGCCATGAAGCGCGAAACCATCAGCGTGATCATCCTCACCTACAACGAAAGCCTGCACATCGCCCGGGCCATCGACTCGGTGCGGGCCTTCAGCGATGAAGTGCTGGTGGTGGACTCATTCTCCACCGACAGCACCTGCGACATCGCCCGTGCCCACGGCGCGTGGGTGGTGCAGCACCCGTTCGTCAACCAGGCCAAGCAGTTCCAGTGGGCGCTGGACAACCTGCCGATCACCGGCAACTGGACGCTGCGCCTGGATGCCGACGAGATCATCGAGGCTGACCTCGCTGCCGAGATCAACGCACGCTTGCCGACGTTGGCCAGCGATATCACCGGCATCAACTTCAAGCGCAAGCACATTTTCATGGGGCGCTGGGTGCGGCACGGCGGGCGTTACCCGTTGAGGATGCTGCGGCTGTGGCGCACCGGGCTCGGGCGCATGGAAGACCGCTGGATGGACGAGCACATCTCGGTGGCCGAGGGTCGCACCATCACCCTGGAAGGTGGGTTCGCCGACCATAACTTGCATGACTTGACCTTCTTCACCCACAAGCACAACCAGTACGCCACCCGCGAAGCGATTGAAGTGCTCAACACGCGGCTGGGGTTGTTTGCGATCCGCGATGAACTGCACACGGGGCAGAGTTCGTTCCAGGCCAAGGCCAAGCGCCTGATCAAGAACCGCCTTTATAACCGCGTGCCGTTCACCCTGAGTTCCACCGCCTATTTCTTGTGGCGCTACATCATCCAGCTGGGGTTTCTCGATGGCCGCAGCGGCCTGGTCTATCACCTGCTCCAGGGCTATTGGTACCGCTTCCTGGTGGGCGCCAAGGTGCTGGAGCTGGAAACCGCAATTGCCCATTTAAACGATAAGGAAGCCATTGTCCGGGAACTCTCGAAGTTGACCGGCCATAACTTGAACCTGCCCAAACAGAAGTAACTGACCGTTTTTAACAAACACCCAAGTTTGGGTGTCGGCCTTCGCTCGCCTATCAATCGGGAGACAGACATGAACAAAGTTGCGCTTATCACCGGTATTACCGGCCAGGATGGCTCGTACCTGGCGGAACTGCTGCTGGAAAAAGGCTATACGGTGCACGGCCTCAAGCGACGTTCGTCGTCGTTCAATACCCAGCGCATCGATCATATTTACCAGGACCCGCAGGCCCTGCATAAAAACCTGATCCTGCACTACGGCGACCTGGCGGACTCGTCGAACCTGACGCGCATCATCCAGCAGATCCAGCCCGATGAAATCTACAACCTCGGCGCGCAATCCCATGTGGCGGTGAGCTTCGATTCACCGGAATACACCGCCGATGTGGACGCCCTGGGCGCCTTGCGCATCCTTGAAGCGATCCGCCTGTTGGGCCTGGAAAAGAAGACCCGTTTCTACCAGGCCTCGACCTCCGAGTTGTATGGCTTGGTGCAGGAAACCCCGCAGAAGGAAACCACGCCCTTCTACCCGCGCTCGCCCTATGCGGTAGCCAAGTTGTACGCCTACTGGATCACCGTGAACTTCCGTGAGGCCTATGGCCTGTATGCCTGCAACGGCATCCTGTTCAACCACGAGTCGCCGCGCCGTGGGGAAACCTTCGTGACGCGCAAGATCACCCGCGCCCTGACCAACATTGCGTTGGGCCTGGAGCCGTGCCTGTACATGGGCAACATGGATGCCCTGCGCGACTGGGGGCATGCCAAGGACTATGTGCGCATGCAGTGGATGATGTTGCAGCAGGACAGCCCGCAAGATTTCGTGATCGCCACGGGTGTGCAGTATTCGGTGCGTGACTTCATTCGCTGGTCGGCGGCGGAGCTCGGGCTACGCCTGCGCTTTGTGGGTGAAGGCGTGGAGGAGGTGGCGGTGGTCGAGCACATCGATGGCGACCTGGCGCCGGGCATTCTGGTGGGCGATGTGATTGTCCGGGTGGACCCGCGTTACTTCCGCCCGGCCGAGGTGGAGACGCTGCTGGGCGACCCGTCCAAGGCCAAGCGTGTGCTCGGTTGGGTGCCTGAAATCAGTGCGCAGGCGATGTGTGCGGAGATGGTCCGCGAAGACCTCAAGATCGCCCAGCGCCACGCCTTGTTGCGCCTGCACGGGCATGACGCACCGATTGCGGTGGAGAACTGAACATGGCGCGTGATCTTGATGCGCGGATTTTTGTCGCCGGCC
The DNA here is from genome assembly GCF_059133265.1 of Pseudomonas sp. FBCC-B1565. Classification (NCBI taxonomy): domain Bacteria; kingdom Pseudomonadati; phylum Pseudomonadota; class Gammaproteobacteria; order Pseudomonadales; family Pseudomonadaceae; genus Pseudomonas; species Pseudomonas sp. FBCC-B1565. The sequence continues at coordinate 2,742,361 of NZ_CP101438.1, forward strand.
ATCGCGGCATGGTCGGTTCGGCCATCCTGCGGCTCCTGTGGGCGTTGGGCTACACGCAGATACTCACGGCGGGCCGCGATGAACTGGACCTGCTCGACCCGGCGGCCGTGCAGGCATACTTCGCCAGGCACCGTATCGACCAGGTGTACCTGGCGGCCGCCAAGGTGGGTGGGATTTATGCCAACGCCACATACCCGGCCGACTTCATCTACCAGAACCTGATGATCCAGGCCAATGTGATCCACGCTGCCCACAGCCATGGCGTGCAGCAACTGTTGTTCCTCGGCTCGTCATGCATCTACCCGGTGCATGCGCCGCAACCGATGATCGAAGCGGTGTTGCTGGACGGTGCACTGGAACCCACCAACGAGCCCTACGCCGTGGCCAAGATCGCCGGGATCAAGCTGTGCGAAAGCTACAACCGCCAGCACGGCCGCGATTACCGCAGTGTGATGCCGACCAACCTGTATGGGCCGGGCGATAACTACCATCCGCAAAACAGCCATGTGATCGCCGCCTTGTTACGGCGCTTCCACGAAGCGACCCAGCGCGGCGATGACGAGGTGGTGATCTGGGGCAGTGGCCGACCGCGCCGGGAGTTCTTGCACGTGGACGACATGGCGGCGGCCAGCGTGCATGTGATGGAACTCGATGCGGCGCGCTACCGCGAACAGACCCAGCCGATGCGCTCGCACCTGAACGTCGGCACTGGCGTGGATTGCACCATCGCCGAGCTGGCCGAGGCGCTGGTGCGGGTCACCGGTTTCCAGGGGCGCCTGCGTTTCGACGCCGGCAAACCCGACGGCGCGCCGCGCAAGTTGCTCGATGTCAGCCGTATCAACGCCCTTGGCTGGGAAGCCTACGTGCCGCTGGAGGAGGGCTTGCGTGACGCCTACAACGCCTATCTCGCGGCGCTCGAACAGCCTCGGGGCCAGTGATGAAAGTCCTTTTGTACGGCATCAATTACAGCCCGGAGCTGACCGGTATCGGCAAGTACAGCGGTGAACAGGCGCGCTGGCTGGCGGCGCAAGGTCATCAGGTCCGCGTGGTCACGGCGCCGCCGTATTACCCGCAGTGGCAGGTGGGCGAGGGCTATTCGCCGTGGCGTTTTCGCACCGAGCTGGATGCCGGCGTGACGGTGATCCGCTGTCCGCTGTACGTCCCGCGCCAGCCGACGGCGATGACGCGCCTGCTGCACCTGATAAGTTTTTCCGCCAGCTCGTGTGTGGCGGTGCTGGGGCAACTGCGCTGGAAGCCGGACCTGGTGATCCTGGTGGTGCCCACGCTGTTCTGTGCGCCCCAGGCGTTGCTGTTGGCCAAGCTCACTGGCGCGCGGTCGGTGTTGCATGTCCAGGACTATGAAGTGGATGCGATGCTCGGCTTGGGGATTGGCGGCGGTTCGCTGTTGCGGCGCCTGGCGTTGGGTGTGGAGCGCTGGCTGCTGCGGCGCTTTGATCGGGTCTCGACGATTTCCAGCGGCATGCTCCACAAGGCACGGGGCAAGGGCGTGTACAGCCAGCGGTTGATGTTCTTTCCGAACTGGTCGGAGACCGCACGCTTTCGCGATGTGCCGCGCGACCGCGCGTTGCTGCAACGCCTGGGCGTGCCGCCGGGAACCAAGGTGTTGTTGTACTCCGGCAACCTCGGCGAGAAGCAAGGCCTGGAGCTGATCCTCGATGCCGCCCAGGCCCATGCCCAGCGCACGGAGTGGGTGTTCCTGATCGTCGGCCAGGGCACCGGCAAGGCGCGTCTACTCGAACGTGTACAGCGTGATGGGCTGCGCAATGTGCTGTTCGCGCCGTTGCAGGCCTATGAGGACTTGCCGGCGCTGCTGGCCTCGGCCGACGTGCACCTGGTGATCCAGAAGCGCGGCGTGGCAGATGCGGTGTTGCCGTCCAAGCTCACCAATATTCTGGCCGTGGGCGGCAACGCAATCATCACCGCCGACCCCGATACCACCCTCGGCCGCCTGTGCGAGGAACATCAGGGCATTGCGGTGTTGATCGAGCCGGAATCGGTCACGGCACTGAGCACGGGTATCGAGCGGGCACTGGCAATGCCGACGCGTAATGAGGTGGCGTTGAATTACGCCAAGGAGTTCCTCGACAAGGAACGCATTCTGCAACGTTTTCTGGCACAGGTTTGATGGGTATGTGGCTTGATTTACCGACCTTCCAAACGGTCGTGGCTTCGACGCCGTTGGTGGCGATCGACCTGGTGGTGAGAAACAGCCGTGGCGAGGTCTTGCTCGGTATGCGCGTCAACCGGCCAGCCTTTGGTTTCTGGTTCGTGCCCGGTGGGCGTATCCGCAAGAACGAAAGCCTCGACAGCGCGTTCCGGCGCATCACCGGCGAAGAGCTGGGACGCACGTTTGAACGGGCCAATGCACGACTGCTCGGCGTGTACGAGCATTTCTACGATGACAGCGTGTTCGCCAACGCCGGCAGCGGGCCGGACACCCACTATGTGGTGCTCGGCTATTGCCTGGACCTGGACGATGGGCAGACTCTTTTGCTGCCCACCGAGCAGCATCAGCAGTACCGTTGGTGGCCACAGGATGAACTGCGCTTCAGCCCGCGCGTGCATGAAAACAGCCGCGCCTATTTCTGACGCTCTGCCTCGAGGATGCATTTATGTTGTTACCCGTGATCATGGCAGGCGGTTCGGGGTCGCGCCTGTGGCCGCTGTCGCGGCAACTGAACCCCAAGCAGTTCCTGCGCCTGACCGATGCGCACCTGTCGATGCTGCAGCAGACCATCCAGCGCCTGGAGGGCGCCAACGTCGCCTTGCCGCAGTTGATCTGTAACGAGCAGCATCGTTTCCTGGTGGCCGAGCAGTTGCGCCAGCTCGGCATGGAGCAGGCGAGCATCCTGCTGGAGCCGGTGGGGCGCAACACCGCGCCGGCCATCGCGCTGGCGGCGTGCAAGGCGGTTGCCGAGGGCCTGGACCCGATCCTGCTGGTGCTGGCCGCCGACCATTTGATCGAAGATGTGCCCGCGTTCCATGCCAGCCTCGAAGTGGCGTTGCCCCTGGCCAGGGCTGGCAAGCTGGTGACCTTCGGCATCACCCCGACCTGCGCGCATACCGGCTACGGCTACATCGAGCAGGGTGCGGCGGTGGGCGAGGGCGGGTACCGGGTAAGGCGCTTTGTCGAGAAGCCGGACGCTGCCACGGCCGCGCAGTATGTGGCGAGCGGTGATTACGCCTGGAACAGCGGTATGTTCATGTTCCGCGCCAGCCGCTACCTGGCAGAACTCGAACGCTTCCAGCCGGCCATGCTCGAAGCCTGCCGCGTGGCGCTGGAGGGCGGTAGCCAGGACCTGCCGTTCACCCGCGTGCATGCGGCAACCTTCGCCACATGTCCGGACGACTCCATCGACTACGCCGTGATGGAAAAAACCGATGACGCGGTGATGGTGCCGTTGCACGCCGGCTGGAGCGACATCGGCTCGTGGTCGGCCCTGTGGGAGGCCAGTGCAAAAGACGCCGGCGGCAATGTGCTGCGCGGTGATGGGTTGCTGCTCGATACCCGCGATAGCTATGTGCACGCCGACAGCCGCCTGGTCGCCACCGTCGGGGTGCACGACTTGATCATCGTCGAGACCAAGGACGCCGTGCTGGTGGCCCACAAGGACCAGGTGCAGCAGGTCAAAGGGATCGTTGATCAGCTCAAGCAAGCCGGGCGGCATGAGCACCTCAACCACCGCGAGGTGTATCGGCCGTGGGGCATGTATGACTCGGTGGACAGTGGCGCGCGGTATCAGGTCAAGCGCATCACCGTGAAGCCGGGAGCCAAATTGTCGGTGCAGATGCATCACCACCGCGCCGAACACTGGATCGTGGTCAGCGGCACGGCCCGGGTCACCAATGGCGAGCAGACCTACCTGGTCGCGGAAAACCAGTCGACCTATATCCCCATTGGCCAGGTGCATGCGCTGGAGAATCCGGGGGTGATTCCTCTGGAATTGATCGAAGTGCAGTCGGGGTCTTATCTGGGCGAAGACGACATTGTTCGGTTTGAAGACAAGTATGGCAGGGCCTGAAGTTTCCGACAATTAATAACGTTCCGGATAACTTCAACCATCGGCAATGCAGTGAGGGCCGGGCACTTTGCCGGTAAAACGTTATTTTCAACTAATGCTCCTGGAAGTTACCCGTCTGGTGTGCTGTTTAGTTGGATGGCACTATCGGCCCGGCTACTCACTGACGATAAGGAGTCTGTTATGAGAAAAGCACTGGCGGTTATTGTGCTCAGTGTCATGAGTACCACGGTGTTGGCCGACGAGTTGCCGTTGGGGCTCAGTACACCGCTGGCGGGTTCGGTGACAGTCGGGGAAACCCTGCTGGTCGCCAGCGCCATTGTTGCCGGCGTGGCGGCTGCGTCCAACAGCGGCGGCAGTTCCAACGGCGGCACCACCACCGGGACCACCGGTACGACCGGAACCACCGGCACCGGCAACTGATCCACCACTTCCCGCTTTTCAGACTGCTTGGACTCCCCACCCAAGTAGTCTTTTTTTCTTGTCGTTTATCGCGAGTGTCCGAGCACTATGATGCGTATTTTTTCTGTGGCGGCCGTGGCCGCTGCATTGTTACAGGGCTGCATCTTCGCACCCGGCCAATACATGGACACGGCGGCGTTGACTGAAAGTGGCGGCGCGCAAAACAGTCGGGTGGATTTGATTCCGATCACGCCAAAGTTACTTGCCATGGACGCGGCCAGCCAAGTACCTTATTCCATTCCCGCGGAACTATTGAGTTATAAGCCGGGCCCGTATTTGATCGGCGCCAATGACGCGTTGTATATCACCGTGTGGGATCACCCTGAACTCACGGCACCGTCCGGCCCGCAACAACAGATCGATGCCAACGGCCGCTTGGTCAGCCCCGAGGGCAACCTGTTCTACCCCTACGTGGGTGAGTTGGTTGCCAAGGGCCGATCCATTGAAGCGCTGCGCAGTGAGATCACCGACAAGCTGCGCCAATACATCGATAGCCCCCAGGTGGACGTCAGCGTACTGCGCTTCGCCAGCCAGCGCGTGGTGATCACCGGCGCGGTAGCCAAGGCCGGGCCGGTGCCGATCACCACCATCCCGCTGAACGTGATGGAAGCCATGGGCGCCGCCGGGATCGACCCGCTCAATGCCGACCTGTCCAACCTCACGCTCAGCCGGGGCGGCAAGCGCTACACCCTGGACCTGGACACGCTCAACTTGGCGCAGTCGCGCTTGAACGACATCTACCTCAAGGACGGCGACCAGCTGTACCTGGCCTACAACGACCGCAAGCGCATCTATGTGATGGGCGAAGTCATGCAGCCCCGCGCCCTGACCTTCAAGACCCGCAGCATGAACCTCTCCGACGTGCTCGGCTCGGTGGGTGGGGTCAATCAGAACACCTCCAACGCGGACGCGATCTATGTGATTCGCGGCGCGCAGAACATCGCCAACGAGCCGGCCAAAGTGTTCCAGCTGGAAGCTGCGTCCCCTTCGGCCATGGCCCTGGCCACGCGCTTTGATGTGCAGCCCCAGGATGTGGTGTTTGTCGGCCCGGCGAATATCACGCGCTGGAACCGCTTTATCAGCCAGTTGATCCCTTCCGCCACGATCGTCGGCATCGGAGCGTCCACTCAGAACAACCTGAGCGAAGCCAGCAGCCGATAGGGTGGAACCTGCGTGAACACTCATAAATTCGCTGCTTACACCGGCTTGGCGTGGCTGTTGGCTGGCTGCAATCCGCTGATGACCGCCTCCCTCGATACCTTCAAGGCGGCCGTGGCTGGGCCGGCGCCGCTGGAGCTGACCCAGGCCCAGGTGGACGCAGTGCCGTTTGCCCAGATCAAAGTCACCACGGTGTCCAGCGAAGGGGTGATGGCGCTGATTCGCCAGCGTGGCGACCTGCAGTTCTGGGTGGCTTCCGGCAAGCAGGTGCTGTTGGTGCGTAACGGCTTGGTGGTGCGTACGGTCGGCCTGGGCGTGGACCTCAATGGCACGCACTGGCAGGACCAGTCGCCGTTCCAGCAAGGCTTGCACCGTGTGCCGGATGGCTACCACAGCACGCGGCAGATCGATGGGGTGGACGGCTATCGCATGGGCATCACGCTCACCAGCCGTATGACCCGCAAGGGCATCGAAACGGTCGAGATCCTCGGCACGCCCTACGCCTTGTTGCGGGTGGACGAAGACGTCGAGGCCAGCGGTTTTCAGGCGCGCAACCGTTACTGGGTCGACCCCGTCGACGGCTTTATCGTGCAGAGCGAACAGCACCTCACGCCCGACCTGACCCTGACCATCACCCAGCTGCAACCCACTCGCAAGGACGCCCGATGATCGGTCGAATACTCACGGCGCTGCTGCTGTCCTGGAGTTGCGTCAGTACGAGCCACGCCGCCGTGACCGTCAGCGGCCAGGTGCGCACCCCAGGGCCTATCGCGCTGCCACCCGATGCACGTTTGCTGGACGCGATCATTCCGTCGCAACCGGATGCCCAGGGTTATTGGCTGGGAGCGGCCTGGTTGCATCAACCCTTGCTGGAACGCCAGGCGCGGCTCAAGGCCGGTGTGCTGTTTGATTTGCAAACCCTGCACCAGGCCGCGCGGGCTGACGCACGCGAAGGCCGGGCCCGTGTTGCCGAACGCTTGTATCAGCAGGTGCAGGCCTTGCCGGTCACTGGCCGCCAGGTGGCGGTGCTGGACCCGGTGGCGGTGGAAGTCGGCTTTGCGCCGAACCTGCCGCTCAGCGATGGCGACCGCCTGGTGTACCCGCCACGGCCCACGCAGGTGCGCGTGGTGGGGGCTGTCGCTGCGGCGTGCAGCCTGGCGTTCGAGCCGCTGCGGGCAGCCCGCGATTACCTCACCGCGTGCCCGCCACTGGTGGAGGCGGATGCTGATTATTTGTGGGTGATCCAGCCTGACGGGAAGGTCTCGCGCCTGGGCATTGCGCCCTGGAACCGCGAAGAGGGCGCCCCCCCAGCGCCCGGCGCCACGCTGCTGGTGCCGATCCGCAGTGATGACCTGAGTGCGCCCACCCCTGACCTGAATCAGCAACTGGCCGAGTTTCTCGCCACCCAACCCCTGGCCGAGGTCACGCCTTGAAATTATGTATTGCGGCCGTGCTGCTGGTGCCGTGTGGCGTCGCGCATGGTGATCCCCGTTACACCCAAAGCGATTTCGGCGGCGTGGGGCTGCTGCAGACGCCTACCGCCCGCATGGCGCCCGCCGGCGAACTCAGCGTGAACGCCAACCGCACCGAGCCCTACAGCCGCTATAGTTTTTCTGCGCAACCACTGGACTGGCTGGAAGGCACTTTCCGCTACACCGCGATCACCAACCGTCCTTATGGCGCCGAGTCGTTCAGCGGCGGCCAGAGTTACAAGGACAAGGCCGTCGACGCCAAGGTGCGCTTGAACCAGGAAACCCACTGGCTGCCGGAAGTGGCGCTGGGGTTCATGGACCTGGGCGGCACCGGGCTGTTTTCCAGTGAATACCTGGTGGCCAACAAGCGGTATGGCGACGTGGATTTCAGTGCTGGTATCGCCTGGGGTTACCTGGGCAGCCGTGGTGATTTTGGCAACCCGCTGGGCGCGCTGGATGATCGATTCAACGAGCGTCCCAGCGCTGAAGGATCCGGCAGTTTTTCCAACGGCTATTTCCGTGGCCGGCCCGCGCTGTTTGGCGGTGTTGCCTACCAGACGCCCTGGGCGCCGTTGAGCCTCAAGCTTGAAGTGGAAGGCAACGACTACAAAAATGAACCACGCAGCAACAGCTTTCGCCAGGCTTCACCGGTCAACCTGGGCCTGGTCTACAAGCTCGCCGATGCGGTCGACGTGAGCGCCGCATGGGAGCGAGGCAATACCGCGATGTTCGGCATTACCCTGCACACCAATTTTGTCAGCCGCAAGGCACCCGCCAAGACCTATGACCCACCGGCTCCTCCGTTGCCGGCGAAGCCACCGACCACACCGCCGGACCAGGTAGATTGGGCCGCCGTGTCCCTGCGCCTGCACGATAACGCCGGCTACAATGTGCAACGCATTACCCAGCGTGGTCCGGAGTTGCTGGTGTATGGCGAACAGCAGCGCTATTTCTACAGCGCCAAGGCGGTGGGGCGCGCCAGTCGTATCCTGGACAACAGCGTGAATGACCAGATCGACTGGTTCACCCTGGTCAGCGAACGCTATGCCATGCCGATCGAGGAAACCAGCGTGCCGCGCCAGACCTTTCGCGAGGTGGTCAACCAGCGCGAAGCCTTGCAGGACCTGCACCGCCAGGTCGAGGTCAATCGTGCCAGCGAGCGTACGCAGACCGTGCTCTACACCCAAACGCCGAAGCCCCTCAGCTATGGGCTGGGCCTGGGCTACAAGCAGAACGTCGGTGGGCCGGATGGTTTGCTCTACCAGATTTCCGCCGACCTCGATGCCGAGTACCGCTTCACCCGCAACACCTGGTGGAGTGGTTTGCTCAGCGTCAATCTGCTGAACAACTACGATGGGTTCACCTACGACGCGCCCACGGGCTTGCCGCGGGTACGCACCGACCTGCGCAAGTACATGACCAGTGCCGACGTGACCTTGCCGACCTTTCAGCTCAACCATGCGCAGCGCCTGGACCAGGACCTGTACGGCATGGTCTACGGTGGTTTGCTGGAATCGATGTATGCCGGTGTGGGCAGTGAAGTGCTGTACCGGCCGATGGGTCAGGGCTGGGCGGTGGGTGCCGATGTGAACTATGTGCGTCAGCGCGGTTTCGAGCAGGATTTCAGCCTGCGCGACTATCGCACGGTGACCGGGCATATCACCGGGTATACCGACCTGCCATTCAACCTGCAGGGGGCCTTGAGTGTCGGTCGCTACCTGGCTCGGGACTGGGGTGCAACGCTGGATCTTTCGCGGGAGTTCAACAATGGTGTGCGGATTGGTGCGTGGATCACTCGCACCAACGTGTCCAAGCAAGAGTTTGGCGAAGGCAGCTTCGACAAGGGCCTCTACCTGTCCATTCCGTTTGATGAGTTGATGAGCCTGTCGACGATGCGCCGCGCCAACCTGGTGTGGGCACCGCTGACCCGCGATGGCGGCGCGCGCCTGAATCGCGCGTATTCGCTGCATTCGATGACCGATGGGCGCGACAGTGCATTGTTCTACAAGAATATCGACAAGATCACTGAGTAAGGCCAGTAGGAGCGAGCTTGCTCGCGAAGAAACTCAACGACAACGCGTGATAGCTGGATAAACGCGGCGCCTATGAGTTCTTCGCGAGCAAGCTCGCTCCTACAGGATCGGGGGTTAGTAGATGTCCTTGGACAGCAGCGTAAACGGTGTCTTCAGCAGGATCTTGATATCCAGCCACAACGACCAGGTGTTGATGTAGCGCAGGTCGATGTCGACGCGTTTTTGCATCTTCTCCAGAGTCTCGGTCTCACCCCGGCATCCATTGATCTGCGCCAGCCCGGTGATGCCGGGCTTGATGCGATGGCGCGCCATGTACGCGTGAATCTTGCCCGAGTAATAGTCGTTGTGTGCGATGGCGTGGGGGCGTGGACCGACCAGGGCCATATGGCCTTGCAGCACGTTGAACAATTGCGGCAATTCATCGATAGAGGTGCGGCGGATAAACCGGCCGACCGGCGTGATGCGCGAATCATTGCGGCTGGCCTGGCGTACCTCGTGGTCGTCATGCACGCGCATCGAGCGGAACTTCCACACCTTGATCACCTGGCCATTCCAGCCATGACGGTCCTGCTTGAAAATCACCGGGCCGGGGGAGGTGAGCTTGATCAGCAGGGCAAACACCAGGAGCACCGGGCTCAGCACCAGGATGGCCAACAGCGCGATGCTCTTGTCCAGCAACGCTTTGCTCAGGGCGGCGGTGGGGCGGCTGGTCAGCGGGCTTTCATTGAGGAAGATCGCTGGCAGCCCATCCACTTCGGCGACGCAATGGTTGAGCAGCAGCATGTTGTTGAGGTCGGGCACCCAGATCACATCCACGCTGATCTCCAGCAGGTTGAGGTACAACGCCTCGATGTGGGTGGCGTCCTGCAACGAGTGGGTGATGTAGAGACGGCGAATGCCATGCTGGCGGATCAGTTGCGGCAATTGCGGCAGCTCGCCAAGGATCTGCGCCTGTGCATCCGGAGCGGCCTCGGCATGGCTGCCGACGAGTCCCACCAACGGCGAGCGTTTTTGGCGAGATAGGGTGTTCGCCAGGTCGACGGCAAGTTTGCCGGTGCCCACTATCAGTGACTTATGCCGTTGGTGAAGTTGGCGATGGTAATACCGGGACAGGCTGTGCAGCGGGATATAACACAGGGCCAGCAGAGGGTAACTAACCGCCGCCCAGAGCAACAAGATGTCCAATGGAAACAATGCGGTGGCATTGCAGGCGATACCCACCGCGAACACGATTAAAGCGGTGAGTAACCAGCCCATGAACAGTCGTCCCAAGCCCACGCCATAGTCATCTTTCTTGCTGTAGACATCACACAGACTGTACGCCGGTAATGAAGCCAGTATGGTAAACGCCGCGAGCACACGGTAGTTGTACTCAAGTTGGCCGGTCTTGAACACGACCAACATAAATAACAGTGCAACGACCAAACCCGAGGCAAGCATCCACTGACCCCAGAACGTCAACCCCTTGGGGGTCAGGTTGCGATGCATTCTAGTGTTATTCAGCATAGTTCTGCTCCCGGTGGTGACCACGCTGGTGGTGGCAGGGTCTAATCACGCGGTGGAATACCCGCACTAAAAGATAGGCACGCGCAGTCGCGTACCCACGGATAGTAATGAACGGCAGGAGGCATTGGCTGACGACTTATAACAAGGTCAGCGGCGTCTTAGTGTGAGAGTGTTATAAATGGGCAGGTAAAAGTGTGTATTAATAGGCAGGGTGGGTATCAAAGTATCCGTTCTTGTTTTTTTGTTTTAGCGGCGTGACGGGGTGAGTTCCAGTGGTTTCTTGATTTTTTGTGTAAGGCAATAACCACGGTTTCTGACCGCACGAAACAAACGTTCGCCATCGTTGGCACGCTTGAACTTTTCCTGCAGCCGGCTCAGGCACATTTCCAACCCGCGATATAGATCAGGTTCGCGTCCGATATTACGGATCAGTTCCTCTTTGCTGACAACACGCTCTTCATGGTGCAGCATCTTTTTAATCAACGCCGATTCAATGGTTGTCAGTGAAATACGTAAGCCGCCTTTGACCAGGGTGCGGTCATGCTGTGTCAGTAGCCAGAAATCCTGAGGATAAAGTTGAGTTCGCTCAGGGTTTATCTCCGTAGGCCGAGTGGGGTTATTGGGCGTGCTGTCGTGATCCGTTGGCATGGGGAGTCTGGATTCTTGTCGCACAGAGTTAAAAGAGTGTGAGGGTAAGCCAAGTGTGTGGGTAATGACATAGGTTGTCAGGCGTCGGTTGTCGTCGGAGTTGGAGTGTAGAGGGTTGTTTGCACGGATTTTAGGGTCTGTTTCTGTTGGCGCGAATGTATTCAAGTCGTAATGAAACAATTCGGCATTGGGCGTAAAGTCTCGCAGTGCGATGGCGGGAAGTGTGGGGGTGAAGGTGTGTTTCTTGAGGGAGCTCATCGTGTCCACCGTTAGTATGAAAGTGCGGTTTTTATAAGCAATCGGCAGGGGAGTAGTAACCGCCCTGAAAGTATTCGAACGGCAGGTTTTTAGCCAGCATGGCACTGTCGGCAAATTCCACGGTGTCGGCGATGAAGCACACCCGGGTTGCACTGATCAGCTCAAGCATGCGGTCGTAAAGCCGATCGAACAGACCGGAACGCGTATTCAGGCTCAGCCGCAGGGCGGAGTCCGGGAAAGGCATTTTCACGTAGTCGTAAAGCTTGAGGTCGATCAGCAGGTCTGCCGGTTTTGTATCGAGTCTGTAATTGTTGTAGGCCAGGGTGACAGCGCACTGGTCTTTTAACTTATATAACTGACGCACCATCGCTCGGCGCTCGACAGGGCCGGGCAGGGCATCCAGAGGATTGGTAATACTGAGCGTAAAGGGCTGTCTGCGTTTTTCCAGTGACTGGGCGGTCTGAACAATGCTCTTGTGGAGATCTTCGTTCATCAAGGCGGCTTGATCGATCCGCAGGAACTTGCGGCTGACAACGGAATTGCAGGCTTTATGTGGTGCGCTGATACGTTGCAGCGCCTTGTGGTAGGCACTGTCGGGTAGTTCGTGAGCCTGCAGTGAGCCAACGCTGACTTCGTTGCCCCAAAGTGCATGGCTGCGATCAACGATGGCTTGCCTGGCAAGCCTGAAGTCCACAGCATCGGCAGGGGCTACCTTTTCGCTATTCACGGTGGGATCGTTCCTTGGCGGTTTGAAAATGGCTGGCACATATAACTCCCCGGCTTAGTTTGTAACCATAACCACGGATATTCTGAATAATGTTGTCACCGTAGTGCGCCTTGATTTTACTGCGCAGTCGGCTGATGGACTTTTCCAGGGCGCGGGAGTCGTAGTACTTGGTATTAAGGCCCATGACTTCGGCGATTTCATTGTGACTGAGCAGTCGGCGCTGTATAAGCGCGTCCAGAACTTTCATTTCGACGAAGGATATTTCAAGTTTCTTGCCATTACCATAAAGGCACATGCGATCCTGATCGAGCACCAGGCCACAACGATTCAGTCGTTCACCTTCACTGAGAAAAGCATCAAACAGGCTTAACTTTTTTTCAGGGGACGCCTCTGCCACTTTGATGCAGTAATCCGCGCCGGCCAGATAGTATTTGGTCTTGCTCAAACTGGAGGCGAATGTGACGACGACAAATATGGTGCAGTTGGGATGGCTGTTTCGGGTTTTTCTTATTATATCCAGGGTTTGATTGCTTGCCGCGGGGGTGTCGATTTCTATGATGATAGCGCGGTAGCTTGCATGGCTTTCCTGGGTGTCAACAAGTTGTTCGTAGTAACGTGTATCGACTTTCAAATCATCCGCTACAGTGCGAACTATAAGCTCCCGAAAATCCTCCGATTTAGATTGAGTCCGTGCAATAGCGAGGACGTTGGAAAAATGCATCACCTACTCCCTTTTCCGGCATGCAAGGCCGTCAGTTCAATCGCTGCTAGCGTTTAGATACTAATCGAATTGAATACGGTAAAACGTGACAAATTTTAACATTCGCCACTTTGTTTTTCAGAAAGGAATGGGGTAGTGCGCGGTTATTGCGAGGGGTTTTGCACGGGCGTACACATATGCTAGTGCAAACTCTTAATGTGCGATAAGTATTTTAGCCCAAACGGTTTTTTTGCTGAATCGGGGAAACCCTTGCATCGCTAAGGAGGGAAGGCAGAGGTGCGCGCCACGCGCCTGCATTCAAATCTGCTCCTCCCCCCGCAATTGCACACTCATGTCATCGCAGTTTTTCGCCCAGTCGCTGAGCCATTGCGGCATCGGTGGCGAGGTCTCATCCAGGCCCAGTTCCTTCACAAAGTCGCCCGGGGGCAGGGTGCCCTTGGCTGAACGGAACAGCCCGCGCATCACCACCACGCCGACCACCCGGCCGTTGCTCACGAAGCGGTGCTCCATCAGGCTCCACTTGTGGTCCCAGCCGAGCATGCGTGTGTGTACCTCAAACACTTCGAACAGCTTCAGCTCGCGACGGAATTTGCCCCAGGTATCGCCGACGATCGGCAGCGCCTTGTTGCGTAATGCCACGCGAAAGGCCCCGGTGCGCAATACGAAATCCATCCGGGCAACGTCCGCCAGGGAAAAGTACCGGCCATTGGTGACGTGTCGGTTGATGTCCAGGTCCAGCGGCCACACGCGCATGCGCACCACCGTGGTGTCCAGGCCATGCACAAGTTTGCGCCAGGGGCGCCGGGACAGCATGAAGAGCAAGCGAAACCACAGATTCATCCAAAGCACCTGACAGTTGTTCAAAGGCAGCACTGTAGGGGCGTGGAATCCGCTAAGGTAGATGCACAAATGACTTATTACATGCGAAAAACGCAATCGGGTTTTTATCATGCATATCACCTTGCTTCTGGCTGATCGCTGCTCCGCCGCCAGCGCCACCACGGCCCTGGAGATGCTCAGCGCCGCCAACCTGTTTGCCGACTCACCGCCTTTCGAAGTCGCAGTGGCTTCCCTGGACGGTCACGCCGTGGTGGCCTGGGGTGGTCAACGCCTGCAGGTTGATCACGCGCTGGCGCAGATCGTGCGGACTGACCTGGTGTTGATCCCGGGCTTTCTGTTCACGCTGAAGGAGGCCCTACCGACCTTTCCTGCGTACGCGCCCTGGCTGCGCAAACAGCACGCACGTGGTGCGGTATTGGCTTCGATGTGCACCGCAGCTTTTCTATTGGCTGAATCCGGCGTACTCCAGGGCCTGCGCGCCACGACCCACTGGGCGTTTGCCGAGTTGTTCCGGCGCCGCTACACCGACGTGAGCCTGGAGGACGCGCAGCTCCTCTGCGAAGAGAACCGTGTGATCACCAGCGGCGGGGCGACTGCAGCGATGGACTTGATGCTGCACCTGATCCGCCGGTTCGGCTCGCCGGAACTGGCCCATACCTGTGGCCGATACCTGCTGATCGATAACGTGCGCAGCGAACAATCGGTGTATGCCATGTGGTCACTGCCCAAAAGCCATGGCGACGGTGAGGTCCTGCGGGTACAGCACTGGCTGGAACAACACTTTGCCGAACCCTTGGTGATTGACGAGGTGGCTCGGCAATTCGGTTTTGGCGTGCGCAATTTCAAGCGGCGCTTCAAGGAGGCTACCGGCTTCACGCCCATTGCCTACCTGCAGACCCTGCGTCTGGAACGGGCCAAGCAAATGCTGGAGGCGACCCGCATGACCCTGGAAAGCATCACCTACGCGGTGGGCTACGAAGACAGCAATTCATTCCGTCGCCTGTTCCAGCAACGGGTAGGTGTGTTGCCGGCGGCGTATCGCAAGAAGTTCCTGGTCCGGCCGGCTTGACTCAGGGGCGCGGCAACAGATCGGCAAGGCGTTGCTGTGGATCGACCGTGACCTGCATGAATTACAGGCGAAAAAAAACCGGCTGATCAGGCCGGTTTGGGGTTCCCGCAAACAGCGCGGGATTATGCGTTGTTGCCTTGCAGGCGATCAGCACCGCCTTCGGCCAGGCCACGTTCCTGCAAGCGGTCAGCACCGCCTTCGGCAAGGCCACGTTCCTGCAAACGGTCGGCGCCACCTTCGGCTACGCGGTTACCTTGCAGACGGTCAGCACCACCTTCAGCGACACGGCGTTCCAGCAGGCGGTCCGAACCACCTTCGGCAACACGGTTGTCTTGCAGGCGGTCTGCACCACCCTCGGCGACGCGGCTTTCGATCAGGCGATCCGAACCGCCTTCAGCCACAACCGGGTGGGCAAAAGCATTGGCAGCGAGTACCGAGAAAGCGAGGCTAAGCAAGATTTGGCGTTTCATGATTGTGTGCTCCGAGTGTTTTGATTTAAGTGTTGCCGGGTATGGGTTTGATGTTACGCGTTGCATTTTTTAAGAGAACTTCATTGGGCTGATGGTGACTATCGACGCCAGCGATGGCTCGTGTGGGCGAGCCATCGCAGGGCCGGTTATGGCATCTGCGGCAGTTCCTGCGGGCGCAGGTCGAACACCAGCACCTCGGCGTCCTCGCCCTGGCTCAGGCGGATCTGCCGCTCATCCCGCACCCGGGCGCCGTCGCCTTCCTGCAAGCGCTGGCCGTTGATTTCAACACTGCCCCGGGCCACATGGAGGTACACATGGCGATCGGGCGGCAGGTCCAGAGTCGCGGTTTCATCGCCGTTGAACAGCCCGGCATACACCCGTGCGTCCTGGCGCACGCTGAGGGAGCCATCGGCACCGTCCGGCGAGATGATCAACTGCAGGCGCCCACGTTTCTGGGCCTCGCTGAAGTGTTCCTGCTGGTAGCGCGGTTCGGCACCGGCCACGGCAGGCACGATCCAGATTTGCAGAAAGTGCACGCCACGGGTCTGGCTGTGGTTGAACTCGCTGTGGGCCACGCCGCTGCCGGCGCTCATCAGTTGCACATCGCCGGGGCGTATCACCGAGCCGGTGCCCAGGGTGTCCTTGTGTTCCAGGGCGCCTTCGAGCACATAAGAGAAGATCTCCATGTCGCGGTGCGGGTGCTGGCCGAAGCCTTTGCCGGCGGCAACACGGTCATCGTTGATCACCAGCAGGTCGGAAAACCCCTGTTCCTGCGGGTTCCAGTAGTTGGCGAACGAGAAGGTGTGGAACGACTTCAACCAACCGTGATTGGCGGCGCCGCGTTCGGAAGCTTTGCGAAGGGTCAGCATGGTCTTGTCCTCAAGTGGGAGCGGGCTGCGGTATGCAGGGCTCCGGCGTTGAGAAGAAGGTTAATGGTTACTGGGTTATTCATTAAGAAGATGAAAACTGAATAACTGTCTCGTTCAGGTTGACAGTTTCGAGCGTGTCATAATGCCCGCCGTATTCCTTCCCGATGGACCTTACCTGCTATGAAAACCGTGGCCATGGCGCTGTTTCCGGACTTCCTGCTGCTCGATATGGCCGGGCCGCTCGAGGTGTTTTCCATTGCCAACCGCTACCTGCCGGCGGCGGCGCATTACCAGATCCTCACCCTTGGCACCGAGCCCGGTCCGTTGCGCGCCTCCAATGGGGTAGCGGTGCAGACGGACCTGCTGCTGGACCAGGCCCAGGACGCCTACGATCTGCTGCTGGTGCCCGGTGGCCCCGGTGCCTATAACGAATGTCACCCGGCACTGCTGCCGTGGCTGAGGGCCGCGGCCCCACGGGCGCGGCGCTTCGGTTCGATCTGCACCGGGGCCTTTGTGCTGGGGCATGCCGGGCTGCTGGACGGTCACCGCGTGACCACGCACTGGCACTACACCGAGCGACTGATCAAGGCGTTCCCCAAGGCGAGGGTCGAAACGGATCGCATCTACCTGCAGGACGGACGCTTGATCACCTCGGGCGGCGTCACCGCCGGCATCGACCTGGCGCTGTCGGTGGTGGCCCAGGACCATGGCAAGCAAGTCGCCGTGGACGTGGCCAAGGTGTTGCTGGTGGTGATGAAACGCCAGGGCGGCCAGGCCCAGTTCAGCCCGATGACGGCGGCGGTGGCACCGCAGGAGACCACGATTACCCGGGTGCAGAACCATGTGCTGGCGCATCTGGACCAACCGTTCACCATCGAGTCCATGGCTGAGTTGGCCGGCATGAGCGCCCGCCATTTTGCGCGGCTGTTCGCCAAGGAAGTGCAGATGACGCCCATGGTCTTCCTGCAAGGCGCGCGCATCGACCGCGCCCGGCAGTTGCTGGAGACCACCGACCTGCCGCTCAAGACCGTGGCTTTTCACGCAGGCTTCGGCAGCGTGCGGCACATGCGCTTTCTGTTCAGTGAAAAACTGGGCCTCAACCCGACCCAATACCGACAGCAGTTCAGTTAACGACAGAATGTCCGTCTCGCGCACCCGAATGTCCGTGTCGCTCCCTGTGCCAGCATTGTCCTGTCACGGGTAGCTGGCAAGATAGCGTCAAGCCCACGGAAAAGGATGCGCAAACGCCCAAGGCCGGGTGTTTCAGCGCTATTGCACATATGAACAATCCTCAGGCGATTGACGCTGATGGCACGGTTCGCTTCGGCGCCTATGTCTTTCACCGGCAGCAGCGGCTGGTTAGCAAGTCGGGTTGGCCGGTGCCTGTGGGCGGGCGTGCACTGGATATCCTCACGGTGCTGCTCGAAGCGCCTGGGCAGTTCATCAGTAAAGCCAGCCTGATCGAGCGGGTCTGGCCGAACAGCGTGGTGGAAGAAAACAACCTGAGGGTGCATATCGCTGCACTGCGCCGTGTGCTCGATGGGCAACAGTTCATTCTGAATGACCCTCTGCGTGGTTACTGTTTCGCGGCCCGCGTACACGGTGCGATGCCGGCCGCGCTGCCACGGCACAACCTGGCGATGCGGCTCAGTGCAGTGATCGGCCGTGACGAGGTGTTGGGCGTGCTGGTTCGGCGTCTGTCCGGGCAACACCTGATGACGCTTACAGGATGCGCCGGTGTCGGCAAGAGTACCTTGGCCCTGGCGTTGGCCGAGCGCGTGTTGCCGCGCTACCGGGACGGCGTGTGGTGGGTTGACCTGGCTACCGTCGAGGCGCCGCTGACCATGTTGCGCCACTTGGCTGCGGCGCTGCACCTGGAGCCCTGCAGCCACGCCAGCGAACTGTGCCGTCAATTGGTCTCGCGCCAGCTGTTGCTGGTGCTCGACGGTGCTGACCTGCTGCTCGGCGCCTGCCGGCATCTGGTGCGTGTGCTGCACGACACCGCGCCTCAGGTCAGTGTGCTGGTGACCAGCCGCGAAAGCCTGCAAGTCCCCGGTGAATGGGTGCAACGCGTGCCCAGGCTGGCGATCCCAGGGCCGACTGCCCAGGGCAGTGTCGAACAGGCGATGGCTTACCCGGCGGTGCAGTTATTTGTTGCGCGGGTGCGTGCCAGCCAGCAAGGGTTCGCGCTGCGCCTGCATGACCTGGCGCCGCTGCGGGACATCTGTCGGCGTCTGGACGGTATCCCGCTGGCCCTGGAATTGGCCGCCGCCCAAGTCGATGCCCTGGGCGTGCGCGGTTTGCAGCAGCAGTTGCGCGCAGGCTTGCAGGTGCTGACCCGAGGCCGGCGCACCGCGGTGGAACGCCACCAATCCCTGACGGCGGCCCTGGACTGGACCTACCAGCGCCTGAGCCTGCCGGAGCGCTGGCTATTCCTGCAATTGGGGTTGTTCAAGATGGCCGTGACATTGCCCACCTTGAGTGAACTGGTCGCCGGTACCGAGTTGGAACACGCCGACCTGTGCTACCTGCTGGGGCGTCTTGTTGGCACGTCGCTGCTGACTGTTGACCCCGGCCCTGGAGACCCGCGTTACCGCCTGCTCAATTGCGTGCGCAGCTACGCCCTGGCGCAACTGCGCGACCCGTTGCAGGTGGCGCGTTTGCAGCAGGGCTATGGGCATTACCTGGGGCCGTTTTCAGGCCGGCCGTTTGTCCTGCAACTCGTCGAGCAGGCTGCGTACGCGGACTAGGTCCTGGGTGGCAAAGCCTTCGGTGAAGCGGGCGTAGATCGAACTCAGCAAGTCGCGCGCCGCCTGTATGCGGCCTTGCGTCTGCCACAGGCTTGCCAACGAGGTTGCACAGCGTAATTCCCAGGCCAGCGCGCCTTGCTGGTGCGCCAGGCCCAGGGCTTCCAGCAGCAGGGCTTCTGCCGCACGGCTATCGGCCAGGCTTTCGGCGCGCACTCGCAGGATTTCCGGGGTGCACCAGCCGGCCGCGCCACTGCTGGCGCGCTCGAAGGCCGCGTCACTGACCTCGATTGCATTGAAGGTCACCAGGATATCCTCGACCAGGCCCAACCCCTGCACATCCGCGATGGGCAGCGTGCCCTCATAACAACGCGCCCAGGTGTGAAACAACTGCACCGAGTGCTTTTGCGCCTGTTGCAGCAGCTGGTCCTGATGTTCGTGGGCCATGCCGCTGTCGCCGTTATAGCGAGCGATGACCACCCCGGCCAGGGCCAGGGTGTAGCAGATCGACGTGCCATGGTTGATCTGCAAGGCCAGCGCCAGTGCCTGGCTTGCGGTACGCCATGCGCGCTCCGGATAACCGCGCAGCCACAAGATGCGCGCAAGGATGGTCAGGGAGGCGACGCTCTGGTCGTACTGCACGCCAAAGCCATGGGTAAAGCGGTTGAGATGGCCGCTCTGGGCCATGCGCTGGATCACTTGTTCGGCATTGTGCTGCGCGAGGGCTTGGTGACCGGCGAAGTGCTGCGCCAACACCCGCAGGCGCTGGGCACTGAGGGCCAGCAACGGCTCGGCCTGCGGGCCGAGCTGGTCGAAGTGCAGGCTCTGCGCCAATGCCTCCCGGTAGTTGCCGCAGCACAGGTTCACCGCCATATGCCCCGACACCGCACGCAGCTGGCCGGCCAGGTCCTTGCCGGCTTCCGCCAGGCGCCGCGCGCAACTGAACGCTTCAATGGTCTGCGGCGTGCCGCCCTGGGTGTGATAGGAGAAACTGCCCAGGGCCAGTTGCAAGGCCATGTTCAAGCGCTGGCTCGGCGCATTCGATTGCCCGAGTCGTGCCAGGGCCTTGCCCACGTACAAGCCGTGTTCGCGCA
This sequence comes from Pseudomonas sp. FBCC-B1565, assembly GCF_059133265.1. Taxonomy (NCBI): domain Bacteria; kingdom Pseudomonadati; phylum Pseudomonadota; class Gammaproteobacteria; order Pseudomonadales; family Pseudomonadaceae; genus Pseudomonas; species Pseudomonas sp. FBCC-B1565. The sequence goes on from NZ_CP101438.1 coordinate 2,762,475, forward strand.
GCAGCGACAGCTCCTGCCACAACGGCATCGCACTCACCGTCAGGCGAATGCCCAGCAGGTGCGCACCCTGGTCGCCCAGGCCCCAGTCGAGGGCGGCGCGGATGTCTTCGCGCAGTGGCGCATAACGGTCGATCCAGGTCTGGGTCGCGATCAGCTCCCAATCGTCCTGGGCCTGGTTCATCAGCGCCAGGCAGCGCTCGGCGTGGCGCTGGCGGGTAGCGTCGAGTTCCTGGGCGACGCTGAGTTTTTCCAGGGCATAGGTGCGGGTGATGTCCAGCAGGCGGTAGACCATCTCGTCATCGCCGGCTTCCACATTGAGCAAGGACTTGGCGACCAGCTGAGTGATCGAATTCAGCACCTCGTGCGGTGCAATCTGCTCCCCGGCAATCACCGCCGCCGCGCTGGCCAGGCTGAACCCGCCGCGAAATACCGCCAGGCGACGCAGGCAGATCTGTTCGCAGGCGGTCAGCAGCGCAAAGCTCCAGTCCAGGGTCGCGCGCAGGGTCTGATGGCGGGGCAGGGCGCTTCGCCGGCCTCGGGTTAGCAGGCGGAAGTTGTCTTCCATCTGCACCAGCAGTCCGGGCAGGCCGAAGCGTTCGATCTGCGCCGCCACGAGTTCGATGGCCAGGGGAATACCGTCCAGGCGCTGGCAGATATCAATCGCCAGCGGCAGCTCGGCCTCGCTCAGTTCAAAGCTGTCCTGATGGGACATGGCCCGCTCGATCAACAATTGCAGGGCCGGGTAGCCCAGCGCCTGGGCACGGTTGCCGGTGGCGGGTGGGCAGGCCAGGGGCTCCAGCCGCTGCACGTATTCGCCCTCGGCGCGCAAGGCCTCGCGGCTGGTGGCCAGGATGTGCAAGCGGGGCGCGTGGCGCAGCAGGGTTTCGCTGATCAGGGCAATGTCGTCGAGCACGTGCTCGCAATTGTCGATCACCAGCAGCAACTGGTGCTCCTGCAAGCGCCGCGCAAACGTGGGCAAGGGTTCGTGCTCGGCGTGGGTGAGGTCGAGCAGGGCGGCGAGGTTGGGCAGGATCATTGACGGCGCACTCAGCGGCGCCAGGTCCAGCAAGCGGATGCCGTCGCGGTAGTGCCCGATCAGCAATTCCGCGACCCGCAGGGCCACCGTGGTCTTGCCGATGCCGCCGGCGCCGGTCAGGGTGATAAAGCGTTGCTCGGGCAGTTGCTGCACCAGGCTGTCGATCAGGGCCTGGCGGCCGAGCATGCGGGTACGGCGCAGCGGCAGATTGTGGCACGGGCGTTGGGCAGCACCTTCGGTTGGCAGGGTCATCGGCTCGATGCTCAGTGGCGCAACAAAACTGTAGCCACGCTGGGCCACGGTCACGATATAGCGCTGCCCGGCCTGGCCATCGCCCAATGCCTTGCGCAACGCCGCCATATGCACCCGCAGGTTGCCGTCTTCCACCACGCTCCTGGGCCAGACGCGGGCGATCAGCTCCTGCTTGCTCACCACATTGCCGGCCTGCTCCAGCAGGATCAGCAGGATATCCACCGCACGCCGCCCCAGGCGCAATGGGCGACCCGCCTCCAGCACCAGGCGCTGGCGCGGGTGGATGCGGTAGGGGCCGAAGTGCACGGCCTGGTCGCTGAGGTCGTTCATGGGTGGCCATGCTCGGAACGGGGTGAGCGGCCAGCATAGGCCAGGCAGGCCAGGACCACTAGGCCGCGATCACTTGCGGTTTAGAGCGAGAGTGGTGATTTCGCCAGGTCATCGGGTTGACGCCTTCGCTGCGGGTGAACATATGACAGAAGTGCGCCTGGTCGCAGAAGCCGCATTCCAGGCTGATTTGCGTCAGGCTCAAGGATGACTGGGCGATCAGCTCCTTGGCCCGCTGGATGCGCTGTTGGCGGATCCATTCCTGCGGCGACAGCCCGGTGGTGCACTTGAACGCACGGGAAAAATGGCTGCGCGACAGCGCGCAGGCCTGGGCGAGGTCGGCAATGGCCAGGCTTTCGCCGAGGTTGGCCAGGATCAGCTGTTTGGCGATGCGCTCGCGCCGTGGGCACAGGCCACCGGTGGCGGACACGCGAGGGGCGTATTGATCGAGTCGGGCCATGACAAATATCCGCAGTCGATGGGAGCGTTCCCGGTGGATGGATGCAGTGTAGACGTGGCCAATCTTGTTGCCGGACCGTCCGGCTGACGAGTTAATCGTTGTTAATTTCGCCAGGTGCCGGCTTGGAATAGACAGCACAGGCGTGCAATCCAGGCAGCGCTTTGCGTGTTTATCTGTAAGCTTGCCAACCGTTTGGATATCACCATGAATCGCAACGACCTGCGCCGCGTCGACATGAACCTGCTGGTGATTTTCGAGGCGTTGATGTTCGAGAAGAACCTGACCCGGGTCGCCGAAAAACTCTTCATGGGCCAACCGGCGGTGAGTGCGGCCTTGGGACGTTTGCGCGATCTGTTCGACGACCCGTTGCTGCTGCGCAACGGGCGGGGCATGGAGCCCACGCCACGCGCCGTGGCGATACTCAAGGAGTTGCAACCGGCCATGGACACCATTTCCGGCGCGGTCAGCCGTGCCAAGGATTTCGACCCTTCCACCAGTTGTGCGGTGTTTCGCATTGGCCTTTCAGACGATGCCGAATTCGGTCTGTTTCCGCCGTTGCTCAGTCAACTGCGCGAAGAGGCGCCGGGCATTGTCGTGGTGGTGCGTCGGGCCAACTATCTGTTGATGTCGTCATTGCTGGCCAGCGGCGAGATTTCGGTGGGGGTGAGCTACACCACGGAATTGCCGGCGAATGCCAAGCGCAAGAAGCTGCGGGATATTCCGTGCAAGGTCTTGCGTGGGGATGACGGTGTTGAACCGCTGACCCTCGACGACTACTGCGAACGGCCCCATGCGATGGTGTCGTTTTCGGGGGACTTGAGCGGCAACATCGACCTGGACCTGGCACGCATTGGTCGTACGCGCCGGGTGGTGTTGGCGGTGCCGCAGTTCAGTGGGTTGCGGGCGTTGCTCGCCGGTACGCAGATTATTGCGACGGTGCCGGATTATGCGGCGTGTGCGTTGACGGAGGGGACGTCGCTACGGGCGCAGGACCCGCCGTTTGCGATTGATGCGGCGGAGTTGTCGATGGTGTGGAGTGGGGTGCATGACAATGATCCGGCGGAGCGGTGGTTGAGGGGGAGGATTGGGGAGCATATGGCTCGGGTGGTTTGACTGGTTTGACTGAGTACATATCCGTTGCTTCGGTAACGGCGGCTTATGGTTCCGCCCTTACAGCGGCTCACTTTTGGAAGGACCGGAATGCCGGCCCAGCCAAAAGTAAGCAAAAGGTCCTCGCCCCAACACTCGGCACCTCGCCTAGGCTCGGTGTGCCCTCACTCCGGCTTGAATCCGTGGGCCGCCGTCATGGGCCATCCCTGGCCCAGGACGGCTAACCCGGCGTCCTGCCGGGTTACCCACGAATTCAAGCCTGCGTTCGGCCAGCGTGTTTGACGGGGCGATCCCAGATCAAAAGCAAGAGCGCGGCGGCCTTAGAGCCGACCGGATTGAATGGCCGGTACTCGGTCAAAGTGTGGGAGGGGGCTTGCCCCCGATGGCAGTGGGTCAGTCACTGATGAGTTGGCTGACACACCGCCATCGGTGGCAAGCCCCCTCCCACAGTTTGATCTTCATGTATCAGTTGAAGGGTGGTTTGCTCTGGCTCTGGCTTTTGATCTGCTTTTGATTTTGATGTTAGGCGCCCCGTCAAACACGCTGGCCGGAATTCGGCAGGGATTTGGGGGGTAAACCGGCAGGGATGCCGGTTTAGCCGCCCCGCGCCATGGATGGCGCGTGGCGGCGGCCCCCCAAATCACTGTCGGATTACGGGCACACCGAGCCTAGGCGAGGTGCCGAGTGTTGGGGCAAGAGCGTTTTGCTTACTTTTGACTGGGCCGGCATTCCGGCTCTTCAAAAGTGAGCCGCCGTAAGGGCGTAACCATAAGCGGCCGTTACCTAAATAACGGATATGTACTCACAAAAATTGGTCACCCATTCTTACCCCAAATTGGCTATTCCTCCCCCAAGGCCCGATGACTAACCTAGCCATCAATCCCCACCGCCTTGGAGCATCACCATGCAAACCCGTACCGATTTCTACACCGCCTCCCCAGACGCCATGAAAGCCATGCTCGCCCTGGAAGCCGCCGTCGGCAAACTGTCCATCGAACTACCGTTGCTGGAACTGATACGCCTGCGCGTCTCGCAGATCAACGGCTGTGCCTTCTGCCTCGACATGCACACCGCCGACGCCCGCAAAGGCGGCGAGACCGAACGCCGCCTGTACACCGTGTCGGCCTGGCGTGAAACGCCGTTCTTCACCCCGCGTGAACGCGCCGCGCTGGCCTGGGCCGAAAGCCTGACCCTGATCAGCCATACCCACGCACCGGATGAAGACTTCAACGCACTGGCCGCCGAGTTCAGCCCCCAGGAACAGGTCGACCTGAGTGTGGCCATCGCCACCATCAACAGCTGGAACCGCCTGGCCGTGGGTTTTCGCAAGATGCCTAAGTAAGCCTCAGAAGTTGACCGAGGCACTCAGGCGCGCCGTCAATGGCGCGCCCTGGAACAGGTAGTCATCGCCCATGTACTCGCCCGCGTCGCGCCAGTAGCGCTTGTCGAACAGGTTGTCGACGCTCAGGCGGAACACCGTCTCATAGCCGTCCACTTGGGTGGTATAGCGGCTGCCCACATTCACCACCGCGTAGTCCCCCACTTCCACATTGCCGCTGCGGTTGGCGTACTTCTTGGCGCTGTATTGCACTCCGCCCAATACCGCCAGGCCGTTCACCCACGGCAACGCATAATCGGCATACACACTGGCGCGCAACTTGGGCACGTTGATCGCCTGGTGGCCTTCGTAGTCCGGCGTGCCGCTGCCGGTCACCCGTGCGCGAATCGCCGCCACGCTGGTTGCGATCTGCAGGCGTTCGGTGGCCCAGCCGTTGGCCGACAATTCCAGCCCGGTGTTCTTTTGCTCGCCCTGTTGCACGTAGTCGAATTTACCGGTGCCATCCGGCTTGGCGTACTGGTAGGCCTGGCGGGTCTGGAATACAGCGGCGGCGAAGCTGATGCGGCGCCAATCGTATTTCACCCCAGCTTCGATTTGGCGTGAGGTGGTCGGGGCGAGCGTTTCGTCGGCGTTGTTGGCGAACCACGGCGCGGTGCCGCCCAGGGACAGGCCTTTGCTGTAGCTGGTATAGAGCGAGATGTTCTCGACAGGTTTGTAGATCAACGAGGCCTGGGGCAGGAACACGTACTGCTGGGTATGACGGGCCTGGTTGCCGGTGACGCTGTCGAAGGCCTTTTCATCCAGGCGCACTTCACGACCGCCGAGGATGGTTTGCCATTGCTCGTTGAGACGGATGCGGTCTGTAACGAACAGGCCGTACTGACGGCTGTCGAGGTTGCGGTGGCTGTCGTTCAACGGCTTGTCAGTCGGGGTAAACGTAGGGGCGTCCACGTCGATGTTGGTGGTGCCGATGTATTCATTGACGGATTTGCGCTTGTCGATCACCCGGCGGAACGCACTGGTGCCAAAGGTCAGTTCATGGCCCAGGCCGGCGGTGTCGAACAGCCCGGTCATGGCCGCCTGCACTTCGTCGTCACGGCGGGTGTCGTCAGGGCTGCGGTAGTCGTAGACATCGTAGTTGCCTTCGGGGCTGAAGTAGTTTGGCACGCTCGAGGTGCAACTGGTCGAGCCATAGCAGCCCCAGGCAAACGAGCTGTAATCGTCGATCACCACCTTGCTGCGCGCCGCACTCACGCTGCCTTTCCACTGGTCGTTGAAACGGTATTCAAACTTGCCGTTGAGGTTCAGCGAATCAATGCCCACCTGCCTGGACCCACTCTGATGCCCCAGCAGTTTCTTCGGCGAGGCACCGTGTGGCACCTCGGTGCCGCCCAGCAACTGGTAGCCCGGCACCGAGCGTTGCTGCTTGTTCTGGTATTCGGCATCCAGTTGCAACACGGCGTCGGGGCTGATGTTCCAGTCGAAGGCCAGGGATACAAAATCGCGCTGGCCGTTGGCGTGCTCCACGTAGGAATCAAGGTTTTCGTGGGCCACGTTGGCGCGCAGGCCGAATTGTTGCTCGCTGCCGAACCAGCCGCCGACGTCGGTGGCGATATAACCGCTGCCACGATCGTCGGTGGAGATGGTCACCGAGCGCACGTCTTCCGGGCGCTTGGTCACGTAGTTGATCACGCCGCTGGGCTCGGAGATGCCACTTTGCAGGCCGGCCAGGCCCTTGAGCACTTCGACCTGCTGCTTGTTCTCCAGCGCGACGTTCTGCTCGCCGGTGATGGTGCGCCCGTTGATCTTGTAGCTGCTCGCCGCATTCAGCGAAAAGCCGCGCACCACGAAGTTCTCGTAGTAGCCGATGGGCGCATAGCTGTCGCCCACCGAGGCGTCGTTGCGCAGCACTTCACTGAGCAGGCGCGCTTGCTGGTCCTTGATCAGTGCGGCGTTGATCACCGTGATCGAGGCCGGGGTGTCGAGCAGCGGTGCCTCATCGAAGCCGCCCACCGAAGCGGTTTCGCTGCGGTAGCCGGATTCATCCTGGCCCTGGCCCTGGACCTTCACTGCCGGCAGTTCAAGGTCAGCCGCCAGGCTGTGACCGATGCCGCCGCTGAGCAGCAAACCGAGGGCGAAACGTGAGGTGACGACGGGACGAAAACGCAAAACCATGGGGGCAGGGCCTTAAAGCGCGGGCGGGGGGCGCATAAGCTAGGCATAAGTGCGCAGTTTTACAAGTTCGCGAGAATGATTCGCGGCTTGAGACATCCCGTCTCACACCACACGCCAATCCATCCGCGCCTCGACAGCCCGCCGGGCACCTGCGATAGACAAGGCTTCCCTCATCAATTGCAGGAGAACGCCATGAGTATTGCTGGAAAAGTCGCGCTGGTGACCGGCGCCGGGCAGGGCATTGGCCGGGCCATTGCCCTGCGCCTGGCACAGGACGGTGCCGATATCGCGCTGGTGGACATCAATGGCGCCAAGCTTGAAGCCGTGGCCGCCGAAGTCGTCGCGCTGGGCCGCAAGGCCTCGGTGTTCGTCGCTGACGTGTCCAAGCGCGAACAGGTGGCGGCGGCGGTGGAGCATGCGCACCAGACCCTGGGTAGTTTCGACATCATCGTCAACAACGCCGGGGTGGCGCAGATCGATTCGCTGTTGGACGTCAGCCCGGAACAGGTCGAGCGCACCCTGGGCATCAACGTGCAGGGCGTGTTGTGGGGCATCCAGGCCGCCGGCAAGAAATTCAAGGCGCTCAAGCAGAAGGGCAAGATCATCAACGCCTGCTCCATCGCCGGCCATGAAGGTTTTGCGCTTCTGGGAGTGTACTCGGCCACCAAGTTTGCCGTGCGTGCCTTGACGCAGGCGGCGGCCAAGGAACTGGCGAGCGCCGGGATTACCGTCAATGCCTACTGTCCGGGTGTGGTGGGCACCGATATGTGGGTCGAGATCGACAAGCGCATGGCCGAGATCACCGGTGCCGAAGTCGGTGCGACCTACAAGAAATACGTGGATGGCATCGCCTTGGGCCGGGCGCAGACGCCGGAGGATGTGGCGGGGCTGGTCGCGTACCTGGCCGGGCCGGATGCGGACTACATGACCGGGCAATCGCCGCTGATCGACGGGGGCCTTGTCTACCGCTGACATCTCAGATGTACCCAGTCCAATGTGGGAGGGGGCTTGCCCCCGATAGCAGTGTGTCAGCCACTGGAAGTATTAGCTGGTCCACCGCCATCGGGGGCAAGCCCCCTCCCACAGTGTTGACCCCGTTGTATCAGCGGGTTTTGTTCGGCATGTCGATGCCCAGTTGGTTGACGCGGCGGTACAGGGTCGCCCTTGAGATCCCCAGCGCCTGCGCGGTCGGTATCGGCTTCCAGCGATGCCGAATCAGCGCATCCAGCACCACCTGGCGCTCCGGGCTCGCACGATCTTCCGTCAATGCTTCAACCTGTTCCCCACGCACCTCCACCGGCAAATCCGCCACCTGCACCGTACCGCCCTCACACACCGCACAGGCATACGCCAGCACATGCCGCAGTTGCCGCACATTGCCCGGCCACGCGTACCCCAACAGCAACTCCAGCGCAGCCTGGCCGATTCCCACCGTGATGCCGCTGTTGCGCGCTTCCTGTTCCAGCAAGCGGTTGATCAGCGCCAGTTTGTCAGTGCGTTCGCGCAACGGCGGCAGGCAGAAGCGCGCGCAGCCGAGGCGAAAGTACAGGTCCTCGCGAAAGCTGCCCTCACTGACCAACACCGACAAATCGCGGTGGCTGGCGCAGATCACCTGGATATCGACGGTGCGGGTTTTCGCCGCGCCCAGCGGCGCCACTTCACCTTCGGCCATCACCCGCAGCAGGCGCGTCTGCAAGGCCAGGGGCATGTCGCCGATTTCATCGAGGAACACGGTGCCGCCATCGGCCTGCACCAGCAACCCCGGCATGCCTTTGCTGGCGGCGCCGGTGAAGGCGCCAGCCACATAGCCGAACAGCTCGCTCTCAATCAGGTTTTCCGGAATCGCCGCGCAGTTCACCGCCACGAACGGCCCACTGCGTCGGGCGCTGCGTTCGTGCAACTGGCGGGCGAAGACTTCCTTGCCGGCGCCGGTTTCGCCTTGCACCAGTACCGGCAGGTTGCGGTCCTTGACCCGCACGGCCAGGCGCAGGTGTTCCTCCACACGGGCATCCACCAAGGGCACCATGGGCGCCCGCGCCGGTTTGCGTCGCGGCGCGTTGACCCGCACGTGCAGCGCACCCGGTTCTCCCAGCCACTGCAGTTGCTGGGTGGACTGGTCGGTGACGGCGCGCAAGGCGTTCAGGTCGAACACCTCACCGATATGTGCCGGCACCTGGCCAAAGCGCCGGCGCAAGGCCTGGCGCGCCTTGCTGTTCAAGGCCCGCAGACGGCCGTCCTGGTCCCAGGCCAGCAGCAGGTCGGGCTGGCTGTCCACATAACCCGGCGTGCTGTGCGCTTGCAACACCCAGTGCTGGCGGGCGCTGTGCATGAAGAAGGCGTTCTCGATGGCCTCGGCACTCTGCGCCACCAACTGGCGTATCAGGTGCTGGCTGCGGCGGTCATCTGGCGATTTGAGCGCCGAGGCATCCATCACTCCCAGCAGGTTGCCCTGGGGGTCGAAGATCGGCGCGGCGGAGCAGGTCAGGCCGATGAAGGCTGCACGGAAGTGGTCGCGCTTGTGCACCGTCACCGCCGATTGACTGGTGAGCACGGTGGCCACGCCGCAGGTGCCTTCTTCGGCTTCCGACCAGCAGGTGCCGAGGTACAGGCCGGCCTTGCGGCAGTCGCTGCGGATCGAGGTGTCCACGCGGTGGTCGATGGTCTGGCCCTGGGCATCGGTGAGCATCACGCAGTAGTCGGCCTGGCGCACACGGTGATGCAGTTGCCCGACGGCTTCGCCGGCAATGCGCATGAACAGTTCGGCGCGTTCGCGGCATTCCTTGAGCAAGGGTTCGCTGAGGATGCGTGGCCCCTGCAGGGAGCCGGGGTCCAGGTGGTGTTGCTCCATGGAGCGCCGCCATGAATCGAAGATCAGCGACGGCACCGGCGCCTGGGGCAGACGATCAGCATTGCGGACCACGCGACTGACGCAGTCGACGTGCTCCCTGGAGTTCGCGGCGAGCATAAGGCCTCCGGTTCTCGATCTTTGTTGTTATGCCCGCCATTAAGCGCGCATGCGTCGGGTGGGACAAGCGCGGCCTGACCAACCGCCCGGCATGAGACGCAGCGTCTCAAACCGGCTGAGACGCCGCCTTCGAGTTGCAATGCCGCGTCTCATTCTGCGACGCCGGCCTGCTTGCGACAACCGCTCTGGATCAAGGTTATGCCAGGTTTTTTACGGCCTTGGCACAGGCTGTGCTGAAGGCCTTGTAGCTGACCACGATCAGCCTTTTGTGTGCCGAGACAACCTGGAGAACAACAAGATGTCCACTCACCTGTCCACCGATCAACTGCTGCATGCCTATACCGTGATGCGCACCATCCGTGATTTCGAAGAACGCCTGCACGTGGAATTCGCCACCGGCGAGATCCCCGGTTTCGTGCACCTCTACGCCGGTCAGGAAGCCAGTGCCGCCGGAGTCATGGCCCACCTCAACGATGAAGACTGCATCGCCTCCAACCACCGTGGCCACGGCCATTGCATCGCCAAGGGCGTGGATGTGTTCGGCATGATGGCCGAGATCTACGGCAAGAAAACCGGTGTGTGTGGCGGTAAAGGCGGCTCCATGCACATTGCCGACCAGGAGAAGGGCATGCTCGGCGCCAACGGTATTGTCGGCGCGGGTGCGCCGTTGGCCGCCGGTGCGGCGCTGGCGGCCAGACTCAAGGGTAGCCAGGGCGTGGCCGTGGCGTTCTTTGGCGATGGCGGCTCCAACGAGGGCGCGGTGTTCGAGGCGATGAACCTGGCCTCGATCATGAAACTGCCGTGCCTGTTCGTCGCGGAAAACAACGGCTATGCCGAGGCCACCGGGTCTGGTTGGTCGGTGGCGTGCAAGGACATCGCCGAGCGTGCCGTGGGGTTTGGCATGCCGGGGATGATCGTCGATGGCAATGATTTCTTCGCCGTGTACGCGGCGCTTGGTGTTGCCGTGGAGCGTGCGCGCAAGGGCTACGGGCCAACCTTGGTCGAAGTGAAATTGAGCCGCTTCTACGGCCATTTCGAAGGCGATGCACAAACCTATCGTGGCCCCGATGAAGTGAAAAACCTGCGGGAAAACGCCGACTGCCTGGCGCTGTTCCGCCAGCGTTGCAGCGCCGAAGGCTGGCTGGACGCGGCGCAATTCGAGCGCATCGATGGCGAGGTCGCACAGCTTATTGACGACGCCGTGCGCCGCGCCAAGTCCGACCCCAAGCCCCAGGCCGCCGACCTGCTCAGCGATGTCTACGTCGCCTACCACTCATAACAACAACATTCGTGGAGAGAACTTTATGGCTCGCAAAATCAGCTACCAGCAGGCAATCAACGAAGCCCTGGCCCAGGAAATGCGCCGCGACCAGAGTGTGTTCATCATCGGCCAGGACGTGTCCGGCGGCACGGGTTCCCCTGGCGAACAGGACGCCTGGGGCGGGGTGCTCGGCGTGACCAAGGGCCTGTATCCGGAGTTTCCCGACCGCGTGCTCGATGCGCCGCTGTCCGAAGTCGGCTACGTGGGCATGGCCGTCGGCGCCGCCACCCGTGGCATGCGCCCGGTGTGCGAATTGATGTTCGTCGACTTCATCGGCTGCTGCCTCGACCAGTTGCTCAACCAGGCCGCCAAGTTCCGCTACATGTTCGGCGGCAAGACCACCACACCGCTGGTGGTACGCGCCATGTACGGCGCCGGGCTGCGGGCGGCCGCCCAGCATTCGCAGATGCTCACGTCGATGTGGACCCACATACCCGGCCTCAAAGTGGTGTGCCCGGCCACGCCCTATGACGCCAAGGGCATGTTGATCCAGGCGATCCGCGACAACGACCCGGTGATCTTCCTCGAACACAAGATGCTCTACAGCCTGCAAGGCGAGGTGCCCGAAGAGCTGTACACCGTGCCCTTTGGTGAAGCCAATTTTGTCCGCGAGGGCAAGGACGTGACCCTGGTGACGTACGGACGCATGCTGCACATCGCCCTGGAAGCCGCCACCAGCCTGGCGCGCCAAGGCATCGATTGCGAAGTGCTGGACCTGCGCACCACCAGTCCGTTGGACGTCGACAGCATCCTTGAAAGCGTGGAAAAGACCGGGCGCCTGGTGGTGATCGACGAGTCAAACCCACGCTGCTCCATTGCCACCGATATCAGTGCGCTGGTCGCCCAGCAGGGCTTTTCTTTCCTGCGCGCGCCAATCGAAATGGTCACCGCGCCGCACACGCCGGTGCCGTTCTCCGATGCGCTGGAAGACCTGTATATCCCCAACGCCGCAAAGATCGAAGCCGCGGTGCTGCGAATCGCCAACAAGAGGAGCGCCGCATGATCCATACCTTGACCATGCCCAAGTGGGGGCTGTCGATGACCGAGGGGCGCATCGATATCTGGCTCAAGCAACCCGGCGACCGGGTGGAGAAGGGCGAGGAAGTGCTGGACGTGGAGACTGACAAACTCTCCAGCAGTGTGGAGGCACCGTTCAGTGGCGTGCTGCGCCGCGTGCTTGCACTGAGTGACGAGACCCGGCCGGTGGGCGCGTTGCTGGGCATCGTGGTGGAAGGCGAGGCCAGCGAAGCAGAGATCGATGCGGTGATCGAACGCTTCAATGCCGGTTTTGTTTCCAGCAGTGCCGAAACCGAAGCGTCGGGACCGAGTGCGCAGAAGGTCGAGATAGACGGGCGCCTGTTGCGCTATCTCGAGCTGGGCGAGGCGGGGACGCCGTTGGTGCTGATTCACGGATTCGGTGGCGACCTGAACAACTGGCTGTTCAACCAACCGGCATTGGCCGTCGAGCGCCGGGTGATCGCCCTGGACCTGCCGGGGCATGGCGAGTCGGGCAAGCAACTGCGCAGCGGCGATGTCGAGGAACTGAGCCAGGCGGTGCTGGCTTTGCTTGATCACCTCAAGTTCGACCGCGTGCACCTGGCCGGGCATTCCATGGGCGGGCTGGTCGCACTGACCGTGGCCGACCAGGCGCCCGCGCGTGTTGCCTCATTAACCCTGATCGCCAGCGCCGGTCTCGGCCCGGATATCAACGGTGATTACTTGCAAGGGTTCACCGAAGCCAACAACCGCAATGCGCTCAAGCCGCAATTGACCCAACTGTTCAGCGACCCGGCGCTGGTGACGCGGCAGATGCTGGAGGACATGCTCAAGTTCAAGCGGTTGGAAGGGGTGGCGCAGGCTTTGAGGCAACTCAATGCCCAGTTGTTCGAGGGAGGGCGCCAACGTCTGGATCTGCGCAAGGTGGTGGGGCAGCAACCGAGTCTGGTGATCTGGGGTAGCGACGACGCAATCATCCCCGTCAGTCACGCCGAGGGGTTGGACGCCCAAGTGCAGATTCTGCCGGGGCAGGGGCATATGGTGCAGTTGGAGGCGGCGGAACGGGTCAACCAACTGATGGCCGCCTTCCTCAAATCCCAACCTTGAAATGCAGCCCAATGTGGGAGGGGGCAAGCCCCCTCCCACCATTTGGATTGGATTTCAAACGGAACGCTTCAGGGTCTCGCTCGGCAACTCCTTGAACAACGCCCGATAGCTATTGGAAAACCGCCCCAGATGCCAGAACGACCAGTTCATCGCCACCTCGGCCACGGTGGTCCCGGCTGAACTCAGCAGCTCCCGCCGTGCCCCATTCAATCTGCGCAAGCGCAGCCACTGCGCCGGGCTCATCCCGGTGTAGGTCTTGAACCCTTGCTGCAACTGGCGCAATGGCACGCCGGCAATCTGCGCCAGTTCCAGCAGGTTGACGGTCTCGTCCGGCGCGTCCGCTGCCCATTCGCCGATGCGCGCCATCAGCCGGCGTTCCTCGCTGCGGCGCTGCAAGGAACTGCGGTCCAGGCACACGCAGGCGTTGTCGAGGATGAACAGGCAATCGTCGAGCAATTGCTGGATAAGCGCGGCGGGGTCGCTGATCGTGGACAAGCGTGTCAGCGTGCCACTCAGCCAGCGGGCGAACAACGCGTTCTGCTGGCCGGTCAGCGGTGCCATGAACAAACCTTCCAGCTTCGCCACCTCCAACCCATGCCGCTGCACGAACTGCGGGCCGAACACCACCGCCACTTCACGGTAGTTTTCCGGGGTGATCCAGGTGTTGCGGCTTTCGCCATTGAGCAGGTACAGCGCGTTGTCGCTGCCGTCGAAACAGAACGCCAAGGAACCGGCGGGCGCGTTGAAGTGCTGCTCGACACGGGTGTTCATGCACTCTTCGTACACCTCCACGCCTTGCAGGTCGAGGTAGCGGATGCGCCCGGCGAAATGCCCCGGGGACATCTGCTGGTACTGCTGCACCCAGCCGGGTGTCGCACTGCATTGAGCGGCCACATCACCGGTGGTGAAGGCCTGTACGCGCAAAGCGGTTGCCTGTGTCATGGGGAGCCTGGGCGCACTCTATTGGTGCGTTGTGGTGCGTGCAAAGTGGATAGATGCCGGCGGGCGGCGGCCTCAAGATAGACCTCAATGCGCCAGGAGTACAAGCCGGCGCATGCACCCAACCCATGCCGAGGTCCTTATGAACGCCCCCTTCGATCAGCTGTCCGCCTGGCTGAAAGAACACAAGATTACCGAAGTCGAATGCGTGATCAGTGATTTGACTGGCATCGCCCGCGGCAAGATTGCGCCCACCAACAAGTTCTTGCATGAGCGAGGCATGCGCCTGCCGGAAAGTGTGTTGCTGCAAACGGTAACCGGGGACTTTGTCGACGACGAGATCTACTACGACCTGCTCGACCCGGCCGATATCGACATGGTCTGTCGCCCGGTGTCCCACGCCACTTATGTGGTGCCGTGGGCCATCGAGCCCACCGCAATCGTGATCCACGACACCTTCGACAAACAGGGCAACCCCATCGAGCTGTCACCGCGCAATGTGCTGAAAAAAGTCCTGCAGCTCTACACCGACAAGGGCTGGCAGCCGATTGTCGCGCCGGAAATGGAGTTCTACCTGACCCAGCGTTGCGAAGACCCGGACCTGCCGCTGAAAACCCCGGTGGGCCGCTCCGGCCGCGCCGAGACCGGGCGGCAGTCGTTCTCCATCGACGCCGCCAACGAGTTCGACCCGCTGTTCGAAGACGTCTACGACTGGTGCGAAGCCCAGGGCCTGGACCTTGACACGCTGATCCACGAGGACGGCCCGGCGCAGATGGAAATCAACTTCCGCCATGGCGATGCCCTCGACCTGGCCGACCAGATCACCGTGTTCAAACGCACCCTGCGCGAGGCCGCGCTCAAGCACAACGTGGCCGCGACCTTCATGGCCAAGCCGGTGGCCGACGAGCCAGGCAGCGCCATGCACCTGCACCAGAGCGTGGTGGAGATCGCCACCGGCAAACCGGTGTTCGTCGATGCCGACGGCAACAAGAGCCAGTTGTTCCTGCACCATATCGGCGGCCTGCAGAAGTACATCCCCAAGCTGCTGCCGATGTTCGCGCCCAATGTGAACTCGTTCCGCCGCTTCCTGCCGGACACCTCAGCGCCGGTCAACGTCGAGTGGGGCGAAGAAAACCGCACCGTCGGCCTGCGCGTGCCCACCTCCAGCCCCGACGCCATGCGCGTGGAAAACCGCCTGCCCGGCGCCGATGCCAATCCGTACCTGGCGATTGCGGCTAGTCTGCTGTGTGGCTACCTGGGCATGGTCGAGCAGATCGAACCCAGCGCACCAGTGGAAGGCCGTGCCTACGAGCGTCGTAACCTGCGCCTGCCGTTCACCCTCGAAGATGCGCTGGCACGCATGGAGGACTGCGACACGGTCAAGCAGTACCTGGGCGACAAGTTCGTGCGCGGCTACGTCGCGGTCAAGCGCGCCGAGCACGAGAATTTCAAGCGGGTGATCAGTTCCTGGGAGCGTGAGTTCCTGCTGTTGAGCGTCTAAAAAACCAATAAAGGGGTGTCGATATGCGTCTTGTAAAACAGCTTCTCCCACTGGCCCTGGTGGCCGCGTTCAGCGCTACCGGCCAGGCGGCGTCGACAGTCAGTATCTACAACTGGACCGACTATATCGGCGAGACCACCCTGGCCGACTTCCAGGCCAAGACTGGGATCAAGCCGATCTACGACGTGTTCGACTCCAACGAGACCCTGGAAGGCAAGTTGCTCGCCGGCCGCACCGGCTATGACGTGGTGGTGCCGTCCAACCACTTCCTGGCGCGGCAAGTGAAGGCCGGTGCGTTCCTCAAGCTCGACCGCGCGCAGTTGCCCAACTTCAAGAACCTCGACCCCAAGCTGCTCGCGCTGCTGGAGAAAAACGATCCGGGTAACGCGCATTCGGTGCCGTACCTGTGGGGCACCAATGGCATCGGCTACAACGTCGACAAGGTCAAGCAGGTGCTGGGCATCGACCACATCGATTCATGGGCGGTGCTGTTCGAACCGGAGAACATCAAGAAGCTCAACCAGTGCGGCGTGGCCTTCCTCGATTCGGCAGATGAGCTGTTCCCGGCGATCCTCAACTACATGGGCAAGGACCCGCGCAGCGAGAACCCGCAGGACTACAAGCAGGCCGAGGCCAAGCTGCTGACGTTGCGGCCGTACATCACCTACTTCCATTCCTCCAAGTACATCTCGGACCTGGCCAACGGTGATATCTGCGTGGCGTTCGGGTATTCCGGCGACGTGTTCCAGGCCGCCAACCGCGCCAGGGAGGCCAAGAACGGCGTGAACATCGCCTATTCGATTCCCAAGGAAGGTTCCAACCTGTGGTTCGACCTGCTGGCGATTCCCGCCGATGCGAGCAACCCCAAGGAAGCTCATGCGTTTATCAATTACCTGCTCGATCCTGAGGTGATCGCCAAGGTCAGCGCCTCGGTGGGCTATGCCAACGCCAACCCGGCGGCCAAGGCGTTCATGGACCCTGAGTTGGTGAACAACCCCGAGGTATACCCGCCGCAGGCGGTGCTCGACAAACTCTATATTTCCACCACGCCGACCCCGGCGACCATGCGCCTGATGACCCGCGCCTGGAGCAAAGTGAAGACCAACAAATGATGCAGTCGACTGACCACGCCCGGTCCTACTACCGGGCCACGGCCAACGCCCTGACGGAGCGCCCCGCATTGGGCGCCGACTTGAGCGCCGATGTGTGCGTGATCGGCGGCGGGTTCACTGGCGTGAATACCGCCATCGAACTGGCCCAGCGCGGGCTCTCGGTGATCCTGCTGGAAGCCCGGCGCATCGGCTGGGGCGCCAGCGGGCGCAACGGCGGGCAGTTGATTCGCGGTATCGGCCATGACGTGTCGGGATTTGCCAAATACGTGGGCGAGGAGGGCGTGCGTTACCTGGAGCGCGCCGGTATCGAGTCGGTGGCCTTGGTGGGCGAGCGCATTCGCGAGCATGGGATTGACTGCGACCTGCGCTGGGGCTTTTGTGAATTGGCGAACACGCCCGCGCAATTCGCCGCGTTCAAGGGCGAGCAGGCGCACCTGGCGGAGCTGGGGTATGCCCATGAAACCCGCCTGGTCGGCGCGCAAGATATGCAGCACGTGGTCGGATCGACGGTGTATGCCGGGGGACTGGTGGACATGGGTTCCGGGCACTTGCACCCGCTGAACCTGGTACTGGGTGAAGCGCAGTTGGCCGAGTCTCTTGGAGTGCGGATCTTCGAGCACACCGAGGTGCTTGAACTGATCCACGGCGACACGGTGCAAGTGCGCTGCTCAGGCGGCACGGTACGCGCCGACCACCTGGTGCTGGCCTGCAATGCCCATCTGGAGGAACTGGAACCGCGCCTGAGCGGCAAGGTGCTCCCGGCGGGCAGCTACATCATCGCCACCGAGCCGTTGTCGGAAGATGTGGCCAACCAGTTGATCCCGCAGAACCTGGCGCTGTGCGACCAGAAAGTCGGCCTGGATTACTACCGATTGTCCGCTGACCGCCGCCTGTTATTCGGCGGCGCCTGTCATTACTCCGGCCGCGATCCGGTGGACATCGCCGCTTATATGCAGCCGAAAATGCTCAAGGTGTTCCCGCAACTGGCCCAGACCACCATTGAGTTTCAGTGGGGCGGCAAGATCGGTATTACCGCCAACCGCTTTCCGCAGGTGGGGCGGCTCAAGCAGTACCCCAATGTGTTTTACGCCCAGGGGTACTCCGGGCATGGGCTGAACGTGACGCACTGGTGCGCGAGGTTGCTGGCTGAGGGGATTCACGCCGGTCACAGTGTCGGCCTGGATATTTTCAGCCAGGTGCCGCATATGACCTTTCCGGGCGGGAAGGCATTGCGGTCACCGCTGTTGGCGTTGGGGATGATGTGGTTTCGGTTGAAGGAACTGATGGGGTGATCAGACTGTGGGCTTGGTCAGCACCTTCCTGAAGATCTCCGCAGTCTAGAATTTGCTCAACGGCCACAGCGATCCTTTGCACCTTTGGTGATTCCCGGTGCCAGTCGTCCGGGGCGGATTGCCGAAGACGTTGCGGCGTTGTCTGAACAGATCCCGGCAGCCTTCTGGCAGGCCCTGCGTGAGGCCCGACTGATTTCGGACCGTGCGCCCCTGCCGCTTTAACTTCAGGAGTTCTCAGCATGAAAATCGATGTAAGCGGCAAAGTAGCGATTGTCAGCGGCAGCACCGCCGGCATAGGCCTGGGCATCAGCCTGGCGCTTGCAGCCTCCGGCGCCACCGTGGTGGTGATCGGGCGTGAAGCCGGCAAGGTCGACGATGCACTGGCGAGTATCCGTCAGGCTGTCCCAGGCGCAGACCTGCGTGGGCTGGTGGCTGACCTTGGCACCGCAGAGGGCGCAGAGAAACTCTTCGCCGCCGAACCGCGTGCCGACATCCTGGTCAACAATCTGGGCATCTTCAACGATGTGGATTTTTTCGATGCCCCGGACAGCGAATGGACGCGCTTCTATGAGGTCAATGTGATCTCCGGTGTACGCCTGGCGCGGCATTATGTGCCGGGCATGGTCGGGCAGGGCTGGGGACGGGTGATCTTCGTGTCGTCGGAATCCGGCGTGGCCACCCCGGCGGACATGATCAATTACGGTGTGACCAAAAGCGCCAATTTGGCGGTGTCCCATGGCCTGGCCAAGCGCCTGGCGGGCACGGGAGTGACGGTGAACGCCGTGCTGCCCGGCCCGACCTTTACCGACGGCCTGGAGCAGATGCTCAAGGACGCCACACAAAAATCCGGGCGCAGCGCGCGGGATGAGGCGGACGTGTTTGTGCGCAATGCGCGGCCGACATCAATCATCCAGCGCGCGGCAAATGTGGATGAAGTCGCCAACCTGGTGGCGTACATTGCTTCACCGCTTTCTTCTGCGACAACCGGTGCCGCATTGCGCGTCGACGGTGGTGTTGTCGACAGCATGGCGATCTGAATTGTTTTTCATTTTCTGGAGTATTTATCGTGGCAACAGCCTCTTCTGTGATTGAAATCCCGGTGTCGGCCGATCAGGTCTGGCAATTGGTCGGCGGCTTCAACAGCCTGCCGGACTGGTTGCCGTTGATTGTCAAAAGCGAGCCAAGCGATGGTGGCCGTGTGCGTCACCTGCAAACGGCGGACGGCGCAGTGATCGTCGAGCGTTTGCAGAGCTTTGATAACGTCGGACGTACCTACAGCTACACCATCGAGCAGTCGCCGTTTCCGGTGAGTGCGTATCTGGCGACGTTGCAGGTTGAGGCGCTGACGGACGCTTCGGCGAAAGTGACCTGGTCCGGTGTGTTTACACCAGTGGCGGGGACTACGGATGCGGCGGTTGAGGAGCTGTTTGCCGGTGTCTACAGCGGTGGTCTTGAGGCCCTACGCGCCAACTTCCCGGCCTGATCCAGTCCAATGTGGGAGGGGGCAAGCCCCCTCTCACATTGGGACGCCCATGTTCTCAGGCCTCGGGCATCAGTTGCTGGCGGCACTCCAGAACCAATCTGGCACCGCCTTGCTCACTCGTACCCACGTCCAACTTGAAGCCATGCAAGTTGATGATCGCCGCCACAATCGACAAGCCCAATCCAAACCCACCTTGCTGGTCGCTTTCATCCACGCGATAGAAACGCTGGAACACCGCATCCCGCTCTGCCGCCGGTATGCCTGGCCCGGAGTCGTGCACTTCAATGCGCGTGCTGCCCGCATCGTTGACCCCGCGCAGAATCACCGCGCCGCCCGGGGGGGAGAACTTGATGGAGTTGCTCAGCAGGTTGGCCAGGGCTTCGAACAACAGGGCGCGGTCGCCGGTGATCCATGGCAGGGACTCCGGGGTTTCGAGCTTCAGTTGCAGTTCACCTTCTTCGGCCAGGGGCAGGTAGAAGTCGTGCAACTCGCGCAGTAGCGGCAGCGGGTCCATGACCAGGAAACCGGAGCGGCGCTGATGGTCCTCCAGCTCGGAGATGCGTAACAGCCCGCGAAAGCGCGCCATCAGGGTGTCGGTTTCGGCAATCGCATCGTCGAGTTTCACCGCGTAGTCGGACTCGGCCTCCGCCTCCTGCTTGATGCGATACAGCTGCGCACGCAGGCGCGTCAGCGGGGTGCGCAGGTCGTGGGCGATGTTGTCGCACACGCCCTTGACCTCGTTCATCAGCTTCTCGATGCGGTCGAGCATGGCGTTGACGATGGCCGCGAGCATGTCCAGTTCGTCACGCCGGTTGGACAGCGGCAGGCGGTGGGTGAGGTCGCCGGCGACGATGGCTTCGGCGCTGGCCTGGATCCCACGGATACGCCGCAACGGGCGGCGGCGCAGCAAGTGCCAGCCGGCCGCGCCGGGAATAATCGTCAGGGACAATGCCCAGAGCAGGGCATGCCAGATGATCCGGGTCACGCCGAACAGCGAACCGTTGGCCCGCACCAGCACCAGCCAACGGCCGTCTTCGGTGTGGGTGGCTACGGCGTCGCAGCTGTCTTTAGGCAGTTTGGGGTCGTCGGACTCGACGCAATTGGCCAGGGCGTGGATCTTGCCGTCCAGCGGCAGGTCCGGCGGGATCGCACGAATCGGCCCGCTCAAGGGGCGGAATTGTTCATCGAACAGGCCGTAGGCATCCACGCCCTTCATGTCGAAGGTCATGCTGGTGGTCAGGGCCTCCACCAGTTCCTCGCCGTCGAAGCGCTGGAACAGGTGCTGGCGCTGCATCAGGGAGTGGCGCGACAGGTCGCCCAGGTAACCGGACACCTCGTAATACAGCACCCCCATGAGGATGCAGCTCCAGGCCACGAACAGCGAGCTGTACAGCGCCAGCAGGCGACTGCTGGAGGAGCGCCAGCCTTTAGAGGGGTTCAGCAATGACATAACCGGAGCCTCGTACCGTGCGGATCAGCGGCGTGAGGCCCGGTGGGTCGATCTTTTTGCGCAGACGGCCGATGTGCACGTCGATCAGGTTGGTGCCGGGGTCGAAGTGATAGCCCCAGACTTCCTCGAAGATCATCATCCGCGACAGGATCTGCCCGGTGTTGCGCATCAGGAACTCCAGCAGTTTGTATTCGGTGGGCAGCAGGCTCAGGGGTTGATCGGCGCGGCTGGCTTCGCGGCTGATCAGGTTTAGCTCCAGGTCGGCCACACGCAGGGCGGTTTCGAATTCCTTGACCGTACTTTTGCGTCGCAGCAACACCTCGACGCGGGCGGCCATTTCATCCGAGGCGAACGGCTTGGTGAGGTAGTCATCACCGCCGGCACGCAGGCCACGCACGCGTTCGTCAACGTCGGAGAGGGCGCTGATCATCAGGATCGGCGTGGAAACGCCGATGGTGCGCAGGGTCGTCACGATGGCCAGGCCATCGAGTTCCGGCAGCATGCGGTCGAGGGTGATCAGGTCGTAATCGCCGCTCACGGCGCGGACCAGGCCTTCGCGGCCGTTGTCTACCCAATCTACATCCAGTCCATGGCTACTCAGCTCGGCGACGATCTCGCGGGCCGTTACGGCGTCATCCTCGATGGTCAAAATACGGGTCATAGGATTACCTGGTGAGCGATTCACACTAGAAGTGGGAGCATTTTGCCAAGAAACGGCTGAATGCTTCCTAAATAAAACTTCATGTTGGCAAAACTGACACAGATTTCATCGCCTGCCGGGGAATGCATAACGCCCGCTTCAAACGGCCATTTCTTGCAAGTTGCATGGATCAGGTTAGTTCAATTTACTTAATTCATTGAAATCTAAGGATTTTATTTTTTGTCCAGGCTGGCATGGTGCCTGCACTGTCCCTTTTGAGACCTGTAACACTATTTTTCTGCCTTGGAGCAAAACAACAATGATCACATCCTCATCCACGCTGCAAGAGTCGAGCGCGCTCTCCGGGGTTTCCTGGGGGGCGATTTTTGCCGGGGCCGCCGCCGCGGCTGCGCTGTCGCTGATCCTGGTGCTGCTGGGCTTCGGCCTGGGCTTTTCGGCAGTGTCGCCGTGGGCCGATAGCGGTATCAGTGCCAAGGGCTTGGGTATTTCCACGATTGTTTGGCTGGCCTTTACCCAGATCGTTGCATCCGGCCTGGGCGGTTATATCGCCGGCCGGTTGCGCGTGAAGTGGGCCAATATGCATGGCGATGAGGTGTACTTTCGCGACACCGCCCATGGCTTCCTGGCCTGGGCCGTTGCCACGCTGGTCACTGCGGTATTGGTGGTCGGTTCGGTCAGCAGTGTGGTCAGCGGTGGCGTGAAAGCCGGTGCCAGCGTTGCAGCCGGTGCGGCCAGCGGTATCACCCAAGCCGCCGGCAGTGCCGCCAAAGGTGCCAACAGCGGCGATTTCGATTACTACGTTGACAGCCTGTTCCGTGATGATCGCCCGGTCGCCGTCAGCGATGACGCCGCCCATGGCGTGGTGGCCCGCATCTTCACCCGCACCCTGAGCAACGACGGCCAGCTTGCACCTGAAGACCGTGCCTACCTGGCCCAGTTGATCAGCCAGCGCACCAACCTCAGCCAGGCGGATGCCGAAGCGCGCATCGACAAAGTCTACGGCGACGCCCGTAAAGCGGTGGAAGACGCCAAGCTCAAAGCCAAGCAAGCTGCGGAAACCGCCGCAAAAGTGGCTGCGTATACCTCGCTGTGGACCTTCGTCGCCCTGTTGATCGGTGCGTTCTTCGCCAGCCTCGCCGCCACCTTCGGCGGTCGCCGCCGCGATGCCGTGGTGTATGTCGAAACCGAACACTTCGTTCGTTAATCAATTCAAGGAGAACAACATGCGCTCATTACTGCTCTGGTTCCTCGGTGTGCCTATCCCGGTGATCATCCTGATTGCGATCTTCATGCACTGATCCTCGCTCAGGTTTCTCAAGGCCGCGTCTGTTTCCACAGGCGCGGCTTTTTTTGTCTTACGGGTACGAAGGCTTATACCTGTCAAGTTTGACAGTATCGCCGGGCTCTGAAAGTGCCTAGTTTGTTTAAGTCCCAACTCACTGAGAGCACGGTCATGAATCAAACTACCGGCACATTGACGGCAACTGTCGTCAACCCACAAGTCATTCCACCGAACCAACCGTTTATTGGCGATCCCGGTGAAATGCTGATGTACCGATCAGGTGGATATATACACATTGCGGCAACGCAAAGGTTGGGACCCACGGTCAATGATTTCAACGGTTTCAATTTTCGTATACCGAACATCATTGCGGGCAGTGGGTCGCACACCTTCGTGCTTGGCGTTACTGCTCGGGGTATCTATTGGGCTCATGAGCTTGGTGGTGTCACGCCGTACACGGCTGTAAATGGCAGTCTCACTGTTTCATTGGACCAGAAGGACACGTTGACGGGGACGTTCAACTTCCCGGGAGAAAACGGCAGCCAACACATCAGTGTCAGTCAGGGCCAGATCGACCTGGCGGGCTTTATTACCCAGCCAGTACCGGTACGGCTGCCAACGGTTACAGGTACAGGCTATATGCGAGGAGACGTCGTAGGAGGGCCTTTGCCAAACCAGAACTTTGACGCGGCAGTTGTCAGCCTCAGGGAAGTCGATGGCGGCGGCATCAGCAAGAACTACTTTGAAATCATTGGCAGGCAGTACAACGAGTTAGGAATTCAGAACTATGTTGCCATCTTGCTGGACGTTGACCAGACGGCGCTTACCTACGTGTTAGGGAGTAACCGTGAAGCCCGAGCTCTTTTCGCGGTGATGGACTCCTTTGGGTTTGCGTATGCCATCAGAGGGTCGTTGAACTTCACCTCTCTACCTGCCAGCGGTCGCGCAGCCGGCAGCCTCGACTGCATGGTGCAGAAGAATCAGGAGCCACCCTTCCATGTCAATGTTGTGTTCGATATCACAGCTTAGGTTCAGCCAGCGGACCTGATGGGGTAACGGCCAACGTCTCACGCAATTGTTAATAGCGGCTTAACCCGTGCTTGGCTAGACTCGCGCCCCATGAGCCGCCTTCTGCGTTTAGTCCTGGTCCTGCTGCTGAGCCTCACGCTTCCCCTGACCGGGATGGCGGGTGTGCCGTCGAGCACCGAGCCCTGCCCGATGAAAATGTCGGGCATGCCGATGATGAGCGACATGTCGCCCGACTGCTGCCAGGACGGCGCTGATCATGGCAAAGCCTGTAAACCCGGCCAGGAATGCAAGACCGGTAGCCTGCTGCAACTGTCCCTGGCGGTGCTCAAGGCGCCGTTGCCCTCGGCCCATCCGCTGCGCGTCAGCGCCTCTTCGGATTTCATCCCTGACCGCACGCCGTCCGGCGTCTGGCGCCCACCCCGTTCCTGATCTCTGTTGCACCTCAAGACGCATCCCCTGACCGGGATGGTTTTGCTGTGGGCCGCCTGACGCGGTGCACAGCGCAACGGAACAGGAATTTTCAACATGAATGCCTCCTACATGCGCGCCCTGGTGGTGGGCGTGCTGGCGTGGCCGGCGTTGGCGAGTGCGCTGACCCTGGATGACGCCCTGCGCCTGGCGCAAAACAATGCACCGTCGCTGCAGGCCGAGTCGGCCAAGTTGCAGGCCGCCACCCAGGCGGCGATCCCGGCGGGCGAACTACCCGACCCGAAGGTGGTGATCGGCCTGCAGAACTTTCCCATTGGCGGGCCCAATCGCGGCACGTTGTATGGCGACGAGATGACGCAACAGATGATCGGTATCCAGCAGCAAGTACCCAGCCGCGACAAGCGCAAGGCCCGGGTCGAGCTGGCCGATGCAACCATCGAACGGGCAGCTGCCGAGGGGCGCATCGAGCGCCTGAACGTGCGCCAGGCCACGGCCCAGGCATGGATTCGGGCGTATGCGGTCGCGCGCAAGCAAGCCTTGTTCAAGGACTTCTACCAACAGAACCGTCTGCTGCAAGACACCGTGCGTGCGCAGTTGGCCGGCGGCCGTGGCCAGGCCGCCGACGCGGTCATCCCCCGGCAGGAAGCCGCCGAGCTGGCCGGGCGCGACGATGAGTTGACCCAGCAACGTGCCCAGGCCCGTGCCGCGCTCAAGCGCTGGATCGGCGCGGCCGCCAACGAAGCTCCCAGCGGTCAACTGCCCAACTGGACCTTCGACCCCCACAGCCTGAACCACAACCTGCACCAGCACCCGGCACTGCAAGCCTACGTGCCGCGCACCCGCGAAGCGCAGGCGCGCTTGCAGGATGCGAAGGCGCAAAAGACTTCGGACTGGAGTTGGGAGGTCGATTACGGGCACCGCAGCCGTGAGTTCGGTGACATGGTCAACGTGCAGTTCACCTTTGACCTGCCGATCTTTCCCGGCCGTCGACAGAACCCCGGCATCGCCGCCAAACAGGCCGAACTGGACCAGCTTGACGCCGAGCGCGCAGCGGCGACCCGTGAGCATATCCAGATGCTCGATGACGACCTGGCCGACTACCAGCGCCTGGACCGCGCGGTACAGCGCAGCCAGGACAGCCTGGTGCCCCTGGCCGAGGAAAAAGTCAGCCTGAGCCTGGCCGGTTACCGCGCCGGCAAAGGCGACTTGATGACGCTGGTCAACGCCCGCCGTGAGCTGGTCGAAGCCCGATTCAAGCAGATCGATGCCGTCGAACAACGCGCCCTGGTCGGCGCGCAGTTGTATTTCGCCTATGGGGAACCCGCCAATGAATAATCGAATCGTGGCCGCT
This sequence comes from Pseudomonas sp. FBCC-B1565, assembly GCF_059133265.1. Taxonomy (NCBI): domain Bacteria; kingdom Pseudomonadati; phylum Pseudomonadota; class Gammaproteobacteria; order Pseudomonadales; family Pseudomonadaceae; genus Pseudomonas; species Pseudomonas sp. FBCC-B1565. The sequence goes on from NZ_CP101438.1 coordinate 2,788,092, forward strand.
GTGTTGCTGCTGGGTCTGGGGGCCGGCTATGGGCTGGCGCAGTGGCAGCCCGGGGCACCCGCAATGCCCGTAAAATCCGACAAGCAGGCGCTGTACTGGTATGACCCGATGTTCCCGCAACAGCAGTTCGATAAGCCCGGCAAGTCGCCGTTCATGGACATGCAACTGGTGCCGCGCTACGCCGATGGGGCGGTATCGACGGCTACGCCGGCGGTGCAGATCGATCCGGGCCTGGCGCAGAACATCGGCGTGCGCCTGGCGAGTGTGAGCCGCGGCGTGCTGACCTCCCGTCTGGACCTCTCGGGCATCCTGGCCTTCAACGAGCGCGATGTGGCGGTGGTGCAGGCGCGGGCGTCGGGGTTTGTCGAGCGGGTTTACGCGCGGGCGCCGGGGGATGTGCTCAAGGCCGGCGCGCCAATGGTGGACCTGCTGATACCCGAGTGGGCGGTCGCCCAGGAGGAGTTCCTGGCCCTGCGACGCAGCGCCGAGCGCGGTTTGATCGACGCTGCCCGCCAACGCCTGCGCCTGAGCGGGATGCCGGCCGGGTTGATTGCGCAGATGGAACGCAGCGGCCTGGTGCAGTCGGTCTTGACCGTGACCAGCCCGATCAGCGGCGCGCTGCAAACCCTCGACGTGCGCGAAGGCATGACCGTGGCGCCGGGGCAGACCCTGGCGCGGTTCAACGGCCTGGGCTCGGTGTGGTTGCAGGTCGCCGTGCCCGAAGCCCAGGGGGCCACGTTGAAAGTGGGGCAAACCGTGCAGAGCCGCTTCGTCGGTTTGCCGGGCAAGACGCTCGACGGCACGGTCAGCGCGATCTTGCCGGCCACCGCCACGGACAGCCGCACCGTGCAAGTGCGGGTCGAGCTGCCCAACCCCGACGGCGCCCTGCGCCCGGGCATGACTGCCCAGGTCAGCCTGGCGCAGACCAGCGGGCAAGCGCTGTTGCAGGTGCCCAGCGAAGCGTTGATCCGCACCGGCAAACGCGTGCTGGTGATGCTGGCCGAGGAGGGTGGGCGCTATCGTCCGGTCGAGGTCGAAACCGGGGTGGAAAACCAGAACCACACAGTGATCCTCAGTGGCTTGCAGGAAGGTCAGCAGGTGGTCGCGTCCGGGCAGTTCCTGCTCGACTCCGAGGCCAGTCTCAAGGGCATCACCGCCACCGCTGCGGAAGCGGCGATGAACATGCAGCCGGGAGCCCAGCCATGATCGCGCTACTGATTCGCTGGTCGGTGGCCAATCGTTTCCTGGTGCTGCTCGCCACCTTGTTCGTCACCGCGTGGGGTGTCTGGTCGGTGCAGAACACACCCGTCGACGCTTTGCCAGATCTATCGGATGTGCAGGTAATCATCCGCACCCCGTACCCGGGTCAGGCGCCGCAGATTGTCGAGAACCAGGTCACGTACCCGATGACCACTACCATGCTCTCGGTGCCAGGGTCCAAGACCGTGCGCGGTTTTTCGTTCTTCGGCGACAGCTACGTGTACGTGTTGTTCGACGAAGGCACCGACCTGTACTGGGCGCGCTCGCGGGTGCTGGAATACCTCAGCCAGTTGCAGGCGCGGCTGCCGGCATCGGCCAAACCGTCATTGGGGCCGGACGCCACCGGCGTGGGCTGGATCTACCAGTACGCCTTGGTGGACCGCACCGGCCAGCACGACCTGGCGCAATTGCGCGCGTTGCAGGACTGGTTCCTCAAATTCGAACTCAAGACCCTGCCGAATGTGGCGGAAGTCGCCACCATCGGTGGCCAGGTCAAGCAATACCAGGTGCAGCTCGACCCGCTGGCCCTGGCCAGTCGCGGCATCACCCAGGCGCAGGTGAAAGCAGCGATTGACCAGGCCAACCAGGAAGCCGGCGGCTCGGTATTGAACCTGGGCGAGTCCGAGTATGTGGTGCGTGCCTCCGGCTACCTGAAGAATCTCTCTGACTTCCGCGCCATCCCGCTGCGCCTCGACGCCAACAATGTACCTCTCACCCTCGGCGATGTGGCGAACATCCAGCTCGGCCCGGACCTGCGCCGGGGCATCAGTGAGCTGGACGGCGAGGGCGAAGCGGTCGGCGGCGTGGTGATCCTGCGCAGCGGCAAGAATGCGCGGGAAGCCATCGCGGCGGTCAAGACCAAACTGGAACAGTTGAAAAGCAGCCTGCCGCCCGGTGTGGAAATCGTCACCACCTACGACCGCAGCAAGCTGATCGACCGTGCCGTGGACAACCTCAGCCATAAACTGCTGGACGAGTTCCTGGTGGTGGCCCTGGTGTGCGGGATTTTCCTGTGGCACCTGCGCTCGTCCCTGGTAGCGATCATCTCGTTGCCGGTGGGGGTGTTGATCGCGTTTATCGTCATGCGCTTGCAGGGCATCAACGCCAACATCATGTCCCTGGGCGGTATTGCGATTGCCATTGGCGCGATGGTTGATGCAGCGGTGGTGATGATCGAAAACGCCCACAAGAAAATCGAAGCCTGGCACCACGCCAACCCTGGCCGGGAACTCAAGGGCGATGCACATTGGAAAGTGATGACGGACGCCGCGGTCGAGGTCGGCCCGGCGCTGTTTTTCTGCCTGCTGATCATTACGCTGTCGTTTATTCCGGTGTTCACCTTGCAGGCCCAGGAAGGTCGGCTGTTCGGGCCGCTGGCCTACACCAAGACCTACGCCATGGCGGCCGCCGCCGGGTTGTCGGTGACCTTGATCCCGGTGCTGATGGGCTACTGGATTCGCGGGCGCATACCCGACGAGCGACGCAACCCGCTCAATCGCGGCCTGATCAAGCTCTATCAGCCGGCGCTGGAGGCCATGCTGCGCTGGCCGCGCATGACCCTGCTGGTGGCGCTGCTGATGGTGGCGAGCGCGCTGTGGCCGATCTCGAAACTGGGCGGTGAGTTCCTGCCGCCGCTGGATGAGGGCGACCTGTTGTACATGCCTTCGGCGCTGCCGGGTTTGTCGACACAGACAGCGGGTGAACTGCTGCAACGCACCGACCGGCTGATCAAGACGGTGCCCGAAGTCGCCCATGTGTTCGGCAAGGCCGGCCGCGCCGAAACCGCCACCGACCCGGCGCCGCTGGAGATGTTCGAGACCACTATCGAGTTCAAGCCCAAGGACCAATGGCGTCCCGGCATGACCCCGGACAAACTGGTCAAGGAACTGGACCGCGTGGTGCAGGTGCCGGGCCTGACCAATATCTGGATCCCACCGATCCGCAACCGTATCGACATGTTGGCGACCGGGGTCAAGAGCCCGATTGGCGTGAAGGTCGCGGGCACCAGCCTGATGCAGATCGATGCGGTGACCCAGGCCGTGGAGACGGTCGCCAAGACCGTGCCCGGAGTGAGTTCGGCGTTGGCCGAACGCCTGACCGGCGGGCGCTACATCGACGTCGACATCGACCGTGCCGCCGCTGCGCAATACGGGCTGAACATCAGCGATGTGCAGTCCATCGTGTCGGGTGCGGTGGGCGGTGAAACCATTGGCGAAACCGTGGAAGGCCTGGCGCGTTTCCCCATCAGCCTGCGTTACCCGAAGGAATGGCGCGACTCGGTGGAAGCGCTGCGCAACCTGCCGGTGTACACGCCACAGGGCAGCCAGATCACCCTGGGCACGGTGGCCAGGATCAAGGTCAACGATGGCCCGCCGATGCTCAAGAGTGAAAACGCGCGGCCTTCCGGTTGGGTGTATATCGACGTGCGTGATCGTGACCTGGCTTCGGTGGTTCGGGACCTGCGTGCGGCGATCAACCAGCAGGTAAAGCTGCAACCGGGCATGAGCCTCAGCTATTCGGGGCAGTTCGAGTTCCTCGAACGCGCCAATCAGCGTCTGAAACTGGTGGTGCCGGCCACCTTGCTGATCATCTTTGTGCTGCTGTACCTGACCTTTCGCCGGGTGGGGGAGGCGCTGCTGGTCCTCGCGACCTTGCCGTTCGCGTTGACCGGCGGCGTGTGGCTGCTCTACTGGTTGGGCTTCAACCTGTCGGTCGCCACGGGCGTGGGTTTTATTGCGCTGGCGGGGGTGTCGGCGGAGTTCGGCGTGATCATGTTGCTGTACCTGAAGAACGCCTGGGCCGAGCGCAAGGATGGCAATCTGTTGGCGGCCATCACCGAAGGTGCGGTGCTGCGGGTACGGCCCAAGGCGATGACGGTGGCGGTGATCATTGCCGGGTTACTGCCGATTTTGCTGGGCAGCGGCACCGGCAGTGAGGTGATGAGCCGGATTGCTGCGCCGATGATTGGCGGGATGCTGACGGCGCCGTTGCTCTCACTGTTCGTCATTCCCGCAGCCTACTACCTGATGCGCCGCCGATGAACATGTGGGAGGGGGCTTGCCCCCGATAGCGGCGGATCAGACACAAATCCAGTGACTGACACACAGCTATCGGGAGCAAGGGATCTCCAACGCCGGCAGGTTCAGTCGTCGAACCCGACCTGCTCGTGAATCTCATCCACCTTCAACTCCAACCGGTACGCCACCGCAATAAACAGCGCCTGGCACAGGCACAAGGTGGCGCTCAACGAGCGGAAGGCAAACGACGAACCTTCATTCACCAACAGCACTGCGTTCGCCCGCTTGGCCAGGGGCGACAGGTTGCTGTCGGTGATGATCAGCGTCTTGGCCTGGTGGTGCTGGGCGATGCGCAGGCAGTGCTGGGTCTCTTTGCCGTAGGGCGTGAAGCTGATGGCGATCACCAGGTCATTGGCGCGCACGCTGCGCATCTGCTCGCGGTAGCTGCCGCCCAGGCCTGAGATCAGGTGGATGCGCTTGTTGGTGTGCTGCAGGTTGTAGACCAGGTAGTCGGCCACCGCAAAGGAACGGCGCACGCCGACCACGTAGATATTGTCGGCGTTGACCACCAGGTCCACGGCTTTGTCGAAGGCGACATCATCCAGCTCCAGGCCCAGGCGCTCGATGCCCGACAGCGTGGCGTTGACGCATTCGCGCGCCAGGTCGCCGCCGCTGGCTTTCTGCGACTTGTTGGCGATCATGCTGCGGATGCGCTGCTGGTAGTTCTGCACCGGCGTGGTCTTGTGGGTGTAGGCCTCGCGGAACAGCGCCTGCATCTCACTGAACCCACTGAACCCGAAACGCTGTGAGAAACGCACGATGGCCGACGGGTGCACTTCGCATTCGCGGGCGATGTCGCTGATGCGGTCGACCATGATCCGGTCGCTCTGCTGGCTCATGTAGCTGGCGATGCGCTTGAGCTGGCGCGGCAGGCTCTCGTATTCGTCGGTGATTAGCTGCAACAGGCGCTGGGCATTGATCGGAGGGCTGGCGATAGAGTCTTCCAGGGTGGTCTCGGGATCGGTGCGGGACATGGGCAATCCTTCTGGCGTTTTCGTCTGTTGCGCTGATGGGTGGCGCAAGTCTACAGGGTAGGCGCAAAAAAATACCCCGGCATCACGGCCGGCGTGGCCTGCTGAAACGATGCACTGTGGTGGGAGCGCCCCTGTACGAGCTTAATGGAAAAAATATTCCAATGAAAAAATATCTGGAATAAATATTGATTGGCGCCGCCGGACGTTCTAGTCTGCTCCCACCAAGAGCGTTTGCCGCCCCCACGGCGGCACAACGCAGGCTGATAAAAATAACAGGAGCCAGCATGGGCCAGACTCGTTTTGCCAGTGGGCGTCAATTGGATCTGATTTGCCTCGGGCGCCTGGGCGTCGACCTCTATGCACAGCAAGTCGGTGCGCGGCTTGAGGACGTGTCCAGCTTCGCCAAGTACCTCGGCGGGTCCTCCGCCAATATCGCCTTCGGCACCGCCAGGCTCGGGCTCAAGTCGGCGATGCTGAGCCGGGTCGGCGACGACCACATGGGCCGTTTCCTGGTGGAATCCCTGGCCCGCGAGGGCTGCGATGTCAGCGGCATCAAGGTCGACCCGGAACGCCTCACCGCCCTGGTGCTGCTCGGCCTCAAGGACCGCGAAACCTTCCCCCTGGTGTTCTACCGCGAAAACTGCGCCGACATGGCCCTGCGCGCCGAGGACATCAACGAAGCCTTTATCGCGTCCAGCAAAGCCCTGCTGATCACCGGCACGCATTTCTCCACCGACGGCGTGTACAAGGCCAGCATCCAGGCCCTGGATTACGCGGCCAGGCACAACGTCAAGCGTGTGCTGGATATCGACTACCGCCCGGTGCTGTGGGGCCTGGCGGGCAAGGCCGATGGCGAAACCCGTTTCGTCGCCGACCAGAATGTCAGCCAGCACGTGCAGAAGATCCTGCCGCGCTTCGACCTGATCGTCGGCACCGAAGAAGAATTCCTCATCGCGGGCGGCAGTGAAGATTTGCTCGTCGCCCTGCGCAAAGTGCGCGAACTGACCCCGGCGACCCTGGTGGTCAAGCTCGGTCCGCAAGGCTGCACGGTGATCCACGGCGCTATCCCCGCACGCTTGGAAGACGGCGCCATCTACCCTGGCGTGCGCGTTGAAGTCCTTAACGTGCTGGGGGCCGGCGATGCGTTCATGTCGGGCTTCCTCAGCGGCTGGCTCAACGATGCCAGTGATGAGCGTTGCAGCCAGTTGGCCAACGCCTGCGGTGGCCTGGTGGTCTCGCGCCACGCCTGCGCACCGGCCATGCCGACGCCGGCGGAGCTGGAATACCTGTTCAACAGCCCGGTGCCGATCACCCGTCCGGACCAGGACGTGACCCTGCAACGCCTGCACCGCGTGACGGTGCCGCGCAAAAGCTGGAAGCAGCTGTTCGTGTTTGCCTTCGACCATCGCTGGCAACTGGTGGACCTGGCGCAGAAGGGCGGCCAGGACCTGGCGCGCATCAGCGAGGCCAAGCAACTGTTTATCCAGGCCATCGAACGCGTCGAGCAAAAGCTCGCCGAACAAGGCGTGGAAGCCGATGTCGGCCTGCTCGCCGACCAGCGCTTCGGCCAGGACGCACTCAACGCCGCCAGCGGCCGTGGCTGGTGGGTCGCGCGCCCGGTGGAAGTGCAGAACTCGCGGCCGCTGGCGTTCGAGCATGGCCGTTCGGTGGGCAGCAACCTGATCGCCTGGCCCCAGGAACAGATCATCAAGTGCCTGGTGCAATTCCACCCGGACGACGAACCGCTGCTGCGCCTGGAACAGGAAGCGCAACTGAAAGCGGTGTACGAGGCGTCGATTGTCAGCGGCCATGAACTGCTGCTGGAAGTCATCCCGCCCAAGGACCACCCGTCCACATATCCCGACGTGCTCTATCGCAGCCTCAAGCGCCTGTACAACCTGGGCATCTACCCGGCGTGGTGGAAGATCGAAGCGCAGTCGGCCGAGGACTGGCAGAAGCTCGACGCCCTGATCCAGGAGCGCGACCCGTACTGCCGAGGCGTGGTACTGCTGGGCCTGAATGCCTCGGCCGAATGCCTCGCCGATGGCTTCCAGCAGGCCCGCCTGAGCACCACCTGCCGGGGTTTTGCGGTGGGCCGCACGATCTTCCAGGAGCCGAGCCGGGCGTGGATGGCCGGCGAGATCGACGATGAAGCCCTGATCCAGCAGGTGCAAGCCACCTTCGAACAGTTGATCAACGCCTGGCGCAGCTCCCGAGGCTAAACCCAATTCCTGATTTGAAATGCAATCCAATGTGGGAGGGGGCTTGCCCCCGATTGCGGTTGTTCAGTGACAGCAGTGGTGTCTGACACTCAGCTATCGGGGGCAAGCCCCCTCCCACATACAGCAAAAAGCAGATCTCAGTGATACCTGAAAATAATAAAGGTGCAGCCATGCCCGCAATCCGAATTGGCATCAACCCGATCTCCTGGAGCAACGACGACCTGCCGGCCCTGGGCGGTGAAACGCACCTGAGCACCGCCCTGAGCGAAGGCAAGGAAATCGGCTACGAAGGCTTCGAACTCAACGGCAAATTCCCCAAGGACGCCAAGGGCGTCGGCGACGTATTGCGCCCGTACGACCTGGCGCTGGTCTCTGGCTGGTATTCCAGCCGCCTGGCCCGACGCTCGGTGGCGGAAGAAATCGCGGCCATCGCCGGCCATGTCGAGTTGCTCAAACAGAACGGCGCCACCGTACTGGTCTATGGCGAGGTGGCCGATTCGATCCAGGGCTCGCGCATCCGCCTGATCGAACGCCCACGTTTCCACAGCGAACAGGCCTGGCAGGACTACGCCGACAAGCTCACCGAACTGGCGCGCTTCACCCTGTCCCAGGGCGTGCGCCTGGCGTATCACCACCACATGGGCGCCTATGTCGAGTCCCCGGAAGACATCGACCAGTTGATGCTGCGCACCGGCCCCGAAGTCGGCCTGCTGTTCGATTCGGGCCATTGCTACATGGGCGGCGGCGAGCCCATCGAGGTACTGCGCAAGCACATCGACCGCGTCTGCCATGTGCATTTCAAGGACGTGCGCAAACCGGTGGTGCAACTGGCGCGCAACCAGATGTGGAGTTTTCCCGACTGCATTGTCAACGGCACTTTCACCGTGCCCGGCGATGGCGATATCGACTTCGCCGAACTGCTCGATGTGCTGCTGGCCGCCCACTATGAAGGTTGGCTGGTGGTGGAAGCCGAGCAGGACCCGGCCGTGGCGCCCAGCTATCTCTATGCGAAAAAAGGCTACGACACCCTGCGTGCGCTTCTGAATGAGAGGGCCGGACAATGAGCCTGTTGGTCAAAGGCAGCAAACGCGGCCAGACCATGGTCGCCCTGGAACCCGGGCGCCTGGAGTACGTGGGGTTCGCCGCCTACCGCCTGAGCCTGGGCGAAACCCTGCCGGTCAGCGCCGGTGACCAGGAACTGTGCCTGGTGTTGCTCAGCGGCCGCGTGAACATCGAGGGCGAGGGCTTCAACTGGCAGAACCTGGGCGATCGCCAGTCGGTGTTTGAAGACAAATCACCGTTCGCCGCCTACCTGCCGCCGGGCACCGATGCCCAGGTCACCGCCCTGAGTGACGTGCAGATCGCGGTCTGCGCCGCGCCTGGCAGTGAGGGCTACGAGCCGCGCCTGATCCGCCCGGAAACCTGCAAGCGCAGCGTGCGCGGCAAAGGTGCCAACACCCGCTATGTGTGCGACATCCTGCCCGACAGCGAACCGGCCCATTCGCTGCTGGTGGTGGAGGTGCGCACGCCGTCCGGTCATTCGTCGAGCTACCCGCCGCACAAACACGACACCGATGATTTGCCGCACCAGAGCTTCCTGGAAGAGACCTACTACCACCAGGTCAACCCGCCCCAAGGCTTTGTGTTCCAACGCGTCTACACCGACGACCGCAGCATCGACCAGGCCATGGCCGTGGAAAACAGCGACCTGGTCGTCGTGCCCAAGGGCTATCACCCGGTCAGTGTGCCGTATGGCTACGAGTCCTATTACCTGAACGTGATGGCGGGCCCCAAGCGCGCCTGGCATTTCCACAACGACCCGCAGCACAGCTGGCTGCTGGACCTCTAATCAGCGGTTCTGGACGGAGAACAACAATGAAGTCGCCTCTACGTTTCGCCCTTAACCGCATGGTCGCGCCCAACCTGTCCCTGCCGGACTTCATCCAGTTGGCCGCGGCACTCAAGTGCGATGCCATCGAGCTGCGCAATGACCTGGCGGACAAGCAGATCGAGTTCGGCACCCCGGCCAGCCGCGTGCGCGAGTTGTGCGCGGTGCAGGGCATCACGGTGCTGTCGATCAACGCGCTGTACCCCTTTGACGTGTGGAACGACGAGCGTCGTGCCCAGGCAATCAAGCTGGCGACCTACGCCGGCGAGTGCGGCGCCCAGGGCCTGGTGATGTGCCCGCTCAACGAGCCGGGCGACACGCGCAACGAGGCCCAGCGTGCGGCCGGCTTGCGCACGGCCTTGAGCGAGCTGGCGCCGATCCTGCGCGAGTACGGCATCCTCGGGTTTATCGAACCCCTGGGCTTTGAAGAGTGTGCGCTGCGGCGCAAGCGTGTGGCGGTGGACGCGATCAAGTCCATCGGCGGCCTGGATGTGTTCCGCCTGGTGCACGACACCTTCCATCATCACCTGGCCAGCGAGCATGAGTTCTTCCCGGAGTTGACCGGACTGGTGCATATCTCCGGCGTCGAAGATACCGAGGCGCCGCTGAGTTCGATTCGCGACGGCCACCGTGTTCTGGTTGGCGAGGGCGACATCCTCGGCAACGCGGCGCAGATCGACACCTTGCTCAGCACCGGCTACAGCGGCTACCTGTCGTTCGAGCCGTTTGCCGAGAGCGTGCACGGGCTGGCGGATATCCAGCAGGCCTTGGGCGCAAGCATCGCCCACCTGCAGAAACGATAAGGGGCGCGACATGACCACAACCCGACTGACCATGGCCCAGGCCTTGGTGAAGTTCCTGGACAACCAATACATCGAAGTCGATGGCGTGCAGAGCAAGTTCGTCGCCGGGGTATTCACCATTTTCGGCCACGGCAACGTGCTGGGCCTGGGCCAGGCCCTGGAGCAGGACAGCGGCGACCTGGTGGTGCACCAGGGCCGCAACGAGCAAGGCATGGCCCATGCGGCGATCGGTTTCGCCAAGCAGCACCTGCGCCGCAAGATCTACGCGTGTACGGCGTCCGTCGGCCCAGGCGCTGCCAATATGCTGACCGCCGCCGCGACCGCCACGGCCAACCGTATTCCGTTGCTGCTATTGCCCGGTGACGTGTATGCCAGCCGCCAGCCCGACCCGGTGTTGCAACAGATCGAACAGTTCCACGACCTGAGCATCAGCACCAACGATGCCTTTCGCTCCGTGAGCAAATACTGGGACCGTATCAACCGCCCCGAGCAGTTGATGACCGCCGCGATCCACGCCATGCGCGTGCTCACCGACCCGGCTGAAACCGGCGCGGTGACCCTGGCATTGCCCCAGGACGTGCAGGCCGAGGCCTGGGATTATCCGGATTACTTCCTGCAAAAACGTGTGCACCGTATCGAACGGCGCCCGGCCACCCGCGCGATGATCGGTGATGCAGTGGCCGCCTTCCGGGGCAAGCGCAAGCCGCTGATCATCTGCGGTGGCGGGGTGAAGTACTCCGGCGCGAGTGCCGCGCTGCAAGCCTTTGCCGAACGCTTTGATATTCCTTTCGCCGAAACGCAGGCGGGCAAGAGCGCCGTGGTCTCCAGCCATCCGCTGAACGTGGGTGGCATTGGCGAAACCGGCTGCCTGGCGGCCAACCTGCTGGCGCCCGAGGCCGACCTGATCATTGGGGTGGGCACGCGTTACACCGATTTCACCACCTCGTCCAAATCGCTGTTCAAGCACCCTGAGGTGACGTTCCTCAACCTCAACATCAGCCCCTGCGATGCCTTGAAGCTTGACGGCGTGCAAGTGCTGGCCGACGCGCAGGTCGCCCTCGAAGCATTGGCGGATGCGCTCGGCGATTACCGCTCTGGCTGGGGTGGGCAGGTTGTCGAGGCCAAGGCGCAGTTGGACGCCGAAGTGGACCGTGTGCACCAGGTGGAATACGACGGCGACGCCTTTGTGCCCGAGGTCGACGACCGCCTCGACCGTGGCGTGCTGCGTGAATTCATCGAGCTGACCGGCTCGTGCCTGACTCAGAGCCGCGTACTGGGCGTGCTCAACCAGACCCTGGCCGACGACGCGATCATCGTCGCCGCCGCCGGCAGCCTGCCCGGCGACCTGCAACGCGCCTGGCGTAGCAAGGGCGTCAACACCTACCACGTCGAATACGGCTACTCGTGCATGGGCTACGAGATCAACGCGGCGCTCGGCGTGAAACTCGCCGAGCCGACTAAAGAGGTGTACGCCCTGGTCGGCGATGGCTCCTACATGATGCTGCACTCGGAGCTGGCCACCTCGATCCAGGAGCGGCGCAAGATCAACGTGGTGCTGCTCGACAACATGGCGTTCGGCTGCATCAACAACCTGCAGATCGGCAATGGTATGGACAGCTTCGGCACCGAATTCCGCTACCGCAACCCTGAGAGCGGCAAGCTCGACGGTGGCCTGGTGCCGGTGGACTTCGCTATGAGTGCGGCGGCCTATGGTTGCAAGACCTACAAAGTCAGCACGGTGGAGCAACTCGAAGCGGCGCTGGCGGATGCGCGCACGCAAACGGTGTCGACGCTGATCGATATCAAGGTGCTGCCCAAGACCATGGTCCACGGCTACCTGTCGTGGTGGCGGGTGGGTGTGGCGCAAGTGTCCACCAGCGAACGCACGAATGCCGCTGCGAAAAAACTCAATGAACACCTGGCGAAGGCCCGGCAGTACTAATAACAAGAGGAGTGTTTGTATGTCTTTGAAGCTAGGTGTCATCGGTACAGGCGCTATCGGCCGAGACCATATCCGTCGTTGCAGCCAGACCTTGCTCAACAGCCAGGTGGTGGCGGTGACTGACATCAACCTGGAGCAGGCCGCCAAGGTCGTCGCCGATTTGAAGCTGGACGCTGAGGTGTACGCCGACGGCCATGCGTTGATCAACTCGCCGCAGGTCGAGGCCGTGCTGGTGACGTCCTGGGGACCGAGCCATGAAGAGTTTGTGCTCGCAGCGATTGCCGCCGGCAAACCGGTGTTCTGCGAAAAACCCCTGGCGGTCACCGCCGAGGGCTGCCGCAAGATCGTCGACGCCGAAGTGGCCTACGGCAAGCGCCTGGTGCAGGTCGGCTTCATGCGCCCGTACGACGAAGGCTATCGCGCACTCAAGGCCGTGATCGACAGCGGCCAGATCGGCGAGCCGCTGATGCTGCATTGCGCGCACCGCAACCCCACGGTGGGCGAGAACTACAAGACCGACATGGCGATCACCGACACCTTGATCCACGAACTGGATGTGTTGCGTTGGCTGCTCAACGACGACTACGTGTCGGTGCAGGTGGTGTTCCCGCGCAAATCCAGCAAGGCCCTGGCCCACCTGCGTGACCCGCAGATCGTGCTGCTGGAAACCGCCAAGGGCACGCGCGTCGATGTGGAAGTGTTTGTGAACTGCCAGTACGGCTACGACATCCAGTGCGAAGTGGTGGGGGAGACCGGTATCGCCAAGCTGCCGGAGCCTTCCCAGGTGCAGATGCGCAGTGGCGCGAAGCTGTCCAACGCGATCCTGATGGACTGGAAGGATCGGTTTATCGGCGCGTATGACGTGGAGTTGCAGGCGTTCATCGACAGCGTGCGCGCCGGGCAGGTGGGTGGGCCGTCGGCGTGGGATGGCTTTGCGGCGGCGGTGGCGGCGGATGCGTGTATTGAAGCGCAGGGCAGTGAGCAGATTGTGAAGGTGAGCTTGCCGGAGCGCCCACGTTTCTACGGCTGAATCACTGAAGAAATACTGTGAAAAATGTGGGAGGGGGCTTGCCCCCTCCCACATTTGAATCGGGTTTCACTTCAAGCAAGGAGTGTAGGTATGCGAATCGGACTAGTCGGCTACGGCCATGGAGGGCGCTTCTTTCATGCGCCGCTGATTGCCACATTGGCCGGTGCCACATTTGTCGGCGTGGTCACCAGGTCTGCGGAACGCCGCCAGCAACTGGCAACCGACCACCCAGGCCTCAAGGCCTTCGACTCCATCGGCCAGATCGTCGAAGCTGGCGTCGACGCCCTGGTCATCTCCACCACCCTCAAGGGCCGCCCCGCGCTGGTACTCGAGGCCATCGAACACGGCGTAACCGTGGTCAGCGACAAACCCTTCGCCGCCAGCGCCGAACAGGCCCAGGCATTGATCACAGCCGCCGAACGCCAGGGCTCGCTGCTCAGCGTCTACCAGAACCGGCGCTGGGACTCGGACTACCTGACCCTGCGCAAACTCATCGACGCCGGCGCCCTGGGCACAATCACCCGCTTTGAATCCCGCGTGGAGCGCTACAGCCCGCAAGCCGTGGGCAACGCCAGCGGTGGCGGCTGGTTGCGCGACCTGGGCAGCCACCTGGTCGATCAGGCCCTGCAACTGTTCGGCCCGGTTGACCGGGTGTTCGCCCAACTGCACTACACCGCCGAACACCCTACGGTGGACCATGGCTTCTTTGTCTCCCTGACCCATGCCAACGGCGTCATCTCGCACCTGTGGGGCAATGCCCTGCAAAACAGCCAGGCGCCACGCTTTCGTGTGAGCGGCACCTCCGGGTGCTACACCGTTGAAGGCCTGGACGGCCAGGAAGAGGCCTTGATGGCCGGCAAGTCGCCGAAAACCGAAGGCGAGCACTGGGGGGCGGAAGAACACCGACGCTGGGGCTGGTTCGAACAAGGCCCGGAACGCGAGCGGGTGCCGTCGGAGAAGGGCTGCTGGACGCAGTTCTATCGGCAGTTGCAAGTGGCTGTGCAAGGGCAGGGACCGCTGCCGGTGGACGCCTATGATGCACTGGAAACCACCCGTATATTGGACGCCGCACGCCTGAGCGCCGAGCGCCAGCAGGTGGTTTCAACAAAAATAGAATAAAATTCTAAAACAGGTTGATATGGAAATTATTTTCCAATAAAGTCTTTTCCAGGTTGCATAAAGTACGTTCGGACTCGATCCGCACGACTCAACAAAAACAAGATCAAAAACAACCAGGTACCGTCAGATGAAAATCTTCAACGCTGTACTGCGAGTTTTACGCCCTGCCCACACGCCACGCGATCTGCCCCGCGCCCGGCCGTTTTACTTCTCCTTCCTTAATGTGCTGTGCGTCGAAAACCAAGGCGCGCTGGTCTGCTGCATTCCCGGCGCACCGGTCGTCCGGCTGCCTGCCGAGCTCTGATAAACGCAACGTCCAAAAAACCAACAAGAAAGTGGAGACAGACCGTTCATGAAGACCCCGATCCGTTTTACCGCGCTGGCCTTGTCCATGCTGCTCGCCAGCGGTGTTGCCTCGGCCGCCGATCTCAAGATAGGCGTGAGTATGTCCGCCTTCGATGACACCTTCCTCACCTACCTGCGCGAAGACATGGACAAGCAAGCCAAGTCCTACCCCAAGGGTGACGGCGTGCAGTTGCAGTTCGAAGATGCGCGTGCCGACGTGGTCAAGCAGTTGAGCCAGGTCGAGAACTTTATCAGCCAGAAAGTCGACGCGATCATCGTCAACCCGGTGGATACCGCCTCGACCGCCAACATCATCAAGGCCGCCACCGCAGCGAAAATCCCGCTGGTGTTCGTCAACCGCCGTCCTGACAGCCCGACCCTGGCGCCGGGCGTCGCGGCGGTGACCTCCGACGACGTCGAGGCCGGCAAGCTGCAGATGCAGTACATCGCCGAAAAACTCGGCGGCAAGGGCAACATCGTGATCCTGCTGGGCGACCTGGCGAACAACTCCACCACCAACCGCACCAAGGGGGTCAAGGAAGTCCTGACCAAGTACCCGGGCATCAAGATCGAACAGGAACAGACCGGGATCTGGTTGCGTGACAAGGGCATGACCCTGGTCAACGACTGGCTGACCCAGGGCCGTGAGTTCAACGCGGTGTTGGCCAACAACGATGAAATGGCCATCGGCGCGTCCATGGCGCTGAAGTCGGCGGGCAAGAAGGGCGTGTTGATCGCCGGTGTCGACGGCACGCCAGACGGCTTGAACGCGATCACCAAGGGTGACATGACCGTGTCGGCCTTCCAGGATGCCAAGGGTCAGGCGGACAAGTCGGTAGAGACCGCGCGCAAGATGGCCAAGAACGAGCCCATCGAGCAGAACGTGGTGATCCCTTTCCAGCTGATCACCCCGGACAACGTCAAAGACTTCAAGTAGTCCCTACATAACAACAATAAGCCGGCAGGGCGGTCGTGCCCGCCTTGCCGATGGAGTACCTCCCTATGCTCGCTCAAGCCGCTGTCTCGCAGCCTCCCGGTATCCAGCCGCTGCCGCTGGACGAACCCTACCTGCTGGAAATCGTCAACATCAGCAAAGGCTTTCCCGGCGTCGTGGCCCTGGCCGACGTGCAGTTGCGCATTCGCCCTGGCACGGTGCTGGCGCTGATGGGCGAGAACGGCGCGGGCAAGTCGACGCTGATGAAAATCATCGCTGGCATCTACCAGCCTGACGCCGGCGAGATTCGCCTGCGTGGCAAGCCGATTGTGTTTGAAACCCCCCTGGCGGCCCAGAAGGCCGGGATCGCGATGATCCACCAGGAACTCAACCTGATGCCGCACATGAGCATCGCCGAGAACATCTGGATCGGCCGCGAGCAGCTCAACAGCCTGCACATGGTCAACCACCGCGAAATGCATCGTTGCACCGCCGAGTTGCTGGCGCGCCTGCGTATCAACCTGGACCCCGAGGAACACGTGGGTAACCTGAGCATCGCCGAACGGCAGATGGTCGAAATTGCCAAGGCCGTGTCCTACGACTCCGACATCCTGATCATGGATGAACCGACCTCGGCCATTACCGAGAAGGAAGTGGCCCATCTGTTTTCGATCATTGCCGACCTCAAGTCCCAGGGCAAAGGCATCGTCTACATCACGCACAAAATGAACGAAGTGTTCGCCATCGCCGATGAAGTGGCGGTGTTCCGCGACGGCCAGTACATCGGCCTGCAGCGCGCCGACAGCATGAACAGCGACAGCCTGATCTCGATGATGGTCGGCCGTGAGCTGAGCCAGCTGTTCCCGGTGCGCGAGACGCCCATCGGCGATCTGCTGCTGTCGGTGCGCGACCTGAGCCTGGACGGCGTGTTCAAGGACGTGTCCTTCGACTTGCATGCCGGCGAGATCCTCGGCATCGCCGGGTTGATGGGGTCGGGCCGCACCAACGTGGCCGAGACCATTTTCGGCATCACCCCCAGCAGCAGTGGCCAGATCACCCTGGATGGCAAGGCGGTGCGCATTACCGACCCGCACATGGCCATCGAGAAAGGCTTCGCCCTTTTGACCGAGGACCGCAAGCTCAGTGGCCTGTTCCCGTGCCTGTCGGTGCTGGAAAACATGGAGATGGCGGTACTGCCGCACTACACCGGCAACGGCTTTATCCAGCAGAAAGCCCTGCGGGCGCTGTGCGAAGACATGTGCAAGAAGCTGCGGGTGAAAACCCCCTCCCTTGAGCAGTGCATCGATACCTTGTCCGGCGGCAACCAGCAGAAGGCCTTGCTTGCACGCTGGCTGATGACCAACCCGCGCCTGCTGATCCTCGATGAACCGACCCGGGGCATCGACGTGGGCGCCAAGGCCGAGATCTACCGGCTGATCTCGTTCCTCGCCAGCGAAGGCATGGCGGTGATCATGATTTCTTCCGAGTTGCCCGAAGTGCTGGGCATGAGCGACCGGGTCATGGTGATGCACGAGGGCGAATTGATGGGCACCCTGGACCGCAGCGATGCGACCCAGGAAAAAGTCATGCAGTTGGCCTCCGGGATGACCGCAGTCCACTGACGTACAGAATAAAAAGGTGATGGGCTATGAACGCAATAACGGATAACAAACCTGCGACGGTGCCAACCAAAAGTCGCCGACGCATGCCCACCGAGCTGAGCATCTTCCTGGTGCTGATCGGCATTGGCCTGGTGTTTGAATTGTTCGGCTGGATCGTGCGCGACCAGAGCTTCCTGATGAACTCCCAGCGCCTGGTGCTGATGATCCTGCAAGTGTCGATCATCGGCTTGCTGGCGATCGGTGTGACCCAGGTGATCATCACCACGGGTATCGACCTGTCTTCAGGCTCGGTGCTGGCGCTGTCGGCGATGATTGCCGCCAGTTTGGCGCAGACTTCCGACTTTTCCCGGGCGGTGTTCCCCAGCCTGACCGACTTGCCGGTATGGATTCCGGTGGCGATGGGGCTGGGTGTGGGGCTGTTGGCGGGGGCGATCAACGGCAGCATCATTGCTGTCACTGGCATTCCGCCGTTCATTGCCACCCTGGGCATGATGGTTTCGGCCCGTGGCCTGGCGCGTTACTACACCGAAGGCCAGCCGGTGAGCATGCTCTCGGACTCGTACACGGCCATCGGCCATGGCGCGATGCCGGTGATCATCTTCCTGGTGGTGGCGGTGATCTTCCACATCGCCCTGCGCTACACCAAGTACGGCAAGTACACCTACGCCATCGGCGGCAACATGCAGGCGGCGCGCACCTCGGGGATCAACGTCAAGCGCCACCTGATCATTGTCTACAGCATCGCCGGTTTGCTCGCAGGCCTGGCCGGCGTAGTGGCTTCGGCACGTGCTGCGACCGGGCAGGCGGGCATGGGCATGTCCTATGAACTGGATGCGATTGCCGCTGCGGTCATCGGCGGTACCAGCCTGGCGGGCGGGGTAGGGCGCATTACCGGCACGGTGATCGGCGCGCTGATCCTCGGGGTGATGGCCAGCGGGTTTACCTTTGTCGGGGTGGATGCGTATATCCAGGACATCATCAAGGGCCTGATCATTGTGGTGGCCGTGGTCATCGACCAATACCGCAACAAGCGTAAGCTCAAGCGCTGAGGCGCAGCGGCAAGCGTTAAGCCTCAAGCTGCAAGCATGCTGATGTTTGCAGCTTGTCGCTTGCAGCTTGCGGCTTATAGCTGTTTCACGAACTTTCCTGCTATAAACGCACTCCGATAACCATTCGCCAAGCCCGTCCTGGTGCCTTTTGGGGTTATCCGGGAAAAAATGCCTGTCATTTCAGTTGCTGCGCCCTCAAGTCGGCCTTAGACTGCCGCCCCTCGTAAATTGAGTGCCGGGTGGCGCTTGAAATGGACGGCGCCTTTCCGAGACCTGCAGAGGCCTGCCGGAACGCTCCCTTATTCGCCTTAATGCACGTATTTTTTATAGAGAAATCAATGACAAAGGAAAAGTTGCTGGCCATGCCGGCGGATGACTACATGAATGCCGAACAGCACGCTTTTTTCGAGAAGTTGCTGCAAGACATGAAAGTGGAACACCACGAGCGCATTGAACAGAACCGTATCGCCATTGAAAGCCTGGACACCCCGGCCGACCCGGCCGACGCCGCTTCCGTGGAAGAAGAGCGTACCTGGCTGGTCAACGCCATCGACCGCGACCAGCGCATGCTGCCGCAGCTTGAGCGTGCCCTGGAGCGCATCAAGGAAGATTCCTTTGGCTGGTGTGATGACAGCGGCGAGCCTATCGGCCTCAAGCGCCTGCTGATCAGCCCCACCACCAAGTACTGCATCGAAGCGCAAGAGCGCCACGAGCAGATCGACAAGCACCAGCGCCAAGCCTGATGCGGTGAAGCTGGGGGGCCGCCACGCGGTTCCCCAGGGCAAGACCCGTTACGCCCCGTCTATTGATCTGCTGCAAGCTACCCCACTAAAGGCCCATGGATAATGGCCCGATAGTGGCGTTTAATGCAGCGACAATAATGACAAGCAGTGGGGTAACGAAGATGGCTGGAGACGGATCTCTGATGGGCGCAGCTGTGTCACCGCAACCGGTGGTACGCGGGCTGCCCGGCTGGCTCACGCCGTTGTTGCAGAGCACCGCCCTGGTGCTGGTACTGCTGGGCCTCGTGTTCGCCAATTTGCCGCTCTACCTTTGCCTGCCACTGGCCGTGCTGGTGATCTGGCTGCCTCGCCTGAAAAATCGTACGCCGGTTATTGCGCCTTCCGACACCGCCGATGCCATTGGCGAGTTGACCCGCGACCTGTCCTATACCACCAGCCATAACGCACTCTCCGCCGCCGGCGTGGCCTATTCGGTCAAGCAACTGGCGGCGCGCCTGCAGTCGCAGTTGAGTGCGGCCAAGCAGATCGTCAGCAGTGCCGAAGTGATGATCGGCACCGAGAAGGTGACGTCCCAGCTCAGCCGTGAGGCATTGAGCGCCGCGAGCCAGGCCCATCAGCGCAGCACCGAAGGCCGTGAAGTGCTGGCCCAGTCGATCAGCCGCATGCACCAGCTCAGCCAGCGTGCGAATGCCAGCCGTGAGCTGATCGAAGCCTTGAGCCAGCGCAGTGAGGAAATCCAGCGCGTGACCCTGGTGATCCAGTCCATCGCCAGCCAGACCAACCTGCTGGCGCTGAACGCAGCGATTGAGGCGGCGCGGGCCGGTGAACATGGTCGCGGGTTTGCCGTGGTGGCGGACGAAGTGCGCGGGCTGGCCGGGCGTACCGCCACGGCCACCGATGAAGTCGGTGTGATGGTGGCGGATATCCAGCAACGCACTGCCCAGGTGGTGGAGCAGATTCGCCAGCTCTCGGCGGACCTGCACACCGGTGTCGAGCAGGTGGAACACGCGGGCGAACAGCTGCAAAATATCGCCAGCCTGGCGGCGGATGTGGAAGGCCAGGTCAATGAAATTGCCCAGGGCACCGACACCAACCGCACCCAGCTCGATAGCCTGTTCCATGCCGTGGAGCAGATGCGCAGCGACCTCGCCGTCAGCGATCAGCAAACCCGCCAACTGGCCGACGCGGCCGTGCAGATGGAAGGCCAGGCCGAAACCATCAGTGAGCGCCTGGCGGAAGTCGGCCTGGATGACTACCACCAGCGCATCTATGACCTGGCCCGCGAAGGGGCGAGTCGGATCGCTGCGCAATTCGAGGCCGATGTGCAGCAGAACCGCATCAGCCTGGATGACCTGTTCGACCGCAGCTACACACCGATCGCCAACACCCGCCCGAGCAAATACCACACCCGCTTCGACGGCTACACCGACCAAGTGTTGCCGGCGATCCAGGAGGCGCTGTTGCCGCGTCACGAAGGGCTGGTGTTCGCCATTGCCTGTACGCCCCAGGGCTATGTGCCGACGCACAACAAGGCATTTTCCCAGGCCCTGACCGGCGATGCGCAGGTGGACGCCGTGCAGAACCGTACCAAGCGCAAGTTCGACGACCGTACCGGAATCCGCTGCGGCAGCCATCAGCAGGCGGTGTTGTTGCAAACCTATACCCGCGACACCGGTGAGCTGATGCACGATCTGTCGGTGCCGATCATGGTCAAGGGCCGGCACTGGGGCGGTTTGCGCCTGGGTTACAAGCCCGAGGCCGCGAAAGGCGGGCGTTAGGATTATTGCGGTTTATGCAATGAAGCTATTCCGGAGACAGCTTTTTCCAACGGGAGGAAAACCGTAGCATGGCGAACATTGTTAGCCAGCTAACTAATGCTGCGGAGAAGCTCCATGCAAAACAAAGTCGATGTCGCCGTGATGATTGGCAGTGGTGTACCGCAAGCCTTGCGGGCATTGGGTCAAAAGGCCTGTTGGGTGGTATTGCTCAATGGAGAGCAGCGCGGTACGGCGTTCGCCAGTCGCGATGAGGCGGAGGAGTGCAGGGCTGCCTGGCAGGCGCTGTTGCGGCTGGAGCAGTCAGACAGCCTGCATTGACGGCTGCTTAGTGCGGTTGATGCAGGCGTTGGTTCAGCTCATCCACCGCAATCGCCCATTCGGCGTCGTCACGCAGTTCTTCCTTGAGAAAGCTGGCCTGTTGTGCGGACCAGAACGGCGCATCGATCAGTTTCACATCTTCGGGCAGCGGATGGGCGACGATAAATGCGTCGATGGCCTCCGGGGTTGAATCCAGGCCTAATTGTTCAAACAGGGTTTCAAGGGTGGGGATTGGCGCGTCCATTTCGTTCTCCATGCAGGGTGGTCGTTATGCATGGGAGGGTTGTAGCGCAGCGGAGTTCTATCGAATGTTCAGGAATTCAGGGCCCCGGCATCCACAGCAGTCTTTAACGCCTTGGCGGCCTCTTTTGCAGCGACGGCGGCTGCATCGACAGTTTTGAACCAGCGGTCTTTTTCCACTTGGTGCGTGGTCACAGTGGTCAGCGGTGGCTTGGCCCGCATCACGATCACTGCTTGAAACTCACCATCTACTTCCCTTGCGTCGCCATGGATGAAAAATTCGCCGATATCAAATTCCGTCACGTAGAGCCTTCCCTTGGAGATAACTGCACTGGAGAAACCTGGCCCGTGGGGCGCAAACTTCAGTGGACGGGCCAGTATGGCAGTTGTTGCGGTTCGGCGGCGCAGTAAGTTACCGGGCGGACGAAACGATTGCTCCGTGGGGGGCGTGCAACATGGCTTCCAGTTTTCTGGCCAGTTCACAGGCCTTGACATGGTCGCTGCGAAAGCCTTTGATGCGGCCGCTGAGCACTTCGCGCACGTGGAAGAAGTTCCGGCCGGCAGGTACGACTTGGTAAAGAACCGAATCCGGGTACCCCTCGAAGCTGTTCAAGCGGTAGTATTGAGCCTCGTCCTGACAGGATGAACGGGTTTGCGAAGACATAGCGCTGTAGGGTGATCGTTGCATGGCCTGCTCCTTTTCGATCTGGCGGGATGACTGGATTGCAGCGTTTTGACTGGTTTTGATCGGTGCTGCTGTTTTAGTATTGTCGTCAGCAGTCAGCGTCCGGTTCCATGACAGCGTATTCATTTGTGTATGCATGTCGGAAAACTGCATTTTTAATCGGGTTATTCTCTGAAGTTGGTCGACCCGTATTCTCGGGCCGTTGAACCTGTGATCTCCTGTGGCGCCTGATGACCTTGCACAAGGCCCATCGAGCATGTCTGTACTAGTCTTTCGGCTCGACAGCAGGATTTTCTTCAGTTTTTTCAAAGAATGAGTTGTGTGATCGTGCCGTGATGGCCGTTTTTTTGTGCTGCCCGCTCTGGCGGACAGCGCTCTTTCCATGTGGGGGCGTTTCCTTGGCAGTCAGTAATCTGGATATGCACGCGTTATTCGTGCTGGGTGATTTGCGCGCAAAGTTGGTCAAACAGTTCCAATCCCGTTTTGTTTATATTACCGAGCAGACGCCGGAAGGCATCTACATTGCCGAAATCGATACCGAGGCGGCGATGGTGGTGGATGACAAACCGCGCCTTGAGCTCAAGGTCGGCGACCATTTCCGGGCGGCGGTATTGCCCAGTCGTGAGGGCGGCAAGTTCGAATTGAAGTTCCGCGATATCAAGTTGACGGTCTATGGCCTGGGCGACTACGCCTTTGTGTCCTCGGCCGAAGGCCAGGGCATCGTGTTCAAGGAAGGCCACAGCGTGATGCTGGTGTTCGCCGCCAACGAGCAACTGCAGGAAGGCCTGACCAAAACCCTGAAGGCCGTGACCGGCAAGGCCGCCAAATGGCGCAAAGGCGAACTGGTCACCTTCAAGGCCAGTGAATAATCAGCAAAAACCGCGAACACCCGTTATCTCCCGGAACCTCTACTACAGTTGAGTTGACTTAACTATTCAGAGGCTTCGCGCATACGTAGCAAAGCCGTCCGCCATTGGCTGCGATATCGCGAGGTGCGAAGGCATGAAAGGATTGAGAACGCTGTTGGCTGCGTCGCTGACGAGCCTGGGGCTGTCTATGGCCACGTTGCCAGTGAACGCCGCCGAGGCGCCGATACATTTTGCCGACCTGAACTGGGAAAGCGGCAGCCTGATCACCGAAGTGCTGCGGGTGATTGTCGAGAAGGGCTACGACCTGCCCACCGATACCTTGCCCGGCACCACCATCACCCTGGAAACCGCCCTGGCAAAGAACGACATCCAGGTGATCGGTGAAGAGTGGGCCGGCCGCAGCCCGGTGTGGGTCAAGGCCGAGGCCGAAGGCAAAGTGGTGGGCCTGGGTGACACGGTCAAAGGCGCGACCGAAGGCTGGTGGGTGCCGGAATACGTGGTCAAGGGTGACCCCGCCAAAGGTATCAAGCCCCTGGCGCCGGACCTCAAGAGTGTGAAGGACCTGGCGCGCTACAAGGACGTGTTCAAGGACCCGGAATCCCCCGGCAAGGGGCGCTTTCTCAACAGCCCCATCGGCTGGACCTCGGAAGTGGTCAACAAACAGAAGCTCAAGGCCTACGGCCTGGATGACAGCTACGTGAATTTCCGCAGTGGTTCGGGCGCGGCACTGGATGCCGAGATCGCCTCGTCGATCCGCCGCGGCAAGCCGGTGCTGTTCTATTACTGGTCGCCGACGCCGCTGATGGGGCGTTACAAGTTGATCCAGCTAGAAGAGCCGCCGTTTGATGCCGAGGCATGGAAGACCCTGACCGATGCGGATAACCCTGATCCGAAGCCGACCCGGTCGTTGGCGTCGAAGTTGAGTATCGGGGTATCGACGCCGTTCCAGAAAGATCATCCGCAGATTGCGCAGTTCTTCGAGAAAGTCGAGTTTCCGATTGAGCCGTTGAACAAGGCGCTGGCGACTATGAGCGAAAACCACACGGCACCACGGGAGGTGGCCCAGGCGTTTCTCAAGGAGCATCCCGAAGTGTGGAAGGCTTGGTTGACTGAGGATGTGGCGCAGAAGGTTGAGGCGAGCCTGAAATAACCACGGATCTTTCAGTTCAATGCAAATCAAGGGTGGGAGGGAGCTTGCTCCCGATTGCAGCGTATCAGTCACGGCATGGTCGACTGATTCACCGCTATCGGGAGCAAGCCCCCTCCCACATTTAGTTGCATTCCAGGATCAGAACCGGGTCTGTACCGCCAACTCAAAGGTTCGTGGTGAGCCCAAGTAATACGCCGGCGACACATGGGCAAACTCGGCATACACCTCATTCGTCAAGTTGCGCACACGGCCCGTCACCGAGGTGTGTGAGTCCACCTTATAGCGCAGGAACGTTCCGAACAGCGTGTAGGCCGGCACTGTCTGGGTGTTGGCGTTGTCCGCATACACCTCGGCTACATATCGGGCGTCCACGCCCCCTTGCCAATCCTCGGCAAAATCATAGGTCAGCCACAGATTCCCCACGCGCTTGGGTACGTTGGTTGGCGTGTTGCCCTTGCG
Organism: Pseudomonas sp. FBCC-B1565; assembly: GCF_059133265.1. Classification (NCBI taxonomy): domain Bacteria; kingdom Pseudomonadati; phylum Pseudomonadota; class Gammaproteobacteria; order Pseudomonadales; family Pseudomonadaceae; genus Pseudomonas; species Pseudomonas sp. FBCC-B1565. The sequence continues at coordinate 2,812,599 of NZ_CP101438.1, forward strand.
CGACACCACTGCGCCACTGGCGATTTTCTCGTTGAAGTCATCGTATTCGGCGTCCACCCAGGCGAAATTGCCTTCCGCCAGCAACTTTGGCGTGATGCGCAGCGAGCTGGCCAATTCGATCCCCTTGGATGACTGTGCGCCGACCGGAATGCTGTTGGTGGGATCCTGCGGGTCGGTGACGGCAAAGTCCTTGCGCTCGATCTTATACGCGGCAACGGTGGCCGAACCACGGCCGTCCAGGTAATCGAATTTGCTGCCCACTTCCCACTGCTTGCCCGTCGAGACATCAAACACTTGCGTGGTGGTATTTGGCTGCTCGGCGGCTGTGCTGTATTGCACATACACATTGGCCGTCGGGATGAACTGGTAGGTCAGGCCCACGCGTCCGGTCACCGGCTCCCAGCTGCGTTTGAAGTGGCGGGGGTTGGTGGCGGTTATTGCGCGATGATTGGTGACGTCCAGGTCGATGGCGTCATAACGCAGGCCGGTCAACAGCGACAATTTGTCGGTAAGACCCAGGCGATTCTCCACGAACAATGCCTTGGTGGTGACAGCGTTGGTCTTGTCCTTGCCGAAGCTTTCCCGGGTCCGCGGGAGGTCAAAGAAGTGTCCGGGGTCAAAGTTGTTGGGGTCTACCGTGCTGTTGCCGGGTACGTTCCACGGTGTATTGGTGGTGCTGTTGACCTTGTACTCGAAGCCGCCGGACCAGGTAGTTGACAGGCCGAAGAGGCTATCGTCGTGGCGCAGCTCGAACTGGTTGCCGTTCTGTTCACCTTGATGGCGCACCTGATAGGCCGTCGAACGGTTTACCGCCGTGTTGTTCGCGTTGTACTGATAGGTTTCAAGGTTGCGGTAATCGCGTTGGCTGTCCAAGTGGTAAAGGGTGTTTTTCAGGGTGGTGCTGTCGTTGAGGCGGTAGTCGATGATCGAACGCGCCCAGAGGGTGCGCTGTTCGTAGCGCCCGTCGGCGACGTTGTAGTTGTTGAAACGGTTGTGTTTGTCGATCTTCAACTCGCCCGCCTTGGGGTTGAGCACCGGCGTGCCCCAGTAGGGGCTGTCTTCATGCTCATCCTGATATTCCAGCGCCAGGGTGTGGGACAGGTTGGGCGTGAGGTCGCTGAGCAAGGAAAACGCCAGGCTCCAGGCGTCGCGCTGATCGCGGTCGATGTAGCTGTGGTTGGTGTTGCGGCTCACATCCAGGCGGGCGTAATGCTGCACCTCGGCGCCAGGTTCGGTCAGGGCATGGTTGACGCCGAAGGCCATGCCGGCGGTGTCGTAGCTGCCGTAGGTGAGCTGGCCTTCGGCGGCTTGTTCCTCGCGGGTGGCCAGCTTGGTCACGTAGTTGAGCGAGCCGCCCACGGAGCCTGCGCCGTTGATCAGCGAGGAGGGGCCACCCACCAGCTCCACCCGGTCATAGATCCATGCATCCACGGGGCGGGCCAGACCAGTGGCGACATTGATGCCGTTGAACATCTGGGTGATCTGGCTGCTGGTAAAACCGCGATAGGAGACAAACCCGCCAAACCCCGGCGGGGCGCTGGCGTTGACGCCGGGCAAGGTGTTGGCGGCATCGCGAAAGGTTTTGGCGCCATGGCGCTCGATGTCATTGCGATTGGCGATGGCCACCGACGCCGGGGTTTCCCGCACACTCAAGCCCAACCGCGACGCTACGCCGCTGGATTGATCCAGGGCCAGGCCGGGTTCGGCGGCTTGTTCGCCATCGATGGTGGTCGGGGCCAACTCAAGGGCCCAGGCGCAGACAGGCAGGCAGCCGAACAGGCCTGCCAACAGGGGTAGATGTTTCATGGTTGAATCCTGAAAAGCTTGCTTGAAAACAACGCACAGGCGCCCGTACTTCCTTGCGGAAACGGTGCTCAGTGCAGATCGGAAAGCGAAGGCATCAGGTGAAGGCAGGCGGCGCGCGCGGATTAGCCGCAGGCCAGGTGAAGCGGGCAGGGATGTCGGCAGCCAGGACAATGGCAGGCGGTGGTGCTTGGGGCTGTGGCAACACCGCCACATTCAGGCTGGAACTCAGCGCCGGGCCCATGCCGCCGGTGGAACACAGCGGGCAACCAAACGCCTTGGACAGCGTCGGTAAATTCTCTTCAGTGGAATTGGACGGCTTGGGCGCCTGGGTACGCGGGTCCACCGTACAGAACTGGCCGCCTATGCCATTGAGCTGCATCCCGACCATCTGCCCATGACCAATACTGCAGGCGAACACATTGAACAGGACGCAGCAGTAGAGCATCCAGGCAATGAGCGAGCGGTCGGCACGGGCAAGTTTCATGGGGTGGCACTTTACCATCAGCCGCCGACGAAATGCCTGCAAAAAATCTCAGGGCGACTATCCTGTTTCGCACCTTTTCAGGGAGAGCCAGCCATGAGCTTTGTTGTCGCACGATGGATTGTCGGGGTTTTTACCTGCATCAGCATGGTCCACCTGTACTGGGCCGCCGGCGGCAAACTCGGCTTCCAGGCCGCCATTCCCCAACTGCCCGGCGAATTCGCCAACGGGCCCAGACCTGCATTCAAACCCTCGGCATTGGGCACGTTCCTGGTGGCGATGGGGTTGGTGGCCATTGCGCTGTTGGTGTGCCTGCGCGCCGGGCTCTACTTCTCGGCGGTGTCCCACGGGGCGTTGCAGTGGGGCATCAGCGCGATTGCCGTACTGATGTTTGCCCGGGCGATTGGGGATTCGGAGTTGGTGGGGTTCTTCAAGAAGGTCGGTGGGTCGAGGTTTGCGCGGTGGGATACGTATTTTTATTCGCCGTTGTGTCTGGTGTTGGGGGTGGGGTTGTTGGTGGTGGCGTGGGGGTGAAAGGGGACTAATGCAGGGTTTGTAAAATTCTAGAAGAAGAAAAACAGGCCTGTTCTGTTTTTGATCGCAAGGGTGTTTAAAGCAATTATTTTGCTCATAGTAGATGAGTTTTCGTGCGTCAAATGGTTGTTGAGGATCTCTAAGGTTTTGGTGAGCTCCTCAACGTTGTAAATGGCTTCGTCTTCGTAATCGTCGATGATTTTTCCAAGCGTGGTGTTTATCGCTTCAAGCACGCCGGACTCAATAAGTTGTCCGTACTCTTCGCGGGTAAGGATAACGCTTTCGAGTAAAGATTCTGGGCATTCGTCTACGTCTAATAAACTCATGGCCTCTAAGGTGAGTGGGGTGCAGATTACTTTCATTTTTTGTGTGCCTTTTTATTAAAGTGTGTCGCTTCATTGTATTCGCTTTGCGTTCTACCGATTTGCTTTCCTGAGGGAGATATCCTGTTGTTAGGAACCACGCCCTCAAGGCTCAAGTAGCGCCTTTTACCCGGCTGTGATGGGTCATGGATTCTGAAGTAGTCCCCGTTGAGGTCTTCTACAATTTCAATCCCATTTTCAGGGTTCTTGTAGATCTTCTTGCCTTTGTCTGTCGTCGTCACGATTGGGTGAGTGCCGGTAAACTTGACAATGTTTTCATCTAAGCTTGCTACCTCCCACTTTGAGGAGTACTTGGCTGCGCGCTCAGCTCCCCCAGTTTTAGGAAGTTCAGCTTCCCCTGGGTGCACTTGTGCTGACTTAACCGGATCCTTAGCACTTACCTCTTCCCTGCACCCGTTATCTCCAGGGCAGTTATTCAACCCCAACGGATCAATCCATCCCGTTGGGTTTGGCACGTACAGGTACACGTTGATCCCACCCGCCAACTTCACCGGGTCCGGCGTCAGGTAGCGACCAACATCCGGATTGTAGTAGCGATGGCGGTTGTAGTGCAGCCCACTTTCCGGATCGAAGTATTGGCCCTGGAAGCGCAGCGGGTTGTCGACTTTTCCGATGTCGAGGCGGGTGATTTCCCCGTAGGCGCGGTAATGCGCGGACCAGACGATTTCGCCGTCTTGGGCAGTGAGTTCCTGTGGGGTGCCGAGGTGGTCGAGTTGGTAGTGGTAGGCCTTGGTTTCCTTGGGGCCGAAGCCTTCCAGCAGCGCCAGCGGACGGAAGCTGTCCGGTTCATAGAGATAGCTGCGGTGCCGATCCGCGTGGTGTTCGGCGATGAGTTTGTCGCCTTGCCAGAAGAACTCGGTCGTAATCCCATCCACGGTTTTGCTGATACGCCGCCCAAACGGGTCGTAGCGGTAGCTGGCGGTTTGGCCGTTGGGTTTTTTAATACCGATCAGACGGTGCTGGCAGTCGTAGCGGTATTCGGTGACGAGGGCGTGGCCTTTGCCGCGTCGTTCGCGAATGAGGTTGCCGAAGGCGTCGTAGTCGTAGTGGTGGTCGCCCTGGATCATCAGGCGGTTGCCGGCGACGATGTCGGGGCCGGGGCGGTTGTGCATGAGCAGGTTGCTGGCGGGGTCGTGGCCGAAGCGTTCTTGCTCGCCTTGGGTGTGGTCGGCGCGGGTGAGGCGGTTGAGTGGGTCGTAGTGGTAGCGGTGTTCGCCCTTGCGGGTGTCGAGCAGGCGGGTGAGGTTTCCGGATTTGTCGTAGTCGTAGTGGCGGCGGTATAGCGGGCCTTCGGCATCAACGATGCTCTGGTTGAACAGGCGGCCCTGGTGGTCATGTTGGTAGTGGCTGAACAGTTGGCCTTGTTGGCGTTGCTGTTCGCGACCGGCCTTGAACAGGTGTGAGGTGAGGACCGCGCCGTTCAGTTCGACGGTGGCGAGGTGGCCGCCTTTGTCGTGATTGAAGGTGAGGCGGTTGTTGTCCGGCAGGCGCAGGTTTTGCAGGTGGCCGCAGGCGTCGTAGGCGTAGCGCAGGGTGCCCCAGCCTTGGTGTTCGGCGGTGAGGCGGTTTTGGCTGTCGTACTCGTAGGCCAGGGCCCAGTGGCCGTCTTCGACACTTAGGAGATTGCCCTGGCGGTCGTAGGCGTAATCGACGGTATTGCCATCGGGTAGGGTTTTTCTGATGAGGCGTCCGGCATGGTCGCGCTCGTAGCGGGTAACCAGCTGACTGCCGTCATCGCCGTGTTCGGTCTTTTCCCGAAGGTTGCCGTTGAGGTCGTACACGTACGCCGTGCGCTGACCGTCAAACCCGGTTTCCTGCTGGATCAGGCCGTTGCTGTGGTACTGGAGCCGGTAGGTCTCGCCAACCTCGTTTTCGATCTCGGTCAGCAACAAGCGCGCATTGTCGTATCGGTAGTTGACCTGGGTGCCATCGGCATTGATGCGACGACTGATCAGGTGCAGGCCGTCGGCGTATTCGTAGCGGGTGATGTGCCCGAGTTCATCGCGCTCGGCGGTGATTTTTCCGTAGGGGTTGTAGCTGTATTCCTTGAACCCGTCGCCTGGCAGCACAACGCGAATCAACCGACCTACGTTGTCCCACTGATACTGGGTCAGCGCGCCGTGTTCATCTTCCCGTGCAATCTGCCGTCCAAAATCGTCATAGCGATAACGCTTGATCCCACCATTGGGCAACTGCTCCTCAAGCAACTGCCCGCGCTCGTTCCACACCAGCCGCTGACAGCTGTGATCCGGATACCAAACCCCAACCAACTGTCCGTATTTGTTGTAGGTGTAATCGGTAACGTGACCGTCAGGATCGATCTTGCGAATGACATCGCCCTGGTCATTGCGCTCATACTTCCAAACCGCTTTACCACGCCGCACAACCCGTACGAAGCCGTTATCATGCTCGTAGGTCGTCGGCTCATCGTCCCCCGGAAACACGGCCACCAAGCGCCCGGCTTCGTCGTACTGATACGCCGTGATCGCGCCCAGCGGATCCTGCTCAACCGTCAGCCGGCCTTTTTCATCGTAGGATTTGAAGTGCTCGGCCCCGTCAGGATCGACACGCTGCACCAGTCGCGCCCGTTGATCGTGGAGATAGACTTCCTGACTGCCATCGGCGTTAAACACCGTGACCTGACCGTTGTCATCCCAGGCATAACGCGTGTCTATCTGCGAGAAACTGGCCCAATGCCGCACACACCGCGCCGCCTTGCCAGATCGTTCCCACTCCCAGAAGAAACTCGCCCCACCGGCCAAGCCACGTTCAAGGATGACGTGCTGTTCGTCGTAGCGATAAACCTCGCTTTCACCGACCGCGTTGGTCACTGAAACCAGTCGTCCCAAGTCGTCATAGGCGTAGGAAACAACCGTCTGCTCCGTCACCCACACAAACGGACCGTCATCCACAACGCGATGAATCTGGTAATCCACCGCCACAATCCGGCCCGACACATAGCGCAACCACAACGAGCGCCCGACGCCGTTATCCACCCGCTCCACACGCCCCAGAAAGTCCCGGGTAATGCGCAGTCGGTTGTCATACGCGTCGCTGATCGCTGTCAGCACACCGTCGCGGAAGTGGTAGAAACGCGACCCTTGCGCCAGGACCAACTCATCAGGCAACGAGCCCAGATAGATCGCCGCTTCGGCCAGGCTATTGGTGATCGCGGGACGAGAAGTAGACGGCAAGGGCAGGGTGGTCGACCGATTCTCATGATCGGTCCAAACCACCGAATCCCCGGAAACACTCAACCGATGCGCCAGCGAGTGGCTCCAGCCAAACCCCAACCCACCATCCATTTCCACCGCACTGGTGCGGTACAACCGGGTCCACTCAAACGACAAAACCCCGTCCAGCGTCCCATCGGTGAGGGTCAGCAATTCCTCGCCGGTGACCATCGACACCGGGCAGCCGTTGGTGGCGGTCTTGTCCGCAGGCGCCGCCGCATCCCCATTGGGATTCTTCGCAACAGCCGGCACATCATCCACAGGCTCTTTCTGCTTCAGCACCGCGTTCTGCCGCGCCTTCCAGCGTATCTGCATCGTGCCTTGCTTGAGCCCGCCGACCACCCCGCGAACCGCCACCGCCTTGTAGCGATCCACCGCCTGCATGAACTTCGTCAGAATCGCCAGAAGCCCCTTAACAAAGCCCACCGCCGCCTCAAGAATCCGCGCTCCATACTTGACTAGTCGTAAGCTCAAATACGCCACACCCGCGGCCGGCAAGGCGATGGTCAACACGGCGCCAATCACCAGGTCAATCAGCAGCGACACCACAAACCCTGCTGCTACCTCGGCCATCTCACCGGGGGGTAATGCGTCCAGCCAGAGCATCGCCGTACGTACCATCAGGTACAGCGCCGCCTCGTCACTGGCGAGCAACATCGCCTGTTCCATGACCTTCGGCGTGTCGGTGGCGATTTGCGCCAACCTGGCGGCCTGCTCACCCAACTGCTCAACGAACGCCAACGGGTCTTCAAGAATTGCCTGCACCAGCTTGATGCTGTCCCACACGTCGCGAATCGCCGCCCAACTGCCCGCCAATAAACCGCTGCCAATTGCACTGGCGGTCGAGCGCTCCCAATGCGGTTTAAAGCCAGACCACTGCTCCCGAAGCCACTGCTCCAAATCCCTGGTCAAACCGGCGTAAGAGGCAAATAGCGCGTCAACCTGTTCCTCGGACACGCCACCCTGCACCCGCACCTGATAGCGTCCGCCCGCCGCACAGTGGTGCGATCCCTTACCCTGTTCATCCAGCATGACCACCGTGGAACTGCCGTCATCCAGGCCGATGACCTCCACCGGGATATTGCCGATCGGCACGTCATACACCGACTCGAACGTGCTCTCGATCTTCAACTCACCGCCCATCGCGCAGCGGGTCACGCTCGAAAAGTCAGCGTCGGAAACGCTCACCGACCGTTGCGAATCCCCCACCCGCAACACCCGATCCATCCCCAGCAACGACGGCATGTCCGCAGCATGGCTCACTGAATCCAGCGCGCGCGAATACCAGGCGTTCATCTGCTGGCGATAACTCACCAGGCTCTGATGAAAGCCGTCCAGTTCCATTTCGATCAGGGCAATGTGGGAAGCGTTGGTCATCCGTGACGTCTCGGCAAAGGGCAAGGCGTCGGAGCATGCCCCAGCAAAAAGCGGCTGGATGAACGGTTGGAAAATTCAGAAAGAGCCCACTACGCAGGGGAAAAAACCGCGAAAAGTCAGCCCAAAGTGCTACACGGAAAAGCGATAAACCTGATTGCAGAATTGCCCGCCAAATAAAAATCGCTCCCATCCTTGCCCGATTCCCCGACATGGCCGTCATGGTTAATAGAACCTCCCTTACGCAGGATTTCCCATGTCGCGCCTTGCTCGTCCCTTGCACCCACTGGCCCTGTCAGTGGCGATGGCTTTTGCCGCCGTGCCGTTGCTGACCGTCCAGTCCTCCTATGCCGAAGAGAGCAGCAGCGCGTTGCGCCGTTTCTCGATCCCTGCCGGTGACCTGAGCCAGGCGCTCAACAACCTCGCCGAACAGGCGGGCCTGGTGCTGGCCTTCGATGCAGGCCTGACCCGAGGCAAACGCAGCAAGGGGTTGAGCGGGCAATACGCTACCGACGTGGCACTGAACCAATTGCTCGCCGGCAGCGGCCTGCAAGCCTTGAAGATTTCCGCCGACCGCTACCGCCTCGAAGCCATCCCGGATAACGGTGGGGCCATGGAACTGCAGGCCACCACCATCAGTGGCGCGTACCAGAGCGAAAGCCCGACCGGGCCGGTGGCTGGCTATGTGGCCACGCGCAGCTTGTCGGGCACCAAGACCGACACCGCGCTGATCGAAACCCCGCAGTCGATTTCCATCGTCACCAAAGACCAGATGCGCGCGCAAAACGCCGAGAGTCTCAACCAGATCCTGCGCTACAGCGCCGCCGTCATCCCGGAAACCCGTGGCGCCACTGCGTCGCGCCTTGACCAACTGACTATCCGCGGTTTCTCCCCGGCCACTTACCTCGATGGCCTGCGCATGCCGTCGAGCCGTGACGCGCTGCCGCAGAAAGACGCCTTTGACCTGGAACGCGTGGAAGTGCTGCGCGGCCCGGCGTCGGTGCTGTACGGCCAGGGCACGCCGAGCGGGGTGATCAACATGGTCAGCAAGCGCCCGTTGGATACGCCGTTTCATGAAGTCGGCGTGGAATACGGCACCTTCAACAAGAAGCGCACCACCTTCGACTTGAGCGGCCCGCTGGATGATCAGGGCGTGTATTCCTACCGCGTGGCCGGGCTTTTCGACGATGCCGATGGGCAGGTGGAGCACACCGAGACGCGCCGTCAGTCATTGTCCAGCGCCTTTACCTGGCGCCCGGACGATGCCACTTCGCTGACCCTGCTCGGGCATTTCCAGAAGGACCCCAAGGGTGCGTCCTATGGCTCGGTGCCAGCCTGGGGCTCGGTACTGCACAGCCCGACCGAGCACAGCATCGATGTGGATTTCTACGATGGCGAGAAGAATTTCGAGAAAAGCGACCGCGAGTACTACTCCATCGGCTGGGCGTTCGAGCATCACTTCGATGACGTCTGGACGGTGCGCCAGAGTGCGCGTTACCTGCGCAGCGAAGGCCAGTACCGCAGCCTCTACAACAACTACCTGATGGCGGATTACCGCACCATCCGCCGCTCGACCATCGCCAGCGATGTCGACCTGGATGCCTACACCCTCGACAACCAGCTGCAGGCCAAATTCGACACCGGCCCGTTGCAGCACACTTTGTTGATGGGGCTCGACTACCAGAACACCAGCACCGACACCAAGTCCGGCTCAGGTGTGTACACCGCAGGCCCGACCCTGGATATTTTCAACCCGGTCTATGGCGCGGCCGTCCCGGTGCCGGCCTACACCACCGACGGCACTTCGCGCAGCGAACAGACCGGGGTGTACCTGCAAGAGCAGATGAAGTGGGATAAGTGGGTGCTGTTGCTGGGCGGTCGCTATGACTGGGCCAGCACCGATAACAGTACCCAGACCATCAGCACGGGGGCCAAGAGCAAGTCGTCCCTGGACAGCAAGGCGTTTACCGGTCGTATCGGCCTGGTCTACCTCTTCGACAATGGCCTGGCGCCGTATGCGAGTTATGCGCAGTCGTTCAACCCGCAATCGGGCACCGGCTACGGCGGTTCGGTGTTCAAGCCGACCGAAGGCAAGCAGTACGAAATCGGCATCAAGTACCAGCCGCCGGGCAGCAACAGCTTTATCACCGCGGCTATCTTCGACCTGCGCCAGACCAACGTGCTCACCACCGACCCGGACCCCACCCACCTGTGCGGCACCGGGCGCTGCCAGAGTCAGGACGGTGAAGTGCAATCCCGTGGCTTCGAGCTGGAAGGCAAGGCCAGCCTCAACGACAACCTCGACATCACGGCGGCCTACGCGTACCTGGACAACCGCATCAGCAAATCCAACAACACCGTGCGGTACGCGCCCATCAGCGATATCGGCGTAGGTCCGGCCATCGCCGCCGAAGGCACCACCACCTACGGCGTGCCGCGCCACACCGCCTCGGCGTGGGCTGACTACACCTTCCACGACGGCCACCTCAAGGGCTTCGGCGCGGGTGCGGGCGCGCGTTATGTCGGGTCTTCCTGGGGCGATACCGCCAACACCCTCAAGGTGCCGGGCTACACCTTGTTCGATGCGGCGGTGCACTACGACATCCCCAATATCACCAGCCTCAAGGACAACCTGCGCCTGGCGCTCAACGCCACCAACCTGGCGAATAAAGAGTATGTCGCGTCCTGCTACTCCTATTCGTGGTGCTGGTATGGCTCGCAGCGCACGGTGCAGGCGAGTGCAACCTATCAGTGGTGATAAGGCAATTTAATGGCCCCCTTGTAACCAAATCCTCGCCAGAATCGCTTTTATTTTCAGGTGGTTAGGTGGGGATGCGAATGCGCAATGTTGGAATCATGCTGATCGCCTGCTCCCTGGCCGGCGGCGCGGCTGCCGCGCAGGCACGGGAGTTGCGCGAAGGTGACAAGTACATGTGCAGTTGGGGCGCCGGCACGGCCGCCAGGGCTCAGGAGTTGAAACTGTCGGGGGTGTCGCTGTATGCGGCGCGACAGAAGATCCAGAGCATGAAGTTCAACAAATCCTGGATGCGCATGATGGCCATGGGCATCACCGAACAGACCTACGACAGCCGTTCGCGGCTCAAGCCCGAGGCCATTCGCCAGGGTTTCTATCAGGATTGCGTGCGCTACAAGGTCGCACGCAAATGATCGAGCAAGCACCGGCCAGTACAAAATCTGCGTAAGCCTGTCCAACTTTCCCTCGGCGGCCCTGGCCATACTGGCGCCAGGTAAACCCAGAGGCACAGGCCATGACTGACTACGTATTCACCCCCGCGCCAACCCCATCCCTCGCAGTACAGGGCAGTGATGCGCGCTTCCCGCTGCGCCGTGTGTTCTGCGTGGGCCGCAACTACAGTGAGCATGCGCGTGAGATGGGTCACGACCCGGACCGCGAGCCGCCCTTTTTCTTTATGAAACCGGCGGACGCCGTGGTACCCGCCGAAGGTGTGATCGCCTACCCACCGCTGACCGCCGACCTGCACCATGAAGTGGAACTGGTGGTGGCCATCGGCAAGGACGGGGTAGATATCAGCCCGGAACAGGCGTTTTCCCACATCTGGGGGTATGGCGTCGGCATTGACCTGACCCGCCGCGACCTGCAAGCCCAGGCGAAAAAACTCTCGCGTCCGTGGGAATGGGCCAAGGCCTTCGATGAATCTGCGCCGAGTACTGCGCTGCAGCCGGTGAGTGCGGTAGGGCACCCGTCCAGCGGCAAGATCTGGCTGAAGGTCAATGGCGAACAGCGCCAGGTGGGCGATCTGGCCGACCAGATCTGGTCTGTCAGCGAAGTGATCAGCCATGCGTCCAAGTCCGTCGCGCTCAAGGCCGGCGACCTGATCTTCACGGGCACCCCGGCAGGTGTCGGTGCCTTGCAGCCGGGCGATGTGGTCACGGCGGGCATCGAGGGCATCGGCGAGTTGCAGTTCACCCTCGGCCAGGCTTGAGGCTAAAGTGGTGACCCGGCCACCCGAGAGACCGTTATGCCAGGCACCCGCGTCACCACCTACGGCATGGAACAACGCAGCGACCGCCCCGACTTCTACATCCGTGACAAGCGCGGGCGGGCGCCGCTGACCCGCCCGCATCGGCATGAATACTTCCAGATCCAGATCAACCTTGGCGGCGACACCGTGCAGCACATCGGCGGCGCGGTGCGGCCGTTTCCGCGCAAGGCCCTGGCCTTTATCCTGCCCCATCGCCTGCATGTGATTCCCCATCCCGAAGACGGCGAGTTCATGCTGATCAACTTCAGCCAGGGCTTTTTCCTGCCGCAACTGACCTGCGCCCCCCTGGACCTCGAAGACATTCCCATCGGCCAGGCGCCCGAGCTGTCGCCGTTTCGCTTCCAGGAACACCTGGATTTCATCCTCGATGACGCAGCATTTGAGCAGGTGCAAAGCTGGCTCACTCACATGCGCGAACTGGATGCCCACCGCACCTTCGGCACCCGCGAACGTCTCAAGGGTTACCTGTTTCAACTGATCGGCCTGGTCTGCGAACAATATGCCGAGCCGTTGCAGGCGTTCGCCGCCGATAATGCCACCCGGCGCGGGCGCAAGGATGCGTTGGCGCGGGTGCAGCGCTACATCCGCGAGCATCTGCACGAGCCGACCCTCAACCTTACCGACACGGCAGCGGCGGCGTTCCTGTCACCCAACTACCTCACGCACCTGTTACGCAAGGAGACCGGCAAACCCTTCTCGCAACTGGTGCTCGACCGCCGCTTGCTATTGGCGCGCACCTTGTTGCTCAACAGTGCGCAGATGATCGGCCCCATTGCACACCGCTGCGGGTTTACCGATGAAGCGTACTTTTCCCGTTGCTTCCGCAAGGCCCATGGCCTGGCGCCAGGGCAATTTCGTCGGCAGCAGCATGGCGAGTCCTTTTAGGCGGCGGTTTACAAATCCACGACAATCGCTATGTTTCTATTTGCATACAATTGCGTCCTTCATTGGGAGGCCAGTATGCAAACGCTTATCCGCGCAGCGACGCAGGACGATGTCGACACGCTCTTCACCCTTCGCACCTCGGTGGTGCAAAACCATCTGAGTGTCGAGCAGATGGCCGAGTTGGGCATCACCCCAGAGGTGCTGGCCGACAGCATCCGCGAAGCCCCCTGCGTATGGATCGCCGAAGTGGATGGCCGGCCCGTGGCCTTCAGCATGGTCGACCTGGCGACCGGCGAGGTGTTCGCGATGTTCGTATTGCCGTCCCACGAGAACCTGGGGCTGGGGCGTCGACTCATGGCGGTGGCTGAAGCCGCGCTGTTTGCACACCATGACAGGTTGTTTCTGATCACCGATGGGCGCGACGAAATCCGCGCCAACGGGTTTTACCAACGCCTGGGCTGGACCCTGACGGCGCAGGTCGAGGACGGCGACGTGCGTTATGAGAAGAGCAGGGCGCAGTGAGCCATGAGTCCACCCGAGCCGCCGTCCAACAACTTTCGCTACTTCGTGTTCGCAGTGCTTTGCGCGGCGGTGTTGCTGGGGGTCTATTTTGTGCAGCTCAATGCCCAGGTCGACCGCGAGCGGGATGCGACCAATGAGCGCTTGGCGCTGTGTCGACAGGTGGAAAGTGTGGCGCGCTCGGTGTTGCCCAATAGCCTCGATACACAAGATGCCTGCGAACAGTTGAGCGAGCGTATATCGAAAAGTGTGAAGTCGCCTTAACTCAATAACCCTTTCTTATCAGTGGAAATAGCACCAGTAGTTGCACCAAAAAGTGGCACTTATAAGGTTGGCTACCTTAAAAAATGTGTGGTTATTGAATGACTTACAGCGCTTTTAATCCGACGAAAGGATTAAAATAATCTTGTTACAGCTTTTTACAATCGTTACTATAGCCGGGCGTTCACCTCCCACGGTTTATGCATTTTTAAATCCCAAGTTTCCATCAGCTACTTGGGATTTTTTTTGCTTGGAATTTGACCTTCGCGTCAAACTTCACCGTCGGCGAACTCCGCGCGCATCCGGCCATTACGCTTGGCCTGGTACAGCAACTTGTCGACCTCTTCGACGAACCCCAGCATCGGCGCATCAGGTTTCACGATACGTGTACCCACGCCCAGGCTCAGGGTCAGCAGGCTCGATACCGCCGAATAACCATGCTCGATCTGTTGCTGGCGGATCAGGTGCAGACAGCGTTGCGCCACCTGCCTGGCCGATTGCGCATCGGTTTCCGGCAGCAACCACACGAACTCCTCGCCACCGATACGTGCAATGAAATCCCGTGGCCGATTGGCTGCCTGGGACAAGGTGTGCGCCACCTGGCGCAGGCACTCATCGCCCTTGATATGGCCGTAGTGGTCGTTGTACTGCTTGAAGAAATCGATATCCAGAATGATCAACGACAGCGGCAACTGGCTGCGCTGGGCGCTGGCCCATTCCCGTTCCAGCACGGTGTCGAACATGCGGCGATTGGCGATACCGGTCAGACCATCTTGGTAGGAATATTCCTCGAGTTGTTTCTGCAAGCGCACCAGGTGCTCTTCGGTCTTCTTGCGCTCGCTGATATCGAACATGAAACCGATCAGCGCCTCGACCTCGCCGTCCTTACGCACCACGTGCACCACATCGCGGATCCACACGTAGTCGCCATTCACGCTCAGCGCCCGGTAGTCTGCCTCGTGATCCACACCGGCGCGGGACTGCGATACGCAGAAATTCACCACGTATTCACGGTCGTCCGGGTGCATGCGCTCGACCCAGTCGTCCACACTGACCCAGCTTTGCGGGGTCCAGCCGAGCAACGTCTCGATCTGCGGGCCGATGTAACTGAAGGTCATGCTCTGCCAATCAATGCGCCAGGGGATGGCCTTGGTCGACTCCAGCAAGGTTTTGTACACATCGCTGTCGGGCTGGCTCGGAGGGTCGATGCTCATGGGGCGGCTGCTCTGGATGATGGCGAAAAGCCAAGAGCGTCTTTCGATCGGGGCGCTTAGTCAAGCCTTCGGCGGCGCAGCAGACGAGAGGTCGCCAAACGGGTTTCTGGCGCCAGCGGGCCGGCGTTTCCACACCGAAATGAGGCATGGCTAACACTTTTGCACGAACCGCTCCATGCCCCGCAGAACCTCGTCTACTCTGGTTCCATCACAACGACCGGGTGAGGCCCAGGGGTGGGGACTTGTCATGATTTCAATCATTGAATTCAACCGCATCATGGCTTCGGGTTTCCTGCCGCTGGCGTGCGATTGCACCTTGAACAGCGACGGCTCGTTGCGAATCACTGTCTTCGAACCGGTGTCCGGCCGGGTCGACCTGCTGCTGACCGGGGTATCCCCCGACGGTTTGGACAGCATCCGTTCCATCTCAAACCTGATTGGTGAGTTGCGTACCGAGATCAAGGCCGGGCGTCGCGGGTTTGCTGCGGTGGGTTAGCCGTTGACGGTGTGGGTGGGGGTGTCCAGCGCGCCGTAATAGCGCCAGCAGCAATGGCGATGTTCCGGCACGATCACGCAGCCGCTGAGGCTGACGATCAGCAGTGCGGCAACCAGCATGTAAAGTCGGCGGTACATGGTGTTTCCTCTTGGGTTGATCAGCGTTAATCCTTCAACGCAGCCACCGACATAAATCCGTCGCGAAGCTTTCAAACATTTCATCAAGCCCTGCCACCCCCTGCGCAATACTGCTGAAAAACCTGCGACGGATTTTCCTGCCCCCGCCGTTCAACCCATCAGCACCCGCACTTTCGCGTGTTGCATGAAGGAGTTGCCATGAGATACCTGGCCAAATTGCGCTATGCCTTGCTTGCTCCGCTGGCCCTTGCTGCGTTTGTCAGCACCCCCGTGTTTGCCCAGACCGAAATCATTATCCGCCAGCCACCGCCGCCGGAACGTGTGGAAGTGATCCCTGTGGAACGCCCGGGTTACGCCTGGGACCGCGGCCACTGGCGCTGGGAAGGGCGCGGCTACGCTTGGGTGCCCGGTCACTGGCAGCCGGTGATGCGCAATGCGCGCTGGGAACCGGGCCATTGGGAGGCTCACGGCCCTAATTGGTACTGGCGCGAAGGGCATTGGATCCGCTGACCGAGAATTGCCCGATTGAAAGACACTGATCCGGACGTGGAACTGCTGGCGCGCATCGGTAACAACGAGCCTGCGGCTGTCAACGAAATGGTGACGCGCAAACTGCCGCGTCTGCTGGCGCTCGCCGGCCGGATCCTGGGGGATGCCGACGAGGCCAAGGACGTGGCCCAGGAAAGCTTCCTGCGCATCTGGCGCCATGCGGCCAGTTGGCGCAGTGGCGAGGCGCGCTTCGACACCTGGCTGCACCGGGTGGCGCTCAACCTGTGCCACGACCGTCTGCGCCGGCGCAAGGAGCGCCCGTTGGAGGACGAGGAAGCGTTGGCGCTGACAGACAGCGCACTGACGCCGGATGAACAGCTGGAAGCCGCCGACCGCAGCGCCCGGATGGCTGCCGCCCTGGCGGCGCTGCCCGAGCGTCAGCGCGAAGCGATTGTGTTGCAGTACTACCAGGAGCTGTCGAACATCGACGCCGCGGCCCTGATGAACATCAGCGTCGAGGCACTGGAGAGCCTGCTGTCGAGGGCCCGCCGCCAGTTGCGCAGCCAACTTGCCGACACACCCGGGCTTGCCCGCCCAGGAAGGGGAAAACCATGACACCCGAACGCTTTGCTTACCTGGCCGACGCCTATGGCGCCGACCTGCACCGCTGGCCCCGCGCCGAACAGCCCGCAGCCCAGGCTTTGCTGGACAGCGGCAATGTGCTTGCGCATGAGGCCCAGCAACAGGCGCGCTGGCTCGACGGTCAACTGGACAGCCATCAACTGGCCTACGTCGATCCTTCGCTGGCACGGCAGATTCGGCTGTCGGCCCCGCGCGGCCAGTCATTCTGGTCGCGCTATGCCCGCTGGTTGTCGCCGGCCGGCCTGGTAGGCGTGGGTGTCGCGGGCATCGTCACCGGGATGCTCGTGGCCTCCCTGAGCGTGCCGCTGCCGATGTGGTCGTCCGAGGTGTTGCCCAGCGTCTTCGATCAAGGCGATGCGCAAGTCATCTTTACCGTCAATGCCGAGGACACCGAGCAATGAGCCTGAAGTCCCTCAAACCCTGGCTGCTGGCCTCGGTCTTGCTCAACGTGTTCCTGATCGGCGGCGTCGGCGGTGGCCTCTACCACTGGATGGCCAGTGCCAAGCCCGCTGAGGCGGTGGTCAACCAGCACGGCTTGCGCCAGGCGATGATCAAGCTGCCGCCGGAGCGCCGCCGGGAACTGCGCCAACTGCTGCGGCACAACCGGGCCGACAGCCAGCCGCTGATCATGGCCGGGCGTGAAGCGCGCATGGGTGTGATCAAGCAATTGGAAGCGCCGACCCTGGATCGGGATGTGCTGGTGGCGGAACTGGCCAAGGCCCGTGAAGCCGATATGGCGCTGCGTGCGTTGGTGGACACGACGTTGGCGCAGTTCGCCAGCACCCTGCCTCGGGAGGAGCGGCAGAAGTTAGTGGAGGCGTTGTATCTGCGGGGGCAGGCGGCAGGCCGCAAGCCTCAGTCTTGAACGTGGCGCTTGTAGGTCTGCGCCCGGAGCGCTGAACTACAGGCGACGCAGGAAGGATTTGACAATGTGGCGGGTGGCATCGGTGGTGTCCAGCTCGTCCATGGCGCCATAGGGGTGCCACTGGCAATCGACGATTTCATTGCAAGGTTTCGCATCGGCGACGTTCACCACCGACGCTTCGAACACGTGGTGCACGGTGTCGCGGGCCTTGAGTTCCTGCAAATACAGCAAGCCGTCCACGTTCAATCCGGTTTCTTCTTCCAGCTCGCGCTCGGCCGCGCCGACCGGGCGCTCGTTGCGTTCGACCTTGCCTCCCGGCAATGCCCATTTGGATCTGGCCTTGCGCACGAAGAGGATATGCCCCTCGTGTTCGCAAATGACCGTTGCACGTATTTTCATCGTCTGTGCCCCGCAGCGGGATGAGTGTCATAAAAGTGTAATGCAATTGTCATGCTGAGTGCTTATGGCGCTGACGTGTGGGGATGTGGATACTGCCCGATTGATCAAAACGCACGAGGAGGGCAGATGAGCACCGTACGCTGGGGCATGATCGGCTGTGGCAGTGTCACTGAATTGAAGAGTGGACCGGCTTTCTACAAAGCGCCAGGTTCTGCGCTGGTGGCCGTGATGGGGCGCCGCGAAGCGGCGGTGCGTGATTATGCGGCACGCCATGGCATTGCGCGTTTCTACACCGACGCCCAGGCGCTGATCAACGACCCCGAGGTGGACGCGGTGTACATCGCCACGCCGCCGGACAGCCATCTCGAATATAGCCTGATGGTCGCGGCGGCCGGCAAGCATTGCTGCGTCGAGAAGCCCATGTCGCTCAACGCCGAGCAGAGCGCGTTGATGCAGCGCACCTTCGAGCGTGCCGGGCTGCATCTGTTTGTGTCCTATTACCGCCGTTCGCTGCCGCGTTTCCAGCAAGTGCGTGACTGGCTGCGGGAAGGACGCATCGGCGAACTGCGCCACCTCACCTGGACCCTGTGCAAGCCACCGGGCGCCAATGATGCCAGCGCCGCCAACTGGCGCACCGACCCGGCCATCGCTGGCGGTGGTTACTTTGCCGACCTGGCCAGCCATGGTTTTGACCTGTTCCAGTACCTCGCCGGGGACATCGTCGAGGTCTCGGGCTTTACCGCGCGACAAGCCGGGGGGTATGCGGCCGAGGATGCGGTGACGGCGTGCTGGACGTTCAGTTCGGGCGCACTGGGCATGGGCTGCTGGAATTTTGTCGCGGACCGTCGCGAGGACCGGGTGGAACTGATCGGCAGCCGTGGGCGCATCCGATTCTCGGTCTTTGAAGACCAGCCGCTGCACCTTGAGGGTGAAACCAGCGAGGTGCTGGAAGTGCCGTGCCACACGCATATCCAGTGGCACCACGTGCTGGCGATGAATGCGCATATCCGTGGCGAAGCCGAGCACCCATCGCTGGGTATCGACGCGTTGAAGACCGATCGAATCCTGGACAAGGTGCTACAACGTAACCCCCATCGTCCCGGGTAGGCGGCATAGGGTGGTCTTTTTTCCAAGGAACAGACAGATGAAATACTGGATGGCGGTATGGCTGGTACTGGCGACAAGTGCGATGGCGGCGCCGCGCAGCCAAGGCACACCGGGGGAGTTTGATTTTTATGTGCTGTCGTTGTCGTGGTCGCCGACCTTTTGCCTGACGCACCCGGACAACGAGCAATGTTCCGGCAAGGGCTACGGTTTTGTCTTGCATGGCCTGTGGCCGCAGTACGCGCGTGGCGGCTGGCCTGCATCCTGTGCGCCGCAGTCGCCGTTGAGTCGCGAAGAAATCGAGAAGGGCGCAACACTGTTCCCAACCCGCTCATTGCTTAAGCACGAATGGTCCAAGCATGGCACCTGCAGTGGCCTGGAACCCTTGGCCTACCTGGAAAAAACCGACCAGGCGCTGGGGGTGGTGAGCATTCCGCAGCAACTGCAGCCGTTCAATACGCCGCCGTCGCTGCAGGCCAGTGAGATCGAGGCGTTGTTCCGTGAAAGCAACCCGCGCATGGGCAATCATGGGCTGGCAGTCATCTGCAAAGGCAAAGTGCTGTCCGAGGTGCGGGTATGCCTGACCAAGGACCTGGCCTTCGCCGGTTGCCCGCGCAGTGTGAAAACCCAATGCCGCGATGGCGACATCCGGATTCCCGCGCAGCGGTGATAAGCCGCTGGCGGGCATCGGGTTGATCAGTTGTTGAGGTAGACCGGGCTGTCGGTGGACAACGAGGCCTTCACGGCCAGGGTCATGTCGGTGATCAACACTTCTTCGCGGTCTTCGCTCAGGGCCTTGAGGGTGATGGCGACCACGTCCTGGGGCGTGCTCTTCGGCGCCTGCACGTCGGCCACCATATCGGTGTCGATGTAGGCGGGGTGCACGCCGATCACCAGGGTCTTCTGTTCGCGCAGTTCGCCGCGCAGTCCATTGGTCAGGCCCCACTGGGCGGACTTGGAGGCGCTGTAGCCGCCAGTGCCGGGCGGGCTGAGCCAGCTCAATACCGACAGCACATTGATCAGCGCGCCGCCGCCTTGCCTGGCCAGGATCGGCGCAAAGGCACGGCTGACGCGCAGGGTACCGAAGGTGTTCACGTCAAAGTGCTGTTGCAGGTTTTCGACGCTGTCTTCAGCCAGCAGCGCGCCGTATTTCAGGAACCCCGCGTTGTTGATCACCACGTCTACATCGGTGCACTGCTCCGCGGCGCGCTGCACGCTGGCCTGGTCGGTGATGTCCAGGGCAATCGGCGTGCTGCCCGGGATGTTCACGCTGCCTGGATCGCGTGCGCCGGCGTAGACCTTGGCCGCGCCGGCTTCCAGCAAGGCAATGACGAATGCTTTACCCAGGCCGCGATTGGCGCCGGTGACCAGTACCACTTTTCCACGAATATCCATGATGCGCTCCAGACTGTTGTTAGGTTTAATAATGAAACCGTTTTTATCCTGAGCCTGTTGGTCCTATAATGCAACCTTATTTTGCAAGTGCCCGGAGGCCCGACGATGAAACGCAAATGCCTGGAAGGCGATGGCTGCCCGGTGGCCCGCGCCCTGGACGTGGTGGGCGACTGGTGGACGTTGTTGATCATCCGCGACGCCTTTGCCGGAGTAACGCGTTTCGGTGATTTTCAAAAACACCTGGGCGTGGCGAAAAACATCCTCGCCACACGGCTCAAGGACATGGTCGAGCAAGGCCTGTTGCAGACCAGCGAAGTCGGTGCGCGCAGCGAGTACCAGCTCACTGACAAGGGCCGTGCGCTGATGCCGGTGCTGGTGACGCTGGCGCAGTGGGGCCAGGCCTATACCGAGCCGGAGGATGTCGGCGCGCAAGTGCTGGATGCGCGCTTGCTCAAGCCCCTGCGCAAGGTCGAGATCCTCGCCGAGGATGGCCGGGTGCTGGGCATCGGGGATATCGTCACCCAAATGCCCGGGGCTTGAGGCGGTGCCTATTTGCCGTCGAGGAAGCCCAGCAGTGCCGCATTGAACAACGCCGGGTCTTGCAGGAACGCAAAGTGGCTGGTGTTCGGCAGGATCAGCAGGCCGGCGCCGGGGATGGTCGCGGCCATGTACTCGGTGTGTTCGCGCTTGATCGCTTCGTCATGGTCGCCATCGGCAATCAGGATTGGCGTCTTGATGCTTTGCAATTGTGCGTCAGTCCAGTTCGGTTGGCTGGCCCACATATGGCTGATCTGCTCGACAAACGCGTCGTACTCTTTCGGCGTCGGCGACAGCTTGGCGTACTCCTTGCCGGCGCGCTCGATGAAGGCGGCAAAGGTCGGGTTCTTCTCGACGCCGTCCTTCACGCCTGCGGTCTGGGTGTTGGCGGCGAAGGCGAAGACTTTGCCGAGGCGGTCCGGGTGACGCAGGGCCAGGTCGATGCCGATGATGGCGCCGTCGCTCCAGCCGACGATATCGGCGCGGGGGATTTTCAGGTGGTCGAGTACGGCCACCACGTCATCGGCCATCAGGTCATAACCATAGGGTTTTTCATCCCGCGAACTGCGCCCGTGGCCACGGCTGTCGATACTGATCACCGTATGCCTTGCCGCCAAGGCCTTGACTTGGTTACCCCAATAATCGGAGTTGGACAGGCCGCCGTGCAGCAGCACCACCGGCGAGCCATGGCCGGTACGGGTGTAGTAGACCTTGATGCCGTTGACGGCGGCATAGCCGGTCTGGGCACCGGCCACAGGGGCGGGCGTTGGCGGCAGCGTTTCCCAGCGCTCAGCGGCTTGGGCGGCGGAAAAACATAGCATCAGGCAGGCGGCTGCCAGCAGGCGACGTGACATGGCGGTTCCTTTTTTTGATCAGGAGGGATTGAACTCTAGCATCGCCCCCCGCACGGCAAGTACGCATTTTTGCCTATCAAAATCGCCTGTGCGAAAGAAAAAAATGCAGTTATATCAATGGAATAAAAGCGTCTAAGCGAGCGAGGGGCATTTTCTTCAATACCTCGGCCGAGTGGCCCCCTTACCGTGGCCCCATCGTCATTCGCTCGAATAACAAGGAACTGCAATGAGTCTGATCATTTCCATGGCTGCCTTCGCACTCGCCACGTCTATCACCCCCGGCCCGGTGAATGTGGTCGCACTGAGTTCGGGAGCGCGTTTCGGTTTTGTCGCCAGCCAGAAACACGTCTTGGGCGCCGCCGTGAGCTTCACGTTGCTGTTGGTGTTGATTGGCCTGGGGTTGCATGAGGTACTGATACGTTGGCCGATACTCACCCAGTTGATCCAGTGGGGCGGGGTGGCTTTTTTGCTGTACATGGCCTGGAAGTTGGCGGTAGACGATGGCCGGCTCGACGCCGATGGCAGTGCCACGGCGCCGTCGATGCTGTATGGCGCGATCATGCAGTGGCTCAACCCCAAGGCCTGGCTGGCGTGTGTGGCGGGGATGGGGTTGTTCGTAGCCGATGGCGATGCACGGCAGGTGTGGTTGTTTGCCGGGCTCTACCTAGTGATCTGCTATCTGTCGGTGGCGTGCTGGGCCTATGCCGGCACGTTTTTGCGGCGCTACCTGGGCAACCCCCAGGGCGTGCGCGTATTCAACCGTTCAATGGCCGCGTTGCTGGTGGCCAGTGTGGGTTATTTGCTGATGGCTTGAGCACGTCGCGGTATTGCCCCGGCGTTGCGGCGAAATGCTGTTTGAACGCGCGCTGGAAATGTGCCTGGTCGGCAAACCCCGCCGCCAGCGCCACATCGGCGATCAGCGCACCCTGGCGCAATTGGGCGCGAGCGAACTGGATGCGTTGGTTGACCAGGTAAGCATGCGGTGTCAGCCCGTAATACTGCTTGAAGGCGCGGATCAGGTAAGACGGCGACAGTTCGGCCGCCAGGCAGATGTCTTCCAGCTTCAACCCTTCGGTGCAGTGCGTGCGGATGTACTCGGCGGCCCGTTCCAGTTTGTGGTTGACCTCGCGCAGCGGGGTGCCGGCAGGGTTGAGGCGCTGTTGTACGTCGCTGAAGTAACTCACCAGCGCGCCCTGTTTCTGCAAGTGCTCGGCCTGTTCATCGACGAGGATGCGGTACAAGTCCAGCAAACCACGGTACAGCACGGCGTCCTGGGTATGGGGCGTGTTGAACGGCCGGTAACCCTGGTCGGTGCTGAAGCCCAACTGATGCTGCAACTCCGTCAGCCAGGGCGTGTCGATGTACAGCATCTGATAGGACCACGGCTCATTATCGATGGGGTTGCAGGCATGCACATCGCCGGGGTTCATCAACACCACCGTGCCAGCGCTGATCTGGAACGTGTCGGTGCCATAGTGGTAGTAGCTGCGCCCGCTGGTGATCGCGCCGATGGAAAAATGCTCATGGGCATGCCGGCTGTAGGTGACCTTGCGCCCATCAGCGATGGTGCGCGCCTCGATGAAGGCCAACGCGGGGTCACGCCAGAAACACGGAGCAGTGGCAGCAGTCATGGGCGGGCGCTTCCTCGCAGCAGTTGAACGGACAGGGCAGCAGCGTCAGCTAAAACCCGCCATTGTTCAAGCCCTGGCGTACCAGTGGTGCATAGCGTCGCAGGTAGTCGGCCCATGGGTCGTTGCCGCTCACCGCCTCTGCCAGGGTGATCGGCAGCCGGGCATTTTCACGTAGCGCCTCACCGTCATGCAGCAGATGCCGCTCGACGATGACACGGGTCAATGCGCGGGTGCGTGGTGAGTCGAAGGTGCGCGGGACCCGGCGTCCGAAGAGGTCCGGTGCGGGTATTGCGGCGGGCGCCAGGTTGTCGAGTTGACGAATGACCAGGGCGTTGTCGGCAGTGGTCAGCGCCACCTCGGCCGGTCGGGTTCCTTGCGCATAGGCCGGCCAGTCGAAACGCATCCAGGCACTGCTGGCGCCGTTCTCGGCCGCGTGTGTGACCTGTTCATAGTCAAGGTCTGGACGTGGACGAACCAGCAGGTGCCTGGGAAAGATTTCATAGAACTTGCGGTCGCCGTAGTGCGAGACATACATCAGCACGCCGAATCGGCCGACATCGGCAGCCCGCCGCTGGGCAATACCGAAAAACCCCACCAGGCCGTACTCCAGGGCTTCACGACTGGGCAAGGTCAGGTGCGACAACCAATACCGGATGGCAGTCCCATAAGCGTCTTTCAGTTGCCCGAGCTTGCGGTCAAAGGTCTCGAAAAACAGCCGGTTGATCGGGGTCACCAAATGGAATTGCCGAGCCATTTCCCGGTATTTGACCGCTGTGTTTGTGGAGTGCCAGCGTGTCGACGTGACATCGAGCGCGCCAGCACTGTGCAAGTCGACGAACGAGTACAGTGGGCCGCTGTACACACCTTCGAAACGGCCTTCTTCGGAAAATGGCGAGTTTTCCGGCAGGTACATCAATACTGGTTGATCCAACAGAGGGGTGTTGGGGTAAACCCTGCGCAGATCTTCCAGGGCGGTCTGGCGTAGGGTCACCACGGGCTGCGCAAACGTCTCGAGCGCGGCGGCAAGGCTGGCTCGCTGTTGGTTGAGGCTGTCCAGCGCCGTGTTGATCGCCTGCGCATCGTAATGCGGTTGAGGGCCCAGTATGCCGTTGACCACGGCCCACTCCAGCACCGGCGGCGCTGCTTCGCTGCTCTCGATAAAGCGTTTCCAGCTGCCTTGTGGCGCCAGCCCGGCCAGGAACATGATCTGGCTGTAGGTCAATTGACGGGAAGACCCTGGCATGACCTTTTCCATGTACATGACGTATTGACGGTACAACACCCAGGTCTGGGCACTGAGGCAAGGCGTTGCGTCGGGTATGCCGCGTACGAGCAAGTGCGGGCTTTTTTCGCTCAGCAACAGGTGCGCGGCCAGTGCTGCGGTGGCTGCGTCGAGCCCGTTCAGGCTGCTATCGATGTTCTGGCGTACAAACGGCACGTGTTCGCCCCAGAAGTAATCGGAGTGCCAGTCGATCAGGTTGATACGGGTGGGGTATGCATCAGGCTCCGGGTCCAGGCTCAGGATCAGGGCGGCGAGTATCAGCGCGGTGCGGCTGCCTCGCTCCGTACGTTCACCTGCATGGCCGCCATGCCAGTGCAGGGCGTTCGACAAAGCCTCTGCCAGTTGCTGGGCCAAGGGTGTCGCGAGCAGGCGGACCATGAGGAAATCCGCCTCCGCCCTGACATCGGCTATGGACTTGCCGGCGACGATGGGCTGGCCGAGGTACTCGAACAGCGGCACGTCCTGGTCAGCCATGAAGCGCTCGATGATGCGCACAATCTGCGCACGCTCGAGCACCGACAGTTTCCAGGCCGAAGGCTGTGAACCGTACAGCGGCTTGAGCGCTCGCCAGTAGTGCCCCTGACGCGCCGGCAGCGGTTGGCTGACCGCCAATTGCTGCAAGGTCAGGCGTGCCTCATCCAAGGTCTCGGGGCGTTCAAGGTGATACAGGCGCAGCGCCTGAGAAAGCGTGACCTTGAAACGACTGCGCAGGTACCCACCGGTTTTAGCCGCGAGCTGTTTGAGGGGAGGGACCAGGGAGGCAAGCTCGATATTGCTCATCACCGGATCGGTCAGGTTTTTCCAGGTGCCATCCAGGCCATTGGCGCCCACGCTGCCGGTGGCGCTGAGCAGCACATGGCTGTCGGGGTCGATACGTTGCTGGGTGCGGATGGTCAGGAAGTCCGGGTGATCGGTCAGCGTGTTGAGCGCCGCGTAGGCTTTTTTAACGGTCGCCTGGAGGGTGTCCGGGTCGACGTTGCTGCCGATATCGAGCGTGTCGGCATCGCTCAGGTTGCCGCCATCGATCACTGTCGATAACCCAGCGCGCAGCGCGTGGCGATCGTTGAGCAGGCCGACGTACTGCCGATAGCGATACAGTTCGCCGAATGAGCGGGCGCTGTTCAATACCACCGGGGGCGCAGGCGCCGGCCAGTTGCGCAGGCGCTCGCTCAGGAAGCTGACCTCTGTCCTGTTCAGCGGGCGTTCGATGGCGTACGCCTGTAAAACCCCGACAATACTGATGCGCCGGTCGGGATAGAGATGACTGCCCAGTTGTTCGCCCAGCGTTCCAAGCCTGTGCCACCGCGCATCGGGCACATCGGGCGCCAGGGTGTTCATCTCCAGCCCGCTGTCGGGGCTCAGCACGCACAACACTTGCCGCTGGTAATCGTAGTAAGTGGGCCGCGGTGCGTCGTCTGTGGTGCCCAGGTCGTGGTGATCGATGATTGCCCGCAACAGATCGGCGGCCTCTTTAAGGTTTCTGGCCAGCCGCGAGTCCGACTGCAGATACAGCGCAGTGCTGTAGACGTCGAAAGCGTTAAAGCTGTTCTCGTCCCTGACCAGTTGTTGCAGGGCGTCAGCCAGTTGCACGTAGTCGCGCGCCTGCTGGCCCAGTTCGGCGTAGCTCATCGACTTGCTGCGCCCGTTGTCATCAAACCCGGGAAAACCTTGCAAGGCCTCGAGTTCTTCGACAATGGTCTGCGCCTGGAGGCGGTTCGCAGGCATTGGCAAGCCATGGAACGCCAGGGTCAGGTTCAAGGGAAAGCTGCGCACGCCGGCAGGAGGTACAGGTGCGATATACGGCATGCCCAGCTCGGTCGGGTCCAGGAGTTGGCTGATGTAGATGATCGGGTTGGCCAGTGTCCACCAGGCGGACGAGTCGGCCAGGCAATAGACCTTGGGTTGCCCGTGAGCCGTCACGCTGAGCCGACTGTTGTGCACCCGCAGCGTAGCGAGATCAAACCCTTGGGCGTTGGCCCAGTCGATGAAATCTTTCTGGTTGATGGCTTTGCAAAAGGCTTCGCACCACTGGCCCAACTGTGAATGCTCGATCATGGTTACGGGGTGCGTGGGAAGCGGCAACGCTTGGTTCGAGGCGGTGGCCAATAGGCGGGTCAGTTGCGCGATCAAGGGTGGGTCGCCCTCGTTGCGCAGGGTCTGGCGCTCGCTCAGGTAGGCGCTGGAGGGGCTGACACTGAGTGGCAGGGGCGTGTCGCTGGGCAGGTTGTCCCAGGTCAGGGCAAGGGCGTGAATGTCATCCATGAGGGCGGTTCCGGCTGATCAAACCCCGGATGATCCGCCCCAGGGATGGGGCATCTGTAGCAGGCGTTTCCTGCAAGGCCGTGGCTTGCGTCAGCCACGGCGGCAAGGTTCAGGCCGGCGCTCAGAAGTCCCAGCGTGTCGCCAATTGCAGGCTGCGCGGCTCGCCATAGAACCCGGTGCCGAAGTTGCCCAGCCCGGTGTAGTACTTTTTGTCGAACAAGTTCTTCACGTTGAGTGTGGTGCTCAAGTGCTCGTTGAAGCGGTAGCGCGCCATCAGGTCGACCAGGTAGTAGCTGTCCTGGGTGATGCGCGCGTTGTGGCCGAAGTTGACGGTGTCAGTCGGATCGGGCTGGAACACGTTGCCGAAGAATTCACTCTGCCAGTTCACCCCACCGCCGACGGTGACGTTCTCCAGGGCACCGGGCAGGCGATAGGTGCTGAACAGGCGCACCACCTGCTGCGGTGTGGTGGTTTGCAGCACCGAGCTGTAGACGTAGTCGTCCTTGGCATCACGGGTGTGCTGGTAGGTGTAGCCGGCGGAGACGTTCCAGCCGTCCAGCACTTCACCCGACAACTCCGCTTCAAAGCCCTTGGTGGTGGCGCCGGCGATGGGGCGGTACACCGAGTCGGTCTCGAAGCCCGAGACGTATTCGGCCACGTTGTCCTGCTGGATACGGAACGCGGCAAAGCTGGCGTTCAGGCGCCCGTCGTAGAACGCAGCCTTGAGCCCGGCCTCGTAGGTTTCGCCCTCGATCGGGTCGAGCAGTTTGCGGTCGGCGTCCTTGCTGGTTTGCGGACGGTAGATCTGGGTGTAGCTGGTGTACACCGACCAGGTGTCGTTGAGGTCATAGACGATGCCGGCGTAGGGCGTGACCACGCCGCTCTGGTGATAAGTGGTGCGGTTATCGGCCTTGGTCGGGTCGTAGAAATCGGTGGTGTCGGTGCCGCTGAAGGTGCTGACGCGGGTGCCGAGGATCACCGACAAATCATCGGTGGGCTTCAGGCGCGTGGCCAAGTAGGCGCCGGTCTGGCGCTGCACGATATCGTTCTGGCCGCTGCGCGGGATGTCCGGCTTGGCGTACTCGCCGTGCCAGTCGAAGATACTGCCGCCCACCGCTGGGTAGATCGAGCCGTACACCGGCACGTCCTGTTTCGAGCGGGTGGCCATGAAGCCCATGATCAGTTCGTGTTCACGGCCGAGCAGGCTGAACGGCCCGCTGAGGTTGACGTCCAGGGTGTTCTGCACCTGATCGCCCTTGTACTTGCCCATGAACATGTACATGTTCTGGCCGCTGACCGGGTCCGGGTTGCCGCCGCTGGCGGATGCGAGCAGGGTGTCGTGCTGGCTGCGCTTGCGGTCGAGGCTGACTTTGAGTGACCAGTCGTTCGCCAGCTTCTGCTGCACCGAGGCGAACAGCGTCTGGTTCTGGAAGTCGCGGCGGCTCCAGTCGGCGGCCGGGTTGAACGAACGCGAAAAGTTCGTGCGCGAGCCGTCGCTGAAATACATCGGGAATCCGGTCCAGCTGGCACCACGTGAGCGGGTGTCCTGCTGGTCGATGCCGAAGGTCAGCAGGGTGTCGGGTGTGAGGTCGGCTTCAAGGATGCCGTAGGCGATGTCCTTGGTGTTCTGGTAGTGGTCCAGGTACGACTGGCGATCCTGGTACACACCGACAAAACGCCCGCGCACATTGCCCGACGCCGTCAAGGGGCCGGAGATGTCGCCTTCGGTGCGGTAGTTGTCCCAGGAGCCGAAGGTCTGGGTCACCGAAGCCTTGAACGCTGCCGTGGGTTTTTTGCGGATCAGGTTGACCGTGGCCGAGGGGTCGCCGGAACCGCTCAGCAGGCCGGCCGAACCCTTGATGATTTCCAGGTGGTCGTACACCGCCATGTCGGTGCTGGTGGTGCCGTAGTCATACACGCCGTCATAGGTGGAATTGACACCGTCGTACTGGAAATTGGTGATCGGCAGGCCACGGCTGGAAAACTCCCAGCGCTCGCTGTCGTAGTTCTGCACGCTCACGCCGGGGGCACGGCGCAGGGTGTCAGCGATGCTGTTGGTGCCCTGGTCGTCCATTTGCTGGCGGGTGATCACCGTGACCGACTGCGGGGTTTCGCGCATCGACAGCGGCAGGCCGGTGGCCGAGGCCATGGAGCCGGTGGTGTACGAATGGGTGTCTTCCGTGGTGGCGCCCAGGTCCTGGCCGGAAATCGTCGTGGCGGCCAGCTCCAGGGCGCCGGTGTTGGTCGGGATCAGTTCCAGTACGTAGCCGTTGTTGCCTTGGGGCAGGGCCTGCAAACCGCTGCCCTGCAACAGGCGCTGCAAGCCGGCCGCCGGGGTGTAGCTGCCATTCAGGCCGGGGCTGGTTTTGCCGGCGGCCAGGCTGTTGTGGCCCGCGATGAAAATACCCGACTGCTCGGCAAAGCTGTTGAGCACGCTGACCAGCGGGCCGGCAGCGATGTGATAGCTGCGTGAAGCTTCCTGGGTCGAGGGCGATTCGGCGGCTTGCAGCGACGGTGCGCCCAGGCAAAACAGCGAGGTGGCCAGCGCCAGTGGGCGCAGCGCGAAGCGGGCAGGTTGCGACATGGATGTTTCCCTTTGGATCAGATCGATCGGCGAATTGAAAGCGTCTGCAGGGTTAACCGAACGAAGGTGGGAAAAGGGAACTGGTGCTGAGCGTTTTTTTACTTTGGGCCGACAGTGACCCACCACGGCATCGGTTTATCCACGCGAATCGGCAGCGCCGCCTGCAACAAACCCAGGGCGTGGTCGCTGTCTTGCAGCGGGAATGACCCCATCACCGGCAAGTGCGCCACGGCTGGGTCGCAGCCCAGGTGGCCGGGGCGATAGCGATTCAGTTCGGCGATCAATTGGCCGAGCGGCAGGTTATCCGCCAGCAGCACGCCCCGGCTCCAGGCTTCACGGGCCGGGGAGGCGGGCAGGGTCGGGTTGAAACCGTTGGCGGTGAACGACACTTGTTGGCCGGTTTCGATGATGCGCACGTGCTGGTCGAGGGCGGTGACTTGCACCCGCCCTTCGAACACGTTGAGCTGGGTGTGGTGTTCGCCGTGCAGCACACTGAAACGTGTCCCCAACGCCTGCAGGCGGCCGTGTCCGGTGTCCACTAGGAAAGGCCGGAGGGCGTCCTTGGCGGTGTCGATCAGCACTTCGCCAAAGCGCAACTGCAATAACCGCTGCACCGCATCAAAGCGCACGTCCACAGCGCTCAAGGCGTTCAACCACACATGGCTGCCATCGGCCAGCAGGGCGTCGCGCGTCTCACCGCTACCGGTGGCATAGTCCGCGCGCCAACCGCCGACCAACCGGGGCAGGACGGTGTTGCGCCAAGCGCCCCAGGCCAATGTCGACCCCCCGCACAGTACCAGCAGCGTCTTGAGGGTTTGCCGGCGCGAGCTGCGCAACGCCCGGCTCGCGCCATGGGGTTGCTCCATCAAGGGCGCAAAGCGCTGGCTGACGCGTTCCACGTACTGCCATGCGGCCAAGTGCTCGGGGTTCTGCGCGACCCAGGTTTGCCAGCGTTGCTGTTCCTGCGTACCCGCCGGGTCCTGCAGGCGCACGTACCACTGCGCGGCCTGTTCCAGGCTGGCGTGGCTGAGCTTGCCGGGCGTGTTCATTGCACCAGCATCCCGTCGAGCTCGGCTTCCAAGATCGCGCAGTGCAGCAGGGCCTGGGCCAGGTATTTCTTGACCATGCGTTCGCACACGCCCAATTGCAGGCCGATCTGTTTGTAGGGCAGGCCGTGCAGTTGAGCGAGCAGGAAGGCTTCGCGGACGTTCCTGGGCAGGCGAGCGAGCATGGCGTCCACTTCGTAGAGGGTTTCGACGATGATTGCCCGTTGCTCCGGGGACGGGTGCGTGTCTTCCGGACGTTGCGCCAGCGACTCCAACCAGGCTTTTTCCAGTTGGCGACGGCGCCAGTGGTCGATGCACAAGCCACGGGCGATGGTCGCCAGGTACGAGCGCTGGCGCACGTGATCGGTCTCGGCCACCGGGCGGTTGAGGATGCGGATAAAGGTGTCGTGGGCCAGGTCGGCGGCATCCCAGCGGTCGTTCAGGCGCCGGCGCAACAGGCCGAGCAGCCAGCTGTGGTGGGTGCCGTAGAGGTGGGTGAAAGAGGTCGACACAATATCCATCCAACGCAAAAGGATTGGCGTAAATAAGAATTGGTCGCGATTAAAGCAAAGGGAGGGGGCGTGCGCAAATGATATTGGATTGCTATTGGGTGGAATCCCCTCCCAGGTTTGAAGGGTGTCAGGCTGGAACCAGGAAAGCCGCCTCCAGCAGTTGCCGGGTGTAGGCATGTTGCGGGTCGGCAAAGATCGCCTTGGCATCCCCTTGTTCCACCACCTGCCCATGCTTGACCACCATCAACTGGTGACTCAACGCCTTCACCACCGCCAGGTCATGGCTGATGAACAGGTAGGTCAGGTTGTACTTGGCCTGCAGGCTGCGCAGCAGTTCCACCACCTGGCGTTGCACCGTGCGGTCGAGGGCCGAGGTGGGCTCGTCGAGCAGGATCAGGCGTGGCTTGAGCACCAGCGCGCGGGCGATGGCGATGCGTTGCCGTTGGCCGCCGGAGAACTCATGGGGGTAGCGATGCCGGGACTCCGGGTCCAGGCCCACTTCCTTGAGCGCCGCGATAATCGCCGCTTCCTGTTCGGCCGGCGTGCCCATCTTGTGGATGCGCAAGCCTTCGCCGACGATCTCACTGACGCACATACGCGGGCTCAGGCTGCCGAACGGGTCCTGGAACACCACCTGCATTTCCCGGCGCAACGGGCGCACCTGCTGCTGGCTGAGCGTGTCCAGTTGCTGGCCTTCAAAACGAATGCCGCCCTTGCTGGCGATCAACCGCAGGATCGCCAGGCCCAGGGTGGACTTGCCCGAGCCGCTTTCACCGACGATGCCCAGGGTCTGCCCCTGAGGCAGGCTGAAGTTGATACCGTCCACCGCCTTGACGTAGTCAACCGTATTGCGCAAAAAACCTTTCTTGATCGGGAACCACACTTTCAGGTCATCGACCTCCAGCAACGGCGGTCCAACCTCGTTGGTCGCCGGGCCGCCGCTGGGTTCGGCCGCTAACAACTCCTGGGTGTACGGGTGCTGGGGCGACTGGAACAGCGTCTCGCACTCCGCCTGCTCGACGATGCAGCCCTTTTGCATCACGCATACGCGGTGGGCAATCCGGCGCACCAGGTTAAGGTCATGGCTGATCAGCAACAGCGCCATGCCCAGGCGTGCCTGCAATTCCTTGAGCAATTCCAGGATCTTCAATTGCACCGTCACGTCGAGTGCAGTGGTCGGTTCATCGGCGATCAGCAACTCCGGCTCATTGGCCAAGGCCATGGCAATCATCACCCGCTGGCGCTGGCCGCCGGACAGTTCATGGGGCAGGGCCTTGAGGCGCTTGTGCGGCTCGGGAATACCCACCAGGTCCAGCAGCTCCAGGGTGCGCTGGGTGGCGACCTTGCCTTGCAGCCCCTTGTGCAGGCCCAGTACTTCGTTGATCTGCTTTTCGATGGTGTGCAGCGGGTTCAAGGAGGTCATCGGCTCCTGGAAGATCATCGCAATGCGGTTGCCGCGTATGTGGCGGATGGTTTTTTCTTTCAGGGTCAGCAGGTCCTGCCCGGCATACTCGATGGTGCCAGAGGGGTGACGTGCCAGCGGGTAGGGCAGCAGGCGCAGGATCGAGTGAGCGGTCACCGATTTGCCCGAGCCGCTTTCACCCACCAGTGCGATGGTTTCACCGCGCTTGATATCGAAGCTGACATTGTTCACCACGCGGTGGTGGTGTTCGCCCGTGACGAACTCGACGGAGAGGTCGCGGATTTCGATCAGATTGTCCTGATTCATCTCATTTCCTCGGGTCGAAGGCATCGCGAGCGGACTCGCCGATAAACACCAGCAAACTCAACATGATCGCCAGCACGGCAAAGGCACTCATGCCCAGCCACGGCGCTTGCAGATTGGATTTGCCCTGGGCCACCAGTTCACCCAGCGACGGCGAACCGGCGGGCAAACCGAAGCCGAGGAAGTCCAGAGCGGTCAGCGTACCGATAGCGCCGGTGAGGATGAACGGCATGAAGGTCATGGTCGACACCATCGCATTGGGCAAAATATGGCGGAACATGATCGCGCCGTTCTGCATGCCCAGGGCCCTGGCGGCGCGCACATATTCCAGGTTGCGCCCGCGCAGGAACTCGGCGCGTACCACGTCCACCAGGCTCATCCACGAGAACAGCAGCATGATCCCCAGCAGCCACCAGAAGTTGGGCTGCACGAAGCTGGCGAGGATGATCAACAGGTACAGCACCGGCAACCCGGACCAGATCTCCAGGAAGCGCTGCCCGGCCAGGTCGACCCAGCCGCCGTAGAAACCCTGCAGCGCCCCGGCGATCACGCCGATGATCGAGCTGAGCACGGTGAGGGTCAGGGCGAACAGCACCGACACGCGGAAGCCGTAGATGACCCGCGCCAGCACATCGCGGCCCTGGTCATCGGTGCCCAGCAGGTTGACACTGGAAGGCGGCGCGGGGGCCGGCACCTTGAGGTCGTAGTTGATGCTCTGGTAGCTGAACGGGATCGGCGCCCACAAGGTCCAGGCGTCCTTGGCCTTGAGCAGCTCCTGGATGTACGGGCTCTTGTAGTTGGCCTCCAGCGGGAATTCGCCGCCGAATGTGGTCTCCGGGTAGCGCTTGAGCGCCGGGAAGTACCAGCCACCGTCGTAATGCACGGCCAGGGGTTTGTCGTTGGCGATCAGCTCGGCGCCCAGGCTCAGCACGAACAGGATCAGGAACAGCCACAGCGACCACCAGCCACGCTTGTTGGCCTTGAAACGTTCGAACCGACGGCGATTGAGGGGGGACAGGTTCATCTCAATGCTCCCGGCTGGCAAAGTCGATACGCGGATCGACCAGGGTGTAGGTGAGGTCGCCGATCAGTTTCACGATCAGCCCCAGCAGGGTGAAGATGAACAGCGTGCCGAACACCACCGGGTAGTCGCGGTTGATCGCCGCTTCAAAGCTCATCAGGCCCAGGCCGTCGAGGGAGAAGATCACCTCCACCAGCAACGAACCGGTGAAGAAGATCCCGATGAAGGCCGAGGGGAAACCGGCGATCACCAGCAGCATCGCGTTGCGGAACACATGGCCGTAGAGCACACGGTGGTTGGTCAGGCCCTTGGCTTTTGCGGTGACCACATACTGTTTGTTGATCTCGTCAAGGAAGCTGTTCTTGGTCAGCAGGGTCATGGTGGCGAAGTTGCCGATCACCAGGGCCGTGATGGGCAGCGCGAGGTGCCAGAAGTAATCGAGGATCTTGCCGCCCCAGCTCAGCTCATCGAAGTTGTTAGAGGTGAGCCCACGCAACGGGAACCAGTCCAGGTAACTGCCGCCGGCAAACACCACGATCAGCAGGATCGCAAACAGGAACGCCGGGATCGCGTAGCCGACGATGATCGCCGAGCTGGTCCACACGTCGAAATGGCTGCCATGCCGCGTGGCCTTGGCGATCCCCAGGGGGATCGACACCAGGTACATGATCAGCGTGCTCCATAACCCGAGGGAAATGGACACCGGCATCTTTTCCTTGATCAGATCGATGACCTTGGCGTCGCGGAAGAAGCTGTCGCCAAAATCCAATTGGGCGTAGTTCTTGACCATGATCCACAGGCGTTCAGGCGCCGACTTGTCGAAGCCGTACATCTTCTCGATTTCCTTGATCAGCGCCGGGTCCAGGCCCTGGGCGCCACGGTAGCTGCTGGAACCGGCCACCGACACTTCGGCGCCGCCGCCGGCAATGCGGCTGGTGGCGCCTTCAAAACCTTCAAGCTTGGCGATCATCTGCTCCACAGGGCCACCGGGGGCAGCCTGGATGATGACGAAGTTGATCAGCAGGATCCCGAACAGTGTGGGGATGATCAGCAACAGGCGGCGAAAGATATAGGCCAGCATTTAATCGCCTCCACTCGCCGGATCGGCGCTGGTGTTGGTGTCTGGGATGACGGCCGGTTTGACGTCGGGCTTGGCCCACCAGGTGGCGGTGCCGACGTCGTAGCGCGGTGGGACCTTCGGGTGGCCCAGGTGATCCCAGTACGCCACGCGGAAGGTCTTGATGTGCCAGTTGGGGATCACGTAGTAGCCGAACTGCAACACGCGGTCCAGGGCCTTGGCATGCGCCACCAGGCTTTTGCGCGAATCGGCGTCGATCAGCTCTTCCACCAACTGGTCGATGGCCGGGTCCTTGAGGCCCATGTAGTTGCGGCTGCCGGGCTTGTCAGCGCTGGACGATTTCCAGAACTCGCGCTGTTCGTTGCCCGGTGAAGTGGACTGCGGGAAGCTGCCCACCAGCATGTCGAAGTCCCGCGAGCGGATACGGTTGATGAACTGCGACACGTCGACCCGGCGGATCACCAGGTTGATGCCCAGGTCGGCCAGGTTGCGCTTGAACGGTAGCAGGATGCGTTCGAACTCGGTCTGGGCCAGCAGGAATTCGATAGTCACCGGTTTGCCGGTGGTGTCGACCATCTTGTCATCGACGATGCGCCAGCCGGCTTCCTGCAGCAGTTGGTAGGCTTCGCGCTGCTGGGCGCGGATCATGCCGCTGCCGTCGGTCCTGGAGGGTTCGAAGGCCTGGGTGAAGACTTCGGGCGGGATCTTGTCGCGCAGGGGCTCGAGAATCGCCAGTTCATCCGGGCCGGGCAGGCCGGTGGCGGCCATTTCCGAGTTTTCGAAATAACTGCGCGTTCTGGTATAGGCACCGTTGAACAGCTGTTTGTTGCTCCACTCGAAATCCAGCAACAGGCTGATGGCCTTGCGCACGCGCACATCCTGGAACATCGGTTTGCGCATGTTGAACACAAAGCCCTGCATCCCGGTGGGGTTGCCGTTGGGGATTTCTTCCTTGATCAGCCGGCCCTGGGCAACGGCGGGAATGTTGTAGGCATTGGCCCAGTTCTTCGCGCTGAATTCCAGCCAGTAGTCGAACTGCCCAGCCTTCAACGCCTCCAGCGACACGGTGCTGTCGCGGTAGTAGTCGGTGATGCGGTTGTCGAAGTTGTAGAAACCCTTAGTGATGGGCAGGTCCTTGGCCCAGTAATCCTTGACCCGCTCGTAGCGGATCATGCGCCCGGCCTTGACCTCGGCGACCTTGTACGGCCCGCTGCCCAGCGGTACTTCCAGATTGCCCTTGGCAAAGTCGCGGGTGGCCCACCAGTGCTTGGGCAATACCGGCAGTTGCCCGAGGATCAGCGGCAATTCACGGTTATTGGTGCGCTTGAACTTGAACAGAACCTTGAGCGGGTCTTCGGCGATCACTTCGTCGACGTCGGCGTAATAGGTGCGGTAGATCGGCGAGCCTTCCTTGATCAGTTCCTGGAAAGTAAACACCACGTCCTCGGCGCGGATCGGGTGGCCATCATGGAAGCGCGCTTCCGGGCGCAGGTAGAAACGTACCCAGCTGTTGTCCGGAGCTTTTTCGATCTTGCCGGCGACCAGGCCGTATTCGGTGATGGGCTCGTCCAGGCTTTGCATGGCCAGGGTGTCGTAGATCAGGCCCAGGTTGTCGGCCGGTACACCTTTGCTGATATAGGGGTTGAGGCTGTCGAAGCCGCCCATGGCCGACTCGCGGAACGTGCCACCCTTGGGCGCGTCCGGGTTGACGTAGTCGAAGTGCTTGAAGTCGGCGGGGTATTTCGGCGGTTCGTTGTACAGCGTCAACGCATGTTGCGGGGCGGCGTGGGCCGCAGTGCACAGCAGCAGGCTGCCGAGCAGGGCAGTACGCAAAGATATCATTGGGCTTTCTCCGAAGCTTTCAGCCACCACGCGCTCAGGCCCAGGCTGTAGGGCGGCGTGGTGACAAAGGCGAACCGGTCGCGGTACGCCAGGCGATGATAGTTGAGGTACCAGTTGGGAATGCTGTAGTGCTGCCACAGCAGCACCCGGTCGAGGGCACGGCCGGCGGCCAGTTGCTCTTCGCGGGTCTTGGCGGCCAGCAGTTGTTCCAGCAGGTGATCGACAATCGGGTTATTGATGCCTGCGTAGTTCTTGCTGCCCTTGATCGCCGCCTGGCTGGAGTGGAAGTACTGCCACTGCTCAAGGCCCGGGCTCAAGGTCTGGTTGAGGGTGATCAGGATCATGTCGAAGTCGAATTGATCCAGGCGCTGCTTGTATTGGGCGCGGTCGACGGTGCGCAGGCGCGCGTCGATGCCGATGCTGATCAGGTTCTCGACATAGGGCTGCAGGATGCGCTCCAGGTTCGGGTTGACCAGCAGGATCTCGAAGCGTAGCGGCTGGCCATCCTTGTTCACCAGGCGCTGCCCGGACAGCTTCCAGCCGGCCTCGCCAAGCAGGGCCAGCGCGCGGCGCATGGTTTCGCGGGGGATGCCGCGCCCGTCGGTCTGGGGCAGGCTGAAGGCTTGCGTGAACAGGTTGGCCGGCAGTTGCTCGCGGTACGGCGAAAGCATCAGCCATTCATGGCCGGTGGGCACGCCGGTGGCGGCGAATTCGCTATTGGGGTAGTAGCTCAAGGTGCGCTTGTACGCACTGCTGAACAGGGTGCGGTTGGTCCACTCGAAGTCGAACATCAGCCCCAGGGCTTCACGCACTTTGGTCTGGCTGAAGGTGGGCCGCCGCGTGTTCATGAACAGGCCCTGGCTCTGGGTCGGGATCTGGTGGGCGATCTGCGCCTTGATCACGTCACCCCGGTTCACCGCCGGGAAGTTGTAGCCATTGGCCCAGTTCTTGGCCTGGTGCTCGATGTAGATATCGAACTCACCGGCCTTGAAGGCTTCGAAGGCCACATCGCTGTCGCGGTAGAACTCCACCTCGACCTTGTCGTAGTTATAGAAGCCCTGGTTCACCGGCAGGTCCTTGCCCCAGTAATCCTTGACCCGTTCGAACACCAGTTGCCGCCCGGGCGTGACCTTGCTGATGCGGTAGGGGCCGCTGCCCAGGGGCGGTTCGAAGGTGGTGGCCTTGAAGTCGCGGTTTTTCCAGTAGTGCTGGGGCAATACCGGCAATTCGCCCAGGCGCAGGATCAGCAAGGGGTTGCCGGCACGCTTGAACACAAAGCGGATGCGGTGTCGGTTGAGCACATCCACCCGCGCCACTTCCTGCAGGTTGGTGCGGTATTGCGGGTGGCCTTCGGTCAGCAAGGTGCGATAGGAAAACGCCACGTCATACGCAGTGATCGGCTTGCCATCGTGGAAGCGCGCTTCCGGGCGCAGGTTGAACACCACCCAGCTGCGGTCCTCGCTGTACTCCACCGATTGGGCGATCAGCCCATAGCTGGAGGTGGGTTCATCGCCGGAGGGCGCGTACAGGCCGGTGCCAACCATCAATGGCTCATTCAGCTCATTGACGCCATATTGCAGGAAGTTCGGCGTGGACACCGGGCTGGAGCCCTTGAAGGTATAGGGGTTGAGGGTGTCGAAAGTGCCAAAGGCCATGACCCGCAAAGTCCCGCCTTTCGGCGCTGCAGGGTTTACCCAATCGAAGTGGGTGAATTTGGCCGGGTACTTGAGGCTGCCGAACTGCGCATAACCGTGGCTCTCGGTAATCGTCGCGTTCGCTGCAAAGCTCAAGGCCAGACTTATTAGTAGAAGGAGGGGACGCTTCAAGTCAGAGATCCGATCCAGGCGGCTTGGGCTTTATGATCGGTACAGTAACAGCTTGTTCCGGTTGGAAAAAGCCAGTCGGCTGATGCAGGGCCAATGTGGGAGGGGGCTTGCCCCCGATAGCGGTATACCTGCCGATGAATCTGTTGGCTGGTACATTGCTATCGGGGGCAAGCCCCCTCCCACATGGATTCCCCAGTTTTCTTGAACCTTAGCGTGGACCTGATACCACCAGCATCTGCCCAGGCTTCAGGGCCTGGCCGGTACGCGGGTTCCAGCGCTTGAGGTGTTGCATCTCGACATTGAAGCGCTTGGCGACGATGTACAACGAGTCGCCTTTCTTGACCTTGTATTGCACCGGCTTCTTGCTGTCGGCCTTGGCCACCAGCTTGCGCGTGTCCTGCATCACCAGGGTCTGGCCGACCTTGAGCGCCTGGCCGTTGAGCTTGTTCCAGCGCTGCAGGTCATGCACGTCGACCTTGTTGGCCTTGGCGATCAGCGTCAGGTTGTCGCCGGTGCGTACCTTGTAGCTGCGGGTACGCCCGGCCACCCGTGCGGTCTCGACTTCGTCGAACACCTGCTTTTTAGGACGCATCGCCAGCAATTCTTCAGGCTTCATCGTCGAAAGCGTGCTGGTCAGCAATTGCGCCTTGGAACTGGGCACCAGCAAATGCTGCGGGCCATCCAGGGTGGTGCGTTGTTTCAGCGCCGGGTTGAGCTGGAACAGTTCGTCTTCGTCGATCTCGGCCAGCGCGGCAACCCGGGACAGGTCCATGCTCTGCTTGACTTCCACCACTTCGAAGTACGGCTGGTTGGCAATCGGGTTCAGGTTGACGCCATAGGCCTCGGGTGCCAGCACCACTTGGGACAGCGCCAGGAACTTGGGCACGTAGTCCTTGGTTTCCTGGGGCAGCGGCAGGTTCCAGTAGTCGGTCGGCAGGCCGAGCTTCTCGTTGCGCTCGATGGCTCGGCTCACTGTGCCTTCGCCGGCGTTATAGGCGGCCAGGGCCAGCAGCCAGTCGCCGTTGAACATGTCATGCAGGCGGGTCAGGTAGTCGAGGGCGGCGGTGGTGGAGGCGGTGATGTCGCGACGGCCATCGTAGGCGCGGGTCTGGCGCAGGTTGAAATAGCGCCCGGTGGAGGGGATGAACTGCCACAGGCCGACCGCATCGCTGCGCGAATAGGCCATCGGGTTGTAGGCACTTTCAATCACTGGCAGCAGCGCCAGCTCCAGGGGCATGTTGCGTTCTTCAAGGCGTTCGACGATGTAGTGAATGTAGAGGCTGCCGCGTTCTCCGGCGTTCTCCAGGAAGGACGGGTTGCTGGCGAACCACAGGCGCTGTTGCTCGATACGCGGGTTGACGCCTAACCCGTCCTGCAGCTGAAAGCCCCGGCGCATGCGTTCCCAAACATCCTGGGGCACATCGGGCGTCGGTTTTTCTGAAAGCCAGATGACGGGTTTCTGTTTGATTTTGGCGGTAAGGTTTGGCTTGGGTTGCACGGTGGATTGTGCGGTGAAATTGCTTGATTGGCAGCCCGCCAGTGTGGCGGACACAGCCACCGCCACAGCTTGAGCCAGGCGGGTCAATGCGTCTGAATGGTTGGATTTACGAATAGATGACGACATTGGCTGGAAGTAAGTTCCGGGCAAAAATGTCGGGCGATTCTAGAAACCCGCTGGGTTCCGGTCAACCATTCAGAAATTACGTATCAGATTGCTTCCCGTTAGAACTTATCTTTCCAGGCCCTCAAGCTAGCAAACACCTCGGCCCCAGAGCGGTTGTCGCGGCCGTTCCGTTCGTCCGCTTTTTGTTTAACGGATGTTTCAGAGGTGCGTAGAAATGGGTTGGTCAGCTTTTCCAGGGCCAGGTTGGAAGGCAGCGTGATCTCGCCCCTGGCGCGCAGTTGGCGTACGTTTTCCACTCGTTCGGCTATATCTGTGTTATCCGGTTCCACAGCCTGGGCGAACTTGAGGTTACTCTGTGTGTATTCGTGGGTGCAGTACACCAAGGTTTCGGCGGGCAGGGCGGCCAGGCGTTCGAGGGAGGTGTGCATCTGTTCCGGCGTGCCTTCGAACAGGCGCCCGCAACCGGCGGCGAACAGGGTGTCGCCACACAACAGCACGCCTGGATGATAAAAGGCGATATGGCCCAGGGTGTGGCCGGGCACGCTATAAATGTCGAAGTCCCAGCCGAGTACCGTGATGCGCTCGTTATCGTGCAACGCCACGTCCCGGGCCGGGATCTTCTCGTTGGCCGGGCCGTAGACCTTGGCGTCGGTCTCACGCTTGAGCTGTTCGACACCGCCGACGTGATCGTGGTGATGGTGGGTGATCAGGATGTCGCTGAGGCTCCAGCCAGGGTTCTGCTCGAGCCAGGCCAGCACCGGCGCGGCATCGCCGGGGTCGACTACGGCGCAGCGTTGGGTGCGAGGGTCCTGTAACAACCAGATGTAGTTATCGGTGAAGGCGGGCAGGGCACTGATCTGTATCATTCTTCGATTCGCCAAGCTGAACACATTGGTGCATCTTAGAACGTCTAGGCGAGTTGGAGAATGCAATGACTGATAAAGCGTTCGCCCAGGCCGATCCTGAGTGGCTGGCCCTGATCGGCGCGGCCCGCGAGTGGCTGTCCGGTCCCATCGGGCAATTTCTGCTGGACGAAGAACGGCGCATGCTCGAAGACGAGCTGGGCCGGTTCTTTGGTGGCTATCTGGTGCACTACGGCCCCTCGGCCGAAACGCCGCCCTGCGCGCCGCAGGTGCAACGTAATGTTCGCTTGGGGGCACCGTTGCCTGGCGTGGAGATTGTGTGCGAGGAACAGG
This sequence comes from Pseudomonas sp. FBCC-B1565, assembly GCF_059133265.1. NCBI lineage: Bacteria > Pseudomonadati > Pseudomonadota > Gammaproteobacteria > Pseudomonadales > Pseudomonadaceae > Pseudomonas > Pseudomonas sp. FBCC-B1565. The sequence goes on from NZ_CP101438.1 coordinate 2,853,862, forward strand.
CCTGGCCGTTGAGCGAACATGCTGCCGATGTGGTGGTGTTGCAGCACGGGCTGGATTTCTGCCTGTCGCCCCATGGCTTGCTGCGCGAGGCGGCGAGCAGCGTACGGCCCGGTGGCCATTTGCTGATCGTGGGGATCAACCCCTGGAGCAGTTGGGGCCTGCGCCATGTGTTTGCCCATGATGGCCTGCGCCAGGCGCGCTGCATCTCGCCGCAACGGGTGGGCGACTGGCTGAACCTGCTGGGCTTCGCGCTGGAGAAACGCCGCTTCGGGTGCTATCGTCCGCCGCTCGCGTCGACCAAGTGGCAGGGCCGCCTGGCCGGCTGGGAGCGCCGGGCCGGCGCCTGGCAATTGTCCGGTGGCGGCTTTTATCTGCTGGTGGCGCGCAAGATCGTGGTCGGGCTGCGCCCCGTGCAACAGGTGCGGCGTGAGCCGATGGGCAAGTTGGTGCCATTGCCGATGGCCAAGGTCAACCGCAAGCAAAGCGAAGCGTAACCCTCTTTTTGAATTGATACCGAGCAACCGATGACCGATAGCGTAGAACTCTTCACCGATGGCGCCTGCAAGGGCAACCCGGGCCCCGGCGGCTGGGGCGCGTTGCTGGTGTGCAAAGGCGTGGAGAAGGAGTTGTGGGGCGGTGAGGCCAACACTACCAACAACCGCATGGAGCTGATGGGCGCCATTCGTGGCCTGGAAGAACTCAAGCGCCGCTGCAATGTGCTGCTGGTGACCGACTCGCAATACGTGATGAAGGGCATCAACGAGTGGATGGTCAACTGGAAGAAGCGCGGGTGGAAGACCGCTGCCAAGGAACCGGTGAAAAACGCCGATTTGTGGCAACTGCTCGATGAGCAATGCAATCGCCATGACATCACCTGGAAGTGGGTGCGCGGCCATATCGGCCACCCCGGCAACGAACGTGCCGACCAGTTGGCCAACCGTGGCGTGGACGAAGTGCGGGGCTACAAGCAGAGCTGATGCTGACTCACGTGTTAACATTGCGCCCTTTGACTCACACCACACCGTTGAGAGCTGAACCCTGATGGCCATCCGATCTGTTGTACTCGATACCGAAACCACCGGCATGCCGGTGACCGACGGCCACCGGATCATTGAAATCGGCTGTGTCGAATTGATGGGGCGTCGCCTGACGGGTCGTCACTTCCACGTCTACCTGCAACCGGATCGTGACAGTGACGAGGGCGCGATCGGCGTCCACGGTATCACTGACGAATTCCTCAAGGGCAAGCCGCGTTTTGCCGAAGTCGCCGATGAGTTTTTCGAATTCATCAACGGCGCCCAGCTGATTATCCATAACGCAGCGTTTGACGTTGGCTTCATCAATAACGAGTTTGCCCTGATGGGGCAGACCGATCGCGCGGACATTTCCCAGCACTGCTCGATCCTCGATACCTTGATGATGGCCCGTGAGCGCCACCCGGGTCAGCGCAACAGCCTCGACGCCTTGTGCAAACGCTACGGCGTCGACAACTCCGGTCGTGAACTCCACGGCGCCTTGCTCGACTCCGAGATTCTCGCCGACGTCTACCTGACCATGACCGGTGGGCAGACCAGCCTGTCCCTGGCGGGCAACGCCTCCGATGGCAGCGGCTCGGCGGAAGGCTCCGGCAACCGTCCTTCGGAAATCCGCCGTTTGCCGGCTGATCGCAAGCCCACCACCATCATCCGTGCGAGTGAGCAGGATATGGCTGAACATGCGGCGCGACTGGAGGCGATCGCCAAGTCGGCGGGCGCGCCGGCGTTGTGGACCCAGCTGACCCAGCAATAACCCCTGGCTGGACTCGATTAAAAATGTGGGAGGGGGCAAGCCCCCTCCCACAATTGATTTCAATTGCCTGTAAATCTTCATTCGCGTCATGGTCCCCCAGCTTCTACCCTTGAGTGCATAGCCCTCAGGACGACAAGCACTCATGTACAAAGACCTGAAGTTCCCCGTCCTGATCGTGCACCGCGACATCAAGGCCGACACAGTTGCCGGTGACCGGGTCCGAGGCATCGCCCGGGAGTTGGAACAAGAGGGCTTCAGTATTTTCTCTGCAGTGGACTACGCCGAAGGCAGGCTGGTGGCGTCGACCCATCATGGCCTGGCGTGCATGCTGATCGCCGCCGAAGGCGCTGGCGAAAACACCCACCTGCTGCAGAACATGGTCGAGCTGATCCGCCTGGCGCGGCTGCGGGCGCCCAACCTGCCGATCTTTGCTTTGGGTGAGCAAGTCACCCTGGAAAACGCGCCCGCCGACGCCATGAGCGAACTCAACCAGTTGCGCGGCATCCTGTATCTGTTCGAAGACACCGTGCCGTTTCTCGCCCGGCAAGTCGCCCGTGCGGCCCGCACGTACCTGGATGGCCTGTTGCCGCCGTTCTTCAAGGCGCTGGTGCAGCACACGGCGGATTCGAACTATTCCTGGCACACGCCTGGCCATGGAGGCGGCGTCGCCTATCGCAAGAGCCCAGTGGGGCAGGCGTTTCATCAATTCTTTGGGGAAAATACCCTGCGCTCGGACTTGTCGGTCTCGGTGCCCGAGCTGGGTTCACTGCTGGATCACACCGGGCCGCTGGCCGAAGCTGAAGCGCGCGCCGCGCGCAACTTTGGCGCCGACCACACCTTCTTCGTGATCAACGGCACCTCCACCGCCAACAAAATCGTCTGGCATTCCATGGTTGGGCGCGATGACCTGGTGCTGGTGGACCGTAATTGTCACAAGTCGGTGCTGCATTCGATCATCATGACCGGCGCCATCCCGCTGTACCTGTGCCCGGAGCGCAACGAACTGGGGATCATCGGTCCGATTCCCCTGAGCGAGTTCAGCCCCGAGTCGATCCGCGCCAAGATCGACGCCAGTCCCTTGACCCGTGGTCGCCCGCCGAAAGTGAAGATGGCGGTGGTCACCAATTCCACCTACGACGGCCTGTGCTACAACGCCGAGCTGATCAAACAGCAATTGGGCAACAGCGTCGAGGTGCTGCATTTTGATGAGGCCTGGTACGCCTACGCGGCGTTTCATGAGTTCTTCGCCGGGCGCTACGGCATGGGTACCTCGCGCACGCCGGACAGCCCGCTGGTGTTTACCACTCACTCCACCCACAAACTGCTGGCCGCTTTCAGCCAGGCTTCGATGATCCACGTGCAGGATGGCGGCGCACGTCAACTCGACCGTGACCGTTTCAACGAAGCCTTCATGATGCATATCTCCACGTCGCCGCAATACAGCATCATTGCCTCCCTGGACGTGGCCTCGGCGATGATGGAAGGCCCGGCCGGACGCTCGCTGTTGCAGGAGATGTTCGACGAAGCCCTGAGCTTCCGCCGCGCCCTGGCCAACCTGCGCCAGCATATCGCCGCCGAGGACTGGTGGTTTTCCATCTGGCAGCCACCGTCGGTGGCGGGGATCGACAAGGTCGCCACCGCTGATTGGTTATTGCACCCCCAGGATGACTGGCATGGCTTCGGTGATGTAGCCGAAGACTACGTGCTGCTGGACCCGATCAAGGTGACGCTGGTAATGCCTGGTCTCAATGCCGGCGGGGCCTTGAGCGATTGCGGGATCCCGGCGGCGGTGGTGAGCAAATTCCTCTGGGAACGCGGCCTGGTGGTGGAAAAGACCGGGTTGTATTCCTTCCTTGTACTGTTCTCGATGGGCATTACCAAAGGTAAATGGAGTACCTTGCTCACCGAATTGCTGGAATTCAAGCGCAGCTACGACGCCAATATCAGCCTGGCCAGTTGTTTGCCATCGGTGTTTGCCCAAGGGCCGACGCGCTACCAAAGCATGGGCTTGCGCGACCTGTGTGATCAATTGCACAGCTGTTATCGCAGCAACGCCACGGCCAAGCATCTGAAGCGCATGTACACCGTATTGCCGGAAATCGCGATGAAGCCCGCCGACGCCTACGACCAATTGGTGAGGGGCGAAGTGGAGGCGGTTTCCATCGACGCCTTGCCAGGACGCATCGCAGCCGTGATGCTGGTGCCTTATCCGCCCGGTATTCCATTGATCATGCCGGGCGAGCGCTTTACCGAGTCGACGCGCTCGATCATCGACTACCTGGCGTTTGCCCGGACGTTCGATAGCAGTTTCCCCGGTTTTGTCGCTGATGTTCATGGGTTGCAACACGAAGATGACGGCAGTGGTCGTTGTTACACCGTCGATTGCATCAAGGGTTGAGGATGGTTATGCAAGCTGTAATGAACCCGAAGTATCCGGGGCTCAGTGTACGGGTCGCCGACGAGGGCTTTGATGCCTACGTGTGGGGTAATGACTTCAGCTTTGAAGTCAGCGCCTACGGTGAGCCGCAAATGGGCAAGCGGGTCGACCAGTGGCCCGTGGAGCGTATCTTGCCGTACCGCAAGTGCTACGGCATTGACCCTGAGGAGTTCGCCAGTTTCCGTGACGCGCCCGACAGTGCGATCTTCATGGCTTACCTGGACGACCGCGCGGTGGGGCACATCGTGGTCAGCACCAATTGGAACGGCTTTGCCCATGTCGACGAGTTGGCGGTGGCCCTGCCTGCGCGACGCCATGGGGTGGCCAAGGCGCTGCTAGATGTGGCGCAGTTCTGGAGCCGCAAGAAAAGCCTGCCCGGCATGATGCTCGAAACCCAGAACAACAACCTCGGTGCCTGCCGCTTGTACGAGCGTTGCGGCTATGTGATGGGCGGCATCGACCATCTGCGCTATCGCGGTATCGACCCGCAGACCCGCGAAGTGGCGATATTCTGGTATCGGTTGTTCAAAAGCGAAGCCGACAACGCTTAACCCGCCAGCAAACCCTCGGCCTTCTGCGTCACGATCTCCAGCAACGCATTCAACGCCGGGGAGGTCGGGCCATCCTTGAGCGTCAGCGCATACAGGCTGACCATGATCGGCGGCGACACCGGGCACGCATCCAGCCCGGCCTCGCGTGCGCCGAACGCGGTGAACGGGTCGACCACCGCCAGGCCTTCGCCTGCTTCCACCATGCTGCGCATCATCTGGTAGGTCTGCACCCGCGTCTGCACTACCGGCAGCGGGCGCAAGGCTTGCAGCTTGGCGTCCAGCAGGCGGCTGAGCGGGTCCTGGCCCTCCAGGCCGATCATCGACTGCCCGGCGAGGTCCTGCAGCGCAATGTACTTCTGCTTGGGTTTCAGCCAGCCATGGGGCGCCAGCAGTTGCAGCTTGCCCTGGGCGAGTACGGTGCAGTGGATCTGCGGGTGTTCCGGGTCATGCAGGCTCAAGCCCACATCGGCTTCGTGCAGCAGCAGGCTCCTGACGATCTCGCGGGTGGGCTGGCTCGACAGGTTGCAGGGCGTGTCCTGGAAGCGGCGGCGCAATACCGCAATGCTTTGCGGCAACAGCTGATTGGCCAGGGGCGGTGTGCAGAGCACGCGCAGGGTAGGGGCATGATGGTTTTTCAGGCGGCTGGCCAGGCGTTGCACCGGCTCCAGGGCCTCATACACATGGGCAATTTCCGCCTGCAGTTCCAGGGTTTCCCGGGTCGCCTGCAAGCGCCCGCGTACGCTGGCGAACAGCATGAAGCCCAATTGCTGCTCGGCGTCCTTGAGCGCCGCGTCCACCTCGCCCACGGAAAGTTGCAACCATTCGGCGGCCGTGCCGAGGTGTCCGGTCTGCAAGATGGCCTGAATCACTTCGATATGACGTAAACGCATCGCCGGAGTCTATGTGCAGCGGGCCGGGTATTCAATAGAATGGCTGCGCTGATCATTAACGACCAAAGCCGGCTGCCGGCATTAACAACAAAAACAGGTCTGGTCTCACATGCCTCTACCCTCGATATTCCTCGGGGTAACGGTCAAGCAACTGCTGGTCCTGGTGACCGTAGGGTGCGTGGCTGCTTATCTCTTCAACAGTCAAAACGAAACCGCGCCGGAAAACCTTGCACTTGAAGCGTTTATCCGTTCCCAGGAACAGGTCGTCGAACAGGTGGGGGCGGTGCTGGGGATTGAACTGGTCAGGCAGGTGGTGGCGCACCCAGGCTACAACACGGCGGGTTACCAGCGTTCGATGTTCGCGGTGGAGGGGGAGCGGGGGCGATTGGTGGTGACCGTGAAGAAGGTCGAGGGCGAGCAGGGCATTGAAGTCACCGAGATCCGTCGCCCGTGATCACCCCAGCCCAGTCAACGCCGTCAATGGCCAGGACTGAGCAGGTGGATAAGGCGGGATCTTATGATGCGAGGGTGGTTTGCGATTCGCGCACGAGAATGGTGCCCGACTGGATCAGCTTGAATTCGTCGCCTTCCAGTTTCTCTACACGGTCGCCAATGGCCAGCTTGTAGGTAATGGTAGGTGCCGAGCCAGCCAGGTCGCCTTGCGCCGGGTTGGATTCCTGGAACTCATGCACCGAATACACGCGTCCTTCTGCGTCTCTGGCATGAAACTGTCCGACTAATACTGCTGCCATCTGTTTAGAACCTCTGGAGATAAACACTCGATTTGCGGTTCTGTAGACCGTCATGGAGCGGGGTAGTTTACTTACGGAATAAAAATACTATTCGCCGACGTTTTCAGATGCTTCCTACATAGTGTTGCGCAGTGCAAACAACCGCAGGATTATCAAAACCTTCTGGTGAACCGGTCGCGAAGACTCTATAACTACAAGCTCCTTTTAGTCAGACGTCGGGAAACCCCAATGAGCAAGGTCTACACCGTCGCCGTCGTGGTCGGCAGCTTGAGAAAAGACTCTATCAACCGCAAGGTCGCGCTCGCATTGGCCGAACTGGCCCCTGCCAACCTGAAGTTGAACATTGTGGAAATTGGCGATTTGCCGCTCTACAACGAAGACATTGACGGAGCATCACCGCCGGCAGCCTACAGTACTTTCCGCAAACAGGTGAGCTCATCCGACGCGGTGTTGTTCGTGACCCCGGAATACAACCGCTCCGTCCCGGCCCCGTTGAAGAATGCCATTGACGTGGGTTCCCGGCCCTACGGGCAGAGCGCCTGGAGTGGCAAGCCTGGCGCGATCATCAGCGTATCGCCGGGTGCGATTGGCGGGTTCGGCGCCAACCATCACCTGCGCCAGTCCCTGGTGTTCCTCGATGTGCCGTGCATGCAGCAGCCGGAGGCTTACCTGGGTGGGGCGGGCGCCGTGTTTGATGAGGGGGGCAAGGTCTCCGAGAAAACCAAGCCGTTCCTGCAGGCCTTCATTGACGCCTATGGCAAGTGGGTGGCCAAACAGCACGGTTGATTACAAGGAGGCCCGGCCGCAATGGCCGGGCTTTTTTGCGGGTCAGGCCAGTTGATCTGCCAACAACAGAGCGAGCGCCGTGTTGTTGAGGCGTGATGCCTGATCGACCTCCGGCCCCAGGATGGTCTTTTCCACGTACAACGAATGCACGTCCGTCACCCCGATAAAGCCCAGCCAGGCGTCCATATAGGGCTTCTGGAAATCCATCGCCTGGGCGTCCGGCGCCGAAAAATCCATACCCCGCGCGTACACATTCACCGCTGTCTTGTTGCGCAATAACCCGCGCAGGCCGTGCTCCGGGCTGAACTCGAACAGCACATCTTTCTGCGACACCACATCGATAAAGTGCTTGAGCTTGTAAGGCACCGCGAAATTCCACAGCGGCACCGAGAACACCAGCACGTCAGCCTGATGCAGCTGGGCGGCGAGTGTTTTGAGTGCAGACCAGGCGATGGCTTGTTCCTCAGTCAACGGCGTACCGCTGAGCCCGGCGTACTTGGCGTCCATCACCGGGCCGTCGAATTCGGGCAGCTCCAATGCCCACAGATCCAGCGTATTCACTTGGGTGTCCGGCGCGTTTTGTTGATAGCGGGCAATAAACTGGCGAGCGATTTCCAATGATGCGGAGCGTTGTTTGCGCGGTGAGCATTCGATGTGCAGGAGCGTAGTCATGGCAGGCCTCGGATAAAGATGACCCGAGCATTGCAACATAGCGTTGATTGAAATATAAATCGTGTTTTACTAGCTCATTGATTGCGTATCAAAATATGTTCGATAGCGTATTGCTCAAAACCTTCGTCTGCGTCGTGGATGAGGGCGGCTTCAGTCGCGCCGCCGAGCGTTTGCACCTCACGCAATCGGCGGTCAGCGGGCACTTGCGGCGCCTGGAGGAACAGGTGGGCAAGCCATTGCTCACGCGCACCACGCGTTCTCAACAGCTGACAGCGGACGGCGAACGCCTGATGGCGTATGCGCGGGGCATCCTGGCGTTGAATCGTAATGCCTGGGCCGAGCTGACGCGCTCGGCGTTCCAGGGAAACCTGCGCGTAGGCGTGTCGGAAGAGTTTGCGCAGGCACGCCTGTTGCGCGAGTTGCAGGAAGTCGCCGCGCACTATCCCGGTATGCAAATCACTGTACAGGTCGGCATTCCCGGTTCGCTGCTGGCGTTGATGAAGCAGGGCGAACTGGATGTGGTGGTGGGATCGTTGTGTGAATCCAGCGAGCCCGGCCTGGCGTTGTGGCAGGAACCGCTGGTGTGGGCCTGGTCCGCGCAGCCGATGACGACATTGCCTGCGCCCTTGCCCCTGGCGTTGTTTCCCGAACCATGCCCTTACCGCGAAGCGGCGCTGTCACGCCTGGCCCAGGCCGGCATCGCCCAGCGCACCGCCATGCTCTGTACGAGCTACGCCGCGCTGCATGCCGCTGCATTGGCCGGGTTTGCCATCGCCCCCATCGCCCGTAGCCAACTGGTGCCCGGCTTGACGGTGCTCGGCGCCGAACACGGTTTACCCGCGCTGCCCGATGCCGAATTCCGCCTGTTCAGTGCGCCGGACGCCGACCCTCGCCTGGTCGAGGTGATCACCCAGGTAGTGGTCCGCTACGGCGCTTCCTTGCGCTAGCGCGGCTCAGCGCAGCCAGTTGGTGCGGGCCAGTTCGATGACTTCATCGCCGCGGCCGCTCATCACCGCCTTGAGCATGTACAGGCTGAACCCCTTGGCCTGTTCCAGCTTGATGGTCGGCGGCATCACCAGTTCCTGAGTGGCGGTGACCACATCCACCAGTACCGGGCCGTCATGGGCCAGGGCGCGGCGCAGGGCCGGTTCCAGGTCCTCGGATTGCTCCACGCGGATGCCGAGGATACCCATGGCATTGGACATGGCGGCGAAGTCCGGGTTTTTCAGCTCGGTGCCGGCGTCCAGGTAGCCCGCCGCCTTCATTTCCATGGCGACAAAGCCCAGGGACGAGTTATCGAACACGATGACTTTGACTGGCAAGTTCAGCTGCGCCAGCGAGATGAAGTCGCCCATCAGCATGGCGAAACCACCGTCACCCGACATCGAGATCACCTGGCGGCCCGGGAATGCTGCCTGCGCGCCAATGGCCTGGGGCATGGCGTTGGCCATCGAGCCATGGTTGAACGAACCGATCAGGCGGCGCTTGCCATTCATCTTCAAATAGCGTGCAGCCCACACGGTGGGGGAGCCGACGTCAGCAGTGAAGATCGCGTCGTCATCCGCCAACTCGCTGAGCAAGCGTGCCACGTATTGCGGATGGATCGGTCGATTGGCCTTTGACGGCTGAGCCAGGTCATCCAGCCCTTGGCGGGCTTTTTCATAATGCTTCAAGGACGTGTCGAGAAAGCTGCGATCGGTCTTGCGCGTTAACCGCGGCAGCAGCGCACTGATGGTTTCGCTGACGTCAGCGGCGATGCCCAAGTCCAGCGTGGCACGGCGACCGAGCGCTTGGGGGTTGCGGTCGACCTGGATGATCTTGGCGTCGGTGGGGTAGAACTGGCGGTAAGGGAAATCGGTGCCGAGCATGATCAGCGTGTCGCAGTCGAGCATGGCGTGGTAACCGGAGCTGAAACCGATCAGGCCGGTCATGCCTACGTCGAACGGGTTATCCCACTCCACATGCTCCTTGCCACGCAGGGCGTGCACCACGGGAGCGCCCAGTGCGTCGGCGAGGGCGACCACTTGATCATGGGTGCCGGCGCACCCGCTGCCGCACAGCAGGGTAACCTTGCGGCTGCTTTCCAGGATATCGGTGAGGCGTTGCAGGTCCTGTTCCGCCGGCAGTGTGCGCGGTGCATGCAGGGCGGGCCACGGCTTGAGTTTGTCCTCGACCTCCAGCAGCGATACATCGCCCGGTATTACCACCACGGCCACGCCGCGATTGAGGATCGCCGAGCGCATGGCGCGATGCAGCACCTGGGGCATCTGTTCGGGGTTGGTGACCAGTTCGATAAAGTGGCTGCACTCCTTGAACAGTTCTTGCGGATGGGTTTCCTGGAAGTAGTTCAGGCCAATCTCTGAGGATGGAATTTGTGCGGCAATCGCCAGTACCGGCACATGGTTGCGATGGCAATCGAACAGCCCGTTGATCAAATGCAGGTTGCCCGGCCCGCAACTGCCGGCGCACACCGTCAGCTCGCCAGTAGCCGCCGCTTCGGCACCGGCAGCAAAAGCCGCCACTTCCTCGTGACGCACGTGCATCCATTCGATGCTGTCCATGGTGCGCAGCGCGTCGGTGAGGCCGTTGAGGCTGTCGCCGGTCAGGCCCCAGATGCGCTTGATGCCCGCCTGTTCAAGGGTGGTCGCCAGTTGCTGGGCCAGGTTGATTTTCGCCATGAAGAACTCCAATCGTCAGTGAGGTTAAAAACTGCTGATCAATAGGGGACAGTTCGATCACGGCGAATGCTCCGCCTTTAATGTGAAGATTGCGTCATGGCTGCACGGTATTGCCGGGTGCGTCGGGCCAGAAACCATTGGTCACGCACCAGCGCCATGCAGGGCGCGACGTTGGTCTTGGGCAAATGGCCGCGGCTGAGGCGGCGCATCTGGTAGCGCACCACGGCGAGAATGGCCAGGGAGGCCAGGGGCTTGCGCTTCCAGTCGATGGGTTTGAGTTGCGGGTTGGGGTCGCGGCCTTCGCGCCAGTGCTGGATCAGTTGTGGCTCCAGCGTCAGGGCGGTGGCGATACCGGCCATGGCGATGCCGCTGTCGAGCACTTGTTGCACGATGGGCAGGCGACGGATGCCGCCGGTGACCATTACTGGCATCTGGGCAATGGCCGCGACTTCGCTGGCGAATTCAAGAAAATACGCCTCACGGGCCAGGGTCCGGCCGTCGCGTGCTTCGCCTTGCATGGCCGGTGCTTCATAGCTGCCGCCGGACAATTCCAGCAGGTCGATGGACAGCGGATTGAGCATCTCGACCACGGCGCGTGCATCCGCTTCTTCGAACCCACCACGCTGGAAATCAGCGGAGTTGAGTTTGACCGACACACAAAACGACGGGCTGACACAGGCACGCACCGCACGGATCACGTCCAGTAGCAGGCGTGCACGGTTCTCCAGTGAACCGCCCCAGCGATCCGTACGTTGGTTGCTCAATGGCGACAGGAACTGGCTAAGCAAGTAGCCATGCGCACCGTGGATCTGCACGCCGGTGAAGCCGGCTTTTTCGGCCAGGCGTGCGCTGGTGGCGAAGCGCTGGATCACGTCCTGGATGTCGGCCTCGGTCATGGCCTTGGGCGTGGCAAACATCTTCGAGAAACCGCCCAGGTCGAGCGCCACGGCGGACGGTGCAATGGCCTGCTGGCGCAGGTTGGCGGGTGTCTGGCGTCCTGGGTGGCTGAGTTGCAACCAGAAGTGCACGTTCTTGCGCCGCGCCACGTCTGCCCATTCGCGAAAGCGCTGCAGTTGCTGCTCGTCCTCAAGGGCGACGCCGCCGGGGCCGGTCATGGCGCGGCGGTCGACCATCACGTTGCCGCTGATCAACAGGCCCGGCTCGCCATCGGCCCAGGCCGCGTAGAGCTGCATCAACTCAGGGGACGGCGCTTGCCGGGCATCCGCCATGTTCTCTTCCATCGCCGCCTTGGCGATACGGTTGGAAAGGACTTGGCCATTGGGCAGTTGCAGGGCTTCAAAGGGTGACATGGGTTGACTCCTGAGCGGGGGAGGCCTCAGGCTAAGCTTAAAGGTAACTTTAAGGTCAAGCAGGCATTCGATGAATATTGGCGAACTGGCAAAACAGAGTGGGCTGGCGGCGTCGCGTATCCGGTTCTATGAGTCGCAAGGCCTGATCAGTCAGGTCGGGCGCCAGGCCAACGGCTATCGACGCTATGCACCGGAAGCTCTGCAGACCCTGCAACTGATCCAGAGCGCGCAGCAGGCCGGGTTCACCTTGCAGGAGCTCAAGGCGCTGATGCCCGCGCCGGGGGAGCACAAGCGTGAGGAGTTGATCGAAGCGCTGGAGCGCAAGGTGATGCAGATCGAAGAAATGCAGGCGCAACTGGCCGACAGCAAGGCGCAACTGCTGGGTGTGCTCGAGGCGGTGCGGGCGCAGCCGGAAGGGGTGCCGTGTTCGATGGGGCAGAAGCAAGTGTTGGCGTCGATCAAATCCAACCCATGAAAAAACCCTGGCATTGCCAGGGTTTTTCATTTGCAGCGATTCAGCGCCGGCGGAACAACGGCAGTGGCTCATCCGTTGCCGCCTGGTACGTCACCGAGAAGTCCTGGAGACTTTCCAGTGCTTCGTACGGGTCTTTGTCCGCGCGCAGGGCGAAAGCATCGAAGCCGCAGCGGCGCAGGTAGAACAGCTGGTCGCGCAGCACGTCGCCGATCGCACGCAACTCACCCTTGTAACCGTAGCGGTCACGCAGCAGGCGCGCGTTGGAGTAGTTGCGACCGTCGGTGAAGGCCGGGAAGTTCAGGGCGATGACCTGGAAGTGCTCCACGTCATCACCGATTTCCTCGGCTTCTTCATCGGCGTCCAGCCACACGCCCAGGCCGCCGTCGCGGGCCTTGAGGGCATGGCCGTGTTCGCGCCACAGGGCCAACGGCACGATCAGGTCGTCGCAGTTGGAGATGCCGTCGAAGCTCGCGTCCTTGGGCAGCAGGTGCCAGGTTTCGTCGAGGACTTCGTTGTTCTTAATGATTCGCTGCATAGACGCGCTCCTTGAACAGGTCGATGCCGATGCGCTGGTAGGTGTCGATGAAACGCTCATCTTCGGTGCGCTGTTCGATGTACACGTCGATCAGCTTGCCGATCACCTCGGGCATGGCTTCCTGGGCGAAGGATGGGCCGAGGATCTTGCCCAGGCTCGCATCGCGGCTGGCGCTGCCACCCAGGGACACTTGGTAGAATTCTTCGCCTTTCTTGTCCACGCCCAGGATGCCGATGTGGCCGACGTGGTGGTGACCACAGGCGTTCATGCAACCGGAGATGTTCAGGTCCAGCTCGCCGATGTCGAACAGGTAGTCCAAGTCGTCGAAACGGCGCTGGATCGATTCGGCGATCGGGATCGACTTGGCGTTGGCCAGGGAGCAGAAATCGCCGCCCGGGCAGCAGATGATGTCGGTCAACAGGCCGATGTTCGGCGTGGCGAAACCACCTTCGCGCAGCTCGCCCCACAGGGTGAACAACTGGCTCTGCTCAACGTCCGCGAGAATGATGTTCTGCTCGTGGGAGGTGCGCAGTTGGCCGAAGCTGTAGCGCTCGGCCAGGTCGGCGACGGCGTCCAGCTGCTTGTCGGTGATATCGCCCGGCGCGACGCCGGTAGGTTTCAACGACAGGGTCACCGCCACATAGCCCGGCTTCTTGTGCGCCAGGGTATTGCGCACACGCCAGCGGGCAAAACCTGGATGTTCTTTGTCCAGTGCTGCGAGCTCGGCGTCCTGATTGCTCAGAGCCTTGTACTCTGGGTCGACGAAGTGCTTGGCTACGCGGTGCACTTCGGCTTCGGTCAGGGTCGTCTGGCCACCGCGCAGGTGTTCCATCTCGGCGTCGACTTTCTGGGCGAAGACTTCAGGGGTCAGGGCCTTGACCAGGATCTTGATCCGGGCCTTGTACTTGTTGTCGCGCCGGCCGTAGCGGTTGTAGACCCGCAGGATCGCGTCGAGGTAGCTCAACAGGTCCTGCCACGGCAGGAACTCATTGATAAAGGCGCCGACCACCGGGGTACGGCCCAGGCCGCCACCCACCAGGACACGGAAGCCCAGCTCGCCTGCCGCGTTGTGCACCGGCTCCAGGCCGATATCGTGCACTTCGATGGCCGCACGGTCCGAGGTCGAGCCATTGATGGCGATCTTGAACTTGCGCGGCAGGTAGGCGAATTCGGGGTGGAAGGTGGTCCACTGACGGACGATTTCACACCACGGGCGTGGGTCGATCAGCTCGTCGGCGGCCACCCCGGCGAATTGGTCGGTGGTCACGTTGCGCAGGCAGTTACCACTGGTCTGAATGGCGTGCATCTGCACGGTAGCCAGTTCAGCCAGGATGTCCGGCACGTCTTCCAGCGCCGGCCAGTTGAACTGTACGTTCTGGCGGGTACTGATGTGGGCGTAGCCTTTGTCGAAGTCACGGGCAATCTTGGCCATCATGCGCGTCTGGCGCGATGTCAGCTGGCCGTAGGGCACGGCCACCCGCAGCATCGGCGCAAAGCGCTGAACATAAAGGCCATTTTGCAGGCGCAGAGGGCGGAACTCTTCTTCGCTCAGTTCACCTGCCAGATAGCGTCGGGTCTGATCACGGAACTGCTTGACGCGGTCCTCGATGATGCGCTGATCGTATTCGTCGTATACGTACATATAGGTCCTGTTCTCGGCAAATCTGCGCGCACGGCCGCGCACTCCCAACGGAGCCGGCGCACGATACCAGTTTGCGTTTATGCGCAAAAGTGATGTTTGAGTATATGCAAATAACCAAATTGACTAATGAGAACCGTTATCGCCATACCCACATTTGTCATGCGGGCAATCGTCGACTTTACTGTGAGCGTGTTTGAGCGTATTCACCGATAAAACCGATAAGAGGCGATGCGATGAGCAATCCGACAAAAGCCCGTAAGCCCGACAGTACCGTGGACGCCTGGGCCATTCTGTTTCTGATCATCCTGGTGGTGGGAACCGCCGTATTCTGGGTGAGCCACCAGTAAAGAGCCTCGATTGACTGCCGTGTTGCCACTATCATGGCGGTCACTATTCCAGGCTCGAAAAACCATGTCGAAGGTGCTGATTGCGTGTGTGTGGTTGCTGGGAACGGCGTATGGGGCCATGGCCCATGCCACGTCGGTGGTGTTTCTCAACCCGGGCATGTCGACGGAAACCTTCTGGGTCAGCTACGCGCAATTCATGCAGGCCGGTGCCAAGGACCTCGGCCTGCATTTGCGTGTGCGCTATTCAGAGCGGGATGCCAACAACACGCTGATGCAGGCGCGTGAGGCATTGCACGGCAGCGAGCGACCGGATTATCTGGTGCTGGTGAACGAGCAATACGTCGCCCCGCAGATCCTGCGCATGGCCCAGGGCAGCGGCGTGAAGCTGCTGATCGTGAACAACGCGTTGACCGCCGACCAGGTGCAGTTGCTGGGCAATGGTATCGACTGGCTCGGCAGCCTGGTAGCCAACGACGAACAGGCCGGCTACCTGATGCTCAGCGACTTGCTGCGCCAGTATGGCCCGGTGGCTCCCGGTGCATTCATCGACCTGCTGGCGTTCTCCGGCGCCAAGACCACCCCGGCTGCGCAGTTGCGCGAACAGGGCCTGCGCCGGGCCTTGGCCGAACATCCCGAGGTGCGCCTGCGTCAGTTGGTCTATGGCGAATGGAGCCGCCAGCGCGCCTACGAACAAGCCACGCTGCTGTTCAAACGCTACCCGCAGGCAGCGCTGGTATGGTCGGCCAACGATGAGATGGCGCTGGGGGCCATGCAGGCATTGCAGGACAGCGGACGTGTGCCGGGCAAGGATGTGTTGTTCGGTGCGGCGAACAGCTCGCCGGATATCCTGCGGGCACGGCTTGACGGTCGCCTGGGTACGCTGGTCGCAGGGCATTTCACCCTGGGTGGTTGGGCGATGGTATTGATCAACGATGATGCCAAAGGCGTGGATATCGACGCCCATGGCGGGCGTGACCGGCAGGAGGCGTTATTCCAACTGATCGATACGACCCAGGCACAACGCCTGCTCGGCCCCATGGCGCCGGTGGATTTCCGCGCACTGTCAGCCGTCGGCAAGCCGGCGTCCTACCGATACCCCTTTAGCTTGCAACTGCTGCTGCGCTAGACGCCCGCCAGGTGCAGCACCAGCTTGACGATACCGAACAGCGTCAACGCAAACACAGCCGTGAACAGAATGCCCAGCACCACAAAATGGCTGGGCTTGCCGTGGGTGAAGTCGCGGGCGCGGTTCTTGCCGCTCTGTACGCCAAACGCGGCCGCCACCACGCTGTGCAGCATCTGCCAGAAGGTAGGGGGCTTGTTGTTGACTGGATCGTCCATACATCCCTCGACACAAGGTGTGTGAGGGAGAGCATAGACAATCCAGCGGGGCTTAGTTGTCGTAACCCAGGTTCGGCGCCAACCAGCGCTCGGTCACGCTCAGGTCCTGGCCTTTACGCGCCGTGTAGCTGGTCACCTGGTCCTTGTCGACCTTGCCCACGGCAAAGTACTGCGCCTGCGGGTGGGCGAAGTACCAGCCGCTCACCGCAGCCGCCGGGAACATCGCGTAGTGTTCGGTGAGGAACACGCCGCTGCGACCGGCCTGCATCTCGCGGGCCTCGGGGTCGAGCAGTTGGAACAGTTGGGCCTTTTCGGTGTGATCCGGGCACGCCGGGTAGCCGGGGGCAGGGCGGATGCCGCTGTATTGCTCCTTGATCAGCGCCTCGTTGTCCAGTTGCTCGTCCTTGGCATAACCCCAGTGCTCTTTACGCACCTGCTGGTGCAGCCATTCGGCGCAGGCCTCGGCCAGGCGGTCGGCCAGGGCCTTGACCATGATCGAGTTGTAGTCGTCGCCCGCGTCCTGGTAGGCCTTGGCGACTTCTTCGGCACCGATGCCGGCGGTGGTGATGAAGCCACCGATGTAGTCGGTCACGCCGCTGTCCTTGGGCGCCACGAAGTCGGCCAGGGAGAAGTTCGGCTTGCCGTCGGTCTTGATGATCTGCTGGCGCAGGTGATGCAACCGGGCAATCGGCTGGCCGTCGTCGCCATAGACTTCCAGGTCATCGTCCTGCACCTGGTTGGTCGGCCAGAAACCGAACACCGCACGGGCGCTGATGAGTTTTTCATCGATCAGCTTCTTGAGCATTTCCTGGGCGTCGGCGTACAGCGCGGTGGCGGCTTCACCGACCACTTCATCGTCGAGGATGCGCGGGAACTTGCCGGCCAGGTCCCAAGAGATAAAGAACGGTGTCCAGTCGATGTACTCGGCCAGCACCTTGAGGTCGATATTGTCCAGCACCTTGGCGCCGGTAAAGGTCGGCACCACTGGCGTGTAGCTGCTCCAGTCGAACTGCGGCTTCTTGGCGATGGCGGCCGGGTAGCTCAGGCGTTCGGTGCGGGCGCTGCGGTTGGAGGTGCGTTCGCGCACTTCCACGTACTCTTCGCGGGTACGCTCGACAAAGCCGGCCTTGAGTTCCTTGGACAACAGCTGCGTGGCCACGCCCACCGCACGCGAGGCGTCGGTCACGTACACCACCGCATCATTGCTGTACTTGGGCTCGATCTTCACTGCCGTGTGCGCCTTGGAGGTGGTCGCCCCGCCGATCATCAGCGGCAGGTGGAAGTCCTGGCGCTGCATTTCGCGGGCGACGTGCACCATCTCGTCCAGGGACGGGGTGATCAGGCCGGACAGCCCGATAATGTCGCACTTCTGCTCCTTGGCCACCTGCAGGATCTTCTCCGCCGGCACCATCACGCCGAGGTCGACGATGTCATAGCCGTTGCAGCCCAGCACCACGCCGACGATGTTCTTGCCGATGTCATGCACGTCGCCCTTCACCGTGGCCATCAGGATCTTGCCCTTGGCTTCCGGCTTGTCGCCTTTTTCCAGCTCGATGAACGGGATCAAGTGGGCCACGGCCTGCTTCATCACCCGGGCGGACTTCACCACTTGGGGCAGGAACATTTTGCCGGCGCCGAACAGGTCGCCGACGATGTTCATGCCGGACATCAGCGGGCCTTCGATCACTTCGATCGGGCGCGCGAACGACAGCCGGGACTCTTCGGTGTCTTCAACGATATGCGTGGTGATGCCCTTGACCAGGGCGTGCTCCAGGCGCTTGTTCACATCCCAGCCACGCCATTCTTCGGTCTCGGCTTCCTTGACGCTGCCGTCGCCCTTGTACTTGTCGGCGATGGCGAGGAGGGCGTCGGTGCCGTCCGGCGTGCGGTTGAGCACCACGTCTTCCACGGCGTCGCGCAGTTCTACCGGGATCTGGTCGTAGATCTCCAGTTGGCCGGCGTTGACGATGCCCATGGTCAGGCCGTTGCGGATCGCATACAGCAAGAACACCGAGTGGATCGCCTCGCGCACCGGGTTGTTGCCACGGAACGAGAACGACACGTTGGACACGCCGCCGGAGGTCAGCGCGTAGGGCAGTTCGTCACGGATATAGGCGCAGGCGTTGATGAAGTCGACGGCGTAGTTGTTGTGCTCTTCGATACCGGTGGCGACCGCGAAGATGTTCGGGTCGAAAATGATGTCTTCCGGTGGGAAGCCGACTTCATTCACCAGGATGTCGTAGGAACGCTTGCAGATCTCTTTCTTGCGCGCTTCGGTGTCGGCCTGGCCGGCTTCGTCGAAGGCCATCACCACCACGGCGGCGCCGTAGCGCTTGCACAGCTTGGCGTGGTGGATGAACTGCTCGACGCCTTCCTTCATGCTGATGGAGTTGACGATGCCCTTGCCCTGGATGCACTTGAGGCCAGCCTCGATCACGTCCCACTTGGAGGAGTCGATCATGATCGGCACGCGGGAGATGTCCGGCTCGCCGGCAATCAGGTTGAGGAAGGTCACCATGGCCTTCTTCGAATCGAGCATGCCCTCGTCCATGTTGATGTCGATCACCTGGGCGCCGGCTTCCACCTGTTGCAGGGCGACTTCGAGGGCTTCGGTGTAGTTGTCTTCACGGATCAGGCGGGCGAATTTGGCGGAGCCGGTGATGTTGGTGCGTTCGCCGACGTTGACGAACAGCGAACTGCGATCAATCGTGAACGGCTCCAGGCCCGACAGGCGGCACGCCTTGGGGATGTCCGGGATCACGCGTGGCGCGTAACCGGCCACGGCCTTGGCGATGGCCTCGATATGGCCTGGCGTGGTGCCGCAGCAGCCGCCGACAATATTGAGGAAGCCGCTCTGGGCGAACTCTTCGATGACCTTGGCGGTTTCCGAAGGCAGTTCGTCGTACTCGCCGAATTCGTTGGGCAGGCCGGCGTTGGGGTGCGCGGACACGTGGGTGTTGGCCTTGTTCGACAACTCTTCCAGGTACGGACGCAGTTCGCTGGCGCCCAGGGCGCAGTTCAGGCCCACTGAAATCGGCTTGGCGTGGGCGACCGAGTTCCAGAACGCTTCGGTGGTCTGGCCCGACAGGGTGCGACCGGAGGCGTCGGTGATGGTGCCGGAGATCATGATCGGCAGTTCGGTATTGAGCTCCTCGAACACACCTTGCACGGCGAAAATCGCGGCCTTGGCGTTGAGGGTGTCGAAGATGGTCTCGATCAGGATCAGGTCGGCACCGCCTTCGATCAGGCCTTTGGTGGCCTCGGTGTAGTTTTCCACCAGTTCATCGAAGGTCACGTTGCGGTAGCCGGGGTTGTTCACGTCCGGCGACAACGAGCAGGTCCGGCTGGTCGGGCCGAGCACGCCGGCGACGAAGCGTGGCTTGGCCGGGTTCTCCAGGGTCTTGGCGTCGGCGATCTTGCGCGCCAGGCGTGCACCTTCCACGTTCAGCTCGTAGGCCAGTTCTTCCATGCCGTAGTCGGCCATGGAGATGCGGGTGGCGTTGAAGGTGTTGGTTTCGAGGATGTCGGCACCGGCATCCAGGTAGGCTTTTTCAATGCCGCCGATCACGTCCGGGCGGGTGATCACCAGCAGGTCGTTGTTACCCTTGACGTCGCTCGGCCAGTCGGCGAAGCGTTTGCCACGGTAGTCGTGTTCTTCCAGTTTGTAGCTCTGGATCATCGTGCCCATACCGCCGTCGAGGATCAGGATACGTTCCTTGAGGGCTTGATGAAGGGCTTGCAGACGAACGCTACGATCGGACATGGGACTACTCTGGTCAGGCATTACGGAGGGCGTGGATCATAACAAACCTGTGCGGTTTTGCAGCATGCCCGGTTTTTACATGAATATCGCTCATGTTGCAGGGGCGTATGGCCCGGTAGAATCATCGGCAATTTTTCAGCGCACGCATTGAATCGGGACCGGATACATGTCACTTCGCCTCATCACCAGCGCCGTCCTGGCATTGGTTGCCTGTATCGCCCAGGCCGACGGAGTCGCCCCGGCGATTTCCTACACGCGCGATATCCAACCGATCTTCACCGAGAAATGTGTGGCCTGCCACGCCTGCTACGACTCCGCCTGCCAGCTCAACCTGGGCAGTGCCGAGGGCGCGGCGCGCGGCGCAAGCAAAGTGCCGGTCTACGATGGCGAGCGCAGCCAGGCCACGCCGACCACCCGCTTGTTCTATGACGCCTTTGGCAAACAGGCCTGGCAGCAGAAGGGCTTCTATTCAGTGCTGGACGCCCAGGGCAGCCAGGCCGCGCTGATGGCGCGCATGCTGGAGCTGGGCCATAACGCGCCGTTGCAACCCAACGCCAAGCTGCCCGAAGACATTGTGCTGGGCCTGAACCGCGAGAACATGTGCGCCATGCCCGGCGAGTTCAACGCCTACGCCGGTGCCCACCCCAGGGAAGGCATGCCGCTGGCGGTCACCGGCCTGACCGACCAGCAGTACCAGACCCTGCAACGCTGGCTGGCGTCCGGCGCGCCAATTGATGAGCAAGGCCTGGCGCCCAGCGCGAAAGAAGCCCTGAAAGTGCAGCAGTGGGAAAACCTGTTCAACCAGCCCGGCGCCCGTGAAAGCCTGGTGGCGCGCTGGTTGTTCGAGCATTTGTTCCTTGCCCACATCTATTTCGAGAATGGCGAGCCGGGGCATTTCTTCCAGTGGGTGCGTTCGCGCACGCCGAGTGGCCAGCCCATCGACCTGATTGCCACGCGTCGTCCCAATGATGACCCCGGCACCCGCGTGTATTACCGCCTGTGGCCGGTGCAGGGCGTGATCGTGCATAAAACCCACATCACGTACCCGTTCAGTGCCGAGAAGATGGCCCGCATCAAAGAGCTGTTCTACGCCAGCAACTGGCAGGTCAACGCCTTGCCGGGCTACGGTCCGGGCCGCCGCGCCAACCCTTTCGAAACCTTCGAAGCCATCCCGGCCAAGGCGCGCTACCAGTTCATGCTGGATAATGCCGAGTATTTCGTGCGTACCTTTATCCGTGGGCCGGTGTGCCGTGGGCAGATTGCCACGGACGTGATCCGCGACAATTTCTGGACCCTGTTCCAGGACCCGGACCACGATCTGTACATCACCGATGCACGTTATCGCGGCCAGGCCACGCCGCTGCTGGCCATGCCGGGGCAGAACGATGACGTGGGCAGCGTGCTCAGCCTGTGGCTGGCCTACCGCGATAAACGCAACGAATACGAAGCCCTGCGCCGTGACAGCTACGCTGACCTGCCGCCGCCAAGCTGGTCGAGCCTGTGGGCGGGCAATGACAATGCCTTGCTGAGCATTTTCCGTCACTTCGACAGCGCATCGGTCAGCAAAGGCCTGATCGGTGAAGTGCCGCAGACGATGTGGCTGTTCGACTATCCACTGCTGGAGCGCACCTATTACCAACTGGCGGTGAACTTTGATGTGTTCGGCAATGTGTCGCACCAGGCCCAGACCCGGCTGTACTTCGACCTGATTCGCAATGGTGCCGAGCAGAACTTCCTGCGATTGATGCCGGCCGATTCGCGCGATGATTTCCTCGACGATTGGTACCAGAACAGCGGCAAGCTCAAGCTGTGGCTGGATTACGAGGCCATTGATGACGACAAACCCACCGGCCTGCACCTGAACGAAAAGGATCCGAAGCGCGACTTTGCCAACCAGTTGCTCACCCGTTACGGCGATTTGAATGCCAGCCCGGACCCGATCAACCGTTGCAGCGGCGCCTATTGCTCCCGCGATGGGATCGACCCGGCCTTGCAGGATGCGGAGCAGGCACTGAGCCGCCTGACCTCACGCCCAGCTGCCGGGCTCAAGGTGATTGATCAATTGCCTGAAGCGACGATGCTGCGGGTTGAAACCGCCAGTGGCAAGCGTGTGGTCTATAGCCTGCTGCGCAATCGTGCTCACAGTAATGTCGCGTTTCTGCTGGGCGAGGCTTATCGCTATCAGCCGGGGCTGGACACGGTGACCATCTATCCGGGTGTGCTGAGCAGCTACCCGAATTTCATGTTCAACATACCGGCCCAGCAAGTGCCTGAGTTCGTGGCGGAAATGGAGCAGGCCAAGGATGCCAAGGGTTTCGAGAAGATTGTGGATCGGTGGGGGGTGCGGCGCAGTCATCCGCTGTTCTGGCAGTATTTCCATGATTTGTCGCAGTACATTCGTGAGACTACGCCGGTGGAAGAGGGCGTATTGGACATGAACCGCTATGAGAACCTATAACTAATGGCAGTGATCCAGTCATCTCTCTGAGCGGGTGCTGAAGCGGTCGGATATCTATCTTGCGGGATTGCAAAGGAAGCTCCGACTATGTTGATTTCAGTGCAGGCGCTAAGAGCGTTGGCTGCGTGGGTGGTGGTTGGACATCACTTCATTCAGGTGTTTTTCAACTTTGAAGTGGATACGCCTATGGCGTATCTGTTCGCCGACAAAGGCGCCGTTGGTGTAGACGTGTTCTTTGTGATCAGCGGCCTGGTGATTTTCCTGGCGACCGCCGACAAGGCACTGACCCCCTGGCGTTTCATCCTCATGCGTTTGGCAAGGATCACGCCAGCGTACTGGTTCTATACCCTGCTCATGGCTTTGTTGCTGTTGGCTGTGCCGTCGCTGTTTGCAGAAACCCACCTCGAGACGAGTCATCTGCTTCTGTCGCTGCTGTTCATTCCTGCTCAGAACCCAGGGGGGTTTGGCGTCTATCCGCTGGTGGACGTCGGGTGGACCCTGAATTTCGAGATGCTGTTCTATCTACTGTTCGCCTTTGCCTTGCTAGTGCGGCGGTCATATCGGTTATGGGTAGTGGCAGCGCTGCTGTACTTGGCGTGTTACCTCATCACGCCGGCCTTGAATTGGGCCGACGGCTTTTACCGGAATGACATCGTCTTCGAATTCCTGATGGGCATCATGATCGGCATGCTCTACTGCTGCGGGGCGTGCCGGACCCCACCATGGCTGCCGGTGCTGGGTATCGTGGTGGCCTCAGCGGCGATTTATCACGGGGCGGATTTGCCTCGTGCGCTGGAGTGGGGAGTGCCCAGCGCGGTATTGGTCATCAGTTTTGTGGCGTTGGAACCATACTTTCACGGATCACGATTGTTGAAGCTGCTGGGTGACTGCTCTTACTCGGTGTATTTGCTCCACACGATGGTGCTGTGCGTCGGGCGATGGTTCGCTGAGCGCAACGGAATTGATCCCTATGCGATGTTGCCCGTTTGCCTCGTGATGACAGCAGTGTGTGCATTTTTCAGCTACCAATGGCTGGAGAAAAGCACCTATCTCTGGCTTAAGCGTTGGTTTGGCATGGAGGATCCGGCAATCCTTTCCCGACAAAAATACTAGGACTTTGTACCTGCGTAATATTTTGGCGTAAACTGCCGGCAAGCCTGTGAGGAGTTTCCATGACTGCCATAACCATTACCGACGCCGCCCACGATTACCTGGCCGACCTGCTGTCCAAGCAGAACACCCCGGGTATCGGTATACGCGTCTTTATCACCCAGCCCGGCACCCAGTATGCCGAGACTTGCATTGCCTACTGCAAGCCCGGCGAAGAGAAGCCTGAAGACACCGCCCTGGGGCTGAAAAGCTTCACCGCGTACATCGACGCCTTCAGCGAAGCCTTCCTGGATGACGCCGTGGTCGATTACGCCACCGATCGCATGGGCGGCCAATTGACCATCAAGGCGCCGAACGCCAAGGTGCCGAACGTCAACGCCGACAGCCCGGTCAACGAGCGTATCAACTACTACCTGCAGACCGAGATCAACCCGGGTCTGGCCAGCCACGGCGGCCAGGTCAGCCTGATCGACGTGGTTGAAGACGGCATCGCCGTGCTCAAGTTCGGTGGCGGCTGCCAGGGTTGTGGCCAGGCGGACGTGACCTTGCGTGAGGGCATCGAGCGCACCCTGCTCGAGCGTATTCCGGAGCTCAAGGGCGTACGTGACGTGACCGACCATACGCAGAAAGAAAACGCCTACTACTGAGTAAGGCGTTCACTGCGGACAAAAAAACGGCGCCCCGTGAGCGCCGTTTTTTATGCTTTAGATTCAATAGGTTGCGCTATCTATCTAATGTTGAGTGTTCATTGCGAAAGCTGGATTGTCAGATTTCTATTAATAAATTTACTCAATAAAATCAGTGGCTTGTGTCTGTTTTGTGATGTTGAATGTCAAGGTCGATAAAGATGCGCATGCCCCGCCCGATACAACGATGACTCACTGAAACTGTCACTCGCCAACACCCGACCCACCACAATCAGCGCCGTGCGCCGGAACCCTTTGGCGACCACTTTCCCGACAATGTCACTGAGAGTGCCGACCGCCCAATCCTGATCCGGCCACGTCGCCCGGTGCACCACGGCAATCGGACAGTCCGCCCCATAGTGCGGCAGCAGTTCGGCGACGATCTTGTCCAGGTGGTTGACCCCCAGATGAATCGCCATGGTGGTGCCATGTCGCGCCAGGCTGTCGAAATCCTCACCGGCCGGCATGCTGGTTTTATCCGCGTAGCGGGTCAGGATCACGCTTTGGGCGATGTCGGGCAGGGTCAGCTCGGTTTCCAGCAACGCCGCACACGCGGCCACCGCCGTGACGCCAGGAATGATCTGGAATGGGATACCCAATTCGCGCAAATGGCGGATCTGTTCGCCAATCGCGCCATACAGGCTGGGGTCGCCGGAATGCACGCGCGCCACATCCTGGCCCTTGGCATGGGCGGCCTTGATCAGGTCGATGATCTGTTCCAAGTGCAGTTGCGCACTGTTGACCAGCGTTTCTGCCTGATGACCTTCCAGTACCGCCGCCGGCACCAGCGAGCCGGCATAGATGATCACCGGGCAACTGCGGATCAGCCGCTGGCCCTTGACGGTGATCAATTCCGGGTCGCCGGGGCCTGCGCCGATGAAGTAGACGGTCATGGGAAATCCTGATGAAAAACGGGTGAGCATGAAATCTGCTCATGATCGGAAGCGGCGATTATCGGGTTTTCAGCCGGCGCACGCCAATGCAAAGGTGGCCTGGGCGGTTTTCTGGCGGGTGATCAGCAGGCGCGCAGGGGCGTTGGCGAGGTGTTCGGCCAGGGCCAGGGCGGCGCTTTCGGCGATGCCGTAACAGCCGGTGTGGGCAAAAGCCACGTTCGATTGATGGCTCAGCCGGTCTGCATAAATCGCTAGTTGCTCAGCGTTGAAACACTGCAACGGCAGGTTCAGCAAAGCGGCCAAGGCCAGCAGCCCGGGTTCTTCCTGTTTGTGATCGATGCTGGCCAGCGCGCTGACGCGGTGGCGCTCGATACCGCCCTCGATGAGGGCGGCGTCAAACAGGGCCAGCAGGGTGTGAACATCACAGCCCCGCTGGCAGCCCATGCCGACTACCAGTTTCACGCCGAGTATTGATCGTCACAGTTGCGGCGGAACAGCCAGGCGCTGATCAGGCCCAAGGCCAGCCAGAACGCCACGTTGGTCAGCTGCGAAGCAATCTTGAACTGCGCTTCCAGTGCTTCCGGGGCCAGCATCGAATGCACTTCCGGTTGTGGCGCGCCGATCACGTGCGGCACCACCAGGATTGCCGCGCCCAGCGCCTTGAGCAGCCAGTTGCGACCGAACACGATCAGTGCGATACCGGCAGCGGTAGACGCGGCAGTACCGATCCACCAGATCTGCCGTTGTGCCAGGTCAGCGGCGGCGGTGCCCGGAAGTTCGGGCGGCAGGCCCAGGGTCGGCGCCAATACAAAGGTCGCATAACCCGCCAGGCCCCAGAGCAGGCCTTGGGCGGTACGGGTCGGGGTACGCAGGGTGTACAGGCCGGCCAGCATCAGCGCGAAGCCAACGGCGACCACCAGGTTGCCACCCGTGGTGGACAGCACACGCTGCCAGCCGTCTTCCGGCTCCCAGGCTTCGGCGTCATGGGTATGTGCAGCCGCACCTTCGGCGTGCTCGTGTATCTCGGTCGCTGCCGGGGCCTTTTCAAAGGTCTCCGCCTGCAGGATCAGCGGGGCGACCCAGAAGCTTTGCAGCAAGGTCAGCAGCAGGGCAGCCAGAAGGCCGGTGAAACCTGCGGTTTGCGCAATACGCTTGATCATGTCGGCAGGTCTCAGTGGCACGGGAACGCGGCGCTGTGGCGGGTATCGTGGGCAGCGTTGTGTACTGCCTCGATGTGCGAGAAACCGGCGAAGTACACCAGGCACGCACCGAGGATCGACGCACCGATGGCGGCGGTCAGGCGTTGGCTCAGGGTAGAGGTGCTGCTGGCGGAGTGCGAAGTGCTGCTGATGATCGACATGGCGCGTCCCTTTCAGGTGTCAGGGTGAAACGAGCGCATGAAAACCCCGCGAGCCAGGCACGCAGGGTTCTGAACAGCGCCCGCCCACCGCGGGTTTGTTATCTGATTTTTTCGGGCCGGTCTCCGGGCTTGCGAGGGGCTCAATGCCTGAAAACGTCGCCTTCCCATGCCGCCTGGCACAGTGGATATGACGTTTCGCTCGCTTACCGTTGCGGGGGCAGCACCGGACTGTCATGTGTGTGCATGAGTCACCGGTTTCCCGTTTCACCCTTTGCAGGGCACCCGAAACAAGATGTGTAGGAGAGCATGGGGGTGGGAGGGGAGTCAATTGGGGATGTGTTTTCTGGGGGCATATCCGTTGCTGCGGTAACGGCGGCTTAGGGTTCCGCCCTTACGGCGGCCCACGGAATCAAGCCTGCGTTCGGCCAGCGTGTTTGACGGGGCGACCCCAGATCAAAAGCAAGAGCGCGGCGTCCTTAGAGCCGACCGGATTGTATGGCCGGTACTCGGTCAAAGTGTGGGAGGGGGCTTGCCCCCGATGGCAGTGGGTCAGTCACTGATGAGTTGGCTGACACACCGCCATCGGGGGCAAGCTGAACTGGTCAAGTAATCTTGGACACCGATTACGGTTCACGCCGCCAACCTTTCCTTCACGACCGGCGACCTGTAGTCGTTATAGCTGTGAGGCCTGCTGATGTTGTAGCGCGAGACATAGCGCTGCACATCTGCCCGCGCCTCATGCTCCAGTTTGTAGCCCGTTTCAGGCACCCACTCGGACTTCAAGCTACCAAAGAAACGCTCCATCGGGGCATTGTCCCAGCACTCGCCTTTACGGCTCATACTTTGCCTAAACCCATGCTTCACAAGCGCGTTTCGGAATTTATGACTGGTGTACTGGCAACCCTGGTCAGAATGAAACAACACATCCTGGGGATGGCCGCGCAGCTCAACCGCCATGCGTAGCGCTTCGCAGGTCAGGTTGGCATCAGAAATCATCGAGAACGACCAGCCTACGATCCTGCGAGCGTACAGATCCAGAATGGCGGCGAAGTACATCCACCGCTTGCCGACCTTGATGTAGGTCACGTCGCCACACCACACCTGATTAACCGCCGTCACATCAAATTTTCGCTTGAGCACGTGCGGCGCCACCAAGGCCTCCACGCCCGGCGACTTGTACTTATGGCGCCTGCGCTGACGACTAGCGATGCCAGCTTCGCGCATCAAACTGCGAGCCATATAACGTCCGATACGATGCCCTTTGGCTTGTAGCTCCTTGGACAAAGTACGTGCGCCGGCTGACTCTCTGGACGCCTTGTGGTGCCTGACCAGCGCGGCTTTGAGCTTGTCCCGTTCAGGATTTGCTCTGCCTTGGCGCTGGCGCCAGGCGTAGAAGCTACTGCGGTTGACCCCAAACGCCTGGCAACACCTTTTAACGCCGTACTGCTCGTCCAGCTCATTGATCAGCGTGAATGATCCTTGGCGTCCAAAAGCAGGAGAGCACTGGCCTTTTTTAGGATTTCGATATCCAGGTCTTTCTCTCTGAGCAGAGCTTTGAGTCTCTGGATTTCTCGTTGATCAGCGGTAATCGCCTTGGCCCCCACCGGAGTCGAGCCCAAGCGTTCTTTTTGCACTTGATCAACCCAGCGGCGCAGGGCTGTGGGGCCGATATCCAGGCTGGCACAGACTTCGGTAACCGGCTGACCTTCATCCAACACCATGCTGGCAGCCTTGAGCTTGAACTCACTCGAATAAGATTTACGCATATCCAAACACCTCAGATTTGGGCGCTATCATAGCGCCCGATTGAAGTGTCCAAAATCATTAGGCCAGTTCAAGCCCCCTCCCACAGTTTGATCTTCATGTATCAGTTGAAGGGTGGTTTGCTCTGGCTCTGGCTCTGGCTCTGGCTCTGGCTCTGGCTCTGGCTCTGGCTCTGGCTCTGGCTTTTGATCTGCTTTTGATTTTGATCTTAGGCGGCCCCCCCAAATCACTGTCGGATTACGGGCACACCGAGCCTAGGCGAGGTGCCGAGTGTTGGGGCAAGAGCGTTTTGCTTACTTTTGACTGGGCCGGCATTCCGGCTTTTCAAAAGTAAGCCGCTGTAAGAGCGGAACCAATATCAGCCGTTACCGCAGCAACGGATATGTACACAAGCCAACCCAACCCAACCCCATCATTGACCATCCCCCAAGCACTGCGTAGCCTTGCACCCTCGAGGTTCTTCGGCCCAGGCCGAAGCTAAGAAGGGAACGCGGTCCAAGCCGCGGCTGCCCCCGCAACTGTAAAGGGTCCAGCTGACTGCCACGCCACTGCCGACAAGGCGGGAAGGCGCAGCCAGCGCCGGTCGCAAGACCTGTAAGCCCCAAGCC
Source organism: Pseudomonas sp. FBCC-B1565 (assembly GCF_059133265.1). Lineage (NCBI taxonomy): Bacteria > Pseudomonadati > Pseudomonadota > Gammaproteobacteria > Pseudomonadales > Pseudomonadaceae > Pseudomonas > Pseudomonas sp. FBCC-B1565. The sequence goes on from NZ_CP101438.1 coordinate 2,882,708, forward strand.
AGGAGACCTGCCTCGCAACCGATTTTCTACTTCAACCGGGCGGGGTGATCCGGTGACGAAATCCGCTGCTGCGCACCGTCGCAGCGCCAATCGTCCCATATGCCCGCCCCCAAGGGCATCCGATGAAAACACTGGCCAAACTCCCCGTCACCATCGTCACTGGCTTCCTCGGCTCGGGCAAGACCACCTTGCTGCGCCATATGCTCGACAACGCCCAGGGCCGTCGCATCGCGGTGATCGTCAATGAATTCGGCGAGCTGGGCATTGACGGTGAAATCCTCAAGCAGTGCTCCATCGGCTGCACCGAGGAAGAAGCCAACGGTCGTGTCTACGAATTGGCCAATGGCTGCCTGTGCTGCACCGTGCAGGAAGAGTTCTTCCCGGTGATGCGCGAATTGGTCGCCCGTCGCGGCGATCTCGACCATATCCTCATTGAAACGTCCGGCCTGGCATTGCCCAAGCCGTTGGTACAAGCCTTCCAGTGGCCGGAAATCCGCAGCGCCTGCACCGTTGACGCTGTGATCACCGTGGTCGACAGCCCGGCTGTGGCCGCCGGTACCTTCGCCGCATTCCCGGACCAGGTGGACGCCCAGCGCAAGCTCGACCCCAACCTGGACCACGAATCGCCACTGCACGAGCTGTTCGCCGACCAACTGGCCAGTGCCGACCTGGTGATCCTTAACAAGACCGACCTGATCAGCGCCGAAGACCTGGCCCGCGTGCGCCTGGAAGTCGCCGAAGAGCTGCCGCCGGCGGTGAAGATCGTCGAAGCCAGCAGCGGTCGCTTGCCCCTGGATGTACTGATCGGCCTGGGCGCCGGTTCCGAAGAGCACATCGACGGCCGCCACAGCCACCACGATCACCACCACGAAGGTGAAGACGACCACGACCACGATGCCTTTGACTCGATCTCCATCGACTTGCCGCAAGCCGATGAAGCACTGCTGCTCGATGCCCTGACGCAACTGGTGGTGCAACACGGCATCCTGCGCGTCAAAGGTTTCGCCGCCATCCCGAACAAACCGATGCGCCTGCTGATCCAGGGTGTGGGCACGCGGTTCGACAAACACTTCGACCGTGCCTGGGGCGCTGAAGAAGCGCGCACCACGCGCCTGGTGCTGATCGGCCAGGAACTGGACGCGGCGGGCCTCGAAGCGCAACTGCGCGCCGCCCTCAGCGTCTGACCCATGCACCTGCTCAGGACCCAGCCCGGTGGTTTCGTCTCGGACGATAATATTGCCGACCTTGGCCAAAGCCCCGCTGACCTGGTGATCCTGTGCAGCGGCGATTCCAGCCTGGCGCTGCTGGCCGAAGCGGCCCAGCAGTTGCCCGACGACTACCCAAGCCTGCGCCTGGCCAACCCGATGCAGGTGCAGAACCATGCCTCGGTCGACCTGTACGTTGATGAAGTGCTGCGCCACGCCAAGGTCATCTTGATTTCGCTGCATGGCGGTATCGGTTACTGGCGCTACGGCATCGAGCGCCTGGTGGAACTGGCCGAACGCGGTGTGCAACTGATCCTGGTACCGGGGGATGATCGCCCGGACCCGGAACTCAGCGGGCTGAGCACCGTCGGTGCCGAAGAACGTGATCGGCTGTGGCACTTCCTGCGTCAGGGCGGCCTGGGCAATGCCCTGGATTTCTATCGCTGCCTGGCCAGCGCTTACCTGGGTCGCGACTATGCCTGGGGCGAGCCGCAAACCCTGCCACGCACGGCGATCTATCATCCGCAGCATGCCAACGCCCGCCTGAACGATTGGCAGGCAGACTGGAACGCCGACTGGCCGGTGGCGGCGGTGTTGTTCTACCGCTCCCATTTGCAGGCGGCCAATACCGGTTTTATCGATGTGTTTTGCCAGCGTCTGCAGGCGGCGGGCCTCAACCCGTTGCCCATGGCGGTGGCCAGTTTGAAAGAACCCGGCTGCCTGGCGGTGGTCGAGGACCTGCTGGATGAGGTCGGCGCGGCGGTGATCTTGAACACCACCGGCTTCGCCCAATCCAGCCCCGAAGCGCCGCACCTGCGCCCGTTTCGCCGCAATATCCCGGTGATCCAGGCCATTTGTGCCCAGGATAACCAGCCCGGCTGGGAGGCCAGCGAGCAGGGCCTTGGCCCCCGCGACCTGGCGATGCACATCGCGTTGCCGGAGTTGGACGGGCGCATCATCAGCCGACCGATCAGTTTCAAGGACCTGGCCTGGCGCAGTGAGCGCAGCCAGTCGGATGTGGTGTGCTACCGCGCCGCGCCCGAACGCATGGATTTTGTCGCTGAGCTGGCGCGGCGTTGGGTCGAATTGGCGCGAGTGCCGAATGCAGAGAAACGCATTGCGCTGATCCTCGCCAACTACCCGACCCGCGACGGTCGCATTGGCAACGGCGTGGGCCTGGATACACCGGCGGCGGCGCTGAATATCCTGCGTGCCCTGAAAACCGAAGGCTATCCGCTGCCGGACTTATTGCCCGACAGCGGCACGGCGTTGATCCATGAGTTGCTCGGCGGCGTCACCAATGACCTGGACAGCCTCGACCTACGCCCTTGCCATCAAAGCCTGGGCCTGGACGAGTACGAGACGATGTTCCAGCGCCTGCCCGAAGCCAATCGCCAGGCGGTGCTGGAACGCTGGGGCGCGCCGCAGAACGATCCGATGTGCCGCGACGGTCGCCTGATGATCGCCGGCCTGCGCCTGGGCTTGACGTTTGTCGGCATCCAGCCCGCGCGGGGTTACCAAGTGGACGCCAGCGCCGTGTACCACGACCCGGACCTGGTACCGCCCCACGCTTACCTGGCGTTCTACTTCTGGCTGCGCCACACCTACGGCGCCCACGGCGTGATCCATGTGGGCAAGCACGGCAACCTGGAGTGGCTGCCGGGCAAGGGCGTGGGCCTGTCGGAAAACTGCTGGCCCGATGCGTTGCTGGGGCCGCTGCCGAATATATATCCGTTTATTGTCAATGACCCGGGCGAGGGCGCCCAGGCCAAGCGGCGCACCCAGGCAGTCATCATCGACCACCTGATGCCGCCGCTGACCCGTGCCGAAACCTACGGCCCGCTGCGTAACCTGGAGCTGCTGGCGGACGAATATTACGAAGCGCAGTTGCTCGATCCGCGCCGCGCCCTGGAGCTGCAGAAGGACATTCTCAAGCTGGTGCGCGAAACCCGCATCGACCAGGAGCTTGAGCTGGAGAGCGACGCCGATGCTGCCGTGTGGTTGCCGCGCCTGGACACCTACCTGTGCGACTTGAAGGAATCGCAGATCCGCGACGGCCTGCATATTTTTGGCGAGTCACCCGAGGGTCGCCTGCGTATCGACACCTTGCTGGCGCTGCTGCGCATCCCGCGTGGCGATGGTCGAGGCCCGCAGTCGAGCTTGCTGCGCGTGTTGGCCAAGGCCTTCGAGCTGGGCTTCGACCCGCTGGACTGCGCCCTGGCCGAACCCTGGACCGGACGCCGGCCGCTGGTGCTGCAGAATATCGATGGGCAGTTGTGGCGCACCGCCGGTGATACCCGCGAGCGCCTGGAGCTGTACGCCGCACGTTTGATCGAGCAAGCCCTGGAAGGACCGCTTGAACAGCTGGAGGAACCCGGCTGGGAAGACGTGAAGGCCGTGATCGAAAGCCTGCGTATTGTCGTGGCGCCTCGGCTGGATGCCTGTGGCCCGGCGGAAATGCGCGGATTGCTGGATGCCTTGAGCGGCCGTTTCGTGCCCGCTGGCCCCAGTGGTGCGCCGAGTCGCGGGCGTTTGGATGTGTTGCCCACCGGGCGTAACTTTTTCACCGTGGATGTGCGCAACCTGCCCACCACCACGGCCTGGCGCATCGGTTTCCAGTCGGCCAACCTGATTCTGGAGCGGCACCTGCAAGACCATGGCGACCACCTGCGCCAACTCGGCCTGTCGGTATGGGGCACCGCGACCATGCGCACCGGCGGCGATGACATCGCCCAGGCGATGGCGCTGATGGGCGTGCGTCCGGTGTGGGCGACGGGCAGCCAGCGGGTGGATGACTTTGAAATCCTGCCGATCAGCCTGCTCGACCGCCCGCGGGTTGATGTGACGTTGCGCGTGTCCGGTTTCTTCCGGGATGCCTTTGCCAACCTGATCCGCCTGTTCGATGCGGCGGTGCAGGCGGTGGCTGCGCTGGACGAACCGGACGATCTGAACCCCCTGGCCGCCAAGGTGCGCAGTGAGCGTGAAGCGTTGCTGGCTTCGGGCCTGGACGCAGAGGCCGCGGCAAAACAGGCCGGCTGGCGCATCTTTGGTGCCAAGCCCGGCGCCTACGGTGCGGGCGTGCAGGGCGCGATCGACGGGCGTCTCTGGCAAAGCCGTGAAGACTTGGCCGAGGTTTACCTGAACTGGGGCGGCTACGCCTATGGCGGTTCCGACGAAGGTACTGCCGCCCGCGGGCAATTCGCCCAGCGCCTGAGCCAGGTGCAGGCCGTTTTGCAGAACCAGGACAACCGCGAGCACGACCTGCTCGATTCCAACGATTACTACCAATTCCAGGGTGGCATGCTCGCTGCCGTGGAAACCCTGAGCGGCGACAAGGCCGCCAGCTACCACGGTGACCATAGCCAGCCTGACCTGCCGAAGATCCGCACGTTGAAGGAAGAGCTGAACCGGGTGATCCGTTCCCGCGCCGCCAACCCCAAGTGGATCGAAGGCGTGAAGCGCCATGGCTATAAAGGTGCGTTTGAAATGGCCGCGACGGTGGACAATCTGTTCGCCTTCGACGCCACCACCGCACTGATTGACGATCACCAATACGCACTGTTGGCCGAGGCCTACTTGCTCGACCCCGACACCCGGGCCTTTGTGCAACAGCACAACCCCGATGCACTGCGCGACATGACCGAGCGCATGCTGGAAGCCCAGCAGCGTGGCATGTGGCAGGAACCGGGGGCATACCGCGAGGCGTTGGAAAACCTGTTGCTGGATATAGAAGAAGACAGCTGATGACTGATATTCCCCATTTCCCGCTGTCCGCCGTGGTCGGCGCCGATGACCTGAAACTGGCGCTGTGCCTGACCGCTATCGACCCGAAGATTGGCGGTGTGCTGATCGAAGGCCCGCGCGGCATGGCCAAGTCCACCCTGGCGCGGGGTTTGGCCGACCTGCTGGCCAGTGGTCAGTTCGTGACCTTGCCGTTGGGCGCCACTGAAGAGCGCCTGGTCGGCACGCTGGACCTGGACGCCGCATTGGGCGAAGGCCGGGCCCAGTTCTCCCCTGGCGTGTTGGCCAAGGCTGACGGCGGCGTGCTGTACGTCGATGAAGTCAATTTGCTGCCCGACCATCTGGTAGACCTGCTGCTGGACGTGGCCGCCAGCGGCACCAACCTGATCGAACGCGACGGCATTTCCCATCGCCATTCGGCGCGCTTCGTGCTGATCGGCACCATGAACCCGGAAGAGGGCGAGTTGCGTCCGCAGTTGCTCGACCGCTTCGGTTTCAACGTGGCCTTGAGCGGGCAGACCTTGCCGGCCGAGCGTGGGCAGATCATCCGGCGGCGTCTGGATTTCGACAGCGACCCTGCGGCGTTCTGCACGCAGTGGGAGGTGTCACAAGCGGCATTGCGCGAGCGCTGCACCCAGGCACGGGCGCGGCTCGACAGCATTGCGCTGGATGACCAGGCGCTGGCGCAGATCACCGAACGCTGCTTTGCGGCGGGGGTTGATGGCCTGCGTGCGGACCTTGTTTGGTTGCGCGGTGCGAGGGCCCATGCCGCGTGGCGGGGAGCCAGCGCCATCGCCGAGGAAGATATTCAAGCGGTTGCCGAATTCGCCCTGCGCCATCGCCGCCAGGAACAGTCCCCACCGGCCAGCCCGCCAAGCGAAGGGCAGTCGCCGAAACCCTCCGACACCTCGTCCGGTCAAGGCCAATGGGGCGATATGCCCGCACCGGCGCTGCCCACGGGCGCACGCCGGGAAGTGCCGACCTGGCCAAAAAAGCCCTAGGCATTCGCCCTCGACCTGACGCGGGGGCGGATGCGCGACCCAAGGCAGGGCGACTAGGCAACGGCAGGCAAGGCAAGGCACGCAACGCGAAGCAGGGCGCGATCAACTGGCCGGGCACCTTGCTCGGTGGTCTGCCACAAACGCGACAGGACTTGCTGTTTCACCTGCGCAGTCGTGCGGCCCATGAACTGTGGTTGGTGATTGTCGATGCGTCGGCGTCCACCCGACGGCATCGAGCACTCACCGACGCCAAGGGTTTGTTGGCGCAGTTGTTTGATGACGCCTACCGCCAGCGGGCACGGATGGCGTTGTTGACGGCCAGCGGGCAAATGCCGAAGTGGCAGGTGCAAGGGTTGAAAGCGGCCAAGGGCTTGGCGGGTTGGCTGGAACAGTTGGGCGCGGGCGGCGGTACGCCATTGCTGGCGGCGCTTGTCGAGGCCGGCAATTGGCTGGCATTGCGGCGCAAGCGCTACCCGGCTGAACAACAGCGGTTACTGGTGATCACTGACGGGCGACTCAAGGAAGTTACTGGGCTACCGCAGTTGGAGTGCCCGGGCCTGCTGGTCGATATCGAGCGTGGGCCGATCAGGTTGGGTCGCGCGCAGCAACTGGCGGCAGGGTTGCAGTTGGAGTATCGGCATATCGATCAGCTGTAGTGCCTGGGCAACTGCTATCGGGGGCAAGCCCCCTCCCACAGGGGAATGCATTTCAAATGTGGGAGGGGGCTTGCCCCCGATGAGGCCCTGAAATTCACGACAAAACCTCAGCCAGCCCCCGGCACATTCGGCCAAAGATTGGCCACCAGAAACAACCGCTCGGCTTCCTCCCAATCCTCACCCACCTGTACCAGCCGCACCAGCAGTTGCGCCGGAGCCATCGGGTCAAGGTCGGCCAGCCAGCCGTGCATCTGCTCTTCGCTCCACACCTCATTCGCGGGGTAATGCGCCGGCGCCAGCCAGGCATGCCGGGGCAGGGGCTGCCAATGGCCCGGTTGGCTGCGGCTGACAAACGCTTGCCAGTCCCGTTGATGCAACCAACGCCCGCGCAAATGCTGCGGATGGGCGCCACTGGGGGGCATGGCCTGGCCGGGCCAGGGGTAGAGCAGGTAACCGCCCAACCACAAATGCGCATCAAACTGCTGGACATCCAACGCGGCCAGCACTTCACGGCTTTCCTCCCGCGCGGATATCGGCAATTGATGTTGGGCCAGATGCGCCAACTTGCGGTCCAGTCGGTCATGACAACCCGGCCCCAGCCACTGTGCGGTGTCCTGACCATCACCGTCCTGCGGCCCCAGATACAGCTTGATCGCCAGTTCCAGGTGATGCACGCCATCGCGGTCACGCAGCAGCATATCCAGCTCGCCGAGGGTATGCCCGGCACGGCGGATCGGCAGGTTGGCGGCCAGCAATTCCACGCCCGGCGCATGTTGCACGGCGAACTGCCACAGGCGTTCGTAATACAGGCCCAGGCGGCGCGTGCGCGACAGGCTCAACCATTGCTGCAAGGCGCTGCTGTCCTGGTCCAGCTGGCGCAGCCAGCGTTCCAACAGATGCGGCGCCTGCACCCAATCGCTGCCGGCCAGCGGGTGGCGTTGCGGCCACGGCGTCTGCGCGAGCATCGGCGGGGCGAGCATCACCCACGCCAGGTCGCGCACCTCGGGGTGGCGCAGCTGGCGGGGCAGGTTGTGCAGATCGGGGAACACAGTCATGGTCCGAGCATAGCCTTTTAACTGCGCTGAAGGTGGCTGAGAACCGTTGTCATCAAGGCTTCACGGCGACAAAGGATTTTGCCTGAGACGGCCTTTCGCCCATAATCGTTCTTTTTTGCCACACTCCACATCCCGCAGGAGCCCCATGGAGCAATTTCGCAATATCGGCATTATCGGTCGCCTGGGCAGTACCCAGGTGTTGGACACCGTCCGCCGGCTGAAAAAATTCCTGCTGGACCGCCACCTGCATGTGATCCTCGAAGACACCATCGCTGAAATCCTGCCGGGCCATGGCCTGCAGACCTCGTCGCGCAAGATGCTCGGCGAAGTCTGCGACATGGTCATCGTGGTCGGCGGCGACGGCAGCCTGCTCGGCGCCGCCCGTGCGCTGGCGCGGCATAACGTGCCGGTGCTGGGGATCAACCGGGGCAGCCTGGGGTTCCTCACTGATATCCGCCCCGATGAGCTGGAAGTCGAAGTGGCCAAGGTGCTCGACGGCCATTACCTGGTGGAGAACCGCTTCCTGTTGCAAGCCGAAGTACGCCGCCATGGCGAGGCCATCGGCCAGGGCGATGCGCTCAATGACGTGGTGCTGCACCCCGGCAAGTCGACGCGGATGATCGAGTTCGAGCTGTATATCGACGGCCAGTTCGTGTGCAGCCAGAAGGCCGACGGCCTGATCGTCGCCACGCCCACGGGTTCCACCGCCTACGCGCTGTCGGCGGGTGGCCCGATCATGCATCCCAAGCTGGATGCCATTGTGATCGTGCCGATGTACCCCCATATGTTGTCGAGCAGGCCGATTGTGGTCGACGGCAACAGTGAGCTGAAAATCGTGGTGTCCAAAGACATGCAGATCTACCCGCAGGTGTCGTGTGACGGGCAGAACCATTTCACCTGCGCCCCCGGTGACACCATCACCGTGAGCAAGAAGGCACAGAAGTTGCGGTTGATCCACCCGCTGGACCACAACTACTACGAAGTGTGCCGCACCAAGCTGGGCTGGGGCAGCCGCTTGGGGGGTGGAGGCGACTGATGCTCGATCCCGCGCGTAGCTACGACCTGATTGGTGACGTGCACGGTTGCGCCCACACCCTTGAGCACTTGCTCGACCTGTTGGGCTACCACAAGCAGGGCGGCACCTGGCGCCATCCCACGCGTATGGCGGTGTTCCTCGGCGATATCATCGACCGTGGCCCGCGCATCCGCGAGGCGCTGCATATCGTCCACGACATGGCCGAGGCCGGCCATGCGCTGTGCATCATGGGCAACCACGAGTTCAACGCCCTGGGCTGGACCACACCGGCACCGCCGGGCAGTGGCAAGCAGTTCGTGCGCGAGCACAACCCACGGCATGCGCGGTTGATCCACGAGACCCTGACCCAGTTCGAACATCACCCGGCCGACTGGCACGACTTCCTCGGCTGGTTCTACGACATGCCGCTGTTTGTCGACGCCGGACGCTTCCGTGTGGTGCATGCGTGCTGGGACGATGGCTTCATCCAGCCGCTGCGCGCCACCTTCCCGGACGGCTGCATCGACCAGCACTTCCTGCAGGCCGCGGCCGTGCCGGGCAGTTTTGCCTGCAACGCCTTCGACCGCCTGCTGCGCGGCACCGACATGCGTTTGCCGGACGGCCTCACGTTGACAGGTGGCGATGGCCTGACGCGCTCGTTCTTCCGCACCAAGTTCTGGGAAGACGACCCCAAGACCTACGGCGACATCGTGTTCCAGCCTGACGCACTGCCCGAGCCGGTGGCGCGTACACCGTTGTCGTCCACCGAAAAGAATTCCCTGCTGCGCTACGGCGTCGACGAACCGCTGTTGTTCGTCGGGCATTACTGGCGCAGCGGCAAACCGGCGCCGATCCGCCCGAACCTGGCCTGCCTGGACTACAGCGCGGTGCTGTACGGCAAGCTGGTGGCGTACCGCCTGGATCAGGAAACGCGGCTGGACCCGAATAAATTCGTCTGGGTCGACGTTGAGCGGCCCGAGGTCATCCAATGAGTACTGTGGCCGTATTGCGCCTGCCACTGAGTGTGGACCTGGGCGGCTTTATCCAACTGCTGCACCGCATGCAGGTGCCCCATCGCGTCAGTGAAGAGGCCGGGGAGCAAGTGTTATGGGTGCCCGAGACCATCAGCGACGACGTGCGCGTGCTGTACCAGCGCTTTCCCGCCGGTGACCCGGACCGGCAACTGGATATTCCCGAACAGGCAGCGACCAGGCGCCCTGGATTTGTCCAGCAACTGCGGCACAGCCCATTGACCGCACTGGTGTTGCTGGCAAGCATCATCGTCGGCGCGTTGACCTTGCTCGGTGAAAACCTGCAAGCCATGAGCTGGCTGACATTCCTGCAGTTTCGCATTATCGGCGAGTACATCCAGTTCACGCCGCTGGCCGACAGTCTGGCGGCGGGGCAGTGGTGGCGGTTGGTCACGCCGATGCTGATCCACTTCGGCATCCTGCACCTGGCCATGAATGGCATGTGGTACTGGGAGTTGGGCCGGCGCATAGAGGCGCGCCAGGGCAGTATCAACTTGCTGGGCCTGACCCTGTTGTTCAGCCTGGTCTCCAACTACGCTCAATACGCTTATGGTGGCCCCGGTCTGTTCGGTGGGTTGTCCGGCGTGTTGTATGGCCTGCTCGGGCATTGCTGGATTTTTCAACTGCTGTCGCCCAACCCGGCCTATCGCCTGCCCCGTGGGGTACTGGTGATGATGCTGGTCTGGCTGCTGCTCTGCCTGTCGGGGCTGGTCTCGATGATCGGTTTCGGCGAAATCGCCAACGCGGCCCATGTCGGCGGCTTGGTCATCGGTTGCCTGACAGGTTTGCTGGGCGGGCTGTACAGCCGTCGCAAATCGTCTATTTGATAAGGAAGAGCCTCATGTCCTCTTTTGCTGAAATGATCGAAAACATCACCCCGGACATCTACGAGAGCCTCAAGCTCGCCGTGGAAATCGGCAAGTGGTCCGATGGCCGCAAGCTCACCGCCGAGCAGCGCGAGCTGTCGTTGCAGGCGGTGATCGCCTGGGAAATCCAGAACCTGCCGGAAGACCAGCGCACCGGCTACATGGGCCCGCAGGAATGCCAGTCGAAATCGACCACCGTGCCGAACATCCTGTTCAAGTCGGATGCGATCCATTGATTGAAATCAGTCGCGGTGCAGTCAGCAAGATGTCGGCGCAACTCGGTGAGCCGACCGTTCAATACGCGTTTCGCTTAGGAAGTGCCGAGGTGCCGGTCAATCCGTTGATCGGCACCCACGTGCGCCTGGAATACCTCGGTGCCATCCATTGCAGCCATTGCGGCCGCAAGACCAAGACCAGCTTCAGCCAGGGGTATTGTTACCCGTGCATGACCAAGCTGGCCCAGTGTGACCTGTGCATCATGAGCCCCGAGCGTTGCCATTACGACGCCGGCACCTGCCGCGATCCAGGCTGGGGCGAAAAATTCTGCATGACCGACCATGTGGTGTACCTGGCGAATTCGTCAGGGATCAAGGTCGGCATCACCCGCGCCACCCAGCTGCCGACGCGTTGGCTCGACCAGGGCGCGAGCCAGGCGCTGCCGATCATGCGCGTGGCGACCCGCCAGCAGTCCGGTTTTGTCGAAGACCTGTTCCGCAGCCAGGTGGCCGACAAGACCAACTGGCGTGCGCTGCTCAAGGGCGACGCCCAGTCCGTCGACCTCAAGCAGGTGCGTGATGAACTGTTCGCCGCCTGCGCCGACGGCTTGCTGGGTTTGCAGGAACGCTTTGGCCTGCAGGCCATCCAACCGGTCACCGACATCGAACCGCTCGAAATCCGTTACCCGGTGGAGCAGTATCCGACCAAGATCGTCAGCTTCAACCTGGACAAGAACCCGATTGCCGAAGGCACGCTGCTGGGGATCAAGGGCCAGTACCTGATCTTCGACACCGGCGTTATCAATATTCGTAAGTACACGGCCTACCAGCTCGCCGTGCATCAGTAGAAGGATGCCACCCATGCGCACCGAACAACCGAAGATGATTTACCTCAAGGACTATCAGGCGCCGGACTACCTGATCGACGAGACCCACCTGACCTTCGAGTTGTTCGAGGACCACAGCCTGGTCCACGCGCAACTGGTGATGCGCCGCAATCCTGAGCGTGGCGCTGGTTTGCCGCCGTTGGTGCTGGACGGCCAGCAGCTGGAGCTGCTGAGCGTAAACCTGGCCGATCAGGCACTGACTGCTGATGACTACGAACTGACCGACAGCCACCTGACGGTACATCCGAACAGCGCGACGTTTACCCTGGACACCACGGTAAAGATCCACCCGGAAACCAACACTGCGCTGGAAGGCCTGTACAAGTCCGGCAGCATGTTCTGCACCCAGTGCGAGGCCGAGGGCTTTCGCAAGATCACCTATTACCTCGATCGCCCGGATGTGATGAGCACCTTCACCACCACGGTGATCGCCGAGCAACACCGTTACCCGATCCTGCTGTCCAACGGCAACCCGATCGCCAGCGGTCCCGGTGAAGATGGCCGTCATTGGGCAACCTGGGAAGACCCGTTCAAGAAACCGGCGTACCTGTTTGCCTTGGTGGCCGGTGACCTGTGGTGTGTCGAAGATACCTTCACCACCATGACCGACCGCACTGTGGCGCTGCGCATCTACGTCGAGCCGGAAAACATCGACAAGTGCCAGCACGCCATGACCAGCCTGAAAAAATCCATGCGCTGGGATGAAGAAACCTACGGCCGTGAGTATGACCTCGACATCTTCATGATCGTCGCGGTGAACGACTTCAACATGGGCGCCATGGAAAACAAGGGCCTGAACATCTTCAACTCCAGCGCCGTGCTGGCCCGCGCCGAAACCGCCACCGATGCTGCGCACCAACGGGTCGAGGCGATTGTTGCCCATGAGTACTTCCACAACTGGTCGGGCAACCGTGTGACCTGCCGCGATTGGTTCCAGCTGTCGCTCAAGGAAGGTTTTACCGTGTTCCGTGATTCGGGCTTCTCGGCCGACATGAACTCGGCCACGGTCAAGCGCATCCAGGACGTGGCGTACCTGCGTACCCACCAGTTCGCCGAAGACGCAGGCCCGATGGCCCACGCGGTGCGCCCGGACAGCTTCATCGAGATCTCCAACTTCTACACCCTGACCGTGTACGAAAAGGGCTCGGAAGTGGTCGGCATGATCCACACCTTGCTCGGCGCCGAAGGCTTCCGCAAAGGCAGCGACCTGTACTTCGAACGCCATGACGGCCAGGCCGTGACCTGCGACGACTTCATCAAGGCCATGGAAGACGCCAACGGCGCTGACCTGACGCAATTCAAGCGCTGGTACAGCCAGGCCGGTACGCCGCGTCTGGCGGTGAGCGAGTCCTACGATGCAGCCGCGAAAACCTACAGCCTGACCTTCCGTCAGAGCTGCCCGGAAACCCCGGACAAGGTGGAAAAACTGCCGTTCGTGATTCCGGTGGAGCTGGGCTTGCTGGACGGGCAGGGCGCTGGCATTGCCTTGCGCCTGGCCGGTGAGGCAACTGCGGGTGGCACGTCGCGGGTGATTTCGGTGACCGAGGCCGAGCAGACGTTTACCTTCGTTGATATCGCCGAACAGCCGTTGCCTTCGCTGCTGCGCGGCTTCTCGGCGCCGGTGAAGCTGAGCTTCCCGTACACCCGCGACCAGTTGATGTTCCTGATGCAGCATGACAGCGACGGTTTCAACCGTTGGGATGCCGGCCAGCAGTTGTCGGTGCAGGTGTTGCAGGAGCTGATTGGCCAGCATCAGCAAGGCCAGGCCTTGAAGATGGATCAGCGCTTGATCACTGCGCTGCGCAGCGTGTTGAGCGACGAAGGCCTGGACCAGGCGATGGTCGCGGAAATGCTGTCGTTGCCGGGTGAAGCCTACCTGACTGAAATCAGCGAAGTGGCAGATGTGGATGCCATCCACGCCGCCCGTGAGTTTGCACGCAAGCAACTGGCGGACAACCTGCACGAAGCGCTGTGGCTGCGTTACCAGGCCAATCGCGAGCTGTCCAAGCAAACGCCGTACGTGGCGGCCGCCGAGCACTTTGCCCGTCGCGCGTTGCAGAACATCGCGCTGTCGTACCTGATGCTCAGTGGCAAGCCGGACGTGTTGGCAGCAACCATCGAACAGTTCGACACCAGTGACAACATGACCGAGCGCCTGACCGCCTTGGCGGTGCTGGTGAATTCGCCGTTCGAGGCAGAGAAGGCCAAGGCGTTGGCGGTGTTTGCCGAGAACTTCAAGGACAACCCGCTGGTCATGGACCAGTGGTTCAGCGTGCAAGCTGGTAGCACGTTGCCCGGCGGGTTGGAGCGGGTCAAGGCGTTGATGGAGCACCCGGCGTTCACCCTCAAGAACCCGAACAAGGTGCGTGCCTTGATCGGTGCCTTTGCCGGCCAGAACCTGATCAACTTCCACGCGGCGGATGGCTCGGGCTATCGTTTCCTGGCGGACTTGGTGATCCAGTTGAATGGCTTCAACCCGCAGATCGCTTCACGCCAGTTGGCGCCGCTGACCCGCTGGCGTAAATACGACAGCGCGCGTCAGGCGCTGATGAAGGCGGAACTGGAGCGCATTCTGGCGTCCGGTGAGTTGTCGAGTGATGTGTTCGAGGTTGTCAGCAAGAGCTTGGCTTAAGCGTTGATCCAAAGGCCTGTCCACTGGGTGGCAGGCCTTTTTCGGTCCATTTCCTACATCGATACCGAAAACCTTCTTGCGTCTGCTTCTACTCATCCACTGATGTTGAGGAAAGTGCCTACGGTGCACCTCGTTGGCCAATGTCATGATTTTTCAATCACCACAATGATTGTAAAGAAGGATATTGATATGGCTATTACCCAGTCGGCTCCTGCCCAAACTCCACCCAGTACTGCGTTCGAACAGATGCAGGCATTCGGCCGTCGCCATGAGCGCGTGCCGGGTCAAGACGTCAATGGCAAACCATCTCTCACCCATGATCAGGCGGGGGAGCAAATAAATCTCAAGGGCAGAGAGCGTTGGCCGGACCGCGACGGCGACGGCAAGGCAACCTTTTCCTATTCGTTCGCCAAGCGCCCTGGCGCAACCTTCAATCAGCCGAAGCTCATCGGTTTCAGTGAGTTCAATCCTGAGCAGAAGGCTCAGATGCGACTGTCCCTACAGTCTTGGTCAGACGTCGCCAATGTCAATTTTACCGAGAAGGAAAATGACGGAACGGGCGATGGGCATCTGCGGTTTGGCAACTTTCAGGAAATCGAGGGTGTGAAAGCTCCGGATGGAAAGGCGGTTACCGTATACGATCCGCAGGGGCATGAGCAGCAAGCCTGGTTTCGAGTGGGCGGCTATGACGCTAACCGCGCACCTAAAGTGAACAGTAAAGGCCGCAATACGTTTACCCATGAGGCTGGGCATCAAATCGGCTTATCCCATCCTGGAAAATATGGTGGACCAAGTGCCGGATATGAGAAGGCGGCCGAGTACGGCCAGGATACTCAGGGGCATTCGGTCATGAGTTATTGGGAGGAGACTCACACGGGGCAGGATTTCAGTAAAAAAGGAAAACAGTATTACGCGTCGGCCCCGCAAATGGACGACATCGTCGCTGCCCAGCAGCTCTACGGGCCGAATTGGCAAACCCGCAAAGGCGACACCGTCTATGGCTTTGGTTCCAACACTGACCGGGATTACTACACCGTCAAATCGGCCAGCGACCCTCTGGTGGCTTCGATCTGGGATGGCGGCGGGCATGATACGTTGAACCTGAGCGGTTATCGCGATGATCAGAAAATCAACCTCAATGCGGGTTCGTATTCGGACGTTGGGGGGATGAAAGGCAACTTATCCATTGCGCCGGGTGTGGTCATCGAGGATGCCGTCGGTGGTATGGGTAATGATTGGATGCTCGGTAACTCGGCTGCCAACAGGCTGAAGGGTGGCCCCGGTGATGATGTCATCGATGGTGGGGCCGGGCAGGACGAGCTGTGGGGCGGCAGCGGCAAGGACGTATTTTTGTTTTCTGACGCAAGCCATTCAACGCCCGATGCGCCCGATCGCATCATGGATTTTCGCAGTGGCGAGGACAAAATCGATGTGTCCAGCGTTCGGTTCGCCAGCGGCCAGCCTGAATTGAAGCATGTCGAGGTATTCACGGGTCGGCCAGGTGAAGCAATACTGACTTACGACGCCAAGACACGCTTTAGTACGCTGCAAATCGATACCACTGGCAACGCAAAGCCAGACTTCAAAGTGCTGGTCAAGGGGCAGGTGAAGCGCAGTGATATCGTCGCCTGATGAAATGGGCTGCCCTTGTGGGGCTGCCCAGGTGTTCAGATTACTGGCGGTCGCTGTTGGTCCGGACCTTTGGCGACGGGGAAACGCTCTGCAATGATCCCGTGCGGCACGCCGAGCGGGATGGCGCTGGCGGTGTCGAGGCGGGTGACTTGCTCGGCCGACAGGTGCACATTCAACGCGCCTAAGGTGCTGTCCAGCTGGGCGCGGGTGCGCGAACCCAGGATCGGCACCAGCGCGGTGGTCGAGCGCCGGGCCTTTTCGCGCAGCCAGGCGATGGCGACGTGGGTCGGCGTGGCGTCGATTTCACCGGCGACCGCCAGCAACGCGTCGAGCACCGCGGTTTCACGCGCACTGTGTTCGGCGTGCACCAGGATCCCGAGTTTGTTGGCGCGGTTGTCGTCCTGGGTGTTGCGGTACTTGCCGGTCAGGAAACCGCCGCCCAGGGGGGACCACAGCGTGGCGCCCAGCCCCAGCGCTTCGGCCATTGGCAGCAACTCGCGGTCGGCGCTGCGTTCCACCAGGCTGTATTCCACCTGGATGCCGATGATGGGCGCGAAGCTGCGCACGTCGGCCAGCAGGTCGGCGCGGGCAATGCGCCAGGCGGGGAAGTTGGACAGGCCGGCATAGTGGATCTTGCCGGCGCGTACCAGGTCATCGAGGCCGCGCAGGATCTCTTCCATGGGCGTGACGTTGTCGCTCATATGTGCCCAGAGCAGGTCGATGCGCTCGGTGTTCAAGCGCTTGAGGCTTTCTTCCACCGAGCGCACCAGGTTCTTGCGGTTGTTGCCGACGCGGATCGTGCCTTCATCGGACGGCTCGGTGCGCAGGGTGTACTTGGTGGCCACCACCAGGTTGTCACGCTCCGAGGCGATAAATTCCCCCAGCAGCTTTTCGGCCTGGCCGAACTGGTAACCGTTGGCGGTATCGAGGAAGTTGCCCCCGGCTTCGAGGTAACCATCAAAGATCGCCTTGGCTTCGTCGCGCTCGGCGCCATGGCCCCAGCCCGTACCGAAATTACCGGTGCCCAAGGCCAGTTCAGATACCTGCAGGCCGCTGCGGCGGCCAAAGATTTTATTACGCATACAAAAACTCCAGAGGCAGTGATTGTCTTACATGTTTGGTAACATGTATTAAATATGATCTGCATAATTTATCGGGTCAAGCGACTTTTTTACTGCTGACGATTTCTGACAGGGGGCTTTGCTATGCTGCTGCACTTTTCCATTTTCTGGCGGGAAACCCCGTGTCACGTACCACTCGTCTACTGACTTTGCTCCAGGCCCTGCGGGGCAAGAAGCGTCCGGTGACCGCTGCCGTGCTGGCGGCGCAGTTGGAGGTGTCCGAGCGCACGCTGTATCGCGATATCGCCGAATTGACGGCCTTGGGCGCGCCGATTTTTGGTGAGGCGGGGGTAGGGTATGTGTTGCGCAGTGGCTTGTTTCTGCCGCCCTTGATGCTGAACGCCGAGGAAACCGAAGCTATCGTGCTCGGCTTGAGATATGTGGACCAGCGCGGCGATGACGTGCTCAGCCGCGCTGCCGCCAATGCCCTGGCGAAGATCGCCGATGTACTCGACCCTGCCGCCCAGGAAGCCTTGCGCAACCCGACGCTGCTGCCGGGGCCGCCCGGCTTCGGTTACCCGGAAAACCGCGTGCCGCTCAATGTGTTTCGCGAGGCCATTCGCAACCAGGCCAAGCTGCAGATCGATTACGCCGACGCCAGCCAGACCCAGAGCCAACGCCTGATCTGGCCCCTGGCCCTGGGTTTTCTGAATGAAGTGAGGGTGATTGTGGCCTGGTGTGAATTGCGGGGGGCCTATCGCACCTTTCGCACCGACCGCGTGGCGAGTGCACAGGTGCTTGGCGAACGTTACCCGGGGCGGCGCAGCGATTGGCTGCGGGCCTGGCGCAAGTTGATGGAACAGAACGAATCCGGGCCGTTTACTCCTGACAAAAACTGACACAACCCTGGCTTAGCATGGCACTACAAATCACCCAGAAAGGAGCTGTGTCATGTCTATCCCTGAGTTGGCACCGGCCATCGTGGCCTATATCGCGGCGGCCAATACCCGTGACACCTCGGCTATCGCCCAGTGTTTTGCCGAGGATGCCAATGTGTTCGATGAGGGCCAGCACCAGGTCGGCGCTGCCGCCATTGCGCGCTGGATGGAAGACACCGGGCGTCGTTACCAGCCGCGGGTCGAAGTGCTCAAGGTGCAACACCGTACCGGCAAGGTGCTGGTCAGCAATATCGTGTCCGGCAATTTCCCGGGCAGCCCATTGGAGCTGCGCTACACCTTTCGCTTGAACGAGCAGGGCAAGATTTCGCGGCTGGATATTTCGCTGTAGTTCATACTGGCGGGCATGACTTTCGACTCGCCCCTCGCTGCCTACCAATACGCCGTTGCTCAACCGGGTTTCGTCGCCGACGCCGCTCAGCGCCGCGCGGTGGACGCCCTGCAAGCCTGCCACGAAGCCCTGCACCACAGCCATGCACCGATCACCGGCGTGTACCTGTGGGGCCCGGTGGGTCGGGGCAAGACCTGGCTGATGGACCAGTTCTACCAAAGCCTGCAGGTGCCAGCGCGGCGTCAGCACTTTCATCACTTCATGCAGTGGGTGCATCAGCGCCTGTTCCAACTGACCGGCACCCACGACCCCTTGCAGGCCCTGGCCCGGGAGCTGAGCCAGGCAGTACGCGTGCTGTGCTTCGACGAATTGTTCGTCAATGACATCGGTGACGCGATTATCCTCGGGCGGCTGTTTCAGGTGATGTTCGATGAAGGCGTGGTGATGGTCTGCACCTCCAACCAACCACCTGACCAGCTGTATGCCGAGGGTTTCAACCGCGAGCGATTTTTGCCGGGCATTGCGGCGATCAAGCAACATATGCAGGTGGTTGCGGTGGATGGGGGAGAGGATCACCGGTTGCATCCGGGCGCGGGTATTCAGCGCTACTGGGTCAACCAGCCCGAGGCGCTGGCGGGGGTGTTCCAGCGCTTGGCCCAAGGTCAACCGACTCGCAGCGGGCCGCTCGTGGTAGGGCATCGCGCCATCGTCGCCGTGCAGTCCAGCGACACGGTGCTCTGGTGTCGTTACGCCGACCTGTGCGAACAACCGCTGGCGGCCATGGACTTCATGCTGCTGTGCGATCGCTTCAAGGCGATCCTGCTCGGTGAAGTCCCCAACCTCAGTGCGCAAAAACGGCCTGGCCGGATTGCCCGCGGCACTGAGGATGGCGTGCAACGTGTAGTGGCCGGTGATCGCGAATTGCCGGAGTTGTCGGTGCACGATGACAGCGTGCGTCGGTTTATCGCCTTGGTGGACGAGTGCTACGACCGTAAAGTGCCATTGTTCATTGAGGCCCAGGTGCCGCTGGAGCGACTTTATACCGAGGGCTACCTGGAATTTCCCTTCCGCAGGACACTCAGCCGCCTGCAAGAAATGCAGTTGCAGCGTTTCGGCTGACGCCCGTACGAAAAAATCCAGGAGTCGGCCGGTTGCGCGTTTTCAACCGTGTAACCTTCGCGCTTTCGTGCGCATATTTGTAGTTAATCTCCTTCATCTGGCGCCTGCTCCACGCTTACAATCGTGCCCCTCACAGGGAGCCGAATCCCTTGTAATCGTGATCGAGGAAGGACATGGACACCCCAGACATCCTGGTGCTGCAAGCCAGCTACACCAACCCCGTGCATGCCGACGCCATCGGCCGCGTGCTCAACCATTACGCCGAAGACCCGATGGGCGGTGGCCACAGCCTGCCCGCCGACCTCCTGGAGCAACTGCCAGGCGAGCTGGCAAAGCGGCCTCATGCATTCAGCGTACTGGCGTTTGTAGGCGGTGAGCCGGCGGGTCTGGTCAATTGTTTTGAAGGGTTTTCCACGTTTGCCTGCCGTCCTTTGATCAACGTCCACGACGTGGCGGTGATGGAGGCGTTCCGTGGTTTGGGGCTGAGCCAGAAAATGCTGCAAAAGGTCGAGGAAATTGCCCGTCAGCGTGGCTGCTGCAAGATCACCCTGGAGGTGCTCGAGGGTAATGCCGTGGCTCAATCGGCGTATCGCAAGTTTGGTTTTGATGATTCGAAGTTTGACCCGGCCCACGGGCGCATGTTGTTCTGGAGCAAACCGCTTTAATAAATAACAGGCAAAAAAAGGCGCCATTAAATGGCGCCAAGTTGACCCTAACCAAAGGAGCGGGATGGCAAAGGGTATTACGGTTACATCAAGTGTTTGGTTGTTGCTCGGCAGCGGACTGGTCAGCGGTTTCTTTCTTCACGTTCTTTCCATCGGCAAGCGCGGTTTGTGCAGCGGTGCCGTGGGTTTGTTGCTGCACGAAGGTGAAGTCGTTGTAGAACGCCTTGGAACGCTCAGAGCCGCCTTCGGCAAAGGCGGCGGCGGAGGTCAGGGTCATCAGGCTGGCAAGCATCAGGGTGGAGAGTTTCATGGCAGTGTTTCCGGTAAGTGTGATCGGTATCCGCTCTGTCCTTGATCAGATTCATGGGGCGAGTGTGGAGGGAGTTTATTAAGTAGGAATTAACGCCAAAAAAACCAAAAGCTAACAATTTCGTTAACTTTTGGTTAAAAGGTCCTACATCTTCCAGTCCAATGCCAAGGTGATCGAGCGTGGGTCGCCCCAATACACGCCGTTATAAAAACCAACGCGCTCGTAATACTTTTTATCAAATAGATTGTTGACGTTTAACGACGCCGTAACATGTTCATCGAACTGATAGCGGGACATCAGGTTGACCACGCTGTAGGCCTGCTGAGTGATCTTTGCCCGTGTGGTGATCCGGTTGCCCTTGCTGTCACGAGCCCCCGTTGGCCGGTTGCTGAATTCGTAGATATCGCTCTGCCAGTTCACGGCACCGCCGACCGTCAGGTTGCGCCATGCACCGGGTAAACGGTAGGCACTGGAGACCTTCAGCAGGTTCAGCGGCTGGCCGGTGTTGTTGCGTTTGTGCGTGCCATTCAATGAGTGGGTATAGGTGTAGCCGGCCGTGAGATTCCAGTCCGGCATCACTTCGCCGGCCACCTCCAGCTCGAAACCGCTCACCTTGTTACCCTTGCCGCCTGACTTGTAGTACTCCTCGCCCGTTTTGGGGTTCGGCAGTACGGAGTAGTCCCGTTCGGCGACGTTGTCCTGCTTGCTCCAGAAATAGGCGGCCGCTACGTTCAAGCGCTCCTGCAGCAAGCTGCCCTTGAGCCCGACTTCATAGTTGCTGCCCACCACGGGCTCCAGGTACTTCTCGTTGACGTCCTTGAGGCTCTGCGGCTTGAAGATGTCGGTGTAGCTGGCGTAGACGGTGTACTCCGGCGTGATGTCGTAGAGCAGCCCGGCGTAGGGCGTCCACATATCGTTGTGGGTCTGGCGGGTCTTGTTGGCCCTGAGCAATTGGTCATTGGCCGTGTATTCAGGCGCCGCGCTTTCCAGCTCCCAGCTGCCATAACGGCTGCCGAGTACCGCATGCAGGCGCTCTGTAAGGCTCAGGCGCGTGGCCAGGTAGCCAGCTTTCTGTTGCTTGCTGCTGTGCTCACCCTTGAGCTCGGTCACGGTGTCGGTGAACTTGCCGATCCCGCCCATGTATTTCCAGTCTTCGATGCTGTAGTAGCCGCCGGGGATGCTGCTGCGCATCACGGGCGAGACGTCCCGCTGCGTGGCCTCGCCATAACCCATCATCAGTTCATGTTCACGGCCCAGCAGCGCATAGCTGCCAGCCAGGTTCAGGTCAATCGCCTCCATTCTCGACGTGCCGCGCATATGGCTGGCCCAGGCGGTCATGCCGCTGCGGTCGTCGTTGGGGAACCCCGCACCGCCGTAGTAGACCTTGCCGTCCGTGTCGCTCTGGCGATGGGTGTAGGCCGCCTTCAAGTGCCAGTCGCCATTCAGGCGGTGATCGAGGCTGGCAAAGGTGGTCTTGTCGGTCAGCGGCCAGGAGCTCCAGTGCGCTGCCATATTGGTGGAGCGCGACAACCCAGCCTTGCCGCCCTGGCTGTTCCAGTAGGGCACAGTGCCCCAGGATGTGCCCTGTACCTTTTTGTCCTGGTAATCAAAACCGACCGCCAGCACGGTGTCGTCCGACAGGTCGCCTTCAAGGATGCCGTAGCCGACTGCCCGCTGCAGCGCGTAGTTGTCACGGAACGATTTGCTGTCGCGATAGGCCAGCACTGTACGCCCGCGCAGCTTGCCGTCGTACGCCAACGGGCCGCCGACATCCACGAAGCTGTAGTAGTTGTCATGGCTGCCACCGCTCACCCCGGTTTTCGCCTGCCACTGGGCGGTGGGGCGCTTGCGCACCATATTGACCGTGGCCGAGGGGTCACCCGCACCAGTGGTCAAGCCGGTAGCGCCGCGAACCACCTCGATGCGGTCGTAGATGATGGTGTCGGAATCGGACTTCATGTAGCCGAAGGTGTTGAGCATCCCGTCAATCTGGAAGTTGTTGATGCCGTAGCCACGGGAGGAATAGGACACACGGTCGGAGTCGTTGTGCTGGACGTTGACCCCGGTGGTCTGGCGTAGCACTTCGGTCAATGTATTGAGATTGAAATCATCCATCTGCTGGCGAGTGATCACCGAGATCGATTGTGGGGTTTCTTTAACCGACAGGTTCAGCCGTGTGGCTGTGCTCATCGAGCCGGTGGTGTAGGCCCCGGTGTGCTCGGTGGTGGCGCCCAGGCCCTCGGCGGTGATGCTGGTGGCCCGCAGCTCGAGGGCTTGGTGTTCGGGGTCGGTTTCAGCCAGCAGGTCGGGGCTTGCGCCCACGCTGAAGAGGCCGAGGGTGAGCGTCATGGAACGGGTGAAAGGCGCGAACATCGCGGAAGACTCCTTGTCGTCTTTGCGGCCTTTCCGGTCGGAAAAGGCCTTGGTTCAAAGACGAAAGGACAGGGGGAACTTTAGGCTTAAACGAGAATGATTGTTATCTTTCTGTTACAAGGCCGGTTTTTCCTGCAGCACCACGTCGGTCGGGTTGGCCTTTTTCGGCTTGATCAGGCTGAAGTCGATCAGGGGCTTTTGTTGGCGCTCGTAAGGGTTGCCAATCATCCGCGGGCGCGGTGTGAAGCTGTCACTCACCAGGCTTTTTGTACGGTCCAGTTCATTGAAGCTAAGACCGGCCAGATCAGCCCAGGTGTGAATCAACTGCGAGCTGGAGTAGGGCCGTTGCAAGTCACCGGCGAAGCTCCAGTCGTGGGTTTCGCGCCATTTCGGTGAGGCATAGGCCATGAACGGAATGGTGTACATCGGCGCTGTCGGCTTGCCTTCGTTACGTCCCAGGGTGGTGTGGCCAATCGAGTCGAAGACATCTTCGCCATGGTCCGACAGGTACAGCAGGAAGCCGTTGGGATCGGTCTTGGCGTAGTCCTTGATCAGGCTCGACACCACGAAGTCGTTGTACAGCACCGCATTGTCGTAGCTGTTGTAGGTGGGTAACTGGTCGTCGCTGATGCCCGCCGGCACGCCCTGGCGGTCGGTGAATTTGTCGAAGGTTGGCGGGTAGCGGTACTGGTAGCTCATGTGGGTACCCAGCAAATGCACCACGATGAACTTGCGCTCGGCCGGATCGGCCAGGGCCTTGGAAAACGGCGCCAGCACGTCGCCATCGTATTGGCGGGCGTTCTGGTTGCGGTTGTTGTTCAGGTACACCTGCTCGTCGGCCTGTTCGGAAAAGGTCGTGAGCATGGTGTTGCGCTTGGTCATGGTCTGCTGGTTGGTGATCCAGTAGGTCTTGTAGCCCGCCTGTTTCATCACGCTGACGATGGATGGCGTCTTCAGGTACAGGTCGGGGTTTTCTTCGTCGGCGAAGGTCAGCACCTGTTGCAACGCCTCGATGGTGTAGGGGCGCGGGGTGATGACGTTGTCGAACACCGCCAGTTGGTCACGCAGTTTGTCCAGCTCCGGCGTGGTGTTGCGCGGGTAGCCGTAGAGGCTCATGCGCTGGCGGTTGGTGGACTCGCCGATCACCAGCACCAGGGTCGACGGTTGGCCGGCCATGGTGTCCTTGAGGTTGGTCAGGGGCGGGATCTGGCTGGCGCTGTGGAGCATGCCTTGCATGTTGTCCAGTTGCTCGGTGTAGCGGCGGTAGGCGACGATCATCTGCCACGGCACGGCCGGTTCGATACGGGTTTCAAAGCGATCGATGGCCTGTTCCATGTTGTCGCTGGTGGCGATCTGCTTGACCAGCGGATAACCCACCACCGCCAGCACAATCGCTGCCGCCGCCAGCATCGACTGGCCGCGAGGCAGGTAGACCGGGCGCAGCCGCGTCCACAGGAAGACGGCGAAGGCGGTATGGGCGATGAACGCCAACACGATCCACCAGGCAAAATACTGGGTGGCGTATTCGCCGGCTTCCGAGATGTTCGACTCGAACATGATGAAGATGACGCTTTGGGAGAATTCCTGCTGGTAGATGAAGAAATAACCCAGGCTGGCCATGGAACACGCCCACAGCACCACGCCGATCAAGGCGGCGAGCAGTCGTGTACGGCGGGGGAACAGCAGCATGGGCGCAAGCCACAGTGCACTCATGAAGAAGGCTTGGCGAAAACCACTGAAACCGGAAGTCCCAGTCAACTGGATCAGCAGTTGGGTAATGCCCGAGAAGTACCAGAAAAACAGGAACAGCCAGCCAAGGCCGGCCCAATCAAAGCCTTTCGCAGACGTGGTGCTGCGTTTGAACATCGCCATCCAGCGCTCCAACCCGTTGATGTTTCAGTTGACGCGCAGTGCTGCACGCAACAGAAGCCACCCTTGCATGGGGTGGCCCTTGGGGGCTGGAGTATCGGGAGAGGCATGTGAAAACTTTGTGAGATTTTTGTAGCGGTTATCTTACAAAGCGATGACGGGGCTCAGCAGAGCGCGGGTTGTGCACCGGCGGGCTGGTCCAATTGGGCCTGGATGATATGGGCACGCAGGCGCAGGACTTCCTGCTGCAGCTGTTCGCGCTCGTCTTTCAACTGGCGCAACTCTTCGCGACGGATAGTGACGTAGAGGGTCTGTGGCGGACGTGTCATCTGTGCAGTGCTCATTGCTTACCTCGCAAATAGCCGGTGTGTCGCGGTTTGCCAGAACGCTTGAGTCGAGGTTCTCGGCAGCAGTCAGGGCAATTCTGAATTCTTTTTGCAGGCAATGGAACTTTTTTATTTTTGATGGTCGTGTGACTTTTTGTGCCGTGATGCTGAAACGATGGCAACTTTTTTCCATGAAACTAGCGGTATCCGCGCTGGACTAACCCTCATTAGCCGCATTGCGCTATAAACTATGTCACACATTTTTTAGTAGTTAGGAGCATCAGCACATGCAACTGGGGATTATCGGACTAGGCCGCATGGGCGGGAATATTGCACGGCGCCTGATGCTCAATGGGCATACCACCGTTGTTTACGACCGTAACGAAGCATTTGTAAAAGGCCTGAGCGAAGAGGGCGCCACCGGCGTTTCCGACCTCAAGGCCCTGGTTTCCGGGCTGCAAAAGCCACGCACCGTGTGGGTCATGTTGCCGGCGGGCGCGCCCACCGAAGACACCATCAACGAATTGAGTACGCTGCTGGAAGACGGTGATGCAATCATCGACGGTGGCAACACCAACTATAAGGACGACGTGCGCCGGGCCAAGGCCCTGGCGGCAAAGGGCCTGCACTATGTCGACGTCGGCACCTCAGGCGGCGTCTGGGGCCTGGAGCGCGGCTATTGCATGATGATCGGTGGCGACGCCGAGACCGTGCAGCGCCTTGACCCTATCTTCAAGAGCCTGGCCCCGGGCCTTGGCAATATCCCGCGTACCAAGGACCGTTCCGCCAGCGCCGACCCGCGTGCCGAGCAGGGTTACATCCACGCAGGCCCTGCCGGTTCCGGGCACTTCGTGAAGATGATCCACAATGGCATCGAGTACGGGATGATGCAGGCGTTTGCCGAAGGGTTCGACATCCTCAAGACCAAGAATTCGGAAAACCTGCCCGAAGACCAGCGTTTCGACCTCAACGTCGCTGACATCGCCGAAGTCTGGCGCCGTGGCAGTGTGGTCTCGTCCTGGCTGCTGGACCTGACCGCCGACGCCCTGGCCACCGACCCGAAGCTCGACGGCTACTCAGGCTCGGTGGCCGACAGTGGCGAAGGCCGCTGGACCATCGAAGCCGCCTTGGAACAAGCCGTGCCGGTGCCAGTACTGTCCACTTCGCTGTTCGCCCGCTTCCGTTCGCGCCAGCAGAGCACTTACGGTGACAAAATGCTCTCTGCCATGCGCTTCGGCTTTGGTGGTCACGTGGAGACTTCCAAAAAATGACCGCCACCGGCAAGAAACCCAAGGCCGAACCCGCTCCGCCCACCACCCTGTTTCTGTTTGGTGCCCATGGTGATCTTGTCAAGCGCCTGCTGATGCCGGCGCTGTACAACCTCAGCCGTGATGGCCTGCTGGGCGATGGCTTGCGCATTGTCGGCGTGGATCACAATGCGATCAGCGACGCCGACTTCGCCAAGAAACTCGAAGACTTCATCCGCACCGAAGCGGCGAGCAAGGTCAAGGGCAATGCCGATAACGCTCTCGACCCAGCGTTGTGGGCGCAACTGGCCAAGGGCATCAGCTACGTCGAGGGCGACTTCCTCGACGACAGCACCTACGCCGACATCGGCCAGAAGGTTGCCGACAGTGGCACCGGCAACGCGGTGTTCTACCTGGCCACCGCGCCGCGTTTCTTCAGTGAAGTGGTGCAACGCCTGGGCAGTGCCGGCCTGCTGACGGAAACCGACGACAGCTTCCGGCGCGTGGTCATCGAGAAGCCCTTCGGCTCCGACCTGGCCACCGCCGAGGCGCTGAACGCCAGCCTGCTCAAGGTGATGAGCGAGAAGCAGATCTACCGTATTGACCATTACCTGGGCAAGGAAACGGTGCAGAACATCCTGATCAGCCGTTTCTCCAACGTGCTGTTCGAGGCGTTCTGGAACAACCATTACATCGACCACGTGCAAATCACCGCCGCCGAGACCGTCGGCGTTGAAACCCGGGGCAATTTCTTCGAAAAAACCGGCACCCTGCGCGACATGGTGCCCAACCACCTGTTCCAGTTGCTGGCGATGGTGGCCATGGAGCCGCCCGCAGCCTTTGGTGCCGACGCCGTACGTGGTGAAAAAGCCAAGGTGATCGGTGCCGTGCGGCCCTGGTCCCTGGAGGATGCGCGGGCCAATTCGGTACGCGGGCAGTACACCGCCGGTGAAATCGGTGGCAAATCACTGCCGGGCTACCGTGAAGAACCCAACGTAGCGCCTGACAGCAGCACCGAGACCTTCGTCGCCCTGAAGGTAATGATCGACAACTGGCGCTGGGTCGGCGTGCCGTTCTACCTGCGCACCGGCAAGCGCATGAGCGTGCGCGACACCGAAATCGTGATCTGCTTCAAGCCAGCACCTTATGCACAATTCCGTGACACCGAGGTCGACGAGCTCAAGCCCACCTACCTTAAAATCCAGATCCAGCCGAATGAAGGCATGTGGTTCGATTTGCTGGCGAAAAAGCCCGGGCCGACCCTGGACATGGCCAATATCCAGTTGGGTTTTGCCTACAAGGACTTCTTCGAAATGCAGCCGTCGACCGGGTACGAAACCCTGATCTACGACTGCATGACCGGCGACCAGACCTTGTTCCAGCGTGCCGACAACATCGAGAACGGCTGGCGTGCGGTGCAGCCCTTCCTGGATGCGTGGAAGGAAGACGACGGCATCCAGGCCTACAAGGCCGGTGAAGACGGCCCGGCTGCCGCCGACGCGTTGCTGGCCCGTGATGGCCGCACGTGGCACAGCCTCGGATGAGTGATGCAGCGATTCACCCCATCCGTTTTATCCTCAGTGACGTGGACGGCACCTTGCTGCACCCGGACCACCACCTCAGCCAGCGCACCGCCGACGCGGTGCGTGCGCTGCGTGACGCCGGGGTGTTTTTCAGCCTGGCCAGCGGGCGTCCGCCCAAGGCCATGCTGCATCTGATCGAAACGTTCGGTATCGATGTGCCGGTGGCGGGCTTCAACGGCGGTACGCTGATCAACCCGGATGGCAGCATCCTGGTTGCCCACCATTTGCCGGCGGAAGCGGCGCTGGTCACCCTGGCGCTGTTTTCAGGCGAGCCGGACGTGGAAGTGTGGGTGTTTGCCGACGGTGACTGGCTGCGTCGCCATCCGCCCGGGCCGATGGTGCAGCGCGAAGCTGATGGCCTCGGCTACGGGCCGGTGGTGGTGGAGAGTTTCGAGCCCTACCTGGATCGGATCGACAAGATCGTCGCGGCGAGCAACAACACCCAGCGGCTGGTCGAGCTGGAAGCGCAGTTGCAACCCAAGGTACAGGGGCTGGCACACGTGTCGCGCTCACAACCGGTTTATCTGGATGTGACGGCGATGTTGGCCAACAAGGGTGAAGCCCTGAAGACCCTGGCTGCACACCTGGGCATACCACTGGAGCAAACCGCGGCGATCGGCGATGGTGGCAATGACCCGGCGATGTTTGAAGTGGCCGGGTTGTCGATTGCCATGGGGCAGGCGGAGGAAACCGTCAAGCGTCAAGCCAGTGTGGTCACTGGCAGTAACCTCGAGGATGGCGCCGCCGAGGCGATCGAGCGGTTTATCCTGGCCGGCTGCAACATACGCTAGACAGTTACAGCGATAAGGCAATGCAGTACGCCAACAATGGACGCTGAATTCTGCGCCCCACACCTCGGGGCGTTGACTTTGCCGCATGGCCTTCATGTCAGGAGGTTGCCTTGCGGGTGATGGTACGTCTGTTGATTCTGGAGTTCGAGGTGCGTGAAAAGTCCACGAGCCGGTCGCTGCACGGATATCGATTACCACTTTATCCGTGGACACCTCAAACGCTATGCCGAGCGCAACATCGGCTACGCGAAGTTAAAGGACTACGCCTCTAACCGGGAACTTCTGATCAATGTTCTGCGCTCGAACATTGATCACGAAGTTGCCGAAACGGTGTTCTTTAGCGAAGACGTCAGCTCAACGGTGCGCTGAGTTACTTCGGCATGGCCCAGGCTTGCAACTGATAGCCGCTCTTGTCCAACTCGGCACGCGCCTGCAACAGCAAGTCTTCAAGTTGTGCGGGGTTGGAATAAGTGCGCGCATCCAGTTGCCGGCTGCCGATACGGGTATTGGTGCGGTCGATGACGCTCAGGCTCAGGGCGCCATTGCCGTCATGCCAGGCCACGCACTGAAAGGGTTGGAAAGCACGGTCTGCGATCAAAAGAGCTTCGTTGATGCGGAGCGGGGCGTTCATGTGGGTCGTCTCTCTAAATGCCCATTCAAGTGATTGCCGGCGGTTGGGCTGACCGTGCGGCGGGTTACTTGTACTGATGCACGATGGCGGGGTACGGGTCACATGTTAGAGCAACTATTTTAAACTTTTAGTGATTGACGTCATGTAAGCGGCTGTTTTGAAAGCTGAATGAAAGTTTCGGCATAGCCCAACTTTTCGGCAAAGGCGCGCAGAAGTGGCTTTTTGCCCCGACTTATAGCGAAACGGTACAAGCGGTGCGTCAAGACCTTGCTAGTGTTAGCCGCAGGCGTCACAAACCGTTGTTTCTAAATAACTTTAACAATTTTGACGCCAAGGAACAGTCATGGGTGTGCCCCCCGTTCAACGTCGGTTGCTAGTGGTTGATCCCTGTGACGATTGCCACGACCTGCTGCCCGGTTTGCGCACGGCCGGCTGGGCGGTCGACAGTTGCCCATTGGAGGCGGTTGGCGAGCGGTCCTGCGATGTTGGCCTGTTACGCTTGCAACCCTCCCACTTGGAGCGCCCCGAAGCGGTCAAGGAGTTGATCGGCCGCAGCGGCACCGAGTGGATTGCCGTCCTCAGCCCGGATGTACTGCGCCTGCAGAACGTGGGTGATTTTGTCTGCGAGTGGTTTTTCGACTTCCACACCTTGCCCTTCGACGTGGCCCGGGTGCAGGTCACCCTGGGCCGTGCCTTCGGCATGGCGCGCCTGCGCGGCAAGGGCCACACCCTGGTGGATGAGCCGGAGCATGAGCTGCTGGGTGACAGCCGGGCAATCCGTGAGCTGCGCAAACTACTATCAAAGCTGGCGCCCACCGAATCACCGGTGTTGATCCGTGGTGACAGCGGCACGGGTAAAGAGCTGGTGGCCAAGACGTTGCATCGTCAATCCCAGCGGCATGCCAAGCCCTTTGTTGCGATCAACTGCGGGGCGATCCCGGAACACCTGATCCAATCCGAGTTGTTCGGCCATGAAAAGGGCGCGTTTACCGGCGCCCATCAGCGCAAGGTCGGGCGCATTGAAGCGGCTCACGGCGGCACGCTGTTCCTGGATGAGATCGGCGATTTGCCGATGGAGCTGCAAGCCAACCTGCTGCGCTTCCTTCAAGAAAAACAGATCGAGCGCGTCGGCGGCAGCCAGCCCATTCCCGTGGATGTGCGGGTGTTGGCCGCGACCCACGTCGACCTGGAGGCCGCAGTCGAAAGGGGCGCTTTTCGCGAAGACTTGTATTACCGGCTCAACGTCCTGCAAGTGGTGACGGCGCCGTTGCGTGAGCGTCATGGTGACGTGGCGATGCTGGCCAACCACTTTTCGCGCTTTTACAGCCAGGAGACGGGTCGCCGCCCGCGCAGTTTCAGCGAGAGCGCCCTGGTGGCCATGGCGAAGCACGCCTGGCCGGGCAATGTGCGCGAGCTGGCCAACCGCGTGCGCCGTGGCCTGGTGCTGGCTGAAGGGCGCCAGATCGAGGCCGTTGATCTGGGATTGCAGGCTGAACAGGCAGTTTCGCCGCCGATGGCTACACTGGAAGACTACAAGCACCGCGCCGAACGCCAGGCGCTGTGCGATGTGCTCGACCGGCACAGCGACAACCTGAGTGTCGCGGCCCGTGTGCTGGGGGTTTCCCGGCCGACGTTCTACCGGTTGCTGCACAAACACCAGATCCGCTAGGGCGGGTAAACCGAAAAGCCCCGCAACGACCCTTATCGTTGCGGGGCTTTTCCTTGTGTGCTGTAGCGAGCGGGCTTGTTGTGGCGAGCGGGCTTGCCCCGCGTTGGGCTGCGAAGCAGCCCCCCCGGCTCTCCCTAAAAGTAATACGGAAACTTCAAGCTAAACGTAAAGTCCGGCGCATCATCCGTCATCCCGATCGCCAGGTTCGGCACGATCGTCAGGTTATCCGACGCCGCAATGGTCATGCCCACGTTGAAGTAACCGGCGTTGGCATCGCTGGACACCACCGACTGCCAGTCACCACCGTTAGGCTTGAGCTTGCTCTTGCGTTGCACCAGGTCGGAGACCGAGAACGACATACTCATCTTCTCGTTCAGGGCGAACGCCACGCCCACACCGAGTTGGAAGCTGTCGCCCAGGCTGACCTTGCCGCCGACTTTCTGGTTGACGTCGCTGCTGATGTCGTCAAACGACTCTTGAAAGTTGTGGGTGTAGGAGAACGAGCCGAACAGCACCGCAGGGTCGAAGGTCTTGACCAGCGAGATACCTGGCGTAACCGACCAGACACCATTACCGGTGGGCAGGTTTTCCGGCACATACAGGTTGTCGTTGGCGGTTGACCTGACCAGCTTGATGCCAAACGGTTCTTTACCCGTTGGCGCCTTGACGCGCAGCGACACCACCGCATCCGGCAGGGTGGGGGTTTCGTCTAGGAACTTGTAGGCCACCCCGAAGTTGACGTCGCCGATGGTCGGGTCACGGCTCACGGATTCTTCCGAGGTGGCGTTGGCGTTGTTGCCGGCGCCGCCGGACTGATAAGTCGACTCGCGGTAAACCACCGGCACGTTCACATCGAACTGCCAACGGTTATCGACGTTGTAACGCCCCGTCAGGTCCAGGGTCCAGTTGTCCGACTTGATTCGGTCCAGGTTGATATTACCCAGGAAGATCGAGTCCAGCGCCAGGAAGCCGTTGAGCGTGAGCTGGCGCGCATCGTAACGCGCATACGTGATCCCGGTTTCAAAGCTGAATTTGCCGTTACCGAAGAAGCCGCTGGCCTCGTTATAGAGGTTGCTCACGCTTTGCGCAGGCGCTGAATCGTCCTTGAGCGACTGCCCATAGGAACTGCCGCCGCCTGCACCGCCGGATGCCGCTGCCGCTCCCGTGCCAGCCACCGTGGCACCGCTGGCTTTCTGAAAGTCCGCCGGGGATTTGGCCAGGCGTTTGGGTGCTGGCGTCGCCGGCGTGTCCTCGACCTGGCGCACCCGTTGCTCCAACACCGCCAGGGCTTTTTGCTGCACTTCGTACCGCTGCTTGAGCTCCAGAAGTTCCTGTTTGAGGGTCTCGATATCGGCGTCTGGCGCGGCATACAACATGGATGCGGGCAAGAGCGTACTTAAACAGACCACCGCACGTAGCGATAACGATCGATGCATGAAATAAGCCGTCCTTTTCTAATGCGAAAGTGTCGAGGGTCAGCGTAGTTCAATAACCGAGAGTGCGTAGGCCTTTGAGTTGATCCAGGTTGCAGTTCAACGCGGGGTTGTTCAATCCGTTATTCATTACCACGTTGAGCTGGGTCATGTTGTTGACGAAGTTGTTGTTGCCGGTCAGTACCGTGCCTTGCAGCACCTGGCCGCCACCAATCTGCTGGAGGCTGTTGCCTTGGTTATGATTGGCCTGGATCGCCATCTGCAAGCCGCCATTGTTGGCCGAGACGCTCACCCGGCCTGCCGCGCTGTCGCCGGTGACAGTACCGCCGGCCACCAGCACCTGCCCCGATTGCGCGGCATTGGAAGGCGCAAAGCCGTTTTCAGTGACGTTGATCCCGACATTGTTGTAGGCGGTGTTTTTGTCGCCGGCAGCGCGCACGCTCTGGGTCACGCCTGTGCCGGTGCCCAGGCCGGCGCCTCCGGTGACGTTACCGGTGCCGGTGCTCGGGTTGGTGCCATTCCCGGTCGAACCGGTGGTCTGCACGTAGAACTGTGGCGTAATGGTCGATGAGTCGACTTGCATGCTGGCCTTGCCGGTGAGGGTGTCGCCCACGGCATTGGTCCAGGTGCTGCTCATGACAATACCGAAGCTGATGATCCGCCCCGGCATCACATAACGGCCGCGCAACTCGGCCATTTCCGAATCCTTGAGTTCGATCGGCTTGAATGCCGATGAAGCATAAGCGGGCATTGAGGCTGCCAGACACAAGACCGTCAGCCAACGGGAAGTGTTCATCTGCTGCTCCTGGAGCGTCCTGCCCCTTATTGCGCTTCTTAGAAGAAGTCGCTCTGGATGAAACCGAAATCCATCAGCTCGGCATCTTTTACAGGATGGAATTTGTCCAGCTGGTTCTTCGCGGTGAGCGGTGTGGGCGGGTCGAGCAAGGCATTGGCCTTGTCGTAGCCTTCACCCAGCACGGCGAACACGATGCCGTTCCAACCCTTGACGAAGTCGTCGCGCGAATAGCGCTTGTGGCCCAGCACCGGGTCGCCGATATAGACCCAGTCCTTGTCGGCGCGCTGCAACACCACGAAGTGCTTGTAGCCACGAATCTCCAGCAGCACCACCACGGGGATTTTCACGGTCACCAGGGTGTCCGGCGAAATCTTGTAGCCCCGGGCCCGCATGCCGATGCTTTCGAGGTAGCGCTTCATGTCCAGCATGGAAAAACCCTGGGTGCGAACCAGGTCCTGGTCTGCATTGACCAGCATGCCTTTGATCACGTGGTCTTCGTCGACGTCGAGCCAATAGCCCTGGCGCAGGATGGTGGCGAGTGCCGCGGCACCGCAGCTGAAATCGGTTTTCTGTTCCACCAGGTTGGCGAAGCGGCGTTCGCGGATGCTCTCGACCTTCTTGTAGATGACTGCACCGCCAGGCATGGCGGAAATCGCCATGGTGCCTGCCCAGGTCGGGCCGGTGAGCAGCATCAAGAGGGTGAGGGTCGCGAGGCGCATGATCGTCTGACCTAATGGACACTGGAATAAAAAAGGGCCTTGTTGCCAAGGCCCCGTTGGATCAGAAGCGCACGCCGCTGCTGCAAACGCTGCAGCCTTGGCCTACAGACAGGCTGTTGCTGCCTTGGTTGCCAGCGCCGGATTGCAGGTTCACACCGATGTTGCCGGAGTTGTTGTTGATCGAGTTATCGGCACTGGCGTTGTTCGACACATATTGAGGTTTGCCGCCGTGATGGCCGTACCCGGTAGCGGCGGTATTGAGGTAGTTGTTGGCGAGCGAGTTTTGTTCGGTATTGGCAGCCGCTGCGATGTTTTTGCCATCAGCCGTGGTGATTGCCAGGTTGTTTTTACCCTGGTTGCCTTGACCGGCTTGACCGTTGTAACCCACGTTGCCGGAGTTACGGTTCACGGAGTTATCCAGGGAGGCGTTGTTCTGGGTGCCTTTGTTGACGAAGTTGTTCAGTGCGCTGTTTTGATTCACATCGACCACAGCGAACACAGTTGCAAAGTCGCCTTTGGCGCTGGAGATGGCGCCAGAGTTATCGGCCTGGTTGCCACTGCCGGCCTGAATGTTGACGCCGGCGTTACCGCTGTTGCCGTTTACCGAATTATCGGCAGAGGCGTTGTTTTCGGTCTTGGTGTCGTCGTATTTGTTGCCAATGCTGTTTTGCACATCGGTCACGACAGAGGCAACCACGCCAGTTGGTTGAGGCGCTGGATGCCAGCCACCGCCACCTGCTTGAGCTGCAGCAGCCATGAGTGCGGCGAGCGCGAAAACCATTGGTTTCAGAGCCATTTGAGGTTTCATGGTGTTTCTCCTTGCTTCTAATTAGTTGGTTAAGTGTTGGTACGGTCTAGCTAGTGCTACCAAGCTGTTACTTGATAGTGATGCCCAGGGTGTTAGCCACTCGGTTCCCCACCCCGGCACTCTGGTTCACCTGTATCACTCCTCGGCTGCCGGTGAAGGCCTGGTCGCTTGTCACGACCTGGCGGCTGCCAGTGGTGGGGGTGAGCCCTGAGTCGGTTGCCAGCGTCGTCGTGTTCTGTTGCAACAGGACGCTGTCGTCGATGGCTTGCGGGCCAGGATTGACGCTGATCCGCACGGCATTGACTAATTGGTTATTGGCCCCGGCGGACTGGTTGACGCCCAACATGCCGTTGCCATTGGTAAAAGAAGTACCCTCGATCGCCGCCTTGGCGTTCAGGGCAGGATCGACCTTGCCGTCCATCCTCTGGATATTGCCGGTGGTGGCCTGGCCGCCCAGCGTGACAGCGCGGTTGTTCGCTGTTTGCTGCTGGTTGCCCGCCGCCTGGTTGATCATCAGGTTGCCGGTGTAGTCCTTGCCGCTGTTGTTGATCACGGCGTTGTTGTCGGCCATCGCCACGGCGCTGCCCAGCAGGGCCAGAATGAACAGGGAGCGTTTCATGGTTTGCCCCCCAGCATGCCGCCCAAATTGTTCAGGGGCGCCATGCCGCGCTGAATCGAATCGCTGATCTGCCCACCCATGCTGCCGCTGCCGCCCGAGCGGCTGGCTGCTGCGCCTGCGCCCAGCGTGGACATGCCGTTTTGCGTGGCACTCAAGCCGGTGAGGTTGCTGTTGGGCTGGAGGGCGGTGCGAGTGATGCCCAGGCCACTGCTGACGCCGCCGAAGTCACGGTCGCTCAACTCGCCCGACAGGGCGCTGTTGATTTCTCGGCTGGGATTGGCGTTGGCGGTCTGGGGGTAAGGATCCGGGCCAAAGGAGGAGCGACCATACATATGACCCTGTACGTCGCGGCCCGTCACGATCACACCATCACCTGCCAGGGCTGGAAGACTGATACTGGCGCTGAGTACACAGCTGGCCAGCAGTACGTTCATCGAACCTTGAGTGAGTGTGATCACGGCGGCATTCCTTATTCTTCACGCTGACCCTAAACAGCGTTGTCAGGGAAAGAGCAGAACCCGTGCCGCTTTTGATTTATTACTGTTTTTCAAAGGCTTGCGATAACTGCAAGGCATAATGATGGCCTTGCTGTATCAGCCGTGAGACAACCGCCCTCGAAGGCCCGGCTATCCATCCACTGCACAACCGCTTCACCCCGTTGTATCAGCGCCGTAACACCGTGCATGACGAAACGATGAATCCGCTGTGCACGGGCGATCCAGGGACGGTGTGTGTAAAAAAAATGGACAGTGCGGCCGCAACGAAGCCAAAAGCACGACGCAACAGGCTCAGCCTTTGGGGGCTTTACGCGGAATGGAATTGAGGACGGGATTGCCGTCCTGGTTCTGGGTCAGGTAGACCGGCAAAACCTTGGGCAGGGAGGGGATGAGGTTGCTGACCTCGTTGATGTTGTAGATGCCACCGATGCGAATCGCCCCGGTGTTGGCGTCGGCCAGCATCGCCGGTTTGCTGAGGTAGCGGTTGATCAGTGGCAACGCATCGGCCAGGGCCAGGTTGTCGAGGATCAGCTTGCCCTGGCGCCAGGCCAGTGCTGTGTCGTTGGGGCTGATCGCCTGCACACGGGGCGTGGCATCGCCCTGTTGATAGCTGGCCTGCATGCCAGGGGTGAGGGGGACGCTGCCGTGCACTGGGTCGCTGCTGATCTGCACCGAGCCTTCAAGCAGCATCACCCGCACCTGGTCTTCATATTTCCAGACGTTGAACTGGGTACCCGTCACGCGCACCTGGCCCGCGCCGGCGTGCACGACAAACGGGTGCGCACTGTCATGGCTGACCTTGAAGAACGCCTCGCCTTTGTTCAGGGTGACGCGGCGCTGGTCTTTGTAGTTGCTGTAGACCAGCTCGGTGCCCAGGTTGAGTTCCACCTGGCTGCCGTCGCCGAGCGTCACTTGGCGCAGGCCGCTGGCAGCATCGTAGCGCTCATAGGAACTCGGCAGCCAACCGGCTTGCCAGCCGGTAAAGGCGGCGAGGGGCAGGGCGGCCAGGCAGATGGCCGCTGCCACCGCATAGGTGCGCAAACGGCTGCGCGGTTTGAATGGCACCACCACCGGCGCTGTGTCGCTGCGCGGCAGGTGGTCGGCGACGTCCCAGATCTCCAGCATCGCCGCGTACTCGAAGGCGTGCAGGGGGTGCGAATCATGCCACTGGGCAAAGGCCTGACGTTCGCCGGGCGTGCAATCGCTCGCATGCAGGCGCATGCACCAATGCGCGGCGGCGTCGGTGATGGCGTCATATTCGGCTTCTGAAAGGGCTTTTTCGCTCATTAACTCGTCCTGATTTCGCACATTCTAACCTCCTGGGAGGGACGGCGAGAACAGCCATCATGGCGATTGCACATCAATTGGAACTTATTCTCGTTTGGATGCGCCTAAAAATTTCAGGACACGTGTCAGTCATTACCACCAATGGAGTACGAAAATGCTGAAGAAAACATTAATCGCCCTGTGTGCAACCTCCGCATTGCTCAGCGCCGGCGCCGCCATGGCCGACCGCCCGGGCGCCGGTTGGATCACCATTGAAAAAGCCATTGAGGTGGCCAAGACCAAGGCCGGTTATGTAGAGGTTTATGCCGCCGAAGCCGATGATAACGGCTACTGGGAGGTCAAGGGTCGCAAGTCGGATGGCGTGGTGTACGAAGCCCGCATAGACGGGGCTTCGGGCAACGTCATTCGCGATCAGAAAGACTGATGTCCACCCGGGGGCTTCAGGCTCCCGGGTCCAGTTCTCGACCCAGGTGAGTGATCATGTAGGCGATTGAAT
Organism: Pseudomonas sp. FBCC-B1565; assembly: GCF_059133265.1. Classification (NCBI taxonomy): domain Bacteria; kingdom Pseudomonadati; phylum Pseudomonadota; class Gammaproteobacteria; order Pseudomonadales; family Pseudomonadaceae; genus Pseudomonas; species Pseudomonas sp. FBCC-B1565. The sequence goes on from NZ_CP101438.1 coordinate 2,920,230, forward strand.
CGGCGTTGGCCAGGATGATGTTGATGCGTTTGCTGTCGTCACTCATGAATACCTGGCGCGCATCGTCGAGTGTCTTCGCGCCGGTGATGTTCAACACCCGGGTGCGTGCGGTCCGGGAGGCGTGGCGCCTGCCCAGTTCTTCGAATTGCTGCGCGTAATCGTCCCAGACCTTGAACAAGATGACGCCGGGTGTCTGGGTAGACAGGGCGTTCAAGCGCAAGTGATCCAGTTCGGCATGGAGTTGCCTGCCACGCGGGGATTGCACATTGATCAGGTCGGTAAACGGCCGCATGCTGTCCAGGTAGGCCAAGTCTTCAGAGTCAGACACCAAGTGGGTCAACTCGTGGATCAAGGTCGTGGCGCGTGCGTGGGCCATGATGTTGAAAGGGGCATTCAAGCGGTTCTGGTACATGTCCAGATCGGGGGCAAAAAAACGGTCGAGCAAATAGATTTTTTTGTCGATGTCGTTGGGCAGGGTGAAGGCAATCAGGTGTTCCGGGCTGTAGCGCGCGGTCCCCGTGACAAAGCGTATCGAGTCAGGATTGATCAACGTGGGGTTCACCAGTTCGTTCAACACCTCATCGATCCGTGTTTCCACTTTGCCGACGTGATCGGGCGTCAAGGCATGAACCCCGAACAGCTCGGTAAAAAAGCGGCCCAACCGGCTCAGCGGGTCGCGCGTGAGCGCGAAGTTGAGGATGTTGCGTTTGCAGGTCACCGTGTAGTACGTGGCGACGTTGAGCGCCTCGTTGATGCACTGGGCTTTCCAACTGGACAGTGCGGCGATCTGCGTCATGCCGACCGCTTCGATATTGATCGAGCCCCATTCCCCTATGCGAGTCGCGGCCCGGCCGGCAAACCGCGACATCGATTTGCCGAAACGAGGATCACGGTTTCGCAAATCCAGCACCCATTGATTGGACGGCGTAAGCGCCAGCCCAGGCCCTGACTCTTCATCGCGGTGGATACGCCAGTGGGTACCGGCGTTTCGCGCCGGGTAGACTTTGCCTGCCACCGGCACGTAGTCCCGGCCAGTGTCCACATGGTGATAGACCTGGGTCTTGGGGTCGTGCCTCAGGTCCGTCAGGGCGACTTCGTGTTGTTCGAACGCCTGCAGGTGGGTGCGCTGCGGGGCGGTGATATCCAGCGTGGCGAGGGTGGTAGTCGCAGAGGCCTGCGTCCAGTCATTGTCATCAAAGGTGGTCGCAGGTTCACTGTCCGGGTACAGCCGGTTGAGCGCCTTGCGCAAGGACGCCAATTCGGCCACGCCGCCGACAAAGGTCCTGAGTGCCTCGCCCCAGCGATGTTGTTGCAAGTGTTCACTCGAGGCCTTGAACAGCTTGTAGCTGCGCCACACCACCAATGGGTACGCGAGCTTGCCGGCCATGAAGGTCAGCGCATTCGGAACACCCTTGTGCAGCAGGCGACCGACCACTCCCCATTGCGCCGCGCCTTGCTTGTCGAATTGACAGGCGAGCATTTTCGTCAGCAGTACGACGTTGTCCTTGAACAGGCGCATGAGAATATTGCCCAGGATGGGAGCAGACCCCAACCGAATGTCCGCCGTGTCGCGCCGATGCTGCGCCAGCAGGTTTCGATAGGTGGCCTGGTGGGGTGGGTCCAACTGTTGGAGAACCCATTCCTGCAAGTGCCCTGGGGTGGTGAGTTCACTCAGCAAGTCTTCTTCCCGAGCGTACTCGCGCAGTACATGGTGCGGGCTGTAGGGCGCGTATAACACCCAGGGGCCTGTGGCATTGGCCTGCGGCCCGATCAGGTAGACACCCTGCACGTCGGCCACTGACGCGCCGGCTGTGGCAACCAGTTGCAAGGGGCGAATGCACGCTGTCACGCCACTGACTTGCGCACGGGCGACCGCGTCGGGCATGTCGAAGACCTGCTGGATAAACCCCCAGGCCGTGGCGGAAATCCGTTCTTCGAGTTTTTCCTCATGGGCGTATTGCAGCAACTGCCAGGGCATCTGCCGGCAGTAGCGTTGCCGGCGTGTTTGTGCGTCTTTGTCCGTGGCCAGCAGGTGGGTGGTCAGCCACGTCTGATACACCGATTTGAGGTCCAACTGCTGCACCAGTTGTACCACCGCTGTGCCGTCCAGCGTCGCGGGCAAGGGTGTCGCGGTGCGCGAGCGTGGGTGGATTTCATCGGCCTGCAGGTCGGGCAGGTGACGCTGGGCAAAGTCGGTCAGGCTCTGGGTGTTGCCGTTCAGCGCCTTGCGGATCGGGACCAGGATGTTGTCGGGGTGCAGTCCCAGGCCTGGGAAACGTGCTTCCAGCAGCGTGACCAATGCAGCGCTGACCTGCTCGTTCAGTGGTGTGATTCCGTGCAGGTAATCCTGTTCATCCGGTGCACTGACGCGATATTGCTCGAGCAATTCGGCGTGCAGGATCTGCTCATCGGGCGCCGCCATCCCCAGCCATACGGGGAGTGCCTGCTGGTTGGCCATGGCCCGTGCCAGTTGCATGGCCCTGGGCAGGTTGGTGGGCACGGCCTGCTGCATCACCACGTCCAGATAGTCCTGCAGGCGCCGCGCCCCCAGGTTCATCGCCAGCACCGTATCGACGTTATCGGTGAGGGTTTCGGTATGGCTTTGCAGGCGGTTGTCCAGCAGGTCGTCGTCGATACGTTGCAGTGGGCCGAGGGTGTAGGCCTGGTGCGGCGTGCGCAGGCGATTCGGCAGGTTTTCCAGGAAGGGCAGGCGTTGGATGGGGTCTTGCAGGCGTTTTTGCAAGGTTTCGCGCAGGTGCTGTATGGAGTTGAACACTTCATGACCGCGGCGGGGCGTCCACAGCACCGCCTGGCCGGAGCGCTGCGGGTCGGTGCCGCCGCGTTCGGTCAGCACCAGGCAGTTGGCCAACGGCTGCGCGGGTGAAGCGGCGTCAACCATCAGCGTCAACCCGTAGGCGTCCGGCAGGAAGCCATTCAAGGCGTGGCGCTTCACCCGCGTCAGGCTGTCGGTGCGCAATACGGTGTCGAGCATTTCCTGGCCGCGCTGCCTGAGGGTGTTGTCCAACCGGCGCAGTTCTGCCTCGCTGCGCAGCCCGAGCATCAGGGCGTGCCGCAGGTGAGCGCGATGACTGTTGAGGAACATCTGCGGGAGTGGGCGTACATCATGGTTGGCGAATGTCACCATCGCGCTGTCGATGATTGTGTTGAAGGTTGTCGTGGTCAGGCTGTTCAACTGTTTAGCGATACCGCTGCGAGGTGCGCTGTAGAACCCGACAGTGGTCGATTCGGGGACCGAAACGGCTTCATGCGCCAGGCGCTCGATGAAGTGCTCGACCATATTCAATGAGCGCAGAGGAGCACGTTCTTCGCGCTGTTGTGCGGCGGTCGCGTAGGTATTGATATTCACCTCGTCGGCCATCAACGGAAGTTGGTGTTTATCCAGCTCCGCATTCAGCGCATGGGCTGCCAACCGTCTGAGTGTCGGATGCGCCGCACGGTCCGAGGCCAGTGCCTGTTCAACTGTGTTCAACTGCTGCCATTGTTGTTTGGCGCGTTCGGCCTGCACCGTGGACGGGCGTCCATTGCTGCTGGTGATGGGGTGCAGGCTCCAGCGCCCGCCGGCGTCCAGCGTGTGCAGGCGATGGTCGATCAGGCCGCGTACATCCAGGGCACAGTCCAGCAGCGCTTCCAGGTTTACCTGGCCGTCGCTGCGACGGTACAGGCCCAGGGCGTATTCCATGTTGCTCAGTTGCTTGGCCGCAATGTCTTTGGCCAGTTCGGTAAAGATGTCGCCGTTGATGGGCACCCCGATGATCTGCAGCGGGTCAAGGCCGAGCAGCACATTGCGTTCATCCAGGGACAGGAAATTGAGTAACTCGTCCTCATGCCCGCTGGCCTTGAGCATGCTGATCAAGGTGGCGTTCAGATCCTCCATGTTCTTGAGCACCTGCAAGCCGCGGGTCTGGGTGTACAGGTAGGCGTGGCTATTGCTGATCATCAGTGTGCCAGCCAGGTCGACATAGTGCTGGGAGGGCGCGCTGACGCGGATCTTTTCGACGCGCAGGTTCTCGGCATGGGCGGTGCGCGCTGCCGCGTCCGGGAGAAACATGGCCAGCAACTGCTGGCTGTCTTCGGCGCTCAGGATGCCTTGTTGGCGCTTGAGCAGCAGCTCGGCACGGAACGTGTCGCTGAGGGTCTGGGCCACTAGCTCCAGGCGGGAGTGGCCGTCCTTGATGTCTTCGTTCCAGTAGGTCTGCAACAAGCTGCCGAGCAGCTTCGACAGGATTCCCGCTGTCTGCTCCACCACGCTTTCCCAGCGACGCTGGTCCTGGGCCACCTGTGTCGGCGTCCAGCCCGAAGTGACCTGTTTGGGATGGGTAAAGGTGCGCGTCTGCCCGATGGGCCAGGACTGTTTCAAGTAATAGTGGAGCAAGGCCTCGCTCAACGGCACGGAGGCCAGCCATTGCGGGTCGGCAGTAGGCGCTATGTCACTGAGCGCAAAGCTGTTCATGCGTGTATCGCGGTGATCGAGGCTGGGGAAGTAGGCGCGCGCCATGACGGCCAGGGACGTGTCGAGCATCGTTGGCAGCCCGGGAATACGACGCAATTGGTCGAGCATGCCCTGCACGTTGTGCAATTGGGCGTGCTGGATCGCCTGCTCCTGATGTTGCATCACCGGGCCTTCAATGGCCTGTGCCGCCACGGTCGGTGCTTTGGCAGCGTCCAGGGTTGCGCGCTGGGCAATCGACAGCAAGCGCAGCAAGTCGGCGCGGCGTGAGCGGTCCTTCAGGCGCTCGGTGATCTCGGTGAGCACGTCGGCGCGGCTGTCGAACACTTCCAGGCCGTCATAGGGCGTATAGAGCAGTGCCTTTTGCCCGTCGGGGCTGGGGCTCATGATGAACGCGCCGGCGAGGGGGATGTCCGGTTTCTGGTTGATCTGCAGCAGCAGGCTTTCCACGACCATAGGCGCTTCCTGGTGCACCGGGTTTCGGCGTGCGTGGTCGGTCGCGTAATACAGGCGATGCAGCCAGTCCAGGTCCTTGACGGTCAACCCCAGCGCACGTTCTCGCGGTGTGGGTTCGTCTCGTTTTATGGGCAGCAGGAATTCATCGAAGAAGTAGGGAGGGGTGACCCGGGCCATTGCATACTCACCGTCATTGTATGAAGGCCTCAGGGTAAGGAGGGCCGGTTCGGGCTCGGCGGTAAATAAGTGCAGCGGTGGGGGCTGATGCACAAACAGACGTTGACAGCATGCGCGGGCCGCGTTGTTTAATCGTGGGCCTGGATTTCACGCTGGTTGCCCCTTCCAATCATAAAATCGGAGCTTCAGATGTCACAGGTCCATGAGCAGGCTACGGCCCGCATCGGCTTTACCGAACTGGTGGCGTTGCTTCATCAGGTCTTCGTGAACCATGGCACCTCCCCCGAGGTGGCCGCGATCCTGGCGCGCAACTGCGCCTGTGCCGAGCGCGATGGCGCCCATAGCCATGGGGTGTTCCGTATTCCCGGTTACCTCAGCACCCTGGCCAGCGGCTGGGTGGATGGCAAGGCGGTGCCGGTGGTCACGGATGTCGCCTCAGGGTTTGTTCGCGTGGACGCAGCCAACGGCTTTGCGCAACCGGCGCTCGAAGCCGCCCGCGCGCTGTTGGTGGAGAAAGCCCGCAGTGCTGGCATTGCGCTGGTGGCGATCCACAACTCCCACCATTTCGCCGCCCTGTGGCCGGATGTCGAGCCGTTCGCCGAAGAAGGCCTGGTGGCCCTGAGCGTGGTCAACAGCATGACCTGCGTGGTGCCCCATGGCGCCGACCGCCCGTTGTTCGGCACCAACCCCATCGCCTTTGCCGCACCTCGCGCCGATGGCATGCCGATTGTGTTTGACCTGGCCACCAGCGCTATCGCCCATGGCGATGTGCAGATCGCCGCGCGCAAAGGCGAGCGCCTGCCGCCGGGCATGGGCGTCGACAGCCTGGGCCAGCCGACCCAGGACCCCAAGGCGATCCTGGAAGGCGGTGCACTCCTGCCATTTGGCGGGCACAAAGGGTCGGCGTTGTCGATGATGGTCGAACTGCTGGCTGCGGCGTTGACCGGCGGCAATTTTTCCTTCGAATTCAATTGGGCCGATCATCCGGGGGCGCGTACACCCTGGACCGGCCAACTGTTGATCGTGATCGACCCGAGCAAGACCGCCGGGCAAGCGTTCGCCGAGCGCAGCCAGGAGCTGGTGCGGCAGATGCATGCGGTGGGGTTGCGGCGTTTACCGGGGGATCGGCGCCATCGCACACGGGCGAAGTCGCAGGAGCAGGGGATCGAAATCGATCGCAAAGAGTTGGCACACTTGCGGGAGATCGCGGGACTTTAAACAGGGCTGCGCCGCTGGCGCAGCCCGTCTTGCTTAGTTGCGGCGACCGAGCAGCAGGCCGACCACCAGGCCAAAACCTGCGGAAATCGCCACGGTCTGCCATGGGTGGCCACCGATGTAGGTCTCGGTGGCGTCCACCACCGGCTTGCTGCGTTCGCGCACATTGGACACCGAGTCCAGGGCTTGCTTGAGCTTGATGGCGACCTGCTCACGCAGGGTTTCGCCTTCTTCGCCGACCAGGGCGGCGCTGCTTTTGAGCAGTTTGTCCGATTCTTCGATCAGCGCGGTCAGTTCGCTGAAGGCTTGGTCCTTGATTTGGTCTTCGACGGCTTGGGCAGCGGTTTTGCGGGCCATTGTGTGACTCCTTGCGAGTGAATGTGGCAGTGAACAATGGAGTGTCGGCCAGCGGCAAAAGTTGCAGTTTTTTTGCCGCTGCCTGTTCTTGAGCAAAATCCGGATCAGGAAATTTCGACCTACAGTGTAAGATGTCACCTATTTGTGCAGCAGGTAATTCAACATGAGCTTCAATCTCGCCAACAAGACCCTCGCCGAACGCGCCGAGCTGGAAGATGAAAAGTCCCGCCTCTACGACCTGTGGCAAACCAACCTGGGCAAGGCCAAGGGCGAAGCCGCACGCTTGTTCGGTGAGCGCGCCAAGCGCAAGGGCAAGTGGGCCGAATGGGTCCGCGCAGAGCTCGACGGCATGTCGCCGCCGGAGTTCTCCAACATGGTGCGCAGCGAAGTCAACAAGCTGATGGCGGCCAACAAGTAAAGCTCGCCACGATCGCTTCACGCACTTTCAGCAACAACGGATCAAGCTGCGCCTGGGTACGCCAGCCCAGCTCCACCGGGTAGCGCGGCAGTACCAGCGGGCAGGGCAACACGCGCAGGCCGGTCATCTCTGCAATGGCCTGGGCCGCATGCCCCGGAATTGTGGCTACCGCTTGGCTGCCCTTGAGCAAAAACGGTAGCGCGGCAAAGTGGCTGGTCGACGCGCACACCTGGCGGCTCAGGCCCTGCGCCGCCAGGCCTTCATCGGTGATGCCGATAAACCCGCCTGACGACACCAGAATGTGCTCGCGCGTGACGAACTCGTCCAGGCTGATGTGTGCCTGGTCCGAATCCACCAGGCAGCGATAATCACCTTCCCCCAGCACCTGGCGGCTCAGCCTGCCCTGGGCAAAACCGCCGGCGGTAATTGCCAGGTCCAGTGTGCGGTCGAGCAGGGCACCGGCGACGATCTGGCTGTGGGTCTGACGGAAAATCACCCGCAATTTGGGTGCACGCTGTGCAATCGCCTCTATAAGACGGCGGCCATAGGCCAGCTCGAAATCATCGGATAACCCAAGCACCACCGAGCGGCCCTGATACTGCTGGTTATCCGGATTGACCATTGCCAGGCTCTGCCGACAGCGGTCCAGCGCCTCACTGATCACCGGTTTCAACTGGTTGGCCCGCAACGTCGGCGCCAGGCCGCGCCCGGTACGCACGAACAATTGATCCCCATACACCTCGCGCAAGCGCCGCAACCCCGCGCTGATCGCCGATTGCGTGACGCCCAGGCGCAAGGCTGCGCGACTGGCGCTGGACTCGTCGTGCAGGGCTTCGAAGGTTTTCAGCAGGTTGAGATCGATCTGGGCGATATTCATCTGGCTCATATCATTCAGCACTGAAGTGGGCTTTATTCATGATCGAGGCTGGCGGGAGAATGGGCAACCCCCCCTTTATTTGGAGTGATCGTGATGCCTGTTTCTACTGTGGCAGCCCTGCAAATCGGTTCCTTGCCCGGCGGCAAGGGTGAAACCCTGGCGCAAATCCTGAGTTATGAGGACCAGATCCTGCGCAGCGGCGCGCAATTGGTGGTGATGCCTGAAGCGCTGCTGGGTGGCTACCCCAAGGGCGAGGCGTTCGGCACACAGTTGGGTTACCGCCTGCCGGAAGGCCGCGAAGCCTTCGCCCGTTACGTTGCCAATGCCATCGATGTCCCAGGTGTGGAAACCGAGGCGCTGGCCGGCCTGTCGGCGCGTACCGGGGCCAGCCTGGTGCTCGGTGTGATCGAGCGCAGTGGCAGCACCCTGTATTGCACCGTGCTGTACTTCGAGCCGGCGGGCGGCCTGGTGGCCAAGCACCGCAAGCTGATGCCCACCGGTACCGAACGGCTGATCTGGGGTAAGGGCGATGGCTCGACGCTGCCAGTGATCGACACAGCGGTGGGCCGCATCGGTGGCGCAGTGTGTTGGGAAAACATGATGCCTCTGCTGCGCACGGCGATGTATGCCAAGGGCGTGGAAGTGTGGTGCGCGCCGACGGTGGATGAGCGTGAGATGTGGCAGGTGAGCATGCGTCATGTGGCGCATGAAGGGCGTTGCTTTGTGGTCAGCGCGTGCCAGGTCCAGGCCTCGCCTGAGGCGTTGGGTATCGAGGTGGCCAACTGGCCTTCAGACCGCCCTTTGATTGCGGGCGGCAGTGTGATTGTCGGGCCGATGGGCGACATTCTCGCCGGGCCGTTGCTGGGAGAGGCCGGGCTGCTGACGGCCCGCATTGATACCGATGAGCTGGTGCGCGCGCGGTACGACTATGACGTGGTGGGGCATTACGCCCGGCCGGATGTCTTCGAGTTGACGGTGGACGAACGCGCCAAGCCTGGCGTGCGCTACATCACCGACTGAGCACAACCTTGTGGCAAGCCGTGTCAATTACCAGGTGGCGGTATTGGGCAGGTTAAGCGTGCCACGGTCCACAAAGCGCATCGTGCCGAACAGCCCACCCGCCAGTTTGCCTCGCAGCACGTAGGGCAGGTTGTTCAGGCTCTGGGTCTGGCTCAGGCCCAGGGTCTGACGCAACACGGAGAACGCCGAAACACTCACCGGGACCATCAGGACGGTCTCGGAGAAACGCGGGATGGAGCCGCTCTGGTCACTTACCCCTGATGCCAACGGCCGGCCATTGACCTCCAGGTCCAGGGCCACGCCGTTGTAGTCGATCGCCGTTTCATTGGGGTTCTGCACCCGCAGCTTCACGGCGAAGCGCACTTCCAGGTCCTGGCTTTGCAGCGGCTCGATGCCGACCACATTGATGTTCACCGGATCACGGTTGGGGAACAGCGCACAGGCGCTCAAGCTCAGCAGCAACAGCGATAGAACCATGAGCCTGCGCATACAAAGGTGCTCCTATTTCGTGACGTCCGGGTCCTGCATCACTTTGAGGGTAGAGGACTCCGGATCAAATTCATCTTCTTCCAGCTCTATGAACTCTTCCGGCAGGAAAATGTTCAGCAGGATTGCACAGAAAGCGCCCACGGTGATCGGCGACTCGAAGATGTTGTGCAGCGCCTTGGGCAGCTCGCGCAATACTTCCGGCACCGCGGCGACGCCCAGGCCCATACCGAGGGAGATCGCCACGATCAGCACATTGCGCCGGTGCAACCCGGCTTCGGCAAGGATCTTGATCCCGGCCACGGCCACGGTGCCGAACATGATCAGTGTGGCGCCGCCCAACACCGGTTTGGGCATCAGTTGCAGTACCGCGCCGATCATCGGGAACAGCCCCAGCAGCACCAGCAGCCCGGCGATAAAGTACGCCACGTAGCGGCTGGCCACGCCGGTCAACTGGATCACGCCGTTGTTCTGGGCGAAGGTCACCATCGGCAGGCTGTTGAAGGTGGCGGCCATCGCCGAGTTGAGGCCGTCGGCCAGCAGGCCGGACTTGATGCGCTTGATGTACAGCGGGCCCTTGACCGGCTGTTGGGAAATCATCGAGTTGGCCGTCAGGTCACCGGCTGCTTCCAGCGGCGAAATCAGGAAGATCACCGCCACCGGGATAAACGCCACCCAGTCGAACGAGAAACCGTACTTGAACGGCACCGGCACGCTGATCAGCGGCACTTCAGGCAGCGCCGCCATGTCCACGCGGCCCAGCAGCCAGGCCACGACGAAGCCCAGGGTCAGGCCGATCACGATCGAACCCAGGCGCAGGAAGGGGTTATTGAAGCGGTTGAGTACCACGATGGTCAGCAGCACCAGCGCCGCCAGGCCCATGTTGCTCGCGGCGCCAAGGTCGCTGGCGCCAAACCCGCCGGCCATGTCGGTGACTGCCACCTTGATCAGCGACAAGCCCATCAGCGTGATGATGGTGCCGGTGACCACCGGGGTGATCAGTTTGCGCAGCTTGCCGATGAACTGGCTCAGCACCACCTCGATAAACGCGGCGAAAAAGCAGATACCAAAGATCGTCGAGAGGATCTCGTCAGTGCCGCCACCCCGGGCCTTGACCATGAAGCCCGCGCTGAGAATCACGCTGATAAACGAGAAACTGGTGCCTTGCAGGCACAGCAGCCCCGAGCCGATCGGGCCGAAGGTGCGCGCCTGCACAAAGGTGCCGAGCCCTGACACGAACAGCGCCATGCTCACCAAGTACGGCACTTCGCTTTCCAGGCCCAGCACGCCGCCGACGATCAGCGTAGGCGTGATGATCCCGACGAAACTCGCCAACACATGCTGCAGTGCGGCAAATATGGCGGCGGTGAAGTGCGGGCGGTCTTCCAGACCGTAGATCAGGTCGGATTTATAGCGGGGGCGCGGAGCTTGAGCGTCAGACAAAATGCGGGCTCGGGTCAGAAAATGGAGGCGCAGGATGCCAGAAACTGCCTGTCGTCAGAAGTGTAAAAAAATATTTATAAAGCCCCCTGCGGGAAACCACAGCGCCGGCCGATAGCGTGGTCAGGCCCACATACTAATGACAACGGTGGTGACCAAGGTCTGGGCAGTGCGTTGACGCTGACAGATCGTTTCGCGGCACGGACGCGCGCAGACACTACTTTTGAGAGCACCCCCATGTCCATCCGTAATCTGAATATCGCTCCTCGCGCTTCTCTCGGTTTCGCATTTATTGCTGTGTTAGTGGTTGTATTGGGGGTATTTGCGGTCAACCGTATGACGCTGATCCGCCAGGCCTCGGTGGACATGAGTACCAATCAACTGCCGAGCGTGACTTCACTGTCGGTGATCACCGAAAACGTGCTGCGTATGCGCATCCTTTCGTTCCGCGTGCTGGTCAACCGTGAGCCTGCCGGCCTTCAGGAAGCTGAAGTGCGTATCGGCGTGCTGGCCGACAAGGTGAAGACCGCCCAGGCCAGTTACGCAGCCTTGCCTGCCGGGCCCGAGGAGGCCGCCCTGTACAAGGTATTCACGACCACCCTGGACAACTATCTCAAGGCTCAGGCCGAGATGCTGGCGCTGTCCAGGCAGAACAAGGTCGATGAGATGCGTGCCCTGATCAATACGCGGATCAAGGACGGTACCGACCAGATGGGCGAGCAACTGAACAAGCTGATCGCTATCAATGCAGCGGATGCCAAGCAAGCCAACGAGGAAGCCGGGCAAAATTACAGCAGTGCCATCACTGGCGCTATTGTCGTTTCGGTTGCCGCTGCATTGCTCACGGTATTGCTGGCCTGGCTGCTGACCCGCAGCATCGTCGCCCCCTTGCGCAAAGCCGTGGAAGTGGCCGAAACCATCGCCGGTGGCAACCTGACCAAGACCATTGAAGACGACGGCAAGGATGAACCGGCGCGCTTGCTGAATGCGTTGTCGACCATGCAAGGCAACCTGCGCCAGACCATCCAGCACATTGCCGGCTCGGCCACCCAACTGGCGTCTGCCGCTGAGGAGTTGAGCGCGGTCACCGAGGAAGCCTCCAAGGGCCTGCAGCAACAGAACAATGAAATCGACCAGGCCGCCACGGCGGTCAACGAGATGACGGCGGCAGTGGAAGAAGTGGCGCGCAACGCGGTGTCCACCTCCGAGGCGTCGACCCAGTCCAACCAGGCGGCGCGGGAAGGGCGCGACCGTGTGGTGGAAACCGTCGGCGCGATCCAGACCATGACCCAGGACGTGCAGAACACTGCCGCGATGATCGAAGGCCTGGCCACCCAAGGCCGGGACATTGGCAAGGTGCTGGACGTGATCCGCGCGATTGCCGAACAGACCAACCTGCTGGCGCTTAACGCCGCCATCGAAGCGGCGCGTGCCGGTGAAGCAGGGCGTGGCTTTGCGGTAGTGGCCGACGAAGTGCGGGCATTGGCCCACCGTACGGCGCAGTCGACCCAGGAAATCGAGAAAATGGTCGCCGGTATCCAGAACGGCACCGGTGAAGCCGTGCAATCGATGCAACAGAGCAACCAGCGTACCCAGGACACCCTGGAAATGGCCCGCGCCGCCGGTGTGGCCCTGGAGCAGATCACCCAGTCCATCAGCCTGATCAACGAGCGTAACCTGGTGATCGCCAGCGCTTCGGAAGAACAGGCCCAGGTGTCCCGCGAAGTGGACCGCAACCTGGTCAATATCCGCGACCTGGCGACCCAGTCGGCGGCGGGTGCCAACCAGACCAGCGCGGCCAGCCATGAGCTGTCGCGGTTGGCGGTGGACCTGAATGGGATGGTGGCGCGGTTCGTTATCTGACCTGAAATAGGGTCAAAAGGTGGGAGGGGGCTTGCCCCCGATTGCAATGTGTCAGCTAGACATTGGCTGACTGATACACCGCCATCGGGGGCAAGCCCCCTCCCACATTTGCCCTGTGTTGTGTCAGCGCTATTGCTTCCAGGCCCCTGGGTTCACTAGGTTTTTCGGTTTTTCACCCGCCAGCGCCTGCAACAGATTCTCCACCGCACACGTAGCCATGGCTTCCCGCGTCTCATGGGTGGCCGAGCCGATATGCGGCGTGGCCACCACATTGTTCAAGCGCAACAACGGCGAGCCATGATCCAGCGGCTCCTGCTCGAACACATCCAACCCCGCTGCCCGAATGGTGCGCTGTTGCAACGCCTCCACCAGCGCCGCCTCATCCACCACCTTGCCCCGCGAGATATTGATGAAGATCGTGTCCGGGCCCATCAGCGCGAATTGTTCGGCGCCGATCAACTTCTCGGTTTCAGCGGTGAGTGGCAGCGTCAGGCAGACAAAGTCGGCCTGTTGCAGCAAGTCGTTCAGGCTGCGGTACTGCGCGCCAAAGCGTTTTTCCACCAAAGGTTTGGGCGAATGGCTGTGGTAGATCACCGGCATGCCGAAACCGAAATGCCCGCGCTGGGCCAGGGCTTCGCCGATGCGGCCCATGCCGATGATACCCAGGGTCTTGCCGTGCACATCGCTGCCGAAATGCGCCGGGCCGATATTCTTGCTCCACTGGCCGGCGCGCACCATGTCGGCCAGCTCGACCACACGCCGGGCGGTGGCCAGGATCAGCGCGAAGCCGGTGTCGGCGGTGGTTTCGGTGAGCACGTCCGGGGTATTGCTGAGCAGGATGCCGCGCCCGGTGAGGTAGTCGATATCGTAGTTGTCGACGCCCACCGACACGCTCGCCACCGCTTCCAGTCGTGGCGCCAGGTCCAGCAGCGTGGCGTCCAGGCGCAGGCTGGCACCCAATAGACCGTGAGCGGTCGGCAGGGCATCGCGCAGCTTGGCCAGGCCGGTCTCGTCCAGCGCTTCGATCAGGGTGACATCGGCCTGTTCATGCAGGCGGGCCATCAACGGCGCGGAGAGTTTTTTGTACAACACGACAGACTTTTTCATGCGGTCTTTACCTTCAATTCCAGGTTGGGCGCCGGTGTGCGGTCACTGGCACCGGGCTTGAGAAAAATCGTCAATACCACTGACAGCAGCAACGCGCCGCTCATCAGCAGGTACGAGGCGCCGGGCGAGCCGGTGCTGCTATTGAGGTAGCCCACCAGGTACGAACCGCCGAACGAACCGAGGGCGCCCATGCTGTTGATCAGCGCCATGGCGCCGCCGGCGACGTTGGCCGGGAGGATTTCCGGGACAATCGCGAAAAACGGCCCGTAGGGCGCATACATGCACGCGCCGGCAATCACCAGCAGGGTGTATGACCACCAGAAGTGTTCGGCGCCGAGCACATAGGACGCGTAGAACGCGATGGAGGCGATCAACAACGGCGGCCACACGAAGCGCTTACGTTTTTGCAGCTTGTCCGAGCCCCACGACACCACCAGCATGCCGATCACCGCCGCCAGGTAAGGCAACGCCGACAACCAGCCGGCCTCGACCATGTCCATCTGCAAGCCTTGCTTGAGGATCGACGGCAGCCACAACACGAAGCCGTACACACCAATGCTCCAGCAGAAAAATTGCAGGGCCAGGATGATCACCTTGGGCGAGCGGAATGCCTCGGCATAGTTCTTCACCGCCTTGATGCCCACCTGTTCAGCGGCCAGCGCGCTTTCCAGGTCTTGTTTCTCGGCGTCGCTCAGCCATTTGGCCTGGGCGGGCTTTTCATCCGCCAGTTTCCACCAGATAAACGCCCACAACACCGCCGGCAGGCCTTCGATGATAAACATCCAGCGCCAGCTGAAATGCTGCACCAGGTAGCCCGACACCACCGACATCCACAGCATGGTCACCGGGTTGCCGAGGATCAGGAAGGTATTGGCGCGCGAGCGTTCGGCACGGGTGAACCAGTGGCACAGGTACACCAGCATCGCCGGCATCACCGCCGCTTCCACCACGCCAAGCATGAAGCGGATCACGATCAGCATGTAGGCGTTGGAGACCACGCCGGTCAGGGTAGCGAGGCCACCCCACAGGATCAGGCTGACGAAGATCAGCTTCTTGACGCTACGCTTTTGCGCATAGATCGCCCCCGGTACCTGGAAAAAAAAGTAGCCGAGGAAAAACAGCGCCCCCAGCAACGACGACATGCCGGGGGTGATCATCAGGTCTTCGGCCATCCCGGAGGCGGCGGCGAAGCCATAGTTGGCGCGGTCCAGGTACGCCAGGCTGTAGGTGATAAAAACGATGGGCATGATGTACCACCAACGGCGGGTGGCGAGTTTCACGGTGTCCATGGGGTTGCTCCTGAGCTTGTTGTAGTTGTGGCAACAGGGAATGAATCAGGCAACGGATCGAGCGGGTAACTCTGAACGGGTGGGCAAGCCTTCCATATCGCCACGGCTTTGCACGGCGCGGCTGCCGATCCAGTTGCCGCGCTGTACCGCTTCGCGGAAGCTGAGGTTTTCCAGCAGGGCGCTGATCATGCCCACGGCAAAGCCGTCGCCGGCGCCGACGGTATCGACCACCTTGTCCACGCGCACGGCGGCGACGAAGCCTTGGTCCATTTGCGTGCGGTAGTAGGCGCCGTCCGGGCCGAGCTTGATCGCCACGGCTTCGGCGCCCTGGTCGAGGTAGAACGCGGCGATGTCGGCCGGGTCATCGAAGCCGGTCAGCAGTCGACCTTCGCCCAGGCCCGGCAGCACCCAATCAGCCAGGCCGGCAAGGGCGTTGATTTCGCGGATCATCGTCTGTTCGCTGGCCCACAGCGACGGGCGCAGGTTGGGGTCGAACGACACGCTGCGCCCGGCCTTGCGCATCTGCGTCATCAGCTCGGTAGACAACTCGCGGGTGGCGGCGGACAACGCTGGCGGAATGCCGGTGGCATGCAGATGGCGGGCTTGCAGCAGGGCAGGGCTGAAGGCCGCAACGGACAAATGGCTGGCCGCCGAGCCTTTGCGGAAATACTCGACCTGTGGGTCATCACCCGTTTCTTCACGGGACTTGAGCTGAAAACCGGTGGGGTGCAACGGGTCGACCGCCACATGCCGGCAGTCCAGGCCTTGTTTGCTCAAGGTCTCCACCACAAAGCGCCCGAGGGAATCATTGCCTACCCGGCTCAGCCAGGCCACGTTGAACCCCAGGCGCGACAGGCCGATGGCGACGTTGCTATCGGCCCCGGCAATGCGCTTGTGAAACTGCGCCACTTGCGCCAGGTCGCCGCTCTGTTCGGCGACGAACATCGCCATGGTTTCCCCAAACGACAGGATATCGATCTCAGACATGGGCATTCTCCACGCGCGGTTGGCCAAGGACGGCGAGGGTGGCAACGTGCCGGGCGGTGACCTCGACCAGGTCATCGCCTTGCAGCGGGAATTCCACCGCCCGGGTAATTCCTTGAGTCATATGCTTGAGCAGTTGTTCCCACAGATGCAGGTCGGTGGCGCCCGGCGGCACGGCGACCAGCTTGCCGTCCGGGCGACGGGCCACGGCCTTGCAATGCAGGTAGTCCACATGTCGGCCCAGCAGGCGTGCGGCGGTGAGGGCGGATTGGTCCTGCCACTGCCAGTTGCCGATATCGAAGGTCATCTTCACCGGCAGGGCCAGGCGCTCCACTTCGCTGAAGAAGCGTTGCATCGGCTCGATACGCCCGCCGTGCAGGGTCTGGTCGTTTTCCACCAGTAACTGCACGGGTTGGCGGCGGAGCAGGGCGTGCAGGCTGTCCAGGTCGTTGGTGTCGGTGAAGTAGCCGAGGGATACTTTCAACCATTGCGCGCCGAAAGCCTGTGCGCGGTCCAAGGTCGCTGCCAGTTCGGCATTCGGTTGGGCGCGGCCGGCGACCCACAGTTCCAGGGGCGATGAGAACACCGATTCCAGGTTCTGTTGCGCCGCGGCCTCGGCCAGTTCCGTGGGCTGTTCGTGGGTTAAAAGCTCTTCGCGCCATTCGATGCGCTGGGCGCCGGCGGCGGCGAGAACCTCGACAAAACTCAACTGGCCTTGTTGGCGTACCAAGTCTGCGCCGTAGCTGGAAAGGCTGATGGAGATGGGGTATTTATGCATTGTTGTTTACCTCTGAAACCGGTTTCATTTTTGTTCAAAATTTTTTAGACGTGCCGGGTCGAGCCACGAAGGATCAACTCGGGCAGGAAATCCAGGGTCCGTGTTGGCTCGGTATCGCCGCGCAAGCGCTTGAGCAGGCAATTGAATGCCGTTGCACCGATGGCTTCGGTCGGCTGGGCGAGGGCGGTGATGCCAGTGCCTACCAGCGGATACCAGTCCAGGTCATCCAGGGCGATCAGGCCGATGTCGTCGAACAAGTTGCAACCGAGGTTCTTCAGCACCCGGGTGCAGGCCAGCGCCGCGACGCCGTTGGCACAGAACAGTGCCTTGGGGCCAGGTTTGGCAAGAAAGGTGTGCAGGTGTTTTTGCAGTGTTTCATCCAACTCCAGCACAGCGCCGGTCAATGCCGGGCGGCTGGCGATTTCAGCTTTGAAACTGTCCAGGCGCTCCAGGCGCGAGCTGGTGCCATCGGTGGCTTCACTTACCATCAGCACATCGCGGTAACCCTGTCGCTCCAGATGTTCCACGGCCATGCGCACTGCCGCCGGGTTGTCCAGCCCCACCAGATCGCTGTGCAGCGGCTCGACCTTGCGGTCCACCAGCACCAGCGGCATTTCCCGTTGCAGTTCCAGCAGTTGGTCGAGGTGATGGCCGAGGGTGTTCACGATCAGCCCTTCGATGTTGTACGAACGCAGCGCCGCCAGGTGTTGGCGCTCCTGCGCGTCATCGCGGTCGGTGTTGCACACCACCAGGCTGTAGCCATGCTGGCGGCACGCAGTTTCGACGCCGTGCATCACGGCAATGGAATAGGGGTTGCGGATATCGGCCACCAGCATGCCGATCAGGCGCGTGCGGCCGCGTTTCAAGCCGCGAGCCATCTGGTTGGGGCGATAGCCGAGTTCATCGATGGCTTGTTCGATGCGCAGGGCGATGGCATCGGAGAGCAGGGCGCGGTCGTCGCCGATAAAGCGCGACACGCTAGCCTTGGACACGCCGGCGCGCTCGGCGACGTCGAGCATGGTCACGCGGCTGCGCTGGGCGGCGGAAAATTTGTTCACGGTCATCGACCTTCTTTTCTTATTGGAATGACTGAAACCGGTTTCAAGAGAGCACTAAACCAGTAAAGTCGTCAAGAAGATGCAGGGCAAGGCCAGATGACCGGTACGTTCAGACCAGCACACCCAACCAGGTCGCGCCCAACAGCAGCAGGGCCATACCCCGATTGAAACGTTGCATGGCCGTGGCCGAACGAAACACCCGTGAAGCGCCGGCCCCCAGCAGCGCCCAAGTGCCCAGGCAAGGTATCGAGATCAGGAAAAACACCAGGGACAACTGCACCACCTGGCTTTGGCGCTCGGCACCCTGGCCGGCAAATACACTCACCACCGCGAGCGCCATCATCCAGGTTTTCGGGTTGATCAATTGCAGGCTGGCGGCGCCTATCAGGCCAAGGGGTTTTTCGCTGGCGGCCACTTCGACGGCTTGGGCGGGTGCACTGAAGATCTGCCAGGCCAGGTAGCTCAGCCAGGCGACGCCGGTCCATTGCATGGCCGTTTGCACTTTGGGCAAATGCACCAGGGACTGGCCCACGCCGGTCCCCACCAGCAACACAAGACCGGCAGCCCCGACGCAGGCGCCGAGGATTATGGGTAACGCGGCTCTCAAGCCATACCGCGCGCTGTTACTCAGCACCAGGATATTGGTAGGGCCTGGCGTAATCGAGGCGACAAAGGCAAACAACATGAACGGCAACATGGCAGGTGACTCCGACAAATCCAGTGATGGCGTCGATCTTCACTGGCCGGTATGTCATCTGTCTGGAAGATTTGAGCAGCGCTTGCGGTACGCGGCGGGTGTCAAGCCGTAGGCGCGCACGAACCAGCGGCCCAAGTGGCTCTGGTCGGCAAAACCGAGGGCCATCGCGACATCGGCGGGTTGCTCGCCCTTGGCTAGCAAGTGCCGGGCGCGGGCCAGGCGCAGTTGCACCAGGTAGGCGTGGGGCGGCAAGCCAAAGGCGCTCTTGAACGCCCGTGTCAGGCGGAAACGGTCGACGCCGCAGGCCAGGGCCAATTCGTCCATGCCCACATCAACGTGCAGATGGGCGTGCAGGTATTCCCGCGCCTTGTGCGCAACCAGTGGCAGGCGCGGGTCTTCACGGTAGCGAGTGCGCCAGTAGAGTTGGTCGGTGAGGCGCTCCAACAGCTGGTCCATGGCGCGCTGGCGCACGATGCGCAGTTCGCCGCTGTGCAGGGTCTGGAAGGCTTGGCTGGTCGCCATGGCCAGGCGCGGGTCGCGGGTCAAGGTGCTGGCGAAAGCCAGTTGGCTATTGAGCGGTGCTTCTTCAAACACCGCGCTGACTTCACGCGCCAACCACTGTGGGTCGAGGTAGAGCATGTGGTAAGTGAAGCCATCTACAGTGGGCGCATCGCCGTCATGCAATTCGCCGGGCTCCACCAGGAATACCTGGCCGGGCACGCTGTTATGTCGGGTACGGCGGCAGTTGAATTGCTGCACGCCTTGCTCGGTTACGCCGATCAGGTAGCTGTCGTGCCAATGCGGGTCGTACGCATGACCTTCAAAATGCGCGCGCAGGGTCTCGATGCCGGTGTCGGCGTCCTGGGACAGGTCGATCCAATTGTGCGCGGCCATAAATCACCGAAGCGGAATACGTGAGGCCATTAGCGCCCAGCGTCGGGTGGGCGTCTAGAAGGTTTGTGCAGCATCAACCGAACAACCCGGCGGCGATATTGATCGAGAACCCCAGGATCGCGGTGTTGAACAAAAAACCGATCAGCGATTGCCCCAGCACTACTTTGCGCATCGCCCGGGTGGCGACGCCCACATCGGAGGTCTGCACCGCGACGCCGATGGTGAACGAGAAATACAGGAAGTCCCAATAGTTGGGCGTCAGCAGCCCTTCGGCAAAGCGCAGCGCCGGCTCCTTGCCGTCCCAGGTGTAATACAGGCGCGCGTAATGCACGCTGAAAATCACCCCGATCAGCAACCATGAACCGATCACTGTCAGCCCGGTAAAGCCGTAGTGCAGCAGACGTTCAGTGGTGGCCAGGTCCTTGCTGCCGACCAGTTCAAAGGTGATGGTCGCCAGGCTGGCGATGGCGGCGATGCACACGGTGAACAGCACCAGCCCGGCGTTTTCATCTTCGACCTCGGCGATGCGCTTCACGTCCTCGGCCTTGGCGCGACGGGTGAGCCACAGCATCAGTACCAGGTAGGTCCAGACCCCGGCGTTCCAGCCAATCAGGATTTTGCTGACCAGAGTGTCAGCCGGCGCCAGGATGCCCACGGCAAGGCCGAGCACGGCGGCGACGGAGAGGCGAGGGTGGGTGCGGGCGAGGAAGGGCATGGCGGCTCACAGCTGACAGTGGGTCAACTGACTGTACCTCATCATGTGGGAGGGGGCTTGCTCCCGATGGCGGTGTATCAGTGAAAAATGGTTCAGCTGACATACCGCATCGGGGGCAAGCCCCCTCCCACAGGGTTTAACTCGGTTTACCGGGGAGATTTCTTCACTAGCTTCATGACCACCACAAAGAACACCGGCACAAACACCACCGCCAGCGTTGCGGTGATCATGCCGCCAATCACACCGGTGCCAATCGCCTGCTGGCTCGCGGAACTGGCACCCGTGGCAATTGCCAGCGGCACCACGCCGAGGATGAACGCCAGCGAGGTCATGATGATCGGTCGCAAGCGCAAGCGCGCAGCCTTCAGGGTGGCGCTCATCAGGTCTTCACCCTGGTCGTACAGGTCCTTGGCGAATTCGATGATCAGGATCGCGTTCTTCGCCGACAGGCCGATGATGGTGATCAGGCCCACTTTGAAGAACACATCGTTGGGCATGCCACGCAAGGCCACGGCCAATACCGCGCCCAGCACACCCAGCGGCACCACCAGCAGTACCGAGGTCGGGATCGACCAGCTTTCATACAACGCCGCCAGGCACAGGAACACGATCAGCAGCGACAAGCCCAGCAGTATCGGGGCCTGGGAGCCGGACAAGCGCTCCTGCAACGACAAGCCGGTCCATTCCTGGCCCAGGCCGGCGGGCAGTTGGCTGACCAACCGCTGGATCTCGTCCATGGCTTCGCCGGTACTGTGCCCCGGAGCGGCTTCGCCGGAAATCGCGATGGCCGGGTAGCCGTTGTAACGGGTCAACTGAGCCGGGCCCTGGGTCCATTTGGCTTCGACAAAGGCGGACAGTGGCACCATCTTGCCGGCGTTGTTGCGCACGTTGATTTTCATCAAGTCCGCCACCTGGCTGCGCTGGTCGCCTTCGGCCTGCACCACCACGCGCTGCATGCGGCCCTGGTTGGGGAAGTCGTTGATATAGGCCGAACCGATGGCCGAGGACAGCACGTTGCCGACATCGGCAAACGACACGCCCAGCGCATTGGCCTGCTTGCGGTCCACTTCAAGCTGCACTTGCGGTGCTTCGGCCAGCGCGCTTTCGCGCACGTTGGCCAGGATCGGGCTTTTCGCGGCCGCTGCCAGCAACTCGGTACGCGCGGCCATCAACGCGGCATGGCCCACGCCACCGCGGTCCTGCAGGCGGAACTCGAAGCCGCTGGAGGTACCCAGACCGTCCACGGGCGGCGGCAGGATCGCGTAGGCCACCGCATCTTTCAGCTCGCTGAAGGCCATGTTGGCGCGGTCGGCAATCGACGAAGCGGAATCGTCGCTGCCGCGCTGCGACCAATCCTTGAGCGTGGTAAACGCCAGCGCTGCGTTCTGCCCGGAGCCGGAGAAGCTGAAGCCCATGATCATGGTGGTATCACCCACCCCAGGCTCCTCGGCGTTGTGCGCTTCGATCTGCTCGGCCACCTGCACCGTGCGGTTCTTGCTCGCACCGGGTGGCAACTGGATGTCGGTGATGGTGTAGCCCTGGTCTTCCACTGGCAGGAACGAGGAGGGCAGGCGGCTGAACATCCAGCCCAGGCCCACCAGCAACACCAGGTAGATCAGCAGGTAGCGGCCGCTGCGCTTGAGGGCATAGGCCACCCAGCCTTCATAGCGGTCGGTGAACTGATCGAAACGCCGGTTGAACCAGCCAAAGAAACCGCCCTTGGCATGGTGCTCTCCCTGGGGGATCGGCTTGAGCAAGGTGGCGCACAGGGCCGGGGTCAAGGTCAGGGCGAGGAACGCCGAGAACAGGATCGAGGTGGCCATCGACAGCGAGAATTGCTGGTAGATCACCCCCACCGAACCGGCCATGAACGCCATCGGCAGAAACACCGCCACCAGCACCAGGGTGATGCCGATGATGGCGCCGGTGATCTGGCCCATAGCCTTTTTAGTCGCCTCCTTGGGCGACAGGCCCTCGGTGGCCATGATCCGCTCGACGTTCTCCACCACCACAATCGCGTCGTCCACCAGGATACCGATGGCCAGTACCATGCCGAACATGGTCAGCACGTTGATCGAAAAGCCCAGCAGCAACATGGTGGCGAAGGTGCCCATCAGCGCAATCGGCACCACCAGCGTCGGGATCAAGGTGTAGCGCACGTTCTGCAGGAACAGGAACATCACCGCGAACACCAGCGCCATGGCTTCAAGCAGGGTGTAGACCACCTTGGTGATCGAAACCTTGACGAACGGCGAGGTGTCGTACGGAATCTTGTATTCCACATTGGCCGGGAAATAGCGCGACAGCTCGTCCATCTTCGCCCGCACCAGCGTCGCGGTGCTCAGCGCATTGGCGCCGGGCGACAACTGCACGCTGACCGCGGTGGAGGGCTTGCCGTTCAGGCGGGTGGAGAACTGGTATTCCTGGCTGCCGACTTCCACCCGTGCCACATCGCCGATGCGCACGGTGGAGCCGTCCGGGTTGGCCTTGAGCACGATGTCGGCGAATTCAGCCGGCGTCGACAACTGGCCCTTGACCAGGATCGCGGCGGTGATTTCCTGGGTATTCGTGCCCGGCAGGTCACCGATGCTGCCCGCCGAGACCTGGGCGTTCTGCGCGCTGATCGCGGCGTTGACGTCGGCTGGCGTGAGGTTGAAGCCGATCAGCTTCTGCGGGTCGATCCAGATCCGCATGGCACGCTCGGCACCGTACAGCTGGGCCTTGCCCACGCCATCCAGGCGCTTGAGCTCGTTCATCACGTTGCGCGCCAGGTAGTCGCTGAGCGCCACGTCATCGAGCTTGCCGTCGTTGGACGTAAGGGTCACCAGCAACAGGAAGCCGGCGGAGACCTTCTCCACCTGCAAGCCTTGCTGGGTCACCGCTTGCGGCAGGCGCGGCTCGACAGCCTTGAGGCGGTTCTGCACATCCACCTGGGCCATTTCCGGGTTGGTGCCCGGTTGGAAGGTGGCGGTGATGGTGGCCGAACCCAGGCTGCTCTGGGATTCGAAATACAGCAGGTGATCGGCACCGTTGAGCTCCTGCTCGATCAGGCTGACCACGCTTTGGTCCAGGGTTTGGGCCGAAGCGCCAGGGTACACCGCGTAGATTTCGACTTTTGGCGGCGCAACGTTGGGGTACTGCGCCACCGGCAACTGCGGGATGGCCAGCAAGCCGGCCAGCAGGATAAACAGGGCGACCACCCAGGCGAAGATCGGGCGGTCAATAAAGAACTGCGGCATGGCGGGTTATTCCTTTACGAGCGGGCTGTCGTCCACTTCAACTTTTTCACCGGGGCGCGCGTGTTGCAGGCCTTCGACGATGATGCGGTCACCGGCCTTGAGGCCGCTGCTGACGATCCAGCGATCGTTGACCACCGCGCCCAACTCCACCGGCTGCTGGCTCACGGTCTGCTCGGCGTCCAGCAGCAAGACCATCGGGATACCGGCGCTGTCACGGGTGATGGCGCGTTGCGGCACGCTGATGCCTTGCTTGTCGACGGCTTGCTCCAGGCGCACCCGCACAAAGCTGCCGGGCAGCAGGTCGAGGTCCGGGTTGGGGAACTCGCTGCGCAGGATGATCTGCCCGGTGCCGGGGTCGACGCTGATCTCGGCGAACAGCAACTTGCCTGGCAGTGGGTACAGGCTGCCGTCATCCTCGATCAGCGTGGCCTTGGCCTGGTCCTGGCCAACCTGCTTAAGGCTGCCAGCGCGGAAGGCGCGGCGCAGGTCGTTGAGTTCGCGGTTGGACTGGGTCAGGTCGGCGTGGATCGGGTCCAGTTGCTGGATGATCGCCAGCGGCGTGGCCTCGTTCTGGCCGACCAGCGCGCCTTCCGTTACCAGCGCACGACCGATGCGCCCGGAAATCGGCGCGGTCACAGTGGCATAGCCCAGGTTCAAGCGGGCGCGCTCCACGGCGGCCTTGTTGGCGGCGACTTCGGCGTTGGTCTGGCGCACGGCGGCGCGGGCGTTGTCGTAGTCCTGGCCGCTGATGGCGTTGCCTTCCACCAATTGGCTGTAGCGCTGCTCCTGCAGGCGCGCCTTGAAGGCATCCGCCTCGGCCTTGCTCAGGTTGGCCTGGGCGCTGTCGAGGTCGGCCTTGAACGGCGCGGGGTCGATGCGAAACAGCACGTCGCCCTGTTTCACGTCATGGCCTTCCTTGAACACCCGTTGCATCACCACACCGGCGACCCGTGCGCGCACTTCGGCGATGCGCGGCGCGGCAATGCGCCCGCTCAGTTCGCTGCTGATCGACAGCGGCTTGGCTTCCAGGGTTTCGATGCGCACTTTGGCCAGGGGCATTTCCGGCGCTTCGGCGGCAGAGTCACCACATGCGCTCAGGGCCAGGGTGAGGGCCAGCAGGCAAAATGGCGCAAACAGATTCTTCGACATGCTCTTATCCCAATATTGACTGGCGCATCCTAAGGTCACCTGCGCCGTGGTGCTGTGAAGCTGTGTAGCTTGTGTGTGAAGAAATGTAAGGTGCGGCGCGCGGGGCGCCGGGGGCGTATATCCTTGCACAATCCTGCAAACACTGGAGATGCCATGTGGGAGGGGGCTTGCCCCCGATAGCGGTGTATCAGTCGAAATATGCTTCACTGAGCCACCGCTATCGGGGGCAAGCCCCCTCCCACATGGGATTTGTGTACGACCAACAACTGTATTTTCTGGAAACACCTTTATGCCCAACATCCTCCTGGTGGAAGACGACGCCGCACTTTCCGAGCTGATTGCCAGCTACCTGGAACGCAATGGCTACCACGTCAGCGTGCTCAGCCGTGGCGACCATGTCCGTGAACGCGCACGCCTGAACCCACCGGACCTGGTGATCCTCGACCTGATGCTGCCCGGCCTCGACGGCCTGCAGGTGTGCCGCCTGCTGCGTGCCGACTCGGCGGGCCTGCCGATCCTGATGCTCACCGCCCGCGATGACAGCCACGACCAGGTGCTGGGCCTGGAAATGGGCGCCGACGACTACGTGACCAAGCCCTGCGAGCCGCGTGTGCTGCTGGCGCGGGTGCGTACGTTATTGCGCCGCAGCAGTCTTTCCGAGCCCCAGGTGGCCAACGACCAGATCATCATGGGCAACCTGTGCATCGACCTGTCCGAGCGCACCGTGACCTGGCGCGACCAGGCGGTGGAGTTGTCCAGCGGCGAATATAACCTGCTGGTGGTGCTGGCGCGGCATGCCGGTGAAGTGCTCAGCCGCGACCAGATCCTGCAACGCCTGCGCGGCATCGAGTTCAACGGCACCGACCGGTCGGTGGACGTGGCCATCTCCAAGCTGCGCCGCAAGTTCGACGACAACGCCGGCGAGGCGCGCAAGATCAAGACGGTGTGGGGCAAGGGCTACCTGTTCAGCCGTTCCGAGTGGGAATGCTGAGCCATGTTTCGTGTATTGCTACGCCTCTACCTGATCACCATTGTTACCTACAGCCTGGCGATCTATCTGATCCCTTCGTTGGTGATCCAGCTGTTCGAACACCGCTACATGAACTACAACATCGAGCAGACCCGCGGCCAGCAAAAGCTGATCGTCAAGCAATACCAGCGGGCGCCGGTGGAGCGTTGGTCACAGGTGACCGAGCAACTGGGCCGCGATTTTGCGCCGCTGAAAGTGCAATTATTGCTGCGCCAGGACGCCAGCTACACCCCGGCAGAAGAACAGTTGCTGGAGCAGGGAAAGTCGGTGGTGCGCCTGGGCGAGTGGGGCTGGATGGAGCAGATCAGCTCGCCGATCAATGAGCAATTCGTGGTCAAGCTGACCATACCGCCCGACCCGATGGACATGAACGTGCTGTATTGGGCGATCAACGTGCTGATCGTCGCCGCGTTACTGGCCTGCCTGCTGGTATGGCTGCGCCCGCATTGGCGCGACCTGGAACGCCTGAAAAGCACCGCCGGGCAACTGGGCCGGGGCAACCTGGCCGAACGCACACAGCTGCCAGCCAGCTCCAGCATCGGCAGCCTGGCGGCGGTGTTCGACACCATGGCCGACGACATCGAGCACCTGCTCAACCAGCAGCGCGATTTGCTCAACGCCGTTTCCCATGAACTGCGCACGCCGCTCACGCGCCTGGATTTCGGCCTGGCGCTGGCGCTGTCCGAAGATTTGCCCGAGGCCAGTCGTGAACGCCTGCATGGCCTGGTGGCGCATATTCGCGAGCTGGATGAGCTGGTGCTGGAGCTACTGTCCTACAGCCGCCTGCAAAACCCGGCGCAACTGCCGGAGCGGGTCGAGGTGGTGCTTGATGAGTTTATCGACAGCGTACTGGGCAGCGTCGACGACGAACTGGAAAACCCCGAGATCGTCATCGATGTCGCGCTCGACTGCGCCGTGGAGCGCTTCAGCCTCGACCCGCGCCTCACCGCCCGCGCCTTGCAGAACCTGCTGCGCAATGCCACGCGTTACTGCGACAAACGCATTCAGGTCGGCGTGAACGTCTGCGCCAAGGGCTGTGAAATCTGGGTGGACGATGACGGCATCGGCATCCCGCTCGACCAGCGTGAGCGCATCTTCGAGCCGTTCTACCGCCTGGATCGCAGCCGTGATCGCGCCACTGGCGGTTTCGGCCTCGGCCTGGCCATCAGCCGGCGCGCCCTGGAAGCCCAGGGCGGCACCTTGACCGCGCTGGCGTCACCGTTGGGCGGTGCGCGGTTCCGCGTGTGGTTGCCCAACGTCGCTTGATCAAAGCACCTTGACGGCGCGGCCGATCGCCTGGATTGGTCCGGTGGGCTTGCCGGTCGGCGAGCCCCGTGGGTCTTCCAGGGTCAGCTCGAACAGCTGGTTCTGCGTCAACGGTGGCAGCTTGTCCAGCGGCACCGACAGTGTCTGGCCGGGCTTGACCAGCCCCAACGACACCGGCCCCTGCCACCCATCGCCCTTGGTCCAGAACTGCAAGGCCTTGTCGGCTGGCACTTCCATCACGCCCAAGGGGATCAACTGAATCTGCTGGTCATTGCTGGCCTGAATCACCCAGCCCGGTGCTTGGCTTTGCGGCGCGACCAGCACCACCACAAAGCGGGGTTCCAGGACGGGCGGACGCGTCAGCAACAGCGTGGCCAGGGCCAGCGTGGTGACCAGCCCGGCACCGGCCAGGCCGCGCCATACGGCCAGCAGGTTCCACCAGGGGGTGTGGGCGCTGGCAGTGTGGCGCTCGATGCGTCGCCACAATTCAGCGGAGGGCGGCACGGGCTCCGCCAAGGCGGTCAACGGCAACAGACGCTGCTCCCAGGCGTCGACTGCGGCGCGCAGCTCGGCGTCGTGCTTGAGTCGTTGCTCCACTTCGGCGCGCTGTTCGCCGGGCAGGGTGCCCAGTACATATTCGCCGGCCAGTTCGTCCAGAGGGTTGCTCATGCCATGCACTCCCGCAGCGCGGCGAGGCTACGTTTGATCCAGGCTTTGACGGTCCCCAGCGGGGTGTCCAGTTTCCGGGCGATTTCGCTGTGGGAAAAACCGTCGACATAGGCATGCAGGATGCACGTGCGACGGGCCGGGTCGAGCTGCTCCAGGCAGGTGTGGACTTGCCCGGAGCGTGCGGTGAATTCAAAGGTGTCGGTGGCTGCGACCTGCTCGTGTTCATCGTCCAGCGGCACTTCGCGGTAGTGATTGCGCACCACATTGAGCGCCAAGTGCCGGGTCACGCTGAACACCCAGCCACGGGCTGAACCGCGGCTGGGGTCGAAACTGCCGGCGCCACGCCAGATCTTGATGAACGCGTCATGCACGATGTCTTCGGCCAGGGCCTTGTCCCGGACGATGCGCAGCGCCACGCCGAGCAAGCGGCTGCTGTCCTGCTCGTAGAGCTGGCGCAAGGCGCGTTGGTCACCACGGGCGCAGGCCAGCAGGCAGGCGTCGTAATCAAACACGTGGTGCTCCCCCCAACGATCGGTATTGGGGGCAGCGTAGCCGACTTTGCTCAGTTGGCCGCCCAGAAGATGTAATCCGCCTGGTACTTCACCACTTCCTGCTTGCCCTTGTTGGCCGCGGTGCATGCGCTGTTCGGCGCCACGCCACCCTTAAGCGCCACGCGCTGGATGTAGCTTACGCCGCTCATTGCCCCCTTGCCTTCGGCCGGGTTGGCCTTGACCAGTTGATACGGCAGGTTGCCCGCGCCGGACGGCGCCACGGCCAACTGTGTGCCGGTGATTTTCGAGCCGTCCTTGGCCTGCCAGGTGGCGGGCGGACCGAAGTAGGTGCCGACTTGTTTGCCGCTGCGGTCATTCAATACCGCCTTGGGCCCGACAAACGTCCACTCGGTCTGGCCGGCAGCGTTGGCTTTGTCACGGCACTCGTAGGTGATTTCGCCGACGCCGGTGGTTTCCAACGCCACTTTGTGGCCGTCCGGCACCTTGATGCTGTCGGGCAAGTCGGCCTGGGTTGCAAAGGCGGCCGGCGCGGCGGCGAGCAGGGCGGTGAGGCAGAACAGTGCTTTAGCGTTCATGGGTACTTCTCCATTTCAGTAAAACAGCGGGGTGACTGAAAGGACTACCCACGGCGAGCACGATTGGATGCAGCGATTAGAAAATAAACCTCAGAGGGCGCACACTGTGTCCCCGTTTTACCCGAGGAGAGATTGGCAATGACTGGTGTGCACACGTCTGCTCAACAAGGTTTCTCTACCCAGGCCGTTACCTACGCCCAGGGGCGGCCGGATTATCCACGGCAACTCACCGGCTGGCTGGCCGACACATTGCGCATCAGCGCGCAGTCCAGCGTGATTGACCTGGGCGCCGGCACCGGCAAGTTCACCCGTTTGCTCAGCACCCTGGCACCGACCCTGATCGCGGTCGAGCCGGTGGCGGCGATGGGCGCGCAGTTGACCAAACTGCTGCCGGATGTGCGCCTGCTCAATGGCACCGCTGAATCCATCCCCTTGCCAGCCGCCAGCGCCGATGCAGTGGTGTGCGCCCAGGCGTTCCACTGGTTTTCCACCGAGGCGGCCCTGGCGGAAATCCATCGCGTGCTCAAGCCTGACGGCCGCCTTGGCCTGGTGTGGAATGTGCGGGATGAATCGGTGGATTGGGTCGCCGCGATCACCGACATCATTACCCCGTACGAGGGTGATACGCCGCGCTTTCATACCGGCCGCTGGCGTGATGCCTTCAGCGGCAAGTATTTTTCCCAACCCGAAGTGACCTGTTTCCCCTACAGCCATGTTGGCAGCCCTCAGGAGGTGATCATGGATCGTTTCCTCTCCGTGAGCTTTATTGCCGCGTTGGCCGATGAGCCCAAGGCCCGCGTCACCGCGCAATTGCAGGCGCTGGTCGACACCCATCCTGCATTGAAAGGGCGCGACACCGTGGCCTTCCCGTATCAGACCCAGGCTTACGTCTGTCATCGACTGGTCTAAAAGGCATAAAGTCAGATCATATTGGTATAAGTCGTTATAAGAAAAATCGCTATCCTGCGGCCAGAAATTTATAAGGCCGCAGGTAGCTGTAATGGATGTGGGTAATTTTGGTTTCGTGGTTGCCGGCCTGATCGTTGGTTTTATCGTGGGCATGACCGGTGTGGGCGGTGGTTCGTTGATGACGCCAATCCTGTTGTGGTTCGGCATCAACCCGGCCACCGCCGTAGGCACCGACCTGCTGTACGCCGCCATCACCAAGTCGGGTGGGGTGCTGGTGCACGGCAAGAACAAGAACATCGACTGGACCATCACCGGCTGGCTGACCCTGGGCAGCGTGCCTGCGGTGTTGCTGACGCTGTGGTTCCTGGCCAGCCTGCACACCGATCCCAGCGCGATGAATGCGGTGATCAAGCAGGCGCTTGGTGTGGTGTTGCTGCTGACCGCGTTGGCGATTCTGTTCAAGAACCGCCTGTTGGCGTTTGCCCAGCGGCATGCGGGTGATAGCTATCACATGAGCCCGCGCAATCTGAATGCGCTGACGGTGGTGACGGGGGCGATCCTCGGTACCATGGTGGCGCTGACGTCCATTGGCGCGGGAGCGCTGGGGACGGTCGCGTTGTTTATTCTGTATCCGTTCCTGGCTACGCGGCGGCTGGTGGGGACTGAGATCGCGCATGCGGTGCCGCTGACCCTGGTGGCGGGGTTGGGGCATGCCAGCATGGGGAATATGGATTGGCATCTGCTCGGGTTTTTGTTGATGGGGTCTTTGCCGGGGATCTATGTTGGTAGTCATATGACGGGGAAGCTGCCGGACGGGGTGTTGCGGCCTTGTTTGGCGGTTATGCTCATGGCCATTGGCTATAAACTGGCTTTCTGATTGAGTACATATCCGTTATTTAGGTAACGGCGGCTTATGGTTCCGCTCTTACAGCGGCTCACTTTTGGAGGGACCGGAATGCCGGCCCAGCCAAAAGTAAGCAAAAGGTCCTCGCCCCAACACTCGGCACCTCGCCTAGGCTCGGTGTGCCCTCACTCCGGCTTGAATCCGTGGGCCGCCGTCATGGGCCATCCTTGGCCCAGGACGGCTAACCCGGCGTCCTGCCGGGTTACCCACGGATTCAAGCCTGCGTTCGGCCAGCGTGTTTGACGGGGCGCCCCAGATCAAAAGCAAGAGCGCGGCGGCCTTAGAGCCGACCGGATTGTATGGGCGGTACTCGGTCAAAGTGTGGGAGGGGGCTTGCCCCCGATGGCAGTGGGTCAGTCACTGATGAGTTGGCTGACACACCGCCATCGGGGGCAAGCCCCCTCCCACAGTTTGATCTTCATGTATCAGTTGAAGGGTGGTTTGCTCTGGCTCTGGCTCTGGCTCTGGCCCTGGCTCTGGCTCTGGCCCTGGCTCTGGCTCTGGCTTTTGATCTGCTTTTGATTTTGATGTTAGGCGCCCCGTCAAACACGCTGGCCGGAATTCGGCAGGGATTTGGGGGGTAAACCGGCAGGGATGCCGGTTTAGCCGCCCCGCGCCATGGATGGCGCGTGGCGGCGGCCCCCCAAATAACTGTCGAATTACGGGCACACCGAGCCTAGGCGAGGTGCCGAGTGTTGGGGCAAGAGCGTTTTGCTTACTTTTGCGCTTTTCAAAAGTGAGCCGCCGTAAGGGCGGAACCAATATCAGCCATCACCTAAATAACGGATATACACACAGTCAAAAATCTCAACCCACTACGCCAGGCCCATTCCCAATCTGCCAAACAAACGGCGGCTCAGCCCCATTGACCACCCAATCCCCCACAATCCGCGCCTTGTAAATCACCGGATTGTGCGACGACACCGTCCGCGCATTCCGCCAATGCCGATCCAGCGCCTTCCCCTGACGCACATCCGAAGCCCCCAACGCATTAAACAACTCACTGGTCGCCCGCTGGATCAACCCCGACACCACCACCTGCGCCGTAGCCGACTCAATCTCGGCCGCCACGTTCGCTTCGCGCTCTACCGCATCATCCCCGCCAAATCGCGCCACATACGCCCGTTGCGCCGGCAACGTCGCCTTCAGCGCACTCGCCTCGGCGGCATACACCAGCGCCGCCACTTCACCCACCACCTGTTGAATCTGCGCATCCTGGCTGACATGCGCCGCATTGCCATGGCTGTAGATGCGCTTGCGGCTGCGCACCTGATGCGCCACATCACGCACGGCCGCACGGCCGATACCCGCCAACGTGGCCAGCAACACCAACTGGTAGAACGCGGTCTGGTATTTGAAGCGCGTGGCAAAGTCGATCACGTTGTCCGCCTCCACCACCGCATCGCTAAAGCGCGACGTGCCGCTGCCGGTGGTGCGCTGGCCAAAGCCGTCCCAGTCGTCACTGTGCACCACGCCCGGTTGACGGGCGCGGGTCGCGGCGATCACGTCGCCACCGGTGTCGCTGCGTTGGGCGTACACGTCGATCCAGTCGGCAAAGATGCTGCCGGTGCTGTAGAACTTCTCTCCATTGAGCTTCCACTGGTCGCCGTCGGGGCTGACCCGGGTGACCACGTCGCCAATGGCCACGTTGCCGATTTCGGTCCAGGCACAGCCGACGATATCGCCGTCCACGAAACGCTTGAACCACAGGTCGCGGCCGGCGCCGGGCGGTGCATTCAGGCGGTCTTCGGCAAAGGCGAAGTGCCCGCGCAGGGCCTGGGGCACGTTGGAGTCGGCTTCGGCCAGTTCGATCAGCAGTTCGAACAACTGCGGCAATGAAGCACCACCGCCGCCATATTCCACCGGCACGCGGACGGCGCCAAACCCTGCCTCTTTGAGCCACTGGATCGGCTCATGGGGCAGGGTGCGATTGTGTTCGCGCGCTACGGCACCTTCGGCGATGCGCTGGAAGATCGGGCGGAAACGTGCCGCCAGCGTGGGGTAGTCGACGCCGATGGACAGCGGGTTGATGACGTGAAGTTCGGTCATGGCGAGGTTCCTGGGCAGTGATCGATGCAGAGGGGATTGCACAGTCCGTGCCGGGTTCCGGGGTGCGTATTTACGGGGACAAACGTCGAGTTACTGTTGCCCTGGCAACAGCGGATCGACAAACCGACGCAATCCAACACACTGGCGATGGTGCCGGGTATCAGGCCCAAGCCGCCTGGCCTGGGCGTTTCCCCAGCCTGGCACGCTTGCTGCTCAAGCCCTGGTACATCCCTTTTGTACGAGGTACCGTCCGATGACTCAACACGCCGTGAAATTTGCCTACTGGGTGCCCAACGTCAGCGGTGGGCTGGTGGTCAGCAAAATCGAACAACGCACCCACTGGGGCATCGACTACAACCGCAAGCTGGCGCAGCTGGCAGAAGCGGCAGGCTTCGAGTATGGCCTGACCCAGATCCGCTTCACCGCTGGCTACGGCGCCGAAAACCAGCACGAATCCGTGGCGTTCAGCCACGCGTTGCTGGCCGCGACCACCACGCTCAAGGTGATCGCCGCGATCCTGCCCGGCCCGTGGCAACCGGCGCTGGCGGCCAAGCAATTGGCGACCATCGACCAGCTCACCCATGGCCGTATCGCGGTGAATATCGTCAGTGGTTGGTTCAAGGGCGAGTTCCAGGCCATTGGCGAGCACTGGCTGGAGCACGACGAGCGTTATCGCCGTTCCGAAGAATTCATCCGCGCCCTCAAGGGCATCTGGACCCAGGATGACTTTACCTTCAAGGGCGACTTCTACCGGTTCAACAATTACACCCTCAAGCCCAAGCCACTGGGCCAGCCGGAAGTGTTCCAGGGCGGCAGCTCGCGGGCGGCGCGGGACATGGCCGCGCGAGTGTCGGATTGGTACTTCACCAACGGCAACACCCCGGAAGGCATCAAGGCCCAGGTCGATGACATCCGCGCCAAGGCGGCGGCCAATAACCACTCGGTCAAAGTCGGCGTCAACGCCTTCGTGATCGCCCGCGACACCGAGGAAGAAGCCCGCGCCGTGCTGGCCGAGATCATCGACAAGGCCGACCCGGAAGCGGTGAATGCCTTCGGTGATGCAGCGAAACAGGCCGGCAAGGCGTCGCCGGAGGGCGAGGGCAACTGGGCCAAGTCCAGCTTCGAGGACCTGGTGCAGTACAACGATGGCTTCAAGACCAACCTGATCGGCACGCCGCAGCAGATTGCCGAGCGCATCGTCGCGCTCAAGGCCGTGGGGGTGGACCTGGTGCTCGCGGGCTTCCTGCACTTCCAGGAAGAAGTCGAATACTTCGGCAAGCGCGTGTTGCCGCTGGTGCGTGAGCTGGAAGCCAAGGCGGCAATCAAAGAGGTGGCTTGATCCGTGCTTGTAGTGAGCGGGCTTGCTCCGCGCTTCGATTCACCTGACACACCGCAGCGCGGGGCAAGCCCGCTCACTACAGGTGTTTTTCCAGGCGAAGGGCGGGAGTGTGGTCTTCGTAGTAGTCGTTGATCAGGGCAAAGCGCCGATAACCGTTGCGCTCATAGAGGTTGAGGGCGCCGGGGTTGTCGGTGCGTACTTCCAGACGTATGCAGGTATAGCCCTGTGCCACTGCGATAGCTTCCACGCCGTTCAGCAACTGCTTGCCCAAGCCAATGCCGCGTGCATGCTCGGCAATGGCAATCGAATACAGGCGCGCCGAGCAGGCGCCCCGACGAAATAACACCAGCGCATAGCCGAGTAACTGCCGGTCATTTTCCGCCACCAGCAACTGGCCGTGGGCGCGGCTGACCATCCACTGGAAACTGCGCGATGACAGCCGGTCGCTGCTGAAACAGCGCTGTTCCAGTGCCACCAGTTCAGACACATCGTTGGAGGTTGCAACGCGAAAGCAAAGAGCCATATGACCGCCGTAAAAGTTGTGTAACGAAACGGGACTTCTCTAAATGATCGTGCTTAATAGAAAAGGTCGAGTTCTCTAAAGCGGATCAACTATTATGTCGGCGGTACAAGGTCATTGGCGTGAAGTATCGGAGCAAACAGTCGCGACGACAATAACTGATAAAGGTTATTTTTCTGCCGCACTCAAAGGAACCCGTCAAGTCGTGATTATTGTCGAGCGCAAGGAAGATTGGGCCTCCTACTTCCCCAGCGAAGACATCGTCACCGCCCAGGAATACCTGGAACAGACCCGGGAAACCGAGACCGGCAAGCGTGTGCAGGTGATCAACCTGTGCCGCAGCTACAAGTACCTGGGGCACGGTTACTACTGCTCGCTGCTGGCCGAAGCCCGTGGGCACAAGGTGATTCCGTCGGTGCGCACCATCAGCGAACTGACCAAGAAGTCGCTGTATGGCCTGGCCCTGGATGACCTGGATAAAACCCTCGATAAAGCCTTGAGTCATCATCTTTACAGCAATACCGAAGGCTTTACCCTGACACTGTATTTTGGCCGGACCAATATAGAGCCGTTGCAGGACCTGGCCCGTCAGTTATTTGAAGCGTTCCCGTGTCCCATCCTGTTAGTTGATTTCAAAAGGAGTAACGGCTGGCATATCGAAGGGATCAAGTCCGGTGTATTGCACAAGTTGCGCGATGACCAGGAAGATCAATTCGCCCATGCGCTGGACAACTTCAGCCGCAAGATATGGCGCCAGCCGCGCTCACGTCGCCTGGCCCGTTATGACCTGGCCATCCTGCACGATCCCCAGGAGCAATTGCCGCCGTCGAATGCCAAGGCGTTGGACAATTTCATCCGCGTGGGCAGGGGCCTGGGCATCGATGTGGAGTTGATCGAGCGCAAGGACTATTCGCGCCTGGCCGAGTACGACGCCTTGCTGATCCGCGAGACCACCAGCGTCGACAACCACACCTACCGCTTCGCCAAGAAAGCCGAAAGCGAAGGCCTGGTGGTGATGGACGACCCGGCGTCGATCCTGCGCTGTACCAACAAGGTCTACCTCACCGACTTGCTCAACAGCCACCAACTGGGCATGCCCGCCACCGAAATTCTGTACAAGGAGCGACCGGAAGACTTCGAGCGGGTCGGCGAGCGCCTGGGCTTCCCGCTGGTGCTGAAGATCCCTGACGGTTGCTTTTCCCGTGGCGTGATCAAGGTTGAAAGCCAGGAAGCCTTGCTCAAGGCCACCGCCGAGTTGTTCGAGCATTCAGTGCTGTTGCTGGCCCAGGAATTCTTCTACACCGAATACGACTGGCGCATCGGCGTGCTCAACCGCAAGCCGATCTTCGCCTGCCAGTACTTCATGTCCAAGGGCCATTGGCAGATCTACAACCACAAGGCCATCGGCCAGGCCATCAACGGCGAATGCCGCACCCTGGCGGTGCATGAAGCGCCCAGGGCGGTGGTCGAGTTGGCAGTGAAGACCGCCAACCTGATCGGCGATGGCCTCTACGGCGTCGACCTCAAGCAGTCCGGTGACAAGGTGGTGGTCATAGAGGTCAACGACAACCCGAACCTGGATGCGGGCATCGAGGACGCCTACTTGCAGGACGACCTGTATGGCCTGGTGCTGGAGGAGTTCGTGCGGCGCCTGGAGTTGAAGCGTCAGGGCCAGGTCTGGTGACCCGGCGATGATCCAGCGTTTCGAGCTGATCGATGGCAAGCTGCAGGGCGGGGAGAGTGACGCAGCCCCGATCATGCTGTTCAACAACCCTGACCTGGCCGAACGTGGGTGGCTGCGCGACCATCACAAACTGGATGAACACGCCCTGGCCTCGGCCCTGGACCCGGATGAAGTCTCGCGTATCGAGTTTCACCCCGACAATCTGTTCCTGATCTGGAAACGCCCCGAGAACTACTCCGGCGGCGGCAACCTAGTGTTCGAAGTGTCGTCCTGCGGCCTGCTGTTTTCCCCCAGCCGCCTGCTGGTGATCGCCACCGACGAAACCCCGCTGACCGGCCTGGGCAAGCGCCGTCCGCTGCACACGCCGCTGGATGTGCTGCTCGACCTGCTGCTCAACAACATCCACCATTACCTCGGTCATCTCAAGGTGATCAAGCTGGTCGCCCGCGAGCTGCAGCAGCAGTTCAATGCGTCCATGAGCAACCACCACCTGATGCAGATGTTCAGCCTCAGCGAAAGCCTGATCTATTACATCAACGCGCTGCACAGCAACGGCGCGGTGTTGTCGCGGCTGCGCAACCACGCAGAGAAGGAGCATTTCAGCGCTGAGATCATTGGCTTGATCGATGACCTGGTCATCGAGAACCACCAGTGCTACAAACAGGCGGAGATCTATTCCAATGTGTTTTCCGGGCTGATCGACGCGCGCGGCAACCTGATGAACAACAGCATGAACAACCTGTTGCGCAAGCTCACGCTGATCAACGTGGTATTCCTGCCGCTCAACCTGATTGCGAGTATCGGCGGCATGTCGGAGTTCAGCATGATGACGGCGGGGACGCCGTGGTGGGTGTCGTATCCACTGTTCTTGGCGGCAATGGGAGTGGGCGGTGGGTTGATGGTCCTGGGCCTCACGCGCATCAAATTGTAGGCGCTGGCGTCAGGGGGAGGGTTGCAACGTCAGGACCTCAAAGCCGTCCGCCGTCACCGCCACCGTATGCTCCCACTGCGCGGACAGGCTGTTGTCCTTGGTCACCACCGTCCACCCATCCTTCAAGCTGCGCACTTTCGAGCTGCCCTGGTTGAGCATCGGCTCGACGGTGAACACCATGCCTTCGCGCAATACCAGCCCGGTACCGGGGCGGCCGAAGTGCAGGACCTGCGGTTCTTCGTGCATCTCGCGCCCAATCCCGTGGCCGCAATACTCACGCACCACGCTATAGCCGTTGGCCTGCGCATGGCTCTGGATCGCATGGCCGATATCCCCCAGGCGCGCGCCGGGCTTGACCTGGCGGATACCGGCCCACATGGCTTCAAAGGTCTGCTCCACCAGGCGCCGGGCCTTGGGCGCGACGCTGCCGATCATGTACATCTTGCTGGAGTCGGCGATAAATCCGCCTTTTTCCAGGGTGATGTCGATGTTGATGATGTCGCCGTCCTTGAGGATCTCCTTGGCGCTGGGCATGCCATGGCACACCACCTCATTGATCGAGGTGTTGATGCAGAAGGGGTAGTCGTACTGGCCCAGGCTCGCCGGGCGGGCCTTGAGGTCATTGCGGATGAAGGCTTCGACGGCGGCGTCCAGCTCCAGGGTGGAGCGGCCGGCGGCGACGAACCCATCGAGCATGCTGAAGACCTGGGCCAGCAGGCGCCCGGACTCACGCATCACGGCCAGTTGTGCGGCAGTCTTGATCATCAACTGCGCCCCCGGATCAGGTCAGGCTTGTCCAGCAACAGTTTGTTGATCAACTCGTTGTAGGGCAGCTGGGGGTTGAGCTCGGCGAGCAGGCCGATCTTGATCCAGAATTCGGCCTGGGCGTTGATGGAGCGGTCCATCGCGGCGCTGGCCAGGCGCAGTTGTTCGTGCAGTTGGTCGGTGATCTTGACGATGCCCATGGTGTTCACTGTGCTGGGTTGATATACAAAGCGTATATGTTTCGTATATAGGGCGTAAACCCCCGGCCGCTAAATGGCGCAAGGCCATT
The DNA here is from genome assembly GCF_059133265.1 of Pseudomonas sp. FBCC-B1565. Classification (NCBI taxonomy): domain Bacteria; kingdom Pseudomonadati; phylum Pseudomonadota; class Gammaproteobacteria; order Pseudomonadales; family Pseudomonadaceae; genus Pseudomonas; species Pseudomonas sp. FBCC-B1565. Next base: position 2,958,359 of record NZ_CP101438.1, read on the forward strand.
GACTTGGGCGCGGGCCGCCGGTTAGTTTCGTGACATGACCTTTCAAACCTTTCGCAGCCAGCCAAGCATTATTACCGCCATTCCTCATTTGGCGGGATAGCGCACGGCTGCACCCAAACCCGCCCTTGAGGCGGGTTTTGTTTTTCCGTCTCCCGGGCCCTTTACAAAAAGCCAGGAGAGAGCCATGAGTACCCGCCCCGAGACCGCCGACACGGGCTTGCTTGAACAGTATGTGAAGAAGATCCTCGCCGCCCCGGTCTACGACCTGGCGGTGCGCACGCCGTTGCAGGTCGCGCCCGCGCTATCGGCCTTGCTGGGCAACCAGGTGCTGCTCAAGCGTGAAGACCTGCAACCGACCTTTTCTTTCAAGATCCGCGGCGCCTACAACAAGCTGATGCAGTTGAGCGACGCGCAAAAGGCCCGGGGCGTGGTCACGGCCTCGGCGGGCAACCACGCACAAGGCGTGGCGCTGGCGGCGCGGGAACTGGGGATCAAGGCGCGCATCGTGATGCCCGCCAGCACCCCGGAACTCAAGGTACTCGGCGTGCGCTCTCGCGGTGCTGAAGCGGTGTTGCATGGGCAGAGTTTCCCCTTTGCCCTGGCCCATGCGTTGCAACTGGCCGAGTCATCCCGCGCCACCTTCGTGTCGCCCTTCGATGACCCGGATGTAATTGCCGGCCAGGGCACCGTGGCCATGGAGATCCTGCGTCAACAACAGGGCGCGTTGGACGCGATCTTCGTGCCCGTGGGCGGTGGTGGCCTGATCGCCGGGATCGCCGCCTATGTCAAATACCTGCGTCCCGAGGTGCGCATCATCGGCGTCGAACCCGAAGGCTCCAGCTGCCTGTTGGCGGCGCTGCAAGCGGGGGAGCGGGTGGTGCTGCCCAGTGTCGACGGGTTTGCCGACGGTACGGCGGTGGCGCAGATCGGCGCCTACGGGTTTGAAATCTGCCGCCATTGGGTGGATGAAGTCATCACCGTCAGCAACGACGAATTGTGCAGCGCCATCAAGTTGATCTATGACGATACCCGTTCTATCACCGAGCCTTCTGGCGCATTGGCGGTGGCGGGTGTGCGCAAGTACGTGGCAACTAGAGGCGTACAGGGGCAGACCCTGGTCGCGGTCAATTCGGGGGCGAATATCAACTTCGATAGTTTGCGACATGTTGCTGAAAGAGTTGCGGCGCAAAGCGCAAGTTCAGGGTTAAACGTTTAATCGCAGCCAATCGACGACGATTTAAACAACGCTGCTTTACTTATATAACCCGGCCCATCGCTTATGAGGAAAGGTTACAACGATGGCCGATTTTGCCGAGTAGGCTTGGGTGTTACAAGCGTCTTCCAGGGTCGGCAAGACGCAGCGGGCGAGCGCCCGTGGGTTTAATAACAATCTGTTGGCAGTCTCAGAAAAGGAGAGGTTGACCATGCTTTCGGAATTAGAACTTCGCAGCATTATTGAAGGAAGTTTCCTGCCCAAACGGTGCGAATGCACCAAAGCCGAAGATGCTTCGCTGACGATCAAGGTCTACGACGACCATGACCGTGACCGGGTGGATTTGGAAGTCAAAGGCATCAACGCCGATAAACTCGACAGCAGTCGGGCCATTTGCAACTTGATCACCGGGTTACGTGAAGATCTCAAGCACGCCCATACCCCTATCCTGCAACGTGCAGGAGGACGGGCTTACTGAATACTTGAATGTTGAACCGTGGGCCTGGTGATTGCCAGGCCCAGCGCTGTCCAGTCAGTTCTGGAAGTCGCAGGCGTCGGACATCTTCCGATAGCTCACGTCTTCGACTTTGCCGGCCTTGTCCAAAAACTTGATATCCGCCTTGATGACTTTGCATTCATCGGTCGGGGTTTCGTTCATGGCCAGGACCTTGTCAATGTTCATCGGCAGGCCGTAGTGGTAGGGCACGGGTTTGACAGTGGCGACTTGATCGTCGGCCTGGGCCAGGCCTGACACGGCTGCCAGCGCCAGGCTGGCGCCGAGCATTAAGGTGCGCAGTTTCATGGTGTTGCTCCGCAAGTGGGTACCACTTCACTGTCGACTTGCGGGATTAACCATCGATTAATGTTTAGTTGGCTGACAAAATCTTCATCCAAGCTGCTGGCGGTAGGGCAGGTCCGGGCCGGTCTTGGTGCAGGTCAGCGCCGCGGCGCGGATCGCAAAGCCGAGCATGGCGTCGATCTGTGCAAGGGTCAGCCGTTGCAGGCCGTCCACCGAATCCAGCTGCTGCTCGGTCAGCCAGGCGATCAGCGCGGCCTGGAAGGTATCGCCGGCACCCACCGTATCGGCCATCACCACCTTGACCGCCGGCGCAGACCAATTGCCGTGCTGGCGGCTGAACACGCTGGCGCCGTCACCGCCACGGGTGAGGAACACCAATTGGCAACGGTGTTGCAGCCAGCCCTGCAGCACGCTTTCCGGCGATTGGTCCGGGTAGAGCAAATGCAGGTCTTCGTCGCTGACCTTGATCAGGTCGGCATGCTTGACCAGTTCGGCCACGCGGTCGCGCCACAGTTGGATATCCGGCTGCGGGTTGAGACGCACGTTGGGGTCGAGGCTGATCAGGCGCTTGCCGCTTTCGCGCTTGACCAGGTTCAGCAGCGTGTCGCCGATCGGTTGCACTACCAGCGAGAACGAGCCGATGTGCAAGCCGCGAATATCATCGCCCAGGGCAGGTAGATGGGCGATTTCCAGCAGCCGGTCGGCGCAGCCTTCGCCACGGAAGTTGTACTGCGGTGAACCATCGGCGCCCACGGCGACCATCGACAGGGTGGTCGGTGCGGCGAATTCCACCAGGAACTGCTCGCTCACGCCTTCATCCTTGAGCACCTGCAATAAGCGGCGGCCAAGGAAGTCGGTGGACAAGCCGCCGAACAACCCGGCCTCGATACCCAGGCGGCGCAGGCCTACCGCCACGTTGAACGGCGAACCGCCGGCAATCGCCTTGTAGTTGACCTTGGAGGCCTGCCCGCTGGCATCTTCCTCGCTGAAGAAATCAAACAGCGCTTCACCACACACCAGATACATAGTCGTTCGCTCTTAAAGGGTTGCCACGAGTTGTTGATAGCGCTCGTAAGCCTGCTGGTAGGCGCCCACGCTGGCCGCCACCGGCAGGGTCCGGCTGGCGGGGTCGACGCTTACGCATTTGTCGCAAAGGCTGGCCAGCGCTTCGCCGGACTGGCACCACGCCGCCTGGATCGCCGCGCCCAGGGCGGCGGCTTCGCTTTGTTCGGTGCAGATCACTTCGGTGTTCATGATGTCGGCGACCATCTGGCGCCATACCGGGCTTTTCGAACCGCCGCCGATCAAGCGGATGCTCTGGCTTTGCAGGCCGGTCTCGCGCAGCAGGTCGAGGCCGTAGCGCAGGCCGAAGGTGGTGCCCTCGACCACGGCGCGGCACAGGTTGGCGCGGGTCAGGTTGGTCATGGTCAGGCCGTGCAGGCTGCCGGTGGCGTGGGGCAGGGCGGGTACGCGTTCACCGTTGAGGAACGGCAGCATGCTTACACCGTCGGCGCCAATTGGAGATTGCTCGACCAGGGCGTTGAACGCGGCCAGGTCGAGGTCGAACAGCTCGCGGACCACCCCGGTGGCATTGGTCAGGTTCATGGTGCAGATCAAAGGCAACCAGCCGCCGCTGGATGAGCAGAAGGTAGCGACCGAAGCCTGCGGGCTGACGTTGGGTTGGTCGGCAAACGCATACACCGTGCCCGAGGACCCCAGGCTCATGGTGATCACGCCAGGCGCGATATTACCGGTGCCGATGGCGCCCATCATATTGTCGCCGCCGCCGCTGGAAACGATGGCATTGGGGTTGATGCCCAAGTGTTCGGCGATGGCCGGCAGGATCGTGCCGACGCTTTGATTCGCCTCGATCAACGCTGGCAGCGCCGCTTCAAGGCGGCCGCTGGGGTCGATGTGCTTGAGCAGGTCCACATCCCATTCACGGCTGCGCACATTGAAGTAGCCGGTGCCCGACGCATCGCCATACTCGGCGACGGCGCGGCCGGTGAGCCAGTAGTTGAGGTAGTCGTGGGGCAACAGGATATGCGCAATGCGCGCAAACAGGTCCGGGTGCTGTTCGCAGGTCCACAGCAGTTTCGACACGGTGTAGCCCGGTGCAATCGCCACGCCGAGGCGTTCCAGCGAGCCGTTCTCACCGCCTAGATCGGCCAGCAGGCGCTCGTTTTCGGGCGTGGTTTCGGTGTCGCACCACAACTTGGCCGGGCGCAACACCTCACCGTGTTCATCCAGCAGCACCAAGCCATGTTGCTGCCCGGACACGCCGATACCGAGGATGTCCTGGCCGTCCACACCGGCCTGTTGCAGGGCGCGGTGGGTGGCTTCGGTGAAAGCGTCCAGCCATTCCTGGGTGTGCTGTTCGCGGCGGCCGTTGGCGCCGCTGATCAGGGTGTGCGCCGCAGCGCCGAGGCCGAGTACCTTGCCGCTGGAGGCGTCGAGGACGATGGCCTTGGTGCCTTGGGTGCCGCAGTCGATGCCGAGAAACAGGTTTTGCTGGGTCATGAGGGTGTGCTCAGCAGTTTATTGTTCGAGTTGGCAATGCATTCCAATGTGGGAGGGGGCTTGCCCCCGATAGCGCTGGGTCAGCTAAAGATGCATCAACTGACACTCCCTCATCGGGGGCAAGCCCCCTCCCACATGTTTAGGTCGGTTTCTTCAGGAGTTGCTGCAGTGTTTTGGTCACGCCGTTATCGCGCAAGCTCACATAACACCGCTCGAACGCTGCCACAAACTCAGCCGACTTGGGAATAGCCGTGCCAAAAATCTCCTCCACCCCCAGCAGGCGTTTGCTGATCAATGCATCCTCACTCACCAGCCCCTGGCAGAACTCGGCGCGCGGATCCGGGATCTTGTAGCTCACGCCATTCTCATCCACGCCCTTGAGGTAAAGCGCCCAAGCGGCCACCACCAGCGCCGCACGCTCGGTCTCGCGCCCATCGGCAATCAAGCGATTGATGGTCGGTACGGTGAACTTGGGAAACTTCGACGAGCCATCGGAACACACGCGTTCCAATTGATCGGCAATCGCCTGGTTGGAGAAGCGGTCGACCAATGTCTGCTTGTATTGCGTCAGGTCGATGCCCGGCACCGGCGCCAGGTTCGGCGTGACGTCCAGGTCCATGTAGGCGCGCATGTAGGCCACGAACAGCGGGTCATTCATGGTCTCGTGCACAAACCGATAACCCTTGAGAAACCCCAGGTAGGTCAACGCCAGGTGGCTGCCGTTGAGCAGGCCGATCTTCATCTCTTCATAGGGCGTAACGTCATCGGTGAACTGCACGCCGACCTTTTCCCAGGCCGGGCGACCGTTGACGAATTTGTCTTCCAGCACCCACTGCACAAAGGGTTCGCACACCACCGGCCAGGCATCGTCGATGCCGTGCTCGTCGTGCAATTGCAGGCGGTGGGCGGTGCTGGTCATCGGCGTGATGCGGTCGACCATGGCGTTGGGAAAGCTCACATTGGCCTTGATCCAGTCGTGCAACTCGGCGTTGTGCAGGGCGGCGAAGGCCAGCAGCGCCTTGCGGGTCACGGCGCCGTTGTGCGGCAGGTTATCGCAGGACATCACGGTAAACGCCGGGGTGCCGGCGGCGCGGCGCTGGGTCAACGCGGCGCAGATAAAGCCGAACACGGTTTTCGGTGCGCTCGGGTGCGCCAGGTCGTGCTGGATCTGCGGCAAGTGGGCCATGAACTCGCCGTTGCTGTCGTCGATGCAGTAGCCGCCCTCAGTGATGGTCAGCGACACGATGCGGATGGCCGGGTCGGCCAGTTTGTCGATCAGCGCCTGGGCGCCGTCTTCGGCCAGCAGCATGGCGCTGATCGAGCCGATCACCCGCACTTCGGTGTCGTCGGTGTCGCCCAGCTCGTACAGGGTGAACAGGTAGTCCTGGCCAGCCAGGTCGTCGCGGGCCTTGCGGTCCTCGGCGCGTAGGCCGACGCCGCAGATGCTCCAGTCCAACCCTTCGCCGGTGTTCATCAGCGCATCGGTGTAATACGCCTGGTGCGCACGGTGGAAACCGCCGACGCCGATATGGGCGATGCCCTGGGTGGTGCTGGCAATCGCATAGCTGGGCAGCTTCACTTGCGATGCCAGCTGGGTGAGGTTGTGTTTATTCAGTTTCATCAGCTCAATCTCGCGAAATCAGGCGGCAGCGCGCAGTGGGCGGGCCACGGCCACGCCATCGGTGTCGAACAGATGGCAGTGCGCCGGGTCCAGGTGCAGGTGCAGCGTCTCGCCGTACTGGCTGGCCATGTCGCCACGGATCCGCATGGTCAGCGGCTCGCCATTGGCGGTGATGACGTGGCAGAAGGTGTCGCTGCCCAGGCGCTCGCCGACGTCGGCGGTGACAGTCAGGGTGGTTTGGCCGGGCGTGGCGATTTCCAGGTGCTCCGGGCGAATGCCCAGGGTCACCACGCTGCCGACGAGCAGGCTGGCGCTGCTCAACGGCAGGCTGATGCTGGTGCCGGCGTCCAGTTGCACTTCGCAGCCCTGGCCTTCGACGCGGGTGACCGTGCCTTTGAGGAAGCCCATCTTCGGCGTGCCGAGAAAGCCCGCCACGAACAGGTTGGCCGGCTGGTGGTATAGCTCCAGCGGCGAGCCGACCTGCTCGATACGGCCACTGTTCAGCACCACCACTTTGTCGGCCAGGGTCATGGCTTCGACCTGGTCATGGGTCACGTAGATCATGGTCGCCTGCAGCTCTTTATGCAGGCGCGCCAGCTCCAGGCGCATCTGCACGCGCAGGGCGGCGTCGAGGTTGGACAGCGGTTCGTCGAACAGGAAGATCTTCGGGTTACGCACAATCGCCCGGCCAATGGCCACACGCTGGCGTTGGCCGCCGGACAGTTGCTTGGGCTTGCGCTCCAGCAGCGGGCCCAGTTCCAGGATGCGTGCCGCTTCGCTGACTTTGCTTTCCACCAGCTTCTTGTCGACCCCGGCCAGGTCCAGGGCAAACGACATGTTCTTGCGCACGCTCATGTGCGGGTACAGCGCATACGTCTGGAACACCATGGCCAGGTCGCGCTTGGCTGGGGTCACTTCGGTGATGTCGCGCCCGTCCAGTTCGATGGTGCCTTCGCTGACTTCTTCGAGGCCGGCGATCAGGCGCAGCAGGGTGGATTTACCACAGCCCGACGGGCCGACGAACACCACGAATTCTTTGTCGTTCACTTCCAGGTCGATGCCCTTGATGATGGAAAAGCCTTCGAAGCCTTTTTGCAGATTCTTGATTTTCAGGTTGGCCATGATGGGCCTCCGCTAGGAATTATTATTTAACGGCGCCGAAGGACAGGCCGCGCACCAGCTGTTTCTGGCTGATCCAGCCAAAGATCAGTATCGGCGCGCAGGCCAGGGTCGACACGGCGGACAATTTGGCCCAGAACAGCCCTTCGGGGCTGGAGTAGGAGGCGATCAGCGCGGTCAACGGCGCAGCGGCGGACGAGGTCAGGTTCAGCGACCAGAACGCTTCGTTCCAGCACAGGATCAGCGACAGCAACACGGTGGAGGCCAGGCCCCCCTTGGCAATCGGCAACAGTACGCGGACCATTTCCTGCCACAGGGTCGCGCCATCCAGGCGCGCGGCTTCGAGGATGTCCTTGGGGATGTCCTTGAAGTAGGTGTAAACCATCCAGACCACGATCGGCAGGTTGATCAGGGTGTATATGATGATCAGCGCGATGCGTGTATCCAGCAGGCCAAAACTCTTGGCCAGCAGGTAGATCGGCATCAGCACGCCCACTGGCGGCAGCATCTTGGTCGACAGCATCCACAGCAGCGTGCCCTTGGTGCGCTGGGTTTCGTAGAACGCCATGGAGTAGGCGGCCGGCACCGAGATCAACAGGCACAAGGCGGTGGCGCTGAAGGAAATCAGCACCGAGTTCCACGCATAACTGAAGTAGTTGCTGCGCTCGTTGATGTGCAGGTAGTTCTCCAGCGTCGGCGTGAAGATGAACTGCGGCGGCGTGGCGAACGCGTCGATTTCGGTCTTGAAGCTGGTCAGCACCATCCAGAAGATCGGGAAGAAGATCAGGATCGCGATGGCCCAGGCCAGGGTGCCGAGCAACAGGCTTTGCAGGCGGCGGGATTGTTGAAGCGTCATGGCGCGGCCCTCAAGGCTTGTCAGTCAGGTTTTTGCCGATCATCCGCACCAGGATGATCGCCGCGATATTGGCGATGACCACGGCAATCAAGCCGCCAGCCGAGGCCATGCCCACGTCGAACTGCACCAGCGCCTGGTTGTAGATCAGGTAGGCGAGGTTGGTCGAGGCGTAGCCGGGGCCGCCGTTGGTGGTGGTGAAGATTTCGGCGAACACCGAGAGCAGGAAAATCGTTTCGATCATCACCACCACGGCAATCGGCCGGGCCAGGTGAGGCAGGGTCAGGTGCCAGAAGATCGCGATGGCGCCGGCACCGTCCAGGCGTGCGGCTTCCTTTTGTTCCTGGTCGAGGGACTGCATGGCGGTCATCAGCAACAGGATTGCAAAGGGCAGCCATTGCCACGACACGATGATGATGATCGACAGCAACGGGTAGTGCGCCAGCCAGTCCACCGGCTCGGCACCGAACAGCTTCCACACGGCGGCAAGAATCCCCGACACCGGGTGGAAAATCAGGTTCTTCCAGATCAGCGCACCGACGGTGGGCATGATGAAGAACGGCGAGATCAACAACACCCGCACCAGGCCACGGCCGAAGAACTCACTGGCCTCCAGCAGGGCACTGATCAACACACCGAACACCACGCTGATCAGCAGCACGCTGCCCACCAGCAACAGGGTATTGGTAGCACCGGGCAGGAAGCCCGAGTCGGTCACGAAATACGTGAAGTTCTCCAGCCCGACAAACTGGTTTTCACCGGGGTAGAGCAGGTTGTAGCGGATCAGCGAAAAGTACAGGGTCATGCCCAGCGGCACGATCATCCACAGCAGCAGCAAGGCCACCGAGGGGCTGACGAGGAACCAGCCGGGGTTGGTCAGGCGGTTTTTGGCGGGTGTATTCATTAGGGTCAAGACCAGTCAGATACGAATCGGAGCGCGGTCAATGTGGGAGGGGGCTTGCCCCCGATAGCGGTGTGTCAGTCACACATTCATCAACTGTTGGATTGCTATCGGGGGCAAGCCCCCTCCCACATTTGACTGTGGGTGGGCCTGGGTTATTTGGGGTAGCCCGCCCGCTTCATTTCACGCTCGGTGGTGGTCTGTGCGGCGGTTAAGGCTTGGTCCACCGTCTGCTGACCGGTCAGCGCGCCCGAGAAGAACTTGCCGACCTGGGTGCCGATCGCCTGGAATTCAGGGATAGTCACCAACTGGATACCGATATACGGCACCGGCTTGAGCGTCGGCTTGGTCGGGTCGGCGACTTTCAGCGATTCCAGCGTCACCTTGGCAAACGGTGCGGCTTTCATGTACTCGTCGCTGTAGGTCGACTTGCGCGTGCCTGGTGGTACGTTGGCAACGCCATCGGTCTTGGCAACCAAAGCGCCATATTCCTTGGAGGTGGCCCAGCTGGTGAACACCTTGGCGGCGTCCTTGGCCTTGGAACTGGTTGGAATGGCCAGGCTCCAGGAGTACAGCCACGACGTACCTTTGTCGGTCTTTTCATGAGGGGCAAAGGTGAAGCCGACATGGTCAGCCACTTTGCTCTGGGTCTTGTCGGTGACGAACGAGCCGGCCACGCTGGCATCCACCCAGATCGCGCACTTGCCGCTGTTGAACAGCGCCAGGTTTTCGTTGAAACCGTTGCTGGAAGCGCCCGGCGGGCCGGATTTCTTCATGTTGTCGACGTAGAAGTTCAGCGCGTCCTTCCATTCAGGGCCGTTGAATTCCGGCTGCCATTTCTCATCGAACCAGCGCGCCCCGTAGCCGTTGGCCAGGGTGGTGATCAGCGCCATATTCTCGCCCCAACCGGCTTTGCCGCGCAGGCACAGGCCGTATTGCTCTTTGCTCTTGTCGGTGAGTTTGCTGGCGAATTCGCCGATCTGGGTCCAGGTCGGGTGCTCGGGCATGGTCAGCCCGGCGTCCTTGAACAGATCGGTGCGGTAATAGGTGATCGAGCTTTCGGCGTAGAACGGCAGGGCGTACAGCGAGCCTTTCACGGACAAACCGTCACGCACTGAAGGGAATACATCGTCGAGGTCGTAGGACGCCGGCAGATCCTTCATCGGCTCCAGCCAACCCTTGGCGCCCCACAGTGCAGCTTCGTACATGCCGATGGTCAATACATCGAACTGCCCACCCTGGGTGGCGATGTCGGTGGTCAGGCGTTGACGCAGTACGTTCTCTTCGAGCACCACCCAGTTCAGCTTGATCTCCGGATGCTCGGCCTCGAAGGTTTTCGAGAGCTTTTGCATACGGATCATGTCGCTGTTGTTGACGGTGGCAATGGTCAGGGTCTGCGCGCCAAGGCTGACGGCGCTGATAGTCAAGCAGGTAGAGGCAAGCAGAACTTTTGCTGTGAATTTCATCGCGCACTCCGTTTCCGCGCCCAGGGGGCTACAGAAGGACAGTTATTGTTGTTGTGTCTTCCCACGAGCTGTCAGGAAGAGTGTGCGTTGATTACAGCCTCGAAATGGGGTTGTGACAAATCCTTGGGCGCACTGGCACTGATACTTTTTTGCACTCGGGCTCAAGCCGGCTGAAACTATTAAGCCAGGTTCTGTTCGGTGAGCCGCTGCACCGCCAGGCGCCGGTAGTGGGAAGGGGTCATGCCTTTAAGCTGCTGGAAGCGTCGGTTGAAGTTGGAAATATTGTTGAAGCCCGACTCGAAACACACATCCGTCACGGCTTTATCCCCATCGGCCAACAACTCGCAGGATTTGCTGATACGCAAACGATTGACGAATTCGATGAACGTACGCCCGGTAGCCTGTTTGAACACGCGTGAGAAGTAAGTCGGCTTCATCCCCAGGTATTCCGCCACTTCCTCAAGCGGCAACTCGCGCGCGTAGTGCGCAAAAATGTAATCCACTGCACGGTTGGTGCGGTCGATGCTGTGTTCATCGGCCAGTTGCGGCGTGGTCACACCGGACAGCAGTTGGTAGTCCTCGCAGGCGCTCAATACTTCCAGCAGGATAAAGAAGTGCCCCAGGCGCGCCATGCCCTGGGCGTCCTCGATGCGTTGCATCAGGGTCATGGCCTGGGCGATGGTCTTTTTGCAGCGAAACTCGATGCCGTACTGCGCGCGTTCCAGCAGTGGTGCCAGGCTTTTGAGTTCGGCGAAGATGTGGCTGCCGTGCTCGAACAGTTCATCGGTGAAATTCACCAGCATGTCGCGCTTGGGCACCACCTCGTCTTCGTCCACCTGGCTGATCCAGTTGTGGGGCAGGTTGGGGCCGGTGAGAAACAGGCTTTCCGGGTAGAAGTTGCCGATATAGTCGCCGATAAACACCTTGCCGGAGCTGGCGACGATCAGGTGCAGCTCGTATTCCTTGTGGAAGTGCCAGCGCACCAGCGGGCAAGGGAAACCGTGTTGGCGATAGATGATGGACAGGCCGTTGTGGTCGTCCATCAGTTCGTAGGAAGGGTCGGTGATGCGCGCTGCTCGGGTCATGCTGCCGTCGCTTTATTGTGGTTGCTGCGTAGGATAATGCCCCCTTGCGCACGACCTCGCCAGCGTCGATGTTTATACGTTGCGGTTTTTTGCCTCGATCCACTGCGACATGTACTGGGTACTTTTATGGGCGTGGTGGCGCAGCATGCTGCCAGTGAAGTTATCGCGTCGATGGGCCGCGAGGTGTTGACGGCACTGCTCCAGGCAGGCCACCAGCGCCGGGCCGTGGATGTCCTGGTCATACCGCCGGGCCAGCAGTTGGCGACCGTCTTCCTGGGCCTGGGTCCAGCGTTCACGGTCTTGATACAACGCCACCGCCGCCGCCGCGAGGGCAGGTGCGCTCTGTTCTACTGCGCCAGGCCATGGCTGTTCATCCCCCATGGCCTCGGCGCCGATTGGCGTGGTGACGTTTGGCGTGCCGCAGAGCATTGCATCTGCCAGCTTGCCCTTGATCCCGGCGCCGAACCGCAACGGTGCCAGGCAGATGCGCGCCGCCGTCATCACTTGCAAGGCGTCTTCGGCCCAGTTCATCACATGAAACCCTTGTGCCGGGTTATGCAAGGCCGTGGCTTTGGGCGGGGTGTAGGCGCCATAAATGTGCAGTTGCGCTCCCGGGAGTTGCTGGCGGATCAGCGGCCACAGGCTGTTTTTCATCCAGAGCACCGCATCCCAGTTGGGGGCGTGGCGGAAGTTGCCGATGCTGAGGAAATGCGCGCGGTCTTCAAATGGCGCGAAGGGCTCGGTCGGCCGCTCCAGCATCAGCGGGCACCAGTGGAGCAGGGCGGGCGGCACCTTGAAGTGCTCGGTCAGCAGGCGGATTTCCACGTCGGAGATCATCAGGCTGATGTCGCAGCGGTAAATCGCCGCGATTTCCCGTTTGGCCAGGTCGGTCTCGGCCATTAGTCGGAACTCTTCCGGCAGTGCCGGGCAGAACAACGCGCTGAAGTCCTCGGTGTCGGGATGCGCCTTCAGGTGATCCTTGACGCGTTGGTGACGGGCATCGCGCAAGCTTTGCAGGTCGGAGGTTTCCAGGACACGCAGGGCGCCTGGGCAGCATTTTTCGACGCGCCAGCCGAACTGCTCCTCCATCATGAAACGGTCGAACAGCACGATATCCGGGGCCAACTCGCGAATAAAATCATCGAAACTGCGGTTATTGAGTTCGATGGCGCATTCGGCGATGCCCAGTGCAGGCAAATCGGCCTTGTGCTCGCCGATGGTCGCGGGGCTGCTGAAGGTTATGTCCCAGCCTTGTGTAAGAAAGCTCTGAAGAATCTGCATCATGTGCCCGCCTGCGGCCGAGGAACACGGCTCCGGCCAGACATAACCAATGACCAGGACTTTGGTGGCAGGCTGATTCATCAACAACAGGTTCCTTGAAGGGCAGGGCGATCGGCGCGCAATTAAACCATAACCGGCGGCATGACAATTTATGTCTGGCGGTAGGTAGCCATCGCACTTTGTGGTTAACTTCCGCCTCTCGAATTCGTTTCATCAAACCCAGCATAAGGATTCTGTTCATGGCTCAAGTCACCCTTCGTGGTAATCCTGTCCAGGTTGAAGGCGAACTGCCGAAAACCGGCTCCACCGCTCCCGAGTTCAGCCTGGTTGCTACCGACCTGTCGCAAGCGACCCTGGAAACCTTCGCCGGCAAGCGCAAGGTGCTGAACATCTTCCCAAGCGTTGACACCCCGACCTGCGCGACCTCGGTACGCAAGTTCAACGCCCAGGCCAACGACCTGAGCAACACGGTCGTGCTGTGCATTTCCTCTGACCTGCCGTTTGCCCAGAAGCGTTTCTGCGGCACCGAAGGCCTGGACAATGTGCTGAGCCTGTCGGACTTCCGCAACGCCGACTTCGCTGTCGACTACGGCGTTTCCCTCGCCGACGGCCCACTGCAGGGCCTGACTGCCCGCGCCGTGGTGGTACTGGACGAGAACAACAACGTGCTGCACAGCGAACTGGTTGCGGAAATCGGCCAGGAGCCGAACTACGAAGCAGCCCTGGCTGTTTTGAAGTAACTGTTTCGGTACGTTACTGTCGTTTTGCAGTAACACGCTTGATGCATGATTGCGGCCTGGCCTAGTCCAGGCCGTTTTTATTTGTGCCTCAACTGCTTAGCGAAATAGCGGGCAGACTAAGATCAGCAGTTAAAAGTTGTAAGCCCAAGGTAAATAGCCGGTAAAGGCGCTTTTCTAAATGCGCCCCAGTGCTTATCTTTCAGCCTCCCAAAGAAGAAGCTCTCGCGCCCAATGGTTGATCATTCCATGCAATCCTCCCCCCGTAAGTCCCGCCGCTGGCTGTTCGGCCTGCTTGTGCTGCTGGTTATTGCCGGCCTGTGCTGGAAATTCTGGCCCGGCAGCCATAAGGATGGCGCCGAAAAGCCTGCGGGCCATGCCGGCAAGACGGGGATGATGCGCCCGGGGTTCGGCGGCTCGGCCGGCCCGGTGCCGGTGCGCGTGGCCCCGGCCGTGCTGGGAGAATTCCCGGTGTACTACAAGGCACTGGGCACGGTGACCGCGCTCAATACCATCAATGTGCGTAGCCGGGTGGGCGGCGAGCTGGTGAAGATCGCCTTTGAAGAAGGCCAGATGGTCAAGGCCGGCGACCTGCTCGCCGAGATCGACCCGCGCAGCTACCAGAACGCCTTGCTCCAGGCCCAGGGCACGCTGATGCAGAACCAGGCCCAGCTGAAAAACGCCCAGGTCGACGTGCAGCGTTACCGCGACCTGTACGCCCAGGACAGCATCGCCAAACAGACCCTGGACACCGCCGAAGCATTGGTCCTGCAATACCAGGGCACTGTCAAGACCAACCAGGGCGCGGTGGATGACGCCAAGCTCAACCTCGAATTCACCAAGATCCGTGCGCCGATCAGCGGCCGCGTTGGCCTGCGCCAGGTCGACGTGGGCAATCTGGTGGCGGCCAACGACACCACCTTCCTCGCGGTAATCACCCAGACCCAGCCGATCAGCGTGGCCTTCACCCTGCCGGAAAACACCCTGGAAACCGTGCTCACCCGCTACCACGCCGGCAACAAACTGCCAGTAGAGGCCTGGGACCGTGGCGACGTGAAGAAACAGGCCACTGGCGTGCTGCAGAGCCTGGACAACCAGATCGACGTCACCACCGGCACCCTGAAATTCAAGGCGCGTTTCGATAACAAGGACCAGGCGCTGTTCCCCAACCAGTTCGTCAATGTGCACCTGCTGGCCGACACCCTGCATAACGTGGTGCTGGCGCCGTCGGCGGCGATCCAGTTCGGCAACAGCGGCACCTTTGTCTACGTGCTGGACGGTGACAAGAAGGTCAAGATGCAGCCCCTGGTGGTCGGCGATACCGATGGCGACAACACCGTGATCAAAGAGGGCCTCAAGGCGGGCGACCGCGTGGTGCTGGAAGGCACCGACCGTCTCAAGGATGGCAGCGAGATCGAAGTGGTCAACGACAGCAGCGAAGTGCCGACCACCCCGACCGAACACCTGCAAGGCAAGCCTGCGGCCAAAGGGGAGACCGGCGCCACCGCCGGCAAGGCGCAAAAGGTCGGTTCATGAACCTGTCGCGGCTGTTTATTCTTCGCCCGGTAGCTACCACGCTGAGCATGCTGGCCATTGTCCTGGCCGGCATCATCGCGTACCGCTTGTTGCCGGTGTCGGCCTTGCCCCAGGTGGATTACCCGACGATCCGGGTGATGACCCTGTACCCCGGCGCCAGCCCGGACGTGATGACCAGCGCGGTCACCGCGCCATTGGAGCGCCAGTTCGGGCAGATGCCCGGCCTGACGCAGATGGCCTCCACCAGTTCCGGTGGCGCGTCGGTGCTGACCCTGCGTTTCAACCTCGACATCAACATGGACGTCGCCGAGCAACAGGTGCAGGCCGCGATCAACGCCGCCACCAACCTGTTGCCCAAGGACCTGCCGGCGCCGCCGGTGTACAACAAGGTCAACCCGGCGGATACCCCGGTGCTGACCCTGGCGATCACCTCCAAGACCATGCTGCTGCCCAAGCTCAATGACTTGGTCGATACGCGCATGGCGCAGAAAATCGCGCAGATCAGCGGCGTCGGCATGGTCAGCATCGCCGGCGGCCAGCGCCAGGCGGTGCGCATCAAGGTCAACCCGGAGGCCCTGGCGGCCAACGGCTTGAACCTGTCCGATGTGCGCACGCTGATCGCTGCATCCAACGTCAACCAGCCCAAGGGCAATTTCGACGGGCCGACCCGTGTGTCGATGCTCGATGCCAACGATCAGCTAGTCTCGCCCGCGCAATACGCCGAACTGATCCTGGCCTACAACAACGGCGCGCCACTGCGCCTCAAGGACGTGGCGCAGATCGTCGACGGCGCCGAAAACGAACGCCTCGCCGCTTGGGCCAACGAAAACCAGGCCGTGTTGCTGAATATCCAGCGCCAACCGGGCGCCAACGTGATCGAGGTGGTGGACCGCATCAAGGCGTTGCTGCCGAGCATCACCGACAACCTGCCGGCCGGCCTCGACGTGACGGTGCTCACCGACCGCACCCAGACCATCCGCGCCTCGGTCAAGGATGTGCAACACGAATTGCTCATCGCCATCGCCCTGGTAGTGATGGTGACGTTCCTGTTCCTGCGCCGGGTCAGTGCCACGATCATCCCGTCCATCGCCGTGCCGCTGTCCCTGGTGGGCACCTTTGGCGTGATGTACCTGGCCGGATTCTCCATCAACAACCTGACGCTGATGGCGCTGACCATCGCCACCGGCTTTGTGGTGGACGATGCCATCGTGATGCTGGAGAACATTTCGCGCTATATCGAGGAAGGCGAAACGCCGCTGGCCGCTGCCCTCAAGGGCGCCAAGCAGATCGGCTTCACCCTGATTTCCCTGACGCTTTCGTTGATCGCCGTGCTGATCCCGCTGCTGTTCATGGCTGACGTAGTCGGGCGCCTGTTCCGCGAATTCGCCATCACCCTGGCGGTGGCGATCCTGATTTCCCTGGTGGTGTCCCTGACCCTCACGCCGATGATGTGCGCGCGCTTGCTCAAGCGTGAGCCCAAGGAGCAAGAGCAAAGCCGCTTCTACAAGGCCAGCGGCGCCTGGATCGATTGGTTGATTGCGCGTTACGGGAGCATGTTGCAGTGGGTGCTCAAGCACCAGCCGCTGACCCTGCTGGTGGCTATCGCCACCCTGGGCCTCACCGTATTCCTGTACCTGGTGGTGCCCAAGGGGTTCTTCCCGGTGCAGGACACCGGCGTGATCCAGGGCATTTCCGAGGCGCCGCAATCAATTTCCTTCGCCGCCATGAGCCAGCGCCAGCAGGAACTGGCCAAGATCATCCTGGCCGATCCCGCCGTGGAAAGCCTGTCATCCTATATCGGTGTGGACGGCGATAACGCCACCCTCAACAGCGGCCGACTGCTGATCAACCTCAAGGCCCACGGCCAGCGTGACCTGAGCGCGGCCCAGGTGATCACCCGTTTGCAACCGGAAATCGACAAGCTGGTGGGCATCCGCCTGTTCATGCAGCCGGTGCAGGACCTGACCATCGAAGACCGTGTGAGCCGTACCCAGTACCAGTTCAGCATGTCCTCGCCGGACGCCGAACTGCTGGCGTTGTGGAGCGACAAGCTGGTGCATGCGCTCAGTCAGTTGCCGGAACTCACGGATGTGGCCAGCGACCTGCAGGACAAAGGCTTGCAGGTGTACCTGGTGATCGACCGTGATGCGGCCTCGCGGCTGGGTGTGAGCGTGTCGACCATCACCGATGCGCTGTACGACGCCTTCGGCCAGCGGCAGATTTCCACCATCTATACCCAGGCCAGCCAGTACCGCGTGGTGTTGCAGGCCCAGTCCGGCGAAACCCTTGGGCCGGACGCGCTGAACCAGATCCACGTGAAAACCACCGATGGCGGCCAGGTGCGCCTCTCCAGCCTAGCCCACGTGGAACAGCGCCAGGCGCAGTTGGCAATTACGCATATCGGCCAGTTCCCGGCGGTGATGATGTCGTTCAACCTGGCCCCCGGCGTCGCGCTGGGCAAAGGCGTGGAGCTGATCAACCAGACCCAGAAAGACATCGGCATGCCGGTGGGCGTGCAAACCCAGTTCCAGGGCGCGGCCCAGGCGTTCGAAGCGTCGCTGTCGAGCACCTTGCTGCTGATCCTGGCGGCGGTGGTCACCATGTACATCGTGCTCGGTGTGCTCTACGAGAGTTACATTCACCCGATCACCATTCTCTCGACCTTGCCGTCGGCGGCGGTAGGGGCGTTGCTGGCGTTGCTGCTCAGCGGCAATGACCTGGGCATGATCGCGATCATCGGCATCATTTTGTTGATCGGTATCGTCAAGAAAAACGCGATCATGATGATCGACTTCGCCCTCGACGCCGAACGCAACCAGGGCCTCGACCCGCAGACTGCGATCTACCAGGCGGCGCTGCTGCGCTTCCGGCCAATCCTGATGACCACCCTGGCAGCGTTGTTCGGCGCGGTGCCGTTGATGCTGGCCACCGGTTCCGGCGCGGAATTGCGCCAACCGCTGGGCCTGGTGATGGTCGGCGGGCTGCTGGTGAGCCAGGTGTTGACGCTGTTCACCACGCCGGTGATCTACCTGTACTTCGATCGCCTCGGCCGCCGCTGGCGCAAAGAGCCGCAAAGCCTGGAGCCGGTTGAGTCATGAACCTGTCCGGACCTTTCATCCGCCGGCCGGTCGCGACCATGCTGCTGAGCCTGGCGATCCTGTTGCTCGGCGGCGTCAGCTTCAACCTGCTGCCGGTATCGCCGCTGCCGCAGATCGATTTTCCGGTGATCGTGGTGTCGGCCAGCTTGCCCGGCGCCAGCCCCGAAGTGATGGCGTCTACCGTGGCCACGCCGCTGGAGCGCTCGTTCGGCGCGATTGCCGGCATCACCACCATGAGCAGTTCGTCGAGCCAGGGCTCGACCCGGGTGATCCTCGCGTTTGACTCCGACCGCGACATCAACGGCGCGGCGCGGGAAGTGCAAGCGGCGATCAACGCCTCGCGCAACCTGCTGCCCAGCGGTATGCGCAGCATGCCGACCTACAAGAAGATCAACCCGTCCCAGGCGCCGATCATGGTGCTGTCGCTGACCTCGGACGTGCTGCAGAAGGGCCAGCTGTACGACCTGGCCTCGACCATCCTGTCCCAGAGCCTCTCGCAGGTTCCGGGTGTGGGCGAAGTACAGATTGGCGGCAGCTCCTTGCCGGCGGTGCGCATCGAGCTGGAACCCAAGGCCCTCGACCAGTACGGCGTGGCCCTCGACGATGTGCGCAACACCATCGCCAACGCCAACCAGCGCCGACCCAAGGGTTCCCTGGAAGACAGCGAGCGCAACTGGCAGATCCAGGCCAATGACCAGTTGGAAAAAGCCAAGGACTACGAGCCACTGCTGATTCGCTACCAGAATGGCGCAGCCTTGCGTCTGGGTGATGTGGCCAAGATCAGCGATGGTGTGGAAGACCGCTACAACAGTGGTTTCTTCAACAACGACTCGGCGGTACTGCTGGTGATCAACCGCCAGTCCGGCGCCAACATCATCGAGACGGTGCGACAGATCAAGGCGCAGTTGCCGGCGTTGCAGGCGGTGTTGCCGTCCAGCGTCAAGCTGAGCCTGGCCATGGACCGCTCCCCGGTGATCACCGCCACCTTGCATGAAGCCGAGATGACCTTGCTGATTGCCGTGGGGCTGGTGATCCTGGTGGTGTACCTGTTCCTGGGCAATTTCCGCGCCTCGCTGATCCCGACGCTGGCGGTACCGGTGTCACTGGTGGGCACCTTCGCGGTGATGTACCTGTACGGGTTCTCGTTGAACAACTTTTCGCTGATGGCGTTGATCCTGGCCACCGGCCTGGTGGTGGACGATGCCATCGTGGTGCTGGAGAACATCTCCCGGCACATTGACGAAGGCGTGCCGCCGATGAAGGCGGCGTACCTGGGCGCCCAGGAAGTCGGCTTTACCTTGCTGTCGATGAACGTATCGCTGGTGGCGGTGTTCCTCTCCATCCTGTTCATGGGCGGGATTGTCACCAATCTGTTCCGCGAGTTTTCCATCACCCTGTCGGCGGCGATCATTGTGTCGCTGATTGTCTCGCTGACCCTGACCCCGATGCTCTGCGCGCGCTGGCTCAAACCCCACGTCAAAACGCAGATGACCGGTTTGCAGCGCTGGAGCCAGAAGATCAACGATCGCATGGTCGCCGGCTACGCCACCAGCCTGGACTGGGTGCTGCGCCACCGGCGCCTGACCCTGCTCAGCCTGTTGCTGACCATCGGCATGAACGTGGCGCTGTACGTGGTGGTGCCGAAAACCTTCATGCCCCAGCAGGACACTGGCCAATTGATCGGCTTTGTACGCGGTGACGACGGCCTGTCGTTCAGCGTGATGCAGCCGAAGATGGAGACCTTCCGCAAGGCGGTACTCAAGGATCCGGCGGTGCTCAGCGTGGCCGGCTTCATTGGCGGCAACAACGGCACCAACAACGCGGTGATGCTGGTTCGCCTCAAGCCGATCAGCGAGCGCAAGGTTTCCGCCCAGGCGGTGATCGAGCGTTTGCGCAAGGACGTGCCGCTGGTGCCGGGCGGGCGGCTGTTCCTGATGGCCGACCAGGACCTGCAATTCGGCGGCAGCCGTGACCAGACCAGTGCGCAGTATTCCTACATCCTGCAAAGCGGCGACCTGGCGGCACTGCGCCTGTGGTACCCGAAAGTGGTCGCAGCCCTGCGCGAGTTGCCGGAACTCACCGCCATCGACGCCCGCGAAGGCCGGGGCGCTGCGCAGGTCACATTGATTGTCGACCGCGACCAGGCCAAGCGCCTGGGGATCGACATGAACATGGTCACGGCCGTACTGAACAACGCCTACAGCCAGCGGCAGATTTCGACGATCTACGACAGCCTCAACCAGTACCAGGTGGTGATGGAGGTCAACCCGAAATACGCCCAGGACCCGATCACCCTCAACCAGATGCAGGTGATCACGTCCACGGGCGCACGGGTGCCGTTATCGACCATTGCCCATTACGAGAACAGCCTGGCCGACGACCGCGTCAGCCACGAAGGCCAGTTCGCCTCGGAAAACATTGCCTTCGACATGGCGCCCGGCGTGACGGTGGAGCAGGGCACGGCGGCCATCGAACGGGCAATTGCCAAGGTCGGCTTGCCGGAAGATGTGATCGCCAAGATGGCCGGCACTGCCGATGCCTTTGCGGCCACGCAAAAGGGCCAGCCGTTCATGATCCTTGGCGCGCTGGTGGCGGTGTACCTGGTGCTGGGCATCCTGTACGAAAGCTACATTCACCCGTTGACCATTCTCTCGACCTTACCCTCGGCGGGTGTCGGCGCCATGCTCGCCATCTACCTGACGGGAGGCGAGTTCAGCCTGATCTCGCTGCTGGGCCTGTTCCTGTTGATCGGGGTGGTGAAGAAAAACGCGATCCTGATGATCGACCTGGCGCTGCAACTGGAACGCAATGACCGCATGGGGCCGCTCGAATCGATCCGCAGTGCGTGCTTGTTGCGCTTGCGGCCGATCCTGATGACCACCCTGGCGGCCATCCTCGGCGCCTTGCCGCTGTTGCTGGGTGCCGGCGATGGCGCGGAAATGCGTCGTCCGCTGGGCCTGACCATTATCGGCGGCCTGGTGTTCAGCCAGGTCCTGACCCTTTACACCACCCCGGTGGTTTACCTTTATCTCGACCGCGCGCGCCATCGCTTCAACGCCTGGCGCGGCGTGCGGACCGATGCTGCCCTGGACACTGCGCTATGACCGATTCAACCTTTGCCCGATTGGCCCTGTTCCGGGGCTGCCGCGTGGCGAGCCTGGTGCTCTGCGGCGTGTTGCTCAGCGCCTGCGCCGTCGGCCCCGACTACAAACGCCCGGAAGTGGTCGAACCGGCGCAATTCAAGGAAGCAAAGGGGTGGCGCCAGGCCACCCCCAGTGATTCCCTGGCCCGTGGTGCCTGGTGGGAGTTGTACGGCGACCGCCAGCTCAATGACCTGGTGCTGCGCCTGAACAGTTCCAACCAGACCGTGGCCCAGGCCGAAGCACGCTTTCGCCAGGCCCAGGCGTTGGTGCGCAGTTCCCGTGGGGCGTTTTACCCCACCGTCGACCTGAGCGCGGGGAAAACCCGCGCCAGCCAGGGCACCGGCAGCAGCAGCGCGAGCCTGAGCAGTTCCAGCAGCGGCATTCGCGACACCCTCAACGCACAGTTGGGCGTGAGCTGGGAGGCGGACATCTGGGGTAAGTTGCGCCGTGGCCTGGAGGCCAACGAGGCCAGTGCCGAAGCCAGCTCGGCGGATTTGGCAGCGATGCGCCTGAGCCAGCAGTCGGAACTGGTGCAAAGCTACCTGCAACTGCGCGTCATGGACGAACAGACGCGCCTGCTGCAAGCGACCCTGGAGACCTATCAGCGCTCCCTGCAAATGACCGAAAACCAGTACCGCGCCGGTGTTTCCGGCAAGGACGCGGTGGCCCAGGCGCAAACCCAGCTCAAGACCACCCAGGCCAGCCTGATCGACTTGATCTGGCAGCGCGCCCAGCTGGAAAACGCAATTGCGGTGTTGATCGGCGAGGCGCCGGCCAACTTCAACCTGGCGGTCAGCAAAGACATCCCGGCACTGCCGCAGATCCCGGTGAGCCTGCCGTCGCAACTGCTGGAACGTCGCCCGGACATCGCTTCGGCCGAACGCTCGGTGATCGCCGCCAACGCCAATATCGGCGTGGCCAAGGCGGCCTACTACCCGGACCTGACCCTGAGCCTGGCCGGTGGTTATTCCAGTAGCACCTACGCCGACTGGATCAGCCTGCCGAACCGCTTCTGGTCGGTGGGGCCGAAGCTGGCCATGACCCTGTTCGATGGCGGCCAGCGCTCGGCGGAAGTCGACCGCACCGTGGCCTCCTATGACGAAACCGTCGCCAAGTACCGCCAGACTGTGCTGGATGGTTTCCGTGAAGTGGAAAACTACATGGTGCAACTCAAGGTGCTGGAGGACGAGGCGGTGGTCAGCAACGAAGCGCTGGCGGCAGCACGCGAGTCGCTGCGCCTGACCCAGAACCAGTACAAGGCCGGGCTGATTGCCTACCTGGATGTGGTTACCGTGCAAGCCACGGCGTTGAGCAACGAGCGCACGGTGCTGACCTTGCTGCAGACGCGCCTGGTGGCCAGTGTGCAACTGATCGCCGCCTTGGGCGGCGGCTGGGATGGACAGACGCCGATTGCCGACAAAAATTAACGATGAACTCGATCCAATGAGCGGGCTTGCTGTAGTGAGCGGGCTTGCCCCGCGCTGAGCCGCGCAGCGGCCCCAAAAAACGGGAGCGCTACGCACTCCAGCGCGGGGCAAGCCCGCTCACCACAATAGGTCCGCTCACCGCCATATTTGACCTCAGCAAACCCTCGTTTCTGAGCCATAGGATTGGCGTCAAAATGCCACTAATGGCGCTCTGATAATTAATCAACTGTTCAAGAATTATTCTCGCTACAATCGCCCGCTTTGCCATTTCGCACGGGCCTCTCGGGCCCTTTGTGCACGAGAAGTCCCATGCTCATCGGTAGTTATTCGCCCTCACTGGTCGTGATCTCACTGTTCGTCGCGATCCTCGCTTCCTACACCGCGCTGGACCTTTCCGGGCGCATCGCCACCGCCAAAGGCCGCGCCGTCTATATATGGATCATTGGCGGGTCCATGGCGATGGGGGTGGGGGTGTGGTCGATGCACTTCATCGGCATGCTGGCTTTGCGCTTGCCGTTTGCCCTGGGCTTCGACCTGGGGATTACCGCGCTGTCGTTGCTGATTGCGGTGCTGTCCAGCGGCTTTGCATTATGGCTGGTCAGCCAACCGCGCCTGCCGGCCTGGCAGTTGGGGTTGGGTGCGCTGATCATGGGCACCGGCATTGCCAGCATGCATTACACCGGTATGGCGGCGATGCGCATGACGCCGGGCATCGACTACGACCCGACGTTGTTTGGCGCTTCGTTATTGATCGCGGTGGTGGCCTCCGGCGCAGCGTTGTGGATCGCCCATAATTTGCGCCGCAATACGCCGTATGTGCGCCTGGCCCGTGGTGGAGCGGCGGTGGTGATGGGGTTTGCTATCGTCGGCATGCATTACACCGGCATGGCAGCGGCCCGCTTTGCCGATGAAAGCTTCTGCGGCGCGGCACTGAACGGGTTGAGCGGCAAGGGCCTGGATAACCTGGTGCTGGTCACCACCCTGGCGGTGCTGGCCATCGCTTTACTGACTTCGTTGCTCGACGCACGCCTGGAAGCGCGCACGGCGGTACTCGCCGACTCCCTGAGCCAGGCCAACCAGGAGCTGACCCACCTGGCCCTGCACGACATGCTCACCGGCCTGCCCAACCGCACCTTGCTCGCCGACCGCATCCAGCAAGCCATGCAGGCGGTGAAAGAGCAGGGCGGCTGCTTTGCGCTGATGTTTATCGACCTGGACGGCTTCAAGCCGGTCAACGATGCTTTTGGCCATCATATGGGTGACCAGCTGTTGCGCGAGGTCGGCCTGCGTCTGCGTGAAGACTTGCGCAGCCATGACACCCTGGCGCGCATCGGCGGCGATGAGTTTGTGTTGCTGGTGCAATTGACCCAGCCGGACGACGCCCTCGGCCTTGCCGAACGCCAGGTGGTGCTGATCAACCGTGCGTTCCAGGTGGCCGAGCATGAGCTGAAGATTTCCGCCAGCGTCGGCATCGCCATGTTCCCAGGCAACGGCCATAACCCCCAGGAACTGCTGATGAACGCCGATGCCGCGATGTACCACGCCAAGGGTATGGGCAAGAACGGCTACAGTTTCTTCGATGCGTCAATGAACACTAATGCACGCAAGCAATTGCAGTTGTTGCAGGACCTGCGCAATGCGGTGGAGCGGGAGCAGTTCCGCCTGTACTACCAGCCCAAGTTCGACGCGGCCAGTGGTATTGCGGTGGGGGCCGAAGCCCTGCTGCGCTGGGAGCATCCACAGCAGGGCCTGTTGTTGCCGGCGACGTTTATCGAGCTGGCGGAAAAGACCGGGCTGATCATCCCCATCGGTGAATGGGTACTCAATGAAGCCTGTCGCCAGATGAGCCTGTGGTACGCCCAGGGCTATGAAGACTGGCGCATCGCCGTGAACCTGTCGGCGCTGCAGTTCTGCCACGCCGGGTTGGTCAGGAGCGTGGCTGAGGCCCTTGAGCGTCATCGGCTGTCAGCCAACAACCTGACCCTGGAAATCACCGAGACCACCGCCATGAGCGATGCCGATGCGAGCATGACGGTGTTGCAGCAGTTGTCGGACATGGGCGTCGATCTGTCCATCGATGACTTCGGTACCGGTTATTCCAGCCTGATGTACCTCAAGCGCTTGCCGGCCAACGAGTTGAAGATCGACCGTGGGTTTGTGCGCGACCTGGAGCACGACAGCGATGACGCCGCCATCGTCTCGGCCATTGTCGCCCTCGGCCAGGCCCTGGGCCTGCGAATTGTTGCTGAAGGGGTGGAGACCGATGTGCAACAGAGCTTTCTCACGCGCCTGGGGTGTAACTCCCTGCAAGGTTACCTGCTGGGCCATCCGTTGCCGGCGGACGGATTCATGGCCGACATCCAGCGTGCCGAAGACGCGCTTGCGCCTGACAAAAGCCGTGCGTGACGGGTATTCTTGGATCCAGCCCTAAACATCAGGTTGAATCAGGAGACCGCACGCATGGACAAAGTCGTCATCATCACCGGAGGCAGTCGTGGGATCGGCGCCGAGACGGCAGTGCTGGCCGCTCGCCAGGGTTACCGCATCTGCATCAACTACCAGTCCGACGAAGAGGCTGCCCACCGTGTGCTCGAACAAGTCCGCGCGCTGGGCGCCCAGGCGATTACCGTGCGCGCCGACGTGAGCATTGAAGATGAAGTGATTGCGCTGTTCCACCGCGTCGACACCGAACTGGGCCGTGTCACCGCACTGGTCAACAACGCCGGCACCGTGGGACACAAGTCCCGTGTGGACGAAATGTCCGAGTTCCGTATCCTGAAAATCATGAAGACCAATGTGCTGGGGCCGATCCTGTGTGCCAAGCACGCGGTGCTGCGCATGTCGCCCAAGCATGGCGGGCAGGGCGGCAGTATCGTCAATGTATCGTCGGTGGCGGCGCGCTTGGGGTCGCCCGGTGAGTATGTCGACTATGCCGCCTCCAAGGGCGCGCTCGATACCTTCACCATTGGCCTATCAAAAGAAGTGGCGGGTGAGGGCATTCGCGTCAACGCGGTGCGCCCTGGCTACATCTACACCGACTTCCATGCACTGAGCGGCGACCCGGACCGGGTCAGCAAACTCGAATCCGGTATCCCCATGGCCCGTGGCGGGCGCCCGGATGAGGTGGCTGAAGCGATTATCTGGCTGCTGTCGGACAAGGCGTCGTATGCCACTGGGACGTTCCTCGATCTGGGCGGTGGCCGCTGAAGTCCGGGCATTCATGCGCCCAGGTTTCTTAGCACCTCGTAGCCCTGTTCCGCAAAGGCCACCAGCAAGCGTGCCTCCGAGTTTTTGCGGGTGGAATAGCCCGCATTGTGAAAACCGTTGATTTTGCCATCGCGGCTTTCGCTGTTGCCCACTGTGCGGTCATTCACGTTATCCAGAAAGTTGACCACCCGAGCCAGGTTGTAGGCTGCATCGGCGCGCGAACGGGCGCTGGGATTCGCGGAAGTCCAGTCACCCAATTGACGTTTGAGCAGGTCGGTAGTGGGGTAGCTGTCTCGGCGCCGTAATAGATGTTTGACCGCCGGATTGGCGTTGATAATCTGTTTGGCGCTACGGTGGTCGCCGGATGGTCGACCTTCCGGGTGGCTGGGAGCATTGCGCCAATTCTGCTCCGTGAGGTGTAGGGTGATTGCAGGGCTATTGTTGGTGTACATGAGGAACTCGGTATCAAGGAGAAGTCACTGGTTGGCATCATGCCGGTTAGGTCCCAGTGACTGTGTTACAACTAAAACGACCGCACAATCCGCCCCAACGTCTCCATCGCCTTTTCCGACGCCTCGGTCCACGGGCTACCGTAGTTCAGGCGAATGCAGTTCCTGAAGCGCTGGGTCGCCGAGAAGATCGGCCCCGGCGCAATGCTGATGCCCTGCGCCAGGGCCATCTGGAACAACTTCAACGAATCCGTCTGCTCCGGCAGCTCCAGCCACAGGAAGTACCCACCGGCCGGTTGGCTGACCCGCGTCTGTGCCGGAAAGTAGCGCGCGATCGCCGCCAGCATGGCGCTTTGCTGTTCTTCCAGGGCATAGCGCAACTTGCGCAAGTGCCGGTCATAGCCGCCGTGCTGCAGATAATCGGCAATTGCTGCCTGGGCTGGCATGGAGGGGCACAGTGACGTCATCAGTTTCAGGCGTTCGACCTTCTGCGCAAAACGCCCGGCCGCCACCCAGCCCACGCGATAGCCGGGAGCCAGGCTCTTGGCGAAAGAACCGCAATGCATCACCAGGCCCTCTGTGTCGAAGGCCTTCGCGGGTTTAGGGGCCTGTTGCCCGTAATACAGTTCGGCGTACACATCGTCTTCGATCAGTGGCACCTGATGCTCGCGCAGCAGTTCCACCAGCGCCTGCTTTTTCGCCTCGGGCAGCGTCGCGCCCATGGGGTTCTGGAAGCTGGTCATGGTCCAGCACGCCTTGATCGGATAGCGCTGCAGGGATTGCGCCAGGGCGTTGAGGTCGATGCCGTCGCGCGGGTGCACCGGGATTTCCACGGCCTTGAGTTTCAAACGCTCCATCACTTGCAGGCAGGCGTAGAACGCCGGGGCTTCGATGGCCACCAGGTCGCCCGGTTCGGTGACGGCTTGCAGGCACAGGTTCAGGGCTTCCAGAGCACCATTGGTGATCAGCAGCTCCTCCATGGGCAGCATCAGGCCGCCGACCATGTAGCGCAGGGCGATTTGCCGACGCAGTTGCGGGTTGCCCGGCGACATGTCGGTGACCACCAGGCGCGGGTCCATTTCGCGGCTGGCGCTGGCCAGGGACCGCGCCAGGCGCGGCAACGGGAACAGCATCGGGCTTGGGAACGCCGAGCCGAAGGGCACAGTGTTAGGGTCCTTGATCGAGTCGAGCACCGAGAACACCAGCTCGCTCACATCCACTTCGGTGGACTCATGCACTTGCTCGCTCACCACCGGCTCGGAAAACGGGCTGGGCGCGTGGGTGTTGACGAAGTAGCCGGAACGCGGCCGTGCACGGATCAGGCCACGGCGCTCCAGCAGGTAATAGGCCTGGAACACCGTAGACGGGCTGACGCCGTAGGTCTGGCTGGCATAGCGCACCGAGGGCACCCGCTGGCCGGGGCCGAGCACGCCGGAGCGGATCAGTTCTGCGATGTCGTCGGCAAATTTTTCGTAGCGTTTCATGAGGACCTGATTAGCCTTTCAAATGTGTTTTTCAGCGGTTCAGCGGTGCCACAAAGCGGCTGTCGGCAGCACTGTAGATCCACGGCTCGTCCACATCCGAGACCTTGAAGCGCAAGGTCTGCGAGCTGCTCGCCGGTTTGTCCGCCAGCAATGCCACCGACACCGGCACGTCGCTGATTTCCCCCGGTGCCAGGCTGATCTCGGTCTTGCCCTGCAACTGGAAGCCCTGCGCGTCCACCAGTTCCAGACGGTAGTTCTGGCGCTGCTGGGTCTTGTTGATCACCTTGAGGCTGTAGATGTTTTCGATCAGGCCCTGTGCGTTTTCGCGGAACATGCCACGGTCCTTGGTCACGTCCAGCGAGACCATCGGCCGTTCCACCAAGGCCACCACCAGGGCTGCGATCATCACCAGCAGCACCGCACTGTAGCCGATCAGGCGCGGGCGTAGCAGGTGGGTCTTGCCGCCTTGCAGTTGATGTTCGCTGGTGTAGCTCACCAGGCCGCGGGCGTAACCCATCTTGTCCATGATCGAATCGCAGGCGTCGATGCACGCCGCACAACCGATGCATTCCATTTGCAGGCCGTCGCGGATGTCGATACCGGTAGGGCAGACCTGCACGCACAGCTGGCAGTCGATGCAATCGCCCAAGCCGACATCGGCGGGTTTCACTTCACGTTTGCGCGGGCCACGGTGTTCGCCGCGAGCCGCGTCGTAGGAAATGGTCAGGGTGTCCTTGTCGAACATCACGCTCTGGAACCGCGCATACGGGCACATGTGCATGCACACCGCTTCGCGCAACCAGCCGGCGTTGATGTAAGTGGCGCCGGTAAAGAACAGCACCCAGAACAGGCTGACGCCGCCCATCTGCCAGGTCAGCAGTTCGCTGGCCAGGGGGCGGATCGGCGTGAAATAGCCGACAAAGGTCAGCCCGGTCAGCACACTGATGCCCAGCCACAAGGTGTGCTTGGCCGAGCGCCGCGCCAGTTTGTTCAAGCTCCAGGGCGCGGCTTGCAGTTTGATGCGCTGGTTACGTTCGCCTTCGGTGATTTTCTCGCACCACATGAACAGCCAGGTGAATGAACTTTGCGGGCAGGTGTAGCCGCACCACACACGACCGGCGAACACGGTGATCGCAAACAGGCCGAAAGCGCAAATGATCAGCAAGGCCGACAGCAGGATGAAGTCCTGGGGCCAAAAGGTCGCGCCAAAGATGTGGAATTTGCTTTCAGCCAGGTCCCACAGCACCGCCTGCCGGCCACCCCAGTTCAACCAGACCGTGCCGAAAAACGCCAGGAACAGCAAGCCCGCGCCGCTCACCCGTAAGGTGCGGAACAGGCCAGTGAAACTGCGGGTATGAATCAGGTTGTCGCTGGATTTGGCCTTCACCTTCTTTGGGTGTATGGGCTCAAAGGTTTCCACGGTTGGGATTCTTTCGCTCATGGTCGTTCGCTCATCAGCCTCCATCAGGCCGATGAACTATGCGCGGGACACTGTTTGCATAACAGACTCAGGTAGAGTGATAAAAAGCGGATCAGATGGGCTGCGTGCGGCGTGCTGCGACAATGTGCTGCACCCTGTGTCGCCTAGAGTGCAGCGCTGCAACGTGTGTGTTGATACAGATCAATCAAATCAGCGAACCAGG
Source organism: Pseudomonas sp. FBCC-B1565 (assembly GCF_059133265.1). Classification (NCBI taxonomy): domain Bacteria; kingdom Pseudomonadati; phylum Pseudomonadota; class Gammaproteobacteria; order Pseudomonadales; family Pseudomonadaceae; genus Pseudomonas; species Pseudomonas sp. FBCC-B1565. The sequence goes on from NZ_CP101438.1 coordinate 2,987,941, forward strand.
TTCTTCGGCCTTTACATGCTGGCGTCCATCGTGGGCCCCGGCGACCGTCAGGGCGTCGGCCTCGGCTTCAGTGATATAGATCCGCTCGGCGGCCAACTCCACGTAGGACATGGATTTGTCGGTGTCGGTCGCGATATTGACCCGCGTCGCTGGCACGCTCTGTTCCTGGCCGTTGTCGTCGAGCATGAAGTAGCACAGTTGGTTTTCGATACGAATGGGCATGCCGATCTCCTTTCTCGTGGACTATGCAAGGTTAGGGGCCGGCGATGTGCAGGGGTTCCAGGCAACTGACTGGCGGTCGCCGCTGTCCATCCTTTACCAATAACGATAAAGGACGGCATCCATGGACGCCTGGTGGCATGAAGTGTGGCAAACCCTGCTGGCTGAATTCGCCGACATCGGCGACGCCAGGCAGCTTACTCAGATCACCGTGCGCCTGCTGATCGCCGCAGTGCTGGGCGGTATCCTCGGCTTTGAACGCGAGAGCAAGGGCAAGGCCGCCGGGGTGCGCACCCATATGCTGGTGGCGTTGGGTGCCGCGTTGTTTGTGATGGTGCCGCAGATGTCCGGAAATCAGGCGGACGCAATGAGCCGGGTGGTGCAGGGGGTGATCGCGGGAATCGGGTTCCTCGGTGCCGGCACCATTCTCAAAGGCAATGAGGATGAAGAGGGCCAGCACGTCAAAGGCCTGACCACGGCAGCCGGGTTGTGGATGACCGCCGCCATTGGGGTAGCGGCGGGGTTGGGACGCGAGTCGACCGCTGTGCTCAGTACTTTATTGGCCCTGGTGGTGTTCAATGTGATGCCGAGGATTGTCAAGCTGCTGGAGAAGAAAACTGGGTAACAAGGTCTGGTCAGGTGACCAGATTTTGATAACGCAGCTCGCCAAACACCTTGATCACCATAGGGGGGGTTCCGGGATCGTTCGCCACGATGAGCACGCTTGTCCGGGTGCTCGGCAGGTAATGGATTTGCATTTCACCACGGGCTCCAGAAAATTTTTCCACCAGGTGCAATGGCGTGTTCAGCTGTTTTTGGATGTTGGTCAGGTCGATTTTGTCGTTGTTGTTAAAGTTTTTGATTTCGCTGGGCGCATTCAATGGGGACTCGCTGAGCGAACCATAACGGTAGGTTTTGGCGTCAGCGTTATAGGGTGTATTGGCAGGGGATGAGCGCAGCGTCGCATTCAACTGTGTGCCCATCTCCTCAAATTTTTTGGCTGTTGCCTCGATTCTGGAAAATTTTTGCTTGAGGTCGGCAAGGCCATTTTGTGCGTTGTTCATGTACACAACGCTATCCCCCACCCCGTCGCTATCAAATGCCTTTGCAACCTGAGAGAAATTGTCGAGCTCGGCTTGTTTTATATACCTTTCTCCCATCTCGTTGATGACTTTTTTGGCCTGTGCGGTGATCTTGTCATGGGACAACTGGTTGACGGATGCCCAAGGCGTCTTGGCGTTTGCCGCCGAGTGAGGGGTGTTCATCGCGATTTCGTTCGCAAGCTTCTTGGACCGTTCAAGTAATTCCTTGCTTTGGTTGGAATCTGGTTCGCGCAACATCTTTTCGATGTTGGTTTCGGTCAACAGTGTTTCAAGTTCGCTCGCCGCGTTGCGCGCCTCGGGCCCGGAAGATGCTCGAGGTGCGGGTGTGTTCGGTGCCGGCTCGGGCTGTTTGTGGGGCATGGAACAATTGGGGCCAGACTTTAGCAGCCCATTGATACGCTCAGACGTCAGCCCAGGTTGGCCGGGCGTGGAGTTGGATAGTGTGGGCTGCACGCCGGGCGATGAGCGGCCCTGCTGGGGATAGATAGTCGACATTGATTCATCCTCGTGAGGCTTGTGGTTGCACGATATAGCCAAGACGGTGGTTATGCGCCCTCGCGGGATGAGTGTAAGAGTGAGTGGCATCGCTAGAGCTTAGGACGGGTCTGACAGCTGAGTGGGAATTTTTACTTTTCTCAACCGTTCGCCCGTGCGCCTGAAGCAATGTCTGCGCACGAGCGAGCCCTCCACTTCTGACAATGTTCAGACAATCACCGGCGGCATCGTTGTTGGCGGCTCCTCCACCGACGGCGGCGGGTTTTCCGGTGGCTCTTTTTCCGGAATCGGTTCTGGCTCGGTCGGTGGCAAGGTCGGGTTATCGATATTCGGGTCCGGGGTTTCAGCCGGGATCGGGATAGTCATCGGTGTGGCCTCCTTTGTGCTTTGCTCTATCGGTGGACACCCGCCAGGGCGAATTGATTCCCCGCCCAATGGCGGCACATCCACCTGAACTTTTAACCGGCACGCAGGCTCGGACCTATGACGGCTCTGCTCAGGGAGAGCGCTGCCGTATCAGAATTTCGGATCAAGCAAAGAGCGTCCACAGGGCGTAAGGGGAAGATGCTCGATGACTGCTGAAACACAGGTTCCAGACCCATCCTTATTGCCGCTGTCCCAGGCGCTGTTGCTGCCACGGATCGCGATCGAAAGCACCACCCCCGTGATCGACGGCGGCGAATTTGCCGTCAAGGCCGTGGTCGGCCAGCGGGTCAACGTCACCAGCAAGGTGTTCGCCGACGGCCATGACAAGCTGGCCGTGCTGATCCGCTGGCGCCCGTTGCAAGACGAAAGTTGGCACAGCGTGGTCATGAACGACGTGGGCAATAATGGCTGGGAGGGCGCGTTTACCGTGGCCCAGCAAGGCCCCCACGAGTACTGCATCGAAGCCTGGATCGACACCTTCGCCAGCTTTTGCTACGAACTGCGCAAGAAGCACGAGGCCGGTGTGCCGGTCAGCCTCGAGCTGCAAGAAGGCCGCAGCCTGGTGCTGCAGGCCGCCGAGCGCAGTGACAACGAGCTGCGCGACCGCCTGATGCTGCTGCACCACGAGCTCTCCGGGCTGCTGGAAACAGAGCAGGTTGCGCAGTTCCTGCACGAAGACAGTGCACATTTGATGACCCAGGCCGATCACCGCGCCTACCTGAGCATCAGCACGGTGTACCCGATCGATGTGGAGCGCGAAGCGGCGTTATTTGCCAGCTGGTACGAGCTGTTCCCGCGCTCGATTACAGACGATCCCGCACGCCACGGCACGTTCAATGACGTGCATTCGCGCCTGTCGATGATCCATGACATGGGCTTTGACGTGCTGTATTTCCCGCCGATCCACCCCATCGGGCGCAGCCACCGCAAAGGCAAGAACAACTCGCTGACCGCCGGCCCCGATGATCCGGGCAGCCCGTATGCGATCGGCAGCGAAGAGGGCGGCCATGAAGCCATCCACCCGCAACTGGGCAGCCGCGACGACTTCCGCCGCCTGGTCCAGGCCGCCGCCGATCACGGCCTGGAAATCGCCCTGGACTTCGCCATCCAGTGTTCCCAGGACCACCCATGGCTCAAAGAGCATCCGGGCTGGTTCAACTGGCGCCCGGACGGCACGATCAAGTACGCGGAGAACCCGCCGAAAAAATACCAAGACATCGTCAACGTCGACTTCTATGCGGCGGATGCAATCCCGAGCCTGTGGATCGAGCTGCGCGATATCGTGGTGGGCTGGGTGGAAGAGGGCGTGAAGACCTTTCGCGTCGACAACCCCCACACCAAGCCGCTGCCGTTCTGGCAATGGCTGATCAGCGATGTGCGTGCCAAGTTCCCCGAAGTGATCTTCCTGGCCGAGGCGTTCACCACGCCGGCGATGATGGCGCGCCTGGGCAAGGTCGGCTACTCCCAGAGCTACACCTACTTCACCTGGCGCAATACCAAGGCCGAGTTGAGCGAGTACCTGACCCAGTTGAATGAATCGCCGTGGCGTGAATGCTACCGGCCGAACTTCTTCGTCAACACACCGGACATCAACCCTGGCTTCCTGCACGAGTCTGGGCGCCCGGGCTTTTTGATCCGCGCTGCGCTGGCAACCATGGGCTCGGGCCTGTGGGGGATGTATTCGGGTTTTGAACTGTGCGAAGCGGCCCCGGTGCCCGGCAAAGAGGAATACCTGGATTCGGAGAAATACGAAATCCGTCCACGGGATTTCACCGCCCCCGGCAACATCATCGCCGAGATCGCCCAGCTCAACCGCATTCGTCGGCAGAACCCGGCACTGCAGACACACTTGGGGCTCAAGCTCTACAACGCCTGGAACGACAACATCCTGTATTTCGGCAAGCGCAGCGAGGATGGCAGCAACTTCATTCTGGTGACGGTCAACCTGGACCCTTACAACGCGCAGGAGGCCAACTTCGAGTTGCCGCTGTGGGAATTGGGGCTGCCGGACGATGCCCAGACCCAGGGCGAAGACTTGATGAATGGCCACCGCTGGACCTGGTATGGCAAGCACCAGTGGACACGGCTGGAGCCGCAGATGCCGTTCGGGATCTGGCGTATCACCACCTCTTAAGCCCCGCGCGGTCAATGTGGGAGGGGCGGTGCGACGATTCGACTTGCCCCCGATAGCAGTGTGTCAGCCACAGCTTCATCAACTGACACACCATCATCGGGTGCAGGTCGAGTCGTCGCACTGCACCTCCCACATTGACCGAGTGGTTCAAGTATTTCAGGAGTTTCCAATGGCGAAGAAACCCAACGCTGCCACCTTCATCAAGGACCCGCTCTGGTACAAGGACGCGGTGATCTACCAGGTTCACGTCAAATCCTATTTCGACTCCAACAATGACGGTATCGGCGACTTTCCCGGCCTGATCGCCAAGCTCGATTACATCGCCGATCTCGGCGTCAACACTATCTGGCTGCTGCCGTTCTACCCCTCGCCACGCCGCGACGATGGCTACGACATCGCTGAATACCGAGGCGTACACAGTGACTACGGCACCATGGCCGACGCCAAGCGCTTCATCGCCGAGGCGCACAAGCGCGGCCTGCGGGTGATCACCGAACTGGTGATCAACCACACCTCCGACCAGCACCCCTGGTTCCAGCGTGCGCGCAAGGCCAAGCCCGGTTCGGCTGCGCGGGACTTCTACGTGTGGTCGGATGACGACCAGAAATACGACGGCACGCGCATCATCTTCCTCGATACCGAGAAGTCCAACTGGACCTGGGACCCGGTCGCCGGCCAGTACTTCTGGCACCGTTTCTACTCGCACCAGCCCGACCTCAACTTCGACAACCCGCAGGTCATGAAAGCCGTGCTGTCGGTGATGCGCTATTGGCTGGACATGGGCATCGACGGCCTGCGCCTGGATGCGATCCCCTATTTGATCGAACGCGATGGGACCAACAACGAAAACCTGCCTGAGACTCACAACGTGCTCAAGCAGATCCGCGCCGAGATCGATGCCCATTACCCCGACCGCATGTTGCTCGCCGAAGCGAACCAGTGGCCGGAAGACACACAGCTGTACTTCGGTGACAAAAAGGGCGACGACGGCGACGAGTGCCACATGGCTTTCCACTTTCCGCTGATGCCGCGCATGTACATGGCCCTGGCCCAGGAAGATCGCTTCCCGATCACCGATATCCTGCGCCAAACCCCGGAGATTCCCGCCAATTGCCAGTGGGCGATTTTCCTGCGCAACCATGATGAGCTGACCCTGGAAATGGTCACCGACAAAGAGCGCGACTACCTGTGGAACTACTACGCCGCCGACCGGCGTGCGCGGATCAACCTGGGGATTCGCCGCCGGCTCGCACCGCTGATGGAGCGCGACCGCCGCCGTGTCGAGCTGCTCAACAGCCTGCTGCTGTCGATGCCCGGTACGCCGACCCTGTATTACGGCGATGAAATCGGCATGGGCGACAACATCTACCTGGGTGACCGCGATGGCGTGCGCACGCCGATGCAATGGTCCATCGACCGCAACGGCGGTTTCTCCCGGGCCGACCCGGCCAGCCTGGTGCTGCCGCCGATCATGGACCCGCAATATGGCTATCAGTCGGTCAATGTGGAGACCCAGGCCCAGGACCCGCATTCGTTGCTGAACTGGACCCGGCGCATGCTGGCGGTGCGCAAGCAGTCCAAGGCCTTTGGCCGAGGCAGCCTGAAAATGCTCTCGCCGAGCAACCGGCGCATCCTGGCCTATACCCGCGAATTTACCGGTGAGGACGGGCGCAACGAGATCATCTTGTGCGTGGCCAACGTGTCGCGCAGTGCCCAGGCGGCGGAGCTGGACCTGTCGGCGTTTGCCGGCATGGTGCCGGTGGAAATGCTTGGCGGTAATGCGTTCCCGCCCATCGGCCAGTTGAATTTCCTGCTGACCCTGGCGCCCTACGGTTTCTACTGGTTTGTGCTGGCGCCGGAAAACCAGATGCCCAGCTGGCATGTGGAACCGGCTCAGAGCATGCCGGACTTCACCACATTGGTATTGAAAAAACGCATGGAAGAACTGCTGGAAGAACCTTGCCGAGCGTCCCTGGAGCAGACCGCTCTGCCGGCGTGGTTGCCCAAGCGCCGCTGGTTCGCTGGCAAGGATACGGCGATCGACAGCGTGCGCATTGCCTACGGCGTGCGATTTGGCGACGCGCAGCATCCGGTGTTGCTCAGTGAAGTCGAGGTGACGGCCGCAGGCCAGGTCAGCCGTTACCAGTTGCCGTTCGGTTTCCTTGGCGAAGATCAATTCACCAGCGCCTTGCCCCAGCAATTGGCGCTGGCCCGAGTACGTCGGGTGCGCCAGGTGGGGTTGGTGACCGACGCCTTCAGCCTTGAGCACTTCATCCGTGCGGTGATCCAGGGCTTGCAGGCGGGCACCGTGCTGGAGACCAGTGACGGCGAGCTGCGCTTAGCTGCCACACCGCATTTGGCCAAGCTGCAACTGACGGATGAGGCGGAGGTGCGTTACTTGTCGGCCGAGCAGTCCAACAGCTCGGTGGTGGTGGGCGAGAGCCTGGTGCTCAAGCTGATCCGCAAAGTCGCCTCCGGCGTACACCCGGAACTGGAGATGAGTGCTTATCTGACAGCTGCGGGCTACCCGAACATTTCGCCACTACTGGGGTCGATGGTGCGCCACGACGCCGAGGGCGAGGACAATCTGCTGATGATTGCCCAGGGCTACCTGAGCAACCAGGGCGACGCCTGGAGCTGGACCCAGAACAACCTGGAGCGGGCGATCCGCGACGAACTGGCCGAGGCCATTTCCGAGCAGGAACAACACTACAACGCCTTGGGCGAGCTGGCCGATTTTGCCGGCTTGCTCGGCCAGCGCCTCGGCGAAATGCACCAGGTGCTCGGCGCCAAAACTACCGACAAGGCCTTCAAACCCGAAGTCACCACGGCCAAGGACACCCAGGCCTGGGCCAAGGATGTCGGCGCGCAGCTGGACCGTGCGCTGCACCTGCTCAAACTTCATCAAAGCCAGTTGAACCCGGCGCATCAAGTGCTGGTCAGTGATTTGCTGGCACAGAAAAAAGCCATCGCCAGCCATGTGCAGGCCTTGGCGAAAGCCACGGCGGGCGGGTTGCGCATCCGCGTGCATGGTGACTTGCACCTGGGCCAGGTGCTGGTGGTGAAGGGCGATGCTTACCTGATCGACTTCGAAGGGGAGCCGGCGCGGCCATTGCATGAGCGACGTGGCAAGCACAGTCCGTACAAAGATGTGAGCGGTGTATTGCGCTCATTCGACTATGCGGCGGCGATGGCCCTGAATGTTCAAGGGGTGGATCACTCGCCCGAGGCGGACCAGGCGCGCAGACGCGTGACAGAGCGTTACCTCAAGGAAGCACGCCAGGCCTTTATCCGGGCTTATCAGGCGGCGACGGCTACACTGGCGCATGACTGGCAGGATGCCAAAGGCCAGGACGCCGCGCTGACGTTGTTCAGCCTGGAGAAGGCCGCGTACGAAGTGGCTTACGAAGCAGAAAACCGCCCAACCTGGTTGCCGGTGCCCCTGCAAGGGTTGCACGGATTGTTGAGCGGTATCGCACCTATATCGAACACTGCACGCGGTGGGGAGACGTCATGAGCTTTACACATAAAGAACCGCTGCAACCGAAACTGACTGCATTGCCGGCGTCCAAGGACGTCGAAGCGCTGGTCCGCGCCGAACACCACGACCCGTTCTCGATTCTCGGGCCACACGATGATGATCACGGCGGCCAGTTTATCCGTGCATTCCTGCCCGAGGCCTTGAGTGTTCAGGTGCTGGCCCGCGACAGTGGCGAGGCGCTCGGCAGCCTGGACGCGAGCCAGGTGCCGGGCCTGTTTGTCGGCCAGTTCAAGACCCGTCAGCCGTACCTGTTGAAAATCCAGTGGGCTGGTGGCGAGCAGATTACCGAAGACCCGTACAGCTTCCAGCAACTGCTGCTGGGTGAGATGGACCTGTACCTGTTCGCCGAAGGTAATCACCGCGACCTTGGCAGTTGCCTGGGCGCCCAGGTGACCAGCGTCGATGGCGTGGCGGGCGTGCGCTTTGCCGTGTGGGCGCCGAATGCGCGGCGGGTGTCGGTGGTGGGCGACTTCAATATCTGGGACGGTCGGCGTCATCCGATGCGCTTGCGCCATCCTTCCGGCGTGTGGGAGATCTTCATCCCACGCCTGCAACCGGGTGCGGCCTACAAGTACGAAATTCTCGGTGCCCATGGGATCCTGCCGCTCAAGGCCGACCCAGTGGCGCTGGCCACCCAGTTGCCGCCGGACACTGCCTCCAAGGTGGCCGAACCGTTGCAGGTGGACTGGCAGGATCATGAATGGATGCAGGCGCGGGTCGATAAGCAGAAGGCCACCGCGCCGTTGTCGATCTATGAACTGCACGTGGGCTCCTGGCAGTGCGAGTTGGACGAGGCGGGCGAAGTGGCCCGGCAATACAACTGGCGTGAGCTGGCCGAACGCCTGATTCCCTATGTGCAGCAACTGGGTTTCACCCACGTCGAGCTGATGCCGATCATGGAGCATCCGTTCGGCGGTTCCTGGGGCTACCAGGCGTTGTCACAATTTGCTCCCACGGCGCGGTTCGGTTCGCCGCAGGATTTCGCCTACTTCGTCAATGCGCTGCACCAGGCCGATATCGGTGTGATCCTCGACTGGGTGCCGGCGCATTTTCCTACCGATACCCACGGCCTGGCGCAATTCGACGGCACTGCGCTGTACGAATACGCCAACCCGCTGGAAGGCTTCCACCAGGATTGGGACACGCTGATCTACAACCTGGGCCGCACCGAGGTGCACGGCTTCATGCTGGCTTCGGCGCTGCACTGGCTCAAGCATTTCCACATTGACGGGCTGCGCGTGGATGCCGTGGCGTCGATGCTCTACCGCGACTATTCGCGCAAGGCCGGCGAATGGGTGCCCAACCGCCATGGCGGCCGTGAGAATCTCGAAGCCATCGACTTCCTGCGCCATCTGAACGACGTGGTGGCCCAGGAAGCGCCGGGTGCATTGGTGATTGCCGAGGAATCCACCGCCTGGCCGGGCGTGAGCCAGCCGACGCAACAGGGCGGGCTGGGCTTCAACTACAAATGGAACATGGGCTGGATGCACGACTCACTGCACTACATCCAGCAGGACCCGGTGTACCGTGCCCACCATCACAACGAACTGAGTTTCGGCCTGGTGTATGCCTGGTCCGAGCGGTTCATCCTGCCGATCTCCCATGACGAAGTGGTGCATGGCAAGCACTCGCTGATCGACAAGATGCCCGGCGACCGCTGGCAGAAATTCGCCAACCTGCGCGCCTATCTGGCGTTCATGTGGATGCATCCCGGTAAGAAACTGCTGTTCATGGGCTGCGAATTCGGCCAATGGCGCGAGTGGAACCATGACCAGCAATTGGACTGGTACTTGTTGCAATACGCCGAGCACAAAGGCGTGCAAAAGCTGGTGGGGGACTTGAACCGGCTGTACCGCGAAGAGCCGGCCTTGCATGAACAGGACGACGCACCCCAGGGCTTCCAGTGGCTGATCGGCGATGACGCCATCAATAGCGTCTATGCCTGGCTGCGCTGGAGCAAGGACGGCAAGCCGGTGCTGGTGGTGGCCAACTTCACCCCGGTGCCGCGTGAGGGTTACGCCGTCGGTGTACCTTTTGCTGGGCGCTGGAGCGAAGTGATCAACAGTGACGCCGATATGTACGCAGGTTCCAATTACGGCAATGGGGGCGAGGTGTTCACCCAGGATGAGCCCCGTCATGGTCAAGCGGTGTCGCTGTCGCTGAATCTGCCGCCCCTTGGCGTGTTGATTCTGCGTCCGGAAGCGCTTTAAAGGCTCTACTGTGCTGGATTCTGTTGTCCACGCTACTGGCAGGGTGCCACAATGGCGCCTTTGTCGTAGCAGTCGAATCGGGCGAATTTCATGAATGGCCTTGGGCGTGGGCAGGACCAGGATTGCTTTATAGAGGAGCAGGTGCGGACTGATCGTTTGCACCAGCTGTTCCGGCAGTCATTTGCCGCCATCTTCGGCAGCTACTTGGGCGCCATGATGCTCTGCTGGCTGTGTTGGGACCGCTTTGATCATCAAGTCATGCTGATCTGGCTATTGACGCTGGCAGCCTCGACGTTGCTGCGACTGCAGATGTTCATGGAGTGGTTTCGTTGCCCCAACGCCGAGCGCACCCCGGATCGCTGGGAGCGCCGCTACTGGACCACGCTGATGCTGTCGGCCGGTATCTGGGGCTTTGGCGCGTTGGCGGTGATGCCCACCGATGACCGGCTCTCCCAGGCGCTGGTGATGCTGTTCACCGTGGGCATGTCGGTGAGTGCAGTGTCGTGTTACTCGGCCTATCGCTATATGACGCTGGGGTCCATGGGCCTGGTTTTACTGCCATGTACCCTATGGTTGCTGTTCCAGCCTTCCTCGATGCAAGTGGGCGTGGCCGTCGCGGTACTGGTGTTTTCCACCTTTGTGGTGAGCGCCACGCGCAAGTTGTCCGATGCCCTGGAAAAAGCCTTTCGCCTGACCCGGCAAATGGAGCGTGCCCACAACATTTCCACTCGCGCCGCACAGACCGATGAACTCACCGGCCTGATGAATCGCCGCGCCTTTTTCGAGCATGCCCAGGTGTTGTACGAACAATGCCGCCACAATCGTCAGCCGCTGTGTGCGCTGATGATGGACATGGACCACTTCAAGGAAATCAACGATACCTACGGCCACCAGGCCGGTGACCAGGTGTTGCGCCAGATTGGCGGGGTGATCAGCGCTTCGTTCCGCCAGGCTGATGTGTACGGCCGCCTGGGTGGAGAAGAGTTTGCGGTGCTGCTGCCCAACACTTCGCTGGAAACCGCACGGGTTATCGCTGAACAGTTGATCAAGGCAATCTCCGGCCTGTCCTCCGCGCCGGTGCATGGGTTGACGGCCAGCCTCGGTGTTGCGTCCACCCACACTCAGGATCAAGACCTGCACGGCCTGATGAATACGGCTGACAAGGCGCTGTATCGCGCCAAGGCCCAGGGCCGCAATCAGGTGGCGGTGGCGGAGTAAGACTTCAAATTGTAGCAAGCGGGCTTCTTTGGCAACCAGGCCTGGTCGCTAGGGCATCGCCTTGGTCAGTGCCCGCGCCACCTGATCGGCCGAGTAGGGCTTGGCAAGGAACTCGAACCCTTCGTAGCCGCTGTCGGCCAACTCTTCGCTGTAGCCGGAAGTCAGCACCACCGGCAAGTCCGGGCGCCGCTGACGCAGTACCTTGGCCATGGCCACGCCGGTCATGCCGGGCATCACCACATCCGAAAACACCCCATCGAAGGCCAGGGCATCGGCGCCGGCCAGGGTCAGTGCCTGTTCGGCATCGGTGGCCCAGGTGGTGCGGTAGCCCAGGTCCTGAAGGATCTGGTTGGCGAAGCGGCCCACTTCCAGGTTGTCCTCCACGATGAGGATATGGCGCTGCGCTGCGGTGTGGACCGGCGCAAGATCTTCCTGCTGCTGCACGTCGGGCATTGCTTGCGGGGCCACTTCCGGCAGGTACAAGGTAAACACCGTGCCCTGGCCCACGCGGCTGGCCACGTCGACGTTGCCACCGGACTGCTTGGCAAACCCGAACACCTGGGACAAGCCCAGGCCAGTGCCTTTGCCGACCGCCTTGGTGGTAAAGAATGGCTCGAAAATGCGCTCGAAGGTATCGCCCGGAATACCGCTGCCGGTGTCGGTCAGGGAGACGCTGACAAATGGCTGGAGTGCCTGCGCATCGCCGCGGATGCACGGCAGTGCCTCGAGCGTGGCGACGCGCAGGGTCAGGGTGCCCTGGCCGTCCATGGCATCCCGGGCGTTGAGGGCGATGTTGATCAGGGCGGTTTCAAACTGGCTGGAGTCAACCCGCACATGGCAGGGGCGCTCTGGCAATTGCACCTGTACGCGGATGCGTGCGCCGGTGACGCTTTCGAGCATCTCGGCGATGTTCTTGACCCGCTGGCCCGCATCGAAGACTTCCGGGTTCAGCGGTTGGCGACGGGCGAAGGCGAGCAACTGGCTGGTGAGCTTGCTGGCCCGTTCCACCGTATCGGACACCGCCCCCATGTAACGCTGGCGGCGTTCTTCGGACAGCCCAGGCTGGCGCAGGAAGTCCACCGAGGAACGAATGATGGTCAACAAGTTGTTGAAGTCGTGGGCCACGCCGCCGGTCAATTGACCAATGGCTTCAAGTTTCTGGGACTGGTGCAACGCAGCTTCGGCCTGGGTGAGGGCCGCGGTGCGTTCCTGCACCCGTTGTTCCAGTGTGGCATTGAGTTCGGTGAAGGCTGCCAGGCCTTCGCGCACGGCGGCATCAGCGCGCACGCGCTCGATGTGCGCCCAGGAGCGCTCGGTGACTTCGCCCACCAACGCCAGGTCGTAGGGTGACCAGACCCGAGGCGCTTTGTCATGCACGGCCATCAACGCCGTGAGACGGCCGTGCTTGATCAGCGGGAAACACACGGTGGCCAATGCGCCCAAGGCCTGATAGCTGGCGGCGTCTTCAGGGGTGAACTCGAGGCGATTGTCTTGCACCACCAGCGGCTCGCCGGCGCGCAGGCGTTGCACCGCCAATGCGCCGAACGAGGCCAGGCTGTAATGGCCGACGATGCTCGGCGAGCCGTGCGCTGCCCAGTTGCCGCGAATGGTAAAACCGTCTTCGTCGGCATCCATGTCGGCATAGGCGCAGTTGGAGACTTGCAGGTGCTCGGCCAGCAGGCGGGTGGTGGTGGCCATGATGTGTTCGGCATCGGTGGCGGTGGCGACCGCGTTGCCGATGGTGTCCAGGGCTGCCAGGCGCTGGGTGAGAAACACGGTGGTGGTGGTTTCGGTGACCGTGTCGAGCATGCCGACGATCTTGCCATTGGGGTCCCGGATCGGGCTGTAGCAGAACGTGAAATACGCCTGTTCAGGCCCGGCACCACGCTCGATCACCAAGGGGAAGTTTTCGATATAGGTCGCGCGCCCTTCGAAGGCCGCGTCGGCGATCGGGCTGATCTGGTCCCAGACTTCGTGCCAGGTTTCGCTGAAAGGGCGGCCCAATGCGTCAGGCTTATCGCCAAGGATCGGAATAAACGCGTCGTTGTACAGCGTGATCAACTGTGGCCCCCAGATGATGGCCTGGGGGAAGCTTGAGGCAAAACACAGTGCGGCTGTGGTCTTGAGCACATCCGGCCACTGTTCCAGCGGACCCAGGGGCGTACTCGCCCAGTCATGCTGGCGCACCCGCTCAGCCATCTCGCTGCTGCTTTGCAGCCAATTCATCATTGCAAGAACACCTTGTTTACCGCGGTCTGTTTAACGCCTGGAAGGGAGGGCCTGACAAGCAACAGACCGGAAAGCCCGCTGGCAGTTCAGCGGGATTATCGCGGTGATATCAATTTGATGCACTATCCGTATGGATAGATCTGCAAACCTGCTTATTGCGCGCCGAAAACCGCCGTCCAATAAATCCCTGCGTCACTCTTCGGGTCCATCGCATAGGCCGCGCCCAGTTCGCGGAACTGCGGGTTCATCAGGTTGGCGCAATGGCCCGGGCTGGCGAGCCAACCGTCGACCACCTTGCGTGGCGTGTCCAGGCCGGCGGCGATGTTTTCGCCGATGTTCTTCGCGATGTACCCGGCCAACTCCGCACGGTCGCCCGGTGTGCGGCCGTCGTGGTCGAGGTGGTCGAAGAAGTTGCCGTTGGCCATGTTGCGCGTGTGGCTGTTGGCGGCGCCGGCCAGGTCGTCATTCCACGACAACGGCGTGGTGGCGGTAAACGCCTGGGTGCCGCATTGCCGTGGCTGAGACCGCGCGGTGTTGATCAGGTTGAGCAGTTGCCTGCCTTCGGTCTGCCAGTCGCCCAGGCCACTGGTCAGCAGCGGGCGAGCAAGCACGATGCGCCAGTCCTGGCCGCTGTTGCTCACGCCGATATCAACAAATTGCGGGTCCAGCACCACGCGACAGAAGCTTTCGCGCACGGCCTTCATCGCCGCCTGGGCATCCTTGGGCCCGGACAGGCTGATGGCCTGCACGTTGACCATCGGGTACGCGGCGCGTGCCAGCGCTTGCTGCAAGTCGCCCACATTGGTGGCCGGCAGCACCAGCCGTGTGTCGCTGGCCAGCGGTGGCAGTTCCTGGGAACCCTGGTCGCCGCAGCGCTGCACCTGGCTGCGGTATTGGTTGATCTGTTGTACCAACTGACTTTCTTCATTCGCCATCGCGCTGGCGCAGAACACCGTACTGGCGGCCAGCGTCGTAAGACCCATCATCAATGACAGAACGCGCATGGACGTTACCCTTGAGCTTGAAAGTGCCCATGATGCGCGATGTAACCCGGTCTGGCGCAACGCCTTTTTTGTTTTTTTGCCTCAATGGGTGTTCTGGAGGCCGTTAAGCGCTGAAGCGACGCCATGCCATCACACTGGCCAGCAGGATCAACCCCAGCGCCACGCTGAACGTGGTATGCAGGCCATAGGCCACGGACTGGGGCAGGGCGCGGGTCACGTCCGGGCTGGCCCAGGCGAACACGGCACCCAGTACGGACGTGCCGACGATCAACCCGAGATTGCGTGACAGGTTCAGCAGCCCCGAGACAGTGCCTCGCTGCGAGCTGTCCACATCGCTCATGACCGCCGTGTTGTTGGCGGCCTGGAACAGGCTATAGCCCGTCGTCAAAACGACCAGCGAGGCAAGGTAGGCGATCAGTCCGGACCCCAGCGACAACAACAGCGCACCACAGGCCAGCACTCCCAGCCCGGCGAGTGTCACGCGTTGGCTGCCGAAGCGATCGGTGAGACGTCCGGCCGGTACGCCGGTGAAGGCCGCGACACAGGGGCCGAGCGCCATCGCCAGGCCCATCCACTCAGGGTCGAGGCCCAGGCCGCGGGACAGATAGAACGGCCCGACCACAAAGGTGGCCATGATCACGGCGGCGACCAAGGCACTCATGGCCAGGCCGGCGCGTAACGTTGGCGCCTTCAGGAAGGACCAGGAACCTCGGCCTATGGACGATGGCGCGCAGGGGCGATCAACCGGCAAATACTGGTAGGCGATTGCGGCGGCCACCGATCCCAGTGGTATGCCGACGAGGAAGATAGCGCGCCAGCCCCACACACTGAGCAACAGGCCCCCCATGATTGGCCCCATGGCGGTACCCACGGCTGACATTGTGCCGAGCAAGCCCATGACCCGGCCGGTACGCTCCTTGGTCACCGTATCGCCAACCATGCCCAGGGCCATGGCCATCATGACCGCCGCGCCCAGGCCTTGCAGGATGCGCGCGGCAATCAGCCATTCAAGTGCCAGCGCCATGCCGCAAAGTCCACAGGCCACGGTGAACAGTACCAACCCGGCGAGCAACAATCGCCGGCGCCCCAGGCGATCACCCAGGCGCCCGGCACTCACAATCACCGCGGTGATTGCCAGCAAGTAGGCCAACACCACCCACTGCACGGCGTGAAACGAGGCATCAAACGCGTGCGCCAGGCTGGGCAAGCCGACGTTGGCGATGCTGGTGCCGAGGGAGGCCAGCAACATGGACAGGGACAGGCTGACAAGGCTGCCACGGGAAGACGTGTGCATGGGTAATTCCTTGAATGAACGCAACTGTCACAAATCTACGGCGTGGCCTAACATGGCGGAAGACGCATGAGTTGCAGTTAATACCTGCATGCAACGCCTGATAAGGAGCGCCGATGCCCGATCTCAACCTGTTGATCACCCTGGATGCATTGCTCGCCGAAGGCAGCGTTGCGGCGGCGGCCAAACGCCTGCGGCTGAGCGCATCGGCCATGAGTCGCGCCCTGGCGCGTCTGCGCGAGACCACCGGCGACCCATTGCTGGTGCGCGCCGGGCGTGGCCTGGTGCCGACGCCAAGGGCGGTGGAACTGCGTGAACAGGTCAGTCGCCTGGTGCAGGAAGCCCACGCCGCGCTACGCCCCGTGCAATCGTTGGACATGGCCCAGGTCGAGCGCACCTTTACCCTGCGCACCAGCGAAGAGTTCGTCGAGAATGTCGGCCCGGCCCTGTTGGCGCGCATCGCCGGGGAGGCGCCCGGCGTGCGCCTGCGGTTCATCAACAAGACCGACAAGGACAGTGCAATGCTGCGCGAAGGCCGTGTCGACCTGGAAACCGGCGTGGTCGACCCCAGCGCCAGCCCGGAACTGCTGACCCAGGCATTATTCCGCGACCGTCTGGTGGGCGTGGTGCGCAGTGGCCATGCCTTCAGCCAGGGCACGGTCAGCGCCGAGCGTTACGCTGCGGGCCAACACGTCTACGTGTCCCGGCGCGGGCAGGACCGTGGCCAGATTGACAATGCGCTGGAAGCCGTGGGCCTTACGCGGCAGATCAGCACCATCGTCGCCGGTTTCGCCACCGCCATCGCCCTGGCCCGCGACACCGACCTGATCGCCAGCGTGCCAGAGCGCTACACCACCCATCAACGTGCAGGCCTCTACAGCTTTGCGCTGCCGCTGACGCTGCCGGGCTTTACCGTGGCGATGCTCTGGCACCCCCGGCTGGATGCCGACCTGGCGCATCGCTGGTTGCGCGGGTGTTTGCGTGAGGTATGCGCCGAACAGGTACAATCCGCGCTGCCTTGACGCTGAACCCCAGGAATTTGCATGTACAGCCTTACCCGCTACACCACACCATGCCCCGAGCCGATCAACAGCCAGATCCTGCAACTGGTGGTGGATAACCTCACCGACATCAGCAGCGTAGCGCTGCCGCCGAGCAACCTGCTGTACAACATCTACCAATACGCCACGGGCTTTGAAGTGCACCTCTACCTGGAAGCGCTCAACGGTGCCAAAGGCATTGCGGTCGAGTTGGTGGTGGCGATGGACGGCGAAAAGCTGATGGGCTTTTGCCTGTACCTGCCCGTGAAGGATGATCCCGAGGCCTGCGGTGTGGCGTTCATGGCGGTGCAAGTCGGCTATCGCCGCCAGGGTGTGGCCCGCGCAATGATGCGTGACGTGCTGAGCCGGTATCCCCATGCGGAACTGGCGTGCTCAGTGGAGAAGGTGCCCGCATTTGAGGGCATGGGCTTTCAAGTGCGTGGTGCACGGGGCACCCAGGTGTTGATGAACACGCGGGACTACGGCACCGACGGCCTGATGGGCGTGCTGGATGTGGCAGCGATCTACAGCTCGCTGGAGGTACGGCAGATTCATACGTACCTGCTGCAAAAGCATGGCAAGCGCGCCATGGTGGACGCGGAGAAACAGCGTGATCGGCACCTCGATCAACTGGCGCGCAAGGTGCGGTTGTTTGTTGACGGGCGTTGAGTGAACCTTTTTTGTGGCGAGCGGGCTTGCTGTGGCAAGCCTGCTGACTACAACCCGCCCTCGCTTATGGCTTTTTCAGGCTCCAGTTGCCGCCGCCGTGCCGGTTATTCCTTCGACACGCCCACGATTGACCATCGCCAGGATGGTCGCCAACAACTCCTGCTGCGCCTCTTCACGGCTGATCTCACCACTGGCCGCCGCTTGGGACAACGCCTCCGCAGCCCCCAGCATTGCCCTTAGACCCGCCTGGGAAATCCGTCCGAACGGCGACAGCGCATCGCGGCATTTATCGAGAAAGATCGCCTCGTACTGGCGCTTGAGCGTCTCAAGCTCCGGCGAGCTGCTGAGCGCGGCAATCACCCCCGGAATTTCCCGACCCTGCAACAGCACGCAGTCCACATAGGACGCGGCGATCACCCAGGCACGATCCTCAAGCGTGGCGCTGCTGGCCTCGATGGCGTCGACAAACACCTGGTTCTGGCGCGCATCGAAGTCCTCGTACAGCGCGGTCAACAACCCGGCGCGAGTGACGAAATGGTCGTAGACCACCGGCTTGGTCACGCCCGCCAACTCCGCCAGGCGGCCGAGAGTCAGGGCGTCGGTGCCTTCATCGCGCACCAGTTGCCAGGCTACTTCAAGTAATTGGCGCAGGCGATCTTCACGGGACAGGCGACGGCGTGGGGCAGGGGATGCAGGGCTTGACATGCTTATATACCAAAAGTAACTTACCAATCGTAACTTAAGCCCAGCCTAACCCTAAACGGGAGTTTTTGTCATGCATGCGTTGATTGTTGTTGCCCATCACGACCCGCAATCCCTCACCCACAGCGTTGCCGCGCAGGTGGCCGCCGGCCTCGGCGCATCCGGCCACACGTTCGAGATCGCCGACCTTGCCGCCGAAGGTTTCGACCCACGCTACAACGCCGCTGACCATGCGGTCCACCGCAACCGCGCCACGCCTCCGGCCGACGTGCTGGCCGAACAGGCGCGCCTCGATCGCGCCGACGCCCTGGTGCTGGCGTTCCCGATTTATTGGTGGTCGCTGCCGGGCTTGCTCAAGGGCTGGATCGACCGCGTGTTCGTCAATGGCTGGGCCATTGAGTACGGCCCCGATACACCTGTGGTGAAAAAATTGCGACACCTGAAAGTGCACCTGCTGGCCCTGGGCGCAGCGGATGACGATGCCTTTGATCGGCATGGCTATGCCAAGGCGATGCGCACGCAGATCGACTACGGGATTTTTGATTACTGTGGCGCGCAGGTGGTGACGTCAGAATTGTTGCTGGAGTCGGAAAGCGGCGGGGCGCAGGCGCACCTCGACAAGGCCAGGGCTGTTGGGCGGGGACTGTTCGAAACCGAGGCGGTTGCCGGTTGATTCAACCTTCGCGAAACAGGTCGTGGGCGTCCAGCAGGCGGTAGGCGATTTCCGGACGTTTTTCCAGGCCTCGGCGGATCGCGGCCGGGATCGATTGGCGGGTCTTGCGGCACATCCCCGGCAAATCGTCGATGACGATCTGAATCCCGCGCATGCTCTTGACCTCGGTATGGCCAGGTGCGATATGCACGCGGATGCCCAGTTGCTGGTACATCAGCTGTTGCATGCGCTCCAGGTCCTGCAGGCTCTTGAGGTCTTCAAGACGGTCGAGCAGCTTCTTCTCTTCCTGGCGCGTGAGCTGGAGGATGCGCTGGTCGGCGCCCGGCGTCTCCAGCAGCTGTTCGCGGTCGCAGACGCAGGCGCCGGGTGGGCAGGGTTGGCGAATGATCATGTGCAGAGCCTCCCCATTCCGACGCGGACGCTTTAATAGCTCAGTTGGACCCCAAGACTGCCCAGCGCCTTCCAGTACTCAGGATAGGTCTTGGCCACGCAGTCCGGGTCCTGGATGCGGATACCCGAAACCTTCAGCCCGGCCAGGGCAAAGCACATGGCAATGCGGTGGTCGGCGTGGGTGTCGATCAGCGCGGTGCACGAGGTGCCGGCCAGCGCAGGATCACTGGCTACCAACAGGTCATCGCCTTCGATGGTCGCCAAGCCCGGGCGGATTTCGTTGAGGCCGTCATGCAGTGCCTGCACACGGTCGCACTCCTTGACCCGCAGGTTGGCCAGCTCGGTGAAACGCACCGGCGTGTTATTGAACGCCGCGAGCACTGCGAGGGTCGGGATCGCGTCCTGCATCTGCGAGCCGACCACTGTGGCCTGCATGTTCGGAAACTGTGCGATCACGGCCTGGGCCTTGGCGTCCGGCTGGGTGAAGTCCTGCGCCGCCACGCCGATGTCGATGCGGCCTCCAGTCAACACTTGCGCGGCCCACAGGTAAGTGGCGGCGGAGGCGTCCGGTTCGATCAGGTAGTCGTGGGCGGTGTAGCCGGTCGGGGCCACGCGCCAGGTGGTGTCGTCGACCGCTTCAACCTGGGCACCGAAGGCGCGCATGCAGTCCAGGGTCAGGTCGACATAGCCACGGGCACCGATGTCCTTGCCGGTCAGCGCCACTTCAATCGGCGCTTCGCCGCAGGCCGCAAGCATCAGCAGGGCCGACACGTACTGGCTGGACAGGCCGCCGTCGATCTCGAAGCGCTTAGCCTTGATCTTGCCCACGCCGTGCACGGTGACCGGCGGGCAACCGGTCGGGCTGTCGACCAGGATGCCGTTCTGGCCGAGGGTCGCCAGCAACGGGCCGATCGGGCGTTTTTGCATGTAGTCGTCGCCGGTCAACACCACGGTGCCTTCGACCGTGGCCACGGCAGCGGTGAGAAAACGCATGGCGGTACCGGCGTTGCCGAGGAACAGCGGTTGTACCGGCAGGTGCAGTTTGCCGTGGCCAGTGACGACGAAGGTGGTGTCGTCCGGCTCGTCGATGGTCACGCCCATCTGGCGCAGGGCCACCGACATATGCCGCGTGTCGTCACTCTTTAGCGCGCCGCTGAGACGGCTGGTGCCCTTGGCCAGGGCCGCCAGCAACAGGGCACGGTTGGTAATGGATTTGGAGCCGGGGGGCGCGACCTTGCCATTGAGGGGGAAGTTGGGCGGTGTAACGGTCACGGTTTTCTGCGAACTCAAGGTACAGGGCTCCTGATCAAGGCAAGGTCGGCGGGCGGACCCGAATAATCGGCCAAAGCGGCGGTGCTTGTCGAGCGCGCGGTCGCAGACGCTGAAATTTACTGGGCGGTGTACATCAATTCCAATTGTAGGAGCTGGCTTGCCGGCGATGGCGGCCTTACGGTGTACATATCCGTCTCTTTGGTAACGGCGGCTATTGGTTCCGCTCTTACAGCGGCTCACTTTTGATAGAGCGCAAAAGTAAGCAAAACGCTCCTGCCCCAACACTCGGCACCTCGCCTAGGCTCGGTGTGCCCGTAATTCGACAGTGATTTGGGGGGCCACCACCACGCGCCATCCATGGCGCGGGGCGGCTAAACCGGCATCCCTGCCGGTTTACCCCCCAAATCCCTGCCGAATTCCGGCCAGCGTGTTTGACGGGGCGCCTAAGATCAAAATCAAAAGCCAGAGCACAGCGGCCTGAGAGCCGGCTTGAGTGGTGTAAAGCAAAGGCGAATGCAAACGCGGACCCTGTAGGAGCCGGCTTGCCGGCGATGCAGGCGCTTCGGTCCTTCAGATACACCTATCGCTGTGCCAACCAATAATCATGCAGCGCCCGCGCAGCCGGTTCGATTTCACTGACGCGCTGCTGGTGCGCCTGTACATCCAGGTCGGCCGGCAACTCGAAGTTGTCCTGTTCGGCACACCAGGAAATCTTTTCCAATTGCCCGGCCTGTTCGGCGGGCAGTTCCGGCCAGTTACCGATGGCGGCGCCACGGATGTAGCCAAAGCACCATTCTTCGGCGAGGGTCACGGTGTGGCCCTGGTGTTCGGTTTCGTCGAAGCGCGCCTTGAAGCCTGTGGCGTCGGTGGCCAGTTGCCCGGCCAGGGTGTTGATATGGCGTACGCACAGTTCGAGGAAGCGTTGCGCTTCGTCCATGTTGTCCCATTCCGGGTTCTGGCCGCCCCAGATTGCCGGGAACCACTCCGCCACGTCCACCTGCACCGGGCTGGACACCAGCGCGGTGAAGTAGCCGTCGAGTTCGGCCAGGTTCAGCACCGAATGGTCGTCGCCGTATTTAAGCAAAGTGTCTTCGATGAACTCGAATTCAGCGGCGGTGAGGGGTTGGGCGTGCATGGGCATATCCTTTAAACGTCGAGCGCCGCGAATGGGGCGGCTTAAAGCGCGAAGGATGGCGCTTGGGCCCAGCCCTTTCAAGGTCTTTAGGTAGAACAGGCGATAAGTACCCTGTGGCGAGCGGGCTTGTCCCGCGTTGGGCGGCGAAGCAGCCCTGAAACCCGCAGCCGAAGAGTACCTGACGCACCGCATTCTTCCTTCCAGGGTCGCTTCGCAACCCAACGCGGGACAAGCCCGCTCGCCACAATTGCCGTGTTCACCCTTAATGGGAGGGCATCAGTCAGATATGGCCGGCTTTTTTCCAGCAGTTTCCATGCGTTGGCACAGCTTGCTCACGCACACCGCGCCGACCACCGCGAGGATGATCGGCACCAGGAAGTCATGGTCGATGCGGGTGAATTCCGCCACCAGCACAATCGCGGTCAGTGGCATGCTCATGCTGGCGGCGAGGAACGCCGCCGCGCCGATGATTGCAAACGCACCGAGGGGCACGCCGGGCCACACCAGGCTCCAGGCGCCGCCGAGGATGATCGCCAGTAACGCGCCATTGGCCAGGCCGGGGGTGAGCAGGCCGCCTTCGGCCCCGGCGCGCAGGCTGCTGGTGGTGATCAGCACTTTGACCACCAGCAACAGTGCGGCCAGGCCGATGGTCAGTTCATTGTCGAAACCCAATTGCGCGGGGCCTTTGCCATTGCCGAGGATTTGCGGCAGCAGCATCGCCAGGCCGCCGATAACGCTGAAGTTGATCAGCGCCAGTACCGGCAGGCGCCAGCCTCTGGCGGCGTTTGCCCTTGCTGCGCCGGTCAGCCGGGTGAAGGCATAGGCCGCCACGCCGAATACCGGCCCACACACCACGGCCCAGGCGATCAGTGCCGGGCTCAACACGAAGTGCGGCACGACGTATTGCGACTCCGCTCCCAGCCCGATCCACGCCACCGCCGCGCCAATCGCCGAGGTCGCCAGCGCAATCAGCGCCGCCGGCCAACTGAATGCGCCCACCAGCACTTCCAGTACAAACACCGCGCCGCCCAACGGCACGTTGTACACCGCCGCCAGCCCGGCACCCGCGCCGCAGGCCACGATCAGTCGGTGCATGGACGGCTCGAGGCGTGCACGCTGGGACAGCCAGGTGGCGGCCAGTGCACCAACCTCACGGGGCGCCACTTCACGCCCCAGCGGCGAGCCGAGAGCCACGGTGATGATCTGCAAAAGCGCGTGGGCGAGGGTGGTCTTGGGCGGCATGATCGGCATCTGTTCCGACACCGCCTGCTTGATGCTCACCAGCGGGCGCCCGTAGCGATAGAGCGTCCACCAGCCCAACCCGGCGACCAGGCCGCACACTACCAACACCTGCAAACGGCGCTCCGGCGCGGCGGCGGTCACGCCCCACAAAAAGGTTTCATGGCTGACCAGGCTGTCGAGGCTGTAACCGTACGCCAGGTGCTGAATACCGTGCAGCAGCAGGGCCAGGAGCATGCCGCCCAGGCCTGCGCCAATACCGGTCAACACCACCATCAGGGCAAGAATCAGCGACGAACGCAACGTGGACGGCATAGACGGCTCCAGGCAAGGGCCCTGATTGTATAGCCGATAAGCCGGGCCTCCGGGATGAAATGTATCGGCGCTGCATGAACCTTGCGCCCACAACATTCCATTACGTTTGCCCGTCCCGCTTTTGGCCGATGTGCCGTCACACACACTTGTTATAGTTCGGGCCTTATCACTCGCCAGTCAGGGATCACTGCCATGTCCGAATACCAAGCTTTCGTCGTCGAACTCACCGGCAACGTTGCCCATGTGCAGATCAACCGCCCGGAAAAGATCAACGCCATGAACGCCGCGTTCTGGACCGAAATCATCGACATCTTCCAGTGGGTCGAAGACACCGACGCCGTGCGCGCCGTGGTGCTCAGCGGTGCCGGCAAGCATTTTTCCTCCGGTATCGACCTGATGATGCTGGCCTCGGTGGCCAATGACTTTGGCAAGGATGTCGGCCGCAACGCACGCCTGCTGCGCCGCAAGATCCTTGAGTTGCAAGCCTCGTTCAACGCCGTCGACAACTGCCGCAAGCCGGTGCTGGCGGCGATCCAGGGTTACTGCATCGGCGGCGCCATCGACCTGATCAGCGCCTGCGACATGCGCTACGCCGCTGAAGGCGCGCAATTCTCGATCAAGGAAATCGATATCGGCATGGCCGCCGACGTCGGCACCCTGCAGCGCCTGCCGCGCATCATCGGCGACGGCATGCTGCGCGAGCTGGCCTACACCGGTCGCCAGTTCGGCGCAGAGGAGGCGCGCAGCATCGGCCTGGTCAATCGCGTCTATCCCGATCAGGACAGCCTGCTGGCCGGCGTCATGGAGATTGCCCATGAAATCGCCGCCAAATCGCCGATTGCGCTCACCGGCACCAAGGCCATGATCAGCTACATGCGTGACCACACGGTCAATGACGGCTTGGAATACGTTGCCACCTGGAACTCGGCTATGTTGCAATCCAACGACCTGCGCGTGGCCATCGCGGCCCATATGAGCAAGCAGAAACCCGAATTCGTGGATTGACTGACATGACCCCAGGCTGGATTACCACAACGCTGCTGGACAACGACACCCCTGGCGGCTGGGCCGTCGCCCGCAGCCGCGACGGCTTTTTGCATGACACCAACGGCCCGTTGTTTCCCCGGGAATGGCTCAAGCGCCAGGACCTGTCGGTGTTTGCCGAACACGGTATCGGCCACCTCGATGGCGAGCCGGTGTACCTGCTGGAACTCGATGCGGCGGGCGAAGTGCCGGGCTGCAGTTGGCAGGGCCTGCGCGGCTTCATGCTGCAAGGCGATCACACCCTGTACAAAGTGCTGGGCTATGCCGCGCAGATCGGCACCTGGGCACGCGAGCACCGGTTCTGCGGCAGTTGCGGCCAGGCCATGGTCCAGGTGCCACGGGAACGCGCGATGCACTGCCAGGCCTGCGACCTGCGCAGCTACCCACGGATTTCGCCGAGCATGATCGTGCTGGTGACCCGTGGCGACGAGATCCTGCTGGCGCGTTCGCCACGTTTTGTCAGCGGGGTCTACAGCACCCTGGCAGGGTTTGCCGAGCCGGGTGAGTCGGCCGAAGACTGCCTGATCCGCGAGGTCCGCGAAGAGGTGCAGGTGGAGGTCAAGAACATCCAGTACATGGGCAGCCAGTGCTGGCCGTTCCCGCACTCGATGATGCTGGGCTTCCATGCCGAGTACGCCGGTGGCGACATCGTGCCCCAGGTCGATGAGATCGAGGACGCGCAGTGGTTCAACATCCACGACCTGCCGCCGTTGCCGGCGTCACGTTCGATTGCGCGTTACCTGATCGACCTCTACCTGGCCCGCCGTCTAGGCCACGCTGAACCAGTGCTGCCAGGCTAGGCGCACGGTCAGGCCGAGGACCACGGTGATGAACACCGGGCGAATGAATTTGGCGCCACCGCTGATTGCGCTGCGGGCGCCAAAGAACGCGCCGCACATCACCGAAACGCCCATGGCCAGGCCAACGATCCAGTCCACCGAACCATTGATGATGAACACCGTCAGCGCCGCCGCGTTGCTGACGAAGTTCATGCTGCGCGCCACGCCGCTGGCCTTGACCAGGTCGATGGGGTGCAGCAGCATCGTGCTCACGGTCCAGAACGCTCCGGTGCCCGGACCGGCAACGCCATCGTAGAAGCCCAGGCCGAAGCCCTGGGTGGCCTGCCATTTCTTCTTGATCGGCGCGTCGGCATCCAGCGGCGCCTTGGGTGTGCCGCCGAACAGCAGGTACACGCCACAGGCGAACACAATCACCGGCAGCATCTTGTTCAGGGTCTCGGCCGGCAGGTAGTGAGCGACGACGGCGCCGGTCAGTGCGCCGATCAGCGTGCCGAAGATGGCGTGCACCCATTGGCGCGGGTGGAACAGTTTGCGGCGATAGAAGGTAAAACTCGCGGTGGCCGAGCCGAAGGTGGAACTGAGCTTGTTGGTACCCAGTACCAAATGCGGTGGCATGCCGGCGGTGAGCAGGGCGGGGGTGGTCAGCAGACCGCCACCACCGGCGATGGCGTCGATGAAACCGGCAATGAAGGCAACCACCGCCAGGATGGCGAGAGTGGTGAGGTCTACGCTGAGTTCGAAGGGCATGGGCAGGGCTTATTCTTGGCGGGCGCTATGCGAAAGGCCGCCATCTTACTCGCGGGGACTCAGCAAATCCAAATGTGGGAGGGGGCTTGCCCCCGATTGCGGTGTTCCAGCTAACTCATCTGTAGCTGATTCACCGCTATCGGGGGCAAGCCCCCTCCCACATTGTTACTGCGTCGACTTACGATCGATGTGTGTCGATCCACTCCAGCGCCGTACGCCAGATACAAATCCCGAGGAAATACGCCGACATCACCGACCACAACCCAAACGTCCACGGGTTGGTGTTCGGGTAGTCCACCACCATCAGGAAGCTGCACAGCAACCAGATCGTGGTCACCGCGATATTGATCGGCATGAACCGCTTCACCCGGAACGGATGCAGGAACTTCATCGGTGTCACGGTCAGCAGGGCCAGGCCGATCACGGTGAGCAAGGTGACCCAGGCTTCCGGCTGGATGATATACACGCACAGCGCCACCACGTTCCAGGCGGCGGGGAAGCCGACGAAGTAGTTGTCCTTGCTCTTCATGTTCACGTTGCAGAAGCAGAACAGCGACGACACCAGGATCACCGACACTGTAAACAGGTGGGTGAAGTCCGGCAGGTCGATATAGCGGTAGATAAACAGCGCGGGAATGAACACATAGGTGAGGTAATCGATCACCAGGTCCAGCACCGAGCCGTCAAAGCTTGGCAATACCGTGCTGACATTCACCCGGCGCGCCAGTGAACCATCGACCCCGTCCACCACCAATGCCAGGCCCAGCCACAGCAGGCAGGCCTTCGGCGAGTTTTCCAGCAGCGCCAGGGTGGCCAGGAAGGCCAATACCACGCCGGTGGCGGTAAAGCCGTGGGCGCCCCAGGCTTTGAGTCTGGCTACATGCAGGGTCGATATCACGGGCGGTTCTCCAAAAGGTGAAACGGGGCAGCCGACAACGTGACGCCGTCGAGTCTGGCCGGGGAATGCAGGTATCGACCGGGAAGGGGGTAAGAAGGTTCACCGCCCCGGCGTATCACTTAGCGTAGCAAGCGTAAGACGTTTCGGCATCAGCCCTGGCGGAACACCAGGGCCTTCAAGCCACTTTGCGGGTCGATGTCGGGAAACTCCGGTGGGTTTGCCAGGCGTTCAACGAAGTGCAGGCCCGGTGCTTCGCGGGTGACGCCGTCGATCAGGAAATCTTCGCCGAAGGCCGGGTCGTTCATGCACGCCAGCACCGTGCCCTGCGGCGTGAGCAAATCCGGCAGGCGGCGCAGCACGCGTTGGTAGTCCTTGGTCAGCAGGAAGCTGCCTTTCTGGAACGAGGGCGGGTCGATGATCACCAGGTCGTAGGGGCCGCTGTTGGTCACTTTGGCCCAGGACTTGAACAGGTCATGGCCCAGGAAACTCACCTTGCTCAGGTCATGACCGTTGAGACGATGGTTGTCGCGGCCACGGCTCAAGGCGCCGCGGGCCATGTCCAGGTTCACCACATGCTCGGCGCCGCCTTCGATGGCCGCCACGGAAAACCCGCAGGTGTAGGCAAACAGGTTGAGCACACGCATGCCCCTGGCCTGTTCGCGCACCCAATTACGGCCGTAGCGCATGTCGAGAAACAGCCCGCTATTCTGTTTCTTGCCCAAGTCGATCAGGTAGCGCAAGCCGCCTTCGACGATGATTTGCTCTTCGACGGGCTCGCCCGCCAGCCATTCGGTGGTGCTTTGCGGCAGGTAGCGGTGTTGCAGGGCAACGGTATAACGGCCGAACTGGCTGTGCAGCAGCTGTTTCAAGGCGTCCAGTTGCGCAGCGTCGGGCTCCTTGAACAACGACACCAGCAGCACGCCTTGCAGCCAGTCCACCGTCAGTTGCTCCAGGCCCGGCCAGCAGCGACCACGGCCATGGAACAGGCGGCGGGTTTCGCTCGGTGGCGTTTGCAGGGCGGCGAGCAAATGAGCGTGCAGGGTGGCGAGTGCGTCTGGGTTCATCGTTAAACGTCAGTCATTGAGCGGGCGGCATTTTAAACACAGTTGCAGGGTCGTGGGTGGCTTGAGCACAACGTGCTGCGAAAAAGCCATGGCGCAGTGATTCATGCTCAAAATGCTGAAAACAGCGCCTGATAACAGGCAAAACATCCTCCGGCGCCGACATAAACTGGAAAAAAAGCCCGGAGGTGCCCATGAACGGTTTCACGAAAGCGCTGATTGACCAGCAAGAGCTGGATGAATGGCGCGACGCCCTGGCCTCACTGGTGGCCAACGCCGGCGCCGCACGGGCACGGCAAATTCTCGACCTGCTGGCCCAGGATGCCAGCGCCCCGCACATCGACTGGAAACCGCGCCACGACACGCCCTACATCAATAGCATCAGCGTCGAGCAGCAGCCGGCGTTCCCTGGCGACCTCGCCACCGAAGAACGCCTGGCTTCACTGGTGCGCTGGAACGCCCTGGCCATGGTGGTGCGCGCCAACCAGGCCTATGGCGAACTCGGCGGGCACATCGCCAGTTACGCCAGCGCGGCAGACTTGTTCGAGGTGGGTTTCAACCATTTCTTCCGTGCCCGCAGCGACGGCTTTGGCGGTGACCTAGTGTTCTACCAGCCGCATTCCGCGCCCGGCATTTATGCACGGGCGTTCCTTGAAGGCCGCTTGAGCGAAGCCGACCTGGCCCACTATCGCCAGGAGATCGGCGGGCCCAAGGGTGGCGCACGTGGCCTGTCCAGCTATCCCCACCCCTGGCTGATGCCGGACTTCTGGCAGTTCCCCACCGGTTCCATGGGGATCGGCCCCATCAGTTCGATTTTCCAGGCGCGCTTCATGCGTTACTTGCAACATCGCGGCTTGCAGGACACCACCGACCGCCATGTCTGGGGCGTGTTTGGCGACGGCGAGATGGACGAGCCGGAAAGCATGTCCGCCCTGACCCTGGCCGCCCGCGAAGGCCTGGACAACCTCACGTGGGTGGTCAATTGTAACCTGCAACGCCTCGACGGCCCGGTGCGCGGCAACGGGCGCATCATCGATGAACTGGAGGCCTTGTTTGCCGGCGCCGGCTGGAACGTGATCAAACTGGTCTGGGGCTCGGACTGGGATGCGTTGCTGGCCAAGGATGCCGATGGTTCGTTGGTCAACATTTTGTCCAATACGGTTGACGGCCAATTCCAGACCTTCGCCGCCAAGGACGGCGCCTACAACCGCGAGCACTTCTTCGGCCAGAGTGACTCCCTGGCCCGGCTGGTCGAGGGCCTGAGCGATGAACAGATCGACCGTCTCAAGCGTGGCGGCCATGACATGGTCAAGATTCACGCGGCCTACCACGCGGCGCGGCGGGTCAAGGGCAAGCCCACGGTGATCCTGGCCCAGACCAAAAAGGGCTTCGGCATGGGTGAGGCCGGGCAGGGCAAGATGACCACGCACCAGCAGAAGAAGCTGGATCGCGATGCGTTGATCGCCTTCCGCAACCGCTTCCAATTGCCGCTGAGCGATGAACAGACCGAATCCCTGAGCTTTTTCAAACCGGCAGACGACAGCGTTGAGCTGCGCTACCTGCACCAGCGGCGCACCGCATTGGGCGGTTACGTGCCCAGTCGACGCCAGGTCGCCGGGCCCGTTACCGTGCCGGCCGTAGCGGGCTACGCCGGTTTCGCCACGGCCGCCGACGGCAAGGAAATGTCCACCACCATGGCCTTTGTGCGCATGCTCACCAACCTGCTCAAGGACAAAGCCCTGGGCCCACGCATTGTGCCCATTGTCGCGGACGAAGCGCGCACCTTCGGCATGGCTAACCTGTTCAAGCAGATCGGCATTTATTCCAGCGTGGGCCAGCGCTACGAGCCGGAAGACATCGGCTCGATCCTCAGCTACCGCGAAGCCACCGATGGGCAGATTCTGGAGGAGGGCATCAGCGAAGCCAGCGCCATCAGCTCCTGGGTTGCGGCGGCCACCAGTTATTCAGTCCACGGCCTGCGCATGTTGCCGTTCTACATCTATTACTCGATGTTTGGCTTCCAGCGCGTCGGCGACCTGATCTGGGCCGCTGCCGACCAGCGTGCCCGTGGCTTCCTGCTCGGCGCCACGGCCGGGCGCACCACCCTCGGTGGCGAAGGCTTGCAGCACCAGGACGGCAGCAGCCACCTCACCGCTGCCACCGTGCCCAACTGCCGTGCCTACGACCCGGCGTTTGCCGGTGAATTCGCGGTGATCCTCGACCACGGCATGCGCCAGATGCTGGAGCACGATGTGGACGAGTTCTACTACGTGACCCTGATGAACGAAAACTACCCGCAGCCGAGCCTGCCGGAAGGCGTGGAGGCGGCGATCATCAAGGGCATGTATTGCTTGCAAGGTACGGCCGACGCCAAGGTACGCCTGTTGGGTTCCGGCACGCTGGTGCGCGAGGCGCAAGCGGCGGCGCAGTTGCTGGCGGAGGATTGGCAGGTGGCGAGCGAGGTGTTCAGCGTGACCAGTTTCAGCGAACTGGCGCGGGAAGCGCGGGAGGTGGAACGCTGGAATCGCTTGCATCCGCAGCAGACGGCACGTGTCAGCCACTTGGCTGAATGCTTGCCCAAGGGGGCGCCGGTGGTGGCCGTGTCCGACTACGTGCGGGCCGTGCCGCAGATGATCGGTTCGTATCTGGATTCCAGCTACACCGTGCTTGGTACTGATGGGTTCGGGCGCAGTGATACGCGGGCGGCGTTGCGCGATTTCTTTGAGGTGGATCGGTATCACATCGTGCTGGCGGCACTGACGGCGTTGGATGCGCGGATGTGTCAGCTGGCGATTGAGAAGTACGGCTTACAGACGGAGCGTGCGGCGTCCTGGAACTCCTGACAGGCGCAAATCAAAATGTGCGGGCTGGTTTTTAGAGGGTCGCTATCAGGGCCGGCCCAAACGCTTCCTTGAGGAAACCTGGGGCGATATAGCGCTCGTAGTGCGCTTCGGACAGCAGGAAAAACTCGCGGTCGATGGCATCCCGCAGGTCGGCCAGCGGGCGCTCACGAAACTCCGGCAGCAACACCAACCCATACGCCTCCAGCCTGGAAATCACCCGCGCGCCACGGGCAATCAGCTGGTACGCCCAGCAATATGGCGATTGGTGCGGCATAAAGCGGATCTTGCGATTTTCCAGTTGCTGGCGCAGCAGGTGCGCGTCGAACACTTCCAGCTTGCTGGCCATCACCTGCACCAGCAGTTGCTCCAGGCGCAACCACACCGCCTGTTTTTCTTCGGCGTTGTAGCCGTTCCACTGGATCACTTCGTGGTGATAGCGCTTGCAGCCCCGGCAGACCAGGTCTCCGTAGACGGTGGAGCACAGGCCGACGCAAGGGGTCTTGATGGTTTGATTGGGCATAAGAGGCAATTTGCAAAGATTTATCGCGCACCGCAACCCATGTGGGAGGGGGCTTGCCCCCGATTGCGGTGCATCAGTCACTGAAGCTTGAGCTGAACGAATGTCATCGGGGGCAAGCCCCCTCCCACATGTGGAGTCAATCCCAGCTCAGCGCGCCGCCAGTCTGGTACTCGATCACACGGGTCTCGAAGAAGTTTTTCTCTTTCTTCAAGTCCATGATTTCGCTCATCCACGGGAACGGGTTGGTCGTGCCTGGGTACTCTTCCTTCAAGCCAATCTGCGACAGACGACGGTTAGCGATGAACTTGAGGTAGTCCTCCATCATCGCCGCGTTCATGCCCAGCACACCGCGCGGCATGGTGTCGCGCGCATATTCAATCTCCAGTTGAGTCCCTTGCAGGATCATCTGGGTTGCTTCTTCCTTCATCTCGGCATCCCACAGGTGTGGGTTTTCGATCTTGATCTGGTTGATCACATCGATACCGAAGTTCAGGTGCATCGACTCATCGCGCAGGATGTACTGGAACTGCTCAGCCACGCCGGTCATTTTGTTGCGACGGCCCATGGAAAGGATCTGGGTGAAGCCGCAGTAGAAGAAGATGCCTTCCAGGACGCAGTAGTAAGCGACCAGGTTGCGCAGCAGTTCTTTGTCGGTTTCGACGGTGCCGGTTTCGAACTTCGGATCGGAGATCGAGCGGGTGTACTTCAAACCCCAGGCGGCTTTTTTAGCGACCGATGGGATCTCGTGGTACATGTTGAAGATCTCGCCTTCATCCATGGCCAACGATTCGATGCAGTACTGGTAGGCGTGGGTGTGGATCGCTTCTTCGAAGGCCTGGCGCAGGATGTACTGGCGGCACTCCGGGTTGGTGATCAGGCGGTACACGGCCAGCACCAGGTTGTTGGCAACCAGGGAGTCGGCGGTGGAGAAGAAGCCCAGGTTGCGCATGACGATGCGACGCTCGTCGTCGGTCAGGCCTTCGGGGTTTTTCCACAGGGCGATGTCGGCGGTCATGTTGACCTCTTGCGGCATCCAGTGGTTGGCGCAGCCGTCGAGGTACTTCTGCCAGGCCCAGTCGTACTTGAAGGGTACGAGTTGGTTGAGGTCGGCGCGGCAGTTGATCATGCGCTTTTCGTCAACGGCGACACGGGCGGAGGCGCCTTCGAGTTCGGCGAGGCCTTCGGCGACGTCGAGTTTGTCGAGGGCGGCCTTGGCGCGGACGATGGCGGCGGAGTCGTTGGCGGTCACGTTACGGGCTTCCAGCGCAGCAGCGGCGCCGGCACCGTCGAGGCGGTCCATGTTGGCTTCGCTGGCGTGGCCGGCGTTGGCGCCCTTGATCACCGCTGCACCGGTGTCTTCGTTGTCGACTTCATCCCAACTCAGCATGGAAATGCTCCTTCCTGGTATTCGAAAAATAAGTGTTTTTGCAGGCTTCAAGGCATTGAAATACTGCGCATAGTGTGGTCGATAAATACCGATACTGCACACTATGTAGTGGTCTGTTCTGTTTGTGGGCACACTATATGGTGTGTAACAAGACTGGTCAACGTGCAGGAATCACGCAGGCCTGCTTTAAAGGCTGATCTTGATCTGCGCGCACAACCCACCTTCCGGCCGGTTGCTCAACGTCAACGAACCCCCGATGGCCACCACCAGTTGCTGGGCAATCGCCAGCCCCAGGCCGGTGCCGCCGGTGCCGCGGTTGCGTGAGCTTTCCACGCGGTAGAACGGCTGCATCACCTGCACCAGTTCGTCCTCGGCAATGCCCGGGCCGTTGTCGAGCACCTTGATCGACAGTGCACCATCGGCCGTCGAACCGACCTCCAGTTGCGCGGCGCCGGCGAACTTGAGGGCGTTGTCCACCAGGTTCACCAGCACCCGGCGCAGGGCGTGGGGGCGCGTGTCGAGTACGACCGCGCTTTTGCCGCTGAGGCTCACCTGTTTGTGCATGTCCTGGTAGTCGAACACCAGGCTGTCAAGGAAGGCGTCGAGGTTGATGCGGTGGCTGGCTTCGGTGGCGCCGTGGACGCTGCGTGCGTAGGCCACGCCCTCGCGCACAAGGTGCTCCATCTCGCCAAGGTCGCTCCAGAGTTTGTCGCGTTCGGCACAATCCTCCATGAATTCGGCGCGCAGTTTCATGCGCGTGATCGGGGTTTGCAGGTCATGGGAAATCGCCGCGAGGATCTGCATGCGCTCCTTGAGGTATTCGGCGATGCGCTGTTGCATGGCGTTGAACGCAACCGCAGCGTGGGCCACTTCGGTGGGGCCTTTTTCGTCCAGCGGCGTGGGATGGGCGTTGGGGTCGAGGGTCTCCACGGCGCGCGCCAGGCGGGTCAGCGGGCGGATGGCCAGGCGCACGGCGAACCAGGTGCAGCCCAGCAGCAGCGCCAGTTGCAGCACCAGCACCACCGGCAGCCAGTACGCGACGGGCAGGGCGGCGGGACGTACGTCGAGGGTGATCGGGCTGCCATCGGCCAGGGTCAGGTGTGCCTGAAAGTGCTTCTGCATCCCGGGGATGTCGCGGAAGGTCAGCGCGTAGTGTTCACCCAATGCATCGGCAATCGAGGTGGCGGCCATGGGCACGTCGTCGCTGCGCATCGGCTCGCCGGTTTCGCCGGCGTTGAGCAGGTAGCGATAGTTTTGCCGGTCGAGACGCGGCAGCCAGCTGGCGCGCTCGTTGGCGGGCAGCCGGTCAAGGATCGCCACCGAGGTGGCCACGTCGTTTTCCAGGTTGCCCAGCATGACGGTGCGCGCGCTGATATAGCGCTCATAGAACTGCGCACTGAAGGACAAGCCATGGGCGCACACCAGGCTGATCAGGAAGATCAGCGACAACTGCGACGCCAGGGTACGCGGCCAGCCAAACCTTAAGGTCATTGATCGGCCCCGAGGATTTCCACCGGCAGGGAGAACACGTAGCCCTCGCTGCGCACGGTCTTGATGTAGGCCGGTTCGCGGGCGTCGTCCAGCAGGCGTTGGCGCAGGCGGCTCACCAGCAGGTCGATGGAACGGTCGAACAGATCGGCGTCGCGGCCCTGGGTCAGGTTGAGCAACTGGTCGCGGTTGAGCACGCGTTGGGGGTGATCGAGGAACACCCGCAGCAGGCGGTATTCGGCGCCGCTCAGGGCGACCAGCGTGTCGTCTGCGTCGAGCAGGTGGCGGGCGGTGGTGTCCAGGCGCCAGCGGCCGAAGCGGATCAGCCGCCCGGTCTCGCTGACTACCAGGTTCGGCGGCAGCATTCGTGTGCGGCGCAGCACCGCGTTGATGCGCGCCAGCAGCTCACGAGCGGCGAACGGCTTGACCAGGTAATCGTCCGCGCCCATTTCCAGGCCGATGATGCGGTCGGTTTCATCGTTGCGTGCGGTCAGCATCAACACCGGCGTGGCTTTGTGCTTGCCCACCCGCAGCTCGCGGCACAGCTGCAAGCCATCGTCGCCGGGCATCATGATGTCCAGCACGATCAGGTCCACCGGGGTGGTGTCGAGGAAGCTGCGCATCTGGCGGCCATCGGCGACCACGGTGGTGCGCATGCCGTTCTTTTTCAGGTAGTTGCCCACCAGTTCGCGGATCTCCCGGTCGTCATCGACGATCAGGATGTGATCGACATGATCCATGCTGCCTCCCTCGTTAAATGCTCGTTGGGGCGCAGTCTAGCCATTGGCGACGGACTTGCCTTGTGCCCTTTGTATTGCAGTGTATCTGGCGATAAGGAGATACATGACGAGGCAAAAATACCGGCGTGAACGCCTACAGGGTGCGCGAAGCCCCCGGCAACAGGGCTTCAAACACTTGCTGCACCTGGGGATCATCGCTGTGGGCCACGTTGAAACGCATGGCGTCACGGTGCGTCGCGTCATAGCCAAACAGTGTGCTTGGCGCCAGCACCATGCCCTGTTTCAAACCTTCCTGGGCCAGTCGTTCGCCGTTCACGCCGGGCGGAAGGAGCGCCCAGATAAACATCCCGCCTTCGTAGCCCATCGGCAGTTCGCAGCCGCAACGCCGCAGCCATTGTTCGACCCGTCCACCGGCCTCCATCAAGCGCTGCACCATGCGTTTGCGGTGCCTGGCGTAACTGCCTTCGCTGAGCATGTGGTACAGGAGCTGCTCGAACAGCTCCGAGGTCACGCCGCCACTCATCAGCTTCATATTGGTCAGGTTGGCCGCCAGTTGCGGTGCCGCCACCACGAAGCTGACGCGGGCGTTGGCGCTCAGGCTCTTGGAGAAGCCCGACAGGTAAGTGACCTGGTCCAGGCCGGCGAGGGCTGCCAGGCGGGGCGGTGGGTTGGGGTGCAGGTCGCCGTAGAGGTCGTCCTCGACGATATGGCAAGCGTATTGCTGGGTCAGTTGCAGCAGGCGAAACGCCTGGCCGGGGCTGAAGGTATGACCGGTCGGGTTTTGCAGCACGCTGGTGGTCAGGTACAGGCTGGGGCGATGTTCGGCCAGCAGTTGTTCGAGGGCTGTGAAGTCAAAACCGTCGGGACGACGTTGGATCGTCACCACCTTGACGCCGTGCAGCGCCAGGTTGGCGTGGAAGTTGAAATAGCACGGCGTGTCCAGCAGCACGGTGTCGCCGGGGCGCGCCAGCAGGCGCATCAACATGTCCAGGCCTTGCACCGTATTGGGGGTAGTGATGATCTGTTCTACCGAGACCGACAAACCTTCGCCGTGCAGTTTCTGTTGCAGCGCCTGGCGCAACGGCAGCAGTCCGGCCGGCGTGCCCATCCCGGCGATGCGCAACGACGGCGCGCGCACCACGCTGCGCATGGCTTGGCGGATCGCTTCGCTGTCCAGCCAGGCCTCGGGCAAGTGACCACCGCCGGGGCGCAGGTCGCCGTAGACCGTGGCAAGGGGGCGGCGCAAGACGCTCAGCAGGTCCTGGGGCAGCAACTCGACCCAGGCGGCCAGGGCCGGGCGGACGCGGTCCGCGGCGACGAAATAGCCGCGGCCTTGGCTGGAGGTGAGCAGGTTGCGCCCGCGCAGGCGGTCGAGGGCTTCGTTGAGGGTGAACTTGCTCACGCCCAGGGTCTGGGTCAGTTCACGCACCGAGGGCAACTTGCTGCCGGGTGCCCATTCGCCGTTTTCGATGGCCTGGCTGAACGCCTCGACGATCTGTTGCACTTTGGGGGTGCCCTCTACAAAGGCGATGGCCGATACGAACATAAAGCTTCCTTATCTTTGCCGGTGATTTTACCGGTGAAGTTCGGGCGGATTAGGCCTCACTTTACCTGCCTTGCGCAACGCCGACTGCCTAGACTGCGCGCTCTATTCCTCAGGTCTGTGGCCATGACAAGCGTGTTGACCCTTTCGTCGTTTCTGTACTTTCTGCTGTTTTGCGCCACCATCACCTTCAGCCCCGGACCCATGACCCTGCTGCTGTTGAGCCTGGGCCTGCGCGACGGCCTGCGCCGTTCGATCCCGGCGCAGATCGGCGCCAGTGTGTCGTACCTGATTTCGATCCTGATCTTTGCCGTGGGCTTCTCGGAGTTGATCAAGG
Organism: Pseudomonas sp. FBCC-B1565; assembly: GCF_059133265.1. Classification (NCBI taxonomy): domain Bacteria; kingdom Pseudomonadati; phylum Pseudomonadota; class Gammaproteobacteria; order Pseudomonadales; family Pseudomonadaceae; genus Pseudomonas; species Pseudomonas sp. FBCC-B1565. The sequence goes on from NZ_CP101438.1 coordinate 3,024,654, forward strand.
GCAACCTGGCGATCACCCAGGGCATCCAGCTGGTCGGCGTCGCCTACATCCTCTACCTGGCCTACAAACAGTGGACCAGCAGCGGCCTGGCGCTGGACCGTGCCGGTGCGGTGGAGGGCGCGCGCAGCCTGTTCGGCAAGGGCTTGCTTACCGGGTTTTCCAACCCCAAGGCCATCATCCTGTTCAGCGCGGTGTTCCCGCAGTTCGCCGGCGTGGGGGGGCACAGTTCGGCGGTGGACATTGGCATTCTCGGGCTGACGTTCCTGTTGCTGCAATTCGCCAGCGGCTGCCTGTATTGCTACTTCGGCCAGCGCATCAAGCACGTCTTGGAAAACCCCAGGCGGCGTGTGCTGTTGCAACGCATCACGGCTGTTTTGCTGTTGGGCGTGGCGTTGATGCTGGCGCGGGGCTTTGCCCACTGAGCTTATGAGCGGTAGTGGCGAATTGCCGGTGCGCTGATAGACTCCTGGCATTCACTCAGGATTTCCCCCCTCCCATGTCAGCTGCAGAAGGAAACGGACTTCCGCTCGCTTCACGGCTGTACAAATCCCGCACCCTCGGGCTGACGCTCGGTTTTGTCTGCGTGGTGTTCGGGATGTATCCCCTGGACCCCGCCTGGTGGGTGTGGGCCTGGATGGTGATCAACGCGTTCATCTGGCCGCACCTGGCGTTTCAATTGACCTTGCGCACCACCAACGCACTGCGCAGTGAACGGCGCAACCTGCTGTTCGATTCCTTTTGCGGTGGCTTCTGGGTCGGCGCCATGCACTTCAACCCGCTGCCCAGCGTGACCACGCTGTCGATGATGACCATGAACAACGTGGCCATCGGCGGTCCGCGCTTCATGCTGGCGGGGTGGCTGGCGCAGGCGCTGGGTATCGGCGCGGCGCTGCTGATCTTCGCGCCGGCATTCATTGCCGTGACCAGCCAGGCGCAGCTCTACGCCTGCCTGCCGATCCTGATGCTGTACCCGTTGGCCCTGGGCTGGATCTGCTACCGCCAGGCGGTGACCCTGGCCCGCCACAAGCGTGAACTGTTGGTCCTGAGTCGCACCGACAGCTTGTCCGGCCTGCTCAACCACGGCGCCTGGAAGGACCACCTTGAGATCGAGTTCCAGCGCTGTCGCCGGGATTCGGTAGGTGCCGCCATCGCGCTGATCGACATCGACCATTTCAAGACCATCAATGACACCTACGGCCATGTCACCGGCGATATCGTCCTGCGCCAGCTGAGCAAAGTGCTGCGCCAGAACCTGCGCGCCACCGACCTTGCCGGGCGTTACGGTGGCGACGAGTTCTGCGTGATCCTGCCGGGCATGCCGCTCAACCGCGCCACCGAAGTGATGGACGCCTTGCGCGATCGCTTCAACGCCTTGGCCTACGCCCAGGACCCGACCCTGCGCGCCAGCCTGAGCATCGGCCTGGCGCCGTATCAACCGACCCACGCGGATTCGACCAGTTGGCTCAATGACGCCGACCAGGCTTTGTACGACGCCAAAAGCAGCGGGCGCAACCGTGTCAGTGCGGTGCAGGAGGGTTGGTTGCGATCGGTCTAGTGGGGTAGGGTGTCTCGGCACCTCCAACAAAAAACAAGGATCGGTTCATGCTCTTCACTTTCCGCCGTACCCTCCTGGCCGCCACCCTGGCCATGTCCTTCGCCGTGCCGGCCTACAGCGCCGAGCCCCATAAACAGATCCAGGCCCAATCCGAACAGTACAAGGCCGACGCCCTGAAACTGCTGGAGCGCCTGGTCAATATCGACTCGGGTTCAGGTTATGAACCGGGCCTGACCCAAGTGCGCGACATCGCCGTGGATGAGTTGAAACAGCTGGGCTTCTCCATCGAGCTGGTGCCGGACAAGGCCGCCAACAACAGCCACGTGGTCGCCACCCTCAAGGGCACCGGCAAAGCCAGAATCCTGCTGATGGCCCACATGGACACCGTGTTCAAGGAAGGCTCTGCCGCCGAGCGCCCGTTCCACATCAAGGACGGCCGCGCCTATGGCCCCGGCGTGATGGATGACAAGGGCGGCATCGTCGCCGGCATCTACGCGCTCAAAGTCCTCAAGGACCAGGGCTTCAAGGACTACGCGCAAATCACCTTCCTGCTCGACGCCAGCGAAGAAACCGGCTCGGACGCCGCCTCCGAGCTGATCCGCCAAACCGCCAAGGCCCACGACGTCACCCTCAACCTCGAACCCGGCCGCCCGGCCGATGGCCTGGTGGTGTGGCGCAAAGGCAGCGCCACCGCCGTGGTCGAAGTCAAAGGCAAAGCCGCCCACGCCGGCGTCGCCCCGGAACTCGGGCGCAACGCCGCGATGGAAGCGGCGCACCAGATCCTGCAACTGGGCAAGCTGGGGGATGCTGATAAGAAAACCACCATCAACTTCACCGTGATCAAGGCCGGCGACCGCACCAACGTCATTCCCGACCAGGCCACCGCCAAGGCCGACGTGCGCGCGGCATTGCCGGAAGAGTTTGACCGCATCGAGAAAGACCTGGCACGGGTGTCGGCGAACAAACTGATCCCCGAAACCGAAGTGAAGACCAGCTTGCAGCGTGGGCTGCCACCGATGCCGCAGACGCCGGAGTCGGACAAATTGGTGGCGATTGCCCAGGGGATTTATGGGGAGTTGGGCAAGACCTTGACGATCGAAGGCAGTGGCGGCGCGGCGGATGCCAGCTTGTCAGCCGGGGTAGGGACGCCGACGTTGGATGGGTTTGGGATTGTCGGCGGGAATATTCACACACCGGAGGAGTATGCGGAGGTGGAGAGTGTGGTGCCGCGGGTTTATTTGCTGAGTCGGATGATTATGGAGCTGAGCAAGCGCTGATTTTCTCCTGATTGACACCCTCTTGTAGTGAGCAGGCTTGCCCTGCGTTGGGCTGCACAGCAGCCCCAAAACAGACAATGCCGGTTTACCTGAAAATACTCATCGCCTGGATTGGGGCCGCTTCGCGGCCCAACGCGAGCAAGCTCGCTCGCCACATAAGCGGGTATCGCGTCCTTTGGCACCGGTTAGATTTTTTCATTTTTAATTTTGGAGGTTCTATTTTTAAGTGTTGACACGACATGCCTCAACCAAGTTAGGCCGTCGGGCCATTCGCTGCGATAATAATAGTAGCAACCTATATCGCTGAATAAATAAGCTTCCAGCTCTTGCTCTGTCTTTCCGCTGCGCATTAGCTTATCTAGTTCTGTTTGTACTTTTAATATCGTGTCTTCAGATGAATCGGAGATGAAAAACTCAATAACATCGTCTGCTTTTTCGTGGTCGTCAACCCAGTCTTGATTGAAGTAACCAGCAAGAAACTGTTGTAGTTCGGGATAGTCTTGGTTCATGGGTTTGGAAATCCAGTATGAATTCGGTAGCCAGTATGCATGTTATGGTCTCTACGGATTATTAGGTAAACTTCCTTTCCCGAGACGGATGTTGTGCTGTTCTTTTTAAAGCTTGTGCCTACGGGGTATTCGGTTTTTTGAATGATGACGATTTGATTGTTTTTTCCTTTTAAAAAGTTATCGATTTTGGCTTTGTTTTTATCCAGTGCGGTCGATATTTCCAGCTCTGCTGTTGCTCTGTCGTGGAAGGTTGAGGCGGCTGGGATGTGTGGCTCTTGTTGTGGTGAGCAGGCTTGCCCTGCGTTGGGCTGCGCAGCAGCCCCAAAACAGACAGTGCCGGTTTACCTGAAAATACTCATCGCCTGGATTGGGGCCGCTTCGCGGCCCAACGCAGGGCAAGCCTGCTCGCCACAGAGGGGTTGTGTTGCCTTGGAGGGCGGTGTTTGGTTTACCAGGTTGACTGGTCTTCGAGGCTGGCTTTTTGGAGGTCTTCTTTCCAACTGATTTGAGCGAGTTGATATACATCCACTAAGAATTCTCTAGGGTTTTCAAGTTTGTACCATTCTTCTCTTGGCCATGACGCGGCCTCATCTTCATTTATATCGAATAAGCTCTGGAAGTCATAATTTTCATTGTTTAGGCTGCTTTCTAGGGCCTTGATCAAAACGTATTTATGCCTGTAAGAAAGGTAGCTTAAATTCAGGGCGTAGTTTTTTATGAGGCGCTCTCGGTCGGTTCTTTCGTTTGGGTTATATTTCTCTAGGTCTAGACCTAACCCTTGCTCTTGATCATATATATCAAATACACCAATGAACCATTTCAGGCTCGGATCGAACGGCTCATTTAAAAATGGGTTTTTCAACATTATTTTTTCTCGGCTGGAAAGGCGGTAAATGGCCTGGTGTTATCTTTCTTATCAAATTTCACGTTGGATGGGTTTGGGATTGTTGGCGGGAGTATTCATACGCCGGAGAAGTATGCGGAGGTGGAGAGTGTGGTGCCGCGGGTTTATCTGTTGAGTCGGATGGTTATGGAGCTGTGCAAGCGCTGATTGAAGCTTTTTTGTGGTGAGCAGGCTTTCTCTGCGTTGGGCTGCGCAGCAGCCCCAAAACAGACAATGCTGGTTTACCTGAAAATACTCATCGCCTGGATTGGGGCCGCTGCGCGGCCCAACGCAGGGCAAGCCTGCTCGCCACAGGGTGCTTTTCAATCAGGATTCTTGTTTCACCAAGTACTCATTAAATTTCACAATGATGTGATTCAACCATGATCGTCCCGAAGCCCATTGACTGGGATAGTAGTAATAACAGTGCTGCTCGTGTAGTAAGTTGTTTTGAAGGGTGGGCTCGTCCGTGTAGTTGCTTATTAGTTCTAGAATATTATTTTTTACCGTTATTATTGTGCTTCTTGATGAGTCAAGTAAAAAAGATTCAATGACTTCGTCAGCTGATGAATGTTCTAGTGTCCAATCTTGATTGAAGTAAGCGCCGAAAAATTGCTGCAACGCTGTCAGTGTAGTATTCATTTTTCTGGGTATCCTGTCAGTAATAGATAGCCATCCGGCATATTAGCTCTTCTCTTCAGAACTAGAATGAAATTGTAAACGGGTACGGGCGTTTCAGTGCCTCTAATAATGCTCACGCCTACAGGCCGGTTAGAGCTGTCTTTGATTAGATGTTTTTTATTTTCTCCTTCTAAAAATTCTAAAATTTCGCTCCGGTGTTTTTTTAAGCTCCTGGATACTAGGACTTCTGCTTCTTCTAGGTTTTTGAACGTTGATGCTGCAGGTATATGCGGTTCCAGATCTAGCCTTGTAATCAGTTGTGCTTTCGTCTGCGCAACATGCTTTTGAATCAAGTGCCCGCCGGCATTTTCATGTGCATCTAGTACGCCGCCAGGGCAATTTACAACTTTACAACTCAGTCCTAGCGGATCTACCCATCCCGTCGGATTAGGCACGTACTGGTACGCATTGATCCCACCCGCCAGCTTCACCGGATCCGGCGTCAGGTACCGACCAACATCCGGATTGTAGTAGCGATGGCGGTTGTAGTGCAGCCCGCTTTCCTGATCGAAATACTGACCCTGGAAGCGCAGCGGGTTGTCGATTTTTCCGATGTCGATGCGGCTGATTTCGCCGTAGGCACGGTAATGCGTAGACCAGACGATTTCGCCATCCGGGGCAGTGAGTTCCTGTGGGGTGCCGAGGTGGTCGAGTTGGTAGTGGTAGGCCTTGGTTTCCTTTGGACCGAAACCTTCCAACAGCGCCAGCGGGCGAAAACTGTCCGGTTCGTAGAGGTAGCTGCGGTGCCGATCCGCGTGGTGTTCGGCGATGAGTTTGTCGCCTTGCCAGAAAAACTCGGTAGTAATCCCATCTATGGTTTTGCTGATACGCTGCCCAAACGGGTCGTAGCGGTAGCTGGCGATCTGGCCGTCAGGTCGGGTAATGCCGATCAGACGATGCTGACAGTCGTAGCGGTATTCGGTGACGAGGGCGTGGCCTTTGCCGCGGCGTTCGCGGATGAGGTTGCCGAAGGCGTCGTAGTCGTAATGGTGGTCGCCCTGGATCATCAGGCGATTGCCGGCGACGATGTCGGGGCCGGGGCGGTTTTGCATGAGCAGGTTGCCGGCCGGGTCGTGGCCGAAGCGTTCCTGTTCGTCTTGAGTGTGGTCGGCGCGGGTGAGGCGGTTGAGTGGGTCGTAGTGGTAGCGGTGTTCGCCCTTGCGGGTGTCGAGCAGGCGGGTGAGGTTGCCGGATTTGTCGTAGTCGTAATGACGGCGATAGACCGGGCCTTCGGCATCAACGATGCTCTGGTTGAACAGGCGGCCTTGGTGGTCGTGTTGGTAGTGGCTGAGCAGTTGGCCTTGTTGGCGTTGCTGTTCGCGACCGGCCTTGAACAGGTGTGAGGTGAGTACTGCGCCGTTCAGTTCGACGGTGGCAAGGTGGCCGCCTTTGTCGTGATTGAAGGTGAGGCGGTTGTTGTCCGGCAGGCGCAGGTTTTGCAGCTGGCCGCAGGCGTCGTAGCCGTAGCGCAGGGTGGCCCAGCCTTGGTGTTCGGCGGTGAGGCGGTTTTGGCTGTCGTACTCGTAGGCCAGTGACCAGTGGCCGTCTTCGACGCCTAAGAGATTGCCCTGGCGGTCGTAGGTGTAATCGACGGTATTGCCATCGGGCAGGGTTTTTCTGACGAGGCGTCCGGCATGGTCGCGCTCGTAGCGGGTAACCAGCTGACTGCCGTCATCGCCGTGTTCGGTCTTTTCCTGAAGGTTGCCGTTGAGGTCGTATACGTACGCCGTGCGCTGACCGTCAAAGCCAATTTCCTGTTGGATCAGGCCGCTGTTGTGGTACTGGAGCCGGTAGGTCTCGCCCACCTCGTTTTCGATCTCGGTCAGCAATAACCGCGCGTTGTCGTAGCGGTAGTTAACCTGGCTGCCATCGGCATTGATGCGGCGGCTGATCAGGTGCAGGCCGTATGCATATTCGTAGCGGGTGATGTTCCCGAGTTCATCGCGCTCGGCGGTGATTTTTCCGTAGGGGTTGTAGCTGTATTCCCTGAACCCGTCGCCTGGCAGCACAACGCGAATCAACCGACCCACGCTGTCCCACTGATACTGGGTCAGTGCGCCGTGTTCATCTTCCCGAGCAACCTGCCGCCCCAGGTCGTCATAGCGATAACGCTTGATCCCGCCATTGGGCAATTGCTCCTCAAGCAACTGCCCACGCTCGTTCCACACCAGCCGCTGACAGCTGTGATCCGGATACCAAACCCCAACCAGTTGGCCATATTTGTTGTAGGTGTAATCGGTAACGTGACCGTCTGGATCGGTCTTGCGCGTTACATCGCCCTGATCATTGCGCTCATACTTCCAAACCGCTTTACCACGCCGCACAACCCGTACGAACCCGTTATCATGCTCGTAGGTCGTCGGCTCATCGTCCCCCGGAAACACCGCCACCAAGCGCCCGGCTTCGTCGTACTGATACGCGGTGATCGCCCCCAGCGGATCCTGCTCAACGGTCAGCCGGCCTTGGTCATCGTAGGATTTGAAATGCTCGGCCCCGTCAGGATCAACCCGCTGCACCAGCCGCGCCCGCTGGTCATGCACGTAGACTTCCTGGCTGCCATCGGCGTTAAACACCGTGACCTGGCCGTTGTCATCCCAGGCATAGCGCGTGTCCATCTGCGAGAAACTCGCCCAATGCCGCACACACCGCGCCGTCTTGCCAGACCGTTCCCATTCCCAGAAAAAGCTCGCCCCACCGGCCAAGCCGCGCTCAAGAATGATGTGCTGTTCGTCGTACCGATAAACCTCGCTTTCGCCGATGGCATTGGTCGCGCAAATCAGTCGTCCAGCTTCGTCGTAGGTGTAGGAAACAACGGTCTGTTCCGTCACCCACTCAAACGGCTCGAGACCTTTAGCCCGATGAACCTGATAGTCCACCGCCACGATGCGGCCCGACGCATAGCGCAACCAAAGCGAACGCCCGACACCGTTATCCACCCGCTCAACACGCCCCAGAAAATCCCGAGTGATACGCAGCCGGTTGTCATACGCATCGCTGATCGCCGTCAGCACACCGTCGCGGAAGTGGTAGAAACGTGACGCCTGCGCCAGCACCAGTTCATCGGGCGCAGCACCCAAATAGATCGCCGCTTCGGCCAGGCTATTGGTGATCGCAGGTCGAGAGGCAGTAGGCAAGGGCAGGGTGGTCGACCGATTCTCATGATCGGTCCAAACCACCGAATCACCCTCAACCACCAGCCGATGCGCCAGCGAGTGACTCCAGCCAAACCCCAGCCCGCAATCCATTTTCACCGCACTGGTGCGGTACAACCGGGTCCACTCAAACGGCAAGATCCCGTCCAGCGTCCCATCGGTAAGGGTCAGCAATTCCTCGCCGGTGACCATCGACACCGGGCAGCCGTTAGTGGCGGTCTTGTCCGCAGGCGCCGCCGCATCCCCATTCGGGTTTCGAGCAGAAGCCGGCACATCATCCACAGGCTCCTGCCGCACCAGCACCGTCCGCTGCGTGGCCTTATCCCGAGCCACCGGCACCGCGTTGGCAACCACCTGATCCCCAGCCTTCAACGGCACATCCGGAACCACCCTGATCGGCGTCGCACGACTCCCCAGCAGCAACGGCCTGGCCGCCTCGACATGCGCGTCCAACCGAGGCCCGACCAACTGTTCCGCGAGCATCTCCAGCCACTGGCGAGCCCGGCCAGACTTGATGTGACTCGTCACCTGAGCACCCAGGCGCAGGGTCACCCCCATGGCGCCCGCGACCCTCACCAACAGCAGACCTATCAACACGTCGCCGGTGATTTCCCCCATCACCTCGCTCATCGCTTGCGGCGGCAACATCCGTATCCAACTGCAGATCGCCGACAGGTAGATAAACATCAACGGCTCATCGCTGAGCACGAGCAGGCCCTGGGCGATGGCGTCTTTGCCCAGTTTCAGCAGTTCATCCAGTTCGGCCTGGGAGACGTACTGCAGCAACTTCTGGCTGTTGCTCTGGAGGTCCGCCAGCAGCTCGGACAGTTGTGTGAAATTGTCCCAAAGGCTGTAAAGCGCCTTACCCATTCCATTAAGAAACGCCTTCTCCAGCAGCCTGCGTTGATCAAGCGGGCTGGCGTCTGTGTAGTCTTTCCACTGGGCTTCGAAGGTGTTTTTCCACTCCTCGCGCAGGCGTGCGTCCAATGCATCAATCACCGATTGATAGGATGCATACAGTGCCTTGACGTGGTCCTTGGAAACGTTGGGATAGAAGCTGACCCGGTATGGCTGGTCGCGCTCACACTCGTCGATTTCGAGAATGCCGCTCGGGCCGATGGTTTTGTGGATCGGCTCGCCCAGTGGCCCGCCGTTGGGGTCGACACGCTGCAACATCACCGGCGTGTTGCCGATGGGTACGAACTGCGTGCTTTGGAACAGGTGCACCAGGGTCAACTTGCCGTTGGCCTGGCAAGTCGCAACGGTGGTGCTTGGGTATAGAGAACGATTGATCGGCGCGACCAGCGCCACTTCATCCCCGACCTTGAAGACTTGCTCGACATCCAGCGCCGACAAGCACCAAAAGCTTGAAGCCCATGCGTCAAAGGTGTTCAGGCATTCCCGGAAATCGCGAAAGACGCTTTCGACATCGACCGTCTTCACATCCATTGGGGTCAGGGCCAGCCTGCCAATGGCCGGGTTCAAGAAACAGCTCCAACAACCAGAAAGTCCATTTGCAATCCCTCGCACTGTGTAGTCAGGCGAGGGACTTTGCGGACCTTTTCAGGGGAGGGGAGTAGAGCTTATCCGGCGGTTACGTGGGACGTTTCGACAACGCTCGTCTTCTCTCGCCCCAACACCAGGCTGCACAGTGCCGGCAAGAACAACAGCGTCAACAGCGTGCCCACCAACACCCCACCGATCAGCACGTAGGCCAGGGACGACCAGAACACCGACAACGTCAGCGGAATAAACGCCAGCGCCGCCGCCAGCGCGGTCAGGATCACCGGCCGTGCACGCCGCACGGTGGCCTCGACGATCGCCTCGCGAATGGCCATGCCGTGGTCCTGGTTCTGACGGATCTGGTCGGTGAAGATCAGCGTGTTGCGCATCAGGATCCCGCCAATCCCGATCAAGCCCAGGATTGCATTGAACCCGAACGGCTGGTTGAACAGCAGCAGGGTCGGCACCGCCCCGATCAAGCCCAGCGGCGCCGTGGCGAAGACCATGAACATCACGCCGAACGAGCGCACCTGGAACATGATCACTGTGAGGGTCAGCAGGATCATGATCGGGAACAGCGCGGCCAGGGCGACGTTGGCCTTGGCGCTTTCTTCCACCGGGCCGCCGATGTCGATCTGGTAGCCGGCCGGCAGCTTGGCGATCAGCGGTTGCAGGTCTTTGTACACGGCCATTTCCACGTCGGGCGGTTGCACGCCGTCGATGATGTCGGCGCGTACTTCGACGGTGGTCGCGCGGTTGCGGCGCTTGAGGATCGGTTCTTCCATCACCGCCTGGAAATGCCCGACCTGGGCCAGCGGCACGGAGGTGCCGGCGCTGTTGGTGAGGGTCATGTTGTTGAGGTTGCCGAGGTCTTCGCGTTGGCTGCCCTGGGCGCGGGCGACCACGGACACAGTGCGGTTGCCTTCGCGCACTTCGGTGATGGGGTTGCCGCTGAGCAACGCGTTGAGCTGGGATTTGACCTCGTTGGGGGTGAAACCCAGCAGACGCAGGCGGTCTTGATCCAGCACCAGGCGATACCCGCTGGTGCGCTCGCCCCAATCGAGGAAGGCATCCTTGGTGAGCTTGTTGGCAGCGACGACTTTGCGCACGTTTTCGGAGATGCCACGCAGCACATCCACATTCGGGCCAGACACACGGAACACCACCGGGAACGGCACGGGCGGGCCGAACAGCAACTGCGTGACGCGCACCCGTGCCGCCGGGAACTCACCGGCCGCAATCCGCTCGCGCATGCGCAGTTTCAATGCATCGCGGGCATGGGAGTCCGGGGTCTGCACGATCAGTTTGGCAAACGCCGGGTCCGGCAGTTCAGGGTTCAGCGACAGGAAAAAGCGTGGCGCACCGCCGCCCACATAGGTGTCCACCATCGTGGTTTGCGGCTCTTGCAGCAGAGCTTTCTCCAACTGTGCGGCCACCGCTTCGGTGCTCTTGAACGCACTGCCCGGCGGCATGTACACCTCAAGAATCAGCTCGGAACGGTCGGAGTTGGGAAAGAACTGCTTCTTCACCACGCCCATGCCCAGCACGCACAGCACAAACGCGGCCACCACCAGCCCGGTCACCAGCCAGCGCCCACGCACGCAGGCTTCCACCAGCGTGCGCAGTTTCTGGTAGTAGCGCCCGGCGTAGATCGCGTCATGCCCGCCGGGCACCGGCTTGATCTGTGGCAACAGTTTCACGCCCAGGTATGGCGTGAACACCACCGCTACCAGCCAGGAGGAAATCAGTGCAAAGCCGACGATCCAGAAGATATTGCCGGCATATTCCCCGGCACCGGAGCGCGCAAAGCCCACCGGCAGAAAGCCGATGATCGTCACCAGCGTACCGGTGAGCATCGGCGCCGCCGTGGAGCTCCAGGCAAAGGTGGCGGCGTGGATGCGGTCGAAACCTTCCTCCAGTTTCACCACCATCATCTCGATGGCGATGATCGCGTCATCCACCAACAACCCCAGGGAAATAATCAGCGCGCCCAGGGTAATGCGGTCGAATTCACGCCCGGTCAGCAGCATGATCACAAACACCACCGACAAGGTCAGCGGCACCGCAGCGGCCACCACCAGGCCGACACGAAAGCCCAAGGCCAACAGGCTGATGACCATCACCACGGCGAGGGCAACGAAGAACTTGAGCATGAACTCGTTGACCGCCAGGCTGATGTTTTTCGCCTGGTCGGAGACTTTGGCGAAGTTGACCCCGAGCGGCAGGTCGGCCTGGATTCTGGCTTCCTGGGCCTTGAGGCTCTTGTCCAGCTCCAGGCCGTTCCAGTGTTTCTCCATGATCACGCCGAGCATCAGCGCCGGGTCGCCCTGGTGGCGGATGCGGTAGCTGGGCGGGTCTTCATAGCCGCGGCTGACGGTGGCCACATCGGCGATGCGCAGCACGCGGCCGTTGACTTCCAGCGGCACGTTTTCGATCAGTGACAGGCTGTCGAACGCGCCGTCGATACGGATGTAGGCGCGGGCGCCGGCGGTCTCGACGAAGCCCGACGGCGCCACGGCGTTTTGCGCGGCCAACGCCGAAAAAATCTGCTCCGGCTTGATGCCCAGGGTCGCCAGGCGCTCATAGGAAAACTCGACGAACACCCGTTGCGCCTGTTCGCCGAGGATATTGACCTTCTTCACCCCCGGCAGGTTGAGGAAACCCTGGCGCAATTCTTCGGCCATCTGCACCTGTTGCCGATGGGGCAGGTGCTCGGCCTCCAGGGCGTACAACGCGAAGTACACATCGGAATATTCATCGTTGAAGAACGGCCCGCTCACGCCCTTGGGCAGTCTGGCGGCTTCATCGCTGAGTTTTTTACGGGTCTGGTAGAACAGGTCCTGGATTTCGCTGGGTCGCGTGGACTCCTTGTACGTCATGCGCATCGACACGAAACCCGGCTGGGCGATGGTCTCGACGCGGTCGTAGTAGTCCAGTTCCTGCAGGCGTTTTTCCAGGCGGTCGGCCACTTGCTCCTGCATTTCCTGGGCGGTGGCGCCGGGCCAGGCGGCAGTAATGGTCATCACCTTGACGGTGAAAGACGGGTCTTCGGCGCGCCCGAGCTTGCCAAACGAAAACACCCCGGCGGCGAGGATCGCAATGATCAGGAACAACGTGACCGCACGGTGCTTGACCGCCAGTTCAGAGAGGTTGATACCGCGCATGCTCAGTTGTCCTGTTTGCGGTTGAGGGCCAATGCCTGGGCGGGCAGCAGGCGTACGGCGTCACCCTCGTGCAGCAGGTGTGCACCCAGGGCGACGACGATTTGGCCGGGCGTTACGCCGCTGTCGAGCAGCGCGTCTTCCTGGCCGAGGCTGGCGACTTTCACCGGGGCGAAGCTGATCGTGTCATCTGCACCGATAACCCACACGCCAGTGCCTTGCCCGGCGTCCTGCAAGGCGCCGATGGGCACGCGGGTTTGCGCGGCCTGGCCGTTGCCTTGCAGGCGCACGGTGATGGTCGAGCCGAGGGCGAAACGCTCGATGGTGCCATGCAACACGTAGCGAGCGCGGTAGGTACGGGTAGTCGGGTCGGCGCTGGCGGACAGTTCGCGCAGGGTGGCGGTCACCGCCTGGTCCGGGGCGCCGAAGGGGAAGGCCAGGGCTTTCTGCGAAGCTTGGTCGCGCTGGTTTTCCGGCAGGTTGACGATGGCTTCACGGGCACCGTCGTGGGCCAGGCGCGCGACGATCTGTCCTTCGGCGACCACCTGGCCGCGGTCCACCCGCACGTCGGTGATGATGCCGTCGCCATCGGCCTTGAGCACCGAGTAGGTGCGGCGGTTTTCGATCTGGCTGGCGTCGGATTGCGCCGCGGCCAGCTCGGCTTCGGCCACCCGCAAGTTGGTCGCCGACTGGTCGAAGATCTGCCGCGACACGGCGCCGGTGCTGGCCAGGCGCTGGTAGCGGTTTTCGTCGTCACGGCGTTGGCGCAGTTGGGCCTGGGCGGCGGTGACGCGGTTTTTCGCCGAGCGCAGGGCCAGTTCGAAGTCGCCGATGTCCAGTACCAGCAGGGTGTCGCCTCGGGACACGTGCTGGCCGGGGTCGACCTTGCGTTCGATGACCTTGCCGCCGACGCGGAAGCCCAGGTCGCTTTCGGTACGTGCCGCGACCACGCCGGTATAGGCGCTTTGCTGGGTGCCGGCCGCTTCGACTTTGGCGGCCAGGACCGGGCGAGGTTGAGGCACTTCGGCGGCGGTGTCGGCCTTGCTGTTGCAGCCATTGAGGACGATCAACAGGGCCAGGGGCGTGAGAAGACGCAGGGGGAGAGGGTGCATGGCGGGCTCCGGGGTAACCATTGGGCAAAAAATTATGGACATAATTTTTTACGCATATTATGGTCGAAATATAAATTAATCCAGCCCCCCGGATGTTCCCCATGACAAACGCCCCGGTCCCATCGCGAAGCTTGCTGTTTTTACTGGTGGCCCTGACGGCACTGGGTGAGGTCTCGACCCAATTGATCATTCCCGGCCTGGGGGCCATCGAGCAGGCGCTGGTCGCGCCGGCAGGTTCGGCACTGATGGCGTTGTCGGCATTTGTCGCCGCTTTCGGCCTTGGGCAACTGTTGTTCGGCCCGCTGTCGGACCGTATTGGTCGGCGCCCGGTGCTGATTGGCGGCCTGGCGCTTTACGTGCTGGCGACGTTGTCGATGCTGCTGGTCCACGACATCCACCAGTTCATTGCCGCCCGCGTGCTGCAAGGCCTGGGCGCCTGCGCCGCGCTGGTACTGGCGCGCACGGTGGTGCGGGATGTGTGGAAGGCCGAAGCCGGGCCGGCCCTGGCGTTGACCATGATCGGCATGCTCTACGCCATCGTGGTGGCGCCGATGGTCGGTGGCCTGCTGATCAAACTGTTCGGCTGGCACGCACCAATCCTGCTGGCGCTGGCGATTGGCAGCGTGGTGCTGTTGCTGGCGTTGCTGTTTTTTCGCGAGAGCAACCACTCGCTCGATCCCAAGGCCGGTCACTGGCGCACCCTCGGCGGGCAATACCTGGACCTGCTCAAGGGCCGCCAGTACCGGGCGTTCGCCGTGGCGCTGGCGTGCACCTATGGCGCCATGTTTGCGGTGATCGCCGGTTCGTCGGCGGTGTTCATCAACCTGCTGGGCTTCAGCAGCCTGGAATACGGCCTCAATTTTGGCCTGATTGTGTCGATGCTGATCGTGGGGTCCACCTATACCCGCCGCAACATCATGCGCCTGGGGCCGCAGCGGATTGTAGCGATGGGCGTGACGATGGTGGCGGTTGGCGGGGTGTCGGCCGTGGTGATTTATGAACTGTTCGGCCTGTCGGTGCTCGGCCTGGATATTCCGATTGCCCTGGTCACCCTGGGTGGTGGCCTGGTGTTGCCGGGCGCGGTCACCGGCGGGGTAATGCCCAATGCGCATCGCGCGGGCCTGGCAGCGGGGCTGATGGGGTTTGCGCAGATGTTCGGCGCCACCTGCAGCGGCATCCTGCTCAGCCAGCTGCGTGACGGCAGTGCCGCGCCGATGATCATCATCCAGGCTGGCTTTGCGCTGACGGCCTACGTGGCGTTTCACCTGCTGCGCCAACGTCAGGTCAAGGGATTGTCCTATACGTAGGACGAACAGGGCTGCTTTTGCCGGCTAGTGCTCAACTGCCGGCAGCCTTATGGTGTATGCACTTTGGAGGTACACCATGAAAAAGCTTATCGGTATCTACACCAGCCCCCGCGCCCATTGGGTCGGCGACGGCTTCCCGGTGCGCACGCTGTTTTCCTACGACGCCATGGGCAAGCACATCAGCCCATTCCTGTTGCTGGACCACGCCGGTCCGGCCGATTTCACCCCGACTGAGCAACGTCGCGGCGTCGGCCAGCATCCTCATCGCGGCTTTGAAACCGTGACCATCGTCTACGACGGCGAAGTCGAACACCGCGACTCCACCGGTGCCGGTGGCACCATCGGCCCCGGCGACGTGCAATGGATGACCGCCGCCAAAGGCATCCTCCACGAAGAGTTCCACTCCGCCGCCTTCGCCCGCCAAGGCGGTGCGCTGGAGATGGTGCAGCTGTGGGTCAACCTGCCGGCCAAGGACAAAATGGCCGAAGCCGGCTACCAGACCCTTGTCGATGGCGACATCCCGGTATTGCCCCTGGCCAACGACGCCGGGCGGCTGCGCCTGATTGCCGGTGAGTTTGCCGGCACCCGAGGCCCGGCCCGCACCTTTACGCCGATTGATGTGTGGGACCTGCGCCTCAACCCTGGCAAGCCCGTCACCCTGGACCTGCACGAGGGGCGCAACACCGCGCTGGTGATCCTGCGCGGCACAGTGCTGGTCAATGGCGAGGAAGTCGCGCGCCAGGGGCAATTGGCGTTGTTCGAGCGGGAGGGCAGCCAGCTCACGCTGGAGTCCAATGACGACGCCAAGGTGCTGCTGCTCAGCGGTGAGCCGATTGACGAGCCGATCGTCGGGCACGGGCCGTTTGTGATGAACACCGAGCAGGAGATTCATCAGGCATTCGCCGACTTTCAGTCGGGTCGTTTCGGGCAGATGTAAGCACACCCGCTATACCCTGGCGCGGCATTTCATGCGATCTTCACGGCATTCGCCCTGGAGTCGCCTGGATGCCCTCATTTATCGCTGATCACCCGATGCTGTGCGCCCTGGCGCTGATCTTGATCGACATCGCCGTGTGGCGTCTTATTTCAGCCAACCTCGCCAACTGGAAGCTGGCGGCGCGGTTGGTGATCTTTGCGGTGTTCAGCGCCGTGCTGTTCAACGACGGCATGAACCCCATGCAACTGGCGCCCTATGCGGACAACACCGCCTTGCACCTGGCCGCCACGGCATTGCAGATCGGTTGGTGGCTGTTCGCGGCGCGCACGCTGACGGTGTTGCTCGGCACGCTCATGATGCAGCGGGTCGGGCATACCGGCCGCCTGTTGCAGGACCTGATGGGGGCGGTGATCTTCCTGATCGCGATCATTGCCGCCATGGCCTACGTGCTCGACCTGCCGGTCAAGGGTGTGCTCGCCACCTCCGGCGCGGTCGCGATCATTGTCGGCCTGGCCCTGCAAAGTACCTTGAGCGACGTGTTCTCCGGGATCGTCCTCAACACCACCAAGCCTTATCAAATCGATGACTGGATCTCCATCGACGGCACCGAAGGCCGGGTGACGGACATCGACTGGCGCGCCACGCGCCTGCAAACCTCCCAGGGCAGCCTGGCGGTGATTCCCAACTCCCTGGCGGCCAAGGCCAAGATCATCAACTTTTCGCGTCCGGCGGACATGTTCGGCCTGGCGGTCAGCCTGCAGGTCAGCCCGCATGCGCGGCCACAAACGGTGATCGAAGCGCTGGAGCGGGCGATGCAAGGGTGTCGGCCGCTGCTGGGCAAGCCGGCGCCGAGTGTGGCGTTCAAGACGTCGGCCAGCGGTGGCGTCGAATATGAAATCAGCGGATTCGTGCCGGCCATGGCCCTCAAGCGCGAAGTGCGCAACCAGCTGTACGATCTGGCCTTCCGGCATTTGCAGGCGGCGGGCGTCGGCTTGCTGTCGGCCACTGAAAACAGCGCGCCACCGGCGATGTCCGCGGCGCGCGCGTTACTGGAGCGGTCGTCGATTTTTTCCACCCTGCGCCAGGAAGAGAAAGACACCTTCAGCCAGAACATGACCCTGCACACCTATCGCGCCGGCGAGATGATCCTGCCGGCCGGAGAGGTCAGCGATCATTTGTTCATCGTTGAGTCGGGTGTGGTCTCGGTGATGTTGACCAAGGGCGGGCACAAATTCGAAGCCGGGCGCATGGGGCCGGGGGAGGTGATCGGCGAGGCCGGGATCCTGTCGGATGAGGCCACGCTGGCGGATTTCTCGGCCAAGACGTTCTGCACCCTGTACCGCATCGAGAAGGAATACTTGAGGCCGTGCCTGGATGCGCGCCACGACATCGGCGAAGCGATGAAGGCCTTGCTGGATTTCCGTGTGCACGCCGCGCAGGCCTTGACCCAGGAGGCACCGGTGGTGCCGGTGAAGAAGGGTTTCCTGCAGTGGCTGCGCCAGCGCGGTCTGTGAACTCCAGATCGTGCAGGCACAATCCGCCAGGCGTGTTACCAGCCGCGCAGGCGCTCCCACACCTGTAGTTCGCCGGTCTCAGACACCGCGGTGTAACAGCCGAACTGCGCCCCTGTCGCACACGCATGGTTGGGCAGAATGCGTAGACGTTTGCCCAGTGGGAATTGCGCAACCACATCCACGTCGCGCCCCTGGAACTGCGCCACGCCATGTTCCTGATTGGCGCTGCCCAGCAGCAATCCATCGATGGGCTTGCCGTGTTCATCGCAGACCTGGCCATAACCAAAATCACGCTTCTGCGCCTGAGTACCGCGATCCCGGCTCATGGCCATCCAGCCCGCGTCGGTGATGATCCAGCCCTTTTCCGGCTGATGGCCGATCACCGTCGTCAGCACGCTCAAGGCCAGTTCATCGGTGCGGCATACGCCGATGTTGTGCATCACCAGATCGAAAAACGCATACACGCCAGCGCGCAACTCGGTGACGCCCTCCAGGCTCACTGCCGACAGCGCGGTGGGGGTGGAGCCGACACTCACCTGTGCGCACGGCATCCCGGCAGCGCGAATATGCTCGGCCGCTTCCACGCACCCTGCGCGTTCCAGTTCGGCGATGGCCCGCAGGGCTTCGGGCGTGTCCAGCCCGTAGCTTTCGCCGGCATGGGTCAGCACGCCGACCAGGCTGTCGCCGAGCAGCCGGGCAATCTCCAGCAAGCGCGGGTCCTGCGGCTTGACACCGGAGCGGTGGCCGTCGCAATCGATCTCGATCATCACCGCAAAGGTTTCGCCATGCTCGCGGCCGAAGTCGATGATGGCCTGGGCACCGGCAAGGCTGTCGGTGATCAGCGTCAACGCGCAACTCCGGCGACGCAAGGCCAGGGCCTGAGGCAATTTGTGCGGGGCCATGGCCACGGCGTAGAGGATGTCGTGGATGCCCAGGTCGAAGAAATACTCGGCTTCCTTCAGCGTTGAAACGGTGATGCCGCGGGCGCCTGCTGCGATTTGCGCGGCGACCACTTCAGCGCACTTATGGGTTTTGACATGGGGGCGCAGGTGCACGCCGAGGGCATTGGCACGCTGCTGCATGCGCTGGATATTGCGCTGCATTTTCAGCGTGTCGATCAATGCGGCGGGGGTATCCATGGTGCGGGCTCCACAATGAGGGGCAGGGGGTAAATTGACGCCCTGTCCAGGACTGGATATGTTGTCTTGCATGAAAAACACCTCTCCCAACGATACTCACTTGATCAGCCAGCTCGAACAGATCGCCGAGGGCTTGAGCAAGACCTTCAGCCCCTTCTGCGAAGTGGTGCTGCACGACTTGCGCGACCCCCGGCACTCGATCCTGGCCATCCACAACAACCTTTCAGGGCGTGCGCCCGGCGACCCGACCACCGAACTGGGCCTGGCACGTATTGCCGACCCTGACTACCCGCAAGTCATCGCCAACTACCAGAACCAGTTCAGCGACGGCCGCCAGGTCAAGAGCACCTCCATTGGCATCAAGGGCGCCGGCGGTGAGTACGTCGCGGCCTTGTGCATGAACGTCGACCTCTCGTTGTTCCGTGGCTTGCAAGGCATGCTCGAACAATTCGGCTCGGTCAGCGGCGACAAGCTCATCGAGTCCCTGGACCCTTCCGGCGCCGACGTGATCCGTGCGCGTATCGACCAGTTCGCCGCACGCCTGGCCACTACCCCGCGTGCACTGAAGACAGCCGACCGGCGTGTGCTGATGCAGGAACTCAAGGACTCGGGCTGCCTGGACATCCGCCGGGCCATGGAAACGGTGGCGTCCCATCTGGGCGTGTCGCGTGCGGCGGTCTACACCTACGCCAAGTAGCGCGCCACGGCCTCGATCTCGATCAGGTAACCGTGGTGCAACTCCGGCACCGGCACCACCGCGCGGGCAGGGCGGTGCTCGCCCAGCGCGGCGGCATAGAGGCCATCGAAGGCCGGCCAATGCTCGACGCCGGCTACGTACACGGTGACCTTCACCAGGTCCTGCGCGGTTCCGCCGGCGGCGTTGAGGATGGCCAATAAATTATCCAGGGCAATTTGCGCCTGTTCGGCAAACGGCGCCATCAGGTTATGCCGCCCATCCGGGCTCACCGGCAATTGGCCGGAGATGTACAGCGTGTCACCGTGGCGGATGGCTTGTGAGTAATGGCCGGCAGGCTGGGCCGCATGGGCGGTCTGGATGATCTTCATGAGGCCTCGCACAACAGGGCGGCGTACTTCTCGATATCGACGTTGCCACCGGTGACGATAATGCCCACGCGCTGGCCCTTGAAGCGTTCACCCTGTTTGAGCAACGCGGCCAACCCCAGGCAGCCGGTGGGCTCGACCACCATTTTCATGCGTTGCATAAAGAACTTCATGGCGCCGACCAACTCGGCATCCGACACGGTGAGGATGTCGTTGACCTGGTCGCGGATGATCGGGAAGGTGCAGTTGCCCAGGTGCTGGGTCTGGGCACCGTCGGCAATGGTCGCCGGCGTGTCGATGTGCACGATGCTGCCGCTGCGGAACGAGCGCTGGCCGTCATTGCCGGCTTCGGGTTCCACACCATACAACTGGCAATCCGGCGCCAGGGCACGGGTCGACAACGCCGTGCCCGAGAGCATGCCGCCGCCACCCAGGCCAACGAACAATCCATCCAGCGGGCCGGTGAATTCCAGCAACTCCTTGGCGGCGGTGCCTTGCCCGGCGAGGATATGCGGGTGGTCGTAGGGCGGGATCAGCGTCAGGCCCTGCTCGGTGGCCAGGTCGCGGCCAATCTGTTCGCGGTCCTCGGTGAAACGGTCATACAGCATCACACTGGCGCCGTAGCCACGGGTCGCCGCGACCTTGGCCGCCGGCGCATCGCTGGGCATCACGATGGTTGCCGGCATACCCAATAACTGCGCCGCCAGGGCAATGCCCTGGGCGTGGTTGCCAGACGAGAACGCCACCACCCCGGCCTTGCGCTGCTGTGCATCGAACTGCGACAGCGCATTGAACGCACCCCGGAACTTGAAGGAACCGGTGCGTTGCAGGTTCTCGCACTTGATGAACACCTGGGCGCCGGTCAGTGCGTCGAGGGTGCGTGAGGTGAGCACTGGGGTGTGATGGGCGACACCTTCCAGGCGCTGGGCGGCGGAAATGACGTCGAGGTAAGTCGGCAATGGCATAGGGCGGACCTCATTGGCTGGTATGGATAAAATATCTATATCAAGACAAATAGTAAAGGTTGGTTTGTGCATGTTAGCGTTTTGCACTTCTCTGACCGCTGGAGGATTCAACATTGATCCGCCTCACCGACTACATCGCCGACCTCTCCCAATCTCCGCTTGCACCGTGGGCTGACCTCGCGCCCTGGGCGCTGGCCGCTCAGGCGCCTGCTGTTGTGCGTCAGTTGCTGGCTGAACTGCCGGGCGACGATTACATAATTGAGGATGAAATCGCGGTCCACCGCACTGCCACCGTAGAAGCGGGCGCCTTGCTCAAGCCGCCCCTGATCATCGGCGCCCATTGCTTCATCGCCAGCGGCTCACTGCTGCGCGGAGGCTGCTGGCTGGATGCACATTGCATCATCGGCCCGGGCGCCGAGTTGAAGACCTCCTTCATGTTCAGCGGCAGCAAGCTGGCGCACTTCAATTTCGTCGGTGATTCGGTGCTGGGACACGGCATCAACCTGGAGGCGGGGAGCATCGTCGCCAACTACCGTAACGAGCGTGATGACAAGGAGGTGCGAGTGCGGGTCGACGGTACCTTGCAGCGCACCGGTTGCGACAAGTTTGGCGCGTTGCTCGGCGACCAGTGCCGTATCGGCGCCAATGCGGTGTTGGCGCCGGGGGCGGTGCTCAAGCCTGCCAGCGTGGTGGGACGCGGGCAGGTGTTTGATGCTGAAGCCTCCCTATAAACACCGCGTTGAAAAGATCATGGTCAGTCGGCACGATATTAAATAGAATGAATCTCATTTGAGACTCACTCGCGCCGCGCAGGTCGCTTGCCATGAATGATGCTGTTGTTCCGACCCACGCCTCCGAACTGACCTTGTCGAGCCTGTACCGCGACCATCGCAGCTGGCTGGAAAGCTGGCTGCGCCGGCGCCTGGGCAACGCCTGGGATGCTGCCGACCTGAGCCAGGATACCTTCCTGCGCGTACTCGCCAGCGCCCAGCCGATTGCGCAGATGCAGGAGCCGCGTGCTTATCTGGTGACCGTCGGCAAACGCCTGCTGGTGAATTTCCATCAGCGGCGCAGTCTTGAGCAGGCCTACTTGAATGCCCTGGCGAGCCTGCCGCAAGCCTGCGTGCCATCGCCCGAGCAGCGCTGGCTGGTCCTGGAGACCCTGCAAGCCCTGGACGAGTTGCTCGATGGCTTGCCGGTGCTGGTCCGCCGCGCCTTTCTGTGGAGCCAGCTGGAAGGCCTGGGCTATCGCGACATCGCCGAACGGCTTGAGGTGTCTGAGCGCACGGTCAAACGCTACATGGCCCAGGCCTACGAACACTGTTTGCTGGTGGACCTGTGAGCCGTGACGTCGCTCGCGCCGCTGCCCAGTGGTTGGCGCTGCTCGAATCCGGCGCGGCCACCGAGCGTGACCACGCCGCGTTGCAGCACTGGCGAGACAGCCACCCCCAGCACGAGCAGACCTGGCAAAAAGCTCAGACCCTGCGCCAGCGTTTCAGCGACTTGCCCCAGGCCCTGGCAATGGCCAGTCTCGACCGTCCGCAACCGGGGCGGCGCGCGGTGCTCAAGCGTGCATTGGGTATCGCAGCCTTGGTGCCGACGGCCTGGCTGGTCAGCCGCCAATTGCCCCTCGAGGCGTGGCGCGCCGACCTGCACACTGCCACCGGCGAGCACAAGCGCATGTCCTTGGCCGATGGCGGCAGCTTGCAGCTCAACACGGCGACAGCGGTGGACATGGACCTTGCACAGCGGCGCATCACACTGGTGGACGGTGAGCTGGCGCTGAATGTACCCGGGGCGGCGGCGATGACGGTGCAGACCCGCTACGGCCAATTGCGGGTCAGCCAGGCCGAGGTGTGTGTCCGGCAGCTGGCCAAGGGTTGTCTGGTGTCGGTGCTCAAGGGCGCGGTCCAGGTACGCGACCTGAACGGGCAAATGGCGACGTTGCCGGGTGGTCAGCAAGCCTCGCTGCAAGCCGGCGGGCTCGGCGCCTGGGCACCGTTCGATGTGTTGCAATTGGGTTGGCGCGACGGCGTGCTGACCGCACAGAACCAGGCGCTGGGCGACTTCTTGCGGGAATTGGAACGTTATCGTCCCGGTGTGTTGCGCTGGGATCCGAGCCTGGAAACGTTGCGAGTGACCGGCAGTTTTCGCCTGGACGACACCGACCGCATCCTCAACCTGCTGGCCCAGACCCTGGGGCTGGAACTGCACGCACGCACACGCTATTGGGTCACCCTGACACCGCGCAAATCGCTCACCTGATGCGGGTGTGGTAATTCTTATATATCCATATAGAATAAATAAAGAGTTATATATTCCTTTTATTGTTGTTGTCGATGGCGCATTTTGAGGGCCTGCGCATTCGTGCGGATTGACCCAACAGCCAAAAGGAAAGCCGACATGACCATTAAAGCGATCAACGTGCGCAACCAGTTCAAGGGCGTGATCAAGGAAATTCTGCTGGGGGAAGTGGTGTCGGAAATCGACGTGCAGACCGCGTCCGGCATTGTGACTTCGGTGATCACCACCCGCTCGGTGCGTGACCTCGAATTGAAAGTGGGCAGTGAAGTGATTGCCTTTGTGAAGTCCACCGAAGTGTCCATCGCCAAGCTGTAAATGACCGCCCCCGCACTCAGGCGGGGGCTGTCATGACTCAAGCGATCTTCGGTCCACTGCCACCCGGTGGATGCGGCTGCGGTCTCTCCGGCGGCGCATCCGTCGGCAGGCTCTTGGGTTTCGCGTTCGGGTCTTTGTAGCCCTTGTGCAAGCCGCCGTCCAGGCGATTGCTCGACGAGCCACCTTTCTGCGGGGTCTGGTCGAAGTGTTCCCACTCCGATTGCTGGAAGCGGAAGATGCTGTCGTCGGTCGGCGCGTCACGGCCACCGTAATGGTGGATTTCATAGTGGGCGTATTCGACCTTGTCGGCCCAGTTGTCCTGCAACAGACCGTCGCCCGCCAAGTCGCGATACCAGTCGTTTTCCTTCTCGGTGGCCTTCTGCTTTTTGTTGTGGTCGACAAAGTAGCCGATGATCCCGCCGACCACCGCCAGCACCACACCCACCAGGAACAACGGCCCGGTCAACGCCGCCGCCGTGCCCGCGCCAAACAGCGCCGCAGCCCCCAGTACCCCGGCCGATGCACCGAACGCACCGCCGGCCACTTGCAGGCCGCCGGCCGCCTGGGCCAAGGGGTCTTTGTCCTTCACGCCGCTCTTGATCGCCAGTGCGCCCAGTACGATGTCGGCAAAACCGCCGGCAATGTCCGTGGCCGGGCCCAGCACCTTGATCACGGAACCGGCGATCTTTGCCGATTTGGACGCGCCGAGCTTGGCCGCGCCCGCAGCGGCCAGGCCGTCATCCAGGTGGGTGGCCAGGCCTTCGGTGGCTTCGGTGACGGCCTTGTCGCCCTCGCCGAACAGCTTGGAGATGCCGTCGTACTGGCTGTCCGGCACCGCATCGAGGGCCGTGGCGATCTTGGCTTTGACATCCGAGGGCAGTTCGCTGACGCGGAATTCGAAGTTCGGCTCCTGCATGCCGGTCTTGCCCCAGATCTCCGGCAGGGTCTTGTCCAGCCCGAGGAAATCCACCAGGCCGCCTTTGCCCAGGCTCTCGCCGATCTTGTCGCCCAGGCGTACAAAGTGGCTGGAGCCGCCGGCAAAACTCAGGAAGTCCTTGGCGATGGTCATGCGTTGCGCTGGGGTTTCGCCGAGCTTGCCGCCTTTGCCCACCAGTTGGTAAATCCCGGAAAACAGGCTCACACCGGCGCCCAGTGAACCGAGGATGCCTTTGCTGTTGAGGGTGTTGAACACCTCGCCGAGCATGCCGCGATCGGCCACCGGGATGTAGGGTTTGCTCAGGGCGGTTTTCAGGTCAGCTTCGCTGATCACGCCGTTTTTCTGATACACGGCGCCCAGCTCTTCCAGGGCCTTGGTGACGGCGGCAGATTTTTCCTTGCCTTGCAGGCCTTCGTTGAGGAATTTCTCCAGGGTTTCCTGGGTGCGGCGCGGCAAGTCCAGCACGTTGCCCTTGAGCACTCCTTTGAGCAGGCCGAACAGGTCCTTGGTGGCCAGCTCCTTGTTCTCGTCGGAGATCTTGCTCGGGTCCGACAGAATGGCATTCAGGTCGGTGGTCAAGCCGTCCGCCTGGATGTTCTGCGCGGCTTTGCTGGCGGCCGCCGGGTCGAACAGCGACAGCGACGTCAGGGTATCGCTGAGGTCTTTCTGCGCCTCGTAGGTCTTGCCCTGGCTTTGCAGGTCCTTGAGGTACAACACGTAGTCCGGGTTGGAGGTGAGGTCCAGCAGCTTCTGCTTGATCTCGTCCTTGTTCGGCAGCTTGTTGATGGCGTCGTCCATCTTCGACTTGTAGTCAGCCTGGATGGTAGGGTCGTTGAACAGTTCACCGATCTGTTTTTGCACGGCCTTGCCGTCGACGATGTCGTGCATATCGGCCGAGGTCAGCTGGGTCTGCTTGTCATCGAACTCGCGCCAGGTGGTGTTGAACGGGCGTTTGGACTCCTCGTAGCCGGTGATGCCGTGGCCGTTCTGGTAGGCGGCTTGCGCTTCGAGGGCGCGGACCAGCTTGGCGCGGGGATCGTCCTTGGCAATCGAGCCGTTCTTCACGCCTTCGCGGTAGGTGTCGATCAGTTGCGTGGTGGCCAGTTCGCTGACGCTGAGGGTCGGCGACTTGTCGTCCTTTTCATCGGCGTGCACGCCAGTGTCCATGTTCAGCACGTCCAGCTCACCGGACTTGGGCAGGTTGTGCTTGGTGCGGGTATCGTCCACCGAACTGGCACTGGAGGCTTCCCACTTGGCCGCCACATCATCGTAGAGCTGCGGGCTGAGTTCCTTGGAGACGATCACCTTGCCTTCGCTGGTTTCGTAGCGGATCAGGCCGTCGCCCAGTTCATCCGGGGAGCCGAAGGTGATGTCGGTGTTTTTCAGGAAGTCATTCGGCCCGGCCAGCTTGTAGCCTTCGCCTTCGCTGGTGTGGATCTTGGCCCAGGTGTCATTGGCGGTGGCGACGCTCTTGAACAGCTCGGGGCTGACGTCGGAGGACACCACCACCTTGGTGCCGTCATGCAGCTCGTAGGTGAGGATGTGGTCTTTCTGGTCGTTGTTCCAATTGAAGTTCTTGTAGTCGTTCAGGCCCGGCACCGGGGAGTTGGCATCGGCCAGTATCGCGCCGTTATTCAGCTCGCCTTCCACCACGGCTTTCTTGCCGGGGTCGGTGTAGACCGCGTGCAGGCCGGCCAGGTAGTCGAACAGCTTGGGGTTGTCGTCGCGGGCCACCACCATTTTCTGGCCGTTGCTTTCAAAGCGGATCAGGCCCGGGCCGACTTCATCCTCAGGGCCCACCGTGGTGCCGGCGTAGGGTGGCCACACTTCGTTGTCGCTGGCGCGCTTGTAACCGGCGTTTTCACTGTTGGACAGGCCGGTGAAGCTGGCATAGGCGTCCTTGGCTTTCTGGAAGGCTTCGGGGTTGTCGCGCTGGCTGATGACGACCTTGGTGCCGTCCTGGGTCTCGTAGCGGATCACACCCGGGCCGGTTTCATCCGGTGCGCCAAGGGATTTGTAATCGGCGAGTTTGCCCGGCGCAGTGCCATCGGTACCGAGGCTCTGGTAGCCGGCATTCTGGCTGGCGACCACGCCGGAGAGGGACTTGAAGTCCTGGCTGACCTGCTTGAACAGCTCGGGGCTGTCCTGTTCGCTGACGATGACTTTCTTGCCGTCCTGGGTTTCATAACGGATCAGCCCAGGGCCGACTTCATCGGGCGGGCCGATGGCCTTGTAGTCGGCCAATGCCTTGGGCGGCGTGGCATCCTTGGCGGCGAGTTCGTAGCCGTCTTTTTTACTCGCATCCAGCCCCGATGGTGGCTTGTCCTGGGCCTCAACCTTTTTGTTGTTGGCGCTTTGCTTGAGCAACGCATGGAACTGCGCGCCGGACTTGGGCGGCATGCGGGGAAGGGCTTTGGGGTCGGACGAGCGATCGAGGGGCTGGGTCGTCATGCCATGAAACTCCTGCTGTTACCGGTGGGGCGTATCGGCAAAAACAGTAACAGCAGGGGTTCGGCACGCGTTGCGAAAAGTTGTGAATTGAGTCTGCGGCAGCTTTCAATTCAAAGTACGCCATAAGTTCGGGAGCGGATAAGTCTGATAGGCGCCCAGGATGCAGGATTGGTACGTTGGCCTGAGCCAGGATACTCAACGACAGGGACGCCATGCCATAAATCACTTTCGAGAGACTACCCGTGCATTCAGCGTCCTCCACCGCCTTGTCGATGTTTCAATCTCCGAATCTGCAGAACACAGACGCTCCCTCTGCGGTACAACAAAGAACACCCGAGCAAAATCGCACTCGCCGGGATACCTCAAGCGCATCCCGGCAGGATCGTGACGCCCCCTCCAACGGTATTCCGGATACCGACGTTCCAGAGTTATTTCAACAGAAAGTGGCCACGGCTCGGCATGAGTTCACCCGCGACGACTACTTGCGCGGCTATAACGCGCCCTCGTCAGTAGCATTGCCTGGTTATCACTCATCAATGCGCGACGTGGCGCTCATGAGGCTTGCGGTGGATAACCGGTTAAGCCCGGAACAAATAGGTGCATTACAGCGCCTGGTTGAGCAGCGTGTGATCAACCGGTCACAACAATCAGTGAGCCAGTTCACAAAGAGAATCTCTACCCATGGCGTAAAGGTGACTCCCGCACCGCAAAGCTACTATCTGTCTATGGTGAACCAGGCATCCGGCGGGGAATGCGCAGGGTTTTCACATTTACTCTCCCTAGCGGCGGCGCAGGGTAAACACCAGACTTTTCTGAGTAATGTCTATTACGCCATCGCAAATCCGTATGCGCCGGAATCAGAGGAGTTTTTCCGGAAAGTCTTCGAGGTTCAGGCCCGTGTAAAAGATCGTGATATTGCACATGACCCTGCAACCGTGAAGGCCGCCAGCTATACCGAGATTGCCCCGCAGTTGTTGAACTCGCCGTCCACAAAAACGCTCTTGATCAGCAGTGAAGGGCATCGCCTGACCGCAGGCGTCATCGTTGATCCACAAGGGGGGCGAACGTATTACTTCAGTGATCCCAATACGGGTTTTACTGAGGCTGTTTCGGCGGAACTGTTTGAAGGTGTACTGAAGAAGATATATACCGATCCCGTCCTGAAACAGTTTGTGCAACCGTTGAAGGCGTTTCCGGGTGAACAGAAATACCTTATCAGCGTATTCAATCCAGATCTTATTCCCGAGATATCCGGCGCATCCAACGACATCAAGTTCATGTACAACCGTCCTCTGAATGGGCTGGACACTGTCACAGTGCTCAATACTTCACGGCTGCCGACGGTTGAGGATTCCCGCCTCAAGGCGTATTCCCCCGAACACACCGCCATCAAAGATTATGAGCGGGTGGTGCAAGGGCTGGACAACATGCAGGCCAGCAGAGGCATGCCGCAGTATCACCAGGCAAAGACCGTTCTGGAGGCCGTCAATCTATTCATCAGCAGCCACCCTGCTTCCGCGCTCGTACCGGCTATGGAGACACTCAGGAAACGTTTGACAAGTGCGATCAATGAGGCAATTGCGCCTGTTGAGTATCCCTATGTCTTCGAGCGTATGGAGCAAGATCGTGTGGCGTTGGCCGAGGGTAAAGTCGGCTTGCCGAAACATTTCCAAAGTGAAGTCATTCAGGGCAAGACTGTTGATATAAAGAGTAATGGTGATGGTGACCCCGATAGGGCAGTACGGGTAAGAGATGCTGTAGACGACGCTCTGAAGAAGCTCGCGCAGAGCGATCCTGCAGCGGCGCAGGCGATCGGGGGAAAAGTCAGGGTGATTATTGCCAACCCTGGCGATCAACCAGAAACGCGGCTGCACTTTAATAGTCCGCCGACGTTGATCATTGGTGATGATTTTTTTGCGTCACCCCCTGCAACTGACGCTACAGTCGCCGATCGAATCGGCCATCAAGCTCAGGCGGACGGAAGAAAGGTCCAAGCGTCCAGGCAGGCTGCGCTGATTGTGGGCAAGCTGGGGATGTTGGGCTATTACAAAGCTGACTCCCAAGGGTTCCTTGAGGTGGTTAACAACAAGGAGCCCTTTCGCGACGGAGGCAGTAAAGTCAGCGCACGCGCTGCCAGAAGCCCAGGTGATTTCATGGAGGAGACCTTCACCGCACGTGTATACGATGGAAAGGTCGGTAGTGAAACCGATGCTGCGCTCAATAGGCTTTTCGCTCCAGCAGCTAACGCTCCACCACCCAGCACCCCGCAGCCACCGAGCACGCCGACTCTGCCGGTCAACACGGGAGCATTACCGACCACAGCGGGAGGGACGATTGACGAGGCTGAAGTAAAACGCCTGCAAGCACTTGATGAAACCCGCGCGCCCTTGCAAATAGGGGAAGCGAGCGTCAGCCGAGTCGAACTTTATAAAATGGGCGTGCACGTCAAGGGTAAGCCAGTTGAAAACACAGTGCCCATGGATGCCAAGGGGCATATCAGTGGCGACGTGGAAATAGACTTCGACCGTCTTGTGGCTTTTTTGAAGTCGACATCGCCTGAAGTTGGGGCGCGCGTGACATCCATCGCCAGTGAAATTGCTGTCAAGCGCAGCCCTGTCACGGCCCCCTTGGTGACCCGCAGCGACGGCAGTCCCGTCCCTGAACACTTCCAGAAGCAACTACGTGACACATCACGACAGGCTGCTGAGATACGTGACGTGCAGAGCAGCGGCAAACCGCTGCCCGCAAATTTTTTCTCCCCGGCAGAAACATCGGGAAAGCCGGGGGCGACTAAAGCCGCCGGCCTCGGCTTCCAGGCGTTCAGCACATTCCAGGGGCTGTGCAGTTCCATAGAGAGTTTTCAACGTGGCGATACGACGGCGGGGGCCATCGCAGCGGGCGCTGTAGCGTCTGACTACGTCGGGATGGGTGTAGAGGCTGGCCTCAACAAAATGGCGCAGTCGGCAGTCAAAACCGTGACGCCGACGATAATGGGCTTCAAGTCCTCGACGATAGGCAAGATGATTGGAAAGGTTGCGGGTGGGGCCAGCGCCGCTATCAGTGTTCCTTTTGATATCAAAAATGCCGTCGATTCGTTCAATAAAGCGGCTGGCAGTACCGGTAAGGAAGCGCAGGATCACTATGTCAACGGTGCATTCGCCGTCACCAATGCGGTGACTTCGATAGGTTTGAGCGCCGCATTTCTGGCCGGCGCGAGTACTGCCGGGCCGGTGGGACTTGCAGTGGCGGCAATATTGATGACCGCACAAGCGATTTACTCGGCCGTGCGTACTGTGGAGGACATCAATGAATACACGCCGCTGTCCGGTTCGAAAAAGTTCGAAGTCGGACTGAAAACATTCCTGGGGTTTGAGCCTGGGTTTGATGTCATGAAGCCTTATCTGGAAGCGAAATATGCCAAGGATTACGACACGCAGAAGAGGACGTATCATCAGGCCTTCCTGGACGGCCCGGGCAAAGACCATTTCGAACGTGTTGTATT
The DNA here is from genome assembly GCF_059133265.1 of Pseudomonas sp. FBCC-B1565. Lineage (NCBI taxonomy): Bacteria > Pseudomonadati > Pseudomonadota > Gammaproteobacteria > Pseudomonadales > Pseudomonadaceae > Pseudomonas > Pseudomonas sp. FBCC-B1565. The sequence continues at coordinate 3,054,920 of NZ_CP101438.1, forward strand.
TGGCGCTGGGGATGTAGTCGTCACGCAGGTGCCGGGAAAGGTTGAACTGACAGGCCAGCACTGGTGGGCTCCGATCACCTATTTGCTGAACCTGATCAAAGTGGATGGGAAAGTCCCATCCGTTAACATCAGGGGTGGGAATGATCGTATCAATGCGCCTGCCGACTCCTGGAACGGCATGTCAGTCAAGCCTGTGGAGGGTGCACAGGGGACAGGAAAGGCCACGCTCTGGGACCTGGGCGATGGCGATGACGAGGTGGCGGGAGTATTCAGCAAACCCAACTACTTCTTGTTGGGGGGAGGGAAAAAACTGATCAGTGGGGGAGCGGCTGATGATTCGGTTATCTTCAGCGCTGATGCACGTCAGACCCTGCAGCAGGCAGAGCAGGTCTGGGATACTCAGAACAATAAAGGGTTCAGTAAAAAAGCCACTGAGCTCTGGGGCGGTGAGGGCCGTAACACACTGGTATTGTCCGGCAGCTTGAGCACCACTTACACCGAAGGCAAAGACACTAAAACCGCCAGCTATTCAGGGCATGTCATTGACTTCAAGACCGGGTTGATTTCAGTCAGTACGCCAGACTCGAAAACAGAAGGTACTTCTCCCATTGCCTATTTTCATGAGTTTTCAAATGCCGCCACAGTTGAAAATGGCGAAAGTTATATCGTGGGTGATGACCAGAGCAATCTGTTTACCTTGAACGGCAAGCATGATGTGGTTTTGACCGGCAAGGGCTCCAATGTTGTCGTGATCAATGGCGGCGCTAACATTGTCGGAGAGGGCGGCCCCAATACCTACATCGTCAACAAAAGCGATAAGGAGGTCACCATCAAGGACCCGAACGACAGTGTGATCAAGTTGGACTACAGCGCGGCACAGGTGTCGGGATGGAGGGTTTCAGCCTCGGGGGACTTGACTGTAAACCTTAAGGGGGATGAGCCTGGAAGCGAACGTCAACTGGTAGTCCAGAATGCTTTCTCCAGCGATTCAACGAGTGACAAGGCACGGCCCGCATTTATCACCAATGACGGTGTGATGATGGCAATCAACGCGCCACGCCAGCCTGGTTCAGGCACACGTGTTGTGCAGGTCAGCAGTGTCAAAGTCGAAGGTCCCATGCCCCAAGCCTGAGTCCCCGCGCAGTAGCAACAGCATGGGGTGACTGGCACCGGATACAGTGCCAGTCAATCTCAGCGTTTTTGCAGGCTGCGCTCCATACGCTGCAAGCCTTCCTCCAGCATCGACCGTGGGCAGCCGAAGTTCAGGCGCACGAATTGCTGGCTGTCATCACCGAATTCGATGCCGGCGCTCAAACCGACCTTGGCCTGTTCCAGGAAGAACTGCTGCGGGTCATCCAGGCCCAGGGCACTGCAATCCAGCCAGGCCAGGTAGGTGCCTTGCGGCGCGTGCATGACCACACCGGGCAGGCGGGTCTGCACGGCGTTGAGCAGGTAGTCGCGGTTGGCTTGCAGGTACTGCACCAAGGCGTCGAGCCAGTCGGCGCATTCGCTGTAGGCGGCGCGGGTGGCTTCCAGGCCCAGGGGGCTGACGCTGTCGACCATGCCACAACGGGCGTGGTTGAAGCGCTCACGAATCTCGGCGTTCTGCACCACGGCAAAGCAGGTCTTCAGGCCGGCGACGTTATAGGCCTTGCTCGCCGACATCAGGGTGATGGTGCGCTGGGCGATCTCGGGGCTGAGGCTGGCGGTGGGGATGTGGCGGCGACCGTCGAAGCACAGCTCGGCGTGGATTTCGTCGGAGATGATCAACGCGCCGTGTTCCAGGCAGGCATTGGCCACGGCCAGCAGTTCTTCACGGGGGAAGACTTTGCCCATGGGGTTGTGCGGGTTGCTCAACAACAGCGCGCCGGCGCCGGTGAGCGCCTGGCGCATCGCTGGCAGTGGCGTGAGGTATTCGCCGTTGACCAGCTCGAACGGCACTTCGATGCGCGGCAGGTTCCAATGCCCTGGTGCCAGGCGGATCGGCCGGTAGTTGGGGGTTTGCAGCACCACCGGTTGCCCCGGTTGGACAAACGCATGCAGCGCCATATTGAAACCCGGCTCCACGCCCGGCAAAAACAGCAGCTCATCCGGCTGCACGCGCCAGGCGTACTTGGCCCACAGGTCGGCGATGATTGCCTCGCGCACATCCGGACCGGCGACGCTGTAGCCCAGCACCTGCTGATCGAGGCGTGCGTGCAGGGCCTTGAGCACGGCGGGCGGCGCGGCGATGTCCATGTCGGCGATCCACATCGGCAGAACGTCTTGCGGGTAGCGGTTCCACTTGGTGCTGCCGGTGCCGAGGCGGGAGTGAATCGTGTCGAAATCAAAGCTCATGGGGGGCTCGTATCAGGGCGTCAGGCGCAGGGATGGCGCTGATTCTAGCGCCATAATTTTTATAGGCCAGAGCTGATTGCGAGCGACAGTTGCCGATGCGCCTGTTCCAACGCGCGATTGACCGCTTCTTCACCGCGCACCATGGCCGGCAGGTACACGAAATCCACTGACTCAATGCCCACGGTCGCCAGGATGGCGGTCATGTACGGCGTGAGGAAGTCCGGCTCATGCCCCTTGCGGGCGTTACCGGAACTGACCAGCACAAAGGTGCGCCGGTCTTCCAGCAAGCCGACCTTGGCGAATTGCTCATTCACCGTGAAGCTGCGCTGGATGCGTACCACATGGTCGATCCAGGCCTTGAGTGCCGCCGGCACGGTGAAATTGTGCACCGGGGTGCACAGGATCAGCAGGTCGCAGGCTTCCAGTTCAACGATCAATTGTTCCGAGAGTGCCGTGGCACTGCCGCTCAGGCCGCCGGGTGTGGTGAGTGCGTTGGCATATTCACGGGTCAACGGCGGCAGCGCCTGGCCGCCGTAGTCACGTTCGGTCACCGCGGCGTCCGGCACCAGGTCGCGCAGCAGGGCACGGGCCAGTTTGAAGGTCTGCGCGGCTTTGCCGTGGGGGCTGAAACCAAGGAGCAGGGCACGGGTCATTGGCTGAGGTCCTGGGAAAAGTGCATGCCTTTGGGCAGCAGGCCGTGGCGGAAATAGAAGCGCTGGGCCAGGGCCATGTGCATGCCGGTGTCCAGTACCAGCCAGCGATAGCCAAGGGCGCGGGTTTCTTCACGCACGCGGTCGAGCAGTTGTTCACCGAGGCGGCGCCGCTGCAACGTGGCGTCTACTACCAGGTCATCGACATAGATAAAGCGGCCATACAGGGTGTTCTCGGTCAGCCGGTAGCCGGCCAGGCCGATCACCTGGCCGTTCTCCCGTGCGGCAAGCAGGCGGTAGCCGTTTTGCCGTTGGCGCTGGACTTGCTCGGCGAATGCCGTGGCGTCGCTGAGGTGCGGGCGCAGCTGCTGCATCACCGCAAAGCTGGCGATGAGATCAGTCGCGGTTTCCACGTGGGCGAATTCGACGTGTTCATTCATGGCTGTGGTTCTCCAAGTGGGCCTTGATCGCCGCCGGTACTTTGCGAAAGCTGATGGCGACACGGTTAAGGGCGTTCATCAAGCTGATGGCCAGGGTCAGGTCGGCGACTTCCTTGTCGCTGAACACTGCCGCGACCTGTGCGTAGTCCGCATCCGGCACCTGGGTTTGCGCGACCGGCGTGACCACCTCGGCCCAGGCCAGCGCGGCCTGTTCACGCGAGGTGTACAGCGGCAGCCCCTCGCGCCAGGCGGCCAGCAACATGATTTTTTCCAGGCTCACGCCCAGCTTGAGCAGGTCGCGGGAGTGGCTGTCCAGGCAATAGGCGCAGCCGTTGAGTTGCGAGACCCGCAGGTAAACCAGGTCGATCAGTTCTTTTTCCAGGCCGCAGCCGTGGATATAGCTGTGCACCGAGCCCAGGGCTTTATAACCGGCGGGGGCGGCCAGGGCGTAGTCGAGACGGTGTTTCATGGGCGATCCTTATTGCGGTGAAGAGATGCGCCATTTTCGTGGCTGGCCGGGTGGCCTGACAGGGGCATGATTGGACAAGTGGGTTGGGACATGATCAGACTTCGGCCTGTCTTCCCGCCGAGCCACTTGCGATGTCGTCACTGCCCAAATACCAGGAAATCTACCGGCGTTTTCGCCAGGCCATCGACCAGGGCCAGTTGCGCCCCGGCGAACGCGTGCCCTCGGTGCGGGCGCTGGCCCAGGAACTCAAGGTGGCGCGGGGCACCGTGGAGGCGGCGTATCAACTGTTGGTCAGCGAAGGGTTCTTCGAAGCGCGTGGGCAAGCGGGGACGGTGATTGCCGAGGCGTTGCCGCAGGTGTCGGTGAAACCCATGCCGGTTGCGCTGCCGGCGACTTCAGGCCCTCGGCCGTTGCAAATGGGCCTGCCCGCCCTGGATGCGTTCCCCCGCAAATTGTGGGCACGCCTGGTCACCCAGCAAGTGCGCCGCACCGATGCGGACAGCCTGGCGATGGGCGATGTGCGCGGCACCCAGGCACTGCGCGTGGCGATTGCCAACTACCTGGCGTTGTATCGCGGTGTGGAATGCACGCCGCAGCAGGTGTTTGTGTGTGCCGGGTATGCGGGCGGCCTCACCCTGATCTGCGAAGCGCTGTCGATGGCGGGGCAGCGCTGCTGGTTTGAAGACCCCGGGTACTTGCATGCGCGGCAGTTGTTGAGGCATCGCGGTGTGGAACTGGTGCCGGTGACGGTGGATCGCGATGGGCTGGATGTGGCGCAGGGCATTGCACGGGGGCGTGGGGCGCGACTGGCGATTGTCACCCCGGCGCACCAGAGCCCCTTGGGTGTGGCGCTGAGCCCGGCGCGGCGGCAGGCCTTGCTGGAATGGGCGCGGGAGCAGGGCAGTTGGGTGGTGGAGGATGACTATGACAGTGAATTCCGCTATCGCGGCCAGCCGTTGGCGGCGCTCAAGAGTCAGGATGCGGATGACCGGGTGATCTATGCCGCAAGCTTCAGCAAGATGCTGTTTCCGGGGTTGCGGTTGGGGTATCTGGTGGTGCCCGTGTCACTGGTGTCGACCTTTGGGCGTGCGGCCGAGGCGTTGCAGCAGCGTGGGGCGCAGTTGTTGCAATTGACGGCGGCGGATTTTCTGGAGCAGGGGCATTTCACCCGGCATTTGAAGAAGATGCGCCAGTTGTATACGCAGCGCAGGGGGTATCTGGTGGAGGCGCTGCGCGTGCATTGCGCGGGGTATCTGCGGGTGGATGAGCAGGCGGGGGGGATCAATTTGCTGGCGCGGTTGGTGGTGGATGTGCCGGACCTTGTCGTGGCTGAGGCTGCCGGTGGGGCGGGGTTGGCGGTTCAGGCGTTGTCTTCCTGGACGCTTGAGGCTGGGCGGGGGCAGGGGGTGTTGATGGGCTTTACCAATGTGGCTTCGGCGTCTGACGCGGTTGTGGTTGCCATGGTTTTGCGTGATGTGATTGGGGGGTGTGTATCCGTTATTTAGGTCACGGCTACTATTGGTTCCGCCCTTACGGCCAGCTCTTTCAAGGTCTTTAGGTAGAACAGGCGATAAGTACCCTGTGGTGAGCGGGCTTGTCCCGCGTTGGGCTGCGAAGCAGCCCTGAAACTCGCGTCTGAAGAGTGCCTGACTCACCGCATTGCTTCTTCCAGGGTCGCTTCGCAACCCAACGCGGGACAAGTCCGCTCGCCACAGGAGCAGTGTTCGTCTTTGCGCTGGCCGGTCAGTGCTTGACCGGGGTCGGCAGGGTCACGAGGTTGACGTAGCCATCCCAGAATTGCTTCTGGTCCACGCCGAACACCACCTTGGCCTTTTGCGTGCCCACCGGGGCACCTTTGGCGTAGCCCAGTGCGCGGCCGTAGTCGGCGCCGAAGGTGGCGTCCACATCCACCCACAGGTCGCGGGATTCGGTGACGATTGCGGGGTTGACCAGGTACAGCGCCGGCAGGCTGTCCCAGGTGAAGCTGTGGTAGCTCGGGTCCTTGTCGAACAGCGGGCCGAACTCATGCTTGTACAGGTCGGCAATCGCGTCTTTGCGAGCGATCACGCGCTGGTACACCGCCTTGTCGAAGGTGACTTTCTCGCACACATCGTTGGGGAAAATCACGTGCTCGATGGGCGAGCGCAACACGATCTTTGCCGCCTCCGGGTCGAACCACCAGTTGAACTCCGCTGCCGGCGTGGTGTTGCCCGGAATCTCCAGGGCACCGCCCATGTACACGATGCGCTTGATCAGCGGCACGATGTCCGGTGCCGAGCGAATCGCCAGGGCGACGTTGGTCAGCGGGCCGACGGCGAGGATCGTCACCTGGTGCGGGTTGGCGCGCACGCTGTCGACGATGAACTGCGCGGCGGTTTCCTTGCGCAGTTGGGTGTGGGTGGCCAGACCATCCGGTGGTGCGACCAACTGCGAAGGAGAAGTCGGGCGAGGGTGCTTGAACGCCCCCGGCCAGCCGGTACCGAACAGCGCCTTTTCCGCCTCGTAGGTGGCGTAGTCATGCAGCAACGGGTAGGCGGCGCCGGAGTAGACGCCTACCTCTTTCTCCACGCCCATGCGCTCCACGGCCTTGAGGGCGTCGACCTGTTCCTGGTCGACCCAGGCGTTGCCGCTGACCAGGGTCATGCCCAGCAGCTCGATGCGTTTCTGCGCATGCAGCTGGGCGAGCATGATGAAGGCCTGGCCGTCATCGTTGAGCACATTGAAGTCGGTGTCGAAGATGACTTTTTCCGCCGCCTGGGCGGTGCCGGCACACAGGCCGACCGCGACAAGCAACGCACAGCGTTTCAAGAAGCCTTGCATGGTGATTCATCCGAAAAAATGTGGTTATCAGCGGTTGACCAGTTTCGCCGGCAAGGCGATGACCAGGAAGCTGCTGAGAATCAGGCAACCGGCGAAAAACCACAAGGCACCGGCGCTGCTGCCTGTGACGTCGATCGCAACGCCCATCAGCGAGTTGCTCACCAGGCCGGCAATATTCGCCACCGAACAGGCCAGGGCAAAGCCGGTGGCCGCCGCGGTGCCTTTGAGGAAGGTCGCCGGCAGGCTGAAAAATACCGGCACCGCGCCGATGATCGCCGCCGAGGCAATCGCGAACAGCGCCACGGTGGCCGCCACGTTGTGGGTGAAGAAGGTGCTGGTGGCCATCGCCGCCGCGCCGATGAAAAACGGCACGATGATGTGCCAGCGGCGCTCGCGGTGTTTGTCGGAGCTGGCGCCGATCAACAGCATGCCGAGCAGGGCGGCGACGCTCGGCAAGGCTGTGAGCACGCCGATATGAAAGGTGTCGGTGACCCCGGCGTTGCGGATGAAGGTCGGCATCCAGAAACCCATGGCGTAGGCGCTGAGCAGGATCGAGAAGTCGATACCGCCGAGCATCCACACCTTGAGGTTGAAGAACCCGTCGCGGAAGCTGTGCTTGCTGGCGGCGCCATCGGCGTCGTCCTTGCGCAGCTCGGTTTCCAGCAGGGTCTTTTCCTCGTCCGACAGCCATTTGGCTTGCTGGTAGGTGTTGGGCAGCGCCCAGAAAGTCAGCACGCCAAGTAACACGCTGGGCACCGCTTCGATCAGGAACAGCCACTGCCAACCGCGCAGGCCGCCCATGTGGTCGAAGTGGCCCATGATCCAGCCGGACAGCGGGCCGCCGATCACGCTGGACAGCGGCAGGCCGATCATGAACAACGCAATGATGCGCCCGCGCCGGTGAGTGGGGAACCAGGTGGTCAGGTAGTACAGCACGCCCGGCAGAAAGCCCGCTTCGGCCGCGCCGAGCAGAAAGCGCAGTATGTAGAACTGGGTGGTGGAGGTGACCAGCATGGTGCAGGCCGAGAGCAGGCCCCAGGTGATCATGATGCGCGCGATCCAGATCTTCGCGCCGACCCGTTCCAGCACCAGGTTGCTTGGCACTTCAAAAATGATGTAGCCGACAAAGAACAGGCCGGCACCGAGGCCGAACGCGGTTTCGCTGAACTGCAACTGGTCGAGCATCTGCAGCTTGGCGAAACCGATATTGATCCGGTCCAGGTAGGCGGCCAGATAACAGAAGCACAGGAACGGAATCAGCTTCCAGGTGATCTTGTGGTAAAGCGTGTTGACGGGATCGGCGACCGTGGTCGCCGGCGCTGCATTCGCAATGGGCATCGGGTGTCTCCTGGCGGTGACTTATGGTTTTTTTATACAGCCGGCAGTTGGTGTAGGGTCGCGGACCGCGCTCTTATGGCGCTTTTATGGCTAAAACCTTATTGCTCCCTGAATTTGCGCATCGCCTCCTGCTTGCTCACCACGTCGCCATACTTGCTGTCGATATCGAACAGGTTGGCTTCATGGGGGGCCGGGTGTCGGTCGCCGACGCATTCGCGCACGACGATGGTGCGAAACCCGTGTTGCACGGCATCCACCGCCGTGGCGCGGATGCAGCCGCTGGTGGAACAGCCAGCCAGTACCACGGTGTCGATGCCTTGTGCATGCAGCATCGGCGCCAGGCTGCTGCCAAAAAACGCACTGGCGTACTGCTTGGTGATCACCACTTCATCGGCCTGGGGCAGCACCTCGGCGCAGAACGCGGCCAGTGGGTTGCCTTCGACCATGTCTTTCATCACCGGGGCCTTCTTGACCCAGATTCCGCCATCGACGAAATGGCCGGGATGGTAGCGGATATTGGTGTGCACCACCGCAATCCCGTGCTGGCGCGCGCTGGCCAGCAGCTCCACGCTTTCAGCCACGGCCGTGACCACACCCGGTGCGAACAGCGGCGCGCCGTCGGTGGTGTAGCCCTGCATGAAGTCGATCATCAGCAGCGCGGCCTTTTTGCCAAAGCCGATGCGGTTGCCCCATACGCCCTGGTAGTTGGCGTCGGCGGATTGTTCGCTCATCTTCTCAACTCCTCATTCATGTTTGCTGTGGCGAGCGGGCTTGTTGTGGTGAGCGGGCTTGCCCCGCGTTGGAGTGCGTAGCGCTCCCGCTTTTTTTGGGGCCGCTGCGCAGCCCAACGCGGGGCAAGCCCGCTCACCACAGAAGCCCGCTCGCCACCACCACAGAAGTGCTTTGCACTCCAATTAGTAGGCACCGGAGAGCAGGGCACCCGCGCCAGGCACGATGGGCTCCAGGTCCAATGCCTTGAGCATGGCGTAGGTGGTGGCAATAGCGGCGGTTAGCACCGGCTTGCCGGTTTGCGCCTCGACCTTGGCCACCACCGGCAGCGACTGCATCTGCACGCAGGCGGACAGCACGATCACGTCGACGCCTTCCAGGTTCATGCCGGCGACGATGGCCGGCAGGTTGGCCGGGTCGTGGCGGGCCACTTCGAGGTTGTCGGGGATCTCCAGGGCGCGCCAATCTACGACTTCAAAGCCTTCCTCACGGATGTAGTTCACCACCAGCTCAGTCAGCGGTTTCATGTACGGCGCGACGATGGCGATGCGCTTGGCGCCCATCACTTTCAGCCCCTCGATCAAGGCGCCGGCGCTGGTGATGACCGGGGCGTTGGCATCGTTGTCGGCAGTGGCCTTGCGCAGGCGTTGTTCGGAGTTGCGGTGATACCCCAGCCCCATGGCCATGATCGCCACCAGGCACGCATAGCCCAGCACATCGACCTTGGCGTCGGACAGTTCGACGGCGCAACGGTCGGACTCACCGTCCATGGCCGCCAGTTCTTCCTTGCGCACCTGCTTCATGCGCATGCGGCTGGAGTGAAAGGTAAAGCGCTCGGGACGGATCGCCTGGCGCGCGGTGAGCATCGCCGGGATCTCGGTTTCCATGGTGGTGTTGGAGCTCGGCACGATCTGGCCGATGCGGTAAGGCTTCTGCATGGTGGTCTCCGTTTTTATTGTGTGAGGAAGTCGCCGAGGGCGTGGAAGAAACCCTCGAAGTCATCCCACGGAATCATGTGCCCGGCGTTGGGTACGCGGGCGACCTGGATGTTCGATTGCAGGTCCTGGATTTCGGCAATGTCCTCATCGAGGATCACCCCGCCGCGACCCGCGACCATCAGCAGGGCCGGGGCCTTGAGGTGGGGCAGGTCCTGGTGGAAATCCACCGTGTGGAAGTCATTGAAGGCGCGCACGATGGCGGGTTCATAACAGGTGTGCAGCCATTCGGCACGCAGTTGCAGTTGTTCGTCGGTCCAGGTGGCGCAGAAGGCACGCATCGCCTCGGCGTCCATGCCGACCAGAGATTGGCGGATCGAATCGACGTACCACGGCAGTTTGCTCGGGTACTCACGCCGACCCGGGCCAGACACCGGCGGGTCGATCAGCACCACGCGCTTCACGCCCTGCGGATGTTTGACCGCACTGCGTACGGCAAAACGGGCGCCCATGGAATGGCCCATCAGGTGGTAGCTGTCCAGGTTCAGCGCATCGGCAAAGGCACCGATGTCGTCGGCGCAGGTATCCGCGCTGTAGTCCAGTTCGGGGCCGGTGGAGGACAGCCCGCGACCGCGCACGTCCAGCACGTAGGTGTCGAACTGCTCGCCCAGGCGCTCCGCGACGAAACCCCAGGTGATCGCAGGACTGGTGATGCCCGGGATCAGGATCAGCGCCGGGCCTTTGCCGCCGTAGCGCAAGTAATGCTGGCGAATGCCGTTGGCCTGCACGTTGCCGCCGTAGAGGAAGGTGCTCACGCGGCCACCCCCGATTTCAGTGCCTGGGCGTACAGGTCATAGCCGTAGACCCAGGCCGGATCTTCCTGGGTGCGCAGCCAGGTGTTGGCGTTGGACACTGCTTGCACCCGCGAGGCGCGTTCCTTGCGGTTGGCTTCGTACAGCTCGAAGGCGGTGCGGTAGTCGCTGATGCCGGTTTCCTGCAGGCAGCGGGTGAGCATGGCGGCGTCTTCGATGGCCATGCCGGCGCCCTGGGCCATGTGCGGCTTCATTGGGTGGCAGGCGTCGCCGAGCAGTACCAGGCGACCACGGCTCCACAGCGGCAGTGGGTTGCGGTTGCGCAGCGGCCATTTGGTCACGCTGTCGGTGGATTCGATCAAGGCTTGCACAGTGGGGTGGTAGCCCTTGAAGGCATCGAACATCTCTTCGCGGCTGCTGTCGACGAACGCGCCCTGGAAGTCCCATTCGGGGTGGGGTACGCCGGTCACGTAGTAGTACTCGTCGCGCTTGCCGGTGGTGTAGTAGACCATCATGTGGCGGTCCTCGGTCCACCACTTGATGCAGTCTTCGAACTTGTGGTTGTACTTGGCGAGCTGGTCGCCACGGATCAGTGCGCGGTGCGCGACCCAGCCGCTGTACAGGGGTTTTTCCACGCCCAGCAGTTCTTCGCGGATCTTGGAGTTGATGCCGTCGGCACCGATCACGATGTCGGCGTAGGTCACTTGGCCGTCGGCGAAGGTCAGGCGCACCTGGGTGTCGGTTTCTTCGAGGCTTTCCAGGCGTTTGTTGAAGTGCAGGGTGCCGGGCTTGAGGGTGGACATCTGCAGCGCATGCAGGTCGCCACGGTGCACGGTGATGTAGGACGCGCCGTAGCCGGTGAGCGGAATGCGCGAGAGGTAGTCGCCGGTTTCACCGCAGCGGCTGAACCAGTGCTCGGGGTGCGAACCCATCTGGTCCAGCTGCTTTTCGATGCCCATGCGGCGGAAGATTTTCATGATGTTGGGGCCCATGTGGATCCCCGCGCCCAACCGGGAAAACTCCGGCGCCTGCTCATACACATCGACGTCGAAGCCGGCTTGCTGCAACAGGGTGGCAGCGGCGGCACCGCCGAGACCGGCACCGACGATGGCGATTTTTTGAGTGCTTCCCATGGGGCGTGTTCCTCTCTCTTGGTGATTCTTTGTGATGTTCGGCGGCAACTGTCTGCAAGGTTTTTAAAGTGTATACGCTCATTTTTTGAAATGGGAAGCCTGTCTTGGCAAATTTATTTTTTGGCCATATTTATCCTGTGTAACGCTATGTATCTAGCAAATGCTGGGTGTGTATCGATAGGTAACGTTATAGTGCGCCGCTTGCAGTCTGTTCGCAATTCGGTTCTTATCGTTATTAAATGGCGTATACGCTATAAAAATGCACTAGAGTGAAGCGCAGTGCCTGAACTTGGTGCAGACCCACAGGAGACAGGAAAATGCCGGTAAGCGATTGCGAATTGACCCAGATGTTCGAGCACGTGTTGAAGCTGTCCAAGGTCGACCCGACCCAGAGCGTCGCCGTGCTCAAGAGCCATTACTCCGACCCGCGCACCGTGCGTGCCGCCATGGATGCTGCGCAGCGCCTGGGGGCCAAGGTGTATGCGGTGGAGTTGCCTTCGTTCAACCATCCCAAGGCGATGGGCAACGACATGACCGCCTACTGCGGCGACACCGCGCTCACTGGCAATATCGCCGCGCAGCGCGCCCTTGAAGCGGCGGACCTTATCGTCGACACCATGATGCTGCTGCACTCGCCGGAGCAGGAGCAGATCCTCAAGACCGGCACGCGCATCCTGCTGGCCGTGGAACCTCCGGAAGTACTGGCGCGCATGCTGCCCACCGAAGAGGACAAGGTGCGTGTGCTGGCGGCCGAGCAGTTGTTGAAGAAGGCGCGTTCGATCCATGTCAAATCCCGCGCCGGCAGTGACTTCCGTGCCGCCCTGGGGCAATACCCCTCCGTGACCGAATACGGCTTTGCCGATGAACCGGGACGCTGGGACCACTGGCCCAGCGGTTTCCTGTTTTCCTGGCCCAACGAAGAAACCGCCGAGGGCGTGCTGGTGCTGGACATCGGCGACATCCTGCTGCCCTTCAAGACCTACACCCGCGAGAAGATCACACTGGAGATCGAGAAGGGCTTCATCACAAAGATCCACGGGGGATTCGAGGCCGAATACCTGCGTGACTACATGAAGTACTTCGACGACCCCGAGGTGTACGGCATCTCCCATATCGGCTGGGGCCTGCAACCACGGGCACAGTGGACGGCCATGGGCCTGCACGACAAGAACGACGGCATGTGCATGGATGCGCGGGCGTTCTACGGTAATTTCCTGTTCTCCACCGGACCGAACACCGAGGTGGGCGGGACACGCAAGACGCCGTGCCATATGGATATTCCGCTGCGTAATTGCGACGTGTACCTGGATGATGAGGCGGTTGTGATTGCGGGGGATGTGGTTGCCCCAGCAGGCTCCCTGGCCCGCTGATTAACCCATGTGGGAGGGGGCTTGCCCCCGATGGCGGAGGGGCAGCTGGAAATTAGCTTGCTGATACACCGCCATCGGGGGCAAGCCCCCTCCCACATGTAGACTACATTCGAGCATGAGAAACTTGAGTGCATCCAACAACGAAGCCATCATGCTTCCCCATCGCCAGCCATCCACCGAGCCAAGCCGTGCCTGATTCCTACGTCTTTTCTGAACAAGTTGGCCACCTGCTGCGCAAGGCCTACCAGCGCCACCTGGCGATCTTCCAGCAGAATGTCGGCGACTCCCAGCTCACCGCCGTGCAGTTCGTGACGCTGTGTGCACTGCGCGATCACGGTGCAAGTTCGCTGACCGAGTTGGTCAAGGCGACCGCCGTGGACCAGGCGACCATTCGCGGGATCGTCGAGCGACTCAAGGCCAAGGCACTGATCAGCCTGGAACCGGACCCGCAGGACAAACGCAAAGTGGTGGTGGACCTGTCCCCGGCAGGTGCCGAACTGGTCGCCCAGACCGCGCCCCGTGCCGCGCAGATCAGTGAATTGACCATGAGCAATCTCAACCCGGCCGAACGGGTGGCGGTACTGTTCCTGTTGCGCAAGATGATCGACGATCCCCAGGAATAGTCACTGCTGGCACCGATCTTGCTCTAAGTTCGTGTAGTAACTACTTCACCAGTCAAGTGTGTCGCGAGGCCCCAGGTCCGCGATGCTTTTTTTTGACTGTTTCATGTAGTGATTACTTCACCAACTGTTACGGGCGAAGCACATGATCAGCCAGCACATCACAGTAGCGCTTGAGGTCAACGGGCAAACACGCGAAGTCAGCGCTATAGCGGACACACCGCTGTTGCTGGTGCTGCGCAATGACCTGGAACTCAATGGTCCCAAATATGGCTGTGGCCTGGGGGAGTGCGGTGCCTGCACCGTGATCATCGATGGGGTGGCGGCGCGCGCCTGTGTGTTTCCGTTGTCGGGGGCCGTGGGACGCGAGATTGTCACCCTCGAAGGCCTGGGCACGCGCCAGGCGCCGCACCCGGTGCAACAAGCCTTTATCGATGAGCAGGCCGCGCAATGTGGCTACTGCCTCAACGGCATGATCATGACCGCCAAGGCCTTGCTTGACCGTAACCCCAACCCCAGCGAAGCCCAGGTGCGCAACGAGCTGTCGGGCAACCTCTGCCGCTGCGGCACCCATATCGAAATCCTGCGCGCCGTGCTGCGTGCGGCCCGCCTGCTGACCGTGGATTGATGACCATGCCGAACATTCCGCTTTCCCGTGACCAATGGCTGGCCAAGGCCGGCGTCCTGTTGATCGTCGATGAGGTGCTGCCGCCTTCGGGGCCGGTGGCCAAGGGTGGCACGCCTACGGTCAAGCCCAAGGAGCTTGGACTGTTTATTGCGGTCAACGATGACGGCCTGGTGTATGCGTTCAACGGCCATGTGGACCTGGGCACCGGCATCCGTACGTCGCTGGCGCAGATCGTGGCCGAGGAACTGGACCTGGCGATGGACCAGGTGCAGATGGTGCTTGGGGATACCGAGCGCGTGCCCAACCAGGGCGCGACCATTGCCAGCGCTACCTTGCAGATATCAGCGGTCCCCCTGCGCAACGCGGCTGCCGAAGCCCGGCGTTTTCTGTTGGCGCGGGCAGCGGGACGCTGGGGTGTGAGTACCGCCAGCCTGAAAGTGGAGGCTGGCGTTATTCAAGCGCCAGATGGGCGCACCACTACCTATAGTGAACTGGTCAGCGGCCAGCACGACCAGCTGCGCATCAGCGGTGACGCGCCGTTAAAGGCCATTGAGGACTATCGCCTGGTGGGCAAGGGCGCCGCACGGGTGGATATCCCCGGCAAGGCCACTGGCGAACTGACCTACGTGCACGACATGCGCGTACCGGGCATGCTCCATGGACGGGTGATCCGCCCACCGTATGCGGGGCTCGATTGCGGCGATTTTGTCGGCAACAGCCTGTTGAACGTGGATGAGTCCTCCATCGCCCATATTCCCGGCATTGTTGCGGTGGTGGTCATCCGCGATTTTGTCGGCGTGGTCGCGTTGCGTGAAGAGCAGGCGATCAAGGCCGCCAGCACCTTGCAGGTGCACTGGAAGCCCTGGAACCACGCCTTGCCGGACATGAGTGATGTCGAGCAGGCCATCCGCGACAACCCTCGCGTGCGCCGCACCGTGCTTGACCAGGGCCATGTCGATGAAGCCCTGGCGGGTGCCAGCCAACGCATGCCGCGCAGTTACCTGTGGCCGTACCAGATGCACGGCTCGATCGGCCCTTCCTGTGGCGTGGCGGATTACTCGCCGGCCGGCAGCCGGGTGTGGTCGGGCAGCCAGAACCCGCACCTGCTGCGCGCCGACCTGGCGTGGCTGCTGGAGTGTGATGAGGCGCTGATCGATGTGATTCGCATGGAAGCCGCCGGCTGTTATGGACGCAATTGTGCGGATGATGTGTGTGCCGATGCCCTGTTGCTGTCCCGTGCAGTGGGCAAACCGGTGCGCGTGCAATTGACCCGTGAACAGGAACACCTGTGGGAGCCCAAGGGCACTGCGCAGTTGATGGATGTGGATGGCGGCCTCAACGCCGATGGCAGCATTGCCGCCTACGACTTTGAAACCAGTTACCCCTCCAACGGCGCGCCAACCCTGGCGTTGTTGCTGACCGGCCGCGTGGAACCGGTGGCGGCGATGTTCGAGATGGGTGACCGCACCTCGATCCCGCCCTACGACATCGACAACATGCGCGTGAGCATCAACGACATGGCGCCCATCGTGCGTGCGTCGTGGATGCGCGGTGTGTCGGCGTTGCCCAACACCTTCGCCCACGAATCCTATATCGATGAATTGTCCTTCGCCGCCGGTGTCGACCCGGTGGAGTACCGCCTGCGCTACCTCAAGGACGAGCGTGCCATCGACCTGGTCAAATCCACCGCCGAGCGCGCCAATTGGACGCCGCGCACCGCGCCGATGCAAACCGCCAACGACGATCACCTGCTGCGTGGCCGGGGCTTTGCCTACGCGCGCTACATCCACAGCAAGTTTCCTGGTTTCGGCGCGGCCTGGGCGGCATGGGTCGCGGACGTAGCCATCGACAAGCAGACCGGTGATGTGTCGGTGACACGCGTGGTGATCGGCCATGACTCGGGGATGATGATCAACCCGGCTGGGGTGCAGCACCAGATCCACGGCAATGTGATCCAGTCCACCAGCCGTGTGCTGAAGGAGCGCGTGACCTTTGAGGAGTCGACGGTGGCGAGCAAGGAGTGGGGCGGCTATCCGATCCTGACCTTCCCTGAGGTACCGCAGATCGACGTGATGATGATGCCGCGCCAGGACCAGCCGCCGATGGGCGCCGGTGAGTCGGCCTCGGTGCCCAGCGCGGCGGCGATTGCCAATGCGATCTACGACGCCACCGGCATTCGGTTTCGTGAGCTGCCGATCACCCCGGAGCGGGTATTGGCGGCGCTGAATGCCGGCACCTTGGGCGAGCCGGCCAAGTCGCCGGAGAAACGGCGCAAATGGTGGTTCGGCGCGTTGTTCGCCACCTTGGGCGCGGTGTTGGCGACGGCCTGGCCCTTCCACAATGAAATCGCCCCGATTGCGCCGCCCAGCGCCGGCACCTGGTCCAAGGCCACCCTGGAACGCGGGCGCTTGCTCGCGGCAGTCGGTGATTGCGCGGTGTGCCATACGGCGCCGGGCGGTGCGACCAATGCCGGTGGGCTGGCGATGGAAACCCCCTTCGGCACGCTGTACAGCAGCAACATCACCCCGGACGTGAAGACCGGCATCGGTGCCTGGTCGTACCCGGCGTTCGAGCGCGCGATGCGCGATGGGATTGGCCGCGACGGGCGCAACCTGTACCCGGCGTTTCCCTACACGGCGTTTCGCAATATCAACGATGCAGACATGCAAGCGCTGTATGCCTACCTGATGTCCCAGGCGCCGGTGAGCCAGGCGCCGACGCCGAATGCCATGCGCTTTCCGTTCAATATCAGGCCGTTGATGGCGGGGTGGAACGCGTTGAACCTGCGGCGCGGAGAAATCACCCCGCAGCCTGAGCGCGGCGAGCAATGGAATCGCGGCAATTACCTGGTCAATGGCCTGGGGCATTGCGCGGCCTGTCATTCACCGCGCAATTGGATGGGGGCGGAGAAGGGCGGCAAGGCGTTCCTGGCCGGGGGCATGGTCGATGGCTGGGAAGCGCCGGCACTGACCGGCCTGTCCAAGGCGCCGACGCCATGGACCGAAGATCAGTTGTTCACCTACTTGAGTACCGGCTATTCCGATGCCCATGGCGTGGCCGCAGGCCCGATGGGGCCAGTGGTGAGTGAATTGTCCAAGCTGCCCAAGGCGGATATCCGTGCGATGGCGGTGTACCTGGCATCGCTCAATGGCGAAGCCGCAGCCGAGGCCCAGGTGGCGGCGGCGGTCAGCGTGCCGAATCCCAATGGCCGACGCGTATTTGAAGGTTCATGCAAGGCCTGCCATGCCGATGGGCTGGGACCGAAGCTGTTTGGGGTGAGCCCGTCGCTGGCGACCAATACCAATGTGCACAGCGACCAGCCGGATAACCTGATCAAGGTGATTCTGCAAGGCATCAGCCACCCGGCGACCAAGGACCTGGGGTATATGCCGGGGTTCAAGGACAGTTTGTCGAACAGCCAAGTGGTGGATCTGGCGGCGTATCTGCGCGGGCAATTTGCGCCGAATGCGCCGCAGTGGAAGGGGTTGGAGCAGAAGGTGGCGCATCTGCGCGCCAACCCCGGCACCCATTGACGCAATGGGGTAAAACAGGTGGGAGGGGGCTTGCCCCCGATGGCGGTGGGTCAGCTAAACATAGGCTGGCTGATGTACCTGTATCGGGGGCAAGCCCCCTCCCACATTTTGATTGGGTGTTTACAGGGAGGGCGGGGTGACGCCACGTATCACTAAATCACTGATAAAACTCAGCCAATCCTGCTGCTGCCCTTTGTTCGCCAGGTCTTCACCGAGGAATGAGCTGAGGGTATGCCGGTTGGAGTTATAGAAGTAGCACAGCGAGGCGATCATCAAGTACACGTGCTTGAGGTCGACATCCTGGCGAAACACCCCCTGGGCCTGGCCGGCTTCGATGATCGGCTTTAATACGCCCACGGCTTCACCGGACAACCTGCGCATCTCGCCGGATTGCTGGGCATGCTTGCCTTGGTGCAGGTTCTCGATGCTCAGGATCGCCACGAATTCCGGGTGCTTGACGTAGTAATTCCAGATAAACGCCACCAGGTCGCGCAGGGCCTGCTCCGGTGCGTCCAGGTCCAGCTTGAGCTTGCTTTCGGCTTTGTTGAACTGCTCATAGATGTGTTCCAGCACGCAGACGAACAGGTGTTCCTTGCTGCCGAAATAGTAATAAAGCATGCGGTCGTTGGAGTCGGCTTCCTTGGAAATGGTGTCGACACGCCCGCCGGAATAACCGTCACGGGTGAACACCTTGACCGCCGCCTGGAGGATGCGCGCGCGGGTCTGGTCGGCCTGTTGGGCGCGGATGCCGGTCTTCTTGATCATCACCATGTCAGAGCGCCTTGCGGGACAGTCAGGGCGCGAAATATAGCATGGGCGTTTTCAGGTCCGTTCTGTGACCGACAAGTTCTGTAATAAAAACGCCATTGCGCTGGGGATTAAATCCGCAACGGGCTATTTTGGTGCGTCCCAATAACTAGAGTAGCCATGGATGAAATACCAACCTTTCAGCCGTACCTTGATTGCCACAGCCCTGGTGTTGACCGTCAGTGGTGTGCAAGCCGCTTCCCAGGCCCCGGTGGCCGGTGAAAATGGCATGGTGGTGACGGCCCAGCATTTGGCAACTCATGTGGGTGTAGATGTGCTCAAGGCCGGCGGTAATGCGGTCGACGCTGCCGTGGCCGTGGGCTATGCGCTGGCGGTGGTGTACCCGGCGGCGGGCAACCTGGGCGGCGGCGGTTTCATGACCGTGCAACTGGCGGACGGGCGCAAGACCTTCCTCGACTTCCGCGAAAAAGCCCCGTTGGCGGCCACCGCCGACATGTACCTGGACAAGGACGGCAAGGTCATCGACGGCCTCAGCGCCAAGGGCCACCTGGCTGTCGGCGTGCCCGGCACCGTGTCGGGCATGGAGCTGGCGCTGAGCAAGTACGGCACCCTCAAGCGCGCCCAGGTCATCGCCCCGGCGATCAAGCTGGCGGAAAACGGCTTTGCGCTGGAGCAGGGCGACATTGACCTGCTGCACACCGCTACCGGCGAGTTTGAAAAAGACAAGGACATGCGCGGGATTTTCCTGCATAACGGCCAGCCGATGCAGGTCGGCCAGAAGTTGGTGCAGAAGGACCTGGCCAAGACCCTCAAGGAAATCTCGGCCAAGGGCAGCGACGGTTTCTATAAAGGCTGGGTGGCCAAGGCGCTGGTGGATTCCAGCCAGGCCGGCAAGGGCATCATCACCCAGGCTGACCTCGACAAGTACAAGACTCGCGAACTGGCGCCCATCGAGTGCGACTACCGTGGCTATCACGTGGTCTCGGCACCGCCTCCCAGCTCGGGTGGCGTAGTGATCTGCCAGATCATGAACATCCTCGAAGGCTACCCGATGGCTGATCTGGGCTATCACTCGGCCCAAGGCCTGCACTACCAGATCGAAGCCATGCGCCACGCCTACGTGGACCGCAACAGCTACCTCGGCGACCCGGACTTCGTGAAGAACCCGATCGAGCACCTGCTGGACAAAAACTACGCGGCCAAACTGCGCGACGCCATCGAACCGCAGAAGGCCGGTGACTCCCAGGCGATCAAGCCAGGCGTGTCACCCCATGAAGGCAACAACACCACTCACTATTCCATCGTCGACAAGTGGGGCAACGCGGTGTCGGTTACCTACACCCTCAACGACTGGTTCGGTGCGGGCGTGATGGCGAGCAAGACCGGGGTGATCCTAAACGATGAAATGGACGACTTCACCGTCAAGGTCGGCGTGCCGAACATGTACGGCCTGGTCCAGGGTGAAGCCAACGCCATCGCACCGGGCAAGGCGCCGCTGTCGTCGATGAGCCCGACCATCGTGACCAAGGACGGCAAGGCGGTGATGGTGGTGGGTACGCCAGGTGGCAGCCGCATCATTACCGCGACCTTGCTGACCATCCTGAACGTCATCGACTACAAGATGAATATCCAGGAAGCCGTGGACGCGCCGCGTTTCCACCAGCAATGGATGCCGGAAACCACCAACCTCGAGCGGTTTGCCGTGAGCCCGGACACCCAGAAGATCCTTGAAAGCTGGGGCCACAAGTTTGCCGGTCCGCAGGATGCCAACCACTTGGCGGCGATCCTGGTGGGCGCACCGTCGCTGGATGGCAAACCGGTGGGTAACAACCGCTTCTATGGGGCGAATGACCCGCGTCGCAATACGGGGCTGTCGCTGGGCTACTGAGGCGTGAGGTGGTGATGCAGGTGGGCCAGGGACAGCGCCAGGCTGTCGTGGGATAACTGGATGGCGGCGCCTTCGGCGCTGCCCTGGGCCGCCGGTATCACCCGTTCGAACATGTGGTTTTCATAGGCCTGCACTGCGGATGAGCAGTCGAGTGTCTCCAGCAGGTGCTGCGCCAGTTCAGCCGCATCCAGCATCGCCGCGTTCACCCCTTCGCCGCCAAACGGCGACATCAGATGGGCCGCATCGCCGATCAGTGTCAACCCCTGGCGGTGGGACCAGCGATGGCCGACGGGCAGGGCGTAGATCGGTCTCGCCAGTACCGTCTCGTTCGCCGCATCAAACAATGCCAATACCTGCGGGTGCCAGCCATGGAACTGGGCTTTCAGTGCGGGCAGGCTGAGGTGATCGGCTGCCCAGTCGGACGGTACACGGAAGATCGCATAGCCGCGCAAATGCGCGTTGGCGTTGCGCTGCACGATGATCGCCTTGGCTTCTCCGGTAACCTGCAGGGTGCCTCGGCCAACCAGTCCGGCGAGATGCGGGTGCTGACAGTCTGCATCGTCGATGCCGAATTCGATAAAGGTCAATCCGCTGTATTGCGGCTGATAGGTCGACAGCAGCGGGCGTATTTTCGACCAGGCGCCGTCGGCACCCACCACCAGGTCGAAGGGCCCGTGGGTGAGCGCGTCTTGATGCAGCGTCCAACGTTCATCACCGGTCGGGCGAACGTCGGTGACGCTGACACCCCAGCTCACACAGTCTTGCGGCAGTGAATCCAGCAGCGCCTGGCGCAAGGCGGTGCGGTCGACTTCAGGGCGGTCGCCTGCGCTCGGGTTGGGGGCTTCGAACAGCAAGCGCCCATGTTGATCCATCAAGCGCGAGCCTTGGTCTTCGTAACGGGCGATGCGTTTGAACGCGTCCTCCAGGCCGGCACGCTGCAAGGCGAGTTGGCCGGATTCGGCATGCAGGTCAAGCGTGCCACCTTGTGGGCGCTCCAGCGGGCTACGTTCACGTTCAAACACGCTGGCGTTGACGCCATGGCGGTAAAGGATTCGCGCCAAGGTCAACCCGCCGGGGCCGGCGCCGACGATGGCGATGCGCAACGAGGTATGCATGAAGTTGTCCTTGGCGATGTTTACAGGATCCTATACATTTAGTTCATAGGATCCTATGGAAAGTCAACGCCCTCATGAAGATTCAAACGCCTGCTCCAAACCCCATGCAACAGATCGGCATGGCGAACCGGGGGTTCATCCGCCTCTACGAAGGTCGCCTGAGAGCGCTGGGCTTTGCTGTCGCGCAGATTCCGGTGCTGGTGGCGCTCAAGCGCAGCGGGGGGTTGCCGCAGGCCGAACTGGTGCGCATCGCCCGTGTCGAGCAATCGAGCATGGCCCAGTTGCTGGGTCGTATGGAGCGTGACGGCATGATCGAACGGGTGGCTGACCCGGCTGACAAACGCAGCCGCTTGATTACCCTGACCGACGCGGCGCGCGAACGCATGCCCGCCGCCCGCGCGATCATGCTGCAAGGCAGCGCGCAGGCGCTGGAGGGGTTCAGTGAAGAGGAGGAGGCGACCTTGCTGGCGTTGCTGCTAAGGGTGAATGCCAACCTGGAGCGTGCCGGAGAGTAGCTGTTCAACCGCTGCAAATGCGCTGGCGCGGCGCTGTGCCCAATGACCACGAATCACCAGGGCGGGCTGCTGATGGTGCTCGATCCACTCCAGGCCGCCTCGGAAGAACGCTTGGCGATCCGCCAGCTCCGGCTGGCAGCGCTGGCCGTCGGCGGTCCATTCCACATCGTCCGGCGAGAGCAGCAGGTGCAGGTCGTAGTGGCGGGCCAGCAGTTCGCTGTCGAGCCAGGCGGGGTAGTCGCCGAACAGGGTCTGGCTCCAGAGCTTGTTGGTCAGCAAGTGCGTGTCGAGGATCAGCAGTTCGGGCTGCCGGGCGCGGGCGGCGTCTTCCCAGGCCAGTTGGCCTCGGGCAATGGCCGGGATGTCGGCCAGGGTGGTGTCGCGCTGATGGTGATCGATGAAATGGCGTACGTATTCACCGACCATCAACCCGCCGAAATGCGCTTGCAACTCTGCCGCCAGCCAGCTTTTACCGCTGGATTCCGGGCCGGCCAGTACCACCACCTTCATTGGTGCAACGCCGGGTCGGCGCGCCATTCACGCCAGCCTTGCACGGCGATCACGGTGAACAGCGCGTAGAGCGCTGCGGTGAGGTACAGGCCTTTGTAGAGGAATAGCCCGACGAAGATCACATCCACCGCAATCCACAGAGGCCAGCACTGTACGCGCTTCTGCGCCATCCACATCTGTGCCACCAGGCTGAAGCCGGTGAGGGCGGCGTCGAGCCAGGGCTGGGCGGCATCGGTCCAGTGGGCCATGGCCGCACCGAGCAGCAGGCTGCCCACCGCACCCACGGCCAGGCTGGCGATGATCGCCGGCACGCCCAGGCTGGTGACCTGGCGCCCTTGCTTGACCTCGCCGGCGCGGGTCCACTGCCACCACCCGTAGACCTGCAGCGCGGCGTAGACCACCTGCAAGAGCATGTCGGAATAGAGCTTTACGTCGAAGAACACCCAGGTGTACAGCAACACCATCACCAGCCCGATCGGCCAGCACCAGGGGTTTTGCTTGACCGTCAGCCATACCGCGATCACCCCGAGGGTAGCGGCGAACAGTTCAAGCCCGGACATGATGGTTCCTTGGGGGAGTGGGAGAGGGCGGGGATTGTAACCAAAGAAGAATGCTGCGGGCATTATCTCTGTAGTGAGCGGGCTTGCCCCGCGTTGGGCTGCGTAGCAGCCCCATAAATACGGCGCGTACTGCCTGACAGTAAGCGGTGTCTGGTTTTAGGGCTGCTGCGCAGCCCAACGCGGGGCAAGCCCGCTCGCCACAAGCAGCATCAGATTTTGAATTGGCGCAGCAGGCCGTCGAGCTGTTCACTCAGGCCACGCAACTGTCCACTCGCCACGCTCGATTGCTCCGCCGCCAGCGCGGTGCTGTGGGACAAGCCCGCCGCCTGGGTGACGTTCTGGTTGATGTCTTCCACCACATGGGCCTGTTGCAGCGTCGCGCTGGCAATCGAGGCGTTGAGGCCGTTGAGGTTGCGCAGCGCTTGGCCGATGGCGGTCAGGCTGGCCCCGGCCTGGCCGGCTTGTTCGATGGTCAGTTGCGAGGCGCTGTGGCTGTCGCTGATCACCTTGACCGCGGCTTCCGAATGGCCTTGCAGGCGTTCGATCATGCCCTGGATCTCGGCGGTGGACTTTTGTGTGCGCTGGGCCAGCAGCCGCACTTCGTCGGCCACCACCGCAAAGCCACGACCTTGTTCGCCGGCGCGGGCTGCCTCGATCGCGGCGTTGAGGGCCAGCAGGTTGGTCTGGTCGGCAATCGAGCGGATCACTTCGAGCACGCTGCCGATCTGGGTGCTTTCGGCGGACAGGGTGCGGATCACCTCCACCGCCTGGCTGATGGTGCCGGAGAGCTGGTCGATCTGCTGCAGGCTGCCGTCGATATTGACCTGGCCTTGCTGCGCCTGGGCCTGGGCATCGCGCATTTCGCTGGCGGCGTGTTCGGCGTTCTTGGCTACATCCTGCACACCGTAGGTGACTTCGTTGATGGCGGTGGCTACCAGTTCCATCTGCTGGGACTGCTGCTGGCTGCGATCATGGGCCTGGGTCGCATTGGTGCCCAGTTCCTGGGACGACTGGCCCAGGGCGTTGGCGCATTCCTGCAACTGGCTGACCACCTGGCGCAGCTTGGCGGTGAAGCTGTTGAAGTGCCGGGCCAGTTGGGTGACTTCGTCCTGGCCGTGGGTGTCGAGGCTGCGGGTCAGGTCGCTTTCGCCGCTGGCGATGTTGCCCATGGCGTTCACCGCGTCCTGCAACGGCCGCACGATGCTGCGGGCGATCAGCGCTACCAGCAACGCCATGAGCACCGCGATACCCAGGCCGATAAACGAGGCTTTCCACACCTGGCCGCTGAACTCGGCCTGCACATCGTCCACGTACACGCCGGAACCGATGATCCAGCCCCACGGCTCGAACAGTTGGATGTACGAGGTCTTGGCCACCGGCGCTTCCGCACCCGGTTTCGGCCAGCGATAGTTGACGATGCCCGCGCCCTTGGCCTTGGCCAGGCTCACGAATTCGTTGAACACCGCAAAACCGTCGGGGTCGCGGATGGCCGAGAGGTTCTGGCCGTCGAGCTTGGGGTTGGCCGGATGCATGATCATCACGGGCGTGAGGTCGTTGATCCAGAAATAGTCGTCGTGGTCGTAGCGCAAGCCGCGCACGGCACTCAGGGCTTGTTTCTGGGCCGCTTCGCGGGTCATCACGCCGGTGGTTTCGAGGCCGTGATAAAACGTCAGGATCCCGCTGGCGGTCTGGACCACGTGTTGGGTCTGTTGGCGCTTGGCCTGGTAAAGGTCGCCGTGGATCTGCTTGAGCATCAGCAAACCCAGGGCCAGCAGCATCAGCACGGCGACTATCAGGATCAGCCAGAGACGCCGGCTGATCGACATATTGCGCAAACTGTTCATCGTCCTGTCACTCCGTGCTTTTTATAATTGTGGGCGCCGCATCGACTTTTTCGCCTTGTCTGATAGGCTTTCGGCCTGTATTCGGAAAACCTGAATACTGTCTGATTTTTCACAAGATTTTTGCGTGCCGGGGTTGAGAATCAGCCCCGGGTCTTGTCGTCAGTGAACCATTAAAAAGATCAGCAAGGCTTGCCATAGAGCAAGACCTTTGGGGGAAGCATGGATTTTTGGACCGCCATACAGGCATTGATTCTTGGCGTTGTGGAGGGGCTGACCGAGTTCCTGCCGATTTCCAGCACCGGCCACCAGATCATCGTCGCCGACTTGATCGGCTTCGGCGGCGAGCGTTTCGAGGCCTTCAACATCATCATCCAGCTGGGTGCGATCCTCGCCGTGGTCTGGGAGTTTCGCCGCAAGATTCTCGACGTGGTCATCGGTTTGCCAAGCCAGCGCAATGCCCAGCGCTTTACGGTCAACCTGATCATTGCCGTGTTGCCGGCAGTGGTATTGGGGGTGATCTTCGCCGACCTGATCAAGCACTACCTGTTCAACCCGATCACCGTGGCGACCGCCCTGGTGGTCGGCGGCATCATCATGTTGTGGGCCGAGCGGCGCCAGCACCGGACCCACGCCGAGTCCGTTGACGAGATCACCTGGAAAGATGCGATCAAGATCGGCTTCGCCCAGTGCCTGGCCATGATCCCCGGCACTTCGCGCTCCGGTGCGACCATCATTGGCGGCCTGCTGTTCGGCCTGTCGCGCAAGACCGCGACCGAGTTTTCGTTCTTCCTGGCCATGCCGACCATGGTCGGTGCCGCGCTGTACTCGGGCTACAAGTACCGTGACCTGTTCCAGCCGGCGGATTTCCCGGTGTTCGCCATCGGCTTCGTGACCTCGTTCATCTTCGCGATGATTGCGGTCAAGGGCTTGCTCAAGTTCATCGCCAGCCACAGCTACGCGGCATTTGCCTGGTACCGCATCGCGTTCGGCCTGCTGATCCTGGCGACCTGGCAGTTCGGCTGGATCGACTGGACGGCGGTCAAGCCTTGAACATCCAGTATCCGCGCTTGAAGGCGGCGATCTTTATAGTGTTGTGCGCAGCGCCGTTGATAGGGGCCGCCCTGGTCTGGTATCGCGGCGAGACGCTGATCCCGCTGGCGGCCTATGGCGTGGTCAGCGTGATTGCGTTTTTCCTGTACTGGAGCGACAAGCGCAAGGCGCAGAGCGACCGCTGGCGCACCCCGGAAAACATCCTGCACGCCGTAGAGCTGGCGGGCGGCTGGCCGGGAGCGTTGATTGCCCAGCAGGTGTTCCGCCACAAGACGCGCAAGGTGTCTTACCAGGTGCTGTTCTGGGTGATCGTGTTGCTGCATGAGGTGTTCTGGCTGGACCAGTTGTTCCTCGGCGGCACTTTGCTCTCAGTCCTCTAGCAGCAACCCGACCTGCGTGCGCTTGGGCAACTTGCTCACTACCAACTGGTGGGAGCGTTGCAACAAGCCACGCAGTTCTTCGGCGCCCAGCGGGTAGGGCGTGTTCATGATGACCCACTGCGCACGCGCCAGGTACGGCGCCGGGTGGATGCCCGGGCGATCCACATGGCCGAGGAACAGCTCCTTGTCGACCTTGAACGCCAGCGAGTCACCGCGCAGGTTTTGCAGGGCGAACATCTTGTTGCCGGCAATCGAGAACACCCGCACTCCACCCCATTTGTAGTCTTCGCGCGCGCCGGGCAGTGCCAGGCAGAACGCCGCGACTTGTGCTTCGGTCATCTTCATAGCAAGCGGTCTCCACAGCCTTTGAAGCCTTCCTCAAGGTAGTCGATCCAGGCGCGGATCGCCGGCAGCACGCCGCGCCGATGCGGGTAGACCGCCTGCAGCCAACCGCCCGGCAACGACCATTCGGGCAGCAGTTGCACCAATCGGCCGTTCGCCAATTCCTCTTCGCAGTACATCATCGGCAGTACGGTAAAGCCCAGGCCCATGATGGCGCTGGCTTTACGCACGATAAAATCGTCGATACCCAGGCGGGCTTCCATCGCCAGGTCGTGGGCGTTGCCCTGGGGGTCGAGAATGCGTTGATGCACCAGGCGGTCCGCCTCCAGCGCGCCGAGAATCGGCAACTGCTTGAGGTCATCCAGGGTCGCAACCTGACGCCCGAGCATCAGCGTGGGGCTGGCCACCAGCACGGTCTGGGCCTGGCGCAGGCGTTTGGTCACCAACAGCGGGTCTTCATCGCCGAGTTCGCGCACGCGCAAGGCCACGTCGATGCCTTCGGCCACCAGGTCGACGCGGCGGTTGACCAGGGTCATCTCCAACTGCACCTGAGGGTGGGCGGCAAGAAAACCGGCGACCAGCTCCGGCAGGATGTGCTGGGCCATGCCCACCGGGCAGCTCACCCGCAGTCGCCCACGGGGCTCGCTGGACATGCTGGCCACGGCCTCATCGGCCATTTCCGCCTCCAGCAGCATGGCCTGGCAATGACGCAGGTAGCGCTCGCCAACGGCGGTGAGGGTGAGTTGACGGGTGGTACGTTGCAGCAGACGTGCGCCGAGGCGCTCTTCCAGCTCGGCGATGCGCCGCGACAGCCGCGACTTGGGAATCCCCAGCAGCCGGCCGGCGGCGGCGAAACCGCCGGCTTCGACGACTTTGGCGAAATAGTAGAGGTCGTTGAGGTCTTGCATGATCAACCTATTGTCCTGTCAATGGGACGAACTATCCGCGCCTGACGAGGGCAAATCCACTACAAATGCGCACCGCCCATCAACACATACTTCACCTGCACGTACTCTTCGATCCCGTAGTGGCTGCCTTCACGGCCATAACCGGACTGCTTGATCCCGCCAAACGGCACGGACGCGGTGCCGACCGACCCTGAGTTGAGAATCACCATGCCAGCCTCCAATTGGCGCGACAGGCGCAACGACCGCCCCATTGCGCTGGTGTAGGCATAGGCGACCAGGCCGAATTCCGTCTGGTTGGCGCGGGCGATCACTTCTGCTTCGTCCTTGAACGAGTAGATGGCGAACACCGGCCCGAAGATCTCCTCGGTGGCCAGGGGGGAGTCGTCCTGCAAGCCGGTCAATATCGTCGGCTCGTAGAACAGGCCGCCCTTGGCGTGGGGTTTGCCGCCCATCAGCACGCTGGCTCCGGCAGCCTTCGCGGCTTCCACCAGGCGCACGACCTTGTCGAAACCCGCTTGATTGACCAACGGGCCGACCACAAAGCCTTCACGCAGGCCCTGGTCCACTTCGATCTCGGCCACGGCGTGCTTCACGCGTGTGATGAAGTCGTCGAGGATGCTGTGCTGCACAAAGATCCGGTTCGGCGAGATGCATACCTGGCCGGAGTTGCGCAGCTTGGCACCGACCAGTCCCTTCACCGCCTCATCCAGGTTGGCGTCCTGAAACACGATAAACGGCGCGTTGCCGCCCAGCTCCAGGGTCATCTTCTTGATGCTCGCCGCGCATTGTGCGGCGAGCAATTTGCCAACGCCGGTGGAGCCGGTAAACGAGATCTTGCGGATACGCGGGTCGCCCGTGAGGATCAGGCCGATCGCCTTGGGATCGCCCACTACCACCTCCAGCACGCCTTCCGCGATCCCGGCTTTGCGGGCGTATTCGAGCAATTTGAACGCGGTGAGCGGCGTATCCTCGGCAGGCTTGATCACCATGGTGCAACCGGCGGCCAGGGCCGTGGCGACCTTGCGGGTGATCATCATGAATGGGAAATTCCATGGGGTGATCGCGGCGACCGGGCCGATGGCCTCCTTGGTCACCAGCACAGTCGCGTTGCGGT
The DNA here is from genome assembly GCF_059133265.1 of Pseudomonas sp. FBCC-B1565. Taxonomy (NCBI): domain Bacteria; kingdom Pseudomonadati; phylum Pseudomonadota; class Gammaproteobacteria; order Pseudomonadales; family Pseudomonadaceae; genus Pseudomonas; species Pseudomonas sp. FBCC-B1565. The sequence continues at coordinate 3,083,728 of NZ_CP101438.1, forward strand.
CATGGGTGGGGATCGTGTCGCCGTACACGCGTTTGGCCTCTTCGGCATACCACTCGATAAAACCCAGGCCGTAGTCGATCTCGCCACGGGCTTCACTGAGGCATTTGCCGTTTTCGCGGCAGAGCAATTCGGCGAAGGCTTCCTTGTCGGCCTTGACCGCGTCGTGCCAGCGGCGCAGGAGGTCGCTGCGCTCCTTGGCCAGCCTGGATGACCAGGCGGGAAAGGCGGCGCAGGCACGGTCGACGGCGGCCTTGACCTGGCTGCTGGTGTTCTGGGCGACGCGGCCGACTTCTTCACCGGTAGCAGGGTTGTAGACGATAAGCATGGGGAGTCTCCGAGGGCTGAAAGTGCTGTTTCAGGCTACGCAGAGACAGTGTTTGAGCGAATATCCATTCCAATGTGCTGATTGCCTATTCCTATGAGGACGTAGCCTGGATGTGGATTGCGCGTTACCGTGGCACTTTGCACAGAGGCCTCGATCCCATGGACCGTACAGACAGAATCATCGCGCTGATGGACACCCTGGCGCCTGTCGAGGGCTATAACCTGAGCGCACTGGACGACGTGCGCTTCCTGCGCTCCAACCGTCCGTTGCAGCGGGTGCCGGTGCTGTACGACCCCGGCATCGTGATTGTCTGCCAGGGGCGCAAGCGCGGATATCTGGGGGATGAGGTCTACCTGTACGACGCCCAGCACTACCTGGTGGTGTCAGTGCCGGTGCCGTTCACCATGGAGACCGACGCCAGTGAAGCCGAGCCGATGCTGGCGGTGTACCTGCGCCTGGACTTCACCCTCGCGGCGGAACTGATGGTGGCGCTGGATGCGTTTCCGGCAATGGTCGACGTCAAGCCGCGCGGCATGTATTCATCGCCCATGGATGACTTGCTCGGTGAGTCGTTGTTGCGCTTCCTGCAAGCCATGCGCACGCCGATGGACGCGCACATCCTCGGCCCGGCGCTGATGCGCGAAATCTACTACCGGATTCTCACGGGCGAGCAGGGCGGTTCGATGCGCGCCGCGTTGAATCGCCAGGGGCAGTTCGGCAAGGTGGCGCGGGCGATTCGCAAGATCCATGGGTGTTATGCCCAGCACCTGGACGTGGAGGCGTTGGCCCGGGAGGCGATGATGAGTGTGCCGAGCTTTCACGCGCATTTCCGCACGGTCACCGACACCTCGCCGATGCAGTACCTCAAGTCCACGCGTCTGCACCAGGCGCGTTTGCTGATGCTGCGCAGCGATATCAGCGCCGCCACGGCGAGTGCCAAGGTCGGCTATGAAAGCGCATCGCAGTTCAGTCGCGAATTTAAGCGCTTCTTCGGGCGCACGCCCCAGGCGGAAATCCAGTGGATGAAACGCACCTATGCGTTGCCGGCGCCTACGTCGGCGTCGATGTACGTCTCGTCCCATTGAGCAGGGTCAGCAGCAGCGCCAACCCGGCGAATGCTGCGCCGGTCAGCGCCTGGCCTTGCCAGCCGTAGTGCGCTGAGGCAAAGGCGCCGCTGGCCGAGCCCAGGGCGCCCCCGATGAAGTAGACCACCATGAAAACGGTGTTCAGGCGGCTGGTGGCGGCCGGTTCCAGGGCCAGCACGCGGGTCTGGTTGGCGAGCTGGTTGATACGGTTGCCGAGGTCGAGGAAGGTCGCCGCGATCAGGATCGGCCACCACCAGCCCTGGGGGCCGAACAGGTAGATCAGCACGAAGGCCGCCAGCACGGTAGTAATACCGAGCCATTCCAGAAAACCGCCGTGGCGCCGAGTCTGCCGGCCGATGGTCGAGGCGCAGAGAATGCCGACGATGGCGGACAACCCGAGCAGGCCTGCCTGGGCGCTGGAGAACCCGTAGGGTGGCGCGGCCAGCAGCGCGGCCATGGAGCCCCAGAACACGTTCAGCGCACCGAAAACCAGTGCAGCCTTGATCGCCGATTGCCGCAGGGTGGGGTACTGCGTCGCCAGGCCCCACAGGGACTTGAGCAAGGCTCCGTACGCCAGTTTGCTGGTGGAGACCGAGGCGGGCATGCGCGTCAGGATTGCCATGAACAGCAGCACATCCAGTGCGGCGGCGAGGGCGAACATGCCGCGCCAGCCCAGCCAGCCGCTGACCACGCCGCTCACAGTACGCGCCAGCAGGCCGCCGGCGGACAGGCCGCTGACCATCAGGCCAAGCACCGCGCCTTTTTGCATGGGGTCACTGAGGTCGGACGCGGCGGGGATGATCACTTGGGCGCTGATACCCGACAGGCCCAGCAGTACGCTGGCCACCAGCAACCCGGCATAGGAGGGGGCGGTGGCCGAGGCCAGCAGGCTGGCAAAGTTCAGGCACAGCACCGCAAGAATCAAGGTGCGACGGCTGATGCGGTCGCCCAGCGGCACAAACAGCAACAGCCCGCAGGCGTAACCCAGCTGGGTGAGCATCGCGATCTGCCCGACATGGGCGGTGGACACCCCAAATGTGTCCGCAATCAGCGGCAGCATGGCCTGGTTGTAGTAAATCGTGGCGACCGAAAACCCGCAGCAGATGGCGAGAATCAGGGTCAGGCCCTTGGTCAGGGCTAGGGCGTGTGGCTGCATGGCGGGCTCAATGGTAATCGCAATGGCGGCGAGAATGCGGCGTAGCTGGCGCCAAAGCCAGCGTTGCAGAGGATCGGGCAATAACTCGGCTGGATCAGGCCATGCTGTGCTTGGATTGTCTCACTGGCGGGACAAACAGTCGCGTTTCAACGGTCTAATCCTTTATTCGGATCATCTGTAGGATTAACCTCACTTGATCGCCTCACCGCGATCCTCACTTGGAGATCCCGCATGAAACTGTTGCATATCGATTCCAGCATTCTCGGCGACAACTCGGCGTCCCGTCAGCTCAGTGCGGGCGTGGTCAAGGCCTGGCAAGCGGCTGAAGCGGGTGTGGAAGTGACCTACCGTGATCTGGCCAGCGAAGGCATCAACCACTTTTCCGGCGCAACCCTCGGTGCCTTGGGCACTGCCGCTGAGCTGCGTGATGCCGCGCAGAAGCATGAGGCTGACCTGAGCGCTTCGTCGCTGGCTGAATTCCTCGCTGCCGACGCGGTAGTGGTTGGCGCACCGATGTACAACTTCACCATTCCGACCCAGTTGAAAGCCTGGATCGACCGTATCGCCGTCGCCGGCCAGACCTTCCGCTACAGCGAAGCCGGCCCTGAAGGCCTGTGCGGCAACAAGAAAGTCATCATCGTGTCCACCGCAGGCGGCCTGCACGCCGGCCAGGCATCGGGCGCGGCCCACGAAGGCTACCTGAAGCTGTTGTTTGGCTTCCTCGGCATCACCGATATCGAAATCGTGCGTGCCGAAGGCCTGGCCTACGGTGATGAAGTGCGCAGCAAGTCCCTGAACGACGCCAACGTAGTCATCAACGAACAATTGTTCGCCGCCGCGTAAGGCTTGTGTAAATTCCGCCTTTGCTCGGTTTCATTCTGAAGCCGGGCGCCTAAACTCTGTATTCTGCTCGCCTTAAAACGAACGGAGTACGGAGTTTTTTCGTTTAGCCGCTGTCATTACTTTGGCCCAGGTTGTGCAAGCATGGGTTTAACACCCTGGACTTTTTTCGATATGTTTGTTCTCACGCAGCAAAGGTGGACATCCCCATGATGCGTCTTTGTGCTGTTATGGTTCTTTCCCTGCTCGGCGGCCTGATTTCAGTGCACGCCGCACCCGCGCCGCACCCGCATTGGAGTGTGGGCTTTCATCGCATGACGTTTCTCGATCCGCTGGACCTGCAACCCATGAAGGCGATCGCCTTCTATCCCTCTACCGATCTAGAGCACACCACGCAAGTAGGCGCCTATCACGTCGCCGCCACCGAAGATTCCAAGATCGCCATCGGCCGGTTTCCGATGCTGATGCTGTCCCACGGCAACACCGGCACGCCGCTGGCGCTGCATGACCTGGCCACCTCCCTGGCGCGCAAGGGGTTTGTGGTGGTCGCGGTGCTGCACCCGGGTGACAACTACAAGGATCACAGCCGCCTGGGTACGGTCAGCAACCTGTATGGCCGGCCGATCCAGATTTCCGAAGCGATCACCGCCACCCTTGGCGACCCGATGCTGTCGCCGTTCGTCAACGTCGACCAGGTGGGTGTCATTGGTTACTCAGCCGGGGGCGAGACCGCATTGATCCTGGCCGGCGCCAAGCCGGATTTCGACCGCCTGCGCCGGTATTGCCAGGAGCGTCCGGAAGATCGCGACGCCTGCACCACCAAGGGCGAACTGGTGGTGGACCGTGACGACCTGCAACCGCAATCCGATCCGCGCATCCATGCCCTGATGTTGATGGCGCCGCTGAGCCTGATGTTTGGCCGCCATACCCTGGCCGATGTGCATGTGCCGGTGCTGCTCTACAGTGGTGATGGCGACAAGTTGGTGGCGGTGGATAAGAACGCCGCTGCGCTGGCGCGCAAACTGCCGGAGCCACCGGACTTCAAGCTGTTGGCCGGGGCAGGGCACTTCGTGTTCATGGCGCCGTGCGACAGTGATCAATTGGCAACGATGCCGGCGATTTGCACCGATGCCGACGGGGTCGACCGTGAAGGCATTCACCGCGACTTGATCTCCGAGGCGGGACGGTTCTTCAGTCACACCCTCGGCCAATCCACCCGCGCAGGCTTGCAGACCGCTGATCAGTAAGCGCGGCGCATGAGCAGCAGGGTCACGCCCAGGGCGGTGACCGACAACAGCGCCGCGCAGAAGAAAATCCAGCCGTAGCCGAGGTTGAGCGCCACGGCGCCCATCAACGGCCCGGCAATCGCCAGGGCCAGGTCAAAAAACACCGCATACGCGCTCAGCCCCGCGCCACGGCTGCTGTTGGGCACCTGCTTGATAGCTTCCACACCCAGCGCCGGGTACACCAGTGACAAGCCGAAGCCGGTCAGCCCGGCGCCGATCAATGCCACTCCAGTGGACGGCGCCAGCCACAGCAGGGTCAGGCCGAGGGTTTCGATGGTCATGCAGGCAATGGCTGCGCGGAACCCGCCGAAACGGCTGATGGCAGAGATAAACACCAGTCGCGACAGGATAAAGCACACGCCGAATACCGTGAGGCAGTACGCCGCGCCGGCCCAGCCGCGATTGAGGTAGTACAGGGTGATAAAGGTAGTGAGGGTGCCGTAGCCAATGGACGCCAGGCACAGGCTGGCGCCAAACGGCGCAATTCGCCCGAACACGGCCCAGAACGGCAGGCGCTCGCCGCGCACCACTGGCACCGAGGGTTTATTGCGGATCAGCAGCAACCCGAGTGCGGACAATACTGTCAGTGCGATGCCGAGGCTGTTGTAGCCATATTCCGCGACCATCACCACGCCAAGCGGTGCGCCGATGGCGATGGCACCGTAGGAGGCGATGCCATTCCACGAGATCGACCGTGCAGTGTGTTCCGCACCGACGGCGCCCATGCACCAACTGATGGTGCCCACGCCGATCAGGCCTTGGGCCACGCCCAGCAGCAGCCGCGCAACGATCAGGATACCCAGGCTCAACGATGGCAGGCTTGCCACCAGCGTGGCGAAGAACGTCAGTACGCCACTCAGCAGAATCCCGGCCAGGCCCAGCAAAATCGCACGCTTGGTGCCGACGTTGTCGGACATGCGCCCGGCCATGGGGCGGCTGAGCAGCGTCGCCAGGTACTGCGAACCGATGGTGATCCCTGCCACCACTGCGCTGAAACCCAGTTGCTCATGCACATAGCCAGGAATTACCGCAATCGGCAGGCCGATGCAGATAAATGCGATGAAGGTGTAGAAGACGATGGAGACGATCTGCAGGGTGATCGATATCGAGCTGGGGGCGGCGGCAGGCATGGGCACTCGTTCGCGGGCGGGCGGTGCGGGCATGATGGCAAGGGCGCGGGGGAAAAGGAAGCTGGCTAACTACTTTGTCTGATGAACAGGCTTTGCGCGGTAAACGATGCCGTTGTGGCGAGCGGGCTTGCCCCGCGTTGGGCTGCGAAGCAGCCCCAATAGAAAACACCGCGTTCTGTCAGACAGAGCGCGGTGTTTTTTTAGGGCCGCTTCGCGCCCCAACGCGGGGCAAGCCCGCTCGCCACAACAAGCCCGCTCACTACAATAAATCGAGTGCTTTAGAACACCACACCCTGGCTGCGCAGGTAATCGTCATAGGTGCCGCTGAAGTCGATCACGCCGTCGGCGCTCAACTCGATGATGCGGGTGGCCAGGGACGAGACGAACTCACGGTCGTGGCTGACAAAGATCAGCGTGCCCGGGTAGTTCTCCAGCGCCAGGTTCAGCGCTTCGATGGATTCCATGTCCAAGTGGTTGGTCGGTTCGTCCATGATCAGTACGTTCGGCTTTTGCAGGATCAGCTTGCCGAACAGCATGCGGCCTTGCTCACCACCGGAAATCACCTTGACCGACTTCTGGATTTCGTCGTTGGAGAACAGCATGCGGCCCAGGGTGCCACGGATCATTTGCTCGCCTTGGGTCCACTGGCCCATCCAGTCGAACAGGGTCACGTCGTCTTCGAAGTCATGCGCATGGTCCTGGGCGTAGTAGCCCAGTTCCGCGGCGTCGGTCCACTTGATGCTGCCGGCGTCCGGGGTCAGTTCGTTGACCAGGGTGCGCAGCAGGGTGGTCTTGCCGATACCGTTCGGGCCGATGATCGCCACGCGCTCGCCGGCTTCGACCTGGAAGCTGAAGTCCTTGAACAGCGGTTTGCCGTCGAAGCCTTTGGCCATTTTTTCGACCATGACGGCCTGGCGGTGCAGCTTCTTGTTCTGCTCGAAGCGGATGAACGGGCTCACCCGGCTCGATGGCTTGACTTCGGCCAGCTGGATCTTGTCGATCGCCTTGGCACGGGAGGTGGCCTGCTTGGCTTTCGAGGCGTTGGCCGAGAAGCGGCTGACGAAGGATTGCAGTTCGGAGATCTGCGCCTTCTTCTTGGCGTTGTCCGACAGCAGTTGCTCGCGGGACTGGGTCGCCACGGTCATGTACTCGTCGTAGTTGCCCGGGAACAGGCGCAGCTCGCCGTAGTCCAGGTCAGCCATGTGGGTGCACACGCTGTTCAGGAAGTGACGGTCGTGAGAGATGATGATCATCAGGCTGGAGCGCTGGGTCAGGATGTTTTCCAGCCAGCGGATGGTGTTGATGTCCAAGTGGTTGGTCGGTTCGTCGAGCAACAGCACTTCAGGATCGGAGAACAGCGCCTGGGCCAGCAATACGCGCAGTTTCCAGCCTGGAGACACTTCGCTCATCGGGCCGAAGTGCTGTTCCAGGGGAATGCCCAGGCCCAGCAGCAGCTCACCGGCGCGGGATTCGGCGGTGTAGCCGTCCATCTCGGCGAACTCGGTTTCCAGCTCGGCCACGGCCATGCCGTCTTCTTCGCTCATTTCCGGCAGCGAGTAGATGCGGTCGCGCTCGGCCTTGACCTTCCACAGCTCTTCATGGCCCATGATCACGGTGTCGAGCACGGTGAATTCTTCGTAGGCGAACTGGTCCTGGCGCAGTTTACCCAGGCGTACGTTCGGCTCCAGCATGACCTGGCCGCCGGACGGGTCGAGGTCGCCGCCGAGGATTTTCATGAAGGTCGACTTGCCGCAACCGTTGGCACCGATCAAACCATAACGGTTGCCAGCGCCGAACTTGACCGAGACATTCTCGAAGAGCGGCTTGGCGCCGAACTGCATGGTGATGTTAGCTGTGGAGATCAATTACTTTACCTATCAATGGGTTGCGAGCGTGTCGGCAGGAGCCTTCAGGCATGCGTCAACAGCGACATCAAGGCGCGAAACCCGGTCGCTGAGCAGAAAATGGGGGATGTGTGTTGGAATTTGGCGCGCATTGTCGCATATGTCAGGCGACAGTTGTATGTCCGGCGAAGGAAGGTTTCGCCAGGGTCTCCGGCATTGCCAGCCATAACAACGCCAAGGCCAGCGCTGCGACCCCGGCCAGGGTCAGGAATGCCGCGTTGTACCCGGCCTGTTGCACCACGAAACCCGCCAGGCTGCTGCTCAGTGCCGCGCCCAGACCAAACACGGTGGAAAGGGCGCCCAGGCTGACGTTGAAGCGGCCGGTGCCCTGGGTCAGGTCCTTGACGATCACCGGGAACAGCGCGCCGAAGATTCCCGCGCCAATGCCGTCGAGCATTTGCACGGCCACCAGCCAATAAGGGTCGCTGGACAAGGTGTAGAGCACGCCGCGCAGCGGCAGGATCATGAAACCGGCCATCAGCAGCGGTTTGCGCCCCCACAGGTCAGCCTTGAGCCCGACCAGCCAGGCCATCGGCACCATCACCAACTGGGCGGCGACGATGCACGCCGAGGTCAGTGGCGTGGCCATCTGCAGGTTGATCTGCGACAGCTTCTGGCTGACCAGCGGCAGCATGGCGGCGTTGGCCAGGTGAAACAGCGCGCAGCAGATGGCAAACAGTAGCAGCGGGCGATTCGCCAGCAGCACTTTCATGCCGGACGGTTGTTCATGGTCGGTGTGATGTGCCGGGTCGAAGCCGCGGGCCACTTCATGGTCGATGGCCTCGGCGGACACACAGCTGATCGCAATGATGCTGGCGAGTGCCATGAACGCCATCAGGTAAAACACCACCACCGGACCAAACAGGTAGGCCAGGCCGCCGGCCAACAGGGCGGCCACGGCATTGCCGGCGTGGTTGAAGGTTTCGTTGCGTCCGGTGCGGCGGGTGAACGCGCGCGGCCCGGTGATCCCCAGGGAGATCGCGGAAATCGCCGGTGCAAACACCGAGGCGGCGACGGCACTGGCGGCCTGGGTCAATGCCACCAGGCTGAACGAGCTGACAAAGGGCAGCAGCAGGCAGCTGGCGGTTACCACAATAGCGGCCAGCGCGATCACCGCGCGCTTGCTGCGGGTGCGGTCGATCAATGCGCCCGCCGGGCCTTGGGTGATCAATGCCGCAATGCCTGCCAGGGTCATGACCACGCCAATACTGGCCGGGTCCCATTGGTGCACGGCCAGCAGGTAAATGGCCAGATAGGGTCCGAGGCCGTCGCGTACATCCGCCAGGAAGAAATTCAGGCTGTCGAGGGACAAGGTGTTACGCAGGTCGGAATGTTTGGCCACGGCGAGCACTTCGCAAACGGTGTTCAAGGACTGAACACGCATTGCGTTAGTGACCCGCAGGCGTTGCGTTAAGTTTCGTGCGTTAGCCGGGTTTTATTCCGTGGGTACATGGCTTATTTTCTGAGCCCCTCTGTATGGATTATCTGGAGACGCAATGGACATGCCCTCAGCTCAACAGGCGATTGCCTGCAACAAAGACGCCTGGGATCAATCGGCCGGCCTGCACAAGACCACCGACACCTGGAACGCGTTGCTCAACAGCGTCGGCCAAGCTGACTTTTCCTGCCTGGATCCTACGATTACCGGGCTGCTGCAAGACGTTGGCGTGGCCGGCAAAGATGTGGTGCAACTGTGCTGCAACAATGGCCGCGAAAGCCTGTCGCTGTTTCGCCTGGGCGCACGTTCGGTGGTGGGCGTGGACCAATCCCCGGCGTTCCTCCAGCAGGCCTGGGAGCTGGCCGATGTCTCGCCGCACAACCCTGAGTTTATCGAGAGTGACATCCATCATCTGCCGCAGGCGTTACACGGGCGCTTTGACATCGCCCTGGTGACAATTGGGGTGCTGGGCTGGATGCCGGACGTGGCGCTGTTCATGCAGCAGGTCGCCCTCACCCTGAAACCCGGCGGCACCTTGGTCATGTATGAAACCCACCCGTTTCTGGAGGTGTTCGATCCACGGGCGCCAAACCCGTTCCTGCCGGCCAGTTCCTACTTCCAGCACGAACCCTTCGTACTGCAGGAGTCGATTGTCTATGAGGGGCAGGGCGAGGTGGCCGGGCCGACGTCCTATTGGTATGTGCACACCCTGGGCGATGTGGTCAGTGCCGCGATTGGCGCCCAGTTGCAGATCGTTCACCTGCAGGAGTATCCCCACTCCAACCGCGAAGAACTCTACGACCAATACGAGCACCAGCCCGCACAATTACCGATGTGCTTTACCTTGACCGCTACCAAGCGTCTCGACTGAGGCGTCTTTCAGTCGCGGCGCACGAACGTGCGCATGGTTTGCCCAGGGCCTGTGCTGAACGTGGTTGGCCTGGGCATACCTTCGTCGGCGGCAATGAACACAAATTCATCACCGTCGAGGCGATAACTGGCGGGCAAGTGTTTGCCGGCGTCATCTCCCATGGAGTCGATCCAGGTAATGCGCTTGGGCACTGTGCTGCTGTCGAGGAAAAAACGTCCTGCCAGCAATACCTCGCCGCTGACCGTCTTCACTTCGAAGCCGTCGCCGCTGATCGTGGTTATTGCGCCAGGGGCCGTGTGCGCGTCGATGGGGTTGAGCACGCCGCTGTCTTCGAGTGAGGTTTGCTCCCACGCACCTTGCAGGGCTTGAAAGTCTGGGTCTGAAAGGGATGACATACAAATTCCTTTTTGTTGAAGGGGAAATCGTCGATGGCGATGCCTTTTATCATTTGAAGCTGGATTACGCAGCACATTCGCAAGACAGCTTTTCACAATTCTTAGTTAACTTTTGGTTACAACCTGTGGCTAAATAACTGCAAAGGGCCACGCGCCGGGTGGTCACTCAGCCGGTCGTGCCGATTGTGTGAATTGTGATTTCAGGTGCTGCTATCCATCCTCGTCCGTTGTGGGCACGCAGGAGCAGCCTGTTCTCTTCTGACTTGTGACGAAATCCCTTGAAACTCATCATTGTTGTTCTCTACGTTGCCTCGATTGCGTATGTACACTTACGTGGCCGGGTGCGGCATAAGCTGGGCCGCCAACTCAGCGATCATTCGACCTTCCTGGCGCCGATCAACTGCTTTCTCTATCTCTTCTCTAAACTACCCAGCCGACCCTACCTGTCGCCCAACGATTTCCCTGACCTGAGCCCGCTCCAGGAACATTGGGAAGAGATCCGCGAGGAAGGCCAGAACCTGCTGCGCGCCGGCGAAATCAAGCGCTCGGAGCAGTACAACGACGTGGGTTTCAACTCGTTCTTCAAGTCGGGCTGGAAGCGTTTCTACCTGAAGTGGTATGGCGACAGCCACCCGTCGGCGATGAAGCTATGCCCGCGTACTACCGAACTGGTGCAGAGTATCGGTTCGATCAAGGCCGCGATGTTCGCCGAACTGCCGCCGGGCTCCAAGCTGGTGCGCCACCGCGACCCGTATGCCGGCTCGTATCGCTATCACCTGGGCCTGGACACGCCGAACGACCCGGGCTGCTACATCAACGTGGACGGCGAGAACTACTACTGGCGTGATGGCGAGCCGGTGATGTTTGACGAGACCTACATCCACTTCGCCGAAAACACCACGCAGCAGAACCGCATCATTCTGTTCTGCGATATCGAGCGCCCGATGAAATACCGTTGGGCCGCGGCGTTCAATCGCTGGTTCAGCCGCAACGTGATGGCGGCCGCGGGCTCGCCCAACGATGCCGGCGACAAGACCGGCGGCCTCAACCGCGCCTTCACCCGGCTGTACAAGATTCGCTTGCGCGGTAAAGAGCTGAAAAAGCGCAACCGTACGCGTTACTACCTGGAAAAATGGGCGATCTTCGCAACCCTGGCGGCGATCTTCCTGCTCATCTGAGTGTTTCGGGCGCCATTCACTCCAGTGGATGAGCGCCCAGTTTGTCCCACATCTTCTTGCTGATTTTCTGTCGATTGGCATAGCCGTCCCAGGGATCGCCCTTCAAGCCATCCAGGCGCTGCTGCAGGTTGGCGACCGTCCATTGCTGTGCACTGCGCAACCCCTTCAATTCCTCACGACTGACCGGCACCGACACCGGCAAACCCGGGCGTGCCCGCACAGAGTAGGCGGCCACGGTGCTGGCGCCCCGCGCATTACGCAGGTAGTCGATGAAGATCTTGCCGACCCGGTTTTTCGGTCCTGACGTCGCGGTGAAGCGTTCAGGCAGTTGCTCGGTCATGAATTGGGCAATCGCTTTGGCGAACGCCTTGACGGTGTCCCAGTTGTCTCGGCGCGCCAGCGGCACGACCAGGTGCAGGCCTTTGCCACCACTGGTTTTGACGAAGGCTTGCAAGCCCAGCTCGTCCAAGACCGAGAGGGTGAGCTGCGCCGCTTCCAGCATGGTTTTCCAGGGCAGCGCCGGATCAGGGTCGAGGTCGAGTACAAACAGGTCCGGGGTTTCGATCTTGTCGGCGGTGGCGCCCCAGGTATGAAACTCCACGGTGCCCATCTGCACCGCCCCGAGCAACGCTTTGGCACTGTCGACTTCCATCAGGCGCGCGTGGCCAGGGTCGAGCGCCTGATCCAGCTGCTTGATGTTGGGAATGGCCAGGCGCTCCGAATGTTTCTGGAAGAACTGCTCTCCCTCGATGCCTTCAGGCGCCCTCAGCAGTGACACGGGACGGTGGCGCAGGAACGGCAGGAGCCACTCGCTGATGCCGTTGTAGAACTGCGCCAGTTGCTCTTTCTGCGTGCCGCTCTGCTGGTCGATCACGCGGTCTGGGTGGGTGATTTTTACGCTGCCGGTGTTTTTTTTGGCAGGCTTCATGGATTTGCTCGTGCGCGGTTGCTCATGAATGATCTGCGCGGCCGGCTTGTCGCTGCGCATTGCGACGAACGCCGCCTGGCGCACCACGCCTTCACGGGTCCATTCGGCAAACTGCACTTCACCGACTAAGGTCGGCTCCACCCAGTGCACGCCACGGGCCTGGGCACTGGTCAGCGGTTTCCCCAGCGGCGATGACGTGCGCTCCAATGGCGTGAGTTGCGCATGGATCGCCTTCAGTGATGCTTGATCAAACCCGGTGCCCACGCGTCCGGCATACACCAATCCCGACGCGTCATTGACCGCCAGCAACAGCGCACCGAAACCACTGCGCGAACCCTGCGGCCGGGTGTAGCCGACGATCACGAATTCCTGGCGCAGGCGGCATTTGAGCTTGATCCAATCGGCGTTGCGACTGGACACATAAGGGCTGCCCAGGCGCTTGCCGATCACGCCCTCAAGGGCCAGGTCACAGGCGCTTTCAAAAATGTCCCGGTGATGGGCGGTAAAGGCTTCGGAGAATCGTAATAGCTTGCTTCTGCTGCCAGCCAACGCAGTCTTTAGCGCCGCACGCCGATCCTCGACGGGGGCCTCGCGCTGATCCTGGCCATCCAGGAATGGCGCATCGAACAGGTAGTAGACAATGTCCAGGCTGCGCCCGATATCGAAGGCGTTTTGCAGCGCCTGGAAGTCCGGCAGGCCGTCGCCGTTCAGGCTGACTACTTCGCCGTCGAGCCAGCTGTCGTTGAGCTTCAAAGCTTGCAAGGCCTTGGTCTGGCGCGGCAGGCGGTCGGTCCAGTCGTGGCCGTTGCGCGTGAACAGCCGCACCTCGCCGTCGCGGATGCGCGCGAGCATGCGGTAACCGTCGAACTTGATTTCGTACTGCCAATCGCCCTCGGGCGCGCGATCCACCAGGGTGGCCAATTGCGGGGTGAAATGCTCGGGAAGGGTCGCCTTGGTTTTTCGGGGTTTTGCGCTAGGCTTGGGTTTACCCACCGAGGCGGCGCTGAGCACGCTGTCCGGCTGGGCCTGGACAATATCGTAGTCTTCGGCGGGGCGTGCCTGCGCGTCCTGTTCCTTGATCAGCAGCCATTGCTCCTTATCGCCGCTGCCCTTCAGGCGTGTGCGTACCAGTGCCCAATCGCCCGAAAGTTTTTCGCCGACCAGGGTGAACTTGAGCTTGCCGGCGGCGTAGGCTTTGCGCGGATCGTCATGGGGTTGCCACACGCCACGGTCCCACACAATGACCTCACCCGCGCCGTACTGGCCTGCCGGGATATTGCCTTCGAAGCTGCCGTAGTCGAGGGGGTGAGCTTCGACATGCACAGCCAGGCGCTTCTGTGCAGGGTCCAGGCTCGGGCCTTTGGGCACTGCCCAACTGAGCAGCACACCATCCAGCTCCAGGCGAAAGTCATAGTGCAGGTTGCGCGCGGCATGTTTCTGGATCACGAAGGACAGCGCCGACGCCTTGCGTTTACCTGCGGGCGCACTGCCTGCCGGTTCACCCGTAATGCCGAAATCGCGCTTGCGGTTGTAGTCGCTGAGGGGCTTGGGCATGACTTATGAGGCCTTGGTGGATTTCTTCGCGGCGGGCTTCTTGGCGGGTTTGCCGGCCAGGCTGCGCTTGAGCAGTTCGGTCAGGTCGATCACGTCGGCGGACTTGCGCTCTTCACTGTCTTGGCGGGTTTCCACATCTTCGATCTTGCCGGCCTTGGCCTTCTTGGCCACCAGCGCCATGATTTTTTCCTGGAAGCTGTCGCGGTAATCATCGGGTTGCCAGTCGGCGCTCATGTCGTCGACCAGGCGCTTGGCCATGTCCAGCTCACCCTTGGCCAGGGTCGGTTTAGTCACGTCGCTGCCCAGTTCCAGTTCGTCCAGGCTGCGCACTTCGGCCGGCCAGCGCAGCATCACCAATACCAGCGCCGACTCCAATGGCATGAGTGCCGCCAGGTGCTGCTTGGTGTGCAGGACCACGTTGGCCAGCGCGACTTTTTTGGTCTTGCTCAGCGTTTCCCGCAGCAGCGCGTAGACCTTGCCACCGCGCTTGTCCGGTGCCAGGAAGTAGGGCGTGTCGATATTCTGCAGCGGGATCTGGTCACTGGCGACAAACGCGATGATCTCAATGGTCTGGGTCGACTTGGGGTGGGCCGAACGGATTTCCTCTTCGCTGAGCACCACGTAGCGGCCTTTCTTGAAGGCGACTCCCTTGACGATATTGTCTTTAGTGACTTCCTTGCCGGTGGTCTTGTTGATGCGCTTGTAGCCGACCCGGTCCATGCTGCGCTTGTCCAGCCAGTCGAAGTCAACGCCCTGCGATGACGTGGCCGAGACCAGCGACACCGGGATATGCACCAGGCCAAAGCTGATGGCGCCTTTCCAGATGGCTCGTGGCATAGCTGCGATTCCTTGAGTAGAGGCTGTGTGCGGATGACTCGGCGCCGGTGTGGAAAGTTTCCCCAGGCGGATGCGCGGACAGATCGTGTTACACCTGATGAGAAAGTATTTAGTGTCGAAAGGCGAACCCTGGGCGTAGCGTGTTATCGAAAGCACGTACTCCTCACTCCCGAGAGGCTTTGTCAATGAACACTTGTATGCGTCACGTTGCAGCGCTGCTGTTGGGCCTGGCCCTGGTTCCCGTGGTCCAGGCGCAAAACCTGCCCGGCAGCAACAACGCCAACAACGGCCCGATCCACCGGGCCAACCCCAACAGCATGCAGGGCACCCAGCCCAACGCGCCGGCCATTCGCGGGATTCAGACCGGGCCGACCACCCGCACGCCGACCCTGGAAAACGGCGGCATTGGCAACAGCTATCCCAAGCGCGACGCCGCCCCCAGCCGCCCGGCCACCGAAACCAAAGCCCCCACTTATGATGCCAACGGCAATCGCCGGTAAGGATTCCGTCTTATGTTTCTACGCAAAACCCTGCTAGCCGCGCTGTGCGCAACCTCGCTGTTGCCGTTGACGGCCACTTTTGCAGCTGATGCCCAGCAGTTCCCCAGCGAACAAGGCAGTCTCTCCGTCACGCCGATCGCCAAAGGCCTGGACCACCCCTGGGCCGTGGCCTTTCTGCCGGATAAACAAGGTTTCCTGGTCACCGAGCGGCCTGGTCACCTGCGCTTTGTCAGCCCCGACGGCAAACTTTCCGCGCCCCTGACCGGCGTGCCTGAAGTGTGGGCCAAAGGGCAGGGCGGTTTACTCGACGTGGTGCTGTCGCCGGACTTCAAGCAGGACCGCACGGTCTACCTTTCCTACGCCGAAGGTGGTGGCAAAGGCGGAACCGCCGGTACTGCGGTAGGGCGTGGACGTCTGGCGGCTGACCTGAGTGGCTTGACTGACTTTAAAGTGATCTTGCGCCAGGAGCCGAAGCTGTCCACCGGCAACCACTTTGGTTCACGCCTGGCGTTCGACCGCGACGGTTATCTGTTCGTGACTCTGGGCGAAAACAACGACCGCCCGACTGCCCAGGACCTGGACAAATTGCAGGGCAAGGTGGTGCGCATCTACCCCGACGGCCGCGTGCCGGATGACAACCCCTTCGTCGGCCAGCCCGGAGTGCGCCCGGAGATCTGGTCCTACGGCCAGCGCAACCCCCAGGGCCTGGCGTTGAACCCCTGGAGTGGCACGATCTGGGAGAACGAACATGGGCCACGCGGGGGTGATGAGATCAATATCATCGAGCGCGGCAAGAATTACGGCTGGCCGTTGGCGACCCACGGCATCAATTACTCCCTGACACCGATTCCCGAAGCCAAAGGCAAGACCGCAGAAGGCACCGTGCCGCCCCATCATGTGTGGGAAAAATCACCGGGTATCAGCGGCATGGCATTCTACGATGCAGACCGCTTCAAATCTTGGCAGCACAACGTGTTCATCGGCGCGCTGGCCAGCCAGGAGCTGATCCGCTTGCAGTTCGACGGTGACAAGGTGATTCACGAGGAGCGTTTGCTGGGCGGTTTGAAAGCGCGGATTCGCGATGTACGGCAGGGGCCGGATGGCTTTTTGTATGTGCTGACGGATGAGGATAATGGCGTGCTATACCGAGTCGGCCTCAATCAGGACTGAAGCCGACGACAACCTGTAGGCGCCCGGCTTGCCGGCGATGGCGATTTGAGCAACGCCATCGCCGGCAAGGTTTACAGGCCCAGGTCAGACAGCCCCGGATGATCATCCGGGCGCCGTCCCAGCGGCCAGTGGAATTTGCGCTCGCTTTCCTTGATCGGCATGTCGTTGATGCAGGCAAAACGATTGGCCATCAGGCCGTTCTCGTCGAATTCCCAGTTCTCGTTTCCATAGGAACGGAACCAGTTGCCCGAATCGTCGTGCCACTCATAGGCATACCGCACGGCAATGCGATTGTCGGTAAACGCCCACAGCTCCTTGATCAGCCGATAATCCAGCTCCTTGGCCCATTTACGGGTCAGGAAACCCTTGGCCTCTTCGCGGCTATGGGCGAACTCGGCGCGGTTACGCCACTGCGTGTCGAGGGTGTAGGCCAGGGACACTCGATGTGGGTCGCGAGAGTTCCAGCCGTCTTCGGCCAAACGCACTTTTTCGATGGCCGATGCGCGGGTAAACGGCGGCAGGGGCGGACGTGTTTCTGCAGTCGATGACATGGGGCAGTTCCTCAAACAATCAGGGTGGGTTGAAAGTTGCGCCGTTGTGCGATCAAAGTCCCAACAAGGTTTGCGCCATGCATTGCGCATTATCGGCAGCTGTTGAATCGCCCATCACCAGGGCAACGGTAATGGCGCCATCGACCAGGATCAGCAGGTGCGCGGCCTGCCGTTCAGGGTCGGGGGTGCCATGTGCTTGACACAGTTCGAGCAGGTACTCGAACAGTTTCTGTTTGTGGGCCTTGGCCAACTGGCGCACCGGGTCCTGCGGGTCGCCGGTTTCGCCGCTGGTGTTGATGAAGGCACAGCCACGGAAATCGGCGGAGCCAAACCAGGTTTTCAGTGCATCGAACACCGCCAGCAGGCGCTCGCCGGTGCCTTCGCTGCGTTCCACCTCTGTGCGCAGCCACAGCATCCAGCGCTCGTCGCGCCGCTGCAGGGCGGCAATCACCAAGTCGTCTTTATTGGCAAAGTAGCGGTAGATGCTTTTTCGCGAGACGCCGGCGGTTTTCACCAGGAAGTCCATGCCGGTGGCGGCGATGCCGTGGCGATAGATCAACTTTTCGGTGACGTCGAGGATGATGTCGCGGGTTTCATTATGGGTCATGTCGTTCATGTTGCGAACAGTAGAACGATCGTTCTTCTTGGTCAATTAAAATTTTTCCATGCGCCACGGCAAGACCTGAGGCCCCCCATGGTGTAAGCTCGGGGCCTCTTCGGATTCGACCCATTGCGAGCCTTATGCCGTCGTTCTTCAAACGCTCCCTGTTGCCCAAACTGCGCGGTTTTCCCCTCACTCCTGATGCGATTGACGTGCTGTGCGGCGCCGCTGCCTATCGCCGCTGCCTGCTGGAGAAAATCCCCCAGGCCACCCGGCGCATCTACATCGTCGCGCTGTACTTGCAGCAGGACGAGGCGGGGCAGGAGATCTACGACGCCCTGCACGCCGCCAAGGCAGCGCGACCGGAGTTGGACATCGTGGTGGTGGTCGACTGGCTGCGCGCCCAGCGTGGCTTGATCGGCGCCGGCAAGCAGCCGGGCAACAGTGCCTGGTACCAGGCCATGACCCAGGGCCACAGCAGTGAAGTGCCGGTGTATGGCGTGCCGGTGCAAACCCGCGAGTTGTTCGGCGTGCTGCACCTCAAGGGCTTTGTGATCGACGATACGGTGCTGTACAGCGGCGCGAGCCTGAACAACGTGTACCTGCACAAGTTCGACAAATACCGCTACGACCGCTACCACCTGATCCACAGCCAACCGCTCGCCGACTCCATGCAGCATCTGGTGGAGCACGGCCTGGTGGCCTCTAAGGCGGTGCATCGCCTCGACCTGCCCAACCCGCCCAGCACCCGCAGCCTGCGCAACGACATTGGCGACCTGCGCAGCCGTCTCAAGCACGCGACATACGACACCACCACCGGGCAATTGCCCAACGGCCATCTGTCGGTCAGCCCGCTGCTGGGCGTGGGCAAGAACAATCCGTTGAGCCGGGTGATCCTGGAGCTGATCGCCAGCGCCCAGCATCAACTGACCATCTGCACTCCGTACTTCAACCTGCCGCTGCCAGTGACCCGCGAAATCAACCGCGCCCTGGCGCGTGGGGTAAAGATCGACATCATTGTCGGCGACAAGACCGCCAACGACTTCTACATCCCGCCCAGCGAACCGTTCAAGGTGATCGCCGCGCTGCCGTACCTGTACGAGATCAGCCTGCGCCGTTTCGCCAAGCGCCATCAGCGCGACATCGACCACGGCCAGTTGAACCTGCACCTGTGGCACCACGACGACAACACCTACCACCTCAAGGGCATGTGGGTCGACCAGCGCTACACCTTGCTCACCGGCAACAACCTCAACCCGCGCGCGTTCCGCCTCGACCTGGAAAACGCCTTGCTGATCGATGATCCCAAGAGCGAGTGGCTGGAGCCAAGGCGTACCGAGCTGGCACAGATTTTCCAGCACACCACGCGTATCGAACGGTACCAGGACTTGCAGACGCTGCCTGATTATCCCGAGGCGGTCGGCAAGTTCCTGCGCCGGGTCAGCCGGGTACGAATCGAGCGGTTGTTGTATCGGATCCTGTAAAACCCGCAGGCAAAAAAAGACCCAGCCCCTTCAACAGGGCTGGGTCTTTTTTGTGCTTCTTAGTTCAGGCCCAGCTTACCCCGCAAGGTGGACAGGTCTTCCGCCAGGGTATTGACCGGACCCACCAGGGCCTTGCGGTCGTTTTCCTTGACCTTGTCATAGGTTTCGAAACCGCCATCCTTGGTCTTGTACTTGGCGAGGATCTTGTCCACGCTGGCGAAATTCTTGTCGACCTTGGCCAGGAAGGCCTTGTCTTGCTTCTCGATCTGCCCACGGAACAGGTCGACGATTTTCTTCGCGCCGTCGATGTTGCCCTGGAAGTCATACAGGTCGGTGTGGCTGTAGCGGTCTTCTTCGCCGGAGATCTTGGTGGCGGCGACTTCTTCCAGCAGCGCTGCGGCACCGCCTACGACTTTCTCGGGCGGGAAGGTCAGACCGTCGACGCGGGTCTTGAGGTCGTTGACGTCGGTGTTGAGCTTGGCGGTCAGCGCTTCCAGGCCCTTGGTGGTGTTCTGCGAGAACAGCGCGTATTCGATACGGTGGAAGCCGGTGAAGTCTTCGGCGGTCACGCCTTTTTCGTGGTCGTCGACACGGGAGTCGATGGACGCATCGAGGTCGCTGAACAGCTCGGCGATAGGCTCGATGGACTCATAGTGCACGCGGGTCGGCGCATAGAGCTTCTTGGCGGTGGCCAGGTCGCCCTTGTTGATGGCGTCGGTGAACGCCTGGGTCTGGGTGACCAGCTCACCGATTTCCTCGGTGACGTAGATCTTGTAGTCCGACACCGGCCCTACCAGGTCCAGCGGCGCGGTGGCGGCGAAGGCTGCCAGCGGCGAAAGGGTCAGCAACAACGACAACGCAATAGTCGACTTCTTCATGGGACGGTATCCGCTCTGAGTGTGTTTTTAGGTATTGGCAGTGGTTTGAGGGTGCGTTGCAGCAAGCAGCGTGCGCCCGATGAAATCCTGGGCCCCGGTGACGCCTGGCAAGGTGAAGAAATACCCGCCGCCGACCGGCTTGAGGTATTCCTCCAGCGGCTCGCCGTTGAGCCGGGTTTGCACGCTGATAAAGCCTTTCTCCAGGTCAGCCTGGTAGCAGATGAACAACAGCCCCATGTCCAGCTGACCGTTCTTGTTGACGCCGTTGGAGTAGTTGAACGGCCGACGCAGGATCAGGTTGGCCTGGGTCTGCGGGGTGCGCGGGTTGGCCAGGCGGATGTGGGCATCGAGCTTGGTCAGTTTGCCTTCCGGGTCCTTGCTGTAGTCGGGCACTTGGGTTTCGTTGTGGCCATCCATGGGCGCACCGGTGGGCTTGACCCGGCCGATGATGCTTTCCTGCTCCTGCAACGGAGTGCGGTCCCAGCGTTCGACGAAGTTGCGGATGATGCGCACGGCCTGATAGCTGCCGTTGGCGGCCCAGGCCGGTTCGTCGCTGCCGGGCTGCACCCACACAATCTGATTCATGGCCTTGGCGTCGTTGGAGTTCGGGTTGGCCGAACCGTCACGGAAGCCGAGGAAGTTACGCGCGCTCTGGGCCGGCTCGCCGGGCTTGGCAGGCGCCTGGGGCGGTACGCTGCCTTCCTGCTTCCAGCGCACCAGCAGCAGGTCGGGCAGGTTTTTCACGATGTCGCGCAAGGCGTGGATATTGGTGTCCGGGGTGTTGGAGCTGAATTGCAGGCTCAGGTCGCCGTGGCATTGCGCCGGCTCCAGCGCATCGTTGGGGAACCCGACCATGCGGCTCAGGCGCTTGGGTTTGACTGCCGTGAGGCCAAAGCGCTCATCGAACAGCGATTCGCCGACGGACACGGTGATGGTGAGGTTGTCCGGGGTGACCACCGGGCCGAGGATGCCGGAGTCGGTGGGCGGCAGTTTCGGGTCCACCTGCGGCACGGTGCCGCCGGTCATGAGAAAGGCGATGCGTTCGTTCAGCGTACGGAACAGGCGCTCCAGGTCGTCACGGTCGCTGGCTAGTACGTCGAACGCAACAATCATGCCGCAGGCCGGGCGTGGGGTGACGATACCGCTCTGGTGTTTGCCGAAGAAATCGTGGTGGTCCTGGGTCTTGTCACTGCGCGGCGCGGTGGTGACTTGCTCGGCCGCAGCGGCCATGGCCGGGCAGGTCAGGGCGCTGCCGGCAATCGCGGCACCGGTGGCGGCCATGCCCAGCAGGACACGGCGACGCTGAAGGTTGGTGTGTTCTGAATCACTCATGTGTGCGGTCGTCTTCACTGCAGGCCGGAAAGGCCAAGGGCGGGGTCGATTCCATCGAGTGCAACGGCCAGAGCCTTGGCCTTGCCGGCGATCTGCTTACGCTGATCGGCGGTTACGGTGTCGTAGGTGGCGTAGCCCTTGTCGACCTTGAAGCCTTGCAGTTCGGCATCAAAGGCGGCGAGGGCGCTGTCGATTCCAGGCAACAGGTCGGCGGCGGATTTGGTCAGCAGCGGGCGCATCAACTCGACCACCTTGTGGGCGGCCTCCAGGTTGGCGGCGAAACCATTCAGGTCGACGTGGCTGTAGCGTTCTTCTTCACCGCTGATGGCGCGTACATCGGCCAGGCTGTTGAGGTTGCGCACCACGATGCTGACCAACTGCTCCGGCGGCAGGGACTGGGCCAGCAATTGTTGTTTGAGGGCGCTGACGTCGGTCAGCAGGCGCTGGGCAACCGGCGCCAGGCCGTCAAGGCTGCGTTGCTGGAACAGACTGTATTCCAGGCGGTGGAAGCCGCTGAAGGCCGGGTCCTGTTCGCGTTTTTCAAAATAGTCGGCACGGGCGTTGATCGCGTTGTCCAGTTGCGCGAGGCGTTGCGATGCCGGGGCCAGGCGTTGGTAAGCCTCCCGGGCCGGTACATAGAGCGCTTGGGCCTGGGCCAGGTCGCCATGGTCGATGGCCTGTTGCAACGCGCTGACCGCCTTGACCAGTGCGCTGCCTTGGCCGCTCAAGTACACGCGGAATTCCGACAATGGGCCAATGAACGCCACCATCGACGGTTTGGCCTTGGCCTGGGCGTCGGACTCGGCAGTCGGTGTTACGTGCAAGGTGCCACGCGGGTTGCTCAGCAGGCCACAGGTGATCGCGTAGTCACCGGGCAACAGGTTGGCGTTGATCACCTGGCTAAGCCCGGGGGCGATGTTTTCCCGTTCTTCGACCACCAGCACGCCGTCCAGGATCTCCCATTCCACCGCACGATCGGAGCGGTTGATGATGCGGAAGCTGGCGCGGCCGGCGGGGACCGTCAATTCATTCGGTTCGCAGGCGTGACCATGAATGGTCACGGCGATTTCATTGTGGTTGGCCTGGCGCTTGCTGGCGGCCAGCTGTGAGGCGTAATAGAACAGGCCACCGGCGGCGATCATCACGACCACCGAGCCCGCCACAGCCCAGCGCAGGGCGCGAGGTGGCGAAGGCGGTTGAGGGGTTGGGTTGGACAAGAGACGGTCCTTACTGACTGGAAGCGGAAGAGGGTGTGATGGCCTGCTTGGGTGGCGCGGCGGGCAGGAAGAACATCACCAGGGCCACCACCAGGTAAATCAGGTAGGCGCCGAGGGTGCTGACGGTGGGCGCTTCCTGATAGCCGAACATGCCGGCGAGAACCGAACCCAGCGGGCTGTCCATGGGCAGGGCGGCGCTGAAGTCGAAGAGCACGGTTTGCAGGTGATTCCACACGCCCGCTTCGTGCAGGGCCTGTACCGAATTGGCGAGGATGCCGGCGGCCACCACCAGGATGAACAAGCCGGTCCAGCGGAAAAACGCACCGAGGTTCAGGCGCATGCTGCCGGTGTAGATCAGGAAACCGACGATGATCGCCAGGATCAGGCCGAGCAGGGCGCCAATCGGTGCGCCGGGGCCTTCGCTCTGCTGGAACACCGCCAGCAGGAAAAACACGGTTTCCAGGCCTTCACGGGCCACGGCGAAAAACACCATGAGGATCAGCGCAGTGACTTGGTGTTTGGACCCGGCCAACGCGTGATCGAGGGATTCGTGCAGGGAGTGCTTGATGGAACGCGCCACTTTACGCATCCAGAACACCATGGAACTGAGGATGCCCACGGCGACCAGGCCAACGATGCCTTCGAACAGCTCCTGCTGCTTTTGCGGGAACTCGGCGCTGACCAGCTCCAGCCCACCACCTACCAGCAGGGCCAGTGCGGCGGCGAGAAACACGCCGATCCACACCGCAGGCATCCACTGGCCACGGCCGGTCTGTTGCAGGTAACTGGCGATAATGCCGACGATCAATGCGGCTTCAATGCCTTCGCGCAGCATGATGAGAAAAGGAACGAGCATTCGGCACCGCGTCACAACTAGATAGGAGGCTAAGTTGTAACATAATGATACTCATTACTAAACAGGCAATCTTGACAATAGCTGAACCCTACCTGAACGGTGGTGGCAAAACGCATCCCACCTTATGATGCGTGCCATTATTTGCGCCGCCGGATGCCCGTTTCGCCATGTCGGAAAAAGACACAATCTCCCTCCACCTCGTGCGCGAAGCCTTGCTGCAAAGCTGCGCGCCCGGCGCGGCCAGTGCCGAAGTGCTGCATAAAGCCGGGATTGACCCGGCACTGCTGGCCGAGCCCAACGCGCGGGTCTCGGCCACTACCTACGCACGCCTGTGGCGCCTGCTGGCGCGACGCATGGATGATGAGTTCTTCGGCATGGACCCGCGCAAGCTCAAGTCCGGCAGCCTGGCGTTTCTCTGCCGCGCCGCGATGGCGCAACCCACCCTGGGCACCGGGCTGGAAACCGGCTTGGGGTTTCTGTCGCTGATGCTGGAGCGCCTGCCCGCCGAGTTGGTGCGTCAACAAAGCCTGGCGGAGATCGTATTGCTGGAGCTCGAGTCCGAACCCAATCGGGCCTTCACATACTTTACCTATTGGATGATCGTGCACGGTGTGGCCTGTTGGCTGGCCGGGCGGCGGATCCCAATCCTGGCGATTGAGCTGCGCTGCTCAAAACCGGATTTCTGTGATGACTACCAGGTGATGTTCTCCGACAACCTGCGTTTCAACCGGCCCCGCACCCGCATGATCTTCTCCGCCGACTGCCTGGACCTGCCGATCAAGCGCAGCCCGGAGGAGCTCAAGCGCTTCCTGGCCCACGCGCCGGCCAACATCCTGGTCAAATACCGCGACCCCGCCAGCCTCGCCACCCGCATCAAGCACGACCTGCGCCAGATGCCTCCTGACACCTGGCCGGAAACTGACGGCCTCGCCGCCAGCCTGTGCATTTCCGCCTCGACCCTGCGCCGGCGGCTGGCGGAAGAAGGGCAGACCTATCAGGGGCTCAAGGACAGTGTGCGCAAGGAGTTGGCGATTGTGTGGTTGGCGGAGCCGCAGATCAGCTTTGCCGAAATTGCCGAGCGACTGGGCTTTGCCGATGCAAGTTCGTTTTATAAGGCGTTTCGTAAATGGGTAGGGTCGAACCCGGGGCATTATCGAAGTTTGATTCTGAATGAAACAAACAAGCGGTAACGGTGTGGATGTGCGGGATTAGGAAATAACTTACCCGCTTCTTCTTTCGGATGACAGAACGGTCCTTCGCTATTTTAGGAAGTGCTCGGCTTGCCGCCATTTCTTCTTCGTGCATAGTTATCCTCACGGTACCTGAATACGCCTATTGGACGATTCGATTAATGTGCTGCGCTTACTCGCGACGGCGGGTGTGCGCTGCTGAATCGAGGGCAGCCTATGCGCAAATAAAAACAGAACGATTACATGAACACCAACAATCTTAATGGCTTGAGGTGGAAATCATGAAAAGTAGTTTTGCGTTGGTTTTTGCGGGATTGATGTTGATGTCGGCGCAGGCGTCGGCGTTGTGTACCTATATTACGGAGAGCTACGGCGGCACTATTCCGCCGAAAACGGCGATACCTGCCAAAGGGCCTTTTGAGATCACCTCCGTTAATGGCTGTTTGAACGCCAGTATTGATGCCATCGTAACAGCCACCGGTGCAGGGAACACCCCGGAGATCTATATCGAAGGCGAGGTGGGAGGCGGATCATGGCGACGGTTGACGTTCAGCATCGGCAGCAACGCTTCTTGGGTTGGTCCGTTCGGTAAGTACAGGGTGGTGGTGTATAACGACGATTCGGTACCAAAAGTCTACTCGGGAAGTGTCAGGTACGGTCGCTGAAACCGAACCTATGCAGTGTGCCGGAAGTTATCCGGCACACTGCATCCTGTGGGAAAAATTCAAAAATCATGCACGCTCGTCAATTGATAAATCATCATTTGAAGAATTTGCGAAATAGGCCAATGCGGCGAGCGCGTGATTCGCTGCCACCAGTCCTCTCATAAAATCTGAAGCACCCTCCTGATGTGCTACATATGGATTGCTTTTGAAAAAGTCTATATATCCCTCCAGCTGCTCGTTAAATAACGCGACGGCATTGAATTTGACATGGGTCTCTGTAGGAAGTCCGTTTGCATCAAACGCTCCGTTTCCTACGACGAACAGCCAATAAGCGCGGGAATCAATAATGCCTTTGTCGTAGAGTTCACCACCCACTTTTTTCAGGTCGTCACTGCTGATTGAAGTCATGTCGTAGCCCTTCAGAAAACTCTTCAATTCACTGATTTGCTCCTGCTGCCAAAACTTCAGTGTCTCCGCCGCTTCTGATTCTTCAGTCTTAGTGAATGCGTTCACGACTTGTTCAGGATTTTTGATGGTGTAAGCAGGGGTTGCCATAGAGTTCTGCACTTGACCTGTCGCTGATAAGGTAACCATAAAAAGCCTCAAATAGTTCGGATTACATCGGGTTGTCGACAAGTTGGTGAGTTTCTTAAGTGCTGAAAATGTTTCGTATTGGGTTGGGGTTATCGCCAGTGTTGAGCGGTTGTGTGGGATTGTGCAGGCGGGGCATGGTATTAGGAATGTTCGCATGCGGGACTACTTTTATATCTGACAGAACTGTCTGGCGTTGTTTTAAATAAGTCCTGAACCGCCTGGTTTGTCTCAAGGGACTACAGAAAGGTCCTTCGCTATTTTAGGAAGTGCTCGCCTTGCCGCTGTTTATTCTTCGTGCATAGTTATCCTCACGGTACCTGAATACGCCTATTGGACGATTCGATTAATGTGCTGCGCTTACCCGCGACGGCGGGTGTGCGCTGCTGAATCGAGGGCAGCCTATGAGTAAATAAAAACAGAACAGGTAGATGAGTGCCCAAAATTTTAATGCCTTGAGGTGAAAATCATGAAAAGTAGTTTAGCGTTGGTTTTTGCGGGATTAATGCTGATGTCGGCGCAGGCGTCGGCGTTGTGTACCTATATTACTGACAGCTATGGCGGTATTATCCCGCCGGAAATGACCGTCACAGCAAAAGGGCCATTTGAAATCACCCCTTCGAACGGCTGCTTGAATGCCAACATTGAGGCGATGGTAACGCCCACAGGAACTGGCAAAACGCCCGAGATCTTTATTGAAGGCGATGTGGGTGGCGGATCATGGCAGCGGTTGACCTACAGTATCGGTAGTAACGCGTTTTGGGTGGGGCCGTTTGGCACCTATAGAGTGAGGGTGCGTAACGAAGGTTCAGAGCCGAAAGTCTATTCAGGCACTGTCAGATACGGTCGTTGAAACTGAGCAGGTGCAGTGTGCCAGGCAGCTATTCGGCACACTGTATCCTGTAGCGTTAATTCTGAAATTAGACGCGCTCGTCCACCGATAACTTATTATTTGAAGAGGTCGCAAAATAGGACAAAGCAGCGAGGGCATGATTAGCCGTTACCAGCCCTTTCATAAAGTCCGAGGCCCCTTCCTGACGCGCCACGTAGGGATTGCTTTTGAACAAGTCTACATACCCCTCCAACGTTTCATTGAATAACGCAATCGCATTGAATTTAACGTGGGTGTCTGCGGGAAACCCGTATGCATCAACCGCTCGACTGCCGTCCATAAATAGCCAAAAAGCACGTGAATCAATGAGACCTTTACGATAAAGCTGGCTTCCGATTTTCTTGAGGTCGTCACTGCTGATCGATGTCATGTCATAGTCCTTCAGGGCGTTCTTCAACTCGCTGATGTCCTCCTGCTGCACAAGTTTTAAAGTTTCTGTTGCCTCCGCTTCTTCGGTGATGGTGAATTGATTGACAACTTGCCCAGGGTTTTTGATGGGGTGGGCTGGGGTGGCCATTGAGTTCGGTACTTGGCTTGTCGTGGATAAAGTGACCATAAGCAGTCCTCTGTTAATTGGGCCTACATCTGGTTGTCGACAAGTTAGTGAGTTTCTTAAGCGCTTAAATTGTTTCGGTTGAGGTTGGTGATATCGCGAGATTTGGGCGGTGGCGTGGGCTTCTAGCGGCAGAGCGTAATATTAGGAATGTTCGCGCATTGGACTACTTCGAGATCTGACAGAGCGGTCTTTCATATTTTTGGGAAGTGGCCGGCTTTCCTCTTGCGATCATTCAGGCATAGTTAATAGCACGCAGCCTACTGACCGGTTCGATCCATGTGCAGCATGTCACCGTGACGCCCGGTGTGTACGGCCAAATCGAGGGCGATATATGAAAAAACAAAAAGATAGCTGATGAGTGTTCGCAAAAACTTAATAGGATTAACACTTGAGGTGAAGATCATGAAAAGTCTTTTTGCATTACCTTGTTTAGTGCTGATGTTGATATCTGCTCAGGCGTCTGCTTTGTGTTTGACTCTTACAGATAGCTACAGCGGGATTGTTGAGCCAAGGTCCGAGGCGCCGGCGTTCGGCCCATTCACCATCAGCAGCGCCAATGGATGTTCCAACGCGAACATTGATGCCATGGTGTCTGCAGCAGATGGAGGGCGAGCGCCACAAATTTACATCCAGCATCAGGTGGGTGGTTCATGGAAAACCGTGGTGAGTAATCCCTTGTCTGCGTATGCATCATGGCTTGGCCCATTGGGCACTTACAGGGTGATGCTAAATAACCCGGAACCGGTCTCCAAGTCCTACTGGGGAACAGTCAGGTTCGGTCGGTAATTCCTGAGGGAGAAGGGCGCTGACGATCACGTTGGCGCCCTGCTGGAGTTTGAAACAAGGCTGAATTCAAGCACGCTCATCGATAGACAGCTCGTTTCGGGAGGAATTGGCGAAAAAGGCTAGCGCGTTGATCGCATGATTTGCAGTAAACATCCCGCGAATGTACTCGGGGATGCCTTGTGAACGCTTCACGTCGGGCCTGCTTTCAACAAACGATAGATAATCTTCCAGCTTTTCATTGAATAGTGCGATCGCGTTGTACTTCACGTCTGTTTCAGATTGCTTGCCGTTGGCATCGAATGCGCCAAGACCGGAGATGAACATGTGAAACGCATCGGCATCTATGACGCCGCTGTCATAAAGTCGTCCACCGACTTCTTTTAGTTCATTGGTGGTAATAGACCTCATATCGTAATCTTTCAAAAACGCTTTCAGATCATCAATCGACTGTTGATTACCCAGTTTCAACGTGTCCGACGCTTTCGACGCGTCTGTTATCGTGAATTTATTCACCACCTGTTCCGGGTGCTTTATCTGAAACGGATTAGACGCCTTCGTGTGCCTCATTTGCTCCGCAGTCAACAAAACGGCCATAGTGAAATTCTCCATCAGCCGAAAGCTACATCTTTGTATCGACCTTCCTTGAACCCACTTTAAAAAAAGCCCCGTGACCGAATGGACCACGGGGCAAAAAATTGGCTGGATGCGACCAACCAAAGGAGCTCTTTACCTCACTTGGCGCTGGCGACCACCGTGTCCGGCTGCCAGCCACCGCCCAACGCTTTGTAGATCGCGACGATGCCGCGATACAGGTCCACTTCGGCCTGGGCCTGGGAGTCTTCGGCGGCCAGGCGCTCACGTTGCGCGTCCAGCAGCACCAGGAAGTCCACGGTGCCTTCGCGGTAGCGGATCGCGGCCAGGTCGGCGGCGGCACGGCTGGATTCGCTTTGGCGGATCAGCGAAACCAGGCGTTGCTGACGCTTGCCGTAGTCACTGAAGGCGTTCTCGGACTCTTCCAACGCCAGCAGCACTTGCTGCTCGTAGGTCGCCAGGGCGCCATCGGCTTCGGCGTCTGCGCCGCGCAAACGCGCTCGCACGCTGCCCAGATCGAACGCGGCCCAGGTGATGCTCGGGCCGAGGGCCCAGGCATTGGCGGCGGACGAACCGATCTGCGAACCCCGCCCGGCGGTAAAGCCGAGAAAACCGCTGAGGCTGACCCGTGGGAACAGGTCGGCCTTGGCCACGCCGATACGCGCGGTGGCGGCGGCCAGTTTGCGTTCGGCGCTGAGGATGTCCGGGCGACGTTGCAGCAGTTGCCCCGGATCACCAATCGGCAAGGCCTTGGCAATTGCCGGCAAGTCTTTGGGGCTCAGGTCGACGGTAAGCTTGTCGGGGCGCTGGCCGAGGAGGGTAGCGATGCGGTTACGCTCGCGCACTTGTTCGGCTTGCAGTTGCGGCACGCTGGCTTCAACCGCTGCGAGGCGTGCGTCGGCACGCTCCACATCGAGTTGATCGCCCACACCGGCATCGCGCAGGCTGACGGTGATGGTGCGCGATTCCTGCTGGTTCTTCAGGTTGTCCAGGGCGATGCGTTCACGCAGTTGCGCGCCACGCAATTGGCCGTAGGCGTCCACCAGTTCGGCGATCATTGTCACTTGCAGCTGGTACAAGTCCGCCTCGGCAGCCTGCTGGTCAGCGTCAGTGGCTTCCAGATTGCGCTGGATGCGACCGAACAGGTCCAGTTCCCAGGCCATGTCCAGGCCGAGGTCGTAACGCTCGGTCTTGACCCGGCTGGTGGTCTGGCCCGGAATCTGGCCTTTGCCCTGATCACTGCTGACTCGGCTGGTGATGGTCGGCATCGCGTCGTTGCTGGCGTCATCACGGATCGCCCGCGCCGCCCGCAGGCGGGCAAAGGCGACGCGCAGGTCACGGTTGCCTTGCAGCGATTGCGTCACCAACTGGTTGAGGGTCGGGTCGTCGAACTGCTGCCACCAGATGCCTTCGAACTTGGCATGGTCATATTGCTTGGCATCGGCAGCGGCCGTGATGTTGGCCGCCTCCGGGGTCTGGGTCTTGTAGTCCGGGCCTACGGCACAGGCGCTCAGCGCCAGTACCAGCAAGCTCGGCAGGAATACTTTCACATTCATTGCTGTGTCTCCAGCTTCAAGGCCTTGGCCGCTTTGCGTGCCTCGCTGCGCTCCACCGAGCGACGGATCAGTACGTAGAACACTGGCGTCAGCAACAGACCGAAGAAGGTCACACCGATCATCCCGGAGAACACCGCCACGCCCATGGCATGCCGCATCTCGGCACCGGCGCCGCTGGACAACACCAGTGGCACCACACCCATGATGAAGGCGAACGAAGTCATCAGGATCGGCCGCAGACGCAGACGGCAGGCTTCCAGTACCGCAGCGAGCGGGTCGAGGCCTTCTGCCTGTTTGTCCTTGGCGAACTCGACGATGAGGATCGCGTTCTTGCACGCCAGGCCCACCAGTACGATCAAGCCGATCTGGGTGAAGATGTTGTTGTCACCGCCCGAGATAATCACCCCGGTAATCGCCGACAGCAGGGTCATCGGTACGATCAGGATCACCGCCAATGGCAGGCTCCAGCTTTCGTATTGGGCGGCCAGTACCAGGAACGCCAGCAGTACGCAGAGCGGGAACACGAACAGCGCAGTGTTGCCCGAGAGGATTTGCTGATACGTCAGGTCGGTCCACTCGTAGGTCATGCCGTTGGGCAGTTCGTCTTTCAGCAGTTTCTCGATCGCCGCCTGAGCCTGGCCCGAGCTGTAGCCCGGAGCAGCGTTGCCGTTGATTTCAGCAGTGATAAAGCCGTTGTAGTGCATCACGCGGTCCGGGCCCGAGGTGTCGCTGACCTTGATGAAGGTCGCCAGCGGGATCATCTCGCCTTTGTTGTTGCGCACTTTCAGCTGACCGATCTGGTCTTCATCCAGGCGGAACTGTTGCTCGGCCTGCACGTTGACCTGGTAGGTCCGGCCAAAGCGGTTGAAGTCGTTGGCATACAACGAACCCAGGTAGATCTGCAGGGTATCGAAGATGTCGCTGATCGCCACGCCGTGGGTCTTGGCCTTTTCACGGTCGATGGCGGCATCGACCTGGGGCACGTTGACCGTGTAGCTGGTGAACAGGCCGAACAGTTCCGGCGTGGTACGGCTCTTGGTGATGATGTTCTGCACTTCTTTGTACAGCTCGTCGTACCCCAGGTTGCCCCGGTCTTCGATCTGCAGGCGGAAGCCGCCGATCGTACCCAGGCCCTGTACCGGCGGCGGTGGGAAGATCGCCATGTAGGCTTCCTGGATGCTGCTGTACTTGCCGTTCAAGGCACCGGCAATCGCGCCGGCGGACATGCTCGGGTCTTTACGCTCGTCGAACGGTTTCAAGGTCACGAACACGATGCCGCTGTTCGGGCTGTTGGTGAAACCGTTGATCGACAGGCCCGGGAACGCCACGGCGGCTTCCACACCTGGTTGTTTCAGGGCGATGTCGGACATGCGCTTGATCACGTCTTCGGTGCGGTCCAGGCTCGCCGCGTCCGGCAATTGAGCGAAGGCTACCAGGTATTGCTTGTCCTGGGCCGGTACGAAACCGGTCGGCGTGTGGGCAAAGCCCAGCCAGGTCAGGACCATCAGGCCGGCGTACAGGAACAGCGCAATACCACTGCCACGGATCACCCGGCGCACGGTGCCGACGTAACCATGGCTGGCCTTGTCGAAGAAGCGGTTGAACGGTTTGAACAACCAGCCACCCAGCAGCTTGTCGAGGAACTTGGAGAAGCCATCCTTCGGCGCGTTGTGGCTTTTGAGCAGCACCGCCGCCAGGGCAGGGGACAAGGTTAGGGAGTTGAAGGCCGAAATCACCGTCGAGATCGCAATGGTCAAGGCGAACTGCTTGTAGAACTGCCCGGTCAAGCCGCTGATGAACGCAGCTGGCACGAACACCGCACACAGCACCAACGCGGTGGCGATGATCGGGCCGGTCACTTCGCTCATGGCTTTTTCAGTGGCCGGGAAGGGGTCCAGGCCCAGCTCGATGTTCCGTTCGACGTTTTCCACCACCACGATGGCGTCATCCACCACGATACCGATGGCCAATACCAGGCCGAACAACGACAGCGCGTTGAGCGAGAAACCGAACAGGTGCATTACCGCAAACGTACCGATCAACGATACCGGCACCGCCACCAACGGAATGATCGAGGCGCGCCAGGTCTGCAGGAACAGGATCACCACCAGCACAACCAGGATCAGCGCTTCGAACAGGGTGTGTACCACCGCTTCGATGGAGCCGCGCACGAAGATGGTCGGGTCATAGACGATGCTGTAGTCCATGCCTTGCGGGAAGCTCTTTTTCAGCTCTTCCATCTTGCCGCGCACTTCGTTGGAGATCTCGATGGCGTTGGAGCCAGGGCGCTGGAAGATCGGGATGGCCACGGCCGGCTGGTTGTTGAGCAACGAGCGCAGGGCGTATTGGCTGGAACCCAGCTCCACCCGAGCGATGTCTTTCAAGCGTGTGATTTCACCGTTGGCGCCGGAGCGAATGATGATGTTCTCGAACTCTTCCTCGGTCACCAGGCGACCCTGGGTGTTCACCGACAACTGGAACGCGGTGGCGGTCGGGGCGGGTTGCGCACCCAGTGCACCGGCGGCCACTTGACGGTTCTGCTCGCGGATCGCGGTCACCACATCAGTGGCGGTCAGGTTGCGCGAAGCGGTTTTGTTCGGGTCCAGCCATACGCGCAGGGAGTAGTCGCCCATGCCGAACAGCTGCACATCACCCACACCGCCGAGGCGCGCCAACTCATCCTTCACGTTGAGCAAGGCGTAGTTGGACAGGTAGAGCATGTCGTAGCGCTGATCCGGGGAGGTCAAGTGCACCACCATGGTCAGGTCGGGGGAGGCCTTGTCCACGGTAATACCGATGCGCGTCACTTCTTCAGGCAGTTTCGGCTGAGTCCGGGTCACACGGTTTTGCACTTGCACCTGCGCGTTGTCCAGGTCGGTGCCCAGGGCGAAGGTGATGGTCAGGGTCAGCTTGCCGTCGGCGGTCGACTGCGAGGACATGTACAGCATGTTCTCGACGCCGGTGATCGCCTGCTCCAGAGGAGCGGCCACGGTTTCACCGATGACCTTGGGGTTGGCGCCCGGGAAGTTGGCGCGCACCACCACGGTCGGCGGCACCACTTCCGGGTATTCACTGATCGGCAATTGGAACAGCGAGATCGCACCGGCGATCAGGATCAGCAGCGAGAGCACCGCTGCGAAGATCGGCCGCGAAATGAAGAACTTGGAAAAATTCATCTTGAGTCGTTTCCCTTAACCGCGTGGAGCCGCGACGGCTGCGAGCTTGGGCGCGGTTTTTTCCGGCGCCACTTGCTCCAGGTTGCTGGCTTCAAGCGCTTGTCGTTGTTGGGCCAAGGCGGCGAGGGTTTCCTTGCTGGCCATCGGAATGGTTTCCGGGGCGACCGGCGACCCTGGGCGCACGCGCTGCAGGCCCTTGACGATAATGGTGTCGTCCTTGTTCAGGCCGCTGCGCACGATGCGCAAACCTTCGATCTTCGGCCCCAGTTCCACCGAGCGGTAGGCCGGCTTGTCGCCTTCCATCACCAGCACGAACTTCTTGCCCAGGTCGGTGCCGACGGCTTCGTCGTTGATCAGCACGGCAGAGTAGGTGCCGCTGCCGACCAGCTTCAGCCGGGCGTACAGGCCAGGGGTGTATTCGCCCTTGCTGTTATCGAACACGGCGCGGCCACGGATGGTGCCGGTGGCCGGGTTGACCTGGTTGTCGACAAAGTTCATCTGGCCCAGGTGCGGGTTGCCGGTCTCGTTGGACAGGCCCAGGTAAACCGGGGTGGTCGCACCACGACGGCCTTGGCGGGCCAGTTCGGTGTACTTGAGGAACACGCGCTCATCGGCGTCGAAGTAGGCGTAGACCTTGTCGGTGGAGACCACGCTGGTCAGCGCGGTGACGTCGGCGGTCACCAGGTTGCCGGCGGTGATTTCGGCACGGCTGACGCGGCCGCTGATCGGCGACGTCACGCGGGTGAAGCTCAGGTTCAGCTTGGCCAGGTCCAACTGCGCCTGGATCCCTGCGACGGCGGCGCGGGCTTCCTGGGCGGCGGTGGTGCGCGAGTCGGCCAGTTCGGCGGAGATCGCATTGCTCTGGCGCAGGCGTTCGCCACGTTGCGCTTCATTATCGCTGCGGGTCGCGGCGGCACGGGTTTGTTGCAGCTGGGCTTCTAGGCGGCGCACTTCAGCCTGGAACGGACGCGGGTCGATCTGGAACAGCAGGTCGCCTTTCTTCACCAGGGCGCCTTCGGTGAAGGCCACCTGGTCGATCTGGCCGGACACGCGCGGACGGATCTGCACGGTTTCCGGGGCTTCCAGGCGACCGGTGAATTCATCCCACTCGTTGACCGGTTGTTCCAGCACCTTGGCCACGCTGACTTTGGCAGCTGGCATGGCGGCCGCTTGTTCCGGGCTCTTGCCGCACGCGCTCAACACCACTACCGCCAAAATGGCCAAGGGGAAGCGCAAATGTTTGAGTGACTGTTCCATGAGGTGCATCCGCCAATGTATTTGAGATGGGCGGATCATGCGCGGCGCTGTGCTATGTCACGAATCGAATGAAGCAAAGGTAACTATCATTCGGAATGATATAAGCGCGAGATTAGCCCTCTAGCATGGGGGTTTCGTTAGGGGGCTATCAATAGGCGTGATGACAATTGTCTTTTGCAGGTCGTGCAACTCACCGGCGTAGCGTTTTGAGTGCGTCCAACTGTGTTGATCAAGCGGATTGCGGCCCAATTGTCGAGCCATGATGCGCAGGTGGTCTCAGGGTGGTATTGGACGCTGGAGGGCAGGGTGCTTGTGATGCAGTGTGCGACCACGGCAGAATTCAGCGGCTGCGCCATCGCAAGACCGCGCATTCATTGTTGTTGCAATCTGACCAGGAAGTCGTTGATGACCACGTTCCAGAACCATGACTGTCATACTGTTGCAACGCTCGGCGGCGAGTTGGCAGCCTTTCTTTCCAAGACCCTCGGTGACATTTGCGAACGGATGACCCGGACTCGCGCACAGATCAGTGAGATTGATGCTCTGGAACTGCGTGATGGTGACGCAGAACGAGATGCGGCGTTGTTGAAGACCCGGTTGCGCATGGAGGACAGCCAGCGTCGTTACAATGCGCACAAAAAAGAGGGCTACGGACTGGGATGGGTGCTGAGCCCCTTCGATACCGGAGAGGCCAATAGCCAATTCAAAAACGCCGTGGCCAGGCATGCAGCGGTCACCCGTGACTATGATGAGCCCAACGCCAAGGTGCAGCGTGACAGCGATATAGCTTCACACAATCAGTTCGTCACCGATAAGCGCAAAGAACAAGCTGAGCTGAAGGTCAAGCTGCAGAAACTCACTCACGTTCATCAAGAACTGAATGGTTTTCTCCACGAGGCGAACGAAGCCTTGGCTGCCGCGTGCGGTCAAGGTTGGTTGGCAGCCGATTTCGCCATGCACCTCGCCGGGATGGACAGGGCGATACGTCAAGGCAATGTGTCGCTGGCTCGCGGGCATCTGACGCAATTAGTCTTTCAGAAACGCCCGGATGACGCCCTCTACTCCCGTTTGCACAACCAGGCCCTGGAGCTGCGCAAGCACGCCTATTCCGCCCATTACGGGGTGCCTGTCACGGGCTGTTTCGCCGATATCGTTGACGCCTCCGTCCAGTTGGCAGCCGCCAATCTGACGGCAGATTGTGCAAGTCAATTGCTAGGCGACCTGCACGGCTCGGATCAATGGCAATTGTTGACCACGTTGGTCGCGTCGCCTCAAAACCTGCGCATTGATGTGCTGTGGTCCATCTATTGGGGGATGTTCCGCTGCCAACAGAAAATGGCGGATGTGCTCAACCGTACGGTGTCAACCGAAGACCCCCTGAATGGCCGGTTCAGTCAGTGTGTTGAAGATGGGCTTTCGGAGTGGGCGTCCAGCCATATTCCGCTATTCGGCTATCCTGTGTCCCAGTCTTATCTGGGTATGTTGCAGTTGGCCAATACTGAAGAAGAAACCCGTGTGGGCGCCGATATCGGCGTGATTATCGCCCTGAATATTGGTGGGCTGGTCTGTCGCAAAGCAGTGTTGTTGCAAGCCAAGCGCGCAAAAGACTGGGAGGCTGACGTAGGCAGCAAGAAGGGCCAATTACCCAAGCTTTCCAAGTTGCCACGCGGCGGGTATTACCTGTTCTATCACGAATCGCCCCAACTGCGGTTGGACTCGCCGGTTCCAACAGTGAGTTCAGCGCAGGCGCTGCAGCAGTTGATACTCGATGCAAACAGAAACCCGAATGCGACCAAGCTTAAGCTGGATGTTCGCAGCACGGGTTGGGACTGGGCCAGCTTCATCAGCTTTGGTCTGTGTGATGCAGCCTCCGGCATTGGAGAGCCCTTTGACACCGTTGATGACGCCATGCGGATTCTAGGCAGTGGTGAGACCGGAGAGCTTCCTCGGCACCTGTTACTGCTGGCGATTGAAGACGAGCCCTTCACGCTTGAACTGACGAAGCGCTTGCGTAATCAATACCAGCGGGCGGAGCCCCAACAGGACAGATCAATGAGCAAAACCTCAAAAAAGGACTACGGCAGGGAGGGCGCTGACTTCGAGCTGTGATGGTTCGAGCAGGCCATGGCGAAGGGGCTGCCAGGTCGATCACCAAATCTTTAATCATAGCGGCTGAGCGTTTCAGCCCGAACGTAGGTGCCAAACACGTGATCCCATAACGGTGAAGAGACACCAAAGTTCTTCTCGATACCTTGGCGGTGGTGCAGCTCATGATTGGCCACCAGGCCTGGAATGAAGCGATACGCCCAATGCTCGGGGCGATGCATCACGTAATGTACCGAGATGTAATAGAAGTACCCGCTCACGGCGCCAACAAATGTCGACGTCAATCCGGTGAACCAGGCCAGCAGCAACAGCGCGGCAAAGGTCGAGCTAGTTTTCCAGCTCGACACACCGATATAGGCCAGCACGTCGACGTGGTGGGTCCAGTGCTCACGGCGATACAGCGAGTGAAACAGGAAGCGGTGCGCCGAGTACTCCACCAGTGACCAGGCCAACAGGCCTGCGAGTGCCAGTCCCGGATCAAAAGGTGCGAGGTACAGGGCAAGGAGGATGAAGAGGGGGACGGTGAAGAAGTCGAGGTAATAAGCGACTGACGACATCAGCCATTTGTTGGAAGCAGCCATGCGCGGAATATCCCTGAAGTGCCCGAGAGTCGGGGGCGCGATTCTCGGGGATCGCGCCGTCGCCGACAACTGTTTCGCGCGGCACTGCGACACAGGTCTCACGCTGCGCTTGCAATGACCTGCCGGCCAGGGATAGCCGCAATCAATTCCCGCGTGTACTCACTGACCGGCCGATGGAAGATCTGCTCCACCGAGCCCTGTTCAATCACCCGGCCGTTGCGCAACACCAGCGCCTCATGGGCGAAGTTGGCCACCACCGACAAGTCGTGGGACACCAGCACATAGGCAATGCCCATCTCCCGTTGCAGCTCTTCCAGCAGCTCAAGGATGCGCGCCTGCACCGACACATCGAGCGCGCTGACCGGCTCGTCGAGTAACAACAAGTCAGGTTGCAACGCCAGCGCCCTGGCGATGGCGACGCGTTGGCACTGACCGCCAGACAACTCTCGCGGCAAACGATCCAGGTAGCTGACCGGCAAATGCACGCGGCTGATCAACTGCCGCGCCGCGTGCTCCAGCGCGGCGCCCTTGAGCCGCCCGAAGGACACCAGCGGTTCGACGATGCTGTCGAACACGGTAAAGCGTGGGTCCAGGGCGGCAAACGGATTCTGCTGCACCAGTTGCAGGCGTTGGCGCAGCGGGCGGAAGTCGCGCCAGCTCAGGTGGGTGACGTCCTGTTGTTCGAACCAGACCTGGCCCTGGGTCGGTTTTTCCAGGCCGAGGGCGATGCGCAGCGCGGTGCTCTTGCCCGAGCCGGACTCACCGACGATGGCCAGGGTCTGGCCGGGATACACCTGCAGGCTGAGATCCTCAAGGGCCACGAACGTTGATTCTTCACCCTTGACCCTGGGCAGTACAAACGTCTTGCCGACGTTTTTCATGCTCAGGATCGGTTGTTGTGTCGAATCCATGCACGGCAAGGGCTCACGCCGTCTGGCGAACGCCGGCGCGGCGGCAATCAGCGCGCGGGTGTAGTCGTGTTGCGGCGCGCCGAGGATCTGGCCTGGCGCGCCTTGTTCGACCACTTCACCGTGTTGCATCACCAGGACCCGGTCGGCGCGGTCGGCGGCCACACCCAGGTCATGGGTGATGATCAGCAGCGAAATCCCGCGCTCGCTGACCAAGCGCTGCAAGTGGTCGAGGATCTTGCGCTGCACCGTCACATCCAGGGCGCTGGTGGGTTCGTCGGCGATGATCAAGCGCGGGTTGCCCGCCAGGGCGATGGCGATCAGCACACGCTGGCGCATGCCGCCGGAGAGTTCATGGGGGTACTGGCGGGCGCGCAGTACAGGCGTGTCGATGCCCACCTGTTGCAGCAGTTCGACAATGTCGGCATCGACGCCGGGGTAGCGTTTGCCCTTGGCCAGGATCAGCGCCTCGGCGATCTGCTGGCCCACGCGCAGGGTCGGGTTGAGGCTGACCATCGGGTCCTGGGGCACCAGGCCGATGGTGCGGCCGCGCAATGCACGCTTTTGGCGCTCACTGGCGTGGGTCAGGTCGTGGCCGTCTACCCACAGCTGGCCGGCGGTGACCTGCGCACTGTCCGGTAACAGACCGAGGATAGCGTTGGCCAGGGTCGATTTACCGGAGCCGGACTCACCGACAATCGCCACGGTCTCGCCCTGGGCGATGCTCAGTGACAGGCGATTGACCGCCGTGTTGCCGTGCCGATAGCTGACGCTGAGTTGGCGTACATCCACTAAAGCGCTCATCGCTGGATCTCCTCGAAGGTGCGGGCGATATGGTTGAGGCTGAACACCACGGCCACCAGGAACAGGCCGGGCAGCAGGGAAACCCAGGGAGCGGTGATCAGGAAGTGTCGCCCGTTGGCGATCAAGGTGCCCCATTCCGCAGCCGGTGGTGCGGCGCCGAAACCGAGGAAGCTCAGCCCGGCGGTGGCCAGGATCGCGGCGCCGAAGTCCAGGGTCGCCAGCACGGCCACCGGCCCCCATGCATTGGGCAGGGTGTGCCGCAGCAAGGTGCGCCCCCAGCTGGCACCGCCCAGGCGCGCGGCCTCGACGTAGGGCAGGGTCTTGACCCGCAGCACCTCGGCGCGGGTGGTGCGGGCAAACCCCGGAATAATGCCAATGCCCACGGCAATCGCCACCGGCACCGTGCCGAAGCCGATGGCCGTGACAATCGCCAGGGCCAGCAGCAGGCCGGGCAGGGCCAGCAGTACATCGACAAAGCGCATGATCACCGCGTCGATGCGCCCCCCGGCAAAACCCGACAGGATGCCCAGGCCCAGCCCGCCCAAGAGGGCGATGCCCACCGCAAGAAACGCTGCCAGGACCGATAGGCTGGCGCCATGGACCACCCGCGTATAGAGGTCGCGGCCCAGCTCATCGGTACCAAACCAGTGGATCAGGTTGGGCGCGCGCAGCTTGTCGACGGGCGAGGTGGCGTAAGGATCGAAGCTGCTCAACACGTGCGGCGCCACAGCCGCCACCAAGGCAAACACCACCACCAGCAGCGCCAGGCTGAACCCCGGTCGGCGTAACAGTGGCAACACTGTCGCCGTCACGCGTTGCAGGCGGCTGCGGCGGCGCCACAGCGCAGGGCTGGCCGGGAGGGTATTGCGGCCCAGGTTCTGCTCAAGAACGGTCATGGTCTAGGACACCTTTGGCGTGTGGGAGATGCGCGGGTCGAACCACGGGTACAACAGGTCGACCAGCAGGTTCACCAATACAAATGCCGCCGCCGACACCGAAACGATGGCGAGCACCACTGGAATGTCCTGGCGCAGCACTGCTTCCTGGGCCAGCCGGCCAATGCCGGAGCGGGCAAAGATGGTTTCCACCAACACCGCGCCCGACACCGTATTGCCCACCTGCAAGCCGATCAGGGTGAGGATCGGCAGCGCGGCATTCTTGAAGCCATGGCGTGCCTGCACCTGGCCACGGCTCAGGCCCTTGGCGTACGCAGTGGTGATATAGGACTCTGTCCAGACCCCCTGGAAACTGCGTTGCAGCACCTGGGCGTACACCGCTGCACTCGGAATCGCCAAGGTCACGGCGGGCAACACCAGGCTTTCCAGGCCCCGGCTGCCGGTGGCCGGAAACCAGCCGAGGCCGAAGGCAAACACCTGGATCAGCAACAGCCCCATCCAGAACACCGGCACCGAAAAGCCCAGCGACGGCAGTCGCGCCAAGGCTTTCTTCAGCGGTTGCCAACGGATGTAGGCGGTCAGGTAGGCCAGGCCGATTCCGCCAAGCAGTGACAACACGATGGCCAGCCCCGCCAGGGACAGGGTCTGCGGCAGGCGTTCGGCAAGCAGTTCGGCCACTGGGCGATTCAGTGAAAGCGACTGCCCGAAATCCCCCCGTAGCGCTCCCAGCAGCAGGTCGAAATACTGCTCGAACAGGCCTTTATCCAGGCCGTAGTAGGCCCGTGCCTTGGCCAGGTCCTCCGCGGACAGCGCGTCGGCCTCCATGCCTGACGCGCTGAGCATGATCGACAAGGTGTCGCCCGGCAGCAGATACAGAATGAAATACGTGATGCTGTACGCCCCCCACAGCACCAGCAGTGCCTGGCCGATACGGCCGATCAGATAACGGCTCATGGCGTGCCGATCTCAATATCACCCAGCAGCGCAAAACCCTCGGCGGTCCAGCGGAAGTTTTTTACCTTGGGCGAGGTCGCCGCCTGCCACACACGCTCATACACCGGGAACGCGGAGCTTTCATCGATAAGTAAATCCTGCAGGCTGCCATAGGCGGCAGCGCGTTGCGGGGCTTGAGTGGCCGTGATGCCGGCATCGAACAAGCCCTTGGCCTGTTCCAGCACCGCCGGTTCATAGGTGTTGGTGGCCAGCGTGGAACTGTTGGCGCTGCGCGGATCGAGGATGGTCTGCAGGATGATCGGGTCGGCGCGGGTCATGTAGTTGATGGTCAGGTCATAGTTGCCCGCCGAGTTGTTGGCGACCCATTCGGCGCGGGTCACTACGCTGAGTTTCAACTCGATGCCGACCTTGCGCAGTTGGTCCTGGATCAGCACATCGCCGGCGGTCTCGGCCGGGGTGATGTTGTAGCTCAGGCTCAGGCGCTTGCCGTTCTTCTGCCGGTAACCGTCCGCACCCTTGGCCCAGCCGGCTTGATCCAACAACCGCTCGGCGTCCGCCGGGTCATAGGCCAGCTTGGCGCCCTGGCTTTTGAAGTACGGCGTGGTCACATCGAAGATGCCGTCCACCACCGGGAACTCGGCGTTGTACACGGTGCTGGCGTAGCTCTTGCGGTCCAGGGCCTTTTGCAGCGCCAGGCGTACTTGCCGATCGGCCAGGATCCGCTCGCCACGGGTGTTGGGGTACAGGTTCAGCGCCGGTCCCGGCAGCGAGCGGCTTTGAATGGTCGCGCCCTTGGACTGGAACAGCTTCAGGTCGACTTCCGAGAACGGGTTGCGCGGCCACAGGATGTCGGCCTTGCCTTGCAGGAACAGGCCGTTGCGCACGCTTTCTTCGGGGATGTAGCTGATGTCCACCGCGTCCAGGTGCGCTTCACCCTGGTTTTTCATATTGGCCGAGGCCCAGGCGTAGCCCTTGCGCTTGGTCAGGTGCGCACCGACTTCCGGCGTGTAGCTGGCCAGTACGAACGGCCCGGTGCCGATGATCTTGCCCAGGGAGCGCTCCTTCACGCTCAGCGCGTAGGAGGCCGGCGCGAGGATCGCCAGGTTGGTGGTGGAGGTGGCTTGCAGGAAGCCCGCGTTGGGCTTGGCCAGCACCAGCTTGACGGTGAAGTCGTCGACCACTTCGGCGTGGTCATAACCCGCCAGGTAGGTGGCGCCGAAGGTGGCCGGCAGTTCGGTGGCCAGTGCCTTGTCGCTGTCAAACGCGGTTTTCACCGCCTTGGCATCGAAGCGTTCGCCGTTGCTGAAGGTCACGTCCTCCCGCAGGTGGAAGGTATAGGTCAGCGCGTCGTCACTGACTTCCCAGCGTTTGGCCAGCCAGGGAATGATCTTGCCGGTGTCCGGGTCCTGGTCGGTCAGGGACTCGGCGACGTTGCGCAGCAGCACGCGGTGCTCCAGCCAATAGACCTGGAACGGGTCGACGCTGACCAGGGTGGTGTTATCGCCGAAAAATGCGATGTTCAGGGTCTTGCCCGCCTGGGGGGCATGGCCGGGCGAGCAGGCGGCGAGGCTCAGCGCCAGGGCGCAGGGGGCCAGCAGACGGCTCATCAAGTTGGCGGTATTCAATGGGGTGCCCTCATGTGGCGTGTGGATCAGAAGTCGTAGGCGAGCTTGGTGTACCAGTAGCCACCGCCTGGGTAGAACGGCGGGTTGCCGTAGGCGGCCAGGCCGAGGTTGCTGTACACCGCGTTTTTGTCGGGGCGCACGTCGAAGATGTTGGTGCCGCCGATGCTCACGGTGAGGTGGTCGATGAAGGTGTAGCTGACGTCCAGGTCGGTGATCCATTTGGCGCCGAAGCTGCGGTCGCCGGTGGGGTTGACGGCCAGGGTCTTGACCGCGCCGTAGCGCGCGGTTTGCAGGTTGACGGCCAGGTCCTCGACCTTCCAGTTGGCGCCCAGGATCCACTTGGTCTTGGGTGACGCGTCGGTCAGGTCGCCTTCGCGGTCGCGGCCGACCAGGGTCACGCCGGAACCGGCGAGTGCCGCCGGTGTGTCGCGTGTGCCTTCAATCGTGGTCTTGTTCCAGTTGAAGCCCAGGCTCCAGCGCAC
The DNA here is from genome assembly GCF_059133265.1 of Pseudomonas sp. FBCC-B1565. Taxonomy (NCBI): domain Bacteria; kingdom Pseudomonadati; phylum Pseudomonadota; class Gammaproteobacteria; order Pseudomonadales; family Pseudomonadaceae; genus Pseudomonas; species Pseudomonas sp. FBCC-B1565. The sequence continues at coordinate 3,126,860 of NZ_CP101438.1, forward strand.
ATCGCCCCAGGCCTCCAGCGGTGTGGTGTGGTCGGCAACCACGTCCAGGCCCTTGGTGCGCGTGTCGAAGGCGTTGGTGTAGTAGTTGACCCAGGTGCCGGTCGGTACACCCTGGGCGGCGAGAATGGCGTTGATCGCGCCGTTGCCACGGTCGTAGATATTGCTGGTGAGGGCGATGCGGTCATCGATGTCGATCAGGTAGGCATCCGCGGTGATACTGGTGCGCGGCGCCGGTTGCCAGGTCAGGCCCAGCCCCATGTTGCGCGATTTTTCCGGTTTTAGGTCATCGCCGCCCAGCGCCTTGGCCAGGTTGCTGCCGGACGGCGTCAGGCGCGTCACGGCCGGCACCACGTTGCCGTTCACATCGACGGCCACGCGGTTGTCGGCCACGGTGTAGCCGATCTGGGTCAGGGAAGGCGCGCGGAAACCGGTGCCCAGGGTACCGCGCACGGCTACGGTGTCGGTGAGTTCGTAGCGTGAGTTCACTTTCAGGCCGAAGGTGTTGCCCGAATCATCGTCGTAGTGCTCGACCCGCCCGGCGACGTCGAGAAACCAGCGGTCCGTCAGGTCGAAACCCAGGTCCAGGTAGCCGGCGTAGTTATTGCGGATCAGGCTGACTTCATCTTCCGGACGAATCGTCACCGCCGCCTGTGCGCCAGACGCGGCAGGGTAGGTACCGGTGATATAGGCCTCGCGCTCGCCGGCGAACGTACTGAAATGCTCCCAGCGATGTTCCAGGCCTGCGGAGACCTGCACCGGCGACGTCAGGTTGAACAGGCTGTCGTAGTGGCGGGTGAAGTCGAGGTTGTTGACCCACTGCTCGAAGCGGAAGGTCGCCAGGTTATCGAATTTGGTCGGCGACGCGGTGCCCAGCGACGGGTTGATATTCAGGTCGCTGGAGTGGTGCACGTTGTTGCGCCCGTAGGTGGTGCTCAGGTCCCAGTTCCAGTCGGCCACCAGGCCCTTGCCGCCGAACAGCAACTGGTAGTCGCGGTCCTTGATGTTGTTGAGTGGGAAGTAACCGTCGGGAAACACCTCGGGCACTGCGGCGGTGCCGGTCGGCAGGCGGAAGTAGTTGGCGGCCTCGGCGTCGCGTTCGCCGTAGGTGGAGAACGAATACAGTGTCAGGTCTTCCAGCGGCAGTTCGGCGTTGTAGGCCAGGTTGAAGGCCTTGAGGTCCGGGTCGCCGTTCTTGATCGCCACGCGGTCCCAGGCCGCTTCCTTGGCCGGGTCGGCAAACGCCCGCACGCTGCTGTCGGCCTTGTCGTTCCACGACGCGCTGCCACGTTTGCGCGCATCGGCCGAGAAGTGAAAGAAGCCGCCCTGGCCCAGTTCGAAGCCCTGGTCACCCGCGACCTTGATGGTCTCGCCCTGGCCGGAATACAACTGACCGTAGCTGGTCTCCAGGTGGCCGCCGCTTTTCCCGGACTTGAGGATGATGTTGATCACGCCTGCGACTGCATCGGAACCGTACTGTGCAGCCGCGCTGTCTTTGAGCACCTCGATATGGTCCACCGCGCTGACCGGGATCAGGTCGATGTCCACCGCATTCGCACCGCTGTTATCGATGGAACCGCGCTGGCCGGTGGCGCCGTTATGCCGGCGTTTACCGTTGACCAGCACCAGGGTGTAGGCCGGTCCCAGGCTGCGGTTGCTCAGCGGGCGCGTCACCGAGTTGTAGCCGGCGATGTTGGTGCCGAAGTTGAAAGAAGGCAGCAGCTTGGCAATCGCCTCGGACAACTCGGCGCGCCCGGTCTTGAGCAATTGGTCGCTGTTGATCACATCGATCGGCGCCGGGCTGTCGGCCACTGTGCGTTGCTGGCCACGCAGGCCGGTGGAAATCACGGTGACGGTATCGAGCGTGGCATCGTCGGCGAAGGCGGGCGCAGCGGCCAGGAGCAGGGAGCCGGTCAGCAGCGAAAGAGGCAACTTCTTGAGGGACGTGGGGAGTGCGATGTCTGGCATGGAGATAACCTGGAGGGTGGGGGTGCGTCCTCCGCCAGGTATGGGGTCGGTCTGTGAAGTGAAGATATCTCTATAAAAAACGGTCGGGAAAGTCTTTTTTGGAATAAGCTAATTATCAGTTAATATTATTTATATCTAAAATAAGATTAACTATTTTTATTATGAAAAACAGGCGTGCTGCTTATCGCCCATGTCGACTACATTCCAAGGGGTGCTTGGCGGCTATCGCGACTATTGGACTCCAGGCCCATCACTGCCGCCTGGCATACAGAAGAATTTGGCGCGAGGCAAACCTCTACCTCATTTATGAGGTGCTCGAGGGGGCTTTCGATTAGGGCGCCGAAGCCTGACGGTGGGGGCACCGCACCGGCGCACTCGGATGATGACTCAGGCTCGACGCTTTCCAGCCATCAGGCCTGCACCGCAGGGCCTTTCAACTCGATCTGATTATCATCAGGGTCATTGAGATACATCGACAACCCGGTTCCCTCCGCGCCATACCGCATCACGGCCGCTTCAGCGGATACCCCGGCTGCCGCCAAATGCTGGAGAATGGCCTGTTCATCGAACGGCTCGACCCGCAGGCAAACGTGATCGACATTGTGTCTTTGCTTGCCCGCCGGCTGCCCACCCTGACGCCCGATCGGCCCGTTCACATCAACCAGGTCAATCATGGATGTGCCAGCGCTCAGGTGAATCATGCCGAGGTCGTCACGGCGTTTTTTGACATCACACCCCAGCACGGCTGTGTAGAACGCCAGGCTGCGCTCAATGTCCTTGACCCGCAAAACAACATGATCGATACGTTGAAGGGTAAAACTGCGCATTTCCATCACTCCTGATGCTTGCCGTTGTCGAATGGGACATTGTTCAGGGTAGCCGCAGTTTGAGTGCACTCAAGGCTGGCAGGGTCGAAGGCCGGATATTCAAATGGCCGCAATAGGCTAGAGGCAGATAACATGAAAGAGTGGTCGTCGCTGTGCAAGTCGAAGGTGGGGGGTGTCGTTGATCTACGGGAACAACGCGTGCTCGCCATGGACGACGGCGCTTACAAGATTTCAGATAATCAATATTTTTTAGCTGACGCCTGTTCTGTTGAGGGAGAGGAAAAACTGAGTTTGCTATCCCTCTACTGGGCCAGCAGTGAGGCTGCATTTCGAAGGGCCTACTACAGGGATGTTGAAAATGATGACCTGGCTGTATGCCAACCGCCGGCTGAATTACTTCCAGCTGGGGCGGGTGCGACCTACCGTCAGATAAAAGAGGCGCTTGGCGCTCTTGGTTCTGACAGGTTAATGGAGTACGCCTCTTATCGTGTTATGTCTGACGGTGCATTTGTTCATAAGGGCTTGGAAAGCGCATCGGCTGTTTATTATTTTCGGTCGCATGACATTGCTCATGATGAGATGCCTTACGCGATACTGTGGAAGCTTTTCAGTGTTTGATTAATGACCGTCAGGGTCCTGCGGTCAGGTTGAAGTGGTCGTACGCGACTCCCGAAAGTCGACATTTGCAGTCCCCGGTTGGTGTTTCAACGAAGGTGTATGCAGAGCAGTATGTCGGCCCTGGGATTGCTACGGCAGTGCCATTGCTGCACTCTCACTGCTCATTTTTGTACGGGGTAACGCATGGACTGGAGTGATGTGCGGGTCTTTCTCGCGATTGCCCGTAGCGGGTCGTTGGGCGCTGCCGCCAAGCAGTTGGGTGTCAGCCATCCGACCGTAGGGCGACGCTTGCAGGTGCTTGAGCAGTCCAGTGGCCAGCCCATTTTCCTGCGTACCACCCAAGGTCTGGTCCTGACCGACAGCGGGGAAAAGCTGCTCAGTCTGGCGCAGGAAATGGAACAAAGTGCCTTGGCAATCGAAAGGCGCCTTGCGGGGGACAGCGCACAGCCAGAAGGTGTGTTGCGCATTTCTTGCGCCGACTGGTTCGCCTGTTATGTGCTGGCCCCGGTCCTGAACGAACTGGGGCGACGTTATCCGCTGATCGTGCCCGAGGTCATCGCAGGGCATCGATTGTTTGACCTGGCTCGTCGCGACGCCGACATTGCCTTTCGGATCGTTCCTTTCACTGAACCCGATATTGTCCACCGCAAACTGACTACCTTGAGCTACGGGTTATACGCGGCCGTCGGATCCGCTGACCCCGAGCCGCAGGGCGACGGGGTGGGTTTGATCACCATGAGTGTTGCCCAGTCTCACTATCCCGATGTGCAATGGCTGCAGCAGCGTTACCCTCTGGCCCGTAAGGTGTTCACCAGTAGCAGCCGCACAGCCCAGGCGCACATGTGCGCGCAAGGGCAGGGTATCGCCGTATTGCCCCGCGTCCTGGGCGACCAGTTGACGGCGCTGCGGCTGATTGATCCGCATGAACCGCCACCGGGTCGCGACATCTGGATGGGTTACCACCAGGACATGCGGCAGATGGACAGTCTTCGTGCCCTTGCCGACCTTGCCTCGGGCATGATCGGCTCGCAGCAGGGCCGATGATTCACTCTACTGGGCGCAGGGCTGCCGTTTGCAATTGCACAGCCGGTTGGCGCGCCAGGCTTAGGCTGAGTCCCGCGCCCAAGGCCAGGCATGCCGCGATGCAGAGTATGGAAACGGTGAAGGCGTGAGTGATGGCGGCCGCGTCCGTATCCGTGCCCAGAAGGGTGTAGAAAATGCCGCCTATTATCGCCACGCTGAGTGATGTGCTGATTTGCAGGGTAGAACTGGCAATGCCCGCAATCATGCCGGAATACGCGGGCGCCACGCGTCCTGTGATCATTCGCATCAATGTCGGCAGGGCCAGTCCTTGTCCGAAACCGATCAGAAACAGAATGACGGCGAGGGGCTGCGCAGGGGGCGTGACGGCCATCGGTGTGTGCGCCACGAGCCAGGCCAGGAGCACGAACCCCAGCACCTCAAGCCCCATTCCGACGGGGTTTACGTAAGCCCCCAGGAAACGCCTGAATTGAGGGGTGGAAAGCGGGCCCAGCAAAAATCCCGCGCCAAAAGGAAGGAAGATCAGGCCTGCATTGAGTGGGCTCGTATGCAGCGCTCCCTGTAAATATATGGAAAACAGCAGGAAAAACACGCCGATCGCGTAGAAGGTCAGGGCAACGAGCAGTGCCCGGCCCAACCCAGGCGTGCGCAGCGCGGCAGGATCAAGCAACGGTGCGCCTTGCGCCTGGTGCAAACGGGCTTCGTAGCGCCAGAACAGCCAGCCCAACAGCGGTACTGCCGCAAGCGACAGCCAGGCCCACAAGGGCCAGCCGGCTTCACGCCCTTCGATCAATGGAACGATCAGCGCCCCAAGGGTCGCCATGGACAGGACGGTTCCACCCAGATCCAGCTTGCTTGTCTGTTGCGCGCGGGTTTCCCTGACCACGGCAATGGCGATCAGAATGACCAGCAACGCAATCGGTAGATTAACCAGAAATATCGCCCGCCACCCCAAGCCCATCAAGTCGAGCGATATCAATATCCCGCCAAGTGCCTGGCCGGCTACCGACGCCAGTCCAAAGACCGCGCCATAGAGACTCAGCGCCAAGGGCTTTTCGGACTCGGGAAATATAGCCTGCGCAGAAGCGAGTGCCTGGGGCGCCATGACGGCTGCCGTCACGCCTTGCAGCGAACGTCCGGCGATCAACACCCAAGGTGACTCGGCGACGCCGCAGATCAGTGAGGCAACTGCGAAACCAACCAGCCCAAGGAAAAACATTCTCATGCGACCGTAGATATCACCCAGCCGTCCGCCGGTAATCAGTGTCACGGCATAAAGCGCCGCGTATGAGGAAATGATCAACTGTTCGGCGGAGGAGGCCGTGCCGAGCGATTGCTGGATCGAGGGCAGCGCCACGTTCACGATGAAAAAATCCAGCGGCGGTAAAAACGCACCGACCAATAAGATGGCGAACATCAACCAGCGCCGCGGTTCCGGTAGGACGTTTTTTGTCTGTGGCATAAGGTCTCCTGCCTGGAACCCTTCGGTTCCAGAATATTCACGATGGCGGGTCATGCTCCGAATCAATGGGGCCCAATCTAAACGATCAAACTTGGGCTGACGCCTCACAAAATTGAACGCCCAGCGTTCATTTATGGCAGTGCCGTCGAGTGCCTGATTCCTCTCAAAATGGCCGCACTGTGGTTCCAGTCGGTCCACACAAACGAGACTGAGGAGTCAGATATGTCAGGTAAATTCGCTGGTCAGGTGGCAGTGGTCACCGGCGCATCCACCGGGATCGGGTATGCGATTGCGCAGGGTTTGATTGCAGAGGGCGCCAGGCGTGTTTACATCACTGGGCGTTCTGCAGCCACGCTGGAGGCTGCGGTGGCCAGGCTTGGCGATAGAGCGATCGCGGTTATTTCCGATGTCGCGCGCCAGGCTGATCTCGATCAGCTCAAGGCGACGATTGAGGCCCGCAACGATCAGTTGGACGCAGTGTTCGCCAACGCGGGTATTTGCGAAAAGAACCCGCTGGGCGAGACCACCGAGGCGGCGTACTTCAACCTCTTCGACATTAACGTGAAGGGCGTGTTTTTTACTGTGCAGACGTTGATGCCTTTGTTGAAAAACGGCGCTTCGATTGTGCTGACGGCTTCTATCTGCTCCAGCAATGGGATGGAAGGACTGAGCCTCTACAACGCATCCAAGGCTGCAGTGCGGTCCTTCGCCAGGACCTGGGCCAACGAACTCAAAGGCCGCAAGATCCGAACGAATGTCCTGAGCCCTGGCTTCACCCGCACCCCTTTGATGGACAACGGCTTGAAGATGAGCGAAAGCGACATTGCCGCGCTGCGCCACCATGTCGAGCAGATCACTCCGCTGGGGTACATGGCCCAACCTGAAGAAATCGCCTCGTCAGCGCTGTTCCTCGCATCCGCCGATGCGAAATATGTCAACGGGGTGGAACTGATGGTCGACGGCGGGCTGTCGCAGATCTGACCTCCCGATCGAACCTGGTGCAACCCTTGCAGAGGGTTGCTTTTGTCGCTTTTGCGAAGCCCCCGCAGGACACCTCAACATGAACAGTGAATCGCCCCAGGTTTCGTAGACACCTTATTGCCTGAAACAATGCTGTCAATTATTGACGTTAACCACAACTCGTCCGCGTACTTCGCCTGCGAGCAGTTGCTTTGCCGTCTGAACAACCGCGTCCAAACCAATCTCTCGCGTTACTTCTTTTAAGATAGAGATATCAAGATCTCTTACCAGACGATCCCAAGCTGCGATCCGATCTCTTCGCGGACGCATCACGCTGTCGATACCAGCCAGTGTCACCCCACGCAAAATGAAGGGGGCAACGCTGGCAGGTAAGTCCATCCCTTGCGCGAGTCCGCATGCCGCAACGGTACCTCCATAACGGGTGCTGGCACAGACGTTGGCCAGCGTATGACTACCAACCGAATCAATCGCGCCTGCCCATCGTTCTTTGGCAAGTGGGCGACCTGGCCCGCTTAATACTGAGCGATCAATGATCTCCGAGGCGCCAAGCCTCTTCAGGTAATCAGATTCTTCAAGACGACCAGTTGAAGCCACCACGGTGTAGCCCAAGCCAGCGAGGAGGGCGATAGCGAAACTGCCAACGCCACCATTGGCTCCTGTCACCAATACTTCGCCCGCATCCGGTGTCACGCCGTTACGCTCCAAAGCGAGCACCGAGAGCATCGCCGTATAACCTGCTGTGCCAATTGCCATGGTTTGTTGCGCGGTGAACCCGCGAGGCAGTGGAATAAGCCAGTCACCATTGACTCTAGCTTTTTGAGCCAGGCCACCCCAGTGCGCTTCACCCACGCCCCATCCATTAAGCAGCACATTGTCACCGACCTTGAAGTCAGGATGGCTACTTTCCTCAACCGTCCCCACAAGGTCGATACCAGGCACCATCGGAAACTTGCGTACCACCGGGCCTTGTCCCGTTATCGCCAGTGCGTCTTTGTAGTTGAGGGTGCTATAAGCAACACGAACCGTCACATTACCGTCAGGCAGTTGTGCTTCGTCCAAGCTGGCTAATTTTACGAGACTGCTGGTGTCATTTTTTTCAATCAGAATGCCATGGAACATAAGGTTTTCCTCAATTAGACCGATCGTCTATAAAAGGCCAAAAAAATTAACGCGGTAATCCGGCCATGAATCCGTTGATGAACGTATTTAAAGGGGCTGTGCTTTTCACCAGCCGTGCTCTGAGCACCGCACCTTCCCAACCAATCCAAAAGTACGCAGCGAGTTCTGCGCAATCAACATGTCTGGCAAGTTCGCCAGCGTCCTGTGCCTCTCTTAGACAGGTGGCCAATTGTTGCTGCCAACCGAATAGGGTGGCATCCAGATGCTCACGGAAACCTGCGGGAAGAATGGTTACTTCCTGGCTAAGGTTACCTACCAGGCAGCCGCGTCTGAACTGGTATTTCTCCATCCCTCCTTTCGCGTCCTCGACGAAGGCTAGAACACGCTGCAGAGGAGTCATTGAGTCATCGAGAAACCAGCGTTTGAGCTTGTTGGCGAAGTAAGCTGCGTAGTTGTCCATCACGGCCCGTCCAAAATCTTCCTTGCTATCGAAGTAGTGGTAGAAGGAGCCTTTTGGAACACCGACCGTTTTCAATACGCCGTCGATGCCGGTGGCCATGAAGCCCTGCTCAGTTAGAATTTCTGTCCCGCAGCGAATTAGTGCGTCACGGGTATCCGGATTCTGTCGGGATACCTTGGGCGGACGGCCACGGCGAGGAGTTTGCGAGGAGTTGATCATGGCTAAGGATATTAGACTGATCGTCTACAAAGTCAATTTCATAACTGCCATGACGGTTGCCTAGGCGGTTGGAGTAGATAAACCGAAACAGAGATTGCCTAACCTCTGCCCGGTTTCTTTTTTGACGCATCTTTATAAAAGTGAGCGTCTCACGGGCCTCAGGAACTACGCTCGTTACTCTTTGATGCCTCTTAGGCGCAACGAGCGTCGACGCATGAGTTCAACAGCGACCAGCAATGCCACCGAGCCGAGAATCAGTAACGTGGCCGCCGCCAGTATGGTTGGGCTGATCTGTTCGCGCATACCTGACCACATCTGGCGCGGTATGGTGCGTTGCTCAACCCCGCCAAGAAATTGCACCAGCACCGCCTCATCGAATGAGGTCACCATCGCAAAGAGCGCGCCGGACATGATCCCAGGACGAATAATGGGGAAGGTCACGCGGAAAAATGTATAGGTGGAAGAAGCTCCGAGGCTAGTCGCTGCTCTGGTCAACGAGTGGTCGAAACCAACCAATGTCGCCGTCACTGTGATGATGACGAATGGCGTACCTAGTACCGCATGGCCCAGAATGATGCCAAGGTGGTTTTGCCCGATGCCCAATGCGCTGTAGAAAAAGTACATGCCGGCAGAAGAGATGATCACCGGTACGATCATCGGCGAAATCAGGGTGCCCATCAGCAGTCCCTTGCACGGCAGATTAGCGCGACACAAGCCGAGTGCTGCCAACGTCCCGAGTGCCGTTGAAATCACCGTTGCGCAGAAGGCGATCAGCAGACTGTTCTTGAACGACAGCACCCACAGTGGATCCTCGAGAAGCGTGTGGTACCAACGCATTGAAAAGGCCGCTGGATCAAGGCTGAGCATGCCGCTGGTAAAGCTGAAGTAGGGCTCGACGTTAAATGACAAAGGCACCACTACCAATATTGGCAAAATCAGAAACAACAGCACCAATACCGCAAAGCTTCGAACGCTGAAGAACCAGACTCTGCCCATCGGGCTGGTATAGCTTGGAAGACTCATCTTGATTACCCCAGTTTCATATTGTTGATGCCCACGACCCGGTCATAAATCCAGTACAGCACCAGGACAATCATCAGGAGGATGGACGCGATGGCGGCGGCCAGTCCCCAGTTCAGGGAGGTCTGCATGTGGTAGGCAATGAAATTGCTGATGACTTGTCCGGTACGCCCACCCACCAACGCCGGAGTGATGTAGTACCCCGTCGCCAGAATGAACACCAGGATGCCTCCAGCGCTCAATCCAGGCAAAGACAAGGGAAAATAGATCTGCACAAAAGTGCGGAATGAACTGGCGCCCATGGAGTGCGCTGCACGGGTATAGGTTGTGTCGATGCTTTTCATGACGCTGAACATCGGCAGCACCATGAAAGGCAGAAGGATGTGTGTCATAGCAATGACCGTTCCGAACATGTTGTACATGAGTTCGAGTGGCTGGTTGATCAATCCCATGCTGTTCAACGTGCTGTTCAGCACACCGTTGGATTGCAAGATCACCATCCAGGCGCTGGTGCGTACCAGAAGTGATGTCCAGAACGGCAACAGCACCATGACCATCAACAGGTTGCTGGTTTTTGCCGGAAGGGTGGCGAGCATGTAGGCCAGCGGGTAACCCAGGATCATGCACAGCGCCGTGATACCCAGTGCAACCATCAAGGTCTTGATCAGAATGCTGACGTAGATGCGTCGGCTCTCAGGTTGTTGAACAACCTTACCTTGGTCGTCATAACGCAGGTCCAAGGCAGCGAGATAGTTAGTTGCGGAGTAGGCTGGCGCCATTTTCTTCAACTGCATCCAGGTGCCGATCTGCCCCCAGCGCTTGTCGATGCCGGTCATTGTGGTGTTAAACGCACCCGGCACGACGACCTTGCTGGCCAGGCCACGTGCAGTGCGGGCCATCAGGCTCTTGGCGTCACTCATCACCCTATTGAGATCGGAGCCGACACTGTCCAATTGTCGGGTCTCCTGCAGGGCGAGGATTTCATGACCCACGGTGGCGAACAACTGCTCGTCTGGCAAGGCTGTGCCCTCCCAGTTGGCTAATGCGGCTGCGGTCTGTGGCATCGCCGTGGAAAGGGTCGGGTTCTGGATGCTGCGCAGCAACATCGCGCCAATAGGCAGCAAGAAAAATACCGTAATGAATGCCAGCAATGGGACGACCAATAGCAGTGATTTGGTCTTGTTTAGACGTTCTGCCCGGTCAAGGCTGGACTTCAGGTTTCCTTGAGGTAGGGGCTCGCTGACGGTCTCTAATATGGGGCTGACGGTATATGAGTTGTTCATCTGGGTGCTCCGGCAAAACAGTAAAGTCGTTGTAGGGCTTCAGGCGTCCAGCGCCCGACAGTCGTCGGCTGACCAACCCACATCGATGCAAGTGCCGGCTTGGGGAGCGGCGTGTCCTGCGGTGTTGACCATCTTGACGATGAACTCGTCGTTGCCTGCCAGTTTCAAGCGCGCTCGCAAATGATCACCGTGGTAAATGATCTCCTCAATGCGGGCCGGCATATGGTTGTCGTACTCACCTGGACGTGCGCCAAGCTGCACGCGCTCAGGACGAATCGACAGTGTGGTGGTCGAGCTTACAGGGTGGATATTGACGGCCAGCGCCTTGACGAGATGCTCACCAACACGCACCTGGCAGTAACGTTCCTGGCGCTCGATAATCTGCCCCATCAGCCGGTTGTTCTCGCCGATGAAGCTCGCGACAAATGCGGTCTGCGGTTTTTCGTAAAGGTCGGACGGATTGGCCAGTTGCTGGACAATTCCATCGTTAAAGACTGCAATGCGATCCGACATCGTGAGGGCTTCAGTCTGATCGTGAGTGACGTACACAACTGTGATGCCGAGCTGTTTTGACAGGCGCTTGATTTCATATTGCATCTGTTCACGAAGCTGTTTATCCAACGCTCCAAGCGGTTCATCCATCAGCACCAAACGTGGCTCGAAGATTAATGCACGGGCCAGTGCAACACGCTGTTTCTGACCGCCAGACAGCTGAGCCGGCATTCGCTTTGCGAATTGTCCCAAGGCCACCAGGTCAAGTGATTTACGCACCCGGTCTTCGATGTCTTGCCGGGGCAATTTGCGCACTTTCAGTGGGAACGCGAGGTTTTCTTCAATGGTCATGTGAGGGAAAAGGGCATAGTTCTGAAACACCATGCCGATACCGCGCTTTTGCGGAGCTATATCATTTACCGGTTTTTCATCAATGCAGATTTGCCCATGAGTCACGGTCTCGAACCCTGCCAACATCATCAAACATGTCGTCTTGCCGGAACCTGATGGGCCAAGCATGGTGACGAACTCACCCTGTTCGATTTCGAGGTTGAAGTTTTTGACGACCAGATGTTCGCCGTCATAACTCTTCTGCACATTTCGAAAGCTAACGAATGATTCAGTACGCATGGGAGATATCTCTTGTTATTGGTGCTGTAGAGGAGCCGGGCACGAAAAGTCGCCCGGGCCCGCCAAAGGGGTGTGTCAGGTGTGCTGCGGCAAGGTTGTGGTTGAGTTTTTGGTTACTTGGACAGCCAAGCGTTGAAGCGCTCGTTGAGTTCGTCTGCATGGTCTCCCCACCACTGGGAGTCCACCTGTAGCGCGCTGGCAAAGTTTTCTGGGCTGGTTGGCAAGTTGGGTTTGACCTTCGGGTCTACCAGGGCTTGCGCCGAGAGTCGTGTCGGGCCGTATGCGATATAGTTGCTTTGGTCAGCCAGCACCGAGCTCTGAGTGGCAAACTTCAAAAAATCCATCGCCAGATCTTTTTTCGGGTTGCCGGCAGGCACTACCCAAGCCTCCATGTCGTACATCTGACCATCCCACACGATTTTGAACGGCTGCTGCTCTTTCTGCTGCGCAATCACGATACGCCCGCTATAGGCTGAGATCATGCTGACCTCGCCATCGGCCAGCAGTTGCGGCGCTTGTGCCCCGGCTTCCCACCAGATGGTGTCCTTTTTGATTGTGTCGAGCTTGGCAAAAGCTCGATCCAGGCCATCTTCAGTCCCCAGCATCTCGTACACCTTTTCACGGGGCACGCCGTCGGCCATCAGCGCCCATTCAAGATTGACTTGAGGTGCTTTACGCAGTGCTCGCTTGCCTGGGAAGCGCTTGGTGTCGAAAAAGTCTTTCAGGGTATGGGGCTGTTCGCCCTTGAAGGCTTTGGTGTTGTAGGCCATGACTGTCGACCAGACATAACTCGCCACGCCGCATTCCGTCAGGGCCCCTGGCAGAAAATCCTTTGCAGCAGGTGTTCCATCCGGTGCAGGAGCCAGGGTGGCGGGGTCGATTCGTTCGAGCAGGCCGTTATTACAGGCACGAATGACGTTCGGTATTTCAGCATCGACTACGTCCCAAGTTACCTTTTTGCTGTCTACCTGAGTCTTGATTTGCGCGATGCCCCCGGAATAGTCCTCCGAAATCACCCGGATACCCGTGGCGGCAGTGAAGGGTTTGTGTGCGGCTTGGATCTGGGCATTAGTCAGGTTGCCGCCGTAGGACACAACCGTGAGAGTGTTTTCTGCGTAAACACTGCAGGACACGATGCCGGATAGCAAAAGAAACGTTGCGCTTTTCATGCGTGAGACCCCTCGTTTTTATTTTTGTGGGAAACCGTCACGAGCTCTTTGCACGGGGGTGCGTGAGCAACCGAAGAGACGATCAGGGCTTTACTCTCGGTAAAAAAATCCGAAGGTAAAAGCAATAAAAAAAAGCCCAATGGGGCGATTTTTTTTATGGGCGCACAAAAATTATCTATTGATGGGCAGGGTGAAGGGCTTTCTGGCATTCAGGGATTCAAAATCACTTCCTCATTCTTCGCTACGCGCGGCGGACGCTTCTTCCATCAGCCAACTTGCGAAAGCTGCCGCTTGGGGATTGACGATTTTGTGCGGGGAATACACTAAGTAAAACGCTTCTGAGGTTTTGAATTTTGCAGTCAAAGGGGCGATGAGTTGTCCTGATTCAAGATACTGCTCGACGAGCGATGATCGCGCCAAGGCAACGCCTTGACCCAGCTCCGCCATTTTCAGTGCGGAAATAAGCGTGTCGAACTGCAGTCCTTGAGATGAGTCAACGTCGTCGGCCTTGGCCTTTTTCAACCAATAGCCCCATCCCTCCTCATAACCCAAGACATGCAGAAGTTCGTGGTGACGAAGGTCTCTTGGCGTTTTCAAGGGCTTTTGCGTTGTGGGCAAACCAGGGGCGCACACAGGGAAAAGCAAATCCCAGGTCAGCCGTTCACTCTTCAGGCCAGTCCATTTTCCGCTGCCATAGCGAATTTCCAGATCGGATTCGAGATCGGTTTCGCCCATCCAGATGTTGCTGGTGATGCGCAAATTGACATCTGGATGCTGCTCACGAAATCGCGGCATACGACCCGCCAGCCAGTGAGTAAAGAAAACCAGACTGCTGCGCACTGTGAGTACCTTCCGGTGCCCTTGACCGAATATTTCATCGGTCGCTGCTGCCAGACGTTCCACCGATTCATGGACAACGGGTAGAAAGGCCAAGCCAGGTTCCGTCAGTTCCAGGCCTCTAGGTAGACGCTTAAACAACGCTGCCCCGAGCTGCGATTCCAGCGCTTTGATCTGCTGACTGACGGCTGCCTGAGTGAGGCTTAGTTCTACCGCCGCCTCCGTGAAGCTGAGGTGACGAGCGGCTGACTCGAACGCGCGCAACCAGTTAAGCGGAGGTAGTCGCTTCTTCATGGCTCAAAATTCTCTGAGAAAAAGTGCCTGGCTGCGGGGCGAGCCAGCGTACGTCTTGTAGCGCTAACCCATAAATCCTACTCCTATTGCATAAAAAAAATGAACCCATAGGGTTTTTTTTTATTGCTTTCGCAGTCCCCAACTTTTCTCGAAAGTAACTCCCAGATCGCCACTCAATGGGCCAAGCCTGAAACGCTTTGAGCCTCTGCAGACGGCTTCTGAAAACCTAAACCCTGCCTGAAAGCTTGAAGAAGCAGGACAATAAAAATAATGGGTGAAACATGACAAACCTCAGTCAGCTACCCCTTTGCGGTGTGAACGTTATCGATTTTGGCCAACACATTGCCGGCCCCGCTGTCGCAATGATCCTGGGTGATCTCGGGGCCACGGTCATCCATATTGATCCACCCGCTGGCCCGCTCTGGGATAGCCCGGCGAATGCCGTCCTCAACCGAAACAAGCAGTGCTTACGCTTGGACTTGAAGTCCCCTGAGGGTTTGCGCCACGCGAGGCAGATGATCGCGAAAGCCGACATCGTGATTGAGAACTTCCGTCCTGGCGTGATGAAAAAACTGGGGCTGGATTTTTCCGAGTTGCGTCGTGAACACCCGCAACTGATCACCTTGTCCATTCCAGGTTTTGCAACGAATGATGAACTCCGAAGCCAATGGCGTGCCACTGAGGCAATTATCGCTTCAGCCTCAGGGGTTTTCACTGATATGGGGCAAAACCGGGTGTTGATGGGCATTAACCCGAGCTTTTCTCCACTGCCACTGGCATCCGCTTACGGCACTATGCTCGCCGTCTCGGCTGTGGTGCTGGCATTACAATCCAGACAACGCACTGGCATGGGGGATGAGATCGAAGTGCCGCTTGCTTCGGCGGTCATGGAGGGACTTTCTTACAACTCAATCAAGATCGACGGCTATCCAGCGCGCTACAAAACCTTGCGTGAAAAGGAGATTGAGCGTCGACGCACCGAGAACCTGCCGATGAACCTCAGTTATGAGGATTTGCAGGAGTACCTCGACCCCTTCTACCGTACCTATGAATGTGCTGACGGACGCAAATTCTACGCAGTTTGCCCCTCCCATCGCTCGCATGCCAAACGCTGCCTACAGGCAATGGGTTTGTACGAGGAAATGCTCGCTGCAGGCCTTCCCAAAGTTGAAGATCCTTACCTTCCATTTGCACAATGGGAAGGTGATGCCTCACTCGGTGTTTATCCACTACCAGCTCATTGGGCCAAGGTTATCTCGGCGCGGATGAAGGAAGTCTTCCTGACCAAGACGGCTGCGCAATGGGAAAAAATCTTCGGTGAAGGGCAGTTTCCTGGCGCTCCTCATCGTTCAACTCAAGAGTGGTTGCACGATGAGCATGCAAACACTGCAGGCCTAGTGGTTGACGTCACTGATCATCAATATGGGCTGATGAAACAGCCTGGTGCTATAGCCTGGCTGGAAGACAGTGCAGAGTTGATGCTGTCTCCGCTCTCACGACGAGAAGTCAGTATCGAGGAGGCATTGGCCACCTTGAGTGAAGGCACTCGCGAGCAATTGCCAGTGGCCAATCAGCCGTGCTCAAAAGGATGGCTGGACGGTATTCGTATTCTCGACCTGACCAACGTGATTGCCGGCCCGCACTCGACCTCATTCCTCGGGCGATTCGGTGCGGATGTCATCAAGCTTGACCCCACCAAGCCTAATTACGATCCATGGAACACCGTGGTGTTCGGTATGTCTTCGGCGCGCGGTAAGCAAAGCGTGTTGGTCGACCTCAATCAAGAGGAGGGGCGTGAGGTATTCGACAGGTTGGTGAAGTCAGTGGATGTCATTGTCATGAATGCGCCTGATCGCCAACTGGCGCCTTTAGGGTTAGATGAAGCCAGCCTGAAGGCGGTGAATCCTGAGGTGATTTTCTGCCAGTTGGACTGCTTCGGTGGCCCGCGCCGCGGCCCTAGAACTGACTACTTGGGTTACGACGATCTCATCCAGGCCACGACCGGCATCATGCTGCGGTTTGGTGGCGGTATGCAGACCCCGGAAGAACATGCTCATGTTGGCACCATTGATGTGATGTGCGGTTTCGCTGCTGCGCTTGGCGTGGCCACAGCGTTGTATCAAAAGTCCAGAACAGGCAAGGTCAGCCGAGCTCGGACGTCACTGGCTGCCTTGGGCAACCTGGTTCAAGTTCCTTTCTGTTACGACTACTCGGGGCGCGCACCTTTTGATGAGCCGGCGGGTCGTGAGGTGTTGGGTTATAGCGATCTGTCGCGTTTCTATCGAACCGCTGACGGTTGGCTATACCTCGATGCAGATCCAGCGGATCTGGGCAGACTGGATGCAGTTCAAGGCTTGAACGGTCTGTTTGCAGCAGATGACCACGCGGCTTTCCTCAGTGCAGCTCTGGCCAAGGCGGCGGGAGAAACCTGGCAACGCCGTTTGCAGGAAGCCGGAATCGCCGCTGCTGTCCCGGATAACATCGACAATCTCCGCAATCGCTACAGCCGACCTGCTGACAACTACCCGGGCACGGACAACGGGAGCTACTCGTTCAGTGTCTATGCCGATCATCCAAGTGGGCGCTGCGTAACTCAGCTCGATCCCTTTGCCATACGCCCGCGCCATGCGGCGATCCGCAGCCTTTCACCAGCAGAAAAATTTGGCGCTTCAACCAGATCTGTCTTGGGTGAACTCGGTTACAGCGAAAGTGAAGTTGACGCTCTCATGACCCTCAGCGTTATCAGCGACAGCTGGAGCCAAGAGTATTTGCCCAGCTGACATTCCCGTCAGAGGTCAAGGGTAAGAAGTTTCACAAATGCCCATCTACCTCGGCGACTTCCATCACAAGAAAAATAGGGGGCAGCACTCTCCTGGAGTCGACGCCCCCACAGGGAAACTTTCGGAGGCAACATGTCGAATCAAATAGTTCTGCCGCGCATCCTGCAGGTGGGCGCCAAGGCCAGCGAGGCCATTCCAGATGTGCTCGCTAGCCTGGGTTGCCATCGACCATTGATCATCACTGACAAAATGATGGTGCAACTCGGTTACGCCGGTCGTATCCAGGATGTACTTGCAAGCAAAGGTTTGAGCGCCGACGTTTTCGCCGACACTGTTCCTGAGCCCACGGTCGATTCGATTCGTGCCGGTGTTGAACATGCTAGATCGGGCGACTATGACAGCATCATTGCATTGGGTGGTGGCAGTCCAATCGACAGTGCCAAAGCCATTGGCATTCTCGCCAAGTTCGGTGGCGAGATGCGTGACTATAAATTTCCACGGCAGGTGAGCGAGCAAGGTTTGCCGATCATCGCAGTACCAACCACAGCGGGTACCGGTTCGGAAGTTACCCGTTTCACCATCATTACTGATGAACAGAACGACGAAAAAATGCTCTGCGTCGGCATCGGGTTTATGCCTGTGGCGGCATTGGTCGACTACACCCTGACGCTCTCCCTGCCAGCTCGTGTCACGGCGGATACCGGTATCGATGCACTAACCCACGCCATTGAGGCCTATGTCAGCCTCAAAGCCAACCTCTACAGTGACAGTCAGGCGCTGGCCGCGATGCGCCTGATAGGCCCGAACTTGCGCCGGGCCTATCACGCTGGCCAGGACATTGCAGCGCGCGAGGCGCTGATGCTGGGATCTACCTTGGCCGGCGTTGCGTTTTCGGCAGCCTCGGTTGCCCTGGTGCATGGTATGAGCCGCCCGATTGGAGCCTTTTTCCATGTGCCACACGGACTTTCCAACGCGATGCTGCTGCCAGGCGTAACAGCTTTCTCCATCCCAGGCGCCCCAAAACGTTACGCCGATTGTGCACGGGCCATTGGTGTTGCGACCGTTGAGGACAGCGACGATAGCGCCAACGCTAAGTTGCTCGTCGAACTGCAAGCCCTCAATGACGAGCTGCAAGTTCCTACACCTGAAGGCTTTGGTATCAGTCGCGCACGCTTCTTCGAACTGATGCCAATTATGGCTGAGCAAGCCCTCGCATCCGGTTCACCGGGCAACAATCCTCGGGTGCCTTCGGTCGACGAGATGATCGAGCTCTACCGAAACCTCTGGTAGCCAAAACGATCACCACGCCTCTTCATCACTTCAGCGGTAACTGCCGCGTACATAAAATAAGGAACACTCACATGATTACTGTAGGTCATCTGATCAACGGCCAGATTGTCACTGACACTGAGCGCACTCAGGACGTGTTCAATCCTGCAACGGGCGAAGTCACCAAACAGGTTGCGCTGGCCTCGAAACTAACGGTCGAAAAAGCCATTGCTGCCGCTGAAGCGGCTTTTCCTGAGTGGCGCAACACACCACCGATCAAGCGCGCTCGGGTGATGTTTCGTTTCAAAGAACTGCTTGAGCAGAATGCCGAACGTATCTGCCAAATGATTGGTGAAGAGCACGGGAAAATTGTCCACGATGCCATGGGCGAGCTTCAGCGGGGCATCGAAAATGTTGAATATGCGTGTGGTGTGCCCGAGTTGCTCAAGGGGGAGCACAGCAAAAATGTTGGCCCCAATATCGATTCTTGGAGTGAGTTCCAACCGCTGGGGGTAGTTGCTGGAATCACGCCATTCAACTTCCCTGCGATGGTGCCGCTATGGATGTTTCCTATGGCGATTGCCTGCGGCAACTGCTTCATCCTGAAGCCCTCCGAGCGCGATCCAAGTTCGACCCTGTTCATCGCCCAACTGCTGGAGGAAGCTGGTTTGCCGAATGGCGTCATGAGCGTGGTCAATGGTGACAAGGAGGCCGTTGATACCTTGCTCCACGACCATCGTGTTCAGGCGGTGAGTTTTGTAGGCTCGACACCAATCGCTGAGTACATCTACCGGACGGCTGCGGCAAATGGCAAACGTTGCCAAGCATTAGGTGGAGCAAAAAACCACGCGATCGTCATGCCAGATGCGGACATCGATAATGCGGTCAACCAGTTGGTAGGGGCTGCATTTGGATCATCAGGGGAACGATGCATGGCTCTGTCTGTAGCGGTCACAGTGGGTGATGCAACAGCCGATGCCTTGATCAGCAAAATGCGCGAAGCAATGACCCGTCTCAAGGTCGGCGCCTATCAAGACAAGAGCAACGACTTCGGCCCTCTGATCACTCGCCAACATCAGCAAAAAGTGATCGGATACATCGACAGTGCAGAAGAGGAGGGCGCACAGGTCGTAGTGGATGGTCGAAACATTCAGGTTCCAGCTTGCGAGAACGGTTTTTTTGTTGGGGGGACATTGATCGATCAAGTCAAACCCGGCATGCGCTGCTACGAGGAAGAGATCTTCGGGCCGGTGCTGTTGATCGTGCGCACGCAGAGCATGCAAGAGGCGATGCAACTGATCGATGCTCATGAATACGGTAATGGCACTTGTATCTTCACTCGCGATGGTGAAGCAGCCCGATACTTCTCTGACAACATCAAGGTCGGCATGGTCGGTGTCAACGTACCGCTCCCAGTACCTGTCGCCTATCATAGCTTTGGTGGCTGGAAGCGCTCGTTGTTTGGCGATTTGCATGCCTACGGCCCGGATGCGGTTCGCTTCTATAGCAAGCGTAAAACGGTCACCCAGCGCTGGCCGTCTTCGGGAATTCGGGAGGGAGTCGAGTTCTCTATGCCGACGATGAAGTGAATCTCCTTATCTGAGGTGACCTAAATGCAAGCTTCGAATCTTTGCTTGCTAGGTGATTTCAATTTGAGTATGAAAGGGGGCTGCAACAGACAGTGTGAAAACCTGGCAATCTGTCCAGCCCCTTAAGAGAATGCTCCGTATCGAAAAATGCGGAGCATTTTCAAACCATCCAAAGCATGCCCTCAAATGTGCCCCCAATTTAGCAATCCACCGGAAGTGAATGGAGCTCCATGGTTGGTGGGAAGGCAAAAATGATCAGCCAAACAGCCTGCCCGGCGACGCCTAAAGACTCTCAGGGTCGCCGAAGAACATTTTGACTTGGCTCTGGAACGGTCTTTTAAGGTCCGAAAAACTTTTCGATGCCCCCATTATGGCCCCCACGGCGAACATCTTTATTGATCAGCGGTGGCTGTTCGCGAGGGCGCTTGGCGGCCTTGAGAATCCGGGTGCGCGAGGTTGACTCGAGCAGGGATAGGGTTGCGCGGTGAATTCGGTCTCTGCCGCGTCTTGCGACTTGATATCAACATTTCAACGCCGAAACAAAATCATACATTTAATTGACGCCATCAAATCGCCACTCTAAGATCGCTGAAAAAAATAGTGGCACAAGGCCACTTAGAGGGATCTAGAAATGTGGCGTTCGGTACGTCGGACCAGGCTTTGCCTGCTGTTCGCATTTTTTTGCCTGAGCACGGCCGGGATGGCCCAAGGCGCAACCCCGCAGAACACGCCAGGCGTCACCGACCTGATCCGTGACCGTCAGGATCGCCTGCTCGAAGAGCAACAGCGCCGCCTCGAAGAGCTCAAGGACCTGCCCGGCAAAGCCGCCGCCCCAGCCAAGCCGACAGCGCCCGCCGACACTCGCTGTTTCGCCATCAACACCATTGAACTCAGCGGCGCCGACGCGCTGTCCGAAGGCGAGCGCGCCAGCCTAACCAAGCCCTACATCGGTCAATGTCTTGGCGTGCCGCAGCTCAATGATCTGCTCAAGGTCATCACCGACCATTACTTGGCCAAAGGTCTGGTCACCAGTCGCGCCTACCTGCCGCAACAAAACCTCGGCAGTGGCAACCTCAAGGTACAAGTGGTGGAAGGCCGCTTGGAGGGCATGAAGGGTGCAGAGGGCAGCGGGATCACTGACCGCCAGCTCGCCATGACTTTTCCAGGCCAAAAGGGTGAATTGCTCAACCTGCGCGAAATCGAGCAGATGGTCGACCAACTGAACCGCCTTCCCTCAAACCAGGCGCAGATGGAATTGGCACCGGGCAAACAAGTCGGCGGCAGCGAGGTGTTGGTCAAGAACACCCCGCAAAAACCCTGGCGTGTTGGTCTATCTCGCCACAACGGCGGCCAACGCAGCACCGGCGAACAACAGTGGGGCGCCAGTCTCGATTGGGATAACCCGCTCGGCCTGGCTGACCAACTCTCCCTGCGTGGCGCACACGACGCCGTCAGCGATCACCAGAAAACCTCACGCAACTCGATGCTCAACTACAACCTGCCGTTTGGCTGGTGGAACCTCAATTACAGCTACAGCGAGACTGAATACCGCTCCCTGGCCCAGGCCAGCGGCTTCAACTTCAAGCAGTCCGGTGACAGCCAGAGCCACCAGTTGCGCTTGGAGCGAGTCGTCCACCGCGACGCTCTGAGCAAGACCTCCCTCAGCACCGGCGTGGCCTACCTGCGCACCAACAACTTCATCGAAGACA
Organism: Pseudomonas sp. FBCC-B1565; assembly: GCF_059133265.1. Classification (NCBI taxonomy): domain Bacteria; kingdom Pseudomonadati; phylum Pseudomonadota; class Gammaproteobacteria; order Pseudomonadales; family Pseudomonadaceae; genus Pseudomonas; species Pseudomonas sp. FBCC-B1565. The sequence continues at coordinate 3,148,624 of NZ_CP101438.1, forward strand.
GCAAGCTCGCCCTGAGCAGCAACCGCCTCAGCGAAGCCCAGTTTGGCATCAACCACGGCCGGCGCATTGGCGGTTCATTCCTCAACATCGACCTGGGCATGCAGGACGGCATTGGCGCGTTCGACGCCCAGGCCAACCACAACCCACGCCCCGGCCAGGCCGATGCGCGCTACCGCAAATACACCGCGACGGTGAGCTACCTGTACCCCTTCAAGCTGTGGGGCGAGTCATTCAGCTTCAGCAGCCTGATGACCGGCCAACGCAGCGAAGACGTGCTGTTCAGCCCGCAACGCATGAGCCTGGGCGGGCAGTCCTCGATTCGTGGCTACAAGGACCAAAGCCTGGCCGGCGATAGCGGCGGCTACTGGCGCAACGACCTGCGCTGGAGCCGCCCGGTGACCTGGGTGTGGCTGCAGCCGGCGTTCAACGAATACGGCACCAGCCTCGGCTACGACCAAGGCGTGATCCGCCACGGTCGCTACAACGCCGAACAGCATGGGCGCATGACCAGCAATTCCCTGGAACTGTTTGCACGCGGCAAGAACGTCGCGGCCACGGTGACCTTTGCACACTCTTTGGAACGACCGGACCCGATCACGGAACGTGAAGCGCCGATCTACTTCCGCATGGATTTTTTTCTTTAAATTCTTACCGCCCTTTGGGCATCGAGATACGACATGGATGTTCGCCAGTTCGCCTTCCTCGCGCGCCAACCGTCTGCGGCCGTAAAAAGCCGTTCCACCTTCCTGGGCTTGCCCAAGCGCGGGTTGGCGTTGGTGCTGGCTAACGCCATGTTCTGGCAGCCGCTGCTGGCTCAGGCGGAGGGCATTGCCGTGAGCGGGCCGGGTACCACACTCGGGCAAGCGGGCAATGGCGTACCGATCGTCAATATTGCCGCGCCGAATGGCAACGGGCTGTCGCATAACAAATTCCAGGATTACAACGTTGGCCAGCAGGGCGTGATTCTCAACAACGCGACCGGTCGGACCCAGTCGACCCAGTTGGGCGGGATCATCCTCGGCAACCAGAACCTCAACGGTATGGCCGCCAGCGTGATCCTCAATGAGGTCAACGGCGGCAGTCCCAGCCAGTTGCGCGGTTTCACCGAAGTGGCAGGGCAGTCGGCGCATGTCATCGTGGCTAACCCGTATGGGATTACCTGTAACGGCTGCGGGTTTATCAACACCCCGCAAGCCACGTTGACCACCGGTAAAGCGGTAATCGAAAACGGCCAGATCAGTCGCTACCAAGTCGATCAAGGCAGCGTGTCCATCGAAGGCGCAGGCCTGAACGCCAACAACATCGACCAGTTCGAAATCATCACCCGTTCGGCCAAGCTCAATGCCGAGATTCAAGCCAAGAACCTGACGATCATTGCCGGTGCCAACGACGTCGATGCCAAGACCCTCAAGGCCACCGCACGTGTGGCCGACCCAGCAACAGCCCCGCAACTGGCGATCGACTCTTCAGCCCTGGGCGGCATGTACGCCGGGGCGATCAAGCTGGTCAGCAGCGAAGCCGGTGTCGGGGTAAAACTCGATGGCAAGATGGCTGCCAGCGCAGGCGACATCCAGATCGACGCCAACGGCGACCTGACCGTTGCACAAGTCGCCGCCGACGGTGCAGTGAACATAGAGGCCGTCAGCGCCAGCATTCAAGGGCCCGCCTACGCCGGCACCACACTGGAGATGAAAGCCCGAGGCGACCTGACCAGCCAGAACAACCTTGTCGCCAAGGACCGCATAACCCTCACCAGCGGCGGCCAGTTGGTCAACAATGGCATCATCGAAAGCGGAGTCAATCCCGATAACACCCGCAACACCAACGCCGATATCAGCATCAGCGCGCAGAGCCTCAACAACGCCGGCAGGAACATCATTGCCAGCCGTGACCTCGACATCACCACCACCCAGACTCTGAACAACCAGGGCGGCACCCTCAGCGGACAGCGGCAGACCACCGTCACCGCCGGCACCTTCGACAACCAAAACAGGGGGCGGTTGCTCAGCACCGACCGTCTGACCTTGACCGCCGACAAGGCCGTGAACGGCCGGGACGGTCTGATCTCCAGCAACGGCGACCTGGTGGTGAACGTCGGCGCATTGGGCAATCGCGGTGGGGAAATCTCCAGCCTGGCCGATGTCACCCTGAATGTCGCCAGCCTCGACAATACGTCCGGCTTGATCGCGGCTGACAGGGGGCTCAGCCTCACTGCCAGCGGCGCGATCAATAACCGTGACGGCACCTTGTCGGGTTCAACCCTGGCGACCTTGAAGGCCGTCAGCCTGGACAATACCCGCGGGCAGATTACCGGCGATCTGGGCTTGAGCATCGACCTCAGCGGTGCCTTGGATAACCATGCTGGGACCCTGGGTTCCGGCAAGGCCTTGACTCTGGCCGCCGCCAGCCTCGACAACCGCGCGGCGGGCACGGTGCTGGCGGCGGACGGCACGCTGAGTGCCACCGTTCACGGCGCGCTGGATAACCGCGAACAGGGCAAGCTGCGCGCCACGGGCAGCATCGAGCTGACCACCGGCAGCCTGGACAACCGCGGCGGCAGCCTGGCGGGCAAGGACCACCTGACCCTACGCGGAGGGTCGGCGGACAATCGTGGCGGCCTGATCCAGGCCGACAAAGACCTCAAGCTGCTGGTCGATCAACTGGACAACCGCGACAAGGGCAACCTTGTCGCCAAGGCGGCCGTCAGCTTCGAAGGCACCCGCCTGGACAATAGCGGTGGCCTGCTCAGCGCAGTCGGCCCGGTCAGTCTCAAGGCCAAGGAGGTTGCCAACACCCAGGGCCGTATTGCCAGCCAGGGTGACCTCGAAGCCAGCATCGACAGCCTCAGCCAGCAGGGCGGGGCGCTCGTGGCCCAGGGTTCCATACGGCTGACCGGCAAGAGCCTCGACAACCGCAATGGCGGCACGGTCGCCAGCACCCAGGGCCTGACCGTCAATGTCGAGCAGATCGACAACCGTACCGGCGAGCTGTCCAGCACCCACAGCAGCGTCAGTGTCAGCGGGCAGCGTTTGGACAACAGCGATGGCGGCAAGCTGCTGACTGAGACTGATCTTGGCGTCGCAGTGGCGCAAGTGATCAACCAGAACCAGGGCCGGCTGTTCGCCAGGGGCAGCGTCAACCTGAATGGCAAGACCCTGGATAACAGCGGCGGCAACATCTTCGCCCTGCTGGGCCTGGATATCCGCCTCGATGGTGCGCTGCTCAACAACACCGGCTCGCTCAGCAGCGAAGGTGCGCTGGGCCTTACGGTCGGCAGCCTGGACAACACGGCCGGCAAGCTCGGCAGTGCCGCCGACCTGTTGATCGACAGTCTCGGCGCGGTGCTCAACCAGGGCGGGTCGATCCTCACGGACCAGGGCCTGGTGCTTGCCAGCGGCAGTCTCGACAACAGCCAGAAAGGCCTGATCAGCGGCGAGGGTGCGACCCGCGTCACCACCAGCACCCTGGATAACCACCAGGGTGGCCGCCTTACCAGTGGCGACCGCCTTGACTTGACGGCAACCCAGGTCAACAACGGCGCTTCCGGGCGTATTGCCAGTGCCAAGGATCTGACGGCCAACGTCACCGGCCTCGACCAACAGGGCGGCGAACTGTTCAGCAAGACCCAACTGAACCTGGACCTGCACAACGGCCGCCTGGACAACAGTGGCGGCCTGATCAACGGCCCGCTGCTGGTGCTGAAGAACCTCGACGTGGTCGTCAACCAGGGCGGTGAAATCTCCAGTGCCCAAGCCTTTGCCCTGACCGCGAAAAGCCTCGACAACAGCAACGGCAAGCTGCTGAGCAACCAGGGCCTGACCCTGCGTATCGATCAGGCGCTGGGCAACATCAAGGGCCTGGTGGCCGCGGCTTCTCTCGACAGTCGTAGCGCCAGCCTGGACAACAGCCAGGGCCTGATCAGCAGCCGCGGTGCGGTCGACCTCGGCGTAAGCGGGGCGTTCATCAACCAGGGCGGCACCCTGGTGGGCGATGGCGCTATCCTGTTGACGGCCAACAGCCTTGATAACAGCAACGGTGCCGTTTCCGGAAAAGCCGATGTCAAAGCGAACATTGCTGCTCTGGATAACCGCAACGGCAAGCTGATCGCCAGCAGCGCGCTAGCCCTGAGCGGCGCCTCCGTGGATAACCGGCTGAACGGCCTGGTAGGGGCGACAAAAGCGCTGACACTCGATGTCGACGTTATCGACAACCGCGGCGGTGAACTCTCCAGCAGTGCCGATATTCGCCTGACCGGCAAGCGCCTGAACAACAGCGACAGCGGCAAGCTCCTTGCCGATACCACGCTGACCCTTGAAATGGCCGAAGTGTTCAACCGCAACCTGGGACTGCTCAAGGGCAAGACTGGCATCACGCTGGACGGCCAGGCCCTCGACAACACCGGCGGCCAACTATTCAGCGACCAGGACGCACGACTCACCCTCGGCGCTGACCTCGACAACAGCGCTGGCCTGATCAGCAGCGAAGGCCGGCTGGACGTAAGCAGCGTCGGGCTGACCAACACGGCCGGTAGTCTGTCGAGTGGCGGCGCGCTCAACGTCAAGGCCAACGGCACACTGGCCAACCAGGGTGGACGCCTGGTCAGCGACAGCAGCATCAACCTGAACAGTGCCAGTCTCGACAACACCCGGCTGGGAGTGATCAGCGGTAAAGGTGCGGTGACTGTCACTACCGGCGCCTACGACAATCGCACCGGCAGCCTGAGCAGCAGCGACAGCCTCGCCCTGACGGCAGGGCAGGTCAGCAACCAGAGCGGCCGCATCGGCAGCGACAAGGCCCTGGTCGCCAGCGTCACCGGCCTGGACCAGCAGGACGGCAAGCTCTTCAGCAACACGGCACTGACCCTGGACCTGAACAACGGCCAACTGAACAACCAGAACGGCCTGATCAACGCACCGTCATTGCGGCTCAACAACCTCAAGGGCGTGAACAACCAGGGCGGTGAAATCTCCAGTGCCCAGGCCTTCGTGCTGGCCGCCGACAGCCTGGACAACAGCAGCGGCAAACTGCTGAGCAACCAGGCCGTGACTCTGCGGATCAACCAGGCACTGAGCAACCTCAAGGGCCAGATCGCCGCCGCCGCGCTCGATATCCGCAGCGCCGGCCTCGACAACAGTGGCGGTACCGTCACCAGCCGGGGCGACCTCGACCTGACCACCAGCGGTCAACTGAACAACCGCGACCAGGGCCTGATAAACGCCGCCCAAGCCCTGAACGTCAGCGCCGCCGACCTCGACAACAGGGGCGGTACCCTGCTGGGTGCCAGCACCGTGACCCTCAACGCCATGGCCCTGAACAACAGCGCCAAGGGCCTGATCAACAGCCAGGCCGGCCTGACGATCAACGCCAGCCGCCTGGACTCCGGCAATGGCGGCGAAGTCTCGGCCAAGGGCGATATCGACTTGAGCCTCGGCGCCCTGGCCCAGAACGGCGGCCGCCTGCTCGGCGACCAAGCCATCCGCCTCGACCTGGCGGGGGGTGATCTCGACAACCGCAACGGCCTGCTCAAGGCCAAGGGCCCCCTGACCCTCAATCATCTGCGTGACCTGAACAACCAGGGCGGCGAGCTCTCCAGCAGCCAAAGCTTCAATCTCACCGGACGGACGCTGGACAATAGCGGCGGCAAGCTGATAAGCAGCAACCAGTTGGGCATGACCGGCAACAGCCTGATCAACCAGGGCGGCCTGGTTTCCGGCTGGCAGGGGCTGACCGTCAGCGGCGCGAGCCTGGACAACCGCAACAGCGGCACCTTGTCCAGTCGCAGCGGCAACCTTGATGTCAACGTGAGCGGCGCATTGCTCAACAGCAATGCTGGTGCGCTGGTCAGCCAGCAAGCCCTGACCGTCAACGCGGCCAGCCTCGACAACAGCGCCGGCATTCTTTCCAGTGGCGCGGCCCAGCGCCTGACCGTCAGCGGTTTGTTGAACAACGCCCAGGGCGGCTCCATCGACAGCGCCGCCACCCTGACACTGCAAGCTATGAGCCTGAACAACAGCGGCAGCATCAGCGCACAACAGGCCCTGGATTTCACCGGCACTACCCTGGACAACCGTAACGGTACCCTGAGCGGCAAGGCCGCAGTCAGCCTCGACCTGCTCGGAGCCTTGACCAACAGCAACGGCCAGCTCGCCAGCGGCGGACCACTGGTGATCAGCCGCAGCAGCCAGATCGACAACCAGGGCGGCCAACTCGTCAGCCAAGGGGGGCTGAGCCTGCTCACCGGCAGCCTGGATAACCGCAATCGCGGTACCGTCGCGGCCAATGACAACCTGGTTATCAGCAGCAGCGGTGCCGTGCAGAACAACAGTGACGGCCTGATCTACAGCCAGAACGCTGGCGTCCGCGTCGACGCCGCGAGCCTCGCCAACGGCAAGGGCTCCCTGCAAGGGCAAGGTGCACTCAACCTGACGGTCAGCGGCGATATCGACAATCAGAGCGGTAAGCTGATTAGCCAGAATGGCGACCTCAGTGTCAGCACGGCCAGCCTCGACAACCGTGGCGGCACCCTGGCCAGCCTCAAGGGCGCCTTCGAAGCCCACGTCGTCGGCGTGCTGAAAAACGGCTATGACCTGAGCAACAATCGCCAGGGCGGCATCATTCAGGCCCAGCGTCTCAACCTCAGCGCCCTGGGCGGGATCGACAACTACGGCGGGCGTATCGCGGCGCAAAGCGGCGATGCCCTGATCACCACCGCCGACTTCGACAACCGCAACGGCGGCCTGTACGCCCAGGGCCTGGTACAGGTCAGCGGCAACAACTTCGACAACAGCGGCGACAACGACGGACAGATCGCAGGCCAGCGCATCGACCTCAGCCTCAACGGCGCGCTTAACAACCGCCTGGGCGTTATTGAAAGCGACAGCAGTTTGAGCGTGCGTGCGGCCAGCCTCGATAACCAGACCGGCCAGATCCGTGCACTGGGCTCCGGCGGCAAGACCGACTTCCAGATCGGCGGCCTGTTCGATAACCGCAACGGCAAGCTGGAAACCGCCAACAGCGACCTGACCCTCAATGCCAGCAGCTTCCAGAATATGGGCGGCAGTCTGCTGCATGTGGGTAACGGCACCTTTGATATCAGCACCGCCAATATCACCAACGCCGGCGGCAGCCTGTTAACCCGTGGCGGCCTGACCTTGACGGCGGACAACTGGACCAACAGCAGCGTGATCCAGGCCGGGCGCCTGACGGTGAACGTCAACACCCTCAACCAGACGGCGGGCGGACAACTGCTGGCCTCGGACAGCCTGACCGGCAACGGTGGCAATTGGAACAACGATGGGCTGATCGCCAGTGACGGCACGGCCAACCTGACCCTGGCCGGCACCTATGGTGGTAACGGGCGCTACAGCAGCGTCGGCACCCTGGGCTTGAGCGCGGCCCAGGTAACCCTGGGCACTGGCACGAGCATTGCCGGTGGCGGGGATACCACGATCAATGCCGGTGGCCTGAGCAACGCCGGGCGCCTGACGTCCGGCGGTTCCATGACGGTCACCGCCAATAGTATCGGCAACACCGGCACGCTGGGAGCGACCCAGGACCTGACGCTGAAGACTCCCTCCCTGGTGAACGATCACGGCCTGATCTTCAGCGGCCGAAACATGGACTTGCTGGTCAATGACTTCACCAACGACAACGGGGATGTCTACAGCATCGGCAACCTGAACATCTCGGGACTCAATGGCGGTCGCGCCAATAGCGTGACCAACCTGGCGTCCTCGATCAATGTCGAGGGGGATTTCTCGCTGTCGGCGAACAGCTTCAACAACAAGACCGAAGGGGTTATCGGCAAAGAGCGGCTGGTGTCGGGCGATATCACGTTTAACGGCAGCACGTTCTATATCGCCGAAAACTACACCTCGGAGTCGACCATCAGCGGCACGCGAGCGAGCCTGGCGGTGGCCGGAAACATTGATGGCGATGTCGGCCGCTTTTCCAACACCGCTTCGACGATTTCTGCTGGCAAGAATATTCGCTTGAACGTGGATACCTTCGAGAACCTGGGGTTGGAGGCCGGCAACTTCGCCCGTAACCGGGTCTATACCGGCGTGCGCAATATCTTCACTAACAAAACTTACGCGAACGAAGCGCTGGACGCCTACGCGCGAAGATATTCCCAGTACGTCTACCGATACACCAAGACCGTGCATGAGCCCGACAAAGGCGGGACTCACACCGAGCTCAACGATTACGGCAAACAAAAAACCACAACCGTGAACACCAAATTCGGTCAGGGACCGGATGTGGCCATTCCCGCCGGCATCCTGGCCGGCACCCTGAGCAGCGACAACAAAGTGTTTACCGCCGGGGGTGGCAGTGTCGCCTCGGTGGTCCAGGCCGGGCAGGCGATACAGATCAACGCCAAGAACACCATCGACAACAGCAACCTGCACGCCAATACCCAGTTCTCCGGGACGACGAAGACCGGGACCGGGACCCAGGTCGGCAGCGCGGCCAAGCCGACGGTCGTCTACCTGAATCCGCAACTGCCGCCGAACCTGTCCCAGCAGCGGGTGGACCCCGTGGCGTCGCGGGGTTTCAGCCTGCCGGACGGACAAAACGGTCTGTTCCGCCTGAGCGGCCAGGGCGGTTCTGCGGCCCAGGCAAGCCAAACCAGTGCCGGGCCACAGAGCTGGAGCATGGGCAGCGCGACAGTCAGCAGTGCCCAGCGCGAACAGGGCGCGGATGACGTCCAGGCGCGCAACCTGCAGTTCAGCGATGCGGCGCGGATCGCCGTGAGCACTCTTCAACTCGGACAAAGTACCCGCCAGGCCACGGGCGCTGGGGTTTCCGGCAGCGTGATCAGTGTCAGTGCGCCCGGCGATTCCGGCAGTGTCCAGTTGCCGGGGCAGGCGGGCGTGGTTTCCACGGTAGGCAGCCAGGTCATCAATCGCGTGCAGGGCCTGCCGGACACTTCGGGCAGGTCCAACCCGCAGAAGTACCTGATCGAAACCAACCCGGTGCTGACCGACCTCAAGCAGTTCATGAGTTCGGACTACCTACTGGCGAACCTCGGTTACAACCCCGATCAAAGCGCCAAACGCCTGGGCGACGGTTTCTATGAGCAGAAGCTGATCCAGCAGGCGATGGTCGAGCGTACCGGGCAGCGTTTCATCGACGGCCAGACCTCCGACGAAGCGCTTTACAAGTACCTGATGGACAACGCCATCAAGAGCAAGCAGCAGCTCGACCTGTCGGTTGGGGTCAGCCTGACCTCCCAGCAGGTCGCGGCGCTGACCCACGATATCGTCTGGCTCGAAGAGCATGAAGTGAATGGTGAGAAAGTCCTGGTGCCGGTGCTCTACCTGGCCCAGGCGACCAATCGCCTGGCGCCAAACGGGGCGCTGATCCAGGGCGGGGATGTGACGCTGATTGCCGGCAAAGACCTGAATAACGCTGGTACGTTGCGGGCCAGCAACAACCTTTCCGCGACCGCGGGTAATGATCTGGTCAACAGCGGTTTGATTGAGGCCGGTAACCGCCTGGATCTGCTGGCGGGTAACGACATTATCAACAAGGCGGGCGGGGTCATCGCGGGGCGTGACGTCAATATGACTGCAATCGCCGGCGATGTGATCAACCAACGCACGGTGGTGGGTAATGACGTCAATTACAAAGGTTACAGCGGGCACAACGAGTATGCCGACAGTGGCGCTCGCATCGAGGCGGCGAATGACCTGACCATCAAGGCCTCGCGGGATTTCGTCAGCACTGGCAGTACGTTGCAAAGCGGCGGTGACACAACGATCACCGCAGGCCGGGATGCCTTCATTGCTGCCGCTGAGCAGCACAACAGCGTGGCGGCCGGCGCCAAGAGCAGCAGCGTTACCCAGTACGGCTCGGATCTGACGGTGGGGCGTGACCTTTCTGTCCAGGCGGGGCGTGATCTGGCAGTGGTCGCCAGCCAGATAGAGGCCAAGCGGGACATCGACTTTGGAGCGGGCGATAACCTTACGGTGGCTTCGGCTGCCGATGAAAGCCACTCGTATTCCAAGTCGAAGAAAGTTACGAAACAGGAAGATCACGTCAAACAGATTTCCAGCGTCGTGAGTGCCGGACAAGACGTTACTTTCAGTGCCGGCAAAGATATGGCGCTGATCTCGAGTCGGATCAATGCCGGCAACGAGGCTTACCTGGCAGCGGTTGGACAACTGGATGTACTGGCGGCCCAGGACACCGACTACTCGCTGTATGACAAGAAGAAGAAGGGCAGCTGGGGACGCAAGCAGACCAAACACGATGAGGTGACAAAAACCATCAACGTTGGCACCCAGATCACCACGGGGAGTGATCTGACGCTGGTCAGTGGTGGTGACCAGCGTTATCAGGTCGCGAAGCTTGAAAGTGGCGCGGATCTAACACTGAGAAGTGGCGGAGCCATCACCTTCGAGGGCGTCAAGGATCTGAGCCAGGAAAGCCACGAGAAGACCAACAATAGCCTCGCGTGGAATTCATCGAAGGGTAAGGGCCATACCGACGAAACCTTGCGCCAGAGCGAATTGATCAGCAAGGGCGACCTGGCGATCACTGCCGCCAAGGGTCTGCACATCGACATCAAGCAGATTGACCAGAAGACGGTTAGCCAGACCATCGATGCGATGGTTCAGGCGGATCCCCAACTGGCCTGGCTCAAAGAAGCCGAGCAGCGTGGCGATGTCGATTGGCAGCGCGTGAAAGAGGTCCACGACTCCTTCAAATACAGCAACTCCGGCATGGGCATGGGCGCAATGCTGGCGGTGGTCATTATCGTAACGGTAGTGACGGCGGGTTCGGGAACGGCCGCTACCGTTGGCGCCAGCGCAAGCGGCGCCGCGACAGCCGCGGGGCTCAGTGCGACCACTGCCGCCGCGATTGGTGCGGCTGCATCGGCAGCCTATACCGCTGCCGTGGTCCAGACTGTGGTCAGTACGATAAACAACAAAGGCAACCTGAGCGCGGTCCTTAAGGATGTCACCTCGACGGAAAGCCTCAAGGGGTATTTGGTCAGTGGGCTGGTTGCGGGCTTTGCATCGGGTGTACTGGACAAGGCGTTCGGTGTTTCCGCCGAAAATGCCAGTAAAGCGACCCACGGCTTTGACCTGGCCAGCACCAATGAACTGACCAAGTTTGTTGGCTACACCCTGGCTGAAAAGGGCTTTGGTGCAGTTGCCAATACCGCGATCAATGGTGGCAGCCTCAAGAACAATCTGGCCCAGGCCAGTATCAGTGCGGCTGCGGATGTCCTCTCGGCCTCCATCTATAACCGGTTGGGTACCCAGTTGGAATTCACCGGGATTCCGGCCAAGGTCGGGGCACACGCGATTGTCGGTGGCCTGATCGCAGAGGCGGCGGGAGGCAGCTTTCGTACCGGTGCCCTTGCCGCCGGTGCCAACGAAGCTTTTGTCGCTTCGGTCGGCGACAAGATATTTGTGGGCGACATGCATGATCAACTGCTGGCGATGACCTCGCAGTTGATCGGCGTAACGGTCGCTGGAGCCGCAGGGGGCTCTGATAAAGAACTGGAAGTGGCGGGCTGGGTCACCCAGCAGGCCACCAAGTTCAACAGCCTCGATCACCCAACTGCCGAGCGATTGCTTAACGAGCTGAAGGCCTGTAGGTCCGGTGGAAATTGCACCGAAGCGAAACAGCGCGATCTGATAGGCAAGTATGAAAAGATCTCGGCCGAACGTTCGCAGTTGATCGACCTATGTGAAACCCGGGCCTGTGTCGAAGGCCTGAAAGCCAATACCATCGCTATGGACGACCCGGTTGCGCAGGAGTTGGTCAGCTTCTACCGGAACAAGGTTTCCTATGACATGACCGGGATGCTGGTGGGCAATCCAGGGCTCATCGCGCAACCGGCGCAAGGGTATGACCCTTGGGGCAATATCTATGTGACCGATGACCAGATCATCACGGCCAAATACATCAAGGAAGGCTGGTTGACGCCCGCCGAGAGCGCCAATCTCAAGGAGTGGGAGAACAAGACCTCCTGGCTGGACGATGCGGCGGGTCGGAAACTCAGTGTGGTCGAAAGAGCCGCCATGATCAGCAACATGGGCAATACGTTGCTGACCGAGGGCTGGGGGACCAAGGTTGTTGCGGGTGTCGGTAAAGGTGGGAAACCCGGCAATGGTGTGTCGACGGATGCCGATGGGGTCGGAAATAGCGCCGTTGTTACGAAACCGGTCAAGCCATGCTGTTTCGCCGCAGGAACTATGGTTGCCACCCCCCAGGGCCCCCGGGCCATTGACACCCTCAGCGTGGGAGATATTGTCTGGAGTAAGCGAGAAACAGGAGGGGAGCCGTTCGCTGCCGCTATTTCGGCTACACACGTTCGTACTGATCAGCCGATTTACCAGCTCAAGTTGAAAAACATCCGAGCAGATGGAGTTTCAGAGAAAGAAACGCTTCTGGTTACACCGGGCCATCCATTTTACGTTCCCGCACGACATGACTTTGTGCCGGTTATCCAGCTTAAATCAGGCGATTTACTTCAGTCGTTAGGGGACGGTCCTACTGAAGGTGTCTCGACCAGGGTTGAGTCTCTGGAGTTGTTTCTTCCACAAGGAAAAACCTATAACCTGACCGTGGACGTTGGTCATACGTTTTATGTGGGTAAGTTGAAGACCTGGGTGCACAACGTTGGTCTGTGCGATATTAATGGCAAGCCTGTAGTGCCGAGGAATGCCAAGAATCTGGAAGGCGGACCTCTGGAGAAAGCCGATAAGTTCAGTGGGCATTTTATGCTGGAGGGAGGGCCTGCCAATGGAACTCTTTATCGTGCTGATAATAAAGGAAATATAACGAGTTATGCCGTTTATGATGATAAAGGTATGATTCTCAAACGGGTCGATGTGACGGGCGATTCACATGCAGGGATACCCACGCCTCATGCTATTGACTATGGTCGCAACAAGTTGCCGGATGGATCGGTCAGGGTACAATCTCCATCGAGCAAGAAACCTCCACGGGGCATCAGTGCAGAAGAAATTCCATGAAAATAATCAAGATTACAGACTCAGTCAGTTCTCCAAGATACGAGCATTGGAAAAGCCAATGGGAGGATCAGTCCGAGTTGGATGAGTTTTCTTATATTAGTGATGTTGTGCATCCTGAAGATGCCTTGTTGTTTTGCAAGGTTTTATTTCCAGATTTTGTTATTCATGAATCAGGTGTGTTTCTGGAGCACAGCTTTACTTTTGACGCGTTCTCTACTTGGATGGAAACTTGTAATAATGATGTAGTGGCAGTGGAGAAGGTTTTGAATCATACGCATCTGTATGATGTTTTTGGAGGTTGCAGGGATAGAGTGGATGAGGCTGTTTATGAACAGCTTTGCAGGATTGTTGCTCAGTCATGGAGGATGGTGTTGCTGAGTAAATTTCCAGAAAAGAAATTTTGTGTGCAAGCGATAGTGTCCGATCAGGAATATGGCCCAGTGGTTACTTTTTCTCAGGTCAGAGACTAGTTTTTATGGATGCCTTCTAATCTATAGTTTTTTATGGTGGGAATTTCGGTTTGATCGCTCCCACGCCCCAGAGTGGTAGCTTTTCACCGGACGCTCTGCATCCGCTCTTTGTGACACAGAGTGTCACGGGCTGCATTCCACGCCGGAGCGTGGGAATGATCGCATTACAGGCTATCGCGGTCTCCGGACTCCAGCGGATATGATGGTCTGCGCCTGATTCGAGAGGAGAGCACTTCTGTAAGCGCTCCATGAACCCCACCTTCAAAGCGCTTAGCTGATCTCGGATGCTGTGCTCTCGATTCTCTCAGAAGCCAGCACACCATGATGCGACCCGATGCCAAAGTCGAAAAAGCCTATCTCTATCCCAAACCCGTGTACTTTCGAAAATCCATTGATGGCCTTGCTGCGCTGCTCGAGCTGGATATCAAAGTCGCGGTATTCGACCCTGTGCTTGCCTAAGCCTTGTGGCTTTTGCGGGCGTATATTCTTTGCAGCCGATTCTTGAAGCTGATTGAGCCGGCGTTTTCCGCGTTCGGCCAGCAGCCACATAATCGTGCCGATACCCGCTATGACACCGATCGCTATCCAGGCATTTTTGGGGATAGCAGCGAGAGCACTGAATGCCAGAGCAAAAATAATAAGTATGCCGGTGCCACCGGAGTTTTTTGCTTTCTTCCTTGCCATGTGTCATTTCAACCTTGAAAGATGGGTGCTGGCGCAATGGCGGTATCCAATATTTCTAACGCTTGAGCCAATGGCTTGGCTGAGCAGATAATCGGAAAGTTGAACGATCTGGGATGGAAATGTCATTTCAGCTCGAAATTTAATGCTTAGCGTATTTCATCTGAACGTCGCGACATTTACGTGAGCCATCCTCAGTAATTTCAAGAAACAGTAGTGAGGCCTATCTGACAACGACCTGAGTCTAACGGAGCCTTCCGCCCCCATTAATAGATACGGACCACATGCCCAGGCGGACATTCCTGCGGGACTTTCAGTGAATCACGCCGCTCGAGCATCCGTGTTTGCCGGCAGTAGCGGACAATTTCCAGCGCTTGAGCGAATGTGCTGGATCCCCCCCTGCATCGGCGCTACGGGGTAGCGTAGGCAGTAGTTCAGCCATTAACTGAGGTCATCGACTAGCGCTCAACGGCGGTTGGGAACAGCGCAGGGGAGACTTTTCGAAAATGGAACTGTTGGGCCTCAGGCTGGGGGCATCCTTTTCAAACCATCCAAAGCATGCCCTCAGATGCGCCCCCCATGTAGCAATCGTCTGGAAGTGAATGGAGCTCCATGGTTGGTGGGAAGGCAAAAATGATCAGCCAAACAGCCTGCCCGGCGACGCCTAAAGACTGTCAGGGTCCCCAAAAAACATTTTGACTTGGCTCTAACGCAGCATTTTCAGGTCGGAAAAACTAAAATATGCCCCCAGTTTTGCCCCCAGTAGCGCGGGATATACGGGCGATCGAGATTGGCGATCTCTGAGGCGGAGCAGGGTGGTCGTCGATGGCTTTCAGTGTACGTCAGGCTCGGCTTGCACGAGGGATGCCTGGATGACTGGTTGCCAGGGCAGTGCGCCAAGCGTCTCTTAGGATTACGCTGCGTCCGTCCTTCGCGGGCCGCTGCATCTCTTCAACTTGGTCGCCCGGGAGCCCTGATGCCTGCTTTGCACAAGCTGAAACTGGCCGGACTGTCGGCCGCCCGACTCCACAGCGCTTTGGTGTGGAGCCTTCGGACCCGTTGAATACCGGCTGGTCGAAAAATGCATCGAGCTCTATTATCAGGGGCCCGCCCCCTTGCATGGGGTGCTAGGGGTCGAGTATTCGAATCACTCCGTCCCGACCATATTATTCAATGACTTGGCCCAATTCCCCACAGGTTGGGCTTTTTCACACCTGCAAAATTACTCCCACATTTACTCCCACAGATATTCGCCCTGAACAACGCCCTCGGCCGCCCCGGCCAGAACGCCGTCATCGAGATCCTACGCCTATCATGAAGGCATAATCCGTTGGAAAGGCCACCTAGAAACAGACGGCCCATACACGAGAAGCAAGGGTTATGCAGCTCACTCCGTGTTATCGGGTGTCCTGAAAACCTGCAACCAATGGCGACCAGGCTTACTCGTTGGTGGCGCCTTTTCATTGTCACGGATCGTACTGTAGCGCCCATGCCGCGCAGTTACAGAATGATTCGATGTATTCATTGTTACTTCCTGAAATGAGCCTCCATCTCGACCAACCAAGTTGCCCGGAGCTACATAAATTGCCATACAGCCTCCTCAAGATGTTTATCCATGCGAAGGTGGCCATAGGCCACCTTGGGCTAAGTTCGCATTAAATCTTTCAAATAGATAGCAGTTGCATTTTTTTGCTGCTGTGACTAAGAGTGCGCATGGATGGAGGCGTTTTACGACCGCCATGGCATCGACACCCGATGCCATGTACAGCATGTCGTCGAGCGTATAGGGTAGAGCGCTAACACTCGCAAACTGAGAGCTGGCATGTATCAAGTCATAGGGATCACCAAGACCCTCGGGTACTTCGCTACAACATGCCTGGTCGTCTTCCTGCTTCTGCATTACAACGACATGTCGGAGCTGTTGTCTGGGCCGCTAACCGATCTTCGTCGGCCTGTGGCATCAGCAGTAGGGATTGGCGCTGCCGTTTTCTACGTTTTGGGCCAAACCCCTGTTTTTGTATGGCTGTGCAGGCTGCCTTTTGTTCGCAGATTGCTCCCGCCCATCGATGGAGAGTGGAACATGAAGCTGCAGTCCAACTGGGGGATCATGCAGAAGTGGCTTGGGCGAGGCGATGGTACTGAGCTCTACGTCGTTCAGGGAAAGGTCAAGATCAAGGCGCGTCTGTTCAGCGTCAAGATGGAGTTCACTTCGGACATCCCGTACTCCGAATCCAAGACGATCAGCGTCTCCGTCCGACCCAGCGATCAGGCTGGTATCCTCGAGCTGAACTACATGTATATCAACTACACCCAGGTTCCAGTGGCGACTGACACGAATATGCACACCGGGGCGGCTAGGGTCTTCGTCAAAGAGTCTGGTAACGGTTTTGTCATGTACGGCACCTATTTCACCGACCGTAAGTGGACAGAAGGGCTCAACACGGCAGGGCAAGTCACATTCACCAAGTCTAACGCCACTTGACTATGCGTCTTCACAGGGCCGTCATTATCAAAACGGATTAAAAATACACTACATGTGGTGTTTGTTGTCAGTGCTTGATCTATATGTGGTGGGATGGCACTATGTCATCTCGCACGTGTCATCGAGCAAGGTAGCTGGCAAATTGGGAAGGACTGCACCCTTTGGATTACGTGGTTGGCGTAGGGTGGCAGTGACGAGATTCAGGAGCGCAGAAGCGCTTGGTAGTCTTGATGTGAAGGTCAGCAATTGCTGGAGACACCGTTCATTTAGCGCTTGAGCGGAGGCTTCATGCCGAATTTTAGTCCCTTGCTTTTCACTACTACCGGGGAAGATTGTTTCCTTGATGAACTCAACCTCGCACCTGACGAACTGGCCGAAATCGATGGTGCTCGTACAGATATCAGGGAGGCTTTGAAGGCTGACCTGCCTCGGGTGCTTCGTGAGAAAGGCCTCGAGGGTGAGGTCTGTGAGCCGCGGTTCTACATCCAAGGTTCGCGTGCCTACAAAACGCTCAACAGCCCTTGCACGACCCCGCCCCAACAGTCAGATATCGACGATGGTGTGTACCTTCCGCTGAGTGTCATGCGTGAAGAGAGCAGCCCCAAGCTCGCTATCACTTTGTTCTTTGACGCTGTCATCGACGTACTTCAAGCGATGTGCGCCGAAAGAGGGTGGAACACCGAGAGCAAGGATACCTGTGTTCGGGTAACGATCTCCCCCTATGCCCACATCGACCTTCCTTTGTACGTGATCCCGGATACCCTTTTCCTGCTGATAAAAGCCAGCATGGAAAGCCGTGGCCATGCCGTATTCGACAGCGCGATCAATTCCGAGAGGGACACTTGGAAGACCCTGCCCTCGGACAAGATTCTGCTGGCAGATCGAAAGCAAGGCTGGCGTAAGTCCGACCCAATGGCTATGAAAAACTGGTTCAAGCGGGAGTGCCAGGAAAAGGGTGATCAACTCATCCGTGTCGTGCGTTACCTAAAAGCATTCCGCGACAAGCAATGGGAGGATAAAGGCCCGAGCTCAATCCTTCTGATGGCAGCAGCTTGCCCGCTGTATGAATATTTCGACAAGCGCGATGACCACGCACTGTTGAACGTCGTAAAGGGAATTCCTGATGCCCTGCGCAAGGGCGTCATGAGTCCCATTGACCCCGAGTCATCGCTCACTGCTCATATGCCCAAGGAGGCGATTGCCGAAGCAGTGGAGCTTTTTCAGGTTTTCGCGAATCACTTGGAAGGGGCAATCAAGGCAACTGATGCACAAACTGCTTATCACTGGCTTCACAGCATGCTGGGTGACCGGTTCCCGAATGCACCTTATCGCATGAAGCCGAATTCTGAGAGCCTGCCGGCGTCCATGGCTGCAATTGCTCCTCTCGCGGGCCCCGCAGAGCCTGTAAAGCGTACAAAGGCAGGCTAAATTCATGGACGCGATGCCCGAAGTGCTGCGTCATATGACCGAATGGGGATTTACTAAAGTAGATCCTCAGTTGAACGCTGGGTGGCTTGTGATGGCCGGAGAGTTGTCGACGGCCACTCAGGGGACTGTCCAATGCGAGGTATGGATAGACCGCTTATTTGAGCGGCCTCTCAAGCTATGGCTTACAGGAGTGCCGAAGGCACTGCCTAGGCTGGTGCCGCATCTTGGCCCGGATGGTTATCTTTGTTACGCCGCGCCAGGTACTCAAGTGGTCGACATTTATGATCCTGTAGGACAAATCCGTACCTCCTTGCTTCAAGCCACTGAGGTTCTTGGGCAGGTTCTGGCTGGGAAGATGAAAGAGGATCTGCAGGAGGAGTTCTTCGTCTATTGGGACGGTATCTACTGCTTCCACGATATCGAGCGTCGTACCTCCGGCGCGGTAGAGATCCTCCAATTATCAGACAACAAAATGTATGTGCTTACTGACGATGTCGGGCGAAGCCGGCTCAAGTTTGCGCGTGCGGGTAGGACGATCAAGGAATTCCCAGCGCATGTTGCGATGATCACATCCAGCGCAGCTCCAAGACCGCTGCAGGACAACTGGCCACCCAAAACAGTTGGACAAATTCTCGACTGGCTACATGAAATAGATGACGCCTGTAAACGCAAGGTACGCGATAAGATTATCACGGCGTATCGCGAAGGGCGGTTCGGAATAATGATAGTAATTGAGTCAGAAAAAACGGGTTACAGCTACGGCTTTCTCGTACTTGACCTTCAGCTCAATCGTCCTGAGGATCGGCGTTCCATCGATCAACGACTGCCCATATTTGATTGTCCTATCGAACCACTGCAAATGCTTCGCCTCGATGACAAATACCTGAGCGAACGCAATATCCCAGGGCAGGCAACACTCGCTGGCAAGCGTATCGGGTTGATCGGGTGCGGTACCATCGGTGGCTTCCTCGCTGAGATGCTCGTGAAAGCTGGCGCGGGAACGGGCGCCGGTGAGTTGATGCTGATCGATAACGATATTCTGATGCCTCAAAACCTCGGGCGGCATCGTCTGGGCTTTAACCATCTGTTCCGTGAAAAGGCAATTGCACTGGCAGACGAGCTCAGAATATCTATGCCTGCCGCCCAGATGCGTACCTTTACTAGCGACGCCAAGGACGTGAATTTAGGAGGGCTGGATCTGATCATTGATGCCACGGGCGAGGAATCGTTCGGGCACTGGCTTGCCAAGTTCGCCATCTGCCCAACCATGCATGTTTGGATTGAGGGGGCGGGCGCCGCCGTGCGTTCTCTGATTAAGCATCGCTCTGGACAGGGTTGCTACCGGTGCCTTACTGAGTCGAATAGGCGAGGTATTATGTTGTCTGTCGTCGGAGGCGTGCAGCCAATTTTTGCTGGACAGGGGTGTGAGGGACTCTACGTGCCGTTCCCAGCATCGGTGTCGATTCAAGCCGCAGCCCTCGCACTGGACACCGCGTTGGCTTGGGTTGCAGGTAAACCATGGCCATCGCTCTCAACCCGGTTGACCGATCACAGCTATGAGCCCGCCACTCCTGATTGTTCGCCGCTGCCATATCCCGGATGTCCGGCATGCCATTCGTGAAAACTTGGATTGTGCCCGGCACGGAGCACTTGGTTTATCTAGGGCAACAGCCGCTTGAGGTTTTTAGTCGCTACATCCAGCAAGGCATAGATTCGAAGGAGGCGGGAGGGATACTACTTGGCCACGTTCGCGGTGAGCATCTGGAAATTATTGAAGCGACTGAACCTTCATTTTGGGACAAGCGCTTCAGGTTTCTCTTTGAGCGTATGCCGCACTTTCATCACCGGTTGGCCATGAAACGGTGGAAGGAAAGCAATGGTATGGTGCGATACATAGGGGAGTGGCACACTCATCCCGAAATTTATCCGACCCCATCTTCAATTGACCTTCAAGAGTGGCAAGTCCTGGCTGCTGACCGAGTTGATGGTCGTCCGCTGCTTGCACTCATCGTCGGGTGCAAGGATATTCATGTTGAGTACATGTCTGGCGCAGGCAAGCGAAATATTCTCGAACCTGCCAATTTGAGGCGAGGCGAGGAAAGTGTGTTTCTCAATTGAAGCCGGTTCTAGAAAATTTATCCAGCCGTACGCTTCCGAGAAAAATTAATTCGAACGCCTAGCTGAGGCGCTATGCTAGCCTATAGCAAGGTTTTGAAGAGTGGCATATTTCATCGAAGTGCTGACTTCGCGAATTGATAGTTTATTGCGAAGTTCGAACTATTAAATAGTAAGTGGAATATGGATGGAGAGGCGCGGCGCATAATTCAAATCTGTAAATAAGCTTTGGATTGATTTTTATAGTGTGACTACGTGGGCGATAAAATGATGTTGGAGCGATTGGTTGATTTGCTCAGAGATATAACTGCACTTTCTGGGCAAGAGTTTTCCGGGCTGGGTGTGATTGTATTGGAAGATGGTATTGATTTGCCGGTATTTCCAATGCGTGTCAACCTGAAATTAAATGGCAGGACGGACTCTGTTAGATGTCTGGCTGAGATATCAAATCCCAATAATGACTTGCATGATGGATTTCATATTTTGAATTCCGATTTGCGAATTGTTTCCTTAACGCAATACTTCTCACCTCCGATTCCGCCTGGAGCTTTACCGAATCGGAATCGGGCATTTGGTGGTCGGTATTTGGCGGCCCTATTTGGGTCAGTTTTGCCCGGCGTTATATTCACCGGTATTTCCACGCCAAGGCTTGGGATAGTGGTTTTTAAAGATGGAAGTGAAGTCTATTTCCAGGAGGCGTGAATGTTTTCTACTCTTTCTCCGCTAAAAGCAATTGTGCTCATCGCTAAAATCTATGCCGCTTTTGTAACATTATTGATATTTATAATGTTCATCTGTGGGGTTGAGGTGACATTGCAGCAAGCTCTTAGAGCTGTGGTCGGCGGGGCCGTACTATTAGAGATTGCATTGTTCGTGTTAAGTAGCTTCCTTTGGAGGAAGATATGGAATCGATTTCCGATTTTGAATGACTGGGTTTTTCCCGACTTGAATGGTATGTGGGATATGGAAATCACGTATCTGTGGGGCGGTGAGGAGGGGACGAAAAAGGCAGTCGCCAACATCAAGCAAAGCTTGTTTTCGGTGAGCATGGAAGTTCATTCTGAAAGCTCAGACTCTGAAACGCTCGTGGTAAAAACTATCAAGGATGTTAATTCTGCTCGCCCAGTTCTTTATTATTTTTATAGGATCGTTCCTAAAGGTTCAAAAGATTCGGCTGGAAGTGGTTATGAAGGGGCTTCCATTTTGAAGCTTTATGGGCACGAAGGAAATGTTTTGAGAGGTAACTATTTTACAAGTCGGAAAAGTCAGGGACATTTTTCTTTGACGAGAAGATAGTGGCTGATTTCGCTCTTGTGGCTGAATAGACGCGACTCTGTCTTGCACTTTCTATCGTAAGAAAGATAGCCGGCGGCTACCTAATAACGTACAGGCCCTAGGTAAGAGATCAACAAGTCGTCGAGAGCCATCGCTTCCTGATCGTCTAGGTTGAAGGGGGCGCAGTCTTCGACAAAGTAGGTTCGTGACTCATTTTTGACGTCGAGCATCGCACTGTGTATCTGCTTGCCAGCCTTGAAACGCACTTTTCCTCGTGACGATGGATGCAGCTCGACGAGTAGGTTCTCGATGTCACGCTCGGACAATCGGAACACCTGTTCGTCGATTTTAAAGTGCAAGAGGCTTTTTATCCAAAAAAACTGAGTGAAACGATCACGAGGAACGCTACACACGGTGAATGGACGGAGAACATCATTTGCTTTTTTGAAGCGGCCATAAATCTCTGGAAGAGGCGGGAGGCCTTGGACATCAGAGTGAGCAATATTATTGCGCAGTTCTTTAAGAGCTACCGCTTCGACGACGAAACTATCCCAGAATCCCGGGATTTGAGGGTACTTGGGATATTTGGGCAGCATGTCGCGGATCAGTTGACCTAAGGGGCCAGTCGGCATCTTCCCTGACTCGCGACCGATATGGGCTTTCACCTGTTTTTCGAAGTCAATTGCCTCAGCTCGCAGGTCATCAAGGGTGGGCTCGAAGCTCCCAGGAATGTCTTCGTGGTGGCTCAACGGGAGGTAGCGGCGAGACTGGTGAAACAGGCAGGTGATCCACTGCAGCATCTAGGTTTCTCACGGTAGATTAAAGTGTCACATCGCGTTGGTCTGTGTCTCGGCACGGTTTTGGCCTTTTGGTAGAAGAAGTGCAAAATTCCTTTATAGACGCATACCAATCGACCATTCACGATGCAAAGTGGGAGATCCGTGTTGCCTGTAACTGAGGCAGGCTATGATCTTGCGCGGCCATTTTCCATGCCAATCATTCAGCATTATAGCCCTCGGACAACCATGAAAACTCCGCCTTTCCTGTACAAGTACTAAAGCTTCAAGCAGTACTCATTGCAGTCGTTGAGTGAAAACACCGTTTGGATGTCTAGCCCTGCCAGCTTCAACGATCCTTTCGACTGTGCCATTAATCTCGATCCCAAGAGGCTGCACGAGTCTGTCGCACATGCCGTCGAGATCGTCACGAAAAATGCTGTGGTGGACGATGCTCTGAAAGCACCGAGTAAATTGGACGAGGCCGCGTATGCTGAGCTTCGGGAGTCCCTACGCGCACACATGCAAAAAATCGGGGTTCTCTGCCTCAGCGAGACTCCCGAAGAAATCCTCATGTGGTCTCACTACGCTGAGTATCACAAGGGCTTCTGCATCGAGTTCATGATCGATGATACGTGTCTGTTGGGACGCCTCGCTCAACCCGTGAAATACACCGAAATCTACCCGTCACTCTCTTTGAAAAATCTGCCTGCCGATGCTGAGGAGAGCTTCATCGACGTCTGTGTGTATACGAAGGCCAAGCAGTGGAGCTACGAGAGAGAATGGAGAGCCCTTGCGCCTGCTGGCGATAAGATTTATCGGGCCCCGGCGCCGATCTCCGCAATCATTTTTGGTGCGCGTATGCCTGATGCCCATAAAACAGAAATTCACCAAATCCTCCATCTGAATCCCGGAATCAAATTCAAGGACGCCTTCATGCTTGAGGACGTGTTCGGCCTTGGGTTTCGTCCCTACTTAGCATCCAGTGCATCCTGAAACGCGGCTATAAGTGGGGTGGGCTGTGCAACAAGCAATGTGTGGTGGTTTACCATATCCGGCCTTGGTCGGAGGGCCGAGATCACTCCCGAAAAATCTCGCGTTATTGATGGCTTAAGTCGGATGCTCGGCACAAAGCCGGTCGTAGGGGAGCGATCGGTAAACAACGTCGACGTCACATTCGTGTTCGATCGTAACGAAGGTTTCTCTATTTTGGCGAGGGCTCTGTGGCCGCGGGCTCTCACAATCTTGGATGCGTTATCCTTGTCAACCGCCTTGAGCGATTGGGACGGTTGGTGATCACAGGTTCCGTCCTGGCCATACGCAACGCGCATCCCGATATCAAGAAGCGTGCGTAAGATATCGGATTTCACAAGGCGGGGCTGGTAGATGCGTTCTGTGACGACTAGGAAGAAGATTTGGAGGAGACCGTGTAGCCACCAGATTGATCGTTCGCAGCTACCTCATTTTGGTGCCTATTAGGTGGCTGCGAGCATTTGGGAGGATGCAATCCGGACTTAGTGCGAGCTTGATCGCAGGAACTGGGCGATGCTCCCCATGGCAGCGCCCATCCTTTTGATCCAGCGATAGGTGACAGCTGGGCTTGTGACCAAGTGGTAGCGATCGTTGAGATCCTGGATTCGATTCAGGACAAACTCGCGCTCCGAGGCACTCAGATCCTGCTCCAGTAGACGTGCTTGCAGGGGAGCCAGCTTGGCTTCGTACTCGCGAGCCCACTTTGGCCGTAGGTAGTTCTGCATCCTCTCCAAATTGAGCAGGAGGACTGCAGAGGCGGACAATGTTATGGCGCTAGACACCATGGTAAGGTCACCCTGGTTCCATAGCGCGCCCAGTGCCAGGCAAGGTGATATCGCTACCAGCGACAGGTATAAAAAACGCTTGGGTGGATCTTTGCGATCTATCGGATCAGTACGGCGCAGAGCTGCAATCATGGGTTCACCGGTCAATGAGTTCAACGTGGATCGTCTCACAGTGGATCATGTGCTGGGCCCAGAATTCGTTACCAGACTTGTAGATCACCAAGGGGGCGCTGGGGTAACCGTCCGGGCAGGTCATATTGGACTCGGCCTCGACTTGCGGAGCGGATTCGATACAACAAAAGCGAAGAGTTTGATTCGCCTCGTTAGCTATCACCTAGCGTGAGGAAAGGGTTATCTGACGGTATCGATTCTAAAAGTGATGTCGGCTCTGCAATGAGGTATCCCTTCAAAGTCGATTTCTTCCTGGGCCCTTGCACGTGGCATACCCAGATGTTCAGTCCGTCGTCACGTTTCCTGTGAGCCTTCAGTTTCTCGAACTGCTTCTGTACCCAACGCCATTCTTCCATCTCTTGGTCCGCACCCTGCGATATACCAGGAAATTCTTGCGCGTATCGTTGGAAGAGGCCAGGCGTGACCAGAAATATGCTGCCACTCACCGTGTGGATTTTGGCCTTGCTGTCGTTAATGATCAGCTTGTGACTCAGAATGCCTTCCTTGACCCAGTTCAGGAATACCTGGCCTGGGTTATCCGATGGAAGCGTTGAAGTTTCGACAGCACTTTCTGGCGGTGTGTCACTCGCCTCAGGCTCTTCCAACTCGAACATGTCCAGCAGCGTGCCGAGGTAATCGGCATCCTCTAGCGCCATGGGGTCCGGCTGCGGTTGGCTTTGACCTGATCCAGCACTGACTGTCTCGGGCGCTGGTATTGGTACCGGGGCGTCAGTTGAGTGTTCATGAGCCGCAATGCTCACTGTTCCGCTAAATGCCTCAGGCCGGTCTTCGTTCCCCCAAATCAACGCCGGTTGAAGGCGCAGGAAGGTGAAGCTCTGCTGCCAGTTGCCCTGTGCCACAAGCGCGGTCCAGATGGCTTTGCCTTCCGGCGTGGACTCAACCAATCCATGGGACTGTAACTCGTCGAACACCGTGAGGTTGGACGAGGGAATCCCCTCAATCGATTGCGACAGCAGATAGGCTCGCAGCTTGTCCGTGACCGTCTTGCTGACGAGCCAGAGTGCGTCTTGGGTCAGCCATCCCGCAGCACCTGGCTGGTTGAGTTTCAGCTCGTGCTGAACCAGATGACGCAGTCCGCTGATCAAGTGATGTTGCAGCGAATGAATGGGCGCTTGTAATGCCTTGCTCGGGTTGCCTCCGATGTTCTGCGCGGTGGAGACGCGGTCCGCCTGCATCACCAACTCACCGAGCACGCCAGCGCGCTCGTACTGACCCGCGAGGACATACAGCAGGGCGCCCCACAGTGACGGAAATCCGCTGAGCCAGTCCATGATAGGTTTGTCGAGAATCTGGGTGTAGAGCAAGCCTGCAGCCGCGCCATGCAGGTGATAGTCGCGACCTTTGAGATAGCGAAATCGATAGGGTTGATCCAGGAGACCGTGCCAAGGATGCCAAACACGACCATCCTGGCGTTCGACCTGCAGGTCCACGGCGATTTTGCCGATGTCATGCAGCAGGGCGCCATAGGCGATGCCAGCGGACCAGGCGTCGGTCTGGGCGGCTTGGTCTTCGGGCGCGGCGCCGGTGGGAAGCAGATACGACTGACGCAGTTTCAGACTACAGGCGACCAATTCCAGTCCATGGTCGAGCATGCCGCCAAGATACGCATGATGGTGCGTCTCGCTGGCTGGAAGCTGCTGGACCAGCTCGGCGTAGTGATGGATCGGATTTAAATAGAGCTGGCTGAACTGCGAGTGGGAGAGGGCGGTGTACTGCCAGATGCGATCGAGCAACTGGCGGCGGTGCTCTGCTGCTAACAAGCTGTGGGACGACTCGATGGGCAGGTAACCTTCGGCAACTTTTACGGTGGGTGGTGGAGGGGGCTTTTGCCTTTTGTGGCGAAACAGATTGAGCATCGTGGCCTCCCGGGAAATGGCAGGATCAGTGGCCTTTTAGCCTTTTGGGATAGGGCTCTTACCCTTGACTCCCCCATTCCCCTTCCAACCCTTACCCGTCCTTTTGCCGTGTGTCCCTTTGTGCGGCAATCGGAATATCGATTTGTCCTGGTGCCGTTTTATTGGATGCGCATGCTGGTACGAAAAAGGAAAGTGTCGGTACACTGCGGTGCGAATTTTATTAGGTCTTGTCATGAACCTCACTGACGCCACGCTCGTGCTGCTGCTCGCGGCACGTATCCATGGAACAGACGAAGCCGTCAGGGCCTCGGCAAAAAGCGTGGTCAAGAAGCTTCCGCGCAGCAAGCGCGATCTGATCTACAAGGTGATCGACAGCCGCAGTCCACTCGAGCTGGTAGATTACCTGGCTGAGAATCTGGATACGTAACGGCGTACTGCGGTTACGGGATTACCTCATGTTCTTTGCGTCAGAGCTCCGCAGTGTGGAGATTTTTCTGGGCATAGAAAAAGGGTCCAACTCGTGTTGGACCCTATGAAGCGTGTGCAGCGGTGAGATGACGATCAAGCTCCATCGTTCATGCATCGCGAGTCATCCATTACCGTCTGCTTCCGTTGCTGCTCCAGGTTGAGCACATACTCCGAAGCGCATCGGGCCTGGCCACTGGCGCGGAAAATCGCGCGGTTGTCAGCCTTGAGCAGGCCGAGCCAGGAGTCGATATAGCCCTCGTGCCGAAGCTCTCCCCGTATACCTGCGTAGGCACATAAAAAAGCGGCGCCCATTTCGGCGATCAACTCTTCAAATGCATAGGCTGGCGAGCCGAATGGGCAAGGTGAGGTCACACCCTCACGCTGCAACCGAGAGTTGTGTCCGGTCCAGTGTGTCAGCTCGTGAAGCGCGGTGGCGTAGTATCCACCTTGGTCGTGAAACTGCGCTTTTGTCGGCAGTTGGATGAGATCCCTGATCGGGTGGTAAAAGGCTTCGTCGGCAAATCGATGAATGATATTCGCGCCCGAACTTAGCAACAGGCTTTCGGCAGCACTGTTGAGGAAGAAGGGATCGCTCGATTCCGTATCGAGCACCGTTTCGTTGAGCGTTTCGAGCCCCTCCGTTTGCTCGATGTTGAACAGAAAATGCGTCCTGAGAATGCCAAAGTGAGCGACCTTGGGCTGACCGTTCTCATCAAGTACGGGTTGGCCTGATTCGGTCTGTTCCTCGCGCTCCATCGGTTTGTAGAGCACTGCCAGGGTGCTGTGCTCACCCTTACGGATGTGCCCTCCGGCTTTTTTGGCTTGGTTGAAGGTGAGCCAGCGATCTTGAGTGAACCCCTGCAACCTGGCCTCGGCCCAGAGCAACGGTAAATTGATGCCCGAATAGGGACGCTGGGTGATGGCGTTGATAGGGTAGGGTTGGTGATGAGCGACGTCAGTTGAGCCATTTGAGGACCAGGGTTTGATCCAGGGCGCTACGCCTTGGTCTAACGCGGTAACAATTTTGTCAGTCACGTCTTGGTAGATATTGCGCATGGCATTTCCCTCGAAAAACCGGAGGAACGCCTTGCCCGTCGGGGAGGGTTCCCCGGTGGGTGTTGATTGGATTGGTACAGGACTGCGTATAGCCTGAGTTGTATCAGTGGCCGGGTATGGCCGTTTGCGTTTAGCGTTACTGCTCTTCCGTAAGCGCTATCAGCAGGGCGTCAGGCTGGTTCGGTGCCTGAAGCAGGCTGAGGCTCAGTTGCAGCAACGGTTCATGATTCTCATCACGTGCTGAGGCAACTTTGCCTACCTCGAACACCACGTAGGCTGCGTTTGGATCGGCCAGGTGAGCTTTGAAGGCTGCGCGTACCACATTGCTCAGTTGATCGAGCTGCAGCTTTTGAGAATGATTTGAACCGTCGAGCAGTACTGCGCGTTGCCACGCGTCTGGAGTAAACACAACGGGCAAGCGCAGGCTATCCAGTATTTTGGATGTGAGTGAGTCGGACATGGTGTACCTCCGTTGAGAGCGAAGAAACCTGTCCCATAGGGGAAAGAATTTCCCCGCCGTGGGTTGAAGAAACCAGAAGGTTTGCCTGGCGAGCAGCGCTCGAAAGGCGCTTAGGAGAGCAGTAGGCGTTCACCACCGTAGCAACAGTCATCGTGCGAGCCACCGAACGCTCATCGCACTTGGGGAGAACCATCACCGAGGTGACATAGTCTCGAAGGTCCTGGCTATCTGGGCAGGTGCTGTTGATAACAGCGATCCGTACCTTGTATTTAGCCGGACGACTTATATGGGTCAATCACTATAAAGACCCTGATTTACGGGGGCTGTCTTCTGAATTCCGGTGAAAATTTTTCGGCTGGGCAAACTGATAAGCGGTCAGGCGCGGGCCGTTTTCAGTAGTAGGCTATTACTCTTGTCTCACCATGGAAACGCTCAGCAGAGGGCGATGGTTTTGAACAACAAAGATTGACACAGAACAATAAAGTTTGACATCACGCAACATAGATTGACACATTCCTGAAACCCCCGTATTTACGGGGGGGGCCAGGCTTTTTTTCCACTGGTCTGGATTCATCGCTTCGATTTGTGACGGGTGTAGGGTTGGAGTTCCTCTAGCTGGTCGCCACGGCGATCACTTCTCCTACTGTCTTTTCCGTCGTTAGGTGAAGCTGTATGTTTTCACGCACCAAGCGATTGCTGCAAGGTGATTGGAAACGGAGCCAGTCTTCAACGCAATGCAGCGAGACGCAATTATGCGATGACCAAGCACTTGGACACCAACTAAACACGTTAACTTTTACAAAAGGTCAGTCCACAGATGTCTTCCGGTATATAGAGAACGCCTGCCATTCTTCAAGGAGGAATGATTAAGCGTTCAGATAGAAACCAGCGATTCATCAGCGTACAACAAAGCCTTGAGAAGTCCCTGACGGGTATGCTCAATATGGTCAGTCATGGTTTGGCGCGCTAATATAACGTCCCGCTTTCGAAGCGCTTCAACAATGTGAGAGTGATCTCGATTAGTCTCCGGATTGATATCCCTACTCCGAGTACCTAGATAAAACAAGCGATCGGACTCCTCTATGTGGCTTTTAACAAGCGCTAAAAGTCTAGGGTTTTTCGCCCCCTTAGCAATAGCAGTGTGAAATTTCTCATTACTCGCAACAAATGCTTTAGTGCTCATGTCTTCGCCGATTACATAAGTGGCGCAGGCAAGACGCTCTAGCTCGTCAAGTTCCAGTCCCGTCATGTTGATGGCCGCGGCGCTAGCGGCCATACCTTCTAGGGCAGCGCGTACCGCGAACAGGTCATTGACGTCTTTTACCGTGACTGGCGTAACACGGTAACCACGGCGGGGAAAGGCTTCCATCAAACCTTCGATGCATAAGCGGCTCAACGCTTCCCTGACGGGGGTCTTACTCATTTCGAGTTGCTCAGCAAGTTCAGGCTCGGAGACATCTCGTCCGGGCGGCAGATCCCCCGTGATGATCCGTTCCCTGAGCAACTCGTAGGCTTGCTGGGTCAGAGAGCCGGCACGCCGCTTAACGGCTTCTCCGGGAAGGTTTTGCATTTGAGCTCCTAAACGTAAATGCGTTAGCCCAAGGCCAGGCTAAGCAGCGCGAACTGGTCCGCGAGCGCGTTATCGCAGGCCGGAATATAGAGGTTGACGCGAAGATTGTACAGATATATGCTCTGGTATATCACGAAGTGTTCCACTGACATCCTATAAAAAAGCCTGCGTGATCTCACGCCGAAGGTAAAGCTCCGTGTCGAAAATTCTCGTCATCAATCCCAATAGCTCCAAGGCCGTGACGCAGCGCATGCAAGCGTCGTTGAAGGCTCTTGGCGAATCCTCGCCTCACGAGATCTGCTGCATTGAGCTCCCCGAATCTCCTGCAGGGATAGAAACCGATGATCATGTGAAGCTGGTCATTCCTACCCTCATCCGAGCTTCCGAATCATCCAACGCGCACGCAATCGTCATCGCTTGTTTCTCTGACCCAGGCATCGAATCGGTGCGTGAGGTTGTGGACGTGCCTGTCTTTGGAATCGCTGAGTCGTCGTACTTAACAGCGTTGTCCCTGGGAAGAAAATTCGGTGTTGTGTCCCTAGGGCAATCGTCGATCAACCGCCATTTAAAGTATCTACAACATCTTGAGATTGCTGGGCGTCTTGCCGGCGATAGGTCAATTGATAAGACAGTAGTTCAACTCTTAAGTGAAGACGTCGTAGAAGTGCTCAGCCAGACAGCCGAAAAATTAATCAGCTGCGATGGAGCAGAGGTGATAATTCTGGGGTGTGCCGGTCTCGGCAAATACCGTTTGGACCTGCAGATGAAACTGGGTGTTCCGGTAATTGACCCGGTGCAAGCAGGGGTAGCACTGGCTGCTCTAACTTTGGACATGAAATATCACGGGAGTAGGGCATGAAATATGATCTGGTATTGGCAGGCACGGCTGTGCTTGCGGATGGGATTGCAAATGAATGTTGGATCGCTGTCAGCGACGGCAAGATTGCTGCAATCGGGCGCGGGCCAGCTCCAGATGCAGAAAAGACCTATAAAGCTCAGACGGGTGAGATAATTATCCCT
The DNA here is from genome assembly GCF_059133265.1 of Pseudomonas sp. FBCC-B1565. Lineage (NCBI taxonomy): Bacteria > Pseudomonadati > Pseudomonadota > Gammaproteobacteria > Pseudomonadales > Pseudomonadaceae > Pseudomonas > Pseudomonas sp. FBCC-B1565. The sequence goes on from NZ_CP101438.1 coordinate 3,179,285, forward strand.
GGAGTAGTAGATGGGCAAACCCACGCATGCAGCGCAGGGGGGTTACCTGGGATCAGATCTACTACACGATCAGCAATTTCAGGTGGCGTTACCACGGTCGTGGATATGCCCTACGACAATCCACACCCGCTTAACAATCTGGTGAGACTTAAAGAAAAAGTTGCCGCCATTGAAGAACACTCTTATTCAGACATGGCGCTCTATGGCACTGTACTCCCGGGGCAGACGATGGAAGATATAGTTCCATTGATTGATCACGGTATCGCAGCGTTTAAGATATCCACGTTTGAAAGCAGTCCGACACGCTTCCCGAGAATTACAACCGATCAGATATACAATATTTTTTCGGCGCTAGCTGGTACTGACATACCATTAGGCGTTCATAATGAAGATCAAGAGATTGTTCGCGCGCTTATTGAAAAAGCAAAGTCAGAGGGACGAAACGGTCTGACCGTTCATTCAGAGAGCCGACCACCAGCTGCCGAATTAGCAGCAACGGCTCAGTTCCTAGAGCTGGGTGCCTCGCTAGATGCGCATGCTCACATAGTCCATCTCACCACCGAGCGGGGCTACAAGCTTGTCGAAAACTATGTAAAAGATGGCTATAGGGCGACAGGCGAGCTTTGCGTTCACTATCTGTGGTTCGATCCTCTGACGGACGGTGAGCAGTTGGGCGCCAAGATGAAGGTGAATCCTCCCATCCGTCCAGCTCAGATAGAACCGCTCTGGAAGGAGGTTGCCGAAGGTCGTGTCGCATTTGTCAGCTCCGATCACTCAAGTTGGCCAATCAATAATAAATTTACCGACTCTATCTTCGATGCTGGAGCAGGAGTGCCCGGTCTTGAAACACTGCTGCCTGCATTTTACACCGGCGCTGAAAAGCGTGGTTACGACGCGCCTAGGTTGACAGTAGAATATCTATGTGAACGGCCTGCAAAGTTCTTCGGACTTTGGCCACAGAAGGGTGTCATCCGTGTTGGCTCTGACGCGGACTTTGCTGTCGTTTCCAAAAAGAATCAAATATGGGATTCCAGCCGAGCACATGATGAGCTTAACTGGAGTCCATTCGATGGGCGCGAATTTACCTTAACTGTAGAGCGGACATACCTCCGTGGTGAGTTGGCATGGGACGGTAAAAAAGTACTAAGTTCTCCAGGTTCCGGGGAGTACGTAAAACGCAGTGAAAATCACTGGTTCAAATAAGGAGGTAATAAAGTGGCTCTGATTAGCGCAAATTCGAAAGGCGTTTTTGTAATCGGCGTGACGCCATTCGACAGCAACGGTACAATCGATTTTGATAGCTTGGATCGAGTCGTTGACTTTTATTACGAGAAAGGCGCTGATGGTCTTACGATCCTGGGGATGATGGGCGAGGCGCCGAAGCTGACACAGGCTGAGTCAGTTGAGGTGACGCGCCGAGTGTTAAAAAGATCGGGTGATAAGCCTGTCGTTGTTGGAGTTTCCGCTCCCGGACTCGCTGCATTGGGCGAACTGTCAAAAACTGTGATGGATATGGGGGCGGCGGGCGTTATGGTAGCCCCGCCATCATCTCTGCGTACAGATGAACAAGTAACAAGTTACTATCGTAATGTTGTCGAAACGTTGGGGCAGGATGTACCGATTGTGTTGCAAGATTTCCCGCTTGCAACAAGCGTTCAGATATCTTCCAAAACGCTCAACAGTATCTTTGAGGCCCACCCAAGTATTGTAATGCTCAAGCATGAAGACTGGCCGGGGTTGCAGAAAGTAACTGATTTGAGAAAAGCTGAAGATAATGGGCGACCACGGGTTTCGATCCTATGTGGGAATGCTGGGATATTTCTTCCAGAGGAAATGCAGCGCGGTGCGGATGGTGCCATGACTGGTTTCGCATTCCCCGAAATGATGGTTGATGTTGTTCGGCTTAGCCAAGAACGCAAGTACTCTGAAGCGCATGATGTATTTGACGCATATTTGCCGTTGATGCGTTACGAACAGCAACCAGGTTTGGGTTTGGCGGTCAGAAAGTATCTGCTTGAGAAGCGTGGAGCGATCGCGTCAGCGGCGCAGCGCCGACCTGGCTTGGCACTTAGCGAAACAGCAAAGAAAGAGATTGATCGTCTTTTAGCTCGTTTGGATACCAGGCTTGCGTCGCTTGGCCAGTAAAAGCATACGTCTACGCCTTCGGGCGTAGATGTCGCAGGTATCATTATTGATGCCTGAACTAAGTTCGTACGTGAGGTCTAATTGGACTGGCACGAGAACCTTACCATCAAAGGTAAATATACTCTAAGTATCAATCTGTAATGCATGCAATACATCATACTCCATTCATAACAAATTGCTTTCCTCGTAAAGTGTGAAGCCCTAAATAAAATAGCGACTAGGAGTGACAGATGAATAATATTTCTGTTGGAAAATTGAAGTTGTTCTGCGCATCAGTTGCGTTGGCGGTGCAGTGCTTTGCTCCGGCAGCACAGGCAGCAGACCTAGTAGTGGGCGCGAATGTAGGATATCTCCCCTTCGAATTTCAGGATAAGTCTGGTCAAATTGTCGGATTCGAAGTCGATCTGGTGCGCGAGGTTGCAAAACGCCTAAATCGTGAACTTGAAATCGTAAATATTCCCTTCAACGGCCTTTTCTCGGCAGTTCAGTCAAAGCGAATTGACATCGCTATATCGGGTATCACGATAACCGACAAACGGTTGGCCTCGGTAAGCTTTGCTCAACCCTATTTCGACAGCGACCAATCAATTTCCGTTCTTTCAACTAGTAATATTAAAAATGTGAATGACCTTGGCGGTAAGGCTGTTGGTGTCGATACAGGCACTACCGGCGACGTTTGGACTACGGCGAATCAATCCAAGTATAAGATTGCCGAAATCCGCCGTTACGAAGGTCTCCAGCTCGCAATGCTCGATCTAGCTGCAGGTAGGATTGATGCGTATATCGCGGAAATTCCAGCGCTGCAATACTACGTGAAAGACAAACCTAATATGAAGGTTGTAGATCGCATTCCAACAGGCGAAAAATATTCAATGATGTTTGCAAAAAGTTCGACTTTAATGATGGAGGTTAATGAGGTTTTGAGCTCGCTGAAAAAGGAAGGTTTCATCGCTAAGCTGCATCAAACCTGGTTTGGGTCAATGCCATCTGACGACAGCTCGACTTCAGTGGTAGAGGCGGTGCCGGTAGAAGGACAGCTATCTGCTGCTCAATAAAAATAAAGACAACAAACGACTTTGGTGCGCAAATGGACATCATAACAAACTTTTTTAATATCTCGGTTCTCCACCAGTCTCTTCCTTTATTGTTAACAGGGTTATGGACAACACTGCAGCTAGGCTTGGTCGGAATATTAGCAGGGTTAGCGGGTGGTCTAGTTGTAGCACTGATGCGGCTCTATGGTAATCTTATTACAAAGTTTTGTGCGCGATGCTATATCGATATATTTCGGTCTATTCCGCTTCTTGTGTTGATGATTGTGATTTACTACGCCTTGCCATTTGTAGGCATACGGCTATCCCCATTTATGTCGGCTATCACCGCGTTCACTTTAGTCTCTACGGCATACACGGCGGAGATCTTCAGGGCAGGTATTGAAGCTATACCTCGCGGGCAGTTTGAAGCTTCGGCAGCACTGGGTCTTTCGTATCGTCACATGATGGGTGAGATCATCCTCCCTCAAGCGATTAAAGTTGTTATTCCAGCATTGACTAACAACTGCATCAACGTTATGAAAGACACAGCGTTGGCATCGGTTGTAGCGATGCCAGATCTACTTAAGCAAGCGACTCAAGCTCAGGCGCTTATGGCTAACCCAAGTCCTTTGATAGGTGCGGCTATCATTTATATCGCTTTGCTTTTGCCGATGGTCACTATTGTAGCGAGGCTTGAGAAGCGTTACAAAATTGGAGCGCGAGGATGAGCAATATTATTTCTATACAGAACCTACAAAAGTCCTATGGCAATGTTCGTGTGCTACATGGCATCGATCTGGATGTGGCCGAGGGTGAGGTTATCTGCGTAATCGGCCCTTCAGGCTCAGGTAAGTCCACGCTGATCCGATGCATCAATCGGTTAGAGGAGTTCTCTCCCGAAAGCATCATCGAGGTCGAGGGTGTCAAAGTTAAAGTAGGCAAAAATTTATCCAAAGTCCGTGCAGAAGTAGGGATGGTATTCCAGGGATTCAACTTGTTCCCTCATCTTAGTGTTTTGAAGAATATTATGATTGCGCCGATGCGAGTACGTGGTATTAGCGCAGCGAAGGCCGAAAAGGCGGCTCTTACCCTTCTAGAGCGGGTTGGGTTGGGAGCACATGCTCTAAAATACCCGGAACAGCTCTCAGGTGGCCAACAGCAGCGGGTTGCCATCGCGCGTGCTTTGGCAATGGAGCCCAAGGTAATGCTATTCGATGAACCCACATCTGCGCTCGATCCAGAAATGGTCGGTGAGGTATTGGAGGTCATGCGAGCGTTAGCGAAGACTGGCGTCACTATGATTATCGTGACCCATGAAATGGGATTTGCGAAGCAGGTTGCAGACCGTGTGATTTTCATGGATGGAGGACAAATTGTCGAGATGGGAACCCCTGTCGAGATTTTTGATTCACCTAGAGAGGAACGCACTCGCTGTTTCCTGCGAGCTGTATTGAATCACTGATATTCGAGGGTTGCTAGCATGGGCAATATCAAATCCCTTGACGTTTCGTATGTACGCTCCCACTTCCCAGGCCTCGACTCACAGTGGATATATTTAGATAACGCTGGGGGAACCCAAATCCTGGGCGGTGTAGTCGAATCGCTGAGGTATCATCTACTGACTTGCAATGTACAGCTAGGTGGGAGCTACGATCTTTCAAAGCGTGCCGCATCTGCGGTTGCAAGCGGGAGGGAGGCCATTCGGTTACTTACAGGAGCGATGTATCCAGAAGAAATAATTTTCGGAAGCTCCTCCACCGTATTATTTCGGAATCTGGCGGAAGCCATGAAGTCGTCATTCATTACTGGCGACGAAATTATTTTGACGAATCTTGATCATGAGTCAAATATTGGACCGTGGCTCGCCCTTGAAGCACAGGGTATAAAGGTCAGATTTTGGAAAGTACGACGTAGTTCACTAAGCCTTGACTTGGAAGATCTTAGAACCTTGCTTACTTCCAGGACAAAGCTAGTTTGTGTAACACATGCCTCGAACATCATAGGCTCCGTGCTACCGTTGGCAGATATCGTGGATATTGTGAGAAAAACCGGAGCTAAGATATGTGTTGACGGTGTCGCATTTGCCCCACATCGATTGATTGACGTCCAAGCGCTTGATGTCGATTTTTACGTATTCAGTCTCTACAAAATATTTGGTGCGCATGGCGCCGTAATGTACGGCAAGCGAGATCTCTTACTTAAGCTAGATTCCTTAAATCATTATTTCTATAGTGCCTCGGATCTGCCGGGTAAGCTTGAGCCTGGCAACCCAAATTACGAAATAGCCAGTTCAAGCTTGGCTATCGTCGATTATCTCTGTGGACTTGGTAGTCACGTTGGTGCTACTGGCTCTTCAAGAAATTTGCTAAGGGCAGCATTTACTGCGATTACCGCACATGAGCTTGGCCTAGCTACGAAGTTTCTAGAATATTTAGTCTCACGGCGAGATTGCCGTATCGTTGGGTCGGAAGTGGGGGATGAAGAAAGCCGCCTGCCTATTATAAGTTTCAAAGTCGCAGGGCTAAATAGTGTTGAGTTCTGTAGATTGATTGATGCATCACGTATTGGTATTCGTTGTGGTGATTTCCATGCTCGTAGACTGTGTGAAGCAGTAGAGCTCACAGATGCAGGTGGGGTTGTGCGTGTCTCAATGGCGCATTACACGACCCAGTCAGAAATTGACTCTTTGATCGAGGCTTGCCATCAGACCTTCTACAACCGATAGACAGCAAGCTCATTGAGAGTATCAATCTCATAGTTTTTACAGATTCTTACCGCATAGAGGTTTCTGAGTTGACGAGAATTTCCTCCCGGCTTTCGGCCATTAAACCATCATCGACGATTGCAATGGGCCGTCTTGCCAGTGACCTTAAAGCTGAAGGTCGCGATATCATTGCTCTATCGCAGGGTGAGCCAGACTTTGACACCCCCCAGCACATATGCGAGGCAGCTTCGGCTGCGATCAAATCCGGGCAGACCCGGTACACCAATGTTGACGGCACTGCTGACCTGAAGGAAGCTATTTCCGCAAAATTCAAGCGCGATAATAATCTGTCTTATGCTTTATCACAGATCAGTGTAGGCACTGGTGGTAAGCAGGTCATCTACAATGCACTCCTTGCTACGCTTGATACTGGCGATGAGGTGATTATTCCTGCGCCTTACTGGGTGTCGTATCCAGATATGGTGCGCCTTGCCGGCGGTGTTCCGGTAGTGGTGGCATGTCCTGAATCCGATGATTTTCTTCTGACAGCTCAAAATTTACTTTCTGCGATCACTCCTCGGACAAAATTGCTGTTACTAAATTCACCAAGCAACCCCACCGGGGCCGGTTATTCTGCCGATCAGTTGAAATCTATTGCTGAGGTGTTGCTGAAGCATCCGCGGATCCTGGTTTTAACCGATGACATGTATGAGCATCTCCGATATGACGACTGGGAGTTTTCGACCATCGCCGCGGTTGAACCAGAACTAAAAGATCGAGTAGTTACTTGCAATGGTGTTTCAAAGGCCTACTCTATGACAGGCTGGCGAATTGGCTATGCTGGAGGGCCTGAAGACATAATAAAGGCAATGTCAATTCTGCAATCGCAAAGCACCTCTAATCCATCCTCCATCAGTCAAGCCGCAGCAGTTGCTGCTTTGAATGGGTCGATGGATTTCCTTGACGAGAGAAATCGGATCTTTCAGCGCAGACGAGATTACTGCGTTGATGAGCTCAATAGCATTCCCGGAATAAGTTGCAGAATACCAAATGGTGCTTTTTACCTATTTCCTTCTTGTTCCGCTATGATTGGATTGAAACGACCTGATGGAGAAGTTATCAAAAGTGATGTGGATTTTGTTATGTGGCTAATTGAAGATGCTGGCGTAGTAACTGTGCCTGGCAGTGCATTTGGGCTGTCAAACTATTTCCGCATCTCTTTCGCTGTAGCAGATTCAACGCTTCAATCCGCTTGTGCAAGAATCAAAAGCGCATGTGTTAAGCTTTCCTGACAGCCTGATACTTTCTAACTTGGAGATATAATTTATGAACTTTGGGATCGATTCAAAAGTAGCACTGGTTCTTGGCGCTGGTGGCGGCTTGGGTGGCGCGATTGCGATGGCACTTGCAGCTGAGGGGGTCAAGGTCGCTCTAGGCGATATTAACCTGGAGGCTGCAGAGAATACTGCACAAGCTATTCGCAATGCTGGCGGAGATGCAATGACATTGGCGTGGGATTTAGGCGATCTAAGTCTCATTGATGTGAATGTCTCCAAGATTGAAGAAAACTTTGGATGTGTTGATATTCTGGTGAATAATACAGGTGGCCCTAAGCCTTCTACTGTTTCTGGTCAAAGCCCGGAACTCTGGCGTCAGAGTTTTGAGTCAATGGTAATGTCAGTCATCGCACTAACTGACCGTGTTTTGCCTGGAATGCAGAAAAGCAACTGGGGTCGGATCATCACTTCGACCTCGTCCGGCGTTGTAGCTCCGATTCCCAACCTAGGGCTCTCCAATGCATTGCGTACATCATTGGTAGGCTGGTCGAAAACACTCGCTCGCGAGGTTGGCCAGTATGGAATCACCGCTAATATCATCCTTCCTGGGCGTATTGCTACCCCTCGCATTACGTTCTTGGATGAACAGAAAGCACAGCGTGAAGGTCGTAGCGTCCATGCAGTATCAGAAGAGAGCGTTTCGGCAATCCCGGTTGGTCGTTACGGCCATCCTAGCGAATACGGAGACACGGTGGCCTTTTTGGCCAGTGCCCGCGCAAGCTATATTACTGGCAGCGTTATTCGGGTAGATGGTGGCCTTATTTCCAGTATTTGATCCGTTAGTGGAGGGTTTCATGCACCAGGCTCATGATAGTGATAAGAAGCTCCTAGCCGCCCTACAAACGGTGACCACAGCTTCCCTTACAACCGTATTATTGAAATTGGGATTGAGGAATGTCTGGGTACGCCAAGCGCGTTCGCTATTTAGCGGACAGCAAAGAGTAGCGGGAAGGGCTTTCACGTTGCGATTCATCCCGGCGCGTGAAGACCTTTCGAATCCATCCCATTCTGTTTTGACCGAAACCACCCGCACAGCTATTGAAAAGATGCCTGATGGGTGTATTGCTGTTGTCGATGCTATGGGTGTGTCGGACGTAGGTACTGTTGGTGATATTTTATGTGCCCGCATGCGTAAAATAGGAGTCGCCGGCTTACTCACTGATGGGGGGATCCGTGATGTTGTAGGGGTTAGAGAGACAGGGTTACCCGTGTGGTGTAACGGAGTTGCAGCTCCGGCACCCACGACCGGGCTGACATTTGTGGGCTCTCAGGTACCTATAGCCTGCGGTGGAGTCGGGGTTTTTCCCGATGACTTTATCGTGATGGATGAGGATGGCGCCGTGCTGATTCCTGCAGCTCTAGTCAAAGAGGTTGTCGCCCTCGCAATCGAGCAAGAGCGTTTTGATAGTTGGGTTATGGAGCAGATCAATTGCGGTAAACCGCTACCAGGATTATATCCTCCAGATGAAGTTACCCGAAATCAGTACGCGCAGAGTCTCAAGTAAATTCTCGTTTTAAGAGCGGCCATCTAAAGGTGGCCGCAGTCGACGTGCATGAGCGGTCCCTACCCGGCGGTGACTCAAGGTTGACTTACTTTCGCTGACTAGGGGCACCTCGTGACTCTCCATGTCGATGAATGGTCATCCATTCCACGCCACCTTTCAGGACCACTGAATGCGACAATCTCCTTTCGCCACTATCCGGATAGGGTCGATCTATAATGGCTATGCGGCCGCGGGCTTCCTACTGGCGCCAACGAAGCTGATCCCGACTTTGTTGACGTGTGCAAAGCGATCAAGGCCAACCGCGGAGACCAGGCTTTCAATAAGGAGCCTGCGGAAAAGCTTTTAAACTGATCAGCAGGCATTGGTAACGAATGCTTCTGTTGGTAACTGCCAGGCTTTACCTTCGGGCATCAAGATAGGCAGCACGTACTCGCACTGGTTCGCTTGGGCAAGTGCGCCCAGATGAGTGATATCAAATGCATCGGCCGTAGCCGATAGAACGATGCCGTTGATTTTCTGCCGACTGATGTAGCAGCCGAACTCGTCTTCATAGCTTGTTATCGGGGTGGACCTATGAGGAAAATATTTTCGGATGCTGAACCATACCTCGGTGGGTTGTAGATGCCCGTCATGCAACTGAAGCGCCCCCATCCCAAACGGGAGGGGACAAGGGTTTTTTGCCCTAGGTGCTGCGCACAAACTACTCATTTTCACGGTACAAAGATGGTTAAGCAGCCAATATGATTTTTTCTCGACTTGGTGAAATACTAACCCGCTGGATCAGCCGAGCCTACCACGACGGCCAAGCTGGCGAGTAACCACGAAGCGGTCATGTAGCAAACCCCCGTCATCCTCGATCAGTACTGAAGACCCATTGTCCAGCAATATAGTCTGGATGTGGCTGCGCTGGATGTGCACGGTAAGATCAACTCATCGACCATCCAATTCAAGAACGAGTGGGACAATGGCTTGAGGAGTTTGGACCTGGTCATTGCCACTAGCGGGGCGGACCTGCTGGAGCTGCTCACCTATGAGCTTGGCCTCGTGAGTGTGAATGAGCTAGGGTTGTTACAGCACCGCATTGTATTTACACCCGACGCTCACCTCACCGTAATGCGTGTTCTTGGGCGGGTTGCGGAAGCGCTGTGCCTCAGGGTTGTCACCACACGCCCGAGCACTGACGGTGCAAAATTGCGTGTGACAAACGATCTAAACTGGCGCGCTGCTTATCAGCTCCGGGCAATTGGACGTGCGCGCGGAGGACCTACAGCGTTGGTGGGTCTGCTTAGAGTCAACTCCTCCCTGTGTCGAACTATGTTATGCGCAGCGGGCCGTTTTTTTCGACGAACCGTCTGCTTGTGTCAAGCTATAATTCATACGCAACGGTAGGTCGTACCGCTGGAGGCCGCCAATTACGTTGGGCTCTGTGTCAAACTATATTATGAACATCCAGGCGAGACCATGCCGACTCAGCAACCTGTTCAGGGTTCACGTGCCCACCGCTGGGCTTACGCCTGTGGTCTGTGGGTGAAGCGTGGTTACCGTAAGTTGAAAACGTTTGAATCCCGCGTGGTTGAGCGTGCGGAAACGGCAGGTATGCCCGCAGGTAAATTACTTGTTCGCGGGAGTTTTCTGACTGCCAAGTTGGCTCTGCTCGGAGCATTTCTTTTTGTTAGCTTCTGGTTGTTTGTGCTGATGTGCACAATCGTCGTATTAGCAACTATCCCAATTCAAGATTCAGACACTCCAGGTATTGACGATCTCGATGATCCAACGCATAGAACGTCTTGGCCTGAGCGGTACGATAAATGGGGTTCTCTGGAGTAGACTCTTGGTTATTTTGAGCTCGATTTACCCGAAACAATTCTTGCACCGCTCATCAACCGAGAGGTTCCGTTAGAGCTCGCTGTCTGTGCTGCGTGGGTTCCCCTGCTGAGCATTCCTTCTACGCCTGAACCTACGCTATATCCGGCCCAACTCATGGCCCCTAGAAACAGCATTGGTAGCACGACGAACATCGCCCCCATCACATACTCGATTACTTGTGCCGTGACGGTTCCATCCATAAACCCGGACGTAGGCAGCGACAACAGCACCTGATTGGAAGCCGAAACCTGGTTGTACAAGGTATCGAGCATGCTGGAGTCGACCCAACGCGCCAGTTCCCACCAGAAGCTCAGCATGTGCAGCGTGAACAGCGCGAACGTCACCGTCATGACGGTTTTCAACTGGTAGGTACTGACCAGCAAGATCAGCGGCAAGCTGATGATGACGCCCATGATCAGGAACGCCTGCACCATCGGCAGGGCAGCGCGTAGCGCATTCATTGCCGGGAAGTTACTGAAGGAACCGAGGGCCAATCCGGTATTGGTAGCGAGGTTATTGAGCCCCTGATTGATCGAGCCGCCACGAGCGCTGGAACCATAGTCCTGGTACACCTGTCCGGGCGACATGGACATCGATTGCTGGCGCGGACTGACCAGTTCGCGCAGGGTGGCATCCTCGATCTCGTTGCTTGAGCGGCCAGTCAACCAACTTTTCAACTGAGTCAGCAGCGAAGGATCGACTTGCTCGATCAAACGCTCTCGCAGCCCGACTCCGCTATCACTCCACCACTGCTTGCAGGTGGGGTAGCCCGCGCCATTCTCCAGTCGCGGTAAGGAAACATCGCGGCTGTCGTCATACGGCCAACTGACTCGCGGTGTACGTGAGCGATCGGTGTCGTAGTAGCCCGGAGTGTCGAGAAAATAGCTTGAGCCGATCCAGGACGCATCATGACTTTGCGCCTTGCCCAACTGCGGACGATTGGTGAACAGCCGAGAGCGGGAATAGCTGTAGCAGTCACGAGTGAAGTCGGCGATTTCCTGCAGCAGGACCTGACTGTCGATGCGCGAACTGTCGATCTCCATGCGCATCTGCCGGATATCCGGTGCGCAGGGGATGGAGGCGGTGGCCGCCGCGGTCACTCCTTTGCTCAAGGCATGAACCAGAAACCACCAGACAGGCACGTTGGCAGAGCGTTCTCCGATGGTGTTGAAAGTGGCGCCCCAGGCGGTTTCCGTAGGCTTGGCCACGCTGACACCGCATCGTTGGCTCGCTGCATCATCGAACGCCATTGAAGCGAGGTTTAGCGGAAAGACCGGCGCGCAACCGAACAACACGATGATGTAGGCCAACCACAGCCGATTCTCGATTCGAGGCACCGAGAGCAATCCCTTGTTGCCTTCATCCGCGCCTTGCTGACGGGCCGACAACCACTCTTGCAAGATAATCGCGCCGAAGGGCGCGGCGAACAGTCCAGTATCGGACAGAACGTTCCAGATACCGTTGTTGATGATCCAGGCCAGTAGGGAGAGGTAAAACTCTAGGTAGCTGTTGGTGCTCATGAGCATGGTCGTGACCTCACAATCGAGTGAGCTCGACGCAGGTAAAGAGCAAGAGCCCTAATGTCCCGGCGCGCTTCACGCGCAGTCGATCCTGTGGTCGATGTCGGTAGCGCCTCAGCAGGTCCCACCAGAGTGCAAAGAGGACGCCGTAGAGCAGGGCACGCCACCACCGCAGATAGGGCCGTACGGATTCGAGCGCCTGCTGCCAGACTTCGAAACTACCCAGCGCAGCACGGCTGATCCATGCGATCAGCGCGGCGCTCAGGATCATCGCCACAGCAATCCCCAGACAAGAAAGCAAAGTGAATAGCGGTGAGCGTTTCATGACTTACCTACGCCTTGCGTCAGCGTCGTTGAGTCGACCAGGTTCGGGGTCGCCTTGCTCGACGGTGCGCGACGCATCGGCACCTCCGGCATGCCGATCGAGCACGAGGCTGGCGGTATTGGTAGCCAATATTTGCCGTACCTGCAGCTCGGTCTGCAGCATGCGTATTTCGCGCTCCAACGTGTCGATGTTTTTCGTCAAGGCCGTTTGGGCCGGTTCGGCCGAAGCGATGTTCGGTTCGTGGCTGCCCGCCAGCAGCGTGCGCAGTAGCAGGAGGGCTTTGTCGAGCACGCTGGACAGGGCCGTTTCACTGGTCAGGCGTCGTGCCAATAGATCCTGGTCGGGATCGTCGCGCAGAGCTTCAATCACGCCTCGGGTCACCGGCAGCATCGGGCTCGAGGCTTTAGTCAAGTTGTCTGGGGTAAGCGGCAGTGAACCCGACAGCAGCCCTTGCAGGGCCTGGAGGCGTTCGCTATAGGCTTCCTGGATCAGCGGCGTCAATCCACTGCCGGCCGTAGCACGCAGGGTTTCGCAGTTATCGCAGGTTGCGACTTCGCTTTCACCCAGCACGCGAACGGCCCAGTCGGATTCTTCTTGGGGCGAAGTCCATGTCTGACATATGGCCCCACCTAGGCAATCACTGCTACTGATTGAGGAGCTTTCATCCACCGATCGGTTATGCATCAGGTTGTAGCCCGCACGCACCACGTCGGAAGTCACCCGAATGGGCACTTGCCCGCTACCTCCAGCCTTTGAGCCGCCGACCCAGGACACCCCATTGTTGCCGTTATGGGCTTCGGTGTTTTTCACCGCGGCCACCGCATCACCGCCGGTTTGTTCGAGGTTGCCCTGCATCTCCTGGTTCTTGGCCAATGCGCCCCAGCCGGCTTGGCCGACCTTGTCAGCCATCTTCTCGGCCATGGCCTGGCAGGTCAGTTTGGAACGGTCGAAGTCGATGCGCCCTTGCATCACCCCGTTACTCAACAACTCATAAAGCCCGGGGTTGGCGCGCTGGATGATCAACGCAGGCAGCGACATCACCGCTTGGGTCGCGTTCTGTACAATGCTGCCCATGATCTGCTGGAACCCTTCGGTGACGCCGTTCAACTGGTTTTGCAAGGTGTTGGTGAGGCTCATGTTGCCGCACATCATGTTCGCTCGCCATGAAGCGCCGACACCGAGCCCGTTGGGGCGATAGAGCGAACTCGGTGAACCCACTGCCGAGCCGCCACCGATGGTGTACATCACCCGATCGTCGAGCACTTCGCCTTGGGTGCCTAAGCGGTAATCGTCCTCGGCGGCGTGGGTATGTGTGGCCACGGCAAGCAGTCCACAGAGCAACAAACTCATCGGGCCCAACCATGGTCCTGCAAGAAGCCGACTCATGAAGCACCACCTTCGAAGTCGATGCTGAACAGGAAGGTCTGTCCCTCACGCTTGCAGCAGCTATAGGGACGCCACAGCGACCAGGCGTAGCCGCCATCTGCGCTCTGCACCGGATCGCTGGGGAAGATGGCACATGTGGGTTGAGCCAGGGGGGAGAGCAATTGCCACTTGTGGGTCGAAGCTTCGTTTTCAGCGATGGGGCCAGGCGGCCAATAACCATCGCGTGGTACGTGTATGAGCGGGACATACAAATGCGGCTGCCAGTTGCGGGTAATGACATCACCCGCCCGCTGCGCCATCACCGCAGCGGCTTTGAAGTCGTCGGGTTGTACCAGAAATCCTTGCCGGGGATAGACGTTGCCCCACATGTTTCCCGCGAGCTGACGACCGATTTCACGGATCCCCGGCACGAGCGACTCGGGGTAAAGGCTTTCCGGGATGCCATGACGCCAGGCCAGTGAGTCCAAAGTGCTCAGGTAGTAGGGCATGAACGCCGTGGCGCCGCTGGCGCAGGCGTAGCCGGATTGCGAGGCCAGTTGCGTGGCGGCCCAGCCTCCGGGGTGGCCGATGCCATCAACATTTTTGAAACGAGGCAGGTTATCGCGCTGGGTGTTCGGCGTGATCAGGTTACCGCCACCTTCCGCACCGCTGATGGGAGAGGAGAGTTCGGCCATCTCGGTCCAAGGATTGGCACCGGTGGTGGCATAGCTCGAGACCACCAGTTCAGGAATGAAATGACGAACCTTGGTCGAGGTTTTAACCGTGCAGCCGAAGGGGGTACAGAGTAACCAGAAGCAGATGCCGACGACTTTGTACTCGAGGCAGTCGGGAGAAAGTACGGAGGCGGTAATGCTGCCGGTATCCAGCGCTACGCTCGACCCGGATGCCAGCAGAATGCTCAGCACCAAAGGATGTAACTTCTGGGGCGAAATATGCGGGCAGGCAGCAGACATGATCCAGGCTCTGGGTGTATGGCCTGGACAGGTTCAATGATCGAAAGAGGGGTGTCAGTGAGAAAGCCGAACGCAGGATAGTCGGTTTACAGCGACCTTCTAGATCAGTAGATAGTCATTCAGCGCTCAGCGTACGAGCAAGCGCGTCAGACTCGATGAGCAACTGGTCCGTTTTGATCTCGAAAATGTTGGCGAGTTTGCAGAGGACCAATAACGACGGGTTGCCTACCCCTCGTTCGATTTGACTCACGTAGGTACGATCCACCTCGGCCATGAGCGCCAATTGCTCCTGGGTAAGGTTCTTCACGCGTCGCATCGAGCGGATGTTTTCCGCTAGTTGCAGACGGAGCTGTTCGTAGTCTTGAGTCATGCGCGCAAACTGCGCCTTGAGGGACTCTCAATCCACGGGATATAGTCTACATTGGCCTGATTCGGGCTCTTTTTTGGTGCTTAAGCGAAGTGCCAGTTTTGTTTCTATGCTGCTTCGAACAGACCCAGCATTAATAATTAAATCGAAAGCTAAGGTGTCTATGGACGAAAATTACGTTTCAATTCCGGCTGCGGACGGCTGCCCGAGTCTTTTGACGCCGTGGGGCAGCGAATTTGCGCCCATGATCGAACGCGGCGTGCAATGCGCCCAGGTCTGGCTCGATACGCCTGGTGACGTACCGCTGTGGTGGGAACTGGCGCAGGCACGTAAGACTTTTCCGGCAGGAGACTCTCAGGATGCTTTCGAAGCAGGATTTTTATTGAGAATTCAGCAACGGCTTCAAGGCGTTTCACCGTAGCCGTGCGGCTCCAACCCTGACGATATGGCCTACACGGGAAAATTTACTGGAAGGTATGGTTCCAGGCTCCATTCCTCTAGAATGGAGATCTGACAGAAGTGGCGTTGGTCTGTGATAAACAGATTTACGTAGCTAGAATTCTGATAAGTGCAGATTCTGCACGCTCTGAGAACGTGGAGCGCGATATGAAAGCCGATCAAGTGTTGAGTGATGATCTGGTGAGCCGGCTGGAGGGTAAAATCCCAGCCATGGCTGAAGGTGCGATCAATACGGCCTATATCAACGCGCTGGCGGCCGGACGCAGCGTGATGGAAGTCATGGACGGCATGCTCGTTGAAACGACTGCTGATGGTAAGCACAAGGTTATTCGAGTGGCCAAGCCCAAGCATAAAGTGACCTTGGGCGGCATTATCAAGGTGCGTCGCTGCTCATGACAGTTCCTCGGCTGAGGATGTTTGCCGGTCCTAACGGTTCCGGCAAAAGCACGATGAAGAGTGCCGTCCCTTCCCACCTGATCGGGATCTACATCAACCCGGATGAAATCGAAAAGGCTGCCAAAGAGGGCGGACGCCTGGAATTTAGCGATTTTCAACTGGAAGTCGAAGGCGACGAGGTTCTCGGCTTTATCAAGGCGCACCGACTGATTCGGTCGACCCAGCTCGTTGAAGAGGCATCCAATATAGACTTCAGCAATAACGGCCTGAATTTCCAGTCCGTCGCGATGAACTCCTATTTTGCTTCCGTGCTCTCTGATTTCATCCGGCACAAGTTGCTCGAAGCCCAATTGTCTTTCACCTTCGAAACGGTGATGTCAAGCGAGGACAAAGTCGCTTTTATGCTTAAGGCAAAAGCGTCGGGATATCGAACCTACCTCTACTTTGTCGCCACTGAAGATCCTGACATCAATATCAATAGGGTCAAGAACCGTGTCGCGGCAGGTGGGCACCCAGTCCCCACGGAAAAAATTGTGCAGCGCTACGGTCGTTGCCTGAACCTATTGCCAGCAGCCATCGCAGCCTCGAACCGGGCTTACATCTTTGATAACTCCGGCGCTGATCTGGTGTTGCTCGCTGAAGTAACAGACGGGACTGACCTTGAATTCAGGGCTGATGAGATCCCTGACTGGTTCATGCAAGCCTACGTGGAGAAGGTGTTCAAGGATTTGCTGCCGGGTTGATCGAAACCTAGGATCAGCTCTGTTTCACTTAATTCCTCGCATCCTATCGATCCGTTCAGCTACCCGGTAAGCCGCCTCCAATTCCGAGCAGCCGGTGCTCTGCATCAGTGTCCAGCGTTCGGCTTTTTCCTCGGGCTCCGTCATGGCCAGGGCGAGATAAAGGCTGGGCGGCACGGCCCGAAACAGCGTTTCGAGCTTCTTCGAGAGCACGACTCCCTCAGTGTATTTTCCGGGCTCCTTACTGGCGGAGAGCAGCAAGGCTTTCTGTGCCGGCGTGAGTTTCTTGAACCGTGCTATTTCTTCGATTTCCGCGGGCGGCATGTTCAAACAAATCCACCATTCGATCATGTTCAGCATGGTCTGCGCGGCGGAAGGAAAGTCGGCAAGGTTTTGCGTCGCCAGCCAGAACCAGGCTCCGAGCTTGCGCCACATCTTGGTCCCCTTGACCACGAATGGCGCCAACAGCGGGTTCTTGGTGATGATATGACCCTCGTCGGTGACCATGATGATCGGTCGGCCCAGGTACTGGTCGCGCTCGGCAAGGTTATTCACGGTGTTCATCAGGCTGATGTAGCTGATGGACATCTGCGCCTCGTAGCCTTCGCGAGCGTAAGTGGCGAGATCGACAATGGTCACATCACTCTCGGGCCAGGGCGTACCTTCGCGATCGAACAGTTCACCCTCGAAGCTCTGGCAAAACAGATCGATGGACTCGCCCATTTCCTGGGCCCGCTCACGACGCTTCTCCGGTAAGTGCGGGTCGGCGGCGACGCGCAGCAAGGCGTCCCGCACGTCGTGGGTCAGCGCCTGCCGGCCTGCGGCGACGCAGGCCTGCGCCGCGTCAAGAATGCATTCGCGGATCAAACTGCGATCGGCTCGACTCAGGCGCGCCTCTTCCTTGGCCTCGCCGCCAGTAATCATCAGGCGGGCAGTTATTTCCAGTTCGCCGAGAACATCGCGCTGGTCTTCGCGACTGGCTACCGCCTCATCGTCCCATTCATCAATCGACAGGTTCGCCACCTGATCCGGCTGCTCGACCAGGCGCCAGGCATCGGCGAACGGGGCGAGGCTGACCGAGGAGCCAGGTTTCAATTGGACCTTATTGACCGACAGGCCTTGCGTTGCGAAGTAGTCGCCCTGCAAGCCAAATGAGTTACCGGCCTCGACGATAAACAGGCGAGGGCGATACACCGCCATGACCTGCATCAGTAAGGTAACCAGGGTGGCCGACTTACCGGCGCCGGTCGGGCCGAACAGTAGCAGATGGCCGTTCATGGCCCGGTCCAGGCGTGACAACGGATCAAAGCTCAACGGCGAGCCACCACGATTGAACAGGGTGATACCTGGGTGGCCGGTACCTGTGTTGCGGCCCCAGACTGGGACTAGGTTCGCCAGGTGCTGGGCGAACATCAGGCGGGTGTACCAGTTGCGCGTGTCGCGTGCTGGGTTGTAAGCCATCGGCAACCAACGCAGATAGCTGTTGCAGGCGGCGACCTCGTCGCCTTCACGTACCGGTTGCAGGCCCGCGCCCAACAGCGCGTTGGCC
The DNA here is from genome assembly GCF_059133265.1 of Pseudomonas sp. FBCC-B1565. Classification (NCBI taxonomy): domain Bacteria; kingdom Pseudomonadati; phylum Pseudomonadota; class Gammaproteobacteria; order Pseudomonadales; family Pseudomonadaceae; genus Pseudomonas; species Pseudomonas sp. FBCC-B1565. Next base: position 3,197,571 of record NZ_CP101438.1, read on the forward strand.
AGGCTGACCGAGCGCTGGTGCAATTGCTGTTCATCGTGACCGCGTACGTAGAACGCCAGGGTTCCTCGGTACAGCTTGTGCTGGCGGCCGATGATCGCGCGAGCCTCTTCGACATCCTGACGAGTCTGGGTCGAGGCCAGGTTTTCACCGATGGCTTTGCGGGCCAGGCAGTTTAACTGGTCTTCGAGCACGTCCTGCGGCTTGATCACCAGGGTCAGACTCATCACCGTGCCTTCGGGTAACTGGTCGAACAGCGCATTCACCGCGTCGCCTTTGCGGGTTTCTCCGGTGAGTTGACCTATCAAGGGCGCTCGACGCAGTTTGTCCACTACCAGCACCCGGTGGGGCTGATCGTCAAAAAACCAGAGTCCGCGTTGCACATCTGAACGCGGTTCGTTGAAGAACAGCCGCTCGGCGAAGTCATGATCGAAGGGCAATTCCAGCGACTCGCCGTCGCCCGACTCCGGATAGGCCACGCGGCGGTAGAACTCCTCGGGCGCTTCATCGGTGAGGCTGGGTGCCGGATTGAACCAGGGCACTAACCAGGCATACAGACCTCGGCCATCGACTCGCGTTGTTTGCACTCCGCGTGCCTGCAACGAAGCGGCAACACGTTCGCAAGCCTGTTGCAGGGATTGCACCGAGGTAAGCCCCATCTCCTCAGTGCCAGAGTCAATCCAGCGATAGACCACCAAACGTACCCGACGGTTATTGCCACGCCAGGGCAGGCGCGTCACCACCTGATCCTCAAACAGACCACCGGGTTTGGCGATGGCCTTCAGATGACGGCGGCTGAGCTCCAAATACGCCTCGGTGAAGACCGTGCCTCGCGCGCTGTCCTGGATATAATCGGTGAGCCGGGTCAGGTAGGGGGTGAAATCGTTGTCGTCCTGACAGAAAAACTGCGCCACCCACGGCGCTTGGTCCAGCTCGTCAAAGCTATCCTGCAGGGCATCCTCGAGGGCATCGCGAGCGGCCATCAACCAATCGGGTTCGCGCCCTTCGGTGCCCATGGGCAGCAATTCGAACACCGCGCCCACCGAGCAATTGTCATCGAGCAGAAAACACTGTTCGGCGTCGAGATATTCGACCCAAGGCAGATGATCGGTGAAGCTTGGATTGTGCGCATAGAGTGCCGCGTCATCGGCCAAGGTGGCGCGAGGGCGCAATGGGTGGCGCCAGGCTTTCCAAGCAGGAGTGCGGTTACGCACTACAAGTCTTCCTGACGTTCACCAGGTAATGCGTACTGCACACGTTGGTAGAAGGGAAAGACCGTCGAGTAACCCGGGACCGGTGCCTGCTCGGTACCACTCAAATGCGGATACACGTACAGCACCAGATCGGGGTTGGGCAAGCGAGGGAACAGATTGTGGATCTCATTCGCCGCTGTGCGCGTGTACGGTTCCTGGAGAGCAACGGAGGAATCTGCTTGGGCCAGCGGGCGGCGTAGCTGCTGCCGAGCATCCAGCAGTTGCTGCTGAGTGCCTTGTGAACCGGCGCCGTTCCAGATGTCCGACATGGTTTGCTCGCCATGGGGCAGCAGCGTCTCCTTGTCGGTGGAACATCCCGTCAGGACCCAGCAAAGCAAGCTAATCCAGATCAGGCTGGGAGGCATGGTCTTTTTCATGGCGAACGCTCCGGCCCTTGGGCTCGTAGTCGATGGTGATCTCATGGTCGAGGTGCAGTGCGACCTGTGCGGCGGGTGGCACATACACGGCAGCAAAGGCTTCGCCATATAGTTTGTTGACCCACTCGCGGATGTCGCTGACCCCACCGCTGAGAATTGAATTCAGCGCGCTGTTGCCCATGCTGTTGGTAACCCCGAGCGTGCTGCCACCTGAACTGATCACGCTGCTGTTGTTCTGCTCATCCCCGAGCAAGGCGGCGACGCCGGCGCCGGCGGCGGTGATCAGGCTCTGGCTACCGAGGTATTGCTGAGCGTTCGAGCGGCGCTCGCCGGCGATGCAAGGAATGCCATACGGATCGGACAGATAACCGAGGCCGCCACGAATCTTGTCGGTGTTTGACCTCTGGGTGGTAGAGGCATTGCGACTAGCTACTGCCTTCGGCTGAGGCACCGTGCGGATGGTGCCATCGGTAAACACAAAGGTAATTGACTCGACCTGTCCGCGTACGCAAGACAGAGTCCAGTCACCGGACGCCGTGCCGCTCATTACGGCGCCCGCAACGTCCGGCAGATCGATGCCGTTGGCTGTCAGGTTCTCCGGACCAACCAGCACCTTGAAGGGGTAGGGATCATTCACGGTGCCGTCCACTGGGACTCGGCCAATCAGCGCGGTCATAGCGACCGAGCCCGTCAATGTCGCGTTTTCGGGAATGGTGTAGACCGGCTTCGCGCCTTCGGTACGATCAGCGGAGCGTGTCTGGTCACGTTCACCCTTGGTGACCTCGCGTAACTGCTTCTGGCTGCGGTCGATGGCATTGTCCTTCAAACCCTCCAGTGAGTTGAAGGCAGTAGGCAGACTCAGGGCGGACGCGGTCTTGGTTTTGCCCTGGGCGTCGCTGGGCAGAGCATCCGAGGGCTCGATCCACTGCAGTGCATCATTGGCAGAATGCTGCCGTTCGAACTGGGAGCCTTCGCCCGGCTCAAGCCCCAGTCCGATAGGCATATCCTTGTCTTTGCCGGTCAGCCCCGACAGCTGCTCCTGCAATTGCGTCAGCAGACCACGGGCCTGGCGACTGTCTTGTTCCGCTTTGAGTCGAGCCTCGTTGGCTTGTCGGCGACTTTCGTCGACCTGTTGAGTCACGCTGCCAAGCGCCGTCTGGATACGCGAATCAACACTGTTTTCCCGCTCGCGCAGGCGGTTGTTTTCCGTCTGTAGCGAATCGTTGTGTTTCTTCAAACCGAGCATGTCGCTGCGCATGGCCTTCACCTGGCCGACCAGGGTGGCGACCGTATCGCGGGGGGTATCGCCAGCAATGCCGAGCGACTTGGCTTGCTCGGCGGATAACTGAATATTGTCCTGATCAACTGGGCTAGCTGGATAGGGAGCGCTGCCGCCCGCGACCCAGGTTTTCAGGATGATCAACACCACGGCCAGTAGCGCAGCCGGTACCAACCATTTGAGCAAGGCGTTAGCTTTCATCGTCAGCACCTCGCGCAACGGGCGGGAGTAGCACGGCGTGTTCGAGGCCGGCACCGCGAGTGACGAGGTAGGCGATCGTGGTGTCTTCAGCGCTGCCGACAGGCCCGAGGAAAGCATGCTGGAAGGCTGCGGAGAACAGCTTGGCCTGGATCTGGCGCGGATCGAGTTGCACCGACTCTGAACCACGATTGCGCAACTTCACTGCCGTCACCCAGTAATCACCGCGTCGCCAGGCGGCTATGGGTGTGCTGGACACGTTTTCGGTCGGCAGTAAGGTTGGCAGTTCGCTGCGCAGCTTGAGCGGGACGCGGCGTACGCCGGGTAGGGGTTCTACGGTGCGCAGCGGCGCGTACAAGTTCTGTGCGGCATAGCGCGTCAAGGCGACCGGGATCGGCGTACGTTCTGGAACATGGACGCTGTTAGATTCAGCCACAGTCGCCTGTACCGGAGCATTCTTGAGAATACGCACGGGCTCCAGCGGTTGATCGCCAGGCGTGGCTGCAATGTCCAAGAGGATAATCTCGCCCGTCGCGACCGATTGCAGTTGTAGTCGGGTCGGAGCAATGGCTTCCGACGCGCGCAGATACAGCGCGCCACCGGATGATTGCACGCGCAGTTTGCCTGTCAGAGTTGAGGGCAGGCCGACTCGAACATCCTCATCGATAAAGACCACTCGTTCCTGATTGATCACCAGCGGGACCGCGAGAGGGAGGCGTTCCCAGCGCATCAACTCGACGGCCTGCGCTGCTGCTCCCCATAGCATCAGTGCGATGGTGAGCCCCGGGGTAAAAATCCGCTTCATGGCTCACCTCCAGGCAGAGCGATTTTTTGCGGCGTGCCCTGATAACAATCCAATGCCAGCCCCCACTTGTTGCGTTCGGGGTCCAGATCAAAACGCACCACGCGCAATGGATAACGCACCACCACCCGTTTCACCGGTTCGGCGGCGTAATACTCATCGGCGTTGAGGTCGAGGGTGACCAGCCAGCTGTCGCGATCGAGTTGCTTGACCCTGAGTTCCGGATCTTCGCTGTAGCCTCGGCCCAGAATTTCGTAGACGCCACGCACCCGCTGGCGGAGTTCGCCGGCGGCCTTGCGGTATTCGTAGTCGCCGTCGAGGAAGGTCTTGCAGGCTGGGGTCAGGTAGGGCTGCAAGCCATAGATGGCTCGGCGATAATCCTGCTCGCCATCCGAGGGCCAGCGGTTGAGTTGGCCAAAGATGTACAGGGCAAAGGCATACACATTCTCTGAAGGGATATCCCACCATTTGCGAGTGCTGCCTGAGCGCAAATCTGGCGGTACATGCACGGTCAGATCGGTAGGTGCCGAGCGCCAGCCGTACCAGAGCCCGGCACAGACCAGGGCAAGGATCACTACCGCCAGACGCAGGCTGAAGATATGGGCCTGTTGGGCATCCACTTTGTTCCGAAATCGGCTCATGGCTGCCACCGGGACAGGGCAGGGCGAAGTCGACGTGAGCGGCGAACTGTCCAAACACCGGAGTGGAGGATCAAACCGCCGCGCCCCAGGCGCCAACGGCTAGCCAGTACCCATTCGAGTTTGCGGTACAACCAGGTCTCGGGGCGAGCCCGTTTGGCCCGGCGCAGTAGCGTGCCACCGGCCAATAACACCACTGCCATGCCGGCGATCATGCCGGTCGGCGCTATGGCAATGGAAGCGGTGGCAATCGCCAGAGGAACGCCCAGCAGCAGGCCAACGACAGCGCCGGTGCCGAGTGCTACCCACATCTCATCATTGGTCAACCCTCGCAATACGGCGGGATCACGATTGAGTCGCTCGGGCAGAAAAACCAAGGTACCGTCGGCAAGGCGTTCGATTGTGTCGTTCATACCGACCTCACAGAATCGCGGCAGCCTTGGTCAAGAACCAGATAATGATCACCACGAGCAGGGCGCCGATACTGACCACTGCACCAAGGTCTTTCCAAGTCTTTCGCTGGTTCTGTATGTCGGCATAGACGGTCAGCGAGTGCCAGGCCACACCAAGAAATGCGAGAAGGGCGATCAGCAGGCCGAGTAGGATGCCGCCGTCATAGGCGTAGTTTTTGATCGTCTCGATCAGACCGGAACCCTCGCCGCGCGAAGGGGCTTCCATTGTCGGTAACTCGGCAAAAGCCAGGCTTGGACCGAGTACCAGCAGCAGACCGATTAAGCGCTGGTTCGTATGATCTCGCAAATTGTTTTTTAGGGGGGCAAGGCACTTGAGCATGATGGTGATCTCCGGTGTTAAGACAGGGTGAAGAACATCAAAACCAGCAAGGTGAGCAGCACGCGTGCGGCGCTGCCACCGAAGGCTCCAAAGCGCACACTGCCAGTGGCCCAACCCCGGTAGGCCGTCCACATCACCCAGGCGCACCAAAGCAAAGCCAGAACGAGAACCAGAGACAGCCATAGCGTCGAACTGCTCTGTGCCGAGAAACCGGAGGCGTTTTGGAACGCTGCGATCTGGGCGTCAGTCATGCTCATGGCGAGGACTCCGCGGACGGGGTGTCGAGGCGGTAATCGCCGACCAATTCAGCGGGATCGCGAGGTTGAGCGCGTGAAGGGGAGAGATAGCCATGCACACCAAGACGGATGCGCTGTATGTCTCGAATCAATCGGGGGTAGTCAAAGCGATAGCGATCGTCGGGTTCAGCCGTGCTGGCTGCCTGAGCTTGCGTTGCAAGGCGTTCGAGAGTGTCGAGTTGCTGCTGGACTAGGCTGAGCTGATCCTGCTCATGACCAGATGTGGCATAGCTGCTGCCATCGACAATAGCCAGCGAGAATAGTAAGCAGCGAAAAACGGTAGTTGGCATGATGCTGGTCCATATGGATCTGGGAGCAGAATCAAGTCAGAGGTCGAATTTTTCTGCAAGAAACCTGAGGTCTGATAAATCGCTTTTTCTGGGGAAGGACTGAGGATGCTTGCGTTCAGCTAATTGATCCACAGCGTCGAGAGAGATCGTAATAAGGCTTCTCCGAATACTGATCGGACGGCGATGAAAACGCTCAGGTACACCACAAGCCCGCCCTAAAGTGCGCGACCAGGCAGCAGGGCTGTACATTTCCGCGTCTGCGATGTTGAGGGAACAGCTTAACTAAGTATTTAGAGATATTTTTTGAACGTCGTCGATGTGATTGCTACTGCCACTCCTAGTAGCACTGCACAAGGCAAAAGAAAAGCGATGGGGTTGAGCGAAAAGGGCAGAGATAGGTAAATGATCCAGGGCACGATCAACAGTGGTAACACTGCTCGTTTAGCGCGGTGATAAACAAAGCTGCTTTCTCGTCCCGCGCCAAATTTACGCAAATCACGGCGCATCAAACCATCGACAAAACCAGTGAATGTGGCCAGCAAGAACAGCGGCATGGCCAGGAACAGGATGGTCAGGCGCACCACGAAGGTAAAGGTCACATACACCGCTGCCAGCACGAAATCCTCAATACTCACGTAGAGGTGGGTGATCCAACTCCCAAACCCGTTGCCCTGGCTCGACACCCTCGCTTGCCGGGCAAAATCCGCAAAGCCAGTCTTGACTAGCAGCCACTGATTGAGGAGATCCAACCACTGGACAATCGTTGGCCCGGGTTGTTGGAGGATGAGTGAGGCTTTGAAGTGCTCGGTGAGCCATCCCAACTCGCTATTCAACATGGCTTGGCTGTGTCGCCAACCCTGGTCGCTCCAGAACAGCAGTAGACCAACGAACTCAATGAGGATCGAGAATAGCAACGAGGCGATCAGCAAACCGATGATGCGTAGAACCAAGCCAATCGCCGAGACGATTAATCCTGGGGGCTGGATCGGTTGTGGTGGCGTGTTTGGTGCGGAAGTCGTCATCGTTCACTCCAATGCGTTGCAAAGCAGATGTCGCCACGATGTCTTCTGGATCGTTTTCTGCTGAATCAAAACCTGCAGCGGGGCGGGCTACCCCACCTGATCTAGATCGAAGTTGGTTGTTGGGCCGCCACCGCTCGCACTCCACCATTGGCCCGCCTGTTCGTTGTAAGTGGCCCGCATCCGCTGGGTAAGCTCCTGCAGGTCCTTGGGCATGGCATCACCGTTGGAGGGCTTAGGCAAAGGCATGCGGACTTTCCAGAGCTGCCCACCGGCCTGGAAGGAGAACATTTGCCCCTTGGGCAAGCTGACGATGTGAGCGGGCTCGATCAACGGCACGCTGGTGCTGCTGACGCGATCCTGCGAAGACGAAGTGAAGTCTGTGTTGGCGTCGGGATCGGAGGTGTCGGTGGCACCGGACACCAGCGTTTTCGTAAGTACATTCACCATAGGCAACTGCTTGGTGAGTAACTCCGCGGTAGCGGTTTCACGCACGCGTAGCATCTGCAGGGTGTTGAAATTGCCGATCACCTGGCCGGCCTTGGCCCGGTTACCGATTCGCGCTTCGATGTCGCTGAGGGTCTGGGTGTAGGCCGTCACCTGAATGCCGGCACCGCCACCCTTGTTGATCAGCGGAATGAACTCATCGCCCATCAACTCGTTAAACTCATCGGCGTGCAGGTTGATCGGCAGCTTCTCACTGCTGCTGCCCGATGCGGGCAGGCCGTGGTCAATGCCATGTTTGTAGATGTGGCCCGCGACCGAGACCAAGTCGGCGAACATGGAGTTGCCCACGGCGGCAGCCACCTCGGCATCGGTCAGTGCATCGAGGCCGACATAAACGATGCCGCGTTTTCGGATGACTTGCATCCAGTCGAAGATCGGCCGCGGATCATCCAGATCGGTGTAGTTGGGGGCTAGTAACTGAGCGGTCTTACCGGTGGTAAGTTTCTCCAGCAACGGCAGTAGCGAGGCAACAATTTTGTCGAAGTAGGTGCGGTCATAACGCACCGCCGAACGCAATCCGTCCATTACCGGATCAAACACCCGCTTCGCCGCCAGGTATTGTTCGATGGCCACCACCCGCTTTTCGCGTCCCACCATATGCCGGGGGATGTTCTTCTCGGTGAGCTTGCCTTCAAGCTGGACGATCACTTCCCACGCTTTCGGATCGGTTCTGGCGAAAAACTGCTGGGCGTATTCGATGAACAATGCATCGATATTGACCACATGCCGTTGGATCTGTAGGTAGTCTGGGCGTCGGCCCAACTCAATCAGAGCGCGGGCGATGATGTTGACGAAACGCCAGGCGAACTCACGAAAAGCTGCGGAATTACCTTCACCACTGAGTTGCCCGGCGATGCGCGACGCCACTTCCGAGATACGTCCGAAACGGCCAACGGCGTTATATCGGGCAGAGATCTCCGGCCAGCCCAGATGGAACACATAAAACTCCTTCTCCCGGCCGGCCCGCTTGGCTTCGACGTACATGCGTTTGAGTAGGTCGGCATCACCCTTCGGATCGAAGACGATGACCACCTCATGTTCGACACGGTGAATGTCCTGGGTGATGTACACCTCAGCGAGTCGCGTCTTACCGACACGAGTAGTACCGAGCACCAAGGTGTGTCCGACTCGTTCACCCAGCGGCAGACCGACTTCAGTTTCATCGGGCTCGACCCCATGCAACAGCGACGAGCCACCGACCGGTGGTAATGGGCGCAACGGGTTGAAAGCGCTGTCCCAGACCGTGACACGCGCCAATGTAGAGAGTGGAAACGGTGCATGTTCCAGTCGACGTTCGAGTCCGCGGGCCAGGCGATAACGGAGAGGTTGGTCGACATAGTGCGCGACAGCCGGATCCTGCGCCTCGACCAAGCGCTGGGTGTGCAGGCGGGTCCAGCGAAAGCCGCGGCCCATGAACAGACGCTTGCGGCTGACCGGAATCTGACGGCTGGTCAGTTCGTAGCGGGGCAACCGACGGATATTGCGCCGATAGCGCAGCACCTCCCAGGCTTGTCGCAGTCGGATCAGGCCGAACAAGGCATAGGCCAGCGCAGCAACCAGACCGATCTCGGGTGATAGAGTTACAGCCCAGGGCGAGTACACGCACAACACCGCGGCGGCGATGCAGATCGCTACGGTGTACAGTTCTACCGCTGGCCGGAGCTTGGACTCCATCGCATGCTCGGCCACGACTTGGGCTCACTGTTCCAGTGAAGTGGCGGTGATCAGGACGGGGTAGTGCTCAATCTGCAAACGGGTGGCAATGTCGTTGCCGTTGACCGGCAGGATAGTGATGCCGGGAGCAGCTGCTCGAATCCGGGCCAGGGCTTCAGTATCGGTTACTTCCACGGCGAGGCCAGCCGCACCCATTTCCTGCAGTTTAGCCGCACGTTGACGCAACCAAGCCAACGATTGGGGATCCTCACCGACCAGGAAAAATGATCGTAAGCCCGGCATGTTCAGGGCGCGAGACGTGATCTGGCCGGGGCTCAAGTGGGAGCTCCGGACGGGCAGTATCCATGCTTCATCGGCAAACGCGGACAGGTCCGCATGCATGGCTCGAGAAGGCTGGATGTTGCTATTTGTTGTCGACCCGGAAACCTGAAATTGGGGCCGGACGAAGCCGCTAGGTTGGTCTCCGGCAACGGTCAGTTCCGGCTGAGCGAAAGGTGCTAAAAACAGGAGGAAATAGTGGGTAAGAGGTATTCGTTTCATGGTGATGTGCCCTGCCTGAAAGAAACCGGCAGACGTTCGAGTTGCCGAGAGAAACCCTCGCGGTAACGTGCGGCCGGCATTCCTCCCGCCGGGCGGTGATAGCGTCCCGCAGCTGACACCCAATCGCCGGTAACGGCGTGATGCTCCCGCAATAGCGCGGCGGTCACGGCGAGATTCTGATAGGGGTCAAGGGCTTCGCAGGGACTGGAAAAACGTTGTCCGTGATGACCTAGGTTGGTTTGCCCAAGTCCGACATCCACCCGCTTGGCCTCCTGCCGGGCGAGCGCCTGAAGTAAAGCGTGACAGGCTGCCTGCCGAGTGGCGAAGCGGTAGGGTGTTCCTGCGATATTCAGTGTCCAGGGCCAGGGCAGCAGCCGACCACGGACGTGGATCCCACTCTCCTGCAGAGCAATTGCGAATAACACCCTGGAAGGAATGTCCGCGTTATGCGCTGCCAATTGGTACGCGGGGGGCGGAAGTTCATCAGCCTGGACGGCGAGCACCGTCAGCATGAGTGCAATACCGCTCAATCGAGGCGTTGCCATTGTCCATTCACCTGCTGAAGCGTGGCGGGCAATGGTCCAGGGGCACCCAGGCTGAACCAGCGACCACGGTCATGGTTCAAGGTAATCTGCCGACGCTGAACTTTGGCTGGATCGATGCCTGCTTGACGAGCCCAGCTACGGACGCGTTCATCCTCGCCCTGGCTGCCCACTAGGTAGATATCGAAAGCCATGTCGCTGCTTTGCAGAAGTTTCGCTTGGGCGTTGCACGCCGCGCAGTTGTCCTCTACAAACAGGGCCTGTCGCGGTGCGGCCAATGAGTTGGCAGGGGGTGGGGGTGCCATACCCTGGATCGGCAGCAGCCCGGGGAACAGCTTGGCCCAGGCCGCGTTGTAAGCGTTTTGGTAGGCCAACTCGCGTTCGGCGCGTTTGGCTTCCAGCGCTACCTGCAACTCCGCATAACGCTGGCGCTCTTGGTCGGTCTCTGCCTCGACGCCGAGCGCAGTCAGCGGATCGAGGTTAGGGCTCCAGAAACCACGCGGGCCGGCTTGGATCTGTTCGAAGCGTGTCCATTCTTGCTCCGTTAGACTCCAGCTTGCCGCCTGTCCAGAGTGTGAGCGCCCCAGCGGAGTGGACTGTGTGTCTTGGATCCGCGACGGTGTCGTGACAGGGTTGCCCATCGCAGGGCCCGTGCTAAGCAATGAAACGAGACAGACGATGGGGGACAGCAGCGCTCGGTACATAATCGCTTCTCAAGGGAGTTGCACTGTCTGGTCTGGCTGAGCGGTCACCGCGAAGATGGCCGCGCTCTGCTCCAGCACCTTCAGCTGCCAGGCGCCGAGCTGCTCGCCGTTGTGCAGCAACCGGATATCCCTGAGCGAGCGACTATCAGGAGGAGCGACTGCCAGAAAGCGCTCGCCACCGCGGGACTCGACACTCAACACTGAGAACGGCGGCGAGAGCGGGGCAGGTTTGGGGCGAGCGGTTTTTTTCGACTTGGCCGAGGAAGGCGCCGGTGATGGGAGTGATGGCTGGGTCTCGAGGTCCAGGAGTCGCTGCTCGACGTGCTCAAGTCGTGCGCGTAGCGCGATCATGTCGGCTGCGGTGGCACGGTCTGCCAGGCCGTCGCGTAGCTCCTGTATCTCTTGTGCCCATTGATCCAACATCGGATCGAGGATATTGGCCTGTTGCTCACCTGTATCGACCGTTTGCTTCAGGTCTTTCAGTGCGTACTGCAGCTTCTCCTGTGCATCCATGAGGGTGCTTGAACCACGTTGCAGGGTATCCAGGGTCTGTAAGCGTTGGGCGTTCGCATTTTCCAGCTCGGTCACGCGTTGATACTGGTTATACAAGCCACCACTAAGCCCGGAGACCGCCAGACAAAGGGAGCCGACAATGAGAGTTTGAAATGTCGAGGCTTTCATGGGCGTGCCTCCGACTGATGGGACGAGGTTGGTGTGGCCCGCACCTTGCCAGCATCATTTTTCTCCCGTTCGAAGCAGACCGAACGGCTGACCTCATCGGTCGTGAGTTGCCATGCGGGGCCTGCCAGCACTTGTAGCGCGTTGCGTAATGAGATCGGGCCGAGTCGGTAATGGGCGGCGGGCAGAGCCCGGGTAAACAGTATTTTCACTGGTTCCTCGGCAGGGCAGAGCGAATAACCCGAGCGCTGCAGCACGTAGTGCATTGCTTCCTGTACCGAAGGATTCAGGTTGGACGGAATGCTCACGTCAACGATTTGAGCGAGAAGATCACGTTGTTCCGTGGTGGGCTCGGTGCTGACCAGCGTATAGCGGCCATAGCGGAGCTCTGACGGATGGCGTTCGTCGGCTGGGCTCCTCGATAACTGGGGTCGATTGGAGCCACCGTCAATCTCTGGATGAGTCGGCAATGGGGTTGGGATTGGCGCGGTGCAGGCGCTCAACAAGCCCAGCAGGCAGACAGGCGTGAAAAAACGCACCATGGAAAAAACCTCATGTCAGATTCCGTGCAGAACCTGACATGAGGTGAAGGATTCATTCAGTGAGAAAGTTGATTCAAGGCGAGTCGTGTTAACGCCGAAGGCATTGCTACTCATCAAAAATGGCTAGCCCATCCAAGACGGCAGCGTCGGGGTCGAAAATCAACAACCTCACATCCGCTAATGCCGCCAGATACAGTACGTTGACCAAGGCCTCCGGCGTGCCGGCGTCGAGCTGCTCTTGCCTCAGCGAAGAGTAAGGATTGCCCTCGATCTTCACCAAGTTATCGTCGGTCCAGGGCGTTCCGATCAGCTTACATCCGACGCCATTGCAGTCTGGCAGGGCAAAGGGTTCAAACAGCAGTCCGGTTGGCTTGGAGTCGAAATTGCCAACTCGGCTTTCCAAGTGGCGCAGTACTTCGTCAGTGAGGTGTGCGGCACTGATCTCCCAGGCTCGACTGTAGTGTCCTGTGTCGAAGCTCAAACGATGGACCATGGCTTGGGCTTCTTCCAGGGAATACAGGTCACCGACGTGATGTCGTTCGTTGAGCATTTCGCCAGTTACGGCATAGATCACTTGCCGCACCAGTCCGGTGGACTGGAAGCGTTCATTCAATTCATCCGGAGTGGACTGGCCCTCGCTGATCAGAGCGAAGTCGTCGTTGAACAGACAAGGGAACAGTTCTAACGCATCGTCGGGCAGATGGGATTGTGCGTCGTGTACGGGGCGAATGCACGGTGGGCAGTCATTTGCATAGGCGATCTGTAGCAGTCGTTCGATATGCAAGTTGTTGTAGCCGCGAGCAAACGGGTTTGAGGTTTCCAGCAGAGCCGGGGGTTGGGTTGTTGGGTTCATGAGGGTTCTCCAGAAGGGAAATGAACAAGGCGTCCGAAGACGCCTTTGGGGGGTTAAAGCCAGCTATGCTCGGCAAGGGAGAGAGGGCGACCTTCACCGACGATGAAATGATCCAGTACGCGGACTTCGACCAAGGTCAAGGCCTCCTTCAGTCTTGCGGTCAAGGCATGATCCGCCAGGCTGGGTTCCGTGCAACCGGAGGGATGGTTGTGAACAAAAATCGCGGCTGCTGCGTTATGCGCTAGGGAGCGCTTGACGACTTGGCGGGGGTAAACGCTGGCGCCATTGATGCTCCCGTGAAAGAGGATCTCGAATGCCAGAACGCGATGGCGAGCATCGAGAAAAATCACACCGAAAACCTCATGCTCTTGGGGTGCGATATGCAGTTTTAAGTATGAGGCCACGGCGTCAGGTGACGTCAGATTGGGGCCGCGGGTGAACAGCCGACGATCCAGAATGTGCAGCGCTTCGTCGATCAACTGGTTTTCCTGGGCGATACGATCAGCCTCGACATCCGAGGCTTCAATCAGGGTGAGCTGGGTGTTCATGAGGTACCTCCGAAGGGAACAATCCGGGGGTACACACCCGAGGGGAGTGTTGTCCCCGAGGTGGATATAGAGTGACGGGCATTGCCCGATGACGCGCTGTTTACAGCCGAGTGAATCGGTGGCGTTGTCCGTGCAGATGTGAGTCACAACCGTCGCAGGGCAACGGAGAGAAGGTTCTTATTCCCCGGCCAGTTTCGGGATCGAAGTCGGCACTGATGGGCATTAGCCGGACCAGTCCAAGATGGATACCGGCGATGCGTTTCTCGATCTCATCGGTCGTGTAGTAGAGCGATAACGTGCTGTAGTCCTCGTAAGCCGCAGCGAACAGGCAGTCGTCGCAAAGCCAGAAGGATTCCATGTGGGGTCTCCTGTGCTGATTGAAGAAAAGGCGCTCGATTGAGCGCCTTAATGTAAACATCGTGAATTGTTCAGGCGGGCTGAACAGTGCTTGTGGTGACACGGCGGGCCGTGCGGGGAGTGGGTGCAGATTCAGATTCAATCCTGGACTCTGCTGGGTTGTCGGTCTCCTCAACTTCGGCATCAGCCGATGTTGGGGATGGCTCACTGTTTGGCGCTTGCTCAGCTGGTGCTGTTGCCTCCTGCCTGGCAGGCGCTTTGTATTCGAACGTGCCGTTGACCTTGATCCAGTCGATGTACAGCAGACGACCTTTCAGGCTAGCGCCCGGTTGGCCTTGTTTATCGCCTTTCTCATAGAGAAATGGGTCGATCCACAGGTCGCCGATACGGAACGACAGCAAAACCTTTTTCTCGGCTTTGACGGCGTCCATATAGAGACGAATCAAGCGTTCAGCTTCGCCTCCAGCGACTTTGCAGTCGAGGCGAGTGTACTCGACCGCATCTGTGGCACCGTGCAGGGCGGCGATATCGCAGGCCATGAACGGCTGGCCACGGCGGACTTGTACTTCGCGAACACGGTTGAGGTAGCCGATGCCGACGGTGTGCAGATTGAAGTAAGTGGTCGCTTCTTGGGATTGGTTGGCGTGGGCCATGGTGGTTCTCCTGTTTCAAGGGAAAACGGCGACGCACAGCCCCTGACGGGGAAGTGAGTCCCCGTCAGGGTGGGTTAGGTGAAGGCGAACGATGAACGACTCGTCACCGGCAAGCCGATGACCATCAGATCGATGCGCCTGGAGAATAGAGGTGCAGCAGAGGAGAAATCCGCAGCAGATCTGCGGATCTAGGGTAGTGGGCATTCACCACCGCTGAAGCGGTAATCGTGCGAGCCTCCGAATGCTGATCGCACTTGGGTAAACCACCACGAGCGTGGCGTAGCCTTGAAGGTTCAAGCTACCTGGGCTGTGCTGTCAACGACAGCGAACCACACCCTTTGTATAAGCCCGTCACAGGGGAGCGTCAAGACGCCGTAAGCCGATTTTTTTAGGCTGGAATTCAGTGGCAATCACTGGACTGAAGAAAGTGAAGAGTAGGCCTGGCGGGGTGCCAGGCGAGGAATAGAAAAGCCACCTTAGGCGGTCTGACGCAGTCGACAAGCTCCTCGCAAAACTTGATTTAACTGCGCCATGATTCACCAACCGACCCTTATCGTGGCCTGGGTCGGAATACGCTGGCACACATCCGCGCACAAAGGGTGCCCAGTGTTTCCCCGGCGGGCTCCGGGACTGAATGCGATCGCCGTAGCGGATGACCGCTGATGCCTGGCAGAGGCAACAGCGGTCATCCGCCACAACAATCAGGTCGAACACGAAGCGGGAAATGAAATTCCGCAGAAGAGAAGGCTCCGAACTCTAAGAGTCCGACCGAGCTACCCGGAGCGAATCGGTCTTGGGTCGTCGCAAACGATGATTCTGAGGCACTACAGCAGAGGGGGTGGGAGGACGTCAAGCCAGTGTGCTGAGAGATTATTTGCTACTGAGATGATCGGCCAGCTGTTCGACGGTCGTCAGGATAAAGGCACGGTCGCTTTCTTGAAGGCCGCTCAGCAGGCCCGCGATCATCTGGCCCTGGTCGTTGGGGCGACTGCTCGACTCCGTCAGCAGTTCATCCATCCGGCAGTCGAAGACGTCTGCCAGTTGCATCAGCTTGACCACGGAAAGCTCCACCACACCCCGCTCAAGGCGCGAAATGGCTTCGCTGCCGATCCCCAGGCGTTCAGCCACCTCTTCCTGGGTCAGATTACGCTGAGTGCGGTGTTTCGCGATCATGCGCCCGATTTGGGCTTGGGTCGGATGTTTATGTGCCAAGTGATGAGTTCTCCAATTCAACCCGAATGGTTGAGCAAAGACCCATTGACATGAACATCCTTAACGGTTGAGTATCGACTTAAAGGGTTGCCATATTGACTGAAATAGCTGTTTGTCGCGACGTGAGATCTATTCCTCTAGGAATCAGAGGCCGAAGTGACCAGCGAGACTGAGCGGCCTGATAGGGCCAAAGGGAGGCAGGGTTGAGCATGGATGAGCAGCGAGAGAGCGTTATGGACCTGATCTGGGATCGAACACTGGAGCTGTTCGTCAAGATCCATGACTGCCCTGATAATCCCGAACACCGCGACAACCTTGTTCATTGGCTTAACGAAGATCCTGCTCACCTGAAAGCGTTTAACGAACTGGGGCAGATATGGATAGCGACAGGCATCGCCTTGGCCCGTGAAGTCGGACAACCTTTGATCGACTTGGAGCGGTATCAGGCGCCGCTGATGATGCACTGAGCGGTGCACCACCCTAACTTCATGTTGATCTCAATCGAACTGTCATGGGCGGCGCGTCTCTTTTCTGAACGGCGTAGTGCCCTTGCAGTTCGGATACTGCGAGCATGACCAGAACGGCCCAGATTTGCCCTTCCGCTTGATCATTGAGGCATTGCAAATGGGGCAGGCCGGGCCGGCATCGACCGGTATCGACAAGTTGAGCGCTCCATAGTGTTCGACCAACTTAGCAATCCAGTTCGCCTGCTTTGCGACGAACGCCTCCAAGGTCAGACGTCCTGCTTCGATTTCATCCAGAGCTTGCTCCCAGATTGCTGTCATACCCGGATCGGCGACTGCGGCGGGCACGGCTTCGATTAGTGTGTGGGCCGCTGCGGAGGCCGTTAAGGCACGTTTTTTCTTCAGCAAATAACCGCGCTCAATCAACCCCTTGATAATGCCGGCTCGCGTGGCTTCGGTGCCGATACCGGTGGTATCCCGAAGTTTCTGTTTCAGGCGCGGGTCGTTGACCAGCTTGGCGACGTTTTTCATCGCCTTGATCAGATCGCCCTCGGTGAGCGGTTTGGGCGCAGCGGTGCGCATGGACTTGAGTTCGACGTTGTCCACTGCGCACTGCATACCCTGCTGTAGGGCGGGCAAAACCTGGGACTTTTGACTGGGTTCATCGCCTTCGGCGTTGTCGGAGAGTAAGCCTTTCCAGCCTTGGATGAGGATCTGTTTGCCAACAGCAGACAAACACTCGGCGCCGCAGCCCAGTTCGACCTCGGTTCGATCAAACTCGTGATGCGGCAGGAATTGCGCGAGGTAGTGGCTACGAATCAGTTCGTAGACTTGGCGCTCTTGTTCTGACATCCGCTCAAGGTTCGCCGGCTCGGTGGTGGGGATGATGGCGTGGTGCGCAGTGACCTTGGCATCGTTCCATGCTCGTGAGCGCAATGATCGATCGATGCTTCCGAGCGCTGGGCGTAACGCGGGATCCATTTTGAGCAGGGCATCGAATACCGCGGCGACCTCGTTGAACATGCTCTCTGGCAAATAGCGGCAATCGCTGCGCGGATAGCTGGTGGCTTTGTGGGTTTCATATAAGGCTTGCGCGATGTTCAGGGTTTCCTGCGCGCCGAGTCCCAACTTGCGTGAACAGACTTCTTGCAGTGTGCTCAGGTCGAAGGGCAGGGGTGGCGCTTCGCGGAAATGCTCAGTCTGCAGCGAGACTACGATGGCGGTCTTGCTGCTAGAAATCGCTAGGACGGTCTGACTGGCAAGCGCCTGCTGCAGGCAGCGACCGGCTTCGTCACGTCCTGAGCTTGGCGGTATCCACGACGCGATGAATGGTTGTCCCATTGAAGACAGGTGCACCTCCACGACCCAGTACGGCACGGAGACGAAGCTGGCAATCGCGCGGTCTCGTTCAACCACCAAGCGCAAAGTGGGCGTCTGGACGCGTCCAACCGACAGCACGCCGTCATAGCCCGCCCGCCGTCCTAGGAGAGTAAACAAACGACTGAGATTCATACCAATCAGCCAATCGGCGCGGCTGCGGGCGAGGGCTGAGTGATAGAGCGGGAAGGTTTCCTGACTAGACTTCAGCGACGACAGTGCTTTGTGAATCGACGCCTCGTTGAGTGCGGATAACCAGAGGCGCTCAACAGAGCCACGATAGTTACAGAGCTCTAGTAACTCGCGGGCAATCATTTCACCTTCGCGATCGGCGTCGGTGGCGATGACGACGGTGGCAGCTTCGCTGAGCAGGTGTTTGATGATTTTGAACTGCGCGACGGTCTTGGGTTTGACCTCAACCCTCCACTGCGCGGGAATGATCGGTAGATGATCCAACGACCAGGTTTTGTACTGATGGCCATAGGCTTCAGGTGGGGCCGTTTCCAGCAGGTGACCGATACACCAGGTGACGGTTGTCTCGCGTCCGATCAAGCAACCATCGCCGCGTCGGCTGGCTCCGAGAATCTTGGCGATGTCACGACCTTGGGAAGGTTTCTCGCAGAGAAAGAGACGCATAGAACTGCTCCGGGTTAAGTTCGGAGCAGCGTTGTTGGAAATAGCGGTGGCGAGCTATGAGAAACCTGAATGGCAGGTTCCTTATATTAGTCGGTGAGGGCAGTCTTGATTGGGGATGAGGCTACTTACCTTGTAGCCACGTGGACGACAGTGCTTCACGAACAGCGAGTAATGAAAGGCCAGGCACTTCGCGCAAAGGCGCAATTTTTATGCCTCAAATTAGTCATGCCGATGGTGGCTGCCCTCTGCGCTTTTTGGACTTCGACGCAGGCGAGCTGGCCTGGTCTGTAGCCTGCCCGACGGGAGCCGCAGACGAGGCTGATTCACTTGAGCGCTCCCGCATGACCACGTTCTGAACGCGATGAGGCAGGATGCCGACACGACGCGCCTCGATCTTGAAGGTGACCCGAGCATTGTCTTCACTGTCCTCCCACTTATCGCGTACGGTGCGGCCCTCTACCAACACGCGCATGCCTTTCTGGTACAGCGTGCTCCAGTGTTCAGCCTCGCGGTGCCAGAGCTCGACTGGCGCCCAATAGCCGCCTCGATCTTCGTAGCTGCCATCGCGTGGCACGGGGTTGTCGAAGTACACATTCAGGCGCAGCAAACGCCGTGGCTCGTCATTGCCTGATGGGAACTCCTGAAACTCTGGCGCACTGCCGATGTTGCCTTCACCGACGAAAAAGGTACTCATCGTGATGTCTCCGCTGCTGGTGTGAATTGGCGCAGCAGCCGTTCGGCGCTGGCCATTTTGATTGCGCAGGTTGAAGCCTGACGGTAGAGCGAATGCACCACGCTCATCTGCAAGTTCAGTGCAATGCGCTCGCATTCGAAACGGTGCAGGCCCTCGCGTACGGCTTGCGGCAAGGCCTTGTTGGAGACCTGGCGCTCCCAGATCGCAACGCCCATACGGGCGAAGTCACGGGTGCGCCATCGCAAAAAGGTGCTGCCCGCGCTGGTGTTCTGCAGCACCAATCGGATATCCAGCAACGAGTAAGGAGATTGTCCGGCCTGCTGCGCCACAGCCTCCATCAGACGACATAACTGCACCTCGGTTTCCCTCGCCACCTGTGCCAGGTATTCCAGCTCCCCCTTACCCTTAAAAGGTTTTAAAAGGCCTTTTAGGGAGACTGCGTGTTCGAGCTGTCGATAGGCATCCGATGTTAGCGTTTTGAGGGGCATTGGTTGAGTCGGGATTAGGGGCTTCATACTTCGTCCTCCGGCTCATCGACTGTCGCAGATGGCTCTAAAGCTTCCTCTGCCAATGCGTCAGCATTATCCACTGCCACAGCACCATGACGAATGATGGGTGGCGCGAACTGGGAGCGACGATGTCCCTCAAGGATGTCCATAGGGGGTAATCCAAACTTCTCCATGGCCGCTAGAGCACGAGCGTTGTTCGCCGCCATGTCATCACGGGTGGCACCAGCATGCCGATAGCGCTGCGCCTGACCGAGCAGGCTGCGCAGCAGATGGGCGCCGTCGTCAATCCAGGCTTCCATGTCCCGGCGACCGATCAAGGCGGTGTGATGGGCCAATAGGGTATGTCGCACCAGCGTGTCGTAGTCAGTCAGCAGGTAGACGGCGAGAAACCCCAGCTGGCTGCCGATGTACAAGGGTAAGGTGACGGGGTGGATGTTGAGGTTATCGCTCATGTCGATCTGCGTCGGCAGGTCCTGTCTGATCCGGTCCAACTGCTGGGTCAGTTCCAGCATCCCAGTTTTGGCCTGCATCAATTTTTCTTCGAGCTGCACGATCGCCCAGTCGGCATAAGGATCGTCCTGCGCTGCGGCTTGTTTGATCAGGTTAGTGACACTGATGTAGCCCGCCATACCCATAATCGAGTGGACGCCTTCGCGTGCGTTTCGACCTTGCCAGATTCGGGCGGCGTGGTGTGTGTGCAGGGTCAGGGTGATGCTGCTGCGCAATGAGCCCAGGTTGAGCTGATAGTGATCGGCCATCGTGTCGTCCTCGCATAGGCTTGGACGGAAACGTTGCGACAGATGAGGGACAAGGGCAGCCAAAAAGCTGAACGCGGTCTGTTCGGTTTTGTGAGAGAGGGCAAACTCCTGACGTCTACGTTTTATTGGAACTACGCCCCGGCGTTTCCCTAAACGCTCCACGGTTCGGTCCGATATTTTCGTAGATCGGTACGCTATGGATTTGATGCCACTGGCATCAAATCTATTGAGCTCCACCGCGTCTACGCAGCTGGCGCAGCTCATTCAGACACGCTTGGGCGAGGGCTGAAGCAGGTTCGCCCTTTTTTCGAGATGGCCGCGGGGGGGCAGGTGGGGGCGGCTCTGCGATAGGTGATGGTTCGGCCTGACTTGCCCAAGGACGAAAGTCGCCCTTCAGCGCACGCTGGGCCAAGCCCATCAGATAGGCCGCTGGCTTACGTATACCACCGGCCGCACAGCGCGCCCCCGCTTCGTTAAGCACCGCCTGTTGGTCCGTCGTTCTGAGCTTGTTCAGCGCCACGGTGACGGCCTGACGTTCGCTTGGGCTCAGGTGCAGCGAAGTGGGCCAGTGCAGGTTATCCACAGCAGAGGTCGCGCGCGGTACTGTACAATTACTTTCTTTTAATACAGTACAGGCGGCGTTCGGATTCCGTACGGTGCTGCAAACATTAGCGTTCAAGCCTGATTCGGAATTCGAACGAGGGGCTGCACGATTCCGAACGTGGTGATCTTCCCCCCGTTCGGAATCGTGGAATGCATCACCGGGTGGCTGATCCAAGCCCTGTTGCGTCCACTGTTCGCCCCAGCTGTCGAGCCGAGTCGGTAACCGATCCCGATCGATATTCGTGTCCTGTCGGACCTCCTCCACAATGTGCTGAGCGACAATTCGCACGGCCTTCGTCGCATGATTGAGGGCATGTCCGACCAGTTCTAGGTAGTCCTGATCCAGCTCCATGGCTTCGGCGGGGGTTAACGGCTCATCGTGCAGAACGTACAAAGAACCTTGTAGCCGTCCACTGAGTTGATCGCGACCGCGGCTCACCAAACTGAGCCAGCGAGTGAGCCTAAGCATCGTCAACACGCGAGCAATGGTTTCACGCGAGGCTGACATACCGTAGGGCACGCTTGAGAGATAAGGCTGCAAATCTTCATAGCGCGGAGTGACTACGCCCTGACCTTGCAGCATGAGTCGAAATACCTGCCAGGCATTTCGCTCCAATGGCGTCAGCCGATTATCCAATAGCAGCCGACGTGGCACGACGTCGTGGGATTGGCCGCTGAACAGAAAGCCCGCTTGTAAAGGCTGGTTGGAGGGCTGTTCAGTGGTAGGGCGTGCTGGCCAGCGCTCATGCAGCTGCTGTGTGCATTGCTGCAGGACACGTTGCCAGCGACTGGAAGGAACAGCGTTCATGTCTTGTTGCTGTACTGGTCGATCTGCTGCCAGACGATGGTCAAACTGATCTGCTGCTCTTCGGCAAGCATCATCATGGCGTCGAGTTTATCCTCGGTCCCGTCTTCTGTTTGTATTTGGCACCAACGCTGCCATAACGCATGTTCCTGCGCTTCGCTCAAATGCTGAGGACGGCCTTTACGGGTCTCTAACTTGAGTAGACGCCGGCGCATGGCAGTTTCCGAATGCGCCAAACCAAAGCACTGGTACATGATGGTGCTGCTGGCGCCGAGCTTGAGCGCTCGATTGATCAACCGTTCGTTCTGTTCATCGCGGTCAGCTTGTTCGATCAGCCGATGCAGCACCGGCGAGTCAATCTTGACCTCAAGCCAAGGGACGGTGGCATGGGCCAGGCGGGATAGCGTGGTCGGCGGTAAGGATTGCAGCAAGAAGATGTCGTCCTCACTCAGTCCAAGGGCCTTGCAGCGTTGCAAGTTACCCAGGCGGAGTTCGTGTAGTACCTGGGTTAGCATGGCTTGATTGAGCATATTAAAGGACAGGTTCATCTCAGCTCCTTCGTTGAGTTGTCTTCAGAGGTGAGCGTTAAGTCGATTAGACGCCGGGCCAGGCGGATCAGGCGAAACAGTTTGATTAACAGATTGTCGGGCAGTCGCTCCAGCCCCACATCCGTGACCGGTCGATCTGGTAGAGGGAGTTGATAGACCCCCAACAACAGCTGCCCGAACAGTGCGGAGGGTATTTGCTTGCGGTCCTCCCAGTTCACCTCGTCTTGAGCCCGTAACAGGGCCAGAAGCATTAGGTGAACGCCGGTCGACCGAGGCGCTGAAAGATCAAGTCGCTCAATGTCCAAGGTGAAGCCCAAGCCAAGCTTTTGATCAATGATGCACTCGGTATCTCCGGCATAGGCCGCCATTTCATGGGCCAGTCCGGCAATGGCTAAACGCAGTTGTTCGGGGGTATCCAGCGTTGGTGTGATGGTCCAGATATCGTCGATTGTGCAGGTTTCGACTGAAGGCTTCGCCTCGGTAATGATCTCGCGATCGATTTGCTCACGAATCTGTTGAACGCGTGATAGAGGACTAACCGCTGGTGAAACATTTGTTTGGAGGTCTGCGAGCAGCTCTTCTGAAACTGGGTCTATCCTGCTCTCGGTCTCGGTCTCGGTTGATTCAGCGTCGGAGGAGTGCGGTACTGCTGCGGCTTCATGTACGCTTGGCGGATAGATGTTCTCTGAGGGCGTAGTTGTGACAGCCTCAGGCGTGGAGACGACCCGTTGGCTATCGCTCAGCTCCAGGGCCAGCATACGGTAGGACTGTCCGAGCAAGTGGCTCATGCGTTCGAGCAATTCGTCCTGGATCTGCTCAAGATCAAAGGATCCAGGATCGCCATCGAAGTAGCCCATGGTCTCTAGCCAGAACTCTGCAAATGAAACTGCGGCGATTGGATAACGGTTCCAGGTTCGCTCAGCCTGACTACGTAGACCAATCAGGCGCTCTATCTGAGGCTTACCCAGCCCGGCATACAGAGTTTGTGGGATGGCGGGTAATAAGTGTTCGAGGGTATCCAGCATCCGGCTGATATGCGACTGCGAAATCGGATAGCCTCCAGCGGCAAGACGTCGAGCCAGCTCCCGTTGTGATAGCTCTGGACCATCCGACTCAAGCATGGTTTTGAGTTTGGCTACCGCCACAGCCCGTTCGATGAACGTAAGTTGGCCGTGTAGATCGCTTTCCGCCAAATGGCCGAGTAGGGCGTTGGTTTCATTGCTCCAAGGTCGGAACAGGCAGTGAATCCGAAAGAAACGCTCGTCACGAGTTTCCTGCCACAGCTCGCCGAGAATCGTCAGGCGCGTATTACCGCCGTTGCGGATGATGAAAGAGGTTTCACCTGGGCGGCGGGTAATCGGTGGCGGCTGATCCAGCCCGCGTTCACGGATCGATGCCTTGATATCGTCATAAAGTGGATTACGGATAAAGCGTGGGTTGTGTTCGTAGGGGCGTAACTGTTCCAGAGTAACTAGCATGGGAGTGTCGATGACAGGATCGGCCAGTCGCTCCAGTCCAAGACCTTGAATGAAGTGGTCTTGGTGCAGCTTGTCGGTGATTTCCTCCTGACTGAGCTTTTTCATCTCAACCGCCTCGGTTAACGCCGGCTACGCAAATGGTCACCGACCTCGAATTTCACGATTTCGGCAGTCCCTGAGCCTTCGAAATGTTCGGATAGTTCGGCGAGGAACCACACCATGGCCGAGCGCCCCCCTTGCAAACGAAAAACCACGGTGAAGTACTCCTCGCAAGCCGCGTCGCGTGGTCGAATGGAAGGCTGAACAACAATCGGAAACTGTTCCGACATTAGAAAACTCCATACCAAGCCCTGTTGGCTTCAAGGTCGATCAAACAAAAAACGGAGAAATGCTGATTAGGCGATTTGCTTTATCGAGGCTTCGCACACCTCATTACCGAAGAGATCGCTTCACGCCATTCAGGAAATAATTCGATGGCCAGCGCTTGCATGATTTCTAACGCACACGGCGAGCGTCGGCGTTTACTCGACGGGCACTTATCTATTCGGTGGACTGGTAAACCGAGGGAGGCGGCATTGAGATATGCCACGCGGTCGGGGATTACGGTATCTAGCACGGAGGTATTGGTAGCCTCTGCGAAAGTCTCGCGCAGGCTTCGGATGATCATCCGGGTGTCCACTCGATTGACGTTCACCTGGTTCAGTAAGAGCCGTAAGGGCGGTGGGTCGATGCCTAGGTGGCGAAACGGTTCGAGCTCACTCAGTAGCTTCAAGGTGCCACGGCGCACTTCGCGGGCAGCGAGCATTTCTGGCGTGATGGGAGAGAGGGCAAGATCGGAGGCCAGGATGGCCATCTCCAGCAGTACACTGCGTGCTCCCTGAGTATCAATCAAAAGCAGGTCATAATTAAGACACAGGTCGTTGAGCAAATTGTGCAGGCGTAGTCGCCCATCAGGTGCATGCAGCAACAAGGTGCTCAGTCGACCTTGATCGTCGTTGGAGAAAATCAGGTCGAGACCGAAGACGGCAGTCCTAGAAATTATTCGTTCAGGTATTGTTAGATTGAGTGCAATGAGCTCGTACGCACCTGCATGAGCTTTCTGGCTCAGTGAATAATAACTGGAGAGGGTGGGTTGGCTATCTAGATCCAAGAGCAGAACGCGCAAGCCAGCATCGGCCAACAGACCACCGAGATTGGCCGCTACTGTCGTTTTGCCTACCCCACCCTTAGTGGAAACCACCGAGACCACGTGCATCACCCTCACTCCTGTCGCGAAAGGCGCTCTGCAATCCAGTGCTCGATTTCCAATGAGTCCCAGCCGACTGCGCGCAGTCCGATACGCTTCGCTCGCGGAAACTTGCCTTCCTTCATCAGGTTGTAAATGTGCGCACGTTTGAAGCCGGTTTTTTGTTCAACCTCATCACGTCGCATGATGTGGCGTTGGGGTTGAGGTGCTTCAACTGAGGTGACAGATTGGTTGGACATGCTAGTCACTCCTGGCGCCAATTGGCGCGTGTTGGGAAGTGACATGGATTGAATCGCAGGAGGCGGGATGAGTCATTGCATTGCAATCAAGCCTATTGCAACGCAATTGACTGGATCAGTTGTTTTTCTTGAGGCTACGATTGGCCACGGCAAACTTTTCATCCAGCGTACGCTTGCTCAGGCCGGGCACATCTTTATGACGAGCGACAATGGCATCAACGATGGCTGCTTGATTCGTGAATACCGAAAGAGGTTTTCCGGCGGGCGAATGGTCCAAGAGAAGGCTGACCAATGCCCCAATGATGTTGTGATAGGTCAGTTCACTGCGCTCGCTGAGTTGACCATTCGTTTTGGCCAAGGCTTTGAGATCATCTCTTTCGAGTCCAATCGACTGGAGCTCTCCCAAGATTTCTTGAATGCGCTGCTGTTGCGCTTTGAACGCTCTCGATAACTCATCTCGATCTGCTTTCAAGGAGAGAAAAGTTCCTAGACTGACCTTTGCAGGCGCATCTTCACCAGACTCGAATAAGAAACTGGGCTTATGGTCGGGGTAATGGATCTCCATCCAACGGCGTAAGTCCGAATGGCGGATCGTCAGCTGATAGGGCTCTACATAGCTTCCCAAAGGAACAGAAATGCCGAGGCAGCCGTACGGCAATTCTCCATTGCGTATGGCGTCTAAAATCCTTTCGAAAGCGATGTGAAGATTAGGCCATTGGGGAAAGAGGGTTTCAAGGTTTCCGGGACGAGACCAGTCCGCCTGTACTATTTGGGCTTCGCAGTGAGTGAGATTGCACCAGCGCAACGCTGCATCAATAGGGCGATAGAAGGTTTTCGTATTCGGATTGAAAACATAAACGCTCATCTGCGGCGGGCCTCCATTCCTAATGGAAACGTCTCACCGGCTGTCTATGGATCGAACTAGCTAATCAGTCCAGCTGTTTCTTCCGTTGACCAAATCGGTGAGGTCATTCCATTCCATTTTGTAACCAGTATCTCCGATGATATTACTTCTCACACGAACTGGGTGACTCTGGCCGGTGGCTGGATTGATACCTACATCAACTGACTCGAATGTGTATGTACCAAGGCGCGACCGATAGGCTGTTCATATTTTTGTACGTTGATGGCGGTTTCAAATACGACTGCTCTGGGCCGAAAGTGCCAAGTTTCGCCATCGAGATGGGCACTCATCAGTATCTTTTACCCGCCTGAGTGGCGTCATTTTCGATGTTTTTGCACAAGGCGTCCGGATATTCCTGCATGTATGGGAACCCACTTCGCTGAGCGCCCCCTCGCTAGGCTTGGCGTAGGGTCAAGCCTGGCTGAGTTGGGCGTCAGGTTGCTGTTTGTCTTCAGGCCGTAGTAGCAGCAGAACGGTGGCAGCAATGACGAATACCACGGCGAACACGCCATACAGGTGCAGTGGCTGCCAGCCGCTATCGAGCAACAGGCCGGCGACCGTCGGCGAAAGAATCGCGCCGATCCGCCCGATACCTATTCCCCAACCGACGCCTGTTGCTCGTACCGAAGCGTCATAGACAATTGGCGACAGCGCGTACAAACCCGCCACGCAGCCATTGGAAAACAACCCGATCAATAGACCCAGGCCGAGCGCCATCGATACCGATGAAGCCGAGTCAACGAACAGCACCAGCAGGCCCGCCGTAACCAGCATGAACAGCGACAGCACGCGGGTCAGTCGCCAGCGCGAGGCCATGGCGCCAATCAACGCCGCGCCGAAGATACCACCGACGCTCAGCAACACACCGCCGCTGATCCCTTGCTGTGCCGATAGCTCTGCCGAAACCAGCAGCTTCGGCGTCCAGCTCATCACGAAGTAGAAGCCGAACATCACTAGGAAGAACAACAGCCAGATTAGTAGGGTCGTGCGCCGTGACGCCGGTGAGAGCAACTGTGCCAAGCGCGTGCGGCCTGAAGTTGGCGCCGAGTGGGCGACGGGCAGTTCGTGCAGTGCCGGCTGACCGAGGCGGACGGCCAGGCGATTGATGCGAGCCAAGGCGTTGCCGGGGCGGCGGGCGATCAGAAAACCCAGCGATTCGGGCAAGTACATCAGCACCAGTGGAATCACCGCCAGGGTCACGGTACCACCGAAAATGAATACAGAACGCCAACCAAAGTGCGTCAACAGCCACACTGACAGCAGGCCCCCGAAGGTCGCACCCAAGGCATAACCGGTGGATTGCAGGCTCACCGCCAATCCGCGCCAGCGTCTGTTGGCGTATTCACTAGCGATCACGTTACTGCTGGCCAGGATGCCGCCGATTCCCAAGCCGGTCAGCCCGCGCAGCAGCGCCAGTTGCAATGGCGACTGGCTCAGTGCCGACAACAGCATGCCGACCCCTGAGAGCAGCAGGCAAAACAGAATCAATGGTCGACGACCAAAGCGATCCGCCCAGGGTGCAATAAATAGAGAGCCTGCCGCCATGCCAAACAGTCCGGCACTTAATAACAGCCCGATCTGCGCGCCGTTCAGGCCCCATTCGGCAGACACCGAGGAAGCCGTGAAGGCAATTACCAGCACGTCGAAGCCATCGATCATGTTTATGACAATGCAGATGCCCACGGCCAACCACTGGAACGACGCCATGGACCGCTCATCTACCGCGTTCTTGAGCGCGACAGTCATAGCCGCTGCCCCCTGAGACGAGGCTGCGTACAGGTAACGCCAAAAAGGCACACAAAGGTAGGTACAAGCCAAGACTTTAACCCGATTGAGAAGCCACTCATCACGACACCCTTGTTATTTTTATGAGCTGACAGACGTTCTACCTGACACCGTGCGGCGCCAGTCAATCAAGTTATGAAGCCTTTTAAAAGTGTTGTGGTAAATGGGTTCTTAATTATTTATCTGCATTTATGCCAAATTTTTTAAAAAACAAATGGTTAGCATTAGATAAAAAACGTTCGATTATCGAACAAGAAAATGTTTAAGAAGTGTTATGTGTTCGAGAATTGTTGTATTGGCGGTATCGTGATCCGGGGTGGGGCTGACCTGTTTTGGGGTCTCGGATTTGAATGCTGCCAATTTGGGATAGTGAAGTGCGGGCGCAGGGCATAGCATCAAATACACAGTGCAACCTGAACAATGCGCTTTGGAAGTCGGTGAGGTTTTCGAGCCAGCAATGCTAGCAATAACTACCTCATATAATAAGGTCAAGAACATGAGCGTATCTTTTCCCATTAGCACCCCCAGCGAAGTTGAAATATCGCTCATGGGGGCTATCCCTTCACATCCCGATACCGCGATGGCTCGGCTGGAGTGCGATGTTTACCTTCAATATTCTCCAGGTTGTTCTGTACGATTTGTGGCGACTTATGGAAAGTGAACGCTAGTCATGACTAAGTTGCAGTGAAGGTAATCCATCCCTACGATGGTGAGTGAACGGACTTTTCAGACTTTCGACAATATAGCCCGTCCTGGCGAGTGTTATCGTAACGGCTGCAATAGTTGGCGAAGCGGTTTGCTTTAAGTCTGCCAATAGGCAATAAAAAACTGGCGAAAGTGAAAAATTTTTTTGGCTTATACGAAGTTAATTGTTCTGTTTTTTTTGAAGTGATTGTCGCCGTTTTTATTAAAAAAGTTGATCGAGGGGCCAGCAGTAAAGCACTGCGCTGTAATTTTGTAGCCAATTTTTTTCTGTTTTATATGCGGAGGAGTTTGGAGATGAATGCTATAAAGAACTATTTTTACCTGTTGTTTACGGTTGTCCCGCTCTTGCTGTTCTCTGAAAGTAGTTTTGCGCAAAAAAGCGATGTCGCAGATATTATTCTTCATCATGGCGTTGTTGAGGTTGTTGACGACAGCTTCAGTGTCGCGAATGCAGTGGCCATTCGCGGAAATAAAGTTGTTTTTGTAGGAAATAATACTGAGGTCATGAGATTTTCGGGGGCTACTACAAAGCTTATCGATCTGAAGGGGGGCACCGTGTTCCCAGGAATTAATGACACCCACCTACATGCCTTGCCTACCGGCGAGGCCATGCAAGGACTGTTGTTAAGAAATATGTCGCTCCAACAAGTTAGAGCGGCGTTGGCTCAGGCCGTCAAAACATCGCCTCCCGGCAAACTCATCAGAGGGACAGGTTGGGAGGAGAGAAGCTTGGGGCGAATGCCTACAAAAAAAGATCTGGATGATCTCTCGCCTAATAATCCTGTCATGCTGACAGAGATGAGTCATCACCAAGTTTTGCTAAATACTGCAGCGCTCAAATTAGCCGGACTCGACGAAAATAGCGAGGATGAAAATGGCGTAAATTTCCTGCGAGTGGAAGGTTCGCGTGAGCTAAGTGGCGTCGTAGTAGAGGGTTATACGCTGATTAACAGCAAGATGCCGCAGGTCACGTTGGAGGAGCGTAAATCCGCGATAAAAGCGGCGATTTCGCTGATCAATTCGCAAGGTGTGACAAGCTATACCGAACCGGGACTTACACCCGACGAGTTCAAAGCGTACCAAGCCCTACAACGAGACGGCGAACTTAATGCACGTGCCACCATACATCTGTGGGGTGGAAGTTCGTTGGAGGAGGCTGACAACATGCTCGCGACCCTGCCTCCAGGTCTTTCTGCGAAGGGTGATGGAACAACCGAAGGGTTACTGACTTTGCGAGGCATAAAACTCCTGCTGGATGGCGTCCCGCCTGCAAAAACCGCCGCGACGCTTGATGATTATGCGTGTTGCAAGGGCGTAAAAGGGACGTTGACATTTGATGGCGCTACGGAGGACGGCAAGGCGGTCGAGATTAAGCGTACGATTATCGGCCTCGACAAGCAGGGCTACCAAATTGCCTTTCATTCCACGGGAGACCGGTCTGCACGCATTGCCGTCGATGCACTCATTAGCGCGGCTCAGGAAAACAGCACTGTGCATGCAGGTTCAGCTTTGAACCCGCTACGGCACTATATGATTCATGCTGACCGCGTTTCTGATGAAGATATAGTGAAGATGGGGAAGTGGCAGATTGGTCTGTCGACAAATCCTATTATTTCCTTTTATGCAGCACCGACCGTCCGCAAAATCTGGGGCGACTATTACGGTGCTAAACACATGGCAGTCAAACCCTTTATTAATTCAGGAACGTTAGTGACTTTGGGGACGGACTCCCCTGTCGTGCCTACCGACTGGAAAACCGGGTTGCAGTTCGCAGTCACACGAATGGCAATCGACGGACGACCCAACGGTTCAGAATACGCAATCAGTATTGATCAGGCATTAGCAGCTCATACCAGAGTGGCTGCCTATCAAGATCACCAGGAAGATATTAAAGGCACAGTTGAAGTGGGGAAGGTTGCAGATCTTGCTGTTTTTGATCGAAATTTTAGATCGGTGCTTCCAGAAGAAATAGGGAAAGTCAAGGCTCTTTTGACTATCGTCGATGGCCGTATCGTGTATGCCGCTCCAGAAGTAGTCACCCACAGAGTTTCTTCGCCTGAGTGAGGCTCTGCTCGAAAGCCGTTCACAAGAAAATACACACTATAACTATAAAAACGAGGGCGGACCATGCTGAAGAAATTTGTAAATCATCTACCCCTGGTTACAGTCGGCATAGTTATTCTAGGTTTAGGGCTTGCGCCAAATATTACTTTGGCCCGTGAGATCGGTACACCACTGCTGGTACCTGTTGGAGGTAAAGTGGGTGATCCAGTGGGGGCGAATCCCCCAGAAGGCTTTCTTCTGATCGTTCGTAATGGCTATAGTTTTGGCACTATGACAGACAATAAGGGTAAAGACTTACCGGTCGACGTCGATGTCGTAGGTACGGGCTTCCAGTTTCATTATGTCCCTGGCATCGAGTTACTAGGAGGTAGCTACCGTGCGGCGACAACCATACCGTTAGTCAGTGTCACACAAAGAACCTCGACTAGGAAAAGCACGAGTACAGGCATTTCCGATATAACACTTACACCTATCTCTATTAGTTGGATGCTATCTCCAGGAATCTTTACAAGTAGCTCCTTGGCATTTGGCGTGCCTACTGGCTCTTTCGATGCCCGAGGAAATCATCCCAACTTGGGTGCCAACGTTGTCGCTACACAATTTTCTCAAGCATTCAGTTTTCTGCGAGACGGTTGGAACCTATCAATAGACCTGACATTTTCAACTCAAAGTAAGAACAAAGACACCGACTACACTTCGGGTAACGAGTTGCTCCTGAATTGGACAGCCATGAAGGATTTCGGTGGTCACAGCATCGGGCTTGTTGGTTATGGTCGGTGGCAAATGACAGGCGACAGAAACGATGGATCAGAATACGGTGGTACCACATTTGGACGATCGCGGCAGGTGGCCGCCGGGATCGGTTATACTCGCCAGTTCGGTGCGATTGCAGTGAATGCAAATATTCTGAGTGACTTTGCTTCTCGCAATGCGCTAAGTGGTCAGCTTTTTCAGGCGAATATTATTATTCCTTTGGGGAATTAAACCACTGCTTCGTTGATATCCTGCAGCGGCTCAACGCGGTTATCGAGTCGCTGCTGTCAACGCCGGATCGGAAGTGAGATGTTCAGCCTAGGGGGTAGGGGCGTGACCGCCCGAAAATCTGTCGTCGTGGGCCGCTGGAAGTTCAAGCAATACTGAACTGGGTTGCCAACTCTTTCGGTCCAACATTGCTGGTCTTTAGCTTGCCCGCACACCTGAAAGCCAAGATCGTATCCTAAGACTTTCGTCCCTGAGTCACCGTGCTGGTCGACGGCACGGCGCGCTCCCTCAAACCTATCTATGCATCCGGATGAATGGAGGCTAGGCTAGGCCAGGGCTAGGGTTATCAAAGGGCCGGTAGCTGCATATAGTGACCCGCATCCAAGTGGGTTACATCGAACCAGAAACTCGCTGAGTTTGGAGCCGATGCGCGCAAACGAACAATGGGCACCGAATCGCCCTGAAGGACAGGTTGACCATCGGGGGAGGTGCAGGTTTTGTTACTCGGCGGTGAAGCATCGAGTAATCTCCTATGAGCCCGGGAGCGCTACATCACGTTTGTGCTGCAAACGGCGGGTCAGCATTGCAAGCGTCACGGCCAACGCACCGCATGAGCTGATGACCAGCGCCATTGGCAACGCCGTGCCATCGTGAAGCACACCCACCAGCGCGACCGCTGCTGCCGCCACGCTGAACTGCAGGCAACCGAGCAATGCCGACGCGCTGCCCGAACGCGCCCATTGCCCGTTCATGGCGCAGGCTGAGGCATTGGGGGTGATGGAGCCCAGGCAGGCAATGCAGATAAACAAGGGCAACAGCAGGGGCCAGAGCTGTTCGGTGCGCAGACCGGCAATCGCCAACAATGCCAGTGCAGCAGCGAGGTATATCCAGATAACCCGCGACAGCAGGAACGCAGGTCCCTTTTTGCCCACCAACCGGGCATTGAGCTGCGAGACCAGAATGAAACCCGCCGCATTGGTACCGAACAGCCAGCCATAGTGCTCAGGCGGCACTCCGTACAGCTTGATGAACACGAACGGCGAACCGGCGATGTAAGAAAACATCCCAGCCATGGCGATCCCGCCAGTGAGCGTGTGGCCCAGAAAAATACGATCGCCCAACAAGCGGCGGTACTGCGTCAGTGCGCCTGATAAAGGCTGGCGAGGATGAGTGGCGGGCATGCTTTCCGGCAGGCCCAGCGCCACGGCTATTGAAACCAGCGCACTGAACGCCGTCAGGCTGATAAAGATCGACTGCCACCCATAGAGGTTGACCAGCAAGCCGCCGAGCATGGGTGCCAGAATCGGCGCCAAGCCCATCACCAGCATTAATTGCGAGAATACTTTGGCCGACTGAACGGTATCGCACCTGTCGCTGACAATGGCTCGGGCAATCACCATCCCCGCACAGCCGCCCAGCGCCTGAACGAAGCGCGCGCCGATCAGCCATTCCAGATTCGGCGCGAAGGCACACGCCAGCGATGCCAGGGTGAACAGCGAAGCCCCGAACAGCAGCGGTATACGTCGGCCGAAGCGATCCGCCACCGGCCCGTAAGCCAGTTGACCGATGGACAAGCCCAGAAAATATGACGCCAGGGTCAACTGGACATGCTTCTCGTCAGTGCCAAACGCCAGGGCAATGGCCGGGAAGCCAGGCAGATAAAAGTCGACGGCCAAGGGTCCGAAGGCGCTCAAGGCACCGAGAATAAGGATTGTGCGCAGGTTCATCAGACATCCAGACGATATTCAGAGCAGAGGGGGTACCCAACCCCGCAAAGCCCAGACATGGTGTGCACTTAAGTTTAAATGGACACCAGTTCTAGCCTTTTAAGCGGGTATTTCATGCAGCCAACACGCTATTCCTACTCCAACTCCTTCAAAGTCCAGGTCATTCAGGAGTGTGCCCAATCCAGCGAAATGGAGCTGGATACCGATCAACTCCCGGCGCTGGTAGATGACTTGGCCGGACGCATACGCTGCTATGAAACGTCAATCCACTGGACGCCTGTAGCCAACCTGGACAAGCTCGGTGTTTGCTGGCGGCGATTGTCTGCAGTGGGCTACCCGTTGGCAACGGGCATGAAGACGCTAGTTCAAGTCGAGACCTTCCTCGAGTATGGACTGTTGCACGGCTTCACGGCTCTTCACGCGCTCGTACCAAGCTTGCAGGTGATGAAGACTGTCAAGATGAAGTGGCGTATCCTCGTAGGACTTAAGCCAGGACGCCTTAGCCCATCCAGTCACCGCAAACAGGTAGGTGTCAGCGACCGTGAATTTTTCACCCATAAGAAACTGTTTGTCTGAGAGATGCTGATTAATCCAAGCGTAGCGTTTCTCCAGCTTCGGTCTTGCGATCTCAATGTAATCTCCTGCCGGAGCAGCATAAAAGAGCGGAATAAAGCCCTTATGGATTTCCGTTGAGAGGAAGGCGAGCATTTCCTGAAGCTTGTATCTTTCAAACGTTCCGTTGGCTGGAGCAAGGCCTATTTCGGGGTGCTGGTCCGCAAGATATTGAATGATTACGACGCCCTCCAAGAGCATTTCACCGTTATCAAGCTCAAGCGCAGGAATGTAGCCGTGCGGGTTGACCTTGTAAAAGTTCTTCCCCTGTTCTGTTACATGATCTTTGAGGTCGACCTTGATGAATTCGACATTGAGGCCAAGTTCGTTTGCAACGATGTGTGGCGAAAGGGAGCAGGCGCCAGGCTTGTAGTAGAGCTTCATTCTGTGATCTCCATGGAATTAATTGTCGTGCTTTAAAATGTGAAGCCTACGCTAGTTAGCTATGTAAGCGACTCGCTCGCTACGTTTTGCACCGTTTGCATGGATGACTTACTTATGTGCCACCTTCCCCACAGCCAGAGACAGCGAATCACCAAGAATGCGCCACAAAGCGGTAAGACGCCGACAGTAAGTGCCCTCACTACAGTAAATCAACTCGACATGAAGGCTGTCGATCACAGCTATATAAGCATCCTGAAACATCGAAATCTCGTTCGCCGACAGTGCTGAATACCTGGTCTCAAGGCTTGCGCCAAAGCGTTCACGAAGACGGTCCAGATAGGCTTCAAAGCCACTTGTAACCGATGCCTTTAACTCCGAAGGCGGAAAGAATGCCGTGCGCAGCAGGAAACGCAGAGCAGCGGAAGACTCGTAGCGGTTTGAAAGATTGTCCGTGTACAGCTTGCCGGGCTCGTCATCATTCGCCGGGACGCTTGCAAACATCTCTTCGATATAGTGCCTCTCCGTCGCCAGCGCCAGATTCAGCACGGCGTTGAACAGATCATCCTTGCTCTTGAAGTGCGCGTATAACGAGGGCTTGCGCATACCTGCCACGACAGCGATTTCATTGAGCGACGAGGCGTCGTATCCCCGCTCAGCGAAATGCACCAGAGCGATATCACAGATTCTGCTTGCCGAAGGGCTCAGCACTTTCATCGGGATGACCTTTTAATTCAGTGATTTAACGCGGTGATGTGCTCGGCCCTGCCTTCGCGCACACTGACCCAGGTCAGCGCACCCACCATAACGGCGCAGACTATCAGGAATGCGCACCAGGCAATGGCGCCATGGCTGCTCGCCCAACCGGTCAACGGTGTGGCGAAGGCCGAGATGCCAAGCTGAAACGCGCCGAGCAATGCAGCCGTTGAACCCAGGGCAGTGGTTTGCGAAGACATCACCAGCGTCATCAGTGAGGTTTCTGCAATCCCCAATCCAAGCAGTGCTATCGCGACACCGGCAGCCAGCCAGTACAAACTAGAACCAGATACTGCTGCGCCGTAGGCCATGACAGAACCTGCAAAGATGCAAAAAGCTCCAGCCGTTGCCATGCGGGCCAAACCGTACTTGCCCACCAGTCTGGTAGCCACAACGGCCCCTATGAGAATCGCGATGCCGGTTGCGCCAAACAGCGTACCGAACTGGGCAGCAGGCAGGCCGTATTCCTTCTGATAAACAAATGTAGCGCCGCCCACATAGGCAAAGAGAAAGAAGAACACGGCTGACAGCGCTAAGGCTGGCCTTAGAAAACGACCGTCTTTTGCGATGCGCGCATACGTGCGTATCGCGAGTCTCATATTCAATGGCTCGCGCTTTTGCATTGGTAGTGTTTCAGGCAAAACAGCCATCGAATTCACCGCCACCAGCGCACCGAGAACAGCCAGTACCAGCATGACGGCCCGCCATCCGAAATGCGCCTCAATGTAACCACCCAACCCCGGGGCGATGATGGGAGCAACACCTTGAATGGTCAGCAGCAGGCCAAAAAGTTTTGCTGCCTGAACGCCCTGAGTGACGTCACGCACCATGCTCATGATGACTACCAACGTCAAAGCACTGCCTATCCCTTGGGCAAATCGTGCCAGGAGTAGCCACTCAAGGGTTGGTGCCGCTCCTGCAGCCAGCGCACTCAAACTGAACAGCAACAAGCCTGCTATCAGTGGACGTCGACGGCCCAACGCGTCGACTACCGGCCCGAACAGCAATTGCCCAAGCCCCATTGCCAACAAAAAGACCGTGAGCGTCAGCTGAATGCTGGCAACACTGGTCGAATAATCAACCGCCATTTCGGGTAGGCTTGGCAAATACATATCGACGGCTGAGGGCCCCAATGCGGCGATGGCGCCCAAGGCAATGGCAAACTTCAGTAGAGGATTGCCGAAATGACTCTTTTTCATAACAAACTCAGGATAGGCTTCCTACCGGAAGGTAGGAAAGTGGTGTGAAGTTAACGAGAACCGAGAGGCAAGGTCAAGCCGTTATTTTTTTAGTGGCCAGGCAGCACCTGCCAGCGCTCCGGGCAAGGCATGCGCACGAAAGTGTTTTAGGCTTCAGTGCAAAGTGTTTTTTTCCAGAAGCGGCTGAAATGAGCGGAATCTGTGAAACATCATTTTTAAGCGATCGAGGTAAGCGACTCGGTGCGCAGAAACGGGTTGGCCAAATCGATCACGCTGCGTTCGAGCCTGGCGCGCTGGATGTATCGACAAACGCTGTCACCTTGCGCATCAGCGATGGGAGCGGAGAGGGTGGCCATCTCGTTGTAGTCGGGGCTATTTGGAGGCAACACAGAGGACCATATGGCGCCGTTATCCAGCGCCACGGTTGGCCCACAGGCCAATGGGACACTTAGTGCCAATGGCTGTAACTTTGTGGGCGGGATCAGGGTTCAAATTGAACTCTGTGAGACCCAGACTTGCCTGCGAACTAGGCGCCTTGGTATATCAGGCAGACCTCTTCATCGCACGCGCGGGCGAGCCTCGCTCCAACAGATGGCCTCCGATACCTCTTACAAGCGAAACCTCGACACCATGCTGTTCAGGTCAACCGCCAGGCGGGTCAACTCGCCGCTGGCGGCGCTGGTCTGGGCGGCGCCGTTGGAAGATTGCGTCGACAGGTCCCGGATGTTAACCAAGTTGCGGTCCACTTCACGGGCGACTGCAGCCTGTTCTTCCGCAGCGGCGGCGATGACCAGGTTACGTTCGTTGATCTCGACTACTGCAGTGTTGATGGTTTCCAGCGCCAAGCCTGCGCCTTTCGCGATGTTCAGGGTAGATTCAGCACGGTCAGTGCTGTTACGCATTGAACTGACCGCTTTTTGGGTGCCGCCTTGAATGCTGCCAACCATGCGTTCAATTTCGCTGGTGGACTGTTGGGTGCGATGGGCCAAAGCGCGCACTTCATCGGCGACAACCGCAAAGCCGCGACCGGCTTCACCGGCCCGGGCCGCTTCGATAGCTGCGTTCAGCGCCAGCAGGTTGGTCTGATCCGCCAAGCCACGAATCACGTCCAGAACCTTACCGATGTCGCGGGACTCTTCCGCAAGATTACCAATCAGATCGGCGGTGCTTTGCACATCCCCGCTCATGCGTTCGATAGCGTTGACGGTTTCGTGAACCAGGTCCCGGCCATCGCCTGCTGACGCCGTCGCGTTTTTTGACGCCTCTGAAGTGCTCACTGCGTTACGCGCCACTTCTTCGACAGCGCTGGTCATTTCGTTGACTGCAGTCGCGGCTTGTTCTATTTCGTTGTCCTGCTGCGCAAGGCCACGGGCGCTTTCATCGGTAACGGCGTTCAGCTCCTCGGCAGCGGAAGCCAGTTGTGTTGCGGATCCGGAAATACGCATCAAGGTATCGCGCAGTTTCTCCTGCATTTTTTGCATGGCGAGCAGCAACCGGCCCGCTTCGTCAGTGCCATCAACCTTTATCGATCGGGTCAGATTACCTTCGGCGATGGTTTCAGCCGCTTCAAGTGCCAACGCTATCGGTTGGGTGATGCTCTTGGTCAGCAGCCAGGCAAACAGCATGGTCAGCAGCGAGGCAATAATGAGGAGGCCAACAACCCAGTTGAACGCAGAGCTGTACTGGTCAGCAGCGGATTGATTGATGATAGCCAGCTGGCCGTTATTAAAGTCAGTAAGCTTACCCAACGCTACGTTTATCTGCTCAGCGTTAGCCGCAGACTCGGCGTTCAGCACGCGCATTAGCTCCTGCAGATCGCCAGCCCGACTGAGGGTAACAAGGCGCGTTTCAATCTTCCGATATTCATCCATCAGCCGCATATAGTCGTTGTAGTCGGATTGCTCTACAGGGGATGAAATCAGTTTGGCGTATGCTGCCTGCGACTTGTTAAGTTGTTGGTTTTGTTCCGCAAGTAATTCGATAGTCCTGTTCTGAGTATTCGGTTCGCGATCAGTCAACAGCCGATACAACAAAACCCGCATGCGGACGCCCGTCACAGTGAGAGCATTCAGGGTCTGAAAGCTAGGGACGCCATTTATCGCGATGTCGTCGCCAGCTGCTCGGATCTTGCTCATCTGAGACAAGGCGAAGAGGCCGAGAATCAGCATGAGCGCGCCTATCAGGGAGAACCCCAGAAATGCGCGCGGAGCAATGTTCATTGTTCTTATTGTCATGGTTTTCCTAGAGCGTGGAATGTGCTCCCCGCAAGCAGCGGCGGATGGTCCAGCGCATAAGTTTTTATCGGTCGCTTGATGGCACACTTGAGCGAATACAGCTGTGTGCCGCATATTAAAACTGATATTGCCCACTCACCAACTTGCAGACATCGACTGATGTTGGGCCGATGCAGCTCGATGGCGACAATCTTCAACCCAAACGACCTGGACGCGACTTTCGTTCAGTTGGTAGAGACTCGCTACCAAGGTTGCATATTTCTCTTGCAGAATCAGTTCTAGAGGCTGCGGCAGCGTGGCAGAAGATGCTGTGCATAATGGTGCTCAAGGATAGGGGATGGTCGGTTCGATGCCGGCGAACAACGCGCCAGCGCCGTCGTACGTCGCTTCACCGAGGAAAGCATGCTGTGTCACTACCATGGAGTCGCGTACGATCCATTGCAGACGGTTGTCATTGAAGATGGCTGCAGTCCCAGCCAGTCGATAAGCCTTCATGACTACGTCCGCTCCGGTATGAGCGGCATGGGTGGCGCTGAGGCGTAATAAGTTAGTCTGCTGCAGGGTCACCGGATTACCGGCGATGAGCGAGGCCCATACAGCTTCGGCGGATTCGTAGAAAAACGCTTGGGCGCTTCGCAGCATCGCCTCTGCCTTACCCAGTTCGCTGCGGTAATAAGCGCGATCACCCAAACGCGGGGCACCGGTGATAGTCTTGGTGCTGCCCGACATTGCGATCACCAAGTCCAGTGCTGCGCGTCCCAGCCCAAGGTTAACGGCGGCATGAACTTGCGCCTGGTAGGAAACGGACGGGTAATGATAGAGGGGCTCGTCAATTGTGGGGGCACTGCCCCGCACGAAAGTCCACTCGCGTTGGACGTTCTTTTGGTGCAATTTGAGGTCATGGCTCCCCGTCCCTTGCATCCCGACAACATTCCAGTTGTCGACGATCTGCACTTCGCTTGCCGGGAACACAGCGGTCAGCGGTTTGCCTGCCGTCGGTCCTCCACCGTTGGCCGATGTGCCACCGATGCCTACACCAATCCAGTTGGCACCTTTGCACCCACTAGCAAACCGCCAGTGCCCGCTGACTTCCCAGCCATTTTCAGTCTCTTTGGCAGGTTGTAGAGGGTAAAGGCCGCCAGCATAGACCTGGTCTGGCCCGTTGGTATAAATCAACGCTTGGGTTGCCGGGGGGAGTGCCGCCAGGTAGATGTTGGCTGAGCCGAACGCGGTCACCCAACCGACCGAACCGTCGGCTTCGGAAACCCGCTCTACGATGCGCAGGAACTCGGCTGGAGGCAGCGCATCGCCACCGAAACATTTGGGAGTACTGGCGCGGAAGATACCCACTGCTTTCATTTTTTCGATCATGTCTAAAGGGACATGGGAACGTTGGTTAAACTCGCTGCGACGCTCGGCAATCTCCGCAATCACATCATCCAGGGAAATCGCCTTGATGCTGATTGGAGCGCCTTCAAGTGTGTCACGATCATCGAAATTGTTTTTGCTGTTCATGTTTATTGTTCTCTTGCTAGGGTGATTGCATACACGCTTAGAATGCGTGGGCTGATAAGAAAAAATCAAATTCGGAATATGAATAAGCTAAATAATCTGTGGGAATTAACTGTCGTGCCATGCGCCTCTAAAGGGGAGGGCGTTTAAGGGCGATGGCTATTCCTACTGTCAATAGTGCGTATGAGTAAAGCGAATTTGACCGGATGAACAATCCGTCTCAACATGGATTCACCCAGTCAATAATTACAAGGTGAAGGTTATGGTTAGCGATCAATCAAAACAACATTTTCGGCAAGCGCTGTCATTGTTGTCTGCGGCGGTGAATATCATTACTACCGATGGACCCCATGGTCGCTTCGGATTAACTGCGAGTGCGGTCTGTTCGGTCACTGATACGCCCCCAACATTATTGGTTTGCATCAACCGTAACAGTTCAATTCATGAGGCGTTGCTGGGCAACAGGGCGTTGTGCGTAAATATACTGACCGGTGATCTGGAGGGTGTTGCGCGACAGTTTGCTGGTATGACCGACCTGCCGCCTGCTGAACGTTTTACCGGCCAGGATTGGCGTACAGGCTCCTCGGGCCTGCCGGTGTTGAACGACGCCCTAGCAAGCCTCGAAGGAAACATAGTAGATATCAAGGAAGTCGGATCGCACTCGGTATTATTTGTCGAAATTAACCAAATTCAGGTCCGTGAAGAGGGCGAGAGTCTGATTTACTTTGGGAGAAACTTTCACCGTCTGGGGCGGGCTGCAGCCGCCAACGTGCAGACTCCTGCGTCCTGAATAATTGCAGTTCCCCATTCGCGGGTTACATGGTTTTGAATAATGCTCGCGCGCATCATTTGATGTGAACTCCAGTACGGCTGCCGGAGGCAAACAGACTAATGATTAACCCGCGCAGCCAGTTTATCCCGGCATCCGATAGGAAATGGCTATGGCAATAAAGTCCCACCGAGATTGATGGCAATTCGATGGGCAGACTCAGCAGCCGATAGCGCTGGTCGCGGTTTAGCTGCATGGCAATGACACGCGGCAGAATCAATGCCAGATTAGTGTTAGCAACGATTTTCGGGGCGATCGTGAAGTTAGGTACTTTCAGAGCGATTTCGCGCGCAATGCCGGCCTTTCCGAATGCTGCATCGGCGGTTAGGCCATGGCCGGTAATATTGCTCGAAACGTCAACATAGCGCAGGGCGAGTATGTCCTGAACGCTCAATTCATCTTCCTGAAAAGGATGGCCGTTGCGCAACAAACAAATGAATTCGTCGTCTAGAAATTTTTCGTAGATGCACTCTTCACCAAGTTCCACTAGATAGCCTATCGCGATATCTACATCACCTTTGCGCAATGCCATAGCCAGTTGCTCTATAGGCATTTGACGCACATCCAGGCGTACTTTCGGTGCCTCGCGCGCTAGCACTTCCATCACTGTCGGTAGCACATAAAGTTGCGACATATCCGACATGGAGATGCGAAAAGTACGATCCGCTGTTTTCGGTTCAAAGTTCGAAAACATCATTAATGCGCTTTGAATAATAATCAGCGCATGTTCAATGGGTCCGTGCAGGCGAATAGCTGCGTCAGTCGGCTCCATCGACGTTGCTGTTCGGACGAACAGCGGATCGTCAAACACATCGCGTAGTCGACGCAGTGCGTGACTGACGGCGGGCTGGCTGAGGTGTAGGCGTTCGGCCGCGATTGTCAGGCTGCGGTGTTCCCAAATAGCCACAAAAGTCCTGAGAAGATTCAGATCGATCGTGGCCATGTTGATGTGCGTCATTTATTTACCACGAGCCTTACGCGTGATGCTGGAAAAGACGCCGTCGCGGTATATCCAGGCATGTATCAGCGCTGCGCAAAGGTGTCCTAACACAAGCAGAAACAGAACCCAGGCGAATAACCCATGTGCGGCCCGAAACCAAGCGTAAAGCGCGGAGCTGACAGGAGCAATGGGTGGAAGATTCCAGCCCGCGAACATGGTGACAGGCCAATTTCCGGCAGAGAGCGTCGCCCAACCGAGCAGTGGCAGGCAGAGCATCAGCATGTAGAGCAATAGATGCGAAACATGCGCCGCCATTGCCTGCCAGTACGGTACGCTGGCAGGCAATGGCGGCGTGGCGCTTAAAAGCCGATTGCCTAGACGCAGGATAGCCAAAAGAAGAATGGCGATTCCCAGAGGCCTATGAAGATTAATGAGCCAGGGGCGCAGGCTCAGAGAAGACATCATGCCTACGCCTATAAATAGCATAGCCAGGATAAGGACAGCCATGAGCCAATGGAGAAGCCGTGCCGCGAAGTTGAAATTTTGCACACCGGAGTGCTTCTGCTGGGTATGCATTATTTGATTTCCTTTTTGCCAACCGCGTCAGTGGCTTTACCAAAACCGATTTCTCGTAATCTGGCGTTATAGGACTGGGAGTAAATACCCGCACGGGCTGCAAGCACCGGATCGTCTGAAAGTGCTATTCCTGAAGGTACAAGCGTAGGGTCAAAGTTAATGTCACGACATGCCCCATGAATTTGCTCTACCACCTGGTTGACCTCTAACGTCCCAGCGATTACCTCTTTGCGGTTGCTCGGCCATGGTTGAGAAGGGTCGTTCACCGGATCTCCTGCCTCGGCCAGTTGGAATACCAGATCCCAATACAAGGGTGCTACACCCACACGCTGAGTTATTTCATCAAACAGGAAGTCATGACTGGCTTGCGCATGAGTCTCTTTGCTCAACATCTCTACAGCCGCACGAGGGCGCATGGACCAGCGCACAGGTTGACGTTTTCCATCCGCTGCAATGAGTACGAAGGCGTTGATGGAATTATATTCGGTTCCTGCAAAACTGGCCGGCCAAGTCGCGTTCGCCTCTCGCTCTACAGACTTGCGAGCCTCTGGATATTTTTGAAAAAACGCGGCCACCTTGTCCGGGGCTGGTTGTCCAGTGGCAGCCACCGGTTCAAAGGCTTCGACCTGCGCCAGGAAACCCTCTGCATCCCGAGTCGCGAAGTAGGGTTCGTTGTTGAGCTTCATTCGCCACTGTGACTTATCGTCGCCTACCAGCATGAGTGCCATGCTGACGGTCGCT
Organism: Pseudomonas sp. FBCC-B1565; assembly: GCF_059133265.1. Classification (NCBI taxonomy): domain Bacteria; kingdom Pseudomonadati; phylum Pseudomonadota; class Gammaproteobacteria; order Pseudomonadales; family Pseudomonadaceae; genus Pseudomonas; species Pseudomonas sp. FBCC-B1565. Next base: position 3,240,625 of record NZ_CP101438.1, read on the forward strand.
GTCGAATTGTCCGCCGCATGCGGGTCCACGGTGCCGATTGAAAAACGCCCGACAGCGGGAATGTTGGCCGGTAGAAAAATACGTGAGGTCGACAGAGGGACGGCCGCGCCGCTCGCATGAAAAGTCCCACTGAAACACATACCCTTACCGTGGGCCCGTCGATAGCCTGGTGGAAAATTATCCAGGGAATCACCCAGAAACTCTTTTGTGGTAACGCCGGTGCCTAAGAATCCTCCTGTCCAGGCGAAAGCCAGCACAAGAGCTATCGCGATACTGAATATGCCCAACAACGGCACTCGATATTTCCATAAACCCTGAAGGTTATTCTTAAGCATAAAATTCTCAGCTGCACGTTGTCAGGCAGCGCTGGATTGAAACTGCCGAATGGATAGCGCCAACACTAACCGGCGCAAAGCAGTAGTCATGTGTAAGACAGAGGGATTTGAACCGCCGATACGGCAGGAAAAATCCCGGTGGGCTCAATGGGTTTGCTTGAGCGGCAACGCATGATAAGCCCTGTGCCCAAGGCAAATGACGCCAGCGATGCACCGCTTTTGACGTTATATATCCAGCACCAACCGTGGAGATTTTGATCGTGAACAGCATACTAATATCGTATCGTTCGCCGCTTTTTCATCAGCAGTGAGATACACATCGCGATGGTCTGGTTCACCCTCTAAAACATCACAGAGGCATGTGCCACAAACACCCTGCTCGCAGGATATTTCGATATCAATACCTACTTCAGCCAGTGCTTGATAAATGGTCTGCCCGGTCATGACATTGACGGTTTTACCGCTGCGCGCCGCCACAACTTCAAAACCAGACCCATTGGTATCAATGTCGGCCTGAAAGTATTCGCGGTGAATGTGTGCATCAGGGTAGCCAAGTTCGAGAGCATTATTGATAACCCACTTCATAAAACCTCCCGGTCCACATGTATAGATGTGAGCCGTCTCCTGGCTGCCTCCTAATACGCGTTTGAGGTCCAGTTTGCTTTCAGGTTCATCGTCGAAGTGCAGCTGGACGGCTTGGGAAAATCCGGAGAGCTGCAACTCTTCAAGAAACGCACTTCGGCTACGTGAGCGTGCGCAATAATGCATTTCGAATGCCTTGCCCCTGGCTTCAAGCGCATAGGCCATGGCCAACATCGGTGTGATGCCAATACCCCCTCCGAGCAGGATTGAACGTTCGGCATTCAAGTCCAGCGGGAAATGGTTACGAGGCAGGCTTATGCTTACCTTTACGCCTTCAAGCAACTCCTGATGGACTGCAATGGACCCACCCCTGGATTGAGGATCTCTCAATACCCCAAGGCGATAAATGCCTGCGTCAGCGGGATCGCCGCACAACGAATATTGGCGGATCACATTTGAGGGTAGGTGCACATCAATATGGGCGCCGGCTTCAAAGGTCGGTAAATTGCCGCGGTCTGCCCGCGCCAGCTCGATGACCACCACATCATCACCTTGCAGCACTCGTTTAAGCACGACTACGTTTAGGAGTTCATTCATCGGGTAATACCTGTACGCACGCGGGAAGACAATTCATATTGATGGTTTAAAAAAGCTCGCCAATCTTCATTCAGCCTGATCAAAAACACGCATAACACCGGCCTTGAGTGACGTGTGGGCGAGTAAGCCTTCTTCACCCAATTCATGACCTGCGCCTGAATCCTTCATGCCGCCGAAGGGGAGACTGAGATCCAGCACATTGTGGTTATTGATCCAGATAGTGCCTGCCTTCACGCCGCCGAAGAAGGTCGTGATCCGATCAACGTTTTTGGTCCAGATACTGGCCCCCAAACCAAATGAGGTCGCATTGGCGCGCTGGATAACCTCACGGTCGTCCTTGAAGGAAAAGGCTGTTAGCACCGGCCCAAAAATCTCCTTTTGGGATGTGATGCTGTTGTTTGTAAGGTCGGTCAAAATGGTAGGCTGAATATAAGCACCAGGGCTGTTGATCGTTTCGCCCCCACACAGTAATTCTGCACCGGACTCAAGGCCCTGGTGGATCATGCTCATAACCTTGTCGCGGTGGGCGTGATGAACGAGTGGGCCCATCTGCGAACTTAAATCCAGACCCGGGCCAATTTTGATGGTCCGTGCGATTTCAGCGACTCCCGCAGTGACTTCGGCGTAGTGGCGTTCGTGGACGTACAGCCGAGAACCTGCGCAGCAGTTTTGACCATGATTGCCGAAAATAGCCCAGGCAGCGCCGGGAATAGCGATGTTCAGATCGGCATCTTCGGCGATGACGACCGGTGACTTTCCGCCGAGCTCAAGCGTGTATTTTTTCATCAGGGGCGCTGCTATTGCGGCGATTCGTTTCCCTGTCTCAGTCGAGCCTGTAAAACTTATCTTGTCCACGCCAGGGTGCTCAACAAGCGCCGCACCCACTTCATGACCTAGGCCGGTAATGACATTGACAACGCCAGGTGGAATACCAGCTTCATTACACAGCTCCGCCAGGCGCAAAGTAGTGAACGGGGTTTGCTCAGCGGGCTTGAGAACAACAGTGCACCCCGTTGCAAGAACAGGTGCCAATTTCCAGACCGCTTGGCAAAGCGGCACGTTCCACGGGGTAATTGCTGCTACGACACCCAGTGGCGATCGTTTTGTGAAACCAAAGAATTTTTGATCCGGAAGGTAAGGAACGGACAAATCCAGGGTTTTTCCAGAGATTTTGGTGGACCACCCCGCCATATAACGCAGCGTATAAACCGACAGGTCCGCATCGAATGCGCGAGTGTTTCGAATAAGGCGGCCACTGCTGAGCGTCTCGAGTTCAGAAAGCTCCTGAGCATTTTCCGCAATCAAATCAGCTAGCCGCAGCATCAAAGCTTCACGTTGATAGGGTCTCATTCTGGACCAGGCGCTGTCTTCAAATGCCTTGCGTGCAGCGGCAACTGCCAGGTCGACGTCAAATTGGTCTGCCTGTGCGATTTGACCTAATTCAAGACCGTTACTAGGATCGGCGATAGAAAAGTATTTTTCTGAATGCGGTTCCCTGAACTCACCATTAATGAAGATTTGAGTGCGTTTGCCGATCCTGGATTGAGCCCCAGCGCTGAGGTGTTCGTAGTTATTTGCCAATGTCATGATCGAATGCCCATTGTTATTGTTTCGGGGGCCGCTATCGTACTAGCGGAATATAATGGAAATTAATATCCCGCACCGTCAAGAGTTGGACAATGACAGCAGAGGTACCTATTGTTGCCCTTGCTGCAACAAAGGCGAATCATCCAGGTGGTGCGTCCAATGTCTCACTTGCGTGTAGGACGGATTGGTTTTTGCTGATCGTGCCCTAGGCCGTGGACCACGACTGCACTAAGCTGAGACGATGACGATATCGGGTAAAAAAGTAGTGCATCTAAACGGCCAGGTATATCTGGCGTGTATGTAATACAAGCAAGTATGGGCTTTAAGGCGAATTAAGAGTGTTGTATAATTTTTGGAATTTTTTAGGTGAAAAAGGAAATTCTCAATGAGGATTGCTAAAAACAATCAAAAGACTGAAGAGAGGCGTACGGCTATTTTGGTCGAGGCAAGGATGGTATTTCTCGATTCGGGAAATGCCGGATTCAGTATGAGAAGCGTGGCTAAAAAAGTCGATATGTCGCTGAGTCATCTTCAATATTTTTTTCCGACCAAAGATCAACTATTTTTGGAGATGGTCAGGTATACCGTAAATGACTATCTGAGAAATTATAAACTCATAATGATGGAGTCCTATAACAGTCCCGAGCAACAGATGTGTGCTGTGTTGGATTATTTGTTTAGCGATCTCATGCGACTGGATGTTACAGCTATCTTCGTCGAGCTCTGGGGGATGGCACTCCGGGATGTAGAGGCGCGCCTTTTTCAGCGTAAACTGTACAGAGTCAATAGGCGAAAATTTTCGACAATCCTTACCAGGGTTTACCCTGAGGCATCGCGCGAGACCATCAAACGGGTCGCAACCCAAGTGCTGTTACACATCGATGGCATTATGGTGCTTTACATGGTGGATTGGCCGGATGCGCAGAATTATGAGCGAATAGTTCAAGACGCTAAATCCATCATATGGAGAATCATGGAAAATATTGCTCAGAAAAAAGAGACTAGTCAACTGCCGTAGCTATGGCATTTTTCCGAACCAAGAAAATCTTATTGGGATTTCTGCTGGTGCAATCACGAATGCGCCGAATCTGTGCGTTTATCGCCATTGCCAAGTGATGCACCAAATCACGCGAAAGAGGGGACAGCTTCCTGGATTGGCGCGAAATGATTTGTACTTGTGTTACATTCAAGGCGTGATAATCGATAGGAATAGCTTTTAATGTGCCGTTGCATAACTCATCAATGACGGGAAAGTCACTGAGTATTGTCGAAGCGATGCCATTGCGCGTGAGGTCCAACATTATCTTCAGTGAGTTTGAAGTAATGTAAGGCTGGAAGTGAGCGCTGCTTTCACTTTGCAACTGATCAATAATCCCTCTGATCCGGTACTCAGGCGGGGGGAGAACAATATCTTCGCCAGCCAGGTCTTGAAGACTGAGTATCGATCTGCCCGCCAGCGGATGGTCGGGGTGGACAATAGCTCTCATGGGTTGGTCGAAAGAATGGAGCCTATTGATGTTGGCGGTCTTGGTAGGGGAAAACACCAATCCTATGTCTGCTTCGTCTTCAGCGACCATTCGCTCAACTTCGTGAGAGGGCGCAATCAAAAGCTCAGTGTGCGATTGTCGGTTAGCTTTAAAAAATTGATAAAGCTCACCTATGGCCTGAGTACTAAGTAGTCCTTCGCCCACCGCAATGCTGGTTCTAGTTAAATATCCTTCTTTGAGTTGGCCGAGTTTTTTCAAAAGTTGATTGTGATGACCCATACGCTCAACATAATAATCAACCGCAGCCTGACCAGCGGCGGTCAGGCAGATCCTGTGAGTACCTTCTTGTATGAGCTGAATACCTAGATCGGACTCCAGTTTTGCAATCTGGCGACTGATGGAGGAGACGGCGAGCTCCAGCTCTTCGGCCGCCGCGCGCATGGTTCCCAGTCTGGAGCTCAAATACAGATACTTGAAGCGTTGATCTTGAAGCTCAGTTTGGGAATTCATCATGGGTGCCTCGCACGGTTCGCATCATAAGTTTTTTATTATGCTGACGAATCTATGCTAGTGAATGCCGGGAAGCAATACTGCGGGCTAGTTTTTTTGGTCAGTGACCTACAATGTTTTTATAGCTTTTTGATCTAAGAAGGCGTTTCTGTATGCGCCGAATTTGCGGTTCCAGGTTCCAGGTTCCAGGTTCCACGTTTAACGTTCTATTGGACTCTTGATTGCTGAGGTACCCCTGATTTCCTGGCTTGATCAGCTGTGCTGACGCTTGAGGTGATACGGTGCGGGATTAACTATGGGTGTGTCGCCAGTGACGAGATCAGCGACCAGTTGTCCGGCTGCTGGAGAGGTGCCAAAACCATGTCCTGAGAATCCGGAAGCAAGCGTCAAGCCCGGGATTTTATCCACGGGGGATATCACTGGGAGGCCGTCCGGTGTTACATCGATCATGCCAGCCCATTCGAGCTCTATGGTGGCTTTTTTGAAAGCGGGCCAAGCTTCAGTGAGATTGCGTAATGCAGCCCGATTCAGTCCGTGATTGACGTTTGGGTCTATTGTCCGTCTCTGCTCGAAAGCAGAGGTACCTTGATCAGAATTGCGTCGCGACAGGGCCAGTTCTGTCATGAACTCTCGTCCCAGGGAAAGATTCATGTTTTTCCATTGGGAACGCAGTGTGGAAAAGTAGTGATGCCCGATCAGCAAGCTGTCAGGTACGATCGGCACCATGAAAGCTCCCCGGTTCGTAATGATGTATCCGCCGTCCTGATGTTTGCGAAAAGAGATATCTGGAGTTCCTACTGCTACCTCAGTCATTCCCTCTATCGTCAGAGGAGCCGTTCGAAGGACTGAGGCGACTACCGGCAACGTCAAGAGGGGAACACCGAAGGTAGCCAGGAAGCGTCTCGATGACATGCCGCCGGAAAGGATTACGTTATCGCAACGCACTTCCCCCCGCTCGGTTACAACACCGCTTACTCTGCCTGCCGACATGGATAGCGTTCGCACCGCGCAGTTCTCCACGATGATAACGCCTTTTGCAATAGCCGCCCGTGCGATGGCACTGCTGGCAAGAGTAGGCTCTGCTCGGCCATCAGAGGCTGTATAAATTCCGCCGGCCCAATCGACGGTGCACCCTGGAGAAAGATCAGCGATTTCTCTCGCCGTGACCAGGCGTGAGTCGAGCGAGGCATCAGCGACTGAGTTCAACCATTCTTGATGTAAAGCCATTTCTGAGGCTGAGCTGGCGGTATATAAAATACCGGTCTGTCTGTAGCCAACATCGGCATTGAGCCGTTGCGCCATGGTGCCCCATAGTTTTTCTGCAGCGATTGAAAGAGGGAGGTCCAGTTTGGCCCGCCCCATTTTCCTGATCCACCCCAGATTTCTCGAGGATTGTTCGCCAGCAATTCTGCCCTTTTCAAGTACTGTGACGGGTATGCCACGTTCTGCCAGCGACAATGCCGCAGTGAGTCCGATGATGCCCCCTCCGATCACCACCACTGTCGTGGCGGCAGGAAGAACTACAGAAGTCTGAACGGGAGAGATAGAGGGGGCCAAGTTTCTTATCCTTGATACTGTATACGTTATCGAAAGTGCACTAAATCGCTACGCCCTTAGGCTGCTAAGTGTCACGTGTTGTTATGAGTAATCGTGATTTCTTTGACATTGGCCTTTGAGACCCCGCGATAGGCGGTGACTTCAATTTCAACTTTGTATATCTCAGATCCCAGGGGAGGGCTGGTCAGCGTCAGCGTTGGATTAATGCCTCGCATTTTTTCTGCGTAGGTCGCCATTACGATATCTATGTCCTTCGCAAACGGTATGAACACGCGCGCGGCGACGATATCGCCAAGCGAAGCGTCAACGGCCGAAAGGGCATGTTCTATATTGGCCAAGACTTGAAGGGTCTGCTCAGCCGGGTCTTCGGGCATTTCCTTTGTGGCGGGATTGCGGCCGGCGGTATTGGATACGAAAATCAGATCGCCGACGGCGATCAGGCGCGAATAGCTACCCAGCTCCTCAAACTTGGATCCGGTTTTAACTTTAATAACGTCGATAACTTCTTTCATGTGGAGTGTCCGATATTCAATGAAGACTCAGAAGGCGCGGTCACCGTGCGGGCTCAACTTAGCGTTGGGGTTTCCCAGAGATTAAGTTTGACGCCTATACCTTTTTCGCATGCGTTCCGATAAATCACGGTGCCCCACGCAACATCTTCTACTGGCATACCGCCGACCGACATGATGATGATTTCATCGTCGTTTTTACGGCCGGGTGCTTCACCGACAACAATCTTGCCCAGATCCTCGAGCTGGTCAGGTGACATTTTTCCTTCGTCGATCAGATCCAGGAATTGGATGCCCACTACTGGCACGATGTTGTGCACTGGCTTGGGATTTTCTTCATGCCATGCCTGGTAGAGAGAAGGATTGTCCAGAACCTTGCGGATGTCGGGTGACTGCATGCCTTCATCGATACTCGTCAAGGCGGGCATGGACAGGAACGTACCAGGGCTTACCCATTCACGCTTCACCACAGGATAGGCAGAGGCATCACCAATTGCTCCGGAATTGCAGAATGTGACGATGTCACAGTCGCGCACCACAGCTTCGTTGGTGTCAACCACATGAATGTTGACAATCTGCGGAAAAGTCTCACGAACCCACGATGTAAACGCATCGATATTTTTTTGGCCGCGTCCCTTGACTTTAACTGTGTCAATCTCAGGACACTCGGCAACGAATGCAGAAAGTGAGGTTTTCGCCATCACGCCTGGACCCAGAATGCCAACCACCTTCGAATTCTTTTTGGCCAGATGGCGGGCGCCTACGCCAGGCACAGCGCCTGTTCGATAAGCAGAAAGAAGATTCGCTGACATGATTGCCAGAGGAGCGCCCGTATCGGCATCGTTGAGTACGAACAGAAGGATGGAGCGGGGAAGGCCCTTCTCTCTATTCGCGATGTTGGATCCGTACCATTTCATCCCGGCTGTTCGAAATTGACCGCCAAGGTACGCAGGCATCGCCATGAAGCGTCGATCGGGGGTAGGTTTGGGCATGTCCGGAAAAGGTGAGTCTTCGGGAAATACCACCACAGATCCGTGGGAATTGTTATTGGGACCTGCCATCCGGTAGTCGCCGTGGTACATCAGGGAAAACATTTCTTCCATCGTGTCAACGCAGGCTGCCATATTGGTGACGCCCGCCTGAATCATGTCCGGTTCGGAGAGGTAAATGAAATCAATATTTGGTAAGTTGTGCATAGTCGTTGATGCTCATTTTGAAATACTGCTCTTGCCGCTGATACGAACCTTTCTCAGCGGGGACGTGATCTGACCGGTTGCGCTCTAACCTTCAACGCCGTTGTCATTCTGAATCGAACGGTCCAAATCGCAGGGCCTTCGAATAATCGGGTGAGCCATGACGGTTATGCGCTGTTTTCGGCGCTTAACTGCTCCAAATCAGCCTTGGAGCATTCGGCATGAGTTCTGGCGCTCAAGCTAAACTAGGTAACAGACCACGCTTATCCTACAGTTCGTTTTTTTGAACTCGATGACATTCGAGGCGACACTTGTTGTGGTAATGACAACGCTTGCGCTAGCAGGTTATAGCTGCAATTCCAGTCAAGCACCGATCAACATCATTGCCTAAAAAGCAACATGATCCCTGGTTGCTGTGATTGTGGTCCGATTTCTATGTCAGTAATTTCCTTGTCTTGTTTTTGCAGATTCGACAGGAGCCTTTTCATGATTTCCCCCATTTCTGACATTTCACTGCTGGAAGAGCGTATTCGGGTACTTGAGGCCGAATCTGCGGTTCGCCATTTACTGAATCGGTATATGTTTTTGTGCGACGTTCCCGGGCCTGAAACACGTGAAAGCGAGCTGGGCCAATTGTTCTGCCAGGACGCAGTGTGGCAGGGGGTTGGATCTCGGTATGCCCTTAAGTTTGGTCGTGTAGGCGGACGCAAAGCGATAGTGGCGATGCTCATGAGTTACCTGCCGCCGGCTCCACACTTTTTGTCGAATATGCACTTTCTTTCCGGTGAGCAGATATCTGTCGATGGTTTTCAAGCCAAAGGCCGATGGGTAATGCAGCAACTCAGTCGCTACGAATCTGGCCAATCAGGATCAATTGTCGCCGCCCTCAGCGTGGAATTTCTCTGGGAGGCAGACGCCTGGCGCATCTCCTCTTTTTCAACTGAACGCGTTGATGCCTTTCGTCTCGAGAATGTCCAGGGGGCGTCACTGTGAGCCCGCTGGTCATTGAGGGTTGCATCGGGGGGCCAGGTCGGACGGTCGCCATCAAGGATTCTTTGGATGTGGCAGGTTGGCCAACGCGGTGTGGGAGTCGTGCTTTCGAGCACGCCCCGTCAGCCCAAGACCATGCAACTGTTGTGAAGGCGCTTCTCGACGATGGTTGGCAAATCATTGGCAAGACTGTGCTGCACGAGCTGGCTTTCGGTGTGACCGGTATCAACGAGTGGGCTGGAACGCCAGTTAATCCACAGGCACCGGATCGGATACCTGGTGGCTCTTCCAGTGGCTCAGCGGTCATCGTTGCTCAGGGAAATGTGGATGTGGCATTGGGTACTGATACAGGAGGTTCTGTGCGCATGCCGGCTGCCTGCTGTGGGGTCTTGGGTCTCAAGCCATCGTTCGGTCGTTTGAGTCGTCACGGTGTGTATCCGGCTTCCAGTTCTCTTGATGTTGTAGGACCCATGGCTCGTGATCTCGAGACGCTCGTGGCTGCGATGACTTCAATGGACTCAACTTTCTCGGCGCATAAGCCTCTCGGGAAGTTTCGGGTAGGTTTGGTCAATGTCTCTTGCGATCCTGCGATTGAGCAAGCCATACGGGACGAGATGAATCGTCGCGGCTGGGCCTGGGAAGTCGTCACGCTGCCGCTTCTTGGTCAGGCATTCGAAGCTGCATTGACCGTCATTAATGCTGAAACGTGGGCTGCTTATGGTCATTACACCGGCCAGGCTTTACTGGGTGCCGATATTGAGGCGAGGTTACTGCGTGCGGCCAACACCGATGCCGTGGCCGTACAAGCTGCGCATGCGGTGCGCATGGCATTCAGCGAACAGGTAGACCATTTGCTGGAACGCTTCGATACACTTGTCCTTCCGAGTTTGCCTCGTCTGCCACCGCTATTGGTTGATGTATGCAAGGGTGAATCGGTGATCGATCTGACTCGCTTCCTCAGGCCGTTCAACTTGAGCGGGCACCCGGCATTGAGTGTGCCAATTCCATATCCGGGTTCCTCCATTAAAACCAGCCTGCAACTCATCGGAGCAAAGGGAGCGGATGCACGTCTGTGTGCTATTGCTGGTGCGTTCCTTTGAATAAATCAGCGTTCGTCATCGAGCGCAGCAAGCATGCTGGTCAGGCGGTGCAATCAAAAAGTGACTCAGTTCCTTCTCGCGCGACGAAGGGCCTGATCAGGGATGTCACCCAAAAGGTTGCAGCGTTGCAATCTGTACAACGAATGTCGCTTACGATGTCATCGTTTTCGCGGCGAAGTACTGCAAGGATACCGGTAGGCCGTACCCCCATATGAAGCCGGCTACATCTGATGCGCAATCTACATCGCGCCGAAAATTAGAAGGATACGCTTGAACCAGATTCAATCCGGTTGCCAAGGCCAGGAATATACACTTCACATCGATGCCTCGTTGAATAGACGTCATGAATCGTGTCATTGAAGACAAGTGATTGGTTTGAGTTTCTGAGTACCCGCCTTTGGCAAGATAAGAGTTTGATGAACTTGGCAACGAGTGAAGAGCGATCTAAAGAATAGCCAGGCTGCGGTTTTCAGGGGCAGCGGGCAGGTATCGCTTTCGCTTGAGGAGCGCTCGCGTTGGTCCGCAAGGATGCTGCTGCATCGATTTATTTCCGTTATTCATAAAATAATTAGAGTGGAGAATTGGGATGACAGAGCTATCCGAGCCCCTATCTGCAGATGTGCCTGCAGGCGGCCAGCAATTAGAAGGTAATCTAAGTGCTTATAAAATCGCGTTATTGGTGATTGCAGCCGCAGGACCGTTAGGGGCAGTTCTCACCGCGGCCCCCATTGCTTTTGAGCACGGTAATGGCGCTGGCCTTGCCGGAGCATTCCTGCTGGCGGGAATTCTGATGATTTTTTTCTCGATAGGCTATGGCGAATTAATCCGGGCGGTCCCGGGGGCCGGCGCATTTTACAAGTACCTCACGGTGATCTTTGGACGGGGTGTAGGAGCGGGGGCGGCATGGGTTGCCTTAGCCTCTTATCTGGCGATTACTACGGCGATTGCTGTGGCGTCCGGGTATTACACGAATATGACCATGCAAGGGTTTGGTATTGATATCGGCTGGGCAGCATGGACCGTGTTATACGTGGGGGCGATCTGTTACCTGGGGCGGGCGAATATTGATTTTGCCGCAAAGATCCTGGTGCCTTTGGTGCTTGCAGAGTTCTTTGTGCTTTTTCTACTGGGTATTTCCATATTCTTGGATAAAGGTCTTAACGCCTTCCCAGTTCAAGCCATCTCGGTAGACGCAATAATGTTGCCGGGGCTGGGGGTTGGACTTATGGTGGCGCTGGCGTCATTCCTCGGTGTCGAGTCCGCCGCGCTTTATGCGATGGAAGCCAGGAAGCCAGCAAAAACCATTCCGCATGCCACTCGTTTGGCGGTCGTTTTGGTAGGCGTCGCCTACTTGATCATTATCTGGCTGATCATCGGTGAGGTTGGGTTTGACACCATCAAGGACGAGGCAGCAATAGCGAAGGGCGGGTTGGTCATTAATTTGTTCACGACTCGTTTGGGTAGCACGATGGCGACAATTGTTTCCCTGATGCTGTGCACCAGCAACTTTTGCTGTTTGTTGTCACTGCATAATGCTGCGACGCGGTATGTTCAAGTCTTGGCCAAAGATAGGCACTTGCCGAATGTTCTTTCACATGTTCATGAAACGAAAAAATCTCCAGCCAATGCAAGTCTGCTTGTGACCGTGCTCGTTGCGCTGACCATTATCGTCTCTTCCTCCCTGGGCTATGACGCCTTTGTATTTTTGTTTCCCGTAACGGTGGCATTGTCGACGCTTGGATTGATAGGGCTTCAGACATTTGTCACATTGGGGGTCGTCGTTCACTTCAAAAAAGCCAACGATAAACGGTATTTTAAAACGTTACTCAGCCCACTCATCGCACTGGCTGGGCTTAGTACTGCCGTTTATCTCATCTACGATAATTACGGCATGCTAACGGGCAGTGAATCTGCCTGGGTCAATGGCACTCCATTACTTCTGGTTGTCTTGTTTCTCTACGGGATAATCAAGGGGCGCTTCAGGCAAGCTGACTCGTCCGGGATCAAATGATATAGGCCATGCCTACACCGCCGTTAAGCTTGATCCAGGTGGGCTGACGCTTGTTGTCTTTAAAACAATAAACCTCTCGCGGTCGGCGGTTGATGAGGCGTGGGTGCGGGCTTAAGGTTATTTCAAAATAACTCTCGTCACATTGCGATATAAAGGTAATTAATTGTGAGCGATTTAATTAACGTAGTGGGGCTTGATATGGAGCCCGCAAGCTTGATCAAGCACGACCGCGTGCACACCTCGTTGTACACCGACGCCAAGCTGTTTGACATGGAACTGGAAAAGATTTTCTACAGTACCTGGGTCTGGGTCGCGCACGTCAGCGAGATCCCGGAGGCGGGCAGCTACAAAAGCACCTACATCGGCAAGCAGCCGGTGATCGTGGTGCGCGACCGCAAGAAACAGGTCCATGTGCACCTCAACCGCTGCCGCCATCGCGGCGCTACGGTATGCGAACACAAGAAGGGCAAGACCAACAGCTTTGTCTGCCCATATCACGGCTGGAGTTACGCGCTGGATGGTTCACTGCGTGGTGTGCCGAGCCCTGAAAGCTATGGTGATTGCCTGGATAAGGGCGAGCTGCCTCTGGTCAGCCTGCGTGTTGAAGAATATGCGGGCATGCTGTTTGCCACTCTCAAGGATGACATCGAACCACTGGTCGACTTCCTCGGGCCTGCCAAGAAATGGATCGACCTGTTCATGAAACAGGGTGCCGGTTACCCGATCAAGGTCCCAGGTGAGCACCGTTTCCGCTTTCCGGGCAACTGGAAAATCCAGTTGGAAAATACCACAGACGCCTACCACTTCCCGCTGGTGCACAAGTCATTCCTGGCATCGGTTGATGAGCAAACCCTTAAACTGTTCGACTTCGTTGAAGGGCCGGGTTACGTCGAAGACCTTGGTAACGGGCACAGCGTAATGGTGATGATCCCCGACTTGGTGGATCTTGAAGCCGATCTCGACAAACCGATTCCGGAGCGCTTCGAGGAGCTTGCTGCGCAATTGCGCGACGACGGTATTGAAGAGCAGCAAGTACGCCGTATTGTTCGTGCTGTCGGTGGCTCGGGTTTCAATCTTAACCTGTTCCCCAACGTTGCCTGTTCCATGGCGTTTTTTCGCGCACTGCAACCGATATCGGTGACAGAGACGGAAATTCATCACTCGGTAATCACCATGGACGGCGGCCCTGCTATAGCCAACCGCTACCGCCTGCGTTTGCATGAGCACTTCCAGGGTCCGATGGGCTTTGGCACTCCGGACGACTCCGAAGCCTGGGAGCGTGTGCAGAAAGGCGCAAGTGCTGGCGAAGACCTGTGGATCATGTTGAACCGTGGCCTGCCGGGTGAGAAACCGACCGAAGACGGGCTGGTCAGCGACGTAAGCGCCGAGACCGGCATGCGCGCTGCTTACCAGCAGTGGAAAAAGATGATGACGGCAGAGACTAAGTAAATGAACCTGCAATTACTGAATCAAGTCACCGCTTTTATCTGGGCTGAAGGCGACATGCTCGACCATGGCGAATTCGACACTTGGTTGAACCTGTGGAACGAAAAGGGTACTTACATTATCCCGATCAATCCCAAGGAAGAAGACTTCGAAAACACCCTCAACTACGCCTATGACGATCATCACATGCGTCAGTTGCGAATCCAGCGTTTGACCGGAGGTGATTCGATTTCCACGAGCCCGCAGCCGCGTACTGTGCGCACCCTGTCACGTTTTCGGGTGCTGTTCGAAAGCGATGGAAAAGTGACGGTCCGTTGCGCGCAAAACTTGCGCGAGTTCCGTAAGGACTCGCTCAAACATTACAGCGCGGACATCGTCTACGAGCTTGAGCGCGTCAGTGACACTTTCAAGATTCAGCGTAAGTTGATTCGTTTGATCAACGCTGACGACGCGCTCGCTGGGATAGGTTATATACTTTAATTAAAAGTTCGGGTGCCGGAGACGAGGAGTGTCCGCACTGTTTCCGCCGACTATAACAGTGGTGCCTTCTGACACTCGCCAAGCGTTTTGATCGGAAGGCACCTTGTAGGGGTTGAACAGTTAAGGCTTAAAAACATTGTGTTAGGTAGTGCTTGAGAAGGGGAGTGCTCACGCATAACAAGCGATCCTTTCTCTCTTATCGAGCTGATGGGCGCAAAGTCTGTTGAGGGCGTCGGTTATAGATTTAAATATCAGTCTCTGTAAAGGCGGGTATTTTCTGTTGAGTCAGCACAGTTAAGGTTTTAGCCCTTCTTATACTTGGCACATACCCTATAAAAAAGCACTTCAGACTCAGGCAATTGCTGGGCAGATAATAATGTTCATGTTAGGACTGGTAGAGAGTTATTCAAGCAAGCTATCGCGAGGAGGTGAAAATTTAGAAAAACGCAACAGATTTTTAAAAAATAGACTGTGCAACTATTAATCAGTAGTTCGCATTGACTACCCCAGCGACTGCAGAATCCTGGCGACATTTAAATGCAGGTGAGGAATAGCCCATTTAATGCATCGCTTAATCCAATAAAAAAATGGAAATGCAACCATGCGTCGATATTCCCTGCTTCACTTTTTTACCCTCGCTGCACTATTCAATGCAACAACTCCCGCGGGCGCTTACGAGCTTTTTTCCCGAGATGACACCCGTCTCAATGCTAACCTGGATGCGGTTTTTGGCGTTTTCCACAGTCGTGAAAGTTATCCAGCCTCTGGCCGGTTAACACAGGGATCGTCCTCATGGAGAGAGGGCTACATCAAGTATGGCGTGAGCGGCGATCAGGGGTTGCGAGGCGCAGGGACGGCCTATGGTGCCTTCTCGCTCGTCAGTTCGGCCACATGGGGGGACGGGGACGCTGCAGGCTACACTGATGGTTCTGAACGCACCACCAAGATTGAAGATGCTTATCTGGGATGGCGTTCGGGCAACCTGTTTGAAGTCCTTGGCAAAGACGGCATCGACTTTTCATTCGGTCGACAGAATATTGCAGTGGGCGACGGCTTCCTTATTCAGGGCGACGCCTTCAGTGCGGGTCGCGGCCTCGGCGACGGACAGTACAATCGTGGAGGTGCTTTCTACGTGGCTGCCCGCAAAGCATTCGATAAGACAGCCGTATTGCGCATTGGCGGTAAAGAGGGTTGGCGTGGCGATCTGATGTGGCTTAAATCCGATAATCCCTCTCAGGCCAATACCGAGATGTACGTCGGTACGCTGGAACACGTGGCTGCAGCGGGTACCGTTGGCCTGACGTACATCAACACCACGAAAATCGCTGAACAGTACGCTTCCCCTCTTCAGCTTGAACGTGACGGTATGAAGACCTACAGCGTGCGCGCAGCGGGTAATGCGGGCGTGGAAAACCTGTTTTTGTCGGGTGAATACGCCAGGCAAAACAAACCGAATGCGGCGAATGAGGACGCTTGGTATCTGGAAGCAGGGTGGACCTTTGCTGATGCTCCGTGGAAGCCGAGCGCCAGCTATCGCTACAGCCGCTTTTCAGAGGATTATGACACTTTGTTTTATGGAACGGGCCGTGGCTACGGCACATGGTTCCAAGGTGAAGTGGCAAGTAACTATGCCGGCCCCTTCAATAATAATGCTCGTATCCAGAACGTCACGTTCAAGGTCTCCCCTTTGGAAAGCCTGACCCTTGGAGCCATGTACTTCAATTACGACACCATCGATCGTAACGTGCGTAACACCGATGGGCATGAAATCGACTTGTATGCCGAATGGCGCGTTAATCAGCACTTGACCGTTTTGCCGTTGTTAGGCATCTACCAGCCAGACAAGAGCGCAGAGCAGGGGGGGACGCAGTTGGGTAACAACGATAGCAACGTCTACACCCAGTTAGTGTTTGCTAGCACATTTTGATCTCTGGCGGGTGACTACAGTCACCGTTTTCGACCCTGACCCTTTAGACAAGGTATGTGCCCATAAGCGCGATAGCCCATGGGTTTGATCGCCGGGTTCGGCTTGGAAAAATTTCTGGGCATCTTTGGCGCCATAGCTTGACCAGAGAAACGCATGAAATAAGTAACCAACTGGGAATATGAGGCTTCAGCAAAAACGGGTTTTTACAGAACCCGACCGCCTGCCCCTTCAAGTTGTCGTAATAGGCCGTAAAGCTGATGGTCATGAGTAAAACGCAGTCAGAGATCGGAACCAGTCAATCGTTTTAAGTCATTCAGCCGGGTGGCGGCTGGAATAGTTTTCACTTTGCTCCTTGGTGGAGGTGCCCTCATTCTTGAGGGCACTATTTTTTAGACAGTCGCCCTTGATGACTTGGTGTTCAAAAGTTTATTCAGGCTTGCGAGCCTCTAGCGCTGGTGTTTGATTGCCGCAGTCCGCCGAGGTCAAGGTCCTTTTCGCTAAACCGAACTTTGACATCAGTAGTCACGAACAATCTGTTCAGCTCATTGGCAGGCCCTTGGCGGTCGCCCCACGCATGTCACAGGAAGACGTCACGAAGATCTGGGGGCGCGCTGCTCGCGTTTCAACGGTTTCGCGGATTGACGTGAGTGACTGCATTTGGTTAGGCGTACACGACGAAGGCGACTCCGCGCGCGAACAGCGCGGCCAGCCTGTTGCCGCACCTGCCTCCTATGCTGCTCGTCGAGGAGTTGGATGAGGGCGACTGGGCGTTGAACGGTAGGGGCTATAGTGGTTACTGCATGCGTTGAAGCCCGCTGTCGCGCTTGCTGAGCGATTGCCATCTTGATGGTGCTGCGCAACTAGCCCTGTAGTAATCATTCCATTTGTCAGTTCTTTGCAGCGGGCAAATCACTGACGCAGTGGTTCCCAAACATGAACGCTGTTGTCGAGCCCTCGACTGCACTAAGCGCGAGACATCAGAAAGGCTAAAAGTGCTGAGCTGAAGAATTGCCTAGCCTCTACGTTGGAAAGATGGGCTGCGCACAGCGTGACAAGCTGTGCGACGGTGATCGCCTGTTCGAGCAATTCTCCGTCAGCCACGTTGTTAACCGGATCTTGGTCTGCGCATATAACCATAACAGGCAGCTGAACTGCGGCAAGTTGATGAGTGAAGTCGGCGTCGTGCAGGGCGGCGCAATTGGCGGCGTAGTCTTGTGGAGAGGTGTTTACAAGGCTGTCGAGCAAGCGTCCCACTTCGCCTTGTTGTGAAGCCGCGAACTTTGGGCTGAACCAGCGAGTGACGGTCGCCTGACGCAGACTCAGCATCCCAGCCTTGCCATCACGCAGGACCATTTCAATACGCGGGTTCCAGACTTCCGGCTCGCGATCTTCATTGCAGTCTTACAGAGCACCACTTTGTCCAGGCGCTGAGGCGCATTGAGCAACAACCACTGACCAATCAGGCCTCCCATGGATAAACCACAGAAGCTGGCTGGCTGCACGTCGAGCGCATCCAGCAGGGTCAATACGTCCCTGCCGTTTTTCTCGATGCTATGGGGCCGGCACTTACCAATGAGCTACCGTGCCCGCGGGTGTCCAACCTTTGGGGGGCAGTTCAAATTAGGGGGACACCATGGCCTTCGGCGGTTGCGTCAGGAAGGTGTGTTGGCCGGACGGATACGAGCGATCAACTATTAAACGCTCTCTATCGTCTCTTCAGACTAAGACGCCTATCTGTTTGACCTTTAGGATCAGATCCAACGGCCAATTTCAGAGAGAGCGTCGGGTATGACTGTTGAACGAGATTTCACCAATAAAGTGGTGTTGGTTACAGGTGGTACCAAAGGAATCGGATACGGTATAGCAGAGTGCTTCCTGAAGGCCGGCGCCACGGTGGTGGTGTGTGGACGTAACGCTCCGCAGACGTTGCCTGGCGCAGAAGGGCGATCGGCGGAGTTCTTTCCTGCCGATGTGCGTGAGGGCACCGACCTGGACCGACTGTTTTCTCACATTCAAGAGCATTATGGCCGGCTCGATGTGTTGGTCAAAAATGCCGGTGGCACTCCATATGCTCTTGCGGCCAGCGGCTCAGCGCGTTTCCACGAGTCGTTGATCAGCCTGAATTTGACCGCACCGTTGCTGACTGCATTAAAGGCCAATGCCCTTATGCAGGATCAGGATACGGGAGGCGTCATTTTGTTCATCGGCAGCGTGGGCGCTTACTCGGCCAGGCCGGGTAGTGCGACCTATGCGGCGGCCAAGGCGGGCGTGCTCAGTTTGACCAAATCCTTGGCGGTGGAGTGGGCGCCCAGGGTCCGGGTGGTCTGTGTCAGCCCCGGGCTGGTGCAAACCGAGCAGTCGCATTTGCATTACGGCGATGATGACGGCATCGCTGCGGTGTCCGCCACCGTGCCACTTGGACGTATGGCACAACCTTCCGATATCGGTGAAGCCTGCTTGTTCATGGCTTCTTCACAGGCGGCCTACATCAGTGGGGTCGACCTGCTGGTTCATGGCGGGGGCGAGCGTCCTGCCTTTCTCGATGCTGCCAGTGTGAACAATGAATGAGACAGCATCCTTCGTCCTAGTCCCGATGGACGATGAGCCTGCCGGTTCTCTCGGCCAGCATCTGGACCAGGTTCTACTTTTCAGAATAGGAAATGACAAATGACACAGGCGGTCATCGTATCCGTAGCTCGCACGGCAATGGGCAAGGCCTTTCGCGGGGCGTTCAATGACACTGAAGCGCCAGTACTCGGTGGCCATGTCGTGCGTGCAGTGGTTGAACGGGCAGGTATCGAATCGTCCGAGGTCGATGATGTGGTCATTGGCGCGGCAGCTCAGCAGGGAACTCAGGGCTACAATCTGGGGCGGCTGTGCGGTTACACGGGCGGCCTGCCTGACACGGTGCCTGGCATGGCGGTGGATCGGATGTGTGCTTCGGGATTAATGAGCATCGCAACTGTCGCCAAAGGCATCATATGTGGCGAACTGAACATTGCGGTGGCCGGTGGTCTGGAGTCCATTTCGCTGACCCAGAACAAACACAAGAACACTTATCGGTCCCAATCCAAAGCTGTGCTGGAGGTCGCGCCGAGCGCCTATATCCAGATGATTGAAACCGCTGAAATCGTCGCGAAGAAATATGAGATCCCGCGCGCCTTGCAAGATGAGTACTCGCTTCAAAGCCAACAGCGTGTCGCAGCGGCTCAACGTGATGGGCTATTCAGCGACGAAATTGTCCCCATCACCACGGCCAAACAACTGTTCGACAAAGAAGGCAGCAGCCTTGGCCATGAACTGGTCACCCTGACCCAGGATGAATGTAATCGGGCAGAGACAACACTCGAGAGCCTGGCGAACCTGAAACCGGTTTGGAAGGGGGGCAATTGGATTGCTGAAGGACAGCACATAACTGCGGGCAACGCCTCGCAACTGTCCGACGGAGCCGCCGCCAGTTTGCTGATGAGCGCTTCTGAAGCAAAACGCCGTAACTTACAACCGCTGGGGGCTTACCTCGGTCTTGCGGTGGCGGGCTGTAAACCCGAAGAGATGGGCATCGGTCCGGTCTATGCAATTCCCAAATTGCTCAAGCAGCATGGGTTGGCGGTCAAGGATATTGGCCTGTGGGAGATCAACGAGGCATTTGCCTGTCAGGTGATTTACAGCCGCGATCAGTTGGGTATTCCCCAGGACCGGCTTAACGTAAACGGCGGAGCTATTGCCATTGGGCACCCTTTTGGAATGAGTGGCACGCGGATGGTCAACCATGCCTTGCTCGAAGGCCGGCGTCGCGGCGTTAAATATGTCGTTGTGGCCATGTGTATCGGCGGTGGCATGGGCGCCGCTGGGCTTTTCGAGGTGTTATGAGTGTGAGCGCCCTAACCGGTGATTGGTTATCAAGGATTCAAGCGCGCCTCGATCAACCTTATGCTCGGGTATTGGCGTGTGATCCCGTGAATCCAAGCATGATTCGACACTGGTGCGAGGCGCACGGTGTCAATGACTCACGCTATCGGGTAGGCGCGGGAGAGCGCAGCGACGGAACGTTGTTGGCCCCTCCGAGCATGTTGCAAGTCTGGCTTCAGCCAGGCCCTTCTGGTTGGCGGCCGGAAGGTTCGGCGCAAGTGGATGCGACGGAAATTATCCGGCTGTTCACTGAGGGAGGTTATACCGGCCTGGTCGGCGTCAATGTCGACCAGGAGTTTGTGCGATACCTTCGCGTAGGTGAACGGCTTTATAGCGTGAGCACCCTTGTGTTGGTGAGTGATCGTAAAACGACAGGGTTGGGTGACGGATACTTTTTTACTGTGCGCCAGGATGTGTTTACTGAGGACAATGAAAAGGTTGCTGTCCTTCACTTCCGCCAGTTGTGCTACAGGCCGAAGGAGGCATCATGACCAGTGCTTCGCCTGTGTGCTTTGAAGATATTTGTGTTGGTCAATCTTTGCCATCATTGCGGGCAGAGGTGTCAACCAGCAGCATTGTTACCAGTGCCATCGCTACCCGTGATTTTCATCCGATTCATCATGATCTCGATGTGGCCCGGAAGTTGGGGCATCCAGCGCTTTTCTTGAACATCTTTTCAAGCGCTGCCTATGTCGAGCGCTTCGTCAGTCAATGGGCGGGAACCGAGGCGCGTCTTAGCAGGATGAGCATTCGGCTAGGTGCTCCGTGTTATGCGGGAAACACGTTACGCATTGAGGGTACTGTCAGCGATTCAGGGGCTACGCCAATGCGGTGGGTTGAAATTGAGATGCACGCTTATGGGAATGAAAGCGTGCATGCCAGTGGCGCGGTAAGGCTGGAGTGGCCTTGAGTGGTAATTTTTCGCCTGCAAATGTAGTGTCCGATTCTCAAATAAGAATAAGCAGAGGATGACCATGATGAACGATGGCAGTACGGCGGCCGCTATCGGCCGCAACGAAAACGCCAAAGCGTGTGTGGTTGTGGCCGGCCCTGCGCTGGTTGCATTGATCCCTATGGCGGCGGCTCCCGCGCTACCGGCCATGGCGGTGCAATTCGCCGCCGAAGGTGACGGGGCACTCTTTGCACAGCTGGTGATGACGATCCCTGCCGTCATGGTCATTCTCGCCGCTCCTCTCATGGGCTATCTCGCTGAGCGTATTGGGCGTCGATTGGTACTGCTCAGTTGTCTGTTTCTATTCACCCTTTCGGGTGCTTGTGTGATGTTGTTAAGCGATCCCTGGTTGCTGATCGGCTCTCGATTAGTGTTGGGTGTAGCTGGCGGTGGGCTGCTAACCATTTCATTTGCATTGGCGGGGGATTTCCAGGGACACCTTCGTGAGCGGGTACTCGGTTTTGCCGGAGCGGGCGCGGCGCTGATGGCCATTGTTGCGATGATCGCCGGTGGGCACCTGGTGGACTTATTGGGATGGCGAGGGCCTTTCATACTCTATCTGTTAGGTTTGCCCGTGGTGCTTCTGGGTTGGTTTGCAGTGGCCAGGCATAGTGCCGTGGAGCGTATTGTCAGCGAAGTCAAGTTTCCGATGGGCAGCCTTTGGCCGCTTTATTTGCTTACTATTATTTTGACCATTGGCCTATTCATGCCGGGTATTCAGGGGCCATTCCTACTTGAGGCTGATGGAGTAGAAAGCGCGACGACTCGAGGTCTCGTGTTATCAGCCTATTCGCTGGTGGCTGCGATTGCCGCCGGCAGCTTCGGTTACTTACGCCGTCGTTTAGAGCCAAAAGCGGTGTTGGTACTCACTGCGCTTGCTCTGGGGGGCGGCAGCCTGGTCATGGCCACCGCTCACGGCGTCCTGGGATTGACTCTGGGTTGTGTGATTACCGGGATCGGGGCTGGCCTGGTGGAGCCGATTACGGTATCGATGATTTTGTCCCGTGCGCCGGAACCGGTTCGGGCACGGGCTGTAGGATTGCTCTTGAGTGCGGTGTTCCTCGGGCAATTCCTTAACCCATTGGCGGTTGGCCCTCTGCGGACGTTTTACGGTATTCATGGTGCATTTTTCGGTGTCGGTCTGATCTTCATGGGGCTGGCTATCATGCTTTGGCTGCTCAAACGTAAGCGCGCGGACAGCTCGGTGCCGGTGCCTTCCAATAGCGAACTTTGAGCGCTGAGTGAGCGAACCTCAAATGCCCCCGCACGATATCCAGGCTGGGGCATTTTTTATTGTGCTTTCTTGAAGGCAAGCTGCAAGGCAGTCGCCGCCACGCTCAAGGCCTCGTCGGCCGCATCAATAACCCCGAGCATGCTGGCGAAACCATGGATTTGCCCCTCCCACCGGTGAAGGCGAGTAATGACGCCGGCCGCCCTCAGCGCTTTGGCATATGCCTCACCCTCGTCGCACAAGGGGTCATATTCGGCGGTGATCACGGTGGCTGGCGCTGCTGCGGCTGACAGTGTGGCTCGTAACGGAGAGGCGTGGGGGTCGTTCGCCGCCAATTGATCAGGCAGGTATTGTTTCCAGTACCACTGCATCATTTCGGTGGTAAGAAAGTAATCCTCGCCACGTGTCCGGTAGGAGGGGCTGTCGAAGCGGCAGTCGGCTACTGGATACAGTAGCAGTTGATGGCAGAGTGTCGGCGCGGCATTTTGTGCGTCGATGTTGGCGATCACAGCGGCCAGATTTCCTCCAGCACTGTCACCGGCGATGGCGATGCGGCTTGGGTCGCCGCCGAGTGAGGCGGCGTTCGTGATGATCCAGTTCAGCGCGGCTAGGCCATCATTCAGGGCAGCGGGAAATTTCGCTTCTGGCGCCAGGCGATAGTCGACCGACACAAGCAGGCTTGCTGCCCGATTGGCCAGACAACGGCAGATGTTGTCGTGCATCTGAGGCGAGCCGAAGACGAAACCGCCACCGTGCAGATAAAGCGTAATGGGTAGCGGACCGTTTGCGTCGGGGTAATACAGGCGCAGGCCCAGCCGACCGCCGGGACTTTCAATGCTGAGGTCTTCAATACGTCGCACCTCATCGCCGGGACTGAAGGGCGATGTGCCTGCTGGCATTTGGGCCAAGGCAGCACGGACCTGGGCGCCGTCCATGCTGTAGTCCATTGGTGGCATCAAGGCCAATAACTTGAGGGCTGCCTTGGCTTGTGGGTGAAGTGGCATGGGGCTATTCCTGTTTTGTGGAGTTGATCAATCGCGGTGAGTGCTCGCCAGGATGCGCTGCAGTCGGCGCGCGGCCGCTGTACGAACTTCCTGTTGTGGAAAAATCCAGAACTGTTGCGCTTCGATCCCGGCGAGCACTTTTTCAGCCAGAACGTCGGGAGACATGGCATGGCTGATCAAGTCACGTAAATGTGCATTCAGCTCCCCGCTGTGGGCAGAGTCTTTATCGCTCAGGCTTTGGGCAATACTTGTGTTGATGGCAGCAGGGCAGACCACCGAGATGGTGATGGGATGGTTTGTAGTCGCCATCTCCGCAGCCAGGCATTCGCTCAGCGCGATCACTCCATGCTTGGACACGGTATAGGGCGCCACCCAGGCACCGCTGGTAAGTCCGGCCAGAGAGGCGATGTTCACGACATGGGCGCCACCGGTTTGTTTGAGCAAGCGTGGGATAAAGGCATGGATGGCATGAATCACGCTCCATAGATTGATATCCAGTACACGCTTCCATTCTTGTAAGTCGAGTTCCCAGCTGGCACCGCTGCTCAACACGCCAGCGTTATTGATCAGCAGGTCGACGCGGCCGAACCGTTCGAATGCCTTGATGGCCAGGTTCTCCACGGCAGCAGACTCTGCGACATCCGTTTCGACAGACATGGCCGTGACGCCCAGCGCGCACACCTCGGCGCGGACCTGGTCCAGCCCCGTCACGTTGATATCCGCCAGCACCAGCTTGCAGCCGCGCTTGGCCAGTGCAAGTGCCAGGCCTTTGCCGATGCCGCTGGCCGCGCCGGTCACGACAGCGACCGAGTTTCTGCAGATGCGCATGGGGATCGTGCTCCAACTCCGAAATAGATACCGTTCTAGCGTATGAGAGGTCTTCATAGCATCGTCCGCACGGACTAACCGGCAACTCGTCCAAATGGGGTATGTGCTGATCCGAGGTGGCGCCTAACGTGGGCACAACCTGAGCGCGATGCGTGCCTGACGCGCGCGCTTTATGTGGTCCGGCTGGATTTGGCGCCTCGTGCGCTACGTTTTGAGGAGATAAAAATGGCACTGGGACACAAGATCGAGACACAAGCGATCCCGGAGCGTTACGCCCGTGGCTGGCATTGCTTAGGGCTGGCGCAGGATTACAAAGACGGCAAGCCGCATAAGCTTGATGTGTTTGGCACCAAGCTGGTGGCCTTCCAAGGTGAAGATGGCAATGTGCACATACTCGATGCGTATTGCATTCACATGGGCGCCGATCTGAGTATGGGCGAAGTGCAAGGCAACTCTGTCGTGTGTCCTTTCCATCACTGGAGTTGGGGGGCGGATGGCAAATGCAACAGCATTCCTTACTGCAAGCGGATTCCTCCAAGAGCCAAGACCAAAACCTGGCCAACGCGTGAGCAGAATCTATTGTTGTTCGTCTACAACGACCCGGAGGGCAACCCGCCGCCGCCAGAAGTCGAAATTCCGCGCATTGATGCGTGCTTCTCCGATGAATGGACCGATTGGAGCGTCAAGTATTGGCTGTTCAATACCAATTGCCGTGAGCTGGTCGACAACTTGGCGGACGAAGGTCACTTCGATGCGGTCCATCATGCCCCCAATGATTATTTTGCCAACATCTTCGAAGGGCACAAGGCCAGCCAAATCACCATTGGTGGAAGTGAAACGCTGACGGAGGGAGGGCTGAGTACCTATAACACCTATTTTGGACCGGCTTACCACATCACCCATATGATCGCAGAACAAGGCGGTATGACCATCGAGTCAATCCTGCTGAACTCGCATGTTCCGAGGGATCTCAACAGCTTTCACCAGCGTTTTGGAGTGATCGTCAAGCGCGTGCCAGGGATGTCCGACGCCGAGAACGAGGCGTTGGCCGAAGCGTACTCGAAGGCGGTATTTGATGCCTTCGCCCAGGACCAGGTGATCTGGGATAACAAGGTGCGAATCGACAATCCGATGCTCTGTGAAAACGACGGCCCGATCTATCAGTTACGCAAGTGGTACTCGCAGTTCTATACCGACGTTGCGGATCTGCCGGCGGATGTGGGTGAGCGCAAAATCTTCGAAACCGTGACCAAGGTGGCATCGCCTGCGATGCATCATGTGTTTGAGCAAGACGATTGCGCGGATCAATATTCCACTCCACTACAGGCCGATCGCACGGCATGATTTGACAGAGGCAAGGCATGTGAAGGGCGGGCTGGGTTGATCCTGGTTCGCCCTTTTTTACATCAGTGAAACACCCGTCGGTGTGGGCTGAGCATTAGTCTTTTTGGACGATGCTTGGGGTCTGTGGGAATGGAAGGATAGGTTAAAGGCACACAGTCTCTGGTGTGACCATCAGGCTTTTATAGGGAGAAATTGCATGTCCATTCAGTCCGTACCCAAGACGGCGATCCCGAGTGAGTACGACCTCGTACAGCGTGCTCGCGCGATGGTGCCGAGGTTGCTTGAGCGTGCAGAACAAGCCGAGCGAGACGGTAAGGTCCCCGATGAAACGGTTGGTGAAATGCTGGAGGCCGGTTTCTTTCGGGTCTTGCAACCCAAACGGTACGGTGGTTACGAAATGTCACCGGCGACCTTCTACAAAGTGCAGATGATCTTGGCTGAGGGCTGCATGTCGACGGCCTGGATCTACGGCGTCTTGGGTGTCCATCCTTGGCAGATGGCCTTGTTCGATGAGCGTGCCCAGGACGAAGTTTGGGGAAGCGATACTTCCACTCTAGTAGGGTCAACCTACATGCCTGTCGGTAAAGTTACACTGGCAGAGAAGGGGTTTCGTTTGAGCGGGCGTTGGAGTTTTTCCAGCGGTTGTGAACATGTCGAGTGGATTTTTCTAGGGGGAATGGTTCCTCCCGGCAACGAGGGTGATGCGCCGGAATACCGGACTTTTCTGTTGCCAAAAAGTGACTACAAAATTGTCCGCAACTGGAATACCTTCGGCCTCAAGGGCACCGGGAGCCACGATATTGTCGTCGAGGATGTTTTCGTTCCGGAGTATCGAACCCATCGCACCCGTGACGATTCAGTAGCGGCTCGTCCAGGCTTGGCCATCAACAATGCGCCGCTGTACCTGCTGCCTTTTGCACAAGTGTTTGTGCGTGCAGTGTCGTCTTCTTGTATCGGTGGTCTGCAGGGCGCGCTGAATGCCTTTCGAGCGACTGCCGCTGTGCAAGTCAGCCGCAATTTCCTCGGTGCGACCGCTAATGATCCGTCGGCTCAACTGGTCGCCAGCGAAGCGGCTTCAGCGGTAGATCAACTCAAAACGACATTGTTTCGAAACTTCGAGGCGCTGATGAGCGCTGCGGAAAAGGGCGAGCCGGCCCCTATCGAAGACCGGTTGCTGTATCGCTTTCAATCGTCTCAGGCGCCGGAAATCTGTGCGCATCACGTCAGTCGTCTACTCAAGGCCTGTGGCGGTTCCGGGCTTTATCAAAGCCATCCGGTGGTGCGCTATTTCCTAGATATTCATGCGGGACGAGCACACGTCGCCAACTACGCAGACCCCGTGGGGCGCAACTTCGGTGGGGTGCTCTGTGGTCTTGAGAATAAAGACACTACTGTTTAAGCGCCTCTGGGCCGCTTTCAGTCTCGCCAATAATAACGACAAGATCAGGCCATGAATGCGATAGCAAACCGGGAAGAAACATACGATGTGGTAGTGGTCGGGACCGGGGCGGGCGCAATGCTGACCGCTGCCCGAGCCCACGACTTGGGGCTGTCGGTACTGGTGATCGAAAAAACCGACAAATACGGCGGCACCTCTGCAGTGTCGGGAGGGGGGATCTGGATTCCCAATAACGACCACATTGCAGCCAGCGGCGGTACCGATAGCGTAGAAGATGCAAACGCGTACATGATTGCTGCGGCCAAAGGCGAAGTGGCACCTGAGCGCATTCGCGCTTACGTCGAGCAGGCGCCACGGATGTTGCGTTATGCCGAAGAAAAAACGCACATGCGTTATCGCGCCGTGCCGAATTATGCCGATTATTACCAGAACTTACCGGGTGCCAAACTGGGCTACCGGACCCTTGATCCTTTGGCATTCGATGGTCGCTCCCTCGGTTCGCTATTATCCCGGTTGCGTGAAACTTCTCCCACCATGCTGATATTTGGGCGAATGGGCATGACCACGTTCGAGGCCATGACCCTGTTGGCTCGGGTGCCCGGTTGGAAGACCCTTGCGTTCAAGATGGGGTGCAAATACTGGTTGGACTTGCCTGGACGGCTTCGCAGCAAGCGCGATCGTCGGTTGACCATGGGCAACGCGCTGGTGGGCTCGCTGTTGCGCTCGTTGCTGGATCGAAAAATTACGATTTGGTTGAACACACCGTTAAAAAGCCTGCGTGAAGAGGGCGGCCGTGTGATTGGCGTACAGGTGAATCATCAGGGACAGGAGCTGTTCATACGTGCCCGCAAGGGCGTCGTGCTGGCTGCCGGTGGTTTTGAGCGCAATCAGCAAATGCGTGAACAGTACTTGCCCAAGCCAACTCAAACCGATTGGACGGCAGCACCACCCTGCAATACCGGGGATGCGATAGTGGCTGGTCAACAGCTGGGGGCGGCGGTGGATCTGATGCAGCATGCCTGGTGGACGCCTACCGTCCATGTACCTGGCGAGGAGAAACAGCGCGGCTTGTTTTCCGAGCGCGCCTTGCCAGGGTGCATCGTGGTCAATCGACTGGGTCAGCGCTTTGCCAACGAAGCGCAGGATTACCTGGACTTCGTTCTGGCGATGTACGAAGACCACGCCAGGACGAAAGCCAATCTACCGGCCTGGATGATTTTCGACGCTAACTTCCGGCGCAAGTACAACGCGGGTCCGCTGGTCTCTGCTTCAGTCATGCCTGACGCGCTGTTGCCACGTGATTGGCTGGGCAATGTGTTTTTCCGCGGAGAAACCCTCGAATCCCTTGCCGGCGCCATTGGTGTCGATGCAGCAGGGCTGACGGACAGCGTGCAGCGTATCAATCGTTACGCGGCCACGGGTATCGATACGGATTTTGCCAAGGGCGGGAACCAGTATGACCTGTTCTATGGAGATCCTACCGCTAAGCCCAATCCGTGTCTTGGACCGATCCTCAAGCCACCGTTCTACGCGTTGAAACTCGACGCGGGAGAGATCGGAACCAAAGGTGGTCTGGTGACCGATGAGTTCGCTCGGGTGTTGAACGAGTCTGGGGAGCCCATCGTCGGGCTCTATGCCACCGGCAATACCTCGGCGTCTGTCACCGGGCCTTCTTATCCGGGGGCGGGGGCCACGCTTGGGCCTGCGTTGACATTCGGTTTCATCGCCGCCAACCATCTTGCGGGAGAGAAAAATGCTTAAAGGAAAAATTTGCCTGGTGACGGGTGCGAGTCGTGGTGTCGGTCGGGGCGTAGCGCTCGCGCTCGGCGCCGCGGGCGCGACGGTCTACGTGACGGGACGCAGTGTGCGCGAGGGTGATGCGCCTCTGCCCGGCACGGTTTATCGCACCGCTGAAGATATCGACCAGGCGGGCGGGCAGGGCATCGCCGTGGTCTGCGATCATGCCGACGATGCTCAGGTTCAAGTCTTGTTCGAGCGGGTTCAGCGTGAGCAGGGGCGGCTCGATATTCTGGTCAACTGTGCCATTGCCATTCCTGCAGAGCTGACGGATATCGCGCCGTTCTGGAAGAAGCCGCTGACAATGACCGAGTTATTCGGCGTCGGTATGCATTCGGTGTATGTCGCCTGTTATCACGCGGCGCCCTTGCTGCTTGAAACCCAGGGGTTGATTGTTAACATCTCTTCCGCTGGCGGGCGTTGTTACATGCATGGCCCGGCTTATGGCGGTGCTAAGGCTGCGACCGACAAGATGTCCCATGACATGGCTCACGACTTCCGCCCGTTTGGCGTCAGTGTTGTGTCGCTGTGGCCGGGGCTGGTCAAAACCGAGCGGACCCTGGCTGTCTGCGCGGCGGAGCCAGAGAAGTACGGTGACTGGCTGGCCATGGGCGAAACACCGGAGTTTCTTGGCCGGGTAGTGGCGGCGCTGTATTTGGACAGCGAGCGACAGGCACGTTCGGGGAAGGTCTACTATGCCGCCGAGTTGGCAGTGGATTACGGCGTGCAGGATGACGGCGGCACCCAGCCTCCATCCCATCGTGCGTTCCTCGGTGATCCTCCTGAGTTCTCTCCGGCAGTGGTCGAGTAGCGCGCAGTCTCTTTTGATCATCGCTCCCCTTCACACACTGATCATGGCGCCCCCTCAAAGGGGCGTTTTTTTTTGCGGCAAAGATTTAAAGCGCTGGCGATAGTCCTATTGGACGATGAGTCCAGAGGCATTGAATCCGAGAATCCAGGCATCCCAGAAACAATTAAAAAATAAGGGGCGCGCTTTTGAAGACTCGCATGCAAGACAAGGTGGTATTCATCACCGGCGCAGCCAGTGGTGTTGGCCAGGCAACCGCGCAAGCGCTGATAGATCAGGGCGCTCGCGTGGTCGTTGCCGATATTGATGAGCACAATGGTCGTGAAACCGTTCAACGCTTGGGTGAGGCTGCACTGTTCGTACGTTTGAACATCGCCGATGAGTACGATTGGGAGCAAGCGGTGGCCGTGACTTATGCGCATTTCGGGCGCCTGGATGCGGTCGTCAACAATGCCGGTATTTTGCCGATGGGAGATATCGAGCAGACCAGTCTACAAGACTGGCGGCGAACGCTTTCAATCAATGCCGATGGGACTTTCCTTGGCTGCAAATACGCCATTCAGGCGTTGCGTGAGAAGGGTGGCGCAATCGTCAATCTCGCTTCCACCGCCGCTGTCGCGGGTCACCCTGGCATGTGTGCCTACTCGGCGTCCAAGGGGGCCGTAGCTGCGCTGACGCGTAACGTGGCTGCGCATTGCCTCAATCATGGCTATCGAATTCGCTGCAATACGATCATTCCAGGGGGGATCCGCACGCCGATGACGGCGGCCATCTGGAGTGGGAATGATGACCTCAGTTTTGCCGACAATCCCAAATCACCGTTCTGTGAACCGCTGGATGTCGCCAATCTGATCGTGTTCCTCGTCTCGGATGAGTCGCGATACATCAATGGTGCTGAAATGCGCGTCGATAATGCATTCCTGGTGGCGCTCGGTTGAGCTGGAGATCTAAAACATGAGCGGCCCGGTTTATCACACCCTTCGTATCCGAACCGTCATTGAAGAAACGCTGGACGCCAAGTCCCTGGTTTTCGATGTTCCGCCGTCGTTGGCTGACACCTTTCGCTATCGGCCGGGGCAGTTCCTCACATTGCGTTTACCCATTGGCGAGCGGCACTTGCCCCGTTGTTATTCCCTGGCCAGCTCACCCTTGGTTGATGGCGCGATGCGGGTCACCATTAAGCGCGTCCGCGACGGACGGGGCTCAAATTGGGTCTGCGATAACTTGAACGCCGGCGACGAATTGCAGGTGCTGCCACCGGCTGGCGTGTTTACGCCGAAATCCTTCGAGGGCGACTTTTTGCTCTTTGGTGGGGGCAGTGGCATTACCCCAGTGCTGTCGATCCTGCGCTCGGTGTTGGTGGCGGGTACGGGACGGATCTGTTTGATCTATGCCAATCGCGATGAGGCCTCGATTATCTTTCGTGATGAGTTGAAAACCCTTGCTGCTGCCCACCCATCACGTCTGCAAGTTCTGCACTGGCTGGACTCGGTTCAGGGTATTCCTTCGGTCGCCCAACTTGCGGAACTGGCACGGCCGTGGCGCCATGCTAATTGTTTTATCTGCGGCCCAGGGCCTTTTATGGACGCGTCGGTCGAGGCGCTTCACGATCTGGAGCTTCCCCAGGCACGGATCCATGTCGAGCGCTTCGTGTCCTTGCCTGAAGAAGGCACTGAGGTCGCGCCGATCCAAGGCGGTGCCCCCGTCAAGGAAACGCGTCTTGACGTCACGCTCGATGGTGAGCATCACCAATTGACCTGCACCAACCAGGAGTCCTTGCTCGACGCCATGCTGCGCGTGGGTATCGATGCGCCTTATTCCTGTCGCGCCGGCGCCTGTGCTACCTGCATGTGCACGGTGGAGGGGGGGAGAGTGAATTTACGCGTGAATGATGTATTGGACAAAAACGAGCTGGCTGAAGGCTGGACGTTGGCATGCCAGGCGGTCGCCGACAGCGATCACATCACTTTGCGCTTCCCGGATTGATCGTCCCGGGTCGTTTTAACATTGAGGTTTATTGAACATGGCGTCGAATACTTTGACTATCCCTCGCATGCTGGCGCATTCGGCGCAGTTTCACGGTGAACGTATCGCGATCGAGGAAAACGGTGTTGCGATCACGTACGCGCAGTTACATGCCAATGCCTTGAGCGTCGCTGCGGGACTTATGGCGCTGGGTGTCGAACCTGGTGATCGCGTGGCCATTTGGGCACCCAACGGCAGCCAATGGATCGTCGCGGCGCTGGGTGTTCATTGTGCAGGTGCGGCGTTGGTGCCGGTCAACACGCGCATGAAAGGCAGTGAGGCCGGTTATGTGTTGGCCTCCAGTGGTGCGCGCGTCCTGTTCAGTGCCGGGCAGTTTCTCGGCAGTCACTATCCCGAGTTGCTGGCTGAACATCGTCCCTCCTCGTTGATGCAAATCGTCGTCCTCAATGACGCACGTCCCGACGAAATGAGCTGGGAAAAGTTTCTCGATAAGGCGCAGGAAATTGATGGATCCGCGGTGGTTCAGCGTGAGGCAGCGGTGACTCCGGATATGCTCAGTGATGTGATGTTCACCTCTGGCACTACGGGTAATCCCAAAGGCGTTATGACCGCTCATGGGCAGAACCTGAAAGCTATCGACGGCTGGGCTCAGGCCATGGGTTTGTGCGCAGACGACCGCTATTTGATCGTCAATCCGTTTTTTCATGCCATGGGCTACAAGGCGGGGTGGTTGGCAGCCTTGTTGCGCGGTGCGACCATCCTGCCGCAGCAGGTTTTTGATACCTCGGCTGTATTGAAAGCCATCGAGCGTGATCGCATCAGCGTATTACCTGGGCCGCCCACGGTATTCCATAGTTTGTTGGCCGACCCTGCGTTAGCGACGACTGATCTTTCAAGCTTGCGCGCAACCATTACCGGTTCGACCACCATCCCCCCTAGCCTGATTGAGCGCATGCGCAGCGAGTTGGGCTTCAAGGTCGTGCTGACCGGCTACGGACTGACGGAATCCTGCGGGTTTGCCACGTTGACCTCCCGAGACGATTCGCCTCAGGTAGTCGCTCATAGCTGTGGCCGAGCGATGCCAGGCGTTGAGCTGAGGGTCGTTGATGAGCACGATCGGGAGGTGGAGCCAGGTACGGCGGGTGAGGTGTTGATTCGTGGCTACAACGTCATGCAGGGGTATTTCTCCGATGATGCCGCCACTCGTGAGGTGGTCGACAGCGAAGGTTGGTTGCACACAGGCGATATTGGTTTGCTTGATGAGGCGGGCTGTTTGCGCATCACGGATCGACTCAAGGACATGTACATAGTGGGTGGTTTCAACTGTTACCCGGCCGAGATCGAACGCTTGATCGCTGCTCACCCAGCCGTCGCTCAAGTGGCCATCGTCGGTGTTCTGGACGATCGTATGGGCGAGGTTGGGCGAGCCTTTGTCGTATCACGTCCAGGCGCGTCGATAAGTGGCGAGGAGTTGATTGCCTGGTGCCGTACAAACATGTCGAACTATAAAGTGCCGCGCTACGTCGATTTCGTTGACAGCCTGCCCACTAACCCCGGCGGCAAAGTCCTCAAGCGTGAGCTGAGGTCGCTGGCGTTGGCGCAGATTTCCTGAGCGTAAAGCGAGCGTAATGATTAAAGAAGGGAGCCGATCGGTTCCCTTTTCACATTTTGCCTGGCTCATCGGCCACGCAATAATCCTGTCTTTCAGCATGCGCGTCGAATCCTCTCCAGTGGGAGTCGAAGGGCCGTCGAATCGCCGATTTTCGCGGCCTTTTGATTATCGAATCGATAGTCTCAATGGACGATGTTTGATCCCGCTATCCGTCTGAGAATCCTCATCAGGTAATCGAAATTTCTGAGAGGCACTCATGATCGATATCAGAGGACTGGCCTACGTGGTCGCGGAGTCGACCGACATTGCCCGTTGGAAACGCTACGGCGAACAGGTAATGGGCTGCATGTCGACACCAACGACAGCCGGTGGCGTGTATCTCAAGCTCGACGAGCGTCCCTATCGCTATGTCATCACACCGGGTCAGCGTGATGGTTACTTCGCTTCCGGTTGGGAAGTGGCCGATCAACAGGCATTCGACATTGCTGTTATCGAACTGGAGGCCGCCGGTGTCAACCCGCGCAAGGCAACCGCGGTTGAGCTGGTTTCACGCCTGTTTCAAGACATGGTCTGGTTCCTTGATCCCTCAGGAAATCGCCATGAAGTGGTCTGGGGCCTGAAGTCTGACTTCAAACTGTTCGATTCGCCCGTCGGTGTCCCGAAGTTTATTACGGGAGCGATGGGGCTGGGGCACACCGTCCTGCCCGCTCCAAACTTCGACGCTACCTGGGCATTTTTCCGCGATGTGATGGGCTTCGGTTTGTCCGATATCTACAACCATCAAGCAGGTCCCGACGCCCCGGTCCAGCGATTGCACTTTACCCATTGCAACAACGGTCGTCAGCACAGCTTGGCGTTATTTGAAGCAGAGGCGCCGTCCGGCTGCATTCATGTCATGGCCGAAGTCGATTCGATGACCGAAGTGGGACGGGCCATGGATCGTTGCAAGGCGCAGGGCTTCAAGCTTCTGGCGAGCCTGGGCCAACACGTCAACGACGAAATGGTGTCCTTCTACATGGAAACTCCCGGCGGGTTCGCGTTGGAGTACGGCTATGGCGGGCTGGTTGTGGACTGGAACCAACACTCGGTCTTTGAAGCCACTGCGATCAGCTATTGGGGGCATGACTGGAGTCTCGGTCTCGCCACTGCACACCTGGATAAATGAGGCCCACGATGAATAAAGAACTCAGCGCAAAGGATGTCGTCGCTCGACTGCGTGATGGCATGACCATCGGCATCGGCGGTTGGGGGCCGCGTCGCAAACCCATGGCGATCGTTCGCGAACTGCTGCGCTCGAACCTCAAGGATCTGACCATCGTCAGCTACGGTGGGCCAGAGGTGGGGATGCTGTGTGCCGCGGGCAAGGTCAGAAAACTGATTTTCGGCTTCGTCACACTCGACGCCATTCCGCTGGAACCTTACTTCCGTAAAGCCCGTGAAGCCGGTGAGCTACAGGTCATGGAAGTGGACGAAGGGATGTTCGAGTGGGGCTTGCGTGCCGCAGGTATGCGTATGTCTTTCCTGCCGACCCGCTGCGGTTTGGGCACCGATGTGCTTGAGCGCAATCCTGAGCTGCGCACGGTGCGTTCGCCTTATGACGACGGTGAGGTTTATGTCGCCATGCCAGCGCTGAATCTCGACGTGGCGCTGATTCATGTCAATGAATCGGACCGTCTGGGTAACACCCTGGTCAAGGGGGGCGACCCGCTTTTTGATCACCTGTTCGCCCGTGCCGCCAAAGAGTGCTACGTCAGCACTGAAGTCTTGCATGACTGCTTCGGTCTTGCTCCGGAGATGGCCCGCCTGAATTTTTTCGAGCGTTATCTGGTCACTGGCGTGGTGCACGCACCCTATGGCGCGCACCCCACCTACAGTGGCCCCGACTACGGCTGGGATCTGGAGCACTTGAAGCGTTATTGCGCCAGTGCCACCCAGGAAAATGGCTGGCAAGGCTACGTCGATGAATTTATTACCTGCAGTGAAGCCGAGTACCTGAGCAAGGTTGGAGGCGCCGAGCGCGTCAGCAAATTGCCTTTGCCGATTTTCTAGCTTTCGCAGCCTAAAGATAAGGACAACCGTCATGACTCAAGCGTCTACCGCCGCCGCTGTTGACTACAGCCTTGCAGAGCTGTTGATTGTCGCCGCCAGCGAAGCCTGGCGTGGCAATGGTGAAATTCTTGCTTCCGGTATCGGCGTAGTGCCGCGCCTGGGGGCTAGCCTGGCAAAGCTGACTCATTCGCCGGAGCTGTTGATGACCGACAGCGAATGCTTTCTGGTCGAGGAGCCAATCCCCTTGGGTCCACGTGGCGACTACCAGCCCAAGTATTCTGGCTACATGTCATTTGACCGGGTGTTCGAATGTGTGTGGGGCGGTCGTCGGCACGCGATGATCGGTCCGACACAGATTGATCGCTACGGCCAGACAAACTTGTCGTTGATCGGTGATTACGCCAAGCCGAAGACTGCAGTTCTGGGTGTTCGCGGATTGCCGGGCAATAGCATCAATCATGCGAATTCGATGTTCGTCCCTAACCACGGTGTGAGGGTTTTCGTCGATGCAGAGGTCGATATGGTTTCCGGTGTCGGATACAACCCGGAACGTTGGCCAGAAGGCGCACGCAATGATTTTGTCGATCTGCGATGGATCATCACCGATCTGTGCGTCATGGATTTCGGCGGACCGAATCATGGCATTCGGGTGGTTTCCCTGCATCCAGGTGTGAGTTTCGAGCAGGTCCAGAATGCCACCGGTTTTAGCTTACTGAAGATTGACGATCTGCCGACCACTCCGGCACCGACCGAAGAACAGCTGGACGTCATCCGCCGCCTCGATCCGCACAACTTGCGGGCAAGTGTGATCAAAAACAATCCGCCTGGCGTCCGCGCCGCCTGAAGCCGTAGCAAGAACGGGGAGTACCGTATGGCTGAGCATAAAGAAACAGGCGTCGAAGGTGCGCAAGAGGTGGTGCTGTACAGCGTGCTGGATGGCATCGCCACGGTGACGATGAATCGCCCCGAGTTCAACAATGCGCAGAACTCGAAGATGACCTATGCACTGGACGCGGTCTTTCGCCGCGCGGTGGATGATGACGAGGTCAAGGTCATCATTCTGCGTGGCAGTGGCAAACACTTTTCTGCCGGACATGACATCGGTACACCGGGACGAGACATCAATCAGAGTTTTGATCGCGCATCATTGTGGTACGACCATGTGAACAAGCCAGGTGGCGAGTTTCTTTATGTGCGTGAGCAGGAAGTGTACCTGGGTATGTGCCGACGCTGGCGCGATCTGCCCAAGCCGACCATTGCCATGGTCCAGGGCGCCTGTGTAGCCGGTGGTCTGATGCTGGCCTGGGTCTGCGACATGATCATTGCCAGCGATGATGCGTTCTTCTCCGACCCAGTTGTGCGCATGGGGATTCCTGGTGTTGAGTACTTCGCCCATGCCTTTGAATTGAACCCACGCATCGCCAAGGAGTTTCTGTTTCTCGGAGAGCGCATGAGCGCCGAGCGGGCCTACCAGATGGGCATGGTCAACCGCATCGCCAGCCGGGAGAACCTCGAGGAAGAGACTTACAGCATCGCTCAACGGATCGGCAAGATGCCTCGCATGGGGTTGGCCTTGACCAAGCAGGCAATCAATCACATCGAAGACCTGCAGGGCAAGCGGGCCGGCATGGAGGCTGCGTTTGCCTGGCACCATTTTGCCCATGCCCACAATGAGCTGATTTCCGGCGACAAATTGGGCGGTTACGACGCCAAAGCCATGGCTGATTCGCAGCGCGCTCCAGGTGAAGTCCGTTCCGGCGAGGCGCAAACCAAATGACCCTGAGCCTGCATACACCGATCTGTGACTTGCTGGGTTGCCGCTATCCGGTGATTCAAACCGCGATGGGCTGGGTGGCGGATGCGCGGCTGGTGGCGGCAGTCGGCAATGCAGGTGGTTTTGGCTTTCTGGCGGCTGCGACACTGCCGGCGGACCGGTTGGAGGCGGAAATTCGTCAGGTACTGGCGCTGACTGATCAGCCGTTCGGAATCAATTTCCACATGTTCCAGGCGAATGCTGAGCAAGTGCTGGCCTTGATCGTCAAATATCGCTTGCGCGCAGCCAGTTACGGGCGAGGTGCGGATCCCCAGACTATCGATCGTTTGAAGCAGGCAGGGGTGATCTGCATACCTACCGTGGGTGCCGTAAGGCATGCCAGTAAAGCCGTGGCGTTGGGTGCTGACGCCTTGGTCATCCAGGGTTCTGAAGGCGGTGGGCATACCGGCGTCGTGCCGACCAGCATGCTCCTACCATTGGTGCTTGATGCGGTGAATGTGCCGGTTCTGGCGGCTGGCGGACTGCACGATGGTCGGGGCCTGGCGGCCGCCTTGGCATGTGGCGCTCAGGGGATAGCAATGGGCACGCGCTTTTTGCTGACTGAGGAATCGCCCGTGCCGGCTGCCACACTGGAACGCTATTTGAGCGTGAGAGATCCCGCCAGTATCCGTATTTCCGTGGCGGTAGACGGCTTGCCGCAACGGATGATAGACAACCCGACACTGCAGCGTCTGGAACGGGCGGGTGTGATGCGTCAGGCCTGGCAGGCCTGGCGCAGTGCCTGGTCTTACAAACAGCAGGTCGGTCTGAATTTTCCCCAACTGTTGCGCGTCGCGCTGAGTACCTGGCGTGCTGACAGCGAGCTCTCGCTGAGTATGGCCGCCCGCGCCGCCAACGCTCCCCAATTGATTCGCCTGGCATTGAGTGACGGACGCCCCGACGACGGCGTGCTGCCCAGTGGGCAGGTGGCTGCCAGCATCGATCGACTACAGAGCTGCGCACAGGTTATCGAAACAATCGTTGTCCAGGCCCGCCAACGGCTGCTGGCCCTTCAGGCCTGGATGAAAACGACTCCGGAGGTACAGATATGACTCAAGGATTTCATAGCTCGATAGAGGGCGGTGTCGCGGAACTGGTCATCGATCATCCCCCGGTCAACGCTCTCGACAGTGCGGGCTGGTTCGCCCTGGCGCAGGCGATTGATGCTCTAGGCGCACGAAGCGACGTTCACGTGATTGTGATTCGAGCCGAAGGCCGGGGTTTCTGCGCAGGCGTCGACATCAAAGAACTGGCGACCTACCCGGAACGCATTGTTGCAGTCAACGCAGGCAACTACGAAACCTTCAGGTCGGTGCACCGGTGTCCGGTGCCCGTGATTGCAGCGGTGCATGGCTTCGTTTTGGGTGGAGGCATTGGCATCGCCGGTGCGGCAGACATCGTTATCGGTGCCGAGTGCGCAACGTTCGGTGTACCGGAAGTTGATCGTGGTGCGATGGGAGGCGGGGCGCATCTGCAGCGTCTGTTCCCGGTACAGAAAGTGCGCCACATGTACTTCACTGGAGAAAAAATCACCGCCGCCGAGGCCTATCGCCTGGGTGCGCTGGAGCAGGTTGTACCACGCGCGCAGCTACGCGAAACCGCGCTGGCCGTCGCACACAAAATTGCTTCGAAAAGTCCGGCAATGATTCGTCTGGCCAAAGAAGCATTGAATGGTGTGGAAGACGGGAACCTGGAAGACAAGTATCGCTGGGAGCAGGGTTTTACGCTTCAGGCCTATCTGAATGCCGACTCCGCCGAAACCCGCCAGGCCTTCGTCGAGAAGCGCCAGGCAAGCTTTATTCCCCGCAGCGCGGATTGACCTGGAGAGCCTTTGATGAAACTCGAATATACCGATGAACAACAGGCGTTCCGCCAGGAAGTTCGCGATTGGTTGACCGTACATGTACCCAAGCGGCCTTTGGACAGTTTCGACTCGGCGGAGGGGTTCGAGCAGCACCGCGAGTGGGAGCGCACGCTGTCGACCGGCAACTGGAGCATGGTGACCTGGCCCAAGGAGTTGGGCGGTCGCGCCTGCGATCTGATTGAGTGGCTTATCTTCGAAGAAGAGTATTGGCGCGCCGGTGCGCCTATGCGGGTTAACCAGAACGGAATTTTCCTGCTCGGCCCAACGTTGATGGATTTCGGTACACCTGAACAGAAGCAGCGTTTCCTGCCCATGATGGCCAGCGGTGAAAGTATTTGGGCTCAAGGTTGGTCAGAACCCAATGCAGGCTCGGACATGGCTGCCATCCGTGCCAAGGCGACCCGTGAGGGTGATCATTATGTGCTCAATGGCCAGAAAACCTGGTCGACCCGAGCCGTCTGGGCCGACTGGTTGTTCGGGATATTCCGTAGCGACCCGAACTCGCAGCGCCACCATGGTTTGAGCTTTCTGCTGGTGCCGTTGAATTCTCCAGGCATCACGGTTCGTCCGATCCGTCAGCTCAACGGTCTGCCCGGCTTTGCCGAGGTGTTCTTCGATGATGTGCGGGTGCCGGTAGAAAACCGGTTGAGCGAAGAGGGCGCGGGTTGGCAGGTGGCGATGTCCACG
Source organism: Pseudomonas sp. FBCC-B1565 (assembly GCF_059133265.1). Lineage (NCBI taxonomy): Bacteria > Pseudomonadati > Pseudomonadota > Gammaproteobacteria > Pseudomonadales > Pseudomonadaceae > Pseudomonas > Pseudomonas sp. FBCC-B1565. Next base: position 3,280,219 of record NZ_CP101438.1, read on the forward strand.
GCTGGTTTCGAACGCGGTTTGATGCTGCGCTCGCCTGCACGGTTCCAGGCCACCGCCAAGGCGCTGGTGCAACTGTATCTGGCGAACCGGGCTTCGGCCGATCAGGATCCATCGGTCCGCGAGGCGGTCATCAGTGCCTGGATGCAAGCCGAGGCCTATACGCTCGCGACCTATCGCACCGCCAGCAGCCTGATCGCCGGCGGGCATATCGGCGCTGAATCCAGTACCAACAAAATCTTTTGGTCCGAGCTCGATCAGCGCATGCACGAGACGGCCATGCAAATACTCGGTGCGCGCGCAGAGCTGTTGCCGCACTCGCCCGCGGCCCGAGACGTCGGCTCCTGGCTGGAGGGGTTCATGTTCGCCCACGCCGGGCCTATCTACGCTGGCACCAACGAGATCCAGCGCAACATTATTGCCGAGCGCATGCTCGGTATGCCTCGCTGAGGAGACGTCCATGGACTTTAAATTTACAGCGGATCAGATCCTGTTTCGCGACACCATGCGGCGATTCTTTCTGGTCGAAGCCGCCCCTGAAATGCTGCGCGAGCTTTGGGAAACCGAAGCCGGCCGTTCTCCGCAGTTGCGCCGCAAGATTGCCGAACAGGGCTTGACGGCGCTGTCGGTCGGTGAGGCTTATGGTGGCCTGGGGTGTGGCGATGTTGACTGGGCGCTGATGATGCCGGAGCTGGGCTATTTCGCCATCCCTGACTCATTGGCGGGCACCGCCTACCTGGCCGCAGCCATGCTCAACGCCTTGCCGGATGACTCGCCGGTCAAACAGGAGTGGCTACCGCGCGTGGCTGATGGCAGTGCCAGGATTGCCGTGGGTCACCCGATCAACCCGTTGGTGGCTGACGCGCATCTTTGTGACTTGCTGTTATTGCCTCATGAAGGCGAGGTCCACGCGCTGCATCGTGACGAGGTGAAGCTGGAGCGCAATTTGAGCGTCGATTTATCGCGACGCCTATCCGATGTGAGCTGGACACCGAGCGACAGCAGCCGCATTGCCGATGCTCAAAGCGGCCAACTGATCTGGACCGACACCCTCGAGCGTGGTGCCTTGGTCACCAGTGGGCAGCTCTTGGGCCTCGCCAAACGCATGCTTGACCTTTCCATCGACTACACCGCCGAGCGCAAGCAATTCGGTAAGCCGATTGGCAGTTTTCAGGCGGTCAAGCATCACTTGGCCAACGTTGCTGTGCTGATCGAGTTCGCCAAGCCTGTGTTCTATCGGGCGGCCTATGCAGTCGAGCATCAACTCCCAAACCGTGAAATCTATGTATCCCACGCCAAGTTGGCGGCAGGCGAGGCAGCGTTGCTCGCGGCAAAAATGGGTATTCAGGTACATGGGGCCATGGGGTACACCTGGGAAGTCGACCTGCAAATCTTCATGAAGCGCGCTTGGGCCCTGGTGGGTACCTGGGGCGATCGTGGCTTTCACAAAGCCCGCGTGGCCGAGTTCGTACTCGGTAACGTCGACCAGCTCGGTCCGGGCAATACCTTTAACTTGAATGAATGAGGTCCAGCATGGCGCAAGCTTATATCGTCGATGCACTGCGTACGCCGACCGGGAAACGTCGTGGCTCGTTGTCCGAGGTTCATCCTGCTGACCTGGGTGCACACGTTCTAAAAGCCTTGGTGGAACGCAACAATATTCCGGCTGAAGACTACGAAGATGTGATCTTCGGCTGCGTGGATGCAGTCGGCCCCAATGCCGGCGTTATCAGCCGCACATCCTGGTTGGCCGCCGGTTTGCCTGACCATGTGCCGGGCACGGTGATTGACCGCGCCTGCGGCTCCTCGCAGCAGGCGCTGCACTTCGCAGCGCAGGCAGTGATGAGCGGCACCCAGGATGTGATTGCCGTGGGCGGCGTGCAGAATATGAGCATGGTGCCGATTGCGTATGCCATGACCGCCGCGAACCCATTGGGCTTTACCGACCCGTTCTCGGGCAGCAAGGGCTGGAAAGCGCGTTACGGCGATCAGCCCGTCAATCAGTTTTACGCGGCGCAGATTATTGCCGACAAATGGAAACTGACCCGTGAAGACATGGAGCGATTCTCGCTGGAGAGCCACGAGCGGGCGCTGAGGGCAATCAAGGAAGGGCGCTTCGAGCGTGAGATCGTGGGCCTCAACGGCTTTTGCGTCGACGAAACACCACGTGTCAGCAGCCTGGAAAAGATGGCCACGCTGGAGCCAGTCGACCCGGCTTATCCGATGATCACTGCCGCGGTGTCCAGTCAGACCTGTGACGCGGCCGCCGCTCTGCTGGTGGTTTCCGAGGCGGCGCTCAAACGTTACAACCTGACGCCCCGTGCACGGATCGAGCACATCAGCGTGCGTGCCGATGATCCGATCTGGCACCTGACTGCACCGATTCCGGCCACCGCTGCCGCGTTGAGAAAGGCTGGCTTGCGTTTGGAAGATATCGATCTGGTAGAGATCAATGAAGCCTTCGCTTCCGTGGTCCAGGCCTGGCTCAAAGAGACCGGCTATCCCCATGAGCGCACCAACGTCAATGGCGGGGCCATAGGCCTGGGGCATCCGCTGGGGGCCAGTGGCGCCCGCCTGATGACAACCTTGCTGCATGAACTGGAACGCACCGGTGGTCGTTATGGCCTGCAGACAATGTGTGAGGGTGGCGGCCAAGCCAACGTCACTATCATCGAACGACTTGGGTGAGGGAATTGAACATGGGCATTTGTGCTAACAGAACAGTGATTATCACCGGCGCCGGTGGCGGTCTGGGCCGTGCTTATGCGTTGGCCTTCGCCGCCGAAGGCGCGAATGTGGTGGTCAACGACATTCGTCGTGAGGCTGCCGAGGCGGTGGTGGCCGATATTATTGCCGCCGGTGGACAGGCACTCGCCAACGATGACGACATCACCCGTATCGACCACGCTCAAGCGATCGTCGAGAAGGCCGTTGCACATTTCGGTGAGGTGCATGTACTGGTCAATAATGCCGGCAATCTGCGCGACCGGATGTTTGTCAGCCTGAGCGAAGATGATTGGGACGAGGTCATGCGCGTTCATCTCAAAGGCCACTTTTGCCTGGCCAATACCTTGGCCAAACGCTGGCGTGACAAGGCCAAGGCGGGCGTGCCGGTCGACGCACGGATTATCAACACCAGCTCCGGTGCCGGGCTGCAAGGTTCGGTCGGACAATCCAATTACGCCACTGCCAAGGCCGGCATTTGTGCACTGACACTGGTGCAGTCGGCCGAGCTTATCCGCTACGGCATCACCGCTAATGCGTTGGCGCCGGCAGCGCGTACGAGCATGACCGAGTCGGCCATGCCTGACGTGGTGAAAAAGCCCAGTGACGACAGCTTTGATTTCTGGGACCCGGCCAACGTCGCACCGCTGGTGGTCTGGCTGGGCAGTGAACAGTCCGGGCACATCAACGGGCGGGTCTTCGAGGCTTCCGGTGGCAAGCTGTCGCTGGCCGACGGCTGGCGCCTTGGTCCACAGCGCGATAAAGCGGCGCGCTGGCTGCCGACTGAAATCGCAGTGGTCGTCGATGCATTGGTCGCTGAAGCGGTACCTCCACAAAAGGTGTATGGGACATGAGTGCGGGTATGGATTTTGTCCTCAACGACGACCAGAAGATGATCGCCGAGGCCGCCGAAAGCTTCATGGCCGAGGCCTGCCCATCGTCTTCGGTGCGTGAGGCCATGGAAAGCCCGACTGGCTACAACCCTGCGCTTTGGAAGCAGATTGCCGAAGACATGGGGTGGTGCGCCACCCATATTCCTGAAAACCAGGGCGGACTGGGTTTGTCATGGGTCGAGTTGACCCTGATTTTCGAGCAAATGGGCCGGCGTCTGCTGCCATCGCCGTTTTTCGCCACGGTGGGCCTGGCTGCGACGACATTGCTTGAAGCGGTGGACGAATCCACGCGTGCCCCTTATCTGGAGAAAATTGCCGTCGGGCAGTTGCGGGCGACCGTGGCGTTGGCAGGCAATGGCTTATCCTGGTGTGCTGAATCGCCGGGTGCCACGGCTCAAGCCTGCGCTGAGGGCTATCGTCTGCAAGGGCGCTTTCGCCACGTTCCTGACGGCGCCAGCGCCGAGGTTTTTTTACTGCCGGCGCGCCTGGAAACCGGCCAGTTGGCGTTGTTCGCCGTCGCTGCCGATCTCCAGGGAATCGACCGGCGCGAACACGTCGGTATCGATCTGACGCGACGCGTGGCTGAGGTGGTTTTGACTGACGTTACGGTTGGAGGCGCCTGCAAACTCGCCGCTGGCCCACAACTTGATGACCGCTTGCAACGTGCACAGGCTCTGGCAACGCTGGCGCTCGCCGCCGAGCAATTGGGTGGGGCGCAACAATGCCTGGACTTGACGCTGGCCTATGCCGCTGAACGGGTGCAGTTTGGGCGCCCGATCAATGCGTTCCAGGCCGTCAAACACCGCTGTGCTGAAATGATGGTGAAGATCGAGGCAACGCGTTCTGCCGTCGGTGGTTGTGCTCGCGTTGCAGCCACTGTGCCGGCGACGGCCGAGTTGCTGCGCGAGGCGGCCTGCGTCAAGAGCTTCGCCAGCGAGACCTTCTATTTCTGCGCTCAAGAAGCGATTCAGTTGCATGGCGGTGTGGGATTCACTTGGGAATACGATCCGCAACTGTATTTCAAACGTGCCCAGGCCAGTGCTCATTGGTTTGGCAATGTCGACGCGTCCCGTGAAGCCATTGCCAACTGGCTGATCGCGGGTGGCGAAACCGATCGGGAAATGCCTGAAGAGGCGGCTGAAGCGGTAGCCTTTCGCGCAGAGATATCGCAATGGATGGGTGAACATCTGACGGGCCGCTTTGCCTGCCTGAAGCATCGCGGAGGCGCCGGAGACGAGGATGCCTATCCAGAGTTGCGCAAGGAATGGGAGCAGGAACTCGCCAAAGGCGGTTGGACCTGTGTCGGCTGGCCAAAGGAATACGGCGGCCGTGGTCTCAGTGTGGCGCAGCAGATTATATTCCACGAGGAATATGCTCGTGCAGGTGGTCCGGGCAATATCGGTCATCTGGGTGAAACGTTGCTCGGTCCCACCGTCATTGCCTATGGCAGCGAAGCTCAGAAACAACAGTTTCTACCAGGAATCGTGGCAGGCACCGAGTATTGGTGCCAAGGGTATTCCGAACCCAGTGCCGGCTCGGATCTGGCCAATGTCCAGACCCGTGCACGCCTTGACCCGGTGACCGGCGAGTGGGTGTTGCACGGTCAAAAAGTCTGGACTTCTCTGGCGCACGAGTCGCAGTGGATTTTCGTCGTGGCCCGCTGTGAACCTGAATCTCGAGGGCATCACGGGCTGATCTTTTTGCTGGTCAAGCTGGTCCAACCGGGCGTCGAGGTTCGCGGGATCAAACAGATTACCGGCACCTGCGAGTTCAACGAAGTGTTTTTCGATGGTGCGCGCTGTCCGGCACAGAATGTCATCGGTCAACCCGGTGAGGGCTGGAAGATCGCCATGGCCTTGCTTGGGTTTGAGCGTGGGCTGTCCTGGATCGGCATGCAGATGCATTTTGCCCATCAGCTCGAGCTGGTGTGCAAGGCCGCGCGGGATACCGCAAGCGTCAATAACCCGCTGATCCGTGCCCGTATCGGGCAAGCCTGGATGGGCCTCAAGGTGATGCACTACAACACCTTGCGCACGCTCAGTGGCGGAGATGACGGCAGCCTTTCCCGTGAGGGCTACATCATCAAGTATTACTGGTCCAACTGGCACCGCGATCTGGGCAAGCTGGCCATGGATGCGCTCGGTATCGAAGGCGATATCTATCTTGATGATTTCTCTCGAACCCGTTTGCAACAGGTGTTCCTGTTCAGTCGCTCGGACACCATCGTCGCGGGCACCAACGAGATTCAGCTCAATATTATTGCCGAACGTGCCTTGGGTATGCCCAAAGAAGCACGGCCGACGCGCTAGCTCATCAGGAGTCTCGCATGATTAATGTTCCTGCCTATGTTCCCGGCCATGGCCTGCTTAAGGGCAAGTCGGCGCTGGTCACGGCCGCTGCTGGCGGCGGTATTGGCTACTCCACTGCGCAACGATTTGCCGAAGAAGGTGTGCGCGCGTTGATGCTATCTGACGTACACCCGCGTCGTCTTGAAGAGGCGGTAGCCCGCTTGCGTGAAGAAACCGGGCTCGACGCGATTTACGGCCAGGTCTGCGATGTGACCCAGGAAGAGCAAGTCCAGGCCTTGGTTGCCGAGGCTGAGTCGCGCCTAGGCGGCACCGATATTCTGTTCAATAACGCAGGTCTGGGCGGGCAAAAGCGCATCATTGAAATGAGCGATGATGAATGGCTGCGGGTCATCGATGTGTCGCTCAACGGTACGTTCCGCATGACCCGCGCGATGCTTAAGGTCATGCAACCACGTGGCCATGGTGCAATCATCAACAACGCCTCGGTGCTGGGCTGGCGCGCTCAGAAAGAGCAGGCGCACTATGCGGCGGCCAAGGCCGGGGTCATGGCCCTGACGCGCTGCAGTGCGCTGGAAGCGGCCGAATACGGTATTCGCATCAATGCAATATCGCCGAGCATTGCCATGCATGCGTTCCTGAAAAAGACAGCCGATGAAAAGCTGCTTTCAGCGCTATCCGCCAACGAAGCGTTTGGGCGCCCTGCGGAAGTCTGGGAAATGGCGAATATTGCAGTGTTCCTGGCCAGTGAATATGCCTCCTATCTCGTGGGAGAGGTCATTTCTGCCAGTAGTCAGCGGGCATGAGGGCGGGCGCATGGTAAACATTTACAACAATGCCGAAGAAGTGCTGGCAGCTGTGGGCACGTCCCTGGGGGTGACCGAGTGGCTGAGTATCGATCAGGCTCGGATAACGGGGTTCGCCGAGGCGACCAATGATCATCAATGGATTCATGTTGATCCCGAACGGGCCAGGGAGGGACCGTTTGGTACAACCATTGCGCATGGGTATTTAACGTTGGCTTTGGCCGGCAGCTACTTCCTCTCGCAACTGATCGACGTGCGAATGCGCATGGGGGTCAATTACGGTACCGACCGTGTCCGCTTTCCTGCACCCGTGCCCGTCGGGGCAGCTATTCGGGGAAGAGGAGAGGTCATCAAGGCAGAGGTCGTGCAAGGTGGCGTACAGGCAACTGTACGGGTCACGGTGGAGATTCAAGGGGCTGAGCGACCTGCCTGCATCGTCGACACAATCAGTCGTTACTACTTTGATTGACCCTGGGGGAAGCACTCATGCTCGACAAAAAGCAAATGACGGCCATTTTTCAACGCTATGTCGACGGGTTTGAGCGCGCGGATGCGGAGTCGGTTATCGCATTGTTCGCCGATGATGCCAGTATCGAAGATCCGGTTGGATCGGTGGCCGTTGTGGGTAAACCAGCCATCGCCGATTTCTATAACAAAGCAATGTCCGCGAAAACCATTCTGAAAGTTCAGGGGCCGATACGGGGCGCTCCACAGGCTAACGCTTTGGCCATTGTGCTGGAGACGTGGGCACCTACCGCCAGGGGGCTTGAGGTCTACTCGAGAATCGACGTGTTTCGCTTCAACGACTCGGAAAAAATAATTTCACGAGCGTCTTTTTACGGGCCTGATGATTTTTTGCTGGTCACGCCCGGTTAGTTCTACTGATACCGTATTGCCCCTGCATTGGGAGGCACACTTCTTTTAAAGGTTTGAATGCCGTGGATGCGACTGACTATTTTGAAATCCAGAACCTGATTTATGAATATGCGGCGCGCCTGGATCAGGGGGATCTTGATGGTGTTGGCAGGTTGTTCGCGCAGGCTGATGTTCATCTTCCAGGACGCAGTGCTCCGGTGAGCAACAACCCCAAGCTGTTATCCGAGCTGTTCAGGGATTTTGTTCGCCTGTATGACGGCAGACCGCGTACCCGGCATATGATGAGCAACGTGCAGATCCGTCCCAACGGCCCGAATCGGGCAATGGCCCATGTCTATGTGATGGTCTTTCAACAAACCACGCAATTGCCCCTGCAGCCGATCATTGGCGGTGACTACATTGATCGGTTCGAAAAAATTGATAACGTCTGGCGTTTTTCCGAGCGGATAATCGCAAATGATTTGTACGGGGACCTGAGTGCCCATGGAAAGTACGCGTATGCTCCAGGCGGAGCATGACGCCTAGGGCGACTACTCCGGATGGACGATGCAGAGGTGGGCTCTGCACGGCACATTCCAGTAAGCCTTCGATGCAGTGATCCGTGACTGCTCGGCGATGCTTAATCAGGAGGAGTCATGAATCAGCAGTCAACAATAATAAACAATGAATCTGCTACGCAAAGCGCTCGTCGGCAACCGCCGCTGGACCTGCGCTCCCCCGACTCGGGAGGGCGTCGGGTCTGGGGCGGTTTGGCCATGGCTCTTCTGGTTGCTATCGGCACGGTTGTCTCCTTTTTACCTCGGCCGAGCCCACATTTCCCTGCGACCACGGTCCAGCCGCAGCGCATGCTGATCAACAGTGCCATTCAAGTTGATGGGCAAATGGTTGCAGCCGGGGAGTTGGGGCATCTTTTCTTCAGTGTGGGCGCAGGCAAGAGCTGGCAGGACGCTAACGTCGAGCCGCAACGTGGTTCGACCCTGACAAGAGTTTTCTTTGCTAACCCGGCACTCGGTTTTGCCGTCGGTCATGACAACTGGATTTTGCGTACCGAGGATGGTGGCAAGAGTTGGCACGAGGCCAACTTCATGGGTGAAACCTCAGAAGTATTGCTTGATATCTGGGGGCCAGCGCAGGGGCCGTTTTTCGCTATAGGCAGTTTTGGCAGTTTTCTCACTTCGACAGATCAGGGAAAGTCCTGGACGCCGCGCGATACGGGGCTGGGTGACCGGCATTTGTATGCACTTTCCGGCGCCGGCGAGACTCATCTGATGCTGGTAGGCGAGAGTGGGTTGGTCGCCAGGTCTGCTGATCAGGGCGCGACCTGGACCCGCTTGCCAGAGTTTTACAAAGGTTCGTTTTTCGGTTTGGTCGCGCTGTCGCCAGATACCTGGCTGGTGTATGGCATGCGTGGCAAGGTTTACCGCACTCAGGATTTCGGTGTGACCTGGAAAGAGATCAATTCGGGCACTACCGCGGCGCTTTACGGCGGAACCCAGACTCGGGAAGGCAACGTTGTGCTGGTGGGTGAGGGCGGTGTGGTCACTGTCTCGCAAGATCACGGCCAGACCTTTAAACGCACGCACGCCGGGGGTGGGCAAAGCCTTTCAAGCGTCAGTGAAGCGACTGACGCAAGACTGATATTCGTCGGTCCGGCGGGTATTACGCAGCAGGCACAACAGCCTGTGCAACGCAAAGCCGTCGAATGAGGAACGTGTCGTGAATAACAAAAAATCCATCTTCGTCGAGCGTTGCGCTGATCTATTGATGGCGCACCGCCGTTGGCTGTTCATCCTGTTCGTGCTGCTGACATTGGTTTTTGCCGGTACAGCCACACGCATCAAGCTGGACCCGGGTTTCTATAAAATGATCCCGCTGCAACATCCCTATATGCAGACCTTCGTCGACTACCTGAAGGTGTTTCCTGGGGCTAATCGGGTATTGGTCAATCTGCGCTGGAAAGGCGAAGGAGACATCTACAACAAGGAATTTCTGCAAGCCTTGCGGGAAGCAACCGATGAAGTGTTTTTCATTCCCGGCGTGGACCGCACCAGGGTCTCTTCGCTATTCACCCCGGACACCCGCTTTATCGAAGTGACGGAAGAGGGCTTTTACGGTGATGTGGTGGTTCCGTCGCGGTTTGGCGGAACCGACGAGGATCTTGCCGTGGTTCGGCGCAACGTGGCACGTTCTGGTGTCATTGGGCGTCTGGTGCAGATCGATTTGAAGGGGGCCCTGATTCGCGCCGATCTGCAGGAGCTCAATCCGCAAACCGGCGAGAAGGTCGATTACGAAAAAGTGGCGGCCGCATTGGAGAAGGTTCGAGCCAAATTCAGTAGCGATCAGCTTGAAGTCAATATCATCGGTTTTCCAGTATTGATCGGTGAGATTATCAACGGTTTGGTTGGGGTGATTGCGTTTTTTGGGATTGCATTCGCGATCACTGCAATCTTGCTGTTTTTCTATTGCCGCTCCTTTCGCCTGACCTTGCTGACCCTGGTGGTAGCACTGTTGCCTGTCATCTGGCTGTTGGGTTTGTTGCCGCTGCTGGGTTATGGCATCGACCCGTTGTCTATTCTCGTGCCGTTTTTGATTTTCTCCATCGGCGTTTCCCACGCGGTGCAGATGACCAATGCCTGGAAGCAGGCGGTGCTGGGCGGTGCCGACTCATTGTCAGCCGCGCATTCGGCGTTTCGTCGGCTGTTTATTCCCGGGGCGTTGGCCTTGCTGACCAACGCACTGGGCTTCGCGGTGATCATGCGCATTCAGATCGATAGCGTGCGCGAGCTGGGCATTACCGCGTGCCTGGGCGTTCTATTGATGATCATCACCAACAAAATGATGTTGCCGATACTGCTTTCCAGAATGCGTCTGGAGAGTTCTGCCCGCAACATCAAGACCGACCCGGTCGGTCGTCATCCTGTCTGGTGGAAACTGTCGGCGGTGACGCGGCCAGGTCCGGCCATGGCTGTCTTCGTGGTTTGGCTGGCGCTGTTGGTGGTGGGCACGCTGGAGTCGCGCCATCTTACGGTGGGCGATATCGGTAGCGGCGCCCCAGAGCTGCGGGCCGACTCACGTTATAACCAGGATAACGAGGCCATCGTCAGCCACTATGCCATTGGCGTCGATGTACTGACGGTAGTGGTCGAAGCCAAGGGGTTCGAGGGGGATGCCTGCCTGTATTACTCGGTGATGAATAACGTCGATCGTTTTGAAATGTTCTTACGGGGCGTCTACGGTGTGCAATCAGTGGTCAGCGTGCCAGACCTGGCCAAGGTCGGTATCGCAGCCAACAACGAAGGTAACCCGCGTTGGGCGGCGCTACCGCGTAGCAGTCAGGCATTGCAACAGGGGTCTGCGGCCTATAACCCTGACCTGGGTTTGAATACGGACAGTTGCACGGCGATGCAAGTGTTGATCTACACCAAAGATCACCAGGGCGTGACGCTTGATCACCTGACCAAGGAGATCAAACGCTACATCGCCGAGCAGCCGACCGAGGGGGTTGAGTTTCGCGTCGATCAGTCGTTCCGGCTGGCCGGTGGCAACGCCGGCGTAATGGCTGCCACCAACGAAGCGGTGGAGCAGGCCGAAGTGACCATGCTGGCTTCAATCTTCGGTGCGATCACACTGCTTTGTCTATTGACCTTTCGTTCCTGGAAGGCGGTGCTGTGCATCATCATGCCGCTGGCGATTGTATCGATTCTCTGCAATGCGCTGATGGCGCAGCTGGGAATCGGCCTGAAAGTCGCAACGCTGCCGGTCATCGCGCTGGGTGTCGGGGTAGGCGTGGATTACGGGATCTATCTCTACGAGTGCATCAAGCATCATCTCGACGAAGGGGATGACTTGCGCTCTGCCTTTTATGAAGCAATGCGTCAGCGGGGAACGGCTGCGGTGTTCACTGCCGTGACGATGTCGGTCGGTGTCGGCACCTGGGCGTTCTCCGCACTGAAGTTTCAGGCTGACATGGGCATTTTGCTGGCCTTCATGTTCCTGGTGAACATGTTCGGCGCGGTACTTTTACTGCCGGCATTTGCCAGTTGGCTGAACGTCGGAAGCAAGGCTGAAACCAAACTTAACGCTCCGGTCTCCGCCAAGTAAAACACACTTTTCTGGTAGCACAGCGCATCGACAACTTTGTTGTCGATGCGCCCTTGTGCCCTCTATTTAACATTCAGTCGAGGACGTTATGCATATCGCAATACCGAGGGAGACATTCGCCGGTGAAACGCGGGTGGCTGCCACCCCGGAAACCATCAAGAAGCTGATCGGCCAAGGCCATAAGGTCACGGTACAAAGCGGGGCCGGCATCCAGGCCAGCATCGTCGACAGTGCCTATGAAACAGCAGGCGCGACCATTGGCAGCGCCAACGATGCGTTTGGCGCCGAGCTTATTCTCAAGGTGGTTGCCCCCAGCGACAGCGAACTTGCGCTGATCAAAAGCGGCACCGTGCTGGTGGGCATGCTCAATCCGTTCAGCAATGAAACCATTACCAAGCTCGCCGAACATGGCATCACTGCTTTTGCGCTTGAAGCCGCGCCACGCACTTCGCGGGCCCAGAGTCTCGACGTGCTGTCGTCCCAGGCCAACATCGCCGGTTATAAAGCCGTGCTGCTTGCCGCTCATCACTATCCGCGTTTCATGCCCATGCTTATGACCGCCGCAGGTACGGTGAAAGCCGCCCGCGTGCTGATTCTCGGCGCCGGCGTTGCCGGCCTGCAGGCCATCGCAACAGCGAAACGTCTGGGTGCGGTGATCGAAGCGTCTGACGTACGCCCAGCGGTTAAAGAACAGATCGAGTCCCTCGGCGCCAAGTTCGTCGATGTGCCTTACGAAACCGACGAAGAGCGCGAGTGCGCCGTCGGCGTCGGCGGTTACGCACGCCCGATGCCCTCCAGCTGGATGCAGCGCCAGGCCCTGGCCGTGCACGAACGCGCCAGGCAGGCCGACATCGTGATCACGACAGCCCTGATCCCCGGCCGCAAGGCGCCAATCTTGCTCAGCGCCGACACCGTCGCACAGATGAAGCCAGGCTCAGTGGTCATCGACCTTGCCGCCGCGCAAGGCGGCAACTGCCCGTTGACCGTCGCCGACCAGGTGGTAGTGGAAAATGGCGTGATCATTTGCGGCCCGACCAACCTCGCCGGCGCTGTCGCCGCCGATGCCTCGGCCCTGTACGCGCGAAACCTGCTGGACTTCCTGAAGCTGGTCTTCAACAAGGAAGGGCAGTTTGAAATCAACCTCGAAGACGACATCGTCGCCGCGTGCCTGATGTGCCGCGACGGCCAAGTCATTCGCAAAAACGCCTAAACAGGGATTCAGACGATGGAAGAGCTTATCTCCCCCAGTATCTACAACCTGATCATCTTTGTGCTGGCGATTTATGTCGGTTACCACGTGGTCTGGAACGTCACACCTGCATTGCACACACCGCTGATGGCCGTGACCAACGCGATTTCCGCGATCGTGATAGTCGGCGCCATGCTCGCCGCAGCGCTCACCGTGACCCCACTGGGCAAGACCATGGGCACCCTGGCGGTCGCCTTGGCGGCAGTCAACGTGTTCGGCGGTTTCCTGGTGACGCGCCGCATGCTTGAGATGTTCAAGAAGAAAGCCCCGAAAGTAAAAGAAGAGGCGCCGAAGTAATGAGCATGAATCTCGTGACGACGCTCTACCTGATTGCGTCGATCTGCTTTATCCAGGCTCTGAAGGGCCTGTCACACCCGACCACGTCGGGGCGCGGCAACCTGTTCGGCATGCTCGGCATGGCGCTGGCGGTGCTCACTACCGTCGGCCTCATCTATAAACTCGGCGCCGAGCTTGCCACGGCCGGGATCGGCTACGTGATTGTCGGCCTGCTGGTCGGTGGCACCGCCGGTTCGATCATGGCCAAGCGCGTCGAGATGACCAAGATGCCGGAGCTGGTGGCGTTCATGCACAGCATGATCGGCCTGGCAGCCGTGTTCATCGCGATCGCCGCAGTGGTCGAGCCGCAATCCCTGGGCATCGTCAAACACCTGGGCGATGCGATTCCGGCCGGTAACCGCCTGGAACTGTTCCTCGGTGCGGCCATCGGCGCAATCACATTCTCCGGTTCGGTGATCGCGTTCGGCAAGCTGTCGGGCAAGTACAAGTTCCGTCTATTCCAGGGCGCACCGGTACAGTTCAGCGGCCAGCACAAGCTGAACCTGGTGTTCGGCCTGCTGACACTGGGCCTGGGCCTGGCCTTTATGTTCACCGGTAACCTCACGGCCTTCGCGCTGATGCTGGCCCTGGCCTTCGTGCTGGGCGTGCTGATCATCATCCCGATTGGCGGCGCGGACATGCCGGTGGTGGTGTCGATGCTCAACAGTTACTCCGGCTGGGCAGCAGCAGGTATCGGCTTCTCGCTGAACAACTCGATGCTGATCATCGCCGGCTCGCTGGTGGGCTCCAGCGGCGCGATCCTCTCGTACATCATGTGCAAGGCGATGAACCGTTCCTTCTTTAATGTACTGCTCGGTGGTTTCGGCAATGCGCCGGATGCCGGTGCCGCGACGGGCTCCAAAGAAGCACGCCCGGTCAAATCCGGTTCGGCCGACGATGCGACCTTCCTGCTGACCAACGCCGACACCGTGATCATCGTTCCAGGCTACGGCCTGGCAGTCGCTCGGGCGCAACACGCGCTCAAGGAACTGACCGAGAAGCTCACCCACCGCGGTGTCACCGTGAAGTATGCGATCCACCCGGTTGCAGGCCGTATGCCTGGGCACATGAACGTGCTGCTCGCCGAGGCCGAAGTGCCTTACGACCAGGTGTTCGAGATGGAAGACATCAACTCCGAGTTCGGCCAGGCCGACGTGGTGCTGGTGCTGGGCGCGAACGACGTGGTCAACCCGGCCGCCAAGAACGACCCGAACTCGCCGATTGCCGGCATGCCAATCCTCGAAGCGTTCAAGGCCAAGACCATCATCGTCAACAAGCGCTCGATGGCCAGCGGTTATGCCGGCCTGGATAACGAGCTGTTCTACCTGGACAAGACCATGATGGTCTTCGGCGACGCCAAGAAAGTCATCGAAGACATGGTCAAAGCCGTCGAATAAGGTCCTCTACGAGAGCATTAGCCGCCCGCTGGCGCAATACCGGTCGGGCTGGCTAGTACCTGGTAAAAAACCTTTACGCGGCTAATCCATACCTTCAACTCGGCCGAGTTGACTACTCCAGTCAGACGATGCGCGAAAGATTTAACGCTATCCATACTGGGCGCAACTTCTGAGCGACGAACCCACAAAGCGGTTGCGACGCTACAGGTAGAGCCCAGCGATATGGAGAAAGACCATGAAGTTTTCGTTAATTTATGAAGCACAAACCACAGATTCTTCGCGCGAAGGTGACCGGAAGGTTTTTGACGATACCGTCGAGCAAGTAGTGCTGGCCGATAAGCTCGGTTTTGATGTGGTATGGGCGGTAGAACACACAGCGCTGAGCAACTATTCGCATTCGAGCGCACCGGAAACGTTGCTGGCATTTCTCGCCGGCAAGACTGAGCGAATCGGGATTGGTCATGGTGTAGTGTGCTTGCCTCCGGCGATGAACCACCCGGTAAAAATCGCTGAACGTATTTCTACGCTCGATCTGTTATCCAAAGGTCGAGTGCATTTCGGTATGGGTAAAGGCGGTACGCAGCAAGAAGCGGGTACCTTTGGTTATGACCTGGCCAAGCTGCAACCGCAAATCGACGAAATGATGTACCTGATCCCGAAGATGTTTGTTCAGGACGAGATCGAACATGACGGCGAATTCGTGAAAATTCCACGACGCCCCATCCATCCAAAACCTTACCAATTCCCGCATCCTCCGATGTATATGGCCTGCACTAATGCGACCAGTCTGGCGACTGCGGGAGGGCGTGGCCTTGGCGCGCTTGTTCTCGGGTTTGGCGGTCCCGATGAGGTCGCGAAAAAGAACGCAACCTATCGAGAAGCATTTGCCAACCGCAAGGCTGAAGATCAAGTAGGCTTTCGTCCGACCGAGCATTTGGCCGCCCTTTGCCCGGCGATCGTCATGCAGGACGGACAGGCAGCCCGCAAGATTGGGATACGGGGGCAGCGCTATTTCCTTGAGTCTCTGGCTCACTGGTACACGGGTGGGGAGAAGCCTGATCCATCGAAGTGGGATGAGGATGTGACTACCACGGGAAGCGGGCAAACTGTACTCAATACGTCGTGGGGATCTGAAAAAGTATCGGTGGACTTCAGTGATCCGTCACTGGAGTTGCTCAACCCCAATCATGCGTATGGCACGGTGGCTGACTGTATCGGTTATGTTCAACGGCTCGTGGATGCAGGCGCGGATGAAATTCTGTTTATTTGCCAGATGGGGACGATTCCGCAGGAGGCTCAACTGGAGACCATTCGTAATATTGGCGAGCATGTCATCCCTTATTTTCGCAATGCATTGGTCAAAGGCCGGGAAACCGTTGCAGAGGCCTGAGTAAAGGCGTTTAGACGTTGCTCCGACGAGAGCAACGTTGCTTTTTGAGATGGTTTTTTGAGCGTCGCGCGGATAAATTTAAGGTATTTCCCTCCCTCGTCCAAATGAAGGATGTGAGGGGGGGGGGGCAAAGCAATAGTAACGGCACCTGCTGATAAGAAAGCGCTGAACGTCCGGAGGACAGGTCGGAGTGCATCACTACACAGGGGCTTTGTCAGCATTGAAAAATCGCTGACAAGCGTTCCAGGGCGAAAAATAAATTCAATACTGTCCCGGAGGCGAAACTCAAATGAACGCTAGAGATTGCAAGGCGAACGCTGGCAGCGCGAGGCTGCGTTTGAAGCTGAATATGGTGACCTGTGCCTTTGTCGCCATGGGCGTGTCCTCGGCCCATGCGGGGAACTTCCAATTGGGTGACGGCATCAATGTCGACTACCTCGCCACCTTCAATTATGGCTTGAATGTCCGTGCTGAAAAACAATCGAATGACCTGATCAATAACAACATCAACGGCGATGACGGTGATCGCAATTTCAAGCGAGGGAGCATCGTCAACAATCGCATCAGTGCCATCGGTGAAGTGAACATTTCCAAGGATGGCACCGGTGTCATGTTACGTGGCTCGACCTTTTACGATTTCGCTTACAACACCTCGAACGATAACAACTCGCCAGGCACGATCAACAAGTTTGGTCCAGTAGACCACTTTTCATCTCAAGCCGAGGATCGCAGCGGATCGCGTAGTCGCCTCCTTGATGCTTATGCCTACACGGGCGGCGCAGTAGGTGATAGTAGTTTCTACGATCTGCGAGTCGGTAATCAGGTCGTTGCGTGGGGTGAGAGTCTGTTTATCTCCGGTATCTCTGCGGTGCAGGGACCGGTGGATGCGACGAAATCCAACGTGCCAGGAACCGAAGTCAAGGAAATACTGCTCCCGGAAAGCCAAATCGCCGGTACCTTCTCCTTCAATGACTGGACGTTGCTCAGCTATTACCAATTCAAGAGCCACCCGTACGAACTGTCGCCAGTGGGGGATTACTTTTCCACCACCGATGTAGTGGGGGCTGGTGCACGCTACCTTCGATTCTCGGAAGGTGACCTGGCCAGCGTTGGCAAGCTCGCGCGAACCGGCGATGAGGATGCACGCGACAGCGGGCAGTGGGGCCTTGGCATGCGCTACATGCTGACACCGAACACCCAGGTCGGCGTTTACCGGCTGCGTTATCACGACCGACTGCCAAGTGTTCTGGTTAACCCGATTGCTGGCACCTATACCGTCAAATACTTTGAAGACATTGACCTGACAGGGGCGAGTATCTCCACCCGTATCGGTGATTGGCAGGTGTCGGGCGAGGTCAGTTACAAGGATGGCTTGCCGCTCGCCAGCACGACAGTCGGCGTTTCTCGTGGCTCTGCCAGTCAAGCGCAGATCTCGACAATCAGGACCTGGGGCGCTAGCTGGCTTGCGCCGCAGACTGCCTTGGCTGCGGAAGTCGGAGTTTTGCATGTCAATGACATAGATCAGGGCAAGCTGGTGGGTGATCGTAACGCTCAGATGGGGCAAATGACGGTGACGATGACATACCCGGACGTTTTCAGTGGCTGGGACATGTCGGTGCCTGTCAGCTATGGCCGTCAGTTCAATCAGTCTTCAGTCGGGACCTTCGGGTTTGGCGGCGACGGTGATTCGCGAGCCAGCGTCGGCGCCAAGTTCAAGTATTTGAGCAACCTGGAAGTCGGGTTGACCTACAACGCTTTCCTCGGTTCACCAGACCCGGTGAAACGGCCTCTGGCCGATAGAGACTTCGTCTCCATCAACGTCAAATACGACCTGTAACAAGACAAGGACAGGAGATTTACGATGACGATTAATGTTCTTCGTACCGTAGTGGTCGCCGTTGGTTTGAGTTTTGCGGTGGCACATCCGGCCTGGGCAAAAGTGTCCGCCGATGAGGCCGCCAAGTTGAAGGGCGAGCTGACGTGTGTCGGAGCCGAGAAACAAGGCAATGCCGATGGATCGATTCCAGCTTTTTCCGGTAAATGGTTGGGGGTTCCTCCACAACTCAAGTTCCCTGGAACGGGCCACTACTGGCCGGATCCGTACGCGGATGAAAAACCACAGTTCATCATTACTGCGCAGAACATGGCCCAGTATGTCGACAACCTGACGGCTGGCCAGCAAGCGTTGCTGAAAAAATACCCGGATACCTTCAAGATCCCGGTCTATGCCAGTCATCGTGATTTCCGTTATCCGGATTGGGTGTGTGCAACAGCTGAAAAGAATGCGACGCAAGCAGAAATGGTCGACAACGGTGAGGGTTTCATCGCGACCACCGGAGCGCCTCCGTTCCCGATTCCAAAAACCGGGCTGGAACTGTTCTGGAACTTCAACAACACCTCCTTGCAACCCTGGACTGAGGCCTCGGTCCAGCAGCAAGCCGTCGTTTATCCCGACGGTAATACCGCATGGGGCGAGGTGGATATGCGCTGTCTCTCCCCGCGAGGAGAGCCGACTGTTCGAAGAAGCACTGACTCCAATGAGGAACCTTATGGAGGCGTGAACTCCTGGTGCTTCGTCAAAACCCTTCTTCCGCAGCGTGATAAAGGCTCAGTGTTGGTGGCGGGCGACTACTTCAACTATGCCAAGCGCCCTCGGGATGCTTATCAATACAACCCTGGGACGCGCCGTGTGCGCCAGCTGCCTTCTTTCGGTTTCGACATGCCGCAAGGGCCTGGTGGCTTCCGTACGGTGGATGACGACCATTTGTTCAACGGATCGCCAGAGCGGTATGACTGGAAAATCGCGGGAAAGCGTGAAATCTACACGCCCTGGAACAGTTATCGTATCCACCAAAGCGATGTGACCACCGACGAGTTGCTCAAAAATAAAGGCCATATCAATACCGATAAAATGCGCTTTGAGAAGCATCGAGTGTGGGTGCTGGAAGGCACGCTCAAGCCCGGTTTCAGGCATCAGTATGCCAAGCGCGTGATTTACATCGACGAGGACACGTGGTCGGGCGTTATGGCGGACGAGTATGACAGCCGCGGCCAACTCTGGCGTACGGTGCTGACCAACTGGCTATACGCTTATGAGATCCAGGGCTACTACTACGGCGTAGTCGGGCACCATGACCTGATCTCCGGTGCCTATCTGGTCGACCGCATGACCATGGGCCGTGGTGCGCCAAAACTCAACGAAGGGGGAATGACTCCAGCCATGTTTACGCCTGAGGCGGCTGCTCGTGCCGGTCGTTAACGACCGTTCACCGAACAGTTAATACGAGAATGCCCCGGCCGGTCCGGGGCATTTTCATAACGGGAGCGTCATCAGTGATAAATCGTATCGACTGGCAGGACCTGACCTTCGATTATCGTGGTCGACATGTATTAGTGACAGGCGGAACCAGTGGTATCGGTGCCGTGATCGCTGCGGCTTACCAGAGTGCGGGTGCACAAGTATGTGTGACCGGAACGCGTACGGCGGCAGCCGATTATCCAGAAGATCTGAGCGGTTACCGCTATCTGCCACTCAATATGCTTGATAACGAGCAAATAGAAAATGTCGCATGTGCTTTGCCGCAACTCGACATCCTGGTGCATTGCGCGGGTGCTGCGTTGTCGGGTGGGGGCGGCAGTGAGTTCGATCCCGAAGCGTTTGAGCGCGCCGTGCAGATCAATCTGTCGAGCTTCTATCGCATTGCGTTGGCGCTGCATCCGAAGCTGGCAGGCAGTGCGCTGCCGGGAGGTGCGAGCGTGATCAGCATTGCCTCAATGACATCGTTCTTTGGCAACCCGGCCGTCCCTGGCTATGGCGCGGCCAAGGCCGGTCTGGTGCAACTGAGCAAAACACTGGCCATTGCGTGGGCCGGGCAGGGGATCCGAGTCAATGCCGTGGCGGCGGGCCTGACCGAGACTCGCATGACGTCGAAGCACATCGCCAATCATCAAGCGCTTGAGCCGTTCATTGAGCGTACACCGCTCAAGCGGGTCGCCCAGCCGGTAGACATCACCGGTGCGGTTCTCTTTTTAACCAGCTCCGCTGCTGCATTTATCACTGGGCAAACGCTCCCGGTCGACGGCGGATATTCGGTGGTGGGATAGATCATCCAATGATTCTTAGGAGCTAGTCATGGCCAAGGTTATTCCAAGTGTCGAGCATATTCGCCAGATGTTCGAGCGTTATGCTTTTTGCCTGAGTGAAGGAGACGTTGAGGGTGTTGTAGCGTTGTTTGCACCGGATGCGTTATTGGAGGACCCGATAGGAACCGAATATCGTGGACATACGGCGATCCGCGATTTTTTTCAGCGCAGCTTTATCGGCGTGGGTGGGCGCATCCGTTTAGAACCGGAAGGGCCAGTGCGAATTCACAATGAACACGCCGCCTGTGCCTTTACGGCTATCTGTGATCGTGTTGATCCACCGTTCGAGGTCGACACGCTGGATATCGCTCATTTCGATGAACAAGGGCGATTTGGTTCGTTGGTTGCGATATGGAGTCAAGCCAATATGCGCACGGCAGAGGCTCTGAAATGAAGGACTCCACGATCCAAACGCAGTCAACTGCGCGTTCTTGGGCAATGCCTGTTTTGCTGGCCAGTGCACCGGCAATGGCATTGTTGTACACCGCTGTCAGTCCGGTACTGCCGGAGCTGGCTGGCTATTTGGGCGGAGATCCTGGCGAGGCGGCATTGATGGCGCAGCTGGTGATGATGATTCCGAGCATCGGCTTAATGGTGGGCGGCCCGCTGACGGGATGGTTGGTCGACCGGCTGGGAGCAAGATGTTTACTGATTGTCTGTGCCGGAATCTATGCGCTTACCGGGTCGGCAGGCTTGTATCTGGACAGTGCCTTGAGCTTGTTGCTCAGTCGCTTTTTTCTGGGGATCGCGGCGGCGGGATTAGGTACGTCCACACTGGTCCTGATCGGCGAAAGTTTCGATGCCCAATCGCGCAATCGAATAGTCGGCTATCAGTCTGCGTGCGGTGCGTTGATGGGTTTGTTGTCGATGTTATTGGCCGGATATATTGGCCAATTGGCCGGCTGGAGGCTGCCGTTCAGCTTCTACTTGCTCGGCGTGCCGCTGCTGCTGTTATCCATGGTGGTGATCCCCAAAGCCCCTGTCGTCGTGGACTATAAAGCGAGAGAAAAGGGCTCGATCCGTAGTCTGATCCCGTTGTATCTGGGCTTCATTCCATTGTTCGCCGCCATATTCACCAGCAGCACGCAAACGTCGTTTCTGCTGGCGGACAGTGGAGTGTCCAAACCGACGATCCTGGCGCTGGTGCTTGCGATGTCAGCGCTGGCCAACACGATAGGGGCATCCGGGTACGGTTTTCTGCGGAGCTGGTTGAGCAAGCGCCACGTGTTTTTTCTCGGGCTTATCGCGCTTTCGATTGGGCATGTGGTATTGGGCTTGTCCAATGGGGCATGGGTAGCCGGCCTGGGGTGTGCCATGACGGGCCTGGGGGCTGGAGTTCTGACTCCGCATCTTGTCAATCTGGTGTTGGACCGCGCCAGCGAAAGCCAGCGTGGACGAGCCGTTGGCGTCATGTACAGCGCAATGTTCTTTGGCAGTTTCCTCAACCCACTGCTTATGGCGCCTTTGGCCGCATTATTCGGACGTCATGCGGCGGTGGTAGGGATCGGCATACTGCTGGCGGTTTTTGCGTTGCTCATCCTGTTGCGGGGTGAAAGGCGAGACCAGTCGGCGGCGGCTGCCGAGGCGCCGTCTTCGTAGGTCAGCTGAATCACAATGAGTACGGCTGACGCCTGAGTATTTCCAGGCGGATGCCGTTCGGGTCACTGCAGGACAAACCGCAAAGACCGTGTTGATCCTGTGCGCGGAAGCGAACAATACCGCCTCTTGCCTGAATCGCGTCGGCAGCACTGGCGAGGTCAGCAGCGGTCAGGATCAGAAAGTTGAAACCGTAACTTTCCAATGGCGCGCGTTCGAGCGCGCCGAAGCAGGGTGGATGGTCAATCTGGAGCAGCTCGAGCGTGTCGCCCTGGACGTTTCGGACCATCTGCGCACTGAGTCGAACATTCACCAGTTCATTGATGATGTCCAACCACTTGCCTTGCAGATCGAAACGTTCGGCTTTGGCAAAGTTGAGTTGCGAATAGAAGTCCAGGGCAGGCTCTATCGCTGAGGTACACATTCCTGAATGCGAAAAACGATCCTCTTCTCCCGGGCTATGCATGAGTTCGATACGTATCCCATTCGGATCGGTGGCATACATCATGGTGACCTTTGCCTCGAAAAAAAATGCAAGGGTGTGTGGGTAGATCCTGCCACCTGCGGCATAAATCCGTTCTGCACTGCGCTGAATATCAGCTACCCAGAATGCCAGGTGTGTCAGGCCATACTGATTGTTCGGGCGTCGTTCCAGCGTACCCGAGGAGTGTGGGTTATTGACTTCAACCAGTGTCAACTCGATTCCTTGAGCGTCGCGTATGCTTTGAATGCGGCCTTGAGCATTGTCGAGTTCGCCGCTGCCTGGAAGGCTGGCCAGGTCCAGTGCGTGCGGTGAGAGTTGCGGCGTAAAATCCAAGGCGTCTTCATAGAAGCGCACGGATTGTTTGAGATCGCTGACGCACAAGCCTCTGGCCTTGAACTGAATATTCATCGCTTCTCTCTTTATTGATCAGGGCTGAAGACGAGTAACCTGCCGGTCGGCAAGTCAGCTTCACGCGCGCGTCGAAAATCCCTCTTTTGTGTTCTTCGGCCATCGTCCGATTGGACTAACAAAACAACGTTCAGCTTATCGTTGCATACCCGACTCAATCGCTCCCAAAAGTAGTCCGGACGGACGATGGATGAAGCGCTCCATTGCCGTACTTTCCATTCAAAGGCCTGTCGTCGGCGAACCACTCAAGTGGTCGTGACGGAGATAGGCGTGAGTGGAAATCAGCCAGGAGAGAGCTCGGGCATGAACGTCGAAAATAGAGAACCATTGGCCGAGCATTCGCAAGCGCGCGTGCTCCCAAGCGCAACACTGACTCACTTGCAGCGTCTTGAGGCCGAAAGCATCGATATCATGCGCGAAGCGGTATCGGACAGTGAAAACCCGGTGATGATGTACTCCATCGGTAAAGATAGTTCGGTAATGCTGCATTTGGCAATGAAGGCTTTTTATCCTTCCAAACCGCCGTTCCAGTTCCTTCACGTGGACACCACGTGGAAGTTCCGCGAGATGATCGAGTTCCGCGACAAGACTGCGGACAAGCTGGGTATGAATCTGTTGGTGCATATCAATCCGGAAGGGGTGGAGAAGAACATCAATCCTTTCGATCACGGTTCTTCGCTACACACTGATATTTGGAAAACCCAAGGTCTCAAGCAGGCGCTGGACAAGTACGGTTTTGATGCGGCCTTCGGTGGTGCGCGTCGCGACGAAGAGAAATCGCGAGCCAAGGAACGCATCTTCTCGTTCCGCTCGGCTCAGCATCGCTGGGATCCGAAAATGCAGCGGCCAGAACTCTGGCGGTTGTACAACTCTCGCAAAAACAAAGGCGAGAGCATTCGGGTATTCCCTCTGTCGAACTGGACCGAACTGGATATCTGGCAGTACATCTATCTGGAAAATATCGAACTGGTACCGCTGTACTTCGCCAAAGAGCGTCCCGTGGTCGAACGCGACGGTACGTTGATCATGGTTGATGACGATCGTATGCCATTGCTTCCAGGCGAAACGCCGATGATGAAAAGCGTGCGCTTTCGCACTTTGGGTTGCTACCCCCTGACAGGTGCAGTCGAGAGTACGGCTTCGACATTGCCGGAAATTATCCAGGAAATGCTCCTGGCGAAAACCTCTGAGCGCCAGGGTCGCATGATCGACCATGACTCAAGCGGCTCTATGGAGAAGAAAAAACAAGAGGGGTACTTCTAATGGCACACGTTTCCGATTTGATTGGCGAGGATATCGAACAGTATCTGCATGCCCACCAGCACAAAAGCTTGCTGCGCTTCATTACGTGCGGCAGTGTCGATGACGGCAAAAGTACCCTGATCGGCCGGTTGCTTTATGAATCGAAGATGCTCTTTGAGGACCAACTTTCTGCACTGGAAGCTGACTCCAAGAAAGTCGGTACCCAAGGCGGTGACCTGGACTTCGCATTGTTGGTAGACGGCTTGGCCGCCGAGCGCGAGCAGGGCATCACCATCGATGTGGCTTATCGGTTTTTCTCCACCGACCGCCGAAAATTCATCGTTGCAGATACCCCAGGTCACGAGCAATACACCCGTAACATGGTGACCGGGGCTTCGACCGCCGATGTGGCGGTCATCCTGATCGACGCTCGTCGTGGCGTGCTGACTCAGAGCCGCCGACACAGCTATCTGGTGTCGTTGATCGGTATCCGGCATGTGGTGCTGGCGATCAATAAACTGGATATGGTCGATTATTCCCAAGCGCGATACGACGAGATAGTCGCTGACTACCGCGCATTCGCCCAACAGATTGGTATCGAACAGTTCCAGGCCATTCCGATGTCGGCCCTCAAGGGTGACAACATCATCGACAAGAGCCCTAAAACGCCTTGGTACGATGGCCCGACACTGATGGAGTACCTGGAAACCGTCGAGATCGACAATGATCTGTTGATTCGTGGTCCTTTCCGTATGCCTGTGCAATGGGTCAACCGTCCGAACCTGGATTTCCGGGGTTTCTCGGGGCGTATCCTCGGCGGTGCGATCAAACCGGGCGACCGTATTCGTGTCCTGCCATCCGGACGTGAGAGTACGGTCAAACGTATCGTCACTTACACCGGTGACCTGCCGATTGCTGTGGCGGGACAGTCGATCACCCTGACCTTGGCGGATGAAGTCGATATCAGCCGTGGCGATGCCATCGTTACGGTCGATGCACCGGCGTCGGTGGCGGACCAGTTTGAAGCCAATCTGGTCTGGATGAGTGATGAGGCATTGGTGCCTGGGCGTCAGTACTTGATGAAAATCGGTGCCAAGACCGTGACCATGACCATTGCCCCGCCCAAGTACAAGGTCAATGTAAACACCCTTGAACACTTGGCGGCCAAGACCCTCGAGCTCAACGAAATCGGTGTGTGCAACCTCAGCCTGGATCAGGCCGTCGCGTTTGACCCCTACGCCGAAAACCGTGACATGGGCAGCTTCATCATCATCGACCGGGCCAGCAACACGACGGTCGCTGCGGGGATGTTGCACTTCGCCTTGCGCCGTTCGCAGAATATTCACTGGCAGGCCATCGAGGTCAATAAAGCCGCGCACGCGAAGCTGAAGGGGCAGCGTCCTGCGGTCGTCTGGTTCACCGGTTTGTCCGGTGCCGGCAAATCGACCATCGCCAACTTTGTAGAGAAACGCCTGCATGCATTGGGTCGCCATACGTACTTGCTGGACGGCGACAATGTGCGTCACGGTTTGAACAAAGATCTCGGTTTCACCGAAGCGGATCGAGTGGAGAACATCCGTCGAGTCGCCGAAGTCTCGAAGCTGATGCTGGATGCCGGTTTGATCACCCTGGTTTCGTTCATCTCTCCGTTCCGAACCGAACGTGATATGGCCCGCAGCCTGATGCAGGAAGGTGAGTTCTGCGAAGTGTTCGTCGACACACCATTAGGGGTAGCCGAGGAGCGTGATCCGAAAGGCTTGTACAAAAAAGCACGGCGTGGCGACCTGAAGAATTTCACCGGTATCGACTCGCCGTATGAAGCGCCACAGAACCCAGAGCTGCGTATCGACACCACCTCGCTATCGCCCGAAGATGCGGCGGAGCGTATTGTCGAACACCTGCGCACCATGGGCATCCTGACCTAAGTGCGTCGAGCCTGAACTGCCCGGAAACGTCTTCAGACCTATCTGGGCCGTATCGATCACGCAGATGGAGAATTGTGGATGAGCGGAATCGTCTTCGACTTTAACCAGTTGAATGTCATCGTCACCGGCGGCACCAGTGGCATCGGTCTGGCAACCGCCAGGTCATTTCTGGCTGCCGGTGCAAAGGTGGCCATTACCGGACAACGTGCGGCGATGGGTGAGTATCCGGATGTGGATTTGAGTGGTCTTGATTACCACTGCCTGCAGCTGAATAACAAAGGCTCAATTGCGGACTTTGCGGGTGCGGTCAAGTCTGTCGACATCCTGATCAATAACGCAGGGCATATCATGCCCGACGCTGATTTTGCCGAAGCCGTTCAAGTCAATCTTAATGCAGTCTACGAGTTGAGTGCAGCGCTGCGGCACACGCTAAGCAAAAGTGTGCTTGCAGGGGGCGCCAGCATCATCAATATCGCCTCGATGATGTCCTATTTTGGTAGTCCGCATCTGCCAGGTTACGGCGCCGCGAAGGCTGGGGTCGTGCAACTGACGAAAACCCTGGCGGTGGCCTGGGCGAAGGAGAATATCCGGGTCAATGCGATTGCTGCAGGTTCGGTGCCGACCAGCATGACCGCGACCTACGCGGACAATCCTTATTGGGCCAAGGTGGTCAGTGACAAAACCCCCCTGGGACGTTGGGCTACGCCGCAGGAAATGGCCGAGCCAATCATGTTTCTCTGTTCGCCTTCGGCCAGTTACATCACCGGTCATACCTTGGTGGTCGACGGTGGTTATTCGGTAATCGATTGATCCAGCCCGGACGCGTCAGGGATACAGGGCTGCAAGCTGGCCATAATAATAAGATGAGGAGCAAGACATGCAACGTTTCAACGGGAAAGTAGCGCTTGTGACGGGGGCAGCCTCCGGTATTGGTCGTGCCAGTGCAGTGCGCCTGGCGCAAGAGGGCGCAAAGCTGGTGCTGGCAGACATCAATGCTGCGGGCCTTGAGACTGTCGCCACACAGTTGCGAGAAGCTCATGGGACCGAGGTCGCCTGTTTTGCCTTTGACGCGACCGACATGCAAAGTTGCCGGGAAATGGTTGCACGGGCGGTGGCTCATTTCGATCGCCTCGATGTGTTGTGCAACATTGCCGGCATTGCCGGGGGGTGGCACTTCACGGAGATGACCGACACCCTATGGCGGCGAATGCTGACCATTAACCTGGACAGCGTATTTGCCATTTCCCAAGCGGCGATTCCGGCCCTGATTGCCAGTAAAGGCAATATTATCAATATGTCTTCAGCCTCGGCCAAGCAAGGCCAGGCTTATCTGGCGGCCTATTGTGCTTCCAAAGCTGCGGTTGTCGCGTTGACCACCAGCATTGCCGTCGAGTTCGCCGCTGATGGTGTGCGGGCCAATGCGATTTGTCCGGGCGGGGTAAACACCAACATCCACGCCACGATCCAGTTCCCGAAAGACATCGATGAAAAATTGATGGCCAAGCTGTACCCGCTGTCAGCCATTGCCGAGCCCGAGGAAATCGCTGCCGCTGTCGCTTACCTGGCCTCTGATGAAGCGCGTTACGTCACCGGCATCGACTTCTCCATCGATGGTGGGCAGACCATGTCCTGAACGGACATTCATACGCGATAGCCGAGCAGAATTATAAGAAAATGGAGTCCGTCAGTATGTCCAGTGGCTTTAGCCATCTCATGTCCCCGGGGTCGATCGGGTCTATGACCCTACGCAACCGGATCATCATGTCACCGATGGGGTCGAACCTGGCAGAGCCTGAAGGCTTCTGCGGCGAGCGCATCGTGCGTTATTACGAAGCGCGTGCCAAAGGTGGCGCAGCCATGGTCATCATGGGTTCCACGGGGGTGGCGTGGCCGCGTGGCTCAGGTAATCAAATGCAGGTGGCGATCTCCGAGGACCACTTCATTCCAGGGCTTAAGGCCGTGGCCGACGCGGTGCACGCTCACGGCGGAAAAATTGCCATGCAGCTGCAGCATGCCGGCGCCATCGCGGTGAATGAGCCGTTGCGTGGATTGCCGTTGCTGGTGCCGTCGACACCGACCGATAAAGCGTTTGACTGGCCTGTTGATCTGACCCCGGAAGAAAACAAGGAGATGTTCGAGGCCTTTTTCAAGCCCGGCGTGGTGATCACTCATCAGGTGGCTACAGAAGAAGATCTGGAGTGGGTAATCGACTGTTTCGCACAGGCTGCGCGTCGAGCCAAGGCTGCGGGTATGGATGGTGTTGAGATCCACGCAGGACATGGTTACTTGCTGTCTGGTTTTTTGTCTCCCTCGAGTAACAAGCGCGATGACCGTTGGGGTGGCTCGTTGGAGAATCGCGCACGGCTGTTGATCGAGGTCATCAAGCGGATCAAGAGTACCGTCGGCGCAGAGTACCCGGTGTGGTTCCGTCTCGATTCTCAAGAGTTCCTGATGGATGACGGTATCACCCTGGAAGATGCTATCGCAGTGGCCCGCCTTGGAGAGCAGGCTGGCGCCGATGCGATCCATGTGACGGCGAACGCGGATAAAAGTAAAGGCATCAGTTTCACCGAAGGCCATGCCACGCATTTTCCCGGCTACTTCGTCAAAAATGCCGCGGCAATCAAGGCTGCGGTCAACATTCCCGTGATTTGCCCCGGGCGCATCGAACCGGAAGTCGGCGATCGATTGATCGGTGAAGGCAAGCTGGACTTCATCACCATGGCGCGCAAGCTCCTGGCCGACCCTGAGTTGCCGAACAAACTTGCACTCAACCGCCCGGAGCTGGTTCGCCCGTGTATCTATTGCTACACCTGTATCAGCCAGATATTTCTGGGGACCCATGTGCGCTGCGCGGTCAATGCCCAGACCGGCTTTGAAAATACCGCACCGATCATGCCTATTGACGGCCCGCGCAAGCGAATACTGGTGGTGGGTGGCGGTCCGGCCGGCATGGAAGTGGCGCGAGTCGCAACGTTGCGAGGACACGAGGTACAGCTGTATGAGGCCTCCAAGCGTCTTGGCGGAACCGTGTTTTTCTCGTCCATTGTCTATCCCGAGAACGGCAAACTGATTGAGTACCTTGCCCGGCAGATGAGCGAACTCAAAGTGTCGGTGCATTTGAACTGCACCGTCACCCCTGAATTGGTCAGGCAGATGCAACCCGATGCGGTGGTGGTCGCGACAGGCGCCACCCGCAGCTTGATCGATTTACCCGGATCCAAACTGCCCCATGTATTCAGTGGCGATGAAATGCGCGCCATGGTGACCGGCCAGTACGGACCGGAACTCGCCCGCAAGCTGCCAGCCTATGTTCGCTTGCTGATCACTGCCGGCAGGACCCTGGGCTTTCTCAATAACGCAGCAACCATCAGCCATATGAGCGAGTACTGGCTACCGCTTGGCAAACATGTGGTGATTTATGGTGGTGGGTTAGTGGGTGTCGAGCTGGCCGAGTTCCTCGCCGAGCGTGGACGCAAGGTTACAGTCATCGAGCCAGGCGTCAGCTTCGGTAAAGAGCTGATGATGGTTCGCCGCTGGCGCCTGATGGACACCCTCCGCAAGCTGAAAGTAACGCTTCTGTATTCCAGCGATCTGCTTGAGATCAAACCTGATCGGGTGGTTTACCGTACGGCCACCGGACAGGTGCAATCGCGTAAGGCCGATACCGTCATCATGGCGCTGGGCGCCAAGCCGAGCGGAGAAAAGCTGTCCAGGAGCCTTGAAGCCGAGTGCGCTGACGTGCACTGCATCGGTGATGCTCAGGAGCTGGGTTATATCGAGGGTGCGATCCGTACGGGCAACGCCGTCGGCCGCGCACTCTGAGATTTTCGCCAATATTTGGGAGTTGAACGATGAGTATCTCGCCTTCAAGCGATCAAGCCGTTCGCGATAAAAATAAAGCGTTGTTCGTACGCATGTTGGGCCACCTTGGACGGAAGGAGTTCGACGAGTTCGAGGCTTGCCTTGCGCCGGATATGCTTCAGGAATGGCCTTATCGCCCGGTGCCGAACATGCCCTCGAGCCTGGTTGGTAATCGCGCATTACGTACACTGATTGAGCGGGGTACGTCGCCTTTTGACCCTTATGCGTATGAGATCGAATCGATGCATGATTTGCTCGATCCCAATACGCTGATTGCCGAATACAGCTCTCACACTTTTTACCATCCCACCAACAAACCGTATTCGAATTTCTATCTGAGTATTTTCCGGTTTGTGGACGACAAGATCGTGTACTGGCGCGAGTACGTGAACCCGCTAATCATCAAGGAGGCCTTGCTCGACGATTTCACCAAGCCTGTGTACGCCGATCCGGAGGAGCCGAAATGAACACGGCGCAGACCTTGGACCAGCTGCTGTCCATTGAGCAGATCAAGCGCCTGAAAGCCAGCTATTTCCGGTGTGTAGATAGCCAGGATTGGTTGGTGCTCGCTGATCTGTTTACGCAAGACGCACGCTTCGACATGCGCGATGCGAGCGGCCTCCAGCACGACCCCAAGGCGCTGTCCGAGGGCCGGGCGAATATCATCGCCTTTTTACGTGAGGCACTGGCTGGAGTGACCACCATGCACCATGGGCATATGCCTGAAATCGAGATAATCAGTCAGGATTCGGCGGTTGGCATCTGGGCGGTGGAAGATGTTTTGCACTGGTCTGAAGAGTCGGACTCGCCTCTGAGATTCCTGCAGGGTTATGGCCACTATCATGACGAATATCGACGTGTCGACGGGCGTTGGCAGATCCATTCCTGCCGTATTACTCGACTGTTCGTAGAATCTCAGGGGCGCTGAGCCAGACTCAAGTCAGTTACCCCAATGTGTTTTAACGAACAAGTTTGATCACCACCGTGGAGGCCTCCCATGCAGACTATCGTTATCATCGGGGCGGGTTTCAGTGGTACGGCCACGGCGGTTCAACTACTACGACATAGCCCGGTCGGCCTGCATATCGTGATGGTCAACCGCACTGGCGGCATGGCCCGGGGTATCGCCTATGGAACCAACAGCCCACATCATCGGTTAAATGTACCTGCAGGAAATATGAGTGCGTTAGCCGATGATCCACAAGATTTTTTGCGCTACTGTCAGAACTATGATGCCTCGATCGGTGCTGCTGACTTCGTCTCGCGCAAGTGTTACGGCGATTATCTGGCTGCGCTTCTGAATAGCGCCCAGGAGCAATGTCGCTCGGGAAGTACATTGACCTGTCTGGCAGGAGAAGCTTGGGCGTTACGACCCCGCCAACAAGGCGCTCAGGTCGAGTTGGCCGATGGCCGGTTGATCGAAGCGGCGCATGTGGTACTGGCATTCGGGCACTTTGCGCCACTTGATCCCAAAGGAATTGACACAGACCTGGACGCTGGTCGTTATCAACGCGATCCATGGGCTGTAGAGGGGCAGGTATCACACTTTGCCAATCAATCCGTGCTCCTATTGGGCAGCGGTCTAACCGCCATGGATGTTGCGCTGAGTCTTGAGCGTCAAACACCTCAGGCGCCGATCTATTTGTTGTCACGCCGAGGGCTGTTACCGCTGCCGCATCGTGCTGGCCCGGTGAATACGCACGTTCATGATCAGCTGGTCCAGAGAATGCTGGAAGGACCAGCGACGGTGCGCAGCTACATGCGAGAGATTCGGCGCCAGGTTCGTTTGGGGGAGGGGGATGGGGTCAATTGGCGTGATGTGTTTGTAATGTTGCGCCCTCATACCGCAACACTGTGGAACCGCCTCGCGATAACTGAGCGCAGACGTTTTCTTCGTCATGCCCAAGCGTATTGGGACGTCCATCGTCATCGGGTGGCTCCGAGCGCCTTTCAATCATTTCAAACGGCGGTGGCTGATGGTCGACTCAAGCCTATGGCGGGACGCATTAAAACGCTTGAATCCTGTGAGCATGGGTTGCGTATAGGTATTCAGCTACGTGGGAGTCGTCGGCTCACACACATCGAGGTGGCCCAATTGATTAATTGCACCGGGCCGAACTCAGACCTGCGCCATGTCGATGACCGATTGATTAAACAACTGCAAGCAGATGGCCTGATCAGTGTCGATCCTGACGGATTGGGTTTGCGTGTTGATCCAAGTCTAGCGGTGAAAGATCGAGAGGGTAGATCAATCCCATGGATGAGCTATATAGGCCCGATGCTCAAGGCCGACTACTGGGAGGCGACTGCGGTTCCTGAACTACGTCAACATGCGTGGCAATTGGCTCGCAAGCTGGTTGTTGACGCAGTGCAGTCGCACCGTGTGGGGTGACATCTTGCACGGGTGCTGCGCCTAGCTATCGGAGCGCCAAGCATAAGCCTTCTGGCGCTCAGATATGGAATTGCTTCAGCAATCCTTGAAGTTCCCCACCCAAACTTGCGAGACGAGCGCTCGATACGGCAGTCTTTTCGCTTGTGGACGCGCTTTGGTCCCCAATGTCACGTACCTGGACCATGCAGGTGCTGATAGATTCGGCCGCCGCGGTTTGCTCCTCGCCTGAGGATGCGATCTGCTGATTCATCTGTTTAATAATGAAGACCGACTGCGTAATGCGTCCCAGAGCCGAACTGGCCTGGCCGGCGAGGCTGACGGTGCTCTGCGTCAGCTTGCGACTGCTTTCCATTTCAACGACCGCCTGCTGAGCCATTCGCTGGAGAGAGGTGATCAGTATCTCGATCTCTTGCGTCGAACGCTGGGTGCGCCTGGCCAATGCGCGCACCTCGTCCGCCACAACAGCAAATCCACGGCCCTGATCGCCGGCCCGAGCCGCCTCGATCGCGGCATTCAATGCCAGCAGGTTGGTTTGTTCGGCAACACTGCGAATGACCTCCAGCACCGTATTGATCTGGGTGCTTTCTTGGTGCAATTGCTGGACTGCCTGAGCGGAGTGTTCGATCCCCAAAGACAAATGATCGATTTGCGCGACGGCTTCGCGCACGACCTGATCACCATGACGGGCCTCTTCGTCTGCTTCAGAGGCGGCTCGAGAGGCGCGTTCGGCGTTAATGGCGACCTCTTGAACGGTGATGCTCATCTGCTGGATGGCTGAGGCGGCGCTCTCTGTCTCTGTTTTCTGTATCAATACCCCTTCACGTGTTTGCGCGGTGATGCTCGATAGCGCTTCGGATGCACTGGCGATTTGACCTACGCCTGTATCAATGTTCCCAATCAGATTCCGTAGGCTGAGCATCATGTCTTGCATGGCCGTCAACAGCTGTCCAAGTTCATCGGTACGCTCAACGTTCAGGTTTTGTCGCAGATCGCCCGCGGCGACTTTCTGGGCGAACGCAACCGTTTGCAGCAAGGGAGTAACAATCAACCTGGAAATGATCAGCGTGGCGCAGATACCCAACACAATTGCAAAGGCCGTCATGGCGGCGAGCAAGACAAAGACTTGCTGGCTATCGGTGTGCATGGCTTGTTCTTCCGTTGCCAGGGCCTCTCCACTCAGCGCGGTGACAGTTTGTGCCCGTTCGATCAACCTGGCTTCGATGGCTTTGCTATCCAGACGTGCCTGATGGTAATTTTCGAAGGTTTGCTGATAGCGAAACAGCGCTTCCAGCGCGCTGTCGAGTGCGTGCATCTGGTCCTCACCCAGCCAGACCGAGAGGTTGCGTGCCTGAGCTTGGAGCTCGTCGTTGACCTGCCCCCAGCTGTCCAAGGCCTCTTGCGTCCCATCGATGATAAAGAGGCTTTCATTGCTGCGCAGGTCGAGCATGTACTTGCTCAATTTTGAGGCGCTCTCGGCCAACGACAGAGGGTCCCCACCACGCAATATGTCTTTGGCCAATTGTTCGTCGCGAGCGGCGTTATACATGTCCTGCTCAATGACTTCGAACTGCCGACGCGCATCATTGGCATCTTCTGATATGACATTACGCGCAGTCTGAGCCTTGGCCACTTGCGTAACGTATTCCTGGAATTGTTGCCGATAGCTGACAACCGCATCAGTCATTTTCTTTAGATTCGGATCCTCTGGGCCCACTGCGTTCAGGTCGTTGAGCTGACGAGTCGCCTTATCAAGACGAGTGTTGACCTCCTGTGCTGAGTCTGCATTTCGGGTCAGAGCAAAGTCTTTCTCTGCTTGGCGTGTCAGGAGGATTTCAGTATTGACTTGGGTAAGCAGCACCGCCCGTGTATGCCTCTGGACAATAGCGTTGACTGCATATAAACCGGTGACGGCGACGGTTAACGTCAATCCAAGCACCATGCCAAATCCAAACAACAGCTTTTTACCGACAGCCAAGTTGGCGCAGGCGCGAGCGGCAACAAGTAGCATTTGAAGGCTCCTTATTATTCTTAAGATATGAGCGGTGTTAGCGTTGCAGCTGGATCCAAGAAAGGCCGACTTTCTATAGGAGGCCTGCAATAGCATCGGCCAAATTAACATTACCCGATCGATAAATTATCAGTTGCTGCTTTGGTGCGCCTCGTCCATATGGACTAACCGACCGACAGTATTTTTACTTTCCGGAATAGTCCGAATAGACGATGTTCGTGAGAATGGCAAAATTTAGGTTACTGAAGAGTAGGAGGGAATACTCGCAGTAGGTAGATACCGCACGTTGCGATCAACAACAATAAGAGGACGCAGCAAAATGAAAATTTCACCAAAGGTTCTTGGTACGCTGGCCCGGGTACCGATGTCGGCGGCATTCGTTTCCTTGGCGTTACCCAGTATCAGCTGTTTTGCGGGCGAGACGATCAATTTTGATAATGGCGTCAGCATGGACTACACGCTGACAGCCAACTACGGTATTGGCGTTCGCACGGAGAAACAATCCAGAAGAGTCCTCAGTCAACTGAATGCTGATGATTC
Organism: Pseudomonas sp. FBCC-B1565; assembly: GCF_059133265.1. Taxonomy (NCBI): domain Bacteria; kingdom Pseudomonadati; phylum Pseudomonadota; class Gammaproteobacteria; order Pseudomonadales; family Pseudomonadaceae; genus Pseudomonas; species Pseudomonas sp. FBCC-B1565. The sequence goes on from NZ_CP101438.1 coordinate 3,314,896, forward strand.
TGATCGAAATTTTGACCGGGGCAGCTTGACTACCAACCGTCTGAGTTTACTGGTCGAATCAGATTTGCATAAAGATAATTATGGCCTGTTCCTGCGTGGCAGTACGTTTTACGACGCGGTCTATAAAGGGTCTACTGACAACAACTCGCAAAGTACATTGAATCATGATGGTGACGCCGACGAGTTCAGTTCGCAGACGCGCAAGTGGGACGGTAGCCGTACCGTTATGCTTGATGCCTACGCCTATGGGGCATGGGATCTGGGGGGCGAAAGCAAGCTCAGTGCAAAGCTGGGTAAGCATTTGGTCGCCTGGGGGGAGAACGTGTTTTTCCCAGGTATTTCCGGTGGACAAAATGGCGCGGACGCGTCCAAGAGCAACATTCCCGGGGTTGAAACCAAGGATGTCCTGCTTGGCGCAGAGGCAGTTTCCGGCCAGTGGAACATTACCCAGGACTGGTCGCTCGTTGCTTACTCACAGTTCCGCTTTCGCCCAACTGAACTGTCTCCTACGGGCGACTATCTGTTCTCCACCGATGTGATTGGCCCGGGTTCCGAGAAGTTGTTCTTTGCGCCAGGGGTTTCTATTCCGCGGACGTCAACGGAGGATGCGCGTGATTCCGGCCAATGGGGTCTCGGCACCCGGTATCGAGTCACGCCGTCCACTGAACTGGGCTTCTATCACATCAATTACCACAGTAAAACGCCTTCAATCGTTTTTGACCCTTCTGGCAGTTCCTATCATGTGAAGTACTTTGAAGATATCAAAGCGACTGCCATGAGCGTTTCAACGCGCTTGGGTGATTACAGTTTGGGCGGGGAGGTCGGTTACTATCAAGGCCTGCCGGTTCAAGTAAACACTGCCGGTTTACCGCAACAAGTTCGAGGTGATGCGCTGCAAGCCCAAGCCAACGTGTATGGTTCGTTTGGGCCCAACTTTATGTCTGACCAAGTTATTGTGTTGGCTGAAGTGATGGCGCAGCAGTTGATTGACTTGGACAGCAATCCGTATGGGGCCAGTACCAAAAATACGAGCCTAGCCTCTTCTACTCGTACCGGCTGGGGCTATTCTTTCGCCTACATCAATCGCTATCTGGGTGTCTTTGATGGATGGGATATGACTGTGCCAATTGCCTGGAACCAAGGCGTAAAAGGCAGCGGGGTCATACAAAGCAGTGGGCTTCTTAATGAGGGTGACAAGCGCCTTAGTATCGGATCCAGTTTGATTTATCTCGACAATTTGGAAATCGGAGTTAAGTACAACATGTTTTTCGGTGATGCCGAGGATGCAAGCCAGTTGGCGGATCGAGACTTTGTCACACTTAATGCAAAATACAGTTTCTGAACGGTATAAGAGGGTATAAAAATGTTCAGTAGATATTATGCAGGCGCGGCCGCTTGTACCTTGGCGATGACGTGCTTTATCAGCTCAAATGTGTGGGCCAAGGTCCCTGCCGAGGAGGCGGCGAAGCTAGGCAACGAACTGACCTGCCAGGGGGCGGAGAAGGCAGGCAATGCCGATGGGACGATCCCTGAATATTCAGGCAAGTGGCTTGGTAAACCTCCGAATCTTGCTTATGCAGGAACTGGCACTCCCTACACTGACCCTTATGCGGAGGAAAAACCGCTTTATGTCATCACCTCCAGCAATATGGAGCAGTACGCGGCCAGATTGACCGACGGACAAAAAGCCCTGCTGAAAAAGTACCCGGACACTTTCAATTTGCCAGTCTATCAATCGCATCGGGACTGGGCTTTTCCGCAATGGATCTGTGATGTTTCGAAAAAGAATGCTGTGACGGCCGAGCTGGTCGACGACGGGTTGGGTATAAAAGCCACCAGCGGCAGTTCCCCTTTTCCTATTCCAAAAAGCGGTCTCGAACTCGTATGGAATATGACAGTACCTGCTGCTTCTCCTCGTGAGGTTGGGACCTTCGATACTGCGGTTGTGAACCCCGGTGGCGGAATTTCCTGGGCGCGCGAGTTTCACAAAATAGTGCTCAGCAAGGCCGACCCCAAGAATCGAGTGGAAACGACAGGGACCGCTGCGTGGAGTTATGGCGAAAAACTTGTACCTCAGCGTGACAAGGGAACGCTGACGTATGCTCGGGTGCCCTATAACTATAAGTCGGATTTTCTTGATGTCTGGCAATACAGCCCAGGTACTCGTCGTGTCCGGCAACTGCCAAACTACGGATTCGACCAGCCTGGCCCCGGAGGCTACATCACGCTGGACGAGGGGCAGGTCTTCAACGGCTCTCCCGAGCGTTACAACTGGAAGATGCTTGGCAAGCGGGAAATTTACGTCCCTTACAATACGTACAAATTGCTCGATCCGAAACTCAAATACGCTGATTTGCTGAAGGACAAAGGACATATCAATCCAACGTACACGCGGTTCGAACTGCATCGGGTATGGGTTGTCGAGGCTGAGCTGAAACCGGGTTTCCGGCATCTATACCCCAAACGCGTCATGTACATCGACGAGGACACTTGGGTGCCGCTGATGGGGGACAACTACGATGCCCGTGGGCAGTTCTGGCGCACCGTCATGAATCACACGGTGTATGCGTTTGATGCTCAAACTACTTGGCCGCATCTGGCTGTGTACCATGACCTGGTATCGGGATCTTATATTGCTGATCGCCTGACGACCGAACAGAAACCCGTCACGCTGGTGGATGACGGTAGCCTCAACGAGTCGCAATTCTCTCCCGACATGTTGCGTGGGGCAGGGCGCTAAACTCTGGAGATCATCCCTGGTACAACTGAAGGCTCTCCGATAGTGGAGGGCCTTTTTTGTGCGCGGGTATCTGAGGTGGATGAGGGCGCCGCAAGCTTGGCCAAAGGGTTAGCTCCAGGCGCTGGTGAATAGCTCAAACTATCCTGGTTGGGCTGGGGAGCAATGTCGGGTGTGGGGGTTGACCCGCGTGAGTCATCAGCGAGCTAACCGTCTCGTGTGGCTGCTGCACCAGAATACCTAAGCTCAAAAGGCAGCTGGGATCACGTGTTGATACAAGGCAGCAACAGAACGGCGCTGGGGGGAGGACAGGCGGAGATTGGCAAGACCCTCTCACAGGTGAAAGGGCCTTTTAGAGACAAGATTGATTCGAGCAAGTAGGGAAGGTGCAACAGCCAGGTTTACTGGAACAGACCTGTCAAATTTATTTGCGAAGGCATAATACACAGCTGACCAGGGCCTGGGGTTGCGTAATTGCAGATCGCATAGTTATTGCCGGGGTGACGGTTGATACGCGATTCGATGAGCGTCAAGGTCATCGCCAGCGCGGTGATCGATAGCAAAACGACAAACATGTTCTCAGTTCTTATTTTTGTTTTCATGCTGACTCCAGTCTGCAAAAGCAATCGTGAAGGTTCTTTGAGGGTTCTTGTCTAGCCGTATCTGTTACAAATTTCCTCTTCTACAGGCTACGTCGGCCCGTTTCTTCCTGAATCGTCCAAATGGACTATTCATTTGAAGAGCCGGATTTTGGCAATGCGTAGGCGATGACGTAGTCGCCCAAAGCGGTGCCCATATGGGCGTGCCCGCCAGCGGCGATGATCAGGTACTGGCGTCCGTCATTTGATGAGATGTAGCTCATAGGCGTGGCTTGACCACCTGCGGGAAGTCGGGCCTTCCAAAGTTCCTTGCCCGTTTTAGTCTCAAAAGCGCGTAAAAAGTTATCGGTGGCCGCGGCAATGAAAACCAGGCCACTGGCCGTGACGATAGACCCGCCTTGATTCGGCATCCCTAGTTCCAGGGCAATTCCGAGTGGGGCATTGTCTTGGGTTGTGCCCAGGGGGACCTCCCATAGGCGCTGTTTGGTCTTCAAGTCGATGGCGCTCAACACGCCCCATGGAGGTGCTGTGCAAGGTATGCCTAGCTCGGAAAGAAATGGCGTATTCTGCACCGCATACGGGGTGCCAAATGAGGGGTTGTACTGGACTATCCCTGCCTTTAGCTGTTGATCGGACTCTTCACGGGGGATGAGTTTGACGATGGAGGCGATGCGGTTGGTGTTGGCGATAAGGATCTGACGCTGCTCGTCCACCGCGACACTGCCCCAGCTGCTGGCGCCAAGATTGCTAGGGTAGTTCACTGTGCCTTGCAGAGAAGGGGGCGTGAAGATGCCTTCGTGGCGGTAACGTCGGAACTCGCGAAGGCAAAAAAAGCGGTCCAGTGGCGTTAATCCCCAAATATCCTCTTCCGTTAACGATGTGGGGTGCAGAGACGGCATGTCGCTCGAGAACGGCTGCGTGGGCGAAGTATGGTCTCCGAGGGCCGCCCCACCAGGTACTGGGCGTTCACTCACGTTGCTCAGAGGCGTGCCTGTACGGCGATCGAGAACGAACAACTGGCCGGTTTTGGTGGCTTGGATCAGCGCGGGCAGCCCATTGAATTCTGTCAACACTGGCTGAGAGGCGACGTCATAATCCCAGAGGTCATGATGAACGGTCTGAAAAGCCCAGCGGACTTTGCCAGTATTCACTTCCAGTGCGACAACCGAGCTGGTGTAGCGCTCCTCTATTGGACTGCGTCCTGCACCAAAGTAATCTGGCGAGCGGTTGCCGGTTGGGATGTAGACCAAACCTAGCTGTGGGTCTGCGCTGAACACTGACCAGGCGTTGGCTGAACCTCGGGTGTAGGGTTTGTCAGGCTGATCGGCCTCGATGGCACCGGAGTCCCAAGCCCATATCTCCTTGCCTGTGTGGACATCAAAAGCCCGGACGACCCCACTCGGAACATCTGTAGATTGGTTATCAAGCACCAGGCCACCAATGATCACCCTGTCACCTACAACGGTGGGCGGGGAGGTAACGCTATAGAAGCCAGGGGTAACGCTGCCCAGGCGCTCAAGCAGCGATACGGTGCCGTTGACACCGAAGTCGGTACACGGTTTGCCAGTCTTGGCATTGAGCGCCAGCAACCGTCCATCCAGCGTGGCCGCGAGAATTCGCGTCGGGCACGCTGAAGGTGTCTGGTTTTCTGGGTTCTCGGCGTGATAAGCCACGCCTCGGCAGGTCACAAGATAGTGTCCTGCGGTATAAGTTTTTGGGTCGAACCGCCAACGCTCTTTGCCGCTGTCAGCATCCAGGGCGATGATGATGTTGTGTGGCGTGCAGAAATAAAGGCTGTCATCGACTTTCAGCGGCGTGGCTTCAAACGCTGGCAGGTTCTTTGGGTCTTGCGTTGCCAGGTCACCGGTTTGGTACGTCCACGCCACTTGAAGGTTCTGTACGTTTTCCGGACCGATTTGGGTGGCGGGCACGAAGCGCGTGCCCGATTGGCTGCGTCCGTAATGCGGCCACTGGTCGTTCGCGGGAACGTCTGCAAGCGTCATGCTCGCGAACGGCAACATCAGGCCCGCGATAGCCAGACGCTGCCGGGCGCTCAGGTCGAAAATAAGGTCCATGCGCGGCATCTCGTTTTAAGTGTTCAGGCGCCGTTGTTGTCATCCCAAGGGTGTGCAAGGCCCGGGTCGGTTTGAATGATGAATTGCTTGAGCAGGTTTTTCAGGGAGACGGATTCCCAATAGCCGAAACGGTCGAGCACGTCTGCCTCCAGCGCTTTGGCTGCGGCGATGATACGCAAGGTCGAGTCACGGCCGACGTCCGTGAGGTAGCAGGTGGTGCCCTCGATCCGCACGAAGCCCTTGTCGCGTAACCCTTCAAGGACTTGCTCGGTGGCCTCGAAACCCGTGTAGGAGAACAGACTGTTGAGCTTTTCGAGGCTGCGTCCATCCTTGACGCTGAGCACGCTCAAGAAAAAATACTCAGTATCGTTCAGGCCATAACCCAGCGCGTGTTGACGGATCTGGCTGTAGAACTGGAAGTGGGCGCGTGCGAGGAGATAACCAATGAAGTCTTCGCTGAAGCTTGAGTCCACATCAGCACCCTGCGCCATGGACAAGGCAGCGCTTTTGCGCGTTGCGACAGCGTATTTCCCCGCTTGAAACACCAGTGGCGCAACAGGCTGGTGGTCGAATTCGATGACCTCTCCGACGAAAATGATGTGATCGCCGCCTTCATACATAAAAGACGTCTTGCATTGCATGCGGGTGCAGCAGCCATTAAGTAACGGCACGTCGCCCAGGCCGCGGACGATGTCGACGCCGCTGAACTTGTCTTCGCCACTTTTCGCGAAGCGGTTCGACAGGGCCTCCTGCTCAGCGGAGAGGATGTGCACGGCCCAGTATTCGCTGGTTTCGAACGCCTGCAGGTTGCGAGAAGACTTGGCCAGGCTCCACAAGACCATAGGGGGATCGAGTGAAACCGAGTTGAAGCTGTTGGCGGTGATGCCGACAGGTGTGCCGTCCGGTGCACTGGCAGTAATGATGGTGACACCCGTGGTGAATGTACCTAGCGCACTGCGGAATTCGCGGGGATCGAACTGGGTTTTAGCGTTCATGATAGGCCTCACGGATCTTGTTTTTTTCAAAAGTGATGAGTGCGAAGGAAGGGCTTCAACTGGCCAGCTTTTGCGTGACGACGAGTTGGAATGCGCTATTGATCGGTTCGAGAACGGCGCGCCATTCATGGGGACCTTTCTCGATCGGTTGCACAACGAGGACATCGGTGGCGGCCAGACGCTCGATGACAAGTTCAATATCGTGCTCAACCTCGATGACCAAAGCAGGTTTATCAATAATGCGCTCTGCTTTGCTGGCCAACGTGAGGCTCAGCGGCGCAGGCTGGAAGGCGGCATATCGATCGGTGTCACGAAATTTAAGGGCCAGGCCAAGTGTGTCCTGAAGCAGGTCCAAGGTTGATTCAAGGTTTGCAACGGGTAACAACAGGGCTTTGAGCTTCATAGGACTCACTCCAGCGGCGATGACCTTAGCCTAAGGGGTCTTCGCTGGAATTCATCGTCCGATGGGACTAGCCTGCAAGGTAACTGTCGCTTTTTCACCTTTCTGACCGCCTGGCACCACATCGTCCAAATGAACGATTGCCGCTGGGCGCAGGGCGTCTACATTTTGGCTAGCATTCCCTTTCATAGGATTTGAGAGGTAGGATCCCAAACATCTTGGCGGTACCTCTTCAACCGATGTGTTGAACTCCACAATAAAAATAAGCGGGGAGAGAAGCATGAGACTCGTTTGGCCTGAACCTGTATTGCACAGTGACGTTTGCCCCCCCACCTGTGAATCTGCCGACATGAGCGAACTACCTGATGGAGGGGCCAACTCTGACGTTTTTTCACGTAGCCGTATGGCTCCAGCTAAGTTTAATGAGCTGATTTCACTTATTTACGAAGGCCCCCTGGAGACGCTGCCCTGGGCAAGCTCACTGAATTTTTTGCGCGACCTGCTTGATGCAAATTGGGTCACGTTGATCTTGCGTCCTGCTTCGGAACGAAATGATGCGCTGATTATCAACGCCGGCCCCAAAGGGCCCTTCATGGAGCAAGGAAAATTCTCCAGTCGCACCGCTTTCACCCTTGATCCCTTCGTAGGCTTGCCGGCAGACAAGGTGCTAACGGTGGAAGAGATGATCGGTGCCGGCGATTGGCATACGAGTGACTTCTATAAACAGTTTGTCGAACCGTACGATATACGTTATCTGCTGGGGTTCGATATCTATACCAAAGATGGTTCCGAGTGCCGGTTCCGCGTCTGTCGCAGTCATGCATCGCAACCGTTTTCAGATAGGGATCGTGCGGTGTGTGAGGCGTTGCTGCCACATCTGAAGCGCTCTATCGAACTCCATTCCCGACTTGATCACATCGAGTCCGAACGACGCCTGTACGCCGGTGCGGTGGATCGCATGATGTTGGGTACCGTGGTGTTCGATGAGACGGGAACCATCATGAAAACCAACAAGGTGGCCGATGAAATTCTTCGTGCCCATGACGGTATTCACCTTTCAAACGGGACATTGGAAGCCAAGTACTCGGCGGAAAATCGTTCACTTCAGCAGTTCATTCGCACAGCGCTGGAAAATGCGACCAATCTCCCCCAGGCGATGTCGATTACCCGACCCTCCGGATTAGCCAAATATGGTGTGGCAATACGCTCGGTACCCTTGAGCGAATGGTCGGAGGGGCGGCATCGGCCTGCGGTGATGGTGTTCCTGCGCGATCCTGAGCACAAATCCCAGGCTTCCCCCGATGTGATTCAATCGCTGTTCGAACTGACTCCCGCCGAAGCGGCGCTGGCCCTGTTGCTGGCTGACGGGATGACCTTGGAAGAAGCGGCGGATGACCTCAATATTCGTAAGAATACGGCGCGGGCGCATCTGCGTTCGATCTTTTCCAAAACAGGGGTGACGCGTCAGACAGCGCTCGTACGTTTGCTGTTGGGCAGCATTACACCCAACAACGATTAGTTGGATCAGTCCTAGATATCGGCCTCTTATGAGGCCGTGAACCGTGTTTCGAAAAGGTCGGCAAAACGATCGAATTCGGCATGGGGTAAATCGTTTATGCCGGCGGCCCCGCGTCGGCCTCCACCCGTGGGGAACGCTCTGCAGAACTCATCGGCGCCCAAACTGCTATTGGCAGGTACCCGGATGCTTACGGTGAAACCGCCTCTGGATTTTGGCGACAAAATGGCGATGGCGTGGCCGGGTTGAGCCTGCATCAGCTCGTTGGCCAATACCCCAATAGCCCGGCGAGCCCAGGCTTTGTCCGGCAGCACGACAATTGACGAGGCCGATCCCTGGCGTACGGGCTGTAGCTGGCGAGCTTGTTCCATATCGGCCTCGTAACCGGTGCTGAGCGCGGCGAATGCTTTTGAACTACAGACGAAATCAAGTGGATCGTTGTAGGGAAGCATCTCCTCGGCCAGCAGTGCCGGGTCGAAGTGCAAGTCTTCGACGCTCTCACCATAGGCGTTGTAGTTCAGGTAGATGCCGAGCTTTTCCAGGATTGCTCGAGCGCTCGCGTCGATGCCGGCCGCGGCCGCCATTGCGTTGGCTACTTTGGGCAGGTTGTCGCCAAAGGCTGCCGCAATGGCCCAGGCATGATAAGCACCGCCCAGATAACGATCGACCAAAATGCTGGTGCATACGTCGACCGCCGTATCGATATGCGATGTGAAGCGTTCATGATCGGGTTGTTCACCCGCAAAGTGATGGTCGAAATACCGAATGCAGGCTCCGCTGTCGAGCAGCCTGGTCAGGCCAGCACGATTGGTATCCAGGGAAATATCCAGGGCAATGACTTCATCACCTTCGTCGGCAATGACTCGATCGAGCAGCTTGATGTCGCGTTTGACCCCGGTGACCAGTTGCGCTTGCCTCGGATCGGCAAGGCGTAACTGCTGAAGCGCGCATAGCCCGTCCGCGTCGCCATTGAAAGCATAAATCAGACTCATCCTGAAATCCTCAGCGGTTTGCCGCTTTGTTTGCGGAATGCAGCGCTTCAGCGTGCTGTTTCAGACCGTTGGCGACGGCATCGAAGTTTTGTTTCACCCAAGGCCCGAAGGTTCGCATGATGGAGTCAGCATTGAGGCCCAGAAAAATATCCGTGGTGAAGTACCGGCAGCGTTCGGGGCCCAAGCTCTCAATGTACTGGTCGCGGCGAGCAGCGTCCTTGGAGTCAGCGGTCGGTCGTTGCTCCCAGGACAGCAGTAGGTTTGGTTCGTACGCAACCAGATACTCTACGACGCAAAAACGCTTATCCGGTTTGGCAGGGTCCGGAATGTAGAGATGGACCGGGGCGCCTATTTCCAAGCTTGATTCAACGGCTACCGTGAACGAATTCCATCGATCGTATTGTGGGAGGTCCACCAGGATCTGCCAGACCAACTCAGCGGGCGCCTCAATCTCGACCACCACGGATGTGACAATATTTTCAGCCTTGCTCATATGTTCATCTCCACAGTGATTCAGGGCGCCATGAACTCGCCGCCGTTGATGTCGAGCCAGGCGCCAGTGATGGCCTTGGCATAGTCGGATACCAGGAACAGCGCACCCTTGGCGCAGTCGTCGTCAGTCGGGATATGCCCCATGGGGATATTGACCGACACCGCCGAAACCTGCTCTTGCACGCTGACGCCCTGTTCTCGCTCGAGGTGTTGCATGTATTGCTCAACGGGTGTGCCCCACATCCAACCCATCGCTGCCGTATTGACCCGCACGCCGAACGGTGCGTACTCCTGCGCCAGGTACTTCACAGCGGTGGCCAAGGCACCTTTCGACGCGGCGTACCCCCCCTGGCCGACCAGTGGTTTGCGGGTCACCAGGGAGTTGATCATTACCATGGCGCCGCCGCCTTGGAGCTTCATCTGCTTGGCCGCCTCAAGCGCCAGATTCATGGTGCCGAATACGTTGGTCTGGAAAATTTCTTGCCAGCCCTGGGTGCCGGCGTTTTGCAAATTGTCCATGACGTTGCCGGGGTTGTAGGCGCTATTGACCAGGCAGTCCAAACGACCGAAATGCGCGACCGTCTGCTCTACCAAGTTGCGACATTGGCCGGGATCGAGAATATCGGTCGGCACTTTGAGCACTTCACAAGGCAGTTGCAAAGCGTTGATGCGCAACTGCGCGTCATCAAGCTTGGCCATGCTCCGCGCCGCCAATACCACGCCACGCGCGCCGGCACGGGCGGCCTCAATGGCCAGTTTTACGCCGAGACCTGGACCTATCCCCGAAATCACTACAACTTTGTTTTGTAAAATCATGCTGGCAGTCCTTGACGAGGTTTACGCACTCTTCTCCAGGCGCGGGAGGATGTAACGCTCACGGTAGGCGGCGAAATCGAGTTCAAGCTGTTCCTTGGTCAATCCCATCTTCACCAGGGAGTATTCATGTGGTGCGCGTTTATCCCGGCTGCTGGACGACAGCCATTGCTGCATCAGTTGCTCGACTTCCGGTGTCAACTCGACGCCGATGAAGGGATAGATGAGCTTGATGACTTCGAGAGGACGAGCGACGGCGTCCAGATACCAGACATCGAGAAAGCGATCCTGGGGTTGGCTGTCTCGCACGGCCAGCGCATCGCGCAAACCTTTGGCGAATTTCGCCGACCAGATGCTGGCCGCTTTTTTAGGATCGGCCTTGTCGCTGTAGACGCCCCAGATGGTGTAGGCAAAGCTGCTCATCGATGGAATGGTTTCCAGCGGGTCGCGATGGGTCTGAATGACTTTGACGCCGGGGAATACCTTGAACAGTGTGTCCATGGCATGGGTATGGTGCGGTGCTTTCAGGACCCAGCGTTGCGCGACTTCCCCGCGTTGACGCTTCTGCCATTGCAGGAACTGCAACTGTTTCTTCAGGTACACATACGCAGGCGTCTGATCCTGGCGGCCGAGCCATTCGGTGTAATCAGGGACGTTGGCATAGGCGTACATGGCACTCAGAAACGAGTGCTCCATCAGCACCACTTCTTCATCACATAACTCGGCGTCCAGAGGGTGCATGGTCAGCAACTCCGGCATCGCCTCGATCATCATCTTGACTTCCGCTTTGCCCAAGGCAATCCGAGGGTCCGATTTTCCGGCCTCGGCAGTAGCCAGTGGGGCTGGGTAACGCACTTCCCACCAAGCAGGTGTGTAAAAACGGGGATCTCGCGCCAGAACACGGTGCAGCATGGTGGTGCCAGTGCGCGGCAGACCAACGATGACCACCGGATCTGCGATGTCCTCGTTGAGAATCTCAGGGTATTGCCGCACGTAGCTTTCCAGCACCAGGCGCGAGCCCAGGCTTTCGACGAGGCGCTCAGCGAACATTTGCCTGCCCACAGTGCTCAGTTGGCCATCTTTTTTTATAGAGGCCAGCAGCACCTCAAGACCTTCACGAAAGCTCGGGTCGCCGAAATCGTTTAGGCCGTTATTGCGAGCAATCGCCTCAGCGAGCAGGGCGTCGGTATCCAGCGGTAGGGTGGTCGTCATGTCTTAGAGTCCTTGTAGCCATTCGTTGAGTTGCATCACGCGAGTACGGGGATGAACCTGTTCTTTTGCGCCAATCCAGCGGAAACACAGCGTGCCGTCGTGATGGCCTGCGGTTTCCAGCCAATTTGGGGTGCCTGGATCACGATGAGCGATCACCAGCGTTACGCTACCGTCTGGGTTTGGCCTGGCGGAGTGCTGATTTAGTGAGATTCGGAAGTAGCGGTAGTCCAGCGATTCCATCCAGTAGTTATTGACCTGGATGTTCCAGTACTCACAGTCCGGAATACGGTCCAGATGAATGACCAGGGCTTCGTCTTCAGTCAATTTCCAGCGCGAGTGGTAATAAAAAATATTAGGGTCACCACCGACGGATTGGCAGAGCGCCTGGTCTGCGGGGGGCAGCTGGTTAATGTGCCTTTCGTAGCTTTGCGCCCAATTGGCAAAGGTGGTTGCGGTGTTTTCGACAAAACGGGCTGCTTGAACAAGGTTATTACTCAGCTTCTCGGGGCTGATCGGCAACGGTTTACCATCGACGTCAACGCGTTCGATCTTCAGCTGGGCCGGCTTCTCGTTGGCTCGATCAAGAAATACTTGTCGTATCAATAACTGGATGCTGTCGGGAGCCATTTTTAGCCAGTTGCCCGGTTGCGGGTGCTGACTAACGAGGAGTTCGAAACTGCCATCCTCTGCGAACGTCAGGCTGTTGCTGTCGATGAAACCACCGGGCTCCAGCTTGCCGGACTTGTCGTAGCCTCCGCGCTTGGTGCTGAAGTTGATCGATGTGGCTGTTCCCCGTGTTCCACTGACCCTGTAGGTATATTGACCGTTGATACGGGCGGCCAGGTACCCCATGTCCGGGTTATCGGCGCCGATCTTCGCGGTCTCGTGGGACGGCACCATAAACGTCGGGAATAGCTCGTCACCGGCCTCGACAAACATCTCCAGACCGATGCGCGCCAAGCGACTCAGATAACGCATGCCTTCGGCCTGGTTGAAGTCGTCTTGAGGCGCCTCCCTGCGTTGAAGTTGCAGACCTGCGCGCTTGAGAGTGTCGCAGTACAACGCCCAGGTTTGGGCGTGTTCACCCATTGCCTCTGTCAGGTCTACCACGCGGGCTTCCTCTAATCTGGTTGGTATGTCCGCAGAGTAGAAAACCTGTCAAGTATGCTCATCGTCCTTTCGGACTAACTATCTGTGCGGTGGAGTGGATTGTTTTCAGGTTCATGCGTCATTCGACGCGCTTGCCCGGGAATGCGGCGAAGGGGAGAGGGCAATTAGGGAGAAAACGGGGAGGACTCAGTGCCTGCGTGGGGGCGCTGAGTCCGGGGGAGGTCAGGCGCTTTTGGCGTTGGCTGGTGCTTTGTTGCGGGCACGGGCCATGTCCATGGCGGTGTCCTCGATCATGTCTTCCTGACCGCCCACCATGCCGCGAGCGCCCAACTCGACCAGAATATCCCGAGCACTGACACCGTACTTGGCTTCGGCACGCTTGGCGAACAACAGGAAAGACGAGTAAACCCCGGCATAGCCCAACGTCAGCGAGTCGCGATCGATGCGTACCATGTGGTCCATCATCGGCAGTACGATGTCTTCAGCAACGTCCATGATTTTGTAAAGATCGACGCCGGTTTCGATGCCCATCCGATTGCACACGGCAACGAACACTTCCAGCGGCGTATTGCCCGCTCCAGCTCCCAGGCCATTGGTCGAACCGTCTATACGTACTGCGCCGGCTTCGATGGCGGCCAGCGAGTTGGCAATCCCCATGGCCATGTTGTGGTGGCCGTGGAAACCGATTTCGGTTTCCGGTTTGAGCGCGGCACGCAGTGCGCCAATACGTTCGGTCACGTCCCCGGGAAGCATGTAGCCTGCGGAGTCAGTGGTATAGATGCAGTTTGCGCCATAGGATTCCATCAGTTTGGCCTGGGTAACCAACTGCTCACCGCTGACCATGTGCGCCATCATGAGAAAGCCCACGGTGTCCATTTCCAGTTTGCGAGCCAAGGCGATGTGTTGTTCCGAGACATCGGCCTCGGTGCAATGGGTGGCAATGCGGATGGTATGTACGCCCAGATCTTTGGCCATGCGCAGGTGATCGACCGTACCAATGCCCGGCAGCAGCAGGGCTGACGCCTTGGAGTGCTTAAGCTCGCCAATCACCGCGCTCAGGTACTGCTCGTCTGTATGGGCCGGGAAACCGTAGTTCACCGACGCACCGCCCAGGCCGTCACCGTGGGTGACTTCCAGCAGCGGCATGCCGGCATCGTCCAGGCCGCGGGCGACCGCACGCATTTGCTCAAGGCTGATCTGGTGACGTTTGGGATGCATGCCGTCGCGCAGCGTGTTGTCGTGCAGAATGATTTTCTTGCCTTGCAGGTTCATGTCAGGCCTCCAGCGCGGTCTGGGGTTCGAGGTTCAAGTTACCGTTGAGGATTTCCTCTGCGAACATCTCAGCAGTCCGGGCTGCGGCGGCCGTCATGATGTCCAGGTTTCCGGCGTACTTGGGCAGGTAGTCCCCCAGTCCCTCGACCTCCATGAAAATCGACACGCGATTGCCATCGAATACCGGACCGTTCTTGAGGCGGTAACCGGGCACGTACTTCTGCACGTCGGCGATCATGGCGTTTACCGAAGCGATAATTGCCGCTTGATCGGGTTCGGATTCAGTCAAACAGTGGATGGTGTCGCGCATCATCATCGGCGGTTCTGCCGGGTTGATGACGATGATTGCCTTACCTTGCTTTGCGCCGCCGACACGTTCGATGGCGCCCGCAGTGGTGCGGGTGAACTCATCGATATTCTTGCGGGTGCCCGGGCCGACTGAACGAGAGGACACGGTCGCGACGATTTCACCATAGGCGACCGGTTGCACCCGTGAGACTGCGGCGACCATCGGGATCGTCGCCTGGCCGCCACACGTCACCATGTTCACGTTCATTTGCCGCTGTCCGACCTGTTCGCGCAGGTTGACCGGTGGCACGCAATACGGTCCGATCGCGGCCGGGGTGAGGTCGATCATTAATACGCCCAGCGCATTGAGCTTTCGCGAGTTCTCGGCGTGCACGTAGGCTGACGTGGCGTCGAAGGCGATTTGAATACCGTCCTCGAGCACATGAGGCAATAGACCGTCTACGCCACGGTCCGTGACCTTCATGCCCATCTCGCGAGCACGCACCAGACCTTCGGATGTGGGATCGATACCCACCATCCAGACCGGTTCGAGCACAGGGCTGCGGCTCAGTTTGTAGAGCAGATCGGTGCCGATGTTGCCTGGGCCGATCACTGCACATCTGATTTTTTTCATGTTGCACCTCCAGAAACGTGATGGGGGACGGTCATCAGTCGATGAAGCTGACCGAAGCTGCGCCTAGTCCTTCAATGGTGAGCTCGAAGCTGTCACCGGCGCAGGCCGGCACCAACGGTGCGAGAGACCCGGACAAGATGATTTCCCCGGCTCGAAATGGAATGCCGAAGCGTCCCAGGGTATTGGCCAGCCAGGCCACTGCTTCGGCGGGATGGCCCTGGACGGCGCTACCTAGCCCAGAACCCGCGGCGATGCCATTGCGCAACAGATCGAGACGGACGCTGGCCAGGTCCAGTTCGCGAGGTGCGGTGCGCTGATCGCCGAGTACGAACACACCGCATGAAGCGTTATCCGCCACGGTGTCCTGGATGCGGATTTTCCAATCAGTGATCCGCGAGTCGACGATTTCGAAGCACGGCAACACCCATTCAGTGGCATCCAGTACGTCTTCACGCGTAACGTTGCCGTGGAGGTCCTCTTTGAGGATGAAGGCAATCTCACCCTCCGCCCGCGGCTGGATCAGGCCGGACTGACTGAGGCTGATGCTGGCGCCGTTGACGTAATGCATCGCATCAGTCAGAAACCCGAAGTCTGGTTGGTGTACGTTGAGCATGTCCTGGACGGCTTTGCTGGTGACGCCGATTTTTTTGCCGACCAGTTGTTCGCCGGCGGCGAGCCGTCGTTGCAGGATGTGTAAGGAGATGTAATAGGCATCGTCGATGCTGATTTCGGGATGATGCGTGGTCAGTGGCGAAAGTGTCTGGCGCGTGCGCAGCGCGGTATACAACGCGTCACCCAACTCACTGATGAGGTGCTGGTCCATGGAGAATCCCTTAGCCGTTTTGTAAGAAGTCGAGACAGGTCCGATTGAACAGGTCGCGGTGCTCGACCATGACCCAATGCCCGCAGCGGTTGACGAGGACAAAACGTGCGTTTTGGCAATGCGTCAGGACTTTGAGCGCTCCTTCGGCGGGGCAGAATTTGTCGTTGCTCCCCCAGAAGCCAAGCACCGGACAGGTGATTTCAGCAAGGCGCTCACTCAAGTTCGGCACGCGCATGGTCGAGAGCACGCTTTTGGGTTGCAGGGCACAAATCGGGACGCGCTGATCAAGCAACTCTTCAGTGATCAACGAGGGGTCATAGACCAGAATGGAGAGCAGGCGGCGCATACCCTCGCGGTCCAGTACCCCATCAGCGAAGTCGCGCATCATTTTCTGGATGCCTTCCATCTGGAAGTACACCTCGCGCTCCTCCAGCCCGCCAGGCCCCATCAGGATCAGTTTGCTGACTGCCTCGGGAAAATCGAGTGCATATTTGAGTGCAATCGCTCCACCCAGGGAATTGCCAACCAGAACGCAGCACTGTACGTCCAATGCCTGCATGAACTGATGCAGGGCGCTGACAAAGAAGTCCAGAACATAGTTCTCGTCTTCGGGTTTGGACGATAGGCCATATCCAGGAAGGTCGGGAACCAACGTTCGATAACCCTGTTCATTGAACCATGGGTAGTTACCCTGGAAATTGCTGTAGCCGCTGGCGCCCGGACCGCTGCCATGAATGAACACCAACGTGTCACCCTGACCATCGTCCTGATAATTGATATCCAGACCGCTGGGTATGCGTATTTGTTTGGCCGATGGAATAGGGGGCATCTGGGGCGCCATAGGTTAGTCCGTTGGTAGCGTGTGACAACTCTTGATCGAGTGGTCATTTCACCTTCAACGACATCATCAATGTGCGCCCGGCTCGAGGCATCGTCTGTTCAGACTAGCCCGTGGCAGTGCGATGTCAGCGGGTTTCGCGGGGGCTGGGGAGGAGGGTGCAGTGCCAGATATCGGCCAGGGCCTGGAGCATCATATCGGTCGCCGCAGGCCAGCCGCGGACTACCCATTCGAGCATGCAGGTTTCCAGCTGTACGATCAGCAGAAAGGCCCTTTGTTTAGCTTCTTCCGGGCTCATATGCGCCCAGCGCTCATCAGGTGCAGTGGTCAAGATTTCAGTGTATTCGTGCAGGTGACGATGATATTCACTACGCAATTCATTCTGGCGGTTGTCGACCAGTACCCCCATCAGTTTCGCATCCCGCTTCCAGGCCTGGCTGACCTCAAGTAACCAATCGTACAAGCTTTCGCGACTCCAGTCAGGCAATAGACTAAAGCGCGTATACAGCTCACTGGCGCTGATCCAGATCTCCTGTGTCAACTCTTGCAGGAGCTCATTGATGCTTGTGAAGTGCAGGTAAAACGTCGCCCGACTCACCTGTGCGGCACACGCGATATCGGCGGCGTTAACTTGCAAGCCCTGTTCACTGAACAGCTCGCGTGCGGTAGCGATTAGCCTTTGGCGAGTTGCCTGTTTTTGTTGTTCGCGTTTATTCAAAAAAGCCTCGAAGCGTATGGCCGATGTTTGGTACGGCGATTTTGGCACAACCATCGCGAGCAAGGAGTACGCCCATTTTATTTGTCGAGAGGGTCTTGGCGTACGAGAAAAAATCTGGGTAGACTCGTGTCTATTGAAAATAATAACAAAAAGGAACCGGCTCATGGCTGATAGCTATTCAAGTGTGGGACCGACTTTGCGTTTTGATGGGAAAGTGGTGCTGATAACTGGAGCCGGACGTGGCTTGGGTCGTGCTTACGCTCTGCTTCTGGCGGCGCGAGGGGCTAAGGTGGTTGTCAATGACCCCGGCGTCGGATACTTCGGTGACGCCTGTCAGGAGTCGCCGGCTCATGAAGTCGTTCAAACGATTAGTGCCGCCGGAGGGATCGCTGTCGCCGACTGTC
Source organism: Pseudomonas sp. FBCC-B1565 (assembly GCF_059133265.1). NCBI lineage: Bacteria > Pseudomonadati > Pseudomonadota > Gammaproteobacteria > Pseudomonadales > Pseudomonadaceae > Pseudomonas > Pseudomonas sp. FBCC-B1565. The sequence goes on from NZ_CP101438.1 coordinate 3,332,814, forward strand.
AGAGCGTCTCAGAGGCCCCCGAGCAAATCATCAACCGGGTAATAGACGCGTTCGGCCGGCTGGATATCGTCATCAATAACGCAGGCATCACCGGTGGTGGGGCTTTTGCGCAGATACTTAAAGAAGATTTCGATCGGATTCTCGACGTGCATGTTCAGGGCACGCTGGGCATTTTGCGCGCAGCTTGGCCACATCTGGTCGCCAGTGGGGCCGGGCGTGTGCTCAATACCGCATCACAGGCTGTTTTCGGCGCCCCGGGAGCCAGCTCCTATGTCGCGGCGAAATCCACGATTTTTGGCCTGTGCCGGACCCTGGCGGCAGAAGGGCGCGAAGCCGGTATCCACGTCAATACCATCATGCCCTCTGCTTATACGCGCATGACGGCGCTGGTCCCGGACGATCGTTTTCGCCAATACCTGATCAATCACTATCGCCCTGAATCGGTAGCCGCATTTGTGGTTTGGCTGCTGCATGACAGCACTCGACTTACCGGTGAAACGTTCTCCGTTGGAGGAGGTCAGGCGACCCGGGTGATGCTAGTGGAAAACCAGGGTCATAAGGTGCTGGACGATGAGCCGGAAGCCTGGCTCGGGAGTGAGGATGAATTGTTGAAACAAGTCGATCTACAGGCGCCTGTTTCGATGATGGATGAACTGCGCCTTCAAGCTCGACATTTGGGGCCAGGAGCTGTTGAGGCGCATGCGGCTTTGCAGCTCGAGCGTGCCGATTCCAACAATAACAATGCTTGAACCTGAGGACATCTCACCATGACGACCCTCCTGCCCCCCATATCCATGAAGCACCGCGCACCAGTGGAAGGATTCCCCAAGGGGTGGTATTGCCTGGCCGAGTCGGATCAGATATTCGCCGATACCTTGTTGCCAGTGAGCTGGCTCAATCAAGAGTTTATTGTTTATCGAACCGCCAGTGGGGCGGCTCAAGCAGCTGATGCTTACTGCCCGCATCTGGGTGCACATCTGGCCTCCCATGAAGGGGGCATAGAGGGTGGGAAGATCGTTTGCCCGTTCCACAAGTGGCGATACGACGCGCAGACAGGTCGATGCGTCAATATCCCCTACGCGAAGATGGTCCCGCCCGTTAAGCTCAAACTCTACCCCACACGGGAAATCAACGGCATGGTCGTGGTCTGGTATCACCCCGCCGGTGAAACACCCGACCACGAGCCGTTCAACAGCGCCGTGCTGGATCAAGGCAAGTGGGTGCTGTACGACAGTCGCGATTGGATAACGACCTGTCCCTTCCGGGATGTTTTGGAAAACCTTTTCGACACCGCGCACATCGTTCAGCTGCATAACGCCACCGAGATGCCGGCCTTGGGCAGTATCGAGCGAACTGTACATGGTCTGAAAGTTGATTATGTCATTGATCCAGACAAATCTGATCAACCCTTGAAGCGGTTGGAGTGTCAGTTTTCAGGTATTTCACTCATGGTGCAGCACTATGAGTTCCAAGGGGCCGAAGCGTTGTTCGTCTTTTCCTTTACCCCCATTGATGACGAACGTTTTGTCCAGAAGACCCGCTTGTATCTACTCGACAACGGAAATCCCGAGCTTCTGGATTCGATTGGCAAGCCTTTCGTGGCGCGTTTTGTCTATGAAGTGGATCAGGATATGGCGATTCTGAACTACAAGAAGCACCTACCGCAGCCAAGGTTGTGTGATGGCGATGGACCGATTTTGCGCTTCCGCGAATACGCCAACGAATTTTATCGCTGACTTTTATACGGACGGAATTCATGAACGCTATTGAGATCCAGGTGCAGGATCGCGAAGGTATCGTGCGACGGTTGGCGGTACCTGTCCGGCAATCGCTGATGGTTGGGCTGCGTGACGCAGGATGCGGGATTGATGGTACATGCGGTGGCATGTGCTCGTGTGGCTCTTGCCATGTTTACATTGATAACGCCTGGGCCGGGCACTTACCGCCGGCGAGCGAAGATGAAGCAGCGATGCTCGATGCGCTCTCGGGTATCGTTGAGGTGACAGAGTTCTCACGACTGGCGTGTCAGATCCAATCTGAAGCGTCTTTGTCGGGGTTGATGCTGATTGTAGGGCCTGAGATATGACGGTAAGGCCATCACAGGTTCTTATTATCGGTGCTGGTCATGCCGGCGGCTCCGTAGCAGCCGCATTACGTCAGTTTGGCTGGACTGGATCGATTACGTTGTTGGGGGAAGAGACTCATCTACCGTATCAACGACCTCCACTGTCAAAGGCCTGGTTGATGGGCAGCGTTGAATTGTCCAGCGTGATGCTGAGGCCCGAAGCGTTTTACCTGGAGCAACTGATTGAGCTGCGCCTGGACACTCGGGTTCTGGGCATCGAACCTGAGAGGAGGCGTGTGGTTCTGGCTGATGGTTCGACCTTGAAATATGACTACCTGATCATTGCCACAGGTACTCGACCCCGGCAGTTGAGCATTCCCGGAACGGAACTGGGGGAAGTATCGACCCTGCGCACACTGGACGATGCAGAGCGTCTGCGTCATGTTTTAAGCCCAGGAAAGCGCTTGGCAATCATTGGTGGTGGTTACATCGGTTTGGAGACTGCGGCATCAGCTCGGGCCCGCGGGGCGGAGGTTATCGTCATCGAACGCGAGTCGCGTCTGCTCGCCAGGGTAGCCCATCCGCTGTTATCGACCTTCTTCCAAGAAGTCCACGAAGGCCATGGTGTCGAGTTCGTCATGAATAGCGAGCTAGTGAGTCTGTCGGAAGGTGCTGAGGGGCAGGTAGGAGCGCTCATGTTGCGAGACGGCCAAATTATCGAGTGCGATCAGGTACTGGTTGGTATCGGTGCTCAGGCCAACGACGAGTTGGCGCTGGCGGCAGGTATGGCCTGCGACAACGGTATTCTGGTGGATGAGTTCGCCCGCACTTCGCTGGCTGGGGTTTATGCCGTCGGTGATGTGACCCGTCGTCCGCTGCCCCATTATGAGCACCGCCTTATGCGGCTGGAAAGCGTAGCCAATGCCCTCGAGCAAGCCCGGCAAGCGGCGGTTCAGATTTGTGGTGGTGTGCCCCCATCGGCTGAGGTGCCATGGTTCTGGTCTGATCAATATCAATACAAGTTACAGATCGCCGGCATTCCATTCGGAGCTAACCAATGCATCTTGCGCGGTAACCCGCAGAGTGGAAAGTTCGCGTTGTTCCACTTGGCTGATGAGCGGTTGGTCGCGGTCGAGTCAGTCAATAGCCCCGCCGATTTTTTGCAGGGCAAAGCGTTGATAGATCGCGGCGCTGAACTCGATACCGTACGTTTGGCGGACCTCGCGTGCAGCCTGAAAAGCGCGGAAATTTGCCGCGCTTTCCAGTGACTCAACGGTGCGATTTTTGTGAACATCAACAGCCGAGGTACAGTGCTTTTCGCTTCGTGAAGAAGGCTTCGATTCCACGACCGAAGTCTTGGGTTTGAGTACACGCGCAAAACGCTTCGCGTTCGGCGTCCAGTTGCTCCTCAAGGCTACGTTGCAAGGCGTTTCGCAGCAGCCTTTTGGTTTGCCCCAAGGCGAATGTCGGCCCCTCGGCCAAACGATTGGCCAGGTGTTCGGTTTCAGCCTGGAGATCATCCGCCGCCACCTTCTTGCCGATCAAACCCAGGCGCAACGCTTCGTCGGCATCGAACGGCTCGCTAAGCAGAAGTAGTTCCATCGCCTTGTGCAGACCGACCAGCCTTGGCAGATGCCATGAGGCCGACGCATCAGGGCTGGTGCCAATCGAGGCATAAGCCAAGTTGAAGCGCGTGCCATGGGCGGCCAGAACGAAATCACAGGCCAGCGCGATGCTGACACCCGCGCCTGCGACCGCGCCGTGTACGCTGGCAATCACCGGTTGTGACAGCCCGGTCATGATGCTCAGCGCCTCATGTAACGGTTCAATCAATGCTTGGGCATTTTCCAGCGGGTTTTCTCGCAGGCTGGCAAGATCTCCCCCTGCGATGAACGCACGGCCGGCGCCCTTGAGGATAACGACACGGGTATCGCTGGAGGCAGCGATGGTCCGTATGGCGTCGCGAAACGCCAAAGCCATCGGGACATTAATTGCATTTAGCGCTGCAGGGCGATTGAAAAGAAGGTGAGCAACCGGGCCGTCCAGGGTCAAGGTCAGTGGTGCCGCTTCACTGTTCATTGCTGATCTCCTGGGAGGGAGTGGGACGGCAAATTTGGGGTGAAGTAGGCTGCGCAGGCCGCACCTCGGGTTTTGGCCTTGGCGAGTTCCTCCTTGGCGACGGTGCGCAGATGCACCTCGTCCGGGCCGTCAATGAAGTGCAGTGCGCGTCCCCAGGTCCAGAGGAATGCGAGCGGGGTATCGGCGGTCATGCCCATTGCACCAAATACTTGAATGGCCCGATCCAGCACGCGGGTTTGCAGGCGTGCGGCGACCAGTTTGATGGCCGAGACATCGACACGGGCACTGTTATTGCCCAAACGATCGATTGTGTCTGCGGCGCGCAGCACCAGGAGGCGTGCCTGATCGATCTCTACTCGCGATTCGGCAATCCAGTCACGCACATTGGAGAAGTCGGCGAGGTGACGACCGAAAGCCTTGCGCTCCAGGGCGCGGGTGCACATCAATTCGAGCGCCAGTTCGCATTGACCGATGGTGCGCATGCAATGATGAATACGGCCCGGCCCAAGACGTGCCTGGGCGAGGGAGAAACCGCCGCCTTCCTTGCCCAGCAGGTGATCAAGGGGAACACGCACATTGCTGAGCAATACTTCGCAATGCCCCTCGACGGCATAATGATGCATGAGCGGCACATTGCGCACGATCTGCACGCCGGGAGTGTCCATCGGCACAAGGATCATCGAGTGGTTTTGATGGCTGCTGCTTTCCTCGGCATTGCGGCCCAAAACGATCATCAGTTTGCAGTTTGGGTGCAGAGCACCGGTGGTGAACCACTTGCGCCCGTTGATCACATACTGCTCACCGACGCGCTCAATGCGCGTTGCGATGTTGGTGGCATCAGAGGAGGCGACATCCGGCTCGGTCATGGCGAAACAGGAGCGAATGTCACCGTCCAGCAGGGGTTTGAGCCAACGCTGGTACTGCGCGGGGCTGGCCGCGAGGTGCAACAGTTCCATGTTGCCGGAGTCTGGCGCGTTGCAGTTGAACACTTCGGCAGCCCAGGGCAGTCTGCCCATGATCTCCGACAGTGGCGCGTATTCGAGATTGCTTAACCGAGTGCCAGGCTCGTCCGATCGCAGGGCTGGCAGAAACAGGTTCCACAGTCCTTCGTCCTTGGCGAGCGCTTTAAGATCATTGATCAGCTCGAGTGGATAAATACCTTGCTCAGCCTGGTGATGCCATTGGACGTTGGCCGGCAGCAAGTAATTATCGTAGAACGCTTGCAGGCGTTGTTGCAGCTGAACGACGTGGGGCGGGTATTCAAAGTTCATGGGCGGGTCTCGACGGGTCAGATGACAATGGCGTGATCGAGCAGCTCAAGGCCGCGTCGGGCGAACGCTTTTCCCAAGGGGCCGACGCTTGCAGCGTTCTCCGACGCTGCGCTGCCGGACCGTGCCCGAGCGGCTATGCCTTCGAAAATCACCGCCAGGCGAAACAGCGCGAAAGCGAAGTGAAAGGTTTCGGCCCCTCGATTGCGTTGGGTGGCGTGGTAGTACTGCTGCAAATACTCTGCTTGCGAGGGTATGCCCAGTGCCCGGAGGTCCAGGTCGCGGATGCCGCCGTACTCAGACGGTAGGGTGTGCCAGGCAATGCAGTTGTAAGCCAGATCGGCCAATGGGTGACCCAGGGTTGAGAGCTCCCAGTCGAGCACGCCGATGACGCGCGGTTCCGTGGGGTGAAACATCAGATTGCCCAGTCGGAAATCGCCGTGGCACACCGTGGTTTCATCGTCTTGGGGCAAATTGACGCGAAGCCAGGCCAGCAGGCGGTCGAGCTCGGGATTATCGTGTTGCTCGGCCGTTTCCCATTGCGTACCCCAGCGCGCCAGCTGCCTGGAAAAGTAATGGCCTTCCCGGCCGTAGTCAGAAAGACCGATTGCCCGCCAGTCCACTTGGTGCAGGTCTGCCAGGGTCAGGGCCATCGATTCATACATCGCTCTACGGTCGTCGGGTGAGACCCCGGGCAGGCTGTATTCAGGAAAAACGCGCCCTTGGAGTCTTTCCATTAAATAGAAGGGCGTTCCGACGATGTCGGGTTCTGCGTGATACAAAACTGTTTTGGGGACTGGCACCCGGGACTGTGCCAGCGCCGTCATGACCCTGTATTCACGATCTACCGCGTGGGCGGAGGGCAGGATCTCGCCACTCGGTTTTTTACGCAGCACCAGTTCGCGATTGTCAAAGGAGACGAAAAACGTCGGGTTGGATTGACCACCGCCAATACGCTCAAGGCGCATCTCTCCTTGCAGCCCGCTGATGTTGTCCTTGAGAAAGGTCTCAAGTTGTACGGGATGGAATTCAGTAATGATTGAGGACTCTTTTTTTGTCATTGTGAGCAACTCTCGGGCAGGACTGGATCAGTCGGCACTGCTGCGGGTGGTGGTTGATCTGCAATTGAGGCCGTTCATCAGTAAGTCGATGCATTGGTTGCCGATTTCTTCGACCTTGAGCGGGCCCTTCGGGTCATACCAACGGGCAATCCAACTCAGCGCACCGGCGATGGTGAACGCCGCTATTTTGGGGTCGCAGGGCCTCAAGACCCCGTCGGCGATACCTTGCTGAATCAGGCTGCGGAACTTGAGATCGATGCGGCTTTTCAGTCGTCGCAGCTTGCGACGACTGTCCAAAGGCAACGGATCTTCGCCTACACGTATCAGGCACATACCGAAATCCATCGTTACGATTTCGGCGTATTTGCGCATCACGGCGATCAGGTTCTCTTTTGAGTCGCTACCGCCCTGAATCGCTTCGTCCGAGGCGCTTTCCAACATCTCCAAGCCGATGCGTACGCATTCGAAAAGGATTTCGTCCTTGTTCTTCACGTAGTAATAAACCGTCGGCTTGCTCACGTTGAGCCGCTCAGCCACTTCGTCCAGGGAGGTGGCATGAAAGCCTTTCTCATTGAACAGCTCGGCAGCCGTACGTAACACGGCGTCGCGTTTGTTTTCCCGTTCGGCCAGGCGGTCCTGCTTATTGGCCCATGGTGAGCGCTTGTCGATGGTGTCCGTCATGGAAGTCCCTGCTCAAACACGTGGCGGCTGAAAGGCACCATTTGTTCCGAAAACTACTCGCCCCAAAAGACGCTGTTCGTGCTTTCCAGGAAATAGCTTACTCGCGGGTAGGGGTCTGAAAAATAGTCTAAACAGACGATGCGGTCAGAGGAGGCAGGGGCGAACACTTATAACAACTGCGGTGCTGAGGATCGGGTTTACCAAGGCTGTTGCTCGATTCATCCGCCGCGACAATCCAGAAAAACAAGAAAATGCGAGGTCTGCGATGAAGACCAATGTATGCCTTGGAATGCTCGGACATGGATCAGCCAGCTTGACTGGCTGCATTGCCCACTCTCGAGCAATGGGAGCCGCATCGATATGAGTGTTGAACCATGCATTGAGCCTTTGTCTCAATGTGCATTCGAGGCACGTTTCACCGATGCCTTGCAGATGTTTGAAGCCGCACACGACAAGGCGCCGCAAGCCGCTGCCTTGCACTATTTCGATACCACGCTCAGCTACGCGCAACTGAACCGGGATGCCAACGCGTTGGCCGCATTCTGGCAGTCACAAGGTGTGGTGGCCGGAGATCGCATTGGGTTGTTTCTGCAAAATGTTCCGCAGTTTGTGATTGGTCTGATTGCCAGTTGGAAGCTGGGGGCCATTGCGGTGAGCATCAACCCGATGAACCGGGCTCGGGAGTTATCGTTGCTGCTGGAGGATAGCCAGGCCAGAGTCCTGATGCTTCATGATTCTCTCTATCATGAAGTCGTCGCTGAGCTTGAGCATCGACCCGACAACTTGCTGTTAATTGTTGTGGGAGACCATGAGCTTCAGAGTCGTAATGATCCACGTATTTTTGGCGTGCCCCCGGTGCCTGCGGGAGAGGGATTTTTTCTGCATGACCTGACAACGTCATGGGCCGACTCCAAGCCTGTTTGTCCACGGATCAAGGGCAGTGACATTGCCACTATTGTGTACACCTCAGGTACTACGGGGCTCCCAAAGGGGGTGGAACACAGTCATGTGGGGTACGTCTTTAACAGCGAGGCTTTTCGCGATTGGGCTACGCTGGATGATGGTGTGCCGATTGTGGCGTTGGCACCCCTCTTTCACGTTACCGGTCTGATTCTGCATATCGGTGTCGCCTTTGCTTGCTCCGCTCCTCTGGTGCTGACTGGACGCTTTCATCCCGAGGTTTTTGCCGAAGCTGTTCAGACTTACCGGGCTACCTTCACGATCGGCGCCATCACCGCGTTTATCGCACTGCTCAATGCAGACAAGGTCGGTTCAGAACAGCTTGTTTCTCTGTCCAAAATCTACTCCGGAGGGGCACCGATACCAGAGGCTGTGGTCAGTGCCTTCCAGCGAAAATTCGCGCATGACATACGTGGGGTCTATGGGCTGACAGAAACCACTTCGGTGGCAACGGCCGTGCCTCACGATCGCTTGGCTGTGTGTAACGAAGAGGGGGTGTTGTCGGTTGGATTACCCATTCACTCGACGTGCTTGCGTATTACCGACGAGCAGGGACGGTCGCTACCGACGGGCAGCATTGGGGAAATCTTGATTCGTGGCCCGCAAGTGATGCGGGGCTACTGGCAACGCCCCGACGCGACTCAGGAGGCTATGAGCGATGGTTTTTTGCGTAGCGGTGACGTCGGGTATGTCGACGCTGAGGGCTGGCTGTTTCTCGTTGATCGGATGAAGGATGTGATCATCGCCTCCGGATTCAAGGTCTGGCCACGTGAAGTTGAGGACGTTCTATACGGTCATCCGGATGTGCGTGAAGTCGCTGTGGTAGGCGTTAAAGATGACTATCGCGGGGAAAGCGTAAAAGCCTTCGTCAGCCTGAAGACGGACGCCCAGGTAACACCTGAGCAACTGATAGCGTTCTGTAAATCACGCATGGCTGCCTACAAATATCCAAGGCAAATCGAGTTTCGCGACGATCTGCCTAAAACCACCACTGGAAAAATCATGCGCAAGGCATTGCGTTGATGGGCACGCCATGTTCGCCAACTAGAAGGAATGAGTCCATGCAAGCAGCCGTTTTTCATGACCCTGGGCATATTGAAATGAATGCGCAGGCGACGGTGCCAAGTGTGATGCCAGGTGAAGTATTGATACGCGTGGAGGCTTGCGGCATTTGCGGGAGTGACATGCATATGTACCGCACCAATGCCCATCGCAAGGAGTTGGTGCGTGTCGACTCTAAAGGACTGGAGATCCCGGGGCATGAATTCAGCGGAGTGATTGAAGCGGTTGGAGAGGGTGTGCTCGGTTACAGCATCGGTGAGCGTGTCGTAGGTGTGGGCATGGGCGGAATGGCTGACCTAGTGCCTGTGCCCGTCAATCCGTTTCAACTGGTGCGCATTCCCGAAAATGTTTCTTTCGCCGCAGCGGCGACCACTGAACCCCTGGCCGATGGCCTGCAAATGATCCGCAAGGCCAACCTGAAATCGGGCGACAACGTTGCAGTTTTCGGGGTGGGCATTATCGGTCTTGGTGTGATTCAGGCGCTCAAAGCGCTGGAAGTCGACGTCGGTAAAATTGTCGCCATCGACGTGTCCGACGAGCGTCTGGCCATGGCGATGGAGATCGGGGCGACCGATACGATCAATCCTCGGCACCAGGACCTGCTCAGCACCGCCAAAGCCATCTGTGGCTTTCTGCCAATTACTTATCCCGAGATCGAGCCGACAGATATCAGCGTCGTCTTCGAGTGTGCCGGGTACCTGAAACACATGACCGGGCCCGCACCTCTGGAGTCGGCCCTGCGCATGGCCCGCCCGGGCGACGGCAGGGTCATCTGTTTTGGCGCCTACGAGGACCGCTTGAACATCGACATGATGCCGATGCTTACCAAGCAAATCAGCCTGTTCGGCTCCAACGGCTACGCCGCCGAAGAGTTGGAGTTGGCCTTGCGATTAATGTCGGAAGGCAAGCTCGACCGTGAACGTTTGATATCCCATCAGTTTACCCTTGCCGACATTAGCCAGGCCTTTGAGGTCCAGGGCGGTGGGCAAGCGATCAAGGTCATTCTGCTGCCCAACCGAGAGGCGCTTTGAGCCTTGACTCATTGACGTTTCAAAGCACCCATAACAATAAATGGAGAGAGACGATGGCCCTGCAATCGCTAGGTGAACGTATCGCTGACCTGTTAGTTGCCGAAGGCATAGACAAGTTTTTTTCACTGCCAGAAGTCACTTTCGGCAAGTTGCATCATGCCCTGCATGATCGTGGTGTCCCATTGATCGCTCCCCACCATGAAACTGCCAGCGGCTTCATGGCCGAGGCCTATGCCGCATTCACAGGCAATATTTCAGTAGTGGGCGCCAACTGTGGCCCCGGCGTGATCAATCTTTATTCGGCCATTGCCAACTCATGGGAGGAGCACCTTCCTGTGTTGTATATCGGTTCCGAACGCACGTCGTTGGCGCGTAATTCTCCCCGCCGCTCGAAGTTCCAGTGCCCGCCGAGCATTGAAGTGGTCAGGCCGATGACCAAGTTCGCCGCCGTGCTGGAGAATCCGATGGAGGCCGATGAGCTCTTCCATGAGGCTTTCCGGCAACTGCGATCCGGTACGCCGGGGCCGGTCTACATTGGCCTGCCCTTTGATATGTTGTTGGAAAATCGCGATTTCGGTGAGCTGGTGGCGCCGCAGCATTATCGACCGGCGACATTCGAGGAAGCTTTCAGCGACGCGCAGATCGAAAGAGTCGCATCCATGTTGCTTCAGGCCAAATCGCCTTTGCTGGTGGGCGGTGCGGGGATTCGCAACTCGGGTTCCCAGGCGCTGTTCGATGAGTTGGTGCAAGTACTGCAAGCCCCCGTCATTCTCACCACATCCGGTCGTGGCGTTCTGGCCGATACCCATCCTTATGTTTTTGATCTGGGCCTTGAACCAGGGGCAAGCATCAGCCGCGATGCGGACGTGATTTTCGCGATCGGAACCCCCATCGGCGAAAAACTCGGTTTCGGTGGTTACGCCTACTCGAACGAGCAGAAGGGCTTTCCGAATTATTTCGGTAAACAAGGGGCGCAACGCTGGATTCAGCTTGATCTGGACCCACAGAACATTGGTCGCAATCGCCCGGTGGAGGTAGGCCTGGCGGGGGACATGCGGCAGATTTTGCCGCGATTGATCGCTGCGTTGCGCCGCCATCAGCCACTTCAGCACAACGTCCAGGTGGAGCGCTGGCAAGCCGATCGACAAAGCCGTTATGCCGATTTCTGTGCTCAGGTCGCGACGATCTCGAGCACGCCGATTCACCCGGGGCGCGCTGTCCTCGAAGTCCAAAAGACGCTGCCCGAAGACGTTGTCCTGATCAGGGACGGTGGCGCTTTCAGTATCTGGATGCACAACTATATCCAGCATTCGCTGGGTGGGTTCATGTTTGCCGGCAAGCTGGGCAATCTCGGGACAGGTCTGCCTTACGCACTGGGTGCGTCGTTGGCCGAGGCGAATGCGGATAAGCGTGTTTGCCTGATCACTGGCGATGGCGCGTTCGGCTTCTACCCGATGGAGTTTGAAACAGCAGTTCGTTATCAATTGCCGATCGTGATCGTGGTGGGTTACGACCAAGGCTGGTCTCTGGAGGTGCCTTACTACATGCACGTCTGCGGCCGCACCTTCGAAGTCGATCACGCTTTTGTGCGTCTGGATGACATGGCTCGAGCCATGGGCGGACATGGTGAATTCTGTGAAACCAGTGAACAAATCGCTCCGGCCATGGAGCGGGCATTTGCCAGCGGAAAACCGGCCATCGTCCAGGTGGTGATCGACCGTGAGGTGAATGCCTACCAAATGCCCAATACCCATCTCTGGACACGCTGGCACGCTGACAAAGCGGTCTACAGCGACGAGTGATTGAAAGCACCCGTAGCGCCGCTCGATGCGGTGCTGCGTCCAACCCTATGAGCAGGGCATTCCATGAGCACTCAGGCTACGCAACAACTCACTCGAAACTATCGCTGGATGTCCAGCATCACTGTGTTGCTGGGCACTATTGCCTTGGGTTTTTCCGCAACCATGGTGATGGTGGCTTTACCGGAGATGATGGCCGCGTTCAATGTGGGTCAAGAGGTCATTCAGTGGCTTGCGACCGGTTTTCAGGTCACTGCGACGACCTCAATTCTGGCCACCGGATGGCTGACGGGACGATTTGGCCTGCGGCGTGTTTACGTATTTACGCTGTTGCTGTTTGTTGGGGTTTCGCTCTTGGGCGCTATGAGCTGGAATGCGCAGGTGGCCATTTTCGCTCGCGTCATGCAAGGCATCGCCATGGGGCTGGTTCCGGCCGTGGCACTGATCACGATTGCTCGTGTGTTCCCGCCACAAGCCGTGGGTATGGCCATGGGCGTTTTTGGTGTCGGCGCGGTGCTGGCACCTGCCATTGGCCCTGCAGTTGGCGGGGTATTGCTGGGGCCGTTTGGCTGGCCAGTGATCTTCCTGTTTCCGCTGCTGTTCTGCTTACCTGCGCTGTTACTGGTGTTCAAGTACGTACCCGAGGCGGACCCCACCATCGTTCACGGTCGATTTGATTGGTTGGGCATGCTGCTGCTGACCGTCTTCATTTTCGCTCTGCTGAACATTACCGGGCTGGGCCTGAGCACAGGATGGACGACCTGGCAGACGTTAGGGTGCTTGGCGCTGACATTGGTCAGTCTGGTCTGGCTGGTGTTCTGGCAACTGCGTTGCAAGGCTCCGCTGGTCGAACTCAGTCTGTTTCGTAACCCACGATTCTGGGCCGTGTTTCTGGTGGCGGTACCTTATGGGTTCTGTCTCTACGGCACTAGCTATCTAATCCCGTATTTCCTTCAAAGCGCCGCGGGTTACTCGCCGGCGGATTCCGGTGCCATGCAGGTTCCGGGGGGGATCATTCTCGTGCTGGTCATTTTCAGCGCGGGCGCCTTATGCGACAAGCTCAGCGCTCGAACGGTGACCATCGGTGGTTTGTTTTTGTTTGCGCTAGCGAGCATCGGTTTCACCTTTGCAACCGCCGTGACCGGCTTCTGGGTGGTTGCCGCGTGGTTCACGCTTAGCCGTGTGGCGATGGGAATGCTGATTCCCTCTACCAGTGTTGCCGCCATCCAATCGGTTCCGCCTGCGTTGCTGCCTTACGCCTCTACCACCATGAACTTTTTCATGCAGTTGGGCGGGGCAATCGGCATCAATGTGTTGGCGATCCTTTACCAATGGCGGCTGGAAGGGCATGCCATAACCAATGCTTCGACGGCAGCGTTTGAAGCCTTTCATGAGTGCTTCTGGTTGGCGGCACTGTTGATGCTGTGCGCGCTGTTGCCAGCGGTATTCATTCGCAAGTCCCCCCAAGTCGAGTCGGCACCTGGTTCTGATGCAAGCAAGATTCCCTCTTGTCCCTGAACAACAAATTGGGGAAACACACCCCGAAAATGAAATGGGAGTTTGACGATGAACGCACATACGAATGAAACCGCTCTCAAGGCGGCCATGGCGATGCCCCGTGAGTTACTGATCAATGGGCAATGGCGGACAGCAGACGATGGTCGGACGGCTGCGATTCATGACCCTGCAACCGGCCAGGAGATCGCACAGATTTCTCACGCCGGCGAAAAGGACGTGGACGCAGCGGTCCGCGCAGCGCAGGCCGCCCTGAGCAGCACGCACTGGCGCGATATCACGCCGGCCGTCCGAGAGCGAATGATCTTGCGTTTTGCTGACTTGATCGAGGAAAACGCCGATCTGTTGGCCGGTCTGGAGACACTCAATAACGGCAAGCTATTGGCTAACTCTCGAGGCTTCGACGTACTCGCCGGCGCACAGTGGGTGCGTTACATGGCCGGCTGGGCGACCAAGATCGAAGGTTTGGCGCTGGACGTCTCGGCGTCTGCTCCGGGCACCCGTTTCCAGGCTATCGTCAAGCGCCATCCGGCGGGCGTAGTGGCGGCCATTGTGCCTTGGAACTATCCATTGTTGATGGCCATCTGGAAGATCGCACCGGCGTTGGCCACCGGCTGTACCTTGGTGCTCAAGCCGTCTGAAGAGACGCCTTTGACCGCGTTGAAATTAGCTGAATTGGCGTTGCAGGCAGGCATCCCCCCAGGTGTTTTCAACGTTATTACCGGTGACGGTGCAACGGGCGCGGCGCTGGTCCGCCATCCAGGTGTGCATAAAGTCGCGTTTACCGGATCCACCGAAGTCGGTCGGATAATTGGTCAGCAATGCGGACAGGACATCAAACGGGTGTCGCTGGAATTGGGCGGTAAAAGCCCGGTCATTGTTCTGGATGATGTTGATGTGCAGGCCGTGATTGCCGGTGCCAGTAGCGCGATTTTTTATGATCAAGGGCAGGTCTGCACCGCGGGCTCACGATTGTACGTGCACAAGAAACACTTCGATGAAGTGGTCGATGGGGTTGCCCAGGCGGCGAAGAGCTTGCGCCTGGGATCAGGCTTCGATCCGCAGAGCCAAATAGGCCCTTTGATTTCAGCCAAGCAACGTCAGCGAGTGTTGGGGCTGATCGAGACTGGCGCGCGCGAGGGCGCTGAGTTGCTGGCGGGAGGTGTGGCGCCGGACGGGGCTGGATACTTCGTCCAGCCCACTGTGTTTGCTCATACCTCGGGTAAGCCACTGACGTTGGTTAGGGAAGAAGTGTTTGGTCCAGTGCTTGTGGCCCAGCCTTTCGACGACATCGAGGAAGTGATTCGTCAGGCCAACGATACTCCCTACGGCCTGGCGGCCAGTGTCTGGACGCGCAATATCAGTCATGCGTTACGGGTTGCCGAGCGCATCGAGGCCGGTACGGTTTGGATCAACACCCATCTGCCTTCGGACCCGAACATCCCGTTTGGCGGTTTCAAACAGTCAGGGATAGGGCGTGAAAACGGTCGCGCAGCCATTGAGGCTTATACCGAAACCAAGTCGATCGTCATCGCCTATTGAGGCTATGTGTGTCCCTGAGGGTGTACAGCGACTGCCTGTACGCCCTCAATAGTTTTCTCAGTTATGAAACAGAACTCAGGCAGTCTTTTGTATCCCAAGCGCCCAGGCAATTGATCCTCGAGCAGTCTCAAGCATCAGTTTCACGCGTTCGGCTTTAGTCAGCGGGGTGCGCTCAAGCCACTCCGGGATATTGTTTAGAATCGACACCATGCTTTGAACCGCGGCCTTCAGGTTTGGCGAGTACGATCCGCTATCTGAAAGCAACGCCAGAAAGTACTCCTCATAACGTTGGCGCAGCTGCTGGATCCGTTCCTGGTGTTGAGCGCATAGATTGCGCGATTCATGTTCGGCTACCTGGAAATATGCCGCTCTTTGCTCATGCAGGGCGATGTGTGCCTGTAGTAACGCATTCAATTTTGCTGTGGTGCTTCTGTTCTTGCGTAATTGGTTCTGGGCATTAACCAGCAGTGTCTCGTAAAGCTCTTCGATCACTTCGAATAGAAGGGCTTCCTTGCTTTCGAAGTGGTGATACAGCGATCCAGCATGGATGCCGAGATGAGCGGCCAAGTCGCGCATGCTCACCTGACCGAAACCCCTGATGGCGAACAGCTCTACCGCTTTTTGACGTGCCTGAAGTTGACGTGTCAGGGCAGAAGGCAAGCTTTCGACGCTTGCCATGGACCGCCGCTCAGTCATAACGGTAAAACCCTTGGCCGACTTTGCGACCCAGATATCGCGCAGCAACCATTTCCTTGAGCAATGGCGCAGGGCGGTATTTGGGGTCACCAAAGCCGTCATGGAACGATTCCAGTACCGCCAGCAAAGTATCGAGACCGATCAAGTCAGCCAGTGCCAGCGGGCCGATCGGTTGGTTGCAGCCCAGTTTCATGCCTGTGTCGATGTCTTCCGCACTGGCCAAGCCTTCCTGCAGGGCGAAAATGGCTTCATTGATCATAGGCACCAGAATCCGATTGACTGCAAAGCCAGGGCTGTTTTTTGCCGTGATCGGCGTTTTGCCAATTTGTTCGGCGAAGGCCAACGTTCGGGCATGCGTCGCGTCGGAAGTTTGCAGACCGCGAATCAACTCCACCAATTTCATCATCGGCACCGGGTTGAAAAAGTGCAGGCCAATAAAACGCTCAGGATGGCTGATCGCTGCCGCCAGTTGAGTAATGGACAGCGATGAGGTGTTACTGGCAATGATGCTTGCGGCATCGACCTGTCGGTCAATTTGCTCAAGGATACGCAACTTCAGGTCAAGGTTTTCTGTGGCGGCTTCGATAATCAGGCTTGCGTCGGACAATGCGGCATAGTCCGTCGTGGCATGAATCCGGGTTAAAGCCTGGTTCTTCGATTCTTGCGTCAAGGTACCTTTACGAACCTGGCGTGCCAGGTTAGTCGCAACGGTTTCAAGGCCCCGTGCCAAAGCCTCGTCGCTGACATCCACCAACGTCACCTGCAGGCCTGCGATGGCGCATACCTGCGCGATACCATTACCCATGGTGCCGGCACCAATCACAGCTATTCGTTGCATATTCATAGGATTTTCCATGGTGTCAGTGTCAAACGCGCTCGAAAATCGCAGCGATCCCCTGGCCGCCGCCGATACACATCGTTACCAGGGCATAGCGCCCCTGGATTCGGTGCAGTTCAAAGATGGCCTTGGTCGTGATGATGGCGCCGGTCGCGCCCACTGGATGGCCAAGCGAGATGCCGGAACCATTCGGGTTGACCTTTGCCGGATCCAGATCGAGCTCGCGCGCTACAGCGCAGGCCTGGGCCGCAAACGCTTCATTTGATTCGATGACATCCAGGTCGGCCACGGTCAAACCGGCGCGAGCCAGTGCCTGGCGTGTGGCGGGGATCGGTCCGAGCCCCATCAGTTGCGGGTCGACACCCGCATGGGCATACGCCACAAGGCGGGCGAGGGGACGCAGGTTGCTGTTCTGGATCGCCGCACCGGTAGCTAGTACCAACGCAGAGGCACCGTCATTCAAGCCTGACGCGTTGCCCGCCGTAACGCTTCCGTCTTTGCTGAAAGCAGGATTCATTTTTGCCAGCTGTTCCGCAGAGGTATTGCTGCGGACATGTTCATCCACCTCAAAGCGCTCGATGCCTTTACGGCTGGTCACCTCTACGGGCACGATTTGGCTCAGGAAGTGCCCGTTGGCAATCGCTGCACCTGCGCGTTGCTGGCTTTGTAGTGCCAGAGCGTCTTGCATTTCCCGGGTTATGCCGTATCGCTGTGCAATATTTTCAGCCGTAATACCCATATGAATGCCGTAGAGAGGGTCGTGCAAAATGCCGAGCATGTAGTCAATGGCTTCAAGATTGCCCAGTCGTCCGCCCCAGCGTGCGCCGGGCAGCATGTAAGGGCCTCGACTCATGGATTCGACGCCACCGGCAACGGCGATTTCGGCGTCGCCCAATATCAGGGACTGGGCGGCACTAATGATTGCCTGCAAGCCAGAGCCGCAGAGACGATTGACATTAAACGCTGGAGTTTCCTGTGGAATGCCTGCATTCAAGGCAGCGACGCGCGACACGTATGCGTCTTTGGGGTCGGTTGGTATGACGTTTCCCATCACCACATGACCTACCTGTTGTGCGTCGCACCCACTGCGCGTTAATGCCTCCTTAACCACCGTGGTTGCCAACTGCGTGAGTGGCACATCCTTGAGTGAACCGCCGAAGGTGCCAATGGGTGTTCTGACTGCGCTGAGAACATAAACATCAGGCGAGGACATGGGGATCTCCGATAGAACTTATGGGGCTTACCAAGTATGCGCATGCCGGTATTGGAAGTAACACAAACAAGGGGATAGAGAATCCTAGGATCAACGATCCAAAAAAACTGGCTTTCTCTTTTCGATAAATGCTTGCATGCCTTCCTTCTGGTCTTCAGTTGCGAAGGTGGAATGAAACAGGCGCCGCTCGAAGCGCACACCTTCGGCAAGACTGGTCTCGAATGCGCGATTGACCGCTTCTTTAGCCATCATGTTGATGGGCGCCGACTGCTGACATATACCCGCGGCTATGCTGAGCGCTTCTTCCAGCAGTCGGGCTGCGGGCACCAGTCGGCTCACCAGACCACAACGTTCCGCCTCGTCGGCATCCATCATGCGCCCGGTCAGAATCATGTCCATGGCCTTGGATTTACCGACAAAACGAGCTAATCGTTGGGTGCCGCCGCACCCGGGAATGGTGCCGATGGTTATTTCCGGCTGCCCGAATTTCGCGGTGTCAGCGGCAATGATGAAGTCGCACATCATTGCGAACTCACAGCCGCCGCCTAAAGCGTAGCCAGCGACTGCAGCGATAGTGGGTTTTCGAAACGCCGCCAAGCGGTCCCAGGTTGCGGTGATGAAGTCAGTTTTGTAGACCTCCATGTAAGAAAAGTTTTGCATTGACTTGATATCGGCGCCGGCAGCAAAGGCTTTCGCGTTGCCAGTCAAGACAACGGAGCCCACGTTGTCATCGACCTCCAATAAATCAAGAAGGTGGCAGAGTTCCTTGGTTAACTCTGGAGACAATGCGTTGAGTGCTTGCGGACGGTTGAGCGTGATGAGTGCGACTTTTCCGTGCATTTCCAGCAGGAGATTGGTGTAAGTCATTGGGTAGTCCCTTCTAATGGAGTTGAGGCTGCGCTGGCAAATTGAACTGAGGTGAAAGGGATCCCGTCCGGTTCGAAAACCTTTGAGCTAAACTCTTCGGCAACATCCATCCCCATAATCGATCGCTACGGGACAACGACGGCGTGATCCGCATGGGTCCTGTAGCGACTATCAATGTAATGTTTGTGAATTTCTGTGTGATCGTCTGAACGGACTAAATTGGGGTTGCCTGCGTCAACACCCGCTGGAAAATGCTCACCGCGGCGCATTTGAAGGATGAATTAAATGAGAGAGGGTTTGGCATGATGTTAGACGTGCAAGACGTTGAGGTCGAAACGTCCCCTCGCAGCGGACGCCAGGAAGCGATATTTGAATCGCAATCTTGGAGGTACCAATGTCACGGCATACTCATCGCAGTTACACCGAGGATTTCAAAACTCAGGAAGTGAGCCTCGCGAAAGCCGAAGGCCGAGGCGAAGTGGCTCGACAGTTGGATGCCTCGGTCAAAACGTTAGGTAAATTGGCTGGATTCGGCGCGTAATGGGCCCTTGATGCTCCCTAAAAACGAGTCTATAATTAAGCCTTTTTCTGCGCAGGAAATAAAGAAAACCCCTTAAATTTCAATGAGTCGGACACCAGATACGAGTCTCGTTTCCCGCTCCAATCTCCTAATTTGTATTCTCTGTATGGTCAATCTGTGGTTATTCGCGCAGCGTTTTGCCGCAACTGATCCAAATAGTCAGCCCATTGTTGAGCCGCCTCCCTGCGTTTTACCAGCAGTTGGGCGCGCGCGTAGACAGCCCCTAGCGCCCCTGGCATCCGGTGGGATAACGACAGTTCGAGCACAATTGGATCGATGCCCAAGTGCTCGTGGGCAATGGTCCTGTAGGTCGCACGAAAGCCATGGGCCGTGATGTCGTACTCTGGCCAAATACGCTGAAAGGACTTGAGCATGGAGGTCGGGTTTATGGGGCGTCCCGGATAGACCGGCGAGACGAACACCCAGCCTTTGCCTTCTTCATCCACCACGCGGGTTTTATGTAGCTCGCGTAACAGAACCAAGGCTTGTTCAGGCAACGGCACGATATGTTTGCTCTTGTCCAGATGTTTGGTTTTGCTTACCACATAACGCCAATCTGCGCCCACCAAGTCGACATCTTCCCAGCGCATCTGCACCAGTTCGCCTGGGCGGACGGGCAACATGACCAGCAGGCGCATGGCGGTGGCAACGCTGCCATTGTTGCAGTCATCAAGGCGTAGAAGAAACCGGCCTAGGTCGGCTGGCCTTTCGATCGCTGGGTTGCTGGTCACGACATGGCGGATCTTCAACTCCTCAATGTTGCTGAGCGCCACATTGCGTTCCACCCATCCGCGCCCCTCGGCAAAGCCCAGGACGGCACGGATTATGGTACGTACGCGCCGGGCCATGGCCATGGTGCGCTGGCGGCGCAACTCCGTAATGATTGTGGTGATGTGCTCCAGCTTGATCTCGCTGACCGGCTTTTTACCGATCGCGGGCAAGATGTGGTTGTTCAGCGCTCCGTTAAACCCCGCGATGGATTTGGTTACTAGCTCGGCAGACTTGAACGTCAACCATTGCTTGGCTACGTATTCGAAGGTGCGCACCTCGTTGAGTAGGTGTGCTTCGATCTTGGCGGTCTTGGCCTTGAGCGGTGCGGTGTGGTTAGCCACGTCGCGGCGCGCGCCGCGGGCAATGTCGCGCGCCTCCTTGAGACCAATGTCGGGGTAAGCGCCGATGGAGAAGCGGTTTTCCTTACCATACAGCCGGTACTTCAATCGCCAAACCTTGGAAGGGGATTTGCCGACCTTGCTCGACGCCCTTACCTCCAAGTAGAGACCAGGAACTTCGCCGTCGGCATGCTTGCCACATTCGGTCAGCGAGCGGATGAAGGCATCGCTCAGTTTTCGTCTGAAAACGACTGCATTATTTGGGGGCATCGGTGGGGGCATCCTTTTTAAGGAACCGAAATTTGCCCCCAATTATGCCCCCATGAGTCGTGGAATCCATTGGATTTAGACAGACGGCAGCGGACTGGAATAACCAATAAGTTGTTGTCATAAAACGATTTTATGGAATTTAATGGAACTCCATTATAGGCTATCGGGGTCCCCAAAAAACATCTGAATCCGCGACCGCAACCACCGCTCCCCCGGATCATTATCCTGCGACCCACGCCACGCCATGTGCAGTTCAAACGAGCGCACCGGCAAGGGCGGATCCTCCGCCCGCAGCCCACCCGCAGATGTCAATGCCTCTGCCGCATAATCCGGCACGGTCGCCAGGATGTCAGTACCCGCCAACAACGTCCCCAGCCCGTTGAACTGCGGCACCGCCAACACCACGTGACGTTTGCGGTCGAGCTTCTCCAGTTCTTCGTCAATAAACCCACTCAGGTCGCCGGCAAACGACACCAGTGCGTGTGGCCGCGAACAGAAGTCGTCGAGGCTCAGGGAGCCTGGCACGCTGTCAGCGCGCAGCAGTTTGGGCAGGCTGCGGCGCAGTACTTTGCGTTTGGCGTTGGCCGGGAGGTCGGCGGTGTAGCTGACGCCGATGGAGATTTCGCCGGAGGCCAGCAAGCCGGGCATCAGGATGTAATTGACGCGACGCACCACCAGCACGATGCCGGGGGCTTCGGCGCGCAGGCGTTTGAGCAGTTGGGGCAGCAGGGCGAATTCGACGTCGTCGGACAGGCCGATGCGGAACACCGCTGTGCTGGTGGCCGGGTCGAACTCGGCGGCGCGGCTGACGGCGGTGGAGATCGAGTCCAGGGCCGGGGAGAGCAGGGCGAAGATTTCCACCGCCCGGGCCGACGGCTCCATGCTGCGACCGGTGCGCACGAACAGCGGGTCATCAAACAGCCCGCGCAAGCGCGACAACGCCGCGCTGATGGCCGGCTGGCCGAGGAACAGTTTCTCGGCGGCGCGGGTCACGCTGCGCTCATGCATCAAGGTTTCGAATACGATCAAGAGGTTAAGGTCGACACGACGCAGGTCGTTACGGTTCATCTTGTGTCCTGGAAGAGTCAGCAAACTTGACGAGAGCAGCCATATAAGAAGAATGACCGGCATGAATCTTACGGGTAAAGGCTGTTACTCTGCACAGGAAAATTGAGTTTTCTTACAAGCTCTGAGGTCTATTCCTCAGTTGCGGAATCAATGACAGGCATGTCGACTATTAATGGCGACCGGTGGTCTTACCCGGAAAGCCCAGATAGAGTTCATGGCATTAGAGGTTACTTTGACGAGGTTTGCGATGTCCCGCACGATCCGTTTTCACAAGTTTGGTCCGGCCGAGGTGCTCAAATGCGAAGAGCATGCAGCCGCGCAGCCCGCACCGGGCGAAGTGCAGGTGCGTGTCGAAGCGATTGGCATCAGCTGGTATGACATTCTGTGGCGCCAGAACCTGGCGTCTTCCCACGCACGCTTGCCGTCCGGCCTTGGCCATGAGATGGCCGGGGTGGTGGTCGCCGTCGGCGATGGCGTGGACGATTTGGCCGTGGGTGACAAAGTCGCGAGTTTTCCGGCGGAAAGCCCCAATGATTACCCGGTGTATGGCGAGCAGATCGTCCTGCCCCGTTCGGCCTTGACCCGCTACCCGGATGTCTTGAGCCCGATCGAAGCCAGCGTTCACTACACGCCGCTGTTGATTGCGTATTTTGCTTATGTGGATCTGGCCCGGGTCAAGCCTGGGCAGTTTGCCCTGGTGACAGATGCCAGTCACTGTGCCGGCCCGTCCTTTGTGCAACTGGGCAAGGCCCTGGGTGTTCGGGTGATTGCCGCAACCAAAGACAGCGCGGAGCGCGAGTACCTGCTGTCCCTCGGTGCGGAAAAGGTCATCGTCACCGAAGAGCAGGACCTGCTCATGCAAATCAACAAATTCACCGACAACCGTGGTGTCGACGTGGTGTTCGATGGCTTGGGTGGCCCGCAGATGTCGTTGCTCGGCGATGTGCTGGCACCGCGTGGCAGCCTGGTGCTGTATGGCTTGCAAGGCGGTAACCAGACGCCATTCCCGGCGTGTGCGGCGTTCCAGAAGAACATTCAGTTCTTTGTGCACTGCATTGGTAACTTCACCGGCAAACCCGAACTGGGCATCATCCAGGACCAGGTGGCCCTGCAGCGCGCCTTGCGGGATATCAACCAATTGACCGCCGATCGCGTGTTGGTGCCGCTGAAAACCACGGTGTTTCCCTTCAGCCAGTTCGTGGAAGCGCACCGCTACATGGACGAATGCCCGTGCCGCGAACGCGTTGCGTTGCAGGTTGAAGCTGTTTAGGGCGTAGGAAGATTCTTAAACCAGCCTTCCTACCACCCGCCGCATGAGGCAAATGCGCCATTTGACAAGGCTGAACCTGCACAGCCCGCCAGGTACCCAGCTGGCGCTTTAGCCCATGAATCCGGCCTTTCTCTCCGACGCCGCCCTGGAATCCAGCGCGGCGTCTTTGTGTGCGCGTGATTAATGCAGGCGACGGTGGTTTATCTGCACTGGTTTTCGGTCAGGTTCTGTATCTATTAATCATTATTCCAGCACTGATAATTACGCCTTCACTTTCATCTCAAGGACTGAGCAATGATTGAATATCCGACACTGCAATCGCGAGTGCTCGAAGCAGAGACTGCTGCGCTTGTGCGGAATCAGGGAAGTAGATATATCCAGGACAATCCTCAATCCAATAAGTTGGAAAGTTTGTTGTTTTACTTGTCAGGCACGTCTTTGATTGACTGGTTAAAGGCGTGTAGGAAGTTGTCGGAACATTCCTAGGTTTTCAGCTCGGCCGCGCTTTGGCCTAGATAAATCGAGGTGTGAAGGGTTTCAAGGCTGGGCTGATACCCGGGGATGTCCGTGTCGTTTTGTTGCGCGCTGCTACTGTTTATTTAGCGCTTCACAAAGTGATACGGAACTTTCTATGCGTGTAATAGATCGAGCAAACACGCTCAGTAGTTGCTCGAAACTGACATTTCAACTCAGGTAGTAGAACGATGAGCACTATTCACGAACAGGCTATGAATTATGTTTACCAGCAAGTTTTGCAGCGTTTGATCGGGCACTTTAATCGTGCGGAGCGAACAGCGCTTCAGTTGTTGGTCCAGCGGATTGTCGTGGCCGCGGGTGGTATGGAGCAGGTGGGAGACTACAAGGTGTTGATGGCCCATGGTGGAGGCGAAGTCAGCAGCTGTACCTTGGCATTGCTGCGGGCTGCACAGCTGACCATCGCCGGGCGAGCGCCACGAACCTTCAAGTTGCGGGTGGCAACATTGCGCCATTCGGGCATGACCGACAGCAGGCTCGACAGCCTCAATCAGGGTTACGGGCGCTTGTTCCTTCACGATGACCCGAGGGTTGAACTACTGATGGTGGAGAACCAGGAAGTATTGCCCTTCAACCATCAACGCCCGGCCTCTGCCATGGGGCGAGAAATCAGCCAGCGCAACATGCTGATGATCGGCCACCTGAGCTCAGGTGATTGCCGTGCCACTTTGTGCAGCGACACGTATCTGGCACTCGGGGATTTCTACCAGCGCGTGACCACCTGGAATGGCGGGGTACATGCCCTGGTCAGTGGTGATTCCCCGCGCAAGCAAGGGCAGTTTCTGGCCTGGCTGAAGAAAACCGCCCAGAGCGCCGGCGTTCCGATTCCCAGCACCTGGCCGTTGTCGCTCACCGGGTTGTTTGCGCGCATGGACGAGTGGAGCACCAGCTACTACCGCGAGGTGTACGGTGAACATTATGTCGCCAGTGCCAACCCGAGCAAGGCGGGTCACCGTCACCTGGCTTACATCAGCATCGCCGACCTGCTGGAGGATGTGGATACGCAAATGTCGCCGATATTGACTGAATTCATGGCGTTTGCTCCCGACCCGCTTGGATTTCATTTCAGCCATCCTGGCTACTCCAATCCTCTGATGATGGCTCATCTGCGTGGCTTGCAGGCCCGCTGCCTGCGGGACCTTGACTACGAAGAGGGGGTTCAAGGCTTTATCCGCCAGGCCTCGCAGTTCCTGCGGCGCCAGCACCTGCCCGAGGAGTGGCTGGCGCAGATTGGCATCGGTGAGCACGGTGCGCTAACGAGTACCGCCGCGCAGCAGTTCTTTGGGCTGGATGAAACACAGTTGGTGTGCCTGCTGTTCTCGCCGTTTATCCACCATGGGGAGCGGCTGGAAGGCTATTTACGTCAATGCCACCCTGGCATGCTGGTGGCCTTGCCTGAGTTGCATAAGGTCCTGCAGGGCAAGCAATCGGCCGATATGTTGCAGCAGTGGGTCAGCGACACCAGTGGCCTGCCGATGCCCTTGTTGCAGCACCTCTATCGCAAGCGTCCGGTGCCCAGCGCGGTTGGTAAATCGCGCAGTGCAGGCGCCATGGCCCACGGCAACGCACCCGCTTGCCAATTGTCCGGGCGATGACACTGCGCGGCGAGCGACAAGCCGACTTCGCGTATCAGGCGGTCTACCGCTACATGATCAACCTGATCAACGAAGTCAGCACCGATACCCGTGTAAAGCTGCCATCGCTGCGGCAATTGGCGAGGCGCCTGAACGTATCGATCTCGACGATTCAATACGCCTACTCGCTGCTGGAGAAGGAGGGCAGGGTCTACTCGGTGGCCAAGTCGGGTTATTACGCCTGGCCGCTTTCAGCAAGTACGGTGGCAGGCGGTAGCGGCGATTTGCTTGACCGTCTTTACGCGGCGGCACGCAGCCCGTGCATGGCGGTGTTCAGCGGCGATGAGCCGGCGCTGCTGGCGTCGCTGGATGGGGCGCTGTTGCGCCTCGAACGGGAGCTGGTGCGCCAGTACCCGCGTCATCTGCAACCCTGGTCACAGCCGTGTGGCGTATGGGAGCTGCGTGCGGCACTGGCCGCGCGGTACACCTCGTCGCCCACGCGTTGCTGGCACGCCGACGACATCTACATCGGGGCCGACCTGCGCGGGGTGCTGGATATCCTGATTGAGGTGCTGGGCCTGCGGGGGACCACGGTGATCGTTGAATCCCCCTGCGACTGGCTGATTTTGCGCCTGTTCCAGGATTGCGCGGTGCGCATCATCGAGTTGCCCTGGACCCCGGAAGGGCGCCTGGACCTGACGACTCTTGACCAACTGTTGCGCGATGAGCCGGTGCACCTGGTATTGCTGTCGTCGAAGGTCAGCCTGCCATCAGGCAATGCCCTGCCTGCCCACGACCGCCTCAGCCTGGCACAGATGCTGGACCGGTACGGTTGCTGGCTGCTGGAAAACGACACTTTTGGCGAGCTGGGTTTCAAGGAGCCCCAGGCGGCGCTGCGTGAATGGGTGAACCCGGAGCGCCTGATGGTGTTTTCCTCGTTCGAGAAAATACTGGGGGCGGAAGCGCCCTACGGCTATCTGTTGTCACGGCGCATGAGCAGTGAACTGCAGCGCCAGTTTTTGCTGCGCTCGTTCCGCTTATCATCGATCCGCCAGCGCGCCATCGCCCGCCTTTATCAGAGCGGGCGAATAGACCCGCACTTGCGGGCGTTACGCCAACTACTGCAGGCGCAAGCGGCTGAAATGAGCGGGCGCCTCGAGCAGCATCTGGGGCAGCAGGTGAGTTATCGGATGCCGGCTGCCGGGGCGGCGTTCTGGCTGGGCTCCACCCAGGCCGTCGACATGCGCCAGGTCTTCAAGCGCCTGCTTGCCCAGCAGGTCGTGATTGCACCGGGCGAGCTGTTCAGTGTCAGCGGCCTGCATCATCAGCACTTGCGCGTGAGCCATACCTTTCA
Organism: Pseudomonas sp. FBCC-B1565; assembly: GCF_059133265.1. NCBI lineage: Bacteria > Pseudomonadati > Pseudomonadota > Gammaproteobacteria > Pseudomonadales > Pseudomonadaceae > Pseudomonas > Pseudomonas sp. FBCC-B1565. The sequence goes on from NZ_CP101438.1 coordinate 3,359,250, forward strand.
TGGGCAGCCCAACCTGGAGATCGCCTTGGCGGCCATAAGCGAGGCCTTGCGTCAGGCTCAAACGGGATGACCGCGTGAAGTTTCTCTTACTGTTGTAGGATCGATACCGTCGCGCAGCAGTCCAACTCTCAGTAAACTGCCATTTTTTCCGAATCCTTCTTTCCGAGGTTTATGCATGACAATCAGTCCTTTTGCGGGCAAGCCGGCGCCAGCCCAGTTGCTGGTGGATATCCCGCGACTGGTTACGGCCTATTACACTGGCCAGCCTGATGCAGCAATCTCCACTCAGCGCGTGGCATTCGGTACGTCCGGGCACCGTGGCAGCTCGTTCGAACTGAGCTTCAACGAGTGGCATGTGCTCGCCATTAGCCAGGCGATCTGCCTGTATCGCGAAGCCCAGGGCATCAACGGCCCGCTGTTTGTCGGCCTGGACACCCATGCATTGTCGACGCCTGCCGGTGCCAGTGCCCTGGAAGTGCTGGCTGCCAACGGCGTGCACGTGATGTTGGCCGAAGGTGATGAGTACACACCGACCCCGGCCATTTCCCACGCCATCATCTGCTACAACCGTGGTCGCACCAGCGGGCTGGCTGACGGTATCGTCATCACGCCATCGCACAACCCGCCACAGAGTGGCGGCTACAAGTACAACCCGCCCAATGGCGGCCCGGCCGACACCCACGTGACCAAGTGGATCGAAGCCAAGGCCAACGAGCTGCTCGCCAACAAACTGGCCGGGGTCAAGCGCATCACTCACGCGCAGGCGCTCAAGGCCGACACTACCCATCGCCACGATTACCTCAACAGCTATGTGGCCGACCTGGTCAACGTGATCGACATGGACGCTATCCGCAGCGCCGACCTGCGCCTGGGCGTAGACCCGCTGGGCGGAGCAGGGGTGCGCTACTGGTCGGCGATTGCCGAGCACTACCGCTTGAACCTGGACGTAGTGAACACCGAAGTCGACGCGACTTTCCGCTTCATGAGCGTCGACTGGGATGGCCAGATCCGCATGGACCCGTCCTCCAGCTACGCCATGCAAGGCCTGATCGGCCTCAAGGAAAGGTTCGACGTGGCCTTCGCCTGCGACCCGGACCATGACCGTCACGGTATCGTGACGCCGTCCGCCGGTCTGCTGGCGCCGAACAACTACCTGGCCGTGTCCATCGACTACCTGTTCCAGAACCGTCCGGACTGGCGCGCAGACGCGGCGGTGGGCAAGACCGTGGTCAGCAGCGGCTTGATCGACCGCGTGGCGGCCCGCATCGGCCGTCGCCTGTACGAAGTGCCGGTCGGCTTCAAGTGGTTTGCCGATGGCCTGTTCGAAGGCTCGCTGGGTTTTGGCGGCGAAGAAAGCGCCGGTGCCTCGTTCCTGCGCAAGGACGGCACGGTCTGGAGCACTGACAAGGACGGCCTGATCCCGGCGTTGCTGGCAGCGGAAATGACCTCGCGCAAAGGCCAGGACCCAAGCCAGATCTACCGTGGCCTGACCGACGCCCTGGGTGAGCCGTTTGCGATTCGCGTGGACGCCAAGGCCACGCCGGCGCAGAAAGCCTTGCTGGGCAAGCTGTCGCCCGATCAGGTGACCTCGACCGAGCTGGCCGGCGAACGCATCCAGCAGATCCTCAGCCACGCGCCGGGCAATAACCAGGCGATCGGCGGCTTGAAAGTGATGACCGAAAACGGCTGGTTTGCCGCGCGGCCATCGGGCACCGAGGATATCTACAAGATCTACGCCGAGAGCTTTATCGGTGACGATCACCTCAAGCAGTTGGTGGAAGAGGCGCAGGTGTTGGTGGACGGCGCCATCTCCGACTAACGCTGCAATATCAATGTGGGAGGGGGCTTGCCCCCGATAGCGGTGTGTCAGTTTGCATCTCTTTTTCTGAAACACAGCCATCGGGGGCAAGCCCCCTCCCACAGTTGATTGAGGTCAGGCCAGGTCTACCAGGACGATTTCGCTGTCCTCGATCGCGGTTACCCGCAAAACCTGTTCATTCTCTACCGCAACACCGTCTCGCGCTTGTGCACGCAAGCCATTGACTTCAATCACGCCCGTCGCCGGCACTAGATACGCACGACGCCCACCGTCCAGCCGGTACTCGACAGTTTCCCCGGCTTTCAGGTTCGCTGCCACCAGTCGCGCATCCGCACGAATACGCAGGCTTTCATTGTCCCCGGCCTTGCCACTGGCCAGTGTCACAAACCCCTCGCGGTCGCCTTTCGGAAACGGCTTGGCGCCCCACGAAGGCGGCAAACCGGCTTCGTTCGGGATAATCCAGATCTGGAAAATCTTCGTCGGCGCATCTTCCAGGTTGTACTCGCTGTGAGCGATCCCGGTGCCCGCGCTCATCACCTGCACATCACCGGCCTCGGTGCGGCCCTTGTTGCCAAGGTTGTCGGCATGGCTGATCGCACCTTCACGCACATAAGTGATGATCTCCATGTCGCGGTGTGGGTGCTGCGGGAAGCCAGTGCCGGGTGCGATGATGTCGTCGTTCCACACCCGCAGGTTGCCCCAGTGCATACGCTTGGGGTCGTGGTACTCGGCAAATGAAAAGTGGTGATGGGCGTCAAGCCAGCCATGGTGGGCGCCGCCCAGGGAATTGAATGGTCGAAGTTCAAGCATGATCGTCTCCTGTGGATGGGCCTATGATCCTGCAGCCCATGATCGATAAAAAGCGTAAAAAATGCCTGATTCCTATCGATTTAATGGATTGGTTAGTGGCGTTTTGACTTTCAGTTCATCGCCTAACTGCATGACTGCAAAGCAATTGGCTGGAACTGAACGTCGATTCCGGCGACCATGGCGCACTTGTCACAACCCAGCTCAACGCAGGAGTCCGCGTGTCGCAACAAAAGCCTGATCTTCCTCCCGAACTGCGCCCCTTGGCTGAAATGCCGCTATTGAAACGCTTGGCCGCGCGCCTGTTTGGCCATGGCCTGACCCGCTTGCGCGCCCAGCATCGGTTTTCCTGGTTGCACGGGCAGGCCGACGGTTTTCGCAGTGGGCACGAGGCCGGCGTGGAATACGGTTATCGCGAAGGCAAGGCCGATGGCATCGAGGAAGGCCGGCAGGTCCTGCTGATTCGTGACTTCCGCCCCGATGAGCACCGAGCGCCGGGTGTGGACGACAGCCTGTTCGATGATTGGCGCCTGCCGCTCACTGCCGAGTTGAAGAAGCGCATCAAGGCGGATGTCGCGCGATTGCTACCGGCCCATGCCCAGCCCAGCGCGGCACAGTGGAAGATGATTTTCAGCGACACGCCTTCAACCTCGGTGATTGCCGGGGCTGGCGCGGGTAAATCCACCTCGCTGGTGCTGCGTATCCTGTTGCTGACCCATTACCTGGGCTTTGAGCTGAGCTCCATGACCGTGGTGACCTTTACCCGAGAGTCGCGCAAAGACTTCATCAACAAGCTCATGGAAATTCTCAACCTGTGGGGCCAACCCCTTGGTATGAAAGAAGCGCAGGCCGTGGTGCGTACCTTTCATTCGCGCATTCTGCCGATGGTGCGCAGCCTGCCGGGCTTTGAACGCCTGCAAGCGTTCGAAAACCTCAACTCGGGCTTCGAAGACGCCGACAGCAACCCCTTTGACCTGCGCATCAACGATGCCCAGCGCCAGCAAATGAATGCCTGTTATCACCACCTGCATGGGCGGCACCCACGCTTTCGCGAGTTGATTGCGCCGCTGGCACGCCATGGCCTGCAGCTCAAGGAACTGGAGCGTGATCATCCTGACGTGCAAAAGCGCGTAGCGGTGACCGAACTGGCAGCCAAGCGTGATGAAGAGCTGTGTGATGTAATCGAGGACCTGTGGTTTCGCGCCGGTGCCTGGCCGATCAAGGGCATCGAGCCCAATCGCCAGACCGTGGAGATCAATGGCGCGCAATTTCATTGCCATGGCTATATCCCCGAACTGGACGCCTGGGTCGTACTGGGCTTCGACTCGCGGGAAAATGCCCAGCTCAGCCGGCCCAACGCGAAACTGTCGGTGCGCGCAGAATGGGCGGTAAAGCGCACCTTGTTTCAAGCTTTCTGCCGTAAGCCATTGATATGGATAGACAGTTATGAATCCTCAAGGCGTCTGTTGAGTAGCTTGGCCGGTGATGCCGCTGCAGGGCCAGGCTTCGATTACAAGGTCCAAGGCGAGCTGGCTTCGGCGCCGTTGCTGGACAGTTTCGTGATGGCGGCCGGGTTTATCGAGAACCTTGGGCTGGATGTACCCACCGCGGTTGGGCAGATGAGCTTTGCCAAGGATGACCCGGACCGCTTCTTCTTCGAAGCCCTGAGCATTTTCTGGAAGGCCCTGGAAGATCACCTGCTGGACCAGTCGCCGCCGATCATGACCTACAACCGCATGTTCTCGCTGTTCGGCGAGAACACCCCGGAAAACCTCAAGCTGCTCAGCGACCCGCTGTTATGGCCGCTGTCGCACCTGATGATCGACGAGTTCCAGGACGTTTCGCCACAGATCGTCTCGTGGATCCGTGCCAGCCTGCGCGAGATCCGCAGCCGTGGCCCGGCCATGCACGTCGGGCGCGGCGCCCAGCATTCATCACTGTTGTGTGTGGGGGATGACTGGCAGTCGATCTACGGCTGGCGTGGGAGTTCGCCCAAGTACTTCATGGAATTCAACACGGAGTTCCCATCGCCTGCCACCACCCGAGTGATGCTGGGCGAGAACTATCGCAGTCACCAGTACATCATCGACGCGGCCGAGCATATCGTGCGCGCCGCACCCGCCATCCCCGGCAAGAAGGCCAAGGCCAGCGGGGCGCCCAAGGCTTTGGTGCCGGTCATGGTGCTGGAACGGGACGATGCGGCATTGGGACGGCAATTGCTGGAGCATTACCAGCGCGGCGAATCCGTGCTAATGCTCTATCGAAAAAGTAGCGATAAATTACTGATTCAAGAGCATATTCGGTCAATAGTTAATGTGGATTCTAGCTTGCCGCCTCCGGCGCGCAGGCTGAAACAATTGACCTACCACAGCGCCAAGGGGCTGCAGGCCGATGCGGTATTCCTGCTTGGGGATTGCCAGCATGTCACCCGTTCGCCGTATAAAAACCAGGTGTACCGCATGGCGGGCCTGGGCAAGGACGGGGACAGCGAGCCGTACGACAACGCGCAGAAGGACGAGATCTTGCGCCTGGCGTATGTGGGCATCACCCGGGCGGTGAGTCATTGCTACTGGTACGTGGAAAAGCCCGAAGGCCAGGCAGTCAATGTGCCCAAGGCGTCGGAGCGGGTAGATGGCAGGAAAGCGTTTTTTGATGATCAGCGCTTTTAGGCGCTGATCACTTCAGGCCCGCAGGGACTGCGGCGGCACAAACGACTCCAACTCGTCCTCCACCGCCTCGATGATCCGCTCCACATCGGCGGCATTCATCACCGTGGCACAGGGGATGCCGGCAATGGCAATCAACGTCTCGCCGCTGGCGCGGTCGAACAGGCGGGCGATCATACTGCCGGGCGCGTCCATGCTGCCCTCGAAGCCCATCGGATGAAAATGCCAACGCATCAGCTGGCAGGCGTTGGGGAACGTCACTTTATTCATGTTGCCCACCTTGTTCATTGAGCGCTTCCTTTAGCTCGCGGCAGGGGGCCAGACCTTCACTGGTCGTGGCGGTGTAGAGCTTAAAAATAGCATTCGTTCGTCACCGCAAGGTGACTTTTTCGGCCCCGTTCGGCGGTTGTTTTCCATAAGGTTGATGTGGGTCATGTCCTACTTGGGATTGGGCAAAAGGCCATTAGTCGGAAGCGTCAATTGGCCATTGAAGCGCCCGGGAAATTTCGGCAATCTCCAGGGTTTACCCGCCGCAGAGCCGTCCATGCCCGACATCGCTGCAGACGATGATTGCCAGCAATCCCACGCCACGCGAGAGTTGGTGTTACGCCATCACCTCTGCTGGCGCCACCGGGACCTGGAAGGCGTGATGTCCTACTACCACCCGGACATCCAATACCACGACTTTTTCCAGAACCGAGTCGTCGGTTTCGCCGACTTGCGCGATTACCTGCAAGCCAGCATGCCCCGTGAGGCTGACGAAGCAATCGAGCACAGCGACCGTATCCGTGCCGACGGCGATACCGCGTTCATCCAGTACCGCATCACCTTGCGGGGCAGCCAGGGCCTGGTGTCATTCCGCACCAGCGAAGCCATTACGGTGCGCGACGGGTTGATCTGGCGGGTCAACGAATACGCGTCCCTGGTGCACGAGCAGCCGGCCCAGGCCGCACGGCCCTCTGTCAGCCGCCTGGGCCTGTCGCCCCAGCAATTGGGGCATATGGCCAATGACCTGCAACAGTATTTCGAACGCAAGCAACCTTACCTGGACCCGGAGCTGGACCTGCAACGGGTGGCCAAGGAGTGCGGCTACAGCCGCAATCAAATTTCCTACCTGCTGAACCAGGTGCTGGGGCAAAGCTTCTACCGCTACGTCAACCAGGCAAGGCTCCAGCATTTACTGGCCGCGCTGGATCAGGCCGTACCGCCGATCAAGGTCGATGACCTGGCGTTTGCCGCCGGTTTCAATTCGCTGTCGGCGTTCTACAGCGCGTTCCGCCAGCATACGGGCCAGTCGCCCAAGGCCTACGTCAAACAAATTTCTCTGCGTGCACGCGCGCAAGACAGCCCATAACACGGCGCTCTAGGATCAACCCTATCGAAACGAGGTAGGGGAACCTGGCATGCCGGCATGGCGCAACATCAGTTTATGGATGGACCAGTTGGACGACCCGCTGCAGGCGCGGCCGACGCTGGAGCATGACCTGGACGTCAACGTGGCCATTATCGGCGCCGGTTACACCGGGCTGTGGACCGCGTATTACCTGAAGCGCCAGGCTCCCGAGCTGAAAATCGCCATCGTCGAGGCGCAAACCGCCGGTTTCGGCGCCTCCGGCCGCAATGGCGGCTGGCTGATGGGCAATTTGCTGGGTGAAGACCGCTTGCTCGCCAGCCTCAATCCCGAACAACGTCGCGCTTCGTTTGACCTGCTGCACGCCATCCCCGATGAAGTGGCCCAGGTGCTGGCACGTGAAGGCATCGACTGCGACTACCGCAAGGGCGGCGCCTTGTACTGTGCCGCGCGCTACCCCGAGCAGGAAGGCAGCCTGCGCCGCTATTTGGACAAACTCTACGCCCAAGGCCTGACCGAAGACGACTACCGCTGGCTCGCCCCGCAGCAGTTGGCCGAGCAAATCCGCATCGCCAAGCCCTATGGCGGCATTTACGCGCCCCATGTCGCAACCATCAACCCGGCCAAGCTGGTGCGTGGCCTGGCGCGGGTGGTCGAGAGCATGGGCGTGATGATCTACGAAAACAGCCCGGTCACCCACTGGCAATCCGGCAGCCTGCGTACCGCAAAGGCCGGTGTGCGGGCGGCCTGGGTGGTGCCGGCGGTGGAGGGCTATGCCACCACCTTGCCGCCGCTGGGTCGCTACCAACTGCCGGTGCAAAGCCTGATCGTCGCCACCGAGCCGTTACCCGCCAGCACCTGGGATGAGATCGGCCTGAGCCATGGCCAGGCCTTTGGTGAAAGCAGTCGCCAGGTCACCTACGGCCAGCGTTCGGCGGATAACCGCCTGGTATTCGGCGCGCGCGGCGGTTACCAATTCGCCGGGAAGCTACGCCACGACTTCGATTTGACCGACAGCGAAGTGGAGCTGCGTCGCTACCTGTTCGGCGAGCTGTTCCCACAGCTCAAGAACGTCAGGATTACCCATTCCTGGGGCGGCAACCTGGGCATGTCGCGCAATTTCCGTCCGCACATGCTCTGCGACCACAAGACCGGCATCGCGCTGTCCGGCGGTTACGGCGGGGAGGGCGTTGGCGCGACCAACCTGGGCGGCCGCACCCTGGCCGACCTGATCCTGGGCCGCGACACGTTGTTGACCCATCAGCCCTGGGTCATCCGCGAACGCGGCCTGGACGCGCTCAAACCCTGGGAACCCGAACCCTGCCGCTGGCTGGGCTACAACGCGATCATTCGCAGTTTTGTCCATGAAGACCAGGTACTGGCCAACCCCACTACCGCCCCTTGGCGCCGCAAGCTGGCCAGCGGTGTGGCCGGGTTCATGGAAGGTTTCATGCACTAAGTCGTTTCATTCACACGGGAAAATCCATGAGCATCACTCAGTTCAAAGACACGCTGAACGCCCACCTGCCGGACTCGTCGCCCGTCGCCGTGCCCTTGGGTGAGCCCATTGCCATTGCGTCGACCCTGAGCGTCGAGCGCAACGACGGCGTCGAGACCGGCATCTGGGAGTGCACCCCAGGCCGCTGGCGTCGGCAGATCAACTCCCAGGAGTTCTGCCACTTTATCCAGGGCCGCTGCACCTTCACCCCGGATAACGGTGAAGTCGTCCACATACAAGCCGGTGATGCACTGATGTTGCCGGCCAACAGCACCGGCATCTGGGATATCCAGGAGACCGTGCGCAAGACCTATGTATTGATCCTGTAACGCTTTGATCCTTGATCGCCTGCCATAAAAACAGCCCTAAAACCGCCAGGAAATCGAACCATGAAAGCCATTGCCCTGTTGCCCTTGATGTTGGTGGCCTCTATCAGCCAGGCCACCGAGACGGTAAAAATCTACAACTGGTCGGACTACATCGCGCCGGATACCACCAAGAACTTCCAGAAAGATACCGGCATCGGTTTCACCTACGACGTGTACGACAGCAATGAAACCCTCGACGGCAAGTTGATGACCGGTAAATCCGGCTACGACGTGGTGTTCCCGTCCAACCATTTCATGGCCCGGCAGATCCAGGGCGGGGCATTGAAGAAGCTCGACAAGAGCCAGTTGCCCAATTGGAAGAACCTCAACCCGGTACTGCTCAAGGCCCTGGAAAACAACGACCCGGGCAATGCCCATGGTTTCCCGTACCTGTGGGGCAGCACCGGCATCGGCTACAACATCGACAAGGTCAAGGCCGTGCTGGGCGATAACGCGCCGGTGGACTCCTGGGACCTGATCTTCAAGCCGGAAAACATGGCCAAGCTGCAGAAATGCGGGGTGGCGATCCTCGACAACGGCCCGGAACTGCTGCCGGCCGCGCTCAACTACCTGGGCTTGCCGCACCACAGCAAGAAACCCGAGGACTACAAGAAGGCGGAAGACCTGCTGATGAAAGTGCGACCTTACGTGGCGTACTTCCACTCCTCGAAATACACCGCCGACCTGGCCAATGGCGATATCTGCGTGGCCGTCGGCTTCTCGGGCGACATCCTGCAAGCCGAAAGCCGCGCCAAGGAAGCCAAGAACGGCGTGAACATCGGCTACAACATCCCCAAGGAAGGCGCCGCCATCTGGTTCGACATGGTCGCGATGCCCGCCGACGCGCCGGATGAAAAAGCTGGTTATGCGTTCATGAACTACCTGCTACGCCCGGAAGTAATGGCCGGCATCACCAACTACGTGCATTACGCCAATGGCAACCAGGCCGCCGACAGCCTGGTGGACCCGGCGATCAAGGCGGATACCAAGGTGTATCCAAGCCCGGTAATGATGGGCAAGTTGTTCGCGTTGGAAGCGATGCCGCTGAATATCGACCGGGTGCGTACACGGGTGTGGAACACCATTCGCACGGGTCGCTGAAGGGCGGGGCGGTGAGCGGCCCACGCACAGCTCAGGGATTTTCCAGATCATGCCCCAACGACTGGATAAACAACGAAAACAGCTCCGGCTGTGACGAGATATCCAGCTTGGCGTACAAATGCCGACGGTGCACCTTCACCGTGTCCGGCGAGATGTTCAGGCGCTCGGCCATGGCCTTGGACGAGAACCCGCGCAGCACCAGGCGGGCGATTTCCAGTTCGCGGTCCGAGAGCACCCCGCAGCCGAACTGACTCAGCGCATCCCGGATCTGGCTGTCCATCGCCGGGGCGCGCTGGGTGCTTTGCTGCCAATGCTGTTGCATCAGCGGCAACACCCAGGCCGCTACGGTGGTCATCAACCCGGTTTCCTCAAAGCTGAAGCGCCGCTGCATGCCCAACGACAGCGATAACGTCCCGGCGCCCTGCAGTTGCAGGATGAATTGCACCTCGTCTTCCAGCACGTTGTCGTGGAAGTAGTTGAGGAAGTACTCACTCTGGCGAAAATGATCCGGCGCCACTTCCTCCAGGCGGTACACCCCGCTGGCATACCCCTCGCGACAGGCCTGGAAGAACGGGTCGAGCAAATACAAGCCATTGAGGTACACCAGCATCGACGCCGGCTTGCTGCTGGGCTGGGCGTCGTATTCTTCCAGGGCCTGGGGTGGCCCTTCCAAGGGGTAGAAGATCGCCAGGGCGTTATCGAAGGGCAGGCATTGGTGCAGCAACAGCACCAACTGCTTCCAGAAACGCTCGGTGCCGATGTGCTCAACGGTGCGGCCCAGGCCGGCGTGCATCCCAACCTCGCGAAACAGGCTCATGTGACAGGCTCCCGCCGGCAAAAAGATCGGCCAAGGGTTCGGCTTTTACCGTATGGCGTCAAGGGGAGTACGCCAATAGGGGAATTGGCTGACAAGCCCTCGGCCATTAACGTCGGCATCATTCAACGGGAAACATATCCCGTGACTTCCAGACTTTTCGTTTCTGCCTCACACCAAGAACAACGACAGAGGATAACGATATGAGCATTTCCCCCACGCCCGACGGCGTGTTGAAACCCACCTTGAGTGTGTTCGATGTGGTCGCCATCACCGTATCAGCGGTGACGCCGGCCAGTTCCGTGTTTGTGATCGCACCGTTTGCCATCCAGCAGGCCGGCAGCGGAGTGTTCCTGGCGTTCGTGATGGCCGGTCTGCTCGCGCTGATGTTTGCGTTTTGCTACGCCGAACTGGGCCGTGCTCACAACAGCGCCGGTGGCGAATATGTATACGCCAAGCGCGTGTTCGGCGGCATGGCGGGCTACGCGACATTCCTGACCGTGCTGGTGATGTTGCTGTTTATCCCGCCGGTACTGGCTACGGGCGCGGCAACGTATCTGAATAACGCCCTGGGCACGAAGTTTGATTCGCAGACGGTGGCCCTGGTGATCGTGGTGTGCAGCTACGCCCTGGGCATCCTCAATATCAAGCTCAACGCCTGGATCACCGGCACCTGCCTGTTGCTGGAAGTCGCAGCGCTGCTGGTGATCGTGGTGATCGGCTTTGGCAACCCAGTACAACCGGCCAGCGTGCTGTTCCAGCCGCAGATCGTCGAAAACGGCGTGTTGCACCTGGCGCCCTGGGCCCTGGTGATCGGTGCCGTGGGCATCGGCCTGTTTTCCTACAATGGCTACGGGCCGGCGGTGTTGCTCGCCGAAGACATGAAATGCGGCGGCAAAGGCGTGCACAAGGCGGTGCTGTGGTCCCTTGGCCTGGTGGTGGTCATCGAATTGGTGCCAATCACCGCCCTATTGATCGGCGCGCCGTCCCTCAGCGCGATGATCAGCAGCCCTGACCCCATCGGCTACCTGTTGACCAGCCACGGCAATGAAACCCTGTCACGCCTGGTCAGTGCCGGGATCTTCCTGTCGGTGTTCAATGCGATCGTCGCCATCGTGATCCAGATCGGCCGCGTGGTGTTCAGCAGCGGGCGCGATGCGCTGTGGACGCCGGGCATCAACAAACTGTTCACACGCATTCACCCGCGCTGGGATTCGCCGTGGTTGGCGACGCTGTTCCTGGCGATCCCTTCGGCGCTGCTGAGTTTCAGCTCCAACCTGGCCGACCTGACCTCGTTCAGCGTATTGCTGATCATGCTGGTGTACCTGGTGGTGGCGTTGAGCGCGTTGATGAGCCGGGTGCTGCTGCGTGATCGCGAGCATCCCTATCGCATGCCGCTGTGGCCGTTGCCGGCGTTGGTGGCGGTGCTGGGCGCGGGCTATTTGTTAATGACCTTGATCGTGGCGGCCTCGGTCCGCGACATCCTGATCATCCTCGGCCTGCTGGCCCTGTCGGTGATCCTGTATTGCATCAGTGGCCGGTTGAGTCCGGTCTTCCAGAAATTGTAAGGAGTAGTTATGCGCGCACGTCAATTGGGCATCACGTTGGGGCTGGGCACGCCCGGTGAGTGGAACGCCATCACTGATGTGCCGGGGGTACGGGTCGGGCACAGCACGCTCAAGACCCGTATCGATGGCAAGCAGGTGCGCACCGGCGTCAGCGTGATCCAGCCGCGCGCGGGGGAGGCTCGCCTGCAACCGTGCTTTGCCGGGTACCACGTGCTCAATGGCAACGGTGACGCCACCGGCCTGGAATGGGTCAGCGAAGCGGGGCTGCTGACCACGCCGCTGGCCATCACCAACACCCACAGCATCGGCATCGTGCGCGACAGCCTGATCGCCCTGGAACGCGAACGCCTGGCGGACCCGGCGGTGTATTGGTGCATGCCGGTGGTGATGGAAACCTATGACGGCCTGCTCAACGATATCTGGGGCCAGCACGTGGGGCCCGAGCATGTGCGCGAAGCGGTGGACAACGCCGAAACCGGCCCGGTGCAGGAGGGCGCGGTCGGCGGAGGCACCGGCATGATCTGCCACGAGTTCAAGGGCGGCATCGGTACATCCTCGCGGCGCCTGCCGGCGGAGCAGGGCGGCTGGACCGTTGGCGTGCTGGTGCAGGCCAACCACGGCAAGCGCCAGGAACTGCGGGTGGACGGCTACCCGGTGGGGCGCCGCCTGATGGACATTGCGTCGCCGTTCGCAGAGCAAGGTACGCCGGGCATGGGTTCGATTGTGGTGATCATCGCCACGGACGCGCCGTTGCTGCCGCACCAGTGCCAGCGCCTGGCACAACGTGCATCCATCGGCATCGCCCGTACCGGTGGCGGCACCGAGGATTCCAGCGGCGATCTGTTCCTGGCGTTTGCCACGGGTAACCAGGATTTGCCGCCGGCGGATTACGGGCGCAAGGGCCTGCCGTTCAGCAGTGCATTGCAGATGGTCAACAACGACCATATTTCGCCGCTGTTCAGCGCGGCGGCGGAGGCCGTTGAGGAGGCAATCATCAATGCGATGCTGGCCGGGGAGGACATGCTCACCGATCAAGGCGTGCGCGTGCCGGGCCTGGACGCCGACACGCTGTTGGCGGCATTGCACAACACCGGCTGGAGTGTGTCCCGGAAATAGGGGGCACACTTACTGATGACTGTAAGTAGTGGCTGTTTAATGTTGCCAATGGCACCGTGGCAATATATTGGATCCATTAATAGCGAATGCCACTCAACTTGAGCGGCATTAGTGCTATTTAATATTTAAATACCGGCGCGGTGTTTTTTGTCGGACAACATCGGTACTGCCCAATAAACATGGAGCGGAACTTACCTGGGGTGTTTGCCTGCCGATTTTTAGTGCTGGAAAAGATGTAGACGAAAGATTTCAAGTTGTGTCAGTTTTCTTACGCCTTCAAAAGAGGCGAGTGATAGGACGATCTCGCCCGCGGGGTTCCTATCGATCAAAGACTGATGCACTTGCAAACAAGGAAGTACGTTTATGTCAAAAGTAAAAGACAAGGCTATCGTGTCGGCGGCGCAAGCCAGCACCGCTTACTCGCAAATCGATAGCTTCAGCCATTTGTACGACCGTGGCGGCAACCTCACGATCAATGGCAAACCCTCCTATTCCGTTGACCAGGCGGCCACCCAGCTGCTGCGCGACGGCGCCGCGTACCGGGACTTTGACGGCAACGGCAAGATCGACCTGACCTACACCTTCCTGACCTCGGCCTCCTCGAGCACCATGAACAAACATGGCATCGCGGGCTTCAGCCAGTTCAATGCCCAGCAGAAAGCACAGGCCGTACTGGCCATGCAATCCTGGGCGGACGTGGCCAACGTCACCTTCACCGAGAAAGCCACCGGCGGTGACGGCCACATGACCTTCGGCAACTACAGCAGCGGCCAGGACGGCGCGGCCGCCTTCGCCTACCTGCCCGGCACCGGCGCAGGCTACGACGGCACCTCGTGGTACCTGACCAACAACAGCTACACGCCGAACAAGACCCCGGACCTGAACAACTACGGCCGGCAGACCCTCACTCACGAAATCGGCCATACCCTGGGTCTGGCCCACCCTGGCGACTACAACGCCGGGAACGGCAACCCGACCTACAACGACGCGACCTATGGACAGGACACGCGCGGCTACAGCTTGATGAGCTACTGGAGCGAGAGCAACACCAACCAGAACTTCAGCAAGGGTGGGGTCGAGGCTTACGCGTCCGCTCCGCTGATCGACGACATCGCGGCGATCCAGAAGCTCTACGGCGCCAACTACAACACCCGTGCCGGCGACACCACCTACGGCTTCAACTCCAACACCGGGCGGGACTTCTACAGCGCCACCTCCAATGCCGACAAGCTGGTGTTCTCGGTGTGGGATGGCGGTGGCAACGACACCCTGGACTTCTCCGGTTTCACCCAGAACCAGAAGATCAACCTCAATGAAGCGTCGTTCTCCGACGTGGGCGGCCTGGTGGGCAACGTGTCCATCGCCAAGGGCGTGACCGTCGAGAACGCTTTCGGCGGTGCCGGCAACGATTTGATCATCGGCAATAACGCGGCCAATGTGATCAAGGGCGGGGCCGGCAACGACCTCATCTACGGTGGCGGCGGGGCGGACCAATTGTGGGGCGGCGCGGGCAACGACACCTTTGTGTTCGGTGCCAGCTCCGATTCCAGGCCGGGCGCGGCGGACAAGATCTTTGACTTTACCTCCGGTTCCGACAAGATCGACCTGTCCGGCATCACCAAGGGCGCAGGCCTGACCTTCGTCAATGCCTTTACCGGGCATGCCGGCGATGCAGTCCTCACCTACGCCGCAGGTACCAACCTGGGCACCCTGGCTGTGGACTTCTCCGGGCACGGCGTGGCGGACTTCCTCGTCACCACCGTCGGCCAGGCTGCGGTCAGCGACATCGTAGCGTGATGCACGGGCGCGGCGCTTCGGCGCCGCGCCTTACGGATGGAGCATGAAGATGCGGCGTATGTTTAATGTGATCGCCTGCGTGTTGCAGGTGATGTTCGTGTCGGCAGGAGCCCACGCAATGGCGAGCAGTCTCGTATTACCTACCTCCGCCCAGTTGGCCGGGCATTGGCAGTTGCACCAGCAGGATCAGGTCTGCGCGCTGGACCTGCTGGAACAGGCCAATGCCTTGGGCGGCGATGTGGCGTGTGTCGCAAACTGGTTGGGCGACAAGCCCCTGACCTGGACGCCAACACCCGACGGTATATGGCTGATGAACGCCGAAGGCAGTGGTATTACTCACCTCAACCGACAGAAAGAAGGTGAATATAAAGGCCGCACACCGACGGGTCTTGAAGTTGTACTGCAACGCGCACCTTAGTTGCCGTTATAAGTAAATAACTTGATTTCATTAGTTGACCGCTTCGTTCGCCGGGGCTGGGGAAACTATTGCGCGTAATTTGGTTCAAGGAAGATCAGACACCATGGCAAAATCCCATGCCGCCGCGCCGTTATTCAAGGCGCTGGGTGAGTACAAGAGTATTTTGATCAGCATTGGCTGTTTCACGGCGTTGATCAACCTGCTGATGCTGGTGCCGTCGATTTATATGCTGCAAGTGTATGACCGCGTGCTGTCCTCCCAGAATGAAACCACCCTGGTGATGCTGACGCTGATGGTCGTGGGCTTCTTTGCGTTTATTGGCCTGCTGGAGGTGATCCGCAGTTTTATCGTGATCCGCATCGGCAGCCAACTGGAGCGGCGTTTCAACTTGCGCGTGTACAAGGCTGCATTCGAACGCAACCTGCAACGCGGCCAGGGGCACGCCGGGCAGTCCCTGGGGGATTTGACCCATATTCGCCAATTCATCACCGGGCCGGCGCTGTTCGCGTTTTTTGATGCGCCGTGGTTTCCCATCTACCTGTTTGTGATTTTCCTGTTCAACGTGTGGCTTGGCGTGTTGGCCACGGCCGGCGCCGTGCTGCTGATCGGCCTGGCGTGCCTGAATGAATACCTGACCAAAAAGCCCTTGGGCGAGGCCAGTGGTTACTCCCAGCAATCCACGCAACTGGCCACCAGCCACCTGCACAATGCCGAGACCATCCAGGCCATGGGCATGCTCGGCGCACTGCGCAGCCGTTGGTTCGCGTTGCATTCGCAGTTTCTTGGCTTGCAGAACAAGGCCAGTGATACCGGCTCGGTGATCACCTCCCTGAGCAAATCCCTGCGCCTGTGCCTGCAATCGCTGGTGCTCGGCCTGGGGGCGTTGCTGGTGATCAAGGGCGATATGACCGCCGGGATGATGATCGCCGGCTCCATCCTGATGGGCCGGGTGCTCAGCCCCATCGACCAGTTGATCGCGGTGTGGAAGCAATGGAGTTCGGCCAAGCTGGCCTATCAGCGCCTGGATGACTTGCTGCGCGAGTTCCCCCCGGAGGTCGAGCAGATGAAGCTGCCGGCGCCCAAGGGCCAGGTCAGCTTCGAACAGGTCAGCGCCGGCCCGCCCGGGCGGCGTATGGCGACCTTGCACCAGGTCAGCTTCAATCTGGGCGCCGGCGAAGTGCTCGGTGTGCTCGGGGCGTCGGGCTCCGGCAAATCCACCCTGGCCCGTGTGCTGGTGGGCGTATGGCCGACACTGGCTGGCACCGTGCGCCTGGATGGCGCCGACATCCATCGCTGGGACCGCGACGACCTGGGCCCGCACATCGGCTACCTGCCCCAGGACATCGAGTTGTTCAGCGGCAGCATCGCCGACAACATCGCACGCTTTCGCGAGGCCGACCCCGAGCAGGTGGTGCGTGCCGCACAGCAGGCCGGTGTACATGAACTGATCCTGCGTTTGCCCCAGGGCTACGACACCGTGCTGGGCGACAACGGCGGCGGCCTGTCCGGCGGCCAGAAGCAACGGGTGGCCCTGGCCCGCGCCCTGTACGGCGGGCCGCGCCTGATCGTGCTGGATGAGCCCAACTCCAACCTCGACACCGTGGGCGAAGCCGCCCTGGCCAGCGCCATCGTGCAGATGAAAGCCCAGGGCAGCAGCGTGGTGCTGGTGACCCATCGTTCGTCGGCGCTGGCCCAGGCCGACAAGTTGCTGGTGCTCAGCGACGGTCATTTGCAAGCGTTCGGGCCGAGCCAGGAGGTGCTTCGCGCATTGTCCGGCCAGCAGGAAACGCCCAGGGAGAAAACGGGCGTGAGTTTCAGTCGTCAGTACCAGGCCGCAAGGAATCCAGGCGCATGAGCAGTATCACAGTTGAACCACGCTTCAAAGAGCACGACGCCAGGTTTTTTACGCGCATGGGATGGTTGCTGACCGTGGTCGGCGCCGGCGGGTTTTTCCTGTGGGCCAGCCTGGCACCACTGGACCAGGGCATCCCGGTACAGGGCACGGTGGTGGTGTCGGGCAAGCGCAAGGCCGTGCAAACCCTCAGCCCGGGCGTCGTCAGCCGGATCCTGGTGAAGGAGGGCGAGCTTGTAAAACAAGGCCAACCGCTGTTCCGCCTTGACCAGACCCAGCACCAGGCCGACGTGCAATCCCTGCAAGCCCAGTACCGCATGGCCTGGGCCAGCGTGGCGCGCTGGCAGAGCGAGCGCGACAACCTCGCCAGCATCCGCTTTCCCGTCGAACTCAGTGCCGATCCCGACCCCGCCCTGGCGTTGGTGCTGGAAGGCCAGCGCCAGTTGTTCAGCAGTCGCCGCGAAGCTTTTGCCCGCGAGCAGGCCGGCATCCGCGCCAATATCGAGGGCGCCACCGCACAGCTGGGCGGTATGCGCCGTGCGCGCACTGACCTGACCGCCCAGGCCCAGTCCCTGCGCGATCAACTGAGCAACCTGCAACCCCTGGCCGACAACGGCTACATCCCGCGCAACCGCTTGATGGAGTACCAGCGGCAGTTGTCCCAGGTGCAACAGGACCTGGCGCAAAACACCGGCGAAAGTGGCCGTGTGGAGCAGGGCATTCTCGAGTCGCGCCTCAAGCTGCAACAACACAGTGAGGAATATCAAAAAGAGGTACGCAGCCAGTTGGCCGATGCGCAACTGCGCAGCCTGACCCTGGAGCAGCAACTCACCTCGGCCGGGTTCGACCTGCAGCACAGCGAAATCAACGCCCCGGCGGATGGCATTGCGGTCAATCTCAGCGTGCACACCGAGGGCGCCGTGGTCCGCGCCGGCGAAACCCTGCTGGAAATCGTGCCCCAGGGCACGCGCCTGGAAGTGGAAGGGCACCTGCCGGTACACCTGGTGGACAAGGTCGGCACGCACCTGCCGGTGGACATCCTCTTCACCGCCTTCAACCAGAGCCGCACGCCCCGGGTGCCGGGGGAGGTCAGCCTGATTTCCGCGGACCAGATGCTCGATGAAAAGACCGGTGCGCCTTACTACGTGCTGCGCACCACGGTTAGCGAAGCGGCCTTGGAAAAACTCCATGGGCTGGTGATCAAGCCGGGCATGCCCGCCGAGATGTTCGTGCGCACCGGCGAGCGCTCGTTGCTCAATTACCTGTTCAAGCCGCTGCTCGACCGTGCCGGCTCGGCGCTGACCGAGGAATGAGCATGAAACCCGTGTTTATTGCCTTGCTGTTGACCTGCGCCAGTGCCCAGGCGGCCATGGGCCCGTTCGATGTGTACGAGCAGGCCCTGCGTAACGATCCGGTGTTTCTCGGTGCGATCAAGGAGCGCGACGCCGGCCTGGAAAACCGCACCATCGGCCGCGCCGGGCTACTGCCCAGGCTGTCGTACAACTACAACAAGGGCCGTAACAACTCCCAGGCCACCTTGCCAGACGGGCGCGGTGGCAATTATCACGACGACCGTAACTACAACAGCTACGGCTCCACCTTCAGCCTGCAACAGCCGCTGTTCGACTACGAGGCCTACGCCAACTACCGCAAGGGCGTGGCCCAGGCGCTGTTTGCCGATGAAAGCTTTCGTGACAAGAGCCAGGCGTTGCTGGTGCGGGTGCTGACCTACTACACCCAGGCCTTGTTCGCCCAGGACCAGATCGACATCGCCCGCGCCAAGAAGAAGGCCTTCGAGCAACAGTTCCAGCAGAACCGGCACTTGTTCCAACAGGGCGAGGGCACTCGCACGGACATTCTGGAAGCCGAATCGCGCTACGAGCTGGCCACCGCCGAAGAGATCCAGGCGCTGGATGAACAGGACGCGTCCTTGCGCGAGCTGGGCGCCTTGATCGGCGTACAGAGCGTCGACATCCACGACCTGGCGCCACTGAACCAGGGTTTTGCCGCGTTCACCCTGACCCCGGCCAACTACGACACCTGGCATGAGCTGGCGATCAGCAACAACCCCACGCTGGCCTCCCAGCGCCAGGCCCTGGAAGTGGCGCGTTATGATGTAGAACGCAACCGCGCCGGGCATCTGCCCAAGGTCACGGCCTATGCCAGTTCGCGTCAACAGGAGTCCGACAGCGGCAACACCTACAACCAGCGCTACGACACCAACACCATCGGCGTCGAAGTCAGCCTGCCGCTGTATGCCGGTGGCGGCATCTCGGCCTCTACCCGCCAGGCCAGCCGCGCCATGGAGCAGGCCGAGTACGAGCTTGAGGGCAAGACCCGCGAAACCCTGATCGAACTGCGCCGCCAGTTCAGCGCCTGCCTGTCGGGGGTGAGCAAATTGCGCGCGTACCAGAAGGCCCTGGTGTCGGCTGAGGCGCTGGTGGTGTCGACCAGGCAAAGCATCCTCGGTGGCGAGCGGGTCAACCTCGACGCATTGAACGCCGAGCAGCAGCTCTACAGCACCCGGCGTGATCTGGCCCAGGCGCGGTATGACTACCTGATGGCCTGGACCAAGTTGCATTACTACGCGGGCAATCTGCGCGATACCGATTTGGCCAAAGTGGATGAGGCGTTCGGCCCTGCAAGGGGTGTAAATCAATAATAAGAGGGGTAATACCATGGGTATCTTTGACTACAAAAACCTCGGCACCGAGGGTTCCAAGGCGTTGTTCGCCGATGCGATGGCGATCACGTTGTACAGCTATCACAACCTGGATAACGGCTTTGCCGTGGGGTACCAGCACAATGGCCTGGGGCTGGGCTTGCCGGCAACATTGGTCGGCGCGTTGCTCGGCAGCACCGATTCACAGGGCGTTATCCCCGGCATTCCGTGGAACCCGGATTCGGAAAAAGCCGCCCTGGAAGCAGTGCAAAAGGCCGGTTGGACGCCGCTCAGCGCCAGCGCCCTGGGCTACGGTGGCAAGGTCGATGCCCGTGGCACTTTCTTCGGCGAAAAGGCCGGCTACACCACCGCCCAGGTCGAGGTGCTGGGCAAGTACGATGATGCCGGCAAGCTGCTGGAAATCGGCATTGGCTTTCGCGGCACCTCCGGACCACGGGAAACCCTGATCAGCGATTCTATCGGCGATCTGGTCAGCGACTTGCTCGCGGCCCTGGGGCCAAAGGATTACGCGAAGAACTACGCCGGCGAAGCCTTCGGCGGCTTGCTCAAAAATGTCGCCGACTACGCCAGCGCCCATGGCTTGAGCGGCAAGGATGTGGTGGTCAGTGGGCATAGCCTGGGCGGCCTGGCGGTCAACAGCATGGCCGACCTGAGCAACAACCAATGGGCCGGGTTCTACAAGGATACCAACTACGTGGCCTATGCCTCGCCGACCCAGAGTGCCGGCGACAAGGTGCTCAATATCGGCTACGAAAACGACCCGGTGTTCCGGGCCCTGGATGGCTCGTCCTTCAACCTGTCGTCCCTGGGCGTGCACGACAAACCCCATGAGTCGACCACCGACAACATCGTCAGCTTCAACGACCACTATGCGTCGACGCTGTGGAATGTGATGCCGTTCTCCATCGTCAACCTGCCGACCTGGATCTCGCACCTGCCCACCGGCTATGGCGATGGCATGACGCGTATTCTCGAATCGGGCTTCTACGGGCAGATGACTCGCGATTCCACCGTGATCGTGGCCAACCTGTCCGACCCGGCGCGGGCCAACACCTGGGTGCAGGACCTCAACCGCAATGCCGAACCGCATAAAGGCAATACCTTCATCATCGGCGGCGACGGCAATGACCTGATCCAGGGCGGCAAGGGCGCGGACTTTATCGAGGGCGGCAAGGGTAATGACACGATCCGCGATAACAGTGGGCATAACACCTTTCTGTTCAGCGGCCACTTCGGCAACGATCGGGTGATTGGCTATCAACCCACGGACAAGCTGGTGTTCAAGGATGTGGAAGGCAGCACCGACCTGCGCGACCATGCAAAAGTGGTTGGCGCGGATACGGTGCTCACCTTTGGCGCCGACTCGGTGACTTTGGTGGGCGTCGGGCATGGCGGCCTGTGGGCGGACGGCGTCAGCATCGGCTGATCAATGCGATGCTGCCCCCACCAGCCATCACCCGGTAAGGCCTGTGGTATCGGTTGCACGCAGCGGCGTGGAAAATCCTTCGGTAAATAAATATCTAACTATTTGTTGCGACGGATCGCCCGGTACGCCTGCGTTTAACGATCAAGCGAGCCGTTTCGCGTGATGACGTGGGAGGAACCGAGCATGTGCCGATTGCGATTGTTGCTGTGCGCCCTGGTACTACTGGGGTTGGGTGGGTGTGCGGTGTACCCGGCGTATTCGGGCCCGTGCTGCTATCACCCGTACTACCACTCGTACTATTACCATCCCTACTATCACCCGTATTACCACCCGTATTACCGGTATTGACAGGGCGACAATGCAAAAAAAGCCCCGCACTGCGGGGCTTTTCATTGTTATTTTTCTTTGATCACCGTCGCGACATCGGCAGCCTTGACCCGTACCCGCTTACCGGCGATGTCGGTGAATTCGTAGAAGCCATCGGCGGTCTTGGCGTTTGGGGTGTCCTTGGTCAAATACTGCGTGCCATTTTGCAGTGTCACTACGGTTTGCGTCGCGCAACCGGCCAATACCAGAAAAGTGAGTGCAACCAGCGGCAGACCCAAATTCTTCATGTTCATAACCCTTACCTTGACTTTGAAAAGTCCCGCGCCAGAGGCGGCGGGCCACAAATGTTACGCCATCGATTCTCCCATCTGATCGCTTTTATACAAAAAGTTGCAGGCGCCATTTATCTATTACCGATTGCAACACCGCATTTGGAGCGGCACTCTGTATGCATAACCAGTATTCGATCAGCGCGTGAAATGGCCAATCCCCTCGACGATCCCCTGTATTACCTGCATAACTTCCGCCAAGTGCTGCTCTGGCTGGGGCTGCGCTATGCCGATTTGCTCGACCCGGACGAACAGCGTTTTATTCAGCAATTTGACAGGTTGCCGCAGGCGTCCCAGGCGCTTTTGGTGCGCATGGTGATGCGCAAGGGCGTGCACTTTCGTGCGGGCAAGCTCAATTACCTGGAGATTGGTTGCCCCCACGCTGCTGCCGGGCCGCTGATGGAACTGGGTTGGGTGGACGATCAGTACCTGCTGGCCTTTGAAGAGCTGTTCGCCGTGCTGCAAAAAGGTGAAATCCTGGCCACTTTCAAACCCTGGATCGAGCAGCCCAAAGGCAAGAAAACCGATTGGCTGGAAGGGTTGTCGGCACAATTCACCGACAGCCGCAGCTTTGCCACCTGGTGCCCCGACCTGGCCGACAGGTTGTTCAGCCTTACTGTGATGGAACTGTGCGACCGTCTGCGCCTGATGTTCTTCGGCAACCTGCATCAGGACTGGTCCGAGTTCGTGTTGGCTGACCTGGGCATCTACACCTATGAAAAAGTCGAGTTCTGCGCCGAATCCCGTGGTTTGCGCCACCGTGACGATGTGCAGGGGTATCTGTTCCTGCACCAATGCCAGCAGGCGTACGAGGCCGGTGAGCCGCTGGAAGATGTACTGGCCGGGATTGCCACGCTGGACACCGATAACCCCTGGCTGGAGAAACGCCGCGCCAAGTTGTTGTTTCAGATGGGTCAATATTGCGAGCGTACTGCCGAGCTGGCCCTGGCGGAGCGGATTTACCGGAACTGCACCTACCCCGGTGCCCGCTCACGGTTGATCCGCGTGCTCGAGCGCCAGGAGGATTACGCCCACGCCATGGCCCTGGCGAACACCGCCCAACAGGCGCCGGAAAGCGCCGCCGAACAGCAGCACTTGCTGCGCGTCATCCCGCGCCTGCGCCGCAAACTCGGCGAGCCGGCATTGCCCAAGGTCAAGCCACGACCGTTGACGCGCCTGGACCTGGCCCTCACGCTGCCGGAACCCTTGATGTCGGTGGAGTACTGCGTGCAGGCGCACCTCAGCGAGCCGGATGGGCCGGTGCACTACGTGGAAAACGGCCTGATCAATTCGCTGTTCGGCCTGCTGTGCTGGGAGGTGATTTTTGCGCCGCTGCCGGGTTCGTTCTTCCACCCGTTCCAGCGCGGCCCTGCCGACCTGCACAGCGCGGATTTTCACCAGCGCCGAGCGCCGCTGTTCGCCGCGTGTTTCGAGCAGCTGCAGGACGAGCGCTACAAAACCACTATCCGCCAACGCTACCGCGACAAATGGGGCATCCAGTCGCCCTTCGTGTTCTGGAACCTGCTCAGCGAAGAGCTGCTGGAGCAGGCGCTGGCCTGTTTGCCCGCCGAGCACCTGCGCTACTGGTTCGAGCGGCTGCTGCTGGACATTCGCGCCAACCGCGCCGGCATGCCCGACCTGATCCAGTTCTGGCCCGCGCAAAAGACCTACCGCATGATCGAGGTGAAAGGCCCCGGCGATCGCCTGCAAGACAACCAACTGCGCTGGCTGGAGTTCTGCGGCGAGTACCAGATGCCGGTGACGGTCTGCTATGTGCGCTGGGCAGAGCCCGCTTGAGTTACACCGTGGCGGTGCGGGCGCTGTGCGAATTCACGGCCAAGGTCGGTGACCTCGACCTGCGCTTCACGCCGTCGCCGAGCGCCCAGGAGGGCATCGCCGGCCACCGCACCGTGGCCTCGCGGCGCAGCCAGCACTACCAGAATGAAGTGGCGCTGGAGGGTCAATACCAGCAGCTCACGGTGCGGGGCAGGGCGGATGGCTATGACCCGGACGCCAATCGCCTGGAAGAAGTGAAGACCTATCGTGGTGACCTCGATGCGCAGCCCGCCAACCATCGGCAATTGCACTGGGCTCAGGTCAAGGTGTATGGCTGGTTGATGTGCCAGAAACTCGGGCTCCCGGACATCGACCTGGCGCTGGTGTACTTCGATATCGTCGGCGAGGGCGAGACGCTGCTCAATCAACGCTTCGACGCCAGCGACCTGGAAGCGTTCTTCAACCAGCAATGCGCGCTGTTCCTCGGCTGGGCCGAGCAGGAAATGCAGCACCGCGAAGCGCGCAACGCCGCCGCGCAGGAGCTGGCGTTCCCCCATGCGGATTTTCGCCCTGGCCAGCGTTCACTGGCCGAGTCGGTGTACAAGGCGGTCAGCACCGGCCGCTGCCTGATGGCCCAGGCACCGACCGGCATCGGCAAGACCATCGGCACGATTTTCCCGTTGCTCAAGGCCCTGGCGCCCCAGCAACTGGACACGCTGTTCTTCCTCACCGCCAAGACCCCCGGCCGCAAACTCGCCCTGGACGCCGCCCAAGTGTTGTATGCCAGCCGCCCTGGCTTGCCACTGCGCGTGCTGGAACTGGTGGCGCGGGACAAAGCCTGCGAGCACCTGGACAAAGCCTGTCACGGCGAGTCCTGCCCGTTGGCCAAGGGCTTCTACGACCGCTTGCCCGCCGCGCGCATCGCCGCGTCCAGGGTGCGCCTGCTCGATCAGCGCAACCTGCGTGACGTGGCCCTGGCCCATCAGGTCTGTCCGTACTACCTGAGCCAGGAAATGGCGCGCTGGGCCGACCTGGTGGTCGCCGACTACAACTACTACTTTGACTTTGGCGCCATGCTGTTCAGCCTGGCCCAGCTCAACCAATGGCGCGCGGCGGTGCTGGTGGACGAGGCGCACAACCTGGTCGAACGGGCGCGTTCGATGTACAGCGCCAGCCTCGACCAGTACCACCTCAAGACCCTGCGTGACAGCGCCCCGGAGCCGTTGAAGAAACCCTTGCAGCGCCTCAACCGTGAGTGGAACGCGCTGCACAAGGACCAGCTCGCGCCGTACCAGGCCTACGCCGTCCGCCCGGACAAACTGCTGCAGGCCCTGAGCCTGTGCGCCAGCGCCATGGGCGAATACTTCAACGAGCATCCGGAGTCCCTCAGCGGCGACCTGCAAACCTTCTATTTCGACGTGCTGCAATTTGCCAAGGTGGCGGAGCTGTTCAACGAGCACTTCATTTTCGACATCAGCAAGCGCCAGCTCAGCGGCAAACGCAGCAGTTCCACGCTGTGCCTGCGCAATGTGGTGCCCGCCGAATTCATCCGCCCACGATTGACGGCTGCCCGCAGCAGCGTGCTGTTTTCCGCGACCCTGAGCCCCCGGCATTACTACGCCGACCTGCTGGGCCTGCCGGCCGACACCGCATGGGTCGACGTGGAATCACCGTTCAAGGCCGAGCAATTGCAGGTGCGCATCGTCGATGAAATCTCCACGCGCTTCGTGCATCGCCACGCTTCGCTGGAGCCTATCGTCGAGCTGATTGCGCACCAGTACACGCAACAACCGGGCAACTACCTGGCGTTTTTCTCAAGCTTCGATTACCTGCAACAGGTCGCGCAGTTACTCGCCGAGCGACATCCGCAGATCGTGCTGTGGCAGCAGTCACGCGGCATGGCCGAGGCCGAGCGCCAGGCGTTCCTCGACCAGTTCACCGAGCACAGCCAGGGCATCGGCTTTGCCGTGCTGGGCGGCGCTTTTGGCGAGGGCATCGATCTGCCGGGGGCACGCTTGATCGGTGCGTTCATTGCCACCCTCGGGTTGCCGCAACTGAACCCGGTGAATGAACAGATGAAACTGCGCATGGGTGCGATCTTCGGCGCGGGCTACGACTACACCTACCTGTATCCCGGCCTGCAGAAGGTGGTGCAGGCGGCGGGCCGGGTGATCCGCAGCCAGCAGGACCGGGGCGTGGTGATGCTGATCGATGACCGTTTCGGAGAAGGCCGGGTACGCCAGTTGTTGCCGCGCTGGTGGGCGCTGGCGTGAGTTATTCCTGCTATCAATGATGCTGGCGCCGTGGCCGGCAATCGCGCACGCTGGCAAAAACCTGGAAGAAGGCGATGCCCATGAGCCAGCAGATCATCAGCGTCAACGGTATTGAGTTGAGTGTCCACATTGTCGGCCCTGAGCAGGGCACGCCGATCTGGCTGCTGCACGGTTTCCCGGAGTGCTGGCACTCCTGGCGCGAGCAGATTCCCGCGCTGGCGGCGGCGGGCTATCGGGTATTTGCCCCGCAAATGCGTGGCTACGGCCATTCCAGCGCACCGGCCGAGGTGGCTGATTACGACGTGCTGACGCTATGCGGCGATATCCAGCAGGCCATGGACCACTTTGGTCATTCCCAGGTGGTGATGGTCGGCCACGACTGGGGCGCGGTGGTGGCCTGGCACATGGCGTTGCTCGAACCTGAACGGGTCACGCGCCTGATCACGATGTCGGTGCCGTTCGCCGGGCGAGCGCGGCGGCCGGTGATAGAAATCATGCGTGAGCTGTACGCCGACCGTTTCAACTACATCCTGTATTTCCAGGAACCCGGCGTTGCCGAGCAGGAATTGAACGCCGATATCGAACGCACATTGCGGCTGTTCATGCAGGATCAGGATGTGTTTTTGCAACGCAAACCGGCGAATGCCAGGTTGCTTGAAGGCGTTCCAGCACCCGGCGCGTTGCCACACTGGTGCTCCCAGGCAGACCTCGACGTCTACGTGCAAACCTTCGCCGAGCAGGGGTTTCGCGGCCCGTTGAACTGGTACCGCAACTTCGAGCGCAATTGGCAACGCACGGAACACCTGGCGGGCAAGCAGGTGCTGCAACCCACGTTGTTCCTGATCGGCGACCGCGACCCGGTCGGGGTATTCGAGGCGCATACGCTCAAGCGTATGCCGGACTCAGTACCTCAGCTTGAGCAGCACGTGCTGCCCAACTGCGGCCACTGGATCCAGAACGAGCAGGGGCAACAGGTCAACGCGCTGATGCTCGGGTTTCTAGGCAAAACGTAAAGGTCGCACCTCGGCCGGGGCGGTCCACCAGGCTGATGCTGCGCCCGTGCAGTTGCAGGATGCGGTGCACGATGCGCAGGCCCAACCCCCCGTCGCGCCGGGCGCCACCAATGGTGAATGCGCGCAGGAACAAGCCTTCGCGTAATTCAGCGTCGATGCCAGGCCCGCTGTCGCTGACCGTGACCGCTACCGCGTGTGCTTGAGGCGACAGGATGACCTCGATTTCGCCATTCACCGGTGTGTGCCGCAGGGCATTGTCCAACAGGTTGGTCAGCACCCGTTCGATCAACCCCAGGTCTGCCTGCACCGTCGGCACCTGCGGCGGCAGGCTCGCCGTCAGCGTGATGCCGCGTGCTTCGGCGGTGAGTTCGAATTTCTGGAAGATGTCCTGCACCAGGTCGGGCAATGAAAAACCTTCGATCACTGGCTGCACAAAGCCATGCTCCAGGCGTACCAGTTCCAGCAGCGATTGGGCCAGGCCGCCGACTTTGCGACTCTGGTCCAAAGCAATCCCTAGGTAGCGACGGCGCTCTTCCGGGCTGAGGCTGGCGTCCTTGAGCGAGAGGGTTTCCAGATAGCCATGCAAAGAGGCCAGCGGTGTGCGCAGGTCATGGGAGATATTGGCGACCATTTCCCGGCGTTCCTGGTCCTGATGGGTGATGGCGCGCCATTGTTCGCCCAGGCGGTTCTCCATTTGCATGAAGGCCTGGTCCAGCACCGCAATCTCATCGCCGCTGGTGAGTGGCGGTGCGGTGGTTTCTGCCGGTTTGGGCGCGCCATTGATGTCGAACTGGCCAACCTTGTCGGTGAGTTGACGCAGCGGCCGGGTGATCCAGGCAAATGCAATCAGGCCGGCCATCAGGCAGAGCAGGGCGACCAGGCCGATGGACCACAGGGCAATCTTCAAGGCCATGCCTGTGGCGTCCTTGGCGTCGTACGCATCGTGGGCTTCACCGAGCAGGACCACATACAGGAACCCGGTTTGCTGTCCGCCGGCGGTGAGGGGCGCGGCGCTGAATACCTTGCGCCCATCGACGCTGCGCGGGTCGTCCCCGAGGATCGGCAGCATGAAGCCCGCCAGGAAGCGCCGGATGGGCGCCAGGTCGACCTTGTCACGCAGCAGGTGGCCGCTGGGCGCGGCGTTGCCGACCACACGGCCATCGATGTCGAGCAGGTACACCTCGACGCTGGGGTTGACCAGCATCAACTGGCTGAACAGGTTGCGCACGGCGTCGGGCTTGAGGCCATCAGCGTCCATCAGTTGGGTGTCGCGGGCGATATGCGCCGCGAGATCGCGGGACAGGCCTTGCACCACTTCCAGCTCGTGCATGTGGTTGGAACGCACCTGCAGCCACGCCGACGTGCCGCTGCAGATCAACAGCAAAACCGCGAACACCAGCGACAGGCGCTGGGTGAGGGTGAGCTTCATGGCGGGCTCTCGGCAAACTTGTAGCCACGGCCCCACACCGTGAGGATGCGCGCCGGGTTGGCCGGGTCGGCTTCGACCTTGGCCCGCAGGCGGTTGATGTGGGTGTTGACCGTGTGTTCATAGCCTTCGTGGCTGTAGCCCCACACCGCGTTGAGCAAGTCCATGCGCGAGAACACTTTGCCCGGTTGACGCGCGAAGAAGTACAGCAGGTCGAATTCCCGCGGGGTCAGGTCCAGGCGCTGGCCTTGCAACGTGGCGTCGCGGGTCAGCGGGTTGATGAACAATTGGCCGAGGTCGAGGCTGCCGGCGTCCATCTTCAGGTTGCGCGCCATGGCGTCGACCCGGCGCAGTAACGCCTTCACGCGGGCGACCAGTTCCGGCATGGAAAACGGCTTGGCCAGGTAATCATCCGCGCCCAGCTCCAGGCCGAGGATGCGGTGCAGTTCGCTGGAGCGTGCGCTGGTGATGATGATCGGGGTGTAGCGCGTCATGGCGCGGGCGCGGCGACAGATCTCCAGACCGTCGACGCCGGGCAGCATCAGGTCGAGGATCAGCGCATCCCAGCCGCCTTGCTCCA
Source organism: Pseudomonas sp. FBCC-B1565 (assembly GCF_059133265.1). Lineage (NCBI taxonomy): Bacteria > Pseudomonadati > Pseudomonadota > Gammaproteobacteria > Pseudomonadales > Pseudomonadaceae > Pseudomonas > Pseudomonas sp. FBCC-B1565. Next base: position 3,388,258 of record NZ_CP101438.1, read on the forward strand.
GCAGGCGCAGGCCTTCGTTGCCATCGGCGCTGTGCACCACCTCGAACTGTTCGTCACGCAGGTGCAGGCAGATCAGGTCGGCGATATGGGCATCGTCCTCGACCACCAGGACACGTTTGGGCTGATCCATGTAAGAGAAACCTTCGCTTGTAGTTCGCGCATTGTGCGGCTTTTGCAACAGTGTAGTTATCACGAATTGTTTAACTCTGCGTGAGGATTCCGCGACCGTAAACAGCCCAAGATTCCCTCACTTCAAAGAGGGAAAGCACCATGTACTCACGCCGACAAATACTCCTGGCCAGTGGCGGCCTGGGTGTCGCCGTCCTGGCGGGCGGCCTGCTCAAGCAACTCAGTATGGTCACCGAAGCCGAAGCCGCCGAAACCTTCGAGGTCAGCCACACCGACGCGCAATGGCACAGCCTGCTCACCGACGAGCAATACGCCATCCTGCGCGAGGAGGGCACCGAACGCCCCTACAGCAGCGCGCTCAACGATGAACACCGCGCCGGCACCTTCGCCTGTGCCGGTTGCGCGCTGCCGCTGTTTGCCTCGACCACCAAGTTCAACAGTCACACCGGCTGGCCGAGTTTCTGGCAGCCACTGGACAACGCGGTGGCCAGCCATACCGATACGTCCTACGGCGTGGTGCGCAAGGAAATCCACTGCCGCCGCTGTGGCGGCCACCAGGGGCACGTGTTCGATGACGGCCCGCCACCCACCGGCCTGCGCTACTGCATGAACGGCGCCGCCATGACGTTCACGGCGGCGTAAGCCGATGTCTATTTCTTATAAGGGTCCATCCCATGTGGCTTCTGGTTCTCGCGTACCTGGGCGGCGTGCTGACAATCGTCAGTCCGTGCATCCTGCCTGTTCTGCCTTTTGTCTTCGCTCGCACCGGGCAGCCGTTTTTGCGCAGTGGCTTGCCGCTGTTAGCGGGGATGGCGGTGACATTCGCCCTGGTGGCCTCGCTGGCGGCGGTGGGCGGCGGCTGGGTGGTGCAAGTCAATCAATACGGGCGCTGGCTCGCGTTGCTGTGCGTTGCCCTGTTCGGACTCACGTTGTTGTTGCCGCAACTCTCGGAGCGCCTGACGCGCCCACTGGTAGCCGCCGGCAGTCGTTTGTCGGAAGCCGCCGGGGCCGATGCCAGGCCGCGTCCGGGCGCGTCGTTCCTGATCGGCGTGGCCACCGGGCTGCTGTGGGCGCCGTGCGCCGGGCCGATCCTGGGGCTGGTGCTCACCGGTGCCGCGCTGCAGGGCGCCAGCATCGGTACTACCTTGCTCTTGCTGGCTTACGCCGCCGGTGCTGCCACCTCCCTCGCGCTGGCGTTGCTGGTCGGCGGTAAAGTCTTTGGTTTCATGAAAAAGTCCCTCGGTGCCGGCGAATGGCTGCGCCGTGGCCTGGGCGCGCTGATGCTGGCCGGTGTGGCCGCGATTGCGCTGGGCCTCGACACAGGCGTGCTGTCGCGGCTGTCGACCGCGTCCACCGGTGGCCTGGAACAAAGCCTGGTGGATCGCCTCAGCGCCAAGCCGGCGCAGCCCGGCGGTGCGATGATGATGGCCGCCAATCACAGCGACACCTTGCCGATCGAAGGCGCGCTGCCATCCCTCGATGGCGCCGTGCAATGGCTCAACAGCCCGCCACTGACCGCCGAAGCACTCAAGGGCAAGGTGGTGCTGGTGGATTTCTGGACCTACTCCTGCATCAATTGCCTGCGCACTCTGCCGTATGTAAAGGCCTGGGCCGAAAAATACCGCGACCAGGGCCTGGTGGTGATCGGCGTGCATGCGCCGGAATTCGCCTTTGAGCGCGACGTGAACAACGTCACCCAGGCCATGAAGGACCTGGGCATCACTTACCCGGTGGCCATCGACAACAACTACAAGATCTGGCGCGCGTTCAACAACCAGTACTGGCCGGCGCATTATTTTGCCGACGCCAAGGGCCAGATTCGTTATCACCACTTCGGTGAAGGCGACTACGCCGAGTCGGAGCGAGTGATCCAGCAGTTGCTGCGTGAAGCCGGCGCGAAGAACGTCGCGGGCGGTTTGATCGAGGCCGATGCCAAGGGCGTGCAAGAAGCGCCGGACATGAACGAGGTGCAGTCGCCGGAAACCTACCTGGGTTCGCAGCGCGCCGAAAACTTCGTCAAGTCCGGCCCCCTGGCACTCAATAATTGGACCCTGCAAGGCCAATGGAACGTCGGCGGCCAGCAAGCCACCCTCGACCAGGCCGGTGGGCGCATCGTCTACCGCTTCCACGCCCGCGACCTGCACCTGGTGCTCGCCCCGGGCGCCGACGGCAAACCGGTGCGTTTCAAGGTCACGCTCGACGGCCAGGCGCTTGGCGATGCCCATGGCACCGACGTCACGCCGGATGGCAGCGGCACCGTCACCGAACAACGGTTGTACCAACTGGTGCGTCAACCGGGTGCCGTGCAAGACCGCACCTTCACCATTGAATTCCTTGACCCCAACGTGTCGGCGTATGCCTTCACCTTTGGTTAACCCGGAGTGCCTGCCATGAATGTATTCAAATACCTGCCCGTGTTGGCCTTCGCCGCGTTCGTCGGCCAAAGCCAGGCCTTTTCCTTCGGCGCCGCCGCCGACGCCGTAGTGATCGCGCCACCCGCGCTGGACCTGCCCGCCGAAGCCGGCAACCTGCAAACCGCTGTGTTCGCCGGGGGCTGTTTCTGGGGTGTGCAAGGGGTGTTCCAGCATGTGCAAGGCGTGAAAAACGCCGTGTCCGGCTACGATGGCGGCGCCGCAAGCACGGCGCAGTATGAGTCCGTCAGCGACGGCAACACCGGCCACGCCGAGTCGGTGTCGGTCACCTACGACCCGAGCAAGATCAGCTACGGCAAATTGCTGCAAATCTACTTCTCAGTGGCCCACAACCCCACCGAACTCAACCGCCAGGGCCCTGACACCGGCACCCAGTACCGTTCGGCGATCTTTGCGCAGAATGCCGACCAGCAAAAAGTCGCCCAGGCCTACATTGCCCAGCTGGATGCGGCCAAGTCCTTCGACGCACCCATCGTCACTAAAATCGAGATGGGCAAGGTGTTCTACCCGGCGGAGTCCTACCATCAGGACTTCCTCACCGAGAACCCGTCTTACCCGTACATCGTGATCAATGATCTGCCGAAGGTGGCGCAGCTCAAGAAGCTTTTCCCCGACCAGTACCGCGCCGAGCCGGTGCTGGTAAAACACCAGTAACCGGAATGTGGGAGGGGGCTTGCCCCCGATAGCGGTGAATCAGTCCCCGAATTGGCTGACTGACCCACTGCTATCGGGGGCAAGCCCCCTCCCACATTGTTTAATCCCAGTGGACGTTAGATGACCTCCAGGTACGAGCTGTGAATCGCCCGCGCCAGTTCGCGCACGGTGTCGATAAATTCCGTAAGACGGCTGTGCAGGCCGTCTTCAAGGATTTCATCAATCCCCGTATACCGCAGCCGCGCCTCGAACTCCGCTGCCAGGCGCTGCGCCGTGCGCCCATAACTGCCGGGCAGGTCCGCGAGGATATGGCTCAACTCCTCGATGCACGCATGCAACGAGCGCGGCACATCGCTGCGCAACAGCAGTAATTCGGACACGGAACGGGCATTCAACGCGTTCGGGTACAGCTCGGTATACGCCTCGAACGACGACAACGCACGGAGCAGGGCGCTCCACTGGTAATAACCGCGTGCCGACAAATCACTGACTTCTTCCGATTCCTCGCCGAACATCTCGTAGCGCGCATCCAGCAAACGCAGGGTGTTGTCGGCGCGCTCGACAAAGGTGCCGAGGCGAATGAACCGATAGGCGTCATTGCGCATGATCGTCCCCGAGGTGGCACCACGAAACAGGTGCGAACGCTGCTTGACCCAGTCACAGAAGTGGCTGATGCCATGTCGCGCCAGGCCGCCGGCGGCGATACTGCGCATTTCCAGCCAGGTGGCGTTGAGGTTTTCCCACATGTCGGCGGTGATGCGTCCGCGTACGGCGTGGGCATTGCCACGGGCGGCGCGCAGGCAGTTGTAGATGCTGGCGGGGTTTTCTTCGTCGAGGGCGAAGAAGTGCAGCATGCGCTCGGCATCCAGCTGTTTATGCCGCTCAAGGTAGCTGTCCAGGGTGCCGCTGCTGAGCAACGACATGGCCAGTTCGTCCAGACCGTCGCTGCGCCCGGCTTGTGGCATCAACGACAGCGAGTAACTGACTTCGAGCATGCGCGCCAGGTTTTCGGCACGCTCCAGGTAACGGGACATCCAGTACAGATCTGCGGCGGTTCTACTCAACATACTCAGCCCTCCACCACCCAGGTGTCCTTGGTTCCGCCGCCTTGCGACGAGTTGACGATCAACGAGCCTTCCTTCAATGCCACGCGGGTGAGGCCACCGGGCACCAGGCGGGTTTCCTTGCCCGACAGCACAAAGGGCCGCAGGTCGATATGCCGTGGGGCGATGCCGTTTTCGACGAAGGTGGGGCAGGTGGACAGGCTCAAGGTCGGTTGGGCGATGTAGGCATGGGGACGCGCCTTGATGCGTTGGCGGAAGTCCTCGATCTCGGCGGCGCTGGAGGCCGGGCCGACCAGCATGCCGTAGCCGCCGGACCCCTGGGTTTCCTTGACCACCAGTTCCGGCAGGTGGGCCAGGACGTGGGACAGTTCATCGGGCTTGCGGCACTGGAAGGTCGGTACGTTTTGTAGCACCGGTTCTTCGTCCAGGTAGAAACGGATCATTTCCGGCACATAGGGGTAGATCGATTTGTCATCCGCCACGCCGGTGCCGATGGCATTGGCCAGCACTACGTTGCCGGCGCAATAGGCCGCGACCAGGCCGGGCACGCCGAGCATCGACTCGGGGTTGAAGGCCTTGGGGTCAAGGAAGGCGTCATCAATGCGCCGATAAATCACGTCCACCGGCTTGGGGCCGTCGGTGGTGCGCATGAACACCTTGAGGTCGTGCACGAACAGGTCGGCGCCTTCCACCAGTTCCACGCCCATTTCCCGGGCCAGGAACGCATGTTCGAAGAACGCGCTGTTGAAGCGCCCCGGGGTCAGCACCACCACATTGGGGTTGTCCAGGCGGCTGGAGCTCTTGAGGGTCTTGAGCAGCAGGTTGGGGTAGTGGTCCACCGGCGCGATGCGTTGCTTGGCAAACACCTCGGGGAACAGGCGCATCATCATCTTGCGGTCTTCGAGCATGTAGCTGACGCCGCTGGGGGTGCGCAGGTTGTCTTCGAGCACGTAGTAGGTGCCATCGCCGTCACGCACCAGGTCGACACCGGAGATGTGCGAGTAGATGTCGCGATGCAGGTCCAGGCCGACCATGGCCTTCTGATAGCCCTCGTTACCCAGCACCTGGTCCGCGGGAATGATCCCGGCCTTGATGATGCGCTGGTCGTGGTAGATGTCGGCGAGGAACATGTTCAGCGCATTGACGCGCTGGATGCAGCCGCGTTCGATCACGCTCCATTCACTGGCAGGGATGCTGCGCGGGATGATGTCGAAGGGGATCAGGCGCTCGGTGTCTTGTTCGTCGCCGTAGAGGGTGAAGGTGATCCCGGCGCGGTGAAACAGCAAATCGGCTTCGCGGCGACGCTGGGCCAGCAGTTCCGGCGGCGTATTCGCCAGCCAGCGGGAGAAGTCCTGATAATGCGCACGGCAGGCGCCGTTTGCGTCATTCATTTCATCGAAGAAAGATCGAGCCATTCCAGTACCTTGTCAGTGCCGAGGGACGCTTGGGTGGCACTGCCGTTTCAAAAAACGCATTTTTTATGAGCCCGTGGCTAAGGGTGCCACTGGGCCTGGTCCTTACTTTCTTGTGGGGTCGGCTCTGGGTCGGGGGGTAACGAATGCTCCTGTATCCGGGCAGATGAATGGATAAAGCAATGCCTGTGCCGAAACCGCGAATCTTGTGGTGAGCGGGCTTGTTGTGGTGAGCGGGCTTGCCCCGCGTTGGAGTGCGCAGCGCTCCCGCTCTTTCTGGGGCCGCTGCGCAGCCCAACGCCGGGCAAGCCCGCTCGCCACAGAAGCCTGTTCACCACAGAAGGCCATCACCCCAACAAGCCCGCTCACCACAAGAGGGCAGCGGCTTGAAGGTGCCCCGACTTGGTGCATGAACAAACTTGAACTTCACTCGCCACCGACTCTTCTAACAGGACTCGAACCTGCTGGGAGCACCGTCGTGCCCAGAATCATCTCTCCCCATACGCCGGAAGCGGCCCTGACCGACCACAGCGAACACAACGCGAAGATCTTCGGTTCGCCCAAGGACCGGTTGGACTTCTACCGGCGCGAAATCCAGTACGAAACCACCATCCTGGCCAACCGCACCGACGCCTACCTCACCGCGCAGTCATTCCTGGTGATCGCCTTCGTCTCCGGCATGGGTAACCTCAACCCTGAGTGGGGCAAGCTGTTCACCCTGGTGGTGCCGGTGTTCCTGGTGATGCTCGGCGTGCTCAGCTCGTTGAATGCCTGGCCGGGGATCCGTGCGGCCTACGAGATCATCGACCATTGGCACTACAAACAGAGTGAACTGCTGCGCAGCGAGCCGGTGATGGGCCTGGCCTACGATGAGTCACCGTTGTTTTCCGAGATGGAGTCGTCCCACAAGGGCTATCGCAAGTCGCTGCTATTCTCAATGCGAGCGCCCTGGCTGTTCATGGTGTTCTGGCTGTTGCTGGGGGCGTACGCGTTCTATATTCAGGTGGATAACCCTGGCTCATAACCGAGGAGAGCGTCATGGCAAACGACTGCGAGGAAGAAGAACCGAATGACCCGGGCAACGAAGACCCGGGTTCCTTGATGGACGATGCAACCGTGCCGTTGATTGACCAGGAGGGTGACGCTACCGAGCCGCCGGATTGAAGCCTATTCGATCAACTGTTTGCCGATGGTTTTCATCCGGATCATGTCCATCAACTGCCGCAGCCCTGGCTGCGACTGCCGTCGGCTCGGGTAGTACATGCACAACGGCTCGCCCAGGCAGGCCCAGTCGGGCATGACCTCCACCAGGCGGCCGTCCTTGAGCTCCTGTTCCACGCGGTTGGACAGGCAGTAGGCGATGCCCACCCCTTGCAGCGCCGCATTCACAATAGTCTCGGTATCAGCCGCGCTGAAGTGGCCCGGCACGTCGATGCGTTGCTGGCGGGTGCCGTTGCCCAGTTCCCACTTGTAGGTGGTCTTGTCGCCCAGGTACATGCGGATGCAGGCGTGTTGCAGCAGGTCTTTTGGGCACCTGCGGCGTGCCCCGGCGGGCCAGGTAGGCGGGCGACGCGACCACGATCCAGCGCAGCTCACCGGTCAAGGGCACCGCCACCATGTCCTGGGGCACGGTGGCGCCGTAGCGGATACCGGCGTCGTAGCCCTCGGCGATGATGTCGATCATCTGGTCCTGCACGATCAGGTCCACGCGCAGTTGCGGGTAGGCGGTGCAGAAGTCCCCGAGGATCGGCGCCAGCAGCAATACCGCCGCGTCCCGTGGCACGTTCAAGCGTAGCCGGCCAATGGGCGCGTCGCGGTACAACTCCAGGGTGTCGAGGCCGTCCTTGATGGTGGCAAAGCCCTGGGTGAGTTTTTCTGCCAGCAGCGAACCGGCATCGGTGGGTTCCACGGCACGGCTGGTGCGGTACAGCAGCTTCACCCCCAGGCGGGTTTCCAGGTTGCGCATGGTGTGGCTCAAGGCCGAGGTGGTAACGCCCAACTCATGGGCGGCGTGGCGAAAGCTGCGGCGACGGATGATAGCCATGAACACGTTGAGATCGGCCAGTTCGGAACGGTTGAAAGCAGCCATTTTCAAGCCTCTTATGCGGGAGTTCGGCTGTATGCGGCGTTGAGCCCGATTCAACCGTGGATGACTTAGAGTAATTGTTTTTCTAAGCACTATTGCAAGCCACGGGATATTTTCATGCGCGTTGAGACCATCAGAATTGCCGGCATCGAACAGGCGGTCTCGCGGATCGCCCTCGGCACCTGGTCCATGGGCGGGCACCTGTGGGGCGGCGCGGACACCGAGCAAGCCTCGCGCACCTTGCGGCACGCGTTGGCGGTGGGTATCAACCTGATCGACACCGCGCCGGTGTACGGCTTTGGCCTGTCCGAAGAGCTGATCGGCAAGGCCTTGCGCGGCGTGCGCCACAGCGCCGTGATCGCGACCAAGGCGGGGCTGCAATGGGACACCGGCGCCATCCGGCGCAACGCCACGGCCCAGCGCATTCGCAAAGAGCTCGAAGGTTCCTTGATACGCCTGGGAACCGACTACATCGACTTGTACCAGGTGCACTGGCCCGATCCGTTGGTAGCCCAGGAAGAAACCGCCGATGAACTGGAGCGCCTGCGCCGTGAGGGCAAGATCCTGGCGGTTGGCGTGAGTAATTATTCTTCGGCGCAAATGGACGATTTCAGCCAGTACACCGCCCTGGCCACGGTGCAGCCACCGTACAACCTGTTCGAACGTGCCATCGACAGCGACATCCTGCCCTACGCCAAACAGCATTCGCTGGTGGTCCTGGCCTACGGCCCGCTGTGCCGGGGCTTGCTCAGCGGCAGCATGCACACAGCCACGCGCTTTGCCGGCGACGATGTGCGTACGCTCGACCCCAAGTTCAAGCCGCCACGCTTCGAGCAATACTTGGCCGCCGTGGCCGCGCTGAGTAGCTACGCCCGCGAATGCCACGGCAAGTCGGTGCTCGCCCTGGCTCTGCGCTGGGTGCTTGACCAAGGCCCGACCATCGCGCTGTGGGGCGCCCGCCGCCCGGAGCAGCTGAAGGGCTATCAAGAAGCCTTCGGCTGGCACCTGACGCCCGAAGACCTGTCGCATATCGACCGTATCCTGGCCAGCACGATAAAAGATCCCATCGGCGCGGAATTTTTAGCCCCGCCCAAGTGTTGACCCTTCGACAGGGATGTCCAGGTTTTTGCATGAAGCGCGGCACCTGATGAACCCGCTGTAACTGTCAGCCCCGTAGAACAGGTGATAAGCACCCTGTGGCGAGCAGGCTTGTCCTGCGTTGGGTTGCGAAGCAGCCCTGAAACCCGCGGCCGAAGCGTGCCTGACTCAGCGCATTCCTCTTTCCAGGGTCGCTTCGCAACCCAACGCGGGACAAGCCCGCTCGCCACAGTTGCAGTGCTCGCCCTCCAAGACTTTGAAAGGGCTGGTTGTAAATGTGCGGAAATCGCCATAACGACCTCTTTGGACGATAAACGACACCGAGCCAAACACGCCCATTGAACGACTGTTCAGTTTGCACTATGTTGACCGCACCCACCCGTTTTCAACAGAACGGGTTCGCGCTTTTTCTTCTTGAACGAGAGGCTCTGGCATGCGGTTTTCCCCCTTCGTCGAACGAATTGCAGGGCAGGGCGTAGCGGCCTGGGACATCCACCACGCCGCGTTCCACGCCGCCAGCCAGGGCGAAGACATCATCATCCTCAGCGTCGGTGACCCGGATTTCGCCACGCCGTCCTTCATTACCGATGCCGCCGTCAGCGCCTTGCGTGAAGGCGACACTCACTACACCGAAATCCCTGGGCGCCCGGCACTGCGCGAGGCCATTGCCGCACGTTACAGCCAGACGCTGGCACGCCCGCTCAACGCCGCAAACGTCATCACCGTGGCCGGTGCGCAGAACGCGTTGTTCGTGACGTCGTTGTGCCTGTTGCAGGCCGGTGACGAGGTGCTGGTGCTCGACCCGATGTACGTCACCTACGAAGCCACGCTCAAGGCCAGCGGCGCGACACTGGTGCGCGTGCCGTGTTCCCCTGAGTCGGGCTTTCGTGTCGATGCCGCGTTGCTCGCCGCCGCGATCAGCCCGCGCACACGGGCGATTTTCTTCTCCAACCCGAACAACCCCACCGGCGTGGTGCTCAACCCGCAGGAGCTGCAAGCCATCGCAGACCTGGCCAGCGCCCATGACCTGTGGGTGGTGGTGGATGAGGTCTACGAAAGCCTGGTATTCGACGGCGAGTACCACAGCCTCGCTGCACTGCCGGGCATGGCCGAGCGCTGCGTGGTGATTGGCAGCCTATCCAAGTCCCATGCCATGACCGGTTGGCGCATCGGTTGGCTCATCGCCACGCCCGCGCTGATCGCCCATGCCGAAACCCTGGTGCTCAGCATGCTGTACGGCTTGCCGGGCTTTGTGATGGAAGCCGCCACCGCCGCCGTGCTGGCCCATGATGAAGTGACCCAGGGCATGCGCGAGATTTACCGGCGCCGCCGCGACCTGGTAGTGGCCGGGCTGAGTGCGTGCCCCGGTATCCAGGTGCAGGCGCCGCAAGCGGGGATGTTTGTACTGGTGGACGTGCGCGGCACCGGCCTGGGCTCCCTGGATTTTGCCTGGCGCCTGTTTCGCGAGGCCGGGGTGTCGGTGCTGGACGCGGCGGCATTCGGCGAACCCGCACAAGGTTTCGTGCGGTTGTCGTTCACCCTCGGCGAAGAGCGCCTGGCGCAGGCCTGCCAACGTATCGTGCAGTTTGTCGCCAAGCTGGCCGGTGAGCCGCGTATCGCCGCCGCGCCCAGGGTTGAAGTGGTGCAACCCGTCGCAGCCAGGAAGATGATCGAGGTCATCGACCTGCATAAGCGCTTCGGCAATATCGAAGTGCTCAAGGGCATCTCCCTCACGGCCCACGAAGGCGAGGTGATCTCGCTGATCGGCGCCAGCGGCTCGGGCAAAAGCACCTTGCTGCGCTGTATCAACATGCTCGAAGTGCCCGACCAAGGCAGCATTCAGGTGGACGGCGAAAGCATCAAGCTCAACTACGACCGCCCCGGTGCACCGCTGGTGGCGGATGCCAGGCAGTTGGTGCGCATCCGCTCGACCCTGGGCATGGTGTTCCAGAACTTCAACCTGTGGCCCCATCGCACAGTGCTCGAAAACCTCATCGAAGCCCCCACCCAGGTATTGCGCGAAAGCCGCGCCGAGGCCATCGAACGCGCAGAAAGCCTGCTCGACCGCGTCGGCCTGGCCGCCAAGCGCAACGAATACCCGGCCTTCCTTTCCGGTGGTCAGCAACAGCGCGTGGCGATTGCCCGGGCGCTGGCCATGCGCCCAAAAGTCATGCTGTTCGACGAACCCACTTCGGCCCTCGACCCGGAGCTGGTGGGCGAAGTGCTGCGGGTGATCCGCTCCCTGGCCGAAGAGGGCCGCACCATGATCCTGGTCACCCATGAAATGGCATTCGCCCGGGATGTGTCGTCGAAAGTGGCGTTCCTGCACCAAGGCAGGATCGAAGAAACCGGCTCGCCGGACGCGGTGTTTATCGACCCACGCAGTGAACGTTGCCGACAGTTCGTCAACGCGCACCAAACTCGCTAACTCCAGAAAAAGACGGGGCAACATCATGCAATTCAAACGTATGGCAACGTGGTTGAGCAGTGCAGTGTTGATGCTGGCCGCAGGTTTCACCTGGGCGGCCGACAAGCCCATCGTGTTTGCGGTGGCGGCCGAACCCTACCCGCCGTTTACCGTGAAGGGCGGTAACGGCCAGTGGTCCGGGTTCGAGGTGGACCTGATCCACAAGCTCTGTGAAGGCATGAAAGCCGAATGCCAGATCAAGGAAGTGGCGTGGGACGGCATCATTCCATCACTGCTGGCGAAGAAGATCGACGTGATTTTCTCGTCGATGTCGGTGACCGACGAGCGCGAAAAACAGATCGCGTTCAGCCGCGCCTACTACGACTCCCTGCTGGGGGTTGCGGGGCCAAAAGGCAGCGAAGTGGAGATATCCCCGGCGGGCCTCAAGGGCAAGTTGATCGGCGTGCAGATCTCCACGGTCAGCGCCAATTACCTGAAGAAGTATTACGAAAACATCGCCGACCTCAAGTACTACGACACCCAGGAATCGGCCAACGCCGACCTGATCGCCGGGCGTATCGACTACATGATGGCCGACGACACCGCCATCGCCAGGATGGTCAAGACCCCGGAAGCCAGCGGCCTGGCGCACATCGCCAGCGTGCCCTACGACCCGATCATCGGCCGTGGCGTCGGTGCCGGCCTGCGCAAGGAAGACACCGCGCTCAAGGCCCGGCTGGACAAGGCCATCGGCGAGTTGCTGGTGAGCAAGGACTACGACGACCTGTCACAGCACTATTTCGGCCTGTCGGTCAGCCCGTGCAAGCGCACCGATACCCCGGCGTTTGTGAGCAAGACCTGTGACAGCCCGTACCAGCAAATCGCCCAGAAGACCGAATAACCATGCTCGACCTTCTCGGTTTCGGCGAACAAGGGTGGGGCCAGGCGTTGCTCAAGGGGTTATGGATGACCCTGCAGATCTCCGCCGGGTCATTTGCGGTGGGCTTGCTGATCGGCCTGGTGGTGGCCTGCGCCAAGCTCAGCGCGCCGCGTCCCATCGCGCTGCTGATGCGCGGCTACACCACGGTGTTTCGCGCGGTGCCGGAACTGCTGCTGATCCTGCTGCTGTACTACGCCGGCTCCATGGGCCTCAACGCGCTGATGCTGTGGCTGGGCTTCGCCCAGGTGAATATCAGCGGCCCGCTGGTGGCGATCCTGGTGCTGGGGCTGGTGCAGGGCGCCTATGCCTCGGAGATTTTTCGCGCGGCGATCCTGGCGATCCCCCATGGGCAGATCGAAGCGGCGCGGGCTTTTGGCCTGAGCGGGCTGGGGCTGTTCCGGCGGGTGACGTTGCCGATCATGGCGCCGTACGCCCTGGCCGGCATGTCCAACCTGTGGATCAACCTGATCAAGGACAGTGCCTTGATCAGCGTGGTCGGCACCAACGAGCTGCTGTACACCGCCAAGCAGGCGGCGGGGTCTACCCGCCAATACCTGCTGTTCTACCTCGCGGCCGCCGTCTTGTATTACCTGGTGACGCTGGCTTCCAACTACCTGTCCGGGCGCCTGGAGCGACGTATCCGTCGCTGGATGCCGGTTGTCGAGTGAGGCGCACATGCCTGAGTGGATAAGCTACTACGCCGGGCTGATCGCCAAGGGGTTGCAGACCACCTTGTCGCTGCTGGTGATTTCGGCAGTACTCGGTTTTGCCCTGGCGGTGCTGGTGGCGCTGGCACGGTTGTCGCGGCGCAAGTGGCTGGCGCGCAGTGCGCTGGCCTACACCAGCGTGCTGCGCGGTACGCCGTTGCTGATCCAGATCTACATTTTCTACTACGGCCTGGGCAGCCTGTTCGCCCAGTTCCCGATGATCCGTGGCAGCTTCCTGTGGCCGTATCTGCGCGATGGCTACTGGTACATCGTGTTTGCCCTGGTGTTGTCGGTAGGCGCCTATGTCGGCGAGGTGATTCGCGGTGGCCTGCTGGCGGTGCCCAAAGGCGAGATGGAAGCCGCCTCGGCGTTCGGCATGACCCCACGCCAAGCCTTGTTGCGCGTGCGTTTGCCACGGGCGATGCGTCTGTTGCTGCCGACCCTGGCCGGGGAGACGGTAATGCTGCTCAAATCCACCGCGCTCGCATCGACCATTGCCGTGGTCGACCTGCTCGGCGCGGCCAACGTGGTACGCGCGCAGACCTTGCAGATCTACCAGCCGCTGCTGCTGGTGGCGGGCGTCTACCTGTGCCTGACCTTCCTGATCGAAGGCGTCTACGCCATCGCCGAACGGCGCGGTACGCCGCTGCGCAGGTCGGCCGGATGAGCCGGTGTCACAGGATGTGATCGGCGCTGAAGGCACCGTGACGCAAGCCTTGTACCCAGCAGCGGCAGATGTGCAACCCGTTGGCAGGGCTGAAGGTGCCGGGGTTGAGGCAGCCCTCGAGCCAGAGTCCGTCGAGCATCGCCGATAGGCCAATGGCGGCCAGGTGGCTGTCGTGGATCAGCAGGCTTTCACTGCGGGCCAGGTCGTCCAGCAGGCGTTGGATCAGCCCCAGGTAGGCGTGGTAACTGTTTTCGTGGGACTGGTTAACGTGGGGCGAGTGGCGGATCAGGCTCCAGAACACCACCCACACGCCGAGCAGGTCGGGGTCCATGACCCGTGGCGAGAACGAGGCACTGAGAAACGCGTCCAGCCGTGCGGCGGCGCCGTCAGCCAGTTCGACCTGTTCCCACAGGGCAGTGGTCAGCTCGTTGGCCAGCTTGTGGTAGGTCTCGGCAATCAACGCGTCGATGCTGCCGAAATGGTGGTTGAGCAAGCCTACCGATACACCGGCTTCGGAGGCGATGCGGCGCACGGAAATCCCGGCGTGCCCGTCGCGGGCCAGGCAGGTGAGGGCGGCGGCGATCAGCAGGTCGCGGCGCTCGTCGGGGTCGGCACGGCGCAGTTTGGGAGGGTCGACGGTCATGGACAGGCCTTTGATGGAAACACCACAGCGCTCAGGTTAGTTGAACGTGTGTTCAATCTCTAGCGGTTAATGAATGAGAGGAGGGCAAGGCATGGCAAACGACCTTTCGTGGCAGGTCATCGGCGACGCCGGCAACCCGCTGCACATTGGCGCCTGGCGCTTCGAAGGCGACGGCAGCGGGCCAAGGGTGCACCTGCAGGCGGGTGTGCACGCGGATGAAATCGCCGGCATGCTGGTCCTGCATCAGCTGTTGCCACGCTTGCAGGCGTGCCAGGACCAAGGCCGCCTCAAGGGCAACGTCACCGTGGTGCCCCAGGCCAACCCGTTCGGCATCGGCCAGTTCCGCCAGGGCCGTTTGCTGGGGCGCTTTCATGAAGCCACCGGGCAGAACTTCAACCGCGCTTTCGATCACTCCCTGGCCATGGCGCAGCCGGCGAGCAACCTGGCGCAGTGGCAAAAACGCCTGGTGCAACTGGCCGCTGAAGCCGACCTGGTGCTGGACCTGCACACCGATGACGAAGCGCTGCCGTACCTCTACATCCACCGCAGCTTCTGGCCCGACCAGGGCCTGGCGTTGGCGGCGGCCTTGCGCGTGGACCTGGTGATCGTCTGGGACGAGGGCGGCGATGGTTCCTTTGAAGAGACCATCATCAACCATGCATCGCCGCAACTGGCCGCGACCATTGAACTGCGCGGCCAGGCGGACGTCAGCGATGCGCTGGCGCAACAGGATGCCGACGGCCTGTGGGCGTGGTTGTGCATCAACGGCGTGATCGACGAGGTGGCCGCCATCGCCGAGTGGCCGGGGGACGTGGTCGACATGGGCTGCATGGAAACCATCCTCGCGCCTTGCGCCGGGGTGCTGGTGTTCGAGAAAGCCCTGGGGGATTACGTGGAGGAAGGCCAGCGTTTCGCACGCATCATCGGCCGCCCCGGTGACCCGTGTTCCGAAGTGATCCTGCACGCCGCCCAGGCCGGCCGTATGGTCACAGGCCACCGCGAACGCCTGGTGGCCCAGGGTTCGGTGGTCGCCAAGTTCACCGGGACGCGCTTATCCGACAGCTACAGCGGTGGCGTGCTGGACCCGTAGCGGTGTCTGTGTGGGAGGGGGCTTGCCCCCGATTGCGGTGGATCAGCTGTAGATGAGTTGACTGGCCTGGTGCTATCGGGGGCAAGCCCCCTCCCACTTTTTTAGCGCAGTGTGCCATTGGTCGAAGTGTGAGCCCAACCGCTTCAACCGCCGCATCGCACTGTCCAGATGCGGGCTGGCACAGAAATGCACCACCCACCGGGGCTTGATCGAGTGCCTGTGTGCGGAAATCTCACGGACTCTCTAAACGCTCCAGCAACAGGCGCTCCAGGGTGTCCACCGGCAGCGGCCGGCTGAACAGGTAGCCTTGGATCTGATCACAGCCGGCCTCCTTCAAGAACGCCAGTTGCGCCTGGGTTTCCACGCCTTCGGCCACCACCCGCAGGCTGAGGCTGTGGGCCAGTTCGATGATGGTACGGGTGATCGCCGCGTCCTGCGGGTTGCTGGTGACTTCGCGGATAAACGCGATGTCGATCTTCAGCGTGTCGATGGGAAACCGTCGCAGGTACGCCAGGCTCGAATAGCCGGTGCCGAAGTCATCGATGGAGATCTTCACCCCCATGGCGTGCAGGCGCTGCAGGCTGGCGATGGTATGCTGGGTGTTTTCCATCAGCGAGCCCTCGGTCAGTTCCACCTCCAGCCAATGCGGCTCGACCCCGGTGCGCGCAAGGGTGCGCGCAATATCGGCGATCAGGTCGCCTTCGATCAATTGATGGCCGGAGACGTTCACCGACACCTCCACCGCGCCTATCGCGCCGCGTTGCCACTCGGCGATCTGTTGGCAGACCTGCTCGATCACCCAACGCCCCACGGGCACGATCAAGCCGAGGCTTTCCAGGATCGGTATGAACACTGCTGGCGATACCGCGCCGTATTCCGGCCGTTCCCAGCGCAGCAGCGCTTCTAGGGCACAGATGCGACCGCTCAGCACCTCGACCTTGGGTTGGTAATGCACCGTGAAGTCATGGCGTGCCACCGCTTGGCGCAAGTCGTTTTCCAGGGCCTGGTGGGCCAGGTCATGCACGTTCATGCCGATCTGTCGTTGCGCCAACTCACGGGAGTGGCTGACCAGGTCGCCGCGTTCCTTGAGCCGCAGCAGGTTACGCACGCGCAACCATAGCTCGACACGTTCCACCGGCTTGCTGATGAATTCTTCGGCACCGGCCTGCAACCCGCTGACACGGGCGCTCGGTTCACTGAGGGCCGACAGCATGATGATCGGAATACCCGCCGTGGTTTCATCGTTTTTCAACTGGCTGGCAACCTCGTAGCCGTCCATGCCCGGCATCATGATGTCCAGCAGGATCAGGTCCGGCGGTTGCCGGGCCACCAACTGCAAGGCTTCCTCGCCGCTGCTCGCGCTCAGGGTCTGGTAGCCCTCATGTTGCAGTAGGGTTTCCAGGAGTTTGCGCACCTGGGGTTCATCATCAACGATCAACAACGTTGCGGGTTGGCTGGCCATGGAGAGGACTCATGTGAGAGGGCGGGTGTGCTGTTGCAACAAGGTATCGATCACCTGGTACAGCTCTTTGTAGCGCAGTGGCTTGATGATGTAGGCGTCGCAACCGGCGAGCCGGGTCTTTTCGCGATCTTCTTTCATCGCCATTGCAGTCAGGGCGATCACCGGGATGTGGGCCGTGAGCGGGTCGCGCTTGAGAAGCGCGGTGGCAGCCAGGCCGTCCATGCCGGGCAACTGGATGTCCATCAGGATCAGCGCCGGTTGCTGTTCGCGGGCCAGGGTCAGGCCGGTCTCCGCATCCGCGGCCCACAGCACGTCGTAGCCAGCATTGACCAGTAACAGGCGCGCCAGGCGCATATTGGCTTCATTGTCTTCAACGATCAGGATGTGGGCCATGTGGCCTCCGGGGCGCGGTGCAGCGGCAGCCAGGCAACGAACCGCGCCCCGCAGCCTTCACGGCTGGCCACGGCGACACTGCCACCATGCAGGTCGGTCAGCCGCTTGACCATCGCCAGGCCCAGGCCGGTGCCTTCGAATTTGCGTGCCAGGCTGCTGTCGATCTGGCTGAACGCCTTGAACAGCTTGTCCATGTCCGCCTCGGCGATCCCGATGCCGGTGTCGCTGACGCTGAGTTCGAGGAACGGTTGATCAGCGCCGTCGGGCAGGGCAAAGCGGTACACCGGCCAGTCGCCGGGAATCTGGCCGACCTGTGCGCGAGGCACCTGGCGCACGGTCAACGTCACTGAGCTGCCGTGGGCGCTGAACTTTACGGCATTGGCCAGCAGGTTGTAGACGATCTGTTTGGTCTTGCGCAGGTCCAGCTGTAGAAGGCCGAGATCGTCGGGACACTCCAGCTTCAATTGGATGCGTTGCAACGCGGCCTTTTCCCGCACGATCAGCAGGCTGTTGGCCAACAGCCCCGCCAGTTCTGCGTTTTCCAGTTCCAGTTCCATCATGCCGGCCTCGACCTTGGACAGGTCGAGAATGTCGTTGATCAACGACAGCAAGTGCTGGCCGCTGGTGAAAATGTCGCCGATGTATTCGCGCTGGGTCTCGCTCATGTCGCCGACCAGGCCATCCTTGAGCGCTTCGGAAAAGCCGATCACCGCGTTCAACGGCGTGCGCAATTCATGGGACATGGTGGCGAGGAATTCGGACTTCATATGGCTGGCGTGCTCCAGCTCCAGGTTCTTTTCTTCCAGTGCCCGCTCGAAACCTTTGCGCTCGGCTTCTTCCTGCTTGCGCGCGGTGTTGTCGGTGCCGATCAGCAGGTAGCCGATGATGGTGTCATACCGATTGCGCAGGGCCGTCACCGAAACCATGGCCGACAGGCGACTGCCGTCCTTGCGGATGTAGGTCAGCTCGTAGATGTCTTCGATACCCCTCGAGGCCTTGAACACCAGCGCTTCGAAGCCCGGCGTGATCGGCGTATCCAGTTCCAGGCTGAGGGCGGCGGCGCGGGTGATCAGTTCGACGGGGTCGGAGATATCGGCGGGGGTGATGCGGTTGACCACATCGGCGGCGGCATAGCCGAGCATGCGTTCGGCGCCGACATTGAAGATCTGGATCACGCCTTTCTCGTCGGTGGCGATGCTGGAGAAGTACGCGCTGTTGAAGATTGCGTCTTGCAGGGCGCCGGTCTTGAGCAGGGTTTTCTGCCGCTTGAACTCGACGATCTTTTCAGCCCGCGATTGCGGTTGTTCGGGTAACGGTGTGTCCATCGCTTTGGCGTTCCGTGACGTTCAGGCCCGCCATCATCGAACGACGATGGCGCAGAGCATGCTCACAGAAGATCGCTTGAGGGCGACGAGGAGGAGATGAGGTACTTGGACAATAGCAGAGATTATGGCTTTTTGATGGCGGGCCAACGGCTATCCCACTTCAAATGAATATCTTCGGGTCAAATTGGCTGCTTTTCGGATTAACGGCTGATGAAACGTTTCATCTGTCGACAAATGAGCAACGCAAGCGCTTGCGTAAGGAAATGTTTCTACATTAGAGTCGACCCACTGACGACAAAAATAATAAAACCAGGAGCTCATTCATGAGCCTTGAACCCTTGCTTGAAATGCAGGGCATCAGCAAAACCTTCAATGGTTTGCGCGTGCTCAAGAATGTCGGCCTGAAGGTCTACCCCGGCGAAATCCACGCCTTGATGGGGGAGAACGGCGCCGGCAAATCGACGCTGATGAAGATCCTCTCCGGCGCCTACCAAGCCGACCCCGGCGGTGAAATCCGCATTGCCGGCCAACCCGTCCCCACGTTCACTCCTGCTACCGCCAAAGCCTTCGGCATCGCCGTCATCTACCAGGAACTGAGCCTGTGCCCCAATCTGAGTGTGGCCGAGAACATCTACCTGGGCCGTGAACTGCGGCGTGGCTGGACCATCGACCGCAAGGGCATGCAGGCGGGGTGCAGCGAAGTGCTGCAACGCCTGGGCGCCGAGTTCACCCCGGCCACGCGGGTCAGCAGCCTGTCGATTGCCGAACGCCAATTGGTGGAAATCGCCCGCGCCTTGCACGCCCACGCCAAGATCCTGGTGATGGACGAACCGACCACGCCGCTGTCCTCCCGTGAGACCGACCGCCTGTTTGCGCTGATCAAACAACTGCGCAGCCAGGGCCTGGCGATCATCTATATCAGCCACCGCATGGCCGAGATCTACGAGCTGTCGGACCGCGTCTCGGTACTGCGTGACGGCCAATACATCGGCGAACTGACCCGCGAGGCGCTGTCGGCCGAAGTGCTGGTGAAGATGATGGTCGGTCGCGACCTGTCAGGGTTCTACAAAAAGCAACACGCCGCCTATAACCCCGGCAACGTGGTGATGCGCGTGCGCGACATGGCCGATGGCAAGCGCGTGCGCCCGTGCAGTTTCGACCTGCATGCCGGTGAAGTGCTGGGCATCGCCGGCCTGGTCGGGGCAGGGCGCACCGAACTGGCGCGCCTGATCTTCGGCGCCGACCCACGCACCTCGGGCACCCTGGAAGTGGTCGGCAAGACAGTCACCCAACTGCGTACCCCGGCGGATGCGATCCGCGCCGGCGTCGTCTACCTCACCGAAGACCGCAAGGCCCAGGGCCTGTTCCTGGACATGAGCGTGGCGGACAACATCAATGTCTGCGCCTGCGTGCCGGATGCCCATGCCGGCGGGGTACTCGATCGCGCCCATGCCGCGCAGCGCGCCACGCAGGCGATCAAGTCGCTGTCGATTCGCGTGGCCTCGGGCAAGGTCAATGTCGGTGCGTTGTCCGGTGGCAACCAACAGAAGGTGCTGCTGGCGCGCCTGCTGGAGGTCAAGCCGCACGTGCTGATCCTCGATGAACCCACCCGTGGCGTCGACATCGGCTCCAAGTCCGAGATCTACCGCATCATCAACCAATTGGCCCAGGCCGGCGTCGGCATCGTGGTGATCTCCAGCGAGCTGCCGGAAATCATCGGCACCTGCGACCGCGTGCTGATCATGCGTGAAGGCCAGTTGGTCGCAGAAGTCGGCGGCGCCTCCGGCGACGCAATTTCCCAGGAACGTATTATTGACCTCGCCACCGGTGGCGATCAGGTGGTGGCCCATGGCTGAATTGAATATCGCAACAACCGGTAAGGCAGAGCGCGCCCGCGAGCTGATGCGCACGGTCGGCATGTTGCCGGTGCTGATCCTGCTGCTGGTGGGCTTTGCCCTGGCCAGCGAGAACTTCCTGACGGTACAGAACCTGTCGATCATCACCCAGCAGGCGTCGGTGAACGTGGTGCTGGCGGCGGGCATGACCTTTGTGATCCTCACGGCGGGCATTGACCTGTCGGTGGGTGCGATCCTCGCGGCGTCGGCGGTGGTGGCGTTGCAGGCGTCGATGTCGCCGCAGTTCGGCATGTTCGGGATAGCCGCCGGTATCGGCTTTGGCCTGTTGCTGGGCCTGGTCAATGGCGGCTTGATCGCCTTTATGCGCCTGCCGCCGTTTATCGTCACCCTTGGCGCACTCACGGCCATGCGTGGCCTGGCGCGCCTGCTGGCGGACGACAAGACCGTGTTCAACCCGGACCTGCCGTTTGCCTTTATCGGCAACGACTCGATCCTCGGTGTGCCCTGGCTGGTGGTGATCGCCGTGGCAGTGGTGGCGTTGTCGTGGTTCATCCTGCGCCGCACCGTGATGGGCGTGCAGATCTACTCGGTGGGTGGCAACCCGGAAGCGGCGCGGCTGTCGGGGATCAAGGTGTGGAAGGTGCTGCTGTTCGTCTACGCCATGTCCGGTGCGTTGGCCGGGCTGGGCGCGGTGATGAGCGCGTCGCGCCTGTTCGCCGCCAATGGCCTGCAACTTGGGCAATCCTACGAGCTGGATGCGATTGCCGCGGTGATCCTCGGCGGCACCAGTTTCACCGGCGGTGTCGGCACCATCGGCGGCACGCTGATCGGCGCGCTGATCATTGCAGTACTCACCAACGGCCTGGTGCTGCTGGGCGTGTCGGACATCTGGCAGTACATCATCAAGGGCATCGTGATCATCGGCGCGGTGGCGCTGGATCGTTATCGCCAGTCCGGCGCACGGACCTGAATTCACTCCAAAAACAATCACAAGAGAGACCCGCATGAACCTCAAACGTATCTTTCCGGTCATTGCCTTGGCTGCCCTGATGTCCCAAGCCGTCGAAGCCCGTGAATTGAAGGCCCTCGGCATCAGCATGGGCTCGCTGGGCAACCCGTATTTCGTGACCCTGGCCGATGGCGCAACCGCCCGCGCCAAGGAGCTGAACCCCAACGTCAAGGTCACCTCGGTGTCGGCCGACTATGACCTGAGCAAGCAGTTCTCGCAGATCGATAACTTCATCTCGTCCAAGGTCGACCTGATCCTGATCAACGCCGTCGACCCGTCCGCCATGGCCTCGGCGATCAAGAAAGCCCGGGATGCCGGCATCGTCGTGGTTGCCGTGGATGTGGACGCCAAGGGCGTCAACGCCACGGTGCAGACCGACAACGTCGAAGCCGGCAAGCTGGCGTGCCAGTACCTGGTGGACAAGCTCTCCGGCAAGGGCAATGTGATCATCCAGAACGGCCCGCAGGTCACCGCCGTGACCGACCGGGTCAAAGGCTGCAAGGCGGCACTGGCCGGCGCACCGGAGATCAAGGTGCTGTCTGATGACCAGGACGGCAAAGGCTCCCGCGAAGGTGGCCTGAACGTGATGCAGGGTTACCTCACACGCTTCCCGAAAATCGACGGCCTGTTCGCGATCAACGACCCGCAAGCCATCGGCAGCGACCTGGCGGCCAAGCAGCTCAAGCGCAGCGGCATCATCATCACCTCGGTGGACGGTGCGCCGGATATCGAGAACGCGCTGAAGACCGACACGCAGATCCAGGCGTCGGCCAGCCAGAACCCTTGGGCCATGGCGCAGACCGCCGTCAACGTGGGCAACGATATTCTCAATGACAAAGCCCCGGCCGAAGCGGTTACCCTGCTCACGCCAAAATTGATCACCCGTGACAACGTCGCGACGTACAGCGGTTGGTCGAGCCAACATTGATTCAGTGAGAGGAACAGCGCCGTGGTCACCATGGATGACGTGGCAAGCAGGGCGGGGGTGTCAACGTCGACGGTTTCCCATGTGTTGAACGGCACCCGCAAGGTCAGCCCGGCAACGGTGCACGCGGTGCAGCAAGCGATCCAGGCGTTGGGCTACATCCCCAACACCCTGGCGCGTTCGCTGGCACGGTCGAGCACCAGCACGATTGGCGTGGCGATTTCGGCACTGTCCAACCATTACTTCAGCGAAACCGTGCACGCCATTGAAAACGAGTGCGCCAAGCACGGCTACATGATGCTGTTTGTGGACACCCATGACGACCCGGAGCAGGAGCTACGGGTGGTCACGGCGCTGCATCATCGACGGGTCGACGGCATAGTGCTGGCGCCCTCCAACGGTTCCAAGGCCCTGCAGTACCTACGGGACAACCAGATCCCGGCGGTGTTGGTGGACCGCATGATGAGCGAACAATTCGACCAGGTCGGGGTGGAGAACACGCAGTCCACCCAAGCCTTGGTTACCCACTTGATTGAACACGGCCACCGGCGCATCGGCTTTATCGCCGGGCGTGAGGGGTTCAGCACCACCGATGAGCGGGTTGCCGGATACCGCGCGGCGCTGCACGGCGCGGGGCTGGCGTTTGATCCGCAGTTGCTGGTCAACGGCGGCTCCAATACTGCGCCGGCGCGCCAGGCGACGGTGCAGTTGCTGGGCCTGGCGGCGCCACCCACGGCGATCATGGCCGGCAATAACCTGATGACCCTCGGCGCGATGCAGGCCCTGCGTGAGGCGCAGATCGACGTACCGGCGCAAATGGCCCTGGTGGGTTTTGATGATTTTGACTGGGCGGATTTTTTCGTGCCGCGCCTGACCCTGATCGCGCAGCCGGTCCAGGCGCTGGGCACGCAGGCAGTGAACCTCTTGTTGCAGCGCATGGCGTCGCCCGACGCACCCGCCCACAGTGTGCGCCTGGCGCCGACTCTGCAATGGCGTAGTTCATGTGGCTGTTATGGATTGGAATGACCCCCTTATGAGCAGTCCCGTTTCCCTCGGCATCGACCTCGGCACCTCGGAACTCAAGGCCATCCTCATGGATCTTGACGGTACGGTGCTGGCCCATGCCGGCGTGCGCTTGAGTGTGTCGCGGCGCCACAGCGGCTGGTCCGAGCAGGCGCCTGAAGATTGGTGGCAAGCGTGCCTGCAGGCGCTGGCCGAATTGCGCGGGCATCCTGGATTTGCCCGCGTGGCCTGTATCGGCCTGTCCGGGCAGATGCACGGCGCGGTGTTGCTGGGCACGGACAACCGCGTGTTGTACCCGGCGATCCTGTGGGACGACTCCCGTGCCATCGCCGAGGCCGAAGAGTTGGGTCCTGCGTTTGCCGACATCACCGGCAGCCTGCCCATGGCCGGGCTGACGGCGCCGAAACTGCTGTGGCTGCAACGCCATGAGCCCGAGGTGTTCAAGGCCATTGATTGCGTACTGTCGCCCAAGGATTACCTGCGTTTGCGCTTGAGTGGCGAGCGCATCAGCGAGATGTCCGATGCAGCGGGGACGTTGTGGCTGGATGTGGCGCAACGTGAGTGGTTCGCGCCGATGCTGCGGGCCACGGGCCTCTCGCTGGAGCAGATGCCTCGGCTGGTGGAAGGCGGCGCTGCGAGTGCCGTGCTGACGGCGCAAGGCCTTGGCTTGGCGCCCTCGGTGGTGATTGCCGGCGGCGGTGGTGACAACCCGGTGGCGGCCGTGGGGATCGGGGCGATCAATGCCGGTGATGGCTTCATCACCCTCGGCACCAGTGCTGCCATTGTCGCGATTACCGATCACGCCGCCGGTAATCCCGCGAGTGCCGTGCACAGCTTCTGCCATGCGCTGCCTGATCGCTGGTACACCATGGGCGCCATGCTCGCCGGTGCCAGTTGCCTGCGTTGGGTCACGCGGCTCACGGGAACGGCGGATGAGCAAACCTTGCTGGACCAGGTGCAGGCGCAGTTGCCGATCGAACAGCCAGTGTCACTTAGTACGCCGTTGTTCCTACCGTACTTGGCCGGTGAACGCACCCCGCATAACGACCCGCTGCTGCGCGGTGGTTTCATGGGCCTGGGCCATGACTGTACACCGGCGATGCTCGGTTATGCGGTGATGGAAGGCGTGGGGTTCGGGCTGTTGGATGCGTTGCGTGCCGTGCAATCAACCGGTGCCGACGTGGGCGCCTGCGCGTTGGTGGGCGGAGGGGCGCGCAGTGAATACTGGGCGCAGTTGCTGGCTAATATCCTGCAGCGGGACATCTTCACCCTGCATGGCAGCGAATTGAGCGCGTGTATCGGTGCGGCGAAGCTGGGGTTTGTGGCGATAGGGCAGGGTGCGCAATTGCTCGAGGCGGGGATGCCGGTCAAGGTCCGGTACAGCCCGGATCTTATGCACCAACCCGTGTTGGAGGCGCGTTATCACAAGTTTCAAGCTTTGCTGAGCGCTGCCAAGGCCCTTCACGACTGATGACCGGGTTTCCTGTGGTGAGGGGATTTGTTGTAGTGAGGAGGCCTGTTGTGGTGAGAGGGCCTGTTGTGGCGAGCGGGCTTGCCCCGCGTTGGGCTGCGAAGCAGCCCCAAACCCAGGTACCACAGTTTTTCTGGAGAAACGCGGTGATGCCGAGAGGGGGCCGCTTTGCGCCCCAACGCGGGGCAAGCCCGCTCGCCACAACTAGCGCCCTTATCAACGCTTGGTGTAATCGGGTAACACCAAGACACTGAAATCAACGCGACTGAGCCGCACCTATTGCTAGCGTGAAAAGGCCAAATCCACTCAAAGGAGCAATGGATTGCCTCGCCAGCCCAACTCTCATTTGTTACGCCGTGGCCGCTATTCGGAAACCGGCCGTGCTTACCTCGTGACTGCTGTGGTGCATCAACGCCAGCCCTTGTTCAGGGAATTCCGATTGGGGCGGTTACTGGTCGCCGAGTTCAAGCGAATTCATGATGCCGGCTTAGTGAACTCCCTCGCCTGGGTCGTCATGCCGGACCACTTCCATTGGCTGTTTGACCTAAACCATTCGACGCTTCCCGATGTGATGCGGCAGACCAAGTCGCGCAGCACCTTGAGCATTAATAGAGCGCGTTGCAGTCGGGAAAAATTCTGGCAGCGTGGCTATCACGACCGGGCAGTGCGGGCTGAAGACGATATTCGGAAAATGGCGCGTTACATCGTCGCGAACCCGTTGCGTGCAGGGTTGGTGGAGCACATTGGAGATTACCCACTATGGGATGCCGCCTGGTTATGATTGGGGGGGCCTGTTGTGGCGAGCGGGCTTGCCCCGCGTTGGGCTGCGAAGCAGCCCCAAACCCAGGCGCCACGGTTTTTCTGGAGAAACGCGGTGATGCCGAGAGGGGGCCGCTTCGCGCCCCAACGCGGGGCAAGCCCGCTCGCCACAGCAAGCTCGCTCCCCACAACAGGCCCCTCACTAAAGCAAGCTACTACCGCTAGTCCCCCAAGGGCGGCAGACGCCGTTTCACCGGGGTTTTCTTGACGATGGCCGTGTTGGTTTCCGCGTAGGCGTTAAGCCGGTCAAGCAGGCTGTCGAGATGATCCATAGTGCGCACATGCAATCGCGCAATAAAACAGTCTTCGCCGGTCACCTTGTCGCACTCGGTAAACTCGGGGATCGCCTGGATCTGCCGCTCCACCTCATGCAATTTGCCCGGCAACGGGCGGATGCGCACGATGGCCTGCAGCAGGTAGCCAAAGTGCCTGGGGTCGATGTCGACGGTGTAGTGGGTCAACACGCCGCGCTCTTCGAGACGGCGCAGGCGTTCGCCGACGCTCGGCGAAGACAGCCCGGCAATCCCGGCCAGGGCCTTGAGGGACAGACGCGAGTCGTCCATTAAAGCAGCGATCAGTTGCTGGTCAATGGTGTCAATCATGGTGTCCACCTAATAAGTAAAGGCAACTCAAGGCTTTTGCCTTTTTTAGTCGCTGGAGCCAGTCTCAACCAGATTGCCATAATTGGGCCTCACTTGAGGAGCCTCAATCATGGATACATCCATCCGTCGCGGGTCGTGGGAAATGGTCGCCGCCATGCTGATCTCGGGCACCATTGGCTGGTTTGTCCTGGTCTCCGGCGTGTCGGTGATCGAAGTGGTGTTCTGGCGCTGTGTGATCGGCGGGCTGACGTTGCTGTTGGTGTGCGCGTTGCTCGGTTATCTGCGTCTGGACCTGATCAGCTGGGCCAAGCTCAGCCTGGCGATGCTCAGTGGCGTGGCGATTGTCGGCAACTGGTTGCTGCTGTTCGAATCCTATTCCCGCGCGTCGATTGCCATCAGTACGGCGGTGTACAACGTGCAGCCGTTCATGCTGGTCGTGCTCGCCGCCGTGTTTTTAGGGGAAAAGATCACCGTGCAGAAACTCGCGTGGCTGAGCGTGGCGTTCCTGGGCATGTTGGCGATTGTTAACGCCCATGGTGATCAAACAACCGGCGACGATTACCTGACCGGCATCGCATTGGCACTGGGCGCAGCGTTGCTGTACGCGATTGCCGCGCTGATCATCAAACGCTTGAAAGCAGTGCCGCCACATTTGATGGCGTTGATCCAGGTAACCACCGGCGCGTTGTTACTGGCGCCGCTGGTGCCTTGGAACAGCTTGCCGGCTACGACCAGCGCCTGGGGCGCACTGGTGACACTCGGCGTGGTGCACACCGGCGTGATGTATGTGTTGTTGTACGGCGCGATCCAGAAACTGCCGACAGCCCTGACCGGTGCACTGTCGTTTATCTACCCGATTGCGGCGATCTTCGTCGATTGGATCGCCTTCGGGCATCGCCTGGGCTGGCTGCAATGGTTGGGGGTGCTGGCGATTCTATTGGCGGCGGCTGGATTGCAACGCGGTTGGTGGTGGCGATTAAAACCGAATGGGTGGACTGAGGACGCTTGAACCGCGTTTATTCACTCAAGTCGAGGGAACGAGTTCCTACGCCTGCGCCACACATGGAGACAACTTTAAGACGAAGCGTACTGCCCGTTTTAGCGAAAACTCTCTCCCGTGATGATGAAAGATGAAATCCAACTTACTCAGCTCTCCGACGCATAAATCTCTGGCAACGCAGATTCAACAGGAGTCGCAACCCACGAATAACCGTCATCGACGCGAGGTTGAATCCCCTGCCGTTCGAACCGAACCAGGACCACCGGAAGTAGCGCAGCCTAAATCCGGAGGTATTTCCAAGCCCAACGTTACATCAAGGGAGTCCTCATCAGAGCTCCCCAAAAGCTCAATGCGTTGGGTGAGTTATCAACACGGCGTCAATCTTGCCGAAGCGCTGGAACCTGGTTCTTCGAAGCGAATGACTCAGGAAGAACTGATCGCCCTACCGGAAAAAATGAGCGCAGCGGCCGTTACACCTGAGCAAGAAGAGTTGATTGCTGCGACACGCGTTGGTCCTGCGCTGGAGTGGGCTGTAGCTAACGGAGTCCTTGAAGAAAAAACCGATTACTCACAAGCGGAAATTCACGAGGCTATTACGGCGCTGAATCTCCATTTCGAAAAAATGGCGAATGCAGTCAGCACGCTGACCACGCCTATGCCGATGAGAAAAAATTACTTCATCGGTACACAACTCGTATCGCCCATCAAGGGCCATGCCGATCCGGATAATCCAAAATACCCGGTGGCGCTCTATGATGACAAAAAGTTTGCGGAAGACTTTAAAGTTGATCTAGCGTCCAAAAAAGCCGCTTATGGCACGATCATCCAACAGTTGGTCGCTACGCTTCCATTGCCGGATCGGATAGCCATCGGGCAGGGTGAAGTCGAAGTGTACGCAATGAAGGCGCCGGGAGAGGGCGGTGAGCTTGAACGCACCGAATTCTTGATTAAAACGGTTCACAAGGGAAAGACAACGGTTTATCAAATTGCCCCTGAACGGGGAACTGCCACCAAGCGTGATGACTTCATCAAACTCTTCAACGGCAACGACGTTATCGGGAAGCAAAAATTATCCGATGGCAGTTATTCCAGTGTGTTCACTGCTTGGGAAAGGCCGAATATTCAAGACGGCCGGTATCAGCCAAGGGTGGATCACCGACCTGGCGCGGCATTGGACAATACGCCTTTTTCAGCACAGCTTCATACGTTGGAGCCGCTGGCGAAATGGCCTGCGGCACCGGAAGACGCAGAGGGAAGCGCCAGCCCGCAGGCATCCTTCTTAGAGCGAAGCAATCAGATCGGGACCGCCGTATCCCAAAAACTGTTTTATGCGAAGGACCTGGATTTGCTGCTGATGGCGGAAGAAGACCCGGAGCGGGTCACCGAATCCGAAAAAAAGGACAGGGAGAACTATCAGACTTTCAAAGAGGACAGGGAGAAACGTCGCCAATTGCTCAAAGGTTTTGTGCCTTTCTGGCGCGGAATCGAGGCAATTATTGACGGTCGCCCAATCGAAGGGATCGCACAAATATGGATAGATATCCTGACATTCATGATGCCCGTTGAAAAAGCCGCCGCAGGTGTAGTGAGGGCCGGTTTCCAGATGATTAAACGCGTGATTCCAAAGTTTTTGAAACTGTCGACAAACTTCGCCAGCTACACCTTCAAACCGGGTGTTGCAGGAATTAAATGGGAAGGTGGCGTGCAGGGGCTGAAATGGACATCGAGCGCTTCCAAGGGGGCAGCCAAGGGGGCAGAACAATTCAGGGGCGCTATGGCTACCATACCTCTGACCCAGCCGGGCGTTAGAGAAATTGAGTTGGGAGGTATCAAGTATTTTGTTGCCGCAAAGCCTGACGCAGGGGATGGCGTCCACTACAGTCTGCGAGTGGTGAGCCCGGATGACTCGACGAAGCTAATCAATAGCGGGAAAGTTGCCAAGCCTGATGAGGCAGGTGTTTGGAAAATGCCCGAAAGGGCGGGTCGAGATGTAAGCGGCGCGCCCATGACGCAGATGAAGGGGACAATGCAAGAGCTCGGTGTCCTAGGCGGTGAAATACATACGTTTACGGATATCTATAAGGGCGAGGCACGGCTGAATGTTGTCGCGCATGGCATAGAACGGAGCCCTGCGGAAGTAGCGGCGGGCGTTCCTTCTAAAGTGATGGTTGATGGCAAAGCTTACAGCGCAAAAGAGTTGGTTGCGTATTTGAAGACACAGGGTATTGATCCCGCAAATCCGCGCTATAAAAATGTCCGGCTGTTGATATGTTATGCGGCAGACGGCGGAAAGCATTCGTTTGCCAGCGATTTTCAAAAGATTGTGGGTAAACCTGTTAAGGCCTTTGAAGGAACCGTCACCACGTCGCATGGCGCGACGGCCATGGAATATGTTCGCAAAGAGTTAATAAAAGACATGCGCGCCTTACATCCAGACTTGGATGACAACGGTATCGAACTTTTGGTCCAAGCCGAGATAGAAAAACTCTTTAGTCAAAAGTCCATCTTCGTCAACAAAGCCGACGGCACCCTCGTGCAAATACAAACGGCGCCTCAGGGCGCCAACATCGGTGAGCATATACTTAGGATTGAATATAAACCGGTACATTTCACCCGGTGACGCTCTTCTCTCACTGACGGGCCGCTTTAGAACAAGGCGGCGTATCATTAAAAACTGCCGTTTGTAAAAGCGAACGTGCTCACCGACTTTTTGTGAGCACGCTCTCCTATACGTTGGGGATCAGTGCGTGCCCTGGAAAATAATGTTTTCCGGGTTGAAGTGCTCCACCGCGCTGCCCGGCTGTGGCAAGCCAAGGATATGCCCCTTGATCTTGCCCACCACGTGCATCTCGCAGGGTTTGCAGTCGAATTTCAGGGTCAGCACTTCATCGCCATGGATCAACTGCATCGGCGCCACCTTGGTCTTCACGCCCGTGACCCCCTTGGCCTGTTTAGGGCAGAGGTTGAACGAGAAACGCAGGCAGTGCTTGGTGATCATCACCGGTACTTCGCCGGTTTCTTCGTGGGCTTCGAAGGCGGCGTCGATCAGCTTCACCCCGTGGCGGTGGTAGAAGTCGCGGGCTTTCTGGTTGTAGACGTTGGCGAGGAACGACAGGTGCGCGTCCGGGTACACCGGCGGTGGCGTTGTTTCCGCCTTGCGGCCACCCCTTGGGTGCGCAGCCACGCGCGCGGCGGTCAGCGCTTCGATCACTTCACGGCGCAGGGCCTTGAGCTGTGAGTTGGGGATGAAGAACGCCTGCGGCGCATCCAGTTGGATGTCGGTCGCGTGGTATTCGGTGGTGCCCAGTTGGCCGAGCAGGTCGCGCAGGGTGTCCAGCGCCTGTTCCGGTTTGTTGGCCACGCCGAACGGGCCGGGCAGGGTGACGCAGGCGCTGATACCTTCTTCGCTGGTGGCGGTGACTTCCAGCTGTGCTTCGCGCAGACGTGCGGCCCAGGTCAGGCCGATACGGCGCTCGGATGAGGTCTTGAGCAGCGCCTGTTGCCAGTTGTGATCGAGGTTGCGGTTCAACGGGTGATTCGGGCGCAGCTGATGCAGGCCGGCCGGCATCTCGTTCGGCTCGACGCGATAGCGGTAGCGCTTCTCACCGTCTTCCTCGAACTCGCCTTTAGGCTCGGCGATGTTGGCGCGGAAACCCACCACTTCGCGCTTGACCAGCACATTCAGGCCGTCGCCATTGGACAGCGGCTCATGGGTGACCACTTGCAGGTCACGCTTGCCGGCTTTTTCCACCACACCCACCGGCAGGCCGGTGAAGGTCGGGGTGTCGAAGGCGCCGATGTCGACCTTGCGGTCGGTGACGAAATAGTCGGTGCTGCCCCGGTGGAAGGTCTTTTCTGGGTCGGGCAGGAAGAAATGCACGGTGCGGCCGCTGGACGCGCGCGCCAGGTCCGGGCGGTCTTCCAGCACGTCATCCAGGCGCTGGCGGTAATAGGCAGTGATGTTCTTCACATAGCCCATGTCCTTGTAGCGGCCTTCGATCTTGAACGAACGCACGCCGGCTTCGACCAGCGCACGGATGTTGGCGCTCTGGTTGTTGTCTTTCATCGACAGCAGGTGTTTCTCAAAGGCCACGACGCGGCCTTGATCGTCTTTGAGCGTATACGGCAGGCGGCAAGCCTGGGAGCAATCGCCACGGTTGGCGCTGCGGCCGTTCTGCGCGTGAGAGATGTTGCACTGCCCGGAGAACGCCACGCACAGGGCGCCGTGGATGAAGAACTCGATGGCGGCATCGGTTTCGTCGGCAATGGCGCGGATCTCTTGCAGGTTCAGCTCACGGGCCAATACCAACTGCGAGAAACCGGCCTGGTCGAGAAACTTGGCACGGCCCAGGGTACGGATATCGGTCTGGGTGCTGGCGTGCAGCTCGATGGGCGGAATATCCAGCTCCATCACGCCCAGGTCTTGCACGATCAACGCATCGACGCCGGCGTCGTAGAGCTGATGGATCAGCTTGCGCGCAGGTTCCAGTTCGTTGTCATGCAGGATGGTGTTGATCGTGGTGAAGACGCGGGCGTGGTAACGGCGGGCGAATTCCACCAGCTGCGCGATATCGCTCACGTCGTTACAGGCGTTATGGCGTGCGCCGAAGCTCGGGCCGCCGATGTACACGGCGTCGGCGCCATGCAGGATCGCCTCGCGCGCGATGGCGACATCGCGGGCAGGGCTGAGCAATTCAAGGTGGTGCTTGGGCAAGGACATAGTTTTTTTAGTCAGGCTTGTCACGGTTGAGGCGCGCATTGTAGCTGTGAAATGCCTGACCGGCACCCACTCAGGCCTGAGCGGCCATCGCCGTGACTTCCACGCGCATGCCGTCGACCGCCAACGCAGCTACGCCAACCGCCGCGCGCACGGGCCAGGGCTTGGCGAAGAAGCGTTTGTAGACTTCGTTGAAAGCGGCGCGATCGGCCATGTCCGTCAGATAAATGGTCAGGTGCATCACCCGGTCCATGGAGCTGCCGGCCTTTTCCAGGGCGACTTTCAGGGCTTGCAGGGTGCATTCGCTTTGCAGGGTGATGTCGCCCAGTTCCAGGCTGCCATCGGCGCGGGTCGGGATCTGGGTGGACACCAGGATGCCGTTGAAGCCGATCACATCCGAAGAAATCGAGTCGGCATCGGGGTCAGGGGTGTAGTGCAGGTCGTGGTTGGCCATGGGCGCCTCGCGTTGGCAGGTTCAGAAAGGCGCCCATGGTCCCCGAAAATCACCGCAGGGGCAAACTACGCCCAGCGGCGGAACAGCACGCTGGCATTTACGCCGCCAAAGCCGAAACCGTTGGACAGTGCATAGTCAATCGGCATCGGCCGGGCAGCACCGCGCAGCATGTCGAGGCCGTCGGCGAGGGCGTCGGGGTTTTGCAGGTTGAGGGTGACCGGGGCGATCTGGTCGCGCAGGGCAAGCACGGTGAAGATGGCCTCGATACCGCCCGCCGCCCCCAGCAGATGGCCGGTGGCGGATTTGGTCGAACTGATCGCCGGGCTGCCGTTTGCACCGAATACCGTCCTGATCGCGGCCAATTCGCCTTTGTCACCCACCGGCGTCGAGGTGGCGTGGGCATTCAAGTACTGCACCTGGTCTGCGCCGATCCCCGCCTGACGCAAGGCCTGCTGCATCGCTCGGCGTGCGCCGTCGCCGTCTTCCGGGCCGGCGGTCATGTGATAGGCATCGGCACTGGTGCCGTAGCCGACCAATTCGGCAATCGGCTGCGCACCTCGGGCCAGGGCGTGCTCCAGCTCCTCGATGACCAGGATGCCGGCGCCTTCGCCCATGACGAAGCCGTCTCGTGCCTGGTCGAAAGGGCGCGAAGCCTGCTCCGGGCTATCGTTAAAGTCACTGGACAACGCTCGTGCCGCCGCAAACCCGGCAAGGCTGACCCGATGGATCGCTGCTTCGGCACCGCCGCACACCGCCACATCCACTTCACCGGCGCGGATCATGCGCGCCGCATCACCGATGGCTTGCACACCCGCTGCGCAGGCCGTTACCGGCGCACCCAACGGGCCTTTCAACCCGTAGTTGATCGACACATGCCCGGCGGCCATGTTGCTCAGAAAGGAGGGGATGGTGAACGGCGACAAACGCCGCGGGCCTTTGCTGTCGGTGGTGCGTACCGCGTCGGCAATCGCCGGGAAGCCGCCGACACCCGAGGCGATGATGGTCGCGGTGCGTTCCTGCGCTTCGGGCGTGCTCGGCGCCCAGCCGGCCTGCTTCAAGGCTTCATCCGCCGCCGCCAGTGCGAACAGGATGAAGCGGTCCATCTTGCGCTGTTCCTTGGCTGCCAGCAGTCGATCAGGGTCGAACCCGGCGTCTGGATCCTGCTGCACGCTCTGCACCTGGCCACCGATGCTCACGGCCAGGTCTCCGATCAGGTCTTCCGGTAAGCGACGAATACCCGACTGCCCGGCCAGCAGGCGTTGCCAGGTGGATTCCACGTCAGCGCCCAATGGCGTCAGTGCGCCCATACCTGTTACAACGATGCGTTTACTCATGATCAATCGACTCCAGTTGCGGTGAAGGAACAGACCCTGTGGACGTCACTATCATCATGAAAGTAACATGGTGTCACGCACATTGGCACTGACCCACAGGAATCCCCATGCAACGCAAGTCCCTCACCCGCGACGAATGCCCCATCGCCCGCAGCCTTGAACGGGTAGGGGAGTGGTGGAGCATCCTGATCATGCGCGACGCATTGCAGGGCTTGCGTCGGTTCGATGAGTTCTCGCGCAGCCTGGGCATCGCGCCGAATATGCTCACGCGTCGCTTGAACGCGCTGGTGGAGGCGGGGATGCTGGAGCGCCGCGCCTACAGCGAACGACCGCCGCGCCATGAATATGTGCCGACGGCCAAAGGCGAGGATTTCCGCATGGTGCTGATGTCACTGGTGGCTTGGGGCAATCGGCATTACGCCGAAGAGGGCACCAGTGTCGAGTTGGTGGAGCGTGAAACAGGCAAGCCGGTGCAGCCCATGTTGGCCAGCGCGGATGGCCAAGTGGTGGGGTTTGACCAGTGCACGCTACAGGCCGGGCCGGCGGCCAGTGTCGGCATGCGCGAGCGCCTCGCTTTGCTAGGCGCAAAACCCTGATTGCGCAAGTATTTGACGCCAGAAAATAATCCCCTCAAGGCCTGTAAAGTCGCGTATTTCACAGCCGATAGCCCTCTATAAGACACGGGTTTTTTCGCGCCGCTGAGGGTACGTCATGTTCAATACAACACTGAAAACAGAACTGGCGGCCAGGACGGCCGAAGCCACCGAGTACAAAGGACTGATCGGCGCACTGGAGCGCTCCATGGCCGTGGTCGAATTCGACCTGAATGGCAACGTGCTGCGGGCCAACGACAATTTCCTCAAGACCCTGGGCTACAGCGCCAGTCAACTGGCCGGCAAGTCCCATCGCGATTTTTGCCTGCCGGCGCTGACCAGCAGCCCGGCCTACAGCCAGTTCTGGAGTGATTTGAAAGCCGGCAAATTTGTCTCCGGTACGTTCAAGCGCGTGGATGCCAATGGCCGGACCATCTGGCTGGAAGCCAGCTACAACCCGGTGCTCGACGAAAGCGGCCAAGTGCTGAAAGTGGTCAAGTACGCACTGGACGTCACCCATCAAGTGGAGCAGGACGCGGCCACCCGCAGCAAGTTGACGGCCGTGGACCGTGCGATGGCCGTTATCGAGTTCGACTTGAGTGGCCAGGTGCTGGACGCCAACGCGAACTTCCTCAACGTAATGGGCTATTCCCTGGCGGAAATCAAAGGCAAGCACCACCGGCTGTTTTGCGAGCCTGCGCTGGTCAACAGCCATGAATATGCCGACTTCTGGCGCCGCTTGAACAATGGTGAGTTCTTCACCGGGCAATTCAAGCGCCTGGGCAAGCACGGGCGTGTGGTGTGGCTGGAGGCCAGTTACAACCCGGTGTACGACGGCGACGGCAAACTGATCAAGATCGCCAAGTTCGCCAGCGACATCACCGAGCGCGTGGAAAAATTCGAAGAGGACTCTCGTGGCGCCTCACGCGCCTACCATATTTCCTCCGAGACCGAGCGGTTTGCCGAGCATGGCACCCAGGTGATCCAGGAGACCGCCACGGAAATGCGCCGCATCGCCGAGAACATTGGCGCGTCTGCGCGGCTGGTGGGGCAACTGGGCGACCGTTCCGAACAGATCACGGCCATCGTCAATACCATTCGCGGCATTGCCGACCAGACCAACCTGTTGGCGCTCAACGCCGCCATCGAGGCGGCGCGCGCCGGGGACCAGGGGCGTGGTTTCGCGGTGGTGGCCGATGAGGTGCGGCAACTGGCCGGACGCACCAGCCGCTCCACGGCGGAAATCGCCGAGATGATCGGCATGATCCTCTCGGAAACCCGCGACGCGGTGACCAGCATGAACGCGACCCAGGAAGGCGCGCAACGCGGCGTCAGCCTGGCTGATCAGGCGGGTTCGGTGATCCTGCAGATTCGCACCAGCACCAGCGATGCGGTGCAGGCGGTGAGCATGTTCGCGTCGAAACTGGATGAGTCGGAAGTCATACCCAAGACTGCGGTCGGCTGGGTAGGCTGACGCTCTCCATTTGGAGGAGCGAGCAAGCTCGCTCCTCCAGTGGGCCTTGTTTAGAGCAGGGTAAACGGATAGTCGACGATCAACCGCAGCTCGTTCAGGTCACCATCGCGCTGGTCGGCATTCGACGCCACGATCGCATCACGCACACGCAACGACAGATTCTTCGCCGGGCCACTCTGGATTACGTACTTGGCTTCCAGGTCGGTCTCGTGGTGTGCGCCATCCGCACCGTAATTACCGACATAGGCGCTATGGGCCGGCGTGTGGGTGCCATCGATATCCGAGCCGTTGATATAGCGGCCCATGAAACTCAACCCCGGCACGCCATAACTGGCCATGTTCAGGTCATAGCGGATACCCCAGGACTGCTCGCCCGGGCCGTTGAAGTCGTTCCATTGCACCGAGTTGGCCAGGTACACCGAATCGCCGCCTTCGCCGGCGCCGTTGTTGCCGGTGCCGATGTAGTCGAACGGCGTGTCGCCATGCACCTTCTGGAACGACAGCGTCAGGGTGTGCGCCTGCAGGAACGAATACGCCGCCGCCACCGAGTAGGTGGTATTGTTGATCGCCCCGGCCTTGGCGCTGCCAGTGTCGAGGGTGCGGTACAGGTTGCCGTCCAGCGTCAGGGACTGGTCATGCGCCAACGGGATCACGTAGTTGAGGTTGGTGTAGTACTGGCGCCAGATGTCTTCCAGTTCACCGGCATACAGCGTCGCGCTCAGGGACGGGCTGAAGCTGTACTTGCCGCCGACAAAACTTGCGCTGTTGGCGGCGATGTTGGCGTAGGTGGCGTAGATATCGTGGTCATGGTTGCTGGTCATGCCACTGTTGGTGCTGGTGAAATGCCCGGCTTCCAGGTCCAGGCCGGCGATTTCGCTGCTGGTCAGGTCAAACCCGGTGGCGGTCTGCGGCAACAGGCGAGTGCCGCCGGTGGCGAAGACCGGGGCGGTGGGCTGCATGTCGCCGAATTTGAGCTGGGTCTTGGAGACTTTGATCTTCACTGCGGCGCCGACTGAGCCGTAGGCGTCTTCGGGATCGCCATGGCGGTCGGTCGGCAGGTTGCCGGTGCCGGCGTCCGCATGGGTGGCATCGAGTTTCAGCCCGCCGTAGGCATAGGCGTCCACGCCGAAGCCGAGGGTGCCCTGGGTGAAACCCGAGGCGTAGTTGAGCATTGCGCCCTGGGTCCAGTCGATATTATCGGCCCGGCCGCCTTCACGGTTGCGGTTCATGTAGTAGTTGCGCAACAACCCGGTGACGCTGCTGCCCTCGACAAATCCCTTGGCATCCGCCTGGTCGCTGACCGACTCGGCAAAGGCCATCTGGCTGATACCGGCACACACCGCCAGTGCCAATAGGCTCGACTGTTTAATCATATTGTGACTTCCCCGGAATAATGAACGCGCACAGAAACACCGCACTTATTGAATGGCGCATAACGTTGTTTGGGCAGATGTTTGCAGGTGAGCTGTTACGGTTTTTTATTGTGTTCGGCGTGGTTGCCGAGGTGGATTCCAGGCACAGTCTGCGCGGCCGGCAGCGGGTCAAGGGATGAAACTCAATTAATTTAACTTCACGCTGTTTAATTTCTTTCGGGTGTACGTTGAACCTGTCTTAGCCGCTCTGCTTCGACAACATCCTTTGGTTGCCGCCGCAGGCTCTGCGGCGGATTTTTTCACAACATTTCACAAGCTGGGTTTCATCCCTTCGGCATCGGTGCATCAGTGGCTTGCAAGGCGCGCGACGTCGACCCACTAGGTCGGCCTGTCATCTTTCAGTAACCCTCAAGGTCTTTGCTCTCCTGACCGGCCCGACATGATCGCCCATGACGATCATGCACTGGCCCCCGTCATCAAGGAGCACGCGCATGTCAGCACCGGTCAGCAATGCACCCGCGATCAAGACTGTCACGAATAACGATTCCAGCGCCGAATGGGGTAACGCGGTCGATCGGGCCAAGGCCAAGGACGCCGGTATCGAATGGCAGCGCCCCAAGGATGACCACCGCTCGGCCCAAGACATCATCGACGATAGCCCGCTGCTGAAGAACCTCGGCAACCAGAGCGGAGTGAAGGACAAGTTGCGCGAACGTGTCGGTGATTTTGAGCACGATGCGGACGCGGCTTATCGCGCCAACCAGGTGCTGGGCCACGTCGAGCGCTTCGATGAAAACGGTTCGCGCCTGGCTGGCAACACGATCGACAATGGTCGCGTGGACGGTTTCACCAAGGGCGGCGATGCCAAGCACGGCACCGAGGCCGGGCGCCTTCAAGACTTCGGCAAGTATGGCTGGGAGAACCTCAAGGGCGAGCTGCCGCACGCGGACACGGTGGGCCAGGACGATAAGCGCCGTGAGGCGGCGGACAAGGCTGGCATCGTCTGGGTGCTGCCGGAGGGCGACAAGCGTTCGGCGCAGGACATCATCAATGACAACCCGTTGCTGAAGAACCTTGGCAACCAGAGTGGGGTGAAGGATGCGTTGAAAGAGCAGGTCGGGGACTTCGACAAGGACCCGAACGCGGCCTTCCGTGCCAGCCAGGTGCTCGACCGGGTGGTGGGTTATGACGAGAAAGGCAACGCGTTGACAGGCAAGGATGTGGCCAACAGCAGTGTCGACGGCTTTACCAAGAGCGGTGAAGCGCGCCATGGCACCGAAGCGGGGCGCTTGCAGGATTTCGGCAAGTACGGTTACGAAGCGCTGGTCAAGCCCCCGTCCAACGACCAGATCGGTAGCTACAAAGACTTTCTCAAGACCCATCCGGAGGCCGACGCAGGCTCCAGGCAGATCGCTCAGTACGGCGCGATCCTGGATGCCAAGTTCGATTCGATCCGCGGCAAGACCGGCGGCGATGGCGCTGTCACCGAACAGAATATCAAGGACTACCTCAAGCAAAACCCGCAACTGAGCAAGGACGAGAAAGAGGCGCTCAACTTCTTCGCCCAGCCTGGCGCCTTCCGCAAGCTCGACACCGCCGGCAACAGTATCGGTGATAAGCCCGACGGCAAGGTCAGCCGCGACGACGTGCAGGCCTGGCTGAAGACATCCGCACCCACCGATGCCCGGAGTCTGGCCAGCCTGATCACCGACGTGGCCACCGGTAACCTCACGGGCAAGGTCGCCACCAGCAAGCTGGACAAGGACATCTTCGAGCATCCGGAAAAGTACTCGGCCGAGCAGAAGGCCGCAGTGCTGCTGGAACTGCAGGAGACGCAGAAACTTGTGGTCGACGGCGCCAACGCCGGGGTCTGGAACAGCGACTATGGCAAGGTTTCCATCGCCAACCGCTCGGGCGCGATCTGGGAGCCGCAAAAGCTGCTGCAAGACATCAACGACCACATGGCCATCTTGCAGGGCGACAAGCCAACTGCCGAGTACATCAAGAACGCCGGCGACCAGGCGGTGAAGACCCTGTTTGAAGAGAATCCCGGCCTGAAGGACGCCGTTACCAAGACCTATGAGGACCAGGTCAAGTCCGGCAAGGCCCTGGACGCCGCGTGGGACGCCAACACCAAGGACGGCAAGACCGACCAGCACACAGCGCTAGCCGGTTTCTACGCCACCGCCACCAGCCTGCAGTCGATTCTGGGTATCGACGATGCCAAGGCGATCCAGGGCGCGGTCGCCAAATCCACGCATAACGAAGACTTCAAGACCTTCTACAAGGATCAGTTGGCCAGTGGCGACCGCCTGCGTGAGTTGCTCAAGCACAACACGCCCGAGCAGGCCGCCTCGGAGTTCAGCCTGGAAGTAGCGCTTTATAACGCCGCGCTCGATCCGGCCTTCACGGCCCAGCACGACCAACAGCTCAACGAGAATTTCTCCAGCATCGCCCAGGAGAACCTGTTCAAGGGGGCTGGCTTCGACGACATCAAGACCGCTTTCGGCAAGGACGGCGGCGCGGAGTTGGACGAAGACAAGGTCCGCACGTTGATCGACCAAATGCGCAAGGAAAGTCCCGAGCTGCTGCTGAACCAGGACGGCACCGTGGCCACCACCGACCAGGTCCTGGCGGGTTTCCGTGGCAACTGGGACCTGCTCCGCCAGGGCACCAAGGCCCTGGACAAGATGGGCAAGTTGTCGGACTTCGACCCCAATGGCGGCGCCAAAGGCGCCTACGGCAGCGGTGTACTGCATGGTGTAAGCGGCCTGTTCCTGGCGGGTGTCACCATTGCACGCGGGGCGCAGAGCGGTGGAAAGCTGACCACGCGCAACATCGTCGACATCACCACCGGCTCCGTGCAGACCACCACCGTGCTGATCGAGGGCGGCACCAAGGGCTACCAGGAACACCTCGCCAAGTCGATCAAGAACGGTGAGCAGACCCTCAAGGATATGAAAGACGGCAAGGTCATGCTCGACCTGCTCGATGAGGTCAAGGACAACGTCAAGGATGGCAAGCACGCCAAGGTCGTGGCGAAGAACTTCGAGGAAGCCGCCAAAGGTATCGGCGGCCTGGCCGGCATCGTCGCCGGGGCGTATGGCATTTTTGATGGCGTCAACGCGTTGCGTCGTGGCGACAAGCTGAGCGGTGGCTTCGGCATTACCGCAGGCTCGCTGGGTGTGCTGGCCGGCAGCGCCTCGGCCGCGGAGGGCGGCCTGGGTTTACTCGGGGCGAACCTGCCACGGTTTCTCCCGGGCCTGGCGGCCACGGCGGGCGTGCTGGGCTTCCTGGCGGCTGGCGTGGCGGTACTGGCGGCCATCGTGCCCGGCCTGGTCAAGGAAGGACAGGCACAGGCCAAGTCGGATAAGTTCGGCGAAGTGCTGGGGGATTCAATCCAGCGTTATGGCATCGATGGCGTCAAGGATGGAACGATTGCCGATATTCCTACCAAGGATTGGCCAGGCGGGGAGCAATGGACTTCGTGAGATAGGCTCGCCCACCGGTGCCGGTGACCCGACATCGGTGGGCGTTCTGATTCTGGAGTCACTTGAACGTCACCCGCCATAGCCGCGTGGCCAGGTGATACGTCACCACCAGGCTGAACCGGAACCAAACACCCACCGCCACCATCACCCATAACAGAAAGGGGTACTTGCGACGAAAGAACTTCCGATAGAAGTGCAATATGCCCCTGTGCTTATGCCATTCGACGAAGTAAGGCCGATGTTGGCTGCAGCCGCCCAATGCGTGGGTTACCCGGGCGTCCGGCACAAACAGGACGA
This sequence comes from Pseudomonas sp. FBCC-B1565, assembly GCF_059133265.1. Classification (NCBI taxonomy): domain Bacteria; kingdom Pseudomonadati; phylum Pseudomonadota; class Gammaproteobacteria; order Pseudomonadales; family Pseudomonadaceae; genus Pseudomonas; species Pseudomonas sp. FBCC-B1565. Next base: position 3,429,205 of record NZ_CP101438.1, read on the forward strand.
CCCATCCAGCCTGGCGCAAACGCATACACCAATCCAGGTCTTCGCAATGCAGGAAGTAGCGTTCGTCCCATAAGCCGATGTGCTCGATGGTTTCCCGCTTGATCAGCATACAGGCGCCGGAGATGGCTTCCACGGCAATGGGCGTGGAGGGCAATGGCTCCTGGTGCAATAAAAAATCAGAGAACAGCGACGGCATTACCCGCGCAAGGCGCGACAGGCCAAAGGCCCGCATGAATGCGCGCCGTGGGGTTGGGAATACCCGCCGCCCGCCCGGTTGCTCACGGCCGTCCAGGCCGCACAGTAACCCACCGACGGCGCCGACGTGCGGGGTGCTACGCAGTACGGCGAGTAAACGGGCTATCGCATCGGCGGCGATCACGGTGTCGGGATTGAGGAAGAGCAGGTTCGCCGCCGTGGAAAGGCGCGCGCCCTGGTTGCAGGCCACGGCGAAACCGAGGTTGGCCTCATTGCGCATGATGTGCAGTGAATCGCTGAGGAGAGGCTCGCCCTCCAACAGGCCCAGGCTATCATCGTGGGAAGCGTTATCAATGACGATGATCCGCGTCGCCCCCGCGTTGAAAACCGATGTGACACAGGCCAACAGCATCTGCCCTGCGTTGTAGTTGACGATAATGACATCGCACTCAGCCTGGGCTTGCGAGGTGAGCAACACGTGCTTTTGAGGTGTTTCCAGTACAGCCAACGTCGCCACTCCCTGTGTACTCAAGGTATTGCCGTAGAAAAACGAACCGTCCACGAGTTATCACGACGAAAACTCCGGGTCTGCTCATCTGATGGATTGAAACGCAGGGCTTTTTCCATCGCCGCGCCGACCCCTTCGGGGCCGTCCAGCAAAAACGTGCCAGGGCAAGCGCCCCGGTGCGCCATCTCGCCAAACACGGTGCTGATCACCGGCAGGCCGAGTGCGCGGTACTCGTAGTATTTGATGGGGTCGACAAACTGTGTCAGCGCGTCGCATTTGAAGGGGATCAGCCCGATATCGAAGCCAGCCATGGCGGCCATGGCATCCGGGTGCGAGAGCTCCCCGATCAATTGGATATTGCTGGGCAGATCCCCAGGCGGGCGTGTGTGTATTGGCCCGACCAAGCGTATTTGCGCCAGGGGAAATGCCTCGGCAAGCGCCACGACGATTTCCCAGGCGAACCACTTCGCAATAGTGCCGACATAGCCCACCACCAGCGGGTTGGCGTTTCCTGCGTGCCTGGTGATGCGGTAAGGAAGACGCTCTGTGGCACAGGCGTTGCCGAGTAATGTCACCCTGTCGCAATACGTCGACAATTGCGCGTGCAGCGCGGAGGAGGATGTCAGCACGGTGGAGACGGTTTGCGCTGTTGTCCGCTGGCGCCGCGCCATGGCCCGACGCGATAAGCCGGTATAAAACTCGCAGAAGTTGTCCATGGCGTCGTAGAAACTTGCTTCAAACAACGGTTCTCGCAGCAGCATTGACGCTAGGCAAGAGGGTTTTCCAATGCCCAGCACCGTGGGCTGCAGTGCCAATTGCCGCACGCGCGTAAACAGGGGTTGCCAGAGCAGTCGGTTGACCCACCCTGAACCCGCAATAGGCTCGATGGGTAGGGCGCGGGCCCGGTACACCGTGAGCCAGGGGGGGACTTCGGTGTGCCCGGGTGCTGGCTGGGGACGACGTAGATCGCTCAGAGCAGGGAGACGCGTGGGGTAGGGGTCTATCCAAAGCACGGGTTGTTGGTGTGTCTCATGGAAACATCGAACCAGCTCATGGGGACGCTGGCTGAAACTGTGCCAGGGGGTTGGGGAAAGGTAGATCAGGCGCATATGAAAAAATGCTCCACCAGCACCTGGACGATGCGCTCTGCAGCCCTGCCATCCCCATAGGGGGAGTGATCCTTGATCATCGCCGCGTAAAGGCTGTCGTTGTCGAGGAGCGACTGCACCGACTCGACGATGTCATCGGTGCGGGTGCCAATCAGTTGGACCATGCCATGTGCCACGGCCTCCTGGCGTTCGGTTTCATTGCGCAATACCAGTACAGGCACTCCCAGAGCCGGCGCCTCCTCTTGAATGCCGCCGGAATCACTCACGACCAGGTAGGCGCTTTTCATCACGCGGATAAACCTGTGGTAGCCCATGGGCGAGCACAGGTCGACGCGTGCATGCCGGCCCAAGGCAGTCTCTATCGGAACTTTCACATTCGGATTCGGGTGGACGGGAAGTATCACCCGAAGGTCCTCATTACGCTCCACCAGCGTATGAAGCGCCGTGCAGATGTCACGCAAGGGGGCGCCAAAACTCTCCCTGCGGTGCAAGGTCACCAGCAATACGCGCTGTCCATCAGACGGCCGCTCGCAGGCCACGTCGTCGCGGCTGAGGCTAAGGTGCAAAGCATCGATCACCGTGTTTCCCACGACATGGATACGGTGCTCGGCAATACGTTCGCCAAGCAGGTTGCTGCGTGCTGCCTGGGTGGGCGCGAAGTGCCATTTCGCGATTGTGCTGGCCAGGGTTCGGTTGAGCTCTTCCGGGAACGGGTTGCCAAGGTCGCCTGTGCGCAGTCCTGCTTCCACATGGCCAAAGGGTATTTGCAGGTAAAAGCAGGCGAGTGCGGTTGCGAACACCGTCGTGGTGTCTCCTTGCGCCAGTACGGCGTCGGGGCGCCACTCGATCAGTAACTGTTCAAGTTGGGTCAGCAGGCGGCTGGTGAGCGCGCTCAGCGATTGGTCGGCGCGCATCAGGTCAAGGTCCATATCCGGCACGAGGCCGAATTCGTGCAGCGCCTGGTCCATCAATTCACGATGCTGAGCCGTCGCTACCACACGGCAGTCGAACAGCGTCGAGCGCTTGAGCGCCTGGATGACCGGCGCCATCTTGATGACTTCCGGGCGCGTGCCCACCACGACCATCACTTTGCATGTCTGCATGACGTCATCCATGGCGATGGGGTATCCAGGTTCCCCACTTGCTTTCATAAATCGCTTTGTTGCGTTCAAACAGCGCTTGGCGTGCCTGCGTTCCCATCAGCTTGAAGCTGGCGGACAAGTGATGGTGAATGAATACATCCCGTGCGCAGGCGTTGAAATAGCCCGCTTGTTCGACCCGCCGACAGTAGTCGTCATCCTCGAAGAAGCCACAGCCAAACGCTTCATCCAGCGGCCCCACCTGAGCATAGGTGCTGCGACGCAACATGACGCAAAAGAATGCCAGGGTAGGCAGGGCAAACCATTCGCCCAGGTGCCTGTAGGTGTAAAGACGAGCGTGTCGCGGCATTTCGGCAAGCGAGTATTCGATGTTCACCTTCGCCTGGTTACCGATATTGTTCGTGACCGGGCCGATCAGCCCTATGCCGGGGTTATGGTCCAGGTGATTGCGCAGTGTATGCGCCCACCCCGGCGTGACCTGGGTGTCGTTGTTGAGCAGCACGAGGTAGTCGCCGGTGGCGGCCGCGAGTCCCTGGTTGTTCGCCGCGGAAAAGCCGCGATTGTCCGGGTTGAGGATGACGTGGTGCCCGTGGACGCGGGCCCAGTGTTCGAGAAATGCGGGCGTGCCATCGCTGGAGCCGTTGTCGACCACGATAATTTCCAGTGCCGCGCTCTTGGGATCGGCAAGCAAACTACCGAGGCACGCCTGGGTGAGCGCCAGGTTGTTGTAAGTCACCACAATCACGCTGATATCACGGGCACGTCGTGCGGGCTCAGTGGCGCCCAGTAACGCCTCAAGTCGATGGGCCCAGGACTGGGACGCAGCGAATGCCCTGCGTTGGTTGCCTTGTATGCCTGGCGGTTCTGCGAGCGCCTGGGCGACGCCGTCGATGAACGCCCCGGGTGTTCGGGCGCGATAGACCCACTCGCCAAACTGGTGGGCCTCAGGGAGATCCACGGTCACCACGGGTTTCCCGGCGCTGAGGTACTCGTAGACTTTCAGTGGGTTGGTGGCGAGCGTCAGCGGTGTAACCCGAAAGGGCAACAGGCACACATCCATGGCATGCAGGTAGTCGGGAAGGGCGCTGTAGGCGACCTCGCCAGTGAACACGACATTGGGGTATTGGCCGAGCTTGTGTTGGACGTGGGCGGTGTCGGCACCGATCAGCAGTATCACATGGTGTGCAAAGGCTTGGGCCGTCGCTGCAACGAGGTCGCTGTCGAACCAGTCGGCGATTGCGCCGTAGTAGCCAATGATCTTGCGACCTTGCGGGTCTTGGTAGACCGAGGCGGGACGCCGCGAGAAGAACTCGTAGTCGGCCGCGTTCCGTACCACGATGCGTTGTTGCGACGCCACCTGTTCCCATTGTTGGGCAAGCCAGTCAGAGGTGAAAATAATGGCCTGGGCTTCGCGGACCAATTGTTGCTCAAGCCCTAGAATCCGAGCGTCGTTGTTGCCGAAACCTTGGTGATGATCGATGCAGTCATACACCAGTCGGTTGTTCGGCGCGGCCTTGGCCACTTCGAGCCAGAAAGGATGATGAACCAGTGAGACTGTCTCGGTGGGCTGAGTAGAGAGCAACAGCTCGCCGAGGCCTGTTCGCAATTGCGTCACCTGGGCCGGGGACGGCGCTGTCGAGTAGATGGAAGGTACTTTGCTGAGGCGCAGGCGAATTTCGAACAGGTTCCCCCGTTCATCAAGCGGGCGTATGGAAAACCCGGGGGACTGGGACTCTTGCAGGCTGCTCCCCACGTAGAAAACCCGCCGCCCGCTGGCACTGAGCGTACGTGCGAGCTGTTGTGGCCGCTGATGACGAAAATCCCAGTCGATCACCCCCCAGATGATGTAGTCGGGACCATTGGGGGCCGCTAGCATCACCTTGAGTTGCCGACGTGAGACGCTGCCATGCAGCGGTCGGCGTAACCACGTGAACAACCGGTTGTGGAGGCGCGCAGACAGCCACCGGCGAAGCGCCCTGGGTAACGGCAGCTGGCGATAACAAGTGCGCAGGCGCTCGATCAGCGTGGCTTTAGCGCCCGTCATGGCCGCGCACCTCGTATTCCGGGTAGTCATGTAACGGTGTGGTATCGCCCTGCGGCCACATGGAGCTGCTGGAGCCCGGTCGGTAGAACGTGACGGTGACACTGCGCCGGGACGTGGGGCTACTGTCTATCACTCGGGAAACCGCATGCCAGGAGTTATCGCTGCGAACCAGCACCGCTGAGTTACCGATCAAGGGCTGGACCTCCTCGATGATGTGGGTGGGGTCTTGGGAACCGAGAATTTGCAAGCATCCGCCCCGGCATGGGTGCCATGATTCATTGAAATAGAGAATATGGGTGACGACCTTGTCGGGCAGGTCGGGGTGGGGGCCGAGGTTGGCGCCCGGGCCATAGTGAAACAGGTTGGCTTCCATGGGGGCGTCGTGCAGATCGATACCGGTCAACAGCCCGAGTGCCCGTCGATAGGCCGGTAAAGTCAGGGTTTGTGCGAGCTGCAGCCACTGCGCGCTGAGCGCCTGGGGGTTAGCCACTTGGCCATTAGTCATTGAAACCAATTGCCTGGCTTCGTATTCGTAGTTTTTCTCGCCGCCATAGCCCTTGACCACTTTGAAGTGATCGCGAGGGTAGGTTTCAGCCAGCGCCGTGGCATTTTCGTGGCTATACAGGTTGCCGATTTGTGCCCAGTGGAACGGCTGGAGCTGTAACGGATGGTGGGCAATTTTTTCCAAGTCGATCATTGAGCATTCCTTGCCATAAACTTTTTGAATCGGTGAAAAACACCACGCCCATCTGCCTGGGCGAGTTGGCGTCTGGCGTCCCTGAGCTCACCTTGTTGTGTTTGCATGTTTTCGAATACTGCGGGCAAGGACTGCAAGACGCGGTTCATCACCTGCGGCTCACCCGCTCGACGGGTGACAATGAGTTCGGCCACCTGGTCCCAGTGCTCGTGTAGCTGTTTCACCGCAAGTTGGGTGGCTGGGGACAATGGCTGCCTGCCAAGTTGCGCAAAAAACCACTGCGGGTCGAGCGGATGGTCATGACGCAACTGGAAGACACGCCCGTAAGCCGGTAACGCTGTGAATTTCCCCGTATCCAGGTGCGCCGAACAAAACACCGGTAGACCAAAGGCGATGGCACTGATGGCTAAATGATAACTGTGGCCTATCACCCCAACCGAATGAGCGATCAGCTCAGCGAGCAGTAAAGGTGAGGGCCAGAACGGTAACGTCATCGAGCGATCAAGCGTCGGCCCTAGTGCCGACGCATGATCGCCAAGCACCGGGCCGATCGGCAGGATCAGCAACTGCACATGCGCCAACGCAGGACTGGCGCTGCGCCAAAGATCGAGGAATGTATGCAGGCCGTCTGCGGCGTGTACGAAGAGGTAAGGTTTATCCAGCTCGTATTGGCTCAAGAGGTCGCGCAGTTGCGCAGATGGCCGCTGTACATCCACCAGTTGGGCCAGGCCGAACGCTGTATCCGGCAGCACCTCGATGCGCGCGTGTTGGCTCACTGACTGCAAGGCCGTTTGAGTCAAGGCATCACGCACTTTGACATGCGGGCTGTGTTCGATGGCAAGTGCCAGTAGCGGCCTGGCCCAGTCAGGGACGTCGTTGCAATGCATGCCTGGCGCGTTCCAGATCAAGGGAACGCCGTGTTGCAATGCCATCAGGGCGGGAACCAGCCAATAGCCGGTTGGGTGATGAATAGCGGGATCGGGCGGCAGGTAGCCGTCAGCGACAAATTTATCGAAGCGGATGATGAAGCCGCCGCCGATCAGCGTGGCATCCAGGCTATGCGCGATTGCTGGCAGTTCGGTCAGGGAGGTGACTGCATAGGGCCATTCTCCGACGGTTTTCCCGTGATAGGAAAACCGGTGCATCCTGACCGCGCCCAAGCGGCGCGACAGTTCCGCCTCGGCGATGATGGGAAACAACAGGTCGCCATAATTGGCTACGTCGAATGTGCCGTGGATCGCAATCTGCCAGGTTCTGGTCTTATCGTTAGCCAAGTGAAGTGCCATCCTTGAGATGCTGGCCCTGGGGTAGCCGTTCGACGCCGAGGTCGACGATGCCGAGAAAGTCGTTGCCGAGTACCAACGTATCGAACGACAAGAGCGCGACCTGTTTTTCGATCAGTTGGGCGCTCTCCTCGGTATGGCCATTCATGAGTTTCAAGGTGATGTGATATCGGCCGGCGGCAAAGCGCGAACGGAACCGAGCGGTAAGGGAGGCTTTGCACCAGCCGTCATGCGGCGGTTCGCGCAACAACTTCAGGTTGGCCCCGCCGATCACCAGTAAACGCGGTTCCTGGATAGTCAGGCTGATACTTGGCAAGGTGATCGATTCACGCACCATGGCCTCCACCCGCACCTCAATCATGTCGTCGTGCACAAAGGTGGAATGCACTTCCTGGGTATTAACGAAGTACGCCGTGAGAATGCGACCTTCGTCAGTACCAAAGGCGATCCCGTCTTTGTTCGCCAGGTGCGCCTTTGGCACCACGGCCACAGCATCAGCACTGGACTCGCGACGTTGCTCATCACGCACATCCAGCAAGTAGCGCTCGGCAACCTCCTCGGGCGGCCCGCTGGCGCGGATTTCCCCGGCGCGCAGGTAAACCGCCCGTTTGCAGAAGCGCTTGACCATGTTCAGGTCGTGGGACACGAAAAGTAGCGTGGTACCGCGTGCCGTGAGCGCCTCCAAACGTTGCAGGCACTTGAACTGGAACGAGGCATCCCCCACGGCGAGTGCTTCGTCGACGATCAGGATGTCGGGGTCCACCCAGACGGACACCGCGAAGGCAAGGCGCATAAGCATGCCACTGGAATAGGTCCTGGTGGGCTGTTCGATAAAGTCGCCGATGCCGGCAAAGTCGGTGATGTCGTTGAAGCGGCGTTCGATTTCGGCGCGGCTCAGCCCCAGGATGGCACCATTGAGGAATACATTTTCCCGACCACTGAAGTCGGGGTTAAAGCCGGAGCCCAACTCCAGCAACGCCGCGATCCGACCTTGGCACACAACGTTGCCGGTGGACGCGCTGAGCGTCCCGCAGATCAATTGCAGGAGCGTGGATTTACCGCTGCCATTGCGGCCGATGAGGCCTATTGCTTCACCTTTTTCGATGGTCAGTGTGACGTCCCTTACCGCCCAGAGTTCGCGGTAATGCGGGGCCTTTCCAGGCAACAGCAGTTGTTTCAATCGGTCCTGGGGCCGATCATAAATCCGAAAAAATTTCCCTAGGCCGGTGAGCTGCACCGCGATATCAGAGGACATCGGCAAACCCGCTGCGCATTCGCTGGAAACCCTGAAAGCCAAGCCACGCCACGCAGCAGGACATCGACAAACCCAGCGACCAGGTCAGCGGGTCGATCAACTTGCCCCAGAACAGGACATCCCGGACCTGCTCGATGATCAACGCGATGGGGTTGAGTAACAGGACCGCCTGGTAGGCCTCAGGCAATACGTTGATGGGGTAAAACACTGCCGAAACAAACAGCAGGGCCGTCGTCAGTGCCGTGGTCACTTGGCTGATATCGCGCAGATAAACGCCAAGCCCGGCCAAAAGCCAGGAAACCCCTAGGGAAAACAACACCAGAGGCAACAGTACCAACGGCAGGAGGAGGGCGGTGAGCGGGGGCGGACCGAGCAGAAGCAGGTGGAAAACCAACCAGATGACCAAGCTCGCGGTTGTGTGAGCCAGGACGGAACCCAGCGATACCCAGGGCAGTATCTCCAGGGGGAATATCACCTTCTTCACGTAGTTTGCGTTCTGAACGATCAGGGTAGGTGCGCGCTGCATGCACTCTGCAAAGATATTGAAGACCAACAGGCCGGCAAATACCAGCAACGCAAATTCCCCTCGGGATTCGCTCGCCCCCAACCACTTCTGTTTGAACATCACGCTGAACACCAAGGTGTAGACCAGCAACATCAACAGCGGATTCAGGAACGACCACGCCAGGCCTATCACCGATCCCCTGTAACGTCCCAGGATGTCGCGCTTAATCATCGAACTCAGCAGTTCACGGTGTGCCCAGGGGCTGGAAAAAATCCCGTTCGATGCCTTCGCCACATCCCGTGATTGGCCTCGGATCGCGATTTTCATTTTGGCTTGCAAGTGTCATCCCTGATAAGTCGAGTACTGTTCATAGCGTGTGCCAACCAAACCTTGACTCTCAACCGAGGTGTGGGCTGTTACCGTTGGCACATGACTGAAAGTAGTTCAAAAAGGGGAATTTACAAATGGCGTGCGCAGCGGACGAAACCTTTGAAGAGAGGCTGGTCCCATTGAAGCACTGGGGGAGGGGGCGGGGGATAGCTGTGTATCGAGCCGTTCCCAAGGCTCTTCATTGCCTTATCCGGCGTCAATGCGGCACGAGCAGAGCCCTGTAGATCAATGGCTTACAGGGCTGCCGTGAGTGATGAACTGTGTCAGGGTTATTCTTTTACATCCATGAACTCTTCCGCCCACGCCACGTAGCTTTCCGGCAACGTGTACGTGTGCGTCAGTTCGGTGGCACTGAGGTTATCCGTGCTGTGGGTCAACTGACGTTGGGCACGCAGGCTGTCATACGTCGCCTTGATCGCGGCGAAGTAAGCCCCATGACCGGCAACCACTATGCGCACGCCAAGGCTGGCCAGACGCTGGGCGTCATTCAGTTTGGGGTTGGCGTAGGTCACCAGCATCAGTGGCACCGTCAGGTTTTCCGCGATCTTCTCCAGGTGCACGAAATCGGCCACACCGACCATGCAAATCCCGTCGGCGCCGGCTTTCTGGTAGGCCTGGGTGCGTTCGATAACGGCTTCGGTCGGCAACACGCCGGCATTGGTCCGGGCAATGATCGACAACTCCGGATCGACACGTGCTTCCAGCGCCGCGCGGACCTTGCCGATGCCTTCTTCAATGGAGATCAGGTCGGTGGACTTGCGCCCGAACTGCGCCGGCAGCAACGTGTCTTCAATGGTCAACGCGGCCACACCGGCACGCTCGAGCTCTTCGACGGTACGCATCACGTTCAGGGCGTTACCGTAGCCGTGGTCGGCGTCGGCGATGAACGGCAACTGGGCAACGCGGCCGATGCGGGTGGCTTGCTCAACGAACTCACTCAGGGTGATCAACGCAAAATCGGGTGCGGCCAATACCTGCAACGAGGCGACGGAGCCACCGAGGATGCCGACTTCAAAACCCAGGTCAGCGGCGATACGCGCCGACATCGGGTCGAAGACGGAAGCGGTTTCAACGCAGGTTGGGGTGGCAAGCAATTCACGGAATTTGCGGCGCAGGGCTGAGTGAGAAATCTTTGGCATGGGCTTTCCTGGTTCTGGGCATCGTCTTGTGACGATCAATGTCTATTCGTGGTGGGGCGAGATTAACATGCGGGCGGGGGGGAGATGATGACGTTTCAGCATTAGGGCAGGGGCTGGTGCATGGAGCGTGGGTTTACGGTTTGGGGGGGACAGGCGCCCGGGGCGGGCGCCGTCCTTTCCTTCATGCCTGTTCTTGATAGCCTTTTCGCAGTTTCTCCGCGATCAGTTTCTCTGCTTCACGCAACGCGCGTTCGGGACTCTCCAGGGATTTGATCAAGGTCTGGCCCTTGGTGCCGATGCGGCCGAAACTCACCACCACCTCAGCCTCCGTGACGCCGATACGCCAGAATTTATTAGAGTTGCCTTCGCCATAGGTGAACTCGCGCATCGACGGCGCCGCTTCAGGGGTTACCGCAGGCTCGGCTTCGATCTCGACGGTTTCCACGACCTGTTCCAGCGCTGGCAGTGCAGGCGCTTCTTCACCCCGAAGCAGCGCTTCGATGCGCTTGAGCACTTCCTCCGGATCGCGCAGCCAGTCATGGCTGAGCACGTCGATGATCCTCCAGCCGAAGCTGCGCAATACCGTCGGGCGAAAGATATAACGCTCACGCACGTCAGTCGCGGCTGCCGTGTCGCTGTCGAGCAGCACCCCCAGACTGAAGTATTCACCGCTGGCGTCACTGATCGCCAGGTCACAGCGGAACTGTGAACGCCCGACATATTCCTGCACCGAGTGCCCGCGTTGGCGCAACGCGACGGCGAGGGCGCTGCGCAGTTTGTCCCTGGGCAGGCTGACGGCAAAGGACTGCTTGGCGCCCGGGTTGAGGTTGGCCAGGATGCCCTGGGAGCGCGGTGCATCGCCGCTGGCACTGGCCTGGGCAAATTGCAGGAACGCGCGCAATGCAGCAGCGCCGTCGTTGTGGGTATTGGTGATGGCCTCGGACTCAATGCTGGAGACAATCGCCATGCGCTTGCGCGCACGACTGAAGATCACGTTAAGGCGTTTTTCTCCGCCGCGCTGGTTGATCGGGCCGAAGTTCATCAGCATCTTGCCGTTCGGTCCCGGCGCATAGCAGATGCTCAGGATGATCACATCGCGCTCATCACCCTGCACGTTCTCCAGGTTCTTGACGAACAGGCCATTGAACTGCCCGGCATCTTCACGCACGTACTCGCGCTCAAGGCGTGTGGCAAAGGCCGAATCATTGCTGGCCAGGTCTTCCAGAGCCTGCTCGATGGCGCCTTGCTGGGCCTCGGAAAAGGCCACGATGCCCAGGCTCAGGCCGGTCTCGCGTTGCAGCAGTTCACGCACGAGGTTGGCGATGTAGCGGGCTTCGGCCAGGTTGCTGCGGCTGAGGTAGACGCCATCGCTCATCTTCAAGAAGCTGATCGGGCTGTCGAGCAGCGTGTCGGCGCCCTGGATCACGGCCTGGGCGTCGCTGGAGTCCAGCGCGGCGTGGGCTGGGGCAGGGCGCTCGATACGCCGGTCGGGAATGGTGATCAGCCGCCCTTCGTAGAACGCTGCGTTGGAGAAACTGATCAGCGCCTCGTGGCGACTGCGGTAGTGCCAGGCCAGCAGGGTCGCCGGCAAGTTGCGTGCGGCCTGGCTCAGCAGGCTGTCGGCATCGAGGTTGATTGCGATCTGTTCCCCGTCCTCCATGGCAATCAGGTCGTTATCGTCCTGGTCACCGGCACTGGAGAAGAAGTTGGTCGGTGGCAACTGCATCTCGTCGCCCACCACAATCACCTGCTGCGCACGGCTCAGGGCGGGCACGGCTTCTTCGCTGGGGATCTGGCTGGCCTCGTCGAAAATCACCACGTCAAACAGGTCCGGGGTCAACGGCAGGGTGTCGGACACCGACAACGGGCTCATCAGCCAGATGGGCTTGAGGTCGTTGATCACCCGGCCACTGTCGCCACTGGCCATTTCGCGAATGGAGCGATAGCGCATGGTCTTGCCCAGCTCATGTTCCAGTTCGCGGCGGCCCTTGGCATAGGCTTTCTTGAACTCGCGGGCCTGGGCGTCCAGCTGGGTCACTGACATCGCCGATTGCTTCACATGCTCCAGAAATCGCTGGTGCAGGGTGGCGCTGAGCACGTGAGCGTTGCTCTTGAGCAGGTTGCTTTCGGCCTGGCTGACCTGGCGCGCGGCCAGGCTCAAGGCCGGACCGTCAAAGCGTGCCATCTGCGGATTGGCGCGGTACAGGCGGGTCAGGTTTTCCTGGGCAATCAACCCGTCCAGCACGGGTTGTGGCAAAGCATACTGTTGCACGACCGCCAGGCAGCCGGGATCGGCCTGGTGCAGCTCGTTGAGCAGGGGCAGGGTGTCGGGCAGTTCGTCGAGTTCTTCACGCAGGTCGCGCAGGTATTCGGCTAGCTCGGCCAGGCTTGGCGCGGCGTCGAACACACACTGTTGGGCAACCAGCTCGGCCAGGCGCGCGATGGGTTGGCGCAGGCTGGCTTCCTGGCGCACAACGGGCAAGTTGCTCGGGTTGCCCCGCAGGCCTTCGACCCACTTGCGCAACAGCGGTGATGCGCTCAGTTGCTGCAGCAAGGCTTGCAGGTTGTGCACGAACAGGTCGATATCCTGGATGCCGTAGCGACCTTGCAGGCGTTGCTGCTCGGCGTGCAGCTCGGCGGTGGCGCGGTGTTCACCGGCCAGGTTGTCGAGCACACTGCGCAGGCTGGGGCGAATCGCGTGCTGACTGAAGTCGTAACGGCGTTGAAGTTCGCCACGCAGGCGCCACCAGCCGGGTTGCAACCAGCGCAGCAGCGAGCCTTCCTGGCGCTGTACCTGCTCCAGGGCCGCCTGGGTGTCCTGGGGCTCAAGTTTCTCGCGCCAGTGGCGGGTGGTTTCACGGGCGTTGTGTTGCTGCACGGCCAGTGCCTGCAAGCCGGCCTGTTCGGCGTGCAGCGCTTGGGAACCCGTTGAACCAGGTTCCAGCAGGTCGAGGTGAGCCGCCAGGTTGGCGCCGGTCAGTTGCTCGGCGGCTTGAGTCAGCACGCACGCATCCGTCAGGCGCGTGTCACCGGACAGCAGGCTGGAGGATGACTCCAGGAACGACTCGACGCTGTCCATCAGCCCACTGGCTTGCTCCAGAAACGCCTTGAGCTGGCCGTAGGCATGCTCGTGGGTGACCAGGCTTGAGGCCAGGTGGCTGAAGGGGTGACGCGCAAAACTGTCGAGGCCGAAGCGTTCCTTGATGGTCTGATACAATCGGCCGGTCAGCTCCTGTTGTGCCTGCCAGTGCCGCCATTCGGGCAAGCGTTCCAGCGCTTCGGGCGGCAGCTGTGCAGTAACGGGTGGCAGCTCGATCAAATGACGGACCAACTCACGCACCGAACAGGCCAAGGACTCCGGCACGCCGGCCATCGCCTGTTCAAAGCGCTCTATCAGGCCCAGTTGCTGGCTCAGGGTCGCCAGCGTGGCGTCACGCCGAGCTTGTAACTGCGATGATTGGGCATCACCGGCGATCCAGCGCTCATAACACTCACGCAGGTTGCCCACGAAGGCTTTCTTGTCGGTCTGGGAGTCGTGAATCAGGCAGCACAATTCGCCCAGTTCACTCTGTTGCAAGCGATGGAACACCACGTCCAGCGCCGCACGCTTTTCACACACAAACAATACGCGCAGGCCGCGCGCGGCGTAGTCGGCGATCAGGTTGGTGATGGTCTGGGACTTGCCGGTGCCCGGCGGCCCCTGAATGATGAAGTGACGCCCGGTTCGGGCCAGGCTGACAGCGGCGTTCTGCGTCGCATCACCGGCCACCACGTTCCACTGGTCGGGCAGCGGGATCGGGTCTGGAGTCTGGACTTCGACGTCTCGCGGCTCAATCGAGAACATCCGGTCAAACGCTTCGTTTTGCGCGGGCTCATCGATCAGCTGTGCGTAGTCACGCACCAGCGACATCTTGCGATAGTTGAAGTTGGCCAGGGTCACCTGGGTCAGGTCGATGTCCCAGGCGTAGCGGTGCCCCTGATTCTCGGGCATGGCGAAGGTGCTGTTCTCGGTGCTGCTGGCGACCATCTGCGGATGCTGGTTGCGCAGCACAGGTTTGGCGCCGACGGCCAGGCGCAACGGTAACTCGCTGGGCAGCACCTTTTGCTGGAACAATTGCAGGCCCAGCGGGCGGTAGTCTTCGCGGTCGTAGCTGAAATCCGGCCTGACCAAGGGCATCGCCGAACGCTGACGGGCGCGACGACGCTGGAAGTGGTGCAGATGCTGCACGGCCTTCTGGTGGATCAGTTCGATTTGCGGTTTGCTTTGCAGGCGCAACTCGACGCCGGGCTCGGTCAGTTTGATCTGGCGCGCAATATCGGCGTGGATTTCCTCCAGGGACGTCTTTTGCAGGTCGACGGTTTCCGGCAACTGGATATCGTAGAGCTGGCGCAGTTGATGCCGCAGTACCGGGTTGAACTCGGCTTCGGTCTCATCGCACTGCAACATGAACTGGTCGCGCACACCCTTTTTGCGGCTCAGTTCCACCGGCAGCCAGAGCAGGGGAGTGACGATGCGTTCTTCCGGCGTGTCCTTGAGGTTGTGCCAGCGCATGAAGGCCACGACCAGGCGCAGGTTGCTGAAGCCGAACTCGGCGCGGTCGCGGCGGGTTTCCTGGATGATGCGTTCCAGCGACGCCTGCAACCAGGTCTGGTCTTCAAACCGCAACCATTGCTGCAGGCCAACCGGTTTGCCGCTCAACACCTGCTCGGAGAAGCCACCGAAGGTAGGCTGCCAGGTGCACAAGGCTTCGGGGCGGATACTTTCAACGCGCATCACCAAGGGCACGCTGGCCACGGTCAAGTTGACGTTGGCTTGCGTTGGCCGGAAGTACAGCAGGCGATTGCGTCGCGAAAGGTCAAACAAGCGGTTACGCAGATGCTCCAGCACCACGGTGCGCCGTGAAGCCGGGCCTTCGGCCTGGGCCAATACACGCTCGACATCCAGGCTGGCCGGCTGTTCGCGCCAGGATTCCAGGCGCCGCACCAGTGAGCCGACATCCGTGGCGCGTTCATGGCGGTTCAGCTCGGTCATTTCAACGATCAAATTGGCCAGCACCGGGTTGAGCCGGCCGTTGAGCTGGAACAGGTTACGGCGATGCCGGGCAAAGGCCTTGAGGTCGTTGATATCGGCAAAATCCAACCCGCACGCCAGGCAGGCCAGCAACTGGCCGAGCTGGAAAATATCGGTTATCTCGTCGTGGTGCCCGAGGCGATGCTCCCAACTGTGCAGGTCGGTGAGGAACACCGGGTGGTCAATGGTCTGATGCGGGTCTTCCTGGACTTGCAGGTCGGTCACGGCCACGCCACTTTCCGAATCCCGGGTCAGGCGGACCTTGCCGACAATATTCAGTGCCGACTCCGGATTAGGCTGCACCTGCTTGATCGCTTCCAATGCCAGCCGTGGCGAGACGCCTTCGGGATTGCGCAGTTGCAGCGTGCGTTCCGGCCCTTGCAGCACATCGAGATAACTGAGTTGGGCGACACGTCCCAGTTCATGCAATTGCGCAACCTGGCGCAGTAACGGCAGCGCCAGGAACAGCACATCGTCGATGGGGACGGCGACGCCATCGTGGGTCTGCAGCAATTGCGTGAAATTGATGGGTTGGGTTATCGGGTCCATGTGTCGACCTCCGCTTTGAGCGCGCGAACGATCGGGTCGAGCTCACGTTTGGGTAATTTGATATCGCGCTTGAGCACGTTGATAAAGTCGTCGCTACTGCCGAGCTTCTTGGCGGTGCGCGCCGCGTGCAACAAGGCCTCATCCCGCAGGTCGCGGTCCACCAGGCTCAGGTCGAGCATGATGAAGTGCAGGTATTCGTGGATGCTTGCGTCGACACACTCGGCATTCAGCGTGCCCAGGTCCAGCGTGGTTTCGTTGTCTTTCCAGTCGGGAAAGAATCCACGTACCTGATTGAGCACCACCTCCGATTGCAGCACGGAGGTGCCGATGAAGCTGGCGATAAAGCTGCGGGTGAGGGCGGTCAGCTCGACTTGGCCGATCACATCCAAACGACTGAGCGCCAGCGGCCCGCGCAACCGGCCATGCAGCCAATTGTCGGTATCCGGCACCTGCCGCCACCAGCTGTCCACCGCCTGGGAGCGCAGAAACGTCTCCGGGTGCGAAACGCCTTGGGACAACGGTGCATCCTTGCCATCCAGCTCCTGGGCCTGCTTCAGGTAACTGGCGGCATCGACGCTGACGATCCCGGTGTGAATCTTGACCAGCGAGGTAATCGACGCTTCCGGCCCGCCGGCCACCAGGGCCGCGCCTCGGTCGGCATAGATTTCGGTGTGCAGGCTATATAAACGCGCGGTCTGTTCCAGGCTCGGAGGCGTATTCATATCAGCCATGGCGTGATTGAGAATCCGCTCGGCGGTGAGATAGTCACCACCGTGCTCAGACCATAAGCGGTAATGGGCCAGCTCATGCCCGAGCAGCGCCAGTAACTCCTGAGCGTCGAGCCGTTCAAGAATCGGTCCGTAGAACACCACATGCACTTCACCGGCCAGGTAATACAGGCTGGCATTCATCGCGCCGTCGCCGGCTTGGTAAAGCGTCGCGGGCGCCTGGATCTGCAAGCATTGCAGCGCCGTCTCACAGGCCTGATAGGCCTGCGGGTGGGTCTCGGGGCTCAGGCGATAGGTGTCCCGCAGCAACTGTGCGCGCACATCCTGGGCATGTTCCTGCTGGACGCCCAGAGAAGAGGCCCACTCCCACACGACAGGCTCATGGGTTTTCAGGTAATCGACCACACGCTGGTGGTAAGGCAAGGGGGTCAGGCCGCTGATATCCAGCGCGGGGGTACTCATCGTTCAAACGTCCTTGAGAGGATACGGCTCCATAGACTGCGACTGTGCAGCAGAGACTTGGGCGGGCATCCCGGTATCAGTGATCGGCAATAGAGGCGGAGCATACCTAGGGGGTAGGAAAATTACTTGTGAAAGTGCTTGGATGCGTGGCCAGCTGCAAATGCAGTTAGAGTGGTGATGATTATCTTGATCGCTGTGTGAAAAATGAATGCTCCGCTTTTTGTTTCTCTGGATGGCCCCAAAGGCACCGGCAAAACCACGTTGTTGGAGGCTGTAACGGCGGCACTGAGGGCGGAAAACAAGAAAGTCATTCGGCTTTGCGAGCGAAAAAGCGACCCCTACAGAGGTGAAACCATGGCCCTGGTCAATGAACTTGCCAGAAATCCTTCACGGGATTTGGAATGGGCTGTGTGTGAGCGCTTTGCCGAGAGTCGCCGCTGGATATCCCGGAATGTCCTGACTCGGCAGCCGTTGGGCAGCATTATCCTGATTGATCGCTGGTATCCCTCTGAGGCTGCGTTTCGACACACGATACCGTTTGCAGAGATTCTGCAGTTGAACCTGGAGCTAAGCGTGCGAGTGCCGGATCTGCATGTCGGTGTTGTCACCGCGCCGGATATTTCATGGGCGAGAGCAACGGCACGATCACGAGGATTGGGCGGCACAGTGATTCAGAAGTATGCAGAGCATGTTGCGTGTACCGAAATGTTCGAGCAGGCGGTTGTGGGTCAGGGCTGGGTGTTATGCCGTAATGAAGGTGCGATTGAAGAGGCTGTGAAGCAGGTGGTTGTTGAGATTCGTAAAGTGGCTGGGTGATACGTGTAGCGTAATACATGATTTAACATAATATACATTATGCGTAACATAATATTGCGTAATCAGGGGCAGTGCCCGTCAGATTTCAACAGGCAAAACCCCCTGTCAGATTCAAACCTGAGCAAAGCCTCCATCGACAAACATTTCACTGCCCGTCATGAAGCTGCTCTCATCCGATGCCAGGAACAACGCGGCGGCTGCCACTTCTTCAGGCTGACCGATACGGCCCAGTGGCACCTGCGCCGTCATGTCGTCGATGATCGCCTCCTTCTGGCCTGTACCTGACAACGCCGAGTCCAAGCCTGGTGTCGAGATCGGTCCGGGTGAAAGTACGTTCACGCGAATGCCGGTGCCTTTGAGATCCAGCGCCCAGCTTCTGGCGAAATTACGCAACGCCGCTTTGGTGGCGCTGTACACGCTGAACGCCGCGGTGCCCATTGTCCCGGTGGTCGAGCCAGTCAGGATCACGGAACCGCCGGCCTGCATCAGTGGCAAGGCTTTTTGCACGGTGAACAGCGTGCCTTTGACGTTGATGCCGAACGTGCGGTCGAACGATTCCTCGGTGATCGACCCGATCGGTTGGAAATCCCCCAGGCCTGCGTTGGCAAACAGTATGTCAACACGCCCTTTGGCAGCTTTAACCTCGGTGAACACACGGTCCAGGTCGTCCAGCTTGGCAATGTCGGCCTGGATGGCGATGGCGTCAGGCCCGATCAGCTCCAGCGCCTTGTCCAGCTCTGACTGTCTACGGCCTACAATCACCACCTGTGCGCCTTCAGCTGCAAAGCGAATCGCGGTGGCCAGGCCGATGCCGCTGTTGCCGCCGGTAACCACTGCAACTTTTCCGTTGAGCTTGCTCATGATGACTCCAAAAAAGAATGTTGAGGCGCAACTCTAGATCCGCTCTATTCTTTTGAATAGTATGCACCTTTTGGTAAGTACCCTTGGAGGCACCTCAATCATGGCCAATAACTCATTCAATTGCGGGCTCGAGGCGGCCCTGGCGGTGATTGGCGGCAAATGGAAGCCGCTGGTGCTGTTCAACCTGGCGCAGAATGTTCATCGATATGGAGAATTAAAGCGCGCGATTGGCGGTGTGACCGATAAAGTGCTGATCCAGCAACTCAAGGAGTTGGAGCGCGATGAGATTATTTTTCGCGTGGACTTCCAGGAAATACCGCCCAAAGTCGAGTATTCCCTGACGCCGTTCGGGGAGTCCCTGGCGTCGGCGTTGGGTGGGTTGTGCCAATGGGGTACGCAGCATATGCAAACGGTAGAGCGCATCGCCGCACGGAGGACGTCTGCCCTCTCCCAATCCTGAGCCCCCTGCCCTGATGCCTAACTCAACTAAATGACTATTTAGTTGAGTTAAATCAATGGTTTACAACTGAAATCGATCAACCGACTGCGACAGCTTGCCGGCCAGGCTGGACAATTCGTCCGTTGTTGACGCTGTCTGGCCAATGACCCGGCTGTTGTTTTCCGACATGCCGGCAATCATCTCCACCTGGTGCGCAATTTCATTGCTGGCCAGGCTCTGTTCACCGATAGTGCGCGAGATATCGTTGACCATCTCCGTGGTGTTCAGGGTCGCTTGCAAAATCTCGCGAATCGCCCGCTCCACCTCGGTGGTTACCGCCATGCCCTTGTCCACCTGAGCCACGCCCTCCTCCATGCTGGTCACCGCTTCGCGGGTACTTTGCTGGATACGCTCGACCATGCTGGCGATTTCCAGGGTTGAGGCACTGGTACGGCCGGCCAGGCTGCGAACTTCATCGGCGACCACTGCGAACCCCCGCCCCTGTTCACCGGCGCGGGCGGCTTCGATCGCGGCATTCAGGGCCAGCAGGTTGGTCTGGTCGGCGATCCCCTTGATTACCTGGATAATGCTGAAAATTGCTTCGGACTCTTTGTCCAGCGTGCGGATCACCTGGGCCGACTGCTGCGCGGAGCGGGCAATGCCGCCCATGTCGTTGACCACCTGATGAATCACCCGGCCACCGTCCTTGGCCAAGGTTTCGGCCTGGTTGGCCATGTCCAACGCTCGCCCGGCATGCCGAGTGATTTCCTCGATACTGGCGGTCATTTCACTCGCAGCCGCGGCCATGGTGCTGGCCGCCGCACTTTGTTGCTGGCTGCTGCCGGCCACTTCATGGCAACCGTGGCTCAGTTGCTCGCTCATGCCATTGACCCCGTGGGCGTTGCTGCGCACCACTTCGATCATGCCGCGCAGATCCCGTTGCATGGTGGCGAGGCTGCGAATCAATGTGCTGGCTTCATCTTTGCGCCGGGGTTCGACAATCGCTTCGTTCAAGTTGCCCCGCGCAATGCTGGCGGCAATACGGCTGGCGGCCTGCAATGGCCCCATGATGCTGAGCATGACCCAGCGGCCCTGGGCCAACAACAGTAAAAGACTGGCGATCAACACCACGCCGAGGGTCAAATTGGCGTTGCTGATGGTCTGCTGTGTACCGAGGCTGGTCTGCTGGGTGTTGGTCTCGATCAGCTCGCTCAGCGCGGCCATTTGATCTTCAAGCTGGGTGAAAGCGGCATTGAACGTTCCCAGTTCATTGCGTGCGGCGTCGGGATTGTCCAGCGCCAGGGCGACAATGCGCTCACCGGCGGCAATGTAGTTGTCCAGGCTCGGTTTGATTTTTTCCAGGTTCGCCTTGAGCGTGTCGTCCAACGGCAGCTTGAGGTTGTCTGCCAGCACCTGCCGAAAGTGCTCAGCGTGATCCTTCAGGGAGCTGTTCACCTGCGCTTTGCTGCTGGTGCTTTTGCCCAGGCCCACCAGCATGGCTGACAGTACATCGGCACGCAGGGCGTCGTGCATCATGTCGGCTTCCATGTGATTGCGCAGCACCGTCATGCTCAACTCGTTGTCCTGCACGGCATTGCCCATCCGGGTATTTCCCAGGTAGCCGGCAAGGCTCATGATCAAGGCGGTCAGCAATCCGGTCGCAATCAACAACATCAAGCGCAGTTTGATCGTCATGCAGGTATCCCCATAGCCTGGACAGCCGGTTGGGAACCCAACCGCTTGAGCGTCTAGTACCGTTATCGGCAGCCGTTGCTTATTAGTGAAGCCCAAGTCAGGGAATCTGCGCGATTCCCTTGTGCTCGCGTGCAAGGGCAGCTCTTTGCCTCGGCGTTATCAGGGCTACATCGAAGTTGTAATGACTCTGTAAGCGTCATCTTGTACAGCCGCAGGCGGACCACTAAGCTGGCCGATCCCTTGAAGATACCGGAATTCCATGTCTCGAAGCATTGCCCACCTCGCCCTCCTCCTGGGCTTGATCACCGCCGTCGGCCCGTTCGCCATCGACATCTACCTGCCCGCACTGCCAACCCTGGGCGCCAGCCTGCAGGCCTCGCCGGCTCTGGTACAGATGAGCCTCACGGTGTTCTTCGTCATCGTCGGCCTGTGCCAGTTGTTCTACGGGCCGATCAGTGATGTGTTCGGGCGCAAGCCGCCAATCTATGCCGGCCTGGTGATTTTTATCGTGGCCAGTGTGGGGTGTGCCTTGGCGCCGACCATCGAGACACTGATCGCGTTTCGTGCCCTGCAGGCGTTCGGCGCCTGCGCGGGCATGGTGATTCCCCGTGCCATCGTGCGGGACCTGTACACCGGGCATGAGGCCGCCAGGCTGATGGCGTTGCTGATGCTGGTGATGAGCGTCTCGCCGATCCTCGCGCCATTGGCCGGCAGCCTGGTGATTGCGCTGTGGAGCTGGCGTGAAGTGTTTGCCGTGCTGGCGGTGCTGGCGGCGGCGTGCCTGGTGATGACCATTGTGCAACTGCCGGAAACCCACCCGGCCGAACGCCGGTTGGGCAAGACCCTGGGCAACGCCTTCAGCAGCTATGGCGCATTGCTGCGTGACCCGGTATTCATCGGCCTGTCAGTGGTCTGCGGTTTTGGCCTGGCGACCTTCTTCGTGTTTATCGGCAGCGCGCCGTTCGTGTACATCGAGTACTACGGCCTCACACCCACGCAGTTCAGCCTCGGCTTTGCGTTGAATGCTGCGTCGTTTTTTGCCATGAGCCAACTCACTGCACGCCTCAGTGCGCGCTTTGGCCTGGCGCCGCTGATTCGTTGGTCGGTAACGGCCGTGGCCGCCGTGATGGCCGTCCTGGCGGCCACAACACTGTGGCTCGACAGCCTGGCCCTGACCATGACCCTGCTGTTTATCGGCTTCGGCTTTCTCGGCTTGCTGCTGCCGGCCGCCGGGGTACTGTCCCTGGAGGATCATGGCGCGGTAGCCGGGTCTGCTTCAGCCCTGCTCGGCGCGATCCAGATGATCATCGGTGCCGTGTCCATGACCCTGATCGGCGTGTTCGCCGATCACACGCCGGCGCCGATGCTGATCGGCATAGCGCTGTGCGCTATTGCGGCGCTGTTGACCACGCTGTGGACCTTGCGTCGTTTGCCAGCGCATTTGGCCAACAACCCGCCCTCCCCCTGATTCATCACAAGTCAAACCGATCCACCGCCCGCCGCCGCTCATTGTCGTCACGCACGTCATAACTGGCGGTGGTCTGGATATTGGTGTGGTGCGCGAGCTTCTGCGCGATCGACAGGTCATGCTCTTCAATCACCCGGGTGATGAACGAGCGACGGAAGTCGTGGGGCATGATCTTCACTCCCACCTGTTCGCCGCGCTGGCGGGCGATGTAGTAGATCGCATGCTTGGTAATGCGCTCGCGGGTGATATGGCTGCCACGGCGGATACGGTTGAACAGGAAGCTGTCGTCCTGCTCGCCCTCCTTGAGCTGCTCGCGCCGAAACGCCAGCCACGCCTGCAATTTGCCGAACGCCCAATCCGGCGCGTACTTGATCAACTCCTTGTTGCCCTTGCCGATCACCCGCAGGCTGCGTTCTTCAAAGTTGATTTGCGCCAGGTCGAGGTTGACCGATTCCGACTTGCGCATGCCGGAGCCGTAGAGTATGCCGATCACCGCGGCATCCCGCAGGCCCTGGGGGCGTGGGTCGGCGGCGCAGACTTCCATCATTTCGCGGATCAGGCTGCGCCGCAGGTTGCGGCCCTGGCCCAGGCGCGTACCGGGTGCAGCCTTGACGGTGCGCATGCGCAGCAGGTGCTCCTGGCTGATCAGGTTCAGACGCCAGGCTTCATTCATCACCCCGCGCACCGCGTTCACATACAACGAGGAGGTATTCGGTGCATAACCGTCCTCGCGCAGGGCGGCGACCAGGGCGATGACGTGTTCGGGTTGCAGCAAGTGCCAGTCGATGTCTTCGAGGTTGATATCCTCGAAGCCCAGGCGGTCGGCCGCATCTTGCAGCACGTAGCGCATGGTCAATTGGCTGGAGGGGGCCAGGCGGGTGAGGTATAGGGTCAGTGGGTTGCGGATAGACTCAGTCAAGGTAGATCAGCCTTTGGATTAAATACCTCGAACAAGCCTTTGTTTAATCGAGGTATTTAGTGAATTGGCGAGTGCCGAGTCTAACCCAGGACCAGCCCCGGCACAAAATCACGGGGCCGTATCGTCGTCCTCGGTGGGCTCCTGAGGCTGGACCTGGGTCTGGCTCCACTCGCTGTCCTGCTTCTGCATCAATGCGAACCAGTGCTGGCGCATGAACGTCAGGTACGCCTCCGGCGCCTTGGCAAAGTCCTTCTCATCGCCATAACACCCCGGCAACGGCAACTCGGTGCCCTGCTCCTTGTACTGGCTGACCAGCGCCTGCTGAGCGGCCACGCTGCAGTCCTTTGGCAGCGGCATGCCGCGCAGGGCGCCGGCCTCTTCGTCCCACCAGGCCGCACCGACGCGGTCGACCCCACGCAGGCGGTACTTCTGCGACTTGCCGACGTGCATGATCAACTTGAATTCGTTGGGGCTGACATCACTGGTGCAGGTGCGCGAATAGCCCACGGTGGCCTGGGTGATGCCGTCGCCAGTGAGGTCGGTGACTTTGGTTGCAGCCCTGTCAAAGCGCAGGGACGCATCGAATTCGCAGTGCTGCACATCGTCGTAGAGCATCCACACGCGCTTGGGGCGGTTGCCGTCGATCAGGTACTGGGCCGCATACACGAATGCCGACTGGGTGCCGTCGTCATCGCGCTCGCTGACTTGTTCGGCGAGCACCAGCAGGTTCTTGCCTTGTTTATCGTCCCAGGTATACGCGGCGATCTGCTTGCCGCGCACTTCCACGCCGTCCGGCACCTGGTCGATGCTGGTCAGCGCCACCCCATCATCGGCGCATACGGTGGTGATGCACGCGACGCTCATCAACAACCCCATCAACACTGGCCGCAATTGGCCGCGTAAAAGCTGCACGCTATTCATCCGTTCACCCTGGCAAGAGACGGCTTACTTTACCGGCACTTGCAGGGCATTGCAGAGAATATTCTTCACTGAAAACAGGATTGAATAACATTGCGTCGCGATCCCCCCCGGCGCCTTGTGCAGCACCGCGTCCGCTTAGCTGAACCCTAGCTGTCTACCTGTCAAATAAACGAGTTTTTCATCTGCGTTTCATATTCGTACTACATTTTTACGCTTAATCTTGCCCTTGTTGACTTGAGGGCCATCCGCGCTTCTCCAACTAACCCATTGATTCCGCTTTACCTTTACGCAATATCGTCTTTACTGCAGTTCACCAGGAAGAACACACGGCCAGCGCTCAGGAATGTCGAATGAACACCACGCACACCACTGCCTTTTAATCAGTTGCCTGTACTTTCGCCCACTGATTGCTGCTGTTTCAGCGCTCCAAGTTGCTCTAACCCCGAGGTCATGAATCTTTGAAACCCTACCCTATTCATTGCGTGTCGATCGTTATCCCGGTCTACAACGAACAAGAGAGCCTGCCTGAATTGCTGCGCCGTACCACCGCAGCCTGCAAGCAACTGGCCTACGAATACGAAATCATCCTGGTGGATGACGGTAGCCGCGACAATTCGGCCCAACTGCTGGAAGACGCCGCCGCTGAAGACGGCAGCAACGTGGTCGCGGTGATCCTCAACCGCAACTATGGCCAGCATGCGGCGATCATGGCCGGTTTCGAGCAGTGCCGGGGCGAAGTGGTGATCACACTCGACGCCGACCTGCAAAACCCGCCGGAAGAAATCCCGCGCCTGGTCGAACAGGCCGCCCTCGGTTACGACGTGGTTGCCACCGTGCGCAACAATCGCCAGGACTCGGCCTTCCGCCGCTGGCCGTCGCGCCTGATCAACCTGGCCGTGCAGCGCTCCACCGGCGTGGCCATGACTGACTACGGCTGCATGCTGCGTGCGTATCGCCGCACCATCGTCGACGCGATGCTCGCCTGCCGTGAGCGCAGCACTTTTATCCCGATCCTGGCCAACGGTTTTGCCCGGCACACCACGGAAATCCTGGTGCACCATGCCGAGCGCGAACACGGCGAATCCAAATACAGTGCCATGCGCCTGATCAGCCTGATGTTCGACTTGCTGACGTGCATGACCACCACCCCGCTGCGCCTGCTATCGATTGTCGGCTTCAGCCTGGCGGCGCTGGGCATGTTGTTCGCCTTTGCATTGATCATCCTGCGTATGGCCTTTGGTGCCGAATGGGCCGGCGAAGGCATGTTCGTGCTGTTCGCGGTGCTGTTCGTGTTCACCGGTGGCCAGTTCATCGGCATGGGCCTCCTGGGTGAATACCTGGGCCGCATGTACAGCGACGTGCGCGCCCGTCCGCGCTTCTTTATCGAAAAAGTGCTGCGCAACCAACCGGCAGCACCGGCTCCCGTGGTCGTCGTCGACGGCCTGGTGTCCTCCCATACCTCTACTTCTGCTGATCAGGTCTAATCATGAGTTCAAAAGCTGTTGTATTCGCGTACCACGATATTGGTTGTGCAGGCATTGAAGCGCTGCTCAGCACCGGTTACGAAATTGCTGCCGTGTTCACCCATGCCGATGACCCCAAGGAAAACAACTTCTACGGTTCCGTCGCGCAACTGTGCGCCCGCAACGGCATCCCGGTGCATGCCCCGGAAGACGCCAACCACCCATTGTGGATCGAGCGCATCGCCAAGCTGAACCCGGACTACATCTTCTCGTTCTACTACCGCAACCTGCTCAGCGAGCCGCTGCTGGCCACCGCCGGCAAAGGCGCGTTCAACCTGCATGGCTCGTTGCTGCCGAAATACCGTGGCCGCGCCCCAGCCAACTGGGTGCTGGTCAACGGCGAGACCGAAACCGGCGTGACCCTGCACCGCATGGTCAAGCGTGCCGATGCCGGTGCGATCCTGGCCCAGCAGAAAGTCATCATCGAGCGCAGTGACACCGGCCTGACCCTGCACGCCAAACTGCGCGACGCCGCCATTACCCTGCTGCGCGACGCCCTGCCGCAACTGGCCCAGGGCAAACTGGCCGAAACCGCCCAGGACGAAAGCCAGGCCACCTACTTCGGCCGCCGCACCGCCGCCGATGGCAAGTTGGAGTGGAAAAAGCCGGCTGAAGAACTGTTCAACCTGGTACGTGCCGTGACCCAACCTTACCCAGGTGCTTTCTGCGCCGTGGGCGAGCACAAACTGATCGTGTGGCAGGCCGAAGTGGTCAAGGGCAACGAAGGCCTGGCCCCTGGCCGCGTGATCAGCGTCAACCCGCTGCGCATCGCCTGCGGTGAAGACTCCCTGGTGGTCAAGTTCGGCCAGCGTAACGCCGACGGCCTGTTCCTGGCCGGCCCCGCCCTGGCGGACGCACTGGGCCTGGTCGACGGTTCCGTACTGCGCGGCGCCGAGTCCGGCCGCAAGCCTCGTCGTACCCGCGTGCTGATCCTGGGCGTGAACGGTTTTATCGGTAACCACCTGTCCGAGCGCCTGCTGCGTGACGACCGTTACGAAGTCTACGGCCTGGACATCGGTTCCGACGCCATCGAGCGCCTGCGCAGCCACCCGAACTTCCATTATGTGGAAGGCGACATCAGCATCCACACCGAGTGGATCGAGTACCACATCAAGAAGTGCGACGTGGTCTTGCCGCTGGTGGCCATCGCCACGCCAATCGAATACACCCGCAACCCGCTGCGTGTGTTCGAACTGGACTTTGAAGAAAACCTCAAGCTGGTGCGCTACTGCGTCAAGTACAACAAGCGCGTGATCTTCCCGTCGACCTCCGAAGTCTATGGCATGTGCCAGGACCAGTACTTCGACGAAGACACCTCCAACCTGGTGGTCGGTCCGGTCAATAAACAGCGCTGGATCTACTCGGTTTCCAAGCAACTGCTGGACCGTGTGATCTGGGCGTACGGCGACAAGGGCCTGAAATTCACCCTGTTCCGTCCGTTCAACTGGATGGGTCCACGCCTGGATCGCCTGGACTCGGCACGTATCGGCAGCTCCCGCGCAATCACCCAACTGATCCTGAACCTGGTGGAAGGCACGCCGATCCGCCTGTTCGACGGCGGCGAGCAGAAGCGTTGCTTCACCGACATCGCCGACGGCATCGAAGCCCTGGCACGCATCATTGACAACGAAAATGGCGTGTGCGACGGCCAGATCGTCAACATCGGCAACCCGGAAAACGAAGCCAGCATCCGTCAGTTGGGCGAAGAACTGCTGCGTCAGTTCGAGGCGCACCCACTGCGTGGCAACTTCCCACCGTTTGCCGGTTTCCGCGACGTCGAAAGCAAGGCGTTCTACGGCACCGGTTACCAAGACGTGGCGCACCGCAAGCCAAGCATCGAAAACGCCAAGCGCCTGCTGAACTGGGAGCCGACCGTGGAGATGAGCGAAACCATCGGCAACACCCTGGACTTCTTCCTGCGTGAAGCCATGCTCGAAATCGCGGACAAGAAATAATGCAGGCAGGCCTCCGCATCGACGTCGATACCTACCGTGGCACCCGTGAGGGTGTACCACGATTGCTCGAGTCCCTGGATGAAGCTGGGGTGAAAGCGACGTTCTTCTTCAGTGTCGGGCCGGACAACATGGGGCGCCACTTGTGGCGTCTCATCCGCCCGCAATTCCTGTGGAAAATGCTGCGTTCCAATGCGGTCGGCCTGTATGGCCTGGACATCTTGCTCGCCGGCACTGCCTGGCCGGGCAAACCGATCGGCCGCGACCTGGGGCACTTGATGCGCCAGGCCAAGGCCGCCGGGCACGAAGTGGGCCTGCACGCCTGGGATCACCATGGCTGGCAGGCCAATACCGGGCGCTGGAGCGAGGCGCAGTTGATCGAGCAGATCCGCCGTGGCGTCGACACCCTCAGCGACATACTCGGTGAGCGCATCGACTGTTCCGCCGCCGCCGGTTGGCGCGCGGATGAACGTGTGGTGCAAGCCAAGCAAGCTTTTAACTTTCGCTACAACAGCGATTGCCGGGGCACCAGCCTGTTTCGTCCAACCCTGGCCGATGGCAGTGCGGGCACCCCACAAATTCCGGTAGACCTGCCGACCTTCGACGAAGTCGTCGGGCCGGTGGTGGCTGCCAAAGACTTCAATGGGTTCATCCTCGACCGTTTTGCCGCGTCGAAACTCAACGTTTATACGATTCATGCCGAAGTAGAAGGGATTCTGATGGCCAACGATTTTCGCCATTTGCTCGCCCAGGCCGGGCAGCGCGGCATCGACTTCAAACCACTGGGCGAGCTGTTGCCAGCGGACGTGACCACCCTGCCCCAGCAACAGCTGGTGCGCGGTGCGTTGCCGGGCCGCGAGGGTTGGCTCGGAGTGCAGCAGGCATGATCCGCCGTTGGGCCTTGCCCCTTCTGCTGTTGGCGTTTGGTGTGTTCTACCTGCTGCCGCTGGCTACCCATGGCCTTTGGATTCCGGATGAAACCCGCTACGCGCAGATCAGCCAGGAAATGCTGCTGACCGGCAAGTGGGCTTCGCCGCACTTCATGGGCATCCGCTACTTTGAAAAACCGGCGGCGGGCTACTGGATGATCGCGCTGGGCCAGGCAATCTTCGGGCAGAACCTGTTCGGCGTGCGGTTTGCCTCGGCCCTGAGCACGGGCTTGAGCATTCTGCTGGTGTACGGGGTGTCGCGCCGGCTATGGAATGACCCGCGCAAAACCCTGGTCAGCACCGTGCTGTACATGAGCTTTGTCAGCGTGGCGTTGCTCGGTGGCTACGCCAACCTGGATCCGCAGTTCACCTTCTGGGTCAACCTGACCGGTGCTGCCCTGTGGTTCTGCTTCGACAGCACCACCCGCAACGGGCGCCTGGGGTCCTGGGCGTTGCTCGGCCTCGCCTGCGGCATGGGCTTCATGACCAAAGGCTTTCTTGCGTGGTTGCTGCCGGTGTTGATCGCCCTGCCCTATGCGATCTGGCAGAAACGTTTGCGTGAACTGCTGGGCTATGGCGTGGTTGCCGTGGTGGTGGCGATTGTCGTCAGCTTGCCGTGGGCGCTGGCGGTGCACCTGCAAGAGCCGGACTACTGGAATTTCTTCTTCTGGCACGAGCATATCCAGCGCTTCGCCGGTGACGATGCCCAGCATGCCGAGCCGTTCTGGTATTACCTGCCGCTGTTGGTTGCGTTCTGCCTGCCGTGGGTGGCGCTGTTGCCGTCCACCGTCAAACAGGCGTGGCGCGACAAACGCAGCGCAAAAATCGGTTTTATCGTGCTGTGGCTACTGATGCCCCTGGCCTTCTTCAGCCTGGCCAAAGGCAAGCTGCCGTCCTACATCATGCCGTGCCTGCTGCCCCTGGCCTTGTTGATGGGCAATACCCTGGCCGACAAACTGGCCCAGGGACGCAGCCGTGCGCTGCGCATCAACGGCTGGCTGAACCTGATCATCGGCGTAGTGGCATTGCTCGCGCTGACCTGGGTGCAATTGAAGAAACCGGTGTACGAGCACGGCCAGGAAACCCTAAGCCTGGTGCTGGTGTTCACCTTTCTGTTTGCCTGGATCCTCGTCAACCTGTTGCAGGCGGCCCGGCCGTTGCACCTGTGGGCCGCGCCGGTCCTCGGCAGTTGGCTGATGGTGGCATTGCTGCCCGCCGCGTTGCCGCACTCGGTGGTGTACAACAAGACTCCGGACCAATTCATCATCGACCACCTGCAGGAACTGCAACCGGCCACGGCCCTGTTGAGCAATGACCTGGGCGCAGCGTCGGCACTGTCGTGGCGCCTGGCGCGCCCGGACGTGACGCTCTACAACACCGTCGGCGAAGTCAAATACGGCCTGGCCTACGCGGACGCCACGCACCACAAGGTGGATACCACCCAAGTCCAGCAATGGATGAGCGTTGCGCGCCAAAAGGGCCCGGTCGGCGTGGTCATGCGGGTCAAGGGCGATGACGAAATCGCCGAAGTCGACTTGCTGCCCAAGGACGGCAAGCGCTACGAACAAGGCAACATCGTGATCCTGATCTTCCCGCAGGCTGCGCAATGATCACCCTGCTGCTGTTACTGGCCGCCTGCCTGCTCACCTGCATGGGCCAGGTCTCCCAGAAGTTCGCCGTGGAAAGCTGGCGCGACCTGCCGGATGGCTGGGCGCTGAAACTGCGCTCGCCCTGGTTGTGGTCGGCGCTGGTGTGCCTGGGCCTCGGCCTGCTGGTGTGGCTGCTGGTGTTGCAACGCCTGGAAGTCGGCATTGCCTACCCGATGCTCAGCCTCAACTTCGTGTTGGTCACGCTGGTCGCGCGTTTTGTATTCAAGGAACACATCGACACCCGCCATTGGCTGGGTGTAGCGCTGGTGATCGGTGGCGTCGTGCTGCTGGGGCGCCAGGTATGAGCCGGGTTCAGGGGTTTGCCCTGGCCCTGGGCAGCGTCGGCCTGGTCAGTGCCGCCCAACTGGGCATGCGCTGGAGCATGACGCGCCTGCCGCTGCCCAGCGAATGGCTGGACGCCTTCAGCCAGAACAGCATCGACCTGGGCGCCCTCGGCGTCGTGACCCTGGCGATCCTGGCCTACGCGCTGTCGATGCTCTGCTGGCTTGGCGCGCTCAAGCATTTGCCGCTGGGCCGCGCCTATTCGCTGCTGAGCATCAGCTACGCCTTGGTATACCTGCTGGCCGCCAGCCTGCCGGTGTTCAACGAACATTTTTCCGTTTCAAAAACCCTGGGGGTGGCGCTGGTCATCCTCGGTGTTCTGGTTATCAACTCTCGTCGTGCTAGCGCCACAAGTCCCAGGAATGCCCCATGAAAATCAGTGTATTTGGTAGCGGTTACGTCGGTCTGGTGCAGGCCACCGTGTTGGCTGAAGTCGGCCACGATGTCATTTGCATGGACGTTGACAAGAACAAGGTCGAGTCACTGCAAAAAGGCCATGTGACCATCTTCGAGCCGGGGCTGGCTGCGATGGTCAAGGAGAACCTGGAGAGTGGGAGGCTGCACTTCACCCATGATGAAAAGTTGGCGGTGGAACACGGCGAAGTCCTGTTCATTGCCGTGGGCACCCCTTCGGACGAAGACGGCTCGGCCGACTTGAAATACGTGCTGTCGGTAGGCGACGCCGTGGCCCGCCACCGCAAAGAGCCGGTGATCCTGGTGGAAAAATCCACCGTGCCGGTCGGCACCGGCGACACCCTGCGCGCCCACATCGAAAAAGCCCTGCACCTGGCCGGCCGGCACCTTGAGTTCGATATCGTCTCCAACCCGGAATTCCTCAAGGAAGGCTCGGCCGTTGCCGACTGCCGCCGCCCGGACCGCATCATCATCGGTTGTGAGCGCGAAGAAGTGCGCGACGTGATGCGCGACCTGTACGCACCGTTCAACCGCAACCATGACCGCATCATTTTCATGGACCTGCGCAGCGCCGAACTGACCAAGTATGCCGCCAACTGCATGCTGGCGACCAAGATCAGCTTTATCAACCAGATCGCCGAGCTGGCCGAGCACCTGGGGGCGGACATCGAAGCCGTGCGCCTGGGCATCGGTGCTGACTCGCGTATTGGCTACCACTTTATCTACCCCGGCTGCGGCTACGGCGGTTCGTGTTTCCCCAAGGACATGCGCGCCCTGATCCACAGCGCCAAGCAAGCCAACTGCTCCAGCGACCTGCTGGAAGCGGTGGAAGCCATCAACCAGCGTCAGAAGAGCAAGTTGTTCGAACGGATCAATGCGTTCTTCAAGGGCGACCTGCGCGGCAAGACCTTTGCCCTGTGGGGCCTGGCATTCAAACCCAACACCGACGACATGCGCGATGCCCCCAGCCGCGTGCTGATGGAAGCCCTCTGGGCCGCCGGCGCCAACGTACGTGCATTCGACCCGGAAGCCATGCAGGAAACCCAACGCATCTACGGCGATGACCCACGGCTGATGCTCATGGGCACCCCGGAATCGACCCTGGGCGGTGCGGATGCGCTGATCGTCTGCACAGAATGGCAGCAGTTCAAGGCGCCGGACTTCGACCTGATCCACCAGCGCCTGAAAACCCCGGTGATCTTCGACGGGCGCAACCTCTACGACGGCGAGCGCCTGGCGCGCAAAGGCTTCCAGTACTACCCGATCGGCCGAGGCGATTCCTGCCAACTGCCGATTCCCCAGCAGCAATGGGTAGCCCTGGGTGCAGGCCAGGTCGTGGAAGCCTGAGACGTGAACAGAGTTCAACCGTCCCCGCTGAATGCGACGATTCGCCGCCAATCCCTCGGTTTGGGATTGCTGGCGTTGTTGCTGTTTATCGCCGGCAACTGGCACCAGGCGATCATTGGCTTCGACTCGCGCTTCGTGTTGTTTGCCCAGGAAATGCTGCGGCATGGCCCCAGCGTCTTCCCCACCACCTATGGGCAGCCTTACGCGGATTACCTGGCCACCTCGACACTGTTGACCTGGCTGGTTTCATTGCCCCTGGGCCAGGTCACCAGCCTCACGGCCTGGTTGCCCACGGCGATCGCCTCGGCGTTTATCGTCACCCTGGTTTATCGCCTGACGGCGCCCTACTCCCCGCGCTGGGGGCTGCTGAGCATTGCGCTGCTGTTGTTGAGCAGCAACTTCATCAGCGAAACCCGTGCGGTGTCCCTCGACCAGATGCTGGCCGCCATCGCCCTGGCGGTGTTCTACCTGGGTTATGCCCATGATCACTTCGGGGCGGCTAAACGCCTGCATTGGCTGTACCTGATGCTGATCCTGGGGTTTGCCGTGCGCGGGCCGATTGGCCTGGTGATTCCTACGGGCGTGCTCTGCAGCTACTACCTGATCAACCGACAATGGCGCCAGCTGTTCAGTTTCGGCTTGCTGGCCCTGGCGCTGCTGGTGGCATGCGTGGGCCTGCTGTTGCTGATGGCCAAGTTGAGCGGCGGCGAAAGCTTCATGCAGGACGTGATCCGCATGCAGTTCCTCGGTCGCATGGATGGCAGCGAAGGCTCGAGCGGCACGCTGTACTACTTCACCAGTTCGCTGGGCAACTACGCCTTGGCGTATCCGATGGCGCTGCTGGTATTGCTGGCCATGCTGCTCAGCGGGCGCCGCGCGCCGGGACCGGCATTGCAGTTGGTGTGGTATTGCGCCGCCGCGGGCTTGCTGGTGATGGTCGGCCTGTCGATTCCCCAGGCGAAAAAAGCACGTTACGTGCTGCCGATGTTGCCCATGGCGGCGATCATTGCGGCGTACCCGTTCCAGGTCGCACACGGACGGCTCTTCGCCGGGCTGCGTGGGCTGCTGCTGGTGATCTGGACGCTGCTGCCGACGCTGTTGATCATCGGCCTTTTATTGGCACGACCGCGCTACCCTGAGCAGTTGAGCCATCTGGGCTGGGTGTTCGGCGTGCTGGCGGGCCTGCAGGTGGTGGCCTTGGTGACACTCTTCAAGCGCCGCGTGCGTCCGGTCGGCCCGGCCTTTGCCGCGGTACTGGCGGTTTGGGCCACCTATATCCTGGTGGTCGAGCCGCTGGAGCGCAGTATCTACGACACCCGCACCTTTACCTTGCAGGTTCATGAGCAGGTGATGCAGCAGCGCGCGCCGGTGGTGCTGCATGGCTTGGGCAAAGACGCCAAGGCCATCAAGTACATGGTCAACCTCGACTGCGACCAGGTGCCGTTGTTCACTCAGCAAGCCGCCGACCTCAAGCCACTCCAGGGACCCGCCTGGCTGGTGATGAGCCAAGTGGATTACGAAGGTTTGCAAGACCCGCGCTTTCGGTCCATCACGCCGACCCTGACCGGCGAATTCGACCGTAACCCTTACGTGCTGCTGCACCTGGCCAAACCTGTGCAACCTTGAGCCTGCGCCGGCACTGCCGGCGCGGAAACTTCCCACACAGCTTTACGTAATAACTGCTGCCGTTTCTCTTTCCTGCGCCCAAAACCCGACGGTAAACTCGCTTGCCTGGTGCGGTATTCATGTACCGCCACAGGTCATGGGTGACCACAAGGACGAGAGGACAACGCCGTGCCAGATGATGCTTCGCTTGATAACCCAGCCTTGACCAGCACCGAAGTGCATGTCGGCTACGTTCCCCTGCCACCGCTGGACCGGCTGATGGGATTGCGCGACGCGTTGGTGGCGTTGAAAGGCCCGCTGGCCAGTGAACCCGGTTTGCAGGAGAACCTGCGCAAGCGTTTTTTCGATGAAGAACTCACTAATCGGGTGCTGGGTAAAGTCTGCTGTTCGATAGCCGTCTGAACGTATTCCAATTCATTATTTTTGCATTCAACCCTCATTAATATGCATTGGCGCCTCTGTTCCACGCGCGGCACACTGCATGGGTTCCTTCCCCCAAATGTTGGAACTTTCAAAGGGCTTTTCCGGGCAACCAGACAAGCCTTTTTTTTGCCCGCTGTTTATGGACTGCCTTCCAATGCTCGCTCGCTGGTTCCCCGCTGCTATCAACACCCGCCCCACCGAATGGAGCCGTGCCGCGATCGGTATGGCGCTTGGCACCTTGTTCAGCGTCTGGTTGTGCTCCCAGGTGTTTGGCATGGATGTCGCGCTGCACCTGCTTGGCCCGCTGGGTGCGTCGGCCGTCTTGTTGTTCGCCGTGTCATCGGGTGCCTTGGCGCAGCCCTGGTCGATTATCGGCAGCTACCTGTGCGCAGGTGTGATTGCCTTGCTGGTGACGCGTGTCCTCGGCCCGTCCCTGGGCGGCGCCTGCCTGGCGGCTGGCATGACCGTGGTGCTGATGTGCTGGTTGCGCTGCCTGCACCCGCCCGCCGGCGGCCTGGCCATGACGCTGGTCCTGGCAGACCCGGCGTCAGCGGCGCTGGGTTGGTATGAATTGGGCGCGGTATTGCTCGGCGCAGGTGCGCTGCTGGCCTGCGCACTGGCGTATAACAACGCCACGCGCACACGTTATCCCAAAGGCGCGGCGCCAGCTCCGGCACCTCTCCCGTTCAACCCCAGAGCCGGCCGAGACCCTGCCATTACCGCCGCTGATTTGAAATTGGCACTGGCGGACATGGAGCAGTTCTACGATGTGGAGCCCAGCGAACTGGAAGAGCTGATCCACGCGGCGGAAACCCACGCCAGGCGCCGCAGCATCGGTGAAACACTGGCCAGCCGGGTGCCTTGAGCCCGGCGCATGCTTACTGCATAAATGCAAAAACGACCTGCAGGATTGAAGGTTGTACTGGGCAAATTTGCACTGGTACGATCGCGAGAAGGTTCATCCGTGAACATCTTGATAAAGAACAATAAAAGCAGGGAGTTATCGATGACTGCTCAGGTTTCATCCGAAGCAAGCCACGCCGAAATACTTCAGGACGAAGTCCTCGCCGAGGTCCGCAACCACATCGGCCACCTCACCCTCAATCGCCCCGCCGGCTTGAACGCCATCACCCTGGACATGGTGCGCAGCCTGGCGTCCCACTTGCAGGCATGGGCCGATGACCCGCAGGTGTATGCCGTAGTCCTGCGTGGCGCCGGTGAAAAAGCCTTCTGTGCCGGTGGCGATATCCGCTCGCTGTACGACAGTTTCAAGAACGGCGACACCCTGCATCAGGACTTTTTCGTCGAGGAATACGCACTCGATCTGGCCATCCACCACTACCGCAAGCCCGTCGTGGCACTGATGGACGGGTTTGTCCTGGGCGGCGGCATGGGCCTGGTGCAAGGCGCTGATCTGCGCGTGGTCACCGAGCGCAGTCGCCTGGCGATGCCGGAAGTAGCCATCGGTTACTTCCCTGACGTGGGCGGCAGCTACTTCCTGCCGCGTATCCCCGGCGAACTGGGGATCTACCTGGGCGTGACCGGGGTACAGATCCGCGCGGCCGACGCGCTGTATTGCGGGTTGGCCGATTGGTACCTGGATAGCCACAAGCTCGCCGACCTGGACCAGAAGCTCGACCGCCTGCAATGGCACGACTCGCCGCTCAAGGACCTGCAAGGCGTGCTCGCCAAACTGGCCGTGCAACAATTGCCCGATGCGCCGCTGGCCGCTCTGCGCCCCGCCATCGACCACTTTTTCGCGCTGCCGGATGTACCGAGCATCGTCGAGCAACTGCAGCAAGTCACGGTTGCCGACAGCCATGAATGGGCGCTGACCACCGCCAACCTGATGCTGACCCGCTCGCCCCTGGCCATGGCGGTCACGCTGGAGATGTTGCGCCGCGGCCGCCGCCTGCCTCTGGAAGACTGTTTTGCCCTGGAGCTGCACCTCGATCGCCAATGGTTCGAGCGCGGCGACCTGATTGAAGGTGTGCGTGCCCTGATCATCGACAAAGACAAAAGCCCACGCTGGAACCCGCCCACCCTGCACGGGCTGGCCCTCAGCCACGTCGAGAGCTTCTTTCATCACTTCGAGAAGGTTGCGAAATAAGCCATGCAAGACATTGAATACACAGAAGAACAAGTGATGATCCGCGACATGGCGCGTGACTTCGCCCGGGGTGAAATCGCACCGCATGCCCAAGCCTGGGAAAAAGCCGGCTGGATCGACGACGCCCTCGTCGCCAAGATGGGCGAACTGGGCCTGCTGGGCATGGTGGTGCCGGAAGAATGGGGCGGCACTTATGTCGATTACGTCGCCTATGCCCTCGCCGTCGAAGAAATTTCTGCGGGTGACGGTGCCACTGGTGCACTGATGAGTATCCATAATTCAGTGGGTTGCGGGCCGATTCTCAACTACGGCACCGATGCACAAAAACAGACCTGGCTGGCCGACCTCGCCAGCGGCCAGGCGATTGGCTGCTTCTGCCTGACCGAACCCCAGGCCGGTTCCGAAGCGCACAACCTGCGTACCCGTGCCGAACTGCGCGACGGCCAGTGGGTGATCAACGGGGCCAAACAGTTCGTCAGTAATGGTAAACGCGCCAAACTGGCAATCGTATTCGCGGTGACTGATCCCGACCTGGGCAAGAAAGGTATCTCGGCGTTCTTGGTGCCCACCGCAACCCCAGGATTCGTGGTGGATCGTACCGAGCACAAGATGGGTATCCGTGCGTCCGACACCTGCGCCGTGACCCTGAACCAGTGCAGCGTGCCCGAGGCCAACCTGCTGGGTGAGCGTGGCAAAGGCCTGGCCATCGCGCTGTCCAACTTGGAGGGTGGCCGCATCGGTATTGCCGCCCAGGCGTTGGGCATCGCCCGTGCGGCGTTTGAAGCCGCGCTGGCCTATGCCCGTGATCGGGTGCAGTTCAACAAGGCAATCATCGAGCACCAGAGCGTGGCCAACCTGCTGGCCGACATGCAAACCCAACTCAACGCCGCACGATTGCTGATCCTGCACGCCGCACGGCTGCGCAGTGCCGGCAAACCCTGCTTGTCGGAAGCGTCCCAGGCCAAGCTGTTTGCCTCGGAAATGGCCGAGAAGGTTTGCTCATCGGCGATGCAGATTCACGGAGGGTACGGATACCTGGAGGATTACCCGGTGGAGCGTTACTACCGGGATGCGCGGATCACGCAGATTTACGAAGGGACCAGCGAGATTCAGCGGATGGTGATTGCCAGGGAGCTGAAGAACTACCAACTCTGACTGCCAATGTGAGAGGGGGGCAAGCCCCCTCCCACATTTGATACTCAGTGTCTTTGACACCGGGTTATTTGTCTTTGAACTCCGGCGCGCGCTTGGCCACGAACGCCGCCATGCCTTCCTTCTGATCCTGCGTGGCAAATGCCGCATGGAACACCCGGCGCTCAAAGCGCACGCCTTCCGACAGACTCACTTCAAACGCGCGGTTCACGCTTTCCTTGACCATCATGCTGATCGGCACTGACTTGCCAGCAATCAGCGTCGCGACTTTCAGCGCTTCTTCCAGCAATTCATCGGCCGGCACGATGCGCGCGACGATTCCGCAACGCTCCGCTTCCACTGCATCGATAAAGCGCCCGGTCAGGCACATTTCCATGGCCTTGGCCTTGCCCACCGCGCGGGTCAGGCGTTGGGTGCCGCCCATACCCGGCAGTACGCCGAGGTTGATTTCCGGCTGGCCGAACTTGGCGCCGTCACCGGCCAGGATGAAGTCGCACATCAACGCCAGTTCGCAACCGCCGCCCAGGGCGAAGCCGTTGACGGCGGCGATGATCGGCTTGCGGCGGTTGGCCACGCGGTCGCTGTCGCTGAAGAGGTCGTCGAGGTAGATCTGCGGGTAGGTCAGCTCGGCCATTTCCTTGATGTCGGCACCGGCGGCGAAGGCTTTTTTCGAGCCGGTCAATACGATGCAGCCGATTTCCGGGTTGGCCTCCAGGCCGTCCAGTGCCTGGTTCAGCTCGCTGACAAGTTGCGCATTCAGAGCGTTCAGGGATTGCGGACGGTTGAGGGTAATCAGCCCGACGCGGCCCTGGACTTCGAGCAAAATGGTTTCGTAACTCATGTATCGGCTCCTTAGAGATTGCGTGAGATGACCATGCGCTGGATATCGCTGGTGCCTTCGTAAATCTGGCAGACCCGCACGTCGCGGTAGATCCGCTCCAGTGGGAAGTCGCTCAGGTAACCGTAACCGCCCAGGGTTTGCAAGGCGGCCGAACAGACTTTCTCGGCCATTTCCGAAGCAAACAGCTTGGCCATCGAGGCTTCCACCAGGGCGGGCTTGCCGCTGTCGCGCAGTGCGGCGGCGTAATGCACCATCTGCCGGGCAACCGCGATTTGCGTGGCCATATCCGCCAGGCGGAAAGCGACGGCCTGGTGCTCGATGAGTGGTTTGCCGAAGCTTTCGCGTTCCCTTGCGTAATCACGAGCCGCTTCAAAAGCGGCGCGGGCCATGCCCACCGATTGCGAGGCGATGCCCACGCGGCCACCTTCGAGGTTGGCCAGGGCAATCCTATAGCCTTCGCCCTCCTCCCCCAGACGGTTGGCAACAGGCACCTTTACGTCTTCAAACAGGATCTGGCAGGTATCGGAGGCATGCTGGCCGAGCTTGTCTTCAACGCGCGCCACGCTGTAGCCCGGCGAATCAGTCGGCACGATAAACGCGCTGATCCCGCGCTTGCCCGCCGCCGGGTCGGTCACGGCAAACACAATTACCACACCGGCGTTCTGCCCCGAGGTGATGAACTGTTTGCAGCCGTTCAGCACGTAATGGTTGCCTTCAAGGCGTGCGCGGGTTTTCAGGCTGCTGGCATCGGAGCCGGCCTGCGGCTCGGTCAGTGCGAACGCGCCGAGCATGGCGCCGCTGGCCAGGGGCTTGAGGAACTGCTCTTTCTGCTGGTCGTTACCGAATGTGAGAATCGGCACGCAACCCACCGAGTTGTGCACGCTCATGATGGTCGAGCAGGCGCCATCACCGGCGGCGATTTCTTCCAGCGCCATGGCGTAGGCCAGGTAGCCAGTGTCGCAACCGCCCCACTGTTCCGGCACCAGCATGCCGAAAAAGCCCAGCTCGGCCATTTCACCGATGGCTTCCTGGGGGAAGCGGTGCTCGCGGTCCCACTCGGCGGCAAAGGGTTTCAGGCGCTCCTGGGCAAATTGCCGGGCGGCGTCGCTGATTTGCAGTTGTTCGTCATTGGGCAGCATGGTGATTCCTTAATACAGGCATTCGACAGCCATGGCCGTGGCTTCACCACCGCCGATGCAGATGGCGGCAACGCCACGCTTGAGGCCCTTCTGGCGCAGGGCCGAGAGCAAGGTCACCAGGATCCGCGCACCGGAGGCACCGATCGGATGGCCCAGGGCGCAGGCACCGCCATGCGCATTGACCTTGGCATGGGGGATCTCCAGCTTGCTCATGGTCACCAGGCTGACCACGGCAAAGGCTTCGTTGATCTCGAACAGATCGACTTCATCCAGGCTCCAGCCGGTCTTGCTCATCAGCTTGCGAATCGCCCCCACCGGCGCTACCGGGAACAGCCCCGGTTCGTCGGCGAAAGCCGCATGCCCATGGATCACCGCCAAGGGCCTGAGGCCACGTTTCTGCGCCTCGGACTGGCGCATCAGCAACAAGGCCGCCGCACCGTCGGAAATCGAGCTGGAATTGGCCGCCGTCACAGTGCCGCCTTCGCGGAACGCCGGTTTCAGGCTGGTGATCTTGTCCAGCTTGGCCTTGGGTGGCTGTTCGTCATGCAGGATGGTTTTCTGCTCTTTGCCCACGGTGACCTGCACCGGGACGATTTCTGCGGCAAAGCTGCCATGAGTAATGGCTTCTTGCGCCCGGGTCAGCGAAGCGATGGCGAACGCATCCTGGGCCTCACGGGTAAACCCGTTATGCAGGGCGCAGTCTTCGGCAAAGGTGCCCATCAGGCGTCCCTTGTCGTAGGCATCTTCCAGGCCGTCAAGGAACATGTGATCAAGCACCTTGCCGTGGCCCATGCGGTAGCCGCTGCGCGCACGGTCGAGCAAATACGGCGCGTTGGACATGCTTTCCATGCCACCGGCAATCACCACGTCGACGCTGCCGGCCAGCAGTGAATCATGGGCCAGGATCGCCGCCTCCATGCCCGAGCCGCACATCTTGTTGAGTGTGGTGCAGCGCGTGCCCTTGTCGAGCCCGGCACCCAGCGCGGCCTGACGTGCCGGCGCCTGGCCGAGGCCTGCAGGCAGTACGCAGCCGAACAGCACTTCATCCACGGCATCGGGGGCAATACCGGCACGCTCGACGGCGGCGCGAATCGCCGCGGCGCCCAGCTGAGGCGCGGTCAGGCCCTTGAGGTCACCCTGGAAGCCGCCCATGGGCGTGCGCACGGCGCTGACGATAACGATAGGATCGGTCATGGCAAATCCTCCTTACTTGGCCGCCATGCGCAAGGCACCGTCGAGACGGATCACCTCGCCATTGAGCATGCTGTTTTCAATGATGTGCCGCACCAGCGCGGCGTATTCGGCGGGTTTGCCCAGGCGCGGCGGGAACGGCACACCGGCGGCCAGGGAGTCGCGAACTTCAGGGGTCATGCCGGCCATCATCGGGGTTTCGAAGATGCCGGGGGCGATGGTCATTACACGAATGCCAAAGCGGGCCAGTTCGCGTGCGGCAGGCAGCGTCAGGCTGGCAATGGCGCCCTTGGACGCGGCATACGCCGCCTGGCCGATCTGCCCGTCAAACGCCGCCACCGAAGCGGTATTGATGATCACGCCGCGTTCGCCGTCGGCATTCGCTTCGGTTTCGGCGATGGCGGCGGCGGCCAGGCGCAGCAGGTTGAAGCTGCCGATCAGGTTAACGTTGATCACCTGGGCAAAACTCGCCAGCCCATGGGGGCCGTTCTTGCCGAGGATTTTCTCGCCACGCACCACACCGGCGCAGTTCACCAGCCCGTGCAAACCGCCAAACGCCGCAAGCGTCGCCTGCACCGCCGCTTCGGCAGCCGCTTCCTGGCTGATATCGGCCACGCAGCTGCGAGCGTTGTCGCCAAGTTGCCTGGCCTTGGCCGCCACGGCGTCGGCATTCAGGTCCACCAGCATGACCCTGGCACCGGCGCCAATCAGCATCTCGGCAGTCGCCGCGCCGAGGCCCGATGCACCGCCGCTGACCAGGAAGCTCTTGTTTTCAATCTGCATTGTTGTTTCCTTGAACGGTCCGAATTGTCGGAATAGTCGCCCCGCAGCCGCCACGCGGCAATGGTCAAAGCCTTCAACCTGCCTGACTGTTTTGGCCAGTCATCGACCGCACTGATCATCCGGTCGGCCCAAGCGATTGGACGCTGGCGACGCTTGCTTCTAACCTGATGGCCTGCGCCACCAAAGAAGCCCCCCTGCATGATAGTCCGCCCCAAACCCAATCTCCTTGGCATCCTGTTCTCGCTCAAGGGTTCGATTGCCAAGCGTATCGCCCTGCGCAGCCTGCTGGTCACGCTGCTGGCGTCGGTGATCGTGCTGGTGGAAACCCTGCACCCGGCGTACTTCTCCAAGGTCAATGCCACGCCGTTCACCTTGCTCGGGCTGTCGCTGTCGATCTTCATGAGTTTTCGCAACAACGCCTGCTATGACCGCTGGTGGGAAGGCCGCAAGCAATTGGGACAGATGATCATCGATGTGCGTTCGCTGATCCGCGAAACCCAGGTGCTCACTGACCCGGCTGAGCGTGCAGGCCTGCTGCGCAGCCTGTGCGGCTTCGCCCACGGCCTGGTTGCACGCTTGCGCCATGAGGATGAAGCCTGGGCCATCAAGCCGTGGGGCACGTTCCAGGCCAACCACCCCAACCTCCCCGATAGCCTGCTACAACAGCTGGGCGCGCGGTTTTCGATGCTCGCCGAGCAAGGTGTGATCAGCGAGTGGCGCTACACCCAATGGGAAGCCCGACTGGTGAGCCTCAGCCAGGTGCAGGCGGCCTGCGAGCGCATCAAGAGCACGCCGCTGCCCTTCCCCTACACCCTGCTGCTGCATCGCACCATTTACCTGTTCTGCATTTTACTGCCGTTTGCCATGGCCGAGCCGCTGGGCTGGTTGACGCCGGTGTTCACGGCCATTGTCAGCTACACGTTCTTCGGCCTTGATGAAATCGGCGATGACCTGGAGGACCCGTTCGGTTTCGATGAAAACGACCTGCCCTGCAATGCCCTCCTGCGCACCCTGGAACGCGAAGTATTGGCCGCCCTCGGCGAAACCGATCTGCCGCCGCCTCTGGAACCGGTGGACTACGTGCTCACCTGACGCGGGTTTGACACCCGCCGTAGTCTGACCGAAGCTGGCGGCTTTGCTGCCCTCGCTTTCGGACGCCTGCATGTCAAAGTCACGCCGTTATTCCATCGTCGGCCTGTGCGCCCTGCTGTTGATTGTGCTGATCACCTGGTATTTCTCTCGCACCACCCCGGTAGCCGTACCTGCGGCCATCGCCCATGGGTATTCAAAAGCCTTGAAACAGGCGCGCAACGGTGAGCCCGGAGCGGCTCGCGTGCTGTATCAGCAACTTGGCCGGCCGGACCTGTCCCCCGAGCGTCGCGCTGCGTTGCATGCCGAACTGCCGAACTACCCAAGCCCCCAGGCCCTGAAACTGGCAGACAAGGACCTGGCCAGCGAATCACCGCTGGTACGCGAGGCCGCCATCCACAGTATTGTCGGCCTGGTGCCAACCGGCCAACGCACGCTGCTGCTCGGCCCGGTGCTGGATGACCCCGAGCAGGATGTGCGGTTTGCCGCCGCCAACGCCTTGCTTGGCCTGTCGCCCGACACCCTGGGCCTGTACTTCGGGCCGTTGCAGCAGGTGCTGGATGAATTCGTGAAAAAGCTCAAGGCCCAACCCGAAACGGCCGAAGGCTGGATTCAACTGGCGCGCCTGTATATCCACAGCGCCCTGTTGCCGGAGGCGCAAAACGCGCTTGAGCAGGCCATGCGCCTGCAACCGGATAACTTGCAAGCCGTGGTCGCGCAGATCGAGTTGCTGGACAAACAAGGCAAGACCGAGGAGTCGCGCCAACTGTTGGCACGCCAATTGGCCGCGCATCCGGAGTCAGCCTACCTGCAGCATGCGCTGGGCATGTGGCTGCTGCATCATGGCGAACGTCCGTACGCCCTGCTCGGCCTGTCCAAGGCCGTGGAGCTGGAGCCGGACAATCAGGATTACCGCTACGACCTCGCGACCACGCTGCATGCGCAAGAGGAACTGGAGGCTGCGCAACGCCAGTTGGAAGAAATCATCCAACGCCACCCGGCCAATCGCAAAGCCCGGGTTTTGCTGGTCAATTACTGGAAAGAGAGCGGCCAACTGCAGAACGTCCAGGTACTGCTCGCGCAGCTTGAGCAACAGAATCCGGACGACCCTGCATTGCAGCAAGGCCTGTAGGCCGACTCAGAATTTGTTGAACCGCCACAAAGCGCTACGGTCAAGAGAATATGGCACGTCCACATGGGCGTGCATCCTCTACTCGTATGTGACCTGAGGGCACTTCTTGTCTACATCCAAAGCGCAGTTATCCGAAAAAGCGGCCATCGGCATTGAAGGTCTTGATGACATTCTTGCCGGAGGGCTCTCGCGCAGCCACCTGTTCCTGCTGGAAGGTGAGCCCGGCACGGGTAAAACCACGGTCGCCCTGCATTTCCTGCAGGCTGGCGCCCGCAACGGCGAGCGATCGCTGTACATCACCCTGTCGGAAACCGAACGCGAATTGCGGCAAGGCGCCAAGTCCCACGGTTGGGACCTGGATGACAACATTCATATCTTCGAACTCACACCACCGGAGAGCCTGCTCAACGCTGACCACCAGCAGAGCCTGCTGTACTCCTCCGACCTCGAACTGGGCGAAGCGACCCGACAAATCTTCGAAGTGGTGGAACGGGTCAAGCCGACCCGGGTAGTGATCGACAGCCTCTCGGAAATCCGCCTGCTTGCGCAAAGCTCCCTGCGTTATCGCCGGCAGATCCTGGCGATCAAACACTATTTTGTGCGCTACGACGCTACTGTCCTGTTGCTGGACGACCTGACCACCGAGTCCCTCGACAAGACCGTGCACAGTGTTGCCCATGGTGTTATCCGCCTCGAAGAACTGACCCCCAACTACGGCGCCGAACGCCGGCGTGTACGGGTGGTGAAGTACCGCGGCCAGAAATACCGTGGTGGCTTCCACGACTTCACCATCATGCAGGACGGCGTCCATGTGTTCCCACGCCTGGTGGCGGCTGAGCATCGTGGCGGTTACAAGCG
Source organism: Pseudomonas sp. FBCC-B1565 (assembly GCF_059133265.1). Classification (NCBI taxonomy): domain Bacteria; kingdom Pseudomonadati; phylum Pseudomonadota; class Gammaproteobacteria; order Pseudomonadales; family Pseudomonadaceae; genus Pseudomonas; species Pseudomonas sp. FBCC-B1565. The sequence goes on from NZ_CP101438.1 coordinate 3,473,859, forward strand.
CGAGACCCTGAGCAGTGGCATCAAGGCATTGGATGCCCTCATGGGCGGCGGCGTCGAGACCGGCTCCAGCAGCCTGATCCTCGGCCCGGCCGGTACCGGCAAATCGCTGATCTCGATGATTTTCGCCGCCGCCGCCGTGGCGCGGGGCGAGAAAGCCGCGCTGTTTATCTTCGATGAAGAGCTGGGTCTGTTGTTCGAACGCATGAAGAACATGGGTATCGACCTGGCGGCCCTGCAGGCAACCGGTAACTTGCTGATCGAACAGGTCGATGCTGCCGAGTTGTCGCCGGGCGAGTTTTCGCACCGTGTAAGACGCTGCGTGGATGAGCGCGGGATCAAGACCGTGGTCATTGACAGCATCAACGGCTACCAGGCTGCCATGCCTGAAGAGAACGCGCTGATCCTGCACATGCACGAATTGCTGCTGTACCTCAACCGCAGGGGCGCGGCCACGTTCATGACCGTCGCGCAACACGGGCTGGTCGGCGACATGCAGGCCCCCGTCGACATCACTTACCTGGCGGATACCGTGATCCTGCTGCGTTACTTCGAGGCATTGGGCAAGGTGCGCCGGGCGATTTCAATCATCAAGAAACGCACCGGCTCCCATGAGGCCACTATTCGCGAATACCGGATCGGCAGCCAGGGCATGACCGTCGGCGAACCGCTGGATAACTTCCAGGGCGTACTGCGCGGCATCCCGACCTACATGGGCGCCGGCTCGCCCCTACTCAAGGATGAGGACGCGTGACGGGCCTCTCTCCAGTCTCCGAGCGAGCAATTGTATTGGCGCCGATGGGGCGTGACGGCTCATTGGCGCTGATGATGCTTAACGAAGCCGGCTACAGCGGTATCGTCGCCAGCAACCTGGGGGCGTTGTGCGAGGCGCTGGAAGACGGTGCAGGGCTGCTGATCATTGCCGCGGAGGCCCTGCGCGGGGTGGACCTGGAACCACTGTTGGAGTACCTGCATCAACAGCCGGCATGGTCGGATCTACCCATCGTACTGATGACCCATCATGGCGGCAGCGAGCAGAATGGCTCATCCCACCTGAGCGGCATGCTCGGCAACGTGACCTTCCTGGAGCGGCCGTTCCATCCGGTGACCCTGATCAGCCTGGTCAGCGCCGCCCTGCGCGGCCGCCGCCGGCAATACGAAGCTCGCGACCGCTTGATCGACCTCAGCGAAAGTGAACTGCGCCTGCAACGCACGCTGGAGACCCTTGAACAGCAAGTCGAGGAACGTACCGCCCAACTGCGCAGCAATGAAGAGGCACTGCGCCAATCACAAAAAATGGAAGCGGTCGGCCAATTGACCGGCGGTATCGCCCATGACTTCAACAATATGCTCACCGGCATCATCGGCAGCCTGGAGCTGCTGCGCAGGCGCGTGGCCCGTGGCAAGTTGGACGATCTCGACAGCCTGATCGACCTCGGGGTGACCTCGGCCAACCGTGCCGCCGGCCTTACCCACCGCCTGCTGGCTTTTTCCCGCCGCCAATCCCTCGATTCCAAACCCGTGGAGATCAACCGACTGGTGACCTCGATGGGCGAACTGCTGCAACGCAGCATCAACGAAAGCATCCACCTGGACATGCGCCTCGCGGACGCCCTATGGACGGCCGAGGCCGATCCCAACCAATTGGAAAGCGCCCTGCTCAACCTGGTCATCAATGCCCGCGACGCCATGCCCGGTGGCGGCAGCCTGTCCGTGGAGACCACCAACCGCCACCTCGACAGCGTGTTCACCGCCGCCTACGGCACCTTGAAACCCGGTGACTACGTTGAGTTGAGTGTCAGCGACACCGGCTGTGGCATCCCGGAAAGTGTGATGGGCCGCGTGTTCGACCCGTTTTTCACCACCAAGCCCATCGGCCAGGGTACCGGTCTTGGACTCTCGATGATCTATGGCTTTGCCCGCCAGTCCCATGGACATGTGACCATCCACAGTGAAGTGGGAAAAGGCACCACCGTGAGCTTGTTCCTGCCACGCTTCTTGGGTGAAATGGGCACTGCCAAGCCCCCTGACCCCGCGATGCCGCCGTTCGCCATTGCAGGGGAAACGGTATTGATCGTCGAGGACGACCCAGCGGTGCGCATATTGGTCAGCGCGGTGCTCAAGGAACTGGGGTATGCCTTTGTCGAAGCGGGCGATGCCGATACAGCCGTGCCTATCATTGAATCAGACCAGCGTATCGACCTGATGATCAGCGATGTCGGCCTGCCCGGCATGAACGGCCGCCAATTGGCGGAAATCGGCCGGCAGATCCGCCCCGCGTTGAAAGTGTTGTTCATTACCGGCTACGCCGAACATGCGGCGGTGCGCGGTGGGTTCCTCGACCCGGGGATGCAATTGATCACCAAGCCATTTACGTTTGATTTATTGACCACCAAGGTCAAGGAGATGATTCAGGCCTAGACAGGTCCATCTGATGCACAAGAAACAGGCAGTCGTAACAGGGTCTACAAAAGAGATCCTCTGGAAACAATGCGACATTCATAAGTAAGAAAACTTTGGAACGAAGTGGGGTGTTTTTCTCACGCAGTGCTGGCGCAAAGCGTACGAATAAACACCCGATCACTAGTTTTCACGGATCTTTCTTATGACTGTTACTTCTTATCTGCCCCGATCTCCCCATCCTGTCTACCCGCCGGTAACGCAGAGTGCATCGCCAATTGCCCTGAGCCAGGCCCCGACAGCCGCTGCCACGCCACTTGCTGGCGAAACACCCCAGGCCAAAGGCGATGGGGAGTTAAAAAATGAGATTATCAAATCGTTAATTCAATATCAGTCGTCCTCTACTCCCAAACCCGTTCAGAGCATAGATGTAACCAACATCCCATCGCGCTCTTCCTACGGGCAACAGCTAGCACTGCACGACGGTATCGTTAATAGCAAGGCCTTCAAACAGTGGAAGATCGATAACCAACTGGATCAGGCAGACACGTTAACCATTGACACCCAAAAAGGGACCATCACTGGCATCACTTACGGTAAGAATTATCAGGTCAAAACCGTTGACCTTCACACCTTCGCCGGGTGGCCTTTGCTCCTGTCCGCCACCAAGGCACTGATGCCTGAAGAAGGCCGTTTGACGCTAAGTGGCGCAGGTGATGCAAAAACAACAACGGCCACTAAGTTGCATAACATAGCGCGCTTTTATGGCATAGAGTTCCCCTCTTTGGAGGAATATCTAAAAGAAGGCCCGGGCGCTCAGCTGAAGGCAGTCAGACTCCTGACCTCAAAACTCTCAACGGAAACTATCACACCCGCCAATGCCTCCGATCCCTTTAAGGAAGACTTGAGTCACCAAAAGACCCAGCTAGCGGACCTGAACAACCGTTTTCGAATGAGTACGGCGTTGGCTTCCCTGCCTCACACTACTCGCCGGTCCTCGGCAAACGATATATACGAAGATATGGTCGCAAGCAGAGTCTACGTAGAACCTGAATCGTCCTATGCTCCCAAGGTCAACCAGCCGTACACCCCGCAAGTGGACCTGGTCTCGTTGATGGAAGGTTATGGCATAACCCCTCCCAAATCGTATGAAGAGGTAGACACATTAACGAAAGCACTGCAAAGCCCACCCCTGAGAACGCCCGCTCATGGCAATTTGGCAGGTGCGCTGACGCACTTGAGCATTGAAGATCAGCGCGTGTTTCACCAGGTCATCAAGGAGGCCCTGAGCCCCGAGGAAGAAACGTCCTTACTGGACCAGTTGACCCGTGGTATTGAATGGGATGAGAAGGCGTTCAGCGACAGTCCTCGTCTCGCCATCGATGCAATGCTTAAGTCACCTTTCGCTCAAAAGTTAGCAAAAGCGGCTGAAGAGCGTCTGGGTAAACTTGCCTCGCCCGACGCTATCAGCGACTGGGTTTTGCTAGCGATTCACAGGGTGCTGGGTCCGCATGAGGATTTGGAAAAATATACGACCCCCAAAACCCTCGGACCTGCAACGTTCATTATGTCCTCGCGCAAGTCCCAGAAAAGCCTGGTCAAGAATAAACCTGAGTTCTTGACCAAGGGCACTCATTCCGGGGTCAGCTTTGCCACCGCATTTGCACGTACCGAAGCCCAGGCTCCCGGAGCTACAAGCGACATGACGTATGCCGAGATCATGAAGCGCGCTGATCTCCCCCCCGTCACACTCGCAGACCGAATGATTGAGCAACAGGCCCAAAACACTGCCTTGAAAGACTGGGGTGTGATTAACGGTGTCCTCGTGGCGAATGATCAGGGCGAATATACCGAGTCGCAAATGGAACAGGTGCGCGATAGTTTCAGTCAACAAGTCTCCGAGTTGAACGCCGCTTCTGAGACGTTTTCAAAAGAAATCCCCGACCTTCATAAACGGGCCGTGGACGCAATAAAAAAATGGAACCCACACTTGACGGAGGAGCAAATCCTGAGCAAGTCGCTGGATGCAACCGACCCCGAATTACTGGCCTTTCCAGGACCGTATTCGCTTGTGGACGTGTTCCTCCAGAAGACTGATCGTTACGATACATACAGGAGGGACAAGTTTACCTCCCGCGAACCAAGCATTGATCTCGATACAGTTGTCATCCATGCCGATCAGGCATCCGTCATGAAAGGCAGCTTTAACACAGATATTAAATCCTACAGTGAAGAGCATGAGTCAGCGACACGTGCACAGACTAAATATTTGATTTCAAATTTAAGCCTGGACGACCGGCGCATTATTGAAAATGGAAAAATAACAGTCTCAAGAGAAGTCCAGGTCAGCACGAACAATTTTGGCGCCAGCGATGTAAAGCGTGTGTCACACAGCAGCGTGATCGTGCGCAGCGAAGTTCAGGAAGAAGGTCGCACTCGCGTCTACTCCTATGAAATCGACGGGGCCACCAATACCGTCCGAAAACGTGATGATTTGAAGGATATTACACCTGGATCGCTACCTGGCGAGTTCCCTACCGGCCTCACGTCGACTTACTTGGAGTCCATCATTCCTGATGGCGACTATACAACGGGTTTGCTCGACCAGCATCCGTCTGGCGCTTCCGACGGTGTACCCAATAGCTACTTTAGCGAACGGTCGAAGTACATCGCGGACGCCATGGTAAAAAGTGTCGATATAAAGGGTTATGAGGACTATTTGAGAGGGCAAACAACGTTTGATACTGAAGTTCCCTTTTATCAGAAGATCGTTGATTTTTTAAAAGGACTTATTCCGGGTTACAACGCCGTTGAAAACTTCGTTGCCGGCAAGTGGCAGGAAGGCCTTGTCGACCTGGCATGGGATGCATTCGGCTTTCTGCTCGCCGGGGCGACGGCGACGGTAAAAGCGGGTGCATCCGCAGCTGGCGGTGCTTCCAATACATTGCTCAAAGGGGGTAAGAAACTGACGCGTGGCGCTATAGGCGCGCTCAACCCCTTGGATCCGCAAGGCTTGGGTTTGGCCGGTGTACAAGAAGTCATAAAAACAGTGCAAAGGCCAGGTGTCGCGGGCAGCAAGAGCTTGCCCTTCAGTGGCTTCAAATTTGACGTCGCGAACACTTTCAAGAACGTTTCCCACGCCACGATAGGAACTGCCAATCGTGGAGGTGAAAAACAAGAGGTCGCGGCGACTCAGTGGAATGGCAACTGGTATGCCCTCGACCCCGTCACCTATAAACCGTATGGTCTTCCCCTGAAGGATTTCGCAGCCAGTTCATGATGAACTCCGCCAAGGTTGTTCACTGCTCCCGGGGACAACCTTGGCGGTCAATGCACGGACCGAGCACATACGCATTGACTACTTTCATCACGCCAGTAACCGTTGGATATGCTCCTGCAGTGTATCCAGATCAAACGGCTTGGCCAGGATCGGCGCATTGCGCGTGATCGGGCTGTTGCAGTCGAGGATCTCCTGCGGGTAACCGCTGATAAAGATCACTTTCAGCTCCGGGCGCAACAGCAGCGCAGGCTCGGCGATCTGCACACCAGAGATCCCTCCCGGCAAGCGGTAATCGGTGACCATCAGGTCCAGGTGCGGCTTGGTGGCGAGGATTTCGAAGGCCTGCTCCCCGTCGATCGCCTTCAACACCCGATAGCCCAGGCCGGCCAGGTATTCACCCAGCACAAACATAATGGATTCGTCGTCCTCGACGATCAGAACGACATCTTGTGCATCTTCACTCATGGGAAGCCTTTGTCCGGTCAATAGCTGCAATTACGACCATGGGGTCACGCAGAGGTTGCGTCGAGGTGACGATTGAGTTCATGCCGTCGCTTGCAGCGGCAGGCACACCCTGAACAAGGCGCCCTCGCCTATCCGGCTCTCGACTTCGATGGTGCCGCCATGGGCCGCAACGATCTGTTCGGAAATAAACAGCCCCAGGCCCAGGCCCGCTGCGACCTGGCTGGCGGACACTCGCTCGAATTGCTGGAAAATACGCTTCTGGTTGTCTTCGCTGATCCCGATTCCGTGATCGCGCACCTCTACGCGGGCTTCGTCATGCTCGCTGTACACGCGCACTTCCACCGGGCTCTTGGCCCCGTAGCGCAGGGCATTGGTCAACAGGTTGGTGACCACTTGCTCGATACGGAACTCATCCCAGTGCCCCTCTACCGGGCCGTCGGCAACCAGCGTCATGGATGAATCCGCCGCCGCGACTTGGGGCGCGAAGTTCTGCACCAGGCTGCTGACAAGCTGTGTCAGGTCAAAACGTGCCGGACGGATCGACAGTTTGCCGGTACGAATGCGTGACACGTCGAGCATGTCTTCAATCAGGCGGATCAGGCTCTGGATCTGTCGCTCGTCCCGGTCGACCATGGCGTGCATCTTCTCCAGGGTGAACGCGGCGGCGTTGTCCCGGGCCAGGTGCATCTTGCGCAACTGAGTTTCGAGGATCAGCCCATTGAGCGGCGTACGCACTTCGTGGGCGACGATAGACATGAAGTCGTCACGCATACGTACGGCCTGTTCCAGCTCAGCCTGGGTGGCCTGCAGGCGCGTCAGCAGCAGTTCCTGCTCGCGCCGGCTGCGTTCCAAGGCTTCGACCTGCAGCTTCATGGCCTTGCTTTGGCGGTACAGGTCGACGAACACGTTGACCTTGCTCTTCACCGCATGGATATCCAGGGGTTTGTGCAGGAAGTCCACGGCGCCGCTTTCGTAGCCCTTGAAGGCATAATTGAGTTCGCGGCCGGCGGCGCTGACGAACACAATCGGGATGTTCTTGGTTTTCTCGGTACCGCGCATCAGTTCGGCCAGTTCGAACCCGTTCATCCCGGGCATCTGCACGTCGAGAATCGCCATGGCGAACTCGTGTTCCAGCAACAGGGACAAGGCCTCGTCGGCGCTCAATGCCTTGAATACCTGGCGGTCCTCGCGCTTGATCAGCGCTTCAAGGGCCAGCAGGTTTTCCGGCAGATCGTCGACGATCAGCAGTTTGGCCTGGACAGTACTTAACATGGGGAATATTCCAGCGAAGCCAGCAGTGAGCCAATGCGGCTCAACGTCAGAATGTGATCGGGTGTGTGCAGTGCCAGGGCCGCACGGGGCATGACGGCGACACGTGCTTCAGTGGGCTCTTGCACCACAGTGGTTCCGCCCTGCTGCTTGACGTGGGCCAGGCCACGGGCGCCGTCCTGGTTGGCGCCGGTCAAGAGGATGGCGAGCAAGCCCGTGCCGTAGGCATCGGCGGCGGATTGAAACAGGAAGTCGATTGCCGGTCGCGAATGGTGCACGCGGTCCTCCTGACTCAGGGACAGGCTGCGATCATGCTCCACCGACAGGTGATAACCAGGCCCGGCGAAATACAGCGTGCCTGGCTTGAGCACTTCCTTGTCGCGCGCCTCCACCACCGGCATGGCAACGCGGCGATCAAACACCTCGGCCAACTGGCTGCGGCGCTCGTCGGGCAGGTGCAGCACGGTGATGATTGGCAGGCCGAAGTCTGCAGGCAATTGGGCAAATACCGTCAGCAACGCCTCTACGCCACCGGCGGAGGCGCCGATGACAATAGCCTCTATGCCCCGGACCTGTGCCGGGCTGGCAGCCTCTTGATTCATAGCTTTCGGTAGATCCGTTCCTGTTTGACCAGCGGTTCGAATTGCTTGCCATACGCGGAGAAGTCCAGGGTCTCCTTGCTGCCCAGCACCAGGAAACCGCGATGACACAGCGACTCATGGAACAATCCAAACGCTCGATCTTGCAATTTTTTATTGAAATAAATCAGTACGTTACGGCACGAAATTAATTGAGTTTCTGAGAATACACTATCGGTTGCCAGGCTGTGATCGGCGAAGGTCACATTCTCACGCAGCGTTTTATCGAAGATCGCGTAATCGTAAGCCGCAGTGTAGTAGTCGGCAAATGAACGTTGCCCACCGGCCTGCTGATAGTTGGCTGTATAAGCGCGTACGTTCTCCAGCGAGAAGATCCCCTGCTTTGCCTTGTCCAGCGACGCCGGATTGATATCGGTGGCGTAGATGATCGTACGCTCCAGCAACCCCTCTTCCCGCAGCAGGATGGCCATGGAGTAGACCTCCTCGCCGGTGCTGCAGCCGGCGATCCAGATCTTGATCGACGGGTAGGTCTTGAGCAGCGGCACCACTTCCTGGCGGATCGCGAGGAAGTGCGACGGGTCGCGAAACATCTCGCTGACCGGGATCGTCAGGAACTGCAGCAACTGCATGAACGCCGCCGGGTCGTGCAACACGCGCTCCTGCAAGGCGGAAATGGTCGCGCAATCAAACTGACGCAAGGCATGCGCCACGCGGCGCTTGACCGACGCCCCGGAGTAATCCCGGAAGTCATAGCTGTACTTGAGGTAAATCGCCTCGATCAACAGGCGCAGTTCAATATCGCTGCTTTTTTCCAAGAAACTTCGCTCCACTTAAATGCGTTCCATCTTCGGTAGCCACACGCGGATCAGTGAGAACAGGCGATCCAGGTCGATCGGCTTGGCCAGGTAGTCGTTGGAACCGGCCGCGAGGCAGCGCTCCTGATCGTCTTTCATGGCCTTGGCCGTCACCGCGATGATCGGCAGCTTTTTCCAGCGCGGGTCCTGGCGAATCAAGGCAGTGGCCTCGTAACCGTCCATTTCCGGCATCATCACGTCCATCAGCACCAGGTCGATATCCTCGACTTCATTGAGTTTGTCGATGGCCTCACGGCCGTTACGCCCGATGACCACTACCGCGCCTTTGTGCTCCAGGGCGCTGGTCAGGGCGAAGATATTGCGCACATCGTCGTCCACCAGCAGGATCTTGCGCCCCTCAAAGACCTTGTCGCGGCTGCGGGCGGTCTTGAGCATCTTCTGGCGATCATGGGACAGCTGGGATTCGACTTTGTGCAGAAAGAGTGTGACCTCATCCAGCAGGCGCTCCGGCGAGCGGGCGCCCTTGATGATGATCGAGCGCGAATACTTGCGCAGTTCGGCTTCTTCATCGCGGGTCAGGTTGCGCCCGGTGTAGACGATCACCGGCGGGAACGAGCAGATGTCCTCGGTGGCCATGCGCTTGAGCAACTCGTTGCCGAGCATGTCCGGCAGCTTGAGGTCGATGATCATGCAGTCATAGACATTAGTGCGCAGCAGGTCCAGGGCGGCCTGAGCATAGCCAACGTCGGTGATCTCAATGTCATCGTCGCCGATCAGGCGGGCAATGCTGTCGCGTTGCAGGTCATCGTCCTCCACCAGCAGCACACGCTTGACCTTCTGGGTCAGCTTGGCTTCCAGGCGCGCGAACACGTCCTTGAGCTCTTCGCGGGTGGTGGGTTTGACCGCATAGCCGATGGCGCCCATGTGCATGGCGGCTTCCACGCGGTCTTCCACGGAAATCACATGCACCGGGATGTGCCGGGTATTGGCGTGTTCCTTGAGACGTTGCAGCACGGTCAACCCGGAATGGTCCGGCAGGCGCATGTCCAGCAGGATGGCATCGGGGACATATTCCTCTGCCAGGCTGTAGCCTTCGTCCGCGCCGTGGGCTACCAGGCAGTGGTAGCCCAATTCGTGGGCTAGGTCGAAGAGGATACGCGCAAAGTTAGGCTCATCTTCCACCACCAGGATGCAACGCGTGGTAAACGGGGCCTTGTCGCGGTCATCGGCGAAGCGCGGGATCAGGCTGGCATCGGCCACCGGCAGCGGCGACACCTTGGCCGGAGCCGGTGCGGGTGCCACCACCACTTGGCGCGGCTGCTCGATCGGTGCCACGTCTTCCCCCGGCTCTGCATAATGTTCCGGCAGTACCAGCGTAAAGGTGCTGCCTTTGCCTGGGGCACTGGTCACGCTGATATAGCCACCCAGCAGGGCCGCCAGGTCACGGGAAATCGACAGGCCCAGGCCGGTGCCGCCGTAGCGGCGATTGGTGGTGCCGTCGGCCTGGCGGAACGCTTCGAAGATGCTTTCTTGCTGGTCCGGCGCAATGCCGATGCCGGAGTCGCGCACGGTAAAGGCAATCCCCTCCTCCGATGCACGCGACACCGACAGGCTGACCTCGCCCTGTTCGGTGAACTTGACCGCGTTGGACAGCAGGTTCTTGAGGATCTGCTCCAGGCGCTGGCGGTCGGTATACAGCATAGTCGGCGTGCCTTCCTGCACCTCGACCTGGAAGCCGAGCTTGCGATCAGCCGCCAGCGGCTCGAACATGCCGCGCAGGCCGTCGACAAGCCGTGCCACGCTGGAGTTTTCCGGGCGCATCTCCAGCTTGCCGGCCTCCACCTTGGAGATATCCAGGATGTCGTTGATCAAGTTGAGCAGGTCGTTGCCGGCGGAATAGATCGATTCGGCAAACTTGACCTGTTCGGCGCTGAGGTTTTCCTGGGGGTTCTCGGCCAGCAACTTGGCCAGGATCAACGAGCTGTTCAGCGGCGTGCGCAACTCGTGGGACATGTTGGCGAGGAATTCAGATTTGTATTTGCTGGAGCGCTGCAATTCTTCGGCGCGTTCCTCCAGTTCCAGCTGGGCCTGGTTGAGCTCGATGTTCTTGCGGTCCATGGCGTCGCGTTGTTCGGCCAGGGTCTCGGTCTGTTCGGCCAGTTGCTCGTTGGTCTGCTCCAGTTCGGCCTGCTGGGTTTCCAGGTGGGCCTGGGACTCCTTGAGGATGCGCGACTGTTCTTCCAGCTCTTCGTTGGCGGTCTTGAGTTCTTCCTGCTGCACTTGCAGCTCTTCGTTGAGCTGCTGGGTCTCGGCCAGCACTTCCTGCAGGCGCTGGCGGTAACGCGCGGCTTCGATGGAAGTGCCGATATTGCCGGCAATCAGCTCCAACAGCTCTTCATCGCGCTCTTCCAGCGGGCGCAGGAAGCCCAGTTCGACCACGCCATTGACGCGGTCATCATCACTGGTGGGCATGACCAGTACGCTGCGCGTCGGCCCTTCACCCAGGCCGGAACTGACCTTGAAGTAGTCCACCGGCACATCATCCAGGCGAATCAGGCGATCCAGCTGGGCCGCCTGGCCGACGATGCCTTCGTCGCTGTAGATCGCTTGTTCCCGCTGTTCCTGTTCGCGGGAGAAACCATAGGTGGCCACGCGCTTGAGACCGCCGTGTTCTTCACGCACATACAGCGCCGCAACGGCGGAGCCCATGTACTGGGCAAAGAACTGCAGGATATTGCGCCCGAGCATATTCAGGGTCAGTTGGCCGAGCACCTGTTCGGCCAGTTCGGTCTGGCCGTTTCGCAACCAGGCTTGTTGCTCAAGGCGTCGCGCAATCTTCTGTTGTGACGCGAGGTTTGAACTGTAACTATTTGATAATGAAACAAGATTTTTACGACCGATGTAGGCCAGAAAGCCACTCAATCCCAATACAAATGCCAAGTACAGGGTCACGCTGATCACCGTGGTGCGGGTGACGTCTTCATTGCGGGTGATGCGAAACTGCTGCTCCATCGCCACCGCGTCGTCGTATTCCTTGCGGATTTCATCGGTCAGGCGCTTGCCGCGGCCGGCCTTGACTGCGCCGCGGTAGTCACCACTGTTGCGCTGCATATCAATCATCGACTGGGCGTAGTTGTTCCACTCGGCCTGCAGGGCTTCCAGGCGCTTGAGGCGATCCACCTGCTGTGGGTTGTCCGCCACCAGCTCCTGCAGGTTACGCAGGTCGGCGACGATGCGCGGCTTGGCCACTTCATACGGGTCGAGGAAATGCTCGTCGCCGGTGATCAGGAAGCCACGCATGCCGGTTTCCAGGTCCACGGTCAGCTTGGACGATTCATTGAGGTTATTGATAACCCGGTCGGTGTGTTCAACCCATTGGATCACCGACAACAGGTAAGTGATCAGGCACACGAAAAACACCGCGCTGAGCACGCCCACACCCAGGGGCAATGCAACGTTTCGGCTCAGCAGATTACGAAAGCTCTTTTCATCGACGGACGAAGCGGGAGTCATGGGCATGCCTTGGCCAAGTGCAGAAAACCCAGGAGTTTGCCCCAAACTTGGGGTTGAACGCTATTTTTATGCCAAATACTGTCAGGTGACTCACTGCCGATTGTGAGACCCCACGTCAAATCAAGCCACTGTTTTGGCTGCTTACATTAGTGAACGCGGAGGCACAGGAACGCAGGTCGCAGGGCATTGCACTCAATGATGCGCCTTGAAAAAGGCAGCCTTGCGCAAGCAAATGCGCGGATAACGTCCAACTTCAAAGGGTATCCAGCCATGACCAGTCTCTACGCGGTGTCCACATCAGCCCTCAACCCACCCACGCATGCGGCCAATCAACTCTATCGACTGTCCCAACCCACCTCGTCCGAAAGCGTCGCAGAACAACAGGCCAACCCGGCGCCACAACCGACTTCTCTCACAACAGCCGACCTCTCCAACAAAACCCTGATTGGTAATGCCCGCAACCTGCATACCCTGTCGCAAGCGCTGCACAAAATTGCCAGGACACTGGGACACAACGCGTCTCCCCCGGCGGTGCTGAACGCACTCAAGACCACCGCAATGGACATCCACCCGCATTCATCCTTTCCAACGCAGCCTGACACCCTTGTCACACTGGAGAGCTTCATCCGCGGCATTGGCCTGGGTCTACCCACCAACCATTTTTCCTTGACCGCGTTAGCGGATGCCGTCAGTGAGAGAGCGGTGGCGAACCCGTTTGGGAACTTCGGGGGGGCACTGTCCTGGCCTGTACCTTTGAGTACTGACGATCAGCGAACGCTGCAGGCAGCGGCTCTCCAATACATCAAGGATCACGCGGAATCACCGGAGACGGGCCACAGCCTGGGAATCCTTGAGTTGCTCAATGACAACAAACCCTTGACGGATGAGGCCAAGGCAGACCCCATCAAAGCGTTGGAGTCGATCCTGAACAGCCCCCGAGGGCAGGCGTTTGGTCGGGCAATGCAAGCGCATATGAAGGGTATCGACACCGCCACCAGCGCCCATGACTACGCCCTGCCGGCGATCTACCTGGCCCTGAACCCCGAAGCTATTACCAACCCGCAGCGAAAAAGGGTTGAACCGCACCTTTGGGGCGCTAGCCCGTCAGCGGTGGTCGATGCGCAGGTCAAACCCCTGATAGACGATGGCCGGGTTAGCCCGGAGATGGCCGACGTTGCCGCAACGATAATATTCGGACTGACAGCGCCTGCGTTTAAGGTAAAAGGCCTTCCCGACAATATCACTTATGGCAGCCCGGCCTCGGCCCGCCTGCAGATCGCAGTGGATATCCAGGAAGCGCTGTCACCCGGGTCGGCGATGACCATGGGCTTCGACGAAATCATGATCAAGGCCGAAAAGGCCGCCCAGGTCGATCCAGCGGTAACCGAGCTCGCTCAGAAAACCGCACTGGTCGATTGGGGGGTTGTCAACGGCCTGATCGAGAGAAAGGATGACAAACACTACACGGACCTGGAACTGGATGAGCTGAGAACCCAATACAACCGCGAGTTCGCAGAGCAGATCGACGCACAGACGTTAGCCAATGCTGAAATACCCAGCCGTAAGGACATCGCCCTCGCCAAACTGAAAGAACGTTTTGGTGAAGGAATTCCGTTTGAAAAACCCCTGTTGAAACTCCAGACATCCGGCCATCAATCCCCCGCAATGCCGATCTACAATCCAAACTTGCGGCCTGAAGGGTATTTTTCGATGCTCGACATCGCGATGATGGAAAACCGTGGTTACACCTGGACGACCGCTGACCCGCGTATCCCCCTCGCCGCGATCAACGAAAATCCTGTTCTCGGTGTGAATGCAGCATTCAAGCAACAATTCGACGAGGCTATTGTTTCGCGAAAGAAAGGTCTGAGTGCGACCGTCAGGCACCTCATATCCAAACTCCCCTTGGATCAACGCAAAGACTTGGAATATGGAAAGCTGCGCTTCTTTCATGATTCGGCGTACAGAATAAATTTCATAGACAAAACACTGCTACACAAATACCTCACCTTTTCGATAAAAACCGAGCGTGACGGCGTGTCGTCTGTTTATGAGGTCGACATCAAGAAAGGCACCATCACCAAGCAACGCAGCGGCAAAAATTACGATGAGAGCACCTATGGCCCAGGCTCACGGCAAATTCATACAACCGAGTTCCGGCCGTCCCGCTATAGCCAGGCAAACCAGAAGGAAAACACGGGCGACAGCGCAGTCACGCCAAAAAGCTTCAGCAGCGACCGCAGCCAATACATTGCCGATGCGTTCGTTGAGCACCTGGATATCGATAACGCCGATGTTGTGAAAGCGGCCAAAGGCTCTACGCAGTTGGACAAACAGTTCGAAGCACAGGATCGCGCGGCCAACTTTTTCCTGGACCTGATCCCGTTCAGATCGGCCATTGTCAACTTCATAAACGGCAACTATGTGGCGGGCGCTCTTGATCTGACGATGGATGTCATGGAGTTCCTGACCGCTGGCGCAGCGACTGCGGCCAAGCTGGTCAAGGTGGGGGCGATCGCCGGCTCTGCTGCCACAAAGCTGGCCAAGGGCGCGCGCGTTATTGGAGCGGCGACCCTCAGTGCATTCAACCCGCTGGGGGGCGCAGACGACCTGGTATTTGGCGGCGCAAGGCTACTGGGCAAAAGCCCTCGGGCACTGGAGAAAGGCATACAAATGCTACGGGGCACATCAGACAGTTATGGGCTGCTGAAAAACCTCAGCCAGCAGTACGACATAGCCGCAATAGGCAGCTACAAGGTCGGCGAAACAAAGATCCAGACGGCTGCCGTATTCAACGATGGACAATGGTACCGCTACGACCCGATCAAGGCTCAACCCTACGGAGCCCCGCTGGAGAACTTCACGCCCTCTGTCGCGGCCTCCGCGGGGGAAATCAAAGGGTTGACTGAGTCGGGGAGCATCGAGTGGTTCACCAGTTGGTGGAGTTCCTCCCGTCCCGACGCCAACCCCGATTTCGCAAAGGAATTCGAGGACTTGCGGTTAAGCGCCTTGAAAACGGACGCCGAAGGATTCAACCATGGTTATAACAGCCAGACACCGCCGTCGATTACCGGGTACTCAACATCCCTGAGCGTTGAACAGCTCAAGACACTTTCACTGCAAGCCGGTCCAAGTGCTCAACAGTTGGGAAGCCTGATTCGCCGTATCGAAGACTTGGAAGAACTGCCGAATACGTTCTATACCAAAATGGAAAACCTCAAAACGCTGGATGCGGACAGTTTCAAGCAGGGTTACAAGTACGGAACGCCCGACTCGATAAAGGGGTACAAGGAGGGGTTGAGAGTCCCTGAACTCCAGGAGCTGGCTTTGCAACGTGGATTGACGACGCAACAAATGGGCTGTCTGTACCGACAGGTTGAAAAGCGTGCGATCACGCTCAACCTGTCCCTGGCCAAAAAATTCGGCGATAACATCAAGGCCGCGGGCGGAGCGTTCGTCCCGATGCCACAAGGTTTGTACCTCAGCCAAGTCAGTCCTATCTCGGGAGGGCAGTGCGCGGTGTTTGCTAACTCGATGGCCTATGCCATTCAGGAGGGCAAGCAAACCACGCTGTTGGAGAATCTTTTCACGGTAATGGCTCATCCCGAGCATCCCGCCACCCAGACATTTCAAAAGACTATGCAAAGTTTCCAGGCCAAGCTCAGGCATGACTTTCATGTAGGCCAATACAAACAGCAGCGGACGGCTGCGCAAATCATCGAGCAACTGGCGAATGCCAACACGTCGACCCGCCTGATGATAGGTAATACAACACACGGTATTACCGCAGGCGTTGTCGTAAAGGGCGGCGAAAAAGAATGGTTCTACTTCGATCCCAACTTCGGGTTGGCAACATTCAAGTCCGAGGCGTCTATGCGCGCCGGTGTGGAAAGTGCAATGAGCACCGGTTCAACGAGCGCATTATTCCGTCCGAATCCGGGGACCTTGACCTATTCTGTCTCGGACTTCAGTGAATTGAACCTGATGAACACCGTCGGCAGCATCAACGGCGTGCATGACCTAGTGGCCATCCCGCTATCAATTTCCTCCCCCAGATTGGCCTCAAGTGTCGCCTGACGTTTGACGGGGAGTACCGGCATCATCCGATTCCTGGAGATGCCGCAGTCCCTTGCGAGCCCGGTAGAAACCCGACCACAGACTCATACGGGACATTCCTTCCCAACACCGGCACAATACCGACCTCGGTGAGGGAACTTGCCGAGATCGCCGCGACTCATTAGAGGATGGCCTTTCCACCGCTCACGGCCAATCCTTTCACTCTCGGGAATTTTTTTATGTCCGCCACCGCCTCCACCATCCTTGTCGTCGAAGACGATGCCATCGTGCGCATGCTTATCGTCGACGTCCTGGAGGAGTTGGAATTCAACGTGCTGGAGGCCGGCGATGCTGAAGAAGCGCTGGCACTGGTGCAAAACACTGGCCAAGTGATCGACCTGATGATGACCGATGTCGGCTTGCCGGACATGGACGGCAAGCAACTGGCTGCCAAGGTCCGCGAACTGCGTGCGGACCTGCCGATTCTGTTCGCCAGCGGTTATGCGGAAAACATTGACGTGCCGGCCGGCATGCAAGTGATCGCCAAGCCGTTCTCGATCGATCAATTACGCGACAAAGTCAAATCGATGCTGCCCGCACTTTAATTTCGACCTGTACACGGTGCCGCCTGCATGGGCGGCATTTTTGCGTCAGGTGTTCAGAGATTAACGTGACCTTCGGTCAATAACATCGGAAACTCAACGCTATTCAGACGCTACCCTACAAAACGCACTCAGGAAGGACGCAACAACATGATTGGAAAACCGACGCGCCTGCTGTTGGCGAGCCTCTCGATACTCATGAGTACCGGCGCCTGGGCAGACTTCACGGCAACCCCGGCCGAAGCCCGGGCCATTGCCAAGGAAGCCTACCTGTATGGGTTTCCGGTGGTGGACATGTACAAGACGCTCTATACCCAGGCCGTTGACAAAGGCGGTGCCAACTTCAAGGCGCCGTTCAACCAGATCGGCAATACCGCGCAAGTGTTCACGCCCAAGGACACGGCCTTCGTCACGCCCAACGCCGACACGCCCTACTCGTTCGTCTGGATGGACCTGCGCCGCGAACCGCTGGTGCTGACCCTGCCCAGGATCGAAGACGACCGCTACTACTCGGTGCAGTTGATCGACCTTTATACGCAGAACTTCGCTTACCTGGGCACCCGCAGCACTGGTAACAACGGCGGCCACTACATGATCGCCGGCCCCGACTGGAAGGGTCAGCAGCCGGTGAATGTCGACCGCGTGATCTACAGCGAAAGCAATATTGCCTACGCCCTGTACCGCACGCAGTTGTTTGATGAAAAGGACCTGGGCAAGGTCAAGCAGATCCAGGCCGGCTATAAAGTGCAGCCACTGAGCAGCTACGTGAAACAACCCGCGCCAGCCAAGGCGGCCAAGGTCGAATGGCCAAAGCCCACGGCGACCATGACCGAAGGCCCGCAATTGTTTCGCTACCTGAACTTCATGCTGGCCTTCGCCGCGCCGCAGGACAGCGAAAAAGAGCTGCTGGCCCGCTTTGCCAAGATCGGTATCGCCCCGGGCGCGCCGTTCAAGGTCAAGGAGCTGACCGCCGAACAGCGCAAGGCCCTGGATGAAGGCATTGCCGACGCCCATGCCGAATTTGCCGCGTTCAAGAAAGACAAAGTCGACACTCACCAGATCACCAGCGGTGATCTGTTCGGCAGCCGCGACCACCTGAACAACAATTACCTGTACCGCTATGCCGGCGCCAACATGGGCATTTTCGGTAACTCCTCCGACGAAGCCACCTACATGAGCTACTTCGTCGACAGCGAAGGCAAACCCGCCAACGGCGCACGCCACAGCTACACCGTGCATTTTGCCAAGGACCAACTGCCGCCGGCCGATGCGTTCTGGTCGCTGACCATGTACGACGCCAAGACCAAGCTTTTGGTGCCCAACCACAAGAAGCGCTACCTGATCAATTCGCGGATGCTGCCCAACCTCAAGCGTGACGCCGATGGCGGCCTGACATTGGCCTTGCAGCACCACGAGCCACCGAAGGCCGAGCAAAGCAACTGGTTGCCGGCGCCACCGGGTCCGTTCTACGCGGTATTGCGCATTTACCTGCCCAAGCCTGAGGTGGGTAACGGCCAATGGAAGCTGCCGCCGTTGACGCCGCTCAAGTAACGCCACGCGCCCGGTCGCAACAATGGTGAGGGCACCGCAGCCCTCACCTCTCGCAAGTTCTAGCGCGTAAGTTTCACGTACGACTGATGCAGGTCCGACGCCCAGCCATCAATCACGCTTTTCACGTCACCGGCCTTCATCACCTGCGAATCGTTGGACAGCGGCTTGCCTGTGCCTTTGCGCACCACCTGGGCGAGCACCTTGCCATTGGCGCCATCGAGGAACTGCGCCTCGGTGCCCAGGGTGGTTTCCTGATCACGGATCCCGGTGCCGGTGCTTACCGCCGCCACGACCAAGGCCACCGGAATATACTCATAGGGTTTGAGGCCTTCGGTCTTGCTGCTCACGGCGGTGATTGCTGCACGCACCACGATCACGCCTGGACCTGGCGCATTGGCCAGGGGCAGGGATTTTTCCAGCTCACGCTTGAGTGCCTGGTTGTAGTAGGTGTTGATGTCGTTGAGGGTGGTTAGCGGAATTTTCGCGGTGGCCTGGGGCTTAGGGTAGAACTGGGTCGGTTCGACGTACACCGCGTGATAGCGGCTCAGATCCAGCTCGGGATCGACCCAGCGCATCACCTCGGCCCCCGATGGAGACTTGGCTTCCTTGAGCCGGCTGTAGTCCGAGAGAAAGCCGGAATACTCATCCGGCGCGGTGATCTTGCTGGCACACCCCGCCAGCCCGAGCGAAGCGATGCACAACGTGCAGAGCAAATGCCTAAGTGTCATGTTTGAACTCCCTGGCGGTCGACGTTGGAACACTGAGTTGTAGGTATAGCCAATCCTGGCAAAATAACCCTGTTCCCATCATTCGACGTTTCAGCTGCGTTCGCGGGGGATCAGGCTTTGCAACTGCGAGGCCAGGAAGTTGGCGTCGAAACCAAAGGTGTCCGGGTCTTTGAGGCCATTGGTCTTCTTCCACAACCAGTCGTTCTTATCCACGGGTAATACCAACGACACACTGCCGTGACGTGCCGCGGTCAGGCCCATGACCGACACAGAGATCAAGCCACCCGCGCCCATGACATCCGGCACGAACTCCACCGGTTTGCCAGTGATCTGTACGGTCAGTTTCTCGGTCTTGAATGTCGAGGTCTCCACCGGCACGCTCGGGCCGCTGGCTACGTAAGCTTCACGGTGGACTTCAAGCAACCCCACCGTCTTCACCGGCTCAAGCCACTGCTCGATCTGCCCGAACAGCTCATCGAGCTTCTGCGCCCAACGGGCCGACTGCACGTCGAACTGCTGCTTCTTGTGCGCTTCGCTGTCGGCGTAATGACGAAGCATCTCGCCCAGTTGCTGTACATCGTCCATTGCGGAGTTCCTTGGGTGAGCCTGGTTGCGAAGCCTGATCATGGCAGATGCAGCCATTCGACGTACGGCTTAAAACTGATCCGCAACAATGAGGTTTTTCTGAGCCTGTTTTGTTTTACCCATGCTTCCTACAGTGCCGCCACTTGGAACCGTGGGAGGACTGAGCATGAGCAGCACAACAATCGGACAGGCGTATAACTATAAAGTCGTCCGCCAATTCGTTATCGCCACGATCGCCTGGGGCGTGGTGGGCATGGCCATGGGCGTGTGGATTGCCTCGCAACTGGTCTGGCCCGAGATGAATCTCGATCTACCCTGGACCACTTTTGGTCGGTTACGCCCCCTGCACACCAGCCTGGTGATTTTCGGTTTTGCCGGCAGCGCGCAGTTTGCCGCCAGCTATTACGCGGTACAGCGTACTTGCCAGGTGCGGCTGTTTTCCAACCGCCTCGCGGCGTTTACCTTTTGGGGTTGGCAGTCGGTGATCGTGATCATGCTGGTCAGCTTGCCGCTGGGTTACACCACCACCAAGGAGTACGCCGAGATCGAATTCTCCGGCGCGGTGTGGATGGCAGTGGTCTGGGTGGCGTACGCCATTGTGTTTTTCACCACCGTGGTGCGGCGCAAAACCCGGCACATCTACGTGGGCAACTGGTTCTTCGGCGCGTTTATTCTGGTGATTGCCATGCTGCATGTGGTCAACCACCTGGCGATCCCGGTGGACTGGTTCAAGTCCTACCCGGTGTATTCCGGGGCGACCGATGCCATGGTGCAGTGGTGGTATGGGCATAACGCCGTGGGGTTTTTCCTGACTACCGGTTTCCTGGGCATGATGTATTACTTCGTGCCGAAACAGGTCGGACGCCCGGTGTACTCCTATCGTTTATCCATCGTGCACTTCTGGGCGCTGATCACCCTGTACATCTGGGCCGGTCCGCACCATTTGCACTACACCGCCCTGCCCGACTGGGCGCAGTCACTGGGCATGGCCATGTCGCTGATCCTGCTGGCGCCGAGTTGGGGTGGGATGATCAACGGCATGATGACCTTGTCCGGCGCCTGGCATCAGTTGCGCACCGACCCGATCCTGCGATTCCTGGTGCTGTCCCTGGCGTTCTACGGCATGTCGACGTTCGAGGGGCCGATGATGGCGATCAAGACCGTCAACGCCCTCTCCCACTACACCGACTGGACCATCGGCCACGTACACGCCGGAGCCCTGGGCTGGGTGGCGATGATCACCTTCGGTGCGCTGTATCACATGATTCCCAAGGTGTTCGGCCGCGAGCAGATGCACAGCGTGGGGCTGATCAACCTGCACTTCTGGCTGGCCACCATTGGCACCGTGCTCTACATCGCGTCAATGTGGGTCAACGGCATTACCCAGGGCTTGATGTGGCGCGCGGTCAACGATGACGGCACCCTCACCTATTCGTTTGTCGAGGCCTTGCAGGCCAGCCACCCGGGGTTTGTGGTGCGGTTTGCCGGTGGTGTGTTCTTTCTGACCGGTATGCTGCTGATGGCCTACAACACCTGGCGCACGGTGCGTGTCGCGGACCTGAAAGTGGCGCAGCTTGATGCGCGGATCGCCTGAGATGTGGGGCCTGCTGATGGTGGTATGCCTGTATGGCGCGGTGGAGTATTGCTTGCGCGGTCAATCGGACAAAAGCCTGGACGACGCCAGCCTGATGCCCTTCGCCGATGACCCGGAAGTGGCACGGCGGGTGGAGTTGGCGACCGGCAAGCAGGTGAACGCAGTGGCACCGGAAGATGCCAAACCCGGGTGGACCAACCTGGACATGTGAAACTGCACCGGTCATTTCGTGGGCAACTGCGTATGACTAATCAATGGTCGATGGGTAAGGTGAAGCGACTTTCCTTGTCAGGAGCATCGCATGCGCACCATCGGCCTTATCGGCGGCATGAGCTGGGAGTCCAGCGCCGAGTACTATCGCATCATCAACCAACGCGTACGCGACCAGCTCGGCCCGCTGCGCTCGGCGCAACTGTTGATGTACAGCGTGGACTTCGGCCCGGTGGAACAGGCGCAACATGCCGGGCGCTGGGATGACACCGCACTGATCCTCGAAGACGCCGCGCGCCGTTTGCAAGCCGGTGGCGCCGACTGTGTGGTGCTGTGTACCAACACCATGCATTTGGTGGCACCGCGTATCGAGGCGGCGGTGTCGATTCCGTTCCTGCATATCGCCGACGCGGCGGGTGCGGCTGCCGTGGAAGGCGGTACGCTGACGGTTGGTCTGCTCGGCACCGCGTTTACCATGGAACAGGATTTCCTCAAGTCGCGCCTGGCCGCCCAAGGCCTGACCGTGCTGGTGCCGGAGGCCGACGAGCGTCAGGCCGTGCACAGGATCATCTATGAGGAGTTGTGCGTCGGCGTGATCAGCGAAGCGTCACGCAAGGTCTACCAAGGTGTGATCAAGTCCCTGGCCGCACGCGGCGCCCAGGCCATCATCCTCGGCTGCACGGAAATCGGGCTGCTGATCAAGCCCGAACACAGCGAGCTGCCGCTGCTGGACACCACCGAGCTGCATGCGCAGGCTGCGGTGGCGTTCGCTTTGCAGGGCTAAGCCGACTGGCGCAGGCGCGCCATGCTCACGGTGTCGACAAACCGGCCGTCACGCAGGGCGTAATCACGCAATACGCCTTCGACCTCAAAGCCGAACTTGCGATACAACCGCTGCGCCGACTCATTGTCGGCGTACACCGTGAGCTCCACCCGATGCAGGTTCATCCAGTTGTCGGCCACGTCCAGCGCGGCCGTCAACAGCCGCGAACCGACTCCCTTGCCCTGCCACGCCGTTGCCACGCCCATGCCGAACGAACCGACATGGGCCTGGCGCACACGCAGGTACTGTTCCAGGCCCAGCTGGCCGATCACCTCACCCCCATGCATCGCTACCAGTTGCAGGCGCCGCTCGTTGTCCATCACCAGGCGTTTGCGCCACATCTCGACCGACTGGAAAGGCATTTGCAGCACCTGACGGCACACGGCCGGTTCGTTGTAGAGCGCTGCGACGCCTTCAAGGTGGGCCTCGGTGAAGCGCTGGATCACGATATGGGGTTCAGGCGTGTGCATGGTGTTTCATCCTTTGAAAGACACGTGGTCGACCAGTGTAGGGGCGACATTAAGCCGATGGCTAGGGGGCTGGCACGGTTGACCACAACGATGGCCAGTCACCGTAGCCGACCCCGGTGCAACGCGGCATCCGGTGGAACTCACTGAGCTGAAAGCGCTTGCCGTCGAACACCCAAGTGGCCCCGCCGCCGCAGTCACCGATGCCACGCTGCTTGTAGAAATAACTCAGGGACCCGGAAGCCTCGTCATAGCCGACCGCGCCTTGCAATGCGGCGTCTTCCAAGGGCAGCGGCTGCAGGTCCATCAGGGTTTCCGTATAGGGCGCCTGGCGCTCACGGCTGCTGACATTGAACTCGCAGTTGTAGGCCGCGCAGTCATAACGTGTCACGGTCATGGCCTGGAGCGCCGTCAGCGCCCCTGCTTTTGCCTCGGGCTCCCCCTCTTCCGGCGTGACGGCCTGCAAGGCGGCAGCCACCAGCCCGGCCTGCTCCTGCGCGGTTAACGGCGGTGCCGGCGAAAACTTGCGCAGTACCGGCGTTGGCGCCCGTGGCGGCACCTCGCTGGCCGCGCCCTTGCCGGGTCGAGCCAGGGCCGTCAGGTTGTCCACGCGTCCCTGTACTGCATCCATCAACAGCAGCGCAGCACTCAACCCGCTCAGCGATACATGCGCCTGTTCATCACCCGGCAACTGCAGGCGCTGGCCATTGCGCAGACGCTGCAACCAGCGCCGCGCCCCTGCGTCATCAATCACCCCATACGAATGCACCTCGGGATCACCGCCCTGGTCATCCAGTTCAACGTGCAATTCCCGCGTCAGCTCCAGGCCCAGGGGCTGGCCGTCCAGCAGCAAGGTGGAAAGGTCCACCTCCTGGCCTCGATAATCAAAGCGCAGACGCGGATACCCTTGCGGACCCGCCTGATGCCAGATGTGCAACGTCAATGAGCTGTAGTCCTCTTCATCCACGCCGCTGGGTGCGCTGAGGGCGTGACAATTGCGCAGGTTGTCGCAACCGACCACCCACTGCTTGATCTCACGCAGCAGCGGTACCGCTTCGGAGGGGGGTTGGGCGAAGACCGGGGTGGTGGCGCCGGTGAGCAACAGGGCCAGGAATGCGGGGCGCAGCATGGGGACTCTCCGTGTCGAAAAGGCGCGGATTGTCCCATGTTCGGGTTTTTTCGTCAGTGCTTGCCTGCGGTGCGCCACAGCCGCGCAATATCGGCTGCCCGTTCGCTGAGCAGACGCGGCGCCTCAGCGCAGGCCTGTTCCAGGCTCATCGGACCGCTAGGCAAGGCAAATGCCGCATCCACGCCATGGGCATACATCTGCTCGTAGCCCTCACCCAAGGTGCCGGCGATCACAATAACGGGCACGTTGTGCTGTCGGGCGATGCGCGCCACGCCGAACGGGGTTTTGCCGCGCAGGGTCTGGGCGTCGAAACGGCCTTCGCCGGTGATCACCAGGTCGGCGCCGCGTACGGCGGCGTCCAGGCCAACCAGTTCGGCCACTACCTCTACGCCAGCGCGGAACTGCGCGCCCAGGAAGGCCTTGGCCGCAAAGCCCAAGCCACCTGCGGCGCCGCTGCCGGGTTCGTCGCGTACATCTTTGGATAGCACGTTGGCGCAATGATCGGCGAAGTGGCCAAGGGCGGCGTCGAGTTGTTGGACTTGCTCGGGATTGGCGCCTTTTTGCGGGCCGAAAATTGCCGAGGCGCCGTGGGGGCCGCACAGCGGGTTGTTGACGTCTGCGGCGATTTCAAAGCGTACCTGCGAAAGGCGTGGGTCAAGCTGTTCCAGGCTGACCCGCGCCAGGCGGGCCAGGGCCAGGCCACCAGGTGCCAGCAGTTGGTCGTCGGCGTCGAACAGTTGCACACCGAGTGCCTGCATCGCGCCAGCGCCGCCATCGTTGGTGGCACTGCCGCCAATTGCCAGGATGATGCGTTCAGCGCCGGCATCCAGTGCGGCTCGGATCAGTTCGCCGGTGCCATGGGTGGTGGTTGTGCATGCGTCGCGCAGGCCCGACGGCACCAATTGCAGGCCGCTGGCCTCGGCCATTTCGATGATTGCGGTGTGGCTGTCGGCCAACCAGCCCCAACGCGCCTCAACCGCTGTACCGAGCGGGCCGCGCACGGTTTGACGACGCAACTCGCCCTGGCAGGCCGCAAGCACCGCATCCACTGTACCTTCACCGCCATCCGCCATTGGACATTGGACCAGCTCGGCATCAGGCCACACCTGGGTCAGCCCTTGGGCAATAGCCTGGGCGACGCCTTCGGCACTCAGGCTGTCCTTGAACGAGTCGGGGGCGATGATGATTTTCATGGGCTTTCTCCGGTTTTTATGACGCCCATGCTGCCAGTTGCCACCGCCGCTGACGCCGGTCCGATGCACAAGTGTGGCGGTGCTTTGTTGTTCATTCCGACAAAGGCTGGGGCAGCAGCTGAACGCCGAGGTACAGGGCGAGCATGCCGTCCAGGGTCAACGGGTCGACGCCGCTGAGTTCGGCAATGCGCTCCATGCGGTAACGCAGGCTGTTGCGGTGAATACCCAGGGCGTCGGCACAGGCCTGGCTTTGCCCGTCGTGTTCGCACCAACTGCGCAAGGTGGCCAGCAGTTGACCATTGCCGTCCTTGGCCAACACTTTGCGCAGCGGGTTGAGCAGTTCATCGAGGGCGTCGTCGTTGCGATGGCGCCAGAGCATCACTGGCAGGCGATAGCGGTTGAGCGTGAGCAGCCGTGACTGCGGCAGCACATCGCGACCGTAAGCGAGCAAATCACCGACGCGTCGATAGCAGCGGCGCAGCCCCGCCAGCCCGTCGGCTTGCCCGCCAACGGCGACGCGCAGGATGCTCCAGCCGAGGCCTTCGAGCTTCTCCAGCAGGCGTGGGTTGTCGACCGGCACCGCGGCAGGCCGGCACCACAACAATGAGTACTGCGCCGAGCTGACACACCAACTGTCCGGATAACGCGAAGTCAGCCAGGCACTCAAGGCCTCTGCCGATTGCCCCGGGCCGAGTTCGAACAGATACGGTGTGCGCGCCATCTGCGGCTTGAGCCCCAGTTGCTGGGCTTCGTCCACCAGCCGTGGCGAGTCGCCGGTGTCTGCCAGCAGCAGGGCCAGCAGGTCATCGCAACGCTGGCGCCGCCACTGTTGCTCGGCCTGCTGGTGGCGGTGGCTCACCAGCATCTCGGCGGTCATACGTACCAGCGCGGCGTAGGTGCGCAGGCCTTCCGGTTCGCCAGTGATGCCCAGCACACCGATCAGGCGGCCATCATGCAGCAGCGGCAGGTTGATGCCCGGTTGCACGCCCTTGAGGTGCTTGGCGGTCTGGCCATCGATTTCCACCACGCGGCCATTGGCGAGCACCAGCTGCGCGCCTTCATGGCGGGTATTGATACGTTCGGGTTCGCCGCTGCCGAGAATCAGGCCCTGGCTGTCCATGACGTTGACGTTGTGGGGCAGGATCGCCATGGTCCGATCGACGATATCCTGCGCCAGGTCATGATCCAGCTCGAACATGCGGCTAAATTCCTTGAAAGGGTGGTTGTTCATCGGCACAGCGCAAAGCAGGGTTCGCTGTGCGCAAGCACAAAGACAGCGGCCCGCCGGAGGGCCGAGACTCTTCAGGCGATCAACGTTACCCTCGCATCGCGAAAAATCATAATAAAGAGAGACTCCCATGTCACAGAGCGCCGCAGCCACACTGGCCACCGATGACGATAAAAACGCCATCTACAAGCGCATTACCCTGCGCCTGATCCCCTTCATTTTCATCTGCTATCTGTTCAACTACCTCGACCGGGTAAACGTCGGCTTTGCCAAGTTGCAGATGCTCGACGCGTTGAAATTCAGCGAAACCGTGTACGGCCTCGGTGCCGGGATCTTCTTTATCGGCTACGTGCTGTGCGGCGTGCCGAGCAACCTGGCGTTGACCAAATTCGGTCCACGCCGCTGGATTGCGTTGATGATGATCGTCTGGGGCACGCTGTCCACCTGCCTGCTGTTCGTCACCACACCGACGCACTTTTATACCCTGCGCCTGTTTACCGGTGCCGCTGAAGCAGGCTTCTTCCCCGGCGTGGTGCTGTACCTCTCGCAGTGGTTCCCGACCTTCCGCCGTGGGCGGATCATGGCGCTGTTCATGTCGGCTATCCCGGTCTCCGGCTTGCTCGGCAGCCCGTTCTCCGGCTGGATCCTCAACCACTTTGCTGCCGGCCAGGGCGGCCTTGCCGGCTGGCAGTGGATGTTCCTGCTGCAAGGCATCCCGACCGTGATCCTGGGCGCCCTCGCCTACTTCCTGCTCAGCGACAGCTTTGCCAGCGCCAAGTGGCTCAAGCCCCACGAGCGCGCGGTGCTGGAAGCCGACCAGGCGACCGACCTGGCCAACAAGCCGAAAACCACCAGCGATTCGCTGGCCGAAGTGTTCAAGAACCCCGCAATCTGGGCGTTCGGTTTGATCTACTTCTGCATCCAGAGCGGCGTGTACGCCATCAATTTCTGGCTGCCGTCGATTATCAAGAACCTGGGGTTCAGCGATAACCTGGTGATCGGCTGGCTCAGTGCAATCCCCTACTTGCTGGCAGCGGTATTCATGCTGCTGGTGGGTCGCTCCGCCGACTTGCGCAAGGAGCGCCGCTGGCACTTGGTGATACCGATGTTGATGGGCGCTATTGGCCTGGTGATTGCGGTGAACTTCGCCACGACACCGGCGATTGCGATCCTCGGCCTGACCATCGCGACCATGGGTGCGCTGACCGGCCTACCGATGTTCTGGCCGGTGCCCACCGCCATGCTCAGTGCGGGCGCGGCGGCAGGCGGCCTGGCGTTGATCAACTCCATGGGCCAGATGGCCGGCTTCCTCAGCCCCTACATCGTGGGCTTTGTGAAGGATGCCACCGGGTCCACGGATGTGGCGCTGTACTTACTGGCGGCGGTGATTGTCGCCGGTAGCGTATTGGCGTTGCGGATGACGCGTACCCTGAAGGCTTAGGTCGCTGCGGCAATCAGAGCAGACCGCCGCCGTCGATATCGATCACGGCGCCGGTCATAAAGCCATTTTCCATGGCCAGCACATACCCCGCCGCCACTTCCTCTGCTTGCCCTACTCGCCCGACAGGCAACGCGGCGCCGGCCTTGGCAAACATCGCCAGGCGCTGCTCCTCTGCAAGGCCGGCATACGCCGGTGTATCGATCACCCCTGGGCTGACCACGTTGACCCGGCGCGGTGCCAACTCCTTCGCCAACTGTTTACCCAGCGCTTCGGTGGCGGCGTTGATGCCGGTCTTGATGAACTGGCCCGGCGCCAATTTACGTCCCAGTTGCCCGGAGGTCAGGCTGATGCTGCCCTGCTCATCCAGGAATGGCAGTGCCAGTTGGATCGCCCGCAGCGAGCCCCAGAGTTTTACGTTGAAGTTGTCCTGGGCCTCGCTCAGATCGGTTTCGATCAAGGTCTTGGCGCGCACGGTGGGCCCTGAGGTGTAGACCAGGTGGTCGAACCGCCCCACGCGTTCGAACAAGTGTTGCAAGGACCCTGCGTCAGTGACGTCCACCGGTTCGCTGCGCAGGCCGTTTACCACGCCGCTGGTCAAGCGCCGCCCGGCCAGCACCACCTGCGCCCCGCGCGCAGCAGCGGCCTTGGCCACGGCCGCGCCAATTCCGCTGCTGCCGCCAATCACGATGACGGTTTTGCCGTTGAGGGAAGAAGTCATGGGGAAATTCCTGATTGAGAAAGTGAGGGTTCATCTTCCCAGCTTGGCAATCGACGAAAAATCCCGGTAAAACGACAAGATCTTTAAAGGATTTTTACAAATGAGCTCGACCCTCGACCTTGAAGTCTTCGTGCGCACCGCCGACACCGGCAGCCTTTCTGCCGCCGCCCGCAGCCTCGGCTTGACCCCGGCCGCCGCCAGCATTGCCCTCAAGCGCCTGGAAACCCGCCTGGGCATTCGCCTGCTGGCACGTTCCACCCGCAGCATGCGCCTGACCGAAGAAGGTCGCCGCTACCTGGAGAGCGTGCGCGTCGCACTGGAGGCGCTGTCCGAGGGCGAGCAGGCGATCAAGCAGCAGGGCCAGAGCCTCAGTGGCCTGCTGCAACTGGCGGCGCCCTCGGACTTCGGGCGCAATGTGCTATTGGGCTGGCTGGACGCGTTCAAGCTCGAAAACCCGAATATCCGCCTGCAATTGCTGCTCAACGACACCAATGCCGACCTGTTCCGCGACACCGTGGACATTGCCCTGCGCTTTGGCGTGCCCCGGGAATCCAGCCTGGTGGCGCTGCCAGTGGTGCCCGACCACCACCGCATCGCCTGTGCCAGCCCGGATTACCTGGCGCGTCACGGCACGCCCCGGGTTCCGAGCGATTTAGCGCAGCACAACACGCTGCGCTACATGCGTCAGGGCCGCGCCAACAGCATCTGGTATTTCCGCCAGGGCGCGGTGTTGCAGGAGGTCGAGGTGTCGGGCGATTACTTGAGCGATGACGGTGAAATCGTGCGGCGCTGGGCGTTGGCCGGTCACGGCATCGCCTACAAAGCCAACCTGGATATCGCCCAGGACATCCAGGCCGGACGGCTGGTGCCGTTGCTGCCTGACTGGCAAGGCGAGCCGACGCCGTTCAACCTGATGTGCCCTCACCGTCTTCAAGTATCGGAACGGGTGAAGGTGCTGCATCGTTTTTTACAAGCGCGCTGCAAGACCCTGCTGAGTCCATGAAGAAACGCGCCCAGGGCTTGTCCCAGAGCGGCCGAGTCTGGTATTGCATGGGGTACGTTCCCCCGCCTTGAGGAGTTATCCATGATTTACCGCACATTGGGCCAGTCCGGGTTGAAGGTCAGCGCCTTGACCCTGGGCACCATGATGTTTGGCGAACAGACCAACACCGAGGACTCGCTGCGCATCATCGACAAGGCCTGGGACCAGGGCATCAATTTTATCGACACGGCAGACGTCTACACCGGCGGACGTTCCGAGGAAATCGTCGGCGAAGCTATCGTGCGCAATCGCCAGGACTGGGTAGTGGCGTCCAAGGTTGGCATCGGCCCGCTGGACGGTTTGCCCAACCGCAGCGGCTTGAGCCGCAAGCGCATATTCAACGCGCTGGACGCCAGCCTGACCCGGCTAGATACCGATTACCTGGACATCTACTACCTGCACCGCGAAGACCACAACACGCCGCTGGAAGTGACGGTGTCAGCGATTGGCGACCTGATCCGCCAGGGCAAGATCCGCTACTGGGGCTTGTCGAACTATCGCGGTTGGCGCATTGCCGAGGTGATTCGCGTGGCCGAACGCCTGGGTGTCGACAAGCCGATCATCAGCCAGCCGCTGTACAACATCGTCAACCGCCAGGCCGAAGTCGAGCAGATCACCGCGGCGGCCGCTTACGGCCTGGGTGTGGTGCCTTACAGCCCATTGGCCCGTGGCGTGCTCAGTGGCAAATACGCGCCGGACGTCACTCCCGAGGCCGGCAGCCGTGCGGCGCGCCAGGACAAACGCATCCTGGAAACCGAATGGCGCGTGGAATCGCTGCGCATCGCCCAGCAGATCCAGCAATACACCCAAGGGCGTGGCGTGGGGATCGTGGAGTTTGCGATTGCCTGGGTATTGAACAATTCGGCGGTGAGCTCGGCGATTGTCGGACCGCGCACCGAGGCGCAATGGGATGCCTACCTTGGGGCGTTGGAGGTGAAGGTCACGGCGGAGGATGAAGCGTTCATCGATTCGCTGGTGACGCCGGGGCATTCGTCGACGCCGGGGTTCAATGATGTCGGGCATTTTGTGTCGGGGCGCATCGCCCGCGGTTATTGAGCTAGACCGTCCATTGTGGTGAGCGGGCTTGCTGTGGCGAGCGGGCTTGCCACAGTTAGCTCGCCCCCGCAGCGGACTAACGCGAAAATTTGCTGAAAAACGCCCCAAAACAGCGCACCCCTCTCCTGCTAAAAGCACCATAATCCCCTCCTGAAATTTCCCCTCTTTTCGTATCAATGGTTTTTCGCGAGGACAGCGTGTCTAAAGGTGTCGTGTTATCGGTCTTGGCCTCGGTGTTGTTTGCCGTGATGTATTACTTCACGTCGCTGCTCACGCCCTTGAGCGGCCTGGAAATTTTCGGCTGGCGCATGTTGCTCACCGTGCCGTGCATGACGGTGTTCATGATGGTCAGTGGCGAATGGCGACGAGTGTGGGAACTGCTGCGGATGCTGGCTGCCAGGCCCGCATTGATTGGTGGTGTGCTGGTGTCTTCCGCCCTGCTGGGCGTGCAGCTGTGGCTGTTCATGTGGGCACCGCTGAATGGGCGTAGCCTGGATGTGTCGGTGGGGTACTTCCTGTTGCCGCTGACCATGGTCCTGACCGGCCGCCTGGTATGGGGTGAACAGCTGTCGTACTTACAACAGATCGCCGTCTGTTTCGCCGGCCTTGGGGTGCTCAACGAGCTGTACCAGGCCGGTGGTTTTTCCTGGGCCACGCTGGTGGTGATCATCGGCTACCCGGTCTATTTCATCGTGCGCAAGTACCTCAAGACCGACCATTTGGGTGGGCTCTGGCTGGACATGGCGTTGATGCTGCCGGTGGCCTGGTGGTTTGTGCAAAGCGGCGAGCAAGGCTTTGCGGTGCTGGATGCGCACCCCAAGCTGTACGCGCTGATTCCGATGCTGGGCCTGATCAGCGCTTCGGCGCTGGTGAGCTACATCATCGCCAGCCGCTTGCTGGCGTTCAGCCTGTTCGGCTTGCTCAGCTACGTTGAGCCGGTGCTCTTGCTGGGCGTGGCGTTGATCCTGGGTGAGGGGATCAAGGGCGGCGAATGGTTGACCTATATCCCGATCTGGCTGGCGGTGATGGTGCTGGTATTCGAAGGCTTCAAACACCTGGTACGCCAGCGTAAAGCCTGATCGGCAGGCAGCAAAAAGCCCGGCCAGGTTACCCTCGGCCGGGCTTTTTTGTGTGCGTCAGTCGGTGGTCAATACACCACGACGCACCTGGTCGCGTTCGATCGACTCGAACAGCGCCTTGAAGTTGCCCTCACCAAACCCATCATCGCCCTTGCGCTGGATGAATTCGAAGAACACCGGCCCCATCAAGGTTTCCGAGAAGATCTGCAGCAGCAGGCGCTTGTCGCCTTCAACCGAGGAACCGTCCAGCAGAATGCCGCGTGCCTGCAGCTGATCCACCGGCTCGCCGTGGTTCGGCAAGCGGCCTTCGAGCATTTCGTAGTAGGTGTCCGGCGGCGCGGTCATGAAGCGCATGCCAATCTTCTTCAGCGCGTCCCAGGTCTTGACCAGGTCGTCGGTGAGGAACGCCACGTGCTGGATGCCCTCGCCGTTGAACTGCATCAGGAACTCTTCGATCTGCCCGGCGCCCTTGGACGACTCTTCGTTCAGCGGGATGCGGATCATGCCATCCGGCGCGCTCATGGCCTTGGACGTCAGGCCGGTGTACTCGCCCTTGATATCGAAGTAACGCGCTTCACGGAAGTTGAACAGCTTCTCGTAGAAGTTGGCCCAATAGACCATGCGACCGCGATAGACGTTGTGGGTCAGGTGGTCGATGACCTTCAGGCCGGCGCCCACCGGGTTGCGCTCCACGCCGTCGAGGTAGACGAAGTCGATATCGTAAATCGAACTGCCTTCGCCGAAACGGTCGATCAGGTACAGCGGCGCGCCGCCGATGCCCTTGATGGCTGGCAGGTTCAGTTCCATCGGGCCGGTTTCGATATGGATCGGCTGGGCGCCCAGTTCCAGGGCGCGGTTGTAGGCTTTTTGCGAGTCCTTGACGCGGAACGCCATGCCGCACACCGACGGACCATGTTCGGCCGCGAAGTAGGAGGCAATGCTGTTGGGTTCGTTGTTGAGGATCAGGTTGATCTCGCCCTGGCGGTACAGGTGCACGTTCTTGGAACGGTGGGTCGCAACCTTGGTGAAGCCCATGATCTCGAAGATCGGCTCCAGGGTACCCGGCGTCGGCGACGCGAATTCGATGAATTCAAAGCCCATCAGGCCCATTGGGTTTTCGTATAGATCTGCCATGATTTGGCGCCTCATCATTCTTGTGTTTTGAAGGTTTCAATTGCCAGCAAGGATGAGGAGCACGGGCGGCGCACAGGAAAGGCCTCGCACACTGCGGGCGAGGAAGTCACCAAAGATGAGGGGGGAGCCGAGTAGCTTCATGGTGTCATCGGTCTCTGACGGCTTAGGCTTGCGTGAGCGCAAGTCCATATTCTTGTATGCGTAAATCGATTCTACACAGCGTAACCACGTTTGTCCGTACTCTTATCAAATCCCCATTACCCGTACCCGTGCAAGGGGTTTATTGCACAGGTAGATGCCCGCCAGGATCACGGCCCCGCCCAGCAGCATCGGCTGGGTGAAAGGCTCGTCCAGCAGCAAGGCGCCGCAGATCACCGCCGTCAGCGGATTGAGCGCGATGAATACACCACTGCGGGTCGCGCCAATACGCCGGATGCCATCGTAATAGCCGATATACGCCAGGGCCGAGCCCAGTACACCGAGGTAAAGCAGGCTGTACAACTGCGGCAGGTGGATAGCAGTGAGCGCATCCAGCGTCAGCCGTCCGCTCAGCAACGTGGTGGCCGCGAGCATCAGCGTTCCCAGCCACACCGACCAGGTGACGGTCTGCAAGGGGCCCAGGCTCTGGTTCAGCGTGCGTGAGCCCAATGAATAGATGCCCCACCCCGCCACACAGCCGGCGATCAACAGATCGCCGCGCCAGGCGTCGGTCGCGCCCTGCAGCCCCAGTGGGTCGCGGTTGACAATGACAACCGCCGCGCCCGCCAGGCACAACGCGATTCCCAGCGCCTTGCCAGGCCCCAGGCGCTCCTTGAATAACAGGCAGGATGCCAGGCCAATCACCGCTGGGTTCAAGGCGACGATCAGCGACGCCCGCGACGCGCCGATGTACTGCAAGCCATAGAAAAAGCACAGGTTGTAGAAAAAGATGCCGAAGAATCCCAGCAATGCCAGTCGCCCCAACTGCGGCAGGTTTGGACGGGCCAGGGGAATGCGCGCGAACGCCATGAACAGCAACAGCGCGACGCTGGCCAGCACAAAACGCAGGCTGGCCGCCAGCAGCGGGTCGACGGCACCGGACAAAGAACGCCCGGCGACGAAGGTGCCGCCCCAGATCATGGAGACGGCAGCGAGCTTCAGGTAGGTCAAACAATCGGTTGAAGGTTTCATCGGGGTATTGCTCTGGCGTTGGACGGGTTAGCCTAGTGTTTGCCCAATACCTGATCATCGTAAAATGAGTAAACACTCATGACCCTGACCCAACTGGAAATTTTCTCCCTGGTCGCTGAGCTGCAAGGCTTTACCCATGCCGCCAACCGCCTGGGTATCAGCCAATCGGCGGTGTCCCATGCCATCAAGGGTCTGGAGCAGGAACTGGGGGTGGAGTTGTTCCGTCGGCATCAAGCCCATGTGGCGTTGACCGACATCGGCGAACAATTGCTGTTGCGCGCCCGCGCCATGCTCGGCCTGGCCAACACCCTGGAGCAGGAGGCCGCCGATGCCCGGGGCTTGAAGCGCGGCACGCTGCGTATCGGCTCCTTCGGGCCAACGTCGTCCAATCGGCTGTTGCCGCAGATCCTGCAACCGTTTCGCCAGGCCTACCCTGACATTGAGGTGCATGTCGATGAAGGCCCGGACCGCCAGGTCATCCAATGGCTGGATGAGCGGCGCATCGACGTGGGCTTCGTGGTGCTGGAGCAGGAGCGGTTCGACACCTTCGCGTTGTTCACCGATCAGATGGTTGCGCTGTTGCCGGCCAACCATCCCCTGGCCGAACACCCTGCCCTGCGCCTTGAAGACCTGTGCGAGACGACCTTCATCCTGACCGAGGCCGGCTCGTCGGAGCTGGTCTCACGCCTGTTCGCCAGCGCCCGGCTGACGCCGAAGGTGCGTTATCGTTGCGCGCAACTGCTCAGCACGCTGGAAGCGGTAAGCCGTGGCGATGGCCTCAGCGTGGTGGCCCAGGGTTCCCTGCCGGTTACGCCAGATCCGCGTTATGTGGCGCGCCCACTGGCACCGGCCATTACCCGTTCGATCGGCCTGGCAGTACTGGATCGCCGCCAGGCGTCCCCTGCGACCCTGGCGTTCATACGCGTGGCGCAGGGCCTGGACTATGGGCATGTCTCACCGCTATAGCGACTGGCGATGATGGCGCAGCGCGCCGTTGTCATCCACGGTACTGAATCGCAGGCTGGCCGCACCGGATGGCGCCTTCAGGACCGTGTCGAAGGACAGGTGAGTGGCGGACCGTGGGGCAACCATGGGTGGATTGTGATGGGGGTATTCGACGCCTTCGACAACCAGTACCACCGACGCCAGCGTCACGTGAAACGCGCTGGGGTTGCGCACTTGCACAACGGTTCGCTGCCCGCCGACCAGGCGCCAGGCCAATCCGCTCGCGGCATCCGCTGCGCCGTTGGCAAGCGCCAGCGGTCGCAGGAACAGTTTGATCCGCGTCCGAATCGCCCATTGCAAGGTATTGCCGCCCGTGGCGTCGGTGGCAGAGGGTCGAACACTCAGCACGTTGAGCCAGTACAGCGCTTCCTGGTCGGCAACCGGCACAGGAGCTTCGCTTGGCTGGTAGACAATACGCAACGCTGCACCTTTGCCCGCGTCAATGCGTTTGATCGGCGGCGTGAGGGTGAAGGGCACATCGCTGTATTCCGGTGGCAACTGCGCGTCACCCTTATCGATCCAAGCCTGGACCAGCCTCGGGCTGTCGGCTTGATTGGTCAGTTGCAGGCTCACTTCACGGCTACCCATGGGGTAGATGATGCGTGTACGGTCCAACACCACGTCACCACTGGCGATGGTAGCCCACAACATGCTGAAACACGCCGCCTTCCAGCAGAGCAAGCCCGTACTCATCGATAACTCAGGGTGAACGTCGCCTGCCCATTGGCCGTTCCGGCCTGGATGCGTGCGGCCGTTTGCACGTAGCGTGCCGTGAGTGGAATGGTAAAGGTGCCATTATCGGTGGTGCCCGCCAGCCACTGGTTGGGCGTGCCGATTGCGCTGGAGTCGGGGCCGTAGCTCAGCAGCCGGTCCTGGTGCAGCAACTGCAGGGCCACGCCCCGAGCATTCGAATCGCTGGTAAGAGACAGGCGATTGCTACGGTTGGCTGGCGCGGTCTGGTCGGTCAGGGTCACCAGCACATCGAGGCTGGCACCGGTACCGCCGGCACATTGCAACACGATGGTCTCGGTGACGGCCCCTGCGGTGCTGCCGATGCCACTGAAATCACGCGCCGACACCGTCCCCAGGCGCATTGCCAGGCTGGGTGTCGAGACGGAACACGTCGGTTTGCGCGGCGGCCCGATCAACGTGCTGCCCAGGGTGATCATGTGCTCGCCCGTCGCCGAGCGCACGGCGAAGCGGGCGATCGGGCGGGAGGCAATAAGGCCGCCCTGGATAGGACCGGTGACAAAGAAAAACAACCGCCCCCGCAAGCCCCAGCTCGGTATCCCCGGGTATATGGGTGGATGCAAAACGTTGATACCGGTACTGACCGCCTGGGGTGACCTGTTGTCGCGATCTTCGGCAATCATACCCATCCCGACCCCCGCGACGCCGGTCCGGTAAATCGGCATCCGCACCCCATAATGAAAATAAAAGCTCCCTGTGAAGCTCAGGTCACTGCTCAGGGATATGTAGCTCCAATACTCACTGAATACATCGTCATATCGGCAAACCATCGCGTTGGGGACGTCGAACGTATAGCCATCCGGGTTGCCCAATACTTGCCCTGGACTGGGGTTAACGGGCAGCGGGTCGATGGCGGGCACGTTGATCAGTGTCGGGGCGGCGGCATCGCAGTCGCCACCCGCCCGGGCCACGGGTAATGTCAGTGCCGTCAACAGCAGCGCCAGGACACAGGCGGCAAGGCGCTTCATGGGATGGCCA
Organism: Pseudomonas sp. FBCC-B1565; assembly: GCF_059133265.1. NCBI lineage: Bacteria > Pseudomonadati > Pseudomonadota > Gammaproteobacteria > Pseudomonadales > Pseudomonadaceae > Pseudomonas > Pseudomonas sp. FBCC-B1565. The sequence goes on from NZ_CP101438.1 coordinate 3,510,736, forward strand.
CGCATCGACCTTCCCACACCTGCGCGCTGCGCTGGCGCTCGGCGGAAGGTCTGGACGGCAATTGGTAGACAATGACGCAACGTCCATCCGCCGCAGCGCTCCAACGCACAGTCAGCCGGCCGCTGTCGCTGATACCCCTGACAAATGCCTTGCTCGCCTGCCCCACTACCCCGACTTCGCGCCCTTGTTCATCGAACACCTGCGCGGCAAACGGCAAGGGCTTGCCGTTGTCCCGGCGCGCCTTGACGATCACGGCGCGACCGCTGGCGACCTTGAAGCGCAACAGCGTCAATGCGCCCAGGGTGGGCACGACACTTTGGCTGGACTCCAGCAGCTCGACGTCCACGGGCATGCCATTGGGATCAAGCGTCACCACATTGCGCCGGAATGCTTGCAGGTTGGGCGCCACCGCATAACCACCCGCGCCGATACGCGCGTGGCCGTTGTTGAGTGCTGCCCCCTGCGCGTTTGGGGCGTGTACCAGGGCGGCGGATTCGCCCAGGCTCTGGGACAGGATCAATCCGTCGGAATGAGCGACCAGCGCGCCATCTGCGCTGAATGCCAGTTGCGCACCCTGGTTGGATTGGCCATAACCCAGGCGCATCGCCACTGCCTCACCGCGATAGCCGGTGTAAGCATTCACTGCGCTGGCCCGTGAACCTGCTGCTGCGCTACGGTTGGCCCAAACGCCATAATGAGCGCTGGCATCCTCCCCCAGCAGACCATTGAGACCCAGTTGCTGTTGGCTACCGCGCCGGTCGCCACGGTCCCAATGCTGGGTGCTGGTCAATGTGGGGGCGCGCAGTCCCGCACCCACCGGCATCGACAAGGTCAGGGTGATGCGGTTATCCAGCCGCCCGCGCTGGCCAACATCACCAAAGAAGAGCGCGTCGCTGTGTTCCCTCGGGCTGCGTCGCTGCTCGTCGCGCAGGCGAGTGTCTTCGACACGTGAACGCTGCATCGAGACATTCCAGCCCAGGCGTTTCCAGGTAGCCCCGTAGCTCACTGAAAAGGTGGTCTGGCGCCCCTGCTGCCGCCGCCAATAGGCGGTGGAACTGCCGGACAGAGTTAACGTTCCGCCGCCCAATTGCTGGCTGACATTCAGATCGATGCGGCTTTTCTGCCTGGCCAATCGCTCCGCGCCATAGCCTTTTCTCAGGCCTTCCTGTGCGCTCAAGGCATCGTACAAACTGAAATACCCCGGCGTGGAGTAACGGTACATGCCCAGTGCGAAGTGAGTACCGGAGGTCGGCACGCTTTTGTAATAACCCAGGCCCAGGCTGTGCCCCGAGCGGTTGCCCTGCCCGTCCAGCCGTGTGCGGGAGCCGGTGGCATCCAGGGACCATACGCCCAACGCAGTGCTTGCCGCGACGCCCAATTTGCCCTGGTGATAGCCCTGGGTGCCGGTGCCGCCACCGTACACCGTCAACCCGTCCGCCACACCGTGGGCAAGCGTGCCCTGCACCATCGCTGGCATGCCTGCGGACACGCCGAGCTGGTTCACCTGGCCCAGGCTCACCTGATAGTGGCGAGCCCCGCTGCGCAATAACAGCGGTGTTGCGGAGTACGGCACCGTGAACGTGTTCCGCCGCCCATCCACCTCGGTCACGCTGACGGTCAAGTCACCGCCATACCCGGTGGCTGGCAGGTCATTGATCTCGAACGGACCTGGCGCCACCGTCGTCTCGTAGAGCGTGTAGCCATTCTGGCGAATGGTAACGGTGGCATTGCCTTCTGCCACGCCACGCACCAGGGGCGCATAACCTTGACGGGACGGGGCCAGCATCCGCTCATCGCTGGCCAGGGTCACGCCCCGTACGCGTACGCCTTCCAGGATCTGCCCGCTGCTGAAACTGTCGCCGACTCGCAACTGCGCCTGCCATACCGGGAGGCTGCGTTGCGCAAAGGTCGAGGTGTTTTGATAGGGCGGCTGGCCGGTCGCCGAATCCCAGGTCTGCGCGCCTTGGTGCCGCAGGCGCCAGCGGCCGAGGTTGAGGCCCGCATTCAGGCCCAGATAAGCACGGTCGGTGCCCGCGCCCGCCATCATGCGGGTAGTGCTGAAGGTGTAATTGAGCAGGCCGGCGTTGATGCCTTCATCCCAGTAAGACGGGTCGATAAAGCCACGGGGGAGTTGTCTGACGTACACCTGGGGCAGGCTCACCGTCCACTCCAGCGCGGCGGCGTCTACACGGCTTGTCGCCGCAGGCAGCCAATCCGCCAGCGCGGGACACTCGGAAGCCGTGCGCAGCGTGCCGATGCGCTCCGGTGCGACACCAAGTTGCAGCAGCAAGTCATGGTCGACACAGGGCACAGCATCGGCTTGTGCGTCAGTGGTCATGAACGTTACTTCACGGCGGCCCATGGGCTGGCCGTTGACAATGATCTCCATAAGATGAGTGCCAGGGCTCATCAGGTCGTAGCGACTGAACCGAGACACATCGACGGCCGCGCCCTCGCTGGAAAAGGCTTGCAGGTCAAACACCGGCTCCGCGGCTGTCGCATGTTCAATCGACGTCAATGCTGCACTGATCAGCCCGGCAAGCATCGACTGCCTGTTCACGGTCAAAGCCTCAGCGCAGCACGCTGCGGCGGTGAGAACGCGCCATAGTCGTTGATGTACTGGAAATGCACCTGGGCATCGGCCGGAATGTGCGGGGCGGCTTCGTGGACCGCCAGGCGCAAGGTATCGCCCGGCGCAACCATCCCGGTGTCGCTGCGCAAGAGGCGAGCATCGGCCCGTGGCCCCAAGGCCAGCGCAACCTCTTGGAACGTGACATGAAAGGCCGACGGGTTATGCACCTCCAGCCCCTGTCCCGTCGCCGTCTTGTAGAGCGACCAACGTAATTGCCCCGGAGCGTCATCGGGCTTTCCCGGCAGCTGGTCAGGACGGAAGAACACTTTGGTGCGGATGCGGAACGCAAACCGCAGTTGATTGCCTTGCTCGTCGTCCAGCGGAGCCGATGAGTGAAACCTTGGCGGTACCTCCAGCACATTGAGCCAGAACAGTGTTTCGCGGTCTTTGGGCAATAGCTCTCGGGAATACACCAGGCGCATGGCGTGGCCCTTGCCCGCGTCGATACGGAACACCGGCGGCGAAAGGCTGAACGGCACGTTGCTGTCTTCCGGACCGACCCGCCGATCACCGGGTTCGACCCACGCTTGGACCAGGCGCGGTGCTGCGGCGTCTTCATTGGTCAATTGGATGGTGATCTCAGCCTGGCGCTCAGGGTAGATATGGCGCGTTCCGTTGATAATCACGCCGGCATCGACCGTCACCGGTGCGCCGGGCAACAGTGCGGCCAGCAGAAATCCCAGGCAGCGCCGGGCCTTTGTCAAACACCCCATGGCTGCGCACTCCTGTTCCCGGCTCGCTCAGGGAAAGGTCACGGAGTACTGCACCGCCGCCTGGACTGGCCCATTACCGGCCGCGCCAGTAGCGATGTACCGCGCCGCAAATGGCAACGTTGCAATGCCATCGTCCGGAATTGCGGGGGTGGATGTCGTCCCCAGCCGCAGGTCGATGGGCCGGTTCACGGCCCCATCGATGATTTGCACCTCCACATTCGCCGCGCCGGAGGCGGCCGTGTTGAGCAGATTCCCCGTCAGCGGGTTGACCCCGGGGCTGGTGCTCTCGAACAACACCGCCACCGAAGACGCCGCACAAGGGGATGCCGTACCGCCCACGTAGATGAAAAAGGGCTTGCTGCCGGCCGTATCACCGACCGCCTTCAACGCGGAGGCCTGCACTTTGTCCAGCGCTACCGGAAAGCTCGCCCCGGTGCCCGGCCCTGATCCGGTCCCCCCGGTAATCGGGCACGTGCTGCCAACAATATCTCCACTGAGGGTGATGATGCCGTCTGCTGCCATGGCAGGCCCGACGATGATACCCATGAATGTGAGAAACGCCGCTGTCCGCCTTTTGCTTTTCATGATGCGTCCACCTTAGAAAAACCGACGTTTTGATCATAAGTAACGTGCGCAAGGCTGCCTACTGACCGAACGGCTAGGTATCCCGAGCTTATTGCGGCGACTGCAACTATCATCGAGACAAGTCCGACCTGCCGTGCCGGCGCCTCTCTCATCTCTCGTAACAGGCTTACATCCCATGCCCTTGACCGTCAAAGGCCCGCGCAGCCGTGCCACCCGCAACCTGATCAGCGTGTTCTGCGCCATGGTGCCGCTGGCATTGGGCGTGGTGATCCTCCATTGGCAAGCCGAACGTACCCTTGAACAAAGCACCGCCCAGACCGCACAGGAAGCCGTACGCCAATTCGACTTGATGCTCGATAACACCGCGCTCGCCGCCCAGGCATTGCTGCCGTTGGCAGGACAGCCGTGTGATAACGCCGCACAGCTGGCCTTGCGTGAACAGGTCACACGCCGCCCGTTCGTGCGGGCAACCACCTTGTCCTGGCAGAGAAACATCTATTGCAGCTCGCTGTTTGGCGACCAATACGCGTCACCGGTCAACCCGGATGATTACGTGGACGGCAAGTTATGGCTAATGAATGGCAACCCGGTGACGCCGGATACCGCTCTGCTGGTGTACCGGCTGGTCGAGGGCGACAAGGCCGCTTTTGCGTCGATCGACGGCTACCACCTGACCAACGCCCTGCGGCTGATCAGCCCCTACGCCGACCTGGTGCTGCAAGTGGGGACCCATTGGCTGGGGGCCGATGGAAAAGTGCATGACACAGCGGTTCCGGTATTTGCCGTGGCCCACCATCATCTTGTATCCGCGCGTTATCACTACAGCGTCGACGCGGGCATGCCGGCTGGCGAAGTCTGGCGCTACATGCAGGCACGATACCCGGCATTGTTCAGCCTGCTGGTGTTTTTTGGCGTGGCGGCGGGAGTGCTTGCGCATTGGCTGCAAAAGCGTTCTTCGGCCCCTACCCATGAACTGCGACGGGCCTTGGGCGCCAACGAATTCATTCCGTACTTCCAGCCCGTGGTGCGCGGCGATACCCGTGAATGGGCAGGCTGCGAAGTACTGATGCGTTGGCAACACCCCAAGGAAGGGCTGGTGCGACCCGATCTGTTTATCCCCCTCGCCGAGCATTCGGGCCTGATCGTGCCGATGACTCGTGCCCTCCTGCGCCAGACCGCCGCGCAACTGGCGCCTCATGCCACGCGTTTCAGCCCCGGATTCCATATTGGTGTGAATATCACCGCACGCCACTGCCAGGACCTGGCACTGGTGGAGGACTGCCGCGAGTTTCTCGCCGCCTTTCCCGTGGGCCAGGTGACCCTGGTGCTGGAGTTGACCGAGCGCGAGCTGATCGAACCCACCGACATTGCCCGCCGCTTGTTCGACGCGTTGCATCAATTGGGAGTGATGATTGCCATTGATGATTTCGGCACCGGTCATTCCAGCCTCGGGTATTTACGCAACTTCAATGTGGACTACTTGAAGATCGACCAGAGTTTTGTCGCCATGATCGGTGCAGATGCACTATCGGGGCATATTCTGGACAGCATCATAGCGCTGTCGGGCAAGCTCGACTTGGGCATCGTTGCAGAAGGTGTGGAAACGCGCGAACAGTGTGAATATCTGGCCGCTCAAGGGGTGGACTTCCTGCAAGGTTACCTGTTTGGAAAACCTTTACCCTGTGATGAATTTATTAAATCGCTGGCGCGTCATTGAATAGCCATGCACTACCTGCACTGAAATAGTTGGGTCTATAGAAAAGACATGATTTACTCGTGACGCATTAACTACTACAATTTTTCCTGCCTGTGCAGAACTCGCGGGATGACTTCTTTCCTGGGTCGCCTTAAAGCGCTTGGCTTATAGCTTTGTCTGCAGTTGATATCAGCCAACTACACTATTGGAGTACAGATTTTGTCCAGACTCGCCGAATTTCGCGCAGCAGAAAAAGCCCTTCAAGAGCAGCTTGCCCAGCTGGAATCCCTGAAGAACGATGCTGGCCTGAAGAAAGAAATCGAATTCGAAGAAAAGCTTCAAGCCCTGATGAAGAGCTATGGCAAAGGCCTGCGCGACATCATTTCCATCCTTGATCCAAACCTGGGCAAGTCCAGCGCTGTTGCCGCCGCACCTAAACAGCGCCGTGCGCGTGTGGTCAAGGTTTACCAGAACCCGCACACCGGTGAACTGATCGAAACCAAAGGCGGTAACCACCGTGGCCTCAAGGCCTGGAAAGAACAGTACGGCGCTGCCACTGTAGATTCCTGGCTTCGCGGCTGATCGTACTGCACTTATAAAGAGCCCCGCTGATGCGGGGCTTTTTTATTTTATCGGTTCGAAATCGAACTTAAATAACATTTCACTTTGTTCAAAATCGACAGGCCTCACGCACTTAAAGTTTCAGGCTGTCGCGCACCGAACTGACTTCTTCCTTGCTTGCTTCGTACGCCTCGGCCTGACCTGCGTATGAAAAAACATACGCCTTATCGGTATCAACCGCGCCCACCAATGTTTGCGAGAGCACGTGCCGCCCGTTCTCGGTTATCACGCAAGTAGTTTCCAACGCGTCAAGACGGCTCAATGTTGTAGGGTGCATCTTGCTGCACACGCTTTGATAACCACCCTGGGCGAAATCCTTCTGGATGGATTTGCGCATCTCCAGCAGTACGCCTTGAAGATTAACCTTATGACCAACTTCAATCGGCGTCCCGGTCAACTCCATGACCATCAGGGTCGTACCGTTTTCATCATTCTTGATTGCCCGCTGCCGCGACACTGCCTGGGGCTTTGCAGGCGCCTGGTCATCCGCCATCACTTCTTCAACCTGCCACCCGCTAGGCCAATGAATTTCGGGCTCAGCGGCTACTACGCAGGAACTGCCCAACCACAAGCACAGCATGCTCAACAACGGTTTACGAAATTCGGTCATTACGAAAAACACCCAAGGTCCAAGGACCAAAGTTTGAGCCCCGGCACCCACAGGCCGCAAGGCCTGCGTGGCTTTTTCATATGGCGACCGGGCCGAGCCTTGCGTATCATGGCCCGGCTGCACGGATGCCAGCCGCAAGCCAAGGAACCGCTCACATTTCAGAGCCGCGTTTGCCCCATTTTTTCTGGAGGGCCCATGAGCCTGCACGAACTGAACACCTTCCCGGGCGTCACTGCCCAACCTGATACCGCCACCGCCAACTTCGTGTTCAACCACACCATGCTGCGGGTCAAGGACATTACCAAGTCGCTGGACTTCTACACTCGCGTCCTGGGCTTTTCCCTGGTTGAAAAACGCGACTTCCCGGAAGCCGAGTTCAGCCTGTACTTCCTCGCCCTGGTCGATAAATCCCAGATCCCGGCCGATGCTGCCGAGCGCACCCAGTGGATGAAGTCGATTCCAGGCATCCTGGAACTGACCCACAACCACGGCACCGAAAACGACGCCGACTTCGCCTATCACAACGGCAATACCGATCCGCGTGGTTTCGGCCATATCTGCATCTCGGTGCCGGATATCGTCGCCGCCTGCGAGCGCTTCGAAGCCCTGGGCTGCGATTTCCAGAAGCGCCTGAGCGATGGCCGCATGAAGAGCCTGGCGTTCATCAAGGACCCGGATGCGTACTGGGTCGAAATTATCCAGCCCGCGCCGCTGTAACGAAAAAACCCCATGATCACTCATGGGGTTTTTCATTTGCGCGGCCGTCCTTACGCCGGGGCAGAAGTTCGGATCAGGTGATCGAACGCACTCAGGGTGGCCTTGGCACCCTCGCCCACCGCAATCACGATCTGCTTGTAGGGCACAGTCGTGACGTCACCGGCAGCAAATACACCCGGCAGTGACGTCTCGCCACGCGCATCGACGATGATCTCGCCACGCGGCGTCAGTTCCACGGTGCCTTTGAGCCAGTCGGTGTTGGGCAACAAGCCGATCTGGACAAAGATCCCTTCCAGGTCGATGGTCTTGAACTCGCCGCTGTCGCGGTCCTTGTACGCCAGGCCGGTGACTTTCTGGCCATCGCCTTTGACTTCGCTGGTCAGCGCGCTGGTGATCACGTCGACGTTCGGCAGGCTGTAGAGCTTGCGCTGCAACACAGCGTCGGCGCGCAACTTGCTGTCGAACTCGAGCAAAGTTACGTGGCTGACGATACCAGCCAGGTCGATCGCGGCTTCCACGCCGGAGTTACCCCCGCCGATCACCGCCACACGCTTGCCCTTGAACAACGGACCGTCACAGTGCGGGCAGAAGCACACGCCCTTGGCCTTGTATTCCTGCTCGCCCGGCACACCCATTTCTCTCCAGCGAGCGCCGGTCGCCAGGATCACGGTCTTGGACTTGAGGGTCGCACCGCTTTCGAAGCGAATTTCGTGCAGGTCACCGGCGTTTTTCGCCGGGATCAAGGCACTGGCGCGCTGCAGGTTCATGATGTCCACATCGTACTGACGCACGTGAGCTTCCAGGGCGCTGGCCAGTTTCGGCCCCTCGGTTTCCTGTACCGAGATAAAGTTCTCGATGGACATGGTGTCCAGCACTTGCCCGCCGAAACGCTCGGCGGCGACGCCGGTGCGAATACCTTTGCGTGCCGCGTAGATCGCAGCCGACGAACCGGCTGGGCCGCCGCCGACGACGAGCACATCGAAGGCGTCTTTGGCGCTGATTTTCTCGGCGGCTTTTTCGATGCCGCTGGTGTCGAGCTTGGCAAGAATCTCTTCCAGGCCCATGCGGCCCTGACCGAAGTTCACACCATTGAGGTACACGCTGGGCACCGCCATAACCTGGCGCTCGTCAACCTCAGCCTGAAACAGTGCACCGTCGATGGCGACGTGGCGGATGTTCGGGTTGAGCACGGCCATCAGATTCAACGCCTGGACCACATCCGGGCAGTTCTGGCAGGACAGCGAGAAGTAAGTCTCGAAGCTGAACTCGCCTTTGAGGGCGCGGATCTGTTCAATCACTTCGACACTGGCCTTCGACGGGTGGCCACCCACTTGCAGCAGGGCCAGCACCAGCGAAGTGAATTCATGGCCCATGGGGATGCCGGCGAAACGCAGGCTGATATCGGCACCCGGGCGGTTGATGGAGAACGAAGGCTTGCGCGCATCGTTGCCATCAGTCTTCAGGGTAATCAGCGTCGTAAGGCTGACCACGTCCTGCAAAAGGGCAAGCATTTCCTGGGATTTCGCGCCGTCGTCGAGGGAGGCGACGATCTCGATCGGCTGGGTGACCCGTTCCAGGTATGACTTCAACTGAGCTTTAAGATTGGCGTCCAACATACGGGCGATTTCCTGTTCATTCGGTTTATTGCAGACAAAAAAACGCCCGAGCGAACCTCGCCCGGGCGTTTTGAGGGCGGATGCAGCTTACTTAAGTGCGGATTCCCGCCCTTGAGACTTCACAGACTTAGATCTTGCCGACCAGGTCCAGGGACGGAGCCAGGGTGGCCTCGCCTTCTTTCCACTTGGCTGGGCACACTTCGCCTGGGTGGGCAGCAACGTACTGAGCGGCCTTGATTTTGCGCAGCAGCTCGGAAGCATCACGGCCAACGCCACCGTCGTTCAGTTCAACGATCTTGATCTGACCTTCCGGGTTGATCACGAACGTACCGCGGTCTGCCAGGCCAGCTTCTTCGATCAGTACGTCGAAGTTGCGGGAGATGGTCAGGGTTGGGTCGCCGATCATGGTGTACTGGATCTTGCCAATGGCTGGCGAAGTGTTGTGCCAGGCCGCATGGGCAAAGTGGGTGTCGGTGGAAACGCTGTAGATTTCGACGCCCAGTTTCTGGAATTCGGCGTAGTTGTCAGCCAGGTCTTCCAGCTCGGTTGGGCAAACGAAGGTGAAGTCGGCTGGGTAGAAGAACACAACAGACCACTTGCCTTTCAGGTCAGCGTCGGACACATCTACGAAGTTGCCGTTTTTGTAGGCGGTAGCTTTGAACGGTTTTACTTGGCTGTTGATGATAGGCATCGTTGACTCTCCGTCAGGTTTGTAGAAGGGCTTAGTAAGTTGATGAGGTGAATCCTACCCACTCTCTACGCCGATGGCTCATTGGCAAACCTGATGCTGACGATTGGTTTTCCCTATCAGGTGACTGTATTAATAGAAGAAATCTCAAAGCAGCGGCTGGCTCGCCAGGCTCATGCCGAGAAAGGGCGTCGCTTCAACATAGCGCATGGCGGATTTCATGTCGCTCCAGCCGACGTAACTCATCAACGACTTCAAATCCCAGCCGCTGCGATGAGCCCAGGTGGCAAAGCCCCGGCGCAGCGAGTGGCTGGTGTAGTGCTCGGCGGGAATGCCGGCACGCTCCAGCGCCTGGCGCAGCAGCGGGATCACACTGTTGGGGTGCAAGCCCTCCTCCCCCAGGTTGCCCCAGCGATCAATCCCGCGAAACACCGGGCCACGTACCAAAGCCGAGGCACTGAGCCACTCGCTATAGGCCTGCACCGGGCACAGGCGCAACAGTGCCGGGGTGTGATAGGTCTTGCCGAGATTGTCGCGGTCGCTTTTGCTGCGGGGTAGGTACAGGCTGATCCCTGCACCGGGCATCGCTTGCACATGCTCGATAGAGAGACGACACAACTCGTCGCTGCGAAAGCCACGCCAGAATCCCAGCAGGATCAATGCGGTATCACGCTTGGCACGCAGCAATCGGGGCTGGTTCTGTGTTTGCGCCGCTTCTATCGCTTCAGCGTCAAGAGAAGCAACCACTAGCTCCAGATGCTTGAGCTGCAACGGTTCGGCTTGCTTCTCCCGCGCCGGGTGCACTGCACGAATGCCCTTGAGCACCTTGCGCACCACGGACGCCTTGGTTGGGTCAGGAAACCCCTGGCTCGTATGCCATTGCGCCAGTGCCGAGAGCCGCAACTTCAGCGTGTTGACCGCCAGCACACCGGCATGGGCGACCAGATACCGCGCCACGCTGTCGCTGGTCGCCGGCAGGAACCCGCCCCAGCTCACTTCGAAATGCTCGATCGCTGCGCGATAGCTACGCCGCGTGTTGTCGCGGGTGGCAGCGTTGAGATAACGATCCAGATCGCTCATGGGAGGCCTATTCGTACTGTTGACTGACGCATTAGCGGATTAAACGGTAATGACACGGGATAATACGCCAATATCCCATCTGTTAAATGATGAATTTAAACAAGTTTTTATACGTGATATAGTATGTATATACATACCACGTACCACATTACAAAATCGACGGAGACCCCATGGCTCGCGGCGGCATCAACAAAGCAGTAGTTCAAACGGCCCGCTTGGCAATCCTCGCCCGCGGCGAGAACCCCAGCATCGACGCAGTGCGTATCGAGATGGGCAATACCGGCTCGAAAACCACCATTCATCGTTATTTGAAAGAGCTGGATGAAAGCGAAACCCGCACCACCATCACCGAAGCGCCAATCGACGACGAGCTTGGCGAACTGGTGGCGCGACTGGCCCAGCGCCTGAAAGAGAAAGCCCAGGAACCAATCGACCTGGCCCTGGCGCAGTTCGAACAGCAGAAGGCCGCCCTGCTCGCCCAGGTGCGAGCCCTTGAGGAGGCCCATGGCCAACTCCAGCAGCAGTTCGATATCCAGGCCGCCGCCCTGGCAGAAGAAAGCGCCGCCCTGCAAACCGCCAGCACCAGCCTGCAGACCGAGCAAACCCGCAACGCCGGGCTGAGCCAGGCGTGCAGTGACTACGAGCTAAGGATCAACGACAAGGACGAGCAGATTCGTTCATTGGAAGAAAAGCACCTGCATGCCCGGGACGCGCTGGAGCATTACCGCAATGCCATCAAGGAGCAGCGCGAACAGGAACAGCGCCGCCATGAAGGCCAGTTGCAACAGGTACAGGCAGAACTGCGCCAGGCCCAACAGAGCGCCATGGTGCGCCAGGATGAAATCACCCAACTGCATCGCGACAATGAGCGGCTGTTGATCGAGCATCGGGTGACAGCGAAGGAATTGACCGCACTGCAGGAGCAATCCCGCAAAGATCAGGCCCAGCAGCTCAAACTGACGGAACAGGTGAGCCTGATTGACAGCGAACGCACCCTGCTTCAGGAGCGCCTGCGGGTAGCGGCGCTGGAGAGCCAGTCACGCCAGGAAGCACTGGACGAGCACCAGCGCACCAATAAAACGCTTGAGCTGGCGCTGATCAAGGCTCAGGCCAGTGTCGAGGCGTTGCGCCTGGCTGCCGCCGTTGCAGCGGCGCCAGAGGCAACGCCCAAGGCCTGATCAACCCGCTACGGGCGTGCGCATGGTGACGAACTCTTCCGCCGCCGTCGGGTGCACGCCAATGGTTTCATCGAAATGCTGCTTGGTCGCGCCCGCCTTGAGCGCGATCGCCAGGCCCTGCACGATTTCCCCCGCATCCGGGCCGACCATGTGGCAACCCAGCACTTTGTCGGTGTCGGCGTCGACCACCAGCTTCATCAGGGTCTTTTCCTGGCACTCGGTCAGGGTCAGCTTCATCGGCCGGAAACGGCTTTCGAAGACCTGCACCTCATGGCCCTTCTCTTTCGCCTCTTCTTCGGAGAGCCCCACGGTGCCAATGTTCGGCAGACTGAACACCGCCGTCGGGATCATCTTGTAATCCACCGGGCGATACTGCTCAGGCTTGAACAGGCGACGCGCCACGGCCATGCCTTCGGCCAGGGCAACCGGGGTCAATTGCACACGACCGATCACGTCGCCGATGGCCAGGATCGAGGGCTCGGCGGTCTGGTACAGGTCATCCACCTCAACGAAACCACGCTTGTCGAGTTTGACGCCGGTGTTCTCCAGCCCCAGGTTGTCCAGCATCGGACGTCGCCCCGTGGCGTAGAACACGCAATCAGCCTCCAGCACCCGGCCGTCTTTCAGGGTGGCCTTGAGGCTACCATCGGCCTGCTTGTCAATGCGCTCGATGTCGGCATTGAATTGCAGGTCCAGGCCGCGCTTGGTCAGTTCTTCCTTCAAGTGCGTGCGTACCGAACCGTCGAAGCCGCGCAGGAACAAGTCGCCGCGATACAGCAACGAGGTCTGGGCACCCAGGCCGTGGAAAATACCGGCAAACTCAACGGCAATGTAACCGCCGCCGACCACCAGAACACGCTTGGGCAATTCCTTGAGGAAAAACGCTTCATTGGAGCCAATGGCATGTTCGCGCCCCGGAATCTCCGGAATCTGCGGCCAACCACCTGTTGCAATCAGGATGTGCCTGGCGGTAAAGCGCTGGCCATTGATTTCGACCTGATGCGGGTCCACCAGGCGCGCATGCCCTTCATGCAGGGTCACGCCGCTGTTGACCAGCAGGTTGCGATAGATGCCATTGAGGCGATTGATCTCGCGGTCCTTGTTGGCGATCAAAGTGGCCCAATCAAAATTCGCCTCGCCCAACGACCAGCCAAAACCGCCGGCCTGCTCAAAATCCTCGGCAAAATGGGCGCCGTACACCAACAGTTTTTTCGGCACGCAGCCGACGTTGACACAGGTGCCTCCCAGGTAGCGGCTTTCCGCCACGGCCACCTTGGCACCAAAGCCTGCGGCAAAACGTGCCGCACGCACACCGCCGGAACCGGCGCCAATTACATACAGGTCAAAATCGTAGGCCATTTCACTCTCCTCGGCAGGACATCAGCATACCGACTTAGATGGGGCTGAAAAACGAAAAAGCCACCCGAAGGTGGCTTTTTTGGAACAGGCTGCCTACAGCGTGAATCAGTAAGCCTTGCCAGTCTTGTAGAAGTGCTCGTAGCAGAAGTTAGTCGCCTCGATGTAACCCTCGGCACCACCGCAGTCGAAACGACGGCCTTTGAACTTGTAGGCAATCACGCAGCCGTCTTTGGCTTGCTTCAACAGGGCGTCGGTGATCTGGATCTCGCCACCCTTGCCTGGCTCGGTTTCCTCGATCAACTTGAAGATGTCCGGAGTCAGAATGTAACGACCGATGATCGCCAGGTTCGACGGAGCATCTTCCGGCGCCGGCTTCTCGACCATGTCACGAACGCGGATCAGGCCATCACCGATGTCGTCGCCGGCAATCACGCCGTACTTGTTGGTTTCCTGAGGGTCAACCTCCTGGACCGCAACGATGGTGCAACGGTACTTCTGGTACAGCTTGACCATCTGGGTCAGTACGCCGTCGCCTTCCAGGTTCACGCACAGGTCATCCGCCAGGACCACGGCGAACGGTTCGTCACCGATCAGCGGGCGGCCGGTCAGGATCGCATGGCCGAGGCCTTTCATCTGGGTCTGGCGGGTGTAGGAGAACGAGCACTCGTCCAGCAGTTTGCGGATGCCGACCAGGTATTTTTCCTTGTCGGTGCCCTTGATCTGGTTTTCCAGCTCGTAGCTGATGTCGAAGTGGTCTTCCAGCGCGCGCTTACCACGGCCGGTCACAATGGAGATTTCGTTCAGGCCGGCATCCAGTGCCTCTTCGACGCCGTACTGAATCAGTGGCTTGTTCACCACCGGCAGCATCTCTTTGGGCATGGCCTTGGTCGCTGGCAAGAAGCGAGTGCCGTAACCGGCTGCTGGGAACAAGCATTTCTTGATCATAAAAGTCCTTACAAAGGGCTGTGCGTACGGAATTCGGCGCAGTCTAATCAGGCCGCAGTCACCTTACAATGGGTCCTGCTGGCGTTGCGATGTCATCATAGAGAAAAAATGTCGGCGTAAGTTCCGCGCATCTTGCGAAGCGCATTTGCACCGGCACGGCCAAAAAAGCCTGCACCTCAGTATTTCCAAGGGCTACGACCTTTTTAGCATGCTTTTACGGCTGCAACACTGACCTAGAATAACTTGCGCGCTCCCGCGACATTTGGCGCTATCATTAGGCCCTTGAACCAGACCACGAGATACTTGATAGATGTCAGAACCAAAAGGCGTGAACGGCTACCTGATCACCAAGCGAGCGGACGGTTGGCACCTGATCAACTTCCACGGCGACAGCGTCGCCGGCGCATTCGCCAGCGAAAGCCAGGCTATCGCTGTAGCCGAAGTGTTTGTCGATGAAGCAGGCCACGCTTCGAGCAAGCGGCCCAAGGGCAAGTAAACGTCAACGCCCTGTGCAAAAGGCCCCGCTGAATGGGGCTTTTTTGTGTTTGTCTGTACGTAGATGGCAGTTCGCTATAATCTCGCCAGAACGCCCCACGACAGTGTCAGCGCGCCCTCCAACACCCTCGATGATGAACCTACATGAACAAGATTCTGGCACTGACTGCAGCACTGGCGCTCGCCGGATGCACCACCACCTCTGATGTCTACCTGAAAAACGGTGAGCAAGGCCTGACCATCGACTGCTCGGGCGAAGCCAACTCCTGGGCGAGTTGCTATGAGAAGGCTGATGCCTCTTGCGCAGGCACTGGCTACCGTATCGTCGGCACCGAAGGCACACCTTCGCTCAAGGAAAGTGAAAAGACCCTGGGCCAGGACGTCGGCAACTTCAAAAGCCGCAGTGTCGTGGTGGTGTGCAAGTAAGCGTCGCGGCTACAGCTGGATATCGGCGAACTTGATACCCAGGCCACGAATGGTCTCCACCAAGTCATCCAGCCGTGGGAACGACTCGACTTCATCCTGATCGTCCACCAGGAAAAAGCTGCGGCCGCCGCTTTTCTTGAAGAATACGATCCACTCCCCCAAGTCGGCCGGATTCTGAATGATATGAGTGGCCGATATCTGGCCTTCGGCCTGGCGAGCCCTGACGTGTTCACGCTTCATAAAAGACTTCCCGAAAAAACAAATGCCGCACAAACCGAGGGTTTGCGCGGCATTTTTGCATTGAATGGCCGAGAGTTTAACGGATGCCCTGCCCAATCAGCACGCCTTCTACGGTTTGGCCGTAGAGATTGATGCCGTCATTGGCGTGGAATTTAACCCGAGTCTTCTCCACCGAGCCGTCAACTAGCCGCGGGTCCTGCGGTCGTTCGTGGCTGTTGACGTAGGCCGCAACGTCCCAGGCTTGCTGGTCGCTCAGGCTACCGCCCTTGCCCAATGGCATGTTGTGCTTGATGAAGGACGCTGCCGTATTGATGCGGTGCATGCCGGCCCCCCAATTGTAGGAATCCTTACCCCACAGCGGTGGCATCACGTAGCTTTCACCGACCTTCTGGCCCTGACCTTCAACGCCATGGCAGACCGCGCATTGCCCTTTGTACACCTCGGCGCCTTGGGCGATGTCGTAACCCTTGGCCGGCTGTGCCACGTCGGGATAACCCCGGCCCGGCAATTCAACGCCTAACGGCGCCTTGCTGGCCAGCCAGTAGGCATACACCGAAAGCGCAGTAATTTCCGGGCTGTCAGCAGCCGGCGGCGTACCGCCGTTCATGCTGAATTGGAAACACCCCTGCAATCGCTCGGCAAAGGTATTGACCTTGTCGTTCTTCTTTCGGTACGCCGGGTACATAGGGTAAGCCGCCCATAACGGCGCCGAATTGGCCAGGCGTCCCTGGTCCAGGTGGCAATTGCTGCAATTGAGCCCGTTGCCGACAAATTTCGGCGCCAGGCGCCGGGTATCCACGAACAGCGCATAGCCATCCTTGACCAACTTGCCGTAGGCGTTGTCGGGCAGCTCACTTTCCTGAGGTGGCTGGAATTGACTGACCGGTGCGTGGCCGGCGACAGGTTGCAACTGCGATTGGTCTTCCATAGCAATCGTCGCCGCCTGGGCTGACGATATGCCCAACAGGCCCAAGGCCAATATCAGCGGGCTCATGGCTTGACCTCCAACTTCAACGCTGCGAAATACTGGGCGACACCCTGCACTTCTTCCGAGGTCAGGGCTTTGGCGATATGCCCCATCAAGTCATTCGGATCATTGTGACGGGTTCCGTTTTGCCAAGCCGTCAACTGGGCCGCCAAGTAAGCGGCAGGCTGACCGGCCAACGGTGGAAACGCATCGCCGACACCCGTACCGGCCCGGCCGTGACAACTGGCACACGCTGGAATCTGGCGCTCCCACGCCCCCTGCTGCGCAAGTTTTTGCGCAGCGCCGACAGGCATCTCGCTGCGATGAACCATTTGCGGGACCGCGCCAGGCATCGCCGCCAGCGCCTGACTGACCGCGTCGATTTCAGCGTCGGTGAGCGCAGTCGCCAAGGGTTGCATCACCGGGTTGGCGCGACTGCCGTGCTTGAAGTCTTCCAGCTGTTTACGCAGGTAGGGTGCAGGCAAGCCCGCCAACCGGGGAAAACCCGCTGCGGCCAGCCCTCCACCATCGGCACCGTGGCAGGCGACACAGGGCATGGCGCCGGGCTGCGAACCGCCTTCGGTGAAGATCTTCTTCCCATCCAACGCGCAGGCATTGCCCAGTAGCAACATCAGCGCACTGCCCACCAATACTCGTTCCAGAGACATCATCACGACTCCATTTTTATAGTTATATGCTTAGGCGTTTATGGCATAAGCCTACAAATGGTAGGGGAATGAGCCCCTCGCGACAACTCCCAAAACGCGCCATCAAAAAAAGCCCGGTCCCACAATGGCGGGGCCAGGCTTTTTGATCGGATTCGAAGTGGCTGGGTGAAACGGCGCTTATGAGCCGGAAATACACTCTTCGCCGGCCTTCTTCACATCACCGGGACGGATCGGCACATTGGACATGCTCTCGTAGAGCTTGATACTGCTACCACTGGAACGGTCTTCGATCTCGAAAATCGCCGACGGGTCAGCCGAGAATTTCTGCGGCACGATCACCTGCACACCGTCCTTATGGGGCTCGATCTGCGGCGGGCGGCGCGTGGCGGATAGTTTGCGCACGACACAGGCAGCATATTCCTGCGGCTTCTTCCCGGAAATGACCGCTAGGGTCGGCGGGGTCTGCTTGATATCTGCAACCGAAGCACACCCACCAATCGCCAAGGCCAGAACCAACACACTCCACTTCATACAAAACCTCCGATAAAGATCCTACGACAGCGGGGATGGTATTTTTCTCCCGCCCACGTAGGATTTATCCCTGATAACTCGGTAAATAACTGTTTTAAATTGTCGACGTCGTTGAAGACGGGCCGATAATAAACGCGCTGGGGCTGATAAACTCCATCTTAACCTACGTATCGTTCTGATTTTTCAGAAAAAGCCCTTCTGGAGACACCCCCCATGAAATTCATCCACCAGCGCGAGCACCTCAACGAGGGAGACATTGTTGTCATCGAATGCTCGCAGACTTGTAATATCCGTCTGATGAGCGATGCGAATTTTCGCAGCTTTAAGAATGGCGGCCGTCACACTTACCACGGTGGCGCATTCGACAAGTTCCCCGCCAAAATCACCGCACCGAGCACTGGGTTCTGGAACATCACCCTGGACGTGGTCACGCGCCGAGCCATCAGCGTGACCCGCAAACCTGCGCTGTCCCACAAGATCCGCATTGTGCGCCGTACCAGTTCCAAGCTGAGCTGACCCGAACACCCCACAGGAAATGACCGTGACCGCCACTACCAAATACGTGATCAAGTACAAGCTCAATGGCGAACGCCGCTTTGAGTTCGCACAACTGCAGACCAACAGCGTCGAAGAAGCCAAGCAAGCGCTGGCGAAAATTCACGATGCCAGTGATGAAATCACCGATATCAATGTGAGCAAGGCGCTGTAAGCCGATGTCCGGCCCCACCGAAGATCTGTTCGCCGACGACGCCTTGCAGCAACCCGCCGGGCGCGAGCAAATTGGCGAACAGTCCTGTGTATTGAAAGGCTACGCCCTGCCCTGGATTGAGCGCCTTCTACCGGAACTGCGGCGGGTGCTGGCTCAGTCACCGTTTCGGCAAATGGTCACACCGGGTGGTTTTACCATGTCGGCGGCATTGAGCAGTTGCGGCGACCTGGGCTGGACTACCGACACCTCCGGTTACCGTTACTCACCCGTGGACCCACGTAGCCAGCAACCCTGGCCGCAGATGCCGGATACCCTGCGCCAATTGGCCGTGCAGGCGGCTGCAGAGGCCGGTTTCCCTGACTTTGCCCCGGACGCCTGCCTGATCAACCGCTATGTACCCGGCGCAAAAATGTCGCTGCATCAAGACAAGAATGAGCGTCGCTACAGCGAACCGGTGGTGTCCGTCTCGCTCGGCCTGCCGGCGATTTTTCTGTTTGGTGGGCACGCGCGTAACGACAAGACCCGCAAAGTCTCGCTGTTCCATGGCGACGTGGTGGTCTGGGGCGGCGTGGACCGCCTGCGCTTTCATGGTGTGATGCCGATCAAGGAAGGCATGCACCCGGTAATGGGTGCGCAACGCATCAACCTGACCTTTCGCACCGCCGGCTGATTTGACCGCAAGCTTCAGAGTGCCAGGTGTTCGCGACCCGTCTAATCTGGCCGGGATCCGTCAAGAGTGCCCACCATGACTACCGAACAAGACCCGCGCTGGGCAGCCATACTGGCCCGCGACCCCAAGGCCGATGCGCTGTTCGTCTACGGCGTGAAGACCACCGGCGTGTACTGCCGCCCCAGTAGCGCGTCACGCTTGCCACGTCCGGAAAACATCGAGTTCTTCGACACCCCGGCGCAGGCCGAAGCCGCCGGTTATCGCGCCAGCAAACGCGCGGCCGGCGACCAGACCCAGCTCGCAGCGCAGCATGCACAACTGGTGGCCGACGCTTGTCGGCATATCGAACAGGCCGACACCCCGCCCAGCCTGAACACGTTGGCGCAGCACGCCAACCTCAGCCCTTTTCATTTTCACCGCGTGTTCAAAGCCGTTACCGGCCTGACACCCAAGGGCTATGCCAGCGCCCATCGCTCGCGCAAGGTGCGCGACGGTCTCAAGGGCGCGCACTCGGTGACGGATGCCCTGTATGACGCAGGCTTCAACTCCAACAGTCGCTTTTATGAGTCCGCTGACCAACTGCTTGGCATGAAGCCCAGCGACTACAAGGCCGGCGGCACCAATACGGCGATCCTGTTCGCCGTCGGGCAGTGCTCACTGGGAGCGATCCTGGTGGCGCAGAGCGCTCGCGGCGTCTGCGCGATTCTGCTGGGGAATGATCCGGACCAACTGGTGCGCGATCTACAGGATCAATTTCCCAACGCCGAACTGGTGGGCGCCGACCCGGGTTTCGAGCAATTGATTGCGCAGGTCGTAGGGTTTGTCGAAGCGCCCGCACTTGGCCTGGACCTGCCGCTGGACCTGCGCGGCACGGCATTCCAGGAGCGGGTATGGCAAGCCTTGCGCGAGATTCCAGCGGGCAGCACCGCCAGCTACGCACAGATCGCCGAGCGTATCGGCGCACCGAAGTCGTTCCGTGCGGTGGCCCAGGCCTGTGGCGCCAACAGCCTGGCAGTGGCCATTCCTTGCCACCGCGTGGTGCGCAGTAATGGCCAGCTGTCGGGCTACCGCTGGGGCGTGGAACGCAAGCAGCAGCTACTCGCCCGAGAACAGGCGTCGAAGACCTAGCGGATCCCGATGTGGATCAACGCCAGGTCGTCCGCCTGGTAAGCCTCGAAATCAGTGACAAAGGCACGGGCCTGCGCGCCAGGCTGCTGGAAGTAGGTCCAGATCTGTTGCCAGGCGTTGATGATCGCCTCCGGCATGGGGCCTCGGGCTTCGAACACCAGGTAGCGTCCGGCTTCTATTACAAGGCTTTCAAACCCGTCCGCCGGCCCAGCGGTGGCAACACCCGCCGTTACGTCAAATTCGCCATGCGCGTCCGACTCATAGCCGCTGTACACCCCATAAATGGGTGACTCAGGCAGTTTTCCCGGGATGCCCTCGTACAGTCCCTCACTGAAAAATCGCTGCCACATCGGGCCGATCTTCGCACTTGACGGTGTCATCTCATCCGCGTTGCGCGTACGTACTTTCAAGCCCGATACGCGGATTGCCGCGATGTGTTGCTCCTGAATGGTGTGCAAAGCCATCTCCTTTAAAGCTTCAGTTTGCGTTTACGAAATTCAGCGACCTTATGCCGATTGCCACATAACGCCATGCTGCACCAGCGGCGCTTGTGGGCCTTGGTGCGATCATAAAACCACAAGATGCATTCCGGATGCTCGCAGCGCCGGATCAGATTGAAATCCCCTTCCACCAACAGCGTGGCGGCCGCCTCGGCAATCGGCGCCAGGAACTGTTCCGCCGTCTGCTGCTTGCGCTGGCGCTCAAGCGTTGGCGTCTCGCCAGCACGCCACACCAGCTGCGGATGGCTCACTGCCTTGCGTAAAAAGCTGTTCAGCGCCGCCGGATTGCCGGGTTGTTGCGCCTTGCGTGCAGCCACCAATTCACGAATCACCTCGCGCAGCTCTCGCGCGGCGCTGAGCAAGGCGCCCGGTTCAAACAACGGGATGCCGTTCTGTTCAACCCACTGCAGGCGCACCAGCCAGGCGGCTACGTCGGCATCGGTCTGCCAGAAATCCCACGGCACGCCGTCGATATTCGCAAGAGTGTTGAGCATGTCCAGCACCGGATCGTCGGCCAGGACGTAAGGTTCCGAGGGGGCGGCAGTGGGTGGGGAAAGGGTCATGGGGCAATCCTCTTGTGAGCGGCCACATCGTAACCGCTGTTTCGACACCAGGATAGTTACAAAAAGCACAACGCTAACCTGAATAAATAGTTTGACAGGTTACAATATTCGGCGCAGCTTTTTAAAACGGTAACCCTTAAATCACCTCAATCAAGTTACAAAAGGCTCTCCATCATGACCACTCCAACCCCTGTCGTTCACTACCGCCACGTCGATGCCGATGGTGTGCGCATGTTCTACCGCGAAGCCGGCGCTGCAACGGCACCGGTCATCTTGCTGCTGCACGGCTTTCCCAGTTCGTCGCACATGTACCGCGACCTGATCCCCCTGCTCGCCACGCGCTTCCGGGTCATTGCGCCGGACCTGCCAGGCTTCGGTTTCACCGAGGTGGCGGCCGAGCGCGATTACGCCTACAGCTTCGATAACCTGGCAATCACGGTCGGGCATTTTGTCGAGGCGCTGGCGTTGAGCCGTTACGCGTTGTATGTCTTCGACTACGGCGCGCCGGTGGGCCTGCGCCTGGCCGTGGCACATCCGGAACGGGTCAGCGCGCTGGTGTCGCAGAACGGTAACGCCTACCTGGAAGGCCTGGGTGATGCCTGGGCGCCGATTCGTACCTATTGGGCCGAGCCGAGCCAGGCCAACCGCGAGGTGATCCGCAACGCAGTGATCAGCCTGGAAGGCACGCGCTACCAGTACCTGCACGGCGTAAAGCAGCCAGAGCGGGTAGCCCCGGAATCCTACATGCTCGATGTACTGCTCATGCAGCGCCCCGGCAATGACGAGATCCAACTGGACCTGTTCCTCGACTATCGCAACAACCTTGCGCTTTACCCGGCGTTCCAGGCGTTCTTCAAGGCCACGCACGTACCGACGCTGGTGATCTGGGGCCAGAACGACCCGTTCTTTATCCCGCCAGGCGCCCATGCCTATACAACCGACAACCCGAACGCGGTGGTAGAACTGCTCGACACCGGCCACTTCGCCCTGGAAACCCATGCAACCCATATCGCCGAACGCATTCACGCCGTGCTGGGCGACGCCATCGATTGATGATGCACCACGAAACGACGCGTTCGTCCAGTGAATAAAACAGAGTGGCCGGGGGCCATGGGCCCTGCTAAAACAGCGAAAAGCCTCACTAACGCTGGAGACGCATCCCATGAGCACCTGGCCAGACACCCGCCTTCTCGACCTGCTGGGCATTGAATTGCCCATCATCCAGGCTCCCATGGCGGTGGGCACGACCACCGCCATGGTCATCGCCGCCAACCAGGCGGGTGCGCTGGGCTCATTGCCGGCAGCTGCACTGAGTATCGAGCAATTGCGCGATGCACTGACCGCCATCCGCCAGGCCAGCCCGCGTCCGATCAACGTCAATTTCTTCTGCCACCAACCGCCCGCGCCAGACCCTGAGCGTGATCGTCGTTGGAAGGCACTGCTGGAGCCCTACTACCGCGAACTGGGCGCCGACTTTGATGCGCCAACCCCGGTTTCCAATCGCGAACCGTTCAATGACGCGGCGTGCCAGGTCGTCGAAGAATTGCGCCCCGAGGTGGTCAGCTTTCACTTTGGCCTGCCGGAAAAGTCCCTGCTGGACCGGGTTAAAGCCACCGGTGCCAAAGTGCTGTCCTCGGCGACCACTGTTGAGGAAGCCATCTGGCTGGAACAGCACGGTTGCGATGCGATCATCGCCATGGGCAGTGAAGCCGGCGGACACCGTGGTTTGTTCCTCAGTGATGACCTCAATACCCAGATCGGCCTGTTCGCGCTGTTGCCGCAAGTCGTCGACGCCGTCAGCGTGCCGGTGATTGCCGCCGGCGGCATCGGTGATGCGCGGGGGATTGTCGCGGCCTTTGCGCTTGGCGCCTCGGCGGTGCAGATTGGCACGGCGTATCTGTTTACTCCCGAAGCCAACGTCACGGCTTCACATCACTATGCATTGCGCCATGCCCAGGCCAGCGAAACCGCGCTGACCAATCTGTTCACCGGTCGCCCGGCACGGGGCATCGTCAACCGGGTGATGCGCGAGTTGGGCGCGATCAACCCGGCCGCACCGGCGTTCCCCACCTCCGGCGGTGCGCTGATACCGCTCAAGGCCAAGGATGAAGCGGGCTTCAGCAACCTATGGTCCGGCCAGGCACTGCGCCTGGGCAAAGACACCACGACCTATGAACTGACCCGCGAATTGGCGGAGCAAACGCTACAGCGCCTTGCCCGCTTCGGCCGCTAGGCCAGCACCGCGTCAACCGGCTCGAACCCACTGAGCCGGCTTTCGTGGGCCGGGCTCAGCACCGCAAAACGGTTCTGGCGCAGTGCGCTGATGCCATACACCACCCGCGCAAAGTGCTCGTTGTCATGGGCATAGGGCTGGCTGCGCAGGATCAGGGCAAAAAAGCACTCGGGCTGACGAGCAAGGTCCGCGCCGCGAATGGACGCCAGCCCTGTGGCGAACAACGCGCGGCCACTGGCGGCTGACAAGCGCCCGTAACTCACCGAACGGGAATGATGAAAGGCAAGCTCGGCGTCCGTCTTGGCCTGCTCGTACAACAGGTCCAGTGCTTCTATCGCGAAAAGACTGACGGAGGCCTTGTCGCCAGTGACATACCGCTGCACAAGTTGGCGCACGCCTTCGCGCCACTTGTCATCTTCCTGCTCGGCGCGCATGGCGATCCAATCAATGCAGTCCACTAACGCGTCACCGCCTGCGGTGAGGTTCGCCGGCAATCCTGATTGCAGCATTTCCAGGTGCATCAGCGCGTGTTGCACCATGGCAGCTTCTGCGCTCATGACCTCGCTCATCAGGTCGAGAATCTCCGGCTTCGGCTCCCCTTGCCAGGTTTGCAGGAGGCCCAACAGTTGCGCCCTGAGGTCGCGAACGGCTTCGACGCCAAGGGTACGGCGCAACAACTCCTCCGACTCGTTCACCAGGCTGGTAAGGTTACTGACCTGGCTCAACAGGTCAGCCTGGCTGAACGAATGGAGCGTTTCACGCCCGGGGGCGGAGGCATCGAACGGGCTGGGGCCGAACTGGTGGAACACCTCGTTCCACAACCGCTGGATCTGCCGGTGGATCTGTTCCGTATAACGCGACGGCAAGTTGATCACGCTGCAACTGCCTTCGTTGAAAAACCCTGCCCAACTGATGCCCAGTGCGAAGACGCCATCGACCTCATGACTGGCGTGTGCCATCGACTCATAGAACTTGTAGCAGACCACTTTATTCTGCAATCCAGGCAGCGCCTTGAGGTACTGCTCCCAACTACCCAGCGTGCCGAAATAGATGCACTTGTCGGCGTCCGGATCAAGGTGGCTGAGGGCGCTGTCCATGATGGCGGTATCACCCTCGTGACGCAGGCAGAGTGCAAAGTGCTGTTGCGGTTGGCTGTCGTGAAGGTCGGAAAACACCAGCACACCAATGCCCTGGACCTCCCAACCATTCTTCAGCAGGTGTTCGGCGCAACGGCTGGCCTCGGTATAACCGCAGGTGGTGGAAACCTCACGGTAGCCTGTCAGCTCGGCCAACTCATTGTCACTGCGCAAAGTCTTGCGCAAACGCTCACGCATCGCTGCCAGCCAGGTGGGCGTAAGCAGGAACACACCCTGGCTGTCGTCATTGAGCGCTACGCTTACCGGTGTCTCGGCGGGCAGCGGTACGTTGAGCACGGGCACGGCAAACTTGGCGGCCAGGGTTGACTGCTTGAGCAGGACACGCAGCTTGCGGCTGGCGATAGTCACGTCCACCCCCAGATCGACCAAGCCGAGCAGTACCCCCAATTTGCACTCATGGATGTAGGCCGCGTACTCCTCCGGGCGATCACTGTTCTGCGCCAGTGCATAGTCAAAGCTCACGTCGCTGATGTTGGCGACGAACCGGATCATCCCTGACAGTAACAGCGCGCCCAATCCACCGGTGGGGCCAATGGACGCGATGACCAATGCCGACACCACCCGCACAAGGCTTTTGAACATGCCTGTTTTCGCGCGGCGCCGCTCTTCGTCGGAAGAAAATACGGCGTAGTCCATCT
Organism: Pseudomonas sp. FBCC-B1565; assembly: GCF_059133265.1. NCBI lineage: Bacteria > Pseudomonadati > Pseudomonadota > Gammaproteobacteria > Pseudomonadales > Pseudomonadaceae > Pseudomonas > Pseudomonas sp. FBCC-B1565. Next base: position 3,536,101 of record NZ_CP101438.1, read on the forward strand.
GCTGTTTGATTTCCGCGATGGCCGCCTGGCGTAACTCGAGCGCAAGGTCTTCGGTGGTTCGAAACGTAATCGGTTGCGGTGGAAAACGCCGGTAGTGATAGCCGTAGCGTTTTTTCCGGGGGTGGAAATCCTTGCGCGTCAGGCTGAATTTATCCACCGGCGGCAAGTGCGCACCGATGAAGGTCATCAGCTTCTCACTGGGCTGACCTGGCGCCGTGCTGGGCTGCCACTCAACCCACTTGGGGCCTGCGATGTTAAGCGATACCAGCAACGCTTTGTTCGACGAAAACGCCACGACCAAGGCGTTCGGTACCACCTTCTCCTTGAACAGCAACGCCTGTGGCTTGAGGTCGCCCTTCAGGTATCGAAAGGCGACTGCGCGCAATTCAACATCCTGCTCTTGGGTATCCGCCATGAACTGGCCAACTCGCACCCGGGCAACGGCGTCGCAGGTGTCATCGAACAACTTCTTGAAGTCCGCGCTATTGGAAAGGCTGTCGACATCGGCCAGGAATTCCGCGACCAGGGTATCCCTCAAACCGGACACCGCTTTGATTTCTGAGGGTGACAGCGGCTCGCCGTCCAAGTGTATTTCGCCGACTTTTTCCCGGTAAAACGCACTGCGCTGTGGCTCGCCGATCATCACCTGGGCGAAGGAAAAATATTTGTAGCGCGGTGGACTGTAGGCCGACATGCCCGACGAATGCATGGGGTAACCCACCAGGTACTTGTAGCGAAAACGTTTACCGGTCTCTATCCGCTCGGTAGTTCCGTTCGGCAGGCCGGTCTTGGCCAGGCACCGTTTGACCAGCGATTGAATGTAGGTCTTGGTGAGCTGGGCGTTGCCCACGCTTCGGGCCAAGCCATCCCACTTCTGCCAGGCTTTGGGAGCTCTCGGCAGTTGATCGACGGGCGGAAGGCGTTGTGGCCATTGTGTAGTGTCCCGGGCGACGATCTGTACAGTAATCAATGCCTGCGCCGCATCATTTCGCACATACCAGCGGTTTTCCTGATCGCTGCTGACCGAGATCAATTGGTCGTCGGCCAGCACGCCACAGTTGACCCATTGGCAGCGATGATTCATGTAGACGCTCAAGTAATAGCCCCATTTGGCTCGCGACCAATAGGCCTGCGGGATATTGACGGTGTAGGTCTGTTCCGCAGGTGTTCCTGGCAGTCGCCGTAGGGTCACGACCACGCATTGGTCGACGCCGATATCGATGTCGGGCAGCACCACTGAACCGGAGACCCAGCGGGGCAGAATCATAAAGTCGACATCGGCGACGGGCTCGTCGAAGGGTACGAGCCAAACCTGGTTCTTTGTCGGGTCCCTGGAATAGTCGATGTAGTCCCCCGACCGCGCGCCAATCCGCAAACCGGGCCACGCGGTACTGATTGCCTTGGGCCAATCCTTTAACGACAACGCGATCAACGGCACATCGAACCAGATCTTCGCCAGCAACCGGTTGGTGGTACTCCAGACACTGCACAGCACTACTTCGGTCTTCACCAGGTTCCTCTCGGGCAACACCAGGGTATAGGACGTGCCGGTGGTAACCCTGGATTGACTGGCGGTACGGATGCTGTCGAGAAAGAATCGGGTGAACGTCAGTTGCTCGGCGACGGCCCCGTAATAGCGTGGCATCCGGGGTTCAACCCGTACCGAGCTTTTTTGCCATTTGCCAACGAAATTCTTCCAGTCATAACGATCATTAAGCAAGTGCCACAACGGCACTTCCTCCCAGGCCTCAATAATCGGCGCTTGGTCGGTGTCGTCAGGGTCGGCGTAGACCGAGAACTTCACCGGCACCCTGGAAGTGGTCTTGATCAGCGCCTTGGCCTCTGGCGCCAGCCTGGACCGTTGCAGGACACGGTCATCGATCCAGTGCTGTATCTGGCTCTCGGACGAGGCAAGGCTGGTCGCCCCGACGCTCACATAGGCGTAGCTTTTCTCCATGGGTTGTTCCTTCCCGAAAGCGCCTCACTATCCTTGCATCGGCTGCCTATGGATGTAGGCCGCCCATCGAGTGATGCAGAGAAATCTCGGCGCATCGACGACGGCTTTTTTTCTGCTTGCCATTTATTCGCTATATACCTATACATACAGCGTTTTGCAGCCCTCCAGCACTTCTCCAACTACACAGGCATCGGAGCCGTATATGACTTTCAGCACCACCCCGCGTTTAGTATCGACCTGCCTGGCGACATGGATCGCCCTGATGGCCACCGCCGCCCACGCCGATGAAGTCCAGGTGGCCGTGGCCGCCAACTTCACCGCGCCGATCCAGGCGATTGCCGCCGACTTCGAAAAAGACACCGGGCATAAGCTGGTCGCGGCCTACGGTGCTACCGGCCAGTTCTACACCCAGATCAAGAACGGCGCGCCATTCGAAGTGTTCCTGAGCGCCGACGACACCACCCCGCAGAAGCTGGAAAGCGAAGGCGACACCGTCAAGGGGTCGCGTTTCACCTACGCCGTCGGCACCTTGGCGCTGTGGTCGGCGAAGGACGGTTACGTCGACGCCAAAGGCGACGTGCTGAAGAAAAACCAGTTCAAGCACCTGTCGATTGCCAACCCGAAAGCCGCACCCTATGGCCTGGCCGCCACCCAGGTATTGGCCAGGGAAGGTCTGACCGACAAGGTCAAGGACAAGCTCGTCGAAGGCCAGAACATCACCCAGGCCTATCAGTTCGTGTCCACCGGCAACGCCGATCTGGGCTTTGTGGCCTTGTCGCAGATCTACAAAGACGGCAAAGTCACCAGCGGTTCGGCGTGGATCGTTCCGGCGTCCATGCACGACCCGATCAAACAGGACGCGGTGATCCTCAACAAGGGCAAAGACAGCGCCGCTGCCAAGGCACTGGTCGAATACCTCAAGGGGCCTAAAGCCGCTGCCGTCATCAAGTCCTATGGTTACGAGCTGGCCAAGTAAATGCCGTTATCGAGTGCCGATTTTTCCGCTATCTGGTTGACCATCAAACTGGCCTCACTGACCACCGTGATCCTGCTGGTCATCGGCACTCCGATTGCCTTGTGGCTGTCGCGCACCCGTTCCTGGTGGCGCGGCCCCATCGGCGCGGTCGTCGCCTTGCCGTTGGTGTTGCCACCCACGGTGATCGGTTTTTACCTGTTGTTGACCATGGGCCCCAATGGCTACTTCGGCCAGTTCACCCAATGGTTGGGCCTGGGCACCCTCACCTTCAGCTTCGCCGGGCTGGTGATTGGCTCGGTGATCTATTCCATGCCGTTTGTGGTGCAACCGTTGCAAAACGCCTTCTCCGCCATCGGCACACGCCCGCTGGAAGTGGCCGCGACCTTGCGCGCCAATCCTTGGGACACCTTCTTCACGGTGATTTTGCCCCTGGCCCGGCCCGGCTTTATCACCGCCTCGATCCTGGGCTTTGCGCACACCGTCGGCGAATTCGGCGTGGTGCTGATGATCGGCGGCAATATCCCGGACAAGACCCGCGTGGTCTCCGTGCAGATCTACGACCATGTGGAAGCCATGGAATACGCCCAGGCCCACTGGCTGGCCGGCTCCATGGTGGTGTTCGCGTTCCTGGTGTTGCTGGCGCTCTACTCCAGCCGTAAAACCAGGATGGGCTGGAGCTGATGTCGATGATCAATGTACGCCTTAACCTCAAGTACGCAGGTTTTGCCCTCGACGTGGACCTGCACCTGCCCGGCCGAGGCGTGACCGCGCTGTACGGGCATTCCGGTTCCGGCAAGACCACCTGCCTGCGCTGCATCGCCGGGCTGGAACGCGCCGAAGACGGCTTCATCCAGATCAATGATGAAGTCTGGCAAGACAGTCGGAACGGGCTGTTCGTGCCGCCGCATAAGCGTGCGCTGGGTTACGTGTTTCAGGAGGCCAGCCTGTTCCCGCACCTGTCAGTGCGCGCCAACCTGGAGTTCGGCCTCAAGCGCATTCCCCGCCAACAGCGCCGGGTGGACATGGCCCAGGCCACTGAGTTGCTGGGCATCGGCCATCTGCTCGAACGCCACCCCCAGCACCTCTCCGGCGGCGAGCGCCAGCGCATCGGTATCGCCCGCGCCTTGCTCACCAGCCCGAGCCTGCTGCTGATGGACGAACCGCTGGCCGCCCTCGACAGCCAGCGCAAGGGTGAAATCCTGCCGTACCTCGAACGCCTGCACGATGAACTGGATATCCCGGTGCTGTACGTCAGCCATGCGCAGGATGAAGTGGCACGCCTGGCCGATCACATCGTGCTGCTCAGCGACGGCAAGGCCCTGGCCAGCGGCCCCATCGGTGAAACGTTGGCGCGGCTCGACCTGCCCCTGGCGCGGGGTGATGATGCAGGTGTGGTCATCAACGGCACGGTCAGTGCCTACGACGACCACTACCAATTGCTCACCCTGCAACTGCCCGCCAGCGCCCTGCACATGCGCGTGGCCCACGCACCGCTGGCGTTGGGCAAGGCGCTGCGCATCAAGGTGCAGGCGCGGGACGTGAGCCTCAGCCTGCAAGCCGAGGAGCACAGCAGCATCCTCAACCGCCTGCCGGTCACCGTCACTCAGGAAATTGCCGCGGACAACAGCGCCCACGTGCTGGTGCGCCTGGACGCGGCAGGCACGCCGTTGCTGGCGCGCATCACGCGATTCTCCCGCGACCAGCTGCAACTGCACCCCGGCCAGGCGCTGTGGGCGCAGATCAAGGCGGTCGCCGTGCTGGCTTGAGCAATCTTTTGGCACGACCACACACGGCTGCGGTCAATCAGACATACCGGCCTGATGTGTTGCCAAGGAACCCGCCCCATGTCCGATTCTGCGCTGCCCCGCGACCTGCATTACGTTGACGACACCCAGCCCGGCATCCGTCGCAAGACGCTGCGGGGCAAGTTCCAGTACTTCGATCCCAAGGGCGAGCGCATCCGCGATGCCGACGAGATCAAGCGCCTGAATGCCCTGGCCGTACCGCCGGCCTACACCGATGTGTGGATCTGCGCCGACCCGCAAGGTCATCTGCAAGCCACCGGCCGCGATGCACGTGGGCGCAAGCAGTACCGCTATCACCCGCGCTGGCGTGAGGTGCGCGACAGCGACAAGTACTCGCGCCTGCAGGAATTCGGCAACGCCTTGCCGAAGCTGCGCAAGCAGTTGGAAGCGCAAATCGCCGAACCCGGCTTCACCCGCGAAAAAGTCCTGGCCACGGTCGTCATGCTGCTAGACGCCACCCTGATCCGGGTCGGCAATACCCAGTATGCGCGGGACAACAAATCCTACGGGCTGACCACCCTGCGCACCCGCCATGTGGATGTGAAAGGCAGCGAGATCCAGTTCCAGTTTCGCGGCAAGAGCGGCGTCGAGCACCAGATCAGCGTCAAGGACCGGCGCCTGGCCACGGTGGTCAAGCGCTGCATGGAGCTGCCGGGGCAGAATCTGTTCCAGTACCTGGACGAAGACGGTGAGCGGCACACCGTCAGTTCCCAGGACGTCAATGACTACCTGCACCGCCTGACCGGTGCGGACTTCACCGCCAAGGACTACCGCACCTGGGCCGGCACCGCCATGGCCCTGGCGGTGTTGCGCGAGCTGGAATGGCAACCTGAGTCGGACGCCAAGCGGCATGTGGTGGCGATGGTCAAGGATGTCGCCAGGCAACTGGGCAATACCCCGGCGGTGTGCCGCAAGTGTTACATCCACCCCGCCGTGCTGGAGCATTTCAGCCTCGGTGAACTCTCCAAATTGCCCAAGCCGAGGTTGCGCAAAGGGCTCAAGGCCGAAGAAGTGGCGTTGGCGATGTTCCTTGAGCAACTGGCGGCGGACTTGCCGAAAAAAGCCAAGGCGGGTTAGGCTCTGCCTCCCTTCTGATACGCAGGACGACCGCCGACGTGAACCACTAAGCCTTCCAAAATGTATCTGCAACGAGCCGCCTGGCGCGCTTGTTGGCCTGTCCGACATTTTTTTGGAGGTGCTGATGACTGACGTCAACCGGCTGCCCGTGCTTGTTTCCCTGCAACACTTATCCTTCCAGTTCGCCAATGGCGACACGCTGCTGGATGACCTGAACCTGTCCATCGATTACACCCCCACCGGCATCGTGGGGCGCAATGGTCGAGGTAAAAGCGTACTCGCCAAATTGATCGCGGGGCTGCTGTCGCCCTCCTCCGGCTCGTTGAACTGCCCGAACAGCGTGATCTATGTCGCGCAGAACGTCGTGGTAGCACCAGGCGATACCGTCGCCGATCTTACCGGCACGGCTGCGATATTGACCGCCCTTGAGCGTATGGCCGCAGGCGCCGCACAGATCGATGACCTTGAATTGATTGATGATCGCTGGGACTTGGCCGAGCGCTTGCGTAGTCGCTTGGATGCCGCAGGGTTGTCGCGGCTTTCTGTTGATACCCCCACCCGTCAACTCAGCGGAGGCCAGTTGGCCAGGGTCGCCGTCATCGGCGCGCTGCTAGCCGCGCCACAGTTGCTGGTGCTCGATGAGCCCACCAACCACCTCGACAGCGATGGCCGCGCCTGGCTGCTGCGTGCCCTCGACGAATGGCGTGGCGGCCTGGTGGTGGTCAGCCATGATCGGCAATTACTCAACGCCATGGGGCGCATCATTGAACTGTCGCCGCTCGGCGTAAACGTATATGGCGGCAACTACGACGCCTATCGACAACAGCGCGAGGCTGAACAACACGCCGCCGTCGCCGCGCTGGAACACGCCCGCCTGGAACGCAGCCGCGAAAAACGGCGCCTGCAAAAAGACCACGACAACCTGCAACGCCATGCCGCCCGCTCACGCAAACATGCGGAAACGGCCAACGTCGATCGCTTCACCAAAGCGCGCTGGAAAGGCGCCGCCACGCAAATCCTCAACACCGTACGCAGCGCGCATGAGCAACACAAACAGGAGCTGGATACCCAGGTGCGCCAAGCCTATGCACGGGTCGAGGATGAAACACCGACGCTGTTGGCATTGCCTGCTTCAGCGGTGCCCAACGGGCGACAGGTGCTGTCGTTGATCGACGCGCAATTACCCTGGCTGCCGTCGACCTGCCTCAACGTCCACCTCGTCGGCCCGGTGCGTGTGGCTGTGCGTGGGCCCAACGGTTGCGGCAAATCCACGCTGCTCAAAGTGTTGGCGGGAGAATGGCGTGCAGAACGCGGCGAATGCCACGTGCACGTACCCAGCGCCTACATCGATCAGCACATCGCGCTGCTCGACGACCATCGCTCCATCGTCGAACAACTTAACCTGTTGGACACACCGCTGGCGCAAGGCGAATTACGCACGCGCCTGGCCCTGCTGCAACTGGATGCCCTGCGCGTGACCCAACCCGCCGGGCAACTCAGCGGCGGCGAACGTTTGAAAGCCGCGATGGCGGTAGCCCTGTGGCGTGCAGTGCCGGCGCAATTGCTGTTGCTGGACGAGCCGACCAACCACTTGGACCTGGAGTCGGTGATGGCTTTTGAGCAGGCGCTGCAGTGTTTCACCGGGGCCATGCTGGTGGTGTCCCATGACGCAGCGTTTGTGCAGGCGATCAAACCGACACATTTCCTGGACTGGCAGCACACGGGCTGGACCCTGGACCCTGCCTGAGGTCATTGCATGCGCGCTGAAAGCGTCCTACCGTAGTGGCCGGATAATCTCACCGAGGAACCCGGTCCTATGCTGCCTTCGCCGCGCAAGCCCTCTGCCAATGCTGCACTGGCCCATCGACAGCGTTGGCGTGGCCGCGTCGGCCTGATGCTGGTGGCCAGCCTGTCGGTGCTGGCGGGCATGACCGATGCCATCGGCTTCATGGCGAGCGGCGACTTTGTGTCGTTCATGAGCGGGAACACCACGCGCCTGGCAGTGGCGATCAGCGCGGGTGACCTGGGCCTGACCGGGCGGCTGCTGTTGCTGGTGGCGACCTTTGTGGTGGGTAACGCGCTGGGCGTGGTGGTCAGCCGACTCAGCCGTCGCCATGCCCTGCCATTACTGCTGTGTATTGCCGCCTTGCTGTGCGGCGGTGCACTGCTGCCCTTCGCCGATACCTTGCCCGCGCTGCTGGCGGCGATCATCGCAATGGGCATGCTCAATGCTGCGGTGGAAGAGGTCAACGGGCTGCCGGTGGGTCTGACTTACGTCACCGGCGCACTGTCACGCTTTGGCCGTGGGCTGGGGCGCTGGCTGCTCGGCGAGCGCCGCAATGGCTGGCGCGTGCAGTTGATCCCTTGGGCCGGGATGTTCGTGGGGGCAGTAATCGGTGCGCTGCTGGAGCAGCAACTGGGGCTCAAGGCGCTGATCGTCAGCGGTGGATTGGCGGGGTTGCTGGGGCTGGTATCGCTGAAGATCCCTCGGCGCTGGCACCTGGGTTTCATGCCGCGCTGAGGGCTAAAAAGGAGCTCGCCCGACGTTTAGGCCTCGACGTCCGTGTACTGGTAAAGAGCCATCATGTCGGGCGAGCGGGTGAATCATAAGCGAATGCCTTGCGGCTGTCGTGCCAGGCATTTCCTAAATCGACTAAGGCAACGGATTACAGGCAGGTCGCCAGTGCGGCCAAACGACGCTTGGCCGGCATATTGTCTTCGATGGCGTAGTACTTGATGGTGGAACCGCTGCCCGCGCTCTGCACATCGACAAAGTAATCGCCGGCGGTGGTGTACACCGTGAAGCCACCCGCGCCGATTGGCTCCTTGAAGCCGCCGGCGTCAACGCCGAACACACTTTCGTCCTGCCAGCCGAACTGTACGCACTCGGCAACGACCAGGGTGGCCTTGTCCGAAGCCAGGGTCTTGTAAGGCGTGCCTGCGCGCGCCTCTTTCATCTTCGAACCCGCGCAACCGGCCAGGGCCGCCAGTACCAGTGCGCCAATTACCACCTTGTGCATGCCATTGCTCCGTTGGAAAAAAACGCGACTGTACCATTGCCACTGGCCGGACTGATGGCCGCATGAACTTTGTTTCACTGTAAAGGGGCAAGGCGCGACCTATAGTGGTCACGCTCATTTTTAGAAGTCTCCCTTCGGCCCGCTCTCCCGCGGGCTTTTTTTCGTCCCGGTTGTGCTCAGAGCAGCCAGCGGAACAGATAGAACAACGCCATGCTCAGCAGCACCGTCATCAACACATTGCGCGTCCAGAACATCAACGCCACGGCGCTGATACCCGCCAGCAGGTAAGGGTTGGCCGGGCTCAGGTTGAGCTGGTGGTCGGCCAGGAAAATGATCGGCCCGCAAATCGCCGTGAGCATGCCCGGCACCGCGAATCCCAAAAACTCGCGCGCGCCACGGTTGAGGCGCACCGGCAGGCGCGGCTCGATAAACAGGTAACGGTTGAGAAATACCACCAGGCCCATGGCCACAATCATGATGTAGATCATTGCTGCCCTACTCCCAGTCGCTTGCAGGCATACCCTGCGCTCATGCCCAGCAGGCCGGACACCACCACCGCCGACTCCCAATGCAGGAAGCTCAGCCACACCGAGAACAGCAATGACACGGCCACACAGACCACCGTGGGGATGTCACGCACCACCGGCGTAATCAACGCGATGAAAGTAGCGGCGATGGAGAATTCCAGGCCCAGTTGGTCGAGACCGGGAATGCTCTTGCCGAGCACGATGCCGGCCAGGGTGAACAGGTTCCAGGCGATGTAGAACGTCAGACCCACGCCCAAGGCATACCAGCGATTGAAGGTCTCGCGGTCATAGTGACTGACCAGCGCAAAGAATTCGTCGGTCAGCAGAAAGCCCAGGCTCATGCGCCAGCGAGTTTTAAGGGGAGAAAGGACCGGCCGCAAATGCATGCCATACAGCAAATGCTGGGAGGTCAGCAGCAAAGTGGTCAGCACGATGGAAATCAGGCTGGCGCCACTCTTGACCATGCCGATGGCAACCAGTTGCGCCGCACCGGCGAATACGATGGCAGAAAGGCCTTGGGCTTCCAACGGACTGAATTGCGCATCGATGGCCATGGAACCGGCCAACAGTCCCCAGGGCGCGCAGGCCAGGGACAAGGGAATGACGGCGATGGCGCCGCGAGCGAAGGCGTAATGAGGTAAGGCAGTAGGCATGGAAACGGCTCATCGACAGACAGTCGACAAGCATGCCAGCGCAACAGTGGGGTTGTCTTGAACGATCTTGCTCAGGCGAGCCGCACCGACACCTGCTCCACCGAATCACGCGCTTCGCGCAGTTCGTGGGCATCCTGGTTGAGCCGGTGAATGGTATTGAGCAGGCGCTGGCGCAGCACTTCATCGCCGAGTTTCTCGACGGCGCGCATCAGGTCGAACGCCGCGGTTTCGTTATTTTCCGCGACGGAATCCAGGGTCTTGCGCAGGTTGCGAGTGGCACGGGTCACGCGGGTTCTTCCTTCATCAGCAATGGGCAGGCACTTTAGGACATTCGTGTTTCATTTTAATTTCAAACACTTGTGGTGATTTTCGAGACATATGATCCAAGTCAATTGAAACGGGATTTGACCTACACATATGGAAATACGTATATTCGGATAACCATATATACGAAGGCCTTGACCATGTCGGACCTCATCTCGCCCCCCACCCTATTCAAATGTCTGGCCGATGCCACCCGGGCACGCCTGACGTTATTGATCCTGCGCGAAGGCGAACTTTGCGTGTGCGAACTGATCCATGCCTTGGACGACAGCCAGCCAAAAATCTCCCGGCACCTGGCGCAACTGCGCAGTTGCGGGTTGCTGCAGGACCGTCGTCAGGGTCAATGGATCTACTACCGCATCAATCCTGCGCTGCCCGAGTGGGTGACGCAGGTGCTGCACACCACCCTGCAAGCCAACCAGCCCTGGTTGCACAACGACGCACTGCGTCTGGATGCAATGGGCGACCGACCACAACGGGCCAGCAGCTGCTGCTGAGCCATCGGAGCGTTTATCCATGCTTGTCGCCATTGCGATTTTTATCTTCACCATTGTCCTGGTCATCTGGCAGCCCAAGGGCCTGGGCGTCGGCTGGAGCGCAACCTTGGGCGCGATCCTGGCCCTGGCCTTCGGCGTGATCAGCCTGGCTGACATTCCGGTGGTGTGGCACATCATCTGGAATGCCACCGGCACTTTTGTCGCGCTGATCATCATCAGCCTGCTGCTGGATGAGGCTGGTTTTTTCGCCTGGACCGCCTTGCATGTGGCGCGCTGGGGACGCGGGCGCGGACGGCGTTTGTTTGCCTACATGGTGCTGCTGGGCGCGCTGGTGTCGGCGCTGTTTGCCAATGACGGCGCGGCGCTGATCTTGACACCCATTGTGATGTCGATGCTGCTGGCCCTGCGCTTCTCCCCGGCGGCGACCCTGGCCTTTGTCATGGGCGCCGGATTTATCGCCGATACCGCGAGCCTGCCGCTGGTAGTGTCGAACCTGGTGAACATCGTCTCGGCCGACTACTTCAAGATCGGTTTCAACGAATACGCCGCCGTGATGGCGCCGGTGAACTTCGTCAGCGTCGCGGCCACCCTGGCGGTGCTGCTGTGGTTCTTCCGCCGCGATATTCCACAAACCTACGACCCGGCCGACCTGGAAGACCCTGCCAGCGCCATCCACGACCGCGCCACCTTCCGCGCCGGCTGGTGGGTGCTGGGTATCCTGTTGGTGGGTTGCTTCGCCCTGGAGCCGCTGGGCATTCCGATCAGCGCGATTTCCGCCGCCTGTGCCCTTCTCTTGCTGGTGATCGCCGCCAAGGGGCACAAGATTTCCACGCGCAAAGTGCTGAAGGAAGCACCGTGGCAGATCGTGATCTTTTCCCTGGGCATGTACCTGGTGGTCTACGGCCTGCGCAACGCCGGCCTCACCACCTACCTGGCGACCTGGCTCGACACGTTCGCCACCTACGGCGTGTGGGGCGCCGCCATGGGCACCGGCGTGCTGACCGCACTGCTGTCGTCGGCGATGAACAACCTGCCGACCGTGTTGATCGGCGCGCTGTCCATCGAATCCAGCCATGCCGTGGGCGTGGTCAAGGACGCGATGATCTACGCCAACGTGATCGGCAGCGACCTCGGCCCGAAGATCACCCCTATCGGCAGCCTGGCCACGTTGCTGTGGCTGCACATCCTGGCGCGCAAAGGCATCAGCATCACCTGGGGCTACTACTTCAAGGTCGGCATCGTGCTGACCCTGCCGGTGCTGTTGATCACCCTCGCCGCCCTCGCCCTGCGCCTGAGTTTCTAACGGAGATACCCCGATGAAAGTCCTGTTCATGTGTACCGCCAACAGCTGCCGCAGCATCCTGTCCGAAGCCCTGTTCAACCACCTGGCGCCGGAAGGCTTCGAAGCGATCAGCTCGGGCAGCTTTCCCAAGGGCCAGGTGCTGCCGCGCAGCTTGAGCACGTTGCAGGCGGCGGGCATCAGTACCGAGGGGTTGTACAGCAAGGGCAACGACGCCTTTGAAGGCAGCCCGCCGGATGTGGTGATTACCGTGTGCGACAAGGCCGCCGGCGAAGCCTGCCCGGTGTATTTCGGGCCGGCGGTGAAGGCGCACTGGGGGTTGGAAGACCCGTCGGACGTCGAGGGTGACGACGCCAGTGTGCAGGCCGCCTTCGACGCCACGCTGAAGACCATCGCCACACGTTGCCGGGCGTTTTTCGTCCTGCCCTTCGACGAACTCAGCCCTGCCGACCTCAAGGCGGAACTTGCGCGTATTGCGCAGTTGTAATCGGAGGCCCTATGACCACCCTGCCCAACCTGGAACTGTCCCTGGTCGACTCAAAACTCGGCGGCGCGGACCAGCCGCCGCGCATCCTGCTGCTCTACGGCTCGACCCGCGAACGCTCGTTCAGCCGCCTGCTGGTGGAAGAAGCCGCACGCCTGTTGCAGCACTTCGGCGCACACACCCGCATCTTCAATCCCAGTGGCCTGCCGTTGCCCGATGACGCGCCCAGCGATCACCCCAAGGTGCAGGAACTGCTGGAACTGATGCAGTGGTCCGAAGGCCAGGTGTGGTGCTCGCCCGAGCGGCATGGCTCGATGTCGGCGGTGTTCAAGGCGCAACTGGACTGGGTGCCCTTGACCCTGGGCGCGGTGCGCCCGACTCAAGGCAAGACCCTGGCGGTGATGCAAGTGTCCGGCGGCTCCCAGTCCTTCAACACCGTCAACCAACTGCGGGTGCTGGGGCGCTGGATGCGCATGTTCACCATCCCCAACCAGTCCTCGGTGCCCAAGGCCTTCATGGAGTTCGATGAACAGGACCGCATGAAGCCCTCGGCGCTTTATGATCGGGTCGTCGATGTAATGGAGGAACTGGTGCGCTTCACCCTGCTGCTGCGCGACCGCCCCGACCTGGTGGACCGTTACTCGGAGCGCAAGGAAAGCGCCGATGAACTGGCGCGCCGGGTCAATCAACGGTCGATTTGATCCCCCCGGCCAGCGTATGCTCGTGCCTGTCCCCCGACTGAGTGAAATCGATGAGCGCCGTGCAACACGCCTGGCTGGGCAACTATGAAGTCAGTAGCACGGCCTGCAACGGGCTGACCTTTGCCCGCCATAGCCATGATGAATATGTGATCGGCGTGAACCTGGTAGGCGAGGAAAAAGTCTGGCTGGATCGTCGCGAGTTCCACGCCGGCCCCGGTGCCATCACCTTGTACAATCCCGGCCAGATTCAAGGCGGCGGTGCGGCCGATGGTGCGCCCTGGCACTTTGTGAGCTTGTACGCCACGGCGGAACAATTGGCGGCGGACCTGGGGCTGGTGCACCTGGAATTTGACCGTGCTTTATGTGTTCAGCCCGAGCTTGCCTTGCGACTGGCCGCCGCGATCAAAGGTGCGATGAGCGGTGACGCGCTGGTTCGCGACGTGAATGAAGACGCCTTGGTGCTGCTGTTGGGTGAAGTGGTGAACATCAGCGGCGTGCGCCTGCCCGGCAGCGCCAGCCCCGGTAAACCCATGATCAGCCGCGCCCAGGCATTACTCGCCGAACACCTGCATCAACCCCTGACACTTGACCACCTGGGCGGCGAACTGGGGCTGTCCAAATTCCACCTGCTGCGTGCCTTCCAGAAAGAAACCGGGCTGACGCCCCGGGAGTGGGCCATGCAGTTGCGTACCCGTCGCGCCAAAGGCCTGTTGCGCAAGGGCGTCCCCGCTGGCGAGGCGGCCCACGACCTGGGCTTCGCCGACCAGAGTCACCTGAACCGGCATTTCCGGGCGGCCTACGGCATCACCCCTGGCCACTACCAAAGCACCGTAAAACGCTGAACAGAGCAATCTGGTCCAAGACACCGCGCCTGCACATCCTCACACTGCCCCGCCTCACTTGAAGGAAATGCAGGCATGCTGACGATCTTTTTTTATGCACTGATATTCGGTTTTGTGTTTTGCCTCTCCCCCGGCGCCGTGCTCGCGGAGACCCTGCGCCGTGGCTTGCTGCATGGCTTTACACCAGCCCTGCTGGTGCAGTTCGGCTCACTGGTGGGCGATGCCGTGTGGGCAGTGATCGGCCTGACCGGGATCGCCCTGCTGATCCAGCATGACGCGGTGCGTGTGCCGTTGACGGTGGTGTGTGCGTTGTACCTGGCCTGGCTGGGCGTACGCAGCCTGGTCGATGCCTGGCACCTGCCACAACCGGACAGCGCGCCCGCCAGCACCCGGCAAAATGCCCTGGCGGTAGGCGCCGCAATTTCCCTGGCCAACCCGAAGAACATCGTCTACTGGGGCGCACTGGGCAGTGCGCTGTCGGGGATTGTCGGCACCACGCCCAGCCACGGGCAGACGCTGATGTTCTTTGCCGGGTTCATGCTCGCGTCGCTGTTGTCGTGTTTTCTAATAGCGGCACTGGTGAATCTGATACGCCAGAACGCTTCTGCATTATGGCAACGCGTCAGCTATGGCGTGTGTGGCGTGGTATTGATCTATCTGGCTATTCTGGCTGCACTCGGGATATGAAGTTATATATCCGGCAACTTACGAGTGCTCCTTGTCTGAATAAACTCTGAACAGCGGCCATTTTAACTAATCATGCGTTGACATTTTGTAACCGCCTGAGTAGATTGCCCGTGCCTGCAACTGGGGCCTTTTTTAAACCTCACAAAAGAAGCCAATGGACACAGTATCTAGTCGCTGTCCGAGCACCGCCTTGGCGGGCATCGGGCGCCAAACCCAGAACATGACAGGACTCGCCTCCCCGGTCCGGTAAGCTGCGCTAGAGCTTGATGCTCCACCGTAACTGCCTCGCCGGTCGCCCGTCCGGTCCCGAGGTGTGTTATGACCTTGCTAACCCTTGCTTTGCCCGATGTACGCACACTCGCGGCCGCCCTGCGCGCCAAGCTGTGCCGCGAGCCTGTAGGCTTTTCGCCTACCCGCTCTGCCTTTGCTGCACCCTCCCCTCAAATGCGCCCGGCTCACCCGCTGGCGCATTGGCGTATCTGCCCTGACAGCGGCCAACTGGTCCAGCACTGGGATCACGCCGACCCTCAAGACCCACAGAGACCCAAGGTTTCCAGCCTGGCCCAGGCCAGCTTGATGCTCGGTCTGTATGTGAGCGCTCGCGCCGCCTGACCCGGCTGGAAACAGCAACTTCCTGATTATTGTTCTGGAGTTCTTTATGAACACGTCCAGTAGTAGCCCGCTGCGCGTTAGTTAATTAACGCGCTGTTAGCGGGCGCTGTAGAAGTTATGTGAACACCTTATTTAAACCGATCGCGAAGTTAGCGACTCGGCATGCTTTCGCTCGCCTGTCATCAGGCCGGTAACGGGTATGTTTTGTCGAAAAATTGGCGACAGGAGCACACACCATGAGCGCCGTAAAAAACGCCCCATTGAACAAAAAGAGCAGCAGCCACACCGACACCAAACTGTCGATGCGTGCCGCCCGCGAAGCCCAGAACGGACTGTCGGCCACCTTGGCCAACGTCCGCGCCACCAAAGACGGCCTCACCGAGCTGGACGCCCAGGCGCGCCTGCAACGCGAAGGCTACAACGAAGTGGCGCATGACAAGCCGCCTCACGCCATCGTGCAGTTCCTGCAGGCACTGAACAACCCGTTCATCTATGTACTGCTGACCCTGGGCGGCATCAGTTTCTTCACTGACTGCTGGCTGCCGATGCAGGAAGGCGAAGACGCCGACCCGACCAAAGTCATCATCATCATGACCATGGTATTGCTCAGCAGCCTGCTGCGCTTCTGGCAGGAACACCGCTCGGCCAAATCCGCCGAAGCCCTCAAGGCCATGGTCCGCACCACCGCCACCGTGCTACGCCGTGAGCAAGTGGGTTCCCAGCCGACCCTGCGTGAGGTGCCGATGCGCGAGTTGGTAGCCGGCGATATCGTGCAGCTGTCGGCCGGCGACATGATCCCGGCCGATATCCGCCTGATCGAGTCCCGTGACCTGTTCATCAGCCAGGCGGTGCTGACCGGCGAAGCCTTGCCGGTCGAAAAGTACGACACCCTCGGCGATGTCACGCAGAAATCCGCCAGTTCCATGGCCGCCGACCAGGGCAACCTGCTGGACCTGCCCAACATCTGCTTCATGGGCACCAACGTGGTCAGCGGGCGTGCGCAGGCTGTCGTCGTGGCCACCGGGGCACGCACCTACTTTGGCTCCCTGGCCAAGGCGATTGTCGGCTCGCGGGTGCAAACCGCCTTCGACCGGGGCGTGAACAGCGTCAGCTGGTTGCTGATCCGCTTCATGCTGGTGATGGTGCCGATCGTGTTCCTGCTCAATGGCTTCTCCAAGGGTGACTGGGGCGATGCGTTCCTGTTTGCCCTGGCGGTTGCCGTAGGCCTCACCCCGGAAATGCTGCCGATGATCGTCAGCGCCAACCTGGCCAAGGGCGCCACGGCCATGGCCAAGCGCAAAGTGGTGGTCAAGCGCCTCAACGCGATCCAGAACTTCGGCTCGATGGACGTACTGTGCACCGACAAGACCGGCACCCTGACCCAGGACAAGATCATCCTCGAACACCACGTCAACGCCTTCGGCCAACGTGATGATGCGGTGCTGTCCCTGGCCTGGCTCAACAGCCATCACCAGAGCGGCATGAAAAACCTGATGGACCAGGCCGTGGTGGAGTTCTCGGAACGTAATCCGAAGTTCCAGGTGCCGTTTGCCTACAGCAAGGTCGATGAGTTGCCGTTCGACTTCGTCCGCCGTCGCCTGTCAATCGTGGTCAAGGATGCCGCCGACGATCAACTGCTGGTGTGCAAAGGCGCCGTGGAAGAGATGCTGGGCATCTCCACCCATGTGATGGAAGCCGGCGCTGCGGTGCCACTGGATGAGCGTCGCCGCGAGGAGTTGCTGGCGATTGCCAACGACTACAACGAAGACGGTTTCCGCGTGCTGGTGGTGGCGACCCGTCACATTCCTAAATCCCTGGCGCGTCAGCAATACACCACGGCCGATGAGCGCAACCTGGTGATCCAGGGCTTCCTGACCTTCCTCGATCCACCGAAGGAAACTGCCGGCCCAGCGATTGCCGCGCTGCAACAGATTGGCGTGGCGATCAAAGTGCTCACCGGCGACAACGCCGTGGTCACCAGCAAGATCTGCCGCCAGGTCGGCCTCGATCCAGGCCAGCCGCTGCTGGGCACCGAAATCGAAGCGATGGACGACGCGACACTGCTGCGCCGCGTGGAAGAACGCACGGTATTTGCCAAGCTGACACCGCTGCAGAAATCCCGGGTGCTCAAGGCGCTGCAAGCCAACGGCCACACCGTGGGCTTCCTCGGTGACGGGATCAACGATGCACCGGCGCTGCGCGATGCCGACGTGGGGATCTCGGTCGACACCGCCACCGATATCGCCAAGGAATCAGCCGACATCATCCTGCTGGAAAAGAGCCTGATGGTGCTGGAAGAAGGCGTGCTCAAGGGTCGCGAGACCTTCGGCAACATCATGAAGTACCTGAACATGACTGCCAGCTCCAACTTCGGCAACGTGTTCTCGGTGCTGGTGGCCAGTGCGTTCATTCCGTTCCTGCCGATGCTGTCGATCCACCTGCTGCTGCAGAACCTGATGTACGACATCTCCCAGCTGGCGCTGCCGTGGGACAAGATGGACAAGGAATACCTGGCCAAGCCGCGCAAGTGGGATGCGAAGAACATCGGCCGGTTCATGATCTGGATCGGGCCGACCTCGTCGATCTTCGACATCACCACGTTTGCGCTGATGTGGTACGTGTTCGCCGCCAACAGCGTCGAGATGCAGACCCTGTTCCAGTCCGGCTGGTTTATCGAGGGCCTGCTTTCGCAAACCCTGGTGGTGCACATGCTGCGTACCCGCAAGATCCCGTTCTTCCAGAGCACCGCCGCGTGGCCGGTGTTGATGATGACCTGCGTGGTGATCGTGCTGGGGATCTACGTGCCGTTCTCGCCGCTGGGCACCCTGGTGGGCCTGCAACCGCTGCCGATGGCCTACTTCCCATGGCTGGTGGGCACCTTGCTCAGCTACTGCTGCGTGGCCCAACTGATGAAGACGATCTACATCCGCCGCTTCAAGCAGTGGTACTGATCTCTCCCGCCGTTTAAACGGTGGCGGTCGCCCGGCCGCCACCGTGCACTACAAGGAAACACCCTATGCGCGTCTTGATCTGTGCAGGTCGTCATTACGCCGACACCAAAATGTCCCGCCAGGTGCTGGACGCTTACCACCGCCTGCGCCCGGTGCAGGTATTGATCCACGGCGGCAATCAATTCCTCGGCAGTGACGTCGAGGAATGGGCACGGGAACTGGGCATCGATGTGGTGCGCTACCCGCCCAACTGGCAACGCCACGGCAAACAGGCGGAACGCCAGCGCAACCATTTCATGCTGACCGACAGCCGCCCCGATGTGGTCATCGCCCTGCCCGGCGGGGACGACACCAGCGAGCTGGTGTGCCAGGCCAAAGCCAGCGGCATTTCGGTACTGACCGTAGAAAGCTGAATTCATGCGAGGTGCATCATGCACAAAAAACACACCCCAGCCCGTCAGGACGGGTTTGCCAAATACCGTGCGCGTCACTACCGCGATGCACGCCACACGTTACTGCTGCTGCCACCGGCCAAACGCCGCGCATTGCAGCGCAATTTGATCTTCATCGGCCTGACCCTGGGCATCCTGCTGGCGATTGCCTTGCTGTCAAAAGCCCACGCGGCCGGCGGCTCCTATGTGGTCGACGACGGTGCGATCAACGCGCCAGGCGAATGCAACGTCGACGCCTGGTACACCGCCAACCGCCACGACGGCAGTACCCACACAGAAACGCTGTCACCGGCCTGCACCTTCGCCGCGCTGCCTTCGGTGCAATGGGGCGCGGCCCTGTCGCGTGCAACCAGCACAGACAAGGGCGAAACCCAGGTGAACCCGCAGCTAAAGGCCCAGTTGTGGTCGCGGGAGGATCTGGGCCTGGAACTGGCCCTGTCCGCCGGCGCGCACTTTGCCCTGGATCGTCATCACGGGTTTGATGGCGCGGACTTCAATATTCCGTTGACCTGGCAACCGCTGGAGCCCCTGCGGCTTAACCTGAATGCCGGCTGGTCCCATGCCTACAACGATGGTGACCAGAAACACCGCCTGACCTGGGGCACCGGTTTTGAATACCAGGTGGCGCCGTTGCTGACGCTGATCGCCGAACGCTACGGCCAGGAAGGCGGCGACCAGGCCTGGCAGGCCGGGCCCCGGTTGCATGTGGGCGAATTCGTCGACGTGGACCTGGTGGTCGGCCGCAGCCTGATCGGTGATCGGGCGCAGTGGTTGACCACCGGCGCCACGCTGCGTTTCTAGGCCTTGGCTTGTTGTTCCAGGTGCAGTTGCAATTGCGGGTCGATTTGCAACTGCCCTGCCAGGTCGTCCAGGTAATTGCGTTCGGCGTCCTGCTGATCGTCCACCAGCATCACACTAGCCAGGTACACCTCGGCCGCCACGGCCGGGTCGCTGGCAAACTCGGCGAAATCCGCGGCATCCAGCGGCTTGGCCACTTCGGCGTCGAGCCACTCTTGCAGTTGCGGGTCGTCGGTATGCCGGCCCAGCTCATTGGAGATCAACTGCTGCTCTTGCTCATCGATGCGCCCGTCTGCCTTGGCCGCCGCGATCAAGGCACGCAATACCGCGTGGCTGTGGGCTTCGGCGGCGGGGCCGTCAAGCTGGTCCACCGTCTGGAAGGCTTGCTGCTGTGCGTTGGCCTGCTGGCGTTGCCAGGCTTGATAGGCCTGGAATGCGGCCATGCCCAGGGACGCGAGTGCCGCGTAATTCATTCCCCCGGAACGCCCTTGGGCAGGACGAGCGCCCGTCGCACCGCCCAGCATGCCGCCAAGGCCACCCAATAGGTCACCCAGGCCGCCACCGGTTGAAGCATTACCGGTGCTGGTGCCTTTCAATAAACCGCCCAATAGCCCACCGAGGCCATCGCCCGAAGAAGCACTGCCACCTTGCCCGGCGCGCAAGAGTTGTTCCAGTAAGTCGCTGGTGTTCATGGTGCTACCCTCCCAGGGCGCAGTGTTGGCGTTTAACAAACATAGCCCGGCCTTGCCGGAACACCATGACCGCCGGGCGGGCGCGACTTATCATTGCGTCACCGCGCCTTCGAGAGAACAGCCACGTGAACCGGATTGAACACATCGCATTGATGGCCAACTACAACCAGTGGATGAACCGCAAGCTCTACGACGCGGCCAACACGTTGTCGGACGCGCAGTTGTCGATGGATCGCCAGGCGTTTTTCGGCTCGATCCTCGGCACGCTGAACCATGTGGCGCTGGGCGACACCGTGTGGCTCAAGCGCTTTGCCGGGCATCCCGCCGGGTACACAGCGCTGGCGCCGCTGGAGGCGATTGCCGCACCGCTCGACCTGAGGCAGTTGGCATTTGCCGATATCCGCGAACTGGCCACCCACCGCGCCTGGCTGGACCAACTGATCATCGACTGGGCCCACACCGTGCGCGAGCCCGACCTGGATCAGCGCCTGCACTACAGCAACATGCGCGGCGTCGCAGCCGACAAGCCGTTCTTCGGCCTGCTGGTGCACTTCTTCAATCACCAGACCCATCATCGCGGCCAGGCCACCACCCTGCTGAGCCAGGTGGGGCTGGATGTGGGCACTACGGATTTGCTGGCGCTGATCGACTGAACTCGGCGTACGCCTGCAGCAAGCGCGGAAATTCCTGAGGTTCGGGCAATTGCGCAAAGCTTTCAACGGCGGGCGTGGACACCCAGGGCAATTTTTCGCGGGTCCAGGTTTCCATGAAAGGTACGTAATCGCCGGCGTTATCCAGCAACGTCGCACGCACGTTGACGAACTCATCGATGCCATGGGGACGGGTGAACAGCCAGCTCATGCAGTGCGGGCAAAAGTAATGCCGGTCCACGCCCTGCAGGCCGCCGATCACCGGGCAGCCCTGGGTCACCGTAAAACCGCTGGCGGGAATCAACGCGCTCAAGGAGAACGCGCTGGAGGACATCTTCTGGCAACCGGTGCAGTGACAGGCCATGGTGATCACTGGGGCAGCACTCACGCTGAAACGTACACGTTCACAACGGCAGCTACCCTCTTGCGGCAGGGTGTCGGCACTCATCATCACTTCCTTTCATGGATGGGGTGGGTGGCAGGTTAACGTCCGACCTCGACCTTGAACAGGCCATACACCCAACCGAACGCTGAGCTGCACCTGGGGTCGTAACCTTAGGTGCCGGGGTTTTACTACCCCGCCCTCCCCGCGTGCATCGTGGGTCTACCGATGCGCGTACCCCCAAGAAGGAGACGCTTACATGGTCATTCACTTCAAGGTCGCCGGCCACCTCGCCTGTGGTCACCACGGCAACAACCTGCCTTCCAGCAACGAGCTGAACCGGGTCAAATGCCGTACCTGCCGCAATACCGAAGCCTACAAGGAAGCGCGCCGCACCCAGCGCAATGCCGCCCGCCGTGCCAATCGCAAGGCCAAGAGCCACACCGCCGTCGACTGGCGCAGTGCATGGACACAACGGTTGACGGACTTGCCAGGGTTGCAGCGTTTGCCACGGGGATTTAGTGGTCAGCCGTTTGTATAAGCCGCACATGCAAAAAAGCCCCGGATGATCCGGGGCTTTTTTTGTTCTTAAAAAAGATAAGGGCCTGCGTCAGGTTTCCCCGGCAAGCCCTTGATATCTATGGTGCCCGAACCCGGAATCGAACCGGGACGCCCTTACGAGCGGGGGATTTTAAGTCCCATGCGTCTACCAGTTTCGCCATTCGGGCGGCAGCGCGTGTTGCAGGGTTGGGAATATATAGATCCCTTCGCCTCGATGCAAGGTCGCAAGACAGCTTTATCGCACAACTGGACGGGTGAAAAAAGCTTGTTAGATCAGTGATCTAGATTAGCTTTTGGAAGCCAGTCCAAGAGACCTGTTGCTCGGCAACCCGCCAGCTCTGGTACTGTGACGCCCCCAACGGAATGGACACATCGCAGAATGGACTCACGCAAGGTATTTACAATCATTGCCCTGGCAGTGCTCGGCAACTCAGCCGTGGCCGCCGAGAACAACAACCCGTTTCAGGCCGCGCTGATGCTCACGTCGGTCGCTCCGTTTGTGCTGACCTCCGGCGCCCTGGCGTTAACCTCCGCTATTCCTGACCTGTTCAAATCCTCCAAAAGCGATGCACTTGCGTATATCGGCTCAGGGGGAGAGATCCGTGGGGCGCAGTTTGAACAGGCATCGCGCTACTACCGTTCAAACTACACTGCCCCCCTAATGTCTGACATGCAGTTGGCCCAGGCCATTGCCACGACTCTCTGACCCTTCAGCCCAACAAGGAAGTCATCGCTGATGCACAAGTCCCCTACCTGGCTACACACAACCCTGTCGATGCCGGTCTACGCGACTGCGGTCGTGTTTTGGATGTTGACCGTCTACCTGATCGTCACTGCGTCGGTGAAGATGCTTTCCCGATTTGTGACGCCCGAGCAGATTGGCGAAGGGGTGGCCAACTTGCTCGTAGCCGTTGCCCTGGCCGCATTGGGTAGTGGCCTGTGGAAACTGGCCAGGTATGTCCGGACGTCATCCTTCAAAAAGCCGGCGAAGGCGACTTTGACGTAACTATTCTGTAACAGACGCAGCGTCTGGCGCTGGCTTCTTGAGCGCCAGCGCTGGATCGGGCACCTCGACCCAGCCCTTCTTCAGATACTCACCTGCCACGATTTTACGTATCAGGAAACAGTAGATGATGGGCAATACTGCAATCGGTATCGCCGCCCAGGGCGGGCCTGCCAAGAGGCCCAGTCCGAGGGCGGCCCCCCAGATCAGCAAGTGGCGCCAAAGGCCCGCGAAGAGCAGGTAGAGAGGGCCGAGAAACAGTACGGCCAGGACCTGAAAGGCGTCGACCTCTTCAACCTGGTCACTGTCCGGATGTTTGAAATAGCGGGTCATTGCACTGTCCTTGTGGGGTGAGAAGCCCGAAGAATCTAACACTGGAGGCCTTGTATTCCTACTGAACCATCAGCCTTTCCTGACGAGCCTGCGGGTCGCTGCCCATTGATGTTGAAGCCGACTATGCTAAGACGATGTGCCTGATCCGAGACGTCAGGCTCGCCCGCCTCTGGTTCCCCAGCGGCTGGTAGCGGAATACCCGCAGTGACCCCCCCTATCGGAGACCCGAGATGAATCCCAACGCCACCGCCCTTGTCCTGATCGAATTCCAGAACGACTTCACCACCCCGGGTGGTGTGTTCCATGACGCGGTCAAAGACGTGATGCATCAGTCCGACATGCTGGCCAACACCGCCACCACCGTGCAACAAGCGCGCACACTGGGCGTAAAGATCATTCACCTGCCCATCCAGTTCGCCGAAGGCTATCCGGAGCTGGCATTGCGCGACTATGGGATTCTCAAAGGTGTAGCCGACGGCAGCGCGTTTCGTACCGGCAGTTGGGGGGCCGAGATCAGCGAGTCGATTACCCGTGAACCCGGGGATATTCTCGTGGAAGGCAAGCGCGGGCTGGATGGTTTTGCCACCACGGGCCTGGACCTGGTGCTGCGCAACAATGGTGTCCAGAACCTGGTGGTGGCAGGCTTTCTGACCAACTGCTGCGTCGAAGGCACGGTGCGATCAGGGTATGAGAAGGGTTACAACGTGGTGACCTTGAGCGACTGCACCGCCACCTTCACCGACGAACAACAAAAGGCCGCCGAAAACTTCACGCTGCCGATGTTTTCGAAGGTGTTGCGCCATACCGAGTTTCTTGGGGCGTTGAGCGCCCAGTAAGAGAAAAGGGAGCGACTGATCACTCAGTCGCTCCCTTTTATTTCATCCGTCGAGTGATTTTATCCGTTGAGCGTCAACCCCGGATACGCCCGCACTGGCACCTTGTGCCGCTGCGGTTGCTGCCGGGCAAGCTGCGCCTGGACCTGCGCAACCGCATCCAGCACGCGTTGCGCCCACTGCTCGTCTTCCGGGTCGACGACCACCACGCGAAAACCATGGTCGACGCCTTCAAGCTGCACACCCTCGGAATCATCGACATGCAAGTCAATGTCGAAGGCCGGCGGGAATTTCGACGGTGTGCTCGTCAGCCCACGCTCGGTGAGAGCCTGGTTGTGTCGCACGCTGTTGACCACGCCATCCACATGAATGCCGTACAACAACAACCAACGACGGATGTAGGACGGCGTGCGGCCCGACGAGGTGTAGACCCACACGCTGCAGCCCTGGCGGCGCAGCTCGCGGGTCAGCTTGCGGGTGCCGCTGCGCAGCGGCTCACCCAGCCAACGGTGCACACACGCCGGCAAGCGACTATGTTCGGTCGCGCTGTGGTGCAACTGGCAGGCCAGCGTGTCATCGATATCGAACGAGATACGAATGCGTTGACGCTTGAACACCCGCTTGATTGTGTCGAGCACTGGGTACCTTCCCATCATTGATTTCCCTGATACACAGGCACAGGTGTGTCGCTCAGGAAAAACTCCATTGGATCAGGGGCCTTATCTTCCAGGAACGCGGCATATTTTTTCTTGATCTTGGGCAATTCGTACAAGGCCATGACGCCATGCTTGGCGGAGTTGCGTATGACCGAGGACGGGTTGAAGTAGCCCTCGGCGTTGTCCAGCGTCAGTACAAATGGGGCCAACCCCTCGCGCATTAACAGGTAGCTGACGATCAGCGAGCCACTGCGGTGGTTGCCTTCAATGAACAACTGCGGCTTGCTGAGGACCCGCACATACACCCCGGCTGCACGCTTCCACACCGACTCGTTGTGGTGCTTGCAGTACCAGTTGTACAAGTCCTTGATGCCACCTTCGACATTGTTGAAAAAATGCACTTCGGTGGCCGCCAGGTGCTGGGCGTATTCACGCCTGCGTACCGGGTCCGTGCCGCACAGCACGGTGGCGTTGATCTCCAGCATCAGGTTCAGCTGCTGAAGGTCGAACAGATCGATACCGCGCGCCACATAGTCGTCAATCAGGGCGTAGCCTTCAAGCACATTCTGCAGCACTTCGTCCGTCAGCGGGTCGCGTGGCTCGGTAAAGTCCCGGCTGAGCTGGGCAAAACGGCTCTGGACCTCACGCAGGGCGCGTTCGATGGCGAGCAAATCAAGACGACGTGTTGCGGTCATTGGCAATCCTGAAAAACGATGAATGGCGGGTCAGCTGAACTTGCCGCTGATGTAGTCCCCGGTCATTTGTTCGCGCGGGTTTTCGAAGATCTGCGTGGTCGCGCCCATTTCCACCAGGTAACCGGTACGGGTGCCCTGGGAGATGTCCACCGAGAAAAACGCGGTGGTATCGGCCACACGGATCGCCTGCTGCATGTTGTGGGTGACCAGTGCGATGGTGTAGTCCTTCTTCAACTCGACCATCAGCTCTTCCACCCTGCGCGTGGCAATCGGGTCGAGTGCCGAGCAGGGTTCGTCCAGCAACAGCACTTCCGGCTCGGTGGCGATGGCGCGGGCGATGCACAGGCGTTGCTGCTGACCGCCGGACAGCGACAGGCCGCTGACCTTGAGTTTGTCCTTGACCTCATCCCACAGCGCAGCGCCTTGCAGGGCGTGCTTGACGCGGTCGCCGAGGTCGCCCTTGTAGCGGTTCAGGCGCAGGCCAAAGGCCACGTTGTCGAAAATACTCATCGAGAACGGGTTCGGCTGCTGGAAGACCATGCCGATGTAGCGACGTACGACCACCGGGTCAACGCCTTTGCCGTATACGTCCTGGCCGAGGAAGTGCACATGGCCTTCGAAACGGAAGCCCTTCACCAGGTCGTTCATGCGGTTGAGGCTACGCAGCACCGTGGACTTGCCGCAGCCGGACGGGCCGATGAAACCGGTGATCTTGTTTTTCTCGATCGGCACATGGCTGTCACGCACCGCCATGAAATTGCCGTAGAAAATCTTGTCCAGCTTGCAGTCCATGACCACAGGCGACTGGGTGATAAACGGAGCGGCTACTTGCGCAGTTGACATGTTCAAAATTCAGATGCTCCCGTTCTTAGTACTTGGGCTTGCCGAAAATACGGCTCACGATATTCACGACCAGCACGATCATCACCAGCACCAACGAAGCCGCCCAGGCGAGCTCAAGCTGGTTGTCGAACGGCATGCCGGAGAAGTTGTAGATCAGCACGGCCAGGGACGCCGTCGGATTCATCACCGCCAGGCTGCCGTCGTGGTAGATCCAGTAGTTGCTGAACAGCGCAGTGAACAACAGCGGCGCGGTTTCGCCGGCGGCGCGG
Source organism: Pseudomonas sp. FBCC-B1565 (assembly GCF_059133265.1). Classification (NCBI taxonomy): domain Bacteria; kingdom Pseudomonadati; phylum Pseudomonadota; class Gammaproteobacteria; order Pseudomonadales; family Pseudomonadaceae; genus Pseudomonas; species Pseudomonas sp. FBCC-B1565. Next base: position 3,562,681 of record NZ_CP101438.1, read on the forward strand.
GCCACGGCGAGCATGACGCCCGTGAGGATCGCGGGCATGCCGGTGGGCAAGACGATTTTCCAGATCACCTGCGAGCGGGTGCAGCCCATGCCGTAGGCGGCGTCCTTCATGATCTTGGGCACCATCTTCATCGACTCTTCCGCCGTCAGCACCACGATCGGCAGCATCAGCACGGCCAATGCCACGCCACCGGCCGGGGCCGAGTATGTGCCGGTGGTCATCACCACCAGGGCGTAGGCGAACACGCCCGCCAGGATCGATGGCAAGCCGGTGAGCATCTTGGCGGCAAAGCGCGAGGCGTTGGCCAGCTTGCTGTCCGGCCCCAGTTCTGCAAGGAAAATCGCCGCCAGGATGCCGACCGGCACCGCGATGGCGGCGGCAATACCGACCATCACGAAGGTACCGGCCATGGCGTTGCCGAAGCCGCCGCCAGTCTCGAAACCGGTAGGCGGCAGTTCGGTGAACACTTCCAGGCTCAGGCGCGCACCGCCACGGGTGATCAGCATGTAGAGCACGGAAATCAGCGGCACGCTGGCCAGCAGCGCGCCGAACCACACCAGGGTGGTCAGCACCAGGCTGCGCAGGGCACGGCCCTCGAACCGGCGCTGCAGGCTCGGCATGGCCGTCATCGGCGTAGAAAGGTCAGTCATTATTTAGTCCCCCGCTGGGCGTAGACCATGATCATCGAACCGATGATGTTCACCAGCAGCGTGATGAACATCAGCACCAGGGCGGCGTACATCAACACTTCGATCTCGTTGGGGCCGGCTTCGGGGAAGTTCAGCGCCAACAGGGCCGCCAAGGTGTTGGCCGGGGCAAACAGCGACAGCGAGATGTTATTGGCGTTACCCACCAGCATGGCCAGGGCCATGGTTTCACCCAGGGCACGACCGAGGCCGAGCACCAGGGAACCGAAGATGCCGGTTGCTGCGGACGGCACCATCACCTTGAGAATCGCTTCCCAGTGGGTGGTGCCCATGCCGTAGGCGGCTTGCTTGGTTTTCATCGGTACACCCGTGAGGGCGTCCTGGGAAACGGCAGCGATGGTCGGCAGGATCATGATCGCCAGTACCAATGCGGCCGGTAACAGGCCCGGCCCGCTGAGGGACGTGCCAAAAAAAGGAATCCAGCCCAGTTCAGTGTTCAGCCACGCGGTGAGCGGGCGGATGGCCGGGATCACCACGTAGATGCCCCACAGGCCGTAGACCACGCTGGGGATGGCGGCGAGCAATTCGACGATGGTGCGAAACACCGCCGCCAGTTTTGCCGGCAGGAAATCCTGGGTAAGAAAAATCGCCATGCTGACGCCGAAGAAACCTGCGATCAGCAACGCGATAAGGGCGCTGTAAAGCGTGCCCCAAATAGCTGGCAAAATGCCGTACTTGCCTTGGTTAACGTCCCAGACACTGCCGAACAGCACATCGAAACCGTGCTTTTCCATGCCGGGGAGTGCCTTGCGCCCTACTTCGAAGACCAGCGCGAAGACCAGCGCCAGCACCAACACCACGCCGATGCGTGCAAGCGCACGGAAGGTACGGTCAACCACGAAATCCTTGGTAGAGGGTGGCTGGCACGCAGAATCCGGGTTGACCGGTACGACAAAGGGTTTGTTCATTGGTTGATTCCGGAACAAGGGGGGATCGCTCCCGACATGGCTGACCGCCCATGCCGGGAGTGGCGTGGCGAGCCTTACTGGATGTTGGCGGAAGCTTTGCGAACTTGGTCGACTACCGATTTAGGCAGCGGGATGTAGCCCATCGAGTCGGCGATTTTCTGGCCTTCGGTCAGGCTGTACTCGACCATTTCACGCATGGCCTTGGCCTTGGCCGGGTTGCCGTTGTCCTTGCGGAAGATCATCCAGGTGTAGGAGGTGATCGGATAGGACTTGGCGCCATCCGGATCCGGCAGCCAAGCCACCAGGCTTTCCGGCATCTTCACCGCAGCCAGGGCTTCGGCACCGCTTTCGGCGTTTGGTACCACGTACTTGCCGGCCTTGTTCTGCAACTGGGCAAAGTCAACCTTGGCCAGTTTGGCGAAGCCGTACTCGATGTAACCGATGGCGCCCGGGGTCTGGCGCACGGTGGCGGTCACGCCGTCGTTCTTCGGCGACTTGATGAACTTGTCGCTGGCAGGCCAGTTGACGGTGTTGCCTTCGCCCAGGTCTTTCTGGAACTCAGGGTTGATCGCCGACAGGTGCTTGGTGAATACCGCTGTGGTGCCGCTGGAGTCTGCGCGCACCACCACCGTGATCGGCAGCTCTGGCAGTTTCAGGCCAGGGTTGGCGGCAGCGATCTTCGGATCGTTCCACTTGGTGATCTTGCCCAGGAAGATGTTGGAGTACACGTCGCGCGGCAACTTGAGCTCTTTAGGGTTGCCCGGCAGGTTGAAGGCCAGCACGATTTCACCAGCGGTCATCGGCAGCAGTTGCACGCCTTCGGCCACCTTGGCGATGTCTTCGTCTTTCATGGCCGAGTCGCTGGCGGCGAAATCGACGGTTTTGTTCAGGAAGTCCTGTACACCCGCACCGCTACCCTTGGACTGGTAGTCAACGGTGACGCCCTCGGTTTTCTTGCTGAAATCCTTGAACCAGGTGAGGTAGATCGGCGCGGGGAAGCTCGCACCGGAACCGGTCAGACGGATGCTCTCGGCAGCAAACACCGAGGTGGCACTGAGAGAAACCGCAACGGCGAGTGCAGCAGACTTCATCAGACGTTTCATTCAGGAAAATCCTTGTGAATTACGGGCTGGGGAACTCTGCAACAATCTTGTTACGGTTTTATGAACGTGGAGTGGCAAAACGCCTGGTTGTCCCCCTCTCCCCCCGCAATCAGGCATTTTGACGTCATTGGTTCGTAACAAATTGAGACTAAGACTTTGCCATCTCCCACCACGCGAGCTCCGTCCATGTCCTCGATCGAAGACGCCTTGATGCAACGCATCCACCGTGAACTGCTGGATCACAGTGACGAAGAGCTGGAACTGGAATTATCCGAAGACGGGCACGACCTCAATGCGCTGTTTGACGAACATGTGGGTGAAAGCGCCGAAAAAACCGCACGCCGCATATACTTCAGCGAGCTGTTCCGCCTGCAAGGCGAACTGGTGAAGTTGCAGAGCTGGGTGGTCAAGACCGGCCACAAGGTGGTGATCCTGTTCGAAGGGCGGGATGCCGCCGGCAAAGGCGGTGTGATCAAGCGCATCACGCAGCGCCTGAACCCCAGGGTCTGCCGGGTGGCCGCCCTGCCCGCGCCGAACGACCGCGAACAGACCCAGTGGTACTTCCAGCGCTACGTCTCACACCTGCCAGCCGCCGGTGAAATCGTGCTGTTCGACCGCAGTTGGTACAACCGCGCCGGCGTCGAGCAGGTCATGGGGTTCTGCAACGCCGAGCAGTACGAAGAGTTCTTCCGCAGCGTGCCGGAGTTCGAGCGCATGCTCGCCCGCTCCGGCATCCAGCTGATCAAGTACTGGTTTTCCATCTCCGACCAGGAACAGCACCTGCGTTTTCTCAGCCGCATTCACGACCCGCTCAAGCAGTGGAAACTCAGCCCCATGGACCTGGAATCCCGTCGGCGCTGGGAAGCCTATACCAAGGCCAAGGAAATCATGCTTGAGCGCACCCACATCGCCGAAGCGCCATGGTGGGTGGTGCAAGCCGATGACAAGAAGAAAGCCCGCCTCAACTGCATCCACCATTTGCTCGGGCAGATGCCGTATGAAGAAGTGCAATTGCCGGTAATCGAGTTGCCACAGCGTGTGCGGCAGGAAGATTATTCCCGCAGCCCCACGCCGCCGGAGTTGATCGTGCCGCAGCTCTACTGAGTCAGCTGCAAGCTCGCCCCCGCAATTACAGGGGCGAGTTGCTCACCACCCGCAGCGCCAGGCCCTCATAGGCATCCAGCGTGATCGTAAACTCGCCTTCCGCCGTCAAGTCACCCTCGACCCGCTCATTGATGATGTCCACCACCATGCCCGCGCCAATATCCGGCAAATGCAGGGTTTCGGTGATGGGCGTGGCACCGAAGTTCAGCGCGGTGATTTGTATGCCTTTACCGGCCGGCAATTCATGGACCATCACCAGCAGCCCCGGGTTTTCCACTTCCGGCACCTGGATCTGGCGGCTGGCGGCGATGTCATAGGCACGGCGTACCGCGAGGATTTTTTGCAGCTGCGAGGCAAACGACTCAGGGTCCTGCAACTGGCTGTTGAGGCTGCCATACAAGCTTTTCGAGCGCGGCATCTGGCCGGCGGACAATTCGGCATCCGGGTTCAAATCCACCAGGTCATAAGCACCGCGATGAATCCAGCGCGTATCGCCGTCCTGCATCAAGTGTTCAACCTCTTCGGCCGCCAGCGGCAGCGCCCCCACCAGGTCCCAGCCCGACAAGGCAAACACCCCCGGCTGCATGGCGTTGTACATCACCAACAGCAAATGGATCTGGCGTATCTGCTGGATATCCGCTTGGGTGATGGCGTCCAGGTCGCGAATCCCCAGCGCCGCCGTGATGATACTGACGGTGGTGCAGGACACGCCGTTGGTGACGAACTTGAGGTTGTACGGTGCCTGTTCGCCGGCCAGGCGCTCGTACATCTGTTCGCGAATGTGCTCGCGCAGGATGTTCCCGGGAAAGGTCTGGCCCTGGTACAGGAAAGTGTCATGGGCATGCAGGGTCCAGAAGTGCACCAGTTCCAGGGTCAGTTCATCGTGGTTCTGCAACGCGTGGATCAGCGAGCCAGGGTCGATGCCCTGGCGGTGCATTTCGCGCAGCATCAGGCGCAGGAACTCGGCGTCGCCCATCAGCAACGCGTGCTGGTAAGCGGGACGGGTGATGAAGTCATAGGACAGGTCGGCGCCGCCATGGGACATGGACGCGATGTCGTCCACGGTGAGGTTCAACTCCTGGAAACTGAAGCCGCCGGCCTTGCGAATCGCCCCGCCGAGCAACTGGTTGCCGGTGATCGACAGCGGATGGCTCTCGGACCAGGCCGTGCCGTCCAGCTTGCGCTCCACGCCGAGGAAACCATTGGCGTCCAGGCGCAGGATCTTCGCCCCCATCACGTCGATGGCGTGCAATGCATCGCCGATGATCATCTGCTGCGCGGCGAAAGTCGGGTCCAGCCAGTTCAGCGATGGCTGGCCTTCCTTGAAGTAATGCAGGTAGACCCAGCGACGCGGCTTGCCATCCACGCCCAGCACCACGTCGGTGGCGCTCCAGTCGGTTTCCTTGACGCCGGGCTCGAAGAAGATCACCCGCTGCAGCTGGCCGACGATGTAGTGCTTGTCACGCAATGCATCGACCTGCGCCGGGCTGAGGTTCTGCGCATCGCGGCCCTCGGCGACGTCGGGCAGCAACGACCAGTCTTCTTCGCGGATTTCCACCATGTGGTACAGGCCGGGGTAGTCCTCGTACGCCATCTCGGCCAGGCGGAAGTCCGCGCCCTTGCCGGTGTGGGACGGGATCACATCGTCAATTATCACCGCATTGTGCGCCGCCGCCATGCGCGTCAACGCCTGCAACTGCGCCTCGGTGCCCAGTTGCGGGTCGATCTCGAAACTGATGCGGTCGAAATTGCCGTCGATGGTCGGCGTGTGCTGTGTACCGCTCAAACCGCCGGATTTTTTCAGCGGACCGTTATGGATGCCCTGGATGCCGATCTTCGACAGCGCATGCCACAACGCCTCATCCCCAAGCGCCTCCAATACCGTGCCGCCTTCGCGGGTCACGATTGAGGCCGGGTAGGCGGTAAACCATACCGACGACAACGCCGAAGCATCCCGGGGCCGGGTCTGCGCGTAAGGCTGCTGCCACAACCGGCCCTGGCCCGAGTAGAGCTTGGCGCGCTGGCGGGCCGCGTGCAGCATCGATTGTTCCACCAGCCAGTTCACATGGTTGTTTTCAGCCGCAGTCATAAGCGTGGTACCTGTCGTCGTGGATGAGTCCAACGCGGCAGTATCAAGTCTCGATAACACCGGGTGTAGTCATATGAGGCGTCGAGGGGCTATTCGTTGCATTGAATGTGGGGTTGCGTCGTTCGAAATACGCAGCGTGCTCCGGACTCGCATGGAGATGGACGAACTCCCTCATCATCTCGGAATGCGGCAGAAAACTTGAAGCGACAAGCATGCCCCAGCGTTCGCTCGGGATCGTGTTCAACATTTCAGTGGATTTCAGTGTGGTCGTCGAAAACAACCTCAACAACACTTCATCAGAAATCACAGCCTGTTTTAGTAAATACAGTTGTAGTTTGTGATGGTCATCGGGATGGAGTTGCCAGAGAGAATCCCCCAAGACCTCCAGGTTCAGGAGGATGAAGTTGTTCAGGGCAGCTCTTTTCTCCCTGTTGTGACGCTCCGCCTTGGTGTGAAAACGCGGCGTGAGGATATCGGTATTCGCTCGAAAATATGTCCAGACGGCTTCAGCTTTGTCACTGACCCTATCGGCAGCCATCAGCCGCACCCACAGACTCATGGAGGCGCTTTCAAGTGTCGCGAATTCGCAGTCTGTGCGATCCAGCAAGGATCTGACCCACTCAGGCTCGGCATAAATAGCAGTAAGCAACGCGGCCAAAGACTCTGCTGACTCATCCAACATGCCAGTCTGGCTGAGTAATTGCTGGACCAGTCTCTGTGGGTCACGCTCCAACAACGTTTCGATCCCCTCCAGTCGCAACGCTGTCAGCCGACGGTAAGTTACAGGCGACTCCTGTTCCGAGCCCAACTCAAATGACGCGCATATCAAACGAAGCATTTTCAGTTCAGGCGCGATAAACCCCCAGCTCACCAACTGCTTGAGGTCATCCGCCGCGACGGCATCACTGAGGTTATAAAATTGCACAGGATGTTGACGCAACCAGCCCCATGTGGCCTCGCCCTTGGCAAGCAGCGACACGACATCGCTGACATCCTGCAACCCTTCAAGGCTTTCTAGCACGCCGTGGTCGCAGTCTTCCAGTGCGCTGATTTGCTCAGGAGCCAAGCTGCTGACTATTGCGCAGACCAACGCCTGCTTTGGACCGCTGTCCACAAAACGTTTTGACGAGAACAGCCCCTCAAGAGACTCAGGGTCGGTGTCGTAGATAGCTTGAATCAAGGCGGGGGCGTTTTCACTTGTCAGGATGGAATCCACCACACTGGCAAAGCGTGGCATGAATTGCGCTGCCGTGCTGAGGATCGCGTTCAGCTTCCACCCATGGGTACCGTGATCCGCAGCCGTGTATTGACTGCACAGGTAATCGACCAACCCTGCAATCAAGCCGCGCCCCTCCCCCAACGCTTTTTGGTCAAGTTTGCCGAGCACCCTCTCCGGGTTATTGACGACTGTCATCACCTCTGGTGACTCACCACCGCGCAGGGCCAGGATCAGGTTCTTGTCATCCTGCGTGAGCGACCCTTCGTAGAAGAACCCTTGGTAATCATAGTAGTCGGTGTCGAAATATCCTTCACGCATCAGATAAATCAACGCTTTTATAGACCCGAGCTTCTGAGTCAGTACTTCGCCATACTCGGCCTTTGCAGCCTCTCTGAACGACATGCGCTGGATGCGGATGCTCTGATTGTTCAGCGCTTCGATTTTCCTGGTAAAAACCTCCCGCTCAGCCGTCAGTCCCGAAGCGCGTTCCCGGTATGACGTCAAGTGCAAGACGCGCTCACTCTCAACCGTTTTTACCTGAGTGTTAAAGTTGATGTGATGGCGACTTTCCATGGACAGCGTCCGGTTTTTCTTGATCACTTCATCAAAAAACTCGTCTTGTACAAACTCCGTCAACGTCATTGTCACTTCGTTGTCGTACGTGAGATCAGTGGTGTCCACGGGATTGATCAGCTTGACGACCTGGTACCAAACGCAAACCCTCAGTTCTTCCAGACTCGCAAGGTGTTCGCGCTCCACAATCGCCAGTTGCTCTCGCACGTCAGATATCTGCGCATCAATCTCTTTTGCCTGGGCAATACGCCAAGCACCAAACTCATTGAAGACAGAAAAAATCGGCCCGCGTCGCTTGAGCAGCTCGGCACAGGCCTCCGGGTACAGGTTGCGCACGGCCACCATCGCCAACAGTTTGTTAACGTCCAGTTTCACGCCGCGACCACCCAGCAGGCTGGAGAACAGGTCCAGCTCGTTGATGATGTTCTTGATCAACCGCATATCGTCGATGTAGTAACACACCGTCTCGATCAGCACAGGGTCGAAACGGCGAATTGAATCAAAGCGTTTTGCCTTGAGCAGGTCCATCATCTTTTCCTGCGAGTTCTCCGAGTTGACTACGGGTACCACGGGAATGATCAGGTCAAAGAACTTTGCCTGGTCGTCAGCGAAGAACAGTTCATCGCGTATTGCATAGATGAAGTGCACGGGACGCTTGATTTGTGGTGATTGCTTGATGGTGAAGTTGATTTCGCGCAGGCGAAAAAACACGTCCTGAATGCCAAATCGATCAAGGTCCTCGATCACGACGACGTTGATATCACTGCGTTCGAAACAGTAGATGATCTCGTCGACATGCTTGTGCAGCACTGAACCATGGTGAAGGGATTCCAGTTTCCCGCCTTTGAGGGTCAGCCCGTCGATGCTGAAAAGCGACAAGTACTTCAAGGCGCAATACAGCAAGTACACACCCGCAGCCAGGACGAACGCCAGGGTCCAACTATCCGGCACCCACAACAGTTGAGTGATAAGCCAATCGGGAACGTATTTGGGCATAGGATCGACGAAAGGCAGGTACAGCCGCACACCACAGGCAACCAACAGGGCGAAGAACACCGTATGAAAGAGGTTGCGGGCATTCGAGGCGTGTACGATGCGTTTCAACCGCGTTTTTGGCACCTTACGCGCAGGTACGGCGTAGAGCAGCTGCTGGACGATGGTCTCCTCAATGCGTGGCATCAGATCATCGTTTTTGGCCGGCGGTTCAGCCGGCGATACTGCACGCTCTGCCGGGTTGTCTTGACTGAACGTGGCAAGGGAGACGAATACAGGCTCGTATTCGGGGTGACGATCAAAAAAAGTCCTGATCACGCTGCTCTTGCCTGCGCCGTACCCACCCGTTATCGCAATGTTGCGAACCTGCTCGTTTTCGAGCGCGTGCAGCAACTCACTGACATAGCGATCAGCCTGCGCCCCCTCGAGCAATACAGGCGTCAAGTCTACGAAACCCTCTTCACTCAAGGGTATCGCCTTGTGCGCTCTCCATACCTTGAGGAAGGCGCTGATGCTCCGTTTAAACCTGATCACTATTCCTTGAGTCACTGAATCATCCTTTAACAATCTGAGGTGCGGCATGAAAGCGCCCACCATGATAGCTCAATGCCATCCTCGCAGTCCTGCAATCCATCTCAACGTACTCGCTGGGTTCCACACACAGCGGTGTTGCCATCGCCAGCAAGCCGGCTCCTACAGAAACGCTTCATTCAGCGAGTGTCCCGATACTGCCTCGGCGTAAACCCCGTCGAGGCCTTGAACTGCCGAGTGAACGCACTGTGGTCGGTGTACCCGCACTGCAGTGCCACCTCGGTGATCGGCAGGTCGCTGTGCAATAACCGGTGGGCGTGTTCCAGCCGCACTTTCTGGATCATTTGCCGGGGGGTGAGGTGGAACACGCGCTTGCAGTAACGCTCCAACTGCGCCACGGAAATCCCGGCGATGCGGGTCAACTCACCGAGGGTGACGCGGCGGTTGAAGTGCGCACGGATATGCGCGTCCACGGCGGCCAGGCGTTGGTAGGCGGGGTGGCTCTCGCTGGCGGTTTGCAGGTCGACCGAGATACCGGCCAGGCCAATGATCGCGCCGAGGTGGTTGTACAGCGGCCACTTGTGGGTCAGGCACCAGCCGGGTTCACGGGTGCCATACAGGTGCAGTTCGAGCTGGTCTTCCAGCACAAAGCCCTGTTCCAGCACGCGGCGGTCCTGCTCGGTGTAACCCGGCCCCAGTTGTGCGGGGAACACTTGTGCGCTGGTCTTGCCCAGCAGCGGTTGCAGCTGCTTGAGGCCGCAGCGTTGTACCAACGTACGGTTGGCGAGGAGGTAGCGGGCCTGGGTGTCCTTGATGAAAATCGCCGCATTGGGGATCACATCCAGCATCGGCAACAGCTGCACCACACCGGCCAGGAGCAGCTCGATGCTGTGGGGTCGATTGGCCTCATCCCCTTGGCACAGGGCCGCAAACGCAGTCTGCAACATGACTTTCGATCCCCTGTTGAATGCCTCGACGCACGCAGATTGCCCGATGGTTTGAGCGCTGTCGAGCCACGAAAACTGTGCCGATTTCGTCATCGATGTCGGCAAAAAACATCAATCGCGCCGCCGCCCGTGAGTTCACTGTATGGCCACTGCATGCCTATCCAATAACTCACAAGAAGGCGACGCTATGTCAGGTCAAGGCAAGTTCAAGAAACAACTTTCATTGATGGACCTCACCTTTATCGGGCTGGGGGCCATCTTCGGTTCGGGCTGGTTGTTCGCAGCCAGTCATGTGTCGGCCATTGCCGGCCCGGCGGGCATCATCTCCTGGCTCATTGGCGGGTTCGCGGTGTTGCTGCTGGGGATTGTGTACTGCGAGTTGGGCGCCGCATTGCCCCGCGCCGGTGGCGTGGTGCGCTACCCGGTTTATTCCCACGGCCCGTTGCTGGGCTACCTGATGGGCTTTATCACGCTGATCGCATTTTCCAGCCTGGTCGCCATCGAAGTGGTCGCCTCGCGCCAATACGCCGCGGCCTGGTTTCCCGAGCTGACCAAGGTCGGTTCCAGCGACCCGACCACCCTCGGCTGGCTGGTGCAGTTCGCCCTGCTCTGTCTGTTTTTCGTGCTCAATTACCGCAGCGTGAAGACCTTCGCCATCGCCAATAACCTGGTCAGCGTGTTCAAGTTCATCGTGCCGTTGCTGGTGATCGGTGTGCTGTTCACCTTCTTCAAGCCGGCGAACTTTCAGGTACAGGGTTTTGCGCCGTTCGGCCTGTCCGGGATCGAGATGGCGGTTTCTGCGGGCGGGGTGATTTTTGCCTACCTGGGGCTCACACCGATCATCTCGGTGGCCAGTGAAGTGAAGAACCCGCAGCGCACGATTCCGATTGCGTTGATCCTCTCGGTGTTGCTGTCGACCGCGATCTACGTGCTGCTGCAAACCGCCTTCCTGGGCGGCGTTCCCACGGAAATGCTCGCCAACGGCTGGGCCGGGATCAGCAAGGAACTGGCGCTGCCCTATCGGGATATCGCCCTGGCGCTGGGTGTGGGCTGGCTGGCCTACCTGGTGGTGGCGGATGCGGTGATCTCCCCCAGCGGCTGCGGCAACATCTACATGAACGCCACGCCGCGGGTGGTGTATGGCTGGGCGCAGACCGGCACGTTCTTCAAGATCTTCACGCGTATCGACGAGAAGTCCGGCATCCCGCGCCCGGCGCTGTGGCTGACGTTTGGCTTGTCGGTATTCTGGACCCTGCCGTTCCCCTCCTGGGAAGCGCTGATCAATGTGGTGTCCGCCGCGTTGATCCTCAGCTATGCCGTGGCCCCGGTGACCGTCGCCGCACTGCGCCGCAATGCACCGCAGATGGCGCGGCCGTTCCGGGTCAAGGGCATGGCCGTGCTCGGTCCGCTGTCGTTCATCATCGCTGCGCTGATCGTGTACTGGTCCGGCTGGGGCACGGTGTCCTGGCTGCTCGGCCTGCAAATCCTGATGTTCGTGGTGTACCTGTTGTGCGCGCGCTGGGTGCCGACCGCGCACCTCGACCTCAAGCAGCAAGTGCGTTCCTCAGCCTGGCTGATCGGCTTCTACGCAGTGACCATCCTGCTGTCCAAGCTCGGCAGTTTTGGCGGCATCAGTGTGCTCAGCCATCCGCTCGACACCCTTGTGGTCGCGGCATGCGCACTCGGCATTTACTACTGGGGCGCCGCCACTGGCGTGCCAGCTCACTTGGTTCGGCTGGAACACGAAGCCGATGAAAGCGAAGCGGTTGACGAGCCTCACGCCCCGCTGACGCCTGCGACTTACTGATTCAGGAGCGTTTTATGAAGCGATTGCACGTGATCGACTCCCATACCGGCGGCGAACCGACGCGCCTGGTGATGAGCGGTTTTCCGGCGCTGGAAGGCGTCACGATTGCCGATCAGCTGCACCACCTGCGCACCGAGCATGACCAATGGCGCCGCGCCTGCATCCTGGAGCCGCGAGGCAATGATGTGCTGGTCGGCGCGCTGTACTGCGCGCCGGTCACGCCGGGCGCCATCTGCGGAGTGATCTTCTTCAACAACGCCGGCTACCTCGGCATGTGTGGACACGGCACCATTGGCCTGGTCGCGTCCCTGCATCACCTGGGTCGCATCGCGCCCGGCGTGCACACAATCGACACACCCGTCGGGCCGGTCGCGGCTACCTTGCACGAAGACGGCGCGGTGACCTTGCGCAACGTTCCTGCCTACCGCTATCGCGAGCAGATCGCAGTGCTCGTGCCGGGTCACGGCATAGTCCATGGCGATATCGCCTGGGGCGGCAACTGGTTTTTCCTGGTGTCGGAGCATGGCCAGCGCCTGCAGATGGACAACGTCGACGCCCTCACCGACTACACCTGGGCGATGCTCAAGGCCCTGGAAGACCAAGGCATCCACGGCGCCGACGGTGCACTGATCGACCACATCGAACTGTTCGCCGACGACGACCACGCCGACAGCCGCAACTTCGTGATGTGCCCCGGCAAAGCCTACGACCGCTCGCCCTGCGGCACCGGCACCAGCGCCAAGCTGGCCTGCCTGGCCGCCGATGGAAAACTCGCGCCCGGCGAAACCTGGGTGCAAGCCAGCATCACCGGCAGCCAATTCGAAGGCCGCTATGAATGGGACGGCGAACGTGTACGCCCCTTCATCACCGGCCGTGCCCACATGACCGCCGACAGCACCTTGCTGATCGACCCGCAAGACCCTTTTGCCTGGGGCATCTGAGCCCTCCCCCTACTGGAAACTGGAGTGAACACCATGAACGACAACATCTTCACCGGCTGCATCCCTGCCCTGATGACCCCGTGCACGCCTGAGCGCAAGCCGGACTTCGACGCCCTGGTCGCCAAGGGCCGCGAGCTGATCGATATCGGCATGAGCGCCGTGGTGTACTGCGGCTCCATGGGCGACTGGCCGTTGCTCACCGAGGCCGAACGCCAGGAAGGCGTGGCGCGGCTGGTGGCGGCCGGTGTACCGACCATCGTCGGCACCGGCGCGGTGAACAGCCGCGAAGCCGTGGCCCATGCGGCCCACGCCGCCAAGGTCGGTGCTCATGGCTTGATGGTGATTCCGCGTGTGCTGTCCCGGGGTGCCTCCGCCACCGCACAAAAGGCGCACTTTTCGGCGATCCTCAAGGCTGCGCCAGGCCTGCCGGCGGTGATCTACAACAGCCCGTACTACGGCTTCGCGACCCGCGCCGAGCTGTTCTTCGAATTGCGCCGCGAACACCCGAACCTGATCGGCTTCAAGGAGTTCGGTGGCGGTGCCGACCTGCGCTACGCCGCCGAACACATCACCTCCCAGGACGACAGCGTGACCCTCATGGTCGGGGTCGACACCCAGGTGGTGCACGGTTTCGTCAACTGCAATGCCACCGGCGCCATCACCGGCATCGGCAACGCACTGCCTCGGGAAGTGCTGCAACTGGTGGCCCTGAGTAAAAAAGCCGCCAAGGGCGATGCCAAGGCCCGTCGCCAGGCGCGTGAACTGGAAGCTGCGCTGGCGGTGCTGTCGTCCTTCGACGAGGGCTGCGACCTGGTGCTGTATTACAAACACTTGATGGTGCTGAACGGTGACAAGGGCTACGCCCTGCACTTCAACGAAACCGATGCCCTCAGCGATGCCCAGCGTCGTTACGCAGAGAACCAGTACGCCCTGTTCCGCCAGTGGTACGCCAGCTGGTCGGCGGAACAGAACGTCGCCTGACCCTTCGCGCGCCGCTGCGACGCTCGCAGCGGCCAACCCTCTTTTTTCCAGGAAATACCCATGACTCTGACGGGCAAGATGCTGATCGGTCAGCACGCCACTGCCGGCAATCGCAAAGCGATCCGGGCGATCAATCCCGCCACCGATGCCGCCTTGGAACCGGCCTACCTCGGCGGCAACGGCGAGCATGTCGCACAGGCCTGTGCCTTGGCGTGGGCGGCATTGGATGCCTATCGCGAAACCTCTTTGGAGGCGCGCGCCACTTTCCTTGAGACCATCGCCGCGCACATCGAGGCCCTCGGCGATGAACTGATCGACCGCGCCGTTGCCGAAACCGGCCTGCCCCGCCCACGTATCCAGGGCGAACGTGGGCGCACCTGCGGGCAACTGCGCACCTTTGCCCGCACCGTGCGTGCCGGGGAATGGCTGGATGTGCGGGTTGATAACGCACAACCGCAACGCCAGCCCCTGCCCCGTCCAGACCTGCGGCAACGCCATATCGCGCTCGGCCCGGTCGCGGTGTTTGGCGCCAGCAACTTCCCATTGGCCTTTTCCGTGGCCGGTGGGGATACCGCCTCTGCGCTGGCTGCCGGTTGCCCGGTCATCGTCAAAGCCCACGGCGCGCACCCTGGCACCAGTGAACTGGTGGGTCGTGCGGTGGCGCAGGCGGTCAAGGCGTGCGGTCTGCCGGAGGGCGTTTTTTCGCTGCTGTACGGTTCGGGCCGCGAGGTGGGCATTGCGCTGGTCACCGACCCGCGCATCAAGGCCGTCGGGTTTACCGGCTCGCGCAGCGGTGGCCTGGCGTTGATCCAGGCAGCGCAGGCACGGCCAGAGCCGATTCCGGTGTACGCGGAGATGAGTTCGATCAACCCGGTGTACCTGTTTCCGGCAGCATTGGCGGCCAGGGGTGAAGCATTGGCCCAGGGTTTTGTGGCGTCGTTGACCCAGGGCGCCGGGCAGTTCTGTACCAACCCGGGGTTGGTCATTGCGGTGCAAGGCCCAGCCCTGGATGGCTTCATCAGCCTGGCCAGTGGCTTACTGCCGACCTGTGGGGCACAGACCATGCTCACGCCGGGCATTGCCAGTGCCTACGCTGCAGGCGTAGGCGAACTCGCTGAACATGCAAAGGTGGCCGCAAAGGGTTTGCCGGTGACAGGCCCCAACCAGGGCCAGGCCCAGCTGTTCGTGACCCAGGCGCAGGCGTTCCTGGCCAATGAGCATCTGCAAGCGGAAGTGTTCGGCGCGGCGTCACTGCTAGTCGTTTGCACCGACAGTGAAGAAGTGCGCCAAGTATCCGAGCATCTCGAAGGCCAGCTCACCGCCACGTTACACATGGATGAGAACGACCTTCCCGATGCCAAGGCCCTGCTGCCAGTGCTGGAGCGCAAGGCCGGTCGCCTGCTGGTCAATGGCTGGCCGACGGGTGTGGAAGTCTGTGATGCCATGGTCCACGGCGGCCCCTTCCCGGCCACCTCGGATCCGCGCAGCACATCGGTGGGTACGGCGGCGATCCAGCGTTTCCTGCGACCGGTGTGTTATCAGGATTTCCCCGATGCATTGCTGCCGGCCGCGCTCCAGCACGGCAACCCGCTGTTGCTGCGGCGCCTGCTTGATGGCCAGAGAGAGGCATAAGCGATGTCCGATCCCGATATCGTCGTAGTCGGCGCCGGCATCATTGGCGTCGCGTGCGCCCTGCAACTGGCGCGTCAGGGCCGGCACGTGGTGGTGGTCGATCAACAGGAACCCGGCATGGGCGCGTCCTATGGCAACGCCGGGCACCTGGCGACCGAACAGGTGTTCCCGATTGCCGATGTGTCGATCCTCAAGCGCTTGCCCGGCATGCTGCTGGACCCCATGGGCCCGCTGCGCCTGGATTGGAAATACCTGCCGCGCGCCCTGCCCTGGTTCCTGCGGCTGCTGTTGAACCTGCGTTCGGCACCCTATCAGCGTAGCGTCGCAGCTATTCGCGTGCTCAACGAAGGCAGCCTGGGTGCGTGGCAACGCCTGCTGCACAGCATCGGACGTGCGCACCTGCTGCGTGAAGACGGGTCATTGTTGGTGTACGAACGAGCAGACTCACGCGATGCGCTCCGGGCCTTGCAGCAGCGCATGCAAGCACAGCAGGTGCCCGTAGCGTTCTGGAGCGGCGATGCCATTCGCCAGGCTGCGCCGCAATTGAGCGAGCACATCCAGGGCGGGCTGTTTTTCCCGGGCACCGGGCACTTCCTCGACCCGTTCCAGGTGGTGTGCGAACTGGTCGAGGCCGCCAAAGCCAGTGGCGTGCAGTTCCTCAAGCGCCAGGTACTGGATGGGCGGCTTGACCAACACGGCGTCTCCCTCACCACCGCTCAGGGCCCCCTGAGCGCACGCCAGGTGCTGATTGCCTGCGGCGCCCACTCAGCCAGATTGACCGCTGCCCTGACCGGCAAAAAAGTCCCGCTGGACACGGAACGCGGCTATCACCTGATGCTGCCCCACGAGCCGCATCGCCTGCCGTTTGCCGTCACTTCCCTGGAACGAAAATTCATCATGACCCCCATGACCGACGGCCTGCGCCTGGCCGGTACAGTGGAATTCGCCGGCCTTGACCGCCCGGCGAATATGCAGCGTGCCTGGCAGTTGCATCGGTTGAGCAAGGGGTTGTTTCACGATGACCTCAGCGCAGAGGGTGCGACACCGTGGATGGGGTTTCGGCCGTCGCTGCCGGACTCGTTGCCGGTGATTGACCGGGTGTGTGACGGGAAGGTGCTGCTTGCGTTCGGGCACCAGCATCTGGGGTTGACGCAGGCGGCGGTGACGGCGGAGATGATTGGGGAGTTGGCGAGCAAGGGTCAAACTCCGTTATTTACTCCTTATCGTCTGGACCGATTCTGACCAACGCGTTTTTTGCGGTGAGTTGCCTGTTGTGGCGAGCGGGCTTGCCCCGCGTTGGGCTGCGCAGCGGCCCCAATAGAAAACACCGCGGCCTGTCAGACAGCACGCGTTGTTCGTTTTTAGGGCTGCTGCGCAGCCCAACGCGGGGCAAGCCCGCTCGCCACAACACGCCAACTCACCACAGGAGGAATGTGACTGTCTTGGTTGACGAGTGCAGTCACTTGACCAACCGCTTCTCCTTCGAGGGGCGATAACCGAAATACGAGCTATAGCACTTGCTGAAATGGCTCGGCGACACGAACCCACATGCCACCAGCACCTCCACCTGCGACAACTCGGTGTGCTGCAACAGCCGCCGCGCCTCGGTCACCCGCAGCTCCATGTAGTACCGCTGCGGGGTGGTGCCCAGTTGTTCCTTGAACAAGCGCTCCAACTGGCGCCGTGAGCGGCCGGCGTAGACCGCCAGTTGGTCCAGCTCCAGGGGTTCTTCGAGGTTGGCGTCCATCAGTTTCACCACTTCACGCAACGGCGCACTGACGCTGACGTTTTCGGTGGGTTTGATGCGGCGGTAGCGGGACTCTTCGAAGGCCAGGATGTCTTCGATGCCTTCGACGAGTGCCTTGTCATGCAGGGCTTTGATCCAGTCCAGCGCCATATGGAAGGCGCCGGACGGGCTTGAAGCGGTGAGGCGGTCGCGGTCGATCACGTAGGGTTCGCTGGTAACGTGAGTGGCCTTGGAGACTTCTGCCAGCGCCGGACGGTGTTCTGGGTGAATGGCGCAGCGATAGCCCTGCAACAGGCCGGCGCGCCCAAGGAACCAGGCGCCGTTCCACAGCCCCGCAAGGCTGATGCCCTGTTCCGCGGCGGTGTGCAGCAGTTGGATGAAGGCTTCGCCGGCCTTGAGTTCGGTACGGAATCCGCCGCAGATCACCAGCAGGTCCAGGTCGTGCAATGCCCCGGCATCCAGGCGCGCATCGGGGCGAATCACCAGGCCCAGGTCACTGATGACTTCGCCATCGTCACAGCCGAAGGTGCGCGAAGCGAACAGTTCGGGGCGCAGCAGGTTGGCGGTGACGAAGGTGTCGAGGGTCTGGGTGAATGCTGGCAGGGAGAAATGTTCAAGCAACAGGAAGCCGACGCGGGTGACCGACGCCGGCTGTTGGGTTTCGTTGAGGTAGCGCAGGTTCTTGCCTTTCATGCCACCGCTGAATTGACGTCTTTCCATCGAGGGTTGGCCCACTCTTATTGTTGAGGTCTTTGAAAAACCGGCCATTAATGGCGAACACTGTAGCTGTGGCGAGCGGGCTTGTCCCGCGTTGGGTTGCGAAGCGACCCTGGAAGGGGGAATGCGGTGAATCAGGCACTCTGTGGCTGCTGGTTTTGGGGCTGCTTCGCAGCCCAACGCGGGGCAAGCCCGCTCGCCACAGCGTATTTATCGCCTGTTGTGCCTAGAGACCTGGCTGCCGCAGGCGCTGATCCTGAGAAAGCCACACGCACTGCAAGCCCCCGGCTGAACAGAGGCAAGCGCATCTGATACGGTTTTTTCTTTGCTATCTGCGTCTGTATCGAAACGCCGTCTGGGCGGACAATGACCCCATCACCACTCCCTTCCCTTCGGAGGCCTTATGACCAAGATGGCACTTTTCCTGTTCGGCTTTTTGGTGCTGACCATCGGCATCGGCCTGCTGGCCACGATCTCGCCGGTCTGACGCTCAGCCGGCAAACAGCATCGGGTACAGCGACAGCACCAGCAGCCCGGCCATCGTCCAGTTGAACAGGCGCAACCAGCGCGGCTCACGCAGCACATTGCGCAAGCCGCTGCCACACCCCACCCATACACACACACTGGGCAGGTTGACCACGGCGAACACCAGTGCAATCAGCAGCACATTGGTGACGTAGCCTTCGGCCGGCGTGTAAGTGGTGATAGCGCCCAGCGCCATGATCCAGGCCTTGGGGTTCACCCATTGGAATGCCGCCGCGCCGAGGAAAGTCATGGGCTTGCCCTGCTCGTCCGCGCTGTCGGACATGCCGCCCGCTGTCGCGATCTTCCACGCCAGGTACAGCAAGTACGCAGCCCCCACGTAGCGCAACACCGTGTATGCCCACGGGAACACCTTGAACACTTCGCCCAGCCCCAGCCCCACCGAAATCACCAGCAGCATGAACCCGATGCTGATCCCCAATGCATGGGGCATCGAGCGGCGAAAGCCGTAGTTCACCCCGGAGGCGAGGAGCATGGTGTTATTGGGCCCGGGCGTGATCGAGGACACGAAGGCGAACAGCACAAAGGCGGACAACAAGCTGGTAGACATGAACATGACGCGGCATCCAAACGGCGGGGGTGTGCCTGCGACAGTAGAGGGTTATCGGCTACCCTGCCCCGTACAGCCAGGGCCGGATTGAGGCATACACTTTTTTGCCATGGTTTTCACAAACCTTTCACAGACAAGCGCCTAGGGTGGCTTCAGCTCCTAATGAACATCCCTTTAGCCCGCGCTCCCCACGCGGGCTTTTCTTTGCCCTGGGTTTATCGCAGGCAAAAAAACAGGCAAGCCGTGCTTCACGGCTTGCCTGCCTGGCCTATCGGTTAACGCGGTCCGCCGCCAGGGCCAGGGCCGCCGCCCTGACCATGCCCGCCACCGCCGTGACCACCGCCACCACCCGGTGGCATGAACATCCAGCAGCCGGACAAGGTCGATAACAGCGCGACCACCACAGCCGCCTTGGTTAGATAACTCAACTTCATGACTACACTCTCTTACTTGACGAGATTGACTTCTCGCTGGGTATGACAGTGCAAACCGAAGTGCGTCACGGCTATCGTGTAACCCGTTGGTAGGGTTTGTAGGGCCAACGGTACAAACTGCTGTTTTAGTTCTGCGGCCGCTGCTTGGTCGAATCCAGCTCGGCTTTTTTACCCGTGGAAATCTCAGTGATCTGCGCAGACTTGGCAATCGCGAAATCGAAGGTGTCCTGCATTTTTGCAATCGCGTCGGTCGACGTGCCGTTCAGCCCACCGTTGGCGGCCCAATCGAAGTTCCACACACCGGAGAGGTTATCGGCACCCGGCACATCGTGGGTTTCGATGGCGGTGAAGACGTCAGGATGACGCTCCATGTACTTGGCCGCATCGGAGACTTCGGCCGGCACCTTGCCCGAGGCGTTGTTGGCCAGTTGGGTCAGTTCCTGCTTGGTAATGGCTGACTTGCCGGTCTGGCGCATGTAGTCGGCGATCACTTTGCTGGACTTGGCGATGTTCAACTTGTCATCGAACACCGACGGTGACGCTTTAGGCGTGTTTGCCCCGCTGCCGGCGGGCGTTACGGTGGTAGACATCGGCGCTGCTCCCCTGATAGTACGAATGAAATCGTCGTGCTGACGATAGCCAGGAGCAGACGTTAGCATGGGCAATGGGCCATTAATCTGTGCTTCACAACAATTCACAAGGCCAGGGTCTGCGGCTTCTGTGAAAGCCTGCGAATCCATTACCATGAGCCGGTATTCATGCTGATTGATCGCCAGCCCCCTACCCGGAACCCAGCCATGAGAGACCTGCCACCCACCGCCACGCTGCGTGCCTTCGAAGTCGCGACCCGGCACGCGACGTTCACATCGGCTTCAGAAGAGTTGCATGTGACCCAGAGCGCCGTCAGCCACCAACTCAAGCACCTCGAAGACCTGTGGGGCCTGCAGTTGTTCCAGCGCGGCAAAGCGTTGCGGCTAACCCCGGCCGGGGCCGCACTGGCGCCCATTGTGCGCGAGTTTTTCATGAACCTTGAGGCCACGCTGGCTGACCTCAGGGAACAAAAAGGCCGGGTTCGCCTGAAGGTCAGCACCACGTATTCGTTCGCCTTGAAATGGCTGCTGCCCAGGTTGCCCAGCCTGTCGCAGCAACATCCGCAAATCCTGATCACGCTGGAGACCAGCGACAAGGCCATCAAATTCTCCAGCGCAGACGCGGATGTGGCCATCCGCCTGGGCAACGGCAATTACCCCGGCCTGCACTCGGAGTTCATGCTCCGCGAGCAGATCTTCCCGGTGGCCAGCCCCGACCTGCTCAAGCGTTTCGGCGCTCCCCACGAGCCCGCCGAGCTGCTGCGTTACCCGTTGCTGACGCGAGACGGCGCAGACCTAGTGCCCAAGTGGGAAGCCTGGTTCGAGCATATCGGCGTCAGCATTGCCCCCCTCAAGGAAAGCGTCAGGTTCGCTGACACCAACATGACCATCGAGGCAGCGCTGCTGGGCCAAGGTATTGCGCTGGCGCGAAGCGGCCACGTTGAAGCGGAAATCAACGACGGCCGCCTGGTCAGACTGTTTGAGCTGCCGTTCGCGTCGCCGGTCGGCTACTACTTTGTGTGCCCCAAAGGGATCGAAACCCAGCCGCATATCATCAGCTTTCGTAACTGGTTGTTGGCCGAGTCGATGCAGGCACAGCAGAATTATAGTGATGCATGAAGAATCACTCATGACCGGATGAAAAGACTTCGCTGTTAGGCACGCCCTTGTGGTGTTTACCATGGCGCATGCCTTTATCCATCGTTCTACTCGTCCTCTTCGCCGCCCTCTTGCATGCCAGCTGGAACGCATTGTTGCGCGTCGGCGCCGACAGGCTGTGGTCAATGACCATGATGTGCGTAGCAGTCGCCATCGCCAGCTTCGTAATAGCCTTGTTTCTCGCCCCTCCCGCGCCAGCCAGCTGGCCCTACGCCGTGCTGTCGGGCGTGTTGCACGTGGGCTATAACCTGTTCCTGGTGCGAAGCTACAAGGTGGGCGACCTAGGGCAGACTTACCCGATTGCCCGCGGCTCCTCGCCCATTCTGATCACGCTGTGCGCATTGGTGTTTGCCGGGGAAACGGTCAGCACAAACGCCCTGATCGGCATCGTGCTGGTATCGGGCGGCATTATTTCGCTGGCCTTCAGACAGCGCAGGCTGGCGGTGCCCAGCCTGCCCTACGCCCTGGGCACAGGTTTTTTCATTGCGGCCTACAGCGTCACGGACGGTATTGGCGCGAGGCTGTCCGGCGCACCGCTGGCCTACACGGTATGGATGTGTGCGCTCTGGGGCGTATTGATGCCACTGGTGTACATCGGCCTGCGCGACACACGCAGCCTCTTCGCACCACGCCCCGGCGTCATCACGGCCTTGGTCGGAGGGCTGGTGTCCCTGCTGGCCTACGGCATCGTTATTTATGCCATGTCCCACGCGCCGATGGGCGCTGTTTCAGCCCTGCGCGAAACCAGCGTGCTGTTCGCGGCCTTGATCGGTTATTGCTTCCTGGGCGAGTCGCTGACTGCCCGCAAAGTGTTGGCGTGCCTGGTCATTGCGCTCGGCACGATGCTGATAGGTTGATCTTTCACCCCTCACAGGAGGTTCAAGCAATGGACAAGGTCTCTGCAACACCGCTGATTCTGATCACCGGCGGCAGCCGCGGTGTCGGCGCGGCAACCGCACGGCTTGCGGCGGCGCAAGGCTACGATGTCGCCATCAGCTACGTCAGCAACGAAGCAGCCGCACTCGGCGTGGTGGCGGATGTGCAAGCGATGGGGCGGCGCGCCCTGGC
The DNA here is from genome assembly GCF_059133265.1 of Pseudomonas sp. FBCC-B1565. Lineage (NCBI taxonomy): Bacteria > Pseudomonadati > Pseudomonadota > Gammaproteobacteria > Pseudomonadales > Pseudomonadaceae > Pseudomonas > Pseudomonas sp. FBCC-B1565. The sequence continues at coordinate 3,585,023 of NZ_CP101438.1, forward strand.
CATCCGCGCCGACAGTGCGGACCCTGAACAGGTCGCGCAACTGTTCGCTGGCATTGACCAGACATTTGGCCGTATCGACGTACTGGTCAATAACGCCGCGATCATTGCCCTGCAGTCGCGCTTTGAAGACCTCGACTTCGCCCGCATGCAGCGCGTCTTCGCGATCAACGCCATCGGCCCGATGCTGTGCGCGCAGCACGCGGTGAAACGCATGTCGCTGCGCCACAACGGCACGGGTGGCAGCGTGATCAACGTGTCCTCGGCCTCCGCCCGGCTGGGCAGCCCCAACGAGTATGTGGACTACGCTGCGTCGAAGGGGGCCCTGGAGACCTTCACCATCGGCTTATCCAAGGAAGTCGCCCGCGAAGGCATACGCGTCAACTGCGTACGGCCTGGGCATATCTACACCGACATGCACGCCAGCGGCGGCGAGCCGGGTCGCGTGGACCGGGTCAAGGACAGCATTCCCATGGGCCGTGGCGGCGAACCCGAAGAGGTGGCGCGCGCTATCCTGTGGCTGGCCGGTAAGGAAGCGTCGTTCATCACCGGGACCTTCCTGGATGTGACAGGCGGCAAGTAAGCGGCAACCGCCGATTAACGGAAGGCTTGCTGGTCCCGGTGCCGGGCCAGCCCTTCCAGGGTAAACCGCGCCTGCATCAGCACCACCTCCCGCACCCGTTCCATCTCCTTCTGGTTCACTTCGCTCCACTTCAAGGCTTCCAGCAGCTTGGGCTTCTGGATACGGAAGGCCAGGCCCTGGGTAAACAGCGCCATGGAATGGATCACTGTGCGCTCATCCTCCAGCGCCAGGCCGGCCACGCGCGCGATCAGTTGGCGGATGACCCGCGCAATACGCGCCTTGAACCGCTCCTCGAAAGCCATCGTCGCGCTGTGCGGGCACAACCCAGCCTGGTGACGATCCATGAACGCACGCCATGCCGTGGTTTGCGGGCTGTCCTGGATGGTTGAAACCACGGTGCCGAGAATGCCCAGCGAGGCGTCGATCAGCGCGCTGTCGCCGGAATCGGCATCGGCCAGCACGCTTTCCGCCGCCTCCACCGACGGCGACATCTTGTGCCACAACAGCGTGATCAAGTGCTCGACGCACGCCAGATACACGCCTTCCTTGCCATCGAAGTAGTACTGGATCGCAGGCGCGTTGACGCCGGCAGCCGTGGCGATATCACGCGTGGAGGCGCCATCGTAGCCCCGTGCGCCAAACACCTCGACGGCGGCCTCGATGATGCGTGCGCGGGTTTCTTCGCCGCGCTGGTAACCACCCTCGGCGGCAGGTTTGTGTCGTGCCATGTGCAGCTCCCTTCGAATACCGGACCAAAATATACCAGTTGACAAAAATTCGCGAAAAAACGAATTTATTCCACCTGTTATAAATCTGGAGTGACCTCGATGTCGGCTGCACCTCCCTCCCCTCAGGTCATGCCTGAAGAAACTGTCAACGGTCAACGCGGCAAGGCCCGGCGCATCCTGCTCAGCGTGGCCGGCGTTGCCGTGCTGGCGGGCGTGTCGTGGGGCGCCTGGTGGTGGATCACCGGGCGGTTTATCGAGACCACCGACGACGCCTACCTGCAAGCCGACAGCATCAGCGTGGCGCCAAAGATCAACGGCTACGTGGCCGACGTGCTGGTGAGCGACAACCAGAACGTCAAGCGTGGCGACGTGCTGGTGCGCCTGGATGCGCGCAAGTACCAGGCCGTGAGCGATGAAGCCTCGGCGACCATCGCCGCACGCAATGCCGACTTCGCCAAGGCCCAGGCCGACCTGGTGCAACAGGACTCGACCATCGCCGAAGCCCGCGCCCAATTGCAGGGTGCCGAAGCCGATGCGCGACATGCGCAGACCGAAGTCGCTCGCTACGCGCCGCTGGCCCGCTCCGGCGCCGAACCCGAAGAGCGCCTGGCCCAACTGAACAACCAACTGGCACAGGCCCGCAGCACCGTGGCGGCCAAACAGGCGGCGCTGCGGTCCAGCCAGACTCGCTACGGCACGTTGCAGGCCCAGCTCAAGCAGGCCCAGGCGCAACTGGGCGTAGCCAGGGCCAGCGAGGCGCAAAGCCAACTGGACGTCGACGACGCGGTCATCCGCAGCCCGCTGGACGGCCGTGTGGCTGACCGTGGCGTACGCGTGGGGCAGTACGTGCAACCTGGTACGCGTTTGCTGACCGTGGTGCCGATCAGCGCGATCTACCTCACCGCCAACTACAAGGAAACCCAGATCGGTGGCATGCGCCCCGGCCAGACCGTCACCGTGCATGTCGACGCCCTACCCGGCCGCGACCTGCAAGGCCACATCGACAGCCTGGCGCCCGGCACCGGCGCGCAGTTCGCCCTGCTGCCGCCGTCGAATGCCACCGGTAACTTCACCAAGATCGTGCAACGGGTACCGGTGCGCATTGCCCTGGACATACCGGATGACCTGCGTGCCGCATTGATGCCAGGCCTGTCGGCCACCGTGGAAGTCGACACCCGCACCCACGCCGCAGACGCCAACCATGGCTGAGGCGAGCATGGCCGGGGTGGCTGCCGAGAAACCGCGCAACGCCTCGCTGACCGACTGGATCGCCGTCGCCGCCGGCGCGCTGGGTGCCCTGCTGGCGACCCTGGATGTGTCGATCACCAACTCGGCGTTGCCGCAGATCCAGGGCCAGATCGGCGCCACCGGTACCGAAGGCACCTGGATTGCCACCGGCTACCTGATGTCGGAAATTGTCATGATCCCCCTCGCGGCCTGGCTGACCCGAGTCTTCGGCCTGCGCCGCTTCCTGATCGGCACCGCACTCACCTTCACGCTGTTCTCGATGTTCTGCGGCCTGTCCACCAGCCTTGGCGCGATGATCGCCGGGCGCATTGGCCAGGGCTTCGCCGGCGGTGCGATGATTCCGACCGCGCAGACCATCGTGCGCACGCGCCTGCCGCCTCACCAACTGGCCATCGGCACCACGATGTTCGGCATGACCGTGATCCTCGGCCCCCTGCTCGGCCCGGTGATCGGCGGCTGGCTGACGGAGAACATCAACTGGCGCTGGTGCTTCTTTCTCAACCTGCCCATCAGCATCGCGCTGATCACCTTGCTGATCACCGGCCTGCCCAGCGAACGCATGAACCTGCAGCGCTTTATCAGCGCCGACTGGCTGGGCATTCTCGGACTGGCGATGGGCTTGAGCTCGCTGACCGTGGTGCTGGAAGAAGGCCAGCGTGAACACTGGTTCGACTCGCTGCTGATCGTGTGGCTGAGCATTGCCACGGTCACCGGGTTTTTCCTGATTGCCGTGGGGCAATTGCGCTCCAGTACACCGATCCTGCGCCTGCCGTTGGTGCTCAACAAAAGCTTTGGCAGCGTGTTGCTGATCGGTACGGCGGTGGGCGCAGGGCTGTATGGCACGGCCTATCTGGTGCCGCAATTTCTCGGGATTTTGTCCGGCTATAACGCGCAGCAATCCGGCGCGATCATGCTGCTGTCGGGGATTCCAGCGTTTTTGCTGATGCCGATCCTGCCGAGGATGCTCGGCCGCTACGACCTGCGCTGGATGGTCGGCGCAGGCCTGCTGCTGTACTGGGCCAGTTGCTTTGTGGACACCCTGTTGACTGCCGACAGCGTCGGCCATGACTTTGTCTGGTCGCAGTTGCTACGTGGCTTCGGGCAGATCCTGGTGATGATGCCCCTCAGCCAACTGTCCATGCGTTCGGTCGAGACCAAGGACGCCGGCGATGCGGCCGGGCTCTACAACATGTCACGCAACCTCGGCGGCACCATCGGCCTGGCGCTGCTCGGCGTGTTGATGGACCGGCGCAGCCACTTCCATGACGACCGGCTGCGCGAAGGGATCCTGGCCAACAGCCAATTGACCCAGGATCACATGGCCAGCAACACCGCCAGCTACCTGGCACAGACCGGCGACGCCTCCACCGCCTCGTTGCAAGCCATGGCCCAACTGGCCAACGACATCGCCCGCCAAGCCTCGGTGATGGCCTACAACGACTCGTTCTACGTATTGGGACTCGCAATGCTGGCGTGCCTGCCCCTGATTTTCATCCTTAAAAAGCGCACGGTACAGCCATGATTGCTCGCTCGTTTCCTCTGCTCCTGACCGTTGGGCTGCTATCGGCCTGCACCGTGGGCCCGGACTACTCGGGCGCCCCCGATGCCGCGCCGAAAACCCTGGCCGCCGGGCACCTGCCCCACGCCGACCACAAAGCGCCCAGCGCACCGGCCGTGGCGCAGTGGTGGCGAACGTTGAATGACCCGCAACTCAATCAACTGGTCGACCTGGCGCTGAACAACAGCCCCGACATCGTCACCGCCCAGGCCCGCCTGAAACAGTCGCGCGCCAGCCTCAGCGGTGCACGGGCCGACGCCCTGCCCAAGGTCACCGGCGACGCCGCGATGCTCAAACTGCGCTCGCCCGACACCTCCGCACTGGGTGGCGGCGGTGGCGGTCGTGGGCCATTGACGCTCTACCTGGCCGGCTTCGATGCCAGTTGGGAGGCCGACCTGTTCGGCGGCACGCGGCGTGCGGTCGAGGCCGCGCAAGCCGAAGCCGACGCTGCCCAGGCGCAACTGGCTGACGCCCAGGTGCAACTCGCCGCCGAAGTGGTGCAGGCCTACACCGACCTGCGCGACCAACAGGCACGCCTGGCCCTGGTCGACGCCAGTGTCGACATCGAAAACCAGGCCCTCGACCTGACCCAGCAACGTCGCAGCCGTGGTGTGGCCTCACAGCTGCAACTGGAACAAGTCCTCACCCAGGCAGAAAACACCCAGGCCCAACGCCTGCCGTTGCAAGCCGCCATCGTTGAATCCCTGGACCAACTCGGCCTGCTTTGCGGCCAGGAACCCGGTGAACTGGACGGCCGTCTCGCCACCGCCAAAGCCCTGCCCGCCATCCCCGGCGTGGTGCCCGTGGCAGACCCCGCCGCCCTGCTCAAGGCCCGCCCCGACATCCGCGTCGCCGAACGCAAACTGGCCTCCAGCAACGCACAGATCGGCGAGAAAACCGCCGACTGGTTTCCCAAGCTTAGCCTGATGGGCGACCTGTCGTTCTCCGCCGGCGACCCCGGCCACCTCGCCCGCAAAGACAACGGCACCTGGCTGATCCTGCCGCGCTTGACCTGGAACGCCCTGGACTTCGGCCGCGTGGCCGCCAGTGTCAAAGGCGCCGAAGCCGGTCGCGACGAAGCGCTCGCACAGTACAAAAGTGTCGTACTGAGCGCGCTGCGCGACGCCGATGTGGCCCTGGCGCGGTACGGCCATCAACGCCAGAACGTGGTGCTGTTGCGCAGTGTGGAATCCTCGGCAGTGCGTGCGGCAGACCTGACCCGCCAACGCTACCGTGCGGGCACCGCCAGCACCCTGGACTGGCTGGATGCGGAACGCACCCGCTACCAGGCCCAGGAGAGCCGGATTTCCGGGGACGCGGAGTTACTCAAGGATTTTGCTTCGTTGCACAAGGCATTGGGGCTGGGCTGGACGTTGTGACACACTGCCTCGCCAAGCGCCGCCTGACACGAGGACAGCATGCTCCGTATTCATCCAGCAACCCACGCCGACCTTGAAGCCCTGCGCGACGTCGGCTGCACCACGTACCGAGAACACTTCGCACACATCTGGTCGCCTGCCGGCTTGCAGGCCTTCCTCGACCGCGACTTCTCCCCTGCCTCGTTGAACCAATCACTCGAATCATCCGACAGCCAAACGTGGCTGCTCGCGTCGGACGAAAGCGAGCGGCCCGTAGGCCTCGCCAAGATCAACTGGTCAGCCCCTGCCCCGGTCACGGGTGAAGTGGGCGCAGAACTGCGCAAGATCTACTTTCTCAAATCGGCGGCTGGGCGTGGGTATGGGAAACGACTGGTGCAATACATCTGTGAACAGGCCGTGGAACGTGGAGACAGCTTGCTGTGGCTGACGGTACTCAAGTCCAATCCGGATGCGCGGCGGTTTTATCAGGCGTTTGGCTTCCAGGTGATGGGGGAAATTCCATTCAAGACCGATCTGGCGGAGATTGGGATGGATGTCATGGGGTTTGACCTGAAACGGTTGGGGCAATAAATGGAAGAATTGATCCAGGGGCTCGACGGGCCCAGGACGGCCCAGCAGGAGTTGTTCTACGACCTGGAAGATGCGGCGGCGGTGATTGGCTGGTCGGTGGTTGAGTTGACCGCCTTGGCCGCCAGCGGTCGGACGCCGGATGATGCAGTGGCGCTGATGAAGATCTGTGCGTTGCTGGCAGCGCAACAGGAGAAGATCCGCGCGTATGCGGGTGAGGTTAAGGAACAGCGGATTGTCAGGTCTGACTAAGTAAAACTAGAGCCTGACGGTAGGTAGCACCCTGAGCGGCAACGAGGGTGGCATGTATCTCGTCAACTTCTAATACCTCGCACAATATGAAAAAACGCGAGATCTTATATCCATTCGATTAAAAATCAATATCGAAATACTCTAAAAAACTGTTACTTCTAACAGGTGAAATTCTTCCAGCAACTGGAAAAAATATACCTACAGCTCCAATCCATGAAACGCAAGAGAAAACTCAAAACAGGAGAATTAAAATGACCATGGAAACCGTACCAGCGGCCATCTTCATAGATAATATTTGCAGTCTTTTGAGAACCGCTAAAGGCGCAAACGCCGAAAGGACATCGCGCCTCAGAATTTTAACTAATCAAATTCAGGGACTCCGTGAGGGATCTTATTTAGAGATCCCAATGGCTGACCAGATTCTTGTCGAGTATTACTCGAAGAACTTAAATATAACTAAAAGAGAAAAACTGTGTTACGTGGCGTTGAACTTTGAACAGGAACTGGCCAGTTCTTAATCTGTCGAACATATAAAAGCCAAGTAAGAATCTTCACTCACAATCGCTTGGCGGCCAATTTATCCAATGATATTTTTAAAAGATATCTGCCTTAACTTATTTGCGAGCGACCTCCCCGCACCTACTTCAGAAAATGCGGTTTTTTGGTTAGGTGGCTAACCGTCTGATCGGATTGCGGAAACGACCCCAAATCCCAGACAATAAAAAAGCCCCGTAGATCATTGATCTACGGGGCTTTAAGAGTGGAGGCCGAGGTCGGAATCGAACCGGCGTAGGCGGATTTGCAATCCGCTGCATAACCATTTTGCTACTCGGCCTCAAACGATCAATGCCCTGACTGCTGACACTCACCGCATAAAAACTTGAGTGGGCTGTATAACCCTGCCTCTACTCTAACTTATTGAATACATTGAAGTTTTTAATGCTTCGTTGCGTTCGATGGGCGCCATTATGTACGTATTTGCCTAGGCGTGCAACCCCTTGATTTCAAAAATATTTCGTATTGGCATCAAGGAGTTGCGGGCCTGCCCTACTCCTTGATGCGCAGTTGCTGGTACTGCGGGTCGGCCTTGATTTGGGCTTCAGTGAAGGGCAGCGGGCGCAGTTGTTTTTGGGAGAAGGCTAGGGTCTGGTCCTTGGCGTGTGGGGAAGCCGGGTTGGTCGACTCGGAGAACGCGAGGATGCCTTGGGCATGGGGGCCCTGGTCGTCGAAGGTGACGATTTGCAGGTAGCTGGTGCCGCTGACCACTTCACGCTTGCCGTCGGCGCGCGGCACGGTTTGCATGGCGTTGTAGATGCCGAGTTCCTGCGGGCCGCCGTGGATCGGGGTTTGCCCGGAGACTTGGATGTCGCCCCAGGTGCTGTTGGCGGTCAGGCCGCGTTTGGCGACGTCAGCGGTGGAGGCCAGCATGGCTTCGCGCAGGGCTTTGGCGACGTCGGCGCGGTCGATGGCCAGGCCACGTGGCGTGGTGAGGGATTGGGCCGGGTCGAAGGCCACGCGCCAGGCGTCGGGGATCTGCTGCAGGTGCTGCACCAGGTTGATGAAGTGCACCAGGCCAAGGCCGCTGTCGAGGTTGGCGCGCTGGTCCCAGGTTTTCAGGCTGGTGCACAGGGGTTGCAAGGCGGTGGCGTCGGCGCCGAGGTGTTTGGCACAGAACGCGAGCAGGTCGGGCATGACTTGGCCAGCCAGGTATACCTCGTTGTCCATCACCATGTTGTGCAGGTCGCTGACGCTGATCGGTTTAGCCAGCGATTGCAGACGTTGCAAGGCGAAACGCGCACGCGCGCCCAGGCCGATGTGGTCCTGGCTGATCACCGGGGAGAACCCGGTGAGCGGCGCCTGGGGGTTGGCCAGCCATGCCGAGTCGTTGGAGTGCTGCACGTAGTCGGTGCGTTGCAGTTGCGGCAGTTGCTCGGCCGCGAAGATGCCGGCCTGGGCGGCGCGCGGGTCAACGTCCCAGGCGCAGGCGCTGTGGGCGCCGTCGAGCATGATCATCTGCAAGCCGGCGCGTGGGTCGCTGCACTGCGCCAGTTTGGATGCGCTGACGTTGGGCACCACCGACAGGTTCATGTACAGGCTCTGGCCCTGGTCATCGGCGGCCAGGGTGTTGACCCACGGGATGCCCTGTAGGGTGTGCACCGAGGTTTTCAGTTGGTCGAGGCTGCCGGCACGGTTCATCGCGTACCACTGTTGCAGCACGCGGTCGTTGCCCAGGTTGGCGTCGCGCAGGCTGAAGGCGTAATGGCTGTCCCAATCGAGCTTGCCCGGCCACTGCACCACCGGGCCGAATTGCGAGCTATAGACCGTGTGCGATTGGTCCTTGAGGCTGCCGTCGGCTTGTTTGACCTGCACCGTCACCGTGGTTTTATCCAGGGCGACCGATTTGCCGTCGAGCAGGTAGCGCGTGGAGTCCTTGGGGTCGAGGGTCAGGCGGTACAAGGTGAAGTGCTTGGACGTGTCCACCGTATGGGTCCACGCCACATGCTGGTTAAAACCGATATTGATCACCGGCAGGCCCGGCAGCGCAGCGCCCATCACATCCAGCTGGCCGGGGATGGTCAGGTGCATCTCGTAAAACCGCATGCCGCCCACCCATGGGAAGTGCGGGTTGGCCAACAACATGCCGCGCCCGTTGAACGAGCGGTCACGGCCTACTGCCACGGCGTTACTGCCGCGATCGAAAGCGAAGCGCTGTTGGTTGGCGGCAGCCATTTCAAAGGCCTTGGCGGTGGTCGCAACGTTGGCCGTTGCTTGAGGCGGCATCGCACCCACCAGGGCTTCGGCGAATTGGCCGACACCACCTTCGACCAATAGCCTGCGGGTCAGCTTGACCAGGTCTTCAGCCACCAGCGGCCGTACCCACGCCGCCTGACACTGTGCAGGCGCGCCCTGCTCTTTCAGATAATGGTTGTAGCCGGCCACATAACCTTCAATACGCTGCTGGATCTGCGGGCTCTGCGCCCTCCAGAACGCAGCGACCGCGTCCGGCGTATTGAGCCAGCCAAAGAACAGGTCACTGGCCAGGTTGTTGCGCTCCTCCAGGGTCGCCTGTTCGGGGCCGAAGAAGCGGGCGCGCTGACCATTTACGGTGACCACTTCATTGGCCAGCAGGCACAGGTTGTCCTGGGCGTAGGCGTAGCCAATGCCGAAGCCCAGGCCCCGCTCATCGTTGGCGCGGATATGCGGCACGCCGTAACTGGTGCGCCGGATCTCCGCCGATGCTTGCGTCACCTGCTCCCGCGCAGCGGCAGCCAGGCTCACGCCCAGCAACACCCCGGCCACACACACCCTGGACAACCCATTGGAAATAATCACGCAGACTCCACCGTCAGATTTAACCGCCTCACAAGGGGCAATAAGCCCACCGTAAGAACGCAAACCACCAGGAATAATTTAGCGCGCAGGGTCGTTTATTTAAGGCGATGCGCAGGTGACAAAACCGATACTGACGAAATTTCTACATCCGACACTTCATGATTTTGCTCGCTCGTTCGTCTTATCAACTAAGAGCACTCATTTTTTCCTGATCAGGCTCTGATAAGGAGTTTTTGCATGTACAACCCGCAAGTGCCCACGGATGGACATTCACAAATGGCCGAGGCCAGTTTCGGCAGCGGCCCGCAAGCGTTCGGCAAAGCGCCCGAACAGCACGGCAACCAGCGCATCCGCCATCTGCTCAAGTGTTTTGGCTTGCGTACCAGCCTGATCCGGCTGAAGGTCATCGACGCCCTGCTCACCGCTGCCGACAACCAACGCACCCTCGGCGTGCGCGGCGTGCACAGCCATTTGCTGGAGCTGGGCATTCCGTTGTCGTTTCTCAGCGTGCGCGAAGTGCTCAAGCGCCTGTGCAGCGAGGGCGTGATCACCCTCAATGCGGACAAAAGCTACAGCCTCCATGAAGAGGCTGCCAAGGTACTCGAAGGCCGCGCCTGATCGCCTTTAGAGCTTGACCTTGCGGCGCATGATGCCGTTGATCACCACCACGACCACTGCGACGGCAATGGCGATGGTCTGGAATGTCTTCTCACTGATGACCCCGGTGTTCTGCAAATAGGACAGGCCAAACATCGTCGCCAATACGGCCAGGGCAATCAGAATCGAATATTTCAAACGCTGCTTTTGGGTCATGACGGGTTCCTGAACCTGAAAAATGTAGCCACTGTGAATCGCCGGACCTGCCTTACGCACGATGGCGAGCAGGTCCGACAGGCGCTCATGTTACAGGCGCGGGAATACTTTGGCTCGGTCAATCAGCCAGCATGCACCCAGCGCTGGTGCAGCCACCGCGCAAACGCATCGAGCGCAAACCCCAGCAAACCGATCAGCACCACCATCGCCATCAGCTCCGAATAAGCCAGCCGATCACGGGTATCGAGGATGTAATACCCAAGCCCCGCACTGACCCCCAGCATCTCGCAAGGCACCAGCACGATCCACAAAATGCCGATGGCCAGGCGCACGCCTGTCAGCACATGCCCTACCACGCCGGGAATGATCACCCGGCGCAAGGTCTCCCAGCGGGTCGCGCTCAAACTGGCACTCAATTGCAACCAGCGTGGGTCGAGCTGACGCACACCGGCAGCGGTATTGAGCATGATCGGCCACACAGCGGCAAAGGCCAGCAGGAAATAAATCGGCTGGTCGCCTACGCCCATCAGCATCACCACGATAGGCATCCACGACAGCGGCGAGATCATGCGCAGAAACTGGAACGCCGGCGTGGTCGCTGCCTCCAGCTTGCGCGAGCTACCCACTAGCAGCCCCAACGGCACGCCCACCAGCAAGGCCAGGAACAGTCCGACGAAGATGCGCTTGAGGCTCACGGCGATATGCAGATACAGCTCCCCGCGCCCGAGCAATTCCCACAGGCTGGCGGCGGTGGCGGACAGGGAAAAGCGTGCCGACAAGCCGTCCGCCGCGCCAAACACTTTCACCCCCAGCCACCAGAGCAACAGCAACCCCGCCAAGCCACTCAACCCGAGCAACCAGCCGGGGATTTCACGCGTGTTCAAACGCCGATCTCCTCATGCCGCTCAAAGCCATCAGGCAAACCAAAGGTCTTCATACCGCCCACGGACTCGATGGCGTTGCGCACGAAGCGGTCGTCCACCAGGTCCTTGGCGACAAATGCCGGGTCCAGATCGGCGAGGAATTTCTTGTCGCCCTCGATCAACGTGTCCTTCAGGCGGCGCACCAGCTCCTCGGTGTAGCTGGGGAATGGGTAGGGTTGGAAGTCGATGCGGTGCTCATCCCAATTGGCGTGCTGGATCGCGCCGTCCGCCAGGTAGGCCGCACGGTCGGCGGCGGCCGGTGCCAGCACTTTGCTCAACACCGGCTCGGCGTGTGGGGTGTAGCGGTTCGGACCGTCCTTGGACAGCAGCTTCACTGCCTCTTCGCGGTTGTCGCGGGTCCACACCTGCGCCTTGACGATGGCATTCACCACCTTCTGCGACCACTCCGGGCGGTTGGTCAGGTCGTGCTCGTGCATGAACACCACGCAGCACGCATGGTTGCGCCACACGTCGCCGGTGAAGCGCTGCACGCGACCGACCTTGAGGTTTTCCGCCAGGGCGTTGAACGGCTCGGCGACGATGTAGCCATCGATGCGCTGGCTGGCCAGGGCCGGTGGCATGTCCGACGGTGGCAACACGATGAGGTTGACCTCATTGGCCGCAATTGCACTGCCCGCCGCCCGCGCCACCGGCGTGAGGCCGTTGTCACGGAACAGCTGCTGCACCACCACGTTATGGATCGAATACCAGAACGGAATCGCCACCGACTTGCCGCCCAGTTGCTTCACGTCAGTGATGCCCGGCGCCACGGTCAAGCCCGAGCCGCCCACATGGTTCCACGCCACCACTTTGGCCGGCACCTTGCTGCCATAGCGTGCCCATACGGTCATCGGTGACAACAAGTGAATCACGTTGACCTGGCCCGAGATGAACGCCTCGATCACCTGTGCCCAACTGCGCAGCAGCACCGGGCGCTCGGCCTTGATGCCTTCAGCTTCGAACAGGCCATTGTTATGCGCCACCAGCAACGGCGTGGCGTCGGTGATCGGCAGGTAACCGATGCGTACGGGGGCGTCCGGCTCGCTGGCGGCGCGGGCCTGCAGACTGCTCAGCAGCGGCAAGGCTCCGGCGGCACTGAGCACGGCGGAGAGTTTGAGAAAGTCGCGACGCGAGTGGGTCAGGTCATCCAGGCACATGGGCAGGCTCCAGCAGGTCAAGTGAGTTGGGTTGGGGGCGGCTCGCCTGCCGTAGGGTTTTAAGGATATCGATGCGCAGCGCGCCGATGGCTTCCACCTGTTCTTCGCGCGGTTGCGGCAGGTCGATCAGCCACTCGCCCAACGTCCGCGCCGGGCGGTTGCCCAGTAGCAGGATGCGGTCCGACAACAGCAGCGCTTCGTCAATGTCATGGGTGATCAACACGGCCGCCGAGCCTTGCTCGCGGTTGACCTTGAGGAGCAGGTGCTGCATGTCGGCGCGGGTCACCTCGTCGAGGGCGCCGAAAGGCTCATCCAGCAAAAGCACTTGGGGCTGGCGCGCCAGGCAACGGGCCAGTGCCGTACGCTGGGCCATGCCGCCGGAGAGCTGCGCCGGGAACTGCTGGCGCGCATGTTCCAGGCCGACGGCGGCGATGGCGTGGTCGACACGCTGGCGGCGTTGCTCAACGCTCAAGTGGGGTTGACGGGCGAAATCCAGGCCGAACGCGACGTTCTTTTCCAGGCTCAGCCAGGGCAACAGGCTGGGGTCCTGGAAGGCCACCGCCACACGCGGATGAGGCCCGTCGACGGGCTCGCCGAGCACCCGCACACTGCCGCCCTGCGGTGCCTGCAAACCGGCGAGCACCCGCAACAGGCTGGACTTGCCCACCCCGCTGGGGCCGAGGATCGACACCACTTCGCCGGGCTGCAGTTGCAGGTCAAAGCCCCGCAACACCGGCCCGCCGGCATACCCCAGGCAAATCCCCCGGGCGTTCAATACGGCATTCGTCATAGGTTTGCCTGGCGCTGCAACTCGGTGCGCAACTGCACCAGGCTCGGGGTCACGATCGGCACAAACGCGGACTCACGCCAGCGCCGCGCAAAGCCACTGCCGTGGGCGGTGAGGTAGGCCTTGCCACCGCTGGCCTGCAACTCCAGTTGCACAGCGCTGGCAGCCGTTTCGGCCAGGGCGATGCGCAGCTTGAACAACGGCACCGGTTCGGCCGCAAAGCGTCCGGCCAACAGGCCGTTCTTCAGCTCGGTGACCAGGTGATCCAGCGTCACGCGCAGCGTTTCCAGTTCTTCGCGCAACACCGTACGGGTCGCGCCCAAATGGTTGGCCACCTCCGCCAGGGAACGCCGGGCCAGGCCGATGGACATGCCGCACTGCAACCCCAGGAACGCCGGGCGCACTGCCGGCAAAAACTTGCGCGCATCCTCATGCAGCAGCCAGTCGCGACTGAGCTCAACGCCTTCGAGGCCCAGGGCCGCGGTATTGCTGGACTGCAAACCCAATAGTTCCAGGTCACGGGAGCGCTGCAAGCCGGCCACCGCGTCCGGAATCGCCAGGATAAATGGCGCACCACCGCCGACCTGCTCGATGGCCGCCGCAGCGACAAAACCGTTCTTGCGCAGGTTGGTCACCCAATGCAGCCGGCCGTTCAGGGTCCAGCCGTTGTCGGTGGGCTCGGCGCTGATCTGCAAGGCCTCGATACCGGACAAAAACTTCATCGCGTTGGACAGCCCCGTGGCCCCCGCCAACTTGCCGCTGAGCAGGTCCGGCAACAGTCGCTCACGCAGCTGCGCATTCGGGCTTTGCAGCAAATATTCGATAAACGAACGCTGGCCCCAGCACACAAACGCCGCCGCCAGGGAATGGCTGGCAACATTGGCGATGGCCTCCACTGCACCCGCCACATCCCCGCCCAGGCCACCGAGTTGAGCCGGTACGCCGATACGCAATACATTGGCCTCTGCCAGCCGTGGCAGCACTTCCTGTGGATCGCAACTGCCCACGTCCAGGGCCTGCGCTTGAACATCGAGCCAACGGCTCAAGATTGGGTCAAGCATTCATGTTTCTCCTTTTCACAGCAGGTGGGCCATCTTCAGCTTGCCGGTTTTTCCCAGCGGTATTGCGCCAGCTCCGGGTTCAACGGGGTGCGCGCAAACACGTTAGCGAAGTTGCACAGGGTTGCCAGGCTCACGCCCAAAATAACTTCCAGCGCCTGGCCCTGGGTATAACCGGCGGCGAGGAACGCGTCAAAACCGGCATCGCTGACATCGCCACGGGTGGCGATCACTTCGCGGGTAAACGCAGCCAGTGTTTCGTAGCGGGCATTCGGCAGTTCGCCGCGTTGGCGCAGGGCGTCGATGACTTCTTCCGGCAATTTGGCCTTGTTGCGTGCCACGGCAGTATGGCCGGCCACACAGAAATCGCAGCCGTGGGTGGTGGCGGCGATCAGTTGCACCACTTCGCGATCAGCCAGGCTGAGTTCGGCCTTGGCGTTCAGCCCGGACACGGTGATGTAGGTCTCCAGCGCCGCCGGGGCGTTGGCCAGTACTGCCAGCAGGTTGGGGATGAAACCCGAGCCTTTCAGCGCGTTTTCCAGGAAGGGCTTGGCCGCTTCCGGCGCGGTTTCAGGGGTGAGCAAGGGTACACGGGACATGGAGTGGTCTCCTGATGGGTTCGTGTATCCAGTCTGTTGGTTATAAAAAATCGTCTCAATAGGCTAAAGTAGCGATTACTTGCTCTTGAGTCTTTCCATTAGATGAATTCGTCCAGTGCACTTGTCGATTGGTTATTAGACAGCCTCGAACTCGACACCAGCCTGTTCCATGTGGGCCGCTATTGCGGCGACTGGCATGCCAGCACCCATGGCCTGGCAAGCGCGAGTTTCCACCTGATTGTGCAGGGCCAGTGCTGGCTGCATATCGAAGGCGACGCCACGCCGCATCGGCTGGATAACGGCGACGCGGTGTTCCTGTTGCGGGATTTGGAGTATCGCCTGTCCGGTGAGCCCACCGCCGCCAGCGCCCAGGAATGCCCCCGTGTACCGATGGAGCCCCTGGACAGCGCCGCCCACGATGGCGTCGGCCTGGTCTGCGGGTTCTTCCACTTTCAGTCAGGCCTGTCGGCGATGATCGTCGACACCCTGCCCGCCTGGATCATCCTGCGCGCAGGCGACCCTTCGCTGACCGCCGCGCGCAACCTGTTCGAACTGATCCTGCACGAGTGCGAGCGCGTGCCGGCGCCCTCTTCGGCCCTGCTTGAACGGCTGTGCCACCTGCTGTTCCTGTATGTCCTGCGCCAGCAGGTGCTGGACAACCGTGAGCTCGGCGGCCTGGCGGCGCTGGCCCGGCAACCGGCGTTCGCCAACCTGCTGGAACAGTTGATCGCCCATCCCGCCGACGCCTGGACCCTGGAAAGCATGGCCGCCTGTACCGGGCTGTCACGCTCGGCGTTTTTCAAGCGCTTCAATGAACTGTGCGGACAGTCGCCGGGCCAAGTGCTGCTGATGATGCGCATGCGCCATGCCTGCCAGCTGTTCAAGCAGGACCAGACCGTGGCGGATGTGTCGCTGGCCGTGGGGTATCAGTCGGTGGCGGCGTTTACCCGTGCGTTTCACAAGGTGACCGGGCAGCAGCCTGGGGCGTATCGCAAGGCCCAGGCCTAGCGCTGCAAACCAGTGCCGGGCCGGGCGCAAAGCTCGATCAGCCAGTCTACAAATACGCGTACTCGCTGGGACAGTTGACGGTGTGGCGGATACAGCGCCGACAGGGCCATTTTCGGCACCGCCAGGCTGGGCAATACCTGCACCAGGGTGCCTTCGGCCAGTTGACGCGTCGCGTGGTAAGCCGGCGCCTGGATCAAGCCGAACCCGGCTTCACAGGCCGCGAAGTAGCCGTCGGAACTGTTCACCGCCAAGCCTTTTGACAGGTTGAACGTGCGCAATTGGCCGTCGACTTCAAACTCCAGGCCAAAGCGTTTGCCAGTGACGCTGGAGACGTACTCGACCATCTGATGGTTGGCCAGGTCCTCCAACGATGCCGGAATACCCCGGCGCGCCAGATACACCGGGCTCGCCAAGGTCAGTTGATCCATCATCGCCAGAGGCCGTGCCACCAGCGATTCATCCAGGGCCAAACCACCGCGCAGCACGCAATCCACGCCTTCACGGATCAAGTCCACCGGGCGGTCGTTGAGACTGATCTCCAGTTCGATCTGGGGATAGCGGGCCGTGAATGTCGGCAATGCAGGGATCACGATCAAGCGCCCGATGCCTGACGGCATGTCAACACTCAAGGTGCCGCGCGGGTTCTGGCGTTGCGTGGAAAATACCGCCTCGGTTTCCTCAAGGTCCGACAGTAATTGCACACAGCGCTGGTAATACGCTGCGCCATCCAGCGTCGGGCTGACTTGCCGCGTGGTGCGCTGCAACAGTTGCACGCCTAGGTGTGCCTCCAATTGCTTGATCAACACCGTCACCGAGGCGCGGGGTAGTTGCAGGCTGTCGGCGGCCTTGGCAAAGCCACGCAGTTCGACGATACGGGTGAACACGCGCATCGCGTTGAAACGGTCCAAGGGGCGGTTCCTTGCGCTGATTATTTAGATATTACGAATAGTGTTAGTGCTTTTAGCCGGTTTATCCAGGTTTTGTCGAGCGTGACAATGCAGGCCTTCCCATCCAAGGAGCAACACCCATGCATACCCGCCAACTCGGTACCCACGGCCCACTCGTCTCAGCCATCGGCCTCGGCTGCATGGGCATGAGCGATTTCTACACCCCCGACAGCGACACCCGCGAAGCCATCGCCACCTTGCACCGTGCGCTGGAACTGGGCATCAACTTCCTCGACACCGCCGATATCTATGGCCCGCACACCAACGAAGCACTGATCGGCAAGGCCATCGTCGGCAAGCGCGACCAGGTGTTCCTGGCCAGCAAGTTCGGCATCGTGCGTGACCCGGCCAATCCCGCCCTGCGGGGTGTGAACGGCCGCCCTGAATACATCCGCAACGCCATCGACGGCACCCTGCGCCGCCTGGGTGTGGAGACCCTCGACCTGTACTACCAGCACCGCATCGACCCGGACGTCGCCATCGAAGAAACCGTCGGCGCCATGGCTGAGCTGGTGCACCAGGGCAAGGTGCGTTACTTGGGCCTGAGCGAAGCCTCCGCCGCCACCCTGGAGCGTGCCCACAAGGTGCACCCGATCAGCGCCCTGCAAAGCGAATACTCGCTGTGGAGCCGCGACCAGGAACATAACGGCTGCCTCGCCACCTGCCAGCGCCTGGGCATCGCCTTTGTGCCCTACAGCCCGCTGGGCCGTGGTTTTCTCACTGGCGCGCTGCAAAGCCCGGACGACTTCGGCGCCGATGACTATCGCCGCTTCAGCCCACGCTTCCAGGGCGAGAACTTCGCCAAGAACCTCGAACTGGTCAAACAGGTGCAGGCGCTGGCCGCCGACAAAGGCATCAGCGCCGGGCAACTCGCCTTGGCGTGGGTGCTGGCGCAGGGTGATTTCATCATTCCGATTCCCGGCACCAAGCGGCGTAAATACCTGGAAGAGAATGCCGCCGCGCTGTCGGTCAGCCTCAGCCCGAGCGAACTGGCGGCCCTGGAGGTGATCTTCCCCGCCGAGGCGCCCGCTGGCTTGCGCTACCCCGAGGCAGTGATGGCCATGCTGGATATCTGAATAAACACCGCGCCGCTCATCGGCGCGGTTTTTTCTTGCACGATCGTACCTAAAGCTCCGCCCTGCCAGGCCGATAGCCCTACGAAGCTCTAAAAAAGCCGCGTCGATAATAAACGCTTCGTAAGGACGACCCCATGCCCCCACTGCGCTCCATCCAAGCCCGCTATACCCTGTTCCTGGTGCTGTTCGTCCTGGTGTTATTTGTGTTGACCGTAGTGGGTATCGGCCAGTTGGTCGCGCCCAAGCTGCAGCACACCGAAGAACAGGTGGTGCTCAACCGTATCGCCGAGGTCGCCGAGCAGATCCAGGGCGAACTCAACAAGGTCCAGTCCCAGCAACGCAGCATCACCCAGACCATTCCATTGCTCGACAGCGATGCCATCGACAAGGTCCTGCCGGGCCTGGTCGACCAGTATGGCGAGCTGAAAGTCTTCGGCGGCGGTATCTGGCCGCTGCCCAACCAGCGCACTCCGGGGCGCAACAAGCACAGTACGTTCTGGCACCGCGATGCGTCAGGCAAGCTGGCCGTGAATACTTTCTGGAACAGCGACCCGGCGCCCAACTATTACGACCAGAGCTGGTACAAGGGCGGCCTCGCCTCGCCTCGTGGTCAATGTGCCTGGGCCGCCGCCTACAAGGACGACGCCAGCCAGGAACCGCGCACCAACTGCGCCATGGCGATCCAGCGCGACGGCGTGCCCTACGGTGTTGCAACCATCGACGTGACCCTGGGCTTCTTCAATGACCTGGTCGCCAGCAAAGAAAAAGACATTGGCGGGCAAATGCTGATCGTCGAAGGCGACGGCAAGATCATCAGCAACAGCTCGCGCATCAGCGGCCCGGTGGTGTTGAAAAACATCAGCGAACTCACCGGCACCTCGGCGTTTGCCGCCCAGGTCAGCAAAGCCCTGGCCCACCGCGACCAGGCGCTGCAACGCAATGAGTTCGACAACCAGGGCGTGGCCAACACCTTCTACATGCGCCCCATCGAAGGCACGCCGTGGTTCCTTGCCACTGCCCTGCCGACGTCGCTGATCACCGCCCAGCGCAATGACGTGCTCGGCACCCTGGCACTGTTGCAGATCCCGATGGTGCTGCTGCTGGTGCTGCTCGCGGCGTATGCGATCCGCCAACTGGTGCAGCGCATGAAATCGCTGAAAACCAATATCGACGCACTCTCCGCCGGCGACGCCGACCTCACGCGGCGCATCACCATCCGCGCCGAAGATGAACTCGGGGCCATCGGCCATTCGGTGAACCGCTTTATCGTCTACCTGCAAAACATGATCGGCGAAGTGACCCAGGCTACCGGCGCCATGTCGTCGAGCCTGGCGCAGTTGCAACAGACCTCGGCGCATACCAACCAGATCCTGGTGCGGCATGCCTCGGAGACAGACCAGACGGTGACCGCCATCACCGAAATGAGCTCCACCGCCGACACCGTGGCGCAAAACGCCGCCGAAACCGCCGCATTCACCCAGCGTGCCAACGAGCATGCCGACCGTTCCCGCGTGGTGGTCGGTGAGGCGTCCAACAGCGTCAGCGCGTTGATTGGCGAAGTCTCCAGCGCCACCCACAGCGTGGAAAACATGCGCCAGGACGCCGCGCGCATCACCGAAACCCTCGGCGTGATCGGCGCAATTGCCGGGCAGACCAACCTGCTGGCCCTCAATGCCGCCATCGAAGCGGCAAGGGCCGGCGAGCAAGGCCGTGGTTTCGCGGTGGTGGCCGATGAAGTGCGTGCGCTCGCCGCACGCACCCAGGCCAGCACCTCGCAGATCAACGACATGCTCACGCGCTTGACGGCAGGCGTGAGTTCCTCGGTGGCGGCCATGGAAAACACCCAGGCCAGTTGCCAGTCGGCGGCGGACGCCACGGCGCGGGTGAACACCGGGCTGGATGAAATGGCCGGCTCCGTCAGCCATATCAACAACCTCAGCACCCAGATCGCCACGGCCGCCGAGCAGCAAAGCGCGGTGACCGAGGAGATCAACCGCAGCATGGTGCAGATCCGACAAATGGTCGAAGAGCTGGTTCAAAGCGGCCACGCTACCGAAAACAATACCCAAAGCCTGCTGGAGGCGAATGGTCGGGTGATTACCTTGATGGGTCGATTCAAGGTGCGCTGATAAACGGCTGAGACACTCCCGTGCAATGTGCGGGAGTGGGACTATTCTGACAGTTCGAAGACGCACAGGAGGTGTGCCATGCGCGCAGCCGAGCAGTCGGTCCGCTTGGAGCGGATCAGTCAGGAACGCTTTATCCAGGCGCCCATCGATGCCGTTTATGACTATGTGACCCAGCCGGATCGCTGGCACGAATGGCATCCCACGTCCCTCGGTGCCGACACCGGCACCACCGGCTCACTCCCCGCCGGCGCCCGCTTCACCGAAATGATCGACCTGCTGGGGGTACGCGTACCCATGAGCTACCGCGTGCAGATCGCCCGGCGCCCCGGCGAGTTCAAGACCGTGTTTACGTCCCTGGCCGTGGATGGTTCGATTCATTACTTTCTCATGCCCCATCAGGGCGGCACGCTGTTCAAGCGGGTGCTGACCTATGAAACCGAACTGCAACTGGCCACCCTGCATGAACGCATGATCGAGTTGTCGGCGATTGCCCTGGACCAGCTTAAGCACCGGCTGGAAAATCCGCCGTTCGTATAATCTTGAAACATTCTCGCCGTGCAGGCGCTGGCTTGCCTGCGATGACGTCGTCATGATCGCCGCCATCCCAATGGTCACCTCCTGCACGCGAGATCCTATGAAAACCCCATTGCGCCTGGCCCTGCTGTCAACCCTGTTCACCGCCACCCTGGCCCAGGCCGCCGACCTGATCCCCATCGACGTGCACCGCGACGCCAACTGCGGTTGCTGTAAAAAATGGATCAGCCACCTGGAAAGCAACGGCTTCAAGGTCAATGACCATGTCGAAGCCGACATGAGCGCCGTCAAGCAACGCCTGGGCGTAGCGCCGCGCCTGGGCTCGTGCCACACCGCCGTGATCGACGGCAAATTCGTCGAAGGCCACGTGCCCGCCGAACAGGTGTTGGCCCTGCGCAAACGCGACGACCTGCTGGGCGTCGCCGCGCCGGGCATGCCCATGGGCTCGCCGGGCATGGAAGTGGAAGGCCGCAGCGAGGCCTATCAGGTCATCGGCCTGACCCGTGAGGGTAAAGACGTGGTGGTGGCTGAATACCCGGCGCAATGATCGCGGGTTACCTCGGGCTTTTCTTCGCGGCGTTCGGCGCCGCGACCTTACTGCCCCTGCAATCGGAAGCCGTACTGGTCGGCCTGCTGCTCAGCGGGCATTACAGCCTGTGGCTGTTGCTGGGTATCGCCACCCTGGGCAATGTGCTCGGTTCGGTGGTGAATTGGTGGCTGGGGCGCTGGGTGGAGCACTTCAAGGGGCGGCGCTGGTTTCCGGTCAGCGACCAGCAACTGGACAAAGCCCGCAAGCATTACCAGCGCTGGGGCCATTGGACGCTGTTGCTCAGTTGGGTGCCGGTCATTGGCGACCCGCTGACGCTGGTGGCCGGGGTGATGCGCGAGCCGTTGTGGCGATTCCTGTTGCTGGTGACCCTGGCCAAAGGCCTGCGTTATGGCGTGCTGGCCGCCGTGACCTTGCAATGGGTGTTAATCCCCACTTAATCGCTAGTTAATCCTTGGGCAACAGCATCCGAACCCTCTTTCTCGGAGCCCTGCCCATGCCTCTGTTCCGCGCTTTTTGCATCGCCGGCCTGCTCACGGCCACCACCGCCCCGGTATTTGCCGCCACCTACGGTCCTGAACTGCAAGGCTTTGAATACCCCTATCCGCTCAAGCATTTCGAGTTTCAGTCCCAAGGCGAATCCCTGCAAATGGGCTACATGGACGTGCCGGCCAATGGCAAGCCCAACGGCCGCAGCGTGGTGCTGATGCACGGCAAGAACTTCTGCGGCGCCACTTGGGAAGGCTCGATCAAGGCCCTGAGTGACGCCGGCTACCGGGTGATCGCACCGGACCAGATCGGCTTCTGCAGCTCCAGCAAGCCTGATCATTACCAGTACAGCTTCCAGCAACTGGCGCTCAATACCCACCAACTGCTGGAAAAGCTCGGTGTTCAGAAGGCCACCCTTATCGGCCATTCCACCGGCGGCATGCTTGCCACGCGCTACGCCCTGATGTACCCCGCGCAAACCGAACAGTTGGCGCTGGTCAATCCGATCGGCCTGGAAGACTGGAAAGCGTTGGGGGTGCCGTCGCTCAGCGTCGACCAGTGGTACGCGCGTGAGCTGAACGTCAGCGCCGAGGGCATCCGCAAGTACCAACTCAATATCTACTACGTGGGGCGCTGGAAGCCGGAGTACGAGCGCTGGGTGGACATGTACGCCGGCCTCAGCAACGGCCCCGGGCATACGCGGGTCGCATGGAACTCGGCGTTGATTTACGACATGATCTTCACCCAGCCGGTGTACTACGAGTTCAAGGACCTGAAGATGCCGACGCTGCTGCTGATCGGCACATCGGACAACACCGCCATCGGCAAGGACGTCGCGCCGCCAGCCGTCAAAGCCAAGCTCGGCCACTATGCCGTGCTGGGCAAACAGGTGGCCAAGCTGATCCCCCGCGCTACCCTGGTGGAATTCCCGGGCCTGGGGCATGCGCCGCAGATGGAAGAACCGGAACAGTTTCATAAAGCACTGTTGCAGGGGCTGAACGCCCTTTAATCCAACCTTTTTCGAGGCACTCGTGAATGTCGGTACAGATTGCAGTCATTGATGATTGGCAGAATGTGGCCAGTGGCGTGGTGGATTGGTCAGTCCTTGAAGCGGTGGGCCAGGTGCACTTCCTGCACGATTACCCGGCGGATACCGCCACGATGATTGAGCGTTTGCGGGAGTTCGAGGTGATTTGCGTGATGCGCGAGCGCTCCAGCTTCGACAAGGCCCTGCTGCAAGGCCTGCCCAAGCTCAAATTGCTGGTGACCGGCGGCATGCGCAACGCCGCCATCGACATTCCCGCCGCCAAGACCCTGGGCATCCAGGTCTGCGGCACCGACAGCTATAAACACGCAGCCCCCGAGCTGACCTGGGCGTTGATCATGGCCTCCACCCGCAATCTGGTGGCCGAAGCCAACTCGTTGCGTGCCGGCGACTGGCAGGTGGGCCTCGGCGGCGACCTGCACGGCAAGACCCTGGGGATTCTCGGCCTGGGCAGCATTGGCCAGAAGGTCGCGCAATTTGCCCAGGTGTTCGGCATGCGCGTGATTGCCTGGAGTGAAAACCTCACGCCGGAACGGGCAGCCGAGGTTGGTGTGACGTGGGTCAGCAAGCAAGCGCTGTTTGAACAGGCGGACATTCTCACCGTGCACTTGGTACTCAGCGAGCGCAGCCGTGGGCTGGTGGATGCCCAGGCGCTGGGCTGGATGAAACCCGGCGCGCGCCTGGTCAACACCGCACGCGGGCCGATTGTGGATGAACAGGCACTGGTGCAGGCCCTGGAAAGCGGCCGCCTGGCCGGGGCGGCGCTGGATGTGTATGCCGAGGAGCCATTGCCGGCGGATCACCCGTTTCGCAGGTTGCCGAATGTGCTGGCCACCCCGCACGTGGGCTATGTGAGCGAGCAGAATTACCGGCAGTTCTATTCACAGATGATCGAAGACATTCAAGCCTGGACGAACGGTACGCCCATTCGCGTGCTGGGCTGACGCACCATCCCAGGGCGCTCCGCACAAGCGCGGCGCCCACCCGACCTTGTAGTGAGCAGGCTTGCCCTGCGCTGGGGCGCGCAGCGGCCCTGAATATCGGTTCAATCTTCGAAAGTCCCGGTTGGGAGCGCTTCGCACTCCAGCGCAGGGCAAGCCTGCTCACCACAGGAATCGGCGGTTTCTGCAAGAGCATATGGTTACAATTTTTTTGTCCTACAAAATCTTCCTAGAAACCCTACAGGCTCTGGGATCTGTCCTAGACTCATGACCGATGGGTCCGTTCCAAAACAAAAACCCCGCAGAAAATCTAAACTTTTCAACTCGGCCATTGGTCAAGTTTTAAGGTACGACGAGCACACACGGTTCCAGCCCGATGCCCGTCCATCCAATCTATATCTGCCAACCGTGCAACTGGCATAAGCCTTGCCAGATCTGTACAGCGCTTGTGCGCGTGGCCGCAGGATGCGGTCGACGGAGTTAATGGCAGCCGGCCATTAGCCGACCAACACGTGGAGAGAACTATGATCAGTGCCGCAGCAAGTATTCAGGGAGAGCGTGTTAGTCAGACCGTTGGCGGGGCAACCGCGTTGGCTGACCTCACCACGGTGCGGCCGGTTCCCACCTACAACCCCAATCGCAAGAAAGTCCTGTTTGTGACCTCCGAGTTCGCCGACCTGGTGAAGACCGGCGGCCTGGGCGACGTCTCCGCCGCCCTGCCCCGCGCCATGGCCCACCTGCACGATGTGCGGGTGCTGATCCCCGGTTATCCGCAGGTGATGGAAAGCGACAACCCGATCCATATCATCGGTGAGCTGGGTGGCCACGCCGCGCTGCCGCCGTGCAAGATCGGGCGCATGGACCTCAAGGATGGCCTGGTCATCTATGTACTGATCTGCCCCGAGCTCTACGAGCGCGAAGGCACGCCGTACGGCGCCAACAACGGCCGCGACTGGCCGGACAACCATATTCGCTTCGCCCGCCTGGGCCTGGCCGCCGCCGACATGGCCGCCAACCTGGCGCAGATCCACTGGTGCCCGGACCTGGTGCACGCCCACGACTGGCCCGCCGGCCTGGCCCCGGCGTACATGCACTGGCGTGGGTCACGCACGCCAACCCTGTTCACCATTCATAACCTGGCCTATCAAGGCGTGATCAGCCTGGCGTCGACGCCAGAGCTGGGCATTCCGCCCCACGCCCTGCAACAGGAAGGCATGGAGTTCTACGGCAAGATGTCGTTCCTCAAGGCCGGCATGGCGTATTCCAGCCACATCACCACAGTGAGCGCCACCTACGCCCGGGAAATCACCACACCCGAGTTCGGCTGCGGCCTCGATGGCTTCCTGGCCAGCAAGACCCAGCAAGGGTTGCTCAGCGGTATTCCCAACGGCATCGAAGACAGTTGGGAAACCTCCACCGACCCGCACCTGACGCACAACTTCAATATTGGCGACTGGGACGGCAAGGCGGTCAACGCCGCCCAGGTACGCAACCTGTTCGGCCTGCATGATTCGACCGGCCCGCTGTTTGCGGTGGTGTCACGCCTGGTGTTCCAGAAAGGCCTGGACCTCACCGAAGCGGTGGCCAGTTTTATCGTCGAGCACGGTGGGCAGATCGCCATTATCGGTCGCGGTGAGCCCGAAGAAGAAAACGCCATGCGTGAACTGGCGCTGCGCTTTCCCGGCCAGATCGGTGTGCGCATCGGCTTCAACGAGACCGATGCGCGCCGCATGTTCGCCGGCAGCGATTTCCTGCTGATGCCGTCGCGCTACGAGCCCTGCGGCCTGAGCCAGATGTACGCCCAGCGCTTCGGCTCGCTGCCCGTCGCCCGCAACACCGGCGGCCTGGCCGACACCATCGAAAACGGCGTGACCGGCTTTCTGTTCAATGAATCCACGGTCGACAGTTACAAAGAAGCCTTGAGCCGCGCGTTCAAGGTGTTTGCCTTCCCTGGCCTGCTCAATGCCATGCGCAGCCGGGCGATGACCCAACCGTTCAACTGGAGCCAGGCGGTGGAACCCTACGCCGAACTGTACGAGCAGCTGGTGGCTAAAGCACTGGGGAAATCCGCTAAATAATCAACGGGAGGTCTCTATAGATGCCGTTACGGACTCTGGAAACCTGGCCCCACGGCGCAATTATGCTGGACGCGCAACACACGCGTTTCGCCTTGTGGGCGCCAGACGCGTTTTATGTCAGCGTTGAATTGGAACACGGCAAGTCCATTGCCATGCTGCCTCAGGCAGAGGGCTGGTTCGAAACCGAAATAGCGTGCCCGGCGGGCACGCGCTACCGCTTCAATATCGATGGGGAAATGGATGTACCCGACCCCGCGTCCCGCGCCCAGGCCGCCGATGTGCACGGCTGGAGCGTGGTGGTCGACTCCCTCGCTTATCACTGGCGCCACAGCACCTGGCAAGGCCGCCCCTGGCACGAGGCCGTCATCTATGAACTGCATGTCGGCGCCATGGGCGGTTATGCCGCCATCGAAAAGCACTTGCCACGCCTGGCCGAGCTGGGGGTTACCGCAATTGAACTGATGCCGCTGGCGCAATTCCCCGGTGATCGCAACTGGGGCTATGACGGGGTCCTGCCCTACGCGCCCCAAGCCTCCTACGGCACGCCCGAACAGCTCAAGCACCTGATCGACAGCGCCCATGAGCACGGCCTGGCGGTGATCCTCGACGTGGTCTACAACCACTTCGGCCCGGACGGCAACTACCTGGGCCAGTACGCCAAGGGTTTCTTCCAGGAGGACGTGCACACGCCCTGGGGCGCCGGCATCGATTTCAATCGGCGCGAGGTGCGCGACTTTTTCCTGGATAACGCCTTGATGTGGTTGCTCGAATACCGCTTCGACGGCCTGCGCCTGGACGCCGTCCACGCCATCGACAACCCGGACTTTCTCAAGGAACTGGCACACCGCGTGCGCGAGCAGGTGGATACCGGCCGGCACGTCTGGCTGATGCTGGAAAACGAACTCAACCAGGCCAGCCTCCTGCAACAGGATTTCGACGCGCAATGGAACGATGACTTCCATAACGTCCTGCATGTGCTGCTGACCGGCGAAACCGACGCCTATTACAGCGACTTCGCCAAGGAGCCCACGACCAAACTGGCGCGCTGCCTGGGCGAAGGTTTTATTTATCAGGGGCACACCACCCGGCACGGGCATGAGCGTGGCGAACCCAGTGGGCATCTGCCGCCGAGCGCGTTTGTGGCGTTCCTGCAGAACCATGATCAGATCGGCAACCGCGCCCTGGGCGAGCGCCTGCATCAACTGTGCTCGCCACAGGCACTGAGGGCGGCGACCGCACTGCTGTTGCTCTCTCCGATGATCCCGCTGATGTTCATGGGCGATGAGTCGAATGCCAGCGAGCCATTCCTGTTTTTCACCGATCACCATGGTGAACTGGCAGAAGCGGTGCGCGAAGGCCGTCGCAATGAGTTCAAGGATTTCGCCGCGTTCCAGGACCCGGAACGACGCGAGCGCATCCCCGACCCGAATGCCCTGCCGACCTTTTTGCAGACCACGCCGAACTTCGACGACAACGAACACACCCAGCTCTATCGCCAGTTACTCAGCCTGCGTCACCGTCATATCGTGCCGCATCTACCCGGCAGCATGGCCCTGGGTGCCGAGGTATTGGCCGAAGGCGCCGTGAGCGCCCGTTGGCGCCTGGGCGATGGCAGCCTGTTGCAGATTGACCTCAACCTGAGTGCCACGCCGCTGGATCAGCCGGCGACGGCGCCTGTCCTGTTTGAAACGCCTGCCAGTACCGGCGCACACCTGCCGCCGTACAGCGCACGCGTCACCCTATCCCCTGTTGGAGAGCACCCTTGAGCGAAGCGAACCTGGAAATCCTCGCCAGCCGAGCGGGCCTGGCCGTCGATTGGATCGACGCAAACGGCCGCCCGCAACGAGTGAAACCCGACGCCCTGCGCGCCGTCCTCAAAGGCCTGGGCCACCCCGCCGACACCGATGCCGAAGTCAACGCCAGCCTGCTGGCCCTGGAACAGGTGCAACAAGACAAACACCTGCCGCCCCTGCTGACCATCGACAGCGGCGCAGGCCTCGACCTGGCGCGCTACTTCGAACCGGACACCCTGTGCCGGGTCAGCCTTGAAGACGGTGAAACCCTGGAGCTGCGCCTCGATGGCGACGCGGTCCTGCCCGGCGTCATCGCCCTCGGCTACCACCAGGTGCACATTGCCGACCAGACTTTCACCCTGGCCGTCGCCCCCACCCACTGCTACAGCGTCGGCGAAGCGGTCGACAGCCGCCCTGCCCGCGCCTGGGGCCTCAGCGCGCAACTGTACAGCTTGCGCCGCCTGGGCGATGGCGGCTTCGGCGACACCCTGGCCCTGGAGCACCTGGCCCGCTCGGCGGCCGAGCGCGGCGCCGACGCCCTGGCGATCAGCCCGATGCATGCGATGTTCAGCGCCGACACCGCGCGCTACAGCCCGTACTCGCCCTCCAGCCGCTTGTTCCTCAACAGCCTCTACGCGTCGCCGGGTTGCATCCTCGGTGAGCGCGAAGTGCGCAACGCCATCGAGGCCTGCGGCCTGGCGGATGAACTGCACGACCTGGAGCAACACAGCCTGATCGACTGGCCCACTGCCGCCAAGGCCAAACAGCGCCTGCTGCGTGCGCTGTACGAAGACTTCCGCCACGGCCACCACCCGCAACACGCCGACTTCCAGAGTTTCCGCCAGGCCGGCGGTGAGGCCCTGGAAAACCACTGCCGTTTCGAAGCCGTGCAAGCGACCCGCGCCGCTGCCGGTGAAGACCTCGACTGGCGCCACTGGCCAGAAGACTGGCGCACCCCACAGAGCCCGGCATTGGCGCGGTTCGCCGAAGACCACCGTGACGAAATCGGCTACTTCGCCTTTTGCCAATGGCTGATCGCCCGTTGCCTGGAGCGCGCGCAACAAGCCGCACGCGGCAGCGGCATGGGCGTCGGCCTGATTGCCGACCTGGCGGTGGGTGCGGACGGCGGCGGCAGCCAGGCCTGGAGCCGCCAGGATGAATTGCTCGCCGACCTGACCGTGGGCGCGCCTCCCGACATCCTCAACCGCGCCGGCCAGGGCTGGGGCATTTCCGCGTTCTCCCCCGAAGGCCTCAAGCGCCACGGTTTTCGCGCCTTCATCGAAATGCTGCGCGCCAACTTCGCCCATGCCGGCGGCTTGCGCATCGACCATGTGATGGGCCTGCAACGCCTGTGGGTGATCCCCATGGACGCCTCGCCGCGTGACGGCGCCTACCTGTATTACCCGGTGGACGACCTGCTGCGCCTGTTGGCCCTGGAATCCCACCGCCACCAGGCCATCGTGCTCGGTGAAGACCTGGGCACCGTGCCGGACGGCCTGCGCGAAAAACTCATCGCCCGCTCGATCCTGGGCATGCGCGTGCTGCTGTTCGAACAGAACCACGAAGGCCAGTTCAAGCCGATCCTCGACTGGCCGGACAACGCCCTGGCCACCACCAGTACCCACGACTTGCCCACCCTCAACGGTTGGTGGCACAGCCGCGATATCGAGTGGAACATCCAACTCGGCCTGATCGATGCGCCGACCGTGGAGCAATGGAGCGAACACCGCCTGCGCGAACGCCAGGCACTGCGCCAGGCCTTGAGCCAGGACCCGCAGAACTTCGTCGAAGAAATCCGCAATGAAACCGACCACATGATCGACGCCAGCGTGCGCTACCTCGGCCACACCCGCGCCCCGCTGGTGCTGCTGCCGCTGGAGGACGCCCTCGGTGTGGACGAACAAGCCAATCTGCCCGGCACCACGGACACCCACCCTAACTGGCGCCGTCGCCTGCCGGGCGAGGCGTCGAGCCTGCTCGACAATGCCGGCGCCGCCCGCCGCCTCGAACTGTTGGCCGTCGCGCGCAACCAAGCCTATGAGCGTGACCGATGAAAGCACTGCCCCTGCGCGCCACCCAGCGTCTGCAATTCCATAAAGGTTTTACCCTCGATGACGCGGTGCCGCTGGTGCCGTATTTCGCCCGGCTGGGCATCAGTCACCTGTATGCCTCGCCGCTGCTCAGCGCCCGCGCCGGTTCCATGCACGGCTACGATGTGGTCGACCCCACCACAGTCAACCCGGAACTCGGCGGCGAGCCGGCCCTGCGGCGTCTGGTCGCGGCGTTGCGTGAACACGACATGGGCTTGATCCTCGATATCGTCTCCAACCACATGGCCGTCGGCGGTGCCGATAACCCCTGGTGGCTGGACCTGTTGGAATGGGGCCGCCTGAGCCCCTACAGCGAGTTCTTCGACATTCAGTGGCACTCGCCGGACCCCTTGCTCAAAGGCCAATTGCTGATGCCGTTCCTCGGCAGTGACTACGGCGAAGCCCTGCAGACCGGCACCCTGACCCTGCACTTCGATGCCGACCACGGCGCGTTCTACGTCGAGCATTACGAACACCGCTTCCCCATCTGCCCCAAGGATTACGCCGCGATCCTGGGCACCGATGAATCGCTCAAGCCCCTGGCCGAGCGCTTCAGCGCCCTCGCCTACCAGGACGACGCCTACCACGAGGCCGCGTGGCTCAAGCAAGCGCTGGCCGAGCGCGCCACCGAGGTGCTCCCGGCAATCGAACAACGTTTGACGGCCTTCGACGGGCGTCAGCCCGATGGCTTCAAACGCCTGCATCAGTTGCTCGAACAACAGGCCTACCGCCTGGCCAGTTGGCGCACGGCGGCGGACGATATCAACTGGCGGCGCTTCTTCGATGTGAATGAACTCGGCGGCCTGCGCGTCGAGCGCAGCGCCGTGTTCGAAGCCACCCACGGCAAGATCTTCGAACTGATCAGCGAAGGCCTGGTGGATGGCTTGCGCATCGACCACATCGACGGCCTGGCCGACCCGCGTGGTTACTGCCGCAAGCTGCGCCGCCGGGTGGACTCGCTGTCGCCTGAGCGGCACTTGCCGATCTTCGTCGAGAAGATCCTCGGCGAAGGCGAAACCCTGCGTGAAGACTGGCAGGTGGACGGCACCACCGGTTACGAGTTCATGAACCAGTTGTCACTGCTGCAACATCACCCGGACGGCTTTGCGCCACTGGCCGCGTTATGGACCCGTCACAGCGAACGGCCTGCGGCCTTTATCGAAGAAGCGCAATTGGCCCGCCAGCAGATCCTCAACGGCTCCCTCGGCGGCGACTTCGAAAGCGTGGCCCAGGCCCTGCTGCAAGTGGCCCGCGACGATGTGATGACTCGCGACCTGACCCTCGGCGCCATCCGCCGGGCCTTGCAGGAACTGATTGTGCATTTCCCGGTGTACCGCACCTATATCAGCGCCCGTGGCCGCAGTGCCGCCGACGACAGGCTGTTCCAGCAGGCCATGGACGGCGCCCGCACGACCCTGGGCGAAGGCGACTGGCCGGTGCTCGACCACCTGGCCAACTGGCTGGGCGGCCAGCCGTGGCGCAATCGCCCGGTGGGCCGTGAACGCAAGATCCTCAAGCACGCCTGCGTGCGCTTCCAGCAACTCACTTCGCCCGCCGCGGCCAAGGCCGTGGAAGACACCGCGTTCTATCGCTCGGCGGTATTGCTGTCGCGCAACGACGTGGGCTTCAGCACCGAGCAGTTCAGCGCACCCTTGGCCGACTTTCATGGGGTCAACCAGCAACGCCTGCAGAGCTTTCCCGACAACCTGCTGGCCACCGCTACCCATGACCACAAGCGCGGCGAAGATACCCGCGCGCGCCTGGCGGTATTGAGTGAATGTGCGCCCTGGTACGTCGAGCAGGTCGAGCAGTGGCGCGCCCTCGCCGCACCGCTGAAGGCGGAGGCAAACACGCCATCGGCGGGCGACGAGTTGATCCTCTATCAGGTGCTGCTGGGCAGTTGGCCCCTGGACCAGACCGACGACTTCGAGGGCTACCGGCAACGCCTGTGGCAGTGGCAGCAAAAAGCTCTGCGTGAAGCCAAGTTGCAAAGCAGCTGGAGCGCGCCCAACGAAGCGTATGAACAAGGCGTCGAAGCCTTCCTGTCGCGGCTGCTGCTCAGCGATGAAGGCCACACGTTACGCACTGCCATTGGTGCCGCTGCCCAGGCCATCGCGCCGGCCGGTGCGCTCAATGGCCTGGCGCAATCCTTGCTTCGCATGACGGTGCCGGGTGTACCGGACCTGTACCAGGGCGATGAGTTCTGGGACTTCAGCCTGGTCGACCCGGACAACCGCCGTCCAGTGGATTTCAACGCCCGGCAACAGGCACTGGATACCCCACCGGACATCGGCGAACTGTTGTTCAACTGGCGCGACGGGCGTGTCAAACAGGCGTTGATTGCCCAGGTGCTGGGCTTGCGCAAGGCCTGTCCCGAGCTGTTCCGCAACGGCACCTACACACCGCTGCAAGTGCACGGCAAACACGCCGAACGGGTGGTCGCGTTCGCGCGTGAATACCAGGGCAAACACCTGCTGGTGGTGGTACCGAGGTGGCCGCAGGACCTGCTTGAAAACGGTGTGCATCCAATGATCAATGCGCAGGTTTGGGGCGATACGCGGGTGAAATTACCGTTCGCCGCGTCAACCAAAAACTGGAAGGGACTTTTTCATACAGGCGCAGTCACACCAGACAAGGAGCTGTTGATCAGCACTGCCCTGGGGGATTTCCCGGTCAATGTCTTTATCAATCCTGATGATCAAGAAAGCTGAAAATTCTCTGTGAGGAGCATTGCGATGAGT
Organism: Pseudomonas sp. FBCC-B1565; assembly: GCF_059133265.1. Classification (NCBI taxonomy): domain Bacteria; kingdom Pseudomonadati; phylum Pseudomonadota; class Gammaproteobacteria; order Pseudomonadales; family Pseudomonadaceae; genus Pseudomonas; species Pseudomonas sp. FBCC-B1565. Next base: position 3,617,423 of record NZ_CP101438.1, read on the forward strand.
ACTGACGAAAAACGCATAAAAGAGTTGGCGCACCAGATCTGGGAGTCCGAAGGCAAGCCCCATGGGCAAGACGCGCGGCACTGGGAGATGGCGCGCAAACTGGCCGAAGCCGAAGCGCTGACGCCGAGCAAACCCAAGGCCCCCGCCAAGCCCAAGCCACCGGTCAAAGCCAAGCCGGCCGCGAGCAAGCCGGCGCCACCGGCCGCTAAAAAACCACCCGCCGCGAAGAAACCCAAGCCTTGATTCCCCACCTCTTGTCGGCGCTGTCGGCAAGAGGTGATTCCACCTACCAGACTCTCAGCTGAAATTTCGTCGGCACGGCCGCGTTCGGCCTGAAGAAAGACCCTTGCAGGAGCAACTCAATGAGCAAACCCGATAAAACCCCATCGACGCCGGGCAACGAACCGTCGCGAATCCGTGAAGGTTTGCCCTTCCCGCTCGGCGCCACCTGGGATGGCCTGGGCGTCAATTTCGCCCTGTTCTCGGCCAACGCGACCAAGGTCGAGCTGTGCCTGTTCGACGACACCGGCGAGGTCGAGCTGGAACGTATCGAACTCCCCGAATACACCGACGAGACCTTCCACGGCTACCTGCCCGACGCCCATCCCGGGCTGATCTACGGCTACCGCGTGTACGGTGCGTATGACCCGGCCAACGGCCACCGCTTCAACCACAACAAATTGCTGATCGACCCCTATGCCAAGCAGCTGGTGGGCGAACTCAAATGGTCCGAGGCACTGTTCGGCTACACCATCGGCCACCCGGATGACGACCTCAGCTTCGACGAACGCGACAGCGCGCCTTTCGTGCCCAAGTGCAAGGTGATCGACCCGGCGCACACCTGGGGCAACGACCAACCGGTACGCGTGCCGTGGGACCGTACGATCATCTATGAAACCCACCTGCGCGGCATCAGCATGCGCCACCCGTCCGTGGGCGAAGCCGTGCGCGGCACGTGCGCCGGGCTGATGGAAGACGACGTGCTCAAGCACATCCGTCAGCTGGGCGTGTCGTCGGTGGAGCTGCTGCCGGTGCACGCCTTCGTCAACGACCAGCACCTGCTACAAAAAGGCATGACCAACTATTGGGGCTACAACAGCATCGCTTTTTTTGCCCCCGACCCACGCTACCTGGCCAGCGGCAAGATCGCCGAGTTCAAGGAGATGGTCGCGCACCTGCATGAACAGAAGCTCGAAGTGATCCTCGACGTGGTCTACAACCACACCGCCGAAGGCAACGAGCGCGGCCCGACCCTGTCGATGCGCGGCATCGACAACGCCTCGTACTACCGCTTGATGCCGGACGACAAGCGTTTCTACATCAACGACTCCGGCACCGGTAACACCCTGGACCTGAGCCACCCCTGCGTATTGCAGATGGTCACTGACTCGTTGCGCTACTGGGCCACCGAGATGCATGTCGACGGCTTCCGCTTCGACCTGGCGACGATTCTTGGCCGCTACCGCGATGGTTTCGACGAACGCCACAGCTTCCTCGTCGCCTGTCGCCAGGACCCGGTGCTGCGCCAGTTGAAAATGATCGCCGAACCCTGGGACTGCGGCCCCGGCGGCTATCAGGTGGGCAACTTCCCGCCGGGCTGGGTGGAATGGAATGACCGCTTCCGCGACACCGTGCGTGCCTTCTGGAAAGGCGATGACGGCCAATTGGCCGACTTCGCGGCACGCATGACCGCCTCCGGCGAGATGTTCAACCATCGTGGGCGCCGTCCCTACAGCTCGGTGAACTTCATCACCGCGCATGATGGTTTCACGCTGCATGACCTGGTGTCGTACAACGACAAGCACAACGAAGCCAACGACGAAAACAATCAGGACGGCAGCAACAACAACCTGTCCTGGAACCACGGTGTCGAAGGCCCGACCGACGACCCGCAAATCAACGCCCTGCGCCTGCGCCAGATGCGCAACTTCTTCGCCACATTGCTCCTGTCCCAAGGCACACCGATGCTGGTGGCCGGCGATGAATTTGCGCGCACCCAGCACGGCAACAACAACGCCTACTGCCAGGACAGTGAGATCGGTTGGATCAACTGGGACCTGGACGAAGACGGCAAGGCGCTGCTCAAGTTTGTGAAGCGTTTGATCAAGCTGCGCCTGGCCTACCCGATCCTGCGCCGTGGACGCTTCCTGGTGGGCGATTACAACGAAGACATCGGCGTGAAGGATGTCACCTGGCTGGCCCCGGATGGCAACGAGATGACCACCGAACAGTGGCAGGACAGCCACGGTCGCTGCCTGGGCATGTTGATGGATGGCCGCGCCCAGGAAACCGGGATTCGCCGGGCCGGTGCCGACGCAACCTTGCTGTTGGTGGTCAACGCCCATCACGACATGGTCAACTTCCGCTTGCCGTCGGTGCCCGAAGGTGAGTTCTGGACCTGCATGCTCGACACCAACGAGCCCGCCGTACGCGGCCAGGAACGCTTTGAGTTCGATCACGAGTACGCCGTGACCGGCCGTTCGCTGTTGCTTTTCGAGTTGCAGCGCGAAGACGAGGTGTGAGATGGCCCTGCATGGATTCCTTCAAGGCTTCCAGGACTATGCGGACACGCAAGCCCTGGGCGACGCCCTGAAGGCGCTTCAGGAAGAAGGCCTGGACCACCTACCGCTGCCCGGCGGCGGTCAGACCCTGGCGCGGTTCAGTCGCCTGGCGCAGGTGGCGGGTCATGACCTGCGCTTGTGCAAGCTGTTCGAAGGCCACACCGATGCCCTGGCAATCATTGCCGAGCTCAACTCCCCACTGCCGCCCTTGGGCAGCACGTGGGGCATGTGGGCCGCCGAGCCGCCAACGGCCAAGGTGCGCGTGCACCAGGAGGGCCATCGCCTGCGGGTGCAAGGCCGCAAGGCCTGGTGCTCCGGCGCGGCGGTGGTGAGCCATGGGTTGTTGACCGCCTGGGACGAAGACGATCGCCAGCAGTTGGTGGCCGTGCACATGGATCAACCCGGCATCGTGGTCACCGACGAGGGATGGAACGCCGTGGGCATGGCAGCCACCGGCAGTGTGGAGGTCGTGTTCGACGGGGCCTGGGGGCTTGCGGTGGGCGGACCGGGAGATTACCTCGCCCGCCCAGGGTTCTGGCAAGGCGGTATCGGTATCGCCGCCTGCTGGTACGGCGCGGCGCAACGCCTGGCGGAAGTCTTGCGCGCGCAGTGCAGTAAACGCCCGGAACCCCACGCCCTGGCCCATCTTGGCGCCGTCGACAGCGCACTGAACAGCGCCGCCTGTGTGCTGCGTGCCAGCGCCGCACAGATCGACCTTGAGCCCAAGGCTGACGCCCGGCAATTGGCCCAGCAGACGCGGGCCTGTATCGAAGACACCGTTGAGCAGGTGCTGCGCCACGTCGGGCGCGCCGTCGGCGCCGGTCCTTACTGCAAGGACCCGCATTTTGCCCAGTTGATGGCAGACCTGCCGGTGTATGTACGCCAGAGTCATGCCGAACGCGACCTGGCCGGGCTCGGAGAGCTGGTGGCCGGTGAACCCACAGGGAGGTGGCAGTTATGAGATCCAATCCGATCGTTGGCCAGGGCACGCCGCTGCATCACTGGCAGGCCTCGCCGAAAATGGCCGACTTGCCATCGATCAGCGTCGAGCAGTTGGTGCCCGCCGGCCACCGTGCGGTGATCATCGCACCGCATCCGGACGATGAAATCCTCGGCTGCGGCGGCCTGATGCAGGGCCTGGCGGCGCTGGGTCGGCCGATCCAATTGATTTCGGTGACCGATGGCAGCGCCAGCCACCCCGGCTCGCAGCGTTGGCCAGTGGAGCGTTTGAGCGTGGTGCGCCCGCAGGAATCCGCCCAGGCCCTGCACCGCCTGGGGTTGCCGCTGCACAGCCTGAAATGGCTGCGCGCCGGTTTTACCGACAGCCAGGTGGCGGCGCGGGAACAGGAACTTGTAGGGTTTATCCAACGCTACCTCAAGCCTACCGACGTGGTGTTCACCACCTGGCGCGAAGACGGCCATTGCGACCATGAGGCCGTTGGGCGTGCCAGCGCCCAGGCCTGCGCGGCGGTCGGCGCCACCCTGTATGAGCTGCCGGTGTGGACCTGGCATTGGGCAACACCTGAAGACAGCGTGGTGCCCTGGCACCGTGCACGCAAGATCCCGCTGACCTGTGAAGCCGTCGCGCGCAAACGGCATGCGATCCACGCCTTCGCCAGCCAACTGGAAGGCGACCCACAGATCGGCCTCGCGCCGGTGCTGGCGCCCTACGTGGTGGAGCGTCTGTTGCAACCCTTTGAAGTGGTATTCGTATGAGTGTGGCCACGCCTTATTTCGACCAGCTGTTCGCCAATAACGATGATCCCTGGGCCTTTCGCCAACGCTGGTATGAGCGGCGCAAACGCGCACTGACCCTGGCGATCCTCACGCGGCCACGCTATGCCTCGGTGTTCGAACCCGGTTGCGCCAATGGCGAGCTGAGTTTCGAACTGGCACCGCGTTGTGACCGCCTGCTGTGCTGCGACACCGCCGCGGCCGCCGTTGACCTGGCGCGCACTCGCTTGCTGGGGTTCCCCCAGGCCCAGGTGCAGCAGTGCCGCTTGCCCGAACAGTGGCCTACGGGCCAGTTCGAGCTGATCGTATTGAGTGAGTGGTGCTACTACCTCGACGCCGATGACCTGGGCCAATTGATCGATCACGCCCGCACCGCACTGACCGCCGACGGCCAATTGCTGGCCTGCCACTGGCGCGCGCCTATCGACGGTTGCCCGCAAACGGCTGAGCAAGTGCACGCCCTGCTCCAGCAACGCCTGGACATGCCCCGCATCGCCAGCCACCACGAACCTGATTTCCTGCTCGACCTGTGGAGCCGCGACGGCACCTCGGTCGCCACCCTTGAGGGCCTGCGATGATCGGCATTCTGATCCCGGTACATAACGAAGAGGCGTTGCTCGGCGACTGCCTGAAAGCCGCGTTGATCGCCGCCAGCCATCCCGGGCTGCTCGGCGAAACTGTGACGGTTCTGGTGGTGCTCGACAGCTGCAGCGATGCCAGCGCCGCCATTGCCCAGGCCTACCCGGTGCAGTGCCTGGAAGCCCAGGTACGCAACGTGGGGCATGTGCGTGGCGTGGGTGCGCGGCATTTGCTCAATCAGGGCGCACGCTGGATCTCCTGCACCGATGCTGACAGCCGGGTAGCCCCCGACTGGTTGGTGGCCCAATTGGCGTTGGGCGTGGACGCCGTGTGCGGCACCGTCACGGTGGATGCGTGGAGCGAGGGTTTTGATCCCGCCGCGCAGATTCGCTACCTCCAGGGCTACGAGGCTCGCGACGGTCATCGGCATATCCACGGGGCCAACCTGGGGGTGAGCGCTGGCGCGTACGTGCGTGCCGGTGGTTTCGAGCCGCTGGCGTGCCACGAGGATGTGCAATTGGTGCGCAACCTGGAGCTGTGCGGCGCCTCCATCGCCTGGAGCCACGGCCCGCAGGTGATTACCAGTGCGCGCCTGGACGCCCGTGCACAAGGGGGATTCGGCGATTACTTGAAGAGCCTGATGCATGCCACGTAAAAAAACGCCGTTACCGAATGTGAAACCGCGCAATCCTTGTCTATGCTGAAAACGCCTTGCTGGCATTCCAGGGTTGGGGTGCCATGCAGCCACTGCGGCGGAGCCTGTGGTGGAAACAAGAGAGTCGTCCCGTCAACGGGGCACGACCCCGCATCAACCGACAAGGATGTGACACCCCATGAAGCTTGCTTCCTTAAGCGACGGCCGCCGCGGCCCCGCGCAAGTCTGGAACAGCGCCCCGCAACTGGCGCAAATCCCCCCCATTACGCCCTCCTCATTAGTGCCGCCTGGCGCACGCGTGGTGATCATCGCCCCTCATCCCGGCGATGAGGTGCTGGCCTGCGGCGGCTTGCTGCAATTGCTCAGCACGCTGGAACACCCGCTGCAACTGATCTCCATCACCGATGGCAGCGCCAGCCACCCGGGCTCCAACGTCTGGCCGGCGAGCCGCTTGAGCGTGGTCCGCCCCCAGGAAAGCGCCGAAGCCCTGCGCCGCCTGGGCATGCCGCTGCACAGCCTGAAGTGGATTCGCGGGGGGTTTTGCGACAACGCCCTCGCCGCCCGCGAGCCGCAACTGAGCCAATTCATTGCGCGTTACCTGCAGCCCGGCGATGTGGTGTTCAGTACCTGGCGCAACGATGGCAATGACGACCATGATGCGGTGGGCCGTGCCAGTGCCAAGGCGTGCAGCCTGGTGGGCGCGCAGCTGCATGAACTGCCGATCTGGGCCTGGCACTGGCCGGCCCGCGAAGGCGCGATCATCCCCTGGCAACGCGCCCGCAAGGTACGCCTGGACACCTGGACCGTGGCGCGCAAACTCCATGCTGCCCATGCCTATGCCAGCCAGCTGGCCGGGGACCCACAGATCGGCCTGCCGCCGATACTGGCCCAGGTGCTGCTTGAGAGAATGCGCGAACCGTATGAGATCGTGCTGTCCTGAAATCCAACTCGTTCATACCTGTTAATTCTGACAGTAGCGGCCTGGCGAATGTGTGGCTAGGGTGGAAAAAGCGCTGCACCGCTTCAGGTGCAGTCGAGAAAGCCATGCCAACCCTTTGCATTGGCCGGTGTTTTCAGAAACGGGTAACCCGCTGTCCCTGCTCCGTATCGCGCATCACGTTGTCATGGTCTGGCCCGCACCTGCCTTCGCAGGTGCCGGGACAACTCTCCCCTCAAGTGAGGACGGATCATGCGCGCACGGACACTCTCCTGGTTGTACCTGATCGTCATGGCGGTGTGGCCGCCGGCCTCTTATGGCGCCTGCACCATCAACACTGGCGCCGGCGATGACACCTCCACCTGTGACAGCGGCACGGCGCCGGGCTTTACCGATAACGCGGGTAACAACACACTGAATATCACCGCGACGGGCCGGGTGACCGGCAATGTGACCTTTGGCGCGGGCAATGATCTTGTGGATGTGAATGGGCCAAGCGCCGGGATTGATGGGAACCTCAACCAGGGCGATGGCGCGAATATCTTTCGGCTCAATCTGGGCAACATTACCGGGTCTGTCACTCAAGGTGCGGGCGCGGATGTGGCGCTGATTACCGGCGGTCAGGTCGGCACTATCAACCAGGGGGACGGTATCGACAGCTATGCCCAGAGCGGCGGCACTGTAGCGGCCGTGGCTCAAGGTGACGGTCGGGATATCTTCAGAATGAGCGGTGGCACCATCACCGGCGCCGTCGAAGACAGCGACGACGCCGCAGTGACCGGCGGCACCATCGGCCGCGTCGACATGAAACTCGATAACAACCTGTTCGACATGTCGGGAGGCCGCATCATCGGCAACCTGGTGACCGGCTTAGGCAACGACACCATCCGGATCTCGGGCACGGCGTTTGTGGGCGGCAATATCAGTGTCAGCGCCGGTGATGATCAGGTGACCGTCTCGGGCGGCGAGGTGAACGGGCAGATCCTGCTCAGTTTCGGCAACGACCACTTCATCTGGACCGGCGGCAACCTGCACTCGTTTGTGCGGATGGGTGAAGGGGACGACATGGCACTCGTGCAGAATCTGACGAGTGCTCAGTTGGCGGCAGCGCAATTGGTGGACGGCGGCCTGGGCAACGACAAGCTCACCCTGGACAACACCAAGGCCGGGGATCCGGGCCTATTGCCCAACTGGGAAGCCATCCAGCTGGACAATGGCTCCGAACTGACGCTGAGCGGTACGACCCTCAAGCTGGGTGACAGCAGCTCCGGTACTGGCACGCTGGCGCTGGATGGCACGAGCAAGCTGCTGGTCGGGACCGGCGTCATCGAAGCCTTTACCGCCGGCCAGTTGGTTACCGTCAGCAACAGCGGCGTGATCGACATGACCACCGGCAGCTCCAGCACCAGCGACTCATTGACCATCAGGGGCAATTACACCGGCAATGGTGGGCGGGTTGAACTGCAAAGTGTGTTGGGCGGCGACGGCTCGCCCAGCGACAAACTGGTGATTGACCAAGGTGCCATTGGGGGCAGTACAACGATCAGCGTGACCAACCTGGGGGGTGCGGGTGCAGCGACGCTGCAGGATGGTATCCAGGTTGTGCAGGCCCTTAATGGTGCCTCCGGCAGTGCCAACGCCTTCACCCTCGCCGGCCCGGTCTCCGCGGGTGCGTTCGACTACCGCCTGTTCAAGGGCGGTGTAACCGCAGGCACGGCAAAGAATTATTACCTGCGCTCCACTGTCCCGGTGCAGCCACCAGGCCCTGAGATCATCGTACCTTTACCGAGCCCGGGCGAGCCTCCCCCCCCTAAACCAGGGCCCGATCCAATCCCCATCTACCGCAAGGAAGTGCCGATCTATGCCGCAATGTTCCCGGCGGCCGACCAGATCGTGCGCGCCACGCTGGGCACTTATCACGAGCGCATGGGCGACCAGAACCTTCGACAGAGCAGCCATGCGCTGGACGGCTGGGGCCGGGTCTACGGCAGCAGCAGCCGTCAAGGGTTCGCCGGCACGGTGAGCCCGACGCTGGACAGCACGCTCGAGGGCTTCCAAGTGGGCAGTGATGTCTACACCACCACCGACGACAGCGGACGCAACCATCGCGTTGGGCTGTTTGTGGGCCACAGCACACTCAAAGGCAACGTCAAGGGCTTCAACGGTGGCTGGCAAGACCTGGACGCCGGCAAAACCACCTTGCGCGCCGATAGCCTGGGGATTTACTGGACACTGATCGGGGCTAATCAAGCGTATGTGGATCTGGTGCTGATGGGCAGCCGGTTCAACGGCAACAACGAATCAGACCGCGGCGTGAAGATGAAAACCCGAGGGCATAACATCACAGCCTCAGCTGAAGTCGGCTGGCCGTTCCGCGCCAGCCAAAACTGGACGGTAGAACCGCAGGCTCAATTGATCGTCGGCAAGACAAGGCTCGACAGCCAGAACGACGGCATTTCCGACGTCAAGTACGACGCCGATACCAGCGTGACCTCCCGCCTGGGCTTAAGGCTGCGCGGCGACTACAACATCCATGGCATGGCGTGGCAGCCCTATGCGCGCGCGAACGTCTGGCATGCCAGCGCCGGGGACAACAGTGTGATTTACAACCACACGACCCGGATCGATACCGAGCAGAAATCCACCCCCCTTGAAGTCAGCCTGGGCGCCACCTTGCAGGTAGCGCCCGATGTGAGCCTGTATGGCGAAGTCGGCTACAACCGCAATCTGGACAGCAACACCTACAACGGCCGCGAAGGCACTGTGGGTCTGAGGGTGGCGTTCTAGGTTTGTATCGCAGTGTGTACACAGCCCACTGCGATACACAGCCTTTAACTCGGCGGGTTTCCTGAAACAGGCCAGATACAGCCCGGCGTTCAACTGAGCACCCGGCACACATCCAGCCGCAGGAGGCTCGCCATGCACGCACAGTTGACCCGCCGCTCCACCCCCCTTTTCCTGGCCATTGCCCTGGCGCAATTCGGCATCCTGGGCATGGCCCACGCCGAAATGCCCGAGGCTGCGACCAAGGTTGTCGCCAGTACCCAAAGCGCCTTCGGTGCCCTCAAGCACGTCAAGGCCGGGCTGCTGGACGTGGCCTACGCCGAAGTCGGCCCCGCCACCGGCCCGGCGGTGATCCTGCTGCATGGCTGGCCCTACGACATCGACAGCTACGCCCAGGTCGCGCCGCTGCTGGCAGCCAAGGGCTATCGCGTGTTGATCCCTTACGCACGGGGTTATGGCGACACGCGTTTCCTCTCGAATGAGACCCTGCGCAACGGCCAACCGGCGGCGCTGGCCAGTGATGTGATCGACTTCATGGACGCGCTGAAGATCCAGCAAGCGGTGCTCGGTGGCTACGACTGGGGCGCACGCTCGGCGGACATCGTCTCGGCATTGTGGCCGGAGCGGGTCAAGGCGCTGGTGTCGGTCAGCGGTTACCTGATCGGCAACCAGGCGGCCGGCAAGAACCCACTGCCGCCCAAGGCTGAGTTGCAATGGTGGTACCAGTTCTACTTCGCCACCGAGCGCGGCGCCGCCGGCTACCAGAAAAACACCCACGACTTCGCCAAGCTGATCTGGCAACTGGCCTCGCCGCAGTGGAAGTTCGATGACGCCACGTTCGATCGCAGCGCCAAAGGCCTGGAGAACCCGGATCACGTAGCGATCACTGTATTCAACTACCGCTGGCGGTTGGGCCTGGTGCAGGGTGAAACGAAATACGACCCGCTGGAGCAGAAACTCGCCCAGGCGCCGTCCATTGGCGTGCCGACCATCACCCTCGAAGGCGACGCCAACGGCGCCCCGCACCCGCAGCCGGAGGACTACGCCAAGCGCTTTACCGGCAAGTACGAGTTCCGCCTGATCAACGGTGGCGTCGGCCACAACCTGCCGCAGGAAGCGCCCGAGGCGTTTGCCAAGGCGGTCATCGATGCGGATCACCAGTGATGAAGCGCCTGTGCATGGCCGCATTGGCCCTCGCGAGTTCGGCTGGCACCTTCGCCGACAGCGCCCCCTCGCCGATCTACGGCGTGACTATTCCCGACGGCTACCGCCAATGGGAACTGGTGGCTCCGGCCCAGGAAGCCGACCCGTTGAACGAGCTGCGCGTGGTGCTGGGCAACAGCGCTGCGCTCAAGGCTTATCGGGAGGGCACGTTGCCTTTCCCGGATGGCACCGTCCTGGCCAAGTTGGCGTGGAAACACGAGCAGTCACCGGATTTCAAGACCGCGTCCATCCCTGGCGCGGCGACCACGGTGCAGTTCATGGTCAAGGACTCGAAAAAATACGCGTCCACCGGTGGCTGGGGGTTTGGACGCTTCATCAATGGCAAACCAGCCGATGAAGCGCAGCACCAGACGTGTTTTGCCTGCCACCAGGCGTTGGTGAAAGACCGGGATTATGTCTTCACCAGGCTGGCACCCTGAAAGCCAGCCCGTTCAAGGTCTCTGGTCAGAACTGGCGACAAATACCCTGTGGCGAGCGGGCTTGTTGTGGTGAGCGGGCTTGCCCCGCGCTGGGCTGCGAAGCAGCCCCAACACCAGCAGCCGAAGAGTACCTGATTCACCGCATGCCTCCTTCCAGGGTCGCTTCGCAACCCAACGCGGGGCAAGCCCGCTCACCACAAATGGGAGGGTATCAGCCAGATATGGCCGGTTTTCAAAGACTTTGAAAGGGCTGACCCTGAAAGCGCGAAAACTGATAGGCGATTCCCAGCCAGATAAACCAGGCCGGCATCACACACAGCGCCAGGCGTGTGTCCGGCCGCAACGCCAGCAGGCCCAGCACGAAGGCGAGAAACGCCAGGGCAAACCAGGCCATCGGCACACCACCGGGCATCTTGTAGGTGGATTGGGCGTGCAGGTCCGGGCGTTTTTTGCGATAGGCGATGTAGGACGCGAGGATGGTCGACCAGGTGAAGATCACCAGGATCGCCGACACCGTCGACACGATGGTGAAGGCGGTCATCACCTCCGGCACCACAAACAGCAACACCAGCCCCAGCAACATCAGCAAGCTGGTAAACGCCAGGCTGATAAACGGCACGCTGCTGTTCGACAAGCGCCGGAAGATCCCCGGCGCATCACCCAGGTCGGCCAAACCAAATAACATGCGGCTGGCGGAAAACACCCCGCTGTTGGCAGACGACGCTGCCGAGGTCAGCACCACGAAATTCACGATGCCCGCTGCGGCGGGGAAACCGGCGACCAGGAACAACTCGACAAACGGGCTCTTGCTCGGTGACACCTGCTGCCAGGAGGTCACCGCGATGATGCACGCCAGGGCCAGCACGTAGAACAGGATGATGCGCAGCGGGATCGAGTTGATCGCCTTGGGCAAGGTCTTTTCCGGCGCACGGGTTTCGGCGGCGGCGGTACCGATCAGCTCGGTGCCGGCGAAGGAAAAGATCGCCATCTGGAACCCGGCAAAAAAGCCGAACAGGCCGTTGGGAAATGCCGCTTGTTTATCCAGGAGGTGGCTCAACGAAGCGGTGACGCCGGTGGGCGAAACGAAGGAACTGGCGATCAGCACCCCACTCACCCCGATCAAGGTCACAACGGCGATGATCTTGATGATCGCGAACCAGAACTCCACTTCGCCGAACAGCCTGACCGTCAGCACATTCAGCGCGAACAGGGTCAGCAACATCGCCACCGCCGGCATCCAGGCCGGTACATCGGGGAACCAGTACTGGAAGAAACCGCCGACCACAACGGCGTCGCCCACCACCGCTACGCTCCAGCTCAACCAGTACGACCAGCCGAGAAAGAACGCCGCACGCGGCCCCAGGTAAGCACCGGCAAAGTCGGCGAAGCTCTTGAAGTTGAGGTTGGACAGCAGCAGCTCGCCCATGGCGCGCATCACGAAGTACACGAACAGCCCGATGATCATGTAGATCAGGATGATCGAGGTGCCGGACAGCGCGATGATCTTGCCGGAGCCCATGAACAGGCCGGTGCCGATCGCGCCGCCCATGGCCATCAACTGGATGTGGCGGTTGCTCAGGGTACGTTGCAACGCAGGCTGTTCACACAGCCCGGGCGTGGTTGTTTTCATCACAAAACCTCTTGTTATGTTTTTGAGTTTTGGCAGAAGAAAAGTCGAGGGGTCGTTGTTATTGGCTGTGGCGTTCGAAACCGTGCAGCACGTTGACCGCATTGATGCCGATCTCATCAACCATGTAGCCGCCTTCCATCACGAACAGCGTGGGCACGCCGACGGTGGCGATGATCTCGCCCATGCCGAGGAAGTCTTCGCTGTCGAGGAGGAAGTGGCTGATGGGGTCGTCCTTGAAGGTGTCAACGCCCAGGGAGATCACCAACACTTCAGGCGCAAAGCGGCGCAGTTGCTGGCAGGCGTCTATCAGGGCGGTGCGGTAATTGGCCCAGGTGGTGTTTTTCGGCAACGGGTAGTTCAGGTTGAAGCCCTCCCCCGCACCGACGCCGCGCTCGCTGCCGGCACCGGAAAAATACGGGTAAGACACCGCCGGGTCGCCATGCAGGGAAATGAACATCACGTCCGGGCGGTCATAGAAAATATTCTGGGTGCCATTGCCATGGTGAAAATCCACATCCAGCACCGCCACACGCGTGGCGCCCTGGGTGATGGCGTGCTGTGCGGCAATCGCGGCGTTGTTGAGGTAGCAGTAACCGCCCATGTATTCACGGGCCGCGTGATGGCCCGGTGGGCGGCACAGGGCAAAGGCGCTGTGATGGCCTTCGTCGAGCAACGCCAGGCCGGTCAGTGCGATGTCGGCGCTGGTCTTCACCGCCTGCCAGGTGGTGCGGGTAATCGGCGAACCGGCGTCCATCGCGTAAAAACCGAGCTTGCCGTCGATGAACGCCGGCACCTGCTGGTTGGCCAGGTCGCGTACCGGCCACACCAGGGGCAAGGCGTCATGGCTGCGACCGATGGCGGTCCATTCGGCCCAGGCGGTTTCCAGGAACGCCACGTAGCGCTCGCTGTGGGCGGCGACGTAACAGGCGCGGTCGAAGCGGCGCGGGGTGATGATGTCGCCCAGGCCGACCTGCCGCACGCGATCACGCACGGTGTCGGCGCGGCTGGGTTGTTCGAACGAGGGTTTGAGCACACCGTCCTTGAGTTCGGTGCCATGGTGCAAACGGTGGGCTTCGCTGAAAACAGTCAACATGTGAGGGCATCCGCCAGTAAAAGACAGGGTCTATTTTGTTCTGGCGGCAGTGGGCTTTCTTTGCTTTTACTTACGGCACTGTTAGGTTTATCGGGAATATTTACCTCATTGGCGCACGATTATGAAAAATAAAACCAAACAGGTCGTTCTTGATGACACCGATCTCGTCATCCTCGCCCTGCTGCAGCAGGACGCCAGTATTTCCAACGCTCAGCTGAGTGAGCGCCTGTCCCTGAGCCTCACGCCCTGCTGGCGCCGGCGCAAACGCCTGGAAGAAGAAGGCGTGATCAAGGACTACCAGGCCAACCTCGACCGCAAGATGCTCGGGTTGGACATCCTGGCGTTCGTGCATGTGCGTTTTGCGATCCACACCGACCATGCGCCCGACGCCTTCGAGGCGGTGGTGAAAGAACTGCCACAGGTGTTGTCGTGCCACAAGATAACCGGGGATGCCGATTATTTGTTGCAGGTACTGGCCGAAGACCTGGACAGCTACAGCGAGTTTGTCGAGAGCGTGTTGCGGCGGCAGTTGGGGATTGCCTCAATACAGTCGAGCCTGGCGCTGAGGGAGGTCAAGGCGACGAGTCGGGTGGCGATTCCACAGCGCGAATAATCGGCGCTTTTCGCGGGGCGATGTGGCAAATCGCCGACACTGAGATGTGAAAAATTCGTTAACTGTTTCTCCCTCAAGGCTTTTTCCTACAAGAACAATCTGCCAGACTAATGCGAATAATTATCAACAGATTTTTTATTCGCCAGGGACGGCGTTCGGGGAGAGTCAGTTCCATGTCTGTGCAACAACACGGCAGTAAAGGTTTTTCACCCAGTCTGATAGCGTTGGCGGTCTTTCTGGCCAGTTCATCCGCGGTCTTTGCCGCCGATACCCAGGCGCCGGCCACCACGCTTGAACTGGGCGCCACGCAAATCTCTGGCGAAGAGCAACTGGGCGAAACCACCGAGGGCACCCAGTCCTACACCACTGGCGCGATGAAAACCGCGACCAAACTGCCATTGACCATGCGCGAAACCCCGCAGGCCGTCACCGTGATTACCCGCCAGCGGATGGATGACCAGGCGATGACCAGCATCAACGATGTGGTCAAGGCCACCCCGGGGTTGTTCCTGAACTTCTCCAGCGGCCCTGGCCGGCAGTCCTATACGTCGCGCGGCTTCGACATCGACAACCTGATGTATGACGGCATCCCCAGTGGCTACAACGGTGTGTCGGTGGGCGCACAGCCGAACCTGGCGATGTTCGACCGCGTCGAAATCGTGCGCGGCGCCACCGGCCTGGTCACCGGCGCGGGCAACCCTTCCGCCGCCATCAACCTGGTCCGCAAGCGCCCGCTGGACGAACAGAAAGTCACCCTGACCGGCGCAGCCGGCAGCTGGGACGACTACCGGGGCGAACTCGACGCCTCCAGCCCACTCAACGACAGCGGCACCTGGCGCGGTCGCGTGGTCACCTCGTACCGCGATGCCAACAGCTTCATCGACAACGCCGAGGAGTATCACGGCCTGTTTTACGCCGTCACCGAAGCCGACCTGAGCGAAGACACCACCCTGACCCTTGGCTTCTCCAACCAAAAGGACAAGACCAATTACTTCTGGGGCTCGTCGATGGTCGGCCAGGATGGCCATCACCTGAACCTGCCGCGCTCCTACAACCCCGGCACCGACTGGGAAAACAAGGACCAGGAGATCAACACCGTATTCGCCGAGCTGCGTCAGCAACTGGCCAACGACTGGAAACTGCAAGTCAACGCCAACTATGCCGAACAGAACGCGCTGTTCTCCGGCTCCTACCAGTCGCGCTGGGTCGCCAACACACTGGCGCGCACCGTCTATCAAGCGGCCTACGATGAAAACCAGGCGGGTGTCGACGCGTTTGCCAGCGGCCCCTTCCAGGCGTTCGGGCGTACCCACGAGCTGGTGGTAGGCGCCAGCCGGCGCATCTACGACATGACCACCCACAACTACAGCCCCTACAACCTGAACTGGCCGCTCACGGCGGGCAAACCGAACTTCGTCCACACCACCAATGACCGCGACGTGACCACCCAGGACGGGGTGTACGTCACCACGCGCCTGAATCTGGCTGACCCGTTGAAGCTGATCCTCGGCGGGCGCCTGGACTGGTATGACTACGATGCCCACGGCAGCAACACCGGCGACTACAAGGTCACCCGCAACCTCACCCGCTACGCCGGCCTGATCTACGACCTGGACGACCATCACTCGGTCTACGTCAGCTACAGCGACATCTTCACGCCCCAGAGCGAAAAGGACACCTCCGGCACCCCGCTCAAGCCTATCGTCGGCAAGAACTATGAGGTGGGTATCAAGGGTGAATACCTGGGTGGCGCGCTGAACGCGAGCGTGGCGCTGTTTCGCGTCGACCAGGAAAACCGTGCCGTCGGCGTGACCGTCGCAAACTGCCCGCAGGCCTCCTGCTCCGTGGCCTCCGGCGAGATTCGCAGCCAGGGTATCGACTTCGAACTGCAAGGCGCCTTGACCGAGAACTGGCAGGTCGGCGGTGGCTACACTTATGCACGTACGCACACCATCAAGGACGCAGCCAACCCGCAGAACGTCAACAAGCAGTTCGACACCGACACCCCGGAGCACCTGTTCAAGCTGACCACCAACTACCACTTCCAGGGCTCGCTGGAAAAACTCCGCGTGGGCGGCAACGTGTCCTGGCAGAGCCGCATGTACAACGACTTCAAAGTCGCGGATGGCAGCACCTACCGCCTGCAGCAAGGCGCCTATGCCGTCACCGACCTGATGGCCGGCTACCAGGTCAACCAGCACCTGGACCTGCAGCTCAACGCCAACAACATCTTCGACCGCCGTTACTACCAGTCCATCTCCAACTCCGTGAGCTATGGCGGTGATTCCTATGGCAGCCCGCGCAATATGATGCTGACGGCCAAGTACAGCTTCTGATTCACGGCGGCGCCCTCCTCAAAGGGCGTCGCACAGCGAACCAGAACCCGAATGCCGACCTCCGCGAGCATGAAAATGCGCTATGTTATCGGGCTCATACCTTCAAGATTGATACCATGCACATCACGCGCCTCGACATCCTCCCGTACCTGACATCCACCCTTGGCCTTGAAAAAAACCAGATGGGCGACCTGGGCTCACTCGTGGTCCTGGTCGGTGAAAATGGGTGTGGAAAGACGCGGCTGCTCGAGGCGATCGACTGGTCGCTGCGCCGCACACGCCAGGTTGGGTACGCTCAGTTGCTCAAGATCAGCGACAATCGGGCAGATAAGCAACGGTTGTACGACGCCATGATGCAGGGGGACGAGGACCATCACGCATGCGCTGCCGCCGCGTCAAATGTCAGGGCTTTCGATGCGGTGCTCTTGCCCCTTGATTGCTTGCAGTTCACCTGCGCAGGTGACGAGGACATCGATGCCGCCGTGTCCGCCTATTGTGCATTGTCCGACATCCTGCGTAACCCGACGGCCTCCAACGGGGGGCACTTCACGCGCCTGACGGTCGGGGTGCCGCGCGGTGATGACCTGACGGATTCGCTGCTGGTGGGGGCACCGCTCGTTTATATCGATGATGTCTGTGTGCGTCAGGCCGCAGCGGCCGATGAAGAGCCGATGGGGATGTACAGCCCGCACAGCACGGTCAGGGGCGATTACGCTCGCCTCAAGGACGTGCTCAACGAACTCACTGGCATGCACCTGGATATCGTCGGCGGTAACACCTGCATCGGCGGTCAGCGTATTGATCGTACGACGTTTTCTGACGGGCAGATGGCGTTGCTGCGTATTGCAGTGCTGATCCATTCTCAGGTGCTGAAGGACGTTGAACTGCCGATCCTGCTTGATGAGCCGGAGCGTCATCTGCACCCTTCGCGACTCATCGGACTGATCGACGCCCTCCGTAAGCACCTGCCCCGCGCACAATTGTGGATTGCGACCCACAATCTTGCGCTGACAGCGCATCTGGCGGCCATAGAGCCACGCGCAATCTGGTTCGGTTCGAAGGGGCTATTCGAGCGCGCCGGCCTAGCGCAGGAGAAGGTGACCAACGGCCTTCTGGGAGGGATTGCCGGCGCCCAGCAGATCAGCGATTTCTGCACACGCGCCGACCAGTTCGCAGCGTGTTCGTTCTCCGCGGATTGCCTCTATCCACCCGATACTGTCACCTATAAAAAAGATGATCCGCAAATCCAGCAAATCCGGGACTTCATCACTGGAGGGCGCACTCGTCCCATGGTCATCGTCGACATTGGTGCCGGACAGGCGCGTTTACTCGACGGTTTGGCTCATTTGCTCAATGACTCTTTGCTAAAGGACGTCTCTTACTATGCCATCGAGCCGAACGACGCCACGCGGGCATTATGTGCTGAAAGGGTCAGTCGGCACTTCAACGACGGGAGTGTACGCGTGTTCGCCAGCGCAAAAGATCTCCTCGCATCCGGCCCTATCAAAGCCGACGTCGCGGTGCTTGCGAACGTGCTGCACGAGATTGAGCTCAAGTACTGGGAAGCGGTGTTGCTCGATGCGCACACGCTCCTGGAGGACGATGGATCGTTGCTCATCGTCGAGGACACACGGCTGCCGCGCGGAGAGCTGGCCCACCCGCACGGCTTTCTTATCCTCGAGACCGACGCCCTGTGCGAACTCTTCGCAACCTGCAAGGACGCACACGGCGTTCAGCACATTGCCGCGACACGCGGTGGCGCCCGACTACAAGCCACCGCGTTCAAACGACCGCTACTGGCGGCGTTGACTACCTCATCCATCCGGAGCGCCTTGCACCTGCAAAAAAGTAGCGCGGCAGCCAGCATTCGCGAATTGCGTAAGTCTGGCCGGCAACCTGACTACCGTCTCGGTCAAGAACATGCCTACCACACGCAACTGCTTGCCAACCTCACGCTCGCCCTTGAAGACTTGGCATTAGGTCGCTGAGCCACACCGAAATGAACGCCCGAATCCTGGAGACGGGCGTTCAATGCACATTAGGATGAGGCCTGTACCTCATCTGGCCCAATTCCTGCCTCCCTCCATCCCACCAAGTCGCTGCTGACTACGCGGACGACTCTTTTGGGCCCCGCCGCCCAAGCGCCTGCGCCGATAATCGGTCATCCCCCAGCTATCCCGAGGCCTTCCCCCCATGACGAGCCCCTCCACCGAACAGGTCAGTCCGCAAACCCTGCGCAAGGTCATCATCGCCGCCGGCATCGGTAATTTCGTCGAGTGGTTTGACTTCGCCGTCTATGGCTTCCTCGCCACTACTATCGCCCAGCAATTCTTCCCCAGCGGTGATGCCAGTGCAGCCTTGCTCAAGACCTTCGCCGTGTTTGCCGTGGCCTTCGCCTTCCGGCCCCTGGGCGGTATTTTCTTCGGCATGCTCGGCGACCGCATCGGCCGCAAGCGCACCCTGGCCATGACCATCCTGTTGATGGCCGCTGCCACCACGTTGATCGGCCTGCTGCCCACCTACGCCGCCATCGGCGTCACGGCGCCGATTCTGCTGTCGCTGATCCGCTGTGCCCAGGGCTTCTCCGCCGGCGGTGAATACGCCGGCGCGTGTGCCTATCTGATGGAGCACGCCCCCAGTGACAAACGCGCCTGGTATGGCAGCTTTGTACCGGTGTCGACGTTTTCCGCGTTCGCCGCCGCCGCGGTAGTGGCGTATGCCCTTGAAGCGTCGTTGTCCGCCGAAGCCATGGGCAGTTGGGGCTGGCGCCTGCCGTTCCTGATCGCTGCGCCACTCGGCCTGGTGGGCCTCTACCTGCGCTGGAAGCTGGACGAGACGCCTGCCTTCCAGGCTGTGAAGGAAGAGCATGCCGTCGCCCACTCCCCGCTCAAGGAAACCTTGCGCAACCATGGTGCGGCGATCTGTTGCCTGGGCGCTTTTGTGTCACTGACGGCGTTGTCGTTTTATATGTTCACCACCTACTTCGCGACGTACCTGCAAGTGGCGGGCGGGCTGAATCGGGCGATGGCGTTGCTGGTGTCGCTGATCGCGTTGATTTTCGCAGCGGCGATCTGCCCGCTGGCGGGACTGTATTCGGATCGGGTCGGGCGGCGTGTCACCGTGATGACTGCCTGTGTGTTGTTGATCGTGGTGGTGTATCCGTCGTTCCTGATGGCCAGCTCCGGCTCGTTTGCGGCGTCGATTGTCGGCGTGATGTTGCTGGCGGTCGGCGCGGTGTTGTGCGGCGTGGTCACGGCGGCCTTGCTGTCGGAGACCTTTCCGACGCGCACGCGCTATACCGCCTCGGCGATCACCTACAACATGGCGTACACGATCTTCGGCGGCACCGCGCCGCTGGTGGCGACCTGGTTGATCAGCACCACCGGCAGCAACCTGTCACCGGCGTTTTACCTGATTGCCGTGGCGTTGCTGGCACTGGCCGGTGGGTTGGCGTTGCCGGAGACGTCGCGGATTTCCTTGCACGACGTGGGTAGTGAGGAAACAAGCACCGCACCTTTGCTTTCACGGTAAACGGCAGGAGGGTGAACGCCGCTGGACGCAGGTAGAATCAATTAGACACCTGCCTGCTGCCGCATCCAGACCATGGACAGCGTTTTCTGAAGGCGCCGCAGTGAACCCTGTGGTGCGCATCGGCTAAATCGCCGCAGCCATGCGCGCTCTAGAACCCCAGGCAAACGTCACGACCATCAGCAACCCCAAGCCCGCCATCGCCGCGCCGGCCAGGGAAATCGCCGGGTAGCCCAACCCTGCGTTGATCACTGCTCCCCCCACTGCTGCGCCAATCGCGTTGCCGAAGTTGAAGGCGCCGATGTTCACGGCCGAGGCCAGGTTCGGCGCATCTTTGGCCGCTTCCATCACACGCATCTGCAACGGCGGCACGACGGCGAAGCTGGCGATACCCCAGATGAGGATGCTCACCGCTGCCGGTATCGGCCAACGCATCAGGAATGCAAAGGCCAGCAGGACCAGAATCAGTGCGCTCAGCGAGACGATCAGGGTCCGGTCGATCGAGCGATCTGCCGCCTTGCCACCCCATATATTGCCCAGGGTCAACCCGACGCCGAACAGCACCAGCATGGCCGTGATAAAGGGGGTAGACGCATGGGTCTGGTTGCTCAGGATCGGCGCGATGTAGGTAAACACGGTGAACATAGCACCGGAACCCACCACGGTCAGGGCCAGTGCCGCCAGTACCGAACCACGCCCCAGCACCTTGATTTCGGCCAGCACACCGTCGCTTTTCGGCAGCGGCAGGTCAGGCAGCGCGAACCACAGCGCGACCATGGTCACCAGGCCCAGCCCGCCAATGCCCCAGAACGCTGTACGCCAGCCAAGCAGTTCACCCAACCAGGTCGCCAGTGGCACGCCACCAATGGTCGCCAGGGTCAGGCCCATAAACATCGCGGCGACGGCGCCGGCGCGCTTGTCCGGCGCAACCACACTGGCCGCAACGATGGAACCCACACCAAAAAACGCGCCGTGGTTGAGCGAAGTGATGACGCGCGCAATCAACAGGTCGTAATAGCCGGTTGCAAGCGCCGACATCACGTTACCCAGGGTGAAAATGGCCATAAGCCCGACCAGCAAGTGACGACGGGGAATCTTGCCAGTGGTCAGGATCATCAGTGGCGCACCGAGCAATACCCCCAGGGCGTAGGCGCTGACCAACAGCCCCGCAGTGGGAATCGAAACGCCAAGGTCATTGGCGATGGTGGGCAACATGCCCATGGGCGCGAACTCAGTGACACCAATGCCAAAGGCACCGACAGCCAGGGCTACAAGGGGTGGATTGATACGCATGGAAGGCTCCTCATTTATGCCGCAAATGCTACGATCAACGCTTTAACGGCACTAGACCGTTTAATTGGCAATCACCTTTGCGCATGAGGCAAAAATGGATTTCAACGGCAGGTCGGGTGAGATGGCGGTATTCGCAATGGTGGCGCAGGAAGGCAGCCTGTCGGCCGCAGCGCGGGCATTACGATTGACGCCCTCGGCCGTCAGCCGCGTCATCGCACGCACCGAACAACGCCTGGGCACCCGTCTGTTGATTCGCACGACCCGCGCCCTCGCCTTCACAGCCGAAGGCGAGGCGTACCTGCGCGGCGCCCGGCGCATCCTGGCCGACATGGCGGAAGTCGAAGACGCCATCGCCGACCAGGGCGCGCCCAAAGGCCGGCTGCGGGTCAGTGCGGCCCTGGGCCACGGCCGCATGGCCATCGTGCCATTGGTGGCGGCGTTCAGCGCCCGCTACCCAAACATTGTGGTGGACCTGACCTTGGGCGACGAAGTGGTCGACATCCTCGGCGGCCAGGCAGACGTGGCGATCCGCTTTGGCGACCTGCCAGACAGCCCGCTGACCGCGCGGCGCATCGGCGACACCGGCCAGGTCCTGGTGGCGTCGCCGGAGTACCTTGCGCAACACGGCACGCCTCTGGAACCCAACGACTTGCTGCGCCACAACTGCCTGCGCTTCAACTTCCGTCGCGCCCAATCCGACTGGCCCTTCGCCCGTGACGGTAGGGAGTTTTCCCTGAAGATAAACGGCAATATCGAATGCAGCAGTGGCGAAGCCCTCGCTCAACTGGCGCGATTAGGCGCCGGTATTGCACGTATCGGCGAGTTCACGGTTGCACAAGACCTGCAACGCGGTGACCTGGTGCGCCTGCTGGAATCCTGGAACCCCGGCGACCGGGAGCCGATCCATGTGGTGTTTGTCGGCGGCGCGAGCATGCCGGCGCGGATCCGCGTGTTTGTGGACTTTTTGCTGGAGCATCACCGGCTATAAACGCGCAGGCTTGTGCAGCCGCTCAAGCACCTCGTCAGCCGCCTCGCGCCAAGCCTGCGTCGCGCCTGTGTTTCTCAACACCGCCAACCCAGCCGCCGTAAAGGTGCCCGGTGTCGCAATCGCGCGCCCCAATGCTTCCAGGCTCGCGGATGGCTGGTGGCGGGCGCTGGCCAGACAGTCTTGCAGGTTGCCCATCACCAGTTGGGCGGCCTGGTCCTTGGACAGGCCTTTGTCGGTAAACCACTGCTGAAGATCACTCAGGAAGAAATAGAACCAGCCGTTCATGCAGGCCGCGACAGTGGCCAGTTCGAACGCCTCTTCCTCGTCTAATACAACCAATGAACCGAGCGCGCCCAGCAGCGTTGCATGGGGTTCGCCACCGGGCGTGACCACCACGGTCGTCTGGTTGATCTGCGCGGCGTAGGACAACATGGCGCGCACCACACGCGCTTGCGGGAAGCGGCGCTGCAACACGGCCAGCTTCAATCCTGCCACCAACGACACCAGCGATTGCTCAGGTCTGAGCTGCACTTCATTCGAAAGCTGATCGACCACCTCCGGGCGCACGCCCAGGACCAACAAGTCCGCCCCATCGACCACCTGTTGTTTGTCAGCCATCACCTCACAGTCCCACTGTTCAGCGAGTTGCTGCGCACGTTGGTGGTTACGCGGAGACAGCAGCACCCGCCCGCCAAACCCGCTGCGCCGCAGGCCGATCACCACCTTTTCCGTCAGCTCACCGACGCCCAGGATTCCAATCTTCAGCACGCTGTCCACTCCGGTCAGTTCTGTAGTCGGGTGCATCATAGACATGATTCCCGTCTTCATGCAGGCGGACGTTCACGCTACACTCGCCGCTCGAAAAGATCAGCCAGGAAGGCAAGCATGAGCACTCAAGGTAAAGACCGGCAAATCGACAACATCGAATTCAACGTCAGCGATATTGCCCGCAGCAAAGCCTTCTACGGCGGCGCGTTCAGTTGGACGTTTGTCGACTACGGCCCCACCTACACGGGGTTCAGCGATGGGCGCCTGACAGGCGGGTTCACCACGGGGGAGCCTGTTCGGCCAGGTGGGCCTCTGGTCATTTTGTACGCCGATGACCTCAATGCCACGCAGCAGCGGCTTAAAGCCCTGGGGGCTGTCATTACCCGCGAGACGTTTGCGTTTCCCGGTGGACGCAGATTCCACTTCACAGACCCGGATGGCTATGAACTGGCAGTTTGGAACGCCGGTCAATAGGCCTCGACCCGACGCCTAGGCGAAGGCATCAATCGCTCTCCCTCAAGCCCTACCCTCACAGGATATGAAGGTTACCCATGCGTTTTCTCTTTCCCCTGGCCCTCAGCCTGACGCTTATCGGCTGCGCCACCACTAAAACCGACGTTCGCAACGAAGCCCAAATCAGCCAATACGACCCGGCCAACTCAGCCCGAATCCGGTTTATTACGGGTGACACCACCAACGCGGGTTTCCTCAGCGGCCAGACGTGCGAGATGTTTTACAACAAGTCCCTGCTGACCCAAACACCCGAAGAAGCCGGGTGGCAAAAAGCCCATGTCGACTCGGCGGGGCTCTACCCGTTCAGGGCCACTGACAGCCAGAACAGCGTGATTGGTATGCCTGCCAGCAAGGCGAGCAAAGCCATCAACCAATCGCCCAAAGTGTTTGACGAGCATGTCATTCCAGCGGGTAAACCCTTTATTGCAGGGTTCGCCATGGGCGGTTCGCAAATGTCCTGCTTTCCCGCGCCTGTCACGCTTATTCCCGAGCCCGGCAAAGACTATGAAATGGAATTTCAGCTGGTCAAAATCAGCACGTTCAAGGCCGGTTGCGTGATTGCCGTTCGCCAACTCTCTGTTCAGGACAACAACACGGTTGAAACACCGCTCAGGCCGCAAGTGTGTGCCAAAACCCCGTCGGGTTGGTACACCGTCACCCCGAAACCTGTGCCCTGAAATGCCTGGGCAGGACGACAGAGTCGTCCTGCTTATCGGACATATCCCTGACCTGGGACCCCGACTTGTGTTCATGGAGGAAAAATGCGGATCTACATCACAGGTGCATCGTGCGCGGGCGTCACCACACTGGGTCACCACCTCGCCACGCGGCTGGGTATACGACGAGTCGACGTCGATGACTTTTACTGGATGCCCACAAACCCGCCTTTCACAACCAAGCGACCTCCCAGCGACCGCGTTGCCCTGATGCAACAAGCACTCGGTGACGACGACTGGGTGCTGAGTGGTTCCTGCATGATCTGGGGCGATGCGTTGATCGCCGATGCCGACCTGATTGTCTTTGTGGTCACACCCACGCCCGTTCGCCTCGAACGGTTGACGGCCCGCGAAAAGGCCCGCTTTGGCGATCGGATCGCACCCGGTGGTGATATGCATGCGATACACGTGGCCTTCCGGGAATGGGCTTCGCACTACGACGACCCGGATTTCTCGGGGCGCAACCGTGGGTGGCATGAGGAGTGGTTATCACACATGGCGGCCCCGATCTTACGGATCGACGGGGCTGACAGTGTTGAAGCAATGGTTACGGCAGTCGTTCATTGGGTATCGAAAATGTCGCAATAGCTGGAAACCGTAACAGACGAGGCAGCTCAACTGCCTCGACTGTTCTATTTCTATCCGCCCGTTTCGCGATGCCACAACTGTCAATTGTATTTTTTGTAGCATATATCTATGGCTTGCTGATAAAGCACCTGACACGTGTCGTGGGTGAATACCCCATTTGAAATACAAGCAGAGTGCCGTTGACTTGCGCGATCCGTACAAACCGACAGAGGCGTTGGTATATCGGCGACTTCCTCAGTAACGCCATGTGATTTTGCTGAATTCACAGGGCTCATAGATTTGTTGAGTGCTTGAGGTATCTGTTCAATCGTGGGGCTTTGAAAGCTACTCGCCAAAAAGAGAACGATTGAAGCTGCTTGCCGCGCAGGAGAATTGGCTGGCCAAAGCTTGAAATCCAGGAGTACATCACCTTGCTTAAGCGTGCCATCTTTGGTCCAACGAATAGGTACTCCTGAGCCATTTTCGAGGGTACCTTTCGAGTCGATGCTAACCATTGGCGCCCCGGCTGAGTCCTCCAAAATGGACGTAGCGCGCAAGACCGCCAACAACCTTCCTGAGGTATCAACGACTCGCCCATCCTGGCTTATCGTTCCCAAGGCTGTTCGCACGTATTTGAAACCTTCTGTTTTTTCGTACTCAGTAATCTCCCCTTTTTTGTCGACCAATATGAAAAACATACCGTGCTTATCTCCAACCTTGAAAGGATGGATCTGAACGACCGGTGGGGCGAACGATTTGTTATCGCAACCATGCGGGCCGGGATCACACTCAGGAGGTCTTGCAAAGCAGAAACCACTTGCAAACATCAACAAGCTCATTGCGATTGCGGTGAGCGTTTTCATGTGAAAATTCCTTTTAAGCACTGCGTACCGGACGATTAAGTGTGTTGGCCACGCGGAGAGGTCCAGCTTTGCCAGACGCCTCGTTGTAGTCGACAACTCAGCTTTACATCTTCGATAAGGCGAATTGAACAATAGACGACGTTGGTTGACGCTGACGCGAATTTTTCATGGTTTCCTATTTCGGTATATCGACGCTGAGAGTCTCAATCTGCACACGTCAACCGCCTGATACATTGCGGGCCCAACGCACCGGTCGTCCAAGCGTCGCTACTCCCCTTATCCTCACCCCTACCCGCCCCCGCGAACCCGGAGCCGCCATGGACCTCGCCACCCTCGCCCTTTTCCTCCCCGCCTGCTTCGCCCTGAACATGGCGCCGGGCCCGAACAATTTGCTCTCCGTGAGCAATTCCACACGCTACGGCTATCATCTCCTGTTTGGCGGGCATCGGCCGCTTGCTGGCCTTTGCCGGCATGATCGCCCTCGCATCCGCCGGGTTGGCGGTGGTGCTGCAAACGTCGGAGTTGTTGTTCTATGGGATCAAGATTCTGGGGGCGGCGTATCTGTTTTATCTGGCGTTTCAGTTGTGGCGGGCTAATCCGGAGGCGGAGGCAGATTCGGCCACAGAGAAGGTGGGATTGTGGGCGTTGGCACGACAGGAGTTTTTGGTGACCGCGGGCAAGCCTCATGATCGGTAATATGAAATCTACACGCAGGCATATATCGGTCATTTGGTATTAATAAAAGCAGGGATGAATCTTTGGATATTAAAGAGTTTTGCCTCGCTCATGGATTCGATATGAGCAAATGTGGGGTAGCGTTGGGCGGTGGTAGTTTCGAAATGACTGAGTTGAAAATCTCACCAGTCGAATTTCTGACCTTAGCGGAGGATGATTTTGAACGGGGCGGTTTGGCGGCTCTTGTCAATGCTACGACCAATGCAAAACGCGCTATTGTCTCTCAGCTTGATCAGTTATTGATCTCTTTTGGCTATCCTTCATTTCGATTGAAGGTGCCAAAGAAGATCGAACGGCTAAAGGCGCTCGGGTTATTGGCGCCAAGTCTGTTGCGTAAAGTCGTCGATATGCGAAATATTCTTGAGCACGAGTACACAACGCCTGGGCTTAAAAATGTTGAAGAGGCGTTGGATATCGCGAGCCTATTTGTGATGTCCGCTTCAGCCATGTTCATTCCATTCGATGATGTCTTGGAGTTCTCACTCCCTGACCTCTTTGTGACAGAGAACGCTGTCACTCACTTTTCGGCGGGACTGAATCGTGAGACTGATAGAGTTTTCTACACTGTCTACGCTTATAAATCTGGAAGCCATGGACGGAGTTGCGTCGGTCAGTGTGAGATTCAATCAGGGCATGTCCTGTTCGAGGCGATGGTGCAGCTTTCCGCGTCGCTGATGCTTCGCTACAAGGTGAACCAAGCTCTCGGCAATTTTGAAGCGGCGTATGCCCAGCTATAAGTACTCATTTAATTAATGTTGTGGCTGTAAACGGCTGTAACCCACCGAAAAGGGCGCGTCCAAGCTGGTGGCATCAAGCAACGTTCAAGCAAATCTGCTGATGGGCAATATCACGTCTCGTGAAAGACTCGATATCTCTACAAACCCAGCGAAATTAAGGTAAGTTCAGAAAACCTTTTCTCGAATCTACGGAGCGGATAATGGCGAATGGAAACGGAGAGTTAAGTCAGGATTTACACGCGCAAATAAAGAAATTCAGCGGTGACGGAGATCTGCTGGCTGAGTCAGGCCGCTTTGAAGAAGCGCTAGCCCAATATAACAATGCATGGGCATTGATCCCCTCCCCCAAAAATGATTGGGAGGCTGCAACCTGGATCCTGGCAGCTATCGCTGACGCTTGCTTCCTATCTGGATTTACCACCTCAGCACGTGAGGCTTTGCAGTACGCAATGACGTGCCCTGGTGGTCTTGGGAACCCTTTTTTGCATCTGCGCCTTGGACAAGTTTTACTTGATGACGCACAAAATGACCGCGCAGCAGAAGAACTGATGCGTGCATACATGGGGGCTGGCCCAGAGATTTTCGCTGCAGAGGACGCCCATTACCTGAACTTTCTCAAGACGCGTGCTGATCTTTGACAATACCGTAACCATGAGCTCCTGCGTTTACATTCAAGCTACTCAGCCCCCTAACGTGAATGCATTGGGTCGATTAAAGTCGTGCGGTAGGCAAGCCATTCAAGCTAGTCACCAGCAAGCCCGATAATGGGCAATATGAAACCTTCTGTCAGGCTGCTACCGGCCAGAACCGGTTACCTGTGCACGATTGATGCTCTGTGTCCGTCAACAGCATCTATTCGATACTAACCACTCTCGTAGAATCTAAATGGCCACCAAACGCCCTCAAATCAAAACCTCCGCTGACATTAACGAGCTGCTGCTTCACTCTAAGGCGCCGCGGCCACTGACCCCTGAGCAGATGGCGGAGCTAGAGCGCATTTCGAATTACGATGTCTCTACCTACTCGGAGGGAGACGTCCGAGCGGAGATCATTGACCCCGTCATCCGAGTCCTGGGCTATGCCAAAGAGACCTATTTCTCCACGCAGCGAGAAAAGCACCTGAAGGTTGGCGACGGGGACTTGTTCATCGACTATCGAATGACTTTGTGGTCGCAGGCCTTTTGGATCATCGAAGCTAAGAAGGTTAAACGCAAGCAGCTGAAATTTAGCTCCGCAGAACTGCAACAGGCACTTCTGTATGCGGTGCATCCGGAAATCGACGCTGCTCTCGTTGTGCTATGTGACGGACGAGTCTTTGAGGTGTACGACCGCGATGAGAGTGTCACCCAGCCAGTCGCGCGCGTGGAGGTCAAAAAGCTACCGGAGCAGTTCCACGTGCTTCAGGCTCTACTCGGTCCGTGGCAGGCTTGGTTCTTCCAGAAGCGCCGCGCGCTCAAGCTGGCCAGCCGTGTCCTACAGCTGGAGATGACGCCTGGCCGAATTGAGGAGTTTTCGGATGCAATGCAGCGGCGGGTGCAGGACGCGCGTGCGAAGGTGTACGACAATTGGCGCAAGGTAAAGCCCTCAACTGACAAAGATGCGCGATGGCTCAACTCGCTGGAACAGGCATCTATCGGAGATATTGTCGCGACCGAGTTCTTTTCGGGCCAGACAGCGCACCGTCTGGGGGTTGTCGCCAAGTCGTTGGTGGAAAAGGCGAAGCCAGGCGCGTTCGAATTGATGTACGCAATGTTTCCGGACCATCCAGGAAACTTGAACGACAACTATGTGGCACAGGCTTTACGAACTCTCATCGAGTTCGGCAAGTCGGGACGTGAGGTCAGTTGGATGCCTGCTTGGCTTGGTGTCCAACAGCCCGGTGTCAATCTGGAGGCGCCGATCAAGAAACTTATCGCGCTCTCACTTACGACCTTTCTAGCTGCGCCAGATTTCAGGGCTGTACTTCAGTTTTCGGCCTGCGCGCGAAGGCTGTCGAAGGTTTCGATGGCGCTCAACCCGACGTTATCGAAGTTGGGGCATATCCAACACCAGCAGGTGCGCCATTTTTTTGATGAACTCCACTATGCGCAGTTCATGTCGACGCCCGAAGGGCATAACCTCCGGCAGCTCGATGTGCGCGCATATCTGCTCACCGAACGATTCGTCCATGAGTGCACCGGCAAGCAGCAGTTTCGTGGCTGCTTCAACCTGAACCGGGCACATACGCTCCTGATTGACTCATGGAATGTTGAGCGTCTGCTGCTCGGCGACGGCGCCGACTACTGGAGGTGCCTGGACGGCAGAGGAATTGGGGGAGAGGTTCATCCGACGGAGCACAACTGGGTCGACTACGACTCGTTGGGTCACATCGCGCTATGCGTGTTGAAAGACATCCCTGATTGGCGCGAGTACGTACTTGCCAATCACGGCGACGACGTCCAGCGAATTGCGGCCTGCGGTTCGTGGGCAGCTCGTGAGATTTTGGGGATTGCACGAGATACGCAGTTACCGCATGTGCCGGATACTGAGAGCGCCAAGCGGTTCTTCGATGGCGACGTCTCGCTCTTCACGGCGCTTCGGGACGCTTACTGCAATCGGGGGCCGGAGAGTTGAGTAGCAAAGCTTCGGCCGTCCCCGCTCCTCTTACAACCTTCCAGTTGCCCCCCAAACCCAATGACGCTTATAGTCCGCCCCGTCGCCCACATGGCGATCAGGTTTGGCGACCTGACTATCGGATGCAAAAGCACTGCGCTTTTTGTAGAGGCTGTTGCACGCCTGCAAAGCTGTCTTAATGGCGGCTGTGCGCGGGAGACCTTCGGGTCTGCCGGGTTTTCCGATACCGGTTCGCCAACCTGCGTACAGCTGTCACCCTATCGTTTGGCGACGACTGAGTGGCGGTCAACTACTGCACTTATCGGAGTTTTCAAGATGGAACGATACATCCCTCTGACTGGAATCGATCTGGTTCCCGCCTCTTTGCTCATTGATTCAGAAGCGCCGCTCGATGTGCTGCAAGCGATGGCGGATTACCGCATCCGCACCGTGACTCAAGTACTGGAAAACATTGCCTTTCGCAGCGAGTTGGAAACAGATTCCGTAGTGCTTTCTGACTTTGCACAATTGCTGGCAATCCCTTTGCGTGACGGCTGCGACCTGATGGACATCATCGGTCAACGGCTGCGCGCCGAGGTTTCAACCCCCAAAGAAGCACCTGCAAGCCAGAGCTAAGCTGAGCCGCGCGCGTTGGTGTCGTCTTAGACCCAACGCGCGCATTGTCCAACCGCCCCGCTCCCCTTATCCTCACACCTCCCCGCCCCCGCGAACCCGGAGCCGCCATGGACCTCGCCACCCTCGCCCTTTTCCTCCCCGCCTGCTTCGCCCTGAACATGGCGCCGGGCCCGAACAACCTGCTGTCCGTGAGCAACTCCACCCGCTACGGCTACCGCACGTCATGCCTGGCGGGCATTGGCCGCCTGCTGGCCTTCGCCGGCATGATCGCCCTCGCCTCCGCAGGGTTGGCAGTGGTGCTGCAAACGTCGGAGTTGTTGTTCTACGGGATCAAGATTCTGGGGGCAGCGTATCTGTTTTATCTGGCGTTTCAGTTGTGGCGGGCTAATCCGGAAGCGGAGGCTGAGTCCGCGACGGCCAAGGTGGGATTGTGGGCGTTGGCGCGGCAGGAGTTTTTGGTGGCAGCGGGTAATCCGAAGGCAATCTTGATCTTCACCGCCTTCCTCCCGCAGTTCGTAGTGCCCGGTGAACCGATCACCCCACAGTTTGCCCTGCTCGGCGCGATGTTCCTGGTGTTGGAGTGGATTGCCATCAGCGCCTACGCCTATATGGGCCTGCATATGCGCCGCTGGTTTGCCGAACCAAGGGGCAAGCGGATTTTCAATCGGTGCTGCGCAGGGTTGTTGTCGGCGGCGGCGTCGGTGTTGTTGATGGCGCGCAGGGCTTGAATAACGGTTTGACTGTCAAGGAGACACATAATGAAAACCCTGGTGGTAGGTGCAAGCAAAGGATTGGGCAAAGCCCTGATCGAAGGGCTCGGTGAGCCTGGGGATACGCTGATCGGCGTGTCCCGCAGCCGCCCAAAACAGCTGGATCACAAGGACGGCGTCGAGGTGCAGTGGATCGAGGCCAATCTCGCCAAACCTACCCAGGCCGCGCACGTCATCGCCGAGGCGATTGCCGATAACGGCCTGGACACGTTGATCTACAACCTGGGCATCTGGGAAGAATTCGCCTTCGACCCCGCCTACAACTTCCTGGCCGACGACGATGATCAGATCGAAGCCATCGTCACCTGCAACATCACCTCCACCCTGCTGCTGATCAAGCGCCTGTTGCCGGTGCTGCTCAAGAGCCCCCACCCCAGGATCATCCTTACCGGCTCCACCTCCGGCCTGCCGCAAAGTGGTCGCCCGGAAGTCGCCTTCGGCGCCTCCAAGTTCGCCTTGCGCGGGATCGCCGATGCCCTGCGTGAAGGTTATCGCCGGCAGCGCCTGGCGGTAACGTGCCTGAACCTGGGTTACCTCAACACCGAAGATCCCTTGAGCACACCACGTGCACAGGCCGAGCAAAGGGATGAGGGCCATTCGATTCCCGTGCACGATGTGGTGCAGGTGGTACGCATGACGCTGAGCCTGTCCTCGGCCAGTTTCGTCAAGGAAATCACCTTGCCGGCGATACTGGACGAGCGTTTTTAACCCAGGGAGAACAAGGCATGGCCCGAGACGAACTCGCCACCTTCTACCAAGGCTATATCGACTGCCTGAACCGTCAGGATTGGGAGCACTTGGGTGACTTCGTGCACCCGGACGTGACCTACAACGGCGAAGTCGTCGGCCTCACCGGCTACCGCGCCATGCTGGAGCGGGATTTTCGCGAGATACCGGACCTGGTGTTCCGCATCCAGCTGCTGGCGGCCGATCCGCCGACCGTGGCCAGTCGCCTGAACTTCAAGGTCACGCCCAGGGGCGAGTTCTTCGGGTTGCCGATCAATGGGCGCCAGGTGAGGTTCGACGAAAATGTGATCTATGAGCTGGTCGACGGCACATTCGCCCACGTCTGGTCGGTAATCGACAAAGCGGCCATCGCGCAACAACTGGGCGACTAGACTCCACAGACCCATTCTCACGTGGAGACCGATCATGACCCACAAAAACACCCTTTGCCTCTGGTACAACGGCACAGCCCTTGAGGCTGCGACCTTCTATGCCCAGACCTTTCCGGACAGCCGGGTGAATGCCGTGCACCTGGCGCCCGGCGATTACCCGTCGGGCAAACAGGGCGACGTATTGACCGTGGACTTTACCGTCTTGGGCATCCCCTGTATCGGCCTCAACGGCGGGCCGATCTTCCCACATACCGAGGCGTTTTCGTTTCAGGTGGCCACTGATGACCAGGCCGAGACGGATCGTTACTGGAACGCCATCGTCGGTAACGGTGGCCAGGAAAGCGACTGCGGCTGGTGCAAGGACAAGTGGGGGGTATCGTGGCAGATCAGCCCACGCGTGCTGACGGACGCGGTGACCCACCCCGACCCTGCGACGGCCAAGCGCGCGTTTGACGCGATGATGACCATGAGAAAGATCGACATCGCCGCGATTGAGGCGGCGATAGCGGCGGACTAAGGCAGAGCATCCAGCATGGCGTTGGCCGCCAGGGCATGGACCTTGCGGGTGGGGTGCCATTCGTCCCAGTAATAATGCGCGTCGGGGTTGGCACACACCGGTTTAGCCTCCGGGTAAGTAGCCTGGCATGGCGTGTCGAGGTCGGTGAAACCATGGGCCGCCGGATTGGCGCGCAATGCGTCGCTGAAAGCCAGGTGGTCGAAGTAGCTGACCTTTGCCGTGCCGATCTGCGCCAGCACGGCCGGGAGTTTCTGCGCGAGCAACTGCTGGTATTTTTTCGCGTTGGCGACTTGGTTGCCCTGGACCACCGCAGGCACATGGCTGAGGTCTGTGGTGCCCACCACCATCACATGCCGGGCACCTGCGGCCACCAGTTGTTCAGTGGCTTTGCGAATATTCGCCAGGCTCGACTCGCTCAGTGCCTGAAGGGTTTCCGTGTGGGAGAAGTCGGCCCACTCGAAAAAGTCATTGGCCGAGATGAAGATGAAGTACAGCGCCTTGGGGTCGGCGTTGTGGGACTTGGCAGCCTGCAAGTGCTCGGCGACCTGCCCCAGGACACCCGTGTCCTGGGAGGGCATCATCCAGGTGTAGTAATTGCCGTGGCCACTTTTCGCGCCGCCCACCGCGTAGTCAGTCAGCGGTGTGTGCAGGGCCTGGGCCAGGCCTTCGACGGCGGTCGGGCCGTTGCTCCAGCGCCCCTGCCAGTACAGCGGCCCAGGCAACACCTGGGCCTCCTTGATCTTCTGTGCGGCGAGCTGTGTGGTGAGCGCTTCGCCCGCGCCGTTGTCGGAGTAGCTGTCACCAAAGGCATACACGTGATCATAGGTCGAGGCGCCGAAGGCGGTTGAAGCGGACAGGGTCAGCAGAGCAGCCAAACACGCACGTCGGATCATCGCGTTTCTCCCGGAATGTCTGCACAGACTACCGGTTGGCGGGAGCCATGCTGGAACCATTGCGACCCGTACATATCCAGCGGCGGCTGTACAGCGGCCATCCTGCTGGTTAGGCTTGGCACCTGCAACATCCAGTTAAAGTTCCAGCGTCACCCGCCGTCACCCTTAAATCCCCGAATGGACTCAACGAGGCTCTCGTGCGTTTTATCACTCCCGTTTTACTGATCGGTGGCATCGCCACCCTGGCCGGTTGCGCCACCCAGAAAACCCAAGTCGAAAACATGCTGGCCGGCGCCCTCGCCCAGCCGCTGGTGGAAAACAGCATCGTGCGCGAAGGCGACGTGCTCAGCTTCGAACTGTTGATGCCTGGCGATCCAGGCGCTCTGCGCCGCACGTTGCAAGTCGAGGCCGCCTGTTCTTCGCCGCAACTGCACTTGCTGTATCTGGACGGTTCGCAACGGGTCTACCCCGCCAGTGCCGGTCGCTACAGTTCGCCCCGCAGCTTGTCGCCACAGCTGCGTGCAACCCTGGCCGCGAACCAGACCTTCGTCCGCGCCTGTGCCGAAACACCCAAGCCGGACTGGCGCCTGGTGCAGACCAACGAACGCGACAACCAGGTGCTGATCGACACCAACAGTATCAAGACCGTCAACGGCGAAACGCGCTTCTGGGCCGCCTTCGATAACCCGACGGTGCTCAACGACCTGCCCTACAACGCCCCGTATGCGCAAAAACGCGAGCACTTTGCGGTGTCGTGCACAGGCGGCACCTACAAGCAGTTGGCCGGCTACGACATGGACGCCAACAACCGCGTCAGCGATGGCCGGGTCGACAGCTTCCCCACGCCGCAGAACATCGCCGGCAGCAACGCCGACTACGAATTGCTGTTCAACAAAATCTGCGTCAGCCCGGAAAAAATCGCCGCACTGCCCGCGTTCAAACCGCGCATGAAAGCGCCGGCCACCATTGCCTTGACCTCGGTGCAGCCGGCGGTGCTGGCGGCCATCGCCCAGTTGAACCTGGACAAGCCCACCCGCTCGTTCAAGTACGTACAGTTCGTTGGAACCAGCAACTACCGTGGCAAGACCAGCGATAACCAAAGCACGCAGTTCATCAGCCAGGACGCGCCGAGCGGGCAACTGGCCCTGGCCACCCGTGGCGACGGCTATGAGAGCCAGGCCGTGAGCTGGCGCAACCTGTTCCACCTGGTGTCGAAAGCCACCTACGGCGGTTCGGGCATGGCGGAAAGCTCGACCCTGACCCAACTGAGCTTCACCGGTAACTGGAAGGCGCTGCCCGTGGGCGAGACCGTCACCTACACCACCGCACGCTCCAGCCTCAACAGCCTGATCGGCAGCAGCACCAACACGCAGACCAACCGCTGCCAGGTCGAGCGTGAACTGCCGGCCAGCGAACTCAACGCGAAACTGGCGGGCAGCGCCAAGGCGTTGTCCTGCCGCACCGACGACGACAAGTACAAGCGCGTCAGCCACCTGTACTTCCTGACCGACTACGCTTACTTCTTTGAATCGAGCACCGACAAGAACGAGTTTTTCTACTCCGACTCGCGTATCGATAAATTC
This sequence comes from Pseudomonas sp. FBCC-B1565, assembly GCF_059133265.1. Taxonomy (NCBI): domain Bacteria; kingdom Pseudomonadati; phylum Pseudomonadota; class Gammaproteobacteria; order Pseudomonadales; family Pseudomonadaceae; genus Pseudomonas; species Pseudomonas sp. FBCC-B1565. The sequence goes on from NZ_CP101438.1 coordinate 3,652,805, forward strand.
GAATAAGCCCCGTTGACACACTCTGCAATATTCCATGAAGATGGAGGCCTTGTTCAGGGTGTGTCAGCTTATGTCCGCAATGCCTTCCGTTAACCGTTCCGTCATTGGCTTGATTGCCAAGGCGCAAGGTTGCGTTGCGCACGCCCTCAAATCGAAGAAACAGTCGCTCATGTGACCGGGGCGCGCTGTCCCGTCAGATGAGCTGACAGGACATTGAGCGCGACGGTCTACTCTCCCTTGCACAATTGCCCCTGCCCTTCTGACGGTGACTCAAGCGGTCAATCATCAGGAGAAAGTGCATGTCATCGTTTCAAGGTATCTGGGTTCCCGTGGTCACGCCGTTCCATGACGGCGCCATCGACTTTATCGGCCTGCGCCGGCTGGTCAACCACCTGCTGGAAAAGCATGTGGCCGGGATCATGGTGTGCACCACCACCGGCGAAGCCGCGTCGCTGAGCCGCGCCGAACAACTGGCGGTGCTGGATGCGGTGTTGCAGATGGTGCCGGCGCACCGCGTGGTGATGGGTCTGGCGGGCAACAACCAGGTCGAACTGCTGAGCTTCCAGCGTGACATCCTGCAACGCCCGGTGGCCGGTCTGCTGGTGCCCGCGCCGAGTTACATCCGCCCGTCCCAGGCCGGCCTGGAAGCGTTCTTCCGCACCGTGGCGGATGCCTCCAGCGTGCCGATCATTCTGTACGACATTCCCTACCGCACCGGCGCCACGTTCGAGCAGGCCACCCTGCTCAACATCGTCGCCCACGAACGCATCGTGGCGATCAAGGACTGTGGCGGCAACCTGGGCAATACCCTCGCGCTGCTGGCCAGCGGGGAAGTGGATGTGTTGTGTGGCGAAGACCTGCAGATCTTCAACGCACTGTGCCTGGGCGCGACCGGCGCGATTGCGGCCTCGGCGCATGTCCATACGGAACAGTTCGTAGCGCTGTGCCAGCAGGTACGCGACAACCAATTGGCCGACGCGCGGGCGACCTTCATGCAGTTGGTGCCGCTGATCAACACACTGTTCATGGAGCCCAACCCGGCACCGGTCAAAGCCGCCCTGGCCCTGCAAGGCCTGATCGGCAGCGAGTTGCGCGCCCCCATGCAGGCGGCCAGTGCGGCGGTTGTCGCACGCTTGAAGCAGGTGCAGAACCTGCCCGGCTAATGCGCCAAAAACAGATAGCCAGCGGACCGTCCGGTTGCGACCGGACCGATCCCGGCCTATCGTCGAACCCACGCTTTGCCATTTGCTGTCCAACCCATCCGTATTCAGGTGACGACATGCCCACGCTGCCCCGCCCCGCCGTGCTCGAACTGATCGGCAACACGCCGCTGGTTCGGGTCAGCCGGTTCGATACCGGCCCTTGCACGCTGTTTCTCAAACTCGAATCCCAGAACCCCGGTGGCTCCATCAAGGACCGCATCGGCCTGGCCATGATCGACGCCGCCGAACGCGATGGCCGCCTGCGCCCCGGTGGCACCATCATCGAAGCCACCGCCGGCAACACCGGCCTGGGCCTGGCACTGGTCGGTCGCGCCAAGGGCTACCGGGTCGTGTTGGTGGTGCCCGACAAGATGTCCACGGAAAAAGTACTGCACCTCAAGGCCATGGGCGCCGAGGTGCATATCACCCGTTCCGATGTGGGCAAAGGCCACCCCGAGTATTACCAGGACGTGGCCGCACGCCTGGCCAGGGACATTCCGGATGCGTTTTTCGCCGACCAGTTCAACAACCCGGCCAACCCCCTGGCCCACGAAACCAGCACCGCGCCGGAGATCTGGGCGCAAACCCAGCACGATGTAGATGCGATCGTGGTGGGCGTCGGCTCGGCCGGTACCCTCACCGGCCTGACGCGCTTCTTCAAGCGCGTGCAACCGGAGCTGCAAATGGTGCTCGCCGATCCGATGGGTTCGGTGATGGCCGAGTACAGCCGCAGCGGCAAGCTGGAAACGCCAGGCTCTTGGGCCGTAGAAGGCATCGGCGAAGATTTCATCCCGTCGATTGCCGACCTGTCCAGCGTGCGCCACGCCTATTCCATCAGCGATGAAGAAAGCTTCGATCACGCCCGTCAGTTGCTCAAGGCCGAGGGCATTCTCGGCGGCTCGTCCACCGGCACCCTGCTCGCCGCTGCCCTGCGTTACTGCCGCGAACAGACCACGCCCAAGCGTGTGGTCACCTTTGTCTGCGATACCGGCACGCGTTACCTGTCGAAGGTCTACAACGACCAATGGATGAACGACGCCGGCCTGTTGCACTACAAACACTACGGTGACCTGCGCGACCTGATTGCGCGACGCTTCGAAGACGGCCGCGTGATCAGCGTGAGCCCCGACGACACCCTGCTCACCGCGTTCCAGCGCATGCGCCTGGCCGACGTCTCACAGTTGCCAGTGCTGGTGGACGGCCAGCAGCTGGTCGGTGTAATCGATGAATCCGACATCCTGCTCGGCCTGCACCAGGACGCCAGCCACTTCACCCTGAACGTCGCCAGCGCCATGACCACCACCCTGCAAACCCTGGCCCCCAGCGCCAGCCTCGCGCAATTGCAAGCGGAGCTGGATCGCGGCCTGGTCGCCATCATTGCCGACGCGTCGGGCTTCCATGGCCTGATCACCCGCGTCGACCTGCTCAACCACCTCCGGAGATCCCTTGCATGAGTCAGTCTGATAAAAGTGCGTTTGCCACCCGCGTGATCCATGCCGGGCAATCTCCCGACCCGACCACCGGCGCGCTGATGCCGCCAATCTACGCCAACTCCACCTACCTGCAAGACAGCCCCGGCGTGCACAAAGGCTTCGACTACGGCCGCTCCCACAACCCCACGCGGTTTGCCCTTGAGCGCTGCGTGGCCGACCTCGAAGGCGGCAGTCAGGCGTTTGCCTTTGCCTCCGGGCTGGCTGCGATTTCGACGGTGTTGGAGTTGCTGGATGCCGGCGCCCATATCGTCTCCGGCAATGACCTGTACGGCGGCACCTTCCGCCTGTTCGACAAAGTGCGCCAACGCAGCGCCGGGCACCGTTTCAGCTTTGTCGACCTGAGTGACCTGTCGGCGTTTGAAGCAAGTTTGCAGGACGACACGCGCATGGTCTGGGTCGAAACTCCGAGCAACCCGCTGCTGAGCCTCACCGACCTCAGCGCCATTGCGCGCCTCTGCCGGGATCGCGGGATCATCTGCGTGGCCGACAACACCTTCGCCAGCCCGTGGATCCAGCGCCCGCTGGAGCTGGGCTTTGATGTGGTGGTGCACTCCACCACCAAATACCTCAACGGCCATTCCGATGTGATCGGCGGCATTGCCATCGTCGGCGACAACCCCGAACTGGCTGAACGCCTGGGCTTTTTGCAGAACTCGGTAGGCGCCATCGCCGGGCCTTTCGACGCCTTCCTCACCCTGCGCGGCGTAAAAACCCTGGCCCTGCGCATGGAGCGTCATTGCAGCAACGCCCTCGACCTGGCCACCTGGCTGGAACAACAGCCGCAAGTGGCGCGGGTTTACTACCCAGGTCTCATCTCACACCCGCAGCATGAACTGGCGCGCAAACAGATGCGGGGGTTTGGCGGGATGATCTCGATTGACCTCAACAGCGACCTGGCCGGCGCCAGGCGCTTCCTGGAAAACGTCAGGATCTTCGCCCTGGCCGAAAGCCTCGGCGGCGTGGAAAGCCTGATCGAACACCCGGCGATCATGACCCACGCCAGCATCCCGGCGGCGACGCGGGCGCAGTTGGGGATTGGTGATGGGTTGGTACGGTTGTCGGTGGGGGTTGAGGATGTGGAGGATCTGCGTGCCGATTTGGCTCAAGCCCTGGCACATATCTGAATAGGTTGGCTCGGTCTATGTGATGGGCGGGCTCGCTGTGGCGAACTGGCTTGTTGTGGCGAGCGGGCTTGCCCCGCGTTGGGTGGCGAAGCCGCCCCAATAAAAACGCCGCATTCTTTCAGGCAGAATGCGGCGTCTGGTTTTAGGGCTGCTTCGCAGCCCAACGCGGGGCAAGCCCGCTCGCCACAACAGGCCCGCTCACCACAGCAAGCCAGATAGGCGTCAAGCCGAGGTGACCTTGGCCCGCGCCGCATGCAGCTTCTTGTAGCTGTCGATCAAACGCAGATGCCGGTCCAGCCCTTCCAGCTTCATGCTGGTCGGCGTCAGGCCATAGAAGCGCACATCGCCCTTCACCGAGCCAATCACCGCATCCATCCGTTCATTGCCAAACATGCGGCGGAAGTTGGCTTCGTAATCCGCCAGCTCCAGGTCGTCGTCCAGTTCCATCTCCAGCACCGCATTCATCGCCTGGTAGAACAGGCCACGCTCGGCGGTGTTGTCGTTGTATTGCAGGAACATCTCCACGCACTCCTTGGCCTCTTCATATTGCTGCAAGGCCAGGAAGATCAGCAGTTTCAGCTCCAGGATGGTCAGTTGGCCCCAGGCGGTGTTGTCGTCGAACTCGATGCCGATCAGGGTGGTGATATCGGTGTAGTCGTCCAGTTCGCTTTCGATCAGGCGCTCGACCAACGCCTGCAATTCTTCCTCGTTGAGGCGATGCAGGTTGAGAATATCCTCGCGGAAAAACAGCGCCTTGTTGGTGTTGTCCCAGATCAGGTCATCCACCGGGTAGATTTCCGAGTAGTCCGGCACGAGGATGCGGCAGGCGGTGGCGCCGAGGTGTTCGTACACGGCCATGTACGACTCTTTGCCCATGCCTTCGAGAATGCCGAACAGGGTCGCAGCTTCCTGGGCATTCGAGTCTGCGCCTTCGCCGGTGAAGTCCCACTCGACGAACTCGTAATCCGACTGGGCACTGAAGAAGCGCCATGACACCACGCCACTGGAGTCGATGAAGTGCTCGACGAAGTTGTTCGGCTCGGTCACTGCCTGGCCTTCGAAGGTTGGCTGCGGCAGATCGTTCAGGCCCTCAAAGCTACGGCCTTGCAGCAGTTCGGTAAGGCTGCGCTCCAGTGCCACTTCCAGGCTTGGGTGCGCGCCGAAGGAGGCAAACACGCCGCCGGTGCGCGGGTTCATCAGGGTCACGCACATCACCGGGAATTCGCCGCCCAGGGAGGCGTCTTTGACCAACACCGGGAAGCCCTGGGCTTCGAGGCCCTGGATGCCGGCGAGGATGCCGGGGTACTTGGCCAGCACCTCGGCCGGTACGTCCGGCAAGGCGAACTCGCCTTCGATGATTTCACGCTTCACGGCACGCTCGAAGATCTCTGACAGGCACTGCACCTGGGCTTCGGCCAGGGTGTTGCCGGCGCTCATGCCGTTGCTGAGGTAGAGGTTTTCGATCAGGTTGGACGGGAAGTACACCACTTCGCCGTCCGACTGGCGTACGAACGGCAGCGAAACGATGCCGCGCGCTTCATTGCCGGAGTTGGTGTCGAACAGGTGCGAACCACGCAGCTCGCCGTCGCGGTTGTAGACCTTGAGGCAGTAGGCATCGAGGATTTCGCTCGGCAGTTCGTCATCAGGGCCTGGCTGGAACCAGCGCTCATCCGGGTAATGCACGAACGGCGCACTGGCCAGTTCCTCGCCCCAGAACTGATCGTTGTAGAAGAAGTTGCAATTGAGGCGCTCAATGAACTCACCGAGTGCCGACGCCAGGGCGCCCTCTTTGGTCGCGCCCTTGCCGTTGGTAAAGCACATCGGCGAATGCGCATCGCGGATATGCAACGACCAGACGTTGGGCACGATATTGCGCCACGACGCGATCTCGATCTTCATGCCCAAGCCGGCGAGGATGCCGGACATGTTGGCGATGGTCTGTTCCAGCGGCAGGTCCTTGCCGGCGATGTAGGTGCCGCCCTCGGACGTCGAGTTCGGCATCAGCAAGGCCTGGGCATCGGCGTCGAGGTTCTCGACTTCTTCGATGACGAATTCAGGCCCGGCCTGCACCACTTTCTTCACGGTGCAACGGTCGATGGAACGCAAAATGCCCTGGCGGTCCTTCTCGGAAATATCCGCGGGTAACTCGACCTGGATCTTGAAGATCTGGTTGTAGCGGTTCTCCGGGTCGACGATGTTGTTCTGCGACAGGCGAATATTGTCGGTGGGAATATTGCGCGTCTGGCAATACAGCTTCACGAAGTACGCCGCGCACAGCGCCGACGACGCCAGGAAGTAATCGAATGGCCCCGGTGCCGAGCCATCGCCTTTGTAGCGAATGGGCTGGTCGGCAATCACCGTGAAGTCATCGAACTTGGCTTCAAGCCGGAGGTTGTCGAGAAAGTTGACCTTGATTTCCATGGGGGCACACCAGAATAACGGCTAAACAAAAATGGCCGCCATTATGAGGGGTTTCACTGGGAAGTTTCAGGCTTTTGACCAGTGGCTGGCGAATTGACCCATATGGATTAACCTTTTCGCAGTTGGCGCCGATGGACTGAGGGCAACCAGGGAGTAGTCGGAATGCGCAATAACCAGCCCGTAACACAGCGTGAGATTTCCCTCGCGCCTTCGCAAAAACTCATTTCTGCCACGGACGTCCACGGTGTCATCACTTACTGCAACGACGCGTTTGTCGACATCAGCGGCTTTGAACGCGCCGACCTGATCGGCGCGCCGCAGAACATCGTGCGCCACCCGGATGTACCGCCCGCCGTGTTTGCGCACATGTGGAGTGCGCTCAAGCAGGGCCTACCGTGGATGGGCATCGTCAAGAACCGCTCGAAAAACGGCGACCACTATTGGGTCAATGCCTACGTCACACCGATCTTCGATGGCAGCCAGGTGGTCGGTTTCGAGTCGGTGCGGGTCAAGCCCACGGCCGATGAAATCCGCCGGGCCCAGGCCCTCTATCAACGTATCAGCCAAGGTAAACCGGGCGTGCCGCGCCAGGACGCCTGGCTACCGGCCGCGATCAATTGCGTGCCCTACGTGGCCACCGCAGTGGCCGGCAGCCTCGCCGGTCTGTTCCTCGACGCGCCGCTGGCAATTGCCGTGGCCGTCGCCGTCGCGGTGCCAGTGGGCGTGCTCTGCTCACGCTGGCGCCAAGGCAGCACCTTGCGCCTGTTGCAGGGCGTTGAGCCCTCGACGTCGGACGCCTTGATCGCGCAGATGTACAGCGACGCCAGCGGCCCGCAGGCACGTTTGGAGACCGCGTTCCAAAGCCAGGCCGCGCGCCTGAAAACCTGCCTCACCCGCCTGCAGGACAGTGCCGAACAACTGAGCGCCCTGGCCGGGCAGTCCGATCAGTTGGCCACCGCCAGCTCCAAGGGCCTGGACCGCCAGCGCGTCGAAACCGAACAGGTCTCGGCCGCCGTCAACCAGATGGCCGCCACCACCCAGGAAGTCGCCAGCCACGTCCAGCGCACGGCGGATGCCACCCAGCAAGCCAACGTGTTGACCGGGCGCGGCCGGGAAGTCGCGCGGGACACCCGTGAGGCCATCGAGCGTTTGTCCAGCGTGGTCAGCGAAACCGGCGCGACCGTGGCGCAACTGGCGCGGGACAGCGACGAAATCGGCAGCGTGGTGGACGTGATCAAGGCGATTGCCGACCAGACCAACCTGCTGGCCCTCAACGCCGCCATCGAAGCCGCACGTGCCGGTGAGCAAGGCCGCGGCTTTGCCGTGGTCGCCGATGAAGTGCGCCAACTGGCACAGCGCACGTCGCAGTCCACCACCCAGATCCACGCGCTGATTACCCAGTTGCAGGCGTCGTCCAACAACGCCGTGCAAAGCATGGAAAACGGCCAACGCCAGGCCCAGGAAGGCGTGGCCTGGGTGCTCGAAGCCGACCAGGCGCTGGTGGGCATCAGCGAGGCGGTGTCGCATATCACCGACATGACCACCCAGATCGCCGCCGCCACCGAGGAACAGAGCGCGGTGGCCGAAGAGATCAGCCGCAACATCACCACCATCGCCGAACTGGCCGACCAGACGTCGATCCAGGCCCATCAATCCACGGACCTCAGCAAGGAACTGACGAACACTGCGTCCACCCAATATGCGTTGGTTGAGCGGTTCAACCGCTGAGCCGCTGCTGAATGCCTGGCTAGCCGGTTTGTTGTGGCTAGCCGGTGTCCTGTGGCTATCCGGTGACCTGTGGCGAGCGGGCTTGCCCCGCGTTGGGCTGCGTAGCAGCCCCTAAACCAGACACTGAGGAATACCTGACACATCGCAGCTCTCATTGATGGGGCTGCTGCGCAGCCCAACGCGGGGCAAGCCCGCTCGCCACAACAAGCCCGCTCGCCACAACAATCTCCTTCACCACAACATAGTATGCTGAGGCTCACCTCCACCCATTCACGAAGCCCACCCATGTCCATCACGGATAACCTCCTCGCCTTCACCTTCGCCGCCACCCTGCTGACCCTCACACCCGGCCTCGACACAGCACTGGTGCTCAGGACCGCCACGGTCGAAGGCAAGCGCCAGGCGCTGCAAGCCACGCTGGGCATCAACGCCGGCTGCCTGCTGTGGGGCGCTGCGGTTGCCTTCGGTCTGGGCGCACTGATCGCGGTGTCGGAAGTCGCCTTCAACCTGCTCAAGTACTGCGGCGCCGCGTACCTGGCCTGGCTGGGTTTGAACATGCTGCTGCGCCCACGCCGCTCATTGGCCAGCGCCGAGACGGATGGCAAGCCGGCCGGCAACTGGTTTATCAAGGGCATGCTGGGCAACGTGCTCAACCCCAAGGTGGGGATTTTCTACGTGTCGTTCCTGCCGCAGTTCATCCCCCAGGGCCAGCCTTTGGTGCTCTGGACATTTGGCCTAGTCAGCATCCATGTGCTGCTCGGCCTGTTGTGGTCACTGGTGTTGATCGGTGCCACGCAGCCGCTGTCCGGGTTCCTGCGCCGGGAAAAGGTCATCCAGTGGATGGACCGCACCACTGGAATGATCTTCATAGTGTTTGCAGCGCGGTTGGCATTCAGCAGACGCTGAGCCGTACGGACAGTTCGATGTCATCGGCAAACGGCACCGACACATAGCCGTTCTCCGGGGCGCGTACGTGGGCCAGGTATTCAGGGCAGTAATCGGTGTTGTCCGCCACCACCAGCGCGCCGGGACGCAGGTGCTTTTCTACCAGGCCCAGCACATCGCCATACAGCGTCTTGGCGCCGTCCAGCAGCAGCAAGTCCACGCTGTCCGGCAGGTCCCTGGCCAGGGTGACCAGTGCATCGCCTTCGCGGATCTGGATCAGGTCACTCACCCCGCCTTCGATGAAGTGCTCACGCGCCAGGGCGATCTTCGAGGCTTCGAATTCGCTGCCGATCAGCACACCGCCGCCGTTATCGCGCAGCGCAGCGGCCAGGTGCAAGGTGGACAGGCCGAACGACGTGCCAAACTCCACAATCGCCCGCGCCTTGCTGCTGCGCGCCAGCATGTAGAGCAGCTTGCCAGTGTCCCGCGAGACCGGCAGCCACAGGTCCTTGAGCAGCGAATACAGCGCCACGTATTCGGTCTTGCTGTGCATCAGCCGATCGCGTTCCTCCTTGGATACCGAGTTCACCAAGGGGCTGGTAGCGGCGCTGGCTTGGGTATACAGACGTTCGATCAGGGACGCCAAAGGCGCAGTGGTCAGGCTCGACATAATTGATTTCCGTAGAGTGGGGACTAAGATGCGACTAATTCGTCGCATTAAAAGTATGCGAGTGATTCCCATCCTTCGCTATTCGCATTCGCCCTGCTTCCGGAGCCCTGTATGACCAGCCGCCAGACCCCACGTATTTCCACGCGCAAACAGCCGCAACAGGCGCGCTCCACCGAGCTGGTGGCGGCGATTCTCGAAGCGGCTGTTCAGGTTTTGGCCAAGGAAGGCGCCACCCGTTTCACCACCGCACGGGTCGCGGAAAAGGCCGGCGTTAGCGTGGGGTCGGTGTACCAGTACTTCCCCAACAAGGCGGCGATTCTGTTCCGTTTGCAGAGTGATGAGTGGCGGCAAACCACCCGAATGCTGCGCAACATCCTGGAAGAACACGACGTCGCACCGCTGGATCGCCTGCGCAAATTGGTGCATGCCTTTATCCAGTCGGAATGCGAAGAAGCGCAGATGCGTGGGGCATTGAACGATGCGGCACCGCTCTATCGCGATGCGCCGGAAGCGCTGGAAGTCCGGGCGGCAAGCCGGGAGACGTTCGACGCATTCATGCTGGAGTTACTGCCGCAGGTCTCTGAGCAGATACGCGCGCTGGCCTGCGACTTGATTCGCACAACGCTCAGTTCGGTGGGCAAGGATTTTTCTTGCAGCCCACGCACGGCGCAAGAAATCGCTGTGTATGCCGAGGGGATGGCTGATATGTTTCGCGCTTATGTGAATGCGCTTAACCATCCCTGAAGCGCTCTCCCTCCAGCGAAGGACTGCCCATGAATTTCTTCAAGAAGCTGTTCGGCTCGTCAAAAACAGTCGATACCCCACCAGTGGCTGAAGTGGATTCGCCCGACCCCGACAGCGCCAACCTGGCCGCACGCCTGGCCAGCGCCGAATGCCTGGACCGCCACTGGCAGTCTGTGGGCACCGTCGAACAAGACGTCCTCGCCTACCTGATCAGCCCTAGCTTCACCGGCGGCCCCTACTGGCCGTCCACGCGCCAGGCCTACCGCGTGGTACGCCGCGCCAACAGCATCGTGCTGGCAACCGAAGGGTTATCCGACCCGTTCGACGATGCCGAAGGCCTCGGCAATGGCTTCGAAATGGAACTGTTCCTGGAAACCCCCGACATCCCCGAAAATGCCCGCGGCAACCTCGGACACGTCGACCCGCTACGCCATAGCTGGGCATTCGAACTGCTCGAACACGTCGCCAAAACCGTCGCCAACGCCGGCGGCATCACCCAGCAACTGGAAAGTCATGGCGTCCTCTCCCTGGAGCTGCCCGGTTTCAGCCAGTCGCACCTGATGAGCGATCAGTTGCCCAACTTGTTCGTCACCGCAGACGACGCCACCGGCGTCCTGCTGGGCGGACCCGCCCCGGACTTCCCTACCCGCCTCGACGACATGCCGCTCTCTCCGGTGCAACTGGTACCGGTGGTGTTGATCACGGCGGCGGAGCTTGAATATGTGCGTGAAGGTGGGCGCGCCGCGCGGGAGGATCTGGTGGCACGGTTGCAGGCGGCGGGGGTTGGGCATGTGAGTTGTGTCGGTCGGGAAAGTTTGGTTTAGGTGTTTTCATGAGGGGCGGAAATAGCTGCCTCTCGCGACGGGCAGAAAACACGCCACAAGGAGCCTGTTGGATGCCGCCGGGATATCAGGGACAATTCAGTGAGGCCAACTTGGGAAGCACACATCAGGCTCTCCATACTGGCCTTCCATGGTGGTAAATAGAGTGCAAAATATGCCCGTCACACCCAATCAAAATTCCCCAGTCATTTTGGTCCCTGCTCAACAAGACGACTTGGACAATCTCGTAGCCATTCGAATTGAGGCTATGCGTGAAAGTCTAGAGCGAGTCGGGCGATTTGATCCGGTTCGCGCGCGCGAGCGGTTTCTTAGTGGTTTTGAAGCTCGCAACACACACTACATCGAGGTACTTGGAGAGAGGGTTGGTTTTGTAGTGGTCAAGCATCACCACAATGATCTCTTGCTCGACCACTTGTATGTGAGACCGAGCGCGCAAGGATCAGGGATAGGCTCTGTTGTTCTCACTCAGATTTTTAAAGTAGCGGATGCGGCTGCGCTCCCTATTAGAGTTGGAGCTCTCAAAGACAGCGCTTCGAATCGCTTTTATATCCGCCATGGCTTCCAATTCGTCGAAAGCAGTGAATTCGACAATTATTATGTTCGTCCGAGCGTTCTGGCGGTTGGCCCAGCTTGCTAGCTGGGACAGGCGAAATGCCCCCTTTTCTATTTTGCTCTCAACGCATTCGCCAGCCGCACCATAGCCGTTTCGATCTCATGAGCAGTCAAGGACGCATACCCCAACAGCCAACCCTGTGTCTTCTTATCGCCAGCGTACAACCGGCTCAGCCCCGAAAGCTGCACATTCGCGCTCGCCGCCTGGCGAATGGTTTTTTCTTCCGACCAACCCTCGGCAAGCAGACAAGGGATCTGCAGCCCGCCTTGGGGGCGCAGCGCGGTGACTATCCCGTCCAGGTGCTTGCCAATCGCATCGAGTGTGGCGGTTCGGCGTGCAGCATAGAGTTTGCGCATGGCGCGGACATGGGCGTTGTAATGGCCATCTTCCATAAAGCGCGCCAGTGTCAGTTGCAAGACTTGCGGTGTGTGGCCATCCATGATGCTGCGCGCGTAAGTAAAGGTCTTGACCAACTCATGGGGCAGTATCATGTAGCCCATTCGCAGCCCCGGGTAGAGCGTCTTGCTGAAGGTGCCCAGGTAGATCGTGCGCCGGTGCTTGTCCAGGCCTTGCACGCAGGCGGTCGGATGCCCGTCGTAGTGAAACTCGCTGTCGTAGTCGTCTTCGATGATCCACCTGCCCTGCTCCGCCGCCCAGTTGATCAGCTCTAGTCGGCGCTCCAGCGGCAACGTCGCTCCCGTGGGGTATTGATGAGACGGTGTGACATACACGCAGTTGGCACCGCTACGATCCGCCCGCAGCAATTGCGTGCGGATGCCCAGTTCATCGACGTCAATGCCCACGACCTTGGCTTGCGCCGCTTCAAAGGCTTTCCTGGCACCGAAATAGCCCGGATTTTCCAGCAGGATCGATTGACCGGCGTCCACCAGTAACAACGCACACAGGAACAGCGCCTGGCGCGTACTGCTCAACACCAGGATCTGGTCCGGGGAGCACTGGGCCCCGCGCTCAAGGTTCAAGTAGGTGGCGATGGCCTTGCGCAGCGGCGCGGCGCCCTGGGGGTCGCCATGCAGTAGCACGTTGGCGCGATGGTCCTTCATGACCTGGCGTTGCAGGCGCTCCCACACGTCGATGGGGAAAGTGCGGGTTTCCGGCAGGCCGGTGGCAAACGCAGTGACCGCCTGCTGGTCAGTGACGCCACCACTGTTGAAAATCATCCGCCCGCGCAGGCTCAATCCCGCCCTTGGCACCTGCTCCCGGTGGTTGATGTCTTGGGGTTTGCTACGCCTGCGTACTGCGCCATGCAGTTGGGTGCCAAGCGCGTCGCACACGTAGCTGCCCGCCCCCTCACGCCGCACGATGAAGCCATCGCGATGCAATTGCACATAAGCGTTCTCCACCGTGTCGCGCGCAACGCCGAGTGACTTCGACAAGGTCCGGGTAGAAGGTAACTTCAGACCGGGATCAAGGGCGCCATCGAGGATCAACGCCCGTAGTGCGCGCTGAATCCGCTGGTGCAGATCCAACAGCTTGAGCTCGGCATCGTCGAGTCGCATTTTCAGCGTGTCCAACTCGAAGGTTTTTGCCATGTGGTCTGGTCGACTCCATAAAAGTGTAGGGGCGAAACATACCATTTAAGGCCTATAAATGGCGCCTCCCCCAGCACCTGACTTTGCAAGGAGCAAAGCAACATGGCCTCTTCCAACGCCCACTCGCCCATTCGACTACGCGACCTTTTCCACCCGATTGTCGCAGGGTTGGTTTCGGTCATCGTCAACTATGGCGGCACGTTCATTCTGATTTTCCAGGCCGCCAAGGTCGCCGGGCTGAGCCCTGAGCTGACGGCTTCGTGGGTGTGGTCGGTGTCCATCGGCGTGGGCATTACCGGGCTCATTCTCAGCTGGCTGACCCGTGAGCCGATCATTACCGCCTGGTCGACACCTGCGGCGGCGTTTCTGGTGGTCGCACTCGGGACCACCCCCTATGCCGAAGCGATTGGGGCGTACATCCTTTCCGCGGCCGCCTTCGTGCTGCTGGGTTTGTCAGGGCAGTTCGAAAAAGTCATCCGCCTGATTCCCCCTGGCGTGGCCGCAGGGTTGTTGGCCGGTATCCTGCTGAAATTCGGTATCGGCGCGTTCGGCGGCATGAGCGTCGACCCGGTATTGGTCGGGCTGCTGATTACCGCTTACGTGGTACTCAAGCGCTTTACCGCACGCTACGCGGTGGTGGGCATTCTGGTGCTGGGGATGGGTTTTTTGCTGACTCAGGGGCGTGTGGATTTTTCGGGGCTGGCGTTGCAGTTCGCGGTCCCGGTCTTCACCCAGCCTGAGTTCTCGTTGAATGCCCTGCTCAGTGTCGCGCTGCCGTTGTTCCTGATCACCCTGACGGGCCAGTACATGCCAGGCATGCTGGTGCTTCGCAACGATGGCTTCAGCACCAGCGCCAATCCTGTGCTGACCGTGACCGGGCTGGGCTCATTGCTCATGGCGCCCTTCGGCTCCCACGCGTTTAACCTCGCGGCGATTACGGCCGCCATTTGCACCGGCAAGGAAGCTGCGCAAGATCCGTCCAAGCGCTGGATCGCCGGGGTTGCAGCGGGCGTGTGCTACCTCGTGATCGGGATTTTCGGGGTCACCCTTGCAGCGGTGTTCATGGTGCTCCCGGCAACGTTCATCACGACCCTGGCCGGCCTGGCCTTGCTGGGCACGATCGGCGCCAGCATCGCCAGCGCCATGGCTGACAGTCAATCCCGCGAAGCGTCACTGATCACCTTCCTGGCCTGCGCCGCCAACATCACGGTGTTTGGCATCGGTGGGGCGTTCTGGGGATTGTTGATTGGCCTGGGGGCGTACGCCGTACTCAACGGGCGCTGGTCGCGGCGTGAGTCGGTGGTCGGTTCTGCCGTCAAACCTGTTTAAGGACTGAGGATGCCGCCAACTGATGCAGGTGCCTGGTGCAAAGTGATCGCCAGCTAGGTCGTCGGCTCCTCGGCACCAGACGGCGCCCGATAACAGCCTGGCGCCTGTCTGTGCAACGAAGGCCAGCCTTGCGTGTAGCGAGCCATACACTCACTACACGTCCAGAAGATAGCCCCCTTCAGAGCATGGCTTTATTGATAAATAAATTGATACCCAACGATGAAAGAACCGATCTTGTTAGCGTGGGCCGTTACCCGCACCGCCGTCATGCCCCGCTGTATCTGATCATTCAAATCCGCTTTATTCGTGCACAGTTGAATCCAGCGCTCGGTAGTCACATCCTTGATCCACACGCCGGCCTCACAACGGCTCAGCTTTCCCAACGCGGGCCCTGGGAAAGAGATTTCATAGGCTGACTCATAGTGAATGGTATCTCCCGGCAATAAATAAGCAGCGACATCATACCCTTGTATGGAGCAAGCAAAACCGACGCAAAACCAGCCGAAAAAAGCGTCCATGGCGCTTTTTAGTGTTCTCCCGCCCCCGCCACGCAAGACGCCCCTGCAAGCGAAAACCAGTCCAACGACACAACCGATAGCGATATAGGTCGTCCACTCAGGGATCGACGGCATCAAAACGGTCCGCAGGCCGATACGCGACGCCCAGAGCATATAAACGATCCACCCCCCAAGCAGCGCAAACGCGACCAACGTGATCGCGATCTTTCTTGATCTGTTTTCGAACGAAGGGTATTTCACTTCTTGACTACTCAATGACTGACCTCAGGGTGTACTCCCCCCGGTGTCAGGGTAGTTGTCGTGTCCTCCGCTTTTTAAAAGTATTCCGGGGGCGGCAAGAGTAAGGTCATGCCTTTCTATTCAGAAGAACGCAAAGCTGCGCTGTTGAAAATGATGCTTCCGCCCCTGAGCCTGTCAGCGTCGGAGGTCGCGCGCCGTGAAGGTTGTAGCGACATGTCTCTTCATTATTGGCGTAAGCAAGCCGCTGCCAGAGGTTCTCAGTTGTCCGAAAACAAGCAGTCGCCTGAAAGTTGGTCTGCCGAATCCAAGCTCATGGCAGTCATCGAATCATCAGCTTTGTCGGAGCTGGAGCTGAGTGAGTATTGCCGTCGCAACGGTATTTTCCCTGAGCAAATTGACGGCTGGCGCAAAGCTTTCATTGCCAACAGCACTAATCACTCAGCGCTGAAAAAAGGAATCGCTGGTGAGACCAAGGAGGATAAGAACCGGATTCGGGAGCTGGAGCGTGAGCTGCGACGAAAGGATGCAGCGCTGGCTGAAACAGTCGCATTGCTGGTGCTGCGAAAAAAGCTCAATGCCTACTGGGGGAACGACGACGAGGACAATTGACCTTGTTGCCAGAACGGCATCTTCTCGTCGACTGGCTCACCGAAGCCATCACTGCGGGCGCCCGCAGGGCGCCTGCGTGTCTAGAAGTCGGTATTTCGCTACGCACGCTACAACGCTGGATCCTGCCCGAAGCGTTGTTGGCAGATGGGCGCACCACGACGGTGAGGCCAGTGCCGAATAATGCTCTGACTGATGTTGAGCGCCAAGCCATCCTGGCCTTGTGCAACAGCAAGGCCTACGCACATCTGCCACCGAGCCAGATCGTGCCACGGCTCGCTGACGAGGGACGTTACATGGCATCGGAGGCAACCTTTTACCGAGTGCTGCGTGCGGCAGATCAGCAGCATCATCGTTCCCGCGCCAAACGCCCGCATCGCCATGAAGCACCCACCACCTACGCGGCGACAGCCGCCAATCAGGTGTGGTCTTGGGATATCACGTACCTGCCGTCGCCAGTTCGTGGGAAGTTTTACTACCTCTATTTGATCGAAGATATCTACAGCCGAAAGGCTGTGGGCTGGGAAGTTTACGAAGCAGAAAACGGTGAAAAAGCCGCTGTCCTACTGCAACGAAGTGTCACTACAGAGAAGTGCTGGCGTCAGCCGCTGGTGCTTCACTCGGACAATGGCGCACCGATGAAATCGGTGACGTTACTGACCAAGATGTACGACCTGGGTATCACGCCATCGAGAGGAAGACCCCGGGTAAGCAACGATAATCCTTACTCTGAGTCGCTGTTTAGAACGCTGAAGTACTGCCCGCAGTGGCCGCAGGATGGATTTGGCAGCCTGGATGACGCGCGTATCTGGGTCAGGAATTTTATGGCTTGGTACAACACCGAGCATCGTCATAGCCGAATCCGCTTCGTGACACCCGCCCAGCGCCACGAGGGAAAAGACCGGGAAATCTTGGCCCGGAGGGCGGCAATCTATGGGCAAGCGAGAGAAAAAAGGCCTGAAAGGTGGTCAGGCGAGACACGCAACTGGAACCCTATCGGGACGGTGTACCTCAATCCCGAAAGGGAGCTGACAGTTGTCGTGAAGGTCGCCTAGCAAGACGGGAGACACGACAACTACCTTGAAAAACGCCGACTCCGTATGATGCAGCAAAAACCAACCGATACCTGACTTCTTCCAGTGTTGCACCGCCCCTCACGAGGTTGCGCTCAGTGCCTGGCTCCGCGACACAGCCCGCCCGGCGATAAAACCGTATAGCTCGTTCATTAAGGCTCAACACCCAAAGCGTCAGACCCTGATAGCCCTGCTCGCTCAGATACTCAACGCCGGCCGTCCACAACGCCAGCCCCACGCCTGTTTGCCAGTACCCGGCCAACACATAGATGGCCATGACCTCACCGGTGTTGGCACCCGCAGCCTCCTCGTCACGGCTGGCACCGACCGATATCCAACCGACCACCTGTCCGTCCACCTCCGCGACCCAAACCTTGGGCTCGTCCGACTCAATCGAGTGCATCCAGAAGGATTCACGCTGCGCCAGGGTCGCTTGCAACCCGCTCAAATACTCGGCAGGCATCAGGTCACGGTAGGCGTCCTGCCAACTGCTGATATGCACTTGGGCAATGGCCCTTGCGTCGTCGGGTAATGCCTTGCGGATCATATCGGTATTCCTTGTTCAGACGATGTTCGTCAAGTAAACCCATGCCTCATGACCGTTTATATTCGCCGGGTGGCGAGGTGGCTATCCGGCTTCGAACAAATCGCTGTCTGGGCGCACACATTGGCTGATATGTTGCGAACCTCACAAGCAAAGGGAAGCGCTATGCCACCGTTAGCCAGCAACGCCGCACTGCTGATCATCGACATGCAGCAAGGCATGAACCAGCCGAAGCTGGGACGCCGCAACAACCCCAGTGCCGAAGCGCAGATACAGCGCCTGCTGCACGCGTGGCGGCAGTCCAACCGCCCGGTGGTGCATATCCGCCACATGTCCCGCTCGCCCGACTCGGTGTTCTGGCCCGGCCAACCGGGTTGCGAGTTCCAGCCGGCGCTGCAACCGCTGGCGCATGAACATGTGGTGGAGAAGAACGTCCCGGATGCCTTCACAGCCACGGGTCTGGAGCGCTGGTTGCATGCGCGCGGGATCCACCAACTGGTGATCGTCGGCGTGATCACCAACAACTCGGTCGAGTCCACGGCACGTTCGGGCGGCAACCTGGGGTTTGAAGTGAAGGTGGTTTCGGACGCCTGCTACACCTTCGATCAAACGGATCTGTCCGGGCGCCTGTGGCCAGCCGAGGATGTGCATGCGCTGTCGCTGAGCAACCTGGCGATGGACTATGCCGGGGTTTTGGAAACCACTGAAATCCTCGATGGGTTGTGAGCATGACGCATGAGACCGGCAAGCGAATCGTGGTGATTGGCGCGGGTATCGTCGGCGCATCCTTGGCCTATCATCTGGCGCGCAAAGGCGCGCATGTCACCCTCGTCGAGGCCCAGGAGATTGCATCCGGCGTGACCGCCACCTCGTTCGCCTGGCTCAACACCTCACGCAACGCACCTGACCCGATCGCGCGCTTGCGCGGTGCAGCCATCGGCGATTATCACCGCCTCGAAAAAGAATTGCCCGACCTGAAGATACAGTGGACCGGGGCCCTGTGTTACGGCGCTGGAACGGATGAGGCCCTGCCTGCCTCAAGTCACGGGAGCCTGGCAACCCAGGTGACGCGCTCGCGCATCCTCGAACTGGAGCCAAACTTGAATGATCCTCCTGAGCAGGCGCTGTTCAAAGCCGAGGAAGGCGCGCTGGATGCGGTGCAAACGACCCATGTGCTGATCGCCGGTGCCAAGGCCCGGGGTGCGAACGTCCTGACCCAGACTCGGGTGCTCGGTTTCACGACCCTCAGCGGCCAGGTGACCGGCGTTGACACCACCGTGGGCACCCTGGACGCCGACACCGTGGTCATCGCCGCCGGGACCGGCACCAAGGCACTGACCGCGATGCTGGACGCTCCCCTTCCTGTAGAAGCCTCACCGTCGATCTTTATCCGTTACGCAGCACAACCCGGTGTTGTGCGCACCCTGATCTCCAACGCCGACATGGAGGTGCGACAAAAGGCCGATGGCACCCTGCTGGTGGCGGAAGACTACCGCAGCGACGCGCCGCACGATCACCCCTCATTGATCGCCCTGCAAACAGCCAAGGCCATCGAGGAACAACTGCGCGGCATTGGCTCACTCGGGCCGCCAATCACTCACGTGGGGCTTCGCCCGATTCCCGTGGATGGCCTCCCCATTATCGGCTACCTGCCAACCGTGGGTGGCGTCTACGTGTGCGTCATGCACCCAGGCGTGGTACTGGCACCCGTTGTGGGCCGGTTGGCCAGTGAAGAGATCATGGACAACACCCTCTTCGATGCGCTTGAACCCTGCCGTCCCGGTCGATTCGTTCAACGGCTGACGCCCGCATCCTGAAGCATTTCCAAGAGCCTCTCCGGCCACACCGTTTCTTCTGTTGCTCGCAGTTCAGCGGCGGACCACCAGCGATGGTCGGCCATCACCTGTGTCTCATGCGCAGTCCATTCGGCTTTTGACAGCGCCTCACTTGGCGCCTGAACCACAAAATACTGTTCGATGGCCAACACCGTTTCGCCACAGGGCAACATCAACGTCACGCGGCGGTCCCCTACAGGCGCAGCAACGGCGTCCACCTCTATGCCGGTTTCTTCGCGCAGCTCACGTATCGCAGCCGCCTCGAAGGTTTCTCCGGCCTCAACACCGCCACCTGGGGTCGCCCAGTAATTTTGCCCGGCCAGTGCCCCGTCTTTATGTACGAACCTGAACAGTAGCACTGCGTGTGAGGGGCTGATCACCAGTAGCCGTGCGGCCTTTCGCTCGCGCATTGTTTTATGCCTTCCTTGAAACGTGGGTTTGATGCGGCGCTCGCCCAATATCCCGTTGATTTCCGGCACTTCATCAGTCGCCCATTTGCACGAAAACCTCGCGTTGGGTGAACTGACGGTGACGGACGAGGTGTTTGCCGAACTGAACGCTATCGCGGGCTGACCGCGTCAGGCGTTCAAGCGTTGTGCGATGGCCTTACGCAGCTCCCCATGCGGGTCTTCTGCGTAAGGCAACGCGTTTTTCCAGTCATAAAACCACGCTGGCATCCGGCGTTTGTCATCCGGCTCCGAGGCGTAGCGCGGGAACAGATGGCAGTGCAGTTCCGGCTCCGAATTGCCGAGGATCTCGTAGTTCATGCGCAATGCGCCGGTAGCCTGCAACACCGCGTCACCCAGGCGCGCCATGTCGAGCAGGTAGGTGGTACGGGCCTCTGTATCCAGGTCGTTGAGGCTGGCAACCACGGGATCTGGCAGCAACAGGCAATAGCCGGGCAGGAACTGCACATCGCCCATCACCGCCCAGCCCGAGGCCATGCGGCAGATGACCTTGTCATTGGTGCCGTTGCGGGCCTGTGCTACGCGTTCGGTGATAAGCGCCATGCAAAATCCTTGGTAGAGATGAGGTCCAGGCGGCATCTTAACGCGACTCCGAGCACTGGAATCAACCCATGCACATAGCCCAACGTTAGCGAACCGGCTTGTTGTGGCGAGCCCGCTTGCCACAGGAAGTCGGCTCACCACAAACACCCGCACACAGCATCAATCCAATGCCAATTCCACCACCCCGCCGTTCAACCGCACCGGCCATACCCGCAACCGCTGCTCCGGGGTCTCCAGGCACTGCCCGTCTTCCAGCCGGTAATGCTGCTTGTAGATGGGCGCCGCCACCACCAGGTCGCCCTTGATGCTGCCGATCAAACCGCGACCGATCACATTCGCCCCGGACTCCGGGTCGTGATTGTCGATGGCATACAGCGTCTGCGCCTGCGCGCCCGGCAGGTAGAACAACGCGACTTGCGCGCCGTCCAGCCACACCACCACGCCGGAGTCGCGCACCAGGTCTTGCTCGCGGCACACCTGTGTCCAGGTGGCCAGGTGGCGTTGGGTATTGGTTTGGCTCATCAGGCAATCTCCTCGGTGACGGCAATCAGGTTGAGTTCAGCAGCCATGATCGGCCGGCGTTGGCCGCGTTCCTGGACGAAGTGGATGTCCGGGTCGGGGCGTTTGTCGTTGACGAAGGTGCGGAAGCGCTTGAGTTTTTCCGGGTCCTTGAGGGCGTTGGCCCACTCGCATTCGTAGCGGTCGACCACCAGTTGCATCTGCGCTTCGAGTTCGGCGCCCAGGCCCAGGCTGTCGTGCAGGATCACGTCCTTGAGGAAATCCAGGCCGCCTTCCAGGCTCTCGCGCCACACCGAGGTGCGCTGCAACTTGTCGGCGGTGCGGATATAGAACATCAGAAAGCGGTCGATGTAGCGGATCAGCGTGGCGTCATCCAGGTCGGTGGCGAACAGCTCCGCATGGCGCGGACGCATGCCGCCGTTGCCGGCGATGTAGAGGTTCCAGCCCTTCTCGGTGGCGATCACGCCCACGTCCTTGCTCTGGGCTTCGGCGCACTCGCGGGTGCAGCCGGACACCGCGAACTTGAGCTTGTGCGGCGAACGCAGGCCCTTGTAGCGATCCTCGATCAGCAGCGCCATTTTCACGCTGTCTTGCACGCCGTAGCGGCACCAGGTGCTGCCCACGCAAGACTTCACCGTACGCGTGGACTTGCCATACGCATGCCCGGTCTCGAAACCCGCCGCGATCAACTCGCCCCAGATATCCGGCAACTCGTGAAGCTGTGCGCCAAACAGGTCAATGCGCTGGCCGCCGGTGATCTTGGTGTAGAGGTCGTATTTCTTCGCCACCTCGCCGATCACGATGAGTTTTTCCGCGGTGATCTCGCCGCCAGGAATACGCGGCACCACCGAGTAGGTGCCGTTTTTCTGCATGTTGGCCATGAACGTATCGTTGGTGTCCTGCAATGGCACCAGGGAAGCGTCCATGATCGGCTGGTTCCAGCACGACGCCAGGATCGAACCCACCGCCGGCTTGCACACGTCGCAACCGGTATGGCCACGGCCGTGCTTGGCCAGCAGTTCGTCGAAGGTGATGATGCCTTCCACACGCACCAGCGCGTACAGCTCCTGCCGGGTGTAGGCGAAGTGTTCGCACAGGCTCTTGTCGACACTCACGCCACGCGCAATCAGTTCATGTTCGAACACCTGCTTGAGCAACCCGGCGCAGCCACCGCAACCGGTGCAGGCCTTGGTCTGGGACTTGAGCAGGCCGAGGTCGCTGCAACCGCCGTCGATCGCAGAGCAGATCGCACCTTTGGTCACGTTATGGCAAGAACACACGGTGGCCGATTCCGGCAGCGCACCGGGGCCGAGGGTGGGTGCGCCGCTGGTGGATGGCAGGATCAGGCCGGCCGGTTCGGACGGCAGTGTGATGCCGTTCTGCATGTACTGCAGCAAAGTGTCGTAGTAGCTGTTGTCCCCGACCAGTACGGCACCAATCACCTGCTTACCCGAAGCATCCACCACCAGGCGGCGGTAGCTCGCGCTGGCCTCGTCGATGAATTGATAGCTGCGCGCGCCAGGCGTGTGGGCGTGGGCATCGCCGATGGAGCCCACGTCCACGCCGAGCAACTTGAGCTTGGTCGACATGTCGGCGCCCACAAACGGCTCGGCGGTTTGCCCACAGAGCAGCGCGGCGACGCCCCGGGCCATCTGGTAGCCCGGCGCGACCAGGCCGAACAGGCTGCCGTTCCAGGAAGCGCATTCGCCAATCGCGTAGATATTCGGGTCGCAGCTCAGGCATTCGTCGTTGATCACCACGCCGCCACGCGGGCCGATGTCCAGGCCGGCCTGGCGGGCCAGTGCGTCCTGGGCGCGGATGCCGGCGGAGAACACGACCAGGTCGGCTTCGAGGAATTCGTCATTGGCAAAGTTCATGCGGTAGCGGTACTGCTCGCCGGCGCTGATCGACTGGGTCGCACGGGACAAATGCACGCCCACGCCCAGCCGCTCGATCTGCGCCTTGAGCGCCAGGCCGCCGAAGTCATCCAGTTGCACCGGCATCAAGCGCGGCGCGAATTCCACCACGTGGGCTTCAAGGCCCAGGCTTTTCAGCGCGTTGGCGGCTTCCAGGCCCAGCAGGCCACCGCCCACCACCACGCCGCGTCGGGCATTGGCGGCGGCCTTGCGGATCGCATCCAGGTCTTCCAGGGTGCGATACACCAGGCGCGAGTCGCCCTCGGCGCCTTCGATTGGCGGCACGAACGGATAGGAGCCGGTGGCCAGCACCAGCTTGTCGTAGGGCACGCAGCCGTTGGCGGTGATCACCTCACAGCGGGCGCGGTCGATCTCCAGCACCGGCACGCCCAGGTGCAGGGTCACCCCCGGCGTCTGGTACAGCGCAGCGTCGGACAGCGCCAGCGACTCGGCATCGCGCCCGGTGAAATACTCGGACAGATGCACCCGGTCATAGGCGCGCATCGGCTCCTCGCTGAACACATGCAAACGGTAGTGATCCAGCGCGCCGCGTTCGATCAGTTGCGCCACACAGTGGTGGCCGACCATGCCATTGCCGACGACGATCAGGGTTTTGAGACTGTTCATATAAATCACCTGACAAAGCTCATCACGGTTTTAAAAGCAAAAAAAAACGCCTGAAACCTTGCGGTTCCAGGCGTCTTTGCCTGTTCTTGTGCGGGTTTGGATCGGGCGACTGCGCCGGATTCACCGCTATTGCCCTGGTTGTCGATCGTCGTTGACCGAGGTGGGTTGCAGGGGAGCTTGCAGGGTCTGTGCCAAGCGAAGACCCGGCCCGCGCTTACTGCATTACGCGCTCAACAACGGCTATGAACGTGAGCAGAATCGCCTCCAACTGGTGCGCCTCGCGTCATAAAAGTGCACAACCCTTCCTCCTGTGGTGAGGGGCTTGTTGTGGTGAGTGGGGCTGTTGTGGTGAGCGGGCTTGCCCCGCGTTGGGCTGCGTAGCGGCCCTAAAGGTAAACGCCGCGATCTTTCTGGAAGATCGCGGCGTCTGGATCAGGGCTGCTTCGCAGCCCAACGCGGGGCAAGCCCGCTCACCACAACAAGCCCGCTCACCACAACAAGCCCGCTCACCACAACAGCCCCACTCACCACAACAAGCTCGCTCACCACAAAAAGCCCGGCCACCACAACAACCCCATTCACCCAGCAAATTGCATCAGGAAAAACCTGGCGCGTGACTTGCTAGGAACACTCCAACCGGGCAGTCAACGCAGACTGCCCTCTCACGACAAAGGCGCCGTGTAACCCCCGTTCTGAACGGAGGGTTACAAGGCGCCTTTTTTGTTTATACGGGTTTCAGATGGCCAACCAAAACATACGCAGTGTGTGTCCCTATTGTGGCGTGGGCTGCGGCATCATCCTGCAGGTCGAGCACAATAAAGTGGTCAAGGTGATCGGCGACAAGGCCCATCCCACCAACTTCGGGCGCCTGTGCACCAAGGGCACCACCTGCGGCCAGGCCATCGCCGAGTCGGGCCGTATGGAGAACGCCTATGTGCGCCAGGCCCGCGACCATGACCCGGTGCGCCTCGGTATGGACAAGGCCATCAGCGAAACCGCCCGGCGCCTGCGCCAGACCCTCGACACACACGGCCCGGACGCGCTGGCCTTCTATGTATCAGGGCAGATGTCGCTGGAGTCCCAGTACCTGATCAACAAATTGGCCAAGGGCTTTGTGCGCACCGCCAACATCGAGTCCAATTCGCGCCTGTGCATGGCCAGCGCCGGCAGTGGCTACAAACTGTCCCTCGGTTCCGACGGCCCGCCGGGCTCCTATGAAGACTTCGACCGTGCCGACCTGTTCTTCGTGATCGGCGCGAACATGGCCGACTGTCACCCCATCCTGTTCCTGCGCATGATGGACCGGGTCAAGGCCGGGGCGAAACTGATCGTGGTCGACCCCCGGCGCAGCGCCACGGCGGACAAGGCCGACCTGTTCCTACCCATAAAACCGGGCACCGACCTGGCCCTGCTCAATGGCCTGTTGCACCTGCTGGTGAAAAACGGCCATACCGACCCTGCCTTCATCGCGGACTTCACCGAAGGCTGGGAAGCGATGCCGCCATTTCTGGAGGACTATTGCCCCGAGCACGTCGCCGCCATCACCGGCCTCGCCGAAGCCGATATCCGCCAAGCCGCCGACTGGATCGGCCAGGCCGCCGAGTGGATGAGCTGCTGGACCATGGGCCTCAACCAGAGCACCCACGGCACCTGGAACACCAACGCGCTGTGCAACCTGCACCTGGCCACCGGCGCCATCTGCCGCACGGGCAGCGGGCCGTTTTCCCTCACTGGCCAACCCAATGCGATGGGCGGGCGCGAAATGGGCTACATGGGCCCGGGCCTGCCGGGACAACGCTCGGTGCTCGTCGAGGCAGACCGCGCCTTTATCGAGGACCTGTGGCAAATCCCCCACGACAGCCTGCCGCGCCAGGCCGGCAGCGGCACGGTGGCGATGTTCGAGCAGATGGCCGCCGGGCAGATCAAGGCTTGTTGGATCATCTGCACCAACCCGGTGGCCAGCGTGCCCAACCGGCAAACCGTGATCAACGGCCTGCAAACCGCCGAACTGGTGATCAGCCAGGACGCCTTCCTCGACACCGAGACCAACCGCTACGCCGACATCCTGTTGCCCGGCGCGCTATGGGCCGAGGCCGAAGGCGTGATGATCAACTCCGAGCGCAACCTGACCCTCATGCAAAAAGCCGTGGACGCCCCCGGCGAGACCCTGCCCGACTGGCAGATCATCGCCCGGGTCGCCTGTGAGATGGGCTTTGCCGAGGCCTTTACCTATGCCTGCGCCGCCGAGGTGTTTGAAGAAATCAAACAGGCCTGGAACCCCAAGACCGGCTACGACATCCGTGGCGCCAGCTACCCGCGCCTGCTTGAAAACCCGGTGCAATGGCCCTGCGCTTCGGTTGACGCAGCGCACCGCAACCCGATCCGCTACCGCCATGGCGGCACCCTCGGCTTCGCCACCGAAAACGCCAAGGCGCGGTTCTTCGCTCGCCCGCATATGCCGCCCGCCGAGATGCCCGACGGCGCGTTTCCCTTCGTGCTCAATACGGGTCGCGTGCAGCACCAGTGGCACACCCTGACCAAGACCGGCAAGGTCGCCACCCTGAACAAACTCAACCCCGGCCCCTTCGTCGAACTGCACCCCGAAGACGCCGCCCGCCTGGGCATCAAGGACAAGGACCGGGTCGAAATACGCTCCCGGCGCGGCCACG
Organism: Pseudomonas sp. FBCC-B1565; assembly: GCF_059133265.1. Taxonomy (NCBI): domain Bacteria; kingdom Pseudomonadati; phylum Pseudomonadota; class Gammaproteobacteria; order Pseudomonadales; family Pseudomonadaceae; genus Pseudomonas; species Pseudomonas sp. FBCC-B1565. The sequence goes on from NZ_CP101438.1 coordinate 3,678,963, forward strand.
CCGTGCTGCCTGCCGTGGTCACCGACCGCGTGCAGCCGGGCAACTGTTTTGCGCCGTTCCACTGGAACGACGTGTTCGGCGAACACCTGGCGATCAACGCGGTGACCCATGATGCGGTGGACCCGATTTCCCTGCAGCCGGAGTTCAAGTGCTGCGCCGTCGCCCTCAGCCGCGTGGAGCTGATCGACCACCAGTTCCTCGACCGCCCTTCCCCCGTAGCAGAGGACACCGCCATGTCGCGCCTCGACGCCTTCGCTGACATCACCGGCATCCGTCACCTATCGCCACCGGCCCTGAGCGACAGCGAACGCACCTACCTCGCCGGTTTTCTCAGCGGCCTGCACAGCAGCGCCGCACGCCAGGGTTTCGGCGTACCGACCCTGCCGGAAACTGCACCGTTGGCGGATGCCTCTCGCCTCTGGCTGAACGGCTTGCTCGCCGGCCTGTTCAGCCCTACAGAATCCCTCGCTGCGCCCTCCCCGGCCGTCACCCTGTTGTGGGCTTCGCAGACCGGCAACGCCGAAGCCTTGGCCGAACGCTTTGCCAAGCGCCTGCGCGAAACAGGCATCACCGTAGAACTGAGCGCGATGGCGGATTTCCCCGCGAGCAAGCTGGCAAGCACCCACACCCTGGCGCTGATCAGCAGTACCTTTGGCGACGGCGACCCGCCCGACAACGGCGAAGGTTTCTGGCACAGCCTGCGCACCGCCGAGACACGCCTGGAGTCGTTGCGCTTTGCGGTATTGGCTTTAGGCGACCCCAACTACGACCAGTTCTGCAACCACGGCAAGCAACTCGACCGGCGCCTGCTGGAACTGGGGGCAACCCGCCTGCTGGAACGGGTGGACTGCGACACTGAATTCGAAGCCGCCGCCGATGCCTGGCTGGCGCGGTTCCAGCAGACCCTCAACCCGGCAAAGCCGATGGCACCGGCCACCCCCGCCGGTAAAACCAAGCTGTACGGCTCACGCCTGTTGCTCAACCGCCACCTCAACCCGCACAGCGCGCACAAGGAAACCCGCCAGTTCGCCCTAGACCTGGCCGACTCCGGCCTGACCTATGAAGCCGGGGATGCCCTGGGCATACGGCCACGCAACTGCCCCGAACTGGTCAGCGAACTGCTCGACCTCACCCGCCTGAGCGCCAACGCCAGCGTGAACATCGACACCTTCGGCGATGTGCCGTTGCAACAGGCCCTCACCCAGCATTTTGAAATCGCCCGGCCCAGCAGCGACACCCTGGCCTTCATCGCCGAGCGCAGCGCCGACCCAGGCCTCAAGCACTTGCTCAAGCCCGAGCACAAGGCCGAACTCAATGACTGGCTGTGGGGCCGGCAACTGGCGGACGTGCTGCAGGAATACCCCATCGAATGCTCGGCGGATGAATTGCTAGGCACCCTCAAGCGCCTGCAACCACGCTTGTACTCCATCGCCTCCAGCGCCAAGGCCTACCCGCAGGAGGTGCACCTCACCGTGGCCGCCGTGCGCTATGGCAAGCGCAAAGGCGTGTCGTCGACCTTCCTCGCCGACCGCGCCGGTGACGGGGAAGTGCCTCTGTTCGTGCAGCCGTCGAAACACTTCCGCACGCCCAGCGACGGCGAGGTGCCGATGATCATGATCGGCCCCGGTACTGGCATCGCGCCGTTCCGTGGGTTCTTGCAGGAGCGCCGAGCGCTGGGTCATCAGGGGCGCAACTGGCTGTTCTTCGGCGAACAGCATGCCGCCAGCGACTTCTATTACCAGGACGAGTTGCAAGGTATGCAGCGCGATGGCCTGCTCACCCACCTGAGCCTGGCGTTCTCCCGCGATCAGACGCAGAAGATCTATGTGCAAGACCGCATCCGCGAACAGGGTGCCGAGCTATGGCGCTGGCTACAGGAGGGCGCCAGGCTGTACATCTGCGGCGATGCCAGCCACATGGCCAAAGACGTCGACCAGGCCTTGCGCCAGATCGCGCAAACCCACGGCGGGCTTGGCGTGGAAGGCGCCGTGGAGTACTGGCGGCAGTTGAGCGAACAGAAGCGTTATCTGCGTGATGTGTACTGATTGGATACAGAACAATATGCACTTTGTATTGTGTACAAAAAACCCTAAAGATTTACCGGTACCGGGCCGAAACAGCAGTGATAGCAAATCGCCTGAATCCTGATCAGGGAACGCAGCGATTTGGCCGCCCTTCACGCTGATGGTCGTCTCGATGAAAATAAAAAATAAGCTGGTCCTCGCATTTGTCTCCGTTGCATTTATTCCGGTAAGCCTGGTGGCCGTGATTTCGGTCATGAACACACGGACCCAGGCGGTGGATCAGTTCATCGATGGCAGTACCCGGGAGATCCGCCAGATCGATGGCAACATTCGCCAGTTCTTCGATGGCACGTTGCAAAACGTCGATCAGATGGCAACGGATCCTGTATACACGTCTGTCAGCACGCTAAAGAACTACCAGGCCGCCGATGCCGCCAGCCAGCCGCTGCCGGCCGAGGCGCAAGCGGTGATCGAGCGCTTCGCGCGCTTCGGCGCCACGCACCCGGCGGCGGCGATCCTGTCCATCGGCCTGGAAGACGGCACCTACGCCAAATGGCCGGATGACCCCCAGCTGGCCAAGTACGACCCGCGCACCCGCCCCTGGTACAAGGCGGCCATGGCCAGCCCCGGCAAGACCGTGCGCACCCCGGCTTATTACTATGACAAGGACGATGTAGCACTGGTGGGCACCGCCCGGGCGATGCTGGAGAACGGCAAGGCCAAGGGCGTGTTCGTGGTCAGCGTGTCGCTGAAAAACCTCACCGAACTGGTCAAGAGCATCAAGCTGGGCGAAAGCGGCTACGTAATGCTGATCGAAGACGGCGTGGTGCTGGTGGACCCGCGTGACGCTGCCCACAGCTTCAAGCCGCTCAAGGACCTGGGGGCGCCGTATGCGCAATTGGCCGACACGCCCCAAGGCTCCACCGAGGTGGTGATCGACGGCGTACGCTACATGGCCAACGTGTGGACCTCCCCCGGCCTCGGCTGGCGCTACATCGGCCTGATCGAACACCGCGAAGTCATGGCTGAAGCCACGCGCATGACCTACCTCACCGCGATCATCGTCGGCGTGCTGGTGCTGATCTTCGGGCTGATCGCGGCGGCGTTCTCCAAGGTCATCGTCAAGCCCATCGGCCAGGTCAGCACCGGGTTGCAGTCCATCGCCCAGGGCGAAGGTGACTTGCGCCACGAACTGCACGTACAGGGCAAGGATGAAACCGCCGAACTGGCCGGCTGGTTCAACAAGTTCCTCGCGGCGATCCGCCAACTGATCCAGCACATCGGCGCAGCCTCGGCCAATTTGCACAACGCCTCCAAGGTCAACAGCGAGGTGGCGCACAACATGAACGAGGCGGCCGGGCGCCAGCGTGAAGCGGTTGAATTGGTGTCCACCGCGTTCAATGAAATGGTCGCTACCGCCAACGAAGTCGCGCGTTCCTGCAGCGGCGCCGCGGAGTCCGCCGAGAATGGCCACCGTCGCGTGGCCGAAGGCAAGCAGCAGATCGAAGTCACCACCGACAACGTCAACCGCCTGGGGCGCCGGCTCACTGAGTCGTCCCAGGCCATGGTCGAGCTGGAAGCCGGCAGCCGCAGCATCAACCAGATCCTCGGCACCATCCGTGCGATTGCCGAACAGACCAACCTGCTGGCCCTCAACGCCGCCATCGAGGCCGCCCGTGCCGGCGACCAGGGCCGGGGTTTCGCCGTGGTGGCCGATGAAGTGCGTGCCCTGGCCAAGCGCACGTCCGACTCCACCGGTGAGATCGAGCAACTGCTCGGCACCCTGGAAAACAAGACCCAGGAAGTCACCCAGAAGATGGGCAGTTGCCTGGACTTGTCGCGGGCCAGTGTGTCGTCCATCGAAAGTGCGCGGGACAGCTTTGAAGGTATCCAGACGTCGGTGAACGAGATCCGCGACCAGAACCTGCAGATCTCCGCCGCCGCCGAGGAACAACACAGCGTGGCCGAAGAGATCAACCGGCATATCCAGCAGATCTACGACGAGGCGCGCCTGGTAGAGAGCCTGGCCAACTCGGCGCAGGATGACTCGGGGCGCTTGTCGACGCTGTCGGATGAACTCAATGGCTTGGTGGGGCGCTTCAAGTCCTGATGAAGTCGGCGATCTGGCGCCACATGGCAAACGCTCAGATGCGCGATTGCGCCGGGCTCATGGGTGATGCCTCTCGATCACCAGGCCTTCAGCCTCGCTCGGCACACTGAAATGGCGTGTAATCAGATCAAACTCAGCATCAGTGGCGGCAAAGTCGTGCTCACCCTGAGCGTTGCGCGCATGCAGCCTGGCCCGACAGGTGGCGTCATCCAGCTCCAGGTAGTGCAGGCAGTGCCGGGCCTTGGCGGCGTGTGCCAACCCCAGCAGCCATTCGCGACTGGCCACTGTATTGGCGGGGAAATCCAGCACCACGTTGAGGCCCGACTGCAGCACATTGATCACCAAGGGGCCCAGTACGCCGCGAATGCGCTGGGTGCATTTGATGTAATCCGCAATGGCGTGGATTTCACCGGGGTAAAGCGTGGCGAGCCAGTGGTCTTCGCTGAGCACAATGGCAGCGTGCTCAGTGGCGAGGGTCTTGGCGAGCGTGGACTTGCCGGAGGCGATCTTGCCGCAGAGCAAATGCAGGGTGGGCATGGGGCGGTTCCTTATGTCAGTCCCGCCAGCATGACCGCCATGGATTGATCACACAACGCCCCGTTTCCAATGCTCGTAGAACGCCAGGGCCGCGACATTCTTGTCCTTGGCTTCGAGCATGATGTCGAAGCGGTCGAGAAACTGCAGCGCATAATCGTTGGTCCAGCGGTTCCACATCTGTGCGCTGTGGGCGTACAGGTCGCGCTTGGACACCACCTGCAACAGCGCGTCCATTTCCAGCTTGTGTTCGGCGTCGAAGCCCAGCTCCTGCAGGCTCTCCTGGGGTTGGGAGTAGTGCATGGTCGGGCGCACGCCACGCCAGCTTTCAATCACCCGGGCGACCCGCTCCGAGTGGGGGTCGATGTAGTCGTTTTCGTTGATCCAGCAGTGGTGGATGTCCAGGACCACCGGTGCCAGGTCGGCGACTTGCAGGCAATGGTCCAGGCCATAGGTCTTTTCGTCGTTCTCGAACGTGATGCAGTTGCGTGCCACCTCCGACAGGCGCGACCACACCACGCGGGTGCCTTCCACACCGAGGCGGCCGGCGATATGCACGTTGCACTTGAGGTCCTGGAAGCGCCGGCCATAGCCCATCATGCGGATCATGTCGGCGTGGTATTCGAATTCGGCCAGGCTGTTTTCCACCACTCCGGGGTTTTCCGAACCGAGTACACAGTACTGGCCAGGGTGGAATGACAAACGGATATCCGAGGCGCGGGCCAGCTCGCCGATGGCGGCAAACCCCTCTATCAATTGACGCTCGATAGCCGGGTCCTGGTAGACGCTGGCCACTTTGGGGTGGCTGTAGAACGGCAACAGATCGCTGCTCAAGCGCAACATGCGCAAGGGCGACGGCAGTTCGGCGACATACGCCAACAAGCGTAATTGGGCGGCCAGGTTATGCGTGACCACTTCCACCAGTTTGTCCCGGGCCACCTGCGGTGTGACGCTGTCCATCCACCGCAACGTGGTGGTGCGTGGGTTGAACGGGCCTTCGATCAGCTTCTGGGCGCTGGCCGACAACAGCCGTTCGGGATGTTTGTATTGGCACGCGAAGCCAATGCGAGGGTGAGTCATGGAGGCGCCTGGCGTAGGAAAAAGGAGCGAATGATACGGGGTTAGTCCGGGGTCTACCCAGCGCGGTTCCCACTATTTCGAAACGTTTCACGCTGAACTTTCTCACCGGCGCTGCGTTCACTTCTTATGCGCTGCCCCGTCCAGGGGCGTTGTACAACAAGGAGCCGCCCCCGTATGACTACCCTCCCCGCCTACCGCTACGCCCCCGGGCCGCTGCATGCGACCTTGCTCGCCGGCACCGTGCCGTTGTTTCTCGGAGCCTTGCTCAGCGACATTGCCTACACCCAGACCTACCAGATTCAGTGGGCCAACTTCGCCTCCTGGCTGATCGCCGGTGCGTTGGTGTTCGCCGGTTTCGCGTTTCTGTTCGCGCTGGTCAACCTGCTGCGCGCCGAGCGCAAGGCCGGGCAACCCACGCGTTATGTGCTGTTGCTGTTGGCCACCTGGGTACTCGGCCTGGTCAATGCTTTCCAGCATGCCAAGGACGCCTACGCCTCGATGCCCGGCGGCCTGATCCTGTCGGCTATTGTCTTGCTGTTGACCCTGGCCGCCACCTGGACCGGCCTGCGTGCGGGAGGTGTCAAATGAAAACGTCCAACACATTGACGCTATTGAGCGCCGCCCTGCTGCTGACCGCCTGCGGTGGTGAAGGCGACAAGACCCAGGCCCGTGGCCCCGACCCCAAGTTGCCGGAACAGCAAAGCAGCCTGTTGCCGAGCATGAAGATCGCCGAGCCCGCGCCCTGGGGCGAGCAGAAACCCAAGGTGCCGGACGGCTACAGCATCACCGCGATTGCCACCGACCTGGCCATCCCGCGCCAGACCCTGGTGCTGCCCAACGGCGACATCCTGGTTGCCGAAGGCCGTGGCGGCAGTGCGGCCAAGCTCAAGCCCAAGGATGTGATCGCCAGCCTGATCAAGGCCGAGGGCAACACCAAGGTCAAGAGCGGCAACCGCCTGACCCTGCTGCGCGACGCCGATGGCGACGGCACCTACGAACTCAAGACCGTGTTCGCCGACAACCTCAATGCGCCCTACGGCCTGGCGTTTGCCAACGGCAAACTCTACGTGGCCAACCAAGACGCACTGGTGAGCTTCGACTACGCCGATGGCCAGACCAAAGCCAGCGGGCCGCCGAGCACAGTCACCGCCCTGCCGGCACAGATCAACCATCACTGGACCAAATCCCTGGCCGTGAGCGCCGATGGCAGCCAGCTCTACGTGGGCATCGGCTCCAACAGCAACGTCACCGAACGCGGCATGGAAGTCGAAATCGACCGCGCGATGGTCTGGCAGATCGACGCCGCCACCGGTGCGCACAAGCCCTACGCCACCGGCCTGCGCAACCCGACGGCACTGACCATCCAGCCGGACACCGGGCAACTGTGGACAGTGGTCAACGAGCGCGACGAACTGGGCCCGGACCTGGTACCGGACTACCTGACCTCCGTACGTGAAGGCGCGTTCTACGGCTGGCCCTACAGCTACTGGGGCCAGAACGTCGACCCGCGCGCCCAGCCGCAAAACCCGGCCAAGGTGGCCGCCGCGATCAAGCCGGACTACAGCCTGGGCTCCCACGTGGCCGCCCTCGGCGTGGACTTTTCCATCCCGCAGATGGGCGAGCAGTTTGCCGATGGCGTATTCGTCGGCGAGCACGGCAGCTGGAACCGCGACAACCCGGTGGGCTACAAGGTGATCTTCGTGCCGTTCAGCAATGGCAAGCCGTCCGGTGAGCCCATCGACTTCGCCACCGGCTTTCGCGGCGACGACGGCAAGACCCGTGGGCGCCCGGTGGGTGTGACGGTGGACCCGAAAGGTGCGCTGATCATTGCGGATGACCTGGCCAATACCGTCTGGCGGGTGACGCGCAACCGCTAAGCAAACTGTTTGACATGGTTGCCTTAAGCAACAATATAATTGCTTCAGGCAACCATTCGAGCATTCCAGCATGTCCACCCCTCTGCTTGTCGAGCGCGCCGGCATCGTGCGTGGTTTCAATCGTTTCTACACCCATCAAATCGGCGTACTGCAGGAACACCTGTTGCAAAGCGATTACTCGCTCACCGAAATCCGCGTGATGTACGAGCTGTCTACCCGTGGCGACCTCACCAGCGCTGACCTGTGCCAAATGCTCAGCCTGGACGCCGGTTATCTGAGCCGGCTGGTGGGCGGGCTGGAAAAACGCGGCCTGATCCAGAAAGTCCGCTCCGTGACCGACGCCCGTGCGGTGCAGTTGCACCTCACCGATCACGGCCGCGACGTGCTGGCACCTCTGGAGCAGCAAACCCAGGACGAAGTCATCACCCTGCTCGACAGCCTGCCCGAACCCCAGCAACGCCAGCTCACCGAAGCCATGAAGCGCATCCAGGCCCTGCTGCAAGGCACGGCGCCCAGCTATCTGCTACGCGATCCACAACCCGGCGACATGGGCGTGGTGGTGCAGCAACAGACCGCGTTGTATGCCCGTGAATATGGTTGGAACTGGGAGTTCGAAGCATTAGTAGCGGAGACGGTCGCCAAGTACCTGAGGGCGTTTGATCCAACCTGCGAGCGTTGCTGGATCGCGGAAAAGGACGGCGAAGTGGTGGGCTCGGTGTTCGTTATCCGCCACGGCGAAACCACAGCCCAACTGCGCATGCTCTACGTGGACGCCAGTGCGCGCGGCATGGGCATCGGCCAACGGCTGGTGGATGAGTGTGTGCGCTTTGCCCGGCAGGTCGGCTACCAACGCATGCAACTGTGGACGGTGGACATCCTCGGCGATGCACGCAAGCTGTATCAGAAGGCCGGGTTCGCGTTGGTCGAGGAAGAAACGATAGACAGCTTCGGCAAATCCCTGGTCAGCCAGACCTGGGCGCTCACGCTTTAAAGTGGTCCCGCGCCGTTGCGGCGCGGGACATAAGACCTTACAGGTCGGTGATTTCCTTGTGGCGCGGCACCAACGTCTTCATCACGCTCCAGGCCACCAGGTAGGCCAGCGCACAGATCGCGAACATGATCATGTAGCCGGTATGGATGTCGTTGATGGACTTGTAGTAGTCGAACACCCAGCCGCCGATCTTGGTCATCACCACGCCACCCAGGCCGCCGGCCATGCCGCCGATGCCGACCACCGAGGCCACGGTCTTCTGCGGGAACATGTCGGACACCGTGGTGAAGATGTTGCACGACCAGGCCTGGTGTGCCGAGGCGCCCACGCCGATCAACAGCACCGGCACCCAGAAGCTGATATAGCCCAACGGTTGCGCCAGCAAGACCACCAGCGGGAACAACGCGATCACCAGCATGGCTTTCATGCGCCCGTCATAGGGTGCATCGCCGCGCGCCATGAAGTAGCTGGGGAACCAGCCGCCACCGATGCTGCCGACCATGGTCATGCTGTACAGCACCGCCAGCGGCATGACGATATCCGCGCCTTTCATGCCGTACTGCGCTGACAGGTAGGTGGGCAGCCAGAACAGGAAGAACCACCACACGCCATCGGTCATGAACTTGCCGAAGGCAAAGGCCCAGGTCTGGCGATAGGTGAGCAACTTGAACCATGAGACCTTTTTCTCCACGGCGCTGGCCGCTACCGGGGTGAAGGGCTGCACGGTCTGGTCGCTGCGGATATAGGCCAGTTCTGCGGCCGACAGGCGTTTTTGCTCCTCCGGCTTGCGGTAGAGCGCGATCCACACCGCGACCCACACGAACCCGAGCCCGCCGATTACGATAAACGCCGCTTCCCAGCCCCACAGACCGGCAATCAACGGCACGCAGATCGGCGCCAGGATCGCGCCCACGTTGGCGCCGGAGTTGAAGATACCGGTGGCCAGCGAGCGTTCTTTCTTGGGGAAATACTCGGCGGTGGCCTTGATCGCAATCGGGAAGTTGCCCGCCTCGCCAATCGCCAGCACCGCACGGGACAGCATGAAGCCAGCAATCGACACCGGGATCACCGCCAGGCCAATCGCACCGCTGATGGCGGCGATGCCCTCGCCCATCGGCACCGAGAACGCATGCATGATGGCGCCCGTGGACCAGATACCAATCGCCACCACATAGGCCGCCTTGGTGCCGATCTTGTCGACAAAGCGCCCGGCGAACAGCATCGAGATCGCATAGACAAACTGGAACACCGCCGCAATGTTCGCGTAGTCGGTGTTGCTCCAGCCAAATTGCGTGGACAGCTGCGGCGCGAGCAGGCTGAGCACCTGGCGGTCGAGGTAGTTGACGGTCGTTGCGAAGAACAGCATCGCGCAGATGGTCCAGCGATAGTTGCCTACCGCTTGGCCAACGCGGTGCGCGTGGATGGGCTCGTTCAAGTTCATGGCATCACTTTTTATTTTTGTTAGGTAGGACATATGTAACGTCATATGTCGTCGTACAACTGCGACTTTTATATCGGGCCGCCTACCGGCTGTCAATCTGAAAGATTGCCGTTTATCGAGGTATTGCGAGGGTCATTGAAAGGTCAGGTCTATGCAGTTGTAGGATGACAAATGCGCATGACCAGGCTGGGCGCCTTGCCCCGTACATCGTCGAGCACGCCAAACGGCTGCATGCCGATCTTTTCCAGCACCCGGATCGAGGCCCCGTGATCCGGTCGCACCAGCCCGAACACCTCGGGCAACCCCAGGCTGTCGAATGCCAGCGCCAACGCGTCATGCCCCAACTCGGTGGCATAGCCCTGCCCCCAGGCTTCCACCGCAAAGCGGTAACCCAGGTTGATGCGCCGCTCGGTCAGGTAGTCGAGGGGCGCGATACCGCCGAAGCCGATGATGTGGTCCGGCGCCTCGCGCCGTGCAATCGCCCACCAGCCGTACCCTTGGGTCGCCCACTGTGCGAGCCAGTGATCCAACTGGCGTTGCGCCATCTCCAGGCTGGCCATGGGGCCTGATGGATTGAACAGGTTGGTCTGCGGGTCGCCGAAGATCGCGAACAATCGCTGCAGGTCGTTCGCTTGTGGTTGGCGATAGGTCAGGCGTGAGCCGGCGGACATGCGGATTACTCCTCTGTGGCTGTAGTGAGCGGGCTTGCCCCGCGCTGGGGCGCGAAGCGGCCCTAACACCAAGCACCGCATTTTGTCTGAAGAAATGCGGTGATTACATTGGGGTGGCTGCGCCACCCAGCGCGGGGCAAGCCCGCTCACCACAACAGGTCCGCTCACCACTAAGCCCGCTCACCGCAAAGAATGCAAAAAAAGCAAAATACGGGTGAATTATTTCATGTCCACTTGTATCTGAAGTGACAGAGCGGTGCCATCGCAGTGATGGCGCCTCCCCTGTTCTGCTTTAGAGTGCCCCGCATGAAATTACGTAAGAAAAGCGTCAAGCCCATCGGATTGAAAGACATCACCATCGTCGACGACACCAAGGTGCGCAAGGCGATTACCGCCGCCGCCCTGGGTAACGCCATGGAATGGTTCGACTTTGGCGTCTACGGTTTTGTCGCCTATGTGCTGGGCAAAGTATTCTTCCCTGACGCCTCACCCAGCGTACAAATGATCGCTGCACTCGGCACCTTCTCGGTGCCGTTCCTGATCCGCCCCCTGGGTGGCCTGTTCTTTGGTGCACTGGGCGATAAATACGGGCGGCAAAAGGTCCTGGCCGCGACCATCGTGATCATGTCCCTGAGCACCTTCGCCATCGGCCTGATCCCCTCCTACGCCTCGATTGGCATCTGGGCGCCGATCCTGCTGCTGCTGTGCAAAATGGCCCAGGGCTTCTCGGTGGGTGGCGAATACACCGGTGCGTCGATCTTCGTCGCAGAATATGCGCCGGACCGCAAGCGCGGCTTCCTCGGCAGCTGGCTGGACTTCGGCTCCATCGCCGGCTTCGTGCTGGGCGCCGGCGTGGTGGTGCTGATTTCCAGCATCCTGGGCGAAGCCGACTTCGAGTCGTGGGGCTGGCGCCTGCCGTTCTTCCTTGCCCTGCCCCTGGGTATCATCGGCCTGTACCTGCGTCACGCCCTAGAGGAAACCCCGGCGTTCCAGCAGCACATGGACAAAATGGAACAAGGCGACCGCGAAGGCCTGACCCACGGTCCCAAAGTCTCGTTCAAGGAGGTCGCGACCAAGCACTGGCGCAGCCTGCTGACCTGCATCGGTATCGTCGCAGCCACCAACGTGACCTATTACATGCTGCTCACCTACATGCCGAGCTACCTGTCCCATAACCTGCACTACAAAGAAAACAGCGGTGTGCTGATCATCATCGCGATCATGGTCGGCATGCTGTTCGTGCAGCCGTTCATCGGTTTTATCAGCGACAAGATCGGCCGCAAGCCGTTCATCATCGCCGGCAGCATCGGCCTGCTGTTCCTGTCCATTCCCGCCTTTATGCTGATCACCAGTGGCAAAATCGGGCTGATCTTCGCCGGGCTGCTGATCCTCGCGGTGATCCTCAACTTCTTTATCGGCGTTATGGCCTCGACCCTCCCGGCGATGTTCCCGACCCACTTGCGCTACAGTGCATTAGCCAGCGCGTTCAATGTCTCGGTATTGATCGCCGGCGTTACGCCGACCGCCGTGGCCTGGCTGGTGGAAAGCACCAACGACCTGTACATGCCGGCCTACTACCTGATGGTATTTGCCGTGGTCGGCCTGGTCACCGGCCTGACCATGAAGGAAACCGCCAACAAGCCATTGCGTGGCGCCGCACCGGCGGCGTCGGACATGGAAGAAGCCAAGGAGTTGTTGCAGGAACATCACGACAATATCGAGCAGAAGATCGAAGACATCGACGCCGAGATTGCCGAACTGGAAGCCAAGCGTCAGAACCTGGTGCAGCAGCATCCGCGTATCAACTAAGGCCTGACCCTGCATGGCGGCCCCAGCCGCCGCCATGCTTCTGGAGAGTTCAACCATGGTTCCAAGCGTCACCGCACCACAGTCGTTGCTCAGCGCAGATGAACGCGCCGCCATCGCCGAAATAGAAGCCACCACCAGCATCCTGCAACTGGTCACCCGCCTGACCGGCATGCGCTTCGCCGGCATCGCCAAATTCACCGACCTGGAATGGGTGGTCTGCTCTGTGCACGACACCGTCGACATGGGCATTCACGTCGACGACGTACTCGACCTGGAAACCACGCTGTGCAGCGAGTTCTGTATCAACCCACAGACCCTGTTCATCCCGCAGATCAGCCAGAGCGGCCGCTTCGCCGCGCGCCCGGTGGTCAAGCAATTCGCCATCGAAAGCTACGCTGGTGCACCGATCTTCCTGCCCGACGGCCGTCTGTTCGGCGCACTGTGCGCGCTGGATTCGCGGGCGATGCTGTTCGAAGACCCCAACCTGCCGGAAACCCTGAGCCTGTTTGCGCGGCTGATCGGGTGCATTTTCTTTGCCAACCTGACGCCCCGTGACACCTGATCGTTCAGCTTTTCAAGCGCGCTGCCGATAGCCTGGGATACCCCTGACTTGCAGCGCTGCCCTGCGGGAAACAATGCCGAACACTCTCGCCCCGATCGTCCGTACGCTCTCCAACCGCACCAGTCTGTCGCTGACACGTACCTCCCTGTTCAATTTCACGGCCCTGTTGGTCCTGGTCTTTGCAGCGGCAGCTTATTCGCTGATCTACCTGGCCCATGAACTGGACCACGCCGAGCAAGAGGAAAGCGCGTTTTACACGCGTAAAGCCGTGCAGTCCCTGGAAAAATCCTTGCGGGTCACCGTCAAGGACTACGCCTTCTGGAGCGACGCGTACAAGCACTTGCACCTCAAGGTGGACACCGATTGGGCCTACGGTCGCGGCAACGTCGGCGCCACACTGTTCCAGGATTTCGGCTTCCAGGGCCTGTTCGTGGTCAACGATGCCAACCGCACGGTGTACGCCGTCGTCGAAGGCCAACTACAACCCATTGACCTAAGCGACTGGCTTGCCCAGCCCATCACGCAGGTGCTGGAACAGGCACGTGCCGGGGCTGAGCAGGAGCTGCCGGTCACCGCCTTCATCAACGTGCATGGCAGCCCGGCACTCGTGGCTGCAGCCGCCATCACGCCAGGCACCGACCCCACGGTGAAGATGGATGGGCGCCCCGCATCGGTACTGGTGTTTGTCGACATCCTCGACAGCGCCCAACTGGCCCTGATCGGCAATGATTTCGGCGTCAATCAACTGCATATCGCCAGCGCCGATGAGATCGGCAAGACCTTGCTGGTTCCTCTGGGCGACAACGGTGCTGCCGGCAGCCTGCATTGGCAGCCAGCGCGCCCGGGTGTGCGGTTGATGGGCGTGGGCTTGCCGCTGCTGGGCCTGGCCGCGTTGCTGGTATGCCTGATGACCTGGGTGATCCTGCGCCGCGCCAGCGCCGCCGCCCTCGCCCTGGATGCCAGCCATGCCTCGCTGCAAGACAGCCAGGACGCGCTGACCACCAGTGAAGCGCGCTTTCGCGATGTGGTGGAAGCCAGCTCCGACTGGGTCTGGGAAATCGATGCAGCCTGGCGCTTCACCTACTTGTCGGAACGCTTCGAGAACGTGACCGGCCTGGCCCGCCGTGCATGGATCGGCGCCGCCATCAACGACCTCCTGGACACGGAAGCCGGCGCGCTTTCGCAATGGCTGAACACCCCCAGCCGCACTGCGGACATCAGCGTGCAGTGCCGCTATGTCGACGCCCAGGGCCAGGAACGCACCACCCGGCTGGCCGCGAGGCAAATGCCCTGTGGCGGCTTTCGTGGAACCGCCACCGACGTGACCGAGGAAGTCGAAGCACGGCGGCGCATTGAATTCCTGTCCGAACACGATGCTCTCACCGGGTTGGCCAACCGTACGCGCCTGCAAGCGTTCCTCGACGACAAGCTCAAGGCGCTGCCAGCGTCAGGCCAACCGTTGGTCATGCTCAGCCTGGACCTGGACCGCTTCAAACCGGTCAACGATCTGCTCGGCCACGCCGCCGGCGACCACGTGCTCAACGAAGTGTCGACCCGCCTGGCCGATTGCGTGCGCCACGGCGACCTGGTGGCACGGGTGGGCGGCGATGAGTTTGTGTTGATCCTCACGAATGCGGGCACCCAGGACGATGTCGAGTCCCTGTGCCTGCGCTTGATCGAGTCCGTCGAACAGGCGGTCAGGGTCGGCGAGCAGGAAGTGTTCGTCAGCGCGAGCATCGGCATCGTGCTGGCCCCCGACGATGCCAGCGAAGTCGCCGAACTGCTGCGGTATGCCGATATCGCGCTGTACGAAGCCAAGGCGGCCGGCCGCAATACCTGGCGGTTTTACTCGGGGGAGATGAATGCACGGATCATCGAGCGTCGCCGCCTGGAAAGCGACCTGCGTTTTGCGATCAAGCACAATGAACTGCGCCTGCACTTCCAGCCGCGCTATCGCATTGCCGATGGACAGATGGTCGGTGCCGAAGCCCTGGTGCGCTGGCAACACCCACAGCGCGGGCTGATTCCACCCGACACCTTCATCCCGATTGCCGAAGAGTCCGGGCTGATCCTGGCGCTGAGTGATTGGGTACTGCAAACCGCCTGCACCAGCGCCGCCCAGTGGCCCGAGGCATTGTTTGTGTCGGTGAACCTGTCGTCCACGGAGTTCAAGCGTGGCGACCTGGTGGAGCGCATTCGCAATGCCCTCACGGCGTCGGGGATCGAGCCGGCGCGGGTCGAACTGGAAATCACCGAAAGCGTGATGCTCGAAGACGCGGCGGGCGCACTGGCGGTGATGCACACGCTCAAACGCCTGGGCATACGCATTGCCATGGATGACTTCGGCACCGGCTATTCCTCGTTGAGCTATCTGCGGGCCTTCCCCTTCGACGGGTTGAAGATCGACCGCAGCTTCCTCAGCCGCCTCGAAGACAGTGAGGATGACAAGGCGATCATCCAGGCCATCGTCGGCCTGGGGCGTGCCCTGGCATTGACGGTGACCGCCGAGGGCATCGAGACCGCCGGGCACCTGGCAATGCTCCGGGCCGTGTCCTGCGACGAAGGCCAGGGCTACTACCTCAGCCGGCCGTTGGATATCGACACGTTCAACGGGCTGCTCGGCACTAGCGGAAAAACTGACTCGGCGTCTTGCCAAACTGTTTCCTGAACATGCTGGTAAACGCACTCGGGCTGTCGTAACCCAGCTCCAGGGCGATATCGATCACCTTCTCGCCCACCGCAATGCGTTCCAGCGCCAGCAGCAAACGTGCCTGTTGGCGCCATTGGCCGAAGGTCATGCCGGTTTCCTTGCGGAACAGGCGCTGGATGGTTTTCTGGTCCAGGTGCAGGCGCTCGCTCCAGTGCGCCACGGTCGAGGCATCGCCCGGCTCTTCCTGCAACGCCAGGCAGATGCGCTGCAGGCGCGGGTCGGCGGGCTGCGGCAAGGACAGCGGCAACGCCGGCAGGATCGCCAGTTCGTCGAGGATCAGGTGCATGATCCGCGCATCCCGTGAGTCTTCGGCGTACGGCGGCTTCAGGCTCACGGACGCCTTGATCAGCTCGCTCAGCAACGGCGAGATACTCACGGTTTTCGGCTCGCCGGGCATATTCGGGAAGCGATCCGGGCGCACAAACACGCTGCGCATTTTCAGGGTGCCTACGCAACGCAGGGAATGCACTTGCCCGGCGGGCATCCAGATGCCACGGTTGGGCGGCACGGTCCACTGGTTCAGCGCCGAGTACACCACCATCACGCCTTCGATGGCGTAGAGCAGTTGATGCTTCTCGTGGCTGTGGTCGGGGATCACCCAGTTTTCCGGGTAATCGGTGGCGGAACTGATGACAGCCCAGGCGCCTTCGTTGATTTCCTGAAGAAATTCATCCAGTGGTTTGATCATTTCGCCCTTTTCGCGATAGTTGCCGCCCCAATTGCGTGAGACAGGCATTCCTGACAAATCTAGCATGAACGCCGAATCATTTTGTAATGGATGGCGACCTTAAGAAGTTGCCGCCTCTGATTAGCTGCCTTGTATGGAATGCCTGCATGTCGACCCTTACCGCGTCACCCGCCGCTGCAACCATTACGCCCCAGGCCAGCCCCTTGGTCATGCGCATCCTCGGCGCCTGCGCCCTGGCCCACTTGATCAATGACCTGATCCAGGCCGTGCTGCCGTCGATCTACCCGATGCTCAAGGCCAACTATGGCCTGACATTCACCCAGGTCGGCCTGATTACCCTGACCTTCCAGTTGACCGCCTCCCTGCTGCAGCCGTGGATCGGCTATCACACCGACCGCCACCCCAAACCCTGGCTGCTGCCGGCGGGCATGGTGTGCACCCTGATCGGCATCCTGATGCTGGCGTTTGTCGGCAGCTTCCCGGCGATCCTGCTGGCGGCGGGCTTGGTGGGCGTGGGTTCGTCGACCTTCCACCCGGAAACCTCCCGCGTTGCGCGCCTGGCCTCTGGCGGTCGCTACGGCCTGGCGCAGTCGACCTTCCAGGTCGGCGGCAACACCGGCAGCGCCTTGGGCCCGTTGCTCGCCGCGGCGATCATCATCCCCTACGGCCAGGGCCATATCGCCTGGTTCGGGCTGTTTGCCGTGTTCGCCATCCTGGTGCTGTACGGCTTGAGCCGCTGGTACCGCCACCACCTCAACCTGTTCAAGCTCAAGCAAGGCGGCAAAGCCACCCACGGTTTGTCCAAGGGCCGCGTGACCTTTGCCCTGGTGGTGCTGGCCGTACTGGTGTTCTCCAAATACTGGTACATGACCAGCCTGACCAGCTACTTCACCTTCTACCTGATCGAGAAGTTCCAGCTGTCAGTCGCAAGCTCGCAGATGTACTTGTTCCTGTTCCTCGGCGCAGTGGCCGTCGGCACCTTTGCCGGTGGCCCGATCGGCGACAAGATCGGCCGCAAGAAAGTCATCTGGTTCTCGATCCTCGGCGCGGCGCCGTTCACCCTGGCCCTGCCCTACGTCGACCTGTTCTGGACGGCGGTACTCAGCGTGGTGATCGGGTTCATCATCGCGTCGGCCTTCTCGGCCATCGTGGTGTATGCCCAGGAACTGGTGCCCGGCAACGTGGGCATGATCGCCGGGATCTTCTTCGGCCTGATGTTCGGCTTCAGCGGGATTGGCGCGGCGCTGCTCGGCCTGCTGGCGGACACCCACGGCATCGAGTACGTCTACACACTGTGTTCGTTCCTGCCGCTGGTGGGCATCCTGACGATCCTGCTGCCCTCGACCAAGGGCGCCTGACCTGCCGATCATCGCCTGGCCGTGTGCTATCACCCGGAATGCTCTGAAAAACCTGCGTGTGCGCTTACAATCCCGGTTCTAAACGCACACCAGGCAGACCCGGCAAGACATGACGCTCGACCCTCCCACGATTTTGGCACTCACCGTTGCCCTGGCAGCCGCTGCCGCCCTGTACCTGGCCGTTGAATGGCGCAGCGTGCGCGAACCTTCGCTGCTGTGCTGGAGCGCCGGTTTCGCCACCATTACCGTCGGTTCCACCCTCGCCCTGCTGCGCCTCAATGGCTACCTGATGATCGGCATCTGGTTCGCCAACGGCTTGCTGGTGACCGCGCACTTCCTGTTTTTGCTCGGCGTGGCGCGGTTCACCCAAACGCGGCTGTCGCCCATGTGGTTGCTGATGCTGCTGGTCTGGCTGGGCATGCTGATGTTGCCGGCCGATCCGTCATGGTCCAAAGCCATGCTGGCGGTGCAGTCCCTGTTAGTAGCGCTACCGACCCTGCGCGCCAGCTTTTTGCTGCGGCCCCATGGCAAGTCGCTGAGCATCGGCGCGGTGCAGTTGCGCTACGTGCTGCTGATCCATGGCGCGTTCTATGTGGCCAAGGCGCTGTCGGTATTGATCCCCGGCACCTTGATCGACCTCGCCGCCTTCAAGGGCGAGATCATCCAGATTTCCCTGGTGGAAGGCGCCATGGCGATCATGCTCATCGCACTGTCGATGACCGGCTCCGAGCGCTATCGTCGCGAACAACAGATCGCCCGCCTCGCCGCCCGCGACCCGCTCACCGCCCTCTATAACCGCCGCGCCCTCGACCTGCGCGCACCACGCTTGCTCGCCCAGGTTTCACCCGCCCAACCGGGTGCCCTGTTGCTGATCGACATCGACAACTTCAAATCGGTCAACGACCTCCACGGCCACACTGCCGGCGACCGCCTGCTGATCGCCCTCAGCGAAATGATCCGCAGCGTAGTGCCCCAGGGCGCGCTGGCCGCACGCCTGGGCGGGGATGAATTCGTGATCCTGCTCAACCCGGCGTCCACCGAACAGATCGTCGAACTGGGCAGCAGCCTGCGCGACCAGTTCCAGCAACTGGCCTCGCAGACCTTCACCACGCCTGCGCCGGTGACCCTGAGCATTGGCGCGAACCTGTTCGACCAACCGCCACCGAGTTTGACGGTGTTGATCGAGCAAGGGGATACCACGCTGTATGAATCCAAGCGCGGTGGGCGGGACAGTATTCGTTTGGTGGATCGGACGGGGTCGAGTTCGTACGGCTAAAGGTCGTAACTCACCGCCACACTGCGCCCTGTCCTCACCGACTCCAACGCACAATCCGCCAAATGCAACGCATACAACCCATCCCGCACGCTGGTGGGCAGCGCCGTACCGTTGTTCAGCGCATCGATGAACTGCGTCAGCTCATTGCGATACGCATCGGCATAGCGCTCCAGGAAAAAGTGCTGCAATGGTTCCAGCGCCTCGGTGTGCTCGGCACTCCAGTGGCGCAGGGTGCTGGGGCGGTGGTTGTCGGTGAGCAGCACGCCGGTGGCGCCGGAGACTTCGACGCGCTGGTCGTAGCCGTACACCGCCTGGCGGCAGCAGTTGATATGGCATTGCTTGCCGGAGGCGGTGCGCAGCAGCACCATCACGCTGTCGTAGTCGTCGATCTCGGCCAGGCTGGGGTCGACCAGGCGACTGGCGATGGCGCTGACTTCTACCGGTTCTTCGCCGAGCAGGTGGCGGGCGGTGTCGAAGTCGTGGATGGTCATGTCGCGCAGGATGCCACCGGAGTGAGCCAGGTAGTCACGCGGCGCCAGGCCGGGGTCGCGGCTGGTGATAATGACTTGGCGCACCGTGCCGATCTGCCCGGCATCGAGGACCGCGCGCAGGCGCAGCATGTCGGGGTCGAAGCGCCGGTTGAAGCCGAGCATCACCCGGCCACCCTGGCGCTCCACTGCCTGGGCAGCGCTGCGGGCCTTGGCGATGTCGAGGTCGATGGGTTTTTCGCAGAGCACCGCCTTGCCTGCGGCGACCGCCGCCAGCAGCAGGTCGATATGGGTGTCGGTGGGCGTGCCGATCACCACGGCGTCGATGTCTTTGCGGCTGAGCACGGCGGCGCAATCGTAGGCCGCCTCGCACCCCAGTTGGGCACTCAATGCATCGACGCCTTCGCGCCAGGGGTCGGCTACCAGCACCAGTGTGGCGTTGGGATGGGCGGCGATGTTGGCGGCGTGGATCCTGGCGATGCGCCCGGCACCCAGAACGGCGATTCTCAGCATGGTCGAACTCCTGATGTTGTTATTGAGGGAGTAGTCAGTCCGGCAAGTTGAACGGCGTGACGATCTGCACCTGGGACGGCGCAATCGGCCCGGCCCTCCAGAGCCGGTGGTAGTGCAGGATGTGCAGGAACACGTGGCGGGCATCGATCTGCAGGTTGTGGTCGATGATCGCGGCGACCTTTTCTTCGCGCAGCAATTGGCGGTTTTCTTCGTCGAGGTCGTGGCCGATGAACACCTCCAGCGGCCGATTCAGGGCGGCGAACGCGTCGACAATCGCGCGGTTGCCGCCGCCGACGCTGTACACCGCCTTGAGCTCGGGATGCTGTTGCAGCGCCTGGGTCACCCGCTCGAAGGTGCGGTCGTACACGCCGTAGCCGCCACTGACGTCGAGCACCCGCAAGTGCGCCGCACGCCCACGCAGCCAGGCCCGAAAGCCCATCTCACGCTCTTCTTCACCACGGAACAGTTCGCTGCCGATCACCACGGCTACGTCCTGGGGCTGTGCCGGCAGCCAGCACGACATCAGGTAGGCGGCCGTCTGGCCGGCGGTGCGGTTGTCCATGCCGACGTAGCCGATGCGCTCGCTTTGCGGCAGGTCCGTGACCAGCGTCACCACCGGAATCCCCGCCGCGATCAGGTGCTTGACCGCCAGGTTCACCGCCGGCTCATCGGCGGCCTTGAGCACCACACCCTGGCTGCCGGTGTCCAGGCAGCGCAGCAGTTGGTCGTGCATGGCCTGGGGTTCGATCTCTTCAAACAGGTGGAAGCGCGGGGCAATGCGGAACGGCGCCAGGCTGCCCAGTTGCGCGGTGATCGCCGTCTGTACCGCGGTGCTGAAGCGCTTGGGCGTGTGCATGATCACATCGACGTGGAACGTGCGCCCCACCGCCAGGCCGTTTTTCTCCTGGGACTCCAACTCCTCCAGCGCCTGCTCGATACGCCGCCGGGTCTGCGCATGCACGCTGCCACGCTGATGCAGCACGCGGTCGACCGTAGCTTTGCTCAAACCGGCCTGGGTCGCCAGCTGCTTGATGGAGAAGTGTTTGGCGCGTTCGAGCATGGAGCCTCGCTTGAGGTGTTTTTGAGGTGTTTTTTGGGCATTACTGAGGTTTTGCAATGCTAGTCTCAGTTTTGTCCGGCGTCGAGCCGGGCGATGAACAACAACAAAAATTCCGGGAGAACTGCATGCCTAACACCGATCTCGCCACGTCGTTCAGCGGCCAATATTTTGTCGTCACCGGCAGCACCCAGGGCCTGGGCGCGGCGGTGGCCCGTACCCTGGCACAGCGTGGCGCCGCCGGGCTGATCATCTGCGGGCGACGTCGCGCCCAGGGCGAAGAGCAGGTGCGGCAGTTGGCCCAGCTGGATTGCCAGACGTTTTTTGTCGAGGCGGACCTGGAGAAGGTCGAGGATTGCCGCGCGATCATCGATGCGGCGCGTACCCACTTCGGCACCCTGCATGGGCTGGTGAACTGCGCGGGGATGTCGGATCGCGGCACCATCCTCGACACCTCGCCCGAGCTGTTTGATCGGCTGATGGCGGTCAATGTGCGGGCGCCGTTTTTCCTGATGCAGGAAGCGCTGAAGCTGATGATCAGTAAAGGCGTGGAAGGCGCGGTGGTGAACATCCAGAGCGTCACCGGGCATGGCGGGCAATCGTTCCTGAGTGCCTATGCCGCGTCCAAGGGCGCGCTGGCGATCCTCACCAAGAACGTGGCATTCAGCGCCCTGCGCAATCGCATCCGGGTCAATGGCCTGAACATCGGCTGGATGGACACACCCCACGAAGATGACATCCAGCGCCAGTACCACGGTGCCCAGGATGGCTGGCTGGAAAAGGCCGAAAGCGCGCAGCCGTTCGGGCGTCTGCTCAAGCCCGAAGAAGTGGCGCGCAGCGTGGCTTTCCTGCTGTCCAGCGAGTCGGGAATGATGACCGGCTCGGTGATCGACCTGGAACAAGGCGTGGTCGGCTGTACCGACGGCGGCAGCCCGCAACCGAATCAGGCGCTGGAAGGTGTGTGATGTCGGCGTTCGTGACGGAACAGGCCGTGCGCCTGGCGGACTTCAGCGAGATCTGTGCGCAACGCGTGAGCCGAGAGGATTACCCTCTGTGCGCTGAAGTTCAGAGCAATGTGCCGATCTATCAGGCCCACACCCTGCGCAATAGCGACCGCCTGGCGGTGATGAATGAACTGCACCGCCTGTTCCGCGAGGGGCCTGGGGTGATGGTGGTGCGCCAGGCCTACGAAGACCTGGAGGTGGTCGACCGCCACAGCCAGGTGTTCGAGGCGATCTTCGCCCATGAGGCGGCGCAGGGCGTGGCGGCCGATCACTTTGCCAAGGCTGGCAGCAACGGGCGCATCTGGAATTCATTGCAGAAAACCGCGTTGCAGTCGCCGAAATCCTTTGTGGAGTACTACGCCAACCCGCTGTTGGGGTTGATTGCCGAGGCGTGGCTGGGGCCGAGCTATCAGGTCACGGCGCAGGTCAACGTGGTGCATCCCGGTGGCCAGGCCCAGCAACCGCACCGCGATTACCACCTGGGCTTTCAGACCAATGATGTAGTGGAGCGCTTTCCCCTGCCCCTGCACCTGCTGTCCCAGTACCTGACGTTGCAAGGCGCGGTGGCGCACTCGGACATGCCGCTGGAAACCGGCCCGACCCAGTTGCTGCCGTTTTCCCAGCAATACGCCCTGGGTTACCTGGCGTGGCGGCGTCCGGAGTTTATCGACTATTTCCAGCAGCACGCCGTGCAACTGCCGCTGAACAAGGGCGACCTGCTGTTCTTCAACCCGGCGCTGTTCCATGCCGCCGGCACCAACCGCACAGCCGACCGCCAACGCATGGCCAACCTGTTGCAGATTTCCTCGGCGTTCGGCAAGCCCATGGAAGCCCTCGACCGCGACCGCATGATGCTGGCGGTGTACCCGGCCTTGCTGGACAACACCGCACTGGATGCCCAGGCCGTGGCGGCGGTGATCGCCTGCACCGCCGACGGCTATTCCTTCCCCACCAACCTCGACACCGACCCGCCCTTGAAGGGCCTGGCCCCGCAAACCGGGCAGCAACTGATGCAGCAAGCACTCGACGAACGCTGGCCATTCCCGGCGTTTGCCGCTGCCGTGGAGCAACTGCGGACCAAGCGCCAGGCGTGAACCCTCTGTTTCAACAACAACAAAAACAACGGAGCACCATCATGAATAAGCAACTCCTTGCGGCACTCCTGACCCTGGCGATAAGCCCCTGGGCGCTGGCCGATATACGCATCGGCGTGAGCATCGCCCAGGTCGACGACGTCTTCCTCGCGCAGATGCGTGACTACATGGCCGCCCACGCCAAGCAACTGCCCGGCGTGACCCTGCAATTCGAAGACGCCCAGGGCGACGTGGTGCGCCAGCTCAACCAGGTACAGAACTTCACCGCCCAGGGCATGGACGCGATTATCGTCAACCCGGTGGACACGGCCGCCACGCAAAAAATGACCGCCAACGCCCAGCAAGCCAAGACGCCGCTGGTGTACGTCAACCGCCGCCCGGATGCCCAGCAGTTGCCACCGGGCGTGGGGTATGTGGGCTCGGACGAGGTCAAGGCCGGTGAAATCCAGATGCGCTACCTGGCCGAGAAAATGGGTGGCAAGGGCAACCTGGCGATCATGCTCGGCTTGCTCTCCAACAACGCCACGCACAATCGGACGCTGGGGGTGAAGACCGTGCTCAAGGAGTACCCCGACATCAAGATCGTCGAGGAACAGAGCGCGGAATGGCAGCGCAGCAAAGCGATTGACCTGATGAACAACTGGATCGTATCCGGGCGCAAAATCGACGCGGTGGCGGCGAACGCGGATGAGATGGCGATCGGCGCGGCCATGGCGATCAGCCAGGCGGGCATGCAGCCGGGCAAGGACATCCTGGTAGCCGGCAGCGACGGCGGGGCTGCCGGGCTGGATGCGGTGAAGAAAGGCCAGTTGCTGGTGACGGTGTATCAGGACAACAAGGGCCAGGCCCTGGGCTCGATTGACCTGGCAGTGAAGATGGTGAAGAAGGAGCCGTACACGGCTGAACTGACCATTCCCTATCAACAGATCACCCAGGACAACTACCAGGCCTTCCTCAACCCTTGAGCCGAACGAACCTGTTGTGGCGAGCGGGCTTGCCCCGCGTTGGGCTGCGAAGCGGCCCCTTTCAAAACCGCTGCGGTGTTTCAGTTGAACCGCGACATCAGTTATTGGGGCTGCTGCGCAGCCCAACGCGGGGCAAGCCCGCTCGCCACAACAAGCCCTCTCACCAGAGGGCGTTTGCGTCAACCGGTCTTCTCGCTGAACGTCTCAAGCCCATTCACCACCAGATAAAGCAAAGGTCCCACCGACACAAACACCGCCGTCAGCACAAAGTACGGCACCACCGAAAGTACCGAAAGCCCCCGCCGCCGCGCATCCCGGTACATCCACACGCACGCCAGCAGCGCCATCAAATACAGGTCGATCACCACTTGCGCGGTGTCCGGTCGCGACATCAATTCGCGCCCGAACGCCAGCAGCGACTGCTCGGCCGTCAGCAGAGTGAACAGGGTGTATGACGAAAACAGCAGCAAACCGACCAGCGCAACACGGGATCTTTTCATGGGTTGTTCCTTGGGGTGATCAAGGCCCACGTTAGTGATAAGGTTCGGCCCCTCGCAATGACCTCGGAGGTCATGATTCCGCCATGGACACCCCTGCCACCGCCGGCGAACAGCTGCGCCACTTGCGCCGGCAAGCCCGGCTCAGCCAGCTCGACCTGGCCCTGATCACCGGGGTGTCCCAGCGCCACCTCAGTTGCCTGGAAACCGGCCGCGCCAAGCCAAGCCCGGGCACCTTGCACAACCTGCTGACGGCACTGGAGGCACCGCTGGACCAGCGCAACCGGGTGTTCCTCGCCGCCGGCTACGCCCCGCGCTATAGCGCCACGCCACTGGCCTCACCGGCGATGGCCGCGATTCGCGAAGCGGTCAGCCATGTGCTGCACGCCAACAACCCCGCGCCGGCCATCCTGCTGGACAGCCAGTGGCAGGTGTTGGCGGCGAATGCCAGCACCGCCGTGCTGCTTGAACTGGTGGGCATCCCGCCCGATTCAGCCGAGGGCTTAAACCTGCTCACCACGCTGTTGCAGTCGGGCGGCCTCGGCGATCACCTGACCAATGCCGACGAGATCCGCACCCTGGCCTGGCAGCGCGCCACCCGTGAGGCGCTGGGCAATCCTGAACTGGCCGCCCTGCTGGCGCGTTTGCCGACGCCGGCCAGCACCGAGTTGCCCGCCGACATGCCGCCGCTGGTACTGACGCGCATCCGTTCAAGCCGGGGCGAATTGAGTTTTCTGTCCACCTTCACCACCTTCGGCATGCCTCAGGACATTACCCTCTCCTCCCTGCGCATCGAACATCTGATTCCCGCCGACGACGCCACCTGGCAGGTGATGCGCGCGGCCTATGCGAGTTATGCCGCGCTGGTTTTGTGAAATATCTGTACGTAGACTGCCGCCATACCCCCACCTGAAGGCGGCGAAAAAAACGTGATGCAAGTTACCGAAGTCTCCATTGCCCAATTGCGCGCGGCGCTTGAATCCGGCCAGACCACGGCCGTTGAACTGGTAAAAGCCTACCTGGCGCGGATCGAGGCCTATGACGGTCCGCACACCGCCACCGCCTTGAACGCCGTGGTGGTGCGCAACCCCGCAGCGCTCGAAGAAGCCGAGGCGTCCGATGCACGCCGGGACAACGGCGAAACCCTGGGGCCTTTGGATGGCATTCCCTACACCGCCAAGGACAGCTACCTGGTCAAGGGCCTGACCGCAGCGTCCGGCAGCCCGGCGTTTGCCGACCTGGTCGCCCAGCGCGATGCGTTCACCATCGAGCGCCTGCGCGCCGGCGGCGCCATCTGCCTGGGCAAGACCAATATGCCGCCGATGGCCAATGGCGGCATGCAGCGTGGCGTGTATGGCCGGGCGGAAAGCCCGTATAACGCCGACTACCTGACGGCGCCGTTTGCTTCCGGCTCATCCAACGGAGCCGGCACTGCGACGGCGGCGAGCTTTGCGGCGTTTGGCGTGGCCGAAGAAACCTGGTCCAGCGGACGCGGCCCGGCGTCCAACAATGGCCTGTGTGCCTACACCCCGTCCCGTGGGGTGATTTCGGTGCGCGGCAACTGGCCGCTCACGCCGACCATGGACGTGGTGGTGCCGTACGCGCGCACCATGGCCGACCTGCTGGAAGTGCTCGACGTGGTGGTGGCCGAAGACCCGGACACCCGTGGCGACCTGTGGCGCCTGCAACCCTGGGTGCCGATCCCGAGCGTCACCTCGGTGCGCCCGGCGTCTTATGCTGACCTGGCCGTGACTGCCGAATCCCTCGCCGGTAAACGCTTTGGCGTACCACGCATGTACATCAACGCCGACCCCGACGCCGGCACCAGCGAAAAACCCGGCATCGGCGGCCCCACCGGGCAGAAGATCAACACCCGCGCCAGCGTGATAGACCTGTGGAACGATGCCCGCCAAGCCTTGGTGGCGGCCGGCGCCGAAGTGATCGACGTGGATTTCCCGCTGGTGTCCAACTGCGAAGGCGATCGCCCCGGCGCGCCCACTGTGTTTACCCGTGGGCTGGTGTCCAAGGAGTTCCTGCACGATGAACTGTGGGAACTCTCGGCCTGGGCCTTTGATGATTTCCTGCGCGCCAACAACGACCCGGCGCTCAACCGCCTGGCGGATGTGGACGGGCCGAAGATCTTCCCCCACGACCCGGGCACCCTGCCCAATCGCGAAGACGACCTTGCGGCCGGCATGGACGAATACGTGCGCATGGCCGAGCGCGGCATCACCCCGTGGGACCAGATCAGCACCCTCCCCGACGGCCTGCGCGGCCTGGAACAAACGCGCCGGGTCGACCTGGAAGACTGGATGGACAAGCTTGGCCTCGACGCCGTGCTGTTCCCCACCGTGGCCGACGTAGGCCCGGCGGATGCCGATGTGAACGAAGCCTCCGCCGACATCGCCTGGAGCAACGGCGTGTGGGTGGCCAACGGCAACCTCGCCATCCGCCACCTGGGCGTGCCGACCGTCACCGTGCCCATGGGCGTGATGGCCGATATCGGCATGCCGGTGGGGCTCACCTTTGCCGGGCGCGCCTATGATGACTCTGCGTTGCTGCGGTTTGCGTCGGCCTATGAGTCGACCGGCAGCAAGCGCCTGGTGCCCCCGCGTACGCCGGCGCTTTAACTCAAGGCATGGGCACGGCAATCAACAGGATTGCCGTGCCATGGGCCAGCGTCGCCGCCAGCACGCCATAACGCATACGCACCAGCGCGCAAGCCAGCCCTTCCAGCAGGGTAAACAGCAACACCGGCCACCCCAGTTCAGTCAAGCTCAAGGCCAGGAAAGCATGGCAGGCCGCAAAAGCTACGCCGCTGATCAGGGCCGCACGCAACGGCGCTACCTGCTGCTCCAGATAGCCCTGCAAAAACCCACGAAACAACACCTCCTCCAACGCATTGGCGCCATAGGCCAACACGACCATGCCCGGCAGCCATACCCAATAACCCACAAGCGCTGACGCTTCGATGCCCTGGTACAACCGCAGCGGCACACCGATCAAGCCACCAACCGCGAGCCCGATCATCAGTCCCGCGACACGCGGCCCCCTGGACCAGACGATCAGCGCCGCCAAGTCAGGTGCCACCCGCACAAGCGCCGTAATCAATAACACCGATAAACCACCCAATGCTGCCAGCACCAAGGTGTTGGCCGTGAAGGCAAGCTGCACCTCGCTGCCCAGCGACCACAAGCCCAACGGCGTCATCACATCGCGCATCAGCACGAACGCCATCAACAGAATCAGGATGCGCAACGCCGTCAGCGACTTGGGCGTGAGCGCGAACCACAGGCCGAACAACAGCAGCCCCGGTGCCAGGTACGTGCTGTAGTGGATCAATACCACCATGCCTTGGGTAATCATCGATCGCTCAGCCGTGCGCCAGCGCAATCATTTCGATCTCCACCGCCGCCGACTTCGGCAGCTGCATCACGCCAATCGAGGTCCGCGTATGCACCCCGGCGCTGCCGAGAATCTCGTGCAACAGGTCCGACGCGCCGTTGGCCACTTCACTCTGCTGATCAAAATCCTCGGCACTGCGCACGTACACGGTGATGCGCGGGATGGCCTTGATCTGGTCCAGCGAACCCAGGGCCTGCTGGAGCAACCCCAGGCAGCGCAACGCGCTGATGCCGGCGGCGACTTGCGCCTGGGCGAGGGTCAGGCTGTCACCGACCTTGCCCGGCAGCACGATGGCATCGCCGACACGCGGGATCTGGCCGCTGATGTACAGGTGGTTGCCATCGCGGACCAGCGGCGTGTAGTTGCCACCGATCTTGAATTCATTCAACTGATAGCCGATGCGCAGCTGGGCGGCCTGGTATTTTTCGTCGCGGGTCATGGGCGTGCATCCTCGTTGCGACGTTGCCACTCATCCACCACGTCGCCCAGGGTCTTGGGCCTATCGTTGCGAATCCAGGCCATGAAGGGCCGGTCGAACTTGAACCCTGGGCCGCAGTGCTCAAGCATGAAGCGGCGCACGTTCTGAGTGTTTTTGTAGTGGGGGGTGACGGGGGTGTCGCGGGTGATGGGGTCGCTGTGCCAGTCAAAATCCATGTTGTCTCTCGGGCGCCGTGGGGTTTCGGCGCTAGCATAGCGATGTGCTATCCGCACAGGAAGTGAGCTGTGATTCAACTTATGTGTTGGGACATCGTACAAGATAAAGGCTTGCTTATATTGCCTTAAGCCCAGCCCTTTCAAGGTCTTTGAAAAAACGGCCATACCTGCCTGATACCCTCCCATCAAGGGTGAACACTACAACTGTGGCGAGCGGGCTTGTCCCGCGTTGGGCTGCGAAGCAGCCCCAGCACCAGCGGCCTAAGAATGCCTGGTTCAGCGCACTTCCCCTTCCAGGGTCGCTTCGCAACCCAACGCGGGGCAAGCCCGCTCGCCACAGAAGACTCATCGCCTGTTCTATCTGAAGACCTTGAAAGGGCTGACCTCAGTGCCGAAACTTTTCTGGATATTTCAAAATTTCACTTTCCTTCCCCCTCTGAAATATTGCATGGTTGTACGACGACTTACCCCGTCGTGCCAGCCCCCAACAACAATAAGGAAACACCCATGCAAAACGTCAAAGTGCTGATCGGCTTTCTGTGCCTGTTCAGCGGCTATGTCGCAGCAGCGCCTGCCCCTGCCGAAAAGGACGTGGCCCAAGCGGTCGACCAACTGACCCAGGCCATGCTGCACCTGGACCTCAAGCAGCTTCACGCGCTGACGTCCGACAAGCTCACCTACGGTCACTCCAGCGGCAAGGTGCAGAACAAAGACCAATTCATCGCTGACCTGGAAACCCACACCAGCGCGTTCAAGACCCTGGAAATGCAGAACCAGACCATCACCCTGCAAGGCGACACTGCACTGGTGCGCAACCACTTCCACGCTCTGGCCGTTAACAGCGGTGTAGAAGTGCCCACCGATATCGACAACTTCCAGGTCTGGCAGAAGCAAAAAGGCAAATGGCTGCTGATCGGACGCCAGGCCTACAAGTACTGATGCCCAGCGGTGAGCCGCTGACCCCGGCTCACCACGCCACCACCTTGCGCACCTTCAACAACGCCTCACGCAGCGCCGGCAGCGCCACCGAGCCCAAGGCCAAACGCAACGCATGCGGCACATGGGTCGACACGGCAAATGGCTCGGCGGTAGACACGGAAATGCCCTCGCGCTGCAAGCTCATGGCCACCTGATCGGCCCGCGCCTCGTCCGCCAGGGGCAACCACAGGAAATACGAAGAAGGATGGCTCACGTACGCCAGTCCCTTCAGCACCTGCGCCGCCAAGGCCTGCCGCGCCTGGGCATCCTGGCGCTTTTGTGCTTCCAGTTGCGCCACCGTGCCATCCTCCAGCCAGGCCACCGCAATGGCGCTCATCACACCCGGCACGTTCCAGGTGGTGGCCATGAGGGTGCGCTCCAGTGGTTTCACCCATTCCATCGGCGCTGCGACAAACCCGACCCGCAACCCGGTCGCGACGCTTTTCGACAGCCCGCCCACATACACCGTGCGCTCCGGTGCCAATGTCGCCAGCGGCGGCGGCGCTTCTTCGGCCAGGAACGCGTAGGCCGCGTCTTCGATGATCAGCAGATTATGCTGGCGGGCGATGGCGACCAAGCGTTCGCGCTGGGCCATGTCCACCACCCAGCCCAATGGATTGTGCAGGGTTGGCATGCTGTACACCGCGCGCACCGGGCGTTTGCGACACAAGTTGTGTAGCGCGTCCACGTCCGGCCCCACCGGCGTGACCGGGATCGCGACGATTTCCAGGTGCAGGGTTTCGGCCAGCACCTTGAACCCCGAATAGGTCAAGGCATCCACCGCGATCACATCGCCGGGCTTGAGCAACGCCATCAGCGTCACCGCCAGGCCGTGCTGGGCGCCACTGACCAGCAGCACCTGCTCGGCGTCCACCCTGAGCCCGCGACTGAGTAAGTGCCGCGCAACCGCCGCGCGCTCATGCAAGCGGCCGGCATGGGGCTGGTAACGCAACAGGGCTTCGAGGTCGCCGCAGAGCGCCAACTGGCGCAGCGCCGTGCGCAACCTATCCGCCTGGCCCGGCAACGAAGGGTAATTGAAGTTCAGGTCGAGCATGCCCGGCGCCACCGTCATCTGCCCACTGCCCTGCCCCGGCGGCAGCGAGATTTCGCGCACGAAGGTGCCACGCCCGGCTTCACCGCTGACCAGCCCCATCCCCTCAAGCTCCGCATACACCCGGCTGGCGGTGACCAGGGCCAGGCCATGCTCGGCGGCCAGTTGCCGGTGGGTTGGCAGCCGTGTGCCGGGCGGCATTGTTCCGCTGCGGATGGCTTGGGCAAAGGTATCGACCAACGACTTGTAGCGGGCGCGGGGCATTGGGCTGTATCCATGACAATTTTTTGATTGTATTAATCCTCACCCCTAGGATGGCTGCAACGCAACCCCTCCTTGTCCGGACGCCTGATCATGCAACGCACCTCCTCTCTTGACACCCTGAATGGCAGCGCCCAAGGCTGGATCAACGGCTTTATGGGCGTGGTGATCTTCAGTGGCTCCTTGCCCGCCACGCGCCTGGCCGTAATGGAGTTCGACCCGGTCTTCCTCACCATGATTCGCGCGGCCATCGCCGCCCTGCTGGGCGTACTGCTGCTGTGGCTGTTCAAGGAAAAACGCCCCGTACGCCAGCAGTGGGTGCCCCTGGCAATCGTCGCCCTGGGCGTGGTGATCGGCTTCCCGCTGCTCACCGCCCTGGCCCTGCAATACGTGACCTCGGCCCACTCCATCGTGTTCATCGGCCTGCTGCCGTTGGCCACCGCGGTATTTGGTGTGCTGCGCGGCGGCGAGCGTCCGCGCCCGGTGTTCTGGCTGTTTTCGATCCTGGGCAGTGGGCTGGTGATGGGTTATGCCTTCGCCCAGGGCTTGAGCGCCGCACCCGCC
This sequence comes from Pseudomonas sp. FBCC-B1565, assembly GCF_059133265.1. Taxonomy (NCBI): domain Bacteria; kingdom Pseudomonadati; phylum Pseudomonadota; class Gammaproteobacteria; order Pseudomonadales; family Pseudomonadaceae; genus Pseudomonas; species Pseudomonas sp. FBCC-B1565. Next base: position 3,710,625 of record NZ_CP101438.1, read on the forward strand.
GGCGACCTGCTGATGCTTTTGGCCGTGCTGGTCTGCGGTCTGGGCTATGCCGAAGGCGCCAAGCTGTCGCGTAGCCTCGGCGGTTGGCAGGTGATCTGCTGGGCGTTGGTGGTGTCGATGCCGGTAGTGGTGCCATTGAGCCTAGTGCTGGCGCCGGCGAGTGTGCGCGACATCAGCCTGCCCGCCTGGCTCAGCCTGGGCTACGTGTCATTGTTCAGCATGCTGATCGGTTTTGTGTTCTGGTATCGCGGGTTGGCCCAGGGCGGGATCGCCGCCGTCGGCCAGTTGCAATTGCTGCAACCCTTCTTCGGCCTGGCGCTGGCGGCGGGCCTGCTGCATGAGCAGGTCAGCCTGGGCATGGTGCTGGTCACGGTCGCGGTAATCGGTTGCGTGGCCGGTGCAAAGAAGTTTGCCCGTTAACGCTGCGGCGCGACCACCTTGAACTTGATGTTGATGTCATTGGACACCACGCTGTTGCCGGCCCATTCGCCCTCGCCGATCCTGAAGTCGCCGCGCTTGAGGATGAACTCACCGTCGAACACCCCAATGCCGCTCTGCTCCTTGAGCACCACGTCGACGTCCACCGGGCGCGTGGTGCCCTTGATGGTCAGGTTACCGCTGATCTGGTAGCGGTTATTCCCCAACGCCTTGACCCCGGTGGATTCATACACGCCCACCGGGTAGGTCGCGGTATCGAACCAGGAGGCGCGTTGCAGTTCGTCGTTGGCATCCGGGCTGCCGGCGTCGATGCTGGCGAGCTGGATCTTGAGCAAGGCATGCCCGGCTTCCGGCTGTTGCGTATCGAAGGTCAAGGTGCCCTCGAAGTCGCTGAACGTGCCATACACCCGCTGCCCCAATTGCTTGTAGGTGAAGCTGATCTGGCTGGCGGTGCGGTTGACGTCCTTGTACTCCACCGCCTGGGCGCTGGCGCCGTAGGCAAGGATCAAGGCCAGGACGGCGGCCGGGGACATTCGACGTTTCATGCAACGCTCCGCGACAGGTAAGAACACAGTATCGAGCTAACACCTCATACCAGGGATTTATTCCCATCGGGCGTTTGTCCTGCTAAACAGAGTAGTCGCCCCACAACAATAAGGACGCTGCATGCACGCCCCATCGCTCCAGGACATCACCGCGCCGGAAGGCATCTGCTACGGCTGCGGCGGCAGCAACCCCCATGGCCTGCACATCAAGAGCCGCTGGGACGCGGACGGTATCCACCTGGTGGCCGAGCACCTGCCCGAGGCAAAGTACACCGGCTGGCCCGACCTGGTCTACGGCGGCCTGATCGCGATGCTGGTGGACTGCCATTCCAACTGGACCGCCATGGCCTACCACTACCGCGCCGAACACCGCGAACCCGGCAGCCTGCCGCGCATCGATTGCGTGACCGGCAACCTCGGCATCAAGTTCATCAAGCCGACCCCCATGGGCGTCACCCTCACCTTGCGCGCCCGCGTCGACGGCGACGTGGGGCGCAAGACCCGCGTGATCTGCGAGGTGTACGCCGGTGACGTGCTGACCGCCGTGGGCGACTCGATCTTCGTGCGCGTCGACACCGGCCAACTGGCCGCCGCCGCCCATGGCCGTGACAGCTGATCCTGGTCTACATTGATGGCCACCGCTAATCGAGGACTGCACCGATGACTCGTCTCACCGCGAAAGACTTTGCGCCCGAACTGCTGGAACTCTACGACGGCTACGCCCACGGCAAGCTCAACCGTCGCGAATTTCTCGACCGCGCCGCCCTGTTCACCTTTGGCGGTCTCACCGCCTCGGCCCTGCTCGCAGCCCTGAGCCCCAACTACGCCCTGGCCGAACAGGTGAAATTCACCGACCCGGACATCGTCGCCGACTACATCACCTACCCGTCGCCCAAAGGCAACGGCAGCGTGCGCGCCTACCTGGTGCGCCCGGCCAAAGCGGCGGGCAAATTGCCGGCGGTGGTGGTCGTCCATGAAAACCGTGGCCTCAACCCCTATATCGAAGACGTCGCCCGGCGCCTGGCCAAGGCCGGCTTTATCGCGCTGGCGCCGGATGGCCTGACCTCGGTGGGCGGCTACCCCGGCAACGACGAAAAAGGCGTGCAACTGCAACAGACCGTCGACCCAACCAAACTGATGAACGACTTCTTCGCCGCCATCGAATGGCTGATGCACCACGACAACAGCACCGGCAAGGTAGGCATTACCGGTTTCTGTTATGGCGGTGGCGTGACCAATGCGGCAGCCGTGGCCTACCCGGAACTGGGGGCGGCCGTATCGTTCTACGGGCGCCAGCCGGAAGCCAAGGACGTATCGCGCATCAAGGCGCCGATCATGCTGCATTACGGTGAGCTGGACACGCGGATCAATGAAGGTTGGCCGGCGTATGAAAAGGCCCTGAAAGCAGCCGGCACAACCTATGAGGCGTACATCTACAAGGGGGCCAACCACGGTTTTCACAATGATTCGACGCCGCGTTATGACGAAGCGGCGGCGAACCTGGCGTGGGAACGTACGCTGGGGTGGTTCCGCAAATACCTGGCCTGACTGCCCCCTGTAGGAGCGACCTCAGTGTTCCAGTGCATAGCGCCGGCAATGGTTGAGGTAGCCCTGCTCATGGCTCCCTACCAGTTGCACCACGCTGGTCCATAGCCACGACGGCGCATCCAGCTGTTTGGAGCGGTTCTCCTGCAATACCGCCATCCAGTCCTTGCGTGTATCGCGATCCATCTGCCGGGCATGGGCGATACCGACCACCCGTGCCAGGTAACCGGCGGCGTGCATGGCGTCGATCTCGCTCAACTCGTCCAGTTCCAGCTTCATATCCTGGGGCAACAGTTCACGGATGAAAAAACCATTGTCCAGCATGCGCGTCGCCACCATGCGTTCACCCAAACCAGGCGACAGCTGGCGGGCGCCCTCCACCACCCGGCGGCCATTGTCCCGGGGCATCTTCGCCCGTGCCGCACGGGGCGCCGCCGCGCCGACGGCCTGTTTGATATCGATCAGGCAATATTCCTGGTCATCCTTGTCGCCCACGCCGAGCAAGGCGGCATAACGCTGCAGGCCCAGGGAGCTGCAGCCCTTGACCCAATAGGCCGAGTCCAGCAACTCGACCCTGGCGTCCTTGGGGCGGCCTTTGAGTGACGTCACCAATTGATGGATGTCGGCCGAGGCGCAGAGCGTTTCCAGTGCGGTTTTTTCGGCCCGTGACAGCGACCAGAAATGCTTGCCCAAGGGAATGCTCGGGCGAGCATTTTCGATGCGCTCACGCGCCAGGTTCTTCCAGGTGCGCTCCACCGCGCTGCGCATGCCCGCCTTGACCTGGGACGGGCGCGGCGGCGCGGCGTCGGGCTTGTCTTTGAACGCCTGTTCGTAGCCCACCATCATTTCTTCGAGCATGCGCGCACTGGTAACCCCCGGCAGGTCCGAGCCGCGCGCAGCGGTGGCCAGGGACAGCGCCAGGCGCACCAGGTCGTGGGCCGGGTTGCCGATCACCGTCTGGTCAAGGTCGCGGATATGCATATCGATGCGGCCCTTGATATCGCCGGTAGGCCCCAGGTTGCCGGCGTGGCAGTCGCCGCAGATCCAGATCGCCGGGCCATGGGGCAAGCGGCGCCCGCTCTGGCTGTGCAGCCATTCGTAGAATTGCACGGTGCTGCCGCGCACGTAGGCGTGGGCAGAGCGGGCCATTTTCAGGTTACGTAGTTGGGTCAGGTGCGGCAGGCGGGCGGAGGGGCGCGGTATCTTCATGGAAAAACTCAGTGCAGGTGTTGCGGTAGAGCGCTGGCCCTCGACAAATGTTTCATTATGTTTCAAAAAAAAGCGTTTCAATCTTCCGCAGCCATGTCCCGCAACCAGCCTTTGAACGCCAGCATCGCCGCCGTCTCGGCCCGCGACTGCAAGCGCGTCAACCAGTAACTGCCGGTGGTGATGCCGACATCGAACGGCTGGCGAATCACATCGCTCTCCAGTTGCCGCGCAAACATCATCGCCGGCGCCAAGGCCACGCCGAGGCCTTGCAAGGCCGCCTCCATCATCGCCAGCGAAGAATCGAACACAATGCTGCGCGGCAGCAGGGTATCGGCGGGCAAGCCGGCGGCCTGGAACCACAGGTTCCACTCATCGGCGCGGTAGGAGCGCAGCAAGGTGTGTTTCAAGAGGTCGGCCGGTGCGCGTAATTGCTCGGCCAGTTGCGGCACACATAGCACGCTGAGCGGAGCTTCCAGCAGTTCGCAGGCATCCGTGCCGTGCCAGGCGCCGGCGCCGAAACGAATGGCGTAATCCAGGCCTTCGGCGGCCACGTCGACACGGTTGTTGTGGGTCGAAAGGCGCAGGTCAATAAACGGGTAGCGCTGCTGAAAATCCGCCAGGCGTGGCAGCAACCAGCCGACCGCGAAGGTGCCGACCGCCCCGACGGTAAGGACCTCGCGGTAGTGCCCGCCCTCGAACTGACCGAGGGTGTGAGCGATGCGGTCGAAGGACTCGCGCAACACCGGCAGCAGGGTTTCACCTTCACGCGTCAGCATCAGGCCGCGTGGCAGGCGCTTGAACAAGGCGACATTCAGTTGCGCCTCCAGGCTTTTCACCTGATGGCTGACCGCAGCCTGGGTCACGCACAACTCGATGGCTGCCCGGGTGAAGCTCAAGTGCCGGGCCGACGCCTCGAACGCGCGCAGGGCATTGAGGGGCAAATGGGAACGCAGCATGGTCTACCCTAGATTTTCTAATGGCAGCTGCAAGATATCATCGTTTGCCGAAGGGACCGAACCTGACTAGATTTGCCACGCCTGCGCAGGCCCCGATCGTCAGTGCATCATTTACATGGAAGCGAATAACCATGAACTCCAACGTAAGAAATTTCCTGATTTCAGCCTTATTTATCAGCTCCGGCACCTGTATGGCTGCCACCGACCTGCGCCAGGTCGTGGACAGCAGCGTCGAGCCCCTGATGCAGCAGCAAGGCATCGCCGGCCTGTCGGTGGCGGTGGTGAACAAGGGCAAGGTGCAATACTTTAACTACGGCGTCGCCAACAAAGACAAGCAACAGCCCGTTACCGAAGACACGCTGTTCGAGATCGGCTCGGTGAGCAAGACCTTCACCGCCACCCTCGGCGGCTACGCTGCGGCCAGCGGCAAGCTGAAGTTGTCGGACATGGCCAGCCAGCATCTCGCCGCACTCAAGGGCAGTGCCTTCGACCGCATCAGCCTGCTGCAATTGGCCACCTACACCCCTGGCGGCCTGCCACTGCAATTTCCGGACGCCGCCGACAGCGCCGACACCATGCTCGAATATTTCCAGCACTGGAAACCTGTCTATGCGCCTGGCGCACAACGCCTTTACTCGAATCCCAGCATTGGCCTGTTCGGCTACCTCAGTGCGCAAAGCCTGGGCCAGCCGTTCAACGTCGCCATGGAGAAAACCCTGCTGCCCAAGCTGGGCCTGAAAAACACCCATGTCAGCGTGCCGCCAGACAAAAACCAGACCTACGCCCAAGGCTACGACAAGGATCAGAAACCGGTACGCGTCGGCCCCGGCGCGCTGGACAGCGAAGCCTATGGCATCAAGACCAGCAGTCAGGACCTGGCGCAGTACGTGATGCTGAACATGCACCCGCAAACCCTGGAGAAACCGCTGCAACAGGCCATCGCCACCACCCACACCGGTTACTACACGGTGAACGGCATGACCCAGGGCCTGGGCTGGGAGTACTACCCCTACCCGATCACGCTGCAAGCGCTGATGGAAGGCAACTCCACACCGATGGCCATGGAGCCGCATAAGGTGAAATGGTTGACCCCGGCCCAGGTGCAACCGGCCAACGTGCTGTACAACAAGACCGGTTCGACCCGTGGGTTTGGCGCCTATGTGGCCTATGTGCCGAGCAAGGACATGGGGGTGGTGATTCTGGCCAACAAGAACTACCCGAATGCCGAACGGGTGAAAGTGGCCCATGCGATCCTGAGTGCGCTGGACCACTGATGCACACGCCCTGCAGGAGCCGGCTGGCGGGCTCCTGCAAGTTGGGTTACATCCCGAGCCAGTGCGGCAACGCCAGCGAAATGAACGGCAAGTACGTGACCATGATCAGGAACACCAACAGAATCATCAGCCACGGTAGCGCCGCGCGGATGGTCTGCCCCAGCGTCAACCCGGTCACCGCCGAGGTCACGAACAGGTTCAGCCCCACCGGCGGGTGCACCAGGCCGATTTCCATGTTCACCACCATCACGATCCCCAGGTGAATCGGGTCGATACCCAGCTTCATGGCAATCGGGAAGAAGATCGGCGCCAGGATCAGCACGATGGCCGACGGTTCCATAAAGCTGCCCGCCACCAGCAGCACCACGTTGACCATGATCAGGAAACCAATCGGCGTCAGCCCTTCGGAGATCACCCACGCGGTGATTTCCTGGGGGATCTGTTCGGTGGTCAGCACATGGGCAAACAGCATCGCGTTGGCGATGATGAACATCAGCATGATCGCCAGGCGCCCGGACTCCAGCAGCACCTTGGGACAGTCGCGCAGCTTCATGTCCTTGTAGACGAACAACGCCACAAACGCTGAATACACCGCCGCCACCGCTGCCGCTTCGGTCGGGGTGAACATGCCGCTGTAGATGCCGCCGAGGATGATCACCAGCAGCAACAGGCCCCAGAAGGCGCGGCGCGCGCAGGTCAGCCATTCGCGGAAGGTCGCTCGGGGCTGGGCCGGCAGCTTCTTGATGCGCGCGACGATGTAGATGGCGATCATCAGCATCAGGCCCAGCAACAGGCCCGGAATCACCCCGGCCATGAACAGCTTGCCGACCGAGGTTTCAGTCGCCGCCGAATACACCACCATCACAATCGACGGCGGGATCAGGATGCCCAGGGTGCCGGCGTTACAGATGATCCCCGCCCCGAACTCCTTCGGGTAGCCGGAACGCACCATGCCCGCCACGGCAATCGAACCTACCGCCGCCACGGTCGCCGGTGACGAACCGGACAGCGCCGCAAACAGCATGCACGCCAACACCGCCGCAATGGCCAGGCCGCCACGGATATGTCCGACACAGGCGTTGGCAAAGTCGATCAGGCGCTGTGCCACACCGCCGGTGGTCATGAACGCGCCGGAGAGCAGGAAGAACGGAATCGCCAGGAAGGTGTAGGCGTCGGACGTCTCGAACAGCTTGATCGCCAGGGAGCTCACCGAGTCCTGGCTGAACATCAGGATCGACACCGCACCGGACAAGCCCAGGGAAATCGCGATCGGCACGCCGAGGAACATGAACACGAACAACAGCAGAAACAGACAGAGCACGGCCATCAGTGACGCTCCTCATGGCTGCCGGCCAATTTGCTGGCCTCGCCGGCCTCGTCGGCCAGCCCCAACCCGACCTGACGGTGGGTAAAAATGCGGTAGAAAATTTCCAGGTAGCGGATAAACACCATGGCAAAACCAATGGGCACGATGATCACGATGTCACCGACGTCAATGCCGTACTGGTCGAGGTCTTCTGCGCCGATATGCGCGGTCATCACCGCGCTGACCCACTTGTAGCTGGCGATCATGAACAGCCCGGCGTAGGCCAGGCAGCACAGGCAGGCAATCATGCCCAGCAAGCGTTGCACCGGGCGCCTGGTCAGCTTGACCAGTGCGTCGACGCCAAGGTGGCCGGCGGTGCGTACGCCGTAGGAAATACCGAAGAAAATCAGCCAGCCGAACATGGCCTTGGTCAGCGCCACGCTCCAGGTCATGTCCTGGGCCCAGGTCATGGTGTGGTCGCCCAGGGCGCCGAAGAAGGTGCTGCTGAAGGCCCACTTGTCAGACAGGGCAAAGAACAGCGTGTAGATGTTGTTGAGCATGACGTAGACAAATGTCACCAGGGTCATGGCGGCCAGCAGGAAGGCGATGAAACCTTCCTCCAGGTGCTCCCAGACGCGCCTTAGCGTTTGCATGGCAAAACCTCGCGAAAGCAAATGAGATGTCAGGGTGAAAACCGGATCGATAGGTGGGAGGGGGCTTGCCCCCGATAGCGGTGGGTCAGAGACAGATGAGCAAGCTGACACACCGCAATCGGGGGCAAGCCCCCTCCCACACTGGGGGATTACTGGTTGGACGCGTCCGCCGCCTTGATCAGGTCCGCGCCGATCTCACCCTCGAACTTCTGCCACACCGGGCGCATGGCTTCGCGCCACAGCTGGCGTTGCTCCGGGGTCAGTTCGATGATTTCGCTGGTCTTGGCGTCGACGATCTTCTGCTTGGCCGACTGGTTCAGCGCTTCGGCCTGTTTGTTCACCTCGACGGTGACCTCGACCATGATCTGCTCCAGGGTGCTGCGGATGTCCGGTGGCAGGCCGTTCCAGAACTTGGCGTTGGTGATCACCATGTAGTCGATCAGGCCATGGTTGGACTCGGTGAAGTACTTCTGCACCTCGTTGACCTTCTGGCTTTCATAGTTCGACCAGGTGTTCTCGGTGCCGTTGACGGTACCGGTCTGCAGGCCCTGGTACACCTCGGCGAAGCTCATCTTGCGCGGGTTGGCGCGGATCGCCTTGAACTGCTCTTCCAGCACGCTGGAGGCCTGTACGCGGAACTTCAGGCCACGGGCATCCTTGGGTTCATGCAGCGCCTTGTTGGCCGACAGTTGCTTGAGGCCGTTGTGCCAATAGGCCAGGCCGAGGATGTTCTTATCCTGCATCGAGGTCAGCAGCGCCTTGCCCTGGGCCGCCTGGAAGCGGTCAACGGCGGCCAGGTCGTTGAACAGGAACGGCAGGTCATAGATCTGCACCTGCTTGGTGTATTGCTCGAACTTGGCCAGGGACGGCGCCAGCATCTGCACGTCGCCCAGCAGCAGCGCTTCCATTTCCTTGCCATCGCCGAACAGCGACGAGTTCGGGTACACCTCGACCTTCACCTTGCCCGGCAGGCGTTCTTCGGCGAGCTTCTTGAACAACAGCGCGCCCTGGCCTTTGGGGGTGTTTTCGGCCACCACGTGGGCGAACTTGATCACGATCGGGTCCGCCGCCTGGGCTAGGCCTGCGGCAAACAAGGTGGCGGCGCACAGCAGCGCCCGGGAGAGCTTGAGCATGGAAAATCACCTTCTTATTGTTGTGTTGTAAGGCAAGGTGCCTGATGTGACGCGTGTAGTGAATTTCGAATTTTAGATACCTGCGTTCGGCGTGGCCGAACGCTACGCCTGGGCCGCCAACAACCTTTGCGCGCGCAGCAACACCGGCGCATCCACCATCTGCCCATCGATCTGGTAGGCCCCTGCCCCATGGGCGCCGGCGTCCACCACCCGCTGCGCCCAAGCCAGGTCTGCGGCGCTCGGTGCGAGCGCTGCATGGATCACCGCCACCTGCTTGGGATGGATACACAGCGCCCCGGCAAAGCCCATTTCATAGGCATGCCGGATCGAACGGCGCAGGCCTTCCGGGTCATCGATGGCCGGGTGTACACCGTCCAACGGCGCGACCAGACCCGCCGCCCGCGAATGCACAATCAGCGCCAGGCGCGCCTGGTCCAGGGCGAACTGCGCAGCCGCGGAGTTGCTGCTCAGGTTCAGGTCCAGCGCCAGGTCCAGCCCGCCAAACGACAGGCGCTGCACCTGTGGCGCATGGGCGATCTCGGCCACGGCCAGCAAGCCACGGGCGCTTTCGATAATCGGCCAGATCACTTTGCCGGTGGCGGCAACCACCGCCACTTGCGCGGCACTTTCAACCTTGGGTAGCAATACCCCCGCCACATTCGGATGGGCTTTGCAGAACGCCACATCCTCGAAATGCTCGGCATGCTCCGGCGCATTGATGCGCACCCACACCTGGGCAGCGGGGTTCGCCGTCAGGAACACCCCGAGGTTATCCCGCGCCTGGCGCTTGAGCGGTTCTTCGACCGCGTCCTCGAAATCCACGATCACCGCATCGGCCCCACTGGCCAGGGCTTTGGAAAATCGTTCCGGTCGGCTACCGGGTACAAACAACGCCGAACGCACCAATGGCTTTGGCATCACAGAATTCCTTATTTAGATAACGCCGCGTGCACGCAGGCTGTCGATGGCATCGCCGGAGTAACCGAGCCGGTCGAGAATGCCCTGGCTGTGCTGGCCCAGCGCCGGAACGCCGTCCATGCGCGGGGTAAACGCCGCATTGCGGGCCGGCGGCAACAGCGACGGCAGCGGACCGGCCGGGCTATCGACCTCGCGCCAGCTGTCACGGGCCTTGAGTTGCGGGTGGTCCCATACGCCCTGCATATCGTTGACCCGGGCGCTGGCGATCTGCGCGTCCTCCAGGCGTTGGATCACCGCCTCGGCATCCAACTGCGCAAAGCTGTCGACGATGATCTGGCGCAGCACCTCACGGTTCGCCGAGCGTTTGAAGTTGGCGCTGAAACGCTCGTCCGTCGCCAATTCAGGCGTGAGCAGTACCTTGTCGCAGAACGCCGCCCATTCGCGCTCGTTCTGCAAACCGAGCATCACCGTGCCGCCATCGCCGGTGGGAAACGGGCCGTAGGGATAGATCGTCGAATGCGCGGCCCCGGCACGCGGTGGCTGCGGGGCGCCGTCGAAGGCGTAATACATCGGGTAGCCCATCCACTCCACCAGGCTTTCCAGCATGCTCACGTCGATGCGGCTGCCCTTGCCGGTCTTGCCGCGCAGCAGCAGCGCCGAGAGGATGCCGCTGTAGGCGTACATGCCCGCCGAGATGTCGGCGATGGAGCAACCGGCCTTGGCCATCTGGTCGTCGCCAGGGCCACCGGTCACCGAGAGAAAACCGCCCTCGCTCTGGATCAGCAGGTCGTAGGCCTTCTTTTTCTCGTACGGCCCGCCTTCGCCGTAGCCGGAAATATCGCACACGATCAGCCGCGGAAAGTGCGCATGCAGCGCCTCGAACGACAGGCCCATGCGCGCCGCCGCGCCAGGCGCGAGGTTCTGCACCAGCACATCGGCGTCGGCGAGCAAGGTGTCGAGAATATCGCCCGCCTCGTCCTGCTTGAGGTCCAGGGTCAGGCTTTCCTTGGAGCGGTTGGTCCACACAAAATGCGAGGCCAGACCGCGCACGCGTTCGTCGTAGCCACGGGCAAAGTCGCCGACGCCGGGGCGTTCGATCTTGATCACACGAGCGCCCAGGTCCGCCAACTGACGGGTGCAGAATGGCGCGGCAATCGCATGTTCCAGGCTGACAACGGTGATGCCGTCCAGCGGTCTTGGGTTAGTCATGACAGTTCCTCAGAGCCAGTGGGCCATGGACGTGGCGTTGCGCAAATCCCAGACCTTGTCGATCAGTGCGTTGGCCTGGGCCGGTGTGCGGGCGTTGCTGAATTGGGCGAGGCGCTGGAATTTGTCCGCCAGCTCCGTGCGGCTCAGGGTGTTGCCCGGATCGCCCTTGGGCTCGTCGATGGCGCCGTGCAGTGTGCGGCCATCCTGCGTGGTGACGGTGACACGGCCGAGCCAGCGTTGCGGGTAGGCGCCGTCGACTTCGCGGTCGAGGCTCATGCTGACCTTGTCGCGAAAAGCCGACACGGCCGGGTCGGTCAACGCCAGCTCATGGAACTCGGTGAGCCCGGCCTTGCCGTGTACGGCAATCAAGCCCAGCACAGTGCCCATGGAGAACTTGGCCTGGTGCACGCTGGCCGGTACGTTCACGCGCCCCAGTACATCGATGGCGCCCTGATGCACGCGGGTTTCCACGCGGGCAATATCGGCGGCGGCGAGCTGTTCGCGCTGCATCAGCTCCAACAGCGCATCGGCCGCAGGATGGGTATGGCGGCACGACGCATGAAACTTGAACGAGGTCTCCAGCAATGCCCAGCGACTGCCCAGGCCGGCGGACAACTTGCCCGGCTCGGCATCACTGGACATGCCCGCCGCCAGCCCTTGGTCGCCCTCAAGAATATTGCGTGCACCGGTCAGCCCATCCGCCGTCAGGTAAGCGGCGAGCAACCCGTCCGCTGCCGCCTTGGCCGTGTGCAGCTGCTTGGAGTCGGCGGCATCGCGCAGGAACTCCCACAACCCGGCGGCCTGGGTGCCTGCGCTGCCGAGCAGGTTGATGAATTGTTCCTGGTTGAAATCCAGCAACTTGCCCACCGCCACCGCCGCCGCCAGGGTGCCGACGGTGGCCGTGGTGTGGAAGATGCGGTAATGGGAGCGGCCCATGAATTCCCCGATGCGGATACCCGCCTCGTAACCGGCCACCGAGGCCAGCAGCAAGTCGCGCCCGGATTTGCCCAGGTCCTGGGCGGCGGCCAAGGCAGCCGGAAATACCACGGTCGCCGGGTGCAACACGGAGCTGTTGTGCAGGTCATCCTGCTCCACCAGGTGCGATGAAGCGCCATTGACCAACGCGGCGAAGTAGGCGCTGCTGCTGGTGCCATTGACGATCACCTGGGCCGGGCCGCTGCTCGGCCCCATCTTCCGGGCATAGCGCTCGAACAACGGAATCGGGTGCGCCCCTTTACTCGCCAGCGCCGAGGCCAGCCAATCCAGGTACAGGTCTTCGGTGCGCGCGAGGACGGTTTCGGGCAACTGTGCGTAGTGCAGATCCGCCAGGAACCGACATAAGGCTTGGGTATGGCTCATGGTCGGCCCCTCAGAAGCTGCGTGGCAGTTCGAGCAGGTGCTCGGCCACGTAGGACAGGATCAGGTTGGTGGAGATCGGCGCCACCTGGTACAGGCGCGTCTCGCGGAATTTGCGCTCCACGTCGTACTCGCAGGCAAAGCCGAAACCGCCGTGGGTTTGCAGGCAGGCATTGGCCGCCTCCCAGGACGCCTTGGCCGCCAGGTACTTGGCCATGTTGGCGCTGGCGCCGGCATGCTTGCCGCTGTCGTATTCCTCGCAGGCGCGCCAGCGCATCAGGTCTGCCGCTTCGATCTCGATATGCGCCTCGGCAATCGGGAACTGCACGCCCTGGTTCTGCCCGATGGGCCGGCCAAACACCACGCGGTCACGGGCATACGCGCTGGCCTTCTCGATAAACCAGCGGCCATCGCCGATGCATTCGGCGGCGATCAGCGTGCGTTCGGCATTGAGGCCGTCGAGGATGTATTTGAAACCCTTGCCCTCTTCGCCGATCAGGCTGTCCAACGGCAACTCCAGGTTGTCGAAGAACAGCTCGTTGGTCTCGTGGTTGACCATGTTGGCGATGGGCTGCACGGTGAGCCCGTTGCCGATGGCTTCGCGCAGGTCGACGAGGAAGATCGACATGCCTTCGGATTTCTTCTTCACCTCGGCCAACGGCGTGGTGCGCGCCAGCAGGATCATCAGGTCGGAATGCTGGACCCGCGAGATCCACACCTTCTGGCCGTTGATCACGTACTTGTCGCCGCGCTTGATTGCGGTGGTCTTGATCTTGGTGGTATCGGTGCCGGTGGTCGGCTCGGTCACGCCCATCGATTGCAGGCGCAATTCGCCGCTGGCCAGTTTGGGCAGGTAGAAGCGTTTCTGCGCTTCGCTGCCGTGCCGCAACAGGGTGAACATGTTGTACATCTGGCCATGCACGGTGCCGGAGTTGCCGCCGCAGCGGTTCACTTCTTCGAGGATGACCGAGGCCTCGGCCAGGCCCAGGCCGGAACCGCCGTATTCCTCGGGGATCATCGCCGACAGCCAGCCGGCGTCGGTCAGCGCCTTGACGAAAGCCTCGGGAAAGCCCTTCTCTTCATCGATCCTGCGCCAGTAGGCGGCATCAAATTCAGCGCACAAGGCGCGCACGCCTTCGCGGATGGCGTTGAGTTCTTCGTTGTCATTCGGGTTCATCTGCGGCTCTCCGCCTGTTGTTCTTGGATTATTCGAAATTCACCTGGGCTTGCTGCGCCAGGCCATCGCTATTGCCAGCCCACAGTTGGGCAACGCCGGTTTCGGTGACGCGCCCGCCCACTTCGAAGGGTTGCGGCGCAATCAATGGGCGCACACCGCGATAGGCAAACCGGCGCAAGGTGGCGTCGGGATGGGCGCGACAGAACGCACGCAAGTTCAGGGTGGCGATCAGCGGCCCGTGCACCACCAGCCCGGCATAGCCTTCGGTGCCGGTGACGTAGGGGTAGTCGTAGTGAATGCGGTGGCCGTTGAAGGTCACCGCGCTGTAGCGAAACAGCAGGGTCGCCGTGGGGTCGACGGTTTCGCACCACTCGCCCTGCTCCAGCGCCTCGCCGCTGCCCGATTTGGGCGGCGTGGGTTCGCGGTAGACGATGTCCTGTTCCTCGCGGATCGCCAGGCGGCCTGCCTGGGAGTAGTCGTGGCGCACGGTGACGAACAGCAGCGAGCCAGTGCGCCCGGTCTTTTCTTCGACCTGGGTGATGGTCGACACCCGGGTCGCCGCCTCACCGGCACGCAGTGCATGCAGGAACTCGATGCGCCCACCGGCCCACATGCGATTGCGGTTGTCGGCCGGCGGCAGGAAGCCGCCACGGGCCGGATGACCATCACCGCCCAGAGCGGTTTCCGGCAGTGGGTCCTGGAAGAAACACCACTGCCACAGCGGCGGGATATCCGCGCCGTCTTCGGGCACGGCTTCGCCAAAGGTGGCGGCAATACGCTTGAGCAGGTTATGGCTGAGGTGGTCGTGGGCGGTTTCGCTACGGCCGATCCAATCGGTGGCGCTCATCGGGTGCAGGTCCTCGGGCAGTGAGTGTCTGCCCCGGATCATGCAAGGGTGTACCCGTTCCGGGAATTTGCATTTCAATAAACCAGCGTTCGGTTATGCTGAACGCCGCCATCCTGTCCCGGGAGTCTTGCATGCACTTCGATCTGGCCGACCTGCGCCTGTTTATCCACATCGCCGAATCCCCCAGCCTGACCCAGGGCGCCAAGCGTGCGTTCCTCTCGCCGGCCGCCGCCAGTGCGCGGATCAAGGCCCTCGAAGGCCAACTCGACACGCGCCTGCTGTACCGCGACAGCCGTGGCGTGGAGATCACCCCGGCCGGAGAGCGCCTGCTGCACCATGCACGGTTGATCATGCGCCAGGTGGATTACCTGAAGAGCGAATTCACCCAATACGGCGTGGATTCGGCCGGGCATATCCGCATTTTTGCCAACACCACGGCGGTCACCGAGTTCTTGCCGGAGGTGCTGGCGGGCTTCCTGTCCCAGCGCCCCGGCGTGACCGTCGACCTGCAGGAGCGCCTGTCCCGCGACATCGTGCGCGGCGTACTGGATGGCACCAGCGACATGGGCATCATCGCCGGCCCCGTGGAAGCCTCGGGGTTGCAGGTACTGCACTTCAGCACGGATAAACTGGTGCTGATGGTGCCGGTGGGGCATGCGCTGGCGGAACAACCCTCCGTCACCCTGGAACAGACCCTCGCCTACCAGCACATCGGCCTGCATGAAGGCAGCACCTTGCTGAGCTTCCTGCGTGAACACGTCGAGCGGCTGGGCAAGCAGCTGTCGCTGCGCATCCAGATGTCGAGTTTCGAGGCAATCTGCCGCATGGTCGAAGCCGGTGTGGGCATCGGCATCATTCCGGAGTCCGCCGCCGTGCGCCACAGCCGTACCATGCGGCTGGTGGCGGTGAAGCTGGATGAACCCTGGGCAATCCGCGAGCGCAGCATCCTGGTGCGGGAGCTGGAGGCGTTACCCGGCACCATTCGTGCGTTGATCGCCACGTTGATGCCGGACTCGGTCAGTGCAAACTGAGGTTACGCAGACGCGCACCGTCCACGGTGACATGGCTCAAGCGCCCCTGGTCGTCGAATAACAGCCAGCCGTCCTCGGTGCGACGGATGTTCACTTCGTAACGAGGCCAGTGCAGCACCGCACACAGGTGGTCACTGGCGCGATGGATAAAGTGCCAACGCGTGTCGCGTTCGCCGGCAATATAGCCGAACACCAACCACTGCGCGTCGAGGGCAATGCGCACCGGGTCGCCGTCGAAGAAACCTTCGTCACAGCCCGGCATGCGATAACCCTTGCGGTTGCCATCGACATCCAGGATCAGCGTCGGCTCTTCGTCATCGCGGCACCTGATCCCGTACTCAATGGTTTGATCGAGTGCACAGTACAGCGCGTGGCTTTCCTGCGACTGCGTGGACGCCGGCTCACGCCCGGCCAAGCGACGCTCAGGCAAGCGATAGTGCCAGCGTTCGACACCCTCGCGCGGGTTGTAGAGCCAGAGGAACTCATTACGTTCGTTGCCTTTGAGCGCGCGCAGCGCCCCCGGCAAGTCGCTGACATGCCACAGGGTCTGAAAGTTGCGATCCACGTCCACCACGCGCAGTTGCCGGTCCTGACCGAGGGTCCAGGTGCTGCCGTCAAACTGCTCGGCGAACACCTCCAGCACCTGCACGCCCAGGTCGGTGGCGGTACGGTTGACCAGGTCGAGTTTGCTGATACGCCATACCCGGTCACGCCGGGCCAGCACCAGCGCCATCTGCCGACTGTGAGCCAGGACAATCCGCTGGGCCGGCACGGCGAAGAGGAACAGTGGCTGGCCGCTGGCATCCGTCACCACCGCACCGGCCTCGCCCAGCGCCACCAGGTAACGCTCGTCATCCAGCGACACTGCGTCGTATATCGGTCGGCTACCCTGGGTCGGGGCGGTCCACTCCAGCGCATCACCCACCCCTACCAACGAGCGTATGGCAGGCCGCTTCAGGGCCTGGCCAGGCAAGTCTGCCTGCAACAATTTATCGCGGCTCATCTTGACCAGCGCTTGCAGCTGATTGAAGTTCAGCCCGCCGCGACCACTGAGTTGGTCGGCGATCACTGCGTGCACGGTTGCACCGGCCAGCCAACTCAGGGCAGCGGCATCAGATTTGTGCGCCAACAGGGCGTGCGCCAGGGCGTCACGCTCGGCGTATCGGTCGGGAGCGTCGCGCAACTGTTCGATCCACGGCCCGTAAGCTTCCAGGGTCTGCGGCAGCAGAATCGCGCGTTTGACCAAGGCCCCCATCGCCAGCCGCCCACCGGCCGCTTCGGCATCCAGCAACCATTGCGCCGCGCGCGTGCGCTCATCCGGCAGGCTCCACACCACCTCGACGGCTTGCAGCCACAGGCCCTTGGCGATCAGCGATTCGGCCCACTCCAGGCGCAAACGCTCGGCAATCTGCGGCTGCCTGGCCTGGAGCAACACCACGGCATCGGCAAACGCATCGTCACGCCGCGCCACCAGTAAGGCACGCTGCCAGTTCTCGGCCAGGCACAGCAGACGCACGATGACCGCCGACGGCATGTCCCAGGCCAGGGCCAGGTCGGCAGCCTGTTGGTAACGTGCGTGCTTTTCCAGGTAGTCGAGGGCTTCCTGGCGCTCCTTGAGCAGTTCGGCGAGGACAAATACCGCTTCTTCGATCCGGTTTTCCCGAGCCAGGCGTTCGTATGAGCGGCGATAGACCTCGCGCAGGTGCTCGGTCAGGCTTTGTTCGAAGTGGTAGGCGCGGCCTGGCCCGCTCTGCTGGCTGAGGGTCAGGTCGTCGCGCCGCTGCGGCGTACCGAAGTTCTGTTCAGCATCCGGCTCCTGGCCTCCCAGAGGAATGGCATGGCGCAAGGCTTCGGCAAAATCACCGTCCTCGAACATCTCCAGCATGCGCTGCATGTAGGCGGCCTGGCGTTTGCCGTAGAGCCTGGACAGTTTTGAAAGCTCGGTCAGACGGGTCAGCCAACGGCGCCAGGCGGACGGTTTAAGCCGAGCCGGTGTGGCCCGCTCGGCGATGCCCGGATCCGCCGGTGCCGAAGGCGCGGCGCCGACGGGCTGCACGCCTCGACGCAGGTATTTGTTGATGCCCATCAACAAGGCAGTGAACACCGTTGCGCCTAGCAACATGCCCAGGATCACGCGGCTGATGTCTTCAGTGGTCGAAGCAGGAATCGGTGTCAGGGGTTGGGATTGGCTGTGAGTGCCCATCCAGATCAACCCGGCGACCAACGCCAGGGTGGCGCCCAGTTTCAACGCCGGGTACTGCGCGGGCGCCTCACTGGCCCATGGCTGGGCCGCCTTGGGAGGCGCTGCTTTCGGCGCTGGCGGTTGACGCTCCAGCAACGCGCGGATCACGCCTTCCTGCTCGGGACTGACCGGCGCCAAGCCGCCAAGGATCTCACGCACATCGGTGATGTCCGGCACGGGCAGCTGCGGCGCAACCGGCGCATGACAATCGAAGGTATCGAGTAAGGTGTAGGCACTGATCTCCAGCCACAACCCAGGCTCAAGGACCTTGGCGTCGCGCAGCTGCAAGGCGTGCACCTGGCTGGCGCGCACCAGCCACAAGTCGGCGGTGGGTAAAGCACGCAGCTCGTCAGCGGTCAGCCGTGCCGAACACAACCCACGCCCCTGGCGGACCAGCGGCCAGCCGTCTAAGGTCTGGCAATCGAATGCGACGGGCACGCTGAACTGCAACACATCTCCGTCGGCAAAACGGTAGGCGGCGGCGCCCGCGCGCCAGTGTCCGAGGATCAGGCGAGCCCGCTCCTGCGTGGTGAAGCGGTCAGCAGGCAACCACACACCGTCGATGGACTGGTGGCCGGTCAGCAGCGGTCGGCGGATCAGCAGGGGTTCGTGCTCATGCATGGGCAGGCTCTTGTTTCAGGTCGCACATGACTTGCAAACGCATGGCGCGCTCGGTGACGTTGAACACCAGTAGTTCCCGGGCGGTGGTCAGCACCGCCACCAGCCCGCTCATGGGGCAGAAGCTGGCACGGGCAATCGGTGCGGAGGTGGTGAACAGCGTCTGTTGCAGACCTTCCGAGTACAGGCCGACGGTGTGCTGGTTCGGGCCCAGCAGTACCAATGCATAGCACTCCTGCGCGGCCACATGGTGATGCAGGCCGATAGCACTCCAGCCCGGCGCCAAGTCGATCTGCGCCCTTTTCGCGGGGAAGCTGTCGTGGGTCACCAGGCGCCAACTCTGGCGGCCATCATGGTGAGTGAGTAATGCGCACCCGCCAAAGGTGTACTTCCAGTGGGAGGTGCTGGCGAACAGTACCTGGCTGACCCCGGCCGCTGCACCGACCGCATAGCCGGAACTGCGGACACCAGAGGCCGTTGCGGGGTACGCCACCAGTTGCCCGGCCTCGCTGCGGGCGTAGACCAACGACAAGGCATCCAGCTGCGCCAAGCCTATGACATTGTTGGTTACCGAGAAAAACGCGCCCCTCGGTCCATGACCGGGACGCTGCCAGTGGGCGAGCTGACCATTTGTATCAAGCACATACAGGCGTTCCGCTTGTTGGCCGCGCAGCCACACCGCGGGCAGCAAGGTCGCGGTGCCCGGTGGCAGGTGCAGCTCTTCGCGTGCAGGTTTGTTGGCGGAAACAAGGCCGGGGATATTCCAGAAGGTCAGGATGTGGCCATCACCGAGCACCGCACCGAGGCTGCGATAATTAAACGCGGCGGCAAACACATGCTGGTGTTTGCCCCACAGGCGACGGCGTACCTCCAGGGCTTTTTTCTGGTTTTTGTGCGGCAGCTTGATCACCACCATGCCGTGTTCGTCGAGCAGGCGCAGGGCGACATAGTTGCCGGAGCCGGAGATGACCGGTGACAATGTCAAAGCCACCCGCGCCACCCGCCCGGTGGCGGTGGGCGGCGGGGTATGCGCGGCGTTATCGAACTGGCCCTTGAGCAGGCGCACCGCCTGTTGCTCGTCGGGCATGGGCAGCGACACGCGTCGTGACTGCAAGGCAAAAGACAGACTGCGTCCGTCCAGGTTGCGCGCAATCTGCACGCGGTGGGTGCAGGTCTTGGAATCGGTAGGCGGCAAGCGCTGGCCGACCACCCAGCACTCTCCCGCCAGATGTTCGGCCAAGGCGTCACGCCAAGCCAGCCAATGGGTGTCGCTCACCACCTCGTAGGTACGGGCTTCGAGCAAGCGCTTGAGTTGCGCCGCCGAGTCCAGCTCATGCAACACCGGCGTGCCCTGCAGAATGCCCCAGCGCAATTGCGCCCCCGCCTCCTCGGCTCGCCGCGCCAGCAATATCAGCAGCGCCAGGTGTACCAGGCGCGCGACGCCCAATTGCAGGGGTCCGGCGTCGAACAACACCACGATCAGACGGTTCGCCGCCTGGGCGCGGTACTGTGGCGCGAGGAACATATGCTCGCCGCCGACCGCCCGGCGCAGGAACTCATCGGGTACTTCATCGGCCAGCAGCCATTCGCTGGAGAGCAGCCGCTCATAGGCACCGCGCCGGTGCAGGTCGCCCAGGCCGTCGGGCTCCGGCACACCGCCCTGGTGCAGGCCTCGCAGCGGTCCCAACAGCGGGTTGAGGCGGCCCAGCAGGTCGGCGAACACGGGTAACTGTTCCGGGGCAAACCATTCCAGCCAGTGCCGCCAGGGTTGCAGCGACTCAGGCAGTTGCATGAGTGACTCCCCAATAATCAGCGATACGTTGCACAAGGGCAGGCGAAACGGCCAGCAAGCGGTCCAACGGGACCACGGCCGCAGGCTCATGCCACACCAGCAGGGGCGAACGCTTGAAGCGTGCGGAAAAGGCCTGGCCCAGCAGGTCTTGGGGCACATCCGGCTCCCAGCTGGTCGGCAACCAGAGGTGTGGCGCGCTCGCGCTGGGAGCCGCGTAAGCCACGCCGTCGACCCACGGCAGATCAGCCGTCGAGCCGGTCACCACCAGCACCTCACCGTTGGCCGTGGCGTGCAGACGCGCGGCGTGTTCAGGCTCAAGCAGCGCCAGGCGCCTGAGCATCCGGCGTGCCGCATCACCCCAGGCCACGGCGGCTTGCGCCTCGACGGGTGCCTGGCGTGAGCGCCAGCGCCAAGGATGGGGCAACGCACTCATTCGGCAGGTGTCAGCAATCGTGTGAGTTGCCCCCGTGCCCGCTGCAACGGCTCGGGCATCGTCTGGCTGTTGAAGTTCGCATCAATCTCGCGCAACAACCCTTCGAGCGCCGTACTGGTCGGCGGTTCGCTACGGGCGAGATAGTCTTCGGCGGTTTCCAGCAGGCGATTCAGACGTGACATCGGCTGCAACGTAGCCTCTTCCACGGCGCTGAACAGATGGCTGTTGCTGGACGCGGCAAACAGGTCGCGCAACACCTCACGCCCCTGTTGTTGGGTGGCCTGGGTCGGCAACACGTACAGCAGCGGCCACAGGTCAGCGTCGCTGGCTTCGAGGCGGCCGCTGAGCAACGCGGCGGCGGCGATCAGGCGTTGGGATTTGACGATGCGTCGGTCAGACAACTGGATGCCGGCTTCACGCAGACGACGAACCGCCTGGGCCAGGGCGGGACGCACGGCGGCCAGGTCGACGTTTTTCAACGCATGGCCAAGCGTGTCCAGTTGCGTGAGGCCCAGCAACTGCTGCACCGGGCGTTGCTCCGACTGCCAGCCACCGGCCAGCATGGCCTCCAATTGGTTGTCCGGCACCGACTCGACAAACAGGTGCAACAGGAAACGATCACCAAAGGCCGCCAGCGCTTCATCATCCGGCAGGCCGTTGGCCGCGCCGACGCACACCCGCAGCGGGCATTGCACCTGGGTGTGGCCACGGCGGAAACGCCGCTCGTTGAGTACGCCGAGCAAGGTATTGAGGATCGCGGTGGAGCCCAGGAAGACTTCGTCGAGAAACACGATGTCGGCTTCCGGCAGCATGCCGCTGACATCGGTTTCCACCGTGCCTTCGCGCAGCTTTTTCAGGTCGACCGCGCCAAACAGTTCGGACGGTTCGGTGAAGCGCCCGAGCAGGTACTCGAAATAGCGCCCGCCCATCGACTGCGCAACGCGCCGCACCACGGCGCTCTTGGCGGTGCCGGGCGGCCCGATCACCAGGATATGTTCCTGGGCCACCGCCGCCAGCACGATCAGTTCGGCCAATTGCTCGCGCCCCACCAAGCCCTCGGTTGCGGCACGTACAGCATGGCGGATTTGCGCGGCAGCGCTTTGCAACTGAGCAATCATGGGCGTCTTCCCTGAAACCAAAGCGCTGAATCTTGCCTGAGGCTAAGGTATTAGCAAAGCGTTGTTACATACCCTGATCAGGAGTCAGCCCATGCAGCTCGAAGGATCCTGCCATTGCGGCGCCGTCACATTCAGCCTCACCAGCGCCCACCCCTACCCTTACCAGCGTTGCTACTGCTCGATCTGTCGCAAGACCCAGGGCGGCGGTGGCTACGCGATCAACCTGGCCGGTGACACCGCGAGCCTGAAGGTGCGCGGGCGCAAAGCCATTTCGATCTACCACGCCAGGCTCAAGCCCGAAGGCGCCAGCCGCGCCCATGCGAGTAGCGCCGAGCGGCATTTCTGCTCGCAATGCGGCAGCGCGCTGTGGGTGTTCAGCCCGGAATGGCCGGAGCTGATCCACCCGTTTGCCTCGGCCATCGACACACCGTTGCCGGTACCGCCGGACCATACGCACTTGATGCTGGCGTCGAAGGCGCCGTGGGTGGAGCTCACAGTGCGCAAGGGTGACCTGCAGTTTGACGAGTACCCGCAGGAGTCCATTGCGCAGTGGCATGAGCGGCATGGGCTGGCGCGTTAATCACCACAGAATTTTTTTGCCATAAAAAAAACAAGCCTCAGGTGGACAAGCGAAATTGACAGATTGTAGATTGGATACAGTTGACAATCTAAAAGCAGTCCCACCACAACAAAAAAGGTACTTGAAATGGCAATCTGGAAAGGCGTTTTCCCCGCAGTCACCACCAAGCTGACCGAGGATGGCGAGGTCGATTTGGCGGCAACCCAAGCCAGCATTGATCGACTGATCAATAATGGGGTTTCAGGCGTTGTTGTCCTGCCTATGCTGGGCGAGAACGCGTCAATGAGCATGCAGGAGCGCGAATCAGTCATTCGCGCGGCGGTCGAGGTCGCCGACGGGCGTGTGCCGGTGCTGTGCGGCCTGGCCGAAATCACCCTGCAAACGGCCAGGAAGCATGCGGCGCTGTACAAGCGTTTTGGCGCCCAAGGACTGATGGTGTTTCCAAGCCTTGGCTACAAGACCGATCATCGCGAGACGGTGGAATGGTACAAGGGCATCGCCAGCGCAACCGACTTGCCGATCATGATCTACAACAACCCGATCGCCTATGGCGTGGACTGCACCCCGGCGATCCTGGCCGACCTGGTGGACACACCCGAGATCGTCTGCGTCAAGGAAGAAACCGGCGACATCCGGCGCGTGACCGACATGTACGTGGCCTTCGGCGATCGCTTCAGCATCTTTTGCGGGGTCGACGACCTGATCGTCGAAAGCAGCGCACTGGGCGTCACCGGCTGGGTGTCGGGCATGACCAACGTGTGGCCGGCAGAATGCGTCAAGCTCTTCAATCTCTGCGCCCAGCAACGCTTCAGCGAAGCCCGCGAGCTGTACCACATCCTCACCCCGTCCTTTCACCTGGATGTACACGTCAAGCTGGTGCAGTACATCAAGCTGGCCGAGCACCTGGTCTACGGCGCGCCGGAATGGACGCGCGCACCACGCCTGGCCCTTGTAGGCGAGGAGCGCGAATACGTGATCAGCACCGTCCAGAAAGCGATCGATAGCCTCGCCGTTCGCGGCTGACGCAACGGGCCCTTTCGCCTCGTCAAGGGGCCCGCTCCGTCAACCATCATCCAACCCCTTCACAGCCATTTTTCATTGAGCGAGTCCCGTTATGTCCATTACAGGTGAGATGCTGATCGGTCAGTCGAAGGTTCGCGGTAAAAACGGTCAGATGTGGGGATTCAACGCCGCCACCGGTGAGCCCCTTTCCCCAGCCTTCGGCGGTGCCACGCTGGACGACCTCGACAGCGCTTGCGCACTGGCAAATGCGGCTTTCGATGCTTACCGCGAAACGACGCCAGGGCATCGTGCGGTTTTCCTGGAAACCATTGCGCGCAATCTCCTCGCGCTGGGTGATGCCTTGATCGAACGTTGCATGGCCGAAACAGGTCTGCCGCGCGGGCGCCTTGAGGGCGAACGGACCCGCACGGTCAACCAGTTGGCGCTGTTCGCCTCCGTTGTCCGCGACGGCAGTTTCCTGGAGGCTCGCGTTGATCCTGCATGCCCTGAACGCACACCACTGCCACGCGCAGACATCCGGCTGCGCAACATTGCCCTTGGCCCGGTGGCCGTGTTCGGCGCGTCCAATTTTCCACTGGCGTTTTCTGTCGCGGGGGGCGATACCGCCTCTGCACTGGCCGCCGGCTGCCCAGTGATCGTCAAGGCGCACTCGGCGCATCCAGGTACATCCGAGCTGGTGGGCCAGGCGATTCAGCGTTCAATAAGTGCATGCAATTTACCGGAGGGCGTTTTCTCCCTGATATTCGATGCGCAGCACAGCATCAGCCAGGCCCTGGTTGCCGATCACCGGATCAAGGCGGTGGGCTTCACGGGTTCGCAACGAGCAGGCATAGCCTTGATGAATATTGCAGCGGCGCGCCCGGAGCCGATACCGGTCTACGCCGAAATGAGCGCGATCAACCCAGTGGTGTTGCTGCCCCATGCGCTGGCCGAACGCAGTGCGGCGATCGCTGACACCTTCGTCGCTTCGCTCATCCTGGGCGCAGGCCAGTTCTGTACGAACCCTGGATTGATCCTGGCGATCGAGGGCCCGTCACTCGCAGCCTTTGAGCACGCGGCAATCATCGCCCTGAGCGCCGCACCTGCGACAACCATGCTGACGCGTCTGATCTATGACAATTATTGCGACGGTGTCGAAAAACTGCGTGCGCAGTCTGGCGTAGAACTGCTTGGACGAGGACGACAAGGTGAAAGCTTCCAAGGGCAGGCCGCGCTGTTCGCCACCAGCGCGCATGCGTTCCTGAAAAATACAGAACTGCGTGACGAGGTCTTTGGCGCCTCATCGTTGATCGTTCGATGCCCCGATGCCTCCAGCCTGCTGCAGGTACTTGAAGCGCTGGGAGGTCAATTGACGATTTCCGTTCACGCCAGCACCAACGACTACCCCGCACTCGCCGCGCTGCTGCCCACACTGGAGAAAAAGGCCGGACGTATTCTGCTGAACGGTTTCGGCACAGGCGTGGAAGTCTGTCATGCCATGGTTCATGGTGGCCCCTTCCCGGCGACTTCCGACCCTCGCTCCACTTCAGTAGGCAGCCTGGCGATCAATCGATTCCTGCGCCCCGTGTGTTACCAGGACTTCCCCCAGGCTTTGCTACCCCCGGCACTCCAGGACAGCAACCCATTAGGGCTCAGCCGAAGGATAGATGGCACAGTGAAACCTTGACATGTTTCGCGCTCATTTACTGGAAGCGTCCTACACTCGTGAGCCTGAGGTATGATCGACCGATGGGGATCTCAAATCCTGGATCCATTCACCTGTCAGTAGTTGAAGAATGCCGAAGAAAGAGCCTTTACCCAACCTGCGCATCAAACGTCAAAGCTTGCCTGAAACCCTGGCGGAATCACTGCGTGAGCGGATCCTGAATGGGGAATTCAAGGAAGGCGAGTCGCTGATCCAAGAGACCATTGCGACCGAGTACGGTGTGAGCCGCATGCCGGTGCGTGAAGCATTCAAGGAGCTGGAGGCGTCCGGGCTGATCACGACGCAGATTCACAAAGGCTCCGTGGTGAAGTCCATTCCCCTTGAGCAAATCGCGGAGTTGTTTGACCTGCGTGCGCTATTGGAATCCGAGCTATTGGAACGCTCCCTGCCGAAAATGACCGACGCACACTTTGCGGCCACCAAACAATTGCTGCCGCAACTTGAAGCCGCCTACCTCGACGATGACATCGCGCAATGGGGCAAGCTCAATTGGCTGTTTCATCAAAGCCTGTATGCAGCGGCTGATCGTGTGCAAACGCTGGCTATCGTTCAAGGCATCAACGTTCAGACGGATCGATACATCCGCCTGCAACTGTTGCTGACCGCGGGGAAAAAAGAAGCCGAAGTCGACCACCGCGAGCTACTCCACCTGTGCGAAAAACGTGATGTCAAGAAAGCGGTTCAGTTCCTGCGCAAGCACATTCAGCGTGCAGGTTCTGACCTGGTCACACTGCTCAAGAAAAAACGCGATAAAGAAACCCAGGCTTGAATGCCAGTGGCGCCCCTCCTTGGCGGAGGGGCTTGTCCACTTGGCTCAATTGAGTTGAAACCCATGCGCCAGCGGATCGCGCTCATCCACAAGAATAGTGTTGTGCCCCGTGACCTGAGCCCAACCAGCAATGCTCGGCATGATGCCCGGGAAAGCACCTACCTCCGTCGCCGACTCGACCCGACAATCAAACAGTGTGCCGATGATGCTCTCGTGGACAAACGTATCGCCCACCTTCAAGCGGCTTCGGGCGACCAGTTGTGCCATGCGCGCAGAAGAACCTGTGCCACACGGTGAACGATCAATGGCCTTGTCACCGTAAAACACTGCGTTGCGCGCGTGCGCGCGTGGGTTCCTGGGTTTGTCACACCACATCACATGGCTGATGCCCTGGATACGACTGTCTTGCGGATGCACCGGCGCCAGCAGCGCCTGCGCGGCCTGACGAACCAGAGGACTCAACCGAATAATTTCACTGACGTCCATTGAATCCAGGCCATCCCAACCGGCTTGCGGCTCGATGATGACGTAGAAATTTCCTCCATACGCCAGGTCTATGTTCAATTTGCCCAGGGTGGGTACATCAAGCGCCACATCAGCTGCGTGGAGATAACTCGCAACGTTGTACAGGCGAACCTGCTCCACTCTCGTACCGTTTTTCACGTAGTCGATCGCAACGCGCCCGGCCGGCGCCTCGATGGCCAACGAACCCTCGATCCTCGGCACCACCAGACCGGCTTCCAGCGCCGCAGTCACCGTTCCGATGGTGCCGTGACCGCACATTGGCAGGCAGCCACTGACCTCAATGAACAACACGCCGATGTCGCAATCCTCACGTGACGACGGATACAAGATGCTGCCTGACATCCCATCATGACCACGCGGTTCGAACATCAACGCTTGTCGCACCCAATCATGCTCGCGCTGGAAAATCTGACGCTTTTCAGCCATTGAAACATTGGGCAGCAAAGGCCCCCCCGCGGTGACGATGCGCACCGGATTGCCACAGGTATGCGCATCGATGCAAAAGAACGTATGACGAGACATAGGAACTCCCTTTTGAACGCGTTAGTTGAAACGGCTGATTGCATAGGGTTCAAGGTCGACCAAAGAGGGTTTGCCCAGAGCAATATCGCTGACCAAGCGACCGGTTGTGGCCGCCTGGGTAAGCCCGAGATGACCATGGCCAAAGGCGTATATCACCGAGGGATGGCGCGCTGAGGCGCCGATCACCGGCAGGCTGTCAGGGGTCGCAGGGCGATGCCCGGCCCAACGGGTACCGCCCTCCGTACGCAACCCGGGCAGATAGAGCGCGGCCAGCCTGGCCAAGGCCTGGGAGCGCTTGAAATTCGCCGGTGCATTCAACCCGCCGAACTCCGCGGCGCCACCGACCCTCAAACCACAGCTCAACGGCGTGGCCACGAAGTGGCGCTCCGCGAAGATCACCTCCCTGGACAAGACGACACCCGGTTCGGGAAGGGTGGTGTTGTAGCCTCGCTCGCTTTCCAGCAAGACCTTGTCGCCAAGGCGCTGGGCGAGTAGGCCTGACCACGCACCGGCGGCGACCACGACCTTATCGGCCGTTAACCACCGGCCATCGACGAGCCCCACCGACACAGCGCTACCCTCAAGGCCCGGCCGGATACCACAGGCCTCGGCGACCTGAATGCAAAGCCCCCTGGCAAGCAATGACTGACGCAACTTATCAACCAGGGTCTTGGGGTCCCTGACGTGTGACCACTGGGGTGTGAACACCCCGCGCGTGATTGTCCGACCCAGTGCAGGCTCGATTTCACGTGCTTCGTTGCCGGTCAACGTGCGCACCTCAACACCCCACGCTCGTTTGAGGCCCCACTGCATTGCGTCCTTGTCAAACGCCGCTTCTTTCTCGTAGACCGTCAGGGCGCCGAGTTGTAGCAGCTCTTCGCGAAGATTGTGTTCCGCGAGCAGCGGCAGCAGGTCGTCGTAGACCCGAGCGTTAAGTGCCGCCAACGCCGCCGATATGCGCTTGAACTCCGAGGGCCTGCCGGCACGGGAGAAACGCAGCAGCCACGGTATCAACCTGGGCGCGTGCCCCGGACGTATCGCCAGGGGTCCCAACGGGTCCGCCAGCCATCCGGGCACTTTCCACAACACGCCCGGCACCGCAGCTGGAATCACTTCCGTGACCGCGATGCCTCCGGCATTGCCGAACGATGCTTTGTCACCTTCAGGGTCGCGGTCAACCAGGGTGACGCGGACTCCCGCCCCCAGCAGATGATGCGCCGTTGCCAGCCCCACAATGCCGGCGCCAATGACGATTACGTGCCTCATGAATCGCACCCTTTTCAGATGGAAAAAATGCACCTTTTTGAAAGCAATCATGCCCGATCTGATCGACCAGAACGAGCGCATGTAGATTGGATACAATAAACACAATCTGTCAACCGTCGCTGCTGCGTCTGCCAAACCCTGACACACTTCATAGTCAGCAACATCTTTTTTATTAGACACAACCAATTGTTTTTTAAGGTTTATTTAGAATTTATAGGCTGTTTTTTTGACCTTCAATGCAAAAAACCCTGTTTCCCCCTCTACTTCCGCGAATAAACATTTGGTAGATTTTTCGACAGATGTAGATTGGATACAACGCATACCAACGCCACACCCCTAAAAAATACAATGCCAATCAGATCGGGGATTTCCATGAACATTGCACGTCACGCAAGCACCTCTCTCCTGCTCGTCCTCGCCACAACCGCTTCCATGAACTCAGCCGGCGCCGGTTCAACCCTGGACCAGGTCATTTCATCAAAAACCCTACGATGCGGTGTGCAACTCGACTACCCGCCGGCGGGTTTTCGCAACCAGGCCAATGAGCCGGAGGGATACGACGTTCAGTACTGCAAGGACATGGCCAAGGCCCTTGGGGCAAAGGCCGTGATTGTCGAGACACCTTCCTCCGAACGTATTCCCGCACTGGTGTCCAATCGCATCGACGTGCTGATTGCTTCCACCTCGATCTCACCCCAGCGCGCCATGAGCGTGAATTTTTCCCAGCCCTACGTGAACTACACCAACGTTGTACTCACCCGCAAAGACGCCAACATCGAACGTTTCGAGGACCTGAAAGGCCGCAACATCGGTGGTGTCACAGGCACCACGACCGAGCAGGAACTGCAGGCGCTACGCAAAGGCTGGGATGACCCGAACGGCAGCTATACGGGGTTCGGCAGCGAAGCCGAAGGTTACCTGGCACTGGCCCAGGGCAAGATAGACGGCGTGATCATCGGAAATGCATCGGCGGCCGCACTGGTTCAGAGCGGTCAATTTCCCACGCTCACGATCAAGGGAGTAGCACCTACGCCTCCCGACCTGTGCGGCATCGCCGTCAAAAAGTCAGACCCGCAGATGCTCAATTGGGTGAAGACCTTCGTATGGACCCAAGTCAAGAACGGTCGCTACCAAGAACTGTATGCGCAGTACTTCGGTGACGGCGAGGCGCCTTTGCTGACAGTTGCCGGCGTGGACTACTAACCTCACCTTCCGAGCGGCCGGCCGCGGCCGCTCCTGCCTGGAGCCTGCGCTATGTTCGGGTACACGTTTTATTGGTCAATGGTCTGGGAGAAGCTCCCCGAGCTGATCGAGGGGGCAAAAACGACGCTGGTGCTGACCGTACTTTCAATGATCATCGGCACGCTGATCGCCCTTGCGCTGACCCTGTTACGTCAACAGGAAAAAGGCCTTGGATACGCTGTCGCAACGTCCTGGATCGAAGTCGCTCGCAATACACCAGCGCTGTTCCAGGTGTACATGATCTATTTTGGCCTTGGCGCACTGGGGCTGCATTTCTCCAGCTACCTGGCGATGCTGTTCGCCCTGTCTTTCAACAACGCCGGCTACCTCGCCGAGATTTTTCGTGGCGGGTTGCAGGCTATTCCACGACAACAACACCGCGCAGCCAGGTCGTTGGGTATTTCATCATTCGCTGCCTACACCCATGTGGTCTTTCCGCAGCTGTTCAGGATTGTCTATTTCCCTTACGTCAACCAACTCAACTGGGCCCTGCTCAACAGCTCGCTGGGCATGATCATCGGCCTGCGCGAACTCACGGGCGCCACGCAGGCGGCCCAGTCCGAATCCTTCAGGACGTTTGAGTTTTTCATCATCGCCGCCGTGATCTACTTCGTCATGTCCAAGCTTATCGAGGGCGGCGCCCGACTCACTTTCTGGCGCGTGTTCAAGGGGTAGGCAATCATGCAATTCCAATTGGCTTACTCAGGTTTGCACTGGGGCGATCTTCCGTTTGTGCTCACCGGTATGTGGCACACCTTGTTACTGACGCTGCTGGCCACCTTTTTTGGCAGCCTGCTCGGCGTGATGATCGGTTGGCTTCGACAAGAATCAGTGTTCGCACGTCTCGCACTCGGACCGTTCGTCAACGTCATCCGCAGCATTCCGCTGATCATCCAGTTCATCCTGGTCAACAGCCTGTTTGCCATGGCCGGCTTCGGGATGAGCCCACTGTTTATCGGGGTTGTCGTCCTCAGCCTGTACATGGGCATGCTGACCTCGGAACTGGTCCGCGCGGGTTTGCAATCCGTGCGCCCGCAACTGAAAAAAGCCAGCCGGTCACTCGGGCTGAGCTATTGGCAGGAGCTGCGCCACCTATCCGCCCCGCTTGCCTTTCGCACACTGCTTCCCGGCTGGATTGGCACAGTGATAGGCCTGACAAAAGATACAGCCCTCGTGAGCGTAGTGGGCTACATCGAGCTGCTGAGAGCTTCACAGATCCTGATCAACCGCTCGAACGAAGCACTCCTGGTGCTCGCGGGCGCAGGTCTCTTCTACTTTGCGATCTGCTACCCGATCTCCCGCTACAGCCGCCATCTCGAAAAGGTAATGCACCATGATTGATATCAAGGATGTCCGCAAAAGCTTCGGCGCTGTCGAAGTCATCAAGGGCGTCAACCTGACCATCCAGAAGAGTGAAGTGTTGTGCCTGATCGGCGCCAGCGGGTCGGGGAAGTCCACCTTGCTCCAGTGCATCAATGGCCTGGAGCCGATTCAAGGAGGTAGCATCATGGTCGACGGCACGGATGTGCACGCCAGGGGAACCGACCTGAACAAGTTGCGCCAGAAGCTCGGCATCGTGTTCCAGCAATACAACGCATTCCCCCACCTCACCGCCCTGGAGAACGTGGCGCTGGCGCCGCGCCTGGTCAAGAAGCTTCCCAACGCCCAGGCTCTGCAACTGGCTCGTGACCACCTGGCTTTCGTCGGCCTCGACAATCGCGCAGACATGCGCCCTGCCAGCCTGTCTGGAGGCCAGCAGCAACGACTGGCGATAGCGCGCGCCCTGGCCATGCAGCCTGACTACATGCTATTCGACGAGGTCACCTCCGCCCTCGACCCTGAACTCGTGGGAGAGGTGCTGGATACTATCCGCAAACTCAAGGACTCAGGCATGACCCTCATCATGGTGACCCATGACATTGCCTTCGCTCGCGAGTGCGCAGACCGAATTGCATTCTTCGATAACGGGTTGATCTGTGAAGTCGGTGACGCTCGCCAGGTAATCAATGAGCCACAGGAAGAAAGGACACGGCAGTTCCTCCAACGCGTATTGCACTGACGTGACATGAGCCACACACCTTGGCGCGTTAACAGTCTTTGACAGTTTCTCGACAAAGCTGTCAAAGACCCCCGGGCGCCACGCCCCTAGCATTTGAGCATCCAAACCACCTGCCGGGTGCTCATCATGCTTCGCACGTTGCGCGGTATTCCATTGCTCGGTTGCCTGTTGGGCAGCATCGGCTGCCAGGGGCAAGCCTCTACCCCGCCGCCGATCCCCAAGGGCGACTACAGCGCGATCATCCGCTACCTGCAAACCCGCATCCCCCGGGATATGGCCCAGGCCAATGTGCCCGGTTTGTCGATTGCACTGGTCAACGGGCAGGAGTTGATCTGGGCGCGCGGGTTCGGCATGGCCGACAAAACCCTGGGCGTGCCCGTGACGCCGAACACGGCGTTTCGCGCTGGTGCGATTTCCAAGCTGCTCACCGCCAGCGCCGCCCTGCAACTGGTTGAACAGCAGCGGCTGGCGCTGGACGCACCGATCCAACAGACGTTGCGCGAGTTCTATGTGCGTTCGCGTTTCCACACCGACCAGCAGGCCGCCGACCGCGACATCACCTTGCGTCGCCTGCTCAGTCATCAATCCGGCCTGCCCAGCGAGCACCTGCGCGACCTGCGCAACAGCTATGCCATGGGGCAGATGCCGATGCGCCTGTCCGGCGTCTGGCTGAGCACACCGCCCGGCACCCAAGTGGCCTATTCCAACCTGGGTTATGCGCTGGTCGGCGCGGCGATCGAACGCAGCAGCGGCAGAGAGTTCGAGGCTCAATTGCAACACAGCCTGCTCAAGCCGCTGGAGATGAACCAGGCGAGTTTTATCGGCACCGCAGTACAGGCGGGTTATCGCGCCCAGGGCTATCAGGGTGGTATCGCCAGCACCGACGCGCAAGTGCGTGACCTGGCGGCCGGCGGTTTGTGGGCCAGCCCCAAGGACCTCAGCCATTACGTACAGATGTTGTTCGCCGAGGGCCTGTACAAGGGCAACCGGGTGATGAACCAGCGGTCCATCGATGACATGTTCACCCAGCAAAACACCGGCAACGCCCTGGACTTCGATTGCCGGATCGGCCTGGCCTGGTTTCTCGCGCCGTGCGGTGACGAGCCGGTCGGGCCTGGCGTGCGCACCTACCAGCACAGCGGTGGCGGCGATGATTTTGCCGCGCAGTTGACCCTGCTGCCGGACCAGCAACTGGCGGTGATCATCATGGCCAATGACAGCAACGCCGAAGACCTGGTCGCCAACCTGGCCACCGACACCCTGCGCCTGATGCTCCAGGCGCAGACCGGCGAGCCGGTGTGCAGCGACGAGTGCCAGGCGCCCCGTCACGGGCTCAAGCTGCGCCAGGTGCCGGCCGCCATCGACCGCCAGCGCCTGTCCGGCTTTTACGCCACCGCCTGGGGCGTGTTCCGCATCCGGGACGACGCCGGTCGGCTACGCGGCGAACTGGCCGGCTACGACTTCGAGCTGCTGCGTGACGACCACGGCTGGCTGCGCGCGCAAAAGAAAGTCCTCGGGTTCTGGCTCAAGGACCTCGGCGAACTCGGCCGCGTACAGCTCGACGTGATCACTGTGCAGGGCCGACAGATGCTCACCGCGCGCAGCCACGGCCAGCGCATCGCCATCGGCGAACGCATCGACCCGCCGCCCTTGCCCATGGCCTGGGCCGACACCGTCGGCACCTATCAAGTGCTCAACACCCATGAACCCGACGCGCCGTTGAGCGGCATCAGCGTGCGCCTGGAAGACGGCTTCCTGGTGATTCGCGGCCAACTGCACGACGAGCCTTTGACCGATTACATCCTGCTGCCGGTGGACAACGCCCACGCCGTACTCGCCGGCAACGGTTATGGCCTGGGCGACACCGTCAGCCGCCAGGTCAACGGCCTTAGCGCCTCGGGATACTCCTTCAAACGTACCCATCCACCCTTGAGTTTCTGACCGACATGAAAACCCTGATGAGCCCCAAAAACCTCTGCCTGTCCCTCACCTCGCTGTGTTTGCTGGCAAGCGCCGACGCAGTGCTGGCCGAGGACTGGACCTACACGCTCAAAGCCGGCGTGGCCAACCTGCCCCGCTACAGCGGCAGCGATGAGCGCATGACTGCGCCGGTGTTCGGCGGCGCCATCGTCAGCCCCTGGGGGATTTTCCTCGACACCGACAAAGGCCTGGGCTGGGGCTACGAAGGCAATGCCTTGAGTTTCAGTGCGTATGTCGGCGCCAGTGCATCGCGCAAGGACAAAAACGAATCCATGCACTTGGGCTCCAAGCGCCTCAAGGGCATGGGCGAAATCAAGTCACGCCCGCAGCTGGGCGTGAGCGCCCACTACAATCTCGGCGGCGCCATTGTCGGCGCGACCCTGGAGCACGCGCTCAAGGAAGATGACCACAAGGACAGCGGCAAGGCCTTTACGCATTTGGAGCTGAGCCTGGGCACCACGCTGTACGAAGGCCGTTATGGCTCCGTCGATGCCAACATCAACAGCCACTTTGGCGACCGTGACTATATGCAGACCTGGTACGGCGTCACCACCGGCCAGGCCGCACGCAGCCGCTTCAAGGCCTACAAGGCCGGTGCCGGCAATATCAGCAATGGCCTGAACCTGGTCTGGAGCCTGCCGATCAGCGAGCACACCGAGTTCTCGACCTTGCTGGATGTGCAGTACCTGGCGGATGAAGCGGGCAAGAGCCCGATTGTGGAGCGACGCTTGCAGACGTCGGTGATGGGCGTGCTGGAATACACGTTCTGATTGGATAGGTGGGAGGGGGCTTGCCCTCGATAGCGATGTGGACTGATCCACCGCCATCGGGGGCAAGCCCCCTCCCACATTATTCGGCGTAAGCCCAGGTCATCCGGAAGGAGGCGCCGCCCCATTCCGAATCCTGCACCTGCACCTGGCCACCGTGCCACTGCGACACCCGCTGCACCAGCGCCAGGCCCAGGCCGAAGCCACCGGTGCGGCGGTCACGGCTGGCATCCAGGCGCATGAAGGGTTGGAAGATCTTCGAACGGCCTTCCTCCGGCACGCCAGGGCCGTCATCACACACCCGCACTTCATACCCGCTGCCGAACTTGACCAACGACACTTCCACACGGCGCTCGGCATACCGAATGGCATTGCGCAGCAGGTTGATCACCGCACGCGCCATAAAGCGCGGCTCGATCTGGATATAGTCCACTTCGCAGGTGCGCAACGACAACTGGATGCCCGCGGCTTCGGCCTCCAGCGCCACGCTGCCGATCACACTGTCGAGCCAGCTGTGGGCCTCGATGCGCTCGCGGGTGACCTGGGTGGCGCCGCGCTCCAG
Organism: Pseudomonas sp. FBCC-B1565; assembly: GCF_059133265.1. Taxonomy (NCBI): domain Bacteria; kingdom Pseudomonadati; phylum Pseudomonadota; class Gammaproteobacteria; order Pseudomonadales; family Pseudomonadaceae; genus Pseudomonas; species Pseudomonas sp. FBCC-B1565. Next base: position 3,745,425 of record NZ_CP101438.1, read on the forward strand.
GCTGGCGTAGGTGAGCAGTTCGGAGACCATTTCTTCCAGCTCGCCCAGGTCGGCATACATGTCGGCGATCAGTTCGCCACGCAGACGCGGGTCGGCTTGTTGCTTGAGCTGGTCGAGCTCGAACGACAGGCGTGCAATCGGCGTGCGCAGCTCGTGCGACACCGCATTGGTCAGTTCGCGCAGGTTGGCGATCAGGCTTTCGATGCGCTCGGCCATCTGGTTGAAGTGCCCCGCCAGTTCGCGCACGGTGGAACGGCGCGGCAGCAGGATGCGAGAACTGAGGTCGTTGTCACCAAAGCGTTGTGCGGCCAGGCGAATATGCTCGAGGTCGCGCCAGTGCGGGCGTACCCAGAAATACAGCACGATCGCCAGGCACACCCCGAGGAAACCATAGGCCCACAGGTAGAGCCACTTGGGTTCTTCCGGCAGCTTGATTTCCAGCAGTTGCGGGCCGCCGTCAATACTGGTGAGAAACTCCATGAAATCACCGCGCACCACCAGCAAACCCGCAGCCAGCAGTTGCGTCTCGCGCTCGGTGAGTGCCTGGGTGTCCTTCTGGACCAACTTCAAGTGCAGCCCGTAATGGGGTTGCAGCTCAGCCAGCCGGGCCGGGCGTTCGTCGGCCCTGAGCGGACGCAGTTGCTCCACCAGGGCATACGCCGGGCCGCGCAAGGCTTCGCGGTTATAGGTTTCGTTGGCTTCGGGCAACAGCTCGTCGAAGGTGTAGTTGACCAGCCAGATCGCCCCCGCCAGACCGAGCGCCAGGATCACATACAGGCGCAGAAACAGCCGCAGCATTTAAGCCTCCCACGCGAACGGATTGAACAGGTAGCCCTTGCCCCAGATGGTCTTGATACACACCGGTTCACGGGGGTTGTCGTTGAGCTTGCTGCGCAGTTTGCTGATGTACACGTCGACGCTGCGGTTGAGGCCGTCGAACGCGATACCGCGCATGCGGTTGAGGATGTCATCGCGGGACAGGATCGTGCCCGAGTTGCTGGCCAGCAGCCACAGCAGCTCGAACTCCATGGTGGTCAGATCGATCTTGTCGTCGCCCAGGCTGACGCCCCGGCAACTGCGATCAATGGCCAACCGCCCGAATGCCAGGGCACCGCGCACGGTCGGCTCCGGGGCCTGGCGTCGTTGCAGCGCACGCAGGCGCGCCAGCAGCACAGGCGGCTTGATCGGCTTGATCACATAGTCGTCGGCGCCGGACTCCAGGCCCAGGATGTGGTCAAGGTCATCTTCCTTGGCCGTGAGGATCACAATCGGCGTGTCGGACACGGCGCGGATCCCGCGGCACACATGCAGGCCACTCTGGCCAGGCAGCATCAGGTCGAGCACGACGATCTTCGGCTTGAACTCCAGGAACGCCGCCAATGCCTCATCGCCCCGGTGCTCCACGCGCACCTCGAAGCCATGCTGCGCCAGGAAGTGCGCGATGAGCCCCGCGAGTTTTTCGTCGTCTTCAACGAGCAAGACCTTGCCCAACCCCAGGTTTTCCATAAGTTCTCAGTGTGCAGACGCGGATTGAAGAGCTGGCATTATAGGTGGCAAGCTGCGCAACTAAAGCAACTGCGCAGCGGCTGCCGACGAAGCTTCATGCTTTTAAGAGTTTTTAACAAATACCCCGCACTCTTTAACGCCGTCCACAGGGAGTTGTATGCGCAAGGATTACCTGGCGTTCTTTGTTTCGCTGTTCCTGTCGCGGCTGGCGGACCAGATCCTGCTGTTCATCGTGCCCCTGATCGTATTCCAGACCACCCAGAGTGTAGCCTGGGCCGGGCTGGCATTCTTCGTCGAGTCGCTGCCGCGTTACCTGGCGTTCCCGGTGTGCGGCGCCTTGTGCGACAAGTTCACGCCGGTGCGCCTGCTGCAGATCAGCCAGGTATACCGGGCGCTGGCGTGCGTGCTCGCGGTGGTGTTGTATGGGGTGTTCGATGGCCTTTACTGGATTGTCCTGCTCTCGGCGCTGTGCGGGGTGCTCACGACCCAGGGCATCATGGCGCGGGAAGTGCTGATGCCGCATATCTTCGCGCACTACAGCTACGCCAAGACCCTCTCCTACTCGCAGATCGCCGACCAGAGCGGGCTGGTGCTGGGGCCGCTGGTGGCGGCGCTGATGCTGGAAGTCTGGGCCTGGCATTGGGTGGTACTGGCCGTGGCCGGATTGTTTGTGCTGGCCGACCTGGCGATGCGCGTGTGGCAACGCTCCAGCACGGCGCACCTGGAAACCTTCGAACAGCATCAGGACATCTGGCTGCGACCGCTAAAGATTGCGTTCGGGCATATCCGCAACCTGCCGGACTTGAAACGGATCATCACCCTGGCCGTGGGGGTGAACCTGATCATTGGCGTCACCCTGGCCACGTCGGCGGCGATGGTCACCGGCCAGTTTGCGGCGGGCAAGGACGCCTATGCCTTGCTGCAGGCAGCGGGCGCATTAGTGACCATCGGAATTTTGTTTTACCTGGCCCGGGCCGGACTGCCGTTGAAGGTACTGGGCGGCTTGTCCTATTCGATGATCGGCGTGGGGGCGTTGATCATGGCCGCAAGCCCAGGCGTGTGGCTGTACGCCGTGGGTTTCCTGTTGGTGACCGGCTTCGACAAGATGTTCAACGTCTACCTGCGCAGCACCCGCCAGCGGGTGATCCCCGTGCAGGACTTCGGCAAGACCGTGGGCGTGATCACCCTACTCAACAACCTGCCGCAACCCTTGGCCGGCCTGGCGGTGGCGGTGCTGGCGGCGCCACTGGGGACGCAGACGGTGATCCTGCTGCTGACCGGGATCGCCGCGTTGCTCGGTGTGGCCGTGGCCTCAGGCTGGCACGCCACTGTGAAAGCGGAACTCGATGTCGGGTGACTCGATCAGGTCCTGCTCGGTCGCCCTCACCCGCTCGATCACCTGGGCGACGTCCTTGGTGTCGCCATACTGGTACGCCAGCTTCAGGTAACCCTGGAAGTGCCGCGCCTCGCTTTTCAGCAGGCCGAAGTAGAACTTGCCGAGTTCTTCGTCCAAATGCGGCACCAGGGCTTCGAAACGCTCGCAACTGCGCGCTTCGATAAAGGCGCCGACCACCAAGGTATCCACCAGTTTCACCGGTTCATGGCTGCGCACCACTTTGCGCAAGCCCGAGGCGTAGCGCCCGGCATGCAGCTGGCGCAGCTCGATCTTGCGCTTTTTCATCAGGCGCATGACCTGCTCGTGATGCACCAACTCCTCGCGGGCCAGGCGCGACATCATGTTGATCAGGTCGACATGGCTGTAGTACTTGGCGATCAGGCTCAGGGCGGTGCTGGCGGCTTTGAATTCGCAGTTCTTGTGGTCGATCAGCAGGGTTTCCTGATTGGCCAGCGCGGCCTGGACCCAGGCATCAGGGGTGCGGCAACCGAGGAATTCGTGGATTTCTGGCAGGTTCATCGGGCTCACGGGCAAAAGGATCACAAAAGGCCGGCGATTATACCGACCCCGCCGCAGACCACCAGCCACCGGCCTTGATGTGCATCAACATGACGTGCGCACGCCAGCAACTATAGTTGTTCCAGGCCCCCGTCCTTTTTATGGAGATCCCGATCATGCAAGCCATCCGCAGCATCCTGGTGATCATCGAACCCGAGCACTCGGAAAGCCTGGCCCTCAAGCGTGCCAAGCTGATTGCCGGGGTCACCGATGCGCACCTGCACTTGCTGGTGTGCGACAAGAAGCATGAGCACTCGGCGCTGCTGGCCCTGCTCAAGGCGGGTTTGAAGGAGGACGGCTACAGCGTCAGCACCGAACAGGCGTGGAATGCCAGCCTGCATGAAACCATCATCGACGTGCAGCAGGCCGAGGGCTGCGGATTGGTGATCAAGCAGCACTTCCCGGACAACCCGCTGAAAAAAGCCCTGCTGACGCCGGCGGACTGGAAGCTGCTGCGCTATTGCCCGAGTGCGGTATTGCTGGTCAAGACGTCCACACCCTGGACGGGCGCAAAGATCCTGGCGGCGATCGACGTCGGCAATACCGATGGCGAACACCGTTCGCTGCACAATTCGATCATTGACCATGGCTTTGATATCGCCAACCTGGCCAAGGCGCAGTTGCATGTGATCAGCGCGCATCCTTCGCCGATGCTGTCGGCGGCGGACCCGACGTTCCAGCTCAAGGAAACCATCGAGGCGCGGTATCGCGAGCAATGCAGGGCGTTCCAGGCGGAGTTCGATGTGGATGACAAACACCTGCATATTGAAGAAGGCCCTGCCGATGTACTGATCCCCTACCTTGCCCACAAACTGTCGGCGGCGGTCACGATCATCGGCACCGTAGGGCGCACCGGGATTTCCGGGGCGCTGATCGGTAACACCGCAGAGGTGGTGCTGGACGCCCTGGAAAGTGACGTACTGGTGCTGAAACCTGACGAAGTGATGGATCGCCTCGTGGAGCAGGCCAACAAGACCTGATGCCGACCTTTCAAACAATGAAGATAAAAAATGTGGGAGGGGGCTTGCCCCCGATGAGGGTGTGTCAGTGGATAAATCCCAGGCTGACACACTGCCATCGGGGGCAAGCCCCCTCCCACAGGGGTTATCCGTTGTCAGTTGGAAAACACATCGCGCAGAAACCCCGGCGCGATATAGCGCTGGTAATGCGCCTCGGACAGGATAAAGAACTCCCGATCAATCGCATCGCGCAGGTCCGGCAACGGCCAGTCGCGAAACTCCGGCAATAGCACCATGCCATAGGCCTCCAGGTTGGAGATCACCCGCGCCCCCCGGGCGATCAACTGGTAGGCCCAGCAGTACTCGGACTGGTGCGGCACGAAGCGGATCTTGCGCTGTTCCAACTGGCCGCGCAGGGTCTTGGGGTCGAAAACCTCCAGTTTGCCGGCCATTACCTGCACCAACAGCTGCTCCAGGCGTAGCCAGACCGCACGTTTTTCTTCTTCGTTATAGCCATTCCACTGGATCACTTCGTGGTGGAAGCGCTTGCAGCCCCGGCACACCAGATCGCCGTAAACCGTGGAGCACAGGCCGACGCAGGGGGTCTTGATGGTTTGGTTGGACATGGGTAACGGCACGCAGATCAGCAAAACAATGCGCCATGTTAGCCCTTTGTCTAAGCTCGATCACCCAGCAAACTTGGTCAGGCAACTTACCTTTAGAAATTTTTTGCCGTAGAATCATCCGGCCTTGTAAGGCGCCAATAATCCGCTGGAAGCTGTTTTCAAAGCGTCACGAGCACAGTCGTTCCTTCAGAACGGTGTTGGCGCGGGTCATGACTCGGTAGGTCAGAGCCCTCGCCAACCCTCATCAGCTCCGTTCTGCAGGCGTAAAACTTTGAAAGCAGCTTCTGTGAGGAATGCCGGCAGCGCTGGCTTTGCGGCCCAAAAAGCCCCCGAGCGCATGCGTGCCGTTCATTTCTGGATGAGCGTCCCGTGGGACCACTGATGAGGGTAATAACTGTGCTTGAAGCCTACCGCAAACATATCGAAGAGCGCGCAGCCCTGGGTATTGTTCCCCAGCCGCTTAACGCCGAACAAACCGCAGGCCTGGTCGAGCTGCTGAAAAATCCCCCGGCTGGCGAAGAAGAATTCCTCGTTGACCTGATTACCAACCGCATTCCACCAGGCGTTGACGAAGCTGCCTACGTCAAGGCCGGTTTCCTGTCTGCCCTGGCCAAGGGCGAAGCCACTTCCCCCCTGATCGACAAGAAACGCGCCGTTGAACTGCTTGGCACCATGCAAGGCGGCTACAACATCGTGACCCTGGTCGAGCTGCTGGACGACGCCACACTGGCTCCCGTCGCCGCCGCCCAACTCAAGCACACCCTGCTGATGTTCGATGCGTTCCACGACGTGGCCGAAAAAGCCCGTAACGGCAATGAACACGCCAAAGCCGTGATCCAGTCCTGGGCTGACGGCGAGTGGTTCCGCAACCGCCCTACCCTGGCCGACAAGATCAGCCTGCGCGTATTCAAGGTGACCGGCGAAACCAACACCGACGACCTGTCCCCTGCGCCGGATGCCTGGTCCCGTCCCGACATCCCACTGCACGCCCTGGCCATGCTGAAAATGGCCCGTGAAGGCATTGTGCCGGACGAGCAAGGCAAGACCGGCCCGATGAAGCAGATCGAAGAAATGCGCGGCCAGGGCTTCCCGATCGCCTACGTCGGTGACGTGGTCGGTACCGGTTCCTCGCGTAAATCCGCGACCAACTCCGTACTGTGGTTCTTCGGCGACGACGTTCCGTACGTGCCGAACAAGCGCGCTGGCGGCTTCTGCTTCGGCAGCAAGATCGCCCCGATCTTCTACAACACCATGGAAGATGCCGGCGCACTGCCCATCGAATTCGACGTTTCCAACATCAACATGGGCGACGTGATCGACCTGTACCCGCATGCTGGCAAGGTCTGCAAACACGGCACCGACGAAGTCATCACCACCTTCGAAATGAAGACTCCGGTGCTGTTGGACGAAGTCCGCGCCGGTGGCCGTATCCCGCTGATCATCGGTCGCGGCCTGACCGACAAGGCCCGTGCCGAGCTGGGCCTGGGCCCAACCGACCTGTTCAAGCTGCCTGAAGCGCCTGTCGACACCGGCAAAGGCTTCACCCTGGCGCAGAAAATGGTCGGCAAGGCGTGCGGCCTGCCAGAAGGCAAAGGCGTTCGTCCTGGCACCTACTGCGAACCGAAGATGACCACCGTGGGTTCCCAGGACACCACCGGTCCGATGACCCGTGACGAACTGAAAGACCTGGCGTGCCTGGGCTTCTCGACCGACCTGGTAATGCAGTCGTTCTGCCACACCGCGGCCTATCCAAAGCCGATCGACGTGACCACCCACCACACCCTGCCTGACTTCATCATGACCCGTGGCGGTGTATCGCTGCGTCCAGGCGACGGCATCATCCACAGCTGGCTGAACCGCATGCTGCTGCCGGACACCGTGGGTACCGGTGGTGACTCCCACACCCGTTTCCCGATGGGCATCTCGTTCCCGGCCGGTTCCGGTCTGGTTGCGTTCGCCGCAGCCACTGGCGTAATGCCACTGGACATGCCGGAATCGATCCTGGTGCGCTTCAAAGGCAAGATGAAGCCTGGCATCACCCTGCGTGACCTGGTTCATGCCATTCCTTACTACGCGATCCAGTCGGGTCTGCTGACTGTAGAGAAGAAAGGCAAGAAGAACGCCTTCTCCGGCCGCATCCTGGAAATCGAAGGCCTGAACGACCTGACGCTGGAACAGGCTTTCGAGCTGTCCGACGCCTCGGCTGAACGTTCGGCTGCCGGTTGCACCATCAAGCTGTCGAAAGAGTCGATCACCGAATACCTGAACTCCAACATCACCCTGCTGCGCTGGATGATCGGTGAAGGCTACGGCGATGCACGCACCCTGGAACGTCGCGCCCAAGCGATGGAAGCCTGGGTCAAGAACCCTGAGCTGATGGAAGCCGATGCCGACGCGGAATACGCCGAAATCATCGAGATCGACCTGGCCGACATCAACGAGCCGATCCTCTGCGCACCGAACGACCCGGACGATGCCCGCCTGCTGTCGAGCGTTGCCGGCGAGAAGATCGACGAAGTGTTCATCGGTTCGTGCATGACCAACATCGGTCACTTCCGCGCGGCCGGCAAGCTGCTGGAGCAGGTCAAGGGTCAGCTGCCAACCCGTCTGTGGCTGTCGCCGCCGACCAAGATGGACGCTCACCAACTGACCGAAGAAGGCTACTACGGCATCTACGGCAAGGCTGGCGCGCGCATGGAAATGCCGGGCTGCTCGCTGTGCATGGGTAACCAGGCACGTGTTGAGCCGAATTCGACCGTGGTGTCGACGTCGACCCGTAACTTCCCGAACCGTCTGGGTGACGGCGCCAACGTCTACCTGGCTTCGGCCGAGCTGGCAGCGGTAGCTTCTACCCTGGGTCGCCTGCCGACCGTCGAAGAGTACATGGGCTACGCAGCGAAACTGGACACCATGGCCAGTGACGTCTACCGCTACCTGAACTTCGACCAGATCGCCGAGTTCCGCAAGATCGCAGCAAGCGCCAACATCCCGGTGATTCAAGCCTAAGGTGTTGATGTGAAAAAACGCCGCGTATCGTGAGGTACGCGGCGTTTTTTATGCCTGGAATGCAGTACAAATGTGGGAGGGGGCTTGCCCCCGATAGCAGTGGGTCAGCCAATAAATCCGGCACTGAGACACCGCGATCGGGGGCAAGCCCCCTCCCACATTTTTACCGCGTCAGGTTTAAGCGAAGAACGAATAGACCACCGCAGTAATCGCCACCAACCCCACCGCCGTGACAAACACATTGGACGCCTGCCCACGGTACTTGGCCATGGCCGGCACCTTGCGAATGGCATACATCGGCATCAGGAACAGAATCGAAGCAATGATCGGACCGCCCAGCGCCTCGATCATGCCGAGAATGCTCGGGTTCAACGTCGCCACGATCCAGCACACCACGAGCATGAAAGCCGCAGTCATGCGGTCCAGGCGCTTGGCCTCCGGACGACGCCCCGTCTTCAGCACCAGGCCCTTGAGGCCTTCACTGGCGCCGATGTAGTGGCCCAGGAACGACTTGGCAATCGCCACGAACGCAATCAACGGCGCTGCGAACTCGATGGTCGGGTTATTGAAGTGGTTGGCCAGGTACGACAGGATCGACAGGTTCTGCGCCTTCGCTTCGGCCAGTTGCGCCGGCGACAGGGTCAGCACGCAGCTGAACACGAAGAACAGCACCATCACCACCATCAACAGGTGCGCGCGGGACAGAATCTGCGAGCTGCGCTCATCGGCGTGGGCGCCGTACTGGCGCTTCTGGTCCACTGCAAAGGCCGAGATGATCGGCGAATGGTTGAACGAGAACACCATCACCGGAATCGCCAGCCACAGGGTGTTGAGCAGTGCGGACGGTGCCGGGACTTGGCTGGCGGTGCTGAGGATGCCGCCGTTCCAATGCGGGATCAGGTACACCGCCAGGAACAGCAACGCGACGATAAACGGATACACCATCAGGCTCATGGCCTTGACGATCACTTGCTCGCCGCAACGCACCACGCCCAGCAGGCCGAGGATCAGCACGAACGACAGGATCGCCCGTGGCGGTGGCGCGATGTGCAGTTGGTGTTCCATGAAGCTGCCGACCGTGTTGGTCAACGCCACACTGTAGATCAGCAGAATCGGGAAGATCGCAAAGAAGTACAGCAAGGTAATCAGCGCGCCGGCCTTGATGCCGAAGTGTTCTTCCACTACGTCGGTGATGTCGGAGCCTGCACGGCCAGACAGTACGAAACGGGTCAGGCCACGGTGGGCGAAGAAGGTCATCGGGAACGCCAGCAGCGCGAGGATCACCAGGGGCCAGAAGCCGCCCAGGCCCGCGTTGATCGGCAAGAACAGCGTACCGGCGCCAATGGCGGTGCCGAACAGGCCAAGCATCCAGGTGGTGTCCTGGCGGCTCCAGCTTGTGAGGGTTGCAGGTGTCGTTGCATAGCGTTCGTCGACGCTATTGGCCTGATCATTCATCCGGTCGGATCTCCGCATTTACACAGCCGGGACGAGTCAGAAAAACCTGACAGGCAGCGCCCCGACCATAGAAGGGGCCGGATTGTCCGGGATTCTTGTGAATAAGCAAAGACTTAGCTGAGGAACGGTGGTGCGGTGCAAGCCCGCAGGGGCGGCTGTAGGCGGCGATTTTCGCGGCGCTTGGCGAGATACCTGATATACATTCCCGCACAAATCTATTTTAGAATTTCACACGTTACTGTAGTTTTCACACAACGCCCACCGTGTATCCAGAGAGCCCCGCCATGCCTCGCGTCTCCCGCAAACAAGCCGATCTCAACCGCGAAATCATCGTCGAGGCCGCCACGCACCTGTTTCGCGAACGCGGGCTGCACGGCATCAGTCTGTCAGACGTGATGGCCGCTGCCGGCCTGACCCACGGCGGGTTCTACGGGCACTTCGCGTCCAAGGAGGCCCTGGCCACCGAAGCCTGCCAACAGGCATTCGAGCACGCCAACCTGGGCTGGCAGGCCAAAATCGAGCACAGCGATGATCAACAGGCCGCCCGCCAGGCGGTGCTGGGGCCTTACCTGACCGCCACCCACCGCGACAACCCCGGCGACGGCTGCCCGGTCTCGGCCTTCGCCCCGGATATGTGCCACGAACCCGCTGATACCGCCTTGCAGCACACCTTTATAGAAGGCGTGGAAAAGTCCCTGGAGATTTTCTCTCAACTGGACGACGGAGACCGTCAAGCCATGCTGGCCCATTACGCGATGATGGTGGGCGCAGTCACCTTGGCGCGTGCGACACGGGGTAATAGCCTGTCGGACGAGTTCCTGAAGGCTACAAGAAATACCCTGTTGCCCGTTGACAGCCCTTCCCCCATCCCAGCATGATCGGGCCATGAACATTATCCAGCTCGTCCTCACCCGTACCACCATCACGACCGCTTACGGCGGGTCGCGCGGTGGCTGTGGGTGCTTGAGCTAGACACTTCACAGATCCAACCCAAGGCCCCGCCAGCAATGGACGGGGCCTTTTTTTGCTCCGTCCGTTCGGCAACCACCAGGAGCAACACCATGGCTGACGCCCTGCTGATCATCGATATGCAAACCGGTTTATACGATGGCCCGGACAAACCGTTTGAACGCGAACGCGTGCTCGCCTCCATCAACCAGCTGATTCATCGTGCGCGCAACGCAAGCGTACCGATCTTCGTGGCGCGCCACACCGGCCCTGGGGGCTCACCGATTGCAGCCGGCAGCCCGTTCTGGCAGCTGTGGCATGAGCTAGAGGTCGACGAATCCCGCGATTACCTGTTCAACAAGACCCGTCCCAGTTGCTTCCTGGGCACCGATCTTGAGCAGCAACTGAGCGCGGCGCAGGTCAAGGAGTTGGTGATCGTCGGGATGAAAACCCAGTTCTGCATCGACACTACCTGCCGGGTCGCCGTGGAGTTGGGGTTTTCGGTGGTGCTGCCCGAAGATGGTCATACCTGCATGGACACGCCGGCGCTAAAAGCCGAGGCGATCATCGAGCATCACAATACGACCCTGGCCGGTGCGTTTGTAAAGCGGGCCAGCGTGGCCGAGATCCGCTTCTGACCGCACAAATACGGCATACTCCTCCCCTCAAACCCTTCAGGAAGAGCCTTCCGATGACCGCTACTGTTCTGGTCCTGGTTGAAACCATCAACGAATACCTGCCCATCATCGAGGGCAATGACTTTCATGTGATCCTGGCGCCGACCCCTGCCGAACGCGCCGAAGCGATCAAGGCCCACGGCAGCCAGATCAAGGCGGTGCTGACCCGTGGCCCGCTGGGCTTGTACGCCGAGGAAATCGCCGCCCTGCCCCTGCTGGAAATCATCTGCGTGATCGGCGCCGGCTACGAACACGTCGACCTGCAGGCCGCCAGCAATCGCGGGATCGTGGTTACCAACGGCGCCGGGGTGAATGCGCCGTCGGTGGCCGATCACGCCATGGCGTTGCTGCTGTCGCTGGTGCGCGGCATCCCGCAGACCGACGCCGCGGTGCGCCGCAGCGAATGGCCCAAAGTGATGCGCCCGTCCCTGGGCGGCAAGCAACTGGGCATTCTCGGGTTGGGCGCCGTGGGCATGGAGATCGCCAAGCGCGCTGCCCTGGGGTTCGGCATGGAAGTGAGCTATCACAACCGCCAACCGCGTGACGATGTGGACTACACCTACTGCGCCACCGCCGTTGAACTGGCGCGCACCTCGGACTTCCTGATCCTGGCCACGCCGGGCGGCGCCAGCACTCGCCACCTGATCGACCGCCACGCCCTGGATGCCCTGGGGCCGAATGGCTACCTGGTCAATATCGGCCGTGGCAGTGTGGTGGTCACCGCCGACCTGGTCGCCGCCCTGGAGCAGCGTCGCATCGGTGGCGCCGCGCTGGACGTATTCGACGACGAACCCAAGGTGCCCGACGCGCTCAAGAAGCTCAGCAATACCGTGCTCACCTCCCACGTGGCCGGACTGTCGCCGGAAGCCGCCCACGACACCGTGCAACGCGTGGCCGACAACCTGGTGGAGTACTTTGCCGGCCGCCCGGTGCTCACCCCGGTCGCCCTGCCCCCGCCCACTAAATGACCGATCAGGCACGCTGATCATCGTCCAACACGCTAACCTATTAAGCCGCCCCGACCTTGTCGCTGGGCGGCTGCGCGCATTAGATTAGGAAATAGTCCAAGGCCTTTAGAATAAGCAGAAGGGATAAGCATGGCGCTGAACGACCAATCGACCCAGATTCGCCCAGGCGAAGAGCTTGATGCCAGCCTGATCGATCCCTACCTCAAGGCCCATATCCCGGGCCTGGACGGCACGCCCAGGATCAGCCAGTTTCCCGGTGGTGCGTCCAACCTGACCTACCTGCTGGAATACCCCGGCCAGGAATTCGTGCTGCGTCGCCCGCCCTTTGGTCACAAGGCCAAGTCCGCCCATGACATGGGCCGCGAATACCGCATTCTCAACCAGCTCAAGGACGGCTTCCCGTACTGCCCCAAAGCCTATGTGCATTGCACGGATGAGTCGGTGATCGGTGCCGAGTTCTATGTGATGGAGCGCGTCAACGGCATCATCCTGCGCTCCGACCTGCCAGCCGAACTGGGCCTGGACGCCAGCAGGACCGAGGCGTTGTGCAAAAGCTTCATCGATAAGTTCGTCGAACTGCACCAGGTGGACTACCACGCCTGCGGCCTGGCCGACCTGGGCAAGCCCGAGGGCTACGTGGCACGCCAGATCCGCGGCTGGAGCGACCGCTACGAGAAAGCCCTGACCCCCGACGCACCGCGCTGGGAAGCGGTACGCGCCTGGCTCAACGACAAGATGCCGGCCGATCACCCCACGTCCAGCATCGTGCACAACGACTACCGCTTCGATAACGTGATCCTCGATCCGCACAACCCGATGCAGATCATCGGCGTGCTGGACTGGGAACTCACCACCCTCGGCGACCCGCTGATGGACCTGGGCAACACCCTCGCCTACTGGATCGAAGCGGCGGACCCGGCACCGGTGCAACTGATGCGGCGCCAGCCGAGCAACGCCCCCGGCATGCTCACCCGCGGCGAGTTCGTCGACTATTACGCCGAGCGCGCAGGCCTGCAGATCGACAACTTCGACTTCTACTACACCTACGGCCTGTTCCGCCTGGCCGGCATCGTGCAACAGATCTACTACCGCTTCTTCCATGGCCAGACCCAGGACAAACGCTTTGCGCAGTTCATTCACATGAACAAGCTGCTCGAGCAGATGAGCCTGAACGTCATCAGCAAATCGTCCCTTTAAGGAACCGCTATGTCCAAGACCCACCTGTTCGACCTCGATGGCAAGATCGCATTCGTTTCCGGCGCCAGCCGTGGCATCGGCGAGGCCATCGCCAAGTTGCTGGCCCAGCAAGGCGCCCACGTGATCGTCTCCAGCCGCAAGCTGGAAGGCTGCCAGCACGTCGCCGACGCAATCATCGCCGACGGCGGCAAGGCCACGGCCGTGGCCTGCCATATCGGAGAAATGGAGCAGATCACCCAGGTATTCGCCGGCATCCGCGAGCAGTTCGGCCGCCTGGATATCCTGGTCAACAACGCCGCGACCAACCCGCAATTCTGCAACGTGCTGGACACCGACCTCGGTGCGTTCCAGAAGACCGTGGACGTGAACATCCGTGGCTACTTCTTCATGTCCGTGGAAGCCGGCAAGTTGATGCGCGAGAACGGTGGCGGCAGCATCATCAACGTCGCCTCGATCAACGGGATCTCGCCGGGTGTGTTCCAGGGCATCTACTCGGTGACCAAGGCCGCCGTGATCAACATGACCAAGGTGTTCGCCAAGGAATGCGCGGCGTTCGGCATTCGCTGCAACGCCCTGCTGCCGGGCCTGACCGACACCAAGTTTGCCTCGGCCCTGGTCAAGAACGACTCGATCCTGAAAATGGCCCTGGCGCAGATCCCGCTCAAGCGCGTGGCCGAGCCGAGCGAGATGGCCGGTGCGGTGCTGTTCCTGGCCAGTGACGCGTCCAGCTACACCACCGGTGTATCGCTGAATGTGGACGGTGGTTTCCTGTCCTGAGTACGCCTGGGTTTCTACAGATCGATTTGCGCGTAACCTTGGCGCAGATCGAACTGTCTCGGGATGAAACATGGAATTCCACATCGTTATCAAAGGGCGCAAGGACCTGGCTGCCCAGCTGTATCAGCAGTTGCGTGAAGCCATCGCCAGCGGGCGGCTCGCGGCGGGTGCGCAACTGCCACCCAGCCGCCTGCTGGCCGAGCAATTAGGCATATCGCGCAAGACCGTGTCCGACACCTACGCCACGTTGACCTATGAAGGCTTGCTGGTAGGCAAGACTGGCCGTGGCACCTTCGTCAATGCCTGGGCGCCACAGGCGAATCGCGTGCAAACCGCCACCGACCTGGCCTGTGCCGCCAACCTGGCGAAATGGCAGGCGCTGCCCTCGCCGATGCGTCATCCCACACGCGATAGCACCTTGCGCTATGAATTTATCGGCGGCGCCACCAGCCGCAACCAGTTCCCCCAGGACGAATGGCGCCGCTGCACCCAGGACGCGCTGCGGCGCATTGCCCAGAACAGTGGTTTCTACAGCCAACCCGAGGGCTTGCCGGCGCTGCGCAGCGCGATCGCCGGGCACATCGCGTTCTCCCGTGGGGTCAACTGCCGCGACAGCGACATCGTGGTCACCAACGGCGCGCAACAGGCGCTGGACCTGATTGCCCGCGTGGTGCTGGAACCAGGCAGCATTGTGGCCATGGAAGACCCCGGCTACAGCCCTGCCCGCCAGATGTTCATCGCGGTAGGAGCCCAGGTCGCCAGCGTGCCGGTGGACGAACAGGGCATCCGGGTCGACCGGATCCCCGATGGCACACGGCTGATCTACGTGACGCCCTCCCACCAGTTCCCCCTCGGCATGCCGATGAGCCTGGCACGTCGCGAAGCCTTGCTGGCGCGTGCGTTTGCGCTGGGCGCAATCATCATCGAGGACGATTACGACAGCGAGTTCCGTTACGAAGGACGGCCCACCGACTCGCTGCAAAGCATGGACACCCGTGGCGTGGTGACCTATGTGGGCACCTTCTCGAAAACCCTGCTACCCGAGCTGCGCCTGGGCTACGCAGTGCTGCCGCCGGCCATCTACGGTGCGGTGCTCAAGGCCAAGCAATTGACCGACCAGCACAGCTCCACCCTGCCCCAGTGGGCGCTGGCCAAGTTCATCAGCGAGGGCTACCTGCTCAAGCACATCCGTCGCTGCCATACGGTCTACGCCGGGCGTCGCGAGCGCATCCTGCAGCGCCTGGCGGGGGACCTGTCGCCGTGGTTCGAAGCGGTGCCAACCGTGGCCGGGTTCCACATGGCGGCGCTGTGCAAGATGCCGGTGAATATCCCGCTGCTGATGGAGCTGGCACGCCGGGTGGAAGTGGGCTTGTACCCGCTGGATGTGTTCTTCCACGACGCGCCGGTACGCTCGGGCCTGATCATCGGCTTCGGCGCGATCGAGACCCTGGACATCGACCCGGCGCTGGACAAGGTGCGCGATATTCTCCAGCAGATTGGCTAGCGAATTTTCCGCCGGATTGGTTATTGGTCACCCAGGCACTGCGGCGTAGGGTGAACAGATCTCGAACTACTCGGAAACTTCATCATGAAACGATTGCTCGCCACCTCCCTAATGCTCGCCTCGCTCAGCACCTTTGCTCACGAACCGGTGTACAACCAGGAGTCGATCAAGGTCCTGCAGGAGCACGCGCTGACCAATGTCCCGGGCAAGAAAACCCTCATGCTCACCGTCGACTATGCCCCCGGCCAGGCCACCGTGCCCCACAGCCACACGGGCACCGCCGTGGCCTACGTGCTGGAAGGCGCGATCACTTCACGGGTGAACGACGAGCCCGCAAAAACCTATAAGGTCGGCGAATCGTTCTACGAGCCGGCCGGTTCCCGGCACTTTGAATCGAGCAATGCCAGCCAGACCAAACCGGCCAAGCTGCTGGTGGTGATGGTGCTGGATGACAAGGCCGAGGTGCTTACCCCCCTGCCCAAGTAACCCTCCACGCCACAAATCAGAAAGGTGGGAGGAGGCTTGCCCCCTCCCACATTTTGGTTTGTATCGGTCAGTGACTCAGGGGCGCTGGAACTGGCGGCGCAGGTCTTGGATCCGCTCGCGGCAGGCGCAACCATCGAGGTGATCATTGACCATGCCCATCGCCTGCATCAACGCATACATCGTGGTCGGCCCCACGAACGTCCAGCCGCGCTTCTTCAAGGCCTTGGACAAGCGCACTGAGGCCGGCGACGTGGGATTGCCCGTCCAGTAAGCCATGTCCACCACCGCCGGCCGTTCCTCCTCACCGGGTTCGAACGCCCACAACCAGCGCGCCAGCGACCCGGTCTCATCCACCAGCTCACAGGCGCGGCGCGCATTGTTGATCGTGGACACGATCTTGGCCCGATTGCGCACGATGCCCGGGTCCTGCATCAAGCGCGCGATATCCGCCTCGCCGTACTGCGCCACCCTTCTGAAATCAAAGCCCTCGAACGCCACTCGAAACTGTTCACGCTTGCGCAAAATGGTGATCCACGCCATGCCCGCCTGAAAGCCTTCCAGGCAGATCTTCTCGTACAACTGGATATCATCCGCCACCGGCACGCCCCATTCGGCGTCGTGGTAACGCGGGTATTCCGGCGCCGCCGTGCGCCAGCTGCAGTGGGTGTGCCCATTGTCGTCAGTGGTCAGTCCTGGTGTGTCCATCCATCACCTCATGTGCCGAGCAGCGGATGATAAGCGAAAAAAATTCCACCCCGCCAACCGCTCAAGCATCGCCCTTACCGACCAACTGGTCAGACCGGGACCTGTCAACCGCCAAATAATTGCTTGTGATTTCAAAAATACCGGGCGTAGACTGGCCCCGCACTGGACTTACCGGTAAGACCACAACAATTAAGCCCTGGAACCACCAGGGCACCGAATAGAGATCCCTCCCATGCTCAGATGGTGCTCGCGTTCGATTTTCCTGCAAGTCGTGATTGGCCTGATGCTCGGCATCGCCTGCGGCCTGGCCCTTCCCGAATTCTCCTCGCAACTCAAACCCCTGGGTGACGGCTTTATCAAGCTGATCAAAATGCTGATCGGCCTGATCGTGTTCTGCGTGGTGGTCAGCGGCATTTCCGGCGCCGGCGACTTGAAGAAAGTCGGACGCATCGGCCTCAAGTCGGTGATCTACTTTGAGATCCTCACCACCGTCGCCCTGGTGATCGGTTTGGTCATGGCCTTCAGCACCGGCATCGGCCAAGGCGCCAATATCCACCTGGAACAGTTGTCGTCCGCTGGTTTGAATGAACTGGCCGACAAGGGCCAGCATATCCGCGGCACCAGCCAGTTCCTGATGGACCTGATCCCCAACTCGGTGATCGGTGCCTTTGCCGACAACAACGTGCTGCAAGTACTGCTGTTTTCGGTACTGTTCGGCAGCGCGCTGAACCTGGTGGGCGAAGCGGCATCGGGCATCTCGCGGCTGATCAACGAACTGAGCCACATCATCTTCCGCATCATGGGCATGATCGTGCGCCTGGCGCCGATCGGTGTGTTCGGTGCAATCGCCTTCACCACCAGTACCTACGGGCTGGACTCGCTGCAGCACCTGGGGAGCCTGGTGGGCCTGTTCTACCTGACCTGCTTTGCCTTCGTCGCGCTGATCCTCGGCCTGGTGATGCGCCTGTCGGGCCTGCGCATGTTGCCGCTGCTCAAGTACCTGCGTGAAGAACTGCTGATCGTGATGGGCACCGCTTCCTCCGACGCCGTGCTACCACAGATCATGCGCAAACTGGAACACCTGGGCATTGGCAGCTCCACCGTCGGCCTGGTGATTCCAACGGGGTATTCGTTCAACCTCGATGGCTTCTCGATCTACCTGACCCTGGCCATTGTGTTCATCGCCAATGCCACCGGTACCCCCCTGTCGATGACCGACCTGTTGACGATCCTGCTGGTATCGCTGATCACCTCCAAAGGCGCCCACGGCATTCCGGGGTCGGCGCTGGTGATCCTGGCGGCGACCCTCACGGCGATCCCGGCGATTCCGGTGGTGGGCCTGGTGCTGGTGCTGGCGGTGGATTGGTTCATGGGCATCGGCCGTGCATTGACTAACCTGATCGGCAACTGCGTGGCGACCGTGGCCATTGCCCGCTGGGAGAAAGACATCGATATCCAGCGCGCCAACAAGGTGCTCGACGGTCAGCAAGGCTATGCCTTCCAGGCCAAGAAGCCGGTGTTGCCCGCACACCAGGAGTTCTGAAATGTGGGAGGGGGCTTGCCCCCGATAGCGATCTACCCGTCAGTGATTCTGTGACTGACACACCGCCATCGGGGGCAAGCCCCCTCCCACACATCTATTCGCAACATCAAGGAGACGCACGACGTGATCAGCACCTCAACCGTCGTCAATTCAGTCGTAGAAAAACTCCGCGCCGCCTTGGCGCGTGGTCAGTGGCGCCGGGGTGAAATGCTCCCCGGCCAGCGCGAACTGGCCGAACAGATGGGCATCAGCCGCCCCAGCCTGCGTGAAGCGGTCATCGTGCTGGAGACCCTCGGCCTGGTGCGCTCCATGCCCGGCAAAGGCGTGGTGGTGCTGGAAACCAGCGTCAGCGAACCGCAGTCCAGCGATGCCGTGGCCGACGCCAGCCTGGAAGACATCCTGCAACTGCGCTACACCCTGGAGCCGTTCATTGTCGGCCTGGTGGCCCAGTCGATCAGCAGCAAGGAAGTCGGCCAACTGCGCCTGACCTTGATGGACATGCGCGAAGCCCTCGATGCCGGTGACGCTGAAGCGGGCATGAACGCCTACATCGGCTTTCACGAGGAACTGTTCGCCCTCACCTCCAACCCGATCTTCCAGAACGTGGTGCAGCAGACCAGCAACGCCCTCAAGCAAAGCGCCCAGGTGCTGCGCAACTCGCCCGAACACCTGGCCGAACGCCTGCAGGAAAACGAAGCCGTGGTGCGCGCCATCCGCAACAAGAACAGCGCCCTGGCGAGTGCCGAGATGCGCCGGCACATCCTGCAGGAAGGCCTGCGCATGGGCATTGCCCTGAACATCCCGGACGACCATCTCGGCAGCTGATTTTTTGGAGACAGGCCATGACCGCCCACGCCTTGCACTACGACCCCATCCTGCCGACCCTGCGCCTGGTCGCCGGTAAAAAGCCTTCGGTGGATGACATCTACCCGCGCTTGTTCGACGCCATCCTCGAACAACGTATCGCCCCGGCCAGCCGTTTTACCGAAGAAGGCCTGGGCGAAACGTTTGGCGTGAGCCGCAGCGTGATACGCCGGGTGCTGGCCAAGCTGTCCCATCAGCAAGTGATCATCCTGCGCCCCAACCAGCGTGCCCAGGTGGCCGCGCCGGATGCTCAGCAGACGCGACAGATCCTCGAAGCGCGGCGCATGACCGAAATCACTGTGGTGCAGTTGGCCTGCGCCCAGGCGACAGCCACGCAGATACGTCAGTTGCGCGAACTGATTGCACGGGAACGTGATTGCATCGAACGCGATCAGCGTGGGCCGGCGATTCGGTTGTCGGGGGAGTTTCACCTGCATTTGGCGACGATGGCCGGCAATGCGCCGTTGGCGCAGTTCCTCAACAGCCTGGTGCCGTTGACGTCGTTGATCATTGCCCAGTACGAGGCAAAGGCCTGCACGTATTGCGCGTGGCAGGAGCATGTGGCGATTGTGGAGGCGTTGGAGCAACGCGACTCAAGCACCGCAGTGACTCTGATGACCCAACACCTGGATCACCTGGAAAGCAAATTACTGAAACACCACTGACCTCCTGATGAATGGAGATCAAAATGTGGGAGGGGCGGTGCGACGATTCGACTTGCCCCCGATGGCAGCGTGTCAGTCAATGAAGATGTTGACTGATACACCGCCATCGGGGGCAAGCCCCCTCCCACATTGGTTTCACCAGGGGTCTAGGCCGGTTGCAACACCGACTGCCCACTCAACGCCAGGTCCAGCAACTCACGGTTGGCTACCGCGTACATGGCGTAGTCCGTGCCGACCGCAGCACGGATTTCCACCATCATCGCCACCCAACGCTCGGCCATGTCCTTGTGCTGCTCAAGCCACAGGGCCACGCGGGCTTCCATGTCTTGTGGCGCGTCGGCCATTTGCAGGACGGAGATGGTGATCGCGCGCTGCTGCCAGTCCACATCGTCGCGGAACGCTTCGCGGGCCTGGGCCTGCCAGTTGTTGCCCACCGGCAGATCACTGATCTGCTGCAGGTACCACGGCAAGTCCAAGGCGCTGCCGACGGCGAAGTAGGCCTTGGCCACTTCGGCGGCGTCATGCCCGGTCACGTCAGCGGCTTCAATGATCGGCAGCAAGGTGTACAGGTGGGTCGTGCCAGCAACCATGCGCGCCAACAGTTCCGGTACGCCGGCTTCGGTGTAGGCCTGGTAGCGCTTCTGCCAGCCTTCGCGGGTCGGGCCTTCCAGCAGTTCGTCGAGCTTGAGGCCCAGCGCCGCCAGGTGCGGACCGAAGTGCGCGGTGTCACGGCCAGCGTCCTGCTCATTGCGACGGCTGCGCAGGAACCAGCGCGTAGCGCGACGGCCCAGGCGCATCAGCTCGTCCATCAACTGCAATTGCACGTCGGCGGAGACCTGGTGGTCCAGGGCTTCAATCTGACGGAACCAGTGCGGGAGGTGGAAGATGTCACGCACGATCACATAGGCGCCAGCCACGTTCGCCGGGCTCATGCCGGTCGACTCTTTGAGTCGCTGCACGAAGGTGATGCCCATGTGGTTGACCAGGTCGTTGGCGATCTGGGTGCTGACGATCTCGCGCTTCAGACGGTGACGACGCATGGCCTCACCGAACTTGGCGACCAGGCTCGGCGGGAATGCGGTCTCCATGTCACGAGTCAGGTAATCGTCATCCGGCACCAGCGACTTGAGCAGCGCTTCCTTGAGGTCGATCTTGCTGTACGAGATCAGCACCGACAGTTCCGGACGGGTCAGGCCCTTGCCGTTGGCGGCGCGCTCGGTGAGCTGCTCCTCGGTCGGCAGGTACTCGATAGCGCGGTCCAGCTTGCCACGGCCTTCCAGGTCGCTCATCAGGCGCTTGTACTCGGCGGCACGCTCGTAGGCACGGCGCGCCGCCAGGGACAGGGCCTGGGTCTGCTTGTAGTTGTTGCCCAACACCAGGCTGCCGACTTCGTCGGTCATGCTCGCCAGCAACTGGTTGCGTTGCTTGTCGGTCATATCACCGGCCTGCACCACTTCGTTGAGCAGGATCTTGATGTTCACTTCGTGGTCGGAGCAGTCCACGCCACCGGCGTTGTCGATGAAGTCGGTGTTGGAACCGCCGCCATTGAGGCCGAATTCCACACGACCCAGCTGGGTCATGCCGAGGTTACCGCCCTCGCCCACCACCTTGCAGCGCAGCTCGTTGCCGTTGACGCGCAGCGCGTCGTTGGCCTTGTCGCCCACGTCGGCATGACTTTCGCTGCTGGCCTTGACGTAGGTGCCGATACCGCCGTTCCACAACAGGTCCACCGGCGCCTTGAGCAAGGCGTTCAGCAGTTCAGTCGGGGTCAGCTTGTCGGCCGCGATGTCGAAGCGTTCTTTCATCTGTGGCGAGATGGCAATGCTCTTCGCGCTGCGCGAGAAGATACCGCCGCCTTCGGACATGATGCTGGTGTCGTAGTCGGTCCAGGCCGAACGTGGCAGCTCGAACATGCGCTGGCGCTCGACGAAGCTGGTCGCCGGGTTCGGGTTTGGATCGATGAAGATATGCAGGTGGTTGAAGGCCGCGACCAGTTGCAGCTTGTCGGACATCAACAGGCCGTTGCCGAACACGTCGCCGGCCATGTCGCCGACGCCCACCACGGTGATGCTGTCTTCCTGCACATTGATGCCGCGCTCACGGAAGTGGCGCTGCACACCGACCCACGCGCCCTTGGCGGTGATGCCCATTTTCTTGTGGTCGTAACCGGCGGAACCACCGGAGGCGAACGCATCACCCAGCCAGAAGCCGTAGTCGATGGCGATGCCGTTGGCGATGTCGGAGAAGGTCGCAGTGCCCTTGTCCGCTGCTACTACCAGGTACGGGTCATCGTCGTCATGGCGCACGACGTTGGCCGGTGGCACCAGGGCGCCATCCTTGAGGTTGTCGGTAATATCCAACAGGCCGGAAATGAAGATGCGGTAGCAGGCGATGCCCTCGGCCGCGATCTCGTCACGGCTGCCGCCCAATGGCAGGCGACGCGGCAGGAAGCCGCCCTTCGCACCCACTGGCACGATGACCGAGTTCTTCACTTGCTGGGCTTTCACCAGGCCAAGCACTTCGGTACGGAAGTCTTCTTCACGATCGGACCAGCGCAGGCCGCCGCGCGCGACGTTGCCGAAGCGCAGGTGCACGCCTTCGACCCGTGGCGAGTACACGAAGATTTCGAACTTCGGCACAGGCTTGGGCAGCTCAGGGATCGCGTGCGGGTTGAACTTGAAGCTGAAGTACGACTTGTTCTGGCCGTTCGCGTCGGTCTGGTAGAAGTTGGTACGCAGGGTCGCCTTGATCAGGTCCAGGTAGCGACGCAGGATGCGGTCTTCGTTGAGCACCTGGACGTCGTCAAGGGCGGTGAGGATCGCTTGTTCCAGACGTTGCTGCTTGTCTTCCAGGTCGTCGCTGGTGAGCTTGCGCGCCAGGTAGAAACGGGTCTTGAACAACCGGGTCAACTCGCGGGCGATGTCGGTGTGGTTGTTCAGGGTGCTGGCGATGTAACCCAGGTCGAAGCCCAGGCGGATCTGCTTGAGGTAGCGGGCGTAGGCACGCAGCAGCGCGACGTCGCGCCACGGCAGGCCGGCGGTGAGTACCAGGCGGTTGAACGCATCGTTCTCGGCGTCGCCATGCACGATGTGCACGAATGCGTCCTGCAGAGTGTCGTTGAGCTGCTGGATATCCAGGTTCACGCCCTCGGCGGCGATGAACGCGAAATCATGGATCCAGAACTCGCGGCCATTGGCGTGACGCAGGCGATACGGGAACTCACCGAGCACGCGCAGGCCGAGGTTTTCCAGGATCGGCAGCACGTCGGACAGCGCCAGCGGGGTGTCGGCGTGGTACAGCTTGCAATGCAGCTCGCGCTGGCCGGAAACCTGGCCCAGCGGCTGATAGAAACTCATCACCAGCGGGTTGGCCTCGGTGAGGCTGAGCAAGTGCTGCATGTCGACCACCGCCGAATGCGCGGCAAAGCGCTCGCGGTAACCGGCCGGGAAGCCTTTCGGGAAGTCCGCCAGCACGTTGGTGCCATGGGCTTCGCCGAAGCTTTCGACGACGAGGCTGGAGTAGTCGTCCTGCCAGCTGCGGCAGGCCTGCACCACTTCTTTTTCCAGTTGCAGCGGGTCGATGTCCAGGCGGTTCTTCGGGTCAACCCGCAGGATCAGCTGTACACGGGCCAGCACGGACTCGGAGAAGAAGGTCCAGAACTCGCAGTCCGAAGCCTTCAGGCGATCCATCAATACTTGCTGGATCTTCTGGCGCACTTCGGTGGAATAGATGTCACGTGGCACGTAGGCCAGGCAGTAGCAGAATCGACCGTACGGGTCTTTGCGCAGGAACACGCGGATCTTGTTGCGTTCCTGGATCTGCACGATCGACATCACGGTGCTGAACAGCTCGTCGACCGGGGTCTGGAACAGATCGTCACGGGGCAGCACTTCAACGACTTGCGCCAGCTCCTTGCCCAGGTGCGCCTTGGGCTGGAAGCCGGAGCGGCGCTCGATTTCCGCGACCTTGCGGCGGATATACGGAATCACCCGTACGCTTTCGCCGTACACCGACGAGGTGTACAGGCCCATGAAACGGTGTTCCTTGATGACCTTGCCATCGGCGTCGATTTCACGGATCGACACGTAGTCCGGGTAGGCTGGACGGTGCACGCGGCTTGGGTGCGCGGCCTTGGCGAACGAAAGCATGGTCGGTTCACGCAGGTAGGCGACGGCATAGTCTTCGATACGCAGGTCTTCGGCGGTGAGCCCGGCACGCAGCAGTTTGGTCAGACCGAGGAAGGAACCGGCGTCATATTCGATATGACCGCCGTCCGCCTCGTCACGTACCACGAACTCTTCATAGCCGAGAAAGGTGAAGTGGTTGCCCACCAGCCATTCCAGGAAGTTCTTGATCTCGGCCTTTTCTTCGCCGTCGATGGCGAACTGGCTTGCGTCGATACCGGCCAGCAGGTCCTGGACCTTGGCTTTCATCGGCTCGAAATCGGCCACGGCCACACGCACTTCACCCAGCACCTGCTCAAGCTCTTTGCTCAGCACATTCAGTTCGGCGGCGTTGGCGCAACGGTCGATTTCCAGGTACATCAGCGATTCTTGCTGGATGCCTTCGCCCTGGGTGCCTTTTGGCAGGATTTCCAGCAACTCGCCCTTGGCGCCACGGCGTACGCTGAGCACGGTGGTCTGCAAGGTGTGGATGCTGTAGCCACGGCGGTTCAGCTCGGTGCGGACCGAGTCCACCAGGAAGGGCAGGTCATGGTGCAGCACTTCGACCGCGGTGTGGGTCGACTGCCAGCCATGACGTTCGTAATCGGGGTTGTAGACCCGCACTTGCGGTTGGGTGTGATCAAAGCGCTCAAGCAGGCGCCACGCAGAGAGGGTGCAACCGGCCAGGTCGGAAAGGCGACGCTGGGTCAGTTCGTCCAGGGAAATGATGCCGAAGAATTGTTCAGCGAACAGCGCCACTTGTGGCAGTGCCTGTTCACTGATGTGCTGCGCCAGTGCCGCTTGCAGTTGATGCTGGAAGTCGGCCTTGCTGGCTGCGGTGAAAAACGCCATCTGTGGTACTCCGCTTGGGCTTGTTATTGATGGAAGCGTCGCGTGTTATCCCCTTGCGGGGAGACCGTCAGCGCTGTTCGCTGGGTGACGAGTAAAGCACCATAAACGAATCAGGGTGACAGGTGGGTGAAGCTGGACAAGACAATGAGGTCACATACAACTTCCATAAGATGTGCACCTAGCCGGGTGACGGTACGACGGGCAGGTCAGGCGCCAGGCTCGTGCACATCCGTTGCGCAGCTTAACGAGTGTAGGAAGCCAGCTGCTTGCGACGCTGCGACATATTCGGTCATCGGTAAGCAGGCGCCGGGTTGCGACTTGGGCAACCCGTCATTCCCGGCAGAAAATCCGGCTACTTCGACGCCGGCGAGTATCAGAAATGACCGATATTGCCCGTCAGGTCATGCACTGGGTCTGACACAGGAAGCAGCACAAAATTCGCCGCAATGGCACAATTGCCCGCATCACGCCCTACCCCAGACAGGATTGCCCATGCTGCAACTGAAAACCGACGCCCTGATGGCCACGCCGTGCGACGACGAAGAAGACAACATGGCCATGCTCTGCTGCCACGGCAAGAACGGCGAGATGTTCATGCTCACCCGTTACCCGGACGAAGACGAAGTGGAATTGACCTGGGACTACGAGCCGTCGACGCTGGATGGGCTGAAGGTCACGCTGAGTGACACCATCCTGCTGATCGAACTGGCTGCCGGGGATGCCGATGCCCTGGGTGGCAAGGACCAGTTGCAGATTACCCACGCCACCGCTGCGTCGGACCTGGTCGAAGTCGAGCAAACCCTGCAAAACATCCTGAAAGGCACCGGCACTTTCACCCGAATTTAAACGGCACCCACAATCAAATGTGGGAGGGGGCTTGCCCCCGATAGCGGCGTGTCAGCCACGGATGCAGCCACTGACCCACTGCTATCGGGGGCAAGCCCCCTCCCACATCGACCGTGTTCCCACACAAATTTCCTACAAGATTTGCCAAAAATACCCGTCACGCCGTTAGTCGCCACCCCCCTCCATGCATTAAAGTAGACGCCCCAGGCCTTGGCATTTTTCACAACCCCAAGGCTCATCTCTCCAGGAACCGTCATCGATGGAACATCGTGAAGCGCTGCTTGCGCTGCGAACCTTTCTTTCTACGCAGATTCTCGGCCAGGAAAAACTCATCGATCGCCTGTTGATCGCGCTGCTCGCCGACGGCCACATGCTGGTGGAAGGCGCGCCGGGCCTGGCCAAGACCAAGGCCATCAAAGAGTTGGCCGAAGGCATTGAAGCGCAGTTCCATCGTATCCAGTTCACCCCCGACCTGTTGCCCGCCGACATCACCGGCACAGAGATCTATCGTCCGGAAACCGGCAGCTTCGTGTTCCAACAGGGGCCGATCTTCCACAACCTGGTGTTGGCGGACGAAATCAACCGTGCCCCGGCCAAGGTGCAATCGGCACTGCTGGAAGCCATGGCCGAGCGCCAGGTCAGCGTCGGGCGCAGCACCTATGACCTGTCGCCGCTGTTCCTGGTGATGGCCACGCAAAACCCCATCGAGCAGGAAGGCACCTACCCGCTGCCTGAAGCCCAGCTCGACCGTTTCCTGATGCACGTCAAGATCGGCTTCCCCGACGCCGCCGTCGAGCGACGCATCCTGCAACAGGCCCGTGGCGAGGCGCTCAACGGCGAAACCAAGCCGGAACGCCGCGTCAGCCAGCAGGCGATCTTCGCCGCACGCAAGGAAATCCTCGGCCTGTACATGGCTGACGCCGTGGAGGAATACCTGGTGCAGTTGGTGATGGCCACGCGCACCCCGGCCAAGTTCGACCCGGAGATGGCCGAGTGGATCGCCTACGGCGCCAGCCCACGCGGCTCCATCGCCCTCGACCGCTGCGCCCGTGCCCATGCCTGGCTGGCCGGTCGCGACTTTGTCAGCCCGGAAGACATCCAGGCGGTGCTGTTCGACGTGCTGCGCCATCGCATCATCCTGTCGTTCGAAGCCGAAGCCGCCGGCATCGACCAGGACCGCGTGGTGCAACGCATTCTCGACGTCGTTGCCGTCGCTTGAAACCCATGAACGCCAGCGATGGGGTCCGCGTCACGCTCAGCGAGTTGATCGAGATGCGCCATCGCGTGCGCGAAGTGCAGCTGTTTTCCACGCCAAGCCAGCGCAGCCCGCTGATCGGCCTGCACCACTCCAAGCTGCGCGGACGCGGGGTGGACTTCGACCAGGTGCGCGTGTACCAGGCCGGGGACGACGTGCGCACCATCGACTGGCGCGTGACGGCGCGCACCCAGGAGCCGCACACCAAGCTGTTCCATGAAGAGCGCGAGCGGCCGATCTTTATCATGGTGGAACAAAGCTGCCGGCTGTTTTTCGGCTCCGGGCAGATGTTCAAGGCGGTGCTCGCAGCGCAGGCAGCCAGCCTGATCGGCTGGGCCGCGCTGGGCCACAACGACCGTGTGGGCGGGCTGGTGTTCGGCGACAGCGAGCACTACGAAATCAAACCCCGGCGCAGCAAACAAAGCCTGCTGCAACTGCTCAACCGCCTGGTGCGAGTCAACCAGAGCCTGAACACCGAGAGCCGCCCCGAAGCCGACGCCCTCGGCATGGCCCTGCGCCGTGGCCGCGAAGTGTTGCGCCCCGGCAGCCTGGTGATTGTGATCTGCGACGAACGCGCCCTCACTGAGGGCGCCGAGCAACAACTGAGCCTGCTGTCACGTCACTGCGACCTGTTGCTGCTGCCGATTTCCGACCCGCTGGACCACGCCCTGCCCGCCGCCGGGCTGCTGCGTTTCGCCGAACGTGGCGCGCAGTTGGAACTGGATACGCTCAACTTCGACCTGCGCCAGGCCTACAAGGCCCAGGCCGAAGCGCGCATTGCGCGCTGGGAACTGCTCGCGCAAAAGCTGCGTGTGCTGTTGATGCCCTTGAGTACCCAGAGCGAAATGGTCGAGCAACTGCGTGAATACCTCAACCCGCAACGCCCGGTTAAAAAACAATGAGCAGCCTGGACCAACTGCAGCCGCTGATCGCCCCGCCCGCCATCGGCTTCTGGCCGCCTGCGCCGGGTTGGTGGCTGTTGCTGCTGGCGATTCCGCTGCTCGGTTGGGGCCTATGGTCGCTGCGCCGCTTTCTGCCGACCCGTCGCCCCATCGCCCGCGCCGAACAACCGCTGGACCCGCTGCGCATTGCCGCCCTGGCGGAACTGGCGCTGATGCCCAAACCCTACGACGGCGCGCCTGCCGGCGCCTGGCTGCAACAGCTCAACGGCCTGCTCAAGCGCCTGTGCCGCAACGACTACCCCTACAGCCAGAGCCACACCCTCAACGGCCGCAAATGGCTGGCATTCCTCGACAACCGCTGCCCCGCCGCCGGCCTCACGCGCTGGATGGTGTTGGTGGAAGGCGCCTACAAACCCGAATGCAAACTCGACGACAAGGCCATCGCCGGCCTGACCCAAGCGGTCGATACCTGGATTCGCAAACATGTTTGAATTCGCCTGGCCGTGGATCTTTGCCCTGTTGCCATTGCCCTGGCTGATGCGCCTGGTGCTGCCGGCAGCCGACAGCGGCGAGCCCGCCCTGAAAGTCAGCTACCTCAGCGACCTCGAAGGCCTGGCCCGCCGCCGCGCCCGCGTCAACCTGCCAGGCTGGCGCCAGCAAGCACCGTTCGTGGTGCTGTGGTTGCTGCTGCTGACCGCCGCCGCACGCCCGGAATGGCTCGGCGAACCGCTGCCCATCGCCGCCAGTGGCCGCGACCTGCTGGTGGCGGTGGACGTGTCCGGCTCGATGGATTTTCCCGATATGCACTGGCAGGACGAAGACGTAAGTCGCTTGAGCCTGGTCAAGCACCTGCTCGGCGATTTTCTTGAAGGGCGCCAAGGTGATCGCGTCGGCCTGATCCTGTTCGGCAGCCAGGCCTACCTGCAGGCACCGCTGACCTTCGACCGCCGCACCGTGCGCACCTGGCTGGATGAAGCGCGCATCGGCATTGCCGGCAAGAACACCGCGATTGGCGACGCCATCGGCCTGGCCTTGAAACGCCTGCGCCAGCGTCCGGCGCAGAGCCGCGTGCTGATCCTGGTCACCGACGGCGCCAACAACGCCGGGCAGATCGACCCGCTGACCGCTGCGCGCCTGGCGGCCGAAGAAGGCGTGAAGATCTACCCCATCGGCATCGGCGCCGACCCGGAACAGACCGGCTCCCTGGGCATCCTCGGCGTCAACCCGAGCCTGGACCTCGACGAACCGGCGCTCAAGGCCATCGCCGAAGCCACTCATGGCCAGTACTTCCGCGCGCGCGATGGCGAAGAGTTGCAAGCGATCAAGCAAACCCTCGACAAGCTCGAACCCGTCGAACAACAACCCACCCAGGCACGCCCCGCCCTGGCCTTGTACAGCGCGCCGCTGGCCCTCGCGCTGGTGCTGAGCATGTTGCTGGTGATCCAGGAACGTTGGCCGAACAACGCCCTGCAACGCGTGTTCAATAAACTGTCGAGCAAGGGCATGTTCCTGCAGCAACACCCGGAATGGCGCCAACGCCTTAAACGCCTGCGTTTGCGGAGGCGTCGATGATCGACCTGTGGCCGCACTGGTTCCGTCCCTGGTGGCTGTTGCTGCTGCCGTTGCTCGGCTGGCTGCTGTGGCACCTGTGGCACCGGCAAAAGCGCGCCGGGCGCTGGCAGATGATCTTGCCGCCGGCCTTCCACGCGGTATTGCTCAGTGGTGGCAACGGCCGCGAGAGTAAATCGCCTTGGGTGGTGCTCGGCATCGCCTGGCTGTTGGCGGTGCTGGCGTTGCTCGGCCCCAGTTGGCAAAGGGTTGAACAGTCCAGCCAGAAGCCGTCCGACCCGTTGGTGGTACTGCTGGAACTGACCCCGGAAATGCTCGCCACCGACAGCCCGCCCAACCGCCTGGAGCAGGCACGGCGCAAACTGTACGACCTGTTGCAGGCGCGCACCGACGCGCAAACCGCCATCATCGTCTACGCGGGCAGCGCCCACACGCTGGTGCCGCTGTCGGACGACCTGGCCACCAGCCGCAACCTGCTGGAAGCCTTGCGCCCCTCGATCATGCCCGAACCGGGCCACCGCGCCGACCTGGCCGTCGAGAAGGCGCTGGGCCTGCTCAAGCAAGGCGGCCTCGGCCAGGGGCGCCTGTTGTTGATCGGTTCTTCGTTGTCCAAACAGGAGCGCCAGGGCATCCGCCTGCTGCTGCAAAGCGGCCAGGCGCCGAGCTTGTCGATCCTCGGCATCGGCAGCCGCGAGGGCACGCCGGTGACCCAGGAGAGCGGCGAATTCCTCAAGGACGAACAAGGCGCGATCCTGGTGCCGCGCCTGGACAGCCCGACCCTCAAGGCCTTCGCCAGCGAAATGGGTGGCCGCTACCGCGCTGCGCGGCTGGACGACAAGGACCTGCGCCAGCTCGGCGTACTCGACCCACCGCAAGCCCTGCGCAACGATGGCCAGTTGCTGCACCTCGACACCTGGGCCGACCAGGGTTACTGGCTGCTCCTGCCGCTGTTGCTGCTGGCCGCCTGCGCTGGCCGGCGTGGCTGGCTGTTCTGCCTGCCGCTGCTGTTGTTGAGCGCGCCGCAGCCCAGCTACGCGTTCGGCTTGCAGGATTTGTGGTTGCGCCCCGACCAGCAGGGCCAATATCTGCTGAAGAAAAAACGCCCCGCCGAAGCCGCCGAACACTTCCAGGACCCGCAGTGGAGGGGCGTGGCGCTTTACGATGCCGGCAACTATGCCGAGGCCATCAAGCTGTTCGCCGAGGGTAATGACGCCTACTCCCACTACAATCGGGGCAATGCCCTGGCAAAATCCGGTGAACTGGAAGCCGCCATCGACGCCTACGAGCAAGCCCTCGAAGCCCAGCCCGATCTGCAACCGGCGCTGAAAAACAAAGCGCTGGTGGAAACCCTTATGCAGGAACAGGCCCAACCGGAGCCGCCTCCTGCGGCAAAAAACGAGGATGACGAAACCACCCAACCCGGCCAAACTGCGCAACCGGGCGGCACGGGGCAAAACGCCACGGGGGGCGAACAGTCATCCCAAGGCCAGGGCGAAGCCGGCACTGGCGACACCCAGCCCGGCAACACGCCGCAAACCGCGGGCAATGAAGTGCCGGGCAGCGAACTGGGCGACGAACAGACCACTACCCCGCCGCTGCGGCCCAACGATGCCAGCCTTGACGGTGAACATCGCCAGGCCCTGGAGCAATGGCTGCAGGAGATCCCGGACAACCCCGGAGAACTGCTGCGCCGCAAATTCTGGTACGAACAGCAACAACATCAGGACAAGACTCGATGAGCCGCCGCACCACCCTACTGTTTCTGCTCGCCCTGTCGGCAGGCCACGCCCAGGCGGCGAGCCTGGTCGCCAGCGTCGACCGCAGCCGCGTCAACTCCGGGGAAACGGTGGAACTCACGGTGGAATCCAGCGACGTGACCCAGTTCGGCAAGCCCGACCTGTCGCCGCTGGATGCACAGTTCGAAGTCAGCGGCACGCGGCAGATCAACCAGCTCACCACGCTGGGCGGCGACAACCACGCCACCACGCGCTGGATCATCACCCTGCTGCCCCGGGAAAACGGCACGGTGGTCATCCCGCCCCTGCAAGTGGGCGAACACAAGACCCAGCCGATCAGCCTGCAAGTGGTGGAAACCGCCAGCCAGAACACTGCTGCCGAGCTGGCGCCGGTGTTTGTCGAGGCCAACCTCGACCAGACCAGCGTCTACGTCCAGGCCCAGGCGCTGTTGACCGTGCGCGTCTACCACTCGGTGTCGCTGTATGACGACAGCAGCCTCACGCCGTTGCAAATTGCCGATGCGCGTGTGGAACAGCTGGGCGAGTCGCGCACCTACGAAAAGGTCATCAACAGCATCCGCCACGGCGTGATCGAGACCCGCTACGCCATCTACCCGCAGCACAGCGGCACGTTGGCAATCCCTGCGCAGACTTTCAGCGCGACGCTGGTGGAATCGCGCCCACCCCAGGAAAACACCCTGCAAGGCACCAAGCCGGGCAAGTTGATCCACGTGAGTTCCGCAGAGCTGCCGCTGGTGGTCAAACCCAAACCGGCGCTGTACCCCGCCGATACGCCGTGGTTGCCGGCACGCAGCCTGACCCTGAGCGAAAACTGGAACCCCGAACCCGAGCACGTGCAAGTCGGCGACTCCCTGACCCGCAGCCTCACGGTCAAGGCCGAAGGCCTGTCCAGCGCGCAACTGCCGGCACTGCCCAGCACCGAAGTCAACGGCCTGCGCCGCTACCCGGACCAGCCGGTGCTCGGCAACCAGAACAACGACCGTGGCTTGATCGGCAGCCGCGAAGACCGCGAGGCGCTCGTGCCCACCCGCGCAGGCAACCTGGAACTGCCTGCCGTGGACGTGGTGTGGTGGAACACCCACGAAGACCACCTGGAGCGCACCAGCCTGCCCGCCCGCACCGTGCAGGTTGCCATCAACCCGAGCCTGGCCGTGGATACCCCCGCCACACCGACGGTGATCACCGCACCGGACGATGAGCGCCTGTGGCTATGGCAACTGAGCACGCTGATCCTGGCCTGCACCACCCTGCTGGGGTTTGGCCTGTGGTGGCGTGCACGTCGGCAACCGGCCGTGCAGCGCGCCGCACAAACCGGCCCGAGCCCGCGCACCCTGCTCGATGACCTTAAACGCGCCACCCAGGCCAACGACCCCCAAGCCACCCGCCAGGCCCTCGACGCCTGGGCGCGGCAACAGCCGGAAACCCTGGCGGATATGGCGGCGCGGTTTGTGCCGCTGTCGGACGCGTTGGACGGGCTGAATGGTGCGCTGTACAGCGAGAGTGGGCATTTCTGGCTGGGGGAGGACTTGTGGCGTGCGGTGAAGGCGATTCCGATGGCTGAGCGTGAGGTGGATCCGACGGCGGATACCACCAGCTTGCCGCCGCTGTATCCCAAGTAGCCAAGGTGACTACTTAAGATAGGACAGGCGTGGCCGATAAAGCGATGTAGCTTTCGATTAATGGAGTTTTTTAAAATGGCCATTACGTTGAATGTTTCCTATCCGCCTTTAAGTAAGCAGACAGACGCTTACGCCATCAAAAACCCGCAGCAAGTCACGAATGCCTTCACTATTACCGAAGCCTCCGAGGCGGCGGATACATTGAAGCTTGGCGATCAGGAGAAGATCAGTCAACTTAAGGAGTTTTTGAAAGATTATGATATGACGTCAATCAGTACGGATGAGCTTAAGAAAGTCGGTAGAAGGCTCTACGATGACGGAATGATCAGCCAACGCGCTTTTGGGATGTTCATTTCGGGTGATGGTGCATCAGATGCCAATGGTCGCCAAACAAACACCCACGTAAAATTTAATGCCATTGCCCTATTCAACGAGAAACTGGAAGATACGCGGGCTTTTTTCAAAAGTGAACCAATGGTTGCAATGCAAGACGGTGCCATGGATCACTTGCAAGGGATGGTCAGCGCAAATCAAGCTGTTGGTGCATTGGCGTATTTTGTCAAGTCCGCTAATAATGATTTATCGATAAATGAGTACGCTTGAATTTGATTTATGAGTCAAGGCGCGCCAGGTTCAACCTGACGCGCCGCCTGCTCATCTAGCGTCCGTATCTCACCGTACCTGAATAGGATTTAGACGCGCTGGTTTCGTTTTTCAGCCTTACACGATAGGTACCGAATGGCCCCACGTAAGACGCGTTAGTGCCGATACTGAATGACACTCTGCTCCAGGATGAGCCTACTTCACGCTCGATAAAAATCGCCGGAGCACTTCCCGCTCCTCCCGCTGAAACCGTTGCATCGATATTCGCGGCAGAACAGCTATTGGCTCCGGTTATTTTAAATGGACCATATACCGTAATCTCATCATTGGGCTGCATTATCCCGGTATAACTATCAGCAATATTCAAACACAACGCAGATGCCTGGAATGAAACAAGCATCAATCCAGCAAGCGGCAATGCAATAAGGCTTTTCATAATAGTCTCCATCAGTATTAAGAAAACACAAAGCGCATCACGCAGGGAGCGCGTCAATTGACCACTCCACGCTTGCCAGACTGCATGAATTATTTATCAAAGTAAGCCAGCCGCTTCCTAAATTCTGGAAGGAAAGGCCTGTCATTTTTTAGTGTAGGAACAAGTAAGGCGCGTCCTAATCCTGCCTCCCACTTATAAGATCGGCATTTAATAGCATTTTACTTTGCGTTTTTTTCAGATAAATATTCTAACCCTTGGCACGGGGCGGTTTACTCGCGAATGCGGTGTGTCAGATAGAAATGCACTGCCTGACCCACCGCCACCCGGAGCAAGCCCCCTCCCACATTGAATCTGCGTCGCCTGGGGGCAGCAGGGTCGCATTACAGGTAAACTCCCCTCCTTTTCATCTATTCCACGGAGTTCGCCTTGCGTCTGTTTCACACCTCCGACTGGCACCTGGGCCAAAACCTCCACGGCCAGGAACGCGACTTCGAACACGCCTGTTTCCTCGAGTGGCTGCTGGGCCAACTCAAGACCCATCAGCCGGATGCTCTGCTCATCGCCGGCGATATCTTCGATACCGTCAACCCGCCGCTCAAGGCCCAGGAGCGGCTGTATGACTTCATCATCAGCGCCCACGAACAAAACCCCAAGCTGACCATCGTGATGATCGCCGGCAACCACGATTCCGGCTCGCGCATCGAGCTGCCGGCACCGCTGATGCGCCGACTGCGCACTCATGCGCTCGGCCGCGTGTTATGGCTGGATGACGGCCAGCTCGACGCCGAACGCCTGCTGATCCCGCTGCCCGATGCCAAAGGCAAGATTGCCGCCTGGTGCCTGGCTTTGCCTTTCCTGCGCCCGGCGGAAGTTACCGGCGCGCACCTGGGCGACGATTACCTGCGCGGCATCGGCCAGGTGCATGAATGGCTGATCGCTGCGGCCAATGCCAAGCGCAAAAAAGGCCAGGCGCTGATTGCCATCAGCCATGCACACATGGCCGGTGGTTCGGTGTCGGAAGACTCCGAGCGCAGCCTGATCATCGGCAATGCCGAGGCGCTGCCGGCCAGCTTGTTCGATAAAAGTGTCGGCTATGTGGCCCTCGGCCATTTGCACAAGCCGCAGAAGGTCAATGGCGAAGAGCGTATTCGCTACAGCGGTTCGCCGATCCCGCTGTCGTTTTCCGAAATCGGCTACAAGCACCAGATCCTCGATGTGGTGTTCCAGGGCCAATGCCTGGTGAGCGTCGAGCCCATCCTGATTCCGCGTTCAGTCGACCTGCAACGCCTGGAAGCCGTGCCCCTGGCCGATATCCTCAAGGCCCTGGCCGAGTTGCCGGACATCGACCTGCTCGCCGAAACCCAACGCCACCCCTGGCTCGAAGTGCGCGTCCTGCTCGACGAACCGCAACCCGACCTGCGCCAGCAAATCGAAGCCGCGCTGCAAGGCAAGGCAGTGCGCCTGGTGCGCATCGCCGCCGAGTACGCCGGTAAAGGCCCCCGTGAAGACGAAGGCGACGACCGCCTGATCGAACTCGACCAGCTCACGCCCCAGGAACTGTTCAGCCGCGCCTGGCAGGACAGCTATGGCAGCGAGGTGGATGAACAGACCTTGAAGGACTTCGCCGTGTTGCTCCAGGAAGTGCAGCAAGAGGGGGAACAGCCATGAAGATCCTCGCCATCCGCCTGAAAAACCTCGCTTCCCTGGCCGGCCCATTCGAGATTGACTTCACCGCCGAGCCCCTGGCCAGCGCCGGGTTGTTCGCAATCACCGGGCCGACCGGCGCCGGTAAAAGCACCTTGCTCGATGCCTTGTGCCTGGCGCTGTTTGGCGCCGTGCCGCGCCTGGGTGATACCGGCCAGGCGAAGATGCCGGATGCCGACAGCGATATCTCCATCGGTGACCCGCGCACGTTGTTGCGACGCGGCACCGGTGGCGGTTATGCCGAGGTGGATTTTGTCGGCGTCAGTGGCCGCCGCTACCGCGCGCGCTGGGAAGCCAACCGCGCCCGCGACAAGGCCAGCGGCAAGTTGCAGAACAGCCGCCAGAGCCTGATCGACCTGGACAGCGACCAACTGCTGGCCAGCCAGAAAACCGAATACAAGACCCAGCTGGAACTGGCCCTGGGCCTGAACTTCGAACAGTTCACCCGCGCCGTGTTGCTGGCGCAAAGCGAGTTCAGTGCGTTTCTCAAGGCCAACGACAACGAGCGCAGCGAACTGCTGGAAAAGCTCACCGACACCGCGCTGTACACCCAGCTTGGCCGACGCGCCTTCGACAAGGCCAAAGAGGCCCGGGACGCGCACAAACAGTTGCAGGACCAGGCCACCGGCGTGGTGCCGCTGGCCGCTGAAGCCCGTGCCGAACTCGATCAACAATTCGATGCCGCGCAGCAACACCTCAGGACCCAGCAGGCCCAACTCAAGCAGCTGGAGCTTCAGCACACCTGGCTCAAGGAACTGCGCGAATGGCAGGAACGCCAACTCGCCGCCACCGAGCAGCTTCAGCTGGCGCAGGCCGAGTGGAATAACCAGGACGCGCAGCGCCAGGACCTGAGCCGCCTGGAACAGTTGGCGCCGCAGCGTCATCTGTTCGTGCGCCAGGCGGAACTCGGCACACAGCTGGCGCCGTTGGCGGCGCAGATTCAGTCGCATACCCGGCAACAAGACGAACTACACACCCGCCAGGAACAGGCCCGGCACCAACAAACCAACGCGCAAACCGCCCTGGCTGAAGCGCTGAACAACCAGGCGGATGCCGCGCCTTTGCTGCGCCAGGCGTTCGACGAACAAAGCACCCTCGCGCACTTGACCAAAGAGCTGGCCAAGCGCACCGAGGACAAACAGCGGCACGCAAGCGCCTGCACCGAAGGCCAGGCCCAGCTCACTGGCCTGCTGGAAAAACAGCACCAGGTCGCAGAGCGCCTGCAACGCCTGAGTACCGAGCTTGAGCGCAGCGCCGCCCTTGCGCCGCTAAGTGATGCGTGGACCGCCTACCGCGACCGCCTGCAGCAGCTGATGCTGATCGGTAACCGCCTGAACAAAGGCCAGGCCGAACTGCCGCAACTGGAGCAACGTGCAAGCAGCGCCGCTGAACAGTTCACCCAGCAACGCGAAGCCCTGGACTTGCTGTATCAGGAGGCCGGTGCCGAGCCTCACGCCGTGGCCGAGCAGATCCAATTGCTGGCCAGCCTGCTGCAAGACAATCGCAAACAGCAGCGAGCCTTCGAAGACCTGACGCGCCTGTGGGACAACCAGCAACAGCTGGACCAGCAAGCCACCAGCCTGACGCAAAAGCTCACCACGGCCCAACAGCAACGCGAACAGTTGAACCAGACCGGCCTGCACACCAAGGCCGAGCTGACCGTCGCGGAACAGACGCTGAACGTGACCAAACAGCTGCTGGAACGCCAACGCCTGGCCCGCAGTGCCAGCGTCGAGGAATTGCGCGAGCAGTTGCAGGACGACCAGCCCTGCCCGGTGTGCGGCAGTCACGAACACCCGTACCACCAGCCCGAAGCCCTGCTGCAAAGCCTTGGTCGTCATGACGAAAACGAGGAAGCCAACGCGCAGAACGCGGTGGACACCCTCAAGGAGAAACTCACCGAGTTGCGTGGCGAAGTGGGCGGTTTGATCGCCCAGCAGAAGGAATACCTGCAACAGCAGGAACACCTGGCGACGCAACAACAAGCGCTGAAACCGAGCCTGGATGCACACCCGCTGACCGCATCGTTGTTCAACCAAGAGGCCGCCAAACGCAGCGCCTGGCTTGAGCAGCAACTGAGCCAACTGACCCAAAGCATCAGCCAGGACGAACAGCGCCAAGGCGCCCTGCTCAACCTGCAACAAAACGCCGGGCGCCTGCAGCAACAACTGCAAGCCGCCCAGGAGGCAAGCCAGCAGGCCCGCCAATTACTGGTCGACCAGCAACGCGAGTTGGCCAGTGACCGCGAACGCCTTGAGCAGGAACTGAGTGCCTTCGCCAACCTGCTGCCCCCAGACACCCTGGCAGGTCTGCGCGCCGAGCCGGCCGCCACCTTCATGCAGCTGGACCAGCAGGTCAGCCAGCGCCTGGAACAGCTGGGCCACCAGCGCGACGAATTGGCCGAGCAACAGGAACGTCAACAGGCGATCGAGAAGGAACAGACCCACCAGCAGCATCGCCAGCAACAACTCGACGCCCTGCTCCAGCAAGTCACCGAACTGGCGAGCCAACAGCAAACGGCTCAGGAAAAACTCAGCGCGTTGCTCGGTGAGCACACCAGCGCCGAACAGTGGCAGCAACAGCTGGATCACGCCGTCACCCAGTCGCGCCAGAGCGAAACCGACGTCAACCAACAACTGCAGGACATCCACAACGCGCTGATCCAACTGGCCGCCGACCTCAAGGCTCAGCAGGAACGCGAACAGGCATTGCAGGCCGAACAGCACAGCCTCGACACGCGCCTGCACGACTGGCGCGCCCTGCACCCGGAACTCGACGACGCCGGCCTCGACCGTTTGCTGGCCTACGACGACGCCCAGGTCAGCCACTTGCGCCAGCAGTTACAGCACAGTGAAAAAGCCGTCGAACAGGCCAGGGTCCTGCTGCAGGAACGTGAGCAACGCCTTGCCGAGCACCAGGCCCAACACAATGGCAACCTCGCAGCCAATGAGCTGGACACCGCCCTGGCCACACTCAACCAGCAATTGGCCGAGGCCGAGAAACACTGCGCCGAACTGCGCGCGCGGCAGTCCGAAGACCAGCGTCGCCAGGACGCCAACCAGGCCTTTGCCGAGCAGATCGCCAAGGCGTATGACGAATGGCAACGCTGGGCGCGCCTGAACGCACTGATCGGCTCGGCCACCGGCGACACCTTCCGCAAGATCGCCCAGGCCTACAACCTCGACCTGCTGGTGCACCACGCCAACGTGCAACTGCGCCAACTGGTACGCCGTTACCGCCTCAAGCGCGGCGGCAGCATGCTCGGGCTGCTGGTGATGGACACGGAAATGGGCGACGAACTTCGCTCGGTGCACTCGTTGTCCGGCGGCGAAACCTTCCTGGTGTCGTTGGCGTTGGCCTTGGGCCTGGCGTCGATGGCCTCCAGCACATTGAAGATCGAGTCGCTGTTTATCGATGAAGGCTTCGGCAGCCTGGACCCGGAATCGCTGCAACTGGCGATGGACGCGCTGGACGGTTTGCAGGCCCAGGGCCGTAAGGTGGCGGTGATTTCCCACGTGCAGGAAATGCACGAACGCATCCCGGTACAGATCCAGGTCAAGCGCCAGGGCAATGGTTTGAGCACGGTGGAGGTGAAGTGAGCGAAGCGCTGCTGTATTCGTTCCGGCGCTGCCCGTATGCGATGCGGGCGCGCCTGGCGTTGCGTTATTCAGGTGTGCCCGTGCAGATCATCGAGGTGAGCCTCAAGGCCAAGCCGGCCGAGATGCTGGCGCTGTCGCCCAAGGGCACGGTGCCGGTACTGAGCGTTGACGGACGGGTGATTGAAGAGAGCCTGGAGATCATGCAATGGGCCCTGGCCCAGCACGATCCGGATGATTGGCTGCTGCAGGGTGACCCGGCGGTACTGGCACTGATTGCCGAGAACGACCAGGGCTTCAAGTATCACCTGGATCGATACAAGTACGCCGACCGCTACCCGGAACACCCGATGGAACACTATCGGGCCGAGGGCGCGGTGTTTTTGCAGAAGCTGGAAGGCTTGCTGGCGGAACGCGCGTACTTGCTGGCAGAGCATCCGAGCCTGGCGGACATGGCCCTGGCGCCGTTTGTGCGGCAGTTTGCCCATGTGGATCGGGAGTGGTTTGCTGCTGCGCCGTATCCTCGGCTGCATCAGTGGCTGGAGCAGTTTCTGCAATCGCCGCTGTTCATTGCGGT
Source organism: Pseudomonas sp. FBCC-B1565 (assembly GCF_059133265.1). Classification (NCBI taxonomy): domain Bacteria; kingdom Pseudomonadati; phylum Pseudomonadota; class Gammaproteobacteria; order Pseudomonadales; family Pseudomonadaceae; genus Pseudomonas; species Pseudomonas sp. FBCC-B1565. The sequence goes on from NZ_CP101438.1 coordinate 3,785,144, forward strand.
GATGGCAAAAAATTAACCTGTGGTGAGCGGGCTTGCCCCGCGCTGGGGCGCGAAGCGGCCCTGAAACCCTTCACCGCATTCCTACCGATAAAAATGCGTTGTTCTTATTGGGGCTGCTGCGCAGCCCAACGCGGGGCAAGCCCGTTCGCCACGGCCAATCCGTATCAGCCTTCAACCAAATCCAACAATCGCTCGCGAGCAACCTCCGGCTCACCGTCCACCAACTGTACGGAGGACAAAATGGGCGCGGAATAAAGCACCAGAATGAGTGCGGCGAGTCGGAGTGCCATGCTGTCGATTCCAGGAAGATGAGCGTCAATTTCTGAGCGTCAAATTTAAACGCATGGCAATGTGATATCAATCTTTTTTCTTCTGCACACACACAAACGCCAAACCACTTGAACGAGCCAGGCTTCGTTCCAGTGGTTTGGCGTCTGCCGGTGTGCAGGTTATTGCTGGGTCTTGTGATCCAGTGCAGCATAGAAATTGGCGCTCTGTTGCAGGTATTTCTGGGTGTAGGCGCTGGTGCTGGATTTTTTGCCGGTCACTTCCACGCTGGCTGCGGCAGGCAGGGCAACAGTGGCAGAAACAGCGGAAGCGGCGATGATGGAGAAGAGGTTCAGATTCATGGCGGTAACCCTTGTGTTCGTTTGGTTGAGTGGCCGGGGAAGGCCTTGGAACCAAACTTACGCCCGAGGGCTGAACCTTAGAAATGCTTTGAAACAGTAGCCGCTATTAACAGAATTAATAGAAAGGGTCAGGCCCCGCGCGGCGGGGCCTGTGGCTTATTGACGCACCAGGAACTTGAGGTCGCTGGGCGCATCAATCGGCAATTTCTGCACGGTTTTACCCAGCAGGCCGGTTTTTGGGTCGCGTTCGACTACGACGATTTCGTTGCTTTTCTGATTGGCGATCAGCAGGAACCGACCGCTGGGGTCCAGGCTGAATTCGCGCGGGTGGTCACCGTCCACCGAGCGACGTTGCAACTCCTTGAGGTGCGCGGTGGCCGGGTCGATGCTGAACACCAGCAACTGGTTGGCCGTGCCACGGTTGCTCACGTAGAGGAATTTGCCGTCACTGGAGGCATGCAACGCGGCACCGGCCTTGTCGGACACCGGCTGCCCGGCGGCGAAGTCCACCAGTTGGGTCTGGGTCAACTGGCCGTCCTTGTAGTCGAACACCGCCACCTGCGCGCTCATCTCGGTGGTCAACCAGGCGTGCTTGCCATCAGCGCTGAACAACAGGTGGCGCGGGCCGCTGCCTGGCGGCAGTTGCACCGAGGCCGGGTTGGCCGGGGTCAATGGCAGTTCATGGTTGGCCTTGGGGTCGTAGCGGTAGGCAAACACCTTGTCCGCCCCCAGGTCCTGCACAAACACGTACTTGCCATCCGGCGACGACACCACCGAATGCACGTGGTTCGACGCCTGCCGCTCAGGGTTCACGCGACTGGCCGGGTGCCCACTCAGTTGCACCGGAGGCGACAGCTTGCCCGTGGCGTCGACCGGCAGCACCGCCAGGCTGCCGCCCGGGTCTTCCACCACCGAATAGTTGGCGACCAATAGGTAGCGCCCATCGGCGGCCACGCTGGAATGGGTCGGCTCATTGCCCAGGCTCTGCACCTGGTTGACCAGGGTCAGTTGGTGAGTCTGCGGATCGATGCTGTAGCTGCTTACGCGCCCGACCGGGTCTTTCTGCCCGGGACCGTTCTCGTTGACCACAAACAGGTGCTTCTGGTCCTTGGAGATCGTCAGCCAGGACGGGTTGGCCGCTTTGGCCGCGAGCACCGGTTTACCGCTGAACTGACCCGTACGGCTGTCGAATTGCAGGCGATAGATGCCTTCGCTGCTGCCGGCGGTATAGCTGCCCACCAACAGTTCATAGGTGTCGGCCGGCGCGGCTTGCACCGACATCGCGCCCACGCTGCCGGCCATCAGCAGCGGCCAGAATTTACGCATCATCATCCGCTTCATCCTCGTCGTTATTGTTGCCGGTGAAGGCGCGCATGCAGATCAGGCGGTGCTCGCCCGAATCACCGGTAAGGGTCCAGCTTTGCAAGGTGTCATCGAACGTCGCGGCGTTTACCTGTTCCAGGCTGAAGCGCCAGCGTTTTTCTGCACGGCCGTCCATGGCGGTGATCAGCAATTTTTCTTTATCGAGTTGGAAATCGAAGGCATGCAGCCCATCGATTTCAAGCATGTCGCTGGTTTCAAGGACGGCAGGCAAATTCTCAGTCATCACAGTCTTTCATCAGGTTCAAAGCGCTAATCATAGGCCAGTTTGCTGCCGGGGCCTAAAACCATAGCGGGCTACCGCATGCTGGCAACGCCGGGCATTACCTTGCAAGGACGCATTCTTATCCGACGTAAAGGAATTCCCATGCCCGCACAGCCCAATACCCCAGCGGCAAACCCCACACGACAAGCGGTTGAAGCGCAGTTTCTCGGGCGCCCGACGTTGCGCACCGTCACCGCGCAAATGCTGGGCACCCACCTGGTGGAAAAGTACCCGCCCCTGACGCTGCCCGTCACCGATCTTCGGCTGGCCGTACCCCGCGAAGGCGGTGGCCGAGTCTTGCTGCCTTTGCTGGACGTCGCGCTGAACCATATCGCCGACGGCAGTTTTCCCGAATTGACGGCACGCCAGAACCTGGATTGCTACCTGAGCGATGCAACCGGCACTCGGCTCAGCTATCAGGTCAACGGAGATCGTCGCGACTTCGACCTGCGGGTCATCGAGGCCATCCTTCGGGAGCTACCTCACGTACTGTTCATCGGTTTTCAAGAAGCACTGGCCGCGTATTGGGGACAAGACAGTGACGCAGGGGGCAGCCGCTGGAAGTGGCTGGCCGATGTGCTGCAGGGCGTGTTGCTCGACGTCGCCACGCGCCAGACCAGCGTCACGGCGCAACACCTTGAAATTCTCAACGCCTTGAACCGCTATCCAGACCGGGCAACCCGTGCGCTCGGCCCCGCCCCCGCGAACGAGGTCCACGCCTACACCCTGGAAACGCATTTGCAGCGCTCGGGCAAGCGGCTCACCTTCCAGGCCACCGAGATCCTGGTGGTTCGCGCAGAGCAGGTGTTGTTGTATCGCTTATCCGGTGAGGTTGAGCCCTACCCCGACCTGGACACCTTCGGCCAGGCATGGGGCAAACACGTGCAACAGCGTTTCACTGCCGACCAGATCACCTGGCAGCAGTACGAGCCGGACGGGAATATTTTTGAGGTACAGGCCGCGCTAATCCTGAACCAGCAACTGGACGATCTCGCCGCCCTCCAACTCCCGGCCCAAACGACGGTGCAAGCGCTGGAAGAGCTGTTTGCGGTGACCACCGATCCCGCGCAGTGGCTGGCCCAATCCAGCGCCACGCCGCTGGCAACCCTGGCATCCATCCAGGCAGCCCTGCCAGCCACTCTGCAAGACGCCAGCGCGGCCAACCGGATGGCCTACCGCCAAAACCTGCTGGAACACGCCAACATCAAGCGCCAGGTCCTCGGCGACTCAGACTTCGATAGCCTGGAAACCCTGCGCGGTTATGCCACCGCGCATTTGAACCAACAGTTGTGCATGGACCGCGCCGTTGCCCAGGGCGGGCAACGTGCCTGCACCCTTGAGGCGTTGTCTGCCGGCTACCAGGCCGACGATCTGGAACTGACCTTTCATGTGCCGGTGGGCACCCTCGAAGGGGGTTACATTGAACCGGTCGTCATGAGCCTGGTTGACCTGGCGCTGAAGAACCTGTCCGGCCGCCCCAAGGGCCGCATGACCGTGCGCCACCGCACGGGCCGCGAGATCGAAACGTGGTTGACGCCCGACTACCTGCTTAAACTGGTCCAGCGTGTTGATATCGGCAAAAACTATCCCGCCTACCTGCGCCGAGAGCTGATGGGGGATACCCAGGCCGCGCGTAAACGCCAACAGCTGTTCGAGCAACTACGGCCCATTCATTTAAAGACCCACGCGCTGGAGTGCTTGATCAATGGCCAGGCGGGCCTGACTCAACGCGGCTTTCACTGTGTCAATGCACTGGTAAACCCTAACCCGCTGGAACGTCGGGTTGGTGACGACGAAATTGTGATCCGCCCGCTGGCCTTTGTACGTAAACCAGGCGCCACGGCCGATGTCGTGCGCAACATGTTCATCATTGAACCGCGCAATACACAATCAGGCCCGCACTTGCTGTATCGCCCGGCCTATCCCGATGCATTGTTGGAGTACGCCAACCGCGACCAACTGCTGGCCGCCATCGCGCAACCGGGTACCCTGCAGGACAGTGTCCTGACCTGGATGACTGACAACGCCAGAGGCATCTACAGCCACGGTGGCTTCACCCAGCCTCACTCTGTACGCGTGGGTATCGGTTCGGAGTTCGATAGCCTGCCCAGCGTGCCCAAGCCCGCAGAGCTGACGCGCGCCGACGACGAATGCAACGACGAACTGCTTCAGGCGCTCAACAGTGGCAGCCTCATGGAATACCTGTTCGGCAGTGAAACCCGACAACTGTTGGATCAGGCTGAACAAGCGTCCACATCCAACAGCGAAAGCCGCTGGGCACTGATCCTGGAAGGCCTGCAACTGGGGTTCAACACACTACTGCTGGTCGTGCGTGGTCCCTTGGCGGCAATCGGCTGGCTGATGCAGGCCACACAAAGCCTGGTGAAAGACCTGCCGGCACTGGAAAGTGACGATCCGACCGCCAGGGAGCTGGCGTGGGTGGATCTGCTGCTCAATGTCGGCATGCTGCTGTTGCATCATGGGTCGCTCAGCGCGCCCCGCGAAACGCCTTTGCGCGATGAACGCGCCACGACTCCCGCGCCGTTCCAACGACGCTGGCCTGGCCAATCAATCGGTCGATCGGCTGTGGTTGAACGGGGGGCTGTCGGGCTGCCTTCCGAACCGCCCGGTGGTGGCCGCACCTTGTTGGACTTTGACCGCTCATTGGCGGGCGACGGCGCATCGGCCAGGCTTTTGCAGAAGCTGCTGGCCGTCAACGTGCCCTGGCCAACCCCCATTCCCGAGCCGGTTTCCCTTGGGATGTATCGCGGCTTGTACTCGATCAACCGCCAATGGCATGCCTCGCTGGGTGGCCTGCTGTTCAGGGTCAACATCGTGCCGGGTTTTGGCGAGGTCTTCATTATTCATCCTCTGAAGCCGGAACACCCGGGCATCCAGCTGAAAACCGACGGCCGCGGCCATTGGACGGTGGACCGGGGGCTCAAGCTGCTGGGGGGTGGACGCAAGCGATTGCAAGAGCTGCGCAATGAAAAGCAGCTTGAGAATGAAAGGTTGCAGGCGCGCGCACTCCAACTCGTTCAGGAAGCGCAGTTCCTCACGGCACCGATCGATCAAGCAGGCGCCCAGTTGCCACCCGCCCTCAAAAGCCTGGAGAAACAACTCAAGACCCTGCAAATCATTCAGGATCTGCTGCTTAAAGCTTCCGATACACAACGCCCGAGCCTGGAAGTACGCCAACAGACTGAAGTCCAGGAATACAAGCGCCTGCGCAATCAGTTCGAAACGCTGCTGCAGAACGTCGAAACTCAACTTTCCCAAGCGTTGCCCGTGCGCTTCGAGCTAGCCACCTTGACCCGTCAATTGGAGGCCGCCGCGATTGCTGACCTGCCCCAGATCAATCCATCAACCATCCTGAAAGAGGTTTGGAACCAACAGTTGTTTCTCCACAAGATGCAATTGGAAGCGTTGGGATTCCATACCGCGACCGAAGCGGGCGAACCCTTGGAGGCGTGGAACCAACGCATGCAGCCGCAAATAGTGGCGGGAGACTTGGCCCTCGTCGACGAAAACCTGCGGATGGTCACGGGTTATATCGATTACCTCGAACACATGGCCGTGCATTCCGCCACGATGGAAGCCACCCTTGAGCACCTTGGGCAAGGGTCGGGGGCCGCGCGTGCAGTACGTCAAGAACTGCTGGCAAGCATTCCAGTGGTTGAATTGTTTTTCTCCGACAACCTGAAGCTAAATGCGTTGGAACTGCTGACCGGCCTGAGCCAGTTACGCCTCAAGATGCATTCACAACTTTCTGCGTTGCAGTGGTATTACAAGGCCCGTTATCAAGTGTCCGGGCTGGACATAAGCCTGAAATCCCACCTCGAGGTACGCAGCAGTACCGAGTACCCACTGGCCGAGCAACGCAATGTCTACGAGACCGTCCTCGATAAGTACCAGCATGCCGAATTCGCCCTACAAGCCCTCAAGACGCTCAAGCCCGATGCTTTAGGCCCGGAAGCCGAGCGTGTGCTCAAAGGCCTTGAATACGCCAAGGTGTTGGCGCAAAACGAACTGGAATCGGTGGTGCGAGAGCAGGAAGACCTCAAGGTCGAACTGCCGTTATCCAAAACCCTGCGCGCCAAGCCTGCGGCAAAGCGCGTGTTCAAGACCCGGAAAAAGGAATACCTGATCGGCGAACTCAAACCCGCCGACGCGCAAACCACCCAGGAACACATCACCATCACTGACACGTTGCTGGGTAAAACCCTGGCTTCGTATAACCAGCAGGCGGATGGTTGGGCCCCCATCGACGAGGAGGCCACCCTCGCGCCGGCCCCACAGGCTCGCTCACTCGCGGACCTCAAAAGTGAAGCCCAGGCCTTGATTGAACAACGCCAAGACCTGGAACAATTGGTCGCGGCGGACCAGGCGAAGCTGGACTCCCCCCTCACCCGCCAGGACGCCAACCCCGGCGAATGGGATAAGTTGCTCAACACACAAGCCAACAAACTGACCGAGCTCGCCAACGAAATAAAACGCGACCATTTCAACGCGCCTACCGCCCAGAATCTGATCGATGAATGCCTGGCACAGGCCAAGGACATCAATCGCTGGGCACAACGTATCTGCAGCGAAGCCTACAAACGCCAGTGGCCGACAATGGAAAGCGTCGCTTACCTCTGGGACCACCAGCAGATCGATATCAACCTCACCAGCCAGGCCGATCCGCAACGCCCGACCCTCAGTGGCGACTTCTTCACCGAATACGCGGTGTACGACAAGGCGCAAAAGCCACCGGTGGTGCTGTGGTACGCGCACTTCCACTATGCTGCCGCTGACGCTCCACCCGCGAATTACACCCGGGCGCATCTGAAGTTGCCGGAGCAACGCAAACTCACCCAGAAGGATTTGCTCAAGGCCCATGTGCAGGATTATCTGAGCCGTGTGAAGGACCCCGACAACGCACCGGTGACCAAAATTGTCTATGTGCTGATCACCCCGCCACTGGACAACCTGTTCCTGAAGATAGCGCCCAAGCCCAACGTTCAGTAAACCACTGGATGAGAACCTGTTCCTGAAACGGTAACCCGCAAAAAAGCCGCACACTGTGCGGCTTTTTCAAAACGCGACGACTCAGTGCGCAAACAACGAGTTGCCCTTCTGCCCCGCCAACTTCTCCGGCTTGATCAGGAACCGCGCCAGCGCCGGCAGCAGCCACAACGCACCGAACATGTTCCACAACAGCATGAAGGTCAGCATCAGGCCCATGTCGGCCTGGAACTTGATGGCCGAGAAGATCCAGGTGCACACGCCGATCGCCAGGCACAGGCCGGTGAACAGCACGGCTTTACCGGTGGACTTGAGGGTCTGGTAATAGGCTTCTTGCAACGGCAAACCGGCACGCAGGAAGCTTTCCAGGCGGCTGTAGATGTAGATGCCGTAGTCCACGCCAATCCCCACGCCAAGGGCCACCACCGGCAAGGTCGCGACCTTGACGCCGATACCCATGAACGCCATCAGCGCGTTGCCCAGCACCGAGGTCAGCACCAGCGGCAGCACGATGCACAGCGTCGCGGCCCAGGAGCGGAAGGTGATCATGCACATGGTCGCCACGCACAGGTACACCAGGATCAGGATGGTCAGTTCCGACTCCTTGATCACTTCGTTGGTGGCCGCTTCGATCCCGGCGTTACCGGCGGCGAGGATGAATTCCAGGCCGTCCCTGTTGTTCTCCTTGGCAAAGTCCTGCACTGCATGCACCGCACGGTCGAGGGTTTCGGCCTTGTGGTCATTGAGGAATACCAGCACCGGCGCCAGCGAGCAATTGTTGTTGTACAGGCCATCGGCACGGGCGATGGAGTTGTTCAGCACATCCGGGTTGCGCGACAGGGTTTCCCATTTCAGGTTGCCTTCGTTCATGCCCTTGATCATCTGCTTGGACACGGTCACCAGCGAGATCGCCGACTGCACACCTTCGGTGTTCTGCATCTTCCACATCAACTGGTCGATGGGCGCCATGGCTTCATAGCGCGAGCAGCCTTCGGCCTTGGTCTTGACCATCACCACCAGCACGTCGGAACTGGTGGAGTAGTTGCTGATGATGAAGTTGTTGTCCTTGTTGTAGCGCGAGTCCGGGCGCAGCTCCGGCGCACCCTGGTCAAGGTCGCCGATCTTCAGGTTCTGGCTGTACCAGAGGCCGCCACCAAAGGCGACAAGCGCCAGGGCGATGGAGATCGGCGCGACTTTCGGGTTGGCGAAATTCGACAGCAGGCGCCAGAACGAATGTTCGCGATTCGCGTCTTTCTTGCTCTTGGCGATGGCGCGCTTGCTGATGCCGACATAGGAGATCGCCACCGGCAGCAGGATCAGGTTGGTGAACACGATCACCGCCACACCGATGGACGCGCCAATCGCCAGTTCGCGGATCACACCGATGTCGATGATCAACAGCGTGATGAAGCCCACGGCGTCGGCAAGGATGGCGATCATCCCCGGCAGGAACAGTTGCCGGAAGGTGCGCCGCGCGGCGGTCAGGGCGTTGTCCGCCTCGCTGGACTGCAGCGCGATGCCGTTGATCTTCTGCACGCCGTGGGAGATCCCGATGGCGAAGATCAGGAACGGCACCAGCATCGAATACGGATCAAGGCCGAAACCGAAGAAGTGCATCAACCCCAGCTGCCAGATCACCGCCACCAGCGTAGTGCTCAACACGGCGACGGTGCTGCGCAGGCAGTTGGTGAACCACAGCAGCAGGATCAGGGTGATAACGAACGCGATGCCGAAGAACATCACCACCATGACCAGGCCGTCGATCAGGTCACCGACCTTCTTGGCGAAGCCGACGATGTGGATCTTGACGTTGGGGTTCTGGGCTTCGAACTTATCGCGGATCTTGTCTTCCAGTTCGTGGGAGAACTTGCGGTAGTCCAGGGCCAGTAACTTGCCCTGGTCCTGCGGGTCCGGGTAGGACTCCAGCAGCGGAATGTCGACGATGCTCGACTTGAAATCGTTGGCCACCAGGCGCCCTACCTGGCCGGACTTGAGCACGTTGTTGCGCAGTTGATCGAGACTTTCCGGCGAGCCGTTGTAGCTCTGCGGGATCACTTCACCGCCGGCAAAGCCTTCTTCGGTCACTTCGGTCCAGCGTACGCTGGGGCTCCACAGCGACTTGAGCCCCGAACGGTCGACGCCAGAGATGTAGAACACCTCGTCGTTGATCTGCCGCAGGGTCTCCATGTACTCCTTGGTAAAAATGTCACCGTCCTTGGCCTCCACCGAGATGCGCACCGTGTTGCCCAGGTTGGCCAGGTCGTTACGGTGTTCCATCATCTTTTCGATGAAGGGGTGCTTGAGGGGGATCATCTTCTCGAAGCTGGTGGACGGGCGAATCAAAGTCGCCTGCCAGAACAGGAAAATACTCACCAGCAGGCAGATGACGATCACTGCTGGCCGGTTGTTGAAGATCAGGCGCTCAAGAAAGGTTGCTTTATCGTTGTGATGACTGCTCATTCTTTCCCCGCCCTTATTATTGTTTTACGAGTTCGGCGCCGTTGGGCGCGGCGACGCGAACGCCACCCTGCCCCGCCAGAATCAAGTTGCCGTTGCCTGCCGCCGTGACGGACGACAGCGAAATCCGGTCCGGACGGTTGAACACGCTGAAGGTCAGACCATCGTCATGGCTGACCACCACGCTGCCACCGTTGCCCACCACGACGATGGAGCCGTCATCCAGCAAGGTCGCGCCCGACAAACCAAACTCCAGCGCTCCCCGCGCCGCGTTCAATTCGACCGGCTCCCAGGTGCTGCCAAAATCCGTGGAGCGGTACAGGTTGCCACGCAAGCCATAGGCCAGCAGCGTCTGCGGCTGGGCGGTGCCGATCACGCCGAACAGCGAGCCCTCGTAGGGGCCTTCGAGCTTTTCCCAGGTCTGGCCGTCGTCGCTGGAGCGGAACATGCTGCCCTGCTCGCCGACGATGAACAGGCCGGCATCCTTGATGTGCGCGATGGCGTTGAGGTGGTACTGGTCTTCGTTGTCAAGGCGGTCGCTGACGTCATTCCAGGTCTTGCCGCCATCGGTGGTTTCGATCAACGCACCGTAGGCGCCCACGGCCAGGCCGTGGTTCGCGTCGTTGAACCACACATCGAGTAAAGGTGCTTCGCGCTTGAGGTCCTGGTATTGCTGGGTCCAGGTGGCGCCGCCGTCGGCGCTGGCGAGGATCTGCGCATCATGGCCGACCGCCCAGCCTTGCTTGTCATCGACAAAAAACACCGCCGTGAGCAATTGCCGGGTGGGGACTTTGGCTTGGGTCCAGGTGCTGCCCTGGTCGTCGGAATAGAGGATGTGCCCGCGATCACCGACCGCCACCAGGCGCTTGCCCGCGTGGACCACGTCGATCATCAGGCCCTTGGCGGCCTTGGGGGATTCAATCGCAAACACCGGCGTTGCGGCGGTATCGCTGGCGGCCAGTACCGGTGTGGACAACGCACCACCGACCAGCAACGAGAGCGCTGTGGCCAGCATCGCAACCCTGCGTGCGGCGCGTGGGCGGCAGACAACCCAACCCATTACAGGCTCACTCATAGACCTTTCTCCCATTTATTATTGTTATCGCTTGCCTTCCGGGGCCTTGAAACCTGCAATCTAGAGCGCCTGGAGGAAGCAGGGGCCATCCTATCGGGCTTTCGAATCGTCTGACAATCGGCGCTACGTTATCTTTTGTTAACTGAAGGCATTTGGCCCCATGGTGAATGTAGCTGCATTCGCCGGGGTGATCGCCAGCGCGCAAATGAATTTTTATTCCATCTATTGAATTTTAGGAATTTTTATTCCATTAATAGCCTTCCTGAAAACAATAATCCAAAGGACCACGGCGATGCGTGAACTCGGAATCGGCTTGATCGGCACAGGCTTCATGGGCCGCGCCCATGCATTGGCATTCAATAACGCCCGTGCGGTATTCGAACTGCCGGTACCCCTCAAGCTGGCCGCCCTGGCTGATGCCGACAGCGAACGCGCCCAGCGCTGCGCCACCGCCTGGGGATTTGCCCAGGCCCATGGCGACTGGCAGGCGCTGATCAATGACCCGAGCGTCGATGTGGTAGCCATCACCACCCCCAACCATTTGCACTACCCCATGGCCATGGCCGCGATTGCTGCGGGCAAAGCGGTGTACTGCGAAAAACCCCTGGCCGTCAGCCTGGAACAGGCGGACGCCATGCGCCTCGCCGCCAGTGCCGCCGGGGTGGTGACGCGGGTCGGCTACAACTACCAGCACAACCCGATGATCACGCTGGCGCGGCAGATGATTGCCAGCGGCGACCTCGGCGAAATCATCAGTTTCCAGGGCGAGTTCAGCGAGGACTTCATGGCCGACCCGACCTCCCCGTGGTCATGGCGCTGTGAGGTCGAACATGCGGGGGGCGCCCTGGCGGACCTGGGCAGTCATTTGTTGTCGATGGCCCGTTATCTGGTGGGGGATGTGACGAGCGTATGTGCCGACACCCAGACCGTCCACGGCCAGCGCCCTGCCATCAACGGCAGCACCGAGCTGAAATCCATCGCCGTGGATGACCAGGTGCATGCCCTGCTGCGTTTCGCCAACGGTGCACGTGGCACGGTCAGCAGCAGTTGGCTCAAGCACGGCTACAAGAACCACCTGAGTTTCGAGATCAGCGGCACGAAAGGCACCCTGGCCTTCGATCAGGAACGCTTGAATGAATTGCAGGTATGCCGTATTGGCCAGGACGGCTTCCAGCGTTTGCTCGCCGGCCCCGCCCTGCCAGGTTACGCGGCGTTCAGCCCGGCGGCGGGGCATCAGTTGGGGTACAACGAACTGAAGACGCTGGAGGTGCAGGAGTTGATGCTGGCGCTCGCAGGCCAGGGTGCGGATGGCACCGACTTTGAGGCCGCGTGGGAAGTGGAGCGGTTGGCGACGGCAATTCGCGTGGCGGCCAAAGAAGAACGCTGGGTACACGTCGAAGAAGTTTAACAGCCCCGAACCTTGTGGTGAGCGAGCTTGCCTCGCGCGGGGCAAGCCCGCTCACTACAAAAAGCAAAGTCTAGCGCAAGGCCCGGCGCAGGACTTTGCCGACGGTGGTCTTGGGCAGCTCAGTAGTACGGAACTCCACGTACTTGGGCACCTTGTACCCCGTCAGGTACTCCCGGCAATGCACCAGAATCTGCTCCTGCGTGAGGTTCGGGTCCTTGCGCACCACGATGATCTTCACCTTCTCCCCGGTCACGCCATCTTCCACGCCAATCGCCGCCACTTCACCCACGCCTGGGTGCAGCGCCACCACATCCTCGATTTCATTGGGGTACACGTTGAAACCCGAAACCAGGATCATGTCTTTCTTGCGGTCCACCAGGCGGATATAGCCGCGCTCGTCCATCACACCGATATCGCCGGTCGATAGCCACCCCTCGGCATCCAGCACCTCGGCGGTCGCCTCCGGGCGTTTCCAGTAGCCCTGCATCACCTGCGGCCCGCGCACTTGCAACTCGCCCTGCTCGCCGATATCAGCCAGCTCGCCGTCTTCGCGCATGAAGCGCACCCAGGTCGACGGCAAGGGCACGCCGATGCTGCCGGTGAACTCCATCTCACGCATGCGCGCAATGTTGATCGGGCTGATGCTCACCACCGGCGAACACTCGGTGAGGCCGTAGCCCTCGATGATCGGCAGCCCGGTGACTTCCTTCCAACGCTTGGCTACCGCCGTGTGGGTGGCCATGCCGCCGGCGATCACCATGCGCAGGTCGGAAAAGTCCCGCGCACAGAACTCCTTGTTCTCCAGCAAGCCGTTGAACAAGGTGTTGACCCCGGCAATGCCGTTGAAACGCTCCTTGCGCAGGATCATCTGCACCCGTTTCACGTCCCGTGGGTTGGCGATCAGGATGTTGCGCCCGCCCAGGCACATGAACATCAGGCAATTCACCGTCAGGGAAAAGATGTGGTACAGCGGCAGCAAGGTGACGTTGGTTTCCTGCTTGTCCTGGTCCAGTTGGTCACCCACCCACGCCTTGGCTTGCAACAGGTTGGCGATGATATTGCGGTGGCTGAGCATCACGCCCTTGGCGTCGCCGGTGGTGCCGCCGGTGTATTGCAAAAAGGCCAGGTCGTCCAGATGCATCCCCACTGGGAAATGGTTGAGTGCCCGCCCCTGTTTCAGCACCTGGTTGAAGCGCACCGAACCGCGCAGGTTGAACGCCGGCACCTGCTTTTGCACACGGCGCAGGATGAAGTTCATCGCCGCGCCCTTGAAGGTGCCGAGCAGGTCACCGATGGCGGCGATCACCACGCGCTTGACGCTGCTGCCGGTGATGACTTTTTCCAGGGTGTGGGCGAAGTTCTCGAAGATCACCACGGTTTCCGCGCCGCTGTCCTTGAGCAGATGCTTGAGCTCATGGGCGGTGTACAGCGGGTTGACGTTGACCACCACGGCGCCGGCCAGGATCGTGCCCAGCAGGCAGATCGGGTACTGCAAGCAGTTGGGCATCATCAGCGCCACGCGATCGCCCTGCTTGACGCCCTGTGCCTGCAGCCAGGCCGCAAAGGCGTACCCTTGCACCTGCCAGTCGGCATAGGTCATTTCGGTGCCGATACTGACGTAGGCCACCCGCTCGCGAAACTTCTCCAGGTGCTCCAGGAATACCTCGCGCAACGACGGGTAGTCCTCGATACCCGCATCGATATCCGCCGGGACGCCAGGCAGGTAAGCGTTCAACCAGATCCGTTCGGTGTGTTCCAGGCTTACAGCGTTCATGGCAGTCTCCTTGTTGTTGTTTTTGATAGAGCTACTTTTCGACGATGGCGGTAATGCCCAGCCCGCCCGCCGCGCAGATCGAAATCAGCCCGCGCCCGCCACCGTTCTCATGGATGATCTTAGCCAGCGCCGCCAATTGCCGGCCACCGGTGGCCGCGAACGGGTGGCCGCAACCGAGTGAGCCACCGTTGACGTTCATTTTGGCGCGGTCGATGGCCCCCAGCGGTGCCTCCAGGCCTAGCCGCTCGCGGCAGTAATCGGCGTCTTCCCAGGCCTTGAGCGTGCACAGCACCTGGGCGGCGAAGGCTTCGTGGATCTCGAAGAAATCAAAGTCGTTGAAGCTCAAGCCTTCGCGCTGGAGCATGCGCGGCACTGCGTAGGCCGGGGCCATCAACAGGCCTTCGCTGCCGTCGACGAAGTTCACCGCGGCGGTCTCGCCGGTACGCAGGTAGGCCAGCACCGGCCAGCCGTGTTCGGCGGCCCACGCCTCGCTGGCCAACAACACCACCGAGGCGCCATCGGTCAGCGGCGTGGAATTGCCCGCCGTGAGCGTGCCGTCCTGGCGGTCGTAGGCCGGGGCCAGGCCGGCGAGCTTCTCCAGGCTGGCATCGGCGCGCAGGTTGTTGTCCTTCGCCAGTCCGCGATGGGGGCTGATCAGGTCGTCGAAGAAGCCGCGCTTGTAGGCCGCTTCCAGGCGTTGGTGGCTGGTGAGGGTCAACTCATCCTGGGCCAGGCGCTTGATCTGCCAGCGTTTGGCCATTGCTTCGCAGTGCTCGCCCATGGACAAGCCGGTGCGTGGCTCGCCATTGCGCGGCAGCAATGGTTTGAAGAACATCGACGGCCGAACCTTGAGCAACGTCTTCAACTTGGCGCCCATGCCCTTGGCGCGGTTGGCCGCAAGCAAGGTGTGGCGCAGCGATTCGTTGATGCCGATCGGTGCGTCGGAGGTGGTGTCGGAACCGCCGGCAACGCCCACCTCGATCTGGCCCAGGGCGATCTTGTTCGCCACCAGCAAGGCCGCTTCCAGGCCGGTGCCGCAGGCTTGCTGTACGTCGTAGGCCGGCGTGTCCGGCGACAAGGTGGTGGAGAGCAGCGACTCGCGCGCCAGGTTGAAATCCCGCGAGTGTTTGATCACCGCGCCGGCGGCAAACTCACCGAGGCGTTGGCCGTGCAGATTGTAACGGTCGACCAGGCCCTGCAAGGCGGCCACCAACAGGTCCTGGTTGCTGTCGTGGGCGTACACCGTGTTGGAGCGGGCAAACGGGATGCGGTTGCCGCCGATAATCGCCACACGGCGGGTCGGCGGCGGGTTGAAGCTGTAGTCACTCATCGAACGCTCTCATTCCAAATGAATAGGCCGCGCATATGGGGTTTGTCGCCGGCGAAGTTGCGCACTTCGAATTCACGGCGCGGGCCGGTCACGGGGTGGTTCCACAGCGCTACCTGGCCGGGCAGGAAGATCGGCAGCTTGAAGTCGCAATGGGCCTCGGCCTGGTCCAGCCCGCCGGGTGGTTGCTGCGCGGCGAGCGCTCGGCCCAGGGTCCACATGCCATGGGCGATGGCACGGCGAAAGCCAAAGAGTTTCGCGCCGATCACGGAGGTATGAATCGGGTTGAAGTCCCCCGACACCTTGGCAAAACGCCGGCCCAGGTCGGCGGGCAACACCCAGCGCTGGGTGCGCAACAAGCCCTCCTCCTGCAACGGCAACACGTCGTCCCACGGCTGGCCGACCGGGTCGTTGACGTCGCGGCGCAGGTACAAGCTGTCGCTCTCCCACACCAGGGCGTCGGCACCGTAGGCACGCGTGGCGATGCTCAGCGCCTGGCCTTTGGGATGGGCGACCCAACGCTCGGCATAAACCTCCAGGCGCAAGGCCTGGCCCGAGTGCAGGCGCTGGTGCTGACGAATGCGATTGGCCAGGTGCACCATGCCGCTGGCCGGGTACGGGAAACTCGGGCGCGTCAGCAGCATCAGGTGCAGCGGAAAGGCCAGCACATGGGGATAGGACAACGGCACGCCCTGCTCACGGCGAAATCCACAGGCGCGGCCATAGGCCTCTATGTCGGCGCCGGACAACTCTGCCGCCGCACGCACCAGGCGCTCTTTGGGCAGCAGCGGCGCGCCATCGAGCTTGGGTTTGCGCAAGGCGCGCACGCCATCCAGCAGCAAGCGCGTGCGCGATGGCGGCGGGTCGATAATCTGCGTCACGTAGTCCATGGCTCAGGCCCCCAGCAGGCTTTGCCCGCACACGCGTACGACTTGGCCGTTGACCCCGCCGGACGCCGGGTGTGCCAGCCAAGCGATGGTCTCGGCCACGTCAATCGGCTGCCCGCCCTGGGACATCGAGTTCATGCGCCGCCCTGCTTCGCGGATCATCAGCGGGATTTTCGCGGTCATCTGGGTCTCGATAAACCCGGGCGCCACCGCGTTCACCGTGACCTGCTGCGCCGCTGCATGGGGTGCCAGGCCTTGCACCAGGCCAATCACACCGGCCTTGGAGGTGGCGTAATTGCTCTGGCCGAGGTTACCGGCAATGCCGGAGATCGACGACACGCAGACGATGCGCCCACCGGGATTGAGCCCTTGGTTGTCCAGCAACGCCTGGCTGAGTTGCAACGGTGCTTCGAGGTTGACCGCCAGCACGCTGCGCCACGCGGCTTCGGGCATCTTGGCGATGGTTTTGTCACGGGTGATCCCGGCGTTGTGCACCACCACATCAAACGCGCCGTATTGGCTGGTGTGGGCCTGCAACAACGCGGCCGCATCCGGGGCGGTGATGTCCAGCGGCAAGGCGGAACCGCCAACGCTGGTGGCGGCTTGCTGCAAGGCTTCTTGCGCCTGGGGCACGTCCACGCACACCACATGCGCACCGTCTCGGGCAAGCACCTGGGCGATCGCCAGGCCGATGCCACGGGAGGCGCCGGTGACCAGGGCGCGGCGGCCGGCGAAGGGTTTGTCCCAGTTGACGTTGACGTGGCCGTCTACCGGTTGTTCCAGGCGCACCACTTGCCCGGACACATAGGCCGAGCGGCGCGACAGGAAGAAACGCAAGCTGCTGTCCAGTGCTTCTTCGGCACCCGGCGCAACGTAGATCAATTGCACGGTGATCGCCCGGCGCAGCTCTTTGGCCAGCGAGCGCACCAGCCCTTCAAGGGCGCGTTGGGCGATGGCCTGGGGCAAGTCCTGGCAGTGTTCCGGCGCAGTGCCGAGCACCACCACGCGACCATGGTGGCCGATGCGTTTGGCGTTGGCGTGGAAGAATTCATACAGCTCGTCCAGCTGTTGCAGATCGGCCACGGCGCTGGCGTCAAACACTGCGCCCTGCACCTTGACCGTGGACGGCGCCTTGGGCGTGGCCGGGGTAGCGATCACTGTGTCGGTGGCCGCGAACACACGCTGCACTTCAGCGGCCAGACGCCCTGCCCCGGCAACGATCACCGGATTGACCAGGCCATGCTGGCCGCTGCGATGGCGTTGCAGCGGCAGCGGTTGCGGTAAACCCACGGCCTGGGCCAGGCGACGGCCCCAGGGGGAATTGACGAACGAAAGGTAGCTGTCACTCATAGATAGATTCACTCACCACACATACTTGCCGTGTAAACCCGGTCTGTGTGGGAGGGGGCTTGCCCCCGATAGCACTCTATCAGTCAACGATTCATTGGCTGAACCACCGCTATCGGGGGCAAGCCCCCTCCCACATTGATTGGGTTTTTTCCTAATTGACTGAGGCGTTTTCACTTTGGCTGGCGCGACGTTTCGTGGTCGGCTCCAGCGCCTGCTTGCGCTGTTGCAATGCTTCCAACAAGCCGAAGTCCTGCGGAAAGTCGTCCACCTGGATGCCGTGGTCGGCGTATTCCACATAACGCCCGAGCAAGGTGTCTTCGTCGTCGCTGATCAGGTCCAGTGCCCGTGCCTTGACGCGCCAGGTCGTGAACGCCGTGGCGGAGATCGGCATTGGCTCGATCAGGCCCTGCTTGACGGCGGACTTTAGTCGGGCCTCGATCAGCTCCACTTGCGGCAACAGACGGAAACCCAGTTCGCCATAGGCCAGCTTGTCGATTTCCGGACGTGGGATGTAGGAATTGGCCAGCAGACGGTCGCGGGTTTCCCCCGGCGTCTGCACCACATCGGCCACCTGGGCCAGCAGGCGGTCGGACGGCTTGCGCAATGGGATACCGAAGGGGAACGTCAATGCCTTCAGCACGGAGGCGGCGGCTTTCGACGGGTAGTTATCGAGCACTTCGGCCAACGCTTCATGGGCACGCAGCAACGCATCCTGGGCCGCCCAGTGCACCAGCGGCAAATCCGCCTGGGGCCGGCCGTCATCCTCAAAGCGCTTGAGCACGCAGGACAGGATGTACAGCTGCGACAGAATATCCCCCAGGCGCCCGGTGATACTTTCCTTGCGCTTGAGGGCACCGCCCAGCACGCCCATGGAGATGTCCGAGACCAACGCCAGCACCACCGACAGGCGATTGGCCTGGCGGTAATAGGACGCCAGCGCGGGGTCGGTCTTGGCCGGGGCAGAAATCAGCCGGCCGCCTGTCAGGGAATGCACCACTGCACGCACTGTGTTGGCCAATACAAAGCTCACATGGCCGAACATGGCACTGTCGAATGCCTCTAGCGCCTTGCGCCGGTCCGGGTTGCGCGCCGCTTCCATCTCGCGGAACACATAGGGATGGCAACGGATCAGGCCCTGGCCAAAGATAATCAGGCAGCGCGTCATGATGTTCGCGCCTTCCACCGTAATGGCGATGGGGCTTTGCTGATAGGCGCGGGCCAGGAAGTTATTCGGCCCCATGCAGATGCCTTTGCCGGCGACGATGTCCATGCCGTCATTGACGATGATCCGCGCCCGCTCGGTAACGTGGTACTTGGCAATGGCCGAGATCACCGAAGGTTTCTCTCCCGCATCCAGGGACGCTACCGACACCTTGCGCACCGCATCGCAGGCATACAGGTGCCCGGCCATCCGCGCCAGGGGCGCTTGCACGCCTTCGAACTTGCCGATGGGCAGGCCGAACTGTTTACGCATCGCCGCATACGCGGTTGTGCCGCGCACCGCGACCTTGCCCAGGCCAACGTTGGCCGATGGCAGGGAAATCGCCCGTCCGGCTGCCAGGCATTCCATCAACATGCGCCAGCCGTTGCCGACTTGTTCGCGCCCGCCGATCACCCATTCCAGGGGGATGAACACGTCCTTGCCGGTGGTAGGACCGTTCTGGAACACGGCGTTGAGTGGCCAATGCCGGCGGCCGCTGTTGACGCCTGGGTGAGACGTTGGAATCAGTGCGCAGGTGATGCCAAGGGAACCCGGAACGCCGAGCAGGCCGTCCGGATCTTCTGCGCGAAACGCCAGGCCGAGCACCGTGGCGATGGGGCCGAGGGTGATGTAGCGCTTGTCCCAGGTCACCCGGAAGCCGAGCACTTCCTCGCCTTCATGCATCCCTTTGCAGACGATGCCCAGGTCGGGAATCGCCCCGGCATCGGAGCCGGCATACGGGCTGGTCAGGGCAAAGCACGGGATGTCTTCGCCCCGCGCCAGGCGCGGCAAGTAGTAATTGCGCTGGGCATCGGTGCCGTAGTGCAGCAGCAGTTCGGCCGGGCCGAGGGAATTGGGCACCATCACCGAAATCGCCGCCGCCGAGCAGCGCGTCGACAGCTTCATCACCACCTGCGAATGCGCATAGTGGGAGAAGCCTTTGCCACCGTACTGCTTGGGAATGATCATGCCGAGGAACCCGGCATCCTTGGTGTATTGCCAGCCCTCAGGGGACATATCCTGCCACACCTGGGTGGTTTCCCAATCGTTGGCGATGTCGCACAGGGTCTCCACTTCGTTATCGAGGAAGGCCTGCTCTTCGGCGCTCAGGCTGGCGGGCGCGGCTTGCAGCAGGCGCTGCCAATCGGGCTTGCCACTGAACAGCTCGGCGTCCCACCACACGGTGCCAGACTCGATCGCGGCGCGCTCGGTGTCGGACATAGCGGGCATGATTGTACGAAACAGGCCCAGGGCGTTGCTGGTGAGCAAGGTACGGCGCAGGGGTTTGATGGTCATCAGCACTGCAGGCAGGAGCACCAGGAGCGCCGCGACGGTCATGCCGAAACCGGCGACCACGTTGAACAGATAACCGACCGCCAGCCAGATCAGGCCTGCACCCAACCAGTGAATGGCAGCGGCTTGTCGATACGCCAGGGCAATCGCAGCGGCGACACCCACCAATAACCAGATAAACATGGGGATACCTCTACTCGATTCAGGGTATGGCAAAAGCGCTTGCAGGTCGCACTGACCTCAGGCGTAAGGCCACACTACAAACTCGGAGAAAAACATTCAATTTTTGTTTTGAAATTTTTATTTAATGCTTGGACGAATAAACAACGGCTGAACAGGTCAGCCTTACAGAGTCGCGATTGAGTTGAAGCGGTACGGGTCGCCTGCGCGACCCATCAACGCCAGGCCAGACTCAAACGGCACGGGAGATGCGCTCCCTGCCGCTCGTCTATGGGCCCTGCGCTCACAATGAATCAGAACGCGTAAGTCGCCGAAAGGCTGACAACTTCACCCTTCGCGTCGGCCTTGCCATCGAGAGTGGCCCCACCCAAACGATCCTGGTTGTGGGTCCTCAGCTTGGCTTTCTCGACGAATTGCCGCGAGTAAGCCCCATCGATACTCAAACCAGGAATAGCACGGATGTTGTAGCCAAACCCGAGGGAAGCAAATATACGATCACCGTCCGGAATACGTGGGTCACGTGTGGAGTTTCGTGTTGGGGTCTGGTCGGTGGCTACACCGGCACGGAAAGTGAAGTCGTCGGTGAATTTATAGTCACCGCCCAGCGAAACCATCCAAGCGTTTTTATAATTGTAGGGAATTGACACAATTTGCGCGCCGTCAGACTTCAATGTCAGTGCCTTAAACGACGACCATTGAGTCCAGGTAACGCTGGCGCCCAACGTCAGACGGTCATTGAACTGATGCACCCAATCGACAGAGGCATTTGCCGGCACATCCAGTTGCGCGGAGGCATTGGCGCCATTGGAGTTGAGGTTGAGCCCCGGATACGCGAGTGCAGGCAGGCCACCATCGATCAGCGCTTTGTTCGCGTCGTCGGCGTAAATGCTGTACTTACCCTCTAGCTTGTTTTTTATCTTGGCGTGGTAGTTCAAACCCAGGGTGTCGAATTCGGTTGGCTTCCAGACCACACCGGCAAACCAGCCAACGGAGGTGTTATCCACCTTGACCCGCATCAAAGAAGAACCCACACCGGAAGGGAACGGAATTCCGATGGCAGGTGACAACGCCGCTGCTGCATATAAGTCGATGTTCTGGCTGACAAACCCTTTGGTGTGCTGAACAATTGCACCGGCGCCCAAAGAGAACTGGTCATTAACCTTGAACGATAACGAACCCGTGACTCCGACGGTTTCAATACGCGTATCGACCGCAAAATCCCGGCCGATCCAGTCCTGGTCCCAGGTTGTACGTGCACCCATCGGCACTACCTGGCTTAAACCGAAAGCAAAACGGTCGTTGATAGGCATCACCATGAAGCCGGTGGGCAACCACGCGGTAAAGCCGCCTTGTCCACCATCACCGGTGCGTGGCGTGGAGCTTAAATCAGTGGGGTCTACGGCGGCTGGCGCATTGCCTGCGTAATCCTTGGCCGTCCCCTTGTATTTGATATTAATCCGTGCGTAATCGACGGTGAACTGAGAAACGTTGTGATCGATGAAAGCCATGGCCGCCGGGTTGTTGTAAGCCGCAGACGGGTCATTCTGGAACAACGATCCCCCCCCGAAGGCTCTCCCCCAGCCAGGAGCACCGAAAGTCGGCGTGGAAAACCCGCCAGCCTGCGCCTGACCGGTTGCAGTCATGAGGCTGCCTAGAATCGCCAGACTCAATAATGTGCGCGCCTGTTGTTTTTTATTGTTCATGCCCTGTTCCTTATTATTTTTCTCATGTTCGGCGTTCAAACCTGTCCCACGTCAGCGGGCGCCTTTTGCAAGGCGCCCGCCTTAACGTGTGATCATCACGTTTACAGCCAGAAGCACGTTATCAAGGGGTCACAGTGAAGGCCGGGCTTGGATTGACAGCCAGGGTTTTGATGCTGCAGGCACCCACAGTTTGTGCAGCCGGAATACTCAGCGTATTGGTCGCGTTGTTCCAAGTGACGGCGATGTTTGCAGTGCCACAGTTCGAAACAATCTTGAAGCTCACACCTTCCACAACCCCAGTGAAGTTGTTGGTGCTACCCGCCACGGGCACGATGTTTTTCAGCGTCCAAGGCAAGTTCTGCATAACCGGTACACCACACAACGCGTTAGAGCCGCTGACGCTCGCACCAGTGATGGCAGCAGTGGTGCCATCAGCCGCTACCGTACCGGTAAACGTGATGTTGCAAGGCACGGCAATTCCCAGCGAAGCAGGTGAAGCCACCGAAATCGGACCGCTTGCAGTGAAGCCGCCAGTCGGCGCGATAGTGGCCGCGCTGGCCATTGAAGCGGCACCAACGCAGAGGGCGAACGAAGTTGCACAAACGAGGGTTTTCAAGCTTTTCATTGTTTTTCCTCACATGTTAAGGCGAAGTCATTTCGCCAGGGGTAATGGCCATGAACGAGAGGTCACGGTGAATCTGCAGAACTTCCCTTTCCAGCCAAATCTCAATTCAATTACCGCTGCAACATCCGACGGTTATTCAACAACTTTGAAGTTCGGCGGCATCTTGATCGACACCGTCTTGATCTTGCAGTCTTCGCCAATCGGCACATTGGTGGCTTCCAACTTGCCGGTGGCGTTATCCCAAGTGCCATCGGCCGTTGAAGGTCCGCACTTTCCGCCCAGGCCAAAGGCATGCACGTCCACGCTGATTTTTGACATGGAACCACTCTTGGTGTCTTTGGCGACTAACACCCACGGCAAGTTGATGGCTTCCACGCGGCTGCACTTGAGGCCGCCGTCGAATTCAACTTTGTCGACATTCACCGATGAGCCATCGGCCGCGACCTTGCCGGCCACTTTGATGGTGCAGTCGGCGCTGATCAGCGCGCCCTTGGAGAAGCTGATGGGGCCTTGGGCGGTAAAGGCGCTGCCCGCCGGTTCGATGCGCGCAGCCTGGGCCTGGTGATACGCGATCAGGCCCAGCGCGGCCAATACGATGTGGGTGGTGAACTTGGCAGGTGATTGCATGGTGTACGTCCTTCCCTTTAATTATTTTTGTTCGGGTCAAACCACTGTGTTGCAACTGATTTTGTAAACCTTGGGCGAAAGCAGCCTGCGCGGCACGCAGACCCCGAGTACGCCAACAGCCGGTTACTTGAACTTAGAACGGCTTGGCGCTGTTACTGTACTTCTCCAGGTACTTCAACCGCTGTGAGGGCTGAAGATTGGTCAGGGAGATATCCCCGGCATAATGATTCAGCACGCGATGGTCCATGCGCCGCCGCCACAAGTACGGCACATAGGCCCAGACAATCATGCTCGCGTAGCCATAGGGCAGTTGCGGTGATTCATCAAAGTGGCGCAACGACTGATAACTACGGGTCGGGTTGGCATGGTGATCAGAGTGCCGTTGAAGTTGGAACAGAAAGATATTGGTAACAATACGGTTGCTGTTCCATGAATGCCGTGGCGAGCAACGTTCATAACGTCCGTTGGGCAACTTCTGGCGTTTAAGGCCGTAGTGCTCCACATAGTTCACGACTTCCAGCAACGAGAAGCCGTAGATGCCCTGGATAATCAGGAACGGAATCACTGCCGCGCCCAGCCAGGCGATCATCGCGCCCCACAGCACCACGCTGTACATCCAGGCGCTGAGCACACCGTTCTGCCAGTGCCAGGCCGGCAAACCGAGTTTGCGCAGGCGTTCGCGCTCCAGGTTCCACGCCGAGCGTGCACTGAACCACACCGAGCGTGGCAGGAACGCCCAAAAGCTCTCGCCCAACCGCGAACTGGCGGGGTCTTCCGGCGTAGCGACACGCACGTGATGGCCACGGTTGTGCTCGGTGTAGAAGTGCCCGTAGAACGTCGGTGCCAGGGTGACCTTGGCCAGGAACACTTCCAGCGCGTTGGGCTTGTGCCCCAGCTCATGCGCCGTGTTGATCGCGATGCCGGTGGCGGCGCCGGTCGACATGGCCATGCCCAGGTAAGTGAACCAGCTCGGTTCGCCATGCAGTTGCGTGCGTGCAGTGATGTAACTCGCGGCGTGAGACAGCCAGCTGGACGGCTCCAGGTTCGCGGCAGCCTGCAACAGGCCGCCCTGGATGATCCAGTCGATACCGCCCGCGGCGAGCCAGCCGGTGATCACCACCGACGAGATCACAAACAGCACGCCGGTGTAGACGATCCAGCGATAGTAGCTTTGGGATTCGAGGTGGCTGACGGCGGATTCGGGCGGGTTGCTCACGTCTTCACCGAGCAAGCCATCGATCAACGGGATCAGGCCGAAGATCACCAGTACACCGACCCACCAGAGTTGCTGGATACCGGTGCTGATGGCCAGTGCGCCGGAGAGCAACGGGGTGGCCAGGGGCATGATGCCCAGCCACCACAGGTGACGTTTGCCGTCGGTCCAGATGCTTGGGGCTGCCAGGGTCTGATTCATGGCAGCCTCCGTGGCAGGGAGGCAGGAAACAGGTTCAGGGAGCGCTGAAGGCTCCAGGAAATCAACCATGCGATAAAAGACGTTTTTTTCATTTTTATTCGCTCTTAGGCATTTCAAAAATCATTTCAAAATAAACATTGAAATATTTTTTTAAAGAAATAGCGCGGAATCGTTAGGTCGTCAACTACTTTTTCGAGGCCTTTTTTGCGTGACCGTGCAGTCTCTTTTTCAGCTGTTTGGTCAGGTCTCTAGGGCAAGCATTTCGGACAGTCAAACCCGCAACGAGGGCCACGATTATTTGTTCGCCAAGGCAAATGGCGGATGCAGGATCGCGGCGGTCTGTGCTGGCCGCGCCCGCTTGGCCAACTGCTGGACTGCCTCGACCACCCGTTCGGTGGCGGTGATCGGCAGCATATGCCCGCGCCCTTCCACTACTTGCAGCTTCAGGCCCGGCACCTTGTCGGCCAGGGCCTGGCCGTGCTTGCGAAAGTCCAGGACCTTGTCCCGTGCGCCGTAGATCAGGCTGATGGGCAGCGTCAGTTGCGGGTAGCGCTTGACCATGTCCGGCAGGTCGTCGTTGACCAGAGCGATCTCGCTGGAGGCTGCATAGAAGTTGTCAGGACGCATGCCCAGCAGCCCGCCGCCACGGGTGGCGAAGTCGTCCGGGGCACTGTCCGGTGCGAACACGCCCTTGACCACCGAGCGGCGCGTCAACAGGCCCATGGGAACCGTCAAGGTGCGCGACACCCAGCGCCTGAGCCAGGCAGGTCGCACAGCCAGTGACCAGAACACCAGTGGCAAGGTCGGTTGAGGGTGCGTCAGGGGCGCCACCAGTATCAGCCCGGACACCGCATGGGGATGGTCGAGGGCGAGCGCCAGGGAAATCGCCCCACCAAGGGAATGCCCCAGTACCAGCGGTTTATCCAGGCCCAGCGTATTGATAAACGCCGCCACTTGCCGTGCCTGGGCTGGCAAGTCTGCAGGGGTGCCTTTATGACGGGTGGAATAGCCCGACCCTGGTCGGTCGAGGCTGATCACGCGAAAATGCTCGCGCAACTGGCCGGACAAGGCATACGTCAGGTTGCGACTGCTGCCCATCAGCCCGTGAATCATCACCAGCGGCGGGCCTTTGCCTTCCTCGTAATAATGAAAGCGCTCGCCGTCCACCTCCAGAAAGCGCCCGTTGATCGGAACGGCGGCTTCGATACGCCGCGTCATCCATGTACTGAACCCCCACAAAACGGCGCTCGCGCCTATAAACACAGCCGCAGCGACAACCCATTCAACAGCCATAGCTCGGTCCTCTGCATCCCTGCTGCCGGCGACCTGACCGGAATTGATCAAGGCCTCGGCCATCGTCCACATCCTGGACCCAAACTGCGTGCCTGTACGTCGGACAAGTGGCACATGAGAGACCTGGGACTAGCGTAGGCGATATTTTCAGGTAGATTATTTAAAATCTTTTTTAAAATAAGTAATTCAATTTTTCTTTGCAATGGTGTTCTATCTAAAAGACAAAACAAGAAAGGAGCACATCCGATGCCCACGAGGGACTGCTTATGAATGCCCAGAGTGATTCAATCGACATCGCCATCATCGGCTCCGGCTTCGCCGGCCTGTGCATGGCGATCAAGCTCAAGGAGGCCGGGTTCACCGACTTCTTTATTGCCGAACAGGCCGACACCCTCGGCGGCACCTGGCGGGACAACCACTACCCGGGCTGCGCCTGCGATGTGCAGTCCCATGTGTATTCGTTTTCCTTTGCACCCAACCCGGCCTGGACACGGCAGTTCGCGCCGCAGGCGGAGATCCGTGCGTATCTGGAGCAATGCGCCACGCGCTTTGGATTGGCGCCCTACCTGCGTTTCGGCATGGGCTTGCAGCGCGCGGTGTTCGATGAGCACCTGCAACGCTGGCAATTGAACTTCAGCGATGGCCGCCAGGTCAGCGCGCGGGTGCTGGTGTCAGGCATGGGCGGCCTGTCGCGCCCAGCGTTACCGGATATTCCGGGTCTGGACAGCTTCAAGGGCAAGCGCTTCCACTCCCAGCAGTGGGACCACGACTATTCCTTGAAAGGCAAACGCGTGGCAGTGATCGGCACCGGCGCCAGTGCCATTCAGTTCGTACCGCAGATCGCGCCGCAAGTGGCCCATCTGGACCTGTTCCAGCGCACGCCACCGTGGATCATGCCCAAGCCCGACCGGGCGATTACCCCCTTTGAGCGCTGGCTGTTCAAGCACCTGCCCTTCACTCAACGCCTGGTGCGCGGTGCTTTTTACTGGGCGCTGGAAGGCCGGGTGGTGGGCTTTGCCCTGCACCCGCGGCTGATGAAAATGGTGCAGAAAATCGCCCTTCGTCACCTGCACAAACAAGTGGCGCGCCCGTCCCTGCGCAAGACCCTGACCCCGGACTACACCATCGGCTGCAAGCGCGTACTGATTTCCAACGACTACTACCCCGCCTTGTCGCGCAGCAATGTCGAGGTGGTGACAGATAACGTGCTGCGCATCGAAGCCGACGGTGTGATCACTGCCGACGGCATCAAGCACCCGGCCGATTGCCTGATCTTCGGCACCGGCTTCCAGGCCACCGATCCCCTGCCCCGCGACTGCATCATCGGGCGTGGCGGTGTGGACCTGATGGACACCTGGAAAGACGGCGCCCATGCCTACAAGGGCACCACGGTGCCTGGCTATCCCAACCTGTTCCTGATCGTCGGCCCCAACACCGGCCTGGGGCATAACTCGATGATCCTGATGATCGAAGCCCAGGTGACCTACATCCTCGATGCGCTCCAGCACATGCAGCGGCAGCGCATCGCTACGGTGGACGTCAAAGCGGCCGTGGAAAGCGCCTACAACCAACAGCTGCAAGCCAAGCTCAAGCGCACCATCTGGAATACCGGTGGGTGCCAGAGCTGGTACCTCGACCCGCGCACCGGTAAGAACACCACCCTGTGGCCTGGCTCGACCTGGCGCTTCAAGCAGGTCACCCGCCAGTTTGCACTCAAGGATTATGTGGTCGACCTGCTGCCGGTCAACACGCCCAGCCGCCCCGTGCCGGCCCCCCACTCCACCCCGGAAGGCAGTCTGTCATGAAGTCATTCAATGGCCGCGTAGCGGCAATTACCGGCGCCGCGTCCGGCATGGGCCGCGCCCTGGCATTGGCCCTGGCGCGTGAAGGTTGCCACCTGGCGCTGGCGGATAAAAACAGCCAGGGACTGGAACAGACCCTGGCGCTGATCAAGACCTCGACCCTGGCCCCGGTGTCGGTCACTACCCAGGTGCTGGACGTGTCCGATCGCCAGGCCATGGAGGACTGGGCCGCACGCTGCGTGGCCGATCACGGCCAGGTCAACCTGGTGTTCAACAATGCCGGGGTGGCCCTATCGAGTACCGTGGAAGGCGTTGACTATGCCGACCTGGAATGGATCGTCGGCATCAACTTCTGGGGAGTGGTGCATGGCACCAAAGCATTTCTGCCGCACCTGAAAGCCTCGGGCGACGGCCATGTGATCAACACGTCCAGCGTATTCGGCCTGTTCGCCCAGCCCGGCATGAGCGGCTATAACGCCACCAAGTTTGCGGTGCGCGGCTTTACCGAATCCCTGCGCCAGGAACTGGACCTGCAACGCTGCGGCGTGTCAGCCACCTGCGTGCACCCCGGTGGTATCCGCACCGACATCTGCCGCAGCAGCCGTATCGACGCGAACATGACGGGCTTCCTGATCCACAGCGAACAGCAGGCCCGCGCCGACTTCGAAAAGCTGTTCATCACCGACGCCGACCAGGCCGCCAAAGTGATCCTGCATGGCGTGCGCAAAAACAAGCGCCGCGTGCTCATCGGCCGCGACGCGTATTGCCTCGACCTGCTCGCCCGTTGCCTGCCGGCCGCCTATCAGGCCCTGGTGGTGTTCGCCAGCAAGCGCATGGCGCCCAAGCCGCGTACGCCGGTGTTTGAAACCAATGACGAGCCCCGTCTCTGAACAGGAGCACGCACTATGTTGCCGATCCGCCGTGACATCCATTTCGCCCTGCCCGCCGAGCGCATCAAGGACTGGCATGAACAAGGCCCGTTCATCACGCATTTTTTCAATGCCCTGTCGCTGCTGTTTCCCCAGGGCGAGCTGTTTTTCATGGACAGCGTGCGCCACTACCGGCAACACATCGACGACCCCGAACTGAAAAAAGAGATCCAGGGTTTCATCGGCCAGGAGGCCATGCACAGCCGTGAACACGTGGCCTACAACGACTTGCTGCAAGCCGCCGGGCTGCCTGCGCATACACTCGACCGACGCCTCAAATTCATCCTCGACCTGCAGAAAAAGCACCTGCCACCGTCCTTCAACCTGGCAGTCACCATTGCCCTTGAGCACTACACGGCGATGCTGGCTGAAATCCTGTTGAGCGACCCTTCACGCTTCGGCAATTCACTCAAGGGCTATCAGCAGATGTGGTACTGGCACGCCCTGGAAGAAACCGAGCACAAGGCCGTGGCCTTCGATGTGTGGAACCGCGTGATCAAGCCCGGCCCCATGCGCTACCTGTTGCGCACCGGCACCATGCTCACCACCACGGTGTTCTTCTGGCTGGTGGTGTTCGACTTTCACCTGCGCTTGCTGATTGCCGACCGCAAGTCGGGTGGGCACCTGAAAGGCTTCTGGCGCATGTTGAAGTTTCTGTATGGGCCGAAGGGTGTTTTCCCACGGATGCTGGTGCCGTGGCTGCATTACTTCAAACCCGGCTTTCACCCCTGGGACCACGACAATCGGGCACGCCTGGCCGGGATCGATGGCCTGGTCGAGGAGATCGAGCAGACCCAGCGCGGGTATTAAACCTGCGCTAAGGCGGCGCGTTCACGTACAAACCCTTGCAACTGATCGCCCGGCAGCGCCTTGCTGAAATACCAGCCCTGGATAATCAATTCGGCGCCGGTATTCAGGAAGGCCAACTGCTCGGCAGTCTCGACGCCCTCCACCACAACGCCCAGGTTCAACGCCTCACAGAAGCGCAGCATGCCGGTCATCACCTGTGCGCCCTTGGGCTCGTGCTGGGCCACCACGAAGCTGCGGTCGATCTTGATGAAGTCCACCGGGAACTGGTGCAGGTAACTCAGGGCCGAGAAGCCGGTGCCGAAGTCGTCGATATACACCTTGGCACCAATGGCCTGCAGCTTCTGGATGGTCTGGCGCGTGATCTGGATATCACTGACCAGCGCGTCTTCGGTGATCTCTACCGATACGTGCCCATGGGCCTGGGCCAGGATCTCCACCAGGCGTTCGCCATAGGCGGCGTCGGTCAGGGTCGCGCTGGAAATATTGATGGTCATCGGCAGGGCAAAACCGAGTTTCTGCCACTTCTGGTACTGGCGAACTGCCTGGGACGCCACCCACACATCCACATCCGGCATCAACCGCGCCTGGGCCAGCCATTGCAGGAATTCCCACGGCGAATGCACCGTGCCCTGGGCATCGCGGGCCCGCATCAGCGCTTCACACCCGGTGCACAGGCCGGTGCGGGTCGAGACCTGCGGCTGGAATTCGAGGTAGAACTCATAGTCGCTGATCTGCTGGATGCGGCTCAGTTCCACGGCCTGGCGCGCCAGGGTCTTGTGGGAGGCGAGTACCGGGTCCAGCTCGCGCAGACGGCCCTTTTCTTCAAGGCCACGGAAGGTCATGTCCAGGGACTTGAGGTACACCGTGCCCCCTTCACTGGCCTGGCGATGGATCGCCCGCACATACGGCGCGTACACCAGGGTGCCCAGGCCCAGCAGCGCCACTTGCAGCGCCACCGCCGCCAGGTCGCCGTGGGTACTCAGATAGGCATTGAGCAGCACCGGCGCGGTGAACGGCACGCTGACCACCGCCGGCGACACCCAGCCCATCTGCACCACCGTCAACGCCAGCATGGCATTCAACGCGGGGACGATCAGAAACGGTATGAACAAACGCGGGTTGAGGATGATCGGCAAGCCGAACAGCAGCACCTCGCTGACGTTGAACAGTGACAGCGGCAGGCTCGCCACCGCCAACAAGCGCATGGACTGGCTCCTGGAGAACAGCAGGATGGCCAGCAACAGGCACAATGCACCGCCCGAGCCACCGATAAACGCAAAGCTGCCCAACA
The DNA here is from genome assembly GCF_059133265.1 of Pseudomonas sp. FBCC-B1565. Taxonomy (NCBI): domain Bacteria; kingdom Pseudomonadati; phylum Pseudomonadota; class Gammaproteobacteria; order Pseudomonadales; family Pseudomonadaceae; genus Pseudomonas; species Pseudomonas sp. FBCC-B1565. The sequence goes on from NZ_CP101438.1 coordinate 3,815,871, forward strand.
GGCCACTGTTCAACACATATTTGACCGGCTCGCCCGCCGCCAGGGCCGTGCTGTTCAGCACCACGACCTGGTCCAGTACATCGAACAGCGGTTGCATGGCGTACACGCCGTGGATGCCGAAAAACCACAGCAGCGAATTCATCAGGGTCACGAACAGGCCGCTGCCGTAGGGCGACTCCAGCGCGTCCAGCACCTGGGGGCCTTGCAACTGCGCCACATACGGAATCTGCAGCAACAAGGACAGCACCACCACCAATGCCAGGGCGGTGATAGCGCCTGGCAGCACCATATTGATCGTGCCCCGCAGGTTGTGCCCCACCAGGTCTTCGTTGACCAGACGGGTCCAGCGGTAGCGGTGCAGCCAGGCAATTGCGGGAACGTTCAACAGCGGCGAGGCAATGGCGATAAACAGCACAAAGGTGGCCGAGGCCCTGGGGTAGTCCCGCAGGATGAATGTCGCCACCACCACATGGGCCAGGCACAGGAATGCCACGGGCAATTGGGGCAGGCGATGCTGGATCGCCAGCATGTAACCGATGGACGCGGCCACCAGCAGCGGGATCACGGAACTGATCTGGTTGTGCAGGCCGGCGAGGAACGCCACCACCTGCGCGTGGAAGCCAAGGACGCGAGCACATTCCGACAGAATCAGAAAGCCCGCCGAGACCAGCAGACAAGGCAGGATCCACAACAGCCCTTCGCGGATCGCCCGCAGCGATTCAGTGCTGGCCAACGCAGCCAGGCGTTGGGTGAAGAAAAGCTTGAACAGCGTTTGCGCCATGACCCATCCCTCTGCCCATCGCCCACTGTCCCTGCAAGGCAGGGCTGGAAGCACCGGCTAACGCTACACGTCCTGGCCCAATGAGCGAAAGCCTTTTGCCATTCATCTGGGTGAATTTTCCGTATCGGATAACAGGCCAATCGCCGAATCTGCTTCAATGAAGCCTATCCGCCTCCCCCTGACCTGTGTTTGGAGTAAGCCTTTGTCACAACCCGGTGATAACCACCAGCGCGCGCTGGACAAATTCCTTGATGAACACCCCGAAGTCGCCGCCGAACTGGATACCCTGAATCCGCTGGCTGCGCAGGCCAGGGGCGAAACCCTGGTCCAGTACCGCGCCGAACGCTTGCATGAAGCCTTTGAAGCGCAAGCTGAACGCCAGGGCCTGTTTGCCTGGGAGCTGACCCTCAAACTGACCGCCGACTCCTGCGAGGCCTTTGAAGCCCAGCGCCTCGAAGTGCACAAGGAGGTGGCGCAGATGGCTGGCCTGAGCTGGGTCGAGTACTGCCAACTGCACGACCTGCCCCGCTAACGCACTACCCCAGGAACCAGAGACGGCGCCTGCCCCCCAGCACTTCGCGCAACTCGGCGACCGACACCGTTCGTTGTTCAGGATCCATCGCCAGTGCCGAACACACAGCGGGCCAGCAATGCCTGGGCAGTTGCCTCGGCCTCGGCAGCGGCTGATGCTGCTGACGTTCGCCGGGGCGCCTCCCTTCGGCCAGTTCATAGAGCACGCTGGCAACCCCGTATAAATCCGCACGGGCTGACGGAAGCCCGCCGGCCATCAGCTCCGGTGCCGCATACGCAGGGGTCCAGGCATTCAGGCGACTGCGGCTCAAGCCGGGCAATCCTGCCCTTGCCTGCGCTTCAGCATGGCCCAGGCCAAAATCGAACAAGCGTACCCCCTGCTCCCCCACCATGATGTTCGCCGGTTTCACATCGCCATGCAGGACCCCTTGTCGATGGGTGTACGCCAGTGCATCCAGCAGTTGCACGGCGATGGGTTGCAACACCGGCCACGCCAACCCTTGCGGGCATTCCGGGAGCAGGCGGTCCAGGGTCAGGCCGGGCATCACTTCCATGGTGAAGAATGCCAACTGGTGCGCTGTGTCGACCTCGAAAGAAAAGGCCCGGACCACGTGTTCATGGCGCAGGCTTCGGGTCAGGGCGAACTCGCTGTACAGCAACACGTGGGCGTCGGTGGACGCACAGAGCGTCTCTCCCAACAGCTTCAGCGCCACGCGCGCGTCCGGTTCGCCAAACGCCTCATGTAGCAGATCCCGGGCACGATAGACCACCCCCATGCCCCCTGAACCGAGCATTCGCTCCAGCTGGTAGCGTCCCGCAAGCAGGTTCGGCGGGCCGACAGCGGCGTTCATGGCTGCACCACCACCGCAGTGAGGTCATCCTGTGCGGGCCCACGTAGCACGTCGCTGAACAACCGCTCCACCACCTGCCCTGGCGTGCCGGCATTCATCGCGCGCCCCAGTTCCCGGTGGCTGAGCCCTTGGTACAGGCCATCACTGCACAGCAAGAACACATCGCCTGGGTGGGGACGCAGTTCCAGTATCTCCAGACTCAGCGGTTTTCCCGCGCCAATGGCACGAGTCAAGGCGCGGGCGTCTGGATGAGCGCGGGCCAGTTCCAGGCTCAAATGCTGCTTGTCCATCAGTTGCTGTTGCAGGGAGTGGTCCCTGGACAGCTGATACAAACGCTGCCCTCGCCAGAGATAACATCGGCTGTCCCCTGCCCAGATGCACGCCGCGCGGTCACGCTCAAGCAACAGCACAACCACCGTACTGCCCATGATGCCTGAGGGGCCATCGGCCGCCTGCAACTGGCTGTCGAGCCCGCGCAGGCAGCGTTGGACGGCCTCGACCCGTTGGTCGAAGCTGCCTTGCCCTGGCAGCGCCGCCAGACTGCTGATTACCCTTTGACTGGCCACATTCCCAGCATGATGCCCACCCATTCCATCGGCGACCGCCCAGCAACCGCGTTGCGGGCAATCGAGGAACCCATCCTCGTTACGCGCACGACGCTTGCCTTGCGCCGTACGGCCGGCACTTCGCCAAGGGTGCGCGCGGTTCACAATTGCTCCGGCAGGCGAAAGCCGCGCCATGTAGCCATCTGGAACGGGCTGGGGCTGCGTTGGCTGGTGAGCAGGTAGTTGGCACGCAGGCCGGCCAGGTCGGCCTTGAGTATCTGTGCATCCCTGCCGCTGGCCGGCTCGTTTTGCATCAATTCGAAAAGCCGGAACAACGACCAGGCCCCCTGGTCTTTTTCAATGCCCAGCGGTCGCTCCGTACCGCGCTCCAGTACCAGGCTGCTGCGCCCATTGTCCGCATCAATCGGCCAATGGAACGCCATCGGCACGATGGGGCCGTGACGGTATTCCAATTGCTGATCGCCCACCCGCAGCGTCGCCCGGTTGACGGCCTGGTCCAGGCTGTAGGGCGCTAGCGTGAACAGAACGGTCCAATCCCCCTGGTCTGCGCTGAAGAACCCTTGGCGAATCACCTGCGCCCGGGTCAGTTGGTCGAGCAACGAGCGTGAAACCGGTAGGCTGCGGCCCTCAAGGCCCCGCAAACGATAGCGGCTCCCCTCGACACTGACGAACGGCCGCAGGTAGCTGTCATAGAAGTGCTCCATCACCCCCCGTGGTTTAAAGAACGACTGGAAATCACCCAGGGCAACATCGCTGCCGGCATCGGCATTGAAGGGGTAGCGGTGCCGGATCGCCTTCACATAAAAACCATACACCTCACTGTGATAACGCTGGTTCACATACCCATAGGCGTCATCCAGCAGATGGCGCCAGGTTTGCTCGGCAATCCCGTCCAACCAGCCCTTGAGCGGCTGCGGCAGGCGAGCAGCAGCGTCACGCAGGTTGCCCAGCAGCGGCTGCTGTCCATCCATGCGTTGCCTGGCCATCTTGAATGCGGCCTGCTCGGGCGAACTGTCACGGTTCAGTGTCGAGACTTGCAGGTGCAGCTCATCCAGCAAGCGCAAGGCCTGGGTCAGCTCGGCGGTCGGGTTCTGCTCTTCATCCAGCAATAGGTGCAAAGGCTCGAAACGACGCAGTAAAGCGCGCCGGGCAGTATCCGGCAGCGTTTGGCGCGGCAAGGCTCGGGTGAGCAAGCCGGACACCGGCGCGCCCAACTCAGCGACCTGCTGGCTCACCGCTTCAAGCCGCTCATGGGTCGGCAGCAATCGCGTGTGTTCACGCACCTGCCGCAACAGCAACACCAGCGCCGACTGGGCGGAAGTGAAGTTCGCGAGCTGCTGCGCATCGTGCCTCAGGTCGTCGCTTTCCAGTAGCCTGACTCGACCCAGCGCATCACTCCAGATGTCGGCGTACTCGCTGAAGTAACGCTGTTCCAGCTCCAGCATCAGCTTGCGCAAGTCCACGACGCTGAGGTCTGCGGCCTCGCCAAGCACCCAGTTATCCTGGGCGATGGCATTGACCAACTGTGGCCCCTGGCTTTCGAAAAACTGCAGGTATTTACGCGTATAGAAACCCGGGATGGGCGGCTCAACCCTGGAAAACGCGGGGTTTTCAGCGAGGCGCAAGGGTTCCAGGTGCCGCGCTTGCTCGCGCAGTGTCCGGTAGACCACCTCTGCCATTGGCTCACCGCGCAGCACCAGGCGGGCATGGGCGACCAACTCATCATTCAGCGGGGCCAAAAAACCCTGTTCAACGAGCCGTGCAACATGTTCGTTCAGGCGTTTGTGTGTCGATGCATCCTCGATGTACCCAACAGTCCGCAGCCCCGCCACTTGCTCGGCCAACCAGGCCTTATCACGTCGCTCGGGCAGATTGAGCATCAGGTAAGCGCGCAGGCTGTCGAGCAACTGCTCGCGATCACCCAGGCTGTCACGTACCTGTTGTTCGAGCCGTAGGGTCACGTAGGGCAGCAATTGCTGATGCAGGGCTTGTTCGTAGGCGCTGCTCAATAACGGCCGACTCATCTCGCCCTGATACAAGCCGCCCCGCTCAACCCAAGGTACTTTGGCCGCCGGTGGAAACACCCCTGTGGCCGCCAGGCGACTGTCCAACAGTGCGAGCAACGCCAGGCTGGCGTCCGCTTCGGGTTGGCCTACGGACTTGGGGTTGATCAGCTCCCGCAGTTGCACCAGCCGCTGATGGTTGAACGCGTAACTGTGCGCCCACAGCGCCCCGGCAGCACCCACAACCAATGAGGCGGCCAGCGCCATCAACCCGTGGCGTCGACGGATGCGCTGCCGCTCCGGGGCACGCAACCCGGCAAGACCGGCCTCGGCAAAAATCACCCGATTGAACAGGCCCTGGGCAAAATGGGCACGCACATCATCTGTCTTCGCGCAGGTCAGGTAGAACCCGCGCAAGCCGTTGATTCGCTGGTAGCGATGGGCGGCAAACGCACTCTCGATAAACAGGCAGACAAACTCGCCCAGGCGCGCAAGATGCTGAGGAAAACCCAGCATGCGGCCTCGGCGCTCAAGGTTGCGTTCCTGATGCAAGCGCGGGATCAGCTCGGCCGCCACGCGTTGCAACAAGGCGTCGAATGTTTCGCGTACCTCGGCGACTTCCATGCCTGCCGCAGCCGCCACCAGGCGCTCACCCAGCCAGTCTTCTGTGGCGTCGCCCTGCCGCGCATCAAAGAACTCGGCAAACCCGGCCAACCGATCAAGCTGGGTCAGCACCAGATACACCGGCACATCCACCTGCAGTGACTGCTGAATGTCCTGCAAGCGGTTACGCACATGGCGCGCGTGACGCTCCAGGTCGTGTTCGTTGCTGCGCAACAGCGTACCGACGGACAGCGTCACCACCACGCCATCGAGCGGCCGTGCCCTGCGCCATGACTTGAGCATGTCCAGCATTGTCGACCATCCTGCTGCATCGACACTTTGGTCGGGTTGGCTCAGGTATCGACCTGCCATCTCGACCACCACCGCATCGTCTGCAAAATACCAGTCACAGTACGAGGTGGCGCCTGGCTGCATCGGGTGCGTCCGGTCGAGCGCCGTCGGCAACCCGGCAGCGGCCAGCAAGTCGGTCTTGCCGCTGCCCTGCTCGCCGATCAACAGGTACCAGGGCAATTCCTGGCGCGAACGCTCACTGCGCTCGCCGTAGCGCTGCGCGGTTTTCAACGTCTGCAGCGCTTCCTTGAAGCGCCCCCGCACCTGCGCCACTTCGTCATTGATCAACCCCTGCTGCTGAAGATGTTCACGCTGCCCAGGCTGATCCAAACGCGCGGAGCGACGTGCTCCCACCACCACCATCGCCAATCCCCATAACAGCAGCATTGCGCTGATGGTCAACAACCGGGCCGTCGAACCCTGCCAGAAACGGTAGTCGTCTACCGCCAGCAACGGCCCGACGAACCACACCAGCAGCGCGCCGGCCAGCACCAGCAACAGGCTCCATGCCCAACTCTCGCGCAGCACCCTGCCCACGCGTTTGAAGAATGCGTTCATTCATTGCTCCCAGCGTTACAAGGGCGTCCGAGACGGCTCTGCCAGCGAAGATTGGAAAGCATGCAACGTCGCCCTGCGCTCCTGCCCCAGCATCCAGGCGAACCCCGAATACACCACCAGCAGACACGCCAGCACGCAGACTGCGGCCCAGGCAGCAGAGACAATGCGTATCCGTGCCCGAGCGGTCCCGTCGGCGTCTGCTACAGGGGTTAACGGCGGCTGATCGCCGCGCACATGCCTGATCTGGCGATACACCGCGTCGTGTACGGTTTCGAGCTGCGCCCTCCCCCGCTCCATGACGCGGTATTGGCCTTCGAACCCCAAGGACAGGCACAGGTACATCAACTCCAGCAGGGCCACATGCTTGACGGGGTCGCGGGACAAGCGCTCGAGCAGTTGGAAAAACTTTTCACCGCCAAAGGTTTCGTTATGGAAGCGGCTAAGCAGGCTGGTCTTCGACCAGTCGCTACGGCCACCCCACGGCGTAGTGACCACGGCTTCATCAATGACACTGCACAGCACGTAACGCGCCGACATCACCTGGCTGTTCTCGGCGCCCAGATACAAGGCATAGGCCTCGAACGCATTGATGCCTGAGGAAAACTGCTCATTGAGTGCCTGCTGGCTTTCGCGACCGGGGTTGGCCTTGAGCTGGACCACTTGCAGCAAGAGTTCCCAAGCCGCGGTCAACAGCACATTGGGGCCACTCTTGAAGTGCCGTGTACCTTGCAGCTGGGCGCAATAGATCATGCGGTCTTCCAGTTGCTCGAAGCGTGGCGGCGACGGAAAGTCCGTAACGGCTGCGTGCGCCGGGCCGAGACCCTCACGGTCAAGCAACACGGTTTTTTCGTCTTGCGGGTATTCACTGTCCATAGTCATGACGTCAGTTCCTGATAGCCCAGAAGTTGAGTTCCAGCTCGGCAAACTCGCCGCTGGCGTGGAAGGCGAAACCACCTGATTGCTCCAGCTGTGCAATGTCACGGGGGCTGAGTTCGAGCATGAAATAGGTCTTGCCGGCGTGGAACGGAATCTGCCGCGGCGCTACCGGCAACGGCTTGACCTTGATCCCGGCCAGGTGCAGGTTGACCAGTTCGCGGATGCGCTCCACCGGTCCGATCTTGAGATGGGCCGGCAGTCGATGACGCAGCTCCTCGGTATCGCACTGGGCAGTGGCCGCCAGGATGAAGGTGGCCGTACCGAGTAACTTGAGGTCGCTCACCGGGCAGACCAGCACCCCGTACTGACGGGGTTGCAGCGTCAACTCGACCGCCTGCTGTTCCAACACCAGCGACAGCACCGTACGAAGGCCTTCCATCAACCCGCGAAAGCTCGCGCCCTGATCGCCATGCCGGTATTGCACCGGAAATTGCGCACGTTTGTTGTCGTTGGAAAACGTGCACAGCTCACCGAAAATCGACAGCAACTCCCGATACACCACCTCCGGGCGCACCTGGGTCTGGCTCAGGTAGTGACGCAATCTCAACTCCGCACGATTGATCAACTGCAGCATCAAAAAGTCGCCGACCTGTGCGCTGGCGGAAGCGCCGTTTCCCTGGATGCGAGCTGCAATCGCATCGCCACGGGTCGCCAGCAGGCTGGTGATTTCGTTGATGCAAGACGCCACATACCCCGAGCCCTGGAGGTAGATAAACGTCGGTACAAAATCCGCATCCAGCCTCACACCACCGTCCTGGGTCGAATCCACCACCCGGGCAACCTGGAGTTTCACGTAGAAAGGGTCACCGGGCGGCTCGCCCAGCATCAGGCGCAAGTCCGGGCGCGCGCATTTGATCTGGCAACGGGAGTCGACCCCGGCAGCGGAGTCACCGATCTCTGCATCACAGGCGACATAGCGCGCCAGGACATCGCTTTGCTCCTTCGAGCGCACCTCGATCTGATTGTCAGTCGCCAGCGGCAGCGCCAGGTACACAGCCTGCCTGCCTGGATTGGCAGGCACCTGCAACATCAGGGGTTCCAGGGTGCCGCTCAGCTCGAACAGGCTGCCGTCCGGTAACACTCCGCTGGCCTGGTTCACCACAATCTTGCCCAGGTTGAGGTACTGCACATCGACTTCCAGGCTCAGGAAACCCCAGGCATCACTGTTCAACAGCCGGGTATGGTTGAGTTGCCGATGGTAGTAGCGGTCGCTGTGCTGCAAGTGTTGGGGCCTCAGCAGCATGCCCTCTTGCCAGATAACGTTGTGGATCTGCATCTCAGTCCTCCGTCCTGTCAGGTTGAGTTGCTGCCATCCGGATACCCGTCTGGTCCAGCACGATGTCGGCACGGGTCAACTGTCCGGGAGCCAAAGGCAGCACCCATCGCCATTGCACATGGGGCAAGTCACGATAGGCCGCCAGCACGCCGACATAGCGACTGCGCGGCTCGACACTCAGCTTGAGCGCCAGCCGTTCGCCGGGGCGCAGTTCCAGCTCCTCGCCGCTGACCCAATCCTTGGGCAGTGCCTGCTCGGCCCGGCCGTAGAGGCTGAAGAAATCAGCGTTTTCAAAGGCCACCGGATGCCGCAGTTCCAGCAATTGCACCACCACGGGCGAGGGGCGGCCGTGAAGGTCGGGGTTGACCTCGTCGCTGGCCGTCAATGTCAGGTCCAGCTTGGTGAGGGTGGAAAAAGGTGAAAAGTTGCTGCATCCCGCCAGCAACCCCAGCACTAGCAGCGTTGATAAGACAGCGACCCGAGACCGGCCAATCATCCTGCGTACCCCGCGTGAAGCGTGGAGACCAGGCGTACCTGTTCCTCATAGGCCTTGCAAAAGTCATGACGCAGCATCTGCTCATCCAAGGGTTCCTCGTCAGTCAGTCGCCTGTAATGGCGTTGGTAGGCCCGCCAATGGGCGCCATCGCTGAAGAACCTGGGTGCATTGCCGTCACGTTCAAAGCGCAGCAGCAGGCGCCCAGGCGCAAAGGCTGCCACTGCACCGCGTACGGCAGCCCGACAGGCCACGACCAGAGCCAGTTGATGAACCTGCAAGTCTCGGTACGCCTGGTCGACCGCTTGCTCGGCAGAGAACTGATCGGACTCACCGTCGCCGAGCAAAAAAGCCAGGGCGGCATGGCTGTCGGCGCAGTTTTTCAACGGATTGCGGGTATTGAGCAGCGGAACCGCCAATAAGCCGTGGACCTCGCTGTTGAGTTCATCACGGGTTCGCAGGCTTTGCTGCAACCCTTCGAGGGTTTGCCTGAACAGGCCCGCCACCTTGATCGCCAGGGCTTCGCGCCCCGGCGTATCAAGCGAATCCACCTGCATGCCCAATGCGTGGGCGAACTGCGCCCAGAATGCTTGCGAGGTTGCCGGTGGTGGCGTGACAGGGCCAGGTGACACAACGTCTCCGGCTGGCTCAGCCCATTGCGGCACGACCAGGTGATCGTGCTCCACCGTGCCCTGACGTAACGCTTCGAACGCTGCCTGCGGCGTGGTGTTCAACGCGTCCAGCTCTGCTAAGGAATTGCCGAGCCGTGCCTCGCGATCCAATGCTTCGACAGGATCCAGCCCCAGGAACGCATCGTCTGGAATCGTGTGTTGCCGAGCAACAACCGGCCCTGCCTGCAACACCAGGCGGGCACGGATATCCAGCAGCCCAAGTTGGTACACATCGCCGTCACTGATGAGCCGTGCCTGTCCTTTGCACAGGCGCTCCATACTGCCCGACACACCGATACCGTTGCTGCTGATATCCGTCAGGAAATAGCGGCCCTCTCTAAAACTGACCAGGGCGTGGTGACTGGAAATCAGACGGTTGGCATCCGCGAGCACCCAGTCACAACTCGACTTACGTCCGATCACGCCACCGACCCCGTCAAACGTCTTGCGCTCAGGGGGCTCCCCGCTTGCGGTGCTACAGAGTTCAAACATCAATTGCATGACAGCGGCCCCCTGTTCAGTGCCCACGACGAGTCGCATGGGGGTCACCCAACGGACGGTAGTCGGCATCATCAAAGACATAATTGGCGTTACAGCCACTCAACAAACTCAGCGCAAGCACCAGGGCTTGCCACGGATGAAAAGGCATCAGGTATCTCCCATGAAAATAAGCGGCCCGCACGTTCCCTGCTCAACCCTCCTCGCGGGCGTCCCCCACGGGGATTTTCAAGCGCGCCAGGCGGTAAAGCAGCGTGCGCCGCGCAACGCCCAACTCACGGGCGGTACGGGTGCGATTGCCACGGTTCTTGTGCAGGCAATCGATCAGGAACACCCGCTCTACCCGCTCCAGGCGTTGGCGCAACGTCGCATCGACTGCCCCAGTGGCAGCCGGCACCGGCAAGGACAGGTGTGCCGGCAGGATCACGCCGTCGTCACAGAGCAGCACCGCACGTTCCACCAGGCATTTGAGTTCGCGGACATTGCCGGGGAAGGCGTGACCCGAGAGTTGATCAAGGGCTGCATTCGACCATTCCACCGGCACACGCCCAAGGGCGGCAGAGGCTTGATGCGCGAATTCCCGCGCCAACAGCAACACATCGCCGTCGCGCTCACGCAGAGGCGGCAGTTCGATGGGAAACTGTGCGAGCCTGTAGTAAAGGTCCTCGCGAAAGCCGCCTTGGGCGACCATTGCGGCGAGGTCACGATGGGTTGCGGCGATGATGCGTACATCCACCTTGTGGGCCGTACTGGCGCCCAACGGACGCACTTCGCCCTCCTGCAAGACCCGCAGCAATTTAGCCTGCAGCGACAGCGGCATATCACCGATTTCGTCGAGGAGCAGCGTGCCGCCGTCAGCGCTGTCAAACAGCCCGGTGTGGTTACGCTCAGCCCCAGTGAAAGCACCTTTGCGATAACCGAACAGCTCACTTTCCAGCAGCCCTTCGGGAAACGCCGCACAGTTTTGCACCACAAAGGCTTTGCTCCTGCGCGGCCCCGCAGAATGGATCGCCCGCGCCACGACCTCCTTGCCTGTACCGGTCTCGCCACGCAGCAACACGGTGTAGGGCGTATGCAGCACCTTGCCGATCAGACGATACGTCTCGTCCATAGCCGTACTGCTGCCGATCAACCCGTACGCTGAACGCGGCGCCGGCAGGCAAGCCTGGGGTTGGGCAACACGTGCCGTGGCACACTGACACCGCAGTAAAGCGCGCTGCATCAAGGCAAGGCTGCCCAATTGGCTCAAGGCGGCGGTGTAGGCCTGCAGGTTTTTCCGATGCTGGCTGGCACACAGCAACACACCCTTGATGCCCTTGCCTCGGTCAAACAACGGCACACATGCCAACGCTTGCCAGGGGGTCGCCATGACCGGCAGGAAACCGTACTCGTACACGCTGCCTGAGTGTGCTTCCAGGCTGAGCGCGGTTTGCTGGTTCAGCACATAGTGCAGCACCTGTTCATGCTGGAAATCCTTGGTACAGGCCGGATCGCCAGGGCAAGGCATGCCGTGCAAATGCTGGGCGATCAGTTCAAGCCGGCCAGTGGATTCGTTGCGCCAGTACCATTGGCTGAGGTCACACTCGCTCAGTTGCGCCGCTGCGGCGACACACAAACCGGGGAGAGTGGCTGCGTCGTCCGCGCTGCCCAGGCGGATGAACCCGTCAAGCAGCGCATCGGAACAGGCCGCCGAACGGGGCAGCAGAGTGAGCAGCCGATCCTCCCTCATTGGCTGAACTCACAGGTTGGAACACCGTTAGCCGCCAACCGCGCATGGACCTGTGACACAGGTTCACCTCGGGCCATGGCTTGCAACCGCCGATCGACCACCTGCGGCAACAAATGCAGCTCGATCCATTGATCGATATAACGCGCACCACTGTCATCGTGGGCGCACCGCTCGGCCATGTGCTCAACCAGCTCCGGCGTGTAGCTGAATGCCAGGCTGCGCAGACTCAAGCGTTGTCCCAGGCGTTCGAGCTTGAGCCTTGCCAAGTCATGCAGGACGTCATCCGTGACCGGGTAATACGGCACGACACGCATCCTGGCCAATAACGCGGCTTTGAAGTGGTCCCGCAATTGCGGCAGGATCGCCTGATGCAGCGTTTGCACGTCAGGTCGCCGGCCGCCTGCGCACAATTGCCCGATGCGCTCACTGCCCAGGTTGGACGTCATCAGGATCAGCGTGTTGCGAAAGTCGATTTCCCGGCCTTCCCCATCATTGGCCAGGCCCTTGTCGAAAATCTGGTAGAACAGGTTCAACACTTCCGGGTCGGCCTTCTCGACCTCATCGAGCAACACCACCGAATACGGGCGTTGCCGCACGGCTTCCGTCAACACGCCGCCCTCGCCAAAACCGACATAACCGGGCGGTGCGCCAATCAACCGGGACAGGGAATGTTTTTCCTGGAACTCCGACATGTTAAGGGTGGTGACGAAGCGCTCACCGCCATACAGCAGGTCGCCAAGGGCCAGCGCCGTCTCAGTCTTACCCACGCCACTGGGGCCGACCAGCAGGAATACGCCGACCGGCGCGTCAGCCTTGTTGAGCCCGGCAGCAACCGCACGCAGGTTGCGGTCCAGGGCCTGCACCGCTTGCTCCTGGCCGAGAATGCGCAGGCGCAACGCATCGGCAAAACCCAGCACCCGGTCACTGTGCTCAAGTGCCAGTTGTTCAACCGGGATCCCCGTCCAGGCACTGATGACCTGAGCCACCAGGCGGGGGCACACCTGCTGCGTGGTTTGCTGCTGTTCAAGCCAGCGTTGCTCATGGTCCAGGCGCTCACCGTCCAGCGTCTCCATACGCTGGTCCAACGCGTGCAAGGTCTGTTCGTCCACGGGAAAACCTTCGTCCCGGTCTCGACTCAATGCCTGAAGCTGCCGCGCGCCTTCCGCCTGTTCTGCATAAAGGTGTTGCAACGCCTCAGGCGCGGTCTCGCGGCGAGTGCGCAAACGAGCGCAGGCGGTATCCAGTACATCTACCGCCTTGTCGGGCAACTGACGCCCGGCCAGGTAACGGGCGCTCATCTGCGCCGCCGCGACCACCGCATCGTCCCGCACGTAAACGCCATGACTGCGCTCATACACCGGGACTAGTCCGCGCAGGATCGAGATCGCTTGCTCGACGCTGGGCTCACCGACCCGCACAGGCTGGAAACGTCGCGCCAATGCCGGGTCTTTTTCGAAGTATTTCTTGTATTCCGTCCAGGTCGTCGCAGCGATGGTGCGCAACTCGCCGCGGGCCAGCGCCGGCTTGAGCAGATTGGCGGCATCGGACGCACCCGCCTGCCCACCCGCTCCCACCAGCGTGTGCGCTTCATCGATAAACAGGATCATCGGTTTCACCGCGGCGTTGACCTCATCGATCACACCCTTCAGGCGTCGCTCGAACTCGCCCTTGATACTGGCACCGGCCTGGAGCAGGCCCATGTCCAAGGTCAGTACCCGCACCTCCTTGAGAGACTCGGGCACCTGTGCAGTGGCCACCCGCAGCGCGAGGCCTTCGACAACGGCTGTCTTGCCCACTCCGGCTTCGCCGACCAGGATTGGGTTGTTCTTGCGTCGACGCATGAGTATGTCGATCAACTGGCCGATCTCAACGTCACGACATAACACCGGGTCAATACGCCCTTCACGGGCCTGGCGTGTCAGGTCGTGAGTGAAGCGCTCCAGCAGTGATTCGCCCTGGGGCGCGGGGTGTGTACGAGACGCCTGACTCAACACGAACGCCTGCACACGCTGTGGATCCAGCCGGCTCAGAAAAACCTGATAGGCGCTGCCCGCGTGTTGCAGCGGATGACGCAAGAGCGCCAGCAACAGGGCGCCGTGATCGACCTCAATGTGCCGCAGTTCCAAATGAGCAACCATCGAAGCCTGTTGCAGCCATTGCACCAGTGCCTGGGCAAACACCGGATTGCGTGACGCACTCGCCTCCCCCTTGGTTTGCAGCGTGGCTTGCAGTTCTGCGGTTTCAATATCGGCATCCTTCAGCGCCCGCACCAGCAGGCCATCGTGATGTTCCAGCAGGGTCAACAGCAGGTCTTCCACCAGCACTTCCCGGCCGCCGCGCATGACGCAGCGCTCGGCGGAACGCTCCAGGTCTCGGCGGGCCTGGGGGGTCAATGCCTGGATAAGTTGTTGCAGGTCCACATTCATCATCCTGATTCATCCCTAATAAGCGTTGCCAGGCACAATGACCACACCGTCGGCGCACTCATGCGCCAGCCAACTGGTCCAGCCGAGGCGGCAGACGTTGTGTTCACCGATGTGCAAAGGCCGGATCTCTTCCTTGGCCATGACCAGGCGCACGTCATAGTCCAAAGGGTCCCGCGCCGTCAGGCGCACCAACGAACACAGCAGCGGATAGTCCGCGCCGGTCGGCAAAAAACCATGGAATCGGTCCCACCCCAGCCCCTGCAGATGCACCCTGAACTTGCCGTTGCGATCAGCCACCCGGCTGCCCAGCACCTGGTCATGGCCAAGGGTGCTGTTCGCGGCGCCAAGCCGATTTCGCTGCGACTCGGCGATGACCACGCTGCGCAGGACCCACTGCTCGACGAACAAACGACGATGCTTGAAGTAGTAACGCAGCACCGCCTCGATCAAGGCCGCCGAATGCACCCGCAGGCTGAGCAACCCCAGGTAGGGCAACAGTCGCTTGCCATTCAGTTGCGTGGCGCTGCGGACCTGCGGCCCCCTTAACCCGATCAACGCAAACATCTGCTCGGAGAAGGCATCACCGGCGCTTACCTGGAAACACGCCCGATAGCGATATTTGCGCCAGATCGGCAACATCAGCCGTTGCAGACGGTGGTGGAACACGTCAAGGAAGTCCCGGGTTGCATTGCCACCCAATTCGTCGGTGCACGCCTGCTCACCGTAAAACGCCGGCAATGGCGAGCCCGCACCACACAGGCCCAGCACGTTAAGACGCAAACGCGCACGCAACTGGCCGTGCTCGATAAAAAACACCACCCGGTCGATATCGTGACCAGGAAAACCCAGGCCCGGGTTGGCCTGGAACTCCAGCAAGTCGTACAGCGTGTCGTCATCCAGCAACGGATGGGCATCGCGCAGACGCTGGATGACCCGCAGGACCGCCTGAAACAGCGAGTACTCGCGGATAACCCGGGTCAGTTGTGTCAAAGCGGGGGCTGCTGGCCCATCCGTGGTGGCCATAGGTACACGTCTCCTTGTGTGCTGATGACTCTTAGTTCGTGGTAAGCGTTGAGGCTGGCGTACAGCGCGAAGAACTCGTTGAGCACCGAGGCGAACACAAACACTTCGCCCTCCCCCAGGAAGCCCTGGGGATCGATGCTCAAGTCGATGCGTAACCCGCGAATCGGCAAGCCGTGGAGCAATTGGTCGACCGCTGTGTGGCTGACCGAGCGCATCGCGCCTAATCGTCTCTCGCTGACCTTCTGCGCCTGGCGATCGTGATAGCGTGGTAGATCGTAGGTTTCGAGGATCACTTTCAAGGCATGGATGTCAGTCAGTGACAGGTAGTTGAGCGACATGTTGCTGATCAGTCGCCAGAGAAAGTCCCGGTCCAGAGGTGGAGTAAAACTGGCTGTCGGTGCGCAGATATTCCGGAACGACAGCCCTTGCGGCGTCTGCTCGCAAGCCTGGTTGATAGCGCCGACCTGCAATTGTCGAGGCAGGTTGTGATTGGTGCACGTCAGCTCGATCGACAGTGTTTGCTGGTCCAACTCCAGACCGCTGCCCAACCCGAGCCAGGTATCCAGCCCGGTATGCTGCGCCGATGGCCGCTGGCGAATGCTGTAACTCGCCGGCCCCTGGGAACGCGCGGTATCCCCCTCATGCTCGAAGGATTCAAAGGGCACGTAGGCCTGATATCCCAGCCCTCCGGGATGCCAACCCGTGACGCTGTCTACGGAAAATACACTGGCGTTCCCGCGTGAGTACTCACCAGGGATCAGCAGGTATTCGTCCTGTTTTCCGTCCAGGCGGATGGGTACCGCGTCATGCTTGAACAGGTTGACGATGGGGGTGCAGTACAGCTTCACGTTATCCAGGCTGGGCTGTCTGGGTTCTCGCCATGGCCTGCCCAATCGGAAGCGCAACACCACGCCGCACACCTGCTTGAGCAGTTCGCCAGGTAATCTTTGCAGTGCCCCCAACCCGCCCACATCGACAAACAGGTACTTGTCGGGAAAGGCAAAATACTCCTGCAGATGGCGATAGCCGCCAAACGTATTCGGCGGATACGGAATCAGCGCCTGCTCCTCGCTGAACCCTACCGGCTGAACCTGATCGGCGCCCAGAAACAGCGATATCACTTGCCCATCCACCCCGTGAATCGGCATGCCATCCCGACCGAAAGGCAGCAACTCGATACCCTCCAGATGACGCAACAGACTCAGGTACAACGCCTGGCTGATGTAGCGATCCCCCGCCAGATGCAGACGTAACTGATCGAAGTGCCACTCACTGAAGTTGCCTTCTGCACTCATCTCCAGGCGCAGGCTCAAACTTCCCCGTTCAGCCTGGGCGCTGTAGTCCAGCGCACTCAGCTGCAACGGCAAAACCTGAGTGGCGTAACAGGTACGAAAGCGGCATCGTTCGTCATTGACTGCGGCACTTTCAACCGGCGTATCGCGCGCGACCCACACACCAGGGCCTGAGTGTTTCAGCGGATCAAACTGCAGGATGCTGAAGGCAGGCAGCGGGCGCATGTAGTTGGGCCAGAGCAACTGCATCAGCGAATGCGTCAGCTCTGGAAGCTCGTCATCCAATTTCTGGCGCAAGCGCCCGGTGAGAAACGCAAAGCCCTCCAGTAACCGCTCTACGTCCGGGTCCTGACCGGCTTCCGCAAGAAACGGAGCAAGCGCCGGATTGCGCTCGGAGAAGCGTCGACCGAGCTGTCGCAGCGCACTGAGTTCGCTCTGGTAGTAACGGTTAAAGGTCATCAGGCATGACCTCTACCCGACCGGAATCAGAGAGCCGCGCGGTAAACACCACCGGTTGAGCGACACCCTTGACCACCAGGGTGGCTTCGATAGCGAAGGCAAGTGCCAGCGGGTCATGATCCCGTGGCAACGTCATCACTTTTACCTGCTTCAAGCGCGGCTCGTAAGCTCGGATAAATCGCTCGATCAACAGACGTGACTGACTCAGCGATTCATGCAGGCTCTGATTCATATCATTGAGGTCGGGCATACCGTAGTCCGGCAGTGTCTGAACGCTGCCGGCACGGATACTGAGCATTTTCCCCAGATGGTGCGCGACAGATGTCACGCTACTGGCGGGGGTTGCCGCCGGACGCTCAAGGCGCTCGAACAGGCTTCGATAACCGCGCACTTCCTGGTCCTTGCTCATTCTTTGTCGAGCTTGCCGACGAGGGATAGCGTGAAATCAGCGCCCATGTACTTGAAATGCGGTCGCACACTCAGGTTGACGCGATACCAGCCGGGCTCACCCTCGACATCACTGACGACGATGCGTGCCGCCCGCAAGGGCCGTCGCCCACGCACTTCGGCGCTGGGGTTTTCCTGGTCGGCGACGTACTGGCGAATCCATTTATTGAGTTCCAGCTCCAGGTCAGTGCGCTCCTTCCATGAACCCAATTGCTCACGCTGAAGGACCTTGAGGTAATGGGCCAGGCGATTGACCACCATCATGTACGGCAACTGGGTACCCAGGCGGTAATTCAACTCGGCTTCCTTGCCCTCGGGGCTGAGCCCGAAGTGTTTCGGCTTTTGCACCGAGCTGGCGGAAAAAAACGCCGCATTGTCACTGCCCTTGCGCATCGTCAAGGCGATGAAGCCTTCTTGCGCCAGTTCGTATTCACGACGGTCGGACACCAACACTTCGGTGGGGATCTTGGTTTCGATTTCCCCCATGCTCTGGAAGTGATGCAACGGCAAGTCTTCCACCGCTCCACCACTTTGCGGGCCAATGATGTTCGGGCACCAGCGGAACCGCGCGAAACTGTCAGTCAGGCGCGTGGCGAAGGCGTAGGCCGTGTTGCCCCACAGGTAGTGCTCGTGGCTGTTGACCACGTTTTCCTGATAGGCGAAGGTCTTGACTGGACACTCAAGCGGATCATATGGCGTACGCAGCAGGAATCGCGGCACGGTCAAGCCGATGTAGCGCGCATCTTCGCTTTGGCGAAAGCTTTGCCATTTGGCAAATTGCGGGCCTTCGAAATGGTCCTTCAGGTCCTTGAGGTCGGGTAAACCGGTGAAACTTTCCAAGCCGAAAAACGCCGGGCCGGCAGCTGCGATAAATGGTGCATGGGCCATGCAGGCCACACTGGAGGCGTACTGCATCAGCTTTACATCGGGGGCGCTGGGAGACAGGAAGTAGTTGGCGATAATCGCGCCCACCGGCTGGCCACCAAACTGCCCGTACTCCGCACTGTAGATGTGTTTGTACAACCCGGACTGGGTCACTTCCGGCGAATCTTCAAAATCTTCCAGCAGGTCTTGCCTGGAGACGTTCAGGAGTTCGATCTTGATGTTCTCGCGAAAGTTGGTGCGATCGACCAGCAGTTGCAAGCCCTTCCAGGACGCTTCCAGCGCCTGGAAGTCGGGATGGTGCAGTATCTCGTCCATCTGCAGGCTGAGCTTGGTGTCGATCTCGGCGATCATCCGGTCGACCAGGCGTTTCTTGACGGGCTCGCCACGGTTCTGGGGCTTGATCAACTCTTCGATGAACGCCGAGACACCGCGCTTGGCAATGTCATAGGCGTCGTCGTCGGCGCTCAGTAATGTCTGGGCAACGATGTTATCGAGGATGCTGTACTGATCAGAAGGTCGTGCCGGCAGCGAATGCTGTTGTGTCGTCATGGGGTCAGTGTCCTTTTACTGAAAAATGTCAGGCGTCGGGGCTGTCCAGCCCAAGTTCCGCCAGTACCCGTGCGCGGGACTCATCGTCGGCCAGGGTTTGTTCGATCGCCTTGCGAAAGCTCGGGGTGTTGCCCAACGGCCCCTTCAACGCCATGAGTGCCTCACGCAGCGCCATCAGCTTGTGTAACTCGGGCACCTGTTCCACCAGGTTCGCCGGGTTGAAATCCTTCATGGCATTGATGCGTACCTGAATGGCCAACTCGTCAACGCCAGCCTCTTCCTGCAAACGGTTGGGCACGCTCAACGTCAAGCTCAATGCCTGCTTGGCCAACACGTCATCCAGGGTGTTCTTGTCGATAGCGATGGGCTTGCGATCTTCAAGCTTGCGCGCGTCCTCACGCTGGGTGAAATCGCCCAGTACCAACAGCTTCAATGGGAGCTCGACTTCTTCCTGCGCCCCGCCGATTGCGGGTTTGAACGTGATATTGATACGTTCCTTGGGGGCTACCGAACCTTCTTTGGCCATGGTGTCTCTCCTTTTTCAAGTGGCTCGAAAGCCTATTCAAGTACCGCTTCCAGATCGAAGAGGCACAGCCTGCGATGGGTGTCTTCCTTGCGTTCGCGCACGGCATGGTTTTGTGGCAGCAGGTCGCAGCAGCGGTGCAGGAGCTGCGTCACTTCCAGGGCCAGCTCTGGCTCCCAGCGCTCCAGGCCCGTGCGTTGCAGTTCGTGGTCAAGCTGTTCGAGCTGGATCTTCGCCAGCTCATGCTTGCCCGCCTGTATGCACAGACGCGCTTGGGCGAGCCGCCAATGAAAACGTGCGCGATCACTGCGCGCAGCCTGCATGCCTTGCTTGAGCTCTCGGATGGCAGACTTGAGCCCGTCCTGGCGCAGCCGCTGTGTCACCGTCTGCAAGGCGATCGCCCAGGGCTCGGCTTGGGCATCAATGAGTGCTGCGGGCAATTCAGGCCTGTGCAGGTGATGGGCAACCCGCTGGGAGATCCAGTCGCGAGTGGCTGCGTCGGCAAAGGGTGCGCCGTCGTGAAAACGAAACGCAGGCAGGTCCGGCAAGCGTTGCAGCAACAGCGCGAAGGTCACTTCCAGCTCGGTCATGGCCAGGTCGGCCTGCAGGACCTCCAGGCATTCCCAGAGCATGCGCAGACCATCGAACCAGAACATCGCCCCGGCAAGACTGGCCTCAAGCTCAAGCACCAGGTCTGCGTGATGGCCTTGTGCAAAGCGCTCCTGATAACGCTTGAGCTTGTCGGGAGCCGGCCCGCGCAATGCGGTCACCTGCTCGTTATCGGCATTCGGGTAGCTGGCGAGTGCCAGCCATGCCAGTGTCCGGCTCAAACGCAACGCGCGCAGGTCGGTGGCGTTCTGGCGCAGCCACCAGGCACAGAGTGGGCGGGCCTGCTCCTGCAAGGTACGGAGCACCTTGTGCGCGTCCTTTTCGCTCTCCACCGCTGCTTCGGGCTTGCGCAGTTGGCTGGCGGCCTGCTTGACTTGCTCGATAACCCCGCTCAACCCCGCCACCGGGGTATCGTCCTGCGCTGCCCGCTCCAATCGCTGCGCCAATTGCCTGCGAACCGGCAACAGCAGCGGCGCATCATCCCCCAGGTGCTCGGCCCAAAGCTCGTCCAGACGCACCAGGTGCTCAAGCACGGCGCGGAACAAAGGCTGCTGGTTCTGCAGCGCCAGGCCCTGCGTGAACAGCGGCTCAAGGCGCAATACCAGCCATCCGAATGCGGCACCGCGGGTGCGCGGTTTTTCCGGGTAGAGCACCGACCACTGATGCTCACAGAGGTAGCGCAACATCCCGAGCCCCGCCAGCAGCCCCGGGTAGGATTCACGCTGGTGCAACGCCCAGGTCAACCACACAGCCACCCGCAGATCCTTGGACTGGTGGCGTAGCAGGTTCTCGCTGGTTTCCAGCACCTTGTGCCAGTCGGGCTGGCTGCCGGCATGAATCGATTGTGCCTTGGCCAGCTCGGACTCCAGCACTTCATATTCACTCGAAAAGCGCATGTCGCTACCGGCAAAACTTGTTTGCAGACAGGGTGATCGTGCAACTTCTAGATAATAATCATACCGGCTATCCGAATAAATCATTTTCCACCATGCACAACTAAAAAACCAAACAAACCAACTAACCACGCAAGTAATGCGTGACAGTGGGCTATCTTGAGTTCGCATTTTCCTGCGAAGCCCTCGAACCTTAGTCATGCCCAAAACATTCAGCAAGCGATGGAATTACACTTAGTCCTTTTCCTACAAACCCAGCTACCACCGGGAATGCGCAGGATTTTGCGCACCTAACCCTGCATAGTCATTCAACTAATCATCCAACTTCAGCATTTATCGACATTTCAAGATGAGCAACTAAATGCGCACCCATGCGCAATCAAATACACGTAATTAAGCCCAGTAGCAGCCTATCGCGCTGAATATCCGACCTACTACAACAGCATCACCCTGATTCCATTGGCGCCTGCACTTTCAGGCACGCTTCTTGTTATAGGCATTTGCCCAGCCGAAAACTTATCGGTTGGAACTACCTCATCAATCAGACAAGGAACCCCGTCATGCCAACACCCGCGTATCTCTCTATTACCGGTGTAAAACAAGGTTTGATCACGGCAGGCACGTTTACCCAGGACTCGGTAGGTAACATTTACCAGGAAGGCCATGAGGACCAGATTCTGGTCCAGGCGTTTTCTCATCAGGTGATCATTCCCCGCGACCCACAGTCGGGCCAGCCAACCGGCCAGCGGGTGCATAAACCCCTGATGATCAGCAAAGTGTTCGATAAGTCCTCGCCCCTGCTCTTCAGCGCTTTGACCAGCGGCGAAGAGGTCAAGTGCCGGCTGGAATGGCTGCGCACTTCGTCGGCCGGGACGCAGGAGCATTACTTCACCATCGAACTGGAGGGGGCGACCATCGTGGATATCCAGTCACGCATGCCCAACTGCCAGGACCCCGACAACGCCCATTTCACTCACTTGGAAGATGTGTACTTCACCTATCGCAAGATTGTGTGGACTCACGAAGTGTCCGGTACTTCCGGGTCGGATGACTGGCGCAGCCCGGTTGCGGGTTAAACCGGCTTGACGCGGGCGCGGCGCCAAGGAAGGCGCCGTTTCCGTAAGGCAACTACACCATCGCCAAAGGATGCTTGCGTTTTGGCGCGCCGAATACCCGATCGATCGCGTCCAGGTCGTGCTCATCCAACACCAGCTTGGCTGCTGCTGCGTTGAGTCGCACGTGCTCGGGCGTAACGGCCTTGGGGATGGCGATCACACCGTCCTGGCGCAACACCCAGGCCAGGGAGACCTGGGCGGGTGTGACCTCGTGACGGCGGGCGATCTGCTTGAGGGTGGGGCTGGACAGCAGTTCGCCGCCCTGGGCGATCGGGCAGTACGCCATCAAGGGCAAGTGGTGCTGTTGCCACCAGGGCAGCAGGTCGAACTCGATGCCGCGTTCTTCGATGTTGTAGAGCACCTGGTTGGTGGCGCAGGCCGGGGAGGCAAGTTCCTGCAGGTCGGCCACGTCGAAATTGGAGACGCCCCAACGTCCGATCTTGCCCGCTTCGCGCAGGCGTTCGAAGGCTTCGACCGTTTCTTCCAGCGGGTACTGGCCGCGCCAGTGCAGCAGATACAGATCAATGTAGTCGGTGCCCAGGCGCTGGAGGCTGGCCTCACAGGCACGGGGCACGCCCTTGTGGCTGGCATTGTGCGGGTAGACCTTGCTGACCAGGAACACCTGGTCGCGGCGGCCACGAATGGCCTCGCCGACCACCGTTTCAGCGCCGCCCTCCCCGTACATTTCGGCGGTATCGATGAGGGTCATGCCCTCGTCGATACCCAGTTGCAACGCCGCGACTTCCGCGCGGTGCTGGTCGGGGTTTTCGCCCATGCGCCAGGTGCCCTGGCCGATGACAGGAACGGGAACACCCGCCAGATCAATGGTACGCATGACAACCTCCTGATGAGTTCGCGAATTAACAGTGTGGCATTGGCCGGACAAAAGGGTTCAATCGAAGTATGGTTAGCCTCTGCCAAGTCGCCAGGAAGTCTCTGCAATGCTGTTTGTCGTCATGCTCGGGGGTAAGCACCCACGGGCGAAAATTGAAGTGCACGATGTGGTGTTTGCAGTTGCGGACACGCTGGAAGCAGCCTACGCGCAACTGCGCGCCGATTGGTTTGGCAGCCCCAAGGGCGTGCATATCGACTCGTGGATGGCGGTGGACGGCGTCGACGGCTGGAAGGTCGAACTCAGCCCCCTGGCCCCTGCAGCCGGCGCACACCACCTGTACTTCATCAACCTGGGCGGTTATGAGGCCAACAGTTTTGGCGAGGCCCACCACTACCTCCTGGTGGCCGCCCGCAATAAGCAGGAGGCCACGAACAAGGGCAAGCAACAGATGCTGCGTCACTGGTCCCAGGCCCATACCGATGGAGTACTGGACATCGACGACTGCTTGCCCATCGACCTGGTGGACGGTCGCTATATCCATCTGGTGCAAGGCCCGCATCGGCCGATCATCCAGCAGAACGACTACATCGTCCTGGCCTGAACCCTACCCGACAGTGCATGCGCAGCTCATCGAATGGCTCACCCACAGCGGCGCTATGGCCCGTGCCTGAGCCACTCGGGCAATCCGGCGGAACTTTGCCGGGAAATAACCGCCTGAATCCGGTAGGCTCACCTTTTTTATTCAAGGAGTTACTTCCCATGGCCAAAGCCACCGCCCGTCACATCCTCGTTTCCACTGAAGACAAGTGCAACGAACTCAAGGCCCAAATCGAAGGCGGCGCTGATTTCGCAGAAGTCGCCAAAGCCAACTCCAGCTGCCCATCCAGCCGCCAAGGCGGTGACCTGGGTTCGTTCGGTCCGGGCCAGATGGTCAAGGAATTCGACACCGTCGTGTTCAGCGCCCCGGTCAACACCGTGCAAGGCCCGGTAAAAACCCAGTTCGGCTACCACCTGCTCGAAGTCACCAGCCGCCAGGACTGATCCCGCCTGTGCTGATGCAATAAACAACGGCCCGCCTTTTGGTGGGCCGTTGTGCATGTGATGACTGGCGACGCTGATGCCGTTAGCGTACAAATCCCTTTTCTTCTTCATACGGCGTTCAAGGCTGACAATGCGATTGGCTTTTTCTTACTTCTTTAGCTCGTCCCTGGCACTGCTGCTGGCCAGCACTGCCGTGATCGCGGCGCCTCAACCGTACCTGACGGTGTATGGCGAACCGGCCAAGTACCCTGCCGGCTTTACCCATTTCGACTACGCCAACCCCAACGCCCCCAAGGGTGGCAGCCTGCGCCGCTCGGCCATCGAGATCGGGCGCTTCGACCATGTGTTGCCGTATATCGACAAAGGCATCGGGGTGTCCCAGGTCGACGGCTGGCTCTACGCGCCCCTGGCCCAGCGCTCCCTCGACGAGCCCTACACGGTCTACGGCCTGGTCGCTGAAAAAATGGAGCGCGCCGACGACGGCCTGTCGCTACGCTTTTTCCTCAACCCCAAGGCGCGCTTTGCCGATGGCAAGCCGATCACCGCCGAGGACGTGCGCTACAGCTTCGACCTGCTGATGACCCAGGGCAGCTTGCGCTTTCGCACCCTGTTCGCCGACGTCAAGCACGTCGAAGTCGAAGGCGAGCGCCAGGTGCGTTTCGATTTCTCCAGCAATGAAAACCGCACACTGCCCCTGGATATCGCCACCCTGCCTGTCTTCCCTGAGCATTGGTGGAAGACCCGTGACTTTGCCAATGGCGGCGGCTATGAAGCCCCGTTGGGCAGCGGCCCCTATAAAGTCAGCAAGATCGACTCCGGCAGCACCATCACCTTTACCCGCGACGCGAGCTGGTGGGGCAAGGACTTGCCCGTCAGCCGCGGCCTGTACAACTTCGATCACCTGAGCCTGGAGTATTTCGGCGACACCGAAGTGGCCCGCCAGGTATTGCGCGGCGGCGCCTACGATTTCAACCGGGAGTTTTCCGCCACTGGGTACTCCATTGGCTACAACGGCCCGGCCCTGGATGATGGTCGCCTGCAACGCGCGCACCTGGCCAGGGAGATGCCGCAACCGGCCCAGGGTTACGTGTTCAACGTACAAAAACCGATATTCAAGGACCGCCGCGTGCGCCAGGCCCTGGCGATGCTGTGGGATTTTGAATGGGCCAACCGGCAAATGATGCGGAACATGTACATCCGCCAGCAGAGTTACTTCTCCAACAGCCCGCTGGCCGCCAGCCAGCCGCCAACAAAAGAAGAGCTAGCGATTCTTGAACCCTTGCGCGGCCAGGTCCCCGACGAGGTGTTCACCCAGGTGTTCAAGGCGCCGGTCACTGACGGCAGCGGTGTGATCCGCGACAAGCAGCTGCAAGCCCTGGCCTTGCTGGAGGAAGCCGGCTGGAAACCAGAGGGTGACAAATTGGTGAACGCCGAAGGCGAACCACTGGAATTCACGTTCCTCAACACTCAGAACGGCCTCGAACGTCTGTTGTTACCGTACAAACGTAACCTGGCGCAAATCGGTATTACCCTGAATATCCGCCGTATCGACTCCTCGCAATACGTCAATCGGATCATGGCCAGGGACTACGACATGATCGTCATCGGTTTCCCCGTCACCACGTCACCGGGCATGGAGCTGTACAACTATTTCGGCTCGGCGGCCGCCTACGATCCAGGCGCCAACAACTACGCAGTACTCAAGGACCCCGCCGTCGACAGCCTGATCAAGGGCCTGGTCAAGGCCGATACCCAGGCGCAGATGCTCACCTACGCCCACGCGCTGGACCGGGTGCTGCAATGGAACTACCTGTGGATCCCCAATTACTACCCGCCCGGCACGTCCGCCGCGTGGTGGAACCGTTTCGGCCGCCCGGCCATCGAGGCAAAGAACGACGAAGCCCTGGAAACCTGGTGGGAAATCAGCCCCACGCCGCTGACGAATGAACAAATGAACGCTGAGCTGAAAAAACGCGGAGGTGCGCGCTGATGTTTGCCTATATCGTGCGACGCCTGCTGCTGATCATCCCGACGCTGGTGATCATCCTGCTGGTGAATTTCGTGATCGTACAGGCCGCCCCCGGCGGTCCGGTGGAGCAAGCCATCGCCCACCTGCAAGGGATCGGCGGCGGTGGCGTCGGCGGTTCCTCCGGCGAAGGCATCAGCGGTGGCTCCCGCGCCAGCCGGGGCCTGGACCCGAAGCTGATCGCTGACATCGAGAAACAGTACGG
The DNA here is from genome assembly GCF_059133265.1 of Pseudomonas sp. FBCC-B1565. NCBI lineage: Bacteria > Pseudomonadati > Pseudomonadota > Gammaproteobacteria > Pseudomonadales > Pseudomonadaceae > Pseudomonas > Pseudomonas sp. FBCC-B1565. The sequence goes on from NZ_CP101438.1 coordinate 3,842,046, forward strand.
CTTCGACAAGCCCGCGCCGGAGCGCCTGTGGCTGATGCTCAAGAGCTACGCCCAACTGGACTTCGGCAACAGCTTCTTTCGCGGCAAGACGGTGATCGACCTGATCCTGGAAAAAATGCCCGTGACCATTTCCCTCGGCCTGTGGGCCACGCTGATCACCTACCTGGTATCGATCCCCCTGGGGATCCGCAAGGCAGTGCGCCACGGCAGCAGTTTTGATGTGTGGAGCAGCACCGCAATTGTCATCGGCTATGCCATGCCGGCGTTCCTGTTCGCGATGTTCCTGATCGTGGTGTTTGCCGGTGGCACTTCGCTGAACTGGTTCCCGGTACGCGGACTGGTGTCGGAGAACTTCGAAGAGCTGAGCACCGTGGGCAAGATCGCCGATTACTTCTGGCACCTGGTATTGCCGGTTACTTCACTGGTGATCGGCGGGTTTGCCACGCTGACCATCCTCACCAAAAACTCGTTCCTCAATGAAATCACGCGCCAGTACGTGGTGACTGCCCGCGCCAAAGGCTTGAGCGAACGACGCGTGCTCTACGGGCATGTGTTCCGCAACGCGATGCTGCTGGTGATCTCCGGAATTCCCCAGGCCTTTATTGCCGTGTTCTTTGCCGGTTCGCTGCTGATCGAGGTGATCTTCTCCCTCGACGGCCTGGGCCGCATGAGCTACGAGGCGGCTGTGTCCCGGGACTACCCGGTGGTGTTCGGTTCGCTGTTCATCTTCACCTTGTTCGGCCTCTTGATAAAACTCATCGGTGACCTCTGCTACACCCTGGTGGACCCGCGTATCGACTTCGCCGCGAGGAACGCCTGATGCTTAATCTGTCTCCCGTGGCGCGTCGGCGTTTCGAGCGGTTCAAGAAAAACCGTCGCGGCTGGTGGTCGCTGTGGCTGTTTATCGGTCTGTTTATCCTGACACTGGGCGGCGAGTTGATCGCCAATGACAAACCCTTGGTGCTGAGTTTCAAGAACGAGCTGTATTTCCCGGTGTTCAAGCGCTACACCGAGCAACAGTTCGGCGGCCAGTTGCCGTTCCAGGCCGATTACCGCAGTGACTACGTGCGAAAGCTGATCGAGCAGGACGGCGGCTGGATGCTGTTCCCGCCGATTCCGTTCAGCGACGACACGCCCAACTACGAGCTGACCCGCCCTGCCCCCAGCCCGCCCTCGGCGGTGAACTGGCTGGGCACCGATGACCAGTCGCGGGATGTGCTGGCGCGGGTGATCTTTGGCGCGCGCGTGTCGATCCTGTTTGCCCTGGCGCTCACCGCGATCAGCGCGGCCATCGGTATTGCCGCCGGTGCGTTGCAGGGCTATTACGGCGGCTGGGTGGACCTGATCGGCCAGCGTGTGCTGGAAGTGTGGTCCGGGTTGCCGGTGCTGTACCTGCTGATCATCCTGTCGGGTTTTGTAGAGCCGAATTTCTGGTGGCTGCTGGGGATCATGGCGCTGTTTTCCTGGCTGGCCCTGGTGGACGTGGTGCGCGCCGAGTTCCTGCGCGGGCGCAACCTGGAATACGTCAAGGCCGCACGGGCCCTGGGCCTGGGCGATGGCAAGATCATCCGCCGGCATATCCTGCCCAACGCCATGACGGCGACCTTGAGTTACCTGCCGTTTATCCTGACCGGTGCGATTTCTACGCTGAGCGCCCTGGATTTCCTCGGTTTCGGCATGCCGGCAGGCAGCGCGTCGCTGGGTGAGCTAATCGCTCAGGGCAAGCAGAACCTGCAAGCGCCGTGGCTGGGCCTGACCGCGTTTTTCACCCTGGCGCTGATCCTGTCGCTGCTGGTCTTTATCGGCGAGGCATTGCGTGATGCCTTCGACCCACGCTCATGAGTGACTGCCTATGAACCTGATCGAAATCCGCGACCTCAGCGTCGCGTTCAGCGGCCAGACCGTGGTGCGCAACCTGTGCCTGGATGTGCGCCCCGGCGAGTGCCTGGCACTGGTAGGCGAGTCGGGCTCGGGCAAGTCGGTGACGGCCCACTCGATCCTGCAACTGCTGCCCGAGGCCGGCACTAAAACCACCGGTTCCATCAAGTACCGTGGCCAGGAACTGGTCGGCGCTTCGACCGCCAATTTGCAGAAGCTGCGCGGCAACCGCATTGCCATGATCTTCCAGGAGCCAATGACCTCGCTCAACCCGCTGCACAGCATCGAAAAGCAGATCGGCGAAACCCTGCTGCTGCACAAGGGCTTGGGCGGCAAGGCGGCGCAGGCGCGCATCCTCGAATTGCTCGAACTGGTGGGCATCCAGAAGCCTCAGGAGCGGCTCAAAGCCTATCCGCACCAGCTCTCCGGTGGCCAGCGCCAGCGGGTGATGATCGCCATGGCCCTGGCCTGCGAGCCGGAACTGCTGATCGCCGACGAACCCACCACAGCGCTGGACGTAACCGTGCAGCGCAAGATCCTGCTGCTGCTCAAGTCCTTGCAACAACGTCTGGGCATGTCCCTGCTGCTGATCAGCCACGACCTCAACCTGGTGCGCAGCATTGCCCAGCGCGTATGCGTGATGCGAGCCGGCGAGATCGTCGAGCAGGCCGACTGCCAGACACTGTTCAACGCGCCTCAACACCCCTACAGCCGCCTGCTGCTGGATGCAGAACCGGCCGGCGATGCACTGTGCAGCGATGCACGCGAGACGGTGTTGCAGGTGGATGACCTGACCGTGCAATTCCCCCTTGGCGGCGGGTTTTTCCGGCGCAAAACGTATTTACGTGCGGTGGATGGCATCAGCCTGAGCGTGCAGCGCGGCAAGACCCTGGGGATTGTCGGCGAGTCCGGCTCGGGCAAGTCCACCCTGGGCCAGGCGATCCTGCGACTGCTGGACTCCAGCGGCAGCATCCGCTTCCAGGGTGAAGCCCTCGACCCGCTGAACCACCAGCAGATGCGCCCGTGGCGCAAGCAAATGCAGGTGGTGTTCCAGGACCCTTACGGCAGCCTCAGCCCACGCATGACCGTGGAGCAGATCATCAGCGAAGGCCTGGAGGTTCACGCACCGTGCAGCCTGGCCGACCGCGATGCGCAGGTGGTGCAGGTGCTCAAGGACGTGGGCCTCGATCCCGCCAGCCGCCATCGCTACCCCCACGAATTTTCCGGCGGCCAGCGCCAACGCATCGCCATCGCCCGCGCCTTGGTGCTCAAACCGGCGCTGATGTTGCTCGACGAACCGACCTCAGCCCTCGACCGCACTGTGCAGAAACAAGTGGTGGCGTTGCTGCGTGAGTTGCAGGAGAAATACGGCCTGACCTACCTGTTTATCAGCCATGACCTGGCGGTGGTGCGTGCGATGGCCCACGACATGATTGTGGTCAAGGACGGCAAGGTGGTGGAGGCCGGCGTGAGCCATCAGGTGTTTGATGCTCCGCAGCATCCGTACACCAAGGAATTGCTGGCGGCCGCCTGCGGGCTGTCGTCATGAGTACCAGCCTGACGGATTACCAACAGGTTCGCGGCCTGGCCATCCAGTCGCTGTTCGAGATCATCGAGCAGTCCAGCGAAGGCACGGTGATTGTCGACCGCGACGCCAATATCGTGTGGATGAACGAGCGCTACGCCAGGCGTTTTGGCCTCAAAAGCGCCGACGAAGCCATCGGCCAGCCGTGCGAGCAGGTGATTTCCAACAGCTTGCTGCGCCAGGTGGTACGCAATGACCAGCCCATATTGCTGGACATCCAGGACACGCCCAAAGGCCCGTTGGTGGTGATGCGCTTGCCGATCCACAACGACGCCGGCGCGGTGATCGGTGCGATCGGCTTTGCCTTGTTTGATGAGCTGCGCAACCTGTCGCCGCTGATCGAACGCTACCTGAGCATGCAGCAGGAGTTGGCGTCGACGCGCTCCCTGCTGCGTTCGCGGCAGAGCAAATACAACTTCGCGCATTTTATCGGCACCAGCGCCGCCAGCCTCGAAGTGAAACGCCGCGCGCGGCGCAGTGCCAGCGCTGAATCGCCGGTGTTACTGCTGGGCGAAACCGGTACCGGCAAGGAGTTGTTGGCCCAGGCGATTCACGGCGCCTCCACCCGTGCGCACAAGGCGTTTGTCAGCGTCAACAGCGCGGCGATTCCGGCTGACCTGCTCGAAGCCGAGTTCTTCGGCACCGCACCGGGCGCGTTTACCGGCGCCGACCGCAAAGGCCGCCCCGGTAAATTCCAGATTGCCCAGGGCGGCACGCTGTTCCTCGACGAAATCGGCGACATGCCCCTGCCCTTGCAAAGCAAACTGCTGCGGGTGTTGCAGGAAAAGGAATTCGAACCGGTCGGTTCCAACGAGATGCTGCACAGCGATGTACGGGTGATCGCCGCCACGTCCATGGACCTGGAGGCGGCGATCAAGCGCGGCGAATTCCGCGCGGATTTGTATTACCGGCTGAATGTGCTGCCGATCCAGGTGCCGCCGTTGCGTGAGCGGCTTGAAGATATTCCGGCGTTGAGCGAGGCGATTCTGGAGGAACTGCGCAGCCAGCATGAGCTGGACCGTGAAGCCCTGGCGTTGCTGGCCCAGCATGCGTGGCCAGGGAATATCCGCGAACTGCGCAACGTACTTGAGCGGGCGGCGTTGTTGAGTGATGACCTTGTGTTGAATGCCGGGGAGATTCGCGCCGCGATCGGCACCTTCACCCCCGTGGCGCGTGGCAGTGCCGTCGCGACGGTCGAGGGTGAAAGCTTCAGTGCGGCGCGGGAGCGGTTTGATCGGCAGATCATCGCGGCGGCATTGAGCGCGTGCGAGGGGAATGTGGTGGAAGCGGCCAAGCGACTGGGGCTTGGGCGGTCGACGCTGTACAAGAAGATGGTGGCGTTGGGCATCGACTGATCTCAAAATGGAGACACAGCTCTCAATATAGAGATAACCCAATGTGAGAGGGGGCTTGCCCCCGATGGCAGTGTGTCAGTCAACTCATAGGTGACTGAAGTACCGCTATCGGGGGCAAGCCCCCTCCCACATTGGTTTATCATTTGTCTCAAAATAGAGACAATATTCGGAACATCCAACCACAACCTATAAATTATTCATAAATTTCAATAAGTTAAGAACATGGCACATATCTCGCTATAGCCCTCTCCTAAAGCAACACCCCACAAAAATAACAATCCGATGGAGACACACCATGAGTGTGATCATTGCCCTGGCAGCCCTCGCGCTGCTGATGCTGGCTGCCTACCGTGGCTATAGCGTTATCCTGTTTGCCCCCATTGCCGCCCTCGGCGCTGTCCTGCTCACCGACCCGTCCGCCGTCGCCCCTGCGTTTACCGGGGTGTTCATGGAGAAAATGGTCGGTTTTATCAAACTGTATTTCCCGGTGTTCCTGCTGGGCGCGGTGTTCGGCAAGCTGATCGAGCTGTCAGGCTTTTCGCGCTCTATCGTGGCCGCGGCCATTCGTTTGCTTGGCACACGCCAGGCGATGCTGGTAATCGTGCTGGTCTGCGCCCTGCTCACCTACGGCGGCGTGTCGCTGTTCGTGGTGGTGTTTGCGGTGTATCCATTTGCAGCGGAGATGTTCCGCCAGAGCAATATCCCCAAGCGCCTGATCCCGGCGACCATCGCCCTCGGCGCGTTCTCGTTCACCATGGACGCCTTGCCCGGCACGCCGCAGATCCAGAACATCATCCCCAGCACCTTCTTCAACACCACCGCCTGGGCCGCGCCGTGGCTGGGCTTGATCGGCACGATTTTCGTGTTCTGCGCCGGCATGCTCTACCTGGCGCGCCAGCGCAACAAGGCGCAACTTGCCGGTGAAGGCTATGGCACGGAGCTGCGCAACGAGCCGGAAACCGCCGAGAACCTGACCCTGCCCAACCCCTGGATCGCGCTGTCGCCGCTGATCCTGGTGGGCGTGATGAACCTGCTGTTCACTCACTGGATCCCGCAGTGGTACGGCAAGACCCACAGCCTCAGCCTGCCGGGCATGAGCACGCCGGTGACCACCGAAATCGCCAAGCTCACCGCGATCTGGGCGGTACAGGCGGCGTTGCTGGTGGGGATTATCGTGGTGCTGGTGTTCGGCTTCTCGGCGATCAAGAGCAAGCTGGCCGAAGGCAGCAAAAGTGCGGTCAGCGGTGCGCTGCTGGCGGCGATGAATACCGCCTCGGAATATGGTTTTGGTGCCGTGATCGCCTCGCTGCCGGGCTTTCTGGTGCTGGCTGACTGGCTCAAGAGCATTCCCAACCCGCTGGTCAATGAAGCGATCACCGTGACCCTGCTGGCCGGTATCACCGGCTCCGCGTCGGGCGGCATGAGCATCGCCCTCGCGGCCATGTCCGAAAGCTTTATTTCGGCGGCCCATGCGGCCAATATCCCCCTTGAAGTGCTGCACCGCGTCGCGGCCATGGCCAGCGGCGGCATGGACACCCTGCCCCACAACGGCGCGGTGATCACGCTGCTGGCGGTCACCGGCCTGACGCACCGCGAAGCCTACAAGGACATTTTCGGTATCACGATCATCAAGACCCTCGCGGTGTTCGTGGTGATCGGTACTTTCTACGCCACCGGCATTGTGTGAGGTTTGCATGACGACATTGAACGGCAAGACCGCCCTGGTCACCGGCTCCACCAGCGGCATCGGCCTGGGCATCGCCCTGAGCCTGGCCAAGGCTGGCGCCAACCTGATCCTCAATGGCTTCGGCGACGCCAGCGCGGTGATCACCCAGGTACAGGCGTTCGGCGGCAAGGTCGGCCACCACCCGGCCGACGTCAGCGACCCGGCGCAGATCGCCGACATGCTCGCCTACGCCGAGCGTGAATTCGGCGGCGTCGACATCCTGGTCAACAACGCCGGTATCCAGCACGTGGCGGCGGTGGAAGACTTCCCCGTCGAGCGCTGGGACTCGATCATCGCGATCAACCTGTCCTCGGTGTTCCACAGCACGCGCTTGAGCCTGCCGGGCATGAAGGCCAAGGGCTGGGGGCGTATCGTCAACATCGCCTCGGTGCATGGCCAGGTGGGTTCGGTGGGCAAGGCTGCGTATGTGGCGGCCAAGCATGGCGTGATCGGGTTGACCAAGGTGGTCGGCCTGGAGACCGCCACCAGCAATGTCACCTGCAACGCCATCTGCCCGGGCTGGGTGCTGACGCCGCTGGTGCAGAAGCAGATCGATGATCGCGCCGCCACTGGCGTCGACCCGCAGCAGGCGCAGCACGACCTGCTGGCGGAGAAGCAGCCGTCGCTGGAGTTTGTGACGCCGCCGCAGTTGGGTGAGCTGGTGCTGTTCTTGTGCAGCGAAGCCGGCAGCCAGGTACGCGGTGCCGCATGGAATATCGACGGCGGCTGGCTGGCCCAGTAACAGCGGACACTGGCGTTCAAAATGTGGGAGGGGGCTTGCCCCCGATAGCGGTGGGTCAGTCACCCCATGTATCAATTGGCACTCCCTCATCGGGGGCAAGCCCCCTCCCACATTTGAACTGTATTGTGTGGAAGACCTAGATAAGAACAAGAGACCTTGCTGATGTCCGACATTCTCTGGCAACCCTCCCCGGAACGCATCGCCAACACGCGCATGGACCAGTTCCGGCGCCACATCAACAAGCGTTACAGCGTGCAGCTTGGCGACTACCCGGCGCTGCACCAGTGGAGCATCGACCAACGCCCGGATTTCTGGCGGGCGATCGTTGACTATTTCGACGTGCAGTTGCGCAGCCCGCCCACCGCGGTGCTGATCGAAGACGCCGAGATGCCCAGCGCCCACTGGTTTCCCGGCGCGACGCTGAATTTTGCCGAACACCTGCTGCGCCGGCGTGATGATCACGTCGCCGTGGTGGCTATCGCAGAAGACGGCCAGCGCGAGCAACTGACCTATGCCGAGCTGGCCGCCCACGTCGCCGGCCTGCAACGCAGCCTGCGCGCTGCCGGCGTGACCCAAGGCGACCGCGTCGCCGCGTGCATGCCCAACACCTGGCAAACCCTGGTGGGCATGCTCGCCACCACCAGCCTGGGGGCGATCTGGTCGTGCTCATCACCGGACTTCGGCACCCAGGGCGTGATCGACCGCTTCGGCCAGATCGAACCCAAGGTGCTTATCACCTGCGCCGGCTACCGCTATGCTGGCAAAGACATCGACCAGACCACCAAACTCAATGAAATTCTCGCGCGCCTGCCGTCCTTGGAGCAGTTGATCATCGTGCCGTATGCGCGCCCCCAGGCCAGGATCGAGGACTATCAGACCCACGCCCGCGTCGCGCTGTGGCAAGACGTTTACCAACCCGGCGGCGAGCCTGAATTCGTCGCGGTACCGTTCGATCATCCGCTGTACATCCTCTACTCCAGTGGCACCACCGGCGTGCCCAAGTGCATCATCCACGGCACCGGTGGCGTGTTGCTCACCCACCTCAAGGAACACGGCCTGCACGCCGACCTGTCCCGCGAGGACTGCCTGTTCTACTACACCACCTGCGGCTGGATGATGTGGAACTGGCTGGTGTCGGTCTTGGCCCTCGGCGCCACGGCGGTGCTGTATGACGGCTCACCGTTTCACCCCGGCCCCGAGCGCTTGATCGACCTGATCGATGCGGAAAAAATCAGCGTGTTCGGCACCAGCCCCAAGTTTCTCGCCACGTTGGAAAAGGCCGGATTGCGGCCGCGCTTGAGCCACGACCTGGGCAGCCTCAAAGGGCTGATTTCCACCGGTTCGCCGCTGTCACCGCAGAGCTACGACTACGTGTACCGCGAGATCAAGGATGAGCTATGCCTATCGTCCATGTCCGGCGGCACCGATATCGTCTCCTGCTTTGTGATCGGCAACCCGGTGCTGCCGGTACGGCGCGGTGAAATGCAGTGCAAGAGCCTGGCGATGGCTATAGAAGTCTGGGACGACCAGGGCCGGCCGCTGGTCGGCGAAAAAGGCGAGCTGGTGTGCACGCGGCACTTCCCGGCGATGCCCATCGGCCTGTGGAACGACCCGGACCGCCAGAAGCTGCGCGCCTCGTATTTCAGCCAGTTTCCCGGCGTGTGGGCCCAGGGTGACTATGCCGAGCAACGCCCGAATGGCAGCCTGCTGATCCACGGGCGCTCCGACGCCGTGCTCAACCCCGGCGGTGTGCGTATCGGCACTGCCGAGATCTACCGCCAGGTGGAAAAAGTCCCACAAGTGCTGGAAAGCCTGGCCATCGGCCAACGCTGGCAGGACGACGTGCGCGTGGTGCTGTTCGTGCGCCTCAATGACGGTATCGAACTGGACGAATACCTCGAACAGCAGATCCGCCAGGTGATCCGTGCCAACACCACACCGCGCCATGTGCCGGCGAAGATCCTCGCTGTCACCGATATCCCCCGCACCATCAGCGGCAAGATCGTCGAATTGGCAGTGCGCAATGTGGTGCACGGCGAGCCAGTGAAGAACACCGATGCCCTGGCCAACCCCCAGGCCCTTGATCAGTTCCGCAATCGCCCGGAACTGGCGCAAGGATGAAAGGTTTCAGCGCTGACGTACTCATTTGAAGACAAACCCCCAATGCATGCTATTTTTCGGGGGTAGTCACCCATCGCCGACTGACGGGATAATGGGTGTTGTCATTTTTCAAAGCGTTACGCTCAGGGCTTTTTCATGATTGGAACATCCGCCGGCAGCGAAGCCGCCGCATTGATTGCGCGGCTGGACTGGGCGCAAAGCCCTCTCGGTGAGGCCAAAGATTGGCCGCAAAGCCTGCGCACGGCGGTCGATATCGTCGTGCACTCGCCGATGCCGATGCTCCTGCTGTGGGGCAACCAGCTCACGCAACTCTACAACGACGGTTTCGCCCAACTGGCGGGCAACAAGCACCCCGAGGCCATGGGCCAGCCGGCGCACCAGACCTGGCCGGAGCTTGAGAGCTTTACCGCGCCGATCTACGACGCCGTGCTCAGCGGCCAGGTGCGCACCTTCAGCGAGCAGCGCTTCGTACTGCAACGCCACAATCGCGACACGGAAATCTGGCTGGACCTCACCTACAGCCCGATCCGCGATGAAACCGGCAGCGTGGCCGGCATCCTGGTCACCGCCATCGAAACCAACGAACGGCGCAAGGCCCAGCACAACACCGAGCAACGCCTGCAACTGGCACTGGCGGCCACCGACGCCGTCGGCACCTGGGACTGGGACATTGGCGAAGACCGTTTTATCGCCGACACGCACTTCGCCTACCTGCACGGTGTCGACCCCAGCGATGCAAGCCGGTTGCCGATCAGCGCCTACCTGCAAGGCGTGCACCCGGATGACCGTGGCATGGTGGCGCGCAGCATCAAGCATTGCATCACTTTCGGCACCGAATACGCCGAGGAATACCGCCTGCTGCAAGCCGATGGCCAACTGCGCTGGGTGTTTGCCCGCGGGCGCTGCTACAAGGACCATCAAGGCCGCCCGGCGCGCTTCCTCGGCGCCGCGCTGGACCTGACCGAGCGTAAACACACCGAGCAGGCCTTGCGCCAAAGCCAGACCGAACTGCAGTTGATCATCAACGCCATGCCGGTGCTGATCGGTTATGTCGACCATGAGCAACGGTTCCGCCTGAACAACAGTGCGTACCTGGAGTGGTACGGCATGACGCCCCAGGAGCTGTACGGCAAGACCATCCGCGAAGTGCTCGGCGACGAGGTGTATGCCGGGCGTGAGGACAAGATCGCCGCTGCGCTCAAGGGCAAGGCCTGCAGCTTCATGACCATTACGCCGCACCAGGATGGTCGACCACGCCATGCCCTGATGAAGTACCTGCCACGCTTCAGCAATGACGGTTCGGTGAATGGTTTCTACATCTTTGTAATCGATGAAACCGAACGCAAGCTCACCGAAGAAGCCCTGCGTCACCTCAATGAAAACCTCGAAGAACGTGTGGCCCAGCGTACCCAGGCGCTGGCCGAGGCCAACCAGCGTCTGCAGAACGAGATGTTCGAACGTGAACGCGCCGAAGATGCATTGCGCCATGCGCAGAAGATGGAAGCCGTGGGCCAGCTCACCGGCGGCATCGCCCATGACTTCAACAACATGCTCACCGGCATCATCGGCAGCCTGGACCTGATGCAGCGCTACATCGCCGCCGGGCGCAGTGACGAGATCGGGCGCTTCACTGATGCCGCCGTGTCCTCCGCCCACCGTGCGGCCGCCCTCACCCACCGCTTGCTGGCGTTCTCGCGGCGTCAGTCGCTGGACCGCCGCCCGCTCGACCCCAACCAGTTGGTGGCCTCTCTTGAAGAGTTGTTCCGCCGTACCAAAGGCGCGCATATCAGCCTCAAGGTGCAGCTCGGCCATGACATCTGGCCGGTGAACACCGACGCCAGCCAACTGGAAAACGCCCTGCTCAACCTGGTGATCAACGCCCGCGACGCGATGCCCGATGGCGGAGAACTGCTGATCGAAACCGCCAACAGTTACCTGGACGGCACCGACATCACCACCCTGGAACCGGTCAAGGCCGGTGACTACGTGATGCTCGGCGTGTGCGACAACGGCACCGGCATGGCCCCGAAAATCCTCGCCAAGGCGTTCGACCCGTTCTTCACCACCAAACCCATCGGCCAGGGCACGGGTCTAGGGCTGTCAATGATCTACGGCTTTGCCCAGCAGTCCGGTGGGCATGTGACCATCCACAGCGAACCGGGCCAGGGCACCTGCGTGCGCCTGTATTTGCCGCGCCTGCACGGCACCTCCCTGGAAAGCAGCTTGCCCGCCAGCCACAGTGAAGCGCCGGTGGCCCTGGCCGGTGAAGCCGTGGTGGTGGTCGAAGATGACCCGGCAGTGCGCATGCTGGTGGTCAATGTGCTCGATGAACTGGGCTACACGGCGCACCAGGCGGGCGACGCTCGGGCCGCACTGCCGCTGCTGGAGTCGGATCTGCGCGTGGACCTGCTGGTGACTGACGTCGGCCTGCCAGGCATGAATGGCCGGCAGCTTGCGGAAATCGCCCGCCAGCACCGGCCGGGGCTGAAGGTACTGTTCATGACCGGTTATGCGGAAAAAGCCGCCGAGCGCCAGGGCTTCCTCGAAGACGGCATGGACATGGTGCCCAAGCCGTTTTCCATCGAGCTGCTGGCGACAAAAATCCGCAGCATGATCAACGCCAACGAATGAGTTCAGGCATAATCGCGCGCCGTCGCACACCTGGTAGAGATCAATGAAAGCCCAAGCCCGTCATATCCTGGTGAAAACCAGCGAAGAAGCCGAACAGCTCAAACAGCGCATCGCCAAGGGCGAGGCGTTTGATGTGCTGGCCAAGAAGTACTCCACTTGCCCCTCGGGCAAACGTGGCGGCGACTTGGGCGAAGTGCGGCCCGGGCAGATGGTGGGGGCGATTGATGCGGTGATCTTCAAGAAACCGGTGAAGGTGGTTCACGGGCCGATCAAGAGCAAGTTCGGGTATCACCTGGTGCAGGTGTTTTACCGGGATTGATGGGTTGGCTGCAGACCGCTATCGGGGGCAAGCCCCCTCCCACATTTGAATAGGTTCACAAATCAAACTGTGGGAGGGGGCTTGCCCCCGATCCGCCGCAGGCGGCCATTCACCCCCGGGGAATCAGCGCCCCCGGCACCTGGATAACCCGACTGGCCAACCGATGCCCAGCCAATGCAGCCTGCTCCGGCGAGCTTCCCTTGAGCCGCCCGGCCAGGTACGCCGCACTGAACGAATCCCCCGCCGCCGTCGTGTCCACCACCTTTTCCACCTTGATCGCCGGCACGCAAAAGCGCTCGCCGTTGCAGCGGATCAGGCACGCATCCGCGCCACGCTTGAGCACCACCTCTTCAATCCCCGGATACGCCGCGAACACCTGCTCGCTGTCGGCATACCCAAACAGCGCACGCTCGTCGTCCTCGGTGAGCAAGGCGATATCCACTTCGGCCAGGACACGCTCATACGCAGCACGCGCCGCCTCGACGCTCGCCCACAATCGCGGCCGGTAGTTGTTGTCGAACACCACCTTGCCGCCACGTCGGCGGGTTTCGATCAGGGTTTGCAGCAAGCGTTCGCGGCCGACTTCACCCAGTACGGCCAAGGTGATACCGCTGAAATACACCACGTCATAGCCCGGCAGCGCGGCCAGGATCGGCTCGGCTGCCGGCGTGGTGAAGCAGTCGCGCACGGCGGCTTCGTTGCGCCAATACAGGAATTTGCGCTCGCCATTGGCGTCGGTCTGGATGCAGTACAACCCCGGCAGACGTCCAGGCAGGCGCTGGACCCTGCCCAAGCCCAACCCTTCGTCGATCCACTGCTGGCACATGGCGTCACTGAAACTGTCATCCCCCAGGGCGGTGACATAGTCAACGCTGCCGATGTCGCCCAGCTCGCGGCGCAGGTACACCGCCGTGTTCAGGGTATCGCCGCCGAAGCTTTGGTGCAGGCTGCCATCGGCGCGGTGTTGCAGTTCGATCATGCATTCGCCGATCAGGGCAATGCGGGGTTGGGTACTCATAGTGATGGTCTCGGGTGTGGCTGATGGCCTCATCGGGGGCAAGCCCCCTCCCACAGTTTGATGTGTGAACCTATTCAAATGTGGGAGGGGGCTTGCCCCCGATAGGATCGACGCGGTCTAGAAGCAGGTAGGCAGGGACTCGATCACCTGCAATTTTTCATCCACCAGGCAACCGACCTGCCACTTGTCGAAGGTCAGGCAAGGGTGCGAGGTGCCGAACGAGATGATGTCGCCAATCCGCAACTCAACCCCCGGCGCCACCGTCATGAATGCATGCTGGTCCATCACCGCCGTAACCTTGCAGCCACTCACGTCATCGCCCTCGGCCGGCACAATACCCGCCTTGTAGCGTTTGAGCGGCACCGGCAGACCGGCGTCGTAGGCCACGTCACGCTTGCCCAGGGCGATCACCGCAAAGCCCGGCTCGGGCAACGACTGCACATGAGCCCAGACTTCCAGGGCCGGGTGCAGGCCTTCATCGAGGTCGCTGCGGCGGTCGAGCACGCAGCATTGCGCTTCTTTGTAGATGCCATGGTCATGGGCCACGTAGCTGCCGGGACGCAGCACACTGAGGAAGCGGCCGGCGGCGTTCTGTTCTTCGAACGACTCGGCGATCAGGTCGTACCAGGCCGAGCCCGACGCGGTGATGATGGGCTTGGGCAGGTCGAAAGAGCCGTTGTTCTGCAAACCCACCGCCAGGCGCACCAGGCTCGCGGCGAAATCGCGGATACCGCTGATGGCATGCTCGCCGTGGATCACGCCCTCATAGCCTTCGATACCGGTGAGAGCCAGGGCCGGCTGGGCCTTGATCGCCTTGGCCAGCTCGCGCACTTCCTGCTCGCTGCGGCAACCGCAACGGCCGCCGACCACGCCGTACTCGATCATCACATTCAGGCGCAGGCCACGGGCGGCGAAGAACAGGCCCAGGTCAGCGACGTTGTCCGGGTGATCGACCATGCAGTGGAAGTCGAAGTCCTTGTCGGCAAGCAGGTCAGCGATCAACGCCATGTTCGGCGCGCCCACCAGTTGGTTGGCCATCAACACGCGGCGCACGCCACCGGCATACGCGGCGCGGGTCTGCACAGCGTTGGCCAGAGTGATGCCCCAGGCGCCCGCCGCGATCTGGCGCTGGAACAGCGCCGGCATCATGCTGGTCTTGCCATGGGGCGCGAGCTGCGCGCCGCTCTTGCTGACGAAGTCCTGCATCCAACGGATGTTGTGTTCCAGCGCGTCACGGTGCAGCACCAGGGCCGGCAGGCTGACGTCACGGACCAGATGGGCACCGACAGCGGCGGCGCCTTTTTCAACGGCATTGATGGCAGACATGAAATGCTCCTATTCGTTGATGCGACGAGCCAGGTTGTTGGCGCTTTCGATCAACACCCGGCGATAGTCGTTGTAATTTTTGATCGCGTCGGCGCGCGGGGCGACGATGCACAAAGTCGCAATGCTGATGCCTTGCGCGTCCCGCACCGGGGCGGCAAAGCAATGGGTAAAGGTGTCGGCCACACTGTCGAAGGAAAAGAAGCCATCGAGGGTGGCCTGACGGATTTGCGACAGGAAGGTATCCAGCGGCAGGCGCTGGCCATCCGGCAGGATGAAGTCGTCGTGGTCGATCAGGTCGACGATCTGCTGGTCGCTCAAGTGCCCCAGCAACAGGCGCCCGGAGGCAGTCCAGGGGATTGGCGCGTTTTCGCCGATATCCGAAGAAATGCGGAAATGCCGCTCGCCCTCGCGCATCAGCGCCACCGTGTATTTGCGCCCGTTGAGCAGGCACATCTGCGCGGTTTCGCGGGTCTGGCTGACGATCTCCTGCAAGGCGTGATCGGCCTCGCGGGTCAAGTCGAAATGACGCAGGTGCGCCTGGCCCAGGAAGTACAGCTGGCGGCCGAGGTAGACGTGACCGTCCTTGCCCACCGTTTCCAAAATACGACGCTCAAGCAGCGACGCGACCAATTCGTAGACGGTGGATTTGGGGCTGCCGATGCCGCTGGCAATATCATTCGGGCGCAGGGGCTGGCCGATTTCCTTGAGAAAATCGAGGATATCGAATGCCCGGTCCAGGCCTTTGGCGCGGCGTTTGATGGTGTCTTCGGTCATGGCAGCCTTCGATTCCTGTAAAAATACTGTGATCTGCGCAGATCCTTGTGGGAGGGGGCTTGCCCCCGATAGCGGCGAGCCAGTGACCTGTGCTTGTGCTGACACACCTTCATCGGGGGCAAGCCCCCTCCCACATTGGATTTTCCGTGGTTTCAAGAATGGGGCATTTAGCCCTTTTTCTTGTAGGCCACGCAATCGATCTCCACCTTGCAGTCGACCATCATGTTCGCCTGCACACAGGCCCGCGCCGGGGCATGTTCCGGGGTGAAGTATTCGCCGAAGACTTTATTGAAACTCCAGAAGTCCCGCGGGTCCTCCAGCCATACCCCCACGCGCACCACATCTTTCAATTCGTAGCCAGCCTCTTCGAGGATCGCCACCACGTTGCGCATGGTCTGCCGGGTTTGCTCAATGATGCCGCCAGTGATGATTTCGCCATCCACCGCAGGCACCTGGCCCGAGACGTACAACCAACCATCCGCTTCCACGGCGCGGGCGAAAGGACGGGGCTGACCACCGCCGGCAGTACTGCCGGCACCGTAACGAGTAATGCTCATAAAAAAGGCTCCTGATTAAAAACGAATGTTCTTGAGAAATTCCGCCAGGCGCGGCGATTGCGGGCGTTCGAAGATATCCTTCGAGGTGCCCTGCTCTTCAATGCGCCCTTGGTTCATAAATACGATCTTGTCCGATACCTCATAGGCAAAGCGCATTTCGTGGGTGACCAGCAACATGGTCATGCCCTCTTCCGCCAGGCCCTTGATCACACTGAGCACTTCACCCACCAGTTCCGGGTCGAGGGCCGAAGTGACTTCGTCAAACAGCATCAGGCTGGGGTTCATGGCAATCGCACGGGCAATCGCCACACGCTGTTGCTGGCCGCCGGACAACTGGCCGGGAAAGTGATTACGACGCTCCAGAAGTCCTACACGGTCCAACCATTTTTCCGCCAATGCTACCGCCTCGTCCTTAGGCATTTTCTTAACTTTCAATAAGCCCAGGGTCACGTTCTGCAACGCGGTCAAATGCGGGAACAGGTTGAATTGCTGGAACGCCATGCCGGTCATTGCACGGTGCTGGGCAATCACGCGCTCGGGATGACGCACGCGCTTGCCATCGATGTCGCGGTAGCCGATGGACTCGCCGTCCAGGGTGATCTGCCCGCCCTGGAACTCTTCCAGCAGGTTGACGCAGCGCAACAGGGTGGTCTTGCCCGAGCCGCTGGAGCCGATCAGGGTCACCACGTTGCCGCGCTGCATGGACAGGTCGACGCCCTTGAGCACTTCCACCTGGCCGTACTGCTTGCGCAGGCCACGGATGTCCAGCAACGGTGGGTTGGTTTGAGGTTGGTTCATGGCAAGGCCACCCGCTTTTCAATATAGCGCCCGAATAACTCGATGGCGTAGTTGATGACAAAGAACATAAAGCCTGCGAACAGGTAGAACTCCAGGGTCATGAAGGTGCGTGCGATCACTTGCTGGGTGCTCAACAGCAATTCGGCCACGCCGATCACCGACAGCAAGGTCGAGGCCTTGACGATTTCCGTGGAGGAATTGACCCAGGTCGGCAGGATCTGGCGCAACGCCTGGGGCAACAGCACGTAGCCCAGGGACTGGTAGAACGTCAGGCCGATGGCCTTGCCCGCTTCCAGTTGCCCACGGGGAATCGCCTGCAGCGCACCGCGCACGATCTCCGAAACGTGGGAGCCGCAGAACAGCGTCAACCCGACCGCACCGGCCTGGAACGCGGTGATCTGCCAACCGAGCGCCGGCAGCATGTAGAAGCACGCCAATACCAGCACAAACACCGGCGTACCGCGGATCAGGTCGACGTACAGCCGGAACGGCGCCCGCATCCAGAATTTGCCGTAGGTCAGGATCAACCCGGCGACGATACCGATCAGGGTACCGAAGATAATCGCCAGCGCGGACACATAAACACTGGCTTGAAAGCCCGCCCAGAGGGTATCCCGGGCGATCCACAACTCATGCAACCAGCTGGGGGATTCGTACATGGAAACCTTCCTTAACGACGGATCGCCAGACGCTGCTCCAGGTAACGGAGCAGCATGGCAATGAGGTAACAGGCGGCCACGTAGAGCGCGGTCGTGACCAACCAGGTTTCGATCACCCGGTAGCTTTCGACGTTGATCTTGCGGGCGTAATAGGTCAGCTCCGGCACCGCGATGGCGGCGGCGAGCGAGGTGTCCTTGAACAGCGAAATGAAGTTGTTCGACAGCGCGGGCAGCACATTGCGCAGCATCACCGGCACGGTGATGTAGGCGCGGATACGCCACTCACCCAGGCCGATGGCCAGCCCGGCTTCACGCAAGCCCTTGGGAATATTCAGCAGCCCGGCGCGGAACACTTCGGTCAGATAAGCCCCGGCGTACAACGACAAGGTGATGATGAACGACGGGATCTTGTCCAGGCGGATGCCCAGGCTGGGCAAGGCGAAGTAGATCAACAGGATCAACACCAGGATCGGCGTATTGCGGATAACCGTCACATACACCGAGGCCAGCACGCGCAGTGCCTTGTGTTTCGACAGCATGGCAAATGCCATCATCAAGCCGATCACGCAGCCAATCGCAATCGACAGCAGCGCCAGCTCGAGGCCCAGGCCGAGCCCCGCCAGCAAGCTGGGGAAGTCGCGCCACACGGCGGCAAAGTTCAACTGATAGTTCATGGTCAGCAGTACCTGATTGGGGCGCCGTCAGCGACGCCCCAGGTTTTCGATTTACTTGAACTCAACCGGGAAGCCGATCGCAGGTTCCGGCAGGTCCACGCCGAACCATTGCTTGAACGAGGCCTTGTAGGTCGGGAACTCCACGCCGGTCATGGCTTCATGCAGCGCGGTGTTGACGAAGTTCAGCCAGTCCTGATCGCCACGCTTGACGGCGCACGCATAGGTTTGCGGGCTCCAGGCGTAAGCCGGGCTGCGGTAGCGGCCTGGGTTCTGCACCATCAGGTATTTGACCGAAGACTGGTCGGTGGCGGCGGCATCGGCGCGACCAGAATTCACGGCCTGG
This sequence comes from Pseudomonas sp. FBCC-B1565, assembly GCF_059133265.1. Taxonomy (NCBI): domain Bacteria; kingdom Pseudomonadati; phylum Pseudomonadota; class Gammaproteobacteria; order Pseudomonadales; family Pseudomonadaceae; genus Pseudomonas; species Pseudomonas sp. FBCC-B1565. The sequence goes on from NZ_CP101438.1 coordinate 3,860,552, forward strand.
TACATCAGGTCGACGCTGTCGTACTGGTCGACCTTGGCCTTGGGCAGCGCCTGGTGCACCAGTTCTTCGGCGTAGACGTTTTGCAGCACGGCCACGGTGACGCTGTCGCCGGCGGCCTGCAGGTCTTCGATTTCCTTGTACTTGCTGTTGTTCGGCAGCAGCAGGCCCACGCCTTCGCGGTAGTACGGCAGGGTGAAGGCCACCTGCTGCGCGCGGCTGGCGGTGACGGTGATGAACTGGCAACTCATGTCGACCTTGTCGGTGAGCAGGTTGGGGATGCGCGCGTCAGAGGACTGCACCACGAACTCGACCTTGCTCGGGTCGTTGAACAAACCCTTGGCCACGATGCGGCCGATGTCGATATCAAACCCCTGCAACTTGCCATCCGCTCCCTGGAAGTGCCACGGCGCATTGGTACTGCCTGTACCCACGATCAGGTGCCCACGCTTGAGCACATCATCGAGCTTGCTGTCCGCCGCCTGCACTACGCTTGCGAGGGAAGCCGATGCGGCGAAGAGAAAAACACACGCTTTGAACACGGAAGGTCGGTGATGCATGACAAGCACTCCAGGGGTTGTGTATTCCGCTATACCGGAACTTAGTATGTAACAACGGAATAGACAGCAGAAAGTGTGCCACACGCGGTAACGGAAAAACACGACATGAATAAATCTGTTTTAGATCAAATAGATAAAAGATGATTCGTGACAAGGTGCTAACCAACACTTGAAATCACTTTGCTACGCAAGGCCCCACACAGCGGTGACAGGCCCCACTGGCGTGCGACATAGCGGCGTTACCGCGCACCGTTGCAGTGCGCCGGTTGCGTGGAAAAATCCCCACGCTGGGCTAGCCTTGGCACATTCATTCCAACAAGGACTCCACCCTGATGACGTTTCGCCTCACCCTGGTTTTGCTGTCCTTTCTGGTGGCCGGCAACGCTCTGGCCAGTAACGACCGCCGCGAATGCAAGGCAGAGCTGCGTAAGCTCAACGAAGCCTTGAGCACCAATTACACCAGCCAGAACCACCATGGCTACCGCCAGGCAAAGGCCTCAAGGGATAACCTGGAATACAAGAAATGCGCGAGCCAGGCGCGTAAAGCCCGTGAACGCTTGGAGCGTGACAGGGACCTGTGAAGGTTGACAGTAGACGACTGACGCCTCCGGACTTAGCGTGAGCTAGGTTTCTGACTGGAGAACGTCAATGAGCTATTTCAATGCGGTTATCGAGAACAAAGAAGCTTTTGAACAAGCTCTGGATACACCGCTCACCGTGTTTGCCCTGTTCGCCTCCGAAGGCTGTCACGCATGCAATGTGACCCTGCCGTGGTTCGTAGAAATCACCAAAGCGCACCAGGGAAAAATCAAGGTATTGATCCTCGACTGCGCGAATACGCCCAGACACCCCAAGGTCGTGCGTATTCCAACGCTACTTATCTACCAACAAGGTCAGTTGATGTCGACCCTTGAAGGGGTTACCGAGTCGGCTCTGCTCCAGGCACTCGCAGAGTTTGCTTGATCAACCTGGCGGTTGCGCGACACGACCAGCGTCTACGCGGCTCAAAGCAGTCTCAGCCATCAGGGTCAGCCATGTTCAAGACCATTGAAGCCTAAGTCCTGAAGAAACACCCCTCATCCGCCTTGCAACTTGAGTTCGCCCAGCATGATTTCGAGCGACTCAAGCCCTTATGCCTGCTGATCTATATCGCGAGCATCTGCATCTGGCTCGTGTTCGACCTGATCGTGAGCTTTCCGGGCGGCCAGGGCTTTACCGGGGGGCCACTTACTGGATAATAGCTCAATGCCTTCATTGAGTTAATGTTCGGCACCCCCTCTACCGCCTCGATGGATTTTCTTCTGCGTATGGACACTCCTCTGCTTCCACAAAAACGCCTCAATGCTGCAATCACCAAAGTAATGGCCGGTATCAGCGCAACGCTGGGCGCCATGTGGGCGCTGATCACCTATGTGTTTCCCGACCCCAGCGTGTTCGGCTTTGGCTTTCTCAACTGGAAAAACTTGATACTGGTAATCAGCGTATTCCTGTTCCTCGCGGCAGTGTCTATTGGATGGCAGGCGCGTCGCCTGCCGGACGCGATAAAAGGCACGCTTTCGGTGATCCTGGCCGTACTGCTCGCCGGCGGTTTTTTCATTCTGGGTAGCGAGTACGCCAAACCCACTTTCGAATTTGCCCAATCACAAAAGTTGATGACTGAAAATGACGGCGCCAACCTGTTTGGCAAGCGTATCGAGCTAGTCGACGGTGTACGCTTCGAACTGCTGGAGTGTGAGCAGATTGGCCAGGCACCGAGCTGCCTGCTGGAACTCACCAACACCCATGTCGACCGCGAAATGCGCGACCTAAAGCAAAGTACTCTGTTTGAAAAAACCGGCGGTTCTCTGGATGTCGAGCAACTGCTTGTTGGCCAGTCAAAGTCTGACCAGTGGAACGCCTTTGCGTTAGTGCGCAATGTGCCGACCCGCGTAACGATGGTGTTCCAACCCGTGCGCGGGAAGCTGGAGAGCATCCCGGCACTCAAGATCAGGTTTCGCAGCCTCAAGGGCGAGGATAACGTGGTCAAGTTCAGTGGCGTAGCGGTTAACTGAGGGGATGGATATGAGCACCGCAACTGCAACAGAGAACGCCGACCAGCCCTGGGAAGATACGTTGATTCTGGCGTTTCGCGATATTCAGTGGATCCTTCACTGCGAAAAACAGCAGGCACTGATTTCAGTCGCGCTTGCCCAGTTCCTCTTGGACAATCAATCACTGCTGTGTAATCCCTCGGACCCAACACAGCAAAATACCTGCAATGAGACCAAGGGAAAGCTCTACCGGGCAGTGGAAAAAATGGCGGTAACGCCGCCACTCCTCGCGAAATTGGACGGCAAGGCTGAAAGTGCAGCGGGCGACGTGCTAACCGCCCATGAAGACCGGTTCTTCCTGATTGAATTCAAATCGGACATCAGCACCAGAAGCTCCGAATACACCAAATTCCTGGGGATTCTGATGTGGCTGATCGATCCCGACGCCAACCACGTACTGATCAAGCGGTCAAAAAAGGGGCATTTTTTTGTCACACAGCAGCCCGACGCATCCGCACCCTCTAACCCAAACCTGCGCAAGCTCACTATGGAGGCCTACACTTACTACGACGCTATCACCCAGCCCGACTTAAAACCGACTGCGGCGATCCCCGTGTATACGCTCCTGGCGGAAAAACGCCACGGCCTGTCGCTGGCTCACATGGCGGACTACCTTCAACTGCTCTGCAAGGCCCATGTCGGTGACTCAGCAGGTGGCGCGCACCCGATGAAAGTGGCGGTGGCAAGTGCATCCGGGATGTTCTGGCCGATAACCGACCTCTCGGAGCTGAGTGCATTGGCCGGCTTGTTCAACACGACCGCAGGGCCATCGCGCCCAACACACCCGGCATTTGGCACTGCAAACGCCAAACACTTGAAAGGCATCGTCGATGCCTTCCGAAAAAAGACGCCGGCGCAGCAAAAAGCCGCGCTCAGACGTGACGGCAGAACACCCGGCGGCGCCACTCCAGGCCTCAAAGGAAGCTGAGTGGCAACACTTGCACCCCCATCAGGAACCCACGCACCGAAGCAGGCTGACCTGCGTCACCCGGCGGTCTTCCACAGCCGCCACGGTCAAGCACCAACCCTCATGCTCCAGGCTGTCACCCACCACCGGCAGGCGATCGAGCAGGCTCATGACCAGGCCGGCCAGGGTCTGATAGTCATCGGTGGCGACCGCGTTGAAACCGGTACGCTGGCGCACCAGGCTGAGGTTCAAAGCGCCATTGGCGCGGAACCCATCACCCTCCTCGACGATGTCAGGCCCTTCGATTTCGCTGGCATCCGGCAACTCACCGGCGATGGACTCGAGAATGTCGGTCATGCTCAACACGCCCATAAAGTCACCGAATTCGTTGATCACGAACGCAATGTGGGTGGATTCCTGACGCATCTGCTCCAGCGCATTGAGGATCGAGAAACTCTCGAGCAAATTGATCGCCCGACGTGCCAGGTGCTCCAGGTTCGGCTCGTTGCCGGCCAGGTATTCCTTGAGCAATTCCTTCTTGTGCACAAAGCCCAGCGGCTCGTCGACGGCGCCGTTGCGGATCAACGGCAGTCGCGAGTAGGACGAATGCATCAGTTTCAGGCGGATACTCTCGGGATCATCCGCCAGATCGATGCAGTCGACCTTGGCCCGTGGCGTCATCAGCGTGCGGATCGGTCGCTCGGCCAGTTGCAGCACACCACTGATCATCACGCGCTCACGTCGATCAAACAGCGGGCCTTGAGTGGCATCCGGCTCGCCGAGCAGGTCAGCCACCTCTTCACCCACCTCTTCCACCGCCAGGCTGCGACCGCCGAGCAGGCGCATCACCGCATGGGCGGTACGCTCGCGCACCGGCAACACGCCTTGCGCCGACTTCTTGCGGCGTGAACGGGCGATCTGGTTGAACACTTCGATCAGGATCGAGAAGCCGATGGCGGCGTACAGGTACCCCTTGGGAATATGGAAACCCAGGCCTTCGGCGGTCAGCGCGAAACCGATCATCATCAGGAAGCCCAGGCACAGCATGATCACCGTCGGGTGCGCGTTGACGAAGCGCGTCAGCGGCTTGCTCGCCACGATCATCAGGCCGATGGACACGATCACCGCGATCATCATCACCGCCAGTTCGTCCACCATGCCCACGGCGGTAATCACCGCATCCAGGGAGAACACCGCGTCGAGCACCACGATCTGCGCCACGATGGGCCAGAACATCGCATAGGCCACATTGCCCGTGCGCTGGGCCACATGCCCTTCGAGGCGCTCGTGCAATTCCATGGTGGCCTTGAACAACAGGAACACACCACCAAACAGCATGATCAGGTCGCGACCGGAGAAGCTCTTGTCGAACACCTCGAACAACGGCTGGGTGAGGGTCACCAACCAGGAAATACTCGCCAACAGGCCCAGGCGCATCAGCAACGCCAGGGACAGGCCGATCAAGCGCGCACGGTCACGCTGCTCCGGCGGCAGCTTGTCCGCCAGGATCGCGATAAACACCAGGTTGTCGATGCCCAGCACCAGTTCCAGCACAATCAAGGTCAACAGGCCGAGCCAGGCCGTTGGATCCGCTAGCCATTCCATTTATAGAGCCTCTTCAATCGGTTTTCAGAATGCCAGACACGGCAAGGCGCGGTCAGTGGACCGGTACGGGGCTGGCAATCGGAATACGGGGTGCTTCAACGGGAACAGCGGCAGCGGATGTCTTGGGGAAAGACGACTGGGAGGCTCCGAGAGGGTGTTCATGCAAATCCTGCAATGACAAAAGGACTTGAATCGTACAGTTGAAAGGGAAAATTCCCACAATCCAAAACTATTACAAGATCTGTAAAACCTTCCATACCAATTCGATCATTTGATCACTAAATGAAATTATTATCACTACAAACACATCAAAACCCATGCCACAAACCGGCACAAACAGCCTAAAAACCTATAAATCATCCTATTTCTCAGTTTTTCGTAAAAGCATTTGACTGATCAGAATTTCATTTGATAAACACATGATCAGCACAAGGCAATGAATGAACGACTGACTACAACAATAAATGGGGTGCTCATCATGAAACTTGCTACGACCTTCGCCGCCGTTGCGGCCCTCTCCCTCCTCGCCAGCAGCATCGCCCTGGCCGCCGACGGCAAGACCTACAAGGTCGGCGCCGCGGTCTACGGCCTCAAGGGCCAATTCATGCAGAACTGGGTACGCGAACTCAAGGAGCACCCCGCCGTTAAAGACGGCACCGTGCAATTGACCGTATTCGACGGCAACTACGACGCGCTGACCCAGAACAACCAGATCGAAAACATGGTGACCCAACACTACGACGCCATCCTCTTCGTACCCATCGACACCAAGGCCGGCGTCGGCACCGTGAAGCAAGCCATAAGTAACGACGTGGTGGTCATCGCCTCCAATACGAAAGTTGCCGATGCCGCCGTCCCCTACGTGGGTAACGACGATGTGGAAGGCGGCCGCCTGCAGGCCCAGGCCATGGTCGACAAACTCAATGGCAAGGGCAATGTGGTGATCATCCAGGGGCCGATCGGCCAGTCGGCGCAGATCGACCGGGAAAAAGGCGAGCTGGAAGTGCTGGGCAAGCACCCGGACATCAAGATCATCGAGAAAAAGACCGCCAACTGGGACCGCGCCCAGGCCATGGCACTGACCGAGGACTGGCTGAACGCCCACCCCAAAGGCATCAACGGCGTCATCGCGCAGAACGACGACATGGCCCTCGGCGCCGTACAAGCCCTGAAATCCCACGGCCTGACCTCCAAGGATGTGCCGGTCACCTCCATCGACGGCATGCCGGATGCCATCCAGGCCGCCAAGAAAGACGAAGTCACCACCTTCCTGCAGGACGCCCAGGCCCAGTCCCAGGGTGCGCTGGACGTTGCCCTGCGCGCTTTGGCCGGCAGCGACTACAAGCCCCGCTCGGTAATCTGGGAACGCTACGCCAAGGATGTGAAGTGGGCTGACGGCACCGCGAAGAACTACATCCTGCCCTGGGTGCCGGTGACCAACGCCAACGCCGATGCGCTGTACAAGCAAGTCAGCGGCGCCAAGTAAGCCGTCGCCGGTTGATCGCTCCCCGTATGGGAGCGATCCGTTCATCTTTGTTGTGAGGCCTGCCATGTCCACTGTCACCGAACGCCCGCAAGAACAACTGCATCCCGCCATCCCCAAAACCATGCAGGCCGTGGTCTGCCATGGCCCGGAAGACTATCGGCTGGAAACCGTCGACGTGCCCACCCCCGGCCCCGAGGAAATCCTCACCAAGGTCGAGTTGTGCGGGATCTGCATGGGCGACATCAAGACCTATCGCGGCGCGCCGTCGTTCTGGGGCGACGCCGAGCAACCGCGCTATGTGAAACCGCCGATGATCCCCGGCCATGAATTCGTGTGCCGCGTGGTCGCCCTGGGGCCTGGCGCGGAAAAGCGCGGTATGAAGATCGGCGACCGGGTCATTTCCGAGCAGATCGTGCCGTGCTGGGGCTGCCGCTTCTGCAACCACGGCCAGTACTGGATGTGCCAGAAACACGACCTGTACGGCTTCCAGAATAACGTGCAGGGCGCCATGGCCCAGTACATGATCTTCACCAAGGAAGGCATCATCCATAAGGTCCCGGATTCCATCGCCCCGGATGAAGCGATCCTGATCGAGCCCCTGGCCTGCTCGCTGCACGCCGCCGAACGCGCCAATGTGGACTTTGATGACGTGGTAGTGGTCGCCGGTGCCGGCACGCTGGGCCTGGGCATCATTGGTGCGGTGCGCATGCGCAACCCAAAGAAACTCATCGTGCTGGACATGAAGCCGGAACGCGCCGCCCTCGCCCTGCGCATGGGCGCCGACGAGGTGTGGAACCCGGCCGAAGTCGACGTGCTGGCGAAGATCCGCGACATCACCGATGGCTACGGCTGCGACATCTACATCGAAGCCACCGGCCATCACAAGGCGGTGAACCAGGGCCTGGCGATGCTGCGCAAGCTGGGGCGGTTCGTCGAGTTCAGCGTGTTCAATGACGAGGCCACGGTGGACTGGTCAATCATCGGCGACCGCAAGGAACTGGATGTGCTCGGCTCGCACCTGGGGCCCTATATGTACCCACGCGCCATCGACTTTATCGGCAACCGCAAGATCGACATGCGCGACGTGGTCACCCACAAGTTCGCCCTGGCGGACTTCAAGGAAGCGTTTGCAGTGATGGAGCGCGGCGACAAGTCCCTCAAGGTTGTGCTTGAGCCCTGACCTGGTGGATGTATCGCACCACTGCCGGCGCTTTCTCGAAGCGCCGGTAAATCAACGACAACCAGGACGACGCCTCATTGCCCTGGATCGCGCGGTACACCACCCCCGGCAAGCTCACATGCCCCACCACCGACGTCGGCACCACCGCCACGCCCTGCCCCAATGACACCAACGCAACAACCGCCACCAACCCACCCGGCTGCGGCCCCAGGCGCGGCGCAAAACCACCTTGGGCCGCCACGTGCAGCGTGCCGCTGATCTGTTCCGGCAGGATGAAGGTCTCGTTTTGCAGATGCTCGCAGTGGATGACCTTCAAACCCAGCAGCCATGAATCCTGCGGTAACGCCAGCACAAAACCGTCACTGTCCAGGCACACGGCTTCCACACCGTCCGGCAAGGTCATCGGCGAACGGATGTAGCCGATGTCGTAGCGCCCGTCCGCAACGGCGCCTGGCAGTGTGGCCATTGCGCATTCGCGCACGTTCACGCTGACATCGGGAAACGCCTGGCAGAACGCCTGCATCTGCCGCTGCAACACGCCGGAATACACAGCGGAAGCCACGTAGCCCAACTCCAGATGGCCGATCTCACCGCGCCCGGCACGCTGGGCATTGCGCTGGGCAAACTCGAACTGACGCACCGTCGCCTCCGCTTCGATCAGCAGCGTGGCGCCGGCCTCGGTCAGGCTGACTTCGCGCTGCTGGCGGACAAACAGGCGCGTGCCCAGGCTGGTTTCCATGTCCTGGATCTGTCGGCTCAAAGTGGGGGGTGCGATCCCCAACTGCTCGGCAGCGCGGGTGAAGTTGCGCTGACGGGCGACGGCCAGGAAATAGCGAAAATGACGGATTTCCATTTCTGCATTAGCTCAAAGGTAATGAAATGAGTCGGCCTGGCTAATAAAGGCGCTGCGCAGCGCGGATATGCTGAGGCAAACCAGAACAGTAGAGAGCCCTTGCGATGTCCGTCAACTGCACTTCACCTATTGCCTTTGAGGTAATTCAACCATGAGCCGGGTCAGCCCACGCCTGATCCTGCTGACCGCGTCCGGCGTCTGCTCGCTGATCGTGCTCGACACCAATATCGTCGCCGTGACCCTGCCGAGCATCGCCCGCGACCTCGGGGCGAACTTCGCCGATATCGAATGGGTGGTCAGTGCCTACATGTTGGCATTTGCCGCGTTATTGCTACCGGCCGGGAGCATTGCCGACCGGTTCGGGCGCAAGAAAACCCTGATCTGGGGGCTGAGTATTTTCATCCTGGCGTCATTGGGTTGCGGGGCCGCGCCCACTGCACTGTTCCTCGATATCGCCCGCGCCGTCAAAGGCGTGGGCGCGGCGCTGTTGCTCACATCCGCCCTCGCCTCCATCGGCCATACCTTCCACGACGAAGTGGAACGTGCCAAGGCCTGGGCCTTCTGGGGCGCGTGCATGGGCGTGGCGATGACCGCCGCGCCAACCCTGGGCGGCCTGATCACCCAGTACCTGGGCTGGCGCTGGATCTTCTACCTCAACCTGCCGGTAGGGCTGGTGATGATGAGCCTGGTCCTGCGCGCGATTCCGGAATCCCGCGACACCCAATCCGCAAGGCTCGATCCCTGGGGTAGCCTGGCGTTCAGCGCCAGCCTGCTGTGCCTGATCTGGGGGCTTATCGAAGCCAATCGCATCGGCTGGGACAACCCGTTGACCTACGCCCGCTTGATCGGCGGCTTGGTCTTGCTGGGCGTATTTGTCCTCGTCGAACGGGTGCAACGGCGGCCCATGGTCGACCTGCAACTGTTCCGCCACCCACGCTTTATCGGAGCGTTGCTGGGGATGTTTGCCTATGCCGGCTGTGCCCAGGTGATGATGACGTTGTTGCCGTTTTACCTGCAGAACGGCCTGGGGTTTTCCGCGATTGCCTCGGGCCTGGGCATGCTGCCGTTTGCGCTGACCATGCTGATTTGCCCGCGCATCGGCGCACGCCTGGCCGCACGCTTTGCACCCGCGACGATAATGGCCGCCGGGTTGACGCTGGTGGGCAGCGGCAACCTCTTGAGTGCCTGGGCAGTGAACGCCGGCGGCTACCTGCCCTTCGCCCTGGCGATTGCCGTTACGGGCGCGGGTGCTGGCTTGCTCAATGGCGATACGCAGAAAAACATCATGGCCTGCGTGCCACGGGACCGCGCGGGGATGGCGTCGGGCATGAGCACGACCATGCGCTTCAGCGCGATCATGCTGGCGATTGGGGTGTATGGGGCGTTGTTGAGCAGTCATAGCGAGCAGCTGTTGAGCGCCACCATCGGCGCGCAATGGCAGGCGCAGGTGAACGGGATTGCTTCACGCGTGGTGGCCGGGGATATGCCGGCGGCGATGGGCTTGTTGCCGGAATCGGCACGGGCGGTGATACAGCCGCTGGCACGGCAGGCGTTTGTGGGTGGGTTCAGCGGGGTGTTATGGGTGTCGGGATTGTTGGGGTTGCTTGGAGCGTTGGTGGTGGGGATGTTGATGAGGAACCCCATTCCAGCGGTGCAACAGGCCTCAATAAAACCTGCGCACCGCTGATCAGCCTTACCAGAACCGCTGCTGGGTCAACCGGCTCCACCAGGTCAGCAGCACCCGGTCCACCGAGCCGCTGGCCGCCAGGCCCACGCGCTCCTGCAGGCTCTTGCGCTCGGCATAGTGCAAGTGGAACACCTCGGCGGTCTTGGCCTTGGTGGCCAGGTATTCGTCGCTGGTTTGCAGCTCATCGACCAGTTGCTTGTCGAGGGCTGCAACACCCAGCCACACTTCTCCGGTGGCGACGTCATCGATTGCCAACTGCGGGCGATAACGCGACACGAAGTTCTTGAACAACTGGTGAGTGATGTCCAGGTCTTCCTGGAACTTCTCGCGGCCCTTCTCGGTGTTTTCGCCAAACACGGTGAGCGTGCGCTTGTACTCGCCGGCGGTCAGCACTTCGAAGTCGATGTCGTGCTTTTTCAGCAGGCGGTTGACGTTAGGCAACTGCGCCACCACCCCAATGGAGCCGAGGATGGCAAACGGCGCGCTGATGATCTTCTCGCCGATGCACGCCATCATGTAGCCGCCGCTCGCCGCGACCTTGTCGATGCACACGGTCAACGGCACGCCCGCCTGGCGGATACGCGCCAGTTGCGACGAGGCCAGGCCGTAGCTGTGGACCATGCCGCCGCCGCTTTCCAGGCGCAGCACCACTTCGTCTTTCGGGGTAGCCAGGCTCAGCAATGCGGTGATTTCATGGCGCAGGCTTTCGGTGGCAGAAGCCTTGATGTCACCGTCGAAGTCCAGCACGAACACCCGCGGCTTGGCCTCGGCTTTCTGCTTGCCCTTCTTCTTTTCGGCCTTGCCTTCGGACTTGCGCAAGGCCTTGAGCTGGTCCTTGTCGAGCAGGGTCGACTCCAGGCGCTCACGCAGGCCTTTGTAGAAATCATTGAGCTTGCTGACCTGCAACTGGCCGGCGGATTTGCGACGCCCTTTACTGCGCAGCGCCGCGAAGCTGATCAACACCACCAGAATAGCGACCACCAGGGTGACGGTCTTCGCCAGAAAGCTCGCATATTCAGCCAAAAAATCCATGTTGCTCCTTACAAGTGCAGTGCGCCGGGCGCGGATTGCCCCAGCATACCGGCGGCACCGCGTTCGGGCCAGTGATCAAACCGCCAGCAAGTACAGGCTCCAACGAGCTTTTAAAACAAGCGTATGTTTTTTCATTGACAGCTCGCAGGCATCCTCATAACCTCGCCAGACTTTCAACGTACCGGGAAAACGGACGTGGGCAGCATCTATCTGATTCGACATGGCCAGGCCTCCTTCGGTGCAGACGACTATGACGTGCTGTCGCCCGTCGGCGTGGAGCAGGCGCAAGTGCTCGGTCGCCACCTGGCGGACATGGGCCTGGTGTTCGACCGCTGCGTGGCCGGCGACCTGCGCCGCCAGCAGCACACCGCCACTGCCGCCTTCGATCAGTACCACGCCCTCGGCCTGCCGGTACCAGCGCTGGAAACCGACAGTGCGTTCAACGAATTCGATGCCGACGCGATCATCCGCGCCCTGCTCCCCGACCTGCTCACCACCGAACCCGAAGCCCTGGAGATCCTGCGCAATGCCGCGCAGAACCGCAGCGAGTTCCAGCGCATCTTCGCCCTGATCATCGAGCGCTGGCTGTCCGGCACCTATGACCCTCCGGGGCTCGAAAGCTGGCTGGGCTTCGTGGAACGTGTGCAAGGCGGCCTGCAACGCATCCTTGAAGCGGCGGACAACACCCAGAAGATCGCGGTGTTCACCTCCGGCGGCACCATCACCGCCCTGCTCCACCTGATCACCCGGATGCCCGCCGCGCAGGCGTTCGAACTGAACTGGCAAATTGTTAACACCTCGCTCAACCAGCTGAAATTCCGCGGGCGCGAGGTGGCACTGGCTTCCTTCAACAGCCATACCCACTTGCAACTGTTGAAGGCGCCGCAGCTCATCACCTTCCGATGAACTGCGGCCAACCGTGACCCCAAGGTCACTGGACTCTACCCAAAAGGATCGAAACCATGACTGACGTAGCCAAAGCTGTAGAAGCAATGAAAGCCAAATTCAACCCAAGTGCTGCCGAAGGCTTGGACCTGGTATTCGGTTTCCGTATCGATGACACCAAGAACTTCTCCCTGGTCGTCAAAGACAAGACCTGTGAACTGCAGGAAGGCGAAAACCCGGACGCCCAGGTGACCCTGGTCATGGACAGCGAAACCCTGGAAGGTATTGTCGACGGCTCCACCGACGGCATGCAGGCCTTCATGGGCGGCAAGCTGCGCACCGAAGGCGACATGATGCTGGCCATGAAGCTGAGCGAGCTGTTCCCTTCCTGATTCACGGGCGACCCTGAATCCCTGTGGGAGCGGGCTTGCTCGCGAATGCGGTGTATCAGTGCCAGGTGCATTGACGGACACTCCGCTTTCGCGAGCAAGCCCGCTCCCACATTTTTTCTGCGGCGCTACTTAGATTTTTGGTTGCAGCAACAACGCCACCAACGCACTCCACCCGGTTTGATGCGAAGCCCCCAGCCCCCGCCCGGTCTCGCCATGAAAGTACTCATGGAACAGCACCAGCTCACGGTTCTGCGGGTCCGCCTCCAACTGCGCATACTCCACCATCGACGGCCGCGAGCCGTTTTCATCCCTCAGGAACAACCGCGTCAGGCGCTGGCTCAGGCTGTCGGCCACTTCCTCCAGGGACGCCAGATAACCGCTGCCCGCCGGGTACTCCACCGAGAAGTTGTCAGCGTAGTAGCGGTGAAATTCGCGCAGCGACTCGATCAACATGTAGTTCACCGGCATCCACAACGGCCCGCGCCAGTTGGAGTTGCCACCGTACAGCCGCGAGTCGGATTCACCCGGCTGGTAACGCGCACTGAGGGTGTTGCCATTCATCTTCAACGCCAGCGGTTGCTCGGCGAATGCCTTGGACAAGGAGCGCACACCAAACGTCGACAGGAACTCATGTTCATCGAGCATGCGCCGCAACAGGTCTTTGGTCCGCTCACCGCGCAGCAGCGCCAGCAACAGGCGATTGCCCTGCCCCGGTTCGTTCCAGCGTGAAACCAGCTTGGCCAGGTCCGGCCGATGTTTCATGAACCCCAGCAGACGCTCGCGCAAGCCCTCCAGGCCCTCATGTTCGTGCTGCTCCAGTACCAGCACGGCAAACAGCGGCATCAGCCCAACCATCGAACGCAGGCGCACCGGCTCGTTCTGGCCATCGGGGCGGTGCAGTACGTCGTAGAAGAACAGGTCCTGCTCATCCCACAGGCCTTCGGCGCTGTCGTCGACACGGTTGATGGCGCCGGCGATGTACAGGAAGTGCTCGAAGAACTTCACCGAGATGTCGACATACACCGCATTGCGCTTGGCCAGCTCCAGGCCGATGCGCATCAGGTCCAGCGCATAGGCCGCGACCCATGCCGTGCCGTCCGCCTGATCCAGCTGATACCCCGGCGGCAGTGCAGCGGAGCGGTCGAACAAGGCGATATTGTCCAGCCCCAGGAAACCACCCTGGAACAGGTTGCGCCCCTCGGCGTCCTTGCGGTTGACCCACCAGGAAAAATTCAGCAGCAGCTTGTGGAAAATCCGCTCGAGGAAATCCATATCGCCTACGCCGTTGAGCGCCTTGTCCTGCTGATACACCCGCCAACTGGCCCAGGCATGCACCGGCGGGTTGGCATCGTCAAACCGCCATTCGTAGGCCGGCAATTGGCCGTTGGGGTGCATGAAGCGGTCCTTCACCAGCAGCAACAGCTGTTGCTTGGCATACCCCGGATCGATCAGCGCCATGGCCACCGCCTGGAAGCCCTGGTCCCACGAGGCATACCACGGGTATTCCCACGTGTCGGGCATCGAGAGAATGTCGAAGTTGGACAGGTGGCGCCAATGGGTATTGCGGATATGCAGGCGCTCGGGGGGCGGCGCGGGTTGTGCGGGGTCGCCGTCGAGCCATTGGTTGACGTCGAAATAGTACAGCTGCTTGGACCACAGCAACCCGGCCAGTGCCTGACGCTGCACATTGCGCGCATCGTCGTCGGCCATGCCACGTTGCAGGGCGGCGTAGAAGTCATCCGCTTCCTGGCGGCGTTGTTCGAACAGCTTGCGCGCGTTGACCTGTGGCGCGTCGACAGGGGCAAAGCGCAGGTAGAGCGTTTTACTTTCCATCCCGGCCAGTTCGACGACGAAACGCGCCGCGACTTTGGTACCGCTGTCACGCCGAATTGCCGAGTGAACACCCTCGACCACGTAATCGTTGATCCCATCCTTGAACGGCCCCGGTGCAGGCTGCCCATCCAGCCTGGGGTAGTTGGTTTCGTTCTCGCAGAACAGCCACTCCAGCCCGTCCTGGCCCCAGGCGCCGAGATGACGGTCCGGCAGTTCCGGATGGCGTGCCAGCACCTGCTCCCCGTCCAACATCAACTGCGGCTTGGGCACGTCGAAGGTCCAGCTCCAGTCATTGCGCGCCCACAGTTGCGGCAACACCTGCAGCCGCGTCGGCTGGTCCGAACGGTTGTGCACGGTGACGCGCATGAAGAGATCGTCAGGCTGGTGCTTGGCGTACTCGACGCTGACATCGCAGTAGCGGTTGTCTTCGAACACGCCGGTGTCGAGGATCTCGTACTCGGCATCGGCCAGACCACGGCGGGCGTTTTCGCTGATCAGGTCGGCGTAGGGAAAGGCAGCATGGGGGTATTTGTAGAGCATGCGCATGTAGGCATGGCTCGGTACGCCGTCGACGAAAAAGTACAGTTCCTTGACGTCTTCACCGTGGTTGCCCTCGGCGTTGTCGAGGCCAAACAGGCGTTCCTTGAGGATCGCGTCACGCTCGTTCCACAGGGCCAGGCCCAGGCACCAGCGTTGCGCCTTGTCACTGAAACCGGCCAGGCCATCCTCGCCCCAGCGGTAGGCGCGGCTGCGTGCATGTTCATGGGGGAAATAGGCCCAGGCGTCGCCGTCGGCGCTGTAGTCTTCGCGCACCGTGCCCCATTGGCGTTCGCTCAGATAGGGACCCCACTCGCGCCAACGCTCGGCATCCTGCTGCGCCAGGCGCTGGCCTTCGGTTGTATCAAGCATTCGGGTGTCGGGTGTGGCCGTCATCGGGTCCTCCATCACCTACCAGGTGAGAGGCAGTGTAGAGCCCAATGACGCCCGGGTGCACATGAAGACTTAGAAGATGGCGTAGGTGTAGTTGAAGATCAGGCGGGTCTGGTCCTGGTCGGCGGTGCCGGTGTTCTTGCCGTGATAGGTGCCGGTACGGAACGTGGTACCGAAGCCTTTCAGGGGACCTGCCTGCACCACGTAGTCCAGGCGGAAGTCGGCTTCGTTCTCTTTCTGGTCCGGGCCACCGGCGACCTTCGACTTGATGTCCGAACCGTCCAGGTAGGCCACGGACGCCTTCAGGCCAGGCACATAGGCCTTGAAGTCATAGGTGTACTGGCCAAAGTTGACCTGCTCACCGGCACGGGAGAACTGGCCGACCACTGCGTCGGTGAACAGGTAGAAGTCGCTGCCGCCAGCGCCTTGGGCGTGCGGGTCGGCGAGGCTGCCCTGGTTGACCCAGACGAAACCGCCGTCGTCACCTACGCCAATGTGGCCGAGCATCAAGCTGCTGCCGCCCAGTTGGTAGGTGAAGGCCGCACTGTAGGTTTTGTTGTCGACTTCGCCGGCGTGTTTGGCGTAGCCACCGTTGTTGTTGAATTGGTAGCCGCTTTCGCCGTTCTTGCCGTCGCTGCGGCTGTCGAAGTAGCGCAGGTCGGTCTTGAACGACTGGTCATTGCCCAGCGGCAGGGTATGGACCAGGCCGACGTAGTTCTGTTTGTAGAAGTCTTGCAGTTGGGCATAGTAGTACTGCAACGTCAGGTTTTTCGCGATCACGTTGTCGGAAGACCCAAACGGCTTGTAGTCCACGCCGCCGAACTTGAAGCTGTCGCTGTCGCGAGTACCACCGGCCACGCTCAGGCGTGTGGAGTTGCTGGAGGCACGGCCTTCAACGCGGTTCAGCTCACCACCGGTGAAGGTGACGTTGGGAATGTCGTTGGAGGTCAGGATGCCGCCATCAAAGGTCTGCGGTGCTACGCGGCTGTCGTTGGACACCAGGATCGGCAGGACCGGTGCCAGTCCGCCACCGACGTGCAACTCGGTCTGGGAAATACGGAACTTCACATTGCCAGCGGCGCGCCCGAAGGAATCGGCCGGTTCAGTGCCGTTGTTCTTGGTCGGGAAGAAACTATTGCCGTTACCCGCCAGGCCCGCGCCCGCCGTGTGGCCGTCGCCACCGTCCAGGCGCAGCGCGCCGAAGGCCATGACGTCAAAACCCAGGCCAACGGTGCCCTGGGTAAAACCGGATTTGTAGTCAAACCGCAGCGCTGTGGCGGTTTCGCGCAAATCGTTGTTGGTCCCCGAGCGGTTGTCCGCGCTGTAGTACATGGTCCGCGAACTGACGGACGCATGGCTGTCTTCAAGGAAGCCGCTGTGACCGTTGCCAGTGCCCAGCGAGCCGAGCCCGAAATCATCGGCGTAAGCCTGTTGTGCAAGAACGGCGGCGGTGATCGACAACGCCAGTGTAGAAATTTTCATTAACGACGGCCCCTAAACATATTTTTATGTGTGCGATGTGCGTAACGGCGTTTTCATCCTTGCAAACGTGACGATTCTTTCACGCCGGCCGGGGCGGACTTCGTGAAGAATTAGTTAGGAAAATCGCCCGAAAATGAAATTTCACACGGGCCGCTTTTTGTCATATTCACGTCATCTCATTCATTTGCAGAATGAAGTCCTGAGGAATCTTCGTTTGCAAGGCGGCCTTGCGCTCAACAAAATCCAGCAAAAGGCCACCATCCTCGCCCCCGCCATCAGGAATTTTTCTATGCACAGCACCGCACAGGTCAGCCCCGACGAGATCCGCAAGGGCTTTTCCAAGGCCATGTCCGACATGTACCGAGATGAAGTTCCGTTGTATGGCGCGCTGATGGAGCTGGTGGCCGAGACCAATGCCCACGTACTCGACACCCAACCGCAGCTGGCGCAACAGCTGCAACGCACCGGCGAAATCCAGCGCCTGGACATGGAACGCCACGGCGCGATCCGCCTGGGCACCGCCACCGAGCTGGCCACCATCCGCCGCCTGTTCGCGGTGATGGGCATGCAGCCGGTGGGCTACTACGACCTGACCCCGGCCGGCGTGCCCGTGCACTCCACCGCGTTTCGCGCCGTGCATGAACAGGCGCTGCAGACCAGCCCGTTTCGGGTGTTCACCTCATTGCTGCGCCTGGAACTGATCGAAAACCCCGACCTGCGCGCTTTCGCCGAGTCGGCCCTGGCCAAGCGCTCGATCTTCACCCCCGGCGCCCTGGCGCTGATTGAACAAGCCGAAAAAGATGGCGGCCTCAACGCCCAGGATGCCGACGAATTCATCCGCCAGGCCCTGGAAACCTTCCGCTGGCACCACACCGCCACCGTCACCGCCGCCCAGTACCAGCAACTGAGCGACCAGCACCGCCTGATCGCCGACGTGGTCGCCTTCAAAGGGCCTCACATCAACCACCTGACCCCACGCACCCTGGACATCGACCAGGTCCAGGCCGCCATGCCCGGCAAAGGCATCACGCCCAAGGCCGTGATCGAAGGCCCACCGCGCCGCCACTGCCCGATCCTGCTGCGCCAGACCAGCTTCAAGGCCCTGGATGAACCCATCGCCTTCACCGACGCCCAAGGCAGCCACAGCGCACGCTTCGGCGAAATCGAACAACGCGGCGTGGCGTTGACGCCCAAAGGCCGCGCGCTCTACGACCAACTGCTGAACGCCGCCCGCGACGCACTGGGCGCCTTCCCCAACGAGGGCAACGCTGCACGCTATGTCGAATTGATGGAACAACACTTCCAGGCCTTCCCGGACAACCATGCCCAGATGCGCGAGCAGGGCCTGGCCTACTACCGCTACTTCCCCACCGAACAAGGCCTGGCGGCACGCGGCAGCGCCGATCAACCACGCACCCTGGAGGCACTGATCGCCGCCGGCCACATCGACGTGGAACCGTTGGTGTATGAAGATTTTCTGCCGGTGAGCGCGGCGGGGATTTTCCAGTCGAACCTGGGGGATGCGGCGCAGAGTCACTACGCGGCCAACTCGAACCAGGCCGAATTCGAACAGGCACTGGGCCGGCGGACGATTGATGAATTGAAACTGTATGGCGAGACGCAGCAGCGCTCCATCGATGAATGCACCCAGGCGCTGCTGGCATGAACTGAAGTACCCACCCGGCTCACCAGCGCAATCCTTGCGCTGCAACAGTCCCCAGAGCCGGGTGGGCGGTGGGCATCATAGGCAGTGAGTGGGATGATGTCTTTCAGTCAATTCTGAAAAAATGTGAACGGGGCGAACGTGCCTGTTCACTGCGCAATAAAACAACGATGCTGCAGCAGGTTCCCCTGCGTGCGGCAGCTATGACCAAGCCTTCATTTTCCTTGGAGTATCGTCGCTGTACTGGCGAGAGCTGAACGAACTTACGCCCCAGGTTCTGGTTGCCTACAGGGTCCTGCTATCCCTGCTCGCACTGGCTGTGATCATTGGGTTTGGCCAAGGCTTTCGTAAGCTCGTAAAGCTCAATATCCGCACGTTAGGCCTGCACTGCACTGCTTCTTTTTTGGTAGCCGTTAACTGGGGAACCTTCATATGGGCATCCCTGCACGGCCATGTGCTTGAAAGTGGCTTCGGCTATTTGCTTGCCCCGTTTTTATCGATAACGATGGGCGTCTTTTTCTACCGCGAGAAGCTCAGGCCTGCACAGACTGTTTCAATGCTGACTATCATGGCCGCAGCCTTGCTGCTGGCGCTAACCAGCAGCGAGCTCAACCACTGGATTTACGTGCTGATCGCCGTCACTTGGGGGAGTTACACCTGCATCAAAAAAGCCACGCCATTGAATGCGGTAGAGGGCTTGTTCGTCGAGACTCTGTTTTTAACACTCGCCATCGTGCTCGCTGTTGCGCTGCTTGGATGGAGCCTTGCCTGGCCAGATCCCATGTCAACTCAGGCTCAGTGGCTGCTTCCCCTGGCAGGCGTAATATCGGTCGTGCCCTTGATAATGTTTGCCTACGCCATCGGCAGAATCCCGCTTTCCCAGGCAGCCTTATTTCAATTCGTATTGCCCATCACGCAGTTTTTGATCGCTGTGTATGTGTACAAGCAACCGATCTCGATGAGCGGGTTGCTGCTGTACTCATTCACGGTAGCCGTGCTGATAGTGCTCATGATCTATGAAATAGCGACTCAAAAAACATAATAGTTGCAAGGTAACGCGCATGTGCTCTAAACCTCCAGACATAAGCCCCACGGCGCTTATCATGCGTGCAATGCAAAAATACACCAAAAAGAACAACCCACATTAAACCCAACAGAAAAATACTACACGCATTTAGGAAGTCCTACATTTGCTCAATGCTGGCAACATGGCTTTTACTGAGTGCCATTCAGGAACGATCAGCCTCCTTCCCGCCCCCCCAAAACAGACACTCAACAAGCATGCTTAAACCTATCAAAAACAAGAACGACAACTTATATTACGCTTTGTCTGTCTTCATGAATCTGGACGTCCAGAGAAGCTTATTTGTACTTTACCTACTGCAACTCGGCATCACCCAGGGAGAGGTAGGCATTCTACAGTCGTTCTTGTTTTTTTCTTCAGTCGCGCTGGAAATCCCCTCTGGTTTACTCGCAGATCGATATGGTCGCAAGTGCACGCTTATCATCAGCTTTTTAGGCTTGTGTATAAGTGGAATTGGATTTTTGCTATTTTCATCTTTTGTTCCCTTCGCAATCATATTCTGCCTATTCGGTGCCAGCATTGCCATGGGATCTGGTTCAGACAGAGCATTGCTGTATGACAACTTACTGGCAGAACATCGGGCTGATGAGTATCCTAAAATATTGTCACGCGCCCGTGCTATTGGTGCGATATCACTGAGCTTATCCATGCTTCTTGGCGGCGTCATACAAGACACTTTATCTTGGAATGGAGTCTATATTTTTTTTGCGGCATCAAAACTTATCGGCGCCATAATTGTAGTATTCAACCCCGAAATCAAGCATCCACCCATTTCACTGGGCACCAATAAAGCAAACGCATTAAATGTGAAAACCACAGAGGGTAGCTTTACTTCACTCATCAAATTTTTCAGCTCCAACAGAGGTGCTTTTCTGATACCTCTCTTTGTTGGATATGCTCTATTTGAACTCTCAACCATTCCTCTTTTCATCTACGGCCAGCCATTCTTCTCCCAGCAGGGTCTAGAAATACCTGTTATTGCCGGCATTTATGCCGCCGTTGAAATCATATCGGCTGCCATGTTTATGGTTGCAGGATATATTTGCTCCAGATTCACGCTTGGGGTGATAGCCGTCACCACCACCCTCATTGTCACCGCACTGCTCTTCACCCTATCCTTGAATACCGGAACACTCTCTTCAGTCGCAGTATTTATTTTAATCATGTCACTCCCCGCTATCTATGAAACTGCCTACGAGACCTACATCAATGAAAACATAGAGTCACGCATTCGAGCCTCCTGCCTCTCCGTCGCCAATCTAGTCAATTCGATCATCATCGGTATCTCCTACACTGTCTTCGGCGGGCTGCTGGATAGATATGGTTTCTCGTCTACGTTGATTGTTGTTGCAGGGGTCTGTTTTATGGGTCTCTTTTTTGCAAGTACTACCTTACTGCTAGGTGGGCAACAACGTCGTAAAAAAAGCAAAAAGCTTGAATCAACCCGGTTTACTGAAGATGCGCCGTGACTGGCCTAAAGCCGGGTAGATAAAATATGTCCATAACCTTGTAGGAGCACGCTTGCTCCTACAAGGAGTCTCGATCGTGATCAGCCCAACTTCACCACAATCTCATCTTTGATCAACAAGCGTTTCTTCTTCAGCTTCTCCACATCCTCGTCGCTGGCACTTGCCGACTCCGCCTTCAGCACCTCTTTGTCAGCGTCGTCGTACTGCGTGAGCAGCGAGTCCAGGCGTTTGTCGCTCGCCCTGCGTTCGTGAACGACTTCCTTGCTCAACCCCAAGTCCTCATACAGGTCGTGTTTCACTGGCATGGCGTACCTCCGCATGTTGATCAATGGCCTACGCCCTAGAAGCTAGACCATTGCGAGGGGTCTTGTCATGCGCGGGGTCAATACAGCCCCGTTCGTCGCGGCGCGGGCGTTTGGATCAAACCTTTGCGGCGCCCTGCCCTCCACTCTAGATAGCCACCCGAGGGAGACCGGTTTCATGACGCACGCTGCCACCGCTGTCGACACCCAATGCATCAACACCCTCCGCACCCTGGCCATGGATGCCGTGCAAAAGGCCAATTCCGGCCATCCGGGTACGCCCATGGGCCTGGCGCCGGTGGGTTATACGCTGTGGAGTCGCTTCTTGCGTTACCACCCGCAGCATCCCGATTGGCCCAGCCGTGATCGGTTTGTGCTGTCCGTCGGCCATGCCTCGATGTTGCTGTATTCGCTGCTGCACCTGGCCGGTGTGGTGGAACTGGATGCCGACGGCAAGCGCACCGGCCAGGCCGCTGTCAGCCTGGACGATATCCAGCAGTTTCGCCAAGCGGGCTCCAAAACCCCCGGCCACCCCGAATACCGTATGACCACTGGGGTGGAGACCACCACCGGCCCGCTGGGTCAGGGTTGCGCCAACAGCGTCGGCATGGCGATGGCCGAGCGTTGGCTGGCCAAGCGCTTCAACCGCGAAGAAAAAACCCTGTTCGACTACAACGTTTACACCCTGTGCGGCGACGGCGACATGATGGAGGGCATCAGCGGCGAAGCGGCATCCATGGCCGGGCATTTGAAACTGGACAAGCTGTGCTGGATCTATGACAACAACACCATCAGCATCGAGGGGCACACCGAACTGGCGTTCAGCGAGGACGTGATCAAGCGCTTCCAGGCCTACGGCTGGCACACCTTGCACGTGACCGACGCCAACGATTTGCAGGCCCTGGGCACGGCGCTGGAAACCTTCCACAGCAACACCGGTGCGCCGACCCTGATTGTGGTCGACAGCGTGATCGGCTACGGTTCGCCGCACAAACACAACACCGCCGCCGCCCATGGCGAGCCACTGGGCGACGAAGAAATCCGCTTGACCAAGGCGGCCTACGGCTGGCCGCAGGACTCGAGTTTCCTGGTGCCCGACGAAGCCCGCAATGTGTTGCGCGATGCACTGCTGGAACGCAGCCAACCCTTGTACGACGCCTGGAACCAGCGCCTGTCGCAGCTTGAGCAATACGAACCGGAACGGGCTGACGAACTGCGCCGGATGCGTGCCGGAGAAATGCCCGAGCACTGGCAGGACGATTTGCCCGACTTCAACCCTGACGCCAAAGGGGTGGCCAGCCGCGCCGCCGGAGGTGAAGTGCTGAATGCGTTTGCCCGGCAAATCCCCTGGCTGCTGGGCGGCTCGGCCGACCTGTCACCGTCGACCAAGACCAACCTCACCTTTGACGGTGCCGGACGTTTCAGCGCCGAGGACTACAGCGGGCGCAACCTGCACTTCGGCATTCGGGAACATGCCATGGGCGCCATCGCCAATGGCATGGCGCTGTCCTACCTGCGGCCGTACACCTCGACCTTCCTGGTGTTCAGCGACTACATGAAGCCGCCGATCCGCCTGGCGGCAATCATGGAGCTGCCGGTGGTGTTTGTGTTTACCCATGACTCGATTGGCGTGGGTGAAGATGGGCCGACCCACCAGCCGATCGAGCACCTGACCCAGTTGCGCGCAACGCCGGGGCTGCTGACCTTGCGCCCCGGTGACGCGAATGAAACCCGCGAACTGTGGAAGGTGGCGCTGGCACAGACCCATCGGCCGAGCTGCGTGGTGCTGTCGCGCCAACCGCTGCCGACGCTGGATCGTACGCAGTACGCGCCGGCATCCGGGGCCGCCAGGGGCGCTTACGTGCTGGCAAGTGCGGATGCGCCCCAGGTGATTCTGCTGGCCACAGGCAGCGAAGTCAGCCTGGCGGTGGCGGCGTACGAGCAGTTGAAAGAAGAAGGGATTGCCGCGCAGGTGGTGTCCATGCCCAGCTGGGAGTTGTTTGAGGACCAGGACCAGGCCTACCGCGACAGCGTGTTGCCGTCGGCGGTGAAAGCTCGGGTCGTGGTGGAACAGGCGGGCCCCCTTGGCTGGGACCGGTATGTGGGGCAGACCGGGGCCAAGGTGGTGATGAACAGCTTTGGCGCGTCGGCGCCGCTGGCCCAGTTGCAGGAGAGGTTCGGGTTTACCGTGGAGAATGTGGTGAAGCAGGCGAAAGCGCAGATCCAACTGACTCAACAGTGATCGAAATGTGGGAGGGGCGGTGCGACGGTTCGACTTGCCCCCGATAGCGGTGTGTCAGTCGCATATCAGTTGACTGACACACTGTCATCGGGGGCAAGCCCCCTCCCACAAGTTTCCGCTTTTAGTTCAGTTCTTTGGCCAGGAATGGCGCAGTCCGGCTGGTCTTGCTTTTGGCAACCTTCTGCGGCGTGCCACTGGCCACCACCTTCCCGCCCAGATCCCCTGCCCCCGGCCCGATATCGATCACCCAGTCACTCTGCGCCACCACGCGCATTTCATGCTCCACCACGACCACCGTATGCCCAGCGTCCACCAGTTGGTTCAACTGGCTGAGCAGGCGGTCCACATCCCGTGGATGCAACCCGGTGGTGGGTTCGTCCAGCACATACAAGGTCGCGCCCCGCGCATTGCGTTGCAGCTCGGTCGCCAGTTTGATGCGCTGCGCTTCGCCACCGGACAACTCGGTCGCCGGTTGCCCCAGGCGCAGGTAACCCAGGCCGATATCCCGTAGCACCTGCAGCGAACGCAACACCGCTGGCTGCTCGGCAAACACCTCCACCGCCTGTTCCACCGTCAGCCCCAGTACCTCGGCGATGCTCAAGCCTTGCCATTTGATCGCCAGGGTCTCGGGGTTGTAGCGCGCGCCGTGGCAGGTCGGGCATGGCGCGTACACGCTGGGCATGAACAGCAGTTCAACGCTGACAAAGCCCTCGCCTTCACAATTCGGGCAACGGCCCTTTGCGACATTGAAGGAGAACTGCCCGGCATCGAAGTGACGCTGCTTCGCCGCCGGGGTGGCCGCGAACAGCTTGCGCACGTTGTCGAACAGCCCGGTGTAGGTCGCCAGGTTGGAGCGCGGGGTGCGGCCGATGGGTTTCTGGTCGACCTGCACCAGGCGGCGGATGTGCTCCAGCCCGGCGCGGATGTGGCCCCCGCTGGTTTGCGGGGCGTCGTCTTCCAGGCTTGGTTCTTCGTCGTTTTCCATCACACGCCCAAGGCCGGCGCCCACCAGCTCCAGCAGTGCCTGGCTGACCAGGCTGGACTTGCCCGAGCCAGAAATCCCGGTGACCGCCGTGAAGCAGCCCAATGGGAAATCCACGTCAAGGCCCTTGAGATTATTGCGCGTCACACCTTCCAGTTGCAGCCAGCCGGTGGCTTCACGGCGCACCTGAGTCGACACGCGCTTTTGCGCGAACAGGTACTCACGGGTCTGCGACGCCGCCACCTGCGCCAGCCCCGCCGGCGGGCCGCTGTACAGCACCTGCCCGCCGTGTTCACCGGCCGCCGGGCCGACGTCGATCAGCCAGTCGGCGCGGCGCATGGTTTCCAGGTCATGCTCCACCACAAACAATGAATTGCCGGCCGCCTTCAAGCGGTCGAGGGCAGTGAACAACGCTTCGCCGTCCGCCGGGTGCAGGCCCGCCGAGGGCTCGTCCAGCACGTAGATCACACCAAACAACTGCGAGCCCAATTGCGTTGCCAGCCGCAGTCGCTGCAACTCGCCGGAGGACAGGGTCGGCGTGCTGCGCTCCAGGGACAGGTAACCCAGGCCCAGTTCGGTCAAGGTACTGACCCGCTCCAGCAAGTCCTGGGCGATGCGCTGCGCGGCCAGGCGCTTCTCCACCGACAGCTTCATCTTGTCCTGCCCCGCCGCCACCGGTCGCAGCAACTCGGCCAACTGCGTCAACGACAGTTGCGACAACTCACCGATGTCCACCCCGGCAAACTTCACCGACAGCGCCGCCTGGGTCAGGCGCTTGCCGTCGCACAGCGGGCAGGCGCTGCCCTGCATGAACTGCGACACGCGCTTTTTCATCAGTGCGCTCTGGGTATGGCTGAAGGTGTGCAGGATGTAGCGCCGTGCGCCGATAAAGGTGCCCTGGTAGCTCGGCTCCAGCTTGCGCTTCAACGCATCGCGGGTCTGTTCCGGGGTGAAGCCGGCGTACACCGGGACGGTGGGGGTTTCTTCGGTGAACAGGATCCAGTCACGCTGCTTTTTCGGCAGGTCGCGCCAGGGGATATCCACGTCATAGCCCAGGGTCACCAGGATATCGCGCTGGTTCTGCCCCTGCCACGCCAACGGCCAGGACGCCACCGCACGCTGGCGAATGGTCAGGGAAGGATCGGGCACCATCAACGCCTCGGTCACTTCATACACGCGCCCCAGGCCATGACACTGCGGGCATGCACCCTGGGGCAGGTTCGGCGAAAAGTCTTCGGCGTACAGCATCGCCTGCCCCTTCGGATAACTGCCGGCGCGGGAGTACAGCATGCGGATCAAACTCGATAACGTGGTCACGCTGCCCACCGACGAACGCGCACTCGGCGTGCCGCGCTGCTGTTGCAGGGCCACGGCAGGCGGCAGGCCCTCGATGCTGTCCACGTCCGGCACGCCGACCTGGTCGATCAACCGCCGCGCATAGGGCGCCACCGACTCGAAATAGCGGCGCTGGGCCTCGGCATACACCGTGGAAAACGCCAGGGACGATTTGCCGGAACCCGACACCCCGGTGAACACCACCAGGGCATCGCGGGGAATATCCACGTCGACGTTGCGCAGGTTGTGTTCGCGGGCGCCGCGCACGCGGACAAAGCCGGCGGGTTGGGCAGTGATCGGAGGAATATTGCGCTGTGAAGTCATGGACAACCTTGTCGGGCGGTGAGCACGCTGCGCACCCGTTGCGTCAGCGCTTCGGGGCTGTAGGGTTTGCTCAGCAGATGAATATCGGGGCTCAGCAGGTGATTGCTGGAGAGAATGTCACGGGTGTGGCCGGAGGTGAACAGCACCGGCACGGCAGGTGTCTGCTGGCGGGCCCAGTCGGCCAGGTCGGTGCTTTTGACGCGGCCGGGCATGACCACATCGGTGAAGATCAGATCCGGTGGCGAGCCTGCCTGCAATTTCGACATGGCCTGGTCGCCGTCTTCGGCGGTGAGCACGGTGTAGCCGGACTGTTCGAGCAATTCCACGACGGTCAGGCGCACACCTTCATTGTCCTCGACCACCAGGATGGTTTCCTGGCCACCGCTGGGCTGCACCTGGTCCATATGCACATCGAGGCTTTCCGGTTCCAGGCTGTGGGGGAAATACATCTGCACCACCGAGCCCTTGCCCTCCTCGCTCCACATTTCCACATGCCCGCCACTCTGGCGCACAAAGCCGAACACCATGCTCAGGCCCAGGCCAGTGCCATGGCCTTCACGCTTGGTGGTGAAGAAGGGTTCAAAGGCGCGCTTGAGAGTGCTCTCGGACATGCCGACGCCGGTATCGGCCACCTCCAGGCGCACATACTCGCCGGGCTTGATGCTTTTGCCCGCGCAATCGTCCGGGTTGAGGATGATGTTTTCGCCGGAGATGCGGATCACCCCCTCGCCCTTCATGGCATCGCGGGCATTGATTGCCAGGTTGAGCAGCGCGTTCTCCAGTTGGTTGCGGTCGACATTGATAAACCAGGCATCCTGGGGCATCTGCACGTCGATATGGATGGTTTCGCCCAACGCCCGTTGCAGCAACTCGCCAAGCCCCGCGTAAATGCGTTGCGGGTTGTACACCGCCGGCGACAGCGGTTGACGCCGGGCGAACGCCAGCAGTTGCGACGACAGCTTGGCCCCACGCTCCACCGCCGCAATGGCGGCGGTGACACGCCGCTGCACCTGGGCGTTGTTCGGTTCCTGGCGGGCCAGCAGGTGCAGGTTGCCGGCGATCACTTGCAGCAGGTTATTGAAGTCGTGGGCCACGCCGCCGGTGAGGCCGCCGATGGCTTCGAGTTTCTGCGACTGGCGCAACTGGTCCTCGGCCGCAGAGCGCGCCTGCACTTCGGCGGCCACCCGTTGTTCGAGGTTGTGCGTGAGTTCCCGGCGTACTTGTTCGGATTTCACCAGTTCGGTGGTCTCCACCACAATCGCCAGCACGCCGGCCGGTTGTTGATCGTCGCCGGCCACCGGGCTGTAGTAGAGGTCCAGCCACACGGTTTCCGGCTGGCCGTTGCGCAACAGCACCAGGTCCTTGTTATTGAATGACAGGGTGCCCCCGGCCAGGCAGGTGTCCATCACCTGCCGGTTGAACTCGGCCACTTCCGGCCAGCCCAGCTCCACCGGCGTGCCCAGCAGGTACGGATGGCGCCCGCCGGCAAAGGCCGAGTAACTGTCGTTGTAGATCATGTGCCCCAGGCGCCCCCACAACATCACCATGGGCACGGGCGAGGCCAGCATCATCTGTACGGTACACGCCAGGCTGGTGGACCAGCGGTCAATGGGGCCCAGGTCGGTGCCCGACCAATCGAATGCGCGGATCCGCTGGGCCATTTCACCGGCCCAGCCTTCGCAGCCGTGGGGGTTGGATAAGAATTGCATCGGTTGGCTCTGTGCGCTAAGAGAACATCGGCAAGTTTTGGAGCGCTGCAAACCCGGATGGTTTCACCTCATCTGCATCAGAAGTGATTACAGCAGAAACCACGGGACTCAGTGAAAATCCCGACTGCGCACATTGATCCCTTCCAACAAGGGCGTCAGGTCGGTCAGGCGCCCGGCGATCAAGTGCCGCACCTCGCCCACCGCTTCCCAGCGCCCGTCCACCTTCAACAGCCGCGAGCCCACCAGCGCCTGGCGTTGACGCTCGGCCAAGTCACGCCAGACCACCACATTGAGGTTGCCGAATTCATCTTCCAGGGTGACAAAGGTCACACCGCTGGCAGTCCCCGGGCGCTGTCGACCGGTCACCAGCCCCGCGACGCAGACATTACGGCCGTGCTCCACCGTCATCAGTTCATGGGAGCTGCGACAGCGGCGCTTGCGCAATTCATCCCGCAGCAACGCCAGCGGATGCGGCCCCAGGGTCGTGCCCACGGTGGCATAGTCGGCCTGCAGGTCCTCGCCCACGCTCGGTGCCGGCAACTCGACCAGCGCTTCATCCGGGCTCGGCAGGCCGGCAAACAGCCCCAGTTGCTTGTGCACGCCAGCCACCTCCCAGCGCGCCTTGTGCCGGTTATCGGCCAGGGCGCGCAAGGCCCCGGCATCTGCCAACAGGGCCTGGGCACGTGCATCCAGCCCGGCGCGCTCGTCCAGGTCGGCAATGTCGCTGAACGCTCGACGCAGGCGCGCGGCTTCGATGCGCCGCCCATCCTCTTCGCGAAACCCGGAGATCATGCGCAAGCCCATGCGAATCGCCGGCTGCGCGCCGTCGATGGGCTCCAGGTTGCAATCCCAATCGCTGGCCTGCACATCCACCGGGCGAATCTGCAAGCGATGGCGCCGTGCATCCTGCAGGATCTGGTCCGGGCTGTAGAAGCCCATGGGCCAACTGTTGATCAGCGCACAGGCAAACGCCGCCGGTTCATGGCACTTGAGCCAGCAACTGGCGTAGGTCAGCAAGGCGAAACTGGCCGCGTGGGACTCGGGGAAGCCATAGCTGCCAAAGCCTTTGATCTGCTCGAAAATCTGCGCGGCAAAGGCTTCGGTGTAACCGTTTTTCAGCATGCCGGTGCGCAGGCGCTGCTGGTGCGGCTCCAGGCCGCCGTGGCGTTTCCAGGCGGCCATGGAGCGGCGCAACTGGTCGGCCTCGCCGGGGCTGTAGTCGGCGGCGACCATGGCGATCTGCATCACTTGCTCCTGGAACAGCGGAATGCCCAGGGTGCGTTCCAGAACGGTTTTAAGCTCCGGCGAAGGATAGGTTTCGGGTTCTTCCTTGTTCCGCCGCCGCAGGTACGGGTGCACCATGCCGCCCTGGATCGGCCCCGGTCGCACGATGGCCACCTCGATCACCAGGTCATAGAATTTCTGCGGCCTGAGCCTTGGCAACATCGACATCTGCGCCCGCGATTCGATCTGGAACACGCCGATGGTGTCGGCCTTGCTGATCATCGCGTAGGTGGCCGGGTCTTCCTTGGGGAGCGTCGCCAAGGCCAGGTCGCGGTTGCGGTGACGGCGCAGCAAGTCGAAGCAACGCCGGATCGCACTGAGCATGCCCAAGGCCAGGATATCCACCTTGAGCAAGCCCACCGCGTCGAGGTCGTCCTTGTCCCACTGGATGATGGTGCGCTCGGCCATGGCGGCGTTTTCCACCGGCACCAGGGTGTCCAGCGGGTATTCGGAAATCACGAAGCCGCCAGGGTGCTGGGACAGGTGCCGAGGGAAGCCGATCAATTGCTGGGTGAGCGTGAGCACCCGGCGCAACAGCGGGCTGTCGGGATCGAAGCCGCCTTCGCGCAGGCGCTCCAGCGGCGGGGCATCGTCGCTCCAACGCCCGCAGCAGTCGGCCAGGGCGTTGATCTGGTCCGGCGGCAGCCCGAGGGCCTTGGCCACATCGCGTACCGCGCCGGCGGCGTGGTAACTGCTGACCACCGCCGTCAGCGCCGCGCGGGTGCGGCCGTAGCGCTGGAACACGTACTGCAGTACTTCTTCGCGGCGCTCATGTTCGAAGTCCACGTCGATGTCCGGCGGCTCGTTGCGCTCCCTGGACAGGAAACGTTCGAACAACAGACTCGTCAGGCTCGGGTCGATCTCGGTGATGCCCAAGGCAAAGCACACCGCCGAGTTGGCCGCCGAACCGCGGCCCTGGCACAGGATCGAACGGCTGCGGGCGAACTGCACAATGTCATGCACCGTAAGGAAGTAGCTTTCGTAGCCCAGCTCGCTGATGAGCTTCAGTTCGTCGTGGATCTGCTGCAAGGTCTTGGCGTCGACACCCTGCGGCCAGCGTTGGGCGATGCCCGCTTCGGTCACGGCGCGTAGCCAGGATTTGGCGTCGTGGCCACTGGGCACCAGTTCACGCGGGTAGTGGTAGCGCAACTGGCTGAGGTCGAAGGTGCAACGGCGGGCAATCGCCTGGGTTTCATCGAGCAAGGCGTGCGGGTACAGCGCGGCCAGGGCATCGAGGCTGCGCAGGTGCCGCTCGCCATTGGGGTGCAGGCGCGTGCCGGCTTCGGCCACTGGCACGTGATGACGGATGGCGGTCATGGTGTCTTGCAGGGCGCGGCGGCCACGCGCATGCATGTGCACATCGCCACAGGCCACCGCCGGGATGTGCAGGCTGGCGGCCAGGTTCAGGCGTTGCTCCAGGTGGCGCGCATCGTCCTGGCCGCAGTGCAGGTGCACCGCCAGCCACAGGCGCCCGGCGAAGGTGCGGCGCAGCCACTGGATCGAGGCCTGGGTGTCGCCGTCCTCGGCAACCCACAGTGCCAGCAGGCCGGGCAGCGGTTGCTCGAAGTCCTCCTGCAACAGGCGATAGCGGCCCTTTTCCGCGCGCCGCCGGGCCACGGTGATCAAGCGGCACAGGTGCTGGTAACCGCTGAGGTCTTCCACCAGCAGCACCAGTTTCGGGCCGTTCTCTAGGCGCATCTCGCTGCCGATTATCAGCGGCAATTCCACCGCCTTCGCCGCCTGCCAGGCCCGCACGATGCCCGCCAAGGTGCATTCGTCAGTGATCGCCAGGGCGCTGTAGCCTTGGCGCTTGGCCCGTTCGAACAGCTCCAGCGCACTCGACGCACCGCGCTGGAAGCTGAAGTTGGACAGGCAGTGCAGCTCGGCGTAATTCATGCAAACCAGCCTTGCAGCCACAACCCATCGCTTTGCCCGACGTTACGAAAGGCCCAGCCTTGCTGGCCGGCACGGGTCTGGATCAGGTAGTAGTCGCGGCGGATATCGGCGCCGTCCCACCAGCCCGACTCGATGCGTTCCGGCCCCATGAGGATATTCACGCCGTGTTCGGCCAATAGCGTAGGTTCGCTCAGCAACCAACCGGGGCGTTGCACCTTGTGCAAGGTCGGGCAGAGGTTTTTGTCGCTCGCCGCTTGCCAGGCGCATTCGGGGCGATGGTCGGCGTGGAAGCGCAAGCCCTGCACGGCCTCATCGCCGAGACGGGCGCGCAGGCGTTCGCGCAATTGTTCCCACGGCAAGGTCTGTTGCGGGCGGTCGTCGAACAGGTCCTGGCGCTGCGGCACGAACACCGGCAAATCCTGGGCGACCAGGCGGAAACCGCGTACCGGTGAGGTGACCTGTACCTGCTCCAGGCGACCCCGGGCCAATTCAAACAGCATCGCCGGTTCGCGCTCGGCGCTGAGCAGGCCAACCTTGATCACCGTGTCCGGCGCCTGGGCGTGTTCCAGGTGCAAGTCAAAGCGCTGCACGCCACTGTCGCGGCCACACAGGAAGGCCGACAGATCGCCCGTCAGGCGTCGCAAAGGAAACAGCAGCGCCTGATGGGACTGCACGTCGAAATTCAGCTCGATGCGCACGTCGAATCGGTCCGGAGGCTGATAGAACGCCAAGGCCAATGGCCGCTGCCCGCTCAATGCATCCAGGTGCTTGAGCAGTCCAGCATCAAAGCGCCGCGCCAAGGTGTGCCGAGGCAGCGCCTGCACCTGGGCCAGGCGGCGCAGGCCCATGCGCGACAACGCCGTGGCGGCCTGCGGGTCGAGGCCGGCGCGATCGATGGGCAGCGGCGCCAGGGCCTGCAGCAAGCCGTCATCCTGCACCGCCAAACCATCGTAGATATTCGCCAGCACCCGCGCCGCCGCCGGGTTGGGCGCCGCGACGATACGGTGACGAAAGCCCAATTCGGTCAGCTCCTTGCGCAAGCGTGCTTCAAACCGCGGCCACGGCCCGAACAAGCCCAGGCTCGATTCGATTTCAAACAACAAGGCACGCGGGTAATACAGGCTGACCTGGGAACTGAACTGGTAGGCCCAGGCAGCCAGGAACTGTTGATGGCGCTCGATCTCGGCGGGGTCGTATTCGACGCTGGCAAAGGTTTTGGTCAGGGCATGCGCCGCCGTCAGGGATTGACCGGGGCGCAGGCCCAGGGCGCGGGCGGCGTCATTGACGGTTTGCAGCACGCGCCGCTGTGGCGTGCCGGCCAGCAGGGCCAAGGGTTGGTCCGGTTCGGGGTGCACACGCTGCACCCCGTCCAGCGCCAATTGCGGGAAGACAATACACACCCAGCGCATGACAACCTCAGTGCCCCGCCAGGGCAATCGGCGTCGGATGGGCCAGCCCGCCCCGGCACTTGAGCACCCTTACCTGCGCGGGCCTGGCCTCGACGGCCAGGCGTAGCGCGGCGGGCGATGAGTTGACCGACTCACTCAAGGCGCGCCAGGCAAACGCCAGGGTCTGCCCGGTTTCCGCCGCCACTTGCAGGCGCCGCAGCGCCCGGTCATCGGCCTTGCGCGGCCAGCACAGCACCGCCCCGCAACTGCCGGAACGCAGGCATTGCTCCACCGCCCACAGGGCATCGCGTTCCTCGGCCTGGATCACCGAGAGCAGGCGCAGGTCCACCCCGGCGTTCTGCCAGGCATGGGGGTACGGTGTATACGGAGGCGCCACCAACACAATGCGCTCCCCTGCCTTCGACAAGCGCGCCAGGGTCGGCAGCACCAGTTGCAATTCGCCCACACCTTCCTTGGCCATGAGGATTTCACTCAAGGCCGCCTCCGGCCAGCCGCCCGTGGGCAGCACCGCGTCCAGGGCCGCCAGCCCGGTGGGATGCACACTGGACGGCGGCGCGGCGGGCCGGCCCTTCCAGACACGCCCGCCATTGAACAGCGTGTCCAGCGCAACCACGGCGCCCATCAGCCTTGCCTCACCAAACCGCAGAACACCCCTTCGATGGCCAGGTCCTGGTCGGGCCCCACCACGATGGGTTGATACGCGGGGTTGCGCGGCAGCAGACGCACGTGGTCGCCACTGCGCTCGAAACGCTTGATGGTCACTTCGCCGTCCAGGCGCGCCACCACGATCTGCCCGTTCAAGGCCTCGGCACTGCGGCGTACGCCAACCAGATCACCGTCGAGAATACCGTCCTCGATCATCGAATCGCCCTGCACGCGCAACAGGTAGTCCGGGGTTTTCGCGAAGGTCGACGGGTCCAGTTGCAGGCGACTGTGCACTTCAGCATCGGCGCCGATAGGCAAACCTGCGGCCACGCGACCGAGCACCGGCACATCCAGCCATTCCGGGCGCACCGGCTGGTTGAGCAGGCGAATGCCACGCGCCTGGTGGGGGTTGACCTCGATAAACCCGGCTTCGGTCAGCGCCAGCACATGCTTGCGCGCCACGCTGCGCGAGGCAAAACCGAACGCCTCGGCGATCTCGGCGAGGCTCGGGGGCTGGCCTTGCTGCGCGATGCGGTCGCGGATAAAGGTCAGGATGGCGGTACGGCGGGGGGTGAGAGTCGTCATGGAGTACATTTGTACTCCTGTGGGAAATTTCTGACAATAGCCGCTAGTCGCGCGATAGCGGACAAGCGTTATCGAACCGTCCCACATAACCGCCGGATAAGCTCTACTCCCCTGCCCTGCAAACGCCCGCAAAGTCCGTCGCCTGACTACACAGTGCGAGGGATTGCAGATGGCGTTATGGGTTTGGGCTCCGGTGGATGGGGCTGTTTCATGATCGAAGTGACCAGCCAAACCATTGGCTATTTGGTACTGGCCACCCTGGATTCAAAGACGCGAGACGTCGAATCCGTTATCAGCGACTTCAAGCGCTGCCTCAATCACTACGACGCCTGGGCTTCGAGCTTTTTCAGCTTTTCGGCGCTGGATATCGAACAGGTCTTCAAGGTGGGGGATGAAGTGGCGCTGGTCGCGCCGATCAACCGCTCCCTGTTTCCCAGCACCACCACCGCAACCTGCCGAGCAGACGGCACGCTGACACTGGTGCATATGTTCCAGAGTTCTCGATTCGTACCCATCGGCGATACGCCCGTGATGGTGCAGCGCATCGATCCGGACGGTGGCCCGCTCGGGGAGCCCCTCCATAAAACCATCGGACCCAGCGGCATTCTCGAAATCAAGGAATGTGATCGCAACCAGCAGTACCGGGTCAGTTTCTATCCCAACGTTTCCAAGGCGCACTTCAAGGCGCTGTACGCCTCTTATCAGTCGGTGATCGAACCGCTGGAAGGCTGGCTGCGCAGTGAATGGGCCACCACCTTCGCCGCCTTGTGGAAGGGTTATTCCGAAGCCAATTTCCTCAAGCGCTACCTCTCACTGCACCAAGCCTACGCACGCGGGTTTAGCGGGGCGTTGTATTCACTCTGGGACAACATCAAGCAGATGCTTCAGTGGTTTCTGGACCCACTGAAGCATGCCGAAAAGCTACTGCATTACCTGAGCCAGGAAGAATTCGAAAAGCTGTTGAAGCTCGGCACCGAAAGCATCGCAAAGGGCCTGCTGGTGCTGAGCGATGAGCCGTTGCTGTTCATTTACCTGTCGGCAATGGTCAGTTGGATGCGGATGTTGCCGCCGCCTTATATGAATGAGCTGCTGGGGGAAATCAGCGCTGAAGTATTGATCAATTTGCTGCTGTGCCTTGCCACGGCCGGGATGGGGATGGCGGTACGCATCAGTACGAAGGTGCTGGGCAGCATCAAGTCTCAACGTGTGCGCACATGGCTTGAGCACATGGCTGGGCAGTTCGGGAAATTCCGTGCGGATGATCACACGCAGGTGGCCAAGCCGATATTGCTCAGTAGCCAGGCGACGACGATCAAGACGATTCCGGATGCGCCGTTGAAGGCTGCGGATCAGGTGGTCTCCAACGCGGTACCGGTGGTGCGCAACAAGTCCCAGCGAACCGCGTTGGTGCGGCAGGAGACCGTGGATGATGTGCCGGTTTCTGCTCGCAACCCGAATGGGGATGCGGCGGCATCTTCGGACAAGACCGCCACCAACGGCTGCCCGGTGTCGATGGTCACCGGCGAGGAACTGCTGACCCTCACCGATGGGACGCTGGACGGGATCTTGCCGTTTGAGTGGACGCGGTTGTATCGCACCAGTGCCGTAGAAGTGGATTGTGGGCTGGGGTTTGGCTGGAGTCACGCGCTGGCGCATCGGCTGAGTGTTTCCGGGGATTCGGTGCTTTGGACCGATCATGAAAACCGCTCCACCACCCTGCCCTTGCCGTCTACTTCTCGCCCCGCAATCACCAACAGTCTTGCCGAAGCCGCAATCTATCTGGGTTCGTCGCCTGATGAACTGGTGCTGGCCCAGGCGTCACGTTTCTACCACTTCCGCGACGGTGTGCTGACAGCGATCAGCGACGCGTATGACAACCGGCTGCGCATTACCCGGGACTTTCTGGGGCGTGTTGAGCGGGTGGATAACGGTGTCGGGCGCTCGTTATGGTTGCGCTATGTGTCGGGCCGGATCGTGGCGGTGGATTACCAGATTCATCGCGTTGTGGATGACGGTCCGTTTGTGTGGGTGACGGAGCAGACGGTTGTTTCCTACGCCTATGACGGCTTGGGACGACTGGTTTCAGCGACCAACGCGGTCGGTGAAAGCGAGGTTTATCGCTACGACGAACAGCACGTCATCCTTGAGCGCGGTTTGGCCGGTGGGGCGAGTTTCTTCTGGGAGTGGCAACGGTCTGGCAAGGCGGCGCGGTGTGTCCGGCATTGGGCCAGTTTCTCGCAGATGGACACGCGTTATGCCTGGGATGACAACGGCCAGGTCACGGTGTTTAACGCCGATGGCAGCCAGGAAGTCTACGTACATGACCAGCGGGCGCGGCTGGTGCAGCGGGTTGATCCTGACGGGGCCGAGCATTTCAAATCCTACGATGACCAAGGCCGGCTGACCGTTGAGCAGGATCCGCTGGGGGCGATCACCGCGTATCAGTACGACGAAGCCGGGCGCTTGGTGGCGGTGTTTCCGGGGGACGATGAGCCGACGACCTACGAGCATGACAACGGGTTCGTACGGGTTGTGCGGCGTGGTAAAGCGGTTTGGAAGTATGAGCGCAATGACCAGGGCGATGTAACGCGCAAGATCGATCCAGACGGTCACGTTACCGATTACACCTACAACAAATATGGCCAACTGATTGGGGTTTGGTACCCGGATCACAGCTGTCAGCGGCTGGTATGGAACGAGCACGGGCAGTTGCTTGAGGAGCAGTTGCCCAATGGCGGGATCAAGCGTTATCGCTATGACGACCTTGGGCGACAGATTGCGCGTGAGGATGAGCATGGCGCGCTGACCCAGTATCAGTGGGACGACGTTGGGCGGTCAGTCCAGATCGTCTTTCCGAGCGGCGACACGCGTAAATATACCTACAACGCTTACGGAAAAATCACCGCCGAGCGCGATGAACTCGGGAACATCACCCGCTACGAATACGCCGACGGCCTGCACCTGATCAGCCGCCGCATCAATGCCGATGGCACTCAGGTCAAGTACCGCTACGACAATGCGCGGTTACTGCTGACTGAAATCGAAAACGAAGTTGGCGAGACCTACCGGCTCCAGTACCACAGCAACGGCCTGATCCAGCAGGAAACCGGGTTTGACGGCCAGCGCACCGCTTACGTTTACGACCTTAATGGCAACCTTTCGGAAAAGACCGAACACGGCGATGACGGCAGTCAGTTGGTTACCCGCTACCAGCGCGATTACGCCGGACGCCTCGTCAGAAAAACCCTGCCCGATGGCAATACCGTCGATTACACCTACGACCGCCAGGGCAATCTCTTAGGCGTAGAAGACGGCCACTGGTCACTGGCCTACGAGTACGACAGCCAAAACCGCCTCACCGCCGAACACCAAGGCTGGGGCACCCTGCGCTACGGCTACGACGCCTGCGGTCAGCTGCAAAACCTGCGCCTGCCGGACAACAACCGCCTCACCTTCAATCACGACAAAGGCGGCCACCTTGCCACCGTCGAACTGAACGGCGCCGTTCTCACCTCACACCTGTTCAAGGCCGGCCGCGAACAGCAACGCCAACAAGGCCAACTGTTCAGCCACTACCAACATGACCACCAGGGCCGCCTGTTCAACCAGAGCATCGTTGATGCCGAAGGCCCGCTATACCGCCGCCACTACGACTACGACAAATCCGGAAACCTCACCCGCCTGCTCGACACCCGCAAGGGCGAACACCGCTACCACTACGACCCACTCAACCGCCTCACCCGCGCCGACCACACCCAAGGCGAGCAAGAACGCTTCGGCCACGACCCCGCCAGCAACCTGCTCATGCACAACCGCCCCGGCCCCGACATCGTCGCCGGCAACCGCCTGATGATCCAGGGCGACCACCACTACGACTACGACGCCTTCGGCAACCTCATTCGCGAACGACGCGGCAAAGGCCACGCCCTCGTCACCGAATACCGCTACGACTGCCAGCACCGTCTGATCGGTATTAAAAAACCCAACGGCCAAACCGCCAGCTACCGCTACGACCCGTTTGGGCGGCGTATCAGCAAAACCGTCGCCGGCCTAACCACCGAATTCTTCTGGCAAGGCGACAAGCTCATCGCCGAACACCTCGCGGATCGGCACCGCAGCTATCTCTATGAACCGGACAGCTTCCGTCCGCTGGCGCTGCTGGAAGGCTTCGGCCCCAAGGAAACCAAGGCCTACCACTACCAACTCGACCACCTCGGCACCCCACAGGAACTCACTGCCCAAGACGGCGAAATCGTCTGGTCCGCGCATTACCGCGCCTACGGGGAAATCACCCGCCTCGACATCGGAAAAGTCGACAACCCGCTGCGTTTCCAGGGCCAGTATTTCGATCAGGAAAGCGGGCTGCACTACAACCGCCATCGCTACTACAATCCGGATGTGGGTCGTTACCTGACGCCGGATCCGGTGAAGCTGGCTGGCGGAATTAACACGTACCTGTACGTGCCTAATCCTACGGGGTGGGTTGATCCGTTAGGGTTAGCCTGCAAATCAACGAACTGCCCCCAACTGATCGACGCTCAAAAATGGGAATTGAAACCTGCTGTTGATCTGGACTGGCGTAATCAAAACGGTAGTGCCTATGAGCAAATGCATATTGGTTTAGATGAAGCTTTTCGCAGGACAGATATACCTAAGGATGAATACAGCGTCACGAAGTGGGGTAAAGACCAATATGGAAAATCTTTTCCAACCGAATGGAGGGTTGAAAATGGACCAAAAAAAGGAGCGGAAGTCAACATAGATGACCCTACACTTGTTTTTAGCAAGAAAGGTCCACAATCACCACATATTGGCTACCAAACTCCAGGCAAAAGAACCGGTGGAGGAGCAGTAAGAGGACATATATTGCTCAACCTGCTCCCAGTTAGCCGTTCAAAAATAGGGGAAAACTGATGAATTATCTAGAAGCAGAAATAGACGAAGTGCTCAGCACACTTAGTATTAAACATAAAAAACTTACAACAGAAGAGATTAGCTCATTAATCAAAGCATTAACTAGACGTTTTTTCACAACTGAAAAATCCACACTTGACCCTATGGACTTCAATGAGACAAATGCCGAGTACAACTCGAATTTCTGGAAAGAAATAACGAGACACATAAAGAAAACAGATCTAACACTAATCGTTTACGATACAAACTATAGAGCATGGCAAATAAATACCCCACAGGACATTGAACTTCTTATAGGTGAAACAACTGGCTATCCATTCTGGCTAACCGATCGCGCCCTAACATTTTTGATCCACTTGGACGACCATGACTGTGTAAGCTCAGCAGAAAAAGAATGACAAGTACTCAGCAACAGAAACACCGCCACCGACCGCTAAAACTTCGGACATTAGGCCCCCACTCGAGAAACACACACCCAAGCAAAATTAAATAAATTAATTTCCCGAAAAAGAAACACCTGAAATACTTATAGAATCAAACCCCACTTTTAGTTCTAGGTAAAAAGGGCAATTACTATACTGAAATCCTTGCAATGATATGAACTACTACCCCCCAATCCAGGCGAAGAAGGTTTTCAGGTAAATCGGCTACGGCTACGACGCCTGCGGCCAGCTGCAAAACCTGCGCCTGCCAGACAACAACCGCCTCATCTTCAATCACGACAAAGGCCACGCCCTCGTCACCGAATACCGCTACGACTGTCAGCATCGTCTGATCGGCATTAAAACGCCCAACGGCCAGACCGCCAGCTACCTCTACGACCCGTTTGGGCGGCGTATCAGCAAAACCGTTGATGGGATTACGACCGAGTTCTTCTGGCAAGGCGACAAACTCATCGCTGAACACCACGCGGATCGGCACCGCAGCTATCTCTACGAACCGGAAAGCTTCCGTCCGCTGGCGCTGCTGGAAGGTTTTGGTCCAAAGGAAACCAAGGCCTACCACTACCAACTCGACCACCTCGGCACCCCGCAGGAACTCACTGCCCAAGACCGCGAAATCGTCTGGTCGGCGCATTACCGTGCCTACGGAGAAATCAGCCGAGTCGACATCGGAAAAGTCGACAACCCGCTGCGTTTTCAGGGTCAGTATTTCGATCAGGAAAGCGGGCTGCATTACAACCGCCATCGCTACTACAATCCGGATGTTGGGCGTTACCTGACGCCTGATCCGGTGAAGCTGGCGGGTGGGATCAATGCGTACTTGTACACTACCAATCCTACGGGCTGGGTAGACCCAATAGGATTTGCCTGCGCGCGCGGTAATTGTCCGGGACAAAGAAGCAAATTAAAAAAACCACACGAGAAAGCGCCCCCTGAAATAGGAGATGTGGTTCACTCTGTCACTTATGAACAGGCTTTAAACAAAGCTCTAGTGTGGTTATTAGAAAATAATTTCCGGGCAGAAATACCAAAGCCAGGAAAATTTGGAAAAAGAAAAGGGGATCCCATAGGAATGCAAACATCCGATAGACAAACTGGCTATCGTGTTGAATACGACCAAAATAGTGGCGCACATATCAATGTATGGACCCATAAAAAAAAACGGCCCACATTTTACATTTGAAGGAGACGAAAAATTGGTGATCCAGCTAATTAAAAGGTTTGCAAAGAAATGAGCTATCTTGACGATGAAATCATTGACGACTTCAAAAAAATCAACATAAAAATCACCATCCTAACAAAAGTCAAACATGACCTCATGGTAGAAAACATCAGTCAAAACATCCCATTCTCCGTAACAAATATCGCATGGAACTTATTGAAAGATAGTATCTATCTGGGTGTAGCAACATCACAAACGTCAATGGATGCACTTGCAGAAAAAATCACACACACCACAAAAGCGGACATCATTATTATAGGCGACGCCACCGATGAGGCTTATTCAATAGGTATCAAGCAGCTCTCCCCAGCATTGAGAATATTTTCGACGATTCCGCAGCATACATACATAACTCAAGAAAGCTTAGATTGGATAGCAGGCATATCTTTTGAAGGCTATATATATTTTTGCAAACTCTAACCCCCCCAAAAACACAATCCGACATCAAGAAAAAACCGAGTAAAAATAAATGTTCCAAAACACATGCTAGAAAAAACTGAAATCCAAGGATTGCTGCGTTTACCTATCGAATCTATACATCGATTTTGATTGCGGGCCTGATGATAGGGTCGACGGTTTTGACCTCTGGCGGTTATATGTTTACACATGTTAGCTGCCGCAAAAATACAAAAAGTACACCGACAAAGAATACCTGGCGCATGAATTCGATGAATATTTGAAACTGGGCAAAGCCAAGAAAATCCCAAGCTCCATGTCCAGTCTGTACTTCATTCAGCAATGAACATGACTGCCCAGCCTGATGAGCAATCAGGCCCTCACCCCCACGCCACCAGCAACAACCCCAGCCCCAACACCAAACACAACGGCGAATAAAAATACGTATACCACCTCGAGAACCCCGCTGCGCTTCCAGGGCCAGTATTTCGATCAGGAAAGCGGGCTGCATTACAACCGCCATCGTTACTACAATCCGGATGTTGGGCGTTACCTGACGCCGGACCCGGTGAAGCTGGCGGGTGGGATCAATGCGTACTAGTGCGCGCCCAACCCGGAATTATTGAGCGCTACACATCGGGCCCAAACTCAGGGGAACCTAAATACCCACCCGCTGCAACACATTATCTCAGCCATAGAGATCAGTTAAACTCGATATACCGAGCCCAGCTTATTTTTAGACGAAACGGACACACTGCATCATTAGAACCAATGAATATGGGAAAAATTGTTGGCGAAGGATACTCAAGAGAAGGAATAGAATATAGCCAACAACGTAAAGCAAGGGTGATATTAAACAACCAAGGCCACCCAAAAACTGCATACACGGAGAAATGACTAAAATGAAAAATAAGCCTAGCATGTCAATAATCCGTGGACTACTGTTCCCTTACGACATTGAAAACACTGACGACTTAGAGCGAGAAGAACTAATTGCATCAAAAGACGTAAATAATGAAAAAGAACTTGCCGATCTTTTTGACGAGTTAACCAAACCAGAATTTCTCGATTATACGAGGAGTGAGCAGGAGTGGTTCATTGCCTCGATCACACATTTCTTAGCCATCAATGACAATTTTGATGCGATTTTCAAAAGCATGTCAACCTATTTCAGCGCACCCGTAATTAATCAGAGGAAGTTTATGCAGGTCTTATTGAGATGTTTAAAAAACTACTACGACTCGCCAAGATCGGAGAATTAAGAAAACAAGCGCATCTGGCTTCTGCCTGGGTAGGTATCGAAGAATTCTAATAAGCCAGCCTCGAAGACCAGTCAACCTGGTAACCCAAACACCGCCCTCCAAGGCAACACCTCCCCTCTGTGGCGAGCAGGCTTGCTCTGCGCTGGGCCGCGAAGCGGTCCCCCCGTCCAGGCGATGGGTGTTTTCAGGTATATCGGCATTGTCTGTTTTGGGGCTGCTGCGCAGCCCAACGCAGGGCAAGCCTGCTCACCACAACAAGCCTGCTCACCACAGGAAGGCTACGAACCACAACAAGCGGGATCACCCAAACAAAGGGAGTTCACCAACCCTCTTTAAGCATCCGCAACTCCAAATGCTGCAACAACATGATGGTCTTGCCATCCACAATCTCGCCGTTTTGCACCCTTGCCAAAGCCTCCTCAAAGCCCAGCTCCAGCACTTCGATATCTTCGCCCTCCTCTTCCAAGCCACCGCCAGTCCCAACCCGATCACCCGGCTGATATTCACCCATGAAAAAGTGAATCCGCTCGGTCACCGAGCCGGGGCTCATGAACGCTGCGTAGATTTTCTCGACATGGCCGACGCGATAGCCAGTCTCTTCCTCGGCCTCCAGGCGAATGCGTTCTTCGGGGCTGGCGTTATCCAGCAACCCGGCCGCCGCTTCGATGAGGTAGCCATGGTAATCGTTGACGAACGTCGGCATGCGAAACTGGCGAATCAGCAACACCGTACGCTGCACGCGGTTGTACAGCAGGATGGTCGCGCCATTGCCCCGGTCGTACACCTCGCGGGTTTGGGCTTGCCAGCTGCCGTCGCGGCGGCGCAGGTCGAAGCTGTATTTTTTCAGCAGGTACCAGTTTTTCGAAAGGGTCTCTTCAGCGGTGATGCGCACGGGGCTATCAGCCATGGTCGTTTTCTCAAGAAAGGGAATGTGTCTGTTTGATGCGATCCCAGGCAGCGGCGACTTCTTCTGCGCTGCTGGCCTTGATCCGCGCCAGATTACGCGGATATTCAACCCCGGGGTTTTCCGTAAACCGCGTGGCGGTGAATTGGCCGTTGCTCGCGCGCAGGATGTAACCGGTGTCTTCACACTGCGCCGACGCCAGGTACACCACCCCTGGCGTCACCCACTCCGGCTTGAGTTCATCCGGCTCGTGAGTCACGCCCCACATGCGCGTCTTCGCCACCGGCGAGATTGCATTGACTTTGACGCCCGCCTCCAGCCCCTCATGGCTCAACGCATTCATGATCCCCAGTTGGGCCATCTTGCCGGCGCTGTAGGCCACCAGGCCGGTTTGCTCGTACTGCGCGTACATGGCGCGGTCGGAGGTGGTGAGGATGATGCGCGGCGCGGGTGAACGCAGCAGGTGCGGCCAGGCGTGCTTGCACAGCCACAGCGGGGCGTAGAGGTTGATGTCCATGGCACGCTGCAGGAACGTGGCGTCGAGGTCGGTGATGTTCTGGTAACCCACCCAGCCGGCATTGTGAATCAGGATATCGAGTTGGCCAAAGACCTCGAGGGTGTACGCAACCAACTGCCGGCAGCCCTCGTTCGTGGACAAGTCGCCGCCGTGACCGATCACGTGCAAGCCTT
Source organism: Pseudomonas sp. FBCC-B1565 (assembly GCF_059133265.1). Classification (NCBI taxonomy): domain Bacteria; kingdom Pseudomonadati; phylum Pseudomonadota; class Gammaproteobacteria; order Pseudomonadales; family Pseudomonadaceae; genus Pseudomonas; species Pseudomonas sp. FBCC-B1565. The sequence goes on from NZ_CP101438.1 coordinate 3,904,231, forward strand.
CGGCCTGCAACGCCTTTGCCGCCGCCTGGACGACCGTTGCATCGCTGCCTGCGCCCGCGCTGTCGGCGCCGATATCGCTGATCACCACCCGTGCACCGCCCTGGGCCAGGGCCCGTGCGTAACAGAGCCCCAACCCGCGTGCGCCGCCGGTGACGATTGCAGTCTTGCCTGTGAAATCCATGTGCTTGCTCTCCTGTTCGGCGGCCCACCCTAACAATCTCTGCACGTATTGTTCAATGCAGTAACACTTTGTAAGAAACACCCATGGGCGGCTGTCGAATTAATACCTGCCTGGGCAAGCCATCTGGTAAAACCCCTGCTTGACCTTTTACCTGGAACCTTCATGTCCTCACGTTTTCTCTCGCGCCTGAGCCTGCGCTGGTTTCCCCTGGTGTGCATGGCGCTGTTGATCGTCGGCCTGCCGGTGGGCTGTGCCGTGCTGCAACACAAGGAACGCGAACTGGTGTTTCGCATCGAGCCGGGCACTGCCAGCTGGTACAGCGGCTTGCCCAAGGCGGTGCAGGAATTCGAACTCAAGCCGGCCAGCTTCAAATCGGGGCAGAACATCCATGGCTGGTGGTACCCGGCGGACAAGAAAGATGCTCCCGCGATCCTCTACCTGCACGGCGTGCGCTGGAACCTCACCGGGCAGCTGTTTCGCATCGAGCAACTGCACGCCCTGGGTTATTCGGTGCTGGCCATCGACTATCGCGGTTTCGGCCAGAGCCACGGCGAGCTGCCGTCGGAAACCACCGTGTACGAAGACGCACGCATCGCCTGGGAACGCTTCCAGGTGCTGCAACCCGACCCACAGAAACGCCTGATCTACGGGCACTCGCTGGGGGGCGCGGTGGCCATCGACCTGGCTGCCGAATTGGGCAAACAGACACCGTTGCCGGTGCGTGGGCTGGTGATCGAATCCACCTTTACGTCGCTGGCGGATGTAGCCACCGCCGTGGCGAACACCTCACTGCCGGTGCGTTGGTTGCTGTCGCAGAAGTTCGATTCCATCGACAAGATCGCCGACATCCATATGCCGCTGCTGGTGGTGCATGGCCTTGACGACCGCTATGTACCACCGCGTTTCAGCCAGCAGTTGTTTGAAGCCGCCCGGGAGCCCAAACGGCTGTTACTGGTGCCCGGTGCCAGCCACAACAACAGCATGAGCCTGGCCGGTCGCAGCTACGGCCAGGCGCTGGACAAACTGATGCAAGCGAAGATGCCGGCGCAGGTTGTCACGCACTCCACAGGCCGCAACGGCGACTCGTAAAAACGTTTTTCGGCACTGGGTTCGCGCTTGCCTGTCAAGCGCAAACCCAGCCCATGCTGGGCCGAATCCGAAGTTGATCAAATATTGATCTTGGCTTAAATCGCCAACCCTGCCGGGGCTTCGCAAAGTTATCCACAGAGATACCCACGGTTTTCGTGGACAACTCTTTTTATTTTTTTACGTTTTTTTTGCTCAGAAAAGGTTTTCCGGGAATGTCCCCGGCAACAAAATCTCGCGATTCACATCGCGTATATCGTTATACCCACACAGCGCCATCGTCACGTCCAACTCACGGGCAATGATCTCGAGCGCCTTGGTCACACCCGCCTCGCCCATCGCCCCCAGCCCATACAAATGCGGCCGGCCGATCATCGTACCTTTGGCACCCAACGCCACTGCCTTGAGCACGTCCTGGCCGGAGCGAATGCCGCCGTCGAGCCACACCTCGATACGCTCCCCCACCGCCTCCACAATCGCCGGCAACTGGCTGATGCTCGACGGGGCGCCATCCAATTGCCGTCCTCCGTGATTGCTCACCACCAACGCATCGGCGCCGGCATTCGCGGCCAGGCGTGCATCCTCCACATCGAGGATGCCCTTGATGATCAGCTTGCCACCCCAGCACTTCTTGATCCACTCCACATCATCCCAACTCAGACGCGGGTCGAATTGCTGGGCGGTCCAGGACGACAGCGAACTCATGTCGGCCACGCCTTTTACATGCCCGACGATATTGCCGAAGCCGCGCCGTTTAGTGCCCAGCATGCCCATCACCCAACGCGGTTTGGTGGCCATGTTGAGAATATTCGGCAACGTCAGTTTGGGCGGCGCTGACAGGCCGTTGATCAAGTCCTTGTGGCGTTGCCCGAGGATCTGCAGGTCGAGGGTAAGCACTAATGCATCCACGCCGGCGGCCTTGGCGCGCTCGATCAATTGCTCGATAAAGGCGCGGTCGCGCATCACGTACAGCTGGAACCAGAACGGCTGGCCGACGTGCTCGGCGATGTCTTCCAGCGAACAAATGCTCATGGTCGACAAGGTATAGCGCAGGCCAAAGGCTGCGGCGGCGCGAGCGGTGAGAATCTCGCCATCGGCATGCTGCATGCCGGCCAAACCGGTCGGTGCCAGCGCGACGGGCATGGCCATGTCCTGGCCGATCATGCTGGCGCGGATCGAGCGCTCGTCGATATTGCGCGCCACCCGCTGGCGGAACTTGATGCGGGCAAAGTCGCTTTCATTGGCGCGGTAGGTGCTCTCAGTCCAGGAGCCGGAATCGGCGTAGTCGTAGAACATGCGGGGCACACGTTTTTGCGCGAGCTTGCGTAAATCTTCGATGGTTGTGATCAACGACATCTAGGTCACCTCTCCCTGGACTGAACGCTGAGAGTAACCGCCCATCGCGCGCACAACCAGCCATTGCGTTTATAGCCCAGGGCAATTAATCTCGCACAAACCCGCAAAAAGACGCAAAACCATGCACAACACGCATCAAGCCATCGACCTGCCTTCCTTGCGCAAACAGAAGATTTTGTTGCTGCTGGAGCGCGACGGCAAAGTCACCGCCTCGGAGTTGGTGGAGCACTTCGCCGTGTCCCAGGACACCATTCGCCGCGACCTCGGCGAACTCGCCGCCGCCGGCCTGCTGCAACGCGTGCACGGCGGTGCCTTGCCCCGGCCCAAGGACACCGGCAAGGACTTCTTCACCCGTGTCGGCGAGACCAACGACGCCAAGCGCCACCTTGCCCGCCTGGCCGCCGAACGGGTCGAGGACGGCCAGATCGTGCTGTTCGATTCCGGCTCCACCACCCTGCAGATCGCCCAGTCATTGCCGCACTCGATCCGCCTCACGGTAGTCACCACATCGCCCATGATCGCCATCGCTCTGGCCGACCATCCCGACGTTAAAGTGATCCTTACCGGCGGCCAACTCAACCCGGCCACGCTGTCCACCAGCGGCCATGAAACCGTGCGGCTGATCCAGAGCGTCAAGGCCGACCTGCTGTTTACCGGCGTGTGCGCGCTGCATCCGCAAGTCGGCATCAGTTCGCTGCATTTTGATGAAGTGGCGGTCAAGCAAGCCCTGCTCGACAGTGCGTCCCACGTGGTGGCGGTGACCATGGCCGACAAGCTCGGCGCCGTGGAGCCGTTTGTGGTGGCGCCGTGCAGTCGTATTCACACGCTGATCACCGAATGGCACGTGCCGAGTGTGGAGGCGTATGAACAGCTAGGGTTGGAAGTGCTGCGGGTAGAGCTCGAGTAGGCACAGTCAGAACAGCACCTCTGCCGCATCGCGCATGAAAATCTCGATGGTCTTGGGGCCTACACCGTCGAATTCCCCAAGGCGTTTTTCGAAGGCCTCACGGCTTTCGCTGACACTGCGCATATGGGTGATCTTGCCGGCGTATTCGGCGTTCAACCTGGCGCTGAGGTCGAGCAAGCGTTGCGCGGTGGTTTCGTCATAGCGCACGTAATGTGCGCGTCCAAGCATGGCCACCAATTCACGCGATGTGCAGTGCTGCAGCTTGCGCGCAGTGTCACGGCCTGCCTCCTCGACAATCACTTTATAGGCCTGCGCGGCAATCGGCGCCTGGATACGCTTGCCCATCAGGAAGCTGGCGATAAACCACTTGAACAGAGCGTGGTCATCGCCGGGCTTGAGGTCGATGCCCAACTCCGTCGCGCTGATGGCACGGGCCATGCTCAGTGGCCCAGCTTGCGCTCGGCCTTGGCGGCCTGTTCGTTGATGGCATCGGTCTGCCGTTCGATGTCCTTTATCGAGGTGGGCGTCACCACTTTATCGATGGTTTCGGTCTTGGGATTCGGGCGGTCCAGGGTTTGGCCCTTGACGGGTTTTTCCGTGCCGCTCTGGGCTTCTTCAGAGCTGATGGGTGCAGGGGTTTTATCGGCAGTCATGGTGTATCTCCAGTCAATTGAAAGCCCGTGAAAATGGCGGGCGCTTAAGCAGCAGAGGCTTGCCGGTGTGGATAGTTCAAGGAAATTGCCCGCGCCAACCGTCCGAGAAATAAGCGCAAATTAATTTAAACCTTTGCCGTGCGAGCCGGATCAACTCTCCCAGATCCCATTCCCCATCAGGAGACGCTCGATCATGAGTTCACACCTAAACGGCAGAAAGATTCTGGTCATCACCTCCAATACCGGCATTGAGCGCGATGAACTGCTCAAGCCGTTGGAAGCACTGCGCGGTTATGGCGCGACGGTGACCCACGCCTCCAGCAAGGGCGGCACCACACAGACTTTTGTCGGCGACACCGAGAAAGACCAGACGGTGGAATCCGACGCAAAACTGTCCGAGCTCAGCGCTGCTGATTTCGATGCACTGGTCATTCCCGGTGGCACCGTCAATGCGGACACGTTGCGCCAGGATGCGGCCGCGTTGAAGCTGATCAACGCGTTCGTGCAGGCCGGTAAAACCGTGGCCGCGATCTGTCACGGGCCATGGGCGCTGATTGATGCAGGCGTAATCAAGGGCAAGACCCTGACCTCCTACAAGAGCGTGCGCATCGACCTGGAAAACGCCGGTGCCGCCGGCTGGGTCGATGCCGACGTCAAGGAGTGCAAGGCCAACGGCTGGACACTGATTACCTCGCGTACACCGGACGATCTGCCGGCGTTCAATGAGGCGATTGCCAAGGCTTTGGCAGGCTGACACCCGAGGGCTGAACGAAAACAGGCGCCTCGAAGGCGCCTGTTTTTTTATGGGCTGATGCCTCAGCTTTTACGATGCTCCGGCATTTCCCGTTTCGGCCCGAACATCGCCCAGGCGATCAGCCCGAACAGCGGTACAAAAATCAGCACCACCAGCCACAATCCTTTCGACTCCCAGCCCCCCGTGCTGCGCAAGACGATATTGATCGCCCACAACTCCAGCAATAGCAGAATCACTGCCAGACCAATCCAGATATATTGAATTTCCATGCTTCACCTCCTAGGTCATATGCCTTAGGTCAAGCAGGGGCCGCGAGGGTTCATTAAAATTTTCGCGATGGCTCATCCGCAACGGGTGGCTCGGGTGTAAGCCCCCAGTCGCCGTGTTCATACCAGTCATCACCGAGCATCTCGGCCGGGTGCATGGTGCGGTCGGCACCATTGCCGCAGGCGAGGTCGGAGGCGCCGCAATAGCGGTCACACCCCCAGCAGATGCGTTCAGGGTGTTTGGGATGCAGCGGAAATGGCTTGGCCATGAAGCAGTTTCCTACCGGCGAACTGTGGGTCAAGCCTAACGCCACGATCCCGACCCAGCCTTGACCCGGATCAAGCCGGGCAATCATGAAATATCCTGCAAACTTGACAAGAATCATTATTATTCACGCCAGACCTTCCTAGACTCGGGCTCTCTCCCCTCACCCGTCAGGAAGCCCTCATGCGTACCTCATCCCTGCTGCCCATCCTCCTGTTGATGACCACCTGCGCAGCGTCCGCGAAAGAGTATCCAATCGGCGAACCGCAACACTGCCCGGGGCTGGAAATCGGCGCGGTGTACCTGCAGCCGATCGAGATGGCCCCCGCCGGCATGATGCGCGCCACCGCCGATTCCGACGTGCACCTGGAAGCCGACGTACGCGCCACGGCAGACAACGCGCAGGGTTTTCAGGAAGGCAGTTTCGTGCCTTACCTGAACCTGTCCTTCTCGCTGAAAAAACAAGGCGACACGCCGCCCATCAACGGTGACTTCCACGCCATGGTCGCCAATGACGGCCCGCACTATGGCGACAACGTCAAGCTGCAAGGGCCGGGAAAATACAGCCTCACCTTCACCGTTACCCCGCCTTTCGGCCACCATTCCCTGGGCCGTCATACCGACAAGGAAACCGGGGTCGCGCCTTGGTTCGAACGCTGTGAAGTGCACTACGAATTCGTCTACGCCGGCATCGGCAAGAAAGGTGGTTATTGATGCGCCGCGCCCTGCTGCTCGGCGGGTGTGTGCTGAACGGCGCAGCCTTGGCGGCACCGTTACCCACCTATGAACTGAACCTGCAAGACGGCCACTTCACCCCACCCCAATTGGCGGTCAAGGCCGGCGAACGTTTCAAGATCGTGCTCAAGAACCTCGGCCAAGGCCCAGCCGAATTCGAAAGCACGCCGTTGCGGGTGGAGAAAGTCTTGTCCCCTGGGGTGACCACCTTTGTGGTGATCCACCCCCTCAAGCCAGGCACCTATCCGTTCTTCGACGAATTCAACCCCCAACTGCCCGAAGGCAGCATCCGTGCCGAATAGGAGCCGTTGATGAACACATCGATGTTTATTGTGTGGCGCGAAAGCGTCGAGGCGCTGCTGGTGATTGGCATTCTGCTGGCCTGGATCAGCTGCCAGGCCGGTCGCTCACGCCTGGCCCGTTACCTCTGGGCCGGCGTGCTGCTGGGCCTGCTCGGCTCCGCCGGGTTGGCGGGGTTGATGCTGTGGGCCGGCGAAACCATGACCGGCCCCGCGGGTGAATGGCTACAAGCGGCGCTGACCCTGGTCGCCAGCGCCCTGATGGTGCAGATGGTGTTCTGGATGCATCGCCATGCGCCCACCCTCAGACACCGGCTGGTCAGTGAAGCCGACCAGCGCTTGGCCCGGCACGGCGGCTGGGGTGTGTTGCTGCTGGCCCTGCTGGCGGTAAGCCGCGAAGGCAGTGAGACCGTGGTGTTCCTGTATGGCGCCGGTGCCCGTCTGCACGACGAAGCCCTGGGCCTGTTTGCCGTCGGTGGCGTGCTGGGGCTGGTGCTGGCCGGGCTGACCGTGGTGCTGTTGCGCAGCAGCCGACGCTTTATTTCCTGGGCACGTTTTTTCGCCCTCAGCGAAGCCTTGCTGTTGCTGCTGGGCGGCGCGTTATTGGTCGCTGCGGTGGACCGCATCAGTGGGCAGCTGCTGGCGATGGACATGCCCGACTGGGTCTACTCGGCCTTCGGTGACAGCCGCTGGGACAGCAGCCTGCTGCTGAACGACAGCTACGGCCTGGGCGCGTTGCTGGCAGACTTCGCCGGCTACCGTGCCGCGCCCAGCCTGATCACCGTGCTGGTGTTGCTCGGCTATTGGCTGCTGGTGGGCAACGGCCTGCGCCGGTCACGGCAAGCCGCATGAGCTGGCTACAGCAACTGGGCGATGGCATGCGCCGCCATGGGCGGCTGATCCGAAGCGTGCAATGGGCGGTGGTGCTGGTGTACGCCGTGCTGCTGGTGTTGCCGACGCTGTCGCCCCTGCCGGACAGCCAGGCGCGCCTGCTCGACAACCTCACGCTGCTTGCGCAATTCATCTTCTGGGGCCTCTGGTGGCCGTTCGTGTTGCTGTCGATGATGCTGTTCGGGCGCCTGTGGTGCGGAGTGCTCTGCCCGGAAGGTGCCTTGAGCGAATGGGCCAGCCAGCACGGGCGCGGCCTGGGCATTCCGCGCTGGCTGCGCTGGGGCGGCTGGCCGACCCTGGGCTTTTGCTTGACCACGCTCTACGGCCAGTTGATCAGCGTGTACGACTACGCCCAGGCTGCATTGCTGATCCTCGGTGGTTCGACCCTCGCGGCGGTCGTGGTCGGCCTGCTGTTCGTACGCGGCAAGCGCGTCTGGTGCCGCTACCTGTGCCCGGTCAGCGGCGTCTTCGCCCTGCTCGCCCGCCTGGCGCCGGTGCACTTCGCCGTCGATGAACAACGCTGGAAGGCCAACGCCGCGCCACGCCTGCCGTTGCCCAACTGCGCGCCGCTGCTGGACATCCGTCGCCTGCAAGGCGCCAGCGAATGCCACGCCTGCGGCCGCTGCAGTGGGCAACGCGGTGCGGTGCAATTGATCGCCCGCTCATGCAACCAGGAGATTCTCCAGGCACCCCTGCACCACGGCTCGGCCTGGGACATACGCCTGCTACTGTTCGGCGTGATCGGCCTGGCCATAGGCGCGTTTCAGTGGACGGTAAGCCCCTGGTTCATCGCCCTGAAGCAACACCTGGCCGAGTGGCTGGTGAGCCACGACTGGCTATGGCCGCTGCACGACAACGCCCCCTGGTGGTTGCTCACCCACTACCCGCAAGTCAATGACAGTTTCAGTTGGCTGGATGGGGTGTGCATCGTGCTGTATCTGGCCGGCAGCTCGCTGGTGGTGGGCGGCGGATGCTGGCTGTGGTTGCAACTGGCTGCGCGCTCGGCGGGCGATCGCGCACTGTTTCGGCCCCTGGCGCTGACGTTGACGCCCCTGGGTGGTGCGGGGTTGTTCCTGGGGTTGTCGGCGACCACGGTGAAGCTGTTGCGCTACGAAGGCTTGGTATTGGCGTGGGTGCAACCGCTGCGAGCGGGGATCTTGATGGCGGCGATCGGCTGGTGCCTGTGGTTGGCGTGGCAACGACTCGAGGGACTGCCTCGCGGACGGGCGTGGCTGTGCATGCTGATGAGTACCGGGTTGATCGGCTATGGCTGGTGGCTGCAGTTCTGGGGCTGGGCCAACTGAAGCATTGAGACTGTGGGAGGGGGCAAGCCCCCTCCCACATTTGCCAACTTCTCGCTAGACCTTGAAGCGCGCCACGGTCTGGTGCAGCGCCCCCGCCATCCCCGCCAGGTCATGCCCCGCCGTCTCCGTATGCAAGGCCCCCTGCAACACCTGCTGCGACAGTGTGCGGATGCCCACCAGGTTACGATCCACCTCCCGCGCCACCAGCGCCTGCTCTTCGGTGGCGCTGGCGATCATCATGTTGCGCTCGTTGATCTGCGAAATGGACCGGGTGATTTCATCCAGCGCCTCCCCCGAACGCTGCGCCACGCCGAGGGTCGCCTGCACCCGCTCACTGCTGTTGTGCATGGCCGCCACCGCGTGTTCGGTGTCCTGGCGGATATTGCCGATCATCTGCTCGATCTCCTGGGTCGAGGCCTGGGTGCGATGGGCCAGCGCGCGCACCTCATCGGCCACCACCGCGAACCCGCGCCCGGCATCGCCGGCCCGGGCCGCTTCGATGGCGGCGTTGAGGGCCAGCAGGTTGGTCTGGTCGGCGATGCTGCGGATCACTTCGAGCACGCTGCTGATATCCTGCACACGGCCCGCCAGTTGCTGGATGCGCTCCGAGGTTTCCACCACGCCGGTGGCCAGGGTGTTGATCGACGCCACGGTCTCCTGCACCTGGGCGCGACCGCGCTGGGCAGTCTGTTCCGACAGGCGCGAAGCCTCGCTGGTACTCACCGCATTGCGCGCCACCTCGTCCACGGCGGCGGTCATCTCATTCACGGCGGTGGCCGCCTGCTCGATCTCCTGGCCCTGGGACTGCAAGCTGCTGCTGGTCTGGCTGCTGACCGCGCTCAACTCTTCGGAGGAACTGGCCACGCCGTCCACCGACGCGGCAATCTGCCGGACCATCTGGTTAAGGTTCTGCTGCATCTGGTGCAGGTTACGCATCACACTGCCTTCGGCGCTGTTGCCCAGCGGCACTTCGATGGTCAGGTCGCCTTGGGCGATATGGCTGAGTACGCGCGCCGCCTCATCCGGCTCCCCGCCCAGCGGGCGGATCACGCTGCGGGTGACGATGACGGCGGCGGTCACCACCAGCGCCACACACAACAGCAGCAGCCCCAGCATGGTACGCCGGGCGTCGTCGTACAGCACCTGCGCCGCCTGCTCACGCTCGGCGAACACGCGCCCCTGCATGGCCATCAGCGCATCCAGGCTCTTGAACACCGCAAGCTCAGCCGGCATCACCTGTTGCTTGAGCTGGGCCAGTCCCTGTTCACGGGCGCCCTGTTTGATCAGCGCCTGCACCTGGGTGAAGGCCGCCACATAGGTTTCACGATGGGCCTTGAGGGTCGCATAGGCGGCCTGGCCTTCGGCAGTATCGAGCAACGGTTCGAGGGTTGCGAACGCCTCGGTGATGCGTTGCCGGGTGCTGCCGATCGAAGCTTGAGCGGCCTGATTATCTGCGTCGATCAGCAGGTCGCGGGTGTTGCGGCCGTTATCGCGCACGCCGGTGGCGATCACCATGATCGGCGCGATTTTCGGCCAGTCCTGCTGCACGATCTGTGCGGACTGTTGCTTGAGGGTCGCCAGGTCGTGCAAGGCGTAGAACACCAAGCCGACCAGGGCCAGCGGCGCAATCGCGAAACCGATGACAATGCGTTGTGCCGTGGTTAACTGCTTCATTCTGAACATTCCTTGATGAACACCTGCCCACCATGGGCAGCATCTTTAAAAACCGGTTGAGGGTGTCGGTCACCCTCGCAAGACAAACGCGGGAAACAACTCGCGCAAACGGCCCCACAGCTCGGGCAACGCAGCCTGTGCCGGTGCACTCGGCAATTGCGGGTCGAGCATGCTGACGGTGCGCACCATCTGCACGGCGAAGCGCTGCACACCCGTGGCTTGCAAACGCTGGGCCAGCCGCAACAACCGAGGTGGATCGATCAGGTGCCAATGCACCGTGGTGCGGCACTCGTAGTCCACGCCACTGGCGAGCAAGGTGTCGAGGCTGCGCCAGTTGGCGGCGCCACTGCCCTTGACCTGGGTGATCGACTGGCAGTCTTCGGCCAGGGCCTTCACGTCGAACCCGACCCAGTCGGCATGACGCAACGCATTGGCAAACCCTGCCGGTTTGATCCCGGCGCTGTGCAAGCCGATGTGAAAACCCATCGCCCGCACTTCATCCATCGCCGCCGGCAAGCCTTCCTGCAAAGTCGGCTCGCCGCCGCTGAACACCACCGCATCGAGCAAGTCCCGGCGCCGTTGCAGAAACAGCAGCACCCGGCGCCAATCCACCTCCGTGTCGGCGCGCGGCGGGATCAGGTCCGGGTTGTGACAGTAACGGCAACGCCAGGCACAACCCTGGCAGAACAGCACGCAGGCGAGCATGCCGGGGTAGTCGAGGGTGGTCAGGGGCACCAGGCCCCCGACCCGTAGCGCTCGGCTCATTGACGCCCGGCCGCCGCAGCCGTTTCGGTGAAGTGCACGCGCTCCTTGTGCTCGGACTGCTTGCCGGGGTTGAACGCCGAAACCGGCCGGTGATAACCCATCACCCGGGTCCAGACTTCGCAGCGCTGACGTTGTGGCTGGGATGCTTGCATGGTGAATCTCCTAGGGGTTGGAAAGCTTGGTTTAACGGGCGGCTGCCAGGGCTTCATCGCACTTGGGGCAGAACTCATGTTCACCGGCCAGATAGCCATGCACTGGGCAGATCGAAAACGTCGGCGTCACCGTGAGGTACGGCAGGCGGAAGCGCCCCAGCGCCTTGCGCACCAACTGCTTGCAGGCCTGGGTCGAGGAAATCTGCTCGGCCATGTACAGGTGCAACACGGTGCCGCCGGTGTATTTGCATTGCAGTTCGTCTTGCAGCTCCAGGGCTTCGAAAGGGTCCTGGGTAAAGCCCACCGGCAGTTGCGACGAGTTGGTGTAGTACGGCGCGACATCGCTGCCCGCTTGCAAGATATCGGGGTAGCGCTTGCGGTCTTCCTTGGCGAAGCGGTAAGTGGTGCCTTCGGCCGGCGTCGCCTCGAGGTTGTAGAGATGGCCGGTGTCTTCCTGGAAGCGCAGCAAAGTGGCGCGCACGTGGTCAAGCAACTTGAGCGCAAAGGCGCGGCCCTGCTCGGTGTGCATGCCCTGCTCGTCACCGCTGAAATTGCGCAGCATCTCGTGCATGCCATTGAGGCCGATGGTGGAGAAGTGATTGCGCAGCGTGCCCAGGTAGCGTTTGGTGTAGGGGTAGAGACCGGCGTCCATGTGATGCTGGATCACCTTGCGCTTGACCTCCAGGCTCTCCATGGCCATCTCCATCAGGCTGTCCAGGCGTTGCAGCAAGCCCGAGGTATCCCCCTTGAACAGGTAGCCCAGGCGCGCACAGTTGATGGTCACCACCCCCAGGCTGCCGGTCTGCTCCGCCGAGCCAAACAGCCCGCCGCCACGCTTGAGCAATTCGCGCACGTCCAGTTGCAGGCGGCAGCACATCGAGCGCACCTGGTTGGGCTGCATGTCCGAGTTGAGGAAGTTCTGGAAGTACGGCAGGCCGTAACGTGCGGTCATCTCGAACAGGCGGTCGGCGTTGTCGCTGTCCCAGGGGAAATCATGGGTGATGTTGTAGGTCGGAATCGGGAAGGTGAACACCCGGCCCTTGGCGTCCCCGGCCTGCATGACTTCGATGTAGGCACGGTTGATCAACGCCATTTCGGCTTGCAGGTCGCCATAGGCAAACGGCATTTCCTCACCGCCGATCACCGGCACCTGTTCACGCAGATCTTCTGGGCAGACCCAGTCGAAGGTCAGGTTGGTAAACGGCGTCTGGGTGCCCCAGCGTGACGGCACGTTGAGGTTGTAGATGAACTCCTGCACCGCCTGGCGCACTTGCGGATAGCTCAGCTGATCCTTGCGCACATAGGGCGCCAGGTAGGTGTCAAAGGAACTGAACGCCTGCGCGCCGGCCCACTCGTTCTGCAGGGTGCCGAGGAAATTGACCATCTGCCCCAGCGCGCTGCTCAAGTGCTTGGGCGGCCCCGCCTCCACGCGTCCCGGCACGCCATTGAGGCCTTCGTGCAACAACGAACGCAGGGACCAGCCGGCGCAGTAACCGGCGAGCATGTCCAGGTCATGGATATGCAGGTCGGCCTCGCGATGCGCACGGCCGATCTGCTCGCTGTAGACCTCATCCAGCCAGTAATTGGCGGTGACCTTGCCCGCCACATTCAGCACCAGCCCGCCGAGGGAATAGCCCTGGTTGGCGTTGGCCTGCACGCGCCAGTCTTCGCGGTCGAGGTATTCGTTCATGGAGGTGGCGACTTCCACCAGGGTCTTGCGGTCGCGGCGCAGGCGGCCGTGTTGTTCGCGGTAGACGATGTAGGCGCGCATCGACAGGAAGTAGCCGGCGTCCATCAATACGCGTTCGACGCTGTCCTGGATTTGTTCGACGTCCAGTTGGTCGATGCCTCTCAGGCGGGCCAGGACGGCGCCCAGCAGCAGGTCGACGTCGGGGGGCTGGTATTCGCCGGTGGCGGTGCCGGCGGCGATCAGGGCCTGGCGGATTTTTTCGGCGTCGAAGGGGACGAGCGTGCCGTCGCGTTTGTGTAGGCGGGTGCTGGTCAGGGGGGTGAGCGCGGTTTGCATTGGGGGGGCTCCAGACACTACATATAGATATTTTTTAGTCTTTAAACACAATATGCGGTGATATTACGAATAGCTCGGAGAGTGTCCCTTGATCGGGATCAAGGTTTTTATGATCGGGGGCATATCCGTTATTTAGGTCACGGCGGATATTGGTTCCGCCCTTACGGCGGGTCACTTTGGAAAAGAGCCCCAAAGTAACCAAAGGGCTCTTGCCCCAACACTCGGCACCTCGCCCAGGCTCGGTGTGCCCGTAATTCGACAGTGATTTGGGGGGCCGCCGCCACGCGCCATCCATGGCGCGGGGCGGCTAAACCGGCATCCCTGCCGGTTTACCCCCCCAAATCCCTGCCGAATTCCGGCCAGCGTGTTTGACGGGGCGCCTAAGATCAAAATCAAAAGCAGATCTAAAGCCAGAGCCAGAGCAAACCACCCCCCCCCGGTGTCAGGGTAGTTGTCGTGTCCTCCGCTTTTTAAAAGTATTCCGGGGGCGGCAAGAGTAAGGTCATGCCTTTCTATTCAGAAGAACGCAAAGCTGCGCTGTTGAAAATGATGCTTCCGCCCCTGAGCCTGTCAGCGTCGGAGGTCGCGCGCCGTGAAGGTTGTAGCGACATGTCTCTTCATTATTGGCGTAAGCAAGCCGCTGCCAGAGGTTCTCAGTTGTCCGAAAACAAGCAGTCGCCTGAAAGTTGGTCTGCCGAATCCAAGCTCATGGCAGTCATCGAATCATCAGCTTTGTCGGAGCTGGAGCTGAGTGAGTATTGCCGTCGCAACGGTATTTTCCCTGAGCAAATTGACGGCTGGCGCAAAGCTTTCATTGCCAACAGCACTAATCACTCAGCGCTGAAAAAAGGAATCGCTGGTGAGACCAAGGAGGATAAGAACCGGATTCGGGAGCTGGAGCGTGAGCTGCGCCGAAAGGATGCAGCGCTGGCTGAAACAGTCGCATTGCTGGTGCTGCGAAAAAAGCTCAATGCCTACTGGGGGAACGACGACGAGGACAATTGACCTTGTTGCCAGAACGGCATCTTCTCGTCGACTGGCTCACCGAAGCCATCACTGCGGGCGCCCGCAGGGCGCCTGCGTGTCTAGAAGTCGGTATTTCGCTACGCACGCTACAACGCTGGATCCTGCCCGAAGCGTTGTTGGCAGATGGGCGCACCACGACGGTGAGGCCAGTGCCGAATAATGCTCTGACTGATGTTGAGCGCCAAGCCATCCTGGCCTTGTGCAACAGCAAGGCCTACGCACATCTGCCACCGAGCCAGATCGTGCCACGGCTCGCTGACGAGGGACGTTACATGGCATCGGAGGCAACCTTTTACCGAGTGCTGCGTGCGGCAGATCAGCAGCATCATCGTTCCCGCGCCAAACGCCCGCATCGCCATGAAGCACCCACCACCTACGCGGCGACAGCCGCCAATCAGGTGTGGTCTTGGGATATCACGTACCTGCCGTCGCCAGTTCGTGGGAAGTTTTACTACCTCTATTTGATCGAAGATATCTACAGCCGAAAGGCTGTGGGCTGGGAAGTTTACGAAGCAGAAAACGGTGAAAAAGCCGCTGTCCTACTGCAACGAAGTGTCACTACAGAGAAGTGCTGGCGTCAGCCGCTGGTGCTTCACTCGGACAATGGCGCACCGATGAAATCGGTGACGTTACTGACCAAGATGTACGACCTGGGTATCACGCCATCGAGAGGAAGACCCCGGGTAAGCAACGATAATCCTTACTCGGAGTCGCTGTTTAGAACGCTGAAGTACTGCCCGCAGTGGCCGCAGGATGGATTTGGCAGCCTGGATGACGCGCGTATCTGGGTCAGGAATTTTATGGCTTGGTACAACACCGAGCATCGTCATAGCCGAATCCGCTTCGTGACACCCGCCCAGCGCCACGAGGGAAAAGACCGGGAAATCTTGGCCCGGAGGGCGGCAATTTATGGGCAAGCGAGAGAAAAAAGGCCTGAAAGGTGGTCAGGCGAGACACGCAACTGGGACCCTATCGGGACGGTGTACCTCAATCCCGAAAGGGAGCTGACAGTTGTGGTGAAGGTCGCCTAGCAAGACGGGAGACACGACAACTACCTTGAAAAACGCCGCCCCTTCAACTGATACATGAAGATCAAACTGTGGGAGGGGGCTTGCCCCCGATGGCGGTGTGTCAGCCAGCTCATCAGTGACTGACCCACTGCCATCGGGGGCAAGCCCCCTCCCACACTTTGACCGAGTACCGCCCATACAATCCGGTCGGCCAGAGCCAGAGCCAGAGCAAACCACCCTTCAACTGATACATGAAGATCAAACTGTGGGAGGGGGCTTGCCCCCGATGGCGGTGTGTCAGCCAACTCATCAGTGACTGACCCACTGCCATCGGGGGCAAGCCCCCTCCCACACTTTGACCGAGTACCGCCCATACAATCCGGTCGGCCAGAGCCAGAGCCAGAGCCAGAGCAAACCACCCTTCAACTGATACATGAAGATCAAACTGTGGGAGGGGGCTTGCCCCCGATGGCGGTGTGTCAGCCAACTCATCAGTGACTGACCCACTGTCATCGGGGGCAAGCCCCATCCCACACTTTGACCGAGTACCGGCCATACAATCCGGTCGGCTCTAAGGCCGCCGCGCTCCTGCTTTTGATCTGGGGCGCCCCGTCAAACACGCTGGCCGAACGCAGGCTTGAATCCGTGGGTAACCCGGCAGGACGCCGGGTTAGCCGCACTGGGCCATGGATGGCCCATTGCGGCGGCCCACGGATTCAAGCCGGAGTGAGGGCACACCGAGCCTAGGCGAGGTGCCGAGTGTTGGGGCGAAGCGTTTTTGGTTACTTTTTGCGCTCTTCAAAAAGTGACCCGCCGTAAGGGCGGAACCATAAGCCGCCGTGACCGAAGAAACGGATATGTACACGACGACCAAACAGCCCCCATCACCCCCCACTCACACTCATAAACCGCACCACCTGCACCTCCCCCGCCCCCGTAAAATCATGCCCCAACGGCTTCCCCCGCAACGCCCGATGCAACGCCTCAACCAACGGCCCATCCTCCAGCGGATAGCGCCTGAGCAACCCACACAGGTCCAGCGCATCCTCCTGCCCCAGACACAACAACAACCGCCCCTCCACCGTCATTCGCACCCGATTGCAACTGCCACAAAAATTCTGCGAATTAGGCGAAATAAACCCGATCCGCGTCCGCGGATGCCCCGCCAGCCGCACATACCTGGCCGGCCCACCGCTGTTCTCGGTGCTGTCGAGCAACACATGCTCACGGGCAATCACCCCACGCACTTCATCACTGGCACAGAACGTCTCCCCCCGCGAACGCCCCACATCCCCCAAGGGCATTTCCTCGATAAAACTGATATCGATCCCCTGCTCGATCGCATACCGCACCAACCCCGGCACCTCATCGAAATTGCGCCCTTTCATCACCACGCAATTGAGCTTGACCCGCTCGAACCCCGCATCCCGCGCCGCCTCGATACCGTCCAGTACCTGGCGCAAGTCACCGTTGCGGGTGATCGCCCGAAACCGCTCGGGGTCCAGGCTGTCGAGGCTGATGTTCATGCGCTTGACCCCTGCGTCCACTAAGGGCCGCGCCAATCGCGCCAGTTGCGAGCCGTTGCTGGTCATCACCAGTTCACGCAAGCCCGGCAACGCCGCGATGTTGCGGCACAGCCCGACAATCCCGGGCCGGATCAGCGGCTCACCGCCGGTCAGGCGGATCTTGCGCACGCCCTGGTCCACGAACAACCGGGCCAGGCGTTCCAGTTCTTCCAGGCTCAACACCTGCTGGCGCGGCAGGAAGGTCATGGTCTTCGCCATGCAGTACACACAGCGAAAATCACAGCGGTCGGTCACCGACAAGCGCAGGTAGTCGATGCTACGGCCGAGCCCATCCACCAGGCTCATGTCACTGCACCAACGGCGAGTCGGCGCCCTGCAGCGCAAGGCCACGAATGTCCGCCGCGCCGATCAGGGTTTGCAGGTACTGCACCAATGCCTTCTGCCATACGCCTTGTTGCAGCTGGGTGCGAATCGCCCCGGCCACGGCTTCATAGGGCAGAGGTTGCCCTTCGATGCGCTGGTCGATGCTGATCACGTGCCAGCCATAGCGGCTTTCCAGCGGTTTGTCAGCCAGGCCCGGTGCCAGGGTGAACAGTTGGCGTTCCAGTTCCGGCACGGTCTGGCCCTTGCTGATCTGGCCCAGCGAACCGCCCTGGGCCTTGGAGGGGCACGCCGAATACTTGAGGGCCAGCTCGGCGAAAGTACCGGGGGTCTGCGCCAGGCTCAGCAACAGGATTTCCGCCTGCACATGGGCCATCTGGCGTGCCTCGGCATCGTCCGGCGCGCACTCGAGCAGGATGTGCCGCACCGCCAGCAACGGCGCGCTGTGGAAGCGCCCGCGATTGCTCTCAAAGTAATGCCGGCAGGTCGCTTCGTCGCACTGCGGCACGCTGATTTCGCGCTCCAGCAGCAAGCGCGTGGCCGCTTCCTCTTCGTTCTCGCCGGGGGCGATGTCCACCGCCAGGCCCAATTCGGCAATACGCTGTTGCAGCAACTCGCGAATCACCAGGGCGCGGGCCGCCAGGTACACCGCCGCCTCGCGGCTTTCGGCCGGGTGGTATTGCAACTCCAGGGCCATCGCCTCAGGCGTGATCGACACGCCGTTGACGCTGACGATGGGCCATTCCTGTTCACTGCTGGCAATCAATTCAGGCTGGGTCATCACGCGCTCCTCACGACTTCTGCCGCACGATTTGGTAACGCCGCCCCAGGTACCAGATCGGCGCGCTGACCATGTGCACCAGGCGGGTAAACGGGAACAGCACGAACAGGGTCAAGCCCAATGCCACGTGGGCCTTGTAGATCAGCGACACCGGCGCAATCGATTCCGCCGCCTGCACCGGTCGCAGCAACACCACGTTCTGCGCCCAGTCGGCGAGCATCACCATCACCGAGCCGTCCATGTGCCCGGTCGAGGCGACGATGGTCAGCAAACCGAGCAGTAACTGCGCCAGCAGCACCAGCAGGATCAGGATGTCCGACGTACTCGATGTGGCGCGCACCCGCGGGTCGCTCAAGCGGCGGTTGACCAGCATCAGCAAGCCCACCAGGCACAGCAGGCCGAAGAACCCGCCGGAGACCATCGCCAGCAGTTGCTTGTTTTCAGTGCTGATTACGTGGTGATAGACCGACGCCGGTGTGAGCAGACCGACGAAATGCCCGGCCAGCACAAACAGCACGCCGATATGGAAGAAGTTGCTCGCCACGCGCATGCCACGGTTGTTCAGCATCTGGCTGGAGCCGGCCTTCCAGGTGTACTGCGACAGGTCGAACCGCGCCCAACTGCCCAACAGGCAGATCGCCAGGGCCACATAGGGGTACACCCCGAATACCAGCAAATTCCACTTAGACATTACCCACCTCCCCGGCCGGCACGGCGGCCGGCGCTGCTTGCTGAAAATCCACCCAATGCAGCGGCACGGCGCTTTCTTCCCGTGCCTTGCCGGGAGCGCTCGGCATCGCGCTGCAACGGTCCTGCTGCTCGGCCTGCATAAAGTCCACGGCCTCCTCTTCCCATACTTTGTCGAGGGCTTCGAGGGAGTCGTCGCGCGGCTCGGCCGCCACCTGGGCGCGCACCTCGGCCACGGCCTGGTGCGGCTCGGTGCCGGCGATCTGCAACAGCGCGCGCATGCAACTGGCATAGGCGCTCTCACGCTCTTCCAGGCGCGCCGCGAGCAACGCCAGCAGGTGCGCCACATCCGCCAGGCCCTCGCGGGCCTCGATGTCTTCGCGGGTGGAGAGGAACTCCAGGTACAGCGGGATATAGTCCGGCAGCTCCTTGACGCCGATGGCAAACCCGGCGGCCTCGTACTGGGCCATCATGTCGACCATCGCCTGGCCACGGTCCCGGGACTCGCCGTGCACGTGTTCAAACAACAGCAGCGACAGCGAGCGACCACGGCCGAACAACGCGCCGTAATGCTCCTGGCCATCCATCAGGTCATTGGCGCAGATCAGCTCCAACAGCTCGAACAACGCACCGCGTTGCTTGGGGCTGATTTCCCGCGACTCGATGATCGCCTGCTCCAGTTCATCGCGGCCGTTCACCAGGGTCTCGGTGGGATAGTCCAGCAGCAACGAAATCACTTTAAGAATGCGCATGGCTCAGTCCTCCCAGATCTGCACGGTTTTCAGGACGTCGCGGCGATTGGCCTTCTTGGCGCCGAACATATTGGTGTCGGAACTGCCGCTGCAGCCGCTGCCGAAGCTGAAACCACAGCCGGAACGTTCGGCGAACGCGTCGCTCATGGCGTCTTCACGGTGCGCGCTCGGCACCACAAAGCGGTCTTCGTAGTTGGCAATCGCCAGGTAGCGGTACATCTCTTCCACCTGCGGCACGCTCAGGCCCACGTCTTCGAGCACTTGCAGGTCCTGCACGCCATCGACCTGCTGGGAACGCTTGAACGCACGCATCGCCAATAGACGCTTGAGGGCACGCTTGACCGGTTTTTCATCGCCGGCGGTAAGCATGTTGGCCAGGTAGCGCAGCGGGATGCGCAGGCTGTCCACGTCCGGGATCACCCCGTTCATGCCCACGGTGCCGGCCGCGGCGGCGTTCTGGATCGGCGACAGCGGCGGCACGTACCAGACCATCGGCAAGGTGCGGTATTCCGGGTGCAGCGGCAGTGCGAGTTTCCAGTCCACCGCCATCTTGTACACGGGGGAACGCTGCGCCGAGTCGATCACCGACTGTGGTACGCCATCGGCCAAGGCCTGGCGGATCACCGCCGGGTCATTCGGGTCGAGGAAGATCTCCAGTTGTTTCTCGTACAGGTCGTGCTCGCTGGCCGTGCTCGCCACTTCGCTGATGCGGTCGGCGTCATAGAGCAACACGCCGAGGTAGCGGATGCGCCCGACGCAGGTTTCGGCACACACGGTGGGCATGCCGGCCTCGATGCGCGGGTAGCAGAAGATGCACTTCTCGGACTTGCCGCTCTTCCAGTTGAAGTAGATTTTCTTGTACGGGCAACCGCTGATGCACATGCGCCAGCCGCGGCATTTTTCCTGGTCGATCAGCACGATGCCGTCTTCTTCACGCTTGTAGATCGCACCGCTGGGGCACGACGCCGCGCATGCCGGGTTGAGGCAGTGCTCGCACAGGCGCGGCAGGTACATCATGAAAGTGTTTTCGTACTCGCCGTAGATATCCGCCTGGATCTGGTCGAAGTTCTTGTCCTTGCGGCGCTTGGCGAACTCGGTGCCGAGGATTTCCTCCCAGTTGGGGCCCCACTCGATTTTCTGCATGCGCTTGCCCGATACCACCGAGCGCGGCCGCGCGGTCGGTTGGTGCTCGCCCAACGGCGCGGTGTGCAGGTGCTGGTAATCGAAGTCGAACGGCTCGTAGTAGTCGTCCAGGCTCGGCAGGTCCGGGTTGGCGAAGATATTCGCCAGCACGCGGAACTTGCCGCCGATACGCGGGTTGATGCTGCCGTTGGCGTTACGCACCCAGCCGCCCTTCCACTTGTCCTGGTTTTCCCACTCCTTGGGGTAGCCGATGCCGGGCTTGGATTCGACGTTGTTGAACCAGGCGTATTCCATGCCTTCGCGGCTGGTCCACACGTTCTTGCAGGTGATCGAGCAGGTGTGGCAGCCGATGCATTTGTCCAGGTTCAGCACCATGCCGATCTGTGAGCGAATCTTCATCTCAGTTCTCCTCGATATCGGTCGGCAATGGGCGCGGCAAGTCATCGCCGGTGGAACCATCGAGCCAGTCGACCTTGGCCATCTTGCGCACCACGACGAACTCGTCGCGGTTGCAACCGACCGTGCCGTAATAGTTGAAGCCGTAGGCCTGCTGGGCGTAGCCGCCAATCATGTGGGTCGGCTTGAGCACCACGCGGGTCACCGAGTTGTGGTGGCCGCCACGGGTCTTGGTGGTCTCCGAACCGGGCACATTCACGATGCGTTCCTGGGCGTGGTACATCATCACCATGCCCTCCTTGACGCGCTGGCTGACCACCGCACGGGCGGTGAGCGCACCGTTGACGTTGAAGCATTCGATCCAGTCGTTGTCCTCGATGCCGGCGCGCTTGGCATCGATTTCCGAGAGCCACACGATCGGCCCGCCACGGCTCAGGGTGAGCATCAGCAGGTTGTCGCTGTAGGTGCTGTGGATGCCCCATTTCTGGTGCGGGGTGATCCAGTTCAGCACGATCTCGGTCTCGCCATTGCTGCGTTTGCCCTTCACGCCTTCGATGGTGCGGGTGTTGACCGGTGGCCGGTAGCTCATCAGCTGTTCGCCGAACGCCTGCATCCACGGGTGGTCCTGGTAGAACTGCTGGCGGCCGGTGATGGTGCGCCATGGGATGTTTTCGTGGACGTTGGTGTAGCCGGCGTTGTAGCTCACATGGTCGTCTTCCAGGCCCGACCAGGTGGGGCTGGAGATGATCTTGCGCGGCTGCGCCTGGATATCGCGGAAGCGGATGGCTTCGTGGGCCTTGGGCAACGCCAGGTGGCTGTGGTCGATGCCGGTGAAGGCCGACAGCGCCGCCCAGGCCTTGACCGCCACATGGCCGTTGGTTTCCGGGGCCAGGGACAGGATCACCTCGGCCGCATCGATGGCCGTGTCGATCTTCGGCCGACCGTGGCTGATGCCCGCGTCGCCTTCGTGATGGTTCAGCTCGCCGAGGAAGGCCACCTCGTCATCGGTGTTCCAGTTGATGCCCTTGCCACCGTTGCCGAGTTTTTCCAGCAAGGGCCCGAGGGAGGTGAATTTCTTGTAGATGTTCGGGTAGTCACGCTCCACCACCGCCATGTTCGGCGCGTTCTTGCCGGGTACAGGCGCCACACCGGCGCTTTTCCAGTCGGTGCCGCCGAACGGCTGGGCCAGTTCGCCGACGCTGTCGTGCAGCAACGGTACGGTGACCAGGTCCTGCTCGACGCCCAGGTGCCCGACCGCCATGGCCGAGAACGCCTTGGCGATGCCCTTGTAGATTTCCCAGTCGGAACGCGACTCCCACGCCGGGTCGATGGCCGCCGACAACGGGTGGATGAACGGGTGCATGTCCGAGGTGTTCATGTCGTCTTTTTCGTACCAGGTGGCGGTCGGCAAGACGATGTCGGAGTACACGCAGGTGGACGACATGCGGAAGTCCAGGGTGGTCACCAGGTCGAGCTTGCCGATGGCGCCGTCGTCGACCCATTCGGCTTCGGTGGGCTTGCTTTCGCCGCCAAAGCCGATGTCTTCGTTCATCACGCCGTTCTTGGTGCCGAGCAGGTACTTGAGCATGTACTCATGGCCCTTGCCCGACGATCCAAGCAGGTTGGAACGCCAGATGAACATGTTGCGCGGGAAGTTCACCGGGCTGTCCGGTTGCTCGCAGGCAAAGCGCAAGGTGCCGTCCTGCCAGGCCTTGACCACGTAGTCTTTGGGTTCCATGCCGGCGGCCGCCGCGTCCCGGCAGATATGCAGCGGGTTGGTGTTGAGCTGCGGCGCGCTGGGCAACCAACCGGCGCGTTCGGCGCGGATGTTGTAGTCCAGTGCATGGGTGGGGAACTGCGACTTGTCCGCCATCGGCGACAACACATCGTGCATGTTCATTTTTTCGTGGCGCCACTGCGAGCTGTGGCCGTAGAAGAAGCTGGTGCCGTTCATCTGGCGTGGCGGGCGGCTCCAGTCCAGGCCGAACGCCAGGGGCAGCCAGCCGCATTGCGGGCGCAGTTTTTCCTGGCCGACATAGTGGGCCCAACCGCCGCCGGTCTGGCCGACACAACCGCAGAGCATGAGCATGTTGATCAGCCCGCGGTAGTTCATGTCCATGTGGTACCAGTGGTTCATCGCCGCGCCGACGATGATCATCGAGCGGCCCTTGGTCTTGTCGGCGTTGTCGGCGAACTCACGGGCGATCTGGATGGCTTTCTCGCGGCTGACGCCGGTGATCGCTTCCTGCCAGGCCGGGGTGCCCGGCACGCTGGCGTCGTCGTAGTCCCGGGCCACGTTGCTGCCGCCCAGGCCACGGTCGATGGCCAGGTTAGCGGCGGACAGGTCGAACACCGTGGCGACCTTGGCAATACTACCATCGGCCAACGTCACGCTGTGCACCGGCACGCGGCGGAACTGTACGGCGTCACCGGCCACGTGCTGGAAGTGTTCGTGGGCTTCACCGGCAAAGTACGGGAAGCCGACTTCGGCCACGTCTGCGCCGATCAGGCTGAGCTTGAGGTCAATTTCACGGCCTTCACCGCCCTCTTTGGCGAGGATGTTCCACTTGCCCTTCTCGCCCCAGCGGTAGCCGATGGACCCTTGTGGCGACACCAGTTCGCCGCTCTCGTCGAGGGCGATGGTTTTCCATTCCGGGTTGTTGTCCTGGCCCAGGTTGCCGGTGAGGTCCGAGGCGCGCAGGAAGCGGTCAGGCTGGAAGCCAGCGCCGGGGGCAAACCCGGTCACGGGCTTGAGCATCACCAGCACCGGCAGGTCGGTGAAGCGCTTGGCGTAGTCGGTGAAATAGGCGCTCGGGTGGTCGAGGTGAAATTCCTTGAAGATCACATGGTTGAAGGCCTGGGCCAACGCGGCGTCGGTACCCTGCTTGGGGTTGAGCCACAAGTCGGTGAGCTTGGCCACTTCCGAGTAGTCGGGGGTGATGGCCACGGTCTTGGTGCCCTTGTAGCGCACCTCGGTGAAGAAATGCGCGTCCGGCGTACGGGTCTGCGGGACGTTGGAACCCCAGGCAATGATGTAATTGGAGTTGTACCAGTCGGCCGATTCCGGCACGTCGGTCTGCTCGCCCCACACCATCGGCGAGGCCGGTGGCAGGTCGCAGTACCAGTCGTAGAAACTCAGGCACACCCCACCCAGCAGCGACAGGTAACGCGAGCCGGCCGCGTAGCTGACCATCGACATGGCCGGGATCGGCGAGAAGCCGACAATGCGGTCCGGCCCATACTGTTTGATGGTGTAGACGTTGGAGGCAGCGATGATCTCGTTGACCTCCGCCCAGTTGGAGCGGATGAAACCGCCCATGCCGCGCTTGCTCTTGTACGAATCGGCCTTGGCCTTGTCCTCGACAATGCTCGCCCAGGCCTCCACCGGGGCCATGGTCAGGCGCGCTTCACGCCACAGCTTGAGCAACGGCTTGCGGATCTTCGGGTACTTGAGCCGGTTGGCGCTGTAGATGTACCAGCTGTAGCTGGCGCCACGCGGGCAGCCACGGGGTTCATGGTTGGGCAGGTCGTTGCGGGTGCGCGGGTAGTCGGTCTGCTGGGTTTCCCAGGTGATCAGGCCGTTCTTCACGTAGATCTTCCACGAGCACGAGCCGGTGCAGTTCACCCCGTGGGTGGAGCGCACGATCTTGTCGTACTGCCAGCGCGAACGGTAGACGTTTTCCCAGTCGCGGGACTCCTTGCGGGTCTCGCCGTGGCCCTCGGAGAACTCGTCTTGCTTGCGGTTGAAGAACCGCAGTTGATCCAGTAAGTGACTCATGGTGCTTTCCTCATCAGGCGTGCCGTGGGGTGCGTTGCCCCGCGAATTCAGGTCGGACTAGCAGGGTGTGGCGCAGCCCTTGCGGGCGTACCACCACCAGGTCACGACGATGCAGCTCAGGTAGAAACCGACAAACATGTAGAAGGCCATGGCCGGGCTGCCGGTGGCGGCCATGGAACTGCCGAAGGATTTAGGGATGAAGAACGCGCCGAATGCGCCCATCGCAGAGCTGAACCCCAGCACCGCAGCCGATTCCTTGCCGGCGTCCTTCAGGGCCTGTTCACGCACCGCAGCAGGTTTGCCGGCGCTGGCCTTCTCGTGAAGGGTGCGGAAGATCACCGGGATCATGCGGAAGGTCGAGCCGTTGCCGATGCCGGTGGTGATGAAGAGCAGCATGAACAGGCCGAGGAAGCCGTAGAAGCTGCCGCCCTGCCCGTTCTGCGGCAGAAAGTGCAGCACGCCGAACACCATCACGATCATCAGCACGAAGTTCCACAGGGTCACCCGCGCACCGCCCAGTTTGTCCGCCAGCCAGCCGCCGAGCGGGCGTACCAGCGCGCCCACCAGCGGGCCGAGGAAGGCGAATTTCAGCGCCACCACCTCGGGAAACGAGGTCTTGATCAGCAGCGGGAACGCCGCCGAAAAACCGATGAATGAACCGAAGGTCGCGAGGTACAACCAGCACATCAGCCAGTTGTGCTTGCGTTTGAAGATCACCGCCTGGTCGCTGAACGACGCACGGGCGCTGGACAGGTCATTCATGCCGAACCACGCGGCGACGGTGACGGTGAGGATGAACGGCACCCAGATGAAACCGGCGTTCTGCAGCCATAGCTGGCTGCCGTCCGCCAGGGTTTGCGGTTGCCCGCCCATCAGGCCGAACACCCCGAAGGTAATCACCAGCGGCACGCAGAACTGCATCACCGACACGCCCAGGTTACCCAGGCCGGCGTTCAAACCCAGGGCGGTGCCCTGCTGCGCCTTAGGGTAGAAAAAGCTGATGTTGGACATGCTCGAAGCGAAGTTGCCGCCGCCGAAACCGCAGAGCAACGCGATCAATACGAACACGCTGTACGGCGTGTTGGGGTCCTGCACCGCGAAGCCCATCCACAGCGACGGCAGCAGCAACGACGCGGTACTCAGGGCGGTCCAGCGGCGCCCGCCGAAGATCGGCACCATGAACGAGTAGAACACCCGCAACGTCGCGCCAGAGAGGCCCGGCAGTGCCGCCAGCCAGAACAGCTGGTCGGTGGTGAAGCTGAAGCCGATGGCGTTGAGGCGCACGATCACCGTGCTCCACACCATCCACACGGCAAAGGCCAGCAACAGCGCGGGGATCGAGATCCACAGGTTGCGGGTGGCGGTCTTCTTGCCGCTGGCGCCCCAGAACGCTGGGTCTTCGGGGCGCCAGTCATGGATCACCGGGCCCGAGGTGGGCTTTTGCGCAATGGACATGATCATTCTCCTTGGAGCGCGGGCTTGCCGAGCAGCGGTTGTTTGCGGATTTCGCTGAAGTACATCCAGGCCAGGGACACCCAGACCACGCCGTACATCAACATGAAGCAGGAAGAGCGCACGCCAGTGAGGTCCACCAGGGCGCCGAACATAATCGGCAGCACAAAGCCACCCAGGCCACCGGCCAGGCCGACGATGCCGGACACCGCGCCCATGTTTTGCGGATAGTCATTGGCGATGTACTTGAACACCGAGGCCTTGCCGAACGCGAAGGCGATGCCCATCACGAACAGCAGCACGGTGAACAGCGCAGGCGTGAGGCCGATGTGGAAATCCAGCGGGCCGTTGACGGTCATCACCTGCAACTGGGTCTGCGGGTAGCTGAGCAGGAACAGGCACACCCAGCTCACCCACAACACCCACCAGGTCACGCTCTGCGCGCCCCAGCGGTCGGACATCCAGCCGCCCACGGCGCGCAGCACACCACCCGGCAGCGAGAAACACGCGGCCAGCAGCGCGGCGCTTTGCAGGCTGAAACCGTATTCCTGCACGTAGTACTTGGTCACCCACAGCGCCAGCGCCACATAGCCGCCGAACACAATCGAGTAGTACTGGCAGTAGCGCCACACGGCCGGGTCTTTGAGGCACAGCAACTGTTGGCGCAAAGTGGCGCCGCCGGCGCTGCGGTGGGCCTTGTTTTCGCTGGTGAGGAACCAGAACAGCAGCGCGGTGATAAACAGGATCGCGCTGAACACCTTGGGCACCAGGTGCCAGGTACCAAGGGCGATCAGGCCCGGCGCGAGAAACTTGGTCACCGCCGCCCCCGCATTGCCAGCACCGAACACGCCCATGGCGAAGCCCTGGTTGTGCTTGTCGAACCATTTGGCGACGTAGGCGATGCCCACCGAAAACGAGCCGCCGGCCAGGCCGACAAACAGGCCCAGCACCAGGAACTGCCAGTAGGCGGTGGCGTAGGTGATCAGGTACAGCGGCAACACGCAGGCAAGCATCAGCAGGAAGAACACGATGCGCCCGCCGAAACGGTCGGTGAGCAGGCCCAGCGGCAGGCGTACCAGGGAGCCGGTCAATACAGGCGTGGCGGCCAGCAGGCCGAACTGGGTTTCGTTGAGTTGCAGCAGCTCCTTGATGGGCACGCCGAGCACGGCGAACATCATCCACACCATAAAGCAGACGGTGAAGGCCAGGGTGCTCATGCCCAGCACCAGGCCTTGTCTTATACGGGGTTGAGTCACGGTATGCGCTCCAGAAAGTGATTCCATGGGCGCAGGTTAGGGGCGGCACTTGGGTGGAACTTGACCCAGGTCAACGTCCGCCGGGTGGGTATGGGGCTATGCTCGCCCCGTCTACCTCCAAGGAGGTAGTCAGCAAAACAAGAGAAAGCCTTTATTTATCAATGGATTGTTCTCTTGTGCCGGGTTTTATCCGTGGGAGGGTTCGCCGGCAATTCTTTAGAGGTAGTGCGCCAGGGAAGGCCATTGACAACCCCCTTTCCCGCTCCAGGTGCGACCATGCTGCTCTGCCATCCACTCCGTCTGCGCCGTCATGCTTGACTGGCTGCGCAGTTCCCTGCCCGCCCGTGCCGGCCTGGCGGTGATCCTCATCGCGATCCTGGCCCTGGCCAGCTCCCTCAGTGCCGGGCTGATCGCCTGGTTCAGCCAGGGCGACGCCGCGGCGATCAACACCGCAGGCTCGGTGCGCATGGAGACCTACCACCTCAGCTGGAAGCTGGCGGCCGGCGCGCGCGCGGATGAGGTCGCCGAGGTCAGCCAGAGCCTGCAACGCCGGCTCGACAGCCCCTCGCTCAGGGCGGCGCTGGAAGACGGCCCGCAAAGCGCGCTGTTGCAGAGTTACCAGCAGATCCGCCAACGCTGGGACAGCGAACTGGGCCCGGCGGTGATTCGCGGTGATGCCGACTTGTTCCAGGCCCGCGCACCGGCGTTCGTCGAGCAACTGAACCAGTTCGTCAGCCTGTTGCAGCAACAGAGCGAGCAGAAACAGAGCTGGCAGCAAGGCATTCAGGGCCTGGCGTTGTTCAGCACCTTGATCATCCTGTTGCTCGGCCTGTACGAGTTGCAGTACGGCGTGGTCAACCCGCTGGAAGAACTGGTGCACGCCACCCGGCGTTTTCGCGACGGCGACTTCAAGACCCGGGTCAACCACCGTTCCGAGGACGAACTGGGCCAACTGGCGCTGAGCTTCAACGCCATGGCCGAGACCATCGAGGCCTCCCACCGCACCCTGGAAACCCAGGTGCAACTCAAGACCCTCAACCTGCAACAAGCCAACGCCGCCCTCGAATTGCTCTACCAGAGCAGTCGCAGCCTGGCCACGCGCCTGGCCAATGCCGAGGGCCTGGATGAACTGATCCGGCGCTTCCAGAAACGCCTGCCGGGCCTGCGCCTGTCGCTGTGCCTGCAAGGTCACTTCCTCGCCCCCGCCCAGCAGATGCTGGCCCTGCACGGCGAGAACAGCCGCAACGTGTGCGCCATCGGCGACTGTGCCACCTGCCAGAAGCACAAGGCCGCACCGCCGCAGGTGTTCAGCATCAGCAACCAGGGCACGGAACTGGGCGAACTCAAGGCGCACTTCGTCGATGGCCACCCGCCCCAGGACTGGGAAAAACAACTGATCCAGGCCCTGGCCAACCTGATCGGCACCTCACTGTCGCTCAAGCGCCAGCGCGAGCAGGACCACCGCCTGTTGCTGCTGGACGAGCGCACCATCATCGCCCGCGAACTGCACGATTCCCTGGCCCAGGCGCTGTCCTACATGAAGCTGCAAGTGAGCCGCATGCAAACCCTGATCCGCCGTGGCGAGCCAGTCGAAACCCTGGCCACCGTCACCAGCGAACTGCGCGATGGCCTCAACAACGCCTACCGGCAACTGCGCGAATTGCTCACCACCTTCCGCCTGCAGATCCACGATGCCGGGCTGGTGCAGGAGCTGCAGGACACCGCCGAAGAATTCTCCCGGCGCGGCGAATTCCAGGTGCACTTGCACGTGGACGCCCTGGCCTTCCAGCTGTCGGCCAGCGAGCAGATTCACATGTTGCAGATCACCCGCGAAGCGCTGTCCAACTGCCTGCGCCACGCCCATGCACAGAATGCCTGGCTGCAACTGCGCCAGGTCGGCGAGACCGTGAGCTTGAGCATCGAAGACGATGGCCGGGGTTTCTGCGGCGCCGTCGACCAGCGCGAACACCACGGCCTGACCATCATGGACGAACGCGCCCGCAGCCTGCACGGCCAGCTTGAGATCAGCCCACGCGAGCCCCAGGGCACCCGCGTGCAATTACGTTTCCAGCCGGAATTCCTCGGCCACACCCTACAAGGCAGCACCTCATGAACGTCCCTCTTCGCCACCGGATCCTGTTGGTCGACGACCACCCGATGATGCGCCACGGCATGCGCCAGATCCTCGAACTGGAAGACGACCTGCACGTGGTCGGCGAGGCCGGCAACGGTCAGGAAGCCCTCGACCAGATCGCCTGCCTGCAACCGGACCTGGTACTGCTGGACAACAACATGCCGCACATGAACGGCCTGGAAACCCTGCGCCGCCTGCGGGCCATGGACTACGCGGGCAAGGTGTTGCTGTTTACCGTGTCCGACGCTGAAGACGATATTCGCGATGCCCTGCGCCTGGATGCCAATGGGTATCTGCTCAAGGACATGGAACCGGAATTGGTGGTCGAGTTTATCCGTGATGCGTTGCATGGCGCGTTGGTGATCAGCCCAGGCTTGACCAGGGTCTTGGCCCAGGCGTTGCGCTCGCCGCAGCCCCATGCGGCGGTGGAATTGACTGAGCGGGAGCGGCAGGTGTTGAAGACGATTGCCAGTGGCTACAGCAACAAGGTGATCGGGCATAAGTTGGGGATTACCGAGGGGACGGTGAAGGTGCATGTGAAGAATTTGCTGCATAAGCTGGGGTTGAGGTCGCGGGTGGAGGCGGCGGTTTGGGCGATGGAGCACCTCCGGCAGGTGGGGTGAGCTTTTGACCGGGTGTATATCCATTATTTAGGTGATGGCTGATATGGGTTCCGCCCTTACGGCGGCTCACTTTGGAAAAGCCGGAATGCCGGCCCAGCCCAAAGTAAGCAAAGGGCTCTTGCCCCAACACTCGGCACCTCGCCTAGGCTCGGTGTGCCCGTAATTCGACAGTGATTTGGGGGGCCGCCTAAGATCAAAATCAAAAGCAGATCTAAAGCCAGAGCCAGAGCCAGAGCCAGAGCAACAGCCACAGCCACAACCAGAGCCAGAGCCAGAGCCAGAGCCAGAGCCAGAGCCAGAGCCAGAGCCAGAGCCAGAGCCAGAGCCAGAGCCAGAGCAAACCACCCTTCAACTGATACATGAAGATCAAACTGTGGGAGGGGGCTTGCCCCCGATGGCGGTGTGTCAGCCAACTCATCAGTGACTGACCCACTGCCATCGGGGGCAAGCCCCCTCCCACACTTTGACCGAGTACCGGCCATTCAATCCGGTCGGCTCTAAGGCCGCCGCGCTCTTGATCTTGATCTGGGGCGCCCCGTCAAACACGCTGGCCGAACGCAGGCTTGAATCCGTGGGTAACCCGGCAGGACGCCGGGTTAGCCGTCCTGGGCCAAGGATGGCCCATGACGGCGGCCCACGGATTCAAGCCGGAGTGAGGGAACACCGAGCCTAGGCGAGGTGCCGAGTGTTGGGGCAAGAGCGTTTTGCTTACTTTTGCGCTCTTCAAAAGTGAGCCGCCGTAAGGGCGGAACCATAGGTGGCCGTTACCGAAGAAATGGATATGCCCACCGAGCCCCCCCCCCCAACGAGTCATATCCCAAACCCCGGCGCCGCAGATAGCGTCAGGTCGCAAGCCCCCGCCCCGCCCGCTCCAGATTGCGCCACAACCAGGGCGGTAAGACATCCGGGTCGAGGCTGTCGATCAGGTTCTTCAAACCCAACCCCAGCTCCGTATCCCCTTCGATCACCAGGCGCCGCCGGAAGAACAACGTATCCGGGTCTTCCTGCCGACTGGCCAGCAACAAGAACTCGCGCCAATTGCCGCTGATGGTCACTTGGGCCTGCGCCTTCTGCGCAATCCGCAACCCATCCCGCGTCAACGTCAGGTACCAGCACAAGCCCAGGTCCGGAATGCGCAGGCACATCCAGCGTCCGCGCAGCAGGTCAAAACCGTCGTCGCGCAGCGGCTCGGCCAGGCAGCGGTTGAGCCCCTGTTGCAACGCCAGGCGCTGCACCGCGAAAGGCACACGGCGAATCAGCGGCAATACCCGGTCAGCACCCTTGAGCAACCATTGCTTGCGATTCAACACAACCCCACCTCCTCGACCCGCAACATGCCGGCCTGCCCATGCCAGTAACCGTTGCAGCCACTCACCAGCAACGGCGGCGTGGCACCCTGGCGCACCTGGTCGAAGGCACGCACCACCTCGGCCATGCCTTCGGCCCGTGGGCTCAGGCGCAACAGGTCGGCGCCACAGGCGACCAAGCCGGGATAGTCCGCCAGCAAGTTGGTCACCTCGGCGGACATCGTCTGAATCCCATTCAAGGTAAACAGCGCCTGCCCTTCCTGGCTGGTCAACGCCATGCCATCCGGGTAGTTGATGCAGCAAAACTGGCAGTCGTCCTTGGGCCGATTCTCCGCACGGGCGGTGAAGCAGCGCGCCGAGTACGCTAGGGGCAAATGGCCGTAGGCGAAGATCTCCACTTCGGGCAGCGGCCGTCCCAGTTCGCGGACCTGCTCCAGCACATCGGCGATCAAGCCGTGGGAGCATTCCACCGGCGGCACCCAGCGCTGCATGCCCGCGTCGAGCAGCTGCACCAGCGCGTGGCCGTTGTAGAGGTTGAGCGCCGGGCCACCGACAAAGGGCACTTTGCGCTCGATCAGCAACTGCACGGCGCCCATGTCGTTGGCCTCCACCAGCAACTCGCCGTTGTCGCACAGGCGGCGCAGGCTGGAGAGTTCGGACGCAGCTTCGATCAGGGTGAGGCTCGACAGCACGATCTGCGCCGGGCTGCACGCCTGCAACTCACGGCCCAGGCCCAGCCATTGATCCAGGTTCAGCGCGCGGCGTTTGGCGCACACGGTTTCCCCCAGGTAAATCACGTCCAGGGGCAAGGCGGCCATGTCGGCGTAGAAGCGCCCCAACTCTTGCTTGTCCCAATAAAACAGCACCGGTCCCAGGCTGAGTTTCATCTGTGTGTCCTCATTGCCATGCACGATGGTAAGCCCCCAGGGTGGTCTGGCTGCCCTCGGAAAGCCCGGCAAGCACCTGGCGCCATTGGTCCTTGACCGCGAAATGGGCCGGGCTGCTGCGGTGCGCGTCGAGGGCGGCGCGCCACACGCGGGTGACTTGCTCCACATAGGCCGGGCTGCGTTGCCGGCCTTCGATCTTCACCGCTTCCACGCCGATGGCACTGAGTTCGGGCAGCAGGTCCAGGGTGTCGAGGCTGGTGGGTTCTTCCAGCGCATGGAAGCGCTTGCCGCCCACCAGGAAGCGGCCCTTGCACAGGGTCGGGTAGCCGGCGGGTTCGTCCGGGGTGTAGCGGTCGATCAGCACTTCGCTCAGGCGTGCGCTGAGGCCATCGGTATCCTCGCTCCAGCGCACCGCCTTGGCCGGCGAACACACGCCGCACAGGTTGGGGGATTCGCCGGTGATATAGGAGGACAGATGGCAACGCCCTTCGGCCATGATGCACAGGCTGCCAAAACCGAACACCTCGATGGGCACCGTGCCGCTGGCCGCCACCTGCTTGACCTGGGCCAACGACAACACCCGAGGCAGCACGGCGCGCCGGATGCCGTAGCGCTCCACATAGAATTTCAACGCCGCCGCATGGGTGGCCGAGCCCTGCACCGACAGGTGCAACGCCAGCTGTGGATGATGGTGCGCGGCATAGCCAAGCACGCCGGGGTCACCGGCGATCAGCGCGTCCACGCCATGGTCGGCGGCACGGTCCACGGCGCGCTGCCAACGCGACCAAATCTTCGGCTGCGGGTAAGTGTTGACCGCCACATAGAGCTTGCGCTGGTGCTGGCGGATATGGGCGACGGCGGCGTCGAACTGCTTGTCGTCCATGTTCAGCCCGGCGAAATGCCGGGCATTGGTGTCATCGCGAAAACCCACGTACACCGCGTCGGCGCCTTGGCGTACGGCGGCTTTCAGCGCAGGCAGGTTGCCTGCCGGGCAGACCAGTTGCATGGTGGCTCCTTATTGAAAATCGGCAAACGGCAGGAACGGCACGGCCGCGCCCTTGAGCACCTGCTGCTCGCGCTCGACGATCACCAGGCCATCGGCCCAGCAGGCGGCGGCGAGCATCGCCGAGCTTTGCTGGGGGTGCAGGATCGCGCGCAGTTGCCCATCGCTGTCGGGGCTCAAGCGCGCACGCAGGTATTGGCGGCGCTTGTTGGGCTTGAGCCACTCGAACGCCGCCGGCACGCTGACAGGCACCGGCAACACCCGCTCCGCGCCTTGGGCGCGCAGCAGGAACGGGCGCACCACGATCAGCGTGGTGACCAGCGCGGCGGTGGGGTTGCCCGGCAGGCCGATCCAGGGTTTGCCGGCCACTTGGCCGAACGCCAGGGGTTTGCCGGGCTGGATCGCCAGGCGCCAGAACTCGACCTTGCCGAGTGCCTGGATCGCCTGTTTGAGATGGTCCTCTTCGCCCACCGACACGCCGCCGGTGGTCAGCAGCAAGTCGCACTCGGACGAGGCCAGCACCAACGCATCGCGGCTGGCCGCCAGCGCGTCGGCCATCACGCCGTAGTCGTGCACCTCCACGCCCCAGCCACGCAGCAACGCCGCTACGAGGTAGCGATTGCTGTTGTAGATCTGCCCCGGCGCCAGCGACTCGCCCGGCTCACGCAGTTCATCGCCACTGCTGAGCAGGCACACGCGCAGTGGCCGGTAGACCTTGACCCGGGGAATGCCCGCCGCCGCCAACAGGCCGAGTTCCTGGGCGCGCAGGCGTTTGCCGGCGCTCAGTACCCGTTGCCCGCGTTGCAGCTCTTCGCCGCGCTTGCGAACGTGTTCGCCCAGGCGCAACGGCGGGCACCAGATGCGCTGGCCATACACCCGGCAGCGCTCCTGCGGCACCACGCTGTCGGCACCCGGCGGCAGCGGCGCGCCGGTGAAGATGCGCACGGCTTGCCCGGGCTGCAACGGCACATCCGTGCTGTGCCCGGCGGCGATCCGCCCGACCACTTCCAGGTAACCGCCCTGCTCCGGCACGTCAAACGCGCGCAGGGCGTAGCCGTCCATGGCGCTGTTGTCCCAGCCCGGCAGGTCACGGGGCGAGAACACCTCTTCGGCGGTCACCCGCCCCAGGGCATCGGCCAACGCAAGCATTTCGGTGGACGGTGGCGGCGGTGCCTGGGCCAGCAACTGCTCGATGGCCTCTTCCACGGGCAGCAGGTCGCCGCTGTCGCAGGGACTCATGAGCGTGCCTCACAAGCCGCGAGTATCTGATCGAGTTGCGGCTTGAGGTGCGGCGCAAAATTGCACGGGCCGGTGCGGCTGTCCAACTGGCCAACCAGGATCTGGTCCCAGGCAGTACGACAGGCCCCCGGC
This sequence comes from Pseudomonas sp. FBCC-B1565, assembly GCF_059133265.1. NCBI lineage: Bacteria > Pseudomonadati > Pseudomonadota > Gammaproteobacteria > Pseudomonadales > Pseudomonadaceae > Pseudomonas > Pseudomonas sp. FBCC-B1565. The sequence continues at coordinate 3,939,058 of NZ_CP101438.1, forward strand.
GAACCGGGCATGCAGCACACCAGCACGCCGTTGCTGAAACCGGCCAGGGCTCGGGATTGCAGGGTCGACATACCGATTTCCGCCAGCGATACCTGGCGGAACAACTCGCCAAAGCCGTCCACCTGTTTGTCCAGCAACGGCAACACCGCCTGAGGGGTGTTGTCGCGCGCGGTGAAACCGGTGCCACCGGTCATCAGCACCACTTGCACCTGGGGGTCGGCGATCCATTGCGAGACGCGCGCGCGGATCTGGTAGATGTCATCCATCACGATGCCACGGTCGATCAGCATGTGGCCGGCACGTTGCAGGCGGTCCACCAGGGTGTCGCCGGAGGTGTCGGTGTCGTAGGTGCGGGTGTCGCTGATGGTCAGCACCGCGATGTTCAGGGAAACGAAACTGCGTTGGGTCAGATGGGCCATGATCCAGGCTCCAGGCGTTGAAAAGATGCATCCAGCCTGCGCCGCATCGGGCGCAGGGCCTATTCCTCGAAGGAGGTATGCCGTCAGGGGGCCAGGCGCGTGCGCTGCCACCCGGCGTCATGCAGGCGATAGTCAAGACGGTCGTGCAAGCGGTCCGGCCGGCCTTGCCAGAACTCGATACGTTGGGGTTGCAGGCAGTAGCCGCCCCAGTGCTCGGGCCGGGGCGGCTGGCGCCCGGCAAAACGCTCGGTGACCTCGCGCAGGCGCCCTTCCAACTCACTGCGATGGGCCAGAGGCTGGCTCTGGGGCGAGGCCCAACTGCCCAACTGACTGGCGACCGGGCGGGCATCAAAATAGTCGTCCGACAGCTCGGCATCCGCCTTCGCCACCGGCCCTTCGATACGCACCTGGCGCTCCAGGCCCGGCCAGAAGAACGTCATGGCGGCATGGGGGTTGTCCGCCAGTTCATGGCCCTTGGCGCTCTGGTAATTGCCAAAGAAGAAAAACCCGTCGGCGCTGAAGCCCTTGAGCAGCAGGATGCGGCAGTGGGCATGCCCCTGGCCGTCCACCGTGGCCAGGGCCATGCTGTTGGCCTCGGCCGGCGGCACTTCGGTCTTGCGGGCCTGGTCCAGCCACTGGCCGAACAGCTCCAGCGGGTCGGCCTGCGGGCAGTCGTCGCGAAGGCCGTAGAGGGTGTAGTTGCGGCGCAATTGCGCAAGGGACAGGGGCATGGGGCGGTCCTCCAGAAAGTTCGCCACAGTGTGGGAACTGGCGTACCGTTATCCCTTGACCGCGATCAACAATCGGCCGCGGCATGACGCCGCATACCGCTTACCACAACGATTTAGCGATGATCACGATCAGCACCATGTGCGCGAGGATGCTGCGCCGAATCCACCGTGCACGCTTGGCGCTCAGGCGCTGTTTACCCAGCCAGTACGCCAGCAGCAGGTAGTGCCCGATGATGCTCAGGGCCAGCAGGATCTTCAGGCCCAGCAACCACGCAAAACGACCACTCCACGGCATGCCCCAGTAGTGCCAGGCCAGCCCCAGGCCCGCGCCGTACAGCACGATGACCACCAGATGCAGCACGCGTCGCGAGCGCCGGGCAATCGCCTGGTCGCAGGTGAACTGCGCGGACCAGGCCAACTCCTCCCGGGCGCTGTGCCAGATCACCACTTCAAAAAACAGCGTGCCGATGAACGCGATGGCCGCCAGCAGATGAACCATCAATAGCACTGAATACATGGATCTCTCCTAACCCGGATGCCCGTCCACACGCGGCTGCCACAGCATCGGCCCGTAGCGCCACAGGTACAGCCCCAGCCCGATGGACCAGCACAGCGCCGCCAACCACAATGCCGCCACCGGCCACACCAGCACCAGCAGCACCCGGCACACACACGCCAGGTTCAGCAACGCAAAGGCCAGAGTCATCCCCGAGGGCGGCTGCAATGGCCGGCCGGTATGGCCGAGGCTGACCCGCGCGATCATCGCCACGATCAACCCGGCCATGGCGCCGATGGTCAAGGCGTGCACCGCCAGGCTCGGGTTGAGCGGCGCGCCAAAATGCCACAGCGCCATGCCCAGGCACGCCAGCGCCAGCCAGGCATAGGCCAGGTGCAGGGACCACAGCAGCGGCACCCGCCACAGGCCGCGATCATGCCAACGCGCCAGGCGCAGCAGGTGGCCCACGCCGAGCAGCGCGAACAGCACGCCGATCCACGCCTGTGGCCACACGGCCAACCCACCGGCATACAACAACGCGACCAGCACCGAACCGCCCAACAGCAGGTGATCCAACCACGGCCAGGGCTTGACCGCCGCGACCCGACCCAGGCCGCGCTGGGTGAAAAACGGGATCACCCGCCCGCCGATCAGCCCCATCATCGCCGCCACCAACCAGAGGCCGGTCAACACCGCCTGGCGCTGCAAGCCCTGGTCATACAGCGACAAACCATCGGCCACCGCCAGCAATACCAGCACCAGCACTATCGGATAATTGCGCGTCTGCCGCACCTGCCACAGCGTCCATCCCATCACGCCCGCCACCGCCAGTGGGAAGCTCAGTTCCAGTACCGCCAGCAATGGCAGGGGAACGTCGAGCAACCAGCCCACGCGCGCCGCCAGCCACAGCGCCGCCAGTACGCCCAAGGGTGCCCCGCTGAGTCCGGGGCGACCGGTCCAGGTCTGCACCGCCGTCAGCAGAAAACCGGCGATGATCGCCAGGCCAAAGCCGAACAGCAGTTCATGCCGATGCCAGGCCAGCCAGCCGCCGGCCGGTTGCCAACTGCCGGTCATGCCGCCCAGGGCCAGCAGCCACAGCGGCACCGCCAGCGCGGCCAACAGGCAGGCACCGAGGAAAAACGGCCGAAAGGCCAGGCGAAACAACGGGGTAATCGACATGGCCTTGCGTCGATCCAGTACGTGCATGGCAGGGCTCCTGAATGTATCACTGCGCCGATGGTGCACCTGCGCGCGCGTCTTGCCCTTGTCGCAGATCAAGCCGCGCCAAGGGCAACCGGATTAACCTCGACGCCCCTTCCCCTGTGTGCCCCGAGGTTAAGATGGTGCTCCATCGCGTCCATCACCAGATCCTGCGCAGTCATCACCTGTTCGAGCCCATGGACGAGCCCCAACTCAACGAGCTGATGAGCAGCAGCCAGTTGCTCAGCGTCGACAAGGGCCAGCCCCTGTTCCGCCAGGGCGAACCGGCGGACGCCTTCTACTTCGTGATTGCCGGTGCGGTGAAGATCTACCGCTTGACCCCGGACGGCCAGGAAAAGGTCTTCGAAGTGGTCGGCGAGCGCCGCACCTTCGCCGAAGCGATGATGCTGATGGATACGCCCAACTATGTGGCGTGCGCCGAAGCCGTGTGCCCGACCCAGTTGTACCGGCTGTCCAACGCCACCTACATGCGCCTGCTGCACAGCAACAGCCGCCTGACCTTCGCCTTGCTCGGCACGCTGTGCGTGCGCCTGCACCAGCGGGTCAACGAGATCGAGACCCTGTCGTTGAAGAACGCCACCCACCGCGTGGTGCGCTACCTGATGACCCAGTTGATGCGCCTGCCGGTCGGCGAAAACCGTTTCGAACTGCCGATGGCCAAACAGTTGATCGCCGGGCACTTGTCGATCCAGCCGGAGACGTTCTCGCGGATTATCCGGCGCTTGATCGACGAACAGATCATCACCCAGGACGCTCGCCAGATCGCGATTCTCGACCGCCTGCGCCTGGAGCAATTCGAGTGAGGACCTGCCTGTATTGCCAGCACCGCAATGCCGTGCAGCGCGACACCTGCGAGCACTGCGCCATGCCGCTGCCGAGCGCCGAGGCCGGCCACCAGGCGCGGCGGCTCAGCCGTTTCCAGTGGTTCTGCGTGGGCCTCGCGTTGTTCTGCATCGCGATGTTTTTCTGGCTGCCCCGTGATATCTACTGACCCTCGGTGAGTTGTCGGTACAGCTGCGGCAAACGCTCAGGCAATTGCGCCGGCTGGCGGATCTGCGTGAAGCCATGGGCGCCGAACATGTACGGCAGGTAGTCGCCGGCCTGCTTGTCGATGGTGATGCAGAACGGCACCAGGCCCTTGCGTCGCGCCTCCAGCACCGCCTGGCGAGTGTCTTCCACGCCATAGCGTCCCTCGTAGAGGTCCAGGTCGTTGGGCTTGCCATCGGTGAGCAGCAACAGCAGTTTGCGCCGTTGCTTGCAGGCGCCCAGCAGGTGGGTGGCCTGGCGAATCGCGGCGCCCATGCGCGTGTAGTAACCCGGCTTGAGGGCCTGGATCACCCCGCGTGTGTGGTCATCGTAGGGGTGTTGGAACGATTTGATCACCTGCAGGCGCACTTGCTGCCGACGCAGGGACGAGAACCCATACAGCGCAAAGCGGTCCCCTGCCCCTGCCAGGCTTTCGCCGAACAGCAACAGGCTGTCGCGGATCACGTCGATGACCTTTTGCGTGTCGTTCAGATGGGCGTCGGTGGACATCGACAGGTCCGCCAGCAGCAGGCAGGCCAGGTCGCGGTGGGTATGGCGCTGCTGCATGAACAGCCCGCGTTCGGCACAGGCGCCGTGCTGGCGCTCCACATGAAAGTCCAGCCAGGCCTGCAGGTCGAGTTCGCTGCCCTGGGACTGCTGGCGTTGCCATTGACGCTCGGTGCGCAGGTGCTGGAACTGGCGCCGCAGGCGTTGGGCCTGGGCGTGCAGGCGCGCGGGCAGCGCTTGGGGTTGATCGGCGCGTGGTTGCATCAGTTGCAGGTTGACGAAGGCGTCCTGCAAGCATTGCCGGCGGTAGTCCCATTCGGGCAGCTTGATGCCCTCGCCGAGGGGGATGTCGTCGACATCGGCGGGCGGCAGGTCCAGGTGCAGTTTCAGCCCGCCACTCTTGCGCACACGCTGGCGCGACAGGCTCAGGTGGTCGAGGTCTTCGGCGACGCGGGCGGCGTCGGGGTCCTGGCTGTCGTCGGTCCAGCGGTCAAGCTCGACGTGCTCGGTCCAGCTGAACAGGTTTTCCAGGCGCACCACCAGCAGGCCGCCGTCGCGGGCCTGGTCATCCAGGCGTGTGGCGCGCTTGGGTGATCCCTGTTGTGCGCCCGGCGGCGCCGACAGATCGTCACCTTCGTCGTCGAGGTCGGCGCTGTGCGGTGCGTCCAACTGCTGCGGTGGGTACAGCCATAACGACAATGGCCACGGGGCGCGCTCGCTGCGCGGCAGCTGGCGCACGCTACCGGGTTCGCACAGGGCCTTGCGCAAGGCTTTTTCCAGGGCCGCTTCGTCGGGCTTGAGGCCCGCCGGGTCGGGGCGCAATTCCAGATGGGCATGCACCAGGCGACGATAACGGGGCAGCATCGCCGGGTAGCGTTGCAGCAACAGCCAGGTCCAGCGTTGATTGTCGCGGACCCAGTGGGTCATGGGGCCGGCGTGGGCGGCGAGCAATGCCAGCCATTGGTACAAGTCGGCATTCAGCGCCGGGTCGGGAAATACTGCCACGCTGGCCGGCAAGCGCAGGCGGTTGCCGTCACAGGTGGCCAGCGGTGCCTGTTTGCAGGTGCCGGCGATGCGCATCAGCAGGTTGCGCCGCAGCAACAGGTCGCGCTCGCCAGCCGCTTCTACGGCGATGCCATTCGCACCGCCGAGCGCACGGAACAGCAGCGCCACACGGCGTTGATGGTCGGCCAGGGCAACCCGCGCCTCGGGGAAATCCACACTGGCACGGCGTGTGATAAAGCGGTGCCAGGCACTGCCGACCCATTCTTCGAGTTCCAGGGTAAAAGCCATGTCATTGCTCCAAACGTAAAACGGCCCGCTGTACCAGCCGGGCCGCCCTCTTGGGGATTAACCTTGTTGTCTACACGGCGGGGACCGGCTCACCGACCACGCCGCGCCGTTGCCGGAAGCTGTACAGGTAGCAGAGCAGCCCCAGCAGGAACACCACGCCGCTGGCCAGCCGCGCCCAGAACAGCGTATTCAGATGCTCCACCGTGGCCATGAACGGCAGCGCCACACCGTCCACCGGCCAGCGCTGCAACCACACCTGCACGGCGCCGGCGGCGGTGAGGAACAGGGTGATCATCACCATCGACACCACCATCAGCCAGAAGCCCCATACCTCGATGGTCTGCGAACGCGCATCCGGCGCTTCACCGAGGCCACGCAGGCGCGGCATGGCGTAGCTGATCAGGGTCATCACGATCATCGCGTAGGCGCCGAAGAACGCCAGGTGCCCGTGGGCAGCCGTGAGCTGGGTGCCATGGGTGTAGAAGTTGACCGGGGCCAGGGTGTGCAGGAAACCCCAGACCCCGGCGCCGAAGAACGCCGTCACCGTGGTGCCCTTGGCCCACAACGTCGCCGCCCGGTTCGGGTGCTGGCGCCGACGGCGCTTGACCATGGTGAAGGCGAACATCACCATCGCCAGGAACGGCAGCGGTTCCAGGGCCGAGAAGATCGAACCGACCCACAACCACACCTGCGGCGCACCGATCCAGAAGAAGTGGTGCCCGGTGCCGATGATCCCGGTGATCAACGCCATGGCGATGATCACGTACAGCCATTTCTCCACCACCTCGCGGTCGACGCCGGTGACCTTGATCAGCACGAACGCCAGCATCGAGCCCATGATCAATTCCCACACGCCTTCCACCCACAGGTGCACCACCCACCACCAGTAGAACTTGTCCCGCGCGAGGTTGCCGGGGTTGTAGAAGGAGAACAGGAAGAACACCGCCAGGCCGATCAGCCCGGTCATCATCACCATGCTCACCGTGGTCTTGCGGCCCTTGAGCAGGGTCATGCCGATGTTGTACAGAAAGCCCAGGCACACCACCACGATGCCCATCTTGGTGATGGTGGGTTGCTCGAGGAACTCACGGCCCATGGTCGGCAGCAGTTCGTTATGGGTCAATTTCGCCAGCGCGGCGTACGGCACCAGCAAGTAGCCGAGGATGGTCAGCACGCCGGCCACGGCGAATACCCAGAACAACAGGATCGCCAGTTTCGGGCTGTGCAGCTCGCGGTCCGCCTCCTCGGGCACCAGGTAATACGCCGCGCCCATGAAGCCGAACAGCAGCCACACGATCAACAGGTTGGTGTGCACCATCCGCGCCACGTTGAACGGGATCAGCGGGAACAGAAAGTCGCCCACCACGTATTGCAGGCCCATGATCAGCCCGAACAGCACCTGGCCGACAAACAGCATCAGCGCAAACACAAAGTAGGGTTTGGCCACGGCCTGGGATTGGAATTTCAGATAGGGATTGGCGCTGCGCATGGCTCAGCCCTCCTTGTTCGGTGGCCAGTTGTTGGTGTCGATCTTCGAGCTCCATTTGAGGAACTCGGACAGATCGTTCACCTCCTGGTCATTGAGGTTGAATTGCGGCATGGCCCGACGCCCTGGGACGCCCAGGGGTTGCATCTTCATCCAGGCGTGCAGGAACGGCTTGAACCCTTCTTCACCGCCCCGGCGCTGGAACACATTGCCCAGCTCCGGCGCAAAGTAGGCGCCCTCGCCCAACAGCGTGTGGCAGCCGACGCAGTTATTGCGCTCCCACACGCCCTTGCCACGCACCACCGACTCGGTGAGCTGGTCGGCGTTGCTGCGGACGGGAAAGGTCTGTTCGGTGTGATAGGTCAGGGCCAGGAAAATCAGGAAGAAGAACACGCTTCCTCCGAAGTAGATATTCCTGGCCATGCCCTTGGTGAAGGTCTCTGACATGGTCGTCTTCCTCATGGCTTGGCGGGGGCCATGATAGGAAGATGGGGTTGGGAAACTGCTTGATGGCGATCAAGAATTGTTGATCGCGGTGGTGGGGTATTGGCGAGGGTATACACGTACACTCTCGAAGCGCACGAAAACCATGCACCCGATCAGGTTATGCTTTTAGTGTAGAAAACACGGTCGACATACCCACTTTCTCTTTTGTAATACCCCGGCAAGGTACCGGCAAGTTCAAACCCGCATGCTTTTACTACCGCTATGCCCTGGGATTGCGTCGCCAGGTGAAAGTAGTACAGACACTCAATACCGATGGCTTTTGCCCGCGTTTCCAAGAGTCTTACCAACTCACGTCCTTCTTCAGCGTAGTCAGGCAGCAAACCGAAACGAATTTCCGCTACGTGACGCTCAATCCACCGGGGCCGCCGCTCGACCTCGCCTAGTCCCACAATCACTGACGCCTTATTCAACACACACAAAACAATAGCTTCCCCCGCTGCCTCTTTTTCAAGTAACTTGCCGATCCAGACGGCTTCCTTGTCAGGGTTTAACAATCGAACATCCGTGGGGCGCTCTACCCGCTCGGGGTCCCGTTCAACAAGTTGGCTAAAAAAGGCTAACAGCGCTACCGCGTCTTGGGATGACGGCTGCTTAAACTCCATGGATCTACCTCTCTTCTGTATACACGGAACAGTATTCACATTCGCGCTTTTTAGCCACCTCATCGACACTAAACACGCCACTCAACAAAAGTGACGAAAACGTCAGCCGCTTATTAAAATACATCTTTTCCTCATAACCCAAAAACCATTTGAACACTTCTGCTGCGCCCAGCGTCCCCGCCACTGATGTAGACAATACATTCACAGGAACAGGTCCTGTATGTTCAACACGAGAATGATCCCGAGGAAACAAACAAGCAAAACAAGCGCTATTTCTTGAAGGCAGCATTGAGAACACATAGCCGTAAGAAAACTGGGCAGACGCATGGACCATAGGCTTGTTTCTTCGAAGGCAATATTCATTAACCGCATTTCGCCCATCAGGGGATTCACCCCCTTCAACAATAAAATCGTATGATTGGAGCAGCCTATCAATATTAGATCTGGAGACTTTTTCCTCAATCAACTCGATCGTTATATCCGGATTCAGGTTCGTCAGCGTTTTATGAGCCGCCATCCCCTTAGGTAACCCGACATCATTGGTTCGATAAAGAACTTGTCGGTTCAGGTTCGACAATTCTACTTTATCAAACTCAATTATCCCGATCCTGCCTATTCCACCCGCCACCAGCGCCATGAGCAAGGTTGACTTAACGCCACCCGCACCAATCACTGCAACCGACGCAGCCTTCAATTTCCGCTGCCCCTCCTGCCCCCATTCAGGCATATTTTCCTGTCGATTATATCGATCATCCTTAAAATCAAACTGCATAAAATCCTGCCCTGCCTGCACGATAAAAAACTCATATTGACTCGTCCCCAAGCCCCAGGAAACTCGGGGGCGAGTCAGTCCTTAATGATTCACCATTAATTAAAGATCAGCCAAATCAACCATCGCACGCACGAAAACTTCTAGCATTGCATGCACCACCACTCACCTGTTCTATTTCATGCTGAAAAAGCTCAAGAACAGGATACTCTTCAAAAGCAGACTCCAACGTTTCCGACTCCAATTCAGACTTTCCAATGAGGCCTTCAGGCAGGCCACGCAAATAGATCTTCATATCTACATCCTCACTCTGTTAATTTTCAGAATTGTTTGGCGCCAACGGATTGACTATAAGAATTGCGATTGATTAGAGTCAACACAGACATTATGAATTTTTTATTTAAGGCAGATCTATGAAAAGCCAAAGCAAAATGACTACAGAAAACACCTACAAAAAAAGACCACCTATATTCAGAGCGAAAGCACTTAAACATTTAACGCCTCGCCTGCAAGGAGACTTCCTACAAATACAAACCTCTGGACCGACTCGCCTTGCGATAGTATTTACTTGCTTTTCAAGCCTCACATTAATTGCTGTAGGATTTTTTTACATAACCTACTGGAAAAGAGAGCACACGTACCAACCCTTACCCGCACAACCAATAATCGGAAAGGATACTCAACACGCACCGTGTGTTTCACCGTTCTCAAACAAACATGACACGTGAGCACTGATATGACCTGGTTAAGACGTTTCAATAGACGCTCACTTCCAGTTTTACTCCAATCTGAAGCCGCAGAGTGTGGTCTGGCATGCCTAGCAATGGTGACAACCTACTGGGGAAAAACCACTGACTTACTTGCATTGCGCCTGCGATTCAGTGTCTCGCTGAAAGGTTCGACCCTCAAGAGTCTGATATCCATTGCTCAGCACATCGGCTTTCAGTCACGACCTCTGCGCGTGGAGCTGGTACAGCTATCTCGCTTGAGGCTTCCCTGTATTTTGCATTGGGATATGAATCATTTCGTCGTCTTGAAAGAGGTCTCAACCAAGCGTGTGGTGATTCACGATCCCGTCTGTGGCGTGAGGCGGATGTCTATGGCTCAGGTATCCGAGCACTACACCGGGGTGGTGCTGGAGCTTTTACCTGGAGAATTATTCACCCCCTCAAATGACGGTAATCGAACGCCACTGAGGTCCATGCTTGGCAAAGTTGAGGGACTGCATTCAGGCATCGGCAAACTGCTGTTGATAGGCCTGGTTTTACAAGCCATAGCGTTGACCGCTCCGTTTTACGTGCAATGGGTGGTGGACGACGTACTCGCCGCAGGTGATCGGCAGTTAATGACAGTTCTCGGCATGGGATTCTTACTGCTCATTTTGCTTCAGGCGAGCCTGACATTTTTTCGCTCGTGGATGACGGCGGCGCTTTCCACTCACGTGAATTACCAGTGGCTGGGTAATGCATTTTCGCATCTGCTACGGCTTCCCATGACCTGGTTCGAAAAACGTCACTTGGGTGATATAGCTTCTCGGTTCAACGCTCTACAAGTCATCCAGAGAACCGTCACTACGCAACTGATCGAGGGCATCATCGACGGATTCCTCGTCATCACTACACTTGTCTTCATGACCTTCTACAGCCTAGGGCTCACCGCCATATGTCTATTGGCAGTGGGTTTCTACACGATTCTGCGCTGGTACGCATTCAGCAGACAGAGCGAGGCTACTGCAGTCCACATTTCGCACACAGCCAAACAACACACTTTGTTTATCGAGACTGCCAGAGGCATACAGAGCATTCGCCTGTTCGGATGCGAAGAGCAACGGCGCCTGGCATGGGTTAACGGACTGGCGGATCAACTCAACGCCGAATTACGCGTTTCGAGACTTTCAATTTCGTTCCAATCAGCCCACACATGGATCTTCAACAGTGAGAGGGTTGTTGTAATTTGGCTAGCTGCGCTTGCCGTCATGGATGGCAAGCTATCGGTGGGAATGCTCTTCGCATTCCTCAGTTACAAAGACCAGTTCAGTCAGCGCATTGCGGCACTGATCGACAAGCTATTCGAGTTGAAGATGTTGCGACTTCACGGCGAACGTGTAGCGGATATCCTCCTAACCGCCCCTGAAAAAGATGCGCAGACCTTGGATGCGGATATTGAGTGTTTGCCTGCAACGGTTGAACTACGTCATGTGTCGTTCAGGTACGCAGAAGAGGAGGCTGACGTCATAAATGATGTCAGCCTGAAAATTTCGGCAGGTGAATGCCTTGCGATTACTGGGAGCTCAGGATGCGGTAAGACGACATTGATGAAACTGATGCTGGGACTCTTGAAACCCACCTCAGGGGACATACTGGTAGGCGGGGTTCCACTCGAACAGCTAGGTTTGAAAAACTATCGCCAGATGACTGCTACGGTTATGCAAGATGATCAACTGTTTACTGGATCACTCGCAGACAACATCAGCTTTTTCGACGCCCAACCTGACCATGAAGCAATCGTTAACAGTGCAAAACAAGCCGCCATCCATGACGAAATCATGAGCATGCCTATGAGTTACAACACGCTTGTAGGGGATATTGGTTCAGGACTCTCAGGGGGACAAAAGCAGAGAGTCCTGCTAGCACGAGCTTTTTACCGGTCACCCAAATTATTGGTGCTGGATGAAGCGACCAGCCACCTCGATGTGTGGAATGAAAAGCTCGTCAATGCGGCCATCAAAGATGTGTCAATGACACGCGTACTCGTGGCACATACGGCGTTTTTCAAGGTAGTTGTCGTGTCTCCCGTCTTGCTAGGCGACCTTCACCACAACTGTCAGCTCCCTTTCGGGATTGAGGTACACCGTCCCGATAGGGTCCCAGTTGCGTGTCTCGCCTGACCACCTTTCAGGCCTTTTTTCTCTCGCTTGCCCATAAATTGCCGCCCTCCGGGCCAAGATTTCCCGGTCTTTTCCCTCGTGGCGCTGGGCGGGTGTCACGAAGCGGATTCGGCTATGACGATGCTCGGTGTTGTACCAAGCCATAAAATTCCTGACCCAGATACGCGCGTCATCCAGGCTGCCAAATCCATCCTGCGGCCACTGCGGGCAGTACTTCAGCGTTCTAAACAGCGACTCCGAGTAAGGATTATCGTTGCTTACCCGGGGTCTTCCTCTCGATGGCGTGATACCCAGGTCGTACATCTTGGTCAGTAACGTCACCGATTTCATCGGTGCGCCATTGTCCGAGTGAAGCACCAGCGGCTGACGCCAGCACTTCTCTGTAGTGACACTTCGTTGCAGTAGGACAGCGGCTTTTTCACCGTTTTCTGCTTCGTAAACTTCCCAGCCCACAGCCTTTCGGCTGTAGATATCTTCGATCAAATAGAGGTAGTAAAACTTCCCACGAACTGGCGACGGCAGGTACGTGATATCCCAAGACCACACCTGATTGGCGGCTGTCGCCGCGTAGGTGGTGGGTGCTTCATGGCGATGCGGGCGTTTGGCGCGGGAACGATGATGCTGCTGATCTGCCGCACGCAGCACTCGGTAAAAGGTTGCCTCCGATGCCATGTAACGTCCCTCGTCAGCGAGCCGTGGCACGATCTGGCTCGGTGGCAGATGTGCGTAGGCCTTGCTGTTGCACAAGGCCAGGATGGCTTGGCGCTCAACATCAGTCAGAGCATTATTCGGCACTGGCCTCACCGTCGTGGTGCGCCCATCTGCCAACAACGCTTCGGGCAGGATCCAGCGTTGTAGCGTGCGTAGCGAAATACCGACTTCTAGACACGCAGGCGCCCTGCGGGCGCCCGCAGTGATGGCTTCGGTGAGCCAGTCGACGAGAAGATGCCGTTCTGGCAACAAGGTCAATTGTCCTCGTCGTCGTTCCCCCAGTAGGCATTGAGCTTTTTTCGCAGCACCAGCAATGCGACTGTTTCAGCCAGCGCTGCATCCTTTCGGCGCAGCTCACGCTCCAGCTCCCGAATCCGGTTCTTATCCTCCTTGGTCTCACCAGCGATTCCTTTTTTCAGCGCTGAGTGATTAGTGCTGTTGGCAATGAAAGCTTTGCGCCAGCCGTCAATTTGCTCAGGGAAAATACCGTTGCGACGGCAATACTCACTCAGCTCCAGCTCCGACAAAGCTGATGATTCGATGACTGCCATGAGCTTGGATTCGGCAGACCAACTTTCAGGCGACTGCTTGTTTTCGGACAACTGAGAACCTCTGGCAGCGGCTTGCTTACGCCAATAATGAAGAGACATGTCGCTACAACCTTCACGGCGCGCGACCTCCGACGCTGACAGGCTCAGGGGCGGAAGCATCATTTTCAACAGCGCAGCTTTGCGTTCTTCTGAATAGAAAGGCATGACCTTACTCTTGCCGCCCCCGGAATACTTTTAAAAAGCGGAGGACACGACAACTACCCTGACACCGGGGGCCAGAGCCAGAGCCAGAGCCAGAGCAAACCACCCTTCAACTGATACATGAAGATCAAACTGTGGGAGGGGGCTTGCCCCCGATGGCGGTGTGTCAGCCAACTCATCAGTGACTGACCCACTGCCATCGGGGGCAAGCCCCCTCCCACACTTTGACCGAGTACCGGCCATTCAATCCGGTCGGCTCTAAGGCCGCCGCGCTCTTGCTTTTGATCTGGGGCGCCCCGTCAAACACGCTGGCCGAACGCAGGCTTGAATCCGTGGGTAACCCGGCAGGACGCCGGGTTAGCCGTCCTGGGCCAGGGATGGCCCATGACGGCGGCCCACGGATTCAAGCCGGAGTGAGGGCACACCGAGCCTAGGCGAGGTGCCGAGTGTTGGGGCGAGGACCTTTTGCTTACTTTTGGCTGGGCCGGCATTCCGGTCCTTCCAAAAGTGAGCCGCCGTAAGGGCGGAACCCTAAGTAGCCGTTACCGAAGAAACGGATATGTACACACCACCCAATCACCCCGGCACCGGAATCACCCGCAACCCCCTCACCGACTTATAGGAAAAACTCGAATAAATCTCCTTGACGCAAGGCAACGTCTGCAACACCTCCCGCGCAAACTCCCCAAACGACTCCAGATCCCTCGCCACCACTTCCAACAAAAAATCATACCGCCCCGACACGTTATGACACGCCACAATCTCGGGAATCTCCAACAGACGCTGCTCGAATGCCCGGGCAATGTCCTGGGTGTGACTCTCCATCATGATGCTGACAAACGCCGTCACCCCATATCCCAGCGCCTTGGGCGAGAGAATCGCCTGGTACCCACTGATCACCCCGCTCTCCTCCAGGTTGCGCACCCGGCGCCAACACGGGGAGGTGGTCAGGGAAACGCGGTCGGCCAATTCAGCCACGGTGAGCCGAGCATTACCTTGCAACGCGTTTAAAAGCGCTTTATCGGTGCGATCCAGACTGACAGGCATAACGTGCCTCTATTCGTTATTTTTATGAGGTTTTCATCCCAGGACGCGGGAATTGGCAGCAAATATTGCAAAATTCATCTGTGGTTATGAGCATAGCATTGTAGGAAACAAGGAGCGTGCGACATGAACAATAAACACAATGCATTCGGCTTTTCCACCCGCGCCATCCACCACGGCTACGACCCCAAGGACCACCACGGCGCGCTCGCCCCGCCGATTTACCTGTCTGCCACCTTTGCCTTCCCCACCGCCGAATACGGCGCCGCCTGTTTTGCCGGGGAAGCCAGCGGCCACTTCTATACGCGCATTTCCAACCCGACCCTGGCACTGCTGGAGTCACGCATGGCGACCCTGGAAAACGGTGAGGCGGCGGTGGCGTTCAGTTCCGGCATGGGGGCGATTGCCGCAACGTTCTGGACCCTGCTGCGCCCCGGCGACGAGGTGATCGTCAGCCAGACGCTGTACGGTTGCACCTTCGCCCTGCTGCACCACGGCATCGGCGAGTTCGGCATCAAGGTGCGGCATGTCGATCTCACCGACCTGGCGGCCCTGCAAGCCGCACTCAGCCCCGCGACCCGCATGATCTACTGCGAAACCCCGGCCAACCCCAACCTGCAACTGGTGGATATCGCCGCCGTCGCCACCCTCGCCCACCAGCAACCCGACATCACCGTAGTGGTCGACAACACCTACTGCACGCCCTACCTGCAACGCCCCCTGGAACTCGGCGCCGATGTGGTGGTGCATTCGGCGACCAAATACCTGAGCGGCCACGGCGATATCACTGCGGGCATTGCCGTGAGCAGCCAGGCGCTGGCCCAGCGCATTCGTCTGCAAGGCCTCAAGGACCTGACCGGCGCCGTCATGTCGCCCCAGGATGCCTCGCTGCTGATGCGCGGCCTCAAGACCCTGGCCCTGCGCATGGACCGTCATTGCAGCAACGCCCAGGCGGTGGCCGAGGCCTTGCAGGCACACCCCGCCGTGGAGCGCGTGACTTACCCGGGGCTGCGTTCTTTTCCACAATACGAACTGGCGACACGGCAGATGAAAATGCCCGGCGGCATGATCGCCTTCGAACTCAAGGGCGGAATCAAAACCGGCCGGCGCTTCATGAATGCCCTCAAGCTGTTTACCCGTGCCGTCAGCCTGGGCGACGCCGAGTCACTGGCCCAGCACCCGGCAAGCATGACCCACTCCACCTACACCCCGGAGCAACGCGCCCGGCACGGTATCAGCGAAGGGCTGGTGCGGTTGTCGGTGGGCCTTGAGGACGTCGCCGACCTGCTGGCCGATGTGCAGCAGGCACTGGCCAAATGCACGCGCACGCCGCAACACAAGTCCAAACTCGTGAGTGTCTAATCCAATTTTTTTAGATTGGATCCCCTTCCCGCCGCCAGGCTGTACTAGCATAGGTCCCGGCGGGAAGGATTATCACCGCAGGTTATTCGCATTGGCATGCCTCTTAATCCCCGTCGCTATAAGGCCGAATACCTGCACGCCTCATGGACGAATTGATGAACTCACAGCTGTTTCCCCATATTGGCAAGGTCATCGCCAGCACCGGCAGCCGCCATTTTCCGCGCATGCTGCATGACCTGATCCTCACCCAACTGGCCGTGGACGCCACCCATATCAGGCAATTGCAGCTGAGTGCCGAAGGGCAGGTCCGCCGCAAGATCAGCCCGGTCTACACCGACTCGGTAGAAGCCTTGGGCGAAGAGCAACCTGCGGCACAATTGCACCTCACCCGCCGCCGCGACGACGTGCGCTATGTGTTGTCGGTGTATCGCTCACACCAGTCCGAAAATTTCTCGCCGCAGGAGCGCAGCATGCTGCAGGACTTCTCCACCCTGCTGTTGCCCATGGTCGAAAAACACATCGCCGCGATCCAGCCGTGCCGCCTGGACAGCGAACCGGTGACCCCGGAAAACCAGGGCCTCGAAACCCTGCGCCGGCGCATCGAGGAACGCCTGGTGCAATCGGGGCTGACCCTCTCCAACCGTGAGCTCGAAGTGTGCGTCGGCCTGCTGGCCGGGCGCACGGCGCCGGAGTTGGCGGAGCAATTGGCGTTGAAGGTCAACACCATCGAGAGTTACCTGAAACGCGCGGCGATCAAGTTGGGGATCAGCGGGCGGCATTCGTTGTTGCGGTGGATGTATGCCACCGAGGACACGGCTGGTTTTTAAGACGACACCGGTCTGAATGTGGGAGGGGGCTTGCCCCCGATGGCGGTGGGTCAGCAATATAAATTGTGGCTGATACACAGCAATCGGGGGCAAGCCCCCTCCCACATTGGGTTCTCATTGGCAAGCAGGCCTCAATCCCTTGCCAAGGCCTCGATCGGGTCCAGCCGCGCCGCATTCCGCGCCGGCACAAAGCCGAACACGATGCCGATCAATGTCGAACAGGCAAACGCGGTGATGACCGAGCCCAGGGAAAACACCATCTCCCATTCCTTCACAAACAACGAAAACAGAAAGCCCAGGGCATAGGACAGCGAGATCCCGATCAGCCCGCCGATCAAACACACCATCACCGCCTCCACCAGGAACTGCTGGCGAATGTCCGATTGCCGGGCGCCCACCGCCATGCGAATACCGATCTCACGGGTGCGCTCGGTCACCGACACCAGCATGATGTTCATCACCCCGATACCGCCCACTAGCAGCGAAATCACCGCGATCAACGACAGCAACAGTGCCAGGGAGCGGCTGGTTTTCTGCACCGTCTGCATGATGCTGTCGAGGTTGTTGGTGAAGAAATCCTTGGTGCCGTGGCGTTGCAGCATCAGCTTGTTGACGTTGTCTTCGACCACCTTGCTCGGTTGGCCGTCCTTGATGCGCACAGTAATGCTGTCCAGATGACGTTGCCCCAACAAACGCCCCGCCGCCGTTTCATAGGGCACCCACACGTTCAGCGCCTTGCTGGCGGCGAACATGTTTTTGTTGTCGGCCGTCACGCCGATCACCGTGCACGGCAGGTTACCCACCAGGATCACCTGGCCCAACGGGTCGACGTTCGGCCCGAACAGACGATGGCGGGTGTTGTGGTCGATCACCACCACCTGGGCCTGGCGGCGTGCATCGCTTTCGCTGAAGGCGATACCCGCTTCGAGCTTCAGCCCCTTGACCTTGAAATAGCGGTCACTCACGCCATTGACCTGCGCGTCCAGGTCGATATTGCCAAAGCGCAGCAACAGGTTGCGGCCCACCACCGGCGTGGCGCTGTCGACGTAATACAACTGGTTCAACGCGTCGACATCCGAGGGCATCAACGTCTCGATGGCCGAGGCGCGGCTGTCGCCGAAACTGGTGCCGGAAAAGATATCGATGGTGTTGCTGCCGATGGCCTGGATGTCCTTGAGCACATAACGCTTGGCGCCTTCGCCGATGGCCGAGATCGACACCACCGAGGTGATGCCGATGACGATACCGAGCATGGTCAGCAAGGTGCGCATGCGATGGGACACCAGCGCGACCCAGGCCATGTTGAAGGCCTCCTTGAACAACCCCAGGCTCGCCACCAGACGCCGGGCGCCCCTGCGCTTGAGCTCGATGGGGGTTTCGCTGGGCAGCTCCAGGCCGACACTGGCGTTGGCCTTGTCGCTGACAATCTCGCCGTCACTCACCTCGACGATACGCTGGGCATTCGCCGCGACCTTGGGGTCGTGGGTGACGATGATCACTGTGTGCCCGGCCGCATGCAGCTCGGCGAGGATGCGCATCACCTCCTTGCCGCTGTGGGTGTCGAGGGCACCGGTGGGTTCATCGGCGAGGATCACTTCGCCGCCGTTCATCAACGCTCGGGCGATACTCACCCGTTGCTGCTGCCCGCCCGAGAGCTGGCTGGGGCGATGGGTGGTATGGCCCGCAAGACCCAAGCGCGTGAGCAATTCCCGCGCGCGACTGTGCCGCGCGGTTTCCGGTGTGCCTGCGTAAATCGCCGGCATTTCCACGTTGTGCAAGGCACTCAGGTGCGCCAGCAAGTGATAGCGCTGGAAGATAAAGCCGAAGTAGTCACGGCGCAGTTCGGCCAATTGCTCGTCGCCCAATGAGCGGGTTTCGATGCCATTGATCTTGTAGCTGCCGGCCGTGGCGTAATCCAGGCCGCCGAGGATGTTCATCAGGGTCGATTTACCCGAGCCCGAGGCGCCGATGATCGCAACCATTTCCCCGGCATGAATCGTCAGGTCGATGCCCTTGAGCGCAATGAACTCACGCTCGCCGGCCATGAAACTGCGGGTGATGCCCTTGAGTTCCAACAGTGGCTGGGTCATCCGTCAGTTCCCCGCCACAGCAGGGGTTGCGTCGCCGATCACCACTTTGTCACCTTCGGCCAGGCCGTCGAGGATCTGCACCTTGACGTTGTTGTTGATCCCGGTCTTCACATACCGCGACACCGCCTTGCCCTTGGCATCCAGCACCCGCAGCGGGTAGCTGCCGTCGTTGTTGCGCGCACCGAGCGCCGCCACCGGCACCATCAACGCGGCCTGGGCAGTATCGAGCACGATACGCACCTGGGCGGTCATGGCGATACGCAAGCGGTGATCGGGGTTGGGCACGTCGAACAGCGCGTTATAGAACACCGCCGTGTTCTGCTTTGGCGTGCCGGCGGTCTGGGTTTCCAGGAAGTTCTGCGGCGCCGGCTCGGTGCCGCGCAGCTTGGCGTAGTAACGCTTGTCGGCTTCACCGAGGATGGTGAAGTACACCTGCTGGCCGGGGCTGATGTGAATCACATCCGCCTCGGAGACCTGGGCCTTGACGGTCATGGTGTCCAGGTCCGCCAGCTTGAGCAGCACCGGCGCCAGCTGGCTGGCGATCACGGTCTGGCCTTCCTGGGTGACGATGCCCACCACATCGCCGTCGATGGGCGCGACGATGCGGGTGTAGGCCAGGTTGACCTTGGCAGTGTCGATCTGGATGTGGGCGCTTTTGATCTGCGCATCCAGGGACAGCAGGTTGGCCTGTTGCACCTGGAAGTTGGACTCGGCGTCTTCAAAATCCTGGCGTGAAACCGACTCGTCGATCTGCAGGCCTTTGTAGCGCTCGTACACGGACTTGGCCTGCTTGAGCTGGGCCGCCGTGGCGCGGCGTTGGGCCTGGAGGTTTTCTTCGTCGACCTGGGCTTTGCGCAAGGTGTTTTGCAGGACCAGTGGGTCGATTTCGGCGAGCCATTGGCCCTTTTTCACTTTGTCGCCGACCTTGACCTTGAGGGATTTCAATTGGCCGGAGACCTGGGCGCCTACGTCGACCTGTTTGATGCCTTCGAGCAGGCCGGTGGCGAGGACGGCGTTTTCGATGTCACCGCGTTCGGCGGTGGCGGTGAGGTATTGGGGGGCGTCGGCGGGGGCCTGGACCGTGTAGATGATCAGGCCGATGGCGACTGTGATGACTGTGAGCATTCCTAGTTTGCGTAACTTTGACTTTTCCATGGGTGGCCTTTGATCGAGTACATATCCGTTATTTAGGTAACGGCCGCTTATGGTTCCGCCCTTACGGCGGCTCACTTTTGAAAAGCGCAAAAGTAAGCAAAACGCTCTTGCCCAAACACTCGGGCTCGGTGTGCCCGAACGAAGGTCAGCGTGGTTTTACGGGGCGTCTGGGATCAAACGCCAGATCACCAGCAGATCAAAAGCAGGCTGATATCTACCTGATGTATGGAGATAAAACTGTGGGAGGGGGCTTGCCCCCGATTGCAGTGGGACAGCCACAGATGCATCAACTGACACACCGTCATCGGGGGCAAGCCCCCTCCCACACTCGAGCCGCGAACGACAAACACAATACCGGTCGGCCCTGAGGCCGCCGGGCTAGCCGTTACCGACGCGACGGATATGTACACCGACAATCCACTCAAGAAACCACCTCCCCAACCACCACCCCATCTACCCACCAACGCGCCAACCCAACCACATTGGGCGCCTTGAGCAACGTAAAGTGATTCCCCCCGCCATACCAAACCTGCAACCCACTCCCCTGCCGCCGCCACCCCTCGACCATCAACCCTTGCTCCCGCTGATTCCCCGCCGCATCCAGCGCCGGATCCTCCGCCAACACCAACCGCACCACGCCCTTGAACCGCGCACCCGGCCGATACTCTGTACGCAACGCCGCCGCATAAGTGCGCGCCGGCCCCTCCATCGCACCCACCGCAGAACGCCCCGGCAACAACCCGACACCAACCATGCCGGCATGTAACCGCCGCCGCTGCGCCACCTCATCACTCGCGGCAAAATCCCCCGGATCAATCCCCAGCGACCTGCCGGCCGACAACTGCATCGCCTCGATCAAGCGCAGCAACGCCGCCGTCGTGGTGTACACCTTAGCGGCCCCACCAGGCGCCTCACTGTCGATCACCGTCAACGACGCCACTTCGCGCCCGGCCGCTTGCAATCGCAACGCCATCTCCAGCGCGACCCAGCCACCAAACGAATGCCCGACCAGATGCACCGGCCCCTGCGCACACTCCTGTTCCAAGGCCATCAAGTAACACGCCGCCGCCGCTTCCACCTGGCTATGGGGCACCGCCTCACCGTCCAGCCCACGCGGCTGCAAGCCAAACAGCGGCCAGTCACGCCCCAGGGCCTCGCCCAAGCCGACAAAGCCGGTGACGCTGTCTCCCGCACCCGGCACACAGAACACCGGCGCATACCCCGCCCGGCCGCTCTGAATACGCAACATGGGTTGATGCGGCGCCTGCACCACCGGCGAACAGGCCCTTAGCACCTCGCTCATCGCTCGCCCGAGCGCCTGGATATGCGGCGCCTGCATCATGCTCTGGTGGTCCCCCGGCACCTGTACCTGGCGCAATTGCCCCGGCGCCAATACCTCTTGCCAACCCAGCGACTCACTGCGCCGCGACAACTCGGTCGGGCGCTCACCCGCGCTGAACAGGTACACCGGAACCGGCAACGGGAACAGGCTGTAATGCGCCAACGCATGCCCGTGGCCGACTTCGCGCTGGATATAGTTCAAGAGCTCCGCGTCCGTCGCCGCCGCCATTTGCGCGTGCAGCACACCTTCATCGCGACAACGTTGCAGCAGGCGCGCAAAGTCCAGCTGTCCAACGTCTGCCTCCAAGTGTTCAAGGCTCGCCAGTTCATCCGCACCTCCCTGTGCTTTCCAATACGCCGTGCACTGCAACAGCAAATGCCGCTTGAGCGCGTCCGGCCCGCTCCAGCGCGCCTTGCCCTGGTCGGTCATGCGCGGCACGTAGCTGTCGATCAGGCCGAGGAACTCCACGGCCTCATCCAGCCCCAGCAGTTGCATCGCCACTTCATAGGCCAGCACGCCGCCAAACGACCAGCCGGCCAGCCGATAAGGTCCATGGGGTTGAAGGCCGCGAATCAAGCCGACCAACCGCGCCGCCAAGCCTTCCATAGTGTTCAGGTGCGGTTCGCCCAGGGCCACGCCCGGCAGGCCGTAGATCGGGTAGTCACCCGGCAGGTGCTGGCCCAGCGCCGGGAAGTACACGTCCATGCCACTGAACTCGTGCACCAGGAACAACGGCGCCTGCGCTCCCCTGCCGCGCACCGTGATCACCGACGTGTCGCCCACTGGCGCGGCGGTACGCTGGCGCAACAACGCAGCGACAGAGGCCACGCTGGCGTGCTGGAACAGCTCGGCCAGGGACAGGTGCAACCCAGCGTCTTCCACCAGGGTGACCAGGCGGATCGCCAGCAGTGAGTGCCCACCCAATTCAAAGAAGCTGTCGTGGCGCCCAACCTGTTCCAGCTTCAGCACCTCGGCCCACAGCGCTGCCAGGGTCTGTTCCAGAGCATCCACCGGCGCTTCAAACTCGCGGCGGTGCAAGGCTTCCAGCGCGGGCACCGGCAAGGCTTTGCGGTCGACCTTGCCGTTGGCGGTCAATGGCAGGTGCTCCAACGGCACGAAGGCCGACGGCAGCATGTAGTCCGGCAACTGGCCTTGCAGGTAGGCCCGCACGCTGTCGATGCCGAGGGGCTCATCGGCCCAGGTGAAATACGCCACCAGGCGCTTGTCACCCGGTGCGTCTTCACGGGCCAGCACCACCACTTCCTGGATACCGGCGAAACCGGCCAGGCGCGCTTCGATCTCACCCAGTTCGATACGGAAACCACGGATCTTCACCTGGTCGTCATTGCGCCCGATGCATTCCAGCAGGCCCTCCGCCGTCCAGCGACCGAGGTCGCCGGTGCGGTACATCAAGGCGCCTGGGATAAACGGGTCCTGCACAAACTTTTCGGCGGTCAATTCAGCACGGTTCAGGTACCCCTTGGCCACCCCGTCGCCGCCAATGCAGATTTCACCGGTCACGCCCACAGGCACCGGCTGCAACTGCGTGTCCAGCACATGCACCTGCGTGTTGGCGATCGGTAGGCCAATGGGCACGCTGTCGGCCGTCTCGGCCAGCGACCGCACTTCGTAGGTGGTGGCGTAGGTGGTGGTTTCGGTCGGCCCGTAGCAATGCACCAGGCGCAATGCCGGTGCCTGCGCCAACAGGCTGCGGAACGCCGCCGGGTCGGCCCGCTCGCCGCCGCACAGCAGGATGCGCAAGCCCGCCAGGGCCTGGGGAATCAACTGCACGTACTGGTTGAACAACGCGGTGGTGACAAACAGCACCGTCGCGTCCGCCAAGGCCACGCCGAAGGCGGCCGGGTCGAGCAAGGTGGCATGGTCGATCACCTGCACCTGGCCGCCATTGAGCAACGGGCCCCACACGTCCATGGTGCTGGCATCAAACGCCGGGTTGGAGGCGAAGGCGACGCGGTCGCTGGCATTGAAGTCGGCATAGCCGTTGTTCAGTACCAGGCGCGTGATGCCGCGATGGGGCACCAACACGCCTTTGGGCGTGCCGGTGGAGCCGGAGGTGTACATGATGTACGCCACGCTGTCCGACGACTGCGACAGATCCGGGTTATGGCTCGGCTGCGGGTCGAGGGCCAGGGTGTCGAGGTCCAGGCGCTGCACGGGGTAGTCGACGGCAACGTCGCTGCCGGTCAACAACCAGGCCGCGCTGCTGTCCTGCACCATGAACGCCTGGCGCTCGGTCGGAGCGTTGATATCCAGCGGCACGTAAGCGGCGGCGCACTTGAGCACGGCCAGCTGGCTGACCAGCAAGTTTAGCGAGCGCGGCAGCAGGATTGCCACGTGATCGCCGGGACGCACCCCAAGGCCCAGCAGATGATGGGCCAGCCGATTGGCGCGGCTGTTCAGCTCGCCATAACTGAGTGATTGCTCGCCATGCAGCGCCGCCATGGCTGCGGGACGCGCATGGGCCTGGGCTTCGAACAAACGTTGCACCGTATGCTCACGCGGGAATGCGCGGGTGGTGGCGTTCAGGTCGAGCAATTGCTGGCGTTCGGCGGCAGGCAGGATCGGCACGTGGCCGATGGCCGTCGTACCGCCCTGTTCCAACGCCTGCACCACCTGCTCCACGGCGATGCGCAGGTAGTCGCACACGCGGCGGGCGCCCTGCCCCACGGCTTTGAAGGAGAAACCCGCACCCAGGTCATCCACGCTCACCGACAGGCCATAGTTGCTGTGTTCCTCGGCCTTGAGCAACCGGATGCCCTGCCAGGCCTCGCTCGCCACCTGCGGCGCACTGTGGCGGTAGTTGAACAGCGTATCGAACAGCGGCGTCGTCACCGGCACGCCGCTGCAGCGCTGGGCCAAGGCCAACGGCGCCTGCTCGTGGCTGAGCAGTTGAGTGAGGCGTGCGTGGGTGGCACGCAACGCGTCGCGCACGCTGTGCCGACCCAGGTCAACCCGCAGCGGCAGCGTGTTGATGAACACGCCCATGGCCCGCTCGGCCCCTTCGCCGCCTTGCAGCCGACCGAGCATCACGCTGCCGAACACCACCTGCTCACGGCCCGAGACCTTGCCCAGCACGTGCGCCCAGGCCAGGTGCATCAGGCTGGCCGCGCTCACGCCGGATTGCCGGGCCTGGGTGCGCAGGCGTTGGCTCAGCTCCAGGTCAAGGGCGCAGTGAACCTGCTCATTGCCGCCGAGGTTTTCCAAGCGGGTCGGCTCGTCGATCTCGCCCAGCATCTCGCGGAAGAACGCCTCATGATCGTCCACCCCCAAGCGGGTCTGGGCCACATAGTTGCGATACGGCACCGGCACGCCCAGGCTGTGTTGCGTGCCCGAGAGAAACGCCTGCATTTCGTGCTGCAAAATCTCCAGGGCGATGTGGTCCATCACCAGGTGGTGGAACAGCAAGGTGGCACTGTCTTCACTCACCACCAAGCGCATCAGCGGCGCCTGGGACAGGTCGAGCCGCTCCGGCATCGGCCCACGTTCGACCCGCAGCGCGGCCTCGCGCCACACCACCTGCACCGGTTCTTCCAGGCCGTCCCAGTGGAACGACGAACGCAGGCTGTCGTGGCGCTGGATCACCGCCTGCAAGGCCAGGGCAAATGCCTCCAGGCGCTGGGCGCTGTCGAACGCAAACTGCGCCCGCAACACATAGTCGTCGCCGCCCTGCGCGGCGCGATGCTGATAGAGCATGCCGGCCTGCAACGGCGCCAACGGGTAGATGTCCTGCACATTCGCCGCGCCGCCCGGGATGCAGGCGACGATACGCTCGATGGCCGGCTGTTCCAGCTGGATCAACGGCAACATGCCCGGGGTGATCGCGGTGCAATCGGCAGCAATGCCATTGACCGGCACCGCCACTTCGCGCCCGCCGCCCAACGCGGCGGCTAACGCCGACAAGGTCGGCTGGCCGAACAATACCTTCACATCCGCCGACAACCCGAGGCGGCGCATGCGCCCCATCAGGCTCACGGCGAGCAACGAGTGGCCACCCAGCTCGAAGAAGTTGTCGTGACGGCCCACGCGCTCCACGTTGAGCAACTCGGCCCACAGGCAGGCCAGGGCGATTTCCGTGTCGCCCTGGGGCGCTTCGTACTCGCGCACCACCACCGAGTCCAGGCCCGGCGCGGGCAGTGCCTTACGGTCGAGCTTGCCGTTGGGGCTCAGGGGCAGCGTCTCCAGATGCACGAAGATCGCCGGCACCATGAACTCCGGCAGGTGCTGCAACAGGTGCGTGCGCAAGGCATCGATCTCGCTGAACGCCCCGGTGTAGTAGGCAATCAGGCGATTGTCACGGGCGATCACCGCGGCTTCATTGACCTGCGGGTAGTCGGTGAGGCGCGCCTGGATTTCCCCCAGCTCGATGCGCAGGCCACGGATCTTCACCTGGTCGTCGTTGCGCCCCAGGTACTCGATAGTGCCGTCCACCAGGTAGCGGCCTACGTCGCCAGTGCGATACAGGCGGCCATCGGTGAACGGGTCCTTGAGGAAGCGTTCGGCGGTCAGTTCCGGGCGGTTCAAGTAACCGCGCGCTACTT
The DNA here is from genome assembly GCF_059133265.1 of Pseudomonas sp. FBCC-B1565. Lineage (NCBI taxonomy): Bacteria > Pseudomonadati > Pseudomonadota > Gammaproteobacteria > Pseudomonadales > Pseudomonadaceae > Pseudomonas > Pseudomonas sp. FBCC-B1565. The sequence continues at coordinate 3,964,844 of NZ_CP101438.1, forward strand.
GCACGCCACCGATGAACAGCTCGCCGACCACGCCCAATGGCACGGGCTGCATCTGTGCGTCGAGCACGTACAGGCGGGTGTTGGCGATCGGTTTGCCGATCGGTGTGTTGTCCGGCGTCACCGGCCCGGCGCAGTTCCATGCGGTCACATCCACAGCGGCTTCGGTCGGGCCATACAGGTTATGCAATTGGCTGCCTGGCAATTGCTGCTTGAAGCGCCGCACCAGGCTGCCGGGCAAAGCCTCGCCGCTGCACATCACGCGCACCAGTCCAGCTGCCTGGCTCACATCGCCATGGGCCAGGAACACGTCGAGCATCGACGGCACGAAGTGCAGCGTGGTGATCTGCTCGGCGGCAATCACCTCGCACAGGTACGCCGGGTCTTTGTGACCGCCTGGGCGCGCCATCACCAGGCAGGCGCCGGTGAACAGCGGCCAGAAAAATTCCCACACCGACACGTCGAAGCTGAACGGGGTTTTCTGCAACACCCTGTCGTGGGCCTTGAGACCGTAGGCGTCCTGCATCCACAGCAGGCGGTTGACCACGCCGGGGTGGTCGTTGATCACACCCTTGGGCTGGCCGGTGGAGCCAGAGGTGTAGATCACGTAGGCACTGACGGCTGGCACGTGAGGGTTGTCGACAGGTTGCTGTTGCCAGGTCGGCTGGTCCAGATCGACCACCGGCACGTCCCCCAGCAATGCCCGCGTCGCGCCCTGGGCCAGCACCGCCACCGGCGCGCTGTCTTCGAGCATGTAGGCGATGCGCTCCAGCGGGTATGCCGGGTCCAGCGGCACATAGGCGGCGCCGGCCTTGAGGATCGCGTACAGGCCGATGACCATGTCCAGGCCGCGCTCCACGCAGATCGCCACCCGCGAATCCGGCTGCACGCCCAATTCCAGCAGGTAGTGGGCCAGTTGATTGGACCGCGCATTCAGCTCGGCATAGGTCAATACGCGGTCATCGGCCTTGACGGCGATGGCGTCCGGCGTCCACGTCACCTGTGCTTCGAACAGGCCATGCAAAGTCTGCTCAAGGTCATAAGCCACTTCGGTGGCGTTGAAATCAAACAGCAGGTGCTGGCGCTCGCGCTCATCCACCAGCGGCACCTGTTCCAGCACGGCCTGGTCGTTGTCCACCATGGCCTGCAACACGCGGGTGAAGTAGCCGACGTAACGCTGCACCGTCGATGCGTCGAACAGCGCCACCGCGTATTCCAGCGCACCGATGATGGTGCCCTGCACTTCCGACAAGTCCAGGGACAGGTCGAACTTGGCAAAGTGGCTGTCCTCGACGATGCCCTCCAAGGCCAGGTCGCCCAGGGCCAGGGTCGGTGCGCTGCTGTCCTGCCAGGTCAGCAGGGTCTGGAACAGCGGGCTGTGGGCCAGACTGCGCGGTGGCCGGGTGATCTCCACCACTTGTTCGAACGGCAGGTCCTGATGGGCCTGGGCTTCCAGGGCCTGGGCCTTGACCCGCGCCAATAGCGCTTCGGTGCTCAGCTCGCCGGAGGTGTCGATACGCACCGCCAGGGTGTTGACGAACAGGCCGATCAGCCCTTCCACTTCACTGCGCGTGCGGTTGGCCACCGGCGAGCCGATCACCACATCGTGCTGCCCGGAGAGCCGCGCCAGCAGTGAGGCCCAGGCGCTCATCAAGGTCATGTACAGCGTGGTGCCGTGGCGTTGGCTCAAGGCCTTGAGCCCGGCAGTGAGGCGTTCGTCCAGGCGCACCGCGACGCTGCTGCCGGCGTAGTCCTGCTGCGCCGGGCGCGGGCGGTCGGTGGGCAGCGTGAGCAAGGCCGGCGCACCGGCCAGGGCCTGTTGCCAAAAGGTGCTCTGGCGCTGCAGCACTTCGCCGCTGAGCCACAGGCGCTGCCACACGGCGAAGTCGCCGTACTGGATCGGCAACGCCGGCAAGGGGTCGGGCTGGCCGTGGCTGAAGGCCTGGTACAGCGCCATCAGTTCACGGGTGAGCACGCCCATGGACCAGCCATCGGAAACGATATGGTGCAGGGTCAGCAACAGCACATGGTGATCGCCGGCCATCACCACCAGGCGCCCACGCAGCAGCGGGCCGCGCTCCAGGTCGAACGGTGCCGAGGCCTCGCCATGGATCAGCGCGTCCAGCGCCTGCTGCGGCTGCGGGTGGCGGCGCAGGTCCTGCACTTGCAGGGGCAGCACGTCTTCGGCGGGCACGATCACCACCTGGGCCTCGTCACCGTGCTGGGCAAAGCGACTGCGCAGGGTTTCGTGGCGCGCGACGATGCGCGCCAACGCCCGTTGCAGCGCTTGCACATGCAACTGCCCACGCAGGCGCAGGCCGATGGGAATGTTGTAGGCGGTGTTGGCGCCTTCCATCAGCGCCAGGAACCACAGGCGTTGCTGGGCGAAGGACAACGGCGTGGGTTCATCGCGATTGGCCGGGAGAATAGCCGGCAAGGTGCTGCGACCTGACTGAGCCAACACCTCAGCCACCGCTGCCAACTCGGCATTGGCAAACAAGTCGCCCAGCAGCAACTCGACACCCAGGCGCTGACGGACCTGCGAGACCATGCGCATCGCCAGCAACGAATGCCCACCCAGTTCGAAGAAGTGATCACGCCGCCCCACGCGCTGCACCTGCAGCACATCGGCCCAGATCTGCGCCAGCACGTTCTCGATCTCGCCTTCCGGCGCCACGTACTCGCGGGTAAACAGCGCCGCCATGTCCGGCGCCGGCAAGGCCTTGCGGTCGAGCTTGCCATTGGCGGTCAGGGGCAACGTGTCCAGCTTCACGTAGGCGACCGGCACCATGTAGTCCGGCAGGTGCGCCACCAGGTGGGCGCGGATATCGCCCACCGCCAGCGGGTCGAGTTGGCGCTGTTCGGTGAAATACGCAACCAAGCGCTCGTCACGCACCAGCACCACGGCTTCCTGGATGCCCGCCAGATGATTGAGCTGGGTTTCGATTTCGCCCAGCTCGATGCGCATGCCACGGATCTTCACCTGGTCGTCATTGCGCCCCAGGTACTCGATGTTGCCGTCCGGCAGCCAGCGTGCGAGGTCGCCGGTGCGGTACATGCGCCCGGGGTTGAACGGGTCGTGCAGGAAACGCTCGGCGGTCAGCTCCGGGCGGTTCAGGTAACCGCGCGCCACGCCTTTGCCGCCCACGTACAACTCCCCCGTCACGCCCAGCGGCACCGGCTGCTGTTGCTCATCCAGCAGGTACGCGGTGGCGTTGGCGATGGGTTTGCCGATGTGCAACGGCTGGCCCGCCTCGACCTTGCCGGAGGTGGCGACCACAGTGGCCTCGGTGGGGCCGTAGTTGTTGATCAGCTCAAAACGCTGGGCACGGCCGAACTGGCGCAGGCGATCGCCACCGATCAGCAGCGTGCGCAGCGTCGGGTGTTCGAGCTGCTGGCTGAACGCGTACTCGGCCACCGGCGTGGGCAGGAAGCTCACATCCAACGGCTGCGCGCACCACCAGGCCAGCAGTGCGTCGACATCCTCGGCGCCGTCATGGGCCGGTGGCAGGTGCAGGGTCGCGCCCACGCACAGCGCCGGCCAGACTTCCCAGGCCATCGCGTCAAAGCCAAAGCCGGCGACACTCGCCGTATGGCGCCCGGCGCACAGGTCAAAGGCGCCGCAATGCCAGTCCACCAGGTTGGTCACGGTGTGGTGCTCGACCATCACGCCCTTGGGCAGCCCGGTGGAGCCGGAGGTGTAGATCACATAGGCCAGGTTGGACGGCGTGACCGCCACCTTGGGATTGCTCGCCGAATGGTGCTGCCAGGTGTAGCGGTCGAGGTTGATCACCGGCACTTCGAGGGCCGGCAGGCGCTCCAACAGCGCCTGCTGGGTCAACACTGCCACCGGCGCGCTGTCGCTGAGCAGGTAGTTGAGGCGCTCGGCCGGGTGGGACGGGTCCACCGGCACATAGCAGGCGCCGGCCTTGAGGATCGCCAGCAGCCCGGCCAGGGTGTCGAGGCCGCGACGGGCAACGATGGCGACGCGGTCGTCGGGCTGGACCCCCAGCGCCAGCAGGTGATGGGCCAGCAGGTTGGCTTGCTGGTTGAGTTCGGCATACGTCAGCTGGCGGCCCTGATGCACGGCGGCAGTGGCGTCGGGACTGAGCGCCGCCTGGGCTTCGACGCGCGCGTGCAGCGTGTCGCCTTGGGGGAAATCCGCCTGGGTGGCGTTGAAGTGCTGCAACAGCAAGCGCTGTTCGTCGGCGGGAACCACTGCCAGCTGATTCAGCGCGGTATGCGGCGCCTCCTCCAGAGCCGTCACCAGATGGTCGAGGGCGGTTTGCAGGTAGGCGCAGACACGCTGCGGATCGACCTGGGTAGTCGCCAACAGCCGCAGGACAAACCCTTCGCCGAGGTCATCGACGCTCAAGGTCAGCGGGTAGTTGGTGCGCTCATCCGAACGCAAGGTCTCGATGCCCTGCCACGCCGCCACCGCCTCGCTGCTGGTGCCGGTGCCGCTGTGGCGATAATTGAGCAGCGCGCTGAACAATGGCGTCGGCGCCAGCACCCCGCTGCAACGCTGTGCCAGGGCCAGCGGCGCGTGTTCGTGACGCAACAGCCCGGTGAGGCGCGCATGGGTGGCCTTGACCGCACTGCGCAGGTCGTCGTCGCCCACGTCCACGCGAAACGGCAAGGTGTTGATGAATATGCCCAAGGCGCGGTCCGTAGCATGCCCGCCCTGCATGCGCCCCATCAGCACGGTGCCGAACACCACCTGGGACTTGCCGGCCAGCACACTCAGCACCCGCGCCCAACCCAGGTGAAACAGGCTGGCGACGCTGACCCCAAGCACGCGGGCCTGAGCGCGCAGGCGCTGGTTGAGTGTGTCTGTCAGCGGCCAGTCGAGTTCATTGATGCCACGGCCATCGCCCTGCACATCCTGCAGGCCGAAGGGCAAGGTCGGCTCCAGCACATCGCCGAGCATCTGCTGGAAGAACGCCTCGTGCTGTTGCTCGCTGACCCCCAGGCGCGCCTGCGCCACGTAGCTGCGAAACGGCACGGCGTGCCCCAATTGCCCGGCGTGGCCTTGCAGCAACGCCTGCATTTCATGGCGCACCACTTCCAGGGCGCTGTGGTCCAGGGCCATGTGATGGAACAGCAGCATGGCGACGATGCGCTGCTGTGCCGGGTCCTTGGCCCAGGCCAGGCGCAGCATGGGCGCCTGGGTCACGTCGAGGCGGTAATGGCGGGCGTCGAAACGCGCATGCAACTGGCCGGCGATATCGCCGTCGGCCGGGTCCAGCTCCAGCGCCTGCACCGGCAGCGTTGCCGTGCGCCACACCACTTGCGAGGGTTGCTGCAAGCCGTCCCAGACCACGCCGGTGCGCAGGATGTCATGCCGGTCCATCACCCCTTGCAGGGCCTGGGCAAACGCCTCGAAACGCTCGATAGAGTCGAAGGCGAACTGCGACTGCATCACATAGGGGTCGCCCTGCTCGGTGCTGACGTGGTGGAAGAGAATGCCTTCCTGCAGCGGCGCCAATGGGTAGATGTCCTGGATATTCGCCACCCCGCCGTCGACGGTGGCGACGATCCGGTCGATCTCGTCCTGGCTCAGCTCGGACAGGGTCAACATCGCCGGGGTGATCTGTGTGGCGCCAGCCGGGATGCCATTGGCCGGCACCTCGTTGGCCGCCGAGTAGTCACCAGCCTTGATCAGCTCGATCAGCGCCGGTTTATGTTCGCGCAGGGCGGCGAGGATCAACGGGTCGCTCAGCGCTTGCTTGTTGCCTTGTACCGACAATTGCTCGCCCTTGAGCGCGAGTTGCACATCCTTGGTTTTCAGCGTCGCCAGCAGTTCGAGAATGCTCACAGGACGATCTCCATTCGTTCAGTCATTGCGGCGTAGCCGGCCAGGGTCGGCTGTTCGAACAACCCACGCACATCGGCTTCCATGCCTTCCTGGCGCAAGCGCCCGATCAAGCTCACGGCGAGCAGCGAATGCCCGCCCAGTTCAAAGAAATTGTCCTGGCGCCCTACCCGCTCCACGTTGAGCAGTTCGGCCCAGAGTTGCGCCAGAAGGATTTCGGTGTCGCCCACCGGGGCTTCGTAGTCGCGCAGGGTCAAGGCATCGGCGTCTGGCGCCGGCAGTGCCTTGCGGTCCAGCTTGCCGTTGGGGCTCAACGGCAACGCGTCCAGGTGCACGAACAGCGCAGGCACCATGAACTCCGGCAGGTGCTGCAACAGATGCTCGCGCAGGTCGGCTGAGCGAGCGCCGGTGTAGTAGGCGACGAGCCGCTCTTCACGGGCCACCACCGCGGCTTCGCTGACCTGGGGATGTTCCAGCAGGCGCGCCTGGATTTCGCCCAGTTCGATGCGCAGGCCACGGATCTTCACCTGGTCATCGTTGCGCCCGAGGTATTCGATGTTTCCGTCGGCCAGGTAACGCCCCAGGTCCCCGGTGCGATACAGGCGGCCACCGGTGAACGGGTCCTTGAGGAAGCGCTCGGCGGTCAGCTCCGGCCGGTTCAGGTAACCCCGCGCCACTTGCACGCCGCCGATGTACAGCTCGCCGACCACGCCCAATGGCACGGGCTGCATCTGTGCATCGAGCACGTACAGGCGGGTGTTGGCGATGGGTTTGCCGATGGGTGTGTTGTCCGGGACGTCCGGCCGTGCGCAGTTCCATGCGGTCACGTCCACCGCTGCTTCGGTCGGGCCGTACAGGTTGTACAGGCCGATGTCCGGCAACTGCTGCTTGAAGCGCCGCACCAGGCTGCCGGGCAAGGCTTCGCCGCTGCACATCACACGGACCAGTCCGGCGGCCTGGCTTACATCACCATGGGCCAGGAACACGTCGAGCATCGACGGCACAAAGTGCAGCGTGGTGATCTGTTCTTTCGCGATGACTTCGCACAGATAGGCCGGGTCTTTGTGACCGCCCGGGCGCGCCATCACCAGGCAGGCGCCGGTGAACAGCGGCCAGAAAAATTCCCACACCGACACGTCGAAGCTGAACGGTGTTTTTTGCAGCACCCGGTCATGGGCCTTGAGGCCATAGGCGTCCTGCATCCACAGCAGGCGGTTGACCACGCCGGGGTGGTCGTTGATCACGCCCTTGGGTTGCCCGGTGGAGCCGGAGGTGTAGATCACGTAGGCGCCATGTGCCGCGACCTGTGGATTGTTGGTGGGTTGTTGCTGCCAGGTCGGCTGGTCCAGATCGACCACCGGCACGTCCCCCAGCAATGCCCGCGTCGCGCCCTGGGCCAGCACCGCCACCGGCGCGCTGTCTTCGAGCATGTAGGCGATGCGCTCCAGCGGGTATGCCGGGTCCAGCGGCACATAGGCGGCGCCGGCCTTGAGCATCGCGTACAGGCCGATGACCATGTCCAGGCCGCGCTCCACGCAGATCGCCACCCGCGAATCCGGCTGCACGCCCAATTCCAGCAGGTAGTGGGCCAGTTGATTGGCCCGTGCATTCAGCTCGGCATAGGTCAATACGCGGTCATCGGCCTTGACGGCGATGGCGTCCGGCGTCCGCGTCACCTGCGCTTCGAACAGGCCGTGCAGGGTCTGCTCCAGGTCGTAAGCCACTTCGGTAGCATTGAAACCGGCCAGCAGTTGCTGACGCTCCTGGGCCTCCAGCACCGGCAGGCGGTTGACCGCCCACTGCGGTGCCTGCTCCAGCGCGTCGACCAGGCCCTGCAAGGTCACCTGCAGGTAACCGCAGATGCGTTGCGCGCCAATCGACTGCGCGGTCATCGCGGTGAGGCGGAAACCGTCGCCCTGATCGTCCACGTTCAACGTCAACGGGTAGTTGGTGCGTTCCTCGCTGGCCAGGGTCTGGATGCCTTCCCAGGCCTGGGACACCGGCGCCAGCCGGCTGTCGCTGTGGCGGTAGTTGAGCATCGCACTGAACAACGGCTGCGGCGCGGCAACCCCGCTGCAACGCTGGGCAAGGGCCAGGGACGCGTGTTCATGGCCGAGCAGCGCGGTCAGTTGTGCATGGGTCTGCTTGACCGCAGCGCGTACGCCGCGCCCATCGATGTCGACACGCAACGGCAAGGTATTGATGAACATGCCCAGGGCACGGTCACTGCCTTGGCCGCCTTGCATGCGGCCCAGCAGCACGGTGCCGAACACCACGTGTTCCTGGCCGGACGTGCTGGCCAGTACCCGCGCCCAGGCCAGGTGGAACAGGCTCGCGGCACTCACCCCCTGCAAGCGGGCCTGGGTACGCAGGCGCTGGTTGAGCGACGGGTCCAGGTTCAGTTGCAGCTCTTCAATGGCGTTGCCGTCGCCGCGCACATCCTGCAAGCCAAACGGCAACGTCGGCTCGCTGATATCACCGAGCATCCCGCGGAAGAACTGCTCATGCTCCGCTTCGCTGACGCCCAGGCGGGCCTGGGCCACGTAGTTGCGGTACGGCGTGGCCGCACCGCTCGGCTGCGGCAGCCCGAGCAGGCTGGCCTGCATCTCGTGGCGTACGCCGTCGAGCGCCGTGTGGTCGAGGGCAATGTGGTGGAACAACAGGATCGCGACCACCCGCTGATGCGCCGGGTCCGGCGCATACACCAGGCGCACCAGCGGCGCCTGGTTCATCGGCACACAGTACTGACGCGGGTCGAAGCGCTGGTGCAGGTGCTCAAGCACATCCGCCTGCACCGCCAACTCGGCCTTGCGCCACACCACTTGCAGCGGTTGCGCCAGGCCCTCCCAGACCACGGCGGTGCGCAGGATATCGTGACGGTCGATCACCTGCTGCAACGCCTGGGCAAAGGCATTCAGCCGCTCAAGGTTGTCGAACGCCAGGTGAGATTGCAGCAGGTACGGGTCGCCCTGCCCGGCCGTGATGTGGTGGTACAGAATGCCTTCCTGCAACGGCGCCAGCGGGTAGATGTCCTGCACGTTGGCGGCGCCGCCGGGCACTTGGGCGACCACGTGATCAATCGTCGCCTGGTCGAGTTGCACCAATGTCAGCAGGTCCGGGGTGATGCGCCGGCAATCGGCAGTAATGCGATTGGCCGGCACCTGCACTTCGCGGCCACTGCCCACGGCGGCGGCCAGGGCGGCCAGGGTCGGCTGGCTGAACAGCACGCGCACATCGGCACTCAGGCCGACCTGGCGCATGCGCTCGATCAGGCTGACGGCCAGCAACGAGTGGCCGCCGAGTTCGAAGAAGTGGTCATGGCGCCCCACCTGTTCAACCTGCAGCACCTCGGACCAGAGGCGCGCCAGGGTGGTTTCCACCTCGCCTTGGGGCGCTGCGTATTCGCGGGTCAGCAGCGCCGCTTGATCCGGCTGCGGCAGGGCCTTGCGGTCCAGCTTGCCGTTGGCGGTCAGGGGCAATGCCTGCACCTGCACATAGGCGACCGGCACCAGGGCCTCGGGCAATTGGGCTTGCAGGTGCGTGCGCAGGGTTTCGATGTCCAGTGGTTGCTGTGCGGTGAACCAGGCAATCAAGCGGCCGTCACGCTCCAGCACCACCGCTTCGCCGACGCCTTCCACGGCCGCTAGGCAGTTTTCGATCTCGCCCAGTTCAACCCGCACGCCGCGCACTTTGACCTGGTCATCGTTACGGCCCAGGTACTCGATAGCGCCATCGGGCAACCAGCGCGCCAGGTCGCCGGTGCGGTACATGCGCCCGGTGTTGAACGGGTCTTGCAGGAAACGTTCGGCGGTCAGGTCCGGGCGGTTCAGGTAACCGCGAGCCACGCCGCTGCCGCCCACGTACAACTCGCCCGCTACGCCCACCGGCACCGCACGCAAGTGCGCGTCCAGCAGGTAGACACGGCCGTTGGCGACGGGTCGCCCGATATGCAGCACCTGCCCGGCGCGTACACGGCCGGAGGTGGCGACCACCGTGGCTTCGGTGGGGCCGTAGTTGTTGATCACCGCAAAGCGCCGTTCGTGGGTGAACTGGCGCAGGCGATCACCACCGATCAGCAGGATGCGCAGGGTCGGGTGTTGCAGCTGCTGGCTGAACGCGTACTCGGCCACCGGCGTCGGCAGGAAGCTGACGTCCAGCGGTTGCGCCAGCCACCAGGCCAGCAGTTCGTCGATGTTTTCATTGCCCAGATCGGCCGGCGGCAGGTGCAAGGTCGCGCCCACGCACAGCGCCGGCCAGACCTCCCAGGCCATGGCATCAAAACCGAAACCGGCCACGCTGCTGGTATGGCTCGTCGCATCCAGGCCAAAGGCTTCGCAGTGCCAGTGCACCAGGTTTTCCACGCTGCGGTGTTCCACCATCACGCCTTTGGGCTGGCCGGTGGAGCCGGAGGTGTAAATGACGTAGGCCAGGTGCGCCGGGGTCAAGGCGTTGAGCCGTGGGTTGCTGACGGGATACTGCTGCAGGCCTGGGTCGTGCAGGTCCAGCGTGGCGATGCTGCCCAACAGGTCGCGGGTAGTGGCTTCGGCCAGCACCGCCACCGGCGCGCTGTCCTGGAGCAAATAGGCGATGCGCTCGGCGGGATAGGCCGGGTCAATCGGCACGTAACCGGCACCGGCCTTGAGGATACCCAGCAAACCCACCAGCATCTGCGGGCCGCGACGGCAGCAGAGCGCGACGCGGTCGTCGGGCTGTACACCGAGTGCCAACAGGTGATGAGCCAGTTGGTTGGCGCGCCGGTTGAGCTGTTCGTAGGTCAACGCCTCACCGTCCTGCACCACCGCGACGGCCTGGGGTTGGCGTTCGGCCTGCACTTCGAAGGCAGCGTGGACGGTCTGCCCGTGCGGGAAATCCTCGGCGGTGGCGTTGAAATCGCGCAGCAGGGTTTCGCGCTCCGCCGCCGGCAGGATCGGCAGTTGGTTGAGCACGGTCGTCGGTGCGTTTTCCAGGCAGACCACCAATTGTTCTACGGCGTTATGCATATAGCCGCACAAGCGCTGGGCGCCGATCTGCGGCAGCGCCAGTACCGTGAGGGCAAAGCCTTCACCCAGGTCATCCACGCTCAAGGTCAGCGGGTAGTTGCTACGCTCTTCGCCGCCGAGCAGTTGCACGCCTTCCCAGATGCCGTGGCCGTCGCGGGCCATTTCACCGGGGCTGCTGTGACGGTAGTTGAGCAAGGCGCTGAACAGCGGCGATGCACCTGCCACGCCGCTGCAACGCTGGGCCAGCGCCAGGGACGCGTGTTCATGGCCGAGCAAGGCGCTCAAGCGCCCGTGGGTGGCCTTGACCGCAGCGGCGGCAGTGGCGGCCACGTCCACGCGCAAGGGCAAGGTGTTGATGAACATGCCCAACGCACGGTCCGCACCGTCACCGGCCTGCATGCGCCCCATCAACACGGTGCCGAACACCACGTCGTCACGCCCGGACACCAGCCCCAGCACCTGTGCCCAGGCCAGGTGCATCAGGCTCGCGGCGCTGACGCCCAGTTGCCGCGCCTGTTCGCGTACCCGTTGGGCCAGCGCGGCATCCACAGCCTGTTCAGCTTCCTCGATATCGCGCCCATCGCCCTGCACGTCCTGTACACCAAACGGCAAGGTCGGCTCATCCACATCGGCGAGCATGTCGCGGAAGAACGCCTCGTGCTCCTCCACGCTGACACCCAGGCGCGCCTGGGCCACGTAGTTGCGAAATGGCGCCGCCTCGGGCAGGTCCTGCGCCTGGTTGAACATGAACGCGCGCATTTCCTGGCCCACCACCTCCATGGCGGTGTGATCCAGCGCCAGGTGATGGAACAACAGGATCGCCGCCACCCGGTGATGCTCCGGGTCCTGGGCATACACCATGCGCAGCAACGGCGCCTGGGTGATGTCCAGGCGGTAGTGACGGGCATCGAAGCGTGCGTGCAACTGCTCGATGATGTCGCCGTCGGCCGGGTCCAGGTCGACCGCTTGCACGCTCAACTGCGCCTTGCGCCACACCACTTGCACCGGGCTGTCCAGGCCTTCCCAGACCACGCCGGTGCGCAGGATGTCGTGACGGGCCACCACCTGTTGCAGGGCCTGCATGAAGCCGTGCAAACGTTCGAGGCTGTCGAAGGCCATGCGCGATTGCAGCAGGTACGGATCGCCCTGCTCGGCGCTGATGTGGTGGTAGAGAATGCCTTCCTGCAACGGCGCCAGCGGGTAGATGTCCTGCACATTCGCCGCTCCGCCGGGCACGTTCGCCACGATACGTTCGATGGCCGAGGGGTCGAGTTGCACCAGCGTCAGCATCGCCGGCGTGATCCGGGTACACCCCTGTGGAATGCCATTGGCCGGCACCACGATTTCCCGGCCACTGCCCACGGCAGCCGCCAGCGCCGCCAGGCTTGGCTGGCTGAACAACACGCGCACGTCACAGCTCAGACCGACCTGGCGCATGCGTTCGATCAGGCTGACCGCCAGCAGCGAATGCCCGCCGAGTTCGAAGAAATGATCATGACGACCGACCCGCTCCAGCTTGAGCACGTCCTGCCAGATCTGCGCCAGCTGGGTCTCCACTTCGCCTTCCGGCGCCTCGAAACCACGGCTGAGCAGCGCACTCTGGTCCGGCACCGGCAGGCCCTTGCGGTCGAGCTTGCCATTGGCGGTCAGCGGCAACAGCTCCAGCCACACATAGGCCGAGGGCACCATGTAGTCCGGCAACCGGCCTTGCAGGTGCGCGCGCAGGGCTTCGATCTCCAGCGCCGCACCGGCCGTGTAGTAGGCCACAAGGCGTTTGTCGCCGGGCTGGTCTTCGCGGGCCAGCACCACTACGTCCTTCACGCCGGAAAAACTGGCCAGGCAGGTTTCGATTTCGCCGGGTTCGATACGGAAACCACGGATCTTCACCTGCAGGTCATTACGCCCCTGGTACAGCAAAGTGCCGTCAGCCTGCCAGCAGGCCAGGTCACCGGTGCGGTACAGCAGGCCCTCACCGAAAGGGTTCGGGATAAATTTCTCGGCGGTGAGCTGCGGTTGGTTCAAATACCCCGTGGCCACGCCCGCACCGCCGATGTACAGCTCGCCGACCACACCCAACGGCAGCGGTTGCTGGCGTGGGTCCAGCACATAGGCCTGGGCATTGGCGATCGGCCGCCCGATGGGGATGCCGCCCTCGCCGACCCGGGTGATTTCATGGGTGGTGGAAAACGTAGTGGCTTCGGTGGGCCCGTAGCCATTGAGCAGGTGCTGGGGCTTGCCGTGCCTGAGCACCCGGCCGATCACCTGGGGGTCGAGGACATCGCCACCGACGATCAGGTAGCGCAACTGCGCGAACACCGGCAGCAGCGCGTCGGCGTACTGGTGGAACAGCCCGGCGGTCATCCACAGCACGTTGACGGCTTGCTCGTGCAACAACGCAGCGAACGCCGCCTGGGACAACAGCACCGCATGCTCGACCACCACCACGCAGCCGCCATTGAGCAGGGGTGCCCACACCTCGAGGGTGCTGGCGTCGAATGCCGGGTTGGAGGCGAACGCCACGCGGTCGCGCGCATTGAAATCGGCATAACCGTTATTCAGCACCAGGCGCGAGATAGCGCGGTGCGGCACTTGCACGCCTTTCGGCGCGCCGGTGGAGCCGGAGGTGTAGAGGATGTAGGCGACGCTTTCGGCAGCCTGCGGCAGTTCCGGGTTGCGCGGCGACAGCGCGTCCAGGTTCAGGTCGGCCAGGGTCGTCAGCACCCGGTGTGCGCCACTGTCCTGCACGATGAATGCCTGGCGTTCGACCGGCGCGTTGATGTCCAGTGGCACATACACCGCGCCGCACTTGAGGATCGCCAACTGGCAGATCAGCAGGTCGAGCGAACGCGGCAGTGCAATCGCCACGCTCTCGCCGGGTTGCACACCCTGGTTGAGCAAGTGATGGGCCAGGCGGTTGGCGCGGCGGTTGAGGTCACGGTAACTCAGGGACAACGCGCCCTGCACTGCCGCGACCGCTTCCGGCCGGGCCAGCGCCTGGGCTTCGAACAACTGGTGCACGGTAAGGTGCGCCGGATACTCACGGGCGGTGGCGTTGAAGTCCACCAGTACCTGGCGACGCTCGGCGGCCGGCAGGATCGACACCGCCTGCAACGGCGTGGTCGGCGCCTGTTGCAACGCCGTCACCAGATGGCGCAGCGCGGTGAGCATGTAGTCCCCCACGCGCTGCACATCCAGGCTTGCCACGCCTTGTACCGTCAAGGCAAAGCCTGTGCCCAGGTCATCGACGTTGAGCACCAGCGGGTAGTTGCTGCGTTCTTCGGAACTGAGGATCTGAATGCCGGAGGCCGCGAACGGGTTGTCTCCCGGCGCCTCCCCCGGTGCGCTGTGGCGATAGTTGAGCAAGGTGCTGAACAGCGGCAGCGAACCCGGCACGCCACTGCAGCGCTGGGCCAGGGACAACGACGCATGTTCATGCCCGAGCAACTGCGCCAGGCGCGCATGGGTGGCGCGCACGCCGGCTTGCACACCCACGGCACCGAGGCTGACCCGCAACGGCAAGGTATTGATGAACATGCCCAGCGCCCGGTCGGCACCTTCGCCACCCTGCATGCGCCCCAGCAATACCGTACCGAACACCACCGACTGTTGGCCGGACACCTGCCCCAGCACCTGCGCCCAGGCCAGGTGCACCAGGCTCGCGCTGCTCACGCCCAGTTGTCGCGCCTGTTCGCGCAGGCCCAGGCTCAGTGCCGGCTCCAAGGGCAAATGGGCCTCGATGATACCGCTGCCATCGCCATTCACGTCCTGCAGGCCGAAGGCCAGGGTCGGCTCGTCGATGTCGCCAAGCATCTCGCTGAAGAACGCTTCGTGCTGCGCCTGGCTGACGCCCAACCGCGCCTGGGCCACGTAGTTGCGGTACTGCACGGCGGCGGGCAGTTGCGCGCTGTTGCCGGCCAGGCTGGCGCTCATTTCTTCCACCAGCACTTGCAGCGCGGTGTGGTCGAGCAGGATATGGTGCAACAGCAGGATGCCGACAAAGCGGCCCTGCTCTTCGGCGTAGACAAAGCGCATCAGCGACGCACGGCTCAAGTCCAGGCGGAAGTGACGCGGGTCGAAGCGTTGCTGCAACTGCGCCAACGGTTCGTCGATGCGCTCGACGGCCAGCGCCGCCTGGCGCAACACCACCTGCACCGGCTCGTCGAGGCCTTCCCAGAGGATCGCGGTGCGCAGGATGTCATTGCGCTCGATCACGCTGTGCAGCGCCTGGACAAACGCGTCCACCGCCGTGTGGTCGTCGAAGCTGAACTGCACCTGCAACACGTAGGGATCGCCTTCGGTGGTAGCCAGGTGGTGATACAGGATACCGGCCTGCAACGGCGCCAGGCCGTAGATATCTTGCACATTGCTGACGCCGCCGGGCACGCTCTGGATAATGTGGTCGAGGCCAGCCTGGTCCAACTCCACCAGGGGCAGCATGTCCGGGGTGATGTGCCGGGTGGCGGCGGTAATCCGGTTGGCCGGCACCTGCACCTCGTGCTGCCCCCCCACCGCAGCGGCCAGTGCCGCCAGCGTCGGCTGGCCGAACAGCACGCGCACATCGGCGCTGAGATCGACCTGGCGCATGCGCTCGATCAGCTTGACCGCCAACAGCGAGTGGCCTCCGAGTTCGAAGAAGTTGTCGTCACGCCCCACCCGGTCAAGCGTGAGCAGGTCTTGCCAGATCGCCGCGATGGCCGTTTCCACCGCGCCTTGGGGCGCCTGGTAACCGCGGCGCGCCAGGGCATCGGCATCCGGCGCCGGCAGGGCCTTGCGGTCGAGTTTGCCGTTGGTGGTGAGCGGGAATTTATCCAGCAGCACAAAGGCACTGGGTACCATGTAGTCGGCCAGGCTCAGCAACAGGTGGTCGCGCAGGTCGGCGGCACGCAATTCGCCTTCGGCTATCACGTAGGCCACGAGGCGCTTGTCGCCCAGCTGGTCTTCACGGGCGATGACTACCGCGTCACGCACGCCCTCGGCGCTGGCCAGGTGCGCTTCGATCTCACCCAGTTCGATACGGAAACCACGGATCTTCACCTGGTCATCGTTGCGGCCCAGGTATTCGACGCTGCCGTCGGCCAGCAGGCGGCCGAGGTCGCCGGTCTTGTACAGGCGCTGGCCGCTGGCCGGGTCGACCAGGAAGCGCTCGGCGGTCAGCGCTTCACGGTTGAGGTAACCCCGCGCCACCCCGGCGCCGCCCACGTACAACTCGCCCACTACCCCCAGCGGCAACGGCTCGCGGCGTGCATCGAGCACATACAACTGCAAGTCGGGAATGCGTACGCCAATTGGGCTGACGCCGACCAACTGCGCATCCGCCGCTTCCAGGGCGCGATAGGTCACGTGAACGGTGGTTTCGGTGATGCCGTACATGTTCACCAGTTGCGTGCCGGCGTTGATCGCCCGGGCGTACCACGGCTTGAGCAGGCCCGGTTCCAGCGCTTCGCCGCCGAAGATCACCTGGCGCAGGGAATGGGACTGGGGGTTCTGGCCTTGCGCAGCGATCAATTGGCGGAAGGCGCTGGGCGTCTGGTTGAGGACGCTCACACCGGCTTCGCAGAGCAGCGTGTAGCACTCGTCCGGCGAGCGGCTGACCAGTTGCGGCACGATCAGCAACTGGCCGCCGTGCATCAGCGCACCCCAGATTTCCCATACCGAGAAGTCGAAGGCAAAGGAATGGAACAACGCCCAGACGTCGTTGCGGTTGAAGCCGAACCAGTGTTCGGTGGCGGTGAACAAGCGCGCAACCTGGCGGTGTTCGATCATCACGCCCTTGGGCTGGCCGGTGGAGCCGGAGGTGTAGATCACGTAGGCCAGGTGGGCCGGGCTGAGGTCGACGCGTGGGTTGACGATGGACTCGCCGCGCAAGCCATTGAGGTCGATCTGTGGCAGGTCGCCGACCAGATGGCACGTATTGGCTTGCACCAATACCGCCAAGGGTGCGCTGTCGGCCAGGGTGTAGGCGATGCGTTCCAGCGGGTAGGCCGGGTCGATCGGCACGTAGCCGGCGCCGGCCTTGAGGGTGCCCAGTAGGCCGATGATCATCTCCGGGCCGCGCTCCACGCAGATCGCCACGCGATCATCCGGGCGAATGCCCTGGGCCAGCAGGCGATGGGCGACCTGGTTGGCACGTTCGTTGAGCTGGCGGTAGGTAACGCGCTGGTTGTCAAAGCGCAGGGCAATCGCGTCAGGCTGGGCGGCGGCGTGGGCTTCGACTTGATGGTGGATCAGTGCGGTATCGGCGTATTGGGTGGGGCTGTGGTTGAGGCCGTGCAGCAGGGTGTGGCGTTCGGCGTCGGGCAGGATGTTCAGGCCGCTGAGCGGCATATCCGGTCGCTGCTCAAGGGCGTCGGCCAGGCTGTCCAGGGCGGTATGCAGGTAAGCGGCGACCCGTTCGGCGCCAATGGCGGCATCGACCATCACCGTCAGCGCAAAATCCTCGCCCAGGTCATCGACGTTGACCGTCAGCGGGTAGTTGGTGCGCTCCTCGGCACTGAGCACGCGGATGCCCTCGGCCACCTCGATCACCTCGGCCATGTCCGTGGCGGCGCTATGGCGGTAGTTGAGCATGGCGCTGAACAACGGCGTCGGCGCCGCCACGCCACTGCAGCGCTGGGCCAGCGCGAGGGAGGCGTGTTCGTGATTGAGCAATGCGGTGAGGCGCTCATGGGTGGCCTTGACCCCGGACCGCACGCCCTGCTCGCCCACATCCACGCGCAGGGGCAAGGTGTTGATGAACATGCCCAGGGCTCGTTCCCCGCCCTCGCCCGCGCCCATGCGTCCGAGCATCACGGTGCCGAACACCACCGCGTCACGCCCGGCGACCACGCCCAATACGCGGGCCAGCGCCAGGTGCATCATGCTCGCCACGCTCACGCCCAGCGGGCGGGCCAGGGTGCGCAGGCGGCGGCTCAGTGCGCTGTCAACGGGGATGCGCGCCTCGTCGATGCCCAGGCCATCGCCCTGCACATCCTGCAAGCCGAACGGCAGCGTCGGCTCGTCGATATCCGCCAGCATCTCGCGGAAAAACGCCTCATGGGCCTGCTCGCTGACGCCATGGCGCACCTGGGCGATATAGCTGCGAAACGGCACCGGCTCACCGGCCTGGGCTTGTTCGCCGGCCAGGTACAGCTGGATCTCGTGGCGCACCACGTCAAGGGCGGTGTGGTCGAGGATGGTGTGGTGAAACAGCAACGTTGCCGCCACGCGCCCGTCCGCTGGATCTGCGGTGTACACCAGGCGCAGCAGCGGTGCCTGGCCCAGGTCCATGCGATCGGTGCGCGCATCGAAGCCCACGGCCTCGCACGACAGGGTTGCCTTGCGCCACACCACTTGCAGCGGCTCGTCGAGACGCTGCCAGACCATCGAGGTGCGCAGGATGTCATGGCGATCTATCACCCACTGCAAGGCTTGGGCAAACGCCTGCAAACGTGCACGACTGTCGAACTCGAACTGCGCGTGCAGTACGTAGGGATCGCCCTGCTCCGCCGACAGATGGTGGTAAAGCATGCCCTCCTGCAGCGGCGCCAGCGGGTAGATGTCCTGCACATTCGCCGCGCCACCGGGGATAGCGGCGACGATACGGTCGATGGCCGCCTGGTCGAGGCTGACCAGCGGCAGCATGTCCGGCGTGATGCGGTAGGCCGGGCTCAGCCAGTCACCGCCATGTTCAGCGACCAGTTCCAGCAGGCGCGGCTTGTGGGCGATCAGTTGATCCCACAGCGCATCGTCCAGCGCCTCGTCGTCACCAAGGATGATCAGGTCGCCTTCTTCCAGTTGCAGACGGATCGCGTGGGTGGAAATCGCTGCCAATAATTCGCTGAACTGCATGGGGGTAACCTGCCTGATAAGTCACGGTTGAGAAGAAAGTCCGTTTTCAGCTGCCGTTTGGATCGGGTCTGCTGGGCGCACCGCGGTCAAAAAACGCGGGCGCAGCCGGGGGCCTGGAGAGGCTTCCGGCAGGCTTGGAAAATTAAGGGATTTGGCGGGCGGTGGGTGACATGGGAAGCGGGGACAAGGTGGGACGGGGTTGGTTCAATCTCGGAGGGATTCCCGTGGTGGGCGGGTCTGTTGTAGTGAGCGGGCTTGCCCCGCGCTGGGCTGCGAAGCGGCCCTAATCCGGCCACCTCGTTTTACCTGAAAGAACACACCGGCTTTGATGGGGCTGCTGCGCAGCCCAGCGCGGGGCAAGCCTGCTCACTACAGGTTCAGGCAAGTTTCAGGTGCCGGGCGTACCACGGTCGTCTCGGCACCCGCTTGAACAGCCCCTGCAGCCTGTTTTCGTCTTCACCGAAGGTGATGCGCAGCGCCAGCTTCATGGTCTCCGGGTCCATCTCCATCGACCGGCCCATCTGCAACCCTGGGGTGGTGCTGCAGCCGTGGGTATCCGGCCCCAGCCAGGGGTCGCCGACTTCCACCCAGCGGCCCGGCGCGAACCAGGCTACGCCGTTGACCTCCATGCGGCGGACTTCGCCCGGATTGAAGCGCTCATGGGCGCGAAACCAGTCTTCGATGCGGTCGTCGATCCAGCCGTGGAAGTGCCAGAACACCGGGTTGACGTGGGAGGAAAACGGGTCGCCGAGGAAGTCGTTTTCCGCCGCGTACCAGCGCGGGGCGAAGTCGGAGGGGTCGCGGGCCATGGGCACCGGTGCGCCGTTGGACGGGTCGCGGGGCACCGAGGCCCAGCGCATGTGCAGCCAGTCGTGCAGGCCCAGCTCCATTTCGGAACCGAGCTGCCCCAGGGTGAATCTGGCCAGGTAGCGCGGGTCGCGGTACTGCGACTCCCACACCTGGAAATTGCTGTGATAGGTCTCGGCGGCCTTGATGTCGCTGACCCACTGGGTGTAGTCGCTGTCATCCGGCGCCCACCAGGTGGGCGGCAGCGCAAAGCCGTCGTGGTTGTCGAAGTAGCGCAGAAAGCCCAGGCGATCGCGCTCCAAGGCCGGTTGCGGCTCGGGGAATTGCGGCCATGAAGGCAGGTCCTGCATGGAGCGCGCGGTGCCGAGCATGTGGCGGTGCATGAAGAAGAAGTCGATACCCGAGCCGTTGCGGTCCTTGCGCTTGCCCCGGGCGTCGCGCTCATGGCCACGCGGGCCGGGTTGCCAGCCGATGCCGCGCAGGGCGTCGCGCTTTTCTTCGGAGAGTTTGTGCCACTGGTCACGGGTGGCATGCCACAGTTGGTGGAACAGACGGTGTTCGGGGGAAATCAGCCAGGCCAGCAGGGTCGGGTTCAGACCGATGCGTTGCCGGGCCTCGGGGAACCACTGTTTATGCGCGATAAAGCGGTTATCACGCTCGACCAGCGCCAAGGGCCGGTCGAGGTCAAGGATCTGACCGCTGAGTGTGCTGCTGCCGGCATTGGCAAAATCCGCCCAGACCTGGTCAAGGGTCATCTTGAACTCATAGGCGGGGACGCCGTCAATCGCGTCGCGGTCGATCAGGCGCCAATAGAGCACGGCGCTCTCCCCTGTCAGCAGGTCACCCAGCACGCGGTAACGTGGCTCGCCCCTGGCGCGCAGGTTGGCAGCGGTGTCCAGGTACCCCCTCAAGCCACGTCCACGCGGGGCGATGTCGAGCAGCAACTCCAGACCTTCCAACGGCAGGCCCTTGAGGCCGGCGTCGCGGCCTTCCAGGCGCAGGCTCCACACCCCACGCAGCGTGTTCGCTAGGTGCTGGCCGGCGGTATCGGCCAGGTCTACCGTGGCTTCGCCGGGGGTGATGGGCAATTCTTCTTCACGCGTCAACTCGCGATGGGCATAGAAGGCGGCCGGCACAGCGGCGCCTGTCAGCGCCAGGCCTGCGATGAACCCACGTCGAGAGATGGTCATTGTCTACCTTAGGAAACGGCTTTATCAGAGCTAGAACGTTTGCACGCCGGGGAAATTTACCGGCGCGCCCTGCCCGCCTAAATTTCCCCACCTATCACTCGTTCTTCCCTGATAGCGAAGGCCTCAACTGACTGAGATGGCAATGACAAAACCACGTTCGAAAAAGGCGCTGTATATCGGCTTGCCGTTGGCACTGGCCATCGGCGCCGGGGCCGGTTTCCTGGCCTGGGATCACTGGTTCAAGGGCAATGCCGGTTACCCGTTGGAGGTGATCAAGCAGGCCAATGAAATGCAGGACCGGCTGTTGTCGTTCGACAGTCATATCACCGTACCCATCGATTTCGGCACCGCAGGCAACGAGGCGGACAGGGACGGCAGCGGCCAGTTTGACCTGGCCAAAGCGGCACGCGGGCGCTTGTCCGGTGCGGCGCTGACGATTTTCGGCTGGCCGGAAATCTGGAACGGCCCCAATGCCCCGCACAAGCCCACCGACGGTTTTGTCGAAGCCGCGCGCAACGAACAGGAAGTGCGCTACAAGATCATCAGCGGCATGGTGCGCGACTACCCCAACCAGGTCGCCATCGCCTACACCCCGGATGATTTCCGACGTCTGCATGGCGAAGGCAAATTCGCGATCTTTATCAGCATGCTCAACGCCTACCCGCTGGGCAACGACCTGAACCTGCTGGACCTGTGGGCGGCGCGGGGCATGCGCATGTTCGGCTTCAGCTATGTGGGCAACAACGCCTGGTCGGACTCGTCGCGCCCGCTGCCGTTTTTCAATGACTCCACCGACGCCCTCGACGGTTTGTCGGACATCGGCAAGCAAGCGGTGCACCGCCTCAATGACCTGGGAGTGATCATCGATGTATCGCAGATGTCGACCAAGGCCCTGGAGCAGGTGGCGCAGTTGAGCCGCACACCGATGGTCGCCTCCCACTCGGCGCCGCGTGCGTCGGTGGATATCCCGCGCAACCTGAGCGACAAAGAGCTGCAACTGATCAAGCAGAGCGGCGGCGTGGTGCAGATCGTGGGCTTCTCCGCCTACCTGCGCCCGTTGAGCCAGCCGACCCGGGACAAGCTCAATGCCCTGCGCGCACGGTTCGACCTGCCGCCCCTGCCCAACCTGGCCGTGGCCTTGATGCCGGGCGACGCGATCATCGCCGCCTGGCCGGAACACAAGTTCGGCGAGTACGCCAGCGCGCTGTACGGCATCCTCGATGAAGAACCCAAGGCCACCCTCAAGGACCTGGGGGACGCCATCGACTACACCGTGCGCAAGATCGGCATCGACCATGTCGGCCTCGCCTCGGACTTCAACGATGGCGGCGGCGTGCAGGGCTGGAACAACGTCGGCGAAATCCGCAACGTCACCGCCGAACTGATCCAGCGCGGCTACTCCGAAGCCGATATCGCCAAACTGTGGGGCGGCAACTTCCTGCGGGTGTGGGACCAGGTACAAAAATCCGCCAAGCCGTTGGCCAACCGTTAATCATCCAGAAGCCAGTCCATGACCGACCGCCGTACGTTCCTCAAGCAGGCCGGGGTATTTGCCGCCAGCCTGCCACTGGGCGCCGCCCTGCTGCCCCAGGCTATCGCCGCCCCTGCATCGAATGACCCATGGACGGGGTTCAAGCAACTGTTCAACCAGGACCCGGACTACCTGCATTTTTCCAACTTCCTGGTGGCCACGCACCCCAAGCCGGTGCGCGAAGCCATCGAGCGCTACCGCGCGCAGATCGACCGCAACCCGGGCCTGGCCATGGACTGGGGCCTGCAGGAAACCTGGAAACGTGAAGGCCAGGTGCGCGAATGGGCCGGTCACTACCTGAAGGCCACGCCGGCGCAGATCGCCCTCACCGGCAGCACCTCCGAAGGGCTGGCGATGATTTATGGCGGGATCAAGGTGCGGCCTGACCAGGAGATCCTCACCACCGTCCACGAACACTACGCTACCGAGTTCAGCCTGGACTTCCGGGTGCGCAAGGAGCAGACCCAGGTCCGCAAGATCAGCCTGTTCAAAAACGCCAACCAGGTGTCCGTGGACGAAGTGCTAGGCAATATCCAGCGCAATATCCGCCCCAACACCCGTGTACTCGGCATGACCTGGGTACAGTCCGGCAGCGGCGTGAAACTGCCCATCGGCGAGATCGGCAAGCTGGTGGAAGAACACAACCGCAACCGCGACGACAGGGACCGCATCCTCTATGTGGTGGACGGTGTGCACGGTTTCGGCGTGGAAAACCTCGACTTCCCGGACATGCGCTGCGACTTTTTCATCGCCGGCACCCACAAGTGGATGTTCGGCCCACGGGGCACCGGGCTGGTGTGTGCCCGCGACCCGCAAAACCAGTACGTGACGCCGATGGTGCCGACCTTCTCCGAAGACAAGGACTTCGCCACCACCATGACCCCGGGCGGCTATCACGCCTTCGAGCATCGCTGGGCGGCGGATGAGGCATTCAAGCTGCATCTGCAACTGGGCAAGGCGCAGGTGCAGACGCGCATCCACGCCCTGAACAGCGAACTGAAAGACCACCTGCTGGCGCACCCGCGTATCGAGTTGGTCACCCCGCGCAGCCCCGAACTGTCGGCCGGCTTCACCTTCTTCCGGGTCAAAGGCCAGGACAGCGATGCCATGGCCGACTACATGATGAAAAACCGCGTGGTGATCGACGCAGTGGACCGTGATGTCGGCCCGGTGATCCGCACTTCGCCCGGCCTGCTTAATTCCTCCGATGAGATCCAGCGTTTCATGACGCTGCTGGACCAACGGGTGTAATGCACCGCTTTTCCACTTTGAATGAGAGGACCCCATGAACAACCCCCTCACGGCATTGGCACTCACCGCCCTGTGCGGCGCCTTGCTGCCCAACCTGGCCCAGGCCGCCACGCCGCAACCCGGCAAAGTATTCAAGGACTGCAAAGACTGCCCGGAAATGGTGGTGCTGCCGGCTGGCACCTTCACCATGGGCACCCCCGAGGATGAAGTCGGCCGCGAGCCGGATGAAGGCCCGATGCACGAGGTGACCTTCGCCAAGCCGTTCGCCATGAGCCGTTTCCATATCACCTCCGGTGAATGGGACAGCTACATCCGCCAGACCGGCGTGAAGATCGCCGACGGCGACACCCGTCCCGGCCGTGAATGCATCGCCAGCAAGCCACGCTACCCCCAGGGCCCGCGCCAGCCGGCGGTGTGCATGGACATGGACGACATCAAGCAGTACGTCGCCTGGCTATCGAAGAAAACCGGCCAGCAGTACCACATGGTCAGCGAAGCCCAGCGTGAATACGCCGCGCGCGCCGGCTCCACCGGGCCGTTCCCCTTCCCGTTCGACGAGGGCAAGGACTACAGCATCGCCAAGCACGCCAACACCTATGGCCCGGCCGATGGCTACAGCTACTCATCGCCTGTGGGCAGCTACCCGCCGAATGCCTTCGGCATGTACGACATGCATGGCAACGTCTACGAGCGCGTGGCCGACTGCGAACACCCCAACTACATCGGCGCGCCCACCGATGGCAGTGCGTGGATGGAGCCGAACTGCGAGGGCTACATGATTCGCGGCAATGATTGGGGCGAGGCACCGGTGTTTTCACGCTCGGGCAACCGCAACAACATCTACCCGCAGACGCGGGGGGATTGGATTGGGTTCCGCGTCGTACGCGACCTCTAACCGCACTGGAAATCCATTTGTGGGAGGGGGCTTGCCCCCGATGGCGGTGTATCAGTCACTCCCGCCATCGGGGGCAAGCCCCCTCCCACATGTTTAACCGTGCCTGCTTTAGATTGCCTTGCCTTCAGCATGCGCGATGTGCGCGGGTTGGATGGGGTTTCGCGTCATGCGCGACCTCCAGGAACACTGGAAATCCATTTGTGGGAGGGGGCTTGCCCCCCGATGGCGGTGTATCAGTCACTGCCGCCATCGGGGGCAAGCCCCCTCCCACATGTTTAACCGTGCCTGCTTTAGATTGCCTTGCCTTCAGCATGCGCGATATGCGCGGATTGGATGGGGTTTCGCGTCGTGCGCGACCTCTAAGGACACTGGAGATCCATTTGTGGGAGGGGGCTTGCCCCCGATGGCGGTGTATCAGTCACTGCCGCCATCGGGGGCAAGCCCCCTCCCACATGTTCAACCGTGCCTGCTTTAGATTCCCTTGCCTTCAGCATGCGCGATGTGCGCGGGTTGGATGGGGTTTCGCGTCATGCGCGACCTCCAGGAACACTGGAAATCCATTTGTGGGAGGGGGCTTGCCCCCGATGGCGGTGTATCAGTCACTACCGCTATCGGGGACAAGCCCCCTCCCACATGTTTAACCGTGCCTGCTTTAGATTGCCTTGCCTTCAGCATGCGCGATATGCGCGGATTGGATGGGGTTTCGCGTCGTGCGCGACCTCTAAGGACACTGGAGATCCATTTGTGGGAGGGGGCTTGCCCCCGATGGCGGTGTATCAGTCACTGCCGCCATCGGGGGCAAGCCCCCTCCCACATGTTCAACCGTGCCTGCTTTAGATTGCCTTCCGGGCCAACAACGCCAGCCCTTCATGCAACGCCGGGAACAGGCTGTTGTTGAAGTTGTTCCAGCGCAACTCAAGGATGGTGTCGTCCGGCGCGATCTCTGTCTTGAGCACGTCGTGGAACACTTCACCGGAATCAATGCCGTTGTCCACGTAGTGAAACGAGGCACCGGTGAGGTACAGCGGCTCGGATGGCGTGGTGGCCTTGGTCGCCCAATCCGTGACCGTCAGCCCCCGCGCACCGTACAGCGCGTTCCAGGTGGCATAGGCGCCACGGCGCTCGTACGGCGATTCGATGCGGGTAATACCGGGGTGGATGTTCATGATGCGGCCGGCAAACGGCGCACCAGGGCGCACCAGCTCATCGAGGATCACCAGCAGGCCGTCGAGCACCACGATGTCCGCCTTCAATTCCACCAGCGTGTCGTGCAGGCGACGTTCGAAGTCCTGCTTGCCGGCGATGTGTTCCGCGCTGCCCCGTGGCAGGCGCCGATAGGTGGACGGCACGCTCAGCAGCAAGTCATTGACCAGGCGCCCCTGCACGCGCAGGTCGGCCGGGTACAGCCATTGGCTGCCCGGCTGGTAGGCGAAGCCGTAGTCGCGGACCAGTTGCTGGTCGCGCGGGTTCTGCTCGTCATCGTCATATACCACGCCCACCAGGTTGTAAGCCTCGCCCAGCGGCGTGTCGTTCAGGGCCCCTGCCAGGGATTCCAGCACCGACATCATGTAGCGCTCGTGGTCCTTGTAGGCCACTGGCTGTCCTGCCTTGTCGGCGGCGGCATTGCGCAGTGACCACACGTACACCAGATTCCTTTTCGTCATTGTTTCGCTCTCGCTGGATAAATCAGGCACGCGCCAAAACGCGTGCGGCTACTCCACAAGAACGAACCAGGCCCCGCCTAATTTATCCATCCCCGCCACCGCCGGGCACGCCGCGCTAAATAGTCACGCCAATCCTTCGTTTGTCATGGGTAAGGGTCTGTGTGCCCAGCCCCCTCTTTTTTCACTTTCCGGGAAGTATTTATGACCGACCCCAAGCGCGGCGCCTTCAAAGGTTTGCTCGCATTGCTCAGGCCCTTTCGCACCATCGTGACCGTCTCCGTCGCCCTGGGCATGGCCGGCGGCCTGGCCATCACGCTGTTGCTGGCGACCATCAACAACGCCTTGCACTCGTCCACCGGGATGACGCAGGGGGTGATTCTGACGTTTGCGGCGTTGTGTGTGCTGGCACTCACCAGCTCGATCGTCTCCGATATCGGCACCAACTATGTGGGCCAACGCATCATTGCGGCACTGCGCAAGGAACTGGGTGAGAAGGTGCTTTCGGCGCCCATCGAGCAGATCGAGCAATTTCGCTCTCACCGCCTGATCCCGGTGCTGACCCATGACGTCGACACCATCAGTGATTTTTCCTTTGCGTTCACGCCGCTGGCCATCGCGACTACCGTGACCCTGGGTTGCCTTGGCTACCTGGCGTACCTGTCGGTGCCGATGTTCCTGATGATGATCGTTGCCATCGTGATTGGCAGCAGCGTGCAATTCATCGCCGGGCACAAGGGCATCCGTGGCTTCGACGAAGCCCGCGACCAGGAAGACGAATTGCAACGCTACTACTCCGCGATTGCTTCCGGTGCCAAGGAGCTGCGCATCCACCGCCCACGTCGCTACCGCATGAACACCCACCGCATCCAGGAAACCGCCGACCGCATCAGCGATATCCAGGTGCGTTCGGTGAACATCTATATCGTCGCCAAGACCTTCGGCTCGATGCTGTTCTTCGTGGTCATCGGCCTGGCCCTGGCGATGCAGGCCTATAACCCGAACCCGGACCCCGCAGTGATCACCGGCTTCGTGCTGGTGCTGCTGTACATGAAAGGCCCGCTGGAGCATGTGGTTGGCTACTTGCCGATCATCGGCAAGGCGCGGATTGCCTTTGCGCGCATCACCGAGCTGTCCGACCGCTTCTCGTCACCCGAGCCGCACTTGCTCATGGATGGCAGCGAAGCCCCCACGCCGGTGGTCAACAGCCTGGAATTGCGCGGCGTGACCTACAGCCCGCCGCCGGTGGAAGGCAGCCAGCCGTTCCACCTGGGGCCGATCAACCTGAGCATCCAGCAGGGCGATATCGTGTTCATTGTCGGCGAGAACGGCTGCGGCAAGACCACCCTGATCAAGCTGTTGCTCGGTTTGTATCAACCCCACGCCGGAGAAATCCGCCTCAACGGCGAAACCGTGACCGACCCGGCGCGCGACGACTACCGTCAGCTATTCACCACGGTATTCGCCGACTACTACCTGTTCGATGACCTGGTACAGGGCAGTGCCACGCAGTCGCTGGACAGCGCCGCCAAGTACCTGGAACGCCTGGAAATCGCGCACAAGGTCAGCGTCAAGGACGGCGTGTTCAGCACCACCGACCTCTCCACCGGGCAGCGCAAGCGCCTGGCCCTGGTCAACGCCTGGCTGGAAGAGCGCCCGGTACTGGTGTTCGACGAATGGGCCGCCGACCAGGACCCGGCCTTCCGCCGCATCTTCTACACGGAACTGCTGCCGGACCTCAAGCGCCTGGGCAAGACGATCATCGTGATCAGTCATGACGACCGCTATTTCGATATTGCCGACCAGTTGGTGCGTTTGAGTGCCGGAAAAGTCGTTGCAGAACTGGAGCCCGCATAAATTTTTCCGGTTTATGCGAGTGCGAACGTCTCATATGCAGCAATGAGAATTAACCGCATTAAGTACCTATCTGCTAACATCTAAAAAGAGAAACAATCCATGCCAGTACGGCTTGCCCTCAGCCCGTTGAGCACCGCAGTCTCCATGCGACGGGCTTTGAAATTAAACGTTCTCCCCAGTGCCCTGGCCCTTGCGGTCAGCCTGCCAGTGGCGGGCTATGTTCAGGCGCAAGAGTTCGAATTGAACATCCCGGCGCAACCTTTGAGTACAGCGTTGCAGGTATTCGGTCAACAAACCAACCTGCAGCTCCTGTATAGCCCGGACACCGTCAAAGACAAACACAGCACCGCCGTCAGCGGCAAGATGGATCCGGTGCAGGCCATCGAACGCCTGCTGGCCGGTACTGGCGTGAGCTACAGCCTGCAGGGCAGCTCGATGATCATCAACGCACCCGCCTCCGGCACCGGCGCCTTGGAGCTGGGCGCTACCCAGATCAATGCCAACCAGTTGGGCACCATTACCGAAGGCACCGGTTCCTACACGCCAGGTACCATCGCGACCGCTACGAAGATGGTGCTGACGCCGCGTGAGACTCCGCAGTCGATTTCCGTCGTCACCCGCCAGACCATGGACGACTTCGGCCTGAACGGTATTGACGACGTGATGCGCCACACGCCAGGCATCACTGTCTCGACCTTCGACAGCGAACGAACCAACTACTATTCCCGCGGCTTCCCGATCCAGAATTTCCAGTATGACGGCGTACCCACTACGCGCAATGAGGGTTACTCGGCTGGCCAGACCCTCAGCGACATGGCTATCTACGATCGCGTCGAAATCCTCAAGGGCACCACCGGCCTGATGACCGGCGCCGGCGGCCCTGGCGGCACCATCAACCTGGTGCGCAAGAAGCCGACCGCCGAATTCCAGGGCCACGTAGGCCTGGGCGCGGGTTCATGGGACAACTACCGCTCTGAACTGGACGTGAGTGGCCCGCTGACCGATAGCGGCAATGTCCGCGGGCGCGCCGTTGTGGCGTACCAGGACAAGCATTCGTTCATTGACCACTACGAACGCAAGACCAATGTCTACTACGGCATCCTCGAATTCGACCTTTCCCCGGACACCCTGCTGACCGTTGGCGCCGATTACCAGAACAACGATCCCAAAGGATCGAGCTGGTCGGGCAGCCGCTCGCTTTTCGATGGTGTAGGCAATGAAATCAAGTTCGACCGTGGCTACAACAACGGGCCGAAGTGGAGCAGCTGGGGGCAATACAGCCGCAGTGTATTCGCCACCCTGGAACACGCCCTGGATAATGGCTGGATCGCCAAGGCCAACTACAGCAACCAGCTCAATGGGTACAACGCGCCATTGGGTTATGCGTCGCCGATCTCGGGCACTACCGACAGAACTGCAGTCTATGGTTCCAAGTTCACCGGCAAGACCATCAGCAACAACGGTGACTTCTACCTCTCCGGGCCGTTCAGCCTGGCTGGGCGCGAACATCAGTTGGTCGTCGGGTCCTCGGTGTCGCGTTCACACTGGGAAGGCAACGACTATTACGGCTATGAAGCGACCTATCGAGACAGCAACAATTTCCCGCTCTATGAATGGAACGGTGACAGCCTTGAACCACAATGGGGCCCTGCCCACGAAAAAGACGACATCACCCGCCAGGCCGCCGTCTACTTCTCGACCCGCCTGAGCATCACCGATGATCTGTCCGTATTGCTCGGCTCACGCCTGACCGACTACCGCCTGACCGGCACCAACGATTCGCGCGAAACCGGCAAGCTCATCCCGTATGCGGGTGTGGTGTATGACCTGAACAAAAATTTCTCGGTGTACGGCAGCTATACCTCGATCTTCATGCCGCAACAACTGCGGCCCGACCGCAACAACAAGATGGTCGAGCCAGACGAAGGCGAGAACTACGAGATTGGCCTGAAAGGTGAGTTCTACGACGGCCGCTTGAACGCCAGCCTGGCCTACTTCGAGATCCATGAGTCCAATCGTGCCGAGGAAGACACTGAGTACAACAACAATATGCCGGCCAACTCGCCTGTCGAGTGGGCCTACAAGGGCGTCCAGGCCACAACCAAGGGCTATGAAGCCGAGATCTCAGGTGAACTGCTGCCGGGCTGGCAAGTGCAGGCGGGCTACACCCACAAAGTGATCCGCGATGACGACGGCAAGAAGTTCTCCACCTGGGAACCTCAGGACCAGCTGAACTTCTACACCAGCTACAAGCTGACGGGCGCGCTCGACAAACTGACCCTCGGCGGCGGCGCCCGCTGGCAGGGCGAGGCCTGGCAGGACGTCTACAACCGCGGCAAGAGAGTGACCCAGCGCTTCTCCCAAGACCCGTACTGGCTGGTTGACGCAATGGCGCGCTACCAGATCACCAAAAACCTCTCGGCCTCGGTGAACGTCAATAACGTGTTCGACAAGCGCTACTACACCAACATCGGGTTCTACACCTCGTCCTACGCCGGCGACCCACGCAACGTGATGTTTTCGACCCGCTGGGACTTCTGACCCTACACCGGCCCCCCCTGACACCCTGAGCAGGCAACACCTGCGCAGGGTGTTTTTTTATGGGCGGTACGGTGCCTCTGCCGTGCACACCTTTGCCCCACAAAAAAGCCCCGGCTCACACCCATGAGCCGGGGCTTGTGGATTAAGCGACGGTTACTCCATGGCCATCACAAAGCTGCGTATGAACTCGGCATTGTCGATGATCCGTTCGTGGTCCACATCGATCTCCACCGACCGCACCACCGCCTGGCCGAGCACCCGAGCCATACTGTCTTCGATCAACGCCTTGTGCTGGCCCGCACGGCTCATGGCCGCCCACCAGCAACTCACCGGCGCCTTGAGTGGCTTGAAGTCAGCCTGCTCCATACGCTTGAACAAGGTGCGGTCAACCTCCCAGGAAACCTGCGCCTCGTTGCCACCCAACAGCGTTTGCTGAATGTCGCGGAAAGCTTCACCCAAGGTGGTTTCAGCCCATTCGATGAACCCTGCCCATTGCTGATCCGCCGTGTCGTCGGCCACTTGCAAAGCCTGCCAGGTGCGATGGATCGCCTCTGCAAACGCAGGGAACATCACACCGAGCAAGGCCACGCGCCGATCATTATCGGAGATCTCGCGCTCATCGGTGATGACGGCCGCATCCCAATACTGAGTGAGCCAACGCGGGGGGGCCGAGTCGATCCAACCCACGAACTCCACGTTCCGGCCCGCCTGCTCCAGGCCATGCGCAACCTCTACCGCGAGGTTGCCGCCCAGCGACCAGCCGGCCAGGCGGAAGGCGCCTTCGGGCTGAGCTTCCAGTAACTGCGTGATGTAATCCTCGACCATGCTGGCCCAGGTCGGCACTTGCGCACCCTCCTCGGCCAATGCGCGACAAATCACACCGACCACAGGCCGCTGCTCACGCAACGCCAGGGCCAAAGCCTTGTAGCAATGCACCGAACCATAGCTGGGGTGGAACAGGTAGACAGGCGTGCCCGTGTTCTGACCGTTGAGCGGGACCAGCAGCGAACGACGTGCCGTCCCTTGCAGGCAACCGACTTGCGCACGCACGGTCGGGTTGAGCATCAACTGGCTGACAGAAAGGTCGATGCTGCTGGCCTTGCGAATCCGCTCCTTGAGCATCAATACCAACAGCGAATGACCACCCAACTCGAAGAAGTTGTCGTTCACCCCAACTTGCTCTACGCCAAGTACATCGGTCCAGATCGCGGCGATTTTCTGTTCGAGCTCATTCTGCGGTGCCTCAAAACGCTGGGTCGACTGAGTGTCCGGCTTAGGCAATGCCTTGCGGTCCAGCTTACCGTTGGGGCTCAGGGGCATCTGCTCCAACAACAGCCATTGTGCCGGCACCATGTAGTCCGGCAAATGGCTGGCCAGGTGGGCACTGAGGGTTTCACGCCACTGCGCATCCTGCTCCTGCAAGACCAGGTAGCCAACCAGGTATTGGCCGTCTACCGCCAATACCGCCGCTTCACGCACCGCTGCATGCTCCAGCAGCCGCGCTTCGATTTCACCCAGCTCGATGCGCAGGCCGCGCAGTTTGACCTGATGGTCGATGCGCCCGGCGTATTCGATCACGCCGTCTTCGCGGTAGCGCGCCAGGTCACCGGTGCGGTACAGGCGCTCCCCCTTGATGAAGGGATGGGCGACAAACCGTTCGGCGGTGAGTGCCGGACGGCGGTGGTAACCACGCGCCAGACCGATCCCTCCGAGGTACAACTCGCCCAACACACCCACCGGCACCGGTTCGAAGTTGCTGTCAAGGATGTAGCAGCCCAGGTTGGCAATGGGTTTGCCGATCGGTACCGCGTCACGGCCTTCATCGACGCAGGTCCAGTGGGTCACGTCGATGGCCGCTTCAGTTGGGCCGTACAGGTTGTAGAGCCCGGCTTGCGGCAGCTTGGCGAAGACTTGCTGCTGGGCATCCACCGGCAATGCCTCGCCGCTGCACACGATGCGTTGCAGGCTTTGGCAGGTGGACACCGCCGGGTCCTGAAGGAACGCCTGCAGCATCGACGGCACAAAGTGCAGCGTGGTGACCTGCTGCTGATTGATCAGGTTGATCAGCCTGGCCGGATCCCGATGATCCCCCGGCGCTGCCACCACCAGGCGCGCACCGGTCATCAAAGGCCAGAAGAATTCCCACACCGATACGTCGAAGCTGAACGGCGTCTTTTGCAGCACCGTGTCACTGACGTCCAGGCCGTAGGCTTCCTGCATCCAGTGCAAGCGATTGGCCAGGGCTGAATGCCGGTTGCCGGCGCCTTTGGGTTGGCCGGTGGAGCCCGAGGTATAGATCACGTAGGCGAGGTTTTCGCCGTCCAGCGTGATGCCTGGGTTGGCGTCGCTGTAGTGCTCGAATACAGACTCGCCCAGCACCAGGGTTTCCAGCCCCTGAGGAATCGGCAACTGTTCACGCAAATGCGCCTGGGTCAGCAGCAGTTTCACGCCACTGTCGTCCAGCATGTAGGCCAGGCGTTCACGCGGGTACTCAGGGTCCAGCGGCACATAGGCACCACCGGCCTTGAGCACCGCGAGCAGGCCGACCACCATTTCAATGGAGCGCTCGACCGCCAGGCCCACCAGCACGTCCGGACCTACCCCAGCTTCGATCAGGCGATGCGCCAAGCGGTTGGCCCGACGGTTCAGTTCGGCGTAGCTCAGGCGCTGTGCACCAAACACCAAAGCCGGTGCTTCTGGTGTCAGGGCTACCTGCTCTTCGATCAACTGATGCACGCCGCGCTGCAACGGGTACTCACGCGCCGTTGCGTTCCAGTCCTCAACGATCCGTTGACGCTGTGCGGCGGGCAGCGACGGCAAGTCCGCCAGGCGCTCCACCTGCGGCAGCGTCAAGGCTTGCAGCAATTGCTGGAAATGTTCCGCCAGGTGCACGATGTCCTGTGCGTCGAAGGCGGCGTGAGCGTAGTTGAACTCCACCGCCAGGCTGTCACCGATGGCCAGCAGCACGGTCAGTGGATAGTGGGTCTGTTCCAGGCTGTCCATCGCACCGAACCGCAGGCCCGCCGGCGAGCCCTGCTCCAGCGCTTCGGACACCGGGTAGTTCTCGAACACCAGGATGCTGTCGAACAACGCCTCGCCACCAAGCCCGGCCCAACGCTGGATCTCGAACAGCGGCGTGTGCTCCTGTTCACGCAGGCGCAGGTTTTGTTCCTGCACTTGCTGCAACCAAGCGTCGACGCTCAACTGCGGGCTTGGAGTGGCCACCACCGGTAGCGTGTTGATGAACAACCCGACCTGCTGCTCGATACCCGCCAACTCGGCCGGACGCCCCGCGACCGTGGCGCCGAACGCGACCGTGTCAAGGCCGGTATGCCGTTGCAACAGCAAGAGCCAGGCGCTTTGCACCAGCGTATTGAGGGTCACCTTGTGGCGCTGGGCGAAAGCCTTGAGCTGTTCGGTCGCCGTCTGCTCCAGCGTCAGGTGATGAACGCCATTGGCCTGGGGCACACCCGACTCATGGGTGATGCCAC
Source organism: Pseudomonas sp. FBCC-B1565 (assembly GCF_059133265.1). Classification (NCBI taxonomy): domain Bacteria; kingdom Pseudomonadati; phylum Pseudomonadota; class Gammaproteobacteria; order Pseudomonadales; family Pseudomonadaceae; genus Pseudomonas; species Pseudomonas sp. FBCC-B1565. Next base: position 3,998,707 of record NZ_CP101438.1, read on the forward strand.
GGGAAAGGCGCGTGGGCTCCTGCAAACCGGCCAACTGGGCTTTCCAGAAGGTCTCGCTGGTGAACGGGTCCTGGGCCTGCAACCAACCGATGTAATCCCGGTAGCGCCCACTGGGTGCGCGCACCGACTCGCCGGCATACTGTTGCAGCACCTCGCCGAACAGCTGCGAGGCACTCCAGCCATCCATCAGGATATGGTGGTTGGTGTAGATCAGATGGTGGCTGTCGGGACCGGTACGGACCACCATCAGGTTCAGCAAGGGCGCCTGTTCCAGCACAAAACCATCGGCTCGCAGGGTATGCGCCAACGCGTCAAGCGCCTCGCCACTGTCTGCGCGCTGCTGCCAATCGTGCTCGACAAACGGCACCTGCGCCGTCCGGTACACCACTTGCAACGGCTGCTCCAACTCGGTCTGCCAGAGGAAACCGGTCCGCAAGATATCGTGGTGCTCCAGCGCGACCTGCCAGGCTGCGCGGAAACGCGCCACATCCAATCCTTGCACCTCAACGCGCATTTGGTTGATGTAGTCGCCCGAGCCCTGGCCAAACAGCGATTGGAACAGCATGCCCTGTTGCATCGGCGACAGCGGGTAAAGGTCTTCGACCTGGTTCAACGGCAACCCCAAGCCATCCAACTGCGCCTGGTTCAAGCGCGCCAGCGGGAAGTCCGACGGCGTGGCGCCGGCCTGTCCGGGCTGGCAGCAGTGCTTGATCAACGCCTTGAGCTCTTCGGCGTAGTCATCGGCCAACTGCTGGATGCAAGCGGGATCGAACATCTGCTGGCTGAATCCCCAGTTCAGGTTCAGCTCGCCGCCGTACACCTGGCCATTGATTTCCAACCAGTTGCCCAGCGATGCGTCCGGGCTCTGATCGTTGCCGGCAGCGTCACCGGACGGCGCAAACAGCCCCTCGTGTTCAGGGCTATCAAAACTCGCATCGAACTGGCCCAGGTAGTTGAAGGTAATGCGCGGCTGCGGCAAGTCTGCCAATGCATCGCGTACCTCGGGCTGGCCCAGGTAGCGCAAAGCACCAAAACCGATGCCCTTGTCGGGAATGGCGCGCAGTTGTTCCTTGATCCCCTTCAATGAGCCAGCCAGGGTTGCAGCCGGCGTGAGTTTGACCGGGTAAATGCTGGTGAACCAGCCGACCGTGCGGGTCAGGTCGATCTCCTCGAACAGGTCTTCGCGGCCATGGCCTTCGAGGCGGATCAGGGTGGAATCGTGGCCGGTCCAGCGCCCGATTACCCGCGCCAGCGCCGTCAGCAGCAGGTCGTTGATCTGGGTGCGGTAGGCGGCAGGTGCATCCTGCAACAGGCGGCGCGTGTGAGCGGCGTCCAGGTGCGTGATCGCACTGCCGGCATGCCGGTTGCTCAAGCTCGCCTGCGGATTGGCGCCCGGCAGGTCAGATTCGGCGCCGTGCAATTGGGCTTGCCACCATGCCAGTTCCCGGGTCAGTGCGTCGCCTTGGGCATATCGCTGAAGCCGCTGCGCCCAGTCGCGGGTCGAACTGGTCTTGGCGGGCAACGCCACCTTGGCGCCACTGGCGAGTTGGCGATAGGCCGTTTGCAGGTCCTCAAGGAGGATCCGCCATGACACGCCATCCACCACCAGGTGGTGGATAACCAGCAGCAAGCGTTGCGTACCATCGTGCAATTGAACCAGCACCGCACGCATCAACGGGCCCTGGTCGAGGTCGAGGCTGCGTTGCGCCTCCTCACCCAAAACAGCCAGCTCTTCGATATCGTGCAGCACGCTTTGCCACAGCACGGCATCGGCCTGGTGGTGCTCGGCGGCGCGATACATACCCTGCCAGCCGTCCGTGCCCTCGACAAACCGGGAACGCAGCGCATCGTGATGCACGATCAGCGCCTGCAAGGCCTGGGTAAGCATGCCAGCGTCAAGGGGCTCATGGGCTTTGAGCACCACCGACTGATTCCAGTGGTGACGCTCGGCAATCTCATCGGCAAAGAAAGCCTGCTGGATCGGCAGCAGCAACGTTTCGCCACTCAAGGCCGCCTGATCAATCGTCAACCCGTCGTCCCCCTGGCGTGCCACACCGGCCAGGCTTTGTACGGTCTGGTGCTGGAACAGGTCCTTGGGCGTAAAGCGGATTCCGGCCTGCCGCGCACGGCTCACCACCTGGATTGAGATGATTGAATCACCGCCCAGCTCGAAGAAGTTATCGTTCAGGCCCACTTGCGGCAAGCGCAGCACGTCGGCCCAGATCGCCGCGAGTTGTTGTTCCAACTCGCTCTGCGGTGCCACGTAGGCCTGTTGCAACAGGCTGGCGTCCGGCTGCGGCAGGCCCTTGCGGTCCAGCTTGCCGTTAGGGGTCAGCGGCATTTGCGCCAGGAACATGAAGTACGCCGGCACCATGTAGTCCGGTAGACGGGTTTTCAAGGCGCGGCGCAAGGTTTCGCGCAACTCGGCTTCGTTGGCCAGGCTGGCATCTGCGGGCACCACATAAGCTACCAACTGCTTGCCGGCCGGGCCGTCCTGGGCGACTACGACGGTTTCACCGACGTTGTCCTGTTCGCGCAGACGCGCTTCGATTTCGCCCAGCTCGATACGGAAGCCTCGGATCTTCACCTGATGGTCGACGCGCCCCAGGTAATCCACCACGCCATCCGGGCGGCCACGGGTCAGGTCGCCGCTGCGGTAGGCACGGCTGCCAGGCTTGCCAAACGGGTCCGGCACGAAGCGTTCGGCGGTCAGTGCCGGACGTTCCAGATACCCACGGGCCACGCCTTCGCCGCCCAGGTACAACTCGCCAGCCACGCCGATAGGTTGCAGGTTGAGTTGCGAGTCCAGCACGTAGCCATTGCGATTGCCCAGCAATGTGCCAATCGGGGCGTAGACCGCGCCGCATGGGTCGCCCTTGCGCGCTTTCCACAGCAGTGGCGTGACCACCGTTTCCGTCGGGCCGTAGCCGTTGAACAGATAGGTCGGCTTGAGTGCGCGCCAGGCCAGGTCGTAGCTGGCTTGGGCTACGGCATCGCCACCGAAGCAGTACACGCGCACCTTCGGCGGGTTGCCGTCACGCTCGGCATGCTCGGCCAACTGCTGCAGATAAACCGGCGGGAACACCGCCATGGTCACGTTGTGGCGATGCATTTGCTGGTAGGTGTATTCCGGCAGCCACAGGCTGTCATCGCGGATCAGCACGCTGGCACCGTTGATCAACGGGTGCATCCAGCCTTCATGGGAGCCGTCGAAGGCAAACGACATGAAGTGTAGTTCGCAATCGGCGGGCGAGGTTTCATAACGCTCGCCGGTGGCGATGATGTGAGCCACCAGCGGACCGTGGGATACCGCCACGCCCTTGGGCAGGCCGGTGGAGCCGGAGGTGTAGATCACGTAGGCCAGGTTGTCGCCGTCCAGTTTCACATCAGGCGCCGTGTCGCTGTAACCGGACCATTCCTCGGTGCGATCAATCGCCAGGCTGTCCAGACCCTCGGGAATAGGCAGTTGTTGCAACGCGCTGGTGTGGGTCAGCAGCAACTGGGCACGGCTGTCCTGCATCATGTACAGCAGGCGATCTCGCGGGTATTCGATATCCAGCGGCACGTAGACGCCACCGGCTTTCATCACAGCAAGGAACGCCACCATGATTTCGGCACTGCGCGGCATGGCAATCGCCACGCGCACTTCCGGGCCGACGCCACGGGCGATCAGCGCATGGGCCAGGCGGTTGGCCTGGCTGTCCAGTTCGCCGTAGGTCAGGGTCTGTGCGTCGAACTTCACTGCCACGGCATCGGGGGTTTCGCGGGCCCGGTCGGCCACTCGCTCGTGCACCAGGCGCTCGGCCGAGAAGCCGGCATCGGTCTGGTTCCACAGCTGCAGGATGTGCCGTCGCTCGTCCTCGCCCAACAGGTTCAGTTGGCTGATGGGTTGCTGTTGGTCGGCAACCATCGCTTGCAGCAGGTTCTGCCAATGCCGCGCCATGCGCTCGATGGTGGAGGCATTGAACAGATCGGTGGCATAACCCAGGGTGGCCCAGATACCGTCAGTGCCTTCATGCACGTCCAGGTCCAGGTCGAAGTGCGCGGTCTGGCTTGCCCATTCCATGCCTTCGACACGCAAGGTGGACAGTTGATGCTCGGTTGCGCCCAGACGTGCTTCGGTTTGATGGTTGAACATCACCTGGAACAGCGGGTTGAGGCTCAGGCTGCGCTCGGGTTGCAGTGCCTCCACCAGTTGCTCGAACGGCAGATCCTGATGGTCCTGGGCTTCCAGCGCACGGCGGCGGGCCTGCTGCAACAGTTGCAGCACTGAGGTCTGCTCGTCGATATCGGCCTTGAGCACCTGGGTATTGACGAAAAAGCCCAGCAACCGCTCGGTTTCAACTCGGTTGCGGTTGGCAATAGGCACGCCCACGCGCACGTCTTCCTGGCCGCTGTAGCGATGCATCAACGCCTGGAACGAGGCCAGCAACAGCATGAACATCGTCACGCCTTCGCGCTGTGCCAGGCCTTTGAGGTCGGCGACCAAGGCCGGCGGCAATTCTACAAACAGGCGCGCACCGCGATGGCTTTGCTCAGCCGGGCGCTGGTGGTCGAACGGCAGTTCGAGCACCGGTTGCTCGCCACCGAGCAACGCCTGCCAGTAGCCCAGTTGCCGGTCCTTCTCGCCGGCGTCCATCCACTCGCGCTGCCAACGGGCGTAATCAGCGTACTGGATCGGCAAGGCCGGCAACTGCACCTCCAGGCCCTGACTGTAGGCGCTGTACAGTTGCACCAGTTCATCGACCATGATCTGCATCGACCAACCGTCCGAGACGATATGGTGCTGGACCAGCACCAATACATGCTCGTCGTCGCTCAGGCGCAACAGCGTAGCCCGCAGCAGCGGCCCCGCTTGCAGGTCGAACGGCCGGGCGATCTCGGCTTCGACCTGCGCCTTGACCTGCGCTTCATCGCTCTGACGCAATGCAATCTCGACACGTGCCTGCGGCAGGATCACCTGCACGGTCTGCTCATCGCCCTGATGCAGATGGGTACGCAGGCTTTCATGGCGCGCCACCAACGCATCGAAACTGCGCTGCAGCGCGTTCAGGTCCAAACGGCCCTTGAGGCGCAGAGCGCTGGGCACGTGGTAGGCAGTGCTCTCGGGGTCGAGCAACCAGAGGAACCACTGGCGTTCCTGGGCGTAGGACAACACCAACGGCAGCTCGCGAGACGCGGGAACCAACGCCGGCGCCGTCGAACCGCCGCGCTTGCCCTCGGTGTGCAGCGCGGCCACAAACCCCTGCAGGCGCGGTTGTTCGAACAGCACACGCAAGGGTAACTCGATCCCCAGGTTATGCCGCAGGCGTGAAGCCACTTGCATGGCCAGCAACGAATGCCCGCCGAGTTCAAAGAAATGGTCGTTCAAACCGATACGCTCGGCGCCGAGAATATCTGCCCAGATCGCCGCGACCTGCTGCTCCAGCGCACTGATGGGGGCCACCCAGTCCTCTGTCGCCTGAGCCGCTTCCGGGCGTGGCAGGGTATGCCGGTCCAGCTTGCCGTTGGGGCTCAGCGGCAGGCGCTCCAGAAACATGAAATGTGCCGGCACCATGTAGTCCGGTAGCTCATCGCGCAACACGCCACGAATACGCTCACGCAAGCCAGGCTGCTCGGCTTCCGTCAATGGGGTGACGAGGTAGGCGATCAGTTGCTGGTCGGCAGCGATCACCAACGCTTCGCGCACGTCGTCCTGTGCCAGCAGGCGCGATTCGATCTCGCCCAGCTCGATACGGAAGCCACGTACCTTGACCTGGTGGTCGATGCGACCGATATACTCGATCACGCCATCGGCGCGGTAACGGGCCAGGTCGCCGGTACGGTACAGACGCCCTCCCCCGAGCGGGTCGAAGGGGTCGGGGATAAACCGTTCGGCGGTCAGCGCGGCGCGGTTGAAGTAACCCCGTGCCAGCAGCGGCCCGCCGATCACCAATTCACCCGCCACGCCCACGGGCACCGGGTTCAGGCCGGCATCCAACAGGTAAATCGCACGGCCGTCCAGCACGCGACCAATCGGCATCATCTGCGTAACGGTCTCGCGACCCTCCACGTAACCGGCGCAATCCAGAGCGGTCACCGTGACGGTCGCTTCGGTGGGGCCGTAGGTGTTGAGCAGGCGCACGTGGCCCAGCCCGGCATCACGCCAGGAGGCCAGCCCTTCCGGTGGCATCGCCTCACCACCGGCATGCACCTGGCGCAGGCGGCCGTAATCGCGCACACCGCGCTCGGCAAAGTCACGAGCGATCAGGTGCCAATAGGCGGTGGTCAGGTCAACCACCGAAATGTCATGTTCGATCAGTTGCGCATAGAAGGTGTCGCTGTCCCACAACTCACCGCCGCGCACCACCACGGCGGCACCGCAGCACAGCGCCGGATACAGCTGTTCGACAAACCCGTCGAAGTTGAACGTACCGAACTGCAACACACGGTCAGCCGCAGTCAGTTCGAACAGCTCGATAAACACCTCGACATGCCGTGCCAGTGAGGCCTGATCGATACCGACGCCCTTGGGCCGCCCGGTGGAGCCGGAGGTGAACATCAGGTACGCCAGGTTCGCGGGGAACGCCCGTATCTCAGGATTGCTGCCCGGGTACTCGGCCAGCCAGTCCGCACCCTCTTCCAGGCAAATCAACGTCAGGCCAGGGCTGATCGGCAAGCGCTCCAGCAGCGGCTGCTGGGTCAGCAACAGTTGCAGGCCGCTGTCTTCGATCATGCATTGCAGGCGGTCCTGGGGGTATTGCGGGTCCAGCGGGACATAGGCGCCACCGGCCTTGAGCACCGCCAACAGCGCAACGATCATCTCCAGCGAACGGTCCACGGCCACGCCGACCAGGCTGTCGGCGCCCACGCCCTGCTCGATCAGTGCATGGGCCAAGCGGTTGGCCCGCAGGTTGAGGTCGGCGTAGGTCATGCGCCGCTGATCCATGATCAAGGCGATAGCCTGGGGCTGGCTGGCCACCTGTTGTTCGAACTTTTGCAGCACGCTGCCATGGGCGGCACGCGACGGTTGCGGCGGGTTCCACGCGTACAGCATCTGCGCTTGTTCATCTCTGCCCAGGATCGGCAAGTCGGCGACACACTGCTGGGCATTGCCCGCCACACGCTTGAGCAAGTTCTGCCAATGGGCGGCGAAGCGCTGCAGGGTGCTCGCGTCGAACAGTGCGGTGGCGTAAGTCAGCGAAGCCAGCAGCCCCTCACCAGACTCTTCGGTGTCCAGGCTCAGGTCGAAATGCGCCGTGTGACTGTCCCACGTCAACCCTTCCACACGCAGGCCAGGTAGTTGCTGACCATCGCGATGGGCTTGCGCAGCCGACTGGTGGTTGAACATTACCTGGAACAACGGGTTGTGGCTCAGGCTGCGCTCAGGTTGCAAGGCTTCGACCAACTGCTCGAATGGCAGGTCCTGGTGGGCCTGCGCGCCCAGCGCCTGTTCCTTGACCTGTTGCAGCAGTTGGGCAAAGGTCATGTGCCCGTCAATCTCGGCCTTGAGCACCTGGGTATTGACGAAAAAGCCGATCAACTGCTCGGTTTCCAGACGGTTGCGGTTGGCGATCGGCACGCCAACGCGGATGTCCGACTGGCCGGTGTAGCGGTACAACAGTGCCTGGAAGGACGCGAGCAACAGCATGAACATCGTCACGCCTTCGCGCTGTGCAAGGGCGCGCAAGCCCTCAACCACCGACGACTCCAGCACCAGGTCCAGGCGTGCCCCCTGATAGTTCTGCATGGCCGGACGCGGCCGATCCAGCGGCAACTCCAGCACCGGTTGCACATCTCCCAGGCGCGCACGCCAGTAGGCCAGCTGGCGCTCCTTTTCACCCGCCTCCATCCAGCTGCGCTGCCACTGGGCATAGTCGGCGTACTGAATCGGCAACGGTGCAAGGGTGGGCTCAAGGCCCTGGCTGTAGCCTGCATACAAGCTCACCAGCTCATCGACCATCACTTGCATCGACCAGGCATCCGAGACGATATGGTGCTGCACCATGACCAACACATGCTCGCGTTCGCTCAGTTGCAGCAGCTTGATGCGCAGCAATGGCCCGGACTGCAGGTCGAATGGCCTGGCGATTTCGTCTTCTACCATCGCCTGCAACCGGGCCGGCTCAGTCGAGCCAAGCACTTGATAGTCGATGACCGGCGCGACTTGCTCGATCACACGCTGGACAGTCTGGTGCGTATCGGCAAAAAACACCGTACGCAGCGTTTCATGGCGCTGCACCAGAGTATCGAAGGCCCTTTGCAGGGCGTTGCGATCCAGCGCACCCACCAGGCGCAACGCGGCCGGAATGTGATAAGCCGCACTGTCCGGTTCAAGCTGCCAGAGGAACCACTGGCGCTCTTGAGCATAGGAAAGCAGCAAGGGTTGTTCGCGGTCAGCCAAGCTAATGTGCGCAACATCGGCGCCCTTTTCACCCAGCGCCTGTACAAACGCCCCCAAAACCGGTTGTTCAAACAGGCTCTTGAGCGCTACGTCGATCGCCAATGCCTGGCGTACCCGCGACACGACACGTGTCGCCAGCAAGGAGTGACCGCCCAGCTCGAAGAAATGATCTTCAAGGCCAACCTGTGGCACCCCCAACACTTCGGCCCAGATCGCGGCCACTTGTTGCGCCTTCTCGCCGACCGGTGCCACATAGCGTTTTTGCAGCAGGCTGGCGTCCGGCTTCGGCAGCGCCTTGCGGTCCAGCTTGCCGTTGGGCGTCAACGGCAGGCGCGCCAGGAACAGCATATGCGCCGGCACCATATAGTCCGGCAACACCGCGCGCAGCGCGGTCTTGAACGTCTCGCGCAGGGTGCCCTGATCGGTTTCCGATGTCACGGCGTGCGTCACCAGATACGCCAGGAGCTGGTCATTCTCGGCCACCACCACCGCTTCACGGACAGCGCTCTGCTCACGCAGGCACGCCTCAATTTCCCCCAACTCGATACGGAACCCGCGCACCTTGACCTGATGGTCGACGCGGCCGATGTACTCGACCACACCATCCACGCGATAACGCGCCAGGTCGCCGGTGCGGTACAGCCGCTCACCGTTGCGGGCAAAGGGGTTGGGTACGAAGCGCTCGGCGGTCAGCGCAGCACGACCGTGATAACCCCGGGCCAGGCCGACACCGCCGATCAGCAGTTCCCCGCTGACGCCGACCGGTGTCGGAGCGAGTTCGGCATTGAGGATAAACAGCGATGTGTTGGCAATGGGTCGACCCACAAACGGCAACGGCTCAACCAGTGAGTGAGCCGCCGACCAGATGGTGGTTTCCGTCGGGCCGTACAGGTTCCACACCGCGCCCTGCTGGGCCAGCATGCGCTCGGCCAGGTCGGCCGGCAGCGCTTCGCCGCCGCACAGGCACTTGATCCCGTGCAGCACGGCGCGGCGCTCGCTGTCGAGCAGCATGCGCCAGGTCGAGGGCGTGGCTTGCACGACCGTGATCGCCTGTTCATGCAGCAGGCTCAGGATGGCTTCGGGGTCCTGGGAAACAGGCTTGTCCGCCACCACGACCGTGCCGCCCACCGCCAGGGGGACATACAGTTCAAGGGCGAAAATATCGAAGGAGAAGGTGGTCAACGACAGCAACCGCGCCTTGGCGTCGATGCTCAACGTGTCGGCCATGCCCTGGGTAAAGCTGCTCAGGGCGCCATGGCGCACCATCACACCCTTGGGCTTGCCGGTGGAGCCGGAGGTGTAGATCACATACGCCAGGTGCTCATCGGTCAGCGCGACCTGCGGGTTGTCACTGCTGTAACGGGCGTCCTCCTGTTCACTGATGAACAGCACCTGTTGATCGGCTGCCAGCGGCAGGCGCTCGTGCAGGTCACCGGCGGTCAACAGCACACGTGCGCGGCTGTCTTCGAGCATGAACGCCAGGCGGTCGGCCGGAAACTGCGGGTCGAGCGGCACATAGGCGCCGCCCGCCTTGAGCGTGGCCAGCAAGGCCAGCACCATGTCCACCGAACGCTCCAGCGCCACGGCCACCAGCACATCCGGGCCGACACCGGCCGCGCGCAGGCGATGGGCCAGGCGGTTGGCGCGCAGGTTCAGTTCTGCGTAGCTCAAAGACTGGCCGTTGCAGACCAGCGCTGTCGCGTCCGGACGGGCCTGTGCCTGGGCTTCCAGCAGGCGGTGCACCCCGACATCCTGGGGGAACACCTGATGCGTGTTGTTCCAGGTGTGCACCAGTTGCTGCCATTGCGCATCGTCCAGCAACGGCAGCTCGCCGACGCGGACGTTGCAATCCTGCACCACCTGTTGCAACAAACGGTGCCAGTGCGCGAGCAAGCGCTCAAGGCCCGGCGCGTCAAACAGGTCAGTGGCGTAGGTCAACGACGCCTGGATGCCCTCAGCCGATTCCTGGGTGTCGAGGTTGAGGTCGAACTGCGCGGTCTTGCTCTCCCATTCCAGCCCCTGCACGTGCAGGCCGGTGACGCTGCCGCCGCTGCGCTGGGTATCGGTCTGGTGGTTGAACATCACCTGGAACAACGGGTTGTAGCTCAGGCTGCGTTCCGGCTGCAGCGCTTCCACCAGTTGCTCAAAGGGCAAGTCTTGATGCGCCTGGGCTTCTACCGAGCGCTGGCGGGTTTGTTGCAGCAGTTCATGGAAGGTCATCTGGCCGTCGATATCGGCCTTGAGAATCTGCGTATTGACGAAAAAGCCGATCAGGCGCTCGGTTTCCACCCGGTTACGGTTGGCCACCGGCACGCCGATGCGGATATCACCCTGGCCGCTGTAGCGATGCAACACGGCCTGGAACGACGCCAGCAACAACATGAACACCGTCACGCCTTCGCGCTGCGCCAGGCGCTTGAGGCCCGCCACCAGCGACGCTTCGAGCGTCAGGTCGAGCCGTGCACCCCGGTAGCTCTGCACCGCCGGTCGCGGTCGGTCCATCGGCATTTCCAGTACCGGTTGCTCGCCACCGAGCATGCCGGTCCAGTAGCCCAGTTGGCGCTCACGTTCCCCCGCCTCCATCCAGCTGCGTTGCCACAGCGCATAGTCGGCATATTGAATCGGCAAGGCCGGCAATTGCAGGTCCTGGCCCTGCACATGGGCCGCGTAGAGCTGGACCAGCTCGTCGACCATCACCTGCATCGACCAGCCATCAGACACGATGTGATGCTGGACCAGCACCAGCACATGTTCCTCAGGCGCCAGGCGCAGCAGCTTGACTCGCAACAGCGGGCCTTGCTGCAAGTCAAACGGCTGGGCAATTTGCGCTTCCACCAGGTCCTTGAGCTGCGACTCCCGGGCGTCGACCACGGCGATCTGCACCCGCGCCTGCTCGGCAATCACCTGCAAGGCACTGTCGCCGTCCTCCTGCAAATGCGTGCGCAGGCTTTCATGACGCATCATCAGCGTGTCAAAGCTGCGCTGCAATGCGGCCACGTCCAAGGGCCCGCTCAGGCGCAGGGCCCTGGGCACGTGATAAGCGGTGCTCTGCGGCTCCAGTTGCCACAGAAACCATTGCCGCTCCTGGGCATAAGAGAGTCGAAGAGGCTCACCGTCCTGACGCTTGAAAACCGGGGCTATCTCAAACAGGTTGATGCCTTGCTGCTTGAGCATTACCGCCAACGCTTTCTTCTGTTGCGCCGAAAGTGACCCTACCGACTCGATTAATGCTTGCACGCCACGCCCCTCAGGAAATCAATTTATCCAAATCTTCTGCTGATAGACGTTTGAGGGCCTCCAAGGATTTAGCCAATGCGTCCTGCACCGGCGAATTATTTGTCTGCCGGGCCGCCACATAGGCACTGAAATCGGCCAGGGTCGGGGTGGTGAAGATCGATTTGACGTCGAACTCCGCGTGCAATTGCTCGCGCAGGCGCACCACCACCTGGGTGGCCAGCAGGGAATGCCCGCCCAGTTCGAAGAAGTTGTCGTTTAGCCCCACACGCTCAACGTCCAGCACCTCGGCCCAGATCGCGGCAATCTGTTGTTCCAGTTCGCTGTGCGGGGCCAGGTATTCGCGGGCTTGCAGGTTGGCGTCGACCTTCGGCAGCGCTTTGCGGTCCAGCTTGCCGTTGGGGCTCAGGGGCATCTGCTCCAGCAGCATCCACTGGGCCGGCACCATGTAGTCCGGCAGCTGTTGCGCCAGGTGAGCGCTCAGCACATCGCGCCAATCGTCGCCGGCGTCTTGCAACACCAGGTAGCCCACCAAGTGCTTGCCGTCCACCGCCAGTACGGCGGTTTCACGGACCCAATCGTGTTCCAGCAGGCGCGCTTCGATTTCACCCAGCTCGATGCGCAGGCCGCGCAGTTTGACCTGATGGTCGATGCGCCCGGCGTATTCGATCACGCCGTCAGGGTGATAGCGGGCCAGGTCACCGGTGCGGTACAGGCGCTCGCCCTTGATGAAGGGATGGGCGACAAAACGTTCGGCGGTCAGCGCCGGGCGGCGGTGGTAACCACGGGCCAGACCAATCCCACCGAGGTACAGCTCGCCCAACACACCCACCGGCACCGGCTCGAAGTTGCTGTCGAGGAGGTAGCATCCGAGGTTGGCAATCGGGCGTCCAATCGGCACGGCATCGCGGCCTTCATCGACGCAGGTCCAATGGGTCACGTCGATGGCGGCTTCGGTCGGGCCGTACAAGTTGTAGAGCCCGGCTTGCGGCAGCTTGGCGAAGACTTGCTGCTGGGCATCCACCGGCAAGGCTTCACCGCTGCAAACAATGCGATGCAAGGTGTGGCAGGTTGCGACCTTCGGGTCTTGCAGGAACGCCTGCAGCATCGACGGTACAAAGTGCAGCGTGGTGACCTGCTCTTGATTGATCAGGTTGATCAGCCTGGCCGGATCGCGGTGATCGCCCGGCGCTGCCACCACCAGGCGCGCGCCGGTCATCAGCGGCCAGAAGAACTCCCACACCGATACGTCGAAGCTGAACGGGGTCTTTTGCAGCACGGTATCGCTGACCTCCAGCCCATAGGCTTCCTGCATCCAGTGCAGACGGTTGGCCAGGGCTGAATGCCGGTTACCGGCGCCTTTGGGTTGGCCGGTGGAACCCGAGGTGTAGATCACGTAGGCGAGGTTTTCGCCATCCAGCGCGATGCCTGGGTTGGCGTCGCTGTAGGCTTCAAAGGTCGACTCACCCAGCACCAGGGTTTCCAGCCCCTGAGGGATCGGCAACTGTTCACGCAAGTGCGCCTGAGTCAGCAGCAGTTTCACGCCACTGTCGTCCAGCATGTAGGCCAGGCGCTCACGCGGGTATTCCGGGTCGAGCGGCACATAGGCGCCACCGGCCTTGAGCACCGCCAGCAGGCCCACCACCATTTCAATGGAGCGCTCCACGGCCAGGCCCACCAGCACGTCCGGGCCGACCCCGGCTTCCATCAGGCGATGGGCCAGGCGGTTGGCACGACGGTTCAGTTCGATATAGCTCAAGCGCTGCCCGGCAAACACCAGCGCCGCGGCATCCGGCGTGCGCGCCACCTGTTCTTCGATCAACTGATGCACGCCATGCTGCAACGGGTAGTCCCGCGCCGTGGCGTTCCAATCCTGAAGCACCTGCTGACGTTCAGCCGTATCGAGCATCGCCAGGTCGCCCAGACGTTGCTGGCCACCCTCAAGCATGGCGTGCAGCAGATTGACCAGGTGACGTCCATAGGTGTGTACCGTGCTTGCATCGAAATGCGCACGCGCAAAGCTGAACTGCACCGACAACGTATCGCCGACGTCCACCAGCACCGTCAGCGGGAAGTTGGTCTGTTCGCGGGATTCCGGCAGGCCAAAACGGATACCGCTGCCACCGTTTTGTTCCAGGGCCTTGGACACCGGGTAGTTCTCGAACACCAGGATATTGTCGAACAGGGCTTCACCGCCCTGCCCGGCCCAGCGCTGAATGTCGTACAGCCCGGTGTGTTCATGCTCGCGCAGGGCCAGGTTGCGGTCCTGTACCGCTTGCAACCAGGCCGCCACGCTCTGCTGGTCATCTACGGCGCTGATCACTGGCAAGGTGTTGATGAACAGCCCGATCTGCTGCTCCACCCCCACAAGCTCCGCCGGGCGCCCGGCCACCGTGGCGCCGAAGGCCACCACCGACTGCCCGCTATGGCGCTGCAACAGGATCAGCCATGCGGCCTGGATAAGCGTGTTGAGCGTCACTTTGTTGTGGCGTGCAAAGGCCTCGAGACGTTCAGTCTGAGCGCGATCCAGGCTCAGTGGGTGCTCGCCGTGCCCGTCTGCCGCCAGCGGCTGGCTGCTGCCCAGGCGAGTGGGTGCTTGCAGCGTGCCCAACTGTTCGCGCCAGAAGGTTTCGGTGGCAGCGGCATCACGCTGCTGCAACCAGCCGATGTAGTCGCGATAGCGCCCCGCCGCTGGCGGCACCGCCACGCCAGCGTAGCGTTGCAGCACTTCGCCGAACAGGCGCGAGTTGCTCCAGCCGTCCATCAGGATGTGATGGTTCGTGTAGATCAGCTCATGGCGTTGCTCGTCGGTGCGTACCAGTACCAGGCGCACCAGCGGCGCCTTGGCCAGGTCAAAGCCCTGGCGGCGCTGGGCTTGCTGCAGGTTGTGCAATTCCAGTTCGCGTTCTGGCATGGCGCGCCAGTCGAGGTGTTCAATCGGCAGTCGGGCTTCGCGGTACACCACCTGGCACGGCCATTCCAGCTGGCCTTCCCAGAAGAAGCCGCTGCGCAACACGTCATGGGCTTGCACCGTGGCGTCCCAGGCCTGCTGGAACCGCGCCACATCCAGGCCCTCGGCGGTCACGCGGATCTGGTTGATGTAGTCGCCGGCTGCTTGCTCGTAGAGGGTGTGGAACAGCATGCCCTGCTGCATGGGCGACAGGGTGTAGAGGTCTTCGATGGCATCGGCGGCCAGCGGCAGGGATTCCAGCTGCGGCTGGGTGAGGCGCGACAACGGGAAGTCAGAGACGGTCACGCCGTGGTTGCCAGGCGCGCAGCAATGCTCGACCAATGCAGTCAGTTCACGGGTAAACGCCTGGCTCAAGGCTTCGATCTGCGCAGGGTCGAACATCAGCGGGCTGAAGGTCCAGCCCATGTGCAGCTCGCCGCCGTATACCTGGCCGTTCAACGTCAACCAGTTACCCAGCGGTGCCTCCGGGCTCTGCTCGGCACCGGTGCTCTCCGCCGCCGGTACGAACAAAGCGTCCGGCTGATCAAAGCTGCCATCGATCTGGCCCAGGTAGTTGAAGGTAATGCGCGGCACCGGCAACTGGCCGAACACCTGGCGCGTGGCGTCGTCGCCCAGGTAGCGCAGCGCACCGAAGCCCAGGCCCTTGTCCGGCACGGCGCGCAGTTGTTCCTTGATCT
This sequence comes from Pseudomonas sp. FBCC-B1565, assembly GCF_059133265.1. Lineage (NCBI taxonomy): Bacteria > Pseudomonadati > Pseudomonadota > Gammaproteobacteria > Pseudomonadales > Pseudomonadaceae > Pseudomonas > Pseudomonas sp. FBCC-B1565. The sequence continues at coordinate 4,013,972 of NZ_CP101438.1, forward strand.
GCTTGATCGAGGTCGCCAGGGAGTCGGCCGGGGTAAGGCGCACCGGGAACAGGCTGGTGAACCAGCCCAGGGTGCGAGTCAGGTCGATGTCGTCGAACAGGTCTTCGCGGCCATGGCCTTCCAGTTGGATCAGGCTCGAAGCCTGCCCGGTCCACTGGCAGATGACACGTGCCAGGGCGGTCAGCAGCAGGTCGTTGATTTGGGTGCGGTAGGCCGTGGGCGCCTGTTGCAGCAGTTGCCGGGTGCGCTCGGCATCCAGTTGGCTGACCACGGTCTGGGCCAGGCGCCCGGGACGCGCGCCCTGCGGATCGCGGCAGGGCAAGTCGGTCGACACGCCCTGGAGCTGTTGCCGCCAGAAGGCTTTTTCCGGCGCGACCGCTTCGCTGCGGGCATGGGCCTGCAAACGCTCGGCCCAGGCTTTGAACGACGAAGTCTTGGCCGGCAAGCGCCGCTGGCGATACAGGCTTTGCAGGTCCTCGAGGAACACGCGCCAGGACACGCCGTCCACTACCAGATGATGCATGACTAGCAACAGGCGCTGGGAACCGTCGGCCATCTCGGCGAGCACTGCACGCAGCAGTTGGCCTTGTTGCAGGTCGAGGCTGCGCTGGGCGCGCTCGCACAGGGCATGCAGTTCGGCCGCATCCTCCACGCTGGCCTGCCAAAGCAGGGTGGCAGCTGGCGCGTCGTGGCGTGCGGTCCAGCCTTCGGCCTGTGGGGTGAAGCTCAGGCGCAGCACATCGTGGTGCTGGGTGAGTGCCTGCAACGCCGTCTCCAGTGGCTCGGCAAGCAGCGGCTGGCGCGGCGTCAGCAGCAAGGACTGGTTCCAGTGATGGCGGTCCGGCAAGTCCATCTCGAAGAACAGTTGCTGGAACGGCAGCAACGGAGTCGCGCCCTGCACCGGGCCCTGGTCGATCACTTGCGCGGTCTGTAATTGCGCCACGCGGGCCAGGCTGCGCACCGTCTGGTGCTGGAACAGCGCCTTGGCGGTGAAGTGGATACCGGCGGCACGGGCACGGCTGACCACTTGAATGGAGATGATCGAGTCACCGCCGCGCTCAAAGAAATTGTCGTTCAAGCCGACTTGCTCGACGCCGAGCACCTCGGCCCAGATCGCTGCGATCTGCTGCTCCAGCGCACTCTGCGGCGCTTCGTAGTGCTGGGTGGATGCGGGCTTGGGCAGGGCCTTGCGGTCCAGCTTGCCGTTGGGGCTCAGCGGCATCTGTTCCAGCAGCACCCATTGGGCCGGGACCATGTAGTCCGGCAGGTGCTGGCCCAAGTGGGCGGCCAGCACATCGCGCCAGTCATCGCCGGCGTTTTGCAGCACCAGGTAGCCCACCAGGCATTTGCCCTCCACCGCCAGCACGGCGGTTTCGCGGACCCATTCGTGTTCCAGCAGGCGCGCTTCGATTTCACCCAGTTCGATACGCAGACCGCGCAGCTTGACTTGGTGGTCGATGCGCCCGGCGTATTCGATCACGCCGTCTGCGCGATAACGCGCCAGGTCTCCGGTACGGTACAGGCGTTCGCCTTTGACAAACGGATGCGCGATAAAACGCTCGGCAGTCAGGGAAGGACGACGGTGGTAACCACGGGCCAGGCCGATGCCGCCCAAGTACAGCTCGCCGAGCACGCCGACCGGCACCGGTTCGAAATTGCTGTCGAGGATGTAGCAACCAAGGTTGGCAATCGGACGGCCAATCGGTACGGCGTCACGGCCTTCGTCGACGCAGGTCCAGTGGGTCACGTCGATGGCAGCCTCGGTCGGGCCGTACAGGTTGTAGAGCCCGGCTTGCGGCAGCTTGGCGAAGACTTGCTGCTGGGCATCCACCGGCAAGGCTTCGCCGCTGCACACGATGCGTTGCAGGCTTTGGCAGGTGGACACCGCCGGGTCCTGAAGGAACGCCTGCAGCATCGACGGCACAAAGTGCAGCGTGGTGACCTGCTGCTGATTGATCAGGTTGATCAGCCTGGCCGGATCCCGATGATCCCCCGGCGCTGCCACCACCAGGCGCGCACCGGTCATCAAAGGCCAGAAGAACTCCCACACCGATACGTCGAAGCTGAACGGCGTCTTTTGCAGCACCGTATCGCTGACCTCCAGGCCATAGGCTTCCTGCATCCATTGCAGGCGGTTGAGCAACGCCGAATGACGGTTGCCCGCCCCTTTCGGTTGACCGGTGGAGCCCGAGGTGTAGATCACGTAGGCGAGGTTTTCGCCGTCCAGCGTGATGCCTGGGTTGGTGTCACTGTAGGTCGCGAATGCAGACTCGCCCAATACCAGGGTTTCCAGCTCCTGGGGAATCGGCAGCTGTTCACGGATATGTGCCTGGGTCAGCAGCAGTTTCACGCCACTGTCGTCCAGCATGTAGGCCAGGCGTTCACGCGGGTACTCAGGGTCCAGCGGCACATAGGCACCACCGGCCTTGAGCACCGCCAGCAGGCCCACCACCATGTCGATGGAGCGCTCGACCGCCAGGCCCACCAGCACGTCCGGACCTACCCCAGCTTCGATCAGGCGATGCGCCAGGCGGTTGGCACGGCGGTTGAGTTCGGCATAACTCAGGGCGATATCGTTGAAGCGCAACGCCGGCGCATCCGGCTGCGCCAGCGCCTGGGCTTCGATCAACTGATGCACCCACTGCCCTTGCGGGTAGTCGCGCTCGGTGGCGTTCCACTCGACGAGGATCTGCTCGCGCTCTTGGGCGTTGAGGGTCGCCAGGTCCTGCAACGGCAACGCGGTATCTGCCACGGCGGCACGCAGCAGGCTCAGCCAGTGCTCGGCCATACGCGCTACGGTGGCGGCGCCGAACAGGTCGGTGGCGTAGGTCAGGGACGCCCAGATCCCGTCGCCGCTCTCCTGGGTGTCCAGGCTCAGGTCGAACTGGGCACTGTGACTGTCCCATTCCAGGTTGGCCACGCGCAGCCCCGGTAGCTGCTGTGCCACGGCCGGAGAATGGGCCTGATGGTTGAACATCACCTGGAACAGCGGGTTATGGCTCAGGCTGCGCTCCGGTTGCAGCGCTTCTACCAACTGTTCAAAGGGCAAGTCCTGATGGGCCTGGGCTTCCAGCGCGCGGCGCTTGGTGTGTTGCAGCAATTGGGCAAAGCTCATCTGGCCATCGAGGTCGGCCTTGAGCACCTGGGTGTTGACGAAAAAGCCAATCAGCGATTCGGTCTCGACGCGGTTGCGGTTGGCAATCGGCACACCGACACGAATATCCGGCTGGCCGCTGTAGCGGAACAAAAATGCCTGGAACGAGGCCAACAGCAGCATGAACATCGTCACGCCTTCCCGCTGGGCCAGCGCCTTCAACGCGGTGACCAGTGCCGGCTCCAGCGTGATGTCCTGGCGCGCCCCGCGGAAGCTCTGTTGCGCCGGGCGCGGCTGGTCGAACGGCAATTCCAGTACCGGTTGCGTGCCGCTGAGCAATTCACGCCAATACTCCAGTTGCCGCGCCCTCTCCCCCGCCTCCATCCAACTGCGCTGCCACAGGGCATAGTCGGCGTACTGGATCGGCAACGGCGCCAACGCACAATCCTGGCCCTGGCTGTAGGCGGCATAGAGCTGCATCAGCTCCTGCACCATCACGCCCATCGACCAGCCATCGGAGACGATATGGTGCTGCACCAGCACCAGCACGTGTTCCTCTTCACTCACGGCGAGCAAGCTGACCCGTAGCAACGGGCCGTGCTGCAGGTCGAACGGACGGGCCATCTCGGCCTCGACCCATGCCTTGAGCTGTGTTTCGTCGACGGCATGCTCGGCGATTTCGATCACCCCATGCTCCAGCACTTCCTGGGCACGCTGCTCACCGTCCAGGTGCAGGCGCGTGCGTAGGCTTGCGTGGCGGGCCACCAGGGTATCGAAACTGCGTTGCAGGGCGGCCTTGTCCAGCTGGCCGCTCAGGCGCAGGGCGCCGGGGACGTGGTAAGCGTCGCTGTCCGGGTCCAACTGCCAGAGAAACCACTGGCGTTCCTGGGCGTAGGACAGCGGCAGGTGTTGGCCATCCTCACGGATCGACGCAATCGGCAATTGAGCGAAGCTCATGCCCCGGCTTTGCAGGCGCTGGTAAAACTGCTGGCGCTGTTCCAGAGGCAGGCGAAGAAAGCGCGAAACCAGATCGATGTTAGGGTTGGAAAGCATGGGTCAAATCGCCTCTAGTTCGCTCAAAAAGTCACGAAGATCATCAAAGTCTTCCGCGCTGCCGGCGCGGAAGGTGGCGGCGGCCTGCACGTAGGCACGCAGCGTTTCGGTCTGGAACACTTCCACCAGCGGCACTTCCAGGCCCAGCTCGGCCCGGACCCGCGAGGTGATCTGGATCGCCAACAGGGAATGGCCGCCGACCTCGAAGAAGTTGTCGTTCAGGCCCACTTGCGGCAGGCGCAGCACATCGGCCCAGATCACGGCGATCTGCTGCTCAAGCTCGGTTTCGGGAGCCACATAGGCCTGCTGCAACAGGCTCGCATCCGGCTCGGGCAGGCCCTTGCGGTCGAGCTTGCCGTTGGGGGTCAGCGGCATCTGTGCCAGGAACATGAAATGCGTCGGCACCATGTAGTCCGGCAGGCGGGTCTTCAGGGCGCGACGCAGGGTGTCGCGCAACTCGGTTTCGTTAATCAGGCTGCCGTCTGCGGGCACTACATAAGCCACCAACTGCTTGCCGGTCGGGCCGTCCTGGGCCACCACCACGGTTTCGCCGACGTTGTCCTGCTCTCGCAGGCGTGCTTCGATTTCGCCCAGCTCGATACGGAAACCACGGATTTTCACCTGATGGTCGACGCGCCCGAGGTAATCCACCACGCCATCCGGGCGGCCACGGGTCAGGTCGCCACTGCGGTAGGCACGGCTGCCGGGTTTGCCGAACGGGTCCGGCACGAAGCGTTCGGCAGTCAGTGCCGGGCGTTCCAGGTAACCCCGCGCCACACCCTCGCCGCCCAGGTACAACTCGCCGGCTACGCCGATGGGTTGCAGGTTGAGTTGTGAATCCAGCACGTAGCCGCTGCGATTACCCAACAGCGTGCCGATGGGGGCGTAGACGGCGCCGCACGGGTCGCCCTTGCGCGCTTTCCACAGCAATGGCGTGACCACCGTTTCCGTCGGGCCGTAGCCGTTGAACAGATAGGTCGGCTTGAGTGCGCGCCAGGCCAGGTCGTAGCTGGCTTGGGCTACGGCATCACCACCGAAGCAGTACACACGAACCTTCGGCGGGTTGCCGTCACGCTCGGCATGTTCGGCCAACTGTTGCAGGTACACCGGCGGGAACACCGCCATGGTCACGTTGTGGCGGTGCATTTGCTGGTAGGTGTATTCCGGCAGCCACAGGCTGTCATCGCGGATCAGCACGCTGGCACCGTTGATCAACGGGTGCATCCAGCCTTCGTGGGAGCCGTCGAAGGCGAAGGACATGAAGTGCAGCTCGCAGTCGGCAGGCGAAGTTTCATAGCGCTCGCCGGTGGCGATGATGTGCGCCACCAGCGGACCGTGGGACACCGCAACGCCTTTGGGCAGGCCGGTGGAGCCGGAGGTGTAGATCACGTAGGCCAGGTTGTCACCGTCCAGCTTCACTTGAGGGTCAGTGTCGCTGAAGCCTACCCACTCCTCGGTGCGATCAATCGCCAGGCTGTCCAGGCCATCTGGAATCGGCAGTTGCTGCAAGGCACTGCTGTGGCTCAGCAGCAACTGGGCACGGCTGTCCTGCATCATGTACAGCAGGCGATCACGCGGGTATTCCACGTCCAGCGGCACATAAACGCCACCGGCCTTCATCACCGCCAGGAACGCCACCATGATTTCGGCACTGCGCGGCATGGCAATCGCCACGCGCACTTCCGGGCCGACGCCACGGGCGATCAGCGCATGGGCCAGGCGGTTGGCCTGGCTGTCCAGTTCACCGTAGGTCAGGGTTTGCGCGTCGAATTTAACGGCGACTGCATCCGGGTTTTCCCGGGCGCGGTCGGCCACCAATTGGTGAACCAGACGCTCGGCCGAGAAGCCCGCGTCGGTCTCGTTCCACAATTGCAGGATGTGCTGTCGCTCGTCCTCGCCCAACAGGTTCAGTTGGCTGATGGGTTGCTGTTGATCGGCGACCATCACCTGCAACAGGTTCTGCCAGTGGCCGGCCATGCGTTCGATGGTCGCCGGGGCGAACAGGTCGGTGGCATAACTCAGGGACGCACGCAGCGTCGCCTGGCTTTCCTCCACATCCAGCGCCAGGTCGAACTGCGCCACACCTTCATCCCAGCTCAGCACCTCGACATCCAGTTCGGCGAGCCGCTGCAAATGATTGGCGGCCGAGGTCACGCGATGGTTGAACAGCACTTGGAACAGCGGGCTCAGGCTCATGCTGCGCTCGGGCTGCAAGGCTTCGACCAGTTGCTCGAACGGCAGGTCCTGATGGGCCTGTGCTTCCAGGGAACGCTGGCGCACCTGCTGCAACAGTTGCACCACACTCATCTGCCCATGGATATCAGCCTTGAGCACCTGGGTGTTGACGAAGAAGCCGATCAGCCCTTCGGTTTCCAGGCGATTGCGGTTGGCAATCGGCACGCCGACGCGCACGTCTTCCTGGCCGCTGTAGCGGTGCAGCAGCGCCTGGTAGGACGCCAGCAGTACCATCGGCAAGGTGACTCCGACGCTCTGCGCCAACTGACGCAGACCGCTCAGCAGCTGAGGTTGCAACTCAATGCCCAGGCGCGCGCCACGCTGGCTTTGTACTGCCGGGCGCAAGTAGTCGAAAGGCAGCTCCAGCACCGGCTGTACGCCACCCAGCTGAGCCTGCCAGTACGCCAGTTGACGGGCCTTCTCACCGGCTTCCATCCAGTTGCGCTGCCACAGGGCGTAATCGGCGTACTGGATCGGCAAGGCTGGCAAGTCGGGCATCCGGCCCTGGTTGAAGGTGGCGTACAACTGCACCAGTTCCTCGACCATCAATTGCATCGACCAGCCATCGGAGACGATGTGGTGCTGCACCAGCACCAGTACGTGGTCATCAACAGCCAGGCGCAGCAACTTGGCCCGCAGCAGCGGCCCGCGCAGCAGGTCGAATGGCTGCGCAACCACTTCTGCGACCTGCGCTTTCAGGCCATCTTCCTCGGTGTCAAGCAGGCTGATCTCGATCAGGCCCGAGTCTTCAATCACCTGCACCGCGCCGCCAGCGTCCTGGCGCACATGGGTGCGCAGGCTTTCATGGCGTGCCAGCAAGGTGTCGAAACTGCATTGCAGAGCAGGCAGGTCGAGCAGCCCTTTCAAACGTAATGCGCTGGGGATGTGATACGCCGTGCTTTGCGGGTCCAGTTGCCAGAGGAACCATTGGCGCTCCTGGGCATAGGACAACGGCAGCGGTTGATTGCGGTCAGCCTTGAGCAACGCGGGTGCAACCACGCCCTCCTCGCCCAGCGCCTGAACGAAATCCTCCAACCGCGGGTGTTCGAACAGGGTCTTGAGTGCCACTTCCAGTGCCAGCACCTGGCGAACCCGCGAGACAACACGGGTGGCCAGCAGCGAATGCCCGCCGAGCTCGAAGAAGTGATCGTCAAGGCCGACCTGCGGCAGCTCCAGCACCTCGGCCCAGATCGCCGCGACCTGCTGCTCACGCAGTGTCACTGGCGCCACATGGCCATTGCTCAACTGTGCCGCGTCCACCGCAGGCAAAGCCTTACGGTCGAGCTTGCCGTTGGGGGTCAGGGGCAGGCTGTCGAGGAACACCAGGTGCGCCGGCACCATGTAGTCCGGCAGGCGCTCGCGCAGGGCCGCCTTGTAGGCTTCTACCGTGTCGGGTACCGAGCTGACCAGGTAAGCGATCAAGCGGTCGTTATCGGCCAGGACCACGGCCTCGCGCACGCCGGCATGCTCGCGCAGGCAGGCTTCGATTTCACCGAGTTCGATGCGGAAGCCACGCACCTTGACCTGATGGTCGACGCGGCCGATGTATTCCACCACGCCATCGGCACGGTAGCGGGCCAGGTCGCCAGTGCGGTACAGGCGTTCTCCTGGCGCACCATACGGGTTGGGCACAAAGCGCTCGGCCGTCAGCGCGGGGCGCTCGTGGTAACCACGGGCCAGGCCGACACCGCCGATCAGCAGTTCACCGGCAGCGCCCACCGGGCTCGGTGTCAACCCGGCATTGAGGATAAACAACGTGGTGTTGGCGATAGGCCGCCCGACAAATGGTTGTGCGTCATGCAGACGATGGGCCGCCGACCAGATGGTGGTCTCGGTGGGACCATAAAGGTTCCACAGCGGGCCTTGCAGGTCGAGCATGCGCTGGGCCAGGTCCGCCGGCAGCGCTTCGCCGCCGCACAGGCTCTTGATACCGTGCAGCAGCTGGGAGCGTGGGCTTTCCAGCAGCATGCGCCAGGTTGACGGCGTGGCTTGCAGCACGTTGGCCGATTGGCTGTGGACCAGGTCGATGATCGCTTCCGGGTCGAGGGCCAGTTCCTGGCCGCTCAGCAATACGGTGGCGCCGACGGTCAACGGGACGTACAGCTCCAGGGCGAAGATGTCGAACGAGAAGGTGGTCAGCGACAACACCCGAGCGTCAGCACCGATGTCCAGGGTGTCGGCCATGCCGCAGGTAAAGCTGCACAGCGCCTGGTGGCGCACCATCACGCCCTTGGGTTTGCCGGTGGAACCGGAGGTATAGATCACATAGGCCAGGTGTTCCGGCGTGACGTCGACCTGTGGGTTGTGCTCGGCAGCATGCGCGGCGTCGACCATCAATACCTGCACACCCTGCGGGTGCGCCAGGTGACCGATCAAGTGTGGCTGGGTCAGCAGGACCTGTGCGCGGCTGTCGCCGAGCATGAAAGCCAGGCGATCCGCCGGGAATTGCGGGTCCAATGGCACATAAGCGCCACCGGCCTTGAGCGTCGCCAGCAGGCCGACCACCATGTCCAGGGAGCGCTCGACATGCACCGCCACCAATACGTCCGGCCCCACACCCGCCGCGATCAGGCGATGGGCCAGGCGGTTGGCGCGGCGGTTGAGTTCGCCGTAGCTCAGGGCTTGGCCATTGAATTGCACCGCAAGGGCTTGCGGCTGTGCCACGGCCTGGGCTTCGAACAATTGGTGCACGCAGTGTTCGCGGGGGTAGTCGACAGCGCTGTCGTTCCACGTTTCGACCATCTGCTGCCATTGCGGCGCGCTGAGCATCGTCAATTCATCAATGGTTTGGGACGCATCCTGCACCACCGCGTGCATCAGGTTTTGCCAATGCTCGGCCAGGCGATCCAGGGTAGCGGCGTCGAACAGGTCGGTGGCGTAGGTCAGAGAGGCCCATAGGCCAGCAGCGGACTCCTCAGTCTCGAGATTCAAGTCGAACTGAGTGCTGTGCCCTGCCCAATCCACCGCTTGCAGGTCCAGGCCAGGCAACTGCAGCGGCGCGGCGCGCAGGCGGTCCTGGTGATTGAACATCACCTGGAACAGTGGGTTATGGCTGAGGCTGCGCTCCGGTTGCAGGGCTTGCACCAGTTGCTCGAACGGCAGGTCCTGATGGGCCTGGGCCTCGAGGGCGCGCTGCTTGACCTGGACGAGCAATTGGTCGAACGCCATCTGCCCGTGCACATCGGCCTGCAGCACCTGGGTATTAACGAAGAAGCCGACCAGGCGCTCGGTTTCCAGGCGATTGCGGTTGGCAATGGGCACGCCGACCCGGATCTGGGATTGACCACTGTAGCGATGCAGCAGGGTCTGGAACGACGCCAGCAGCAGCACGAACAAGGTTACGTCCTGACGCTGGGCCAGGGCCTTGAGCCCGGCGACCAACGCGCTGTCCAGGTGCACCTGGCGGCGTGCACCGCGATGGCTTTGCACGGCCGGGCGTGGGTGGTCCAGGGGTAGTTCCAGCACGGCATGCTCGCTGCCCAGGCGCAGGCGCCAGTAGTCGAGTTGGCGTTGTTGCTCACCGGCTGCCATCCAATCACGTTGCCACTGGGCATAGTCGGCGTACTGGATGAGCTGCGTCGGCAGTTCGGCCCGGCCCTGATACAGCGCCACCAGCTCATCGACCATCACCTGCATCGACCAACCGTCGGAGATGATGTGGTGCTGGGTGATCACCAGTACATGGTGCTCGGCCTCGATTTGAAGCAATTTGACGCGCATCAGCGGGCCATTGACCAAGTCGAACGGGCGTTGGATCTCCTGCGCCACGGCAGGCTCGATCGCCCAGGCCTCGACCTGTTGGTGTTCGATCGGCAGCGCAAGGTGCGGGTGAATCCGTTGCCAAGTGTGCTCGCCCTCTTCCACAAAGGTGGTGCGCAACGGCTCATGGCGTTGCACCAGGGCCTGGAACGCCTGTTCCAGCGCCGCGACATCCAATCGGCCACGCAGGTGCAGGGCGCTCGGCACGTGGTAGGCGGCGCTGGACGGGTCCAGTTGCCAGAGGAACCATTGGCGCTCCTGGGCGAACGACAGTGCCAGCGGCTGGTCGCGCGTCACTGCCACCAGCGGTAGCGCAGTGGTCGCCTGCAACCCTGCGCAAACATCGGCGAACGCCTCCAGCGTCGGTTGTTCGAACAATGCCCGCAGCGGCACTTCCAATTGCAGTGCGTGGCGCACCCGCGAAATGACTTGGGTGGCCAGCAACGAATGACCGCCACGCTCGAAGAAGTGGTCATTGAGCCCCACCTGGTCCACTTGCAACACCGCTTGCCAGATGGCGGCCAAGCGCGTTTGCAGCGGGGTTTGCGGCGCCAGGTAGGCCCGGCGTGCGTGATTCAAGTCCGGTACCGGCAGTGCGCGACGGTCAAGCTTGCCATTGTTGTTCAACGGCAAGGCGTCGAGGACGACCCAGTGCCCCGGCACCATGTAATCCGGCAGGGACTGGCGCAAGGTGGCCGCCAATGCCTGAGCGTCCACGGTCTGCCCGTTGGCGGCAACCACGTACGCCACCAACTGCGTGCCCGTCGCGCTGGATTGCGCGATGACCGCGGCTTCACGCAGCTGCGGCAAAGCTTGCAGGCTGGCTTCGATCTCACCCATTTCCACGCGGAACCCGCGGATCTTCACTTGATGATCGATGCGCCCGACATACTCCAACGCACCCGCCTGGTTATAGCGCGCCAGGTCGCCACTGCGGTAAAGCCGTGCGCCGGGCACGGCGGAAAACGGGTCCGGCAGGAAGCGCTCGGCGGTCAGCGCCGGGCGGTCGAAGTAACGTTGGGCCAAACCGTGTTCGGCGCCGATGCACAACTCGCCCACACCCTCGGTGGCGAGCAATTCGAAACCACTGTCCAGCACATACAAGGAGCGACCGTCGATGGCCCGGCCAATCGGCACGCCAAACGCATCACTGGCGTCCGCCAACTGGCAAGTGTGCACGCTGGACACCACAGTCGCTTCGGTCGGCCCGTAGGTGTTGACCAGGCGCACGTCGCACAGGCCGGCGGCGTGCCACGCACGCAACCCTTCCACCGACATCGCCTCGCCGCCGACATGCACCTGACGCAGGTTGCCCAGGGTGCGCTGGTCGACGGCACATTCCTTGGCCAGCAAATACCAGTAGGCCGCCGGCAGGTCCGCCAGGGTCACCCCCTGCTCGACGATGTGCCGCGCCAGTTGCCCTGCGTCCCACAATTCGTCGCCACGCATGATCAGCGCCGCGCCCACACACAGCGGCGGGTAGCATTGCTCGACAAAGCCGTCGAAGCTGAACGTGGCAAATTGCAGCACCCGGTCTGCCGCGCTCAAGCCGCTGTAGACCTCGGCGCTGTCGCAGAACTGGCCGAGGGCGGCATGGTCGATGGCTACACCCTTGGGCAGCCCGGTGGAGCCCGAGGTGTAGATCACATAGGCCAGGTCGGCAGCGGCGGCATGGTTGGTTGGATTGGTCGACGGGTAGCCTGCCAGTTCTTCTCCGGACGCGGTGAAACTCTCACGCGCCAGCCCTTGGGGCAACGGCAGGTCGGCCAGCAGCCCGGTTTCGCTGAGCAGCAGGTCGAGCCGGCTGTCTGTCAGCATGTAGGCCAGGCGTTCGGCCGGATAGTTCGGGTCCAGCGGCACATAGGCGGCGCCGCTTTTGAGCACCGCCAGCAGGCTGACGATCAACTGCGGGCCACGTCGTGCCGCCAGGCCGACGCGCTGGCCTGGGCCAACGCCCAGTTCCAGCAGGCGATGGGCAAGCCGGTTGGCGCGAGCATTGAGCTGGGCGTAGCTCAGGTGTGCGTCACCCGCCTGCACGGCCAGCGCGTCAGGCGTGGCGGCGGCCTGGGCGGCGATGCGTTCATGCACGCGCAGTTGGCGCGGGACGGCACCGGTCGCCCGGCTATGGGCGAGAACGTCGCGGCGTGTGGCGGGGTCCATCAGGCGCAGGTTGCCCAGCGGTGCTTGCGCGTCTGCGAGCATCTGCACCAGCAGGTGGTGCAGGTTGCCTCCCAATCGAGCGACCTGTTGAGCGCTGAAACGGGCCTGGTCGTAGCCGAACTCCAGGCGCAGGCTGGCGCCCAATTCGATCCCCAGGGTCAGCGGGTAGTGGGTCTGTTCATGGTTATGCAGGCGGCCGAACGTCAGGCCGGCGGGTGCGCCTTGTTTCAAGGCTTCGGCCACCGGGAAGTTTTCGAACACCAGCAAGGTGTCAAACAGCGCAGCGCCCTGCTGCCCCGCCCAGCCCTGGATGTCGTAGAGCGGCACATGTTCGTGGTCGCGCAGGCTCAGGTTGAGGGCTTGCAGCTCGCTCAGCCAGCCAGCCACCGACAGCGCTGGCGAGGCCGCGCTGATGATGGGCAGCGTGTTGATAAACAGGCCCAGTTGTTGCTCGATCCCCGGCAACGGTGCCGAGCGCCCCGCCACCGTGGCTCCAAAGGCCACGCAGTCCTGCCCGGTATAGCGTTGCAGCAGCACGCTCCATGCGCCTTGGAGCACGGTGTTGAGGGTGACTTTATGGCGGCGGGCAAACTCACTCAGGGCACGCGTGAAGTCGTCACCCAGCACCACCTGATGGTCAGCCATGCCCTTGCCTTCGACCGGCACACGCAGCGCCTGCGCAAGCAGGGTTGGCGCTTGCAGCGGCGCCAGGGCAGCCTTCCAGAACGCCTCGCCCGACGCTTGCTGGTGCAGCCAGCCCAGGTAATCGCGGAACTGCCCCAGCGGCGCCGGCACGCTGTGCCCGGCGTAATGAGCGATGACCTCGCCGAGCAACTGGGCGTTACTCCAGCCGTCCATAAGGATGTGGTGGCTGGTGAAGATCAGGTGCCAGGCCTTACCGGCACCGCGTACCAGCATCAGGCGAAACAGCGGCGCGGCATTCAGCGCGAAACCTTTCTCGCGCTCGGCAGCGGCGAGCGCATCGCAATCGGCGTCGATGTCTTCGATCACGTGCAACTGCACATCGACTCGGCGCTGGATCACTTGATGCGCGCTGTCCAGGCCAATCCAGTGGAAGCTGCTGCGCAGGATGTCATGCCGGTCCAGCGCGGCTTGCCAGGCACGGCCGAACGCCAGCAGGTCCAGGCCGTCGATATCCAGGCGCAACTGGTTGATGTAAGCCTCGGCCTCGGGCTCATAGAGGGTGTGGAACAACATACCCTGCTGCATCGGCGACAACGGGTAGAGATCAGCCATCGCCGGCCCGGCGATGGGCAAGGCATCCAGTTGCTGCTGGGTCAGGCGCGCCAGGGGGAAGTCCGAAGGCGTGACCTGCCCCGCCGGCGTGGCGCAGCAGTGTTCGATCAGGGCCTGGAGTTCAGCGGCATAGTCATCCGCCAGGCGTTGGACAGTCGCCACCTCGAACATCTCGCGACTGAACCCCCACCGCAGGGCCAGCTCACCGCCGTACACCTGCCCTTCCACCGTCAGCCAGTTGGCCAGCGGCGCCTCGCAATCCTGGGCCTGCCCGCTGCCCTGGGTCGCCGGAACAAACAGCGCTGCTTCGTTGAACTGGCGGTCGAACTGGCCAAGGTAGTTGAAGGTGATGCGCGGTGCAGCCAGGGTCGACAAGGTCTCACGCACGTCAGGCGCACCGAGGTAGCGCAGCAGGCCGTAGCCAATGCCTTTATGCGGCACCGCACGCAGTTGCTCCTTCACCGACTTGATCGCCGCCGACAGCTCGCCTTCGGCTTGCAGGCGCACCGGGAACAGGCTGGTAAACCAACCCACGGTGCGGCTAAGGTCGAGCGTGTCGAACAGGTCTTCGCGACCATGGCCCTCCAGTTGGATCAGCGCGGCGGGCTGCTCGCTCCAGCGGCTGATGACGCGCGCCAAGGCGGTCAGCAGCAGGTCATTGACCTGGGTGCGGTAGGCCGCCGGGGCGTCTTGCAACAGTTGGCGGGTGTGATCGGCGCTGAGGCGGATTTCGAGGGTGCTGCCCAGGCGGTTTTGCAGGCTGCCCTGGGGGTTGTCGCACGGCAGGTCGGCGCTTGCGGTCTGTGCCTGCCAGTACGCCAGTTGCGCGTCCAGCGTCTGCGCGTGGGCCTGCAATTGCTGCGCCCACTGCTGATAGGCGCTGGTCTTGGCCGGCAACGCGGCGTTGCCGTAGGCCTGTTGCAGGTCTTCGAGCAGGATACGCCACGATACGCCGTCCACTGCCAGGTGATGCACCACCAGCAACAGGCGCTGGGTGCCGTCGGCCATGCTTGCCAGGACCGCACGCAGCAGCGGGCCCTGTTCAAGATCGAGGCTGCGTTGAGCCTCATCGCACAGTGCGGCCAACTCAGCCTCGCCGGCGACCTGGGACTGCCATAACGAAGCGCTCGCAACCGGCTCGGCATGAGCCTGCCGCCAACTATCCGCCTGCTGCACAAAACGCAGGCGCAGGGCATCGTGGTGGTTGATCAAGCGGGTCAAGGCGGCGTCAAGGCGCACGGGCTCCAGCGTCTCTCGCGGGGTCAGCAGCAACGACTGGTTCCAGTGCTGGCGCGCAGGAATCGCCTGCTCGAAAAAGCTGTGTTGCACAGGCGTGAGGAGCACCTCGCCGGTGACCGGTCCCTGATCGATGAGGGGCGCCTGCTCGAAGGTCGCCACCAGCGCCAGGCTGCGCACGCTCTGGTACTGGAACAGGTCCCGCGGGCTCAGGCGAATGCCCGCCTGGCGCGCACGGCTGACCACCTGGATGGAGATGATCGAATCACCGCCCAGCTCAAAAAAGTTGTCTTCCAGACCGACTTGCTCCACGCCGAGCACATCGCTCCAGATCACTGCCAGGGCTTTTTGCAAGTCGCTTTCCGGGGCGACATACGCCTGCTGAGGCGCGGCGTCGGGCAACGGCAAGGCCTTGCGGTCGAGCTTGCCGTTGGCGGTCACTGGCAGCCTGGCCAAGTGCACTATATGGGTCGGCACCATGTATTCCGGCAGGCTGTCGAGCAGCCAGGCCTTGAGGTCAGCCGGCGCCTGGTCTTCCAGCACCAGGTAGGCCACCAGTTGCTTGCCGCCTTGCACCAGCACCACGGCTTCACGCACCGAGGGGTGCTGCATCAGGCGCGTCTCGATTTCGCCCAGCTCGATACGCAGGCCGCGCAGCTTGACCTGATGATCGAGGCGACCGAGGTATTCGATCACCCCATCGGCACGCTGGCGCACGCGGTCGCCGGTGCGATACAGGCGCGCACCGTCACCGAACGGGCTCGGCACAAAACGCTCGGCGGTCAGCGCCGGGCGCCGGTGGTAACTGCGCGCCAGGCCGGCGCCGCCCAGGTACAGCTCACCGCTGACCCCAGCAGGCACCGGGTTGAGCTGGGCATCGAGCACGTACGTAGCGAGATTGGCGATGGGCCGGCCGATGGGCACGCTGTCGGCGCCTTCGTCGACGCAGGTCCAGTGCGTCACGTCGATGGCGGCTTCGGTCGGGCCGTAGAGGTTGAACAGACCCGTCTGTGGCAACTTGGCGAACACTTGCAACTGCGCATCCAGCGGCAAGGCTTCGCCGCTGCAGACGATGCGTCGCAGGCTGTTGCAGGCTTGCACGCCCGGTTCATGGATAAACGCCTGCAGCATCGACGGCACGAAGTGCAAGGTGGTGATGCGGTGTTGCCCGATGGTCTCGATCAAACGCGCCGGTTCGCGGTGTTCGCCGGGCGCGGCGACAACCAGGCGCGCGCCGGTCATCAGCGGCCAAAAGAACTCCCATACCGACACGTCGAAACTGAACGGGGTTTTCTGCAGCACCGCATCGCTGGCGTCCAGGCCGTAGGCCTGCTGCATCCAGCACAAACGGTTGACCAACGCACGGTGGCTGTTGCCGGCACCTTTGGGCTTGCCCGTTGAGCCCGAGGTGTAGATCACGTAGGCCAGGTTCAGCGCCTGCAGGTCAACGCTTGGCGACTGGCGGCTATAACCGTCGAGCCAGCTCGCGGGCTGGTCCAGGGCAATCACCTGGATGCCCGCGGTCGGCAGCAGTGGCAACAGGGCGCGCTGGCTGAGCAGCAACTGGATGCCGCTGTCTTCGATCATGTAGGCCAGGCGTTCCCGAGGGTACTCAGGGTCCAGCGGGACATAGG
Source organism: Pseudomonas sp. FBCC-B1565 (assembly GCF_059133265.1). Classification (NCBI taxonomy): domain Bacteria; kingdom Pseudomonadati; phylum Pseudomonadota; class Gammaproteobacteria; order Pseudomonadales; family Pseudomonadaceae; genus Pseudomonas; species Pseudomonas sp. FBCC-B1565. The sequence continues at coordinate 4,030,400 of NZ_CP101438.1, forward strand.
CGCCGCCGGCCTTGAGAATGGCGAGCAGGCCGACCACCATCTCGATGGAGCGCTCGACGCAGATCCCCACCAGCGCGTCAGGGCCGACGCCCTGCTCGCGCAAGGCGTGGGCCAGTTGGTTGGCACGGGCATCGAGCTGGGCGTAGGTCAGCGTGGTCGCACCGAACACCAGCGCCGGCGCATCCGGCGTTGCCTGCGCCTGGTCTTCGATCAGGTGATGAATGCCGCGCTCGGTCGGGTACGCCTCAGTCGTCTGGTTCCACCCGTGGACCAGCACCTGCTGCTCATCCGCAGCCAACATCGGCAGCTCGCCGATGCGCTGCTCACCGTCGACCACCATGGCCTGCAACAGGCTGAGCCAATGCCCGGCCATGCGCTCGATGGTTGGCGCGTCGAACAGGTCGTTTGCGTAGGTCAACGCGGCATGCAGGGTGCCGGATTTTTCATAGGTGTCGAGGGTCAGGTCGAACTGGGTGGTGCGGCCTTGCCACTCCACTAATGCCAGTTCCAGGCCGGAGGCGGTGCTGACACTGGTAATGTCGGCCACCACCGGCTGGTGGTTGTACATCACCTGGAACAGCGGCGTGTGGCTCAGGCTGCGTTCTACCTTGAGGGCTTCCACCAGGCGCTCGAACGGCAACTCCTGATGGGCCTGGGCGCCCAGTGCGTGTTCCTTGATGCCTTGCAGCAGCTCATTGATGCGGGTTTGCCCGGTCAGCTCGGTACGGAAGACCTGGGTGTTGACGAAGAAGCCGATCAACCCTTCGACTTCAGTGCGGTTGCGGTTGGCGATCGGCACGCCGACGCGGATATCGCCCTGCCCGGTGTAGCGATGCAGCAACACATTGAAAGCACCGAACAACAGCATGAACAGGGTGACGTTGTGTTTTTGCGCGCAACTACGCAATTGTATGGCCAGCCCAGGTTCAATCACGAAGTTGTGGCGCGTGCCCTGGTAGCTCGGCATGGCCGGGCGCGGGCGGTCGCTGGGCAGTTCCAGCACCGGGTGCTCATCACCCAGGCGCGCTTGCCAGTAATCCAGTTGACGCGCCTGCTCCCCCGCTTCCAGCCAGCGGCGCTGCCACAGGGCGTAGTCGCTGTACTGGATCGGCAAGGCCGGCAGTTGCGGGGTTTCGTTGCGCTCGTGGGCGTCGTAGCAGCGGATGAACTCGTCGATCAGCACGTTCATCGACCAGCCGTCGGAGACGATGTGGTGCAGGGTCAGCAGCAGCACGTGTTCCTGCGCGTCGAGCTTGAGCAATTGCACGCGCAGCAGCGGACCGTTTTCCAGGTCGAACGCCAGCAGGGATTGACGGGTCGCGGCCTCATTGACGGCCTGTTCGCGCGCGGCGGCGGCCAGGTGACTCAGGTCCAGGTGCTCGACGGTCAACCAGGTATCTGCCGGCACTTGCAACAGGCGCTCGTCCGCCTGGCGCTGGAACACTGTGCGCAGGGTTTCGTGGCGCGTGACCAGGCTGGCGAACGCCTGCTCCAGCGCGCCGAGGCTCAACGCCCCCTTGAGTCGCACCGCTCCCGGCAGGTTATAGGCGCCGCTGGCCGGGTCCAATTGCCAGAGAAACCACATGCGCTGCTGCGCGTAGGACAACGCCTGGCGATCCTGCGCCTCCACCCCTGCCGGAATCGGGAACCGGGAAAAATCCACGCCTTCTTTCTGCAGGGCCTGCAGGAACAATTGGCGTTTTTCCAGGGGCAACCCGATAAACCGGCGAGCAAGTTTCAAGGAGTCTTCAGCATTCATTTCTTGGAGTCCGGAGCAGTAGGCAGGAAGCACAAAGGCACGTCGTCCCTATAAAACGAACCGGACAGGGAAAAATTAGCGGGGATGGCAGGCGCGGCGCACGGTGTCATCAAGGGTTACATCAATCTCGGGAAGACCACCCGAACACGAGCTAGCATTGACGAACACCACTTTTTGCAACTACATTTAGTTACACGCAGGGAACGCCGTGTCCAAAAATGAAAAGCTGCTCGCCAAATTGCTCAACGAGCAAATGACATTTACCTGGCCCGAGCTCGTCACGCTGCTGCGTCGGCTGGGCTACACACAGATTGAAGGGGCTGGAAGCCGCGTCAAGTTCGACATCGGCGACCCCAGTGCAATGATCACCTTGCACAAGCCTCACCCTGGCAACGAACTGAAACACTACATTCGGCGCCAGATCATCGAACAATTGAAATCAGGAGAGCTGATTCAGTGAACAACCAACTGAAACACAACGGCTACATCGGCTCCATCGAAGCCAGCCTCGAAGACAACTGCCTGTTCGGCAAGGTCTTGTTCATCAAGGCGCTGGTGAGCTACGAAGGGAAAACCGTCGCCGAACTGGATACGGCCTTTCGTGAGGCGGTGGATGATTACCTCGCCACCTGCCAGACCCTGGGGCATGCACCAGAGAAACCTTGCAAAGGTTCCTTCAATGTCCGGGTCGGCCATGACCTGCACCTGGCAGCGGCGCTGGCGGCAACCCGCAAAAAGGTCACGCTCAATGACCTGACCCGCCAAGCGTTGAACGAGTTTCTGCAGCATCACTGCGCAGACGCTTGCCCTGCGATCAACTGATCATCCTAGCCGCCGATACCCCAACACCGCTGCCCCCAACACGACCGCTCCCGCCGCCAGCGCCACCCAGAACCCGCTGGTGGCGCCAAAGTGGTCGATCATCCACCCGGAGCTCGCCGCACCGATGGCCACGCCGATGCTGAGGCCGGTGATCAGCCAGGTCATGCCTTCGGTCAGTCGACTGGCGGGCACGACCTGTTCCACCAAGGCCATGGACACAATCAGGGTGGGGGCAAAGAACAGCCCGGAGACAAAGACCGCCACCGCCAGCCCTGCGATGTTGGTCACCAGCAGCAACGGCAAAGTGGTCAACGCCGTGGCGATGCCGCACAACAGGAACTGCCGGGGCAACGGCGCCTTGAGCTTGAGGGTGCCGAACGCCAGCCCCGCCAGGCACGAACCGATGGCGTACACCGACAGTACGATGCTCGCAGCCGCCGGCTGGCCCTGATGCTGGGCAAAGGCGACGCTGACCACATCTACCACGCCGACGATCACGCCCATGGCCAGCAGCAGGATCATCAGGATCAGCACCGAGGGCGAGGCGATCAGCCAGCGACCGTGATGCCCCTGATGCGCGTGCACCGGTGGCTCGGTCTCGCGCTGCAACACAAAGGTGGTGACGCCCACCGCCAGCAACAACGCGGCCACCAGCGGCCCGGCTTCCGGGAACAGCACCACGCACAGACCCACCGAGATCGGCGGGCCGATGATAAAGCACACCTCATCCAGCACCGACTCCAGGGCAAATGCGGTCTGCAACTTGGGCTGGCCGCGGTACAACTCGGTCCAGCGCGCCCGCACCATGGCCGACATGTTAGGCATGCAACCGGCCAGGGCAGCGAACAGGAACAACGTCCAGTTCGGTGCCTGCAAGTGGGTGCACAGCAGCAACATCAACAACGCCCCGCCGCCGATCGACGCGGCAATCGGCAACACCCGCCCTTGGCTGTAGCGGTCCACCAGCCTGGATACCTGCGGCGCGCAAAACGCCGTGGCCAGGGCAAATACCGCCGCCACCGAGCCCGCCAGGCCGTAACCGCCGTGCACCTGCGAGAGCATGGTGATCAAGCCGATCCCCGTCATCGAGACCGGCATGCGCGCCAGCATCCCCGCCAGTACAAAAGCCCGGGCGCCAGGGACCTGGAACAATTCGGCGTAAGGGTTTGCCATCCTGCGTGACCTCTTTCTGAAAGCCCCGGAACTTGCTATCTGCACTGTTCGAGGCAAAATACATACGGTGCGTATGTGACAAATCATGCGTAACATACGCAGCGTATGTCAATCTATCACTTGCCCATTGCGAGCCCTACCCATGAGCCGAGCCCGTGCTGAAATGATCGAAGAGACCCGCGCCAGGCTGATCGCCAGCGCCCGCGAAGCTTTCGCAGCCCAAGGGTACGCCAATACCTCAATGGACGATTTCACCGCCCGCGCCGGTCTGACCCGGGGTGCGTTGTACCACCATTTTGGTGACAAGAAGGGCTTGTTGGTGGCCGTGGTGGCCCAGCTCGACAGCGAGATGGATGCGCGCCTGCAGCGCATAACCGCTGAGGCCACCAACCCCTGGGTCGGTTTTTGCGAACGTTGCCGCACCTACTTGCGCATGGCTCAAGACAGTGAGATCCAGCGCATTGTGTTGCAGGACGCGCCAGCCGTTCTGGGCGACACCGGCTCTCAGCAACACTGTGTCGAATCGCTGCGCGAACGCCTGGAGGCGTTGATGCAAACCGGTGTTATCCACCCTGCCCCGAGCCACGCACTGGCGCAGTTGATCAATGGAAGCTTGCTCAACACCGCTTTGTGGATCGCCCGGGGTGAACACCCGGACGAGCGGCTGGAGCAAGGCTTGCAGAGCCTGGAACTGTTGCTGCGCGGCCTGAGCCTTACACCAACCGCTTGATCTGCTTGTGTCGCCACACCTGCCGGTAATACGCAGTCTGCAACGCCAGCATGGCCAGGTAGGTCACCGGGAACGCCATCCACACCCCTTCCAGGCCGAAGTGGGCGTTGAGCAGGTAGGCCATTGGCAGTTCCACGCAGAGCACGCAGAAGATCGAGATCGCCACCGGCATCAACACCACGCCGCTGGCGCGCATGATCCCGCCCACCACCGCCTGGAAACCGAACACCAGGATGCTCCACAACATAATGTGCAGCAGGTGCTCGGCATTGGCCCGCGCCGCGTCATCGGTGATGAACAAGCCGAGCAGCCAGTGGGACAGCAGGTAGCCGAGCACGATCAGCCCACCGGTGAGGCAGGTGTTGATCAGCAGCCCGGTGCGCAGGATCGGCCCGATGCGCTCCAGGCGGCCGGCACCAATCGCCTGCGCGCCGAGGATCGATGCGGTGATGGCAATCGACAGCGCCGGGAATTGCACATAGTTGACGATCTGCGTGACCGCGCCATAGGCCGCAGTAGCCTGGGAACCGTGACCGTTGACCAGGGCGAGGATAACCAGCTCCGACAGCGACAACACCACCATCTGCAAGCCCGTGGGCAAGCCGATGCGCAGGACCTTGCCGAGAATGACCCGATCCAGGCGCAGGGCCGCCAGTAGTTCGCGATCCGGCGCCATCACATGATGCTTATGCCGCAGGCGCAGGATCAAAAACAGCATCGCCGCAGCATTACCCACCAACCCGGCGTAGACCGCGCTCTGGATACCCAGGGGCGGCAGGCCGATCCAGCCACGGATCAGCGCCGGTGTCAGCAGCAGGCCGACCAGGGTAGAGACCATCAGCGCGAGCAATGGCGAGATCGTGTCGCTGACGCCACGCAGCAATTGGGTATAGAGAATAAAGACCAGCAGCAGCGGCATGATCAACATCATCATCTGCGCATAGCCCACGGCATCGTCGAGCACATCCACCGGCGTGCCGAGCGCCTGCAACGCCGGGCGTGCAAACAGACTACCGAGTACTGCTGCGATCACCCCCACCAACGCGCCCAGCGTCAGGGTGGCGCCAGTGATCACCTTGACCAGCGCGGTTTCCTGCGCGCCCCACGCCTGCCCGATCAGTACCGAGGCGCCGGCCCCCAGGCCGATCACCAGGGCGATAAAAAAGAACACGATGGGAAACATCCCCGACACCGCCGCCAGCGCCTGGGTGCCAAGCATCTGCCCGACATAGATACCGTTGAGGGTGCCGGAAAAACTTTGCAGGAAGTTGGACAGCACCATCGGTGCCAGAAAGATCAGGTAGATCTGCCACAACGGCCGTTGCTGGGTGACGTCCATGAGGTTCGAATCCAGGAGTTGTTGTCAGACAGGGAACGCGTCGCGCGACAGCCAGGCCAGGTAGGTCTGCACGTCTACAGGCCAGTGCGCGATCTTGCGGGAAAAGTCCGCCGCATCAAAGGCAAATAACGCGCGCGAGGCGTCTTCAAAACCGGGCAGGTCACCGCCGACGGCACTCATGAACCGATAGCCGGCTTCCTTGGCCTGGCGTATCCGGTCACGAGAAGCATGGGCAGTGCGCGCTTCATCCACCAGCCGCCGCAACGCCGCCGAAGCACCGCCGCGTTGCTGGCCCAGCCATTCCCAATGACGCGGCAACAGCGTGACTTCCCGCGCGACCACCCCCAGTTTCGGGCGTCCGACCGAGGGGGGAGTGGGAGGCTCGTCGGTCACGTCGACCTGGGCGGGTGGTTCGGGCGCATAGCCCGCAGGCCAGGGAAAATCGACCTGATTGCCGGTGGCATCGTCGAAGACCAGGAAGCTGCCCGTGGGTTGGTCAAGCTCGGCGAGCGTCGTGGCGACGTCGGCATAGGAACCTGCCGCCACACGCTGGTGGCGGATAAAGGCGGTACAAGCAGGAAGCGTGCGCGTAGGCATATTTATTACCCGGGTGATATATGTTTTACCCGGGTCATATTAGCCAAAGTTTTACCAGATGCAAGGTTATCGTCGTATGGATCAGAGCTTGTCGCGCTTCATCTGCATGGTCAGGGTGAAACGGTCCGCTGGATAGACCGTCTCCGACACCGCAATCAGCCCGCCATTTTCATCACGATACTGGCGGATGATATTCAGCCCCAGCGCCCCGCCCTGTGCCTTGAGGCTGGCCGCCAGTTCGGTCGACAACTGCACCGGCCGCACTTGCTGGTCCACCACATCGATAGACCGCGAGAACGCCTTGCCGATCAGCGCGGCGATCAGTTCATCCGGGTGCTTGCGCGCTTCGGGGATCACTTCGGCAAAGGCCTGTTCGGCGTACACGTCGGTCCAGCACAGCGGCGCATTGCCGGCGCTGGCATCGACCTTGATGCTCGACACACAGAAATAATGCCCACCCGGCTCCAGTCCCAGGCGCCGGGCCTGGGCGATATCGACGACGAATTCGCGTACGCCTTGGATATCCCGGATATGGGTTTCAGCGACCTGCACCAGGTCGGCCACCGAGGCCATCGCCTGGGAATACCCGCCCTGGGGCGACGCGGCTTCGACCCGCGTGCCCACACGCTTGCGCCGCGAGACCATGCCTTGCCCCTGCAACTGGTCAATGGCCGCGCGCACGGTGTGCCGGCTCACCGCGTACAGCGAACAGAGTTCGAACTCAGTCGGCAGCAACGACCCCACCGGGTAACGGCCGCTGCCAATCTGATCGATCAAGTCCTTGGCCACCGCCGCATAACGCCTCTGGCTCACGCTTTCCATTTTTACCCTCGTTGTCGAGTTGACAGTGTATCAGCACAGGCGCAATCATAATGTACGTACATATTAAATATGTATGATTTAAAAATAACAATTAGGATTTGCCCATGTCGAGTACCGTTTTTGATTCCGCCCTGTTCCGCGACATGTTCGGCACCGCCGAAATGCGCGGCGTGTTCTCTGATAAAGCACTGATCGAGCGTTACATCGAAGTGGAAGTCGCCCTGGCCCGCGCCGAAGCGCGGTGCGGGGTGATCCCCGGCGACGCCGCCGAGCAGATCGCCGCGCTGTCGCGGTACGAAGCCCTGGACCTGGCGCTGATGCAGCACGAGACCGAGATAGTCGGTTACCCGATCCTGCCGCTGGTGGAGCAACTGTCGAACATCTGCGGTGAAGCCGGCCGCTACGTGCACTGGGGCGCCACTACCCAGGACATCATGGACACTGCCGTGGTCCTGCAAATACGCGCTGCGCTGGCCATCGTCGAGCGTGATATCCAGACCGTGCGCGGCCTGCTCGCTGGCCTCGCCGCGCGCTATCGCGACACGCCGATGGCGGGTCGCACCCACTTGCAGCACGCACTGCCGATCACCTTCGGCTACAAGTGCGCGGTGTGGCTGAGCATGTTTGATCGCCACGCCGAGCGCCTGGTGGAGTTGCGTCCACGGGTCGAAATCGGTCAATTCGCCGGCGCGGCCGGCACCCTCGCTTCCCTGGGCGACAAAGGGTTGCAGGTGCAGGAAGCCTTGATGGCCGAACTCGGCCTGGGCGTGCCGCAAGCCACCTGGCATGTGGCCCGTGATGGGCTGGCCGAGACCTTGAACTTCCTCGGCCTGGTCACCGGCTCCCTGGGCAAGATCGCCCTGGACATCATGATGATGATGACCAGCGAACTGGGCGAAGTGTACGAGCCCTTCGTCAAGGGCCGTGGCGCCAGCAGCACCATGCCGCAGAAGCGCAACCCGATTTCCTGCGAGCTGATGTATGCCGCCGCCAAGGGCGTGCGCCAACACGCCGGGCTGATGCTCGACGCGATGATCCAGGACTTCGAACGCTCTACCGGCCCGTGGCAGGCGGAGTGGATCGCCATCCCCGAAGCTTTCGCCCTCAGCGCCGCGTCCCTCGGCCAGGCGACCTTCATGCTCGCCGGCCTGGAAGTGCGCCCCGAGCGCATGCGCAGGAACCTCGACATGACCCAGGGCCTGATCGTCGCCGAAGCCGTGATGATGGGCCTCGCCCCGGCCCTCGGTCGCCAGGTGGCCCACGATGTGGTGTACGCCGCGTGCCGCATGGCCAACGACCAGGGCACCAGCCTGCTCGACGCCCTGCTCGCCCAGGGCGAAGCCACTGCGCAATTGGATGTGGCCGAACTGCAACGCCTGACCGACCCCGCCAACTATCTGGGGCTGGCGCCGCAGATGGTGGATATCGCGCTGGCGCGCCAGGGCGCGGTCCCCCGCTGACCTGAAAACCAATGGAGGTCCAACTGTGGGAGGGGGCTTGCTCCCGATAGCGGTGTATCCGGGAAAAATCAGGTGGCTGACACCCTGCTATCGGGGGCAAGCCCCCTCCCACAGAGCGTCATCCGAACCATAACAACAATGAGATCACAGACATGTCATCCACCCCCGCCAAAAAACCGCTCTACAAGGACCTGACGTTCCAGGTCGCCGCCGCCATGTTCCTCGGCATTGCCTTCGGCTTTCTTGCTCCGGAGCTGGCCGCCAGTTTCAAGATCCTCGGCGATATCTTCCTCAAGCTGATCAAGACCGCCGTCGCGCCGCTGGTGTTTTTCACAGTGGTCCACGGCATCGCCTCGGCCGGTGATATCAAGCGGGTCGGCAAGGTCGGCCTGCGCGCGCTGATTTACTTCGAAGTGGTGTCGACCATCGCCCTGGCCATCGGCCTGTTGTGGGGCAACCTGCTGCAGATCGGCTCCGGCATGCATGACGCCCACCCGAGCAGCGCCGCTGCCGCCGCCGCGAGTGCCGCCGTGGCCAAGGGGCATGCGCCCGCCTCGACCATGGACTTTATCTACGGCATCTTCCCGGACAATTTTGTCGGTGCCTTCGCTGGCGGCCAGTTGCTGCAAGTGCTGGTGATCTCGGTGCTGTTCGGCTTCGCCCTGCTGGCCCTGAAGCCCGAGCGCCGGGAAGTGATCGAGGACGGCCTGAACCGTATCTCTGAATGCTTCTTCGAGTTCATCAACCTGATCATGAAATTCGCGCCCCTGGGTGCCTTCGGTTCGGTGGCATACGCGGTGGGCAGCAATGGCACAGCGGTGCTGATGTCCCTGGCCAACCTGGTGTTGATGTTCTACGTCGGCATCGCCTTCTTCATCTTTGTGGTGCTGGGCGCCGTGTGCCGGTTGAGCGGCTTCAGCCTGTGGCGCTTCCTCACCTATATCAAGGATGAAATCTTCATCGTGCTCGGCACCGCCTCGTCGGAAAGCGCCCTGCCGCGCCTGCTGCAAAAGCTCGAGAAATTCGGCTGCTCCAAGCAGAGCGTCGGTCTGGTACTGCCTACCGGGTATGCGTTCAACCTCGACGGCACATCGATCTACATGTCGCTGTGCGTGCTGTTCATCGCCAACGCCTACGGTGTGCCGCTGAGCTGGGAACAACAACTGGGCATCATTGCGATCATGTTGGTGACCTCCAAGGGCGCGGCGGCGGTGTCGGGTGGCAGCTTTGTGGTGTTCGCCGCGACCGTGACCGCCATCGGCGTACTGCCGGCCGAAGGCCTGGCGCTGCTGTTCGGCGTGTACCGCTTCATGTCCATGGCGATTGCCACCTGCAACACCATCGGCAATAGCGTGGCCACGGTGGTGGTATCGAAATGGTCCGGCGAGTTCTCCCAGCAGACCGCCCAGGGTGAATATCAACGCGTGCTCGGCCGTGCCGCCGGCGCTGCGCTTTAACGAGGCTCCTGATGACTACTCAGCGAATCGAACACGACGCGTTCGGCCCGGTGTCCATACCAGCCGACCGCTACTGGGGCGCACAAACCCAGCGGGCACTGGAGGTGTTCGGCGGCAAACAGCCGTTCCCCGCCAGCCTGATCCGCGCCTTCGGCCACCAGAAACGCGCGTGTGCCCGTGCCAACGCACGCCTCGGCGCGCTGGCACCGGCCCTGGCGCAGGCAGTCGAACAGGCCGCGGACGAACTGGCCAACGGCGAGCTCGACCTGCACTTTCCGCTGTCGATCTGGCAAACCGGCTCCGGCACCCAGACCAACATGAACGCCAACGAAGTGATTGCCAACCGCGCCAACCTCGCGCTAGGCGGTGAACTGGGCAGCAAGTCGCCGGTACATCCCAATGACCATGTGAACCGCTCGCAGTCGTCCAACGACAGTTTCCCCACGGTGATGCACCTGACCACCGTGCTGGAACTGCGCGGTCGCCTGCTGCCTGCATTGGGCCATCTGCGTGATGGACTCAACGCCAAGGCAGACGCCTGGCAGGACGTGCTGAAAATCGGTCGCACCCACCTGATGGATGCGGTGCCCATGAGCCAGGGCCAGGCATTTGGCGCGTTTGCCCAGCAGATCCAGCACGGTATCGCGCGCATCGAAGCGTGCATGCCGCGCCTTTGCCTGCTGCCCCAAGGCGGCACGGCGGTGGGCACTGGATTGAATACACCTGTCGGTTTTGACGTGGCGTTCTGCGAGGAAATCAGCCGGCTCACCGGCGAACCCTTCGAAACCAACCCGTGCAAATTCGAAGGCATGGGCACCCACGATGCCCTGGTCGAAGCCTCTGGCGCGCTGAATGTGCTGGCCGTGTCATTGACCAAGATCGCCAATGACATCCGCCTGCTCGGTTCGGGTCCGCGCTGCGGCCTGGGTGAATTGATCGTGCCGGACGATGGCCTGACCTCCTCGATCATGCCCGGCAAACGCAACCCGACCATTGCCGAAGTACTGGTGCAGGCGGCGATGCAGGTGATGGGCAACCACACCACGATCACTCTGGCGGGCGCTTCGAGCACCTTCGAATTGAACGTGGTCAAGCCGGTGCTGATCCATAACCTGCTGCAATCGATCGACGTGCTCACCGACGGCGTCGACCTGTTCACCCACAAGCTGCTGAGCGACCTGGAGGTGAACCGCCCGCAGTTGGCACACAACGTGGAGCATTCATTGCTGATGGCGACGGTGCTCAACCCGCTGCTGGGTTATGACCGCGTGGCCCAGATCACCCGCAAGGCCGCGGACGAGGGCTTGTCACCCAAGGAGGCGGCCGTGCAATTGGGCTTGATCAGCGCCGAAGAGTACGAACAACGGGTAAGGCCGGAAACGATGATTAATCCCACTGCGCCGACAAACAAGGGCTGACCCACCTCACTCGCGAGCCAGCCCGCTCAGACTTTTTGATCTTCATCGTGGCTGAAATGGGTTATCCGCCAAAGGTTTGTGAGGGCCTGCGCAACGTCGGATCAAACGGATTGATCCGTGGCCCGATCGCCGCCGCTTCGCGCTTGAGCAACTCCACCACCATCGGCAACCGGCCCGGTCCCAGGCGATCGCTGATGGTCGCCACACTCAACGCCGCCACTGCGTGCCCATCCCGGTTGAGGATGGGCACGGCTAACCCGGCCATGCCCTCCAGCACTCCGGTATTACGTGCCGCATACCCCAGGTTACGCACGTTCTCCACTTCCGAGCGCAACAGCACTTCGTCATACAGGTGGAAGTCCTTGAGCCGTGGCAGGTTGTAGCGGATCACGGTTTCGCGCTCTTCCTCCGGCAGGAACGCGAGGATCGCCAGGCTGCCCTGCCCTACGCCCAATGCCACGCGCCCGCCAATATCGCCGGTGAAGGTGCGGATCGGGTACGGGCCTTCACTGCGGTCCAGGCAGATCGCATCGAAGCCGCTGCGCGCCAGCAGGAACAGCGAGTCGCCCAATGATGCACTCAGGCGCAACATGCTCGGGCGCACCAGGTCGCGCAGGTTGCCGGTCTTGCCCGCGTTTGCCGCCAGGGCGAAGAACTCCAGGCTCAGGCGATAGCGCTTGCTGCGGGCGTCCTGCTCGACCATGCCTTCGTCCATCAAGCTGCGCAACAGCCGATGGGTGGTGGGTTGCGACAGGCCCACCTGTTGCGCCAGCTGGGTGACGCGTTCGCCGCCCTCCGGCACGTCACCCAGGGTGCGCAACAGCGCGAATAGACGAGACACCCCGCCCGCCCCGACTTCTTTGCGGCTTTGATTTCGATCAGTGGAATCCATAACACTCAATCTCTTGGTAAATTCCGGTGAGTGAATAAATCTGAAAATAATAGTCCGTTCAGTGAAATTCCATCTTCCGCCCATCCTAGTCTTCGTCCTAATCTGCGTCCACAGGGGCGAAATGAACAACAACCGGCAGCCGACTCAAGATCGAGCGCCAACGCACCGGCAACAGCTCATTCGCATCTGCCCAAAACAAAAAAGCGCGTTTCGACGCGACTCAAAAAAGGTGGAACGCAGACATGGCATTTCTCCAACTCAACGCCTTGAGCAAACGCTACGGCGCCGTCGACGCGGTGGTCGCCACCGACCTGGCGGTGGAAAAAGGCGAGTTCGTTTCCCTGCTCGGCCCCTCGGGCTGCGGCAAGACCACCACCCTGCAAATGATCGCCGGCTTCGTTGACGTGAGCGGCGGGCAGATCCTGCTCGATGGGCGCGACATAACCCACGCCAAGCCCGCCAGCCGTGGCCTGGGCGTGGTGTTCCAGAGCTATGCGCTGTTCCCCCACATGAGCGTGCGCGACAACGTCGCCTTCGGCCTGAAGATGCGCAAGGTGCCGGCCGCCGAGATCGCCAGCAAGGTGAAAACTGTGCTGGAACTGGTGCGCCTGGCCCAGCATGCCGAGCGCTACCCCCGGGAACTGTCCGGCGGCCAGCGCCAGCGCGTGGCCCTGGCCCGTGCGTTGGTGATCGAACCGCCGGTGTTGCTGCTCGATGAGCCGCTGTCCAACCTCGACGCCAACCTTCGCGAAGAGATGCAGTTCGAGATCCGCCGCATCCAGTGCGCCGTCGGCATCACCACCTTGATGGTCACCCACGACCAGGCTGAAGCGCTGTCCATCAGCGACCGCGTGGTGGTGATGCAGGCCGGGCGCGTGACCCAGATCGACGCGCCGTACAAGCTCTACGAACACCCACGCACGCGCTTCATCTCGGACTTCGTCGGCAAGGCCAACCTGCTGGCTGGCGATTACGATCAGTTGGGGATCCCGCAAGTACGGCATGAACGCGGCGATGGCGAGTTGGTCCTGAGCCTGCGCCCGGAAAAGATCACGCTGGTGAATGTGGGCGCCGGCCGCCTGCAAGGCAAGGTGCTTGATCGCTACTTCTTCGGCAGCCAATGGCTGTACCGCATCCACACCGACCTCGGCGAGATCACCGTGGTGCGCAGCAACGATGGCAGCGCACCGCTGGGCTGCGGCGCGGCGGTGGGCCTGGACTGGCATGCGGACTTGCTGCGCGTACTGGCAACCGACGAGGTGCACGCATGAGTCGCGGTTACCTGCTGTCGCTGCCGGCGCTGGTGCTGTTTGTCGGGCTGCTGATTTTGCCGCTTGGCCTGACCCTGGTGCTGTCGTTCAACGTGTTCGACTACCAGGTAGGCGTGAAGGCCGATGAATGGACCTCGGCCCATTACCTGTCATTGTTCAGCGACTCGTACTTCTACGAGATCTTCTGGCGCACCTTCTGGATCAGCGCGCTGGTGACCCTGCTGTGTGTGGTGATCGGTGTGCCCGAGGCCTACATCCTCAGCCGCATGGGCACGCCGTGGCGCTCGATCTTCCTGATCCTGATCCTCACGCCGCTGCTGATTTCGGTGGTGGTGCGCGCCTTCGGCTGGAGCCTGCTATTGGGCGCGGATGGCCTGGTGAACCAACTGATCCAACTGCTCGGCGGGCGCCCGGTGAAGCTGCTGTACACGCCGTTCGCGGTGATCATCGCGCTGGTGCACGTGATGCTGCCGTTCATGATCATCCCGGTGTGGACCTCCCTACAGAAGCTCGACCCGTCGGCGGAACAGGCCGCATTGTCGCTGGGCGCCAGCCAGGCCACGGTGATGCGCAAGATCGTGCTGCCGCAGGTCATGCCCGGCGTGCTGTCCGGCACCCTGATCGTGTTCGGCCTGGCCGCGAGCTCCTTTGCGATCCCCGGCCTGCTTGGCGGGCGCCGCCTGAAAATGGTCGCCACCGTGGTGTACGACCAGTACCTCTCGGAACTCAACTGGCCCATGGGCGCGACCATCGCGGTGGTGCTGCTGTTGGTCAATCTGCTGATCATGCTGAGCTGGAACCGCATGGTCGAAGGCCGCTATAAAAAGTCCCTGGGGGTTTAAGCGCATGTCCAGAAACGGTCCTTTGGCCCTCGGTTTCCACGGCTTGGTGGTGCTGTTCATGATGGCGCCGCTGGTGGTGGTGTGCCTGGTGGCGTTCACCCCGGAAAACACCTTGAGCCTGCCCACTTCGGGCTTCTCGCTGCGCTGGTTTCGCGCGGTGTTCGAGCGAGCCGACTTTATTCAGGCGTTCTACAACAGCCTGGTCCTGGCCTTCACCGCAGCCAGCCTGGCCACGTTGATTGCGGTGCCGGCGGCGTTGGCGATCAGTCGGTACACGTTCCCGGGGCGCAACTTCTTCAGCGCGTTGTTCCTGTCGCCGATCATCATCCCGCACCTGGTGCTGGGCGTGGCGATGCTGCGCTTGTTCGCATTGATGGGCGTCAACGGCAGCTTCACCTGGCTGATGCTCGCGCACGTAGTCATCATCACACCCTATGTGCTGCGCCTGGTGCTGGCGGCCGCCATCGGTATTGATCGCAGTGCCGAGCAGGCCGCCGAATCCCTGGGGGCCGGCCGCTTTACGCTGTTTCGCCAGATCACCCTGCCGATGATTCTGCCCGGTGTCGCCGGCGGCTGGTTGCTAGCGTTCATCAACAGTTTCGATGAAGTGACGCTGTCGATCTTCGTCAGCTCGCCGGCCACGCAAACCCTGCCGGTGCGCATGTATGTGTACGCCACCGAGTCCATCGACCCGATGATGGCGGCGGTGTCGGCGCTGGTGATTGCGTTGACGGCGGCCACCATGATTCTGCTGGACCGGGTCTACGGCCTGGACCGCGTGCTGGTGGGGAAACATTGATGGCCTTGTTCAAACGTGTGGCCGAGACCGGCCGCCCTGCCCTGTCCTTTACCCTGGACGGTCAACCCGCCAGCGGCTTGCTTGGCGATACCTTGCTCACCGCCGTGCTGACCTGCGCCGAACACCTGCGCGGCAGTGACTTCAGCGCCGAGCGCCGCGCCGGTTTCTGCCTGATGGGCGCCTGCCAGGACTGCTGGGTGCGGCTTGAGGACGGCCGCCGCGTGCGCGCCTGCTCGACGCTGCTGGAAGAAGGCCAGGCGATCAGCCGTGACCCGGGGCGCCAGCCATGAAGCCGGTGGTGATTGTGGGCGCAGGCCCGGCCGGGATCAGCGCGGCGCGCACCCTGCTCGACCATGGCATCACACCGTGCCTGATCGATGAAAGCCTGCGCGGCGGCGGGCAGATCTATCGGCGGCAACCCCTGGGCTTCCAGCGCACCGCCAGGCAGATCTACGGATTTGAAGCGAGCAAGGCCCAAGCCGTGCACCGCACGATGGATGAGCTGGCGCCGCTGATCGACTATCGACCGCAAACCCTGGTGTGGAATGCCGAGGACGGTCGCCTGGACATGCTCAACAACGGCCGGGCCGAGAGCGTCGAATACACCAGGATCATTGTCGCGACCGGCGCCACCGACCGTATCCTGCCGGTGCCGGGCTGGACCCTGCCCGGCGTGTACAGCCTGGGCGCGGCGCAGATCGCCTTGAAATACCAGGGCTGCGCCATCGGTGAGCGCGTGGCGTTCTGCGGCAGCGGGCCGTTGCTGTATCTGGTCGCCTACCAATATGCCAAGGCCGGGGCCAAGGTGGTGGCGGTACTCGACAGCGCGCCGTTCAGTGCACAGTGCCGTGCGCTGCCGGCGCTACTCGGGCAACCACTGACCTTGGCCAAGGGCCTGTATTACCGCGCCTGGCTGAGCGCCCATGGGATTGCCGTGCATCAGGGCGCCACGCTGCAGAAGATCGACGGAGAACAGCGAGTCAGCGGCATTCGTTGGGGTGAACACCGTCTGGAATGCGACGCCGTGGCTTTCGCCCACGCGTTGCGCAGCGAGACGCAACTGGCGGACTTGCTCGGCTGTGAGTTCGCCTGGAACAGCTTGAACCGCGCCTGGTTGCCGCAACGGGACAACGCCGGGCGCAGCAGCGTCAACGGTGTGTACCTGGCAGGCGACGGCGCAGGGATCATGGGTGCGGACGCCGCGCAGATGGCCGGTGAACGTGCGGCACTGGCGGTGCTGGAAGATTCGGGGGCAACGATTGACTCGCGCCGCTCCGCCGTATTGGAGCAGCAACTGGCGCGCATCCAGCGTTTTCGTCATGGGTTGGAAACCGCGTTCCCCTTCCACGAGCAATGGGCGGCCCAGGCGCCGGACGCGTTAATGGTGTGCCGTTGCGAAGAAGTCAGCGCCGGCGAGATACGCGCGGTGGTGGATGAAGGCCACTGGGAGCTCAACCGGGTCAAGGCCCACTGTCGCGTCGGCATGGGCCGCTGCCAGGGCCGGATGTGTGGGCTGGCGGCGGCGGAGATTGTCGCCGAACGCAGCGGCCGCGCCATTGAACACGTGGGCCGCCTGCGCGGCCAGGCACCGATCAAGCCGCTGCCGTTTGGCGTGGAGGTGCAGCCATGATCGACGTGATCGTCCTCGGCGGCGGCATTGTCGGCGCCTCGGCGGCCTTGATGCTCGCGCAGAAAGGCCAGCACGTGGCCTTGGTGGAGCGGGATTTTTGCGGCTCGCATTCCAGTGGCGTCAACTATGGCGGCGTGCGGCGCCAGGGTCGGCCCTTGCACCAACTGCCATTGTCCCAGCGCGCCCATCAACTGTGGGCCGACTTGCCAGGGTTGATCGGCATCGACGGCGAATACGTGCGCTCCGGGCATTTGAAGCTGGCGCGCAGTCATGCCGATTTCGCCGCGTTGCAGGCGTACGCCGAGCAGACCCGTGGCTTTGGCCTGGGCCTGCAGTTGCTGGACTACGCCGAATTGCGCGCACGCTTCCCCTGGGTCGGCGATATTGCCGTGGGCGCCTCGCTGTGCCCGGAAGACGGACATGCCAACCCGCGCCTGGTGTCTCCTGCCTTCGCCCGTGCCGCACAGCGTTATGGCGCCGTCGTGTACGAGCAGGCCGAGGTGATCCGCATCGAACATGACAGCCGCCGGTTCCAGGTGAACTGCGCCAACGGCCTGCACCTGCAAGCGCCATGGCTGCTCAACTGCGCCGGCGCCTGGGCCGGAAGCGTCGCCGCGCAGTTTGGCGAAGCGGTGCCGATCACCTCGGCGCATCCGGCGATGCTGGTCACCGAGCCCTTGCCGGTGGTGATGAACGTGAGCACCGGCGTTGAAGGTGGCGGGATTTATGCGCGGCAGGTCGCTAGGGGCAATTGCATCCTCGGCGGTGGTCGCGGCTTTGCCCTCGGCCCGCTGACCGCGCGCCCAGGGCAGGCGGCGGTGCTGGAGATCCTGCGCAACGCCGGCGAACTCTACCCCTTTCTCAAGGGCGCCCAGGCCATCCGTACCTGGAGCGGCACCGAAGGTTACCTTCCCGATCACGAACCGGTGATCGGCCCCAGCAGCACCCAACCCGGCTTGCTCCACGGTTTCGGCTTTGCCGGCGCCGGGTTCCAGCTCGGTCCCGCGGTCGGTGAAGCCCTGGCAGAGATCGTCTGCAGCGGGGCCAGCCGCCACCCCATCGAAGCGTTTTCCATCCGTCGTTTCCAAGCCTGAGAGGAAAAACATCCATGAACCCACGTATCGCGCTGTCCTGCTTGTCCCTCGCCCTGCTCGCCTCAACGGCGCACGCCGCGCCCACGCTGTACCTGGGCATGAACGGCGGCACCATGGAACGGGTGTACGCCGACAAGGTGCTGCCCGCGTTCGAAAAAGCGAATAACGTCAAGGTGGTGATCGTGCCCGGCACCTCGTCGGACATCCTCGCCAAGGTCCAGGCCAACAAAGACAACCCACAGATGCACGTGATGTTCCTCGACGACGGCATCATGTACCGCGCGATCTCCATGGGCTTGTGCGACAAGCTGGCGCCGAGCCCGACCCTGGAGCAGATCCCGGCCAAGGCGAAGATCAAGGACGAAGCCGTAGCCGTGACCCTCGGCGTAACCGGTCTGGGCTACAACGCGAAAATGTTCAAGGAAAAAGGCTGGGCCGCGCCCACTTCATGGATGGACCTGGCCGACCCGCGCTTCAAGGAGAAAGTGGTGTTCCAGTCCCTGGCGTCGTCCACCTTCGGCCTGCACGGTTTCCTGATGTTCAACCGCATCCAGGGCGGCGACGAAACCAACGTGGAACCCGGCTTCAAGGCCTGGCCAAAGACCGTCGGCCCCAACGTGCTGGAATACATCGCCAGCTCGGCGAAAATCTCCGAGATGGTGCAGACCGACGAAGCCGCGATCTTCCCCCTCACCCCAACCCAGGTCGCCACCCAGAAACTGCTCGGCGTGCCCATGGAATACGCGCAGCCCAAGGAAGGCGCGGTGGTGCTGAACGTGGCCGAATGCGTGATCGCGCGCAATGACCAGCCGGAACTGGCGCAGAAACTTGCGGCCTTCCTGCTGACCGCCGAAGCCCAGGCACCGGCGCTGGAGGAAGGCGACCAGATTCCATCGAACCCGACTACGCCGACCACCGACAAGACCCGTGCACGGGTGGAGGCGATGCAGGGTTACTTGCAGACGGCGATTTCGATTGATTGGGACCAGGTCAACCAGGCGCGACCGGAGTGGAATGCGCGGTGGAGTCGGTCAATCGAGCGTTAATCAAAGGGGCGCAATCGGCAGCGCGCGTTTGTGCGCTGTCTTGCTGTACGCCCCCTCGACAATCGTCCTCACCCGCTCGCTCACCAGTTCGCCCATCAGGTAGGCGTCGATCTCTGCGTAGGTGCAACCGTAGGCATGCTCATCCAGCTTGCCCGGCACCAGTTCTTCCAGGTCGGCCGTCGGGTGTTTGTGCACCAGATTGGCCGGGGCGCCGAGGGCCGTGGCGAGCAATCGCACCTGGGTCTTGGTCAGGCCCGACAACGGGGCCAGGTCGCAGGCGCCGTCGCCGAACTTGGTGAAGAACCCCATCAACGCTTCGGCGCCGTGGTCGGTGCCCACCACCAGGCCATTGTGCAGGTTGGCCACGGCGTATTGCGCGATCATGCGCGTGCGGGCCTTGACGTTGCCCTTGATGAAATCGACATGCTCGGCGCTGGCTTCGGCGGCGGCCAGGCTGGCCATCAGGCCGTCGACGCTGGCGGCGATGTTGAGGGTGTCGATGTGGTCCGGGGTGATGAAGTCCAGGGAGGCCTGGGCGTCACGTTCATCGGCCTGGGTCTTGTAGGGCAGGCGCATGGCGATAAAGCGTGCGGTGTAGCCCTCGCTGCGCAGTTGCTCTGCCGCCAATTGGCACAGGCGGCCGGCGGTGAGGGAGTCGACGCCGCCACTGATGCCCAATACCAGGGCCTTGCAGCCTGAGTGGCGCAAGGTGGTCTTGATGAAGTCGATGCGCCGTTGGATTTCCTCGGGTTCGCCGCCTTGGGTCAACGCGCGATTGATGTTCAGTTCCCGTGCGATACGTTCTTGCATGTCACACCTCCACACTGCCAACGTTGAACACTTGTGCTGCGTACTGCAAAAACGAGGCGTCTTCGCAGACGTTCTTGATCGGGTCATCGGAGAATTTCACCACTGGCTCGCCGTGCACCCGCACCAGTTTCATCACGATGCTCAGCGGTTCAACGCCGTCCACATCGCAGGCCAGGCTGGTGCCCATGCCGAAACCGAACTTGGCCTTGCCGCGCACGTGACGCAGGATCGGCAGGCATTTTTCGAAGTTCAGGCCGTCGGAGAACATCAGGTCCTTGGTCATCGGGTCGATACCCAGCTGCTTGTAGCGAGCCAGTACCTTGTCGGCCCAGACGATGGGGTCGCCGGAGTCCTGGCGCAGGCCGTCGTAGAGCTTGGCGAAGTACAGGTCGAAGTCCTTGAGGAAAAAGTCGGTGCTGATGCAGTCGGTCAGGGCGATCCCCAGGCGGCCACGGTACTCGCGTACCCAGTTTTCCAGGGCGGCGTTCTGGCTCTCGCGCAGGCGCCCCAGTTGCTGGTGCACCATCAGCCATTGGTGAGCCATGGTGCCGATCAGCGGCAGGTCGAATTCGTAGGCCAAGTGCGCGTTGCTGGTGCCGACGAACTGGCCGGGGAAGTCGCGGCGCATGATGTCCACCACTTCGCGCTGGGCCTTGAACGACAGGCGCCGACGGGTGGAGAAGTCCGACACACGCAGGTCAGCCAGTTCATCGCGGCTGAGGTTTTTCTCCAGCCAGTCGAACTTCTGGTAGAGCTTGCGGGTGACGTCTTCCAGGGTCACGTCGGGGTATTTGTCTCGGTTGCGCAGCTCGCTGACCAACGCCAGCACCGGTTGCTCGAACATGATGCAGTGCAGCATCGGGCCAACCACGCGGATGTTGAGTTGGCCGTCGACTTCACTGACGTGGATGTAGCGCAGGTTGAATCGGAACAAGCCGAGGAAGCGCTCGTAATCCGGGGTGAGGTATTCGCGAAAACGAGGGTTGAACAGGAAGCGCAGTTCGCCTTCGCGCATCCGCAGGCTGGCTAGTTTCTCCAGCTCGGCACGGATTTCAGGAATCAGGTGGCCGAGTTTTTCCCTGGAGCGGACGATGAAGTTGTATTCCACATCGACGTTAGGGTACTGGTGCAACACCGCCTGCATCATGGTGAAGGTGTAGTAATCGGTGTCGAGCAACCCCTGGATCACCGGGGATTCGTAGTCGTACGCACTTTCCATGGTGTTTCTCCTTAACGCGTGGCCATCGCGGCCAGTTCTTCGCGGGTGCGGCTGATCGCAGCACCGGCCTTGAGCAACTCATTGACCGCCTGCACACCGCCCTCCTCGCTGATGCCTCGGCACGCCGGCAAGTGCAGCAACACTTCCAGGCCGGCCTTGAGCAACTGCAACGCGGTGGTCTTGACGCAGTAATCCAGGGCCAGGCCGCCGACGATCACGCGAACCACGCCTTGCGCTTTCAAATACTCGATGACGCCGGTGGACAGCTTGTCGTGCAGGTCGTGGTAGCAGGCGCCGTAGGGATGCAGGTCGGGTTCGACGCCTTTCCAGATGAAGTAGTCGTAGTCATAGGGCGTGGGCAACTCGTCCAGCAGGTTGAAGCCTTCGGTGCCCGGCACACAGTGACTCACCCAGGTCACATCGGCGTGGTCCAGGCCGGTGGGTTGCAACATGTCGCTGTGCTGCGCCACCACCCAGGGCGCGTGCGGGGTGTGGGCGTCCTTACTGCCGATACGATGGCCGGCAAGGCTGGCCATGTAGTTGAGCTCGGCGCCGATCCGGTCACCGCCGGCCACCGGCAACTCGTTGGGGCACAGCGGCGTGAAGCTCTTCTGGGCGTCGACGTCGAATGAGGCAATGGCAGTTGTCGCGAGGGTCATGGTGGTTCTCCTGTGGCCTGGAAATAAAAGTACACGTCATGTACTTTCATTGCAACAAACATTTGTTTATCTATCCTGGAGTCAGTACATGACATATCTGTTCGATCCGTTAGACTGTGCCGCACTGCTGTTTAGAAGGACATCACATGCCCCGTAGCGCCTACCTCCATACCGTCGACCTGTGCGTGCTGTTTTACTGCCGTGCCTCTGGCGAACTGAAACTGCTGCTGAACCAGCGCGACGCCGAGCCCTTCGCCGGGCACTGGGCGTTGCCGGGGGTGGTGGTGAATGGCGGCGTGCAAGATCTGAGCCTCGAGGATGCGGTGGAGCGCTTGCGAGCAAGTGACAAGGTCGGGCTGGACCTGGCCTGGAGCGAACAGGTGGGGACGGTGGGGGATGCGTTTCGCGATCCGCGCTGCTGGTCGTCGTCCACCCATTACCTGGCGATCGTGAACGAGGACGTGACGCTGGGTGAGCACCAGGGCTGGTTTTCGCTGACGGCGGTGGCGAGTGGCGGCATCAAGTTGCCGTTCGATCACAACAGCATCGTGGCAGCGGTGCAGGAACGTTTGTTTTCCAAGTCGTTGTACAGCAGCTTGCCGCTGATGTTCCTGGGCAATGAATTCAGCGCGCCGGAGGCGACCACGATTTTTTCCTTGGTACTGGCGCGGCCGGTGTTGAAGACCAGTATTCGCCAGCGGTTGCTGAAGCTGACGGAGGCTGGGTACTTGCGTGAGACCGGGCGCAAGAAACAGGGTGAAGGCGGCAGGCCCCAGGCGACGGTGGAGAACCTCAAGCCTGGAGAGGTTTACTTCTTCGACCGCAGCTTTGCGGATTAGCCCCGAGTCAACGAACAAAGAGGCTCAACTGTGGGAGGGGGCTTGCCCCCGATAGCAGTGGGTCAGATTGCACAACTGTGACTGCCCAACCGCTATCGGGGGCAAGCCCCCTCCCACATTGGGTCCTAGTTCAACCAGTTGCCGCCATCGACGTTGTAGGTCTGCGCCACCACATAGTCGGCCTCCTTTGACGCCAGGAAGATCGCCATCCCGGTCAGATCCTGCGCCGTGCCCATCCGCCCAAACGGCACCTCGGCCCCTACCCGCTTCTTCTTTTCGCCAGGTGCCAATCCTTCATGCTTGGCAAACAACGCATCCACGCCATCCCAATGTTCCCCGTCCACGACCCCGGGAGCAATGGCATTGACGTTGATACCCTGCCTGATCAGGTTCAACCCCGCCGATTGCGTCAGGCTGATCACCGCCGCCTTGGTCGCGCAATAGATCGCCACCAGCGGTTCGCCGCGCCGTCCGGCCTGGCTGGCCATGTTGATGATCTTGCCGCCATGGCCCTGGCTGATCATCTGCCGCGCCGCGGCCTGCAGGGTGAACAGCGTGCCGGCGACGTTGATCGAGAACAGCCGCTCGTAGCTGCCGCGGGTGATGTCGACGATGGGCGCCAAGTCGAACAGCGCAGCGTTGTTGACCAGGATATCCAGCTTGCCAGCCTGGGCCACCACGGCGGCAATCGCGCCGTCGATAGAGGCCTGATCGGTGACGTCCATGGCCACGGCGTAGGCCTGCGGGCCAAGTTCGGCGGCCGTGGCCTGGGCCCGTTGCAGGTTGATATCGGCGATGGCCACCGTGGCGCCTTCTTCGATGTAGGCCTGGGCGAAGGCGCGGCCGATACCGCGTGCCGACCCGGTGATCAGCGCGCTTTTACCTTCCAGTCGTTTCATGGGTATGTCCCGTCAAAAGTTACTTCGGATAACCGGCGCGTTTCATCTCGCGTTCGGTGGTGGACTGCGCTTCCAGCAAAGCCTGGTCAACCGACATGCCGCCCGTCAGCGCCGCCGAGAACAGCTTGCCGACCGAGGTGCCGATGGCCTGGAACTCGGGGATGGTCACGTACTGGATGCCCACGTACGGCACCGGCTTGGCGGATGGGTGTGCAGGGTCGGCGTGTTTCATCATCTCCAGGGTCACCTGGGCAAACGGGGCAGCTTTTAAATACGCCTCGTTGTAGGTGGACTGGCGGGTGCCTGGCGGCACGTTGGTAATGCCTTCTTTGTCGGCGACCAGCTGGATGTAGTCCTTGGACGTCGCCCAACTGATAAAGGCCTTGGCGGCGTCCTTGTGTTTGGAAGTGGCCGGGATCGCCAGGGACCAGGCGTAGAGCCATGACGAGCCTTTATCGGTGACCTCGGTGGGCGCGGCGGCGAAACCTACGCTGTCGGCCACCTTGCTCTGGCTTTTATCGGTGGTGAAGGAGCCGGCCACGCTGGCATCGACCCAGATCGCACACTTCCCGCTGTTGAACAGCGCCAGGGTTTCGTTAAAACCATTGCTGGACACGCCCGGCGGGCCGTACTGCTTGAGGGTGTTGACGTAAAAGTTGGCGGCTGCGGTCCACTCGGGGCTGGTCAGCTCGGGTTTCCACTGCTCGTCGAACCAGCGCGCGCCAAAGGCATTGGCCATGGTGCTGAGCAAGGCGATGTTCTCGCCCCAGCCGGCCTTGCCGCGCAAGCACATGCCGTATTGGCCCTTGTCCTTGGCGGTGAGCTTGGACGCGAACTCGCCGAGCTGGGTCCAGGTCGGGTGCGCCGGCATGCTCAGGCCCGCCTGCTGGAACAGGTCGGTACGGTAGTAGGTCACGGTACTTTCACCATAGAACGGCAAGGCATAGAGGGTGTCGTTGACCGACAGGCCCTGGCGCACCGAGGGGAAGATATCGTCGGCATCGTAATCGGCCGTCAGCTGGGTCAAGGGTTCCAGCCAGTGCTTGGCGCCCCAGAGCGGGGTTTCGTAGGTGCCGATGGTCAACACATCGAATTGCCCGCCCTGGGTGGCGATGTCGGTGGTGAGGCGCTGGCGCAGCACGTTTTCTTCCAGCACCACCCAGTTGAGCTTGATGTCCGGGTGCTGGGCTTCGAACACCTTGGACAGGCGCTGCATGCGGATCATGTCGCTGTTGTTGACCGTGGCGATGGTGACGGTGTCGGCGGCGTGGCTGGGCATGGCCAACGCCAGGCCGGACAGCAGGAACAACACTTGCGGGAGCTTGAACATGGCGGTTTCCACCGGTTGTTTTTGTTGTTGAGCGCCGATTACAGCAGCTTGGCCAGGCCCTCACAAACCCGTGGCGGATGCTCGACTGGTACTTTTTTAACCGGGGACGCGCGAGTTAAAAAAGTATCAGTGCGGGACGCAAGCGGGGGTAGCGCCTGAACGCCCGAGGCGCGTATTTTGAAGCGATTACAAGAACCCCAAGAAGCCCGCTCATGCCCATCAGCCGTGCCACGCTGTTCGAGCACCGCCCCGCCGAACTGGAAGTGATCCTGCCCGAGCCGGACCACTGCTTCCGCTGGTTCGAACATGACTATCCCTACGACCTGGCCCGCTGGAACCACCACCCCGAATTCGAAATCCACTTGATCCGCCAAGGCAGCGGCAAACTGGTGGCCGGCGACTACATCGGTGCCTTCAGCGCCGGGCATGTCGCACTGATCGGCCCCGACCTGCCCCACGACTGGATCGGCGAACTGGCCCCCGGCGAATACCTCACCGGCCGCGACGTGGTGCTGCAATTCGACGGCGCCGCCCTCCTCGCCTTGCGCAGAACCCTGCCGGAGCTCGGCGACCTGCATCCGTTGTTCGAACAGGCCCGCCGTGGACTGGAGTTCACCGGCGACACGGCGCTGCAGGCCGCGCATTGGATGGAAGCCATCGGTAACGCCCAGGGCCTGCAACGCTTGATCCTGTTCCTGCAATTGCTCGACACCCTGAAAAACGCCCCGCCCCAACAGGTCAAGGCCCTGGCCAGCCCCTGCTACGCGCCGACCCTGGATGCGCGCAGCGCGGAACGCATCAACAAGGCATTCGACTATTTGATGCGCGAGCTGACCGGCGATGTGCGCCTGTCGGTGATCGCGCAACAGTTGGAGATGAGCGAACCGGGCTTTTCGCGCTTCTTCAAGCGCAACACCGGCCACGGTTTTATCGACCTGATGCGCAAGTTCCGGGTGCAGCGCGCCTGCCGGCTGTTGCTGCAAAGCGATATGTCGGTGGCGGACATCTGCTTTGAAGTGGGCTACGCCAACCTGTCCAATTTCAACCGGCACTTTCGCATCGAGATGAACCAGACGCCGAGTGACTATCGGCGGGAAACCGCGATGCACCTGTTCCACCGCATCGAAAAATGACACCCGGTCAATTCTGACCAAAAGGTCGACTAATCCTGTTTTTTTCCAAGCTGATCAATCGATTGAGCAAAGTTGGTACAGCCTGTGCAAACGTTTGCGGTACGAACTTGGCAACCAAGTTCACCTCCACCCGAAGAATCGGGTTCAAACCGCGTACGAATAGGGATTTTCAATGCACTTCACCTCAAGGCGTCCTACCTCCTTTGGTGTTTCCTTGCTACTGGCTGCCGTTACAGGACTACTCAGCGCGCCCCTTTTGGCGCAGGAAAAACCCATCGATGACTCAGCACAGGGCGAAACCCTCAGCCCTGAAGCCAGCCCGGCGAAAAAAGGTGTGTACCTGTCGGACTGGTTCAATCAGGACCTGACGTTGATCGGCAGCAAAGACATCAGCTTCGGCCCCAAGCCGCAGGATGACGTCTATCTGGAGTACGAATACTTCGGCCGCAAGGGGCCTTTCGAGCTGTACGGCTACATCGACGTGCCGAAGATCCTCACCATCGGTAACAGTAATGACAAGGGCGTGTGGGACCATGGCTCGCCGGTGTTCATGGAACATGAGCCGCGTATTTCCATCGACTACCTGGCGGGCCGCAGCCTGGCCATCGGGCCGTTCAAGGAATGGTATGTGGCCTTCGACTGGATCTACGACCACGGCAGCAACAAGGCCAACCGCGCAAATACGCTGTACAGCGGCCTGGGCACCGATATCGACACCCACTCGCGGGTCAACCTGTCGGCCAACTTCTACGGGCGTTACCAGTGGGAAAACTATGGCGCCAGCAACGAATATTCCTGGGACGGCTACCGTGCGCAAATGAAGTACATCGTGCCCATCGGCAAATTCGATAACGGCGCTTCGCTGACCTACATCGGCTTTACCAACTACGATTTTGGCTCGGACCTGCACAAGGACAACCCGGCACGCACTGCCAATTCCCTGGTGGCCACCAACGTGCTGCTGTATTCGTTCACCCACCTGCGTTTCACCCTGGTCGGCCGTTACTTTCATAACGGCGGCAACTGGGAGGACGGCAGCGAGTTGAATTTCGGCGAAGGAAATTTCCGCGCGCGCTCGGACGGCTGGGGTTACTACGCCGGCGTGGGCTATCAATTCTGATCAAGGAGCTTTAGATGAACGCGTTTACCCGTCTCTCAATGGCTGTTGGCCTGGCCGTTCTGCCCCAGCTGGTGCTGGCCGATGCATCTGCACCGATCAAGCCCAAGGTGATGCTGATCACCATGTTCGCCCCGGAGGCGCAAACCTGGATCGACCGCCTGGAACTCAAGCAGGAAGTGCGCGTACCGGGCTTGTCTGCCGAGTATCCGGTGATCCGCTGCAATACCCAGGATGTATGCCTGCTGGTCACCGGCATGGGCCAGACCAACGCCGCGGCCTCCACCCTGGCCTTGGCGCTGTCGCCCAAGTTCGACCTGCGCCAGAGCTACTTCCTGATCGCCGGGATCGCCGGTATCAGCCCCAAGCACGGCACGATCGGCACCGCCGCGTGGGCACATTACCTGGTGGAATTCGGCACCCAGTGGGAGCTGGATTCGCGGGATGCGCCGACGGATTGGCCGACCGGCTATGTCGGCATCAACACCAAGGGCCCCAACGAAAAACCACCGCTGGACTACAAGACCGAAGTGTTTGAGCTGAACCCCAAGTTGCAGGCCAAGGCGTTTGCCCTGTCGCAGAAAGTCGAGCTGACGGAAAGCAAGGAATCCAGCGCCTGGCGTAAACACTACCCCGCCGCGCCGGCCAACCAGCCGCCGCAAGTCACCCGCTGCGACACCTTGGCGGGCAATACCTGGTTTTCCGGCACACGCTTGAGTGAACGCGCCGAGGTGTGGACCAAGCTGCTGACCGACAACAAAGGCGAATATTGCACCACCCAGCAGGAAGACAACTCCACCTATGAGGCCCTGCTACGCGCCAGCCGCGAAGGCTTGGTGGACATCCAACGCCTGGCGGTGGTGCGCGCCGGTTCGGATTTCGACCGGCCGTACCCGGGCTACAGCGAAGTGGATAACCTGTTGAAGTATGCGGACCAAGGCGGTTTTGTCCCGGCGCTGGAGAACCTGTACCGCACGGGCAACCCGCTGGTACAGGCGATTCTCAAGAACTGGTCAGCCTGGGAGAAAGGCGTTCCCGAGGCATGACCGCCAGGATCAAGGCAGGAAGATGATCTTGTCTGCGCTGCCCTGGTTCACCTCTTCGAAGCACTGCACCCCATCGGCCAGCGCCACTTCACGCAGGCCGGTGGGCAGTGGCAACAAGCCTTCATCAAAGAAACGCCCGAACTGCTCCAGCATCACGGCGCACTGCTCGCAGTTGTAGAGCAACGAATTGATCCCCACCACCGAACCACCCTTGCGGTACAACGCCAGCGCCGGCAGTTGTACATGGCCGTCCACCGGCGCGGCGATAATGGCTATGCGGCCGAAGGGCGCCAGGCCTGCCACGGCGGCCGGCAGCCAGAAGCCGGTGGTGTCGAAAATCACATCCGCACCGCCCTTGAACACGGCATTGACCTGTGCGCCCAGGTCTTCCGGCTTGCCCAGGGCAATCGCGTCGAAGCCCTGGCCCTGCAAGACTTCAACCTGTTCCGGGCGACGTACGGCGGCCAGCACCTGGGCGCCACGGATCTTCGCCAAGGCCAGGGTCGCGCTGCCCACCGCGCCATTGGCACCGATCACCAGCAGGCGTGTGCCGTGGGTCACGCCGCTGCGCTCCAGTGCATCCCAGGCAGTGGTGTACGGCACGCCAAGGCTCGCGGCCTGGGCGAAACTCAGGTGGGTAGGCTTATGTGCCACGCCCTTGGCCGACACGGTGAGGTACTGGGCATGGGAACCGTCGGCAAAAAAGCCCAAGTCACGGCCGGTGCCCCAGACTTCCTGGCCCACCAGCGCCTGCGGACCTTCAACCACAACCCCGGCGAAATCACGGCCGGGGATGCGCGGCAAGGTGGTGTAGGGGAAACGACCGAGCACGTTTTTGACGTCGCTGGGGTTGAGGCCCGCGGCCTTGATCTGTACCAGCACGTCACCCACGGCCGGCACCGGGGTGGCGACGTCGACAAAGCGCAGGGTGTTGAGGTCGCCGGTGGCAGTAAATTGCAGTGCTTTCATGGCCAATATCCATCGAATAAAAAGAGATCAGGAGAACCAGGTGCCCACCAGTTGCCGCCCCATGGGCCAGAGCTTTTCGCCCAGCAACATGCCCATCAGACCAACCAGGGCGATGGCCGGCGGCGCGGGCGAGCGGAAGTCGAGTGCGCCGTAGATCACGCCGACAAACAGGCCGATGGCAAGGGAAATGAGGTAGTTCATGGGGCAGCGCCTTGTGGGTGGATGCGCTCAGTGTAGAGAGCGCATGCCTGAAGCATCGGCCAAGTGCTTCAGGCTATCGGCCAACCCCTCAGCCCAGGTATTGCGAGGGCGCCACACCGAGTTCACGCCGGAACATGTCGCTGAAACTGCTGGGCGAATACCCCAGGGAACGCGCGATGGCGCTGACCGACTGGCCCTGGATCAACTCCGCCACCGCCGTGGCCAGTTGCACCTGGCGGCGCCATTCGGCAAAACCCATGCCCAAGTGGTTCTGGAATAGCCGCGCCAGGGTGCGCACGCTGGCACCGGCGGTTTCGGCATGCTGCTCGAAAGGGATCTCCAGTGACGGCGCAGCCATGACCGCCTGGCAGGCGTTGATCAGCCGGCGGTCGGCCTCCACCGGCATGGCGATGCGAATCGGCGAGCGGCGCGCCCGTTGCAGCTCCAGCAAGGCCAGGCTGACCAGCGCGTCGTAGTACGCCACCTCACCGTTATCGCCCTCGTCCACCAACGTGACGATCAACTCGCGCAACAACCCACCGACTTCGATCACCTGCACCTGGCTGTCCAGCGTTGCGGCAAGGGCCGGGCGCAGGTAGATATTGCGCATCTGCAAGTCCGAGACCACGCGGATACCATGTTCTACGCCGGGCGGCAGCCACACGGCACGCTGTGGCGGCACCACCAGCGCTTCCTGCGGGGTCTCGACCCACATCACGCCGCTCATGGCATAGAGCAACTGGCCCCAGTCGTGGCTGTGGGGCTCAACGTAGAGCCCGCGCGGATAGGTGCGCGCCAGGGGTTGCACGGGAACGGCAGGATCACTGAGGTCAGGCGGCGCGGCCAGGGCCATGGGGTGCACATCATTCGAGGGAGAGTCGCTATGGTAATCACCGCCGCACGACAATCCGAGTGATTTTTGCGGCCGGTAAACCGTGTGGGAGCACGCAGGCTCCCACCGGTTCAAACACCGCTAGCCTCTGGCAGACTTGGCACACTCACACCCCGTCGCAGCCGCACACGGCTCACCATGGGCATGGTGCTCGGCACAGCCCTGACAGCAATAGCCCTTGCCGTCCTTCATGACCGCATCAGGTCCCAGCACGCATTTGCAGTGTGGGCAGGCACAGGTTTTATCTGGCATGGTCAGACTCCTTCTTCATGGTCGTCTCGGTGCGGCGGGCGCCGGCACCTTAAGCAGTGACTGCGGCCCGCCGTCGATGGTTCAACCCCTCAGTCGGTGCGGGTATTGCTGCGATACATGAACACCAGCGCCAACGCGAGACAGGCCATCGCCACGATGCGGCTGCTCGACAGCTCGATGGCCGGGTTGCCCAGCCAGCCGAAGTTGTCGATCAGCATGCCCATGCCCAATTGCCCGACGATCACCGCGACGGTGGCGACGGCCGTCCCGACCACCGGCACCGCGCCGACCATCACCATCATGTACACCACACCGAACAACGCACCGGTCAGTTGCCATTTCGGCACGTCCAGCAGGCTCACCGTCTGGACGGGTTCAAAGAAGAAAATCATTAACGCGGTGACAATCGCCCCCACCGAGAAGGTCACCAGGCTGCCACGCAATACCCCAACCGCCTGGCCCAGGCGACCGTTGATCGCCGCCTGCACGCTCAACACCGCACCTGCGGCAACCACCACGACCAGTAACAGAATCAGATTCATCGCCTTAACCTCGTGCAATCAGAACAAGTGCCACCACAATCAACGCCAGGGCAATCCAGCGTTCGCCATTGACCCGCTTGCGCGCCGCGCCGAACCAGCCGAAATGGTCGATCAGCACACTCTTGCCGACCTGCCCGGACAAAATCGCGATCATGGTCATCGCAATACCGATATGTGGCGTGGCCAGGGTGAGCACCACCACATAGATCGGCCCCAGGAACCCGCCGATCAACTGCCAGCGCGGCAGTTCGGAGAGCGCCGGGCCCTTTTGCTGGCCACTGAACAACAGCAGCAGATACAGGATCGCCGAGCCCACCCCGAAAATGCTCAGGGTCGCCCACAAATGCCCCACCTGCACACCCAGCGGGCCGAGCAAACCGGCCTCTACCGACAGGCCCATGCCTGCCAGGATCACCAGCGGCAACAACAGCAACCTCAAGACGTTTTTTTTCGGTTTGGCTTGCGCCACACCCTCGATGGAACTTGCCTGCATACAACACCTGCGCTTCAAGAAAGGAAACATGGCACGCATTATCCGATGGCCGTGCTGTGCGATAAATGGGAGCATGCTGACAACACCTTTGCGAAAAACGCACAGCCTGGAGGCATGATGCAAGGCTTGAATGAATTGAGTTTCAAGGCACTGCGCCTGTTCGTGGCCGTGCTGGACCTTGGCAGCTTCTCCGAAGTGGCCCGCCGCGAAGGCCTGGCGCCCTCCTCCATCTCCCGACAAATACAGCTGATGGAACAGGCCCTCGGCCAACAGTTGCTCTACCGACACACCCGCGCGGTCAGCCCCACCGAAGCCGGTCGTCTGCTCGGGCGGCATGCACGGTTGATGCTGGAACAACTCGAAGCCGCCAGCCAGGCATTGCAGGAACAGGAAAGCGAACCCAGCGGCCTGGTGCGCATCAATGCACCCATGGTGTTCGGCCAGCGCCACCTGTCGCCGTGGCTGGGTGAGTTGTGCCGACGCTATCCGAAGCTGCAACTGGACATCCAGCAGACCGACACGTACGTCGATCCACTGCAGGACGGCACTGACCTGCTGTTCCGCATCGGCGTGCTCAACGATTCGAGCATGCAGGCTCGCATCTTCGCGCCCCAACGCTTTCGCATCGCCGCCAGCCCCGCCTACCTGGCCCGGCATGGCACGCCGCAACATCCCGACGAACTGATCGACCACCAATGCCTGGCCTACAAAGGCATCACCGGCCAGCAACGCTGGTTTTTCCGCAAGGGCCAGGGCGACTGGACGCCCTACAGCGTCAAGGGTCCGATCACCGGCAACCATGCCGACACCTTGACCCATGCCGCCGAGCAAGGCCTGGGGCTGGTGGTGTTTCCCTCCTGGTTGATCGGCGAAGGCTTGCGCGCAGGCACGTTGCAGGCGGTGCTGACCGACTATGAAGTGGCGACAACCCTGGAGCCGCAGCAGATTGCGGCACTGTGGCCAGGCAGCCGGCGCCTGTCGCTGAAGGTGCGGACGGTGATTGATTATTTTGTGGAGTGTTTTGGGGCCGTGCCGTATTGGGATCGGTGAACCAAGTGGTTCGGGAATTTTCCTACAGCAGGAAGTAGTTCCATTCTGTTTTTTCGGGCCAGTATTCTTGTGGCCAAGCCTATTACGGCAGACTTGCGCAACATCCTCTTTTAGAGAACTGCCATGAAAGTCACGTATCACAAACCATCGCGATCTGAGCGCGCCGCGTCCGCCAGCGGTCTGGCCGTCTTTGATAGCGCACCCAGTTTTGGCTATATTTGGCCAAAATATGGGGATAACCACATGATCACGGTTCCTTTGGGCGAAGCGAAAAACAATCTGTCAAAACTGGTGGATGAGGCCGCTGCTGGCAAAGTCATCACTATTGCCAAGCATGGACGTGCGATGGCACAACTTGTGCCCGTGGGGAAATGCAAAAGCCGGAGAATCGGTGCCATGAAAGGCAAGTTCGTCATTCCCGAAGACTTCGACGCACCCCTGCCTGGCGCCCTGCTGGATGCCTTCGAAGGCAAGCATCCGTGAGAGTGCTGTTAGACACCCACATCCTGCTCTGGACCCTGACGGAAGACCCCAGGCTATCCAGCAAAGCCAGGAAGCTGATAGAGAATGCAGCGGAGGTTTACATCAGCGCTGCGACATTCTGGGAAATGGCAATCAAGGTCGGCCTGGGGAAACTCACCGTAGACTTGGAGGAAATCCGTGAGTACTGCCTGGAAAGCGGATTTGCCGAACTGCCCGTCACCTCGGAACATGCCATCGCAGTCAAGGATCTCGAGCAGCATCACAAGGACCCTTTTGATCGGCTCATTGTTGCGACAGCCATAAGCGAACCCATGAGGCTATTGACGGCCGATCCACACATCGCCCAATACACGTCCTTGGCGATTCTGGTCTAACTCATCTAGAACGCTGTACCGCCTCAAGCGAACACCCACTGCCCAATCAACCAGGCATTCGCCCCACTGATCAGCGCAAACAGAAACCACGCCAACAAGCGCGTCGGCAGCCGATTCACGAATGGCCCCATCAGCTGTTTATCGCCGGTCATGCGGATCAACGGATACAGCGCAAACGGCAACTGCAGGCTGAGCACCACCTGGCTGAGGATCAGCAGCTTGCCGATGGCATCGTCGCCCATCAGCCACACCCCCAGAAACGCCGGAATCAGCGCCAGCCCACGCGTGATCAGGCGGCGTTGCCAGCAGGGAATACGCAGGTTGAGGTAGCCCTCCATGATCACCTGCCCGGCGATGGTGCCGGTAAAGGTGGAGCTTTGCCCGGAGGCCAACAGCGCAATGCCGAACAGGATGCTGGCGAAGGCACCGCCCACCAGCGGGTCAAGCAGATGGTAGGCGTCCTGGATCTCGACCACCTCAGTATGGCCGGTCTTGTGGAAAGCAGCGGCGGCGAGAATCAGGATCGCCGCGTTGACCAGCAGCGCCAGGGCCAATGAACCGATGGTGTCGATGCGCGCCAGCTTGACCGCGTCCAGTTTGCTGGCGAGGTCCTTGCCGATCAGACGGGTTTGCACGATGGAGCTGTGCAAGTAGAGGTTATGGGGCATCACCGTGGCCCCGAGGATACCGATGGCCAGGTAGAGCGGCGCGGCGTCGCTGATCGCGGAAAGTGACGGAGTGAAACCACTGAACACGTCCGGCCAGTAAGGTTTGATCAGCACCAGCTCGATGAAGAAACACACGCCGATGGTCGCCACCAGCGCCAGCATGATCGCCTCCAGGCGCCGGAAACCACGATTCTGCAGGGCCAGGACCAACAGCGTGTCAAAGGCGGTGATCACAATGCCAGTGGTCAGCGATACCCCCAGCAGCAAGTGAAATGCCAGGGCACAGCCCAGTACTTCGGCAAGGTCGGTGGCGATGATGGAGATTTCCGCCAACACCCACTGGGTGCGTGCAGAACGCGTGCTGTAACGCTCTCGGCACAGCTGCGCCAGGTCTTTGCCGGTGGCGATACCCAGGCGCGAGCACAGGCACTGCACCGCCATCCCCGCCAGGCTGGCCAGCAACACCACAAACAACAGGCTGTAGCCATAGCGCGAACCGGCCTCGATGGCCGTGGCCCAATTGCCCGGGTCCATATAGCCGATGGAGACCAGCAGGCCAGGGCCGGCGAACATCAACATGCGCTTGAAGAACGAAGCCTTGGGGTCCACGGCGACGGAGCCGGCCACTTCCGGCGGGCAGAACGGGGCGGTAGCAATTTTCGGCAGGCTGAATTTCACGCGGTATCCCAGGCACACACAAGACAAGGGTGCAGCTTATCAGTCAGACACGACCGTGCGCATCACCGTGTCCCGTGGCAGGTCGAACGCCTCCACCACCTGCACCACCAGGTCCATCTCCTGGTTCAGCGCTTCACGCTCCATGCGCTGGCGAATCACGCCGATCACCAGCACGGCCAACGTGGTGATCGAATACGCCGGGCCGGAAAATGCACGCACGCCGCTCACCACCAGCATCGCCGCCGCCAGCGCCTGGCCCACCACCGGGATTGCCGTGGCAGCGCCACGGCGCAGGATAAAACCGGTGAGCCCGGCCAACGCCGTGCCGCTCAACGCGGTGGTGGCCGACCGGCCTACGTCAAAACGGCTGAACAAGCCCTGCTCCTTTTGAGCGGCAGCCTTGAGTTCTGCGTCGAACACCTGTCGGTCCGTGTTGCTGAGTTTGTCCTTGTACTGTTCGATGAGTTTCTCGGCGACCCGGGCTTCGAGATCGGCCAGTGCGACCGTATCCAGCGGCTCGTCGAACTTGATCCCCAGCCGCTGCACCACATCTTCGGCGATCTGGCGATAACCCACGCCATGTCCACGGGCCAGGTTCATGAAGGTATCGCCGCCCATGCGTTGCAGCTCAATAGCCAACTTGAGCGGCTCGCGCACCGTGGCGTATATCGATGCACTGCGTTTTTGCGCCATCAATTCGGCGAGGAACTTCACCTCTTCCGGCCGGGCCTGCAGCAGCGCAGGGAACAAATCGATGTCCTCCTCGGCAAAACGCACTTCAGCACTGCGCTGGTCGGAGCGGATCATGCCACGCCGTTCATGCAGCAGGTCGGTGTACTGCACCACCGTCTGCAATTGCGGCCAATAGGCGGCGTGATCGAAAGTCGCCAGGTGCACGTTGGTGACCTTGGCCTTGAGGGCCGGCGTCACCGGGATCGCATAACGACCGATGCAGCGTTCGGTGTCCGGCTTTATGGCCAAGGCCCAGTCCTTGCTGGAGTGACAGTTGATTACCCGCCCCTTGAGCGGCGCCGACACGACATCCCAAGGGCTCGACGTACAGATCGCGCCGCCCATCAACAGCAGGTTGTCCAAGGGTAGCTCCCGCGCGGTTTCGGGGCTGGCGAGCAGGCTCTTGACCAGGATCCGCGCGCCCAGGGAATGCCCGATCAGGTTGATACGTCGCACATCAAGGGATTCACCGTGCAGGTAATTGGCCAGTTCCGGCAGCAGGCTTTTGGCGACTTCGTCCACCCGCGCCTCGACGCTTTTGTAGTGATCAAGAAAATAGGCAAGCGCCTTGCCCACCCCGACGGTTGCCGCGCCCAGGCTACCGCCGCCCAGCATCGCGCCGATCACCTCCTTGAAAGGCGCAAACAGGTTTTCCAGGAAATGCCCCGCCGGCCAGAACAGCATCAGGTTGGTCGAACCTTCGATACTCGCCAACTGCGCCTTGAAGTTGCCCAGTTGTTGCCGGTTGAAGAACGCCGAATAACCGTGAACATAGAGATTGAGCACGTCGCCCTGAGGCTCGCCGCACAGTACGAACGTGGGCTTGCGGGTGCGGTGCATTTCATCCCACTGGTGCTGCATGGGGCCGTGACTCCTGGCGACAAGGGACGGCGATAGTAACAAAGGGCGAGGCTCAACGCCGTACCGCTGGGAAAAAGGCACCAGGGTCGCCGCCTCCTCCGTTCAGAACAGGGAAGCTGCCTTGGACTTGGCCAGGTAGCGCGCCGGTGAGTCGCCCAGGTTACGCCGGAACACCGACGTAAACGCGCTGGAACTGCTGAACCCCAATTCGAATGCCACATCGGTGATGGACGAGCCATGACTGAGCCGTGCCGTGGCCTCCAGCAGGCATACCTGCTGGCGCCACGAAACAAAGGTCATGCCCGTGCACTCGCGGAAGTGACGGGTAAAGGTACGCCGACTCATGCCCGACCAGTCGGCCATCTCACCGATGGAAATGTTCTGCGTGGGCGCCTCCAGGAAGCGTTGACAAGAACGGGCCAGGCGCGCCTCGGACGGCAACGGCGCACTGAGTGGCAACTCGGGCATGGCACCGATTTCGTCGATCAACAGGGTCAGCACGCAGCAATCACGGACGCTGGGCGAAGCCGATGGCCCAATCGCCAGCGCCGCTTCCAACAGGTGGCGCAATAACGGCGATACAGCAAACACCTGGCAATGGTCCTGCAACCCAGCACGTCGGGCCGCGTCATCGTCCAGGTAGGTATTGAGCATCACCACATCGCCGCGCATGTGCATCTCGTGCGCCACCCCGCCCGGTACCCAGATCGCCCGCTGCGGCGGCACCACCCAATTGCCCAGCTCCGTGAACATCTTCAACGCGCCGGTGGATGCGTAGGCGAACTGCCCGCGCCGGTGGGTGTGGCGTGGGAACACCGTGCCGGACGGGTACTCGCGCAGCGTCACCACCGCAGCAGGGCTATCGAGTTCGTAAGGGGATAAGGTGAAGGTCGGCGACATGGCCCGATTTTGTCAAAGTATGACCTGACATAGCAAGCGGGCCAATCATCTGCCACCTAAAATCGCCTCTGCCCAAGTTTGGTTCGTTCGAAGGGGTATCCGGAAATGCCGGGCTGCGCCTGACGCAAAAACGGTTCGCCTTGAACTGACTTCCCGGCGGCACATTGCAACTGCGCTGTGCCGCCTGACCCAAGGAGGGTCCATGCTGAAAAAACATTTGTCACTCGCCGTGCTCGTCACCCTGGTCTGGGGGGTCAACTTCCCCATCACCAAGCTGGGCCTGCGTGCCATCGACCCATTTGTGCTCACGGGAATCCGTTTCGCCCTGGCCGCCTTGCCGCTGGTGTTCTTCATCAAGCGCCCCGCCGTCAAGTTCAGCTACGTGGCCGCCTATGGCTTTATCTTCGGGCTAGGCATGTGGGGCGTGATCAACTACGGCATCCAGGTGGGTGTGAGCCCGGGTATCGCTTCGCTGATCATTCAACTCAGCGTGTTCTTCACCATGGGCTGGGGCTTTGTGCTGTTCAAGGAGAAGATCCGTGGCGCACAGATGATCGGCGCCGTACTGGCCTTGATCGGCCTGGCGGGCATCATCTCCACCCAGGAAGGCAACCACGCGGTGCTGGGCGTCATGCTGATCGTCCTCAGTGCAGTGGCCTGGAGCGTAGGCAACGTGATCATCAAGAAATCCGGGGTCAAGGAAATCTTCTCGTTCATGGTCTGGGCCAGCCTGATCCCGCCGATCCCGCTGTTCCTCACCGCCTGGCTGCTGCACGGCAGCGCCGCGTTCGAAGGTTTGCAAAGCAGTCTCGACCTGACGGCGATCCTGTCGATACTGTTCCAGGTGTACCTGGCCACGCACTTCGCCTACTGGGGCTGGAACTCGCTGCTCAAGTTGTACCCGGTGTCCACCGTGGCGCCGCTGTCGTTGCTGATTCCGGTATTCGGCATTACCAGTTCGATGCTGATCCTGGATGAGCGTATTTCCACGCCGAACCTGATCTCGATCGGGATCATCATCGCCGGGCTGGCGGTGGGCTTGTATCGCCGGCCGGTGAACCTCGCACCGGTCGGGCAAGGTGCAGTCATGCAAAGCGATAAATAGCCGGATAAAACAAAGCCCGGCACGCGCCGGGCGTTTGCAATGCTTTCAATAAGTGAAATTATCGATCTTGACCTGGCCATCGGGGAAGGTTGCGATGATTTCCAGTTCGCCCCCCATCGCACGGATGTAGTCACGCAACGTGCTGATGTACATGTCTGTGCGGCGCTCCATCTTGGAGACGGCCGCCTGGTTGATATTCAACGCCTTCGCCAGGCTCTGCTGGCTCAACTGCTGGGCTTTGCGCAGCTCATGCAGCGGCATTTCCTGCAGGTGTTGCTGGAACAACTGCTTGGCTTCGGCGCGGGCTTGTGACGTCATGCCCGCTTGAAGCTCAGCGAATTTCTTAGCCATGGTTACGGCCCTCTTTACGCATTGTTTCCAAATGCACGTCATATAGCTTTTCTGCCATCGGGACGTGTTCCTCATACCACCGATGTTGTCCTGTCTTGTCTCCACCGATCAGCAACAACGCACATCGGCGTGGATCAAAGGCATACAACACACGAAACGGCCGACCGGCGTGCTGTATGCGCAGTTCCCGCAGGTTGCCATGCCGGGAGCCCTTGATAGCGCTGCTGTGGGGAAAGCCCAGGCCCGGACCTAAAAGCACCAGCAGATCAACGCTAGCGGATACGGAAACTTGTTCCTTTGCTCCCAAATCCTCCCAACAGTCTCCGAATTCATCCGTGTATTCAACGTCCCAGCTCATGAAATATGCCACTCATGGAATATAAACTCAAGAGCATAAAAATTAGGAGACGAAGTGCCCGGCCTTCCACCTGCGGCGCTTGGGAAATTGTTTGTACATCCTTCCACTGCACCGGCAGAAAGCTCGCGCCCTTGAAAAACACTGCGCTATCCCCCTCCTACGCCGCAAAAACACAATTATCGAAATGTAAAAAGCGCTCTAATACCCGCCTGTTGATTGGTTTTAAAGATCCTGGAGTTCGCAATGCCCCATGAAGGCAACCTGTTACAAGCAGCCGTGGTGTTCCTGCTCGCCGCCGTGCTGACCGTACCGCTGGCCAAACGCCTGCAACTGGGCGCGGTGCTGGGCTATCTGTTTGCCGGTGTAATCATCGGCCCATCGGTGCTGGGCCTGATCGGCAACCCGCAAAGCGTCGCGCAGTTCTCCGAGCTGGGGGTGGTGTTGCTGCTGTTCATCATCGGCCTGGAACTGTCACCCAAGCGTCTATGGGTGATGCGCAAGGCGGTGTTCGGCGTCGGCCTGGCGCAGGTGCTGCTGACCGGCCTGGTGATGGGCGTGGTGGCGTTGTGGCTGTTTGGCCAGTCGTGGAACAGCGCCATCGTGCTGGGCCTGGGTCTGGCGCTGTCGTCCACCGCCTTCGGCCTGCAAAGCCTGGCCGAGCGCAAGGAGCTGAACCAGCCCCACGGGCGCCTGGCCTTTGCCATCCTGCTGTTCCAGGACATCGCCGCGATCCCGCTGATCGCCATGGTGCCGCTGCTGGCCGGCAGCGATCACCCGACCACCGAAGCCCAGGGCCTGCAGCATGTGTTGCAGATCCTCGGCAGCATCGCCGTGGTGATCATCGGCGGACGCTATCTGTTGCGGCCGGTGTTTCGCATCGTGGCCAAGACCGGGCTGCGTGAAGTGTCCACCGCCACTGCGCTGCTGGTAGTGATTGGCACGGCGTGGTTGATGGAATTGGTGGGCGTGTCCATGGCTCTCGGCGCCTTCCTCGCAGGCCTGCTGCTGGCAGACTCGGAGTACCGCCACGAACTGGAATCCCAGATCGAGCCGTTCAAGGGCCTGCTGCTGGGGTTGTTCTTCATCAGCGTGGGCATGGGCGCCAACCTCAGCCTGTTGCTCAGCTCGCCGCTGGTGGTGATTGGCCTGACGCTGCTGTTGATAGGCCTGAAATTGCCGCTGCTGTATGCCGTGGGCCGCATGGTGGGTGACCTCAATCGCGAAAGCGCCCTGCGCCTGGGCGTGGTGCTGGCGGCCGGCGGTGAGTTTGCCTTCGTGGTGTTCAAGATCGGCCGCGACCAGGGCCTGTTCGAACCGCACCTCTACGACATACTGGTGCTGACCATCACCCTGTCCATGGCGGTGACGCCGCTATTGCTGCTGGTGTGCCCGAAGCTGTTCAAGTCCAAGGTCAAGCCGGTGGAAGTGCCCGAGGAATACCGCACCATCGAAAGCGATGCGCCACGCGTGGTGATCGCCGGCATGGGCCGTATGGGCCAGATCGTGGCGCGAATCCTGCGTGCGCAGAACATCTCGTTCATCGCCCTGGACACCTCGGTGGAAACCATCGAGCTGACCCGCAGCTTCGGCGGCATGCCGGTGTTCTACGGCGACCCGCAACGCCCCGAGATCCTGCACGCGGCCAAGGTCGACCAGGCGGAATTCTTCGTGATCGCCATGGACGACCCGGAAATCAACATCAAGACCGCCGAACTGGTGCGCAACCTCTACCCGCACATGCAGATCATCGCCCGCGCGCGTAACCGCCAGCACGTGCACCGCTTGGTCGACCTGGACGCCTCGCCGGTGCGCGAGACCTTCTATTCCAGCCTGGAAATGAGCCGCCGTACCCTGGTGGGCCTCGGCTTGAGCCAGGCCCAGGCCGACGCGCGCATCACCCGCTTCAAGAACCACGACCTGCAAGTGCTGGCCGCGCAACACGCGGTGTACGACGACGCGGCCAAGGTGATGCAAACCGCCCAGGAAGCACGGGCAGAACTGGCGCGGCTGTTTGAGATGGATCGACTGGAGGAAGAGTCCGACAAGGTGTGAGGCTGCCAGTGAACGAGATTGCGATTTTTCTGACAGAATACGCCGCAATCTCGTTCATCCCTGGAGCGCTTCATGGCCACTTTCACCAAGACCGCCGTCCTGCTGGCCCTCGCGCTGACCGCCGGCAGCGTGTTCGCCGCGTCCAAGCCGACCACCCAAACCATCTCCACCTTGGGCGGCAAGTTCATCTTCAACTTGCCCAAGGCCTACTCCGCCGACACCCTGCCGGCCGGCAAGGCCGAGGATGGCACTGCCGACACCCAAGGCACGATGTACGCCAACCAGACCACGAAAAGCGTGGTCATCGTCGCCGAAACCGTGCGCAACGATGGGCTGACCATTGGGGATAACGACACCAAATTCCTGGATGGCGCCGTAGCCGGCTTCGTCAAGGACCAGAGCGCCGCCCTGCCGGACTTCAAGAAACAGAGCGAAAAGAAGCTGACCTTCAAGGGCCTGGGCCTGCGCCAGGTGGACAGCACCGCCACCCAGGGCGGCGGCAAGACGCTGAACTCCACGTTCCTGGGCGGTTCGGGCAACCACCTGCTGGTGATCCAGGCAATCTCGCGGGCGGATGACGCAAAGGGGCATGCGGCGCTGGTGAAGCAGATTACCGGCGGAAAATAACAGTCTTCCAGGCAACCCTGGTCCAAGTGTGGGAGGGAGAAGCCCCCTCCCACAATGTTTGAGCGCGTTTAATTCAGGCTCTTTTCCAGCCAGGCTTTCAGCTCCTGCACTTGCGCTTCACTGATGGTATGCGGCATGCCCGGATACCCGTGGAACTCTGGCTTCAACCCCAGTCCCGTCAACACCTCATTCGCCCGAGTGGCCGACGCATAAGGCAGCGCCTGGTCCAAGGTGCCGTGGCCAATGAAAATCGCCAGTTTGCCCAGTGACACATCCGGCTTCAGCTCAGCCTTGAGCACCGGCAGCACGCTGCCACTCAACGCTGCAATCCCACGCAGCAGTTCCGGCCGACGCAACCCCACCTCGTAAGACATGATCGCGCCCTGACTGAAGCCCACCAGGAACACCCGATCCGGCTGGGTGTGGTACTTGGCGGTGGCTTTACCGACAAACTCTTCGATCAACCGGGCGCTGCGTTGCAGGTCGGCAGTCTCGCCATCGTAATCGCCATCACCGGGTTTCCTGGCAAACCAGCGATAGCCATGCGGGTCCACCGGCATCGGCGCGCGGGCCGACAGGTACGTCCAGGTCGACGGCAGCGCGTCCTTGATGCCGAACAAATCCTCTTCGTCACTGCCGAAACCGTGCAGGAAAATCACCAGCGGCTGGTTGCGCGCATCGCCCTGGGTCTGTTCCAGGTACGACAACGGCAAGTCAGTGTGCAGCGTATCGTCGGCATGAGCGACGCCGACCATCAGGGTCAATGCCAGGGCAAACAGTTTGAGCATGGGACGTGACCTCAGGGTTTGCGCAGCAGATAAGTGTCCATGATCCAGCCATTCTCCAGGCGCGCCGCCTTGCGCACCCGTTCGATTTCTTCTGCCACTTCACTGACCTTGCCACTGATAAGGATCTCATCCTGCGTGCCCAGGTAGGCGCCCCAGTAGATGTCCAGGCCTTGATCGGCCACGGTGCGGTAGGAGTCTTCCGCGTCGAGCATCACCACCAGGGTGTCGGCATCACTCGCCTGCCCCGCCGCCAGACGGCGCCCGGTGGTGATCTCGACCGACTTGCCGATGCGGTTCAGCGCCACTTTGTGTTGTGCGGCCAGGGCCTGCACGCTGGTGATACCGGGGATCACCTCGAACTCGAAGGTGCAGCGGCCACTGGCCAGAATCGCCTGCAAAATGCGGATGGTGCTGTCGTACAACGCTGGGTCGCCCCACGCCAGGAAAGCACCTACTTCACCGTCAGTCATTTCTTCGTTGATCATGCGCTCGAAGGTCTGCTGCTTGTCGCGGTTCAGGTCCCGCACGGCGGTGGTGTAGTCGATATCGCCGCGCACACGCTCGGGGCACTCGGCCTCCACGAAGCGATAGCCCGGCTCAGTGATGTAGGTCTCGCAGATCTCGCGGCGCAGGTCGATCAACTTGTCTTTGCTCTGGCCCTTGTCCATCAGGAAAAACACGTCGGTACGGTTGAGCGCCTTCACGGCCTGCATCGTGATGTAGTCAGGGTTGCCGGCGCCAATGCCGATGATCAGGATGCGTTTCATGGGTTGCTCTCAATGCGGGGCTTGGATTCTGCCATGTTCAGGCGCTCAGGCGTGAGTTTCCAGGCGCAGGCGCCAGACGGTGTTGAAGCGCAGTTCGGTGGCGGCCAACGGTTCGACGTCGATGCGGTAGAACATCGACAGCGGAAACTGCATCACCTGCAACAGCGCGGCGCGGATCACAAAGGGGTGGGTGATGGCGACAATATGGCCGGGTTGGGATTCGAGGGTTTTCAGCCACTGCGCTACGCGTGCACACACGTCATCGACTGACTCCCCACCCGGGGGCGCGAAGGTGCTGTCGGTGAGCCAGGTATTCAACTCATCACTATTGAGTTGGCTGATGGGCTGGCCTTTCCACTGGCCGAAATCAGCATCGCGCAGGGCGTCTTCGATCACCGCGTCACTGCCGAACAAGCCAGCCGTCTGTCGAGTACGCAGCTCCGGAGCGCACAATAAACGCGGTTTTTTCCTGTAACGCCCGGCGAGGGAGCCGGCCGCGCCCTGCCAATCGATCACCACCGGCTCGTCATCGCAGAAACGCCCCTGTTTTTGCAGGGGCGTGAGGGCATGGCAAATGAGTGTCAGGCGTGTGGCTTGCATCGCAGCGTGCTTAGACCCAGGGAATGAGGCCACCAAGACTG
The DNA here is from genome assembly GCF_059133265.1 of Pseudomonas sp. FBCC-B1565. Classification (NCBI taxonomy): domain Bacteria; kingdom Pseudomonadati; phylum Pseudomonadota; class Gammaproteobacteria; order Pseudomonadales; family Pseudomonadaceae; genus Pseudomonas; species Pseudomonas sp. FBCC-B1565. The sequence goes on from NZ_CP101438.1 coordinate 4,074,387, forward strand.
GCGCACTTATCCCAGCCGCGCAACGCCGGCGACCGTCAGTCTGCTTTTCTTGTGAGAGCTTGCCTGCGATACGCACGCCGCGGTGCATCGGTGACAACTGTTCTTTGTGGCGAGCGGGCTTGCCCCGCGCTGGGCTGCGCAGCAGCCCCAAAACTCGACGCTGAGTTCTTTCAGGAATACCTCGGTGCCTTCACTGGGGCTGCTACGCAGCCCAACGCGGGGCAAGCCCGCTCGCCACAGGGGGATTTGCTGGCCGAGGATAAATCTATCAATCAAACCAATCCCGCCGTCCCTCAAACGTTCCGACGATCAGTTCCACAATCATCCGCACCGCCTCCTCATTCCGCACCTGCGCATTCACCGCCAACCACACCTGGCGCTGCATACGCTCATCCAGCAACCCCGGCAACGCCACCAACCCCCGGTCGAAACTGCTCATGTAATGCGGCAGCAACCCAATGCACGCGCCACAACGGATCATCTCCAGCATCAGCGAATACGCATGCACCTGCACCACTGCCGCCAGGCGCTGCTGCACCACCTGGTTCCACGCCTGCAAAGCCCCCACCTGCGCATCCGGCTGCCATTGCACCAGCATGTAATCGTCGAGGTCCTCCACACTGTCCGGCCGTGTGGTCAACCGCGAATAACGCTTGGCGATATGCGGCAGATACTGCAAACGCGCCAGGGCCCTAGGCGGTTCAGTGGCAAAGCTCGGACCGGGCACCGGCCCGTCGGCGTCCGACAGCCACAGCACCACGTCCACATCCACCGCCTGCAACGACAACTGGCTGTCGATGGAGATGATCTCCAGGCGCACGCTGGCATTGCGGCGCAGCAAGGCGATCAAGTCACGCCCAAGGATGTCATGCAGGATCGGCTCAGCCACCGCGAGCCGAATCAACGGCTGCTCCGTCACCGGCAAGCGTCGTTCATGGGCCAGTGCAATCAGCTGCGCTTGCAACTGCTGGCCATCGCGACTGAGCACCAAACCGTTGCCCTGGTAGCTGAACAGCGAATGCCGCAGGTGTTCCTCCAACTGCGCCAGACGCTTGCGCAACAGCGTCGCCTTGATATTCAAACTGCGCGCCGCCTGCATGAAACAACCGCAGCGCGCACTCACCAGGAAGTAGCGCGCCACTTCCGGGTCGATCTCATGGGCCAGGGTCAGCCAACTGCTGCGGCCCTCGGTTGACACGCGATAAACGGAGGGCCCCTGGGGGGCAGACGGTTCTAGAAATGCCATGGGAGACTCCCTGTCTTGTTGGTCTGTGCATCCAATGCGGGTTGACGCGTGTTACTCCAGCACTTTGTTCAGCTCGGCGCCGTCGATACTCAGGGTGGCGGTATTGAGCATGCCTTCGAGGTAAGCCTTGGCGATCTGTTCCTGGCGCTGGGCACGCAGGGCCTGGGTGAGGCGTTCACGCAGTTCGTCGAGGGTCGCGGTGCGCGCCGGTTGCTGGCCGGTGAGTTTGAGCACATGGAACCCCGCTGCACTCTGCACCACGTCCGACACGGCACCGACCTTGAGGCGCGACACCGCACTGCGCACTTCCGGCACCAGTTGCTGCAACGGCTGCATGCCCGAGTCACCGCCGCGTGCGGCGGAGTCGGTGTCCTGGGAAAACTGCGTAGCCAGGGCGGCGAAATCATTCGGTGCGGCCTGGGCGCGACGGCTCAGCTCCTGGGCCTGGCGGCGTACACTGTCGACGGCTTGCGGGTCATTCACCGCGAGGAAAATCTGGCTCACTCGGTACAACGGCGGTGTCACCCACTGCGACTTGCCGCTGTCGTAGGCCTGCTGCAATTCGGCGGCGCTGGGGTAATCGGCCGGCACCTGGCTGACCGACAACATGTAATCGCGAAATACAATCTGCTCGGCGGCGGCGCGGGTTTGCTGCTCCACGTCCGGGCGCTGACGCCAGCCCTGGGCGTCGGCCTGTTCGAGCACGGCCTTTTGCGCCAGGCGCGAACGAATCCAGGTTTCCAGCGCGCCACGGTTGCCGCGCAATTGTTCGCGGGACTCGGCAGGCAGGCTGGCCAGCACGGTTTTCAGTTCCGTCAGGTCGATCTGCTGGTTGCCCAAGCGGGCCACCGCTGGTCCGACCGGTACAGGGTTAGTCACCGGCGCCGGTTGCTGCGCCGCCACCGGGTCGCTGCCCGGTCGCAGGCTCAAGCCCACCGCCACCACCAGCAAGGCCAGCGCGCCCGCGCCGACCATCAGGGTTGGCTTTTTCACAGTACCGGCGCCTCGGCTTCCGCCTGCAACTGCGCGGCCTGTTGGCTGTACTCACGCAGGTAGACGATAAATTCCTGCAACAGACGGTCCCACAACTCCAACTGGCTGCACAGGTGCGTAGCGCCGACACCGGCCACCACCACGTCCATTTCCATCAGCAGGAATTCACCCTGCACCGACAACCGTGCAAAACGGCGTGAGGCGTTCCATACCTGGGCCAGACCTTCGGGCAATTCGCCCTGGATCCGCAGCGCGCAGCTGTAAGTGAAATCCACATAGGCGCCCTGCTCTGCCGCCGGGTTGCCGAAACGCACCGCAAAGCCGATGCCCTGGCTGGCGCTGAGCAATTGCACGATGCCGTTTTGCTCAGTCTGGTTGACCCGGTAACCGGCTTCCTGCAGCAACTCGGTGAGGCTCTGGGTGGTGACGCTGGTGATCAATTCGCTCATGAAGATCTCTTCCCTGTCTATCAATGATTGGCAGTTGCCTGGGGCGCATCGAAACGGCTCTTGTACAAATCGTCGCCAAAGCCTTGGGCCAGCTCCTCGAACTTGACCCGGGCGCTGCTGGCGAACGGCTGGCGGATGCTCATCACCTCGGCCACGTCAATTTTTTCGTAGGCCGCGAGCAACTGCTGGGCTACGCCGTACATCTGTTGATTCTTGACTGAACATTGCTGCACTTGTGTGTCACGTTCGCTCAGTTGGGCCTGCAAGCGCGCCCGCTCGGCCTCTTTGCCCTTGGCCAGCACCAGCAGTTCGTCATAGGCCTTCTTGAACTTGCCGATCTGCTCGTTGCTGGCCGCCACCTGGGCCTGCGCCTGGCTGTGCAGGCTCTGTTGCTGGCCGGCCATTTGCTCGGCCACGCCACGGGCCTTGTCCAGCTCGGCCGTCAGTTGCTTGATTTGCGCCTGGGCCTGCTTGGCCTGGTTTTCCGCAGCCAGGCGCGCGGCGCTGGCCTGGGCCTGCTCGCTTTGCAGGGCCTGCAATTGCTGGGTGGTGCTGCGCAGTTGCGTGCGCAGGCGCTCCTCCATGCCTTCAGCCGACGCGCCAGTGGCGACCAGCAGCAGTAACAACCCGCAGATTCGCGTGTTCATGTGGCATCTCCCTGCGCATCAAAAGCGCGTGTTGAGTTCCAGTTGCATCACATCGACTTCGAACGGCTGGCCGTAGACTTCGGACGCGCTCAACCAACGCGCACTGGCGTAGATGTTCTTTTCGATGCCGTAGTTGGCGCCGATGAAGTAGCCCTTGGCGTTGGTGCCGCCCAGGTGGAACGAGGAATCGTTGAAGCCGTCGGGCAAGGCGTCGGGCTGGATGTACTTGTAGCCGGCCAGCACGTTCCAGTCGCCGCGCTTGCGCATCTCCAGCGCGCTGCCGAGGGTGAACGAGACCATCAGCGCATTGCCGCCACTTTCAAACTGGCCCTTGCTGTTGATGTTGTTGACGATCTCGCCTTCGCTGCGCTTGAGCATCTCGCCCTTGTCGTAGGCCAGGTTGTGGATGAAGTTGGCCTGGGAGCGCAACTTGAAGTCGCTCGGCAACTCGCTGTCCCAGACCAGGTTGAGGTCCAGCACATTGAACTTGGACGCCAGGCCGACGAATTGAGGGTCCGGCGTTTTCGCCGGGTCGGCCGGGTTGGTGGTGTTGTTGCGCAGGTTGAACACCGAGTTGCCTTTTTGCATGAACGCCACCCGCGTGCCGTCCGTGTCGCAACCCGCCGCACCCGCCCAAGGCGCGCAAGGGCTGGAGCGCTCGCCTTCGATGTCCTGGAACTGGTAATAGGCCGCGGCCAGCTTGAGGCGGTTGCTGCGATTGATCTTCCAGTCCGCGCCAATCTGCCCGCCAAACAGCCACTTGGTCTCGCTGTCTTCCTTGTCGATGCCGTTGGCGCTGGCGGTGTCGGAGGTGTATTCGATCGGGAAGGCGCCGAGCGTGCCGAACACGCCCCATTCGCTGTTGAGGGAGTGGTTGAAGATGGCGGCCACACCGTCGAAGTTGAGGTCGTTGGAATACATCATGTCAGTGGAATAGAACGGGTTGCCGATACGCCCGGCGGTCAACTTCATGTAGTCGGTGGTGGTCCAGGTGAGGTAGCCCTGGTCCAGCCAGATATCTTTTTTGCCGAAGCCGCCGCCCAGGGTCTGGGTGGTGGACACCGGGTTATTGTCAGAGCCGGTGGCGATGCGGATACCGGCGGTCCAGTCCGGCGAGAGCACCGCTTTCATGCCCAGCCGGGCGCGCAGGCGGAACAGGTTTTCACGGTCCTGGCGGGTGTTGAGCAAGGGTGGGAACTTGGTGTTGGAGTTCTTGTTGACGTCATAGGGGCCGGTGTCATTGACCTTCGCGAAGTCCGTGATGTTGTTGCTGTTGTTGCCCGAGAAGTAACGCGATTCATCGCGCAGACGAATGTCGCCGTCAAAGCTGATGCGCGAGATCCAGTCCGGAAAGGTATTGGGCTGGGCCCAGTTTTCCTGCTTGGCGGTGGCCATGACCTCGGCCTTGACCTGGTCACGAATCTGATCCTTCACTGCCTGCGGCACGTATTGCACCCGCACATCGCCGGGGGCTGCGGTCGGGCCTGCGGCCACCACCGGCGCGGCATTGGCCTGGCGCGCCTGCTGGGCTTCTTTTTCGGCCTGGGCGATCAGCCCGTTGGCGGTGTCCTGGGTCAGCACGCCCTGCTGCACCAGCAGGCGGATCAGGTTGATGGTGACGTTTTCCGAGGGCGCGACCGGGGCCGCAGCCGCCTGGCCGACCAGGGTCGCGATGACCATGCCGACCGCCAGGGTCAGTCGATTCACGGGGGAAATCATGTGTACGCAACTCCTGTAAAAAACCGTTGGAAAAAGGATTCAATCAATCCGGGCGCCGGCCCTTGAGGGACAGGCGCATGGGCAGCGTCAGCGACGCCGGTGGTTTCTGCGTGGCACGCGGCGTCTGGATCAAGGCGAGCATCTGCGCATCGGTCTCGGCATCGCCGCTGGACTTGGCCACCAGTGCCTTGGTGACCTGGCCATCGGCGCCCAACCACAGGTCTATCTGTATCGAGAAGGCCTTCTTGCGCAGCTCCGGGTCTTCGCGCATCAAGCGCTGGTAGGTGCCGGCCAGGTACTGCTTATAAGTACCGGTGCCCAACCCGCCGCCACCGCTGCCGGCCATACCGCCGCCCTTGCCGGCACCGATGTTGAAACCGTCATTGCCAGACTGGGCGTCGCCATCGATCTGCATCGGGTTGGCCAAATCCTCGTTAGGCGAAGGCGGTGCTTCCTCGGCGGGCTTGACCTCTTCGGGCTCCGGGCTCGGCACCGGCTCCGGGACTTTTTCTTCGACCTGGGGCTCAGGTTCCTTGGGTTTCTCCGGCGGCGGTGGAGGTGGTGGCGGCAACGGAATAATCGTCGGCACCTTGGGCGCTTCACGGCGCACGCCGCTCATGTCATTGGCCCACTGCCACAGGAACCAGGCGGCGACGGCGCCCAGCAACAGGCCGGCGCCCCACTTCAACGGGCGCCACGGCGGCGTGTTTTTCACAGGCGGTGGCCTGATCGGCATCTGTGCAGTCATGACTCAGCCCTGGCTCGGTTTGCCGGTGACCAACCCGACCTGGGACAGCTCCAGCCGGCGCAGCAGGTCGAGCACTTCGATCACCTTCTGGTACTGCACCATCGCATCGCCGCGCACGATCACCGGGAAGTCCGGGTTCAGCGCTTTCTCGATGCGCAGGCGCTCTTCCAGCTCGCCGAGGGTCACCGGGTAGGCGTCGAGGAACACCTGGCCGCCGTCATTCACGGAAATGGCCTTGGTCTTGGCCTCCGACAACGACACCGAGGCGCTGGCCTTGGGCAGGTGAATCTGAATGCCCGACACCTGGGCGGTCGCGGTGAGGATAAACATCACCAACACCACCATGAGCACGTCCACCAGGGGCGTGATGTTGATGCTGTCGACGGCCGCGTCATCGTCATCGTCGTGGGAGGCATTTACGGAAGCCATGGCGATTCTCCTCAGGCCGGAACCGATGCGTGATGTTCGCGGCGGTGCGCGGTTTCACTGTGCTGGCTCTCGCCGTGCATCTCCGCCAGGCGGGTGATGAACTCGTCGACGAACACGCGCATGTCCGCACTGACTTCCTTGTTGCGCGTGATCAGGCGGTTGTAGCCAAACAGCGCCGGGATCGCCACGAACAGGCCCATGGCCGTGGCCAGCAGCGCCGCCGCCATGCCAGGGGCGATGGCGTTGATGTTGACGTCACCGGCCATCGCCGTGCCGAGGAACACCACCATGATCCCCAGCACCGTACCGAGCAGGCCGATGTACGGGCCGCCGGCGATGGCATTGGACAGGGTCGAGAGCTTGGAACTGAGCGCCTGGTTCTCGCGGGTGCGCACGCCATCCATGGAGCAGCGGATGGCTTCGATGGTGGCGGCCGACACCGACGACGTGTCGGCGCCCTGGGCACGGCGGGTACGGATTTCCTTGACCGCCACCAGATACAGACGCCACAGCGACGAATGGGCCAGGCGCTCACCCAACTGGGCGTCGTCGGCGTACATCTCCAGGCGGGTGCCGATCTGCGCGAAGTGCTCGCGGAAGATCTCGTTGGCACTGCTCACGCGGCTGACCTGGCGGTTCTTGCGCAGCATGATGACCCACGACTGGAACATCATCGCCACCAGCACCAGGATGATCACCCAGGCATCTACCGGTACGGCGTTGAGCAAAAAGCCCAGGCTGCCGAAACCAAAGCCGGACTGTTCTTCATCCACGCCGTAGGCCACCAGTTTCGACTCGGCGCCCTGGGCGCTGGCATCGGCCAGCAACAGTGCTGCCGGGCGTGCCACCTTGGACAGGCGCAGCTCATCGATGGCCCCGGCGAATGGCAAGTGGGTGCTGCCGGCTTCCGGCAGGTCGGCGCCGATGGCGATCTGAGAATTGAACGCCGGCAAGGCCTGCGCCAGGGTCGCGGTTTCGCGGCCATTCACATACAGCGTGAGCTTGTCGCCCTCGGCGGTGAACGCCAGGTGTTGCCATTGACCGGGGTTCAGCGGTTGGGTGGACACGGCGCGCTGGCCGTCGACTTCCACGAACGGCACGCCCTGGTTCAGGCCCAGCAACAGACTATGGCCGCCGTCGCGACGGGCTAGCACCGCTTGCTCGCCGCTGGCCTGGTCCAGGCGCAACCAGGCGCTGAACGTGAACGCGCCGCCCGCCGCGTGCTGTAACGAGGGGCTGGCCGGCAACATCAACGCTTGGCCGCTCAACTGCAAGGCGCGGCCGATCACGCCGTCGATGCTCGCGCCGGTGGCGTTCAATGCGGTGTTGGCGTAGGCCGTGGTGTCCCGGGCTGGTGTGCCATTGGCCCCGTCAAAGTGATACAGCGCGGTGTAGTTCGGGTCGAAGGTCAGTTGCCCATTGGCCGTGGCCGGTGCCTTCTGGTTGCCGTAGTACATCCACAGGTCCTGGCGCTGGCCGCCTTCGACCTTGGGCACATCGACCCAGATCAGCGCCATGCCCATCAGTGGGTCGAAGCTTTCGATCTGGTGGTTGAACACGGTCTTGTCGTCGGCACTCACAAAACGCAGGTCAGAACCGTCGTCCTTGACCCCGTCAAAAGTGAAGTTGCCGGTGTGCAGGCGCACCAGCAGTGCAGTGCGGCCCAGGGCCTGGCTGATCGCGGCGCCTTGGGCGGTGGTGTCTACCGAAATCTGTTTGCGGTAGTGCCAGTCGTCCTGCCACCAGGCATGGGCGGTGGCCGGGAGCGCGAAGCCCAGGCAGATCAACAGGCTCAGGAATAGGCGTTGCATGGGTGAAGTCTCCGGAAGAAAAAGTCAGAAAGTCGCCTGCACACTGAAGTGCAGTCGCGAGTCCTGTTTCTGGGTGTTCGGTCCATCGAGCAGCGGGTAGCCCCAATCCAGGCTGCCGGACAACCATTTGCTCAAACTGGCGCGGGTGCCCAGGCCGACACTGGCCAGGCTGTATTCGTCTTCTTGCTCGGGCAGCGGGTCGTGCAGGCGCATGCGCGCGCCTTCGGCGAACGCATAGAAGCGCCACTCCTGCACATAACTGCCGAGGAACTTGGCCAGGGACGGCGTGCGCAGCTCCTGGGAAAGCAAGTAGCCCTCATCCCCGGTACGCTCCGCCGCCAGGTAACCGCGCACCGAGGTGGCGCCGCCGGCGGAATACTGCTCGTTGGAGACCAGCGGCCCCGACGCGAGCTGGAAGCCGCCTTTGGTTGCCGACTGCCAATCGTTGGCAAAGGTGTAGGTGTAATTCAGGTCGCCCTTGAGCACGGCGAAACTGGCGCTGGCCTTGTAGCGCTTGTAGTCGAACTCTTCGGCATCGCTGCCGTAGCCAAAGAACGCGCGGGTGCCCACCACCAGGTTCAGGCCCAGGCCCAGCTGCGATTGTTCGGTATAGCGAAAGCCGTTGTAACCCAGGGTGAACGGTGCGTACTTGAGGGGCACCTGGTCGCTGCTGGAGCCGAATTTCATCTGCTCGTCGAAGTCCTTGAAGTCGACGCCGAACGAGAACGAATTGGCCCAATTTCCCGCCGCCGGCAGGTTGTAGATGGCCGACACGCCGTAGGAATGGCCCTTGCCCAACACGTTGCTGCCGCCGATGGTGGCGATGTTGCTGTCGGACTGGTAACCGGAGAACTGCAAGGTCCAGCGCTCGTTCAATGGCGCGCTGTAGGAACCGGACCAGACCTTGGCGTTGTCGGTGTCCTGGGGCGCGGTGAAATAGGTCAGGGAAATGCTGTGGCCCAGTTGCCAGAGGTTGTCGTAACCCAGCGTGGCGACCGAACGCAGCTTCTCGGTGTCGGCGCTGTAGTCGTTGTTCAGGCCGAGGCTGGCGTGCCAGGGATTCTGGTCTTCCACTTGCAGATCCACATCCATCGTGCCCGGGCGCTGGCCTTCGCGCACCAGCGGCGTGACCTGGCGCCCGGCGCTGCGGTTGAGGCCGGCCAACTGGGTTTGCACCGTGGCAAAGTCCGGCACTGCGCCCTCCTCCAGGGCCGGCACCTGCTCGCGGATTTCCACCGGTGAATAGTGCTTGGCCCCGACCACACGTACGCGGCCGACCTTGGTTTCGCTCACTTGCAGGTAGACGATACCGTCATCGACCTTCTGCTCCGGCAGCTCGACAAACACTGACTGGTAGCCACGCGCCTGGTAGATCTTCTGCAACGCATCGCGAGCGCCTTCGATATCGCCCAGGGTCTTTTGCGGCCCCAGGAATGGGTACACCGCCTCCTCGATCGTCGCCGCATCGAGCACGGTATTGCCGCGCACGAAGTACTCGTTGACGTCGACCTTGCGCGCCGCCGCCTCTTCCTCGGCCAACACCGGTTGCGCCAGGCTCCCCAGCGTCACGCAACACAGCGCCAGCGTTAATTTGAACAGATGCTCCACACCGCCCCCTGACTGTCTGATTGTTCGCACCGTCGCCGAATCCCCGGCGTGCGGCCTGCTCAATTGCTGGTGATCGCAGTGTTGCCGTGGCGTGCCAGCCAGGTGTGCAACAGGGCGAAGTTCAAGGAGAACTCCGGCATGTGCAGCAAGGCGCCACAAAACACGTCACCGATGATTTTCTGGATGAGTTGCACCGCACGCGGGTTGTTCAGCAGCGTGGCGATGTCGCGCGTCAGGACATGAACGCTCCAGACCTTCTGGTTGAGGTCCAGGCCGACGAACCAGCGGAACAGCAGGTTGTAGTTCAGCTGTTCATGCAGTTGCTGCTCGCTGGGCACCGAATACAGCAGTTGCAGCAGCAGGATCTGCAGCACGGTCTGCGCAGGGATCGACATCGCGGGTTCGGCGGTGAGCCAGTCACGGTGCTGGTCGAGCACTTCGTCGATCTGCGGGCGCAGCAATACCAGGGAATGGCCAGCCGGGATGTAGCTTGAGACTTCCTTGCGGGCGCCCTGCCAGTCTTCCTGGGAGACGATCCATACCCAGGGCGCGCCATAGCGATAGACCGACACCGGCTTCTTGCGCGCCGCTTCGACGATCTTCGACAGGCGCTGGTCGAGCTCCTGCATGCCCACTTTCGAGTAACGTTCCATAGTTCCCATCGCCCCACTCCTGGCATCCTGCTTGCGGCTGAAAAGCTCACCTTTCTGGTGGGCTCAAGCGCGTTACACAGAGGAGACGGGAGTGGCCATGGGCTACCGAACTTTTGTCATGAAAGCTTCATTTTTGATTGGGTGGGGGGCAATTCTTGGTGGTGTGAATATCCGTTATTTGGGTAACGGCGGCTATTGGTTCCGCCCTTACGGCGGGTCACTTTTGAAAGAGCCCAAAAGTAACCAAAAGGCTCTTGCCCCAACACTCGGCACCTCGCTTAGGCTCGGTGTGCCCGTAATCCGACAGTGATTTGGGGGGCCGCCGCCACGCGCCATCCATGGCGCGGGGCGGCTAAACCGGCATCCCTGCCGGTTTACCCCCCAAATCCCTGCCGAATTCCGGCCAGCGTGTTTGACGGGGCGCCTAACATCAAAATCAAAAGCAGATCAAAGCCAGAGCCAGAGCCAACCACCCCGGCGTTTTTCAAGGTAGTTGTCGTGTCTCCCGTCTTGCTAGGCGACCTTCACGACAACTGTCAGCTCCCTTTCGGGATTGAGGTACACCGTCCCGATAGGGTTCCAGTTGCGTGTCTCGCCTGACCACCTTTCAGGCCTTTTTTCTCTCGCTTGCCCATAGATTGCCGCCCTCCGGGCCAAGATTTCCCGGTCTTTTCCCTCGTGGCGCTGGGCGGGTGTCACGAAGCGGATTCGGCTATGACGATGCTCGGTGTTGTACCAGGCCATAAAATTCCTGACCCAGATACGCGCGTCATCCAGGCTGCCAAATCCATCCTGCGGCCACTGCGGGCAGTACTTCAGCGTTCTAAACAGCGACTCCGAGTAAGGATTATCGTTGCTTACCCGGGGTCTTCCTCTCGATGGCGTGATACCCAGGTCGTACATCTTGGTCAGTAACGTCACCGATTTCATCGGTGCGCCATTGTCCGAGTGAAGCACCAGCGGCTGACGCCAGCACTTCTCTCTAGTGACACTTCGTTGCAGTAGGACAGCGGCTTTTTCACCGTTTTCTGCTTCGTAAACTTCCCAGCCCACAGCCTTTCGGCTGTAGATATCTTCGATCAAATAGAGGTAGTAAAACTTCCCACGAACTGGCGACGGCAGGTACGTGATATCCCAAGACCACACCTGATTGGCGGCTGTCGCCGCGTAGGTGGTGGGTGCTTCATGGCGATGCGGGCGTTTGGCGCGGGAACGATGATGCTGCTGATCTGCCGCACGCAGCACTCGGTAAAAGGTTGCCTCCGATGCCATGTAACGTCCCTCGTCAGCGAGCCGTGGCACGATCTGGCTCGGTGGCAGATGTGCGTAGGCCTTGCTGTTGCACAAGGCCAGGATGGCTTGGCGCTCAACATCAGTCAGAGCATTATTCGGCACTGGCCTCACCGTCGTGGTGCGCCCATCTGCCAACAACGCTTCGGGCAGGATCCAGCGTTGTAGCGTGCGTAGCGAAATACCGACTTCTAGACACGCAGGCGCCCTGCGGGCACCCGCAGTGATGGCTTCGGTGAGCCAGTCGACGAGAAGATGCCGTTCTGGCAACAAGGTCAATTGTCCTCGTCGTCGTTCCCCCAGTAGGCATTGAGCTTTTTTCGCAGCACCAGCAATGCGACTGTTTCAGCCAGCGCTGCATCCTTTCGGCGCAGCTCACGCTCCAGCTCCCGAATCCGGTTCTTATCCTCCTTGGTCTCACCAGCGATTCCTTTTTTCAGCGCTGAGTGATTAGTGCTGTTGGCAATGAAAGCTTTGCGCCAGCCGTCAATTTGCTCAGGGAAAATACCGTTGCGACGGCAATACTCACTCAGCTCCAGCTCCGACAAAGCTGATGATTCGATGACTGCCATGAGCTTGGATTCGGCAGACCAACTTTCAGGCGACTGCTTGTTTTCGGACAACTGAGAACCTCTGGCAGCAGCTTGCTTACGCCAATAATGAAGAGACATGTCGCTACAACCTTCACGGCGCGCGACCTCCGACGCTGACAGGCTCAGGGGCGGAAGCATCATTTTCAACAGCGCAGCTTTGCGTTCTTCTGAATAGAAAGGCATGACCTTACTCTTGCCGCCCCCGGAATACTTTTAAAAAGCGGAGGACACGACAACTACCCTGACACCGGGGGACCCTTCAACTGATACATGAAGATAAAACTGTGGGAGGGGGCTTTCCCCCGATGGCGGTGTGTCAGCCAACTCATCAGTGACTGACCCACTGCCATCGGGGGCAAGCCCCCTCCCACACTTTGACCGAGTACCGGCCATACAATCCGGTCGGCTCTAAGGCCGCCGCGCTCTTGTTTTTGATCTGGGATCGCCCCGTCAAACACGCTGGCCGAACGCAGGCTTGAATCCGTGGGTAACCCGGCAGGACGCCGGGTTAGCCGCACTGGGCCATGGATGGCCCATTGCGGCGGCCCACGGATTCAAGCCGGAGTGAGGGCATGCCGAGCCTAAGCGAGGCACCGAGTGTTGGGGCGAAGGCCTTTTGCTTACTTTTGGCTGGGCCGGCATTCCGGCCTTTCCAAAAGTGAGCCGCTGTAAGAGCGGAACCATAAGTAGCCGTTACCGAAGAAACGGATATGTACTCAACTCCGAGAACAAAACCCAACCCCCTGCAACGGCAACTCATAAGACTTCTTAACCGTCCTAACCACCAACGTAGAAGAATAAGTCCGAATCGGAATATCCCGATAAGTCTCCAGAAACCGATAGATATACTCGGTGTACTCCGCAGCATCCCGAAACTTCGCCACCATCACAAAATCAAACTCCCCGGTCATCAAGTAACAATCCTGAATCTCCGGATGAGTCGACAGGATATGCTGCATCTTGCGGTCAATATCCTGGCTATCCCTGTCCAGCTTGATCAGGAAAAACGCCGTCACCTGGATCCCCAATTTGCGTTCATCCAGCACCGCCACCTTGGCCTTGATGATCCCTACGCTCTCCATGCGGCGAATCCGCCGATAACAACTGGTGGAAGACAGCCCCACGCTGTCGCTCAACAACTCCAGGCTCTGGTCGCAATCCTTCTGCAACTTGCCCAGGATCTTCAAATCCATGGCGTCTGTCATCGGTTCCAAATCGTCCTTGAAAAAATGCAATGAATACGTCGCAAAGACGGGCCAATTTGCACAAATCCTGCGCAGTGGCTAGTTAACATCGATCCAGCTTAGCAGCCCGGCCAACACCTGGCCTGAAGGCGGCATGAGAGGGATCTTATGATAGTCGCGAAACCGACATGGACCGGTGATATCAAGGCGCTGTTCAGCGCCCCCTACTGGATACCCGCCCCCCAGCGCGCCGCCGTCGCCGCCACCTGGGTCGGCTGCATGAACGCCTACGATGTGTTCCTGGAAGACCCGGCCTCGGTCAAGACCTGGTCGCAAACCATCTACCAGCACCTGGCCTCCCGCAACATGCCGCTGACCACCGATCAGCAGCAGTTCTGGCCGCTCGATGCCCTGGAAACCTTCCGCCTGTGGGTCAACCAGGGCTGGCGGCTGGACAGCATTTCGCCGTTCGACCCGGCCGAACGCATCCCGCCACCGGCGCTGCCACACCCGGTCAAGCGTGTGCGCCAGGACATCCGCTCCCTGAGCCCCGAAGCACTGAACCTGTACCGCGCCAAGCTGGATGACGTAATGCACATCGGCGACCCCGACAGCGGCTCGCCCTGGCAGCGCTATGCCTACATCCACACCAACTGGTGCCTGCATTACCAGGAAGCCTTTGCCTTGTGGCACCGCGCTTACCTGCTGTACCTGGAAGCGTTGATCGACTGCGCGATTCCCTACTGGGACTGGATGGCCGCAGACGCCAGTATCGACGGCAGCCCCCAGGCCGGCTTGCCTCAGGCGTTCCTCGATGAAACCTACGTGCACCCGCACACCGGTGAGGTGCGGCATAACCCGTTGCGGTATGCGGCGGCCAAGGATGGTTGCTCCAAGGTCTGCGCCACCGCGCCGGTCGAGGGCGTCGACTGCCGGTATGTGCAGCGCAACCCGCTGTTCTACACCCAGGGCGAGGCCTTCCGATTCGAGCGCACCCAGTTGTATGGCATGAGCCGGATCTTCCAGCAGCAGGTGGTCGATGCGCTGGCGTTCACCACCTTCAGCCAGCCCCAGGGTGTACCGGGCTACCCCTGGGCCAACATCACCAGTTTCGACCCACCGCAACCGAACAATCTGTACCCCAACCGCGCATTGAATTTCGACGGGCTCTACGAGCAGCCCCACGACAACTATCACGGCTGGATCGGCGGCGACATGGCCGACAACGCCTACACCGCGTTCGACCCGGTGTTCTGTTCCTATCACGCCAATATCGATCGCATGCTGGAGGTCTGGATCCGTGCCAACCCGGCGGCGCAGTACACCACCCAATGCCTGTTGCAACCGTTCGCCGGGCAGCAGGCCGATGACGTGACCTTCACCAGCGCCGATGCCTGGCGCTACACCACCCTCGGCGACATGGCCCAGGACAGCCGGCACATCGGCTACGACTACGGCACGCCCGTCGCCCCACAGTTCGGCGCGGCCAAGGCTGCGTGCTGCCATCAACCGCAGGCCGCAGGCACAGGTCCCTGGGTGGTGTTCGACCATGTGCGCTGCACCCATGACACCTACCTGATCGACGTCTTCCTCAACCAACCCGACGCCACGGCGCAGCACGCCCGCGCCGACAACCCGCATTACGTCGGGCGTTTCAGCCGCATCGGCATGGGGTTGGTAGACGACAAGGGCCGCTGCATCACCCAGGGCGTGTCGCGGGCGCTGAATGCTGCGCGCAATGCCCAGGTACTGAAGCTCAAACCGAGCGACGCAGCGCAGTTATCGCTGGTCGTGACCCACTCCGATAGTGGCCAGGTGTTGACGGCCGATGCATACGCGCCGCTGCCTGGCTTTATCGCCGAACTGGTGTGGGACGACCCACGCCAAACCTCTGCCGGCCCCGCTCCGGACGCCGGTTGCTGCTCCACCAACACCCCTGCTGGAGAACCGACATGAGCACACCCTTCACCCAATTCACCTCGCCTGCCGAACAAGCGCCCAAGGACTACAACAAGCTCGGCCTGGAGGACCAATTGCCGACCTTCGAGACCGACTGGAACAACAACGTCACCGGCTGGACCCAGATGTCGATCATCGGCAACCCCTGGTCCAACCTCAACGATGCACCGCGCTCGGGCTATTACAACCCGCTGGAGAGCGGCTACGGCACGCTGACGCCGAAGACCATCACCTGGCAGCCCTTTCCCAATCGCCTCTGGACGTTCTTCTACAACAACGGCGCCGCCGTGGTCCCGCAACTGGGCGGCAAGGCCATGACCCTGGACCAGGTGATGCAACTGACCGACCACGGCCAGATCACCCTCAATAACACCCTGTATTCGCTGTACCCGGACCCGCAGGCGACCCAACTGCAGATCCCCAGCGTGCTGTGCAAATCCATCAACTGGAACGGCCCCTACGCCGACTTTTCGCCCTCTGGCCCACGGGGCTGGCTGGATGAATACTGCGAGTGGTCGATCACCCGCGACCCCGACGGCAACATGCGCAGCATCATGTTCACCAGCGAGAACCCGGCGTACTTCCTGACCATGTGGAACATCGACCCGGGTGCCGTGCTGGGCCTGTACCAGGCGTATGTCGACCCGCAGGTGAAACTCGAAGACCTGTACCTGCGCTACACCGCCGACGGCCCGACCGGCAAGGCCGGCGAGCCGGTACTCGACCCCACCACCGGCCAGCCCGCCTACGACACCGTGAACAAATGGAACAGCGGCACCGTGCGCATACCGGGCGTGTCGGGTGGCGCGATGCACCTGACCTCCGGCCCCAACACCCTGAGTGCCGAGATCTACCTGGCGGCGGCCGCCACCATCCTGCGGCCGCTCAGCAGCAGCCAGAACCAGCAGAGCCTGATCTGCTGCGCGCAGTACGGGCAGAACTACCGCAACTCCGACCCGCATATCGGGTTCTCAGCCAACCAGGCGGCGGTCAACAACCTGATCTCGTTGACCAACCCCATCGGCCTGTACCTGCAGCAACCCAAGTCCTTCAGCACCTGGAAAGGCCCGCAAGGCCAGGATGTCAGCAGCTACTGGCGCGTCACCCGTGGCACCGCCGGCACCGGCCCGAACAACTCCGACCAGATCCTCCAGGCGGTCTTCGAGGTGCCGGCCAGTGCAGGGTTCTCGATCAATGACATCACCATCAGCGGCACGCCGATCGACTACGTGTGGGTGATCGCCAACGAACTGAATGTGGCCCTCAGCGTGACCCCGGCACCGCTCACCGCCCAGCCCAAGGAGTGCGCCTGCGTGGCGGCCAACACCACCGATGCGCAGCCCTGGCCGGTGCAGTTGCTGCCGATTGACCTGTTCTACGGCCAATCCCCCAGCGACTTGCCGGCCAGCTTTGCGCCCGGCAGCTCAAGCCAGTTCGTGCTGGTGGTGCAAGGCGCCGACCCGAACACCACGGCGGCGGATGCACGGGTGCAGTTCTCCAACCCGGGCATCACGGCCCAGGTCACGCAGTTCCTGCCGGATGCCTCGGCGATTCCCGGGCAGACCGACGGCGGCGGCACCCAGGGCTACATCATGACCATTACCGTCAGCAGCAACGCGGCGCCGGGGCTGGTCAGCGTGCGTGCGCTCAACCCCAACGAAGCGGCCAACCCGAGTGCCACCGAGCACCCATGGGAAAGCGGCCTGGCCCTGGTGCCCAGCGCCTGAGTTCCACCCGGCCGCCCATGCCTGGCGTGGGTGGCCGCCCCTTAAGTCTTGAGCAAGGAATGCGACCATGAACGGATGGCTTCGCCCGCTGCGCCGGGCACGCTTGCGTATTGTCTGCACAATCACCTGCGCCCTTCTCCCGTGGCTGGCCCCCGCACCGGCCAGTGCCGCCTCGGATGCCCAGAGCTGCGTCAGCCAGTTGGTGTTCGACCCCACCAGCGGCGGCTTCCTGCCGGTGAACAATTTCGGCACCGAGCAGGCTTTTCTCAATTGTTTCGGCTGGCAGTTGTTCATCGCCATGAACTGGCCGGTCAACCCCGGCTGGCCCGCCAACCCGAGCCTGGCCGGTGAGCCGGATACGCAAAGCAGCGCGGCCCAGTTCGGCGTGCCGCCAACCCCAGGCCAACCGATGAGCAAGGCTCCAGTGTGGGCCAGCTACAAGGATGCCAGCGAGATCTTCCTGCCCGGCGCGGCCAAGCCGTCCGGCTGGGGCGTGGAAACCCTGGTGCCGTCCAATTGCACCGCCACCGGCAATCTCAAGGCGTTTGCCACGGGCGCGCGTAAATTCATCACCGCCACCTCGGAAAGCGCGATCAACCGCAAGCACCGCTTCCACCTGTCCAGCGGCACCCAGGTGACCCTGCCCGATTCGATCATGGAAGCCTCCGGCGGTTGGCTAACGGACCAGTCCGGCAACCTGGTGTTTTTCGAGCGCAAGGTGGGCAAGGCCGAGTTCGACTACATCGTCGACAACGGTTTGTACGATGCGGCCAACCAGCTGATCGTGGCGCAGAACAGCGACAACCGGCACCCCGCCGGCCTGTCACTGCCGGCCGGCAAGCTGGTGCGTGAACTGCCGGCCAAGGCGCTGCCGCAGGAAGAACTCGGCGCCCTGGAACTGAAAGCCGCCTGGCGCGTGCTCACCAACAAGCCCGCCCTGTACGGGCGCTACCTGACCACCGTGGCCTGGCTGCAACGCCCGGACACGCTGCAATGCACCCAGGAAGTGATTGGCCTGGTGGGCCTGCATATCATCAACAAGACCCAGACCCAGCCGAATTTCATCTGGACCACCTTCGAGCAGGTCGACAACGTGCCTGACGGTGGTGCCGCGCCGCCCGAGGGCTACAGCTTCAACAACCCGGCATGCACCGGTGATGCCTGCACGCCGAATGTGCCCCGCGTGCAGTGCGACGCCACGCACACGCCGCCCAACTGCACGCCCCTCGACCAGCCGGTGCAGGCCACCCGCGCCAACGCCACGCCCCAGGACATGCAGGCGCTGAACACGGCAGTGCAGCAGACCTTCGCCCAGCAGACCCAGGGCCAGTCGGTATTCCAGTACTACAAACTGGTGAATGTGCTGTGGTCCAAGACGCCCAATGCGCCCAACGACCCAGGCCCAGGGCCGAACGTGCAGGTACCGCTGTCCTATGGGCCGTTTGTCAGCGACCAGAGTGTCGTCGTCGCCAACACCACCATGGAAACCTACGTGCAGACCGACAACTGCAACGACTGCCACCAGTACGCGGCGATTGCCGGAAAATCCGGGCTGGCGTCGGACTTCTCCTTCCTGTTCAGCAATGCCGACTCGGCGAAGAACACGCGGCTGATCAAACGCATCGAGTCGTTCAAGACCCTCAAGGACAACCCGTAACCGGCGCAAAAAAAGGGGCGATCATTGATCGCCCCGAACGGTACATCGAGAGGTCCTTTCCACAGCCTTACAAACTGATCTGCTTGCGCTCCTCATCCGTCAGCCGCGCTCGCGCCTGTTCGCTCAGCGGCCCTGCGCCCAGCACCTGCACCGGGCTGTTGGGGTTGTAGCCGGAGGTTTTCTGCGCCGGCGCAGGCTCTTGCGGCAACGGTTCGTTGCCCAGGCTCAACACTTCCACAGTCATGATCGACGGCCTGCCCTGCTTCGCGGCCGCCTGCTGGCTGCGCGCCGCGTCTTCCGCCGCCTGGGACGCCGCCGCCCCGGCCGCGCTGGCCGAGCTCATGGCGCCGGTGTTGACGCTGGCGGCCACCGGCACCCCGGACGACTTGCCCTGGGTCTGGATGTTCGCCGCGTTCACCACGCGCAAGGCGGCAATGTTGACGTTGCCGGACACACGGATCCCCGCCTCGCCGGCGTCGATGGTGCCCAGCGGCGCGATCAGGTCGATGTCCCCCGCCGGCACTTCCGGGATTGGGTTGAGCGTGGCGATCCCCGCACCGGTACTCGGCACCGACGGCGACAGGCCGACGTTGCCCCAATTGTCATAGACACGCTTGGGCGGCGTGTACACCACGGTGGTCTTGGAACCGCGCCCGGCGTTGATGTCGCCTTCGCTGGTCCAGCCCATGATCGAGCCGCCGAAGGTGGTCATGATGCGGCTCTGACCCAGCAGGATGCTGCCCAAGGAATACAGCTGGATATCCCCCGCGCCCTGGGTGATCACCCCCGCCGTCGACGGTGGCGCCGCGCCTTCGATACCGAAGGTCTGGCTGCCGCCCGGGGTGAGCATCTGGATCGAACCGCCGAAGTTGGTGTGTACGCCCGCGCCACCGAACATCGTGATGTCGCCTTTGTAGGTGATCGGGTTGCCGGCCACGTCCTTGTCCGGGAACAGCGCCGCAATCGCTACGCGGCCACGCAGGTAGCTGCCCTGGCGCACGCTGCCAGCGCTGTTGTACTCACGGCCAGCGGCCTTGAGCTCGGCGAAGTAAACGTCGCGGGCGAACACCCGTTGTTGCTCGGCGGGGAGCGCCGCGTAGTAAGTGCGCGCCTGCTCGGTGCCGCCGACAAAACCAAAGCGCTCGGCGAGCCAGCCGACCAGTTCGTTCTCGTAGGTCTTGGCGACCTTGCCGCTCTGGATCGACTCACCCGGCTGCGCCAGGTTCACAGGGTCCAGGTAGGCCTCGACGAAGCGACGGTAATCCGGGCCGTCGGGGCCGACGCCGGCTTGCATGACAATGCTCGCGCCGGGGCGGTTATCGCCCGAGGCTACGGGGCCAAGGCTGGTGACGCTGACTTTGTCGTCCATCTGGATATTGCGCCCGGCCGTCAGCTCCAACGCGCCCGGCCCGGCGACCTGGAAGTTGCTGTAGAGGATGTCGCGCCCGGCAGACACGATGGAGATATCGGTGGGGCTGTTGTGGACAAACAGGTTGCCCATGGACGTTTCTCTCTGGTAACCGCTGATTCGGTCAAACAGGCTGCCACTGCTGACAATATCCCGGCCTGCCATCATCCACACGGCACCACCGCCCTCGTACCAGGTCTGCCCTTGATGCAGATCGCCGGGGTTGACCCCAAACGAGATGATCCGCCCACTGCTGACACCCACCAGGTCACCGGTCAATGCGTAGAAGCGCGCAGCGGAGGCCGGAGCATAACCGCTGGTCGACGCGCTGGCGGAACCAAACACAAACAGTGGTAGAAGCGGGACGTTGTCGGAACTGCCGTTTGGCGAGAGGTTGCTGGCGACAGGCTTGATGTCGGTACCGAGCCTGCCGACAAATGCCGGTTGCCAAGGCGTGGCCATGATCGCTGGATCAGCTGCCGATTGGCTCACGAACGTGCCGCCGGCATAGATCGAATCATGGGCAAGCAACTGCAACTGGCCGTTCACGCCCGGAGCAAGCAACAACGGGAATTTGTAATCGTTGTCCGTCAAGGAAGAGCTACCCGCCTTGCCGTAGTACAGGCTGCCGCTGGCGGCCGTCGCACGCAAGATCGACGGATAGACCACCGCCAGGTCAGAGGCCAGCCCCGTGGAATTGGGCGACAGGTTGCCGCCGGCGGAAAACAGGTCGATCGCCGTTTGCCCGGTCCACAGCGAGAACCAACTGGTGCCTGGGCCGTGTTCCTGCCCGCGGACAAATGACGAACTGTTGGGCAGCAATACCCGGCCGGGGTCGATCACGCTCTGCAACGCCAGGTCGCCCAGGGTCGCCAGGCTGAACGTCGCATCACCCGGCACCAGCACCATGCCGCCGCGCGTCAGCCCCCGGGTGGCCTGCAACGCGTCGAACGCCCGCACTTCACCCGGGCTGTGGTCGGTATTGGCAATGCCGTACTGCAACTCTATCCGGCCCGAGGCGCCGCCCAGCAGTTGAGCGTTACCGCGCAGGTCCACCAGTGTGCCGTTCAAGCTGCTGCTATCAAGCTGGCTTTCAGGGTTAAGCGCCCCGCCGATATGCACCCGCAGGTCACCACCACCGGTGAGTTGCAGGCTGCCATCACTGGCCACCCGCCCGGTGCTGCCGACCGCCAGCACCAAGCCCTGGCTGCGTGGGTTGGCATTGGCCGCCATGGCATTGCCGGCCAGCGAGCGAAGCATCCCGGCGTCACCGCCTACCCGTACATCCACGTCGCCACCGCCCAAGGTGCCGAAACCGGTAAAGCCCACCAGTTGGTCAGCTGTGGCGGTCGCGGTGTAACTGCCGAAATTGATCCACCAGGCCGTGGGCTGCGCTGCCCCGCCCGTATCGACAGTGCCGCTGCCCTGGCGCCACAACCAGTTGCCGACACTGGCCGAATCGTAGCCGGTATCCAGAGGGTTTGGCCGACCAGGCGCGGAAGCCGTGACGTTGAGGATATTGCCTGTCAGGTTGCCACCCACCTTCACGTTCAGGTTGCCGCCCGCTTGCGGATACCAGGCGCGGTACAGGCTGGTGGGGCTGGCGTTGACGAATTGCTCGAAATAGCTGCCCTCGTCGTTCAGCACGGTCTTGCCCCGGCCGTTGGACTTGGGCTGGTTGTACGGGTCGCCCGCGAAGGTGGCGGCAGACGAGGTGCCGGCGGTGTACACCCCGTACAGCGAGTCCATGCTCAGGTTGCCGGCGCTCAACAACTCCAGATCGCCGGTGCCTGTGCGGATCACACTGAAGCGCGTCGCGGCGGGGCTTGCACCGAACTCCTTGACCGATTGGGAAAGGCAGTAAGCGGGGTTATCCGCACAGAACTGCGTGGTGGTGGTGTTGAATTGCGCCAGGAATGCATCGGTAATCGGCGCGCCTTCCGTCAGGCCGTACTCGGCCAGGTCCGCCACCGCCTGGGCGGTCCAGACAAACGATGGCTTCACCGCGCAGTATTCCGGCGAACCCGCACAGAAATCGGCGATCGGACCGCCGCCCAGCTCATCGAGCAGCGACTGTTCGATCGGGTCACCCACCTTGACGTCCTTGCCCAGGCTCGCCAGCAGCTCGACCCCGGCCGCAGACCACGTTTGCACGACCTGGGACGGCAGCTCCTTGGCGAACATGCCGTAGTGACTGTCCGCCAGGCGCAGGTCACCGGTTGTGGGATGAGGTTGCAACAGCCGACTGTCGGCCGCCTCGGTGTCAGCGCCCGCCACCAGCCGCAGCGACCACGACTGCGAACCCTCGGCCAGCATCGGTGCAATGGCCCAGTTCTGGCCCTGGCGCCCCGCCACTTCGGGACGCAGCTCGACCGATGTCGCATCGTTGAGCAACTTGACGTTGGTACCGGAAGGAATCAGTGCACCCTTGGGCAACAGCAAATCGCGGGCCAGGGTCACCACGTTCTGGGTGGGGCCAGGCGCCTGGAAATTCTGCGGCAGCGGCACGCCCTTGGGCCAGGTCATCGCCTTCAACAAAGTGTTCTGGGTCAACAGACTGCCGGCGTCCAGTTGCGACCCGCTGACCAGGGTCTGCGCCTGGCTCAGCAAGGTACCAGCGGCAAACAGCACGTTGCCCGTGCTGTCGAATACCGCCGCCGCCAGCACGGTGCCGGCTGGCAGCACCAGGTCCTGTCTGAGGGTGGCGCGCACCGGCAAACGGGTGCCTGCGCTCACGCCGATGTCGGCGATCGGCAGGTCGTAGTTGAGCACCACACCCGCCGGGAAGGCCGTGCCGATTGCCAGGCTTACGCCCTGCCCCGGCATTACGATATCGCCACCGGTGAAGTCAACCCCCGGCAACAGCACCCAGCCCTTGTCGTCTACAGTCTCCGGCGGCAGCGCAAAGCCATCGTTGATACTGCCGTAGATGCTCAGGTCGCCCCCCGCGCGCAAGGTCAGGCTGCCGGCCTCGGTCTTTTCATGGGTCGGCGACTTGAGGCTGGCGTAGCGATAGCCGGACAGGTCCAGGTCACCCTGCACCACCAGGTCGCCGTCTGGCGTCTTGCTGACGATTTCCACACCGGGACGCAGGTGGAAGGTGTCGCCGTAGGTGTCGTTATTCAAGCCGGCGAGCTTGTTTTGCAGCAGGTTGTTGTTGAGCAGCGCCGCGTTGATAAAGTCCGCGCTCAGTCTATGTTTGTCGTTCAGATAATCCTGGGTGATTTGCTGGTACGGTTTGCCGCTGGCGGTTGGATCGGTTTTCTCGGGCGCATCGTCATAGGTGGCCATGCCATTGAGGGTGATCGCGCGAGCACCTTGAATGTCCACGCGGCCATGGGCGTCGATGGCGATGTCGTTGATGACGCCGCCGGCCCCGGCCAGGCGCGGTGCGTTGAGCTCCAGGGTGCCGCGATTGCGCCCATCGTTGCCGCGAATGGCTGCGGTGCCGTGGCGCAGGTCGATGCGCGCGCCTTCGGCCAGGGTCAACACG
The DNA here is from genome assembly GCF_059133265.1 of Pseudomonas sp. FBCC-B1565. Classification (NCBI taxonomy): domain Bacteria; kingdom Pseudomonadati; phylum Pseudomonadota; class Gammaproteobacteria; order Pseudomonadales; family Pseudomonadaceae; genus Pseudomonas; species Pseudomonas sp. FBCC-B1565. The sequence goes on from NZ_CP101438.1 coordinate 4,098,001, forward strand.
CCGTTACCGGAACTCAGCGCCACCATGGCCCGGTTCGGCGAATCGATGATCTTGCCGTAGCTGTCCACCCGCAACTTGCTGCCGTGGGCATCCAGCACCGCACTGCCCGCGAGGGTCAGGCCGTTCTTGCCGGCCAGGCTGATACTGCCGACGCGTTCGCCGCTGGCGTCCACCAGGCCAGTGACCCGCAGGCTGCCGTTGTCGACCGAGACGTTGATGATGCCCGCCTTGAGCCCCTCGCCGATGGTCAGGTCGCCCTGTTTGAGCTGGAAGCTGCGCGCACCGAACACCTGGCCGGCATTGAGACGCTGGTTGAGGTCGGCAAACTGTTGGTCCAGCGAACCATTGCCGCCCAGGCGTTGTGCCTGGATTTCCACGCTGCCCGCCGTATAAGGCATCAAGGTGCCGCCGGCGTCGTAGTAGCCGGTGCTGCTGCCGAGAACGCGGCCTTGCAGGTCGACAATACCGCCTGCCGCATCAACGGCAACCGCACGCAGTTTGCCGGCCTGGTTATGTTTGGCCGACAGGTCGATGGTCGAACCCGCCGCCTGCAAAACATTGCCGCTGCGGCTGTCGAGCAATACCTCGCCCCCCCAGCCGTATTGAGTGAGGTCGTTGAAGACCACCGAGCGTCCGGCGACGTCGATCAATGCGCCGTCCGTCAGTACCACGTCGCCCCGTGCGCCGAGCTTGACCTTGCCGCTGGGCAATACCACGGCGCTGGCTACTCGCACACTGTCGCCTTGCAGGGACAGCTCGGCGCCCATGCCATTGGCGGTCCCCCGCGCACCGGCGGCGGCGGCGACATCAATGGCGCCGCCGGCAGTGATACGGTTGACCGAACCGGCTTCACCGGTCATCAGTGGTGTGAGGATATTGAGGTTGCCGCCGCTGTACTGGAAGCCCTTGACCGGGTCGTAGCCGGTCAGGTTCCGGTACACCGACAAGCTGCCCTTGTAGTTGGCCGTAATGCGGTCACTGGCATTCAGGTTGACGTTGGCAAAGCCCAGGGCCAGGCGGTCGAAAGTCTTGGTGGTGCTGGGCTGGGCAAAGGCGCCGTAGCCGAACTCGATGCGCTCGGCATTGATATCCAGGCGCCCACTGCCGGTTCCGGCACCGCCGGCAACCACGGCGCCGGGAGGCGCCTCGGCGCCCTGCCAGATCAGGTTGGCGGTGTGGATTGTCGCCACGTCATTGGCATTGCCGGCGCCGTAGATCGCCGGCGTGGACAGCAACAAGTTGTTCAGCAGCGACTTGCCGGTCTGTGCATCATACGTGTCCAGCGTCGTGGTGCCGTAGAAGTTGAATGCCTGGGCCGCCGACAATTGCAGGGTTTCCAGGGCCGGTGCGCCAGACTGGGTATCACCGCGCAGCAAGCGGTTGATCACCTGCTGGTTGAGGGTCAAGCCCGCCGGCAACACGTTGCGTGCGGCGGCATCGGCCAGGGCCTCGACGCTGCCGACGTTGATGTTGCTCAAGGCCAGTGCGAGGTGGCGAGTGCCGTAGCGCACCTGGTCATTCAGCTCCAGGGCCTGGGTGGTCGAGATCACGATACTGCCTTCGGAATACAACGCAGTCTGCCCACTGCAAGGGCTCGCGGTGCAAGCACCGATCCGGATGCCGCCGCCCCTGCCGGCCGTTTCCGGATACGGCAGCACATTGATCAAGCCGTTGGAGACCACGAGCATGTTGGGCGCGCTGCTGTAGACAAAGCCATCGCGTGAATCATAAGACGCCGCGCCCTGGCCGAGGGTATTGATGGAGGCGCCTTGCTCAACCACGATATCGCCATTGCGCGAAACCATCATCACTTCCGGCGCCACCAGATTCGCGCCTGAACGCAGGGTGATGGTCCCGGCCATGCTGGTGGCAAATCCGACGTTGTTGCCACTCTGCCCATACAGCACCATCGACAAACCGCCCACCAGCAAACGCTTGGCACCCATGGCGTTGAGACTTTGCGCATCCACCGTCACACCGTTGAACGCTTCGGTCAAGGGGCTGTTGGCGTCGACAATCTGTATTGCGCCGTTGGGCACCCTGCTGGTGACCGCAACCGTGCCGCCATAGCCACCCGGGGCTGCTTCGAACCGGCCAATGCCCTTGAACGAAAAGGTGTCACTGCCGCCGCCGGCATCCAGGGCCAGCTTGAGCGTTTTGGCGTCCACCGGCATCAGCGCCCGTGGCACACCGAGCTTGGCCGCATCCGCGACGGCGAATTGGGCATAACTCATTTCGTTGTACTGGGAATAACGGCGCAAGGTATCGGCCGACGTGATGATCACTTGGCTGGCCTGGCTGTTACGGATCCCGATGTTGATGATCGACAGCTGCCCGGCGGTGGACCATGAACCGTTGCGCATCGCAATGACACCGGCACCGCTGCCGGCCCCCGCCAGGCCATTGATCTCGACCCGGAAGGCGCCGGGCATCAGGGCATAGGTGGACGGCATCAAGGTATAGGTGCCGGCCGGCAGTCCCGGCACACCGGCGCCGATGGTGATCTGCTGGCCGACCAGAGGTGCTACCGCACCGCCCTCGGCGGCCACGGGCGCATACCCTGGCTGCGCGCCCGGCACGATGGCGTACACCGGGTTGGTGCTCAATCCCGGCAGCACAAACCCGCCGTTGGCGCCGAACTGCACCAGTGGGTTATAGCGTGCATCCGTAGAGCCCCCCCGACCGGAAATAAACCCGGCCCCCAGCAGCTCACCGCCGCCGGACAAATCCAGGGTAGCGTCGGGCAGTACCGCCACCGACTTGCCGCCCAGGATCACGCCGACGGTCAGGTCGCCGTTGCCATTGCGCACGCCGCCCTGGCCGATGAAGTTCACGGTCTTGCCGTTGTAACGGTAGACCTGGCCGTCCACGGTTCCGCCGTACGGCAGCACCAGCCCCTTGCCGCTCACGGACGTCAGGCTGCCGGGCAGCAGTTCGACACGGGTGCTGCCCTGGTTGCCGATTTCGATCAGACCCAACGGGGCCTGCAACACGCCGCCCTGCTTGATGGTCGCTGCGCCCAATTGCAGGCGACCGAAAATCGAATACGGAGCGACCACGCTGGCGTCGCCGTTTTTTTCCAGGGTGAGGGTACGCGCGGGATCGAACAATAAACCGGTGGCCGTGCTGCCGGTGAGGCCCACCAGCACTTGCGCGGCGATTTCGCTGCCGGGGTAGATACGTGAGGCCCGCAAGGTCAGGTCACCGCCAGACTGCAAGACCGTACTGAAGCCATTGGGGGTGACGCCGCCATCGCGTCCGGCGAGAAAACGCAGATCGCCACGGCTGTTGAGATTGACCCGGTCAAAGCCCTGGTTGAGGGCAAACGTGACTTTGTCGCGAATATCCAGCAGATCGCTGTCAACCGTGAACCGGCCCTGCCCCGGAACAGTCGATACCGGGTCACCCAGGTACGGCGTGATGTAACTCTCCATGCCGGTCCGATCTGGCGCGAGCATGCCGCTGAGTACCACATGGGGCGCCGCAAGATGAACCTGGGCGGTCACGGGCGCGTTCTTCGCCAACCCTATGCCTTGTGAGTACACCTCCAGGCTCTGGCCCATGTTCAGCGAAACGTCACCCGCCATGTTCAGCGCGCCATTGACCAACAGGGCCAGGCTATCAAAGCCGCCCGCCGTCACCTGGTCGACGCCAAGCCGGGCATGACCGTAGGTCAACGCATCGGCCGCCGCTTCGGCACTGCCTGGCAGCGCTTGCGCCTGGTACTGCTGGCTCAGAACCAGCTCGCGCACCGGTAACACCCGGTTGGTGGCCAGGCTGCGCAGGTAATACGGTGCCTCCAGCGCCAATGCCAGACGCCCGCCGGCCGCACCGGCACCACCTGCATTAGCCTTGAAGCTGCCATCCAGGTACAGGCCGTTGCTGGACGCAAAAGCGAGGGTGCCACCGTTGCTTGCCACCGTCGTGCGCCCCTGGCCTGGCACATCCAGCAACGCCTGGGTGCCGGAAGCATCCAGGCGCGCGCCCTCACGCACGACCACGAACAGGTTGCTGGTCTTGGCAACCCCGGTGGTGGGGTCAATGTCGCCCCCTACCGTGATCGTCCCGCCGTTGCGCACCTGGCCATAAATGCCGCCGCGATTGTCCACAGCCGTCACGGCACGGCCAGCCACATCGATCAGCGCGTGTTCGCCGATCCAGATCGAACGCCCATGGCCGATCGCCTCGACTTTTTCCGAGTCCGCCGTGGTCAAGCCCTTGAGGCTGACGCTGCCGCCCCACGCGTTGAGCGTACCGTCCAGGGTGAGCTGGCCGATGCTCTGCAGGTTGATCGCCTGGCCGGGATCGACGTTGATCACCGCCCCCTGGCCCACGGTCAGTGCCGTCGTCGCCATCTGCGCGGCCGTCGACAGCGTATGGCCGGCGCTCAGGCTCAAGCTCGCGCCACGGCGCTGGGTCAGCACGCCCTTGGTGGCGTCCTCCTGGTACAGCGGCGGGGTCCAGCGTTCGAGCGCACTTGCCGCATCGCTGCCGGTCGGCGCGCCGGTGGCCTGCTCGCCCACATGGTAGACCGGCATGTTCACATCGACCTGGGTACCGTTCGCGACGATCAGCCCTTCATTACCGGTGATGTCATACGCCGAGAACCCCTTGTTGAAAAAGTCGCCGCCCAACTGCAGGGTGTCGGCATCTACCGCACCTGTGCCGATCAACACCTTGTGCGCCTGCAACGCCAGGGTGCCACCGCCGTTGACGCCATAGCCACGCACCTCGCCGCCCAGGCCGAGGCTGCCGAGGCCGCCGAGCTTCACGTCGCCGCCCTTGCCACCACTGAGCTTGCCGTCTTCGCCAACCGTGGCGCCCGAGGACACATCCACCAGGCTACCGGCGGCGAGGTTGACCACGTTGGTGCTGCGCAGCGACACTTTGCCGCCATTGATATACGCCACACCTTCACGGTTGGCGGGGTCCAGCGCGAGGTTATTCCAGCGTCCGCCGGCCTCCAGCTTGACCCCGGAGGCCACGTCAAGCCGCCCGCTGCCCGCCAGGATCACGTCCCCCACCGCGTTGCCTTTGTCGCGGTCAACCTGGGTGAGAATGTTGCCAGCGTTGATACTGCCGCCATGGGCCGTGAGGTTGGCGTTGATGGCAACACCCGGCCCGAACAGGGTGATGTCGCCGCCATCGGCCACTTTCAGCGCGCCGTTGACGGTGATCTGCTGCTTGGCGCCGACCTTGATCGCCCCCAGCTGGAAGCCATTGAGCTGGTCACTGTCGAGTACCAACTTGCCTTGGCGGTCCGCCGGCAATGCGGCAGTGAGGTCAAGGCCGTCTGCGATTTTCTGCGTGTTGCTGTCGACCAGCACCTGGTCGGTGGTACCACTGAGGGCGTAGCGCAGGGTGCCAGTGGCCTTGTTGTAGATCGGGATGTATTGGCCAATGATCAACTGCGCACGCTGGGCTTTGGCCTTCTGCGACTGCTGGTAACCGTCCAGGTTGATATTCGGCGCCTGGGTCTGGCGATCGCCCTGGAACACATCGCTGATCACCTGGCCTTCGAGCACCGCGCTGCTCGTACCGATGACCAGCTTGCCGGCATCGCGGCCCACGGTGTAACCGTTCTCGTAACGGCGTTGCGTGGCGATCATCGGGTTGTAGTAGTAGTCGGTCTGGCCCCAGCGCGTGCTGGTGTCTTCATAACCTTTGTAGAGCCCCGAATAGAGAATGTCGCCTGGTGCCGTCGACAGTTCGTACAACCGCCCATCGGGCCCCTTGAGCCAGGTCTGACGCACATACCCGGCCTGCACATCCACGGTGCCGCCGGACAGGTTGATCTGCGCACCCTGTTGGGTCACCGCCTCCTTGCCGGTAAAGGTCACGGTGCCGCCCTGGGCCATCCATTCGCCCACCGAATGACCCTGTGTGCCGAGGTAACCGCCGACTTCAAGCAAGCCACCCGCGGTGTACCAGCGGTCTGTCGCATAACCATTGGTGCCTGCCGGTACGAAGACCAGTTCACGCAAGTCGACCCAGACATCATTGTTGATCAGTTGCCCGCCATCGCGGTTGACCGGTGCATCGCGCTGCTCGTTGCCCTGCACGTTGATCTTGATGTTATTGGCGTCCATCGACACCTTGACGCCAATGGCACCGGACACGTCGATCATCGCGCCATCGCGCACCAGGCTGCGACCGGTGGCGCTAACCGCGACTTGGCCGCCGGTGGCCAGGGTGATCGAGCCTTTCTGGAAGTCCACGGTGCCGCCGCTGACGATTTCGATACGCGACTGGTCGGTACGGTCGGCCACCGCGCTGAGGTTGTTGAACTGGCCCGTGATCAGGTTGGCGGCCAGGCCATCGAATTTTTCCAGGCCGGCACCCTTCTGGCTGTTGAGGGCTGTGCTGCCACTGGCGTCCAGCAAGATCGCCGTGGTGCTGCCCTCGCCCAGGGTCACGCTGCCGGTTTGATCGGTTGCCGAGTTCAGCAGATGGATCGTGCCGCGCGTGTCCACCGAGGTACTGGCCAGGGCTACGCCGTTCTGTTGCACCTGATGACCCGTGAGGGTGATGTCGCCCGTAGAGGCCATGATCAGCCCGTTGTTGGTGACCTTGCCGGCCGTGCTGCCGGCCTTGAGGCTGGTGGCGACTTCATTGCCACGGGTGGTGGACCGATCATTGCCGGCAGTCCCGACGCCCTTGCGGATGTAAAAGCTGTCACCGGCTGCCAGCGTGGTCTGGCCTTTGGCGGTGATGATAGTACCGGCGTTTTCCACCTCCGAACCGAGCAGCAACGCATAACCACCGGCGTCAGTGGAGGTCGCAGCCTTATGGGTCTGGATCAACGCACCGCGCTGCACCTGGACCTTGCCTGCCGCATCGGTGAAGGTCGGCTGGGTGCCGTTGGCATCCACATAGATACCACGCTGGGTGAACTGTTCATCGGTGATGTTCGCCGCCGCAGCTACCAGATTGCGCACATTGACCTGGCTGGTACCGCTGAACACCACACCGTTGCGGTTCATGATCATCACCGTGCCGGCGCCCTGGATCTGCCCCTGGATCTCACTGGGGCGCGATTCGGGATCATTGACACGGTTGAGCACGGCCCAATTGGACTGTTGCTGGAAATCCACGGTGGTGTTGCGCCCGACGTTGAAGGTCTCCCAGTTGAGGATCGCCTTGTCGGCGGTTTGCTCGATGGTCACGGTGGTCTTGCCGCCGGACTGGCTCTGGGTCGGGTTCTTGGCGTTGATCCAGCCCTGGGTCAGGCTGTTATCGACCTGCAGGCCGCCCTTGCCCAAGCCATCGGGAATGGTCGAGACCTGGCCCAACGCCGCTTGGCGCCCAGCTGCCTGCGCCGCCTGTTGCGCAGCAATGGCCGCGACACTGGTGTTCAGTGTGCTGATGGAACGCGCCAACTGCTGGTTGACCCGGGCCTGTTCGTTCAGCGACGGAATCCCCGGTACCTGACCTGCGCTGATCCGTGCCGCCGTCGCCGCCTGGGTCGCGCCTTTGTCGGCAAACCAGCTGGAACTGAACGCCGTGGCCGCCTGGGCATTGCCTGCCACCATCAACAAGGCGATGGCGTGGGCCAGTGGCTTCAGGTGCAGGATAGTCTCTTGGGCTTTCAGGTTAACCGGTGATTTGCAGCGGACCATCTGGAGTCTTCCTTCTTTGTCATCACACATTTGTCTGCGCACAGGCAGCAAGACAGGCTCACGTATGAGAAGTAGGCGGTTGTCGAGGCACGGGACTGAACTTCTGTCATGGAAAGTTCACATGGGGCTGTTAACGCAAAAAAATCAGCAACGGCACAGGCCGTTGCTGATCGGTGTCGCGGGTCGTTGAAACGTGGGTTACAGCGGACGACCGATTTGGTTGCAAACAGAGGTGTTGCCGATGCTCAAACCGTTGGACGCGGTGACGAAGGTGTCACGCACAGCGGTTTTCCAGCTGGCTGGCAGCGGTACGAAGCGGTTGTTGGTGATCGCCGTGTCGTTGTTGGACAAAGCGCCGTAGTGCTTGGAGAAGAACGCACGCACTTGGGTGGTTTGATCAGCGTTGGCATAGCACTGGCTGAAGATCAGGTTAGTGAAGCCCAGGATTGGGTAGCCGGTGCTTGGGTATTGCACGACGCTGGCGTCGTTGGGGTTGGTAGTCGCTGCGAACACAGGCACCCAGACGTTCTGGTCGCCACGGCTGGCGACGGCTGGCGGCTGGATCGCGTTGATCGCGGCCGAAACGTTTGCAGGTGCAGGCGAAACACCACCGATCGTGGCGACTTTGGTTGCGTCACCCAGGCCGGCGACGCTGGTTGCAGCCCAGTCCGGGCTCATGTAGGTGATGCGGTTCTGAGCGTTGTTCAGCAAGCCCATCACACCTTCACTGGTGTCCTTGAAGGTTTCTTTAGGCGTGGTAGTGCTGGCTGGGTTGACTTCTTGCAGAGGGTTGATTGCACCCGCTGGCAGGCCACGGGAGAAGCTGCTTTCGAAAGTCTGGGTCACGGCGAAAGTACCGTTTTCCAATGTCGGGTTGCACTTGGCATTGAGGAAACGGGTGAACAGCTCGGTCGTGCCGCTGGCGCCTTTACGGTAAGCCACTTGGATGGTACCGGTAAGGCCTGGGGTGATCTGGTCCCAGGTAGTCAGACGACCCGAGTAGACGCCGCAGAGTTGGTCAACGGTCAGGTTGACGTTACCGGCACCGGTCTTGTTGAAAGGAATGGCAACCGAAGTGGCCACCGAAGGTACCTGGATCAGCTTGCCCCAACCGGCTTGCTTGGTGTTTTGATAAGCGAGCAGTTCAGCGGCGGAAAGTTTGGAATCGCTGCCGGCCCAATGCACGTTCTTGTTGGTCACACCGGCGACGAACTTGGTGTAGTCGTTGTTCAGGAAAGCTGACTTGCCATTGCCGCTGCCGACACCGATGTACTCGGCAAAACCGGCAGTCAGTACGCCAGCAGTCTTGTACAGCGGTTCTGGCAGAGTGGCGCCGCCGCCGTTGATGTCAGCCATTGCAGCCTGGGCCGAGCACAGTGCAGCGAGGGTCATGGATACCGCGAGAACGTTGCGCTTAAACATGAAGAATCTCCTTTCGTCGTGTTTGTACGTTTGGGGTAGATGGCTCTTGCATGACGCCATGGCTTCGGTCCCAAGCCGTCTTGCGGGGGTGGCCAGGGGTGAAAACCATGGGAGAGAAATTCGCAGTTTCCGATGACGTTTGTAGGAAAAAACCTCGGGAGGAACACCTTGATTTTTAAAAAGATTCTCGGGTGTTTTGGTCATGATTCCGAGCGCTTTGGACGCAGGTGACAGCGAGGTTTCAGCGCGTTTGGCTGGAGGCGGCATAGGCTGTCGGGATGTGACGGAATGAGGAACCCGAGGTTGGACGGGGCAGCATCAGGTGCGCACAAAAACCCATTGAATAAACACAGTTCAAATGTGGGAGGGGGCTTGCCCCCCGATTGCAGTGGGTCAGCCAAAGATGTAGTGACTGACTCTGCGCAATCGGGGGCAAGCCCCCTCCCACAGTCAGGTGACGAGTTGGTTGATCTCGATGATCGGCAACAGCACCGCCATGACGATCACCAGCACCACGGCCCCCATCACCACGATCATCAGCGGCTCCAGCAAGGCGGTCATGCCCATGGCACGCCGTTCGATATCCCGCGACAGCGTCTGCGCCGCACGCTCCAGCATCGGTGGTAGCGAGCCGGTTTTTTCACCGCTGGCGATCAGGTGGATCAGCACCGGCGGGAAGACCTTTTCCACCGCCAGCGCCTGGGCCAGGTTGACGCCTTCGCGGACCTTGGCGGTGGCATCGCTGACGCACTGGTCGAGCCGGTCGTTGGACAAGGTTTGCCGCGCGGCCTCCAGGGCACGCAGCAACGGCACCCCTGCACCGCCGAGGATCGCCAGGGTCGAGGCGAACCGTGCCGTGTTCAACCCCAGTACAAAACGCCCGATCAATGGCAGGCGCAGCACGCGGCTGTGCCAATTCAGGCGCGCCACGGGATTGCGCAGGTACAGGCGCCAGCTCCAGAACCCGCCGACGATCCCGGCAAAACACAGCCAGCCCCAGGCGCGGATGAAGTCACTCGCGTTGAGCATCGCCAGGGTCAGCCCCGGCAGGTCCTGGCGTGCCTGGGAGAACGCGCTGACCACCTGGGGCACCACATAGCTCAGCAAGAAAATCACAATGCCGATGGACACCAGCCCCACCACGCCGGGGTAGATAAACGCGGTGAGGATCTTGCCACGCAGGTTGTTGCGTTCCTCGATGTAGTCAGCCAAACGCTCCATCACCTGGGCCAGGTCACCGGACTCCTCCCCCGCCGCGATCAGCGCGCGGTAGATCGACGGAAAATCCCGAGGTCGCGCCGCCAACGCATCCGCCAGGCGCATGCCGCCACGCACATCGGCGCGCACGGCTGCCAGGGTCTGGGCGATATGCTTTTTCTCGGCCTGCTCCACCGTGGCACTCAGCGCGGCTTCCAACGGCAGGCTTGCGCCCAGCAGGCTCGCCAGTTGCCGCGTGGCCCAGGCCAGGTCGTTGTCCGACAGCTTGGCGCTGAACAGGCTGCTGCCCGTCGCGGCCAGCTGATTGCCTTCGATCTGCACCAACAACGCGGTCAAACCGCGACTGCGCAGGTTGGCAAAGGCTGCGCTCTGGCTGTCAGCCTCCACATGCCCGGCCTCGACTTTGCCGCTGGCATCGGCGGCCTCGTAGCGATAGCGATTCATCAGGCGTCCCGTGTCACACGCAGGATTTCTTCGGGGGCGGTGGCAGCGCTGCGCACCCAGCGTTCACCGTCTTCACGCATGCTCAACATCCCGGCGCGGCGCGCGGCCAGGCGCAGGTCCTGCTCGTTGGCACCCTCGTGGATCAGGCTGCGCACCGCGTCGTCGACACAGAACAACTCATGGATACCGGTACGCCCGCTGTAGCCGACCTGGTTGCACTGCGCGCAGCCCACCGGGCGCCAGGTGCCGGGCGCAGCGGGGTCTTCCTGCTTGCAGTGCGGGCACAGGCGCCTTACCAGGCGCTGGGCCAACACCCCCAGCAGGGACGACGCCAGCAAGAACGGCTCCACCCCCATATCGATCAGGCGGTTGACCGCCGACACCGCGTCGTTGGTGTGCAAGGTCGCCAGCACCAAGTGACCGGTGAGCGAAGCCTGCACGGCGATTTGTGCGGTCTCCAGGTCACGGATTTCGCCGATCATGATGATGTCCGGGTCCTGGCGCAGGATCGCGCGCAGGGCCAGGCCGAAGGTCATGTCGATCTTGGCGTTGACCTGGATCTGGCTGATGCCCGGCAGGTCGTACTCCACCGGGTCTTCCACGGTAAGGATGTTGCTGGTACTCGCATCCAGCCGCGCCAGGGCGGCGTACAGGCTGGTGGTCTTGCCACTGCCGGTAGGCCCGGTGACCAGCACGATGCCGTGGGGCTGGCGGATCAGCGTATCCAGGCGCGCGAGCAGCTGCGGCTCCATGCCCAGGGTCTCCAACTGCAGGCGCCCGGCTTGTTTGTCCAGCAGGCGCATGACGACGCGTTCGCCATGGCCGGTGGGCACCGTGGACACGCGAATGTCGATCGGACGCCCGGCGACGCGCAGGGCAATGCGCCCGTCCTGGGGCAGGCGTTTTTCGGCGATATCGAGTTGGGCCATGATCTTGATGCGCGACACCAGTGCGCCATGCAGAGCCTTGCGCGGCGAAACCACGTCACGCAGGGTGCCGTCGACGCGGTAGCGCACCACGGAATGGGTTTCGTACGGTTCGATATGGATGTCGCTGGCTTCGTCGCGGGCGGCCTGGGTGAGCAAGGCGTTGATCATGCGGATCACCGGGGCGCCGTCCTGGGTGTCGAGCAGGTCAGTGACTTCGGGCATGTCTTGCATCAGGCGGTCAAGGTCGACCTCGTTTTCGGCAGCGCCCACCACGGCGGCGGCGCTGCCGGTGTCGGCGTAGGCGGCGGTGAGCAGGCCGTCGAGTTCGTCGTCGCGCACCTGTTCGAGCTGGGCCGGGCCGAACTGGCGATGGACTTCGCTGATGGACCAGCCGGGGGTTGAGGGGCACACCGTCAGCAGGTGGCCTGCTTCGGTGGGGCGCAGGAGGATGCGTTGGGATTTGGCCCAGGCGTAGGGCAATAGGCTCATTGGGGTTGCCCTTTGGGTGGGTGTACATATCCGTTTTTTGGGTAACGGCGGCTTATGGTTCCGCCCTTACGGCGGCTCACTTTTGAAGAGCGCAAAAGTAAGCAAAACGCTCTTGCCCCAACACTCGGCACCTCGCTTAGGCTCGGTGTGCCCGTAATTCGACAGTGATTTGGGGGGCCGCCGCCACGCGCCATCCATGGCGCGGGGCGGCTAAACCGGCATCCCTGCCGGTTTACCCCCCAAATCCCTGCCGAATTCCGGCCAGCGTGTTTGACGGGGCGCCTAAGATCAAGATCACAATCAAAAGCAGAGCGCGGCGGCCTGGTAGCCGACCGGATTGTTGAGGCGTGCGCGTTACCCTGTAGGAGCCGGGCTTGCCCGCGATGGTCGTTAAAGATGACGCGGAAAGCCAGAATGAACGCGGTGCTCTCACTGGTTTTAGGGCTGCTTCGCAGCCCAACGCGGGGCAAGCCCGCTCGCCACAGTAGGGCGGCAACACAAAACAAAAAACGTATCCACGATGCGAAGCGAGTCGCTCTTGCTCTTCGGCGCCCCGTAAAACCACGCTGGCCGAACGCAGGCTTGAATCCGTGGGTAACCCGGCAGGACGCCGGGTTAGCCGCACTGGGCCATGGATGGCCCATTGCGGCGGCCCACGGATTCAAGCCGGAGTGAGGGCACACCGAGCCTAGGCGAGGTGCCGAGTGGTGGGGCGAGGACCTTTTGGTTACTTTTGGCTGGGCCGGCTCCCGGTCCTTCCAAAAGTGACCCGCCGTAAGGGCGGAACCATAAGTAGCCGTTACCGCAGCAACGGATATGTACTCAATCACCGTCTCCCCCCAGAACCAGGAATCGCCTTGTCCACAGAAGGCAACTGCGGCGCCTGCACATCCGGCATCGCCCAACTATGCTCCGGCTGCAACCCCCCTTGCGCCCTGCGCATAAACTCATACCGATTCAACGTAATACTGCGCCCCGCCCCACTGTCCCGAATAATGTACGGCCGCAAAAACACCATCAGGTTGGTCTTGTTCACACTGCGCTTCTCATTGCGAAACAACGCCCCCAACCCCGGAATATCCGACAACCACGGCACCGCATCATTGCTCTGGCTGTACCCATCCTGCAGCAACCCGCCGAGCACCATGATCTGCCCGTCATCCAGCAAAATACTGGTATCGATCGCCCGCTTGTTGGTCACCGTGCCCGCCTCCACCGACGCCCGCGCATCCACCGTGCTGACCTCCTGGTAGATATCCAGTTTCACCGTACCGCCCTCGGAAATCTGCGGCCGCACGTTCAACTTGAGCCCCACCTCTTCACGCTGCACCGTCTGGAACGGGTTGTTGCTGGTGCCTCCGCCGCCGGTCACATAACTGCCGGTGACAAACGGAATGGTCTGCCCCACAAAAATACTCGCCGCTTCGTTGTCCAGGGTCAGCAGGTTGGGCGTGGACAATATGTTGGTGCCGCCCTTGCTCTTCAACGCACGGGCCAACACCTTAAGGTCGAGTACCTTGCCGATGCCGGGAATGTCCACGGTGCCGTTGACCAGGCCCACGTTGAGGCCCTTGGGCAATACATCGATGCTGGTCTTGCTGGTCGGCGCGCTGTTCACCCCGCTGCCGCCCAGGTTCACGCCACCAAACCCACCCTTGCCCCCCAGGTTGCCGGCCTGCCACTGCACGCCGAATTCGGTGGCGTCGTCTTCGCCGACCTCCACGATCAGGCTTTCGATCACCACTTGGGCGCGACGCTGGTCGAGCATGTCGATGACTTCGCGCAGGTTGCGGTACAGCGGGTCCGGCGCGGAGATCAGCAGGGTGTTGGTGGTGGCGTCAGCCTGGATCGTCACGCCGCCGGCGCTGAACGCGGTGTCCTGATCCTTGGCGGTGCCGTTGGTGCCGGTGGTCGAACCGGTGGCCTGGCCATAACCCGACTGCACGCCGCTGCCGGTGGGGGTGCCGCTGCTGTTTTGCGCGTTGCTCGCGCCTTGGGCGGTGTTCTTGCCATTGCCGCCCATGGCGCTGAGCTTGCCACGGGCATCGTCGCTCACGCCGGAATCGCTCTCGCCGGTGAGCAAGCCACGCAGTGACTGGGCCAACTTGCCCGCCTGGGCGTTGCGCAGGTACACCACGTGCATGTTGCTGGGGTTGCTCTGGGCGTTGTCGAGTTTGTAGATCAGGTTGCGCGCCAGTTCGGTCCGCTCCGGGCTGCCGGAGCGGATGATGATCGAGTTGGAGCGCGGGTCGCCGATCACGTTGATCTTCTGGGTCTGGTCGGCGCCCTGGGTGTCCAGCAACTCGGAGACCATGGCGGCGATGTCCACGGCGATGCCGTTTTGCACCATCACCACGTCGGTGTCGATGGCGCTGGGGGTGTCGATGCCATTGATGATCTGCGCCACCCGCGCCAGGTTTTCCGCGTAGTCGGTGATCACAATACTGTTGTTGCCGGGGTAGGCGTTGATCGGGTTGTTCGGCGACACGATGGGGCGCAGCACCGGGATCAGGTTGACGGCGTTTTCGTATTGCAGACGGAACGTGCGGGTCTGCATGCCGCTGCTGCCGGCACTGTAGATCGGCCCGCCGAGCAGCTTGGCATCGGCCTCGGGCACCACCTGGGCGACGCCGCCCACATCGACCACGCTGAAGCCCTGCATGCGCAACGCCGCCAGCAGCATGTCGTAGGCCTGATGCGCCGGTACCTGGCCTTCGCTGACCAGGGTGAGGTTACCCTTTACCCGTGGGTCCACCAGGAACTGCTGGCCGGTGGCACGGGACAGTGCACGTACCACCGCCTGGATGTCGGCGTCGACAAAATTGAGTTGCACCGGCTGGTCACCCAACGGGTTGCGTGCCTTGACAGCTGCCGGGGCATGGCCGCGAGCACTGTTGGTGACGCGGTGCTGTACCGGCGCTTTGGGCGCGGGTTGGCTCTGGCGGTCGAGAACAGTCTCGCCACTGCGACGGGTGTCCGCCAGGGGTTGGCCGAGTTCGCTGTCCACCAGCAACGGCTTGGACGCGTCCTGGCTGCTGCACGCACTCAGGGCCAGCACCAGCAGCGGCGCAACCATACGGAAAGGGGGGACTGACCACTTCATGAAGCTTCCTTAGCGCCAAGCGCCTGATCCATGCGAACGGTCCCGGACAGAGTGCCGGCCGAGTTGTCGACGGTATCGAGCACGCGCTGCAAACGCGCCTCGGACACCTCCAGGGAAAACAAACGGGCATTGCCCAACAGCCAGCCCACCACCGCATCGGCCGGGGCGTTGTCGAAGGTCAGGCGCCAACCGCCGGGTTCGAGCGCCTGCAACTGGTAATGCCCTTGCAGCCCGGCGCTGTCCAGCGCCTGGCGCAATGTGGCCTCGTCACCCGGCCTGGGCGCGGCGACGTCCTGCAACAACACCTGCAAGGCTGCGGCCTGGGCGCGCAGCTTGGGGGTCTCGGCTTGCCAGTAATCGATCTTCTTCAACGCGGGCTGCACCAGCACCAGCCAGGTCAACAGGCTGGCCAGGACCAGCCCGGCGCCGCCGAGCATGCGTTTTTCGCGCAGGGCCAGGCCGTTCCAGAACACCCGGGCCTGGCTGCGCAGTCGCTGGACTTTATTCATCGCCGGCTCCGGTTTTTTCTGCGGCTTGCGCGGGAGCAATGGTCCAGGCCTGGCCATCGCGGCTGGCGCTGAAACCGGCCTGGGCCAACGCCGCCTGCCATTCACCTTCGACGGTCGGGTTACGGCTGTCGGCGAGCAGCTCGACACGCAAGCGCCCCTGTTCAAACGTCAGGCTGTCGACACTGCCGACCATGAACGGCAGGTTGCTGCCCACCAGTTGCAGCAGGCCCGGGAAGCGTTGGCCCGGGTCGGCGGCCGCGCCGGTCTGGCGTGCGGCCAATTGCTGGCGGGCCTGTTGCAAGGGGTTGAGCACTACCGGCAACGCCGGAAACGCCTGGCGCACCTGCTGGCTCATCAGCGCCTTGAGTCGCTGGCCTTGCTCCACCTGGCGGGCGGCGTACAGGTTGAGGCCCAGGGTCCAGATGGCCATGGCCAGCGCCACGCAGGCCAGTGCCCTGCCCCATCCGCCGGTCGAGGGCTGTGTGAGGCGACCATGCAAGCCCCATGTGGGCACCGGCCCGCTCCAACGCTGCGCCGCATCCACCAATGGCAGGTCCAGCGCCTGCAACCCCAGCGGGTGCACCGTGCCTTGTTGCAGGCTGTCACGGGTCAGCAGGTAGCCGTTATCCAACACTGCCGCGCCCACCGGTAGCGCATAGGGCGCCGGGTACAGGCCGCGCAGCTTGAGTGGCAACTGCGCCAACCGCTCCAGCCCGGCTTTGGGTACCCAGGCCACCTGCACGCGGCCATCGCTTTCACGCGGGCCGTGGGCGACCTGCATCTGCTCAACCGCGCCGAGGATCAACGCCTGGGCGGCACAAGCCACGGCGGCAGCGGTCTTCGCCGCGGGTAATGGCGGCAGCTCCAGGCTGGTCAGCAGGCTGTCCCGTGGATGCAGGAAGCAGTCCGCCGCCTGGCGCGACTGGCCCAACTGCGCCAGGCTGGCGTCGCCCTCTTCAATGACCGCGCCACGCTCCACCCAGGCAAACCGGACCTGGCTCTGCGCGCTCAATTGATCCAGCGGCGGCAAGCCAATGCGCAAGCGTTTCATACGCCCACCCGCGACCAGATCACCCGGGGCTGGCGGTCTTCAGGGCGGTGCAACAAGGCGTCAAGGGTGACTCGCCGCTGCTCGCGCCGCGCCTGGCCCTGCACGCGGAACCACTCGCTGGTAATGCCCACCTGCACCGAATCCACCGCCACTTGCGGCAGGTGCAGGCGGTTGACGAAGTCACCCCGGTTGATAAACCACTGCCCGCTGTCACGCTCGGCCACCAACCCATGGGCTTGGGCCAGGCTGAGCTGGGGCACCACTGCACTGAGCACTTCGGCGCTGGCGGTGTTGCCGTTGACCCAGGTCGGGCCCGGCAGCACGCTGATATAGGCCTGCATGCGCTGCAGCACGAGGGGGTCGAGGCCTTCGATCCCGCTCAACTCATCCAGGCTGCGCAGCATCGGGTATTTGGCGGGTGGTTCATAAGATGCGATCACCCGCTGACTGATGCGCCGACTCACCGTCGGGTCGACACCGATCAGGCGGCACAGCCGTTCGAAGCTCTGCAATTGCTCAGTGTCCACCTGCTCGCGGCTGACCAGGTTGCGCAGGTTGAACTTGCCCTGTTCGTCCTCGATCCGCCCCTCGAAGGCCCCCCCTTGGGCCCGCGCCCAGGGTTGATCAAGACGGGTCAGCACGTCCTTCTGGCGCGCGTCCCAGAGCAGCTGTCGGCTGCGCTCCAGGCCGCCCTGCAACAACCATTGGCCCTGGATGCGCAGCTGCTCGGCTTCGAGGCTGCGGGTAAATACGGTCTGGCGCGTGAGCATGGCGCCGGCCAGTACCGCCACCACCGCCGCGATCAGCAAGGCGCTTATAATCGCCATGCCGCGCTGCTTCGCCACTGGGGGCGAATACCGTTTCATGGCGGGCCTTAGAGCTGCCAGGAGCCGATATCGGCATTCACGCCATCGCCATCCGGTTGGCCGTCGGCGCCGAGGGAGAACACGTCCACCTCACCATTGGCGCCCGGGTTGAGGTAGTGATAAGGGTGGCCCCATGGGTCGTTGGGCAGGCGGTCCAGGTAGGCGCGCCAGTTGCTGTTCTTGGCGTCCGCCGGGCGCTCCACCAACACCTTGAGACCCTGGTTCATGCTCGGGTAAGTGCCGTGGTCGAGGCGATAGAGCTTCAGCGCCTGCATCAACCCGCCGATGTCCTGTTTGGCCGCCGTGGCCCGCGCCTGGTCCGGGCGATCCAGGACCTTGGGCACCACCATCGCGGCGAGGATCCCGAGGATGACCACCACCACCATGATTTCGATCAGGGTGAAGCCACGCTGCCCGCGAGGGCCTGGCAATGGGGACGTTAGGCGCGCGATATCCATCTCGACATTCCTTGGCTTGAGTGCAATTCGTGGCGCAGTGTTGCAAGAACACATGTCAGTCGTATTGAAAATCCTCGGGAGTTTCAGTCGCCAATCGGTCAACTGCCGGCGCTAGTCTGCGGGCCTGTTTCCCGGCTTTGAGAGCGCCATGTACGGCCGTCGCAAGGAGCAAGGTTTTACCCTGATCGAAGTGCTGGTGGCGCTGGCGATCATCGCCGTGGCCATGGCCGCCGCCGTGCGCGTGGCCGGGTTGATGACCCAGAGCAACGGCCTGCTGCGAGACAAATCCATCGCGTTGCTGGCGGCGCAGAGTCGCCTCGCCGAACTGCGCCTGGAAGGCCACCTGCGCAGCGGCAAGCAGATCGTCACTTGCGATCAAGGCCGCCTGAAACTGCGCTGCGAGCAGACCATCAACGCCGACGGCCGCCTGTTCCAGGTCAACCTGCAAGTGCTCGACGCCAGCCGCGAAGCGCCGCCCCTGGCGCGGCTGGACACCCAGGTCATGGCCGAGTGAGCAGCGGCAACGCAGGCCCCGGCGGCAACTTGTCGAGGTTGACGCGCAGCTTCTCGCCGCCGCGCTCGATCTCCACCCCGTCGCCCTCAATGGCCGTGAGCCGCACACCGGGGCTGAGCCGTTCACCCAGCAGAAAGCTGCGCGGCGGGCCGTCATTCAGACTGAGGATCGCCACCGCGCCCCGCGCGCCCGCAAGTACGCCGGTGACCTTGACCTGCAACGCCGTCGGCACATTGGAAAACCATTGCAGCGCCGGGTTATCACTGCGCGCCGCCAGTGCCTGGGGCGTGGCTTGCGGGGTGTGGGATTCGGCGCTGGTGAGTAGCAGCGGCGTCCATACCGCCACACCCGCCAGCGCGGCCAGCACACCCACAGCCTGCACACCGTGGGCCAGGGTGAAACGAGGGGCAAATGTCATGGGGAGGACCTCCTGTTTGTCCGTCGCACCAGCCTACAGGTCAATTCGCACGCTTTTATTTCACACACTCCCCAGTTCTCCAGGTAGCCCGCGATGAAACAGCAAGGCTTCACCCTGATCGAGCTGATGGTGGTGCTGGTGATCATCGGCATCGCCAGCGCCGCCATCAGCCTCACCATCAAGCCCGACCCGCTGCACCTGTTGCGCAAGGATGCCGAGCGCCTGAGCCAACTGCTGCAAGTCGCCCAGGCCGAAGCCCACGCCGACGGCCGCCCCATCACCTGGCGCGCGGATGCCAAGGGCTTTCGCTTCAACCGCCAGCGGGACGACGGCCAGGGCCTCGACACCTTTAAACACGACGACCAGCTGCGCCCACGCCTGTGGGAAAGCACGCCGATGCAGATCCGTCTCGAACCCCGGCAAACCCTGGTGCTCAACGCTGAATGGATCAACCCACCGCTGCGTGTGGTGCTGTCCGACGGCCAACACAGCCTCAGCCTGCAACGCGACGCCGCCGGCTTGATGCGCGTAGTGAGTCAACCATGAACAGATCCCAGCAAGGCTTTACCCTGATCGAAGTGATGGTGGCGATCATGCTCATGGCCGTGGTCAGCCTGATCGCCTGGCGCGGACTGGACAGCGTCACCCGCGCCGATCAGCATTTGCAGGCAAGCACCGAACAGACCGAAGTGTTGCTGCGCGCGCTGAACCAGATGCAACGGGATATAAGCCTGCGTGCCAGTGTCGAACTGACGCCCCCGCAAGCCACCCAAACAGAGGGACTGGCCGCCGTGACCGTGCGCAGCTCCGACAGCAAGGGCTTTCGCCTGGACGTGATCCGCAGCGCCCCAGCAGCCGGCGATGGCCTGCAACGGGTGCGTTGGTGGCTCAAGGGCGACGCACTCTACCGCGCTGCCGCCCCCGCGCGGGACCGCTACCCGCTGCCGGCGGCAAAGGACGGCGTGGTGGTGCTGACCGGCGTCAGTGACCTGCAGGTACGCGTATGGGAAGCGGACAAAGGTTGGCGGCAGTTGAGTGGCAATCGCCGTGAAGACCCGCTGGGACTGGAGATCAGCCTGGTGCGGCAGACGCCGCAAGGGGTGGAGAAGTATCGGCAAGTGGTCGGGCCGTTGAAATAGGCCGCCCCGCCACCGTCACCTACGCGTTGTGTTGACCCTGAGTGGTCATGACCTAACTCAACAACACCACCCCACCCGGCAACTCCTTGCACTTGACCCCGTACGCATCGCGGATCAACAACGCCACGCCCGCCAACTGCTGCAAACTGAAGCGTGCCTGAACCCGGCGCTGGCCCAGTTCCTTGTTCAACAGCAGCAGCATGCCCGGGCGATAACGGTTGATCTCGTCCACCACCGTCGCCAGCGTGGCGTTGTTGAACACCAGCACCTGTTCACGCCAGGCCACCACCGCCTGGGTGTCCACCGTTGTCACCTCACTGACGCCGGCCGCGCCGTAGGTGAGTTGCCGACCGCTGTCCAGGCGCACGCTGCGCCCGGCGATGGCCACCGAGAGTGAACCGTCGATGCAGGTGACGCATACCCGGTGGTCGGTATTGCGCACATTGAAGCGTGCCTGCGCCGCGCTGACCGAGCCTTCGCCGGCCTGGACCCGCAGCGGTTGCGCAACGTGGGTGACCACCTCGACTTCGCCTTCGAGCAACTCGATGCCCTCACCCACCCGGCTGATGCGGGTCTGGGTGTTGAGTTCCAGGCTGATACCTTGACTCAACAGCACTTGGCGTTGCTCGCCGACTTCGGTGCGATAGTCCGCTGTGAGCCCGGCAAAGCCACCCGGTACACCGACCCGCACCATCACCACGGCTGCCGACGCAGCGATGGCGCCGCCGAGGAAGGCACGGCGGCCAAAGCTGCGCGGTTGCGACACTTGATCAAGCGCCGGCGCCAGTTGTTGCCACAGCACCTTGGCCTGCTCGAAAGCCTGGGCATGCTCCGGGCTCTGCGCGCACCAGGCTTTGAGGGCCTTGGCATCGGCCACGGTGGCGCGGCCCGAGGTCAGCAGGAGCAGCCAGTCGCGGGCTTCATCGTGCAGGGGGCTGGCGGCGGACTGCCGGGCGGTGGAGAGGCTAAAAATATTCAAGCGCGCACGTACTCACGGATTTATCAGGGACTCGACACTAAGACGGTTTTCCGGCCCCGGGACCGAACCGCTGAATCACTTTTCTTTCCAGGCGCTTGGCACAGTGGCCCAGGGCGGCCTTGATTTCCTTTTCGACCATGCGCGTGGAAATACCGAAACGCTGGGAGATTTCCAGGTGCGGCGCCTCTTCCAGGCGCGCGGCGATGAGGATCTTGCGCCGGCGCGCGGGCAATTCGTAGAGCGCCTTGACCAGGGATTGGATTTCTTTCTGGCCGCCCACTACCCGCGAGGGGTCCTGGGCTTCGTCGGCGCTTTGCAGCAGCTCTTCCACCTCGCTGCCGGTGAGCAGGCGCGCGTCGGCCTGGCGGCGGTCGGCGGCGATGTTCAGGGCCATGCGGTACAGGTAGGCATTGGGCTGTTGCAGGTTCGGCGGCACGTCCATGCGGTCGACCCGCAGGTAGGTCTCGTGCAGCACGTCGTTGGCCAGGTCCTCCGAGCCCAGGCGCTTGCGCAACCGCACCTTGAAGTCTTCGTAAGAGGCCAGGAACAGGCTGACCATCGTACTGTGCCCGGTATTTTTCATCCCTCCGAGGCTCCTTTTGCGGCTGTGCATTCCATGCGCGTTCCTGTTGTGTCAGGCATCAAAAGTAAAGTCACCGGTTGGCGCAGCGAGCTCGGCGCCGGGCGTTCAACCCGTGCCGCTGCCAGGCTGCGCACCAGTGCTTCATCGCGTTGTTCGTCGCCGGTGGAACTCACCAACCGGCTGTGTTCGATCAGCCCATCCGGGTTGACCCACACCTGCACCAGCGCGCGAAAACTGCCGGGCCGGGTCAGCGGCGAGCGGCACAGGCTGGTCTCGATGGCTTGCTGCAACGCCGTCGCATAACTGTTGTTGATCCGCGCCGCGTTGCGTGCCGCCGCCCCCCGGGTCGTGGGCGGTGGGCTAACTTGCGGGGTCTGCAAGGTAAACGCATCGCTGCGTGCATAACGGGCCATCAGGCCACTCCCTGTCAGCAATATCGCCAGTGCTTCTTGCGCCGTGAAGCGCCCGCGCACTGCGATGGAGCGCCGCCCGCGCGTCAATTCACGGTCCACCAGCACCGCCATCCCGGTGGCACGGCTGTAGGCTTGCAGTGCATGTTCCAGGTCCTGCGCCGGCAGGTTCAACGGCAGCAGCGGTGACTCTGCCTGCGCCGCGCGACCACCGGCCAGCAGCAACAGCAAGACCAGGGCGCACATCAAGCGCCTCCAGGCTCCGTGTTCACCCCCTGTTCTGCATCGCTGCACGGCCGACGCGCCCTAGAAAACCGTCATCCTGAGGCCAGTTTATGAACCTGATGTTACGGTGATAGCAAAAAAAACATCACGGTGATGAGAGGCCCGCTGCACTAGACTTCCAAGCCTTACCGGCCCACTCCTTCGGGCCCGCCAGGAGGCCCGATGAAAACCTTGCCGACCCTTGCCAGCCTGTTGCTGTGCGCTGCCCTGCCCTTGCTGGCCCATGCCGAAAACGCCGCCGGCAAGTGCGCCGAGGTCAGCGTGGACGGCTACAAGGCCCCCGACTATGGCTGCCTGAGCCAGCAGATGGGCAACGACACGAACGCAACCAAGGCGGCCAAAAAGAACCGCGAGGCGCAGAACCTCCCCATCGAAAAACGCCCGCCGAACGCGGTGGGCCTATCCACCCCGGCGGCGACCAGCGTGCGCATGGGCAATACCTTCGGCACGTCGGTGAAGCCGCAGCGGCCTTGAGGGCCAGTCCTTTCAAAACGGGCGATAAGTCCCCTGTGGCGAGAGGGCTTGCCCCGCGTTGGGCTGCGCAGCAGCCCCAAAACCAGCGCCCGGAGCGGGCCTGATTCACCGCATTCCTCCTTCCAGGGTCGCTTCGCAACCTAACGCGGGGCAAGCCCGCTCGCCAAAGGCCTTTTGACGGAATTTTCATACCCAGTCGCCTAACATCGTCCACCTCGTTGGGGAGTAACCGGCTTCTGACCCTGTTGGAAGCGTTCGTATCAACATATTCGGCAACCTGCCGTGGTGCGAACACCGTCTTTTCGGTTGGTGAGACCAGCGACACCTCCATGCCTCAAGTCGGGCGCGTGGGAGTGTCGTTGTGTCCCATAGCCCGACTGGAAGCCTTACCGTGAACCCCATTTCCCTGATTCTTCTCGCCCTGGCCATGTCCACGGACGCCTTTGCGGCCGCCATCGGCAAAGGCTCCAGCCTGCACAAACCGCGACTCACCGAAGCCCTGCGCGCCGGCCTGATCTTTGGTGTGATCGAAGCCATCACGCCGATGATCGGCTGGGCCATCGGCCACGCCGCCACGCGCTGGGTGGAAGACTGGGACCACTGGATCGCGTTTACGCTGTTGGTCGGGCTGGGGCTGCACATGATCTGGAACGGGCTCAAAGCCGATGATGAAGAGGCCGAGAAGCCGACCCAGCACTCATTCATGATCCTCGCCGTCACAGCCTTCGCCACCAGCATCGATGCGCTGGCGGTGGGCGTGGGCCTGGCGTTCGTAGACGTAAACATCCTGGTGGCGGCGGCGGCGATCGGCCTGGCGACCATGACCATGGTGACGATCGGGATGATGCTTGGCCGAGTGCTGGGAACGGTGGTGGGCAAGCGTGCGGAGATGGTCGGTGGTGTGGTGCTGATGCTGGTGGGAGCGACAATTCTGTACGAACACCTCTCGGTCTAGACACACCGCAAACCAATGTGGGAGGGGGCTCGCCCCCGATAGCGGCGGGTCAGTCAATGATGCGGTGACTGCCCGACTGCTATCGGGGGCAAGCCCCCTCCCACAGGGGTTCTACAGCGGTTTGGAGAATGCATTTCAAGCCGCCGGGCTTTCCTTTTTCAAGCTGTCCATATCGATCACGAACCGATACTTCACATCGCCCTTGAGCCTCCGTTCATACGCCTCGTTGATGCCCTGGATATCGATCATCTCGATGTCCGAGACAATCCCGTGCCTGGCGCAGAAGTCGAGCATGTCCTGAGCCTCCTGGATGACACCGATCTACGATGACCAGCATAGACGCTGAATCGTTCAACCGAGCACGTCCGTACAATCCGCCGGTCTGCCCCGCCCCTAAGATCGAGACTTTCTCAAAACGCGGGAGAGTGGGTATGTGTAGAAAAGTCAGGACGGTATCGCTGGCAGTCACCTTGCTGGCCGGGGCCATGATGAACAGCGCCTTCGCCGCAACACCTGCGGTCGCCGTAGCCCCGCAATACGACACCAGCCACGTCTACGTCGCTCCGGCCGATGTCGACCGTTTTACCCAGAGTTTCCTGGCCACCTTCGGCGGTAAAAGCACGCCCCAGGTGGTGGTGAACGTGCTGCCGGTGCCCAGCAGCACCACTTCGCAACTGCTACAGACCCCCGCCGGCACGGTATCGCTGTTCGGTTTCACCACGCCGATCCCGCACCCGTTCGGCCAGGAGCGCAACGGCTATCTGGTCAAGGACATGGACCTCGCCCTCAAGGCCGCCCGGGAGAACGGCGCGGCGGTGATCGTCAGCGACTTTCCCGACCCGATCGGGCGTGACGCCGTGGTGCAGTGGCCAGGCGGCGTGAACATGCAGCTTTACTGGCACACCAAGACCCCGGATTACGCCGCGTTCCAGACCGTGCCGGAAAACCGCGTGTACCTCAGTGCCGACCGTGCCGACACCTTTATCAAAGCGTTTATCGGCTTCGCCCACGGCAAAGTCCTGGCGGATGACAAACACGCCCCAGGTGCAGATATCGGCCAAGCCAACGGTAACTACCGTCGCGTCGACATCGAATCGCCGTTCGGGCGCATGGCGGTGCTGGTCACCAACGGCCAACTGCCCTACCCGTTCGGCCACGAGACCACCGGCTATCAAGTGGCTGACCTGACGGCCACCCTGGGCAAGGCCACCGGCTCCGGCGCCAAAGTCTTGGTGCCTGCGTTCGACAGCAAAGGCCGTCGCAGTGCGTTGGTGGAGTTTCCGGGCGGCTACGTCGCGGAGATCCATCAACTCAACGCCGCAAAATGACGCGTCGCACAGGCTGGGGCCTGGCCGTGCTGTGGCCGCTGCTCGTCGGCAGCGTCCACGCCGACGAGCAAGCGACACGCCCGGCCATCAAGGCCAACCGCTGGCAGGAAGACTGGTCGGTGCTGCGGGACCCGGCGCTGCGCACGCAGCCGCTGGACAGCTTGAAGTACATCCCGCTGTCCAGCGCGAATCCCTACACCTACCTGTCCCTGGGCGCGACGTTGCGCGAGCGTTTCGAGATGAACGATGCCAGTGGCTTCGGCGTGCGGGATGTGAAGCGTGATCGCTACCTGATCCAACGCTTCCAGGTCCACGCCGACCTGCATCTTAACGAGCACTGGCGGGTGTTCACCCAATTGGAAGATGTGCGGGCGTACGACAAGACGACGATCGGCGGCGCCGACCAGAACCGCGTCGATCTGCGCCTGGCCTTCGCCGAGTATGTGAATACCTTCAGCAGCGGCACCCTCAAGGCGCGTGCCGGGCGCCAGGATTTCGCCTTCGACCTGCAGCGCTTCATCTCATCGCGGGACGGCCCGAATGTGCGGCAGTCCTTCGATGCACTGTGGGCCGACTGGGAGACCGCCAACTGGCGTTTTATCGGGATCGCCAGCCAGCCGGTGCAGTATCAGGACGGGCGGCACTTCGACGACAAATCCAACAGCGATGCGCGCTTCCACATGGTCCGCGTGGAGCGGCTGGTGGGTGGCAAGAACGAGTTGTCCGCCTACTACGGCGTGTATGAGCGCACCGCCGCCCATTACCTGGACGCCGACGGCGACGAGACCCGCCATCTGTTCGACGCACGCTTGGGCGGCGCGGCCATGGGCTTTGACTGGGACATTGAAGCGATGCTGCAAAGCGGCTCGGTCGGCAACAAGGACATTCGCGCCTGGGCCGGTGGCAGCCGTACCGGCTACACCTTCGACAGCCTGGCCTGGAAGCCGCGCATCGGCCTGCAACTGGACATCGCCTCGGGCGACCGCAAAACCGGGGATGGCACCGTCGGCACCTTCAACCCGCTGTTCCCCAACGGCTACTACTTTTCCCTGGCGGGCTACACCGGCTACAGCAACCTGATTCACGTCAAGCCGTCGATCACGCTCAAGCCGATCGACAGGCTCAGCGTGCAAACCGCCATCGGCCTGCTGTGGCGCCAAACCACCAGCGATGCGGTCTACACCCAGCCCAACCTGCCGGTGGCCGGCACCGCAGGCCAGGGCGATCGCTGGACCGGTGCCTATGCGCAAGTGCGCACCGACTATGTGTTCAGCCCCAACCTCACCGGCGCCGTCGAGGCCGTGCACTACGACGTGGGGCAGACCCTGCGCGATGCAGGGGGCGACGACAGCAATTACCTGGGGGTCGAGCTGAAATTCAGCTGGTAACCCCAACCAAGCACACCCGTACAAGCTCGACGTACGCTTTACACCAATAGTGATGCCGAGCCTTTTCCCTCGACCCAAGGAGTTTTCCATGAGCACATTCGTCGCCAAAGACGGTACCCAGATCTATTTCAAAGACTGGGGCAGCGGTAAACCCGTGCTGTTCAGCCACGGCTGGCCGCTGGACGCCGACATGTGGGAATACCAGATGGAATACCTGAGCAGCCGTGGTTTTCGCACCATCGCCTTTGACCGCCGTGGGTTCGGCCGCTCGGACCAGCCGTGGACCGGCAATGACTACAACACCTTCGCCGACGATATTGCCCAGTTGATCGAACACCTTGACCTCAAGGACGTGACCCTGGTGGGCTTCTCCATGGGCGGTGGCGACGTGGCTCGCTACATTGCACGCCACGGCAGCGCGCGCGTGGCCGGCCTGGTGCTGCTGGGTGCAGTCACACCGTTGTTCGGCCAGAAACCGGACTACCCACAAGGCGTGCCGACTGAAGTGTTCGATGGCATCAAGGCCGGCCTGTTGAAGGACCGTGCGCAGTTCATCAGCGACTTCAACACACCGTTCTTCGGCCTCAACCAGGGCCAGAAGGTCTCTGACGGTGTGCTGACCCAGACCCTGCAAGTGGCGATGCTGGCATCCCTCAAGTCAACGGTGGATTGCGTCACCGCGTTCTCCGAAACCGACTTCCGCCCGGACATGACCAAAATCGACGTACCGACCCTGGTGATCCACGGTGACGGCGACCAGATCGTACCGTTCGAAACCACCGGTAGAGTGGCGGCCGCCTCGATCAAAGGCGCCGAACTGAAAGTCTACAAGGACGCGCCCCACGGGTTCGCCGTGACCCATGCGCAGCAGTTGAATGAAGACCTGCTGGCGTTCCTGCAACGCTGAAACGCCTGAACCACCCTCTCCTTATTTTGGCCGGGCTTGCCCGGCCCTTTTTTTTTCAGGAGAAACGCTGGCTCAGGACCAGGCGACCAGGCCCGCTGATCAGCAAGGTGGTGAAGATGATCAACAGCAGCCAGCCGAACTGCCCTTCGAACAGCGTCCACTCCGGGTGTACCACCAACAGGGCGATCAACAGCACCGCCAGGATCGGCAGGCATGCCAGGCGCACCAGCACCCCGGCAACGATCAGCAACGGGCACAGCACTTCGGCGAAAATCGCCAGCAGCAACGTGATAGTCGCTCCCAGGTGAAACGGGTCTTCGATCAGCTTCAATTGCTCGCTGTAGTTGAGCAACTTGGGCAGGCCATGCACCCACAGCAGGAACAGCGCCCCGCTGATCCGCAGAAACAATAGTCCCAGGTCCTGACGCGTCGATTCGTTCATACGTGCTCTCGGTTGATTGCCACAAAGGTCGATTGTGTCGACCGAGCCACCTAAGCGCTTGCAAGCCTGTGCTGACCTCACTCCCCCGTGCCGGCAAACGCCGCGACAATCTTCTCGATCACCGCCCGCACCCGTGCGGTGTGGCGCAGATCGGCGTGGGTCACCAGCCACACGTCGTACGGCAGTGGCCGCGTGCGCTCCGGCCACAGGCGCACCAACCCGTCGCGCTCACCGGTGCACACCGGGATTTCACCGATGCCGATGCCGGCGGCGATGGAGCGGCGCACCAGCAGGCTGGAACTCAAGGCCGCGACAATGCGTCCACGGCCCAAGGGTTCGGAGACCAGGGTCATGTCCTTCTGACTTTGCAGGTGAGGTTGGTATACCACCAGGTCATGGCCTTCGAACAGGCTGCCCGGCTCAGGCACGCCGTGGCGGTCGAGGTAGCCCTGGGACGCAAACAACCCCAGCGGCCAGCGCGCAATGCGCCGGGCGATCAGGTCGGGGTTATCCGGGCGCTGGTTGCGCACGGCGATATCGGCCTCGCGCTTGGCCAGGCTGAGGATCTGCGTGGACGCGTCCAGTTGCACGCGCACATCGGGGTGTTGGTCGTGCAGGCGCGCGATGGCCGGGATCAGGAAATCGATGGCCAGGGAATCGGTAGTACTGACCCGCACGGTGCCGGTCAGGCGGTCATCCAGGCCCTGGATCTGGCGCTCCAGGTCGAGGGCCGAGCGCTCCATTTTCTCCACCGAAAGCAACGCTGCTTCGCCGACCGCAGTGAGCGCGTAGCCCTCGGAGGTGCGCAGGAACAAGGTGGCGTTCAAGGACTTTTCCAAGGCGTTGACCCGGCGCCCCACCGTGGCCTGGTCGACGCCCAGCACCCGTGCGGCGCCGCGCAATGTGTTTTCGCGGCACACTGCCAGGAATACCCGTGCGTCGTCCCAGTTCATTGCCTCCTCCACTGCTGCATATATGCACTCTTATCATGCTGATTCGCAGCATTATTGCATCACCAATCTCGGTTATGCTCACAGCCATCGAAAATACTCAGGATTCGCCCAATGACCCTGCCCACCGACATGACCCTGATTGAAATCACCACGCCCGGCGGCCCCGAGGTGCTCAAGCCGCGCCAGGAACCGGTGCCCTCCCCGGCCCCCGGCGAAATCCTGATCCGCGTGCACGCCGCCGGGGTCAACCGCCCCGACGCCTTGCAACGTGCCGGCAAGTACCCGATGAAACCCGGCTTCAGCCCGATCCCCGGCCTGGAAGTGGCCGGCGAGGTGGTCGCGCTGGGCGCAGGGGTCAGCGAATACGCAATCGGCGACAGGGTATGCGCCCTGACCAACGGCGGCGGCTACGCCCAATACTGCGCGGTGCCCGCCAGCCAGGCGTTGCCGGTTCCCGAAGGCATGGAGTGGATTCAGGCCGCCGCTATCCCGGAAACCTTTTTTACCGTGTGGGCCAACCTGTTCGGCATCGGCGGCGCGCACAAGGGCCAGCGCGTGCTGATCCATGGCGGCACCAGCGGGATCGGCACCACCGCGCTGATGCTGTGCCGCGAGTTCGGTATCCAGGCATTCGCCACCGCCGGCAGCGAAGAGAAATGTGCGGCCATCCGTGCCTTGGGCGCTGAAGCGATCAATTATCGCGAGCAGGATTTTGCCGAGGTGATCGGAGATCAAGGCGTCGATGTGATCCTCGACATCATGGGCGCCTCCTACCTCAACAATAACCTCAAGGCGCTGGCCATGGACGGACGCCTGGTGATGCTCGGCTTCCTCGGCGGCGCCAAGGCCAATGACGTGGACCTGCTGACCATCCTCGGCAAACGCGCCATCGTCACCGGCTCGTTGCTGCGTGCCCGCACCAAGGACGAGAAAGCCGCCATCGCCGAGCAACTGCGCGAGCATGTATGGCCGGTGCTGTCAGCCGGGCGCTGCCTGCCGATGATTGACCAGGTGTTCGATTACACCCAGGCCGATCAGGCGCATGCGCGGATGGAAGGTGGCGATCACATTGGCAAGATTGTGTTGCGGGTGGTTTGATTACCCGGCGAACACCGGATAGTCGACGTAACCCGCTTCGCCGCCCCCATACATCCCTTCCGCCCGCAGCGGGTTCAACGGCCAGTCGTTGAAAATCCGCTGCGGCAAGTCCGGATTGGCGATGAATGGCCGGCCGAACGCGATCAAATCCGCCAGCCCTGCTTCAACCAGATCAGCACCGCGCTCAGCGGTGTAGCGACCGGCATAGATGATCCGCCCGCTGAAGGTGTCGCGTACCGCTCGGCGGAACGATTCGGGCAATACCGGGGCGTTATCCCAATCGGCTTCGGCAATCGACACATAGGCTATGCCCGACGCCTCCAGCACCTTGATCGCTTCGATATAGGTGTGGTGCGGGTCATCTTCCACCAGGCCGATGTACACCCGGTCCTGGTCGGTGCCGCTGAACAGCGGCGAGAAACGCACACCCAGGCGCTCTGGCCCGACCACGGCGGTCACCGCTTCGACGATCTCGCGCAGGAAGCGCAGGCGGTTGTGCAGCGAGCCACCGTATTCATCCTCACGCTGGTTGGAATGGGCGGAGATGAACTGGTTGACCAGGTAACCATTCGCCGAGTGGATCTCCACCCCGTCGAACCCGGCATCCAATGCATTGCGCGCCGCCTGGGCGTAGTGCCCGACCAGCTCCTCGATCTCCAGGGTGGTCAACGCTCGCGGCACCGGCGGTTGCTTCAACTCACCCTCGCCCGGCGCGGTTTCGATGAAGGCCTTGGCCTGCAATGCCTGGAGCGCAGACGGTGCCACTGGTGCGGCGCCGTCCGGTTGCAAGGCGTTATGGGACACCCGACCGACATGCCACAACTGGGCAAAGATCACCCCGCCTTCGGCATGCACCGCCTCGGTGACCTTGCGCCAGCCGTCGATCTGCGCCGGCGTATAAATACCCGGCGTCCACGCGTAACCTTGGCCACGCGGTTCAATCTGCGTACCCTCACTGACCATGAAGCCGGCACTGGCGCGCTGGCGGTAATACTCGGCCATCAAGTCAGTGGCGATATCGCCCGGCTGGGCGCTGCGCTGGCGCGTCAACGGTGGCAGCACAATACGGTTGTTCAGCGTGTGGTGCCCCAGGTTTACCGGGGTACTTAAAATAGAGTGATTCATTGAATAATTTCCAAATAGCGGGCGCGCTAAAGCATTGGCGACTTTTACAAGTCGCCAATGCTTGCAGCGGTTTATTGAGTTAAGCGGTGAGTTTCAGCAGGGCCTTGGCGACATCGCTGGAACTGCCGGGGTTTTGCCCGGTGACGAGCAAGCCATCGGTAATGACAAAGGACTGCCAGTCAGCGCCTTTCTCATACAGGCCACCCAACTTCTTGAACTCGTCTTCCACCAGGAACGGCACCACATCGGTCAGTTCCACGGCGGCCTCTTCCGAGTTGGAGAAACCGGTGACTCGACGGCCCTTGACCAGCGGCTCACCGTTGACTGCCTTGACGTGACGCAAGGCACCCGGTGCATGGCAGACAAAGCCGATCGGCTTGCCGGCACGCTCGAAGGACTCGATCAACGCGATCGATACCGGCGACTCTGCCAGGTCCCACAGCGGGCCGTGGCCGCCTGGGTAGAACACCGTGTCGAAGTCATCGGCGTTGACCGAATCCAGCTTCAGCGTGGTCGCCAGGGCCTGTTGCGCGGCCGGGTCGGCGGCGAAGCGGTGGGTCTGTTCGGTCTGGAAGTCCGGCAGGTCGCTGACCGGGTCCAGCGGCGGCTGGCCACCGACCGGGGAAACCAGCACCACGTCGGCGCCGGCGTCCTTGAACGCGTAATAGGGTGCGGCAAATTCTTCGAGCCAGAAGCCGGTCTTGCGCCCGGTATCGCCGAGCTGGTCGTGAGAGGTCAGTACCATTAATACTTTCATTTTCCAGTGCCTCGATAGGTGTGAGTGTCAGTGTCGTGCGGATGCCCCAACAACTGTCGGGTCAACCCCAGCGCCTGGTCGAACGGCGCCGCTGTACGGGTGATCTTGCTCATGACGCTGGTCCCCAGCCACAACGCATACAGGCGCTGGGCCAGGCTTTCGGGGTGTTGCGTAAGCGTTACCGAGCCGTCTTCGACACCCTGCTGCAAGGCCTCGGCGAGCAGCCCGATGGTGCGTGCGGTGCCGCGTTGCAGGGCCAGGCGCATCGGCTCTGAAAGGTCTGACACCTCGGCACCGAGTTTGACGGCAAGGCATTTGCCCGCGTCGGTGCAGCCGGTCTGGTTGTTGATCCAACTGTGCCAATAACGCATCAGCTTGGCGTGCTGGCTCATGCCCGGCTGTTCAAACAACTGCTGCATGCCCTGCACGTAGTGGTCGAAGTAGTGGTCAAGCAATACAACGCCAAACGCATCTTTAGAGTTGAAGTAGTGATAAAACGAACCTTTGGGGACTTCGGCGGCTTGCAGTATTTCGTTCAGGCCCACCGCAGAAAATCCTTTGCGACCGACAATACGTTGCGCGGTATCCAGAATGGTCTGTCTTGCACTTTTGGTTTCGCTGCTCATGCTTGATCCCGTCCGATTAGACCAGTCGTCTAGTTCGTTGAGGGAATGTTAGGAGTCGGGGCTATCGCGCACAATGTCAGATCCGCAAGGATTCCGGACATGCCGCGAAGGCAGTTGCCGTTTACCCGGCACGCGCCGACAATCCCCTCTCCCGCGCCCCTTGGAGAATGACGATGCACAGCGTTGCGCTGATGGTTTACCCGAACTTCCAATCCCTGAGCCTCAGCCTGGGTTCGGTGTTCGAGTGCGCGAACCTGCTGCGCGGCGAGCCAGCCTATGAGTTCCACCTGGTGTCGGAGAGTGGCGGCGCGGTGATGACGTCCCAGGGCTTTTCCGTGAACACCACAGCGATCCGGCCGCAGGGCTACGACACGCTGATCGTCAGCGGTTACCTGGAATTCCGCCTGCCGGAAGCCAACCTGCTCGAACTGGTCAAGGCCGCCTCCGCCCAGTCGCGGCGCGTGGCCTCGCTGTGCATGGGCATCTTCGTGCTGGCCGAAGCCGGTCTGCTCGAAGGCAAGCGCACCACCACCCACTGGATTCACGCACCGGCCTTTCGCAAGCGCTACCCGGACATTCGCCTGGAAGAAGACAAGCTGTTTATCGTCGACGGCCAGGTGTGGACCGGTGCCGGCATGAGCGCCGGCGTGGACCTGGCGTTGGCCATGGTGGAGAACGACCTGGGCAGCGACCTCGCCCGGCGCATTGCGCGCAAACTGGTGATTGCCCAGCGTCGCGGCAGTGAGCAATCGCAACTGTCGGCGCTGTTGGAGTTGGACCCCAAGTCAGACCGCGTGCAACTGGCCCTGGCCTACGCCCGTGAGAACCTGACCCACGACCTCTCGGTAGAAGCCCTCGCCGATGTGGCCCGGCTGAGCCCACGCCAATTCAGCCGGGTATTCCGCGAGGAAACCGGGCAGACACCGGCCAAAGCCATTGAAGCCCTGCGTGTGGAAGCCGCCCGGGCGCTGATGGAAACCAGCCGCCACCCGGTCGAGGTGGTGGCCCGCGAAACCGGCTTTGGTGATCGCGAGCGTATGCGCCAGGCGTTTTTAAGGGCGTTCGGCCAGCCGCCGCAGGTGATGCAGCAGGCTTTTAATGCAGCGCCGCCCGCGTGATCAGGTAACTGACCAACTGCGGGTCATCCTCCAGCTCTATCGTCTGCACCGGGCGCGGCAGGTTATCCAGCACCGAGCGCCAGAACGCCTGTGACACTTCGTCCTGGTCATAGAACCGCACCAGCCAATTGGCCTGGCCGCTGCACAGCACCTGGCTGGCAATGGCGCGACCAATGCCTTTGCGGCGGTAGCGCTTGAGGATGAACAGGTCGGCCAGTTCCAGGGCGTCGATGCCTGGCAGTTCGCTGCCTTCGATCAGCAGGAAGCCGGCGATGTAGCCATCCACCAGCAGCAGGTTGGCGCTCCATTGCGGGTCTTGCCAGTAGCGGGCCAGGTGTTCGTCATGGATATAGAAACGGCCATCGGCCTCCACATCTTCCTGTTCCCAATCGGACGATTCATAGGCGTAGTACTGGTAGAGATTACGGATCAGCTCGGCTTCTTCGGGGCCGGTCTGGATCAATTCGACGGTGGTTTCAGGCATGGGGCTCTCGGTGAAAAAACGCAGGGCGCCATTGTTCACAAAACACGGGCAGAGGCCAACCTTTCTACTTGCTGAACCGATTGCAAATAGGTGTTGCCTCTGCCGAAACCTTGAAACATTTCGAATAAACTTCGTGAAATTTGCCTCTGCTCTTCAAGGACACCTATTTTGACCAACATGTGTACCGCCGGCCTGGATGTGGGTTTTGCCTCCCTGGATTACCTGCAGATCTTCATCCTGGGCGTGATCCAGGGCATTACCGAACTGCTGCCGGTGTCGTCCACCGCCCACATGCGCGTGGTGCCCGCCCTGCTCGGCTGGCAGGACCCCGGTTCGGCGTTTTCCGCGGCCATGCAACTGGCGGCGCTGGCGGCGGTGGTCAGTTACTTCTGGCGCGATGTGCGCCAGGTCACCACCGGCAGCATCGGCGCGGTACGTCGGGGTGACTACAACGACCGCTGGTTCAAGCTGGCGGTGGCGATTGTGCTGGCGACCATCCCCATCGGGATTGCCGGCCTGGCGCTGTCCTCGACCTTGAACGCATGCAACTCGCCGTTGCGCGGGCTGATGGTGATCGGCATTTCCTGCGTAGTCATGGCGGTGTTGCTGGCGGTGGCGGAGGTTCGCGCACGCCACACCCGTGAAGTGAGCGAAATGCGCCTGCGCGATGCGTTGATCGTCGGGATTGCGCAGATTGGTGCGTTGATTCCGGGGGTATCGCGCTCCGGCTCCACGTTGACCGCTGCCTTGTTCCTCAATTTCAAGCGTGAGGAAGCGGCGCGCTTCTCCTTCCTGCTGGGCTTGCCGGCCATCGCCCTCGCCGGGCTGAAGGAGTTGTGGGTGTTGCTGCACGCCGACATGCCGGCGCATGCCTGGCCGCACTTGCTGTTTGGACTGGTGGTGGCGAGCGTCTCGGCATTCTTCGCGATCTGGGGCCTGATGAAGTTCCTGGAGCGGTTCTCCACCTGGCCATTCGTGATCTACCGTGCGCTGCTGGGGGTGTTCCTGATTGTGGCGGTCAGCACTGGGCTGTTGAGCTGATCTGACATTAATCTCAGACCACCAATAATCCAATGTGGGAGGGGGCTTGCCCCCGATTGCGCAGTGTCAGCTGCATATAAGTTGACTGACACACAGCTATCGGGGGCAAGCCCCCTCCCACATTTGTTCTGTGTTGCCTTACAGACTGCCGGTTCGGTCGGCCAATTCTTCCAGCAGGTCAGCCGAGGGCACGAAAAACAGGCCGCCGGTGACTGCCGTGCTGAAATCCAGCAGACGGTCATAATTGCCGACCGGGCGGCCGACGAACATGTTCTCCAGCATCAATTCCAGGGGCTGCGGCGAACGCGCATAACCGATGAAGTAGGTGCCAAACTCCCCGGCTCCGGGTCGGCCAAAGGGCATGTTGTCGCGCAGGATCTTCACTTCTTCGCCGTTCTCGTCGGTGATGACGGTCAATGCGCTGTGGGAGTTGCTTGGCTTGTCTTCTTCATCCAGCTCGATATCCGACAATTTGGTGCGCCCGATCACTTTCTCCTGGGCCTCCACCGTCAAACCGTTCCAGGCGGTCATGTTGTGCAGGTACTTCTGCACCAGCACATAGCTGCCGCCGCGAAACTCGCTGTCTTCATCGCCGACGATGGTGAAACCCTCGGCCTTGCGCCCTACCGGGTTCTCAGTGCCGTCGACAAAGCCGATGATGCTGCGCATGTCGAAATAGCGGAAACCCTGGACCTCATCCACCACCTTCACGCTGTCGCCCAGGGCCGCCATGATGTGGGTGGCCAGTTCGAAGCACAGGTCCATCTGTTCGGCGCGGATATGCAGGAGGATATCCCCCGGTGTCGACACGGCCATGCGCCCTGCCACGCCGAACTCGCGGAACGGATGCAAGGCCGCCGGGCGTGGCGCGCCGAACAGGCGGTCCCAGGCGTCCGAGCCAAACCCGCAGACGCAGGTCAGGTTGCCGGCCGGCACGCGCTTGCCCACCGAGCGCACCAGCCCGGCGATATCGGCGCACCAGGCGCGTACCCTGTCCTCGCTGCCGGGGGTGACAGTGGCGACCATGAAAATCGCGCTGCTGGTGATCGGGTGGCACACGGACTGCGGTTCCAGGGGCGGCTGAACGGAGGATGGGGTCATGGTGAAAGTCCAGGCTAAAGGGCGAGATTGAACCCGCGCAGATTAGCAGATCATTTCTGACAACTGCGCCACACCTCACGCATCAGCGCCTGCATCTTCAGCGCTTCGGCCCAGCGA
Source organism: Pseudomonas sp. FBCC-B1565 (assembly GCF_059133265.1). Taxonomy (NCBI): domain Bacteria; kingdom Pseudomonadati; phylum Pseudomonadota; class Gammaproteobacteria; order Pseudomonadales; family Pseudomonadaceae; genus Pseudomonas; species Pseudomonas sp. FBCC-B1565. The sequence continues at coordinate 4,134,351 of NZ_CP101438.1, forward strand.
TCGCTGATCTCGCGGCCGTTCGCACCGGTGATCGCATAGGGCGGCGGGCCGAGTTCGCAGGTAAAGGACAGGCTCTGCGGCGTCTGCGGGCGCGCCAGCCAGTCTTCGATCCCGTAGCGCCACCACTCGGTAAAGCGCTGCACCCAGGCTTGGTGCTGCGGGAAGTCCAACGACACTTGCACCTGCTCGCTACTGGCCACGCGACCATGGAAACCCCAGCTGTTGCGCAGGATGCGGCGTATCTGCGCATCGTCCTCGGCGGCGCCCGGCTCCGGCAGTTCACGCCCGACCACGTAGTGGGACAGGTCGGCCAGCAGCTTCAGATCGGGCATCTGTGCCAGCAGGTCCAGGGTGAACAGCAGGTCGTTGGTGAGACGATAACGGTGGGTTTCCAGCAGCACCGGGAACGCTACCTGCTCAGCCAGCCGCTGCCAGCCTTCCACCAGTCGGGCCGCTTCGGCCTGGGTGCGTGGGCGCACGTCGGCTTGCAGGGTGAGGTGGTGGCAGCCGTAGGCGCTGATCACATCCAAAGCGGCGGCTAGGTCATCCACCGATTGCGGGAACAGCTGGCCTTCGATCTGCAAGCCTTGCGCCGTGGCGGCGGCGTGCAGGCGGGCGACATCGGCGGGTTTGAAGTAATGGTCGGTAATGCCGTCAAAACCGGCGGCCTTGATGCGCTCGAGTTGAGCCTCGAGTGGACCGGGTTCGGTCTGCATGGCCCACAGGGATTGGAACACCAGGAATTGGCGCATATCAGCCTCGCAGCAGGTGTTTGAGGGAAAGTTCGGGGTCGGCCAGGCTGGCGGGATCGAGTGACAGTCGCGCGCTGATCAGGCGCTCGCAGAGTTTGATGTCCTTGGCCACGCTGTTGCCGGGTGCCCATCCGCAGGCACCTTGCACGCGGTGATTGGCGTCCAGGTAAAACAGCAGCAAGCCACCGCTCGCCAATGGCCGGCTGACCGTCAAGGGCGTGATCACGCCGACGGTCTGCAAGCCCCAGTCGTACTGGTCGGACCAGAACCCGGGGAGCGCTTCGAACGGCGCATCACCGCCCAGCAGGTTCAGCGCCGCATGCCGGCCCTGGGCCTCGGCGTTGCGCCAGGTTTCCTGGCGCTGATAGAGGCCATCCAGGCGAAACTCACACACGTCACCGGCGGCATAAATATCCGGCGCGCTGGTGCGCAGGTGCGTATCCACGCGTATGCCCTGCCCCACGTCCAACCCCGCTGCCGTGGCCAATTCGATATTGGGTTGCATGCCGATGCCGACCACTACCAGGTCGCAGGGTAAGCGCTGCCCGTCCACCAGCAGCACGGCGTCGGCCTGGATCGACTCCAAGGCCACCTTCAGGCGAACGTCGACGCCGTGCTGGCGATGCAAGGCCAGCAGCGCCTCAGAGATAACCGGCGGCAACACCCGGCCCGCCAATCGCGGCCCGGCTTCAAGCAGGGTTACCTCACAGCCCAGGCCACGTGCCGTCGCCGCCACTTCCAGGCCGATGAATCCGCCGCCGACCACCACCAGCCGCGTCCCGGCCTTCAGCGCAGCGCGCAGGGCCAGCGCTTCATCGTGGGTACGCAGGTAGAGCAGGTTGGCCTGCTCCTGAGGCAAGCGGCGCGCCCGCCCCCCGGTGGCCAGCAGCAGTCCGGCGTACCGCAGCCATTGGCCATCGGCCAGTTGCAGGCGATGCTGTTGCGGCTGCAACTGCGTCACCGGGTTAGCGGCGATGTGCTCAATGCCCAACTCGGCCAGCCGGACGCTGTCGCACAGGCTGCAGCCGGCCAGGTCCGTCGTGCCCTGCAACACGCCTTTGGACAGCGGCGGCCGTTCATAGGGCAAGTGCGGCTCATCGCCGATCAGGATCAGGCGCCCGGTGTAACCCTCTTCGCGCAGGGTCAGCGCCGCACGGCCACCGGCATGGCCGGCGCCGACGATGATCAAGGGATCGTTCATGATCAGGCCGTGACGGCGAGCAACACCCGCCCCGCTTCGACCCGCACCGGGTAAGTCTTGAGGTTGACGCACACCGGCGCGCCGAGGGCCTTGCCGGTGCGGTAATCGAAGCGCCCGTTGTGCTTGGGGCACTCGATCACGTGGTCCATCACCAGGCCGTCGGCCAGGTGGATTTTCTCGTGGGTGCACAGGCCGGCGGTGGCGAAAAATTCATTCTCGGCCGAGCGATACACCGCGTAAGTGTGCGGCCCGTGGTCGAAGCGCAGCACGTCTTCTTCGTCTATTTCGCCCACGGCGCAGACCTCGATCCATTGATCGTTCATGGCGTTTTCTCTTGTGCTTGGAGGGGGGTCAGCCGGCAGCGGTTTCTGCATGCACCGGCGCATGGGCCGCCGGATGCGTGTTCGGGTGAATCGGGCGCTGGACGAAATAGGTGGGATCGCTGCGCTGCTTCCAGATGGTCGGCAGGATCTCCTTGTACGCCTCGAACAGGTTGGTGTAAGGCGGCGGGCAGTCGCTGCGGATTTCTTCGTGCAGTTGCGCGAGGGCGTGGTACGGCACCATCGGGTACATGTGGTGTTCGAGGTGGTAGTTCATGTCCATGTAGATAAAGCGCAGCACACGGTTCATGTAGATGGTGCGGCAGTTGCTGCGGTGGTCGAGTACGTCTTCAGCCAGGCCGACATGCTGGGTGAGGCCGAACAGATAGCCGAGCCAGGCGCCATAAATACTCGGCAGGCCCACCAGCATCAGCGGTAACCAGCTGTGCAGGTACAACGCAGTGCCAATCACCAAGGCATAAATGCCGACCCAGATGCGCGCGGCACGGAACACCTTGGGCCATTCGGATTCGGGGATGAAGTCCGCTTCCTGGGCACTCATCTTGCCGATGGTGTGGCGCGCCACGCCGCTGAAGGTCTTCCAGGCCAGGGGCAGGTTGAACAGGCTCAGGCCCATCATCAGGAAGCTCGGCGGACGCGGTTCGACGATCTCTGGGTCACGGCCGACCACGATGGTGTCGGTATGGTGCCGGGCATGGCTCCAGCGCCACACGTGGGGTTCGAAGATGCACATGAAGCTGGCGACCTGGTACAGCACGTCGTTCATCCAGCGGGTCTTGAAGGCGGTGCCGTGGCCGGTTTCATGCCAGCGCGGGTTGGACGCGGTGCCATACAGCACGCCATAGACGAGGAAGAACGGCACGCAGGCCCAGGTGCCCCAGAACCAGTAGCCACCAAAACCGCTGGCAAACAGTGCGCTCACCCAGAGGACGGTATCGAGCAGCGCCGGGCCGTCACGGCGCTGCATCAGTTCTTTCATGCGTTTACGCGAGATCGGCGATTGGTACCAACTGGCCGAGACCAGGCCTTTTTCAACGGCGCGGGCGGCTTCGGGGCCGGTGAGGCTGTAGTCGCGACGGGTGAGAGGAGCGGTGTGTCCAGGCATTGTTATTGTTCTCCGCAAGCGGGTGGTTTCTGGTGCTGTGTGAAACCCACCTTAGAGAACCGGTTATTCGGCCTCAAGGCCTTGAATCCATTCCCTATCAAGCTATCATCCAGGCCCAGCGGGGCTTGATAGTTTTCTATCAAGACGCTCAAGGGGCCAGTCATGAACAACCACAAACGCCCAACCATCGCCAGCGTGGCCGCCCAGGCCGGGCTGAGTGTGGCCACCGTCGACCGCGTGCTGAATGCACGGGCACCGGTCAATCCCGAGACCGCCGAGCAGGTGTTCCAGGCGGCCGAAGCGGTGGGGTATTTCGCGGCGCGGCTGATCGGCCAGCGCATTCGCGAACGTCGGCCGACCTATCGTTTCGGCATCCTGTTGCTGGCCACCGCCCAGGCGTTCTATGCCAGCCTGGCGCAGGCAATCAGCACGGCTGCCGAACAGCATGCCAACGCCAACCTGACGTGCCAGTTCGAGTACATCGTGGATCGCTCGCCCAGCGCCATCGTCGCGCAGATCGAACAACTGGCCGTGCAGTGCGATGGCCTGGCGGTGGTCAGCTTCGCCCATCCGCTGATCAACGCGTGCCTGGCGCAGATCCGCGCCGCCGGCGTGCCGGTGGTCGCCCTGCTCTCGGATATCCATGAACAGGCCGATGAACCCTACGTGGGCCAGGACAACCATGTGGTCGGCCGCACCATGGGCTGGTTGCTCGCGCGCACCTGCGGCGCGCGCAAAGGCAGCGTGGGCATCCTGCTCGGCGGCCATCGTTTTCTCGGCCACCAGGCACGGGTCGAAGGCCTGCACAGCTACCTGGCCGAGCACGCGCCGGGGCTCAAGCCGCTGGAGCCGTTGATCAACCTGGACAACTGCGACATCACCGAAGAAGCCACCCTCGACCTGATCAGCCGCCACAGCGACCTGCGCGGCCTCTGCGTGGTGGGCGGCGGCGGCGATGGCATCATCAGCGCCCTGGCGCAGTTGCCCAAGCGGCCGGCGTTGTGTTGCATTTTGCAGGAGTCCACCGAGCTGTCGCGCCAGGCGCTGCGCCAGGGCTTGATCGATGTGGTGATGGACTCGCAACCGGGGCAGACGGCGACGGCGTTGGTGCAGTTGATGGTGGAGTTGCAGAGTGCGCAAGGGTTCGATCCGGCGCGGCAGCGGGTGTATATACCGCCGCAGATTGTGACGTCGGAGAACCTCTAGCGGGCGCGGCACTCGATGATCAAGCCGCCCTCCTCCCGCACGTGACTCTCAATCCGCACGGGCAGGAAGCGTTGGATCACCTGCATATTGCTGTGCAGATGGTCGCTCATATGCGGTGTGGTGAAACGACCACCGCCAGCCAATGCCATCGGCAACAACAATTGATCGGCCAGATGTTCGCCCACCGCCGTGTCGGTGCCGTTCCATTCCATGGCCTGCTCGATCGCCTGGTCAGCCACCGTCTCGGCGCGCAGGTTGGCCTGGCCAAAAGCGCTGAACACTTCGGTGACGTGTTCGTGGACATACTCCAGCATCAGCACGTTGCCCGGACCTTGTTCCGGGTCGATCTCAATCGGGCACAACTGGGACTCATCGAACGACAAGCGCTGGCGCACGCGTTTGAACTCGCGTTCGCTGACCTGGGCAGGCAACCCGGCATTCAGCGTTATCGCCCGGGCTTCGAGCAGTTTTCCGCGCTGCATCAACTGCAACGGTGCCAGTTGCGCTGGCTGAATGAACGCCTCCAACTCACCACCACCGGCGGGCACAAACCCATACCGGTTCAAGCTCAATTCGATAGCCGCGCCCATGCGCCGCAACAGCGGAAGCCAGGCACGCTGCAAAAAGTCCACCGGCGGTGCCAGCGGATTGTGGGTGCCGCCGCAGATCGTCACGCGACTGGCCGTGGGCGCGCGCAGCAAGGCCGGCAGCAGGGTCTGCAACACCAGGGTGCAACTGCCGGCGGTGCCGATGCTGAAGCGGTATTCACCGCCTTGAATCGGCCCCGGCTCGAACACCAGGGATTGCGAGCCCAATTGCGCACCGTGTACCTGGGCCCCACAGACTTGCGCCGCCGCCAGCACAGCGGTCAGGTGTTGGCGCATCAACCCCGGCCGGCTGCGCTTGGCGCGAATATTTTTAATCCGCAGGGTCAGCCCGGTCACCATCGACAAGCTCAGGCCACTGCGCAGTACCTGGCCACCGCCGATGGTGCCGTCGAGTTCAATCACGTCCTGTTTCATCGTCATCCTTAAGCAAAGCGTTTGACCGTGTCCCGCAGGTACCGGTCCAGTGGGTGTGAGTCTGCCTGGGTGCGTGGCAAGACCGGCACGCTGCGTTCCAATTCACCGTGTATATACGCGTGCAGCACCGGACGCCGAGGCCCGTACGCCGCTTCCCCGGCATTGCGTTTCAACACCAGCAAGGCGTCCACTTCATCGAGCAGTTGCGGGTCATCCACCGTGCTCAACAAATCGGCGAACGTCATGGGTGGACGGCCCAGCCCGAGGTCGATCCACCGCACCGCGAGTAACGGTCGCAGCACGTAGAAGTACTTCTTGAACCGCACCGTGTCGCCTTGCAGGTAACCACGAAAGTTTTTCCTGGCCATCGACAGGTAATGACTGCGCGCCGCCGGCGGGCTGTAGAACGTCTCGGCCAAGGCGCGCAACTGCGCTGTCGCCTCGACGTGCTGGCGATACACCAACGGCGAGTCCAACCACTCCAGCAACGTGGGATTGGATTTGCGCAGCAGGCCCAGCGTCTTGCGCAACTCCCAACCACTCACGTCCAATTCGTCATCCAACGGGCGCTCGATCACATCGCGCGGCGCATCCACCTGCATGAACCAGTCGGGTTTTTCCACGTAGACAAAGCGCACGTCGTAGTCGCTGTCGGTGGAAGCAAACCCCCAGGCCCGACTGCCGGACTCACAGGCATACAGCACCGTGACATTGCGTTCGCGCTCTATGCAGTCAAGCTCCTGTAGCACCCGCGCGCGCATGGCGTCGCTCAATGGGTGGCGTTCATCCTTTTGCATCTTGCTTCCCCTCTTAGCCTTTGACGCACACCACTTGGCGCAAAGTGTGCAGCACTTCCACCAGCTCGCGCTGAGCGTGCATAACCTGGTCGATGTCCTTGTAGGCCATCGGAATTTCGTCGATCACATCGGCGTCCTTGCGGCACTCCACATGGGCGGTGGCGCGGATCTGGTCGGCCACGGTGAAGGTGTTCTTCGCCTTGGTGCGGCTCATGGTGCGCCCGGCGCCGTGGCTGCAGGAACAGAACGACTCTTCGTTACCCAGCCCACGCACAATGAAGCTTTTGGCGCCCATGGAGCCTGGGATAATCCCCAGTTCACCTTTCTTCGCCGACACCGCACCTTTACGCGTAACCAGGATCTCTTCGCCGAAGTGCCGCTCTTTCTGCACGTAGTTGTGATGACAGTTCACGGCCTCCAGCGCCACTTCAAACGGTTTGCTGATCACCTGGCGCGTGGCCTGGACCACCGCACGCATCATCAACTCACGGTTCTGCCGGGCAAAATCCTGCGCCCAGCCCACGGCTTCCACGTAGTCATCGAAGTGCTGGCTGCCCTCTTCGAAGTACGCCAGGTCGCGGTCAGGCAAGTTGGCCAGGTGTTGACGCATGTCCGCCTGGGCCAGTTGGATAAACAGGTTGCCGATGGCATTCCCCACTCCACGCGAGCCGCTGTGCAACATGAACCACACACGGTTGGCTTCATCCAGGCACACCTCGACGAAATGGTTGCCGGTGCCCAGAGTGCCCAAGTGGTGGCGGTTGTTGCTGCGTTCCAGTTGCGGGTACTTGTCGGTGATCGCCTTGAAGCGTGGATGCAGCGCCGACCACACCTGATCGGCCTGGGCCGGTACATGTTCCCACGCGCCTTTGTCGCGGCCCTGGCGGCTGCGGGTACGACCATGGGGCACCGCGGCCTCGATGGCGCAACGCAGACCGTGGAGGTTGTCGGGCAAGTCGCCGGCCATCAATGTGGTACGCGCAGCGATCATGCCGCAGCCGATATCCACGCCCACTGCTGCCGGGATGATCGCGCCCACGGTGGGGATCACGCTGCCGATGGTCGAGCCCTTGCCCAGGTGCACATCCGGCATCACCGCGAGGTGCTTGAAGATGAACGGCATCTGGGCGGTGTTCATCAATTGCTTGCGCGCCTCAGGCTCCACAGGCACGCCCTGGGTCCAGAGTTTGATCGGCTTGCCGTTGGCGACTTCCAGCAGTTGGTAGGTGTTCTCTTGCATGATCTCGATTCTTTTTTTTAAAAGCCGGCACTGCGGCGTTGGCTGGGATATAGCAGCGGGCGTGCCAGGTTTTTCCATACCGGGCTTAAAGTTTTTAAGCTATTGTTTTATATCGATATTTTTAATGTAAACGCATTGAAGCGTTGAAAACCGATGACAAGGGCCTCACGCCATTCATATCCTTGGCTATCGTTATTTATATTTTGGTCTAGTCATGAAACACAAGCGCACAGTCGCCATCGGGTTTATCGGGTCCAAGCTGGATCGCGTCGGCAAGGGCGCCAACCGCTGGAATCACTGGCGCCCCAGCGTCGGCCTGTGCCAGCAAGATAACCTGCAGGTCGATCGCCTGGAGCTGATCCACGACATCGACGCCCGTGACGTCAGCCTCGCCGAGCGGATACGCGCCGACATCCAGCAGATCTCGCCCACCACCGAGGTGCGCCTGCACCCCATGCCACTGAACGACCCCTGGGATTTCGAAGAGGTCTACGGCGCGCTGCACGACTTCACCGCCGCCTACACCTTCGACACCGACCATGAGGACTACCTGGTCCACATCACCACCGGCACCCACGTGGCCCAGATTTGCTGGTTCCTGCTCACCGAGGCACGCAACCTGCCGGCGCGGCTGATCCAGACCGCCCCCCTTCGCCGCCGTGACGACACCGCACCGGCCGCGGGCACCCACGCCCTGATCGATCTCGACCTGTCACGCTACGACCGCATCGCCTCGCGCTTCGCCCACCAGCGCCTGGAAGGCCTGGCCTTCCTCAAGTCAGGGATTGCCACGCGCAACAGTGCGTTCAATACCACCATCGAACAGATCGAGCGCGTGGCCGTGCGTTCCACCGCGCCCATGCTGCTGATCGGCCCCACCGGCGCGGGCAAATCCTTTCTCGCCCGGCGCATTTACGAACTCAAGCGCAGCCGCCACCAAGTGCAGGGGCGCTTCGTGGAAGTCAACTGCGCCACCCTGCGCGGCGATGGCGCGATGTCAGCACTGTTCGGGCATACCAAGGGCGCCTTCACCGGCGCGCAGAACGCCCGCGACGGCCTGCTGCGCGCGGCGGACGGCGGCATGTTGTTCCTCGATGAAATCGGCGAGCTGGGCCTGGATGAACAGGCGATGCTACTCAAGGCCATCGAAGAAAAACGCTTTTACCCCATGGGCGCCGACCGTGAAGTGGCCAGCGACTTCCTGATCATCGCCGGCACCCACCGCGACCTGCGCGGGCGTGTGGCCGAAGGGCTGTTTCGCGAAGACCTGTATGCGCGCATCAACCTGTGGACCTTTGACCTGCCGGGCCTGACGGGAAGGCGCGAGGATATCGAGCCCAATATCGACTTCGAACTGGAGCGCCACGCCCGCGAGCAAGGTCGTCGCGTGCGCTTTAATCTAGAGGCGCGCCGCCGCTACCTGGCGTTCGCCTGTTCCAGCGAAGCGGCATGGCTGGGCAACTTTCGCGAGCTGTCGGCCTCCATCACACGCATGGCCACCCTGGCCGACAGCGGGCGTATTGATGAAGCCCAGGCTGAAGAGGAAATCCAACGCCTGCGCTACGCCTGGGGGCTGACCGAAACCCATGCGCTGCTACCGGCCGATCTGGACCTGTTCGACCAATTGCAACTCAAGGCCGTAATCGACGTGTGCCTGCAATCCGACAGCCTTTCCGACGCCGGCCGCCGACTGTTCGGTGTGTCACGCCAGGCCAAGGCACAACCCAATGACGCAGACCGCCTGCGCAAATACCTGGCCCGCTTTGCCATTGAATGGAAACAGTTGAAGCCATAGGCCTGCGAGACGACCCGCCAGGGGGCGGTTAGTGGCATTTGGTCATGGTTTGTAAAGGGCCAGCAAGGCAGGTCCCTTTTAATTGCAGGACGTTTCCTAGACAATCCTCGCCGCCTTGTGCCTGCTGGAATCGGTGGCTAGTCTGCGGTCCGTCGCTGGTTTTTCAGCGATCGGGTTTAGCAGCCCGACATCAATAGGCACACGGCTCACATCTGCGTTTATGGTGGCTGTGCGCGGGGCACCTTCGGGTGCGCTGGTTTTCCTATTGACCGGTCTGCTAACCCGCGTACAGCTGCCACCCTCGTTTAGCAGCGTTGGCGGTAGCTTCTTTGCTCAATAGGAGTTGCACCATGGACAAAGCCCTACCCGACCCACCCTTCGCCCCCGCCAAAGACCGCGCCGCCTTCAACCGCGCCATCGATCACTACCTGCCCACCCAGGGCTTCCACTCCATCAACGAAGACCTGAGCTTCGAAGACGCTCTGCTCTACACCGCCAGCTTGCTCGACAGTGCATCGGCGACCGCGCTGGATTGTGGAGATACACTGGATAATCCCGAGCGGGCGAAGATCCTGGCGGTGTGGCATTTACTGGAGATTGCCAAGACCACCGTGGATCGCTCCATCGAGTGCCTGACTCCCCCTAAGACAACCGCCTAAATACGATTAACCCTGCGAGAACTGGCTTGCCTGCGATGGCCATAGGCACCGACACAACGCTGTAGCAACCAACGCTAACCACGATGCGAAGCGAGTCGCTCTTGATCCTGATCTTGATCTCGCTTTTGATCTAAGGCGCCCCGTCAAACACGCTGGCCGGAATTCGACAGGGATTTGGGGGGTAAACCGGCAGGGATGCCGGTTTAGCCGCCCCGCGCCATGGATGGCGCGTGGCGGCGGCCCCCCAAATACCTGTCGGATTACGGGCACACCGAGCGTGAGCGAGGTGCCGAGTGTTGGGGCAAGAGCGTTTTGCTTACTTTTGCGCTCTTCAAAAGTGAGCCGCTGTAAAAGCGGAACCCATAGTGGCCGTTACCTAAATAACGGATATGTACCCGGTCTGATCCAACATCCTGATCGTCTACCAGGCCGCCAGCGGGAGCAAGCTCCCTCGCCACAGGTCCAGCGCCATACCCGAAATTGTGTAGATACAGAGGCCCCGATGGCGCTGAGTCAGTCACCTGATGAATCGAATGACACACCGTTATCGGGGGCAAGCCCCCTCCCACAGGTCCAGCGCCAGCCCCAGAATTGTGTAGATACCAAGGCCCCAATGGCGCTGAATCAGTCACCTGATGAATCGACTGACACACCGCTATCGGGAGCAAGCCCCCTCCCACATTTGAACTGCGCCAGGCTTAAATCTCAGTCGCCACGAAAATCCCCGGCATTCAGCCCAAACCGACTCATCTTGTTGTACAGCCCGCCCCGCGACACGTTCAGTTGCCGCGCAGCCAGGCGGATATTGCCACCGGTGCTTTTAAGCGCGGCGACGATGGCGTGCATTTCGTGACTGCTCAGGTCCTGGGCGGGGTGCGGTTCGTAGCCGCGCAGCGGGGCGCGTTGGCGGCTTTCCAATGGCAGGTCCACCGGTTCGATCAGCGCCCCCGTCGCCAAGTTGGTCGCCCGCTCGATGCTGTTTTCCAACTCGCGCACATTGCCCGGCCAGCCATAGGCCGAGAGCAATGCCATCGCCTCCGGTGAAAAGCCCTGCACCGACTTACGCAACGAGCGTGCACAGCGGGCCAGAAAGTGCCGCGCCAGCAGCGGAATGTCTTCACGGCGCATGCGCAGTGGCGGAACGGTCAGGTTGAGCACGTTGAGGCGGTAGTAGAGGTCTTCGCGAAACGCGCCTTCCGCTACCGCCTGGCTGAGGTTGCGGTGGGTGGCGGCGATGATGCGCACGTCCACTTGCCGCGAATTTTTCGCGCCGACACGGGTGATCTCACCTTCCTGCAACACCCGCAGCAAGCTCACCTGGGCATCGAAGGACATGTCGCCAATCTCATCCAGAAAAATCGTACCGCCATCCGCCAGTTCAAACTTACCCGCCGAGCCGCCACGCGCCGAGCCGGTAAACGCGCCTTCGACATGCCCGAACAGCTCGCTTTGCACCAGGTCGCGTGGAATCGCGCCGCAGTTGACCGCCACAAACGGGCCGTTGCAGCGGTCGCTGCCGTTGTGGATGGCCTGGGCGAACAGCTCCTTGCCGGTGCCGCTTTCACCCAGGATCAGCGTGGTGGAATCACTGCGACTGGCGATGCGCCCCAAGTGCAGCGCGTCCTGGATCGCCCGCGAGTGTCCCTGGATGGTGTCGAAGGTGTAGCTGGCCTGGGTGCCGATGAGGCGCCGGGTGATTTCGCGGATGCGGCGGTTCTCCCGCAGTGACACGATCACCCCGCCCTGCTCCAGCGGGCACACCGAGACCAGGCAGGCGAGTTGGCTGCGGTTGTGCAGGTGGAAGGTGCAGTCGAGGTCGCGAACGGCCTCGCCCATCGAGTCGCTCAATTCGCTGCGCCCCAACTGCTGAAACGGCTGACCGATCAGCTCCAGCCCCACCCCGAACAGGTGCCGGGCATAGCGGTTAAGCGCCTTGATGCAGCCACGCTCATCCAGCACCACCAGGCCTTCGTTGAGCACTTCGAGGACGGTTTGCTGTTCTTCCAACAGACCTTGCAGGGCCATCTGCCGCGATACGGCATCGGCCGCAGCCTGCACCGTGCCGAGGGTATGGAAGTGAAACCAGCCGGGCTCGGCGGTGAGGGTCAGCATGGCCAGGGTCTGGCCTTGAGCATTCTTGATCGGCGCAGCGGCGCAGTGCATGCGGCGCTGGCGCAGGCCGATACCGAAGTTTTCCTCGGCCAGCACGTACACCAAGCGATCTTCGGCCAGCGCCAGGCCGGTGCAGTTGGTGCCTTGTACCGATTCCAGCAGACGACTGCCCACGGGGGTGATGTCCAGCCCGCAGAAATACAGGGTGGTGCCGTCGGCATCGGTAAGGTTGATATGGCCTCGCGGGTTGTAGGCCAGCAAACCTCGCATGACTTGCGCGGCGGCGGCGATCAGCACGCGGTGGGTGGTCTGGGTGGCGGCCAGGGTTTCGGCGGCCACGAAGCGGTACGCGTTGTCTGCCGGGTCGATACCGGCCTCGACGCTGCGCCGCCACGAATCCCAGATCACTTGGCGCACGTGCGCCGGGCGCTCGACCTGACCGGCCAGGCAGTCACGCCAGGCCTGCTCCAGCGCGGCCACTGGGCCATCATTCAGCGCAGCAGGCCCAAGGGCTGCGAGGTAGTCGAGGTCTTGCACGCTGAACGCCATGCTCATTGGGGCGGTATCCATGTCCATGTTTTTGACATGTCAGTATAGACATGTTCATTAAATGAACACTATTTGCTTATGAATAATAATAAATCGCTATTTATCAATGTGTTATGAATTGGCACAAGCCTTGCTCCTACCCCTTCGCCCACCAGGACCGTCCTGGGGCCAATAACAACAAGGGGTTATTTCATGAGTACACAGCACATCCGCCTGGGTTTGATCGGTGCCGGTCGCATGGGCAGCTTCCACGGCCTGACCGCCGCTCGGCATATCCCCGGCGCCAGCCTGGCGGCGATTGCCGACCCGACGCCAGGCCAGGCCGCCCGCCTCGCCGCTGAACTGGGCGTGAGCAAGGTTTACACCGACCCTCAACAATTGCTCGACGACCCGGACATCGACGGCGTACTCATCGCCGCCCCCGCCCGCAGCCACGCCGAGCTGGTGATCAGCGCGGCCCGCGCGGGCAAAGGGATCTTCTGCGAAAAACCCATGGCCATCACCCTGGATGAGGCCGACCGTGCCATCGCGGCCGCGGCCGATGCGCGGGTGCCGCTGCAGGTCGGTTTCAACCGGCGTTTCGCCAAGAGCTTTCGCACCGCGCACCTCGACGTCGCCGCCGGCCGCATCGGCACCCCGCAGCTGCTGCGCTCGCTGACCCGCGACCCGGCGCTGAACAACCCGGCCGCTTCGCCGCAATGGGTGATCTTCCTCGAGACCCTGATCCACGATTTCGACACGCTGCGCTACCTCAACCCCGGCGCCGAGGCGGTGCAGGTCTACGTGATGGCTGACGCACTGATCGCGCCCGATTACAAAAACAAAGGCTTCCTCGACACCGCTGTGGTTGCGATCCGCTTCGACAACGGCGCCATCGCCACTGCCGAAGCCAATTTCCAGGCCGTGTATGGCTACGACGTGCGCGGCGAAGTGTTCGGCAGCGCCGGCATGCTGAGCATGGGCAGCCTTAACGAGTCCGACTTGGTGCGCTACCTCGCCCAAGGCATCCAGGCCGACACCCAGCGCCTGGACACCGACCTGTTGCGCGACGCCTACATCGCCGAGCTCAACCACTTTGTCGACTGCCTGCGCAGCGGCGCCAAACCGATGGCCAGTGGCGAAGACGCGCGCGCAGCCCTGGCGATTGCCCGTGCGTGCATCGAGTCGTTCGAAACCGGCAAGGCGGTGGCGGTATGAGCCCGTTCAAGCTGGCGGTCAGCGCCGAGATGGTGTTTCTCGACCTGCCCTTTGTCGAGCGCGTAAAGCGCATTCACGCGCTGGGGTTCAGCGCCGAAATCTGGAACTGGACAGACAAGGACATCGCCGCCCTGGCCGCCACCGGCGCCGACTTCACCTCCATGACCGGCTACATCAGCGGCACCCTCACCGACCCCGATGGCATCCGCCAACTGCTCGACAGCGCCCGCGAATCCCTGGGGGTAGCCGAGCGGTTGAGTTGCCCCAGCCTCAACCTGCACGGCACCGGCCTGGGCGAAGGCGGCCTGCCCGTTCAACCGGTGAGCCGGACCACCGGGCGCATGTGGCTGAGCGCCTGCAAGACCCTGGAAAAAATCGCCCGCCTGGGGCAGGACGCCGGCCGTGTGTTCCTGCTGGAAAACCTCAACACCGAGGTCGATCACCCCGGCACGCCATTCGCCCGCGCCGACGACACTCTGGCGTTGATCAAGGCCGTGGGCAGCCCGCATTTGAAGATGAACCTGGACCTGTACCACGCGCAGATCGGCGAAGGAAACCTGATCGAGCTGATCCAGCGCGCCGGCCCGCACATCGGTGAAATCCAGGTGGCCGACGTGCCGGGACGCCAGGAGCCCGGCACCGGCGAAATCCACTACCCGGCCATCGCCAGGGCCTTGCATGCCATGGGCTACAGCGGCGTGGTCGGCCTGGAAGGCTGGGCCAGCGGTGACAGTGAGTTGGCCCTGGCACGTTTCCGCCAGGCGTTCACCCTATAACAATAAAAGGAACCCCCTTATGAACCGCTATTCATTGCTTGCTGCCACGCTGTTGCTGCTGTTCAGCCAATGGACCTTCGCCGCTTATCGCATCGGCGTGAGCATTGCCCGGGTCGACGACAACTTCATGACCTACGTGCGCACCGGTCTGGAAGCCGCCGCCAAGCAGCAGGACGTGCAGATCCAGTTCGAAGACGCCCAGGGCGACGTGGTGCGCCAGCTCAATCAGGTCGAAGGCTTTCTCAATCAGAAGGTCGACGCGGTGATCGTGCTGCCGGTGGACACCGCCGCCACCGCCAACATGACCCGCGCCGCCGTGGCGGCGAAGACACCGCTGGTGTACGTCAACCGCCACCCGGACGAACGCACCCTGCCCAAAGGCGTGGTCACCGTGGCCTCCAACGACATCGAGGCCGGGCAGTTGCAGATGCGCTACCTGGCGGAAAAACTCGGCGGCAAGGGCAACGTGGCGATCATCATGGGCGACCTCGCACAGAACGCCACCCATGACCGCACAGAGGGCGCCAAACAGGTGCTCAAGGACTTTCCCGGGATCAAGATCGTCGAGCAGCAAAGCGCTGAATGGCAGCGCAGCAAGGGCATGGACCTGACCAGCAACTGGCTGCTGGCGGGCACGCCGTTCGATGCCATCGTGGCCAACAACGATGAAATGGCGATTGGTGCGGCCATGGCTTTACAGCAAGCGGGTAAAGCCAAGGGCGATGTGGCAATTGTGGGCATTGATGGCTTGCCCGACGGGCTGGCGGCGATCAAGCGCGGCTTGCTGACGGCGTCGGTGTTCCAGGACCCGAAGGCCCAGGCCACCCAGGCCGTGCAGGCGGCGGTGCGGATGATCAAGGGCGAGGCGATTGAGCCGCAGGTGTGGGTGCCGTTCGAGCTGATCAAGCCCGAGCAGGTGGCAGTGTTTGAGCAGCGCTACAAGTAGAGTGAAATACACAAATCCAAATGTGTGTGCGGGCTTGCTCGCGATTGCGGTGGATCAGCCAATGGATCTGTTGACTGACACTCCGTATTCGCGAGCAAGCCCGCTCCCACAGTTCTTACCGCGTCAGGCCTTTAGTCCAGGTCGCTGGCGTCATGCCGCTCGGCCAGTTGCTCATGGGGCTCACCGGACACCCGGTTGACCCGCCGCCCACGCTGCACCGCCGGCCGTGCTTCAATCGCATCCGCCCAGCGCAACACATGCTTGTACTCATGCACTGAGAGGAACTCCGCCGCGCCATACAAACGGCCTTTGACCAACCCGCCATACCACGGCCAGATCGCGATATCGGCGATGGTGTACTCATCACCCGCGATGTATTCGCTCACCGCCAGGCGCTGGTCGAGCACATCGAGCTGACGCTTGGTCTCCATGGCAAAGCGGTTGATCGCGTATTCCATCTTGCTCGGCGCATACGCATAGAAATGGCCGAAACCACCGCCCAGGTAGGGCGCGCTACCCATCTGCCAGAACAACCACGACAGGCATTCGGCACGGGCCGCCGGTTCGGTAGGGAAGAACGCACCGAACTTCTCGGCCAGGTATTGCAGGATCGCTCCGGACTCGAACACCCGAATCGGCGTGGCGCCGCTGCGGTCCAGCAGTGCCGGGATCTTGGAGTTCGGGTTCACCCCCACGAAGCCGCTGCCGAACTGGTCGCCGTCACCGATCTTGATCAGCCAGGCATCGTACTCCGCGCCGCTGTGCCCGAGGGCCAACAGCTCTTCCAGCAGGATCGTGACCTTCTGCCCGTTGGGCGTGGCCAGGGAATACAGCTGCAGCGGATGCTTGCCCACCGGCAGTTCCTTGTCATGGGTGGCGCCGGCAATGGGACGGTTGATGCTGGCGAACGTGCCGCCATTCTCGGTGTCCCAGGTCCACACTTTCGGGGGTACGTAATCGGTCATGCTGACGGCTCCAGAGGCGTTTGCGATTAGCGAAGCGCTCCAGACTAAACCAAAGGTTGATGGCTCGTCACACAGTGAATGCCACCGCCGCCCGCCGCGATCGCATCGATATTGAGCTGCACCACCCTGCGATTCGGGTAAAGGCGCGACAGCAGCTCCAATGCCTTGCGATCTGCCACCGGGTCGCCGAATTCAGGCGCAATCACCGCGCCGTTGATCACGAAATAATTGATATAGCCGGCAGCGAAGTCCTCGTTGCTCCGGCTGAATTGGCTTTTGCGCGGGTTCAGCGGTGGTGACACCGTATGCACCTGCAACGGGCGACCGTCTGCGTCGGTGGCCTGCTTGAGGATTTCCAGGTGCGCCAGGGTGACCTTGTGGTCGTAGGACTCGGGGTCGGTGTCGAGGTTGGCCAGCACCACGCCAGGCGAGACAAAACGTGCATAGAAGTCGACATGGGCATCGGTGATGTCCTTGCCCTTGATACCCGGCAGCCAGATGATCTTGCGCAGGCCCAGGCGCTCCTTGAGTTCGGCCTCGACCTCGGCCTTGCTCCAGTCCGGGTTGCGATTGCGGTTGATCCAGCTGCTTTCGGTCATGATGCCGGTGCCCAGGCCATCCACCTCGATGCCCCCGCCCTCGCCCACCAGTTCGCTGCGTATAGGCCGGGCGCCGGTTGCTTCGGCGATCTGTGCAGCCAGCAACGCATCATCGGCATGCTGCTGCTTATCGCCCCAGCCGTTGAAGTTGAAGTCCACCGCGCCCAGGCCGCCGGTGCCGTCGATGACAAAATTGGCACCGGTGTCGCGCATCCAGATGTCATCCAGCTCGGTTTCCACGAAGGTGATATTGCGGGTGCCGCAGTGCTGTTCGGCCAGCCCACGCTCATCTTCGCGGCAGAACACCGTGACCGGTTCATGCTCGGCAATCGCCCGGGCAATACGGCCAAGGGCAGCTTGCACATCGGCGGTGAAGTCCTCCCAGATGGCGTCCTGGGCCCCAAAGGCGATGAAGGCCTGGCGATGTTTTTCGCCCTCGTCGGGCATGTAGAAACGGCCGCGGGTAGCGGCACGGATGTGCGGGGCGATCAGGGTCATGGCGCAGACCACGCTGGCGTGTTTGATGAAAGTGCGACGGGTTGGCATAAAATCCTCAACGTAGGGTACAGGTCTGTAGTGAGCGGGCTTGCCCCGCGCTGGGGTGCGAAGCGGCCCCGAAAAAGCGGGAGCGCTGCGCACTCCAGCGCGGGGCAAGCCCGCTCACCACAGCAAGTCGGCTCACCACAACAAACATCTCAATCACAGGGCCGTCTTGAATTTAGTCCAAACCCGCATGCGTGCACGCATGTCGGCCTGGGGGATGTCCTTGCCGGCGATCAACCGTTCGAAGGTCGCTGCGTCCGGGTAGATATCCGGGTTGTCGCGCATGCTCGCCTCCACGTCCGGCCGCGCCTTGGCGTTCGCGGTCGGGTAGCCGGTGAGGTTGGTGATGGCGGCCATGTTTTGCGGGCGCATCACGAAGTTGATGAACGCATAGGCGTATTCCGGGTGCTGCGCATCGACCGGGATGGCCATGGTGTCCATCCACACGGTGGTGCCTTCACGGGGGATGTGATAACCAAAGGTCACCGCTTTGCCGGCAGCATCGGCGGCGCGCTGGGCCTGGGTCATGTCGCCGCTGTAGCCGAGGGACAGGCACAGGTTGCCATTGACCAGGTCGGTCACCGGTTGCGACTGGAACTTGCGGATGTAGGGCCGCAGCTTGAGCAGCAGCTCGCTGGCCGCCGCCAGGTCCTCGCGCTTGGCACTGCGCGGGTCGCGGCCCAGGTAGTTGAGCACCACCGCGAGCACTTCGTCCGGCGAGTCGATCAGCGAGATGCCGCAATCAGCGAACCTGGCCGCGTTCTCCGGCTTGAACAGCAAATCGAGGCTGTTGACCGGCGCATTCGGCATTCGCTGTTGGATCTGCGCGGTGTTGTAGGTCAGGCCGATGGTGCCCCAGGTGTAGGGCACCGTGGCTTTGTTGGAGTTGACGTAATGGGTGCGCAGTTTCTGCAGGCCCGGCTCGATGTCGCTCATGGCGCTGAGCTTGGCGGGGTCCAGTGCTTGCAGACTGCCGGCGCGCATCAGGCGTTCGGCCACGGTATCACCAGGGAAGATCAGGTCGTAGCCACTGCCGCCGGCCATCAACTTGGCTTCCAGGGTTTCGCTGCCGTCCATCACGTCGTAGATCACCCGGATGCCGGTCTCGGCGGTGAATTTGGACAGGGTGTCGGCGGCGAAATAGTCGGCCCAGTTATAGAGCTTGAGGGTTTTGTCGTCGGCCGAGGCGCAGACACTCGTCATGATCAGCGCACAACTCAATAGCCGCTTCATGATGGGCGCCCGTCCAGGGTCAGGAGGCCGCTGTACATCTCAGGGCGACGGTCGCGATAGATGCCCCATGTCAGGCGCTCCTCACGCATGGCGGACAGGTCCACGCCATGCAACAACACGCCGGTGGAGTCGCGATCCGCTTCGGCCAGCAGCTTGCCCTTGTGGTCGCAGATGAACGATGAGCCGTAGAAGTCCATTTGCAGGCTCGGGTCGGTGGTCGCCACCTCACGCCCGACGCGATTGGCCGCCACCACCGGCAACAGATTCGCTGCCGCGTGGCCGCGCATGGTCATCTGCCAATGGTCCCGTGAGTCGAGCGTGGCACAGCCGGGTTCCGAGCCGATGGCGGTGGGGAACAGCAGCACTTCGGCGCCTTGCAGCGCCAGGCAGCGTGCGGTTTCGGGAAACCACTGATCCCAGCAGATGCCCACACCGAGGCGCCCGAACGCGGTGTCCCACACGCGGAACCCGGTATCGCCGGGGCTGAAATACTCTTTCTCCTGATAGCCGATGGCATTCGGGATGTGGGTCTTGCGGTACACGCCGAGCAAGCGCCCATCGGCATCCGCCACGCTCAGGGAGTTGAAGAAGGCATTGCCGGCCTTTTCGAACCAGCTGAGCGGCAGTACCACGCCCAGCTCCCGGGCCAGGGCGGCAAATCGTTTGAGTACGTGGCTGTGCGCGTATTCCTCGGCCAGCGCCAGATGCTTGTGGTGCTGTTCGATGCAGAAATACGGCGTAGTGAACAGTTCCTGCAACAGGATCACCTGCGCGCCCTGCGCCGCCGCGTCGCGCACTAGCTGCTCGGCACGGTCGAGGTTGCCGGGCAGGTCCCAGGTGCAGGGCATCTGGGTGGTAGCAATCGTCAAGAGGCTCATGGCTTCACCCACGCCGGTTGTTGTTGAGTGATGCAATGCACCCCACCGCCGCCATGGGCCAGGTAGTTGATCTGCACCGGTACGATCTCGCGACCAGGGAATGCTTGGACCAAGACTTCAGCCGCGACCTGATCGGCTGCAATGCCATAGGCCGGCATGATGATTGCGCCGTTGGCGATGTAGAAATTGGTGTAGGAGGCGCAGAACACCTCGGCGTCGGTGTCGACCGCATCAGTGGCTTCATACAGCTCGATCAGCTCGAAACGGCGACCTTGGGCGTCGGTGGCGAGTTCCAGGGCGCGACGGTTTTCGCGCACCACTTCGGCGTATACAGAGCTTTGATCGTGAGTCGCATCGACCAGCAACACGCTAGGGCGGGCAAATGCGCAGACACCATCAACATGCCCGTCAGTCATGTCGCCCGTGACGTAGTCCGGGTCGCCGGGCAACCAAATGGTCTTCTTGATGCCCAGCAGGCGCGCAAAGATCTCTTCCATCTCGGCCTTGTTCATGCCGGGGTTGCGGTTGGGATTGAGCAGCACTGATTCAGTGGTGATCAGCGTGCCTTCGCCGTCCACATGGATGGCACCGCCTTCATTGCCCAGGGGCGTACCGAAGCACTCCAGCCCCAGGTGGTTGAGCACCCGGCGCGCCAGGCTTTCGTCCAGGTCGTGGGCCGACTTGCCGCCCCAAGCGTTGAAGCGCCAGCTCACCCCGGCGGTACCCAGTTGCGGGTGGCAGACAAAGGTCGGGCCGGAGTCGCGGCACCAGCTGTCGTTCACGGCCTGTTCGATCAACTCGATGCCCGGCCCGCACAGCGCCTTGGCGCCGACTACAGCCGATGGATCAACAATCATCTTCACCGGTTCAAAGCGCGCAATCGCATTGGCCACCCGCGCAAAATCCTGCTGCACCTGCGCCAGGGTCACGCCCCAGGTGGTTTCCCACAGGCCCTGGTTGTGCGGCCAGACCATCCAGGTCGCCGCATGCCTGGCCCACTCCGCAGGCATCCACCAACTGTTGTTTTGCATTGCATTGTGCTGCATGACAAGTACCCTTCAGTTAAGTCATTGTGTTCAGTAAAAACTGCCCACGGAGTCTTGGGGTACATGCTATGGCGGCTCACAACGCCGGACAAACGATGGATTTTGTAGAAAACTGATTAGAGGAACTTATCAGCATGCTCAATCACTGGCCGCCGCTCGGCACCCTGCGTGGCTTTGAAGCCGCCGCCCGACTGGGCAGTTTCCACAAGGCCGCCGAAGAGTTGCACCTGACCCAATCGGCGATCAGCCAGCAGATCCGCAGCCTGGAGGCGTACCTGGAACAGCCGCTGTTTTTCCGCAGCGGGCGCAGCGTGGCCCTGACCGACGCCGGGCATGATTTCCTCAGCACCACCCAGGCGCTGTTGCAGCAACTGGCGGTGGGCGTGCGGCGCCTGGGGCAGTACCGCAAGCCCAATCAACTGGTGCTCAACACCACGCCGACCTTTGCACGCCATTGGTTGCTGCCACGGCTCGCGGATTTCCGCCAGCAACACCCGGAAGTCGACCTGTGGATCTTCAGCACCGACGAAGTGCCCGACATGGCCAGCCAGACCATCGACCTGGCGGTGCGCGACGACATCAGCTCCCAGGCCGAATGCAGCTTCAAGGTGCTGCATGCAGACCGCTTGTTTCCCGCCTGCCACCCACGGCTGTTGAAGCAGCCCAGGGAACAGTGCACCACCCTGCACGGTGAGCGGGAAATGGACTGGAGCCATTGGGCGGTGGAAGCCGGGGTCGATGTGGGGCAGCAGGACCAGGGCCTGAATTTTTCCGACCCTGGTTTGCTGCTCGACGCGGTGTGTACCGGATTGGGGATTGGCCTGGTCAGCCAGTTGCTCAGCCGCCAGGCGCACACGGATGGGTTGCTCACGCCCCTGGTCGAGGCGACCATTCGCGGACCAAGCTGGGCAATGCTGACCCACCGCGACAGCGAGCATGACCCGCTGGCGCGAAGTTTCACGGCGTGGCTGCTGGCCAACCTGGCCGGCTAGTTCACAGGTGCAGCGCCGCACCAACGCCCGGCTCGGTGCGTGGCACCTGCACCCGCAGTGCGATCAACAAGGCAGCCAACAGCATCAACACACCGGCGCCGAGAAACACGCCGCTGATGCCACTGAGACTGAACATCGCGCCCCCTCCGGCCGCGCCCGCCGCAATGGCCGATTGCACGGACGCCACCACCATGCCGCCGGCACTTTCAGCTTGATCCGGTACAGCGCGGGCCACCCAGTTCGACCACGCCACAGGCACCCCGCCAAAGGCCATGCCCCACAGTGCCAGCAGCAACGCCTGGCCTGACAGCGAGGCCGGCAGCAACACCAGGGCCAGCGCCGCGACGCCTACCAACACCGGCATCAGCACCAGCGTGCCGCGTGGATAACGCACCAGCATCCAACCGGCCAACAGCGTGCCGACGAAATTGGCGGCGCCGAAGCCCAGCAGCATCAAGGCCAGCCCTTCGGTGCCCACGCCCGTGGTGCTTTCCAGGAAGGGCCGGATGTAGGTGAACAACGCAAAGTGCCCGGTGTGCACCAGCACGCAGCCCAACATGCCGATGGCGATGCCTGGACGCAGCAGCACATCCAGCACCGTGCGCAAGCGTGCACTGCCCGTGGGAGCCAGGCGCGGCAGCGTGAACAGCTGGAACACCAGCGTCACGGTGCCGACCGCTGCCGCTGCCACAAATGCACTGCGCCAGCCGTACACGCCGCCGAGGTAGCTGCCCAGCGGCACGGCAACCACCGTGCCCACGGCAATCCCACTGAAGATGATCGACAGCGCCCGGGGCAGCAGCGCCGCCGGCACCAGGCGCATCGCGACCGCCGCCGCCATGCTCCAGAAGCCGCCCAGGGCAACCCCCAGCAGGATGCGCATCAACAGCAGCACCGCCAGGCCGGAAGAAAACGCCACCAACAGGTTGGAAGCAATCATCAGCAGGGAAAAACCCAGCAGCACCACGCGCCGGTCGATTCCACGCGTCAGGCCCGGCACCAGCAACCCGGCGAACAACGCCACCACCGCCGTCACAGTCACGGCCTGCCCGGCCAGCGCCTCCGACACGCCAAGGTCCATCGCCATTGGCGTCAGCAGGCTGGCCGGCAGGTATTCGGCCGTCAACAAGCCGAACACCCCCATGGCCAGGGAAAACACCGCCATCCAGGCGGGCGCATCGGGCGCCACCTGGGCAGGGTGAGCAGCTTGGGCTACACAATCATTCATCACACGACATCCTCGGTCATTAGCACGACGGCCAGTCTAGGTTTGCCAAACCGGATGATCTATGATGCAAACCCTTGAGTTTTTGACTGAAACCCCGAACATGACTGCAGCGGCCCCGTTCACCCTGTCCTCCGACCTTATCGACGAACTGCTGCGCGGCATGCGCCTGCGCGGCGTGCAGTACCGGCGTATCCAGGCCGGGCCGAGCTTCGGCATGGGCTTTGACGCCAGACCGGGGCATGCCTACTTCCATTTCCTTGCCGCAGGGACAGCCACCCTGCGCACCGACGACGACAGCCTGTTCGAATTGTCCGCGGGCAATGCCGTGTTCATCTCCCACGGCGGTGCCCATGCGCTGCTGTCCAGTGCGGACAGGCCGGTGCAGGACATCGGAGGCTTTGACGCGACGTCGCTGGGCGATAGCGTCTGCGCTGTGGATGCATCACCGGACTCGCCGCCACGTACCTTGCTGTTCAGTGCCTGCATGGAGTTCGAACTCGGCAGTCTCCAGGGGCTGGGCAGCCTGATGCCGGCCTTGATGCTGATCGATGCCCAGGGCCAGCGTTACCCCGGCCTGATGCCGATCCTGGCGGTGATGGAACGCGAAGTCGCCACGGCTCGCGTCGGCTACCCCGGCATCCTCACGCGCCTGGCCGATGTGGTGGCCGCCATGATTGTGCGGGGTTGGGTGGAGTGTGCCTGCGGCAATGCGTCGGGTTTGGTGGCAGCGTTGCGCGACCCACGGTTGGCGGGCGCCCTGCTCGTCCTGCACCAGCAGCCCGGGCGCGATTGGAGCGTGGCCGAACTGGCCGCGCAGTGTTATACCTCCCGCTCGGTATTCGCCGAACGCTTCCAGGCGACCTTGGGTATCCCGCCACTGCGCTACATGACGGAACTGCGCATGCGCCTGGCCAGCCAATGGCTGACCCTGGAGCGTTTACCCATCGAAGAAGTGGCGCTGCGCCTGGGCTACACCTCCCAGGCGGCGTTCAGTCGTGCATTCAAGCGCATTACCGGCCAGCCACCGGGGGCCAGCCGGCAGAACATCAGGCGTCCTGCCTGAATGACCGCAGCCTGACCTTTGCAGGCAACATTCAGTCATTGCGCATGCCGATCCTGTGCCCTTACTCTCTGGAGCCATCACCTTGTGAGCAACGGAGGCTTCATGAAACTGATCGGCATGCTGGACTCGCCCTACGTACGCCGCGTGGCCATTTCCCTGGACCTGTACGGCGTGGATTTTGTGCATGAACCACTGTCGGTGTTCAGCACCTTCAGCGAGTTCGCCCAGATCAACCCGGTGGTCAAGGCCCCGACCCTGGTGCTGGATGACGGCACGGTGCTGATGGATTCCAGCCTGATCCTCGACTATCTGGAAACCCTGGCCCCGGCCGACAAAAAGCTGCTGCCCCCTTCCCCCGACGCCCGTGCCCATGACCTGCATATCCTTGGCCTGGCCCTGGCGGCCTGCGAGAAAAGCGTGCAGATCGTTTACGAACACAACCTGCGCCCGGCCGAAAAGCTGCATGCGCCCTGGCTGGATCGCGTCAGCGGGCAGTTGCTGGCGGCCTACTCGCTGCTGGAAAAGCAACTGCCTGACAGTGACGTATTGACCCAGGCTTCCCTGACGGCGGCAGTCGCCTGGTCGTTCAGCCAGTTCACCGTGGCGTCGGTGGTCGAGGCCGATGCGTTCCCCAACCTCAAACGCCACGCCGAGCGCCTGGAACAGCACCCGGCTTTCAAAAAATACCCGATCGAATGATCGGGCCTACACCCACCCACCATCCACAATAAAGTTCTGCGCCGAACACATCGCCGAGGCATCGGAGGCGAGAAACAACGCCATGTTGGCGATGTGTTCCGGCAACACACTCCCCGGCAAACATTGGCTGCGGCTGATCAGTTCCTTGGCGGCATCGTCGACCCACATCGCCAGTTGTTTTTCCGTCATCACCCAACCCGGCACCAGCGTGTTCACGCGGATGCGGCTCGGCCCCAGCTCCCGGGCCAGGGCGCGGGTCATGCCGTGGGCGGCGGCCTTGCTCGCGGCGTACACCGGGTAGCCGGCCGAAGCCATCATCCAGCCCACCGAGCCGAGGTTGATGATCGCCCCACCGCCTGCGCCCTTCATCATTGGCACCACCGCCTTGGCGGCGAAGAAGGCGTGCTTGAGGTTGACGGAGATCAGCTGGTCGAACATCTGCGAGTCGACCTCCTCCAAGGTATGCCGCACGTCATTGGCGGCGTTGTTCACCAGCACGGTGATCGGCCCCAGCGAGTGTTCGAAACGAGTGATGGCGGCTTTATAGGCTATCTCGTCGGTGATGTCGCAATTGACGAATTCCACGCTGTGCCCGCGCGAACTCAACAGCGCCGCCAGGCGTTCGCCCTGGCTTTGTGCGCGGTCGACAAAGCCGACCTTGGCGCCTTGGGCCGCGAAGGCGCGCACCATGAATTCGCCGATGCCCGAGGCACCGCCGGAGACCAGGACGGTTTTGCCTTCAAGGTCGGGGTAAATGGCGTGCTGAGTCGTCATAAAAGGTTGCCTCGCTTAATTAGTCTTATTTTATTTTGCAAAAATGCGGTTTAAGGCTATAAATTCGCTGTCATATCGACAAAATATCGCACATTAGTAGAACTATTCCACTCAAAACAACAAAAGGAAGTTCGACCATGAAGCATCCTCGTTACCTGCTTTCGGGCCTCGCCCTGTCCATGCTGGTCGCCAGCGGCGGCGCCCAGGCAGCGGGCCTTACCAGCGAACACAAAGCGTTCGGTAAAACCAATGACGGCACCGCCGTCGAGCAGTACATCCTGCGTAACAGCCATGGCATGCAAGCCACGGTGATCACCTACGGTGGCGTGTTGCAGTCGCTGAAGGTGCCGGACAAAAATGGCAAGCTCGACGACGTGGTACTGGGCTTTGACGACGTGCAAGGCTATCAGAGCGGTACGGCGTTCTTCGGCGCAACCATCGGTCGTTTCGGCAACCGCCTGGCCGGCGGCGCCTTCGAACTCGACGGCAAGCGCTACCAGGTGCCACTCAACGACGGCCCCAACTCGCTGCATGGCGGCGCCCAGGGCTTCGACAAGCGGGTGTGGAAAGCCACGCCGGTCAAGGCCAAGGACTCGGTCGGCGTGACCCTCACCTACCTGTCCAAGGATGGCGAAATGGGCTTCCCCGGCAACCTGAAGACCGAAGTCACCTACCGCCTCAACGACAACAACGAACTGCACATCGACTACGCCGCCACCACCGACAAACCCACGGTGCTCAACCTCACCAACCACAGCTATTTCAACCTGGCCGGTGCGGGCAATGGCGACATCCTCAAGCAGGTCGCCACCTTGCATGCCAGCCATTACACGCCGGTGAATGCGACGCTGATTCCCACCGGCGAGCTGGCGCCGGTCAAGGGCACACCGATGGACTTCCTCACGCCGACGCCGATCGGCCAGCACATCAAGGACGATCACCCACAGCTCAAATTTGCCGAGCCGAAACAGGGTGGGTTCGACTTCAACTGGGCGCTGGACACCCAGGGTGATGTGAAGCAGTTGGCGGCCGAGGTGCATGATCCTGCCTCGGGGCGGCGCTTGCAGCTGTTTACCACGGAGCCTGGGGTGCAGTTTTATACCAGCAACTTCCTCGATGGATCGGTGAAGGGCAAGGCTGGCAAGACCTATCAGCACTGGAGCGGTTTTACGCTGGAGACCCAGCATTTTCCGGATGCGCCTAACCAGCCCAAGTTTGCATCCACTCGCCTGAACCCAGGTCAGACCTACACCCAGAACACCGTCTTCAAATTCTCCGCCGACTAAACTTGTGGGAGGGGGCTTGCCCCCGATAGCAGAGTGTCAAAGACAGAGATGCACACTGACACACCGCTATCGGGGGCAAGCCCCCTCCCACATTTGGAACTACATTTGGCTTGGGATCAGCGTTGTTTCATGCGATCGATGACCACCGCCAGCAGCAGGATCGAGCCGCGGATCACGTACTGGTAGAAGGTATCGATGTTCTTCAGGTTCATCGCATTCTCGATGATCGCCAAAATCAACACCCCGGCAATCACATGGCGGATCATCCCCACCCCACCACTCAACGACACCCCGCCCAGCACACAGGCCGAGATCACCGTCAGCTCAAAGCCCTGGCCGATCATCGGCTGGCCGGAGGTCATGCGTGACGCCAGGATCACCCCGGCCAACGCACCGATCACCCCGTGCATGGCAAAGATCAGGATCTTGGTGCGGTCCACATTCACGCCCGCCAGCAACGCCGCTTCCGGGTTGCCGCCGATGGCCATGGTGTTGCGCCCGTAGGTGGTGTAGTTGAGCAGCCAGCCAAAGAACAGGAAGCACAGGATCGTGATCAGGATCGGCACCGGCACCCCCAGCAACTGGCCGTTGCCGAAGATGAAGAACTGATCCTGGGACACACCCACCGCCTTGCCGTTGGCGAAGATGTACGCCAGGCCGCGCACGATCTGCATCGTCGCCAGGGTGGTGATCAGCGCGTTGACCCGCAGCTTGGCGATCACGATACCGTTGATCAGCCCCACCAGCAGGCCCATCAGCAAGGCGGCGCCAATGCCGAGCAGGACACTGTCGGTGTCGCGCATCACAATCGCCGCCACCACCCCGGCGCAGGCGATCACCGAGCCCACCGACAGGTCGAAATGCCCCGACGCCAGGCAGAACAGCATGGTGCAGGCCGCGATGCCCACGGTGGAAATCGCCAGGCCCAGGCCACGCATGTTCAGCGGTGACAGGAAGTTGTCGATCAGCAAGGCGCACAGCAAAAAGATGCTCACCGCCGCCAGCAGCATCGCCCAGTTATCCAGCAAGGCCCGCAGATCCAGGGGCTTGCGTGCCGTGGGCAGCACGTTGTGTTGAGTGGTCATAGTCGTCTCTCAGTTCGCCACGCTGCGCGGCAGGGCCAGTTGCAGCAGGTTGGATTCGGTAGCGTGCTCGCGGGTTTGTTCGCCGCGCATCGCGCCTTCGCACAGCACCAGGATGCGGTCGGAGATGCCCATCACTTCCATCAGGTCGCTGGACACCACAATCACCGCAATGCCCTGGGCCGCCAGGTTATGGATGATCTGGTAGATCTCGGCCTTGGCGCCGATATCGATGCCACGGGTCGGTTCGTCCAGCAGCAGGACTTTCATCGGCATCGACAGCCAGCGACCGAGAATGGCCTTCTGCTGATTGCCACCGGACAGGTACATGATCTTCTGCGCGGCGTTGGGTGTCTTGACCTTCATGGCCTGGATCTGCTGGTCGGCGTTGCCCTTTTCCCAGCCCTCGCGCAGCAGCCAGCCGAACCTGGAGTGGGCACTGCGTGCGCTGATATTGATGTTCTCGGCGACGCTGGACAGCGGAATGATGCCCTCTTTCTTGCGGTCTTCCGGGCACAGCAGCACGCCGGCGGCGATGGCATCCCTGGGCGAGCGCAGTTGCAGCGCCTGCCCGCACAAATGCAGGCTGCCGGCACTGGCGCGCTCCAGGCCGCTGAGCAGCCGGAACAGCTCGGTGCGCCCAGCCCCGACCAGCCCGAACAGGCCAAGGATCTCGCCCTTGCGCACGCTGAAACTGATCGGTTCACGCAAGCCGGGACCGAGCAGGCCATCGACCTTGAGCGCGACTTCGCCGTGTTCACGCGGGCGGTAGTCGTAGATGTCCTGGATGTCGCGACCGACCATGCAGGTCACCAGTTGGTCGTGGGTCAAAGCGCTCATGTCCTCGAACGTACGCACATACCGACCGTCCTTGAACACCGTGACGGCGTTGCAGATGCGGAACACTTCTTCCATGCGGTGCGACACATAGAGCACCACTTTGCCCTCATCGCGCAGGCGCGTGATGATCGCCATCAGGCGGTCGATTTCCCGCGCCGACAGGCTGCTGGTGGGCTCGTCAAAGGCGATCACCTGGGCGCCACGGGACAGCGCCTTGGCGATTTCCACCAATTGGCGCTGGCCCAGGGACAGACGTCCGAGTTTCTCGGCAGGGTCGATTTCATCCGCCAGCCCCTTGAGGCACGCGAGGGCCTGCTTGCGCAGGAGCCCCCGGTTGACCACGCCAAAACGCGAGGGCAAGTGGCCGAGGAACAGGTTCTCGGCCACTGTCATTTCCGGCACCAGGTGCAACTCCTGGTGGATCACCGCCACGCCGCTGGCAATGCTGTCGGCGGCGTTTCGGAAGGCCATGGCCTGCGCGCCGATCCGCAGCGTGCCGCTGCTGGGAATGTAGGCGCCGCCGAGGATCTTCAGCAGCGTCGACTTGCCCGCACCGTTCTCGCCCATCAGGGCGTGCACCTGCCCAGGGTGGGCGCTGAAGCTGATGCCATCCAGCGCCTTGACCCCCGGGAAGGTTTTGCCGATGCCGTCAAACTGCAGGACGGCAGCGGTCATTGCCACAGCCCGATCTTGGTCAGTTCTTCCTTGAAGTTGGCGCGAGTGATCAGGGTTACTTCGTCCATCGCCGTGTATTTCGCAGGCTCGGTGCCTCTCATGACCCAATCGAACATCATCTTCGCAGTGTTGTAGCCCTCGATATGCGGGCTGGGCAGCATCGAGCCAAAGAAGCCGCTTTCAGCCTTTTTCAGTTCGCCAATGGCATCGGTGCCATTGATGCCGATGCCGATCACGTTGGCCGCCTTGAAGCCGGCGCTTTCGGTGGCGCGTACGCCGCCCAGCACGGTGTTGTCGTTCATGCCGCCGATGATCAGGTTTTTCGCGCCGCTGGGCAGCTTGACCAGCGCCGAGTTGGTGGCGTCCATGCTGCCGGGTACGTCGAGGGTCTTGGCGGCGGTGAACAGGATGTGGTCCTTGGGCATGCCGGCCTCTTCCAGGGATTTGACCGAGCCGTCGGTGCGTTTCTTGCCGGTGTCGAGTTCGTTGAAGGTGTTGATCACCGCGTAGGTGTCCTTCCAGTCCCAGCCGCGTTTTTTCGCTTCGGCCGCCATCGCGGCGCCCTGCTTTTGGCCCACTTCAAAGGCCGCCATGCCCAGGTACGGCACGTCCTCCATGAAGTTGCCCTTGGCGTCGACAAAGCGGTCATCCACGGCAATGACTTTCAAACCGTTGGCCTTGGCCTTGGCGACGATGGCCGGGCCGAGGGACACATCCGGCGGGCAGATCACAAAGCCCTTGGCACCGTTGGCGGCCAGGCTATCGATGGCCGACAGGGTCTTCTCGCCATCGGGCACGGCGATCTTGATCACGGTGAAGCCATGTTCCTTGCCGGCTTTCTCGGCGAAGGCCCATTCAGTCTGGAACCACGGCTCCTCGGCCTGCTTGACCAGGAAACCGATCTTCACTTCTTCAGCGGCCAGCAACAGCCCGCTCAAGCTCATGGCCGAGACCGCCACAGCGGCGCAGCACAGGGAACGCAAACCACGACGACGATTCATACGGGTGACTCCTTGTTGTTGTTTTTAAACGGGGACTTATCCGGCAAAGCGATGACAGGGTGTTCCAGGCACATCGACCTCGATGGCCAACACCGCGCCATCCAAGGGGTGATCCAACGGGCTGGCCGCGCTGGTGATGTACAGAGTGGTCAGGTCCGGGCCACCAAACACACAACTGGTGGGGCGGCTGACGGGCAGTTCGATGATGCGCTCGACGGTGCCGTCGGGCGTGAGGCGCAGCAGGCAACTGCCATCCCAGCGGGCGTTCCAGATGTAGCCTTCCACATCCATGGCCGAACCGTCCGGCCCGCCACGCTCATGGGGACCGAACCACACCTGCGCGGATTCGAGTTGGCCGTCCGGCTGGATAGCGTGGCGGTACAGCGTGGCGTCCAGGCTGTCGCCAAAATGCATGTGGCGGCCGTCATCACTCCACAGCAAGGTGTTGGGAATGCCCAGGCCGCTGAGCAACGGTGTGACCTGCGCATCGGCATCGATACGGAACAGGCCACCGGAGCGCCGGGTGATGGGCAGGTCTTCACCCTGCTCGCCGATGTTGTTCTGCATGGTGCCCAGCCACAGGCGACCCTGGGCATCGCAGCGTGCTTCGTTGCCACGGTTGCCCGGTTGCGGGTCGGCCACGCACAGCAGGGTCAGGGCCTCGGTGACCAGGTCGAGGCGATACACGCCGCTGCTCAGGGTCACCAGGGCATCGCCGCGTTCACACGGAATGAACGCCGAGACATGCTCGGGCAACTGCCACACCCGCAACTGCCCGCCCATCAGGCGCAGCGCCTGTTTGCCGGCGATATTCACCCAGTACAGCGCCTGGGTGGGCGCGTCCCAGAACGGTCCCTCGCCCAATTGCGCACGGTGCGGGGTAACGGCGATACACGACATGATGCCTCCTGGATTGTTGTTCTCAGGTGCGCGTTACAGCGGGTCGCGGGATGGCGTGCCATCCACCAGCCGCTGGATACGCAACGGGTTGGCGTTTTTCAACGCGTCGGGCAGCAGGCTATCAGGGTAATTCTGGAAGCACACCGGGCGCAGGAAACGCTCGATGGCCAAGGTGCCGACCGAGGTGCCACGGGCATCCGAGGTGGCCGGGTACGGGCCGCCATGCACCATCGAATCGCAGACTTCCACACCGGTGGGGTAGCCGTTGAGCAGGATGCGCCCGACCTTCTGCTCCAGCAGCGGCGTGAGTTCGGCGAACTGTTGCAGGTCGGCCGGCTCGCCAATGATCGTCGCCGTGAGTTGCCCGTGCAGGCCGTGCAAGGCGGCGCTGAGCTGGGCCTGGTCGGCGACTTCGACGAACACGGTGGTGGGGCCGAACACTTCTTCCTGCAGCACTTCATCACCGTCGATCAACAGGTTCACATCGGCCTTGAACAGCTGTGGTTGCGCCTGATGGCCGGCCTGCTGGTTGCCCGCCAGGTGCTGGATGCCCGGGTGCGCCAGGAGTTTTTCCAGGCCTTTGCCGTAGCTGCCCAGGGTGCCGGCGTTGAGCATGGTCTGCGCCGGTTGCGCGCCGATCAGTTGCGCGACTTGCTGGGTGAACGCGGTGAATGCGGGCGACGCGATACCGATCACCAGGCCAGGGTTGGTGCAAAATTGGCCGCAGCCTTGTACCACCGAGGCGGTCAGGTCGCGCGCCACGCTGTCGGCCCGCGTTGTCAGGGCCTGGGGCAATACGATCACTGGGTTGATGCTCGACATCTCGGCGAACACCGGGATCGGCTGCGGGCGCGCCGCCGCCATGTCGCACAAGGCACGCCCGCCCTTGAGTGAGCCGGTAAAGCCCACCGCCTGGATTGCCGGGTGCTTGACCAGCGCTTCACCCACGCCACCGCCGAAGATCATATTGAACACACCGGCCGGCATCTCGGTAGCCTCGGCCGCGCGGATGATCGCATCGGCAACGCGTTCGGCAGTCGCCATATGCCCGCTGTGGGCCTTGAACACCACCGGGCAGCCGGCCGCCAAAGCCGCCGCCGTATCACCGCCCGCCGTGGAAAACGCCAGGGGGAAGTTGCTCGCGCCAAACACTGCCACCGGCCCAAGGCCGATGCGGTATTGACGCAGGTCCGGGCGTGGCAGCGGTTGGCGGTCGGGCAGTGCCTTGTCGATGCGCGCACCGTAGAAATCACCGCGACGCAGCACTGTGGCAAACAGGCGCATCTGGCCGCTGGTACGTCCGCGTTCGCCCTTGATGCGGGCGGCCGGCAGCGCGGTTTCGCGGCAGACCAGCTCGACAAAATCATCCCCCAGCGCGTCCAGCTCATCGGCCACCGCATCCAGGAACTGTGCACGGCGCGAGGCACTCAAGGCGCGGTACGCAGGGTAGGCCTGCGCGGCAGCCTTGGCGGCGGCGTCGACTTCCTGCGGCGTGGCCTGGAAAAAGTCCTGGGGCAAGGCTTCGCCGGTGCTGGCGTCGACGCTTTTCAGCGTGATGCTGCCGTTGGCGCTGCGCTGGCCGCCGATGTAGTTGTGGCCGAGAAACTGAGTCATGGGGTTCTCCATTAAAGGGTGATGACGTTGCCGGGTTCGAACGCCGCAGCGCTGCTGCCGACACGGTTGACCAGCGGCGCACCGAACTCGGCCTGGCTGATCTCGAACACATCGCCGGCCTGGGTCCGTATACCGTCGGCGAATGACAGCGTGGCGGTGCCGAAGAAGTGGATGTGCACATCGCCGGGCTTGAGGAACTGTTGGTATTTGAAGTGGTGGTACTCAAGGTTCTCCAGGCTGTGGCACATATTGGCCTCGCCGCTGAGGAACTCGTTCTGCCAGATCACTTCGCCGTTGCGCAGAATACGGCTGGTGCCCGCCAGATGCTGGGGCAACTCGCCCACGCGCAACTCCGGGCCATAGCTGCAACTGCGCAGCTTGGAATGGGCCAGGTACAGGTAGTTCTTGCGCTCCATGATGTGGTCGGAGAATTCATTGCCCACCGCAAAACCGACGCGATAGGGCTTGCTGTCCGGGCCGATCACATACAGGCCGCCGATCTCCGGCTCTTCACCGGCATCCTCGGCAAACGGTGGCACCGGGAAGGCTGCGCCGGGGCGCACCACGATGCTGCCGTCGCCCTTGTAGAACCACTCGGGTTGCACGCCCGCCTGGCCAGCCGGTGGACGGCCGCCCTCCACGCCCCATCGGAAGATGCGCATGGTGTCGGTCAGCGCCGTGTCGTCGCCGGCCTGGTGCATCTTGTCCCGTGCCGAGGCGCTGCCCAGGTGGGTCAGGCCAGTGCCGCTGATCAGCATGTGGGCCGGGTCCGGGTGGTCCAGCGGCGGCAGAATCCTCAGGTCGGCCAGCAGCGTTGCGTAGTCGTAGCTGTCATCCAGGCCCAGGCTGTCCACGTATTGCGCCAGGCCTACGCCGGCGTCGATGGCGGCGAGGGCCAACTCGCGCACGCTGCGGGCTGTGTGTACTTCGCGCAGCTGGGTGCCGTCGACCACGCCGACGCGGCGGTCACCGTTACGCAACTCGAACTGAACTAAACGCATGACTGTTCTCCTGGATTAAGGTCGGGTGGCGCCACGGGCACTGGCGGCAAATTGGTCGGCGGGCAGCACGTGCTTGCGCTCGAGCAGGCGGTAGACCACCAAGGTCAGGACCAGCCCGAACAGCATCACCCCGGACAGAAAGTACAAACCCGATGCGAGGTTGCCGGTGTATTCCTTGAGCGCGCCGATCACGAACGGGCCGATATAGCCGCCGAGGTTGCCCACCGAATTGATCAGGGCAATGCCCGCCGCCGCACTGGCGCCGGCGAAGAAGCGCCCGGGCAGGGTCCAGAACACGGCGGTGCAGGAAAACATCGCGAACGCCGCCAGGCACAACGCGGCCATTTGCAGCACCGGCACACTGAGCGCGGCACTGAAAAACAGGCCGATGGCGCCCAGCACGTAGAGCACCGCAAGGTGGCCGTAGCGGTCGTTCAAACGGTCGGAGCTGCGCGGGATGATCAGCAGGCCGATGATGCCGAAGATATATGGCACCGCAGCGATAAAGCCGGTGACCAGGTCAGTGCCGCCGAATTGCTTGATCAGGGTCGGCAGCCACAGGCCCAGACCGTAGATGCTCAGGGTCACCGGCAGGTAGAACAGCGCCAGCAGCAACACGCGTTGGTCTTTCAAGGCATGCAGCGGGTTGCCGTGACGGGTCTGGCCGTAGGTTTGCAAGTCTTTGGAGAGCTCGCCGGTGAGCCAGGTCTTTTCGTCGTCGCTCATCCAGGTGACTTGCTTGGGGCCATCCGGCAGGAAGCGCAGCACCGGCCAGGTCAGCAGGATCGCCGGAGTGCCGATGACGATGAACAGCCATTGCCAGCCGTGCAGCCCCAGGATGCCGTCCATGCCCAGCAGGCCACCGGACACTGGCCCGGTGATCATCATCGCGATGGGTTGCGACAGGATGAACAGCCCGAGGATCTTGCCGCGATGGCGTACCGGAAACCATTGGGTGATGTAGTACAGCACGCCGGGGAAGAACCCCGCCTCCGCCGCGCCCAGCAGAAAGCGCATCACATAGAAGCTGTGCGGCCCCTGCACGAAGGCCATGCCGATGGTGATGGCGCCCCAGGTGATCATGATCCGCGCAAACCAGCGGCGTGCGCCGAAGCGGTCGAGCATCAGGTTGCTGGGGATCTCGAACAGGAAGTAGCCAATGAAGAACAACCCTGCGCCCAGGCCATAGGCCGCATCGCCGATGCCGACGTCGGCGCCCATGTGCAACTTGGCGAAGCCCACGGCGGAACGGTCCACGTAGGCGATCAGGTACAGCAGGATCAGGAAGGGAATCAGTTTCAGCGTGATGCGCCGAATAAGCCGCAGTTCCTGGCTCATGGGGTCGATCTCCGATTGTTGTTTTTATAGAAGCTCGGGGGACGCCTCTCGCGAAAATCCGCCAGGGTCATGCCTCAGTTGAGATCGACTATATAGTAGGACTATTTACAAAACAACTCTTCCAAAGCAGCGTTTTTGCGCTTATGTTTAAGCACGCATAGAACATATAGTCATACAATAAGAGAATCGATCATGCCTGATAAAAAGCCCGGCCTCCGCTCCGCCCAGTGGTTCGGTACCGCCGACAAGAACGGCTTCATGTACCGCAGCTGGATGAAGAACCAGGGCATTGCCGACCATCAGTTCCATGGCAAGCCGATCATCGGCATCTGCAATACCTGGTCGGAGCTGACCCCGTGCAACGCGCATTTCCGCCAGATCGCCGAGCACGTCAAACGCGGCGTAATCGAGGCCGGCGGCTTCCCGGTGGAGTTCCCGGTGTTCTCCAATGGCGAATCCAACCTGCGCCCCACCGCCATGCTCACCCGCAACCTGGCGAGCATGGACGTGGAAGAGGCGATTCGCGGCAACCCGATTGACGGCGTGGTACTGCTGACCGGCTGCGACAAAACCACCCCGGCCCTGCTGATGGGCGCCGCCAGTTGCGACGTGCCGGCCATCGTGGTCACCGGCGGGCCGATGCTCAACGGCAAGCACAAGGGCCAGGACATCGGCTCGGGCACCGTGGTGTGGCAGCTCAGCGAACAGGTGAAAGCTGGCACCATCACCCTGGATGACTTCCTCGCGGCCGAGGGCGGCATGTCGCGCTCGGCGGGCACCTGCAACACCATGGGCACCGCATCGACCATGGCCTGCATGGCCGAGGCGCTGGGCACGTCCCTGCCCCACAACGCGGCGATCCCGGCGGTGGATGCGCGGCGTTATGTGCTGGCGCACATGTCCGGCATGCGTGCCGTGGAGATGGTGCGCGAAGACTTGAAGCTGTCGAAGATCCTCACCAAAGAGGCGTTTGAAAACGCGATCCGCGTCAACGCGGCCATCGGCGGCTCGACCAATGCAGTGATCCACCTCAAGGCCATCGCCGGGCGCATCGGCGTCGAACTCGACCTCGACGACTGGACCCGCATGGGCCGTGGCATGCCGACCATCGTCGACCTGCAACCCTCGGGGCGCTTCCTGATGGAAGAGTTCTACTACGCCGGCGGCCTGCCCGCGGTGCTGCGCCGCCTGGGTGAAGCCAACCTGATCCCGCATCCGAATGCCCTGACCGTCAACGGCAAGACCCTGGGCGAGAACACCCAGGACTCACCGATCTACGGCCAGGACGAAGTGATCCGCACCCTCGACAACCCGATCCGCGCCGACGGCGGCATCTGCGTGCTGCGCGGCAACCTCGCCCCGCTGGGCGCGGTGCTCAAGCCGTCCGCCGCCAGCCCAGAGCTGATGCAGCACCGTGGCCGTGCGGTGGTGTTCGAGAACTTCGACATGTACAAGGCGCGCATCAACGACCCGGAACTGGACGTGGACGCCAACTCGATCCTGGTCATGAAAAACTGTGGGCCCAAGGGCTACCCAGGCATGGCCGAGGTCGGCAACATGGGCCTGCCGGCCAAGCTGCTGGCCCAGGGTGTGACCGATATGGTGCGGATTTCCGATGCGCGCATGAGTGGCACGGCGTACGGCACGGTGGTGTTGCACGTGGCACCGGAAGCCGCTGCCGGCGGGCCGTTGGCCACGGTGCGGGAAGGCGACTGGATCGAACTGGACTGCGCCAACGGCCGCCTGCACCTGGACATCCCCGACGCAGAGCTGGCGGCGCGCATGGCAGACCTGGCGCCTCCGCAGAACCTCATCGTCGGCGGCTACCGCCAGCTGTACATCGACCATGTGCTGCAGGCCGACCAGGGCTGCGACTTTGACTTCCTGGTGGGTTGCCGTGGGGCGGAAGTCCCACGGCATTCCCACTAATTGGGATGCTATGATGCCGCGTCTTTAAGCCAGAGCCTCCCCGTCGTCATGGATCACCAGCCGCCCAAGCCGCGCAAGAGCCAGCATGCCCAGATCGTTCAGGACTTGGGCATGCACATCGTTTCCGGCCGCTTCAAGCCCGAAGAACGGCTGCCCATGGAGGCCACGCTCTGCGAGGAGTACCAGGTCAGCCGCTCGGTGTTGCGCGAAGCCACGCGGGTGCTCAGCGCCAAGGGCCTGGTGTATTCCAAGCCACGGGTGGGCGCGGTGGTGCGGCCGCGGTTGAAGTGGCACCTGCTCGACCCGGACGTGTTGTCCTGGTTGATGCAGTCCACGCCCCACAGTGAGTTCTTCAACACCCTGGCCGGTGTGCGGCGCATCCTCGAGCCGGAGATCGCCGCCATGGCCGCGACCACTGCCACCGACGAAGACATCGCCACCATCGAAAAAGCCTACCAGGGCATGGAAACCGCGCAGACCCACGAACAGCTGCTGCAGGCCGACCTGGACTTCCACCGCGCCATCGCCGACGCCACGCGCAACGATTTGCTCGCCTACATGTGCAACATGCTGTCGCTGCCGTTGCGCGAGTCGATCAACATCACCAACCGCCGCCCCGACATCCAGGGCCTGAGCCTGCCCCGGCACAAGGCGATCCTCACCGCGATCCAGAACCGCGACGCCCTCGGCGCCCGGCATGCATCGCTGGTGCAACTGGATGACACGCGGGTGGCATTGGATACGGTGATGAATGTGTTGACGCCGTTGTAGGCGATTCAGCGCAGGCCATAGGCGTGAATGAGGGTGTCGTCGGCGTTATTCTGTTCGCTCCAGAACACCCGATCACTGGCACCGTCAAACCCGCGCACGCCCATGTACCCGTCCAGCGACAGACGCTTCCAGGAATGGCCCCAGTCCGTCGAATAGAACACCGCATCGGCGGAGATACTCGCCTCGCTCCACCAGTACAGCCAGCGCGGCGGCTTATGATCGCTGTAGGTATTGACCACCAGGCTGTTGCGCCCTACCCATAGCCCACGCGCCTGGGTATCGGCACTCAAGGGCGAGAACACACTGGGCAAGTCGCCCAAGGTGTTCCAGGCCAGCGTCGCGGTGTTCAATTCGGCGACCACCGCGCGCCCATGGGGGCCCTGGTCGATCAGGCCGATCACGCGCCCGGCGCCGTTGTCCGCAAGCTCGCTGATGTACAGGCCGTTTTCCCGCTGAATATCCTCGACTTGCCACGTGCCGGCCGTGCGCTTCAACTGCACGCGAGTGGTGACACCGATCGCCAGGTTGTCGCTCTTGCCATCGGGATGGCTGCCCCAGAAGCGTTGCGACACCCAGATCACCGCGTGCTGCGCATCCTGTTGCAATACGTGGGTCAGTTGTTCAGTTGAGTCACGCCACTCCTGGATATCCGGGCGCAGGCTGTGGGCGTAGTCTTGGGTCACCGCCAGCGGTTGCGGCACCGTGATCGGCGTGCTGTGGGCGCCACCGTCGGCGGAGTAGTACACCCCGGCCTGCGGCTCGACGTCATCGGCCCAACGCGAGGCCCAGACCTCGTCCTGATTATAGAAGTACGGCGAAACCAGGGTGGCCACACCGCTCACCTCGGGGAAAAACCCGTCGGCCACCCAGCGCCAGGTCTTGCCCTGGTCATCACTGCGGAACACCGCGTTCTGGCCCCCCGCATCGTTGGGTCGATAGAGCGAACTCAGCAGAAACACGCGCGCGCCCTCCGCACTCGCCACCAGGCAGGCCGAGCCGCTGACCTGGGCGACCTGCTTGAACACCCCGTCAGCCCCCAGACGCGCAACCACGGTGGTCTCCGGCTCCGAACGCAGTTCGCCGTCGAGCAAGCCATTCAAGTCCACCCGCTCGCTTGAGGGTTCCAGCTGTTCATATTCATTCGTCACCCGCCCCACCAGCCACGTGCCCTGGGCGGTCACCTTCACTCCGGTGCAATCCTGGCTGACCGCGTGTGGCCGCACGCCCGGCAGTGTGCCCAGCCGTTGTTGATTCGGGCTGGCGCCGCCGATTTCCAGCTTGGCGCTGACGATGATCCAGATATACCCGAGCGCAAGACTGGCCAGCAGCGCGACGAACACACGAACGATGAGGGTTGAACGAGGCATGCGATGTCCATATCCGAGGGAATGGACGTGCTTTTCTCATCGATTGGGGGTGGACGTAAATGCTTATTGGCCGCCATCTGTCGCAGCTGTGATGTGGGTCCTACTTTGCGGCGACTCAAGCTCGTGAGTCAGTTGCGCGTACTCGCTCATATCTTTCACGTTTGTGCCCTGTTCAAGAAAAGCGGCTCTCAGTATCAGCTATCTTGATACTCACAGGGCACCTGCTGATTTCGTGAAGCTGCCGCCCTAGACTCGCTCTCAGCCGGTGCCGATGCACCGGTTCCCACAACTATAAAAACGCAAGTGGAGAGACGAATGAGTGGTCAAGTAGCGTTCGAAGACCTTCCGCTGAGCCGCTTCCATATCCGCACGGTTTTCAGCGGCACGGGTGGCCAGTTCAGTGATGGTTTCGTACTGGGCATTATCGGGATCGCCGTCAGCATGGCGGCCGGCCCGTTACAGTTGACGGCATTGTGGATGGGCTTATTGGGCGCCGCTTCCTTGGCGGGACTGTTCCTTGGCAGCCTGTTGGCCGGGCCTATCGCGGACAAGTTCGGCCGGCGGGCAATCTTCGCCTGGGACATGCTGTTGTTCGCCGTCATCTCTGCGTCGCAGTTCTTTGTCACCTCGCCCGAACAATTGTTGGCGCTGCGTTTGCTGCTGGGGCTGGTGCTGGGCTTCGACTATGTCGTGAGCAAGTCGCTGGTGACCGAATTTGCCCCGCGCCGCTATCGGGGACGCCTGCTCAGTGTGCTAGCGGCAGCTTGGGCGGGGGGCTATGTGGCGGCGTATCTGGTGGGCTTTGCCATCCGCGATATCGGCCCGGATGCCTGGCGCGTGATGCTGGCCCTCAGTGGCGTCCCAGCCCTGTTGATTCTGCCCTTGCGCATGGGCGTGCCGGAATCGCCGATCTGGTTGATGGCCCGCGGGCGTAGCCAGGAAGCCATGGCCATTGTGCGCAGCAAGTTCGGCCCGCATGTGTTCCTGCCAGCACCCGTGGCCCCGGCCAATGGGCACAAGCAGCGTGGCAGATGGGCAGAACTGTTCAGCCCGCGCTGGCGCAAAAATACGCTGGTGGGTTGCGTGTTCTACACCTGCCAGGTGATTCCGTTCTTCGCCCTCGGCACATTCGCACCCAAAGTCCTGGAAGCCCTGAACGTGCAGGACAAGTTTGCCGGTGGCCTGGTCTACAACGTGTTGCTATTGCTCGGCGCACTGCTCGGTCTGCTGGTCATTGATCGGCTGTCCCGGCGCGTATTCCTGGTCGGCACCTTCTACTTGAGTGCTGCGGGCCTGGCAGTATTGGCCTACGCCGGTTTCGGCCCCCTGGGCACCATCCTCGCCTTCGGCGTTTTTGCCTGTGTGATGGCGGCGGCGGTCAACCTGGAGTTCGTCTACCCACCCGAATTGTTCCCCACCCATCTGCGGGCCTCGGGGATCGGCCTGGCCGTGGCGGCCAGCCGGTTCGGCTCGGCGGTGGCGACGTTCCTGCTGCCAGTCGCGGTGCAGCACGTGGGGGTCCATGCGGCGTTGGGCGTATGCGTTGGCGTGCTGGTCTTCGGCGGCGTGTTCTGCCACGTGTTTGCGCCAGAAACCAGCAAGGAAGACTTGTCGGGGGTCACGCCCGATCCTCTTCGGACGGACGCCAAGGTTGCCATTGAATAACACCATCAAGTGAGGTTGAGGATGTCTGCGAACAGGCTGATCGACATGTATGCAGTCCAGGTGTTCATCGCGGTTGCCGAGGAAGGCAGCATGTCCGGGGCCGCCGCGCGCATGGGTATTTCCCAGTCCGGCGTGTCACAGATGGTGCGTCAGTTGGAGGAGGAACTGGGGGTGGTGCTGGTGGACCGCACCACCCGGCCCATGGCCCTCACCGCATTCGGGGTTGCCTTGCGCAACCGGGGTTCGGTGTTGAGCGAGGAACTGTCCCACCTCAAGGCTCAGGTGATCGACGCCGGGCGCGGTGTGAACCCCGACCTGCGCATCGGCTTGGTGGACTCCTTCGCCGCCACCTGCGGGTCGGTGTTCACCCGGCAATTGCTCGGCAAGGTCGCGCAGTTGTCCATTCGCACAGGGCTCAGCCCGCAACAAGGTGAATCCCTGTTGCGGCGCGACCTGGACCTGATCGTCACCAGCGACCCGTTGATGGACGCCAATGACGTGATTCGCTATCGGCTGTTTTCAGAAAAGTACTTTGTTATCACGCCCAGGCAAGCGCGCTGCGATATCCACACGGTCGAGGACGTACGCGCGCTGGCCAATGTGCTGCCGGTGGTGCGCTTCAACCGGATGTCCCAGGTGGGGCTGCAGATCGAGCGTCATCTGCGCAGCCTGAACGTACGAGTGCCCAACCGCCTGGAGCTGGATAACGCCGATGCACTGACGTCGATGGTCGCCGAAGGCATCGGTTGGGCCGTTACCAGCCCCATGTGTTTTTTGCAGGCCAGTGCCTGGGTCGACAACGTGACCGCGCACCTCACACCGGACCTGCAACTGGAACGCTCGCTTTACCTGGTAGCACGACGCAATGAATACAGCGCCTTTTTCGCCGATGCGTGCGAAACGGCGCGTGATGTGATCCGCCACTCCTTCCTGCCCAGGCTCACGGCCCTGGACAAAGGGGTGGAGGCGTTAATCCAATTTGATGAGGGTGATGCTCGTGAGTATTTTTGATGCTGTTGCTACACGGCTGGAAACCGATTACGTCGGCGACGTACAGATTCCGGCAGACAAGCTGTACGGGGTGAACTCGGTGCGCGGGTTCGACAACCTCAGCGTATCACCGCTGACCATCGCTTATTACCCGGCCTTCCGCGATGCCTTTGCCCAGTGCAAGTGGGCGGCCGCACTGGCCAACCGCGCCTGCGGCGTACTTGCCCAGCCCCAGTGCGACGCCATCGTGCAAGCCTGCGCCGAGGTGATCGCCGGCCGGTGCGACGACTCGCTGATCGTTGACCTGCTGGAAGGCTCCGGCGGCACGTCCACCAACATGAACTTCAACGAGGTCATCGCCAACCGCGCCCAGCAATTGATGGGCCACGCGGCGGGTTCGTATGACGTGGTGCACCCCAATGACCATGTGAATGCCTCGCAGTCGACCAATGATGTGTACCCTGCGGCATTGAAGATCGCGACACATGCGATGCTCGGGCCATTGATCGATGAAGTGGAACAACTGGCTACGCGCTTCGACCAGAAAGCCGTGCAGTTTGCCGATATTCTGCACCTGGGCCGCACCTGCCTGCAGGATGCCCAGCCGATGCGCCTGGGCCAGCTGTTTTCCGGGTACGCTGCCCTCACCCATCGCCTGGCGACCGCGCTGGCTGGCGTGCGCGACACACTGCGCACCCTGCCGCTGGGCGGCACAGCGATCGGCACCGGGTTTGGTGCGCCGCCCGCTTATCGCGCCGCGGTGTATCAGCACTTGGTACAGGTCACTGGCATTGAGTACCAGGCCCCCTCGAACGCCTTCGATGCGATGCAGAACATGGATGTGTTTTGTCGGGTTTCGGCTGAGTTGCGCACCGGTTCCGCGTCCCTGGCCAAGATCGCCTCTGACCTGACCTTGCTGTCCTCCGGGCCGGTCGGTGGGATCGGCGAATTGAAGCTGCCCGAAGCCCAGGCCGGCTCGTCGATCATGCCAGGCAAGGTCAACCCGGTGTTGCCCATGGCGATGATCC
This sequence comes from Pseudomonas sp. FBCC-B1565, assembly GCF_059133265.1. Classification (NCBI taxonomy): domain Bacteria; kingdom Pseudomonadati; phylum Pseudomonadota; class Gammaproteobacteria; order Pseudomonadales; family Pseudomonadaceae; genus Pseudomonas; species Pseudomonas sp. FBCC-B1565. The sequence goes on from NZ_CP101438.1 coordinate 4,177,556, forward strand.
AGTTGAGCTTCGCCGTCATCGGCAATGATGTGGCGGTGGCGCAGGCGGTCCAGGCCGGTCAGTTGGAGATCAACCACTTCGAGCCGCTGGTGGCGTCCCGCGTGTTCGACAGCATTGCGCTGCTGACCCAAGGCATCCAACGGTTTCGCGAGAAGTGCATCAGTGGGATAACCGCCGATGCCGAACGTAACGAACAACACCTGGCTCAATCAATGGCCGTGGCCACCGCGCTGGTTCCGCAGCTAGGCTACGCCCGTGTGAGCAAGCTGGCACGCCAATCGGTGGCGCAAGGGCGCTCGCTGTTGTCGATTCTGGAAGAGTCGGGGTTGATGAGCCAGGCCGATGCCATGGTGGCGATTGAAAGGTCGTCGCACCCAGTGTTCGAGGGCTGAGGAATACGGTGTGCAATCACCCAGAGGGATTGCACACCGCCCCGGTTTTACAGGGTGTAGGCGATGCCCACCTGCACCGTGCGTGGCGCGCCTGGGTAGGCGTAGAAGTTGCCGAACGCGCCTTCCTCAAAATCGCGGTTGAACAGGTTCTTCACATCCAGGTTCAGGCGGACTTTGTCGTTGACCTTGTAGTAGCCCAGCAGGTCGACCACGGTGTAGGCGTCCATGGAGAAGGCGGTGTTGGAGGTCTGGCCAACACGTTCATCGACGTATTTGGCGCCAGCGCCCAGCCCAAGGCCCTTGAGGCGACCGTCCTGGAATTCGTAGACGTTGAGCAGGCTGAAGCTGTTGCGCGGGATGTTGGCCAGGTGTGAACCGACGCGGACGGTGTTGTCTTTGGTGACTTCGGCGTCGACGTAGGCGTAGCCGCCGATCACGCGCCATTCAGGGGTGAGGTTGCCGGCGACGTTGAGGTCGAAGCCGCGGCTGCGCACTTGACCCGCTGCGACTTTGTAGTTGGAGTCTTCAGGATCGGTGGTCAACACGTTCTTCTTGTCGATCTGGTAGATCGCTGCGTCCACACTCAACTGACGGTCCAGCCCTTCCCATTTGATCCCCATTTCATAGGACTTGCCCTTTTCCGGCTCGAAACCGGCACCGTCGCGACTGGCGCCGGTGTTCGGCTTGAAGGAACGCGCGGCGTCGGCGTAGACCGCCAGGGTCTCAGTCAGGTCATAGGTCACGCCGACACGGGGCGTGACCGCGTTGTCGCTGGCCTCCCAGCTTTGCCCGCCCTTCACGTAGGTCTCGTACTGGTGCTCGAAGCGTTCGAAGCGCGCACCCGCCAGCACCTTCAAGCGTTCGGTGAGGGCCACCTGGTCCTGGACGAACGCGGCGTAGGTCTTGAGGTTTTCCTTGTCATGAGTCGGCGTGCTGGTAAGCGCCGGGCGCGGCTTGCCGTAGACCGGGTTGAAGATATCGCTGGTGTAGGCGGCGGACGAACGCTGGATGATCGACTTGTAGTCGTAATCCTCAAACTCGACGCCGGTCAGCAAGGTGTGATCAAAACCACCCGTGGAAAAATGCCCGGTGAGGTTGAGCTGGGTGTCCTTGTCGGTCCATTCCAGCTTGCGATAGTTGAAGTTGCGGTTGAGCGTGTGCCCGTCCGCAGCCAGGCTGTTGGCCTCGATGGCGTTGCCCTGCAAGGTGCCGTCCAACCATTGGAAACCACCGCCCAGGGTCCAGTTGTCATTGAGCAGATGCTCGAAACGCAACTGGGCCATGCTGTTGTCGTTATGCAACTTGCCGACGTCTTTATCGCCCCAGAAGGTATCGCGGGAAGCCGTGCCTTTCTGAGTAGCAAAGCGTGTCAGCCCCCGGTCCAGCGGGTGGTTGTTGCGCATGAAGTCGCCTTCGAAGATCACCTTGGTGTCGTCGCTGGCCTGCCAGGTAAGCACCGGGGTGATGCCGTAGCGTTCGGTTTCCACATGGTCGCGGAAGGTGTCGCCGCCCTCGCCCACCACGTTCAGGCGATAGGCCAGGCGGCCCTCTTCGTCCAACGGGCCGGAGGCGTCCAGGGTGCCGCGCTTCATGCCCTGGTCATTCAATTGGCTGCCGAGGGTGACCGTGCGTTCGGCCAACGGTTGCTTGGTCACCACGTTGAAGGTGCCGCCGGGATCACCACGGCCATAGAGCATGGTCGCTGGGCCGCGCAGCACTTCCAGGCGTTCGATGGTGTTGGCATCCGGCATGTTCGGGTAGCCACGGTTGATCGGGAAACCGTTGCGGTAGAACTCGCCGGTGGTAAAGCCGCGCACGGTGAAGGTAGTGAGACCCTGCCCGCCGAAGTTGTTGGCGCGGCCGACACCGCCGGCATAGTCCAGCGCGTCCTGCAGGCGAGTGGCGCCGATGTCTTCGACCACCGCCTTGGACACTACGCTGATGGACTGCGGGGTTTCATGGATCGAGGTGTCGGTGCGCGTCGCACTGGCTGAACGGGTGGCGTGATAGCCCTGCACGGGACCCTGGGCGGTTTCATAGTCGGCAGTGCCAGTGACGCTGGTGGCTTGCAGCTCGATGGCGGCTTTTTCAACTGGTTCGACCTCCGCCCAGCTCAAGGGGGAAAACGCCTGAAGCACACACACGGAAAGCAGGGTACGACGCATGGAGGATGAACCTAGTGAAAGAGCCAGATGGGGCGGCATATCAGCCAGTTATTTTGGCGGGCATGATAGGCCAAATCATTAACAATTGAAATCCATTCTCATTGGCAGCTTTTCAAGTAACCACTGTGTATCAACGCAAAAAAAAGCCCATCGAATGATGGGCTTTTCATTTCAAGTGTCCGCAAGAAGCGGTTTTCGTCCACGCACCTCAGAGCGCGCTTGTCATGCTTCAGTCAGCTTGTTTTCGACAATCCACACAAGCACCTCGCTTGCATTGGCGCCGGGATCCTGAATGTCTTCAAATACTTTTACGACACGCCCCTCCTGAGTGATCAGCGTTGTTCGGGCATAAAACGTTTGTCCTTCCACATCAAAGGTTTTCAGCCCCAGGCTGGATGCCAACGTGCAGTTGGGGTCTGAGAGTAAGGGGTAGTTAAGGCTCATGCGCTCTACGAACTCTTGCTGGTACGTACTCGCCTGAGTCGAAAGCCCAAACACAGACAAGATGCCTGACTCTGCCAGTTGATTGCGTGTGTCTCTAAACCCACAGGCCTGAGGGGTACAACCTCTGGCGCCGGGAACATCGGACAACCCCTCAGGTGCAGGTTCGTTCGGGTTTCCGGTGCGTGGGTAAATAAAGAGCACACACCACCCTGCAAGACTCGACAAGTCGACATCTACGCCCGTTGTAGAGGGCAACGCAGTTGCGGGCAGTCGACGCCCGAGCAAACTGTTAACGCGGTGATCGGTAGACGAGTTGTTATTCACAAAGCCTCCAGGTTATGGGTTCTGTCTGCATGTATCAGTTGTGTTAGAGGGACGCGTCCTCTCTTTCAGGTTTCGACTTGATCCTGGCGTAGCAATAGCCCGCGCAAATAACCAGCGCCGCCCCGGAACTTGACGCAACGTAGTGCAGGGTTTTATCGACAGTTATGCTGGACTGCACGAGGATGTCCGAACTTGCCATTGCGCCAGCTATCCACCCGAGCAGCCCGGCGCCGAATATGACCACCTGCGGGAACCGGTCGATCAGGGCGAGCAAACCCTTGCTGCCCCCTACGATGATGGGGATGCTGATCAACACGCCCAGGGAGACCACCCACCTATCTCCGCCTGCGGCGCCCGCCAAGGCCAGGACGTTGTCCAGCGACATAATGGCGTCGGCGATGACAATCGTTTTTATCGCGCCCAGTAGCAGGGTTGTCGCCTTGACGGCGCCGTGGTTGTCGTCTTCTGCCTGCATCAATTTGATACCCACGCCTACCAGCAAAATCGCCCCGACGATTTTCAGGCCGGGCAGTGACAGCAACTGCATAGCAAAGAAGAGCATGAGTATGCGCAGCATAATGGCACCCGCCACGCCGAAAAAAATCGCCTTGCGTCTAAGGTGCAGGGGAAGATTTCGACACGCCAAGGCGATGACCACGGCATTGTCGGCCCCCAACATGATGTCAATGGCGACAACTTGCGCGATCGCCAGCCAGGTACCTGGCTGGCTCAAGAACTCAATCAACTGAAAACTCCTGGCTGCGGTGCAGCGAGCATTGGATAGGTTCAAACCGTGGGCATTCGGGGCTGTGCATTTGGGTGTCGAATTACCCCTGGCGAGCGAGACAGCCCTGTAGCGCGTAGCATCTAAGTGAGTTGGTAAAGTGGAAATGCCCCGAATAGCAGCCCGCCCGCCAACAGGCTCAAACTGGAAAGGATTGCCCACTTCAGGGCAAAGCGCTGGTGGTCACCCAGATCGACCTTCGCCAGGGAAATCAGTAGATACAACGCCGGCACCAAAGGGCTGAGCAAGTGCACAGGTTGACCCACGATGGAGGCACGAGCGATCTCCAGGGGGCTGATGCCATATTGAGCAGCGGTGTGGGCGATTACAGGCAGGATGCCGAAGTAAAAGGCATCGTTAGACATGAAGAACGTCAAAGGCATGCTGACCAGTGCAGTGAACGCCGCAAGGAACGGACCGAAACTGTCGGGGATGACACCCAGCAGGCTTTTGGCCATGGCGTCTACCATGCCAGTCCCGGAAAGAATGCCGGTAAATATACCCGCCGCGAATATCAGCGCCGTCACTGCCAATACGTTTGATGCGTGGGCAGCAATCCGCTCCCGTTGTTGCTCAATGCTTGGGTAGTTGACCACTGTCGCGATCGCGAACCCCACCATGAACAATATCTGAATAGGCATTGCATCGACGACGAGGCAGGCAATCAATACCAAGGTAACGATCAAATTGGGCCAGAACATTTTGGGGCGTCGCAGATTTTCACACTCTTCTGCCGAACCATGCCCCAAGGCCAGCGAGCCGTTATGAAAGTCTTCCAGCTGTATCACGCCCAGTCGAGCACGCTCGCGGCGACCCAGCACGATGGCGGTGAACACCAGCATCGCAGCGGCAATCAGCATGGCGGGAATCATCGGCAGAAATATATCCAGCGCATCCACGTGCAGCGCGGCAGCGGCACGGGCCGTGGGGCCGCCCCACGGTGAGATATTCATGATTCCGGTGGCAATGCTCAGCAGGCAAGTGAGACCGAGAACGTCCATGCCAAGGCGCCGGTAGAGCGGCAAAAATGCAGCGCACGCGATCATGTACGAGGTGGAACTGTCACCATCGAGCGACACGAGCATGGTGAGTATCGCGGTGCCCACTAATACTTTCAGCGGGTCGCCTTTTACCAACTTGAGAATATTGCGTACCAGTGAATCGAACAGCCCGGCATCGATCATGATGCCGAAATAGAGAATCGAGAACGTCAACATCACCCCCGTGGGGGCCAACGTCTTGATCCCGTCCAGCATCATCGAGCCCAGCCCGGCAGGGTGACCTCCCAGCACCGCGAAAACGATAGGCACGATGATCAAGGCAATCAGCGCCGACAGGCGCTTCGTCATGATCAGGTACATGAAGCAGATAACCATTGAAAAACCGAGGATTGCCAACATGGCCGGACTCTCTCTTTTTATTAGGCGTACAGGGCCCCAGCGGCCATATCTGGCCGAGCTGAAGATGGTGTGCGGGCAGGCAGGGATCAGGCTAAGGCTCAGGTGCCCCACTGGATGGCAGGCGGTGGATCATGGGAAAACCTCGCGTTTGGGGAACGAAGCACGGTTTCATACCGCTGCACTGACAGTTTCATATCGCTGCGCTGAGCGTCTTGATTTCCCGATGCAGGATGCGGTCATTTTCCGAATAGTCGACCGGGCAGTCGATCACATGCACACCGGGCGTTTGCAGGCAGTGCTGCACCAACGGCGCGAAAGCGCCTGCGCTTTTCACGCGGTGGCCAAAGGCACCGTAGCTTTGTGCGTAGAGCACGAAGTCCGGGTTCGTGTAGTCCAGGCCGAAGTCCTCAAACCCCATCTGCGCCTGCTTCCAACGGATCATTCCGTAGCCGTCGTCGCGCAGGATGATCACCACTAGATTCATCTTCAAACGCACGGCGGTTTCAAGCTCCTGGCTGTTCATCATGAAACCACCGTCGCCGCATACCGCCACAATCGGGGTGTGGGGATAAACCAGGCGTGCCGCCATCGCCGACGGCAAACCGGCCCCCATGGTTGCCAATGCGTTATCCAGCAATACGGTGTTCGGCATGTAGGCCTTGTAGTTGCGGGCGAACCAGATCTTGTAGATACCATTGTCCAGGGCAACGATGCCGTTAGCCGGCATGACCTGGCGCAAGTCCGCAACCAGTCGTTGCGGATAAACCGGAAAACGCTCGTCAGTGGCGCCTTCGGCGACATGTGCCTCGTTGGCTTCGCGAATCGCCAGCAAACGTCGGAAATCCCAAGTGGGCTGCGCAACAATCGCTTCGTTGATCTGCCAGATCGCATTGGCGATATCGCCGACCACCTCGATCTGCGGGAAATACACCGGATCAACCTCGGCGGACCGGAAACTGACATGGATCACTTCGGTACCGCCGCGAACCATGAAAAAAGGCGGCTTCTCGATGACGTCATGACCGATGTTGACGATGAGATCCGCCGACTCCAGTGCACGGTGAACGAAGTCATTGGCCGACAACGCCGCATTGCCCAAAAACCGTGGATGGCGTTCGTCGACGACCCCTTTGCCCAACTGCGTTGTGACGAACGGAATGCCGGTTTTTTCAATCAGTTGAAGCAGCACTCGGGCAGTCGACTTGCGGTTGGCCCCAGCGCCGATGACCAATACCGGGCTACGTGCACCTTGCAACCTGGCAACGGCGGCACAGATGGATTTCGCTTCGGCCACCGGGCGGCGGCTGAGGCTTGGCGCAACGGGCGTGCTGTCGGTGTCTTCGGCGGCGATATCTTCCGGCAGCTCCAGGTGCACCGATCCCGGTTTCTCTTCTTCGGCTAGCCGTATCGCTTCACGGATACGCGATGGAATGTTATCGGCGGAGGCCAGTTGATGGGTGTACTTGGTCAAAGGCGCCATCATCCCGCAGACATCGAGAATCTGGAAACGGCCCTGCTTGGACTTTTTGATGGGCTTCTGACCTGTAATCATCAGCATCGGCATGCCGCCCAGGTAGGCATAGGCGCCGGCGGTCACCAGGTTGGTAGCGCCTGGGCCAAGCGTTGAGAGGCACACTCCGGTCTTGCCGGTAAGGCGACCGTAAGTGGCGGCCATGAAGCCTGCGGGCTGCTCGTGGCGCGTCAGGATCAGCTTGATCGGCGAACGAGACAGCGAGTCCAGCAAGTCGAGGTTTTCTTCGCCGGGGATGCCGAATACATATTCGACCCCTTCGTTTTCCAGGCAGCGCACAACCAGCTCAGCAGCTTTCATTTTTCAATGTGTCCCGAGTTTTAAAGAGAGAACGTCAGCTGTTTATTGAAGTAACTGACTGACAACACGTGACCGGGTCCTTTCAGGTCGAAGGGTTCGCACATGGCGCCAGTCGAGACCAGTTGACCGGCACGCAGCGTCACGCCCCGCTCGGCGGCATGTTGGTAGAGGGCCGCCAGCGAGCTCAGGGGGTCTGTCGCCGTGTCACCAAACAGACCTTTTGCCTTGGGTACTCCGTCCAGATGGACGACAGCCGTTTCAGCCAGCTCACGCATGGCGTGCAGGTCAATGCCCTCGCAAATCGACTTGCCCACGACCAGCGCTTCAAAACCAACGTTATCCGCAGCAAAGCTTGGCCAACCGACTGTCTTGCGGTCGGTGAAACGCGAGCGCACCACCTCGAACGTCACGCAGGTCGTGCGAATATCGTCAGGAACCACCGTCCTGCCCATCAGGGGAGGCAGGTCCCGGTCCAGGACAAAGGCGATTTCGCACTCGATCGTCACCGCGGTATCGGCGGGGAGCTTCAGGTGAATGCCACTTGCATGCAGGCGCGATCTTTCGAGCTGCCCGACCAGGGGCCGTGACAATTTTGCGGCGCGCATTGCGGCGGGGCTGCCCACGCCGAGCTTCCAGCCAGCCAGCGTCCCGCCAGCCAATTCAAACAGTGCGTCCTGTGCGTCATAACCCTGTTCAAGCGTTGGCGGCTTGACGTCGGCAGGCAGCAGGTTCAACAGCTCGCCACTGCGCCACGCATTCAACAAGACTGATGCGGTAGCGTTTGGATCAAAAAGAAAAGTTGTCACGTTGATCTCCGGATTATCAGGCGCGCAGTCGTTGGCAGACGGCGTCGGCAAATTCGAGTGTGGAGGCCTGACCTTTCAGGTCCCCTGTGCGCACATTGTCGATATTCAAGGTGTCGTCGATGGCAACGCGCAGGCGCTGGGCGTGTTTTTCCAGGCCCACATGAGTCAGCATCATGGCCGCTGCCAGCATCAAGGAAATCGGGTTGGCGATACCCTTGCCAGCAATATCCGGTGCAGAACCATGAACGGCCTCGAAAATCGCGGCATCCTTGCCAAAGTTGGAACCCGGCGCCATGCCCAGGCCGCCCACCAGGCCTGCCAATTGGTCGGAGAGAATGTCGCCAAACAGATTGGTGCACAGCAACATGTCGAAGCGCCAAGGGTTGAGCACCAGTTGCATGGCGCAGGCATCAACGATCATGTCCTCTATCTCGACCCGGCCGGCGTACTCCTTGGCGACTTCACGCGCGGCCTCAAGGAACAACCCGGTCAGCTTCTTGAGGATGTTGGCCTTGTGCACGACCGTGATTTTTTTGCGGCCATTTTTAATCGCGTATTCAAAGGCAAACCGCGCAATGCGCTCGCTGCCTTCACGGGTGTTGACGCCACTGGAAACCGCGACTGCACGAGGATCGTCACCCATCGGGATGTAATACTCGTTGGCGACGTAGAAACCCGCCAGATTCTCCCGAATGAGGACCAGGTCGATGTTTTCATAGCGTCCCGGGATCAGCGTCTTGGCGGGGCGGACATTGCCGAACAACTCAAACGTTTCCCGCAGTCGCACATTGGATGAGCGGAAGCCTTCGCCGACCGGCGTCGTCAGCGGACCTTTGAGCACCAGCTTGCGTGCACGGATGCTGTCCAGGGTGGCGCTCGGCAGTGGATCACCCACGGCGGCCACCCCGGCCATCCCCGCTACCTGGACATCCCACTCGAAAGGGCTTCCCAGCGCGTCCAGCACACGGACAGTCGCCTCGACCACTTCCGGCCCGATACCATCACCTGGAATAAGCGTTGCCGGGATTTTGTTTGAGTTTGAAGATGATTTTTCCACAATGGTTTCTCTGTTGTAGATGCCGGGTTACTGAAGATGAGCGATGGCGCCATCGGCTGACGTCGCTGTGGCGCGAAATTCCACGCCTAGCAGCCGCTCATACACTTTGATCATCGCGCCCTTGTCACTGTCGCCATGGCCCTGCAGCACGGCTGTCTGGTAGGTCGCCGTGGCAGCGGATAACACCGGTAGCGGAATGCCCATCTTCGCGCTCAACCCGGCACCACTGATGAGGTCCTTGTAGGCATGCTTGAGCGGGTATCCGCTGCTGAACTGGCCATTCAGAATATGCGGCACAAAAAATTCCGAGGCGTAACTACGCCCTGTTCCACTGTTCACGATTGCGGCGACTTTCTCCGCGTCCAGCCCCAACTTGACGGCCATCGGCAAGATCTCGGCAATCGCGGCGCAGTTGATATCGAACAGCAGCTGATTGATGAGCTTCGTCAGCTGGCCTGCACCGGCTGCGCCCATGTAGAGAGTGTTTGAGGCCATGGTTCTCAAGTAAGGGGCGACGGCATTGAAGACCTGCTCGCGCCCACCGCACATGGCGGTCAGCGTCCCATCGATGGCACGCGAAGCCATTCCGGAAACCGGCGCGTCGAGAAAGTGGATACCCAGCGCAGCCAACCTGGCGTCGATGCTCAGGGTTTGCGCATAACTGATCGTGCTGGTATCGACGACGGTGCTGCCGGGACGCATCCAATTCGCGATGCCGTCGGCACCCAACAGAAAGTTATCGACCACCTCGTCGTCGGGCAGTGACAGAAACACCAGATCGCAGTCGGCCAGGGTGCGGCGATCATTCACCGCTATCGCCCCCAGCCTTTCCAGCTCGGCATAGGCCCGACCGCTGAAGGCATTCACCAGCAAGCCAGGGTGGGAACGGAGCAGGTTGATTGCCATGGGCTTTCCCATTTGGCCCAGCCCGATGAACGCCATTTTCATATTGAAGTTTCCTGATCCGGTCATTTACGCGGTACAGCGCCATTGCGGGTGGTGGCCCGCAGGAAATCGAAATCCACACCGGTGTCCGCCTGAGTAACCGTTTGCAGGAACAGCTTGTGGTACCCCCGTTCGCCGGTGGGTATCAGGACCTGGCTTGCTTCAGCACGGCGGCGCAACTCTTCATCCGGAATCAGCAGCGAAATTTGCCGATTGGACAGGCTGAGGCGAATGCGATCGCCGTTCTGGACGTAAGCCAGCGGGCCACCGACTGCCGCCTCGGGGGTGACGTGCAGAACGATGGTGCCGAACGCCGTACCGCTCATGCGCCCATCAGAGATGCGGATGATGTCCTTCACGCCGGCCTTGGCCAGCTTTTGCGGGATGGGGATGTATCCCGCCTCAGGCATGCCCGGCCCGCCTTTCGGGCCAATGTTCTTGAGCACCAGGACATCCTCGGCAGTCACGTCCAGTTCATCGCTGTCAATTCGGGCGGCGAGATCCGCCATGTTTTCGAAAACCACTGCGCGACCTTCATGCTCCATCAAACCCGCATCAGCCGCCGATTGCTTGATGATTGCCCCGCCGGGCGCCAGGTTGCCGTGCAGTACAGCGATGCCACCCTGGGGATAGATGGGCTGCGAGAAAGGGCGTACCACGTTTTGCGCAAAGGCCGGTTCGGCGCGTTCAAGCTCTTCGCCCAGGGACCGGCCGGTGACGGTCAGCGCGTCAAGGTTGAGTAACGGTTTGAGTTCACGAAGCAACGTGGTCATTCCGCCGGCATTGTGAAAATCCTCCATGTACTGCGTGCCGGAAGGCTTGAGGTCCACCAGTACCGGCGTCTCACGGCTCATACGGTCCAGTGCGGCCAAATCCACGTCGAGCCCCATGCGCCCCGCGATGGCGGTGAGATGGACAATGCCGTTGGTAGACCCACCAATGGCGAGCAGTACACGCATGGCATTCTCGAACGCGGCGGGCGTGAGGATCTGGTCGATGGTTCGACGCTGGCGAGCCATGTCGACAATGCACTTGCCGGTCTCCTCGGCAATTCGCATGCGATCCGAGGTAACCGCCGGTGGCGTAGCGCAACCCGGCACGGTCATGCCAAGTGCTTCAGCGATACACGCCATCGTGCTGGCGGTGCCCATCACCGAGCAGGTCCCCACGCTCGCCACCAGGCGGCTGTTGACGTCTGCGATTTCAACGCTGTCTACCTCGCCGGCACGGAACTTACCCCAGTAGCGTCGGCAATCAGTGCAAGCCCCGACGCGCTCTCCCCGATGACTGCCGGTCAGCATCGAACCGGTGATCAACTGGATGGCGGGGATACCTGCGGAGGCGGCGCCCATCAATTGCGCAGGGACGGTTTTGTCACACCCACCAATCAGGACCACGGCGTCCATGGGCTGCGCCCGAAGCATTTCTTCGGTGTCCATCGACATCAAGTTGCGCAGGTACATGCTGGTGGGCGCCGAGAAGCTTTCGCCGATAGAGATCGTCGGAAATTCCATTGGCAAGCCACCGGCGTGCTGGATTCCACGCTTCAGGGCTTCGACCAGTTGCGGCATGTTGCCGTGACAAGGGTTGTACGCACTGCCGGTGGAAGCGATGCCAATGACGGGTTTCTCAAGCGCCCCATCGGTGTAGCCCGAGCCTTTGATGAAGGCTTTTCTCAGAAACAACGAAAAGCCTTTGTCGCCGTAGTTGGTCAGGCCCCGACGCAGGCCCGAGGCTTCACTCGAATCGTTCAGGGCATTGGAAGGCAGGTCATCGTCAAAAGGCATGGCGTCATATTCCGTATTGCAAGGGAACGGGAATGTTGTGAGGCCATACTAGGAATGCTTGCTCATCATGTGAAATATATTGTTATGATCACTTTGATCACAAAATGTGATGTTATTTTGAACGGGGAGTAACCTCGCAGTGAATCTGAAAGCCCTCAAATGCTGTGTCGAAATAGCCCGTCTCGGCAGTTTCACCAAAGCGGCTCAGTCGATGCACATCGCACAACCGGCGCTGAGCATGGCCGTGACGCGCCTTGAGGAGGAGTTGGGTGTTGTGCTGTTCAACCGCGCACCACGACAAATCACTGTCACGGCCGAAGGCCAATGCTTTCTGAACCGCGTGGAACTGGCACTGCTGGAGCTGGATATGGCGCGCCAGGAACTTCGCGATATGGCTCAGTTGCAGAGCGGCGAAATAAAGCTGGGTGTGCCGCCGATGTTCGGGATCAACTATATCCCGGACCTGCTCCGCGCCTTCCGATACGAGTACCCCGGGATTGTCATGACCGTCATCGAGGGCAGCGCGGACGCAATCAGCCGACGCCTCGAAAACCGTGAAATCGATGTGGCATTGCTCGAATCGCGGCGAGTGGGGAGCGCATGGGAATCGGTGCTGCTTGGCAATGACGAAATGGTGCTGTGCATGCGAGAGGATCATGCTCTGGCGACCGAACCCCACCTCGAAGCCCATCAGTTACAAGGCGCAGAAATGGTGGTTTTCGATGAGACATTTATGCAGCGTCATCTGCTCGATGCCTTCTGCGAGGCCGCTGGCGTGAGTTATCGAATCGCACTGCAAAGCAACTTCGTCTCCCTGGTGACCAAGGCAACCTTCGATGGCATGGGCATATCCACCCTGCTGCGTTCCGTTCAGGAACGCGAACCGGGGATCGTGGGCGTACCGTTCAAACCCGCCCAACCCATGAGCTTCAGACTGTGTTGGCGAGCCAACGAGTACCTTTCCCTGGCGAACAAGCGCTTCGTGGACTTTGCCCAGACGGCGGGCTTCTTCAACAGCCCCTCAGTTTGAGATGCCGCCAAAAAGCCACCCTTGCGAGTGGCTTGCGTCTGTGGCTACCGCCTCAGCGATAACGTTCCAACCAATGCGCGTAAGGCGCAGGCAAGGTCCACGAGGACTTCTCGACCCCCAGTTCCTTGGCCGCAAAATACGCCCAATGCGGGTCGGCCAGGTGCGCACGCCCCACCGACACCAGGTCCAGGTGCCCGGCCTGCAACGCACCTTCCGCCAGTTGCGGCGTGCCGAAGCCCCAGGCTGACGTGACCGGGATACCAGCTTCGCGACGTACACGCTCGGCAATCGGCCCCATGAACGCCGGGCCCCACGGGATGTGGGTGTCGGGGATGGTGAAACCGACGCTGACGCTCAGCAGGTCCAGGCCACCGGCCTTGAAACGGCGGGCCAGTTCGATGGATTCGGTGAGGGTCTGCTCGTCGTGGCCGTCGTACTCGATCACGCCGAAACGTGCGGTGAGCGGCAGGTTTTCCGGCCAGACTTCACGCACGGCGGCCAGGGTTTCCAGGAGGAAACGGCTGCGGTTGTCGAAGCTGCCGCCGTAGGCATCGGTGCGCTGGTTGGAGTGTTCGGAGAAGAAACTCTGGCCCAGATAACCATGGGCAAAGTGCAACTCGATCCACTCGAAGCCGGCGTCACGGGCGCGGCGGGCGGCGTCGACGAAGTCCTGGCGCACCCGGGCGATGTCGTCCAGGGTCATGGCGCGAGGCACCTGTGGCAGGTTGGCACCGAAGGCGATGGCCGAGGGAGCGATGGTTTCCCAGCTGCGGGCGTCGGAGGCGGCGATATGGTCATCCCCTTCCCACGGACGGTTGGCGCTGGCCTTGCGGCCGGCGTGGCCGATCTGGATGCCCGGCACGGAACCGGCGGCCTTGATCGCCTGGACCATCGGCACGAACGCCTCGGCATGCGCATCACTCCACAGGCCCGCGCAACCGGGGGTGATACGGCCTTCCGGCGCGACAGCAGTGGCTTCGACCACCACCAGGCCGGCACCGCCACGGGCCATGCTGGCCAGGTGCACGAGGTGCCAGTCGTTGACGATGCCGTCATCGGCCATGTATTGGCACATCGGCGGGATAGCGATGCGATTGCGCAGGGTGACATCTTTGAGTTTGAACGGTTCGAACAGTGCGGCCATGGGACAACTCCAGTGAGCAGGTGGTTGATTCGATAGTTCGATGGTAATCGAACTATGGTATTCAACGATAGCCCCCTGTTATGATTCGTTTCATGCGAGCCTTCAAACACCCTCCCCTGCAAGACCTGACCCTTGAGCGCGTGCTGTACGCCCTGAGTGATCCGGTGCGCCTGGAAATCGTGCGCTGCCTGGCCGGCGTACCCGAGGCCACGTGCGGCGAACTAGACGGCGGGCGGCCCAAGTCGAGCATGTCCCATCACTTTCGGGTGTTGCGCGATGCCGGGTTGGTGCAAACCCGCAGCGTGGGCACCACTCATCTGAATGCGTTGCGTGCGGAAGATCTTGAAGGCCGCTTTCCCGGCTTGCTTGCGAGCATTCTGGCCCAGCACTGAGGCCCGTCTTTGCGTTTCACCGGGAAGCAGCCACCGGCTCGCCATCCAGATACACACAGTCCTTGCCATTGCGCTTGGCGGCATACAGGTTGCGGTCGGCGCACTTGAGTACCGCTGACATATCGGCGCCCGCCGAGAAATGCGTCATGCCGGCACTGCACGTGTAGTGATGGGGTGGCGGGACACTGCCGCGAATCGCTTGCAGCAGGCGCGCGGCAAAATCCGTGGCCGCCCAAGGGTCATCCCCCACCAGCAAGACACCGAACTCCTCGCCCCCGATCCGGCCAAAGCTGTCGCTGCCAGGGGTGGCTTTCAGGCAATGAGCCATCGCGCAGAGAATCTTGTCGCCGACATCATGGCCAAACTGGTCATTTTTCAGCTTGAAGCTATCAATATCCATCATCATGAAGTAGCCGCCTTGACCGTCGGCGATCACCTTGGCGAAACGTTCGATAAAGGCCCGTCGGTTCAGGATGGAGGTCAAGTAATCCGTTTCTGCCAGTTCCCGGAACTCACTCTCGACCAGCAATACGGAACGCAGGTTCTTCAGGTAGGAATAATTCAAGATAAAGCCGATCGACACCGACGCCAGGCAGAACATCACCAGGTAAACCTCAACCCCGGCGTAGATCGACATATGAACAGCTGGCCACAGCATCGACCAGATCAATGCAGCGCCTATCAAGAAATCCTGGACTGCGATAAAGAGCAAGGCACTGCTCAGCACCAGAATCACCGCCAGCGGTAGAGCAAATACCTGCAACGCCTGATCGGTCTGCATCACCAACGCAAAGCCGCCGGCCAACACCGCCATATAGACCACACCGAACGCCCGCCAGGCCAGGAAATTGGCCAACCGCCGGTGAAATCGACACAACGCTGTCAAACAGACGGTAATGAGCACGGTGTACCACCCGAACTCCAGCACCGGATCCACCAAGAGCACCCACCACCAGGCAATCAGGCCTATCCATTCCGCCTGGGCAACAGCGGGCGACAATAACCTCTGCATCCTTGGCCTGAGCTTTAAGTCAGCCGGCATCTCAACACTCCCTGCGCATAAGTTGCCTATATTTTGCTGGCTTGGCCCAACTCGATACTAAGCAGGGTGATTGCAAATGAATACGCCATGAAACGGCGCACCAACTTTACAAAGGGCGGCAATACTTCCAACTGCGTCTTGGAATGCACTTTAAAGCAACCTTTTTCAACACCCTCCTGAACCAGACGAATCACATGGGTCTTGGACACGGAAAGTTGTGTCGCCAACGAAAGATAAGATGACGTCCTGAAACTTGCACCCTGATTGTCCAAGGAGCACGCATCGTTATAAATCGCCAACATCAGCATATGTCCGGCATCGCGGTTAACCAGCCAGTCACATTCCGGCAGCAATACATCGATGGTCAGCTTATTTGAAAGAAGGGTGGCAAAACCTTTGAAATAAAGTGCCAGGAAGGCTCGGTCGTCCAACTCACTCATCCGCTGGACCTGCGCTTCACTGGGGCACATTGGTCCCAGCGGCTGCACCACGGAATTGAGCATCGACCTGACTTCATGGCAAGCCTGCGGCGATGGGCTGAACACCCGAAAACGGCTGTCGTCAGGGTGGCCAGCGACCTTCATGAACCCCAGGGCCCTGAACAGCAGGAAGATCGACTCCAGGCTGTTCCTGGAACAGAAACCGCGAGCCACGCAGAACGCTTTCACGTCGGACAACAATGGCGCGGGCTTGGAGAAATATTCACTCAGCAGCGTGAAAGACACCATCAAACGGTTGAACTTCAGCGCTGTCTTGTAGAAAAACGGTCGTTTTGAATAGGGACCCAGCAGAATGGCGTAGTGCGCGCGAATACTGCATTCAAATTCCCCGTGACGTTCCAACACCTGCGCGGAATGATCCAACGCCCACTTCAACGAACTGACGCACATGAGAAAGAGCCCTGATCAACCTACTGGAATTCACTGATCGATGGCGCAGCACTTCTGCAACCAGGTCTCACAACAACTCACGTCGTAAACACCACCACTGATGGCGTTTTGCCTCGAACGCAATGTATCGCGAGTAACCCGACAGACATCATCGCTACCAAAATTGTTCCAAAACGTATTGGCGTCCCTAAAGCAACCCACTCATACACGCCCATGACAGCTGCGGTGCTTCGCTGCCTTTAAATATATCCAAGCGTTGTGATGAAACTGTTCAATCGACCTGTTCGCCGATGCCATTGAATCCTGGCGGCACTGGAAGAACTGCGACGACTCTCACGGGAGCCGGTGTGAACCACTTAAACGATTCAGGCCATGGGGCGAACCTTTCACCGCGACCCGCGTCCGAGCTTAAGCACTGTTGCTTACCGTTCGCCGCGAGGTCCCCATTTGAAAGCCGCCATCCTCAAAAAGTACCGCCTGATCATCAAGACCATGGGCTACGTGGGCTGGGCGCTGTTCTGGCTGTTGCTGTGGGACGTCGCCGTCACCGTGGACTTCATGTTGTTTCTCACCTACAAGATCAATCTGCCGCTGATGCCCCTGACCCTGCTGGGTTCGGCGCTGGTGGTGCTGATCAGTTTCCGTAACAGCAGTGCCTACAACCGCTGGTGGGAAGCCCGCACCCTGTGGGGCGCAATGGTCAACAATTCACGCAGTTTTGCGCGCCAGGTGCTGACCCTGCTGGACGACCCCGACGGCGAAGTGAACCCGGTCAAGGCCACCCTGCTGCGTCGCCATGTGGCCTATGTGAATTGCCTGGCCGCGCACCTCAAGGGCCAACCGTGCCCCGAAGAAGTCCGTGCGTTTATCCCCGGCGATGAGTTTGCGCGCAACGGCGCCACCAACAACTTTGCCAACGATATTCTCACCGGCTCGGCGGCGTTGCTGGCCAGGGAGTACAAGGCCGGTCACCTGGACAGCATCCGCCTGGCGCGGCTGGAGTCGACCCTGGTGGACTTGTCCAACGCCCAGGGCGGCATGGAACGGATCGCCAACACCCCGCTGCCCTACCCTTACGTGTACTTCCCACGGCTGTTTATCTCGCTGTTCTGCCTGATCGTACCGGTGGGCCTGGTGGAGTCCCTGGGCTGGTTCACCCCGCTGGCCTCGACGGTGGTGGGTTTCATGCTGCTGGCCATCGAGCGCATCGGCACCGACCTGCAAAGCCCGTTCAACTCCAGCGAACACCAGATCCAGATGGACACCATCTGCGAAACCATCGAGAAAAACCTGCAGTCGATGCAGCGTGATGCGCTGGGTGGCGAACGCATCGGTTAAACCTTCTCTCGGCCCTCAAGTGCGTGCCCGCGCAGTCGATATACAGGGGGTACGCATGGCCACACCCCCTAAAAACAACACATGCGACGCTCGACGCTACTGTTTTCTCCTTGCCAAAATTATAAATACCCGCGGGTGAAGTCATGAATATCAAGCAAAAGCTGACCTGGGCGTTTGCCGCCATCGCGTGCGTCCCGGTTATTTTGGTCGCTGTATTGGTTGTACTGAATCTGCGCGAGGGGGCCCAGGCCAATTTCCTCGACAGCAGCGGCCGCGAGATCCGCCAGATCGACAATGGCATGAAGCAATTCTTCGACGGCATCAGCCAGAACGTCGACTATGTGGCCAAGGACCCGCGCGTTGTCGCGGCCAAGGACCTCAAGAGCTACGCCGGCGCCGACGCCGCGCAAATCCCCCTCACCCCCACCAACACAGCGCTGCTGGAGATTTTCGACCAGTTCGCCAAGAGCCATCCGAGCACCGCCTACCTGTCCCTGGGCCTCGCCGACGGCGGCTACGCCAGCTGGCCCGACGACACCAAGCTGAACAACTACGACCCACGCGTACGCCCGTGGTACCAGGCGGCCATCGCCGCGCCGGGTAAAACCGTGCGCACTGGCGCCTACTATTGGGCGCCGGACGACGTGACGCTGATCGGCACCGTGCACACCGTCACCGATGCCGCCGGCAAGATCCTCGGCGTGGTCGGCCTGGACGTCTCGCTCAAGCAGCTCACCGAACTGGTGCGCAACATCAAGCTCGGCGACAGCGGCTACCTGATGCTGGTGGAAGGCAACGGCAACGTGCTGGTAGACCCCAGCGACGCCAAGCACAACTTCAAGCCCCTGGCCGACCTGGGCCCCAACTACGCCGAACTGGCCAAGCGCGGCGACGGCGTGAGCCAGATTGACATCGATGGCGTGGCCTACATGGCCAACATGGTCAGCTCCAAAGACCTCGGCTGGCGCTTTATCGGCCTGATCAAGCGCGACGAAGTGATGGCCGGTGCGACCCGCCTTACCTGGTTGATCGCTGCGATTGCCGCCGCGCTGGCCGTAGTCTTCGCGATTGTCGGCGCCAGTTTCGCCAGCGTGATCGTACGTCCGATTCGCGGCGTGGCCGACGGCCTGCAAGAGATCGCCGAAGGTGAAGGCGACCTGACCCGCCAGCTCAAAGTGCAAGGCAAGGACGAAACCGCCAGCCTGGCCGGCTGGTTCAACCAGTTCCTGAGCATGATCGCCCAGTTGGTGCAGCGCATCGGCAATGCCTCGTCCGACCTGCAAACCGCCGCCGCCGACACCAGCGAAGTCGCCCACAACATGAACCAGGCCGCCGGCCGCCAACGTGAAGCGGTGGAACTGGTGAGCACCGCGTTCAACGAAATGGTGGCCACCGCCAACGAAGTCGCCCGCTCCTGCAGCGCCGCCGCCACCAGTGCCGATGAAGGCTACCGCGATGTGCACGACGGCCAGCAGCACATCGGCGAAGCCACCGGCAGCGTGCTCCAGCTCAGCGAAGACCTGCAACGCTCGACCCAGACCATGCAGCAGCTGGAGCAGGACAGCAAAAACATCAACACCATCCTCGACACCATCCGCTCGATTGCCGAACAGACCAACCTGCTGGCGCTCAACGCTGCCATCGAGGCCGCCCGTGCCGGTGACCAGGGCCGCGGCTTTGCGGTAGTTGCCGACGAAGTCCGCGCCCTCGCCCGCCGCACCGCCGACTCCACCGGCGAGATCGACAGCCTGCTCGGCAACCTCGCCCGTCGCACCCAGGAAGTGACCCAGCAGATGCAAGGCAGCCTGCTGGTGTCCCACACCAGCGTGGAGCGCATCCAGCAGGCCCGCGACAGCTTCGACAAGATCCGTGGCTCGGTGGACTCGATCCGCGACCAGAACACCCAGATCGCCACCGCCGCCGAAGAACAGCACCAGGTGGCCGAAGAGATCAACCGGCACATCGCGCAAATCCATGCCGATGCGCAACTGGTCGAAGGGTTTGCCCATTCGGCGCAGACCGGGTCAGGTCGGTTGACGGATATTTCCGGGCAGCTCAAGGGGCTGGTGGGCCGCTTCAAGTTCTGAATGTGCACTCGGGCTCTCGACTTCACCGTCGAGGGCCTTGCGCATTTTCACCGTATCCAGCGCCCCCACCCACTTGGCGATCGCCATGGTGCCCACGCCATTGCCGATGGTGTTGGTGATCGCCCGCGCTTCCGACATAAAGCGGTCTACCCCCAATAGCAGCACCATGCCCGCCACCGGAATAGTGCCCAGTGACGACAGCGTTGCCGCCAGGATAATAAAGCCTGAGCCGGTTACTCCCGCCGAGCCCTTTGAGGTGAACATCAACACCGCCAGCACGATCAACTGATCAGTTAGGTTCAACGGTGTGTTGGTGGCCTGGGCGATGAAAATCGCGGCGATGGTGTAGTAGATCGCCTGGCCGTCGGGGTTGAAGGTCAGGCCCGAGGGGATGATCATGCCGGCCACCGGTTTGGACACCCCGGCCCTCTCCATCTTGGCAATCATTTGCGGCAATACCGACTCCGACGAGCTGGTGCCGAGCACGGTGAACAGCTCTTCCTTGATGAACTTGAGGAACTTCCACAAACTGAAGCCGCTGTAGCGGCAAATCGGCCCCAGCACGAAGATCACAAACACCGCGCACGTCAGGTAGACACAGGCCATCAGCTTGCCGAGGGAAAACAACGAACCGAAGCCGTACTTGCCGATGGTGAACGCGATGGCGCCAAACGCACCGATAGGCGCCAGGCGCATGACCATGTTGACAATACGAAACATGCCCTGCATGAGGCTGTCCAGCGTGTCCACGAACGGCTTGCCGCGCGGCCCCACAGCAGCCAGCGCAACGCCCAGCAGGATAGAAAACAGCAGGATTTGCAGCACATTGCCCTTGGCAAACGCATCCACCAGGGTGTCGGGAATGATGTTCATGACAAAGTCCATGAACGAGGCGTGCTTGACCGCCGTGGTGTAGGTGGCAAGGCTTGAGGTGTCGAGGGTGGCCACATCGATGTTCATGCCGGCGCCGGGCTTGAACACATCCACCACCACCAGCCCGACCACCAGGGCCAGGGTGGATACCACTTCGAAGTAGATCAACGCGCGAAAACCCACGCGGCCCAGCTCTTTCATGTTCTCCATCTTGGCAATGCCGGTGACCACCGTAAGGAAGATCACCGGTGCCAGGAGCATCTTGATCAGCTTGATAAATGCATCGCCCAATGGCTTGAGCGCGGTCCCGGTGTCGGGCACAAGCACCCCGACAATCGCACCGAGGATGACCGCGATGAGGACTTGCACATAGAGTTTGCCAAATATTCTTTTCATGACAGGGCCCTGATTCTTATTGTTGTCAGGAAATGCCAGGGGGGGCGGACGTGACCGCCGGCCCTTGGCGTTGTGCCGCAGTACTCCCGTGAATCAGCGGTTGATCAGCTCGATGACGGCATCGGTGATCTGGCGGGTGCTGGCAGCGCCACCCAGGTCAGGGGTGTGCAGGCCGCTTTCGGTGACCGCCTCGATGGCTGACATCAATTGCCGGGCGGCGGCTGGCTCGCCCAGGTGTTCGAGCATCATGGCGGCGGTCCAGAATGTCGCGATGGGGTTGGCCACGCCTTTACCGGTGATGTCGAACGCCGAACCATGGATCGGCTCGAACATCGACGGGAACCGGCGCGAAGGGTTGAGGTTGGCCGTGGGCGCAATACCCAGGCTGCCGGACAGTGCGGCGGCGAGGTCGGAAAGAATGTCAGCATGCAGGTTGGTGGCCACAATCACATCCAGGGTCGAAGGTTTGAGCACCATGCGCGTGGTCACGGCGTCGACCAGTTCCTTGTCGATTTTCACATCCGGGAAGTCCTTGGCCACTTCGTAGAAAATCTCATCCCACAGCACCATGCCGTGACGCTGGGCATTGGACTTGGTGACCAGGGTCAGATGCTTGCGGGGGCGACTGCGGGCCAGGTCGAAGGCAAAACGATGAATACGCTCCACACCGGCACGGGTGAACACCGACACTTCAGTGGCCACCTCTTCGGGCAAGCCGCGATGCACCCGCCCGCCGTTGCCGGAGTACTCGCCTTCGGAGTTTTCCCGTACCACCACCCAATCAATCTGGTCGCCGTTGTGCAACGGGCTTTTCACCCCCGGCAACACCCGCGCCGGACGCACGTTGGCGTACTGGTCGAAGCCTTGGCAGATCGGCAGGCGCAGGCCCCACAGGGAGATGTGGTCCGGCACGTTCAAGGCCCCCACTGCACCGAAGAAAATTGCGTCGAAGGTCTTCAGCTCTTCCAGCCCCCCCTCAGGGATGTAGTAGCCGTTTTTCAGGTAGTTATCGGAGTTCCACTCGAAATGCTTGAAGTTCATTGCAAAGCCGGCTTTGTTCGCGAGGCTTTGCAGGACTTCAACGCCCGCGGCGATCACTTCAACGCCGATACCGTCTCCTGGAATTGCCGCAATGTTGTATGCACTCATCATTCACTCCGCTTCGTCACGTTTGTTGTTGTGTCCCGCCGCAGCCAGGCTGTCCAAGCGGGGGGTGATCGGAGTATATGTAGCGATCAAAGCAGCATGATCGACTCGAAATCACTACATAAATAACCTTGAGTTACGAATGAGCCAAACCCTGGATTTGTCGTTTTTCTACCTGCTCGCCAACAAAGGCAGCTTGGTCGCCACCGCGCGCGAACTGGGGGTGACTCCGCCGGCAGTGAGCAAACGCCTGACGGCACTGGAGGCGCGCCTGGGCATTCGCCTGGTCAACCGCACTACCCGTTCGATGAGCCTGACTTCCGAGGGTGAGCTGTATTTCACCCATGCGGCGCGCATCCTCACCCAGATCGACGAACTGGAGCAGGTGCTCAGCAGTAGTCGCGCCACGCCCAAGGGCCTGATTCGGGTGAATGCCTCGCTGGGGTTCGGCCGCCGTTATATCGGCCCGGCCCTGGCAGCGTTTTTTGCGCAGTACCCGGAGGTCGAGATCCAGCTGGAAATCAGCGATCACCCGCTGGACTTGACGACCCACGGTTTCGACCTCGGCATCCGCTTCGGCAGCCTGCCGGACGCGGCGTTCCATGCACGCAAGATCGCCTCCAACCGCCGCCTGCTGTGCGCTTCGCCGCTGTACCTGGACAAATACGGCACACCCGAAAAGCTCGCCGACCTGCACCAGCACAACTGCATCTTCATCCGTCAGAACGAATCGCCGTATGGCGTGTGGTCGTTCACCCACGGCGGGCATACGGACAACATCAAAGTGCACGGCGCCCTGGGCTGCAACGACGGCGAGGTAGCGCTGAACTGGGCACTGGAGGGCTACGGGATTCTACTGCGCGCCGAATGGGACATCGCTCGCTACGTGCGCAGCGGGCGCCTGCGCCTGGTACTGGAGGACCAGACCCCCACTCGCGCCGATGTGTACGCGGTATACCCGCAACAACTGCACCTGTCGGCACGGGTGCGCAGCCTGATTGACTTTCTGATCGAACGCTTCAAGCACCTGGACACAGTCGATGACGCACTGATGACTGACTGAAGTGCATCACCTCGGAACGCATATTCGCTACTATGTGCCCCAGCCCCCAGACCGACCCGGAGCCTCAATGCCAACCCCCAAGGACACTGCCCCCGACAGCAGCACGCCGATGATTCCCGAGCAGCGTCGCGAGCAAATCCTGCGTCAGTTGCGCAAGCATCAGGTGATGAGCGTGCACCAGTTGATGGAGATGTTCGACTGCTCGCACATGACCGTACGCCGTGACATTGCACTGCTGGAACAGGAAGGCCGGGCGTACTCCGTCACCGGGGGCGTCAGGATCGCCAGCCAGTTGCACAGCGAGCCGAGCCATCAATCCAAAGCCGTAGTGGAATTGCCACAAAAGCAGGCGATGGCACGACTGGCAGCACGTTTGCTGCACGCGGACATGACGGTGTACCTGGATGCCGGCACCAGCACCCTGGAGATCGTCCCCTATATCAAGGCGCTTTCGGGGATGACGGTGGTCACCAACGATTTCGGGATCGTGCAGGCCCTGATGGATGCGCCCCAGGTCACGGTGATCCACACCGGTGGCCAACTGGACCATGACAATCACTCTTGCGTCGGCGGGCTGGCGGTGGCGACTTTGCGCCAGGTGGTCACGGATATCGCTTTTGTGTCCACCAGTTCCTGGGACCTGCACCGTGGCATCACCACCCCCTCGGCGCTGAAGGTCGAGGTCAAGCAAGTGGCGATGCAATCAGCTGCTCAAGTAGTACTGGTGGCCAGCAGTTCCAAGTACGGCACCTTCAGCATGTACCGCATCGCCGGGCTGGAGCCGTTCGATGTGATCATCAGCGACGACGCCCTGGCCCCGGCGGCCGCTGACGGTATCCGCAAGCGCGGCATCGAACTGATGCTGCCGGGCGATCCAACGCCGGCGTGACCCGACGGCGTGTTAACGCGCCTGGCGTACCTGCTCGGTGTGTTGCATGAACGCCGCCAACTCCCGGGTGTAGAACTTCGCCATCGCCGTAGTGCCATGGCCGCGCGTCTCAGCGCTGGCCGGGATCAGCAGCAAACGCGCGTCCTTGATGTGTTTCAGGGACGCCTCCAGAGTGCCGGTTTCGGGCGGATTGCGCTCGTCATCCGCCGAATTGATCGCCAGTACCGGGGCCTGGATATTGCCCAGCCCGGGGGCAGCGTTGTAATCGGCAGACGATTGCCATTGGTAGATAAAGTCGTTGGCGTCAGCCGTTTGCGCAGCGTTGAGGCGCTCGTCCACCAGCTTGTCGGCCAGCGCTCTGCTCGGCGCAGCCGCCTGGTAAGCCAGGGTGCCGCCACTGGTGCCTACACTGAATAGCGCATTGGCCAGACGTAACGAAGGCGGCTGCTGGGTGTAATTGCCGCTATTCCACGCAGGGTCCTGCCTGATCGACTCCACCAGCAGCCGACGCATCATCCAGTTGCGTGATGACATCTGTGTGGGCTGCGATGCCATGGGCACCAGACCATCCATCATCTGAGGCCAGGTCTGGCCCCACATCCAGGTCTGCATGCCGCCCATGGAATTACCGATGACCAGGCGCAGGTGCTTGACCCCCAGGCCCTCGGTCACCAGTCGATACTGCGCCTGGACCATATCGGCATAGTTGTAGGCGGGAAACGTGGCGCGCAGCCCATCCGACGGTTTCGTCGACTGGCCGACCCCTATGCCATCGGTGGAAATAATGTAGTACTTGCTGGCGTCCAGGGGCTGGCCCGGCCCGAACAACTCACCGCCGAAATCCTTGCCCAGCACGTCGCTGCCAGGTCGATACGTGCCGTGCAGATACAGGACCGCCGGGTGAGCCGGATCGCCCAGCGTCAGGTAATGCAATTTCAGGTTGGTCAGCTTTTCACCCGTGTGAAAAGTGAACTCGGGCGCGACCCAATCGCCCTCCGTCGCCGATGGCAATGGTGCAGCGCAGAGCATCGAAGGTACACAAGACAACGCAAACAGCCAGCCTGGAGCAGGCCGGACGGTGAAGTGCTGCATAGGGGAACTCCCGTTATTTTTGTTTTTATGGTGAAGCCCCCTGCTTACCGGTTATGCAGGGGATGTTTCGGATCAGCGGGCTTTCCAGTCCCGCAACCATTGCAGGCCAGCCGAGGTGTCGGCTTTGGGCCGGTATTCGCAGCCGACCCAGCCGGTGTAGCCCAACTGGTCCATCAGCTCGAACAGGAACCCGTAGTTCAGCTCTCCCAGGTCCGGCTCGTGGCGGTCGGGCACTCCGGCAATCTGGATATGACCGATGCCGTCGACATCACGACGCAGCTTGGTCGCCACATCGCCTTCGACAATCTGACAGTGATAGCAGTCGAACTGCACCTTGAGGTTGCTTGCGCCGACTTCACGACAGATCGCCTGGGCCTGGTCCTGGCGATTGAGAAAGAAGCCCGGTATGTCACGGGGGTTGATCGGCTCCACCAAGACCGTCACGCCGACCTCGGCCGCCGCAGCGCTGGCGTAGGCCAGGTTCTCCAGGTACACGGCATGATGGCGTTCGCGCAGGCTTGGCGACGGCAACAGCCCCGCCATCACATGCACATGGGTATTACCCAGCACCGCGGCGTATTCCAGGGCACGGTCGAAGCCGCTGCGAAACTCGGCCTCGCGCCCCGGCAAGGTGGCAATGCCTCGCTCACCCGCCGCCCAGTCACCCGGCGGTGCATTGAACAACGCTTGGACCAGGCCGTTATCACTCAAGCGCTGCTTGAGGGTGGCGGCGCTGTAATCGTAGGGGAACAGGTATTCCACGGCATCAAAACCGTCGGCTTTCGCCGCAGCGAAGCGCTCGAGGAAATCATGTTGCGGGTACAGCATGCTCAGGTTGGCAGCAAAACGAGGCATGTAAGCTCCTAGAAATCAGACAAATGGCCAGATCAGCAGGGTCATCAGGAACCCCAGGGTGCCGAGCAACGTGGTGATGACTGTCCAGGTACGCAGACCGTCTGCCACATTCAGCCCGGCCAGCTTGGTGAAGATCCAATAGCCTGCATCGTTGATATGGGACATCGCCAGCCCGCCACCGCCCATGGCCAGGCACAGCAGCGCCATATGGTTAGGCGTGAGGTTGAGGGTGGCAATCAGCGGGCTGATGATTCCTGCGGTAGTCACCAGGGCCACGGTCGTAGAACCCTGCACCGCGCGCAGCAGCATGGTCAACAGGAAGCCCAGGGCCAGCACCGGCAGACCGGTGGTGCGCAACATATCGGACACGACTGCGCCGATCCCGGTGTCCACCAACACTTTGCCGAACACCCCACCAGCGCCGGCGATCAGGATCACCATGGCCACGCCCGGCAAGGCGGAGCCGATGACATCCGACACCTGGCTGCGGCTCCAGCCCCGACGCGAGCCCAGCAGCCAGGCACACAGCAAGGTGTCGATCAACAGCGCCACCAATGGTGCGCCAAGCACGGTCATCACTGCGCGCAACGTCGACTCTATCGGAAGCAACGATGTGGCCAGGGTGCCCAGTAGAATCAACACAATCGGCAGCAGGATCAGGCTGACGATCAGCCCGAACCCCGGCGCAGGCGCCGCAGGCAACTTGGCGGCGATGGCACTGGTGGACTCCTCCAGGCCCATGTGGGATTCGGCCACGGCGTTCTGTTGCGCGGCCTGGTTGCTGCCGCTGGTCCAGGCCCGCAAGTCTTCATTGGTCACATGGGGGCCATAGACTTCGGCGCGAATGTCATCGGTCATCGGATAAAAGCGGCGAGTCATGCGCCCCGCCACGCGGTAGCCGACGTAACACAGCAACGCGGTGATCGGCAGGCCGAACATCAGCACCCGGCCCAGGTCCGCACCCAGTTGGCTGGCCGCCGCCACCGCACCCGGATGAGGCGGCAGGAACGCATGTACCGTGAGCAGTGCCGCACACATCGGCAACGCAAACACCAGCAGCGGCTTGCGTGCCCGGCGTGCTACACCGTAGGCCAGCGGCATCAGGATAATCACCCCGACTTCAAAGAACACCGGCACGCCGATGATGAATCCGGCAATGGTCAAAGCCAGCGGCGTACGGCTGTTGCCAAAGCGCTCGATCAGCGACTTGGCCAAGGCTTCGGCGCCGCCGGACAGCTCGATGATCCGCCCGATCATCGCGCCCAAGGCAATGATGATCGCGATATGACCCAGGGTCTTGCCCATGCCACCTTCAATCGTCGCCACCAGATCAGCCGGTTTCACCCCGGCCACCAGCGCCACCACAATACTGACCAGCATCAGTGCGACAAAGGGCTGGAATTTGTACTTGAGGACCAGAAACAGCAGCAGCGCGATACCCGCGCCGGCGGTCAACATCAAAATCAGTGGGCTCATTCGGGAATGTCCTGTTGTTATTGTTTTTTGGTGCAAGCCGCCCCCGCCACGATCCGCAGGCGGGTCTCGCGGGAGGCTTGCAATATCGATCTACGGCTTACCAGTGCGCGCCGAACGTCTCGCGTAATTCATCCAAGGCGGCCTGGCCCAGCGGCTCGGGCCGGGGGTTGCTCATCAGCCAGAGCCTGGCGGTTTCTTCCAACTCTTCCAGGGCGTAACTGGCCCTGGCCACCGAGCTTTCCCAGACCACCGGCCCCAGGCGTTCAAGCATCACCCCACGCACGCTGTTGGCCAGTTGCGCTACTTGCTCGGCGACGTTGGGCGAGCCCGGACGCTGGTAGCCGATCAAAGGAATGTGCCCGACCTTCATCACTTGATAGGGCGTGAGCGGCGGCAGAATAGCGTCTGGCCGCCACACCCCGGCCAGGGTCAACGCCACCAGGTGGGTCGAATGGGTGTGCACCACCCCGCCCACCGAGGAATTGCGGTCATACACCTGACGGTGCAGGGCCAGGGTCTTCGAAGGTTTGTCCCCGGACACCCACTCGCCTTCCAGGTTGACCTTGGCAATCGCCCCAGGCGCAAGACGCCCCAGACAGACATCGGTAGGCGTAATCAACCAGCCATCATCCAGGCGCGCACTGATATTGCCGGCGCTGCCGACGGTATAGCCACGTTGATACAGGCTATGGCCGACATCGCAGATCTCTTCGCGCAGGGCCTGTTCGTCGATGCCAGTCATTGGGCACCTCCTGCCAGGTGCACAAGGGCCTTGGCAAAGAACTCGCGCCCCCCGAAGTTGCCCGATTTCAGCGCCAGTGCCAGCGGTTCGGTGGAACTGCTGAGCGTGGCCGGCACACCGGGGTCGATCTGTGCACCAATCTGCAACAGGTTGACGCCGAGGGCCTTGACCACCGCACCGGAGGTTTCCCCTCCGGCGACTACAAAACGTCGCACCCCCTGCTCACGCAGCCCGGCAGCGATCTCGCCCAATGCGTTCTCCACCAGGGTGCCAGCGCGTTCGACGCCCAGTTGTTGTTGCACCGCCTTGACCTCAGCCGGGGTGCTGGTGGCGTAGATCAATACGGTGTGTGCACTGTTGCGAGCAAAGGCCAGCGCCCGCGCCACCACCGGTTCACCGGCGGCCAGGGCAATGGGATCGATGCGTAATGCCGGGCGGCCCGCCTCGCACCAGGCTGCAACTTGTCCAAGGGTCGCCACCGAGGCACTGCCGGCCAGCACCACCTCGCCCCCCCTGACCGTGGGCAATGCATTCACATCAAAATCGCGCAATTTACCCGCGCGGCGGAAATTGCCCGGCAGGCCCAGGGCCAGGCCCGAGCCGCCAGTGAGCAGCGGCAAGTCGGCGCAGGCGCTGCCCAGGGTATAGAGGTCCCGGTCCGACAGCGCATCGGCGATGGCAATGCCCACGCCTTGCTCGCGCAGTTCGGCGATCCTGGTGCGTGTCGCGTCCACACCGGCGGCGACCGCGTCGTACCGCAGGAGCCCAACCGGCAATGCAGTCTGGCTTTGCAGCACCCGCACCAGATTAGCGTCGCACATGGGTGTCAGCGGGTGATGCTGCATACCCGATTCATTGAGCAACTGGTCCTGCACGAACAAGTGGCCACGGAAAATCGTGCGACCGTTTTCCGGGAACGCCGGGCAGGCCAGGGTGAAATCAGCATCCAGCGCCTTGAGCAAGGCCTCACTGACCTGGCCTATATTGCCGGCGGCGGTAGAGTCGAACGTTGAGCAATACTTGAAGAAAATCTGTTCGCAGCCCTGCGCGCGCAGCCATTCCAGTGCGGCCAGGGATTCCTCGACAGCGTCTGCGGCCGGCGTGGTGCGCGACTTGAGGGCGATGACAATGGCATCTGCATCCAGGCCGTCTGCAACTTCTCGGCTGGGGATGCCAATGCTCTGCACCGTGCGCATGCCGCCGCGCACCAACATGTTGGCCAGGTCGGTGGCACCGGTGAAATCGTCGGCAATGCAACCCAGCAACGGGCGTGTGGTGTGGTCAGTCATAAAATGTTCCTTACACCGATTCGGGCTTGGCAGTCGGCAACTCGATACCGGGGAAAATCTTGATCACCGCCGAGTCGTCCTCGCGGCCAAAACCGGCGCTGGAGGCCTGCATGAACATCTGGTGCGCAGTGGCCGACAGCGGCAGTGGGAACTTGCTGGCACGGGCGGTATCCAGCACCAGGCCGAGGTCCTTGACGAAAATATCCACCGCCGACAGTGGCGTGTAGTCGGCCTTGAGGATGTGCGGCACACGATTTTCGAACATCCAGGAATTGCCGGCGCTGTGGGTAATCACCTCGTACAAGGCATCGGCATCCACCCCTTCACGCAGGCCCAGGGCCATGGCCTCGGCGGACGCCGCGATATGCACGCCGGCAAGCAATTGGTTGATGATCTTGACCTTGGAGCCGAGTCCATGGACGTCGCCCAGGCGATAAACCTTGCCGGCCATGCCCGCCAGCACCGCATCGGCCTTGGCATAGGCGGCCTGTGGGCCTGAGGTCATCATGGTCATCTCACCGGCGGCGGCCTTGGCCGCACCGCCGGAAATCGGCGCATCCAGGTACAGCAGCCCGTGTTCGCCCAGCCGCCGGCCGAGGTCCACGGCGTAGGTCGGGGCCACGGTGGCGCAACCGATCACCAGGCTCGCAGGGCGCAGCGCCGCCACGGCACCGCCCGTACCAAACAGCACAGTCTCGGTCTGCTCGGCGTTGACCACCACGGTGATGATCACATCACAGGCCTCGGCCATCTGCGCCGGTGACGAGCACGCCACTCCGCCTTCCCCGGCGAACTGCCGGGTGACCGCCTCACGTACATCACAGGCATGCACACTGAAACCAGCGCGCAACAGGGAGCGGGCAATGCCCAGCCCCATCGCGCCCAAACCGATCACACCGACATTCTTATTATTCATAGGTACTCCAGGGGAAAACGGCGACTGACACCACACCGGCGAGCCGCATTGGAATTGGGAACGATCATCCACCAATGAACAGATTATGTGAAGTATTTTTTCAATCTAACATTTTTTAACATCACCTCGAAAAGACCTTCATACACCACCCTCTATCGCCTCACCCCACGCAAACTCATTCGCGATGCTTGTGCTTTACGTATTATGGTATACCATCATACGCAAACCACTCCCCCACACCTGATGGAGCCGCTCATGAGTTTCGAAATCCGCAAAATCGTCAGCTACACAGAAGAAACCTTCATCGAAGGCGGCAAGGCCGCTGATACCCCCGTGACCATGGTCGGTCTGGCCGTAGTATTGAAAAACCCATGGCTGGGCCGTGGTTTCGTCGAAGACCTCAAGCCGGAAATCCGTGCCAACTGCTCCGACCTCGGGGCGCTGATGGTCGAGCGCCTGGTGGGCATCATTGGCGGCGCCGACAAGATCGAAGCCTATGGCAAGGCTGCCGTGGTCGGTGCCGATGGCGAGATCGAGCACGCCAGCGCGATCATCCACACCCTGCGCTTCGGCAATCACTACCGTGAAGCGGTCAAAGCCAAGAGCTACCTGAGCTTCACCAACAAGCGCGGCGGCCCGGGCACTTCCATCCAGGTCCCGATGATGCACAAGGATGACGAAGGCCTGCGCTCGCACTACATCACCCTGGAAATGCGCATCGAAGATGCCCCGCGTGCCGACGAAATCGTCGTGGTACTGGGTTGCGCCGATGGCGGCCGCCTGCACCCACGCATCGGCAACCGTTACATCGACCTGGAAGAACTGGCTGCCGAAAAGGCTCAGTAAGCCAGGCCGGCACCCCCAATAAGAAAAGGCATGCAGGAGCGCTCCATGATTCGGCTCACCGCTGAACGCACCCCGGCTGGCACCAGTTATCTGGCGACCGGCCAAGGCCAGCCTGTGGTTTTGATCCACGGCGTGGGCCTGAATAAAGAAATGTGGGGCGGGCAAGTCGTTGGCCTGGCCACGCACTACCGCGTGATCACCTACGACATGCTCGGCCACGGCGCCAGCCCGCGCCCGGCCTCCGGCACGCCGTTGCTGGGGTATGCCGACCAGCTGCTGGAACTGCTCGACCATCTGCAAGTGCCCCAGGCCACGGTAATCGGTTTTTCCATGGGCGGTCTGGTCGCACGGGCGTTTGCCCTGCACTACCCCGAACGCCTCAAGGGCCTGGTGGTGCTCAACAGTGTGTTCAACCGCAGCCCGGAACAGCGCGCCGGCGTGATCGCGCGCACCGCCCAGGCCGCCGAACACGGGCCGGACGCCAACGCCGAGGCGGCGCTGTCACGCTGGTTCAGCCGCGAGTACCAGGCGGCCAACCCGGCGCAGATCGCGGCCTTGCGCGAAACCCTGGCGGGCAATGATCCCCAGGGTTACCTCACCACGTATGAGCTGTTTGCCACCCAGGACATGTACCGCGCCGACGACCTCAAGACGCTGCGCGCCCCCACCCTGGTTGCCACCGGCGAACTCGACCCCGGTTCGACGCCGGAGATGGCGCGCCAACTGGCCGATCGCATCCCCGGCGCCACCGTTGCGGTGCTGGCCGAACAACGGCATATGATGCCGGTAGAATCGCCGCGCCTGGTCAACCAGTTGCTGCTGGGTTTTCTAGAGACCGTGTACGCCCAAAACAATCCAATAAAGGGGATCGTTGCATGACACTCGCACGCTTCCAGATGTGCATCGGCGGTGAATGGGTCGATGCCCTGTCCGGCAAGACTTTCGACAGCCTCAACCCGGCCCTGGCCGAACCCTGGGCGCAACTGCCTGACGCCGACGAAGCGGATGTGGAGCGCGCCGTACAGGCCGCGCAAACCGCCTTCGACAGCCCGGCCTGGCGCGGCCTCACCGCCACCGCACGGGGCAAACTGCTGCGCCGCCTGGGCGATCTGATCGCCGAGAACAAGGAACAACTGGCCCAGCTGGAAAGCCGCGACAACGGCAAGTTGATCCGCGAAACCCGTGGCCAGGTCAGCTACCTGCCCGAGTTTTTCCACTACACCGCAGGCCTGGCCGACAAGCTCGAAGGCGGCACCCTGCCGCTGGACAAGCCGGACCTGTTCGCCTACACCGTGCACGAAGCCATGGGCGTGGTCGCCGCGATCATTCCGTGGAACAGCCCGCTGTACCTGACTGCGATCAAACTCGCGCCGGCACTGGCGGCGGGCAATACCATCGTGATCAAACCGTCGGAACACGCTTCGGCGACCATCCTCGAACTGGCACGCCTGGCCCTCGAAGCCGGCATCCCGGCGGGTGTGGTCAACGTGGTCACCGGCTACGGCCCGAGCACCGGCGCCGCCCTCACCCGCCACCCGCTGGTGCGCAAGATCGCCTTCACCGGCGGCGCGGCCACGGCGCGCCATGTGGTGCGCAGCAGCGCGGAGAACTTCGCCAAGCTGTCCCTGGAACTGGGCGGCAAGTCGCCGAACATCATCTTTGCCGATGCGGACCTGGACAGCGCCATCAACGGCGCGATTGCCGGCATTTATGCCGCGTCCGGGCAGAGTTGCGTATCGGGTTCACGCCTGTTGGTGCAGGACGACATCTACGACGAATTCGTCGAGCGCCTGGTGGCACGTGCCCAGCGCATCCGCATCGGCAACCCGCAGGATGACGCCAGCGAAATGGGGCCCATGGCCACCGCGCAGCAACTGGCCGTGGTCGAAGGCCTGGTGGCGGACGCAATTGCCGAAGGCGCGCGCCTGCGCACCGGCGGCAAGCGCCCACAGGGCCTGGGCGATGGCTGGTTCTACGAGCCGACGCTGTTCGAATGCGACCGCAATTCGATGAAGATCATGCAGGAAGAAGTGTTCGGCCCGGTCGCCTCGGTGATCCGCTTCAAGGATGAAGCCGAAGCGCTGGCCATTGCCAACGACTCGCAGTTCGGCCTCGCCGCCGGCATCTGGACCCGCGACCTCGGCCGCGCCCATCGCCTGGCCCGGGACGTGCGCTCGGGGATCATCTGGGTCAACACCTACCGTGCCGTGTCCGCGATGGCGCCGATCGGCGGCTTCAAGAACAGCGGCTACGGACGCGAGAGCGGCATAGATTCGGTACTGGCCTACACCGAGCTGAAAACCGTGTGGATCAACCTGTCCCAGGCGCCCATGCCTGATCCTTTTGTGATGCGCTAAGAGACCCCGACCATGATCGAACCCGGCATTTACAAAGACGTCATGAGCTCCTTCCCGTCCGGCGTCACGGTGGTCACCACCCTCGACCCGGACGGCGGCATCGTCGGCATCACCGCCAGCGCGTTCAGTGCGCTGTCGATTGACCCGGCGCTGGTGCTGTTCTGCCCCAACTATGCCTCGGACACTTACCCGATCCTGCGCGACAGCAAGCGTTTTGCGATCCACCTGCTGTCCGCCGACCAGACCGCCGAAGCCTACGCCTTTGCCGGCAAGGGCAAGGAAAAGGCCAAGGGCATCGAGTGGCACCTCAGCGACCTGGGCAACCCGCTGCTGGCCAAGGCCACGGCGATCATCGAGTGCGAGCTGTGGCGCGAATACGACGGTGGTGACCATGCGATCATCGTCGGTGCGGTGAAGAACCTGATCCTGCCCGCACAACCGGTCACGCCGATGATCTACCACAAGGGCAAGCTGGGGCCATTGCCGGCCTTGGCCTGAGGCAGGCTGGGGGCCGTGAGGGTTTGTCGCTTAAAGGACACCGCGTGATAAACTCGCCGACAATTTCGGCCCCTGATCGGCCCCCTGTTAACCGTTACATACAGAGCAGCCCCCATGAAACGCCTGCCACTCGACGACAGCTTCAAGGTCAATCACAACCCGGTCACCCTGCGGGAAATCGTGCTGGAGAAACTGCGCAGCGCCATCATGAACTTCCAGTTGTTGCCGGGCGACCGCCTGGTGGAGCGCGACCTGTGCGACCGCCTCGGCGTCAGCCGCACCTCGGTGCGCGAAGCCTTGCGTCACCTGGAATCCGAAGGCCTGGTGGAATTCGCCGACGCCAAGGGCCCGCAGGTGGCGATCATCACCCTGGCCGATGCGGTCGACATCTATGAACTGCGTTGCGTGCTCGAAGGCCTGATCGTGCAGCTGTTCACCCTGCGCGCCAAGGCCAAGGACATCAAGGCCCTGGAAAAAGCCCTGGAGGAGAACCGCAAGGCCCTCAAGGACGGTGAACTGCAACAGGTCATCGATTCGGTGCAAGGGTTCTACGATGTGCTGCTGGAAGGCTCCGGCAACCATGTCGCAGCGACCCAGTTACGCCAGTTGCAGGCCCGTATCAGCTACCTGCGCGCCACCTCGGTGTCCCAGGAAAACCGCCGCGCCAGCAGTAACCAGGAAATGGAACGCATGGTCCAGGCGATCAAGAGTGGCGACCCGCTTGCCGCGCACCAGGCCTGCGTCGATCACGTGCGCGCCGCCGCTGCCGTGGCCCTGGACTACCTCAAGCGCAAACAGGAAGAGACCGGCAAGCTGCCCGAGATCACCCTGCCCATCGCCCTCAAAGAACCGCGCATAGGCCACTGACCATGCCCAGCCCGCGCTTTTGCCCGACCTGCGGCAGCAGTGACCTCGGTCACCAGTTGCCACCGGGCGATACCCATGAGCGCCTGATGTGCCGGGGCTGCGGCTATATCCACTACATCAACCCCAAGATCATCGCCGGCTGCATCATCGAGCAGGACGGCAAGTATCTGTTGTGCCAACGGGCAATCCCGCCTCGCCCGGGCACCTGGACCCTGCCGGCCGGCTTCATGGAAAGTGGCGAGACCACCGAACAGGCCGCGCTGCGGGAAGTCTGGGAAGAAAGCGGCGTGCGCGCGGAAATCGTCTCGCCCTACTCGATCTTCAGCGTGCCCAGGATCAGCGAGGTGTACATCATCTTCCGCGCGATTGCGCTGGAGATTACCGGGCAGTTCGGGCCGGAGACGCTGGATTATAAGTTCTTTGCGCCTGAGGAGATTCCCTGGGACAGCATTTACTATCCGGCGATCCGGCAGATCCTAGAACGCTATATCGAGGAGCGGCAGGCCGGGGTGTATGGCATCTATATCGGCAATGACGACAGCGGCAAGATCCACTTCATCCGCTGACCTCTCGACCAAACAGGGTTCCAATGTGGGCGGGGGCTTGCCCGCGATGGTGGTGGTTCAGTCACCTTATCCAGTGGCTGACACACTGTTATCGGGGGCAAGCCCCCTCCCACATTTAACCCAACGTCTGGCCTGATCATCTAGGGTGCCAGCCCTTCAACGATGATGATCTGCGCCACCCCAGCCCCTTCACGGTGCGCCTTCGCCTCCTGATATTCGGCAGACTCATAACACGCCACCGCCTGCTCGTAGCTATCAAACTCAATCACCACATTGCGCTGCCGTGCCGGTCCGCCTTCCAGCGCGACACTGCGCCCGCCCCTGGCCAGAAACCGCCCGCCAAACTTCGCAAACGCCGCCGGCGCACGTCTGGTGTATTGCGTGTATTGCTCGGCATCCGCCACATCCACGTGGGCAATCCAGTAGGCCTTCATCGCACATCCTCTTGTTGAATTTTTGTGGTATACCATAATACATACAACCAACAAGCCGAGCATCCTCCATGTCCTTCAACAGCATCGCAGACATCATCGAAGACTATCGCCAGGGCAAGATGGTGCTCCTGGTGGACGACGAAGATCGGGAAAACGAAGGCGACCTATTGTTGCCTGCGGCGTGCTGCACCGCCGAGACTATCAGTTTCATGGCCCGCGAAGCCCGTGGCCTGATCTGCCTGACCCTGACC
This sequence comes from Pseudomonas sp. FBCC-B1565, assembly GCF_059133265.1. Lineage (NCBI taxonomy): Bacteria > Pseudomonadati > Pseudomonadota > Gammaproteobacteria > Pseudomonadales > Pseudomonadaceae > Pseudomonas > Pseudomonas sp. FBCC-B1565. The sequence goes on from NZ_CP101438.1 coordinate 4,213,970, forward strand.
GATGAACATTGCCAGCGCCTGGGCCTGGAACAGATGGTGCCGAGCAATGGCAGCGTGTTCAGCACTGCGTTTACCGTGTCCATCGAAGCGGCCACCGGCGTGACCACCGGGATCTCTGCCGCCGACCGTGCGCGCACGGTGGCGGCCGCCGTGGCACTCGACGCCGGCCCTGCCGATATCGTGCAACCGGGGCATATTTTCCCGTTGCGCGCCAAGGACGGCGGCGTGCTGACCCGCGCCGGCCACACCGAAGCCGGTTGCGACCTGGCGCGCTTGGCCGGGCATGCACCGGCCTCGGTGATCGTCGAGGTGATGAACGATGACGGCACCATGGCGCGCCGCCCGGACCTGGAGGTGTTTGCGCGCAAGCACGGCATCAAGATCGGCACCATCGCCGACCTGATCCACTACCGCCTCAGCACCGAACGCACCGTGGTGCGTATCGGCGAACGCGACCTGCCCACGGTGCACGGCACGTTCCGCCTGATTACCTTCGAAGACCGCATCGACGGCGGTGTGCACATGGCGATGGTCATGGGCCAGCTGCGCCGCGACACGCCGGCACTGGTGCGCGTGCATGTGATCGACCCGCTGCGCGACCTGGTCGGCGCCGACTACAGCGGCCCGTCCAACTGGACCTTGTGGGCCGCCTTGCAACGCGTCGCGGCTGAAGGCAGCGGCGTGGTGGTGGTGCTGGCCAATCATGAGTCGTCCCAGGCGCTGCTGGAGCGCGTGCCGCAACTGACCCAGGCACCGCGCCAATTCAATCGCTCGCAGTCGCGGATTTACTCGGAAGTGGGCACCGGTGCACAAATTCTCCAGGACCTCGGCGTGGGCCTGCTGCGCCACCTCGGCCCACCGCTGAAATACGCGGGCTTGACCGGCTACGACCTGGAAGTGGTGGAGAGTATTCCGTTCGTTGAATGACCTTGGCCAGATGGCCGGTATGGCAAAATGCTTGCGCAAAGTTTGGAATACCATAATATGATATTCCACAGGTTGGATGACCCTGCAAAGGCCATCCACACCGACTGCTCCCGATAGGCGGGCACTCAAAAGCCCCGCTCATAAACACAACAATGAGGGCGTAAAAATGGTGTTGAACACACGTATCAGCGCAGTCCTGTTCGCGGGTTTGCTGGCCACCGCCAGTCATGCCGCCATGGCGGCCGAAAGCGTCAACTTCGTCAGTTGGGGTGGCAGCACCCAGGACGCACAGAAGCAGGCCTGGGCCGACCCGTTCAGCAAAGCCAGCGGTATCACCGTGGTCCAGGATGGCCCCACTGACTACGGCAAACTCAAGGCCATGGTCGAGAGCGGCAACGTGCAGTGGGACGTGGTGGATGTGGAGGCCGACTTTGCCTTGCGCGCCGCCGCCGAAGGGCTGCTCGAACCCCTGGATTTCTCGGTGATCCAGCGCGACAAGATCGACCCGCGCTTCGTCTCCGACCACGGCGTCGGCTCGTTCTTCTTCTCCTTCGTACTCGGCTACAACGAAGGCAACCTCGGCGCCGGCAAGCCTCAGGACTGGACCGCGCTGTTCGACACCAAGACCTACCCCGGCAAACGCGCCCTTTACAAATGGCCCAGCCCCGGCGTGCTCGAACTGGCACTGCTGGCGGACGGCGTCCCCGCCGACAAGCTCTACCCGCTGGACCTGGACCGCGCCTTCAAGAAACTCGACACCATCAAGCAAGACATCGTCTGGTGGGGCGGCGGCGCGCAATCGCAACAGTTGCTGGCCTCCGGCGAAGTCAGCATGGGCCAGTTCTGGAACGGCCGCATCCACGCCTTGCAGGAAGACGGCGCACCGGTGGGCGTGAGCTGGAAACAGAACCTGGTAATGGCCGACATCCTGGTCGTGCCCAAAGGCACCAAGAACAAGGCCGCCGCGATGAAGTTCCTGGCCAGTGCCAGCAGCGCCAAGGGCCAGGCCGACTTCTCCAACCTGACCGCTTATGCACCGGTGAACATCGACAGCGTACAGCGCCTGGATTCGGTCCTTGCGCCCAACCTGCCGACGGCGTATGCCAAGGACCAGATCACCCTCGATTTCGCCTACTGGGCCAAGAACGGCCCGGCCATTGCGACACGGTGGAATGAATGGCTAGTCAAATGAAAATGGCGGCAACCACACCGACCGGGAGCGCCCTCGGCGCTGCCGGCGCGCTTTCCCGCAACGTCGGGACACCGTCCCTGGCGCAACGCTGGCGGGGGTCGAGCAACCTGATCCCGGCCCTGCTGTTCCTGGGTCTGTTCTTCCTGGCTCCGCTGATCGGCCTGTTGCTGCGCGGCGTGCTGGAACCGGTGCCAGGCCTGGGCAACTATGAGCAACTGTTCGCCAACTCGGCGTACGCGCGGGTGTTGCTCAATACGTTTTCCGTTGCCGGCCTGGTGACGCTGTTCAGCCTGCTGCTGGGCTTTCCGTTGGCCTGGGTCATTACCCTGGTGCCGCGTGGCTGGGGCCGGTGGATCCTGAGTATCGTACTGCTGTCGATGTGGACCAGCCTGCTCGCCCGCACCTATTCCTGGCTGGTGCTGTTGCAGGCCTCCGGCGTAATCAACAAGGCGTTGATGGCCATGGGCATCATCGATCAGCCGCTGGAGATGGTGCACAACCTCACCGGCGTGGTGATCGGCATGAGCTACATCATGATTCCGTTCATCGTGCTGCCGTTGCAGGCGACCATGCAGGCCATCGACCCGATGATCCTGCAGGCCGGCTCGATCTGCGGCGCGAGCCCCTGGACCAACTTCTTCCGGGTGTTCCTGCCGCTGTGCCGGCCGGGGCTGTTTTCCGGTGGGTTGATGGTGTTCGTGATGTCCCTGGGTTACTACGTCACCCCGGCGTTGCTCGGCGGTGCGCAGAACATGATGCTGCCCGAGTTCATCATCCAACAGGTGCAATCGTTCCTCAATTGGGGCCTGGCCAGTGCCGGCGCGGCGCTGCTGATCTTCATCACGCTGGTGCTGTTCTACTTCTACCTGAAGCTCCAGCCGGAATCCCCGGTTGGCGCCAGCAACGCGAGGTAAGCCGTCATGCTCCTGACTCCCAATGCCATTAGCCGCAGGATGCGCTTGGGCCTCTATACCACCACCGGGCTGATCGGCTTGTTCCTGTTGCTGCCGATCGTGTTTATCGTGTTGCTGTCGTTCGGCTCATCCCAATGGCTGGTGTTCCCGCCACCGGGCTGGACCCTGAAATGGTACGGCCAGTTCTTCTCCAATGCCGACTGGATGAACGCCGCCATGGCCAGCCTCAAGGTGGCGGTGCTGACCACCGTGTTCGCCGTTGCCCTGGGCCTGCCCACCGCGTTTGCCCTGGTGCGCGGGCGCTTCCCCGGCCGCGAGTTGCTCTACGGCCTGTTCACCCTGCCGATGATCGTGCCGCTGGTGATCATCGCCGTGGCGGTGTACGCGCTGTTTCTCAAGCTCGGCTACACCGGCACGATGTTCGCGTTTGTGGTCAGCCATGTGATCGTCGCCTTGCCGTTCACCATCATCTCGATCATCAACTCGCTGAAGCTGTTCGACCAGTCGATTGAAGATGCCGCGGTGATCTGCGGCGCGTCGCGCTTGCAAGCGGTGTTCAAGGTGACCTTTCCGGCGATCCGCCCCGGCATGGTCGCCGGTGCACTGTTTGCCTTCCTGGTTTCCTGGGACGAAGTGGTGCTCAGCGTGATGATGGCCAGCCCGACCCTGCAAACCCTACCCGTGAAAATGTGGACCACCCTGCGCCAGGACCTGACGCCGGTGATCGCCGTCGCGTCGACGCTGCTGATCGGCCTGTCGGTGCTGGTCATGGTGATTGCCGCCGTCGCCCGTCGACGCACTGAAACCCGCGCTTGAACGCCGAGGATTAACCCATGAGTGCCGTGATCAAAGACCCCACTCGCAACCCTGGCCAACCCCTGGTCAGCCTGCGCAACCTGAACAAGTACTACGGCGAATTCGCCGCCGTGGACAACATCTCGCTGGACATCCAGGACGGCGAATTCCTCACCTTCCTCGGCTCCAGCGGCTCGGGCAAAAGCACCACCCTGTCGATGCTCGCCGGGTTTGAAACCCCCAGCAGCGGCGAGATCCTGGTGGGCGGCCAATCCCTGGTCAACGTGCCGCCGCACAAGCGTGACATCGGCATGGTGTTCCAGCGCTACTCGCTGTTCCCGCATTTATCGGTGCGCGACAACATCGCCTTCCCCCTGGCGATCCGCAAACTGGCCAGCGCCGAGCGTGAAAAGCGCGTCGACGCCATGCTCAAGCTGGTGCAACTGGAACCGTTCGCCCACCGCCGCCCTTCGCAACTCTCCGGCGGCCAGCAGCAACGCGTGGCCATCGCCCGAGCGCTGGTGTACGAACCGCGCATCCTGCTGATGGACGAACCCCTCGGCGCCCTCGACAAAAAGCTGCGTGAGGACCTGCAAGACGAACTGCGCCAGCTGCACCGGCGCCTGGGCATCACCATCGTCTACGTGACCCACGATCAGGAAGAAGCCATGCGCCTGTCGCAGCGCATCGCGATTTTCAGCCACGGCAAAATCGTCGGCCTGGGCAGCGGTTTCGACCTGTACCAGAACCCGCCGAATGCGTTTGTCGCGTCTTTCCTGGGCAACTCCAACTTCCTCAAGCTCAAGGCCCAAGGCAATGGGGCGGCGTCGTTCGAAGGACAATCGCTGTCGATCCGCCTGACCAGCGGGCTACGCAGCGAACAGGATGTGCTGCTGATGGTGCGCCCGGAAAAGGCCCTGGCGCTGAGCGTGGCGCAGGCTGACCTTGAACCCTTGGCAGCCGGTTGGAACGAAGTGTCCGCCATCGTCGGCGAGGTATTGTTCCTCGGCGAAAGCCAGACCTGCAGCGTAAAAGCCCTCGGCGGCACCTCGATGACAGTCAAGGCACTGTCCGCCGCCGGCATGCCACTCAAGGCCGGCGACCCGGTGCGGGTGCGCTGGGCCACGGCGGATGCGTGTGTGTATACCGAATGGGCTGAAAGCGATCTGAACAAGGCCGCCGGCGCGCACTGAGTCACCCCTTGGGCCGCCACAACGTCGGGTTGTGGCGGCCTTTTTTCGCCTGCGCAACACCCGAACATTGCAGGCAAAAAAATACCCGGCACATGGCCGGGCACTTTTGCCGTCACGAGGATTAGTCGGTGTAACCCACGTTCACCAACTTGACCCGCTGCGTCTGCTGGCGCGTCGCCAAGCAGTAATACAACGGACACGTCACTACCAACCCCACCAGCCACGACAGGTCTGCGCCGTCCACCAGGTTGGCCCACGGCCCCACGTACAGCGACGTATTGGCAAACGGCAGTTGCACGAGGATGCCGATGAAATACGCCACGATTGCGTGCAGATTGAAGCGCCCGTAAACACCGCCGTCCGCCTGGAAGATCGAGGCAATGTCGTACACCCCGCGCTTGATCACGTAGAAGTCGATCAGGTTGATCGACGCCCACGGCACCAGCACCAGCAGCAGCGCGAGGATTAGGCCGATGAACTGCGAGATGAAGTCCGCCGACGCACCCAGCGCCACCACGCAGCAGCCCGCGAGAATCACGCCGGACAGCACCACGCGCACCTTGATGCTCGGCGTCCACTGGCTGGCGAAGGTCTGGATCGAGGTGATGATCGATAGCACCGCGCCATACAGATTCAAGGCGTTGTGGCTGATGATGTTGAGCAGGAACAGCACCATCAGGATCGGGCCGAGCCAGCCTGTGGCCTGCTTGACCGCGACCATGGCTTCGGTGCCTTCGGGCGTGGCCAGTGCCGCCACCAGGCCGAAGGCGAAGGACAACATGGTGCCGAGGGTCGCGCCCAGGTAGGTCGCGATGAACGGCCGGGTAATGCCGATATCCGCCGGCAGGTAGCGTGAGTAGTCGCTGGTGTAGGGCGAAAAACTGATCTGCCAGATAACACCGAGCGACACCGTGGCCAACCAGCCAGCGGCATTGAAGCCGCCACGGGTGAGGAAGTCCGCCGGCAGGTCATGGGCGAAGATGTAGATGAAACCGGCCAGCAGCGCGCTGCCCATCACCCAGGTGCCGATGCGGTTGAGGCTATGGATAAAGCGGTAGCCGATCACGCCGATGGCGGTGGCGCTGAGCGCACCGATCAGGATGCTCGCCGGAACCGGCACCGACGGCACGATGCCGACGATGGACTTGCCGGCCAGCACGATGTTGGAAATGAAGAAGCCGATGTAGATCAGCGCGGCAAAGAACACGATCAACAGCGCGCCATAGCGGCCGAACTGGCCCCGGCTCTGCACCATCTGCGGGATACCCATGCGCGGGCCCTGGGCGGATGCGAGGGCAATCACGATGCCGCCGAGCAGATGCCCGAGGGCAATCGCCAGCAGCCCCCACACCAGGTTGAGATGGAACACCTGGGCAACCATGGCGCCGGTGACAATGGGCAGCGGTGCAATGTTGGTGCTGAACCATAGGGTGAACAGGTCGCGGGCCTTTCCGTGGCGCTCTGCGGGAGGGACGTAATCGACCGTGTGATGCTCGATCAGGGGGTCTTGCCGGGACATCTGGGGCATGGAAATGAACTCGCGTTGGTCTGATCTTATAGTTGTTTGACGCCAAACCGGGGGCGCTTCATGGCGCCCCTCAGATGAACACCATATTATGGTATTCCAACATTTTCACAAGACTGATCCGTAGTCCTGGCACGCATCTGATCTGCAATTGTGCCACATGGCTTATGGCTGTTTCTCGCTGAAAACCCCGTATTTATTGGTGATATGACCAAAGGCATGCGTTCATCGGGTGGCTGAAAAAGATCTTGCACGCATCGTATTACGGTATACCATCAGACCTATAAATCCATAAAAACCGCCACACTGTCTGAGGACCTTCCCATGATCGATGCCGCCATCTACAAACAAGTGATGGGTTCGTTTCCGTCCGGGGTCACCGTGATCACCACGCTGGATGACGAGGGCCAGATCGTCGGGCTGACCGCCAGTGCCTTCAGCTCGCTGTCGATGGACCCGGCCCTGGTGCTGTTTTGCCCCAACTACAGCTCCGACTCGTACCCGGTGCTGATCAAGAACAAGCGCTTTGCCATCCACGTGCTCTCCGGTGGGCAGCAGACCGAAGCCTACGCCTTTGCGCGCAAGGGCAAGGACAAGGCCCAGGGCATCGAATGGACCTTGAGTGAACTGGGCAACCCGATCCTAGCGAATGCCACGGCGGTGATCGAGTGCGAGTTGTGGCGTGAATATGAAGGCGGCGACCACGCGATCATGGTGGGCGCTGTGAAGAACCTGATCGTGCCCCGGCAGAACGCCGGGCCACTGGTGTATTGCCACGGCAAGATGGGCGCCCTGCCCATGCCGGCCTGACTGCACTCTCTGTAGGAGCGAGCTTGCTAGCTCCTACAAAAATCAGGTGCGGAAGCGGCTGACCAACTGGTTCAACGTCTGCGACAACGCCGTCAACTGCTGTGCATCCTGGCGCGTGGAGTCGGCCAGGCTCGCCACCAACTGCGCATCCCCGTGAATCTGGCTGATGTGCCGATTGATATCCTCGGCCACTTGGTGCTGCTCTTCAGCGGCGGTGGCGATCTGGGTGTTCATGTCGCGGATCACATCCACCGATTCACGGATCAACCCAAAGCTGGCCCGCGCCTCATTGATCGACACCACGGTTTCCTGGGACACCTCCAGGCTCGCGTGCATCTGCTTGCCCATCTGGTGCGTGCGCCGCGCCAGGTTGCCCAGCAGTCCGTCGATCTCGCCGGTGGAATCCGCCGTGCGCTTGGCCAGGGCACGCACCTCGTCCGCCACCACCGCGAAACCACGGCCCTGCTCACCGGCGCGGGCGGCCTCAATGGCGGCATTGAGGGCCAGCAGGTTGGTCTGCTCGGCGATGGATCGGATGGTGCCGAGGATCGACTGGATATCGTTGCTGTCTTTTTCCAACTGCTCCATGGCCTGGGCAGAGTGGCCGATCTCTTCGCTCAAGCGCCCGACACTGCTCACCGCCGCATCGATCTGCTGCTGCCCGGTGTGGGCCTGGCGCTGGCCGTTGTCGGCCGAGTCGGCGGCCTGGCTGCAGGAGCGCGCGACTTCGTTGGAAGTGGCGACCATTTCATGGAAGGCCGTGGACACCATGTCCACGGCTTCACGCTGGCGCTCGGCGACATCGGCCATTTCCACCGAGACCTCAGTGGCACTGCCGGAGCGGGTATGGATCTGCCCGGCGGCCTGGCCTATGCGCTGGATCAGCGTACGGATCGCTTCCAGGAACTGGTTGAACCAGCCGGCCAGTTGCGCCGTTTCATCGCGGCCGCTCACCGTCAGGCGTGCGGTCAGGTCACCTTCGCCCTGGGCGATACCTTCCAGGCCGCTGGCCACGCCGCGAATCGGCTTGACGATCAACCCGGCAAACCACGCGCCCGCCATGGCAAACAGCACGCCACACACCACGGCAATGGCGGCAATCAGCCAGGTCAGGCGCGCCGCACCGGCCATCACCTCGCTTTCCCGCACTACACCGACAAAGCGCCAGCCCAACGCCTTGGACGGCCACACCAGCGCCATGTAGCGCTCCCCCGCCAACTCGACCTGCACCAGGCCTTCGCCGGTCTCGCTCAACTGGCGATGACCCTCGCCCAACTCGCCGAGTTTCTTGAAGTTGTGGGAAGGGTCATTCGGGTCCACCAACACCGTGTTGTTGGCCTCCATCAACATCAGGTAACCGCTCTCCCCCAGCTTGATCTGCTTGACCAGATCGGTGAGCTGCTTGAGCGACACGTCGATGTTCACCACCCCGCTGACCTTGCCCTGGCGGTCGTTGAAGCTTTGCACCGTACTGACCAGCACCACGTCGTCGGCCGCCCAGTAATAGGCCTCGGTACGCCGGGTCTTGCCCGGCTCTGCCATGGCTGCCTTGTACCACGGGCGAGTGCGCGGGTCGTAGCTGGCAAGCTTGGGGTCACCGGGCCAGAACACATAACCGCCGTCTTCGGTGCCCAGCGATAAATAGGTGTAGGCCGAATGACTCTTGGCCAGCCCTTCGAACAGCGTGAACAGTTGCTGGTCACGCTCGCCGGGGGTGACTTGCGCGGTGTCGCTGGCCAGGTAACGCTTGAGGTCGCCCTGGATGCCCTGCAATTGCGGGTGCGCCGCCAGGTAGCCGACGTTCTGGCTGATGCCTTCGAAAAACAGCTGCATGGCATTGTCGACCTGGCGGATCTCGCGCCCGCTGCTGTCGACAAAGCCGTCCCGCGCCGCATGGCGCACGTTGAGGATGATCAGCACAGCCACCAGAATCACCGGCAGACTGGCGATCACCGTAAAGGCCAGGATCAATTTTTGTTTTATGTTCATCAGGCTCGCCTTCCTTGTGAGGTGAGGGTGTGACCGTTGGAGAGAAATGTTTGCGGATATTCCGTATTATGGTATACCAACAATTAATCCGCCGAACAGCCGTCATCACCGGCATGCTTCAGATTGGCGAGAGCACTTAAGGGCCTGCAGTCGACAGGCCGATCACAATAGATCCGAGGTAAGCGTCATGAAGTTTTCCCTGTTCGTACACATGGAACGTTGGGACGAAAGCGTCAGCCACCGCCAGTTGTTCGAAGACCTGACCGAGTTGACCCTGATGGCCGAGGCCGGTGGCTTCAGCACCGTGTGGATTGGCGAACACCACGCCATGGAATACACCATCTCGCCAAGCCCGATGCCGCTGCTGGCTTACCTCGCAGCCAAGACCACCACCATCCACCTCGGCGCCGGCACCATCATCGCGCCGTTCTGGCACCCGCTGCGGGTGGCCGGTGAATGTGCGCTGCTGGACGTGATCAGCAACGGGCGCATGGAAGTCGGCCTGGCCCGTGGCGCCTACCAGGTGGAATTCGACCGCATGGCCGGCGGCATGCCCGCCTCCTCCGGCGGCCAGGCCCTGCGCGAGATGGTGCCGGTGGTGCGCGCACTGTGGCAAGGCGACTACGCCCATGACGGCGACATCTGGAAATTCCCCACCTCCACCAGCGTGCCCAAGCCGATCCAACAGCCCAACCCACCGATGTGGATCGCCGCCCGCGACCCGGACTCCCACAACTTCGCCGTGGCCAACGGTTGCAACGTGATGGTCACGCCGCTGATGAAGGGCGACGAAGAAGTCCTCGACCTGAAGAACAAATTCCAGGCTGCCCTGGACAACAACCCTGGCGTACCGCGCCCGCAACTGATGGTGCTGCGCCACACCCACGTGCACGCCGAGGACGATCCGGACGGCTGGAAAGTCGGGGCCAAGGCCATCTCCCGGTTCTATCGCACCTTCGATGCCTGGTTCGGCAACAAGAGCGTGCCGGTCAACGGCTTCCTGGAGCCCAGCCCGGAAGAGAAGTTCACCGGTCGCCCCGAGTTCGAGCTGGAGAGCCTGCACAAGACCGCAATGATCGGCACCGCCGCAGAAATCATCCCGCGCATCCAGTACTACCAGGAACTGGGCGTGGATGAGTTCAGCTTCTGGTGCGACAACAGCCTGTCCCATGCCGAGAAGAAGAAGTCGCTGGCGTTGTTTATCGAGCAGGTCGTGCCGGCGTTTCGGTGATCGCTGACAAGAGCCGCTTGCCGCTGACACCGGGCAAGCGGCTTTTTGTTGTGCGCGATCATCACCATCCCCGTAAGAGTCTATTACCACGCACAATGTACTAACTGGTTACTTATCTTGCTAAAATCGCGTCTTTGCCCTCTCACATTCGAGTCCTGTCGACATGAAACGAGCATCGCGCGCCACTGGCGTCTCTAGAATCCTACTGCTGGGCCTGGGCGTGATCATCGCCCTGCTCGGCCTCGCGCTGGCCATTGGCGGCGGCAAACTGGTGAGCCTGGGAGGTTCCTGGTACTTCCTGATCGGCGGTGCGGCCATGGCCGTGTCCGGCCTGCTGATTGCCCGACGCAAGCCGGCGGGCGCGTGGCTGTTCGCGGCCTTCCTGGTCGGCACGGCTCTCTGGGCGGTGGCGGATGTGGGCCTGGTGTTCTGGCCGCTGTTCTCCCGCGTGTTCATGTTCGCGGTGATCGGCCTGGTGGTGGCGCTGGTGTACCCACTACTCGTCAACCGGCCTGCTCGCGGCGCCTATGGCGTGGCGGCGGTAATGGCGGTGGGTGTGGCCGTGGCGGCGGGCAATATGTTTGTTGCCCACCCAAGCGTGGCACCCACCGGCAACGGCCCAGGCATCACGCCGGTGGCCGCAGCCGACGCCCAGAAAGACTGGGCGCACTACGGCAACACCGAAGGCGGCAGCCGCTTCGCTGCGCTGGACCAGATCAATCGCGACAACATCAACAAGCTCAAAGTGGCCTGGACCTACCACACCGGCGACGTCGCCATCAGCGACGGCAACGGTGCCGAAGACCAGCTCACCCCGCTGCAGATCGGCAGCAAAGTGTTCATCTGCACGCCACACAACAACCTGATCGCCCTCGACGCCGACACCGGCAAAGAGCTGTGGAAGAACGAGGTCAACGCCAAATCGGCGGTGTGGCAGCGTTGCCGTGGCATGGCCTACTTCGACGCCACCGCTCCGATTGCCCAGCCGACCCAACCGAACAGCTCGCCGATCATCGCCGCCAGCGTGCCCGCCGGTGCGCAGTGCCAGCGTCGCTTGCTGACCAACACCATCGATGCACGCCTGATCGCCGTGGACGCCGACACCGGCCAGTTCTGCGAAGACTTCGGCACCCACGGCCAGGTGGATTTGAAAGCCGGCCTGGGTAACGTGCCGGACAGCTACTACCAACTGTCCTCGGCGCCGCTGATCGCCGGCACCACCGTGGTGGTCGGCGGTCGTGTGGCCGACAACGTGCAGACCGACATGCCCGGCGGCGTGATCCGTGGCTTCGACGTGATCACCGGCCAGATGCGCTGGGCGTTCGACCCCGGCAACCCGCAAGACAAAAGAGCCCCGGCCGACGGCAGCACCTACGTGCGCAGCACGCCGAACAGCTGGGCGCCGATGTCCTATGACCCGCTGATGAACACGGTCTTCCTGCCGATGGGCAGTTCGTCCACCGACATCTACGGTGTCGAGCGCACCCAGCTCAATCACAAATACGGCGCGTCGGTACTGGCGCTGGACGCCTCCACCGGCGCGGAAAAATGGGTGTACCAGACCGTCCACAATGACCTGTGGGACTTCGACCTGCCGATGCAGCCGAGCCTGATCGACTTCACCCCGCCCGGCAGCGACAAGGCTGTGCCGGCGGTGGTGATCGGCACCAAGGCCGGGCAGATCTACGTGCTCGACCGTGCCACCGGCAAGCCGCTGACCGAGGTGAAGGAAGTCCCGGTCAAGGCCGCCAACATCCCCAACGAACCCTACTCGGCGACCCAGCCAAAATCGGTCGGCATGCCGCAGATCGGCGCACAGACCCTGACCGAATCGGACATGTGGGGCGCCACGCCGTTTGACCAGTTGCTGTGCCGCATCGACTTCAAGGGCATGCGCTACGACGGCCTGTACACCGCGCCGGGCACCGATAAATCCCTGAGCTTCCCGGGCTCCCTGGGCGGCATGAACTGGGGCAGCATTTCCACCGACCCGGTGCACGGTTTTATCTTCGTCAACGACATGCGCCTGGGCCTGTGGATCCAGATGATTCCGTCGCAGAACAAGGCCCAGGCCGCGTCCGGTGGCGAAGCGCTGAACACCGGCATGGGTGCTGTGCCGCTCAAGGGCACGCCGTATGCGGTGAACAAAAACCGCTTCCTGTCGGTGGCCGGCATTCCGTGCCAGGCGCCGCCGTTCGGCACCTTGACCGCGATCGACATGAAGACGCAAAAGGTCGCCTGGCAAGTGCCGGTCGGCACCGTGGAAGACACCGGCCCCCTGGGCATTCGCATGCACCTGCCGATCAAGATCGGCCTGCCGACCCTTGGCGGCACCCTGTCGACCCAGGGCGGCCTGATCTTTATCGCCGGCACCCAGGACTTCTACCTGCGCGCCTTCAACAGCGGCAACGGTGATGAAGTCTGGAAAGCCCGCCTGCCCGTCGGCAGCCAAGGCGGCCCGATGACCTACGTGTCGCCGAAAACCGGCAAGCAGTACATCGTCATCACCGCCGGTGGCGCACGCCAGTCCACCGACCGTGGCGACTACGTGATCGCCTACGCCCTGCCATAACCCCCCGTTCGCGCGGCGCCTCCCCGGCGCCGCGCCTTGTGCCTGGAAAAACCCGCATGACCCCCACTTCTCAAATTCCTTTTGGGCGCCTGTTGCTGGGCCTCGCCCTGGGCGCGGCCCTGCCCGTGCAAGCCGATGACACCACCCTGACCGGCGATTGGGGCGGCCTGCGCCGTGAACTCGACGCACAGGGCATCCGCTTCACCGGCGACTACAGCGGCGAGACCGCCTACAACGCCCATGGCGGCCAGCACCGCTCGGCGCGCTACTCGCAGAACCTCAAGCTCGGCGTGCAGTTCGACCTGGGCAAGCTCTACGGCTTGACCCATGGCGATCGCATCCAGCTCACGATCAATGACCGACGCGGCAACAGTGCGTCCGAGGACCTGGTGGGCAACCGCCTGCCGATCCAGGAAAACTACGGCGGCCTCTACACTCGCCTCACCGAGTTGAGCTACGAACGCACGCTGTTCACCCCGGCGCTGAACGTCAAGCTCGGCTACATGGCCATGGGCAATGACCTCGGCGGCCTCGACAGCGGGATTTTGTGCAACTTCATGAACGCCGGGTTCTGCGGGCACCCGCTGAATATGTCCGGCGGCAGCGGTTGGACCAACTACCCGAATGCACGCCTGGGTGCGCGGGTTAAATATGACTTCTCGCCGGCCTGGCAACTGCGCGTGGCCGCGTTCAACGTCGACCCGCAAAGCAACGGCAACTCCAGCCGCGCCTGGCGCCTGGACCCCAAGCACACCACCGGCACCGTGGTGCCGATCGAATTGATCTACAAACACACCGGCAGCCTGCCGGGTGAATACAAGCTGGGTTATTACTACGACAGCTCCGACGTGAAACGCATCGGCAGCAACAAGGAAGTCAGCGGTCGCGGCGGTCACTACCTGCTGATCGACCAGGCGGTGTGGGCTTCGGATTCATCCAGCGGTCGTGTGCTGCACGCCTTCGGCCAGTATTCTGCCGCCAGCGAAGCGGCCTCGCCGTTCAGCAAGTGGTACGGCGCAGGTGTGGTGCTGTACAAACCGTTCGAAAGCCGGCCGCGGGACACCGTAGCGCTGGGCTATGGCCGTGCCGTGCCGAACCCGCGCAGCCGCGAGGTGCAGGAGCTGGCCGCCTTCAAGGCCGGGACCGACTACCCCAACCTGAACAACGCCGAACAACTGATCGAACTCAGCTACGGCTACCAGGCCACCCCCTGGCTGACCCTGCGCCCGGATGTGCAATACATCATCGAGCCGGGGGCGTTTTCCGGTGACAACATCGACAACGCCCTGGTGCTGGGCCTGCAGGTCAAGGCGCTGTTCTGAAGCGGCTCAGTCGTCTGACGGCAACACCCTGTTCGCCTGTTCGAGCGCAGTGATGCGCTCGACTTTCTTCCCGGAGCGCTCCGCTTCGAACTCCGACTCCAGGAACACTTTGACGATGCTCTTGGCCAGCTCGGGGCCGATCACCCGTGCACCGATGGACAGGATCTGCGCATCGTTGCTCTTGCGGGCGCGCTCGGCCGAATAGGTGTCATGGGCCTGCGCCGCCCGCACACCCTTGATCTTGTTGGCGGAAATCGCCATGCCGATGCCGGTGCCACAGATCAGCACACCCAGGCGCTGCTCACCTGCCCCCACCGCCGTGGCTACGGCCGCTGCGATGTCCGGGTACAGCACCGGGCTGGACGAATGGCAGCCAAAGTCCTCGACCCCATACCCCAGGCCTTCGATAAAGCGCTTGAGCATTTCCTTGAGTTCAAAGCCCGCCTCGTCGCATCCGATGGCCACCGAAAACGTCGTTTGTGCACCCATTACTGTTTCTCCATCAGACCGATCAAATGATCACTCACTGAAATTATGCACAATCATTAGCGGACGACAGCCCTGCTGCTGTCAAGGCTTATTTCAAGGCAGCAACCCGCGAAAACCCTAAAACCTCAGGCGAATGCTGCGCCAAGCCATTGACAAAACCAACTCGACCAGTTTAAACATATGATCACTATCCGATCATATGATCAGGCTGTTGGCTAAGCCTACCTAATAAGAAAATCAGCAAGAGGACACACCGATGGCCCCGCCATTACTGCTCCAGGCTGAACAAGTTTCCAAGGCCTACGCCGGGGTCCCTGCCCTGCGCGACGGGCGCCTCGCCCTGCGGGCCGGCAGCGTGCACGCACTGTGCGGCGGCAATGGCGCCGGCAAATCCACCTTCCTCAGTATCTTGATGGGCATCACCCAGCGTGACGCCGGCAGCATCCTGCTCAACGGCCAGCCGGTGCAGTTCGACCGCCCCAGCGCGGCACTCGCCGCCGGGGTGGCGATGATCACCCAGGAGCTGGAACCCATCCCCTACATGACCGTCGCCGAAAATATCTGGCTGGGCCGCGAACCGCGCCGCGCCGGTTGTATCGTCGACAGCAAGGAACTGAACCGACGCACCCGCGAACTGCTGCAAAGCCTGGAGTTCGATGTGGACGCCACCAGCCCCATGCATCGCCTGAGCGTGGCGCAGATCCAGCTGGTGGAGATCGCCAAGGCGTTCAGCCATGACTGCCAGGTGATGATCATGGACGAACCCACCTCGGCCATTGGCGAACACGAAGCGCAAACCCTGTTCAAGGCGATCCGCCGCCTAACCGCGCGTGGCGCCGGGATCATCTATGTGTCGCACCGCCTCAGTGAACTGGCGCAGATTGCTGACGACTACAGCATCTTCCGCGACGGCGCCTTTGTGGAAAGCGGACGCATGGCCGATATCGACCGCGCCCACCTGGTGCGCGGCATCGTCGGCCAGGAGTTGCAGCGCATCGACCATAAAGTCGGCCGCGAATGCGCCGCCACCACGTGCCTGGATGTCAGCGGCCTGAGCCGCGACGGCGAGTTCCAGGACATCAGCCTGCAACTGCGCCAGGGTGAAATCCTCGGCATCTATGGGCTGATGGGCTCGGGCCGCAGCGAATTCCTCAACTGCCTGTATGGCCTGACCCTGCCGGACGCCGGCAGTGCCACCCTGCAAGGCCAGCCGCTGCCCGTCGGCACGCCGGCGGCGACCATCCGCGCCGGCATGTCCCTGGTCACCGAAGACCGCAAGGACAGCGGCTTGGTGCTCAGCGCCAGCATCCTCGCCAACATCGCGCTGTCGGCCTACAAGCAATTGTCGAGCTGGTCGGTGATCAATGCGCGCAAGGAACAGGCCCTGGCGCAGAGCATGGTCAAGCGCCTGCAGATCAAGATCTCGTCCCTGGACCTGCCGGTGGAGTCCATGAGCGGCGGCAACCAGCAGAAAGTGGTGCTCGCCAAATGCCTGTCGACCCAGCCGATCTGCCTGCTGTGCGATGAGCCCACGCGCGGCATCGACGAAGGCGCCAAGCAGGAGATCTATCACCTGCTCGACGAATTCGTGCGCGCCGGCGGTGCGGCCATCGTGGTCTCGTCCGAGGCGCCGGAGCTGCTGCACCTGAGTGATCGCATCGCGGTGTTCAAGGGCGGCCGCCTGGTAACCGTCAGCAGCGACACCGCCCTTTCCCAGGAAGCCTTGTTGAGTCTTGCCTCATGAACAGTAAAGTCCTCGCCGCACCCGTCACTGCCCCGCCGCGCAATCGCCTGCGCCTGTCCCTCGACCGCTTCGGTCTGCCGCTGGTGTTTATCCTGCTGTGTCTGGTGATGGCGTTTTCCAGCGAATACTTCATGACCTGGCGCAACTGGATGGACATCCTGCGCCAGACCTCCATCAACGGCATTCTGGCCGTGGGCATGACCTACGTGATCCTCACCAAGGGCATTGACCTGTCGGTGGGCTCGATCCTGGCCTTTGCCGGTTTGTGCAGCGCGTTGGTCGCCACCCAGGGCTATGGCCTGCTGGCGGCGGTGAGTGCGGGGATGTTTGCCGGGGCCATGCTTGGCGTGGTCAACGGTTTCATGGTGGCCAACCTGAGCATCCCGCCCTTTGTCGCCACCCTCGGCATGCTCAGCGTGGCGCGGGGCATGACCTTTATTCTCAACGACGGCAGCCCGGTCACCGACCTGCCGGACAGCTTCCTCGCCCTGGGCATCGGCAAGCTCGGCCCCATTGGCGTGCCGATCATTATCTTTGCGGTGGTCGCGCTGATCTTCTGGATGGTGCTGCGCTACACCACCTACGGGCGCTACGTGTACGCCGTGGGCGGCAACGAAAAAAGCGCGCGCACCTCCGGCATCGGCGTGCGCAAGGTCACGTTCTCGGTGTATGTGATTTCCGGCCTGCTGGCGGGGTTGGCCGGTGTGGTGCTGGCGGCGCGCACCACCTCGGCCCTGCCCCAGGCGGGTGTGTCTTATGAGCTGGATGCGATTGCGGCGGTGGTGATCGGCGGCACCAGCCTGTCGGGTGGCACCGGCAGCATTGTCGGCACGTTGTTTGGCGCGCTGCTGATCGGTGTGATCAACAACGGTTTGAACCTGCTCGGGGTGTCGTCGTATTACCAACAAGTGGCCAAGGGATTGATCATCGTGCTTGCGGTGTTGATTGATGTCTGGCGCAAGAAAAAACGCTAAGTGGAGTGTGTGCAATGTCCAATTTCTGGAACCAGGCGTTCGACCTCACCGGCCGTTGCGCCGTGATCACCGGGGGCGCCGCCGGTATCGGCCTGGCCTGTGCCCAGTTGCTGGTGGAGCGCGGCGCCCGGGTGGCGTTGCTGGACCGTGACCCAGCGGTGGTCGAAGTGGCTGCCAGCCTCGGCGCGGGTCATGTGGGGCTGGTGGCTGACCTGCGCCAGCTCGATTCGCTGCAGGCCGCCGTCGACCAGGCCGCTGTTGGGCTCGGGCGCATCGATTACCTGATCAACAGCGCGGGCGTCGCGCTGCTCGACAAGGCCCTGGCCGTGGATGAAAACGCCTGGGACACCACCCTGGATATCAACCTCAAGGCCAGCTTCTTCATGGCGCAGGCCTGTGCGCAGCATATGATCGAGCAAGGCGGCGGGCGTATCGTCAACCTCGCTTCCCAGGCCGCCGTCATCGGCCTGGACCGGCATGTGGCCTACTGCGCGAGCAAGGCCGCCGTGGTCGGCATGACCAAGGTGCTGGCCATGGAATGGGCGCCCCACGGCATCAACGTCAACGCCGTGTCGCCAACCATCGTCGAAACCGCGCTGGGCAAGAAAGCCTGGGCGGGCGAACTGGGCGAACGGGCCAAATTGCAGATCCCGGTGGGGCGCTTCGCCCAGCCGGAAGAAATCGCCGGCCTGGTGCTCTACCTGGTCAGCGACGCGGCCAAGATGATCACCGGCGAAAACGTGGTGATCGACGGCGGCTACAGCATTCAGTAAACCGATTCCAGACGAATAAGAACAAGGAAACACCCTATGAATCGAGTCATCAATGATCCGGACCTGGTGGTCGAGGACATGCTCGCGGGCATCCTCCTCGCGCACCCGGAACTGGTGCAGTACGAGAGCAATCCACGGGTCATCCGCAAACGCACGTCCTCACCGGCCGGCCAGGTAGGTATTGTCACCGGCGGCGGTTCGGGGCACGAGCCAGCGTTTCTCGGCTATGTCGGCCCGGGGCTGGTAGATGCGGTGGCGGTGGGCGAGATCTTCTCTTCGCCCACCGCCAAGAGCTTCTTCGACGCGTTCCGTGCCGCCGACCAGGGCGCGGGCGTGGCATGCCTGTATGGCAACTATGCCGGCGACAACATGAACGTGAAGCTGGCGAT
Organism: Pseudomonas sp. FBCC-B1565; assembly: GCF_059133265.1. Taxonomy (NCBI): domain Bacteria; kingdom Pseudomonadati; phylum Pseudomonadota; class Gammaproteobacteria; order Pseudomonadales; family Pseudomonadaceae; genus Pseudomonas; species Pseudomonas sp. FBCC-B1565. The sequence goes on from NZ_CP101438.1 coordinate 4,232,809, forward strand.
GAAAATGGCCGCCAGCAAAGCCATGAACATCCGCACCGTGGTCGCCAACGACGACGTGGCGTCTGCCCCGCCTGCGGATATCGCCAAGCGACGCGGCGTGGCCGGCGAGATTTTCATGTGGAAGATCGGCGGTGCAGCCGCCGCCCAGGGCTACGACCTCGACGGCGTGATCCGCGTGGCACAGAAGGCCGTGGACCATTGCCGCTCCATCGGCGTGGGGCTCACGCCCTGCACCATTCCGGCGGTGGGCAAACCCAACTTCCAGATTGCCGACGGCCTTATGGAACTGGGCATCGGCCACCATGGCGAACCGGGTATCGAAGTGGTGCCGGTGGAGTCCGCCGCTGCCATGGCCGAACGCATGCTCGCGCCGATCCTGGCCGACCGTGACTTCACCCAGGACCAGAGCGTGGTGGTGCTGGTCTCGGGCCTGGGCGCCACGCCGGTGATGGAGCTGTATATTTTCTACGCCGAGGTCGAGCGCCAACTGCGCGCCAAGGGCCTGCGCATACACCGCTGTTACGTGGGCAACTACTTCACGTCCCTGGAAATGATGGGCGTGACCCTGACCCTGCTTGGCCTCGACGCCGAGCTGAGCCGCCTGATCGACCAACCTTGCCGCTCCATCGGCATGACCCAGTCGGAGTGAAGCATGCGCGAACATTTCTCGAGCAACACCGGCAGCGCCATTGTCACCAACCTGGTGTCGATCATCGTTGCCAACCGCGAATACCTCAGTGAAGTGGACGGCGCCATCGGCGACGGCGACCACGGCATCAACATGGCCAAGGGGTTCTCGCGCTGCGGCAAGACCCTGGAGGGCCGCGAACTGTCCCTGGCCGAGGCGCTGGACGAACTGACCCTGGCGTTGATGGAAGGCATCGGCGGCTCCATGGGTCCGCTTTACGGCAGCCTGTTTATCGGCATGGCCGACGAAGTGCGCGGCCACGACAGCATCGACGGGGCGACCTTCGCCAGGCTGCTGCGCGGCGGCCTGACTTCACTGCAGGACATCAGCGATGCGGGTGTGGGTGACAAGTGCCTGATGGATACGTTGATCCCGGCGGTGGAAGCGTTTGAACAGGCCCAGGCCAGCGGCGCGACGTTCCGCGAAGCGTTGCACCGAATGAAAAGCGCCGCCTCCCAGGGCCGCGATTCCACCCGTGACCTGGTGGCCAAGATCGGCCGTGCCAGCCGCCTGGGGGAACGCTCCCTGGGGGTGTTGGACGCGGGCGCGGTGTCGTGCTGCCTGATCCTGACCAACCTGGCCGAATCGGTTGAGGCGCGGTTGGTGGCCTAGGTGTGGGAGCAGGTTTGTTGTGGTGACCTGGCTTGCTGTGGTGAGCCTGCTTGTTGTGGCGAGCGGGCTTGCCCCGCGTTGGGCTGCGAAGCGGCCCCAGAACCTGCCAATGAGTTCTAACTGAATAAATGCGGTGCCTGGATTGGGGCGGCTTCGCCACCCAGCGCGGGGCAAGCCCGCTCACCACAGAAAGCCCGCTCACCACAACAAGCCTGTTCACCACAACAAGCGGGCTCACCACATACAAGATGTCACCTAGCGACGCGTTGCATCATCCAGGGCGAGGATCGTGTAGGCATTCGACACGGTCGTCGCCAGGGTGTTGATCACCCCGGAGCGCAACGCACCGAGGGTGGCCGCCGCCTTGGTGTTTTCGCTGGCAATCGCCACCACGTCGGGAATGCGCACCAGTTCCTGTACCGACAGGCCGATCACCCGGCCCTGCATGGCGTTGACCGCCGGTTGGCCATGGATGTCGATAAAGTCGTAGCCCATCATGTCACCGACTGTACCCGACACCCGGGCCTGGGCGATTTCCTGGGGTGAGAACCAGCCCATGCGCACCATGTTGCTGTTCTCGCTCATGTCGCCGATGCCGATCAAGGCGATATCGGCGCGGCGCGCGCGGTCGAGGGTGGAGCGCACGGTGTCGTTGTTGATCAACGCGCTGCGCAGTTCCGGGTTGGCCACCAGGGCCGGGGCATACAGGGTTTCGCTCTCGGCGCCAAAACGCAGGGCCAGGCGCCGGCAGATATGGTCCGGGTTCATGTATTCGCCGGCCTTGAGCGAGCCGCCGATGGCGCACACAAAGGTGCAGTTGCGCGTCACCGGCAGGAACACGTTCTCGGCCACGGCGCCCACGTTGCGGCCCATGCCGACGGCGACGATCATGCCGTCGCTGAGGGTCTTGTTCAGGTAGTTGGCGACCAGGCTGGCCACGGCCGAGCGCTGGGTGTCGGGGTCGCCGTGGTCGACCGCGATCAAGGCGCGGTCCAACTGGAAGCGCTCGACCAGCGCCTGCTCCAACTCCGTGTTCAGGGCCGGATGCTGCAACACCCGCACCTCCACCACCCCTTCATCACGGGCGCGCTTGAGCAAGCGGCTGACCTTGACCCGCGACAGGTCGAAGCGCTTGGCAATGGCTTCCTGGGTGATGTTGTCGAGGTAATAAAGCATGGCCACTTCGGTCATCAGGTCGATGTCGCTGGCGGCACGCTGGGCACTGTCGGTCATGGGAGCTTCCATTTACGCCACAAAAAACCATTCTCCCTAGTCTGTACGGTGCAAGTCCAGCGGCGAATGGGCGATGCCTGCAAAGTTTCTAATGGCTGTGCTGGTATTCCCGTGGCGTGCAGCCGAACTCGCGCCGGAACACGGTGTGCAGGTACTGCGCCGACTTGAAGCCGCACTGCTGGGCGATGTCGGCAATCGCCAGGTGGTTGCCCTGCAAGCCCTTGGCGGCGCTGGCGAGTTTGAAGCGCAGGATCTCATCGTGCACGCTGCACCCGCGCGCCTTGCGAAAGTGCGACTCCAACGATGAACGCGACACCCCGACATAAGCCGCCACCTGGGCGGTCTTGATGCCCTGGCAGGCGTATTGGCGGATAAACAGCAGCGCCTGCATCACGTAAGGGTTGCCCAAGGGTTGGTGCAGGCTCGACGCCTGCACGTTGATCGCATCCGGCGGCACCAGCACCTGCGTGCCCGTGCAAGGCTTGCCGTGCAGCATCTGGTGCAGCAGCGCGGCGGCGGTGCGGCCCATGGTTTCGGTGCCCTGGATCACCGAACTCAACGGCACGCGCGTGAGGGTGCGGGTCAGTGGGTCATTGTCGATACCGATCAGCGCCACCTCTTCCGGCACCGCGATGCCGGCGGTGAGACAGGCTTGCAGCAGTTGCCGGGCGCGCGCGTCGGTGACCGCAATAATCCCGATGGGCTTGGGCAGGCTTTGCAGCCAGGCGATCTGCTGCTCCACCGCGCTGTCCCACAGCGGCGCGCTGGTGCCCAGGCCGCGATAGATCTGCACTGGCAAGCCATCGCGTTGCAGCAGCCGCTTGAAGGCCTTTTCGCGCTCTTGGGCCCAGCGATTGGCCTGGGCTTCGGGCAGGCTGAAACAGGCAAACCGCGTCACTCCAGCCTCGATCAGATGCTCGTAGGCCAGTTTCATCAAGGCCGCGTTGTCGGTGGCCACATAGGGGATGCCCTTGGGGTAGGCGCGTGCATCTTCATAGGATCCGCCCACCGCCACCACCGGCACCTTGCTGCCGGCCAGCGCCTCGCCGATCAGTGGGTCATCGAAGTCGGCAATGATGCCGTCGCCCTGCCAGCGCTCGATACCTTTGAGGCGGCACAGGAAGTCCTCCTCGAGGAACAAGTCCCAGGAAGCGCGGGTGCTGCTCAGGTAATTGCCGATGCCGGCGATGATGCCACGGTCGTAGATTTTGCTGCCGTTGAACAGCAAGGCGATGCGGTGCACGGGCGGTAGGGTTTTCATTGTTGTTGTCCTGGGGCCGGTCGCAACAGCCTAGCCCCTGCCGCGCAAAATCGCACTGTCCGTTGGTGATTTTCATAATCAGCAGGCCAGGTGCCGTTGCTAGTATCCAGACACCGCCAAGAACAATAAGGAAAACGCCATGCCGTACTTCCCCGGTGTCGAGAAGGTTCGCTTCGAAGGCCCCAGCAGCGACTCTCCCCTCGCCTTTCGCCATTACGACGCCAATAAAATCATCCTCGGCAAACCGATGCGCGAGCACCTGCGCATGGCGGCCTGCTATTGGCACACCTTCGTCTGGCCAGGGGCGGATATGTTTGGCGTGGGCACGTTCAAGCGGCCATGGCAGCGCAGTGGCGACCCGATGGAACTGGCCATCGGCAAGGCGGACGCGGCCTTCGAGTTTTTCTCCAAGCTGGGCATCGACTACTACAGCTTTCACGACACGGATGTCGCCCCCGAAGGCAGGTCGCTCAAGGAATACCGCAATCACTTTGCGCAGATGGTCGACCACCTGGAACGCCATCAGGAACAGACCGGCATCAAACTGCTGTGGGGCACCGCCAACTGCTTCAGCAACCCGCGCTTTGCCGCCGGCGCCGCGAGCAACCCGGACCCGGAGGTGTTTGCCTACGCCGCCGCCCAGGTGTTCAGTGCGATGAACGCGACGCTGCGGCTCAAGGGCGCCAACTATGTGCTGTGGGGCGGTCGTGAAGGTTATGAAACCCTGCTCAACACCGACCTCAAGCGCGAGCGCGAACAGCTCGGGCGCTTTATGCGCATGGTGGTGGAGCACAAACACAAGATCGGCTTCACCGGCGACCTGCTGATCGAGCCCAAGCCCCAGGAGCCGACCAAACACCAATACGATTACGACAGCGCCACGGTGTTTGGCTTCCTGCATGAGTTCGGGCTGGAGCATGAGATCAAGGTGAACATCGAGGCCAACCACGCGACCCTGGCCGGGCACAGTTTTCATCATGAGATCGCCACTGCCGTGTCCCTGGGGATTTTCGGCAGCATTGACGCCAACCGTGGCGACCCGCAGAACGGCTGGGACACCGACCAGTTCCCCAACAGCGTCGAGGAAATGACCCTGGCCACCTATGAAATCCTCAAGGCCGGGGGTTTCAAGAATGGCGGCTACAATTTCGATTCCAAGGTACGCCGCCAGAGCCTTGATGAGGTGGACCTGTTCCACGGACATGTGGCGGCGATGGATGTGTTGGCCCTGGCGCTGGAGCGAGCAGCAGCCATGGTTGAAAACGATCGGTTGCAGCAGTTCAAGGACCAGCGTTACGCCGGCTGGCAACAGCCGCTGGGCCAGGCGGTGCTGGCGGGGGAATTCAGCCTGGAATCCCTGGCCGAGCATGCCTTTGCCCATGAGCTGAACCCGCAGGCGGTGAGTGGTCGGCAGGAGATGCTGGAAGGTATTGTGAATCGCTTTATCTACCGCTGAACGTGTGGCGAGCGGGCTTGTTGTGGTGACCAGGCTTGTTGTGGCGAGCGGGCTTGCCCCGCGTTGGGCTGCGAAGCAGCCCCAGAACCAGGCGCCGCGGTGTGTCAGGTAAAACATGTCGCCGGGAAGGGGCCGCTTCGCGCCCCAACGCGGGGCAAGCCCGCTCACCACAGCAAGCCCGCTCGCCACAACAGAACCGCTCACAACAAAAAACCCGTTTCGCCACTGTCTTTCCAACAACAATAAAAGGACGCACAACCATGAAACGCACCCTCATCGCCACTGCCCTGGCCTTGCTCGCCCTGCCGGTCCTGGCCGACTCAGCCCACCCGAAGATCGGTTTTTCCATCGATGACCTGCGCCTGGAACGCTGGTCCCGCGACCGCGATTACTTCATCGCCGCCGCAGAAAAACTCGACGCCAAGGTCTTCGTGCAATCGGCCGATGCCAACGAGCAAAAACAGATCTCGCAGATCGAAAACCTGATTTCCCGTGGCGTCGATGTGATCGTCATCGTGCCGTTCAACGCCACCGTGCTCACCAACGCCGTCGCCGAAGCCAAGAAAGCCGGGATCAAGGTGGTGTCCTATGACCGCCTGATCCTAAATGCGGACATCGACGCCTACATCTCCTTCGATAACGAAAAAGTCGGCGAAATGCAGGCCAGCGGCGTGCTGCAAGCGGCGCCCAAGGGCAACTACTTCCTGCTCGGCGGCGCGCCCACCGACAACAACGCCAAGGTGCTGCGCGAAGGCCAGATGAAGGTGCTGCAACCGGCCATCGACAAGGGCGATATCAAGGTGGTTGGCCAGCAATGGGTGAAGGAATGGAACCCCACCGAGGCCCTGAGCATCGTGGAGAATGCCCTGACCCGCAATAACAACAAGATCGACGCCATCGTCGCCTCCAACGACGCCACCGCCGGCGGCGCGATCCAGGCCCTGGCCGCGCAGAAACTGGCGGGTAAGGTGCCGATCTCCGGCCAGGACGCCGACCTCGCGGCCATCAAGCGCGTGATCGACGGCACCCAGACCATGACCGTGTACAAGCCGCTCAAGCTGATCGCCACCGAAGCCGCCAAACTCTCGGTGCAACTGGCACGTAACGAGAAACCCACCTACAGCTCGCAGTACGACAATGGCAGCAAACAGGTCGACACCATCCTGCTCACCCCGACCCCGCTGACCAAGGCCAATATCGACCTGTTGGAGAAAGACGGGTTCTACACCAAAGAGCAGATGGCCGGGCAGTAAGCGCCATGGCCGACTACCTACTGCAAATGAACGGCATCGTCAAACGCTTTGGCGGTGTCAACGCGCTGGACGGCATCGATATCAAGGTGCGGCCGGGGGAATGCGTCGGCCTGTGCGGCGAGAACGGCGCCGGTAAATCCACCTTGATGAAGGTGCTGTCGGCGGTGTATCCCCACGGCACCTGGGACGGCGAAATTCTCTGGGACGGGCAGCCGCTCAAGGCCCAGTCGATCAGCGAAACCGAAGCGGCCGGTATCGTGATCATCCACCAGGAACTGACCCTGGTGCCCGACCTGTCGGTGGCCGAAAACATCTTCATGGGTCATGAACTGACCCTGCCGGGCGGGCGCATGAACTACCCGGCGATGTTCCACCGCGCCGAAGCCTTGATGCGCGAGCTCAAGGTGCCGGACATGAACGTGGCGCTGCCGGTGTCGCAGTACGGCGGCGGTTACCAGCAGCTGGTGGAAATCGCCAAGGCCCTGAACAAACAGGCGCGGCTGCTGATTCTCGACGAGCCCTCCTCGGCCCTGACCCGCTCGGAAATCGAGGTGCTGCTGGATATCATCCGCGGTCTCAAGGCCAAGGGCGTGGCCTGCGTGTACATCTCGCACAAGCTCGACGAAGTGGCGGCGGTATGCGACACCGTTGCGGTAATCCGCGACGGCAAGCACATCGCGACCACCGCCATGGCCGACATGGACATTGCGCAGATCATCACCCAAATGGTCGGCCGCGAGATGAGCAACCTCTACCCCACCGAGCCCCATGCGGTAGGCGAGGTGATTTTCGAAGCGCGCAACGTCACCTGCTACGACGTCGACAACCCCAGGCGCAAGCGCGTGGACGATGTGTCCTTTGTGCTCAAGCGCGGGGAAATCCTCGGCATTGCCGGGTTGGTCGGCGCCGGGCGCACGGAACTGGTGTCGGCGCTGTTCGGCGCCTACCCCGGCCGCTACAGCGCCGAGGTGTGGCTGGACGGCCAGGTGATCGACACGCGCACCCCGCTCAAATCGATCCGCGCCGGGCTGTGCATGGTGCCCGAGGACCGCAAGCGCCAGGGCATCATTCCCGACTTCGGCGTGGGCCAGAACATCACCCTGGCGGTGCTCGACACCTACGCCCACCTGACGCGCATCGACGCCGAAGCCGAACTGGGCAGCATCGACCAGCAGATCGCGCGCCTGCACCTCAAGACCGCCAGCCCGTTCCTGCCGATCACCAACCTGTCCGGTGGCAACCAGCAAAAGGCCGTACTGGCAAAAATGCTCATGGCCAAGCCCCGCGTGCTGATCCTCGATGAGCCCACACGCGGGGTGGACGTGGGCGCCAAGTATGAGATCTATAAACTGATGGGCGCGCTGGCGGCCGAGGGGGTGTCGATCATCATGGTCTCCTCGGAACTGGCCGAAGTGCTCGGCGTGTCCAACCGCGTGCTGGTGATCGGCGACAGCCAGTTGCGCGGCGACTTCATCAACGAGGGACTCACCCAGGAACAGGTGCTCGCCGCGGCGCTCAGCCAACACAATAATAATGATCGGAAGACCGCGTAGATGAATCAGCTCAAACAGCTGTTTACCCGCTACAAAATGCTTGCCCTGGTGATCGCCGTCGCGGTGATCTGGCTGTTTTTCAGCTGGCAGACCGAGGGTGGCTTCCTCACGCCGCGCAACCTGTCCAACCTGCTGCGGCAGATGTCGATCACCGGGATCCTGGCGTGCGGCATGGTGCTGGTGATCATCAGTGGCGAGATCGATTTGTCGGTGGGCTCGTTGCTGGGGTTGCTGGGCGGGCTGGCGGCGATTCTGGATGTGGTTTATCACATACCGTTGTTGGCGAATCTGAGTCTGGTTGCCCTGTGCGGCTTGATGATCGGGTTGGCCAATGGGTACATGACGGCCTACCTGCGCATCCCGTCGTTTATCGTCGGCCTGGGTGGGATGCTGGCGTTTCGCGGGATTCTGCTGGGCATCACCGGGGGCACCACCATTGCGCCGGTGTCGCCGTCCTTGGTGTACGTGGGCCAGGGGTATTTGCCCCATTCGGTGGGGATCGGCCTCGGCGTCTTGCTGTTTGCCCTGACCCTGTTCCTCACCTGGAAACAACGGCGCAACCGCGCACTGCATGGCCTGGCTGCACATTCATTGGTGCGTGATGTGCTGCGCGTGGTGGTGATCGGCGCGGTGCTGGCCGGGTTCGTCACCACCCTCAACAGCTACGACGGCATCCCCGTGCCGGTGCTGCTGTTGCTGGTACTGCTCGGTGTATTCAGCTACGTCACCAGCCAGACCGTGTTCGGCCGCCGGGTGTATGCGGTGGGCAGCAATATGGAAGCCACGCGCCTGTCGGGCATTAACGTGCAGGCAGTGAAACTGTGGATCTTCGGCATCATGGGCGTGATGTGCGCGCTCGCCGGGTTGGTCAACACCGCTCGCCTGGCTGCCGGCTCGCCGTCGGCGGGTAACATGGGTGAGCTGGATGCCATCGCCGCGTGTTTTATCGGCGGCACATCGATGCGCGGCGGCTCGGGCACGGTGTATGGCGCGTTGCTCGGGGCGTTGGTGATTACCAGCCTGGATAACGGCATGTCGATGCTGGATGTGGACAGTTACTGGCAGATGATCGTGAAGGGCAGCATTCTGGTGCTGGCGGTTTGGGTGGATGTGAGTACCCGCACAGGTCGGCGCTAGGAACGCAGGATTAATGTGGGAGGTGGCTCGCCCCGATGGCGGTGGATGAGTCAGCTTACCTCTAGCTGACTCATCCACCGCCATCGGGGGCAAGCCTATAGCGATAGAGCACAAGCCATCTGCCAGCCCGCAAATCCAATCAGACACACCCCGCTCGCTCGATTGAGCACACCAAAACCTGAACGTTCAGCAAACAGCTTCTTCATCCCCCCACCCCCTGCTGCATACAACATTTGCCCGAGAAACGAGCCCACTAGAACACCCAGCAAATTCCAGTAGATTCCCTGCCCCTGAAGCTGGGCGCCGCTGGCGATGGCATAGGAAGAAATCGCCGCAATGGTGAACGGGCTAGTCAACGTCAGTAAAAAGACCGGTACAAATCCTGCGGTGCACGTTATCTGCATCGTGCCAGCAGCGTTCTTGAATGTGGTAACACCAAGATAAAGGAGGTAGGCAATCGCTCCCCACGTCAATAGCTGATGATTGTCGACCCAAAATGCTTCGACCACCTTCAAGCCTGTAAAGGCGACAGCTGCAAATACCGCGTCGGCAACTGCCGCCCCCAGGGCTGCGGGCAATGCACTGCGAAAGCCAAAGACGATGGACTGCCTTAGAATGATCAAGGCTATCGGTCCAACGCTTATTGAAAGCAGTGTCGAAAATAGCATTGCACTCAGAAAGTCGTGCATTTACCTCACAATCTCTCTGAACATTTTTTTCTTTGCCCGACAGTGCGGACACTGAAAATTGTCGTCTAGCTCGCCCCACCTTGTTCCTGCCTCAACGTCGACTAGAAGCTCACCCAATGCCTCGGAATAAACGTAGTGACAGATCTGACACTCATAAGACTTATACATGTAGACAATCTCCAGAATTCAAAGACTCTGCGGGTCGGCAAGGCGACGATTAAGTGCCGAAAACATATGTTCAAAACCGTCCATGAATGCCATCGCACCGCGCATGGCTTGTGGAGCGATACCTGGGTTTTTCTCCAAGTATGAAATTACGATCTCCCGCCCGGTCGCTACGTGCATGGGTTCGACTTCGCAGTGGATAGCGAAGAACGCCAAGACCGGGTCTTCCTCATCCACCAAGCCATACTCACGGGCGTATTTTTTAAACCCTTCAAGAAAGTACTGAAACTCTCTGGACGAGGTCATTTCCGAAGCCAAATGAAAACCCAACGCTTCGCCCAAAAACTCGGAGCGGTACATCCTATGCGTGTTATTCCCCATCGCAGTACCCTCTGGGAGTACGTTAGACGGATTAAACAGATCAGCATCGGAAAGCCCCAGATGAGTCGTCAGTTGTTTAAACATCTGATGATGGGCAGGCAGCATATGTTTACTATGCTGGTGCAGACCATACTCATCAACCGAAGCATAAAGAATATGCGCAGCCTTGGCTGTGCCATTCCACATATCCTCCTTGATCCATTCATCCGTAACACGTGCAGCCAACGCAACGATTCCCGCAGGCACGTCTTTAAAAAAAGCCCAAAGGGTGCCAAAAAACAAGGCCATCCCCTGATGCGTCAGAGGACGAGCAGAGATAATCTCGCCGAATTTTTCAAGTTCCCTAAGCGCGGCATGCCGGACAATTGCATTAGCCACCTCGTTGTAACCGGCCTCGCACACTCTATAAATCTCATTCTTAGAGAGCCTTTCATTTGATCTGTTTTTTACTGAATTTTGAGCATCCATCATTTTCATCCTTGTTTTTATAAAAAAAATGATTTCACACCTTTTAAAGCAAGCGATTAAGTTATTTATCCACACATAAATTTGTCAAGCCAAAACACCTCATGATTTTGTATCACACATCTTAAACGCTCACTGTAGAGCGTTCCTGCACGATAAAAAAAACCGCCAGCAAACCAGCAACTAAGTCCTACCGATAATACTGTAGGCTGCGTTTGTAAGACGAATACCATCCGAAGGAAATTCCCATCACCAATTAAACCATCCATTAGTTTATTTATTCATCAATTAAACATGCTCGCACTGACACACCCTGCTCTACACCGCCAGCTTGCTCGACAGTGCTTCGGCCACCGAACTGGATTGCGGTTAAAAAAGTGGGAGGAGGCAAGCCCCCTCCCACTTTTGCATCGGTTTACGCCAGATGATCAGGCTGACGATTGCACGGCAGTCACTGGCTCAACACCACATCGCGCATCGCCGGGATGTAGCCATAGTCATAAGCCTCCTGCACAAACGAACGATCGCCCTTCAACACAATCCTGACCGTCGGCGCTTCGGTGCCGCCGATACGGTAGTCATCGCCCGTGGTGGGCACGCTGTCGATAAACGACGTCACCAGGCCGTTGGGCATCACGCAGTGGGAGTATGTCTGGAAGGGCTGCGAAGGCGGATTGCCGAGCACCAGGCCGGACGCATTCATCGGTGTGTAAGGGCCGAGCAGCCGGTCGCTGACGAAACCATACACGCCATCCGGGCCCGTCACGCCGTCCGCGTAGGTGAACTTGTGACTGATGGTGAACAGGTAGTATTTGTTGTCCTGGAACACATAGTGCGGCCGTTCGGTCTGGTCGTTCACACCAACGGCGGTCACCAGCGGTGGCAAAATCTCCCACTCGTCACCGTTGAGGTCTTTGGCCACCGCAATGCCGATGCAGCCGACCTGATAACGCGCACCGCCGACATCTTCATGCCCAGGCGGCACCAGGCCTATTTCATTCAGGCCTACTTCGTGCGTCCCGCGCTCGCCGGCAACGTTGCCTTCGAACACCATGTACAACCTGCCATCTTTTGGATCGATAAAGGGGCTGGGATCGCGAAAGTTCCAAGTCGAATTTTGCGCTTCGGTTTGGTAATAGATACCGTCGGCATCAAACAACGATTTGACCTGATCAAAGCCCCGCAGGGTCACGCCGGTATCCGAGGTGACCACCTGGCCCCTGACTTTGGCAATGGTGGCGCCCGGTGTGACGCAGGTGTAATACAGGTCGATATCACCGTTGTTATTCAGCAGGATCGGTGTGCCCGCCCATTCACGCGTGGTCGGCGAAACCCCTTCGGCCATGACACGACCGCCGAAGATCCAGTCCTTACCGGTGCGCGAGTACCAGTAGCAGATACGCGCATGACCATGGCGGTCTTCCCAGTCGCGCTTGATGTCGTAACGGCCATCGGCGTTGATGAATTGTGGATCATGGGGGCGACGATCAGCCGTCAGGGTGAAGATCACTGACCAGCCATTGACCGATACCACCGTGCCATCCAGTTCACGCAAGGGCATGGTGTCCCAGATAAAGACCGTGTCACTCATGACAGGAAAGTCAGGACTCACTAACGGCTGTGTCGTCGTCGGGTCATTCTCATTAACTTTCAGCGCATCGGCCCTTGTCCAGCGAGTGGGTGTGTGATTCGCATGTTTCATGATGATGTCCTTTTGCTGACGCTTAAGTGACAAGCGAAGATTAAATAGCACATGACAGCCAGCAACTTAATGGTGCCTGAAAGAGCAAGGGATAGTTGGCTCCGCAAGTGCGAAACAAGGTTTAACATGGAAGCCTGCCTGTCGCAACATGAAGAATTATTTAGATTAGAAAGGCCATCACTGTATTTATATCCTTGATATAAATACAGTGGCACCCGCATTAAGTGATCACTAAGTAGAAAGCTAGCTAATCAACTACCAAAGACCAGTGCAACCGACTGGGCGCCGGCATTTTTCTGGGTAAAATCCTTGGCTTGTGCGGCGGTCTTCAAGGTATAGCCATAGTTGGATGAGGCCGTCCACTGCGCCTTGGGCGACTTCTGATTAGTGATCGGCGGCACACTGTTGATATCGGTGAAGGTCCCGTTGCCCTTGTCATCCAACATGCCTTTATTCTGGCTGCCTTCGCCAAAGTAATTACTTTCAGAAAGGATATTGGCATTTTGTGCCAGGGTAAAACCGAGGTGAAAGTTATTGATGTAGTTGTTGTACACATGAAAATAACCGTAACGCATCAAGCCAGGTGCACGCACTTCCATATTGTCGAAGCGGTTATGGCACAGCGTCAGGTGCGGATAACCATTGAACGCGGCATTATTATCATCCGCCGGGTGACCGAAGATCAGACCATACTTATGGCTGCCAAAGAAGCAGTTGCTGATGGTGGCATAATCGGCCTTTTCCCCGATATACAGTAGTTTATCTTCGCTACCGTCCGTGGTGGACCAGCTGTGCCCGACGAAAGAGCAATGGTCGATCCAATACTTGCTGCCGTAGTTCAAGTAGACCTGGATATCGTCATTGGCCTTGATACTTGCCGAATGCTTGAAGATAAGATTCTGCAGAATGATATTCTGCGACTGCGCCGTTGCACGCAGGTGAATATTCTCCAGGGTACGGTTCTGGAACGAGCCAATCAGTGTCTTGTTGGCGCCCATGTTGACTTTGGTCAGGCTCGACGCCGAGATATTACTGTTGATCACCAGTACGCGTGGGGTGGTGTCGCCGATATTGGCCTTGAGTTGATCGAGCGTGGTGATACTGACCACAGGGCCGGACCAGCCACCTGTCACTTTTGCCGCCTGGGCGAAACCGATCAGACCGGTGAGTTTGCTTTCTGGGTAGGACATGAGTTCCCTCTCTATCAATAAAAATGGCTCGGTAAAACGAGCCTGTGCATCAAGTTAATCCGTTAACTTGCACACAGTGTTTGGCATGGCTGAGGTTGCTGGGGTTTGGTTGGTCAGCGCTAAACACTGTGTTTATGTACAGTATTCGGCATTACCTTGGCCGTCAACCCTCATGTTGAAAAACAACCCAGCCACCTCTCGCATTTGGCCTGCTACGCCTGATCATCCTCATCACATTTGTTAACCGTATTTTTGACGTTTTTTTCTCATTCCCAGCTCTACATTCGCCGCGCCCCAACATGCAAATGATTCCTATTGGTCTACCCTCAACCGACCTCTCGCGAATTTCCCGTGCAGTCATAAAAACCCGGAGCGCTCACCGCATGACCACTCGCCTTCCTTCGTTCGTCAAACAAGCCCTGCTCGCCACGGCCCTGGTCAGTGCCGGGCATGTGTATGCCGCCAGCGAGCCGGTCGGCATCGTGGTGTACAACGCCCAGCATGAAAGCCTGACCAAGGCGTGGGTCGAAGGCTTCACCCAGGAAACCGGGATTCCGGTAACCATCCGCAACGGCGACGACACCGAGATGGGCAACCAGCTCGTGCAGGAAGGCGCGGCCTCGCCGGCGGATGTATTCCTCACTGAAAACTCCCCGGCCATGGTGCTGGTGGACAACGCGGGCCTGTTCGCCCCGGTCGCGCCGACCACGCGTGAACAGGTGGACGCCGCCTACCGCCCGGCCCATGGCAAATGGGTGGGCATTGCTGCGCGCTCCACGGTGTTCGTGTACAACCCGAGCAAATTGAAAGAAGGCGACCTGCCCAAATCCCTGCTGGACCTGGCTTCGCCCAGCTGGAAAGGCCGCTGGGCCGCGTCACCGGCCGGTGCCGACTTCCAGGCCATCGTCGCCGCCGTGCTCGAACTCAAGGGCGAAGCCGCAACCCTTGACTGGCTCAAGGCAATGAAGGCCAACGCGAGCATCTACCGGGGCAACAGCGCGGTGCTCAAGGCCGTCAACGCCGGCCAGGTCGACAGCGGTGTGATCTATCACTACTACAGCTTCGTCGACCAATCCAAGACCGGCGAAAACAGCAAAAATACCCAACTGCACTACTTCAAGCATCAGGACCCGGGCGCGTTTGTGAGCATCTCCGGCGCCGGTGTCTTGGCCTCCAGCAAGCATCAGGAACAGGCCCAGGCCTTCTTGAAGTGGATCACCGGCAAAGACGGCCAGGCCATCCTCAAGGACGGTAACTCGTTTGAATACGCGGTCGGCGAGAACGCTCAATCCAACCCCAAGCTGACCCCGCTGGCACAACTGGATGCCCCCAAGGTCGACGCGTCCAAGCTCAACAGCAAGAAGGCCGTCGAGTTGATGACCCAGGCCGGACTGCTCTGATTGCTGCCTGAATCGTCGATTCCCGGCATCGCCCACGCGCCGCCACGCAAACGCCCCCACAGCCTGTTCAAAAGCCGTGGGGGCACCTGGGTCACCGGTTTGTCGGTGCTGGTTTCGTTGTTGGCGCTGTTGCCGATCGCGTTTGTAATCGGCGTGTCGTGGCAAATCGGCTGGGCGCAGATCGAAGCGCTGGTCTGGCGCCCGCGCGTCGGCGAGTTGCTGACCAACACCGTGCTGCTGGTGCTGTTCACCTTGCCGTTGTGCATCGTGTTGGGCATCGCGCTCGCCTGGTTGACCGAGCGCACCGACCTGCCCGGCCGCCGCGCCTGGTCGTTGCTGGCGGTCGCGCCGCTGGCGGTGCCGGCGTTTGTGCACAGTTACGCGTGGGTCAGCCTGGTGCCGTCGATCCATGGTTTGCCCGCTGGCGTGCTGGTGTCGGTGATTGCCTATTTCCCCTTTCTGTACCTGCCGGTGGCGGCGACGCTGCGCCGGCTGGATCCAGCGATTGAAGACGTGGCCGAATCGCTGGGCCTCAAGCCTTGGGCGGTGTTCTGGCGCGTGGTGTTGCCCCAGCTGCGCCTGGCGATCTGCGGCGGAGCGCTGTTGGTGGGCCTGCATCTGCTGGCCGAATATGGCCTGTACGCGATGATCCGCTTCGACACCTTCACCACGGCGATTTTCGACCAGTTCAAATCCACCTTTAACGGCCCGGCGGCGAATATGCTCGCGGCCGTGTTGGCCCTATGTTGCCTGGCGATGCTCACCGTTGAAGCCTCGGCACGCGGCCATGCGCGTTATGCGCGGGTCGGGTCTGGCAGTGCCCGCGAACAACGCATCGTGCGGCTGAGCCCCGCAACCACCCTGCTCGCCCTCGGCTTGCAAGCCGCGACCTGTGCCTTGGCCCTCGGCGTGCCGCTGGTCACCCTGGGCAAATGGCTGATCGCCGGTGGCCGCGAGGTCTGGCAGTTCAGCGAGTTGCTGCCGGCACTGGAGCAAACCGTGCTGTTGGGTATTGCCGGTGCGGTGTTGACCACCTGCGCAGCAGTGCCGATAGCCTGGCTGTCGATTCGTGCGCCGGGTCGCCTGCAACGCATCCTGGAAAGCTGCAACTACATCACCAGTTCGTTGCCCGGCATTGTCGTGGCGTTGGCACTGGTCACGGTGACTATCCACTTCGCCCGGCCGATCTACCAGACCACGATCACCGTGCTGCTCGCCTACCTGCTGATGTTCCTGCCACGGGCGCTGGTCAGCCTGCGCGCCGGTATCGCCCAGGCGCCGGTGGAGCTGGAAAACATGGCGCGCAGCCTTGGCCGCTCGCCGGGCCGCGCCCTGTGGCTGATTACGATGCGCCTGGCGGCTCCGGCTGCCGCAGCGGGCGCGGCGCTGGTGTTCCTGGCGATCACCAACGAGCTGACCGCCACCCTGCTGCTCGCCCCCAACGGCACGCGCACCCTGGCCACCGGCTTCTGGGCGATGACCAGCGAGATCGACTACGCCGCAGCAGCACCTTACGCGTTGATCATGATCCTGCTCTCACTGCCGTTGACCGGCCTCCTTTACCACCAATCCAAACGCACGGCAGGCCGATGAACGCCCTCGAACTCCACGCCCTCTGCAAGACCTTCGGCACCCAGCGCGCCCTGGCCGACGTCAGCCTGGCAGTGCCCAACGGCAGCCGCACGGTGATCGTCGGACCATCCGGCTCGGGCAAGACCACCTTGCTGCGCATGATTGCCGGCTTTGAATTCCCCGACAGCGGCAGCCTGACCCTCAACGGCCAGGTGCTGGTGGACGCCACTCACGCCGTGCCCGCGCACCAGCGCCAGATCGGTTATGTGCCGCAGGACGGCGCGCTGTTCCCGCACATGACCGTGGCCGACAATATCGGCTTTGGCCTTGCCGCCAGACACGCCACGCGGCACGAACGCATCGCCGAGCTGATGGACAGCGTGTCCCTCGACGCCAACATGGCCCAACGTTGGCCCCACGAACTGTCCGGCGGCCAGCAGCAACGAGTGGCGCTGGCGCGGGCGTTGGCGCAACAGCCGCGGCTGGTGCTGCTGGATGAACCGTTTTCGGCACTGGACACCGGCCTGCGCTCGGCCATGCGCAAGATGGTCGCGCGGCTGCTGAGCGATGCGGGCATCACCACCATTCTTGTGACCCACGATCAAAGTGAGGCGCTGTCGTTCGCCGACCAGTTGGCGGTGATGCGCCAGGGCCGCCTGGTGCAATCGGGGCATCCGATGGACCTGTACCAGTACCCCGTGGACGAACAGACCGCGTTGTTTCTCGGCGAAGCCGTGATCATGCCCGCGCACATCGAGGGCGGCTGGGCCCATTGCGCGTTGGGGCGTGTGTCGGTCGACAGCCAGGTCAATCACGGTGCTGCACGCATCATGCTGCGCCCGGAGCAACTGCACCTGAGCACCACCGACCCATCCGGTTGCCGTGGTGTGGTCACCGAGCGCGAATTCGGTGGCAACACCTGCACCCTGACCGTGGCCTTGCAACCGGATGAGGGTGTGCCCGGCCAAGCGATCCTGGTGCGCAGTTCGGGCCTGCATGCGCCAAACATGGGCAGCGTGGTGCACCTCACCACGGTGGGTTTGGCCCATGTGCTGTAAAAAAGCAGCGGCCCTCAGTCCCAGCTAAGTTTCGCGGTTTACCTTCTCTCCTGCGCCCACCGCCGCGCCATCAAGGAGAGGTAACCCGATGAATGCCACAGCAGCCCGTTGGCTGAACAAAGTACCCGAGGTGACGCTGTCATTCTGGGTGATCAAAATCCTGTCCACCACCGTGGGCGAAACCGGCGCGGACTACCTCGCCGTCGACGCCGGCTTCGGCGCCGGCTGGACCAGTATCGGCATGGCCGCGCTACTGGCGGTGGCATTGTTCTGCCAGATGCGCACCAAGGCCTACACGCCTTGGATCTACTGGCTGACCGTGGTGCTGGTGAGCATCGTCGGCACGCAGATCACCGATATCCTTACCGACAAACTCGACGTAAGCCTGTACACCAGCACGGCGATTTTCTCAGTATTGCTCGCCCTCAACTTCATTGTCTGGTTCCGTACCGAACGCAGCCTGTCGATCCGCGACATCGTCACCCCTCGGCGTGAAGGGTTCTACTGGACCACGGTGCTCTGCACCTTTGCCCTCGGCACTGCCGCCGGCGACCTGGCCACCGAAGCCCTGGGCCTGGGCTTCACCCTCGGCGCGGTGATCTTCGCCGGTTTGATCGCCGTGGCCCTGGTGGCCTGGCGCCTGGGGGTCAACAGTGTGCTGACCTTCTGGATCGCCTACATCCTCACCCGCCCGTTTGGCGCCTCCCTCGGCGACCTGCTCACCCAAGCCAAGACCTACGGCGGCCTGGGTATGGGCGCCAGTTGGACCAGCGCGCTGTTCCTCTGCGTCATTGTCCTGCTGGTCGCCGTAGCGCAACTGAGCGTCGGCAACCGCAAAGCCATCACCTCATGAACAACCCACTCAAGGAAACCCTCATGCGCCCTGTTCAACACCTGATCCGCCGCGTCGCCATTGTTTCTGCGATCTTCATGCTGGGCATCGCCACCGGCTGCTCCAAACCCGCCGATAAGCCCAAGGACACCACCCGTGCCGCCGCCAGCCAACACCAGGCGTCGAAACTGGGCGACCTGTCCGAGTTCCGCAACATCGCGGTGGACGTATCGGCCCTCGTCGCCAAGAACGACCTGCCCGCGGCCAAAGCCCGCATTAAGGACCTGGAAACCAGCTGGGACTCCGCTGAAGCCGGAATCAAGCCCCGCGCCGCCAGTGACTGGCATGTGCTGGATAAAGCCATCGACCGCGCACTGGAGGCGTTGCGCGCAGGCAGCCCGAACCAGGCCGACTGCAAGGCCGCGATGGATGACCTGCTCAAGGCCTTCGATACGATGAAGGGCTGATGCCGGACAAATGTCTGCCCAGATGCTTCAATACAGACGCGGCGATGATCTCGCCGCGTTTTTTTCGGAGAGGGATATGCGGATACTGCTGGTCGAAGACGACCCCATGATTGGCGATGCGATCCAGCGCGCCCTCAGCGACGCCAGCTACGCCGCCGACTGGGTCAAGAACGGCCTCACCGCCCTGGCCGCCCTCGACACCCACCCCTACGACCTGGTGCTGTTGGACCTCGGCCTGCCCGGCAAGGACGGCCTGCAAGTGCTGGAGATCATCCGTGCGCGCAACAACGCGGTGCCGCTGCTGATCATCACTGCCCGCGACAGCCTCGATGACCGCCTGCGTGGCCTCGATGGCGGTGCCGACGACTACTTGCTCAAACCTTTCGACATGCCCGAACTGCTCGCCCGCATGCGCGCCGTACTGCGCCGCAAAGGCGGCAGCGCGTCGTCGTTGCTCGGTAACGGCGTGGTGTCGCTGGACCTGCTCTCCAAAGAAGCCAGCACCGAGGAACTGCGTGGCGTGGCCCTGTCCAGTCGTGAATTTGCGCTGTTGCAAGCCTTGCTGATCCGCCCGGGAGCAATCCTGTCACGCAGCGAACTGGAAGACCGCCTGTATGGCTGGGGCAATGAGGTTGAAAGCAACGCCATCGAGTTCCTGATTCACGCCTTGCGGCGCAAGTTGGGCAGTCACGTGATCAAGAACGTCAGGGGCATGGGATGGATGGTTTCAAAAAACGTTTGAGCGAGTCGGTGCAGCTGCGCCTGTCGGTGACGCTGTCCCTGGCGATTCTGTTGGTGGCGTTGCTGGCCAGCGTGTTTGCGTTTGTCTCGGCCTTTGACGAAGCCCACGAACAACAGGACGCCACCTTGCGCCAGGTGGCCATGCTGTTCGACCGCCAACAGATGACGCTGCACTACCCTCAGGGCAAGGCGATTGACGGCGATGATGAAGAATCGCGGGTGATCATCCAGCACCTGGGCGATGGCAACCAGGCGACAGGCAGCAGTGACGAGGCGTTGCCCCTGCCGTTCCCCACCACGCTCGCCGATGGCCTCGCCACGGTGCAAGTGGCCGGCGAAGCCTTTCGGGTGCTGGTGCACACCACCTCAAAGGGCGAGCGCATCGCCGTGGCCCAGGAACAGGATGCCCGCGACAAGGATGCCCGCGAGAGCGCCTGGCGCAGCCTGCTGCCGTTCCTGATCCTGTTCCCCGTGCTGTTGCTGGTGGTGGGCGACCTGGTGCGCAAACTGTTTCGCCCCATCGGCGTACTGGCCGCCGAGATTGACCAGCGCGACGAACAGGCGCTGCACCCGATTGACGAGCAGCATCTGCCCACGGAAGTGCGCCCGTTCGTGGTCGCCATCAATCGCCTGCTGGCCCGCGTCGGCCAGTCCATGGACAGCCAGCGCCGCTTTGTCGCCGACGCCGCCCATGAGCTGCGCTCACCGATGACTGCCCTGTCGCTGCAAGCCGAACGCCTGGCCGCCACGGACTTGTCAGCGGTCAGCCGCGAGCGGTTCTTGCCACTGTCCCGAGGCATTGAGCGCGGGCGCAAACTCATCGATCAACTGTTGGCACTGGCGGCGGCGCAATCGCCATCAACGCGGGTGCAAACGCCGCTGTCGGTGCATGGCCTCTATCGACAGGTGCTGGAAGATTTACTGCCCTTGGCAGAGCGCAAGCAGATCGATATCGGCGTCGAAAGCACCGAGGATGTGCAGGTGCGGTTCAACGAACTGGACCTGTTCACCCTGGTCAAGAACCTGCTGGACAACGCCATCCGCTACACCCCGCAAGGCGGGCGTATCGATCTGTCGGTGAAGGGGATTGAAGGTGGCGTGCTGCTGCAAGTCAAAGACAGCGGCCCCGGCATCGCCGAGGAGGAACAGCTGCGGGTGTTCGACCCGTTCTATCGCAGCCTCGGCTCGGAAGAAGCCGGCTCCGGCTTGGGTTTGTCGATCGTCAAGGCGATCAGCGAGCGCACCGGTTGCCGCGTGCAGCTGGGATTCAGCGATACGCTGACGCAACAAGGGTTGTGCGTCAGCGTGTGGATCGCTCAATGAGGGACGGGTTGGCGCTTACTTCGACACCGGCATCGCAAACTCCGCACCCTGCTCGATGCTTTCCGACCAACGCTGCATGATCGATTTCTGTTTGGTGTAGAAGCGCACACCCTCGGTGCCATAGGCATGCATGTCGCCGAACAGGCTTTTCTTCCAGCCGCCAAAGCCGTGCCAGGCCATCGGCACGGGGATCGGCACGTTGATGCCGACCATGCCCACTTCAATGCGCCGCGCGAATTCGCGGGCGATGTTGCCGTCGCGGGTAAAGCAGCTGACACCGTTGCCGAACTCGTGATCGTTGACCAGCTTGATCGCCTCGGCAAAGTCATTCACGCGCACGCAGGCCAGTACCGGGCCGAAGATTTCTTCGCGGTAGATGCTCATTTCCTGGGTGACGTGGTCGAACAGGGTCGCGCCGAGCCAGAAGCCGTTTTCCAGGCCTGCCTCAGTGGGCACGTAGTCGCGCCCGTCGAGCAGCAGTTGCGCACCGGCCTGTACGCCTTGTTCGATGTAGCCGCTGATGCGTTCCAGGGCGGCACGGGACACAATCGGGCCCATCTCGGCCTTGAGGTCGCGGCCGTCGGTGATGCGCAGGTGCTTGGCGCGTTCGGTCAGCGCCGCGATGACTTTGTCACCCACATCGCCCACCAGCACTGCCACGGAGATGGCCATGCAGCGCTCGCCGGCACTGCCGTAGGCGGCGCCCATCAAGGCGTCGACGGTTTTTTCGATATCGGCGTCGGGCATCACCACCATGTGGTTTTTCGCGCCGCCCAGGCCTTGCACGCGCTTGCCGTTGCGCGCACCGGTTTCGTAGATGTATTGGGCAATCGGCGTGGAGCCGACAAAGCTCACGGCCTTGACATCCGGGTGTTCGATCAGCGCGTCCACCGATTCCTTGTCGCCCTGCACCACGTTGAACACGCCTTTGGGCAGACCGGCTTCACGCAACAGTTCGGCCATGAACAGCGAGGCGCTCGGGTCGGTGGGGCTTGGCTTGAGGATGAAGGTGTTGCCCGCCGCGATGGCGATCGGGTACATCCACATCGGCACCATCACCGGGAAGTTGAACGGCGTCACGCCCGCCACCACGCCCAGCGGCTGGCGCATCGTCCAGTTGTCCATGCCACGGGACACCTGGTCGGAATGCTCACCCTTGAGCAGGTTGGGGATGCCGCAGGCGAACTCCAAAATGTCGATGCCACGGTCGACTTCGCCCTGGGCGTCGGTGAAGACCTTGCCGTGTTCGGCGACGATGATGCGCGCCAGGTCGTCTTTGCGTTCGCGCAGCAGGTGCAGGTATTCGAACAGCACGCGGGCGCGGCGGATCGGCGGGGTGTCGGCCCAACCGGCGAACGCGGCCTGGGCAGCGGCGACGGCTTCGGACACGGTCTGGCGATTGGCCAGGGCGACGCGCCCGGTCTTTTCGCCGGTGGCCGGGTTGTAGACGTCCTGATAGCGATCGTCGCGGGACACGCGCTGGTCGTTGATGTAGTGCTCGATGGTCGTGGTCATGGCAGTGGATCCCAGGTGGATAGCGTTGGGAACCACGATAGGCTTTCGGTTTGTTCCAAACCAGGGCAGAATCCAGAACTTATTGTCCACATTAGCGAACAATGCACCCATGGAAAAATCCGAGATTGAAGGGCTTTGGACCCATATCCACTGGCTGTCGGTGCTGGAGGAACAAGGCACCTACACCGCCGCCGCCGCACGCCTGGGCGTGAGCAAGTCGGCGGTGAGCCAGCGTATTTCCGACCTGGAAAAAGCCACCGGCACGCGGCTGGTCACCCGCACCACGCGCAGCGTCAGGCTGACCGACGCGGGGCTGTCGTTGACCCGTGAAGTGCGCAGCGCGTATGAGCAGATCGCCCGCAGCTTCTCCTCGGTACGCGACTCGGTCGGCGAGATTCGCGGGCTGGTACGGCTGACCGCGCCAGTGGCGTTCGCCCGTCAGCAATTGGTGCCGCACCTGTCGGAATTCCTGCAACAGTACCCGCAGGTGCGCATTCAACTGGACGTGTCCGACGCCCTGAGTTCACTGGCCGCCGAAGGCTACGACCTGGCCGTGCGTCACGGCTTCCAGGTGCCGGAAACCCACGTGGCCTGGAAGCTGTGCGACACCGGCTCGGTGCTGGTGGCTACCCGGGAATACCTGCAACGCCACGGCGAACCGCGCGAACCCAATGACCTCTGCGCCCATAACTGCCTGTTCTACCCACGCGGCACCGACCAGCCCGCCTGGACCTTCGAGCGCGGCAGCAAAAACGTCGAGCGTGTGACCGTGCCCATCGCCGGCAGCTTCGCCACCAACAACAGCGAAGCACTGCGCGATGCGGCCCTCAACCACCTGGGCATCGCCCTGCTCCCCGACTTCAGCGCCCACGCCACGTTGGCCAGCGGCAAGCTGGTGCAGGTACTCAAGGGCTGGACGCTCAAGGGCGCGTTTGCCGATGAGATCTATTTGATACGACCGTATTCGCCCCATGTGCCGAAGGCGGTGAGTGCGTTGGTGGGGTTTCTGAAAACTGAATTGTCGGGTGGGTTTCGCTTTACGGGGTGATCTTTTACGCTTGCCCAAAGAAACTAAAAGTCCATAATGGACAAATTAGTTTACTTGCGGAGATCCCCATGTCCAGCACACCCCATATGATCCACCAGGCCCAGGCCCGCGAATTGCTCGGAAAAGTCGATGTGCCGCAGATCCTGCGCAAGCTGTTCCAGGACCTGGCGGCGGGGCAAGCCGTGCAGCCGGCGCAGCAGCTGGTGGCGTTTCCACACGCCGCCGGCGACTTTATCAACTACCTGGGCGTGCTGGCCGAGGATGGGGTGTACGGGGTCAAGACCTCGCCCTATATCGTGCGTGAGCAAGGCCCGTTGGTGACCGCGTGGACCTTGTTGATGTCGATGCAGACCGGCCAACCCCTGCTGCTGTGTGATGCCGCCGAACTGACCACGGCCCGCACTGCGGCAACCACAGCGCTGGCCGTGGAGGCATTGGCGCCCTTATCAGCAAGGCGCCTGGCGATCATTGGCAGCGGCAAGGTGGCGCAGGCGCATGTGCACTACGTCAAACAACTGCGTGACTGGCAGCACATCAGCCTGTTTTCGCCGAGCCTGGCCAACGCCAGCGCCGAGGCTATCACCCAACTCAAGAGCCTGGACCCACGGGTGGTCATCGCCGACAGCTGCGATGCGGCCGTGGCCGACGCCGATGTGATCCTGCTGTGTACCTCGTCGGCCGGACCGGTGCTCGACCCCGCCCGCTTGAGCAAACCGGCGCTGATCACCTCGATCAGCACCAATGCGCCGCGTGCCCACGAAGTGCCGCCGCACAGCCTCAACGCGATGCAGGTATTCTGCGACTATCGCCAGACCACCCCGGGCGCGGCAGGTGACATGCTGATCGCCGCCGAACAGCACGGGTGGGACCCACGTGCCATCGTGGGAGACCTGCCCGAACTGCTCAGCGAATGGGTGCAACCTCCGACCTACGACCGTCATGTATTCTTCCGCTCCATCGGCCTGGGCCTGGAAGACATCGCCCTGGCCAATGCCCTCTGGAGACAGCTATGAACCACGCAGATTTCATCATCATTGGCGGCGGTATCGCCGGCGCCTCCACCGGCTTCTGGTTGTCGCAGCACGGCAAGGTGCTCGTGCTGGAGCGCGAAAGCCACCCGGCCTATCACTCCACCGGGCGTTCGGCGGCACTGTTCAGCGCCGCCTATGGCACCCCGCAGGTGCGGGCGCTGACCCTGGCCAGCCGGGCGTTTTTCGACAACCCGCCGCCGGGTTTCTGCGAACACCCGTTGCTCACGCCACGGGGCGAAATGACCGTGGACTTCATCGGTGATGCAGCCGAGCTGAACACCCAATACCAGAGTGCCAAGGCCACCGTGGCCCAGGTCGAGCTGCTCAGCGCCGACCAGGCCTGCGCGAAGTTGCCGATCCTGCGCCGCGAAAAAGTTCACGCTGCGCTGTATGACCCCACCGCCAGTGACATCGACACCGACGCCCTGCACCAGGGCTACCTGCGCGGTATCCGTCGCAACGGTGGCGAGGTGCGTACCGACAGCCACGTGCTCGGCTTGAGCCGCGACGGCGACGGCATCTGGCTGGTACAAACCCAGGACGCCTCCTACACCGCGCCGATCATCATCAACGCCGCCGGCGCCTGGGCCGATCACATCGGCGGGCTCGCCGGGGCCGCGTCCATCGGCTTGCAGCCCAAGCGGCGCTCGGCGTTCATCTTCGCCGGCCCCGACGGCGTCGACAGTCATCACTGGCCGATGCTGGTGGCGCTGGACGAATCCTTCTACATGAAACCCGACGCCGGCATGTTCCTTGGCTCACCGGCCAACGCCGACCCGGTCGCCCCCCAGGACATTCAGCCTGAAGAACTGGACATCGCCATGGGCATCTACCAGATCGAAGAAGCCACGACCCTGACCATCCGCCGCCCGACCCGCACCTGGGCCGGTCTGCGCAGCTTTGTGCACGACGGTGATTTGCTCGCGGGTTTTGATTCCGTGGTACCAGGCCTGTTTTGGGTAGCGGCACAGGGCGGTTATGGCATCCAGACCTCACCGGCCATGGGCCAGGCCAGCGCCGCACTGGTGCGCGGCGCAGCGCTGCCGGAGGCGCTGACACGCTTCGGCCTCGACGCTGGTATGCTCTCCCCTGCCCGCCTGGAGCCCCATTGATGAACACCGCTGAACAAGACACCGTCATGCAGAACTTCCGCGCAATGGCCGACGCCATCGCCACGCTGTTCTTCCCCCACGCCGAAGCGGTGCTGCATGACCTGCGCTCGCAAAAAGTCGATTACATCGCCAACAACCTGTCCAAGCGCAGCATCGGCGATGACTCGGCGCTGGAGGACATGCTCGACGCCGACGTCAGCGAGGTGAATATCGGCCCGTACGAAAAGCTCAACTGGGACGGTCAGAAAATCCGCAGTCTGAGTACCGTGCTGCACGACCACCAAGGCCGACGCCTGGCGGTGCTGTGCATCAACCTGAATATTTCACTGTTTGAAAACGCCAAGGCGGCGCTGGACCTGTTCCTGTCGCCGAGCAAGCTGATCCCGCAGCCGGACGCGTTGTTTCGTGATGACTGGCAGGAACGCATCAACACGTTTTTGCATGCGTGGTTGCGCGAGCGGCAGTTGAGCCTGAATTTGCTGACGCGCGACCACAAGCGTGAGCTGGTGCTGGCGTTGCATGCCGAAGGCGCGTTCAAGGGCAAGAGCGCGTCGAACTATGTGGCCAATGTGCTGGGCATGGGGCGGGCGACGGTCTACAAGCATTTGAAAGAATTAAAAACCTGATCGAACACTGTAAATCAAATGTGGGAGGGGGCTTGCCCCCGATGGCGCTGCATCAGCCAATACATCTGGCAATGAAAGACCGCTATCGGGGGCAAGCCCCCTCCCACATTGATCGAGTTTGCCTGGGCGTCAGTCGCCGTAGATGTCGGCCTTGAAGTACTGCTGCGAAATCTTCTGGTACTCGCCACTGGCGCGAATGCCGTCGATGGCCGCGTTCAACTGGCTGACCAACTCGCTATTGCCCTTGCGCACGGCAATCCCGGCGCCCTCGCCCACGTATTTCGGGTCCTTGAGTTCCGGGCCGACAAACGCGTAGCCCTGGCCACGGGGCATCTGCAGGAAGTCATTCAAGGGGATGGTGTCGGCGAAGATCGCATCCAGCCGCCCGGCGGCCAGGTCCATGTAGATCTCTTCGTTATTGCTGTAGCGCTTGACGTTGATACCCTTGGGCTCGAACACCTCGGTGGCGTAGCGATCCGTGGTGGTCGCACGCTGCACGCCGACGGTCTTGCCCTTGAGGCTGGCGTACTGGTCGTCCACCACGGCGCCTTCCTTCATCACCAGCCGCGATGAGGTGAAGTAATACTTGTGGGTGAAATCCACCGACTTCTTGCGGTCTTCGTTGATGGTCATGGACGACAGCGCCATATCGATTTTCTTCACCTTGAGGGAAGGAATCAGGCCGTCGAACTCACCTTCGACCCACACGCACTTGACCTTCATCTGCGCACACAACGCATTGCCGATGTCGTAGTCGAAGCCGACGATCTTGCCTTCCTCGGTCTTGGACGCGAACGGTGGGTAAGCCGCCTCGATGCCGATGCGCAGGGTTTTCTCGGCGGCGGCCAAGGGGCCGGATGCAAGCAGGCTCAAGGCCAGGACGGTGACGAGGGAGCGTTTCTTCATGATCGGGTTCTCGCAAGTTGTTGTTGGTTTGGCAAGAGTGGGAAAGAGATGAATCGCATGTTTTTGTACTTATAATTCCATCTTGGACTTTTATGTCTTAACCGTCAATCTCACTGCTGCCTGGCGCAACACCCATGACTTTTTTGCACAACGCACCGGTGTTTTTGAGCGTTCTGCTCTGATTTATGCGTGCCTATACTCGGTCCAGCCTCTCGGTCCAGCCGGGGGGTCAGTCCCCACAACAATAATTAAGGACAGCCACCATGACCCAGCCCTTCCTGGCCGCTCGGGATTTTCTGCTCGCTCACCGCACCGACTACGCCACCGCTGTCCGGGATTTCCGTTGGCCGCAACTGGACGAATTCAACTGGGCCCTGGACTATTTCGACACAATGGCCGAGGGCAACGCGGCAGATGCACTGTGGATCGTCGAAGAAGACGGCAGTGAGCAGCGCTACAGCTTCGAGCAACTGGCCACGCGCTCCAATCAGGTGGCCAACCACTTGCGCGCCCTCGGTGTGCGTCGCGGTGACCGGGTGCTGTTGATGCTCGGCAACGATGTGGCGCTGTGGGACACCATGCTCGCCGCGTTCAAGCTCGGCGCCGTGGTCATCCCCGCCACCGCCCTGCTGAACCCCGACGACCTGCGCGACCGCGTCGAACGCGGGCAGGTGCGTCACCTGGTGGTCGGCGAAGCCCACGTGCATAAATTCGCCGGGCTGGCGGACGGTTGCAGTCGCGTCTGCGTGGGCTCGGCGCCGCAAGGTTGGGTGGCCCACAGCGCCGCCTTTGAACACCCCGAGCAGTTCGAGGCCGAAGGTCGCACCCTGGCCACCGACCCGATGTTGCTCTACTTCACCTCCGGCACCACGTCCAAGCCAAAGATGGTGCTGCACAGCCACCAGAGCTACCCGGTAGGCCACCTGTCGACCATGTACTGGATCGGCCTGCAGCCGGGCGACCTGCACCTGAATATCTCGTCACCCGGCTGGGCCAAGCATGCCTGGAGCTGCCTGTTCGCCCCGTGGAATGCCGGCGCGTGCATCTTTATCCATAACGTCGCACGGTTCAGCGCGCCGGCCTTGCTCAGTGCGTTGGAACGCTACGGCGTGACCAGCCTGTGCGCGCCGCCCACCGTGTGGCGCATGCTGATCCAGGAGGATCTCGCCAGCTACAAATCACGCCTGAGCCTGCGCGAACTGGTCGGCGCGGGCGAGCCGCTGAACCCGGAAATCATCGAGCAGATCCAGCACGCCTGGGGCTTGCCGCTGCGTGATGGTTTCGGCCAATCGGAAACCACCGCGCTGGTGGGCAACACGCCAGGCCAGGTACTCAAGCCCGGCTCCATGGGCCGCCCGCTGCCGGGCTACCAAGTGGCCTTGCTCGACCCGGACGGCATTCCGGGCAGCGAAGGCGAAGTCGCCCTGCCCCTGGATGTGCGCCCCCTCGGCCTGATGCTGTGCTACGAGGACAGCCCGGAGAAAACCGCCGAGGTCATGCGCGACGGCTACTACCGCACCGGCGACACCGCGCAGGTCGACGCCGACGGCTACATCACTTTCGTCGGGCGCGCCGACGATGTGTTCAAGGCGTCCGACTACCGCATCAGCCCGTTCGAGTTGGAAAGCGCCTTGATCGAACACCCGGCGGTCATGGAAGTGGCCGTGGTGCCGAGCCCCGACCCGTTGCGCCTGGCGGTGCCCAAGGCGTTCCTGATCCTGGCCCATGATGCGCCGGGCGACGCCGAGCTGGCCCGGCACATCCTGGCCTTTGCCCGCGAGCACCTGGCGCCTTACAAACGGGTGCGGCGTATCGAGTTCGTCAGCGAACTGCCCAAGACCATCTCCGGCAAGATCCGCCGCGTGGAACTGCGGCAGATGGAGGTGGTGCGGCGCCAGGGCGACACGCGAGGTGAGCGGGAACACTTCGAGGAAGATTTCGCTTAACCAACGCCCTGTGACGCAGGTGGCTGCATTCGGCAGGGCGTGCTGTGCGCCAATCGATCAGGCCACCTTGAACCGATTGACCAGGCGTTGCTGCTGCTCGGCCAGGCGCGCCAGCTCCTGGCTGGTAACGGCCGTCTGTTCGGCCCCGGCACTGACCTGGATCACCAGGTCATTGATCTCGTTGACGTTACGGTTGATGTCCTCCGAGACCGCACTCTGCTCTTCGGCGGCCGAGGCGATCTGCATGTTGCGATCACTGATACCCGACACCCCTTCAGCGATCTCTTGCAGCAACTCACCCGCACGTTCCACCTTGCTCGCACCGTCCTGCGCCTTGCCCAGGGTTTCCTGCATGGACGTGGCCGCACGGTCGGAGCCGGTCTGCAGGTTGCTGATCATCTGCTGAATGCTGCCCGTGGACTCCTGGGTCTTTTGCGCAAGCACACGGACTTCGGACGCCACCACGGCGAACCCACGGCCATGGTCCCCGGCCCGCGCCGCTTCGATCGCCGCATTCAAGGCCAGCAGATTGGTTTGCTCGGCAATGCCGCGAATAACGTCAAGCACGGTGGAAATGCCGTCGCTTTCCTGTTTCAGATCACCAATGATCAGCGCGGTTTCCTCGGCCTGCCCCGAGAGCTGACGGATCAGCGCGATGGTGCTTTCTATTTCGGCACGCCCTTGTGCGGTGCTGGTATTGACCCGCTGCGACATCTGCGCCGCATCGTTGGTGCTGTGCGCCACTTCGCGCACGGTGGCGCTCATCTGGTTGATCGCCGTCGCTACCAGCTCGGTGCTCTGGCGCTGCTGCTCGACGCTCTGGCTGGTCTGGATCGTGACCGTGGAGGACTCCTCCGCCGCCGTCGCCACTTGGGCGGTGGCGTTGCCGATTTCCTGCACGACGCCACTGATCTCTTGCGCCATGCGGTTGAGGTTGTGTGAGATCTGGCCGAATTCGTCCCGGCTCTGGTACGTCGCCCGTGCCGTGAGATCGCGCTGCGCCAGGTCGTTCAGTACCCGGTTCAGGTCGCGCACCGCCGAACCGATCATGCGGATGATCAGCCAGGACAACACCACGACCGCCAACAGGGCCACAACCACCGCGCCAATGGTCAACCACAGGGCACGACTGGCGGCATCGCGCTCATGCTTCGCCAGGTCGCTGACACTTTGGCCCAGGGCTTCTTCCACTTGGCTCATCAGGTCGATGCGGCGGGTGGAGGTTTCAAACCACGCCTCTGGCCTGATGCCCAGCGCCTGCCCCATCGGCACTTCAAACGCCAGGCGTTGCAACCTGCCAACTTCCACGGCGGCGGGGTTTTGCATGTGCTCATCGAATTGTTGAAGCGTGACTACCGGTGCCTTGCGGCGGAACGCATCGTAGTAGGCATTGAACTCACCCAGGTTGCGGCTGAAGCGCGACAGCAGCGTCGCATCAAAGTGGTCCTGGTTGAATACCAGCCCCAACACCACACGCTCGCGTCCGGCGCGTTCTTTCATTTCGATGAATTGGTTCAAGGCGCCGAGGGCATAGACCAGGGTCGCATTGTTGACGCTGGCTTCCAGGGAATGGGTATACCCGACCAGGGCTTGGATGATCTCGGTGTAACGCGCGCCGGACTCGGTGCTATTGAGGCTCAGTTTGTCGATTTGCCCACGGGTTGCCGGCAGTTGGTCCAAGGCACGCAGCACGCCATCCAGGCTCGCACCACCCGATGCCGTCAAACCGCGTACCACCTCGACCGCCGCGCTGGAGTCCTGGCGCATCTGCAACATCCTGTCGCCCATCGACTGGCCGCCACTGCCCAGGAAAACCCCGCTGGCGCCGCGCTCACGTTGTAGCGTGGTAATGAGTCGGCTCAGCTTCTGCGCGGTGGCGCTGGCCGTCACGGTCGCGTCCATGTCGCGCAGCGTCTTGTAGTTGTCCACCACGAACACGCCGGCCAACGTCAGGAACCCGAGCATGGGCAGTAGCAGGATCAACAACAGTTTCAGACGCAGTGGTGCATTCTTGAGCATTTGCCTAAAGCCTCATTTCCATGGGTCGCAGTAACGCACCGCGCCAGAATAGTGGCTCAATGATATCACCGCTACAACCCGCTCTACGCCCGCCCTGCCCATTCATGCCCGCCGATCCGACCTTGCATTGACCTGGATCAATCGCCGCCTCGATAACACCAGACTGGCCCATTTCTCTTGAATACTTGCCTGATCCTCCGACTTATCGATTAACGGATAGATAGCCCTTGCGCGCTGGTCTAGAGTTCGACAATAAGCGGCCACTGCGTTCACACCTAAAACAGGCCGCACCTACCGATGATCAGCAGGTGAGCCATGGAATTACGAATCAACCAAAAGGCCTATCAGGTCGATGCCGACGCGGACACCCCATTGCTGTGGGTGATCCGCGATGACCTGGGCCTGACCGGCACCAAGTACGGCTGCGGCCTGGCCCAGTGCGGCGCCTGTTCGGTGCTGGTGGACGGCAATGTGGTGCGCTCCTGCGTCACGCCGGTGGCCGGGGTGGTCGGGCGGGAAATCACCACCATCGAAGCGATTGAAGACGACGAGGTGGGCAAGCGTGTGGTCGCGACCTGGGTCGAGCAACAGGTGGCGCAATGCGGCTACTGCCAGTCCGGGCAGGTGATGGCGGCGACGGCGCTGCTCAAGCACACCCCTGCACCGAGCAAGGCGCAGATCGACGCGGCCATGATCAACCTGTGCCGCTGCGGCACGTACAACGCCATCCACGCGGCCGTCGATGCCCTGGCCAAGCAGGAGGGCGCGTAATGAACATCCTCAACGAACTGCTCGATGCACCGGTCAACCTGTCACGCCGCCGCTTTCTGGCGAGCACCGCCGTGGGCGCGCTGGTCATCGGTTTCGGCCTGCCACTGGGCTCGGGCCGGGTGCAAGCCGCCACTGCCGCTGAACGCGGTACCCAGGTGCCGGCGTTTCTGGAGATTCGCCCGGACGGCACGGTGCGCCTGCTCAGCCCCTTCATGGAAGGCGGGCAAGGCACCCACACCGCCATGGCGCAGATTGTCGGCGAAGAACTGGATGCCGACCCCGCCACTTTCATCGTCGAGGCCGCGCCGCCCGGCGAAACCTATGTGGTGATGGAAAACGGTATGCGCATCACCGGCGGCAGCATGTCGGTGCGCATGAGCTACCCGACCATGCGCCGCCTCGGCGCCCTCGCCCGCGCCATGTTGCTGCAGGCCGGCGCCAAACAATTGGGCGTGCCGGTGGGCGAGCTGACCACCCAGCCTGGCCGTGTGGTACACGCCGCATCCGGCCGCTCGCTGAACTACGGCGAACTGGCCGGTCGCGCCCTGGATATGCCAGTGCCCGATCCCGCCAGCATCACCCTGCGCGATCCGAGCCAGTTCCGCTGGATCGGCAAGCCGGTCAAGCGCCTCGACGCCTACGACAAATCCACTGGCAAGGCGCTCTACAGCATCGACCTGAAAGTCGACGATATGCTTCACGCCGCCGTCCAGCATGCGCCACGCCTGGGCATGACCGTGGGCAGCCTGCGTAACCAGACACAGGTCGAAGGTATGAAAGGCGTGCATTCAGTGCACGTACTGCCCGGTGCGGTGGCGGTGGTGGCTGAACGCTGGTGGCACGCCAAGCGTGCGGTGGAAGCGGTCCAGGTCGACTGGCAGGAAGCGGGCGCCGACTCGACGCTGCGCGTAATGCCAGCGGACTTCTCCAGCGACAAGCATTTCGAGTTCCTCGCCGCCCAGCAAGGCCCGGCCCGTGACGATGAGAATGAAGGCGACGTGGCCGCCGCGCTCAAAGGCGCCAAGACCCAGGTCGAAGCGACGTATCACAACCAGTACCTCAACCACGGCCAGTTGGAGCCGCCCTCCGCCCTGGCGCGCTTCAACCCGGATGGCACCCTGGATATCTGGCTGCCCAACCAGGCGCCGGACATGTTTCGCGCCGACATTGCCAAGCGCACCGGCCTGGACCCTGCGCAAATCAACCTGCACTCGCCGTTGCTCGGCGGCTTTTTCGGCCGGCATTTCCTGTATGAGTCGGCCAACCCCTACCCGCAGGCCATCGCGCTCGCCAAGGCGGTGGGCCGTCCGATCAAGCTGATCTGGAGCCGTGAGGAAGAGTTCCTGCGCGACGTATTGCGCCCAGTGGCGGTGGTCAAGTTCCGCGCCGCGCTGGATGACAAAGGCCTGCCGGTGGCCATCGAAGCGGTAAGCGCCACCGAAGGCCCGACTGAAGCCCTCACCGGCAAACAGGGCGACAAGATCGACCCCACGGCGGTCGAAGGATTGTCGGGCAAGTCCTACGCCATCCCCAACAAACGCATCGCGCAGATCTACGTCAAAGGCGCGCCCATGCTCGGCTACTGGCGTTCGGTGGGCAATTCGCTGAATGACTTTTTCTATGAATCGTTCCTCGACGAACTGGCGGACAAGGGCAAACAGGATCCCTATGAACTGCGCCTGCACCTGCTGCGCGACAACCCACGGCTGACCACCCTGCTTAAAGCCGCGGTTGAACTGTCTGGCGGCTGGAAGCGTGGCCCCTTCACCGCTGAAGACGGCAGCCGGCGCGCACGCGGCGTAGCCATGGCCTCGCCGTTCGGCTCCCACACGGCAGCGATCGCCGAAGTGTCGATCGAGAATGGCAAGGTCAGGGTGCACGATATCTGGCAGGCCATCGACCCGGGCAGCATCGTCAACCCGGCGATTGTCGAGGCTCAGGTGAATGGCGCGGTGGCGCTGGGCTTGTCACAGACCTTGCTGGAAGAAGCGGTGTACGTGGACGGCAAGCCACGGGCGCGCAACTACGACCTGTACCCGATCCTGGCACCGGCGCAGATGGCGCGGGTGCATGTGCGGGTCGTCGAGAGTGGCGAAAAGATGGGTGGTATCGGCGAGCCGCCGTTGCCTGCTGTGGCACCGGCCGTGGCGAATGCGGTGGCGCAATTGACCGGCCAGCGTGTTCGCAGCCTGCCCTTGAGCCGACACACCTTCAGCTGACTTTCAGGAAATGCCCATGAACAACCGTCGATTCGCAAGAACCGCAGGCTGGCTGGCGCTGCCCTGCCTGGTCGCGGCAGGCCTGCTGGCCTGGTACGTCACCCGTGAGCCTGCTACTCCGTTTGCACACGCACCGGCCACCGCCACCTTCGAGCCGGCCCTGGTCAGCCGTGGCGAATATGTCGCGCGTCTCAGCGACTGCGTGGCCTGCCACAGCCTGCCGGGCAAGGCGCCGTTTGCCGGTGGCCTGGAAATGGCCACGCCGTTGGGGGCGATCCATGCCACCAACATCACCCCGGACAAAACCACCGGGATCGGCACCTACAGCCTGGCCGACTTCGACCGCGCGGTGCGCCACGGCGTGGCACCGGGTGGCCGACGGTTGTACCCGGCGATGCCCTACCCGTCCTACGTCAAGCTCAGCGACGACGACATGAAAGCGCTGTACGCGTTCTTCATGCAGGGCGTGCAACCGGCCAATCAGCCGAATATCCCCAGTGATATTCCGTGGCCGCTCAACCTGCGCTGGCCCATTGCACTGTGGAACGGCGTGTTCGCACCGACCGCGCCGTACGCGACCAAACCCAACCAGGACGCGCTGTGGAACCGTGGCGCTTATATCGTCCAAGGCCCCGGCCACTGCGGCAGTTGCCACACGCCACGCGGCCTGGCCTTCAACGAGAAAGCACTGGATGAGGCCGGTGCGCCGTTCCTTGCCGGCGCCCTGCTCGACGGCTGGTATGCACCCAGCCTGCGCCAGGACCCCAACACCGGGCTGGGCCGCTGGACCGAGCCGCAGATCGTGCAGTTCCTCAAGACCGGGCGCAATGCCCATGCGGTGGTCTACGGCTCGATGACCGAAGCTTTCAACAACTCCACCCAGTTCATGCAGGACGACGACCTCGCCGCCATCGCCCGCTACCTCAAGTCACTGCCCGGCGACCCGCAGCGCGACGGCAGTCCCTGGCAGTATCAGACGGTCGCCGCCAACCCGGACACCCCCGGCGCCCACACCTACGCGACCCGCTGCGCCTCGTGCCACGGCCTTGACGGCAAGGGCCAGCCCGAATGGATGCCCCCCCTGGCCGGCGCCACCTCGGCCCTGGCCAAGGAAAGCGCCTCAGCCATCAACATCACCCTCAACGGCTCGCAACGTGTGGTGACGGCTGGCGTGCCGGACGCCTATCGCATGCCGGCGTTCCGTGAGCAACTGACCGACCCGCAAATCGCCGAGGTGCTCAGCTATGTGCGCGGCACCTGGGGTAACAACGGCGGCGCGGTGGATGTGAAGGCGGTGGGCAAGTTGCGCGGGCATACCGACCCGGCGAGCAGCAGCCCGATCATCTTGCACATGCGCTGAGTTCAACGCTTCAGGTTTTTCACACTGGCAAACGTTGCCTCGCCCCGCGCCTGCTCCAATACATTCATTGGCGCGGGCGCCGGCAATGTGTGCAACGCCGGCTTGAGCACGATGGACCGCTCGCTGTCCGTGACGGAACGCTCGTCACTGGGCGGCACGCCGAAGTACTCGCGATAGCACTTGGAGAAATGCGGCGTGGACACAAAGCCGCAGAGCACGGCCAATTCGACGATTGAAATCGGTGTCTGCTTGAGCAACTGCCGCGCGCGGATCAACCGCAATCGCAGGTAGTAGCGTGAGGGCGAACAGTGCAGGTATTTCTGGAACATCCGCTCAAGCTGGCGACGCGACAGCGCTACATACGCCGCCAGTTCATCCAGGTTGATCGGTTCTTCCAGGTTGGCTTCCATCAATGCCACGACCTCCTGCAGCTTGGGCTGCTGGGTGCCGAGCATGTGCTTGAGGGGTACGCGCTGGTGGTCCTGCTCGTTGCGGATGCGCTCGTACACAAACATGTCCGAGATCGCCGCCGACAGTTCATGCCCGTGATCACGGCCGATCAGGTGCAGCATCATGTCCAGCGGCGCCGTGCCGCCTGAACTGGTGAGCCGGTCGCGGTCGAGGCTGAACAGGCTGGAACTGACAGTCACCCGTGGAAAGGCCTCCTGCATCGCCGCCAACCACTCCCAATGCACGCTGCATTCATAGCCGTCGAGCAAGCCGGCCCGCGCCAACACAAAGCTGCCAGTGCAAATGCCCCCCAGTCGCTTGGTATAACGCGCCTGGCCGCGCAGCCACTTGACCAGTTCGCCGGTCACGGTGCCCTGGATGCCGATACCGCCACACACCATCACAATGTCGGCAGGCGGCACGCTGAGGATCGAACCGTCCGGCGTGATCGGCACACCGTCACTGGCCCACACCGGGTTGCCGTCCGGGCTAGCCGTGTGCCACTTGTAAAGCTCCTGGCCCGACAACTGGTTGGCCATGCGCAACGGCTCGACCGCCGCCGCCAGCGACATCAGGGTGAACTGGTCCAGCAGCAGGAAAACAATACTGCTGACCGGGCGGCCACTCATGATTGCGAAACGGCGGCCACTGGTTTTTGCGCGGGTTCCGGGTGCCGCGCCGTGAGCAAGCCGATCAAGGAAATTATCAGGGCCAGCACGAGGGTCGAAGAGACTTCGAAACGGTGTTCGGGCGTGAACAGCATCACCGTCAAGGCCGCGCAGATAAACGCGATGACCAGCCAGGTCAGCCACGGAAACAACCACATCTGGAAGCTCAGCGTGACCTTGCGCTGGCGCAGGATCTTGCGCATGCGCAACTGCGAAACCGCGATCACCAGGTACACCAGCAAGGCGATGGCCCCCGAACTGGCCAACAGGAACTGGAACAGCCCGGCCGGCATGAAGTAGCTGAGCAGGGTCACGCCCGCGCCGAGGATGGTGCTGGCGATCACCGCAGCCCTCGGCACACTTGCCGCCGAGGTCTTGTTCATCAGCGCGGGTGCATCTCCCCGCTTGCCGAGGGAAAACAGCATGCGCGAGGCGATGTAAATGGAAGAGTTCATGCAACTGGCCACGGCGATCAGCACCACCACGTCCACCAGCAGCTTGGCGTGGGGAATGTTCATCAACTCCAACGCACGCTGATAAGAGCCGACCGAGGCCAGCAACGGGTCATCCCATGGCACCACGGAGATCACCACGAAGATCGACAACAGGTAGAACACCCCGATGCGCCACATCACCGAGCGCGTAGCCCGGGCGATGTTCTGCGCCGGGTTGCTGGACTCGGCCGCCGCGATGGTGACCGCTTCGGTGCCGATAAAACTGAACATGATGGTGATAAAGGCGCCGACCACCGCCGACAGCCCGTTGGGCGCAAACCCGCCATGGTCCTGCATCAACTGGCCAAGCCCACTGGCCTCACGCTCCGGCACCCAGCCCATCAGCACCGCGAAGCCCACGCCGATAAAAGCGATGATCGCGATCACCTTGGCCATGGCGAACCAGAACTCGAATTCGCCGTACTTGGACACACTGAACAGGTTGGTGACCACCAACAAAAAGATCGACAACAAGGCAAACAGCCAAGCGTCGATCTGCGGGAACCACTGGTTGAGGATATGCCCGGCGGCCAGGGCCTCGATGGGAATCACCAGCACCCAGAACCACCAGTACAGCCAGCCGATGGTGAAGCCGGCCCAGCGGCCGATGGCCTGGTCGGCGTAGGTCGAGAATGAACCGGTGTCCGGGTTGGCCACCGCCATCTCCCCCAGCATGCGCATGACCAGCACCACCAGCAGGCCGGAAAACAGATAGGCCAGCAGCACCGCCGGCCCCGCCGCCGCAATCGCATGCCCGGACCCGACAAACAACCCCGCGCCGATGATCCCCGCAATGGAAAGCATGGTGACATGGCGCGGCTTGAAGCCTTGCGCCAACTGGCCGTTCGAGTCGCTGGAATGGAGGCTATTCATTGTTTTTGTTGTTCTCGGTGATCGGCGTGAGGACTGACTGGAGGGTCAGGCGATCATCATTTTTGAATGATGAGTCACCTTACGCGGGCTGACCGGCGCGAAAATAGCCTGGAAACGGCGGGGGTTGGTCTGATATCGACATAAGACCTTATCTGGCTATGGAATCGGAATCTGACTACTTAACGGATCACCGGTTACGCACGGACATACGCGGGCACCCTCCTCAAAATCGATCCCTCACTGATAGGTAGGGATGTGCGTACCCAAATCGGGACCCGCAGACGCTGAACCAATGCCCTGACTGTCGCTTTGTCCAATTGCTTTTATATACATATAAAATATGCATAATGAGAACTTTCAGGATTCAATACGACAAAGCAAAAAGCATCGCTAATCAGCAAAAGCACAAGGGCGTGAGCCTTGCCGATGCAGAACCGGTGTTTTACGACGAGACCGCTCTAACCATACAAGACAATGATCACGACGAAGAGCGTTGGATAATCATGGGTACGGACGCAAAGGGACGCGTATTGGTAGTGGCCTACACCTACCGCGATCCAAATTTCGTACGGATTATCAGTGCCAGGCGTGCATCCAAAAATGAACGACGCCAGTACTTGGAGGCTTGAACCATGAAAG
The DNA here is from genome assembly GCF_059133265.1 of Pseudomonas sp. FBCC-B1565. Classification (NCBI taxonomy): domain Bacteria; kingdom Pseudomonadati; phylum Pseudomonadota; class Gammaproteobacteria; order Pseudomonadales; family Pseudomonadaceae; genus Pseudomonas; species Pseudomonas sp. FBCC-B1565. The sequence continues at coordinate 4,271,664 of NZ_CP101438.1, forward strand.
ACGACTACGACTTCAGCTCCGGCAAGCGCGGTGCAGTCGCCAGCAACAAAGGCAAAACCCGCATCACTATCATGCTGGATGATGCGGTGATCGCAGCCGCCCGCGAGCGAGCGGAAAATGCAGGTACGGGTTATCAAACCGTGATCAACAACCTACTGCGCCAAGTGTTGGTTTCCCAAGACGCGCATAACCTCGGATCCGCACTGACGAGAAAAGCCAAAACCCTGCAAGTCATCAAGGAGGGAATCAGCCTTTGCGAAGTCGAAGCGCTGGAACAGCAGCTGATCGCACTCGCTGGAGAGTTGCATCGAGTACTAGGCACGCCAGCCGACCAAATCAAAGGCTAAATCCACTCTGTCGAGATGATCATTTGCCCACACGCTCGATAAACATCCAACAGGTAGGTGAAATTCACCCACCCCCAGTGAGGGCTGGCCCTATCAACTACATGCACCCTCCATCAAACCTCCCGCAAACATCCACCCCCCTCGCGCACACTGGCGCCTCCTGAAACCGCAAAAACGCTTCAGAGGTGCCCATGTTCCGAACCCTTGCGGCGAGCATCCTGCTGATGTCCGCGCCCCTGGCGATAGCCACGCCGCTCACGGACGAACAGCGCTCGGCCATCGACCGCTATGTCAATGCAGAAATAACCCGGCAGCAGTTGCCGGGCCTGGCCCTCGGTATCTACCGGAACGGCCAGGCCGTGCTCGCCAAGGGCTATGGCCTGGCGAATGTGGAACTCAACGTGCCCATGAGCGCCGACAGCGTGTTGCAATCCGGCTCGGTGGGTAAATCCTTTACCGCAACGGCCGTCATGATGCTGGTGGAGCAAGGCAAGGTCGGCCTGGACGACAGCATCCGCCAGTACTTCCCCGAGGCGCCGGCGAATTGGGCGCCGATCAAGATTGCCCATCTGTTGTCCCACACGTCCGGCTTGTCCGCCTACGACACGCCAGCGCTGCAAAAGCCCGGCGGCCCATTGGATATACGCCGCGACTTCAGCGAAGCGCAGCTGGCCAAGGCGATCACCAAGCTGCCGCTGGACTTCAAGGCCGGGCAGCACTGGGCCTACGAAAACACCAATTTCGTGCTGCTCGGCATCCTGATCCAGCGTGTCAGTGGGATACCTTATGGCGAGTTTCTCCAGCAGCGTATCTTCACACCGCTGGGCATGCGCTCATCACGGGTCATCTCGGACCTTGAGATAGTACCCAACCGGGCGGCGGGCTACGAACGGGTCGACGGTGAGCTGAGGAATCAGGAATGGGTGTCGCCGACCTTCAATGCCACGGCGGACGGCACGCTCTATTTCAGCGTCCGCGACCTGGAGCGCTGGGACCGTGCCCTCTATGATGAAACCCTGCTGACACACGCCTCGCTGCAACGGATGTGGACGCCCTACCCCTACGCCGGCAAACAGCGGGCGCAAGGCTACGGGTTCGGCTGGGAAATCCGCACGATCAACGGCCACCCCGTGGTCGAGCACGGCGGCTCCTGGCAAGGCTTTACCTCGTCCATAGCGCGCTACCTCGACGACCGGTTGACGGTGGTGGTGCTGACCAACCTGGATGCCGAACACAGCTACCCGGAAGTCATCGGACGTGGCGTCGCCGGCCTGATCGAACCCGGATTGAAGTGATCAGGGCCAACAAAAAATGCCGATCTCCATCATTCCTCCACAAAACCTCCCCTGAATGCGCACGTTCGTTGCGCACAATAGGTTTCATCAGAGTGCCCGGTCGACCGGGTTCACACGGAGAACGGCATGATTCCAGCCCTGTACGTCGCAAAAACCGGCTTGTCGGCCCAGGACACGCAGCTGACGACGATTTCCAACAACCTGGCGAACGTTTCGACCACTGGGTTCAAACGTGATCGCGCCGAGTTCCAGGACTTGCTCTACCAGATCAAGCGCCAGCCGGGTGCGCAGTCGACACAGAACACTGCACTGCCGTCGGGGTTGCAACTGGGCACGGGGGTGCAGATCGTCGGCACCCAGAAAAACTTCAGCGCCGGCAGCCTGCAGACCACCGGGCAACCGCTGGACCTGGCGGTGAACGGGCGCGGTTTTTTCCAGGTGCTGCAGCCGGACGGCACCACCGGCTATACCCGCGACGGCACCTTTCACCTGAATGCCAATGGCCAGGTGGTCACGGCCAGTGGCTTTGCGCTGGAACCGGCCGTCGTGGTGCCAGACAACGCCAAGACCTTCACCGTGGGCCAGGATGGCACGGTGTCGATCACCGTGGCCGGCAACCCCGCTGCGCAAGTGATCGGCAACCTGCAGACCGCCGACTTCATCAACCCTGCGGGCTTGCAGGCAATCGGCAACAACCTGTTCCTGGAGACCGCCTCCAGCGGCGCGCCACAGGTCGGTACGCCGGGGCTCAATGGCTTCGGCACCACCCTGCAACGGTCCCTGGAGACCTCCAACGTGAGCACCGTTGAAGAGATGGTCAACATGATCACCACGCAACGGGCCTATGAAATGAACTCCAAAGTGATTTCCACCGCCAACCAGATGTTGGGCGCCCTCACCCAGAAGCTATGATCAACACTTGAACGCGTGGCCAGGGAGCGGCAAACACGACAAGGCTTATTCACCGAGCAGACTATGAACGATTTCCCCGTTACATCGACGCCCCGTCCGAACAGCGTCCGAGACACCCAGGCGCTGATCCTGATCGCCGAAGACGAGCCCGAGATCGCCGACATCCTGATCGCCTACCTCAAGCGCAGTGGCTTTCGCACCGCCCACGCCCTCGACGGCCGGCGCGCCCTCGAACTGCACCAGACGCTCAAGCCGGACCTGATGCTGCTGGACGTGCTGATGCCGCATGTGGATGGCTGGAAGGTCCTGGCCGAAGTGCGCCATCGCGGCAATACGCCGGTGATCATGCTGACCGCCCAGGACCAGGACATGGACAAGCTGATGGGCCTGCGCATCGGTGCCGACGACTATATCGTCAAGCCGTTCAACCCGGCCGAGGTGGTGGCGCGTACCCAGGCTGTGCTGCGACGTTCCATCGACTACAAATATGCCGCCGGCGCCAATGTGTTGCGGGTCGATGGGTTTGAAATCGATATCGAAAGCCATCAGGTCACGCTGAATATAGAGGGTAAGGTGCTGCCGCTGCTGCTGACCGTCACCGAATTTAAACTGCTCGCCCAATTGGCCCGGGCACCCAAGCGCGTGTTCAGCCGCGCGGAATTGCTGGCGCTGTGCTCCCCGGAAAGCGACAGCCTGGAACGCACGGTCGACAGCCATATCAGCAAGTTGCGCCGCAAGATCGAAGACCTGGGGCTGCAGGGCGTGCCGGCGAGCATTCGCGGCGTGGGCTACCGGTTCGGGAGTGGCGTGTGAAGAAGCTCAATGGCTTGAGCCGCCAGATCATTGCCGCCATGTCGGCGGTGGTGCTCTGCGTGATCGCCCTGGCCGTGATCGGCTCCTACGTGTTCTATGCGCTGTTGTGGACCTACTGGCCGCTCTCGGACGAGCAGGCCGATGCCTGGCTGCCGGCCAATGTCGAGTGGGCGTGGATGGCCTTGACCACCTGCGTCAGCCTGGCGGTGGGTGCCTTCGTGGCCACGCGGCTGTCGCGGCGGATCCTGATGCCGCTCAACTCGGTGGCCGAGAACCTGCGCAAACTGGCGGATGGCGACCTCGACGTGCAAGCCGTCGCCGGTGACCAGTCCATCGGTGAAGCGGCGATCCTGGTGGATGACTTCAACAGCATGGCCCAGCGCTTGAAGCGCATGGCACAGGAGCAGGCATTCTGGAATGCGGCGATTGCCCATGAACTGCGCACGCCGCTGACCATCCTGCGCGGCCGCCTGCAAGGTTTGGCCGAGGGTGTATTCGAACCGAACACGGCGCAGTTCTACAGCCTGCTCGGCCAGGTCGAAGGGCTGGCGCGGATGATCGAGGACCTGCGGGTGGTGGGCCTGGGCGACAGCGGCTACCTTGAACTCAACGTGCAAGACGCCGACCTGGCCGCCGGCATTGAAGAGGATGTGCGGCTGTTCGAACCGAGCCTGGTCGCCGCCGGTTTTACCCTGCAACTGGACCTGCAGCGCCGCACCCTGCGCTGCGACCCGGCACGGATCCGCCAGGCGCTGCTGGCCCTGCTCGACAACGTGCGTCGGCACGCCACGCCCGGCAACGTCAACGTGCACCTGAGCACGCGCGATGGCATGCACTACCTGAGGGTGCGCGACGATGGCCCCGGGATCGATGAGGACCTGGCCATGCACCTGTTCGATGCCTTCCAGCGCGGCGAAAACTCGCGGTCCCGCGCCCAGGGTGGCAGCGGCCTGGGCCTGGCGGTGGTGCGCGCGATTGCCCTCGCCCACGGCGGTGCGGTGACGTGCCGGAAAATGGAAAACGGCGGAACGCTGTTTGAACTCAGTTGGAATCTTTAAGTAAACCAGGCCCCACCATGCGCATCTTTTCCATGATGTTCAGAACAACCCGGTGCTATCGATGCTTTGTCCTATTGGACACCGAGGGTATGTGCGTTGCATTCAAAAGCTGTGCAGCACTGCCTGGAAACGGGCACTGGATCGAAGTTGAATGCATCAACTTGTCGTGGCTGGGCAATCCCTTTCCCAGCCACGCCCGGATAGCTCAGCGAGCGTGAGAAATGAATTCGTCCTTATCACTCCTTGAAGAGTCGTTGAAACTGCACACTGCCCGGCTGAAACGGCTGCAGCGGTTGTGGGTGCCGCTGCAACAGCGCGCGCCCAAGTGGGTATTGGCGCTGTGGATCATCGGCGTAGCCGTTTCGCTGGCAACCCAATGCTGGTGCCATTGGTTCGTGACCGCGCCGCTGATCTGCGCGTTGATCATCGCGGAAATCGTGATCGACGAGGCGCAGATGACCCTGCTGCTGCGCACCGATGCCGTGCGCGATTTGTTGAGAGCAGCCCATGGCAGTTCATACGCCTGACGCTGTGGTTTGCGGGTTGTTGTGGCTTGCCGGCTTTTTGTGGTGAGCGGGCTTGCCCCGCTCACCACAAAAAGCCCGTAAACCACAACCTGAACATCCCCTCGGACCGTGCCTTGTTCGCCGCGTAATACGCCGCCACCGCCTTGCCCACCGTGCTCTCACGTGCCTGCATCGTTTGCAGAACATCAGCAGGTCGCACTTAAAATGTACATGCATGTCGAGCATTATTGACACACCTGTACATTTACCCTAATTTCAAATCGCCAAGCCTGATGATGCCCACGACGGAGCACACTCTGATGTCCAGCGATCCCCTGCTGCAGCCCTACAAGATCAAGCACCTGACACTGCGCAACCGGATCATGACCACGGCCCACGAACCGGCCTACCCGGTGGACGGCATGCCGCAGGCGCTGTACCGCGCCTACCACGTCGAACGCGCCAAGGCCGGCGTGGCCCTGACCATGACCGCAGGCTCCGCCGCGGTGTCGCGGGACAGCCCGCCGGTGTTCAACAACGTGCTGGCGTACAAGGATGAAGTGGTCGGCTGGCTGAAGGACTTGACGGACGAGTGCCACGAACACGGCGCGGCGGTGATGATCCAGCTGACGCACCTGGGCCGCCGCACACGCTGGGACAAGGCCGACTGGCTGCCGGTGGTGTCGCCTTCACACCGGCGCGAGCCCTCACACCGCTCCTTCCCGAAGAAGCTGGAAGACTGGGACATCGAGCGGATCATCAAAGACTACGTCGACGCGGCCGAGCGCATGCAGGCCGCCGGGTTGGATGGCCTGGAGCTGCAAGCCTACGGGCATTTGATGGACCAGTTCTGGTCGCCGCTCACCAACGATCTGGATGGCCCGTACGGCGGTTCGCTGGAAAACCGCATGCGTTTTACCTTCGATGTCCTGCGCGGCATTCGCCAGCGGGTCGGTGAAGACTTCCTGCTGGGCGTGCGCTACACCGGCGACGAGGCGCTGCCGGGCGGGTTCAATGCCAGCGAAGGTTTGCAGGTGTCGCACCTGCTCAAGGACAGCGGGCTGGTGGACTTCCTCAATGTGGTGCGCGGGCATATCGACACGGACGCGGGCCTTACCGATGTGATCCCGATCCAGGGCATGCGCAACTCGCCGCACCTGGATTTTGCCGGCGAGATTCGCGCATCTACCGGGTTCCCCACCTTCCATGCGGCGAAAATCCCTGATGTCGCCACGGCGCGCTACGCCATCGCATCAGGCAAGGTGGACATGGTCGGCATGACCCGCGCCCATATGACCGACCCGCATATCGTGCGCAAGATCATCGAGCGGCGTGAAGAAGACATTCGGCCCTGCGTCGGCGCCAATTACTGCCTGGACCGCATCTACCAGGGCGGTGCCGCGTACTGCATCCACAACCCCGCCACCGGTCGCGAGACCAGCATGCCCCATGCCATTCCCAAGGCAGCGGTGCGGCGCAAAGTGCTGATTATCGGCACGGGACCTGCCGGGCTGGAAGCAGCGCGGGTCGCCGGCGAGCGCGGGCATGACGTCACGGTGCTGGAAGCGGCGGACCGGCCCGGCGGGCAGATCCGCCTGACCGCCCTGAGCGAGCGGCGCCGCGAGATGATCGGCATCATCGACTGGCGCATGGGCCAGTGCGAACGCCTCGGGGTCAAGTTCCACTTCAACACCTGGGCCGAAGCCGAGACGGTGCTGGCAAATGAGCCGGACGTGGTAATCGTGGCCACTGGCGGCCTGCCCCACACCGAGGTGCTGGCCCAGGGCAATGAACTGGTGGTGTCGACCTGGGACATCATTTCCGGCGACGTCAAGCCGGGGCGCCATGTACTGATCTTCGACGACGCCGGCGACCACGCGGCGCTGCAAGCGGCCGAGGTGATTGCGCAGAGCGGTGCCAGCGTGGAAATAGTCACGCCGGACCGCTCGTTCGCGCCGGAAGTCATGGCCATGAACCTGGTGCCCTACATGCGCAGCCTGCAGGACCTGGACGTGACCTTTACCGTGACCTATCGGGTCGAGACGGTGGAAAAACGCGACGGTCGGCTGCTGGTCACTTTCGGCAGTGACTACGGCACGGTGCACAAGCAGCGGGTGGTGGACCAGGTGGTGGTCAACCACGGCACCCTGCCGCTGGATGACCTGTACTTCGACCTGCGTGGGCATTCCAGCAACGGCGGCGCGGTCGAGCAGCATGACTTGATCGCCGGCAACGCGCAGCACCTGGTGACCAACCCCGAGGGTCGCTTCCAACTGTTCCGCATCGGCGATGCGGTGGCCGCACGCAACACCCATGTGGCGATCTACGACGCGTTGCGGTTGGTCAAGGACCTCTAAAGCGGCTCAAACACCCCCGGTGCGGTCTCGGCGTAGCCAAACGCCCCGAAGAAGCGGTCCAGTTCGCGCCGCTTCAAGGCCTTGCCGGTGAACACGCTGACGTACTGGGGAATACGCCGGAAGCGCACCACCACGTCCTCGCTGGTGTTCATCGAGATGTAGCCGATCTGCGTGAGGTAGATGGTCCGCGCGCGCACATCGGCGGCCTCGTCATCGTAGCCAAAGCGCCGGAACATGCCGGTCAGCGCGTTGATACGGGTGTCATCGGCCAGGGCGATTTCCGCACTGACTTCTGCCGACTGCATGGCCCAACTGCGCACGGCAAATTCGAACTGCGAGTCGAACAGTTCAGGGTTCAGCCAGCATTCAAAGACGTTGAGAATCGCCTCGCAAATGCTTTCGGCGTAACGCTCGCACTGGTGCACCAGGTTGCCGGTGTTCTTGTCGCGCCAACGGGCCAGCAAGGCGGCGAGCAGTTGCTCGCGGTCCTCGAAGAACCAATAGAAACTGGTACGCGACAAGCCCAACTGCTTGGCCAGCGGCATCACGCGCACGGCGTCGATGCCCGACTCTTTCAACGCCGCGTAGGCGGCGTCCAGCCACACATCGACCGAGCCTCGCCAGCCCGTGTCCTGGTTCTTGCCTCGCGGTTTTGCCGATTGCGCCATCCGGGGGTCACCTTTGCCTGGGAATTGCCGGCCACTCTACACCCCACGCTGCGTGGTGCACAGCGAGTGTACAGCGGCGTACATTTCCCAGCCTGCGCCCTACCCCAATTCACGCTTGAGCTGCTCGCGATCCAACGCCCCATCCCAGCGCGCAATGAACAGCGTGGCAACGCCGTTGCCGATCACGTTGATCAGCGCGCCACCCTCCGAGATAAACCGGTACACGCCCAACACCAGCACCAGGCCCGCCGCCGGGATCACATCGATCGAGCCAAGGGTGGCGGCCAGGGTAATAAACGCACCACCCGTCACGCTCGCCGCGCCTTTGGAAGTCAGCAGCAGAATCAACAGCAGGGTCACCTGGTGATACAGCGACACGTCAATGTCCAGCGCCTGGGCAATGAAGATCGCCAGCACCGTCATGTTGATGCAGCTGCCGTCGAGGTTGAAGCAGTAACCGGACGGCACCACCAGGCCGACAGTGGACTTCTCGCAGCCGAGCTTTTCCAGCTTGCCCATCAGGCGCGGCAAGGCCGATTCGGAGGACGACGTACCCAGCACCAGCACCAGTTCTTCACGGATGTACTTGAGGAACTTCCAAAGGCTGAAACCGGCCAGCCGCGCCACCAGGTTGAGCACCACGAACACGAATACCAGCCCGGTGGCGTAGTAGCACAGCAGCAGGTTCACGTAGGCGCCCAGGGACTGTACGCCGTATTTGCCCACGGTGAACGCCATGCCGCCGAACGCGCCCAGCGGCGCCAGGTACATGACGATCTTGAGCATCCGGAAGAACGCCTTGGCCACTAGGTCGATGGTGTTGAGCAACGGCTTGCCAGTGTCGCCCAGCAGTTGCAGGCCAAAGGCAAACAGCACCGAGATGAACAACACATGGAGGATGTCGCCGTCGGTAAACGCACCGAACACGGTGCTGGGCACGATGTGGGTGAGGAAGCCGACCACGCTCTGGTCGTGGGCCGCCTTGGTGTAGCCGGCGATGGCCGCAACGTCGAGGCTGGCCGGGTCGATGTGCATGCCGGCGCCCGGCTTGAACAGGTTGACGCCGATCAGGCCGACCACCAGGGCGATGGTGGTCAGTACTTCAAAGTAGACCAGCGACTTGAAGCCGATGCGGCCGATGCGCTTGAGGTCCTGCATGCCGGCGATACCGCTGACCACCGTGCAGAAGATGATCGGCGCGATCAGCATCTTGATCAGCTTGATGAAGGTGTCGCCCAAGGGCTTCATCTGTTCGCCCAGGCCCGGGCTGAAGTGGCCGAGGATCACCCCCAGCACAATGGCCGCCAGCACTTGCACATACAGGTGCTGGTACAGCGGTGTGCGCCGTGCCGGCGCCTGATTCACGGAGTCGACGGACGAGCTGATTATTTTTGTCATGGCTCTGCCTATAGGTTTCAGGAAGGAAGTCGCTGGGGCGTTCAGGTCACCACGTTGGTCGGTCGGTGTGCCGCGAATGCCTCGATGTTGGCGGCCAGCACGGCCTTGAGGCGTGCGACGCTGCTTTGGCTGGCCCAGGCGACGTGGGGCGTGACCAGCAGATTGGGATGCTCGCAATGCAGCAACGAGTGGTCGGCCTGCGGCGGCTCCACGTGCAGCACATCCAGCGCCGCGCCGCCCAATTGACCACTGGCGAGCCCATCGAGCACGGCGTTTTCATCCACCAGCGCACCGCGTGCGGTGTTGATCAGCAACGCGCCGGGCTTCATCCGGGCGATCTCGGCGGCGCCGATCAGGTAGCGCGTGTGGGGCGTGAGCGGGCAATGCAAGGTCAGCGCATCGGACCTGGCCAACACCTCGTTGAAGGCGGTGTAGCCCGCCCTCACCTGCGGCGCGCCACGGTGTTCGGCGAACAGCACGGTGATGTCGAGGGCCTTGGCCAGGCGCGCCACGCGGCTGCCGATATCACCGCGCCCGACGATGCCCAGGGTCGAGCCTTGCAGGTCCTGGATCGGCGCGCCGTGCACGCAAAAATGCGACGACTGCGGCCACTGGCTGGCAGACGCCGCGCGGTACGCCAGCAGGTGGCGGCGCAGCGCAAACAAGGCGCCAATAACCGATTCGGCCACACTGACCGCGCTGTACGCCGGCACGTTGCACACCGTCACGCCCTGATCGCGGCAGGCGGCGATGTCCACGCAGTCGTAGCCGGTGGCCGCCACGCAGATCAGTTGCAAGCGCGGCAATTGCGCCAGGGTCGCACGGTCGATGCGCACCTTGTTGGTGATCGCCACGTCGGCGTCGGCCAGGGCTTCAAGCACTTGCTCGGGGCGGGTGGTTTCGCGCGCGGTCCAGGCGCTGGCTTGAGCCGGGCGCGGCAACGCTGACGGCAGGCTCGCGCCGTCGAGAAACACGATATTCATGCAGGCACCTGCTCGGAGATTTCGATGAGGTTCAGGTCCGGGTCACGCACATACACCGAGCGAATCGGCCCGGTCGCACCGGTACGCAGCACCGGGCCCTCGATGATCGGCCAGGCCTGGGTGTTCAAATGGCTGACCACCGCGTCCAGCGAGACACTGGCGATAAAGCACAGGTCCAGCGCACCCGGCACCGGCAGGTGGGCCTTGGGCTCGAACTCATGCCCGCGCTCGTGCACATTGATTTTCTGGTTGCCGAAACGGAAAGCGATGCGGCCATTGCCAAAGGTCTCCAGGCGCAGGCCCATGACGCGGGTGTAGAAGTCTGTGCAGGCGGCAAGGTCAATCGTGGTGAGGACCAGGTGGTCGAGATGATCAATCATGGTGGGCTACCTGTTGGCTGAGGCTGTGCACGTGTGCAGGAATGGGATGCAGGTCCAGGCGCTTGCCGGCCTTGAGGATCTGGCTGGGGGTGGCATGGCCGATCAGCCCCGGCAAGCGGGCGGACGCCGCCAGTACGCGGTCCAGGTGCAGGCCGGTGTCATAGCCCATCAGGTCGAGCATGTGCACCAGGTCTTCCATGCACACGTTGCCACTGGCGCCGGGGGCATAGGGGCAGCCGCCGAGGCCGCCAAGAGAAGCGTCGAAGCGGTCGATTCCAGCCTGCAACGCGCCCAGGGTATTGGCCAGCGCCATGCCCCGGGTGTTATGGAAATGCAGGGTCAGTTGCAGCTCGGGAAAGCGCTCGCGCACCTGCCGTGACAAAGTCTCCACCTGCGTCGGATAGGCCATCCCGGTGGTGTCGCACAGCGTGACGCCGCGCACACCCAGCTCGGCGAACCGCCCGACCCAGGCCAGCACCTCGTCGACCGGCACATCCCCCTGCATCGGGCAACCAAACACCGTGGACAGCGACACATTGACCGCCACCGGCCCACGCCCGATCACCCCCACCACTTCCCTGAGCTGGGCGAACGACTGTTCGCGGGTCATGCGCAGGTTGGAACGGTTGTGCGGCTCGCTCACCGACATCACCAGGTTGGCCTCGTCGATGCTACAGCCCAGCGCCCGTTCGGCACCACGCACGTTGGGCACCAGCACCGTGTATTCCACGCCGCTTTGGCGCTGGATCCCGGCCATCACCGCCTCGGCATCGCGCAAGGCGGGGATGGCCTTGGGCGAGGTGAACGAGGTCACTTCGATCTTGGCGTAGCCGCACTGGCTCAGCGCATCGATCAGGGCGATTTTCTGCTCGGTGTCGATAAAGCTCTTTTCGTTCTGGAAGCCGTCACGGGTGGCGACTTCCTGCAGGTACAGGCGTTTCATTGAAGGGCTCCTTGGTTCAGATCAGGCCGCGAGCGCGCCAGGCGGCACGGGTCGGTGCGTCGATACCGATGCCGTCGAGCACCGCATCGGTGTGCTGCCCCAGGCTCGGCGCGCGCGACTGCACGCGGCCAGGTGTGGCGGTCAGCTTGGGGACAATGCCGGGCAAGGTGACGGCGGTGCCGTCGTCCAGCTGGCTGGCGAGCAGCATGTCGCGCGCCTGGTAATGGGGGTCGGCGGCAATGTCGGCGGCGTCGTAGATCTTGCCGGAGGGGATGTTGGCGTCCTTCAGCGCGGCGAGTACCGCATCGAGGTTGCGCTCGGCCGTCCAGGTTGAAATCGCCGCGTCGATGCGGGCCACATGGCGTACGCGGCCATCGTTCTGCGCCAGTTCCGGGTCGTCGGCCAGGTCCAGGCGTTCGATCTTCTCCATCAAGCGTCGGTAGATGCTGTCGCCATTGCCGGCGATCAACGCATACTTTCCATCCTTGCAACGGTAGGCGTTGGTCGGCGCGATGCCGGGCAAGCTGCTGCCGGCCGGTTCGCGCACCGTGCCGAACACCGAATATTCAGGAATCAGGCTTTCCATCAGGTTGAACACCGACTCGTACAAGGCCACATCCACCTGCTGGCCGGCGCCGTGCTGCTGCTCGCGATGGCGCAGGGCAAGCAGCACACCGATCACCCCGTGCAAGGCGGACAGCGAGTCGCCGATCGACACCCCGACGCGCACCGGCGTACGCCCCGGCTCGCCGGAAAGATGGCGCAAACCGCCCATGGCCTCGCCGATCACCCCAAAGCCCGGCAGGTCGCGATACGGCCCGGTCTGGCCGTAGCCGGAGACCCGCAGCATGACCAGGCCGGGGTTGATCGCCGACAGTGCATCCCAGCCCAGGCCCCATTTTTCAAGGGTGCCGGGGCGGAAGTTCTCGATCAGGATGTCGGCGTCCTTGACCAGCCGCATGACCACTTCACGGGCTTCGCCCTGGCGCAGGTCGAGGGTGACCGATTGCTTGTTGCGCGACTGGGCGGCCCACCACACCGACGTGCCGTCGTGCAGCAGGCGCCATTTGCGCAGGGGGTCACCGGTGATTGGCGGTTCGATCTTGATCACTTCGGCGCCGAACTCGGCGAGGATCTTGGCGGCGAAGGGTCCGGCAATCAGTTGGCCCATTTCGACCACCTTGATGCCTTCCAGGGGTAGGCTCATGACGTTGTCCGTTGTTGTTGGAGGCGATGACCGGATAATCCGCGCAAAGACAGGTCGTGAGAATTTCAAAGATTTCCACTACTCTTTCCAGATTGGAAACCCAGGGCGTAAATATGATCAACCTGCTGCAACTGGACCTGGTGTCGCTGCGCCTGCTGGTGCTGGCCGCCAACACGCAAAACCTCACCCAGGCGGCCAACGGCGCGCACATGACCGTTTCCGCCGCGAGCAAGCGCCTGGCCGAACTCGAACGGGTGACCCATTGCACCCTGTTCAACCGCGTCCCCCGCGGCTTGCAACTCACGCCGGCCGGTCGAGGCCTGGCCGAGCATGCGCGCACAATGCTCGACGTCGCCCAGCAGATGGCCCATGACGCCGACGATTACGCCAAGGGTGTACGTGGGCATGTGCGGCTGTTTGCCAACACCTCGGCGGTGATCCAGTTCCTGCCGGCAGACTTGGCGGCCTTTCTGGCGGCCAACCCCCACGTGCGTATCGAACTGGAAGAAGCCCTGAGCGACCGTACGATTCACGCCGTGGAAAACGGCGAGGCCGAGATCGGCATTTTTGCCGACAACGTGCCCGCACCCGGCTTGCACGTGCGCCCCTACCGACGCGACCGCCTGGTGGTGCTGGTGCCGCAGACGCATGCGCTGGCGCAGTGCTCAAGCGTGTCCCTGGCCGATACCCTCGACTTTGACTACGTCGCCTTGAACCAGGGCAGCTCGCTGCTGCGGCGCATCAACGATGCCGCCGCCGGCACCGGCAAGCGCTTGAAGGTGCGTATCCAGGTCAGCAGCTTTGATGGGATCTGCCGGATGATCGAGGCGGGATTGGGGATTGGTATCCTGCCGTTGGGGTCGGTGCATCCCGAACTGCTGCAAGCGAAACTGCGGGCGATACCGCTGGAGGGGGAATGGGCGGCGCGGACCTTGTATGTCGGCGTGGCGGATCCGGCGCGGCTGTCACCGGAGGCAGCGAATCTGTTCGGCTATTTGAGTAGCCTTGACGATTGACGCACATCAAAACCCACCATGAACAATGCACGCTCGAGACTGAGGAGCGTCGTATCCTGCCCCTGTACCTTGAGTATCCGAATCACCTCACACAGGATGCGGCTTGTGGTTCGCACAAGCTCGGCCCACACCTCGGATTGATGTGGCTGCCCTGCGCGGCTTTTTTTGTAAAGATCGTCAAATGTGAAGCTCCCTCGCGAAGGGTCACGTGTTTCGACTGTGTTATTGGCCGTTTTCTGCCTGGGGCCCCAGCGAAAAGCAAGATCCTGCGGAACCTTACATTCCTCTGTCCCATCCAGCCATTTTCGCACCAACAACCCCAGCGCGGCCCCCACCCGGCCATCGTAGATGATGATGCCCTCAGGAGCCGCAGCAGCGTAGATCTTGGTCATCGCGGAATTCATCAGCAGTTTCGTGCCGTCGAAAACCGCCAGTGACTGGTTGTTCGTAGGGCCAAGCAGTGCGATCGCACGAAGGATAGAGCAGCACAGAGTCCTCTCGGCAGCCTGCGTCTGCACCCACCGCACGGACGCATTACCGGGCCTATTGCCAACGCCTCCCCATTTGAATATTTCCAGGCAGGCCGCGCGCGCATCAACGCACTGGTTCTCAACGAGCGCCTTGCGAAGTCGCGCTGCAATACTGGCGAAGTCATCAGGTGCTTTTTTTTCCGGCCAGGAGTAGTGCCTGGCTGCCTCGGCCAGGGACAAACACCACCAGTCGTTGCTCTGGCGCTGAGGGTGTTGCCGCCATGGCTTCCACACCCGACTCCTGGTGATCGGATAACGATGCTCGAAAGCACCTGGAGCACCTGACCAGAGGTTCGCCAGATAGTCAGCAAACGCGTGTTGAGCCGGGCTCAGGTTGCCAGCGGAGGATCGTATTTGAAGCGTATCCAGTTCAACCAATGCTGCGCACGCCGATGAGACTGTCTGAGCCGCCAATTGCGTCATGCTGACTTCCTTGCCTGGTCCAAAAATGGGATTGATGGCAAACACTAAAGGTCGCCTTGCGTCCCGCGCAAGGTTTCAATTTAGGCTGTCCTACTAAAGCTTTCATCCGCAGGGCCGATGTAGTGCTATGGAGCATGCTTTGCAAGCATGAAGTCCCACACCAACAAGGATGTTGTGAATGCCTCAGGCAACTTATTCCACGGCTGTTTTTGAGCCGATCTCGCGACGCACTCCTCCTATACGCCTAATACCGTTTCATTGCCGCTGGACTGAACCGGCCATGGCGGCTGCCTGCGATTCACCCATGTGCCAGACCAACGAGCAGCACCCCTCCCACCGTGGGCTCGCGTGACACTCGGCACATCACCTCCTGACGTTACACCTTCATCCCTTAGACGCCAGCACACAAGGAACTGTAATGAACGCGCCCCAAGACCTTAACCGCCTGTACTCCGACGTTTCAGACAGTATCGCCAGCGCCATGGCCGATATTCTGGAACTGAATGTCGAGCACAAAGAGGGCAAGCGCGAAGTTGGCAACATGACCGAGAAGCTTCGCGCCATCCAGGTTCGTTTCGATGGTGAACTCGACCAGTTGAAAACCCATGCCGAGTGGGACGTGTTCACCCTGGCGTTTTTCGGCGAAACCAATGCGGGCAAGAGCACGATCATCGAATCATTGCGCATTCTGTTCAAAGAAGAGTCCCGGCAAGCGCTGCTGGAACATAACGCCCACGACTTGGTGAAGTATGAACAGGCGCTGGCTGAACACATCGATGGATTGCGCGAAGGGCTGAATGCGGTTTACGCGGAGTATGCAGCGCAAATCACTGAAATCCGCCAGGGGACGCGTCATCTTTCCGAGATTTTGCAGGAAGAGGCCCTGTCCAGAAACCGCATCGCTGAGTCCGAGGCCCTGGCCCGAACCGCCCTCGCGCAGCAAGAGGCCAATGCCCGATTAAAGAATGAGCAAGCAGCCGCCGCGCAACAGCTTGAAGCCGAACAGGCAATAGCCGCCCAACAGCTGAAGGCCCAGCAGGAAGAGGCGGCGCAACGACTGCAACTGGCCCATGAACAATCCAACGCCAGAATCAGGACGAAGTTGATTGTTTTTACCTGCGGCGGACTGGTTCTGGGGGCTGCGGCATCGGCAGCGCTCTTGAAACTGGCAGGAGCGTGAAATGAACAATTTCGAGCTCGACGAACTGTTCGATGAAGCGACCACCCTGTCGAATGAGGGGACCATCGCAAGCCCCTTCACTCACATCAAGACCGCCTCGGCCACCCTGGATGAGGTGTTGAACCAGCGGCTGGCCAGCGTGTATTCCGGGACCTTGGTCCTTAGCCGGAAAAAGGCGCTGGCCTCGCGCACAGACGGTCGCATCATTGGTACAGGCGAAGAGGACTTCACCAAGGGCAATACGTTCTACACCCTCAACTACAAGGGCAAACGCTTTCAGTTGATCGATGTGCCCGGCATTGAGGGTGACGAAGGAAAGTACGCTCATATGGTCCGCGAAGCAGTAGCCAAAGCGCACCTGGTGTTCTACGTCAATGGCACCAACAAGAAGCCTGAGAAAGCCACTGCAGAGAAGATTCGCGCCTATTTGCGCCTCGGCACCCAAGTGTGTCCCCTGGTGAACGTGCGCGGTAACGCTGACCAATTCGAATTCGACGGCGTTCCTGCGTCTCTGGAAAGCGATGGCGACTCGACAAAGGCATTGCAGCAAACCATCGGTGTACTTGAGTCCGCGCTGGGCGCCAAGGCCATGCAGCCCGGACATTGCGTGCAGGGCTTGCTCGCCTTTTCATCCCTGGCCATTGCACCAGGGACCGAACGCACGAGCATCCACCCGTCCCGGGATCGGGACCTGGTCATTCACCAGCGCAATTACCGCAAGTATTTCGCCTCGTCGAAAGCCATGTATGAGTTCAGCCAGATCAAATCAGTCGCCCGCGTGCTTCACGGAAAACTGGGCACGTTCAAAGAAGACATGATCGAAAGCAACAAGACCAAAGTGCATGAATTGCTGGTGGAAAACCTCGCCATCCTGCAAGCGCTCCACACGCAGCACGAAATGTTCATCGCCCGGACAGAGCCGGAATTCAAAAAATGCCGCGCGGCTATCAAAGATGGGCTGGTCAGGTTCGAACGCCTTTTGCAGGATGGCCGAAAAAACCTGTGGAACGGACTCTTCATCGATTTGAGTGCCCGCGCCGACAACATCGTTGAGGAACATTTTGGCAACAACGATTTGATTTCCACCAAAATCCAGCGCGCCTTCCGCGAGCGTCAGGAGCAACTGAAAAACGACTTGCAGACCCAGTTCGAAAAGTACCTGGCAGAGCTCCAGGGTGACCTTGTGCAGGCCATGCAGCGCTTGCTCGAGGATGTTTCGCGGGTTGAATTCGAGCAGGCCGTGGCTTATGTAGCAGAAGACCTCAATGCCAGCTACAAGACACCCGAACTGGGCCTTGGCCTGGATCTTAAAGACTATGGCTGGATGCTGTTCAACGTTGGTTCTTATGCCCTTGCAGGAGCAGGTATCGGCACCGCGTTTCCTGTTGTCGGCAACCTGATTGGCGCGGCCGTCGGCGCCGCAGTGGGCTTTTTGATCAACCTCATGAATTTCCTTCTCAGCGAGGAAAAACGCATCCGCAAAGCCCAGGCTCAAGTCCAGGAAAAGATCGCAGAGGCACGCGCCAAGGCTGTGGACTCCCTGCGTGATGAACTCAAGGAGTTGCTCGCACCGATTCGCAGCCAAATCGAAGAGAAGGTCCTCGGACAAGTCAGCGACATCCATGCATCCCTGATTCGCCCGCTGCACATCATCAAGCAGCAGATGGCCCTGATGCAGCGCACTAAAGATCAACTGGAGAAAATGCCCCATGGAACAATTCACGCAATTTAATGTTGATAAACAGGCAGCGATCAAAGGACTGGATCAGCTTCGGTTCATCCTGAAAGAGCTGGGCGAGCTAGGCGCCGACGTTAATGCCGAAATGGAAAAGATTGATTCCGCTGTCAACGCGATCGAGTCCGACGTTCTACGTATTGCGCTGCTGGGCGCCTTCTCCGACGGCAAGACCAGCGTGATCGCTGCATGGCTGGGTAAAATCATGGCCGACATGAAGATCGACATGGACGAGTCCTCCGATCGCCTGGCGATTTACACGCCAGAAGGCCTGCCCGGCAAATGCGAGATCGTCGATACCCCAGGCCTCTTTGGCGACAAGGAAAAGACTGTCGATGGCCAACAGGTGGTTTATGAAGACCTGACCAAGCGTTACATCTCCGAAGCGCATCTGATCTTGTACGTCGTGGACGCCACCAATCCGCTCAAGGATAGCCACAGTGCTATCGCCAAGTGGGTACTGCGCGACTTGAACAAACTGTCTTCGACGGTCTTCGTCATCAATAAAATGGATGAAGTGACTGACTTGACCGAACAGGCGCTGTTCGACGATCAAGCCGCCATCAAAAAAGACAACTTGAAAGCCAAGCTGCAGCGGGCCGCCAACCTGACCTCGGAAGAACTGGCACGTTTGAATATCGTCTGCCTGGCCTCTAACCCCGGTGGCCGCGGCCTGGAATTCTGGTTCAGCAAACCCGAGCATTATGAAAGCCGCTCGCGGATCAACGACCTGAAAGCCATGACCACTCGCATTCTGCAGGACAACGTACCCGCGGTCCTGATGGCCAAGACCGGCATGGACGTGGTCCGCGATGTCGTCGGCCAGCATGTGGCCCAGGCTGAAGAGCAATTGGGCAGACTGGATGCGTTCGCACAACAGAACGCCGAGGAGTCCGAACGGATCAAACAGGACATTTCCAAGGGCCGCCGCGACGTCAAACGTCTTGCCGGGGAGTTGTTCGAGGAGCTGCGAAATATCGAAAACGAATTGCTGGGCAAGCTCCGCCCTTTGTCACTGGAGAACATCCGTGACTTTCTCGAGGACGAAATCGGCTACACCGAAGAAGGTGTCGGCTATAAGCTCAACCTGAGGATCAAGAGCGCCATCGACCGGTCGTTCGATCAATCGTCCAAGGTCACCAGCCGCATTTCCCAGGACATCGGGCGTCAGCTCGACTCAAGTGAGAGCTTCCTCAATGCCATGAGCGAAGGCGCACTCAAGTCCATGGGCGGCGCGGCGAAAGGCATCGCCAACCTGAGCCCGGACATCATCAAGGGTGCAGTGTTTGCCGCGCGCGATGTGCTGGGCTCGGTAACCGGCGTCGTCATCAAATTCAAGCCGTGGCAGGCAACCAAAATCGCCGGGGCCATTTCCAAATGGGCCGGTCCTGCCGGTGCAGCCTTCACCCTGACCTCAGACCTCCTGAGTGCCTACAAGGCTCACGAACTCGAACAGGAACTCAAAACCGCCAAAGAGTCCATTACCACGGTCATCAAGAGTTCCTTCAAGGACATCTACGACCTGATCGGCGATGACGAAAAACTGCTCGACTTCTTTGCGCCACAGCTCAAGACGTTTGAAAAGATCGTAGCCGCCGTTGATGAGCGCTCAGCGTTCATCCGTACGAACCAGGAAAAGCTGATTCACGTACGTGAAAAGCTGAGCGCACTGGGGCTTCCTGGCACCACCACGCGCTAAACATGAGCGTTGACGGCTCAGCGCCCGGATTGGCGTGAAAGTGCTCTTAGCCCCAGCCCTTTCAAGGTCTTTGAAAAACCGACCCAATCTGGCTGATACCATCCCAATAAGGGCGGACACTGCAACTGTGGCGAGCGGGCTTGTCCCGCGTTGGGTTGCGAAGCGACCCTAGATGGAGGAATGCGGTGAATCAGGCACTCTTCGGCCGGGGGTTTCAGAGCTGCTTCGCAGCCCAACGCGGGACAAGCCCGCTCGCCACAGGGTATTACCGCCTGTTCTACCTAAAGGCCTTGAAAGGGCTGGCTCTTAGCCCGGGATCGGCTCGCCGTTGAACGCCTCGACTTCGCGTATCAGGCCCTGTGCCGCCATCATCACCAGGTCTCGCCCTTTCTCCGGGGAGGCCTGCGCCGGGTCCGAGCCCATGCGCCCATCGATGTGGCGGGCGCGGAAGTCGAAGGCTTCGCGAATCGGCCCCCACGGCGCGATCTGGGGTGAGTAATCGGCGGTTTTGATCGAGTCCGGGTAGGCCCATTGGGTCACGGCGATTTCGGACGGCGTGGCATGGATACCGTGGCCGGTGGGGAACTGCTCCTTGGCCAGTTCGCCCACCCCGTCGAGGTCCCACCAGTTGCATAACTTCAGGGCGAACCCCGCAGGGCGACGGGCAAAGCTGGCTTCGGCATACAGCTCGGAAAACGCCGCTTCAATGGAGGCGACGTTGCCGCCATGGCCATTGAGAAACAGGATCTTTTCAAAACCATGGGCTGCCAGCGAATGCACCCAATCGCTGATCGCGGCAATGAACGTCGAGGGCCGCAATGAGATCGTACCGGGGAAGCCGATATGGTGCTGGGCCATGCCGATGTTGAAGGTCGGCGCGATCAGGATATCGGCGTTTTTTTGCGCCTGGCACGCAATGATCTCGGGGCACATCCAGTCGGTGCCGAGCAGCCCGGTCGGCCCGTGCTGTTCGTTGGAGCCGATGGGGATGACGATGGTGCGGCTGCGCTCGAGAAAGTGGCCGATCTCGGCCCATGTCGACAGGTATAGAAGCATCTTGGGTTCCTCATGGTTTTCAATGATGGCGGGCCACTCAACCCGCGCTGTACTCGCCCGCCGCGCCGGTGCGCGTTCGCGGTTTGGTCGCAATGATCACGAACGCCGCGCACAGGAACACGCAGCCCACGGCTACGACCCCCGTGTTCAAGCTGCCGGTGGCGGTTTTGGCCCAGCCGATCATGGCCGGGCCCCAGAAACCACCGGACAGCCCGATGGTGTTGATCAAGGCAATGCCGCCTGCGGCCGCATCGCCCTTGATGTGCTCGGAGGGCATCGCCCACAACACGGTGTAGGCCATGAACATCATGCTGATCGACAGCGTCAGTAAGGTCATCGACCCCACCAGGTGGCCACCCGCCAAGGGGTAGAGCATCAGCAAAAGCGCGCCGATGGCCGCCGGGACGGCACAGTGCAGCCGGCGCTCGCCCAGGCGGTCCGAGCGGCGCCCGATCCAGTACATGCCCAGTGCCGCCCCGACATAGGGCATGGCGGCATACCAGCCCACTTGCTGGGTGTCTTGCAGGCCCAGGGTCTTGATGATCGCCGGCAGCCAGAAACTCATGGCGTAGATCGAGAAGATGATGCAGAAGTATGCCGAGGCCAGGACATACAGCTTAGGGTCGCGCAGTACCGCACGGAATGAATGGCTGCGCGCATTCGCCGTGCCCAGTTCGGTTTCCAACAGTTGCTTTTCCGCCTCATTCAGCCAAGGCGCATCGGCGGGCCGGTCGGACAGCACGCAGTACATGAGCACGCCGAGCAATACACAGGGCAAGCCTTCAATCAAAAACATCCATTGCCAGCCGGCCAGACCGCCGACACCGGCAAGCGTGGTGATCAGCCAGGCCGACAAGGGTCCGCCCAGAATGCCGCCCATGGGGCCGGCGATAAACACAATGGCAATCGCCCGCGCCATGCGGTTCGGGCCGTACCAGCGCGACAGGTAATAGATCATGCCTGGGGCAAACCCGGCCTCGAACACGCCGAGCAAAAAACGCATCGCATAGAACGTCGGTACATCGCGCACGAACAACATGCACGCCGAGGTGATACCCCACAGCACAAGGATTCGGCTGAAGGTTTTACGCGCCCCGATGCGGGGCAGCATCAGGGTGCTGGGCAGTTCGAACAGCACATAGCCAATGAAGAAAATCCCCGCGCCGGCGCCGTAGGCGGCATCGGACAAGCCCAGGTCACTTTGCATCTGCAGCTTGGCAAACCCCACGTTGATGCGGTCCAGGTACGCAAAGACATAGCCGATGAACAACAGCGGCAGCAGCCGCCAGTTGAGCTTGTGGTAGAGGGCAGAAATGGCTGAATGTTCTGCCGGCGCCCGGGAGGTTGGCATACGAGTCTCCAATTGTTTTTGTGGGTCTGCGTGCTTGCCAATTCAGGGTGCGCCGGCCCACCATCGGCAGCAAGAGCAACTAAGTTCACTTAGCGTTGCTTTGTAGACAACACAACTTCCAAGGCGGATCATCCTTCATGCGTGAGATCAATCAACAACGTCTTCGCTACTTCCACGAAGTGCTGGTGCACGGTTCGATCAGGGGGGCGGCAGACAGCATCAACACCTCGCCCTCGGTGATCACCCGCCAGATCAAGCTGTTGGAAGAAGAACTGGGCGCCAAGCTGTTCGAGCGCCAGGCCCGTGGCGTTCAGCCCACCGAGGCGGCGGCGCATCTGCTGGAGTTCTGGCGCGGCTATCGCTCGCACCAGGAAAAACTCGAAGACCAATTGCAAGCGATCAAGGGCCTGCAACAAGGCCATGTGCGGGTGGTGATCAGCGAAGGTTATGTGGATGCGCTGGTCGACAACGTGCTCGCGCCTTTCAGCAAGCAATACCCCAGGCTTGAAATCACCCTGGACATCCTGCCGGTGGACGATGTGCTCAACGAAGTTGCCGAAAACCGCGCGCATATCGGCCTGGCCTACAACCCGCCGCCCCATCCACACATCGACTACCGCGCCGCCTCGCTGCAGCCGGTGATGTTGCTGGTGCGCCCGGACCATTCGCTGGCGGTGCGAGGCACCATGGCGACGGTGACCGAGGTATTGGAATGCCCATTGGTGCTGACGCCGACCACGTTTGGTATCGGCCATGCCATCACCCTGCTGGAGTACGCCGAGAAGATCGAAGTACGCCCGACCCTGGTCAGCAACTCCCTGGCGGCACTCAAGCGCCTGGTCGCGACTGGCGGCTTTGCCTCGCTGGCCGGGGAGTTCGCGGCCTACCGGGAAATTGAAAACGGCGAGCTGGCGTCGGTGCTGATCGACCATCCGCTGTTGCTGGGGGTGGAGGCCAAGCTGTTGGTGAAGGCCTCAAGACCATTGGCGGCGCCCGCCCAGGAACTGTTGACGTGGATGCTCAAGCGGTTGCCGATGTTTAAAGCGCAGAGCGATTCACTTCCCCGACGTTGAGGACTTGACCCAGCGACTTATCAGTTCCAGGGAACCCGGCACATAGGCGTGACGCCCCAGTGCCATGAACGCGTACTCTTTCCATGCCGGCCATTGCGATACCAATTGATCATTGAACAGGCCGGCCCTCAACAAACTGTGGGTGGCGTTGGGGATGACCACAACGTGCCTACCCCGGGTGCCAGCAAACATCTTCCGGTAGACGCTTGAGTCCTCGGCCGTATTGACATTCAGGTCCTGGTCGCCCCAGACCGCCAGCACCGGGCCCTTCATGGTTTTCACTGCGGCAGTAACGTCTTCGTTGTAGTTTTTCTGGACGAAGTTGAAATGAGCGCGGTCCATACCGGGAAACAGGTGGGGGCTGTAGGCTTGATTCGCTGTGCCGAAAACCTTGTCGTTCCTCTCGTATTGCTCTTTGACGATGGCGTCGATCTCATCCTGGGAACGGCCTTCCTCGGCCAATCGTACCTGCGTGTAGTACATGCCTTGCCGGCGCCAGCTCACGGCCCCGCCGATAATCACTGAAAAGCCTGGGTCGCCTCCACTGGCGGCACGCGGAATGACCCAGCCGCCTTGGGAAAAACCCAGAAACCCGACCTTATCCGGTGCAACCCCCTCCTGCTTGCGCACCTGGGCGAGCGCGGCCACCGCTTCCGTGGCACGGTCCGCCATCGACTGGCTGAGCCAATGGCCTGTGCTCTCGCCGATCCCCTGTTTGTCCCAGGTAAACACGCCGATTCCAGCGTCGAGCAAACTGTTGATCAGCGGGAAGTAGCCGTGGGCTGCGAAGCGGTCCATGGGACCATCCCCATGAATGATCAGCGCCACGGGCGGCGCCTGGACATGCAATGGCAAGACCAGCGTCCCGACCAACTGTGCGTCGCCAGAGCGAAACGTCAGCGTCGAAACCCGAGCGTCCGTCAACTCCATATCGGACAGGTTTTGCAGGACGAACACCGCCAATCCCAGCAGCATCGCGCAGATGCCTGCACCTGCAAACACCGCGTGTTTTTTTTGCAGACTCACTGTTCACCAGAACCAATAAGGCAGGAATTTAGGCGTCGGCTCATGGGCCAACTCCAGATGGTAAGTAACGGAGTTGAAGAAAAACATATCCAGTATGAGAAAGGTGACAGCCCCGAAAGAAAAGACGACGAACTCACGATGGGGATGCTCGTGAAAGCGTGATTCCAACCAGGGCCGCACGGCCACAAGCGTAATCAAACCCAGGCAGGCACCGAGGTAGTTGGGCTGCAGCGGGGTCACCGCATACAAGCTGTACCCATAGGCAAGTAACAGCATCACGAGGCCTATCAGCGGCAACTCCAAGCAGAACCCAAGCAGTTTTCTCCGGGTGTTTGCAAACACTTCACTGCGATCCACGAAGACGTAGGCCGCCAACAACGAAATAGCCGGGGTGATCGACAGTATGTAACGCGCCTTTTTTGAACTTGGAATCGTGAACAGCACAATGATCACTAGGAGCCAACCGGTGAGGTACAGGAGCATGCTCGTGACGGGATGCGGCGTTCGGTCGAAAAAGTGTTTGCCCTGCTTGATGATCACACTCACCGCAATGATTGCGGTGACACCGTAGGTCAGCAGGCCTGCCGAAAAGTAGAAGTAATAACGGGGCGCGTGGTCACTGCCGAACCGCCCCAGTCCTTGCATGATCAACACCTCTTGCAGAAAAGCATCGCCGCCCTGCACGTAGGCCGCCCAGGTCAGCACCGCGATACCCGTGGCCAGGACCACGCCAGCCAACAACGAGAACACCACCAGCATGCGCCACTGCCGGCTCAACAGGTAATAAGAGGCAACGACACTGGCAGGCCCGATCAGGCCGATCGGGCCACGAAACGCAAAGCCCAGTGCCAGGCCCGCGAGTACCAGCAGCAGCCGAAAACGCTGGTGGTGCACCTCGCCTGCGTAGGCCAGGTAAAAGCACATCACCGTAAAAAGTGCCGGGTACACATCCAGCGCCAGGGAGTTCACACCGTCCAGAAATGACCAGGTGAACAGTGCAAACACCACCGCGTAGGCGCCCCATTTCTTCTCATGCAACGCACCCAACTTGTATATGAATACCAACATCAGGGCGGCAGCGACGCAAAAAGGCACGCCCATCGACAGAATGGACACACGGCCAAACGGCAGGGACACCAGATACACCAGGAGTGTATTGATCACGGTGTAATCGGGGTAAGGCTGCAGATCTTCAGCGATTGGAAACAGCGTGACGCCATGCGCAAGCATGTATTGGGCAAAGTCGACAAAGCGCGTGGTGTAATTGAGCACGGCGGGCTTATATTGCAGGACGGCCAATACAATAAACGCAACGACAAAAATAAATGAACAGGGCTTTTTTACAGCCACTTCCTTTAGCTTATTCATGCGTCCCTGCCGTCTCTAAAAAAGCGCAGACTAGCACTTTGCTTTTCAGGCGATCCAGAGTGTAAAAGTGAAGAGTTGTAAAGGCCGTGCAACTTTTTTATTCAAGCTGGCAACGGGCTTAACAACGCTGAACATCGGCTGAACACAGGTCAAAAAGTGCGAACTCAACCTATGACAACGGTTGATTCCCGTACCGATACCCTATATGCCCGAATCAGCCCTGACCTACATTCCAACTGAATTTAATTTAGCGCCTTGTTGTGCGCGCAACGTGGGAAAACAGTATGAAACCGCCCTCGCATTTAATGATCGCCTTTGCTCTAACCCTGCCCGTTCTTGCACAGGCGACCGACGGCCGCGGAAACATTAAGCGCTTTCACGAAACAACTAAGGCGATAGTTTAAAAATACGCCCCGCACCTTGAAAAACACAATATGTTCATATCGCCACACGCCGGCACGCTATCGGTAGCCGGCGCAACGGGCCGGGCTCAGCAGGCTTTGGACGCCTCGCCCAGGCGGTGATAAGCACGGTTGAAATACACCAGCCCCTCGTCGGCATTTCCCTGACGGATGGTCTGGATCTCACAGTAGAAAATGCTGTGGGATCCGACTTCATGGACCTGGGCAATACGGCAGTCGAAATTGACCAGCGCATCGATCATCACCGGCGCGCCGCTTTCCAGGGTGGTCCACTGTGTCACGGCAAAGCGTTCATCCATCGTCAACGCACGGTTCGCGAATGCCCCGGACATTTCTTGATGATCACCACACAGAATGTTGACGCACACCGCGCCATTGCGCTTGAAGTGCTCGTTGGAATGGGACGATCGGTTCATGCATACCAACAGCGTGGGCGGTGAGTCGGTCACGCTGCACACCGCTGACGCGGTGAAGCCAAACCGACCCGCCACGCCATCAGTGGTGATGACCGTCACGGCGCCGCCGAGCATGGCCATTGCATTACGAAAACTGCTTACGTCTACCATGTCGTTCCCCTTAGATATCCAGCACGAGTTTTTTTGATTTGGCGCGTGAGCAACACACCAGGATTTGGTCATTGCCGGCTTTCTCGTCATCCGTGAGGTAGACGTCGCGATGGTCCGGCTCACCTTCAAGCACATCGCACAGGCAGGTTCCACACACGCCCTGCTCGCAGGAAATCTCGATCTTGATCCCCACTTGCGCCAGTGCGGCGAGGATGCTTTGCCCCTCTGCCACCTGGACGGTCTTGCCGCTACGCGCGGCCACCACTTCAAAGCTGGCGCCGGAACTGTCCACCTCTACCTGGAAATACTCCTTGTGGATGTGCTCCTCGGTATAACCCTGCTCACGCGCACCTTGCATCACCCACTCCATGAAGCCTGCGGGCCCGCAGGTGTAGAGGTGCACCCCGGCCTCGCCCGACCCCAACACGTGGGCCAGGTCCAGCCGCTGTTCAAGCCCTTCATCATCGAAATGGGTGAACACCTTGGCGGCAAACGGCGAATCCGCCAGCTCTGCCAAAAACGCACTGCGGCCGCGCTCGCGCCCGCAGTAATGCAGTTCGAAGGCGTGACCGGATGCCTGCAGCGTGTAAGCCATGGCAATCATCGGTGTGATGCCGATACCGCCGCCCAGCAGGATCGAGCGCCGCGCATCGCCGGCCAGCGGAAACAGATTGCGTGGTGCGCTGATCTGCAACTCGCAACCTTCCTGCAACGTATCGTGCACACCGAGCGATCCGCCGCGAGAGGCTGGGTCCTTGAGCACGCCCAGCCGATAGACGCTCTGATCGGCGGGGTCGCTGCACAGCGAGTACTGGCGCACCAGGCCCGGTTTTATGTGAATGTCGACATGTGCACCGGCTTCGAACAACGGCAGCGGTGCACCGTCACGACGGGTCAAATCCAGGACGACAACGCCGTCCCCTTGCAGCTCGCGCTTGTGCACGACTACATCCAACAGTTGTTCAGTCATGGCCATGATTCCATGGAGTTCGTGAAGGTCGCCGTGGCGACCCGGTAATAGTCAGCGCATGAACAGGCCGCCATTCACGTCCCAGGTGGCCCCGGTGGTGAAATAGGCTTCGGGCCGCGCCAACTGCACGATCAGGTCACCCAGAAAATCCGCATCGCCCAGACGCTGCACCGGGATACTTGCCAGCAGGCCCGGCAGGCGCTCAGGCGGCACAGCCGCATGCACGGCGGCGGAGTCGATGGGGCCTGGCGCGATGGCGTTGACTGTCACCCCGCGCGAGGCAAACTCTTTGGCGAATATCTTGGTCAGCGTGATGATCGCGCCCTTGCTGGCGGCGTAATGCGCGCCCGTCGCGGTGCCGCCGTTCTGCCCTGCCAGGGACGCCATGTTGATGAGTCGTCCGTAACCGGCGTCAGCCATGTGCCCGCCCAGCACCTGGCACCCCAGGAATACGCTGCGCAGGTTCAGGCCCACCACGGCGTCAAACTCCTCGGGGCTGATTTGCATCAACGGCGTGGTCTTGGTCACCGCAGCGTTGTTGACCACCACATGCAGCGCACCGAAGCGTTCCAGCACACTGGCCAGGGCACGCTCGAAGTCATCCTTGCGGCCGGCGTCCAAGGGCAGGGCCAGGCTGCGCGCGCCAGCGGGGTCCAATTGCGCCTGGCAAGCTTCTGCGGCCGCCTGCTCGATGTCGGTAATGACCACCGAATAGCCGGCCCGCAGCAGGCTGGCGCAAAAACGTTGGCCCAGGCCCTGCCCTGCGCCGGTTACCAATGCGATCTGGTTCATGTCGGCGTGCCTCAAAGGATGTAGCCGATACCGGCGAGGGCATCGTCACTGTTGATAAGGCTCACCACTTTGCGGTGAATCTCAAAGCCGCCCGCAGCCCGCACCAACTCGTAGGTCAGGTCGGCGCTGTAGAGTTTCAGGCTCTCCTTGCGGAACTCACGTACGCTCTGTGCGCAGCGCACGGTCACGTTCACACCGTCGTCACTCAGCACTCGAAAGCGCGATTGCGTGCGCACCGTACGCGGCTGCGGGCTGGTGGAGATCGACTCGCCACCGATCAGGCGTTTTACCCGCAACTCACGCATATGGTGGTCGTCGTACGCATAGTTGAGCGTGTTCTCGAAGTCGGTTTCCGTCGGGTTGATCGGGATGATGTAGGTGCCCTTGGGCGTCCACATCTTCAACCAGGCGGCGTACTCGCCATGGTCGAGCATGTCGCCCTCCTGCCAGATGAAGGCGGTGACTTCTTGCAGCACTTGCAGATTCATAAGGTTCTCCACGGCTCAGGCCGACATCATCTTTTTCCACTGTTGGTACGCCGCGCGCATGCCCGTTTCGGCACTTACGTCGGACACCCGGCCGTCGGCACTGGCACGCTCGCCGGGCAGGCCGCGGTTGAGCATGATCCACAGCTCATCGCCGGCGCTTGCGCCCTTCTGCACACGCTCCCAGGCTTCGGAATCGTCCGGCGTGCCAAACCCCATCGGTCCTTGAAAGTGCTCATGCAGGCGCAGGCGATAGCGGTTGGCCGCGGCCGGGCCGCCGTCCATGGTGATGACCGAGTGGTGAATCTCGGTCTCGGTCACCGAGAGCGGTTGCAGCACCCGGAAAAACGCCATCGAACAGGCCACGTTCGGAAACAGATTGAGGTTGAACCCGGTGCCGCCCACCGCACGCACAATGCGGCGCACCTGCAGCTCCTCGATGCCTTCATCGCGCAGCTCGGCGGCCAGTGCTTCAAAGCGCTCGGGGATGGGCTTGTCCAGGTCGGCTTCCAGGTCGATCAGGTCCGGAATCATCACCATCACACTGTGCCCGTTGCCCAAGTCCTCGACATAACCAGGGCCTTTGACGAAGTCGAACAACGCCAGGGTCTGCTCGTCCACCGACGACAGGAAGCTCTTGTGCACCAGCGGGAAGTGATAGGCGTCGGTGGTGTTTTCCAGCTGGATCTTCCAGTTGCCCGGAAAACGGAAGCGATGTTCGCCGGGGACCTTGATGCCGTAGCCCGCGCCCTGCTTCATGAACAGGTCCATCCATTTCTTCGCCGCGCCGAGGTAGTCTTCCAGCGGCTGGATGTCATCCTTGAAGGTGGCGAAGATCATGCCGGCGTAGCTTTCGGTACGCAGGCTGACCAGCGGCAGCTCGGCCTTGTCGATGCAATCGGCGTAGCTTTCCGGATGCGGGATGCCGCGCAGCGAGCCGTCCAATGCATACCCCCAACCGTGATACGGGCAGACGAAACTGTTGGTCTTGCCTTTTTTGTGTTCACACACGGTGGCGCCACGATGACGGCAGCGATTGAGCAGCACATGGGTGTCTTTCTTGCGATCACGCACCACAATCACCGGCTGCTTGCCGATGTAGGTGGTTTTATAGCTACCGCTGTCGGGGATCTCGCTTTCATGGGCGACCCAGATCCAGGTGCTGTAGAAAATCTTTTCAAGCTCGGCGTCGAACAACTGGGCATCGGTGTACATCGAGGTGTGCACGCGATCGGACTGCACCAGGTCGGCAGGATCGACGGCAAGGTTCACGGCAGGAATCAGCTTGTTCATGGGATGGCCTCCTCGGCATCAAGTGCGCTGGATGATCAGCTCGCGCCCAACCCGGGCTTCGACTTTGGTGTAGCGCCACAATTTGTACGGGCCATCGCCGACCGGCGTGCTACGGAACAGGTTGCAGGCGGCATGTACGGTGCCGATGTCCGGCACATCGGCCAGCAGGTAAGTGGTCCAGGGAAAACCGTCGGAGGGGCCGACCATGCTCTGGTCGTCGTCCATATTGCCGAGCACCTGCACGCCCGCCAGGTCGTGAATGCCGTTCCACATCGCGCTGAAGGCTGCCCAGACCTGCAATTGCTCGTCACGAGGCGCATCGAAGAAATTCTGGTTGATCCCCATGCAGAACAGCACGCGGAGCATTTTTTTATCGTTCATTTTCAGGGTCTCGACGGTTAGAGGTAGCCAGGCAAGGGTTGTTTACCGAAGAACATGGCTCCGGCGTTCTGATAGGTGATGTCGCCCATGAAGGCGTGCTGGGTCACGACCTGGGCATCGTTGACGCAGCGGGCCAACGGGCTGTCGTTGAACACACCACTCATGCCCGAGAGCATTTGCGCGGTACGGGCAACATCGGCGGCCACGCGTGTGGCGTGGGTGGAAGACAGGCGCAGCAGATTGGTGGCTGCCACCGGCACTGCATCGCCCGCCAGCACGTACTCCCAGGCGCGCTCGATGGATTCGTAGAAGAATGCACGGGCTGCCCGCAGGTCGGCTTCCGCCCGGGCGATATCGACTTGAGCCAGCGGTCGATCGGCAATCGCCGGCGCGCCGGTGACCGATACGCGGCCGCAGGCCATGTCCGTCAATGCATCCAGGGCGGCGCGGGCAACACCCAGGCCGACCACCGAGAGCACTTGGGTGGCGAATGACAGTGACGGATAACGAAAAAGCGGCTCATCGAGATTGGGCAGGCCACCGCGCACGAAGGTCCACTCCTCGGCGACCCGCACATGCTCGGCCACCAGGTCATGACTGCCCGTTCCCAACAGGCCGACGGTATCCCAGGTTTCCTCGATGCGAATGGCGCTGCGCGGCATCACGGCAATACGCGGCAAACCGAAGGTATCGCCGTCTTTGGGTGCGATACCGACGCCGACAATATCTGCCCCCAGCGACCCACTGGAGTACTTCCAGCGACCGTTGACCATGAAGCCACCGGCAACCACTTCGGCCGGCTGCGGCGGGAAGATACCGCCGGCAAAGACCAGGTCAGGGCCATCGGCGTACACCTGGGCAATGCTCTCGAGGGGTAACGCCGCGAGGTAGACCGGGCTCATGCCGAAGCTCGCGACCCAACCGGCGGACCCATCGGCCTGGGAGATACGTTCGATGACCCGGCAGAATTCGGCGGGTGAGCATTCCAGCCCACCAAAACGTTTGGGCACCAGGGCCCGGTACACGCCGTGCTGCTTGAAGGACTCGATCACGTCCCGTGAGATGTGCCGCTGGCGGTCGAACTCACCAGATCGGGCACGCTCACGAATGTCGTCAAGCAACACCTCGAAATCGGCACCTCCGACAAGCGAACTCGCGACCCCGGTCGCTGAGGCAATTAGCGCATGCATATAGTTACTCCGTCGTCAGGAACGGTATGGGCTTGGGCAGGATTCAGTGCCGGAAAAACCGGGCATCTCGGAGGGGGGGTCTGGGCGCGGCGGATGTGCCTTCGACGCGAAGGGGCGCTACGCAAGCAAGGCAAACGGGATAGATCGGCATAGGGTTACCTTTATTTTTGTGGGTGCCGCTGCCATAAATCTGCGCGGATTTACGTGAACAGTCAATGGAATATTCACGCAATATTTTTGCTTAAAACGCCTTAAATTCAAAAAATTACACTCAATTAATTTTTCAAATTATTGTTATATAAGGACTTGTTAGCATCTGATCTCTCCAGAAAGAAACCAGAAGTCTTGGGAAAAAATATTTTTTTCACAAAATTAATAGACCAACCATAAACTGCGCGCACGGCAACGCCACGCCCCCGGCAGACCGGGGGCGGGTAATGACAAAAGGACGTGAGCGGTGTCAGCGATGCAAGGCGATCATTCGACGCCAGCCTGGGGCACCGGCAGGTCGTCTTCGCTGTTCCAGGCCTGCACAGGGCGCCCGAACAGGTTTTCGGTCTGGAAGTGCGCCATGCGCCACACGCCCTCCTCCAAGGCAAACCGTACCGTCAACCGAGCGGCATTGAGGTGGGAGGCGCCACTGGCAAATGTCGACGTCTGCAACATCACCCAACTGCCCATGACGTGATCATCGTGCACCTCGATCAGCTCACTGGTCAGAAAATGCACATTGAGGGCAAAGTGCGCGGGTGACTTCATGTAGCCCGAGAACATCGCGGCAATGGCCTCACGCCCGCGATAGCCGCCGAAACTCTTGGCGTATTTGGCGCCCTTGCCCTCCCACACCGCGTCCTGGGTGAACAGGCCGGCCAACTCTGGCAACGGCGAGTGGGCATCCAACCCGTCACACAACACCATGTAGCGGTTCATGCAGGCACGCACGCTGTCCTGGGTTTCAAAACGGCGCAAGCGTCTTTCAAGTGCCGCTAAAGAGCGTGGTTCACTCATGTTCACCTCCTGGGCCGATCAGCCCTTATGGTTGGCATACAGGCATTCGAGCAGGTGGCCGGCGATAGCCAGCAGTTGTTCGTCCGCGCCTTTCGCCCCCACCAGTTGCAGCCCAACCGGCAGGCCCTCGGCGCTGCCCAGGGGAATGCTCAACGCCGGGTGCCCGCTCAGATTGAAGGGCCGCACCAACCGGGTCATGCCCAGTACGGCTTGCGTGTCGGCGGCATCGGCGAGCCTCAACGGGAAATCCGGCATGGTCGGCAACACCAGTACGTCGACTTGACGCAACGCCGCGTCGACTTCGGCCGTGAACTGTTTGCGCATCTCTTCGGCGTGCATCAGGGCGTGTGCCGTGGTGGTGCCGGCGGCGGCCAGGCGACTGGCGATATCGGCCCCCACCAGACCGGTTGCCAACAAGTGCGCACAGGCGTCGAACGTTTCACGATTGATGACCACCATGCCGGCAGCATAGGCGGCATCGAGGCTCGGCAGGGTCACGGGTTGAGTCAGCAAACCACTGTCTGCCACGGCGGCATCGATCACACGTTGCACCGCAGCACTTGCCTGGACCGCCAGGATGCCGAGCCGTGGTGGCTGCTGCAGAGGCACCGGATGGAAGGTGGGGTCAATGACCTGCATGGCCTTGAGCAGCATTGGCAGGCTGGCCGCAAATGGCCCGACACAATCGAGACTGCTTTGCGCAGGCATCACGCCTCGACGGCTGACACGGCCGAACGTCGGTTTGAAGCCGAACACCCCACAACAACACGCCGGGACACGCACCGAACCACCGGTATCGGTGCCGAGGGTAAAGTCCGCCAACCCAGCGGCCACGGCCGCTGCCGAACCGCTGGAAGACCCCCCGGGGATACGCCCAGGAAAACGCGGGTTCGGCGCCGTACCCGTCCAATGGTTGATACCGGTGGTGCCGAACGCCAGTTCATGCAGACTGGTCTTGCCCACCAAGTGACAGCCCTTGTCCAACAGGGCCTGCACCACATCGGCATGGGTGTCGGCGGGTGCCGCGTCATCAAGCGCCTGACTCGACGCCCGAGTCACCCTGCCGGCGACATCGATGGTGTCTTTCACCATCACGCTAAACCCGTTGCCGCCAAGAGAAAGCTGTTCAATCACGATGGTCATGTCACGTTTTCCTTCGCTGTAAAACTCAGTGAACGAAGCCTGAAACGCCGGCTGCCTTTTTTCACACTCCCTGACTATTACGTGAATTGTCAATTAAATCCACTCACATGCCCCGACGTCATGGCTCGCGTTTCAGCCGGTGATAACCGTGCCGAATTCACGAGAAAAGTCTATGATTGCTTGCCTCTTCCGACATGAGCTGAACATGACGTCTCCGAAAACACACGCCAGTCGCTACGACCCCGGCAGTGAAGACTTTCACAAAGAAGATTTTCCGTTCTACTGGCTGGCGATGGTGCATGGCCGCTATAGCCAATACATGGAAAAATCCCTGAAAAAAATCGGCCTGGATATCCCCCGCTGGCGCGTGCTGTTCATCCTCAAGGAAAACGGCCAATCCAGTATTTCCGAGATCTCCACCCACGCCATCGCCAAGCTGTCGACCATCACCAAAACGGTGTACCGCATGAAGGACGATGGCCTGGTCGACACCGCGCCTTGCGAGGACGATGGACGGGTTACCCAAGTACGGATCACGGCTGAGGGCCGGGCCGCCATCGAACGCATCCAGGCCGCCACCGGCGACGTGTTCAAACGCAGTTTCAGCGGCATGACCGAAGCCCAGATCCAGCGCCTCAACCGCATGCTGGAAACAGTGTTCAATAATCTGGGAGAGCCTTAGCGCGAGGATTCACCCTGTGCTGTCAGGCATCTCCAAGTTGCTGGCAAGCTCAAGCAAATTACCAGCAGTCCCCGCGTGCTTATCGCCGCCTCAGGGTTGAAACGGCACAGGCTGTTCATCCCGCGTAACCACAGGCGTGAACGGCGCGCGCCGCGCAATGGCATACGCCACCAGGCAGCCCAGCCCGCAGCAGCCCACCACCAGGCACATGGGCCATGGGGTGCCATCCGCCAGGCGACTGACCCACAGACTCGCCAGCGCCCCACAGGCAAACTGCATCGAGATCCCCAGGGCGACGCTCGCCCCCGCTTGCCTCGGGAACATGCTCATCAGGCTCGCCGTGCAGTTGGCCCCCAGCAAGCCCGTCACCCCCATGTACAGCATCAGGCACAGTACGATGCTGGTCAGCCCGCCCCATTGCGTGTAACCCGCCACCAACAACGCTATTGCGGCGATGCCTGCCAGCGCGGTTCCTACGCCCAGCATACGCAGCGGCCCCAGGCGCGTGACCCAGCGGGCATTGATAAAGCTCACGACGATGATGCCCAGAATGTTCAGGCCAAACAGCGCGCTGAACAGGCGCGGTGAGACACCGAAGTACTCCACGTACACAAAGGGTGAGGCGGTGATAAAGGCGAACACGCCGCCAAACGTGAAGGACATGCACAGAATCAACGCAACCGCCCGAGGCTGGCGGAGAATGCCCGGGTAGGCCGCAAAGGCGGCCTTGAGCGAGTGGCCTCGCGCCCGCGGCGGCAGGCTTTCGTCCAACCCCACACCGACCATCAGCAGACAAAACCCGCACAGGATGAACAACACGGCGAATATGGTGCGCCAACCGTCGACCAGCACCAGCCAGGTGCCGACCATGGGCGCAACCAACGTCGCCATCATTGTCAGCATTTGCATCCAGGACAACACTTTGGCGGCCTGCGCCAGACCGAACAAATCCCTGGCCACGGTCCTGGCCAGCACCATTGCGCCGGCCCCGCCCAGTGCCTGGATAAAGCGCCAGGCGATCAGTTGATCGATGCTTGCGGCAAACAGGCACCCCAAAGTCGCCAGGCCATACAGCGTGAGGCTGCCCAACAATAAGGTGCGACGTCCATAGCGGTCCGACAGCGGGCCGTAGAACAACATGCCCAGGCATAAGCCAGCGAGAAACGCGCTGATCGTGTGTTGCACTTGCGCCGTGCTGCTCGACAGTTCAACGGCAATCTGCGGCAGGCTGGGCAAGTAGGTATCAATGGAAAACGGCACAAAGGCCGTCAGCGAGGCCAGTAACGCAATCAAGCGGGCTGTGGGCTTCATTCCGGGCGCGCAAGGCTTTCAAGAAACTCCGCCACCAGGGCATTGAACACCGGCCCTTGATCGTCGTGCACATAATGACTGGCGTCGGCGACCTCCACCGTGCGCACATGCGGATTGCAGGCAGTCATCGCCTGCAGTGTCGCAGGCGGCAGGAAATCCGAGCGTGCGCCGCGAATGAACAGGCTCGGGCAATCCAGTGCGCGCACCGCCGGCCACAAATCCGTCGGTTCGATGCTCAGGCGCGCCTCGGCAATCCCCTGCTGATCGTGACGCCAGGTAATCGCACCGTCGCGCTCTTGCATCGAATGCGCGAGCCTCGATGCCAGGCCCTCTTGCGACAAGCCCGGACGCGCAGCCTGCCAGAATGCGCGGGCCACCTCCCAGCTCTCGAACTGCAACGGTGTCTGGCCCATCTCGCGACGAATACGCGCGGCGCCATCGCCCTGGCTTGAAGAGCCGGGGCCGATGTCTTCAATCAGCAAACCCAGCAAACGGCCCGGGTGTTGCCGCGCATATTCAAGGGCGTTGGCGCCGCCCAATGAGTGCCCGAGCAACACAAATCGCTGCAGGCCCACGTGGGCGACCAAATCTTCGAGGTCTTCGACATACGATTGAGTGTGGTAGCTGGCGGGCGCAGCCCAGTCACTCAACCCCCGGCCACGCTGATCCAGAGCGTAAATGCAGTAGCCCGCGCCCAAGGCTTGCACCAGCGACTCCCAGGTCTGTGCATAGGCCCGCAAGCCGTGCAACAGCACCAGGGGCACGCCGCTCGAATCGCCCCAGCGCAAGAAGTGCAGGCGCAGGCCTGCACGGTTAGTGAAAAAACAGCTGTCGGCAGGCATGGGCATGCTCCTTTAGAAACGATCGAAGCGATAAGGGCTTGGGTCAATGATCGGCGTATGCCCACTGACCAGGTCCGCCGCGAGATGGCCCGCCGCTGGCGACGTGCCGAAGCCATGCCCCGAGAAGCCGGTGGCCACGGTCAGCCCCGGAATCTGCGCGACCGGGCCGATGACCGGGTTGGAATCGGGTGTCACGTCGATAGTGCCAGCCCAGGCCTGGGCGATCCGCGCCTGCTCAAACACAGGCCAGGCCGCCATGAGGTTGTTCATCGCGTCGTTATTGAGCCGCGGGTTGGCGGCTGGATCCTGCACCCTGACACGCTCGAACGGGCTGACGCTATCGGCGCCCCACCGCCGAGCCAGTGCCAGGTCATTGATAAATGGCTTGCCCAGCGACACGTTCAAGACGCTGCGTTGCGCACGGAACTGCGGCATATATTGCTTGGCGAGCAACAAGTGATCGAGGGTCAGGAAGGCGTCCAACTTACCGCGCTGGGTAATGATGAAACCGCCGTCCTTGTGCTTGCGAAAGGAAAAATCAGGCGCACCGACAGCGATCTGCGTCGGCCCCTCCATGGGGTGGGTGCGCAGCACCGAGCAGGTCAAGGGCAAGGTCGGCAATGACACACCGAGGTTGCCCAGAAAACGCCGTGACCACATCCCCCCCGCCAGCAACACATGGTCGCAGCTGATTTCGCCTTTTTCCGTGACCACGCCACTGACTGCGCCGGCAGACATCTGCAGCGTGCGCACCGCGCATTGCTCGATAATCACCACGCCCATGGCCATGGCCGCCTTGGCAATCGCACTGCTGGCCAGCGTCGGTTCGGCACGCGCGTCGGACGCGGTGAAGATGCCGCCGGCCCAATCACCCACGCCGCCTGGCACCATCGCGTCAATCTCACGCTTGCTGAGCAGCCGCGAATCCAGCGACAAATGCTCCACCGACTTGAGCCACCCCTCGTGCATCGCCATCTGCGCAGGTGTGCGGCCCAGAAACATAATGCCTTCCTGGCGATACCCGACATCCGCCCCGACCCGCTCGGGCATTTGTGCCCACAGCCGGTCAGCCGCAAGCGCCAGCGGGATGTCGGCGGCGTGGCGGCTGGTCTTGCGTACCCAGCCCAGGTTGCGTGATGACTGCTCGGCGGCGATGCGGCCTTTTTCCAGGACCACCACCGCGATGTTGCGCTCAGCCAGGGTCAGCGCAGCCGTCAGGCCGATGATCCCGCCGCCAATGATGACGACGGACGTGGCGCTGGGAAATACGGTGGAGGTTGTCACGGGCGCTATTGTCGGTGCCATGGTCAAGACTCGGTAAGCGAATAAGGGCGGCCACGCCTGCGCCTGGCCGCTTGACGATCATTGCGACAGGCGAATGACTTCGACCTGCGCCTTCGACGCGTTGCGATACGCGGTCACTTCCAGCTCCACCTTGTAGACCGTCGAGCCCAGGGGTGGACAGGTGACGGTGCTCGCCGGGTCGACGCCGCGAAACTTTTCGCCGATCAGGCCCATGACCGCGGGCACGTCCTTGGGGTCCTGGATGAACACCCGCGAACACACCACATCGGCCAGGCTCGCATCGACGGCCTTGAGGGCCGACTCGATATTGGCGAAGACCTGGTGCGTCTGCTCAAGGACGTCTTCCGGAATCAGCTTGGTCTGCGGGTTGCGGCCCGCCGTGTTGGACACGTAGATCCAGTTATCCACGACCACCAGGCGCGAATAACTGGCCTGATCTTCAAACGGCGAACCGGTCTTGAGCTTGATGATTTTTGTCATGTCGAATGCCTCGCAAAGGAAAGTGTTGGGGTGGCTCAGCGCAGTTCCGGGGTTTCCCACAGGTTCAAGGTCACACCGATGCCTTGCTTGATCGCGTTGCGGTAAATCACCGTGCCCCAGGCCACGTCCTCCACGGGCATGCCGCCCACCGACATGATGATGATTTCGTCATCGCTTCTACGCCCTGGCGCGGCACCGGCGATGATCTTGCCGATGTCCTCGACGTCATCGAGCTGCATCTTGCCTTCGGCAATCATGTCCATGAAGCGCACGCCAATGACGGGCACGGTGTGATGCGCAGGCTTGGGTAACTCTTCAAACCAGGCCTGGTAGAGACCAGTGTTGTCCAGCACCTTGCGCACGTCGGGCTGTTCCATACCCGCGTCGAGCGAGCAGGACGCCGGCATCGCGAGGAAGGCGCCTGGCTTGACCCATTCACGTCGCACAATTGGGTAGATCGAGGGGTCGCCCACCTCACCGGAGCTACAATAAGTAACAAGGTCCGAATCGCGAACGACTGCCTCAAGGGTGTCGACCACCTCAATCGTGGTGATCTGCGGATAAGTCGCTGTGACCCACGCGATAAAATTGTCGAGGCTCTTCTGGCCACGCCCCTTGATCTTCAATGTGTCGATGTGCGGACACACCGCGATAAATGCCGCCAGCGTGGTCTTGCCCATGACACCGGGGCCAAGCAGACCGACGACTTTCGAGTCTTTGCGGGCCAGGTGGCGCGCACCTACACCGGGAATCGCACCGGTGCGGTAGGCAGACAGCAGGTTGGCCGACATATGCGCCAACGGCGCGCCAGTGTCGGGGTCATTCAGGGTGAACATCAGGATGGAGCGCGGCAGGCCCTTTTCGCGGTTGGCGATATTGGAGCCGTACCACTTCACGCCAGCGGTGCAAAAGCTGCCGCCCAGGTAGGCCGGCATGGCCATCATGCGTCGATCAGCCGTGGGCTTGGGCATATTCGGGAACGGCGAATCCTGCGGAAAAACCACCATCGCCCCATGGGAGTCGTTGTTCGGGCCGGCCATGCGGTAGTCACCGGCGTACAGCAGGCCGAACATCTCTTCCATGGTATTCACGCAGGCCAGCATGTCGGTCACCCCCGCGCGGATCATGTCCTGCTCGGAGAGGTAGATGAAGTCGATTTTTGTATTTGTAGACATAGTTATTCTCGCGCTGAAGGTGACATCGCTGCGGTAGGCGCAGCTCCACGCTGTCGAGGTCGAGTATCGGGCGGACGTTGTCGACGGTATTGTAAATTTCGGACATGCCCTCAGGCCGGCGCAGCGTCAGTTGGCGCGATTAATGCGTGATTTTTCCCGCAGCGCTGCCTACCCAAGGTGCAACCATGATCAAACCGAATGTGCCGACTCCCCGGCACCACACCGCGAACGAACAGCCTTGGTTCGTGCTCAATTCTTCACGCTATTCGGTGATGCCCTCCGCGCACCCGGCGATCTCGCATTTCTATGCCTTCGACGTCGCCCAATCGAGCGACCTGCTGGCCGTGCCGGATGGCTGCGTGGACATCGTTTTCGACTGCGATGCCACTCGACCCAGCGCCAGGATCTGTGGCACACCGCTGACCGCCCAAGCCGTCCATTTGCATCAGCACCATCACTACTTCGGCGTGCGCTTTTCACCGGGTGTCATTCCCGGCTTCATCAATGTGCTGGCCGAAGAGCTGACCGAGCGGGAACTCGACCTGCTGGAGGTCTCGGGGTTCGCCCATCGCATCTTCGAAAGCATCGTCCAGGCACCGCTGCTGGGCGACCAGATGCGGCTGTTCAACGACTACCTGGCCCCACGCCTGATGGGCAAGACATCGGGACTCACCGCCATGATCATTCAGCAGGCGCTGCGCCATCGCGGCGATATTCGCATCCAGCAACTCGAAGATCTCAGTGGCTATACCAGCCGTACCTTGCACCGCCAGTTCAATCAGGACACCGGCATGTCACCCAAGACGTTTTGCCGGATCATCCGCTGCCAGGCGGCCCTGGGCACCCTCAATACCCAGCAGGATGTTTCGTTTTCGCAGCTGGCCCTGGACCTGGGCTTTTCCGATCAATCCCACTTCCTGCGCGACTTCAAAAAACTGGTCAGTACCACCCCCTGCGACTACCAACGCAAAATGCTGCAAAACGCCTACACCGACAGGATCAGCTACGCCTGATCGCGAGCTACACAGATAAACCCCGGGTCTCCAGGGTTCCTCCATCAAAGCTCGTTGATTTCTTCGAGAGACACGTACCCACGTGGCGATCAGGCCGCGGGTCGGCCTGGCGTGTCTTGTGCCACTGGGGCTGTGCAGGGTGGTGGTGCCAGGCTTCGCGTGGTGCAACCAGCGATTGCATGAGCGCCCGGACAACTGTCTGGAGGAAGGCTTACCTGTGGAGGGTATGGGCAACCCCGTCGCCTGAACCCCGGAGACTCAGACCATCGCTCGACGTGTTTCAGACGGCGACTCGCCAAACAGCGCCCGGTAATGCGCTGCAAAGTGG
This sequence comes from Pseudomonas sp. FBCC-B1565, assembly GCF_059133265.1. Lineage (NCBI taxonomy): Bacteria > Pseudomonadati > Pseudomonadota > Gammaproteobacteria > Pseudomonadales > Pseudomonadaceae > Pseudomonas > Pseudomonas sp. FBCC-B1565. Next base: position 4,312,374 of record NZ_CP101438.1, read on the forward strand.
CTCAGGTGGAAGAAGCCCATCGCCACCGCCACCTCGCCGACGTTCTGGGTGCAGGCCGGGGTGGCGATCAGGCGTCGACGCACCGCATTCAGACGCAGGTTTCGCAGGTACTCCACCGGACGCATGCCGGTCACCGCCTGGAAGCTGTTCTGCAGGGTCCGCCGGCTGACGCGCAGGTGTTCACACAGATCGAGAATACTCAGTGGGGTATCGCCACTGGCATCGATCAACTCCTGGCAACGCTTGACCAGGTAAGCACTCACGGCAAAATTGCCGCGACGGCAACGCACCTCGTCGGTGGCGTTGCTGAACAAATCGAGGAACGCGTTGAGCAGTTCGTCCTCAAGCATTTTCTCGGCGGTTGCGCTGATCGCATCGGTTTGTTGCAAAAGGTGACGAAACAGCGGGTAGATCCGCTGGCGTATGCGCAACAGTAACGCGTCATCCACACAGAGTTGGGAGCGGGTGGTGAGGCGCTTGAGCTGATCGCCGGACAACTCGAAGGCGGCCAGTTTGGCGAAGCGTACCGTATCGACGTTGAGGGCGAAGAAGTGCGTACCTTCAGGCGCATGCAGTACAAACTCCTCGCCATCGCGCAACAGCACGACGCTGTGCGCCCCCACTTGCTGACCCTGCACCACAGGCGCACTGCCCAATGACATGGCCGCGCACAGCCGGTCTTTGGGCGCATAGCCGCGCTGCACCACGCGTTTGTCCAACACTTCCTGGAAGATCTGAAAGCGGTCGGCGGACAATTGCCGTAGCTCGCTGGTCAGGCAGCCACGGCCCAACTGGTCATAGACCTGCCGCCAGCCCTGGATGGAACCGGCGTGCAATTGAGGGTCATTGAAGGTTCGAACTTCAGCAAGCATGGTCGTCGTTCCTAGGTGCCCCGTTGTTGTTATCGGCCTGAAGGGGACTCAAGTCATCCATGACGGCAGCTGGCGTTCACACAGGAACGGTGTCCGCCGTGAAAAGCAAAGCCAGTTCCGTGCCAAACATATGCAAGCGGTACGTAGCGGGCTGGATATCCATCGGCGCCAAGAGCGCACCGGACAGCACCACTTGCCCGGCCTCCACCGGTTGGCCGTCAGCCAACAGACGGCGAATCAGCCAGCACAGGTTGGCCAGTGGTGGATCCTCCCGGCCCTCGGTGTTGCCTTCGCCGCGAAGCGCGCCAGCACTTTCCAGGCGATAGGCGACGTTGGCATGCGCAATGGGATCGAAAGCCATCAACGGCCCGAGGCAATACAGCCCCGCCGCCGCGTTATCGGCAAGAAAAGCCCCCGCCCCGAACGTCCAGCCCTGCCAACGGCAATCGGCAATCTCGAACGCCGGCGCCACCTCTGCAATGGCCGCCAGGATCTCCTCATCACGGTAGTCACCCGGTGCGAGGCTGCGGCCCAGCACGATTGCCACTTCGATCTCCAGCTTGGGCTGGATCAACCGCGAAAGCGCCACTGCCGTGTTCGGCAGCACACGCATGCGGTCAGTCAGGCCGCCATACACGGGCTCCTCCAGGCCGAAACGCCTTTGCGCGGCGCTGCCGGCGAAGGCGATCTTCCAGCCGCTCAGATGCTCGCCCGCCGCCAGGCGCAGGTCCAGCGCCTGGCGTTGCAGCGCGTACCCTGAGTGCAGGTCCAGCGCGTCAGATGCCAGCGGCGCGATGGCCTGCACCGTGCGCGTGGCGTGGTGCAACTGGTTCAACACGGGGTTGTCAGCGCTCATGACAGTTGCTCCGCCAACTTGCGCAACACACTTTCCAGCCGCTCGGGCGTGGTAATGGCCGCGACAAACCGGTCCGGGCGCACCACGACGATGCAATCGCGCACCTTGGAGAACCATTCGCCGAGGCGATTATCCACGTCCTCCACGCTGATGGCGTCCATCGCCGTCAACGGCTGGTGACGGCCCAAGCCGCTGCGCGAACGATTGACCTGGATGAAGCGTGTGTCCCAGCGCGCCCAGAATGTCGCCATCTCTTCACTGAGTTGCTCGCGCGGGTTGACCCGGTAACCCAGCACCGCATAGGAATGCCCCAACACGTCATCCAGGCGCCGACGCTGACCCTTGGCGTCTTCGATATAGGGCTGCACAAACAGCTGGCCGACCAGGTCGTCCTCACGCAGTTCGGCACGTTCGTGATAGACCAGGCCTTTGGTGATGGTGGCCTTGGGTTTGAACTTGAACTCCAGCAGGTGCGAGCGCAGGTTGTCGACGCTGTTCACTGCCTGGAACAACCAGTCGCGCACGCCGGCCATCAACGGGTTGGTCAAGCCCAATACGGTGCCCATATTGTCGGCCAGGGCCACCAGCTCGGTGGCATGCCCACGGCGCTCCTGGTCGTAGCTTGCGAGAATCCCATGGGACGCACGCCCCTGGATGATTGCCGCGAGTTTCCAGACCACGTTGGCCACGTCGCGCAAACCTGAATTGAGGCCCTGCCCGGCCCAGGGTGGCGAGATATGTGCGGCATCCCCCACCAGCGCCACACGCCCTTGGACAAAGCGTGCCGCTACCCGGGAGTGGTGGGTGTAGGCGCGGATGCGGATGATGTTCAACTGGTCGACGGCGTCGCCGATATGCCCACGGATCAGGTCACGGATGGTGCTTTCTTCGCACATCTTCGCCTCATCTTCGCCTTCCATCAGCATGAACTCCCAACGCCGCTGCTGGTAAGGCAGGTAGATGCACACGAACGGGCGCTGCGGGTCGGCATGCAGTGCGGTATAGGGTGCATCCAGGGTGTCATTGGCGGTGTCGACCACCACCCATTTGCGCGGATGGGTCAGCCCCAGCAATTCAACGCCGACCTTTTTGCGTACGGTGGAGCGCCCGCCATCGGCGCCGATCACATAGTCGGCGCGCAGCTCATAGACCTCGCCCTGGGCATTGCGCACCTGCAGGGTCACACCCTCGCCGTCCTGCTCCAGTTCGAGCATTTCATGGCCCTGGCGCAACTCCACACAGGTACGCTGCCCCAGGTTTTCGCGCAGCGTGCCTTCAAGCAACTGCTGCATGAAGATATTGCGCATCGGCCAGCCGTAGTGGGCGGTGCTCGGCTTGACCTCGGCGAAACACATACCGCGTGCGTTGTAGTAGCGCAACGGCACGTCGCAGATCATATCGCGCACGGCCAGCTCGGCGATGCCGATACCCTGCAACACGCGCAGGGCTTCATCATCCATGCCCACCGCACGCGGGTAAGGCAGGATGCAATCAGCCAGTTCAAGGACGACGCAGTCGATTCCGTACATCCCCATATAGTGTGCGGCCGTGATCCCGTTGGGCCCGCCGCCGACAATGACAACCTGGGTCTTCTCCTGCTTCATCGCTATTCACCGCTTCTTGTTGTGGTTTTAATCCGGCGTCGCCAAAGCCATGCGCCTCAGTGCAGCCCATCCAGCCCTTTCACGTCCTCAGCCTGCAAGCCACCCAGGCGTGCATGCAAGCGCCCACGGGTGGCAAAGGCCCAGATGATCACGACCTCGTCGGGCGCAGGCCCGTCGCCAAACATCAGCGACATGCTGTCGTAATGGGACCGTACATACAGGGCATCCTTGTGCGCCAGCGGAACATCGATGGTCGAACCCGGCCCACCGCGCTTGCCGGTGGACGGCACCCAGGACTTGCCGCCACCCAGCGCGACGCGGATCGGATCGGCGGCCGGGTTGGTCAGGAACGCATTACCGTGCTCGTACTCGCCCTCGCTGCCCACCAGGATCGCCTTGCCATAGCTGACAATCTCATGGGCACCGGCCAGTGCCTGGATGCGCCGGCCAAATTCTTCGCCCAGCAGCGGCGAAGGGTCGACCAGTTCGGCCAGCGACTCGCTGTAGCGACCGGCATAAGGGTTGGCGATCACGGCGGCAATTGCATATTTGAACAGTGGCTCGCCATCGGCCAGCTGGCCGGTTTCGTTGGCCAGGGTTTCTTCGACGAAGCTGTACCATTTACGGATGTGATAGGTCGCAAAATTAGCGGTTTTCATCGGGGTTTGCCTCAAAGTGGGTCCAGTGGGTCCAGGTTGAAATGTCGGCTCGGCGCGCCAGCGGCCTTGAACCGGGCCTTGCCGCGCGCATCGTCGTGTTCGGTCTCGAGGAAGAATTCCATGCGGTTGCCGTCGGGGTCGTTGAAGTACACGCCATGGCCGATTTCGTGATCGGTGATCTTCACCACCTCGACGCCCTTGCCCAGCAACATGCCGTAGAGCTGGCGCAGGGTGGTCATGTCCCCGTCGATTTCCAGGCCGTAGTGTTGCAGCCCCAGCCCGCCCTGATGGGCGCCGGGGTCGGCGCGGATCAAGGCAATGTCGTGGTGCTTGCCGCCAAACGCCATCATGACCCAGCTCTCGCCCCGGGCACTTTCGTGCATGCCCAGGATGTCGGCGTACCAGCGGGCCGACACGTCCGGGTCAGCGACCCAGAGCGATAGGTGAGTACGCAGGATCTCGACTTTCATGGCGATATACCTCAGTGCTTCTTGACGATGGATTGATGCCCGGCCTTGATCTGCGCCACAGCCGGCGTCCACAGCACGTCAGCGATCTCGCTGAAGTCGCGCCACTGTTTCTGCCAGCCGTCACCGCCGTTGTCGGAGGTGAACAGGTGCCCGTACTTGGTGCCCGCCACGATCTGCCGTGGGTTGGCCGGGTTGAAGGCAATCGCCCACACACAGGAATTGGGCTGCTGGGAAAGCGGCAGCACTTCCCAGCTGAGCGCCGCATCGCGGGACACCAGGATCTTGCTGGTGGTGCCCGGCGTGCCATCGGAAATGCTCAGGTAAAGGTCGCTTTGCGTGCCCAACGGCGCGTTCATGGCGCGGATGTAATACAGGCCGAAGGCTTCGCGGCCGATGATGCCGGTCCAGGTCAGGCCTTCGTCCAGGCTGCGGTAGACCGCGTTGACGCAGACCACCACGATGACTTTCTGGCCATGGTTGGGCAGCACCAGGATGTTGTGCACGTCCGAGTTGAACTCCCACAACAGGCGGTCATCGACGCGGGTCCAGCTGTCGCCGCCGTCGCGGGAGTGGAACAACCCACCCTCTTCAAGGCCGAACCACAACTGGTCGGGGTCGACCGGGTCGTAGGCAAACGCCAGCAGGCGTGGGCGACTGACGCCGTCGCAGAACTCCGGAATCTCCACCGGTGCGCGATCCCAGCTCAGCCCACCGTCCAGGGTGCGCCACAACACGGCGCGGGACGGTGCCCCGGTGCCGACGAAAATCCGTTGTGCGTTGCGTGGGTCCACCGCGACTTTCCACACGGTCTGCCCGTTGAACGGCGAATCGACGCGCTGCCAATGGCCGCCGGTGTCGCGGCTGACGCACAAGCCCACGTCGGTACCGGCGTAAATCACCTCGGGCGCGTCGGGGTGCAGGCTCAGTGAGCGAGTGATTGCATCGAATTCCAGGTCCTGCCCCAGGCCCAGGCGATGCCAGGTACGGCCATCGTCGGCACTGCGGATCACCGCTTGCCCGACGGTGGCAACCAAAAGGGTTCCGTTACTCATCACAGATACTCCTCAGATATAGATACCACGGGTCAAACCGCCGTCGATGCCGATGGACTCGCCGGTCACCGCGCCGGCCTTGGGCGACGCCAGGAAACCAATCAACCAGCCCATTTCAATCGGTGCCAGGGTGCGGCGAATCGGCGTCGCGTCGATGTAGGCCTGCTCGACCTGTTCCGCGGTCTTGCCTTGCTTGACCGCTTCACGGTCATACAGCTCCTGGATATGCGGGGTATCCACCACGCCAGGGTGAATCAGGTTGACCGTGATGCCCGACGGGCCGAGCTGGTCGGACAAGGTCTTGGTCATGTGCGCGATGGCCAGGTTGCGCATGCCCGACAGCACCTTGCTGCTGCGTCCGGTGAGGCCACCGATGTTGATGATGCGACCGAAGCCAGCGGCCTTCATGTGCGGGGTCACGGCCTTGGCGCAACGGAAGTAGCCGATCACCTTGGTGTTGAGGTCCGACAGCAGCTCATCGTCGCCGGCGTGCTCGATGTCGTTGCGCACGACACCGGACGGCGCAGCGGCACCGTTGACCAGGATGTCGATGCGGCCGAAGTGCTTGTAGGCGGCTTCGACCATTTCCGACACGGCGGACATGTCATTGGTGTCGCAGAACAGCGGCAGCACTTCGTTGCCGGTCTGGGCGCTGATCTCTTCGGCGGCCAGTTGCAGGAACGCCATGCGGCGCGCGCAGATCACCACCTTGCAGCCTTCTTCGGAGAGAAAACGTGCGACTTCCTTGCCGATCCCCATGCCGCCACCGGTGACAATGGCCACGCGGCCTTTCAATTCAAGATCCATAACAATTACCTCGTGTGATTATTCAGTTCAGGCCAGATCGACAAACACGCTTTTGGTCTCGGTGTAGGCATCGATCACGTTCTTACCCATTTCCCGGCCCCAGCCGGATTGCTTGTAGCCGCCGAATGGCGAGGCCGCATCGACCACGTTCCAGCAGTTGACCCACACCGAGCCTGCCTTGAGCTGCGCCGCCACGCGGTGCGCCGAGCGCAGGTCGCGGGTCCACAGGCCGGCCGCGAGGCCATAGGGCGAATCGTTGGCGCGCAAGACCAGGTCGTCGATTTCGGTCCAGCTCATCACAGTCAGCACTGGGCCGAAGATTTCTTCGCGGGCCACGCAGGCCGCCTCGGCGCGATCCAGGAACACGCTGGGCGCAATAAAGTGGCCGCGCTCCAGGTGTTCCGGACGCCCGCCACCGCAGATCAGTTCGGCGCCTTCTTCCTGGCCGCGTTGCAGGTAGCCCTTGACCGTCGCCAGTTGGCGCCCGGACACCAGCGGGCCCATGCTGCTGGCCGGGTCCAGGCCATTGCCGAGGACGTGGGCGGCGGCGTGCCGTTCGAGTTCCTCAAGGACCTGATCCAGCACGCTGGCGTGCACGTACAACCGCGAAGCGGCCGTGCACACCTGGCCCTGGTTATAGAAAATGCCATCGGCGGCGCCTTTGGCGGCGCGCACGATATCGGCGTCGGGCAGGATGATGTTCGGCGACTTGCCGCCCAGTTCCAGCGAGACCTTTTTCATGTTGCGCGTGGCCGCTTGCGCGATCAGCCGGCCGACCTGGGTCGAGCCGGTAAAGGCGATCTTGTCCACATCGGGATGCTCCGCCAGCGGCGCGCCGGTTTCGGCGCCCAGGCCAGTGACCAGGTTGACCACGCCGGCCGGGAACCCCGCCGCCTCGATCAACTGCACCAGGCGGATCGCGACCAGCGGCGTTTGTTCGGCCGGCTTGAGCACTGCCACGCAACCGGTGGCCAGTGCCGGGCCGAGCTTCCACACGCACATGTTCAGCGGGAAGTTCCACGGCACGATCAGCGCGCAGACCCCCACCGGTTCACGCAGGGTGTAGTTGAGCATCGGCGCGCCGCTGGCCGGTGACACGGGCAAGGTGCTGCCTTCGATCTTGGTCGGCCAGCCGGCGAAGTAGCGCAGGATGGTGGCGGCGCTGGCCGCTTCACCGCGCGCTGCGGCAATCGGCTTGCCGTTCTCCAGGGTGATCAGTTGCGCCAGTTCTTCGCGGTGCTGGTCCAACAGGTCCGCCAGGCGGAACAGCAACAGGCCGCGCTGGGCCGGTGACTGCAACGACCAGGCGCCGTTGAACGCCGAGCGCGCAGCGGCAACGGCCGCGTCCACATCCCGCGCACCGCCCTGGGCCACTTCGGTCAGGGTTTCTTCGGTGGCCGGGTTTTCCACCGCGAAGCGGCGGCCATCGGCGGCGTCCTGCCAACTGCCACCGATAAACAGGCGACCCGGCTGGGACAGAAAGGCCTGGACGGCGGGTAACACTTCAAACAGCTTCATGGTCGACTCCTTCACAGCGCCATTTCGATCAGGCAAGGCCCGCCGTCGGCATTCGCATTGGCCAGCGCCCGTTGCAGTTCGGCATTGGTGTGCACCGTGCTGGCCGGCACGCCGTAGCCTTTGGCCAGGGCTTTCCAGTCGATGCGCGGGCTGTCGAGCACCGTCAGCTTCAGGGCTTCAGGGCCCAGTTCGGTCATGCCGAAACGGCGCAGCTCGTTCTGCAGAATCGCGTAGCGGTGGTTGGCGGCAATCAGGATCACCACCGGCAATTGCTCGCGGGCAATGCTCCACAGGGTTTGAATGGTGTATTGGGCGCTGCCGTCCGATTGCAGGCAGTACACACGGTTGCCGCGCTCGGCCAGGGCGGCGCCGAAGCCGACCGGGATACCCTGGCCAATCGCGCCGCCGGTATTGGTCAGTACCCGATGCCGTGCGGCGCGGGCCGAAGCGGTGAAGAACGGATAGCCGCAGGTGCCGCCCTCCACGGAGACAATGCTGTCGTCCGGCAGGGAGGCGGCCAGCACCTGGCCCACCGACTGTGGGGTCAGCTCGGCATGGCCGGGCGGCAGTTCGATACCCTGGGGCGTCGGTATATAGGCCGGCGCATCGAGGGCGTCGGCCAATGCCGTCAGCGCGCCGGCGACATCGTCACCGACATCGGCCAACGCCAGCAGGCGCTCACGTTCGGCCAGGCGCGACGGGATGCCTTCGTAGCCGAAGTAGCTGATGGGCTCCGGCACGCCGGCGCACACCACCAGGTCGTATTGTTCGAGGATTTCAATCGCCACTTCCGGGAAGTACGGCAGGCGGTCCAGGTCCGGCAGGCCACCGCCACGGTAGCTGAGGCGTGGAAAGGTCTCGGCGAACAGACGCACGCCCGGCAGTTGCGCCAGGCGCCCCGCCGCTTCTAGGCCGGCCACCGACAAGCCTTCGTCACCGACGATAAACACCAGGCGCAGGCCGTCACGCAGGGCCCTGGCCACGCTCTCGATGCGGTCACCGGCAAAGCGGCGCACCGGCGGGCGGATCGGGGCGAACACACCGTTGTGGGTCACGGCGTGGGCTTGCAGGTCCATGGGCAGGATCAAACTGGCGATCTGCCCTTTGGCCTGCCAGGCCGCGCGCATGGCTTCCTGCAGGTCTTCGCCAACCCCCGACGCGGTGCGCGAGGTGCGCACCCAGCCGGAAACCGCGCCGGCCAGGGCCTGGATGTCACTGGCCAGCGGCGGGTCGTAGTTGACGTGCCAGGAGGCGTGGTCGCCGATCACGTTGACGATGGGGGTGTTGGCACGGCGTGCGTTGTGCAGGTTGGCGATGCCGTTGGCGAACCCAGGCCCCAAGTGGGTCAGGGTCATGGCCGGTTTGCCGGCAATCCGGCCATAGCCATCGGCCGCGCCGGTGCAGACCCCTTCGAACAGCGACAACACCGGCTTGAGAGCGGGTGCGCTGGCCATGGCGGCCACCAGGGGAATCTCGGTGGTCCCGGGGTTGGCGAAGCAGTACTCGATACCGCTTGCCGCTGCCGCATTCACTATCAGTTGCGCACCATTCATTTTCAGCCCTCTTGCTTGAGCGTTTGCAGTGATGAGATTTATCACACACAAAAATTCAATCAACAAGCATTTTATTTTGATTTGTCTCATTTAATGAGATTTATGTGATTTTTTGACAGTCAGCAAAGCACAAAAGATTGCGTTTTTCTTTCACTGCGGTAGTGTTGCGCCCACGGAATGCAGCACGTGCCCCCCTTTTAGGAACGAAATGAGCAGCCTGAGCAAATTGCTGAGCGTCCTGGACCTGTTCGGCCCACAGACGTTGAAGATCGACCCCGACACCATCGCCGAGCGCATGGGCCTGTCACGGGCCACCGTGTACCGCTACGTCAAGGACCTGTGCGATGCCGGCCTGTTGACCCGCGTGGATGCCGGCAGCTATGGCCTGGGCCCGCGGGTGATCGAGCTGGACTGGAAAATGCGCCAGTACGACCCGATCCTGCTCGCCGGGCGCGAGCTGATGCACGAGCTGTCCGCGCAAACCGGCCTGGCGGTGTTCGCCAGCGTGTTTTACGACGGGCGCATCATCAACACCTACATCGCCGAACCCGCCGACACCTATCACTTCGCGTTCGGGCGTGGGCAGCCGTTGCCGTTCTTTCGCGGGGCACAATCGAAGGTGTTGATCGCCTATCAGAAAGGTCGCCGCCTGCAACGCCTGTTCGACGAACACATGGCCAGCGACCCCGACAGTCCCTATGACTGGGCCGGTTTCAGCAAGGCCGCGAAAAAGATCCGCAAGGACGGTTACTGCCTGACCCACGACGAACTCAACCTGGGCCTGACCGGTATCGCCGCACCGATCATCCAGACGGACCTCGACGAAGTGGTCGGCAGCCTGTCGGCCGTCGGCAGCACCCAAAGCTTCAAGCTGCTGCGCCAGGAAACCGTGATTGAAATGGTGATGGACACCACCCGGCGCATTGCCGAAAACATGCATAACGCGCCGAGCGGTATCGCGCCCTAGCCCGCGCCCTTCAGAACGGCACGGCCACCGTCAATTGGCTGTACAGGTTGGTGCCGTTGCCGCCGACCTGGTTGCCACCGGTGGTCGAGTCCTGCTTGGGTTTGTAGAGCCCCACCAGCGGGGTGATGATCAAGTGCGGGTTGACCACCCACTCGGCGTACACATCCAGCTCGCGGGCATCGAGGTTCAACGCCGTGCTTTTACGCACGGTGTCGTAATCGAAATACAGCGCGCCCAGGGTCAGGTTTTCCAGTGGGGTTGCCTTCAGCCCGACGTGATGGATACGCGTATTGCTGTTGAACGGCCCGGCGTAGTTACCGGCCACTTCACCCTGGAACCAGGTGCCATAGCCCATGCTCAAGCCGGTGAACAGCGCATCCCAGTTCTGCGAGTAACGCGTATAGCGATAGGTCACCTTGGGCGCCCAGGCGGTATCGGCAAAGGTGTAGCCCGCTTCGCCATACCAGGCTTTCTCCGGCCCGGCGTCCTTGTCCTGCCAGGCGTATTCAAACGCCAGGTTGAGGTTCTTGACCCCCGCATCGCCCTCTGCGCGCAGGCTGTAGATATTCATGCCCTTGCGCTGGCGCTGAAAGTCGCTGGCCCATCGATCGTTCACGTCGAGGCCATGCACCCAGGTCAGCCCAAGCGTGCCCGGCTGCGCGGTGTAATCCAGGGTGCCGGCGGCCAGTTCGGTTTCGGCCTGGACGCGGTTGTCGGACTTGAGCCACAGCACGCTGCCGTGCAGGCCCTCTTGCCCACCCAGGCGCAGCACGGCGGTTTGGTCGAACGCATGCCGGGCAGCCAGGTAGTAAGCGCCCCCACGGTTCATGGTGCCATCGGCCGGGCCTTTGCCCAGGTTCAGTCCGTCGTCGTTGATCAGGAAGCCGCGACCAACCTTGACCACCTGACGCCCGCCGGAGATATCCACGCCGTCCTTGCCCAGCGCCGGAAACAGATCGCCGGAGCGCCACCCCAGGTAGGCGTCTTCGATTTTAGTCGTACGCTCTGTCCCCACGCTGTTTCCGCCCGGATCACCGTCGCCCCAGGTGGCGGAGCTGACCAGCGCGAATGCCCCATACGCGGAGCCATTGCCGCCCAAGGCCTGGTCGCCGCTCAGGCCGTATTTGATATAACCCTCGCGCCATGTGGAGCCGCCCGAGGTGCCATCGTAGTTCTTGCGGCTGTTGAACTGACCGAATACCGCTGTCATGTCCGCGTTGAGGTGGCGACTGTCGTCGCTGTACACCTCATAGGCCTGGGCCTGTTGAATGGCGCACAGCGCCAATGTGCACACGAACGTGCTACCGAACACGGGACGACGCAATGGATACCGCATGGCTCAAGCTCCTGGAGGTGCGCCTTTCAAAAGGCTGTCTTAAGTATTGGCATGACGTGGGTGCAGCCTTTGCCGCACCGTTTTCACGGGGACTAGCCGTAGCTGGTGAAGGCGATATCCAGCGCAGAGACGATCAAGTCCGCCTCATCGGTCGTGAGGGTCAATGGCGGCGAGAGAATGATCTTGTTGCCGATCGGTCGCACCAGCACACCGGCACGCCGCGCCTCGTCGGCGATCCGCGAGGGTTGGCCGCCAGCCGGGTCGAGGGGTTGGCGCGTGGCCTTATCGACCACCAGGTCCAGCGCGATCATCAGGCCCTTGCCACGCACTTCGCCGATCACCGGGTAGCGCTCGGTCAACGGTTTGAGCTGTTCCAGCAAGTACGCACCCACTCTGGCCGCGTTGCCCGGCAGGTCCTCGGCTTCGACGATGTCCAGTACCGCCAGCGCGGCCGCACAGGCGGTCGGGTGGCCGCTGTAGGTGTAGCCGTGCATGACCATGCTGCTGAAGCCAGGCCCGTTCTCGATTGCGTCGACGATGCGTTGGTTGAACAGCGTGGCGCCCAGCGGGATGTACCCGGCCGTGATGCCTTTGGCCAGGCACAGGATGTCCGGCGCGACGCCCCAGTCACGACTGCCGAGCATGCAGCCGGAACGGCCGAACCCCGTGACCACTTCGTCGGCGATCAACACAATACCGTGGCGGTCACACACCTCCCGCAGGCGCGGCCAGTAACTGGCGGGCGGTACGATCACCCCGCCGGCACCTTGCACCGGCTCAGCGATCAATGCGGCAACCGTCTGTGCGCCCAGCAACGCGATCTGCTCCTCCAATTGCCGAATACAGTGCGCCGTCAGCGCTTCGGGATCGCGGCAATCCCAGGGATTGCGATACAGCCATGGGGTGTCGAGCAAATGGCAGCCGGCCAACAGCTGCCCATGGTTGTAGTGGTAGACACCGTTACCGCCCACCGATGTGCCGCCCATATGCACACCGTGATAGCCGTTGCGCAGCGACAGGAACCGCGTGCGCCCCGGTTCGCCACTGGCGATCCAGTATTGGCGGGCCATTTTCAGCGCGGTTTCGACCGCATCGGAGCCACCGGAACTGAACAGCACCCGTGTCATGCGTTCCTGGGCGAACAGGGTGGTCAGCCGTTCGGCCAGGTCGAACACCCGAGGGTGGGCAATGCCGTCGAAGGTCTGGTAATACGCCAATTCATCCAACTGCGCGGCAATCGCTGCCTTGACGCTGGCACGGTTGTGCCCAATGTTCACATTCCACAGGCCGCCCACGCCGTCGAGCATGCGCTGGCCGTCGATGTCCGTAATGTAATTGCCGTCACCTCGGGCGATGATCAGCGTTTTGGCGCGCTGCGCCGGGGCACTGGACCCCATCGGGTGCCAGAACTTTTTCTCGGCGGTCTTGTATTTTTCGTACATGTTCAAGCTCCCTGTGCGGCATCGCGCTTGCGCACGAACAGCAGTTGCTGGCCTGTGAATTCCAGTAACCCTTCAAGGCCGAACTCGACACCGAACCCCGACATTTTGCTGCCACCAAACGGCGTATTGGGCTGGATCTGCGCATGGCAGTTGACCCAGGCAACGCCGCTCTCCAGGCGACTGGCCAAGGCCTGGGCCTGCTCGACATCCGGCCCCCAGACCGAGCCACCGAGCCCCATGTCACCAGCGTTGGCGCGCTGCAGCACATCTTCGACATCCCGGTAGGCAATCAAGGGCAACACAGGGCCGAACTGCTCCTCATCGACCAGTCGATGGCCGTCGGTGACGTCCGCCACCAGCGTAGGGGGATAGAAAAAACCCGGGTGATCCAGGCGCGCACCGCCACACAACACCCGCGCACCGTTGGCGCGTGCGTCGGCGACCAAGGCTTCCACCAGTTCCAGTTGCTCCAGGTTCTGCACCGGCCCGAACGTGACACCGGCGTCGAGACCATCCCCCACCACCTGGCGCGCTGCGATCTGCGTCAGCGCGTCGGCAAAGGCCTGATACTGTGATTCGTGGATGTACAAGCGCTTGAGGGCCGCACAGGTCTGGCCCATGTTGAGAAAGGCGGCCTGGAAGATCTCTTCGGCCACTGCCTCGACCGGCGTTCCTGGCAATACAATTGCCGCATCGTTACCACCCAATTCCAGGGTCAGGCGCTTGAGGTTGCTGGCGGCCCCCCGCATCACGCTTTGCCCGGTGCTGGTGGAACCGGTGAAGACAATTTTCTGGATGCCGGTATGCGCGGTGATTGCGCTGCCGAAGCCCTGCTCGCCCGTCACGCAGTTGATCACCCCGCGGGGCACGTGGCGGGCAATGATTTCAACCAGGCCCAACGTGCTTAACGGGGTCAGGCTCGACGGTTTGCTGATCACACAGTTGCCGGCACGCAGCGCCGGCATGATGTGCCAGACGGCGATCATGAAAGGCCAGTTCCAGGGGGTGATCGACGCCACGACGCCCAACGGTTTGCGGTGCAGCTCGATGCGTTGGGTGGGGGTTTCTTCCACCAGCTCCACCGCAATGTCTTGAGCCGCCGCGTAGCGGGTCCACGCCGCGGCCCCCATGACCTCGCCAAACGCCAGCTCCAGCGGCTTGCCTTGCTCCTGCACAATCAGGCGGGCCAGCGCGTCGGCCTCGCGCTCGATATCGGCGGCAATCGCCAGCAAACGTTCACAACGGTCTGGGTGGCTACTGTGGCGCCAGCTTTTGAAAGCCGCCTGCGCGGCATTCACCGCCTGGTCGAGTTGCCCCAGCGAGCCTGCCGGGCATTGTGCAAATGCAGCGCCGGTGGCCGGGTTGATCACGTCAAACTGGCCTTGTTCACCGGCCACTTGAACCCCATCGATGAGCATCTTGTAGTTGTGCATTTGAAACCTTCCTTTCACACGCTGACGAGCCATGCCGAGCAACGACAGGCTGCAATTGTCTGGTTAGTCGAGCTATAAAACCGCTGCGCTCTTAAAGCTTGTGGCTGCCCAAGGCGAGGAACCGTTGCGGCGAGCGCGATCGCAGTCGCGCTGCGAGCACAATGCCGATAATCAGCGCCGCAGGAATAATCGCGCAGAGGCTGTAGGACAGCAGTTGGCTGGCGCCGGTGAGTACGTCGAAATGCACCACGGCCAGCACCAGCACGAGCACCAGCGCCAGGCATGAGAACCCCGGCAGGATGCGTCCGCGCAGCATCCCAACCTTAAGCTCGGGATGGCGATGGAAGTACACACACACCGCCACCGAGGTCAGCGCCATCAGTAAAATCACGCACAGGGTGGCGAGGTTGGACAGCCAGGCAAACAGTTGCAGGATCGGGTCAGCGTCCATCGCCGCGAAAATCAGCACCACCACCGCCGCAATCAAGCTCTGCAACGCCGACCCCATATGCGGGCTCTGATGCACGCGATGGGTGGTGCCCAACACGCTGTGCAACAAGCCGTCGCGCCCGATGGCATAGAAGTAACGCGCGGCGGCGTTGTGAAAGGCGAGCAGCCCGGCATAGATACTGACCATGAACAGCACGCGGATGACCTGGGTCAGGTGCGGGCCGACAAAGTGGTCGGACATGCCATAGATAAACGTGGTCGGGTCCTGCAAGGCCTGCAGCATCGGCACGATTTTGTCCGACCCGACCCCCACCACCATCGACCATACCGACAACGCGTAGAAACCACCGATCAGCAACACCGAACAGTAGGTGGCAATCGGGATACTGCGTTGCGGATCCTTGGCCTCTTCGCCGTAGATCGTCGTTGCTTCAAAACCGATAAAGGCGGCGAAGCAAAACAGCAAGCCGATTGACGGGGTGCCGCTGAACACATGGCTGCGGTCGAACGAATCCAGGTTGATGCCGCTGTCACCGCCGGACTTGAGGATGGCGAAGTCCAGGATCAGGATCGCCAGGTACTCGGCGATCACCACCACCGACAGCACCCGCGCCGACAGGTCGATCTTGCGATAACCGAGGATTGCAATGCTCGCCATCGCCATCAGCGAGTAGGCCCACCAGGGCAACAGCAGGCCGAACGTGGCTTCCATGGTGCCACTGACGACCCCGCCGAACATGCCATACAGGGCGACCTGCAGGATGTTGTACGCAAACATCGCCAGCACCCCGGCAGCACCGCCGGCCAGGCCACCCAGCCCACGGGCGGTGAACGCGTAGAACCCGCCGGCATTGGTGAGGTGTCGGGACATGGTGGTGTAGCCCACAGAGAACGCCAGCAGCACCAGCAAGGCAAGGATCAGCAGCGCCGGGGTGCCCGCGCCGTTGCCCAGCATGATGCCGATCGGGAAGCCGCCGGCGATCACGCTTAACGGACTCGCCGCAGATATTACGAAGAAGATGATGAAGCCCACACCCAGGGCGCCACGCTTGAGCTCCGTGGAGCTGTTGACCGGGATAGATACACTCATGTTATTGACCTTATTGTATGAGGCAGTCGCTTTAGGGTTGGCCCGACCACACCGCATCGGCACCGGGTAGCGTCTTGTTTTGGTTACGCGCTGAATTTGATCCTATGCCCGCCCCCGAACCGCTCGCTATCCCAAATCGGTAGCATCCACAGCCCCGCCCCAAAACAGGTCGGCGCTGCACGGGCAATCCCACCGGCCTTGCCGATTTGGGATAGCCGCCTGGCCTGTCATCCCCGCAACCTAGGATCACCCGCGCTATGCCCGGGTGCCGGCAACAAGCATAAAAACCAGGGCTCGCTGCCCAGCCCATCGCCGTCAAAGCCCTCTGCAGGAAGCCTCAGCCATGCGTCTAGCTCACCTCACCCTCCAATGGCGTATCACACTGCTGAGCGGACTCTGCCTGCTGGCGGTGGTGGGGGCGCTGATTGGCGCCAGCGCGTACCAGAACAAAACCAGTGCAAAGCTGCTTAAAGACCAGAGCAACGCGTTGCTCGGGCAGGCTGCGCTGGAACGCTTGCAGGCCCAGGCCGTTGCGCATGGCCAACAGGTGGAGCGTTTTTTCAACGAAACCGCCTTGTATGGCGAAGGGTTCGCGCAACAGGTTCTGCAACTGCGCGAGCAGACACTCAATGGGCGCCTGACGGTCGCGCAATTGCGCGAAGCATTGATCGCTACGGCCCGTGAAACCCTGAAACAGCGCGAAAAAGTCCTCGGCCTGTACGTCATCATGCTGCCTGATGCACTGGCCGGCGCGGATGCCGATTGGCGCGGTCAACGCGCAATGGCGGGGAACGACAGCGGGCGCTTTGCGCTGTATTGGTCGCAGAGCCAGCCGGGGCAATTGGTGCAGGAGGTGTTGAGCGAGGCACAAATCGCCGCCAACACCGCGCCGCCCGGCAGCGAACCTGGAAACGCCTGGTACGCCTGCCCTCAAGCGCAAAGACGGGTGTGTGTGATCGAGCCGTACACCATCGAAGTGGAAGGCCGGAACACCCTGATGAGCAGCATTTCCATCCCGTTGATCGTCAACGGTAAGGTGCTCGGCGTCGTGGGCATGGATATCAGCCTCGATACGTTGCAGAAGCTGGCCGCCAACCTCGGCCAGGACCTGTACCAGGGCGACAGCGAAGTCGCCATTGTGTCGGCCTCGGGCCAAGTGGCGGGACGCAGTGGCGAAGTCTCCGGGGACACCCTCGATATACGTCAGTCCGTGCAGACCGTGGCAGGCGGCCCGGCCTGGCAACTGGCGATCAAAGTCCCGCAGGCACGGGTGCAGGCACCTGCCCGGCAAATGCAAAACGACCTGGACAGCAAAAGCCGTGAGTCCAACTGGCTCAACCTGGGCCTGGGCATGCTTGCCAGCAGCCTGGGCATGTTGCTGATCTGGCTGGCCGCTCACGGCGTGACACGCCCACTGCTGAAAATGGCCGAGTTGCTGGATGCGATTGTCGAAGGCGACGGCGACCTCACCCAGCGCCTGCCCGTCGGCAGGCACGACGAGTTGGGCCACTTGGCCAATGGCTTCAACCGGTTCCTGGACACGTTGCAGCCGATTATCCGCGATATCCAGAGCGCGTCGCTGGACACCCGCAACAGCGCCGACACCTCGTCTGGCATAGCCCGTGAAGTCAGTGCCGGCATGCAGCGTCAGTATCACGAGGTGGAGTTGGCGGCCACCGCGCTGCACCAAATGAGCGCCAGTGCACAGGAAGTGGCGCGCCACTCCCACAGTGCTGCCGACGCCGCCACCGCCGCAGAAAGCGCGAGCCGCTCAGGCCAGGCGGTGTTCTCGACCGCCGAGCGCAGTATCGAGGCCCTTGACCAGCGCCTGGAAACCACCCTTGGGCAGGTCAACGCGCTTGCCGACAGCAGTGCCCAGATCGGTCAGGTCCTCGACGTCATCAGTTCCATCGCGCAGCAGACCAACTTGTTGGCCTTGAATGCGGCCATCGAAGCGGCAAGGGCCGGCGAGCAGGGCCGTGGTTTTGCGGTGGTGGCCGACGAAGTCCGGCACCTGGCCAGCAACACCCAGCATTCAGTCGAACAGGTGCGCACGGTGATCGAGACCTTGCAGCAGCTGAGCCAGTCGGTGGTGCACAGTACCCAACTGAGCCGCGAGCAAGCCAGCGGCAGCGTGGTCCAGGTGCAACAGACTCGGGTGGCGCTGGAGCGCATCTCCCAGGCCGTAGACGTGATCGAACAGATGAATCAGCAGATTGCCAGTGCCGCCATGGAGCAAAGCACCGTCGTAGAAGACATCAGCCATCGGGTCAGCGACATTCGCGGTATCAGCGAAACACTCGCCAGCCGGATGGACGATGCTTCAAAAGCCAGCGACTCACTGCATCACATGGCCAATCACCAACAACAACTGGTGGCCCATTTCCGTGTGTAAGGGGCCGGCGGCTTTTACTGGCTGACAGGCACCAGCTTTGCACCTTCCCTCACCGAGCGCGTCCCATGACCTCTCCTCGACGCTGGCTGATCCTCGCGATTATTTCCAGCGCATTGCTGCTCATCGTCATCGATATGACGGTGCTCTACACCGCCCTGCCCACGCTGACCCGCGAGCTGAACGCTTCGGCTTCGCAGAAGCTGTGGATCGTCAACATTTATGCGCTGATCGCCGCCGGCCTGCTGTTGGGCATGGGTACGCTCGGAGATCGCCTCGGGCACAAACGCCTGTTCATCGGCGGGCTCGGCGTATTTGGCCTGTTCTCGCTGATCGCGGCGTTTTCACCCACCGCCGGCGTACTGATTGGCGCGCGTGGGTTTCTGGCGGTCGGCGCGGCGATGATGATGCCCGCCACGCTGGCGATCGTGCGCGTGACGTTCAGCGACCCACGCGAACAGGCCATGGCATTTGGCATCTGGGCCTCGGTTGCGTCAGGGGGCGCTGCGTTCGGCCCGGTGGTGGGCGGCCTGTTGCTGGAGCATTTCTGGTGGGGTTCGGTCTTTCTGATCAATGTGCCGATTGTGCTGGTGGCGTTGGTGGTGGGCGCGCTGTTGATCCCCAATCATCCGGGGGATATCAGCAAACGCTGGGACTGGCTGGGGTCGCTCCAGGTGATGATCGGGTTGATCAGCGTGGCGTATGCCGTCAAGGAGCTCGGCAAGCGGGCAGCGTCGTTGGAGGGCATGCTGGTGGCAATGGCCCTGGGCACGCTGTTTCTGACGCTGTTCATCCGCCGCCAGCGCCGAGCCACACAACCGATGCTTGACCTCGCGCTGTTCAAGGCGCCGGGGTTCAGAAACGCGGTTATTTCAGCGGTGGTATCAGCCGCTGCGTTGATCGGCATGGAACTGGTGTTCAGCCAGCGCCTGCAACTGGTGCTGGGCTTGTCGCCGCTGGAGGCGGCATTGTTCATCCTGCCGCTGCCCCTGGGCTCGTTCATCTCCGGGCCGCTTGCCGGGTATTACCTGCCTCGCCTCGGGAACCAACGCATGCTGTTCTGGACATTGCTGTTGTCGTCAGCGGCGATGCTGTCCTACCTGTTGCTCTACAACGCTACGGCACCTGCGCAAATCATCAGCCTCGCGCTGCTGGGCTTTACGATTGGCGCCGCGCTGACCGCTTCATCCAGTAGCATCATGCTCAGCGTGCCTGCGGACCAGGCGGGCATGGCGGCGTCCATCGAAGAAGTGTCCTTTGAGCTGGGCGGCGCGGTGGGCGTGACGCTCGCCGGCAGCCTGCTGTCAGCGATCTATGCCAATGCGGCGGGCGTGATGATCCCAGCGTGGCTGACCCGCAACCCGGCGACATTCGAGAGTCTTGACGATGCGCTGGTGGTCGCTGAAACCTTGTCGCCCGAAGGCCGCGCGATGTTGAGCGCGGCCGCCCGTTCGGCGTTTGACGCAGGCTTTGTCGCGGTGCTGGCGGCGTCCGCAGCCCTGCTGTTGATTGCAGCGCTGCTGGTCAAGCTGAGCAAGCCAGCAGCGCAGGCCGCGCCTTAAAGCTTGTGGCTGCCCAGGGCCAGGAACCGCTGAGGGGATACTTTGCGCAGCCTGGCCGCCAGGAACACACCACCCAACAGGGCCAGCGGAATAATGGCGCAAAGGCTGTAGGACAACAGTTGGCTGGCACCGGTCAGTACATCGAAATGCACCACCGCCAGCACCAGCACCACCCACAGTGCAAGGCAGGAGAAACCGGGGAAAATCTGCCCGCGCCAAACACCGACCTTGAGCTCGGGGTGGCGCCGGAAGAAAACCAGCACCGCCGCAGAAGTCAGAGCCATCAGCAAGATCACGCACAACGTCGCCAGGTTGGACAGCCAGGCGAACAATTGCAGGATCGGATCGGCATCCATCGCCGCGAAAATCAGCACCACCACCGCCGAGATCAGGCTCTGCAAGGCCGAGCCCATATGCGGGCTCTGGTGCACGCGATGGGTGGTGCCCAACTGGCGGTGCAACAAACCGTCACGCCCGATGGCGTAGAAGTAACGCGCGGCGGCGTTGTGAAAGGCGAGCAACCCGGCGTAGATACTGACCATGAACAGCACCCGGATGACCTGGGTCAGGTGCGGGCCGACAAAGTGGTCGGACATGCCATAGATAAACGTGGTCGGATCCTGCAACGCCTGCAGCATCGGCACGATTTTGTCTGCCCCTACCCCCACCACCATCGACCATACCGACAACGCGTAGAAACCACCGATCAGCAACACCGAACAGTAGGTGGCAAGCGGGATGGTGCGCTGGGGATCCTTGGCCTCTTCACCGTAGATGGTGGTGGCCTCAAAGCCGATAAAGGCGGCGAAGCAGAACAGCAAACCGATGGACGGCGTGCCGCTGAATACCTGGCGGCTGCTGAATGAGTCAAGGTTGATGCCGCTGTCGCCGCCGGATTTGAGAATGGCGAAATCCAGGATCAGGATCGCCAGGTATTCGGCGATCACCATCACCGACAGCACCCGCGCCGACAGGTCGATCTTGCGATACCCCAGGATCGCAATGCTCGCCATCGCCATCAGCGAGTAGGACCACCAGGGCAATACCAGGCCGAATGCGCTTTCCATGGTGCCACTGACGACCCCGCCGAACATGCCATACAAGCCGACCTGCAGGATGTTATAGGCAAACATCGCCAATACCCCGGCAGCACCGCCGGCCAGGCCACCCAGCCCACGGGCGGTGAACGCGTAGAACCCGCCGGCGTTGGTGATATGTCGGGACAGGGTGGTGTAGCCCACCGAGAACGCCAGCAGCACGAGCAAGGCGAGGATCAGCAAAGCCGGGGTGCCCGCGCCATTGCCGAGCATGATGCCAATGGGGAAACCGCCGGCGATCACACTGAGCGGACTCGCCGCCGACACCACGAAGAAAATGATGAAACCGACACCCAGGGCGCCACGCTTGAGCTCGGTAGAGCGGTCGGGCGACGTCGTGTCGAGGGTTTCGTCGGGTTTTTTTGGGGGCGCGTTGTGGGGCGGGTTGTGGGGCGTATTGTGGGGCAAAGTCACGCTCATTTTGTTGACCTTATAGGATGAGGCAGTCGCCGTAGGATCGGCGCAGTCCATCTCGCACCGTCACCGAGTCGCTTGTCGTTCTGATCGCACGCAGGGCCTGATCCTAGGCCTGCCGGGAACGCTTCGGTAGCCCAAATCGGTCATCTGTCGCGCCGCCTGCCCCGCCGCCCTCAGCGCAAGGCGATGCGGCTGGTCAACTCCGACGCCGCGCCGGTCACCAGGTAACGCAGGTAGCTCTGCTGGAACGCATGGAAGCGTTCACTGCGCCCCACCAGGGTCATGCTGCCGATGACCCGCCGCTTATCGTCGAAAATCGGCGCAGCGACGCCACTGCGTCCCGGATGCAGTTCACCGTCGCTGATGCAATAGCCTTGCTTGCGAATGGCAAGCAGGCTCTTGGTGAAGGTCTTCCATTCCAGCCCGTGTTGCGAGCTGTCAGCGACCGGAGCGTGAGCGTCATACACGCGTCGGATCTGGCGTGGCAGCAAGTGAGCCAATACCACCCGGGACGTCGCGCTGTGGAAAAGGCTGATCGGCTGCCCCCTGCCGCCCCCCACCGGTCCGGCATCGGTGCCGCGCTGGACCAGTACATTGACCACTGAGTCGCCATGCCACTCACTGACCAACGCATCCAGGCCTGTGTCGGCGACCAACTGTTCGACCAGGTCCTGACTGCACGCCAGCAGCGGATCATAGTGAGTCATCAATTGCTCCAGCGTGACAATGCGCGGGCCCAGCGCATAACCCCGGGGCAACCGCTTCAATAAACCCGCATCCCCCAGCTCTCGCAGGTAACGGTAGGCGGTGGCCGGTGTATAGCCGAGTTCCCGGCAAATGATGTCGACGTCAATGACGGGCTGGTCCGGGCGAAACAAATCGAAGACCGCCAGCAGGCGGCGCAAGCTGTTCATGTTCTACATCCTTGTGGGTTCGATCAGACCGAAGCACAACGCGTAATTGCGGCACGGGCAGTATGGGAGGGCAATTCCGCAAACAGCTCATGGTACTCGGCGGCAAAATGGCTGAGGTGAAAGAAGCCCCATTGAGCGGCGGCATCGCCTATGGTGAGGTGGGACGCGGGAGTGGACATCAGGGTGCGGCGTACAGCGTTGAGCCTGACCGAGCGCAAGTAGTTGAGGGGGGTCGTCTCAGTCACCGAGCGGAAACTGTTCTGCACCGTGCGCCGACTCACCTGTAGACGCTGGCACAACTCGATGACGCTCGGCACATTCAGCATCTGCTCGGTCGCCAGGCGATGGCATTTCTCCACAATAAAACTGCGCGTGGAACTGGTGGAGCGCTGTTGCTTGTCGCAGGCCGGGTCAGTCATCAGTTGCAGCAGCTCACCCAGCATGGCCTGTTCCAGCGCCTGCTCGCGTTGCAAATCGCGCGCGCTGTCCAGCTCTTCCTGCACCAGGGCCTGAGAGAACAGCGTCAGCAAACGACGACGCGCCTGGGCGAACCGTGTGGCAGAAACCCGGATCACCGGTTGGCGCAATAACAGGTTGAGCTCCTTCGCCGAAGCGGTTTGCGCCAAGGCCTGTTCGAACAGTTCACGCTCGAAGGTGATGGACAACAGCTCCATGCCCAGCGGCATGTGGAACATGAACTCCTCGCCGCCATGGAGAAAGAACAGGCTGCTGTCGTCCACCTCCCGCCCTTGCATGCGAATCGGACCGGGAACATTGATCGGCACCGCAAAACACATCTTGCCTCGGGGAGAGACGCCGTGTTGCACGACACGCTGGTTGATCTGCTCGCGGAATACATGGCAACCGGCGGTCGTCAACTGCATGAGTGAGCATTCGGCGGACCCAGCCGTCAATTGGCTGTAGTCCTGGCTCCACTGCTGAACAGTGGCGGCGTGAACGTGAATGTCCTGGGAATGGCTGATGGTCTGGTTTTTCATAATGCCGAAAGCCTCTGCCGATATTCTTGTTTTTAGCTTGCCTTCCCAGGTGATATTCGCACATAGCAGAAATCCTGCAAATTATTTGTCACTTTTCCGATTGGCAGCAGCCCGCCACGGACACGCTTTCCCATGTGCCGATTCGGGCTACCCGTCTGGAATGCACCCCGGAGATGATCGGCACACTTGAATCGACATTCCAGAGAGACCGTCATGAGTGAAGCCAAACTAGAATCCCTGCATTTTGCGGATGCCCCACGGATCATCTCCGAGACCATTCCTGGGCCCAGGACCCTCGAAGCCCTGGCGCTGTCGGCGCGCACCGAGTCAATGGCACGTGGTGGCGGACGCATGCCGGTGGCCATGGACCGCGCACTGGGCGCGACCTTCAAGGACCCGGACGGCAATACCTATATCGACCTGTCCGCCGGGGTCGGCGTCAGCAGCGTAGGCCGCTGCCATCCGAAGGTGGTGCAAGCCATTCGCGAGCAGTCGGAAGTGCTGATGCATGCCCTCGAGATCAACAGCACCCGACGCACCGAGCTGGCCGCCAAGCTCTCCGAGATCGCGCCCGACGGCTTGCGTGGCGACTGCATCACTTTCTTCACCCAGAGCGGCAGCGACGCGCTGGAAGCCGCGATCAAGTTCGCCAAGCGCATCACCGGACGCCACCAGATCATCGCCTTCCATGGCGGCTACCACGGTGTCTGGAACGCATCGGGCTCCCTGACCACGGGCACCGCGTACCGCAAAGGCTACGGT
Organism: Pseudomonas sp. FBCC-B1565; assembly: GCF_059133265.1. Taxonomy (NCBI): domain Bacteria; kingdom Pseudomonadati; phylum Pseudomonadota; class Gammaproteobacteria; order Pseudomonadales; family Pseudomonadaceae; genus Pseudomonas; species Pseudomonas sp. FBCC-B1565. Next base: position 4,336,625 of record NZ_CP101438.1, read on the forward strand.
GCCCAGATGGGCGGCGTGATCCACGCCCCCTACCCTTACGCCTACCGATTCCCCTTCGACACCACCCACAAAAGCGCCGAGCAGATCGCCGGCGAGTACATCGACTACCTGCTGAACACCCCCTACACCGCCGCCGATGACGTGGCCGCCGTGATCGTCGAGCCAGTGCAGGGCGAAGGCGGCTACGTGCCGCCCTCACCCGAATTCCTGCAACTGTTGCGCAAGGCCTGCGACCGCAGCGGTACGTTGCTGATCGTCGATGAGGTGCAATCCGGCGCGGGGCGTACCGGCAAGATGTGGGCGGTCGAACATTCAGGCGTGAAACCGGACATGCTCACCTTCGGCAAGGGCATCGGCAGCGACCTGCCCATGGCCGGCCTGATCATGCGCTCGGACCTGGCGGCGCAGATTCCCGACGGCTCCATGCCCAACACCTTCGCGGCAAACTCTCTGTCGGCGACGGTGGCACTGACCAACATCAGCATCCTCCAGGACCCGGAACTCGACCTGCTCAACCGCGCCCACACATTGGGGCTGGAGGCACAGGCGCATATTCGTGGTTTCAACAGCCCGTTGGTGGGCGAAGTGCGCGGGCGCGGCCTGATGATCGGTATCGAGCTGATCGAAGACCCGCTCACCAAGGCGCCCCTGGCGGGCGAGAAAATCGGCCAACTGATGGGCTACCTGCTCAACCACGGCGTGCTGATGATTCCTTGTGGCCGTTACAGCAACGTGATGCGCGTGATGCCCTCGCTGACGATCTCGCGTGAGCTGTTCTTCAAGGCACTGGATATCTTCGGCGACGCCCTGGCTGCCCTGAAGGCTTGATTTTGCCCATCACTCAAGGACCCCAAAATGACTGAGCACTTGAACCATTTTATCGAAGGTGCCTCCTGCGAAGCCTTCGACCGTCGTCGAATCGACCTCGTCAACCCCGTGACCGAGCAGGTATACGGCGACTGCGCACGGGGCACGAGCGAGGACGTGGACCGTGCCGTAGCCGCTGCACACCGCCAACTCGAAAGCGGCGACTGGAGCCAGCTCAACGGCGCCCTGCGTGGCCGGTTGCTGTCGAAACTGGCCGACCTGGTTGAGCGTGACACTGACGTGCTGGCCGATCTGGACGCCAACGCCATCGGGCGCTCGCCCATCGAACCACGCCGGATGGACCTGCCCAACGCGATCGCCAACCTGCGCGCCGCCGCCGGCTGGGCCAACCAGCTTGAAGGTCGGACCATTCCGACTGGGGGCTACTTCGGCACCAAGACCCTGTCGTACACGGTGCGCGAGCCAGTCGGCGTGGTCGGCGCCATCGTGCCCTGGAACTCACCGCTGATGATCACGGTGTGGAAGCTCGCCGCCTTGCTGGCGGCAGGCTGTACCGTAGTGATCAAGCCCTCCGAAGAAACCCCGCAGTCAGCCCTGTACCTGGCGCTGCTGGCGCAGGAAGCAGGCTTCCCGGACGGCGTGATCAACGTGGTCACCGGCTACGGCAATGAAGTGGGTCGTGCCCTGTGCGAACACCCGGATGTCGCCAAGATCAGCTTCACCGGCAGCCCCGAGGCCGGGCGCGAAATCCAGCGCTCCGCCGGCGTGCTGTTCAAGCGCGTGGCGTTGGAACTGGGCGGCAAGAGCCCGCAGATTGTGTTCGACGATGCATCCTTCGACGACGCCCTGCGCGGCTGCGCGCTCGGCCTGTTCGCCAACCAGGGCCAGGTGTGTGCCGCCGGTTCGCGTATCCTGGTGCAGCGCAGCATCGCCGAGCGGTTCGGCGCGGCGCTGGCCGAGGCTGCACAAGCGGTGAACGTGGGTGATCCTCGCCAGCCCGGCGTCCAGATGGGCCCGGTCGCCAAGAAAGCCCAATTCGATCGCGTCAACCGCTACATCCAGCTAGGCATCGACCAAGGTGCGACGCTATTGGCTGGCGGCGTATCGACACCCAAGCAGGGCTGGTTCGTGCGTCCGACGATCTTCGCCAACGCGCGCAACGACATGCAAATCGCCCGGGACGAGATCTTCGGACCGGTCGGCACGCTGATAACGTTCGACGACGAAGCCGAAGCGATCGCCCTGGCCAACGACAGCAGCTACGGCCTGGCGGCTACGGTCTGGACCGCTGACCTGGCCAGGGCACACCGCGTCGCCGCGGCGGTAAAAGCCGGAGCCGTGGGGATCAACTGTTGGAGCCCGTTGGACGCCAACCTGCCGTGGGGCGGCCTCAAGACCAGCGGGATCGGGCGTGAGGGCGGGTTCAGCGGCGCACTGGCCTACACCGAGGAGAAAGTCATCACCGTGCTGCTGCCCACCTGATCACCGCGCCCTGACCGAGCCACCCTCCCACGTCGAGGGTGGCCATTGAACCGTGCATCGCTCCGTGGAGAGCCTGATATGAACCCAATAGATCAATCGACAATCGATCGGTACCCGACCTCCCTGCGCGTGCTGCACTGGGTACGTGCCGTGCTCGTCCTGGGCCTGCTCTGGGTCGGCTGGCATATGACCGGCATGAACGATGAGGTGGCGAGCAAATACGAGCTTTACTACCCCTGGCACAAGTCCTTCGGGGTGTTGACGTTCCTGGTGGTGCTGGTTCAGCTCGCTGTGCGCTTGCGCACGCCACGGTTGCCGCAGCCGCTGGAAACGCTGGCGGGGTACGAAAGGGTTTTGTCACGCCTGACGCAGCGCGTCATGTATGTACTGCTGGTGATCGTGCCCTTGATGGGGTACTCCATGTCGAGCACGTACACGATGAGCGACGGGGTGTTCTTTTTTGGGGTTAACCTGCCGGAGCTGTTGCCAAAGAATGACGATTGGTTCGCGGTCTTCCAATGGCTGCACAAAGTCCTCGCCTACACCTTGCTTGTCCTGATCGTGCTGCACGTGGCGGGCGCGCTCAAGCATCGCTTCTATGACCGGGACCCACGCAACGATGTGTTGCGCCGCATGCTCTGACGGGATGAGGCGTTGACGCAAAACGTCAACGCCTGCTCGGCCCCGCAACAAACCTCAATGAATCATCAGAACGTCGCCCACACAATGAACTGCATGTACGTGTTGGTTGATGCGTCGCCGCTCTGCCGGCCACCGTTGCCCAGCCACTTCTGCGGCTTGTAGAAGCCAACCAGCGGCGAAAGCGTGATGTTCTCCGTGACCGCCCAATCCACAAACAGATCGAGCTCCTGCGCAGCGAAATCCAGCTCATGACGGCGGGAAAGCTGGTGGTAGTCGAACGCCATCGCGTTAAGGGTCAATTTCTCGGTCGGCTTGACCGAGAGCAGTACGTCGTTGATCTGCATGTTCGATGTCACGGAGCCCGCGTAGTTAAGCCCGACTTCGCCCTGCAGGCGCTTGCGATAACCGCCCTGGAACAGGAAGTCCCAGCCTTCGGAGTAGCGCGAATAACGGTAGCTGACCGTCGGTTGCCATGGCGTATCGACGAAGGTGTAACCCGCGTCGAAGAACATCGCCCGCTGTGAGCCCGAACGTTTTTCCTGGCGGGCCACCTCGAACGCAAAATCGGCGTTCTCGATCCCGGCATTGCCCTGCCCGCGAATGCTGTAGACGTTCATGCCCTTGCGCTCAAGCCGATCGCCGAAGGCGTATTTCTCCTCCACATCCAGGCCGTGCACGTAGGTCGAACCGATCGAACCGATGGGGGTGGTGTAATCGATGGTGCCCACGGCCAGTTCGGTCTTGGACTGCCCAGGGTTATCGGACTTCAGCCATATCAAGCTGCCGTGCAGCCCTTCCTTGCCGCCCAGCTTCAGCACCGCCGTGTTGCCAAACGCAAGGCGTTGGCCCAGGTAAAAGGCGCCCCCCCGGTTGAAGCGACCATCCTGCACGCCCTCGATGGGGTTGAAGGCGTTACCTGGGTCAAATCCATCGTCGGTGATCAGAAAGCCGTCCACCGTGACAATCTGGCGTCCGAATGAGAAATCCACGCCATCCTTGCCCAGGGCGGGTAGCAGGTCACCTGATCGCCAGCCCAGGAACGCGTCTTCCACGGCGGTTCGTCGCTCATTGCCCGCCGTGGTCGCCCCCATGTCTCCGTCACCCCATGACCCGCTGCTGAGCAGGCTGAAGCCACCATATACCGAACCGGCAACCAGCTTATCCGTGGTGCCGGTCAGACCGTATTTGACGTAACCCTCCTGCCAGTGCATGCCGCCGGATTTTTTCTGCGGATCGCCCAGGTAGTTATGGGTACTGCCAAACCAGCCGAATGCGGCGCCCAGGTCGGCATTCAACACGGTTGCTCCGTCGTCTTCGTTGTACAGCGTATAAGCCTGTGCCTGTGAGCCGACTGCACAGAGTGCAACCAGCGACAGTAATGGCGCGTAGGGGGGAATGCGCATGACGTCTCTCCTGTTTTTATAGTTGTGAGGCGAGACACGAGTGTTCCGGCAGGGGTCGCCAACGCGGTAACCCAAATCAGCATCTGCACGGGCCGGCGCGTCGTTCTGTCGTTGCGCGATACCTCACCTGCGCCACCCCCCCTGAATACCTTCAATGGTTGCCGTTTTCGGCTACGGCCAGTGAGCGCGAGCGCCCTATGCTGGGCCCATAAGAACCATAAAAACCGAGGCGCCCGTCATGACCCCTTCGTCACGCTTTCCGTCGCTCCATCAAAGGCTTTGCCTGCTGACCCTCATCGCCTGCAGTGCCTTGGCGCCTGTTGCCAGTGCCCACCATTCCTTCGCGCTGTTCGACCAGACCCAGACAATCACGATCAAGGGTGTGGTCGAGCGCTTCGCCTGGACCAACCCGCACATCACGATCTACGTCGATGTTCCCGGTCCGCCGGCCCAGCGCTTCAAGATCGAGACGGGCAGCGTCAACGCGCTGCAGCGCACAGGCTGGACTGCCGACTCGGTCAAGGCCGGCGCAAACGCCGAGGTGTCGTTCAAACCGTTGAAAAACGGCGAACCGGGCGGGCTGCTGGTGGAGATCAAGATGGGCGACGTGGTGCTCTCGGGCGGCGGTTAAACGCAACCCTTTGCGAGCGCGACAACAACAGAACTGGGCAAACCAGCAACGCGGAGACATTTCAATGAAACCAGCACGCACCGCCAACACCGCCATGGTCTTCCTGGGGGTGGTCCTCGTGACCTTCGCCGCGATGAGCAGCGCCGCGACACCGTCAAAACCCCCAACCGACAAACACGGCGTGGCCACACGGCCAGACATCAGCGGCACCTGGGAAAGAACCCCGGACGACTGGTTCGGCGAGAACCCGGACGACCCGGTGCACCCCGGCGGCCCCATGGACCTCAAGGCGTCCTACGCCGCCGAGTACGCCGAGCTGAAGAAGAAAGAAGCCGTGGCCAACGAGGCCGGCACACCGATTGCCACCACCAGTTCCAAGTGCCTGCCCGAGGGCATGCCGACCATGATGGCAGCGCTGTTCCCGATCCAGATCATTCGCGACGACAAGCAAGTGATCATCCTCGGCGAGTATCTCCAGCAGGTGCGGCGGATTCTTTTGAACCAGCCCATGCCGCCCCTGGAAAAGCTCGACCCGTTGTACCAGGGCCATTCGCGTGGCCACTGGGAAGGCGACACGCTGGTCGTCGAGACCCAGCGCGTGCGAACCGATGTGCGCTTCTACGACGTGCCCCACGGGCCGGCGATGAAGATCACCGAACGCATCCGGTTGCGCGGGCCGGATCACCTGGAAAACCAGGTCCTGATCGAAGACCCGCAGGTACTCAACGCTCCGTATCGCTTTACGTTCGAGTACAAGCGCTCCAACTACGCCATTCAAGAATACGTGTGCGAGAACAACCAGATCGTGATCGACAGCGAGGGCAAGGCTTCCCTGAGCCTTGAGTGACGCCACCCTCCCACCCCTGCCGGAGCTTTTGCGAATGAAACGCCTGACCCCCATCAGCATCGCGTTGTCGCTGTTCATCGCGTCGAGCGTGCTCGCCGAGGTGCCGCGCATGCCCACGGCCATCGCGGTGCCGCCGTCCGACAAGCCGCCGCTATCGTCGGCGACACGCCCGGGCACCGAGTACAGCGACCTCGACCACTACGGCTACATCGAGCAAGAGTACTACCTGCAAGGCGTCGCCCCGGCCATCACTGCCGCCGGTAAAACCTTGCTGGAAGCGCCCTACACCACGCGCATTCTGGTGCGCAAACCGGCCGACCCGGCGCGCTTCAATGGCACGGTGGTGATCGAGCCGTTCAGCTGGTTCGGCGAGCGTGGCGCAGGCTGGATCCTGACGCGTGACTACTTGCTGCGGCGCGGCTATGCGTACGTCGGGTACACACTGAATGTGAACAAGCCGTCAGTCGACCCCAAGTTCATTTCGGACACCCCGGCGGCCGAGGCGGCGCAAATCGACCAGTACGGACGGATCGTGAATTTCGAGTTCATGCGCCGCTTCGACTACGCGCGCTATGCGCCGCTGGGCACCTATTACGACCCGGCACGGTTCACCCGTGGCGCAGCGCCCGATCCCTTCGTGCCACAGTCCCAGGGCATCGGTGCGCAACTGGCGCTGCTGCTCAAGAGCAATGGGGCGCAGAGTCCGCTGGCGGGCCTCGATGTGCAGCGCGTGTATGTGAATAGCTGGGCCGTCACCGCGCAGGTCTGGATGGACTATCTCGACCAGGGGCGTCACCAGCAATGGCGCATGCCCGACGATACGCCGCTGATCGACGCTTACATGACGGGCCGCATGGCCTACGGAGAAGTCGGCGGCGATGTGATCCGAGTACCTCGCCAGATGCCCGAAGGCGTGCCGTTCGTGACCGTCTTCAGCCAGTCCGAACTGATGCACGACGTGATCGAAGGTATCCCACTGCCTCCCGACACCGACACCCCGCAGCTTCGCTACTACGAAGTGACCGGCATGCCCCATCTGCGCCTGGCCGACCTCGGCACAGAGCACACCGAACCGCTCGCGGCCGACGTCGGCAAGGGCGACGACCCGCGCTGCCAGACGCTGTATGACGAACCGGTCGAGCACGTGGTCTCGGCACTGCTCGACGGCATGGACCAATGGGTACGCGACGGCAAACCCATGCCCCGCGCGCCCCGGGTGGTCCGTGATGGCAAGGCCGCCGCGCGGGCGCCCGCCACCGGCAACCTGCAAGGCGGTGTGCGCCCGCCGTGGATCCAGGTGCCCAGCGCCACCTACCTCACCGATCAAGAGACCGGCTGCGGGCTGATCTACGACACCAAAGTGCCTTATTCGAAGGAAGTGCTGGGCAAGCACTATGGAAGCTTCAGCCGCTATGCACAGAAATTCGAAGACGCCAAAGCGGCTTCGATCAAGGAAGGCTACTTGCTGCCGGAGGACGCGGCGGGGCTGCATCCGATCGCAACCCCTCAAGACTTCTAACCCACTGCGGAAGAAAAGCCGATGTCATCTTCACTCATCATTGCCTGGATCTACGCCTCACCGTTCAGCACTGCGATCCGCGACATCCTGTGGGTCATCCCCACGGTGCAGAGCATTCACATCATCGCCATCACCGTGCTCTTCGGCTCGGCGCTCATCTCCGACCTTCGACTGGCGGGGGTGTTCGCCCGCGAGGAACCCTTGCGCGGCATCGTTCGCCGTTACTACCCGTGGATGCGCAATGCACTGATCGTCCTGCTGTGTACCGGGTTGCTGATGATCATCGCCGAGCCTGACCGGGTACTCGTCAACTCCACGTTCTGGCTGAAGATGGTCCTGGTGGTGACGGCGTTCAGCGTGACCTGGCTGCTGCGGCGTCCGCTGCTGCGCCCTGCCGGCACGGCAGGCAGCGACGACGCGACGCGTTCGGTCAAGGCATGCGCATGGCTGTCGATCGGTTTGTGGTGCGTCGTGATCATTTGCGGTCGCTGGATCGCCTACACGATCTAAGTGTTTTCAACGAAAGTTCTCAGGTATTCGCCATGGATATTCAACCCCTGCTGCAAGCCATCCAGGACACGCCTGTCGCGACGTTCATCCGCGAGTCAGGCTCGGCCTTTCCAATGCTGGAATCGGTGCACGTAATCGGCATCGCCATTGTCTACGGCACCATCGCCGTCGTTGACCTGCGCCTGCTTGGCGTAACCGCCCACCGGCGCGGCGCGCTGAAACTGATCCAGGATTTGCTGCCCTACACCTGGGTCGCGTTCGTGACCTGCGTGATCACCGGCCTGCTGATGTTCTGTGCCAATGGCACGACCTATGTGCAGAACACCGCGTTCCTGCTGAAAATGGGCCTGCTGATGCTGGCCGGCGCCAACATGGCGGTGTTCCACTTGGGCGCCTTTCGCCGAATTGCCGAATGGGACACGACGCTGCCGCCTCCCCGTCAGGCGCGCGTCGCCGGGTTCAGCTCGTTGCTGTTGTGGGCCGGCGTGGTCTTCCTGGGCCGCTGGATCGCGTTTCTCTGATGGCGCGCCCAGCCGCTGCAATCACCCAGGTGCGACCACGCTCCGGCGCATGGGAGTCGCTGGGCCTGGTGCTGGCGACCCTGGCCGTCATCGCCAGCGTGGCTGGCTATGTGATGCTGCGCCCGGAAAGAGTCGGCCCGCCCACCCCGCTGAGCTGGCAGGTGCGTTCCTTTGACGGCTTGGGTGCGGTCGATCAGGCCATCCACAGCGCCTTGCTGCCGGCCGGCGAGGAAATCATCTGGAACAACAACGATACCGGCGGCTGGATCACCCTGGAGCGTGCACAGGAGCTGTTGCTGCCGCCGTTCTACCGTGATGCCTTCTGGAAGGCCAATGGCGAGGTGCACTGGCAATTGATTCTGCCCGGCACCCACCTGGCCCATCAGGGCGGCGAGGACGACGCCACGGCGGCGGACCCTGCCGTCAGCGACGTGTCCAAGGCCACCCTGGGCCAGGGCGCCACGGTCTATTACGGCTCAGCCGGCCACGCGCCGGGCCAGAGCGCCTACCTGCTGATCATCGGCCACGCCCACGCCGGTGTGATGTGGGCCAACCAGGCGACGATCTGGGTCCACCGTGACCCGAACGCGCCCTACCCCGCCATCGTCAAGCCGGAATCCCTGGTCGGCGATGGTTGGCGCCAAGTCATCCCGTACGACGGTGCCAGCGAAATCGAACGCGTAAAAGGAACCCAGCCATGACTGTTTCTACGAAACATCGCGCCGTGTGGCGCCGTTGCATCGCGCTGTGGGTGCTGATCACCGCCATCGCACTCGCCGGCCCGGCCTTCGCCTCGGCGAAGCCACTCAGAATCGGTATCACCCTGCATCCCTACTACAGCTTCGTGGCCAATATCGTCGGCGATCGGGCGCCAGTCATTGCGCTGATTCCGGCAGAGGCCAACCCGCACAATTACCAGCCGCAACCCGATGACATCACCCGCGCGATGAATATCGATGTGCTGGTGGTCAACGGTATCGGGCACGATGAATGGGCCTTCCAGATCATCAAGGCCGCCGGGCGCACGCAAACACTGCCGATTATCCAGGCGAACGCCACGGTGGCGCTGATTCCCATCGGCGGTGACCAGGAAGGGGTCAAGGTGGTCAACCCGCACACCTTTGTCTCGACCACGGCAGCGATCCAACAGGTGTTCGAAATCGCTCGCCGGCTGGGCGAGTTGGACCCGGACAACGCGGGCGAGTATCGCAAGAATGCGCTGGCGTATGCCGGCCGTATCCGTGCGCTGCGCGCAGGCTTCATGACGCGCTTCGCCGCACTGGACCTGTCGTCGTTCCGCTGTGCGACGACCCATGCCGGCTACGACTACATGATGCAGGAGTTCGGCTTGTTCGTAAGCGCCGTGATCGAGCCGCGCCATGGCGTCGCGCCGACGGCACGCCAATTGGCCAACACCATCGAGGCGATCAAGAAGGCCAACGTCAAGGTGCTGTTCGCCGAAAAGAACTTCTCCCTCGACCTGGCCAAACCCATCGAAGCCGCCACCGGCGTGAAGGTGTTCGCCCTGTCTCATATCACCGGCGATAGCTACAGCGCGGACGAATTCGAGGTCGCGATGCGCGAAAACCTCGAGACCCTGGCGCAAGCCGTCGAGTTTACGCAGCAATGAACGCGCTGAAGGAGCAACACGCGATGCGCGGCCCCGCCATTGTGTTCGACAACGTCTCCCTGCGACTGGGAGGCACGCAGGTGCTCGATCAAGTGAGCATGCGCATCGGGGCCGGCGCATTGCACTGCCTGGTCGGCCCCAACGGCGGCGGCAAAACCTCACTGGTGCGTGCGCTGCTGGGCCAGATGCCGCATTCGGGAACGATCCGGCTTGAAGGTGAACTCACTACGCCCATGGGGTATGTGCCGCAGTTGCCGGACTTCGACCGCAACGTGCCCATGACAGTGAACGATCTCATGGCCCTGTTGGGTCAACGCCGGCCCGCCTTCCTCGGCGCAAGCCGCGCCGCCAAGGCGGCCCATGCCCAGGCCCTGGAGCGTACCGGCATGGCGGGGATGGGTAAAAAACCCTTTGGCAGCCTGTCCGGTGGCCAGCGTCAGCGGGTGCTGCTGGCCCAGGCGATCAGCCCGATGCCGTGGCTGCTGATCCTCGATGAACCGACCGCCGGGATCGACGAGCCCGGTGTGCGCCTGGTAGAGGCGCTGGTGGCCGAGCTGAACCGCCGTGGGGTGACCATTTTGTGGATCAACCACGACCTCGAACAGGTCAAGCGTATCGCGCAGTCCGTGACCGTTATCAATCAACGGGTGCTGTTTCACGGCCCTGCCGATCAGCTCGACAGCCGACTGGAGGCCATTCGATGAATGCCCTGTACGACTTCATTCGCGACCACCTCCAGGCGCTCGCCGCGAGCCAGGTGTTGCCGCAACCGTTCGAATACGAGTTCGTGATCAATGCGCTGATGTGCTCAGTGCTGATCGGGCCGTTGCTGGGGGTGCTGGGTTCGATGGTGATGATCAAGCGGATGGCGTTCTTCAGCCAGTCCGTGGGCAATGCGGCGATGACCGGCGTGGCCATTGGCGTGCTGATCGGCGAGTCCTACACCTCGCCCTACTTCTCGATGTTCGGCTTCTGCCTGCTGTTCGCCCTGACCCTCAAGTACACGCAGCACCGCACCACCCTGGCCAATGACACGTTGATCGGCGTGTTCCTGTCCATCTCGCTGGCGGTCGGTGCCTCATTGCTGCTGTTCGTGTCCGCGAAAATCAACACACACGTCATGGAAGGCGTGCTGTTCGGCTCGATCCTGGCGGTCGACCACACCGACATGAACGTACTGCTGGGCGTGACGGTGATTTGCACGCTGATCGGGCTGCCCCTGTACAACGGCATGTTGCTCTCCAGCCTCAACCCGAGCCTGGCCCATGCGCGCGGCGTCAAGGTGCGCAGCGTCGAGTACCTGTTCGTGGTGTTGGTCACCCTGGTAACGGTCGCCTGCTTGAAGATCATCGGCGCCGTGCTGGTCGAGGCCTTGCTGCTGATACCGGCAGCCGCAGCCCGCAACATCAGCCGCTCACTGCCGGGCCTGGTCACGTGGGCCGTCCTGATTGCGACCTTTTCCTGTGTGGTCGGGATTCTGGCACCGATGCAGTTCCATATTCCGGTGCCCACGGGTGGCGCCATCGTGATCGTCGCAGCCTTGGTATTTGCCTTCACCACCCTCATCCGCGGCACCGCGCCGCAGTTCAAAGGGGCCAGCGTATGAAAAGGTTCAACCGCTCAATTCGCCCTTGGCTGGCGCTGTTCGCCCTGCTGCTGGGTGGCGCGCCGTCAGCTTTTGCGCAGGAGCAACAGCCAGTGCTCGTCGCCCTGCCGGCGATGTATGCGCTCACCTCGGCACTCGGCGAAGGCACGCACATCGAGGTCGTACGTGTCCCGCTGGACGCCGCCGTGCCCATGGAAAGCCAGGCCAACGCGCTGTCGCGCCTGGAGCCGGCGGTGTTCCAGAGGGCCGTCGCCGTGGTCACCCTGAGTAGCCTGTGGCGCGCCGACCCGTTGTATGCGACGGCGCGGCGCCACAACCTGCGGATCGTCGAGATCGATGCGTCGCACTCTTGGGACAGCCTCAAGCCCGGCGTGGCCGTAACACGCGTGCCGGCAAACGATGTGCCCTGGGCAGACGCCCGCAACGGCGAAGGCGGCCCGTCGCCTTACGCCTGGCTGGGGCCGGTCAATGCCATGCGCATGTCGGCATTGATTGCCGCCGACCTGGCTCGGCTGTCCCCGACCGACGCGCCACGGATCGCGCGCAACCTCGCTGCGCTCGACGGCCGCATGCGCCGCCTGAAGGCCGGCTACGGCGATCGGCTGCTGAAAGTGCCAGACCTGCGCGTGCTGTCGCTGGTCAGCGAGCCGGTCTACCTGTTCGGCGAGTTCGGCGTGTATGTGGACGGTTGGTTCGTGCGCCAGGACATCGACTGGACGGACGCCGACCGCGCCGCCCTGACCCGCTACCTTCGCGAGCGTGATATCCGCGTGGTAGTCCACAAATGGGCGCCTGACGCCAGGATTGCACAGGCCATCGAGGACGGCGGCGCACGCCTGCTGATCCTGGATAGCGGCAACCCGGGCATGCTCGCCAACCCGGCCAACAGCTACGAGGCGCTGCTGAGTGCCAACCTCGACGCCTTGCTGGCGGCCTTCGCGCCGGCCGCTCCCGCAGTGGCTGCCGCCCAAACGGCGACGCCGCAGTGATCCACTTCGACCATGGAGAACGAAACCTTATGAAACCGCGAGATCTGGCCCACCCGATACTGCTGGCAGGTGCCCTGCTGTTCTGCCAGGCCGCGCTGGCCCACGGCCCCGTTTTCGACTGCTACATCGAGCACGATGACTGGGTGAAATGTGAAGCCGGCTACACCGACGGCAGTTCCGCCGCAGGTCGAAAAATCCATGTCCAGGACCCCAGCAACAAGCTATTGCTCGAAGGGACTGTCGACAAGGACAACAGCTACACGTTCCAGGCCCCCGCCGGCGCGTACTCGGTGGAATTCCTCGGTGGTGAAAACCATGGCGCCACGATCCAGTCCTCTGACATCTCAAAGTGAGCCCGACCATGCTGATCAAACGACGACTGCTCCAAGCCTTTGCCGCCGCGACCTTCGGTTGCATGACCTGCGCCGCGCAAGCGCACTTCCAGATGCTCTACCTTGACGAAACCGCGCTGCAGCGTGCGGCCGACCTGGACTTCGCTATAGTGTTCACGCATCCGTTCTCCGGTGGGCCGACGATGGCCATGGGTGAACCCAAGGCCTTCAGCCTCATCAGCGGCCACGGCGGAAAAACAACCGACCTGCGCCAATACCTCAAACCCGTCCAGTGGCAGGGTCGCGAAAAACCAGTGACCGCCTATCGTGCGTCGATTCCACGGGAGTTGGTGCGGCCCCTGGGCGACCATATTTTCGTACTCGAACCTGAGCCGTATCTGGAAACCGAGGAAGGCGTCTACATCCAACAGTTCACCAAGCTCGTCGTGAACGTGGGCGGCGTGCCCGGCAACGGGTCAGAACCCCAAGGGTTGGCGGTTGAGATCCAACCCCTGAACAAGCCGTATGCAAACTGGACGGGTGGCGTGTTCCGCGCGTTGGTCCTGGCTGACGGCAAGCCCGTGCCGTTCGCCGAGATCGAAATCGAGTACGTCAATCATGCGGTCGACATCAAAAACAACGCCTTTGGCCAGAAGGACTATGTCACTGCCCCCCAAGCCGCCTTCAAATCCTTGAGTACGTATTCGGATGCCCAAGGCATCGTGACCATCGGCCTGCCACGCGCTGGCTGGTGGGGCATTGCGGCGCTCAACATCGGCGCGACCAAAACCTACAAGGGCAAACCCCTGTCCCAGGATGCGGTGCTGTGGATCCAGGCCAGGGACATGAAATGACGTGCGGTTATCGGTATCGGTCAAAGCGCCGCGTTCTGTCGAGTCGCCTGCCAGCAAAGCAGCGAACCGACTGTCACCCTGACGGCCCCCTGCCAGAACGGTGCCTGCAAACTGACAACCATCCACTGACGCCCTGATACGCCAACAGCAGTGCACCGGCCAGCAACAAGGTCCACTGCACGCTGAAGGCCGCAGCCGCCAGCCCAGCCAACAACCCACCAATCGCTTCGAAGCCGAAACGCATGGCGATGTAGAACGCAATCACCCGCCCGCGCAGCGCCTCGGGCGCGGTGCTTTGCAGGGTCATGTTGCTGCTGACATTGCTCACGGTGATGCCAAACCCCAAGCCCGCCAGCACGATCAGCGTGAACCACAACGGCGGGTTGGCGGCTATCGCGCACAAGGCGATCGCACACACCAGTGCCCCGGCGCCGATGATGCGTTGCAGGTTCGACGCACCGCCGACAAACGCCAGGAAAATCGTCGCGACAAACGCCCCGGCACCGGCGGCACCCCATAACCAACCCAAGGTTTGCGCATCACCGGCGAACACGTTTTTTGCCAGGATCGGCAACAGCACCGTGTAACAAGAGGCCAGCAGGTTGACCATGATCACGCTGATCAGCAAACGCCGAATATGAAGTGTGCGCCACAGGTAGCGCAGGCCTTCACGGAAAATCTCTGCGGTGGAACCCTGGGCCTTGGTTTGCTCGCGGCTTCTCACTCTGCCCAGCCCGATCAGCAACATGACAAACGCGATACTGGTCAGGAGAAAACAGCCGGCTTCGCCACTCCAGTTGATCAGCAACCCCGCCAGCGGAGGGCCAATAAAGCGGGCGGCGTTGATCAGCATTGCGTTCAGCACTAGCGCGTTGGGCAAGTCCCTGGGGTCGTCGACGAAACTGCTGATCAACGCCTGGCGCAGCGGTGTTTCCAGGGCATTGAGCAAGCCGAGAATCAGCGCCATGACGATGATCACCTCCCGGCCCATCCATTGCTGCCAGGTGAGTACGGCCAACACCAGCGATTGCAGGGCAAGCAGGGTTTGCACGCCCATCAATAGGCGGCGTTTGTCGTGGCGGTCCGACCAGGCGCCCGCCAGTGGGCCGACCAACAATTGGGGCAGCAGCGTCAGGAAAGCAATCGTGCCCAGCAATACAGCCGAACCCGTCAAGTGATAAGCCAGCCAGGCCAGTGCGACCTGTTGAATCCACTTACCCAGGGTCGATAGGCCCTGACCCACGAAGTAGATCTGGAAATTGCGATGGCTCAATGCGCGGATCGGCGCGGGCCAACGGGAGACGGGAACAGAAGTCACATCGAGCCTTTAGGTATGAAGCCTGCGACGCCCTGCCCGTGAACCCTGGCCGAACACGGCGGCCAGGGTGTAGCGGGATCAGCCAGGGAGCTCGCAGCCTTTCTGTATGAGAGATTTCAGGACCCAGGTACGGTCGTTTTCACCCTGGGCAATCTGTTCAAGCTGCTTTTGTTCGGCAGCATGCTTGGCGTGGGCACGATCATACACTTCACCGACCTGATCAAACGGCACGCAGAGCAAGCCGTCTTCGTCGCCGATGACCAGGTCACCGGGTTCGATGACCATGCCATCAATCGCAATCGCCACGTTGACCTCGCCTGGGCCGTCCTTGTAAGGGCCACGGTGGGTGACGCCGGCGGCGAACAGCGGGAAATCACCGGCGCCGATACTGGCGGCGTCACGGATGGCGCCGTTGATTACAATGCCGGCCACCCCTTTTTTGACCGCATACGCGACCATCATTTCACCGATCAGTGCGTTGCTCAGGTCGCCGCCGGCATCCACCACGATGACGTCGCCCGGCTGTGCGATGTCAATGGCGTAATGCAGCATCAGGTTGTCGCCCGGGCGCGCCTTGACGGTCAGTGCCGGTCCCACCAACACACCCTGACGGTGCATGGCACGCAGGCTGGCGCCGCCGGCGGTCATGCGATTCATCGAGTCGCTGATGTTGGCGACGGGCACCGTCCGGTAGCGCTCAACCCATTCGACGGACACTTTGCGAGCTTGTTCGAGCACTCTGAAACCAATGGACATGGGGTCACCTTCTTATGTTTTTTGTAAGCCGTGGCGCGACTGCAGAATAATTAAAATGAAACGGCATTTCGAAATTATCATTTCATTTTTTGACTTGCAAGCAAGCATTGCGTGCAGCTCGTCGCGTAAACGCTGATTGTCACAAGGCATGAAAATCAGCTTATTCAAAAATAAAATGCTGATTTATCAAGAAAAACACAGGCACTACAGCATGATCAAAGAATGGAATTCATCCTGAAAAAATCTTTTTATTGCAACGCCGTTTCATTATGTTAGGTTTTAGTCACCGCTGAGGGTCATGTCATTAGCCCCCAGCTGCACACAGATAAAAAAACCAAGGTGCGCAACATGACCCGAACCCTTTTGCTGACCGGCCCTGAATTGACTGCCGAAGCCATGGCCCACGCCGCCTCACACGGCGTGCGCGTCATACCGACCATCCCCTACCTACCCGCCGACGAACTCACTGCGATCATTGCGCGCGAACAGCCCGATGCAATCATCGTGCGCCAGGGTCACCTGACGCGGGACATGATCCAGGCGTCCGCGCAGTTGAAGATCATTGCCAAGCACGGCGTGGGCTACGACACCATCGACATTGCGGCAGCCGCCGAACGCAGCATTCCCGTGACCATTGCCCTGGGCGCCAATGCGCAGTCGGTCGCCGAGCATGCACTGGCGTTGATGTTCAGCGTCGCCCGCCACACCGCCCTGCTGGATGCACGGATGCGCGATGGGCATTGGGATAAAGCGACCTCGGTCGGTATCGAGCTGTCGGGCAAGACCTTGGGCCTGGTCGGCCTGGGCTCAATCGGTCGAATTCTGATGGAGCTGGTCGGCCCGCTGCGCATGCAGGTCAAGGTGTACGACCCCTACCTGAAAAACCTGCCTGACGTGCCCAACGTTGAGCAGGTCAGCGACTTCGATGCCTTGCTGGCGGACTGCGATATCATCAGCCTGCATTGCCCGCTCACGGAGCAGAACCGCAACCTGTTCGGCGAGGCGCAGTTCAAGCGCATGCGCCCCGGCAGCCTGCTGATCAACACCGCACGCGGTGAGCTGATTGAGACCGACGCCTTGGTAAAAGCCCTGAGCACGGGCCAGATCGGCGGCGCCGGCCTGGATACGTTCAACCCCGAACCGCCGCCTGCCGACTCGCCGCTATGGGGCCTGCCGACCCTGGTGGCGACGCCGCATGTGGGCGCCAATACCGCCGAAGCGCGGGACCGCGTGGGGCTGCTGGCCGTGCAACAGATCATCGATTTCTGGGGCGGCATCGCGCCCGACCCGCGCGCGGTGGTCAATCGTCATCTCTATGCGCAGTGATTGAATTCATGCAACCCGCACGCCTCAAGTAGCAGTGCGGGTCATAACGCTTCTCCAAAAAAAACAAAATGGGAGAGAGTCATGTCTACCAGCTCTACCGAAATCAGCGCCGTTGAGCGCTCAACCATGCGCAAGGTGGCGTGGCGGCTGCTGCCGTTCCTGATCCTCTGCTACCTGCTGGCGATCATCGACCGCGGCAATATCGGCATGGCTTCCTTGCAGATGAACCAGGACCTGGGCCTGACACCGGCGATCTTCGGCTTTGCCAGCAGCCTGTTCTTTGTCTCTTACTTCCTGGTCGAAGTGCCGAGCAACCTGGCCTTGCAGCGCTTCGGTGCAAGGGTCTGGATTGCTCGCATCATGATTACCTGGGGGCTGATTTCGGCAGGCACTGCATTCGTGCAGGGCGCCAACTCGCTCTATGTGATGCGCTTCCTGCTGGGCGCCGCGGAGGCCGGCTTTTTTCCTGGCGTACTGCTTTACCTCACCTACTGGTTGCCGGCCGCCTACCGTGGACGCATGGTTGCGATCTTCATGGTTGCCATTCCCGGCGCCAACTTCATTGGCTCGCCGCTGTCCGGCCTTCTGCTGAGCCTGGACGGCTGGTTTGGCATGCGCGGCTGGCACTGGTTGTTCATCATCGAAGGCATTCCCGCAGTGTTGCTGGGTATCGCCTGCCTGTTCGTATTGACCGATCGCCCCGAGCAAGCCAAATGGCTGAGTGACGAGCAACGTGGCTGGCTGACCAACCGACTGGCCGAAGAACGCGGCCGCAAGACCGCCATCGGGCATATCTCGTTGTGGAAGCTGCTGCGCCATAAACACATCTGGGTGTTGGCGCTGATCTATTCCGGCGCCTCTGCGGCAGGCAGCACCATGAGTGTCTGGGCACCGCAATTGCTCAAGACCTTTGGCTTGAATAACCTGGAAATCGGCCTGGTCAATGCCATTCCGTACGGCCTGGCGTCGATCCTGATGATCCTGTGGGGCCGCAGCTCCGACAAGACCGGTGAACGCCGCTGGCACACCGCGACCACCCTGTTGTTGATCACGGCCGGCCTGTTGCTGGCGCTGATGACCTCTTCACTGGTGGCAACCGTGCTGATGATGTCCATGGTGCTGATCGGCGCTTACTCGATGAAGGGACCGTTCTGGGCCCTGGTGTCGACCTGGCTGTCGTCCTCCACCGCAGCGGCAGGCCTGGCGGCAGTGGGTGCGATGGCCAACCTGATCGGCGGCGGCCTCATGGTGAATGTCTACGGCACGATCCAGCATGCCACGGGCAGCCATGCGCTGGCCTTGCTGCCGCTCGCGGCACTGTGCGCGCTGGGTGCACTCATGGTGTTGTTGATCGGACGCAAGCACCTGAACAAATCGAGTGATCCCGTGGAGTTCAACAAGGAAGCCAACGCGGGCTGATCTCCCCTATAGGCTGCACCCTCGCTGCTGCCGGGCCCCGCCCCGTCAGCAGCGTTTTATTTAGCGCGCGCGGCCAATCCTTCACGCGCATTGCCCCCGCGCGCCAATGGCAGTATTTTGCACCCTGCTCACGCACAGCCCACGCCCACCCTCACAAGGAGCCACCCCATGGTAAAAATTCGCCCGCGCCCGGCAGTCACCGGGGTTGCTTCGGCCGATCGGGTGCTGACCGTGCTCACCGCGTTCAAGATGGGCGACACCGCCCTGGAGCTGGCTGAACTCGCCGACCGAACCGGGCTGATCAAAAGCACCATCATGCGCTTGATGGTTTCCCTGGAAAATTACGGCCTGATCAGCCGCCTGGCCGACGGCCGCTATCAACTGGC
The DNA here is from genome assembly GCF_059133265.1 of Pseudomonas sp. FBCC-B1565. Lineage (NCBI taxonomy): Bacteria > Pseudomonadati > Pseudomonadota > Gammaproteobacteria > Pseudomonadales > Pseudomonadaceae > Pseudomonas > Pseudomonas sp. FBCC-B1565. The sequence continues at coordinate 4,355,624 of NZ_CP101438.1, forward strand.
CACGGAGATCATGCGCTTGAATACCGTCTACCAGGACGGGCTCGACCTGGAACGGCATATCACCCCATTGCTTCACACGCTGACCCAGGAAACCGGAGAAACGGCATCCTTTTATGTCAGGCATGGCGCTTACCGAATGTGCCTCTATCGCGTGAACTCACCGCACCACTTGCGCCTGCACCTGCAACCCGGTGATACGCGCCCCATGGACGGCGCTGCCGGCGCCGAAGCGTTGAGAACGCCGTACTCCCTGGCGGCGAAAATGATGAAACCGATTTACTCCGTGGGCGCCACGGACCCGCACGCTTCCTCGATGGCACTGCCGATTTTCGGCCCGGGGGAAAACCTGATTGGCGCGCTGGTACTCTCCGGCCCCGCGAGCCGACTGACCGCCGAACAGGCACAGACGTTGCACCCACTGTTTCAGAGCGCTGCCGTACAGCTGACCCGCAGCCTGGGGGGCGACGCGCTCGATGAGGGCGACGCTCAACCTGCGCAGAAGAAATCCCGCGCCAGGAAAACCCAAGGCTGAGCGACCACGCCCCTATCTGGTATGACGTGGCTTACGACCTCCTGGCATCAGGCACTTCAAGACCTGACAGCAGCTCATCGGTTGCGCGATCGAACTGCTCGACAAGGAAATCCAGCAAGACCCGCACGCGGGGAACCCGGTAACGGTTGCCATGCAATACCGCGTAGACGCCGGCCTCCGGGACAGAAAAGTCAGGCAACAGGACGTTCAGTCGCCCAGCACGGATATCGGCGGCAGCATCCCAGATGGTCTTACGTGCGATGCCATGCCCGGCCAACGCCCATGCGCGCGCGAGTGCGCCATCGTTGGTCTCCCATGCCTGGCTCATGGGCACGGTGTGGTTCCATGCCTGACCGTCCACCACAAAGTGAAAGGTGTTCAATGGCCCTGCGCCAGTCACCAGCACGATGAACTTGTGGTTAACCAGGTCAGCAGGGGTCTGGGGTACACCGTATCGCGCCAGGTAGTCAGGCGAAGCGCACAGTACTCGCCAGTTGGGCGCTAACTGCCTGGCGATCATCGAGCTTTCATGTGGCTGCCCAAACCGGATTGCCAGATCAATATCGTCCTGCACCAGATTCGACACCGAATCCGACAACGTCAGCGCGACGCACAGTTCCGGGTGCAACACACTGAATGCCTCAAGCCAGTCATTCAAAAGATTGCGGCCAAAGTCGGCAGACGCGGATATCCGCACCTTGCCACGCACTTCAGTTTGACTGGCTTGAAGCCCCGATTCCGCCTCATCGATAGCCCGCAATGCGACCCAGCACTGCTGCAAGTAAAACCGACCTTCTTCCGTGAGGCGCAACTGACGGGTTGTGCGATCAAACAATTTGGTGCGCAGCGCCGCCTCAAGCTTGATGAGGCGCGCGCTGGCCGCAGCTGGCGACAGTGCCAGTTTGCGTCCTGCGGCAGACAGGCTGCCGAGTGCCGCCGCCTCGACAAACAAACGCATATCACCCAATCGGTCAGTGGTCATATTCAATTCAAATTTGATAGATCATCAAATGGTAGGCCAATTATCAAATCTGTGGCAATTCATCACACTTGTCCCTCCCTTCCCACTGAGCACAGGTCATGACTGGCAAATCACATGTTGAAAATGGCTCTTTCACGACATCTAACACGCGCGAACATCTCACTACCGGGCGTCTGCCACTGGCGGCCCTGTTGGCGCTGACAATGGGTAGCTTTATCGCTACCGCCAACGAAACCGTGCCTGCAGGACTTTTGCCACAGATCGCCGAGGCATTGGGTGTGTCGCAAGCATGGGCCGGCCAGATGGTGACGCTGTGCGCACTGGGCTCAGGGTTGGCGGCTATTCCTTTGACGCTCGCGTTGCAGGGTTGGCGTCGGCGCTTGTTGCTATTACTGGCGGTCGCGGTGTTTTGCACCTGCAATGCGGTCACCGCCCTCTCGCCCTGGTTTGCATTGACGCTGGCGGCGCGCTTCATGGTGGGCATTGCCACCGGTCTGGCCTGGAGCCTGCTGGCCGGCTACGCCAGACGCTTGGTCGCCCCACAATTGCAAGGTCGCGCCATGGCGCTGGCCATGCTCGGCATCCCTTTGGCACTGGCCCTGGGGGTACCGCTGGGTGCCTGGCTCGGCAAATTGCTGGGATGGCGATGCGTGTTCGGGACGCTCTCAGGACTCAGCCTTTTGCTGATGGCCTGGATCTATCTGAAAGTGCCTGACTTTCCCGGACAACGCGCCGATCGACGCCTGCCGCTGCGCAGGGTCCTGCAAACCCCGGGGGTGCGGCCGGTGCTGGCGGTGGTCATACTCTGGATCCTGGCCCATTACACGCTCTATACCTATATTGCAGCGTTCCTGGCTTCGGTTGGCCTGGCCGATCAGGTTGATCGGGGCCTACTTGCATTCGGTATTGCGGCCTTGTTCGGCCTATGGGTGATCGGCACGCTGATTGATGGCAGGCTTCGCAGCCTGGTACTGCTCAGCCTGACAGCATTCACCCTGGTGTCGTTTGCCCTTGGGCTGGGTGACCTGCCCGCCAGTGCGATCTACATCAGCATCGTCTTGTGGGGGATGAGCTTCGGCGGCGCGCCAACCTTATTGCAAACCGCCTTGGCTGAAGTTGCCGGAGACGGCGCTGACATTGCGCAATCAATGCTGGTCACCGTCTTTAACCTGGCATTTGCAGGCAGCGGTGTGATCGGCGGTGTTCTCCTGGAAACCTGTGGGGCGAGCGCTATTCCCTGGGTAGCATTGGCGCTGCTGCTGCCGGCGCTATTGATTGTCTCGATGGCCAAAACGCAGGCTTTCAGGCGTTGACCGTTGGGCTGCGCGAACAATCGGCAATCGAGACTGGCCGAATGGCGGACACGATTCTGGACGGAACAGCAGGCAAAAAAAAGCCACTCGTTAGAGTGGCTTTTTCTTTGTGTTTGGAGCGGGAAACGAGACTCGAACTCGCGACCCCGACCTTGGCAAGGTCGTGCTCTACCAACTGAGCTATTCCCGCGTCTTGGTGATGCGCATTCTATAGAATTATCAGAACCGGTCAACCCCTTGATTCGAAAATGTTTTATTTCTTTTCAACGGTGGTGCGCAGATGCGGCCAGGCAGCGCGCAGATACTGGAGCATCGACCACAAGGTCAGGCCGGCGGCGATGAGCAGCAAGGCGTAGCCGGTCAACACCCAGAAGGAGAAGTCCGACGGGTTGGCCAGCAGGATCACCAGCGCGAGCATCTGCGCGGCGGTTTTCCATTTGCCCATGTTGGAGACGGCGACGTGGGCGCGGGCGCCGATTTCGGCCATCCATTCGCGCAGGGCGGAAACCACGATTTCGCGGCCGATGATCACGGCGGCCGGCAGGGTCAGCCACAGGTTGCCGTGTTCCTGCACCAGCAGGACCAGGGCGACGGCCACCATGAGTTTGTCGGCCACCGGGTCGAGGAACGCGCCGAACGGCGTGCTCTGTTCCAGGCGACGGGCCAGGTAGCCGTCGAGCCAGTCGGTGGCGGCCGCGAAGGCGAATACCGAACTGGAGGCCGCATAACTCCACTCGTACGGCAAATAAAACAACAGGATGAAAATAGGAATAAGCAGGACGCGTAGAACGGTGATCAGATTAGGGATATTCATCGGCACAACTGGCTACGAGGTGGAAAGGCATTCTATTCGCTGTGCAGATTCGCATAAATCAACTCAGCGAGCTTTTTACTGATACCGGGAGCTTTGGCTATTTCGTCAATGCTGGCACGGGATAGCTCCTGCAAGCCACCAAAATGTTTAAGCAAGTCGCGTCGCCGTGTCGGCCCGACGCCCGCCACCCCTTCCAGGGTTGAGGTTCGTCGGGTTTTGCCACGACGAGCGCGGTGGCCGGTAATGGCGAAACGGTGGGCTTCATCGCGGATCTGCTGGATCAGGTGCAGCGCCGGTGAGTCGCCCTTCAAGGTGAACTCATGGGCGGCATCATTCAAGTACAACGTCTCGAAACCCGCCTTGCGCGTGGCGCCCTTGGCCACGCCGAGCAGGATCAGGTCGGGCACCGCCAGTTCGTTGAGCACGTCGCGGGCCATGGACAGCTGGCCCTTGCCACCGTCCACCAAGAGGATATCCGGCAGCTTGCCCTCGCCGTCCTTCAACTTGCTGAAACGTCGGGTCAGGGCCTGGTGCATGGCTGCGTAGTCATCGCCGGCGGTGACGCCTTCGATGTTGTAGCGCCGATAGTCGGATTTGATCGGCCCTTCCGGCCCGAACACCACGCAGGACGCCACGGTGGCTTCGCCGCTGGAGTGGCTGATGTCGTAACACTCCAGGCGCTGCGGCGGTTCGTCCAGGTTGAGGACTTCGGCCAGGGCGTCGAAGCGTGCGGCGACGTGCTGTCGATTGGCCAGGCGCGCGCCCAGGGCCTGTTCGGCATTGGTCACGGCCAGTTGCTGCCAACGGGCGCGGGTGCCGCGTACGCGGTGGCTGATGTCCAGTTCGCGGCCGCGCAGTTCGTGGATCGCCTCGATCAGCGTGGGGAAGTCTTCGTGCACCACGTTGACGATGAGCTCCGACGGCAGGTCGCGTTCGGGACTGCTCACGTAATACTGGCCCAGGAAGGCCGCCATGACCTCGGCCACGTCCTCGTCGATACCGGTCTGCGGGAAGAAGTTCTTGCTGCCCAGTACCCGCCCGCCGCGCACGCTGATCAGGTGCACACAGGCGCCGCCCGGGTTGACGAAGGCGGCGATCACATCGACGTCACCGGTACCGCCTTCCATGCTCTGCTGGTCCTGCACGCGGCGCAGCAGGGAAATCTGGTCGCGCAGTTCGGCGGCCTTTTCAAAGTCCAGGGTACTGGCGGCCTGCTCCATGGCGCCGGAAAGTTCGTCGGTGAGGGCATTGCTGCGCCCTTCGAGGAACATCACCGAGTGGCGCACATCCTCGGCATACTCGGCCGGCTCCACCAGGCCCACGCAGGGCGCCTTGCAGCGCTTGATCTGGTATTGCAGGCACGGCCGGGTGCGGTTCTTGTAGAAGCTGTCTTCGCACTGGCGCACAAAAAAGGTCTTTTGCAGCAGGCTCAGGCTTTCGCGGATCGCGCCGGCGCTGGGATAGGGCCCGAAATACTTGCCCTTCTGCTTCTTCGCACCGCGGTGAATGCTCAGGCGTGGGAAGTTGCCGTCGGATAAAAACACGTAGGGGTAGGACTTATCATCGCGCAGCAGGATGTTGTAAGGCGGCCGCCATTCCTTGATCAGCGTCTGCTCAAGCAGCAGTGCTTCGGTTTCATTGGCGGTGATGGTGGTTTCGACCTGGGCGATGCGCGCCACCAGCGCGGCGGTTTTCGGCGCGAGACCGCTCTTGCGAAAGTAACTCGCCAGGCGGTTCTTCAGGTTCTTGGCTTTGCCGACATACAGCAGGCGCGCCTCGCTGTCGAACATGCGGTACACGCCGGGGCGGCCACTGCAGGTCGAGAGGAAGGCACTGGGATCAAACGGTGTGGTCATGTCAGGCGCTGGCGTCGACCATGCCGTGGCGCACCGCGAGCAGGGTCAATTCAACATCACTGCTGATGGCGAGCTTCTCGAAAATGCGATAACGGTAGGTGTTGACGGTCTTGGGCGACAGGCACAGCTTGTCGGAGATCGTCTGCACCTTCTGGCAGCCGACGATCATCAAGGCAATCTGGATCTCCCGCTCCGACAGCGCATCGAACGGCGAGTCGCTGGTGGGCTGGAAGGATTTAATGGCCAGTTGCTGGGCGATCTGCGGGCTGATGTAACGCTGCCCGGCAAACACCAGGCGAATGGCTTGCACCATCTCGGCGAGGCCTGCGCCCTTGGTCAGGTAACCGGCCGCGCCGGCCTGCAGCAGGCGCGTCGGGAACGGGTCTTCTTCACACACGGTCACCACCACGACCTTGATGTCCGGGTGGCTGCGCAACAACTTGGTCGTGGCGCCAAGACCGCCGATACCGGGCATCTTGACGTCCATCAGCACCACATCGGGTTTCAACTCCCGGGCCTTGATCAGGGACTCTTCCCCGGACTCGGCCTGACCGACTACTTGCAGGCCATCGATGTCAGCCAGCATTCGTGTAATGCCTGTACGAACGAGATCATGGTCATCGACTACTAGCACCCTAATCAAGCAGACACCTCGCGATATGGTCTTATAGGTTGCTGAACACCTTAGCAAAAAACCAAGGCGCAGACCTAGCTGCAAGCGTCATATATATAGAGTTTGAACACACAGACGCCGTCCACCCTAGGGTGAACGGCTCTGTTTGTTGGGCGGCAGGTCAGGAATCCTGGGGCTGCGGCTTGGGTTTTCCATTCAGCGAAGCTGAATGTTCGGCCAGGGTAGACGTCAAGCGGCGGATCGCAGCCTGGTCTTCCTTGAACATCGCGCGGTAGTCTCCCAGTACCTTTTCTTCAATCTGGCTCAGGTTATCCAGTTGAATGGGGGTGGCAATACCGGTCAATACGTACAACACGTCCACACCTTTTTCGGCGACACGGGACAAGTAGTCTGCTTTAGGCGCCCGCCCTCCACTTTCGTATTTACCTTGTGCGTTGGCTTCAACGCCTCCAATTTCACCAAACACTTTTTGCGACAGCCCAAGTCGCTCCCTTTCTTGCCTCAAACGCGAACCGATTCCACTCATTTGGATGTATGATCCTATTTGGCACACCCCAAGAGGTGACACACTCATCTCTTTGTTAAACAAACTTGAACGGTTTTGAACTATGCCCGGAATCCGCACTGCCGCACAAGCCAAGGCTTGGCTGGAACATCAAGGAAAGTCAGTTCAAGCGTTCGCCCGAGAACATGGCGTTGATCCGGCAACCACCTATCAAGTACTCGCGGGGCGCAAAAAGGGACGGCGTGGAGAAGCCCATAAGGTAGCGGTCCTTTTGGGCATGAAAGAAGGGGTCATCCTTTCTGAGGCTGATGGCCAAAACAACAATCAGGAAGTCGTCTCCTGAAACCAGTATGCGCTTATTAGGATTGAGCGCATGGTTTAACTGGATGGACAGATACGTTCCATGCGCCAGAAGCAGTCTTCCTCACCGACAATGCTAAATCCCATGCGCTGATAGAGCCTGCGGGCCGGGTTGGTCTTGAACACGGTCAAACGCAGCAACCCCAACGCCTGGGCCTTGAGCGCCATCTGCTGCAATACCCAACTGCCCGCGCCCTGCCTGCGGCACGCCGCAAGCATATGCAACTCACGGATGTAGAGTGCGCGGCTGTCGCGGCTCAGGCTGATAAAACCCAGCACGGCCTCGTCGTTGCAGATCAGCCAGTTTTCGCGGCCCGCCCAAGCGACATCAAAGCCATCGTTGGACCACACCAGGTCGTATTGCAGGTAATAGCGACTCATGGCCTCGAAGGTCAGGGTTCGGGCGAACGGCAATTCCTGGTCCGTCGCGGCGCGCAGGTGAAACCCCATTTACAGCACTACCACTTGACCAGCCCACGTAGCACCCTTGCGGCGGGCGATCACCAACGCCTCACCCAGGCCCGGCGCGGCGGCCAGTAAACGGCCATCGGTGGCCCAAATGGCGCTGCGACCGGCACACACATAGCCACCCGATGGCCCGCCATGGTTGGCCATCAACACCAACAGGCCATGCTCGGCCGCATAGCCCCGGAGCAACGCGCTGTCTGTTGCATAGCCGCCTTCGCTGATCAACACACTGGCGGCGTAGACAGTGGCGCCCGCCTCAGCCGCCTGGCGCGGGTGACTGGCATGGGAGAAATCCGCGCACACCGCCAGCGCAATGCGGTCATCGCCAGTGTCGAGCGCCGCACCACCCTGCCCCGCGACAAACGCCAGTTCTTCGCCAGGATGCAGATGCTGCTTGGTGTGCACCGCAAGAGAACCGTCGGCCCCCAACACCAGCGCAGCGATCAGCACACCTGCCCCTGGTGCCAGGCGGATCGGCATGCCGACCACCGCGATCAAGCCCAACTCCCGTGCCATTTCGCGCAGCGGCGCCAGCACCGCGTCCTCGGGAACAATCGCCAATTCGGCCGCCAGTGACGGTTCATAGCCGGTCAACGAGAGTTCCGGAAACACCAGCACGTGCACGCCATGGTCGGCCGCCGCGTGCATAAGGGCCAAGTGCCGCTCGATATTGGCCGGCACGTCGCCCGCGATGGAAACAGATTGAGCAGCAGCAAGGGTCAGGGCAGTCATGGTCGCGTCCAAGCAATCATCCAAGGTGTTGCAAGCATATCTCGGTCGATAGCAGTCAGTCCCCCCGCGCAATAGAAATTACTGATTGAATCCTCCTGCATCCCTCTAGTAAGCTCCCCCCCATCATTTGGAGACACACCATGTTGCAACTCACCATCCCTCAGGTTTGCCCTGCTGCCAGCGCCCCGCGCTCGGTATCGGCTACCCGTCTGAACGGTTCGAGCGCACTGGTCAGCTTTTATTTTGGGTATTGGTTTAGCCACTGGCGCGCCTGATACCTGAAATCGGCGCCCACTACTCAAGGGGTCGCCTACCAGAGAAATCTAAACCCCCGGTCGGCTCCCCGACCGGGGGTTTTGTTTTTTCAGGCCCCACTATTTTTTGACGAACACTTAAAGGACACACGACATGAACTACGCCACCTATTACCGCTACGACACTTCCACTGCATGGCGATTTAGCCAGCTCCGCTCGGGACAGCCTGCCGCCTCCGATCGGTCACCTATGGGTGGCAAGCCAACACACACAGCCAATACGGCCCATTGTCGAACACCCCAGTAGGGCCAGGCGCGCGGGAACAACCCGCCGCTTGCCCAGGAAGCCTTGAATATGAACTCTGCCACCGCCGCCCTGCCCGTTTCTGCCCTGACCAGCGCCAATGAAGCCCTGACCCAGCGCTTGCCCAGCGCGCTTGATTTAAAGCTCAAGCTGCCGCTCAGCCCGTTCCTCACTGAACAAGTCCACGCCCATCGCCACGCCGTGCGCGCCATCCTCAATGGTCAGGATTCACGTTTGCTGGTGATCGTCGGCCCGTGCTCGATCCACGACCCGGAGTCGGCCATGGAATACGCCCGCAACCTGAGGAAGCTCGCACTCGACGTCAGCGACCAGATGCTGCTGGTGATCCGCGCCTACGTCGAAAAACCGCGCACCACCATCGGCTGGAAAGGCCTGGCCTACGACCCGCACCTGGACGGTAGCGACGACATGGCCGCCGGCCTCAACCTGTCCCGCGAACTGATGCGCGAAATGCTGCGCCTGGGCCTGCCGGTCGCCACCGAGCTGCTGCAACCGATGGCGGCCGGCTACTTCGATGACCTGCTCAGCTGGGTCGCGATTGGCGCGCGCACCACCGAATCGCAGATCCACCGCGAAATGGCCAGCGGCCTGGGCATGCCCGTCGGCTTCAAGAACGGCACCGACGGCGGCGTGGCGATTGCCTGCGACGCGATGCGCTCGGCGTCCCACCCGCACCGTCACTTCGGCGTCGACAGCCAGGGCCACCCGGCGATCATCCAGACCCCGGGCAACCCCGACACCCATCTGGTACTGCGTGGCGGTCACCGTGGGCCGAACTACGATGCGCAAAGCGTGGCGCAGGTGAAACACGACCTGGCCAAGTCCAAGGTGGCGCCGCGGATCATGGTCGATTGCAGCCATGCCAACAGCGGCAAGGACCCACTGCGTCAGCCGGCGGTATTCAACGACGTGCTGGAGCAGCGCTTGCAGGGCGACACGTCGCTGATCGGCATGATGCTCGAAAGCCACTTGTTCGAAGGCTGCCAGCCGTTGAGCGCATCGATGAAGTACGGCGTGTCGGTGACCGATGGCTGCCTGGGCTGGGACGGCACCGAGCAGTTGTTGCGTAGCGCCGCCGAGCGTTTGCGCGCACGAGGCTGACCGACCAGGGCGCTGCTACAGCGGGTACAGCGCCTCATCAAATTGCTCAAGTTTCGGAAACACCAAGGGCTGTTCATCCGCCAGCCCTTGCAGCCGCCGCTCATACTCCACCAGGAAATCCTGCCGTGCCTCGGCACTGATATACGGCACATGCCACGCCACAAACGGCGCCAGTACCTCATAGCCCACATACGCCAGCGTGCCGCGCAGGATCGGTCGCAACATGTCCTCCAGCGGCCCATGAATCGCGCCCTCGCCGAACATATGCGCGCGCCCGCCCAGGGTCACGGTGACCAGCGCCCGCTTACCGGCCAGCCCGCCCTGATCGTAAAAGCGCTTGCCGCCGTAACACACGCCCGACACCAGCACGCGGTCAATCCAACCTTTGAGCATGGCCGGTGCCGAGAACCAGAAGATCGGAAAGTTGAGGATCAACAGATCGGCCCACAGCAGCTTGTCCAACTCAGCCTGAATATCCGCCGCTATCGACTGTTTCTTCACCCCCAGGCGTTGCTCCAGGGCATACACCAGGTAATCGGGGTTTTCCCGCGTGGAGAAATCCGCCGCCGACGCCACCGGGTTCCACTGCATGGCGTACAAATCACTGACCTTGACGCTGTGCCCCTGGCCTTGCAGCGTGGCGACCGCTTGATCACGTAGGGCCGCGGTGAACGACTGCGGTTCGGGATGGGCGTGAACAATCAAAACCTTCATGGGAGTTCCTCAAACAGCGCAGGCCTGTTTCAGCTCGATCAGGGTCACGCCATTGCGCTGGAAAGCGTTGCGCAGGTCCGTCTGCAATTCATCCAGGTTGTGGGGCTGGTTCACGGTGCAGCCGAACGCCTGGGCGAACAGCGCAAAGTCTGGGTTGCGCGGCAGCACACCGATGGGTTCGATGTCGAGGTCGAGCATGTCATCGCGGATCTGGCCAAGTGCGTCGTTGTTCCACAACAGCACCACCAGCGGGCTGTCCAATTCCTCCACAGCGGTGGCCAGTTCCTGGGCGGTGTAGAGAAACCCACCGTCGCCAACCAGCACCAGGCCCGGCCGTTGCGGTGCACCGAGCTTGGCACCGATGCCCGCCGGCAGGCCGTAACCCAAGGTGCCGTAGCCGGTGGGGTGCAGCCAGCTGCGCGGTGCGCGGCTGCGGTAGGTGTAGTTGCCGGTGTAGGCCAGTTGGGTCATGTCGCTGCTGATGAACGCATTGGCGGGCAGTTCGGCTTCGATGCTGTCAAGAATCGCTTGGTGGGTGGACTGCAACGGGCCGTGTCCCCGCTCAACGGCCTGGAGCAATGCCGCCACACGCTTGGCTGCCATTTCCGCGTCAGCTGACACGGTTGGCAAACGCTCCAGCAACGCCAGCACCGTCTGGTTGGCATCGCCGCGCAGCGCCACGGCACAGGGGTAGAAATCATTGAATTTACGCGGGTCGATATCCACCCGCAGCAGCTCGGCGTTGAGGGGCAGGCGCTCGCGCCAATAGTCGGTGTCAGCCATTTCCGTGCCCACCGCCAGCACCACATCGGCCTCGCTGATCAGTTGCCAGCCGGGCTCGACGCACAGGGTGGCACCGGCATTCAACGGATGATCGAGCGGCAGCAAGCCTTTGCCGGCCACGCTGGTGAAAAACGGCGCAGCCAACTGCGTGCTCAAACGCTGCAACGCCTCGCCTGCCGCCAGTGCACCGCCCCCGGCGATAATCATGGGCCGCTGGGCTGCTGCGAGCTTGGCCACCGCATGATCCAAGGCTTGCGCAGACGGCACGCCACGACCGGCGCGGCGCACCACTTCATCGCTCCAGTCGCGCTTGATCGGCGCCGCCAACACGTCCAGCGGCACCGAGATGTGCACCGGGCGGGGGCGCTCGCTGTCGAACACCGCGTAGGCGCGAGCGATCAGTTCAGGCAGATCCTCGGCACTTAGTGCGACCGCCGAAAATGCGGTGATCGGTGCGGTGATCGCCCGCTGGTCCTGGGTTTCGTGCAGGCTGCCCCAGCCCTTGCCAAGGCTGGCGGTGCTGTTGACGCTGGAGATCACCAGCAGCGGAATCGAGTCGGCATACGCCTGGCCGATCGCGGTGGCGGCATTGGTCACACCGGGCCCAGTGATCACAAAGCACACCCCCGGCTTGCCGCTGACCCTCGCATACCCGTCGGCCATGAAACCGGCGCCTTGCTCGTGGCGCGTGAGCACATGGCGAATGCCGCTGCCGGGCAGGCCGCGATACAGCTCCAGTGTATGCACACCAGGAATGCCGAACACGGTGTCCACCCCATAATTGGCCAGCAACCGCACCAGGGCCTGGCCACCGGTCATCGCGTTATCGTGCATGCTCATCTCCTAGACGTATCAATGCGTCGACCGCCGTAGCGCCCTGGGCACTGACCAACAATGGGTTCACATCCAGCTCCAGTAACTGCCCGGCGTTGGCGCAGGCGTAGTCGACCACCGCCCGAATGGCCGCGACCAATGCCTGCATATCCGCCCCGTCACGGCCGCGAAAACCTTGCAGCAACGGGGCGCTGCGCAGGCTGAGCAAGGCATTGCGGATGGCACTGTCGGTGGTGGGCAACAGCAGGCTGCGGCTGTCCTTGAGCAACTCCACCAGGATGCCGCCGGCACCGATGACCAGTGCCAGGCCAAACTCGTTTTCGCGCTTGATGCCCACGATCAACTCTGCCAACGGCGGCGCAGCCATGGCCTCCAGCAGCAGTTGATCAAACACGACATGGGGCGCATAAGCGCCGATGTGCTCGCGCATCTGCTCAAGTGCAGTGCTCAGCGCCATGCCATTTTTCAGGTTCAGCACCACCGCACCGGCTTCGGTTTTATGCGGCAACTGCGCGCTGACCGCCTTGAGCACCAGGGGATAACCAAGCACTTGGGCATCGCTGATCGCCCGGGCCGGGGTACTCAATATCCCGATTGGCGTGGTCAGGCCGAACGCGCGCAAGGCTTGTTTGGAAGCCCACTCGTCGAGGGCCTCACCGCTGCCTTGCAGAGCCTTCGGGCATAGCGGTTCGAGGATTGATTCGCCGCGCTCCAGCAGCACACGGCGATTGCTCTGGTAGCCGGCAATCCGCCCCCACGCCGCCAGCGCGTCTTCCACACCTTGCAGCGCCGCGATGCCATGGGCATGCAGGCGCTCGCGGGCATGGGCCGGCAGCAATTCGGGAAAGGCCGAGGTGACAAACCCGGTCTTGCCATGCCGGCCCAGCGCGTTGCAGAACAACTCCAGCAGCAGGTCGCACTCCTTGCGCTCACCCGTGGACTCGGCCGGGTAATCCAACACCAACAGGGCGGCATCGGCATCGGTGCGCAGGGTAGTGTCGAGCATGGCGTCGAGGGCCTCGCGATTGCCCCAGATGGCCGTGGTGAAATCCAACGGGTTGACCAGGTTGGCGTAACTGGGCAGTACCTGTGCCAGTTCACGGCGCTGGCTTTCATCAAGCTGGGGCAAGGCCAGATGATTGCGTTCGGCATAGTCGGCAATCAGCCCCGCATCGCCACCGGAACAGGCCAACGCGATCAGGCGGTTACCCGCAGGAAGGTTGCCGCATGCCGCCGCTTTGAGGGTTTCGACAAAACTCACCGGCCCGCTCACGCGGATCACGCCCAAGCGTGCAAACAGGCTGTCGTACAGCGCATCGGAGCCGGACAGCGAACTGGTGTGACTCAAGGCCAGCTCGGCGCCGATCTGCGACACGCCGGTTTTCAGCGCGATGATCGGAATGCCTTTTTCCAGGGCCTTGTGGGCCGCACGGGCAAACCCCGGCACATTTTTCAAGCCTTCCAGGTGCAGGCCGATGGCGGTGACGCGCGGTTCATCGAGCAGCACCTCCATCAGTTCGGCAATACCCAATTGCGCCTGGTTACCCACTGATGCCATGTAGGCCACCGGCAGTGAACGGTCGCTCATCGACAGGTTGTAGGCGAAGTTGCCGCTCTGGGTCAGCACTGCCACGCCCTTCTCCACCGTCTTGCCGCCATGGGCCACCGGCCACAGCGCAGCGTTGTGCAGGTAGTCCAGCAGGCCGTAGCAGTTGGGGCCAAGCAAGGCCATCTCACCCGCCGCCTTTAATAGCTGCTGTTGCAGAACAGCGCCATCGGCCCCGGTCTCGGCAAACCCTGAGGCGTAGCAAATGGCGCCGCCGGTGCCGATGGCCGCGAGTTCGGCGACGCAAGTCAGTGTAAGTTCGCGGTTAGTGGCGATGAACACCGCGTCCGGCCCGCAGGGTAAATCCGCCACGCGACGTACGCAGGGGATGCCATCGAGGCTGTCATGCTGCGGGTTGACCAGCCACATCGGCCCGGTAAAACCACCCTCGGCGCAACGCTTGAGCGCACGGGCCATGCTGCGGCCGCCGACGAAAGCCAGATGCCGGGGCGCCAACAGGCGCTTGAGGTTGTCGCGATTAGCCTGAGACATAAGCGTTCTCCGCGCCATCAACGCAACAGTGGCCGCAACAGTTCACGGGCGATGATATGGCGCTGGATTTCCGAGGTGCCTTCCCAGATCCGCTCGATCCGCGCGTTACGCCAGATGCGCTCAACCGGCCCCTCATCCATCAAGCCCATGCCGCCGAAAATCTGCACCGCCTCGTCGGCGACCTTGCCCAGCGTTTCACTGGCAAACAGCTTGGCCATCCCGGCCTCGCCATCGGTCATGCTGCCCTGGTCCATCTTCCAGGCGGTGTGCAGGGTCAGCAGTTCTGCTGCGCGGATCTGTGTGGCCATGTCCGCCAGCTTGAAGCTCACGCCTTGATAGGTGCCGATGGGCTGGCCGAACTGCTTGCGGTCCGCCGCCCATTGCAGCGACACATCCAACGCACGTTGGGCCTGGCCGACGCAGTTGGCGGCCACCATCACACGGCCGGCGGTGAGCCAGGCGTTGGCCACGTCCCAGCCCTTGCCCACTTCGCCCAGTACCTTGGAAGCGGGGACGCGGCAGTCGTCGAAGAACATTTCATAGGTGTGATAACCCCGGTTGCTCACGCACTTGGGGCCGCGACGGATGGTCATGCCGGGCGTGCCACGATCCACCAGGAACGACGTCACGGCGTTGCGCTGCCGGCCGTTGTGTTCGTAGGTATCGGTGACCGCAAACACGATGGCGAAATCAGCGTGCCCGGCGTGGCTGATGAAGTGCTTGCTGCCGTTGATCAAGAAGTCATCACCCCGGCGCACAGCGCGGGTCTTGATGGCATTGGCGTCGGAACCCGCGCCGGGTTCGGTCAGCGCGAAACAGTCGATTTTCTTGCCCTGCACACACGGCAGCAGGTAGTCGCCAATCTGTGCTCCCGTGCACGCCATGAGAATCTTGGACGGCCGCGCGACAAACACATGCAGCGCCCACGAGACCTTGGACAACTCCCGCTCGATCAGGGCCTGGGACAGGTAGTCCAGGCCACCGCCACCCACCTCCTGCGGCATGTTGAACGCATAGAAGCCGGCAGCGATGGCCTTGTCACGGATCTGCGCAGCCAGCTCGGGCGAGACCTCATCGGCACGGTCCACCACCGCCTCATGGGGCAACAATTCCTTGGCAACAAAACTGCGTACCGCGTCCACCAACATGTCTTGCTCTTGGCTGAGTTGGAAATGCATGGCGCTACCTGCTCGGAGGAAGTGGGGTTATTGGCCGCAAAAAGTCGGCAGGCGTTTTTCCATGGACGCGCGCAAGGCCTCGGCGCCATCGGCACTGCGCCCGCACAACAGGCCGGCCGCCCGTTCGGCCTGCAACTGTTCGGGCAGGCTGCGCCCGGCGCCTTCACGGATCAGCGTCTTGGTCTGGGCGAAGGCGAACGTCGGGCCGTTGGCCAGGCGTGCGGCGAGTTCGGTGGTGTGGGCATTGAGCTGATCATCGGCAACGACTTCGCCGACCAGGCCAGTTGCCAAGGCGCGCTCGGCACTCCACAGCTCGTCGAGGAACAGCAGGCGCTTGGCCTGTTCGCTGCCAATCAGGCGCGGCAAGTGCCAACTGGCGCCCGCGTCCGGCGAGTAGGCCATGCTGGTGTAACCGGCCTTGAAGCGCGCCGATTGGGCCGCTATGCGCAGGTCGCAGCATAAGGTCAGGTCCATGCCCGCGCCGACGGCGGTGCCGTTGATCGCGGCAATCGTGGGTTTATCGAGGGTGTGCAGGCGCGTCATCAGCGCATGGGCGGTTTCGGTCCAGCCGTAGGTTTCGAGGGCGCCGCGAGCTTCGGCATCCGCCCACTCGGCCAGGTCGG
The DNA here is from genome assembly GCF_059133265.1 of Pseudomonas sp. FBCC-B1565. NCBI lineage: Bacteria > Pseudomonadati > Pseudomonadota > Gammaproteobacteria > Pseudomonadales > Pseudomonadaceae > Pseudomonas > Pseudomonas sp. FBCC-B1565. Next base: position 4,371,730 of record NZ_CP101438.1, read on the forward strand.
CACCGGCGCAGAAGCTTCGTCCATTACCGGTCAATACCACCACGCGTACAGCGGCGTCAGTGTTGAACGCATCGAGCAAGGCGTGCAGGTGCTTGAGGGTGGGGATGTCCAGGGCATTGCGCTGCGGGCCACGGTTGAGGGTGATCCAGGCAACACCAGCTGCTACATGAGTGAGCACGGGCGAATCGGCGGTCATGGCTTCCTCGAATTGTTTTATTTGGCCTGAGGGGTGCGACATGAGGCGATACTAAACAAGTGTTCAGTAAGAAGGCAATCAGCAAACTGCAAATTTTTTCAGAAGGGAAAACCGCCTGCCTGAACCTTGCGCTCAGGCGGCTGGAGCAGGCTCAGGGTTTGAGCTGATAACGCTGGCGACCGCCAGCCTGCAGGCCATCCACCCAGGCTTCGCAGATTTGGATGCCCTGTTCGGGCGTAAACGTGCCGGGGTTGAGCCCCGACTCCAGCCACAACCCATCGAGCAATGCGCTCAGGCCGATGGCGGCGAGGTCGGCGTCGAAGTGCTTCCAGCCCTCCTCCCAGGCCATGTCGGTCAGGGCCGAGCGCATGATGGTGCGGTACTCGCCGTAGGAGTGCTCGTGCGCCAGGTTGATCGCCGGTGCGGTCTTTACCGCCCCCCAGAACACCAGCCACGCGTCCAGCAGGTGCGGGTCGAGCAATTCGGCGGAAAACGAGCCCCGGAACAACGCCGACAGGCGCTCCCGAGGGTCCGGCGGCGCCTTGGCCATGGTCGCGCGCAACAGGCTCATGACCTGGTCGGTGATGGTGCGGTAGGCCTCGGCCACCAGTTCGTCCTTGCCCGAATAGTGATGGCTGATCAGCCCCACCGACACCCCGGCCTCGGCACTGATCTTGCGAATCGACGCGCCCTGGAAACCATCACGCTTGAGGCAGGTGAGCGTGGCCTGGACCAGATTGGCCTTGCGCACTTCCGGGTCCATCCGGGAGAAACGGGATTCCTGGGTCATGCGGCGATTTCCTTGGGTTGAGTCGGCAGCACGACTCTACATCAGTCGCGATAACCCGGCGACACCCATCCAGCCCCAGTAGATTCGTGATCTGCGGTAAAGAGTCCTTTTCGGATTCGACGGTTTTTCCGAAGGAACGACAAGCGGATACTCGACTCCATTGTTCAAGCCCTCTTCAGGAGTCACTGATGTCTATCGCTACGCAAAACGTTCCGGCCTTTGGCCTCGGCACCTTCCGTCTGCAAGGCCAGGTGGTGATCGATTCCGTCAGCACTGGCCTCGAGCTGGGCTACCGCGTCATCGACACTGCGCAAATCTATGAGAACGAAGCCGATGTCGGCCAGGCCATTGCCGACAGCGGCATACCGCGCGATGAGCTGTTCATCACCAGCAAGATCTGGATCGCCAACTTCGCCGAAGGCCAGTTGATTCCGAGCCTGCGCGAGAGCCTGCGCAAACTGAAAACCGATTACCTGGACCTCACCCTGATCCACTGGCCCTCGCCGGAGGACCAGGTGCCTGTCGCCGAATTCATGGGCCAGTTGCTGGAGGCCAAGCGCCTGGGCCTGACCCGCCGGATCGGCATTTCCAACTTCACCGTCGACCTGATGAAACAAGCGATTGCGGCGGTAGGTGCGGAGAATATCGCCACCAACCAGATCGAGTTGCACCCCTACCTGCAAAACCGCAAGGTCGTGGATTTTGCCACCGCCAACGGTATCCAGATCACGTCCTACATGACCCTGGCCTACGGCGAAGTGCTCAAGGACCCGGTGATCCAGCAAATCGCCGAGCGCCATCAGGCGACCCCGGCGCAAGTGACACTGGCCTGGGCGATGCAACTGGGTTACGCAGTCATCCCGTCATCGACCAAACGCGCCAACCTGGAAAGCAACCTCAAGGCCCAGCAACTGACCTTGAGCCCTGCGGACATGGCGCAGATGGCCGGGCTGGAACGCGGCCATCGCCTCACCAGCCCCAAGGGTATCGCCCCCCAGTGGGACTAAACCCCAGCCACAGGCGTGCGGGATAACTCCCGCAGCCACGGCAGTACGCGCAGGCCCGTGGCGGCCGCAGGCGGGTCGATGATGTCCATGAAGTGTTCGAGGTTGACGTTGTCCGGCACGCCGGGCAGGCGCACCAGCACTGCCGGCGTTGCGTCGGCAGACAGGCCCAGATCCAGATGGTCATAGACCAGCACATGATGCACCTGGGGTTGAGGACCGCAGGTGTGGATCGCCAGCCCCGCGTTGATGATCAGCACATCGAAAGGCTGTGCCGGAATCGCGGTGAGCAGTTGGACCTCTTCGAAGGTCTGCACCGGTACGATCCGGTGATAACCCAACTGGTTGAGCATTTTTTCGATGTACAGGCGTTGCAGGTGTTGCTCATCGGCAATCAGGATGGTCAGTGCTTTGTTTGGCATGGCGAACCCCTGGGCAGGCAGTGCTCGTCAGTGAGCGAGGCCCATTCTCCAGACATATGCCGACGACAAAATCAGGCTTGTTCCCGTTCCATGTAGGAGTTCTCCCAAATTCGCCGAACGGATACCTGCCTCGGTCAAGGCTGCTTGCAGTACTGACCTAGGCTGTGATGCAAGCCAGTGATAGCCGCGTCCAACGCCTCAACCGCAGCAGCCACTGCATCGCGATCGCGCCTTTCGCACACATCCTCCAAAGCGTCGCAGCAGGCGATCAGCGCCTGGGCCTTGACCATGCGCGCGCCGCCTTTGACACGATGGGCCAGGTCATGCAGCTTGCCGAAATCGGCCCCGTCCCGCAGGGTCGACAGCACTCGGAGGTCCTCTGCAAGACTCGTGAGCAAGGGTGCCAGCAACTCGTTGAGCACGGCAGTGTCATCGCCGGTCAGCATCACCAGCGAGCTCAAATCAAATTGCGCTTTGGCTTCATCCCTTGCAGCGCTGGCCGTGCGCGACGCCAAGGCCGCACGCAGATCGTCAAGCCCAGTGGGCTTGAACAGGCAACCGTCCATGCCGGCCAGCCGGCAGCGCTCAACCTCCTTCGGCTGGGCGTTGGCGGTGAACCCCAGCAGAAGGCAGGGCACCAGGCCGCGCTGACGTTCTTGCGCACGAATATCACGCGCCAACGTGTAGCCGTCCATCACGGGCATATTGCTGTCGGTGATCACCCCGTCAAAATGCCCGGCCTGCCACAACGCAAAGCCTTCGGCGCCATCTTCGGCCGTAACGATCTGATGCCCCAGGAAGGTCAACTGTCGAGCCAGAAGCAAGCGGTTGGCCGGATAGTCATCGACCACCAGAAGTTTCAATGCCTGCGCGATAGGCGCACAGGGGACAGATGAGGAAACCGCTGCTGCCGTGGTCAACGCCAGTGCCAGCGTCACATCCACCCGCGTCCCCTTGCCCAGCACGCTGCTCAGGTGCAGTTGGCCGCCCATCATCTCGCACAGGTTACGGCTGATCACCAACCCCAGGCCGGAACCACTGCGCGCCGACTGCTCGTTATTGCTGCCCTGGATGAACGGGTTGAACAAACGCTGCTGATCTTCGGCGCTGATGCCAATCCCCGTATCTTCCACGCAAAGCCGCAGGTTCAAATGTTCACCGGCCAACACCGATGCGGCTTGGGCACCCAGGCGTATCTGGCCGGAGTGAGTAAATTTGATCGCATTGCCTAACAGGTTCGACACCACTTGCTTGAAGCGCAATGGATCGATCAGTACCAGTCGATCGATGATCGGGTCGAGCTCTACGTGCAGCGACAGCCCTTTATCCCGCGCCAGCCCTTCGAACACCCGCGCCACAGAGGCCAACAGCTCGTGCAGGTTGGCCGGCTCCAGGGTCAGGGACAGGTGGCCGGTTTCGATTCGCGCAATGTCCAGGATATCGCCGATCAGCTCCAGCAAACTGCGCGAAGCCATCGATGCCACTTCCAGCGCATCTCGATCAACATGCCCCTGTTCGGCGTTTTTCTGCGCCAGTTCAATCATGCCGATCACCGCGTTCATCGGCGTTCGGATCTCATGACTCATCGTCGCCAGGAACGTAGTCTTGGCACGGTTGGCGGCATCCGCATCGTCCTTGGCCTCCTGCAACTGGCCCAACAGGCGCTGGCGCTCACTCACGTCCACCCAGCCGGCAATCATGCCTACCACGCTGCCGTTGCTATCACGGTACGGCAGCATCCACTGGTAAATCGTCAGCACACCGCCACCGGGCACCTTCAGCACCCGGTCGTGAATCTGCGGCTCACCGCGCTCCATCAAGTCCAGATAGTCGGCATGGAACGACTGGGCCTGGGGCGGGTTACCCGTATCGGTCTCCACAACAGTCTTGCCGATCACGTCCTCCAACTTGAAGCCGAACACGTCGAGGTACGCGTTGTTGCACGCCATCAAACGCCCCTGGCGATCGCGCACATAAATCGGGTGAGGCGTGCCGTCGATCAGCACGCTCATAAAGCGCATCTGGTCGCTCAGGGCGCGCTCGGCCTGGGCACGCTTGTGAATCAGGTTGCGCAGGTAAAACACCCAGCCCAGGGTGACCAGCAACAACAGCGCGGCCAGACCAAACCCTTGGATAATCACGTTGCGATGACTGACCCAGTAGCTGTCTTCAATAATGATTTCACTGCGCCAATGGTTGGTCAGTTCGTCCATTTCTTCAGGCGTAATACTCAACAACGCCTTCTCAAGGATCGAATACAACTCCAACTGGCTGCGGTTGACGCCGAAGGCAATCCGCGCCGGTTCCGTACCCACCGTGCTGGTGATACGCAGCCGATCGCGATAGTTGCGCGTGATCATGTAGCGTGCGCTGATCAACGAAATGACTGTCGCGTCGGCACTGCCCTTGGCCACCCATTCCATGGCCTGCTCCGGGTTCTCGACGTCGACAAACTCGATCCCTGGATAGTCCCGGGCGATCTGCGCAGCGAGGCTGTTGCCACCAATGAACGCCAGGCGTTTGCCTGGCATGTCCTCCAGGGTCAGCAGACGCTCGTCGCCGGAGCGCACCACCAGCACATAGGGATTGGACAGGTAGGGTCGGGTAAAGCGCACCTTTTCGGAACGCTCGACACTGGGCGTGATCACCGCCAACATGTCCATCTGGCCGGCGCTGACCTCGTCGACTTGCCGAGGCAGCGAACTGCCCTGCACCACTTCGAACTTCAAGCCCGTGCGTAAGCTGATCCGCGACAATACCTCGTCACTCAACCCCACGAACTGCCCTTGTTCATTGAAAAATGACAGCGGCACGAACTTATCCAGTACTGCCACTCTCACCCGGGGATGCTTCTCCAGCCAACGCTGCTCGCTGTCACTCAAGCGCAATCGGTCAGCCTCCAGGAACCCACTGCCGCCGGCACTCCAACGACGCAGGATTTCCATCTGCTGGCTGGCCGGGATAGCAGCCAGCGCGGCATTGACGATCGTCAACAGGCGCTGGTTGTCGGCCGTAAACGCGAACCCGAACGGGTTGACCTCGAGGGCGGAAAAGTCTGCCATGCGCACGTTATTAAGGTGGTTCTTGTTGATCAGATAGCGAGCGCTGATGGCATCGCCCAAGTAGACGTCCGCCTGGCCGAAGGCCACGGCACCGATGGCCTGATGGGTCGAACCGTACAACAACAGTTGCGCCTTGGGGTAAAAGGCCTGCACAGCGTCGGGTTGCATATAGTGATAGAGCATCGCCACGCGCTTGCCGGCCAGGTCGACGCTCAAGGAATGGCTTTCACCCGTGCGGGTCACCAGCACCGGTTGATCATTGGCGTAGGAACGCGACAGTACCAACGTCTTGTCGGCCGCCTCATAACCATTGGCTGACCCTACCAGATCCACCTCGCCCAGCTTGAGCGCCTCGATCACTTCATCACGGGTGTCGTAGCGCCGAACCTCGATAGGTACATTCAAGATCAGGCTGATCAGCCACGTGTAGTCAGCCGTGATGCCTTCAAAATCGTTGTCGTTGCTCAGGTCGAACGGTGCGTAGTCGGGTGCCGACACCCCCATCACCAAACTGCGGCGCTCGCGCAACCACCGCCAGTCGCTGTCATCCAGCGCTACTGTTGGGTGTTCGAGGGTGGAATGGCCGAGCAGTCGCAGGGCATGTGGCTCATCCAGGGCCATCGCTGCACAGGGCAACAGCCCCATCAGCAGGATGGCCGTGAATCTCACCAGCCGGGAGGTGGTCATTTCAGATCAGATCAGATGATTGCGCTGGGCAAACTTGGACAGGTGCACCACCGACGACATGCGCAACTTCTCTTTGAGGCGGGTCTTATAGGTGCTGATGGTCTTGTGGCTCAACAGCATATCCTCGGCGATTTCCTTGTTGCTCAGGCCCAGCGCCAGTTTTTGCAGTACCGTCAATTCGCGGTCGGACAGCGCCTCCACCAACTCCTGTTCGGAGGTCTGCAAATCGTCGCGGCGCACTGAACTGGTGGGCAGGCTGGGGAAGCAACTGTAACCAGAGCGGATTGCCCTGATTGCCTTTTGCAGTTCATCGAGCTCACCGGTCTTGGCAACGAAACCCATGGCCCCAGCGCGCATGCAGCGCGTGGAGAAAAACACCGCCAGATACGAGGTCAGTACCAGGATCTTGCAGGGCAGTCCCAGCGCCTTTATCCGGCTGATCACCTCCAGCCCGCCAAGTTTTGGCATTGCCAGATCGAGGATAACCAGATCCGGGTGCTCCTCCCGAGCAATCTGCATGGCGTCGGCGCCGTTGCCCGCTTCAAAGATGGTATCGAAGCCCTCCTGCTTCAACAGGTACTTCACGGTGGCGCGGATAAAAGGGTGATCGTCCACAATCAAAGCTTTGCTGCTCATAAGACTCCCCGAGGGATCAGTACGCTTACATATCACACGGGACCTATCTACCTGTGAAAAGTAACAGTTCCGACAAACGGTACTGATTACTCTGCATGACACTTCAGGCAGTACAGACCCCTCCTTTTGATAGAACACGCTAAACACGTAGAGCTGCGGACTGCTTCCTGGGCAGACGCAAGCGCGCAACCTTAACAACGGCGTGTCCGCTCAAATGAAGGGATAGTCTCTAATGCTTGTAGGACTTTTCCTTGTCACAGCATAGCCAGCTTTACGCAGGGCAATGCCTGACAGCGGGGGACTACTCGGTGGTACTGGGGCTCCAGAACGCCTGCACCACCAGGGTCGACATCGAAATTCGCGCCACCAGGGCGTCCAGCTCATCACCGTCTACCGAGGTCACGGCCAGGGTGGCTTCGATTTCCACTTCTTCCGTGCCAAAAGGCCGCACGTCAACGTCGCTGGCGGGATAGTTACAGCGTGCAAGCTCGGCTTCCAGCAAGGCCAGTACGGCCTTCTGCTGAGTACGCCGGGCAATCACATACAGGATGTTGGTAACTTCCGCCGACACCACGTCCAGTGGCTGACGGTTGATGTTATTGACGATCGGCCGCAGCAAGGTGTTGGCCGCCAGTATGAACAGCGTGCCCAGCAGCGCTTCGAGGACCAGGTCGGCGCCCGCGCAAGCACCCACCGCCGCCGATGCCCAGAGGGTGGCAGCCGTGTTGAGCCCGCGCACATTGCCTTCTTCGCGCATGATCACGCCGGCGCCGAGAAAGCCGATGCCCGACACCACATAGGCCACTACCCGCACCGCGCCTTCCGCGCCCCCCAGGCGGCTGGCCATGTCGACGAAAATCGCCGCGCCCACCGCCACCAGCACGTTAGTGCGTAGGCCTGCCGTGCGCTGGCGGTACTGACGCTCAAAACCGATCAGGCCACCCAGGATGAAGGCTGCGGTGAGGCTGACCAGGGTGTCGACCAGGGATTCGAGGTTGATGTTGTTGATTGCTTGCATAGGAAATCTTCCCTGTTCATTGCCAGCCAAACTTACGGATGTAGTACCCCTTCACCGCCTGGGTCAGCGCCATGTACGCCAGCAGGATCACCGGCAGGAACACGAAATACAGCGACGGCAGCGCCTGCAGTTTGAAGTAGTGCGCCAGTGGCCCCATCGGCAGGAAAATCCCCACCGCCATGATCACGCCCGTCATCACCATCAACGGCATCGCCGCACGGCTTTGCAGGAACGGGATCTTCGGGGTGCGGATCATGTGCACGATCAGCGTCTGGGTCAGCAGCCCCACCACGAACCAGCCGGACTGGAACAGGGTCTGGTGGTCGGGGGTGTTGGCATCGAAGACATACCACATGAGTGCGAACGTGGTGATGTCAAAGATCGAGCTGATCGGCCCGAAAAACAGCATGAAACGGCCGACATCTCCCGGTTGCCAACGCTGTGGTTTGCTCAGCATCTCGTCATCGACGTTATCGAACGGGATCGCAATCTGCGAAATGTCATACAGCAGGTTCTGCACCAGCAGGTGCATCGGCAGCATCGGCAGGAACGGGATGAACGCACTGGCCACCAGCACCGAAAACACATTGCCGAAGTTGGAACTGGCGGTCATCTTGATGTACTTGAGCATGTTGGCGAAGGTGCGCCGGCCTTCCAGCACGCCCTCCTCCAGGATCATCAGGCTCTTTTCCAACAAGATGATATCGGCCGCTTCCTTGGCGATGTCCACCGCACTGTCCACGGAAATACCGATATCGGCGGTACGCAGTGCCGGCGCATCGTTGATGCCATCCCCCATGAAGCCCACCACATGCCCGTTGGCCTTGAGCAGGCGCACGATGCGCTCCTTGTGGCTTGGCGTCAGCTTGGCGAACACATTGGTGGTTTCCACGGCCTTGGCCAGTTCGGCGTCGGTCATGTCCTCGATGTCGTTGCCCATCAGCAGGCCTTGTTGCTCCAGGCCCACTTCACGGCAGATCTTGGCGGTGACCAATTCGTTGTCACCCGTCAGCACCTTCACGGCAACACCGTGGGCCTTGAGCGCCTTGAGCGCGGGCGCGGTGCTTTCCTTCGGTGGGTCGAGGAAGGCAACGTAGCCGATCAGGGTGAGGTTCTTTTCATCCGCCAGGCTGTAGGTGTCGCGCCCCGGTGCCATCGGCTGTGCGGCCACGGCGACTACGCGCAGGCCTTCTTCGTTGAACGCAGCGGTCACCTGCCGGATGCGTGTCAGCAGTTCCTCGGTCAGCGCCTCGTTGGTCTCGCCATGGCGCACGTTGTTGCACACCGAGAGAATTTCTTCCACGGCGCCCTTGCAGATCAGCAGGTGCGGTTGGCCCTGTTCGGCGACCACCACCGACATGCGGCGACGGTTGAAGTCGAACGGGATCTCATCAATTTTCTGGAATGCAGTGCCGACTTTCAGCTCGCGATGCACCTCCACGTGCTCCAGCACCGCCACATCCAGCAGGTTTTTCAGGCCGGTCTGGTAGTAGCTGTTGAGGTAGGCCATTTCCAGCACGTCATCGGACTCTTCGCCCCACACATCCACGTGGCGTGCCAGGAAGATCTTGTCCTGGGTCAGGGTGCCGGTCTTGTCGGTGCACAGCACGTCCATGGCGCCGAAGTTCTGGATCGCGTCCAGGCGCTTGACGATGACTTTTTTCCGCGACAGGAACACCGCGCCTTTGGCCAGGGTGGAGGTCACGATCATCGGCAGCATTTCCGGGGTCAGGCCCACGGCAATCGACAGCGCGAACAGCAGCGCTTCGGTCCAGTCACCCTTGGTGAAGCCGTTGATGAACAGTACCAGCGGCGCCATCACGAACATGAAGCGGATGAGCAACCAGCTGACCTTGTTGACGCCGTGCTGGAACGAAGTGGTTGCACGGTCGGTGGCGGTCACACGCTGGGCCAGCGCGCCGAAATAGGTGCTGTTGCCAGTGGTCAGGATCACTGCCGTCGCCGCGCCGGACACCACGTTGGTGCCCATGAACAGGATGTTTTCCAGGTCCAGCGGGTTGCGGGTGTGGGCGTCGTGCTGGTGGGCAAACTTTTCCACCGGCATCGATTCGCCGGTCATCGCCGCCTGGCTGACGAACAGGTCCTTGGCACTGAGCACACGGCAATCGGCGGGGATCATGTCACCGGCGGACAGCACAATCAGGTCGCCCGGCACCAATTGCTTGATCGGCAGTTCAATGCGCTTGGCTTCATCGCGGCGCAGCACCGTGGCGGTGTTGCTCACCATCGCCTTGAGGGCATCGGCAGCCTTGTTGGACTTGGCTTCCTGCCAGAAGCGCAGCAGCGTCGACAGCACCACCATGGAGAAAATCACCGTGGCGGCCTTCATGTCTTCGGTCAGCCAGGAGATCACCGCCAGCAGGGTCAGCAGCAGGTTGAACGGGTTTTTGTAGCAGTGCCACAGGTGCACCCACCAAGGCAGCGGCTGCTCATGCTCGACTTCGTTGAGGCCGTATTGCACGCGCAGGGCGTCGGCTTCCTGAGTGTTCAACCCCTCGGCGTGGCTGCCCAGGGTGCCGAGCAATTGCACGGCACTGCTGTTGGCCGAGACCACCAGGGTTTGCGCCAGGGTCGGCGGCACTTCGCGGCTGACGCTGGCGTCGGTCACGGTTTCGAGCATCGCCAGGCGGCGGAAATGCCGGGCAATGTGCCGGGTCCGCAGGAAGCCGGCGAAGAACTCTTTGAGCAGAGTGAGGTTCATGGTGTTACTCCTGCGCGAGGAAAAAACCGTCGTGCAGGTACCGCCGTGTGCGCCGCACCCTTTTTACAGGCACAGCCACCCTGGCCCGCCTGCCGCAAAGGGCTGGCGCGTCCGTAGCATCCCGAGGTAAGCCGGGCGCTGGTCAGCGTCGATGAGAGGGATTCGGGCAGGAGCCAGGACTGGCCGCTGCCGGGATGCCGCTTCTCGCTTTTAGTGGCGAGACAACGGCATCGGAAAAATGCGCGTTACCTTGCCAAGCCTGTGCCGGTTACCGAAACCGGCCGACTACTGTCACTCGAACAAGTACCCACTGAGGGTCTCCGCTATTGATGAAAACGCGCGAAGCTTACGCCCCGATGATGGGAGAGTAAACCGTAGGAAAGTTTCCGTATGGTGAATAAGAGGATTCTTCAGGGAGGGTTCAGGAAGCGTTTGTCTTGGAGGTCTCAATCATCCCGCGTCAGTACTTCCAGCAACTCAATCTCAAAACGCAGGTTACTGTTGGGCTTGATATGCGCGCCCATCGACCGCTCGCCATAGGCTAGATGCGCCGGCACGTACAAGGTCCGCACACCGCCGACCTGCATGCCCATCAAGCCCAAGTCCCAGCCCTTGATCACCCGTCCGGTGCCGATCACACACTGGAACGGCTTGCCGCGCTCCCAGGACGAATCGAACACCGTGCCGTCCTCCAGGGTGCCTGTGTATTGGGTGGTGATCAGCGCGCCCTTGACAACGGCTTTGCCGGTGCCGGGGCGGATGTCGGTGATTTGGAGTTCTTCGGGGCTCATGGGGAATCCGTTGGATAGATAGTGTTTGCTTGAGTTGGTTTACGCTGAAAGCTCGCGCAATGCAGCAGTCGCCAGGAACCCTGACCGCGATGCATAGCGATGGTCCTTCTGCACACGCTCATCAATGCGTTGCAACAGATGTTCCGGCAAAGAGGCATTAAACCGCACTGACTTGCCCAGATAGGGCGTTAGATCAAAGTCAATGATCGCCCAGACACCACCTGCGAAATCCGGATTACCTATATGAGCATCAACCTCCTGCGCCTGAGGAAGCTGTTCTTGATCGGCAACCAGGCCTTCAAGGTGCAAAGCCAATGCTTCACGAACATTATCCAATGCTTCGGAGAAAGATCCACCCGCCGAGAAACACCCCGGCACATCAGGAACGGTCACGCTGTAATCCGAGTCAGCGTCTTTATGCACTACCACTGGGAATTTCATTGATCCTCCTCTGGACGAGCCCTTCGGCGCTCGTCCAACGCTCCAGCAGAGTCATTGCTTGAGCCCTGCTGACTTGAAAATACTGTGTAGAGTGCCCTTGGCAATCTCCGCCTTGGGATGAGGGACGGTTACTCTCCCCCGCTTCACAGGGTGTTTGAACTGGTGATGACTCCCCTTCACCGCCACCTCAACCCAACCATCTGCAACCAACAGGTCAATCACCTCTCGACTTCTCATCGCCCACCCTTAGGTGTGTATATTACACACCGCTAAATGGCAATGCGTTTTTTGTACACACATGACACACCAATGAAAAAAGCCCGCCGCCCCTCAAGCAAGCTTGCGTGCCGTGATGATGACGATGTGCGAAACCTTTGCGCCAGAGAACTAATGTCAGTTTTTGTGCCTTGATCTTATGGCGCCACAAGGAATATTGGAGAGATGAAACACCTCAAATCAGTGACATTTCCCTTTAACTCGCAGGACGTTTCCGAGAGAATCCCAACCGCTTGCGCCGCTCAAATCACGTGGCTAGTCTTCGTCGGTCACTGCCAATTCAGTGACTCGGGGTTTGGTAGACCACGAGTGATTAGGCGCTAAGCGCCCCCTTATGCAAGGCGCTTTTTTTCGGCCCTGCGTTATGGTGGCCGTGCGCAGGGCACCTTCGGGTGCACCGGGTCCTAATCACCGGTCTACCAATCTGCGTACGGTCACCACCCTTAAAGTCGTTTGGTAGCGATGGTGGTGACATTCCAACTTAGATTAGGAGTTGAACCCATGGACAAACCTGTCCCCGCGCCACCCGCTTCAGAACTGCAATTCTTCACCACCACCCCAGACCTCAGCTTCGAAGACGCCCTGGCCCACGCCAGTAGCGTGTTGCGTTGTGCCGCCGTTGCGGCGCAAACGGCCGGGGATCAACTGGAAGGGACTTCACGCACGTTGGTGCTGTCGGTCATGCATCTGGTGGACATGGCCAGTGTGATGGTGGATCGGTCGCTGGAGTGTATGCAGCCGAGCTGAATGAGTTACGGCAAGAAGCCTTGCTTCTTGCCGTAACTAAGCGCTTCAGATTGGCAGGCGCCAACTGACAACCTAAACGGAAGCACCTGATTTACACCTTGCCGCCCTATCACCTCTTATGTAGAGCAGTCCCCCATAAGAGTCCCCTGCAATGAACCCAGCTATCAGCCCTGTCCGCGTTTCTGTCGTGCAGTTTGATCCCCAGGTAGGAACGCAGCACCGCACCGCTAACCTGCAGCACAGCCTTGCGCTCGCAACTGAAGCGGCCAACGGCGGCGCCACACTGATCGTGCTTCCAGAACTTTCAAACTGCGGTTACTTCTTCGCCAATCGCCAAGATGCCTTTGACCATGCCGAAATTGTTCCGAACGGAAGAAGCGTGCAGGTATGGATCGAATTTGCTTCCCGGCATCGTGTGTATCTGGCTGCGGGCGTTAGCGAACTAGACGGCATGCAATTGTTCAACACCAGCGTCCTGATAGGCCCGGACGGCTTTATCGGCAAGTACCGCAAAGCGCACCTCTGGAACTTGGAAAAACTATGGTTCACCCCTGGGAACACAGGTTTCCCTGTCTTTGATACTCCCATTGGACGTATCGGCATGCTGATCTGCTGGGACATCTGGTTTCCCGAGGTACCGCGCATTCTCAGCCAGCAAGGCGCCGATATCATTTGTAGCCTGAACAACTGGGTATGGACCCCTCCCCCGTTATTTGATGAGGCCGGCAAGTGCATGGCGTCTTACCTGACGATGACCGCAGCGCACGTCAATAACGTGTTTATCGCAGCAGCCAGTCGAATTGGTGAAGAGCGTGATGCCCGTTATCTCGGGTGCTCATTGATTGCCGGGACCAATGGTTGGCCCATCGGCAAGGTGGCGTCGGCGAACCGCCAGGAGATTCTGTTTGCCGATATCGACCTCAGCAGCGCGCGCAGCGCACCGATCTGGAACAATCTCAATGACCTGCAAAGGGATCGGCGCGCTGATATCTATGATCAGATGCTTGGCTACACCCAGCACCCGGCACTCCCACGCTGAGAGAAGGAGACACACCCAACACTACCACTGTGGTCCTTATAGCCACCGCCAGAACCGACTCCAAAACCCCCGCCCCAAATCATCCTTGCACCGCGCATATTGCGCCGCATACAGCTGCGACCGCGCCTGTACCTTGCTGGCCACCGGCGGCAGCCAGGCCTTGGCGGCGTAGGTGCGCTGACGATAGCCGCCCCAGCCTTCGTGGTAGTTCAGGTACTGGCCGTAGGCGTCGTATTTGTACACGCCGTTGACGGTGTAGGTCTTGTCCATGTACCAGCCGACAAAGTCGATGCCATCGTCGAAGTCCTGGCGACTGGCGCCGCTGCGGCCGGTGCTCTTGCGGTAGTCGTTCCACACCTCGTCCTTGGCCTGGGCGTAGCCGGCGGCGGTGGAGACGCGCCCCCAGGGGATGATCCACAGCAGGTATTTGCGCGGGGCCAGGGCGTCCTGGTGGAAGCCGGACTCCTGATACATGATGGCGAACGGCACCTGGATCGGCACGCCCCAGCGTTTTTGCGTGACTTTGGCGGCGTCGTACCAGTCGTCCTTTTCGCGGAAGATGCCGCACAGGTCATTCGGCGTGCGTGGCGGCGAGGTGCCGCACGCCGCCAACAGGGAGGTGAGTAACAACAGTCCGACGGCTTTGCCTGCGCTCACGGGGCACCTTTGCGAGATATGCGTAAAAGGCCGGCATTCTACGCGCCCCCTGCGCGGGATGCCGAGTGGTGGCTCATCCCAGCCGGTTCAATGCCAGTGCCCCAGTAATGCATCCGCACTATCCTGAGCCCCAGGTGTCGTACTCCCATATGCCGAACCCCAGGAGAACCCATGACCCAGGATGTGCTTGCCAAGGAAACCAACCGCCGCCAATTGCAGCAGATCATCTCCGGGCTATCCGACGGCGTGATCCTGGCCGAGGTCGATCAAACCATCCTGTGGGCCAATGAGGCCGCACTGACCATGCACGGCGTGCATGACGTGATGGGGCTGGGGGCCAACGGGCAGCAATATGCCGAGCGCTTTGTCCTGCGCTATCGCAACAACCACCCGGTGCAGGCGGACAACTACCCGCTGGCCAGGGCCGCCGCGGGCGATGAGTTCAGCGATGTGGTGGTGGAAGTCACCCCCATTGCCGATGAGGAAAAGACCTGGGTGCACCGCTTGCGCAGCCTGGTGATCACTGACTCCCGCGGTGAAGCGGAATTGCTGGTACTGATCCTCAGCGACGCCACCGAGTGGGCCAGCGCCGAACAGCGCTTCGAAAAAACCTTCAACGCCAACCCGGCGCCGGCGGTGATCTGTCGCCTGAGCGACTTGCGTTATATCAAGGTCAACCAGGGTTTCCTGGAGATGACCGGCTACAACCGCGACCAGATCATCGGCAAATCCGTGTATGAACTGGATGTGCTGGAACAGGCCGAACGCAAGGACCTGGCCATCCAGCGCCTGGGCGAAGGCGCGACCATCCCGCAGATGCAGGCCGAACTGCGGCTGCCCGAAGGCGGCAGCAAGCTGGTGATCGTCGCCGGCCAGCCATTGGACATGAACGAAGAGGACTGCATGCTGTTTTCCTTCATGGACCTGGAGCCACGGCGCAAAGCGGAAATCGCCCTGCGCCAGAGTGAGGAACGTTTCGCCAAATCCTTCCGCCTGACCCCGGTGCCGACCCTGGTGTGCAACGCCAGCAACCACCAGGTGGTGGACGTCAACGAAGCCTTCATGAGCATCACCGGTTATACCAGTGAAGAGTTGATCGGCAAGTCGATCGAGGACATCGACTTTATCGACAGCCCCCAGGCTGGCGCGCAGCTGTTCGCCCGCCTGGAAAAAGCCGGCAACCTCGACGGCCAGGACCTCAAGGTACGCAAGAAAGGCAACGAGGTGATCGACTGCGTGGTCTCCGCCGACACGGTCATCATCCAGGACGTGCCCTGCTACCTGCTGGTGATGATGAACATCACCGAACGCAAACGCTCGGAGCTGGAACTGGTGGCGGCCATCGAGGAAGTGATGCAGGACGCCTCGTGGTTCAGCCAGACCCTCATCGAAAAACTGGCCAACGCCAAGAGCGTCAACAGCGCCAGCCAGTCGAACGTGGCCTTCACCGACCTCACCGCCCGCGAGCGCGATGTGCTGGGCCTGATCTGCGAGGGGCTGGCCGACAAGGAGATCGCCTCGCGCCTGAAACTGGCGCCCAACACCGTGCGTAACCATGTGGCCACGGTGTATTCCAAACTGGGGGTGCACAGCCGCAGCGCGGCGATCGTCTGGGCCCGTGAACGCGGGCTGTTTGCCGGGGAATTGCGGGTCAAAAACAAGCCATGACAGTGCAAATGCACTAGTACACCTAGTGCGAATTCGCCTTATTGCAGCGAGGGCTAATCAATAACCTTCTCGGTATCGAACCTGATGCCTGAAGGAACCTGCATGTTTACCCTCGCCCAACTGCGAAACTGCATCGAAGAAGGTCTGTCGCCGCTGACCTGCGAGTTCACCCTGTGCCGGGATGCGTCCCTGACCCTCAAGGTCTACGACGCCGAAACCGGCCGGGTCGACCTGGTCGTCACCGGGATCAGCACCAACCGCCTGCAGACCCCGCAAGAAGTGGAAAAGATGGTGGATGAGCTGCGCTACGAATTGCAAAGCAACACCATGGGCCAGCTCACGCTGGATGACTTGCCTTCAACGACGCCCCAATGAAGTAGAACACCCCGCCCGCGACGATAAACGCCCCCAGCATCCAGAACATGTAAGGCGCCGGCAGGCTGGCCAGCACCAGCCCGCACAGCACCGGGCCCAGCGCCGCGCCCAGGTTGGACAGGTTCTGCGCCCCGTAATACATGCCGCGCAAGTGGTCCGGGGCGATCCGGTCGATAAACATGTATTCGGCCGGGAACACAATGATCTCCCCCACGGTGAACACCGCCATTGCCAGCACCCACCACAGCACGCTGGTGGACAGCGCGAAACCGATGAGCCCCAACATGAACATGCCCAGGCCGGCGATCAACCATTGGCCCAGGTAGCGGTGCGAAATGCGCCGGCCGATCACGTACTGCAAGGCGATCACCAACACCGCGTTGGTGACCAGCACGGCGCTGACCACGGTGTAGGTGTAGTCGGCCGTGGTGGTGGTCACCAGGTATTGCGACAGCCACGCGGTGAACTGACCGAATACCACGGCACTCAGTACACCGCCGAGGGTGAAGCAGACAAGGCGACGATCCTTCAACAGCACCCGGCCAACGGCGAGGAACGGCACTGGCTTTTGCGTGGTGTCGACGGTCGCCAGCGTACGATCACCCCAACGCCAATACAGCAGGAAAAACCCCAGCCCCAACAGCGCCGACAGCACAAATGGCAAGCTGATTTCCACCTTGGCCACCACCGCGCCAAACGCCGGGCCGACGGCATAACCGATATTGGTCAGGGTGTACTTGATGGAAAACACTTCGCTGCGCGCGTCCTCGGGCAACAGGCTGGCAAAGCCGGCTTTGGCCGCGATATCGATCACGGCATGAGCCAGGTTGATCAGGATCAGGCAGGTGTAGAAGGTCCAGATATTCCCCGCGAGCACCATGCCAACAAAGCCCAGCAGGAACAGCAAGGTAAGGGCCAGCAACAGCCGGTAGCTGTGGATACGATCAACCAGAAACCCGCCATACACGCTGAGCAGCGAGCCAACGATCAACGAACTGCCGATCACCAGGCCGACCTGGGTAATGTCGAGGGCGAAATGGCGGGTGAGGTAAATCACCAGGTACGGAAAGGTGATGGCCTTGGCCAGCGTGAGCAGCAACGTCGAGGACAGCAACAGGTTAACGGTGCGGGGGTAGTTTCTTATTGTGGCAAGCATCCTGCTCTCTTTCCTTGAAGGTAACGCGGCCTTTATAGCCGGCTACCTTAACTCAGGAGCAGGGCCTAAATGCAAGGTCATTTCTTGACGGGGGTGATCTCGAGAATGGTGCCGTTAGTGGTCTTGAGCAGCACGAAACGGTCGCCCACCCGTGCCCATTGGCTGTCTTCTTCAGGCTGTTTGAGACCGCGCTTTTTCCAGTCGCTGACGGCCGACTCCTTGCGCATCAGGATATCCGGGGCGCGGTCACCTTCCTTCAGGTCACGGGTGTTGATGCTGGAAGGCTTTACCGTCTCCTGGGGCGTATCACCGGCGTGCACGATAAAGCTGGCGGTGGACAGGCTCGCGGCGACCAGCAGGGAGGCGAACAGGGATCTTGATGTCATGGGTGTTCCTCAATGAATGATGCGTACCCAGGTTCGGACCGCTGCGGCACGCAAACATTCAGCCGCAATCACAAACACCGCACACGCCACCCTTCAACGTATTAACGGGATAGCGCACACGCAGCCCGCACCCGCAGCACCATGGCCATTCACCTTATTTTGCAGGTAAATGACATGCGATACGGCAACGCTCTATCGACCCCGATGATCACCACGTTGAACGCGCGCGACAACCGCCGCGAAAGCCGCCTGGTCCAGAGGATCCAGACCCTGAACAGCGAAATCAGGCAGCTGTTGCAGGGGCAACCCACGTTTTTCAGCTGTGTGCAGGATGCGTTCAACCAGGCGTTCAACACGCTGACCACGCCCCTCGACCTGACCAGGACCTACCTCAAGATCAACCCGGCAGACGCGTCCCCTACCGAGCCGGCTCAAGCGTTGAATCCGTTGCTGCCGACACTCATGGAGGCCGCAGTGGAACGATTGGTCACGCAGCACTCCGCCCACTACGCCAAGCACGCTACCCGCTTTCACCTGACCTGCGACGGTCGGGACTACGGCTCGGCACTGGCACTCACCCCGCAGGCCTTCGACGGTTTTCTCGATACGCTGGCAAGCACCCTGGTGGCGCGCTTCAACACCCAGGTCGAACAGTTCTGGGGGACGCCCATCGACACCAACGATACCCGCACCAGCAAACAGTGGCTGGCCGAGAAGCGCCTGGATCTGATGAGAGCCGAAGCCGAACTGCTGAAGATCGACGGCCTGCTCGATGTGGCGAGCGAGCTGCTGCTCCTGCGTGTCATGCGCTACCCGGATGCGGCCTCCCGACGCGCCTTGAACGGCTACCGACCCTGCGCCTTGGGCGTGGCGGTCAAGGACAAACTGTCGCGGGATATCCCGCTGTACGGGGCATTCGTGCTCACTGCCCGAGACCCGGACGACGCCCAGGTGCGCTTCGAAGGCGAGGAAAAACCGCTGCAGATGCGTGACATCGCCCCCCAAGCCAACGTCGGCAATGTGCTGTTGTACCTCCCGACCAGCGGTTTCGAAGCCTTCGACTCGTTGGCCGGCCTTGACCGTGAATTGCATCGCCGACTCAACAGCGCCATCGAATTCGGCGACATCCTGGCCCTGATGAGTCACAACGATCGTGCCAGCGGCCTGGCGTTTCACCAGCAACAACCCCAAGGCGACCAGTTTCGCTACCTCGAACGGCTGGAGTCGGTGTTCAGCGATAGCCTGCACGCCTTGCATGAGCGGGCACAGGCAGACTTCAGCTGGATGATTGCGCACTACCAGCGTCAGCCACACGGCCTGGACCCACGGCAATTGCCGGCAAGCCTCGACCGGGTCACCGATCTGAGCCGTGCCTATGATGCCAGTGGCGTCCTGGTCGCCCGCCACCAGAAGAAACTGCGGCGCCAGCTCCAGCAGTTTCTCAAGCAAGCGAGCCCCGGCGATCAACAACGCTGGACAAGCGCAGTACAGGAATACGCCGATGAGCTGCAGCGGCTGTCCGTGCCCGAGGGGCTGCCCTCCCTGTCCCAATTCAGCGACCCCGCCGCCGTACTGTCCTACAGCAATGAGCAGTTGCGCAGGCAGCTGGAGGCCGACTACGGCGTGGTGACCGACCCGGACACCCTCCTCATCCACACCAAAACCTACGCCACCCGCCCCACCGGCAGCTATGTGGTCGGCGGCAAGCCGCAACCGCCGGCGACGGGCACGCCGGTCTACACCACACGTACGCTGACCCTGACCGCACTGGCGCTGGAAAACATCGAATGGCTGGACCTGAACTTCACGAACTTCGCCTGGCTGACCGATAAAGACCAGGCACCCTATACCGCGCTGACGGTGGCGCAAGTCAAGGAGCTGGTACGCAAGGTCAATATCGGTGACAGCTACGAGCAATTCCTCAAGTCGCGCCTGGTCAGCTCCAGCGAGGCGCACGCCGACCAGGATCGCTACGCCCAACTCATGGCCTTGCAACTGCGGGTGGACGCCATCGAGGCCAAAATCGCCGGCGACTTCCTGCCGGACCGGCTCGACCGCGGGTACAACTGGGTGATGAGTGCCCTCGCCGGCCCCACGGATGACGATAAACGCCCCACCGTCGAAGAGCACCGCATCATCGTCAGCAGCCTGAAACTGCGCGGTGAACGGGTGCGCGGGGTGCTGGTGTTTTCAACCGCGTCCCACAGCGTCGCCTCCCTGGTGGTGTATACCCCCGGCACCGCCAACGGCCGGCTGTTCCACGAATACGCCGATGCCTCGGCCATGCACCGCGACTTCATCAACCACAGCGCCTGGCGCGACTACCTGACTGCCCGCGTGCAACTCAGTGCCCGCCCGCGCATCCACAACCTGCTCAAGGGTAGGGCCAATGAAACGGTCATCGCCTTGAGCCGTATCGCCGATCACTTCCTGGAAGAGGCTTACCAGGCCGAAGCGTCTGCCGTGATCAACGATGCCAATGCGCAATCGACCAGCACCCAGGAAGCCAACCTCGAAAGCGCCGCCACCCTCGTCACCGCGGCACTCGACTTCGCCACGTTGTTCCTGCCGGTCAAGGTCATGCTGCCGATTGGCCTGTCCAGAAGCATCCTGTCCATCATCAATGCCGTGGAAGCCGCCCAACTCGGCGACCGCACCGCCGCCGCCCAATACATTGTGCGGGCCCTGGGTGAAATGGTGGGCGCGGTGATCGACGGCGCCATCGGCGGCGCGCGTTCGGCGAGTAGAGGTATCGCAACCGGCCCCAAACTTAACCCGAAGCTGGCGTTGCGCAGCAAGCCCACGGGCGTCAAGCCGCTGGCAGGATGGGAAGACCAGCAGATCTACGTACAGGATACGGCGACGCCCGGGGCCTTCGAGGCGCCTCGGCATTTCCTGCAGGAGAGTGGCCGCTGGTATTCGATCCGCAGGGATCACGATCGTCAGGTCTGGCGACTCAAGGACCCACGGCGCGCACCCAGTGCGTACCCGGGCGAGCCGCTCTACCGCACGGTTCAAGGAGCCTGGGAGATCCGCTCGCCACTCATCGGGCTGTTCGGTGGCTCACCCCCTACCGTGCCGGAAAGGGCGTTGATGGATCTTTTACCGCACCTGGACCTGCAACAGGCTCGAAGGGTGTTTGAATCCTTCAATTTCCCCGCGTTCAATAACCTTGAACACCAGATGTCCCTGGTGTTCCGCCTGAGCCAGGCGCCAAGCCAACTCGATCTAAGCTTTGCGTACCTGCAAACCACAGAGAACCGCTTCTGGTCCAGGTTGCATGGTACCGACCTGCCGGGCACCCAAACCGTCACCGCCATCGGCCCCGCCCCCGGGCCAAGCAGGCCAGCCCTGCCGCCTCAGCGCCCTGTGCGCAGCGACGCCGAGCGTTTTGTGGATTGGGGGCAGGCCTTTGCGCCACAGACGATGACCCCTGTGCCGGGGCGCCCGGGCGTGTGGCGCCGAAGCCAGGCAACGCCGAGCCAGGCGCTACAGGACTACATCAAGATCAACGGGCGTTACTACGCGATCCTGCCAGGCGATAGCGTATTCGCCACACAAGGCGCGAGAACCGCCATCGTGTCGGCGGACCAGACTCACTCGACATTCGCGCAATTCGAGCACGTGGTCGCGAACGCGCCGTTTGAACAACCCAGGCTCGTGGAATACAACGCTCACTTGGACACCTGGCTCATCCACCCGCAGCCGCCGCTTCCCTCATCGATTGCCACGCACATGAACCGCATGTTTCCCCACTTCGACCCACGCGCCCGCGCCCAGGTTGGCGCAAGCCTGTTCAACACAGCGAACCCATCCGGGCTGACCGCAAAAGGCTATGCGCATGTGCTCAACACCCTGCAGGACTGGACCGAATGGACCAGGGGCGCTGTCGGCACACTGACCCAGCGGCACACTCTGATCGCGAACGATCCGTTGGCACTGCTGCCCACCTTGCCGAGAGGGCCAGGGCCATTCGAGTGGTCATTGGGGGTTTCAAATGAGTTCAACCTCATACGGTTCGATACGGCTGGGGTACGTCCCGTCCTGGTTTCAAACCTGTTGGAGCGGCCTACCCAAATCAACATCAAAACGCTGATGCGCGAACTGCTGACAGACAGCCACTACGAAGTCTTCGACTCGCGGTACAGCACCGAGTTGATCTTTCGGCGCCCAGACCGACCGACCTGGTATTGGCTGACATTGCGCAAGACCCACTCCCCGAAGCTGTCCGCCAAACAGTACAACCCTCAAGCACCCACACCGGCCAACCTGGAAGGACAACGGTATGCCCTGCGCGATGCACTGATTCAAGCGCGCGACGAGGGGAACCTGCTGCTGTTGGTCGGCGGCGTAGAACTGACAGGCACCTGGGGCGTGAAACCCTTTATCTTCCGACCCTGAGGCCAATGCCATGGCGAAGGTGCCGATTGCCTGCATGAAATAATTCCTGTAGTTTTTCATGAAATTATTCGACATAAATTTCATGACACCCCAAGAAGAACTCGCCACCCTCGCCGCGCTGATCCATGACCTGCGCAAGCACAAGAAGCTCACCCTCGCCCAGCTCGCGCAGAAAATCGAGCGCTCGGTGGGCTTCCTGTCCCAGGTCGAACGCGGCCTGTCGCGCCCGACCGTGGCCGACTTGACCGCCATCAGCCACGCCCTCGACGTGCCCACCACGTACTTCTACAGCCAGCCCAAACCCAAGGCCGTGGACTGGATCACCCGCCCCAACGAGCGGCGCACGGTGTATTACGCCAACGGCATCACCGACATCCTCGTGTCACCCAGCATGAACGGCGCCTTCTCGATGCTCGACAGCCTGCTGGCCCCCGGTGCCAACAGCGGTGAACAGACCATGAGCGACCGCGCCGAACAAGCCGGTTTTGTGCTGGAGGGCGAGTTGACGTTATGGGTGGAGGGTGAAGACGGCTCAGTCACCCTCGGCCCCGGCGACAGCTTCCACCTGGCCAGTTTCGCCCACTGCCGCTACGCCAACCTGACCGACCTGCCCGCCCGCGTGTTGTGGGTTTACAACTAGGAGCAACACCCGTGAAAAGCCATGCCTCCACGTTACTGGCCGAAGTACGGACCTTTCGCCAGAACCACCCGGACGTGCGTTATGTCGACCTGATCGCCCTGGACATTCCCGGGCACTTCTACGGCAAGCGCTACCCCATCGAGATGCTGGAAAAAGTCGCCGCCGGCAGCCCGTTGAAGCTGCCGCAGAACGCGGTGTTGCTGGGGGTTCAGGGCGGGTTGTTCAAAATTGGCGACTACTGCTTCAACGACGGCGACCCGGATGCCAACCGCCGCCTGGTGCCGGGCACGCTCAAGCCGGTGAGCTGGGAATCGCAGCCGCTGGGCCAGATGCTGATCACCTCGGACGGCACCGAAGCGCCCATCGAATTCGAACCCCGCGAAGTGCTGGCCAAGGTGCTGGAGCGCTTGCAGCACAAGGGCATTCACCCGGTGGTGGCGTTCGAGCTGGAGTTCTACCTGTTCGACAAGAAACTCGACAACGGCCTGCCGCAATTCGCCCGCGACCCGCTGAGCGATGACCCCGACGACCAGCCCAACCTGCATATCGAACGGCTGTCGCGCTTCAGCGAAGTGCTCGATGACATGGCACAAACCGCCAAGGACCAGGGCATCGACATCACCGTAATGACTGCCGAGATCGGCCCCGGCCAGTTCGAGATCAACTTCGGCCACCTCGACGACGGGATGCGCGCCGCCGACTGGGCCGCCCTGTTCTGCCGCAGCACCCGTGGCGTCGCGTTGAAACACGGTTACCGCGCCAGCTTCATGGCCAAGCCCTACCTGCAATACCCCGGCAGCGGCATGCATGTGCATGTCAGCCTGTACGACGGCGTGGGTAACAATTTGCTGGCGGCACACCAGCAGCAATCCCTGCGTCATGCCGTGGCCGGCTGCCTGGAATTGCTACCGCATTGCATGCCGATCTTCTCGCCCAACCACAACGCCTTCCGGCGCCTGGGCGGCACAGTCAACGCCGCCACCCGCGCCAGCTGGGGCTTTGAAGACCGCGACGCGTGCGTGCGCATCCCCGAATCCGACCCGCGCAACCTGCGCATCGAGCATCGCCTGGCCAGCGCCGACGCCAACCCGTACCTGGTGCTGGCCGCGATCCTGGTCGGCCTGGAACATGGGCTCGAAGCCAAGCGCGACCCCATTGCGCCGCTGAATGAGGACCGCAGCAGCGGCAGCGACTTCCCCCTGGAAATGCTCGACGCCGTGCGTTCCATGCAGCATCAAGCAGTATTGCGCGATAAGCTGGGCGCCGAATTTGTCGACGTGTACTGCGAAAACAAACGCCAGGACCACCTGGCCTTCCAGCAAGAGATCCATGCGCGGGAATATCGCTGGTTTCTCTGACATCACCTACGGAATCACCGATGACCGACCAAAGCGCCCCGGCCCTCAAGGAAATCTTCAACGTCGAACGCCTGCACCACATCGCCAGCGAGATGACGGCGGTGTACCCGGCGTTCGACGCCAAGGGCTTTCTCAAGCACGCCAAGGCCGGGCTGGCCGAGCTGTCGGTGATGCAGCGCATGGCACGGGTCAGCGAGAGCCTGCATGCGGTGATCCCACTGGACTACCCGCAAACCCTCAAGGTGCTTTATGCGTTGGCCCCGCGCTTGAACAGCGCGTTTGTCAGCCTGTTCCTGCCGCACTTCGTGGCGAGTTACGGACGGGATGATTTCAAGCATTCAATGGCCGCGCTCAAGTACTTCACGACGTTTGGCTCCGCCGAATTCGCTATCCGCCACTTTTTGCTGCACGACTTCCCGCGCACGTTGGCGGTGCTGCACGAATGGTCGCTGGATGCCAACGAACACGTGCGTCGCCTCGCCAGCGAAGGTTCGCGGCCGCGCTTGCCCTGGTCATTCCGCCTGGCCGAGGTGCAGGCCAACCCTGCGCTGTGTGCGTCGATCCTCGACAACCTCAAGGCCGACAGCAGCCTGTACGTGCGCAAATCAGTGGCCAACCACCTCAACGACATCACCAAGGACCATCCGGAGTGGGTGCTCAGCCTGATCGAAGGCTGGGACCTCGATAACCCTCATACCGCCTGGATTGCCCGCCATGCCCTGCGCAGCCTGATCAAGCAAGGCAACACGCGCGCGCTGACGATCATGGGCGCCGGGGCCAGGGCCGAAGTAAAGCTCCACCATCTGAAAGTGACGCCGGCGGTGATCAACCTGGGTGAGCGGATCAACCTGTCCTTCACCCTGGAATCCACCGCCGCAGCCCCACAGAAGCTGGTGGTGGACTATGCCATCGACTATGTGAAAAGCGCCGGCCACAGTGCAAACAAGGTATTCAAACTCAAGGCGTTCAGCCTGGGTGCCGGGGAACAGCAGCACATTCGGCGCGAACAGCACATTCGCGACATGACAACCCGCAAGCATTACCCTGGGCGGCATGTGGTGCATGTGTGGGTGAATGGGGAAAGGCTGGGCAGTGCCGAGTTTGAGTTGCGTGCCTGACGGGGTTCAATGACTCCACGGTATCGATCCGGTTTCTTCAGTTGGCTTCGCCCAGCAACAAGCCTTGCTCCCGTGCGCACAACTCCACCACGTAATCCCATAACACCCGCAGCCGCACTGACTTGTGCAATTCCCGGCGCGAGCTGATCCAGTAGCTGCGCTGGATCCCCTCCCCCGGCAGCAACGGCACCAGTTCCGGGTCGCCGGCGGCCATGAAGCACGGCAACACCGCAATGCCCAACCCGGAGCGCGCCGCCTGATGCTGGGCGATCACGCTGGTGCTGTGGAATACCACCTTGGGGTTGCGGCAGAAGCTGCTGAGGAATTTGAGTTCCTGGCTGAACAGCAGGTCGTCGACGTAATCGATCCACGCGTGTGCCGCGAGGTCTTCGCGTTTTTCAATCGGCGGGTTGCGCGCCAGGTAGGTGCGGCTGGCATAGAGGGCCAGGCGGTAGTCGGTGAGTTTGCGCGTGACCAGTTGATCGACGCTCGGCCGTTCGAGGTGGATGCTGATTTCCGCTTCGCGATTGAGGATGCTGACAAAGCGCGGCACCGCCACCAGTTCCACTTCCAGACCGGGGTAGCGCTCGAACAGCCCGCCCATGCGGCTGGCGAGGAACATTACGCCCAGGCCTTCGGCCACACCGAGGCGGATCTTGCCCAGGGGCGCGGCCGAGTGGGTCAGTTCGTCTTCAGCCAGCAGCGCAACGTTTTCCATGGCCTCGGCGTGCTTGAGCAAGGCTTCGCCGGCGGGGGTCAGTTCGTAGCCCTGGGCATGCTGCACGAACAGCGCGGTGCCGAGGCTTTTCTCGATGGCTTCGATATGCCGGGCGACGGTGGCGTGGGTGGTTTTCAAGCGTTGCGCGGCGGTCAGCAGGCGGCCGCTGCGCTGCAATTCAAGAAAGTACCGCAGGTCGTTCCAGTCGAACATGACGCCTCCATTGCCTATCCCTGGGCTGCGCTGTTTAAAAACGCACAGCAGCTGGGCAAAAACTAACATTTTTAAGACGAAAACTAACAACTAGGATGGGGCCAATAAGAAAAACAAGCGAGACCTTCAGATGCCCATTGCAACTGCTGAATACGATTACATCGTCGTAGGCGCCGGCCCCGCGGGCTGCCTGCTGGCCAATCGACTGTCCGCCAACCCCGCACATCGCGTGCTGCTGCTCGAAGCCGGTGGCCGCGACAACTACCCCTGGATCCACATCCCCGTCGGCTACCTGTTCTGCATCGGCAACCCACGCACCGACTGGTGCTTCAAGACCGAAGCCCAGGAAGGCCTGCAAGGCCGTGCACTGAGTTATCCACGGGGCAAGGTGCTGGGCGGCTGCTCGTCCATCAACGGCATGATCTACATGCGTGGCCAGGCCCAGGATTACGACGGCTGGGCCGCTGCGGGGAATGAAGGTTGGGCGTGGAAGGACGTGTTGCCGCTGTTCAAGCAGAGCGAAAACCACTTTGCCGGCGGCTCGGAGTTTCACAGCGACGGCGGTGAATGGCGGGTCGAGCAGCAGCGCCTGCACTGGCCGATCCTCGATGCGTTCCGCGATGCGGCGGCGCAGAGCGGCATCGCCAACATCAAAGATTTCAACCAGGGCGATAACGAAGGCTGCGGCTACTTTCAGGTCAACCAGAAAGCCGGGGTGCGCTGGAACGCGGCCAAGGCGTTTCTCAAGCCGGTGCGCCAGCGCCCCAACCTCACCGTGCTGACCGAAGTGGAGGTGGACCGCGTACTGCTGGAAAACGGCCGTGCCTCCCAAGTGGTCGGGCGTCAGCAGGGCCAGCAAGTGAGCTGGAAAGCGCGCCAGGAGATTGTACTGTGCGCCGGCGCAGTGGGTTCGCCGGGCATCCTGCAACGCTCGGGAATTGGCCCTTCGAATGTGCTCAAACCGTTGGGCATAAATGTATTGCACGAGCTGCCCGGCGTCGGCGGCAACCTCCAGGACCATCTGCAACTGCGGCTGATCTATAAACTGGAAAACGCCCGCACCCTCAACCAGATCGCCGGCACCCTGTGGGGCAAGATGGGCATGGGCCTGCGCTACCTGTATGACCGCAGCGGCCCGTTGTCGATGGCGCCCAGCCAACTCGGTGCGTTTGCACGCTCGGGTCCGGAACAGACCTCGGCCAACCTGGAATACCACGTGCAGCCGTTGTCGCTTGAGCGATTTGGCGAACCTCTGCACCCATTCCCGGCGTTTACCGCATCGGTCTGCGACTTGCGCCCGCAGAGTCGCGGGCGCATCGACATCCGCTCGGCCAACCCGGCGGACGCTCCGCTGATCCGGCCCAACTACCTCAGCCATCCGGAAGACCTGCGCGTGGCCGCCGATGCCATCCGCTTGACCCGTCGCATCGTCGCCGCACCGGCCCTGAGCCAGTTCAAGCCGGTGGAATACCTGCCGGGTGATGCGCTGCAAACCGAAGCGCAATTGCACGAAGCCGCCGCACGCATCGGAACGACGATCTTCCACCCGGTCGGCACCTGCCGCATGGGCAGCGATAAAGACGCTGTGGTCGACGCCCAACTGCGGGTGCACGGCGTGCCCGGTTTACGCATCGCCGATGCGTCGATCATGCCGCGCATTACGTCCGGCAATACCTGTTCACCTACGCTGATGATCGCGGAGAAGGCCGCGCAGCTGATCCTTTCGCCGAATACAAGGAGTCTCGCCCCGGAGAAAGAACTGGTTCATGCAATCTGAATAGCGGCGCCGAACCTGGCGCCGACAGTGGAACAACAATAAATAATCACTGTGAGGGCTACCCGATGTCAGAACATGCTCAACCCCTGGGCTCGTCGATCGACGCGAGCACCAGCAACGACTCAAAGAAGGTCATCTTCGCCTCGTCCCTGGGGACGGTGTTCGAGTGGTATGACTTTTTCCTCTACGGCGCCCTGGCGGCGGTGATCAGCAAGCAGTTCTTCGCCGGGGTCAACGACACCACGGCGTTCATCTTCGCCTTGATGGCCTTTGCCGCCGGCTTTGTGGTGCGCCCCTTCGGTGCGCTGGTATTTGGCCGGTTGGGCGACATGATCGGGCGCAAGTACACCTTTTTGGTGACCATCATTCTGATGGGCGTGGCGACCTTCTGTGTCGGCTTGCTGCCGACCTACGCCAGCATCGGCATTGCGGCACCGATCATCCTGATCGTGCTGCGCATGCTGCAAGGCCTGGCGCTGGGCGGCGAATACGGCGGCGCGGCGACCTACGTGGCCGAGCACGCACCGGCCGGCAAACGCGGCTTCCACACCAGTTGGATTCAATCCACCGCGACCATCGGCCTGCTGCTGTCGCTGCTGGTGGTGCTGGCCTGCCGCTACTTCACCGGTGACCAGTTCGAAGTGTGGGGCTGGCGCATTCCGTTCCTGTTTTCCATCGTGCTGCTGGGCATTTCCACCTGGATCCGCATGAGCCTGCACGAGTCACCCGCGTTCCTGAAGATGAAAGAGGAAGGCAAGGCCAGCAAATCGCCAATCCGTGAATCTTTCGGCAAATGGGAAAACCTCAAGGTGGTGCTGATCGCCTTGTTCAGCATCAACGGCGGGCAAGCAGTGACCTTCTACGCAGCGCAGTTCTATGTGCTGTTCTTCCTCACGCAATTCCTGAAAATGGACCCGGCCCTGGCCAACATGCTGTTGATCATCAGCGTGGTGATCGGCGCACCATTCTTCATCTTCTTCGGCTGGCTGTCGGACAAGGTCGGGCGCAAGCCGGTGCTGATGCTCGGCCTGCTGCTGGCCACCGTGCTGTACTTCCCGATCTTCAAGAGCCTGGCGCACTACACCAACCCGGCGATGGACAAGGCGAGCAACCAGGCGCCGATCACCGTGATGGCCGACCCGGCCACCTGCACCTTCCAGTTCGACCCGGTGGGCAAGGCGAAATTTGACAGCCCGTGCGACAAGGTCAAGACCTTCCTGGTCAAGCAAGGCCTGCCCTACAGCAGCGCCGCCGCACCCGCCGGCAGCCCGGTGCAGGTGAGCGTGGGCGAAGTGCGTATCGACGGTTTTGACGAAAAAGCCCTGCGTGGCGCGGTGACCCTGGCTGGCTACCCGTCTTCGGCGGATGTGGCCCAGGTCAACAAGACCATGGTAGTGGTGCTGATCGTGGCGCTGATCCTGATCGCCGCGATGTGCTACGGCCCGCTGGCGGCGTTGATGGTGGAACTGTTTCCGACGCGCATCCGCTACACCTCGATGTCCCTGCCCTACCACATCGGCAATGGCTGGTTTGGCGGGTTCCTGCCGACCGTCTCGTTTGCCTTGGTGGTGTACACCGGCGATATCTTCTACGGCCTGTGGTACCCGGTGGTGGTGACCGGGGTTAGTTTGATCGTGGGGATGGTGTGCCTTAAAGAGACCCGTCACGTGGATATCGATAACAACTAATCCGATCTCCTGAGCACAGAAGATCCGCTGTGGGAGGGGGCAAGCCCCCTCCCACATGTGCCTTCAGGCGCCTACATAAATTGCTGTACATCCATACAGATAATGGTTGATCAATGCGCGCTGACTGAGCATCCTGCACAGCATCAACCCGATCTGATGTGACGACCATGCGGCTGTACCTCTGTGAAAAACCCTCCCAGGCCAAGGACATCGCGGCCGTGCTCGGCGCCAGCCGCCGTGGCGACGGGTGCTGGCTGGGCAATGGGGTCACGGTCACCTGGTGCATCGGCCACCTGCTGGAAACCGCCCCGCCGGATGCCTACGACGAAAAGTACAAGCGCTGGGTACTGGCCGACCTGCCCATCGTCCCTGAAAAATGGAAGATGCGCGTCAAACCCAAGACCGCCAGCCAGTTCAAGGCGGTCAAGCGCCTGCTGGGGGAAGCCCAGGCGCTGGTGATCGCCACCGACGCCGACCGCGAAGGCGAAATGATCGCGCGCGAACTGGTGGAGCATTGCCGCTACCGTGGGCCGATCCAGCGGCTGTGGCTGTCGGCGCTGGATGATGCCTCGATCCGCAAGGCCCTCGGGGCGCTCAAACCGGGCGCGGAGACCTTCAGCCTGTATCACTCGGCCCTGGGTCGCTCCCGTGCTGACTGGCTGATCGGCATGAACATGAGCCGCCTGTTTACCTTGCTCGGGCGCCAGTCCGGCTACCAGGGCGTGCTGCCCGTAGGCCGGGTGCAAACGCCGACACTGCGCCTGGTGGTGGACCGCGACCGCAGCATCGCCGACTTTGTGCCGGTGGCTTACTGGGCCATCGACGTCGACCTGCACCACGAACGCATGACTTTCACCGCCCAATGGCGCGCGGCCGAGGACGCCTGTGACGACCAGGGTCGCTGCCTCAACCCGCAGTTGGCGCGGGACGCGGCCGACGCCATGACCAACGCCGCCAGCGCCCGGCTGGTGAAGCTGCGCACCGAACGCATGCGCGAAGTGGCGCCCCTGCCCTTCGACCTGGGCACCCTGCAGGAAATCTGTTCCAGGAAGCTCGGCCTCGGCGCCCAGGAAACCCTGGATATCGCCCAGTCGCTGTATGAAACCCACAAAGCCATCACCTACCCGCGCAGTGATTGCGGCTACTTGCCGATGAGCCAGCACAGCGACGCATTGAAGATCCTGGCTGCGTTGGCGAGCGCGGATACTGCAGTGAACGAACTGATGCCGCATATTGATCCCCAGCGACGCTCGCGGGCGTGGAACGACGCCAAGGTCAGCGCCCACCACGGCATCATCCCCACCGGCGCCGGCAAGGACGTGGGACAACTCACCGGCAAGCACCGGGCGGTGTATACCCTGATTCGTGCACGCTACCTGGCGCAGTTCCTGCCCAATCATGAGTACGATCGCACCCAGGCGGATTTCGATTGCGCAGGTTTTGCGTTGCGTGCAGTGGGCAAAGTGGTCATTGAACCAGGCTGGAAACGCGCCCTGCCCGAAGCCCTGGCGCCGGCCAAGGGACGTGAAGCACCGGCTCCGCAAGCCCTGCCGCCATTGATGCAAGGCCAGGACTATGCCGTGGACAAGGTCAACCTCAAGGACCTATGGACCCAACCGCCCAAACCCTTTACCGAAGGTGACCTGATCAAGGCGATGAAGAACGTCGCCAAGCTGGTCGAAGACCCGCTGCTCAAGCAAAAACTCAAGGACACCACCGGCATCGGCACCGAAGCCACCCGCGCCGGCATCATCCAGGGGCTGCTGGACCGTGGTTACCTGGTGAAGAACGGCAAGGCGCTATCAGCCACTCCGGCGGCATTCAGCCTGATCGACGCCGTGCCCCGGGCCATCGCCGACCCAGGCACCACCGCCATCTGGGAGCAGGCCCTGGACATGGTGCAAAGCGGCGAAATGAGCCTGGAAGACTTCGTCGCCAAACAGGCGGCCTGGATGAGCAAGCAGGTCGCCCGCTGCAATGGCATGCGCATGACCATCACCGGTCCCGCCAGCCCGGCAGGCCGAGGTGCCACGCCATGGAAAAAGAAACGCAAGAGCGCACCGCGCAAGACGGCAGCCAGCCCCAAGCGGGCCAAAAAACCGACAAATGCGGGGTAAACACTGAAAAAAACCGGTGAATGACGTTTTTTGACGGGTTTAGCGCCGCTTTGGACCTTGCAGCGCGGTGGCCGGTCTAGGATTCTGTAGTGGGACCCTGACTAACCAACAACAATACCGGAGTGGCCACCATGAAAACCGTTGCAGAAGTGCTCAAAGCCAAGGACCAGAAAAACCAGGAAGTCCATGTCATCAAACACGATCACACCGTGTTTGAAGCACTGGTCCGGATGTCGGAGAAAAACGTCGGGGCCTTGCCGGTGGTTCAGGATGGCGTGGTGGTCGGGATCATCAGCGAACGTGATTACGCCCGCAAAATCATGCTCAAGGGCCTGTCGTCGGTCACCACCAAGGTTCATGAGGTAATGAGTTCCCCGGTGATCACCGTCGAAACCCACAAAAAGGTCGATGAGTGCATGAACATCATGACCGACAGCCACCTGCGTCACTTGCCCGTGGTCGAAGACGGCAAGCTGTTGGGGCTGCTGTCCATCGGCGACCTGGTCAAGGAAGCCATTGCCGACCAGGCTGACCTGATCAGACAGCTGGAGCAGTACATCCGCGGCGAATAGGGGAACCCATGCTCGACACCCTGGAACACCAAGAGGATCACCTCGACACCTTGCATCGGGCCATGGCCGAACGGCACTTTCTGGTGTTGACCGGTGCGGGGATCAGCACGTCGTCGGGCATTCCCGACTACCGCGACAGTGACGGCGTGCGCCGGGGCAAGGCGCCGATGATGTACCAGGAGTTCCTCGCCACCGCGCAGGCACGCCGCCGTTATTGGGCGCGGGCGATGCTCGGGTGGCCGAGGGTCCGCATTGCGCAGCCGAACAAGGCGCACCTGGCATTGGCGACATTGCAGCAACGCGGGCGTATCAGCGGGCTGATCACGCAAAACGTCGACACCCTGCATGATCAGGCCGGCACCCATGATGTAATCGAACTGCACGGCAGCCTGCACCGGGTGCTGTGCCTGGATTGCCAGTTGCGCAGTGCACGCGATGCAATTCAGCGGCAGATGGAAATCGACAACCCCTACCTGGCGCAGGTCCATGCGGTGCAGGCGCCCGATGGAGACACCTTGCTCGACCCTGCTTTTGAAGAACACTTTCAGGTCCCCCACTGCCCCCATTGCAATGGCGAGCGCCTGAAGCCGGATGTGGTGTTTTTCGGTGAGAACGTAGCACCGGCGACAGCAGCCAGGGCAATGGCCGCCGTCGGCCATGCCGAGGGCTTGCTGGTAGTCGGTTCGTCGCTGATGGCCTATTCGGCATTCCGCCTGTGCAAAGCCATGGTCGAACAGGGCAAACCCGTCATCGCCATCAACCTGGGCAAGACCCGCGCAGATGATCTGTTGCAGGTGAAGATCGAAGCCGAGTGCGAGCGACTTTTGCCGCGTTTGGTCGAACGGTTACGGTAACTCAATCAAGCGCAGATCCTTTGTGGCGAGCGGGCTTGTCCCGCGTTGGGCTGCAGAGCAGCCCCAATCCAGGCGCTGAAAAGTTCCTGATGCTGCGCAGTGTTCTTATTGGGGCCGCTTCGCAGCCCAACGCGGGACAAGCCCGCTCGCCACAACAGGCGTTAGACAGCCTGACCTGTACTTCCAGAAAATGACGCCCAAGTCACGTTTTCCCGCATCCTCCCGTCCCCACGGCAATTTATGTAGTGAGCAAAAATAATCACTACATAACCGTTGACGTAACCATTTTGTCCTTGCATTATCGAGACGTCTCCCGGATCGGGAGCGTTGGCAACAAGCGTTTTGAACAAGCTCGTCTGACCGCCGAGCTGTTTTTTCCGGATGTGCACTGCCCACAAGGCGGATTGATGAAGCTGACCGGCCCGAAGGGTTCGGTACAAGGCGCTCAAATGCGGCTTGTCTTCGTTATGAAAGCATTGCGTAGCAGTTCATCAGCAAGACTACATGCATCAGGTTCAAGACCCTGCCCGTATTCGGCAGACAGTCGCTGACGCCCGGTTTTCGCAACCGGAGACAACTTACGAAGTATTAACGAACCAACTGATAGATCGCCAACTGGTCAAGGGGCTTACACATGAATCTGAACAACCAACCAACTATCGATGAATTGGCTGAGATGTTCGCAGCGCAGAAAGACACACTCGACGACCATATCCTGTGGATTGGCAAATCGGGCGAAGTGCAAATTGACTGCCTGGCGCCCCACACCGAAGAAGCCGAGTTTGACCGCAATAACCGTGAACTGGCGGCGCGCCTGAAGATGTACCGCCGTGGCCAGGGTTATGTCGGCAAGAAGGCGGCCGCCGATCGCAACTTTATCGAACAGGTCTTCCACACACTTAATACCGAATGGCAGAACCTCAAGGGCCAATCGCAAGTTAAAGTGATTGATAGATACTGCTGATAACACCGCATTAACTACTTAAGCCCGCTTGTTCATTCGAGCGGGCTTTTTAATTTCGGCTCTATCACACTGCGGGAAATCGTCCCTTCTTCGCTTCGTCGCAAAAGATATCAAACAACACCTGCGCTGCCGCCGAGAGTTCATGACCGGGTTTGGTCAGCACCCCAATCGGTCGTTCGATCACCGGATCACGCAAGGTGATGCAATGAGCCCCCGCCTCCTCCATCTGCCGCGCACACAATGCAGGGACGGCACTGACACCCAACCCCATCGCCACCATCTTGCCTACGGTCGCCAGTTGATGGCTTTCCAGCGCTACCGGCAGCTTCATCTGTAGAGCACCAAGGTGCTCTTCCAACATCACCCGCACCGTGGACGGCCGCTGCAAAGTGATGAACGGCTGCTCCAGCAAGGTTTTCCAGTCGATTTCATCAAGCTCAATCA
The DNA here is from genome assembly GCF_059133265.1 of Pseudomonas sp. FBCC-B1565. Lineage (NCBI taxonomy): Bacteria > Pseudomonadati > Pseudomonadota > Gammaproteobacteria > Pseudomonadales > Pseudomonadaceae > Pseudomonas > Pseudomonas sp. FBCC-B1565. The sequence continues at coordinate 4,406,667 of NZ_CP101438.1, forward strand.
ACGGCGAATCCCCGGGCACCACGGCAATGAAGCGATCCAGATACAACGGTGTGAACGCCAGCGACGAACCGTCTGAAGGCTCGAACGCCACGCCCAGCTCCACCTGGCGGTCGCGGACCATTTCCAGCACCTGTTCGTTGATCAGGTCGTGCACGGTGACATTCACCTGAGGGTAACGCGCGCGGAATATCTTCAGGATCGGCGGCAGCAGGTTGCCCGCGAACGACGGCATCGCCGCCACCGTGACCCGCCCGCGTTGCAGGGTAAAGCGCTGGCGCAGTTCGTCCTCGGCATTGTCCCAATCGGCAATGAGCCGGCGTGCCAGGGGTAGCAGCGATTCACCTTCGGGCGTCAACGCGACATTGCGTGTGTTACGGCTGAACAGCCGCCCACCCAGGCCTTCTTCCAGGCCCTTGATGGTCAGGCTCAGCGCCGACTGTGAAAGGTGCAGGCGCTCGCAGGCGGCGGCGAAACTCAGGCTCTGGGCCACGGCGAGAAACGCGCGCATCTGTTTAACTGTCATGACGCTACTCCAAACGGCCAGGCAACTATGCTGTTTTTTAAATCAATCAACCTTAAAAAACAACTTAACAAATCAATCCGACGGAGCAACACTCGATTCATTGGCTGGCCCACAAACAATAAAAGAGGTGCATATGGCAGGTTTCGATAAACGCGTGGCGTCCTACGAGGAAGCACTGGCGGGCCTGGAGGACGGCATGACCGTACTCTCCGGCGGTTTTGGCCTGTGCGGCATTCCGGAAAACCTCATTGCCGAGATCAAGCGCAAAGGCACCCGCGACCTTACCGTGGTTTCCAACAACTGCGGCGTCGACGGCTTTGGCCTGGGCGTGCTGCTGGAGCAAAAACAGATCAGCAAGGTGATCGCCTCCTACGTCGGTGAAAACGCCCTGTTCGAGAAGCAACTGCTCAGCGGCGAAATCGAAGTGGTGCTGACCCCCCAAGGCACCCTGGCCGAGAAAATGCGCGCAGGCGGCGCCGGCATCCCGGCCTTCTTCACCGCCACCGGCGTTGGCACCCCGGTTGCCGAAGGCAAGGAAACCCGCGAGTTCAACGGTCGCCCGTACCTGATGGAAGAATCCATCACCGGCGACTTCGCCATCGTCAAAGGCTGGAAAGCCGACCACTTCGGCAACGTCATCTATCGCCACACCGCCCAGAACTTCAACCCGTTGGCCGCCACCGCCGGCAAGATCACCGTGGTCGAAGTCGAAGAAATCGTCGAACCGGGCGAGCTGGACCCGGCGCAGATCCACACCCCTGGCATCTACGTCGACCGGATCATCTGCGGCACGTTCGAGAAGCGCATCGAACAGCGCACCGTGCGCAAGTAATCCGCCTCCAGCCCGAACAATAAGGACACATAAAATGGCTCTTACCCGCGAACAAATGGCTCAACGCGTCGCCCGCGAAATGCAGGACGGCTTCTACGTCAACCTCGGCATCGGCATTCCGACCCTGGTGGCCAACTACATCCCCGAAGGCATGGAAGTGATGCTGCAATCGGAAAACGGCCTGCTGGGCATGGGTCCTTTTCCTACCGAAGAAACCATTGATGCCGACATGATCAACGCCGGCAAACAGACCGTCACCGCCCGTATCGGCGCGTCGATCTTCTCGTCCGCCGAGTCGTTCGCGATGATTCGTGGCGGCCACGTCGACCTTACCGTGCTCGGTGCGTTTGAAGTCGACGTACAAGGCAACATCGCTTCGTGGATGATCCCCGGCAAGCTGGTCAAAGGCATGGGCGGCGCCATGGACCTGGTGGCCGGTGCGGAAAACATCATCGTGATCATGACCCATGCGTCCAAGGACGGTGAGTCCAAGCTGCTCAGCCAATGCAGCCTGCCGCTGACCGGCGCCCACTGCATCAAGCGCGTATTGACGGACCTGGCGTACCTGGAAATCGAAAATGGCGCTTTTGTCCTCAAGGAACGCGCACCTGGCGTCAGCGTTGAAGAGATAGTGAGCAAGACCGCCGGTAAACTGATCGTCCCGGACCACGTTCCAGAAATGCACTTCCAGTGAGGACAGATTCCATGCAAGACGTCGTGATTGTTGCTGCCACCCGCACCGCCGTGGGCAGCTTCCAGGGTTCGCTGGCGAACATTCCGGCATCGGAACTGGGCGCCGCCGTGATCCGTCGCCTGCTGGAGCAGACCGGCCTCGACCCGGCCGAAGTGGATGAAGTGATCCTCGGCCAGGTCCTCACCGCAGGCTCAGGCCAGAACCCGGCGCGCCAGGCGTCGATCCTGGCCGGCCTGCCCCACGCGGTGCCCAGCCTGACCTTGAACAAAGTCTGCGGCTCGGGCCTCAAGGCCCTGCACTTGGGCGCCCAGGCCATCCGTTGCGGCGACGCCGAGGTAATCATCGCCGGCGGCATGGAAAACATGAGCCTGGCTCCGTACGTGCTACCCGCCGCGCGCACCGGTTTGCGCATGGGCCACGCCAAGATGATCGACAGCATGATCACCGATGGGCTGTGGGACGCGTTCAACGATTACCACATGGGCATCACTGCCGAGAACCTGGTGGACAAGTACGGCATCAGCCGTGAAGCCCAGGATGCGTTCGCCGCTGCCTCCCAGCAGAAAGCCGCTGCCGCTATCGAGGCGGGGCGGTTTGTCGATGAGATCACACCGATCCTGATCCCCCAGCGCAAAGGCGACCCGGTGGCCTTCGCCGTGGATGAACAGCCACGCGCCGGCACCACTGCCGAATCCCTGGGCAAGCTGAAACCGGCGTTCAAGAAAGACGGCAGCGTCACCGCCGGCAACGCCTCCAGCCTCAACGACGGCGCCGCTGCGGTGTTGCTGATGAGCGCCGACAAGGCCAAGGCCCTCGGCCTGCCGGTACTGGCGCGCATTGCCAGCTACGCCAACGCCGGCGTCGACCCGGCGATCATGGGCATCGGCCCGGTGTCGGCCACCCGCCGTTGCCTGGACAAAGCCGGTTGGAGCCTGGGCGACCTGGACCTGATCGAAGCCAACGAAGCCTTCGCCGCGCAATCCCTGGCGGTGGGCAAAGAGCTGGAATGGGACGCCGACAAGGTCAACGTCAACGGGGGCGCCATCGCCATCGGCCACCCGATCGGCGCCTCGGGATGCCGCGTGCTGGTAACGCTGCTGCACGAAATGATCAAGCGCGATGCCAAGAAAGGCCTGGCGACCCTGTGCATCGGCGGCGGCCAAGGCGTAGCCCTCGCCCTCGAACGCGCCTGACGGTAGGCGCAGGCTCGCCGTGGTGAGCTAGCTTGCTGTGGCGAGCGGGCTTGCCCCGCGTCGGGCTGCGCAGCAGCCCTCTAGAAAAAAGAGCAACGCAGAAAAGGCCTGGTTCCACGAAAACCAGGCCTTTTCTTTATCTGCCTCACTGAGGCTGTGGCACCGCAAACACCGCACTCGCCCGCGCCACCACCTTCTCCCCCACCTGCACCGCGCCCGAGTAATCCAAGGTCATGCTTGCTGTAATCAACGGCAACGGCCATCACCATCAGCCGCACAAATCCCCTCCGATGCTTTGCGTTAATCCATCAGACCCGCTTTAATCGCCGTCAAATTCCCCCGTACCTGCCAAGGAACCGCAATGCGCCATCTGGACGGCAAGCCAAAACCCTATCTCCTGTTCCTGCTGGCAGCGCTGGCCGTTGCCGGCTGTTCGCCCAAGGATCAGTCCCGCGCACGGGTAATCAACGGCGAACAAAGCCGCGCGGGCGCGCAACTGGCCTACGAGCATGAGCTGAGCCTGGCCCTGCCTGGTGCACTGCTCGCGCCGCGCATGCAGGCCACCCGCGAAGCCTGCGAAACCGCGCGCTTTGGCGCCTGCAATATCCTCGGCATCACCGAAGACGGCAGTGGCGGCCAGATCATCCTGCGCATCGCGCCAACCGGTGTCGAACCGATGGTCGCCATGGCGGCTGAAGGCGGCACACTCGGCCAGCGCATCACCACCGCCGAGGACCTGGCCGATGCCGTCGCCGACGTACGCCGCCGCCAGGACCGCCTGCAGGCTCAACAACAACGACTGGATGAGTTGGCCAAGCGCAAGGACATCACCGTCAGTGACCTGATCGCCTTGAGCAAGGAACAGGCCGGCATAGAAAACGAGCTACAGGAACTGGCCCAGGTTGCTGCCGGCCAGCAACGTCGCCTGGACACTAACCGGGTGACGCTGAATTTCCGCTCCTCTGACGGGGCAAATCAGCAATCGCGGTTCAGCCGGATGTTCAGCAACCTGGGCGACAACCTGGTCGACGGCACCGCCGACGCGTTGGAGCGATCAAGCTATGTGCTGCCGTTCGTGATCCTGGCGTTCCCGGTGCTGTGGTTGTGGGTGTGTCTGTGGCGGCGTTTTGTCAAACGCCGCACCTGATCAGCGCTTCAGGCAGCGCTGATAGCGCTCATCCACCCGCTGGGCAAACCACGCCGTGGTCAGGTTACGGGTGATCTTGGGACTCTTGAGCACGATGCCCGGCAGGATGGCCCGTGGCATCGGCTTGCCGGCGGCCTTGTCGGCCAGGGCAAACACGCGTTTGTACAGGGTGGTTTCCTCGAAATTCAGTTGCTCGCCCTGCTCCAGCTGGCTACGGATGCTGGGGTTGCGCATGTCCAGCTTCGCGCCCAATGAACGCACCGCCAACTCGGTGGTGCCGGGCAGCAGCGAGCCGTAGCGAATCAGATCTCCATCCAGGGCCAGTTCGGTGCCCGAGACGCGGCTGACGGCAGCCTGGAACGCGGCATTACGGCTGGCGTACCAACCGGCATTGAAATCGGCAAAGCGATACAGCGGCCGGTCGTAGCTCACCGGGTAACCCAGCAAGTGCGCAATGCCGAAGTACATGCCGCCACGACGGGTGAAGACTTCGCGACGAATTGTGCCATCCACCGTGTAGGGATAACCCCGCGCCTGTTTCTGTGCAAAGTCGATACTCACCTGCATCGGGCCTGCGGTATGCACCGGGTTGAAACCACCAAACAACGTGTTGCCCAGGGGCACCATGCTGATGAAGTCATCGAAGATGCCACTCAGGTCCTTCTCCGTGCGCGCAGCATTGAGGCGGTCGGCGTAGGTCTTGCTGCTGGGTGAGCGCAGTTGCAGGGCGCTGCGCACGACAAACGCCGGCACATGAACTTTGCCGGCACGCCGCAGGATTTCGTCCTGGGCGATCTTGCCCATGTTGGGCACCGGCGGGTCGACCTGATAGGTCGACTCCTGCTCGGTCACCGCCAGCACGGCGCAGATGTTTTCCGTGCTGGGGTAGATGTTCTGGGTGTTGAAGGCCGTGTAGATGTCCTGGGCCCAGCCCTCGCGATCAGCCACCTTGGCCGGCAGCAGGCGCACGACCTGCGCTTTCACCTCGGCCTCGCTGCGCTGCGGCTGTTGCGGGTTGCGCGTGGTGGAGCAACCGGCCAGTACCATCAAAGTGGCAAGGCACAGGATCAGGCGGCTTGAGTACATGGGGCTTCCTTGGGCGACGACGGGCCGGGCATGGTTGACGTGGGAGGGGGCTTGCCCCCGATGGCGGAGTATCAGTCACTGTATGTGTAGACTGATCCAACGCAATCGGGGGCAAGCCCCCTCCCACATTTTACCTGTTATGGTTCTAGATCCCCGCCAACGCCAGGTCCATCGCGAAGTAGGTGAAGATCAAGTCCGCACCCGCGCGCTTGATCGAGCCCAAGGTCTCACGCACCACGCGGTCCTCATCGATCGCCCCGGCCTGGGCGCCGAACTTGATCATCGCGTATTCGCCGCTCACCTGGTACGCCGCTACCGGCAGGCGCGAAGCTTCGCGGATGTCACGGATGATGTCGAGGTAGGCACCGGCCGGCTTGACCATCAGCGCATCCGCGCCTTCCTGTTCGTCCAGCAGCGATTCACGTACGGCTTCGCGGCGGTTCATCGGGTTCATCTGGTAGCTCTTGCGGTCGCCCTTGAGCGCGCTGCCGCCGGCTTCGCGGAACGGGCCGTAGAGGGCCGAGGCGAATTTGGTCGAGTAAGCCATGATCGGGATATGGGTGAAACCGGCGTCATCCAGGGCACGGCGGATCGCCTGGACCTGGCCGTCCATCGCCGCCGAAGGGGCAATGACATCGGCACCGGCACGGGCAGCGGCCACGGCCTGCTTGCCGAGGTTAACCAGCGTCGCGTCGTTATCGACATGGGCGCCGTGCATCACACCGCAGTGGCCATGGTCGGTGTATTCGCAGAAGCAGGTGTCGGACATCACGATCATTTCCGGCACGGCATCCTTGATGATCGACGACATGCGCGAGACCAGGCCGCGCTCCTTCCAGGTGTCGCTGCCGCTGGCGTCCAGGTGGTGGGACACACCGAAGGTCATCACCGACTTGATGCCGGCACGGGCATAACGCTCGATCTCGCCGGCCAGTTTCTTCTCAGGGATGCGCTGCACGCCCGGCATGCTGGTGATCGGCACGAAGTCGTCGATTTCTTCTTCGACGAAAATCGGTAGCACCAGGTCGTTGAGGGTGAATTCGGTTTCCTGGAACAGGCCACGCAGCTCCGGGGAGCGGCGCAGGCGGCGTGGACGGGCTTGGGGGAACTGGCTGGTCATGGTGGTCCTATCGCAAGGCAGAAAATCTTTGGGCCGAAAGCTTATGCCCCCAGGCCCCGGCAGCACAAACGCCGAGGGGCCAATAGTGTATTGCGTGGGCGGTAACAATTTATTGATCTAGAGCTGTACACGCCCGTCGATGCACACCGAAACAGCACCACCGATCCAGATTTCATCGCCCTGGCGCTCAACGCCGATCCGCCCTGCCCGGCCAATAGCCGTGCCCTGGCTGACCACGTAGCGCTCGGGGGCCAGGCCCTCGCTGAGCAACCATTGCGCAAGGCCGGCGTTCAAGCTGCCGGTGGCCGGGTCTTCCTGGGCGCCGTCGCCGGCGATAAAGGCACGCACTTCAAATTGCGCGTCCACATCGTCGCGCCCGGCGTCACAGGGGCCGATCACACCCACGGCCAGCCCCAACAGTTGCGCATAGTCCGGCTGCAACGCCAGGACCTGGTCGCGGTCTGCCAGCATCACCGCGAGCCAGCCGGCGCCATTGTCCACCCACTGACTGCGCACGATGACCCCGGGCTCCAGGCCCAAGCCCAGGCGCACACGCTCCAGCAACGGCGCGTCCACGGCACCGGCGCGCAATAACGGCGGCGCGATAAATGCCAGTTCATCGCCTTGGCGACGGATACGCACCAAGCCGATTTCGCACTCCTGGATTATCTCCTCACCCTTGGGAACACCCCCTGCCTGCAGCCAGGCATAACAACTGCCCAACGTCGGGTGCCCGGCAAAAGGCAGCTCCGTCAAGGTGGTGAAAATCCGTACCCGGTAGTCAGCACGGGGATCACGCGGCGTCAGCAAGAACGTGGTTTCACTGAGGTTGGTCCAGTTGGCGAAATCCGCCATCTGTTGGTCGCTGAGGCTGTCTGCAGCGAACACCACTGCCAGCGGGTTGCCTTTGAGCGGCACGCGGCTGAACACGTCCAGCTGTTTGAAATCGAAAGTCGGCATGCTTCAACTCGGAATATTAAGGCCACGGATCACCGCCGGCCGTGCGACGAAACCATCCAGCGCGCGCAGTACGTTTGGAAAGTCGGCAATGCCGACAATGTCACCGGATTCGTAGAAACCGATCAGGTTACGGACCCACGGAAAGGTGGCGATGTCGGCGATGCTGTACTCGTCGCCCATGATCCAGGTACGGCCCAGCAGGCGTTTTTCCAGCACGTCGAGCAGGCGCCGGGATTCGGCGGCGTAACGGTCACGCGGGCGCTTGTCTTCGTAGGCCTTGCCGGCGAATTTGTTGAAGAAGCCCAGCTGGCCGAACATCGGGCCGATGCCGCCCATCTGGAACATCAGCCATTGAATGGTTTCATAACGTGTCGCCGGGTCCTCGGAGAGCAACTGGCTGGATTTTTCCGCCAGGTAGATCAGGATCGCGCCGGACTCGAACAACGCCAGCGGCTGGCCGCTGGGGCCATTAGGGTCAATGATCGCGGGGATCTTGTTGTTGGGGTTCAGCGACAGGAACTCGGGAGACAACTGGTCCTGGGTCTCGAAGCTGACTTTATGCGCTTCATAGGGCAGGCCGAGCTCTTCGAGCATGATCGACACTTTTACCCCGTTGGGGGTTGGCAGCGAGTACAGTTGCAGGCGCTCGGGATGCTGGGCGGGCCATTTGCTATTGATCGGGAAAGCGGCAAGTGGGTTCATCGGGAAGCCCTATGTGTGTGCTGAAAGCCCCCATGATAGTCATCTGGCGAGCGTCCTGCATGGGTCATCAATACGCAACAACTGCTGGCTATTATCCCGTTAGGGCGAACCAATACGCCCTTGGGCACTCTTAACTGCGCTCAAGCGGTGAATGGAGGCACCTCGTTATTTCGACAGGGAACACCGCAGGCGCCCCAGGCGTCATCGTGGCCAGGCGTGTCTGCCTTAACGTGACGCATGAAGACTCGAACCTACAATGACGATCAAGCCTCTGCGCCTAGTACAACGACTGAAACGCTATTCCTACATTTTGTTGCCGCTATTGTTGGTCGGCGGCGCTATCGATCTGAGCCTGGAGTCACGGATCAGCAACGCCGACCAGGTTGACGGCGTGCAAACCCTGGTCTTCCTGCGCCACGGTGAAAAACCCGCCGGTGGCCTGGGCCAGCTCAATTGCCAGGGTCTCAACCGGGCGATGAACCTGGCCACGGTTTTGCCAGAAAAGTTCGGCAAGGCCAATTTCGTCTTCGCCGCCAACCCGACACGCAATGTGGAGGAAGGCGAGCTGGACAATTCCTACAGCTATATTCGCCCGCTGATGACCATCAGCCCCAGCGCGATCAAGCTCGGCCTGCCGGTCAACATCAAGTTTTCCGCGAATGACACCAGTGCCCTCGCCGACGAGCTGGTCGAAGACAAGTACCACAACTCCATCATCTACACCGCCTGGTCCCACGGCTACCTGCCGGAGCTGATCAACAAGGTGGCGAGCGAAGCGTCCGGCGAAAAACACACCATCACCGACGACTGGTCCGGCAGCGACTACGACACGCTGTATGTGCTGACACTGACCTGGCACAACGGCAAGGCCTCGCTGCTGAGCCGCAACTACAAGCAGGGCCTGAACAATGGCGAAGAAACCTGCCCGCAACCTACCCAGGTGAGCGCCGAGAGCTGAGGGCGTATGATGCGCCGCTATTGACTCATCTGCGGATCATCACCATGCCCAACCTCGCCTCCACCCAGCCCAACCGGGGCTGGTCGTTCTGGTGGAAACCAGCGCTGTTCCTGCTGGTCGCCTGCGTCGGCCTCTACTACGTGAAGTGGTCGCCCTATTACTTCAAGGCCTTCGTCGCCGCCGATAACCACAGCATTGGCGCCTCGATTCTCAACGACCAGCAAAGCTCGCCCCTGGCGGCTGCGCTGGCGTATGCCCAGGTGTACTTCCTGGCGATCTGGAAGGCTGCCGTGCTGGCGGTGATCCTGGGCTCCCTCCTGCAAGTGCTGATCCCCCGCGACTGGCTGCTGCGCCTGTTCGGCCGTGCCGGGCTGGGTTCGACTGTACGCGGCGGGCTGTTCGCCCTGCCGGGTATGATGTGCAGTTGCTGCGCGGCTCCGGTCGCGGCCGGCATGCGTCGGCAGCAGGTATCGGTGGGCGCGGCACTCGCGTTCTGGATCGCCAACCCGGTGCTGAACCCGGCGACCCTGGTGTTCATGGGCTTTGTGCTGGGTTGGGGCTTCACCGCATTGCGGCTGGTGGCGGGCATTGTGCTGGTGGTGGGCGTGTCGCTGATCGCGCAACGTATCGCCCGCCCGGACCAGGTGCCGGAAGCGGCGCTGGGCGCAGTGGCCGAGGTCAGCGCGGTTGAGTCCCAGCCGTTCCTCGGCCGTTGGCTGCGGACCCTGTGGCAGTTGTTCTGGAGCACGATCCCGGTGTACATCCTGGCCGTGTTGATCCTGGGTGCCGCACGGGTGTGGCTATTCCCCCATGTCGACGGCGCCATGGCCAACAGCCTGGTATGGCTGGTGCCGCTGGCGATTGTCGGCACGTTGTTCGTGATTCCCACCGCTGCCGAAATCCCCATCGTACAAACCATGATGACCCTGGGCATGGGCACCGGCCCGGCCGTGGCCTTGCTGATGACCCTGCCGAGCGTGAGCCTGCCGTCCCTGCTGATGCTGCGCAAGGACTTCGATGCGCGGGTGCTGGTGACGGTGGCAGGCTTAACGATGTTGGTGGGGGTGGTGTGTGGGTTGATCGGCGCGGCTATCCTCTGATCAGCGCGCGCTCGCGCAAATATTCCACCACGGCGCCCTGCTCCCCTGCGAACTCGATCCGTGCGCCTTTGCTTTCACGCTGGAAGGCGTACATCGGGTCATAATATTCACGCAGAAGCCCTTCGATCCAGGCGCGATGCAGGTGCACATCACCGCTGCGGGCCTGCTCCGCCAGAGCCGACTGCAAGATCGCCTGCAAGCGCTGGAAGCGTTCGCCGCCCAGGCGCTTATGGATATTGCCCAGGCTCTGGGTCAGGCGCTCGGCGAACAGCGCCTGGCCGGCATCGCCGAACACCTCGACAAATTCGGCGCACAGGTCCACCACATAGTCGCGCAGGATGCGCTCGACCCGCCCCTCTACGCTGTCCTGCAGCCACACCATCGGGAACGTCTGCATGCCCTTGTGCAACGCCAGCGGCAGCGCGCAACTGCCGATCATGCGGCTTTCGTCCTCGACCACGAACTGCTCGATACCTGCGGCACGCTTTTTCAGCAGGTCCACGGCCAGGCGGTTTTCGAAGTCGATGTTGGACGGCTGCGCCGTGGCGCGCTTGCCGAAGCTGGAGCCACGATGGTTGGCGTGGCCTTCCAGGTCCAGGGCATTGCGCAACTGGCCGAGGACTTCGGTCTTGCCGGTGCCAGTCATACCGCCGAGCAACACGAAGTCACACTCGATGGAGGCTTGCTCAACCGTCTCCAGCAAAAAGGTGCGCATGGCCTTGTAGCCGCCGCCGACACGGGGATACTCAATGCCGGCTTCGGTCTTGAGCCATTGCTGCACGATCTGCGAACGCAGCCCGCCACGGAAACAGTAGAGGTAGCCCTCGGGGTGGGCCTGGGCGAACCGCGCCCACTGCTCGATACGCTCGGCCTTGATAGCGCCGGACACCAGCTCATGCCCGAGCACGATGGCGGCCTGCTGGCCCTGCTGCTTGTAGCAGGTGCCGACGCGCTGGCGTTCGTCGTCGGTCATCAGCGGCAGGTTGATCACCCCCGGGAACGCGCCCTTGGTGAACTCGATCGGCGCGCGGGTATCCATCATCGGCCGGTCGTTGAGGAAAATGTCGCGGTAGTCGGTGATATCGATTGCCATCAAATCACCTCAACCGCGTGGGTCTGTCGCTCGACCAGCTCGCCGATAGGTTCCAGGACCAGGCCCAGTTCAGCCGCCACGCTGTGGAATTCGGCATCGCCCTCGGGCATGACGGCGATCAACAGGCCGCCGCTGGTCTGCGGGTCGCACAGCACGCGTTTGTGCAGTTCCTGCAAGCGTCCCACCTTGCTCGAATAACTGTCGAAGTTGCGCAAAGTGCCGCCAGGCATACAGCCCTGGTCCAGGTAGTCCTCGATCCCGGCCAGCCGTGGAACCTTTGCGTATTCGATACGTGCGGTCACGCCGCTGCCGTCAGCCATTTCCACCAGGTGGCCCAACAAGCCGAAACCGGTGACATCGGTCATCGCCGTCACCCCCGCCAACTTGCCGAAACGGCTGCCGGGCTTGTTCAGGGTGCACATCCAGTCGCGGGCCAGGCCGATATCCGCCTCGCGCAATTTGCCCTTCTTCTCGGCGGTGGTGAGGATGCCGATGCCGATGGGCTTGGTGAGATACAACCGGCAACCGGCGGTGGCGGTGTCGTTGCGCTTCATATGGCGCTTTTGCACGATGCCGGTCACGGCCAGGCCGAAGATCGGCTCCGGGGCGTCGATGGAATGCCCGCCCGCCAGAGGAATGCCGGCTTCGTCGCACACCGAACGGCCGCCACGGATCACTTCGCGGGCAATCTCCGGCGCCAGCACGTTCACCGGCCAGCCCAGAATGGCGATGGCCATCAGCGGATCGCCGCCCATGGCGTAGATATCACTGATGGCATTGGTGGCGGCAATCCGCCCGAAATCGAAGGGATCATCGACAATCGGCATGAAAAAGTCGGTGGTGGAGACCACGCCGCGCTCGTCGTCGATGGCGTAGACCGCCGCATCGTCACGCGAAGCGTTGCCCACCCACAGCTTGGGGTCGAGGTTCTGTGCGCCGCTGCCGGCAAGGATCACTTCCAGCACCTGGGGCGATATCTTGCAGCCACACCCCGCGCCGTGGCTGTACTGGGTAAGACGAATCGGCTCGTTCATGTAGGACCTCACGCTATCAAGTGCGCGAATTCTAACAGACAGCAAAAAGCCGGCTGGACTCATCTGAGCGCAGCCGGCCGTTTGGTTTCAGCGGTTACTGCCGGGCAGCGAGCAAACGCTGGTGGCGGTTACGCCGGGCAATGTTCAAGCATTCGATGGCTGCCGAGAACGCCATGGCCGCATATACGTAGCCTTTCGGTACATGGGCGCCGAAGCCTTCGGCGATCAGGGTCATGCCGATCATGATCAGGAAGCCCAGGGCCAGCATCACCACGGTCGGGTTGTCGTTGATGAACTTGGCCAGCGGTTCGGCCGCCACCAGCATCACGATCACCGAGGTCACCACGGCAATGATCATGATCGGCAAGTGCTCGGTCATGCCCACGGCGGTGATGATGCTGTCGATGGAGAACACCAGGTCGAGCAACAGGATCTGCCCGATGGCCGCGGCAAAGCCGATGGCCACGACGTTGCCGGCGTTGGTTTCCTTCTCTTCAGGCTCCGGGTCCATGCTGTGATGGATCTCGGTAGTGGCCTTCCACACCAGGAACAGGCCACCGGCGATCAGGATCATGTCCTTCCACGAAAACGCCTGGCCGAACACTTCGAACACCGGCGCCGTCAGTTGCACGATGAACGCGATGGTGCTGAGCAGGCCCAACCGCAACACCAACGCCATGCTGATACCGATGCGTCGCGCCTTGGCCCGATGCTTTTCTGGCAACTTGTTGGTGAGGATCGAGATGAAGATCAGGTTATCGATGCCCAGCACGATCTCCATCACGATCAAGGTTGCCAGGGCAATCCAGGCGGTGGGGCTGGCGGCCAGTTGTAAAAGGTAATCCATAGGTCAGTCCTGACGTTGAGCGGGAATTTAGGCTTCTTTACTGTTCGATTCGGTTTCGTTCTCTTCCTGATCATCCTTCTTCTGCGGGTTGATCAGGCCGTTGGTCGCTTCACTCAATGCCTGTTCGGCAGCCTTGTGGGTGTCATCGATCGCTTGCTTGGCCGATTCGGTGGCCTTGCCCAACACCTGCTGTGCGCTTTTCTCGACCTGATCACAACCACTGACCACTACCAATGAAAGCGCAAGCAAGGATGCCGCGCCCAGAGAATTGAGTTTCATGATGTCTTCCTCGTTAGAACTCTTGGGTCCAAATAGTGGCCCCGCGATAGCGAGGCATTCTATGCAGGCAAACAGTTCAGTAAAATTCGTATTTTTCTCGCGTATACTTCGATTTTTACGATGTGATGGCGAGCATGCTCAATTATCGACAACTGCACTACTTCTGGGTGGTGGCCAAGACCGGCAGCATCGTGCGTGCGTGCGAGCAGTTGAACCTCACGCCCCAGACCATCAGCGGGCAGATCAGCCTGTTGGAGCAAACCTTCGGTATCGCGCTGTTTCAGCGCGTTGGCCGGCAGCTGGAACTGACCGAAGCCGGGCGCCAGGCCCTGCCCTATGCCGAGCAGATGTTCCAGACCGGCAATGAATTGGAGGCGATGCTGCGCGCGCAGCCCGACGAACAGCAGATCCTGTTCCGCGTCGGCGTGGCGGACGTGGTGCCCAAGTCCATCGTCTACCGGCTGATCGCACCGACCATGGAGTTGAGCGAGCCGATCCGCATTACCTGCCGCGAAGACAAACTCGAACGCCTGTTGGCCGACCTGGCAATCCAGCGCCTGGACCTGGTGATTTCCGACAGCCCCATGCCCACGCACCTAGACATCAAGGGCTACAGCCAGAAGTTGGGCGAATGTGGCATCAGCTTTTTCGCCACCCAGGCCCTGGCTGACGAATACGGAGGGGATTTCCCGCAGTGCCTGCACGGCGCGCCGCTATTGATTCCGGGCGCGGAAACCGTGGTACGCAGCCGTTTGCAGCGCTGGTTCGCCGAGCAACAGATTCAACCGAAGATCATCGGCGAGTTCGACGACAGCGCCTTGATGCAGGCATTCGGCCAATCCGGCAGCGGGATCTTTATCGCCCCCAGCGTGATTGCCGACGAGGTGGTGCGCCAATACGGCGTGGCGCTGATCGGCCAAACCGTGGCCGTGACCGAGTCGTTCTACGCGATCTCGGTGGAACGCAAGGTCAAGCACCCCGGCATCGTGGCGATTACCGAAGGTGCCCGGCGCGAGCTATTCACCACCCTGCCCTGACGGCTCAGGCGCCGGAGGTGAGCGGTTGCTTGGCGGTCATCAGCCACAACGCCAGCAGGATCGACACCAGGATAAACCCGGACGCCGCAAAGCCCAGGCTGCCCAGGCCGAGGGTGTCGATCACATGGCCGCCGACCATGGCGCCCAGGCCGATGCCCAGGTTGGCCCCGGCGATGTTCAGCGACGCAGCAAACGCTGGCGCATGGGGCGCGGCCTTCATCAGGCGCACATGGCTGACCAGGAACATCGCCGCCTGGGTTACGCCCCACACGGCCATCGCCGCCGCCAGGCCGATGCTCGAATGAATCGCCGGCACCAGCGCGACCATGCCGGCGATCATGAACCCACAGAACACCATGGACGCGATCAACGGGTGGCGATCCACCGCCCGTCCGCCCAGCGAATTGCCGATCAGGCCGACCGCGCCGAAGCCCATCAGGCACCAGCCCACCAGCGTGCCGTCGAACCCGGCCAGGCGCTCGAGGATGTCCGCCAGGTAGGTGTACGCCGTGAACATGCCGCTGAACACCAGGATCGACAGCAGGATATGCCCCTGCATCAGCGGGTTGCGCAGGATCTTGAACTGCGCGCGCAACGTCACTTCATCGTTCTTCGGCTGGGTCACCGGCAGGTAGATAGACAGCAGCAAGGCCTTGGCCAGCGCGATCACCGCGAGGATGGCAAACGCGCTGCGCCAGCCGAACATATCTGAAATCAGCGTGCCCACCGGAATGCCGAATACCGTGGCGCAGACGATACCAAAGCCGATCTTCTCGATGGCGCGCCCGGCGAATTCGGGGCCGACGATGTCTACCGCCGTTTCGCTGGCCAGGGCCCAGAACACCGGTAAACCCAGCGCCGGGATCAACCGCGCCAGCGCCATCACCCAGATGTTCGGTGCCAGGGCCGCCACGGTATTGGCCACACCGAACAGGATCAGGATGCTGATAAACAGGCGCTTGCGTGGGAAGCGTGCGCAGTAGGCTGTCAGAAACGGACCAAACGCCGCCACGGTAAACGCGAACAAGGTCACCAGCAGCCCGGCCTGGGACACACTGACATTCAAGTCGCGGGCGATGGACGGCAACAGGCCGACGATCACGAATTCTGTGGTCAGCACGGTAAAGCCGGCGGCTGACAGCAGCAGGATGGGAAACAACATGAAAACTCCAGAAACGACGACATCAACGACAACCCGAAGGGCCCGCTGACGGAGAGGAAAGATGAGAGAACAGAATCTTATCAGAGTATGTCTAGATTTGGCCAAGGCCTGGGCAAGCGGGTGACGCAATGCCGCACCGCCAAGGACTTTTCCCACAGCATGCTAGACTTCGCGATCCGCGTCCTACAGCCCTTTCCGAGTCAGTAGCTGCGCCCTAAAAAAACTAGAGACAAGTGTTTATGACTGCTGCCCCCTCTCTCCTGCAACGCCTGGCCCGCGTCAGCCTGGTCACGCAAATCGTCATCGGCCTGATCGCCGGCATCCTGTTGGCCCTGCTGCTCCCCGAAGTGGCACGCTCCACCGGGTTTATCGGCAAGGTATTTGTTTCCGCGCTCAAGGCCGTGGCGCCGATCCTGGTGTTTGTGCTGGTGATGGCATCCATTGCCAACCATAAGCATGGCCAGGAAACCCATATCAAGCCGATCCTGTTCCTGTATTTGCTGGGCACCTTTGCCGCCGCCGTGGTGGCAGTGGTTGCCAGCATGTGGTTTCCCTCTTCGCTGGTGCTGGCGACCCATGACGCAGCGGTGACCGCGCCCGGCGGCATCGGCGAAGTGTTGCAGAGCCTGTTGCTAAGCGTGGTGGACAACCCGATCAGCGCGCTGATGAATGCCAACTTCATTGGCATCCTGGCGTGGGCCATCGGCATGGGCATTGCCATTCGCCACGCCGCGCCGACCACGCGGGCGGTGCTGGAAGACCTGTCCAACGGTGTGACCCTGATCGTGCGCGTGGTGATCCGCTTTGCACCGCTGGGCATTTTCGGCCTGGTCGCCTCCACACTGGCCACCTCCGGCTTCGGTGCCCTGCTCGGCTACGCCCACCTGCTGGTGGTGCTGATCGGCTGCATGCTGTTCGTGGCGCTGGTGATCAACCCGGCCATCGTGTTCTGGAAACTGCGCCGCAACCCTTACCCGCTGGTGCTGATGTGCCTGCGTGAGAGCGGCATTACCGCGTTC
Source organism: Pseudomonas sp. FBCC-B1565 (assembly GCF_059133265.1). NCBI lineage: Bacteria > Pseudomonadati > Pseudomonadota > Gammaproteobacteria > Pseudomonadales > Pseudomonadaceae > Pseudomonas > Pseudomonas sp. FBCC-B1565. Next base: position 4,423,453 of record NZ_CP101438.1, read on the forward strand.
TTCACCCGCAGTTCGGCAGCCAATATCCCGGTGAACCTGGCGCTGAGCAAACGCCTGGGCCTGCATGAAGATACCTACTCGGTGTCGATCCCACTGGGTGCCACCATCAACATGGCCGGCGCGGCGATCACCATCACCGTGTTGACCCTGGCCGCCGTGCACACCCTGGGCATCGCCGTCGACCTGCCCACTGCGGTGCTGCTCAGTGTGGTTGCGGCCATCTGTGCGTGCGGTGCTTCCGGCGTGGCAGGCGGTTCGTTGTTGCTGATTCCGCTGGCGTGCAGCCTGTTCGGCATCCCCAGCGAGATTGCCATGCAGGTGGTGGCCGTCGGTTTCATCATCGGTGTGTTGCAGGATTCGGCGGAAACCGCGCTTAACTCGTCCACCGATGTGTTGTTCACCGCTGCCGCGTGCCTGGGCAAGGAAGAACAGCCGGCTTAACCGTCGCGCACAAAAAAACCGGGACGGTTCCTACAAGAACCGCCCCGGTTTTTTATGCGTGCTTAGAAAGCGCCCATGTAATCGCGCTTGCCCACTTCCACGCCGTTATGGCGCAGCAGCGCGTAAGCGGTGGTGACGTGGAAGAAGAACTGCGGCAGGCCGTAGGTCAGCAGGTAGGCCTGGCCGCTGAAGCGCTTCTCTTTCGGCGTGCCTGGGCGAGTGATGATCTCGATGCCTTCCTTGCCGTCGATCTGCTCAGGGGTGATGGTGTCGACAAAGGCCAGGACCTTGGCGATCAGCGCTTGCAGGTCGGCGAAGGTCACTTCGCTGTCTTCGTACTTAGGCACTTCGATCTCGGCCAGGCGCGCGGAAACGCCCTTGGCGAAGTCGACGGCGATCTGCACCTGGCGCACCAGTTGGAACATGTCCGGGAACAGGCGCGCTTGCAGCAAGGCGTTCGGCTCGATGTTCTTGGCGCTGGCGTGGGCTTCGGCCTTGGTCAATACACCGCTCAGGGCGGTGAGCATTTGCTTGAAGACCGGGATGGAGGCGGCGTACAGGGAAATAGTCATGGCAGTCTCATGGTTATGGCACGGTTTGAACCAGCGGCGATTATAGACATGCCGGGCGCTTGTCTTTTATTTTTTCCGGCTTAGGCTAAGGACCTCCACTGCATAGGGAACGCGCGATGACCGCCGAGCACGACACCGACACCCCTGAGCCGCGCCTGAACAGCACGGAAATCCGCATCCTGGGCTGCCTCATCGAAAAACAGGCGACCAACCCGGAAACCTACCCCCTGACCCTCAACGCCCTGGTGCTGGCCTGCAACCAGAAGACCAGCCGCGAGCCGGTCATGAACCTGAGTCCGGGCCAGGTCGGCCAGAGCCTGCGCGCACTCGAAGGCCAGGGTTTCACCCGCCTGGTGATGGGCAGCCGTGCCGACCGCTGGGAACACCGTGTAGACAAGGCGCTGGAACTGGTGCCGGCCCAGGTGATCCTGACCGGGCTGCTGTTTTTACGCGGGCCGCAAACCGTCAATGAACTGCTGACGCGCAGCGGGCGCATGCATGATTTTGAAGATGCCGAGCAGGTCGTGCACCAGCTGGAACGCCTGATTGCGCGGGGGCTGGCGTTGCTGGTGCCGCGCCAGGCGGGGCAGCGTGAAGATCGTTATACCCATGCATTGGGCGATCCGGCGGATATCGAGGCGATCATCGCGGCGCGGGGCAATCCGATGGAGCGCGGGGGTGTCAGTGGCGTGTCTGTCGAACGCATCGAAGAACTCGAAGCGCGAATTGCACTGTTGGAAGAGCGGCTGGCCAAATTGGAACCGCTGTAACGCGGAAAAAATGTGGGAGGGGGCTTGCCCCCGATGACGGTGTGCCAGTCAATAATTTCATTGTTGAGCTACCGCTATCGGGGGCAAGCCCCCTCCCACATATGATATTCGGGGTTCTTCAGGTTCGGGCGAACGCCACGGCTTTGGCGAACTGCTCCGGCGTCGGTCGCACCCCGGTATAGAGCACAAACTGCTCCAACGCCTGGATCGCAATCACTTCAAGCCCGGTAATCACGCGTTTACCTTGGGCACGTCCACGCACGATCAACGGGGTTTCGGCGGGGATCGCCACCACGTCGAACACCGTCTCGGCAGAATCCACTGCATCGGCGTCGAATGCCAATGCATCCGCCTCAGGCCCGCCCGTCATGCCGATGGGCGTCACGTTGATCAGCATCTGCGGGCGCAGGTCGCCCAGTTCCTCCCGCCATTCATACCCCAGGTTCTGCGCCAGCGCCCGGCCCGCAGTCTCGTTGCGCGCGACGATCACGCCATGGGCGTAGCCGCCATCGCGCAAGGCACTGGCCACGGCCTTGGCCATGCCGCCGCTGCCACGCAGGGCGAAGGTCGAGTCCTTTGGCACCGCATGCTTCTTGAGTAACTGCTCGATGGCGATGTAGTCGGTGTTGTAGGCCTTGAGGTGCCCGTCGGTGTTGACGATGGTGTTCAGGGAGTCGATGGCTTGAACCGAATCGTCGAGTTCGTCCACCAAGGCAATGGCGGCTTCCTTGAACGGCATGGAAACCCCGCAACCGCGTACGCCCAACGCCCGGATACCACTAATCGCGCCGGGCAAATCCCGGCTGCTGAAGGCTTTATAGTAGAAGTTCAGGCCCAGCTGTTCGTACAGATGGTTATGAAAACGCAGGCCGAAATTCCCAGGGCGCGCCGACAGCGACATGCACAGTTGGGTGTCCTTGTTGGGGTGCATCTGCATGGGTAACTCCTTTGAGTAAGCAAATCGGTACAGACCTTACACAACCTTTACCTAGCGGCCGTGCTGTTTTTCAGAAATACGTTGTCTTAAAAGTATCCCCGCGACATTACTTGAGTCTATTGATTGCAGACCACAAGCGCTGGGGCTAACCGAGGAATGACCATGATTCGTACAATCCCCAAGATCGCCTTGCTGGTTGGCGCACTCGCGATGGCAGGCCAAGCCTCCGCCCACGGTGGTGGTTGGGGTGGCCCGGCCGTATTGGGTGCTTTAGTCGGCGCCGCTGTCGTGGGCTCCGTGGTTGCCAGCCAGCCGCGTGAGGTCTATGTGCAGCAGCCGGTGTATGTGCAACCGCAACCGGTATATGCCGCGCCGCCGCCGGTTTATTACGCACCGCCACCGCCGGTGTATGTGCAGCAACAGGTTTACTACCGCCCGGCGCCGGTCTATTACGGCCCACCGCGTGGCTATTACGGTCCGCCCCGTGGCTACTACGGCCCTCCTCACGGTTACTATGGCCGCGGCTGGTAACCAGATCGTTCGAAACAGGCCTCGCGTGATTGCGGGGCCTTTTTTTGCCTGGAAAGTCCGGATTCAGGGCGTCAAGGTCGCTCTGGGGACAATGCCCAGCGCGTAATCGCACATCATCAACACCAATGTCTACTTGCCCGAACAGGCCTTGCGCTGTCATGTTTGTGTCACGAAACACTCCCACTATCGAGATTGTCCACCCAATAACAACAAGGACGACTGACCATGCCCACGCAAAACCCGCACCGCACCGCCGGCCTCTGTACGTCCAGCAAGGTCTACAGCGCCCTCACGGAACTCAAGCACCTGGAAGGCCACCGCAGCGCCAAGTTCCTCGCGTTGCTCGCGGAAAACCTGGTGCGCAAGGGGCTGCTCAGTGAGCAGGAAGTGGTGAACATGCTTGATCAGGTCGTGGACTGACGCCTCGCGTCGATGTCGACTATCGAGACAGTTGATTTTTCCTACGCCAGCCTGCGCCGTAAAGTGCCCCCAACAGCGATTGGAGGTCTTTATGCCCACAGTACAAATCATGTCCGTCATCGGCAGCGCCGTCCCCGCCCCGCTTCGCAAGCTGGGTCTGCTCGCCTGCTGGTACCTGGTACGCGATGGGGAAGCCATCAGCGGCCCACTGACCTCCCTGTCCGATGCCGAAAAACAACTGCAACACACCTCGACGTTCAAGCTCCACGCCTGATGTTCAGGGTAGTGGCAGTTTGACTCGCGGCTTGCTCTCCACGAACAGCGCCCAACTGGACATGAACAGCGCCGCCACCAGCGGCCCGATCACAAAGCCATTGAGGCCAAACACCGACAGGCCGCCCAGGGTCGAGATCAGGATCAGGTAGTCCGGCATCTTGGTGTCCTTGCCCACGAGGATCGGGCGCAGCACGTTGTCCACCAGGCCAATCACAAATACGCCAAACAGCCCCAGCACCACGCCCTGCCAGATCGCACCGCTCAGCAGGAAGTACACGGCCACCGGGGCCCACACAATCCCGGCGCCCACGGCCGGCAGCAACGACAGAAACGCCATCAGCACCGCCCAGAGCAACGCACTGGGAATGTCCAGGAACCAGAAAATCAGCCCGCCCAGCGCACCCTGGGTCACCGCCACCAGCACATTGCCCTTGACCGTGGCGCGCACCACCCGGTTGAACTTGAGCTGCAACCGCCGCTTCTGCGGCTCGGCCAGTGGCACCGCCGTGCGCACCTTGCGCACCAGCTCCGGGCCATCGCGCAGCAGAAAGAACAGCAAGTACAGCATGATGAAAAAACTCACCAGGAAATCAAACGTGCCCTGGCCGAAGCTGAACGCCTGGGTCGCAAAGAATTGGCTGCCCTGCATCGCGCTCTTGACGATCTTCTCGCGCAAGCCCTCCAGGTTGCCCATGCCGAAGCGGTCCAGCAGGTGCTGGAAGTACGGCGGCAACACGTTCTTGAACTGCTCGATATACCCGGCCACGTCCAGCTTGCCGCTCTCGATGTTCTTGTAGAGCGTCGCCCCCTCTTGCACCAGCAAGGCACTGGTGATGATCACCGGCAGGATCGCGATGACCAGGCAGGCGCTCAAGGTCGCCAGCGAAGTGAAGTTGCGGTTCCAGCCAAAGCGCTGCTGCAGTCGGCGCTGCATCGGGGCAAAGATGATGCCGAGGATCACTGCCCAGAACACCGCGCCGTAGAACGGCAGCAATATCCAGATAAACGCGATGGTCACCAGGCCCAGCAGCAACAGCAGGGTCTTGAATTGCAGGTTGGTTTGATTCATGTCCGGTCCATGTCAGAAAAGCACAGGGCCGGTATCGGCCCTGTTGCTTAGTCCGCAGCGATTCCTGGGAGTGCCGTTGGTTATCGAACAAGCGTAGACCCTATCACTGCGTGGCCTTGGCCTCATTCAACAGCGTCTGGATCATCTGCTCCTGGGCCTCGTACCGGCCTTCACCAAAATGCGTGTAGCGCACCTGCCCCTTGGCGTCGATCAGGTAATGGGCGGGCCAGTACTGGTTATCGAAGCTGCGCCAGATCGCGTAGTTGTTATCGATCGCCACCGGGTAGGTGATACCCAACTTGCGCACCTGGTCCTTGACGTTGCCGATGATGCGCTCGTAGCCGTATTCCGGGGTGTGCACGCCGATCACCACCAGGCCGTCCTGCGCGTACTTTTTCGCCCAGGCCTTCACGTACGGCAGGGTGTGCTGGCAGTTGATGCAGTCGTAGGTCCAGAAATCCACCAGCACCACCTTGCCTTTCAAGGATTCGCGGGTCAGTTCAGCTGAATTGAGCCACTCGACCGCGCCGCCCAGCGACGGCATGGCGCCCCGTGGATTGTCCTGCGGATCGGCCTTGACCTTGCTCACCAGGTAATCCAACACCTTGGGCACGTTTTCCAGCAGCCCTTTTTCCAGGCTGCCAACGCCTGCGGACGAAGTGCCGGCGAGCAGGATCTTGTCAGCACCGGTAGCAATCACCACGGCCGCTGCCAGTACCGCCACCCCTGCCCCACGGCGCAGCCAACCGGTCAGCGCAATGGAGGCCTTGAGGCGATTGACCAGGCCGCGCCCGGCAACGATCAGGGCGCCCAGGGACAAGGCGCTGCCCAGGCCGTAGGCCACCAGTAACAGGCTGGTCTGCGCATTGGCGCCTTGCAGCATCGCGCCGGTCAGGATAACCCCCAGGATCGGCCCCGCGCAGGGCGCCCACAGCAGGCCTGTGGCGACACCGATCATGACCGACTTGAGCGGACCCGACAGCGCACGGCTGTCAGGATCGATACGGTTGCCCAACAACACGAAGGGCTGCGCCAGCCAGCCACCGACCCGCGCCGAGATCAGCGACAGTGCAAACAACCCCATCACGATCAGCGCCACATGACGGCCTGTGTTATTGGCCTGTATCACCCATTCGCTGCTGACCACCGCCAGGCTGGAAATCAGTGCGAAGGTCAGCGCCATGCCGCCGAGGGTCAACAGGATCGAACGGCGACTGCGGTCGACGCCGGCGAACAGAAACGGCACCACCGGCAGGATACAAGGGCTGAGAACGGTCAGGATGCCGCCCAGGAATGCGACGAAGAGCATGGTGATCACCTTATCGATACGGGGCGCCCATTAAGACCGGGCGAGGTATCGCGCCTGTGTCGGAAAACCGCGCGGATAAATCGATACGTATCCACAGCCCTTGCCGATACACAGCGATACAAAAATGCGCAAAGCACGACTTGGATCAATGAACCGCCCTCGCCGCTCGGCTACCTTCGCCACCTTTTGCGACCCGTGCCCATGCCTTCCATCCTCGCCCCCGAACTGCTCGCCCCCGCCGGCACCCTGAAAAACATGCGCTACGCCTTCGCCTATGGCGCCGATGCGGTGTACGCCGGCCAACCGCGCTACAGCCTGCGGGTACGCAACAACGAGTTCGACCACGCCAACCTGGCCCTCGGCATCCAGGAAGCCCATGCCCTGGGCAAGCGTTTCTACGTGGTGGTGAACATTGCGCCGCACAACGCCAAGTTGAAGACCTTCCTCAAGGACCTCGCCCCGGTGATCACCATGGGTCCGGACGCGTTGATCATGTCTGATCCCGGGCTGATCATGCTGGTGCGCCGGCACTTCCCGCAGATGCCCATCCACCTGTCGGTACAGGCCAATACGGTGAACTGGGCCAGCGTCGAGTTCTGGCAGCAGCAAGGGATCTGCCGGGTGATCCTGTCGCGGGAGTTGTCCCTGGAAGAAATCGATGAAATCCGCCAACAGGTGCCGGCCATGGAGCTGGAAGTGTTTGTGCACGGCGCCCTGTGCATGGCCTATTCCGGGCGCTGCCTGCTCTCGGGCTATATAAACAAGCGCGATGCCAACCAGGGCACCTGCACCAATGCGTGTCGCTGGAAATACCAGGCCACCCCGGCAGTGGAAAACGCCACCGGCGATATCGTCCAGCACTGCGAGCCGACCCTGGGCATTGGTGCGCCGACCGACCAGGTGTTTCTGTTGCAGGAAGCCAACCGCCCCGATGAACAGATGCCGGCCTTCGAAGACGAGCACGGCACCTACATCATGAACGCCAAGGACCTGCGCGCGGTGCACCACGTGGAGCGCCTGACCCACATGGGCGTGCACTCGCTGAAGATCGAAGGCCGCACCAAGTCGCACTTCTACTGCGCACGCACCACCCAGGTGTATCGCCAGGCCATCGACGATGCGGTGGCCGGCCGCGCCTTCGACCGCAGCCTGATGACCAACCTCGAATCCCTGGCCCAGCGCGGCTACACCGAAGGGTTCCTGCGCCGGCATGTGCACGATGAGTACCAGAACTACCAGCACGGCAGCTCGGTGTCGGAGCGCCAGCAATTCGTCGGCGAACTGACCGGCGAGCGCCGGGGCGAGCTGGCCGAGGTCAAGGTGAAGAACCGCTTCGCCGTGGGCAATCACCTGGAATTGATGACTCCCACCGGCAACTTCCACTTCGACCTGGCCACCCTGCACAACGCCAAGGGCGACGCCATCGAGGTCGCGCCGGGAGATGGGCACACCGTGTACCTGCCACTTCCGGCCGAAATGGACCTGCGTTTTGGCCTATTGATGCGCGATCTCTGAGGGGGCGCCGGGTAAATAAATCCCGGCCTCCATGCTTTCTCCACACAGCCTCCCCCGAACGTCCATGCGCGGTGCGCACACTCAGCCCTTCCCCAGCCTCGACCAGAAACGGCACCAGAAGGAGTTGATATGTCTTTCAATATTGGCCTTAGCGGTCTTCACGCCGCCAATAAGCAGATGGACGTCACGGGCAACAACATCGCCAACGTCGCGACCAGCGGTTTCAAGGCATCCCGTGCGGAATTCGCGGACATCTACGCCGCTACCCGACTGGGCACCGGCCAGAACAGCATCGGCAACGGTGTGAACCTGGCGGCGGTGTCCCAACGGTTCACCCAGGGTGACGTCAACACCACCGGCGGTACGTTGGACATGGGTATCCAGGGCGGCGGCTTCTTCGTCCAGAAAAGAAGCGACGGTTCGCTGGAGTACACCCGCAGCGGCGCCTTCCGGGCCGACAAGGACGGCTACATCACCAACAACACCGGCACCTCGCGCCTGCAAGGCTACGGGGCAGACGCCAACGGCAAGATCGCCAAGGGTGGCCTGGTCGACCTGCAATTGAACCTGGCCAGCCTGCCGCCCAAGGCGTCGACCAAAGTCGATTCGACCAGCAACCTGAATGCGTCGATGCCCGTGATCGACCAGGTGGCCAAGCCGTTCAACCCGAACGACACCAGCACCTTCAGCACCCAGTACAGCACCACCCTGTATGACTCCCAGGGCAATGCCCACCCGATGGTGCAGTACCTGGTGAAAACCGACGGCAACAAATGGAACGCCTACACCCTGATCGACGGGCGCAACCCGAACGGCTCGGCGCCCACCGGTACACCGTCCACGCCACCGGTGCCGTCCACGTTGACCTTTGACGGCGCGGGCAAGCTCACCAGCGTCGTAACCGCAGGCGTATCCGACAAGACCCTGACCCTCACCGGCTGGGTCCCCGGGACGGTGACCAACGGCGTGTGGAAGGCCAACGGTGCGGATGCCAACCCAACCGGCATCGCCGTCAACCTGGCCAACATCACCCAGTACAACTCGGCCAGCTACCGTAACCCGCCGGTCACCGATGGCTATGCCACCGGCCAGATCACCGGCCTGAAAATCGACGGCAACGGCGTGCTGTTCGCCACCTTCAGCAACCAGCAGAGCAAGGCCGTCGGCCAGGTTTCCCTGGCCAGCTTCAACAACGAACAAGGCTTGCAACCGGCCGGCGGCACCGCCTGGAGAGAGACGTTCGCCTCCGGCCAACCGGGCTATGACACCCCGCAAGCCGGCACCCTCGGCGCGATCAAGGCCAATGCCCTGGAGAACTCCAACGTCAACCTGACCAACGAACTGGTCGACTTGATCAAGGCCCAGAGCAACTACCAGGCGAACGCGAAAACCATCTCCACCGAAAGCACGATCATGAAGACGCTGATCCAGATGACGTGACACCGCCTATGCGTCGCGGCGCACAACCGCTGGATCAGATCCGGAACTGGCCGACCAACTGCCCCAGGCGCTGACCCAGGTCCGCGAGGCTGCGGGAGGTCTGGGCGCCCAGTTGGGTCTCATCGGCCACACTGTCCACCGCCACGGCAATCTGATGCACGCTGCGGTTGATCTCTTCGGCCACGGCGGTCTGCTCCTCGGCGGCACTGGCGATCTGGGCGTTCATCGAATTGATGGTGCCGATCAACTGCGCCATGGTGTCCAGCGATGCCCCGGCTTGGTTGGCCTGGGCCGAGGTGCCGTCGCCGGCATCGCTGGAACGGCGCATGGCGTCCACCGCGGCTTCAGTGCCTTTTTGCAGGCGGTCGATCATGCCCTGGATTTCCTGGGTGCTGGTCTGGGTGCGGCTGGCCAGGGCGCGCACTTCGTCGGCGACCACCGCAAACCCACGGCCGGCCTCCCCGGCCCGCGCGGCTTCAATCGCGGCGTTGAGCGCGAGCAGGTTGGTCTGTTCGGCAATGGAGCGGATCACGCTGAGCACGCTGACGATGGAGGCCACGTCCTGCTGCAGGCTGTCGAGGGACACACCGCTGCTGCGGATGTCGTTCACAAGCGCATGGATCTGCGCGATGCTGCCGTCCACTACGCGCTTGGCGGCCTGACCTTCAGCGTCGGTCTGCTGGGCCGCGACCGAGGCGCCCTGGGCACTGCGCGCCACTTCCTGGGCGGCGGAGGACATCTGGTTGATCGCCGTGGCGACCTGGTCGGTCTCGTGGCGCTGGCGTTCCATGGCCTGTTCGGAGCGCTGGGCCTGGTCCGACACCTGGCTGACCAGACCGGTGAGTTGGCCTGTCATCTCGGTGATCTGGCGCACCAGGCCGTGGATCTTGTCGACAAAACGGTTGAACGCGCCGGCCAGATCACCCAGCTCGTCCTGGCTGGTGATGGCCAGGCGGCGGGTCAGGTCGCCTTCACCGGCTGCGATGTCGTCGAGGTTGGCTTTCATCAGGTGCAGCGGACGCAGGATGGTATTGGCCAGCAGCATGCCCACGGCAGCGATCACCAGCAGTACCACCACGGCCACGCCGAGGATGCTCAGCAGCACGCCTTCCATGCGTTTCTCGACCTTGGCCTCGACCACCGCCACCTGGGCTTCGATGCCGTCCAGGTTCACCGAGGTACCGATGACCATGTCCCACTTGGGCAGGTATTCGGTGTAGCCCATCTTGGGCACCAGTTCGGTCTGGCCTGGTTGGGTCGAGCTGTATTGCAGGTAATGGGTGCCGTCCTTGCCGACCTTGACCAGGTCACGATTGACGTACACGCCGTTGGGGTCGCGGTTATCCTTGAAGCTCTTGCCCACGCCGTCGGGGCTGTTGCCCTTGAACAGGCGGATGGTCTCGGAGTCGTAGCCGAAGAAGTAGCCGTCCTTGCCGTAGCTGGTGTTGGACAGCAGCTTGACCACCTCGGCGCGCGCCGCGGTATCACCGGGCGCCGCCGCGTCGTAGAGCGGCTTGATGGTGGTCATGGCCACTTCGACGTAGCTTTGCAGGGTGGCCTTGGCGTCGTTGAGCAGGCGCTGACGGGTTTCGTCCACCTCATTGCGCGCCTGGCCCTGCAGGATCCACACGGTGGTCAGGCTGATGACCACGGCAAACAACAGCACCGGCACTACGGCGAGGGACAGGACTTTGGCCTTGAGGCTCAGACGCATGGGTTTTCTCTCTTATTAGTGGCGACTAGAGAGGTTAACGGCCGCATAGGAAGTTTCTGTAGTGAGCGGGCTTGCCACAGCAAGCCCATTCACTCCAACAAGCCGGCAGTGGTCAGAGGGTCATCGCGGCCAGCCAGCCGAATGCCAGCAGCGGAAGGTTGTAGTGCAGGAAGGTCGGCACCACGGTGTCCCAGATATGGTGGTGCTGGCCGTCGATGTTCAAGCCGGAAGTCGGACCGAGGGTCGAGTCCGAGGCCGGCGAACCGGCATCACCCAAGGCACCGGCCGTGCCGACGATGCACACGATGGCCATGGGGCTGAACCCCAGTTGCACGCACAGCGGCACGAAGATCGCCGCCAGGATCGGCACGGTGGAAAACGATGAACCGATGCCCATGGTCACCAGCAGCCCCACCAGCAGCATCAGCAACGCCCCTATCCCACGGCTATGGCCGATGAAGGCCGCCGAGGTTTCCACCAGCGAGCGCACATCCCCGGTGGCCTTGAGCACTTCGGCAAAACCCGAGGCGGCGATCATGATGAAGCCGATCATCGCCATCATCTTCATGCCTTCGGTGAACAGGTCGTCGGTGTCGCGCCAGCGCACGATGCCCGACACCGAGAAGATCAGGAACCCGGCCAGCGCGCCGATGATCATCGAGTCCAGCCACAACTGGATGATGAACGCCGAGGCAATCGCCAGGCCGGCCACCAGCAGGGTCAGCGGGTTGTACTGCACCGCCACCTGCTCGACCCGCTCGATTTTCTCCAGATCGTACACGCGCTTCTTGCGGTAGCTGATGAACACCGCCACCAGCAGGCCGACGACCATGCCCAGCGCCGGCAGGCTCATGGCGTGAGTGACGTTGACCTGGCTGATATCCACGCCGCTCTTGGCCACGTTGGCCAGCAGGATCTGGTTGAGGAAGATATTGCCGAAGCCCACCGGCAGGAACATGTACGGCGTGATCAAGCCGAAGGTCATCACACAGGCGATCAGGCGGCGGTCCAGTTGCAGCTTGGTCAGCACGTACAGCAATGGCGGCACCAGCAATGGAATGAACGCGATGTGGATCGGCAAGATGTTCTGCGAGGCAATCGCCACCATCCACAGCAGGCCGATCAGCAGCCATTTGACGTGGCTGCCACCGCTGGTTTCCTGACGGTCCACCAGCAGCAGGGCCTTGTCGGCCAACGCGTGGGCCAGGCCGGACTTGGCAATCGCCACGGCGAAAGCGCCGAGCAAGGCGTAGGACAACGCCACCGTCGCCCCGCCGCCCAAGCCGCCATTGAAGGCCTTGAGCGTGGCTTCGATCCCCAGGCCACCGGTCAGGCCGCCCACCAGGGCGCCGACGATGATGGCGATGACCACATGCACGCGGGACAGGCTGAGCACCAGCATGGTGCCGACCGCGGCAATGACTGCGTTAATCATGGTTACCTCAAGAAAAAAACATAAAAAACAGGCATGCCCGCACCCGGGCAGCCATTGGGTGGCAACCGGCGTGCAGGCTTGGAGGAGGTCTTATTAGAGGGCGCGCACTTTGCAGCAGGCAGGCGCACATGTCAAAAAACGGCGCCGCTTTCAGGTTTAAATCGATCGTTTGAATAAAGAAAAACCTGAAACCGCCGATACAGGTTCTCTCTGTGTTTTCAGGTAAGGATGTACCGATGTCGCTCAGGCAGCTCTCCATTCAATGGAAAATCACCCTGCTCGCTGGCTTGTGCCTGCTGGGAATCGTGACCCTGCTGGTGGGTCTGTCGCTGTATCGCATGGAGCAGAGTTCGCAACGGGTCAAGGCCTCCAGCATGCAGATGCTGGATGAAGCGGCCCAGGCGCGCATCGAAGCCCAGGGCGAGGTGCAAGCGCTGGGTATCCGCCGCCAGTTCATGGACGCCTATCAGTACGGCCATGGTTTTTCGCGCCAGGTGCTGTTCCTGCGCGAGCAGGCCGAGAAGCGCTTTCTCGACGCCTTCGACACCCGCGAAGACCTGACCCGCCAGGTCAGGGCCGCGTTGCAGGCCAACCCGGACTTGCTTGGTTTGTCCCTGGTATTCGAAGCCAATGCGCTGGACGGCAAGGATGAACTGTTCGCCGGCCAGGCGGAGTTGGGCAGTAACGACAAGGGGCGTTTCGCCCTGTACTGGTCGCAGCCGACGCCCGGCAAGCTGGAGTCAATGGCATTGCCGGAAAGCGACATGTTCGACACCAGCGTCGGCCCCAGCGGGGAAAAAGCCAACGCCTGGTTCACCTGCCCACGCACCACGCTCAAGCCGTGCGTAATCGAACCGTACTTTTACAAGATCAACGGACAAAACGTGCTGATGACCAGCATTGTCTTCCCGTTGATGGCCAACGGCAAAGTCATCGCCTCGCTGTCGGTGGACATCAACCTCAACAGCCTGCAGGCCGTGAGCCAGCAGGCCAGCCACAAGCTGTATGACGGCCAGACCCAGGTCAGCATCCTCAGCCCGACTGGTTTGCTCGCTGGCTACAGCCCCGACGCGAGCAAGCTCAGCCAGCGCCTGGACCAGGTCGACACCGCCAACGGCGCGCAGCTGATCAGCGCCCTGACCGGCAGTACACAAATTCGCAGCCTGCGCACCGATCACCAGCTCAAGGTGCTCGCGCCGTTCGCACCGATTCCGGACGGCAAGCCGTGGGGCGTGCTGCTGGATGTGCCAGAGAAAGTCCTGGTAGCCCCCGCCGAAGCGCTGAAAACCCAACTGGATGCCGACAATGCCAAGGGCACCCTGCTGGAACTGAGCCTGGGCCTGCTGGCCGCCGTGGTCGGCTTGATCCTGGTGTGGTTGATGGCACGCAGCGTAACGCGGCCGATCCTCGGCGTGGCGCACATGCTCGAAGACATCGCCAGCGGCGAAGGCGACCTGACCCGGCGCCTGGCCTACGACAAACAGGACGAGTTGGGCCAACTGGCCGGCTGGTTCAACCGTTTCCTCGACAAGCTGCAACCGATCATCGCCGAGGTCAAACGCTCGGTGCAGGACGCCCGTGGCACCGCCGACCAATCCGCCGCGATTGCCACGCAAACCAGCGCCGGCATGGAGCAGCAGTACCGCCAGGTCGACCAGGTGGCCACCGCCTCCCACGAAATGAGCGCCACCGCCCAGGACGTGGCCCGCAGCGCGGCGCAAGCAGCCCAGGCCGCACGCGATGCCGACCAGGCCACCCGCGACGGCCTCACGGTGATCGACCGCACCACCACCAACATCGGCGAGCTGGCGGCGGACATGAGCACGGCCATGACCCAGGTCGAAGGCCTGGCCGCCAACAGTGAGAAGATCGGCTCGGTGCTGGAGGTGATCCGTAGCATCGCCGAACAGACCAACCTGCTGGCACTCAACGCCGCCATCGAAGCGGCCCGCGCCGGTGAAGCCGGGCGTGGCTTTGCGGTGGTGGCCGATGAAGTGCGCAACCTGGCGCGCCGTACCCAGGAGTCGGTGGAAGAAACCCGCCTGGTGATCGAGCAGTTGCAGAGCGGTACCGAAGAAGTGGTCGGTTCCATGGGCAACAGCTACCGCCAGGCCCAGGGCAGCGTCGAACAGGTTGGACAGGCCGTGACCGCCCTGCGCCAGATCGGCGATGCGGTAACGGTGATCAGCGACATGAACCTGCAGATCGCCAGCGCCGCCGAAGAGCAAAGCGCGGTGGCCGAGGAGATCAACAGCAACGTGGCGACCATTCGCGATGTGACCGAGTCGCTGTCCGAGCAGGCGAATGAATCGGCGCGGGTGAGCCAGGCGTTGAACAGCCTGGCGAATCAGCAGCAGGGGTTGATGGATCAGTTCCGCGTCTGAAAATGCAAGGCGATCCAATGTGGGAGGGAGCCTGCCCCCGATTGCGGTGTATCAGCCAATCTGTTTTTTGACTGGAATGCCGCCATCGGGGGCAAGCCCCCTCCCACAGGGCAATTCGATCAGCACTTTCAAGCCGCCCAGTTCAGATGCCTGCAACTGCAACACCCCGCCCCACACCTCGACAATATCCCGCACGATCCCCAGGCCCAGACCATGGCCATCGATCTGCTCGTCCAGCCGTGCGCCACGGCTGAACACCTGGGCTCGCTGGCTTTCAGGAATGCCGGGGCCGTCATCCTCCACCGCCAACAGGTAATGGTGCTCCGTCTCGGTGATGCTCAGGCGCACGTCGGCATCCGCCCATTTGCAGGCGTTATCCAACAGGTTGCCGAGCAGTTCCAATAGATCTTCGCGGTCCCAGGGCAGTTGCAGGCCCGGCGTGGCGCGGTAGCTCAGGCCCAGGTGCTCGCCGTGGATCATGGTCAGGGTGGCGAGCAGGCCGGGCAGTTCTTTATCACAGTCGAACAACGCACCGGGCAAGGTTTCCCCGGCCAGGCGGGCGCGATTGAGTTCGCGGTTGAGGCGTTGCTGTACCTGCTCCAACTGATCACGCAGCAGTTTGCTCAGTTCGGGATGCTGCCTGAGCGTCTCGCTCGATGCCGCGCTCAACAGCACGGCCAAAGGCGTCTTGAGCGCATGGCCGAGGTTGCCCAGGGCATTGCGCGAACGCTTGAGGCTGTCTTCGGTGTGAGCCAGCAGGTGGTTGATCTGCGCCACCAGCGGCTCCAGTTCCAGGGGCACCTGGGTATCGAGTTGCGAGCGTTGCCCCTGTTGCAACTGGGCAATCTGGTTGCGCGCGGTTTCCAGCGGGCGCAAGGCGCGGCGCACGGTCACCCGTTGCAAGATCAACACCAACAGCAGTGCCGCCAGCCCCAGCACCAGGCCGATCTGGCGCATCAGCCGGAAGCTTTCGCGCACCGGGGTGTAGTCCTGGGCCACGCTGATGGAAATCGATTGGCCAAACCGCTTGTAGTCCGCACGCAGCACCAGCAGTTGCTGGCCTTCCGGGCCGAGTTGCAGGTTGCCCTTCAGCCCCGCCTCAGGCAGGCGCGGCAGTTCCTGGTCCCACAATGAGCGGGAACGCCAGTGGACGTCGGCAAAATCGATGCGGAAGTAATGCCCGGAAAACGGCCGTTGATAGGCTGGCGACAGGCGTTGCTCATCCAGCTGCACGCCGTTGGGCCCACGCACCAGCGCCACCAGCAGGTTTTCGGCGTCGTTGCGCAAGCCGGCTTCCAGGTAGCGTTGCAAGCCGGCCTCGAACAACCACAGGCTGGTCTGGGCCAGCACCACGCCGACGATCACCATCACGCTGATCAGCCCCAGGCTCAAGCGTCGCTGGATCGACCTCATGCAGGGCTGGCGCCAAACCGATAACCCTGGCCGCGCCGGGTCTCGATCACGCTGCGGCCCAATTTGCGGCGCAGATGGTTGACGTGCACTTCCAGCACATTGGAGTCGCGCTCGGTCTCGCCGTCGTAGAGGTGCTCGGCCAGGTGGCTTTTCGACAGGATCTGTTCGGGGTGCAGCATGAAATAGCGCAACAGGCGAAATTCGGCGGCGGTCAGCTGGATCTCATCGCCGTCACGCAGCACGCATTGGCGACCTTCGTCCAGGTGCAGGCCGGCCGCTTGCAACGTCGGCTGGTTGGTTTGGCCGTGGGAACGGCGCAACAACGCCTGGATGCGCAAGTGCAGCTCTTCGGGGTGAAAGGGTTTGGCCAGGTAATCGTCGGCGCCGGCCTTGAGCCCTTCGATGCGCTCGGCCCAGGAGTCGCGGGCGGTGAGAATCAGTACCGGAACGGCCAACGCGGCGGCTCGCCATTGGGCCAGTACCTCAAGCCCAGGCAGGCCCGGCAGGCCGAGGTCGAGGATGATCAGGTCGTAGGGCTCGCTGCGGCCCTGATACACGGCATCGCGCCCATCGGCCAGCCAATCGACGGCATAGCCCTGGCGCTGCAGGCCAGCCATCAGTTCATCGGCCAAGGGTACGTTGTCTTCCACCAGCAGCAGGCGCATCAGTCTTCCTCGTCTTTGATCAACACACCGGTGCGCGCGTCCAGCTTGATCTCGCGCACCACACCTTCGGTGGTCACCAGTTCCACTTCATAGGCATATTGGCCGTGTTTCTTCTCCAGCTCGGCCTCCAGCAGGCGCGAGCCGGGGTAACGCGCCATGGCCTGCTGCAACAATTGCTCAAGCGGCAGGATCACCCCCTGCTGGCGCAGCGCCAAGGCTTCATCCTGGTTGAGGTCGCGGGCCGCCAGGCTGGAGCAGAATGCCAAGAGCACCAGCGCCACTCGACTGCCGACGCGTAAATTTACCTTCATTACGTATCCTGATGATTCTTGAGGACCTGCCCGGTGAGCGCGTCCAATTCAACGTCCCATTCGATGCCGTGGGCATCTTCCAACTCGACCTCATACACGTACTTGCCGTAGGCCTCGTCGAGGTCGGTGTCCAGCAATGTCGAACCGGGATGCAGGGCCAGGGCCGTAGCTTCCAGTTGATCGAAAGCGACAATAGTAACAGTGGCCGGCACTTTCAGTGGTTTGTCGGGGTCCACGGCTCGGGCCTGGGTCGCCGTGAAGGCGATGATACCGGCGGCGGCCAGCGCGGTGAGGCGCTTCATGATAAGTCTCCGTTACAGGATGTTTTCCTACGCCGGCCACCGTACGCCCTGCAACTTAACTGAAACTGAATTGCCACCATGGCAATTCCCGCCAAGGCCTTTGCCCTACATTCCACGAGATTTTCTATAATGCCCCGCTCGCTCGGACAGAGACCGGTATGACAGCCATCCACATCAAGTTTCCCGCCCTGACCCTCAAGGCCGGCAAACGCGCCTTTGCGCGCATTCGTGAACAAGGCCTCACGCCTGCCGAGGTGGGCATCCTGCCCGGCGCGGCCGGCGGCCCGAAGGCACTCGGCATCCAGGGCCTGGACCTGGCGCTGTTCGGCGACTGGCTGCCCCGTGCGCCACGGGAACGCGCCCTGATCGGTGCCTCCATCGGCTCCTGGCGGTTTGCCAGCGCGTGCCTGCCCGACCCGGTGCAAGGCCTGCTGGACCTCGGCCGCCTGTACAACGAACAGCGCTTTGCCAAAGGCGTGACCATGGCCGAGGTCAGCCAGAGCTGCCAACGCATGCTCGACGACTTGCTCGCCGGTCGCGATGCACGGGTGCTGGACAACCCGAATTACCGCCTGAACATCATGGTGGTCAAAAGCCACGGCCTGCTGGCCGACGACCATCGCGGACGGCTCGGGCTGGGCCTGTCATCGGTGATTGCCGATAACCTGCGCGGCCGCGCGCGGCTGTCGCGGCACTTCGAACGGCTGATCATCCACGACCCGCGCCAGGCGCCGCCGGTGCATGCGCTGAAGGACTTCCCCTCGCGCTTCCTGCCCCTGGACCTGGGCAACCTGCGCCAAGCCCTGCTGGCCTCGGGTTCGATCCCCATGGTGATGCAAGGCGTGCGCGACCTGCCGGGCGCCGGCGCCGGCACCTACCGCGACGGCGGCCTGCTGGACTACCACCTCGACCTGCCCTACCACGGCGATGACATCGTGCTGTACCCGCACTTCACCGACCGGGTCATCCCCGGCTGGTTCGACAAAGGCCTGCCGTGGCGACGCAGCAATCAGCAAGGCTTGCAGGATGTGTTGCTGCTGGCCCCCTCCAGGGACTACCTGGCCCGCCTGCCCCACGGCAAACTGCCAGACCGCAGCGACTTCAAGCGCTTCATGGGCGACGACGCGAGCCGCAACAAGTATTGGCAGACCGCGATGAGCGAGAGCCGAAGGCTGGGAGACGAGTTTCTGGAGCTGGCGGATAACGGCCGATTGGGCGAGAGACTACAGGTCCTGTAGACGCGGGCCTCCCATCGCTAACCACGATGCGAAGCGAGCCGCTCTTGATCTTAGGCGCCCCGTCAAACACGCTGGCCGGAATTCGACAGGGATTTGGGGGGTAAACCGGCAGGGATGCCGGTTTAGCCGCCCCGCGCCATGGATGGCGCGTGGCGGCGGCCCCCCAAATCACTGTCGGATTACGGGCACACCGAGCCTAGGCGAGGTGCCGAGTGTTGGGGCAAGAGCGCTTTGGTTACTTTCGACTGGGCCGGCATTCCGGCTTTTCGAAAGTGACCCGCCGTAAGGGCGGAACCAATAGCAGCCGTTACTTAAACAACGGATATGTACTCGGTCTGATCCAACGTCCTGGTCGGCTGTCAGGCCGCCTTCGCGGGCAAGCCCCCTCCCACACTTGGATCGCGGAGTAACCGTCAGATAGCGGCCGGCTGTCAGGCCGCTGGCGGGAGCAAGCGCCCCCGCCATATGCAATCCATATTTCGCCAGCAAGCCAACGTCTACAGAGGGACGGTATGCGCGGCGAGGGATCAAGCTGTTAAACTCGCCGGCTGCCAGATACCTGACCGAGCTGAAAATACCGTGGAAATCTTCAAAGAGTTTACTTTCGAATCCGCCCACCGCCTGCCCCACGTACCGGAAGGCCACAAATGCGGGCGCCTGCATGGGCATTCGTTCAAGGTGGCGATCCACCTCAGCGGCGACCTGGATCCCCATACCGGCTGGATTCGCGACTTCTCGGAGATCAAGGCGATTTTCAAACCGCTCTACGAACGCCTCGACCACAACTACCTCAATGACATCCCCGGCCTGGAAAACCCCACCAGCGAAGTGCTGGCCAAGTGGATCTGGAATGAGTTGAAACCCCTGCTGCCTGAGCTCAGTGCGATTCGTATCCACGAGACCTGCACCAGCGGTTGCATCTATCGCGGCGAATAAGCCTCCGGTAGGAAAAAGCCACCCTCGCGGTGGTTTTTTTTGCCTGGTATTGCACCCTTCGATCTGCCCGCCCTTCGCACACCGATGAGGAATGTATGGAAAACACCTGGCTGGCCCAGGCCAAACGCTTGCAGGCATTGGCCTCCACGGGCCTGCACTTCTGCACCGATGATTTCGAGCGTGAACGCCTGGAGGAAATTGCCGAGATTGCCCACAGCATGCTTGCGCAACTAGGCAATGTGCCCCTGGAACGTATCACCGGGTTGGTCAGCGACTTCGCCCAGCGTTACTCGACACCGATGATCGACGTGCGCGGCGCGGTGATTGAAGGCGACCGAGTTCTGCTGGTGCGCGAGTTGAGTGATGGCTACTGGGCGTTGCCAGGCGGTTACGCCGATATCGGTTTGTCGGCGGCGGAAAACATCGTCAAGGAGATTCGCGAGGAAGCCGGGCTGACGGTGACGGCGCGGGCGTTGTACAGCGTCACGCACAAGGCCAAGGGCTTGTATCGCCCGGACGTGCGGGACTTCTACAAGCTGTACTTCCTGTGCGAGCCAGTGGACCAGTCGGCACCGATGGCAGGCTTCGAGACCACCGAAGTGGGTTTTTTCCGCCTGGATGAGCTGCCGCCGCTGTCCCGCGGGCGCACCATCGAAAGTGATCTGGAGGCGGCCTTTGCCTTCCATCGTGGCGAGACCACCCACACGCTGTTCGACTGATCCAATTTGTATCACTGCTGCACTGCTTTCGTGCCCGATTGGGCACGGCGACCACTCCTTGCGGCACTTCCTCCCTGTTTGGCTATAAATACTGTGCACGGTGCACAGCGCCCATCGTGCGCTTGTCACTGCCGCCGGCTTGGCACGCACGGTGCAATAGGCCTGCGTCACTCATTCAGGGAGCAAGGCACATGACGCAGCAAGAACCGGGCAACGATTACCCCCTTAGCGAAGTCCCGATGCATGCGCGCAAAGGCCTGGCGTCGACCGCCATGGTGCTGTTGGGCTTTACGTTTTTTACCGCGACCATGTTTGCCGGCGGCAAGCTGGGGGTGGCGTTCAGTTTCACCGACATGCTCGGCGTCGTGGCCCTGGGTAACCTGCTGTTGGGTATCTACGCCGCAGGCCTGGGTTACATCGCCTTCAAGAGCGGGCTGAACTCGGTGTTGATGGGGCGTTTCTGCTTTGGCGAAGTGGGCAGCAAGCTCAGCGATTTGATCCTCGGCTTCACCCAGATCGGCTGGTACGCCTGGGGCACAGCCACCGCCGCGGTGGTGCTGGGCAAGTATTTCGAACTCAGCCAGGGCAGCGTGCTGGCGTTGATGGTGGTATTTGGCCTGGTGTTCTGTGCCACGGCGTACATTGGTTATCGCGGGCTGGAGATTCTGTCCTATATCGCGGTTCCGGCCATGGGCATCCTGCTGTTTCTGTCGATGTGGGTGGCCACGGTGAAAGTCGGCGGCCTGGATGGGCTGCTCGCGGTGGTGCCCACCGGTGAGTTGGACTTGTCCACGGCAATCACCCTGGTGTTTGGCACCTTTGTCAGCGGCGCGACCCAGGCCACCAACTGGACACGCTTTTCGCGCTCGGCCAGGGTGGCGGTGCTGGCTAGCCTGATCGGTTTTTTTGTCGGCAATGGCTTGATGGTGCTGATCGGCGCCTACGGCGCCATCGTCTATCAACAACCGGACGTGGTCGAAGTGTTGCTGCTGCAAGGTTTTGCCATGGCGGCGATGGCCATGTTGCTGCTCAATATCTGGAGCACCCAGGACAACACCATCTACAACTTCGCAGTGGCCGGCTGCAATCTGCTGCGCACCCAACGCCGCAAGACCGTGACCCTGGCCGGTGCGGTGATCGGCACCCTACTGGCGTTGCTGGGTATGTACGACATGCTGGTGCCGTACCTGATTCTGCTGGGCACGGTGATCCCGCCGATTGGCGGGGTGATCATGGCGGACTTCTTCTACCGCTATCGCGGCCACTATCCACGCCTGGCCGACGCGCGCCTGCCGGCGTTCAACTGGCCAGGGCTGCTGGCCTATGCGGTGGGCACCGTGCTGGCGTTCAACTCGCCTTGGGTCGCGCCGTTGGTGGGCATCGTTGCCGCGTCGCTGACCTACATCGCGCTCACCGCCGTGCTACGCGTGCGGGCCCCCTTGGCTGACGCCCAGGCATGAGCCTGACCATCGCCGATGTGCTAGCCCTGCCGGGCCTGGAATCCATGCGCCTGCGCGCCGGCGCGGCCGGCCTGGAGAACGCCGTACGCTGGCCCTACGTGGCGGAAAACAGCGGGATTGCCGAGTGGGTATTGGGCGGCGAGCTGGTGTTCGTCACCGGGATCAACCACCCCCGCGACGAACACAACTTGATGCAACTGCTGGAGGAAGCCTGCGAGCGTCAGGTGGCCGGGCTGGTGATCCTCACGGGGCTGGCGTACATCCAGGCGATTCCCCAACACTTGCTGGAGGCCGCCGAAGCCGCCGGCATGCCGCTGATCGAACAGCCCTACTCGCTGAAAATGGTGCTGGTGACCCAGGCCATTGGCTCGGCGCTGATCCAGTCCGAGCAGTTGGGTCGCTCGCGGCACGATGTGCTGGAACGTTTGCTGACCGGCGACTACCAATCCCTGGATTTGCTGCTGCATCGAGGCATGCAATTGGGCCTGTCACTGGCTGGGCATTGGCAGGTGGTGCAACTGCAGTTGGAAGGCAGTGAGTTGCTGTTTGCCCAAGGCAACGCGGCGTCGTTCGAGGCACAACTGGCGCGGCAGCATGACGCTATCAGCCGGCGCTTGCGTCAGGTGTCGGCGGGGTTGCCGGTACTTGGGCGGGCCGGCCAATGGACGCTGCTGCTGCCGGCCCCGGACGCCGTCGCCGCCTTGGCCAACCGCCAGCAACTGGTTAACTGGCTCAACCCGTTGAACCTGCGCCTGGCGCCGCTCAAATTGTTTATCGGCCTCAGCGCCACCGCGCACCCACCGGCGCGCCTGGCCCAGGCGCAGGATGAAGCACGCCAGGCACTGGCGGCCGCGCGGCGTTTCAGCGAGCGCGCCGGGCTGTGCGTTTACGACGAATTGGGCGTACTCAAGTTGCTCAGTGGCGTGCGTGATCGCGCCCTGCTCGATCAATTCCTCAATGAACGCCTCGGCCCCTTGCTGCGCCACGACGCGCAGCATGGCCCCAACCTGATGCCGAGCCTGGAAGCCTGGTTTCACGAGAATGGTAACCTGGTGGCCGCGGCCCAGCGGCTGGGCGTGCACCGCAACACCCTGACACACCGTGCCCAGCGCATCGAAGCCCTGTGCGGGCTGACGCTGGATAATTCATATGATCGCCTGGACATTGGCATTGCGCTGATGATCTGGCGACTGTCTGCCTGATTGTTTTTAGCCAAGAGGAGCTTGCCCATGCACATCATCAACGCCCGCCTGCGCAACCGTGAAGGCCTGCATGATCTGCACCTGGAACATGGCCGGATCGCCAGTATCACCGCGCAATCGACGGTACCCACCTTGGGCACGGGAGACCTGGATGCCGCCGGCAATCTGGTGACCCCGCCCTTCGTCGAACCCCATATTCACCTCGACGCCACGCTGACCGCTGGCGAACCGCGCTGGAACATGAGCGGCACCCTGTTCGAAGGCATCGAGTGCTGGGGCGAGCGCAAGGCCACCATCACCCAGGAAGACACCAAGACCCGTGCCAAGAAGACGATACAGGCCCTGGCCGCCCACGGTATCCAGCATGTGCGCACCCACGTTGACGTCACCGACCCGGACCTCACCGCGCTCAAGGCCATGCTGGAAGTGCGCGAGGAAAGCACACACCTGATTGACCTGCAGATCGTTGCGTTCCCCCAGGAAGGCATCGAGTCGTACCGCAACGGGCGCGAACTGATGGAAGAGGCCATCCGCCTGGGCGCCGATGTGATCGGCGGCATCCCCCACTTTGAATACACCCGCGACCAGGGCGTGAGTTCGGTGAAGTTCCTGATGGACCTAGCCGAACGCACCGGCTGCCTGGTGGATGTGCACTGCGACGAAACCGACGACCCACACTCGCGCTTTCTCGAAGTGCTGGCCGAAGAAGCCCGCAGCCGCGACATGGGCACTCGCGTCACCGCCAGCCACACCACCGCCATGGGCTCCTACGACAATGCCTACTGCGCCAAGCTGTTTCGCCTGTTGGGGCATTCCGGTATCAGCTTTGTCTCCTGCCCCACCGAGAGCATTCACCTGCAAGGTCGCTTCGACAGTTTCCCGAAACGCCGAGGCGTCACTCGCGTCAACGAACTGCTCGAAGCCGGCATGAATGTGTGCTTCGGTCAGGACTCCATCGTCGATCCCTGGTACCCCCTGGGCAACGGCAACATCCTGCGGGTGCTCGAAGCCGGTTTGCACATCTGCCACATGCTCGGCTACCGCAACCTGCAAAGCGCGCTCGACCTGGTCACCGACAACAGCGCCAAGGCCATGGCCCTGGGTGATCGCTACGGCCTGGAACCGGGACGCCCGGCCAACCTGTTGATCCTCTCGGCGGACAGCGACTACGAGGTCATCCGCAGCCAGGGCCTGCCGCTGTACTCGATCCGTAACGGCAAGGTGTTGATGACGCGCCGGCCAGCCCAGGTGGAGTTTGCGTAGAAGCTCGGTCAGACGATCGAGTCGATATCCAGCGTATGCGCCCTCCCCCTGTCGTTATCCAGAGCGGGAGGGATACGGGCGACCTGCGACAGCTCGCGATTTTCACGGTGGCTGAACCAGCGCTTGAGGCTCGGTGCCAAGTGGGCAGCATGGGCATGACTGCCATAGACATCACGGGCTTCCAGACGGCGCCAACGCAGGGTTGCAAGGCGTTCGCGACTGGTGTGCAAGCGGTCGATTTCGGTGTTCAAGGCTTCGTTGTGCTCATAACCTCGGTCGTTGGCGGCCCTTAGACGGGCCAGCTCCCGACGCTTGTTGCGCAACTGCTGGCGCATGGTCTCGAGCGCGTGGTCGAGCAGTTCGAATTCCCTCGGCGTTACCAAGGGCCCGTTGCTTTCCTGGGTTTGCTGCCAGCGCCGGAGTGTTGCCCAGGCGGCCGGAATGTAGCTGGCGGTCATGAAATGCTGGCTGGCCTGGAACAGCTGCTTGAGCAGGTTGTCACGTTCAGGCATATCACCGTGGAGTTGCAGCGCCCGGTTGCAACCGGCCTCCTGGATGGACTCACAGCCGGGTTGCCACAACACCGAAGAATGCGTGCCATCCGGGAGCGTGATCGGCATGAAATGGTGTTGTTCGCCATGGTGCTCGTAGGGGTTGCCACCGAAACGTACCAGGCCGGCAGCGAACAGCAACCCACCCGGCGCGGGCGCGCTGAACAGCGTGACGGCGCCTGGGACCCAGAGCTTGGCGGTGGTGTTCATCCACGGGGCGGGGACGCTGGGGACAGGGTCGTTATGGTTGACGATGCGGTGGTGGACCAGGGTGGAGGCGCCCGCGGTGAATTCGGAATCGGCGGCGCGGGGGGCGCCGTAGGTGTAGAGGAGGATGTTGTAGTTGCCCTCCGGCGACCGACGCAGGCCTTCTGCCAAGAGCAAGGCAATTGCACCGCCCAGGCTGTGGCCGCAGATGATTATTCGTTGGTTGGTGTGAAATTGTCTGAGGTAGCTGAGTATGAAGTTGCGCATTGCCTGATAGGCTTGATAGAAACCTTCATGCACCTTGCCAACGCCCTCCAAAAAAACCACTTGATGAGCATTAGCGTCCCGTAACCCGTCAGCAGCGCTGGCCGTTCCGCGCACCGCAATCAGAATCACCTCTTCGTGATGAGTGATGAACGCCTGGGTATCAGTGCCGAATTTTTCGTCGTCGAAAAAATGCAAACGCGAAGGATATTCTTGTTCTTCTGCCCGCTCAGGATGGTTCTGAGGATACAACTCAGGATCGAAGGGCAGGATCTCGAATCGTCGGGAGTAAGGGACGTCTTCATAGACGGGATAAAAGCGTTGCTGCTGCTCGGCATCAACCCGCCATGCCTCGTGGAAACCCGAGAGTTTTTCAGCGAATAGATGGCCGACACTCGGATCGAAAGGAAATCGAACCTCCTCAGTGGGTGCTCGAGCGGGTTCTTGCCCGAAATTGCAGTAGCTCAAGGTTGCCATCAATGCCAATTGATAGAGGTTCAAGGCACAAAAGCTGTCTTCGTTGGAAAACAACGGGCGCAAGGCTCGCAGCGGCCGAACCTCCAGCGCAGTATGGTGGTTGGGGAACAACACGATCCCCACCAGCGTCGATTGGGGCGGCCAAAACCCTAGGTCGGCGAGCATTTTCAATGCGTGTCGTCGAGGTTGATGAGTGCGCTGGGCAATCGGTGGCAAGTGGGCAACATGGCGAACCAGATCACGGACTTCAACCTGGTAGAAACAGTCAGCTTTCAACTGGGCGGGGTTGCTTTCAGTACGCCGACCATCCGAGGCAGAAAATCGAGTTTGCTCAGCACGAATCTGCAACTCGGTGATTGGAAGTTTATAAGTCTGGCGCGACATCAACCTCTGATACAACCGTTCTGTTCCTGAATACGGATCGTCAAAAACAAGGATTACAGGACCGCAGTAAATATTGGCTAACTTGGCAAAGCCCTCTCCATTCAGTCTGCCTTTGTACTGTTGCCCTGCACTGTCGTGGACGGTGTAAGGCAATCCACCGTACGCCGTCCCAACGCCGAGTTCATCGACCAGACAAAAACTCACCCAATGCCCTCGCAATGAGCAAGCCGGTTTGCTGTCACTGAAAAAAGCCTGCTTCCGTGCATCCATCTTCATGAGATTCTCCTTGCTTACTTGCAGGATGGGTAGACATCGCAAATGCGACCGTCCGGCATTTTTATAGGTTTGAAGTCAGTGGTATTGCCGTTGCAAAACGCATCCAGATCTTCAAAATCCTTGCCTCTACAACGCTTCCATCCACCGGGAACAACGACCCAGTTGTTATCAAAATAGGGGTCTTCCTCATCGGTCATCGTCAGCACCATCCTGAGCGTTTTTCCTGATAGCTGATCTCGTTGCACAGGTCTGGATAACGGGACTGCTGCACCTGACGAACTGCATGTAAGAACCTTGACGATCGCGTGCTGCAGCCCCACAGTGCGGAACAACCACTGACATTGCTTATGTAGCTCCTGAACACCCGTTACTGGCATGCCTCGTATATCAGCGTCCGAGGGGTCGCGAACGGAGATAGCGGCAAAACTCCCACCCACGTCCGTATCACGTTTGCCCCACTTCGCATAAAACTCAAACTCCAGGCTTCTCAGTACCGAAGGGCAGCCCTCGATTTTTTCACTCAGCGGCAGTTCATAGCTCACCCTGCTCGCCGCAGCTTTGAAATCCGTGAAAAAGACTTTCCGCTCAGGTCGCTTACCCCGACGTCGCGGCAACGTACAGGTCTCACCGGTAGCAGGCAGATAATTTGCGGCAGTTTTAAGTTCAAATTCCGCTGGCAAATCCACCTCCAACGTAAATCGATCCACCGGTTTCCCCCCGCACCCCGTCAGCCCGAGTACCCCCAGTACCATCAACACCCCCCACCTTCGCCTACTCATGCTTTCCCCCCATCAATCGCCACTGTTCCACTACCCGCTCAAAGTGCTGCCCAGGCGCTTCCCCGACCCTTGGCTGCCACTGCAAAACACTGCTCCGAGTCGCCTCCTCCAGTCTTCGCACCACCAGAAACTCCAGCTGCTCCGCCCCCTGCCACTGCCAGGCACGCGCCTGCTCCAGTACCTGTGCCAGCCAGATTCGCGGGTCCTGGAATTCCACCAATGTCGCCAGGTCTTCACTGTGCTCCGTCAACAGGTAACGCAGGATATTGGCGTGCAGGATGGCCGCTGCGTTTGGGTTGGGCGTATCCAGCCAGGGCGCGGGATCCGGCACCGGATACTCGCCGGGAGCCCGGTTGTCAGCCGTGTGCCAGTGGCTTTCGTGCCAATAGCACACGCTGATCAATGGCCCTAGAAATACCGGCCAGCGGTCCTGGCACAGATGAGCCAGCGCACGCGCCAGGGTACGGTTGTCGTGGAAGCGGTACAGCGATTGCGCGCCTTCCGGGCCCACCAGCAGCCTGTCACGCCAGTGTCGGGTCACTGCCGTCAGGTCTTCGCTGGGCAAACTGCCCAGCCAGCCCCAGTTCGTATCGGGTTGTTGCAAGAGGTCAAGCAAGACGGGTTCACTCAGTTGGTCCAGCAGCACGATCACCGGGCCTTCGGCCGCCAACTCCGCCACGGCGGTCTGGGCATAGACGCTGCGGTACGCCGGCAAGTCGCGAACCTCCAGCAGCGGCGTGCGCGCGTCGTTCTGCCCTTCAAGGATCAAACACAGGCACCGTCCCCTCTGTTGCTGCTGGTCCATCCACTGGCCTGGCATGCTTGGCATCAAGCGGCCCTCCCTGCCAGTTCACACTGACCTTCGCGGCAGCGTTCGCACACCGGGCAGTAATCCGCCCCCAATTGCCTGGCCAAGTCCATGAGGCTGCCTTGCACCACGGAGATCCTGGGTGTGTCGACCGCTGCCGAGGCATTCGCCGCCAGGGTGACGGGCGGTGCCCCACCCAGTGTAATGGGGCGACTGCTGAAGATGCCGCCGGCCTGGATGACCAGATGCTCGCCACCCGCCTTGAGGCTCAGTTGCGCCCCGGCGTCGATCACCAGGCTGGCACCGGACTTGAGATGAAACTGCTGCCCGGCCTCCAGGATCAGGGTTTGCCCCACATGCGTTCGGCTGTCGTGTTGTACATCGAGGTAGTCGTTCGCCTTGAGCTCGATCTTGCGATCGCCGGTGATATGACGATGTTCTTCGCTTTCCAGATGAGCAGTGCTCAATCCGCGAATGACCTCCCGTCGCTCCCCCGCCACTTCCAACCGACTGTCATGGCCGACCCGCTGCTCCAGGTCCCGTTGCGCACGAAGATAAATGAGTTCCTTGCCACGACGATCCTCCAGGTACAACTCGTTGGCGCCCTCGCCCCCCAGCGTACTGCGGGTGCGCAAGACACTGCGGGTCTTGTGCTGCGGCAACGGGTAGGCGGGCCGATGCGACGCATTGGGCAGACAACCGTTGATCAACGGCTGGTCCGGGTCACCTTCAAGGAAGGTCACCAGCACTTCCATGCCCACGCGCGGGATGATCGTTGCACCGAACCCGTCACCGGCCCATCCGGATGCAACCCGAACCCAGCAACTGCTTTTATCATCCGCCTTGTCCAGGCGGTCCCAGTGGAAGCGCACCTTCACCCGGCCATAGGCGTCACAATGCACGTCCTCCCCCGGCGGCCCGGTCACGGTTGCGGTCTGGCTGCCATTGATGGTCGGCTTGGGATGTTTGAGGGGCGGTCGATGCACCGCTTGCCAAGGCGTCGCGGTGAAGCGATTGCGATACCCCTGGAATGCATCAGTGGTGGGCGTCACCTCCTCCAGCACCTGCGGCTGATAACCTTCATGACGCACTGAAGTGATCAGCCACAAGTCATTGCAGGACGGATCGGGATGATCGTGTAATTCAAGGAAATGCCCGCTGCGCAGCGCCGGTTGATCACTGCGGCCCAATGCCCGAAGACGGTCGCGCTGGTGACGTTCCAACCCCCGCCGCGCCAACCGCTTGCCCCGGGCATGGCCAGTGAATCCCGCTGGGTAGCGATAGTCCTCGAGAGGTTGCGCCGGAGCCGGGCCGGCGCAGTCGTGCAGCTGCAATGAAGGATGTTCGAAGTCATGATCGCGGCGCACCGTCTTCTGGGTGCGTGTGGCCAGGCGCACGTCAAAACGCTGGACCACCTGCGTAGCGGCTTGCGGCCCGCCAGCAGGGCAATAGCGCTGCTGGGGCAAGCGGCGAAACACCGTCTGGTCATCACCGAATACCAGCAGATGAGCATCTGCGCTATGACGAAAATGGTAATGAATGCCCTCCTCTTCACACAGCCGCTGGATGAAGTGCAGGTCGCTCTCCGCATACTGAACACAGAACGTGCGTGGCGGATACACCACGGGACCAAGCTCGAATGCGTAGGCGCCCGCCAGGATGCCATGCCGCTCAAGCACCGCCGCGATAATCTGCGGCACGCTGCGTTGCTGGAAGATCCGCTGGTCGCGCCGGTGTGCAAGGTAGGCCAGGCGGGGTGCCAGGGTCAGGTGGTAGAGCGTGATGCGCCGGCCAGGGTCGTCCCGGCCGATTGCGTAAACCTGGCCATGCAGCCCTTCGCCCATTCCGAAATCCAGGTAGGCGGGTTGATGGAGCAACCTCTCAAGGTCAAGGGAAGGATTTTCACTGACCACCTGCACCTGGATGAAAAAAGGCTGATCAAGGACCTCGCGGCCTTTGAATGCCAGCACCTGAAAGTCGGTGTCCATGCAAGGAAGAATCAGTTTGAAACGTGACGAAACAAACGCGTTAACCATCCGTTGTTACCCGCCGTAAATTAATGAGCGCGCAAGAATGCTTTGCCTCGTTAAGTGTGCAAATAAGCTGCCGAGAAAAAGCCCCCTGAACGCCTCAAAGCTTAGCGATTACGGGAAAAAATCGGCTGTTTTAAAATAAAAAAGAAGATTCGTACAAAGAAGTTGGAAGTGTCTTTTACAAAATAATAAAACGAGTCAATGTGCCACTTCTTAACAATAAGAAATGTCCTACATTAACCTTCTTAATCACAACTAACTGACAAAGAAACAGCCGACACTCAATCACAGCGTCAGCCGTTAAAAAACCTCAGGCCTGCAGCCGTGCGGTCCCGAACAGACTGACGCCGAGCAGCGTCTCGCCCTGGGCGTGCAAGCGTACCGGCGCAACGCCACCCGGCATCACCACTGCAACTTCACCGCTCTCGACCCAGCCCGCACGCCATGCCGCGCAGGCGACGGCGCTGGCACTGGTGCCGGAGGACGCGGTCGGCCCCTCACCGCGCTCGAACACCCGCGCTATGACCTGGTTGCCAGGCTGGCGCGCCGCCCATTGCAAGTTGACCCCCGCCCCACAAGGTTGGCCGCCGCCCGCCGGGGGCGCAAAGGCGATCGCCTTCAAGGGCTCGAACAGCTTTGGCAGCAGCATCTGTGCGTTATCCGGCAACGCCGAGAGCTGCTGGACCAGCGTCACACAGTGGGGGTTGCCCACCCGCACGAATTGACTGGCGGCCCACTGTGGGCTGATCGCCGCCAGCTCGGTGACATGGCTCAGTTCAGTCCCCTCCAGAAACACCTGACCAACCCCCTGCGCGCCCACCGCCGCAAGCCCAAAGGCAGGTACCCCCAGCTCAAGCCAGAACCCTGCAACATCGTCACGAACGGTGGGTTCCACCCGAGTAGCGACCGGCGATTGCGCATCCGATTTGTCGTGATGGACCCGCAACTCACAAGCCTCGGTCATCAGGCCCTGGTCGGTGAGAGCCTGGGCGAAAATCGTCAAGCCATTACCGCTGCGCTCGGCCAGGGAACCGTCGGTGTTTACGATCAGCAGATCGAACGGCGGCGCGTCCTGGAACGGCCCCACCAGCAAGCCATCACAACGATGGGCCTTGCCACCAGCCGGGTGCGGCACCGAGCCCCAGCTGCATTCCGAGGCGATAGCCGACGCTGTCCAGGCGGTACGAGCAACCGCGGCACGCTCAGCACTCTCAGGTACATCAATGCCCTTGCGGCGCAATAAAGCCGGGCTGGCCACGCCATAGATGTTGCCGCGAGCGTCGTAGAACAGGGTCATGAGGTCATCCACCGAGGCAGGTGTTGATCGTAAAAAGGAGCTGCTCGATTGTGGGGGATCCCGGCGTTGCATACCACCCGCTTGACGCGTTTTCAGAAGCGGCCTGGAAGGTGGTAATCCACCGCGAGAACCCTGGGGTTCAAACGCTCTCGCTGGGATTACGCACCTTCCAGACCGCCTCCTACAAACTTGGTACTGCTTATGTGGCCGCAAATCGCCCTGGCGTTCCACGTTGTAAAAATAAAATTCAGGGCAGCCGGAATCCCAAGGGAACCCGGCTCGCACGCCAAGGCCTGATGTGCAAGGATGTCGCGCCGGACATCGTTCGTTGAACGCAAAACCAAGGATTTTTCATGACTGCCATCCCCCCCTCAGCGCCCGTGGTTCCCGGGCGGCTGGAGCAAATGTCGACCCGTATCGCTTTCTTCATTGCCGGCTTCGGCATCGCGGCCTGGGCGCCGCTGGTGCCGTATGCCAAGGCTCGCGCCGGACTGAGCGAAGGCACGCTGGGCCTGTTGCTGCTGTGTCTGGGTGTCGGTTCGATCATTGCCATGCCCGCAGCGGGTGCATTGGCCTCACGTTTCGGCTGCCGACGCGTATTGAGCGCCGGGACGATCATGATCTGCCTGGCATTACCGATGCTGGCGACGGTGAGTTCGATTCCGCTGCTGATGGCTGGGTTGTTCCTGTTTGGTGCCGGCCTGGGCACGGTGGATTCCACAGTCAACTTGCAGGCGGTGATCGTTGAGCGCGCCAGCGGCAAAACCATGATGTCGGGCTTTCATGGGCTGTTCAGCCTGGGAGGGATCGTCGGTGCGGCGGGTGTCTCGGGTTTGCTGGGGCTGGGCCTGTCGCCATTGCAGGCGACCCTGGTGGTGATCGTCATTACGCTGGCGGCGCTGCTCAAGGCTGCGCCGCACCTGCTGCCCTATGGCAGTGAAAGTTCCGGCCCGGCGTTTGCCGTGCCCCACGGTGTGGTGCTGTTTATCGGCTGCCTGTGCTTTATCGTTTTTCTGGCCGAAGGCGCGGTGCTCGACTGGAGCGCCGTGTTTCTGAGTGCCGAACGCGGCCTGGACGAAGCCTATGCAGGCCTGGGTTATGCAGCATTCGCCTTGACCATGACGGCTGGACGCCTGACCGGCGATGCCATTGTGCGACGCCTGGGCGCCACGCGCGTTATCGTGATAGGCGGCGCATTGGCCACCGCAGGCATGTTGCTGGCCACCTTGTTTCCGGCATGGGAAACCGCACTGCTGGGCTATGCGCTGGTCGGTGCCGGCTGTTCGAATATTGTGCCGGTGCTGTACACCGCCGTCGGCAAGCAAAAGGTCATGCCGGAACATATCGCGGTGCCGGCCATTACCACCTTGGGTTACGCCGGTATTCTTGCCGGCCCCGCCGTGATCGGCTTTATCGCCCATGGCAGCAGCCTGAGTACCGCCTTTTTGCTGATCGCCCTACTGCTGGCCGCGGTGGCCATCAGCGGCAAAATCCTCAAGGTCTAATGTCAGCGTGCTTTGCGCCCCTTGTACCGCTCCCGCCAGAGATCAAGGCTCTTGTTACTGAGATAGCCTGCATGATGAGGCGGGCCGAACAGTCGCGGGCTGTTGACACGTTCCAGTGAAAGCAGCAGCCCCGGGCGCTCGATAATGTTCTTCGCGGTATAGACACAGAGTTCGCTGTACTTGGGCTTGGGCATGCCGGTAGAAGATTCCAGCATGGGGACACCGTCATGATCAACCTCGTAGGGGTCCTGCATGACCTTCATGAGCGTTTCAATCGCGAGGTACTGATACGGTTCAAAAAGGAACGTGCGGTCCTTGGTCGGGTCCCTCAGTTGCTCGAACAGGTTCTTCAAGGCCTGTACTACGCAGTCATTGTCTTGGGCATGGAACGGGTCCTGGCTGAACTCACTGGGCGAGCTGTTACCCGGTAAAGCAGCGGCTGCCATGAGACTGTCTCGCGTGATGTAACCGTCGCGGTTCATGATCGCGTCAATCAGTGATGGACGCTTGAGCAGTTCGCGGACGACGTTGATGACCCTGTTCAGCTCATCGCTTTGCCCCATCATTCAGCGGCCACCCGGCACAACGCAGAGTACGTCAATCGCCCCTCTTTCAGAAACGGGTGCAGCAAACCGAAGCCTTTTTCCAACGCTTGCGCCAGTTGCCTGTCGGTCCATGTTGCGTCGGGTTCGCTGACCTGTGCGCGTGCGGTGGGCGCATTCTGCAGCGCCCGGTGACTCAGCCCGAGTTGCGCTGTGCGCAACAGCCTTGGCCTGTGCGCCCCATCCGGCTGCGCAGCATAAACCGCATTCCTGGTGTAAGGCTGGGCGGCCGGTTGTGACGGGGTTGATGGCTCACTTGCGACATTCGGGGCCGGCCGGCAGAGTCTTGATACACCCTCGATACTCATGCGTTTTCTCCAACTTTTTCAGATCCTCACCGGTTTAGTGAGCGCGACCGTGATCACCGAAATCATTGAATGGACTCCAGGCAGACGGGCACCTGATGTGTGGCCGAATACATACGGCAGTTCCGTCAGATCGGTAACTACCAATGACAGCATGTAAAAAGATGCTGACACCGGGCATCAATTGCCCCTCTGTCTGCGCAACCAGGTCTTCAAGCCATCGAAGACCCCGACGCTTCCTGGCGCCTTGGCATCATCCACCGAGTGCAGTCCAGACTCGGTCAAGCCGCGGCAAAAGTCATCGGCGACCGGCGCCTGGAACTTGCCCTGGCCATCGAAGGCCTTCATACGGCGGGTCTCGGCAGCGTGTGAATACGGCGTGCCCAGAGGATCCTCTTTAGCGATGCCTCTACCTGCTGCGGGGAGGTCCGGCTCATGGCCAGAGCCAGCAAACCCCTGGCAGCCCACGGGGGGGCGGTTGAAGGAGGTTGAAGTCATTGGTTAGCTCTCACGTGTTAGCTGAAGAGTGACCGTTTTTAACAAAGCCGTTGGATAGGAGGTCAGTGGCATTGAGCGCAAACAGTTCACGCACGATGGATGACCGCGCCGCAACCGTTGTTGCGGCGCATGAAAGATAATTAGCGAGACGTCAGTAACCGCGCCACAGGACTGGTTTAGAAGTCATTTTTTGAACAGCTCTGCCACCAAATCGCTGCGAAGGAAAAGGAGCTCCCGCGCCAGTAGGGTCTGATGGTCCTTATCAGAATCACCCGTCAGCGGTCTGTTCGCCGACCTCTGGAGGACTTCGATCCGCGGATTCCGGCCCCAATGCTCACGCACTTCTTGGCGCAATTGCTTTTCGCTGTAGTAGGTGAAGTAGTCCTCCCTTTTGGCAAGCATGTCCAGCCTTTGTGGGCTGGCCAGACGCTCCCGTGCGCCTGTGACCGGGTTTCGGAAGATGGCATCCATAAGTTTCGGATCTTTCAAGACTTGCCTGGCCAGGAGAGTTTCCTGGTTCTTTTTCTTGTTCTCTTTTTTGTTCGGACCGTACTCAGGGAGCAACGGCCGATTCGCCTTCGCTTTAAGGCTGTCAACGCTCAGGTAACCCGGGTACCTGGGATCCTGGAAGGCTGGAAAATTGTCGCGCATCAGCCCCATCAACTGTTTACGGCTCTTCAGGCTGTAGTCAGCATCAGATTCGCACGGTCGGGTCGGACAGGGCTTGCCAACAGTGGGGTTCGGTCGTGGCGGCGGGTTGCTCCAGCCAGGATTTGGCCTTGGCGGTGGATTACCACAACCCGGACGCATCGATGGTCGGTGACCAGCAAACAAACTGGCCATCCATTCTCTCAACCTATCCAGCAAACTGAGCGGCATGAACGCGCTGTGCTGACCCGGAAAGTGACGGTCCATGGTTGGCTGAGCATTACCAAACACAGGCCCGGACTTATTCTCTTTGGCGTGAAAGCTGACGCTGGCATTGCCATGGTCATTGAAAGAAAGCGCTGTAGGCGCCGAGCCGGCAGGTTTGGCCTGAGGCTTGGCGTCTGCCAGCGCACGGTTGGACGTGTTTGATGCAGATGCGGGTGCATCGAGAGTCGATACCGACATGAGTTTCTCCAATACAGTGAGCGTGACCTTCAGGCTGTCGCTCCAACGTAGCGTCGAGGCCCCTCAGGTATGCCCATGTGTGGGGGTTGCGTCGGAATCAGTTCCGCGAAAGACAGCCAAATACGCTGTGCACGCGTAGGAAACCGGCAAAAAAAATCGCAGCCCTGAATGGAGCTGCGACTTTTTCTATCGAGATGACTCAGAACCCGACGCTGGCCTGTACGAAGAACGTGCGTGGCTCGCCCAGGTACAACCCGGCGTTGTTGTCACTGGAACGGGTGTAGTGCTGTTGGTCGAAGACGTTCTTCACGCCCACACCCAGCTTCAGGTTGGACAACTGCTCGCCAAAGTCATAGCCACTGCGCACGTTGACCGAGACGTAGCCTGGAATATCACCGTACTGACCGTCAGCCGTGCCCTGGGTGACATAGGTGCTGGTCGTACCCGGCGCACGCTGGCCGGACTGGGCGTACACATCCAGGTTATGGGTCCAGCGGTTGACGTCGTAACGCAGGCCCAAGGTGGCCACTTCACGGGAGTACAGCGGCAGGTCACGGCCCTTGAACGGCACGTCACCTTCGGAGGTGGCCTTGGTGTAGGTGAAGCCGGCATTGGCGGTCAGGCCATCCAGGCGCGGGTCCAGGTTCGACAGGTCGTAATGCGCCGAGGCTTCGATACCGGTGTGCTTGGTGGCGCCGAGGTTGGTCCAGCCTACATCGTTGCTGACATATTGCAGCTCATCCGAGAAGTCGATGTAGAAGAACGTCAGCTCACCGCCCCAGACATTGTCGTTGTAGCGTGTGCCGACCTCGTAGGTCTTGGCCTTTTCCGGGTTGAGGCCGTTGGCGGTCTGGTCGCCGGTGCCGCCCTGGCCCAGTTGGAAGTATTGCAGGCTGCCAAACGAAGTCTCGTAGTTGGCGAACAGTTTCCAGGCGTCGGAGACGTGGTACATCACGCTCAATGCCGGCAGCGGTTCGTTGTTGTGGACTTCGCGGCGTTTTTCCTGGGTACGGGTGCCGTTCAGCGCGATCACCGGGCGGTCGTGCCATTCGGTGCGAATATCTTCGAAACGGATCCCCGGAGTCACGGTCCACTTGCCGATATCGATCTTGTTGTCGATGTAGAACGCGTTGGCCTCGGTGCCCCCGGTGCGATCCTGATAGACGTGGCCGTCACTCTGTCCGCCCGGCGTCGGTACATTGTTGACCAGATTCAGGCTGGTCGCCTGCTCGTGCATGCCTTCCTTGAGGTAGCGATAGCCCAGGCTGACTTCCTGGGTGCTCGGGCCTACGTCGAACACATGGGAGACGCGTGGCTCGATGCCGAAGGTGTAATAGGTGCGCGGGTAGGAACCGAGGGTCTTCAAATCACGGTTGGCGATGTTGCTGCCGCGGAAGCTGTCGGAGTAATAGGTCAGCACTTCGGCCTGGGTACGGTCGTCGATCTGGCGGATGTATTTGAAGGACACGTCCTTGCGGCGGCCGCTGAAGTTGTCCCAGTCGCGTACCGATTGGTACGGGTTGGCATCGAACTGCTTCTGCGTCAGGCCACCAGGCATGTCGGCGCTGGCGTCGTAGTAGTGGAAGTTCAGCGAGAAGTCGTCTTGATCGGTCGGCGCCCAGTGGGTCTTGAAGATCACGTCGTCGATGTCGTTAGAGTTGTTGCTGTTGCGGTAACCGTTGCCATTGACCCCGGAGTACAGCAAGGCGGCGCCGATGCCGTTGTCGGCAGTGCCGCCGATAAACGCATTGTCGACATGCTTCCAGCCGCCATGGGCGGAGGTTTGCAGGGTGGTGCCGACCTCACCGGAGAATTTCTCGGGGATGGCGCGGGTCACGAAGTTGATTACGCCGCCGACGTTCTGTGGCCCGTAGCGTACGGAACCGGCACCGCGCACCACGTCGATGCTGTCCAGGTTACCGGCGGAAATCGGTGCCATCGACAGTTGCGGTTGACCGTACGGCGCGAACGCTGCTGGTACGCCGTCGATCAACACGGTGGAACGTGGCGACAGGCGCGACGTCAGGCCACGTACGCCAACGTTGAGGGAAATATCGCTGCCGCCGGTGCCGTTGGATTCCTGCACCTGCACACCCGGCACACGGCGCAGCACATCGCCGACGTTCATCGCGCCCTGCTCCACCATGGCTTCGCGGCGGATCACCGTGCGCGCGCCGGGGTGGTTCTGCACCACTTCGGCGTTGGCGTCGCCGAGCCAGTCGCCCACGACCTTGATATCGGTGGCGCCCAGCTCCAGCGGCGAGCCGGCTTCACCGGTGCCGCTGTTCAACGGGCGCAGGGTCACGGAGCCGGCATCGATCTGGTAGTCCAGGCCGCTGCCTTGCAGCAACTGGCGCAGGGCCTGTTCGGGGGAGAGGTTGCCGTCGACCGCCGGCGCTTGCTTGCCTGCAACCAGCTCCGGGCTGAAGAACACTTGCAGGGACGTCTGCTGGCCCAACTGGCTCAGCGCTGCACCCAGGGGCTGGGCCTTGATGTGGATAGACTCGGCGGCGTAAGCCACAGGCAGCGCGGCACTGACCGCAAGCGCCAGGGCCAGCGGCGCCCAGCGGGAGATTTTATTGTTGTTCACGGCAAGTTTTTTCACGTCGAACCTAGTCCTGTGATCGCAAGAGTGTGCGGCTGTTAATGCAAACCAGTTGCAGTTGCAGGAGAAGACGAAGAACTCGAAAAAAACCTGAATGTCAGCGTGAAATAATTTCCTGGCTGCCGTCCGGCAAGGTGCGCAGCGCCACCGGCAGAATGTGCGGCAAGGCCTTGAGCAAGGCGTCAGTGTCGTTGGCCTTGAACACGCTGGTCAGGCGCAGGTTGCCCACGGCCGGCGTGCTGACCCGCAGCGGTTGCTCGCGATAACGCGAGACTTCCCGGACCACTTCGCCCAACGAAGCGTTGTTGAAGACCAGCTTGCCAGTGCGCCAAGCGGTCAATTCCTCGGTGTTCACCGCGTAGGCCGCGGCCACCCGTCCCTGGTTGTCGACATGGCTGCCCAGGCCCGCCGTCAGCGTCACCACCTTGTCAGGCGAGCGGCCTTGTACCTTTACGGTGCCAGCTTCGACCATGACTCGGGTCTGGTCGTCATCGCGGCGCACATCGAATCGCGTGCCGGTCACGGTCACCTGCCCTGCGCCGGCCACCACGACAAAAGGCCTGCTGGTGTCATGTTCGACGCTGAACATCGCTTCGCCCTGCTTGATCTCGACGCCACGCCGACCTTTTTCGTAATGCACCTTGACGATGCTGCGGCTGTTGAGGTCCATCACCGAACCGTCGGGCAAGGCCACCTGGCGATGTTCACCCAGGCGCGTGCTGAACTCGGCGCTGTAGGGCTTCGGATGATCCAACCCA
Source organism: Pseudomonas sp. FBCC-B1565 (assembly GCF_059133265.1). NCBI lineage: Bacteria > Pseudomonadati > Pseudomonadota > Gammaproteobacteria > Pseudomonadales > Pseudomonadaceae > Pseudomonas > Pseudomonas sp. FBCC-B1565. The sequence goes on from NZ_CP101438.1 coordinate 4,462,237, forward strand.
CTGAACAGGCCCAACCCCAGCGCAACGGCGATCACGCTCGCAGCTACTGCATAACGCAAGACGGCACGGCGTTTTGGACGCTCCACAGGAGCTTCGCACAGCGCCTGCAGGCGGGCTTTGGGCAGTAAGTCAGCAGCACTCCACACGCCCTGCAATACATCGAATTCGTACTGGTGATCGGGATGTTCAGTGCGCCATGCGTCGAAACGCTGGCGTTCGGCAGCACTCAACTCGGCGTCTTGCAGGCGCACAAACCATTGCGCGGCTTCGTCTCGGGCACGGTTATCCATCATGGATGATCCTGTTTCAGAGCGGGCGATCATGGCGCCATCGCGTCCAGGCGGTCGCGCAGATGCCGCAGGGTGCGGATCATATACTTTTCCACCATGTTTTTAGACAGCCCCAGGCGGTCGGCGATTTCCTGTTGGGTAAGGCCCTCGATTTTCTGCCAGATGAAAATCCTGCGGCAATTGAGCGGCAGTTCGGCCAAGGCCCGCTCGATAAAGTCCGCCAACTGGATCGCGTGCATGAAATGCTCCGGGTCGCCCGTATGCGGCGAGCGCTGATCAAAGGCTTCCAGGGTCATGGCCTCGCGACGGTCTTCGCGTCGAAAGGCGTCAACCGCAATATTGCGCGCCGTTTGATGCAGATAGGCCCGGGGTTGCTCAACCTCGGAGGATTTTGCCTCAAGCACCCGCACAAAGGTGTCATGGGCCAGGTCTTCGGCCTGCTGGCGGTTTCTCAGGCGGCGCGTCCAGGTCCCGATCAACTCTTCGTAGTGTTCGAAAAAGCCTGTTCTGCGGGGCGGCTGAGGGATCATCGCGGGAGCACTGGGGAGGCGGGACGTGAATAGTAATGCTTCCTATTAAGCGGGGCAATTGCTACTCGCCATAGGCCCTCAATGCGCGGTTTTGCCACCCACCTGTCTGAGCCGGCTGAGTTTCTCCCGGCTGCCGCACACGCTCATCTGGCACCATTTGCGCTGCTTGTTCTTGGAGATATCGAGGAACACCCAGTCGCAGTCGGTAGCGCTGCAACTGCGCAATGCGTGCAGATCACCGGATACCAGCAATTGCGTGGCCTCGATGGCCAACCGCCCCAGCACCATGGCCGTGAGCTCCTGCGCCGTGGTGCAGGCCATCCACGCCCAGGCAGGCTTGCCCTCGACAGACCGCAGCACCCGTCGTGCAGCGCCTTGCTGGAAGGTCTCGTTGATCTGCTGCAAGGCGTCGTCGGGCGCGGCAGCTTGCAAGGACAGCGGGTAGAACACGGCGTACAGGCATTCCCTGAACGCAATGATCGCGTCGAGGTTGGGTTGATAGGCAATCGATGACTCAAACACCATTGGCTTGTAGTCATCGAACTCCTGGGCCGAGATCAACGACGCATGCAAGGCCCATTCAAAGAAGAACTGAAAACTGGTCAGCCGTTCTTCAATGACCTTGAGCGAAGTGCCGGGGCGCCGCCCATTGGTGGTATTGATAAAGTCCAAGACCCGGGCCCCACCAATCAGACGGATCGATTTTGCAGTGCCCGTAAAATGTGTCATGCCTACTCCTGAAAAAACGCGTTCTCCCTGCGATGGCGCAGATTACCTTGTTTTTTCAAGTTGCAGACATTGTCCCCCCGGCGCAAAGCCGACGCAAAGACAGACGGCTAACCGCGACTATCGTTGTGCCCCACCCAATCCAGAATCGCCTCGACCGACTGCTCCACTGACAGCGCCTGGGTATTCAAGTGCACTTCCGGAAACACCGGCACGTCATACTGGGAGTCGATCCCGGTAAAGTGCTTGATCAACCCCGCGCGGGCTTTTTTATACAGCCCCTTCGGGTCACGTTGTTCGGCGATTTCCAAGGGTGCATCCACATGCACTTCCACAAAAAACTCATTGCCGATGATCGAACGGGCGTAATGCCGACTGGCCGACGAGGGTGAAATCAGCGCCACGATCACCACCAGCCCCGCCTCCATCATCAACCGGGCCACTTCGGCGACCCGTCGGATATTCTCATCGCGGTCGCTGTCGGTAAAACCCAGGTCCCGGCACAACCCGCCACGCACCGAGTCGCCATCAATGATCGCGGTGATCCGCCCCTGTTTCTGCAAGGCGATGTCCAGCGCATCAGCGATGGTCGATTTGCCGGACGCCGAGATCCCCGTCATCCAGATGACCGCAGGCTTGTGCGCGTTTCCGGCGCGCCGATAGCTGAACGCAAACGCGTGCAGGTTCTGGCTTGGACTGTCTGGAAAATAACTCATGGCCGCTCGCCCTCCTTCGCCGCAACCGGCGGTTTACCCAACATGAACACCATCACGCATTGCACGAACAGCAACAGCGCAACCACCCAGTAGACCGTCGAGAACGACCCGGTCAGGTCCTTGGAAAAACCGCCCAGAAAGTTGCCGCACACGCCACCCAGGCCGATCAACACGTTGGCGATGCCGAAGGCCTGGGTCAGCCGGCTGACCGGCACGATCTGCCCGATGTAACTGGGGACCAGCCCGAAGATGGGGTAGAACGCCAACGCAAACAAAAACGCGGCCAGGTAGAACAACGCAAGGTTGTTGAAACTGAACACCAGGGTGGCGGCCAGCCCCGCGCTCAGGAAACACATCGCCAGCGACGCCCGCACCCCGACCTTGTCGGCAATCCACCCCACCAGAAAGCCCGAGGCCATGCCCACCGCACCGATGGTGGTCCAGATAAACCCGGCGTCTTGTACCGAAACGCCCAATTCATCGCGCAGAAATGGCGCCAGGTACGTCTGGAACGGCAGCAATGCCATGCCATTGAGAAACGCGATGGCCCAGGTCAGGTACAGCGAGCGGCTGAGCCAGGGTTGCTGGCTGTCAAGCGCGGCGGTGCGCACGCCGGCAAACCCGGTGTCATGGCTTGCGGCCAGGTTGCGCAACAGAAACCAGGCCACCACACACAGGGCCACCGAGATCAGCCCGGCGGTGAGCCAGATCGAGCGCCAGCCACCATTCAAGGTCAGGAACGACACCAGCAAGCCATTGATGAACACGCCATAGCTGGTACCACTGGAGATCAGCCCCATGACCCGCGAGCGATTGCCCGGGCTGAAGCCCTTGGTGACGATTTCCGCCAGCGGGATATACACCGAGGCGGAACAACCACCGAGCAGGATCAACAAGGCACCCGACAACCAGATGCTGTCGCTGACGCTCAGGTCCAGCAGCGCCAGGGACGTCATCACGGTCGACACCAGGCTGATTTTCCAGCCTTCGAAGAAACGGCTGATGTAACTGGTCACCGACGAAAACAGCAGGAAGCCAATCTGCGCGCCGCCGGTGATCAGGCCCACCGTGGTGTAGTCAAAGCCGATGTCGCGGCGCATGTCCACCACCAGGTTGGCGAACAGGTAAACCCCGAAACCATAGGTGCTGGCCACAAAGCCGGTGAGGACCACCGCCAGCACAACACTGTCCAGTGGGCGGGCATTGCTCTGTACGAGTGTGCTCATCAAGCCTCCCTATTCGGCGCGCGCAGTGTGGATGACAAAGTCACAATCCATCATGTCGTAGTCAGGCTCGAAATCACCGTAGCTTTGATGGTCGGTAAACCCGGACTTGAGCACTTCCCCCTTCAATTCCCCCGGCAACAGGGGGTAAACCTGCAGCCTGTACTGCTGCGCGTCATCGAAGGAATAGATGAACTCACACAGGCGTTCATCGACCTGGCCCAAGCTCACCGAAGCGTTTGTACCGCAGTAATAGTAATGACCGCTGGCTTTGAATTTACCGGCACGGATGGCGAAGAAATTGCGCTGGTCCACAATCAGCAACCCACCCGGCTTGAGCAAGGCCCTGAATTTCGCCAACACCCGCAACCGATTGTGGGCTTCAAACACATGGCACAGCGAACTGCCCAGGCACACGACGGCGTCGAATTGCCCCAGCTCCTGCGAGTCCAGTGAATGCCAGTCGCGGTAATGGGACTGGATATCCAGGCCATGTTTGCGAAAGTTCGCCCGCGCCTTGGTCAACATGGTGCTGCTGCCATCGGTGGCCACCACCTCAAAGCCCGCCTGCTTGAGCTGGACCGCATGAAAACCACTGCCCGTCGAGACGTCGATCACCGACTGCACGCCGTGGCTTCGCAACAGGTTTTCGAAGAACCCGCCCTCCCCCGCCTTGCGTTTCTCCCAATCGATCAACTCATCCCACCGTTCGACAAATTCCGTCGAGTACTGCGTGGAGTAACTGGCCACGTCGTTGTGCTTGTTTCTGGTCATCTGATTCATGACGCACCTACCAGGTTGAATTCTTGAAGGACAGGTACTTGCTCGCCAACTCATGGGCAAACTCGGCGGACTGTTCGATGGACATGCTGTGCTTGGAGTACCCCAGCATCGATTGCATGACGGCCATGCACTGCGGGTTGTAGGTGACGGAACCATCGCAATGGATTTCGTCGATGCCGTCCTGGCTCTGGCAGATGCTGTTGATGCGCACCGCCTCATCCTGTGGGCAGGCCTCGGAGAACTGCACCTCGATCCGCCCCTCGTGCAGTTGCACGGGATAGCCGCCCGGAAGCCCAAGAGGGCCAGGCGCATGCACCCGCACCGGCGTGGCTGAAAACAGCCCTTCGATCACCGTGACGGCGGAGCAAGCCGTAAGGAACTGCCCGTCCACCCCGCCCAGGCGACGGAACTCGGATTTCACCGTAGAAAAAATCGCCTCGGCCGGCAGGCGGGGCGCCTGTGGGCGGTCGCGCACTTCATACAACAGGCGGTAGCTGGCACGCGGTGGCAGGCCACCACGCGGTACGTAGTGGCTGAAGTAATGCTGGGCGTACAGCTGCACCTGTACATCGGCCGGCGCACATTCGAGCAAACGGGCGATGGAAAAGCGCACCGCCGGAATCAGGTTGGCCACATTGCCCACGCCGATATCGGGAGCCAGGCCGACGTGCGCCAGGATCGGGTTGACCGCATCGGGGAACGCCGCGTTGACGGTTTTGGCCGAGATGCCGGAGGCCTTCACCGCCTGCATCAGGCAGTGCATCAACGTCAGGTGCATGGGCAGCCACGGCCCGAACTGGGCCTGGTCGAGCTTTTCGAACGACAGCTTGGGCAACCCGGTAATCACCCGCCACGACTGCAGCGACGCGCAGTTCACCAGCATGTCCGGGGCTTCTTCGCGCAGCAGCTGGGTCACCTTGCCGATGTCCGTAAGGTCGGCAATCACCGGCTTGATCGCAATGAATTGCCCCAGTTGCGCACACGACAGTGCCACCAGGTTGCACAGCCGGATCGTCGCTTCTTCGTTGCGGCCCAACACCACAAACTCGAACGCGTTTTTCGGCCCGAGAATCTTGAGGATTTGCAGGCACAGGTTGCCGGCGCCCACCAGCAGCAGTTTTTTCTTGCGCATCGAATGGCTCACCGTGGGTAGGCTCCGTTGTCGACCGAAATCACCCTGCCGGTGCTGTGACGCATGGCATCGCCGACCAGCAGCATGATGACCTCGGCCACGCCGCTGGGCCGGATCGGGTCCTTGAGGACCTCCTGGCGTGCGTACTCGGCGCGACGGTATTCGGGGATAGTGTCGTAGATGGCGGTGTCATGGATCAGCGCCGGGGACACCACGTTTACCCGCACGAACGGCGCAAAGTTCCAGGCATTGGCCTTGGTCAGGCCGATCACCGCCGCCTTGGTGGCGCCGTAGAGGGCATCGCAGCTGCCCACTTCACCGGCCACCGACGCAATGTTGACGATGCTGCGCGGGGCTTCGTGGATCATTTCCCGTTCAGCGAAGTCCTTGGACAGATAGACCAGTGCCTTGAGATTGACGGTGAGGATCTCGTCGATCTGCTCATCGGAATAGGCGTAGACACTTTTACCGTGATAAAGCCCGGCGTTATTGACCAGTCCATAAATAGTTGCATGGCGCTCATACAGTTTTGGAATAAAACCCTTGATAGCCGCCATATCGGAAAAGTCGGCAATCTGCGCTTCGAACACTTCAGCGCCGTAGAGTCGCTGTAACACATCGAGGCCATCGGCATCCTTGTCGGCGCCAATAACGAAGTAACCCTGTTGAATCGCCATGTCCACAGTGGCCCGACCAATGCCGTTGGCCGCTCCGGTAACAATCAACTTCTTCATACAACTATCCTTATTGGCAAAATTCGTTCATGCGCGCGTAGAAAGTCCGATGGTATTCATACATCGCTTTTAACTTCGGGTATTGGTCAAGGGCGTTCATATCAATATGTTGTTTATCCGGCGTCACAATGCGCTCACTGTTTTCCGCCGCAGCATGCCAACGACGCCAGGTTTTCCATTGTTGCGGGCACTCGCGCTTCCACGTCATGGCGTGCGGCAGAAACTCAATACCCAGGTAATCGCATAACTTACGAATCACCCGCTCGGGTGCGGCAGCCAAATCATCGGCATTAATCACATAGGGCACTTTGCCCGTGAGCTTTGTAACCACACAAAAGATGTCGTAGAGGGCTTTATGCCCAATGGCCTGCAACGGCATATCCGGATGCACCCGATGATGGGAAATAATACTGCTGGCCGGTTCGCGGATAAGAAAGATATTGTCCTGTTGCGCAAGAAACCCACTGTCGACTTTCAAATCATCCAGGCAGTGGTAGCACATGTCTTTATGAAACACGTTGCTGCGCTCACGCGCGGTCAACAGATGCTGTTTTATACCCTGGTACGTCGTGGGCAAACTGTGATCCCACTCATCCGAAGGGATCGCCGAGTCCTCGGAAAACGCCATGTGCGCAAACGGCTCGTGGAAGACCTCAAAATCGCCCCGCTCGATAAACACACGTTCCAGCACGGTGGAGCGCGAACGTGGGTGTGCCCATAACCCGATCATCCGGTTCATGCGATCACCCCGAATTCAGCGGCCAGCAACGCGTTGAGCGCGCGCTTGAAGGGCTTGGTCACCGGGCAGAGCCGAACGCAGTAATCGGCCAGGCGCCGGTGAGCGCTGTTGGCCTCGTTGCAGGCGTTGATAAACGCCTCGTGGTTGCCAAAGTCGTACGGCTCGATGCTGTCGACAAAGTAGGCTTCGTAGAAGTACGGGATACGGATCAGCTTGGCGAATGTCGACGCTGGCGGTTTCTGTGGCCCGGCAGCAGGCACCACCGGTTTGCCGTGGCTTTCGCGCTCGATGAGGAACTCAACCACGTCCGGCGTCAGCGTGTAGCAGGTTGCCGCATGCCCGGTCTTTTCCAGGTGCCAGCAATGCTTGTTGCCTCGCTCGTCCACATCGACTTTGATGCTGGACAGCAGGGTTTGGACCGGCACGCTCGCGGCCGCCACCAACGCCTGGACCTGCTCGTAGATCATCAGCTCGGCCCAGCGCAGCTCCTCGGCGCTGAATGCCAGGCCACGCTCCGCGGCCTGCAGTGTGAGTTCGGGCTGACAGGCGAAACGCCCGATCATGAAGGTGATCACGTACTTGCAGTGGGCAGTATCGATCCCATTGCTGCGCGCGGTCGCCATGCCCCGCTCGATGGCCTGGATGCCGGCCTGGAACTGCGCAACCGTGAAGCAGAAGGTGATATTGATCGACGCGCCCTGGGCGGCCAGTTGCTCGACGGTCACCAACCCCTCCAGACTGCCCGGCACCTTGACCATCACATTCGGTGCCAGGCGATGCAGCTCCAGCCCTCTGACGGTCATGCGCTCGGTGCAGCGCACATCCACAGGGTCGACCTGGGCTGAGATCCAGCCTTCGACCTGCGCCGATTGAACCCACAACGGCTGGAGAGCCGCCGCCCCTTCGACGATGACCTCGTTATACAGCTGTTTGTGCAACTGGCTGGGAGACAGGCTCGCCAGGTTTAAGCGCGATGACCAGTATTCGCGCTTTTCAAGGATAACGGCGGTCACCAACCGGGGATTGGTGGTCACACTGCACAGGCCCCTGGGTTGGGAGAAATCGTCCGGCATCAACGCATCTATATAAGCTGCGGCCGCCGGGTACTTATCCAGCAAGTGCTGTTTGTAAGGCAGGTAGACAGCGGGCGATGAATCCCACCATACCTCTGAAGATTGATCGTTGCGTTTAAGTCTTTCCAGGTAACCCAGTGTATTCACAATGCCTCCTCCCTGAGTAATAAGGTCAATTGAAAATCGCCAGTACTTCGCGCATGTCGGCGATCGGTAATGCGCCGGCAGCCGCCAACTGTGCATGCCGGTGCGGTGGACCAAAACCCAATACTTTTATATTGGCAGCGACGGCCGCCTGAATACCCGTGACACTGTCTTCAATAACCAGCGCCTCACTCACGGCAATGTCGTAAGTTTCACAGGCCGTCAAAAACACCAACGGATCAGGCTTCCAGCGACCCAGTTCATAACAACTGAATATTCGCCCTTCGAAATAAGAAAATAGCCCGGCAATACGCAAACAGTGTTCTATCTTGCTGCGGGGTGCGCTGGAGGCAACACAACAAGGAACCTGCAAGCCTTGCAGTACTTCAACAATTCCATCCGTCGCTGTTAAACCCTGTGTCAATGCTTCCAGCGCTTGCTTGCGAAAGCACTGTTCAAACTCATGATCCAAGCGAACATTTAAAATCTGTTCAGCCTCACGCAAACAATCCGCGATCCTTCGCCCACGAAAGTGTTCGATAAAATAGGTCACATCCAGTGTTGTATTGCCCTGCGCAAGCGCATTAAGCATGGAGATCAACACAGACAGGGTGATGTCTTCACTTTGGACGAGTACACCGTCGCAATCAAAGATCACTAACTTCGGCATGCCAACTAAGGCAGCGGTTTTTGCCTGAACGGGTAGCTCCCCTATATCGGCCGAAAGGCACATAGACACCTCTTTTAAGTGGCCCCGCGATGACATCCGAACTACCAACGGAGCGGGTTGAGGTGTGCCTATAAGACACGGCGACAAAAAGCCTGTCAAACGCTTTTAAGCGGTTTTTTAGTATCTTATGGTTATTTTTTATAGTTCTGTTATTCCATTTTCCACCATGGTTGTAGTCGCTAAATTCACACAGCTGAACTTCCCTTGCGCAGCGTCAGTCAGCTACTTGAACTCACGAAATAAAGGTCGGTGAGCAATGCGTATCTCGTTGGAGCAACAAGTGGCGCTGGTAACCGGCGCCAGTTCCGGAATCGGCGCCGGCGCGGCCAAGGCTCTGGCACAAGCCGGAGCGGCCGTGGTGCTGAATTACAACAGCCAGGCTGCCCCGGCCGAGGCATTGGCCAAGCAGATCAACGCCGAGGGGGGCCGAGCGATTGCCATCGGCGCCAACGTCTCAATAGAAGAAGAGGTAGAACGGCTGTTTGCCCAGGCCCTGGATGCCTTCGGCCACCTGGACATCCTGGTGGCCAACTCCGGCCTGCAGAAGGACGCCAACCTGGTGGACATGAGCCTCGACGACTGGAACACGGTGATCGGCGTCAACCTCACCGGCCAGTTCCTGTGTGCCCGTGCCGCCGTGCGTATCTTCAACCGCCAAGGCGTACGCGATGGCGTATCGCGGGCAGCCGGCAAAATCATCCACATGAGCTCGGTGCACCAGTTGATCCCCTGGGCTGGGCATGTGAACTACGCGGCGTCCAAAGGCGGCGTGGAGATGCTGATGCGTACCCTCGCCCAGGAAGTCAGCGAACAGCGTATCCGCATCAATGGCATTGCGCCGGGAGCGATCCGCACCGCCATCAACCGTGCCGCCACCGAAGGCGCAGCGGAAAAGGAACTGCTGAAGCTGATTCCCTATGGACGGGTTGGCGATGTGGAAGACGTGGCCAACGCTGTGGTGTGGCTGGCCAGTGATGCCTCCGATTATGTGGTGGGCAGCACGCTGTTTATTGATGGCGGCATGAGCCTTTATCCGGAGTTCCGTGGCAATGGTTGATTTGAAGAGCGAACAACAAAGCCCCATCGATGCCCATGGCATCATCGGCGACATGCGCAGTGCGGCACTGGTAAACGACAAAGGCAGCATCGACTTCTTCTGCTGGCCGGAATTCGACAGCCCGTCGGTCTTCTGTTCGCTGCTGGACAGCCCCGATGCCGGCATCTTCCAACTCACTCCGGACCTGCCCAACGCGCGTCGCGAGCAGATCTACCTGCCCGACACCAATGTCCTGCAAACCCGCTGGCTCAGCGACGATGCCGTGGTGGAGATCACCGACCTGCTGGCCATCAGCGAAGAAATCGACGACCTGCCGCTGCTGATCCGCCGCGTGCGGGTGGTCAGCGGCACGGCCGAGATTCATCTGCGCTGCGCCGTGCGGCACGACTATGCGCGCACGCCCACACACGCCAGCCTCGACAACGGCACCGTATGCTTCAGCGCCGACGCCCAGCCCGGCCTGCGCCTGTCCGCCAGCCATCCGCTGCAGATCGAGGACGGCGCTGCCATAGCGCGCTTTACCCTGGACCAGGACGAAGGTGCCGAGTTCGTCCTCGGCGGCCAGGACGACGAACGCGTGGACAGCGGTTGCACCGACCTGGCCCTGGCCCACACCTTGAAATTCTGGCGCGGCTGGATCGCGCAATCGAACTACCGAGGGCGCTGGCGCGAAATGGTCAACCGCTCGGCCCTGGCGCTCAAGCTGCTGACGTCGCGCAAACACGGCGCGATCATCGCCGCCGCCACCTTCGGCCTGCCGGAAAGCCCCGGCGGAGAGCGCAACTGGGACTATCGCTATACCTGGATCCGCGATGCGTCGTTCACCGTCTACGCCTTCATGCGCCTGGGCTTTGTCGACGAGGCCAACGCCTATATGCGCTGGCTCAAGGGCCGCGTCAGTGACTGCTGCGGCCAGCCGACTAAGATCAATATCCTCTACGGCATCGACGGTCGCCAGGAACTGCCGGAAGCCGAGCTGGACCACTTCAAAGGCCATGGCGGCGCCAGGCCGGTGCGCATCGGCAATGGGGCATTCGACCAGATCCAGTTGGACATCTACGGTGAACTGATGGACGCGGTGTACCTGGTCAACAAGTACGGCGAAGCCATCTCCCACGAAGGCTGGAAGCACACCGTGGAAGTCGCCGACCAGGTCTGCGAAATCTGGAACACCCAGGACGTGGGTATCTGGGAAATGCGCGGCGAGCAGCACCACTTCCTGCATTCGCGACTGATGTGCTGGGTAGCGCTGGACCGTGCCATCCGCCTGGCGTCCAAGCGTTCACTGCCGGCGCCATTTGCGCGCTGGGACCAGACCCGCCAGGCGATCTACGCCGACATCTGGAGCAACTTCTGGAACGAGGAGCGCGGGCATTTCGTGCAGCATATCGGCAGCACGGCGCTGGACGGTTCGATGCTGCTGATGCCGCTGGTGCGCTTTGTCGCGGCGACCGATCCGCGCTGGCTCTCTACCCTGGAAGCGATCCAGAAAAGCCTGGTGCGCGACGGCATGGTCTACCGCTACCGCAACGACGACAGCCAGATCGACGGACTGCAAGGTACCGAAGGTGCGTTTGCGGCCTGCTCGTTCTGGTACGTCGAATGCCTGGCCCGCGCCGGCCAAGTGGAAAAAGCCCACCTGGAATTCGAACAACTGCTGCGCTACGCCAACCCCCTGGGTTTGTACGCTGAAGAGTTCGACAACCAGGCCCGGCACCTGGGCAATACGCCCCAGGCCCTCAGCCACTTGGCGTTGATCAGCGCGGCGACGTTCCTGGACCGCAAGCTCAGCGGGGAGAAAACCACCTGGCAACCCTGAAATAGCCTGTGCACAATGGGCAGCCCTCCAGGCCACGGACAGGAACACCATGCGCCAGGTACTGCTGATCATCGATGTGCAACCCTCGTTCAACCCTCCCGCGTGGCTGGTGGACGGCATCAATGCCCTGCTGGGCCGCATGCCGTCAATCGCCACCGTGGAGCGTCACGACGAGCGCATCACCCCCTTCACCCGGCAACTTGGCTGGCAACCGGCACCGGATGACCAGAGCCTGATTGCGGCGGACCGCATCTTCATCAAGCACGGCTACGCGCCGACACCCGAGACCGTCGCCTACCTGAAAAGCCTGGCCCCCGAACGCGTGCTGGTGTGCGGTATCCAGACCGACACCTGCGTGCTGGCGGCGGGGTTTGCGTTGTTTGATGCCGGGTTGCAGCCGACGTTGATCAGCGATCTGACCATGGGCTCGTCGCTGGATCGGTCGGGGCAGTTGGGGGTGGACTTGTGGCGGCATCACTTTGGGCACGTGGTTGATCGAGACCAGGTCGCTGCCACCTTATGACCCCCTTTCCTACCCTGCACACTCAACGCCTGCAACTGCGGGAGTTGGTGACCCAAGATGCCCAAGCGCTGTTCGCCATCTACCGCGATACCGACAGTATGCGCTGGTTCGGCGCTGACCCGATGACCGACATTGCCCAGGCAAAGCGCCTGATCGAGACCTTTGCCCAATGGCGTACCCAACCGAATCCCGGGACTCGCTGGGGGCTGGAGTTCCAGGGCCGATTGATCGGCAGCTGTGGCTTGTTCAAGTGGAACCGTGGATGGAACAGTTGCTCGCTGGCCTGTGAGCTTGCACCGCAATTCCGAGGCGAGGGTCTGATGAGCGAAGCGCTGCGCACCACCCTGGAATGGGGTTTCAGGCAGATGCATTTGCAGCGGGTGGAAGCACTGGTTCATCCACATAACCACGCGTCTCGCGCTTTGCTGGAGCGTCTTGGCTTCAAAGCCGAAGGAAAACTGCGAGAAGCCGGATTCTGGAACGGCCAACGACATGACCTTGAAGTGCTGGGGCTGCTGGCGCGGGAATGGCCGTATCAACCCAGACTGGACAAGTAAGCTCGCAGTCTCAAAACCCACCCCTTCCCGTCACACCTTTCGACTAGAGTTCCAGCATCTCTGGCCATTTGATGAACCATGACCATGACACCCCCACTGCTCCACGTACGCACGTCAATGCTCGATGTAGCCTATGAAGCCCATGGCCCCAACCACGGCAACCCGGTGATCCTGCTGCACGGCTTCCCTTACGACCCACGTGCCTATGACGCGATTGCACCGGTATTGGCCGGGCATGGCTACCGGGTGCTGGTGCCTTACCTGCGCGGTTACGGCCCGACACGGTTTATCAACGCGCAGGTGATGCGTTCCGGGCAGCAGGCGGCGCTGGCCAAGGATCTGCTGGATTTCATGGATGCACTGGCGATCCCGCAGGCCACGCTGGCCGGGTACGACTGGGGTGGGCGCGCCGCGTGTATCGTCGCGGCGTTGTGGCCCGAGCGGGTGCGCGGGCTGGTGACCGGGGATGGCTACAACATCCAGGACATCGCCAAGTCGCGCAAGCCCAGGGCGCCGGTGACGGAGCATCGCTTGTGGTACCAGTACTACTTTCATACCCAGCGCGGCGTGGACGGCTTGACCGCCAACCGGGGCGAACTGTGCAAGCTGTTGTGGTCGCTGTGGTCGCCGTCCTGGGCCGAGGGGCCGGGGCTGTATGCGCAGACCGCGCCATCGTTCGATAACCCGGATTTTGTCGAGGTGGTGATTCACTCCTACCGTCACCGCTTCATGTACGCACCCGGCGACCCGGCGCTGGAAGCCATCGAGCAAGCCCTGCTGTTGCAGCCGGCGATCTCGGTGCCGAGCATTTCATTATGCGGTGCCGATGATGGCGTGGGTCCGCCGCCTGAAGTGGATGACGACGTGGAGCATTTCAGCGGGTTTTACCAGCGCCGGGTGTTGCCAGGCGTGGGTCACAACATCCCTCAGGAAGCGCCGCAGGCCACACTGGACGCGGTGTTGGAATTGCTCGGCGAAAAACGTTCACGATAAGCCTGAGGCGTCACCGACAAGGCGCGCAGAAAGCTGCGACGCAGGGTTTCCTCGCAACCGAACCCACATTGCACCGCAATGCGTTTGACCGACGCCGTGCTATCGGCCAATTGCCGACGCGCGGTTTCGACGCGGATGAGCTCGACGGCACGTGCCGGGGTCTGGCCGGTTTCGGCGCGATAGTGGCGTACAAAGCTACGCTCGCTCATGCCGGCCTGGGCGGCCAGGGTCGGGATGTTCAAATCCAGGGTGAGGTTTTCAGCCACCCAGGCGTGCAGGTCGGCGAAGCGGCTGTCGTCTTTTTGCAGGGACAGCGTCACGCTGAATTGCGACTGGCCACCGGGGCGCTTGAGAAACACCACCAGGTGCCGCGCCACTTCCAGGGCTACGGCGCGGCCCAGGTCTGCTTCCACCAGCGCCAGGCACAGGTCGATACCGGCGGTGACACCAGCGGAGGTCCAGACGGCGCCCTGCTGGATGAAGATCGGGTTGGACTCCACCGTCAGCGCAGGGAACTTGCGCGCCAGCTCTTCACAACGGGTCCAGTGAGTAGCCACGCGGCAGCCGTCGAGCAGGCCGCTGGCGGCCAGCAGGAAAGCGCCGGTGCACACCGATGTCATGCGGCGGGTGTGTCTGGCTTTCTCGCGCACCCAGTCCACCAGCGCCGGGTCTTCGGCGGCGCCGTACACGCCCCAGCCACCGGCGATCACCAGCGTGTCGCACGGCGCATCGACGGCGGGCAGCGGCTCGGCGACCAGCGCCAGGCCGGCGGAGGTCATCACCGGCTGCGATTGCGCGGCGATCACCGAAACGGCGTAAGGCAACGGTTCGCCGCGCTGGCGCGCCAGGTCATTGGTGGAGGCAAACACCTGCAGCGGCCCGGTGACATCGAGCACCTGGGCATTATCGAAAGCGAGTACATGGACGATTCGAGGCATGATTGGCGTGATTCGTGGGTTTAATGGCGTATTCGCCAAAGCCTAGGCCTCTAGAGTGAAGCCGTCCACCCCTTTATCGGAGCTTCATTCATGACCTTGCAGATCGGCTTTCTGTTGTTCCCCGGCATCCAGCAACTGGACCTTACCGGCCCTTACGACGTACTGGGTTCCCTGCCGGACGTGAAGTTGCACCTGGTATGGAAAGACCTGGCCCCCGTCACCTCCAGCACCGGCCTGGCGTTCACCCCGACCATGACCTATGCCGACTGCCCGCGCCTGGATGTGATCTGCGTACCCGGCGGTTCCGGCGTCGGCGCCTTGATGGAAGACCCGCAGACCCTGGACTTTCTCAAGACTCAGGCCCAGACCGCACGCTACGTGACCTCGGTGTGTACCGGCTCGCTGGTGCTTGGCGCGGCGGGTTTGCTGCGCGGGCGCAAGGCAACGACCCACTGGGCCTACCACGACCTGCTCGCCCCGCTCGGCGCCATCCCAGTGCAAGAGCGCGTTGTACGCGATGGCAACCTGCTGACCGGTGGCGGCATCACTGCCGGGATCGACTTCGCCCTGACCCTGGCGGCGGAGCTGTACAGCGAAGCAGCCGCGCAACTGGTGCAGCTGCAGATTGAATACGCACCGGCGCCACCCTTCGATGCCGGCCGCCCGGACACCGCGCCCAAGCATGTGCTGGATGAGGCCAACAAGCGCACGGCTGAGTCGCGCCGCGTGCGTGGGGAGATCGTTGCTCGGGCGGCGGCGCGGTTGGGTTGATACGCTTTCTCTGTGGTGAGCGGGCTTGCCCCGCGTTGGGCTGCGTAGCAGCCCCCTAACGGTGACTGAGTTTCTTCAGACACTCCACAGCGCCAGGTTTTGGGGCCGCTTCGCGCCCCAACGCGGGGCAAGCCCGCTCACCACAACAAGCTCGCCAAACACATTTAGTCAGGCCGGGCGCGACATCACCGCCAGGCGCACCGCCAGCACTGTCAGCACCATCGCCAGGCCCCATTTCTGCAACCAGGCGCCTTTTGAGCGCCTGGTGAAGAACCGGCTCAGCGCCCCGCCAAACATGCCCAGCAACAGATGAAACACGCCCGCAATCAGGGTCAACACGCCCCCCAGCACCATCAACTGCACAGCGATGGACCCCGCCTCGGGCCTCACGAACTGCGGCAGGAACACCACAAAAAACAGCAGCGCCTTAGGGTTGAGCAAACTGTTGAGCATGGCTTGCAGGAACACCCGGCCCAGCGGCACCCGGCTGACGGGGCCAGCATCCAGCCGAGGTTTTTTCTGCAAGGTCTTGAACACCAGCCACAGCAGGTAGATCACACCCGCATACCGGATCACGTCAAAGGATGGCGGCCAACTGGCAACCAGCGCCGTCACCCCGGTGGCAGTCAAGGCGGTCAGCAGCACGTCGGCCACGCCAATGCCCAGGGCAGACGCCATCCCGCCGCGCCAGCCGTGGGTCACGCCGTGGCTGATCACAAAGGCCATGTTCGGCCCCGGGGACAACAGCAACAGCAGCACAGCACCGGAAAAAACCGCCAGGGTCGCCAGGTCGATCATGCTCAAGCCTTCCACCGGGAAAAGCCTGCAGATTAGTCGGTGCACCGGCGGCAAACAAAAAATTGTGCTGGATACAGTGCGCGCCGGGAATTGCGAAGGGCCACGACCAACGTCTAGAATGCGAAACATTATCAATTAAGACAGCTGTGCCAGGATGCCCATGTCGAGCGATCACCCACTGGACCACGCCGCCATCGGCCAGCTTTACCACGCCCATCATTCCTGGCTGCGCGGCTGGTTGAGCCGGCGCACCGGGTGCCGTGAACACGCCGCCGACCTGGCCCAGGAAACCTTCGTGCGCCTGCTCAACGCGCGCAAACAGCAAACCTTGCAGCAGCCGCGCGCCTACCTGAGCAGCATCGCCCGCAGCCTGATGATCGACCAGTACCGCCGCCGCGAACTGGAGCGCGCCTACCTGGAAAGCCTTGCGCATTTTCCGCAACTCGAAGTGCCGTCGGAAGAAACCCGCCTGCTCATTCTCGATAGCCTGGAACGCATCGACCGCTTGCTCGACCAGCTCAAGCCGCGGGTGCGCGAAGCCTTCCTGCTGGCGCAACTGGACGGCCTGACCTGTGCGCAGATCGCCCTGCGCCTGGGTGTGTCCAAGGCCACGGTGGAGCGTGACTTGTCCAAAGCGCTGCATGCCTGTTACCGCTTGCGTTATGCCGAAGGCTGACCCGCGCCTGGTGGACCAGGCCATCCAGTGGATGATCACACTGCGCTTCAATGTGGCCGACGACGCCAGCACCGCCGCGTTCGAACGCTGGCTGCACACCAGCGCCGAGCACCAGTTGGTGTGGCAGCGGGTGGCCGCAATGAATGACGATTTCAGCCAACTGCCGCCCCAGGTCGGCCGGCACGCCCTGCGCGGCGCGCGCCGACACATCTCCCGTCGTGAAGGCTTGAAACTGCTCGGCCTGGTTGCGGGTGCGGCCGGTTTGACCTGGCTCGGCCGCGACTACACGCCACTGCCTGCACTGATGGCCGACTACCGCACGGCCACCGGCGAGCGGCGCTGGGTGGCGCTGGACGATGGCAGCCGGATCCAGTTGAACAGCGCCAGCGCCCTCGACACGGCCTTCGATAAAGAGCGTCGCCTGGTGCGTTTGCGCCAGGGTGAAATACTGGTCAACACCGGCACCGATCACCGACCGTTCTGGGTACAGACCCGCGACGGCTACCTGCGCACCCTTGGCACGCGTCTGCTGGTCCGCGAAGAAGCCCAAGGCACACAGCTGGCGGTGCAACAGGGCACAGTGGCGGTGTTTGCCAACAGCCATGCGGGCAATGCCCGCCAGGTACTCAAGCCTGGCGAGCAGGTGTTGTTCAATCGCAGCGGCATTCGTCCGGTTGTCGGCAACGGCCTTGACCCCTGGGCCTGGAGCGACGGCGTGATCAGCGCCCAGGCGATGCGGCTGGACGACTTCCTCGCCGAACTGGCGCGCTATCGCAACGGCCTGGTGCGTTGCAGCGAGGCGGTGGCCGGGCTGCGGGTGTCGGGGACTTATCAACTGGACGACACCGATCAGGTGCTGAGCCTGGTCGCGCAATCACTCAAGCTTGATGTCACGTACCGCAGCCGCTATTGGGTGACGGTTTCCGCGCGCGCGTAACCTTTCAAAAAATAAATGAGGTGAATTCTCATTGCCGCTCGACCTGTAAGGAAAGGCCGATCAACAGGCCGGTTCTGTCCACTTCCTTCAGGAGCACCCCGCGGTCATGCAAGCGTTCCCCTCCCAACGTTCACCCCTCAAGCGCGCCGTGCAGGCGGCCTTGCTCGGCGTCTGCCTGAGCAGTGCCCTGCCCCTGTCCGTGATGGCCGAGACACCGGCCAGCGCCACCCAGGCCCGTGACTGGAACATCGCTGCCGGCGCCCTCGCCGCTGCATTGGATCAGTTCGCACGCCAGGCCGGTATCAGCCTGTCCTACGACGCCACCAGCGTCGCCGGCAAGACAAGCCCGGGCTTGAGCGGCCGCCTTGATCCTCAGCAAGCGCTTGAGCAATTGCTGCGCGGCCAAGGCCTTGAAGCCCAACGCCAGGGCAACAGCACATGGATGCTATTGCCGCAAGTGGCCGCCACCGGCGCGCTGAGCCTGGGCGCTACCCTTATCAACGGCGAACGCCTGGGTGCCAGCACCGAGGGCACCGGCTCCTATACCACCGGTGCGGTCACCATCGGCAAGGGCGAACACAGCCTGCGGGAAACCCCGCAATCGGTGAGCGTGATGACCCGCCAATTCATGGACGACCAGAACGTCACCACCATCGACGACGTGATGGAGCGCACGCCCGGCATCACCTCCTACGAGTCGCCCATGGGTGGCAAGTATTTCTACTCCCGTGGTTTCAAGATGCTCGGCCAGTACCAGTACGACGGCGTGCCCCTGGACATGGGCAAGGACTACGTCCAGGCCGACAGCTTCAGTGCGAACATGGCAATTTATGACCGGGTGGAAGTGCTCAAGGGCGCCGCCGGCATGCTCAAGGGGGCCGGCACCGCCAGCGGCGCGGTGAACTTTGTGCGCAAGCGCCCGCAGGCCAAGCCCACCACCAGCCTGTCGCTGTCGGCCGGCACCTGGGACAACTACCGCGCCGATCTCGACACCGGCGGCCCACTGAATGACAGCGGCACGCTGCGTGGCCGCGCGGCGGTGAGCCAGCAGGATCGCGGGTCCTACATGGACATCGCCAAGCGCAAGGACCAGGCGTTCTACGGTGCACTGGATTTTGACCTCACACCTGACACGACCCTGGGCGTCGGCGCCAGCTACGAAGATGTCGATGCCTCCCCGTGCTGGGGTGGCCTGCCGCGCTACGCCGACGGCAAAAGCGCCAACCTCAGCCGCTCGACCTGCCTTGGCCAATCCTGGAACGACTGGCAAAGCCGGCGCACCACGTTCTTTGCCGACGTCACCCACCACTTCAACGATGACTGGAAACTCAAGGTCTCGGCAGTGCACAGCCGCAACCTGCAAGACACCAAATACGCCGCCAGCGAAGGCACCATCAACTATGGCGACCCGGCGCCGACGGCCAACTCCTATGCAGCGCTGATGGACTACGACCACAGGGACTACGGCCTCGACGCCTATATCGACGGCAAGTTCGAAGCCTTCGGCCTGGAACACGAAGTGATCCTCGGCGCCAACGGCAGCCGCGGAACCCAGGACGACGTCTATGCGATCCAGAACCTGCCCAGACGCCAGAGCATCTACCAGCCCGACCACCACTTCCCGGAACCGGCCAACAGCACCTTCTGGCCGAACATGTACCGTGGCGGCACGGTCAAGGAAACCGCCACCCAATACGGTACTTATGCCACCTTGCGCCTGCGCCTGGCCGAGCCGTTGATGTTCATCGTCGGCAGTCGCGTGAGCTGGTACGACAACCGGCGCGAGTCCTATAACCTGGGCTGGGGCGAGTGGTCCCTGCAAGATGCGCACACCAAGGAAACCGGCGAGGTCACGCCGTTCGCCGCACTGATCTACGACCTCAACGAGCACCTCTCGGTGTACGCCAGCTACGCCGATATCTTCCAGCCGCAAAGCTCATATGCCACGGCCGATGGCGCGGCGCTCAAGCCGAAAATCGGCGACAACTACGAGCTGGGTATCAAGGGCGAATGGTTCGATGGGCGCCTCAACAGCTCCCTGGCATTGTTCCGTGCCATCGAGAAAAACGGCGCCGAAACCGACTACAACAGCTTCTGCCCGACCTCTGCCGATGGCTATTGCTACACCGATAAAGGCAAGGTGCGCGCCCAAGGCGTGGAGGCCGAAATCAGCGGTGAAGTGCTCGAGCGCCTGCAACTGTTCGGCGGCTACACCTACACCCAGACCAAATCCCTGAACACCATTGACAGCACAAAAGAAGGCGGCGTCTCCAACACCTATGTGCCTCGACACATGCTGCGCGTGTGGGGTGACTACCAGCTCGATGGCGCACTGTCGAAATGGAGCGTGGGCGCCGGAGTCAATGCCCAGAGCAGCAACTACCGCGTGCAAACCATCAAACTGGAACAGGCCGGTTACGCCACCTGGAACGCGCGCGTGGCGTATCGCCTCGATGACACCTGGACCGTGGCGCTCAACGGCAACAACTTGTTCGATAAAAGTTATTACAACACGGTCGGTACCGCCTCCTGGGGTAACTTCTACGGTGAACCGCGCAATTTTACCGTGAGTTTGAAAGGCAACTTCTGAGCCGATGAAAGCCCCGGCGGCAGGGCACTTAGTGCGCCCTGCCGCTCCCTCTTTGTCCCCCTTTCCTACCTCGCTTTGAAAAAGGTTTTTCCTTTAAGCAGGAAAAATCTGACATTTGTTCCTACACTCAAAAACACACCCAATCACCGAGTGTTCGGACAAGGAATGTCAATAAAATGCCGCAAAAAAGACTGATTAACCTGTCTAGCATGCCGCCTCCGCACCACTGTCAATTCGTTGACTGAACACACATCAAAGGAACACTCCTTTAGTCACTACCCCGCAAAACCCAGTCAAATGGATAGCCGCATTTGGAATGGCTAGTTGCGTATTACCCAGCGTAGTCGTTCGACCCTAGTTCTAAAGCAAGCCAGCGCTTATTGAACAAACCGTCGAACAGTGAAGGCTGGAGTGCAATGAGGGATGTTTGTATGCGAGAGAAGTCGTCCGTCGACAGCCTGTTCTTAACGCGCGCCGGTTTTGTTGAGTTCTTTGTTGTTTTCGTCAAGTTGGTCCATGGCCTGACGGCCATTCTGCCCCCTCTGGTCCTGGTGCTTTTCCTCGACCCGATGGCCCCTGAGCTGCGTGCCCACTTCCTGGGCCTGCTGGTATTTTTTGCGGTCCTCACCATTATTCTGTTCCAGGCCCTGGGCATCTATTCCGAAGAACTGTTCAGCAATCGCCTGCGCCTGAAAACCAAGATCAAGGCCTGGACGGCAGCCTTTTGCATCCTGCTGTTCATGTACCAGATCCTGCAGTTCTTCCCGCAATTGACCCCGCGCAACCTGGCGGTCTGGTACGTCGCCAGCCTGGGGCTGTTATGCCTGGAGCGCCTGCTGATGCTGCGCCTGTATCGCAAGCTGATGCGTGCCGGCAAATTCCTGCAACGCACGGTGATCCTGGGCTTTACCGACACCGCCGTACACGTCGCCGATCACCTGCTGCGCAACGGTGACATCCGTTCCGGCCTGGTCGGGTTCATCGACGACCGCACCGAGCGCATTCCCAAGGAACTGAGCAACCTGCCCCTGCTGGGCAACACCCGCGACCTGGAAAAACTGATCCGCGCCGAACAGGTCAACCAAGTGATGATCTGCCTGCCCTGGGCCGCCGAGCAGCGCATCCATGGTTTGGTCAACCGCCTGCGGCAGCTGTCGGTGAACGTGATGCTGGTGCCGGACATGGCTGCCCTGCGCTACGGCCACAGCAAGATTACCGACGTGGGCGGCATCCTGATGTTCAACACCTCGCAGTTGCCGCTGCGCGGCTGGTCGCCGGTAATCAAGCGCTGCGAGGACTTGCTGCTGGCCAGCCTGGCGCTGGTGTGCCTGTCGCCGGTGATGCTGGCGACGGCGCTTGCGATCAAGCTCGATTCCAAAGGCCCGGTGCTGTTTCGCCAGAACCGCTACGGCTACAACGACAACGAAATCCGCGTGTTCAAGTTCCGCTCGATGTACACCGACCAGAGCGACTTCACCGCCGAACGCCAGACCACCCGCGAAGACCCGCGCATCACCCGCGTGGGCCGCATCATCCGCAAGACCAGCATCGACGAGCTGCCGCAACTGTTCAACGTGCTGCTGGGCAACATGTCCATGGTCGGCCCGCGCCCGCATGCCACCGCGACCAAGGCCGCGGGCATTCCGTTTGAAGTGGCGGTCAGCGAATACAGCTCGCGGCACCGGGTCAAGCCAGGCATCACCGGCTGGGCGCAGATCAACGGCTACCGGGGTGAGACCGACACCCTGTTCAAGATCCAGAAACGGGTCGAGTACGACCTGGAGTACATCTCCAAGTGGTCGGTGTGGTTTGACCTGTACATCGTCTTCATGACGGTACCGGCCGTCCTTTCCACCAAGGAAGTCTATTGATGAACACACTCAACGGATTAATTCCCTGCATCATTTCCGGTGGTTCGGGCACGCGGCTGTGGCCGGTGTCCCGGCAGAACATGCCCAAGCCGTTCATGCGCATGCGCGACGGCCAGAGCCTGCTGCAGAAAACCTTCCAGCGCGCAGCCAAGCTGCCGGGTGTGGAAAGCGTGTTGACGGTGACCAACCGCGACCTGCTGTTCCGCACCCTGGATGACTACCGTCTGGTCAACCAGGCCCACCTGCCCCTGGACCTGCTGCTGGAGCCGTTTGGCCGCAACACGGCGGCGGCGATTGCCGTGGCGGCGTTGCATGTGCAGGAACATTTCGGCGGTGACGCGCAGTTGCTGGTGATGCCCGCCGACCACCTGATCCTCAATGAAGTGGCGTTCGCCGAGGCCGTGACCCAGGCCCGCGACCTGGCCGAAGCCGGCTACCTGGTGACCTTCGGCATTCAGCCGGATCATCCGGAAACTGGCTTTGGCTACATCGAACAGGGCGAGGCGCTGGGCACCGGCTACCGGGTCAAGCGCTTCGTGGAAAAGCCCGACCTGGCCACCGCCCAAGGCTACCTCGACGGCGGCAAACACCTGTGGAACGCCGGCATGTTCTGCTTCAAGGCCAGCACCCTGGTGGACGAACTCGCCGCCCATGCACCGGACGTACTGGACGCTGCCCGCGCAGCGCTGGAGCACAGCCAGCATCTGCAGAACAAGACCTCACGCCAGCGCGAGCTGGACGCGGACGCCTTCGGCAGTGCGCCGGATGTGTCGATCGACGTGGCGCTGATGGAAAAGTCCAGGCAAGTCGCCGTGGTGCCCTGTGACATCGGCTGGAGCGACATCGGCTCGTGGGAAGCCCTGCGCCAGCTCACCCCCAGCGACGCCCATGGCAACCAGGTCAATGGCGAAGCGATTCTGCATGACGTGCACAACTGCTACATCGACTCGCCCAAGCGCGTACTCGGCGCCGTGGGCGTGCGCGACCTGATCATCGTCGACACCCCTGACGCCCTGCTGATCGCCGACGCCCACCGCAGCCAGGACGTGCGCTACATCGTCGCCGAGCTCAAGCGCCAGAACCACCCGGCGTACAGCCTGCACCGCACCGTCACCCGGCCGTGGGGCACCTACACCGTGCTGGAGGAAAGCAGCCGCTTCAAGATCAAGCGCATCGTGGTCAAGCCGCAGGCGTCGCTGTCGTTGCAGATGCATCACCACCGCAGCGAACACTGGGTAGTGGTCAGCGGTGCGGCGCAGATCACCAACGGCGAGCGTGAATTCCTGATCAACGCCAACGAGTCCACCTACATCCCCGCCGGGCACAAACACCGCCTGACCAACCCCGGCATCATCGACCTGGTGATGATCGAGGTGCAGAGCGGCGAGTACCTGGGCGAGGACGACATTGTGCGCTTCGACGACATCTACGGGCGCGCGCCCGCAGAAGTGAAGAAATGACATGCTCACCTCACTGATCATCCCGACCCGTAACGCCTCCAGCCATCTGGGCCGCCTACTGCCGGCGCTGAAGATGCAAACCCTGCAACCTGACGAGATGCTGGTGGTGGACAGCGCCTCCAACGATGACACCGCGGCGCGCTTTCGCGAATTCGGGGCGCGGGTCGAGGTGATCGACGCACGTGACTTCAACCACGGCGGCACCCGGCGCTGGGCCAGCGAACAGGTGGGCGGCGACGCGCTGATCGTGATGACCCAGGACGCGATCCCCGCCACCCCGGAAACCTTCGCCAACCTGCTCGCCGAATTGCAGCAGGACCCGCTCAACGGCGTGGCCTACGGTCGCCAGTTGCCGCACCCCGACGCCGGAGTACTGGGTGCGCAGTCGCGGCACTTCAACTACCCCGAACACAGCCGCAGCAAAAGCCTGGCCGATGCGCCGGAGCTGGGGATCAAGACCTGCTTCAGTTCCGACTCGTTTTCCGTGTACCGGCGCAGCGTGCTGGAGGCGGTGGGCGGTTTCCCGGCCGATGTGATCGGCAGCGAGGACGCCTACGTGGCGGCGCGCATGCTGCTCGATGGCTACAAGGTGCGCTATGCCGCCACGGCATTGGTGCATCACTCCCACGATTACAAACTCATGGATGAGTTTCACCGCTACTTCGACATCGGCGTGTTCTACGGCCGCGAGCCATGGATCAAGCAGGCCTTTGGCGACGCAGGTGGCGAAGGCAAACGCTACGTGCTGGCTGAACTGGCGGCCTTGCGCAAGGCCGGCGCCCTGCACCGTGTTCCCGAAGTACTGGTGCGCAGTGCGTTCAAACTGCTCGGCTACCGGCTGGGTCAACTGGAGCGTCGCCTCCCCCTCGCCCTCAAGCGGCGCATCAGCATGTTTCCCGGTTATTGGAGGTGAGCATCATGACCTACAGGAAGTCCCCCTTGATGAAACGAACCCTGCTCGTCGTGGCCATGATGGCCCTGGCCGCCTGCAACACGCCGGCACGCATCGTCCCGCCCGACAGTGACACCGTCGAGGCCGGCAAGCGCGCCCTCGACCAGCTGGCGCAATTGCCGCCGGCGGTGGAACGCATCCGCATCGGCGACCAGTTGCGCATCGTGCGCGATGCCGGCGAGATGCCGACACTGTCGGCGTTCAACGTCAGCACCATCTATGAGCTGACGCTATACACGGTGCAGACCGACGGCAAGATCAACTACCCGTTCCTGGGGCCGGTGCAGGTCGCCGGTCGCCAGCCGTCGGAACTGGCCACGGAGTTGACCGGCAAGCTCGCGCCCATCTACCGCGAACCGCGCGTGACGGTGAACATCAACCAGGCACCGAGCGGCTCGATCATCGTCGGCGGCGCGGTGAACAACCCGACGGCGGTGCAGATCGCCACAGCCAACACCCTGGAACAAGCCATCATCGGGGCCGGCGGGGTCAGCCCGGCGGGCAACGCCAGCATGGTCGCCCTGCTGCGCGAAGACGCCCAGGGTGCCTATCGCGCGTACTTCCTGGACTTCAGCCAACTGCTCAAGACCGGCCCCAACGGGCGCAAACCCGTGCGCCTGCAACGCGGCGACGTGGTGTTCGTGCCCAAGTCCAACGTGGGCGAGCGCATCCAAGGGGTGGATACCTACATGAACCAACTGATCCCGTTCACCAAGTCGATCGGGGTTGGCTACAACTACACCCGAACCAGCGGCGGCAACAACTAAAGGAGCGACATCCCAATGATCGAGATCCGTTCTTTTCGTGATCTTCTGCGCTTGTTCTTCATCTTCCGGCATGAGTTCAAACTGGCGGCGATTGCGGCGCTGGTGATCATCCTGCTGGGGGCGTTCCTGCTGCCGGCCAAGTACGAGTCCACCGCGCGCCTGTTGGTGAAGCCGGGGCGTGACTCGACCTTGCCTATCGAGATCAGCAACCGCCAGGCGCTGGTGATGCCCAGTACCCAGCGCGACCCGATTGTCGACGAAGAGCGCCTGCTCACCGGCCGGCCGATCGTGCGTGCGGTGGCCGAGCACTACCTGGAAGTGATCGAGAACGCGCCGCCGCCGGAAGGTTTCTGGAAGCGCACCAAGTACTACGCCAAGAGCGGCGTGGGCGCGGTGTTCGATGGCCTGCGCGTGGTGCTGGAAACCGTCGGTGTCGTGGAAAAAACCACGCCGGTGGAACGCCTGGCCGCCAGCCTGGAGAAGAACTTCGAAGTCAGCCACGCCGCCGGTTCCACGGTGATGGACATCAGCTTCAAGTGGGGCGACCCGGAAATCGCCCAGGCGGTGGTCAAGGATTGGGTCGAGACCTACATCAACGAACGTACCGAGGCTCTGGGGCGCAAGAGCCTGTACGCGTTCTATGAAGGCCAGGTGGCCAACAGCGCCACCGAGATCAAGAGCTACAAGGAGCAGATCCTCACGCACCTGAACGAGATCGGCGCGGCGAGCATCACCGACCGCCTGGAGGATTTGTCCGAGCGCATCAACGTGCTGCGCGGTGAGACGTTCAACACGACGCGACTGATCGCCTCGTCCGACAGCGCGATCCAGAGCACGCGCACCCAGCTCAAGGGCCAGCCCAAGGAAGTCACCACCGTACGCCAGAT
Source organism: Pseudomonas sp. FBCC-B1565 (assembly GCF_059133265.1). Taxonomy (NCBI): domain Bacteria; kingdom Pseudomonadati; phylum Pseudomonadota; class Gammaproteobacteria; order Pseudomonadales; family Pseudomonadaceae; genus Pseudomonas; species Pseudomonas sp. FBCC-B1565. The sequence goes on from NZ_CP101438.1 coordinate 4,488,653, forward strand.
CGCCCTGAACCCGCAGCAGCAGGACTTGCGTCGCCTGCTCAACCAGAAGCTGCTGGAAAAGGCCGACATGATGCGCACCTACACCGACAACGCGCCGCCGGTCAAAGCCCTGGACGCGTCGATCCGGGCCATGCAGATGCAGGTCAACAGCGAGAGCAACACGGTGCAAGCCTCGGAGAACCGTGCGCCGAACACCCTGGAAATCCACTTGCAGCGCGTATTGCTGGATGAAACCAGCAACAACGTGGCACTGCGTACCCAACTGGTGCAACAGCAGAAACAACTGCTGAACCTGGAGGAGCAACGTAAGCAGGCCCTGGAGATCGAACCGGAGCTGGCCCGCCTCTCCCGCGAGCTGAACACCACCGAGCGCAACTACGCGCTGTACGTGGATAACCTGGAAAAATCGCGCATCGACCGTGAGCTGGACAACAGCCAGATCAGCAACATCGCCGTGATCGAAGAAGCCACCCTGAACCCAGGCCGCATCTTCCCGAAAACCCTGGTGATGCTGGTGTTGGCGATCCCGTTTGCCATCGTGGTCGGCCTGCTGGTGATCTACCTGTGCTACCTGCTCGACCAGCGTATTCACGACGGTGGCCTGGTGGAGCGCAAGTTCGGCCTGCCGCTGTGGACCACCCTGCCGGAGCTGGACACCTCCACCGCGCAAAGCACCAACGCGTTCAATGCGAGCATCTACCGGTTGTACAGCCTGCTGCAGCCCGAGCGCATTGCCGAACAGGGCGTGACCCTGGGCCTGACCTCGGCGCGCCATGGCGAAGGGGTGACCTTTGTGGTCGAGCAACTGCGCCAATTGCTCAGTGAAAACGGCATCAACGTGCGCGTCGGCGGCCTGGAAACCGCTGCGCCGGGTGAGGTGGTGCTGCTGGATGCTTCGGCCTTGCTGGACAACCGCGAGGCGTTCGTCGACCTGCGCCGCGCCGACCTGATCGGGCTGGTGGTGGAAGCGCGCAAAAGTACCGTGCCAGTGGTGGAGCATGCGTTGTCGATCCTCAACACCGCGTTCGGCAAGGTGGACGGCATCATCATCAACCGTCGCAAGTTTGAAGTGCCGAGCAAAGTGCTGCGCACCATCGGCAAGTACCGGGGGGCGTTCTGATGCGAATCGCCTTGCTCGCGCCCTTGCCGCCGGAGAAAAACGGGATCGCCGACTACGCGAACCATTTCCGCACGGCCTTGGAACACCTCGGTGTGACGGTGCTGACACCGTTGGCCGGGGTGGCGGGCAACAGCGAAGCGATCAAGCAGGCCATCGACGCGTTCGACTGGCAGGCCGTCGACCTGGTACACGCCGAACTGGGCGGCGGGCGCCTGGGGGAATTCCTGGCCTTGCGTGAACTGCGCAAGGCTTACCCCCGGTTGCCGCTGACCGCGACCGTGCATGACCCGGAACGCATGGTGTGGCGCCGTGAGCACCTGCCGTTCCCCTTGAACCTGATGGAACGTCTGCCCAGCCCCTTGCCCCAGGCCGCCGTGGTGCTGGCCGACCCACTGACCCTGCGTGAAGAACGCCAGGTCGCCAAGGGACTGACCCGGCTGGTGACCCTCACCCGCCTGGGTGCCGACTGCCTGAGCCAGCGCATGCAACTGCCGGCCGGCAAAGTCGCGGTGATCAACCATGCCAACCTGCCGATCCCAGCGGTACCGTTACCCACCCTCGACACGCTGCGCCTGCTGTACTTCGGGTTTATCTACCGGGGCAAAGGCATCGAAGACCTGGTGCAGGCCTTGGCGGATGTGTTCAAGCAAGCCCCCGAATTGCGCGATCGCGTGCGCCTGACCCTGGCTGGCGGCACCGCCGCGGAAATGGCATTTGGCGCAGGCGGCAATTACCTGGAGCAGTTAAATGCGCAGATCGCTGAGCTGGGCCTGACCGACGCCATCGACTGGCGCCTGAACCTGCCGGCGGATGAAATCGCCCAGACCATCCAGGCGCACCACGTGATGGTGCTGCCCTACCGTGAATCGAAAAAACTCGGCCTGCTGGGACGCCAGCGCGGCACCAGTGGCGCACTGTCCTGGGCCACCGCCTGCGGGCGCGGCGCGATCACCTCCGACGCGCGCGCATTTGCCGAGGAAGTCGCCAGCGGTAACGGCGCGATCTACCCCGAGGGTGATGTGGCCGCGCTCGGCGAACAACTGCTGCGGCTGGCACGTACACCGCTGCTGGCCCGGGATTGGGCCGAACGCGCCGGGGAAATTGGCCGCGAACGGTTGTGGCCGTTGACCGCGCAGAAATTCAAGCAGCTCTTCGAGCAGGCCATCAGCGGAGCCCCTTATGGCGCGTAAACGCACCTACCTCGCCACCCTCGCGGTGGTCGCCGCCCTGGGCCTGACCGCATTCTTGTGGGGACGCCAGGCGGATGCCGAAAGCCATGTGCTCAAGGGCAGCAAGGAGGTGGTGTGGAAAGATTTCCTGGGGGTGAATGCGCAGTTCCTGTGGTTCAGCCCCGAGCGCTACCAGAAGCAGATCGACCGCCTCAAGGCCCTGGGCCTGGAGTGGGTGCGCCTGGACCTGCATTGGGATCAGCTGGAAACCGCGCAGAACCAATACAAGCTCGCCACCCTCGATGAGCTGGTGGGCAAGCTGCAGCAGAACCAGATCAAGTCGGTGTTTTACCTGGTGGGGTCGGCGCGTTTTATCAGCAGCGCCCCGCCGCTGTCGTTGTACCCGGACCAGTACCCGCCGAAAGACCCCAACGTGTTCGCCAATCGCATGGCCATGCTGGCCCAGCGCTACCCCAGCGTCGAGGCCTGGCAAGTCTGGAACGAACCGAACCTGATCGGCTTCTGGCGCCCGGCGGCAGACCCTGCCGGGTATGCGAATCTGTTGAGCGTCACCACCAACGCCTTGCGCGCCGTGAACCCGAGCAAACCGGTAGTGGCCGCCGGCATGGCGTTCTTCAGCGAAATGCCCAATGGCCAGACCATGTTCGACGCCTTGGGCGCACTCGGCGTGGCCAGCCTCAATACCGTGATTTCCTATCACCCCTACACCCAATTGCCCGAAGGCAACGACCCGGCCAACCTGGACTTCATCGCCAAGACCACCCAGCTCAACCAGGCCCTGCGCAACGGCGGCGTGAACACGCTGTGGAGCACCGAGTGGGGCTGGTCAACCTACAAGGGGCCCAAGGACGCCCAGGACATCATCACCCTCCAGGCCCAGGCCGACTACGTGGTCCGCCGCCTGGCGCTGATGAGTGCGATGGATTTCGACAAGATCTTCCTGTTCACCCTGAGCGACCTCGACCAGCGCGCCAGCGTGCGTGACCGCTCCTATGGCTTGCTGGATATCGACACCAACCCCAAGCCCGTCTACACCGCCTTGAAGAACTTCCTCGACGTCAGTGGGCCGACGCTCACGCCGGGCGATCCGCCGGTTGCCGACCAGTTGCCCGACGGCCTGTTCAGCATCGGTTGGACCCGCGCCGACGGGCGCAAGCTGTGGTTCTTCTGGGCCGCCCAGGGCGGCAACGCCCACTTGCCAGGCCTGGCCAGCGCCACCCTGTACGACCCGCTGCGCGGCACACAAACCCCGGTAAGCGGCACCAGCGGCCTGACCGTACCGGTCAAGTCGAACCTGCAAATTCTGTTATGGGACTGAGGCCTGCCATGCGCATTTTATGGATCCTGCCCTATTCACCCTGGCCCGCCACCAGCGGCGGCAAGACGCGCCAGTTCCATCTGCTGCGCAACCTCGCCGCGCGCGGGCACCGGATCACCCTGCTGCTGCATGACAAACACCCGGTGTCGCTTACCGACCGCCAGGTGCTGGAAGCGTTTCTCGAACAACTGATCATCCTGCCGCGCCGCCCTCTGCGCAGCGTGACGACCCTGTTGGCCGGACTGTTTGCGCCCTACCCGCTGCTGGCCAGCGTGAATGGTTTGTCGGGTGAATTGCAGGACACCTTCAATTGGTTGCTGGGTGACCCTTGGGACGTGGTGCAAATCGAACACAGCTACAGCTTCCAGCCGTATGAAGAGGTGCTGGCGCGCAAGTCCCAACCCTTTGTGCTGACGGAACACAACGTTGAATCGGCCCTTGGCGCCGCCACGTATGACCGTTTGCCGGGCTGGTCGCTGCCGTTCATTCGCTACGATCAATGGCGCTATGCCCGCTGGGAACGCCGCGTGATGCGTCAGGCCGCCCAGGTGATCGCGGTAACCGACAGCGACGCACAGGTACTGGGGAAAATCGCCGGCAAACCGGTGTCGGTGGTGGTCAACGGCGTGGACTGCGATCACTTCGCCGCCGCCCGCCCTGACCCAACCACCCGCCGCGTGTTGTTCCTCGGCAACTACGAATACGCGCCCAACGTGGATGCCATCGAGTGGGCCCTGGATGAGATCCTGCCCCAGGTCTGGGAACGCTGCCCCGACGTACGCATGAGCGTGTGCGGCTTCGGCATGCCCGACAGCTGGCGGGCACGCTGGCCGGACCCGCGTATCGAGTGGCAGGGTTTTGTGCCCGACCTGCTGAGCCTGCAATCGAGCTGCTCGGTGTTCCTGGCGCCGTTGCGCCATGGCGGCGGCTCCAAGCTCAAGGTACTGGAAGCCTTGGCCGCCGGCTTGCCGCTGGCAAGTACCGAGCAAGGCGTATCGGGATTGGACCTGGTGGAAGGCCTGGATTACCTCGGCGGGCAGACCGCTGCGAGCCTGGCGGATGCCGTGGTGCGCCTGCTGCAATTTCCCGATGCCGCCACGACCATGGGTGAAGCCGGCCGCGCCTATGTGCGTCGTGCCCATGACTGGGGCGTCGCCGCCAGCCAGCTGGAAAAGGTCTACACGACCCTTTCGCCCCAGAATCAAAAGGAGCCCGCATGCGTGTAGGCCTGGATTACCGCACCGTCGGCACCTCGCCGCAATCGGGCATCAGCCGCCAGGTGTATGCACTGGAAAGCGCCCTGCGCGGTCTGCCCGGCATCGAGCTTGAGCGGTTTACCGTGGCGCCCCTGGGCGATGAAACCCGCTTGCAGGCGCACTGCCCGGCCTGGGGTTGCGCCAAGACCGCCATGCACCAGCCGCAGAATCGCCTGCGCTTCGAAGCCGGGTTTCTGCCACGGGCGTTGCGCGAGCACCACATCGACCTGTACATCAGCACCTTCAACATGGGCCTGCCGTTGCCGCCCAAACCCAAGGGCCTGCGCACCGTGGTGCTGTTGCATGACCTGTTCCAGATCACCTTGAACAACTACCACGCCAACCGCTTGAAGGCGCTCATCTATAAGACCAGCGATCGCCTGTCGATCACCTACGCGGTGCACAGCGCCGACCGGGTGTGGACGCCGTCGCAGTACAGCGCCGATGAAACCGCGCGGTTGTTTCCCAAGGCCGCGGGCAAGATTCGCGTGCTGCCCAATCAGGTCGACGGCTTTACCGAACTGGCGGCGGACCTCGGCCCGCGCCAATTGCCCGAGCGCTATTGGTTGCTGGTGGGCACCCGCGAGCTGCGCAAGAACGTGCCGTTCCTGGTGGAAGCCTGGCAGCAGGCGCGACGCCAGTCCCCCAGCGTGCCGGAGTTGGTGCTGGTGGGCAGCCTCGATCATTTGCCCGAAGCCCAGCGCAGCCTGCCGGGCATTCGCGCACTCAGTGGCGTGTCGGATGCCGAATTGCATGCGCTGTACCGCCAGGCTTCGCGCCTGTGGCAACCGTCTTACGCCGAAGGTTTTGGCCTGCCGGTGATCGAAGCCCTGAGCGTCGGCACCTCGGTGGCAGTGGCCAGCGGCACGTCGCTGGATGAAATCACCCCGCCGTCGGCACCGCGCTTTTCGCCCACCGATGGTCCAGCGCTGACGCAGCTGATGATCAGCCTCGGCGAGCGGGCCGCCGATGAATCGCCCGAACAATGCCGGCAGTGGGCAGAACGCTTTAACCATCGCGCCTATCGCGGGCGCCTGGCCGAACTGATCGAGGAGCTGAAGTGAACGTGAACCTGCCCAGCCTCGTCGCCATCCTCTTCGGCCTGCTGTTTGGTGCCGTCGCCCTGCTGTTGTCGCCGGCCAAGGCGTTCCTCGCCGTGATCGGCGTGGCCGGTGCGGTGACCATCCTGCGTTTTCCATTCTGGGGCCTGGTGCTGTTTGCCCTGGTCGCCACATTCATGCCGTATTCCACGATCAACCTGGGCATTCGCAGTACCGTCAGCGAAGCGATCCTGGCGCTGACCTGGGGCGCGGTGCTGTGGCACAACTTCCTGGCGCGCCTGCCGGATACGCCAAGCCTCACCCGCCGCCCCACCGACCAGATGCTGTTGTGGCTGATGCTGTTCAGCGTGTTCCCGTTCATCGTCGGCCAGGTCACCATTCACGCCGACACCAGCGGCGTGGCCAACTGGCTGCGCTGGTTGCTGAGCCTGTCGGCGCTGTTCCTCTGCGCCAAGTTGCTGGTGGACCGCAAGCACCGTGAATCCCTGGTGATCGCCCTGCTGCTGGGTAGCCTGGCGATGCTGGTGCTGTCGATTGCGGTGTTCGTGCGCACACGCTCCGGGGCCGGCATTGCACCGGTGCTGGCGCTGTTCAACTACGGCAACTTCGACATGCTCAAATTCGGCCTGGAGGCAATGTCGTCGCGCATGGGCTCGCCGTGGATGCACCCGAATGCCATCGGCGGGATCATGGCGTTGCTGCTGCCCCTGGCGTTCTGCTTCGGCATGACCGAGCAAGGCTGGAAGCGTGCACTGGGCCTGGGCGTGGCGTGCCTGGGCGCCGCCGCCTTGCTGCTGGCCAGTAGCCGTGGCGCGATGGTCAGCCTGGCGCTGGTGCTGCTGTGGATGGCCACGCGCCGGGTGCCGTACACCGGGCGCCTGCTGATGATCGGCGCGGCGCTGACGGTGGCGCTGGTGATCGCGTATCCGCCGTTGCAGGAGCGCCTGGCGACGATTTTTTCGTCGAGCAACGCCAGTACCGAAGTACGTTTCGACGAGTACCGCATGTTTCCGCAGGCGGTGGCGGCGTACCCGTTCGGTATCGGCTTCAAGGTCGACCCGCCCGTACCCGACACCCACTTGCTGGGCATCTCCAACCTGTGGCTGAACTTCATCTACAAGACCGGCATTGTCGGCATGCTGTTCTTCGTGGCGGTGACCGTACGCTGGTGGCGTGAAGCGCGTCCGGAAAACGGCCCGATCCGCCTGACCAAGGACAACGCGCTGTGGCTGGGCACCACCGCCGGGATTCTCTCGGCGCTGGTCAGCGGCCTGTTTGACCACTACTTCAGCTTTGCCGTGGTGATGGTCGCGCTGTTCTGGCTGATGGTGGGCATTAATGTGCTGGAAGCGCGGCGTCTGTTTCCGGCGCGCCTGCCGCAGGTAAAAAGCATAACCTCGCGCAAATCGCTGCTCGACGGCGTACAGCGCTGATGCTGGGCTCTGCCGCATGGCTGACGCTGGCGACACTGCTGGGCCTGTGCCTGGGTTTTGCCCGCGAATGGTTGCTGGTGGCAGCCTGGGGCGCCGGCGAGCGCAGTGATGCGTTCCTGATCGCGCTGTTCTTGCCGGAGGCGCTGCGCATGTCGTTGGCCGGCGGTGTGCTGAGTGCGGCGGCGCTGCCGCTGTACCTGGCGCGCAAGGACGACGAGCGGCTGGGCTGGCTGGCGGTACTGTTCCCGGCGTTGCTGTTGATCGCGCTGGCCACCAGCCTGCTGCTGACCGTGTTGGCGCCGTGGCTGGTGCAACTGCTCGGGCCGGGCCTGGCGGCCAGTGCCACGGCGCTCGCCAGCAGCAACTTGCAGATTGTCGCCTGGTGCGTGCCGGGGCTGATTCTGCATGCGCTGTTCAGCATTCCGTTACAAGCCAGCGAGCGCTTTGTACTGGCGGGCCTGGGCTCGTTACTGTTCAACCTGCCGCCGGTGACCTACCTCGCCTTCGCCGGCACTGCCACTGAACCTCACTCATTGGCCCTGGCCTGCCTGGCCGGCAGCCTGTTGATGCCGTTGGCGTTGCTGCCGTCGATGTGGCGCCAGGGCTGGCGACCGTGGCATTGGCAGCGGTCGTGGGCGCCCCTGCGGGAGTTGGGCCAGCGCATCGGCCCGCTGCTGTTGAGCAACGGCGCCAGCCAGGGCCTGGCCTTGATCGAACGGCTGGTGGCGTCCTTGCTGGGGGAAGGTGCGGTGACCTGGGTCAACCTGGCGCGCAAGCTGATGAACCTGCCGCTGATTGCGCTGATGAGCCTCAACCAGGTGTTGCTGGGCATGATGAGTCGGCGCCAGGGCGATGAGCGCCTGGCCCTGCTCAAGCGTGGCCTGGAAACCGCCAGCGTGCTGACCCTGCCCGCCGGGGTCGGCCTGGTGGCGGCGGCGCCGAGCCTGGTGGCGTTGCTGCTGCCCAAACAATCGCTGGACTCGCCGTTGCCGCTGCTGCTGGCCTGGTTTGCCGTGCCGTTGGTGTTCGGCGCCTGGAACGCCTTGCTCGCACGCTATGCCTACGCTGCGGGCGATACGCGCCAGCCATTGCGGTGTGAACTGCTCGGCAGCCTGGTGAATGTGGCGTTGCTGGGCGTGCTGCCGTTTGTGTTCGGCCTGGCCGGGATTCCGCTGGCTGCGCTGGCCGGAGTGCTCTGCACCGCGTTGCTGCTGATGCAGCGCCAGGCATTGCTCGGCGCCCTGCCCTGGGCTCGGAGCTGGCTGCTCAGCGCGGTGCTGATGGGCGTGGCGGCGTTGGCGCTGTTTCGGGTTGAAGGCGTGTGGCTGCAACTGGGGCTGAGCACCCTGGCCGGCGCGGCGGTGTTGCTGGGGATGGGGCTGTGGCTGAGGCCGTGGCGCAAGGCGTAAGGTTTTCTGTGGGTGCGGTTTTTAGAGGAAGGGTGGTCAGGTGAAGCATCGCTGGATTCAAATGGACATTGCCAAGGGCATCGGCATCCTGATGATCGTGTATGGCCACAGTTGGTTCGTGGCGAACTCGCTGGAGTTGCAGTACCCGATCATCGCCTCGTTCATCCTGCCGTTGTTTTTTTTCCTCTCCGGGGTGTTCTTCAAACCCGAACAGCCGTTTGTGGAGATGGCCGTGCGCAAGGCCGATGGCCTGCTCAAGCCGTTTTTCTTCACCATGCTGGTGTACGTACTGGTGCGCGACATACTGCGCGGCCAACCTCTGCTGCCGGATGTCGGCGGCGTGTTGTACGCCTCGGTGGATACCATCCCCTGGCAGGCGCTGTGGTTTCTGCCGCACTTCTGGGTCGCCATCCTGTTCAGTTGGGTCATGTTGCGCCTGATCCAGCGCCTGAAGCTGTCTCTGCCGGTGAGTTGCCTGCTGATGGCCGTGCAACTGTTGATCGGCATCTGGGTGCTGCCGTGGTTCTGGCAAATACCGGTGACCGTCGGCGGGCACACCTGGATACTGCCCGGCCTGCCCTTCGGCCTGGAAATCACCCTGATCAGCAGCACTTACTTCATCTGCGGCTACCTGCTGCGCGACTGGCTGAGGCGGCACGAGGGATCATTGCTCGCGCTGGTGATTTCGTTGTCCTTGTTTGCCGCGGTGTTCCTCTACAGCCATTCCACCATGGACCTGGCGCAGCGCCGCTACGACCACTGGTTGTGGACCAGCCTGCTGGCGGTGATCGGCGTGTACGCGTGCTGGTCACTGGCGCGGGTGCTGATGGTGTCGACCGTTATCACACGGGCGATGACCTACATTGGCCAGAACACGTTGATCCTGCTGATCTTCCACGGCGAGATCCAGCACAAGACGGTTGACCTGCTGGAGCGCCTGGGGCTGCACGCGTTTGTCGCGGCCTGCATGGGTTTTGTGGTGGCAGTGGTGGTGCCGTTGTTGATCGGGGAAGTGATCAAGCGGGTGGCGTTTTTGCGGTTTTTCTACTTTCCGTTTCCGGTGCGCAAACCACAAAAAACCCTGTAGGCACTCACGCCTACAGGGTCTTGGGTTCAGTCATCCAGCTGTTGCGGTGCGGGCTTGCTGCCATGTTTGGCAGGTTTGGCACCCTTGGCTGGTGCCGGGGCCGCGGGTTCAGGCTCCGGAGCGGCGGCGGCTTCTTTCTCGGCCATCGGCATCTGGTCGATGGCGCTGAAGAACGCCTTCAGGTCGAGGGTATCCGGCGGTACAGTCTTCTCGAGTTTCTTCTCACCGTCCTTGCCCACCAGGATCACTTTGGTGCCGCTGCCGGCGCCCAGCTTGAGGGCACGGATCAGCGCGTTGGTTTCCGGCGGGGTGAGTTTCTTGCTGTCCTTGGGGTCCTTGGCGAACTTCTCGCCTTCGGCACCGATGCTGCCGAACTTCACGGTGTAGAACACCATGCTGCGTTCTTCAAAGGACTGCTTGGTCGCAGGCTCGTCCAGCTGTTTCTTCAGCTCGGCCAACGTGGCGTTGCCGGAATCAAGCTCCACCACCACCAGCGGTCGGGCCTTGCCCAAGTCCTGCTTGAGCGGGTTGATATCATCAGCAGCCAACAGCGGCCCCGTAAAAGCCATCAAGGTAGCCAGGGTCAGCGACCGGATGAGCATGCGCACCTCCTTTGAATTCCATGCAGGGTTCTTGAGTTTCATGTCTGCGACAGTCAAATTCAAGGATGATTCCTACATCACTTTAAGAAAGCGTAGGTCAGGACGCCCGCTACGCAAGGGTTTGGAGGCTGCGGCTGTCATTGTTTCCACTGATTGCGGAAACATCATGAGACCTTCCACTGCGGCCAATGCCGAGCAAATACGGGCGCGACGATGGGGTCGGCATCCACCTGCGCCAGGCTCTGGGCAAAGCCTGGCGCCAGGCCGTTCAACGCGTCCCGTGCTTCGTCCCAGCGCGACACGGCGGCCGCCATCAGGCCCAGTGCATTCGGGGTGTTGTCCGGCGCAAACAATTGCTCGGCAAACTGGTCGGCAAAGAGCACCCAGGCCTGGTGCAGATAACGTCGGGTACCCGTGACAAGCTGCGCCTGCACGGTTTCATTGACGTTGCCGAGCCAGCGTTGCGGGTAGTCAATGATGCCGATCGCCGAGTAACAATTGGCGGCGATATACACCAGGCCGCGAATGATCTGCGCGCGGTTGCCGGCCAACAGGTGGGAGGCAGGAAATTCCAGGCCCAGGTGGATCAGGATCGCTGCGCTTTCCGTCAGCAACTGGCCGTCCGGGGTCACCAGGGTGGGCACCTGTTTGAGCGGGTTGATGCGGGCCAGCTCGTCACTGCCCTCGCCCTCTGCCCAGGAAGCTGCGTCGACCCGGCGCCACGGCACCGCACAGCGCTGCAGGGCGATTTCGATCATGCAGGAGCCGGATTCGTCGATGCCGTAGAGCGTGTACATGGGCCTTCCCTTCTAGCGTTGCAGTTTGGCCTGCAGGTTGGCTTTTACCTGCGGCCATTCCGAATCGATGATGCTGAAGCGCACCGAGTTGCGCTTGCGCCCGTCGGGCATGATGCGTTCGTGACGCACGATGCCTTCCTGCACGGCGCCAAGGCGCAGGATCGCGGCGCGGGACTTTTCGTTGAGTTCATCGGTGGTGAATTGCACCCGCACGCAGTCGAGCACTTCGAACGCATAGGTCAGCAGCAATAGTTTGGCTTCAGTGTTGATGGCGCTTTTCTGGGTGGACAGCGCCAACCAGGTATGGCCGATTTCCAGTTTGCGATTGACCCGGTCGACCTTCCAGAACCGTGTGCTACCGACCACCTGGCCGGTGTCTCGGCGCACCAGAGTGAACGGGATCACGCTACCGGCATCGCGCCCGGCCAGGGCGGTGTCGATGTACTTGTCGACCGTATCCGGGCCCGGCACGTTGGTGACCTTGAGGTTCCACAATTCGCCATCGGCGGCGGCCTCGAGCAAGGCGGCCTTGTGTGCCCGTTGCAGGGGCAAGAGTTCGACCGTGGTGCCGGTCAGGGTAAATTCGGTCATGGGGACTGCGCCGTCAGGGTGGTCGTCAGTGACCAAGAGTGCAGGCTCGCACACGGACGAATCAAGCGTTTTAAAACAGACCCATTTGCCCGCCGACCAAGGTGCTGAAATCATCATTCACAAACGGCAGGATGGCATCGGCCACCGGCTGTAATTGCCGGGTGACGTAGTGATCGTAATCGATGGGCGCTTGTCGCACCTCCAACGGCTCGGGGCCGTTGACGCTGATCACGTAGCTGATCCAGCCGCCGCGCTGGTACTGGCACGGGCGGTTCAGGCGGTCGTTGTACTCATCGGCCAGGCGCGCGGCGCGCACATGGGGCGGCACGTTACGTTCGTAGTCGTCCAACCGGCGACGCAGGCGTTTGCGGTAGATCAGCAACTCATCGAACTCACCGCTCAGGGTGCGGCGCACGTAGTCGCGAATGTAGTCCTGGTGCGGCTGGCGATGGAAGATGCGCTGGTAGAGTTCCTGCTGGAAACGGCGGGCCAGGGGCGACCAGTCGCTGCGCACGGTTTCCAGGCCCTTGTAGACCATGTCCTCGCTGCCATCGCTGCGCACCACCAGGCCGGCGTAGCGCTTTTTGCTGCCCTCCTCCGCGCCACGAATGGTCGGCATGAGGAAGCGCGTGAAATGAGTTTCGTATTGCAGTTCCAGGGCGCTTTGCAGGCCGAATTCATTGTGCAGGTGTTCGCGCCACCAGTCGTTGACGTGCTGGACCAACGCCTGGCCGATGCGCCCGGCATCCGCTTGACTATGCGCCTTGCCGAGCCAGACGAAGGTGGAGTCGGTGTCGCCGTAGATCACCTCGTAGCCTTGGGCTTCGACCAGTTGGCGGGTCTGGCGCATGATCTGGTGCCCGCGCATGGTGATCGACGAGGCCAGCCGTGTATCGAAGAACCGGCAACCGCTGGAGCCAAGCACGCCATAGAAGGCGTTCATGATGATTTTCAGGGCCTGGGACAGCGGTGCGTTGTGTTCACGCTTGGCCACTTCGCGGCCTTCGGAGACCCGTGCGACGATGGACGGCAAGCAATGTCGGGTGCGGGAAAACCGTGCGCCGCGAAAGCCTTCCACCGACTCGCTGTCGTCGGGGTGCTTGAGGCCTTCGATCAGGCCGACCGGGTCGATCAGGAAACTGCGGATGATCGACGGGTAAAGGCTTTTGTAATCGAGCACCAACACCGATTCGTAGAGACCGGGCCGTGAGTCCATGACGAAGCCGCCGGGACTGGCCTGGGGTGGTTTGTCGCCCAGGTTAGGCGCGACGAAGCCCTGGCGATGCATCAACGGCAGGTACAAATGGGTGAATGCGGCGACGGAGCCGCCGTTGCGGTCGGCCGGCAGCCCGGTGACGCTGGCGCGTTCGAGCAGGAACTTGAGCAGCTCGGTCTTGGCGAAAATCCGCGTGACCAGCTCGCAGTCCTTGAGGTTGTAACGCGCCAGGGCGGGCTTGTCCTCGGCGAACATGCGGTTGATTTCGTCCATGCGCTGGTACGGCGTGGAGATGTCCTTGCCTTCGCCAAGCAGGGTTTGCGCGACGTTTTCCAGGCTGAAGGACTCGAAGCTCCAGGTGGCCGAGCGCAGGGCTTCGATGCCATCGATGATCAAGCGTCCCGCTGCCGCCGCGAAGTAGTGGTTGCGGCTGCCGTGTTCGCGCCAGGCCATCGGCTCGTCGCCACGCCCGAGCATCAGCGGCACGTTGAGGCGCTGGGCATGTTCGTGTAGCACGCGCAGGTCGAATTGCACCAAGTTCCAGCCGATGATCGCGTCGGGGTCGTGCTCGGCGAGCCATGCGTTGAGGCGTTCGAGCAGTTGCGCGCGGGTGTCGCAGTAGTCGAGTTTGAAGTCCACCGCATCGGTTTGGTTCGGCGGGCCGAGCATGTACACCTGGCGTTCGCCGCAGCCTTCAAGGGCGATGGAGTAGAGATCGCCCTGGGCGGTGGTCTCGATGTCGAGGGACACCAGCTTCAGCGGTGGGCGGTAGTCGGGCGCGGGTTTCATCTGCGCATCGCAGAGTGCGCCGGTAGCGTCGGGGGTGCCGCCGAACCACACCGGCGCGGTGATGAAGCGCTCCATCATGTAGCGCTCGGGTGGCCGCACATCGCCCTCGTACACGTCGACGCCCGCAGCGCGCAGGCGTTTTTCTACGTCCATGGCTTGGCGGTGCTGGCGGGTGTACAGACCCAGGACCGGGCGGTGATGGAAATCGCACAACTGCAACGGGCGCAGTTCGATATCGCGCTCGCCCTTGAGCAGCCAATCCAGCGGCTTGCGATGGGCTTCGGGGATGAACATCACCGAGGTCTGCACGGGTAGCCGGATAAACTTCGGGCCCTGGTCGGTGGCCAGCCAGAAACTGACCTCCGTGCCCGCCGGGGTATCGCGCCAATGCCGGGTCAGGACAAAACCCTGCTGTAAATCCACCGTACCGCACCTCAGGAATCGCTTTCAGGGCGTGATTCTACTCGGCATCGATGCGCGCAGACCTTAATCTCACAAAATTGTTGCACGACGTTAATAATAATTACTATCATTCGCACCGGGGTTGTATCCGCGCAGTGAGGAAGCGCAACCATCGTTGCCCTTTCCCTCACCATTGACGGTTCACCGTCAGGATCGACCATGCCCGCCCGTATCCCATTCGCTGTGCCGTATCGCCCCACCCTGCTCGCCCTGTGCTGTTCCCTGAGCCTCTCGGCTCACGCTAGCCAGGAAACCGGCACGCTGGAACTGGGCGCCACCACTATCAGCGCCGACGCCCCTGCGCCAGGCGCCCTGCCCCCGGTATACGCTGGCGGCCAGGTGGCACGTGGCGCTCAGTTGGGGGTGCTGGGTAACCAGGACATCATGGACGTGCCGTTCAGCATGTCCTCCTATACCGAGAAATTGATTCGCGACCGGCAGGCCGAAACGATCGGCGATGTACTGCTTAATGATTCGTCGGTGCGCCAGGCGTCTGGCTATGCCAACCAGGCACAGACGTTCATGATCCGAGGTCTGCCGCTCGCCGGTGACGACATGTCCTTCAACGGCCTGTACGGCATCCTGCCGCGTCAGATTATGTCCACCGACGCCCTGGAGCGTGTGGAAGTGTTCAAGGGGCCGAATGCTTTCATCAATGGTGTGACACCGACCGGCTCGGGGATTGGCGGCGGTGTGAACCTGCAACCCAAGCGCGCCGATGACCTGCCACTGCGTCGCTTCAGTACCGATATCAGCAGCGATGGCCGGGTGGGCGAGCATCTGGATATTGGCCAGCGCTTCGGCGAGGACAACCAGTTTGGTGCACGCGTGAACCTGTCCCAGCGCGAAGGCGATACCGGCATCGATGATGAAAATCAGCGCTCGAAGCTGTTCACCGTGGGCCTGGACTACCGCGGTGATGCGTTGCGCCTGTCCAGTGATTTTGTGTATCAGAAGCAGCACATCAATGGCGGGCGTAACTCGGTATTCCTGGGCACGGCCACCCATGTGCCGGATGCGCCTTCGGCCGACACCAACTACGCGCCGAGCTGGAGCAGCACCAACCTCGAAGACACCTTGGGGATGCTGCGCGCCGAGTATGACCTGAACGACAACTGGACGGCCTATGCAGCAGGCGGTGCCAAGCACACCCGGGAAATGGGGCGCTACTCGTCGGTCACGCTGACTGACAACAGCGGTAATGCCCTGGCAAGCCGCTCGACCATCGCCCACGAAGAAGACAACCGCAGCTTAATGGGCGGGTTGAACGGCAGTTTCCAGACCGGCCCTTTGAGCCATCGACTCAACTTTGGCCTGGCCGGTATCTGGACTCAAGCACGCAATGCCTATGTGTTCAACGCCTCGTCGACGGCTACCCGAACCAACATCTACGACCCTGTGACCGGCGCTCCGCCCACCCTGAACAACCCGCGCAATACGCCAGGCACTGATTTCAGCGACCCGACCATTACAGGCAAAACATTCGTGCGCAGCGCAGCGGTGTCCGACACCCTGGGCTTTTTCGATGACCGTCTGTTGGTCACGTTGGGCGCGCGCCGCCAGCAGATGGTGGTACAGGCTTACAACTACATGAGCGGTACGCGCACTTCCAACTATGACGAGTCAATTACCACGCCAGTCTACGGCCTGGTGTTCAAACCGTGGCAACACGTGTCTTTCTACGCCAACCGCATCGAAGGCCTGGCGCAAGGCCCGACGTCGCCGGTCAACTCGGGCAACCGGACGATCATCGGCGGCGGCCAGGCGTTTGCGCCTGCTCGCTCCAAACAAATCGAAGCGGGTGTGAAAGTGGACATGGGCACCTATGGCGCAACGCTGGGTGTATACCGTATCGAACAGCCTGGCGCCGGCTACGTTCAGGTCATCGATGCGACTACAGCGCGCTATGTGCGTGAAGGCCAGCAAATCAACAAAGGCGTAGAACTGAACGTCTTCGGCGAACCCCTCAGCGGCCTACGTTTGCTGGGAGGTGTGACGGTGATGAAGACCGAACTCAAGGACACGCAAAACGGCGCCAATGACGGTAACCGCGCAATCGGCGTACCTTCGTTCCAGCTCAACGCCGATGTGGAGTGGGATGTACCTGGCCTGCAAGGCGTAACCCTCAATGGCCGCTGGTTGCGCACAGGCGGGCAGTACGCCGACGCCGCCAACAACTTGAGCTTGCCGACGTGGAACCGCTTCGACGTGGGCGCGCGCTACAACTTTAAGGTGGCCCAGCGTGATGTCACCCTCGGCGCCACCGTGGAGAACGTCGCCAACGCGAAGTACTGGGAATCGGCCCAGGGCGGTTTCCTGAGCCAGGGCGACCCACGTATTGCCAAGTTCTCGGCGACTGTGGACTTCTAAACGCGTTACACCAAGGTGAGTCAGCGAATTTGCGCATCGCTGACTCACCACTAGACTCAGGGCTCCTCTCACATGGAAGTCCCTTCAATGAAGCTATCCCGTTCCCTGCGCCAGGCGATTGCCCTGGCCACCCTTCTGTCCGCCGGCAACCTGATCGCTCACGCCGTCGATATCCCGCTGTCCAAATCCCTGGAAGCCGATGAAGTTACTACAAAAGTATTGGCCGTCGATGCGGCCAAACATCAGGTGGTGCTGGCCGGTGCCGAGGGGCGTGAAGTGCATGTGCAACTTACCGATGCCGCCAAGGACCTGGGCAACCTCAAGGTCGGTGACCAGGTCAAGGTGCTGACCACTCACTCGGTTGCGGCGGTGCTGGACACCGATGTGGACAAGAGCCCACCGGATGCCAGCGAAAAAACCGGCGTGATCCGCGCCACCGCCGACAATCCCAACCCAGGCGGTGCAGCTTTCCGCCAGGTGCAGGTGCAACTGAAGATCACCCATATCGACCTGAAGAAAAACCAGGTCACCCTGGAGAACCCTGCCGGTGCGACGAAGGTGTTGAATGTGGAGAAACCGGAGATTCGCGCCGGCCTCAAAGACCTGAAAGTCGGGCAGAGTGTCCTGGTAACCTTTACCGACACCTTGGAGATCACCACCGATCACGAAAGCTAAGTACGGTGCAAAGAGGCGGGCATCACGCATGGTGCCCGCTGGGGTCAAGCCTGTCGGGCCTGGCTCAGGTAGTTTTCGATGTTGCCCATTTGCTCGTCCCACCCGCGTGAGTTCATCTTGAAGGCCTTTTGCCGACGTGCTTCGGGCACCGCGTCAAAGCCGGACTCGACCACCCGCAGCAGAATGCCCGGTGCACGGTCTTCAACGGTAAACTCCACCAGTGTCGGGGTTTCCTGGTCGTAGTCGACGCCCGCCTCGACCGCGAAGGGGTGCCACCAGAAAGAGAACAGCGTTTGCGGCAGAATGCGTTCGATCCTGGCCTTCCAGATCACATGTTCATAACCCGGATAGGTGATAGGTGCCTCGATGGCTTGCCCGGCAACAAAGGCCTTGCCTTCGAGGGCGATACCAAACCAATGGCCGAATTGCTCGGCATCAGTGAGGGCTTCCCACACCTGTCTACGTGAAGCGTTGAGCAGGACTTTCCGTTCGATTCGATCCAATACATGCATAAGTCACCTCCTCCATTGACAGTAGGCGACATCGACCAATGCGCAACCTAGGATTGTAAGCAATGATGATGGCCCCTTCCTTACCGGCAATTACGTTATGACTGACCCATTGAATGGAAGTTGCTTCTGCAAGGGCGTGCGGTACCAGGTGAGGCGTCTGGACATGCCGATCAGCCACTGCCACTGCGAGAGCTGCCGCAAGGTGCATGCAGCGGCATTTGTCGCGACAGCCGGCGTGATGCGCGAACACTTTCGCTGGACCCAGGGCGTGGAGCTGCTGGCGTCTTTCGAATCGTCGCCGGGCAAGCTCAGGCATTTCTGTTCGCGTTGCGGCTCACACCTGATGGCAGAACGTGGGCATCAACCGCACGTCATCGTGCGGGTAGCGACGCTGGATGATGATCCGGGCGTCAGGCCCACCACGCACATCTGGACGGCCCATGATGTGCCCTGGCTTGCCTATGAAGGCGTAGAGCAATGGGACGAGTGGAAAGCCTGATTAAACCTTCGGGTCTCCAGGTGCTTTGGCGGGCGTCGCATATTGCGGCTTCAAGTGACCTTCCTGGTCGAGCAACCAGGCGTCCATGATCTGGCGCACGACCGGCCCAGCAACCCGGCCGCCGGCTTCACCGTTTTCGATCATCACCGAAATCACGATTTTCGGGTGTTCGGCCGGCGCAAAGCCGACGAACAACGCGTTGTCGCGGTGGCGCTCCAGGGTCTTTTCACGGTTATAACGCTCGCCCTGCTTGATCGCGACCACCTGTGCGGTACCACTCTTGCCAGCGATGCGGTATTGCGCGCCTTGTGCGGCAGCGCGGGCGATGCCGCGTGGGTCGTGCATCACCAATTGCATGCCATGGTTGACCTGCTCCCAATCACGTGGGTCCTTGAGGACCACATTGGGCATAGGGTTTTCATCCACCGGTGGCACGCCGTTAATGGTCTTGGCCAAGCGGGGTCGGTTCCACACGCCTTTGTTGGCGATCAGGGCGGTGGCTTGGGCCAGTTGCAGCGGTGTGACCTGCATGTAGCCCTGGCCGATGCCGAGGATCACGGTCTCGCCTGGGAACCAGGGTTGGCGGCGAGTGGCGCGCTTCCAGGCCTGGGAAGGCATCAAGCCGGCTGACTCTTCAAACATGTCCAGCGACACTTTCTGGCCCAGGCCAAATTCAGCCAGGTAGTCGTGCAGGCGATCGATGCCCAGCTTGTGGGCCAGGTCATAAAAGTAGGTGTCGTTGGAGCGCATGATGGCGGCGTCCATGTCGACCCAGCCGTCGCCGCTGTGGTTCCAGTTGCGGTATTTGTGGTCGAAATCCGGCAGTTGGTAGTAACCGGGATCGAACACACGGGTTTGTGCAGTGACGACACCACTGTCGAGGCCGGCGATGGCGACTTCCGGTTTGATGGTCGAGCCCGGCGCATAGAGCCCGCGCAGGACGCGGTTGAACAGTGGCCGGTCGACGGAGTCATGCAGCGCGGCATATTCCTTGAAGCTGATCCCGGTGACGAACAAGTTAGGGTCGAAACTCGGTTTGCTGACCATGGCCAGCACTTCGCCGGTTTGTGGGTCGAGGGCAACCACCGAGCCACGGCGATCGCCCAAGGCTTCTTCCGCCGCCTCCTGAAGGTGGACGTCGAGGCTCAGTACGATGTTTTTTCCGGGGATCGGATCGGTGTGCTTGAGCACACGCAGCACACGGCCCTGGGCGTTGGTCTCGACCTCTTCATAACCTACGTGACCATGCAGCTCGGACTCGTAGAAGCGCTCGATGCCGGTTTTGCCGATGGACTGAGTGCCGCGGTACTCAACCGAATCGAGGGCTTTGGATTCTTTCTCGTTGATCCGTCCCACGTAACCGATGGAGTGCGCAAAGTGGGCGCCCAGGGGATAGTGGCGAACGAACTGAGGTTCTACATCAACCCCTGGCAGACGGAACTCGTTCACCGCCAGCAGCGCGATCTGCTCTTCGGTCAGCTCGTAAAACAATGTCACAGGGACAAAGGGGTGGCGTGCCTGCTTCAGCGCCTTGTCGAACACCGCGCGATCCTCGGCGGGCAGATGCAGCAAACTGACGATGGCGTCCAGCTCCCCCTTGAGGTCGGTGGTGCGCTCTCGGGTGATGGTCAGGTTATAGCTAGGCCGGTTGTCGGCCAACACGACGCCATTGCGATCGTAGATCAGCCCACGCGTCGGCGTGATGGGTAATACGTGGACGCGGTTGTTTTCGGAAATCGTGGAGTGATAGTCGAACTGCACGACCTGCAGGAAGTACATGCGCCCCACCAGGGCGCAGGAAATGCCAATCACCAGCAGCGCACAGGCGAGCAGGCGCTTGTTGACCAGGCGGTTTTCTTTTTCGTGATCTTTGATGGGTATCGGTTCAGGCATTTCTACAGCATCTCGTTGAAGAAGGTCGACGCCGCGTCCTGCGGGTGAAAAATCAATCCCTGTGAAAATGTGCTGCACCATACCAAAAATGCAGAAACACTTTGCATCGATTTCCCCAACGGTACGGTATTTATCGAGGATGAGTAGCGCTTGAGTTTTCGACCGCCCAAAACAAAACCCCTGACTGCGTTAGCAATCAGGGGTTCTGGAATTTAATCTTGACGATGACCTACTCTCACATGGGGAAACCCCACACTACCATCGGCGATGCATCGTTTCACTACTGAGTTCGGGATGGGATCAGGTGGTTCCAATGCTCTATGGTCGTCAAGAAATTCGGGTACTGAGTCGTGGCCTGTGCCTCGCTTCAGCAAATTGGGTATGTGACAGCTTTCGGTGTTTTGTGAACGTCGAACTTTCGGTTCATTTCGTCTTCACACACCGCAATCTGATGCTCGTTAGAGTAGTCAAATTGCTTGGGTGTTATATGGTCAAGCCTCACGGGCAATTAGTATTGGTTAGCTCAACGCCTCACAGCGCTTACACACCCAACCTATCAACGTCGTAGTCTTCGACGGCCCTTCAGGGAACTCAAGGTTCCAGTGAGATCTCATCTTGAGGCTAGTTTCCCGCTTAGATGCTTTCAGCGGTTATCTATTCCGAACATAGCTACCCGGCAATGCCACTGGCGTGACAACCGGAACACCAGAGGTTCGTCCACTCCGGTCCTCTCGTACTAGGAGCAGCCCCTCTCAAATCTCAAACGTCCACGGCAGATAGGGACCGAACTGTCTCACGACGTTCTAAACCCAGCTCGCGTACCACTTTAAATGGCGAACAGCCATACCCTTGGGACCGGCTTCAGCCCCAGGATGTGATGAGCCGACATCGAGGTGCCAAACACCGCCGTCGATATGAACTCTTGGGCGGTATCAGCCTGTTATCCCCGGAGTACCTTTTATCCGTTGAGCGATGGCCCTTCCATACAGAACCACCGGATCACTAAGACCTACTTTCGTACCTGCTCGACGTGTCTGTCTCGCAGTCAAGCGCGCTTTTGCCTTTATACTCTACGACCGATTTCCGACCGGTCTGAGCGCACCTTCGTACTCCTCCGTTACTCTTTAGGAGGAGACCGCCCCAGTCAAACTACCCACCATACACTGTCCTCGATCCGGATAACGGACCTGAGTTAGAACCTCAAAGTTGCCAGGGTGGTATTTCAAGGATGGCTCCACGCGAACTGGCGTCCACGCTTCAAAGCCTCCCACCTATCCTACACAAGCAAATTCAAAGTCCAGTGCAAAGCTATAGTAAAGGTTCACGGGGTCTTTCCGTCTAGCCGCGGATACACTGCATCTTCACAGCGATTTCAATTTCACTGAGTCTCGGGTGGAGACAGCGCCGCCATCGTTACGCCATTCGTGCAGGTCGGAACTTACCCGACAAGGAATTTCGCTACCTTAGGACCGTTATAGTTACGGCCGCCGTTTACCGGGGCTTCGATCAAGAGCTTCGCGTTAGCTAACCCCATCAATTAACCTTCCGGCACCGGGCAGGCGTCACACCCTATACGTCCACTTTCGTGTTTGCAGAGTGCTGTGTTTTTAATAAACAGTCGCAGCGGCCTGGTATCTTCGACCGGCATGAGCTTACGGAGCAAGTCCTTCACCCTCACCGGCGCACCTTCTCCCGAAGTTACGGTGCCATTTTGCCTAGTTCCTTCACCCGAGTTCTCTCAAGCGCCTTGGTATTCTCTACCCAACCACCTGTGTCGGTTTGGGGTACGGTTCCTGGTTACCTGAAGCTTAGAAGCTTTTCTTGGAAGCATGGCATCAACCACTTCGTTACCTAAAAGGTAACTCGTCATCAGCTCTCGGCCTTAAGATCCCGGATTTACCTAAGATCTCAGCCTACCACCTTAAACTTGGACAACCAACGCCAAGCTGGCCTAGCCTTCTCCGTCCCTCCATCGCAATAACCAGAAGTACAGGAATATTAACCTGTTTTCCATCGACTACGCTTTTCAGCCTCGCCTTAGGGACCGACTAACCCTGCGTCGATTAACGTTGCGCAGGAAACCTTGGTCTTTCGGCGTGGGTGTTTTTCACACCCATTGTCGTTACTCATGTCAGCATTCGCACTTCTGATACCTCCAGCAAGCTTCTCAACTCACCTTCACAGGCTTACAGAACGCTCCTCTACCGCATCACTTACGTGATACCCGTAGCTTCGGTGTATGGTTTGAGCCCCGTTACATCTTCCGCGCAGGCCGACTCGACTAGTGAGCTATTACGCTTTCTTTAAAGGGTGGCTGCTTCTAAGCCAACCTCCTAGCTGTCTAAGCCTTCCCACATCGTTTCCCACTTAACCATAACTTTGGGACCTTAGCTGACGGTCTGGGTTGTTTCCCTTTTCACGACGGACGTTAGCACCCGCCGTGTGTCTCCCATGCTCGGCACTTGTAGGTATTCGGAGTTTGCATCGGTTTGGTAAGTCGGGATGACCCCCTAGCCGAAACAGTGCTCTACCCCCTACAGTGATACATGAGGCGCTACCTAAATAGCTTTCGAGGAGAACCAGCTATCTCCGAGCTTGATTAGCCTTTCACTCCGATCCACAGGTCATCCGCTAACTTTTCAACGGTAGTCGGTTCGGTCCTCCAGTTAGTGTTACCCAACCTTCAACCTGCCCATGGATAGATCGCCCGGTTTCGGGTCTATTCCCAGCGACTAGACGCCCTATTAAGACTCGCTTTCGCTACGCCTCCCCTATTCGGTTAAGCTCGCCACTGAAAATAAGTCGCTGACCCATTATACAAAAGGTACGCAGTCACAGAACAAAGTCTGCTCCCACTGCTTGTACGCATACGGTTTCAGGATCTATTTCACTCCCCTCTCCGGGGTTCTTTTCGCCTTTCCCTCACGGTACTAGTTCACTATCGGTCAGTCAGTAGTATTTAGCCTTGGAGGATGGTCCCCCCATATTCAGACAAAGTTTCTCGTGCTCCGTCCTACTCGATTTCATGACTAAGAGATTTTCGCGTACAGGGCTATCACCCACTATGGCCGCACTTTCCAGAGCGTTCCGCTAATCTCAAAGCCACTTAAGGGCTAGTCCCCGTTCGCTCGCCACTACTAAGGGAATCTCGGTTGATTTCTTTTCCTCAGGGTACTTAGATGTTTCAGTTCCCCTGGTTCGCCTCTTGCACCTATGTATTCAGTACAAGATAACCATCTTATGATGGCTGGGTTCCCCCATTCAGACATCTCCGGATCAAAGTCTGTTTGCCGACTCCCCGAAGCTTTTCGCAGGCTACCACGTCTTTCATCGCCTCTGACTGCCAAGGCATCCACCGTATGCGCTTCTTCACTTGACCATATAACCCCAAGCAATCTGGTTATACTGTGAAGACGACATTCGCCGAAAATTCGAATTTCTCAACTAAGAGAACTCACAAATTTTACCTTAGCCTGATCCGTTACCAGTGAAAGTAACGTTCAGTCTATCTTTCTATCACATACCCAAATTTTTAAAGAACGATCTAATCAAAGACTAGAAATCAACATTCACCATCACCTTGATGGAATGCTCATTTCTAAGCTTTCAAAACTTTCAGAAGCAGTAGTGGTGGAGCCAAACGGGATCGAACCGTTGACCTCCTGCGTGCAAGGCAGGCGCTCTCCCAGCTGAGCTATGGCCCCGTATTTCTACAGGCGTTTCCCACACAAAATTGGTGGGTCTGGGCAGATTCGAACTGCCGACCTCACCCTTATCAGGGGTGCGCTCTAACCAACTGAGCTACAGACCCAATTTCGGGCTGCTTCTTATCGTCTTCTTCAATGAATCAAGCAATTCGTGTGGGAACTTATGGAGCAGCTGATGTCGTCGATTAAGGAGGTGATCCAGCCGCAGGTTCCCCTACGGCTACCTTGTTACGACTTCACCCCAGTCATGAATCACACCGTGGTAACCGTCCTCCCGAAGGTTAGACTAGCTACTTCTGGTGCAACCCACTCCCATGGTGTGACGGGCGGTGTGTACAAGGCCCGGGAACGTATTCACCGCGACATTCTGATTCGCGATTACTAGCGATTCCGACTTCACGCAGTCGAGTTGCAGACTGCGATCCGGACTACGATCGGTTTTATGGGATTAGCTCCACCTCGCGGCTTGGCAACCCTCTGTACCGACCATTGTAGCACGTGTGTAGCCCAGGCCGTAAGGGCCATGATGACTTGACGTCATCCCCACCTTCCTCCGGTTTGTCACCGGCAGTCTCCTTAGAGTGCCCACCATTACGTGCTGGTAACTAAGGACAAGGGTTGCGCTCGTTACGGGACTTAACCCAACATCTCACGACACGAGCTGACGACAGCCATGCAGCACCTGTCTCAATGTTCCCGAAGGCACCAATCTATCTCTAGAAAGTTCATTGGATGTCAAGGCCTGGTAAGGTTCTTCGCGTTGCTTCGAATTAAACCACATGCTCCACCGCTTGTGCGGGCCCCCGTCAATTCATTTGAGTTTTAACCTTGCGGCCGTACTCCCCAGGCGGTCAACTTAATGCGTTAGCTGCGCCACTAAAAGCTCAAGGCTTCCAACGGCTAGTTGACATCGTTTACGGCGTGGACTACCAGGGTATCTAATCCTGTTTGCTCCCCACGCTTTCGCACCTCAGTGTCAGTATTAGTCCAGGTGGTCGCCTTCGCCACTGGTGTTCCTTCCTATATCTACGCATTTCACCGCTACACAGGAAATTCCACCACCCTCTACCATACTCTAGTCAGTCAGTTTTGAATGCAGTTCCCAGGTTGAGCCCGGGGATTTCACATCCAACTTAACAAACCACCTACGCGCGCTTTACGCCCAGTAATTCCGATTAACGCTTGCACCCTCTGTATTACCGCGGCTGCTGGCACAGAGTTAGCCGGTGCTTATTCTGTCGGTAACGTCAAAACAATCACGTATTAGGTAACTGCCCTTCCTCCCAACTTAAAGTGCTTTACAATCCGAAGACCTTCTTCACACACGCGGCATGGCTGGATCAGGCTTTCGCCCATTGTCCAATATTCCCCACTGCTGCCTCCCGTAGGAGTCTGGACCGTGTCTCAGTTCCAGTGTGACTGATCATCCTCTCAGACCAGTTACGGATCGTCGCCTTGGTGAGCCATTACCTCACCAACTAGCTAATCCGACCTAGGCTCATCTGATAGCGCAAGGCCCGAAGGTCCCCTGCTTTCTCCCGTAGGACGTATGCGGTATTAGCGTTCGTTTCCGAACGTTATCCCCCACTACCAGGCAGATTCCTAGGCATTACTCACCCGTCCGCCGCTCTCAAGAGAAGCAAGCTTCTCTCTACCGCTCGACTTGCATGTGTTAGGCCTGCCGCCAGCGTTCAATCTGAGCCATGATCAAACTCTTCAGTTCAAACATCTTTGGGTTTTTAAGAAACCCTAAACTTGGCTCAGCAATCGTTGGTTACATCTTTGATTTCTCGCGGAGTAACTTGTGATGCTGATAATCTTGTTGACTATCAGTCTGACTCCACAAGCACCCACACGAATTGCTTGATTCAGTTGTTAAAGAGCGGTTGGTTAAGATCTTTCGTCTCAACCGAGGCGCGCATTCTACAGCAGCCTCATTTGCTGTCAAGTGATTATTTTCAGAAGTTTTCGAAGATTTCTTCAACAACTTCAACCACTTGCGCTTCCGATCTCTCGTTAGCGGGAGGCGAATTCTACAGCGTTACACGCTGCTGTCAACACCTCTTTTTCTCCGCTTTCGACCGAGAGGATCGAAACGTTAATAGAGCCAGACAACACTGCTCTACCAACTCCTTCTGGGCTTCGATGAACTGAAGCAAGTCGCTGTCGAATTCTGCGTAACTCTTTGTTTACCAAGGAGTTTTCCGTTTCGACTGCGCCGGAAGTGGGGCGAATTATAGACTTCCAGAATCTGCCGTCAACCCTTAATTTGCTTTTTCTATCAAAGAACCGGAAACGCTCAAAATTCGCCCTGTATGACGCATTAAAAAGGATAGTTGAGCAATATATTGCTCAACACTAAACAGTTGAGCATCATAGCGCCCTTGCTTCTCTATATATGACTTCGGACGAATACCCCAATGACCACCTCCCCCCGCAGACTGGCCTCGACACTGTTCCCTGTCGGCCTGCTGTTGATCGCCATGGCCTCCATCCAGTCCGGCGCCTCGCTGGCCAAGAGCATGTTCCCTATCGTTGGCGCACAAGGCACCACAACCCTGCGCTTGATTTTCGCCAGCGTGATCATGCTGCTGCTGTTACGCCCGTGGCGCGCCAACCTGACCTCCAAGTCCTTACGCACCGTCATCGTCTACGGGATGGCGTTGGGTGGCATGAACTTTCTCTTCTATATGTCATTGCGCAGCGTGCCCCTGGGGATTGCGGTCGCCCTGGAGTTCACCGGCCCCCTCGCGGTGGCCATCTACGCCTCTCGGCGCGCGGTCGACTTCCTGTGGATTGCCCTCGCCATCATCGGCCTTCTCTTGTTGATCCCGATGGGCGAGGCCAGCGGCGGTATCGACTTGCTGGGGGCAGCCTACGCGCTGGGAGCAGGCGTGTGCTGGGCGCTCTACATTCTATATGGCCAGAAAGCAGGGAATGACAACGGGGTCCAGACCGCCGCCCTTGGGGTGATGATCGCCGCATTGTTTGTTGCGCCTATTGGCATCGTCCATGCTGGTAGCGCATTGCTGACTCCCGCGCTAATCCCGATCGCCATCGGCGTCGCCATTCTGTCCACCGCCCTGCCTTACACCCTGGAAATGGTCGCACTGACGCGCCTCCCCGCGCGCACCTTCGGCACCCTCATGAGCATCGAGCCGGCTTTCGGCGCGCTCTCCGGCCTGTTATTCCTGCACGAGCACTTATCGCTCGCTCAGTGGCTGGCAATCACTTGCATCATTCTGGCCTCCGTAGGTGCCACGGTGACGATGCGCAGTGAGCCAAAGCCTTTGGTTGCCTCGGATTGAAGTCTGTTTGAATGTAGCTCTGGTATTTACCGCACATTTAGGCCATGTTTAGGCCGCAAACGAATGTCAATCATGGAGAACTTCGACAAGGACAGCGCGAACGCTACACCCGAGAGCGAGTAGAGCCGGCCTCTGGCATTGCAAGGCGGCTATTAAGGATAGGAATGAAGCGAATTTTGATACTGTTAATGGTCATGGCCGTTGCTGGTTGTGCCGCGACCACCAAGACAGAAGTGAAACGTGGCAAAAAAGGGCTGCATATCAACTGTTCCGGCTTGTCCTCTTCCTGGGAGCAGTGCTACACCAGTGCGACCAACGCCTGTGGCGCCAAGGGCTACCGAGTAATCGCAAAGTCCGGTGACAACTCCGAGGAGCCTGGGGACTACCCCTTCGGCCTCAACCCTGCCGGCTACACCAGCCGCAGCATGATCGTTATCTGCAAGTAATCGCCTGAGCAGTCATCTCTGACTGCTCCTATTAAATCCAGATACAAACCCTACCCTTCACCACACGGCGTCTAAACTCTTGCTCGATCATCGAGCCGAGGGAGGTCCCATGACGCACAACAAAAAAATCGTATTAGTAGTGGGCGCGGGTGATGCAACCGGCGGCGCCATTGCCAAACGCTTTGCCCGCGAAGGCTACGTGGCCTGTGTCACCCGCCGCAGCGCCGATAAGTTGCAGCCCCTTATCGAGAGTATTCACGCCGCTGGCGGTGAAGCCCATGGGTTTGCCTGCGATGCGCGTAAAGAAGAAGACGTCATCGCGCTGATCGAACAGATCGAAACCGAGCTGGGCCCGATCGAAGCCTTTGTATTCAATATCGGCGCCAATGTGCCGTGCAGCATCCTGGAAGAAACTGCGCTCAAGTATTTCAAGATCTGGGAAATGGCCTGCTTCTCCGGCTTCCTAAATGCACGCGAAGTGGCAAGGCGGATGGTCACGCGTAATCGAGGCACCATCCTGTTCACGGGCGCCACCGCAGGGTTGCGCGGCGGCGCAGGTTTTGCTGCATTCGCCGGGGCCAAGCACGGCATTCGGGCGCTCGCGCAAAGCATGGCGCGGGAGCTGGGGCCCAGGAACATCCATGTCGCCCATGTCGTGGTCGATGGCGCCATTGACACTGACTTCATTCGCGACAACTTCCCGCAGAAATACGCACTCAAGGACCAGGACGGCATCCTCAACCCTGAGCATATCGCCGATAACTATTGGCACCTCCACAGCCAGCCACGCGATGCCTGGACCTTTGAACTGGACCTGCGCCCCTGGAATGAACCCTGGTAAGCACGCCCCTATAACAATAAGCAGCGAGCATCGACCATGAGTAAAACCCTGGAATTCTTCTTTGACCTGGGCAGCCCCGCCACCTACCTGGCCTACACCCAGCTACCGGCATTGTGCACGGCAACCGATACACAGCTTGTGTATAAACCCATGTTATTGGGCGGCGTGTTCAAGGCCACCGGTAACGCCTCTCCAATCACCGTTCCTGCAAAGGGTCGCTACATGCTTGATGACCTGGCGCGTTACGCCCGGCGCTACAACGTACCGCTCCGGTTCAACACGCACTTCCCCATCAATACGCTGGTGTTGATGCGAGCGGTCACCGGCATCCAATTACACCAGCCTGAACGTTTCCTGGACTTCGTTGATTGCCTGTTCCATGCCTTTTGGGTCGAAGGCCGTCACCTGGGAGACCCCGCCGTCCTGGCTGCCGTACTCACTGAATACGGATTTGCCGCCAATGAAATCCTGAATTTGGCCAATGACGAAACCGTTAAGACTGCCCTGAAGGACAACACCGAACAGGCCGTTCAACGCGGCGTGTTCGGTGCCCCCAGTATGTTTGTAGGCAACCAGCTGTTCTTCGGTCAGGACCGTCTGGAATTTGTGCGCGAAGCGTTGAGTTAGAGCTTGATGGCCAAAACGCCCTGGCACGTTACTGCCTAGCAGGTAATCAGATAGCCGCAGTGCGTACCTGCAACCACTCCAGCGCTGCACCACTGAGCAATGGGCTCAAACGCGTGCGCACCTCAGCGTGGTAAGCGTTGAACCACTGGCGCTCGTCGGCCGTGAGCAACGATGGCTCCAGGCAGCGCGTGTCGATCGGGCATAAGGTCAGGGTTTCGAACTTGAGAAACTCACCGAACTCGGTCTTGCCCGCTTCACGGTTCAACACCAGGTTCTCGATCCGCACGCCCCAACGCCCCGGACGGTAAGTCCCCGGTTCAATGGAGGTGATCATCCCTGGCTGCATCGCCGTTTGCGGCGCAGTGGCCGCCTGGTAGGCAATCACTTGCGGACCTTCATGCACATTGAGGAAATAACCTACACCGTGGCCAGTACCGTGACCGTAGTCCACGCCTTCCGCCCAGATCGGCGCGCGGGCAATCGCATCCAGCAGCGGTGACAGGATCCCTTTCGGAAAATGGGCACGGGACAAGGCAATCACGCCCTTGAGCACCCGGGTACAGTCACGCTTCTGCTCGTCACTCGGCGTGCCGATCGGCACCATCCGCGTAATGTCCGTAGTGCCGCCCAGGTATTGGCCACCCGAATCGATCAGCAGCAGGCCATCGCCTTCGATCAATGCGTGTTCTTCTTCAGTGGCGTGGTAATGCGGCATCGCGCCATTGGCGTTGTAGGCCGCAATGGTGTTGAAACTCAACGACACATAACCAGGGCGGCGGGTACGCGCAGCGGTCAAGTGTTCGTCGATGGTCAATTCGGTGATGCGTTCACGGCCCAGCGCACTGTCCAGCCACGCGAAGAATTCACACAGCGCTGCGCCATCCTGTTCCATGGCTTGACGGATATGTTCCGCGTCGGCCAGGCTCTTGCGGGACTTGGCCAATGTGGTCGGGTTGAGGCCTTCGACCAGCTTGACGCCGGCATCGAGATTCTCCAGCAAACCCGCGGTAACGCGCGCCGGGTCGACCTGCAAACTGGCGCCCGCCGGCACCGCGCGCAATGCACCCGCAACCTCGCTGTAGTCGCGCAGGGTCACGCCATCCTGCCCCAGCACAGCCCGCAATTCGGCGTCGACTTTGCTCAGCGCCACAAACAGAGTGGCCTGTTGTTGATCGATCAACGCAAAGGACACAAACACCGGGTTGAACGAAACGTCACCACCACGCAGGTTGAACAGCCAGGCAATGTCATCCAGGGTCGCGATGAAATGCCAGTCGGCGCCCTTCTCTTTCAAGGCAGCACGCAGCGAAGCGAGTTTTTCAGTACGGCTGACAGTAGCCTGCGGTGGCAGGTGTTGATAGATCGGCTGGTTCGGCAATGCCGGACGGTCTTGCCAGACTTCATCGAGCAGGTCGATATCGGTACGCAAGCGCGCGCCGCGCTCCGCCAACTTACCGCCCAGGGTACGCGCCGAAGCCACGGCCATGACCGCACCATCCACCGCCACCACGCCACCTTCCGGCGTTTGCTCGGCCAGCCACTCCAGCGGGCCGGGTTGGCCCGGCTGCAGCTTCACCAATTCGATGCCGCTGCCCTTGAGTTCCTTGGTCGCCTGTTCCCAGTAACGGCTATCGGCCCACACACCGGCGAAATCCGCAGTGACAATCAGCGTTCCCACCGAGCCATGAAACCCCGACAGCCACTGCCGCCCCTGCCAGTAACCCGGCAAGTACTCGGACAAGTGCGGGTCGGCCGACGGCACCAGCAGGGCGTGAATGCCCTCGCGGCTCATCAGTTCACGGGTATGCGCCAGGCGCTGGGGAACCGTTCCATGGGTCAAGGGCTGCGTACTCATTGTGTCTCCTGCTAACCACGAATAATTATTATGTGTTGCGATAGATGAATCAGACCGCCCAGAACGCCGGTGCACTGGCGAGGGCCGCCTTGATCAGTTGTACCGCCTGGTCGATATCCTGCTCGGTGGTAAACCGGCCGAGGCTCAAGCGGATGGTGCGGCTGGCGCTACGCGCATCATGGCCCAGGGCGAGCAGCACATGGGACGGTGCATTGCTGGCCGAATTGCAGGCCGAGGTCGCAGAAAACGCGATCCCTGCACTCAACGCAGCGGCGTTGAATTCGCCTTCACTGAACGTGAGGCTCAGGGTATGTGGAATACGCTGTGTAGCGCTGCCATTGAGGCGCACACCAGCCACCGAATCCAACTGGTCAAGCAGGCGCTGGCGCAGAGCCACGATCACCGCCTTTTCTTCAGCGAAAGACGCCGCCGCCAAGGCGAACGCGGTGCCCATGCCAGCAATCTGATGGGTCGCCAGGGTGCCGGAACGCAAGCCACCTTCGTGGCCGCCGCCGTGAATCTGCGCCAGGACTTTCTGCTGCGCCCGTGGCCCGACATACAACGCGCCGATACCTTTGGGGCCATACAGTTTGTGCGCGGAAAACGACATCAGATCCACCGGCCACTGCGCCAGATCGATCGCCACCTTACCCGCACCCTGCGCCGCATCCACATGCAACAACGCGCCGTGTTCACGCACGCGGGCACCGATGGCGGGGATATCGTTGAGGGTGCCCAGTTCGTTGTTCACCAGCATCAGCGACACCAGGAAGGTGTCCTCACGCAAGGCTTCGCTGACGGCCTCGGCGCTGATCAAGCCATCGGCGTCCGGCACCAGGTAGGTCACAGCCACACCGGCTTCCTGCAATTGTCGCGCGGTATCCAGGGTGGCCTTGTGTTCGATCTGGCTGGTGATGATATGCCCACCCGCCACGCCCCGCGCCTGGGCCACGCCCTTGATCGCAAGGTTGTTGGACTCGGTGGCACCGGAGGTCCAGACGATTTGTTCGGGGTTGGCACCGACCAGTTCGGCCACCTGGCGACGCGCCTGTTCAACCGTTTGCCGGGCCGCCTGGCCGAACGCGTGGGAACTGGACGCGGGGTTACCGAAATTGGCATTGAAGCCCAGACACTCGACCATCACCTGGATGACCCGCTCATCCACCGGGGTGGTGGCGGCGTAGTCGAAATACAACGGACGTTTATTCATGACGTTAGAAACTCGCAGAGCAGGTTCCCGAGAGCAGCGTCTCAGGGGCACGGACCGGGACAGAGGTCGTCAGGTTTAACCGATCACATGCCATTAAAGAAGGACCACTTTATGTAAATGTGCGTAGGAACGCTCCTGAAATTCAGCTTAACAGGCTGAAGTCGCCCCATGGAAAACAAAAAGCCCGAGGATCCTTGTGGATAACCTCGGGCTTTTTTGCCGCTGGGCGCGGATTCAACTGGGACGACCATGCAGGGTCACGCTGCGTTCGGCGTTCATTTCGCCCTGGCGATCAAATCCGAAGGGTTTCTGTGGCTGGCCGGTCAGTGCGGCACGCTGCTGTTGATATTCGTCAAACGACAAACCACGACGGCTCAATGCCTCCAGGGCCAACTGTTTGGTTTCTTCCGCGGTGTAGGGACGCAATTCAGGCGAAGGATGGGTCGCACATCCGGCAAGGACTGAGCTGACAATCAATAAGGAAACAGCGAGGAATCGGTTCATGGCGGTGGCCCTGCAAAGGAGGTTTCGAGTCAATGAACACAGGCTACTCCCGCCCTTTCACGGTGAAAAATCACCTGCCTTGATAGTTGCTATCAACCGCCAAGGCACCTTCGATAGCAGTGCCTTTTATATTTCTTTATGATCTATAAATATGGAAATACGTTCATTTACGGAATAAATACAACCCTCTATAACGGGTGCTACACCGCCCTGGCACTGTTGCCCACGCAACTGTTGCCCTGGCAACAGCCAATCAACAAATCACCAGGCAGCCAACACCGGCATTTTTCAGCAGTGAGCCTGCAACCCACGTCAATCAAGGCCTGCACCCGTTGGTACAGCTCTTGCTCAAGCGGTTGCACTCCACCTGCTATGAACCACTGTTGAAAAAGGAACTGTTCATGACCCGTCCCCTGAATGTCGTTGCCCTCTCCGGCGGAACCTGGCGCCCGTCCCGTACCCTGGTGTTGACCCAGGCGGTGCTGGCTGAGTTGGCGACCTTGCTGCCGATCCAGGCCACCCTGATCGAGCTGGGCGATATCGCCAGGCCGCTGGGTGGTGCGCTGTCCCGTGATGAACTGCCGGCAGAAGTCGAAGCGCAACTGTTGGCCATCGAACAGGCCGATTTGCTGATCGTCGCCGCACCGGTCTATCGCGGCTCCTACCCAGGACTGCTCAAGCATCTGTTCGACCTGGTCGGCCTCAATGCGCTGATCAATACACCCGTGCTTCTGGCGGCAACCGGCGGCAGCGAACGCCACGCGCTGGTCCTCGATCATCAACTGCGCCCGCTGTTCAGCTTCTTCCAAGCCCTGACCCTGCCGATCGGTGTGTACGCCACCGAAGCCGACTTCACCGACTACCAGATAACCAGCGAATTGCTGAAAGCCCGTATTCAACTGGCGGCAGAACGCGCAGCGCCTTTGTTTGCCGCGCACTCCCCCTCTCTGCTGAAAATCGCTTAAGGATTGGTCATGGATGTTTTCTGGTTTCTGCCCACACACGGCGACGGTCATTACCTGGGCACCACCCAAGGTGCGCGGCCGGTCACCCTCAATTATCTGAAACAAGTCGCCCAGGCGGCTGACAGCCTGGGCTACCACGGCGTGCTGATTCCTACCGGACGCTCGTGCGAAGACTCCTGGGTCATCGCCTCAGCGCTGGTGCCGCTGACCGAACGCCTGCGTTACCTGGTGGCAATTCGCCCGGGCATCATTTCGCCGACTGTCTCGGCGCGCATGGCGGCGACCCTCGATCGCCTGTCCAATGGCCGCCTGCTGATCAACGTGGTGACCGGCGGCGACCCCGACGAAAACCGTGGTGACGGCAGCTTCCTCGACCACACCGAGCGCTACGAAGTCTCCGACGAATTCCTACGCATCTGGCGTCGCGTGTTGCAGGGCGAATCGGTGGATTTCGAAGGCAAACACCTGCGCGTACAGAACGCCAAGGCGCTTTACCCACCGGTGCAGAAGCCTTACCCGCCGCTGTACTTCGGTGGTTCTTCCGACGCCGCCCACGACCTCGCCGCCGAGCAGGTGGACGTGTACCTGACCTGGGGCGAACCACCCGCGGCTGTCGCGGAAAAACTTGCGGATGTGCGTGAACGCGCTGCCCGCCACGGGCGCACCGTGAAGTTCGGCATCCGCCTGCATGTGATCGTGCGCGAGACCGAAGAAGACGCCTGGAAAGCCGCCGACACGTTGATCGAGCACATCAGCGACGAAACCATCGCCGCCGCGCAAAAATCCTTTTCGCGCTTTGATTCCGAAGGCCAACGCCGCATGGCCGCCCTGCACGACGGGCGCCGCGACAACCTGGAAATCGCCCCCAACCTGTGGGCCGGCGTCGGCCTGGTGCGTGGCGGGGCCGGCACCGCGTTGGTGGGCAACCCGCAACAAGTGGCCGAACGCATCAAGGAATATGCGGACTTGGGGATCGAGAGCTTCATTTTCTCCGGCTACCCGCACCTGGAAGAAGCCTATCGCTTCGCCGAGCTGGTATTCCCGCTGCTGCCGGAACCTTACGCCAGCCTTGCCGGCCACGGCATCACCAACCTCACGGGACCGTTTGGCGAAATGATTGCCAACGATGTGTTGCCGACCAAAGCTTGAGATCAATGAGGAACACCGTGTGACCGCCAACCCCCACAGCGTCCTGCCGTCCCCCTTGCAGACCGCCAGACTGCTGGCCGCCGAATTCGCCCTCACCGCCGTCGAACGCGACGAACGCGGCGGCACGCCCAAGGCTGAACGCGACGCCTTGCGCCAGAGCGGCCTGCTGGCCCTGAGCATTCCCACCCAATACGGTGGCCTCGGCGCACGCTGGAGCGACACCCTGGGTATCGTGCGCGAATTCGCCAAGGTCGACAGTTCCATCGCCCATGTCTTCGGCTTTCACCACCTGATGCTCGCCACCGTGCGCCTGTTTTCGCGCCCGGACCAATGGCAACCCTGGTTCGAACAGACCGCGCGCAAAAACTGGTTCTGGGGCAACGCCCTCAACCCGCTGGACACGCGCACCGTGGTCAAGGATTTCAGCGGCTGGCGCGAGTTCTCCGGCAAAAAGAGCTTCTGCTCCGGCGCCAGCGACTCGGAAATGCTGATCGCCTCGGCGGTGGACGAAACCGCCGGTGGCAAACTGCTGATCGCCGCGATCCCCAGCGGGCGCAGCGGCATCACCTTGCACAACGACTGGAACAACATCGGCCAGCGCCAGACCGACAGCGGCAGCGCCAGTTTCGAACGTGTGCGCGTCGAAGAATCCGAGCTGCTGCTCGATCCGGGCCCGCTGAGCACGCCCTTCGCCTGCCTGCGCCCGTTGATTGCCCAACTGACCTTCACGCACATGTTTCTCGGCATTGCCGAAGGTGCTTTCGAAGAAGCCCGCAACTACACGCTGACCGAAACCCGCGCCTGGCATAAATCCTCAGCCGAAGACGTGCGCCAGGACCCATACGTGCTGCACCACTACGGCGAATTCTGGGTCGCCCTGGAAGGCGTGCGCCTGCTGGTAGAACGTGCCGCCGACCTGCTCGACCAAGCCTGGGCCAAAGGCCCGAACCTCAGCGAGCACGAGCGCGGCCAACTGGCGATTGCCATCGCCACCGCCAAGGTCGCCGCCACCCAGCAGGGCCTGGAATTGTGCAGCCGCCTGTTCGAAGTCACCGGTGCGCGCTCCACCCATGCGTCACTGCGCCTGGACCGTCACTGGCGCAACCTGCGCACGCAAACCCTGCACGACCCGGTGGACTACAAACTCCACGAACTGGGGGACTGGGCATTGAACCACTCCTTGCCGATTCCGACGTTCTATTCCTAAGAGAGGTGCCCATGCAGCTTTTGACCCTACCGCCCTCACCTGCCCTCGCGACGTCGATCCGCGCCACGGCCCAGGTCTTCGAAGACCCGAAATCCCAGGCACTGCTCGATCACATCCAGCAAGTGGCGCCCAGCGAAGCCAGCGTGCTGATCATCGGCGAGACCGGGACCGGTAAAGAGCTGGTGGCACGCCACATCCACAACCTCAGCGCACGGCGCAACCGGCCGTTCGTAGCGGTCAACTGCGGGGCGTTCTCCGAGTCGCTGGTGGAGGCCGAACTGTTCGGCCATGAGAAAGGCGCCTTTACCGGTGCCCTCAGCGCCAAGGCCGGCTGGTTCGAGGAGGCCGACGGCGGCACCTTGTTCCTTGACGAGATCGGCGATTTGCCGATGGCGATCCAGGTCAAACTGCTGCGGGTCCTGCAGGAGCGCGAAGTCGTACGCCTGGGTTCGCGCAAGAGCATTCCGATTGATGTGCGCGTATTGGCTGCGACCAACGTGCAATTGGAAAAAGCCATCAACGCCGGGCATTTCCGCGAAGACCTCTACTACCGCCTCGACGTGGTCAGCCTGGAACTCAGCCCGCTGCGCGAGCGCCCCGGCGATATCCTGCCGCTGACCCGGCACTTTATCGAAGCCTACAGCCAGCGCCTGGGTTACGGCCCGATCACCATCAGCCGCGAGGCTGAGCACAAGCTTAAAAGCTACAGTTGGCCGGGCAACATCCGCGAGTTGGAAAACGTGATCCACCATACCCTGTTGATCTGCCGTAACGGCGTGATCGAGCGCGACGATCTGCGCCTGTCGAACATGCGCATCGAGCGCCAGGACGACAGCCAGCACGGCAGCGACAACAGTGCCGAGGCGTTGCTAGCGCGGGCCTTCCAGAAGCTGTTCGAAGAACAGGCCGGCGCCCTGCATGAAAAAGTCGAAGATGCCCTGCTACGGGCCGCCTATCGTTTCAGCCACTACAACCAGGTGCACACCGCCAGCCTGCTCGGCCTGAGCCGCAACGTCACACGTACGCGCCTGATCAAGATCGGCGAACTGGCGGTGAACAAGCGCCGCCCCGGCGAAAACGTGCAAGGTGAGCGCATGCTGCACCTATCCATTTAGCCGGCAGTGCAACGCGTTGTCGTGGCTGCGCTCGAAACTGCGCAGCACCTGGAACGAACCGAAGGTCACGGCCGTGGCCTGGTGGGCGCGAATCAATGTCCAGAAATCTTCCTCGCCGTGCTCAAAACACTGGAAGGCCGCCTCGCCATCTTCCCGCGAGTGCCATTGCAGGTAATTGAGCACCCGCCGTCCGTCATCGCTGACCTGCACACTGGCATTGATAAAGCCGCCATGGCCTTGGGCCAGGCGTTCGCTCTGAAGGCTCAGGGCTGACACCAGGGCAGATTGTTGCTGCGGCTCGATCTGAAACTCGATCAATTGAGTGAAGCCGCGATTTTTCTCAGATACCTGCATGAACACTCCCCTTTCTCTGTAGGCAGAATCTTGCGATTCGATGTCACGCAGGCTAAAACCTCTAGTTAAGTCAAGGTCAAGCACTTATCTGGAGTTTTTATGCTCAACAAGGCACTCACCGTCGGCCAACTGGCCGCCCGCAGTGGTGTGGCGGTCACCGCGCTGCACTTCTACGAGACCAAGGGGCTGATCAAGAGCAATCGCAATGCCGGTAATCAGCGGCGTTACCCACGGGACGTGCTGCGGCGCGTGGTGGTGATCAAGATCGCCCAGCGCCTGGGGATTCCGCTGGCAACGATTGGCGAAGCCTTGCAGACATTGCCGGAGGGGCGCACGCCCAACGCCCAGGATTGGCAGCGTTTGTCCGCGCTGTGGCGGCAAGACCTGGATGAGCGCATCAACAAGCTGACGTTGCTGCGCGACAAGCTCAATGGCTGTATTGGTTGTGGGTGTTTGTCGCTGGAAGCGTGCCCGTTGCGCAATCAGGATGACCAGCTCGGTGAACGCGGGCCAGGGGCACAGTTGTTGGAACCGACACCCCATGCATGATGCGCCCCCGACACCTCGTCGGCTGCCCGCAGGCCACGCGATACGTGGCCTATAGTGAAAAGACCGTCCCTCCACAACCACAATCAAGGAGAACGATATGAGCGTTAAACCTATTCCCGAGGGCTTCCACAGCATCACGCCCTACCTGGGTGTCGAAAAAGCCGCCGAAGCCATCGAGTTCTACAAGAAAGCCTTTGGCGCCATCGAAGCCATGCGCCTGGACATGCCCGACGGCAAGGTCGGCCACGCCGAGCTGCGCATCGGCGACTCACCGATCATGCTCGGTTCACCCTGCGATGAAAGCGCGTTCGGCAGCCCACGCGATGGCCACACCAGCGTCGGTATACATGTGTATGTAGATGACGTCGACGCCCGGTACAAACAAGCCATCGCAGCCGGGGGCACACCGATCTCCGAACCCAAGGACCAGTTCTACGGCGACCGCTCCGGCACGTTGAAGGATCCATTCGGCCATGTGTGGTTCCTGGCCACCCACAAGGAAGACCTGACCGAAGCACAGATCCGCGAACGCGCCGAGGCCATGTTCAAACAGGGCTGACCCTTTGCAGGAGCGAGCCAGCCCGCTCCTGCATCACACTTCATGAACACCCCCTCCACGTTTTTGCCCTTGCCCCGAACGCCGCGTGATTCCAGGATGCAAGCAATTACAAAGAGGAGTCATTCCATGTTCGCCGGATTCCATAAAGACCAGTACCACGTCAACGGCGTGGACATCAGCTACCGCAAAGGTGGTACAGGTCCCGGTCTGCTCCTGCTGCACGGGCATCCGCAAACCCACGTCATCTGGCACAAAATCGCCGAGCAACTGGCTGAACACTTCACCGTGGTGGCCGCCGACCTGCGCGGCTATGGCGACAGCAGCAAGCCACCGGCCAATGACCACCATACCAATTACTCGAAACGGGAAATGGCCCGGGACGGCGTCGAGCTGATGCAGGCGCTGGGCTTCGACACGTTCTCGGTGCTGGCCCACGACCGTGGCGCCCGCGTGGCCCACCGCCTGGCGCTGGACCACCCGGCCGCCGTGCAACGCATGGTCCTGCTGGACATTGCCCCCACTCTGTCCATGTACGCACAGACCAACGAAGCCTTCGCCCGCGCCTACTGGCACTGGTTCTTCCTGATCCGTCCGGCACCGTTGCCGGAAGCCTTGATCGAAAGCAACCCTGAACTGTACCTGCGCAGCGTGATGGGCAGTCGCAGTGCCGGGCTCAAGCCGTTCACCCAGGAAGCCTTCGCCGAATACCTGCGCTGCCTGAAACTGCCGGGCGCCGCCACGGGCATCTGCGAGGACTACCGGGCTGCCGCCGGTATCGACCTGGAGCACGACCAGGCGGACATCGACGCCGGCAATCACCTGAACCTGCCGTTGCTGGTGATGTGGGGCGCCGAAGGCACTGTCGGGCGCTGCTTCGAGCCGCTCAAGGAATGGCAGAAAGTCGCCACTGACGTGCGTGGCAAGGCCCTGCCGGCCGGCCATTACATTGCTGAAGAAGCCCCTGAGTTGCTGCTGGGCGAAGTCCTGACCTTCCTTCGCTGAGCAACTGCGTCACCCCGTGAACTGATCCGCCCGCCTCACAGGCTGCCAATGGCCTGCGACGGGTTCGCTTTGCCCAAAACAACGTCTCGAGATAATAACAATGATAATCA
Organism: Pseudomonas sp. FBCC-B1565; assembly: GCF_059133265.1. Classification (NCBI taxonomy): domain Bacteria; kingdom Pseudomonadati; phylum Pseudomonadota; class Gammaproteobacteria; order Pseudomonadales; family Pseudomonadaceae; genus Pseudomonas; species Pseudomonas sp. FBCC-B1565. The sequence goes on from NZ_CP101438.1 coordinate 4,528,441, forward strand.
GAAAACTGCTGGGAACCCTGTATATCCAGGTGCTGATCGCTATCGCATTGGGTGTGTTGATCGGCCATCAATGGCCGCAGATCGGCATCGACCTCAAGCCCCTTGGCGACGGTTTTATCAAGCTGATCAAGATGATCATCGGCCCGATCATCTTTTGCACGGTGGTGTCTGGCATCACCAGCATGCACGACGTGAAGCAGGTGGGCCGGGTCGGCGGCAAGGCGCTGCTGTACTTTGAAATAGTCTCGACCATCGCCTTGTTGATCGGCATGCTCGCCGCGCACCTGTTGCATCCGGGCGTGGGCTTCAATATCGATGTGAAGACCCTCGACAGTTCGGCCATCGCCAACTTCGTCGGCCAGGCCGAACATGGCGAAGGCATCACCGGATTCCTGTTGCACGTGATCCCCGCAACCTTCTTCGATGCGTTCTCCAAGGGCGAAATCCTGCCGGTACTGTTCGTCTCCGTACTGTTTGGTGTGGGCCTGGTGATGGTCGGTGAAAAGGGCCGGCCACTGGTGGGTGTGGTCAACCAGGCCAGCGAGGTGTTCTTCCGCATCGTTGGCATCATCAGCCGAGTGGCGCCGATCGGGGCCTTTGGCGCCATCGCGTTCACCATCGGCAAATACGGGGTGGGTTCGTTGCTGCCGCTGCTGAAGCTGGTGGGCACCTTCTATATCACCGCGTTTTTCTTTGTGGCGGTGGTGCTGGGCAGCATTGCCCGCTACGCCGGGTTCAGCATTTTCAAGTTGATGGGCTACATCAAGTCGGAACTGTTGATCGTGCTGGGCACCAGTTCGTCGGAATCGGCGTTGCCGCAGTTGATCCAGAAACTCGAAAGCCTGGGCGCCTCCAAAGGCGTGGTGGGCATCGTGGTGCCGACCGGCTACACCTTCAACCTGGACGGCACCAACATCTATATGACCCTGGCGGTGCTGTTCCTGGCCCAGGCCACCAATATTGATCTGCCGCTTGAGCAACAGTTGACCTTGCTGGCGGTGGCCATGCTCACGTCCAAGGGTGCAGGCGCAGTGGTTGGCGCAGGGTTCGTGGCATTGGCCGCCAGCCTGGCGGTGGTGCCGACCGTACCGGTGCCGGCGATGGTGCTGATCCTCGGCATCGACCGTTTCATGGCCGAGTGCCGCTCGCTGACCAATATCATCGGCAACGCCGTGGCTGCCCTGGTGGTAGCCGCCTGGGAGGGTGAACTGGACCGCGAAAAAATGGCGCCCATCGCTCTCAAGCGCGGCCGCGATGCTCGGGCGGCTGCTCAAGCCAAGGTCGCCGCCGAATAATCGACAACACCTGGGCGTGCCGGAAGGCGCGCTCAACCGGTGCTATTCTGGCGGCTCATGCCGCCAGCCCTGTTTGCGATGACTAACAAGAAAGATACCGTGCCCCTACCCGAAGACCTGCGGGTGTTCCTGACCGTGATCCGCAAGGCCGGCTTCGCTGCCGCCGCTGATGAGCTGGGCTTGTCGCCGGCGTATGTCAGCAAGCGCATCCAGATCCTCGAAACCACCCTGGCCACCCGCCTGTTGCATCGCACCAGCCGGCGCATCGCCCTGACCGAAGACGGTGAACGGGTGCAGCGCTGGGCCGTGCGCATCCTCGAAGACTTCCAGCATCTCTGCGATGAGCTCTCCGACGCCCATGACAGCCCGCGCGGCCACCTGCATTTGTGCAGCAGCTTCGGCTTCGGTCGCAACCATGTGGCGCCCGCCCTGTCGTTACTGGCAGAGCAATACCCGGACCTGGAAATCCGCCTGGACCTATTCGACCGCGTGGTGGATATCGTCAGCGAAGGCTTCGACCTGGAGATCCGCGTGGGTGACGACATCCCTGGCCAGCACATCGGCCGCCGCCTGGTGAGCAACCGCCGCGTACTGTGCGCCGCCCCGGCTTATCTGGAGCGACGCGGCACACCGCAACAGTTGAGCGACCTGGAGCAGCACGACTGCCTGGTGCTCAAGGAGCGTGATAACGCGTTTGGCATCTGGAACCTGGAGCGCGACGGCACCCAGGAAAGCGTGCGCGTGCGTGGGCCGCTGTCATCGAACAATGGCGAGATTGTGTTGCAGTGGGCATTGGATGGGCGCGGGGTGCTGCTGCGCTCGATGTGGGATGTTAAGCCGCTGCTGGAGCAAGGCAAGCTCGTGCAGATACTGCACGGTTATACCCAGAGCGCCAACGTGTGGGCGGTGTACCCGACACGGTTGGCGTATTCCGGAAAGCTGCGGGCCTGCGTGGAGTTTTTGCAGGAGCACTTCAAGGGGCTCTCAATCTAAGCGGTATGATCCGGATAAACATGTGGGAGGGGGCTTGCCCCCGATTGCAGAGTGTCAGTCACTCAGAAGTTGACTGACCCATCGCCATCGGGGGCAAGCCCCCTCCCACATTTAGGCCTAAGTATGTCAGGTGAGCCAGGGGTTGGCTTGCAGGTGCCGGCGTTCGAAGGCCTTGATCTCGTCACTGCGCTGCAAGGTGCTGCCGATGGCATCCAGGCCCTGCAACAACGCAGTCTTGCGCAGGGTATCGATCTGGAACGGGATCACCTGGCCATCCGCCAAATGGATCTGCTGGGCTTCAAGGTCGACACTGATCTGCGCCTGGTCCGCCTGGCTGACGGTCTTGCCCAGCTGCTGCAACACCGCCTCGTCCAAGGTGATCAACAACACCCCGTTGCGCTGGCAATTGTCATAGAAAATTCCGGCAAAGCTGCTGCCGATCAATGCGCGGATGCCCATCTGCTTCAAGCCCCATACCGCGTGTTCTCGGCTGGAACCGCAGCCGAAGTTCGGCCCGACCACCATGAAACTCGCGCCCTGCCAGGCCGGCTGGTTCAGCACGAACTCGGGGTTGGGCTCGCCGGACGCCAAGAAACGCAGGTCGAAGAACAGTCCGCGGTCCAGGCCGCTGCGGTCGATGCCCTTGAGAAACTGTTTGGGCATGATCACATCGGTATCGATGTTGGCCGCCAGCATCGGCGCGGCCTTGCCGGTGACCAGGGTGAAGGGTTGCAGGCTCATGGGCGCGCTCCAAAGTGGCGGATATCAGTAAGGCGGCCGGTAATCGCAGCGGCGGCGACCATCGCCGGGCTCATCAGGTGGGTGCGTGCACCCGCGCCCTGGCGGCCTTCGAAGTTGCGGTTGGTGCTGGACGCGCAGCGGTCGCCGGGGGCGAGCACGTCGTCGTTCATGGCCAGGCACATCGAGCAACCCGACTGGCGCCATTCAAAGCCGGCATCGATAAAAATCGCCGCCAGGCCTTCGGCTTCGGCCTGGTCACGCACTTCGGTGGAGCCCGGCACGATCATCGCCCGCACGTGTTCAGCCACGCGCTTGCCGCGCACCACGCTGGCGGCGTCGCGCAGGTCTTCGATGCGGGCGTTGGTGCAGGAGCCGATGAAAGCATGGCTGATGACGATCTCGCTCAGCGGCATACCGGCTTCCAGGCCCATGTAGTTGAGGGCGCGGCGCATGTCCTGGCGTAGGATCAGGTCGCTGACATCCTGCGGGTCGGGCACGCGGGCGCCGATGGGCGCGGCCTGGTCGGGGCTGGTGCCCCAGGTGACCATGGGTTCCAGAGTGGTGGCGTCGAGGTGCACTTCCTGGTCGAACACCGCATCGGCGTCCGAGTGCAGTTGGCGCCAACCTACCAGCGCCTGGTCCCACAGCTCGCCTTGTGGTGCACGCGGCTTGCCCTTGAGGTAGGCGAAGACTTTTTCGTCCGGCGCCATGAACGCACCCCGCGCGCCCGCCTCCACCGCCATGTTGCAGATGGTCATGCGCGCCTCGACGCTCAGCACATCGATAGTGGAACCACAAAACTCGATGGCATAGCCAGTGGCACCGGAAGCGCCGATCTTGCCGATCAGCGCCATGATCACATCCTTGGACGTCAGGCCGGGTGCCAGATCGCCGTCCACGCTCACGCGCATCGTCTTCAGACGCTTGTAGACCAGCGTCTGCGACGCCAGCAGGTGTTCGATCTCCGAAGTGCCGATGCCAAAACCGAAGGCGCCGAGGGCACCGTAGGTGGTGGTGTGGCTGTCACCGGCGGCGATCACCATGCCCGGCAGGATAAAGCCCTGCTCCGGGGCGATCACGTGTTCGATGCCCTGGCGTTTGTCGAGGATGTCCAGCAGCTCGATGCCGAAGTCCCGGCAGTTCTCCGCCAGGTAGGACACTTGCCGCGCCCCGCCTGCGTCGGGCATCGCCGCGATGCGCTTGGGCGTGGTGGGGTTCACATGGTCGACCACGGCCAGCGCCGTGCCTGGGCGCCACACGTTACGCCCGGCCTCACGCAAGCCGCTGAAGGCCTGGGGGCTGGTGTATTCGTTGATCACCTGGCGGTCGATATAAAGCAGCACATGGCCCTGGTCATCCAGGGGGCACACCGTGTGGGAATCGATGTGTTTGTCGTAGAGGGTTCGGGCAGTCATCTTTCTAAACTCACTTTTGTAGGCGCTCGCTCAACGGTATGCGCCCATCCTACGCAGCCGCCCCGCCCCATCAATGGCGCCTGGGTGATGGCTTGGAACATGTTTCGTGTTCGATCAAGGCGAAAAAGCGCCCTGAATGTGAACCTGAAACATTTTCTTTCATATCCGCCTTAGGGATTTCTCATTCTCATCCGTCTTAACTTAGATACAGCCCGTCGCGTCAGCAAAAGCTACGACTGGCCTTTTCCGGGCCTCCATTGCCCCCCTCCGATCAAGACCCTCATTCACATGTCGAAGAAGTCACGCTCCAAACTCTGGTTTCTCGTACATAGCTGGCTGGCATTGCCTATCTGGTTCTTTGTACTGATTGTCTGCGTCACTGGCACCCTGGCGGTGGTCAGCCAGGAGATCGTCTGGCTGGCCAACCCGGATATCCGTGCGAGCAAGCCCTCGGACGATGCCGAACCGCTGAGCTATGACCAGGTGATTGCCGCCATCAAGCGCGATGAACCCCAGGTGTACGTGCAGTCGATCAGCCGCCCCGACGAGTCGCACTTTGCCTTGAGCGTCGACCTCAGCTACCCCGACGGGCGTTCGGTGGAGGTCTACGTCAACCCGTACACCGGGGCGATCCAGGGCATCAGCCCGTCCTTCAACTTCCAGCAATTCACCCGCGCCCTGCATGGCTGGTGGCTGGTGCCCTTCACCAATGGCTACAGCTGGGGCTGGTACCTGGTGTCGGCACTCGGCATCCCGCTGCTGGCGTCGCTGGTCACCGGGCTGGTGGTGTACAAGCGGTTCTGGAAAGGCTTCCTGCGCCCGACCCTGCGGATCCGCCACGGCGCGCGGATTTTCTGGGGGGACTTCCACCGCTTGAGCGGGATCTGGTCGATCTGGTTCATTGCGGTGATCTCGGTCACCGGCATCTGGTTCCTGATCCGCGCGATTTTGGGCGACAACCAGATTTCGATTTCCACTGAACCGGTCATCCCCGTGATTGCCCGGGAGAAAGTGCCGATGTCCGCGCCTGGCGTGCCGGCCCCCATGATTCCGGTGGACGAGGCGATCAAGATCGCCACCCAGCGCATTCCTGGCCTGGAGGCGAGTTTCATCAGCCTGCCCCTGAATGCCTACAGCCACCTGCAGATCGGCGGGCGGGGCTGGTACCCGTTGATGTTCCAGACCGCACAGATCAACCCCTACGACGGTGAAGTGGCAGCGGCGCACCTGCTGTCCGACCGCTCGAAGCTGGAGTTCGTCACCGAATCCATGCGCCCGCTGCACACCGGCGACTTCGGCGGGATCTGGATCAAGCTGATCTGGGCATTCTTCGGCCTGATCATGAGCATGATGGTGTTGAGCGGCCTGCTGATCTGGACCAAGCGCACCGCTTTGGCCACCCTCAATGCCTTCAAGCGTGAAGCCAAGGCTCAACACAAACCGGTTTCCCTCCCCGCCCGGCAGGCAGAAACCTCGGAGGCCAACTCATGAGCAAGGTCGCTGCGGCAAAGCCATCGCCTCTGCGGGCGTTCTGGCTGAAATGGCGTTTCCATATCAACGTGCTGCTGTTGCTGGTGCCGCTGGGCTTCATGCCCAAGTACTTTGCCGATGCGGCACTGTTTCGCGGCGACACCGGTATCGGCGAGCGAGTGGCTGGCGACGTGCAGGTCGGCCCGTGGAGCCTGAAGCTTGCCGAGTTTCGCAATGAAGGCCCGCGTCCCGACCCGGCCGGCCCGATGAAGTTCTTCAACGCCGCCCTGTGCGACAGCTGTGCCGACCAGGTCAAGGCCACCTACCTGCGCATCGGCAAGCCGCGCAGCCTGCGGGCTGCCGGGGTGATCTTCTTCGGCACGCCGTACCGCATGGGCGCCGGCCTGCCGATCCCGGAACGCACGCCCGTCGACGCCGAACTGTGGGTGACCATGGAAGGCTGGGACGGCAGCATGCACCAGGGTTCCATCCCGTTGAGCCAGGCCTCGCCTGCCACGATTGCCTGGCTGAACAAGCAAGGAGTTAAACCATGAATTTGATGCGATTGACCCGCGCCTGTGGCGTCCTGTTGATAGGTGCCGGCTTCAGCACCGTCGCGCTCGCCCACAACCCGATGTGCGAGTGCAAGGAGATCCCCGGCGAGCAGATCCAATGCAAAGGCGGCTTCTCCGACGGCAGTGGTGCACCCGGCGTGACCCTGGACGTGATCGGCTATGACGAAACCATCCTGGTGCCCGGCAAACTCGGTCAGGACTCGACCCTGACCTTCAAGAAACCGTCCGCCGAGTTCTACGTGCTGTTTGATGCCGGTCCCGGCCATGTGGTGGAAATCGACCAAGCGGATATCCAGCCGCAATGAGTACCACACAGGTTGTACGCCCCGCCGGTGCCGGTCACGAAACCCTCTACGTGCTGCTGTTGTGCCTGATCATCCTCGCGGTGGCCGGCTCGGTGGTCGCGCTGCACGGTGAATCCCAGGAGGTGGCGGCAATACCGAGCCACCAATTGGACGCCCGCCGCGACCTGAGCGCCGCCGAGCAAGGCATTTATGCCGACCTGCGGGTGACCCTGGATGAGATCCAACTGTTGCAGCAGGAGCAAAGCGCGCTGCCCAGCCCGGCGCAACTGGCCGAAGAAGGCTTCGCTCCCTTTGCCCAGGATGCCAGTTCGGTCAGCCGTGGCGATCACCGCTGGCAATTGCTGGAGCCTTCGGCCTACCTGGGTGTGAGCCAGGCGCCGGCGACCAGCGGTTCACTGCTGATGCGCGTGCACGGTGTCGAGCCGGACATCTGGCTCAATCGCCAGGCCAACCTCGCCGCTCCCTCCGACCTCTCTGACCAGGCGCTGATCGCAGCCGGCTGGCAGCAGGTGGTTGCGCAATTCGATGCCGGCGTCACCCGCCAGCACCGTCACTGAACGAGAAGACCGATTGCCCATGTCTATTTCATCGCCCCTGTTGCGCCTGTTGCTGGTTGGCCTGTTCAGCCTGATGCTCGCCCCTCTGGCCAATGCCGAAGCCGCCAAACGCCTGCGAATCGGCATCACCCTGCACCCTTATTACAGCTACGTGGCCAATATCGTCGGCGACAAGGCCGAGGTGGTGCCGCTGATTCCGGCCGGCTTCAACCCCCATGCCTACGAGCCACGCGCCGAAGACATCAAGCGCATCGGCACCCTGGACGTGATCGTGCTCAACGGCGTCGGCCATGACGATTTCGCCGACCGCATGATCGCCACCAGCGAGCGTCCGGACATCCCGGTGATCGAAGCCAACGCCAATGTGCCGTTGCTGGCCGCCACCGGCAACGCCGCACGCGGCGCGGGCAAGGTGGTCAACCCGCATACCTTCCTGTCGATCAGCGCATCGATTGCCCAGGTCAACAATATCGCCCGCGAACTGGGCAAGCTCGACCCGGACAACGCCAAGACCTACACCCAGAACGCCCGCGCCTACGGCAAGCGCCTGCGCCAGATGCGCGCCGATGCCCTGGCCAAGTTGACCAGCGCGCCCAACCCGGACCTGCGCGTGGCCACCGTGCACGCGGCCTACGACTACCTGTTGCGCGAGTTCGGCCTGGAAGTCACCGCCGTGGTCGAACCGGCCCACGGCATCGAGCCCAGCCCCAGCCAGTTGAAGAAAACCATCGACGAACTGCGCGCCCTGGACGTGAAGGTGATCTTCTCGGAGATGGACTTCCCCTCCACCTACGTCGACACCATCCAGCGTGAGTCCGGGGTCAAGCTGTACCCGCTGTCGCATATTTCCTACGGCGAATACAGCGCCGAGAAATACGAAGTAGAGATGACCGGCAACCTCAACACCGTGGTCCGGGCAATTCAGGAGTCCGGGGCATGACGGCGGCGCAACAGCTGAAGGCGGTCAGCGTCGGCCCGACGCTTGAGTTCGACCAGGTATCGCTGACCCTGGGTCGCACGGTGATCCTCGATACCGTGAGTTTCCAGGTACAGCCGGGCAGCATCCATGCGCTGGTCGGCCCCAACGGCGGCGGTAAAAGCTCGCTGATCAAGACCCTGCTCGGGCAAACACCCCATCAGGGTCGGCTGAGCCTGCATTGGCCGGCCGCGCCCGGCACCATCGGGTATGTGCCCCAGGCCCTGGAGTTCGACCGGGGCTTGCCGATGACCGTGGATGATTTCATGGCCGCCATGTGTCAGCGGCGCCCAGCGTTCCTGGGCCTGTCCAAGCATTACGCCGGTGCGATTGGCGACGCGCTGGAACGCGTCGGCATGCAGGACAAACGCAAGCGACGCATGGGCGCGCTGTCCGGTGGTGAACGCCAGCGTGTGTTGCTGGCCCAGGGGCTGATCCCGGCGCCGCACCTGCTGGTGCTGGATGAGCCGATGTCGGCCTTAGACGAAGCCGGTATCCAGGTGTTCGAGCGCCTGCTCAATGACTGGCGCCTGGCCGGGATCACCGTGCTGTGGATCGAGCATGACCTGGAGGCCGTGGGCCGCCTGGCCGACCGCGTCACCGGCCTGAACCGCCGCGTGCTGTTCGACGCCACGCCCAAGGAGGCGCTGACCCCGGATCGTCTGCTGACCCTGTTCTCCACCCATCCTCGGAGCCCGGCGCAATGAGTTATGAAGCTTTTCGCTTGATGGTCCAGGGCTGGGCCTCTTCCGGCTATCTGCCGGAGGCGCTGGCCTACGGTTTTGTGGTCAACGCCCTACTTGCAGGCTTGCTGATCGGCCCGGTGCTGGGCGGCCTGGGCACGCTGGTGGTGGTCAAGCGCTTCGCGTTTTTCTCCGAAGCCGTTGGCCACGCTGCGTTGACCGGCGTGGCGGTCGGGATTCTGCTCGGTGAACCCTACACTGGGCCATATGGCGCGCTGTTCGGCTACTGTCTGCTGTTCGGCATCCTGCTCAACTACCTGCGCAACCGTACGGGCCTGGCGCCGGATACCTTGATCGGGGTGTTCCTGTCAGTGTCACTGGCATTGGGTGCGAGCCTGTTGCTGATCCTGGCGGGCAAGATCAACGTGCACATCCTCGAGAACGTGCTGTTTGGCTCGGTATTGACGGTCAACGGCAACGACCTGCTGGTGCTGGCGATTGTCGGTTCGCTGGTGATGGCCCTGGCGCTGCCGCTGTACAACCGCATCATGCTGGCCAGTTTCAATCCGCAACTGGCGGCGGTACGCGGCGTCGCCGTGAAAACCCTGGACTACCTGTTCGTGATCCTGGTGACGCTGATCACCGTCGCGGCGGTCAAGGTCATCGGTGCGATCCTGGTGGGGGCGCTGTTGGTGATTCCGGCGGCTGCGGCGCGGCTGTTGAGCCAGTCGCTCAAGGGCTTCTTCTGGGTCTCGGTCGCCATTGCCACAGTCAGCACCCTGTGCGGGATCCTGCTGCCGATCATCTTCGACCTGCCCGTGCCGTCCGGCGCCGCCATCATCCTGGTCGCCGGTATCGCCTTCGCCCTGGCCGCCATCGCGCGCGGCACGGTGCCCAGCCTCAAAGGGAATCTTGGATAATGCATCCTGTACTTCGTCCATTGGCTCTGGCCATCACATGTTTCATCAGCACTTCGGCCCTGGCGGTCGACGGGTTAGAGCCCAAGCCTCTCAAGATCCATCAGGGATTGGGCCACGCCGCACTGAGCAAGGCCACTTCGGTAAAACAGGTGAAGATCCTCGCTTCGCTGCCGATTACCTACGGCCTGGCCGAGGTGCTGCTCAAAGGCACCAACGTACAGCTTGAGCGCGCCGCGCCGGCCAACTTGCCGGGTTCACGCCAGGTGTCCTACTTCACCGGGCGTGGCGCGCCGGCCCTGAGCAAATTGGCGCTGGACGCCGACGCCGCCATCGGCCTGCGCTCATTGTGGGCCGATGACCCGCTGTACCCGGTGGCGCGGCGCAGCAATATCCGCATCGTCGAAGTCGACGCCGCCCGCCCGGTAGATGGTGGCTTGCCCGGCATCGCCGTACAGCCGGGCGTTGCCGATGGCCTGAACAGCCAGCCGTGGCAGTCGAGCAACAATATGGGGCGCATGGCCGATGTACTGGCCGCCGACCTGGGCCGCCTGGCCCCGGATGCCAAGCCGAAAATCGACGCCAACCTTGCCGCCCTCAAGCAGCGCCTGCTCAAACTCACCGCCGACAGCGAAGCGCGCCTGGCCAAGGCGGACAACCTGAGCGTGGTCAGCCTGAGTGATCACTTTGCTTATCTGATCAGCAGTTTGAACCTGGAAGTGCTCAGCACCGATGCGCGGCCGGATGCCGACTGGACGCCCGAGGCGTTACAGAAGCTCACGGCCGAGCTGAAGGACAACGATGTGGCGGTGGTGCTGCATCATCGCCAGCCGAGCGAGGCGGTGACGGCGGCGGTGACTGCAAGTGGCGCCAAGCTGCTGGTGCTGAATGTGGACGGTGCGGAACCGGTGGCGGAGCTGGAGAACAATGTGGATCAGGTGATCAAGGCGCTGACCCCATAACATCCACGCCAACATGAATCGCATCATGCCGCCAGAACTCCAGGTCGCAGTCGATCAACCGCTGATGCTGGTCATAGTTGACCCGGGCGATACGCAAGCCCGGGCTGCCCACCGACACGCGCAACGCCGCGGCGGCCTCCACCGGCAGTGACGTCGGCACGATCTCGAAACGCACCCGCCCGTAGTGCAGGTCGTACTTGCGCGCATACAACTCGGTCATCGACTGATTCAGATCACACGCCAGGATCCCAGGAAAATACTGCGGGTTCAGGTAGTGCTCCACATACAACACCAGGCGCCCATCGATTCGCCGGCCACGGCAAATCTGGATCACGCTCGACAGCGCCGGCAACTGCAGCCACGCACACACCGCCGCCGACGCCGGTTGCAGCCGCGCGGAGATGACCTCGGTGGAAGCCACCCGCCCCTGGTCGCTGACCATCGCGTGAAAGTGACTGCGCTGCATCAGGTTGTAGGCCAGCCGTGGCGGCGAGACAAACCAGCCGCGCCGTTCCTCGCGATAGATCTGGCCCTGGGCTTCCAGTTGTAACAAGGCTTCCCGCACCGTAATCCGAGTGGTACCGAACAACTCGCTGAGCTTGCGCTCGGCGGGCAGTTTGCTGGCAGGCGGCAACAGGCCGTGGTCGATCTGCTCTTGCAGCGCCAGGCCGATGGATGTCACCGCCTTGATTGCCTCATCACGCATCAACGTTACCTATCTGGACTAGACCAGCACCGACAAGGTGCACAAACCGCTGCGTAAAGGGGCTTGCACGGTTGAGTGCCAGCCTAGGTATTACAGATGACCGACAGATGACAGTCCGTGTGCATCCGTCGCAGCACACCCTGCAATACATCGGCCAAGTCCAATCCCTGCGGGCGCTTGAGCATGGTCTACGCTCACTCTGCGACGAGCGACATCAGCGATTTAAAAACGACATCGACATGAAACTGTCATCCATCGAGCCTAGATTGGCTCAGGTATTGCTCTGACCTAGACCAACAACACCGCAGAAACAACCGCCGCGTTGAAAACGCCCAAAGGAGCTTCGGATGAAACAGCTTTTCCTGGCATCACTGTTAGGCTCGACCATTGCCATGTGCACCGCCGCCATGGCCGCTGATACCGATCTAAAAACCCTGGAAGCTGCCGCCAAGGCAGAAGGCGCTGTCAACAGCGTCGGCATGCCCGATGACTGGGCCAACTGGAAAGGCACCTGGGAAGACCTGGCCAAGACCTACGGCCTCAAGCACATTGACACCGACATGAGCTCGGCCCAGGAAATCGCCAAGTTCAAGGCTGAGAAAGACAACGCCAGTGCCGATATCGGCGACGTGGGCGCGGCGTTCGGTCCGATTGCGGTGAAGCAGGACGTCACCCTGCCGTACAAACCGTCCACCTGGGCCCAGGTCCCGGATTGGGCCAAGGACAAGGACGGTCACTGGGCCTTGGCCTACACCGGCACCATCGCGTTTATCGTCAACAAGAAACTGCTGCACGGTTCTGACGTGCCCACCAGCTGGGCTGACCTGCAAAAAGGCAAATACAAAGTTTCCATTGGCGACGTGAGCACCGCGGCGCAAGCGGCCAATGGCGTGCTGGCGGCCGCCATTGCCAATAAAGGTGACGAAAAGAACATCGCCCCTGGCCTGCAATTCTTCACCAAGATCGCCCAGCAAGGCCGTCTCTCGCTGTCCAACCCGACCATCGCCACCATGGAAAAAGGCGAAGTCGAAGTGGGCGTGGTCTGGGACTTCAACGGCCTGAGCTACAAGGCCAAGATGGCCAACCCGGATGACTACGTAGTGCTGATCCCATCGGACGGCTCGGTGAAATCCGGCTACACCACCATCATCAACAAATACGCCAAACACCCGAACGCCGCCAAGCTGACCCGCGAGTACATCTTCAGCGACGCCGGCCAACTCAACCTGGCCAAAGGCAATGCGCGTCCGATCCGCGCTGAAACCGACCTGAAACTGCCGGCCGAGATCGCCAAGAACCTGATTCCGGGCGAGCAGTACACCAAGGCCAACCCGCAGCCGATCAAGGATGCCGATGCCTGGGAAGCCACGTCCAAGAAGCTGCCTCAGTTGTGGAACGAGCAAGTCATCGTAGAGATGAAGTAAGCCTGCCACCTCACACTGGACTCCACTGGAGATCCAATGTGGGAGGGGGCAAGCCCCCTCCCACACTTGAACCCAGATGCACCAGGAATATTGAGTCAAGTCCATCGTTGCGGAGCGCCTCCCCCCATGAAGCACAATGTCATCCTTGTCGTGCTCGACGGCCTGAACTTCGAGGTTGCGCGGCACGCCATGGGGCACTTGCAGGCCTATGTCGGCGCAGGACGCGCAGCCCTGTACAAACTGGAATGTGAACTGCCCGCCCTGTCCCGCCCGCTGTATGAATGCATCCTCACCGGCGTACCCCCAATCCAGAGCGGTATCGTCCACAACAACGTCTCGCGCCTGTCCAACCAGCGCAGCATTTTCCATTACGCCACCGACGCCGGCCTGACCACGGCAGCGGCGGCTTATCACTGGGTCAGCGAGTTGTATAACCGCACGCCCTTCCTCGCCGCCCGCGACCGTCATACCGACGACACGGCGCTGGCGATCCAGCACGGGCATTTCTACTGGAATGACCACTACCCGGACTCCCACCTGTTCGCCGACGCCGAAAGCCTGCGCCTCAGGCACGCGCCGAACTTCCTGGTGGTGCATCCGATGAACATCGACGACGCCGGCCACAAGCACGGCCTCGACACTCCGCAGTACCGCAACAGCGCACGCTCGGCCGATATCATCCTGGCCGACTACCTGCACACCTGGCTCGATGCCGGCTACCAGGTGCTGGTCACCGCCGACCACGGCATGAACAACGACCGCTCCCACAATGGCCTGCTCCCCGAAGAACGCGAAGTGCCGCTGTTTGTGCTGGGCGCTGCGTTCAGCCTGGACACCCGCGCCGCACCGAAACAGACTGAGCTGTGCGGCACCGTCTGTGAGCTGCTGGGCGTACCCCACGACAAACCTGTATGCCGGGAGCTGTTGAAATGATCCGAGGCAAATGGCTAGCGCTGCTGTGCCTGGTACCTTTCGCGCTGTTCTTTATCGTGTTCGAAATCGCCCCGCTGGTGTGGGTACTGATCAACAGTCTGCAAACCGAAGAGGCTGGCTGGGGCCTGGAAAACTTCACGCGCATCTTCAGCTCGAAGTTCTACCTGCAAGCCATTCAGCTCAGTTTGGAGATCAGCTTCTACTCCAGCGTGTTCGGCATCATCATTGCCACGCTGGGGAGCTACTCGTTGCGCCGGGTAGATTCGCCACTGCGCAACTTCGTCACTGCCTTTGCCAACATGACCAGCAACTTTGCCGGCGTGCCCCTCGCCTTCGCCTTCATCATCCTGTTGGGCTTCAACGGCAGCATTACGATCATGCTCAAGCAGGCCGGGATCATTCAGGACTTCAACCTGTACTCCAAGACCGGCCTGATCATCCTCTATACCTACTTCCAGATTCCCCTCGGTGTACTGCTGCTGTACCCGGCCTTCGATGCGCTGCGTGAAGATTGGCGCGAGTCGGCGTCGCTGCTGGGCGCGAACGGCTGGCAGTTCTGGCGGCATATCGGCCTGCCGGTGCTCACTCCGGCCCTGCTCGGCACCTTCGTGATCCTGCTGGCCAACGCCCTTGGCGCCTACGCCACGGTGTATGCGCTGACCACCGGCAACTTCAACGTGCTACCGATCCGCATCGCGGGCCTGGTCTCCGGTGACGTGTCCCTCGACCCGAACCTGGCCAGCGCCCTGGCCGTGGTGCTGGTGGCGCTGATGACCGTGGTCACCGTGGTCCATCAACTGCTGCTCAAGAGGAGCTACCATGTCTCGCGCTGAAGCCGGCCCGGCCTCCCTCTACCACCGCGTGGTGGTGTGGCTGTTATTTGCAATCCTGGTGCTGCCGTTGGTGGGCACCTTCGTCTACTCCATCGCCAGCAGTTGGTCGGCAACAATCCTGCCAGCTGGTTTCACGGTGAAATGGTACGTGCAGCTGTGGAGCGACCCGCGCTTCCTGATGGCCTTCGGGCAATCGCTGCTGGTGTGCGTGGGTGCGCTGGTGCTGTCGGTGGTGCTGATTTTGCCGCTGTTGTTCGTGGTGCATTACCACTTCCCCAAGCTCGATGCGCTGATGAACATCCTGATCCTGCTGCCCTTCGCGGTACCACCGGTGGTGTCGTCGGTGGGCCTGCTGCAACTGTATGGCTCCGGGCCCTTTGCGATGGTGGGCACGCCGTGGATTCTGATCGGCTGCTACTTCACCGTCGCGCTGCCGTTCATGTACCGGGCGATCACCAACAACTTGCAAGCGATCAACCTGCGCGACCTGATGGACGCCTCCCAACTACTCGGCGCCAGCACCTGGCAGGCGGCGATCCTGGTGGTGCTGCCGAACTTGCGCAAAGGCTTGATGGTGGCGCTGTTGCTGTCGTTCTCGTTCCTGTTCGGCGAGTTCGTGTTCGCCAACATCCTCGTGGGCACCCGCTACGAAACCCTGCAGGTGTACCTGAACAACATGCGCAACAGCAGCGGCCACTTCACCAGTGCCGTCGTGATTTCCTACTTCTTCTTTGTGCTGGTGCTGACCTGGGCCGCCAATATCTTGAACAAGGACAAAAGCCAATGAGCTTCGTCAGCGTCCAACACCTGCAGAAAGGCTACGCCGGCACCCCGGTGTTCAGTGATATCAACTGCGAAATCGCCAAGGGCGAATTCGTCACCCTGCTCGGCCCGTCCGGGTGCGGCAAGTCCACACTGCTGCGCTGCATCGCCGGGCTGACCTCGGTCGACAGTGGCAAAATCCTGCTGGATGGGCAGGACATCGTCCCGCTGAGCCCGCAGAAACGCCATATCGGCATGGTGTTCCAGAGCTATGCGCTGTTCCCCAACATGACCGTGGAACAGAACGTCGTCTTCGGCCTGCGCATGCAGAAGGTCAACGCCGACGACAGCCACAAGCGCGTGCAGGAAGTGCTGCAACTGGTGGAACTCAAGGACCTCGCCGGCCGCTACCCGCACCAGATGTCCGGCGGCCAGTGCCAGCGCGTGGCCCTCGCCCGCTCCCTGGTCACGCGCCCGCGCCTGTTGCTGCTGGATGAGCCGCTGTCGGCACTGGACGCACGGATTCGCAAGCACCTGCGCGAGCAGATCCGCCAGATCCAGCGCGAGCTGGGGTTGACCACGATCTTCGTGACCCATGACCAGGAAGAAGCCCTGACCATGTCCGACCGGATCTTCCTGATGAACCAGGGCAAGATCGTGCAGAGCGGCGATGCCGAGACTCTCTACACCGCGCCGGTGGACGTGTTCGCCGCCGGGTTCATCGGCAACTACAACCTGCTGGATGCCGACAAGGCCACCCAGTTGCTGCAACGCCCGATCAACAGCCGCATCGCCATTCGCCCGGAGGCCATCGAGCTGAGCCGCAATGGTGAGTTGGATGCCCTGGTGCGCAGCCACAGCCTGCTGGGCAACGTGATCCGCTACCGCATCGAAGCACGTGGCGTGGAACTGGTGGTAGACGTACTCAACCGCTCGGCCGACGACCTGCACCCGGACGGGCAACGCCTGGCACTTTCCATCGACCCCAGCGCCCTGTGTGAAGTAGCCTGAGCAGCGACGATTTATTGAGAGAGCATGACGGATGGCATTGGTAATTTTTGATCTGGACGACACACTGATCCACGGCGACTGCGCCACCCTGTGGAGCAAGCAAATGGGCAGCCTGGGCTGGGTCGACCCTGAGTCGTTCATGCGCAGGAACGACGAGCTGATGGACGCCTACAGCCAGGGCCAGTTGAAGATGGAAGACTTCATGGCTTTCAGCCTCGAACCGATGATCGGCCGCACACCGGAGGAAATCGAACACCTGGTGGAGCCGTGGGTCGAGGACGTGATCGAACCGCTGATCTACAGCGACGCCACCAAGACCATCGCCCGCCACCGTGCGAATGGCGACCGGATCCTGGTGATCTCTGCCTCCGGCACACACCTGGTTACGCCGATTGCGGCGCGGATAGGCATTGATGAGGTGTTGGGCATCAACCTTGAAGTGAAGCACGGCGTGTACAGCGGCCATACCGAGGGTGTATTGACCTACCGTGAAGGCAAGATCACCCGCTTGCTGGAGTGGCTGGAGCAGGAAGGTGAAACGCTGGACGGTGCGTATTTCTACTCGGACTCGCGCAATGATTTGCCGTTGTTGCTGAAGGTGGAACATCCACAGGTAGTGAACCCGGATCCGGTGTTGCGCGAGCATGCCGAAAAGGCCGGCTGGCCGATCCATCACTGGGTCTGATTGAGCCGAGATCAAAAATGTGGGAGGGGGCTTGCCCCCGATGACAGTGTGTCAGATGAAGAATTCTTCACTGTCCCACTGTCATCGGGGGCAAGCCCCCTCCCACATTATTAAACGCATTACAATTCAGCTCAGGCTTTCGTCAATCACCAACACCAACTTCCCGGAAATCCGGTTGGTCGCAAGCTCGGCAAACGCCGCTTCGGCATCCTTGATCGCAAAGGTCCTGGCCAACTGCGGGCTCAGCCGCCCTTCAACAAACAGCGGCCACACATGCTGGCTCAAGTCGCTGAACAGGTCGGCCTTGAACTGATCACTGCGGCTGCGCAAGGTCGAGCCCAGCAACTGAATGCGCTTGCCCAGTACCTGGGCCAGGTCCAGTTGCGCGTCACGCCCGCCCATCAAGCCGATCAACACCCAACGACCATCAAGGGCCAGCAGCTTAAGGTCCAGCGCTGCATAGTTGCCGCCGACCGGGTCGAGGATCACATCGAACGGCCCGAAATCCCGCAGCCCCTCGATGCCATCGGTACGCACCACGCCGCCTTGTGCGCCCAGTGCCTCGCAGTACGCCAGGCGCTCAGCCGAGCCAACGCTGACCCAGCACGGACTGCCAAACGCCTTGCACAGTTGAATCGCCGCCGAGCCAACGCCACTGGCGCCGGCATGCAGCAACACTTTTTCGCCAGGCTTGAGGCCCGCCAACTGAAACAGATTGAGCCACGCCGTGCTGTACACCTCAGGCAATGCCGCGGCTTCAATCAGCGACAATCCTTCCGGTACCGGCAGCACATGCCGCGCATCCACCACTACTTCTTCGGCCATGCCGCCACCGGCGAGCAGTGCGCAAACCCGGTCACCGACTTGCCAGGAAGAACCGGCACCCACTTCGCTGATCACCCCGGAACACTCCAGGCCCAGCACGTGGCTGGCACCCGGTGGCGGCGGATAGAGCCCCGCACGCTGTAATAAATCGGCGCGATTGAGGCCCGCTGCCGCCACACGAATACGAACTTGCCCTACATCGCAAGTAGGACTGGGTTCTTCCAACCACTCCACATGACCGTCAACGCCTTGCAATGCTTTCACAGTGCCTCCATAGTGAGTCTGGACTGAGCCCGTAGCTGTATCGCCGGGCTTTTTGCATTATGCGACCGGACCATATGGAACCGGCTCCCTCAAAGACGGCCTAATATGCGTTATCAATTGCCCCCGCGTCGAATCAGCATGAAGCATCTGTTCCCCAGCACCGCCCTCGCTCTATTCATTGGTCTCGGCTTCGCGTCGATGTCGACCAATACGTTCGCAGCCAACAGCTGGGACAATCTTCAACCTGATCGCGATGAGGTGATTGCCAGCCTTAACGTCGTCGAGTTGCTCAAGCGTCATCACTACAGCAAGCCGCCGCTGGACGACGCTCGCTCGGTGATCATCTACGACAGCTACCTCAAGCTGCTGGATCCGTCGCGCAGCTACTTCCTGGCCAGCGATATCGCTGAGTTCGACAAGTGGAAGACCCAGTTCGACGACTTCCTCAAGAGCGGCGACCTGCAGCCCGCGTTCACCATCTACAAGCGTTACCTGGACCGCGTCAAAGCGCGTCTGGACTTCGCCCTGGGTGAGCTGGACAAAGGCGTCGACAAGCTCGACTTCACCCAGAAGGAAAACCTTCTGGTGGACCGCAAGGACGCGCCTTGGCTGACCAGCACCGCCGCGCTTGACGACCTGTGGCGCAAACGCGTCAAGGACGAAGTGCTGCGCCTGAAGATCGCCGGCAAAGAGCCCAAGGCCATCCAGGAGCTGTTGACCAAGCGCTACAAGAATCAGTTGGCGCGCCTGGACCAGACCCGTGCCGAAGATATCTTCCAGGCCTACATCAACACCTTCGCGATGTCCTACGACCCGCACACCAATTATCTGTCGCCAGATAACGCGGAAAATTTTGATATCAACATGAGTCTGTCGCTGGAAGGCATCGGTGCCGTCCTGCAAAGCGACAATGATCAGGTCAAGATCGTGCGCCTGGTACCGGCAGGCCCGGCCGACAAGACCAAGCAGGTCGCTCCGGCCGACAAGATCATCGGCGTGGCCCAGGGCGACAAAGAGATGGTCGACGTGGTCGGTTGGCGCCTGGACGAAGTGGTCAAGCTGATCCGTGGGCCGAAAGGCAGCGTGGTGCGCCTGGAAGTGATTCCGCACACCAATGCACCGAACGACCAGACCAGCAAGATCGTGTCCATCACCCGTGAAGCGGTGAAGCTCGAAGACCAGGCCGTGCAGAAGAAAGTCCTCAACCTCAAGCAGGATGGCAAGGACTACAAGCTGGGCGTGATTGAGATTCCGGCCTTCTACCTGGACTTCAAGGCCTTCCGTGCCGGCGACCCGGACTACAAGTCCACCACCCGCGACGTGAAGAAAATCCTCACCGAACTGCAGAAGGAAAAAGTCGACGGCGTGGTCATCGACCTGCGCAACAACGGCGGCGGCTCCCTGCAGGAAGCGACCGAGCTGACCAGCCTGTTTATCGACAAAGGCCCGACCGTGTTGGTCCGCAACGCTGACGGCCGTGTCGACGTGCTGGAAGACGAGAACCCGGGCGCCTTCTACAAAGGCCCGATGGCCTTGCTGGTCAACCGCCTCTCGGCCTCGGCTTCGGAGATTTTTGCCGGTGCCATGCAGGACTACCACCGCGCCTTGATCATCGGTGGCCAGACCTTCGGCAAGGGCACCGTGCAGACCATCCAGCCGCTGAACCATGGCGAGCTGAAACTGACCCTGGCCAAGTTCTACCGGGTTTCCGGGCAGAGCACCCAGCACCAGGGCGTACTGCCGGACATCGATTTCCCGTCGATCATCGACACCAAGGAAATCGGCGAAAGCGCCCTGCCGGAAGCCATGCCGTGGGACACCATCCGCCCTGCGATCAAGCCGGCGTCGGATCCGTTCAAACCGTTCCTGGCACAGTTGAAAGCTGACCACGACACCCGCTCCGCCAAGGATGCCGAGTTCGTGTTCATCCGCGACAAGCTGGCCCTGGCCAAGAAGCTGATGGAAGAAAAAACCGTCAGCCTCAACGAAGTGGACCGCCGCGCGCAGCACGCCGACATCGAAAACAAGCAACTCGTACTGGAAAACATCCGCCGCAAGGCCAAGGGTGAGGATCCACTCAAGGAGCTGAAGAAAGAAGACGAAGACGCGCTGCCGGCCGAAGCGGAAAAAACCAAGCCGGAAGACGACGCTTACCTGGCCGAGACCGGCCGGATCCTGCTGGACTACCTGAAGATCAGCAAGCAGGTGGCCAAGCAGTAAATGATGGCGATTTAATGTGATCGCTCCCTGGAGTGTCATCATATAGACATCATTCTGTCGTGAAATGAAGGACCGCAGGTTTCAAGCCTGCGGTCCTTTTTTTTCGATCGAGATCGCCATGACCATGACCGAACAGCTGAATGCACTGGGCTCTATCCTGGCTCAAGGCAGTTTGCACAGCCTGTTCCAACCGATCATTTGCCTGTCTGAACGGCGTATTCTCGGCTACGAAGCCCTCAGCCGCGGCCCGTCCAACAGCCCGCTGCACTCTCCCGTCGCCTTGTTCTCCGTGGCCGGCCAGGCCGGACGCCTCAGCGAACTGGAAATGGCCTGCCGCGAAAGCGCGTGTCGACGCTTCAGCGAGCAGAAGCTGCCGGGCAAGCTGTTCCTCAACGTCTCGCCGCAATCGCTGATGGAAACCGCGCACCAACCGGGGCGCACCCTGCAACTGCTGCATGACTACGGCATCCCACCGAGCCAGGTGGTGATCGAGCTCACCGAACAAACCCCCACCAATGATATCGACCTGTTGCAAACCGCCCTGCACCACTACCGCAACATGGGGTTCTCGATTGCCCTGGATGACCTCGGTGCCGGCTATTCCAGCCTGCGCTTGTGGTCGGAGCTGCGCCCGGATTACGTGAAGATCGACCGACACTTTATCGACGGCATCCATCAGGATGCGCTCAAGCGCGAGTTTGTCGGCTCCATCCTGCAGATCGCCAAGGCGTCACGCGCCCAGGTGATCGCCGAAGGCATCGAGTTGCCCGAAGAGTTGGCGGTGCTGACAGAGATGGGCGTAGACCTGGTCCAAGGCTACCTGCTGTGCCGTCCACAGGAGCAACCGCCGCAGGAAGCGCGGCTGATGCTGCCCAAGCCCGACAGCGCCAACGTGGCGCTGAACGAGGAAGGCAGCGACCTCAGCGCCCTGCTCAGCGAACAGCCGGCAGTGGACCAGGACACCGCCACTGCCCAGGTGCTCGAAGCGTTCCGCCGCCAGGCCAACCTCAACTCCCTGGCAGTGCTGGACGGGCGTGGCCACCCGGTCGGTATCGTGCACCGGCATTCGCTGTCGGATGCGCTGCTCAAGCCGTTCGCCACCGACCTGTTTGCGCGCAA
The DNA here is from genome assembly GCF_059133265.1 of Pseudomonas sp. FBCC-B1565. NCBI lineage: Bacteria > Pseudomonadati > Pseudomonadota > Gammaproteobacteria > Pseudomonadales > Pseudomonadaceae > Pseudomonas > Pseudomonas sp. FBCC-B1565. Next base: position 4,550,112 of record NZ_CP101438.1, read on the forward strand.
GCCCATCAGCCGCTTGATGAGCACCGACTTCCTCGCGGTGGAGTTGAGCCAGTCGCTGCAACAGGTCAGCCGCCTGCTCACCAGCCGTGCGCGGCAACGCATCGAAGAAGATTTCATCATCACCCTCAATGGCGATTACCTGGGCCTGGGCCGGGTGATCGATGTGCTCAAGCTGATCACCGAGCTGAAGATCCAGCAGGCGCGCTACGCCAATCCACTGACCCTGCTGCCCGGCAACGTGCCGATCCAGCAGTGCCTCACACGCCTGCTGCAACAACAGCGCGAGTCGGTGATCTGTTACGTGGATATCGACAGCTTCAAGCCGTTCAACGATATCTACGGCTATGGGCGTGGCGATGAGGTGTTGCTGTGCCTGGCGCAGTGCCTGAACGACCGCGTCGATCCCAGCCGCGACTTTGTCGGGCATATCGGCGGCGATGACTTTTTGCTGGTGCTCGGCCCGCAGGACTGGCGCAAGCGGCTCAACCAACTGCTGGATGACTTCCATACCCAATGCCGGCGCTTCTACCGCGCCGAGCATCTGGAGGCCGGCTGTTTCGTGGCGTTGAACCGCCAGGGCGTGCGCCAGGAGTTTGCACTGCTGTCGCTGTCCATCGGCGTGGTGCATTTATATCCACAGGCCTGTGGACAACTCGATGCCAGCCAGTTGGCGGAGTTGGCGTCGCAGGCCAAGCACCATGCCAAGGATATGGCCGGCTACAGCATCCATGTGATCGACAGCATGGACGCACTCTCCCAGGCGCTTTAGGCCTCGGCGGACTCGGGATACTCGTATTCAAACACCCGCACCACTTCCGACGCGTGCCAGGAGGCGGCGGCCACGCCATCGGACGGCCCGCTGAAACGCCCCAGGCGCTCCACGCACTCGAAGAAACCGGTACGCGGCAAACGGCTGGCACCCTGGCTGATCACCAGCGAGCTGCGCAATGGCTGCTCGGCCTTGGCGTCCAGCGCCGCCAGGTGTTCCAGGGCGGCGGCCAGGGTCTGCATGGCCGGGGTGGGAAATTGCAGGCGCTCCAGCAGCGCACGGTAAGTCAGCAAATGGCGCTGACGGCGCGCCTGGTCCAGTTCGTTGAGTAATCCATCCCAGTGTTGACGGCTGATACGTAGGCTCAAGATTCATCCCTCCAACCTGCAACGCCCAATTCCCAGGCCAGGCTGCGGCGGATCGCGGCATCCGGCTGGCGTTCACCACTTTCAATCAATCCAAGATATGACGGGCTGATGCCCACGGTGCGGGCCAGGGTCTCGATCGCCAGACCCTTGGCTTCGCGCAAGCCGCGCAGGTCGGCGAGCGGGCGCAGGTCCTGTGCAGGGGCGGCTTGGGCAGTCGATGAGGAAGGAGGTAGCGTAGTCTGTTGCTGACCGGCAGCTTTTAGCAGCGCCTGGTACTGATCCCATGGCAACACCGCATATTCGGGTTCGCCATTACGTGAAATTATCTGAATATCCATGACTGCCCCGTAGGATAACTGCACTTACTAAGTAAGCTCTTTCCTTAGGAGTGTAATCCTAACAGCCACAAAGGTCGCAGGGGATAGCCAAGTCATGGGTTTTTTTGCGGGTTTTCCTGGGCCAGCAGCGAGGGCGTCGCAGGCAGGCGCTCAACCACGGCGAGCTTTTCCGGGCGCTGGGCCTCTCGCCAGGCGCGAAACGCGCTCAGTTCACCGTCCAGGGTCTTCATGACCCATGCCAGCACAGCAATGTCATCGAGCATGCCGAACACCGGGATAAAGTCGGGGATCGCATCAATCGGGCTGAGGAAATACATCAGCCCCGCCACCACCGAGATCAGCGCCTTGGGGCTGATGGCCCGGTACTCACCGCGCCAGTAAGCCAGGCACAGGGCCTGGAGCAACTTGAGATCATCCTTGAGCTTGCCCAGGCGGTTGCCTTGGCTCGAGCCTTTGGCGGCGACCGCAAACAACAGCGTGGGCAAGCGCCCGCGACCCAGGAGACGTGCGGCCATGGGCAGGAAACGGGTGAAATTGAAGGGTGGTTTCATTCGTCACTCCAGTTCCAGGCGACATAAAAGGTTATCCACACAAATTGTGGATAACCTTGTGAACAGAGCCTATTTTCCGGGCTGAAAGCCACGTAGTACAAGGCTTGCAGTCAGATCGGGCGTTTTTTGCGCACTGAAAAAAAACCCAAGATTTCATTGACTTGGCGTTGATGTGCGGCTACCCGTACTCGAGTCTTATATCAGACTGTAACCGGCTGCAGACGTTCGTTTGAATTCGCCAAGCTCTAATGTGGGAGGGGGCTTGCCCCCGATGGCAATGGTTCAGCCACAGCATAAGTGACTGATCTACCGCAATCGGGGGCAAGCCCCCTCCCACATTCAGGTGCCTGCTGGCCCCAGAAACAACAACGCCCCGTCGAGACGGGGCGTTGTGTGTTCAGGCGCCGATTACTTCTTGGCGGCTGGTGCAGCAGGCGCGTCAGCCTTGGCTGGGTCCTTGATGGCCAGCAGCTCCAGGTCGAAGACCAGCACGGAGTTGGCTGGAATCGCCGGGCTCGGGCTCTGTGCGCCGTAGGCCAGGTCGGAAGGAATGTACAACTCGACCTTCTCGCCCACGTGCATCAGTTGCAGGCCTTCGACCCAACCCGGGATCACACCGCTGACCGGCAGGTCAATCGGGCTGCCGCGATCCACGGAGCTGTCAAAGGTGGTGCCGTTGGTGAGCTTGCCGGTGTAGTGAACAGTCACCACGTCGGTTGGCTTGGGCTGGGCGCCATCGGCCTTCTTCACGATCTTGTACTGCAGACCGGAAGCGGTGGTGACGACGCCGTCCTTCTTGGCGTTGTCTTCGAGGAATTTCTTGCCGGCGGCTGCCGACTCTTCGCTCATCTTGGTCATGCGTTCTTCAGCACGCTTCTGCAGTGCGGCAAACGCTTCAACCAGTTCGTCGTCTTTGAGCTTCTGCTCTTTCTTGCCAACGGCATCTTCGATGCCCTGGGCTACAGCTTTGGAATCCAGGTCATCCATGCCTTCTTGGGCAAGGCTCTTGCCCATGTTCAGGCCGATACCGTAGGAAGCTTTCTGCGCCGGGGTTTTCAGCTCTACGCTGGTCTGCGAATCACAACCCGCAAGTACCAGGCTAACCAGGGCCACCGCCGCCGCCAACCGATGCTGTTTCATGCTATTTCCTTGTTCATGCGCCAAAAGGGCATTCGAATAAAGTCGCGAGCTTATCAGGCGGCCACGACCAATGGCTACCGGCATGTGAGCAGGAAACTTCCGATAAGTTCACGTGTTTAAAAGCATTTTCATTCATGATGCAGGCCCGCGACGGATCGTGGGACCGCCTACTACCAGGCTCATGGCCACTTGCCGCCCCTGTGGTGTAGTGGCATAACAACGCGACCACTCGACAAGGCCGAGACAAGGATAGCCATCTTGCGCATTTTTACCCGTGTTTTACTCCTGATATTCACCCTGCTGGCCCTGGTGCTGGGCGTGGTGCTCTATTACACCATCAACCCCAAGCTGCCGGACTACGTGCCTGTGGAGCAGGTGCACTACCAGGACCAATGGAGCGCCACCGATCGCCAGACCTATTACTTCACGCCCCAAGGCACGCAAGTAAAAGGCCTGCACTACGACTGGTTCACCGCCCTCGAACTGCCGTTTTCCGAGCGACGTTTTGCCACGCCCGACTACCTGGCACGCTTCGGTTTCCTGGTCGACCCCAAGCAGGTGCCCACCACGCAGAACCCCGGCAACTTGCCAGTGGGTTTCGCCCGGCATAAAAACGCCGGCAGCAACGTTGAATACCTGGATATCACCTGCGCCGCCTGCCATACCGGCGAGCTGCACTTCAAAGGCCAGGCCCTGCGCATCGACGGCGGTTCGGCCCAGCATGTACTGCCCTCCAGCGTTCCGACCCTGCGCGGCGGCAGTTTCGGCCAGGCGTTGGTCGCCAGCCTCGCCGCCACCTACTACAACCCGTGGAAGTTCGAGCGTTTTGCCCGCCAAGTGCTCGGCGATCGCTACGACACCGAGCAAAAACAACTGCGCCAGGACTTCAAGCAATCGCTGAACCAATTCCTCAAGGTGGCCTGGAACGACACTCATCGCGGCCTCTATCCCACCGAAGAAGGCCCCGGCCGCACCGACGCATTTGGCCGTATCGCCAACGCCAGCTTTGGCGATGCGATTTCCCCGGACAATTATCGCGTCGCCAACGCGCCGGTGGACTACCCGCAGTTGTGGGATATCTGGACCTTCGACTGGGTGCAATGGAACGGCTCGGCCCAGCAACCCATGGCGCGCAATATCGGTGAGGCCCTGGGTGTCGGCGCCACACTGAGCTTTTTCGACGCCGCCGGCCAGCCGCTCCAGGGCGATGCGCGTTACCCGTCCAGCGTCCGCGTGCGTGACCTCAACCTGATCGAAGAAACCCTGCAACGCCTCAAGCCGCCGACCTGGCCCGAGGACCTGTTCGGCGCCATCGACAAGCCCCTCGCCGCGCAGGGCCGTGCACTGTTCGCGGAAAACTGCGCCGGCTGCCATGTGCCCAGTGTCACCCAGGAAAACGGCCGCCCGGTGCAACAGTTGAAAATGCTGCCGGTGGACTACATCGGCACCGACCCGGGCACCGCCAGCAACATTGCTGACCAACGCTACGACCTCAGCGCCCTGCAATGGGACCCGGCGGAACTGGCCAAACTCAACGTCGAGCTGCACCCGACGCCGACCGAACCGCTGGACCTGAAAAAAATGTCCGTGGCCAAGGGCCTCGCCTACGTCACCGCCTTTGTCGAAGAGCACGCCTACCGTGCCGCCGGCGTGACCCCGGCCGAGCGTCCGCGCCTGGATGGATACGGCTTGCCCATCGGCGTGCGCGAGCTGCGCGCCTACAAGGCACGGCCGCTCGCCGGCGTGTGGGCTACGCCGCCGTTCCTGCACAACGGCTCGGTGCCGACGATCTATCAGTTACTCTCGCCTCAGGACGAGCGCAGCACCACCTTCTATAAAGGCACCTTCAACTACGACCCGCGTCATCTCGGTTTCGAGACGGCGGCGTTCAAGAATGCGTTCCTGTTCGATACCAAAATCACCGGCAACCACAACAGCGGACATGAATTCCGTGCCGGCAGTCGTGGCAAGGGCGTGATCGGCCGTGGCCTGCTACCGCAGGAACGCTGGGCGCTGCTGGAATACCTCAAAGTGCTGGGCGGCCCGCTGGAGCAACAACTGCCATGATGATTCGATCCCCCTACGACCGACCTTCCCTGCTCGCCCGCCTGTGGCTGCGCATCGGTGCGTTTCTGGGCAAGACCTTGCTTTGGCTGGTGGGCCTCGGCCTGCTCGTCTGGCTGGGTGCCACCGCCTGGTATGCCTGGCAGCACAGCGGGCCGGTGTCGCCAAACGAACAGATTCCGCCCGGCGAAGCGGCGATGACCCAAGGAATCATCCAGACGGCGGTGCGCATCGTCGACCAACACCGCGAAGGCACGCGTTACCTGCGCGACGCCCACGCCAAGGCCCACGGCTGCGTGAAGGCCGAAGTCAGCGTAATGGCCGACCTCGATCCGGCGCTGCGCCAGGGCGTGTTCGCCGAGCCGGGCAAGACCTGGCAGGCGCTGATGCGGCTGTCCAACGGCAACGCGTACCCGCAGTTCGACAGCATCCGCGATGCACGGGGCATGGCCCTCAAGCTGTTGGACGTGCCGGGCAAGCAACTGCTGGCCGACCAGCAGACCCGCACCGAACAGGACTTCGTGATGTTCAGCCACCCGAACTTCTTTGTCAGTGATGTGGCGGAGTACGCACAGAACATCGGCGCCCAGGCGGATGGCAAGAAAGTCCTGGCGTTCTTCCCCAAGGTCGACCCGCGCACCTGGCAGGTGCGTCACTTGTTCATCGCCCTGGCGACCCTGGCGCCAGCACCGGCGAGCCCGACACAGACCACCTACTTTTCGGTCTCGCCCTACAAGTTCGGCACGGCCAACGCCAAGTTCCGCGTGACCCCCGACCCGCAGAGCTGCCCGGAATATCAACTGCCCAAACAGAACCAGGACCTGCCGAATTTCCTGCGCAGCGCCTTGAGCCAGCAGTTGTCCACCGATCGCGTGCCTGCGTGTTTCGTGCTGCAGATCCAGCGGCAGAACCCGCAGAAATTCATGCCGATCGAAGACACCAGCATCGAGTGGAAGGAAAGCGATGCGCCCTACGAAACCGTGGCCAAGGTGCGTATCCCGGCGCAGGACTTCGATACCCCCGAGCAGAACCTGGCGTGCGACAACCAGTCGTTCAACCCCTGGTTCGGCGTAGCGGAACATCGCCCTATCGGCGGCATCAACCGCTTGCGCAAGGCGGTGTATGAAGCGGTCAGCGATTACCGCCACAGCCGCAACGCCCCGTAAAAAGTGCGTAACAATGGACCCGGCGGCGTAAGGATTGCGTCGGGTCTATTGAGCCACTCTCTCCCCGCCTCTACCGTGAAGACCTACTCCATCACCCGTAGGAAAACACCGTGGAAAGCTCAACCCTCGGCATGCTCGTACTCACCCTGATTGCGGTGTTCGGCACCGCGTCTTTTTGTTTCGAGCACTTGGCGACGCGTCAGAACCGGAAGAAAAAAACCGGCCAGCGTTGAGCTTCAGCCAGCTGACTCCGCCGCGGCGGTCTTGGCCAGTAACCATTGGCGAAAACTGCGCGCGGCCGACGGTGGGTTGCGGTGGTGGGGTTGCATCAGATGCAGGCGGCCGCGGCTGTGCATGGTATGGGGCAAGGCCATTTGCAGGCGCCCGGAAGCCAGGTCGTCCTCCAACAGACTCTTCCAGCCCAGTGCGATGCCGTGCCCCATCACCGCCGACTGCATCAGCAGTTGATAGCTGTTGGTCCGCAACGCGTGGCGCGGGGTGTAATAGTCGGCACCGGCGTCGGTGAACCAGTCGGCCCAGGTCAGCCAATCGTGGTAGTGATCCTCCACGATCAGCAAGGTGTGAGCGTGCAGCAAATGGTGTATATCGCGAATCGGGCCGTGGTGTTCGAGGTAGGCCGGGCTGCACACAGTGATGACCTGCTCGCTGTCGAACACCGGCGAGAGCTCGAGGCCGTGGGGCGCGGCCAGTTCATCCAGGTGATAGAAAAGGCCCAGGTCATATTCACTGACGTCCAGATGGCTGGGGCTTTCGCTGCACAGGATTCGGATATCCAGGTCCGGGTGTTCGCGCTGGAATTGTGGCAACAGGCCGGCGAGCCAGATCGTGCTGATAGTGGGCGTGCTGGCCAGGGTCAACTGGCGGTCGGCGCCACGCCGGCGCAGCTCGGCGGATTCGCGATCCAGTTCGCGCAGTAGGCGCTGGATGGTGCGGAAGTAACGCACACCGGCGGGCGTCAGGCTCAGGCCCTGGGCCAGGCGATAAAACAATGGGCGGGCCAAGTCCTCTTCGAGGCGCTTGACCTGACGGCTGACCGCGCTCTGGGTCAGGTTCAGTTCATTAGCCGCCTGGGTAAAGCTCAAATGGCGGGCAGCCGCTTCGAACGTCTGCAAGCAGTTGAGCGGTGGAAGATCGACGTTTCGACGCGACATGAGCAGTTCCATTGGCAATGACGAGCCCGGGTTGCCCCAGGCCCGCAGCGATCACGATGGCAAGCATCCTGCCAGTTGCCTGCTTACAGCGCGACCCTCGCCACGCGCTTGCTCCATTGCCGACGATGTTCCAACTGGCCGTTTTCCCAGGCTGTCTGCTCCCCTTCGATGTAGAACCACTCGGCATCGGCATGCACGCTCAAGTGGCTCTCCACCTCCACGGCCCACTGGTCACGGCCGACGCGGTAATGCCATTCGATATCCGCCCGCGTCGACAGCGGGTCCCAAGGCAAGGTGCGGTATTGCTCGGTGCAACGCTGGTCGACCGACAAGCCGTGATCGGTAAAACGCACCGCGCCCAGGTCGTCTTCGATCTTCACGCAGACTTCGCCACTGCCCACATCTTCGATCAGGGTGCGTTTCGGCGCCGCGGCGCGTAGGACTTCCATCGCCACTGGCGTCGCCGATTGCGGCGCCTCGAACGGGCAGTCCACCGCAGCGCCGGTGAACACCGGCAATTGCAGGCTTTGCAGGGTCGCCAGCAAGGTCAGGGTTGTCAGCTCGCGGCTTGGCCACAGCAACGGGAAACTGGCGGTGCTCAGGGCCAGACGCAGGCGGTAACCGGCCGGCAAGCGCAGGCCGATGTGGTCGAGGTTTAGATGTACCTCCATCGGTTCCCCCGGGACTACAGGTGTTACGCAAGAGAAGTCTTCACGCAGCGTGAGATTGAGCACGCCATAACTGATCTGCGTCACCTGCCCGTCCGGTGCCACGGCATTCAGCCTGGCGACCAATTGGCCGCAGGCCGTGTCACTCGCCAGGCGCAGCGTGAGACGGGCATCGCCCAACAACGCCAACGGCTCGGTCAGCGCTTGGGAATCGAAGCACAGCGAGTGGGCATCATCGCGGCGCTGATCCGTCGGGCCATCGGGGCCAAACCAGATGGCGCAGTATTCGCCCTGGTGCAGGCCCGTGGTCAGCGGCGAGCAAATGCTGCGCGGTGTGACCAAGGGCTGTGCCCCAGGAGTCAGGCCATGTTCGCCAAGGCTGAAATCAGTCCATTGCACCTGGGGGTCCGGCCAGCCGGCGGTCTGTACCCAGATGCCCGGCCGTTCGGCATAACTGCCCCTCGGGGGCAGAATATCCTGTAGGTAAAAGGTGCACGCCGCGTCATCCATCACGCCGTTATCCACACCTTTGAGCCAGTGATCCCACCAACGCTTGGCCTCCTGCAGAAAGCCGATGGCTGGATTGGGCACGGCGAAGTGCGGGTATTTGTGAATCCACGGGCCGATCATGGCCTTCTTCGGCCCTGGCAGGTTTTCCATCAAGCGCGATACGGTATTGCGGTAGGCGTCGCCCCAACCGCCGACCGCATACACGGCGGCCTTGATCTGCGCATAGTCCTCGCACACCGAGCCATGGCGCCAGTAGTCATCGCGGGTCTGGTGCTGCAGCCAGGTTTCGGCGAGCAACGGCATGGCGTCCAGGCGTTGTTGCCAGAGATCTTTCCAGTCATCGCCGACCAGCAAAGGGTCAGGCACCGCCGCGCTGAAGTTGAGCATGGTGGCGGCCCAACCGAAGTTCTCCATCAGCAGGTTGCCGCCCTTGTAGTGGATGTCATCGGCAAAGCGGTCATCGGTGGAACACAGCGTGATGATCGCCTTCAGCGCCTCGGGCTGGCGTGCCGCGACTTGCAGGCCGTTGAAGCCTCCCCAGGAGATGCCCATCATGCCGACATTGCCGTCGCACCATGGCTGCCGGCACAGCCAGTCGATCACTTCGAGGGCGTCCTCCTGTTCCTGCAACAGGTATTCATCGGCCATCAGGCCCTGGGATTCACCATTGCCACGCATGTCGACGCGTACACACACATAGCCTTGCCCCGCCATCCACGGGTGGGTCAGCGCATCACGCACGGCGGTGCCATCGCGCTTGCGGTACGGCAGGTATTCCAGGATCGCCGGGAAGGTCTGCGGGTCGGCGACTTGCGGCAGCCAGATGCGGGCGGCCAGTTGGGTGCCGTCCTTCAAAGGGATCAGGCAGTGCTCGATCTCGCGCACGGTGTAAGTAAACTCAGTGACGATTTCCATCAGTAACTCCAACAGCGGTTCAATCGATCAGCGGGCGAAATCCGGCAGCGGGCTGGCGCCACGCAGTTCCGTCTCAGGTGTCCGCTGAAGGCGTTTCACATCCAGCAATGCGGGGTTTTTCAACCAGAAGATCAGTGAGGTACTGGCCAGCAACACCAGGATCATGCCCGGCAAACCGCCGAGGTTAGAGAGCATCTTCACCCCGTCCACGCCGACAAACGCGACCATCACCCACGACACCGTACCGATGATCAGGCCCCAGACAATCTTCAACAGCGGGTTGCCATCGAGGTCGGAATCGGCGGTCACGTCCTTGCTGCACAGGTTGGCGATCACGTCGGTGCTGGAGTCTGCCGCGGTGACAAAGGAGATGAACGCCACGAACAGCAGGAACGCGATCATCAGGCCGCTGGCCGGCAATTGCTGGAACATCTGGTACAGCACGTGCTCCACGCCCTGCTCGTTGAGCACACGGTTGAGGCTGCCGTCGCCCAGCGCATCGAAATACAGGCTGGTGCCGGAGAAAATGCAGATCCACACGGCCGTGAACAACGCCGGGTAGAGCATGTTGATGTGGATGAATTCGCGCACGGTATAGCCCCGGCCGATCTTGCCGAGGAACAGCGCACTCACCGGCGCCCAGGCAAACCACACCGACCAGTAGAACACCGTCCAACTGTGCGGCCAGGTGTCGCCACTGGCAGCGCCGGTGAACAGGCTGCGGCTGAAGAAGGTGTCGAGGTAGACGCCGAGGGATTCGACGCCGAGGCTGAACATGTACAAGGTCGGCCCGCACAACAGCACGAACAGCCCCAGGGCCAGCATGATCCAGGTATTGAACGAAGACAGCATCACAATGCCTTTTTGCAGGCCACTGGCGGCCGAGGCGACAAAGGTGATGACGATGATTGCAATGATGATGGCCAGGCGGAACGGCGTGGTTTCACCGCCGATGTACTGGGCCAGGCCACCGGCCAGGGTCAGCGCGCCGGTGCCCAGGGACGAGGCCATACCGGCGACCAGGGCGAACATCGCCAGGGTGTCGATCAGCCCGGCATAGCGCCGGACCCGTGCTTCGCCGAGCAACGGTTCAAGCATGGCGCCGATGGAAAAATTGCTGCGGCGGTTGTAGAACACCAGGGCAAACACCAGCGAGGGCACCAGGTAGATCGCGTAGGGGGTGATGGTCCAGTGCAGGAACATCGTCGACATGGCGAAGCTCTTCGCCGCCGCGCTGCCGGCCTCGATTGGCAAGCTGGTGGGCGGGCCGTACAGGTGGTAGAGCGGTTCGGCGGTGGTCCAGAACAGCACGCCTACCGCGAGGGTGGTGCACAGTGCCACCATGAACCAGCGCCATTTACTCAGCAACGGTTGCGCGTCTTCACCGCCGATACGCACCTTGCCCAGCGCGGAGAAGTAGACGATGGCGGTCAGCACGACCATGGCAAACGAGCCGGCGCTGAACAGCCAGGAAAAGTTTTTCAGGATCAGGTTGTTGAGCTGTTTGCTGATCGCCAGGAACGCATTCAGGTCAACGTAGCTGGCGATCACCGCCGCCAGCAGGATCAGGAAAGTTGGCCAGAACACCAACGGACGCAGTGGATATTTCATCTAGAGCCATTCCCCTTGCAGACTATTTTTTGTGTTGGAGAGCGGGCACCGCAGCGTCCTGCTGCCGATGACTCGCCTGGAAGTCTTCGCGTGGCTATAGATAAACGTTTAAGCGGCAAGGGGTGCAATCGACCAATGTGCATGGGGGTATTCCCTCACGTCATGACGAACCAGCACAGTTCAGGGCGAAGAGGCAGTGCACAACGTCAAGGCAAGGGAGGTCAAATCGCGGACGAAAAAAAGCCCGCTCAATGAGCGGGCTTCCTGGGGTGACCTGGCGTTCAGTGTTCCAGGTGACCGAATATGGCGCAGCGGACGGGACTCGAACCCGCGACCCCCGGCGTGACAGGCCGGTATTCTAACCGACTGAACTACCGCTGCGCGTAACACTTGAAGCGAATGGTGGGTGATGACGGGATCGAACCGCCGACATTCTGCTTGTAAGGCAGACGCTCTCCCAGCTGAGCTAATCACCCTTCACTTTCGGTGTGGGCGGCATCATACACCAAAAATCCGCAATGTCTTGATTTAAATGCACTTTATTTGAAATATTTTCTCGCCAATGACAAAACCCAGCAAAAACGGGCTTCTGTGTCCTCAAACGCGAATCTATTGCGTTTACCGGCGGCTAGACCGCACAATTAAAAACTATTCTCAATAACGCCTGAGCCACGCCTATGTCTGTGGGTGAACCGCCATTCCAACGGGAAATTACCCAGCTCTACAGCGAGCATCATGGCTGGCTGCTCACCTGGCTGCGACGCAAACTGGGCTGCCGCCAGAATGCCGCCGACCTGGCGCAGGCAACTTCATGGTCAGCACCCGCTGGGATTTCTGATCACCCAATAAAAAAACGCCGCCGATCATCGGAAATGATCGGCGGCGTTTTTTTCGGTTTTACAAACCCTGGACAGCAAAAAGCCCGCTCGATGAGCGGGCTTCCTGTGGTTACCTGGCGTTCAGTGTTCCAGGTTACCGAATATGGCGCAGCGGACGGGACTCGAACCCGCGACCCCCGGCGTGACAGGCCGGTATTCTAACCGACTGAACTACCGCTGCGCGTAACACATGAAGCGAATGGTGGGTGATGACGGGATCGAACCGCCGACATTCTGCTTGTAAGGCAGACGCTCTCCCAGCTGAGCTAATCACCCTTCGTTTCGGTGTGGCGCGCATTCTACGGAGCGACCTTAAGTCTGGCAAGCACTTTCTTAAATCTTTTTTTTGATAGCTTCCAATGGCTTAGGCAGGGTTGGCCTGGGACGTTATCAAGAGAATAATGCCCCCCTTTGTATAAAGGAGAGACTCACCCCATGTGGTTCAAGAACCTGCTTATCTATCGCCTGACCCAAGATCTGCCTGTTGATGCCGAGGCGTTGGAAGCGGCCATGGCCACCAAGCTGGCGCGCCCTTGTGCCAGCCAGGAGTTGACCACTTATGGTTTCGTCGCGCCGTTTGGTAAAGGTGAAGACGCTCCCCTGGTTCACGTCAGCGGTGACTTCCTGCTGATCGCCGCGCGCAAGGAAGAACGCATCCTGCCGGGCAGCGTGGTGCGTGACGCACTTAAAGAGAAAGTCGAAGAGATTGAGGCCGAGCAAATGCGCAAGGTCTACAAGAAGGAACGCGACCAGATCAAGGATGAAATCATCCAGGCGTTCCTGCCCCGCGCCTTTATCCGTCGTTCGTCGACCTTCGCCGCCATCGCGCCGAAACAGGGGCTGATCCTGGTCAACTCCGCCAGCCCGAAACGCGCCGAAGACCTGCTGTCCACCCTGCGCGAAGTGATCGGCACCCTGCCGGTGCGACCGCTCACGGTAAAAACCGCGCCAACCGCGATCATGACCGACTGGGTCACCACCCAGAAGCCGGCCGATGACTTCTTCGTCCTCGACGAATGCGAACTGCGCGACACCCACGAAGACGGCGGCATCGTGCGCTGCAAGCGCCAGGACCTGACCGGCGAAGAGATCCAGCTGCACCTGACCACCGGCAAAGTCGTGACCCAACTGTCCCTGGCCTGGCAGGACAAGTTGTCCTTCATGCTCGACGACAAGATGACGGTCAAGCGCCTGAAGTTCGAAGACCTGCTGCAAGACCAGGCGGAACAGGACGGCGGTGAAGAAGCCCTGGGCCAACTGGACGCGAGCTTCACCCTGATGATGCTGACGTTCGGCGATTTCATCCCGGCGCTGGTTGAAGCACTCGGTGGCGAAGAAACCCCGCAGGGCATCTAAGCCATGTGACATTCAAAATGTGGGAGGGGGCTTGCCCCCGATAGCGTTCTGTCAGTTAAAACACCTATGACTGACAGACTGCAATCGGGAGCAAGCCCCCTCCCACATTTGATTCAATCCAACAACAAAGGACACCCCCCATGCGCGCACTCGCCGCCTTGAGCCGCTTCGTCGGCAACACCTTCGCCTATTGGGTGTTGATTTTCGCCGTCGTCGCCTTCCTGGAACCGGGCTGGTTCATCGGCCTGAAAAGCGCCATCGTGCCCCTGCTGGGCCTGGTGATGTTCGGCATGGGGCTGACCCTCAAACTCGACGACTTCGCCGAGGTCGCCCGCCATCCCTGGCGCGTGGCCCTGGGCGTGGTCGCGCACTTTGTGATCATGCCGGGTGTGGCGTGGCTGCTGTGCCAGGCCTTCCACCTGCCGCCGGAAATTGCCGTCGGCGTGATCCTGGTCGGTTGCTGCCCGAGCGGTACGTCGTCCAACGTGATGACCTGGCTGGCCCGCGGTGACCTGGCGTTGTCGGTGGCCATCGCCGCCGTCACCACCCTCCTCGCCCCACTGCTCACCCCGGCGCTGATCTGGCTGCTGGCATCGGCCTGGCTGCCGGTGTCGTTCATGGAGTTGTTCTGGTCGATCCTGCAGGTGGTGCTGTTGCCGATCGTGCTCGGCGTACTGGCGCAACGCGTGCTCGGTGATCGGGTCCGCCATGCGGTGGATGTATTGCCACTGGTGTCGGTGGTGAGCATCGTGATTATCGTCGCGGCGGTGGTTGCTGCCAGTCAGGCGAAGATCGCCGAATCGGGCCTGTTGATCATGGCCGTGGTGATGCTGCACAACAGTTTCGGCTACCTGCTGGGCTACTTCACCGGCCGCGTGTTCAAGCTGCCTTTGGCACAGCGCAAGTCGCTGGCGTTGGAAGTGGGCATGCAGAACTCCGGGCTGGGTGCCGCGCTGGCCAGTGCGCACTTTTCACCGTTGGCGGCGGTGCCGAGTGCACTGTTCAGCGTCTGGCACAATATTTCCGGGGCATTGCTGTCGACCTACTTTCGCCGCATGAGCGAGAAGGAAGACCGTCGCGCCCTGGAGTACACGCCGCAAACTTGATCAGCCGGGTACTTTTCGGCACTCTACCGAGCTTCGCGGGGACGACCTCGCGACGCTTCAAGCGCCTAATCCGGGGACGACCCCACCTATCGTTAGGAGGTCATCATGTCCTGGATCATTCTGTTTTTTGCCGGGTTATTCGAAGTCGGCTGGGCCGTCGGCCTGAAGTACACCGACGGTTTCAGCAAGCCGCTGCCCACCGCCTTGACGATTGCTGCCATGGCCATCAGCCTCGGTCTGCTGGGTCTGGCCATGAAGGAACTGCCGCTGGGCACCGCCTATGCGATCTGGACCGGCGTGGGGGCTGTGGGCACCGTGATTGCGGGGATTATCCTGTTTGGCGAGTCCATGGCGTTGTTTCGGCTGGCCAGTGTGGCGTTGATCATCTGCGGGCTGATTGGCCTCAAGATCAGCACCTGAGCCACTACCGTCATCGGGGGCAAGCCCCCTCCCACCTTTGATTTGTGAACACAGTCAAAATGTGGGAGGGGGCTTGCCCCCGATAGGGCCGGTACAGCCAAACCCAAAACTACCTGACACTCCCCCGCAACCCAGCTACCACCTCCTGCAACCTCGCAGGCGTCGGCTCCTCCACCGGGCCACCCGCCACCAACACCACCCGCGACCAGATCCGATGAAAGAACCCCTTGTTCGGATCGCGGCTGAAGAAACTCCCCCACAACCCCTGCAACGCCATCGGAATCACCGGCACCGCCGTCTCTTCCAGAATGCGCGTCACGCCACCGCGGAATTCGTTCATCTCGCCATCGGCGGTCAACTTGCCTTCGGGGAAGATGCACACCAATTCCCCTTCCTTCAGGTACTGCGCAATGCGTGTGAAGGCCTTTTCATAGATCTGAATATCTTCGTGACGCCCCGCAATCGGAATCGCCCCGGCGGTACGGAAGATAAAGTTGAGCACCGGCAAGCGGTAGATCTTGTAGTACGTGACAAAGCGAATCGGCCGACGCACCGCGCCGCCGATCAACAGCGCATCGACAAACGACACATGGTTGCACACCAGCAACGCCGCGCCTTCATCCGGAATCGCCTCCAGGTTGCGGTGCTCCACACGGTACATGGAATGGCTGAGCAGCCAGATCATGAAACGCATGGTGAACTCGGGGACGATCTTGAAGATGTAGGCGTTGACCGCGACGTTGAGCAACGACACCACCAGGAACAGCTCGGGAATCGACAGCTTGGCCACGCTCAGCAGCAGGATCGATACGATCGCCGAGACCACCATGAACAGCGCGTTGAGAATGTTGTTGGCCGCGATGACGCGCGCACGTTCGTTCTCGGCGGTGCGCGACTGGATCAACGCATACAGCGGCACGATATAGAAGCCGCCGAAGACACCCAGGCCAAGGATATCCAACAACACCCACCAGGCCTGGCCATAGCTGAGCACGGCGAGCCAGTCGTTGGCCTGCACGTTCTGTGGGAAGCCGCCGGAGTGCCACCACAGCAACAGGCCGAATACGGTCAGGCCGAATGAACCGAACGGCACCAGGCCGATTTCCACCTTGCGCCCGGACAGCTTTTCGCAAAGCATCGAGCCCAGTGCGATGCCGACCGAGAACACGGTGAGGATCAACGTCACCACGGTCTCGTCGCCGTACAACCATTCCTTGGCGTAGGCCGGGATCTGCGTGAGGTAGATCGCACCGACAAACCAGAACCACGAGTTACCGACAATGGAACGCGACACGGCCGGCGTCTGCCCCAGGCCCAGGCGCAGGGTGGCCCAGGACTCGCTGAAGATATTCCAGTTCAGGCGCAGCCCCGGGGTCGACGCCGCCGCCCGCGGAATACTGCGACTGGCCAGGTAACCCAACACCGCCACGCCAACAATCGCCACGGCCACCACCGGCGCGTAATGGGTGGACGACATCATGATCCCGGCGCCAATGGTGCCGGCCAGGATCGCCAGGAACGTGCCCATTTCCACCAGGCCGTTGCCGCCCACCAGCTCATCTTCATGCAGGGCCTGGGGCATGATCGAATACTTCACCGGCCCGAACAGCGCCGAGTGGGTGCCCATGGCAAACAGTGCCAGCAGCATCAATTCCAGATGGTTGGTCAGGAAGCCGGTGGCACCCACCGCCATGATCACGATCTCGCCGATCTTGATCGCGCGGATCAACGCGTCCTTGTTGAATTTCTCGCCAAACTGCCCGGCCAGCGCCGAGAACAGAAAGAATGGCAGGATAAACAGCAAGGCACAGAGGTTGACCCAGATGGAACGGTCGCCGTCGATGGTGAGCTTGTAGAGAATGGCGAGGATCAGCGATTGCTTGAAGATGTTGTCGTTGAACGCGCCCAGCAACTGGGTGATGAAAAACGGCAGGAAACGCCGTGTGCGCAGCAAGGTGAATTGCGAGGGGTGGCTCATCGTCCGTGTTCCTGCGTGGCCTAATAGTTATCAGGCCACGACTTTACCGAACTCCGCTTACTTATTCCCTAGTCCCGCAATGCATGGCGAAACAAAAAGCTCACCTTTATAGGCGCCCTGCACCGTGCGCCTGGCAACGATCAGCCACATCAGCGCCAACGCCACCACCAACACACTGCCGAATACGCTGAAGAAACCCAGGTGCAACAGGCTCGCCAACTTCAAAGTGGCCAGCGCATACACCCCCAACGGAAAGGTGAAGCCCCACCAGCCCAGGTTGAACGGGATGCCCGCGCGCAAGTAGCGCAAGGTGATCAACACGGCGATCAGCATCCACCAAAGGCCAAAGCCCCACAGCGTGATACCGGCCACCAGCCCCAGGCCGTTGGCCATGTCACCCACGCCCGGCAAGCCATTGGCCGCGAAGATCGCCGGCGCATCGCCGCCCAGCAGCAACATGCCCAGTGCACCGGTGCCGATAGGCCCCAGGGCCAGCCAGCTCGACGCGGCCATATTGGCGTGGGGCAGTTTGTGCAACGCCATGCGCAGCATCAGGATGGTCAGGATGCTGAACGCCACCGGCAGCGAAAACGCCCACAGCACGTAGCTGGTCACCAGCATCACCAGTTGCGAATGCGCGTCTGCCAGGTGCGGTGCCAGCAGGCCACCGCTGGCGGCGGCGACTTCGGCGGCGACCACGGGCAACAGCCACACGGCGGTCATCTGGTCGATGCTGTGTTCCTGGCGGGTGAACATCATGAACGGGATGAGCACACCACAGGCCAGGGCCATGGCCACGTCCAGCCACCACAAGGCCTCGGCCAGCGGTATCACATCGCTGCCCCAACGCGGCAACCCGAACAGCAGCAAGCCATTGAGAATCGTCGCAAGGCCCATGGGGATGGTGCCGAAGAACATCGACACCGTGGAGTGCCCGAAGATCCGCCGCGCCTCGTGGAAGAACATCACCCAACGGGCCGCATACAGCACGCTGAACAACACAAACAGGCCGATGGTAAAAAACCACAGCGCTTCGGCGATGGCGTGCAAACCTGGCAGGTTGACCGGCAGTTGCGCCAGGGCCAGCGCCAGCACGCCGGTGCCCATGGTCGCGGCAAACCAGTTGGGGGTGAACTGGCGAATCACTTCCCGTGGACGGGCCAGGTGACTGAAGGGTTTGTAGCTGAGGGTATTCGAGCAGGGCATGATGACGCTCCTCTTTCTCGTATGAGGTTGAGGCCATCATAGAACCTGATCGAATATCTATATAACGGGTAATATCTCTAACTGTTATCTGTTTTGCCGATATAGCGTCAAACGCTGCCTTCGCATTCGATCACCAGAATGCGCGCCGGGCCTTGGGGATGGGCCACGTGCTCGGTACCGACACTGGCGTAGAAGATGTCGCCGACCTCCAGCTCCGCCACCTGTTCGAAGCCATTGTCGCGGTAGTGCATCTGCACGCGACCATCCAGCACCACAAATACCTCTTCACCGTCATTGATGTGCCAGCGGTACGGCTGGTCGGTCCAATGCAGACGCGTGGTGATGCCATTCATGTTGGCAATATCCAGCGCCTCCCAAGCGCGACTGCCGGTGAAGTCCTTGCTGCGGATGATCTTCATACTTGAATCTCGATCAGGCGAATACGGGCACCGATTATTACCCATCAGCCGCCGGTCGTCGCCCTCACCCGCGCCGAATCCTGCAGCAGCAACGCAACCAACGCACCGAGGGCCAGCAGGATGAGGACTGCGCCGTAGCCGTCGGTGGTGGCGATCAGGCCAAAGCTGCGAATCAGGTTGCCCGCCAACAACGAAGGCAAGCAGAACGCCAGGTAGCTCAGCACATAGAACGCCGACATCAGCCCGGCACGTTCATGGGGCAAGGCCAGTGGCACCACACTGCGCAAGGCGCCGAGAAAGCCCGCACCAAAGCCGCTGCCGGCGATAAGGGTGGCGATGAAGAACAGTGGCAGGCTGGCGCTGTGCACGGCGGTGAGGATCAGCGTCACGCCGATGGCGAGCAAGCCGGCGCCCAGACGCAGCACCTTGTCGGCCGCACGATTGCGCAGGGTAAAGATCATCAGCGCGCCGCTCAGGGTCAGCACGGCCACCAGGCCGCCACCGATCAGGTTGGAGGTGGAGCCGGTGGCCGCACGCACCAACGATGGCGCAAGGGATAAATAGAACCCGCCCATTGCCCAGACGGCGATATCCACCGGCAACGACAGCCACAACGCCCGGCGCGCCTGGGGCGGTACGTGCAACGTCGGGCGCAGCGACGCCAGTGCGCCGGGGATGCGGCTCACTGTCTCCGGCAAACGCCATACGTAGAGGGCCTGCAACAGCATCAAGGCCAGCAGCGTCCAGTAGATCAACTGGGTCGGCAATGGCGCGAACTCCACCAGCAGACTGCTGCCCATCGCCCCGCAGGCCATGCCCAAAAGCGGTGCCACGCTGTTGACCAGTGGGCCTTGCTGGCGGTCGGTGTCGAGCAATGCTGCACCCAGCACGGCAGTGGCCATGCCGGTGGCAAACCCTTGCAGGGTACGGGCGGCAATCAACCAGGCCACGCTGCCTTCATTGATAAACAGCAACATCGCCAACATATTCAGAAGCAGCGCAGCAAAAATCACCGGCTTGCGCCCCAGGTGGTCCGACAATGAGCCGACGGTCAACAGCGCCGCCAGCAGGCTCAAGGCATAGACCCCGAAGATCATCGTGAGCATGCCTGCCGAAAAATGCAGGCCCTCCTGATACAGGTGGTACAACGGCGTTGGCGCACTGGAGGCCGCGAGAAACGTCAGCAAAGTGACCGCAAGGAACACCAGGCTGGAACGATGGGAAACAGGACTGGACATACGCACGCTCCGCTAAAGCTAATATTTTGCTTTTGCAGAGTGTGCTACCGGCCAGCGCTTAAAGCAAATTCTTTGTGTTAAGGTCACCAGCATGGCGATTAAAGAAGGCCTTCGCCCGGGGGGCCGCAGTGCCCGGGTCCAAGAATCAGTGCACAACGCTGTGCGCGAACTGCTGGAAGCCCATGAGCGCTCCAGCGTTACCGTGCCGATGATTGCGGCGCGTGCGGGCGTCACGCCCTCCACCATTTACCGGCGCTGGGGCGATCTGTCCGTGCTATTGGCGGACGTGGCGCTGGCGCGCATGCGCCCCGACAGCGAGCCGGCCAACACCGGCAGCCTGCGCGGCGACCTGCAGGCCTGGGCCGAGCAATACCTGGATGAAATGAGTTCGGAACCGGGCCGCAACATGATGCGCGACCTGCAGTGCATGATCACGCCGGGGTATTGCGTGAGCATTCTGAGCGGGCAGTTTCAGGCGATTGTCGATCGCTATCCGGACGAGATGCCACCGAGCGTGGACCATCTGATCAACCTGATCGCAGCGCCGACGGTGTTTCGCATTTTGTTCTCGACCGCGCCGCTGACGGTTGACGAGCTGCACGGGCTGATCGAACTGGCACTCAATTCCTGACGTTACGCCAATACAAATGTGGGAGGGGGCTTGCCCCCGATAGCGTTCTCTCAGTCAACCATGCACTGACTGATCCACTGCTATCGGGGGCAAGCCCCCTCCCACATTTTTGCCCGCGTTTACGTACGCATCCCGCGACCGCTCACCAGCAGCTTCGCACAACCGATGTACAGCACTACAGTCGCCACCAACATGAACGTGATCGCCACGCTGATCTTGATATCCGACACACCCAAAATGCCGTAGCGGAAGGCGTTAACCATGTGCAGCACCGGGTTGGCCAGCGACACGGTCTGCCAGAACGGCGGCAGCAAGGTGATGGAGTAGAACACCCCGCCCAGGTAGGTCAGCGGCGTGAGCACGAAGGTCGGGATGATCGAAATATCATCGAAGTTGCGTGCAAACACCGCGTTGATAAAGCCCAGCAGCGAGAAGATCGTCGCCGTCAGTACCACCACCAAAATGGTGACCCCAAGGTGATGCACCTGCAGGTGGGTGAAGAACAGCGACAGCAGCGTCACGATCACGCCCACCATCAGACCACGCAGTACACCGCCCAGGGTGTAGCCGATCAGGATGGTATGGGGCGACACCGGCGACACCATCAGTTCCTCGATGGAACGCTGGAACTTGCTGCCGAAGAAACTCGAGACCACGTTGCCGTAGGAGTTGGTGATCACCGACATCATGATCAGGCCCGGCACGATGTACTCCATGTAGGTGAAGCCACCCATGTCGCCGATCTGCCGGCCGATCAGGTTACCGAAGATCACGAAGTACAGGACCATGGTGATCGCCGGCGGCAGCAGGGTCTGCGGCCAGATCCGGGTAAAGCGCTTCACTTCGCGGTAGACGATGGTTTGCAGCGCGACGAGGTTGGGTTGCAGTTCGGAACTCATACCGCCACCTTCGACAGATTTTTCTCCACCAGGGACACGAACAGCTCCTCAAGGCGATTGGTTTTATTGCGCAGGCTCAGCACTTCAATGTTCTGAGTCGCCAACTGGGTGAACAGCGCGGTGATGCCCATGGCCTTGTCCACCTGCACTTCCAGGGTATGGCTGTCCACCAGGCGGCTCGGGTAGCCGAGCAATTGCGGCGGCGCCGACAGGTTGTTCTTCAAGTCCAGCAGGAAGGTTTCCACATGCAACTGGCCCAGCAGGTTGCGCATGCTGGTGTTCTCGACGATGGTGCCGTGGTCGATGATGCCGATGTTGCGGCACAGTTGCTCAGCCTCTTCCAGGTAGTGGGTGGTGAGGATGATGGTGATGCCCTTCTCGTTCAGCTCGGTGAGGAAGGTCCACATCGAGCGGCGCAGCTCGATGTCCACGCCCGCGGTGGGCTCATCGAGGATCAGCAGGCGTGGTTCATGCACCAGCGCGCGGGCGATCATCAGGCGACGCTTCATGCCACCAGAGAGTGAACGCGAAGGCACATCGCGCTTGTCCCACAGGCCCAGCTGGGTCAGGTACTGCTCGGCACGTTCCTTGGCGATTTTCGCCGGGATGCCGTAGTAGCCCGCCTGGGTCACCACGATGTCGAAGGTCTTTTCGAACTGGTTGAAGTTGAATTCCTGAGGCACCACGCCGATGGAACGCTTGAGCGCCGCCGGGGATTTGTCCAGGTCATGGCCGAAGATATTCACCGAGCCGCTGGTCTTGTTGACCAGGGTGGAGAGGATACCGATGGTGGTGGATTTGCCGGCACCGTTGGGGCCGAGCAAGGCGAAGAAGTCACCTTCGGCAACGTCCAGATCGATACCACTCAGGGCCTGGAAACCGTTGCCGTAGGTTTTGGTTAGCTGCCGGATGGACAGAGCGGAACTCATATCGGAATACGCACCAAAGAAGGGAATAGAAAGAGTAGATGAGGGCGCAGCCCAGGTAGTTCAACGGCGGCGCATGACAAGCATGGTGCTTGCCCGCGCCGCACAAGTACAGTCACCTGTATTAATAGTGGGTATTAAGTCAACGCGGTCATGACCGCTTTGCGGTAGGCCGGGCGTTGTTGCAGGCGCTGGTACCAGGCCTCCAGATGGGGCATTGCAGGCCGTTCGATGGGCATTTCAAACCAGGCGTAGATAAAGCTGCCCAAGGGGATATCGCCCATGCCGATCTCGCTGCCCGACAGATACGGCTGCGTGGCCAGGGCTTCATCAACGGTTTTGAGCACATCGATGCAGGCCTGGCGGCCGGCGTGGATGTTGTCCCAGTTCTGTTTTTCCGCCGGGGTGCGCAACACGCCCCAGAACACGATCTTGAACGGTTCGGCGAAGGTGGAGGTGGTCCAGTCCATCCACTTTTCCGCGTTGGCGCGGGCCTTCAGGTCGCTGGGGTACCAGCTGGAGGCGTGCTTGGCGCAGAGATAGCGCACGATGGTGTTGGACTCCCACAGCACAAAGTCACCATCTTCGATCATCGGCACCCGACCATTGGGATTCAGCGCCCGGTACTGAGGCGTGTCGACCACGCCAAAAGCCCCGCCCGCATCAATTGCTTCATAGTCCAGGCCGAGTTCCTCGGCGCACCACAGTGCCTTCCTGACGTTTGATGAATTTTTACGACCCCAGATCTTCAGCATGACCGCGCCTTTATTGTTGATGAACATGGCTTGATGAAGGCAGCAGCATACGCCGGTTCACGCGCGGCTCAAATCGCTCTGCATATCACCCAGCAGGGGCGGCATTTCCTCGGCAAACAGGTGGGGGTAACACTGCTGGATATGCGCGAAGAAAAACGCCTCGGGCACGTCGGGAAATTGCCCATGGTCGACCACATACTCCATTGAGCGCAGGCCCTGGCGGTTGAACGCATGAAAGACGCTGTCATGAATGCCATCGAAGTCCAGCGGCGGCACATCGAAGAGATCGCACAGCTGCTGGTTGAATGCGGGCGTGGCCTTGACCCAGCGATGGTTCAGGTAAAGCTCGGTGTAACCGTGCATGGCGAACACATCGCTCTTGAGCAAGGCGATCAGGCGCGGCGTCGACAAATGATTGCGTACATCCGCCAGGCCGATGCGCGCCGGGATGCCGCAGTGCCGGGCACAGGCCGCGAGCAAGGTGGCCTTGGGCACGCAATAGCTTTCGCCGGTGCTCAACGCGAAGCTGGCACTCAAGGTGTCTGGGTCACGGCTGAAGGTGTAGGGGTTGTAGCGAATCGCCTCACGCACGGCGTAGTAAAGGCTGACTGCCTGGTCACTTGGAGCCGCGTGGGTTCCGCGGTGTTTTTCGGCGAACTCCACCACCGCGGGGTGGTCACTATCGATGAAGCGGCTGGGACTCAGGTACGTATCCATGAGCTTTATCTCCGAAGGAAGCCTGGAGTTTAACGACAGGTCTGCCACGGCGATAACGACGAATCGGCCAAATCTCGTTACACCCTGATCACCCCGCTTGTTCGGATGCCGACTAAGCTCCCTGGTGGTTTCGCCCCTGGTTTCACGGAGGATTGAATATGCTGTTGTTGTGGATACTGGTGCTGGTGGTCGGCATTGCCTACCTCGCACACCGCCGCGTCGCCCCCCTGCCCGCCCTGGGCGTGGTCGCCGTCTACCTGCTGGCGATGGGCGCCTGGGGCCACGCACCGGGTTGGCTGCTGCTGATCTTCTGGGTGTTGATCGCCGTGGTGGCCGCGCCCCTGCTGTTGCCTGACCTGCGCCGCCAATACTTCACCAAGCCACTGTTCAATTGGTTCCAGAAAGTCCTGCCGCCGATGTCCGAGACCGAGCGCGACGCCATCGACGCCGGCACCGTGTGGTGGGACGGCGAGCTGTTCAGCGGTCGCCCCGACTGGGACAAGTTGCTGGCCTACCCCAAGGCACAACTGACCGAAGAAGAACAGGCCTTTATCGACGGCCCCACCGAAGAACTCTGCGCCATGGTCAGCGACTGGGAAATCGGCCAGGCCATGGACCTGCCGCCCGCCGCCTGGGAGCACATCAAGACCCACGGTTTCTTCGCCCTGATCATTCCCAAGGAATATGGCGGCAAGGGCTTCTCTGCCTATGCCCATTCCCAGGTCGCAATGAAGCTCGCCACCCGCAGCGGCGACCTGGCCTCCACCGTGATGGTGCCCAACTCCCTCGGCCCGGCCGAGCTGCTGTTGCACTATGGCACCGAAGAACAACGCAACTACTACCTGCCGCGCCTGGCGCGTGGCGATGATATCCCGTGCTTCGCGTTGACTGGCCCGCTGGCCGGCTCCGATGCTGGCGCGATGCCCGACACCGGCGTGATCTGCAAAGGTGAATGGGAAGGCCAGGAAACCCTCGGCCTGCGCCTGAACTGGGAAAAACGCTACATCACCCTTGGCCCGGTCGCGACCCTGCTCGGGCTGGCCTTCAAAGCCCATGACCCGGACCACCTGCTGGGTGACGAAGAAGACCTGGGCATCAGTTTGGCGCTGATCCCCACCGATACCCCCGGTGTAGAAATCGGCCGCCGCCACCTGCCCCTGGGCGCCGCGTTCATGAACGGTCCCAACTCCGGCAAGGACGTGTTCATACCCCTGGAATTCCTGATCGGCGGCCAGGAGATGCTCGGCAAGGGCTGGATGATGCTGATGAACTGCCTCTCCGTGGGTCGTTCGATTTCCCTGCCGGCGGTCGGCACCGGCGCGGCCAAGTTCACCAGCCTGGTCACCGGCCAGTACGCTCAGGTGCGTGAGCAATTCAACGTGCCACTGTCGGCCTTCGAAGGCATCCAGGAGGCCCTCGCCCGCATCGGCGGCAACGCCTGGCTGATGGACAGCGCGCGCATGCTTACCGCGAATGCCGTGGACCTGGGGGAAAAACCCTCGGTGCTGTCGGCGATCCTCAAGTACCACCTCACCGAGCGCGGCCGCGAGTGCATCAGCCACGCCATGGACGTGCACGGCGGCAAGGGCATCATCATGGGCCCGAACAACTACCTGGGCCGCAACTGGCAAGGCGCGCCGATCTTCATCACCGTGGAAGGCGCGAATATCCTGTCGCGCAACCTGATGATCTTCGGCCAGGGCGCGATCCGCTGCCACCCGTTCGTGCTCAAGGAAATGGCCCTGGCCGGTCGCGAAGACCATGACCAGGCGTTAAAGGAGTTCGACGGCCTGCTGATGCAACACATCGGTTTTGCCGTGAGCAACGCCGCCAGCGCCCTGGTGCTCAACCTCGGCGTCGGCCATTTCGAAAAAGCGCCAGGCAACCGTTTGAGCCAGGGTTATTTCCGCGCACTCAACCGCCAGGCCGCCGCGTTCGCACTGCTGGCCGACCTGAGCATGATGCTGCTGGGTGGCGAGTTGAAACGTCGTGAACGCCTGTCGGCACGCCTGGGTGATGTACTGAGCCATATGTACCTGGCATCGGCCGCACTCAAGCGTTACCACGACCTGGATTCGCCGGACCACCTCGAACCGCTGTTCGCCTGGGCCATGGAAGAAAGCCTGGGCGAATCGGAGCGCGCACTGGATGAGCTGCTGAGCAACTTCCCGAACAAGGTGCTGGGTTGCCTGCTGCGGGTGATCGTGTTCCCGTTCGGGCGTCGCCATACCGGCCCGTCCGATGCGCTGGACGCCGAAGTCGCCGCCGTGATCGGCCGTGCCAAAGGCGACCCGACCCTGGAAGAATTGCTGGCCGGCTGCTACCGCCCGCAATCGGCGGAAGACCCGGTGGGTGCCCTGCAACATGCCTACGACCTGCTGGGCGCCAGCCATCCGCTGCAAAAGAAACTGCACACCGCGCTCAAGAGTGGCCAGGTCAAACCTGCTGCCGGCGAGCATGCCATTGATGCGGCACTGCACGCCGGCGTGCTGCAACCGGCTGAAGCGCAGACCCTGCGTGACGCCGAAGCGGCGCGGCGCAAGGTGATCGACGTGGATGACTTCAGCAAGGAAGAGCTGACCCAGGCTGAGGGTAAAGTCCGCTGAGGCGAGCGGTCATATAAATGCGGGCGCGAGAGCTATATACTCTCGCGCCCGTTTTTGCTTTAGAGGACTTATCTCGTGTCCAACGTCGTTGCCGATCATCTCGTCTTGCTCGACCACTTGCGCAGCATCCTGGTTGCCGTCGGCGAAGCCGAACAGGTGCCCGAGGAAAGCCACTCCCTGTTCCTGGAGCGTTTCGACGAACTGCGCGCCCTGCTGCCGATCGACCCGATCGAAAGCCAGTACCTGGGCCAGGACCTGATGAGCCAGGTCATCCTGCGCTACCCACAGATCGCCCACCTGGTGCCACGCGACCTGCTGTGGTTCTTTGGCGGTGACTGCCTGCACTTCATGCCCGATGAAGAACTGGACCTGTACCAGGCCCTGGAAGAGCGCCGTTTTGAAGCCGAACAGAATGACGAACCGTTCGACTGGAACCAGGAAAAACAGCTGCTGGCCATGCCCGACGACCAGAGCAAGCACTGATCAGCGATCCGGAATGGGCCGTCGCAATGTCGGCTCCTTCGCCATGCACGCCACTAGATAATCAATAAACACCCGCAACTTCGGCGGCAGATAGCGCGTGGGCGAATGCAGCAACCACGCCTCGCCATGGTAGGACGCAATAAAGTCCCAGGCCGGCAACACCTGCACCAACCGCCCCTCCTCCAGCGCATGGCGCGCCGTAAAGTACGGCAGGCTGCCAATCCCCACATCCTGCAACACTGCATCCAGCCGCGCGCCGGTGTGGTTCGCTGCATACCGGCCGCGCACCGCCACTGTCACCGCCTTGCCCGCCTGGCGGAATTTCCAGCGCGAGTCCCCTGGCGTTTCCCCCAGGTAGATACAACTGTGTTCCAACAGATCATGGGGATGGCCCGGTACTCCATGCTCGGCCAGGTACTGCGGCGTCGCGCACAACAAATGCTCGATAGGCAATAACTGCCGGCCGACCAGCCCCGGCGGCGGGCTGTCGGTGATGCGGATGCTCAAGTCGACGTTGTCATCGATCAGGTCCACCTGCCGATCCTCCAGGATCAACTGCACATCCACCTTGGGATAACGCCGCAGGAACTCCGGCATATGCGGGTGTACCACAAACCGCCCCACGGCCTTGGGCACGCTGACCCGCACCAGCCCTTCGGCCTCGTGGGTGAACTGGCCGCTGATCTCCATCACCGAACGCGCCGCGTTGACCATCTCTTGGCAGCGCTTGAACACCTCTTCCCCGCCTTCGCTCAGGCGCAATTTGCGCGTGGTGCGTTGCAACAAGCGCGTGGCCAGGGCCTTTTCCAGACGCGAGATGCTGCGGCTCACCGAGGACGGTGAAGCGCCCAGTTGCCGGGCGGCTTGGGAGAAGCTGCCGGTTTCCACCACTTTGACGAAAATCGCCATCTC
Source organism: Pseudomonas sp. FBCC-B1565 (assembly GCF_059133265.1). Lineage (NCBI taxonomy): Bacteria > Pseudomonadati > Pseudomonadota > Gammaproteobacteria > Pseudomonadales > Pseudomonadaceae > Pseudomonas > Pseudomonas sp. FBCC-B1565. The sequence goes on from NZ_CP101438.1 coordinate 4,577,914, forward strand.
GCCCAGCAGCGGCAACGGTAGATTGATGCTCATGGTGCACAGGTCCATTGATAACTGAGCGGATTATCACCCATCCGCGCACTATTTATACTGCCCGCAGAACCCTGATGCGGATGTAGATCATGACCGAACGCCTGTTTTTCACCCACGACCACCTGACTGCCGAACTGGAGGTGCTGAGTTGCACGCCCCATGAGGACCAGTTCGCGGTCATCCTGCAGTCGACGATTTTTCATCCACAGGGCGGCGGGCAACCCTTCGATACCGGCTGGCTCGGCGAGAGCACTGTGCTGCGCGTTATCCAAGAGGCCGATCGCATGGTGCACTACGTCGACCGCCCGCTGGAGCCGGGTCCCGTCATCGCGCGGGTCGATGAACAGCGCCGGGCGTTGCATACCCGGCTGCATTCCGCCGGGCACTTGATCGGCAACGTGGGCGAGAGCCTGGGCTGGATGCCGATCAAGGCTCATCACTGGCCGGGCGAAGGCAAGATCACCTTTATCCGTGGTGAAGCGGCGCGAGCCATGGAAGCCGAGACGATCCAGCAACAGGTCAACCAATGGATCGCCGCAGACTACCCTCGCCATATGAACCTGGAAGACGGCACCCGCCAGGTCGGCTTTGGCGAATTGCCTGCTTATGCCTGTGGGGGCACTCATGTGCAGACCTTGGGTGAACTGGGCCAGGTCACCATCCTGGCGTTGTCGGAGAAAAAGGGCGCATTGTCGGTACGCTACGAAATCGCTTGAACCAGCCGCATTTACCCTTGTGGTGAGCGGGCTTGCCACAACAAGCCCGCTCACCACAGAAAGCCGGCTAGCCAGCACAAACGCTTCCCTACACCGCTATCGCCCCCGCCCGCCCCGACTCCACCACAAACGACTTCAGCGTCGACACGGTGGCCGCCGGATCACGCGGGTCGGTAATCACGCGCAAGTGCGTGAGCATCCTGCCCTCCTCCACCTCCACCGACACATACCCTCGCTGACGACTGTCAAAGAATTTCACATGGGGGTTAAGCGGCAGGATCTTGCTGAACGCCTCAAACGGCGGCCCGTCAGACGTCACCGACGAACCGACGAACTCCGTGGCGACCACCGGCGAGTCCGGGTTGTTGCCATCGGCATGCAAGTCCGTCACCCAGAACGAATGAATATCGCCGCCCCAGAACACTGGATTGTTGACCCGGTTGCGCTCGAGGGAAGCCAGCATCCGTGAACGGTTGGCCATGTAGCCATCCCAACCATCGGTCCAGCGCCCCGGTTTGTGGTTGGTCAGGTCGCGCTGGGTCAACGGCGCCACCAGCAAGTCCTGGGCAATGATGTTCCACTGCGCCGTCGACTGGGCAAAGCCCTGGTCCAGCCAGGCTTCTTGTTGCCACCCGAGCAGGGTGCGACCTGGGTCGCGCAAGTCATGACAGAGGTTATCGGCGATATGCCCCTGGTGACTGCCATTCGCCAGAATGCACGGTTGTTCGGAGCGGTACTGTCGGCCGTCCAGCACATGGAAACGCGCCAATCGACCGTAGTCCATGCGTCGATAAATGCGCATGTCCGGCCCTTTCGGCAAGCTGCTGGCACGCAGTGGCATGTGCTCGTAAAACGCCTGGTAGGCCGCGGCCCGCTGCTGCAGAAATTGCCCCACCGGGATCTTCGGGTCCTGGGACCAGCGGTTGGCGTAGTCGTTCTGCACTTCGTGATCGTCCCAGGTCGCCACGCTCGGTGCGGCAGCGTGCAGGGCCTGTAGATCCGGATCGGTTTTGTACAAGGCATAACGGTTGCGGTAGTCGCTCAGGCTGACGGCATTGCCGCTGCCATGGGGGCGAATGATCTTGCCGGAATCCGCCGCGTAGGAACTGTCGTAGATGTAGTCCCCGAGAAAAAACACCAGGTCGGGTTGCTCCTGCGCCAGGTGGCGATACGCACTGAAATAGCCACGTTCCCAATGGGAGCACGAGACAAACCCCAAGCGTGCCGACACCATGGCATGCACCGCCGGAGCCGTGCGCGACTGCCCCACCGGGCTTTGCGCGCCGAGCCCTTCGAACTGGTACCAGTACGGCCTGCCCGGCTCCAGGCCCGCCACCTCCACATGCACCGAATGCCCCCAGCGCTCAGTGGCGATGACCTCGCCCTGGCGCACCACGCGGGTCATCGCCGCATCGCGGGCGACTCGCCAGCGCACCGGCACCGGGCGGCTCAAGCCACCCCGGCCATCGGCGGCATTGAACAGCGGCGCCAGGCGCGTCCAGATCACAAACCCGTCGGGCAATGGATCGCCGGAGGCCACGCCCAAGGTGAACGGGTAGTCCACCCCGGCACTGCGCGCAAACGGGCTGAGAATCGAAAAGGTGGTGGCAACGGCCAGCCCGGCGAGGACCCGGCGCCGACCGTGATCAACGTCGCCGCTCACAGCCGAAACTCCCAATCCTCACGCAGGGTGGCGAACACCAGCATGTCTTCATGCACCCCATTCTTGAGAAACGCCCCACGCATGCAGCCTTCGTACTGCAGGCCGATTTTCTCCATGACCCGCGCCGACTCCTTGTTGCGACTGAAACACTGGCTGCCCACACGGTGCAGGCCAAGTTCGCCAAAGCCGTAGTCCATCAACGCGGTCGCGGCCTCGGTCGCATACCCCAGGTTGCGTGCATCCGCCGCCGTCCAGCCGCCAAGGTGTCCATAGTGATGAGCCGCATTGATGCGCAGGCTGGCGATGCCGATCAGTTCGCCGCTGTCGCGCACATGCACGCCCAGGCTCAGCAACCCCACAGAGCGAAATTTCTCCTGCATGCCGTCGATAAAATCCTGCGCCGTTTGCAGGGTATAGGGCGACGGAATACTCGCCGTGTTATCGGCGATCTTCGGCCCGTTGGCGAGGGTGCACAACGTCTCGGCCTGGTGCTTTTCCAGTGCTCTCAATAGAAGCCGCGGGGTGGAAAGACATGGCAATTCGCTACTCATCTCTGGGGGCCCTCGATGTAAAGTTTTTGAGAATGCCCCTGCCGGGTTTCAATTCTGTTACGTCACAAAAATGACTCAAGAGTCATCTGAAAGACGCGTCCTAGAGCCCTAAAACCGTCAATTAAAGTTAACCAATCGGTCATTTTTGGTTGTTAGCGTGTCGCCCCTAATTCAATAACGGGGTAGCGGAATGAGAACCTGGGACGAACCGAAAAAACGCAAGGCGCACATCGAACTGATCCCCATGATCGACGTGATGATGTTCCTCCTGGTGTTTTTCGTACTCGTGAGCCTGAACGTGATTCCGGCCCTCGGCATGAAGACCCAGCTGCCGAGCGCCAGCAGTTCGCAGCAGCTCAAGCCACAGAACAAATTCATCCTGACCCTGGGCCTGGAAGGCCAGTTGCAGCTGGATGGCAAGGACCTCACGGTCGATGCGCTGGTGCCGGCGTTGAAGGCAGCCGAAAAGCCTGACACCAAGTCGACCATCATCGTTAACAGCGACAAAGGCGTCGAGGTTTCGCGCCTGGTGGAGGTGATGGACACCCTGCGTCTGGGTGGCTTTACCTCCGTGTCCATTGCCACGCGTAAGTCCTGATCATGTACGTATTGTTTCGTGCGCGTCAGCTGCTGGGCAGTGTCCCGGCCCTGATCGCCCTGGTGCTGATTGCACTGGGTATCCAGTCCCAGACCTTGAAGGTCGAACCGGTGTATGACGAGTCCGCCGTCGAGCTGGCGTTGGTCGAGCCGGAGCCGGAAGTGATCCCGGAACCGGTGGTGGAACAAGAGCCGCCACCGCCGGTGATCGAGGATGAAGAGGCCGAGCCAGCCCCGCCACCGCCACCGCCCAAGCCGCAGCCAAAACCCAAGCCTGAGCCCAAGCCAAAACCTGTGCCCAAGCCCGTGGTGGCCAAGCCAACGCCAGTACCGACACCACCTCCGGTCGCCGCCAAACCGGCACCGGCACCTGTGGCCCAGGCAGCACCGACACCCGCGCCGCCCGCCCCGCCCAAGGTCGACGGCCAAGCGCTGGAAGGCGGTTACCTCAAGGGGTTGCGCAACGAGTTGGACACCTACAAGCAGTACCCCACCGGACGCCAGGCTTCCCTCGAACGCCCGAGCGGCGAAGTGGTGATCTGGCTGCTGGTCGACCGCCAGGGTCGGGTCCTCGACTCCGGCTTGCAAACCCAGGCCTCGAGCATGTTGCTCAACCGGGCCGCCACCAACAGCTTGCGTCGCATCAAGCAAGTCAAGCCGTTCCCCGAGCAAGCCTTCGGGGGCCGCAATGAGCAGCGCTTCACCGCCACCTTCAACTACAGCGTGCAATAAGCACCCGACACCAGGACGACAGAGATGAGGTTCACACGGATTCATCTGGCACTTGTTGCCGCAAGCATGGGCCATGGAATGGTCATGGCCGACACCCGCGACAGTGACGTCGGGACTATTGGGGTTCAGGGCAAGGCCACGGCAGGTGGCGGCTACATGGTGCAGGAAGAAAGCATCAAGGGCCGCTCCACCGTGACCAAGGAAGCGCTGGATAAACAGACCGCCACCGGCAACGCGGTGGACAAGCTCAAGTACACCCCGGGCTTGAACATTTCCAGCGAAGACAACACCGGCCTGTCGGGCTTTCGCTTCACCATGCGCGGCCTCAACTCCGACCAGGTGGGGATGTCGGTGGACGGCATGCCGATCAACGATTCCGGCAACTACGCGCTGTACTCCAACCTGCTGGGCGACCCGGAAAACATCGACCAGATCTTCGTCACCCAGGGTTCCTCGGAAGCCGACGGCCCGCACATCGGCTCCAGCGGCGGCAACATCGGCATCGTGACCATCCGACCGACCAAGGAAACCGGTGCGTTCGTCAAACAGGTCATGGGCAGCAACGCCACCCGCAAGACCTTCGCCCGCCTCAACACCGGCGAGATCAACGGCCTGAGCAACTGGCTGTCGGCCTCCCACACCGAAGGCCAGATGTGGCGCGGTTCGGGCGCCGTGCGTGCGGACAAAGTCGAGTGGAACAGCTTCTTCGATGCCGGCGATGGCAACACCGCCAACCTGATCCTCAAGTACCATGAGCAGGACAACAACAGTTACAGCCAACTGACCAAGGCGCAGTTCCAGCAGAACGGCCGCAAGTACGACCCTTACCCCGCCACGCCCACCGTGGGTAGCAACGGCAAGTACAACAGTTATTACGCCCTGGCGCAGAACCCGTTCCAGACGTTCACCGCCGTGCTCAACACCCAGTTCAAACTGGCCGACAACCTCGCGCTGTCGGTGATCCCGTACTACTACTGGGGTAACGGCAGCGGCGTCGGCTCGTCCAGCTATGCCCTCAACCGCGGCTCGAACCAGGGCGGCGTGTTCGACCTGGGCAACCTGCCCACCGGCGCCCAATACAACGCCGACGGCACCCCGAACAGCGGCGTGTACTACCGCCCTTCGCGCACCCAGACCTGGCGTCCGGGCATCACCACCAAACTGAACTGGGACCTGGGCGATCACAGCGTGCAAGTGGGCTACTGGTACGAACGCGCGCGCCAGAGCCAGACCCAGCCGTTCATTCCGCTCAAGGCCAATGGCAAGCCGGTCGATACCTGGCCGGACTCCAACGAGGCGGTGGTGGATGCCAATGGCAACACCATCCAGGGCCGCGACCGCTTCACCATCACCCCGGCGCAGAAGGTCTGGGCCCAGGACACCTGGTACATCAACTCGGACTGGACCCTGATCGGCGGCCTGGCCTATATGAACGTCAAGCGTGACGGCACCAACCATGGCAGCCTCACCGAGCAAGCAGAAAAACGTAACCAGACCTACAACAAACTGCTGCCCAACGCCGGCCTCAAATACCAGGTGGATGAACGCGACCAGGTGTTCTACAGCCTGTCGCGCAACATGCGCATCCCGCAGAACTACGTGCTGTACGACAAGGGCGCAGGCTCCATCGACGCCAAGCCGGAAACCAGCTGGAACCACGAACTGGGCTGGCGCTACACCGATGAAGACATGACCGTGGCCGCCACCTTGTTCTACATGCAGTTCAAGGATCGCCAGGTGTCGTCGCGCGATATCAACGGCGACTTCGCCGACATCAACGCCGGCTCCGTCAACAACAGCGGCCTGGAACTGGAGTGGAGCGGCCTGCTGCCCAATCACTTCAACTACTACACCTCCTACACCTACACCAAGGCCGAGCAGCAAGACGACCTGACCGTGTACAACGCCGGCAAAGCGATCGTATTGCCCACCAGCGGCAAGCAGTTCGCCAACGTGCCGAAAAACATGCTGGCCGCCAACATCGGCTACGACGACGGCCGCTTCTACGGCACTTTCGGCGGCAAGTACACCAGCAAGCTCTACGGCGACCTGACCAACGACGAAGCGATCTCCGGGCGCACCGTATTCAACGCCGGCGCCGGTATCTACCTGCCAGTGGACAAGAAAGTGGTCAAGGACGCGACCCTGCGCCTGAACGTCGACAACCTGTTCGACAAGAAGTACCTGGACGGCGTGTACACCACCAAGACCAACGCGGCCACCTACGGCGGTTTCCGCGACGGCGACCCGGCCTACATCGTGGGCCTGGAACGCACCGTGACGGTTTCCCTGGAAGCCAATTTCTAATTGCGAGGTAAGTGAACATGGACATGAACCTGCTCCACGACATCACCTTCTATGTGATGTATGCCGCGATGGCCATCGCGATCTTCATCACCATCGAGCGCGGGATTTACTTCGCGTATGTACGCCGCCAGGCCCGCGCGCTGACCGAGGTGCTCGGCGCCAACGTGCACAGCGAACGCGACCTGCCGGAAAGCCTGAGCCGTCGTGACAGCCTGCCGCTGAGCATGGTCTTGCCGGTGCTGGCACAGAAAGCCTCGCAAGGTTCGCGCAAGGACCTGGATGACGTCATCGAGACCCAGTACCTGACCACCCGCGCGCCGCTGGCCCGCAGCCTGTGGATCATCGAAACCATCACCACCGCCGCGCCGCTGCTGGGCTTGCTGGGCACCATCCTCGGCATCATCGACACCTTCAAGGCGCTGGCGACGGCGGGCGTGTCCGACCCAGGGCAGATCTCCGGCGGCATCGGCACGGCCCTGTTCGCCACCGGCCTGGGGATCGCCATCGCGCTGTTCTGCGTGGTGTTCCACAACTTCTTCCAGGACAGCCTGGAGCGCATCAACGACCAGCTGAAGATCCTGCTGATCCGCGCTGCCACCGGTGCCCGCGTGCAGAATGAAGTGCCGCACTTGGTACCGACGCCACTGCACAGCCGCACCGCATAAACCTGTGGTGAGCGGGCTTGCCCGCTCACTACATCAGTGAAGAGAGTGTTATGTCCGCCTCCTTGAAATTGCGTATCGCCGGCCTTGCCGGCTTGCTCCTCAGTCCGCTGACCCAGGCGGACTTTTCGATTCCGGGGTTTGAACTGGTGCACACCGTACCGGTGGACAGCGCCCTCGACACCGACGACCTGCGCCAGCCCGGCCCGGTCTGGAGCGAGCTGTTCGACGGCGCCAAAAGCCGCATCGATATCGGCCAGTTCTACGCCGCCGATCACCCCGGTTCGGTGATGGACCGCGTGATCGAGCGCCTGGAAGCCGCCGGCAAACGCGGTGTGAAGATTCGCTTTTTGCTCGAAGAAAAAGGCATCAAGTTGTCGGAGGCCTCCACCCTGGAACGCCTGCGCGCGATCCCCAACCTGACCTTTCGCGTCTTGCCCTACGCCCGTGTGAGTGGCGGGATCATCCACGCCAAATACCTGGTGGTGGATGGCAAGCAGGCGTTTGTCGGCAGCCAGAATTTCGATTGGCGCTCGCTGGAACACATTCACGAAACCGGGCTGCGTATCACCGATGCAACGGTCGTGGGCCAAGTGCAGGCCATCTTTGACCAGGACTGGAACGCCCAGCAGGCCTTGACCGACAACCAGCCGGTGCCGCTGCCCGTTGCTGGCAAGGAGGCACCGCGCACCGGCAACTACCTGGTCGCCAGCCCGCAGCGCTACAACCCGCCCGGCGTGGGCGACTCACAGCTGGAGCTGCCGCGCCTGTTGAGCGAAGCCAAGCAGGAAGTGCGCGTGCAATTGCTGGACTACGCGCCGTTGTCCTACGGCCCGGATAGAACGCGCCCGTACTACGCGGTGATCGACAACGCCGTACGCGCTGCGGCGGCGCGTGGGGTGTCGATCAAGCTGATGGTGTCCAACTGGAACACCGACAAGCTGGAACTGCCCTACCTCAAGAGCCTGGCCGTGCTGCCCAATGTGCAGATCAAGATCGTGACGCTGCCCGAGGCCAAACAAGGCTTTATCCCGTATGCGCGGGTGATCCACAGCAAGACCATGGAGATCGACGGCCAGGTCGCGTGGGTCGGCACCAGCAATTGGCTGGGTGGCTACCTGGATAATTCGCGCAACCTGGAAGTGGTGATGCACAACGAAGCGATGGCCAAGCGTGTCGGGCAATTGCATGAGCAGTTGTGGGATGGGCCCTACGCCAGAGCCTTGGATGTGACTGAGGAGTACCCCGAGCCCCATCCTGGCCAGCATTGACCGGAGGCACCTGACTAATGGTAGTGTGTGGAAATGTTTCTGACAGATCGATCAGAAACCTCCTACTCACTACCTGCAAAGGAATGCGTCTCTCCATGCACTTTCCACTCAAGCAATTGGCGGCTGCCACCCTGTTTGCGGCGAGCCTGTCGGCGGTTACCTGCCCCGCCTTCGCCAACATCACGCCCGAGCAAAGCACGGCGATTCTCAAGAACTTCAACGAAACGTCCGTCACCGATTTTCGCGGTTTCCTCGGCGCGCTGGCTAAAGGCGACCTGGGCAAGACCAGCGACGTCGGCCCGGCAATCAATGCCTTCCTCGACAACAAACCCCTGAGCGCCGACCAGCAGAACGAAATCAATCGCCTGCTGGGCATCTACACTCGGGTGAAGTACGGCAAAGCCGCCCTCGAAACCCTGCGCGAACTGGTGGAAATCCCGACCTTCAACGTCGACGGCCTGCCGCAGTACAAGAACCCGGAATTCATCAAGATCGCCGGCAAGCTCCAGGACCTGGCCAAGGCCTTCAACCTGAACTTCCGCAACGTCGACAACCGCGTGTACGAGATTTCCCTGGAAGGCAGTGGCGACGAAGTCGTCGGTATCCACGCCCACGCCGATGTGGTGCCGGTGACGCCGGAAAATTGGGTGCTCAAAGATGGCACCAAACTCGACCCGTTCAAGGTCACGCTGATCGGCGACCGCATGTACGGTCGTGGCACCGAAGATGACAAGAACGGCATCGTCGTGGCGATGTATGCCATGAAGGTGATCAAGGAAGAAAAGCTGCCACTGGCGCGCAATTTCAAGCTGCTGGTCGACACCACCGAAGAGACCTCCGGCGACGCGATCCCCTACTACTTCGAAAAGAACCCGACACCGCAGTACAACCTCGCGCTGGATGGCGGTTATCCGGTGGTGATCGCCGAGAAAGGCTACGGCACGGTGATGGCGACGTTCCCACGGCGCAAGGGTGAAGGCAAAGGCGCGGAAATCATCGCGATGACCGGCGGCATGGCTACCAACCAGATTCCGTCGGCGTCGGTGGCGACCTTCGTCAGCGACAAACCTGCCGAGTTGGCCGCCAGCCTGCAAAAGGCCGGCAGCGAATACGCCAAGCGCAACGGCGGCGATTTTGCAGTGGCCGCCAAGGTCGACGGCAAAGACGTCAAGCTGACCGTCACCGGCGTGTCCGCTCACTCCTCCGAGCCGGAGTCCGGGGTCAACCCGGTGGCGCGCATGCTGGAGCTGATCCACGGCGTCGACGGCAAGATCGCCCTCAAGCACAACCACATCACCGATGCGGCGCGGTATGCAGCCGACAACTGGGGCCTGGACTACCTGGGCGGCAAGTTGGGCGTGGGCTTCTCCGATGAGTTCATGGGGCCGCTGACCACTTCGCTGACCTTTGTCGGCCTGGATGACAAAGCCTTCAAGCTGGCGGTGAACCTGCGGGTGCCGAAGGGCAAGTCGCCAGAGAAACTCAAGGCCGAAATCGCCGACAAACTGAGCGCCTGGGACAAGAAAACCAAGGTCAAGGTGGGCTTCACCTACTCGGTGGCCGAGCCGATGTACCGCAATCCGGAAGGTGAGTGGGTCAAGGCCTTGCTGGCAGTCGCCACGGAAAACCTCGGCATGGAGCACAAGTTCGGCACCTCAGCCGGCGCAACCTCGGTGCATGAACTGCCCAACGGCGTGCAATTCGGCCTGGCGCGCCCGGAAGTGAAGTACACCGGGCACACCGACGGCGAGTTCAAGACCGTCGACCAGTTCCTGCTCGACCTGCAGATCGTCACCGAAATGATGGGCCGTATCGGCCAACTGCCGAAGCTCTGATGTTAAGGAGCCCGCCGCAATGGCGGGCTCTTCAGGCTTGCAGCATCAACATATCCTCGAAAAATCCACCGACCGGTTCCGTGGGATGGCACAGCTGGATTTCCAGCACCCAGGCCATTTCACTCGGCGGGATGTCCAGATCCGCCAACTCCTTGTTCTCGAACAACGCGTGGGGGAAGTCCGCGAGGCGATGCCCTGCGAGATTGCGCGCCAGCCTCCAGCCTTTTGCCACGGCGCTCTGCTCGGCGAAGTCATACAGTTCGCGACCGGTGAGGCCTCGCAACCAGGCGTCGCGGGTCTCGTCGAACACTTCGTGCAGCGCGGTCGTGCACGCCAGGTGCAGCGGCGCGTCACCGAACACAAAGGTATCGCCATAGTCGCCCTCGTAGCCGTCCCACACCGGGCCCAGGTCAATCACGACGATATCGCTGGCGCGCAGCCTGCGCTGGCGGTCGATCCCTTCGCGGGGTGGGCGGACCGTGTCGGCGCCAAAGCGGATATAGGTCGGGTGCCAGGTGTGTGATGCGCCCATCGCCTGCAGTTGTGCGGCGGCCATGTCGAGGGCTTCGCCGGTAGTCATGCCCACCCGCAGCCGGCTGGCAATGGCCGCCAGGGCGCGGATGGATTGGTCACGGGCCGCCAGCATGCCATCAAACGAGTAACGGGGGCCGACCTTTTCCCAGATCGGGTCGAACGCGGGTGAAGGCGCTTGCGCACCTGCGCCACCGCTGGGCACAAAGGCTTCGGCGACAAACCGGTGAGCCGGCACGCCCGCGTCGAGGCACTGCTCGCGGACCTGGCGGATCATTGCACCATTGCCGCACGCATACACCTGGGCGGCATCCCAGTGATGCCCGTGGCCCAGCGCAACCTCCTGCACCCGCCCCTGCGACGCCAGCACCGGGTGCCAGTGAAAACGCGGATGGTCGATGACTGACTGGTCCAGGAACGCACGGTCGTAAAAGTCCGCCGGCTGCGCGCCACCCCAGTACAACGTCACCTCGACATTGCACTTCAAGGCGCTCAGCAGGATCGGCTTGATGCCGGCGTAGCCAGTGCCCGTGGCGAACAGGACCACGGGCGCATCGTCATGGTCCTGCCAGGTGCAGGCACCAAAAGGCCCCTCCAGTTGCACCAGATCGCCAGCGTGCAAGTCGTCCAGGAGGACCTCGGAAAACAACCCGCCGCTGACCCGGCGAATGTGGAAGACCAGGCGCCCATCGTCGTCGGCCGGCAGGTTGGCGATCGAGAAGCACCGCGAGTCGCCGTCGACCAGACGGAACTTGAGGTACTGGCCCTCCCGTGCCGCCAATGGCATGTCCGGCATCAGCACCAGCTCAACGATGTCTGGAGCCAGCGCGCGCTTGCTCACGACCTGTGCCTCGACCACCAGCGTCGGCGTATCCAGCGACCAGCCAGGAATTTCCAGGCGCATGTCGCCGCAGGCATGACTCTGGCATAACAGCATTTCATTGGCGGCCAATGGATAGCATGGCGCCGGTGCGTCCGGCGCAAGGGTCTTGGCCCGGTACTCCCCTTCGGCCACGACCACCTTGCACGACCCACAGGCACCGCGCCGGCAGGAGAACGGCACCGACAGACCGCTGGCAAGCATCGCATCCAGCAACAGTTCGTCACCGGCCGCAAAGGTTTTCCCCGAGGGGGACAGTTCGATGACATGACGTGTGTGCATAACAACCTCGGGGGTGAGTGAGGCTTGATTGTTGCGCTAGACTAGGCCCATTAAAACCTCCAGTTTTGGATACTTCAGATGGTCCAGATGCGTAAATGGCGACCGCTGCTCAAGCTGGACGAGAACGCCAGCCAGGCGTCCTATCGCAAGATCGCCGAAGGCTTGGTGACGGCAATCGTCGAAGGTCGCTTGCCGCCCGGCACCTTGCTGCCAGGCACGCGGGAAATGGCACAGTTGCTCGACGTCAACCGCAAGACCGTGATCCTGGCCTACGAAGAAGCCATGACCAAAGGCTGGCTGGTCAGCGAGCCGCGACGTGGGACCTTCGTCAATGCGCAATTGGCACCCAAGCATCCGCCTGCCCGCGTGCAGCAGTCGTTTGCACCGCCCATCCTGGCGCAGGCGAACGCTCCGTACTTCACTCAGAACGCCCAGGTGACGGCGCTGCAGCATCGGCATGGCGCACTGTTTTTCGACAACGGTACCAGTGACCACCGCCTGCTGCCCCAAGCCGTGCTGCACCGCTACTACCGTAATGCCCTGCGCAACAGCTTCGCCTCTAATACGGTGCGCTATGGCAGTGAGGGCACCGGCTATGAGTTGCGCTGTGCCCTGGCCGAAATGCTGAGCAACAACCGTGGGCTGACGGTCAGCGCCGAGAATATCTGCCTGACCCAAGGCACCCAGATGTCGCTGTACCTGAGCGCCAGCCTGCTGCTCAAGCCTGGCGACGTGGTGCTGGTGGAACGCCTGAGCTACCCGCCGGCGTGGGAGATTTTCCGCAAGCTGGGTGCGCAACTGGTCACGGTGGACGTCGACGACGAAGGCTGCCGCACCGACCAGATCGATCACCTGTGTCGCGAGCACAAGGTGCGGATGATCTATCTGACACCACACCACCAATTCCCCACCACCGTGAGCCTGCACGCGGCGCGGCGACAACAGCTGCTGGCATTGGCGGCTCTACATGACTTCTGCATCATCGAAGAAGATTACGACCACGAATATCACTTCAACGGGCGACCCTACCTGCCGCTGGCCAGTGACCGTTCGCAGCGCCATGTGCTCTATGTCGGCTCGTTGTCCAAGGCGCTCGGTTCCACGTTTCGCTGCAGCTATGTGGTGGCGCCCACACCGGTCATTGAAGCCCTGCACGGCAACGCCGCGTTGATGCTGGGCGATGCTGACGCGGTGGCGCAGAAGATGCTCGCGGACCTGATCAACGCGGGTGAATTGAAGAAACACCTGCGCCGCGTATCCAAGGAATACCGCGCCCGCCGCGAAGTCTTGCAGGGCTGCCTGCATGCGGCATTCGGTGATCGGATCAGGGTGCGCGAACCCGAAGGCGGGCTGGCGCTGTGGGTGCGTTTTGAAGATCGGATAAACGTCGAGCAGATGGTGGCAACCGCATTGGAGCATGGGCTGGTCGTACGCAGTGGTCGGCAGTTTTCACCGATGGACCAGCCGGAAAACGCGCTGCGCCTGGGCTTTGCCTCACTCAATCAGGCAGAAATCCGTGAGGCCACGGTGCGCCTGGCCAAAGCGGCAAACCCGCGCACATACAAAAATGCCGATCATCACTGATCGGCATGCGGTTAGAGCGGCAGCAGGAAGCGGGATTTCTCTTCGGCCCGGGCCAGTTCCGGGAACTCCAGCAGCAGCGCCCGGTTGCCCCGGCCAATATGCTCCATCACCGCCCGTGTAATGTACTCACGCACCATGCCCGTCGAGACGTAATACATGGCCCAGGCTTGTTCGGGCGTACAGTGGCCGATCTGTTCTTCGATTTCCGTGTACGCCTCGTCATCGTCCGACTTCACGTCGCGCTGATATTCGGCTTGGCCCATGATTGATCTCCTTCAACGGCACGCCTGCAACCGCCCGACATGCCTGGTCATTCAGCCGGTCACGTGCCGCTCTTCACTTTGGTCCACACACGCGTGCGGATTCGCTCCAACTTCAAGGGCAGCGGTTCAAGGGGAACCAGTGTGGCAATGGTCTCTTTGGATGGATAAATCCAGGGGTTGTCGCGCAACTTCTGTTCGACCAGCTCGGTGGCATCCTTGTTGGCGTTGGGGTACAGCGTGTGGTTGGAACTCTTGGCAATCACTTGCGGCTCAAGCATGTAGTTGATAAACGCCAGACCTTGCTTGGCATGCGGCGCATCCTTGAGCAGCACGAAGTTTTCCGACCACACCAACCCGCCCTCACGCGGCAGGCTGTAGGCAATCTTGCGCCCGGTGTTGTTTTTTTCATTGATGGCCTGTGCCGTCAGCGCCCCGCTCGCCCAGCCCACCACCACACAGATGTTGCCATCGGCAAAGTCCGCATCCGTTCGGGATGAATCAAAGTAGAGGACGTAAGGGCGGATCTTCAGCAGCAGCGCCTGGGCTTTCTGGTAATCCTCAGGGTTCTGGCTGTTGCTGGGCAGCCCGAGGTAATGCAAGGCGATCGAGATGATTTCACTCGGGGAGTCGAGCATCGCCACGCCACACGACTTGAGCTTGCTGATGTTCTCTTCCTTGAAGATCAGGTCCCAGCTGTCCACCGGGGCATTCTCACCCAGGGCGGCCTTGACCTTGTCCACGTCGTAACCAATGCCGGTGGTGCCCCACAGGTAGGGCACGGCGTAGCGGTTACCCGGGTCATTGGCGGAAAGCAGCGCCAGCATTTCTGGGTCGATATGCGAGAAATTGCTCAGTTGAGAGCGGTCCAGCGGCGCCAGTACGCCGGCCTTGATCAGGCTGGGCAAGACATTCGAAGTAGCGACGACCACGTCATACCCGGTACGCCCGGCCATGACCTTGCTCTGCATGATCTCGGCACTGTCGAAGGCATCCATGTGCATGCGGGTGCCGGTTTTCTGCTCGAATTCCTTGGGTGTTTCCGGGGCGATCAGCCCGAACCAGTTGTACAGGTTGACCCGGGGCTCGGCCGCCAAGACCGGCGCGCTCGCGCCCACACAGACCAGCGCCGCCATGAACATGGCGCGCAAAGGGGGTTGACTCATATCGCTATCCTTGTCAAAAACGACAGGCCATCATGGCCTTCATCCGCTGAGGGGTGAATATACTCGGCACGTCCGATTAGTAAATACCTAGAAGTACTTAGCCCCGCCCCATGAATGCCTAACCCTAAAGGGGTAGTACATGTCGCTCGACCTTCACAACCTTGCCTGGCATCGGTCGGCCGGGACGCTGATCATGCAACTGAACCGCCCGGCGTTCTGGAGCTCACTGGTTCGTGTGTTAAAGGAATACGTCCAGATCGACAACTGGGTCGTGCTGATCTTCAGCGACCAGCAGGTACGGGTGGTCAGCGTGACTGAGGTCGCCGATGCGGACGAAGTGGACGCGTTGACCCAGCGCTATGTAAAAGGGCTGTACCTGCTCGACCCGTTCTACATTGCCAACCGCGAAAACCCGCAGAGCGGCTTTTTTCATCTGTCCGACATCGCGCCGGAGCACTTCCTGACCACCGAGTATTACCACCAGTATTTCGCCCAGTACATCAGCGTGGATGAGGTGCAGTACAACGTACAACTCGACGCCGACAGAACGCTGTGCATTTCATTTGGCAGCAACGTGCGCTACAGCCCGCAGCAGATCGCGACCCTGGACATCATCAAGCCATGGGTAATGGCGTTGATGCATCAGCGCATGTGCTTTGAGACCGATGCGGAAAAAAGCCAGGACGAACCGCCACCCTGGTCAGAGGCCATCGTGCAACTGGGCACGCAAATCACGGCGCGCGAAAAAGATGTGCTCAAGTTGCTGTTGAGCGGTTTTTCCAACAAAGAAATCGCCGGCAAGCTGAACCTGTCGGCAGAGACCATCAAAGTTCACCGTCGCAACCTCTACAACAAATTGAACATCAAGTCTCAATCCGAGTTGTTTGCGCGTTTTTTCATGCCGGCGCAGGAGGCCCTGACGACGCAGTGAACGCTGCCGCAGCGGGCCTGCGGCGGCTCTGCACAAATCGCACACAAACAAAAACGCCGATCATCGCTGATCGGCGTTTTTGTTGAATATGGAGCGGGAAACGAGACTCGAACTCGCGACCCCGACCTTGGCAAGGTCGTGCTCTACCAACTGAGCTATTCCCGCAAATGGCGTCCCCTAGGGGACTCGAACCCCTGTTACCGCCGTGAAAGGGCGGTGTCCTAGGCCACTAGACGAAGGGGACACACAACTGAAACACATGGTGTGTATTTCAGTGTCCAGAGGTTAGATCCGAAGATCATGCCCTGGTTTCACTCAGTGCCGCCCAAGGGCCACACTGCTTAAATTGGAGCGGGAAACGAGACTCGAACTCGCGACCCCGACCTTGGCAAGGTCGTGCTCTACCAACTGAGCTATTCCCGCAAATGGCGTCCCCTAGGGGACTCGAACCCCTGTTACCGCCGTGAAAGGGCGGTGTCCTAGGCCACTAGACGAAGGGGACACACAACTGAAACACATGGTGTGTATTTCAGTGTCCAGGGGATAGATCCGAAGATCATGCCCTGGTTTCACTCAGTGCCGCCCGAGAGCCACACTGCTTAAACTTGGAGCGGGAAACGAGACTCGAACTCGCGACCCCGACCTTGGCAAGGTCGTGCTCTACCAACTGAGCTATTCCCGCAAATGGCGTCCCCTAGGGGACTCGAACCCCTGTTACCGCCGTGAAAGGGCGGTGTCCTAGGCCACTAGACGAAGGGGACACACGTACAACATTCACTGCTTAACCGCGTTTTGCTGTGTGCTTTACGCGTTAAGTGGCGCGCATTCTATGGACGGATTGAAAGATCGTCAACCCCCAAGGATAAATTTATTAAAATCAATGACTTCCCCCAGCTTTTCGGGCTCATGGGGGGATTGTGCACGTCCGGGCCTTGACGCCTATATTCTGGCGCCCGACAAGACGCTATAGTTCGCTCCAGCAAATGATGGCAATGTGCATCCATACAGGGAGCGCCTATCCATATAGAAGCAAACTACCCGGGCAACTGGTCGATCAGTTCTATCCGCCGGATGGCCCAGTCACTACACTCCACTGTAAACCCTATAAAGAGGTCACACCGGTGACACCACTCATGATCACCCTGCTGGTAATAGCCGGGATCGCAATACTGATCGCCATTGGCTACATGAACCACGTGGTGGAAAACAACAAGCTGGAAAAGAAGCGCACCGAGATCGAGCTTAACGATCGCCTGCGCCGTTGCGGTGAAATCACCGAGACCTTCCCCGGCCAGTTGATGACCCCGGCGCTCAAGCTGTTGCTGACCCGCCTGGAACTCAACGTCAACCAGCGCCTGCTGAACATGAATAAAGGCAGCGCGCCGCTCAAGGCCCGCATCACCGAGTTGAATACGCTGGTGGCCCAGGGCGAATCGATCCCGGTGAACAACCCGCCCGCGCCGATCCAGACCGAAGCCAAGGCCAAGGATGTGCGTTTCCTGCTCGAAGCCCTGCACGGCCAGGTCACCCGTGCGGCCCAGGATGGTTTCCTGCCGGCCAACGAGGCCAAGCACTGGATCCGCGAGATCCGCCATATCCTGGTGTTGCTGCATATCGAGTTCTTCAACAACCTCGGCCAGCACGCCCTGCAACAAGGCCAGCCGGGCCAGGCGCGACTGGCATTCGAACGTGGCGTGCAATACCTGCGCAAACAGCCGGAGCCGGTGATCTACAGCGCACAGCTGCAACACCTGGAAGCCCAACTGGGGCGCGCCAACTCCACGGTGCTGACCAACAGCAAGCCGGCTGAAGACGAAGTCAACGAACTGACCGAAGGCCTCAAAGTGGTCGACGCCGACGCCGAGTGGAAGAAGAAAGTCATCTACGACTGATTCGCTGGCTTGAAGACTGGCCTGTGGTGAGCCCGCTCACCACAGTCATCAAAGCCAGGTCAGTACAAACAACCTCGCCGCCTCCCAAGATGCCATCACTTTGCATCTATCCCCCCGCCCCCGACTAGCGTAAAAAAGTGCCCCTCACTCCATGAAGTCAGAGGCCCGCTATGCCTGTCGCCGTCATTGATGGACAACCGCTGCACTACGTCGACCAGGGTTCCGGCCCCGTCGTCCTGCTGGGCTCGAGCTACCTGTGGGACCGCGACATGTGGGCGCCGCAGATCGAAGCCCTGTCGCAACAGTACCGGGTGATCGTGCCCGAGCTATGGGGCCACGGCGAATCCGGCCCGTTGCCCGCGCCAACCCACTCCCTCGACGACCTCGCGCGCCAGGCCCTGGCCCTGCTGGACCAGTTGGATATTCCACAGATCAACCTGGTCGGCCTCTCGGTCGGCGGCATGTGGGGCGCACGCCTGGCGTTGCTGGCGCCGCAGCGCATCAATAGCCTGGTGCTGATGGACACCTACCTGGGTGCCGAGCCCGAGGCCACGCGCCAATACTATTTCTCGCTGTTCAAGATGATCGAAGACGCCGGCGCTATCCCTGAGCCGTTGCTGGACGTGGTCGCGCCGATCTTCTTCCGCCCGGGTATCGACCGCGAATCCGCGCTGTATCAGGATTTCCGCCAGCAATTGCAGGGCTACTCCAAGGAGCGCCTGCTGCAGAGCATCGTGCCCCTGGGTCGCTTGATCTTCAGTCGCGAGGATGTGCTGGAGCAGTTGCCGAAGCTGGACGCCGATACCACCCTGGTGATGTGCGGCGAACAGGACAAACCGCGCCCGCCTGCCGAGTCCGAGGAAATGGCCGACCTGATCGGCTGCAGCCTGATCCTGATCCCGCAAGCCGGGCATATCAGCGCCAGGGAAAACCCGGACTTCGTCAACGAAGCCCTGCTGACCTTCCTCGCCAACAACGCCTGACCGCCCTCCCCTGTGATCGCCGCATGAACGCTGCGATCACAGGCGGAAGTGCCCGACCATCCCCTTGAGTTCCGCGCCCAGCTGCGCCAGCTGAATGCTCGATGCGGCGTTGCCCTGCATGCTCAGCGCCGACTGATCGGCACTGGCGCGGATACTGGTGACACTGCGGTTGATCTCCTCGGCCACCGAGCTTTGCTCCTCGGCCGCCGCGGCAATCTGCTGGTTCATCTGCTGGATCAGTGACACCGCCACCGCGATGCTGCCCAGGGCGCTCTCGGTTTCCAGGGCATCGCTCACCGCCAGCTTCACTAGTTCGCCGCTTTGCTGGATCTGCTGCACCGAGGATTGCGCCGCGTTGCGCAAGGTACTCACCAGCCGCTCGATTTCTTCGGTCGATTGCTGGGTGCGCTTGGCCAACGCCCGCACTTCATCCGCCACCACCGCGAAACCACGGCCCTGCTCACCAGCGCGGGCGGCCTCGATGGCCGCGTTGAGGGCCAGCAGATTGGTCTGTTCGGCCACGCTTTTGATCACACTCAACACAGTGCCGATGTTCTGGATCTCGGCGCTCAGGCTCTCGATGCTGGCGCTGGCACTGGTGCTGGAGGTGGCCAGCAATTCAATACGCTGCAAACTCTGGCGCACCACCCGCTGGCCACTGTCGACTTTGTCGTCCGCCGTCTGTGCGGCTTGCGCGGCTTCTTCGGCGTTGCGCGCCACGTCGTGCACGGTAGCGGTCATCTGGTTCATCGCCGTGGCAACCTGTTCGGTTTCTTCTTTCTGGCTACTGACTTCGACATTGGTTTGTTCGGTGACACTGGACAACGAATGCGCCGAGCTGGCCAGTTGCTCGATACCGGCCTGCAGGCCGCTGACCATCTGGCTCAGACCATTGCCCATCTGCTGCATCGCATGCATCAGTTGGCCGATTTCATCGCGGCGACTGACGTCCATGCGCCCACTCAAATCGCCGGCAGCAATCTGCTGGGCGACCGCAATCACGCTGCGCAGCGGCGCGACGATCAGGCGGGTAATCACCCAGGCCGCAATCAACCCCACCAACAGCGCCAAGGCCGAAGAGCCGATGATCAGCATCGCGCTTTTCTTAAGCTGCGCCTGCATCGACAGGTCTTCGGTGTCGTAAGCCTGGTTGACCCGGCTGACCACTTGCTCGGCGCGATCACGCAACTGCTTGTAGACCACCTTCTCCTGGGCCAGCAGGCCGGTGTATTCACCGAGTTTTTCACTGAACGAAGCAATATGCCCGGAGACCTCATTCAACACCGTCTGGTAACCGGGGTCCTTGACCGCGGTTTTCAGTGTTTCAACCTGGGCCAGCGCCTGGTCGGCCTGCTCGATCTTGCCTTGCTCGGCGTCATCAGCGTCCACCTTGCGGCTCTGGTCCAGACGTACGTGGGCTTCGTTCATGGCTTGCAGCATCAGCCGTGAAACCTGGCTGACCTGTCCCGCCTGCTCGATAAACTCGGCGCCCTCCTTGCCCTGGCTTTCCTTGAGGCCATAGGCACCGTCGTCAGCCAGCCCGGCCTGCAACACATCGAGGTTATTGGCCACGCTGGACACTGACCAACTTGCCATTTCCAACGCCAAGTCCTTGGTCTGGGTCAGCTCGACAAACTCATCGAACGCCTTGCGGTAGGCGGCCAGGGCCTGTTCGACATCGGTCATGACCGGCACGTTGGCCGCCGACTGGGCCTTGAGGCTCGCCGCGAGGGCGGCCAAGGCATCGACACTTTCATGCAGGGCGTCGACGGCCTTGGGGTCGGCATGCAACGCGTAGTCCTGCTCGATCAGGCGTACCCTGAGCAAGCCGCTGTTGAGCGACGACATGGCCTTGAGGCCTTCGAAGCGCTGACCAACAGTTTGCAGGGACCACACGCCGATCGCCGCGACCAGGGCGGTCAGCAGCAATACCAGGGTGAAGCCCAAGCCCAGTTTTTTTGCCATACCGAGGTTGGCGAAGCGTCGTTGCACGGCCGAAATCATTGCACTTGCATCCTCTTGCAATGGCAGATGCCATCAAGCCCGGTTTACACAAGCGAGATTGGCAACCACAAGGCACCGAACACAAGTCGTTGGCGCCACAATAATGGCAAAAAGCTACACGCCCGTCGTTTTCAGAATGGTCGAGGTCGATCTGGCAGGTCCCATGGCGCGGAATAACGCCAGTGCCCGTTGATCAGCAGCATAGGCCACATTGATTCGCAGCCACTCACTGGGCTCATCCGTTGGACTGAACAGTGCCCCCGGCGACAACAAAACCCCCAGCCGCCGGGCACACGCCTGCAACCGCGACCGATCCCCCACCCCTGGCCGCGCCCACACGAACATCCCGCCGGCAGGGTTGGCGAACACCTCCCACTCCTCATCCTCCAGCACCTGCAAGGTCGCGGCCATTTGCGCACTCAGCCGCTTGCGCAGACGCTGTACCCACTTGCGATAGGTGCCATTTGCCAGCAGTGTCGCCACCACGGCCTCGGCAAACCGCGAAGTGCCGAAGCCGGTCAAAGTCTTGAGGCTGGCCAATTGCGCGATGATCGCCGTGCTGGCGCTGAGATAGCCCACGCGCAAGGCGCTGCTCAGGGTCTTGGAAAAGCTTGCGACGTAGATCACCCGGTCACCGTGGGGTAACGCCGAGAGTCGCGTGCAACTGGCGTGTTGCAGATCACCGAACACGTCCTCCTCGATAATCAAAAAGTTCTCGCGGTGCGCCAGCTCCAACACACGCTCCGCCACGGTGCGACTCAGGCTTGAACCGGTGGGGTTGTGATACAGGCTGTGGATGAACAGGCACTTGGGCCGATAACGCTGAAGCAAGGCTTCAAGCGCCGGGATGTCCGGCCCGCCACGGGTGCGTGGCACCTGCAGCAGTTGCACACCATGGAATGCCAGTTGCCGATAAAGGTTGCCGTACCCCGGCGTTTCGACCACCACGCAATCACCGGCCTTGAGTAAGGTGCGTATCAGCAGGTCCTGTGCATGGCTGGCGCCCGCCGTGGTGAGGATGCCGTCAAGGTGGCTGGGGATGTGCGCCTGGGTCAGGCGCTTGAGCAATTGCTCGCGCAACGCCGGGAGCCCCAATGGGGTGCTGTAGTTGAACAGCGCAGCCGTGTCGCAGCGGGTGACTTCGCGAATCGCGTAGCTGATGTCATCGCTTTCGCGCCAGGCATCCGGCAGCCAGCCGCAACCCAGTTTCAGCTCACCCAACGGGGTATCCGCGAAGGCGCCCCAATCCCGCTCGGCACCTTCGTACCACTGGCTTTCGTGCACGGTCGGTGGCTGGGCCACGCTGAAACCCGAGCCCTGTTTCGAAACCAGCAGGCCCTGGGCGACCAACCGCTCGAATGCCTCGATCACACTGGACTGGCTGAGCAGGTTATCGAGAGCCACCTGGCGAACGGAGGGTAAGCGTGTACCAGGGCTCGCCCCACTCGTGCGAATCCATTGCGCCACCGCGCTGATGATTTGCTGCACCACCGGTACAAGGGCTTGTCGATCGATCCCTAAATCCATGCGCCACTCACTTCAACTGTCTGTAATTCAACCCGAGACAGTTAAGCACGGAAGCCCACGTCGGCCGCTCGCCAATTCTTATTAAAGTATTGATTTTATTAAGTTATTTACCTACTGATACACATTCTGACAAGGCACCGTGCCAGCTATGGAAAAACCTCACACCCTCCATGACCTTTTCGAATGGAGGGCGACCTGCGGTCCTAGATAGCCGTCGCGCCACCGTCCACTGCCAAGGCGTGACCGGTAGTAAAGGCCGCACCATCGCTGCACAGGTACAGCACCGCGCTGGCGATTTCCTCGACCTTGCCGATGCGCCCGACCGGGTGCATGGCGGCGGCAAATTCGGCCTTGCGCGGGTCGGCTTCATAGGCACGCCGGAACATATCGGTATCGATCACGGCCGGGCAGACCGCATTGACGCGAATGTTCTTCTTCGCATACTCAATGGCCGCCGACTTGGTCAGGCCGATCACCGCATGCTTGGACGCGGCATAAATGCTCATCTTCGGCGCCGCGCCCAGCCCCGCGACCGACGCGGTGTTGACGATCGCCCCACCGCCCCGGGCCAACAGCAGTGGCAATTGATGCTTCATGCACAACCACACGCCTTTGACGTTGACGCCCATGATGGCGTCAAACTCGTCCAGGGTCCCATCCGCCAGCTTGCCCTTCTCGATCTCGATCCCGGCATTATTGAAGGCGTAGTCCAGGCGGCCATAGGCGGCGAGGGTCTGGGCCATCAATTGCTGCACATCCGCTTCCAGCGTGACGTTGCAGCGCACGAACAGCGCTTCGCCGCCAGCCTGGTGGATCAGTGCGACGGTGCCTTCGCCGCCCGCAACGTCCAGGTCAGCGACCACCACCTTCAACCCTTCGGCGGCGAACGCGAGTGCGGTAGCGCGGCCGATACCGGCGGCAGCGCCGGTCACCAGGGCGACCTGGCCGGAAAACGTCATGCTCATGAGGATGTCCTGTGAGGGAAAGTCGTGGATCGAGTCTAGCCAACGCAGCGCCAGGCGCGTCAGCACTATCAAAAGGCCGGTTGAAGCTGCATGCATCACAGTGATAAGAGGCGCCACCTGACTATCAGCAACACCTATCGACCGGCATTCGCACGCTCGGTGAACCTTGCTCCCGGCCCGTTCAGGGTCTATCACTTCAGGTTCATTTCCAGAAGAGTCGCTGCCATGACCGCCCAGACCAACCGCCAATTCCTGCTCGCCAAGCGCCCGGTCGGCGCGGCCACCCGGGACACCTTCACCTATCAGGAAGTCCCGGTGGGCACGCCCCAGGACGGCCAGGTGCTGGTGCGCAATGAATACCTGTCCCTCGACCCCGCCATGCGCGGCTGGATGAATGAAGGCAAGTCCTATATCCCGCCGGTCGGTATCGGTGAAGTAATGCGCGCCCTGGGCGTGGGCAAAGTGATTGCCTCGCACAACCCGGCATTCGCAGTCGGGGACTACGTCAACGGCGCCCTGGGCGTGCAGGATTACTTTCTGGGCGAGCCGCGGGGTTTCTACAAGGTCGATCCGAAACTGGCGCCCCTGCCCCGTTACCTGTCGGCACTCGGCATGACCGGCATGACCGCCTACTTCGCACTGCTGGACACCGGTGCGCCGAAGGCTGGCGAAACCGTGGTGATCTCCGGCGCGGCCGGTGCCGTGGGCAGCATTGCCGGGCAGATCGCCAAGCTCAAAGGCTGCCGTGTGGTGGGCATTGCCGGCGGCGCCGACAAGTGCAAGTTCCTGGTAGATGAACTGGGCTTCGATGCCGCTATCGATTACAAAAGCGAAGACGTGCCTGCCGCACTCAAGCGCGAGTGCCCCAAGGGCGTGGATGTGTATTTCGATAACGTCGGCGGCGATATCCTCGACGCCGTGCTCAGCCGCCTGGCATTGAAGGCGCGCGTAGTGATCTGCGGCGCCATCAGCCAGTACAACAACAAGGAAGCCGTGAAAGGTCCGGCCAACTACTTGTCATTGCTGGTCAATCGCGCGCGCATGGAAGGGTTTGTGGTGATGGATCACGCCGCAGGCTTTGCCGCTGCCGGGCAGGAAATGGCCGGCTGGATGGCCCAGGGCAAGCTCAAGAGCAAGGAAGATATCGTGGAGGGGCTGGAGACGTTCCCGGAAACGCTGATGAAGTTGTTCAACGGTGAGAACTTCGGGAAGTTGGTGCTCAAGGTCAGCTGACACACCGCAGAGCAAAATGTGGGAGGGGGCTTGCCCCCGATAGCGGTGGGTCAGACACTACATTTTTGGCTGAGCAATCGTCATCGGGGGCAAGCCCCCTCCCACATTTTTTACTGTGTTCGCTTTCAAGTGTCAGGCAATCTCAGCGACGACTGCCGCCAATGCCTTGGCCGGATCGGCCGCCTGGCTGATCGGGCGACCGATCACCAGGTAATCGGAACCTGCATCCAACGCCTGGCGCGGGGTCAGGATACGGCGCTGGTCATCCTGGGCACTGCCCGCCGGACGAATGCCTGGGGTCACCAGTTGCAGCGACGGGTGCGCGGTTTTCAGGGCCTGGGCTTCCAGCGCCGAACACACCAGGCCATCCAGGCCGGCTTTTTGCGCCAGGGCGGCCAGGCGCAGTACCTGCTCCTGGGGCTCGATGTCCAGGCCGATACCGGCCAGGTCTTCGCGCTCCATGCTGGTGAGCACGGTCACACCAATCAGCAGAGGTTTAGGGCCGCTGCGCTGTTCCAGCACTTCACGGCAGGCACTCATCATGCGCAGGCCGCCGGAGCAGTGCACGTTGACCATCCACACGCCCATTTCGGCGGCGGCCTTGACCGCCATCGCGGTGGTGTTCGGAATATCGTGGAATTTCAGGTCGAGGAATACTTCAAAACCTTTGTCACGCAGCGTACCGACGATTTCCGCCGCGCAACTGGTGAACAGTTCCTTGCCGACCTTGACCCGGCACAGCTTCGGGTCCAACTGGTCAGCCAGCTTCAGTGCGGCGTCACGAGTGGGGTAATCCAGGGCGACGATGATAGGAGTCTGGCAGACGGACATTGGAATGGGCTCTCAGGCAAGTCGAAATCGGCGCGGATTGTAGCGCAAGCGACGGCGTTGCGGGATCCGATGATCGGTAAATACTGACCAAGCGCCATCGGGTGGGCATTTCAGGTAATTATTTCAAAGCTGATACATTCACGACATGCCCCCAACACGCCCCACGGCTAGCCTCGCTCGCACGACCCACCGACCAGCACTTCCAGCCATGGGGCTGGGCGCCTATGCTGACCGCAACAACCAGGCAGATGATCGCATGATGCATACCCCTTCCGTCTCTATGAACGACGAGCAAAAAGGCGCGGTGATCGCCGACGACAAACGCTGGAACACCCGCGCGCTGATCGTTGACGACGACGTGCCGATCCGTGAACTGCTGATCGACTACCTGGCCCGCTTCGGCATTCTCGCCAGCGGAGTGACCGACGGTACGGCGATGCGCCAGGCCATGCAGGCCGAAACCTTCGACGTGGTGGTGCTCGACCTGATGCTGCCGGGCGAAGACGGCCTGTCGCTGTGCCGCTGGTTGCGTGCGGAATCGGATATCCCGATCCTGATGCTCACCGCTCGCTGCGAACCCACCGACCGCATCATCGGCCTGGAACTGGGCGCCGACGACTATATGTCCAAGCCGTTCGAGCCTCGTGAGCTGGTAGCACGCATCCAGACCATCCTGCGCCGTGTGCGTGACGACCGTACCGAACAGCGCGCCAATATCCGCTTCGACAACTGGCGCCTCAACAGTGTGCTGCGCCAATTGGTGGCCGACGATGGCCTGGTGGTGCCGCTGTCCAATGCGGAATTCCGCCTGCTGTGGGTGTTCATCGAGCGTCCGCGCCGGGTGTTGAGCCGCGAACAACTGCTGGATGCCGCCCGTGGCCGCTCCATCGAAGCCTTTGATCGCAGCATCGACTTGCTGGTGTCGCGCCTGCGGCAAAAACTCGGGGATGACCCCAAGGCCCCTCAATTGATCAAGACCGTGCGGGGTGAAGGCTACCTGTTCGACGCCCGGGACATCGGCTGATGCGCAACGCCTTCAACACGCTGTTCGGTCGACTGTTTGGCGTGTTGCTGGTGGCAATTGTGCTGGCTCATGTGCTGGCCATTTCCTGGTTTCGCTATTACGGCCCACCTCCACCGCCGCCTCAAGAGACCTTTGTCGAGCAGCCGGACGGCACGATGAAACACCTGCCCAGGCACAAGCGACCGTGGTTTGGTGGCCCGGTGGTGCCACTGACGTTCCAGTTCATCTCGTTGATCATCGCAGCCTGGTACGGCGCCAAGCTGCTGAGCCGGCCGATCCAGCGCCTGAGTGAAGCCGCCGAGCGCCTGAGCCTGGACCTCGACAGCCCGCCCCTCGATGAATCTGGCCCGCGTGAGGCACAGCAAGCGGCGTCGACCTTTAACCTGATGCAGCGACGCATCCGCGAGCAAGTCAGCCAACGCGCGCGCATGCTCGGGGCCGTCTCCCATGACCTGCGCACCCCGTTGTCACGCCTGAAGCTGCGCCTGGAACAGATCGAAGAGACCCGGCTGCAAGGCCAGATGCGCCAGGACCTGGACGACATGATCGGCATGCTCGACGCGACCCTGAGCTACCTGCACGAACAACGCACCAGCGAAACCCGGCATTGGCTGGACGTGCAGGCGCTGGTCGAGTCCATGAGCGAAAACGCCCAGGACCAGGGCGCCGATGTGCAGTTCGGCGGGACCTGCGCACCGCTGCAAGTGCAACCGATGGCGTTGCGATCATGCCTCAACAACCTGATCGACAACGCCCTGCGCTACGCCGGCTCGGCACGCATCGAACTGGCGGACAGCCGCGAAGCGCTGGTCATCCGGGTGATCGACCATGGCCCCGGGATTGCCGCCGACCAGCGCGAGGCGGTGTTCGAACCGTTCTATCGCCTGGAAGGCTCACGCAACCGCAACTCCGGCGGGGTCGGCCTGGGCATGACGATTTCCAAGGAAGCGGCGGAACGCCTCGGCGGTCGGTTGCACCTGGAAGAAACCCCCGGGGGTGGTTTGACAGCCGTGATGTGGTTGCCACGCGTCTAGAGCGGCTTGTCTTCCCGCCGCCCCTGGGCCTGGGTCGCACTCCAATCCATCAACAGGCTGTAGGCCACCGCCAGCAGGGTCGGGCCGATAAACAGGCCGATGAAACCAAAGGCAATCAAGCCGCCGAACACCCCGAGCAGCACAATGACCAACGGCAGGTTGCCGCCGCGGCTGATCAGGTAAGGCTTGAGCACGTTGTCCACGCCACTGATGATGAACGTGCCCCACACGCCGAGGAACACCGCGTAGGTGTAATCGCCCTTCCAGGCCAGCCAGGCCGTGGCCGGGATCCACACCAGTGGCGGCCCCATGGGAATCAGGCTGAGCAGGAAGGTGACGATGCCCAGCACCAGCGCACCCGGCACCCCGGCGATCAGGAAACCGATCAGCGCCAACAAGGCCTGGGCGGCGGCCGTGCCGATCACGCCGTTGACCACGCGCTGCACGGTGCCGGCCACCAGTTCGATGTAGTAGCCCGCGCGATCGCCGATCAAGCGCTCCAGCAGGCGGTGAACAAACATCGCCAGGCGCGGCCCGTCCCGGTAGAAAAAGAACACGAAGACCAGGCTCAGGGTCAGTTCTAGAATCCCACCGCCGATTTGCGCACTGCGCGCCAGCAACCAATTGCCGACCTGCCCCAGGTAGGGCTTGATGCTGACCATCAAGGCTGCGCCCTGCTGGTCGATGCTGTCCCACATCGCCACCAGCCGCTCGCCGACCAACGGGATCGAGCCTAGCCAGGCAGGCGCCTCCGGCAAGCCGTCGACCTGGATATCCTTGATCAACGCCGTCGCATCGCGCACGTGGTCCGCGAGGTTGAACCCCAGCCACACCAGGGGCAGCGCCACCAGCAGCATCCAACCCAACGTCAGGATGCCAGCGGCCAAGGATTCGCGCCCACCCAGCCAGCGGGTGAGCAGGACCATCAACGGCCAACTGGCAAAGGCCAGTACCGCGCCCCAGAACAGCGCCGACCAGAATGGCGCCATCACCCAGAAGCTGGCACCGAACAGCACCAGCAGCAGGATTTGCACCAGTAGGCGATCGTTATTGAGCATGGAGTATCTCTAGAAGAAGGCTGTAGGAAGAGAGCTTAGGCGAACGGCACGGGTCCGTTCGCCTTGTAACGGTCAGCGTATCAGATGCAGGTGCAGGCCTTTGGTTTCAGCGGAGCCGATTTCCATGCGCGCGGCGCGTACACCGTTGTCGACCAGGGCCTGGCGCCAGGCTTCGGCGTTCGGGCCGGTAAGGCTGACGCGCAAGGTGGTATCAAGGTTCAAGCCACGGGAAATCAGGGTCAGCCAAGTGTCGTCAGGCTCACCGCCCAGTGCGGGAAAGTCCAGCTCGCCGGTGCTTTTCAACTCACGCAGCAGTGTTGCGGAGGTGGGCAGCAGGTCGGCCAGCGGCGCGTTGGCGTCCAGTTGCTCCACGTGCAGATAGGCGCGGCGGTTGCCACGGGTGATGCCATACAGCGCCACCAGCGAGTTTTCCTGGGGGGCTGCCAGGCGCAACAGCAGGTATTCCTGCTGGCCGTCGGCACCGACCAACTTGGCGTTGCCGAACACTTCATTGGCCCACAGGCTGCTTTCGCCGCAATCTCGGGCCTGGCACCAGAACAGCAACTGCGCGCCCTTCGCCTGCAGCGCTTCGCGCGTCGCGGTGAATGCGGCACTGGAGCTGTGTTCGGCAGGTAATTCATAGGTGATGGCAGTGGCTTGGCCCCGCGCGGTGGCCTGGCCTTCATAGCGCAACTGGCCGCTGATCTTGCGGATGGCGCCCATGGGGTAGATGCGTTCTTTTTCTTCGGCGGGACGGTAGTCGACGATTTGCGCGTCGACCTGGCGGGCCACGGTGGGCAAGTCCTGGCTACCCGGTACGTCGGCGGCAAATACCAGTGGGCTCAGAAGGCTCAAGCCCAGGATACGGATACATCCGTTACGCACGCTCATAAGATCAACGAGCCCTGGCCATCGGAGGTCACAGCGGTGTTGAAGTAGTTCATGGTTGACTCCCTTTCAATCCGCCCAGCCTCGGCAGTTGACCGCCCCAAGTCAAGGCGCGCAGAAGAACCGATTGAAACAGTCTGCAACAAGGACCGCGCCAGGCTCGTCATTCAGGTGTAAATGATGGCCGCCCGGCAGCGTGGTGACGGTAAAGGGTAGCTGGGAAAGCAATTCGGAATGTTTCGCCAACATGCCGTCTGCGGCCACCACCAACTGCGTAGGACAACCCACACGCCGCACGAAGGCCATCGCCTGCTCATCGGTCAGACGCATCGGCGAAGCCAGGGTCAGGCGGCTGTCGCTGCGCCAGGTGTAACCGCCCGGCACCGGCATCAGACCGCGCTGGGCCAGCAGTTCGGCGGCTTCGCGACTGACCGCCACCACGCCTTTCATGCGCGCCTCGACCGCTCGGTCCAGGCTGTTGTAGACCGGCTTGCGCTTGTCCTGCAGATTCAATTGCGCCTGCAACGCCATGCCCAGCCGCTCGGCGGCGTTGTCAGCGCTGGCGGTCGGCGGGATCACCCCGTCGATCAATCCGAGGTGCGTCACCCGTTCCGGCAGCGCACCGGCCAGCACCAGGGAAACGATGGCGCCGAGGGAGTGGCCAAGTAATGCAAAACGTTTCCATCCCAGTTGCTCGGCGACTTGCAGCACGTCGTACACGTAATCCCACAAGGCGTAACCGGCGCCGATAGGACGATGCGCCGAATGCCCATGCCCGGCCATGTCCAGTGCAACGATGCGCAAACCCTGAAGTTTCGGCGCCAGCCGCGCAAAGCTGTTGGCGTTGTCCAGCCATCCATGCAGCGCGATCACCGGCAAACCATCCTCGGGACCAAACAGATGGGCTGCCAATTCGATGTGCGGCAGGCGCAGGCGCACTTCTTCGACCGGTGTGCTCATGCGCAACTGCGCTCGCGGGCTTCCCAGCGGGAAAACAGGCTCTTGATCAAGGTCGCGGTGTCCTGGGGGCGTTCAAGAGGGAACATGTGGCCGCCGGGCATGGTGAGCATTTCGCCCAGGGGCAGGCGACAGACGCCGCTGGCGTGGTGACGCATCACCACCCGGCTCTGGCGGCCGCGCACCACCGCCAACGGCACCTTCATCTGGCGCACCTGGCCGGGACTGGTGTGGGGCACGCCCCGGTAGATGCTGATTTCGGTGGCAGGGTCGAAGCGCAGGCGCAAGCGATCGCCCACTTGCTGCAGGCCATGTTGCAGGTAGGCATCGAAGCATTCGGGATCAAAGCCACGAAACAGGGTCTTGCCGGCGAAGTAACGGCGCGCCGCTTCCAGGTCGCTGAACTCCTCGCGTCGGCCCAGGGTGCGGCCGGCCGGGGTCAGGCGGTCGATAAAACCGAAGCGCTTGGCCGCGCGGATCACCCAGCGGTCGGCGCGGGTCAGCACCGGCGAATCGAGCATGACCACCCCACGGTACAACTGCGGGCAACGCATGGCCGCGTGCAGATGCAACACGCCACCGAGGGAATGCCCCACGCCCCACACCGGTTCCGGCTGCTGCTCCAAGTGGTGGATCAGCTCATCCACCAGGTTCTGCCAGTTATCGTCCACCGGAAACCTGGGGTCGTGACCGTGCTGCGGCAAGTGCGCCACTGCATATTCCGGGGCCAGGGCGGCAAACAGCTTGCCGTAGGTGGCCGAGGGGAAACCATTGGCGTGGGCGAAAAACACATGCTGCGACATACCGGATCCATCGACAAAAACAGAGATTGATTGTCACCAGCCCCGACCGCCACAGCAATGACTGTAACTGCCAGGAATGATGACACTCACGCCACGCCTATCGCGCCGGCGGGTTCTCGCCCAGCGGCACCACCGCCATGGTCAGGCGCGACACGCAATTGGCCTTGCCGTCGTCGCTGGTCAGGCGAATGTCCCACACCTGGGTGGTGCGGCCGATATGGATCGCCCTGGCCACTGCCGTCACCCGCCCGCTGCGCACGCCGCGCAGGTGGTTGGCATTGATCTCCAGGCCCACGCAATAGAACTTGCTCGCATCGATACACAGGTAGGCGGCCATGGAGCCGACGCTCTCGGCGAGGACCACCGATGCGCCGCCATGCAACAAGCCGTAGGGCTGGTGGGTACGATGGTCGACCACCATGCTGGCGGTCAGCGATTCGTCGTCGAAGCGTTCAAAACGGATATCCAGCAGTTCACCAATGGTGTTTTTCTGGATCGCATTGAGTTGGTCGATGTTCGGTTGCGTGCGCCACAGGCTCATACGGATGTCCTTGTTGGTTTTATGATGGCCCTAATCCTGCCACAGAACGGTTTCGGAACGCTCGCTCCACCTCTGGAAATGTTCACCGTAGGTCGATTCGATAATGTTGCGTTTGATCTTGAGCGTCGGGGTCAAGAAGCCGTTTTCCACCGCCCAGTTGTCTTTCACTACCACTAGATGGCGCAGGCGTTCATGCTTGTCCAATGCTTGATTGACCTGCTCCAGCCAGCGTTCAAGGCTGCTGCGCAGCGCATGCGGGTCCTCGCTGATTGCCGACAACACGCACAGCCCCATCGGTGCGGTCAGGCCATCGCCCACCACGCACACCTGTTCGATGCGCGCATGTTCGGCCAGGCGGTTCTCAATCGGCGCCGGGGCCACGTACTTGCCTTTGCTGGTCTTGAAGATCTCCTTGAGGCGCCCGGTCAGGCGCAGCCGGCCGTCGGCAGCCTGCTCGCCCTTGTCACCGGTGCGCAGGAAGCCGTCGGCGGTGATCGTCTCGGCGGTTTTCAGCGGGTCCTTGTAGTAGCCGAGCATGGTCGCACCGCTGCGCACTTGCACTTCGCCCGCAGGATCGATGCGCACCTCAACACCGGGGCACGGCAGGCCGATCCAGCCGAGGGTCTGCTGGCCGGGGCGACACACATGGGAGTAACCGCAACTCTCGGTCATGCCATACACCTCAAGCACGTCCAGGCCCAGGCGTTGATACCAGCGCAGCAGCGCCTCGGGCACCGGCGCCGCCCCGGACAGCGCGATGCGCAACGCATCCAGGCCCAGGCCGGCGAGCACCTTGCGGCCCACGCGCTTGCCGATGAAGGGCAGGCGCAGCAGGGTATCGAGGCGTTTTTCCGGGATTTTGGCGTAGACGCCCATCTGGAATTTGGTCCAGATACGCGGTACGCCAAACAGCGCGGTCGGCCGCGCCCTGCGCAGGTCGGTCAGAAACGTCTCCAGGCTTTCGGCGAAAAACACCGTCTGCCCGGTGTAGATCGCCGCCATTTCCACAAACATGCGCTCGGCCACATGGCACAGCGGCAGGTAGGACAACAGGCGGTCGCCCTCCCCCAACCCGAACAACTCGGTGCCACGAGTGGCGGCAAACCCCAGCGCGCCGAAGCTGTGCATCACGCCCTTGGGCAGGCCGGTGGTACCGGAGGTGTAGATGATGGTGGCCAGGTCCGTAGCGGCCGGCAGCGGGTCGTCCTGGATCGGCGAGCAGGCTTGCAGGTCGGCCCAACTGAAATCGAACGCGCCGGTTGGGCACAGCGGCAAGCTGATGGTCGGGACATCGAACGGCACGCCGGGCGCCATGGCGGGCCAGTCGTCTAGCTTGCCGATAAACGTCAGCGCCGCCTCGGAATGGCTGAGCACATGGGCCACGGAGTCGGCAGTGAGGTTGGGATACAGCGGCACCGAGACATGCCCGGCCATCCAGATCGCCAGGTCGGCAATGATCCAGTGCGCGCAGTTTTTCGAGATCAGGGCAATGTGCGAGCCTGGGGGCAGCTCGCGGGCGCGCAGCCAGTGCGCGGCGCACCGGGCCTGATGGCCGGCTTCGCCCCAAGTGAGGCGTTGCACCTCGCCGCCGCCAACGGGCTGCACCAGAAACGTCTGGCGCGGGTGCCGCGCTTCACGTTCGAAAAACACCTGCAACGGCAATCGAAATGCGACGGGCATGGGACGCGCTCCTTTGTGGTCCGACGATAGCCAACCAAGCACTTGCTTGGTTGACTATATAGCACACACAAAGCAGCGATAAAGCCTACGGATTCTTCACGCTGACCAGGCTCATCAGCCCCGCCAGCGGGAAATCCCCCTCTAGTTCCGCCAGGCTAGCGGTGTACATCGGCTGCGGCTGGCGCTGGTGGCCGTGCTGCAGGAAGCTGATCAGGCTGCCGACCAGAGGCTGATGGCTGACCAGCAGCACATTGTCGTCGGTGTCGAGTTTTTCCAGCACCTTCAACGGGTTGCCATCGGGGGTCAGCCACGGCACCGTGCGGATCTCCGGCTCGAAGCCCAACGCATCACGCACCAGGTGCGCGGTCTGCTGCGCCCGTACGTAAGGGCTGGCGATGATCGCGCTGAGGGGCTGGCCGATCAGGTGCGCAGC
Source organism: Pseudomonas sp. FBCC-B1565 (assembly GCF_059133265.1). Classification (NCBI taxonomy): domain Bacteria; kingdom Pseudomonadati; phylum Pseudomonadota; class Gammaproteobacteria; order Pseudomonadales; family Pseudomonadaceae; genus Pseudomonas; species Pseudomonas sp. FBCC-B1565. Next base: position 4,611,768 of record NZ_CP101438.1, read on the forward strand.
ACTGCGCAACACTTCGCCACGGCCGTGCTCGGTGAGGTTGCGTTCGGCATCGGTGCGCGCATGCCCTTCGGCCTCGCCGTGGCGCAGTATCCACAACTTCACAGTTTCGGCTCTTCATCACGCACCGGGTGCGGTGCCGGCGGCACGCTGTGGGCGGCTTCGCCCTCAGGCGCAAGCGGGGTCGGCCAGTCAGCAAACGGCCACGGCTTTTGCTCGGTATGGAAGCTGCCGAAACGGCCGATCTGCGCCAGGAACTGGCTGAGGCTGTCGCCGAAGTTCATCAGGCCCAGGTTCGGGGCGCCGTAGACCAGGCGGTAGATCAGTTGCACCACCACCAGCGCGCCGAGCAGGAACTGCGCCACTTGCCAAACCAGGGCAAACACCAGCATCCACAGGATGCGCAGGGCAATGGATTCGTACTTGGGGGCTGCTTTCGGATCGTTCATGACGCGTTCCTCAGTTGAAACCACTGGTGGAAATAAAGTCGACATCGGTCTTGGGCTCGGCGCGCATCAGCAACTCGATGACCTGGTTCAAGGTGCGCCCTTCAAACAGGATCGCGTGCAGCCCGGCGACCAACGGCATGTACACGCCAGCTTCCTGGGCCTTGGCCTTGAGCACCTTGAGGGTATTGACGCCCTCGGCCACTTCGCCCAGGCGCGTGACTGCATCCTCAAGGCTCAGGCCCTGGCCCAGGGCGAACCCGACTTGATAGTTGCGACTTTTCGGCGAGGAGCACGTGACGATCAGGTCGCCCACGCCCGCCAGCCCGAGGAAGGTCATCGGGTTGGCGCCCTGGTTCACCGCAAAGCGGGTCATCTCGGCCAGGGCGCGGGTGATCAACATGCTTTTGGTGTTCTCGCCCATGCCCAGCGCCACGGCCATGCCGGCGATGATCGCGTAGACGTTTTTCAGCGCACCGCCCAGCTCGACGCCAAAGCGGTCGCTGCTGGCGTAGACCCGGAAGGTACGACCGTGCAACACGGCCTGGACCCGTTCGCAGAGTTCTTCGTCTTCACTGGCGACTACGGTGGCGGTCAGTGCGTGCTCGGCCACTTCCCGCGCCAGGTTCGGCCCGGACAGCACGCCAATACGCGCCTGGGGGGCGATCTCTTCGAGGATTTCGCTCATCAGCTTGAAGGTCTGCGCCTCGATGCCCTTGGTCAGGCTGACCAGCAGCTTGCCCGCCAGGCGTTCGGCGTGGGGCGCCAGCACCGAGCGCAAGGCGCTGGACGGCAGCGCGACGAAGCACAGGTCGCAGGCCGTGAGGGTTTCCAGCAGGTCAGTGACCGGCTCGACCGCCGGATGAATCTTGATGCCTTTGAGGTAACGCGGATTTTCCCGGTGCACCCGAATGGCCTCGGCCTGTTCGGGATCGCGCATCCACTGGCGCACAGCGTGACCATTCTCGGCCAGCAGGTTAGCCACGGCGGTACCAAAACTTCCGCCTCCCAGGACCGCGATAGGGCGCTGTTCAGTCATATGCAATCCGTTAATCCATACCAGTGGCGATGGCGGCATTATACGGGCCGACCCGCCGGCGGCCAGCCCCCGTATCAATTCGTGCGCTTGTCGGAAAATGCCACACTTACATGAAGTAATTGCAAGTCCTGCGACTGGCAAATGGCCCCACCTCAGTTAACATGGGCGGCTATCCGTAATTATCAAGGCCGTGCCGTGTATTTGGGCCCTCCTCCCCGTTCATCTCTGTGGTTGATGCTGCTGTGCAGTGCGCCTGTCATGGCCGACGACCTGTTCCTCGACAGCCAGCCGTTGCCCCAGGTGTTGACCGCCACACGCCTCAAGCAATCGGCCGCCGCCGTGCCCGGCAGCATGACCGTGATCGACAGCGAGCTGATCAAGGCCAGCGGCGCGCGGAATATCAGCGAGTTGCTGCGCCTGGTGCCGGGGATGATGGTCGGCTACACCTCCGGCAACCAGGCGGCGGTGAACTACCACGGCACCAGCGCCAGCGATGCGCGGCGCATGCAGGTGCTGATCGACGGCCGCTCGGTGTACCGTGCGGGCCTGGCCACCGTGGACTGGAGCGACATTCCGGTGGCCATGGAAGATATCGAGCGCATCGAAGTGTTCCGCGGCCCCAACACCGTCAGCTACGGCGCCAATGCCTTGATGGCGGTGGTCAACATCCTCACGCGCTCGCCCGCCAACAGCCACGGTACGCGGGTCAAGGTGGTGCGTGGCGAACGTGGCATCAACGACTTCTATGCCAGCCAGGGCGTCGGCTGGGAAACCGGCGATTTGCGCCTGTCGCTGTCCGGCCAGCAGGACGATGGCTTCGACAGCGACGCCGCTGGCGCCGACCGCCGCGACGGGCGGCGCCTCAACCGCTTCAGCCTGGCAGTTAGCCAGACGTTGAACGCGCAGCAGAGCATCGACTGGCAACTGGATGCGAAGGAAGGCACCAACCAACGTCCGTATACCTACAGCCCGGTATTCGCCGGGATTACCGAAGGTGGCAACAACTCCGACGTCACGGCCAAGGACTACGCCGGCTCGCTGCGCTGGAATTTTGATTTCAACCCCGAGCACAGCCTGTACATCCAGGGCTCGGCCCAGCAGTGGGACCGCCGCCAAATCTGGAAGGCCTGCGACGCCAAAGTGTCGTTCAGCCCGGAATTGACCCAACTGTGGCAGATGAACCCCAACTACGCCGAACTGCTGGCCCGGCACATGGACACCTACAGCCAAGGCACCGCGCCACCGGGCAGCGCCGCCGAGCAAGCGCTGGCCAACCAGGTGCTGGACCAATGGCGTAACGGCGCCAACCAGAGCGTGTGCGGAGACATCGACCAGAGCACCCGCGAAAGCCGCTACGATCTGGAAATCCAGGATACCCTCAGCCTCTCCGACAGCCTGCGCCTGGTCAGCGGCATGAATTACCGCTACGACCGTGCCGACTCCGACACCTACTTCAACGGCACCCTGGACGACACCACTTGGCGCCTGTTCGGCCAGTTGGAATGGCGCGCCAGCGAACATTGGCTGCTGCAAGGCGGCGCCATGTATGAGGACACGCACCTGAGCGGCAACTCGCTCACGCCACGGGTGGCGGTCAACTACCTGATCAACCCGCGCCATGGCTTGCGCGCGGTGTACTCCGAAGCCATCCGCTCGCCGGACATGTTCGAGAACAACGTCAACTGGAGTTATCGCGTCACCAACCTCAGCTCCCCGGCCTACGGTCAGACCACCGGGCAATACTTCGTAAAGACGCGGGGGCCGGGCAACCTCGATAAAGAGATGATGAAGTCGCGGGAATTGGGGTACAACGGCTTCTTTGCCGACATCGGGCTGAACATGGACGTGAAACTGTTCTACGACGAAATCACCGACATGATCAGTTCGCCGCTGCGCAATAACCAGTACATTGCCAGCAACGCCAACAGCGCACGCTTCACCGGCGCCGAATCCCAGTTCGACTGGCGCGTGAGCAACGCCGACCGCCTGCGGCTGACCTATGCTTACGTCGATGCCACCAGCAGCAACCCGCGGGACAAAGCACAGACCGCGCGCAACAGTGGCTCTGCCGGTTGGTTGCGCGAATGGGGCCAAGGCTGGTCCAGCGCGTTGTTCTACTACGGCGATGACGCACTCAACCAATATCGCTTCGAACGGGTCGACCTGCGGGTGGCCAAGCGCATTGCCCTGGGCAAAGCCAACGTGGAGCTGGCCGGCATGTTGCAACAACGCCTTGATCACCAGCCCACCACCTGGGCCGATAACAATTATGACCATCGCCATGTGCTCTACTTCAGCGCGGAGCTAGAGTTCTGACATGGGCGACTCGTCACGGATGACCTGCTTTTTTATCCACACGCTCTGGCGACGCATTCTGCTGCTCGCGTGCCTGCTGTTTGCCGCGCCGGCCTGGAGTGCCGAGATCCTGTTGACCGCCGCCGAAGACGGCGTCGGCGTGCAGGCCTTCGCCCAAGCCCTGGCCCAGCAACGCCCCGAAGACCGCGTCACCTTCACACCACTCAAAAACTTGCCAGCCCCTGGTCGACTGCCGGCCAACACACGCCTGATCCTGCTCGACCTGCCCGGCCTCGACTGGCGCCTGCAGGAAACCCAGGGCCCGCCGACCCTGGTGCTGCGTATCAGTCGGTTACAGGCCCATCAACGCCTGGGCAGCACACCTCACCCGCACATCAGCCTACTGTGGAGCGACCCACCGCTGGAGCGCCAACTGCGCCTGATCGCCGCCATCCTGCCCCAGGCGCGGCGCATCGGCGTGCTGTATGGCGCCGACAGTGAGTTCCTGCTGCCCGAACTGCGCCAACACGCCACACCGCTCGGCCTGGAAATCGTGCCACAGCTCTGGGACAACATTAATGACAGCCGCCCGCTGCAAAACCTGTTCAGGAACAGTGACGTGCTGCTCGGCCTCGATGACCCGCAGTTGTACAACCCGAAAACCGCGAAGAACCTGTTGCTGAGCAGCTATGCCCAGCAATTGCCGCTGGTGGGCCCGAATGCAGGCTTTGTGCGGGCCGGCAGCCTGGCCAGTACCTACAGCGACCAGGCCGACTGGCTGGCCGTGCTAGACCGTCTGCTCGACCACCCGCCGGCCAACTGGCCGCGCTCGCTGTACCCGGAACACTTCAAAGTCGTGGGCAACCCGCAAGTCGCGCGCTCACTGGGGATCGAACAGGTGGACGAAGCCGGCGTCGCGATCCGCTTGGCCGAAGGAGAAAAACGCCCATGACCTTGCGCCGTCGTTGGGACATCAACACCCGCACCCAGCTCATCACCCTGGGCCCGGCGCTGTTGCTGACGTTGCTGTTGATCAGCTTTTTCACCTTCGTGCGGATCCAGGACTTGCGCCAGGAACTGGACCACACCGGCCAGTTGATCGCCAACCAACTGGCGCCCGCCACCGAGTACGGGGTGATCTCCGGCAACAACGAAGTGCTCGACAGCCTGCTGCGCGCCACGCTCGCTACGCCCCATGTGCGGTTCCTGGAGATCCAGGACAGCAGCGAGAACATCCTGGTGTATGTCGAGCAACCGTCGGAAAAACACGACCGTTCGCTGTCGGTGAAAGTGTTCCAGGCACCGATTCGCCTGCAACACATCCAGTTGGGCAATGATTTTTTCCAGGACAACCTCAACGAACCCAAAGCACCGCGGGCCGACTACCTGGGCCGGGTGATCGTCGGCATGTCCAACGACGCATTCAGCCAGCGCCAGCAGGAGATCCTGTTCAAGGCCGGCATCCTGGCGCTGTTCGCCCTGCTGTTTACCTTCCTGCTCGCCCGACGCCTGGCCGCCAGCCTGTCGCAGCCGATCAGCGCCATGGGCCACGCCGTAAAAGCCATCCAGCAAGGTGACTACAAGACGCCGTTGCCGATCGTGGACGACTCGGAATTGGGCGACCTGTCGCGACACATCAATAACCTGGCCGAAGGCCTCAACCAGGCCAGCCGCGAACAGCAGCAGGCCATGGCCCAGTTGATCCAGACCCGCGAAGAGGCCGAGCGCGCCAACAACGCCAAGTCGGATTTCCTGGCTATGATGAGCCATGAGCTGCGCACGCCCATGAACGGCGTGCTGGGCATGTTGCAATTGCTGGAAACCACCGAGATGACCGAGGAGCAGACCGAGTACGCGGCGCTGGCCTCCGAATCCACCGAGCACTTGCTCAAGGTCATCAACGACATCCTCGACTTCTCGCGCATCGAACGCGCGGCCCTGGAGCTGGAGCATATTCCGTTCAACCTGGCGGACCTGATCAACAGCTGCGCCCAGGCGTTCCAGCACAGCGCCCAGCAGCGCGGGTTGGCGTTGAAACTGTCGATTCCACCAGGGTTGGACGCTTTGCGCGTGCAGGGCGATCCGACGCGAATCCGCCAGATCCTGGTGAACCTGATCGGCAACGCGCTGAAGTTCACCGAGCAGGGCAGCGTCAGCGTCGAACCCCATTGGCAGACCCTCGACCATGAACTGGTGTGGTTCACCTGCACCGTGCGCGACAGCGGCATCGGGATTTCCGCCGAACGCCTGGAGTTGATGTTCGATGCGTTCCAGCAGGCCGACAGTTCCATTTCAAGACGTTACGGCGGCACCGGCCTGGGCCTGCCCATCGCCCGTACCCTGGCCGAACGCATGGGCGGCACCCTGCGCGCGCAAAGTGAAGAAGGCCGCGGCTCGGTATTTACCCTGGAAATTCCCCTGGCCATCGACCAGCAGAGCGTACCGGCCATCGCGCAAGGCGCCGACGGCAAAGCCAACGCCGGCGATGGCCGCCATGTATTGCTGGTAGAGGACAACCCGGTCAACCGCACCGTGGTCGAAGCCATGTTGCGCAGCCTCGGCTTTGAAGTGAGCCTGGCCACCGACGGTGCCGAGGCGATCCGCAGTGCCGAGAGCCTGATTTTCACCGCGATCCTGATGGATTGCCGGCTGCCGCTGATCGACGGCTACGAGGCCACCCGCAAGATCCGCCAACTGCCCGGCTGCGCCGACCTGCCGATCATCGCCCTGACTGCCAACGCGTTGCAGGGCGACCGTGAAGCCTGCCTGGCAGCCGGAATGAACGATTACCTGGCCAAGCCGTTCAAACGCACGGATTTGCAGCAAATCCTGCAGCGCTGGGTGCAATAGCGCCGCGCCATCAGCCAACTCCGACTGGCGTGAAAGACGAAAGTGCGGCAGTCTTAGGCACCCGAACGGGCCTATAAACAGGCCCGGTTTAAAATTTCAGTGAACAAGTGTACATTCAGTGCCTTGCCGCTGTGACTTTCACTACAACGCAATAGTCTACGTGTAGGCTGCCGACATGAGGCATGAACGCTTCATTCGGTTCGGGAAGATTTGCCCTACCCTGCCGCATGGGATTATTGAGGAGCTCGCATGACCAAACAAAACGCCTTTACTCGGGAAGACCTGCTGCGCTGCAGTCGCGGTGAGCTGTTCGGCCCAGGTAACGCGCAACTGCCCGCCCCGAACATGCTGATGGTGGATCGCATCACCCATATCAGCGAAGAGGGTGGCAAGTACGGCAAAGGTGAATTGGTCGCCGAGCTGGATATCACCCCGGACCTGTGGTTCTTCGCCTGCCATTTCGAAGGCGACCCTGTGATGCCGGGCTGCCTGGGCCTTGACGCCATGTGGCAGCTGGTCGGTTTCTTCCTGGGCTGGCAAGGCCTGCCGGGTCGCGGTCGCGCCCTGGGTTCGGGCGAAGTGAAGTTCTTTGGCCAGGTCCTGCCGACCGCCAAGAAAGTCACCTACAACATTCAGATCAAGCGCGTCCTCAAGGGCAAGCTGAACCTGGCCATCGCCGATGGTTCGGTGAGCGTCGACGGTCGCGAGATCTATACTGCCGAAGGCCTTCGGGTCGGCGTATTCACTTCCACTGACAACTTTTAAGGGTTATCCGCATGCGCCGCGTCGTTATCACTGGTCTGGGCATTGTTTCTTGCCTGGGCAATGACAAAGAGACCGTCACCGCTAACCTGCGTGCAAGTCGCCCTGGCATCCGCTTCAACCCGGAATATGCCGAAATGGGTCTGCGTAGCCAGGTTTCCGGCTCCATCGACCTGCCCCTCGAAGAACTGATCGATCGCAAGATCTATCGCTTCGTCGGCCACGCTGCCGCCTACGCCTACCTGGCGATGAAAGACGCGATCGCCGACTCCGGCCTGAGCGAAGACCAGGTATCGAACGTACGCACCGGCCTGATCGCCGGCTCCGGCGGCGCATCGACCCTCAACCAGATGGAAGCGCTGGACATCCTGCGCGAAAAAGGCGTGAAGCGCGTTGGCCCGTACCGTGTCACACGGACCATGGGCAGCACCGTTTCGGCCTGTCTGGCCACGCCGTTCCAGATCAAGGGCGTGAACTACTCGATCTCCTCCGCATGCGCCACCAGTGCTCACTGCATCGGGACTGCCGTGGAGCAGATCCAGCTGGGCAAGCAGGACATCGTGTTCGCCGGCGGCGGTGAAGAAGAGCATTGGAGCCAGTCGTTCCTGTTCGACGCCATGGGTGCACTGTCCACCCAGTACAACGAAACCCCGGAAAAGGCCTCCCGCGCCTACGACGCCAAGCGTGACGGTTTCGTCATTGCCGGCGGTGGCGGCATGGTGGTGGTCGAGGAGCTGGAGCACGCTCTGGCCCGTGGCGCCAAGATCTACGCGGAAATCGTCGGCTACGGCGCGACCTCCGACGGCTACGACATGGTTGCCCCAAGCGGTGAAGGCGCCATCCGTTGCATGCAGATGGCCATGTCCACCGTGGACACCCCAATCGACTACCTGAACACCCACGGCACCTCGACTCCGGTCGGCGATGCCAAGGAAATGGAAGGCGTGCGTGCGGTATTCGGCGACAAGGCCCCGGCCATCAGCTCTACCAAGAGCCTGTCCGGTCACTCCCTGGGCGCCGCTGGCGTTCACGAAGCGATCTACTGCCTGCTGATGATGGAAGGCAACTTCATGGCCGGCTCCGCCAACATCGATGAGATTGATCCGGTTGTGGCTGATATGCCGATCCTGACCAAGACCGTTGAGAATGCAAAAATCGACACCGTGATGAGCAACAGCTTCGGCTTCGGTGGCACCAACGCCACCCTGGTGCTGAAACGCTGGCAGGGTCAGTAAGACCTGTAGCTTGACCGCATTAAAAAGCCCCGACTGGTTCGGGGCTTTTTTATGGGCTGGATTTTTTAGTGGCTGGGAGGGCCTCATCGGGGGCAAGCCCCCTCCCACATTTTGAATGCACTCACAAATCAAAGGTGGGAGGGGGCTTGCCCCCGATAGCGCCGCCTCGGCGCCCGCCCCTACACCGAAAACCGCGCCACCATCGTGTTCAGGTCCACCGCCAACCGCGACAACTCCTGGCTCGCCGCACTGCTCTGGTTCGCCCCTGTCGACGTCTACTGCTCCGATGCGCTGGCAATAACCAGCGCTGCATCCAATTGCAGCTGGCTATTGAAAGGTATCGGCGCAATCTGGGGTTTGCGTAAGATCAAAACGCGATATCAGCGTGGCGCCCCATCGCGATGGGCTTTAGGCAGGATGGCCAGGAAATTGTCGCGTGCCACTTTGTGCGCAACGTCCTCAGGCAGTGCATCGAGGAAAGGCTCGAAGCGACGCATTTCCTTACCCAGCTTGTTGAAACGCCCGACGACGTCCGAGCCCAGCATGAACCGCTCCGGGAAACGCTCCACCAGCGTTATCCACTCCGGACGAGGATGGCCTCTATCATCCAGCAAATACGGCGTAAGCATGCTCCAGGACAGGTCGATGTACAGGTTGGGGTACGCCTCCAGCATGCGGCTCAAGGTGGGCAGCAAAAAGTCCATCTGCACCTGGTGACGGTGGATTTCCTTGCTGGTGCCGCCATGGGCCCAGATAAAACGGGTGTGTGGGTGGTTGCGCAGTGGCTCTTCGACTTCAGCCAGGTACAGCGGGTTGCGCTCGCGCTTGGAGGTGATATTGGAGTGCAGCATCACCGGCAGGTCATTTTCCGCCGCCAGGTGATAAATGCGGGTCATGGCTTCGTTATTGGCCCGTGGTGTGTCGCCGGCGGTGATGGCCGTGAGGTCGTCATGACGGGTAAAAACCTCGCCGATGCCCTGCCACAGGCCTGGGTTGAGATCGAGCATGCGCTGGATATGGGCGTCCGAGTTCTTGTCGTTGGGGTTGAAGCCGGACAGGAACGGATGAAAATGCTCGCGCTGCTCAGGGGTCAGTTTGTTGACCGCTGCGGCCACGATCACGTCGGTGGCGCTGTACCAATAGGCATCGGCGTCGTCACCGGCGTAATAGCGCGGGCGCTTGGGTTCGTCCTCGTGCCATTTCTTCGCGACCGGAATACCGGAAATCATCACGTGTTCGATGCGATTGTCGGCCATGGCCTTGAGCAGCTTGTCCATGCCTGCAGTTTCCTGGAAGAAGTCCACGTAATGCAGGTGCGCATCGCTGTAGGCATAGTCGCGGGCCTGCGCGGCAAGGCTGCCGGAGGCGAACAACAGGGCAAGGGTCAGGCGAGTCCAGGGCACGGTAACACCTCGATAGGGGCTGATACGGGTAGACCTTGAACGCCTTGCCAGGGTTCATCCGGCAAAAAACGCGGAACATCGAAGTGCCAGCATGCTCTATAACTGCATGACCTTCATCCTGCCACCCTGTGAGGTTTGCCATGCCTGTTACCGTAAACACCCTGAACCAGGACAACTTTCGCCACAGCCTCAACATCGACAACCATGAGTTGTTCACCGACCTGCCCAAGAGCCTCGGCGGCGACGATTCGGCGCCCTCCCCCCATGACTACTTCGACGCCGCCCTGGCCTCGTGCAAAGCCCTGACCCTCAAGCTCTACGCCCAGAAAAAAGGTATCCCCCTCACCGGCGTGACCGTGGAGGTCACCCATGACGCCGCCGAAGAGCAAAAGGGCAAATACACACTCAACGTCAAGCTCACCCTCAAGGGCGTGCTCACCGACGAACAGCGCGATGAGCTGCACCGCGTGGCAGATCGCTGCCCGGTGCACAAGCTGATGACCACCGCCGAGATCAGCATCGACACCAAACTGTCGGAAGGCGCCTTCAGCCAATAGCGGCAACCTCCCGTGGAGCGGGTTATGCTCAGCAGCATCCAACCCGCTCAGACTGGGACGCACCATGACCACCCTCACCGTGATCCGCCCTCGCCCCGAAGACGTCGAAGGCCAACCGATCCTGCGCCCGCTGCCGTCGCGGGAATGCCGCAGCGTCGGGCCTTTTGTGTTTTTCGACCATATGCTGCTGACCCGCTACGCGCCGGGTCACGGCATGAATATCCGCCAACACCCGCATATCGGGCTGTCGACCCTCACGTATCTGTTTGAGGGCGCATTGCAGCACAAGGACAGCCTGGGCTCGGACCAGGTGGTGCAGGTGGGTGATGTGAGCTGGATGACCGCCGGCAGCGCGATTGCCCACGTCGAACGCACACCCGAGGCGCTCAAGGCCAGCGGGTTCAGCCTGCATGGGCTGCAAGTATGGTTGGCGTCACCCAAAGACCACGAGACGGGGCCGGGGCATTACAGCCATCACCCGGCGGCGAGCCTGCCGGTGAGTGACAACCTGGGCGTGCAGATACGCCTGATCGCGGGCAACGGGTTCTGCCTCAAGTCACCGGTGCCGGTACTGTCGCCCACCTTGTATGCCGAGGTGCGGATGCAGACGGCTACAACCCTGCTGTTGCCTGATGAGCATGAGGAACGGGCGGTGTATGTGCTGGAGGGTGACGCCCAGTTGGACGGCGAGGCGCTTGAAGTCCACAGCCTGGTGGTATTGCCGGCCGGGCAGGAGATGACGTTGTTTGCGGACAGTGATTGCCACTTGGTGGTGTTTGGCGGCGCGCCGCTGGATGGGCCACGGCGGATCAATTGGAATTTTGTCGCGAGTGACCCGGCGGTGATCGAGCAGGCCAGGCAACGCTGGGCGGCCGGGGATTGGCCGAGGGTGCCGGGTGAAACTGAAAGAATTGAGTTGCCATTGAGATAGCCATCGGGGGCAAGCCCCCTCCCACATTTGATCAGTGATTGCATCCAAGTGTGGGAGGGGGCTTGCCCCCGATTAGGCCCGGACAGGCGCTGAAGAGTCAGCCCTTGAACACTTCATCCAACAAGTTATGCATCGACTGGAACGCCCGCTTGGCGGTCTTGGCGTCGTACATCATCTTGCCCGGCACATTCGCATGCGGGTCGGTGAAGGAATGCACCGCGCCGCCGTAGCTCAGCAATTGCCAATCCACGCCAGCCGCGTTCATTTCATCTTCGAATGCCGGCAGTTGCGCCTTCGGCACCAATGGGTCGGAAGCACCGTGCAGGACCAATACTGAACCCTTGACGTGCTTGGCGCCGTCCGGGTTCTGGGTGTCGATGGTGCCGTGGAACGAGACGGCCGCCTTCAACGGTGCACCGGTACGTGCCAGCTCCAGCGAGCAGAAACCGCCAAAGCAGAAGCCGAAGGTCGCAAGCTTCGAGGTATCTACCTCGGCCTGGCCCTGCAGTTGCTCAAACGCCGCTTGCATGAGTTTGAGCAGCTTGGGGTTGTCATTCTTCAGCGGCATCATCGCAGCGCCGGCTTCATCGCCATTCGACGGGCGTACGGTCTGCCCGTACAGGTCGGCGATCAGTACCACGTAGCCCTTGCCGGCCACACTTTTGGCGATCTCTTCGGCCCCCGCACTCACACCCATCCAGTTCGGCGCCATCAACAACCCCGGCAACGGGCCCTTATGATTGGCGTCGAACGCGAGGCGGCTTTCATAAGACTGGCCATCAATCTGATAGACCACGGAACGTACAGTGACTTGGCTCATCATTTACTCCAGTTGAGGTGCGTTAGAACGAAAAAACCCGCCGAAGCGGGTTTTTCTACAGCAGGGTCAAACCGACAGTTCAACCAACAGCTTGTTCAGGCGGCGCACATAGGCGGCCGGGTCTTTCAGGCTGTCGCCGGCGGCCAGGGCCGCCTGGTCGAAGAGGATGTGCGACAGGTCGCCAAACCGCTCTTCGCTCTGCTCACCGTCGAGTTTCTCGATCAGCGGGTGAGCCGGGTTGAATTCGAAGATCGGCTTGGAGTCCGGAACCTTCTGCCCGCTGGCTTCGAGGATCTGGCGCATCTGCATGCCCAGGTCCTGCTCGCCAATGGCCAGGATCGCCGGGGAGTCGGTCAGGCGGTGCGACACGCGCACTTCGCTGACAGCCTCGCCCAGGGACGCCTTGATCCGCTCGACCAGGCCTTCTTTGGACTTGGCGACTTCTTCGGCTTCTTTCTTCTCTTCTTCGGAGTCCAGGTTACCCAGGTCCAGGTCACCACGGGCCACGTCGACGAAGGATTTGCCGTCGAACTCGTTGAGGTAGCTCATCAGCCACTCATCGATACGGTCGGTCAGCAGCAGCACTTCAATGCCTTTCTTGCGGAAGACTTCCAGGTGCGGGCTGTTCTTGACCTGGGCGTAGGTTTCGCCGGTGAGGTAGTAGATCTTGTCCTGACCTTCCTTGGCGCGGGCCAGGTACTCGGCCAGAGAAACCACCTGCTCGCCACCCTCTTCATGCGTCGAGGCAAAACGCAGCAGGCCGGCGATTTTTTCCTTGTTGGCGAAATCTTCCGCCGGGCCTTCTTTCATGACCTGGCCGAAGTTTTTCCAGAAGCCCTTGTATTGCTCAGGCTCGTTCTTCGCCAGTTTTTCCAGCATGTCGAGCACGCGCTTGGTCAGCGCCGACTTCATGGAATCGATGATCGGGTCTTTCTGCAGGATTTCCCGCGACACGTTCAGCGACAGGTCGTTGGAGTCGACCACACCCTTGATGAAGCGCAGGTACAGCGGCAGGAACGATTCCGCCTGGTCCATCACGAACACGCGCTGTACGTAGAGTTTCAGGCCTTTTGGCGCTTCACGCTGGTACAGGTCGAACGGAGCACGGGCAGGCACGTAGAGCAGCGAGCTGTATTCCAGCTTGCCTTCGACCTTGTTGTGGCTCCAGCTCAGTGGGTTTTCGTAGTCATGACCGATGTGCTTGTAGAACTCCTGGTATTCCTCGTCCTTGATCTCGGTACGCGGACGGGTCCACAGCGCGCTGGCGCGGTTGACCACTTCCCATTCCTGGGCCGGGGCTTCTTCGCCTTCGGCAGCCGCTTGTTCTTTCGGCAGCTCAATCGGCAGGGCGATGTGGTCGGAGTATTTCTTGACGATGTTGCGCAGGCGCCAGCCATCGGCGAATTCGTCTTCACCGGACTTCAGGTGCAGCACGATACGGGTGCCACGGTCAGCCTTGTCGACGGTGGCGATTTCGAATTCGCCCTCGCCTTTGGAAGACCAGTGCACGCCTTCGCTGGCGTCGAGGCCGGCACGGCGGCTGAACACTTCAACCTGGTCGGCAACGATAAAGGCCGAATAGAAGCCCACGCCGAATTGACCGATCAGGTGCGAATCTTTCTTCTGGTCGCCCGAGAGGTTTTTCATGAAATCGGCGGTGCCGGACTTGGCGATGGTGCCCAGGTGGGCGATCGCATCGTCACGGCTCATGCCGATACCGTTGTCTTCGATCGTGACGGTCTTGGCGTCCTTGTCGAAGCTCACACGAATTTTCAGTTCGGCGCCACCTTCCAGCAACTCAGGCTTGGACAGGGCTTCGAAACGTAATTTGTCGACAGCGTCAGAGGCGTTCGAGATCAATTCGCGAAGGAAGATTTCCTTGTTGGAATACAGCGAATGGATCATGAGGTGCAGCAGTTGCTTCACCTCGGTCTGGAAGCCCAGGGTTTCCTTTTGAGTTTCCACACTCATGGTCATCAAACTCCAATTGGATGGCAGTGGCCGCGCCCTAGAGGGTTGGCGGCGGGTTGTCATCAAAGTTGGGGGCTAAGAGCAGGATTTCAAGGGTGGCCTGGTTCCTCGATCTTAAAATGCGCGCGGGCCGTGGCGATGGGCTCTGCCGCCGTGCTCTGCCAGGCGGTGATCGCCACGTTCGCCACCCGCCGGCCCTGGCGCCAGACCTGGCATTTGGCGTAGGTGTCGCGAAATTGACCGGCGCGCAGGTAATCCAGGGAAAAGTCGATGATTTTCGGGATGCCCGGTGCGCCGGTGAACACCAGCAGGTGCAGCGCCGCCGACAGTTCCATGAAACCCGCGATCACCCCGCCGTGCAGCGCCGGCAATATCGGGTTACCAATATTGTCCTTGTTGGCCGGCAGGCGAAACAGCAGCTCATCTCCCAGCCGGGTGCATTCGATGCCGATCAACTTGGCATAGGGGATCAGGTTGAGCAGCGCTGCGTAATCGCCGCGCCCGTGGGCCTGCTCCAGGCGGGTCTTGAATCGGTGCGTCATGCCTGCTCTCCCTTGATCGTGCTGCCCAGTCCTTGTGCGCCCTTGAGGCGTTTGCCCATGCGCATGAATGTACCGACGACATGGGCGATGGGTTGCTGCGGGTCATCCTGGTAGGCGAAGCCTCGGGTGAAGATCACGTCGGTGGTCACCCTGTAGCATTGGGCGAAGCCGTACACCGGTTTGTGTGGGGTAGCGGGATGCATGTAGTCGACGCGCAGGTCGAGGGTCGGACAAACCTCGAACTCCGGCAATACGCACAGGGTGGCCATGCCGCAGGCGGTGTCCATCAGGGAGGTCAGCGCGCCACCGTGAATCACCCCGGATTGGGGATCGCCGACCAGATGGGGCGCATACGGCATGATCAGCGTGATGCCCTCCTCGCTGGCCTGATGAGCGGTAATGCCCAGCACCTGACAGTGGCGCAAGGCCGATACAAAGCGCTTCGCACGCTCTAACAGGGGATTTTCGCTCATTCGTTCCAAACTCTTATTAGTGTTGATCCGCAGAATGGGCGGCAGGGCAAAAGTTCCTGTTAGTCAGCGATTTATATATCTACCGAATAAAAGGAACTAATGCCGAACCGCCATGCTCGAAAGGCCAGTAGATATCTTCAATAAGGAGAAACACCCATGCGCAAGACTTTAGCTATTTCCATGATGCTGGCCGCTGCCCTCGGTCTGGCTGCCTGCGACAAGAAATCCGAAGACAAAGCCCAAGACGCTGCAGCCCATTCTGAGCAAGCTCAGAAAGATATGGCCAAGGCTCAGGATAAAGTGAACGACGCTGCGAAAGAAAACGCCGAAGCTGCCAAAGCTCAGGCTGAATCGAACCAAGCCGCCGCAAAAGAAGCAGCACCTGCTACCGGTTCTTGAGACCGCGGCTTGTAACAGCTTCGCTGTAAAAAGGAAGCCCGCTTAGATAGCGGGCTTTACTTTGCCTGGTGTTTTTACTTGAAGGGTTGATCAAACTGCTTCTTTAACCGGTTCCGACGGCGGTGTATCCGTCTGGGTAAACACCATCACTTGCAGCACGTCGGAATGAAACTCCCGCCGATACAGCACCAACACCACCCCGGCGCTCATCAACATGAATAGCCAGGGGCTGACAAACCACGCCAGCATGGTCATGCCGAAGTAATAAGAGCGCAGGCCAAAGTTGAACTGGTTGGCCGCCATGGAGATGACTCGCGCCGCACGCAGAGCAAATGCCTTGCGCTCCTGCTCCGACACATCCCGCTCGCCGATCATCGGCGCCGAGCCGACCAGCACCGCCGCGAAGTTGTACTGACGCATGCACCAACTGAACGTAAAGAACGCATAGACGAACACCAGCGCCAGGCACAGCAGCTTGATCTCCGACATGCCTTGGGATGCTTGTTGCACCATCGGTATGTCCGCCAGCAACGACACCGCCCGCTCTGAAGCACCCAACACCGTGAGAATGCCGGCGAGGATGATCAGCGTGCTGGAGGCAAAGAACGAAGCGTTGCGCTCGAGGTTGCCGATCACACTGGCGTCGGCGATGCGGTTGTCGCGCAGCAGCATGCGGCGCATCCAGTCTTCGCGGTACAGGTGCAGCACGCTGGCGAGGCATGCAGTGTCACGAGCCTTCCAAATGGCGTATCGGGTATAGCCGCCCCAGCAAAGGGCGAACCACAGGGCGGCAAGCAGGTGGATCTGATTGGTTTCGATGAACGACATGCGGGTCCTTTGCAGAAAGAGGGCTGAAACGCTTTTGCGTCAGTTCGACGTAAGTGCACAGAAAAAGACACTGCCGTTCACCCATAAAAAAAGCCCCATATCGATTGATACGGGGCATTTCAGTACAGCGGGAAACATGGGTTTATGCGATAGCTTCGCTGCGCTTGCCGAGCATCCGATCAACCCCGAACGCCACGACCAGCGTCATCACCGACGGCACCAGCCAGGCCAGGCCCTGGTCGCTCAACGGCAGGTTCGCCAGGGGCGAAGGCATCCAACCCGCCAAGCCAGCGCCCTTGAGCGCATCGATGCAGCCAAAGATGAACGACACCAGCATCACCGGACCAACGATGCGGCCCTGCTCCTGCCAGAAGTCTTTGCAGAAGCTCAGCGCCACCAGCACGATGCACGGCGGGTAGATCGCGGTCAGCACCGGGATCGAGAAGGCAATCAGCTTGGTCAGGCCCAGGTTCGACACGAACAACGAGAACAGCGCCAGGATCACCACCAGGGTCTTGTAGGACAGCGGCAGGATTTTGCTGAAGTACTCGGCGCAGGCACAGGTCAGGCCCACCGCAGTCACCAGGCACGCCAGGGAAATCAGCACGGCCAGGAAGCCGCTGCCCAGGGAGCCAAAGGTGTGTTGCACATAGGCGTGCAGCACCGCAGCACCGTTTGTGGCACCGGCAGCCACGGCATGGCTGCCCGAACCCAGGCGGAACAGGCTGAAGTACACCAGGGCCAGGCCCACGCCGGCAATCAGGCCCGCAATGATGGCGTAACGGGTGATCAGCTTCGGCGACTCGACGCCACGGGAGCGAATCGCGTTGACGATCACGATGCCGAACACCAGCGCGCCCAGGGTATCCATGGTCAGGTAACCCTGGATAAAGCCTTGGGAAAACGGTGCGGCCACATATTCCGGGGTAGCGACGCCCACGTCACCGGCCGGCAAGGCAAACGCGGCGATGCCGAGGATGGCCAGGGCGATGATCTTCAGCGGCGCCAGGAAGCGACCCACGGTGTCCAGCAGCCGACCTGGGTACAGGGAGACAAAGAACACCACCAGGAAGTACACCGAGCTGTAGAGGAACAGCGCCAGCGGGCTCTCGCCGGTCAGCGGCGCCAGGCCCACTTCGAAGGACACGGTCGCGGTACGCGGGGTAGCGAACAGCGGCCCTACCGCCAGATACGCCGCCGCCGCCAGCAGGCCACCGGCGATCTTGCCGATCGGGCTGCTCAACGCGTCCATGCCACCACCGACCTTGGCCAGGGCGATCACGGTGACCACCGGCAAACCCACGGCGGTGATCAGGAAGCCCAACGCTGCCATCCAGACATGAGGCCCGGACTGCAAACCAACGATAGGCGGGAAGATGATGTTGCCGGCGCCCACGAACAGGGCAAAAGTCATAAAGCCCAGCGCCAGGATGTCCTGGCTTTTCAACACTTTCATTTGAGGAAATACCACACTACTGAATCGGAATTTAGAGAGGGATTCCCTATGGATGAGGGAAATGCTGCCGGCCCTTATGGGAGCCGACCGGTCTAGCGCGGGGCTTCCTTTTGGGATGCGCACGCATAAAGAGGCGGCTAGGGTACAGAAATTGGCTGACGAACGCACTGTTGCGGGGCGGACTGTCCGATAAGCGACATCTGCATGTCGCATTTTCATACCTAATTTGGCAATACAGGCAAATGTGGGAGGGGGCTTGCCCCCGATGGCGGCGTGTCAGTCACTGTATTTATTGACGGACCCACTGCCATTGGGGGCAAGCCCCCTCCCACATTTTGATCTTTATTAAACCCCGGAAAGCACAAAGGCCACCCGAAGGTGACCTTTGTGTGGTGAAGCGTCAGCTAAGCGCGAGGCTTACTTGACAGCCCAACCGGTCAGCTCGGCCAGGGCCTTGCCGATGTCTGCCAGCGAACGCACGGTTTTAACGCCCGCGTCTTGCAGCGCAGCGAATTTCTCGTCTGCAGTGCCTTTGCCGCCAGAGATGATTGCGCCAGCATGGCCCATGCGCTTGCCCGCAGGGGCAGTCACACCAGCGATGTAGGAAACAACCGGCTTGGTCACGTGTGCCTTGATGTAGGCAGCCGCTTCTTCTTCAGCCGAACCGCCGATCTCACCGATCATCACGATCGCTTCGGTCTTCGGGTCTTCCTGGAACAGCTTCAGGATGTCGATGAAGTTGGAGCCTGGGATCGGGTCACCGCCGATGCCGACGCAAGTCGACTGACCGAAACCGGCGTCAGTAGTTTGCTTAACAGCTTCGTAGGTCAGGGTGCCGGAACGGGAAACGATACCGACTTTACCTGGCAAGTGAATGTGACCTGGCATGATGCCGATCTTGCATTCGCCTGGAGTGATCACGCCTGGGCAGTTAGGGCCGATCAGGACTACGCCCAGCTCGTCGCACTTAACTTTAGCGTCCAGCATGTCCAGGGTAGGAATGCCTTCGGTGATGCAGACGATCAGCTTGATGCCGCCGAATGCCGCTTCCAGGATGGAGTCCTTGCAGAAAGGAGCTGGAACGTAGATCACGCTGGCGGTGGCGCCAGTGGCAGCTACAGCGTCTTTCACGGTGTTGAACACTGGCAGGCCCAGGTGCTCGGTGCCGCCTTTGCCCGGAGTTACGCCGCCAACCATCTTGGTGCCGTATTCGATGGCTTGCTGGGTGTGGAAACTACCTTGCGAACCGGTAATACCCTGGCAGATAACTTTGGTGTCTTTATTGATCAGGACGCTCATTATTTGCCCTCCGCAGCTTTGACAACTTGTTGAGCAGCGTCGGTCAGGCTGGTAGCCGCGATGATGTTCAAACCGCTTTCTGCCAGTACTTTAGCGCCCAGTTCAGCGTTGTTACCTTCAAGGCGAACAACAACCGGGATTTTAACGCCGACTTCTTTCACTGCACCGATGATGCCTTCGGCAATCATGTCGCAACGAACGATGCCGCCGAAGATGTTGACCAGTACTGCAGCGACGTTGGAGTCGGACAGGATGATCTTGAACGCTTCGGTTACGCGTTCTTTGGTAGCACCACCGCCCACGTCGAGGAAGTTGGCTGGTTTGCCGCCATGCAGGTTGACGATGTCCATGGTACCCATGGCCAGGCCGGCACCGTTGACCATGCAGCCGATGTTGCCTTCCAGGGCTACGTAGTTCAGTTCGAACTTGGCAGCGTGCGCTTCGCGCGGATCGTCTTGCGACGGATCGTGGAAAGTCTTCAGCTTAGGCTGACGGTACATCGCGTTGGCGTCGATGTTGATCTTGGCGTCCAGGCAGTGCAGATCGCCGTCAGCCTTGATCACCAGCGGGTTCACTTCCAGCAGGGCCAGATCGTGATCCTGGAACAGTTTGGCCAGACCCACGAAGATCTTGGCGAACTGGGCAACTTGCTTGCCTTCCAGGCCCAGCTGGAAAGCCAGCTCGCGACCCTGGAATGGCTGAGCGCCAACCAGTGGGTCGATAGTGGCTTTCAGAATTTTTTCTGGGGTTTCGTGAGCGATCTTCTCGATGTCCACGCCACCTTCGGTGGAAGCCATGAACACGATGCGACGGCTCGAACGGTCAACGACAGCGCCCAGGTACAGCTCTTTAGCGATATCAGTGCACGATTCAACCAGGATCTTGGTGACTGGCTGGCCATTGGCATCAGTCTGGTAAGTCACCAGACGCTTGCCCAGCCACTGCTGTGCGAAGGCCTTGGCGTCTTCTTTGCTGCGAACCAGCTTAACGCCGCCCGCTTTACCGCGACCACCGGCGTGGACCTGGGCTTTGACAACCCACTCGCTGCCGCCGATCTTGTCGCAAGCTTCTGCTGCTGCTTCCGGGGTGTCTACTGCGTAGCCCTTGGAAACTGGCAGGCCGTATTCAGCGAACAGCTGCTTACCCTGATACTCGTGAAGATTCATGCTTTTTACCGTCTTCGTTAGGTACTGCGCATTCGGCGCTGCGCTCATTATGAGTGCCGCGCCACCTGTGACTGCTGCTTGCGCAACTTGCGGGGCTCAAGGCCCGTAAAGCTGCGCAAGGCTGCGTCCAGCGGATATTCCGCGGTGAGTCTTGCGCGCAAGGCTCACGACGGGCAACTCCGCCGTGGTTTCTTATTATCTCGCTTAGCGCTTCTTGCGGTTGGCGATGTGGATGGCGCCGCCATTCACTGCCAACGCAGCTTCGTGCAACGCTTCGGACAGGGTCGGATGGGAGAAGACCATCATGCCCAGGTCCTCGGCACTGGTGCCGAATTCCATACCGATCGCGCCTTGCTGAACCAGTTCTGCAGCGCTCGGGCCAATCACGTGGACGCCCAATACGCGGTCAGTCTTGGCATCAGCGATGACTTTGACAAAACCACCGGTGTCGTTGGCTGCCATGGCACGGCCAGAAGCGGCAAACGGGAAGGTGCCGACGTTAACTTCAACGCCTTCAGCTTTCAACTGCTGTTCGTTCTTGCCGACCCATGCAATTTCCGGGTGGGTGTAGATAACCGATGGGATCAGGTCGTAGTTCATCTGGGTTTTGTGACCCTTGATGCGCTCGACAACCATGATGCCTTCTTCGGAAGCCTTGTGCGCCAGCATCATGCCGCGAACCACGTCGCCGATGGCGTACACGCCAGGCACGGTGGTCGCGCAGTGATCGTCAACGTGCACGTAGCCGCGCTCGTCGAGGGTCACGCCGCTGTCAGCGGCCAGCAGGTCGGTGGTCACTGGACGGCGACCAACGGCTACGATCAGCTTGTCGAAAGTGATGGTTTTTTCGCCATCCTTGTCGGTGTAGTTGACCACAACTTCTTCGCCGTTGACTTTCGAGCCGGTGACGCGAGCGCCCAGCTTGATGTCCAGACCTTGTTTGGTCAGGGTTTTCAGCGCTTCCTTGGAAACGGCAGTGTCGGCAGCCAGCAGGAACGTGTCCAGGGCTTCCAGCACGGTCACTTCAGCACCCAGGCGGGACCAGACCGAACCCAGTTCCAGGCCGATCACGCCAGCGCCGATCACGCCCAGGCGCTTAGGCACAGCCTGGAATTCCAGGGCCCCGGTCGAATCAACGATCACGTTGTTGTCGACTGGAGCCGGTGGAATGTCGATTGGGCGCGAACCTGGGGCCAGGATCACGTTTTCGGCTTCGATGACTTCAACCGAGCCGTCTGGCTTGGTGATTTCAACTTTCTTGCCGGCCAGCAGTTTGCCGTGGCCTTGCAGGGAAGTAACGCCGTTGGCCTTGAACAAGGTGGCAACGCCGGAAGTCAGACCCTTAACGATGTTGGCTTTACGACCGACCATCGCCGGTACGTCCATGGTCACGCCAGCATGGTTGATGCCGTGGATCGCGAAGCCGTCCTGGGCTTCGTGGAATTTCCAGGAGCTGTCCAGCAGCGCCTTGGAAGGAATGCAACCGACGTTCAGGCAAGTACCGCCCAGTGCCAGTTTGCCTTCCTTGTCGGTGTATTTTTCGATGCAAGCAGTCGAGAGGCCCAGTTGTGCGGCCTTGATAGCGGCTACGTAGCCGCCAGGACCTGCACCAATCACTACGACGTCAAATTTCTGTGTCATGAAAATAGATCCTCTATTTGCGACAAGCTTTTAGCCGCAAGCTGCAAGCCAAGCTGCTTTTTCTTACAGCTTGTAGCTCGCAACTTGCAGCTGCTTCAATCAGATATCCAGCAACAGACGAGCCGGGTCTTCCAGCAGGTTCTTGATGGTCACCAGGAAAGTCACGGCTTCTTTACCATCGATCAGGCGGTGATCGTAAGACAGCGCCAGGTACATCATCGGGCGGATCACGACCTGGCCGTTGATGGCCATAGGACGCTGGATGATGTTGTGCATGCCCAGGATCGCGGCTTGTGGCGGGTTGACGATCGGGGTCGACATCATCGAACCGAAGGTACCACCGTTGGTGATGGTGAAGGTACCGCCGGTCATCTCGTCGATGGTCAGCTTGCCGTCACGGGCTTTCTTGCCGAAAGTGGCGATACCGCCTTCGATTTCAGCCAGGCTCATCAGCTCGGCGTTACGCAGTACAGGAACCACCAGGCCACGGTCGCTGGACACGGCAACGCCGACGTCTGCGTAGCCATGGTAAACGATGTCGTTGCCGTCGATGGAAGCGTTGACTGCCGGGAAGCGTTTCAGCGCTTCGGTGGCCGCTTTCACGAAGAAGGACATGAAGCCCAGGCGCACGCCGTTATGGGACTTCTCGAACAGATCCTTGTACTTCGAACGCAGGGCCATGACTTCGGTCATGTCGACTTCGTTGAAGGTGGTCAGCATCGCCATGTTCGATTGGGCTTCAACCAGACGCTTGGCCACGGTGGCACGTACGCGGGTCATCGGAACGCGCTTCTCGGTGCGGTCGCCAGCAGCGAACACAGGCGCAGCGGCAGCCGGGGCAGCAGCCTTGGCAGGTGCGGCAGCTGGAGCGTTTTTCTTGGCTTCAACCGCCGCAACCACGTCTTCCTTGGTCACACGGCCGTCTTTGCCGGTGCCTTTGATGGAGGCCAGGTTGATGCCGTTCTCTTCAGCCAGCTGGCGGGCAGCCGGTGCAGCGATCGGGTCTTCAGCGCCTGCAGCCGGGGCTGCAGCTGGAGCAGCGGCGGCGGCCGGTGCAGCAGCAGGAGCCGCGGCAGCAGCACTGCCCTCTTCGATCGAGCCCAGCACCTGGTTCGACAGAACGGTAGCGCCTTCTTCGGC
This sequence comes from Pseudomonas sp. FBCC-B1565, assembly GCF_059133265.1. Classification (NCBI taxonomy): domain Bacteria; kingdom Pseudomonadati; phylum Pseudomonadota; class Gammaproteobacteria; order Pseudomonadales; family Pseudomonadaceae; genus Pseudomonas; species Pseudomonas sp. FBCC-B1565. Next base: position 4,635,018 of record NZ_CP101438.1, read on the forward strand.
AACGATTGCGCCCAGCACGCCGTCAGCTTCGGCCAACACTTCCAGCACGACTTTGTCGGTTTCGATGTCGACGATCAGGTCGTCACGCTTTACAGCGTCGCCTGGTTTCTTGTGCCAGGTGGCAACGGTGCCATCGGCAACCGATTCCGGGAATGACGGGGCTTTGATTTCGATAGCCATTATCTGTGGGTCCTTAAAATTCGGTTTCAGTCAGCGCGAAGGCGTTAAACAGTGAAAGCATCTTGCAGCAGTTTTTCCTGCTGCTCGGCGTGCATCGACGCATAACCACACGCAGGTGCAGCGGAAGCATCACGGCCGGCATATTCCAGGCCCAGGGCCTTGTTGTGGTTGCCGATGCTGCGACGCAGGTGATGCTGGCTGCTGTACCACGCGCCCTGGTTCATCGGTTCTTCCTGGCACCACACCACGTTGGTGAGGTTGGTGTAAGGCGCGATGGCCTCCATCAGGTCGTCTTCCGGGAACGGGTAAAGCTGCTCGATACGCACGATGGCGATGTCTTCGCGGCCTTCGGCACGACGTTTTTCCAGCAGGTCGTAGTAGACCTTGCCGCTGCACAGGACCAGGCGAGTCACCTTGGCCGCGTCCAGCGTGTCGATTTCTGGAATAACGGTCTGGAACGAACCATCAGCCAGATCTTCCAGGGTCGAGATGGCCAATTTATGACGCAGCAGCGACTTCGGTGTCAGCACTACCAGCGGCTTGCGCAGCGGGCGGATCACCTGGCGACGCAGCAAGTGGTAGATCTGGGCCGGAGTCGTCGGCACGCATACCTGGATGTTGTGCTCGGCGCACAACTGCAGGTAACGCTCCAGACGGGCCGAGGAGTGCTCAGGACCCTGACCTTCATAACCGTGTGGCAACAGCATGGTCAGACCGCACAGGCGACCCCACTTGTGCTCGCCGCTGGTGATGAACTGGTCGATAACCACTTGGGCACCGTTGGCGAAGTCGCCGAACTGGGCTTCCCAGATCACCAGCGCGTTCGGCGTGGTGGTCGAGTAACCGTATTCGAACGCCAGTACGGCCTCTTCGGACAGGAACGAGTCGTACAGGTCGAAGCGTGGCTGGCCTTCGTACAGGTGCTTGAGCGGCACATAGGTGCCAGCGTCTTTCTGGTTGTGCAGAACCGCATGACGGTGCGAGAACGTACCACGGCCGATGTCCTGGCCGGTCATGCGGATCGGGTGACCTTCGAACGCCAGGGTCGCGTACGCCATGGTTTCGGCGTAACCCCAGTTGATCGGCAGGCCGCCGGCTTGCATCTTCTGACGGTCTTCGTAGATCTTCGCAACCTGGCGCTGTACGACGAAGCCTTCCGGGATTTCCAGCAGCTTGGCGGACAGTTCCTGCAGGGTTTTCAGATCGAACGATGTGTCGTGACGCGCGGTCCAGGTGTGACCCAGATATGGACGCCAGTCGACGAACAGCTCTTTGTTCGGCTCTTTGACCAGGCTTTTCACTACGTGCAGACCGTTGTCCAGCGCGTTGCGGTATTCATCGATCTTCGCCTGAACACGTGCATCGTCAACCACGCCGGCCTTGGTCAGGCTTTCGGCATACAGCTCACGGGTGGTGCGCTGCTTGGTGATCTGCTGGTACATCAACGGCTGGGTGCCGCTTGGTTCGTCGGCTTCGTTGTGACCGCGACGGCGGTAGCAGACCAGGTCGATCACCACGTCACGCTTGAACTGCATGCGGTAGTCGACAGCCAGTTGGGTCACGAACAGCACGGCTTCCGGATCATCACCATTCACATGGAGGATCGGTGCCTGGATCATCTTGGCAACGTCGGTGGCGTACTCGGTGGAGCGCGCATCCAGCGGGTTGCTGATGGTGAAGCCAACCTGGTTGTTGATGACGATGTGAACGGTACCGCCGGTCTTGAAGCCGCGGGTCTGCGACATCTGGAAGGTTTCCAGGACCACGCCTTGACCGGCGAATGCCGCGTCACCGTGGATGGAAATCGGCAGGACCTTTTCACCCGTGGTGTCGTTACGACGATCCTGGCGAGCACGCACCGAACCCTCGACCACTGGAGAAACGATTTCCAGGTGGGATGGGTTGAAGGCCATGGCCAGGTGAACTTCACCGCCGGTGGTCATCACGTTGGACGAGAAGCCCTGGTGGTATTTAACGTCACCGGAACCCAGCTCGACCTTCTTCTTGCCTTCGAACTCGTCGAACAGCTCACGCGGGTTCTTGCCGAAGGTGTTGACCAACACGTTCAGGCGACCACGGTGGGCCATGCCGATCACGATTTCCTTGGTGCCGTAGGAACCGGAACGCTGGATCAGCTCGTCGAGCATCGGGATCAGGCTTTCGCCGCCTTCCAGGCCGAAACGCTTGGTGCCCGGGTATTTGGTACCCAGGTATTTTTCCAGGCCTTCGGCAGCGGTTACGCGCTCAAGGAGGTGGCTGCGTACGTCGGCGGACAGCACCGGACGGCCACGCACACCTTCCAGGCGATGCTGGAACCAGTGGCGTTGCTCGGAATCGGTGATGTGCGTGAACTCAGCGCCAATGGTGCGGCAATATGTCTGCTGCAACGCTTCGTGAATTTCGCGTAGGCTCGCTTCCTCTTTGCCGATGAACAGGTCGCCGGCACGGAAGGTCGTATCAAGATCGGCATTGGTCAAGCCGTAATGATTGATCGACAGGTCAGCAGGTGCAGGACGCTGCCAGAGCCCCAGCGGGTCAAGCTGGGCCGCCTGGTGGCCGCGCATCCGGTAGGCCTGGATCAGTCGCAATACTTCAACTTGCTTCTTCTCGTGCTCACTGCTCACGCTACCGGCGGAAACCGGTTGGGCGCGGCGCTGGTTCTTTGCCAGCAGCACAAACTGATCGCGAATTGTTGCATGCGATACATCGGTGGCAGCGTTGCCGTCTGAAGACAACGTCTGAAATTTGGTGCGCCATTCTTCTGGCACAGCGTTAGGGTCGTGCAGGTAGAGCTCATAAAGCTCTTCCACATAGGCAGCGTTACCACCTGAAAGATAGCCGCTGTTCCACATGCGCTGCATCACGCTTTCTTGCATGCTTGGTCACCCTCGATTTGGGGACACCACCGGCGAAAACACCGAGTTTGCTTGCAAAAGGCCAAGTGCAGCGACCAAAACAAGCCACTTAGGATCACGCTGATAGTTCGGGTACCAACCCGAATGCCCCTGCTTGTCTCATTTCTTCAAAATAAGAGCCGCGGCTTTGTAAGTCGCTGCTCAAGTTAAAACTACGGCGCCGGTTGAAGCCTGCGCCGTAGCATTTACGGGCACAACGGTCCTGCTTTTACTACAACGTCAGTTACACGCCGCTCTGCAGCAGCATGTTACGGATGTGACCAATGGCCTTAGTCGGGTTCAGGCCTTTGGGACATACGTTGACGCAGTTCATGATCCCGCGGCAGCGGAATACGCTGAACGGGTCATCCAGCGAAGCCAGACGCTCGGACGTCTTGGTGTCACGGCTGTCTGCCAGGAAGCGGTACGCTTGCAGCAGGGCAGCTGGGCCCAGGAACTTGTCCGGGTTCCACCAGAAGGACGGGCACGACGTCGAGCAGCAAGCGCACAGGATGCACTCGTACAGACCGTCGAGCTTCTCGCGCTCTTCCGGGGACTGCAGACGCTCGATGGCCGGAGCCGGCGTGTCGTTCTGCAGGAACGGCTTAACTTTCTCGTATTGCTTGTAGAAGATGCTCATATCAACGACCAGGTCACGGATAACCGGCAAACCTGGCAGAGGACGAACGATCAGCTTGTTGCCTTTGACCACGGCGGACAGCGGCGTGATACACGCCAGGCCGTTTTTGCCGTTGATGTTCATGCCGTCGGAACCGCATACACCTTCACGGCAAGAGCGACGATAGGAGAAACCTTCGTCCTGCTCTTTGATCAGTGCCAGTACATCCAGCACCATCAGGTCTTTACCACCGGTATCGACCTGGAATTCCTGCATGAACGGCGCAGCGTCCTGATCAGGGTTGTAGCGATAAACACTGACTTTCAACATGGCAGCCACCCTTAGTAAGTCCGAATCTTCGGTTCAAACGTCGGAACCGTCTTCGGCGAGAAGTTCACGGCACGCTTGGTCACGCGCTTGTCACCCGGGAAGTACAGGGTATGGCACAACCAGTTTTCGTCGTCGCGATCTTCAAAGTCTTCACGGGCGTGGGCACCACGGGATTCCTTGCGAACCTCGGCAGCGATGGCAGTCGCTTCGGCCACTTCCAGCAGGTTCTGCAGTTCAAGGGCTTCGATACGAGCAGTGTTGAACGCCTGGCTCTTATCGTTGATCTTGACGTTGGCGATGCGCTTGCGCAGATCGGCCAGCTGGGCAATACCCTTCTGCATGTATTCGCCGGTACGGAATACACCGAAGTAGTTCTGCATGCAGTTTTGCAGCTCGCGACGCAGGGTTGCCACGTCTTCGCCATCAGTGCGCTCGTTCAGAGCGTTCAGACGGGCCAGGGCAGCCTCGATGTTGGCGTCGGTCGCGTCATCGTATTCGATGCCGTCGGTCAGCGCTTTTTCCAGGTGCAGGCCGGCAGCACGGCCGAAGACCACCAGGTCGAGCAGCGAGTTGCCACCCAGGCGGTTGGCACCGTGCACCGATACGCACGCCACTTCGCCTACGGCGAACAGACCGTGGATGATCTCGTCCTCGCCTTCGGCATTCTGGGTGATCGCCTGGCCATGGATGTTGGTCGGCACGCCGCCCATCATATAGTGGCAAGTCGGGACAACCGGAACCGGAGCAACCACCGGGTCAACGTGAGCAAAGGTCTTGGACAGCTCGCAGATACCTGGCAGGCGGCTGTGCAGTACTTCTTCGCCCAGGTGATCAAGTTTCAGCAGTACGTGGTCGCCATTCGGGCCACAGCCGTTGCCGGCGATGATCTCTTTAACCATCGAACGGGCCACAACGTCACGACCAGCAAGGTCTTTCGCGTTCGGCGCATAACGCTCCATGAAACGCTCGCCGTGCTTGTTGATCAGGTAGCCACCTTCACCACGGCAACCTTCGGTCACCAGTACGCCGGCGCCGGCGATACCGGTCGGGTGGAACTGCCACATTTCGATGTCTTGTACCGGCACGCCCGCACGCAGTGCCATGCCGACGCCGTCACCGGTGTTGATCAGGGCATTGGTGGTGGACGCGTAGATACGACCTGCACCGCCGGTCGCCAGCACGGTAGCCTTGGCGCGGATGTAGGTGGTTTCACCGGTTTCGATGCAGATCGCGATCACACCGACGAACTCGCCTTGTGCGTTCTTGACCAGATCAACGGCATAGTACTCGTTCAGGAACGTGGTACCGGCCTTCAGGTTGCCCTGGTAAAGGGTGTGCAGCAGCGCGTGACCGGTACGGTCGGACGCGGCGCAGGTACGGGCAGCCTGCCCGCCTTTGCCGTAATCCTTCGACTGGCCGCCGAACGGACGCTGGTAGATACGGCCTTGCTCGGTACGGGAGAACGGCAGACCCATGTGGTCCAGCTCGAACACTGCAGCCGGGCCTTCCTGACACATGTATTCGATAGCGTCCTGGTCACCGATGTAGTCGGAACCCTTGACGGTATCGTACATGTGCCAGCGCCAGTCATCGTTCGGGTCGGCGGACGCGATGGCGCAGGTGATGCCACCCTGGGCCGATACGGTGTGGGAACGGGTCGGGAACACCTTGGTGATCACGGCAGTCTTGTGACCGCCCTGGGCCAGCTGCAGCGCAGCGCGCATGCCAGCACCGCCGCCACCAATAATGATGGCGTCGAATGAAATAGTTGGAATGTTAGCCATGAATCAGATACCCCAAAGAATCTGCACACCCCAGACGAAGTAAGCGAACATCGCGACGCCGCAGACTGCCTGGAAGAGGAAACGTACTGCAGTCGCGGACTTGCCCAGCGCCATCGGCGTCAGGTAGTCGGTCGCGATGGTCCACATGCCTACCCAGGCGTGTGCACCCAGGGCAACAAGGGCCAGCAGACTGAAGATTCGCATCGCATTGTGGGAAAACAGGCCGTGCCATTGCTCATAGCCAATGCCCGGATTTGCGACGAGGTATCCGATCAGAAAAATGAAATAAGCCGCGAGAACGACCGCAGACACACGCTGTGCCATCCAGTCATAGAGGCCCGAACGCGACAGATTCGTAACGCTGGTTACCATATCCAAACTCCTGCCAGAACGATCAGCACCACGGAAATGGCGATGATGATTTTCGAGCCCAGGCGGCCGCCTTCCAGCGTCTCACCGATGCCCATGTCCATGATCAAGTGGCGCACACCGGCTACCAGGTGATACAGAAGAGAAGACAGGAGGCCCCATGCTACGAACTTGGCCAGCGGGCTGGTCAAGCATGCCTTCACCTCGGCGTATCCTTCCTCGGAACCCAGGGATTTGCTCAATGCATAAAGCATGATGCCCAAGCCCAGGAACAGGATGATGCCGGAAACACGGTGCAGGAACGACGTAACGCCGGTGATGGGGAGTTTGATGGTCCTTAGGTCTAGGTTTACAGGTCGTTGGCTATTCACGGCTTTTTTTCACACTGAAGAGCCCCTAACAATCAGGGCAAAGTTGTTGGGGAGTGCACTGGTCAGGTAAGCACCACCCAGGGAGTGCGACCCCCAATGAAAGCAAGCCCAAAAGCCCTTGGCGGTCGGTGGCCGAGTATAGACAGTTAGGTTACTAATGACAACGCGCACTCCTCACCCTAATAGCGGATTGCGCTGGGAGAATAAAAGGCGTAAATGGCAGGCAATTTCGAGGAAAAAGTACGGTTAAAGCCTTCTGGCGCAAGACTTTAGGCAAATTGACATCTGGATTTATATCAATATAGTGGTGCGGGCCCTGCGTGGGGGGTCTGTCTGATGATTTGAAGCATAAATAGGAGGCCACATGGCTGACAAAAAAGCGCAGTTGATCATCGAGGGCGCAGCCCCCGTCGAGCTGCCCATTTTAACCGGCACCGTTGGTCCCGATGTTATCGACGTACGGGGCCTGACGGCCACGGGCCGTTTCACATTCGACCCAGGCTTCATGTCGACCGCCTCTTGCGAGTCGAAGATCACCTATATCGATGGCGATAATGGCATTTTGCTGCATCGCGGCTACCCGATCGAGCAACTGGCCGAGAAGTCGGACTACCTGGAAACCTGCTACCTGCTGCTAAATGGCGAACTGCCAACAGCCGAGCAGAAAGCCCAGTTCGTCAGCACCGTGAAGAACCACACCATGGTTCACGAGCAGTTGAAGACCTTCTTCAACGGCTTCCGTCGCGACGCCCACCCGATGGCCGTCATGTGCGGCGTGGTCGGCGCCCTGTCGGCCTTCTATCACGACTCCCTCGACATCAATAACCCGCAGCATCGCGAAATCTCCGCGATCCGCCTGGTTGCCAAGATGCCGACCCTGGCCGCAATGGTTTACAAGTACTCCATGGGCCAACCCATGATGTACCCGCGCAACGACCTGACGTACGCGGAAAACTTCCTGCACATGATGTTCAACACGCCGTGCGAGATCAAACCGATCAGCCCGACACTCGCCAAGGCCATGGACCGGATCTTCATCCTCCATGCCGACCACGAGCAGAACGCCTCCACCTCGACCGTACGTCTGGCCGGCTCTTCGGGTGCCAACCCGTTTGCCTGTATCGCCGCCGGCATCGCCGCACTGTGGGGCCCTGCCCACGGCGGTGCGAACGAAGCCGTATTGACCATGCTCGATGAAATCGGCGATGTCTCGAACATCGACAAATTCATCGCCAAGGCCAAGGACAAGAACGATCCGTTCAAGTTGATGGGCTTCGGTCACCGGGTCTACAAGAACCGCGACCCGCGTGCCACCGTGATGAAGCAGACCTGCGACGAAGTGTTGAAGGAACTGGGCATCAAGAACGATCCGCAACTCGAACTGGCCATGCGCCTGGAAGAGATCGCCCTGACCGACCCGTACTTCATTGAACGCTCGCTGTACCCGAACGTCGACTTCTACTCGGGGATCATCCTCAAGGCGATCGGCATTCCAACCAGCATGTTCACCGTGATCTTCGCCCTGGCGCGGACCGTGGGCTGGATCTCCCACTGGAAAGAAATGCTCTCCAGCCCGTACAAGATTGGCCGCCCGCGCCAGCTGTACACCGGCTACGAGTCGCGTGACATCACCAAGCTGGAAGATCGCAAGTAAGCATCGCTTAGTTGCACCGAAAACGGCCTCCCCTAGTGGAGGCCGTTTTTGTTTGTGACAACTGGTCGACCGCAATCGGGGGCAAGCCCCCCTCCCACACCGGGCGCGGTTCAAACATGTCTATTTGTGAATACAGTCAAATGTGGGAGGGGGCTTGCCCCCGATGACGCGAGTACCCATAACGCAGAACCCCAGACAAAAAAATGCCCCGGCCTTTCGACCGGGGCATTTCCCTATCCAGCTACGACCTTAGTGAGACACCGCCCCACTCGCCCCCAGGCCAGTCTGCGAACGCACAAACTGCGGGAAGTACAGCGCACGCTCTTTCTCTGCCGCCGCCGACTTGTCGGTGATGGAGAAGAACCAGATGCCGACGAACGCAATGATCATCGAGAACAGCGCCGGGTATTCGTAAGGGAAGATTGCTTTTTCATGGTGCAGGATCGAGACCCAGATGGTCGGGCCCAGGACCATCAGGCCAACCGCACTGACCAGGCCCAGCCAGCCGCCGATCATCGCGCCACGGGTGGTGAGGTTTTTCCAGTACATGGAAAGCAGCAACACCGGGAAGTTACAGCTGGCAGCAATGGAGAACGCCAGGCCGACCATGAACGCAATGTTCTGGCTTTCGAACAGGATACCCAGGCCGATTGCCAATACGCCCAACGCGATGGTGGTGATCTTCGAGACGCGAATCTCATCCTTGTCGTTGGCCTTGCCTTTCTTGATCACACTGGCGTACAGGTCATGGGACACCGCTGACGCACCGGCCAGGGTCAGGCCTGCAACCACCGCGAGGATGGTGGCGAAGGCCACCGCCGAGATGAAGCCCAGGAAGATACTGCCGCCCACCGCGTTGGCCAGGTGCACCGCCGCCATGTTGTTGCCACCGAGCAAGGCGCCAGCCGCATCCTTGAACGCCGGGTTGGTGCTCACCAGCAGGATCGCGCCGAAACCGATGATGAAGGTCAGGATGTAGAAGTAGCCGATAAAGCCAGTTGCATACAGCACGCTCTTGCGCGCTTCCTTGGCGTCGCTCACGGTGAAGAAGCGCATCAGGATGTGCGGCAGGCCGGCGGTACCGAACATCAGTGCCAGGCCCAGGGAGAATGCCGAGATCGGGTCTTTCACCAGACCGCCGGGGCTCATGATCGCTTCACCTTTAGGGTGAACCTTGATCGCCTCGGAGAACAGCGCGTTAAAGTCGAAGTTGACGTGCTTCATTACCATCAGCGCCATGAACGAGGCACCGGACAGCAACAGCACCGCCTTGATGATCTGCACCCAGGTGGTCGCCAGCATGCCGCCGAACAGCACGTACATGCACATCAGGATACCTACCAGGATCACCGCTACGTGGTAATCCAGGCCGAACAGCAGCTGGATCAGCTTGCCCGCGCCCACCATCTGCGCGATCAGGTAGAACGCCACCACCACCAGCGAGCCACAGGCCGAGAGGCTGCGGATCTGGGTCTGGCCCAGGCGATAGGACGCCACGTCGGCAAAGGTGTACTTGCCCAGGTTACGCAGGCGCTCGGCGATCAGGAACAGAATGATCGGCCAGCCCACCAGGAACCCGATCGAGTAGATCAGGCCGTCATAACCGGAGGTGTAGACCAGTGCGGAAATCCCCAGGAAGGACGCCGCCGACATGTAGTCGCCGGCAATTGCGAGGCCGTTCTGGAAACCGGTGATCTTGCCGCCGGCCGCATAGTAGTCAGCTGCCGATTTGTTGCGCTTGGAAGCCCAGTAGGTGATGCACAGGGTCGCACCGACAAACGCGATAAACATCACGATGGCCGATATGTTCAGGGGTTGCTTGTGCACTTCACCGGTCAATGCGTCTGCCGCCCAAACGGCCGGAGCAAAGAGTGAAGCGCCGAATATTGCCAGTAGACGACCGATCATTGCGCAGCCTCCTTGAGAATCGCATTGTTCAGGTCGTCAAACTCGCCATTGGCCCGGCGCACGTAGATGCCGGTCAGGATGAAGGCGGACACAATCAGCCCGACGCCCAAGGGAATGCCCCAGGTAATCGACGAACCAGGGCTGAGCTTGGCCCCAAGTACTTGTGGCCCGTAGGCGATCAACAGGATGAAAGCGGAGTAAAGCCCTAGCATGATCGCCGAGAGAATCCAGGCGAACCTTTCCCTTTTTCTCACCAGCTCCTTGAAACGCGGGCTGTTTTGAATCGAGAGGTAAATGCTGTCGTTCATTGTTTTTATCCTCGCAGCACAGCTTTTTTATTATTGGAACGTATCCACTGTATGCGGCTGCGGAACAGGTTCCAGACGACCTTAGTCTTAGATCGAGTGTAGCGAGGGTTTGCGGGGGCGCAGGGAGATTTGCGGGAGGCAAAATTAATGTGGGAGGGGGCTTGCCCCCGATAGCAGTGTGTCAGCCAGTACATCGATAGCTGACAGATCGCTATCGGGGGCAAGCCCCCTCCCACAAGGGTATATCAGGGGTTGTTACTTACCGGTCCACTCGGCTACACGCTCAGGGTGCTTGGCAACCCAATCCTTGGCCGCTGCATCAGGCTTGGCGCCTTCCTGGATAGCCAGCATGACTTCGCCGATTTCGTCCTTGGAGGCCCACTGGAATTTCTTCAGGAAGGCCGCGACTTCCGGCGCTTTCTTCTCCAGGCCCTTGCTGCCGATGCTGTTGACGGTTTCAGCAGCACCATAAATCCCTTTTGGATCGTCCAGGAAACGCAGTTTCCACTTGGCGAACATCCAGTGTGGCACCCAACCGGTGACCGCGATGGATTCCTGTTTGTCTTCGGCACGGGTCAACTCGGCGATCATCGCCGCCCCCGAGCTGGCTTGCAGTTTGTAGTCGAGGCCGTACTGCTTGATGGCTTCGTCAGTCTTGAGCATCACGCCTGAGCCGGCGTCGATACCGACGATCTTGTTCTTGAAGGTGGTGTCGGTCTTGAGGTCTTCGATGGACTTGGCCTTGACGTACTCCGGCACGATCAGGCCGATCTTCGCATCCTTGAAGTTGGGGCCGTAGTCGACCACCTTGTCCTTGTTCTTGGCCCAGTACTCACCGTGGGTCACCGGCAACCAGGCGGACAGCATGGCGTCGAGCTTGCCAGTGGCCACGCCCTGCCACATGATCCCGGTGGCCACCGCTTGCAGTTTCACGTCATAACCGAGCTTGGCCTTGATCACCTCTGCCGCCACGTGCGTGGTGGCAACGCTGTCGGACCAGCCGTCCACATAGCCGATGCTCAGGGTTTTGCTGTCGGCGCTGGCCAGTGTGGAGCTCATCGCAACTACCAGAGTGGCAGCTGCGCCCAAGAGTCGTCGCATCTTCATCGTACTTCCCCGAAAGTGCTGCGCCCGACGGATGCCGAGCGACGTGAACCTGTTGTTATGTGGTGCACCGCGCCCCCGTCACGCGCATCGATCCGGTGTCTGCGGCATCAGTGGAGTGCTGACACTTCGATCATCAACCTGCCGCGTCCTTCGACCTGCTCTGTCAGCGACCTCATACAAGCAAGAAACGACATCACATAGCCAGCAGGGCATTTTGTAGGACGTGACGCCAAAATCCCGCCCGAACTTTGCATGTCAAAATTATGCTGCCCCACTGGGACGGCCCAAATCCGGGTAAGATGCGCGCCTTTGCTCCCCCAGATAAGCCGACCATGCCTGCGACTGCCCGCTTCCCTGCCCTGCCCTATTTCTGCGCCTTGCTCCTCGGCCTGCTGGCCCTGATCGGTTACTGGTATGGCCTCGGCCGGCCCGTGGTACTGCCCGATGTCGCCAGTGCCACACACAAGATGCAATGCGCTTCCTACACACCGTTCGATAAAGACCAATCCCCGTTTGACCAGCCGTTCACACTGCGCCCGGAACGCATGGATGCCGACCTGGCCCTGCTGGCCACGCGCTTCGAATGCATTCGCACCTACTCCATGACCGGCCTGGAAGCCTTGCCGGAGATGGCACGCAAGCATGGACTGAAGGTGATGGCCGGTGCCTGGGTCAGCAGTGACCCGGTGGCGACCGAGAAAGAAATCGAAGAGTTGATCGCCGCAGCCAACGCCAACCCTGATGTAGTGACCTCGGTGATCGTCGGCAACGAAGCGCTGCTGCGTAAAGAAGTCACCGCCAAACAGCTGGTGACGCTGATCCAGACCGTCAAAAGCCGGATCAAGCAGCCGGTGACCTACGCGGACGTGTGGGAGTTCTGGCTGCAACACCCGGAAATCGCGCCGGCCGTGGACTTCCTGACCATCCACCTGCTGCCGTACTGGGAAGATGACCCTTCTGGCATCGACCAGGCACTCAAGCACGTAGGTGATGTGCGCCAGACCTTCGGCAACAAATTCGCGCCCAAGGACATCCTCATCGGTGAAACCGGCTGGCCCAGCGAAGGCCGCCAGCGCGAAACCGCCGTACCGAGCCGGGTCAACGAAGCCAAGTTCATGCGAGGTTTCGTGGCTATGGCGGAAGCCAATGGCTGGCGCTACAACCTGATCGAAGCCTTTGACCAGCCATGGAAGCGCGCAAGCGAAGGCGCCGTGGGCGGTTACTGGGGCCTGTTCGATGCCGATCGCCAGGACAAGGGCATCCTCGCCGGGCCCGTGACCAATGTGCCGTACTGGCCGCTATGGCTGGGTGTAGGTGGAATCATCCTGCTGGGCACTCTGGTGCTGGGTGGTCGCGTGCGCAGTGTGCGGGCCGCCATCGCCCTGCCACTGCTGGGTGCCGTGGCAGCCTGCTCCATCGGCACCTGGGCCGAGCTGACGCGCGTCACCGCGCGCTTCAACGATGAATGGGTGTGGGCAGGCTTGCTGGTGGTGTTGAACCTGCTGGTGCTGACCCATGCCGCCTTGAGCCTCAGCTCACGGGAAGATTGGCGCGCACGCGCCTTCAACTGGCTGGAGCAACGCGCAGGCTGGCTGGTGGCGATTGCCGGGTTTGCGGGGGCAGTGATGATGCTGGCACTGGTGTTTGACCCGCGCTACCGCAGTTTCCCTAGCGCCGCGCTGGTGTTGCCAGCCCTGGTGTACCTGGTGCGCCCGGTAACCGGGCCGCGTCGGGAGATTGCGTTGCTGGCCTTCATCATCGGTGCGGGTATTGCGCCGCAGTTGTACCGTGAAGGGTTGTTGAACCAGCAGGCCTGGGGTTGGGCGGTAGTGAGCCTGCTCATGACGGCAGCCTTGTGGCGCTGCTTGCGGGTGCGCAAGGTCTAAAACCGCTATCGGGGCAAGCCCCCTCCCACAGGTCAGTGCATTACCAATGTGGGAGGGGGCTTGCCCCCGATGAGGCACTATCAGGCTGCCCGCCCTTTCCTGACCAACCGCAACCCCGCGATCACCACCGCAAACACCGCAAACGTGGTGTTGTACAACGCCAATGCCGGCAACCCGAACACCATACCCAGCACCGCCAACCCCCACCCTGCACGCCCCGGCACAAAAAACGCCAGCACCGACGTGATCAACGCTGCCCAACCGAGCACCTTGAAGTGGATCATCAGGCCCAGGTTCGAACGCAATTGGCATTCCCAGCGGCTGGCCTCATCGATGCAGATGCCGACCCACTGGCCATCTTCCATAAAGCCAAAGCGCGCGCCGTAACTGGCAGCCAGCCATAGCGGCAGGGCAATTAGCAGAAAAATCAGCGGTAAACGACGGGACATGGGCCACTCCGATAGGCAAAAACGGCGCCCAGCTTAATGCCCCGGTGGCCGTTAGCAAGGCGCATACACACAATTAGTGTTCACCAATGCGTGGCAAAGTGTATCGTCTGGCTACTATTACCCCGATTCCGACGTTATTTTCCGACTTTTCGTGCCGAGTGCTGGCACTTCGGTGACAACGCGGTGGTCATAGCCTGCGAACTTCATTAAGCACGTTTCCTCTTAGGGATTAAGTCATGCTCCGTTCCTTGCGCTGTGCTGCCTTGCTGGGCAGCCTTTTTTTGAGTGCGTCAGCACTGGCCGTCGACATTGACCAAGCCAGCTATGGCTACCCTTTGACCAACCCGTTTGAAGCGACCATCGCCACTACACCGCCCGACCTTCGGCCCAAATTGCCGAGCGATGACGAGATCAACCAATCCGACTACACCCTGAACATGCGCCCCGAGCGCGAGTTCAGCCTGCCGGACAACTTCTGGGCGGTGAAGAAACTCACCTACCGCATCGCCAAGCAGGACCGTGCCGCGCCGCTGATATTCCTGATCGCCGGCACCGGCGCGCGATTCGACAGCAGCATCAACGAATACTTGAAGAAGCTGTATTACCAGGCCGGCTACCACGTGGTGCAACTGTCGTCGCCCACCAGCTTCGACTTCATCAGCGCCGCCTCACGCTTCGCCACCCCGGGGATCACCCAGGAAGACGCCGAAGACATGTACCGCGTGATGCAGGCCGTGCGCGCACAGAACGCCTCGCTGCCGGTGACCGACTTCTACCTCACCGGCTACAGCCTCGGCGGCCTGGATGCGGCATTCGTGGCCAAGCTGGACGAGACCCGTCGCAGCTTCAACTTCAAGAAAGTCTTGCTGCTGAACCCGCCGGTCAACCTCTACACCTCGATCACCAACCTCGACAAGCTGGTACAGACCGAGGTCAAGGGCATCAACAACACCACCACCTTCTATGAACTGGTGCTGAACAAGCTGACCCGCTACTTCCAGCAAAAGGGCTACATCGACCTCAACGACGCCCTGCTCTACGACTTCCAGCAATCCAAGCAGCACCTGACCAACGAACAGATGGCCATGCTGATCGGCACCTCGTTCCGCTTTTCAGCGGCCGACATCGCCTTTACTTCGGACCTGATCAACCGTCGTGGCCTGATCATCCCACCGAAATACCCGATCACCGAAGGCACCAGCCTCACGCCGTTCCTCAAGCGTGCGCTGCAATGCGACTTCGATTGCTACCTCACCGAGCAAGTGATTCCGATGTGGCGCGCACGCTCCGACGGCGGCAGCCTGTTGCAACTGGTCGACCAGGTCAGCCTGTACGCCCTCAAGGACTACCTGCACAACAGCCCGAAAATTGCCGTCATGCATAACGCCGACGACGTGATCCTCGGCCCTGGCGACCTCGGTTTCCTGCGTAAAACCTTCGGCGATCGCTTGACCGTCTACCCGCTGGGCGGCCACTGCGGCAACCTCAATTACCGCGTCAACGCCGACGCCATGCTGGAGTTCTTCCGTGGCTAAATATCTTCTGCTGCTTGCCGCCTTGATGTGCGCAGGCGTGGCCAATGCCGACAACAGCAAGGCCCATGAGCCGGTCAACGTGGACGCCGACGGTTTCAAGGAACCGCTGAGCAAGCTCAAGTTCAACCCAGGCCTGGATCAGCGTGAGTTCGAGCGCTCGTCGCTCACCGCACTCAACGTGTATGACCCGCTGGAGTCGTGGAACCGTCGCGTGTACCACTTCAACTACCGCTTCGACCAATGGGTGTTCCTGCCGGTGGTCAATGGCTACACCTATGTGACACCCAGCTTCCTCCGCACCGGTGTGAGCAACTTCTTCAACAACCTGGGCGACGTGCCCAACCTGCTGAACAGCCTGCTGCAACTCAAGGGCCACCGCTCCCTGGAAACCACCGGGCGCCTGCTGCTCAACACCACCATCGGCATCGCCGGCCTGTGGGACCCGGCTACCGCCATGGGCCTGCCGCGCCAGAGCGAAGACTTCGGCCAGACCCTGGGCTTCTACGGTGTGCCCGGCGGCGCGTACTTGGTGCTGCCGATCTTCGGCCCGTCGAACCTGCGCGACACCACCGGCCTGATCGTCGACTACGGCGCGGAAACCCAGATCAACTTCCTCAACGTGTCGGAAGTCAGCTCAAACCACCCGGAAATCTGGGCGTTGCGTGCGGTGGATAAACGTTATCAGACCAGCTTCCGGTATGGGCAGATGAACTCGCCGTTTGAGTATGAGAAGGTGCGGTATATATATACCGAATCTCGAAAGTTACAAATAGCTGAGTAAAAGAAGCTCAGTAAGAAAAAGGCCATTCGAGCAATCCGGATGGCCTTTTTATTTCCATCATCCCTGCACACTACTAGCCCCCTTCCTCCAACCTACTTATCTGTGGAACCACTCGATCACAAAAACACACTCGGCACTGCGCATCAAATGATGTACCTGATGCAATTCACACAACAATCTGAAATATTCCAGAAATTATTATTTACACTCGATCAATAAACCTCATACATCAACCCCTTAACAAAACCCGACATCCCCAACTCTTATTGCTACATCAGCTCCCACCCCTACGATTGCAACGAAAGATCCCATACCCGTCAAAACGCATTTCTCATAATTGAAACAAAATATATATTTTATGAACCACGTCCTCTCATTCACCACTCACCTTGTGGAAACAGACTAGATTCTCAACACCTGTTACATTCAACATCACACAAGGAATATGACATGTCGCTCCCTATAACCCCCGCCGCCCAGCAACCTTTCTATGCGGCACATGCACTTTCTTCACAGGCCTCGAATCATTCCGAGAACGTGATGAAAGAGAAACCAGATGAAACCCCTTATCTTTCTTCACCAGGCCGCACCCTCAATCAACACATCGTGCACTTTGACCCGGTGACTAATGAGGAAACGTTTACTACCCCCATAAAAATGTTGAAGCAGCTCGTAGGTGACTGGGACGATGAGCGTCGCGGTACAAAAGAAAATCAGATTTCCCGTCTGAGAGCCAATGACATAGTCAGGAATTTTGATCAAAACGGTAATCACGAGATCGACGGTGCCAAAACGCATACGAGCCGTAAGTTATATCACTCAGTGTCTGAATTGACTGAACCTGGCTCTGAACTTCAAAAGTTTTATGAATACCTCATTTCCGAAACTCAGCGCGACGGCATGACCACTGAAAAAGCAGAAAACACCCCTTATCTTTCTTCACTAGGCACTCACCTACACCATAAAATCAGTTACATAGATCCCCTGACTAAAAAACATCATGTCACTACTCTTAACAATTTGATTAAGGCACGCGTAGGCGACTGGGACGATGTGAATCGCAGTCCAGAAGATAGGGCCGCATCCCTTCGCGACGCCGATCAATGGGTCAAATCCCATGATCGAAACGGTAATAAAACCATCGACGGAGCCAAAACCCCGATGACCCTTAAGGCATTTCATGGGGTAGGTGAAATGGCTGAACCCGGTTCTGAATTTGACAAGCTCCTAGGTTCGCTCATCCCTCAGCACTCAACGCTATCAGCCTAGTCAGTGGAAGTCTGCGCGAACACTACCTGACAGTGTCAGCACTGCACTCAAAAAACCTGTTCGCAAAAAAGGCCATTCGTTTGAATGGCCTTTTTATTTCCCATATGAGGCCTTCAGTGCTTTCCACCCCTTGCCGACCATGCTGACCACCGCCAGCACCACCGCCCCGGCAATAATCCCCACCACCCCATTCAGTAACACCGGCACCAACCACGCCACCCCACCCACGCCCTGGCTGACCGTTTCGATCCAGTGATGCACCACCGGCACGCCATGGGTAAGGATTCCACCGCCGACCAGGAACATCGCCGCCGTACCGATCACCGACAGGCTCTTCATCATGTACGGTGCTGCCCGCAGGATGCCGCCGCCGATACTGCGCGCCACCTGGCCGGGCTTCTGGGTGAGCCACAGGCCCAGGTCATCCAGCTTAACGATACCGGCCACCAGTCCGTAGACGCCCACCGTCATGACGATAGCGATGCCGGACAGCACGATCACCTGCTGCATCAGGGGCGCGTCAGCAACGGTGCCGAGGGTGATGGCGATGATTTCGGCGGAAAGGATGAAATCGGTACGGATGGCGCCCTTGATCTTGTCCTTTTCAAAGGCCACCAGGTCGGTTGCCGGATCGGCCACGGCCTCGGCCAACTGCGCGTGTTCAGCCTGGTCCTGGTCCTTGCTGTGGAGAAACTTATGCGCGAGCTTCTCGAACCCTTCGAAACACAGGTAGGCACCGCCGAGCATCAATAAGGGTGTCACCGCCCACGGGGCGAATGCACTGATCAACAGTGCTGCGGGCACCAGGATCAATTTGTTGACGAACGAGCCTTTCGCCACCGCCCACACCACGGGGATTTCCCGTTCGGCACGCACCCCGGAGACCTGCTGGGCATTGAGTGCAAGGTCATCGCCCAACACCCCGGCGGTCTTCTTCGCCGCCATTTTGGTCATCAGGGCAACGTCATCGAGTACCGCGGCGATATCGTCGATCAATACCAACAAGCTGCTTCCTGCCATGAATCGGGCTTCCGTAAGAGTGAGATGGCGCGAGCATAACGCGGCGCAAGGGCCGACGGGCAGATTGTTGAGGCTCGCGGATGGCCGGTGCTACCATGCGCAACCGCCAGCCTTGGCAAGGAAACTCCAGGTTTATGAGCACCATTCGCGAGCGCAACAAAGAAAAGATCCTGCGGGCGGCGAGCGAGGAGTTTGCCGACAAGGGCTTCGCCGCGACCAAAACCAGCGACATCGCCGCCAAGGCCGGGCTGCCCAAGCCCAACGTCTACTACTACTTCAAGTCCAAGGACAACCTCTACCGCGAGGTGCTCGAAAGCATCATCGAGCCGATCCTGGCGGCGTCCACGCCATTCAATCCGCAGGGCGACCCCAAGGAAGTACTGAGCAACTACATCCGCTCGAAAATCCGCATTTCCCGTGACCTGCCGTTCGCCTCCAAGGTGTTCGCCAGCGAAATCATGCACGGCGCCCCGCACCTGAGCGCTGATCAGGTCGAGCAGTTGAACGCCCAGGCCAAGCACAACATTACGTGCATCCAGGATTGGGTGGATCGCGGCCTGATCGCGGCGATTGACCCCAATCACTTGATGTTCAGCATCTGGGCGGCCACGCAGACCTACGCGGACTTTGACTGGCAGATCTCGGCGGTGACCGGGAAGGCCAAGCTGGATGAGGCCGATTACGAAGCCGCAGCGCAGACCATCATCCGGTTGGTGCTCAAGGGCTGTGAGCCGGACTGACAGGCCGTGGTGTCTGTGCCAATCGGGGGCAAGTCGAATCGTCGCACCGCCCCGATAAGGCCCTGACCATTACCACAAAATCAAGCAGACACCCCGGCATCCGCCATCAACCCCACCCCTTCGATCGCCGTAATCGCACACTGCTCATCAATATCCGACGTATCCCCACTGATGCCGATCGCCCCTAGCACCACGCCTTCCTGATTCCGAATCAACACCCCACCCGGCGCCGGCACCACACTGCCCTGCCCCAGGCTGTTCAATGCGGCGATAAACGCCGGCCGTTGCTGTGCGTCCAGCGCCAACAAGCGCGACCCCTTGCCCAAGGCAATCGCACCCCAGGCCTTGCCGATGGCGATCTGCGGGCGCAACAGGCTGGCACCATCCTCCCGTTGCAGGGTAATCAGGTGGCCACCGCTGTCGAGTACCGCGATGGTCAGTGGCGCAGCCGCGATGGTGCGCCCTGCAGCAAGGGCCTGACTGGCCAGCTGGGTGGCAATTTTCAAGGTTAAAGCGCTCATGGTGCCGTCCTTCTTTTGTTATTGGGAAAGCGGTGGAGGTCTGAATGATAAGATGCTCGATCGAACAAATAGAACACAATGACTTTATTTTTTGTATACAATATTTTCGCACAAAGGCTCCACATGTCGAAAAAAGCCGTTCCGACGAACGCAAAGGCCAGTTTATAAAATGCATTGACCTGCGCAGCCCGCCGTGAATACACTTTGGACAAACACCACTTGTATACAATTACAAAACGCAAGAGGCACCAAAATCATGAGCAAAATGAGAGCAATCGAAGCCGCCGTCCTCGTCATGCGCCGTGAAGGCGTAGACACCGCCTTCGGTATCCCAGGCGCCGCGATCAACCCGCTGTATTCGGCCTTGCAGAAGGTGGGTGGCATCGATCACGTCCTTGCTCGCCACGTTGAAGGCGCCTCCCACATGGCCGAGGGCTACACCCGCACCAAGGCCGGCAATATCGGCGTGTGCATCGGCACGTCGGGCCCGGCGGGCACCGACATGGTCACCGGCCTGTACAGCGCCTCGGCGGACTCGATCCCGATCCTGTGCATCACCGGCCAAGCGCCCCGCGCCCGCATGCACAAGGAAGATTTCCAGGCCGTGGACATCACCAGCATCGTCAAGCCGGTGACCAAGTGGGCGACCACTGTCCTGGAGCCCGGCCAAGTGCCGTATGCCTTCCAGAAAGCTTTCTATGAAATGCGCTCCGGCCGCCCCGGCCCGGTGCTGATCGACCTGCCGTTCGACGTGCAGATGGCCGAGATCGAATTCGACATCGACGCCTACCAGCCGCTGCCCCTGGCCAAGCCTTTGGCCACCCGCGTGCAGGTGGAAAAAGCCCTGGCCCTGCTGGACCAGGCCGAGCGCCCGCTGCTGGTGAGTGGCGGCGGCGTGATCAATGCCGACGCCAGCGAGCTGCTGGTGGAATTCGCTGAGTTGACCGGCATCCCAGTCATCCCGACACTGATGGGCTGGGGCACCATCCCGGACGATCACCCGCAGATGGTCGGCATGGTCGGCCTGCAAACCTCCCACCGCTATGGCAACGCGACGATGCTCAAGTCGGACGTGGTGCTGGGCATAGGTAACCGCTGGGCCAACCGTCACACCGGTTCGGTGGAGGTGTACACCGAGGGTCGCAAATTCATTCACGTCGACATCGAGCCGACGCAGATTGGCCGCGTGTTCACCCCGGACCTGGGCATCGTTTCCGACGCCGGCTCCGCCCTGACGATGTTCATTGAAGTGGCCCGCGAGTGGAAAGCTGCCGGCAAACTCAAGGATCGCAGTGCCTGGCTGCACGACTGCCAGCAGCGCAAGGCCACCCTGCACCGCAAGACCCACTTCGACAACGTGCCGGTCAAGCCACAGCGTGTTTATGAAGAGATGAACCAGGTGTTCGGCAAAGACACCTGCTACGTCAGCACCATCGGCCTGTCGCAGATTGCCGGTGCGCAGTTCCTGCACGTGTACAAACCACGCCACTGGATCAACTGCGGCCAGGCCGGCCCATTGGGTTGGACCATCCCCGCCGCCCTCGGCGTGGTCAAGGCCGACCCGAGCCGCAAGGTAGTGGCGCTGTCCGGCGACTACGACTTCCAGTTCATGATCGAAGAGCTGGCCGTGGGCGCGCAGTTCAAGCTGCCGTATATCCACGTGGTGGTGAACAACTCTTACCTGGGCTTGATCCGCCAGGCCCAGCGCGGGTTTGAAATGGACTACTGCGTGCAGTTGTCCTTCGACAACCTCAACGCGCCGGAACTCAACGGTTACGGCGTGGACCACGTGGCCGTCGCCGAAGGCCTGGGTTGCAAGGCCCTGCGTGTGTTCGAGCCAAGCCAGATCGCGCCGGCCCTGCGCCGTGCCGAGGCAATGATCGAAGAATTCAAGGTGCCGGTGATCGTTGAGATTATTCTGGAGCGCGTGACCAATATTTCCATGGGCACCGAGATCAACGCCGTCAATGAATTCGAAGATCTGGCCCTGGTCGGCAACGATGCGCCGACCGCCATTTCCCTGCTCGATTAAGGAGAACCCTATGCCGCGTTTCGCCGCCAACCTGTCCATGCTGTATACCGAACAGGACTTTCTTGCCCGGTTCAAAGCCGCCGCCGATGCCGGGTTCCAAGGGGTCGAGTACCTGTTCCCTTACGAATTCAGCTCGGCTGAAATCAAGGCACAACTCGATGCGCACGGCCTGACCCAGGTGCTGTTCAACCTGCCGGCCGGTGACTGGGCCAAAGGCGAACGCGGCCTGGCGTGCCACCCGGACCGGGTCGAGGAATTCCGTGCCGGGGTCAAGCTGGCCATCGCCTACGCCCAAGTGCTGGGCAACACCCAGATCAACTGCCTGGCGGGCATCCGGCCACAAGGCGTTGATGACGAGACCCTGGAAAAAACCTTCGTCGCCAACCTCAAGTACGCCGCTGAAAAGCTGCAAGCGGTGGGCATCAAGCTAGTGATGGAAGCGATCAATACCCGCGACATCCCAGGCTTCTACCTGAACAACACGGCGCAGGCCCTGTCGATTCGCGAACAGGTGGGCAGTGACAACCTGTTTCTGCAGTACGACATCTACCACATGCAAATCATGGAAGGCGACCTGGCCCGCACCATGGCTGCGCACCTGGGCCAGATCAACCACATCCAGTTGGCGGACAACCCAGGGCGCAACGAGCCAGGCACCGGTGAGATCAACTACCGCTTCCTGTTCGAACATTTGGACCGCATCGGCTACACGGGCTGGGTCGGCTGTGAATACAAACCGTTGACCACCACCGAAGCGGGTTTGGGTTGGTTGAAGACCCACAACGCGATCTAACAAACACCACGCAAACTCCATGTGGGAGGGGGCTTGCCCCCGATCGCGGTGGGTCTGTCAGCACTGTTTATCTGACACACCGTCATCGGGGGCAAGCCCCCTCCCACAGTGGACTTGCGGTGTAATAACAAGAGGATTTTTTCATGGCTAAAATCGGATTCATCGGCACCGGCATCATGGGCCAACCCATGGCCGCGAACCTGCAGAAAGCGGGTCACCAACTGTTCCTCTCCGAACACCATGGCAAGGCGCCGCAAGCCCTGATCGACGCAGGCGCCGTCGCCCTGGCGAACCCGCAGCAGGTGGCGCAGGAAGCCGAGTTCATCATCGTGATGGTGCCGGACACCCCACAGGTCGACGACGTGCTGTTCCGCAAAGACGGCGTGGCTGCGGGCCTGTCGCCAAACAAGGTGGTGATCGACATGAGCTCGATCTCCCCCACCGCCACCAAGGCGTTTGCCGCGAAGATCAACGAAACCGGCGCGCAGTACCTGGACGCGCCCGTGTCCGGTGGTGAAGTCGGCGCCAAGGCCGGCACCCTGAGCATCATGATCGGTGGCGAGCCGCAGACCTTTGAGCGCGCCTTGCCGCTGTTCCAGGCCATGGGCAAGAACATCACGTTGGTGGGCGGCAATGGCGACGGCCAGACCGCCAAGGTGGCCAACCAGATCATCGTCGCGCTGAATATCCAGGCGGTGGCCGAAGCCCTGCTGTTCGCCTCCAAGAACGGCGCCGACCCGGCCAAGGTGCGTGAAGCGCTGATGGGCGGTTTTGCCTCGTCGAAGATCCTCGAAGTGCATGGCGAACGTATGATCAAGGGCACCTTTGATCCGGGCTTTCGCATCAACCTGCACCAGAAGGACCTCAACCTGGCACTGGCCGGGGCCAAGGAGCTGGGCATCAACCTGCCGAACACCGCCGGCACCCAGCAAGTGTTCAGCACCTGCACCGCGATTGGCGGCGGCAACTGGGACCATTCGGCGCTGATCAAGGGCCTGGAGCATATGGCGAACTTCTCGATTCGCGATAAATAACCCCTGATGAAATGCAATCAAATGTGGGAGGAGGCAAGCCCCCTCCCACAATTTGACCCCATTCCAAGCCTGAAATTGACGCACCTCTAATAACAAAAATCCCCGGGAGCCCGCTTATGTCGGTCGATCCGCAACACCTGCTTCGCGAGCTGTTTGCCACAGCCATCGACGCCGCACACCCCCGGCAAGTCCTTGAACCCTTTCTGCCCGCCGACCGCAGCGGCCGTGTGATCGTGATCGGTGCCGGCAAAGCGGCTGCCGCCATGGCACTGGTCGTGGAGAACTGCTGGCAAGGCGAAGTCAGCGGCCTGGTGGTCACCCGCTACGGCCACGGCGCGCCGTGCAAGAAAATCAAAGTGGTCGAAGCCGCGCACCCGGTGCCCGATGCGGCGGGCCTCGCGGTGGCCAAGCGCGTTCTGGCATTGATCGGTAACCTCGGTGAAGACGACCGCGTGATCTTCCTGCTGTCCGGTGGCGGTTCCGCCTTGCTGGCACTGCCCGCCGAAGGCATCACCCTGGCCGACAAACAGGCCATCAACAAAGCCCTGCTCAAATCCGGCGCGACCATCGGCGAGATGAATTGCGTGCGCAAGCACCTCTCGGCGATCAAGGGCGGCCGCCTGGCGAAAGCGGCATGGCCGGCGACGGTCTACACCTATGCGATTTCCGATGTGCCGGGCGACCAGGCCACGGTGATTGCCTCCGGGCCCACGGTCGGCGACCCGAGCACCTCGCAACAGGCCATGGCGATCCTCAAGCGCTACCACATCGACGCCCCCGCCTCAGTACGCAATTGGTTGCTGGACCCGGCCTCGGAAACCGTCAAGCCCGGCGACCCGGTGCTCTCGCGCAGCCACTTCCAATTGGTCGCCCGCCCGCAGCAATCCCTCGAAGCCGTGGCGGTCAAAGTCCGCCAGGCCGGGTTCAGCCCGTTGATCCTCGGCGACCTGGAAGGCGAAGCGCGGGACGTGGCCAAGGTGCACGCCGGCATCGCCCGGCAGATCGTGCAACACGGCCAGCCGCTGGCGGCGCCGTGCGTGATCCTGTCCGGTGGCGAAACCACCGTCACCGTGCGTGGCAATGGCCGTGGCGGGCGTAACGCGGAGTTCCTGCTGAGCCTCACCGACAGCCTCAAGGGCCTGCCCGGCGTGTACGCCCTGGCCGGTGACACCGACGGCATCGACGGCTCGGAAGACAACGCCGGCGCCCTCATGACCCCGTGCAGCTACCGCCGCGCCGAAGCCCTCGGCCTGTCGGCCAGCGATGAGCTGGATAACAACAACGGCTACGGCTATTTCGCTGCCCTCGACGGGTTGATCGTCACCGAGCCGACACGCACCAACGTCAACGACTTCCGCGCCATCCTGATCCTTGAGACTGCCCACCATGACGCCTGACAAGAAGGTCAAAATTCTCGCCACCCTGGGCCCGGCCACCGATGGTATCGACGACATCCGCGAACTGGTGGAAGCCGGGGTGAATATCTTCCGGCTCAATTTCAGCCACGGCGATCATGCCGACCATGCCCAGCGCTACCAGTGGATCCGCCAGGTGGAGCGCCAACTGAACTACCCGTTGGGCATCCTCATGGACCTGCAAGGGCCGAAGCTGCGCGTCGGGCGCTTTGCCGAAGGCAAGGTGCAACTGGTGCGCGGCCAGGCCCTGCGCCTGGACCTGGACCCGACGCCGGGCGACCAGCGCCGGGTCAACCTGCCCCACCCGGAAATCATTGCGGCGCTGGAACCGGGCATGGACCTGCTGCTGGACGACGGCAAGCTGCGCCTGCGGGTCATCACCAAGCATGCTGACGCCATCGACACCACCGTGCTCAATGGCGGCGAATTATCGGACCGCAAAGGCGTGAACGTCCCACAAGCCTTGTTGGAACTCAGCCCGTTGACCGCCAAGGATCGGCGCGACCTGAGCTTCGGCCTGGAACTGGGCGTGGACTGGGTGGCGCTGTCGTTCGTACAGCGCCCGGAAGACATCCGCGAAGCCCGCGAACTCATCGGCGACAAGGCCTTCCTGTTGGCCAAGATCGAGAAGCCCTCGGCCGTGCAGCGCCTGCGGGAAATCGCTGAACTGAGCGATGCAATCATGGTGGCCAGAGGCGACCTGGGCGTAGAGGTGCCGGCCGAAAGCGTGCCGCAGATTCAGAAAGACATCATCCGCATCTGTCGCCAACTGGGTAAACCGGTGGTGGTGGCCACGCAGATGCTGGAGTCGATGCGCTTCTCGCCGGCGCCGACCCGTGCCGAAGTCACCGATGTCGCCAACGCCGTGGCCGAAGGCGCGGACGCGGTGATGCTGTCGGCGGAAACCGCGTCCGGCGAGTACCCGCTGGAAGCCGTGCAGATGATGAGCAAGATCATCCGCCAGGTGGAAAACGGCCCGGATTACCAGACCCAGCTCGACGTCAACCGACCCAAGGCCGATGCCACGGTGTCGGACGCCATCAGCTGCGCGATCCGCCGCATCAGCAGCATTCTGCCGGTGGCGGTGCTGGTGAACTACAGCGAGTCGGGCAGTTCCAGCCTGCGCGCGGCCAGGGAGCGGCCGGTGGCGCCGATCCTCAACCTCACGCCGAACCTGTCCACGGCACGGCGCTTGAGCGTGGCATGGGGCGTACATTCGGTGGTCAATGACCGCCTGCGCCAGGTGGACGAGGTGTGTTCCACGGCGCTGGAGATCGCCCAGGCACAGGGCATGGCGGAGCGCGGGGATACGTTGGTGATTACCGCGGGAGTGCCGTTCGGGCAGCCCGGCTCAACCAACTCGCTGCGTATCGAGACGTTGATTTAGCGTCTGCAAGGCCCTCATCGGGGGCAAGCCCCCTCCCACATTTGAATCTGTGAACCCAATCAAGTGTGGTAGGGGGCTTGCCCCCGATGGGAACGACTCGGTCCCACTGACTAACCACCATGCACAACCCATCCTGCCCCGACTGGGCCGAAGCGCTGCTCAACGGCTTCAGCCAGATCTTCCTGCAGCGCCAGCCGCTGTGCGGCCTGCTGTGCCTGCTGGCCATCCTGATCGGCGCCCCGGCCTGGTTCGGCGGAGCGTTGCTGGGTGGCGTGGCGGGATTGCTCACGGCCCAGCGTCGCGGTTATCCCAAGGCCGAACGCCAGGCCGGCCTTTACAGCTACAACGGCGTGCTGCTGGGCTTATTGATCAGCCAGCACTTCGCCTGGTCGGCGTTGCTGCCGCCGCTGATCCTCGCGTGCGGCGGACTGGCGGCGATGTTGACACGACAATGGCTGAAACACGCCGACCAGCCCAATGACTTGTCCGCTTACACCGTGCCTTTTGTCGGCCTGGGCTGGTTGTTGCTGGGCACGGTGCCGGAGAACACATTTGCCCTGAGCGAACCCGACACCTTGGCTATCCTCACCGCGCCTTTTACCGGGCTCGCGCAGATCATGCTGCTGGATCAACCGGTGGCGGGCGCGCTGATTGCACTCGGCCTGTGGCTGGCCAACCGCCGCGCCGCGCTATGGGCGGTGACTGGCGCCAGTGTCGGTGTGCTGGTCGGGCTGTGGCTAAAGGAGCCCGCCGGCGCCCTCCTCGGCCTGCACAGCTACAACCCGGCGTTGGCGGCTGTGGCATTGAGCCAGGTGCGTCGCCAACCCTGGCTGCCGCTGCTCGGCATCCTGCTGGCGATCCTCCTCACCCCAGGCTTTGCCGCTGTGCACCTGCCCGCGTTGACCGCGCCGTTCATCCTCGCCTGCTGGCTGGTGCGCGCCGCTGCTCGAGTGCTGCAGAAACCTCGCATGGACAGCCCCTTCGAATCCCCCTAGGCTTGCTCGATATTCGATTCAGGCGGGCTTTATGGACAGCAACAACGACTGGCGCCAGCGGCTCTACGTCATGGTTTTTCAAAGTGACACGGTCGCCGGGCGGCGCTTTGACGGCATCCTGCTGCTGATCATCCTCGCCAGCCTGGTGATCGTGATGCTCGACAGCATCGACCAGATCCACCAGAACTACGCTGACGTGCTGGCGTATATCGAGTGGGGGTTCACCCTTATCTTCCTGATCGAGTACGGGCTGCGGCTGTACTGTTCGCCCAAACCCTTGCGCTACGCCTTCAGCTTTTATGGGTTGGTGGATCTGCTCGCCATCGTGCCCGGTATCCTCGCGCTGTACTACAGCGATGCACAGTACCTGCTGATCATCCGCATCATCCGTATGCTGCGGATTTTCCGCGTGCTCAAGCTCAGCCCCTACCTCAAGCAAGCCAATTACCTGATGGCGGCGCTGCGCGGCAGCAAGCAGAAGATCGTGGTGTTCCTGGTGAGCGTATGCACCCTGGTCACGGTGTTCGGCACCTTGATGTATGTGATCGAAGGCCCGGAGCACGGGTTTACCAGTATTCCCAAGGGCATCTACTGGGCCATCGTGACCCTGACGACGGTGGGCTTTGGCGATATCGTGCCCAAGACCCCGCTGGGCCAGGTGATTTCGTCCCTGGTGATGATCACCGGTTATTCGATCATCGCCGTGCCCACCGGTATTTTCACCGCCGAACTGGCCAGTGCCATGCGCGGTGAGCAATTGCAGCATGACTGCCCGGTGTGCAAGAAAGACAGTCATGAGCCGAACGCTGCATTCTGCTCACGCTGTGGCAGTAATCTTTTCAAGAAAGTGGAATAAGCAAAGTTCGTTTTAATCTTTAAGCGTCTATGCGACGCCAGCTATAGTCGCTGGCAAATTGCCCCCACTCAATCAGCAACCTTCTCGAACAACAAGGAATGAGCAGTGAAAAAACTCGTTAGCGCCTCCCTTCTGGCCGCCGGCCTTGCCCTGGCGGGCGCCGTCCAGGCTGCCCCCGTGACACTGCTCAACGTCTCCTACGACGTGATGCGCGACTTCTACAAGGACTACAACGCCGCGTTCCAGAAACACTGGGAAGCCGAGCACCCGAACGACAAGCTGACCCTGCAGATGTCCTTCGGTGGCTCGAGCAAGCAAGCGCGTTCGGTCATCGACGGCCTGCCCGCCGACGTGATCACCATGAACATGGCCACCGACATCAACGCCCTGGTGGACAACGGCAAACTGGTGCCGGACAACTGGGTCACCCGCCTGCCGAACAACAGCGCGCCGTTCACCTCGGCCACCGTTTTCATCGTGCGCAAAGGCAACCCGAAAGCCCTGAAAGACTGGCCGGACCTGTTGAAAGATGGCGTGCAGGTGATCGTGCCCAACCCGAAAACCTCGGGTAACGGCCGCTACACCTACCTGTCGGCCTGGGGCTATGTGCTGAAGAACGGCGGTGATGAAAACAAGGCCAAGGCCTTTGTTGGCAAGCTGTTCAAACAAGCCCCGGTACTGGACACCGGTGGCCGTGCCGCCACCACCACCTTCATGACCAACCAGATCGGCGACGTGCTGGTGACCTTCGAGAACGAAGCCGAGATGATCGCCCGTGAATTCGGCCGTGATCAGTTCGAAGTGATCTACCCGAGCGTTTCCGCCGAAGCCGAGCCGCCGGTGTCGGTGGTCGACAAAGTGGTCGAGAAGAAAGGCACCCGCGTGGCCGCTGAAGACTACCTGAAGTACCTGTGGTCACCGCAAGGCCAGGAAATCGCCGCCAACAACTACCTGCGCCCACGTGATCCGGCAGTATTGGCCAAGTACACCGACCGCTTCCCGAAAGTCGACTTCCTGTCGGTAGAGAAGACCTTTGGTGACTGGCGCACCGTGCAGAAGACCCACTTCAACGATGGTGGGGTGTTCGACCAGATCTACAGCGGCCAATAAAGCGCTGACCTGTAAGAGCGAGCTTGCTCGCGAAGATCGTCAACGAGAACGCGTGATTCCTGGATAAACGCGGTGCTACTGAGTTCTTCGCGAGCAAGCTCGCTCCTACAGGTGCCGTTACATCGGCGGTGTCACGCCATCCTTGCCGGCGGAGATCGCCTGGGCCGTGATCGTCCCATCCGCCCCCTTCGCCGCAAACAGCACCACCTTCACCCCCGGCTTGAGCAAGCTGCGGTCACCCGGTTCCAGGTTCACGATCGGCACATCTTCCGGCACCACGATCTTCTGCTCGCCACCTTTGTATTTCACCGTCAGCGTGCGCCCGTTGCTCACCACCAGGTCGCCGACGGTGCCGTTGGTCATGCTGCTGCCTTCTTTCAAATCAAACGCACGATGCCCATCGCCCGTGCCGGCCATCGCCGGGGGGAACACGTGCACCTCCAGCGCCGTCAGGCTGCCGTCGTCGTTGGGCATGGCGGCCGAGCCGATGTAGCTGCCCGGCTTGATTTCATCGATTTTGGCCAGGGTGACCGCGCGCACCTGGGTGTCTTGGGTCAAGTGCACGACAACCTCTTCGCCGCTGTTGACCTTGACGTGCATCGCGTCCCCGTCCATCGCCGTAATGGCGCCGCGTACGCCCACGCGAGGCGTCTCGGCAGCCTGGGCCAGGCCCACGGCCATGGCGGCGGCGAGCGTGGAAGCCAGGAGCATCTTGTTCAACGTGATCTTCATTGCAATGGATTTCCTGTTTCGGCAGTGGTGCCTGAATGTATCATCAGCGTTCGCGCAGAAAGTTAACGATTCACTCATCATTACCGGGCATGAGTGTTATCACTGCCAGCGGCCTACCCGGGCTACGGTGTTGTCTTTAGGCTCGCCCCACTTCCTTCGCTTTTATGAGAACACCATGAACGCTACTTCCCACGCTACAAGCACCATGACCCGGAGCATGGTGATGCTGTTTGCGTTTTGCTGCGGCGCCATCGTTGCCAACATCTACTACGCGCAACCCATCATCGAGCTGATCGCGCCGGACATCGGCCTCACGCCGGCCATGGCCAGCCTGATCGTCTCGCTGACGCAAATCGGCTACGCCCTGGGGCTGTTTTTCCTGGTGCCCCTGGGCGACTTGCTGGAAAACCGCAAACTGATGATCGCCACCACCGTCATCGCTATCGCCAGCCTGCTGGGCGCAGCGGTCACCGAGCAGCCGAACCTGTTCCTGCTGGTGTCGCTGCTGATCGGCTTCAGTTCGGTGTCGGTGCAGATCCTGATTCCGTTGGCCGCGCACCTGGCGCCCGCCGAATCACGGGGCCGTGTGGTCGGCAGCATCATGGGTGGGCTGCTGCTGGGCATCCTGCTGGCACGGCCGGTGTCCAGCGTGGTCGCGGACCACTTCGGCTGGCGTGCGATGTTCATGGCGGCGGCGGCGTTGATGGCGTTAATCAGTGTGGTGTTGATGCTGACCATTCCCAAGCGTCAGCCGGATCACTCTGCCAGCTATGGCCAACTGCTGCGCTCCCTCGGCACCTTGCTGCGTCAGCAACCGGTGCTGCGTCAACGGGCGTTCTACCAGGGCTGCATGTTCGCCACCTTCAGCCTGTTCTGGACCGCCGCCCCACTGGAACTGGCGCGCAACCACGGCCTGAGCCAAAGCGAGATAGCCCTGTTCGCCCTGGTCGGTGCGCTGGGTGCCATTGCCGCACCCATCGCCGGTCGCCTGGCCGATGCCGGTCACACCCATCGCGCTTCGCTGCTGGCCATGTTGTTCGCTGCGTTGAGCTTCCTGCCGGCCTTCGTGCACCCGCTGTACAGCGTGATCGGCCTGGCCGTGACCGGCGTGGTCCTGGACTTCTGCGTGCAGATGAACATGGTGCTCGGCCAGCGCGCGATCTACGCCCTCGACGCCAACAGCCGCAGCCGCCTGAACGCGCTGTACATGACCAGCATCTTCATCGGCGGCGCATTCGGCTCGGCGATTGCCAGCAGCGTGTATGAACACGGCGGCTGGCTGGGTGTGATGCTGGTGGGTAGTGCATTCCCGTTGGTGGCATTGCTGCGCTTTCTGAGTGTTTCCCGTGAGGATTCGGTGGGCTTATTGGATAAACCTTGAACTCACCTGAACCACCCGGATATCCAGTTCGCGAAAAGCGAGATCCCTGAAGCTATCTGTTTACCCACCCGCTCACCAAACCAAGACGCAAGCCCAGGCGTCGTATTCGGATCCGGCTGTGACGTTGAGTCAGGCGCAGGATCCGGGTCCGGCTCCAGCGTGAGATCAGCCGTCTGATCGGGCGTCACGGCTGCGGGCTCCCCATTACCACTCCAGATCACATCCTCCTGTTTGATTTGACCATGGCTGCTGATCAGCAGGTCAGCCGTGCCGTTGCCCGTGGTATCCACGGCCAGTGTGGAGCGCCCGGTTGTGGTGTCATGACTGAGCACCGCGTCGCCGGCACGCCCGCTGAAGCTATCCATGAAGTTCAGCGACGTGAGCCCGGCCTCGCGCAGCACGCCAGCCACATCGATTTTGTCGCTACCGCTGGTGAAGTCCTGAATAAAATCGGGAGCCTGGGGTGTCGAGTCGCTGACGCGGGCGTACACGAATGTGTCGGCGCCGGCACCGCCGCGCAACGTGTCGCTGCCGCCAGCCCCTTTCAAGCGGTTATTGGCGCCGTTACCCGTCAACACATCGCTGTTGGAACCGCCAATGGCGTTCTCCACGCTCACCCCCTTGGCGATCGACACATTCCCCCGCAGCCCGCCCACATCCGAAAACGCCTCGGCATTGAGGTTGATGTTTTGTTTATCGGCAAAGCCAGAGAAATCCAGGGTGTCCTCGCCACCGCCATCCCAGACGCTGAACACGGGCTTGTCGCGGGCGCTCCTGAGGCTGTAGTGCTCACGCTCGGTGTTGGAGTTGAACCCATAGACGGTGTCGGTGGCACGGGTGCGCGTATTCGCTCCGTACAAGCGCTGGAGCGCGGCGATATCGTCCATCATGGGGGCAGCGGGTTGCTGTTCGTTGAAGTCATGCCCCGGTTGTTTGCGTTCCGACCAATAGCTCATGACACTGCGGGCCTTGGTGTCCTGCGCATAATCGGCATTGGCCTCGTAAGTCCCACCGCCGTCGTAACCGCCCGGATGTTCCAGGCCCAAGGTGTGCCCCAACTCATGGACCAACAAAGACAAGAAATGACTGCCCATTTCAGGGTTGGCGCCTGCGCCTCCCGTCCCCACATTCGCCGTTACGTTCGGCTGGTACTGACTGGGAGAGGCCGCCCAGCCTGACCAGGAACCCGGCACGCCCCTGATGACTATGCCGCCATCCGTATGAGCGCTGTTTTCGACAAAGGAAATGTTGGCGACATCGGCATAGGCTTTCAATGCCTGCCTGGCGCGCTCTTTCTGGGGCGAGGTAAAGACGCCGGAAAAACTGAAGCCCACCACGACCTTATTATCCCCGTCCCGATCAGGAAATTTGAAGTTACCTCGAGTGATATGTTTAGCCGCCTGCGCGGTGCTGAACGACTTCTTATTGTTTCCCCAGTGCAAGGCGTCGTTATCAAACGCTGACGAACGGGAATACGGCGCAAGCGCAGGGGGTTGCTGTGAAGGTTGCCTGACAGGAAAGTGCATGACGATGAATACTCTGAACAGTGAAGAGCCATTCGTCCCTGTATGAGAAATACCAACGCTGACCAGTCCATTGGCAGGACGCTAAAATTCTCAAATCAATGACACGTTCGCCAGTGCTGGTTCTTTTCAAAAATACTTAATAAACACACCTGCAAAGAAAACACACTCAATCACTGATCGGCCCAACTCTCCTGACATATCAACAACACTATCAAGTTGATTTCCAGAGGAAAAAAACTTGTAAAACGCTCCCTTATTTCAATCAAAATCTTAATTTCAAACATAAGGAAACTGACTCAAACATGCCCGGAAAAAGGCGCGCAAAAAAACCGCGCTCATCCGACAACGTACGCGGCCAACCCCTGACACCGCCTGATCGCCCTAGGACCGCACCAATTTTTCCAACGCCGCGTCCGCGAGGAATGACGAGCGGCTTTTGACCTTGTGCTCCCGTACATACCGGTCGATGCGCTGGATGACATAACCGGGCAAGGTCACATTGACCTTCTCGGTTTTACCCAGGTAGGGCGTGACGTCCAACTCCAACATGCCCCAGCCCATCCCGGCGTAGTCCTCATGGGCATGATAATGGGCGACCGACGTTGGCATCGGAATGGCCCCGCCCTCTGTGGCGATCTCTTGCAGCATGATGTGCGCGACTTCCACGGCGGCGTTGTAGGCCTCTTCAAAGCTGTCCCCGGCGGTGACTGCGCCTGGAATATCGGGGATCTGGATACCGGTGGCGGTGAAGTCATCGCCCCATTCGATACAGATTGGGTATTGCATGAATGCTCTCCTTAAAAATCAAACAGCCCGGCGCGTTTCCTGATGCTTCTGACAGTGCCCAACGGCAAGTCTTTTTTAGGATGAGGCACGGGAATCGTGTACGGGCTGTAACGATGGGTAAAAATGTGATGGCTGCCCGTGACTCGATCCAATACCCAACCCGCCTCTTGCAGTTCCTTGATCAATAGCCTGCTTTGCACCCTCGCCTCCTTGGCTTGGCCTGAATAAAAGTAACCCTAGAGTTATCTTTACTCAAGCACAAAATGCGCATGCCTGACTGACGGCTGTATTACCGAATATTGAAAACTCACCGGCTCAATAAGGGAAACGCATGACACCGCTAGCCCAGCGCCTTAGGCTTGAGCGCCGGCCAGCCAACAGGAACGCCCGATGGACCGTCTCACTGCCATGGAAACCTTCGTTCACGTCGTCGAGACCGGCTCCTTCTCGGCCGCGGCCAAACGCCTGGGCATCGGCCAACCCGCGGTGTCCAAAAGCATCGCGCAATTGGAAGCCCGCCTGGCCGTGCGGTTGTTGCTGCGCTCGACGAGGGGCCTGACCCCTACCGAAGCAGGCCTGGCATTTTTCGAGAAAGCCAAGAGCGCCATTTTCGAAGCTGATGAAGCTGACGAGGCGGCCCGTGGCGCAGGCGCTGGCTTGACGGGCAACCTGCGGGTCAGCGCCGGCGTGACGTTCTCCCGCATGCGGATCATTCCTAACCTGGGACCGTTCCTGGACCAACACCCTGGCCTGAACATCGACGTGTTGCTCGACGACCGCCTCCTCAACCTGGTTGAAGACGGCATCGACGTCGCCCTGCGCATCGGCAACCTGAGTGACTCCGGCCTCACTGCCCGCCGGCTTGGCCAAAGCCCAAGCCGGGTGTTTGGTACACCGGCCTACTTCGAACGTTTCGGCGAACCGCAAAGCCCGGCGGATATCCTCAACCACCAGGCGGTGATCTACAGCCTCGGGGAAAGCCCGCTCTGGTCATTCAAACAAGGCCCGCACGAACACGCCATCGCCGCTCGAGGACGCTTGCGTGTTACCTCTTCCGAAGGCTTGCGCGCAGGCGTGCTCGCCCACCATGGCCTGGCGATGACGTCCGAGTGGATGTTCTCACCAGAATTGGCCAGGGGTGAGGTGAAAGCCGTGTTGACCGATTGGGAACTGCCGCCCAAGGACCTGTGGGCGGTATTGCCGACGGGTCGAATGCCAAGTGCCAAAGCCAAGGCATTTATCGAATACGTTGAAGGGTTACTGACGAAGTAGGGTTCTGTGGAACCTTTGGCGTTCAGATGACCCGGCCATCCCAGCCGACCGTGACTTGCCGTGGCAACTCGCGGCGATGCTCCAGCAGCCAGGCATCCAATGTGTGCCCGACATGGGTCAGCACGCCCAACTGCGCACCGGTTTGCTCGATGCTCTGCAACGCCAGCGTCAGGTCATTGTGATTGCGCGGTGCCTGCGGCTGCGGCGGCATGGAACAGTCCAGCACCAGTACATCCAGGGGTTCGCGCTGCAGCCAGGCCAGGGTCGCAGGCGGCAGGCCGACGGTGTCGGTGAGGTAGGCGATGCGTCGCCCCTCGCCTTCCAGCAGGTAACCCAGGGTTGGTTTGGAATGCTGCAACGGCAACGCGGTGACGCTCAGTTCGCCAAACTGCCGGGTTTCAAATTCGCTGAATGGCTGGCTGAAATCCAGGATGCCCGGATGTTTGTACAGATCGGACAAACCTTCGGCATCCACCGGCCCGTGCACCGGAATCACCAGCCCTTGCCCCCAGCGCAGGTGCAACAGACCCTGGGCATGATCGGCATGATAGTGGGTCTGCAAGATCCCGTTGAAACTGCGCGGTGGGAAGCGTTCGGTAAGGTCGGGCAAACCGCTGTCGATCAACCAGCGCTGGTCGCCGCATTCGATCAACGCGCTGCACGGGCGACGGCGCAGGCTGGCATCACTGCGCGCCAGACCGCACGCGGCGCACTCACAGCCATACACCGGGACTTGCCGCGCGTCACCGGTGCCGAGCAAGGTCAGGCGCATGCCGAGTGCCCGTGATCGATGCAGCACAGCAGGCGCTCGACCGTATGTTCCAGCGGCCCGGAGTTATCCAGTACGAACAACCCCGCACCGTTGCCGGCGATCAGCTCGGCGGTGAACCGCGCATTGCGCGCCAGGCGCGCCTCGATATCCGCCAACGCTTCACGCCCCCGTGCGATCAGGCGTTGGCGCAACACCGCCTGGTCCACCGTCAGCAGCAACACCAGCGAAGTCGGATAACGCTTGCGAGTCTGCGCCAGGTGCGCACGGGAGCCATTGACCAGTACGTCGTCCCCCGCCGCCAGCCAATCGTCGATCTCCCTGGGAATGCCATAGGACAAACCATTGGCCTGCCAACTGAGGGCAAACGCGCCCTCGGCCTGCATCGTCGCAAATTGCTCGGGGCTGACGCCCTGCGCCGCTTCGCCCACCGCTTCCGCCGAGCGGGTGATGACGCGGCGCACAATGCGGCAACCGCGCTCGGCCAAGCGTGGGCGTGCGGCATCCAGCAGGCTGTCCTTGCCCGAGCCGGACGGCCCGATGAGATAGATCAACCTGCCTGCCATCAAAACACCCTCTTCGCTTGTCGCCATACTTGTTGCACCACAGGCAGCCCTTCGCGGCTACGTGCCTGGACCAGATCGGCGCGCAGGCCGAGGGCAATCTCGCCACGGTCCTTCAGCCCTGCCGCCTGCGCGGGCGCCAGGCTGATCATCTTGACCGCCCGCGACAGGTCGCCGCCGTCTTGCTGGTCAGCCAGCACGAAGGCCGCCTGCAACAGGCTGGCCGGGTAGTAGTCACTGGAAAGTATATCCAGCAAGCCCTCGGCCGCCAGGCCGGCGGCGGCCACATTACCCGAGTGCGACCCGCCGCGCACCACGTTCGGCGCGCCCATCAACACTTTCATGTTCAACGCCTGGCAGCCCTTCGCCGCCTCGAGCGTAGTGGGGAATTCAGCGATGGTCATGCCATAGCGTGCCGACTCCTGCACATGCGCGAGCGTCGCGTCGTCGTGACTGGCCACCGACAAACCACGCGCCAGGCAATGCTCGACGATAGCCGCACGGTAGCGATCACTGTAGGCCAGGGAATTGGCCTTTTGCAGCACGATGAAGGCGTCCATGGTTTCGTCGTTCAGGTGGTACTTGCCCATGTAGTACTCACGGTACTTGGCTTCAAGCACAAACTGGCGCTGGCCCGGCGAATGGTCCATCACCGACACCAGTTGCACCAGCGGGTTTTCCACCAGGTCGCGGAACACACTGAGGGTGTCCGGGTGGCACAGCTCGCAGCGCAGGTGCAGGTGGTGCTCGGCGCGGGTCAGGCCGGCACCTTCTGCCTGGGCGATGGCATCGAGCATCGCCGGCAGTTTTTTCATGCGGTTGCCCTTGGGGTTCACGTCACCGATGGACACCGCATCGAAGACGGTGGTGATGCCCGCCGCGATAATCTGCGCATCGTGGCTGAGCACTGCCGAGGTCGACGGCCAGTCCACGCCGGGGCGCGGGGTCATGTGTTTTTCCAGGTTGTCGGTGTGCAACTCCACCAGGCCCGGCAGCAGGAAATCACCGCCCAGGTCCTGGGCCTGGGGCAACTGGCTGCGGCCTTCGGCGAGGTCGACGATCTTGCCATCACGCAACACCACCGAGCCCAGGAACATGCGATCAGCCGTGACGACCTGGGCATTACTGAGGATCTGTTCAGCGGGCATGGGCGTATTCCTCTTGGGCAACAGGCGTGGGGGTCATGTCGAAATGGCGATCGGCCACCGCTTCACGGGCGGCACGGTCGTGGAAGATGCCGATCAATGCAGCGCCGGCAGCCTTGGCTTCGTTCATCAGTTCCAGCACCACCTGGCGGTTGTGGTCGTCCAGGGAGGCGGTGGGTTCGTCCAGCAGCATCACCGGCCAGGCCACCATGAAACCGCGGGCGATGTTGACGCGCTGTTGCTCGCCACCGGAAAAAGTGCCGGGCGCCAGTGGCCACAGGCGCTGGGGGATGTTCAGACGGGTCAGCAGGTGTTCGGCGCGCTGTTGTGCCTCGGCTTTCGACCAGCCTCGGGCCAACGCCGGCTCCATCACCACATCCAGGCACGCCACACGCGGAATCACCCGCAGGAATTGGCTGACGTAGCCCAGGGTCTGCTGGCGCACCTGCAGAATCTCGCGGGGCGCGGCGCCCACCAGCTCCAGCCACTCGCCGGCATGGCGTACACGAATGCTGCCACCGGCCGGTAGATAGTTACCGTACAGCGTACGCAGCAAGGTACTTTTGCCCGCGCCGGACTGACCGTGCAGCACCAGGCATTCGCCGCCCTGCACACTTAACTCCACCCCGCGCAGCACATTGAGTACTACACCGTTTTGCTGGTGCAGGGTGAAGGTTTTCGAGAGGTCACGGACCTCGATCAAGGCATTTGTCATGGCTGCAATACCGAAGACACCAGCAGTTGAGAGTAAGGGTGCTGTGGATCGTCGAGGATCTGGTCGGTGAGCCCGGTTTCCACTACACGAGAGCGACGCATCACCATCAGGCGGTCGGCCAACAGGCGTGCCACGGCCAGGTCGTGGGTGACGATCACCACCGCCAAATCCAGTTCACGCACCAGGCCGCGCAGCAGGTCGAGCAGACGCGCTTGCACCGACACGTCGAGGCCGCCGGTGGGTTCGTCCATGAACACCAGCCGTGGGCTGGAAACCAGGTTGCGGGCAATTTGCAGGCGCTGCTGCATGCCGCCGGAAAAGGTGCGTGGCAGGTCGTCGATGCGTTGTGGGTCAATCTCCACCTGCTCCAGCCAATCCAGACCGGCGCCACGCAGTTGCGCGTAATTGCGCACGCCCTGGGCCATCAAGCGTTCACCAATGTTGGCGCCGGCCGACACGCCCATGCGCAGGCCGTCACGCGGGTTCTGCTCGACAAAGCCCCATTCGGTGCGCAGCAAGGTGCGGCGCTCGGCTTCGCTGGCACTGTAGAGGTCGAGCCATTCGCCGTCCTGGCTGCGGTAGCCGATGCTGCCCGCGTGCGCCGGCAGGCGCCCGCTCAACAACGAAAGCAAGGTGGATTTACCCGAACCGGACTCACCGACAATCCCAAGCACTTCGCCGGGGTACAGATCGAAGCTCACACCCTGGCAACCCTTCTCCGGGCCGTACAACAGGGACAGGTCACGCACTTGCAATAACGGCTGGCTCACTGGTTGTTCTCCTTCACCCGCTGGGCGCAATACCACGTGTCGGAACACACAAAACTCTGGGTTCCGGCGTCATCCAGAATCAGCTCATCAAGGAACGATTCATGGCTGCCGCAGATCGCGCAGCTGTGCGCCCATTTCTGCACTTCGAACGGGTGGTCCTCAAAGTCGAGGCTGGTGACCTGGGTGTATGGCGGCACCGCATACAGGCGCTTCTCGCGACCGGCGCCGAACAGCATCAGCGCCGGGCTCATGTCGAGTTTGGGGTTGTCGAATTTGGGGATCGGCGACGGGTCCATCACGTAGCGTTCATCCACCGTCACCGGGTAGGCGTAGGCCGTGGCGATGTGGCCGAAGGTGGCGATGTCCTCATACAGCTTCACATGCATCACCCCGTAATCATTCAGGGCGTGCATGGTGCGAGTCTCGGTTTCCGAGGGTTCGATAAAACGCAGCGGCTCTGAGATCGGCACCTGG
The DNA here is from genome assembly GCF_059133265.1 of Pseudomonas sp. FBCC-B1565. Classification (NCBI taxonomy): domain Bacteria; kingdom Pseudomonadati; phylum Pseudomonadota; class Gammaproteobacteria; order Pseudomonadales; family Pseudomonadaceae; genus Pseudomonas; species Pseudomonas sp. FBCC-B1565. The sequence goes on from NZ_CP101438.1 coordinate 4,674,498, forward strand.
AACACCATGATCTGGTTCGCCTGCAAGGGCGTTTCCGGGATGCGGTGACGGGTCTGGATCACCGTCGCTTCAGGGGTCGCTTCGGTAGTGACCACGCCTGCAGTGCGCGCAAAAAAGCGGCGGATCGACACCGCGTTGGTGGTGTCGTCGGCGCCCTGGTCGATGACCTTGAGCACGTCATCGTCCCCCAGGATCGCGGCGGTCAATTGCATGCCGCCGGTGCCCCAGCCGTAAGGCAGCGGCATCTCGCGGCCACCGAACGGCACCTGGTAGCCAGGGATCGCCACCGCCTTGAGCAAGGCGCGACGGATCATGCGCTTGGTCTGTTCGTCGAGGTAGGCGAAGTTGTACGCGGCGTCATTCATGGCTCGAGCCCTCGGCCGGTTGGCGCAGTTTGCGGATCAGTTCCAGCTCGGACTGAAAGTCCACGTAGTGCGGCAGTTTGAGGTGGGAGACAAAGCCCGCCGCCTCGACGTTGTCGCAGTGGGCCAGCACAAACTCTTCGCGCTGGGCGGGCGAGACGATCTCTTCGTTGTACTCCTCGGCGCGCAGCGAGCGGTCCACCAGGGCCATGCCCATGGCCTTGCGCTCGGCATGCCCGAAGGCCAGGCCGTAACCCCGCGTGAACTGCGCCAGCTCGGTAGCCGAACCGACAAACTGGTTGACCATCTCGCACTCGGTCACTTCGATGCTGCCCAGGCAGATGGGGAAACCCAGTTCTTCCGGTTCGATCCACACCTCCACATCGCCGATACGAATCTCACCGGCAAACGGGTGGTTGCGACCGTAGCCACGTTGGGTCGAGTACCCCAGCGCCAGCAGGAAACCTTCGTCGCCACGGGCCAGGGCTTGCAGGCGCTCGGCGCGGCTGGCCGGGTATTCCAGCGGGTCGCGGGTGATGTCGGCAACGCGGGCGTTGTCGTCGGTTTCGGTCTTGATCAGGCCTTCTTTGGCGAGCAGGCCGAGCACGCGTGGGCAGTCTTCCAGCGTCGCCTCCGGCGCGGTCTGCGGCCCCGGGTACTCACCTTCGGCCAGCAGGGCAAAATCCAGCAGGCGGTGGGTGTAGTCGAAGGTCGGGCCGAGCAGTTGGCCGCCGGGCAGGTCCTTGAAGGTGGCCGACAGGCGCCGGCTCAACGACATCCGGGCGGTATCGATCGGCAGGCTCGGGCTGAAGCGCGGCAGCGTGGTGCGGTAGGCGCGCAACAGGAAGATCGCTTCCACCAGGTCCCCCGCCGCTTGCTTGATCGCCAGCGCGGCGAGTTCTTCGTCGAACAGTGAGCCTTCGGTCATCACCCGCGCCACGGCCAGGGGCAGTTGCTCGCGGATTTGCGTCACGCTCAGTTCCGGAATCGCGGTATCGCCCCGGCGTTTTTTCGCCAGCAGGCGGTGGGCATTGTCGATGGCCTGTTCGCCACCTTTGACGGCTACGTACATCAGGCATGCTCCTGTGCAATGCGGCTGCTGCGAGGCAGGCCGATCAGGTGATGGCCGGCGGCAAACAGCACGTCCAGGCCACGGGGAAAGGTTTTGCGCCGTTGGCGTTCCTGCCAGAAGGCCTGCGGCACCGGGACGTGCACCTGGCGCTGGGTCTTGATGCCTGGGCCGCGCCAGAGCAGGCCGCGACCGGACTCCAGGTCGGTGAGCTGCACGAGCAAGGTGCAGGACTGGTCGGGGTAGCGGTCGTTGCCGTGGTCGAAGCCGCTCAGATCCAGCAGGTCGTGTTCACCGAGCAAGGCGAACACCGCTGCTTCGCGATGCGAAGTCAGCGGGCAACCGCAGTGGAACGCCAGGTTGGCGCGAATCAGCGGCGTGTCGAAGCTCGGTGAAAGCCACAGCGGCGTGTCCACGTCCAGCAGTGCCAGGCACAGTGCATAGGTGGCGGGGGCAAGACCATCGAGGCGTGGAGCGGATGGCAGGTGCTGGATCAAACCGGGTTCGGCCAAGGCTTTGAGCGCGGCACGAAAACCACGCTGGGCATCCAATACCGGGTCGACAAACGCCGGTTGCAACAGGTGCGCATTCATCAGTTTTCTCCTCGCACGAGGGTGAAGAACTCGACCTTGGTGGCGGCGGTGTCCGCCTCTTTTTCAGCGCGACGCCTGACCTGGGCGTTCGCCAGGGCAGTGATCAGATCGCTGAGCCAGATACTCGGCTGCGCGCCTTGCAAATGGGCATCGGCCAGGGCGGCCAGCTCGGCATGCACCTTGTCGCGCCCGGCCAGGTAGCTGTAGCCGGTGCGGCCATCGGCCAGGCGCACTACGCAGCGGGTCACGCTCATTTCACCGACGTTGAACGGTGCGCCATTGCCGCCCATGCGACCGCGTACCAGGGTCATGCCGATTTCCGGGGCGCGAATGAGCTGGTACTCCGCGTCTTTCAAGGCCGCTTCGTGGGGTTGCAATTCACTGAGTTGGGCGCGGGCGAGCACACCAATCCAATGCTGACGCGGGGACAGGTTCATCAGGGTCTCCATCAAGTCACCACTTGGTACTGGAAGCGATCCGAACGGCTGGTGGACTGCGCCAGCTCCACCGGGTGGCCGTCGCGATCGCGGGAAAGGGTGAATACGGTGAGGGCCGGCAAGTGCCGAGGCATCATCAGCAGCGCGGCTTCGTCACGGTTGGGCAGGCGCGCACCGATCAGGCTGTGGGTGCGAGTCAATGGCAGGTCGCGTTCGCGCAGGTACTGGCGCAGCGAACCGCCGGTGTAGTCGGCCAGCAACGGCGCACGGCTGGCGCAGTAGCGATGGCGGATCAGGCTGACGGGCTGGTGGTCGAGCTTGCGCAGGGTTTGCAGCTCGATCATCGGCGCCATTTCAGCGATCCCCAGGTGCAGCGCTTCTTCACGGCTGGCGTAGCAGTAGCGGCGCTTGAGCAACACCGCCTGCACACCGACGCCCTGGGCTGACAGGGATTGGCTGTAGGAGGTCTCGGCGCCCATCGGGTAGATCAGCGGCCGGTCGAGCACCTGGGTGCCCTTGCCCTGGCGACGCAACAGGCTGCCTTCGAACACCAGCTCATCGATGGCACGGCGCAGGGTGTGGCGGTTGACGCCGAAGCGCTCGGCCATGTGCACCTCACCGGGCAGGAAATCACCGGCGCTGTAGCTGCTCAATTCACGGCGCAGGATATCCGCGAGTTCGCGGTACACCGGCTCATCTTGTCTAGACAACTGCATGCTTAAAAAAAGCGCCGCGCGGGCACCCCTCCGAGGTCAGATGAACTGCTTGCGCAGGCGTTGGGACAACACGTCGATCAGGCTCACCACCACGATGATCACCAGCAGCACCGCGCAGGTCTGGACGAACTGGAAGGCACGGATGTTTTCCCACAGGATCACGCCGATCCCGCCCGCGCCGACCATGCCCACCACCGTCGCCGAACGCACGTTGGCTTCGAAGCGGTACAGCGCGTAGCTGACCCACAGCGGCATGACCTGGGGGATCACGCCGTAGATCACTTCCTGCAGGGCACTGGCACCAGTGGCCCGCACGCCCTCTACCGGACCTGGGTCGATGGCTTCGACGGCTTCGGCGAACAGCTTGGCGAGCACACCGGTGGTGCTGATCCACAGCGCCAGCACGCCAGCGAAGGGACCGAGGCCGACGGCGACCACGAACAACATGGCGAACACCATTTCGTTGATCGAGCGGAAGGCATCCATCACGCGGCGCAGCGGTTGGTGCACCCACCACGGGGTAATGTTGTCGGCGCACAAGATGCCCAGCGGCACCGAGCAGACGATGGCCAATACCGTGCCCCACAGGGCGATCTGCACGGTGACGATCATCTCCTTGAGGTAACTGCGCCATTCGTGGAAGTCCGGCGGGAAGAAGTCGGCGGCGAAGGTCGCCATGTTTCCGGAATCGCGGTACAGCGCCAGCGGGTTCATTTCCGCGCCGTGCCAGGCCCAGGCCAGCAGGACCAGGAACAGGCCCCAGCCGAGGTATTGCGGCCAGGTGCGTTTGCCGACGGCTTCAGCGTGCAAAGTAGTCATGGTTGTCCTCGAGCGAAATGTGGGAGGGGGCTTGCCCCCTCCCACAGGGGTTAACCGTTGGCTGCGGTTTTCTTGTCGAGCTCGGAGATGCGCTGTTGCAGCTTGGCCAGGTCGGCGTCGATATCCGCCAGCTTCTTGGCCTTGTCGGCAGCCTCCAGCTTGTCGTCGGCACTGACGGTGGTGCGCTGCTTGAACAGCTCCAACTGGCGGATCGGCAACAGCTGGTCATCGCTGGACGGCAGGAACTTGCCCAACTGCATATTCTTCAGCACCGCCTTCTCTTCATCGGTGTCGCCGTAGTGGGCGAAGAAGTCGCGAATCTTGGCCTTCTCGCTGTCGCTCAGCGCCTTGCTCCACACCATCGGGTCGGCGGGGATCAGCGGCGATTTCCAGATCACCTTGAGCATGGCGGCCTTGTCCGGTTGGGTGACTTCCAGGCGCTCCCAGCTCTCGGTATTGAAGGTGGCGACGTCCAGTTGCCCCTTGGCCACACTCAACGCGTTGACTTCATGGCTGGAGTTGAGCGTGCGTTTGAACGCGGTGGCGGCATCCACGTTGTTCTTGGCGAACACGTAGTAGCCCGGCACCAGGTAGCCCGAGGTGGAGTTCGGGTCACCGTTGCCGAAGGTCAGGTTCTTGGCGTTCTTGAGCATGTCGTCGACGTTGTTGATCGGGCTGTCTTTGCGCACGATCAACACGCTCCAGTAACCGGCGGCACCGTTGGCGGCGGCGGTCTGGGCGAAGATCTCGCCGTTGGAACGGTCCACCGCTTCCATCGCGGCCTTGTTGCCGAGCCAGGCCACGTCGACCTTGTTGAAGCGCATGCCCTGGATCAGGCCGGCGTAGTCGGAGGCGAAGGTGGCGTTGATGGTCAGGCCGGTCTTCTTGTGCATGTCATCCAGGAATGGCTGCCAGATGCTCTTGAGGTTCTGCGAAGACTCGGTGGACATGATGCCGAAGTTGATCACCTTGTCAGCGGCGTGGGCGTTGCCCAGCGCGACACTGGCCAGCAATACGGCAGACAGAAACACATGGCCGATACGGTTCAACATGGAAAGGCTTCCTGTGGGTCGTGAGTAAGGTTTCAAGCGCGCGCCAAGGCCAGCCGAGGGGTGGCGGTGGCGTGGCGGGTCTGGTCGGAAAACATCAGGCTGGTGTCGACGTCGGCACCGTACAAATCGTTGAGGAACTGGCTGCTCATCGCACTGCCCTGCCCGTCGAAATGAATGCGCCCGCCTTTGAGGGCCACGGCACGCGGGCAATAACGCATGGCGTAATCGACTTGATGCAAGGTCACCACCACGGTCTTGCCGTCGCGGCGGTTGATGTCGGCGAGGATCTCCATGACCTTGCGCGCCGACTCCGGGTCGAGGGAGGCGATGGGTTCGTCGGCGAGGATTACCTCGGCGCGCTGGGTCAATGCCCGGGCAATCGCCACGCGCTGCTGCTGGCCGCCGGACAAGGTCGAGGCACGTTGCGACGCCAGATCGGCCAGGCCGACGCGAGCCAGGGACTCGAGGGCAAACGCTTTTTCTTCGGCATTGAACAAGCCGAGGCTGCCACGCCAGCGCGGCATGCGGCCCAGGCAACCGAGCAGCACGTTGTCGAGCACGCTCAGACGATTGACCAGGTTGAACTGCTGGAAGATATAGCCAATGTCCGCGCGCAACCGCCGCACCTTGCCATTCAAGCGCCCACTGGCCTGCACTTCCCGGCCCAACACCTTGACGCTGCCGCCGTTGCTTTTGTCGCAACAGGCCAGGCCCGCCAGGTGGCGCAACAAGGTGGACTTGCCGGAACCGGAAGCGCCAATCAGCGCGACCATCTCACCCGGGGCAATGGTGAGTTCGAGGTCGACCAAGGCGGATTTCTTCGCAAAGGTCTTGTTCAAGTGATCGACATGGATAGCGTGATTCATGGGCTTCTCTGTCTTGTTTGAACAGCCTGGGATGGCTGCGGTTGAGTTCAAACGACAGTAGGCGCGGGAGGTGTCAGCCCTATGACTTGCACATGACTGGAGGGGGTCGGTTGGATGAAGGTTTTATGAAAGGTTGCAAGTGAACGCTAAAGGCACATACCCACACCGTGGTGAGCGGGCTTATTGTGGTGAGCAGGCTTGTTGTGGCGAGCGGGCTTGCCCCGCGTTGGGCTGCGCAGCAGCCCCATTAAGGCCACCGCGTTATGTCAGACAGAACCAGCTTCCGGGGCCGCTTCGCAGCCCAACGCAGGGCAAGCCTGCTCACCACAACAGCCCTGCTCGCCACAACATATGCGATTTTTCCTACCTTCTCTGTCGGTTGCGGTTGCTATAACGCACCGTTAGCCTCTCGCAATCGCTGCTCATCAGCGATCAGGCTTGGTCGCCTGGATTAGAATGGCGCACAGTGCCGCGCAAGCGGCATTATTGTGTTCGCGTTATGGCGAGCTGTGCGTGGGAGGGCCTAGGCCCTGCCGGGTTTCCATTCCCTGGTCGACCAACCTGCGTACAGCTCGCCACCCTTCTGCTTGGTCGCGGATGGGGTGAGCTCCAATTGAATGGAGATTTACTGCATGAAAAAAGTTACTCCAAATCCCCCGCCATCCACTTCGGATGACACACCACAAACCCCACCCAACCTCATCTTCACCGTCCGCCCCGGCCTCAGCACCGAAGCGGCCTTGAGCAATGCCAGCGAGATGCTGGAATCGGCGACTGTGTGTGCCTACGACTGTGCCGAGCACTTGGATGGCTCGGGCCGCAAGCAGGTGTTGGCGGTGGTGCAGATGATCGAGATTGCGCAGTTGTTGGTGGATGAAGCGCTGAATCGGGAGTGTCCGGTGGCATGATGGCAGTGGATCAGTCAGTGATGGGCTGAATGACCCATTGCCATCGGGGGCAAGCCCCCTCCCACCTTTGATCTCCGGTGGTTGAGAGAGCGGATTTTAAAGCGCAAAAAAGGCGACCTGTAATAGGTCGCCTTTTTTCATTGCGCGTACTGCTTGCTCAACCCCGGCGGCACACCGTGCACGTCGGTGTCTTCCCATGGCCCGTTCGGGCTGATCGAGCGGCTCCAGCCGTTGCTCCAGCGGTAATACGTGCGCTGGCGATAGAAGGTGTCGGGCTGGTCGTCCAGCACATACACCTGCATCTTGCCGTCCCAGTGGCTGGCGGCGCCTGGAGGTGGGGCAAACGTCGGCGACTTGCTCGGCAAGGGCTTCGGCGGCGGGGTCACCGGGCCGGACGGTTTGGTGCTCGGCTGGGTCGACGGGCCTGACGGTGGGATGGTCGGGCCGGTGGGCGTGGGAGGTGGGCGGTGGACCGCACAAGCGCTCAGGCCCAATACCAGGCTGAGCAAGGTGATGCGTGCAAATGCGGTCATGGGCGTTTCCTCGATTTACTGGTCCGGACTGTCGATGGTCAGCTGCTGCAAGGCAGTGGTGGTGCTGGCCAGGGGTTGGCTGCGGCCGATCCACTCGCCAGTGGTCGGCTGACCGGCCCGGGATATGCGCGCAACCAGTTGGACTTCGGGGAAGTTGGACAGTTTCAATTGCGGCATCATCGCGTCGGCATCGCCCAGTTCGACGGTGACCGGCAGTTCGGCGACGGTCACGCGCTTGGCCGCCAAGGGTGCCGGCGGGCCACTGACGGCGCGGGCGAAGATGAACACGCTGTCGCTTGGCAAGGCTTTGGCCTTCACCTCGGCGGACAGGTCCACGCGGACTGTCATCACGGCCTTCTGCGCGACGGTGCCGCCACTTTCCTTGAGTTTTTCCGCTGCACGGTCGATGCCGCCTTGCAGTGCCGCACGGGAGTTGTCGTCCGGTGGTAGCTGAGCCAACAGGCGGTTCCAGTAGTCGATCGCTTCCTGATAGCGCTGGCCTTCAAAGGCGGCGATTCCCAGCAGGCCCAGGCTGGTCACTTCCTTCGGATCAAGCTTCAGCGCCTCGTCGGTGAGGGCCTGAACCTTGGGCGACCACTGTTTGTTGTCGGCAAAATATTGCGCCTGGGCCCACTGACCGAGCAACTCCGGTTGACGCCCGGCCAGGGCCACGGTGCGTTCGAAGACTTTGGCCGCATCGGCGGAACGGTCCTGGGCCATATAGGCACGGCCGAGGAAATACAGGCCCTCGGCAGAATCCGGCTGGGCAGCGGCGGCGCGCTCCAGGCGCTGGGTCATGTCTTCCATGGACACCGGCGGCTGGGAGAATTCGCGGGTCAGTTCGACCTTGTCGCTCGCCCCGTAATGCAGGTACAGGGCAACGCCGAGGACCGGCACCAGAAACGCCGCCAACAACGGCAGCGGCTTGCCCAGGCGCGATTCACGGGGCTTTTCCACGCCTTCGGTATCGGCCAGCAATTCGCGGGCAGCTTCGGCGCGGCCGGTGTCGAGTTGCGCGGGATTCAGTACGCCTTCGTCCTGCTGCTCTTGCAGTTCGGCAACGCGTTCCTGGTACAGCGCCACGTTCAGCGCGGTGCGATCCTCTTCGCGCTGGGCACGGCGGCCGCGCAGTACAGGGATCAGCAGGAAACTCAGGGCAATCAGAAGCAGCAAGCCGGCTGCGAGCCAGAAATCAATCATCAGTCTTGGTGTCCAGCAATTGGTCGAGGCGTTTACGCTCATCCAGGGACAGCGCGTCGGAACCATCGGTTGGCGCGGCGCGGCGGCGGCGCACGATCACGGCCATTACGACAACGCCGGCCAGCAACAGTCCGGCAGGGCCGAACCAGAGCAGCGCGGTCTTGCCGGTGAGCGCCGGTTTGTAGCGCACGAAATCTCCGTAGCGGTCGACCATGAAGTCGATGATCTGCTGGTTGTCCTTGCCCTCCCCCAGCATGCGGAAGATTTCCTTGCGCAGGTCGGCGGCGATCGGTGCGTTGGAGTCGGCGATATCCTGGTTCTGGCACTTGGGGCAGCGCAGTTCCTTGGTCAGGTCGCGGAAACGCTCGCGCTCGGCGTCGTTGGCAAATTCGTAGGTGTCGATGGCGGCGTGGGCCACGCTTGCCAAGCCCAACGCTAAAACGGCAGCGGCTAACAGACGCTTCATGGCTTGGCCTCATCGACCAGGGCCTGGTACTTGGCGGCGAGCTGCTCGCGCCAGACCACTTCGTCGATCACGCCGACGTACTTGTCGCGGATTACGCCCTTGGCATCGATGAAGAAGGTTTCCGGGGCGCCGTACACGCCCAGGTTCAAACCTAGGTTGCCGTCTTCATCGCGGATATCCAGCTGGTACGGGTTGTGGAACTCGGCCAGCCACTTCAAGGCCGCCGCATTGTCGTCCTTGTAGTTGATGCCGTAGATCACCACGCCCTTCTCGGCCAGTTTGTTCAGCACCGGGTGTTCGACGCGGCAGGAGATGCACCAGGTGCCCCACACGTTGACCAGCGCCGGTTTGCCGAGCAGGTCGGCCTGGGTCAGGGTCTTGTCACCCTGCACGGTCGGCAGGCTGAATGCCGGAAACGGTTTGCCGATCATCGCCGAAGGCAGCTCGGCAGGGTCCAGGTACAGCCCGCGATACAGGAATACCGCCACCACCAGAAACATCGCCAGCGGTACCACCATCAACCAACGCTTCATGCCGCCGCTCCTTGCAGGCCGAGGGCTTCACGCACCCGGCTTTTCACTTTGACCCGATAACGCCGGTCCAGCGCGGCGAGCAAACCACCAAAGCCGGTGAGCAAGCCGCCGAACCAGATCCAGCGCACAAACGGCTTCACATGCACCCGCACGGCCCAGGCGCCGTCGCCCAGCGGCTCACCCAATGCGACGTAGAGGTCACGGGTGAAACCGGCGTCGATCCCGGCTTCGGTCATCATCGAGCTCTGCACGGTGTACAGGCGTTTTTCCGGGTGCAGCACCGCCACTTCCTTACCGTTGCGCACGACGCGCACGGTGCCTTTGTCGGAGGTGAAGTTCGGCCCTTCGAAGTGCTTGGCGCCTTCGAAGATGAAGTGATAACCGGCCAGGTCCATGGACTCGCCCGGCGCCAGGCGCAGGTCGCGTTCGGCGCTGTTCTGGCTGGACAACACCACACCGAGGGCGCATACGGCGATGCCGATGTGGGCGACCTGCATGCCCCAGTAGCTGCGGGTCAACGTCGGCAGGCCTTTGATCAGGCCTTTGTGGCGGGTTTTGTCGAAGATATCGCGCACGCCGGCCAGCAACACCCAGGCGGCGAGCAGGAAAGTGGCGAGCACCGCCCAGTTGAAGTCGCCGTAGGCAAACCCGGCGATGACCGCCAGGGCCACGCTGCCGAGCAGTACCGGCATCAGCATGCCGGCCAGCCATTTGACTGGGGTGTCTTTCCAGCGCACCAGCACGCCGACCGCCATCACCACCATCAACAGGCCCATCAATGGGATAAACAACGCGTTGAAGTACGGCGGGCCCACGGACAGCTTGGCGCCGCTCAACGCATCCAGCACCAGCGGATACAAGGTGCCGAGCAGGATCATCGACGCGGCCACCACCAGCACCAGGTTATTGCCCAGCAGCAGGGTTTCCCGCGACCACAGGTTAAAGCCGACATGGCTCTTGACCACCGGGGCGCGCAGGGCGAACAGGGTCAGGGAGCCACCGACCACAAACAGCAGGAAGATCAGGATAAACACGCCGCGCTCCGGGTCGGACGCAAACGCATGCACCGACGTCAGCACCCCCGAACGCACGAGGAAGGTGCCGAGCAGGCTGAGGGAAAATGCCGCGATGGCCAGCAGCACGGTCCAGCTCTTGAACACGCCACGCTTCTCGGTGACAGCCAGTGAGTGAATCAGCGCAGTACCGACCAGCCAGGGCATGAAGGAGGCGTTTTCCACCGGGTCCCAGAACCACCAGCCGCCCCAGCCGAGTTCGTAATAGGCCCACCAGGAGCCCAGCGTGATACCAATGCCGAGGAACGCCCAGGCGACGATGGTCCACGGCCGCGACCAGCGCGCCCAGGCCGCATCAAGGCGCCCGCCGAGCAAGGCGGCGATGGCGAAGGCGAAGGCCACCGAGAAGCCCACGTAGCCCATGTAGAGCATCGGCGGGTGCACGATCAGGCCGATGTCTTGCAGCAACGGGTTGAGGTCATGCCCGTCCGCCGGAATCTGCGGCAGGATGCGGCTGAACGGGTTGGAGGTCATGATCAGGAACAGCAGGAAGCCGATGCTGATCATGCCCATCACCGCCAGCACCCGCGCCAGCATCACTTGCGGCAATTGGCGCGAGAACACCGACACGGCGAAGGTCCAGCCGCCGAGAATCAGCGCCCACAGCAGCAACGAACCTTCGTGGGCGCCCCACACGGCGCTGAACTTGTAGTACCAAGGCAAGGCGCTGTTGGAATTATTGGCCACATAGGCGACGGAAAAGTCGTCGGTCATGAAGGCGTAGGTCAGGCAACCAAAGGCGAACAACAGGAAGGCAAACTGGCCCCAGGCCGCCGGCTGGGCCAAGCTCATCCACAAACGGTCACCACGCCAGGCACCGAGCAACGGCACCACGGCCTGGACGATGGCAAAGCACAGGGCGAGGATCATCGCCAACTGGCCCAACTCCGGAATAAACAGTGCGGACGTCATGGCTTAGCCCTCCTTGGCAGGCGTTGGCGCGGATTGGCCGCTGTCTTTCAGAGCCTTGGTGACCTCCGGCGGCATGTATTTTTCATCGTGCTTGGCCAGCACTTCATCGGCGACCACCACGCCGTCGGCGTTGAGCTTGCCCAGGGCGACGATGCCCTGGCCTTCGCGGAACAGGTCCGGGAGGATGCCACGGTAGGTGATGGTCACGGCTTTGTTGAAGTCGGTGACCACGAAGGTGACGTCGAGGGAGTCACCGGAGCGCTTCAGCGAGCCCTTTTCGACCATGCCGCCGGCGCGGATACGCGTATCGACAGGCGCTTCGCCATTGGCGATCTGAGTCGGGGTGTAGAACAGGTTGATGTTCTGTTGCAAGGCGCTCAAGGCCAGGCCCACGGCAATGCCGACGCCCACCAGGATGGCAAGGATGATCAACAGACGCTTTCTACGCAGCGGATTCACTTTTCGGTCTCCCGGCGCAGACGACGCGCCTCTTGTTGCAGGTAACGCTTGCGGGCCAGGATCGGCGCGGCGACGTTGAGGGCCAGCACCGCCAGGCAGATGCCATAGGCGGTCCAGACGTACAGGCCGTGATGGCCCATGGCGAGAAACTCGCTGAAAGAAGCAAAACTCATCCACGCACTCCCAGGCTGCTTTGCACTTCGGCCTTGACCCAACTGGTGCGGGCTTCACGCTTGAGCACTTCAAGGCGCATGCGCAGCAGCAGCACGGCGCCGAAGAAGCAGTAGAACCCCAGCACCATCAGCAGCAGTGGCGCCCACATCTCCACGGGCATCGCCGGCTTTTCGGTGAGGGTGAAGGTGGCGCCCTGGTGCAGGGTGTTCCACCACTCCACCGAGTATTTGATGATCGGGATGTTGATCACGCCGACAATCGCCAGCACCGCGCAGGCCTTGGCGGCGCTGTCACGATTGCTGATCGCGTTGCCCAGGGCAATCAGACCGAAGTACAGGAACAGCAGGATCAACATGGACGTTAGTCGCGCATCCCACACCCACCACGAGCCCCAGGTGGGCTTGCCCCAGATCGCGCCGGTGACCAGCGCCACGGCGGTCATCCAGGCGCCGATGGGCGCGGCGCATTGCAGGGCCACGTCGGCGAGCTTCATCTTCCACACCAGGCCGACAACGCCGCACACCGCCAGCATCACGTAGCAGGACTGGGCCAGCATGGCGGCGGGAACGTGGATATAGATGATGCGGAAGCTGTTGCCTTGCTGGTAGTCCGGCGGCGCGAAGGCCAGGCCCCAGACCAGGCCGATGCCGATCAGCAACACGGCGGCGACGCTCAACCACGGCAACAGCTTGCCGCTGATGCCATAGAACCATTTGGGCGAGCCGAGCTTGTGAAACCAGGTCCAGTTCATTGCTGTTTCCATCACGGTTGCTTTTCGTCGTTGCGAAAAGCTTAGGGTCTTTACTGACTAAGACATAACACTTAGTCAGACCTCATTATTCGCCGACGCTGATCTTCAGGCCGGCCGCTATAGCAAAGGGTGTCAGGGTGACCGCCAGGGCGGTCAGGCTACCCAGCCACAACAGGTAACCGGTCGCCGGCATGCCCATGAGCGCGGCTTGCAAGGCACCGCTGCCCAGGATCAATACCGGGATGTACAAAGGCAGAATCAACAGGGCCAGCAACAGGCCGCCCCGCTTCAAACCCACGGTCAACGCCGCGCCTACTGCGCCCAACAGGCTGAGCACCGGCGTACCGAGCAACAGGCTCAGCAGCAGGATCGGCAGGCATTCGGTGGGCAACCCGAGCATCATCGCCAGCAGCGGCGAGAGCAAGACTAGCGCGAGGCCGGAAAAAGCCCAGTGTGCCAGTACCTTGGCCAGTACCAGAAGTGGCAGGGGGTGCGACGAAAGGACCCACTGTTCCAGGGAGCCGTCTTCGAAATCACCGCGAAACAGCCCGTCCAGCGAGAGCAGGACCGATAAAAGCGCGGCCACCCACACCAGCCCTGGGGACAAGGTTTGCAACAGTTTAGTCTCGGGGCCAACCGCCAACGGGAACAGCGCGATAACAATCGCAAAGAACACCAGCGGGTTGGCCAGTTCGGCCGGGCGACGGCACAGCAGCCGCGCTTCGCGGGCGACCAACAAGGCGAAGACGCTCATGCCGACCACCGGCCAAGGTCCAGCTCGCGGTAGCCTGAGGGCATGCGCGCCAAGGTGTGGTGGGTGGTGAGCACCACCAGGCCGCCCTGTTCACAGTGCCGGGCCAGGTGCTCTTCCAACTGGGCAACGCCTTGTTTATCAAGGGCGGTGAAGGGTTCGTCGAGGATCCACAGCGGTGGGCCCGGCAGGTACAAACGCGCCAGGGCCACGCGGCGCTGTTGGCCAGCGGACAAGGTGTGGCAGGGAACGTCTTCGAAACCCTTGAGGCCGACAGCGGCCAGGGCCTGCCAGATGGCCTCGCGGGAAGCGGGATGATGCAGGGCGCTGAGCCAGCTGAGGTTTTCTTCAGCGGTGAGCACGTCTTTGATACCGGCGGCGTGGCCGATCCACACCAGGTTGCGGGCAAGTTCGCTGCGTTGTTGGTTGAGGGGCTTGCCGTTGAGTCGAACCTCACCGGCGGTCGGCTGCATCAGCCCGGCCAACAGGCGCAGCAAACTGGTCTTGCCACTGCCGTTGGGGCCGCTGACTTGCACCATGTCACCGCCCGCCAGCCGCAGTTCGAGGTGCTCGAACAGCAGGCGCAGGTCGCGTTCACAGGCAAGCGCTACGGCTTCAAGAAGAGGGCTGGTCAAAAGATCGCGGGCCTTTACGGTTCAAGTCGGCGGTGCAGCGGCCGTTAAAGAGAAATGCACAATAACGGCTTTGGCGACCGATTTTAGAGAGCTGGATCAAATAGTTGTGAGGTTTTTACCGCTCTCTTTGCAGACGGGCGGCATTATACATGTGATGCCCTACTCTAAAGAGGGCAATTTCCCCAGAGACGACGCGCGCGATGACCGGTGAGATCAACCTTCCTACGCTTGCACCCGCCCCGGCAGCCGGGCCGGGCCCTGCGCCCGCAGCCGGTGAGTTGCTGAAACTGCTGGAGCCGCAGATCGGCCTGATCGACCCCGGGAAAACCGCAAACGCCGAAGTCATCGCCCTGAAACAAGGCGGCGAGGCCTTCCAGTTGCTGCTCAAGTTGACCCTGGAAGGCGGCCGCCAGACCCTGGTGCAGGCCAGCAGCCCGCAGCCGCTGCCGCTGGGCAGCAATGTGGCGGTGAGCCAGACGCCTGCGGGTAACCTGACCCTAAGCCTGCAGCAGGCCTTGAGCGCCAATGTCGCCGCCCTCACCCGCATTGACACCAACCAGATACCGGTGGGCACGCTGTTGCAGGCCAAGGTGCTGACTACCCAGATGCTGCCCCAGGGCACCGCGCAGCCGGCGATCTACCGCTCGCTGGTCACTGTGCTCAACAACGCCCTGGCGGGCGCGACCCTGACCGTGGAAAGCCCTCAGCCCCTGCGCGTCGGCAGCCTGCTCAGCGCCGTGGTGCAAAACGCGCAGACCCTGAGCTTTGTGCCGTTGAGCGGGCTCAAGGATCAACTGGCGGTCAGCCAGCAACTGTCGACCCAGCAAAGTCGCCAGGGCTCGTTGGATGCTGTCTTCACCGCCCTGCAGAACCTGCCTCGCGGCGACAGCACCTCCGCCGATCTGCGCGCCGCCGCCGAGCGCCTGTTGGCTGCTTTGCCGGACCTGGCGCAAGTCAGCAACCCCAAGGTACTGGCGCAAGTCATCCAGAACAGCGGCGCCTTTCTTGAAGCCAAGCTGCTCGCCGGGCAGAACCCGCAAATCCCGCCGCTGGACATGAAAGGCGCGTTGCTGCGCCTGGTCGCGGACTTGCTGCCCGCCCTGCCCGCCAGCACCAACATGACCGCGATCCTCGCCGCCAACACCCTGGCCCAGGTGCTGCCCAACTTCGTGCGCAGCCCACTGAACACACTTGGCCAGGTCAGCGCCCGGCAACTACCCGCCGGCTTCCCACTGCCCGAACGGCTGATGGCGAAACTGGAAGGTGAAGGCGACCTGGAAAACCTGCTGCGCCTGGCCGCCGGCGCAATTTCACGGCTGCAAAGCCATCAGCTGTCGAGCCTGGAACAGACCGGCACCACCGCCGACGGCCGCTTGCAAACCACCTGGCAGCTGGAAATCCCCATGCGCACCTTGCAAGACATAGTGCCGTTGCAGGTCAAGTTCCAGCGCGAGGAACCGGCGCCGGACAAGGACCAGCCCGAACGCAAGGACAAGAAGGACGCCAAGCAGATGCTCTGGCGCGTCGAGCTGGCCTTCGACATGGAGCCGCTGGGGCCATTGCAGGTCCAGGCGCAACTGAGCCAGGGCAAACTGTCCAGCCAGCTGTGGGCCTCGCGGCCCTTCACCGCCAGCCTGATCGAAAGCCACTTGGGCAACCTGCGCGAACGCCTGGTGACCTCGGGCATCAACGTCGGCGACCTCGATTGCCACCTCGGCACCCCGCCGCGCGGGCCAAAAACCGGGCTGGAACAACGCTGGGTGGATGAAACCGCATGAAGAACCCGATACCGCCGCGCCAGGCGATTGCCCTCAAGTACGACGGCCAGCAGGCCCCCACCCTGACGGCCAAGGGCGACGACGCCCTGGCCGAAGCGATCCTCAAGCTGGCGCGGGAACACGAAGTACCGATCTACGAAAACGCCGAGCTGGTCAAGCTGCTGGCGCGGATGGAACTGGGCGACAGTATTCCCGAGGAGCTGTACCGCACGATTGCCGAGATCATTGCGTTTGCGTGGACGCTGAAGGGCAAGTTCCCGGTGGGGTATGACCCGAATGCGGGGCCGGTGGAGCGCGACATCACCGAGCGCGGCGACGATTACTGAGGCATATGAAGAATCATATGTGGGAGGGGGCTTGCCCCCGATAGCAGAGTGTCAGTCACACTTAAGTTGACTGATACACCGCCATCGGGGGCAAGCCCCCTCCCACATTTGGATTGGGTCAGTTCAGGACTTCACTGAGCGGGATGAAGTTGACCCGATCGCCGATCGCCAGCGTCGTGCCTTCCAACACCTCCACAAACCCCTCCGCCCACGCCGCACTGCGCAGCACGCCGGAGCTCTGGTTGCGGTAGATGATCGCCTTGCCCTGCTCGATGCGCCCACGCAGGTATTCACGGCGGTTACCCGGTTTTGGCCAGGTGAATCCCACCGGCACCTCGAAACGCAGTGGCTCCACCTCTTGCACACCTTGGCGGCGCAGCAGATAAGGGCGCGCCAATAGTGCGAACGTCACCAGCGTCGACGCCGGGTTGCCTGGCAAGCCGATCACCGGCACGCCACGGAAGTGCCCGAAGGTCAGCGGCTTGCCCGGTTTGATCGCCAGTTTCCACAGGGCCAGCTCGCCCTCTTCACGCAGGGCGATGCCAAGGAAATCCGCCTCGCCCACCGACACACCGCCGGTCGACAGGATCAGGTCGACGCTGCCCAGGTCGCCCAGGCGCGTGCGGGTTTGCTCCAGGTCGTCGGGCAGGATGCCGGCATCGATCACTTCACAACCCAGGCGCGCAAGCCACGAGCACAGCACGCGCCGATTGCTGTTGTAGATCTGGCCCGGCCCCAGTGGCAAACCCGGCTCGATCAGTTCATCACCGGTGGACAGCACCGCCACACGTGGGCGGCGCACCACCTCCAGGCAGTCGCGCCCCAGGGAGGCGGCAAGCCCGAGTTCGATCGGGCCCAGGCGCGTGCCGGCCGACAAAACCAACTCGCCAGCCGTGGTTTCCTGGCCCTGTGGGCGGATGTTCTGGTCGAGGTGCAGCGGCTCGGTGAAGCTCACGCGCTCATCGGCGTGGACCACGGCGTTTTCCTGCATTTCCACGCAGTCGGCGCCTTCAGGCACCGGTGCTCCGGTGAAAATGCGCGCGCAGGTGCCGGCAGCCAACGGCTGTGGCACCTGGCCTGCGAAGATGCGCTGGCTGACCACCATAGGTTCGCCGATCCAGTCCGACAGACGCACGGCGTAGCCGTCCATGGCGCTGTTCGGCCAGGGCGGCAGGTCGAGGGTGGAGACCAGGTCCTGGGCCAATACCCGCCCGTCGCAGTCCGCCAGGGGCAAGGTTTGCTGCTCACGGATCGGTGCGGCTTCGGCCATGGTCAGCAGTTGCGCCAACGCGTCTTCCACCGGCATCAGGGCGCCGGTCTTGCCGGGCTTACCCACGGGATTCACAAGGCTCGGCCTGTTTCAGGTGCGGGACGAAGTTGCACGGGCGGTGACGGTTGTCCAGTTGCTCGGCGAGGATGCCGTCCCAACCGGTACGCACCGCATTGGTGGAACCCGGCAGGCAGCACACCAGGGTGCCATTGGCCAGGCCGGCCAGGGCGCGGGACTGCACGGTAGAGGTGCCGATGTCCGCCACGGAGATCTGGCGGAACAGTTCGCCAAAACCATCGACCTGCTTGTCCAGCAGGCAGCTCACGGCTTCGGGGGTGCTGTCACGGCCGGTAAAGCCGGTGCCGCCGGTGATCAGCACCACTTGCACCACGTCTTCGGCGATCCAGTGGGCGACCTGGGCGCGGATCTTGTAGAGGTCGTCCTTGAGCAGCACGCGCTCGGCCAGGTTGTGGCCAGCAGCGGTGAGGCGGTCGACGAAGACCTGGCCGGAGGTATCAGTGTCGAGGGTGCGGGTGTCGCTGACAGTCAATACAGCGATGTTCAGGGGTACGAAGGGCGCATCTGCCTTGGCTTTCATGGCACGGTCCGGTTGTCGAAGGAACAGCCCGATGTTATATCACAGGCCCCCCTTTTGCTGCCGCTGCGGAGCCGTCATGCCTATCGATTCATCGCCCCTGCCCTGTTCGGTCTTGCTGCTGTCCGGTGGGCGTGGCCAGCGCATGGGCGGCCAGGACAAAGGCCTGCTGGAATGGCACGGCCAGCCCCTGATCGCCCATTTGCAGCGCCTGGTGCGGCCGCTGACGGATGACTTGATCATCTCGTGCAACCGCAACCCGCAACACTACGCCGCGTATGCCGACCAATTGGTCAACGACGACAGCCCGGACTTTCCCGGCCCACTCGCCGGTATCCGCGCAGGACTCGCCGCCGCGCGCCACGCGCACCTGCTGATACTGCCGTGCGATGTGCCGCATATCGACGCAGGGTTGCTCGCTGACCTGTGTGAGACTGCACGGCGCAACCCGCTGCTGCCGGTAATGGTGCGCCATGGTGAGTTCTGGGAGCCGCTGATCTGCATCCTCCCCTCCGCCCTGCGGGACGCGGTGGAGAGCGCCTGGCACGCCGGCGAACGCAGCCCGCGCAAGCTCTTCCTGCAACTGGGCGGCGTGGGCATGGAATGCCCGGCGGATGACCCGCGCCTGGCCAACCTTAATACGCCGGAGCTGTTACAGACGCGCTCGGGCGTGTCAGAATGAACCTCGCATCAGGAACTTTGTCGACGCCGTGAGCGTCACAAGGTCAGCCATTTAAAAGAATTCTCTCGGAGACAAACTCATGACTCAACGGACCATCGCCGCTCTCATGCTTGCACTGGGCCTCGCCACCCTCGCCGGTTGCGCCTCGCCGACAGTGATCACCCTGAATGACGGTCGCGAAATCCAGGCCGTCGACACCCCGAAATACAATGAAGATTCGGGTTTCTACGAATTCGAACAACTTGACGGCAAGCGCACCCGCATCAATAAGGATCAGGTTCGCACCGTCAAAGACCTGTAGTGAGCGGGCTTGCCCCGCGCTGGGTGGCGAAGCCGCCCTGAACGGGACACCACGCAGTATCAGAAAGCCCCAGCTATCCGGTTAATCCAAGGCCCGCCTCGCGCGGGCCTTGTCGTTTCTGGCGGTTACCAGTCGAGGGTGATCCGGCTGCGGAAACTGCGTTCTTCGCCCGTAACCGGGTCGATAAACCGCACCCCCTGGGCCAGCAGTTTCAGCGGGTTGGCGTAGTCGTCTACCGCGTCCTTGATCACGTCAGGGTAGAACGGGTCGTTACAAATACTCGCGCCGAGGGCACTCATGTGCACACGCAACTGGTGCTTCTTGCCGGTGACGGGAAACAGGCCATAGCGCCATAGATCGCCGTTCTTTTCGCGCACTTCCACCGCCGTTTCGGTGTTACTCGCGCCAGGCCCTTCCTGCATGCGAAAGAACGGCTCGCCATCGACCAGGCGGCTTTTATGCACCAGGGGGAACGTCAAGTTCGGCAGGGCCGGAGCGATGGCTTCGTAGAACTTGTCGATCTGGCGGGTGGGAAACAATTGCTGATATGCCGAGCGGCTGGCCGGGTGGGCCGAGAACAACACCAGCCCCGCCGTGTGCCGGTCGATGCGGTGCAGAGGCACCAGCGATGGGTTATCCAACTGGCGAATCAAACGCCGCAGCAGGGTTTGCTCGACGTATTCACCGGCGGGGGTCACGGGCAGGAAGTGCGGTTTGTCGGCGACCACCAGGTGCTCGTCGGCGTACAGGATGGTTTCCTGCACCGGGATGACTTTCTCGTTCGGTACTTCGCGGAAGTAATAGATGCACAGGCCTTCCTTGTAGGCCAGGTCCAGGCTGATGGGACTGCCGTCGATGTCCAGCACCCGGCCACGGGCGATGCGGTCGAGCCACTGTTCGCGGCCGATCGCCGGGAAGTGCTCGCACAGGCAATCGAGCACCGTCGCCCAAGGACCGGGCGGCAAATACAGGGTGCTGGCTTGGTGCTCGGAGGCGATAAAAACGGAAGTCGACATGAAATGCTCAAAGCCTGGGAAAACCGGCGGGCATTATCCCGCATCGGGCGGGATTGAGCCTAGGGCGGATTCAGGCCTTGGCCAACTCCGCCCGCAGGATCGGCGAGGCACTCGCGGCCTCGGTGAATTCCTTGAGCCAGCGCAACACGTCCACGGCTTCCCAGCGGCCTGGATCGTACAACGCGTACAACAAGCCCTGGTAACCCACCACATCCAGCTGCTTGTGGTAACCGGCGCGCTGGAACAGCGCCTCGATCTCGGCAAAGCAGGTATTGAAATGCACCTTGTTAAAAGGCGTCTTGCCTTCCGTGACCAGGCCATCGAGGCGCAGCTCGTTCACCGCGTCGCGCACGACGTCGGCAGACATGCGATTGACGCTGCTTTTCAGTTGTTCAACATTCACCACGGGCGTTCCCTCTATTCCATCGCTGTACAAACATACAGTAACGTAATATTTGGAAACCTGCCATCGCATAAACTCAACGAAGGAAGGCCACGACCTGTTGTGAGTCAAATGGCCAATCCAGTTCCGCCCCCGTGTCCACCCGGCGGAGTACCGGAATCCGCAGGCCGTAGGCTTCGGTCAGGTCGTCGGGGTCGGCGATATCCACCAGCTCCACCAGCAACCCGTGTTCGACGAGCGGCATGATTTCGGCTTCAGCAATTTCACATAGATGGCAACCCAGGGTGCCGAACAACTGGCATTCAGGAAGCATGACGAATGGACCTGATCAGAAAGTAGGCCAACATTCTAAGCCTGACGAAAACCTGTGGCGAGAAACCAGCCCCTGAAAACCCTGACCCAGGTCACCATGGCCTATAACTGTTTCAGCGATTCTCGCGGCTTTTTGCCTGCCCCCTTGCAATGGAGATGCGTGTGTTTGCCAACCTGCTGATCATTCTGGCCTCATCCCTGGTGGTGATTGCGCTGTTTCGCCGGCTGCAACTGCCGCCCGTGCTGGGCTACCTGTGCGTCGGCCTGGCCGTGGGGCCTACCGCGCTGGACTGGGTGAATGACAGCGAGGAGCTGCCCGACCTCGCCGAACTGGGCGTGGTGTTCCTGCTGTTCTCCCTGGGCCTGGAATTTTCCCTGACCAAGATGCTCGCCCTGCGCCGCGTGGTGTTCGGCCTGGGCAGTCTGCAGGTGTTGGGCTGCGGGGCACTGCTGGGCATCTTGTTGATGATCCTGGGGGTGGCGCCGGGTATCGCGTTGTTGCTGGGCGCAGGGCTGGCGCTGTCATCCACGGCCATCGTCAGCAAGGAGTTGAGCAGCCTCGGTGAAATCTTCAGCAGCCACGGCCAGAACGCGATTGGCGTGTTGCTGTTCCAGGATGTGGTGGCGGTGCTGTTGCTGACCCTGGTGCCGGTGTTTGCCGGCACCGGCGAACAGGCCTGGTACTGGGCGCTGCCACTGACCCTGGGCAAGACCGTGGTGTTGTTTGTCGGCCTGCTGCTTGCCAGTCGCTGGCTGTTGCCGCGCTTGTTTCATGAAGTGGCCGCCTCACACTCGGCCGAGCTGTTTGTACTGCTGGCGCTGGTGATTGTGTTGCTGACCGCCTGGCTCACGCACCTGCTGGGGCTCTCCCCTGCCCTCGGCGCGTTCCTGGCCGGCATGCTGTTGGGAGAAAGCCACTACCGCCATCAGATCGAGGCAGATATCCGTCCGTTTCGCGACATCCTGCTGGGGCTGTTTTTCGTCAGTATCGGCATGCTCATCGACCTGCAACTGTTCGTCAGCCACAGCCTGTTGATCCTCGCCCTGACCCTCACCCTGATGCTGGTCAAGGGCTGTGTGGTCGCCGCGCTGGTCAAGCTGCGCGGCAGCGACAGCGAAACCGCCTGGCGCAGCGGCCTGGCACTGGCCCAGGGCGGCGAGTTCTGCTTTGCGTTGATGGCACAGATGCAGCAGAGCCGACTGATCCCGGATGAATTCAACGGCTTGCTGCTCGCCGCCACCTTCTGCTCGATGCTGCTGACACCCCTGCTGCTGCGTGCCGCGCCGGGCATTGCTCTGCGCCTGCACCGCAAGCCCAACCAGCAAGTGCAACTGGAAGCCATCACCGCGCTCAACGCCGAGCTGCACGGCCACGCGGTGATCTGCGGCTATGGTCGCGTCGGCCAATCCATCGGACGCTTTCTGCGCAAGGAACAACAGGCATTCATCGCTCTGGATGACGACCCGGAACGGGTACAGGAAGCCGCCACCGAAGACAGCAGCGTGCACTACGGTGATTGCCGGCGTGGCGCATTGCTCAGTGCGGTCGGCCTGGAGCGCGCACGGTTGGTGGTGATTGCCGTAGACAACACCGATGTCGCGCTGGTGGTGTTGAAGGAAGCACGCCGGATCAACACCGAAGTGCCGATCCTGGTACGCACCCGCGACGACAGCCAACTGGCTGAGCTGAAGGCCGCAGGCGCCAGCGAAGTGGTGCCCGAACTATTGGAGTCAAGCCTGATGCTTGCCTCCCACGCCCTGATTCTATTGGGCCTGCCGGACCAACAGGTGCAGGCGCGGGTCGATGAAGTACGACAGAACCGCTACCGCCTGCTACACGGTTTTTATCGCCAGGCAGACGAGCCGATCAATCCTGACTGACCGCGCCGATCTTATGGATCGACAGATCCGCGCCGTAATACTCCTCTTCCTGGCTCAGGCGCAGCCCATGCACGCGCTTGATCACGCCGTACACCAGCAGGCCGCCGGCCAACGCGACCAACACGCCAAGGGCGGTGCCGATCAACTGGCTGACCAGGCTGACACCGCCCAGTCCACCCAGCGCCGTCTGGCCGAAGATGCCGCAGGCAATGCCGCCCCACACGCCGCACAGGCCATGCAACGGCCACACGCCCAACACGTCGTCGATCTTCCAGCGATCCTGGGCGGCGATAAAGAACCACACAAACAAACCACCGGCGACGGCCCCTGTGACCAGTGCGCCCACCGGGTGCATCAAGTCGGAACCCGCACAAATGGCCACCAGCCCGGCCAGCGGGCCGTTATGCAGGAAACCCGGATCGTTGCGGCCAATGATCAAGGCTGCGACGGTGCCGCCAACCATGGCCATCAGCGAGTTGACCGCCACCAGGCCACTGACGCCATTCAACGTTTGCGCACTCATCACGTTGAAGCCAAACCAACCGACAATCAGGATCCACGACCCCAATGCCAGGAACGGAATGCTCGACGGCGCGAACGCCACCAGGCGCCCTTCGCGGTAGCGCCCGTTGCGCGGGCCAAGCAGCAACACCGCCGCCAGCGCCAGCCAGCCGCCCATGGCGTGGACCACCACGGAGCCGGCGAAATCATGGAAGCTGGCGCCGAACGTCGCGAGCAACCAGGCCTGCAGGCCGAAATTGCCGTTCCACACCATGCCCTCGAAAAACGGGTAGATAAACGCCACGATCAACGCGGTCGCGCAGAGCTGCGGCGCAAACCGCGCCCGCTCGGCGATGCCCCCGGAAATGATCGCCGGGATCGCCGCCGCAAAGGTCAGCAGGAAGAAGAACTTCACCAGGCCGTAGCCATGGTCGGCGCTGATCACCGCCGCCGGTTGCATGAAGCTCACCCCGTAGGAGATCCAATAGCCTATAAAGAAATAGGCCAGGGTGGAGATGGCGAAGTCGCTGAGGATCTTCGACAGGGCGTTGACCTGGTTCTTCTGGCGCACCGTGCCGACTTCGAGGAAGGCGAAACCAGCGTGCATGGCCAGGACCATGACCGCGCCGATCAGGATAAACAGGGTATTGGAGCTGTGGATCAGGGTGTCCACCGCGCTTTGCATATTGTCCATGGAGGTTGGCAGGCCTGTAGTAAAGGCAAAAAGCACCAAAGCGGTTCAAACCTGGGTTGCGCGCACTAAATTGGCACCGCCGGCCCCACCCCTCTTCAGAGGGCGTGAACCGATTTAGCGCAGCGATCAACGCATCAGGTCGTTGCCGACAGGGTTTTTCCGCGAGTTTCAGTTATTTAGGGTAAGGTTTTTCAAGGCTTCCTGCCCGACCGCCCGGATTCAGCGCAGGCACCAAGGCCTGCGCACCAAGGCAAAGCAAAAGCTGTACCACACAATTGCACTGAACCTTCACCGACGCCGGTGACTCGAAACCACTAGTACAAAACAGCCCATCACGGAGATACCCATGGCCAGAAGAACTGCAAAGACTGCTCAAGAAATACTGATGGCGGATTTTCAAACCCTGGTCAGCGACACCGAAAAGTTGCTGGATGACACCAAGGTGCTGGCAGGTGACCAGGCCGATGAGCTGCGCAGCAAGATCCACGAAAGCCTGCTCAAGGCCCGCGAAACCCTGCAACTGACCGAAGACTCCCTGCGCGAACGCGGCCAGGCGGCCGTCACCGCGACTGAAGATTACGTGCAGGCCAACCCTTGGCAGTCGGTGGGCATTGCCGCCGGCGTGGGCTTTCTGATCGGCCTGCTGGCCACAAGGCGCTAAATCATGTCTATCGGCGAAACTGGCTCGTCCACGGGCACTACCTCAAGGCGTCTGGGCGCGGCCGTGCTGGGCTTGCTGCACAGCCACGTCGAATTGTTTGGCATCGAATTGCAGGAACAGAAGGCCCGCACCGTCAGCCTGCTGCTGTTTGCCGGCCTGGCATTGGTGTTTGCATTGCTGTTGCTGGTGGGGCTGTCGACGCTGGTGATGATCCTGGTGTGGGACACCGGCTACCGCCTGACCGGCATCATCTGCCTCTGCGTGTTCTACAGCCTGGCCGCAGCCTTTTGCGGGGTGCGCTTGAAAGCGGCGGTGTTCGATGAATCCACGCCGTTCCATGCCACCCTCGAAGAACTGGCCAATGATCGGGAGCGCTTGCTGCCATGAGCCTGACTGAAATGCCAAAAAACACGTCACGGCGGGAAATGCGCAAGGCGTTGATCCGCCTGCGCATGGAAATGCACCGTCAGGAAATCCGCCACGAGTCCCAGCAATTGATGCTGCCGTTGAACAAGGTGCGCAACCTGGGCAGTCACTGGCAAGACAGCCTGGGCATCAAGCACGCGCCGCTGTGGGGCGTGGCTGCGGTGACGCTGATGGGCTTTTTCACCGGCAAAGGCGCCAAGGGCGGCGGTATCAGCAGCCTGACACGCCTGGTGCGTCTCGGTGCCGGGTTGATCCCGCTGATCAAATTGGCCATGCAGGGCACTTCGCGCAAAAGTTGAGCCTGGCTGGCTGCATTCTTGCTAACAGAATCGGCCCGACCCTCGTTTTCGAGGGCCGGGCCTTTTTTCAGCCACCTCGCTTAAGGAGGCCCCGTGATCGACGGGCAACCGCTCGCATGCTTCCAGCCCTTTATCGATACCGCCACCGGCCGCATCGCCGGCGTCGAGGCCCTCGGCCGACTGCGCCAGGCCGACGGGCGCCTGCAATCGGTGGGGCCGCTGTTCGCCGACCCGCGCACCCCAGGCGTGACCTTGCGCCGTCTCGACCGGCAGATTCGCGACAATGCACTGAGCCGCTTGCATGAAGCGCCCGCCGACTGGTTCCTGAGCCTGAACATCTCGCCGCGCTGGATCAACCGCCTGCGTCCGGGCCAAGCCCTGCCGAGCCTGAAACAGATTCATAGCCATGGTGTCGACCCGCAGCGGATCGTGTTCGAGATCACCGAACTGGGTGGCGACATCCAACGCCTGGCCGACGTGGTCGCGCGTTACCGCGAGGCCGGTGCGCGTATCGCCATCGATGACTTCGGCGCCGGCTATTCCCAGCTCGACCGGGTGCTGGCATTGCAACCGGACATTCTCAAGCTGGACATGCGCCTGTTCCAGGAAGCCGCCCGCGGTGGGCCGAGCAGCGAAGTGGTGCGGGCGCTGGCACAGATGGCCGAGAAAACCGGCTGCTGGATCATTGCCGAAGGCGTGGAAACCGAAGCACAGTTGAGCTTCGCCCTGGAGTGCGGCGCGCGGTATGTGCAGGGCTATCTGTTTGCCCAGGCACAGTTGGACTGGTTTGCCGCCGACGCCTTCGTGCCACGCTTTGCCCAGTTGCGCACAGCCTACGTTCAGCAAAAACTGGCGGAACGCGGGCGCATCATGCAATTGCGCCAGCAATTGGCCGAGCTGATGAAAATCCTGCAAACCTGGGCTCAGGCACAAGCGCCGCTGAGCCAGTTGCCCCAACTGCCGGCTTTCCCCTGGCTGCTGCGCTTCTACCAATGCGACCGACACGGCACTCAGCTGACGCCCAACTTCGAATGGCGCCAGGACGCCTGGCAGGCCGACAGCCTTTATCTGGGCCACAACTGGTCGTGGCGCCCGTACTTCTACCACCTGTTGGCCGAAGGGTGGGACGAGCGCCGTCTGACCCTCTCCTCGACCTACCGCGACGCGACCACCAACCAGTATTGCCTCACCGCCGGACAATTCTTTGATAACGGTCAGCGTTTGCTGTTAATCGATATCGACGCGGCCGGGCTGTAGATTTTCGCTTGCCCAGCCCGCGCTGAACCGGGAAGCTGGGAGGGTCATTCACCGCACGGAGAGTACCCGCCTTGGATTGGCCCACCCTGCTGACTCGCGAACGTCTAGGTAAACCGCTGCACAGCCCGGAAGAACTGGGCCGTAGCCCGTTCCACAAAGACCATGACCGTATTATCTTCTCCGGCGCATTTCGCCGCCTGGGCCGCAAGACCCAAGTGCACCCGGTCTCCAGCAACGACCACATCCACACACGCCTGACCCATTCCCTGGAAGTCAGCTGCGTAGGCCGCTCCCTCGGCATGCGCGTCGGCGAAACCCTGCGCAGCGCCCTGCCCGACTGGTGCGACCCGAGCGACCTGGGCATGGTGGTGCAATCGGCCTGCCTGGCCCATGACATCGGCAACCCGCCGTTCGGGCACTCCGGCGAAGACGCCATCCGCCATTGGTTCCAGCAGGCCGCAGGACGCGGTTGGCTGGATGACATGAGCAGCGCCGAGCGGAATGACTTCCTCAATTTCGAAGGCAACGCCCAAGGCTTCCGCGTGCTCACCCAGCTTGAATATCACCAGTTCGACGGCGGCACGCGGTTGACCTACGCCACCCTGGGCACTTACCTGAAATACCCTTGGACCGCCCGCCACGCCGACTCCCTGGGCTACAAGAAACACAAGTTCGGCTGTTACCAGAGTGAATTGCCGATCCTCGAGCAGATCGCCCACAAGCTCGGCCTGCCGCAACTCGAAGAACAGCGCTGGGCCCGGCATCCGCTGGTGTACCTGATGGAGGCAGCCGATGACATCTGCTATGCCTTGATCGACCTGGAAGACGGCCTGGAAATGGAGTTGCTGGAATACACCGAGGTCGAGTCGTTGCTGCTCGACCTGGTAGGCGATGACCTGCCGCAGACCTATCGTCAACTCGGCGCGCAGGACTCCCGGCGGCGCAAGTTGGCGATCCTGCGCGGCAAGGCTATCGAACACCTGACCAACGCGGCCGCGCGGGCCTTTGTCGAACAACAGGATGCCTTGCTCGCCGGCACCCTGCCCGGCGACCTGGTGGAGCACATGCACGGCCCGGCCAAGCGTTGCGTGCTGGACGCCAAGGACATGGCACGCAAGAAGATCTTCCAGGACAAGCGCAAGACATTGCATGAAATCGGCGCCTACACCACCTTGGAAATTCTGCTGAACGCCTTTTGCGGTGCAGCCCTGGAGCAGCATGGCGGGCGTACGCCGTCGTTCAAGAATCGGCGCATTCTCGACCTGCTGGGTAACAACGCGCCGAACCCCCAATGGCCTTTGCACGCCTCGTTCCTGCGCATGATCGACTTCATCGCCGGAATGACCGATAGCTATGCCACCGAAATGGCCCGGGAAATGACCGGGCGCTCCAGCCCCCAATGACGAGCACGATCAAGCCGCCTATTGCCCGAAAGGAATCGACCTACGAAGGGAACAGAGCGGCCTGATCGAATTCGCACAAGCACCCGATGAATACTCACGCATGCTCCGGGCGACCCAGGCGAATTGTTCCTACGCGCCCTCCATCGACGCTTGACTCACCGTGTGCCCCCCAATGCCCAGTTATCCGCTTCGTATCCTGCTGGTGGAGGATCATCCCTTTCAACTCCTCGCCACCCAGTGCCTGCTCAGAAACTTCGGCTTCGCACGGGTGACCCCCGCCGAGAACGCCGAACAGGCTATCTGTTTAATGTCGCGGGCCGAGATGCCCTTCGACATCATCCTGTGCGATCAATGCCTGCCCGACCTGCCGGGACTCGAGCTGATTGAAATCGCCAGTCGCCGACGCTTTACCACCACTGCCATCCTCCTGAGCGGGCTGCCCGCGACAGAACTCGCCGCCCTGATAGCCCAAGCGGTGGACCGTGGCCTGCCATTGCTCGGCTATTTGTCAAAACCGCTCAACAAAGATGAGCTGGCACGTTTGATCTGCCCATTACTCAGGTCACACATGTAGGATTTTAAACATCAGGCCCCGAAGAAAATGCTCTGTACCGAGCCAGCTAATTCCATAGCGGCAAGATTTAATTCATTCATCTCACAAGCGCTGGCATTTCACTTCGCACAGCCTGAGCAACGGGTAGGCCTTTACCTTTTTTAATGTAGGAACTTTCCTGTTTTATATCTACTCCCCCCTGAGCTCATGCTCCCACCTCCCCTTCTGAGCTAATGTGCCCGCTTTATTTGCACTTGCACGGAATGTGATCATGAACTCAGTTTTTATTATCGATGACCACCCGGTTATACGGCTTGCCATCCGAATGTTGTTGGAACACGAAGGTTACAAAGTGGTGGGAGAAACGGACAACGGATGCGATGCCATACAAATGGTCCGCGAATGCTTGCCTGACCTCATCATCCTCGATATCAGCATCCCCAAGCTCGACGGGCTCGAGGTGCTCTGCCGGTTCAACGCCATGAACACGCAGATGAAAACCCTGATTCTGACGGCCCAGTCCCCCACCTTGTTCGCCACACGCTGCATGCGCTCGGGCGCCGACGGCTACGTATGCAAGGAAGGCGACCTGAGCGAATTGCTGAGCGCCATCCGTGCGGTGTTGTCCGGCTACAACTACTTTCCCAGCCAGGCACTGAACAGCAGTGGTGCAGACGGCTGCGACTCCCAGGAACTTGAACTGTTCAAGAACGTCAACGACCGCGAACTTATGGTTTTGCAACTTTTTGCACAAGGCCGCACCAATAAGGAAATTGCGAAAGGTATGTTTCTGAGCAACAAAACAGTAAGCACTTACAAAAAGAGGCTGATGCAAAAACTTCAAGCCAAATCCTTGGTAGAACTTATCGAGATGGCAAAACGAAACGCGCTAGTGTGAGAAAGCGGATGCCCAGGCGTATAAAGGACTATCTGATTATATTGAGTGCCGGTTTGTGCTTGAGCACCGCCGTGCTCGCGAACCATCAAACGGGCCCGGAACATTTCACCTTGTTGAGCCGTGCAGGCTCCGTTCAACTGGAAACAAACCTCAACAAGACCCAGCGCCAATGGCTGCAAAACAAGCGCGAACTGGTATTGGGCACTGCGGCCCCTGACTATCCTCCGTTCGACCTCACGTCCAGCGGTCGCGACTACGAAGGACTTACCGCTGATTACGCCGGCCTGTTGGCCAAGGCGCTGGCCTTGCCAGTGAAAGTACTGCGCTACCCTTCCCGTGAAGCGGCGATCCGCGCGCTTGAAACCGGGGATATCGACCTACTGGGCTCCTCCAACGGCTTCGAGGCGGCGAACCCGAACCTCACGCTGTCCGAACCCTATGCCGTCGACCAACCGGTGCTGGTCACCCGCGAAGGTGAAACCCGCAGCCTGAACGATGGCCTGGCCGGCATGCGCCTGGCCCTGGTCTACCACTACCTGCCCCTGGACGAAGTGGAAAAGCTGTACCCCCAGGCAATCATCCGTGCCTACCCCTCTTATCAAAATGCCCTGAATGCGGTGGCGTTCGACCAGGCTGACGTGTTCCTCGGCGATACCATTTCCACCCATTACATGATCAACAAGGGCTACCTGAAGAACATCCGCATGGCCAACTTCGGTAAACACGAAGCCTACGGGTTCAGCTTTGCCATGCCCCAACACCAGCGCACCCTCTTGAGTATTGTTGACGCGGTTCTGACCACCGTGCCCATGAACGAACGGGAAATGATCGCCAAGCGCTGGAGCGCCGGCAGCGACATCTTGCTGTCCGACCAGAAACTGCAACTGACCCAACGCGAAGAGCGCTGGTTGAAAGACCATCCGGTAGTCAAGGTGGTTGTGAATGAAACCTTCGCACCCCTGACCTTTTTTGATGCCGACGGCAACTTTCGCGGCATCACCGCCGACCTGCTGGAGTTGGTCCGCCTGCGCACCGGGCTGCGCTTCGAGATCCAGCGCGAACGCGACGTCAACGCAATGATCGAGCAGGTGGACACCGGCAAGGCCGACATTATCGGGGCCATCGTGCCCAGCGCCGAGCGGGAGGCGCAACTGAACTTCAGCCGGCCCTACCTGGAAAACTCCTATGTCCTGCTGACACGCAAAGAACCCAATGCCCCCTCTAACCTGGAGCAGATGGCCGGCAAACGCCTGGCAATCACGCCGGGCAACCCTCTGGAGGCTATCCTTCGTCGCGACTTTCCCCAGGTCCAACTGGTAAAAGCCAGCGACACCTTCAAGGCTTCGGAACTGTTGGCCCAGGGACACGTGGAAGGCGCGGTGAACTCCCTGGTGGTCGCCAACTACTTCCTGTCGTCCCAGGTGTTCCAGGACAAGCTGCAGATGAGTACGAGCATCGGCACCTTCCCGGCCATGTTTGCCCTGGCCACATCGCGCAGTGCCACCGAACTCAGCTCGATCCTCGACAAGGCCCTGTTGAGCATCGCCCCGGATGAACTGGGGGTGATCAACAGCCGCTGGCGGGGCTACACCGCCGCCTCCGACAGCTACTGGCGCGACTACCACCAACTGATAGCCCGTATCATCATCGGCACCGGGCTGCTACTGCTGATCTCCCTGGCCTGGAACGCCTACATGCGCCGTCAGATCAAGCACCGCAAGATGGCCGAGCGGGCCCTCAACGATCAGTTCGAATTCATGCGCGCGCTGGTCAATGAAACCCCGCACCCCATCTATGTGCGTGATCGTAAAGGCCTGCTGCAGACCTGCAACGACAGCTACCTGCAAGTGTTTGAGGTCAAGCGCGAGGATGTGATCGGCAAAAGTGCCCTGCAGATGAGCGAAGCCCTGGAGACGGACGCGGAGCAGTACCATGCCGACTACCAGCGGGTAATGGCCGAAGGTAACCCGCTGATCCTGGACCGCACCCTGCATATCCGCGGGGAAAAACTGACGATCTATCACTGGATCCTGCCCTACCGCGATTCTACCGGGGAGGTGCAAGGGATCATCGGTGGCTGGATTGACATCAGCGAGCGCCGCCAATTGTTCGATGAGATCCGCGCGGCCAAAGAGCGCGCCGACGAAGCCAATCGGGCCAAGAGCACGTTCCTCGCGACCATGAGCCATGAAATACGTACGCCGATGAACGCGGTGATCGGCATGCTGGAGCTGACCCTCAAACGCGCCGACCATGGCCACCTGGATCGCCCGGCCATCGAAGTCGCGTACAACTCGGCCAAGGACCTGCTGGAGCTGATCGGCGATATCCTGGACATCGCACGTATCGAGTCCGGCCGCCTGAGCCTGGCGCCGGAACGGGTCAACCTGCGCGAGGTGATCGAGTCGGTGGTGCGTGTCTTCGACGGCCTGGCGCGCCAGAAAACCCTCAGCCTGTCCCTTGAGTTCAAACCCGACCAGGACGACACCGAAGTCCTGATCGACCCGCTGCGCTTCAAGCAGGTGCTGTCGAACCTGATCAGCAATGCCATCAAGTTCACCGAACGTGGCCAGGTAAAAATCCGCGTCGACGTATTGCCCACCGAACTGGCGCAACAGGTCGAGATGAAGCTGGTGGTGGAGGATACCGGGATAGGTATCAGCCGCGATGACCAGAAACGCCTGTTCGAACCCTTTGCCCAGGCCGACAATTCCGGGCAGCTCGCCAGGAGCGGCGCGGGCCTGGGGCTGGTGATCTGCCGCAGCCTGTGCGCAATGATGGGTGGAGAGCTGAGCCTGAGCAGTGTGCCCATGGTGGGCACCCAGGTGCATGTCAACCTGCGAATGCCGCGACTGCAGCCGGAACAGGCAGCCGATGAACAGAAACCCGAGAAGCCCGCAACCACGCCGGTACTCAATGTGTTGGTGGTGGACGACCATCCCGCCAACCGCTTGCTGATGTGCCAGCAACTGGGCTACCTGGGCCACCAGTTCACCGCAGCCCAGAATGGCGCAGCCGGTTTCCAGGCATGGCGCCAGGAACGCTTCGACTTGGTCATCGCCGACTGCAACATGCCCATCATGAATGGCTACGAGTTGAGTCGTTCGATTCGCGAATACGAACAGCGCGAGCAACTGGCACCGTGCGTGGTGCTTGGGTTTACCGCCAATGCACAGCCTGAAGAGAAACAACGCTGTGCTCAGGCCGGCATGAACGATTGCCTGTTCAAACCCATCAGCCTCACGACCCTGGAGCGGCAACTGGCGCAGATCGCCCCTCAAACAGTGGACTTGCACCTGGACCTTGGCAACTTCGAGGCGTTGACCGGCGGCGATCCACAGTTGAATGGGCGACTGCTGGAGGAGCTGTTGAGCAGCAGCCGGAATGATCGCCAGGCACTGACCGCGCTGATAACCGCACACGCCCCGCTTCAGGAGATCATTGAGCAGGCCCACAAGATCAAGGGTGCCGCCCGTATTGTTCAGGCGGCCTCATTGGCCGGGCAGTGCGAAACCCTCGAACAGGCGTGCGCCCGTGGCGATGACTGGGCGTTAATCGAGGCGGGTGCGAAAACCCTGGAAAAGTTCATGCTGGAACTGGAGCGGTTGCTGCAAGTGCAGCTCCACAGCCCGGAGGGTCAGTAAGGGGCATTGCTGCCCCTTGCGTGATCAGCAGTCGGTCAGACGCAGGAAAATCGCCGCCAGCTGTTCAATGCCCGCCTGGTCCTGGAGCGTAAAGCGTGCGAGCGACGGGCTGTCGAGGTCAAGAACGCCAACCAGCTTGCCGTCCTTGACCAAAGGCACCACCAGCTCACTGTTCGATGCGCTGTCGCAGGCAATGTGCCCGGGGAACGCATGCACATCCTCCACCCGCTGGGTCTGCCGCGTCGCGGCAGCCGCCCCGCAGACCCCGCGCCCAAAGGGAATGCGCACACAGGCGATCTGGCCCTGGAACGGTCCGAGCACCAGCTCTTCGTTACGGTTCAGATAGAAGCCGGCCCAGTTCAAGTCGTCCAGTTGATTGAACAGGAACGCGGAGAACTGCGCACTGTTGGCGATAAAGTCGCGCTCATCGGCCAGCAGCGACTCCAGTTGCGCGCAGAGCATCGCATAGCCATCCAGGCCGGTGCCTGCGCTGTGTAGATCGATCATGGTTGAAGCTCCAACAATTTAAGGCCTACCCAGTAACGGGCAAATTGGTACGCGCAACGGCCGTTGCGGTTGCCGCGACCGGTCGCCCAGCGTACGGCGAGGATGTCGAGGGCTTCATCGCGCTGCCATTGCAAACCGGCCTTGCTCGCCAGCTCGCCGATCCAGTGCTCCACCACATCCAGGAAATGCTCCTGGGTAAACGGATAGAACGACAGCCACAGGCCAAAACGGTCGGACAAGGCAATCTTGTCCTCCACCGCTTCGCTGGGGTGCAGCTCGCCATCCACGCGTTTCCAGTTGTCATTGTCGCTTTGGTTCTCCGGGACCAGGTGACGGCGGTTGGAGGTCGCGTACAGCAGCACGTTTTCCGGAGCCTGTTCGAGGGAGCCGTCCAGCACGCTTTTCAGCACGCGGTAATCGCCTTCGCCGGCCTCGAACGACAGGTCATCACAGAACAGGATAAAGCGCTGCGGCAACTTGAGCAGTTGCTCGACCACACGCGGCAGATCAGCGAGATGATCACGCTCGATTTCGATCAGGCGCAGGCCCGCCTTGGCATGCTGGGCCAGCAACGCGCGCACCATGGACGATTTACCGGTGCCACGCGAACCCCACAGCAGTGCATGGTTGGCGGGCAGGCCATCGATGAATTGCTGGGTATTGCGCGCCAGTGTTTCACGTTGCTTGTCCACGCCAATCAGGTCGGACAGGCGCATGTCCAGGCTCACGTCCAGCGGCAACAGGAAACCACTGCGGCCTTCGCGCTGCCAGCGCGCAGCCAGGCACTGGTTCCAATCGATGGCTTGGCGCGGCGCGGGCAACAACGGCTCCAGGCGGGCGAGCACGGTTTCAGCCCGTTCAAGAAAGGCATTCAATCGAGAGTCCACGATTATTCCTCTGGCAAGTTCTTGCAAAAGATGGCGTATTGGCAACCCTGCGGCAGACCGCACGAGGCTGCGTAAAAAACGATTCATGCCGGGTAAGCCAGAGCTTGTGGATGTTCAGCTATGCTTGCCGGGCGAAGGGAAACGTGAAGTGGTTCAACACTCGATGGATATCAAGTTCGCCCACCGCTTGTCTTATAAACAAGCCAGATTGACTGTGCTGGTCGGTTTCGTCTTGGGAACCTTGCTCAGCCTGATCCAAATCGGTATTGATTATGCCAGCGAAGATGCATCCATCAACCGTGAAATTCGCTCGCTGATCGAAATCAGCCACAACCCCGCGTCACGCATCGCCTACAACATCGACGCCGAACTGGCCCAGGAACTGACCCTGGGCCTTTTGCACTCCCCCGCCATCGTCCACGCCCAGTTGATCGACAACAACGGCGTGGTGCTGGCCGATGTCGACCGCCCGCGCAAAGAAAGCACCTACCGTCCTATCAGCGACTTCCTGTTCGGTGCCAACCGCCAGTTTGAGGACCGGCTGTTCCTCAGTCACATGCCCAACGAGTCCCTTGGGGTGCTGCGCCTGGATGTGGACACCTACGCCTTTGGCAGCCGCTTTCTGCGCCGTGCCGAGATCACGCTACTCAACGGCTTCGCCCGCAGCCTGTTGCTGACCGGCATCCTGCTGGGCCTGTTCTACGTAATGTTGACCCAGCCTTTGGTGCGCATCATCCGCGAGCTGAGCAATCGCCGGCAGGCCCGCCTGGACTGCCCGCCAGGCCACGAGCACGACGAGATCGGCGTGCTGGTGAACGTTGCCAACCAGCAGTTCGAGAACATGGAGACGGAGATCCAGCAACGCCGTCACGCTGAAGATCGGCTGACCGAGTATCTGGGGCAACTGGAAGACATCGTCTCCGCCCGCACCCTGGAGCTCAAGGCCAGCAACCAGCGGCTGAGCCAGTCTAACGACGAACTGGAAGCCGCAAAAATGCACGCGCTGGGCATGGCCCAGGCGCGGGCGGCCTTCCTGGCCAACATGAGCCACGAGATTCGCACCCCGCTCAATGGCCTGCTGGGGATGATCGCGCTGTCGCTGGACAGCCCGCTCAACGCCGAGCAACGCCAGCAACTGTCCATCGCCCATGACTCGGGCAAGGTGCTGGTGGAATTGCTTAACGATATCCTCGACCTGTCCAAGTTCGACGCCGGCCAGTTGGAGCTGGAGCACATCCCGTTCGACCTGGGTTCACTGGTGGAAGACACCGCCAACCTGCTGTCGCAGAACGCGGCGCCGAGCGTCGAACTGACCTGCCTGATCGACCCGCAGTTTCCCGCCCAGGTCTTGGGTGACCCGACCCGCGTGCGGCAAATCGTCAGTAACCTGCTGTCCAACGCCTTGAAATTCACCCGCTTCGGCCGTGTGGATGTTCGCCTCAGCGCGCAGGAGGGCCGGGTACGCATCGAGGTGTGTGATACCGGCATCGGCATTGCGCAGGAAGCCCAGGTGAAAATCTTCCAACCCTTTACCCAGGCCGGTGCCGGCATCACCCGTCAGTTTGGCGGCACGGGCCTGGGCCTGGCGTTGACGCACAACCTGTGTGAAGCCATGCAGGGCCGCTTGAGCATCAGCTCGGAGGTGGGCTTCGGCAGCCAATTCTGCGCAGACTTGCCGTTGCCGATCCATTTGCCTGCGGTGCAACCGACACCGCTCAAGGGTGACGTCATCGCCATTACCAGTGTCGGCAGTGGCCTGACAGAGCTGCTCACCACCCTGCTGCCCCACTGGGGGCTGACACCGCACTGCTACACGCAAGACGATGACTTGAGCGGGCAAACCCCGGACCTGCTGATCACCGACTGCCCCGAATGCCTGTTCCGCCTGCGCCCCGCCATTAGCGCCCCCATCCTGCTGGTGACCGCCTATGGCAATTTCATGCCCAGCGAAGAAGTCGCGGCACTGGCACCGTTGCAGCAACAGGCGCGCCCGTTGAGCCGCAACGCGCTGTATCAGATCCTGCAACGTAACCTGCGCAGCGAAGCGCAACTGATCCTCGACCCGATCCAGATGGACGCTGCGCCCCTGATGCACCGGGCGCGCATCCTGCTGGTGGAGGACAACCCGGTCAACCAACTGGTGGCCAAGGGCATGCTCGGCAAACTGGGGTGTGAGGTGATCGTGGCCGCCCACGGTGGCGAAGCACTCAGGCTGCTTGAGGAACAACCCTTCGACATGGTGCTGATGGACTGCAATATGCCAGTGATGGATGGTTACGAGGCCAGCCGACAGATCCGTCGCAGCGGGCGCTGGCCGGACCTGCCGATCGTCGCACTGACCGCCAACGCCCTGTCGGAAGAACGCGAGCGTTGCCGGGCCGCAGGCATGAATGACTACCTGGCCAAGCCGTTTCGCCGCGAGGAGCTCAGCGGATTGCTGGACCTGTGGGTGCCGAAGGCGACAAGTCTGTGATCTGCCGGAGCAACTGGTCGAGGCCATCGCGCAATGTGTCGGCCTGGTTCAGGTCGATACCGCTGTCGCACAGCAGCCGGGTCTTCAGGCCATGGGCCTGGTCACGCAGTTGCATACCGCTTTCGCTGAGGCCCAGGTGCACTTCGCGCTCATCCCTGGCGCTGCGCTGGCGCCTGACCCAGCCGAGCTGCTCAAGGCGTTTGAGCAGCGGCGTGAGCGTGCCAGAGTCGAGCATCAGGCGTTCGCCCAAGGCCTTGACCGTGGGTTGCGCCGGCGTTGCGGCATGCCACTCCCATAGCACCAGCATCACCAGGTACTGCGGGTAGGTCAGGCCGAGTTGATCCAGCATCGGCTTGTAGGCACGGGTCACCGCCCGCGACGCTGCGTAGAGCTTGAAACACAGTTGATGGTCGAGCGCCAGGGAGACGGTCATTTGAGCAGGGCTTCAATCTCTTGGGTCAGGTCCTGCGGCTTGGTGGTCGGGGCAAAACGCTTGACCACCTGGCCGTCACGGCCAATGAGGAACTTGGTGAAGTTCCACTTGATCCCCTTGGAACCCAGCAGGCCCGGTGCCTGCTTTTTCAGCTGTACGAACAAAGGGTGGGCGTCGCTGCCATTCACGTCGATCTTTTTGAACAGCGGGAAGCTGACACCAAAATTCAGCTCGCAGAATTCGGAAATCGTGCCTTCGTTACCGGGCTCTTGTTTGCCGAACTGGTTGCAAGGAAACCCCAATACCACCAAACCCTGGTCCTTGTACTGCTGCCAGAGTTGCTCCAGGCCTTTGTACTGTGGGGTGAAGCCGCACTTGCTCGCCGTGTTGACCACGAGAATGGCCTTGCCGGCGAAATCGGCCAAGGTCTTTTGCTCACCCTTGATGGTGGTGCAAGGAATGCTCAGCAGGTTGTTGCTCATGGCAGTGCCTCGATGGGGGGAAAGAAGGGAAAAGATAGTAGGCAATTAAATTGCATGCAATTTAATTGGCAAAATTGATACCTCGCTATCACCCCTCCCTTGTAGGAGCCCGGCTCGCCGGCGATAGCGTCCGTGAGATCGCCATCGCCGGCAAGCCGGGCTCAGGGGTGCCGCGCCGTTCAATTCAACGCGCGACGAGGTCCAGGCACACCGAATTGATGCAGTACCGCAAGCCGGTCGGCGGCGGGCCGTCCGGGAACACGTGGCCCAAGTGCGCATCGCATTTGGCGCAGGTGACTTCGGTGCGGATCATGCCGTGGCTGACATCGCGGATCTCGATCATCGCGCTGTCGGCGATCGGCTCGTAGAAACTCGGCCAGCCGCAGCCCGCGTCGAACTTGGTACTGGAATCGAACAGCGGTTCGTTGCAGCAAATGCAGTGGTACACGCCATCCGTGGTGGTGGCGTTGTACTTGCCGGAGAACGGGCGCTCAGTACCCTTCAGTCGACACACCTGATATTGCGCGGGGTCGAGCATTTCCCGCCATTCCTCCAGCGTTTTCTGCAACTTTTCCATCGGTACACCTCGGCAACTGAAAAAGCCTGATCTGTGTCTTTTCCATGGATCAGGCGGCACGTATGATTGCGCCTCTTCAAAACGCCAGTCTGGCACCCGCGCTACCGGCATTCAAACGTATTTATGGGTGCGGCCTTCGCAGGATTCACAGTACGGTAGTGCCCACACCGTCTGGATCGTTCATTTTCAGGATCACATCGCCATGCAGGTCAGCAAATCGAACAAGCTCGCCAACGTCTGCTACGACATTCGCGGCCCAGTGCTCAAGCACGCCAAACGCCTGGAAGAGGAAGGCCATCGCATCCTCAAGCTGAACATTGGCAACCCGGCGCCCTTTGGTTTCGAAGCGCCGGACGAAATCCTCCAGGACGTGATCCGCAACCTGCCCACTGCCCAAGGCTACAGCGACTCCAAAGGCCTGTTCAGTGCGCGCAAGGCCGTGATGCAGTACTACCAGCAGAAGCAGGTCGAAGGTGTCGGCATCGAGGACATCTACCTGGGCAATGGCGTGTCCGAACTGATCGTGATGTCCATGCAGGCCCTGCTCAACAATGGCGACGAAGTACTGGTACCGGCGCCGGACTACCCGCTGTGGACCGCCGCCGTGACCCTGGCCGGTGGCCACCCGGTGCACTACCTGTGTGACGAAGGCGCCGACTGGTTCCCGGACCTGGCCGACATCAAGGCCAAGATCACCCCGAACACCAAGGCCCTGGTCATCATCAACCCGAACAACCCGACCGGCGCCGTTTACTCCAAGGAAGTGCTGCTGGGCATGCTCGAGCTGGCACGCCAGCACAACCTGGTGGTGTTCTCCGACGAGATCTACGACAAGATCCTCTACGATGACGCCGTGCACGTATGCACTGCCTCCCTGGCGCCAGACCTGCTGTGCCTGACCTTCAACGGCCTGTCCAAGTCCTACCGCGTGGCGGGTTTCCGCTCCGGCTGGATCGCCATCTCCGGTCCCAAGCACAACGCCCAGAGCTACATCGAAGGCATCGACATGCTGGCCAACATGCGCCTGTGTGCCAACGTGCCGAGCCAGCACGCCATCCAGACCGCCTTGGGCGGCTACCAGAGCATCAATGACCTGGTCCTGCCCCAAGGCCGCCTGCTGGAGCAGCGCAACCGCACTTGGGAACTGCTCAATGCGATCCCGGGCGTCAGCTGCGTAAAACCCATGGGAGCGCTGTATGCGTTCCCGCGGATCGACCCCAAGGTATGCCCGATCCTCAACGACGAAAAGTTCGTGCTCGACCTGCTGCTGTCGGAAAAGCTACTGGTGGTGCAAGGCACCGCGTTCAACTGGCCGTGGCCGGATCACTTCCGCGTGGTGACGTTGCCGCGCGTGGATGACCTGGACATGGCCATCGGTCGTATCGGCAACTTCCTCAAGTCCTATCGCCAGTAAGGGAAACGGCGCCGTACGACCGGCAATCGGTCGTACGGCGAGTATCTGGCAACACTTCTCTGCCCCTCTTCTACCTTGCCACCTCGCTGGCGCCGAAAAAGCCCCCCACACCCCATAATCACAGGGCTTCAAGGCAACGGTGAACCGATCAAACGACCTTTTCCCTATCGGAAATTCCCTTCAAGCCTCTACATTCAGGCTGTAGGACACAGTTTGAAATAGTCGCTCGGTTGAATCACCCCATGCGGCACCTTATATACCCCGCAGTACGCGACATATTAAGCATGAGGAGAACTCTACAACCATGATGCGCATCCTGCTGTTCTTGGCCACTAACCTTGCGGTCGTGCTGATTGCCAGCATCACCTTGAGCCTTTTCGGCTTCAACGGGTTCATGGCGGCCAACGGGGTTGACCTGAACCTCAATCAGCTGCTGGTATTCTGTGCGGTCTTTGGTTTTGCCGGCTCGCTGTTCTCGCTGTTCATCTCCAAGTGGATGGCGAAGATGAGCACCAGCACCCAGGTCATCACCCAGCCACGTACCCGGCATGAGCAATGGTTGCTGCAAACCGTCGAGGAGTTGTCGCGCGAGGCCGGCATCAAGATGCCTGAAGTCGGGATCTTCCCGGCCTATGAAGCCAACGCCTTTGCCACCGGCTGGAACAAGAACGACGCACTCGTTGCGGTCAGCCAGGGCATGCTGGAACGCTTCTCCTACGACGAAGTGAAAGCCGTGCTGGCCCACGAGATCGGCCACGTGGCCAACGGTGACATGGTCACCTTGGCGCTGGTCCAGGGTGTGGTGAACACCTTCGTGATGTTCTTCGCGCGGATCATCGGCAACTTTGTCGACAAGGTCATCTTCAAGAACGAAGGCGGCCGCGGCATTGCCTACTTCGTGGCGACCATCTTCGCCGAAGTGGTGCTGGGTTTCCTGGCCAGCGCGATCACCATGTGGTTTTCGCGCAAACGGGAGTTCCGTGCAGACGAAGCCGGGGCACGCCTGGCCGGTACCGGGGCAATGATCGCAGCGCTGCAACACCTGCGCTCCGAACAAGGCCTGCCGGTGCATATGCCGGACAGCCTGACCGCCTTCGGCATCAACGGCGGTATCAAGCAGGGCATGGCTCGCCTGTTCATGAGCCACCCGCCGCTGGAAGAACGGATCGACGCGTTGCGTCGTCGGGGCTGACAGGCGACAGCAACACAAAAAAGGGGCGATCTGATCGCCCCTTTTTTGCAGGTCTGAAGGCCTCATCGGGGGCAAGCCCCCTCTCACATTTTGCATGCGTTCACACATCAAAAGTGGGAGGGGGCTTGCCCCCGATAGCGATCGGTAAATTCAGCGCCTGGTTAACTGATACACCCGTTCATCCAGCCGTGTGACGCCGTCCTGCACAAACTTCCAGCTCTCCCCCAGGATGTCTTGCTCCTCAAGCACCTTCAACGCCCAGTGCGGCCCGAGCAGCACCGCCACCTCATCGTCAGCCACCGCAAAGGGCGGGCCGGCTTTTTGCGTCTGGTCATAGTCAAGGGTGATCAGCAGGCCCTGACAGCCAGGACGCAGGCAAGCATTCAAATGCTCGGTATATTGCGCACGCATCAGCGGCGGCAAAGCGATCAGTGCGGCGCGATCATAAAGCGCAGCGCAACCAGCTAACACTTCAGGCTCCAGGGCAAAAAAGTCGCCGCACCACACTTCGATCAAATCTGCCTGGTACACCTTGAACGCGCCACGTTCGGTGATTCGCGGGACGAGATTTTGTTCGTTGAAGAACGCCTCGACCGCCTGCTCAGAAAGCTCTACACCGAGCACATGCAAACCTTGGGCGGCCAGCCATATCAGGTCCAGGCTCTTGCCACACAGCGGCACCAATACTTTGGCGCCATCGGCCAACCGCGGCCAGTGCCGTTGCAGGTAGGGGTTGACCTCGGGCAAGTGAAAGCCGATCTGATTATTCGCCCAGCGCTCCTGCCAAAACTTAGGCTCCATAGATCCTCCATGAAATTCGATCAAATGGCACTAAAACTTATATTAGATTTAGATCAATGATCTGATTGAAGATGGGCCCATGTTAACGCTCAGGACCCTACTTATGCTCCCCAGCCTGTTTATCTCCCACGGATCGCCCATGCTCGCCCTGCAACCCGGCGCCAGTGGCCCGGCGCTGCAACGGCTAGCGGCCGAGATGCCACGGCCCCAGGCAATCGTGGTGGTGTCGGCGCACTGGGAAAGCTCTGAACTCCTGGTCAGCGGCAGCGCCGCGCCCGAAACCTGGCACGACTTCGGCGGCTTCCCCCGCAAGCTGTTTGCCGTGCAGTACCCGGCACCGGGTGACCCGCAGCTGGCCGGCAAGATTGTCGAGCTGCTGCACGCCGATGGCCTGCCTGCGCGCATCGATGACCGTCGCCCCTTCGACCACGGCACCTGGGTGCCGCTGTCGCTGATGTACCCGGCGGCAGATATCCCGGTGGTGCAGGTGTCGTTGCCCAGTCGTATGGGGCCTGCCCTGCAGACCCGCGTCGGGCATGCTCTTGCGGGCCTGCGTGAGCAAGGTGTGTTGTTGATTGGCTCTGGCAGCATCACCCACAACCTGGGCGAGTTGGACTGGCACGCGGGACCGGAGAGCATCGAGCCATGGGCGCGGGATTTCCGCGATTGGGTGGTGGATAAGCTGGCAGCCAACGATGAAACCGCGCTGCACGACTATCGCCGCCTGGCACCGAATGCCGTGCGCAGCCATCCCAGCGATGAACACTTGCTGCCGCTGTACTTTGCACGAGGTGCCGGTGGCGAATTCAGCGTGGCACACCAGGGATTCACCATGGGCGCGCTGGGCATGGACATCTACCGCTTCGGCTAAGGTAAGTTTCAGGCAAAAAAAATCCCCGAACCAGTCGGGGATTTTTTACTTGCGATCAATCAGCCCAAGGGCGGATCAATCTTCGCGGTAGCGACGCAGTTTGAGCTGCTTACCGGCAACGCGAGTGTCTTTCAGCTTGGTCAGCAGTTTTTCCAGACCGTCTTCAGGCAGCTCCACCAGGGAGAAGCTGTCACGGACCTGGATGCGACCGATGGCTTCACGTGCCAGGCCACCCTCATTGAGGATAGCGCCCAGCAGGTTCTTGGCAGCAATGCCATCACGCGCGCCCAGCGCGGTACGGCAACGCGCACGGCCTTCAGCCAATGGAACCGGAGCACGACGCTCACGATCACCACGGTCTGGACGGTCGCCGGAACGCTCTGGACGATCACCGCGTGGCGCGCTGTTCGGCACCAGTGGACGTTCTTTCTCGATGGCCGCCAGGGTCAGGGCCTGACCGTTGGTTGCCTTGCGCAGCAGGGCTGCAGC
The DNA here is from genome assembly GCF_059133265.1 of Pseudomonas sp. FBCC-B1565. NCBI lineage: Bacteria > Pseudomonadati > Pseudomonadota > Gammaproteobacteria > Pseudomonadales > Pseudomonadaceae > Pseudomonas > Pseudomonas sp. FBCC-B1565. The sequence continues at coordinate 4,717,833 of NZ_CP101438.1, forward strand.
CAGGGCACGCGGGGTGCAACCGATGTCGGCGGTCAGGCGGTCCAGCAGGTCGCCGTGGGTCGATTCAGCGTCGGCCACCAGTGGCGCCAGGCTGTTGGTCAGTTTCTTGATGCGGGCATCGAGAACTGCCTGGGCATCCGGCAGGCGCACTTCAGCGACTTTCTGACCGGTCACACGCTCGATCACTTGCAGCATGCGGCGCTCACGCGGAGTCACCAGCAGCAGTGCACGACCTTCGCGACCGGCACGGCCGGTACGGCCGATACGGTGCACGTAGGACTCTGGGTCGTATGGCATGTCAACGTTGAACACGTGGGTGATACGTGGAACGTCGAGGCCACGGGCAGCAACGTCGGTCGCTACAACGATGTCCAGGCGGCCATCCTTGAGGGAGTCGATCACGCGCTCACGCTGGTTCTGGGCGATGTCACCGTTCAGCGCAGCGGCTTTGTAGCCCTTGGCTTCCAGGGCACTGGCCAGGTCCAGGGTCGCTTGCTTGGTGCGCACGAACATGATCAGGGCGTCGAAGTCTTCGACTTCCAGCAGGCTCAATACAGCCGAGGTCTTCTGGTCAGCGTGAACCAACAGGTGAGCCTGTTCGATCGCGGTAACGGTCTGGGTCTTGGTCTGGATTTTCACGTGTTGCGGATCGCGCAGGTGGCGTTCGGCAATGGCACGGATCGACTGCGGTAGGGTGGCCGAGAACAATACAGTCTGACGGGTCGGTGGCAGTGCCTTGAAGATGACTTCCAGGTCATCCATGAAGCCCAGCTTCAACATTTCGTCAGCTTCGTCCAGAACCAGGTGGTTCACGGTCGACAGGACTTTCTCGTCACGACGCAGGTGGTCGCACAGACGGCCCGGGGTGGCGACAACGATCTGTGCGCCATTGCGGATTGCCTTGAGTTGCGGGCCCATAGGCGCGCCGCCGTAAACGGCCACAACGGTTACGCCTGGCATTTGCTTGGCGTAGGTTTCAAAAGCGGTTGCTACTTGCAGCGCCAACTCACGAGTTGGCGCCAGGATCAGGGCTTGCGGTTCGCGCTTGGCAGGATCGATGCAATGCAGGATAGGCAGGGCGAACGCGGCGGTTTTACCGGTACCGGTTTGCGCCTGGCCAATCATGTCCTGGCCGGCCATGATGATCGGGATCGATTGCTGCTGAATCGCCGAAGGTTCTTCGTAGCCGGTCGCTGCGACTGCTGCAAGAATATTCGGGTTAAGATTAAAAGCGGCGAAGCCGCCGGTTTCCTGGGTCATGGGTCTGCCTCTAAGTGCATCCGCAAAGACCCATGCTCCAAAGCTGCGCATGCCGTGTTGAGACTCAAGAGTCGCCCTGGCTGCTTTGTCGGCGGGGATTTGCGAAAACGAATGAATGAAAAAGATTCGTCAAGGGAGAGTCCGCTGTGCGGACGTGCAGCCGAAGCTGACTTCGGGGAATTGCGCTACCTAAACGCGGCCCGGTTAAAGGCCGGCGCGCACTATACCGGAAATAGCTGAAAAAGGGAGCTTTTTTTATCGTAAGGCACCGATAAACCGCGCTGCATCACAGTCTTTGCAGATAACACCGCCAGGGTCTATTTTTCAGAGGCCCGGCCCTGCTGGTCATAACGCTTAAACGGTTCACCTGACCTTTGCGGTCCTTTGGTCCGAAACCTTTCCCCGCGCCCGAGGGCACACCCGATGAATCAAGCCAGCAGCAGCCGCGTCAGTCGTGAACTCCAGGGTCATGTCTTGCTTTTGGGTCTGGACCGGGTGGCCAAACGCAACGCGTTCGACCTCGACCTGCTCAATGAGCTGAGCCTGGCGTATGGCGAATTTGATCGAAATGACGACGCTCGGGTGGCCGTGGTATTTGCCCATGGCGACCACTTTACCGCCGGGCTGGACCTGGCCAATGTCAGCAGCGTGATGGCCAGTGGCTGGCAGCCGCCTCTGGGCGGTTGTGATCCGTGGGGCGTGTTTGCCGGCCCGCGCGTGAGCAAACCGGTGATCGTCGCGGCCCAGGGCTACTGCCTGACCATCGGGATAGAGTTGATGCTGGCCGCAGATATCAACCTCTGTGCGAGCAACACGCGCTTTGCGCAGATGGAGGTGCAGCGTGGCATCTTTCCGTTCGGCGGCGCGACGCTGCGCCTTCATCAGATCGCCGGCTGGGGCAACGCGATGCGCTGGCTGCTCACCGGCGACGAGTTCGATGCCCATGAAGCCCTGCGCCTGGGCCTGGTGCAGGAAGTGATGGCCAGCGAGGACTTGCTGCCCCGCGCCGTCGAACTCGCCAACCGCATCGCCCGCCAGGCACCGCTGGGCGTGCAGGCTACGTTGATGTCGGCACGGCTGGCGCGCATGGAAGGCGAAGCCGTGGCGGCTGAGGCGTTGCCGCCGATGGTGGACAAATTGCTCAACAGTGAGGATGCCAAGGAAGGTGTGCGGGCAATGATTGAGAAGCGACCCGGCATATTCAAAGGCATCTAGCTCAGGTCGCCGGGCGAATCGCCTTGATCAACGGCTGCAACGAATACCCCAACTTCGATGCCAGGGCCTCGGCGCGAGCGGACAGTGCCTCCAGATCCAGCGCCTGATCCAGCTCCGAAGGCACCAGCAAAATCACATTGCCCTCCTTCACCGGCAGCTCCCAGTAATGCCGGTGATACAACCCGCGCAACAATGCCGCGCCCAGCGGCTTGCCATCATCGGTGGCCCATTGGTTGATCACCAGCCAACCGCCAGGGTTGAGTTTTTTCTGGCAGTTCTCCAGGAAGGTCCACGCCAGATGCCCGACGCCGGGACCGACATCGGTATAGAGGTCGACGAAAATCAGGTCGGCCGACTCGGCGGTCTCCAGCAATTGCAATGCGTCGCCAATGCGGATGTACAGCCGCGGGTCGTCATCCAGCCCAAGGAACTCAATGGCCAGACGTGGCACATCGGGGCGCAGTTCGATGGCTTCCACATCTTCCAGCGGCAGGAACTTGAGGCACGCCTGGGTCAGCGTGCCGGCGCCCAGGCCGAGGAACAGCGCGCTCTCGGGTTGTTCATGACACAACGCACCGATCAGCATCGCACGGGTGTAGTCGTACTCCAGCCAGCTCGGATCAGCGGTGAACACGCAGCTTTGCTCGATGGCGTCGCCAAACTCGAGAAAACGGTAATCGGCCACTTCGAGCACACGGATCATGCCGAAATCATCATGGACTTCGGCCAGCAGGCGCTCGACACGCTCCTCGGTCATCACTACTCCTAACGGGTTTGCTGCACGGCAAAGGCGCGATTGTCGGCCAACCGGCGGCAACAGGTCACGCACTAATTGCTGATAACATTGGCGCCCCACCGTCAATCAGCCAATCGAGTTCATGATGAGCCAACCCTGGAGCCCCGACAGCTGGCGCGCCCTGCCGATCCAGCAACAACCCCGGTACCCGGACGCTGCACACTTGCTGCAAGTGGAGCAGAACCTGGCCAGCTACCCGCCACTGGTGTTTGCCGGTGAAGCCCGCGAGTTACGCCGCCAGTTTGCCGAGGTAACCCAGGGCCGCGCGTTCCTGCTGCAAGGCGGCGATTGCGCCGAGAGTTTTGCCGAGTTCTCCGCCGCGAAAATCCGCGACACGTTCAAAGTGCTGCTGCAAATGGCTATCGTGATGACCTTTGCCGCCGGCTGCCCGGTGGTCAAGGTCGGGCGCATGGCGGGCCAGTTCGCCAAGCCGCGCTCGGCCAACGATGAAACCATCGACGGTGTCACCCTGCCCGCCTACCGTGGCGACATCGTCAATGGCATCGGTTTCGACGAGAAAAGCCGCGTGCCGGACCCGGACCGCCTGCTGCAGTCCTACCACCAGTCCACCGCTACCCTGAACCTGCTGCGCGCCTTTGCCCAGGGCGGTTTTGCCGACCTGCACCAGGTGCACAAGTGGAACCTGGACTTTATCGCCAACTCTGCGCTGGCTGAAAAATACAGCCAACTGGCCGACCGTATCGACGAAACCCTGGCCTTCATGCGCGCCTGCGGCATGGACAGCTCGCCGCAACTGCGCGAGACCAGCTTCTTCACCGCCCACGAAGCGCTGCTGCTCAACTACGAACAAGCCTTCGTACGCCGTGACAGCCTGACCAACGACTACTACGACTGCTCGGCCCATATGCTGTGGATCGGCGATCGCACTCGCCAACTGGACGGCGCTCACGTCGAGTTCCTGCGCGGGGTGAACAACCCGATCGGGGTCAAGGTCGGGCCGAGCATGAACCCGGATGACCTGATCCGCCTGATCGATATCCTCAACCCGGACAACGACCCCGGCCGCCTCAACCTGATCGCGCGCATGGGCGCGGGCAAGGTCGGCGATCACCTGCCCCACCTGATTCGTGCCGTGCAGCGCGAGGGCAAGCAGGTGCTGTGGAGCTCGGACCCGATGCATGGCAACACCATCAAGGCCAGCAGCGGCTACAAAACCCGCGACTTTGCGCAGATCCTCGGCGAGGTGAAGGAGTTCTTCCAGGTGCACCAGGCCGAAGGCAGCTATGCCGGCGGGATTCACATCGAGATGACCGGGCAGAACGTCACCGAGTGCATCGGCGGCGCGCGGCCGATCACCGAGGATGGATTGTCGGACCGTTATCACACCCACTGCGACCCACGCATGAATGCCGATCAGTCTCTGGAGTTGGCGTTTCTGATTGCCGAGACATTGAAGCAAGTCAAACGCTGAGTTTTCAGTTGCCTTCAGGGCCTCATCGGGGGCAAGCCCCCTCCCACATTTTGATCTGTGAATACATTCAAGTGTGGGAGGGGCGGTGCGACGATTCGACTTGCCCCCGATGAGGCCCTAAAGACCAACCCCCATGCTGATCATCGCCGCCCGCAACCGGTCGGCACTGGGCCTTTGGCAGTTGAGCTGCACCTGCTCCAGCCCCAGCCAGTCGGCCATTTGCCGCAGGTTCTGCGCCAGCGCCAACATCCCTTCCTCATCCAACCCCGGCTCTTCTTCGTGCACCGCATGCACCGCCAGGCGCCCATTGGCGCGTTCGGCGCGCAGGTCGACGCGCGCGGCGATCCGCTCGTTGTGCAAGAACGGCAGCACGTAGTAGCCGTACACCCGCTTGTCTTGCGGGGTATAGATCTCCAGCCGGTAACGGAAGTCGAACAGCCGCTCGGTGCGACTGCGCTCCCAGACCAGCGAATCAAATGGCGACAACAAGGCGCTGGCCGGCACTTTGCGCGGCACTTTGGCATCGGGCAGGCAGTACGCCGGTTGTTTCCAGCTTTGTACCTGGCACGTCAACAATCGACCGTCTTCCACCAATTCAGCAAGGCGAGTGCGGCTGTCGGCCGGGTCGAGACGGAAGTAATCACGCAGGTCTTTTTCAGTACCGACCCCCAACGCGGTGGCGCTGTGCAGCAATAAGCCGCGCTGGGCCTCGGTTTCAGTCACAGAGGTTTGAAGGATATCGCCGGGAATGACCCGCTCCGGCAAATCATAGAGCCGCTCGAACCCGCGCCGGCCGGCGACCGTGACCAGGCCAGCGGCAAACAGCCATTCCAACGCGTGCTTTTCGTCGCTCCAGTCCCACCACGGGCCGGCGCGCTCCTCGCGGGTCGACAAGCTGCCGGCACCCAGCGCGCCCTGTTGCTCGACGGTCTGCAGCACCCGCTGAATAGTGGCCTGTTGCTCACGCCCAAAACGTGCCATTTGCGAATAAATGCCCTGCCCTTGCCTGGCCCGCTCCATGCGCCAGCGCATCAGCGGGTACAGCGCCATCGGCAACAGCGATGCCTCATGCCCCCAATATTCGAACAGCGAACGCCGCCGCCCCTGGCTCCAGGCGGCCTGTTCAAGTATCAGCGGGGAGTAGTTGCCCAAGCGGGAAAACAGCGGCAGGTAATGGGAGCGCACCACGGCATTGACCGAATCGATCTGCAACACGCCCAGGCGCTCGATCATGCGGTTGAGGTGCGCAGCCTTGATCAGTGCAGGCGCCTGGCGTCCGGAAAAACCCTGGGCCGCCAGCGCCATGCGTCGAGCTTGCTTGAGTGAAAAAGACAGGTCGGCGGGCATGGGTTTCTCCGTGGGGACTCGCCGACTACCCTACTGCATCCGCGATTATTTTCGCAGCGGGTCTTGCCAGAAATGCAGGTGGCGCTCCTGCTCCACGTCGCCGCGATTGAGGCCGATGTCCTTGAGCGCATCATCACTCAAGGTCGCCAGCATCTGGCGCTCCTCATGCAGCGCCTGCCAGCGCGCAACCTTGTGAAACAGCCCGGCAAACGGACGTTTCGCCAGCAATACAAAACCTCTTTGACCTTTCATCTTCTCGCCCTCCAGTGGGGATGGCGCAAGTGTGTGCCTGGCCTTATGATCAATCCAACGAATGTTTTTTATGCAATGCATCTCGGAGATTGATCAATTGTCCGGCTACCCGAGCATCGACACTGAAGTGCTGCGCACCTTCGTCGCCATCGCTGACGAGGGCGGCTTTACCCGCGCTGGCGAACGGGTCAACCGCACACAATCGGCGGTGAGCATGCAGATGAAACGCCTGGAAGAAGACGTATTGCAGCGCAAGTTGTTCGAACGCGATGGTCGGCAGGTGCGGCTGACGCCCGAGGGCCAGGTCTTGCTGGGCTATGCGCGGCGCATCCTGAAACTGCACAGCGAAGTGTTCAACACCCTGCGCGAGCCGCACATGGTCGGGTTGGTGCGCATCGGCACGCCGGACGACTACGTGATGCGTTTCCTGCCAGGCATCCTCAAGCGGTTTTCCAAGGCATATCCGCTGATCCAGATCGAGATGCACTGCGAGGCGTCGACGGTGTTGATGCAGCGCCGGGACCTGGCGCTGACCGTTATCAGCCGCGAACCCGGCAATGAAATCGGCGAGTTGCTGCGTACCGAGCGCATGGTGTGGGTGGCCGCGCCTTGCTTCTGCGTGGACGAACACGACGCGCTGCCGCTGGCAATTTCCGGGGTCGACAGCTTCTGCACCCAGTGGACCCGTGCGGCACTGGACGCCGCGGGGCGGGACTACCGACTGGCCTACCACAGTTCCAACGTGGCGGCGATTCAGGCCGTGGTGAGTTCCGGCCTGGCGGTGATGGTCAGCATGGAAAGCCTGGTGACCGACGATCTGCGGGTGCTCGGCAGCGAAGAAGGTTTTCCGCCGCTGCCATCGATGACGCTTCGATTGCTACGCAACCCGGCGATGACCTCCCCCATCACTGACTGCCTGGCGGAGTACATCCTCGAAGGATTCAAACTTTAAAAGTCAGCATCACCGCGCACACCACCAGGAAGCCGCAGAACAGGCCGCGCAGCACGCGCTCCGGCAATGCATGGGCGACCTTCACGCCCCAACTGATGCTGAGCAAGCCGCCAACGGCCAACGGCACGCCGATCATCCAGTCCACTTCCTGGTGCCAGGCGTAGGTGACCAACGTCACGCCGGTGCTCGGCAAGGCCAAGGCCAGGGACAAACCTTGGGCAACCACCTGGGTCGTGCCGAACAAACTGGTCAACACCGGCGTTGCGACCACTGCCCCGCCTACGCCAAACAAACCGCCCATGGACCCGGAGGCGGCACCCAGTACCCCAAGCCATGGCCAGGAATAACGCATCTGCGCCGTCGGCGGCGCGTTACGGGTGAACATGCGCAGCAAGTTGTAGGCGGATAGCGTCAACAGGAAGGCGATAAAACCGATGCGCATCGCACCCGCGTCCAAGCCCACTGCCCAGATCGAACCCAGCCAGGCAAACGTGAAACCCATGACGCCCAGCGGCAACGCATGGCGCAGCTCGATACGGTTGCGCTGGTGATAGCGCCACAGCGCCAGCATCACGTTGGGCACCACCATCACCAAGGCGGTGCCTTGGGCCAATTGCTGGTCCAGGCCGAACAACACGCCCAGCACCGGGATGGCAATCAACCCACCGCCAATGCCAAACAGGCCGCCCACCGTGCCGAGGGCCGCGCCCAAGATCAGGTACATCATTAAATCCAACACCGCTTGTTACTCCGCAATCCCAGGCCTTGCATGCTACGCAGTCGGCTCTGGCGCGGAAACGCACAGCAACGCACAATGGCTGTGCCAATCTCGCATAAGCGACGCTACGATGAACCCCAATCCTCTGACCGATCAACTGAGCCTGTTTCTCGATGTACTGGAGACCGGCAGTTTCTCCGCCGCCGCACGCCGCCATCCGCTGACGCCGTCGGCGGTAGCACGGCGGATCGACAGCCTGGAAAGCTCGGTGGGCAGCCGCTTGTTCCAGCGCAGCACCCACGCCGTAGTGCCGACTCCGGCGGGGCTGGCCTTCGCCGAGCGGGCACGGCGGATTGTCAGCGAGCTGCAACTGGCGCGGGCCGAAGCGGTGTCCCTCAGCCATGCGCCGGAAGGCCTCATCCGAGTCGATGCACCAGCGGCATTTGGTCGACGGCATCTGGCGCCGGTGATCGCGGATTTCCTCAATGTCTACCCGGGACTGGATGTGCACCTGCATCTGATCGACAGCTTTGTGGATATGCAGGGCGCGCACCTGGGCAAGGTGGACCTAGTGCTGCGCGCCGGCCATCTCGTCGACACGCGGTTGATCGCCACGCCCTTGGCCAGCATCGTGCGCATCGCGTGCGCCAGCCCGGCCTATCTGAAAAGCCGGGGCACGCCGATCCACCCTCGGGAACTGAGCGAACATGACGGGTTGGACTGGGATGGCCTGGCGCCGACGTTCGCCTGGCGCTTCGAGCTGGATGGGCGCCGTGCCACCTATCGACCGCAGCGCATCCGCATGAGCGCCAATAACGCTGAAGCCTTGTTGTCTGGTGCTTTGGCAGGACTGGGTATCGCTCACCTGCCCACGTGGCTGGCCAGCGAATACCTGGTGCGCGGCGAACTGCTGCCCTTGTTCTGCGAAGACGGCCTGCCCAGCCCCGAGACCACCGGAATCTACGCGCTGCGCCTGGAACAGCAACCCAATGCCCGCAGCCGATTGCTGCTGGAATATCTGAAGTCCCGCTTCAGCCCGGTGCCGCCTTGGGATCTGGCGCTACAGAGTGGCCTGGTCTAACCATTCGGTCAGAATTATCTGGCGCATTAAAGATTTGCCCGCTAGATTCCAGCCCAGACATGCTTTTTCGAGGTACCGCCATGAGCAAGAATCCTGATCCGTGCGAATCCCTGATGCTGGACAACCAGCTGTGCTTCGCCTTGCACTCCACCTCGCTGCTGATGACCAAGGTCTACAAGCCATTGCTGCAAGCACTTGGCCTGACCTACCCGCAGTACCTGGCCATGATGGTGTTGTGGGAAGAGGATGGTTTGACCGTCGGCGAAATCAGCAGCCGCCTGCTGACCGATCCGGGCTCGCTTACCCCACTGCTCAAGCGCCTGGAAGCCGAAGGTGTGCTCAGCCGTACCCGCAGCCGCGAGGATGAACGCGTCGTGGTTGTAGAACTGACCGAGGCCGGGCGGGCATTGCAGGACAAGGCCCTGGGGATCCCGCAGTGCATCCTGGGCGCCAGCGGCCTGGAGTTGGACCAACTACGCAAGCTACAAGCTGATTTGATTGCACTGCGCAGCAACTTGCAGAACGCAATTTAGAACGCCCCTCCCACATCGGTTTTGGCTACACGAAAATATTTTATAAATTTATCTTGCGCGCTAAACATTAGCGCTATACATTTGCCTCACCAACTACTTAGTGCGCAAACATTTAGCGCTAAAAACCAAGAGGAAAACACCATGCAAACGCTCTACACCGCAGTAGCTACCGCCACCGGCGGCCGTGATGGTCGTGCTGTTTCCAGCGACAACATCCTCGACGTCAAACTCTCCACCCCCAAAGAACTGGGCGGTGCCGGCGGCCAGGCCACCAACCCTGAACAACTGTTCGCTGCCGGCTACTCGGCCTGCTTCATCGGTGCCCTGAAATTCGTCGCCAGCCAGACCAAACGCAAAATCCCGGATGACGCCTCGATCACCGCCCACGTTGGCATCGGCCAGATCCCCGGCGGTTTCGGCCTGGACATCGACCTGCACATCAGCCTGCCCGGCCTGGCCCAGGACGACGCGCAGAGCCTGGTCGACGCCGCCCACCAAGTCTGCCCTTACTCCAACGCCACCCGTGGCAACGTCGATGTACGCCTGCACGTGATCGTCTAAATGAAACCGGCCGCCCCTGGAGAACGAAATGAACACAATTGGTAAAGCGCTCACCGGCACCCTGCTCGCCTTGTCCATCACCCACGCCTTTGCGGCGACCGGTGAAGTCGAGCACAACACCCAGGCCTTCCTGGATGTGTTGAACGCAGGCAACGGCAAACCGATGGAACAACTGACGCCCAAGGACGCCCGTGCCGTACTGACCGGCGCCCAGGCCGGTGTGAAGCTGACCTTGCCCAAGGCGGATGTGAGCCAGAAGACCATCCAGGTCGACGGCAAGCCGCTGGACCTGACCATCGTGCGGCCAGCCGGGGTCAAGGGCACATTGCCTGTGTTCATGTTCTTCCACGGTGGCGGCTGGGTGCTGGGGGATTACCCGACCCATGAGCGCCTGGTGCGGGATCTGGTGGTGGGTTCGGGGGCGGTGGCGGTATTCGTCAACTACACGCCTTCACCGGAAGCGCATTACCCAGTGGCGATCAACCAGGCCTACGGCGCCACAAAATGGGTGGCCGAGCACGGTAAAGAGATCAACGTCGATGGCAAGCGCCTGGCGGTCGCGGGCAACAGTGTCGGCGGCAACATGGCGGCAGTGGTCAGCCTGATGGCCAAGGATAAGGGCACGCCGGCGATCAAGTTCCAATTGTTGCTATGGCCGGTGACCGACGCCAATTTCGACACCGCGTCCTACAACCAGTACGCCGAAGGGCACTTCCTGACCCGCAACATGATGAAGTGGTTCTGGGACAACTACACCACCGACGCCAACCAGCGCGCCGAGGTCTATGCCTCGCCGCTGCGGGCCACCACCGACCAGCTCAAAGGCTTGCCACCTGCGCTGATCCAGACAGCCAGCGCCGATGTGCTGCGGGATGAGGGTGAAGCCTACGCCCGCAAGCTGGACGCAGCCGGTGTACCGGTGACTGCCGTGCGCTACAACGGCATGATTCACGACTACGGTTTGCTCAACGTGGTCAGCCAAGTCCCGGCAGTCCGCTCCGCATTGCTCCAGGCCTCGGATGAGCTGAAGCAACACTTGAAGTAAAAAACAGCGCCCACGAAAAAGCCCGACTCAAGGTCGGGCTTTTTTTCGTATCTGCGGGGCCAGAATTACTTCTTGGCGCGACCTTTGTACGAACCGCCTTCGCGGGTATCGATCTCGATCAGGTCGCCGATTTCGATGAAATCCGCAACGGCGAGTTCGGTACCGTTTTTCAGTTTGGCTGGCTTCATCACCTTGCCCGACGTGTCGCCGCGAGCGGAACCTTCGGTGTAGTCAACCTGACGCACGATAGTGGTTGGCAGTTCTACGGAAACCAGGCGGTCTTCGAAGAAAATCGCTTCGCAGATGTCTTCCATGCCTTCTTCCACGAACGGCAGAACGGCTTCGATATCTTCAGCGTTCAGCTCGTACATGGTGTAGTCGGTGGTGTCCATGAACGTGTAGGTGTCGCCGCTGATGAAGGACAGGGTCGCTTCTTTGCGGTCGAGGATTACGTCGTCCAGTTTGTCATCGGCGCTGTAGACGATCTCGGTCTTGTAACCGGTCAGCAGGTTCTTCAGCTTGGTCTTCATGATGGCGCTGTTACGACCAGACTTGGTGAACTCAGCTTTCTGAACCAGCCAAGGGTCGTTTTCGAGACGGATCACTGTACCGGGTTTCAGTTCTTTACCAGTTTTCATTGCATATATCCGAAATTTGGATGGGATTTACAAAATTCAAGGTGGCGTATCATATCCAACTTTCATAAAACTTCACCAGCGCCGTCGCAAGATCGGCCTGCAAGCCCTGTTCCAGACACCATGTTTCGGCATGCTGGCTGACCTCCGGCCAATGTTCCAGCAGCATTTTCCACGGTTGGGCCATATCGCCCTCCGTGTTCCAGGCTTGCCAGAGCCCGATCAACGCCTGCCTTGCAGCGGGTGACAAACCGGCGGTGTACAGATCCAGAAAGGCATCGAGTTTGTCGAGGTGAATATCTTCGTCCTGTCGATAGATATGCCACAGCAGTGGGCGCCCGGCCCACTGGGCGCGCACGAACGAGTCTTCGCCGCGCACGGCATTGAAGTCACAGCACCACAGCAGGCGGTCGTATTGCTCCTGACGCACGAAAGCGATGACCTGCACGGTCAGCGAGCCGCGCTGGTGGATATCCCCCGCCACCAGCCGATCCAGACCCAGCCAGCGCTGCACATCGCCCAGAATGCGCCCCTCCGGCACCAATAGATGAGTGGCACGCCCGTCCGTCGATAACTCGTCCAACCAACTGGCGAGCCCGGCATTTTCGTAGGCAAACAGTGAGATCAGCCGCGCACCGGCTGTGGGAAACACACCCAAGGTTTGCAGGAAGTCTTGCTGCGCACTCGCATCCTGCTGAAAAGCCCGACGCTGTTCCAGCAACCCGGCCTCACGCAAAAGGCCGCCGGTGCCGGGGCGGAATCCGGGGAAGAAGAAGTACTTCTGCACGCCCTTGAACTTCACCGACGGCAGCCGGTGGCAACCCACGACCCATTCCTCGGCACTGAGGTAATCCAGGTTCATCCACACCGGCGTGCGTTCACGCTCGGCCATGGCCTCCATATACTCAGGCGGCAACTGGCAGGCAAACGCGGCGATCACCACATCCGCCGCGGGCGCGCCCACCCACTCGGCCGGCCAATGACGCACTTCGACGCCTTCCTGCCATTGTTGATCGAGCTGCACATCAATCTCAGGGCACATGCGTTCGAATGCGCGCAGGTCGTCAACCCATAAGCGCACATCACAGGCGTGTTCCGCCACCAGTTGCCGGGCCAGGCGCCAGGTCACGCCGATGTCGCCGAAGTTGTCGACGACGCTGCAAAAAATATCCCAGCGGGCTTTCATTCCGGGCTCCAACGCTCAAAGGTTCGATTGTCCGCATAAATGTGCGGATGCAGAAGGCTTGATCACGATTATTCTGCACGGTGGCTGTGCGACAATCGCCGCCACGCCGTCAATGCCTGCCAGGAGGGCCTCATGTCTGATCGTCCGTTGTCGCTGTTCAAGCTCAGTGCCGCTATCTCGTTTGGCGTATGGCTGGGGTTTATCGCCATCGTGCTGACCACCTGGCTGGCGTCGCGCTACCTGTTCCCCCAGAGCCTGGCGCCGGTGGCCCAGGCAGTGCAGCAATTGGGCAAGCCTGCGGTGGCCGCGCCTGAACCGCCGAATCGCATGTTCGAGCAGTATCAGCAGAACCTGCAGAAACAGGAGCAGCAACAGAGCCTGGACCAGGCGCGCAACAATGCGCGCAACCTGTCCAACCCCAAATGCCAGTTCTGGCTGCAACAGGACCAGAACGCTCCCAACGAAAAGACCCGGGCCAATGTCCTGCAATTCTGCGATTGATGACCATGAATAAACACGCCGTCCACCTGCTCATCCTGGAAAAGCTCAGCGTCGACCTCGACATCGCCCAGCGCGCCGCGCAGACCGCCTACGAAACCGCGACCCACGAAGAAAACATCGCTGAAAACAAGTACGACACCCTCGGGCTGGAGGCATCCTACCTGGCGGCCGGGCAAGCCAAGCGCGTCGAGGAGATCAAGCAGGCGTTGGCGCTGTGCCAGAACCTGCCATTACGGGCCTACGATGATCAGCGCGGTATAGAAGTCGGCACCCTGCTGGGCCTGGAAGATGAGAGCAGTCGCCAGCAATGGCTGTTCCTGGCGCCGGATGCGGCCGGTTTGAAGGTTGACGTGGTTGGACAACCGGTGACCGTCATCACCCCGCGCTCACCACTGGGCAAAAGCCTGCTGGGCAAGTTCGAAGGCGATGAGGTGGAGATTCTGGTGGCAGGCGCCCGGCAACATTTTACGGTTACCGAGGCCAAATAAACCGCTGGCTTAATGGACGGGCAATTCAACGCCGTCGAAAAGCTCTTCCAGCTCCTGCTTGTTGTGGCACTGGATCGCCTTGGCCATGACTTCGCGGGTCAGGTGCGGCGCAAACTTCTCGATGAAATCGCACATGAAGCCACGCAGGAAGGTGCCACGACGGAAGCCGATCTTGGTCACGCTGGACTCGAACAGCTCGCTGGCATCGAGCACCACCAGGTCTTTGTCGAGGGCCGTGTCGACCGCCATCTTGGCGACGATGCCCACGCCCAGGCCCAGGCGTACATAAGTCTTGATCACGTCGGCGTCGGCGGCAGTGAACACCACTTTCGGCGTGAGGCCACGATGACTGAAGGCTTCGTCGAGCTTGGAACGGCCGGTGAAACCGAACACGTAGGTCACGATCGGGTATTCGGCCAGGGCTTCCAGGGTCAGCTTCGGCAGCTTGGCCAAAGGGTGACCTTGCGGCACGACCACACAACGGTTCCAGCGGTAGCACGGCATCATCACCAGGTCGCCGAACAGCTCAAGAGCCTCGGTGGCAATGGCAAAATCGACGGTGCCGTCAGCGGCCATTTCGGCGATCTGCATCGGCGAACCCTGGTGCATGTGCAGGGCCACATCCGGGTACTGCTTGATGAAATCACGGATCACCGGCGGCAACGCGTAACGCGCCTGGGTGTGGGTGGTGGCGATGGACAGCGTGCCTTTCTTCTCGTTGGAGAATTCCTGGGCGATCTGCTTGATGCTTTCGACTTTGCGCAGGATCTCGCCGGCGGTGGTGATGATGCGCTCACCGGCCGGGGTGACACGGGTGAGGTGCTTGCCGCTGCGCGCGAACACTTCGACGCCCAGCTCGTCTTCGAGCAGGCGGATCTGCTTGCTGATACCGGGTTGCGAGGTGTAGAGGCTTTGAGCGGTAGCGGAAACGTTGAGGTCGTGGTGCGCCACTTCCCAGATGTAGCGCAGTTGTTGAAGCTTCATATGTGTCCCTCAAAGCAGATAGACGCCACGGGTATCAGCGACGGTATATAACTATATTAAAGGTTTGATGGATAAATCTAGAACTTTTTATCCTTTTCATCCATCACACGTCATCACTGCGTCGACGTTGCAACGAAGGCACCAGGTAGACCGGCACCGTAGACAGCTGCAGCACCCGCGCAGCGGTGCGGCCCAACGGGGTGGCCGCCGCGGTTGCATGGCTATGACTTCCTACGATCAACAGATCCACGGAAAGTTTGCGCAGTTGGTCGAGAATCACCTCGCAGGGGTCCCCCTGGATCACCCGTACCGAGCGAATCAACTTCAGGTCTTGCTCGCCGTCCCCCAACTCCTCGCGAAAACTGTCCAGCACCCGCTGTTCGATCGTCGCCATGACCGTGGTCAGCCCCTGGCTTTGCCACTCACTCAGGGCCTTCTCATCAAGGTAGCTCTGCAACACCGATTCGGCGAACAGGCCGATGGGCTCGACCACATGAATCACATACAGGTCCGCCTTGAACGTTCGAGCCAGCGCCAGCGCATGTTGCATCACATAAGGCGCGTACAGACCGAGGTCCGTGGCGTACAGCATCGAACGGATCATAGAACCTCCTGGACTGCCAGGATGGCGGAGATGAAATCAGCTTAGCAGCGCCCTAGATCTTCACCTCATTACTGATGCCATGGGGCACGTGCCCGGTGGCGACAAATTCCATGGCTTTCTCGCAATGCCCGGCCTGGTCATCGAAAAACACATCGGCGGCAAACGCCTCCAGGAATGCAGATTTCTCCAGGCCGCCAAGGAACAACGACTCGTCCAGGCGGATATCCCATTCACGTAAGGTGCGAATCACCCGCTCGTGTGACGGCGCCGAACGGGCAGTGACCAAGGCGGTGCGGATCGGACAGGCCTCATCGGGAAACTCGCGCTGCAACAAGTTGAGTGCCGCCAGAAAACCCTTGAAAGGACCGCCGTGCAACGGTTGGCGCGCCGCCTCTCGC
Source organism: Pseudomonas sp. FBCC-B1565 (assembly GCF_059133265.1). Classification (NCBI taxonomy): domain Bacteria; kingdom Pseudomonadati; phylum Pseudomonadota; class Gammaproteobacteria; order Pseudomonadales; family Pseudomonadaceae; genus Pseudomonas; species Pseudomonas sp. FBCC-B1565. The sequence continues at coordinate 4,733,821 of NZ_CP101438.1, forward strand.
TCATTGGCCTGGAACGCGGCCAGGCCACCGGCCTGGTACACACGTTCTGACTCATCGGAAAACAGTACAGCGTCGCCGTCGAAGGCAATGCGCAGTTCTTCGCTGGATGCGCGGTTCGGGCCGCCCGACAGAATCGTCGCCGCCGCGAACCCCGCATCGAGGGCACTGCGTACATCCTCGGCATGGGTCGAAAGAAACAGGTGGCAGCCAAACGCCGCCAAATAAGGATAAGGGCTACGACCGCCTACGAAAGCGGCACGGGAAATATCCAGGCCGTAATGCTGGATCGAATTGAACACGCGCAAGCCGGTGTCAGCGCTGTTACGCGACACCAGCACCACTTCAACCCGCGCACGGCCCAGGCTGGCGTTCAGGCTCAGCAGTTTCTTGACCAGCGGAAATGCATCGCCGGGTTCGAGGATTTCCTCCTCGTGCTCGATCTGGTACTTGCGGTACGCCTCAACGCCTTGGGCGAGGTAGATCTTGTGGCTGTCGCTGAGGTCGAACAGTGCCCGCGACGAAATCGCCAGCACCAGTTTGTCGCCCAATCCCTTTGCCATGGTGTGTCCCCCTGCTCAGCGGTTACGCCGATCAATAAAACTCAAGGCCTGATACAGCGCCTGCATCCGTGGCAGCTCACAGCCGGCAGCCCTGGCCGCAGCAAGTGGGCGGGCGTAGATCGCCGCCAGTTCCAGCGCGCGTTTGTGCACGTGGTCGTGGTACATGCTCGGCAGGTAATCGTCCATGGTTTCAGTCAGGGTAAACATCTGCTCGGCGTAGCTTTGGGGAATCTCATGACCACAGGCGTGGGCACCCTGCACCACTTCGGCCATCAGCGCCTGGATCAGTTCGCGGCTGGATTCGTCCGCCATCATCGCCGTGGTCCCCGCGCCCAATAACACCGACAGGCCATTGTAAGGCACGTTCCACACCAGCTTGTGCCAGCGTGCCAGATGCACATTGGCCATGGCCTGCGACTCGATACCGGCCTGGTGAAACAACGCGGCGCCTGCGTCGACAATCTCCTTTTGGCGGGCGTCATCATTGGCCGCGGTGCCACTGTGATACCCCAGATTGACCCGGCCCAACGCCTGGTGCTCGATAACGCCCGGACCAGAACGGTGCACGCCGATATAACACAGGCCACCCAGCAAGTGCAGCGACGCCGGCAAGTGTTCACGCAGACTGTCTTCCACATCAAGGCCGTTTTGCAGCAACACCACCTTGGCATCCGGCGCCGCCACCTGGGCGAGGGTCGGGGCCAATTCGACGTTGCCGGTCGACTTGGTGCCCACCAGCAGCCAGTCGCATGGCGGCATATCGGCAGCGCGGGCGTAGGCCTGCACGGGATGCAGATGCAATACGCCGTGCACGGTGCTGTTCAAGTGCAGGCCGTGCTCGCTGACCGCCGCGTATTCGCTGCGCAGCAAAAAGTGCACATCGAAACCGGCGCGGGCCAGCATCAGGCCGTAGAAACCACCAATGGCACCGGTGCCGATGATGCCAATGCGTGGTGGCTGGGGTGTAACTGCTGTCATGGCAAATCCTCAGTTGGACGGGTGAGTGCCTGTTTTACGGCATCGAAAACGTCGTCACGCGTAAGACGTGTCTGTATTTGCCCAAGGAATTGACCCTCGCACACCACGAACAGCGCCGGCAAATGAAAGATCTGGTAGCGTTCGACCGCACCACCGTTGTGCCCGGCGTCCACCCAGCACAGCCGGTCCACCGGTAACGGCCAGCCCGGCACTTGCTGGCGTGCCCAGCGGCAACTGGAACACCCTGCGCTGGTAAAGATCACCAGAGAAATACCTGGCAATCCCAGCAATTGCTGGTCAATATCCAGGTCGGTCAATTCCAGTTCCTTCACTATACTGCTGCCACCGCCGTCAATTGGACGGTGCTCGGAGTCCGTGTACATGGGTCGTTTTTTACCTCACCCTGATGATGTCGCTGTCGAGTTAATCCAACGTCCCTCTCCCGCCATCCCTCGCCAACGCCTGCACGCTATCGGCCTGGGCGGCATCGCCTGCCATTGGCCACGCGCTTGGCGCGAAGGCACGGCGGTTGATCTGCATATCCCGTCCCTGGGTGCCAGCGCACGTTATCCAGGCTATGTGGCGTGGTGCCGCAAGGTGGAAAACGGCTACCGCGTCGGTGTCTCGTTTACCGATGAACATGCGTTGTTCGGTGCACGCATGGGTGAGCAAGCATGCCGGATAGAGCGCTACTGCCGCCAGCACGAAGACACCGAACCGACACCCCAGCAACTCGAAGCCCTGGCCCGTGAGTGGGTATCGCGCCATGCCAGCGAGTTCTCCCACGAAGCCTTTGTGGCGCCAGCACTGGATTAAAGCGGGCTTTGCCCATTGTCGCGGGCCGGTGTTACGCGCTAAGGTTCCTCCCCCCTGCATTCAAATCATGCTGTGCTCCGCCGCACGGGGATGGCTGGCGGCCGGCACCCGTGACCCTGACGAGTAACACGATGGCTGATTTACCGATCAATGACCTAAACGTTGAATCCAACGAGACCCTGATCACGCCCGATCAGCTCAAGCGCGAAATCCCTTTGAGCGACGCTGCCCTGCAGACCGTCACCAAGGGCCGCGAAGTCATCCGTGACATTCTCGATGGCACCGACCACCGCCTGTTCGTCGTCATCGGGCCTTGCTCGATCCACGATCTCAAGGCTGCCCACGAGTACGCCGAGCGCCTCAAGGTGCTGGCGGCGGAAGTGTCCGACACCCTGTACCTGGTGATGCGCGTCTATTTCGAAAAACCGCGCACCACGGTCGGCTGGAAAGGCTTGATCAACGACCCGTACCTGGACGACTCGTTCAAGATCCAGGACGGCCTGCACATTGGTCGCCAGTTGCTGCTGGACCTGGCCGAGATGGGCCTGCCCACCGCCACCGAAGCCCTGGACCCGATCTCCCCGCAATACCTGCAGGACCTGATCAGCTGGTCGGCCATCGGCGCACGCACCACTGAATCCCAGACGCACCGCGAAATGGCGTCCGGCCTGTCCTCGGCCGTGGGTTTCAAGAACGGCACCGACGGCGGCCTGACTGTGGCGATCAACGCGCTGCAATCGGTTTCCAGCCCGCACCGTTTCCTGGGTATCAACCAGGAAGGTGGCGTGTCCATCGTCACCACCAAGGGCAATGCCTACGGCCACGTGGTACTGCGCGGCGGCAACGGCAAGCCCAACTATGACTCGGTCAGCGTTGCGCTGTGCGAGCAGGCGTTGAACAAGGCCAAGATCAAGCCGAACATCATGGTCGACTGCAGCCACGCCAATTCCAACAAGGACCCGGCCCTGCAGCCACTGGTGATGGAAAACGTCGCCAACCAGATTCTCGAAGGCAACCAGTCGATCATCGGGCTGATGGTCGAGAGCCACCTGAACTGGGGTTGCCAGGCGATTCCAAAAGACCTGGCCGACTTGCAGTACGGCGTGTCGATCACCGATGCCTGCATCGACTGGGCCGCCACCGAAAATACACTGCGCAGCATGCACGCCAAGCTCAAGGACGTGCTGCCTAAGCGCAAGCGCACCTGAGTCTGTATGGAGCGCACACAAAAACGCCGGGCTGAGCCCGGCGTTTTTCATGCTGCTGATTGTGCCTTACAACTTCGCGGCATGGCGCTGGTGGCGCTCCATGTAGCGTTCGACATAGGAGCAGGACGGGATCACCGTGTAGCCCGCCTCCTCGGCAAACTTCAAGGCTTCCTCGGTCAGTGCCGCCGCAATACCACGGCCCCGCAGTGCGTTGGGCACGAAGGTCCGATAGATATCCAGGGTCTGTTTGCCGAGATCCATATAGGTCAGATAGGCACGATGACCGTCCACATTGGTCTCGAACTGATGACCAGCCTGGTCATGGTGGATGGACAACGCCTCGCTCATCACTACTCCTCGCGGGTCTTGGATTCTGACCCCTACCTTACCGATGTTTTTCCGGCGAAGGAACATCTACGCCACCCCGTGCCGGTTTCGACAACGAGAAAACCCTGAGCGCTCACACCTGCACGTAGGGAATAGTAGGCACCAATCCTGCAATTGCTCAAGGCGCACTCGTCATCCCCTGCCACGGGTGGATATAGAAAGGGCTTCGATCTACCGATGATCGAACGCCTGAACATTGCCGGCAGTTGAACCTTGAGACGAACAGGCGCTCTTAAAGTCACCTCTACATGCGCAAAAGATACCGGGCAACGCGAAGCCATGCTGAACGTAAGTGTCGGCGTGGATATATAAAATTTCATCTGTTTACAGGGCTTAACACATGCGGGCCGGCCCTTTCAGCCTGGATCCGATTTACGCCTGGTTAAAAAAATTGGACAGTTTTTATACAAAACTCCAAAAGATTAGCCAAAATAGATTCGGCACGAGAATTTTTTTTGCTTCTTGCGCTACGTCAGTTTACTTACTACAAGTAATGGGTAGTATGTACGCCGGCTATTGGCTCACTCTGAGATACTAGCCATCTAATAGAAAGTCCTTGAAGGGGAACACGATGAACAACGTTCTGAAATTCTCTGCTCTGGCTCTGGCCGCAGTTCTGGCTACCGGTTGCAGCAGCGTCTCCAAAGAAACCGAAGCTCGTCTGACTGCAACTGAAGACGCAGCAGCTCGCTCCCAGGCCCGTGCAGACGAAGCCTACCGTAAAGCTGATGAAGCTCTGGCTGCTGCTCAAAAAGCACAACAGACTGCTGACGAAGCTAACGAGCGCGCTCTGCGCATGCTTGAAAAAGCTAGCCGCAAGTAATAATCCCTCGGGGTTGTTATCAAGCCGATCCATTTATGGGTCGGCTTTTTTATTGCCTGGGATTTGTGCCTGAATCACGCGCAATAAAAAGCCCGCCCTGGCGCAAGGCCTTGGCGGGCGTTTGATGTCGCGCCTTATTGCTGCAGATCGATCGGCGCGCTGGCGGCAACCGACGCTGCGCCGGGCACACCGATTTCCGTCGGCAAACCATCTTCCGCCGCGACCACGTCACGCACTTGGTCCCAGTTGACCCGCAAATTGTTCGCCAGGTCTTCACGCTTGAGCAAGGCGTTGATCACCGCGGTATGCTTGTCGACCACCGACGGCGTACCGTCATCATTCAAGGGCGTATGCGCTTCAAGGTACACCTTGCCGCCGCTGCTGCCGAACTTGTAGGCATCGTTGATGATGCGCACCGATGTCCCCACCGGCACCATGCCGGCCATCTCCAGCACATTGTTGTTGAACATGCGGAAGCAGCCGTGGCTTGTACGCGTGCCGATACCAAACTTCATGTTGGAACCGTGGATCAGATAACCCGGCGTGCCCAGGGTGAACTTGAACGGACCCAGTGGGTTGTCCGGGCCGGCCGGCACCACGTTGGGCAGCGGGTCACCATTGGCGGCGTGCTCGGCCTTGATCGAGGCGGGCGGGGTCCAGGTAGGGTTTGGCGTCTTGGCAATGATGCTGGTATGGGCGATGGGTGAACCCCAGCCTTCACGACCAATCCCCAACGGGAACGTGTAGACCACGTTCTGACCCTTGGGGTAGTAATAGAGCCGGTATTCCGCCAGGTTGATCACGATGCCTTCGCGAGGCCCCGGCGGCAGGATGAAACGCGTCGGCAATACGATCTCGGTGCCCGCGCCCGGCAACCAGGCATCCACGCCCGGGTTGGCCGCGACCATCTCCGAGTAGCCCAGGTCATAGGTGGTGCCCAGGTCGGCAAAGGTGTCTTCGTACTTGGCCTTGATCACCTGGACCTGGCCGACGATGTCTTCACCCGGTGGGGGCAAAGGCAACTGCAAAGCTGACGCAGAACCGGCCGCACAAAGCGCAGCGAGAGACAGGCAGCAGGTGACGACGGAAAGGCGCGACAACATCCGGTAAATCCTTCGCAGACGACGGGTAGGTAAACATCGATTGTATACGTGAAGCGCGCTTCTAGCTGCCCCCTACAACTCGAAACGCAGCTCCGGCCAGATCGGCGGCGTGCCGCGCTTCTGCGACTCCAGGATGGCACGGCACAGCGGGCACAGGCGCTGGTCCTGGAAAATCGAACGATCGACCCGAGACCAACGCGGTTGCGCCGGCAATAGGGTGCCGCACAGCGTGCGATCGATAGAGCCGCCCAGTTCCAGTTGACGCGCCACCAGATGCACCCGCACTTCCTGGCAGGCGAACAGATCCAGCTGCTCGTCCGGCTCGATCAGTTGGTAGTTAAACAGGGACCAGGCAGGACGCGACATCAGGGGCTCCAAATCGGGGGGGCGCCACCTTAGCCGAAAGCCTGCCGGTAGAAAAGCGTCATAGCAGCGGTTTTAGCGTCGGCCAGACATTTTCCAGCAACTTGCCCTGGGCGCCGACCGCCGGGTGAAGTTGATCAGCCTGCATCAGCTCCGGGTGACCGCCCACGCCATCGAGGAAAAACGGCACCAGCGGGACATTTTTTTGCTTGGCCAGCTCGCCATAGACTTCGGCAAATGCGGTGGTGTATCGCGGGCCATAATTGGGCGGCAACTGCATCCCCAACAACAACACCTTGGCGCCACCGGCCTTGGACTGGTCAATCATTGATGCAAGATTTTGTTGCAATTGCGCAGGCGGTTGCCCGCGCAGGCCATCATTGCCCCCCAACTCAATGACCACCACATCCGGCTTGTGCTCTGCAAGCGCCGCCGGCAGCCGCGCCAGGCCTCCGGCACTGGTGTCGCCACTGATGGAGGCATTGACTACTTTATCGTCGAAACCTTCCTGCTTGAGCCGTTGCTGCAGCAGGGCCACCCACCCTTTGCTGGTATCCAGGCCGAAACCGGCACTGATACTATCGCCAACGATCAGGACTGTACCCGCCGCTGCGTTCTGGGCCATGCACATCAAGGCCAGGCCAGCACTCAAAAACCACATTCGCATCGGATTCTCCATGGGCGCAAGCATTCTCACCGCGCGGAACCTTAGCAAAGTGGTTCCCAGCGCGGAAGGTGAACTGACTATCCTGCACGAACTGAGCCTGGAACTGAACAAGGGCGATAGCCTGGCTATCGTCGGCAGCTCCGGTTCCGGCAAATCCACCCTCCTCGGCCTGCTGGCCGGCCTCGACCTGCCCAGCAGCGGCGAAGTCACCCTCGCCGGGCAAGCCCTCAGTACCCTCGATGAAGACCAGCGCGCGCGCATCCGTGCCGAGCATGTGGGTTTTGTATTCCAATCCTTCCAATTGCTCGACAGCCTCAACGCCCTGGAAAACGTCATGCTGCCGCTGGAGCTGGACGGCCGCAAAGACGCCCGCGAGCGTGCCAGGCACCTGCTGGAGCGCGTCGGACTGGGCCAACGCCTGACCCATTCGCCACGCCAACTCTCCGGTGGCGAACAGCAACGGGTAGCGATTGCCCGCGCCTTTGCCGCCGAACCGGACGTGCTGTTTGCCGATGAACCCACCGGCAACCTCGACAGCCACACCGGCGAGCGCATCAGCGACCTGCTGTTCGAACTCAACAAGGAGAGCGGCACGACCCTGGTGCTGGTCACCCACGACGAGCGCCTGGCCCATCGTTGCCGACGCCTGATCCGCCTTGAAGCCGGCCTGATGGTCGCGCCCCTGGAGCCTTGATGGCACGTTTGCCGCTGTTGCGCCTGTTCAGCCTGGCCATGCGCCAATTAATGCGCGATGCCCGCGCCGGTGAATTGCGCGTGTTGTTCTTCGCCCTGCTGGTGGCAGTCGCCGCCAGCACCGCCATCGGTTACTTCGGCGCGCGCCTCAACGGCGCCATGCTACTGCGCGCCACCGAATTCCTCGGTGCCGACCTGGTGCTTGAAGGCAGTTCGCCAGCCCGCCCCGAGCAAATCCGGTCCGGCACCGAACTGGGCCTGGATCACGCCCGCGTCGTGGAGTTCTCCAGCGTCATCGCCACCGATAATGGCATCCAGCTTTCCAGCATCAAGGCGGTCAACGAGCAGTACCCATTGCGCGGTGAACTGAAAAGCGCAGCCGCGCCTTTTGCCGATGAAACTCCAGGGGGTGGCCCGAAACCCGGTGAAGCCTGGGTGGAAGCGCGGCTGCTGACGGCGCTGGACCTCAAGGTCGGCGACAGCATCGATGTGGGCATGAAGACCCTGCGCCTGGCCCGCGTGCTCACCTATGAGCCGGACCGCGCCGGCAACTTCTACAGCCTCACGCCCAGGGTGATGATCAACCTGGCGGACCTGGACGCCACCGGTGTGGTGCAGCCCGGCAGCCGCGTCAGCTACCGCGAACTATGGCGCGGGCCGCAGGGCAGCACCGTGTTGCAGACCTATCGTGACCTGATCAAGCCGGGGCTCGCCGCCAACCAGCGCCTGCAGGATTCACGGGACGGCAACCAGCAAATCGGCGGCGCCCTGGGTAAGGCAGAACGCTACCTGAACATGGCCAGCCTGGTCGCCGTGTTGCTGGCGGGTGTGGCGGTGGCGTTGTCGGCCAATCGCTTCGCCACTCGACGTTTCGACGCCAGTGCATTGCTGCGCTGCCTGGGCTTGTCACGACGTGAAGCTATGTTGCTGTTCAGCCTGCAACTGAGCGTCCTGGGGCTTTTCGCCAGCCTGGTCGGCGCCCTGCTGGGCTGGCTGGCGCAGTTTGGCCTGCTCTACTTTCTCCACGACCTGTTGCCCGCAGACGTTCCACCCGGCGGCCTGCTACCGGCGGTTGCCGGGATCGGCACCGGGTTGGTCGCCCTCGCCGGTTTCGCCCTGCCGCCGTTGGCCGCATTGGGTCGAGTGCCACCGCTGCGGGTGTTGCGCCGTGACCTGCTGCCGATCCCTTCCAGCACCTGGATGGTCTACGGCGCGGCACTGTTCGCCTTGGGCCTGATCATGTGGCGCCTGAGCCTCGACCTGGTGCTGACCTTCGCCCTGCTCGGTGGCGGCGTGGTGGCTGCGCTGGTACTCGGCGGCCTGCTCCTGCTGTTGCTGCAAAGCCTGCGGCGCCTGCTGGCCCGTGCCTCCCTGCCTTGGCGCCTGGGCCTGGGCCAGTTGCTGCGCCACCCGCTGGCGGCCGCCGGGCAATCCCTGGCGTTCGGCTTGATCCTGCTGTCCATGGGCTTGATCGCCCTGTTGCGCGGCGAGCTGCTTGATACCTGGCAAAACCAGCTGCCCAAGGACGCACCCAATTATTTCGCCTTGAACATCCTGCCGGCCGACAAGGATGCCTTTGGCACCCGTCTGCTGGAACTGCAGGCGCAATCCGCACCACTGTACCCGGTGGTGCCGGGGCGCCTGATCAGTATCAATGGCGAACCGGTACAGGAAATCGTCAGCAAGGACTCCAGCGGCGACCGTGCGGTGCAACGCGACCTGAGCCTGACCTGGGCCGCCGACCTGCCACCAGGCAATGCCCTGACGGCGGGCTCGTGGTGGTCGTCGCAACCTACCGATGAAATCCCGGGTGTCTCGGTGGAAGCCAAGGTAGCGGAGAGCCTCAAGCTCAAGCTCGACGACCACTTGGTATTCACCGTGGGCGGAGAGAATCGAGAAGCGCGGGTCACCAGCCTGCGCACGATCAACTGGGATAACTTCCAGCCCAACTTCTTCATGATTTTCCAACCGGGTACCTTGAAGGACCTGCCGGCCACCTACCTGACCAGCTTCTATCTGGCACCCGGGCATGACCAGCAGATCGTCGACCTGTCACGCGCGTTCCCGGCGGTGACCATCCTGCAGGTCGAGGCGCTGCTGGAGCAGTTGCGCAGCATCCTCGCCCAAGTGACCCTCGCAGTGGAGTATGTGCTGCTGTTTGTGCTGGCGGCGGGGATGGCGGTGTTGTTCTCCGGCCTGCAAGCCACCCTGGACGAACGTATCCGCCAGGGCGCGCTGTTGCGCGCACTGGGCGCCGAACGCAAGCTGCTGGTCAAGGCCAGGCGTATCGAGTTCGGTTTGCTGGGTGCCGTCAGTGGGTTGCTGGCCGCGCTGGGCACGGAGCTGGTGACGTTCGTGCTGTACCGCTACGCATTTGACCTGGCCTGGCACCCTCACCCGTGGCTGTTGCTGCTCCCAGTGATCGGTGCCGTGCTGATCGGCGGTGCCGGTGTGTTCGGCACCCGCCGCGCGCTGAATGCCAGCCCGCTGACGGTGTTGCGCGAAGGTTGAAACGCGATGGGCCCGCATTCCTTACAGAATACGGGCCCATTTTGCTCACTTCACATATTCGATCCCGGTGATCCACCAGCACACGTCACCGCTTGGCGTCTGCACGATAGCCTCGTCATCCACCTCCTTGCGCAACAGCGCACGGGCCATGGGCGAATCGATGGAGATGTAGTCCATCCGGTCATAAATCTCGTCATAGCCGACAATACGAAAACGCTTGGTTTCACCCTGCTCATTTTCGATATCCACCCAGGCGCCGAAAAATACCTTGCCCTCTTGCTCGGGCATGTACTCCACCACGCGCATATCTTCCAGGCGTTTGCGCAGGTAGCGCACGCGACGGTCGATCTCACGCAACAATTTCTTGTTGTACTGGTAGTCGGCGTTTTCGCTGCGATCCCCCAGCGAAGCCGCCCACGTCACTTTGCGTGTGGTGTCCGGGCGCTTTTCGCGCCACAGGTAATCCAGCTCCTTTTTCAGCGCTTCATGGCCTTCTTTGGTAATCAGCTTGGTACTCAAACGCTTGCATCCCCAGGCAATGTCCATAGGTGCCGATACGCCAGGGTTTCATGCCCTGGGTTCGGCTGGCTGGCGTTGATGATAAATGAACCCGTGAAAGTAGCCAGGCCGGTCTAGTTGTCCAGCGTGCGGTCCAGCTCCAGCAACAGGCCCCGCAAACTCTGCCGCAAGCCCGAGACTTGTGACGTCATCACCTTCAAGGCTTCGGTCCTCTGGCTGACTGCAAGCGACTGATCATGCAGTTGAGTGGTGCGCTGCTCCAGGTCTCGAACCTTTTCATCCAGTTGGTTTTGTTCCTGCTGCAGTCGCGACTGCCACTGCTCAAGTGCAGTCTCCCGCTCGATTGCAGCGAGTTTTTGCTGCGTCAACTCTTGAGCGACACGGGCAAGGTTGGTCAGCGTGCTGTCTACTTCGAACAATGTACCGTGATTATCTGAAGGCGCGGGTTTCGTTGGTACCGGCGCATCGGGTTCGCGCGAGATAGCAGGTGAGGCCTGTGCTATGTCCACCGGCGCGCCCGAGGGCACCTGTCGGGGCTCCTCAAGCGGTTGCTCATGCGACGGTAAGCGGAGCGACTCGGAGGGGCTCGCCACCCTGGGAGGGGAAATCATCTGTGACGAAAAACGAATGGACGGCACGATCACTGAAGCACTTTCGATCGCCGGCAACGTCGGCGCAGACATGCCCAGGGTGATCACTTTCATCACCAGCGCTTTTTTGATGATCACCGAGTGATGATCCTCAGGCCTGGCAGGTGGCAACTTGCAACCTTTTAAATCGACAAAATGATAAGGCACCTGGGTTTCGGTAACACCACCGGGTTTAACGCCCGAAGCGGCTAATGTCAGTATTTGCTTGAAAACATGCAATGCCACCTGCAGGTCTTCCTTGGATTCGACGCCTCCCAGAAAATACCGGTCAAGTTTTTTACGCAAAGCCGCAATATAGACCCTGGAACTTCCAGGTTCTATCTCTTCATCCAGGCTGTAAACAAGAAAGTTTGAGGCCGTCTGACCGACAGCAAACCCACAGAGCAGAGCACCGTTAACCGGAGCATCTTGACCATTTCGCTCAAGAACAAGGGTACGTAGCAGCATCATGCAATCAGGCCTCATTATTTGGAAAGAAAGTTTATATAAAAAACAAATAAACATTCAAAAATTAGACACTCCAAGACACGACACATTGTTTCAGTGGTCTGCCCGCCCTGCACGTAGGACTTCTCTTATTAATGCTGACCGACGTTCCCAAAAGCGAGAGTAACCCGTACCCTTTTTTCAGCTTCCCTACGTCATACCAAACTTATTCGGTAAAACAATGATCGAAGTAAGCAATCTGACAAAACACATGGGTAACAATACGATTGTCCGCGACTTTTCATTCAGTGCCGGTCAACAAGCATGCCTCGGGTTGTTCGGACAAGATCACACGGCCAAAACAGTACTGCTCGATGTCATTGCCGGTTCGACACAGCCGTCCAGCGGTCATATAAAAATTCACGGCTTCGACACACAAACCCACCCGCTCGAAGCAAGGCAACTGGTCGGCTATCAACTGTCCAACGACCTCGGTCATCCGACGATGTCCGTCAAAGCGTTCCTCGATTTCATTGCTGCCATTCGTGGCTTTCGCGGTACCGAAAAACGTGACCGCCTGGAACAGTCCGTCGCACGACTGGAGTTGTTCCCGGTACTCGATGCCCCCCTCGATCTCCTTTCCATCGCCTGGAAACGCAAAGTCGCAATTGCTCAGGCCATCCTGCATGGCCCTGCCCTGTTACTGCTGGACGAACCCACCGAAGGACTCGCGCAGGATCAGAAACACGCATTCAAGGCGCTTATCCAATCATTGACGCAAGAAATGACGGTCATCATTGCCTCGCGTCACTGCGAAGAGTTGTCCGAACTGTGCACACGTGCCCTGGTCATTGCCAACGGTCGCCTGGTGGCCGATACGCCACTGCCCGATCTACAGCGCGACTCGCGTCACTTCCAGGCAGTCACCCTTACTGCCGAGACGCCACTGGACCTGTTGGCACTGGCTGTCCTGCCAGGTGTGGCAGGCATTGAAGAGCATCGAAACGCGCCCGGCACAGTGACGGTTCTCGCCATGCCCGGACACACCATCTATCCCCATATCAACACGCTGATTGCCAGCCGGCGCTGGAAAATCAACTCACTGAACCTGGAGCCAGGTCGCCTGAATGATGTGGTCCACCATCTGACCAAAGAGGCGTCCCATTGAGACTATTGCCCATCATTCTGAGGCGTCAACTCACCAGCTATGCGCGCTCCCCCGGCACTTACCTCAACATTGCCATCTTCCTGATACTCTCAGTGACATTAGGGTTGTACGTAAGTCCGTGGCAGGAACAAAACGGCAGTGACTTACAGGTATTTTTCCGGTTCCACCCTTCGCTGTACTTATTGCTGATCCCCGCCCTGACCACTCAACTCTGGTCCGATGAAACCAACGCAGGTTTTTTCAGCCTGATGAAAACCCTGCCCATCACAACGTTCGAATGGATTGTCGGAAAATTCCTCGCCGCCTGGCTGGTGGCCAGCACCGCCCTGTTTCTAATGTTTCCCCTGGTGATCATTGCGAACTATCTGGGTAACGCCGACAACGGTGTCATTGCCTCGCAATTTTTGGCGAGTTGGCTGCTGGCAGGCAGTTACTTATCCGCAGGCTGTTTTATTTGCGCACTGGTGCATCAGCGCACTGTCATTTTCGTATTGACGCTGAGCTTGTTACTGACAGCCAGTGGCCTTTCTTATGTATTGGACTCACTTGAACACCAAACCCCTATATGGCTGATCGACAGCCTGGCATCCCTCAGCCCTACTTGGCGATTCAGCAGTATCGATGATGGAAAACTCACACTGCGCGACACACTTTATTTTATCAGCATGATCCTCACCTTTCTCACCGCAACGACAGTCACGCTCAACTACAAACACAGATGAGAAGGGAAACCCTTAATGCGGTCCACTCTGCGCACCGGTATGACGCTATGCGTCACCTTTTTGCTTTTCCTGGCTTTCAACCTGGTGTGGATAGGTAAACTTCCTGATATACGGTGGGATCTTTCTCAACAAAAAATCCACACTTTATCGCCCCCCGTCTACCCACTACTTGCAACGCTGGAAAGCCCGGTGGACGTGTATTACTTCAATTCAAATAACGACCCGAAACGAAGCTACGCCGTGAAACGCTATGGCAAACGTATTGAGGATCTGCTCAAGGAGTACGAAAAGAAGGCTCAGGGCATGATCAACCTGCACGTGATTGAACCCGCTCCCTATTCGGAAGACGCCTATAAAGCAAGGCTGTCAGGGCTCGACGAAAACACAGGGTTTCTCGGGCTCATCAGCACGAGCCCCGGTCATGGCGTGCGCCGTATCGGTTCTTTCAGCCTCGAGCGCGAGCCGTTGCTCGAATATGAAATAAGCCACCTGCTCTACAAGTTGCAGCACCCGGAGCGACCGGTTGTTGGGCTGCTGTCGGGGCTGGCGATGGACGAATCCGCAGGTCGGCTCTTGCAGGCGGTGCGGCGAGAATTCGAACTGTTCGCTCTGGAGCCGAATGCCGCTCAAATCCCCGAACACATCAAAACCCTGATGGTTGTACAGCCACGGATGTTGCCGGAACGTACCTTGTATGGGATTGAGCAATTTGTCTTGAGGGGCGGTAGATTGATGATGTTCATCGACCCTTTGAGCGAACAACGCTCAAACCCACTCCCAGCCAATAGCCGACTGGACGAGGTGCTTGCCGCCTGGGGTATCCAGATGCCGACGGACAAGCTGGTGGTCGACGCTCTCTACACGCCCTGGGAGACGCCTGATATGCCCAATCGAGTCAGGCTGAACTTGCCACGACAGGCGATGAACCTGAACGACATCAGCACCTGGAACCTCAACAGGGTGACCGTATCGAGCAGTGGGACGCTCGCGCAGTTGAACAAAAGCCGCACAACCTTCACCCCGATCCTGCAAAGTTCCGAGCAATCGGTGCTGTTGGATGCCAACCAATCCACTCGCGCAACCACACCCAATTCCTTGATTGAAGAGGCTTCGAGCCGGGAGCAGCGCCATGTCATTGCTGCACGCATCGAAGGGCCGAGCTATTCAGTTTTTCCCGATGGTATCAAGGGCCTGCCGTCCGGGTTGCAGACAGCGGCGCAGATTCATGTTGTGGTCATCGCTGATACGGACATGCTTACCGATAAGGTCAGCGACGCAGCGCCCGATGGCAACGCGCTGTTTGTTCTGAATACACTGGATAACCTGTCCGCCCCCGACATGCTCGTCGCGATTCGCCCCAGGGCAACGCAGGAAAGGCCGCCGACGGTGCTGGAGGGTATGCGTGAGGTCGCAAGACAGGCCTATCGTTCGAAAGCCAGCGAACTGGAGCGACGCTTGCAACGAACAGAGCAGGAATGGCAACGGCTGAGCCCATGGACAACCACCCTCGGCACCCAGGCGGTGGAGACCAATACCCAGCTGCAAGCACTCAACAAGGAACGTCTGCGCCTACCCATGGAGCTGCATACCCTGCAGCGCGAAGCCTACGCCCAAGTGCGTCATCTGGAGTTGGCGATAACGCTGGTGGCGATCTTTGCCATGCCGCTGACGTTATGCCTGATCGCCTGGATGGTCTTTCTTGGAGAGCGCCGACGCCGGTTGCAAGCCGGCGGCACGATTCACTGAAGGTTCAGCGACGGGCTATCAGCCCCTGTCGTGCAATACGGGTTAATTGGCGGATGACCTCGGTGGCATTGTTGGCGCTTGGTGCCTGGATAACCGCAAGGTCAAAGCTGTTGCTGGCAAAACGCGCAAGTGAATCGCCATCTTCAACAAACTGGATCAGGAACGCTGACGGTCGGCCAGTGCGACGCGGCCAACCGTCCAGGTAACGCAATAGCGTCGGCTGGTGCTTGCCGCCAAGAAGAATTTTCGGGTTGCGTTGAGTAAGGTCCGCGGTGATCGGGGCCAGGCGTATCAGGGGGCGTAGTGCATTCATCGTGTCGTGTCTCTGCCTCAAAAGTCTGCGGGCAGGTGAGAGGCAACACCGAACCAGCGCTTTAGCGGAATTTCGAAGCATGAAACACGCTCCTGTCGGGACCGATAACGATCACCCATGGCGCCCCGCAATTAGCTGTTTAAATCGGCGCATGAGCGGCATCCTAGAGAAGCCGGTGGGGCGGTGTCAAGAATCCGGAGCAACGAAAAGGCCCGCACAGGGCAGGCCGATTCAAGGTGTTGCAGCACAATCAGTGGGCGATGGCGCGGTCTGCGGACAGTTTGCCAGCACCTTCCAGTAGTACCGCCAGGGAGCCACCGAGCAAGGCCAGTGCGAACTCATAACCGTTGTTGGCCATGAACAGGCCGTTATGGATGTGCACCGAGAAGATCGCCACCAGCGACAGGATGGTCAGGCCCAATGCCGCAGGGCGAACCAGCAGGCCAATGATCAGCGCCAGGCCGGCAAAGAACTCGGTACCGCCCGACAGCAGCGCCATCAACGTACCCGGTGCCAGACCAATGCTTTCCATCCACTGGGCAGTGCCCGCCAGGCCATAGCCGCCGAACCAGCCAAAGAGTTTTTGCGAGCCGTGGGCGGCGAAGATGATGCCAACCACGATGCGCAGGAGAGTCAGGCCGTAACCGGCGCGGGTGGACAGAATGCTTTTGATCAGTGGGCTCATGGTGCAAATCCTTTTCAAAGTAGGGGTTGGTTGGCCGCTATATTAATCAGTTTAGACAATGATAAAAGCCGAAAAAATGCCTGATTAATATCGATAAAATCGATTACTTCCGTGAGGCGATTTTCGGTGCCTGCGGTTCAAGGGACGCTCGCTCCCGATCGAACGCCAAGAAGTACTTGTTGACGCTATTAACATAGCTGACGCCGCCCATCCCTACTTGCTCCATGGCAATGCGTTCAACCTGGAAGAACCACTGGTTGGGGTTGAGTCCCCGCCGCTTGGCTTCAGTACGCATGCCCTGCACCCGCTCCGGCCCCATGTTGTAGGCCGCCAGCACAAAGGCCATGCGCTCGCGCTCGTTGAGCTTGGGGCTGGCGAAGAACTTGCGACGGATCATCGCCAAGTACCGCGCGCCGGCCTGCACGTTGCTGTCGAGAGTTTCTATATTGTTGACCCCCACGCGTTGCGCCGCCGATGGCGTGATCTGCATCAGGCCGGTGGGGCCGCCGCTGTTGCGCGCGCCAGGGTCAAGCGCCGACTCCTTGAAGGCCAGTGCAGCCAGGTTCAACCAATCCATACCCTGCTCACGGGCGTGTTTCTGCAAGACCGGGCGCAGTTTTTCCAGGCGCTGTCGGTCGACGCGAGCCAGTGGGTTGCGCACTTGGTAAAGGCGACGGTAGATACGCTGGAACGCCACATCCTGGTCAGATGGGGTTCGATAGGTCTTGAGGAATCGGTCAATGCTGGCCCGCAGCATCGAGGCATCCTGGCGTACAAACCAGTATTCGTCACCTGGCTCACTGATCGCCACCTGCTTATCGAAACGCAGCTTGGGCAGGATCTTCGACCAGCGCTCGGCAATCGGCTTTTCGACAATGGTCAGGTGGAAAATCCCAGCCTGGACCATCTCCAGCACATCTTCCACGGCCAGGGTCGGGTCCACCCACTCCACTTTCACCGGCGGCTGCTTGTGCAGCGCGAGCTTTTGATTGACCTGGTTGATGGCATCCGCCGCGGCGCTACCGGTGGTCAGCGCCAGGGTGCGGCCCGACAGTTGCTCCAGCTTGGTAAACCGCCGCTCGCCCTTAACCCCCACCAGCCACAACGGCACATCGCTGGCAATTGGGTCGCTGGTGCTGATCTTGTGCGCCGCCTTTACATCAAGCAGTTCACCGGGGGCCACCAAGTCGCCTTCGCCACGGGCCAGTGCGCCGAGCAACTGGTCCTTGGCCTTGGGAATGATCTTGAGGTTGATCTCCTGGCCATCACGGGCATGGCCATTGAGGTACTGCTCGAAGGCGCGCAGGCGGTGGTATTCGACACCGATGGCCTGGCCTTGCACCTCGCCGGAACTGTTACGGCTCTGGTTGACCAAGACGCGCAAGGTGCGGCTTGAACGAATCTCCGCCAAGTCACGGACCTTGCCGGGCCTGGTCACTTCCAGCGGCCCGTCCAGACGCGCAACCGCCGCCATGGGCAGCAGCATCGTCAGGCACAACATAAGCAACGCCGAGGGTCGGATCATCCGCTCTCCGGAAAGAATACTGGCCAACGCCCTCGCGAAAAACGAGGCGGTGGGGGTCAGAAACAGAGCGCTTTATGCGCTGGCAAGGTACGCAACGGCGGCATGGTGGAAGGCGGCGGGCCAACCACAATGTCGCTTGCGACGTTCAAAGACAGCTATAACTCGTTGTAGTTCTTCGTTTTTCTTATAAATCTACAGCTCTGATATGCTTTCCGGCCGCAGGCGGAGATAGCACCATGCAACTCATTGATATCGGCGTCAACCTGACCAACCCCAGTTTCGACGAGAAGCACCAGGCCGTGCTTGAACGTGCCTATGCTGTCGGCGTGCAACAATTGGTGCTCACCGGGACCAGCATCGAGGGCAGCGAACAGGCCCTGGCACTGTGCGAAAAACTCGATGAAAGCGGCCAGCGCCTGTTCAGCACCGCGGGCATCCACCCCCACTCCGCCAGTGACTGGAACGGCGATAGCGCATCGCGTTTGCGCGGTTTGCTGAAAGAAAACCGCGTACGTGCAGTGGGAGAATGCGGGCTGGATTTCAACCGGGATTTTTCACCGCGCTCGCAGCAGGAAAAAGTCCTCGAAGACCATCTGGCCCTGGCCGTCGAGCTCAAATTGCCGGTATTCCTCCACGAACGTGACGCCAACCAGCGCCTGCTGGACATCCTCAAGGATTACCGCGACCACCTCACCGCCGCCGTGGTGCACTGCTTCACGGGCGAACAACAGGCGCTGTTCAGCTACCTCGACCTCGATTTGCACATCGGTATCACCGGCTGGATCTGTGATGAACGCCGTGGGACACACCTGCACCCGCTGGTCAGGGAAATTCCCCGTGACCGTCTGATGCTGGAAAGCGACGCTCCCTACCTGCTGCCACGCACCTTGCGCCCAAAACCGAAAAACGGTCGCAACGAGCCCGCGTATCTACCTGAAGTGCTGCGCGAAGTCGCCCTGCACCGCAACGAGAGCGTGGAAGACCTGGCCCGCCACAGCACGGCCTGCGCCCGCAGCTTTTTTGGCTTGCCAGCAATGGATTGATGCGGCCCATTGACCCATGTCAAAACCGTTTTCCTGGATAGCGGCACAATAATGGCACCTTGCCAATGCTGTTTCCGCTATCAGAGAAAACCTTCCATGGGTGCCTGGCTTAGCAATATCTCGCTGAAGTACAAATTCTGGGCCGTCAATGCGGTCGCCTTCATTACCACCCTGCTGCTGGTGCTGTATGCCGTGCAGCTTGAGCAACAGTCCCGCAGCGATGCATCCAGGGCTTCGGCCCAGGCGCAGGCACATTTGTTCAATGCGTGGCCGACTGGCGAAGCTTTGCCCAAGGGCGAGCACTGGCTGACGTTCAAGCGCGGCCAGGTCCCACAACTGGCGGAGCAGGATCTGTCGCCCCTGGGCAGCAACCTGGGCTGGGTCGAACTCAATCATATGCCGTTGTTCGGTGAGAACCCGCTGATGGGTGCTGAAGTCATCGCCCGCCCTGACGGTCAATACGTCGCCGTGCTCGCCTACGCGCCAAGCCTGAGCCAAGTGTTCGAAGAACGCTTTGCCAACTATGCGGTGGCAGTCCTGATCCTGATGCTGGCGATGCTCGGCGCCTCGCAACTGCTGATCCGCTTCCTGCTCAGCCAACTCAACACCTTGAAAGACGTGATGCTGCACGTAGAGAAAACCGGCGACCTGTCGGCCCGCGTGCCGTTGGCCTGCAAGGATGAAGTCGGCCAGATGGCCAGCGCGTTCAACGCCATGCAAGCCGGCTACCAGCGTGTGGTCAACACCGTGGCACGCACCGCCCAGCGACTCGACGATGGCGCCGCACGGTTGGCCAGCAGCATGAACGATGTGCAGCACGGCATGCTCGGCCAGCAGAGCGAAACCGACCAGGCCGCCACTGCCATCAACGAAATGACCGCCACCGTCTACCACATCGCCCAGCACGCGGGCGCCACCCGTGACCTGTCCCAGACCGCTGACACCCTGGCGGGCAGCGGCCAGGAAGTGGTCAGCCGCGTACAGCGCTCGATCGCCGGTTTGTCGACCGGCGTGCAACAGACCGCCGAGATGATCCAGAAGCTCGCCGAAGACAGTCAAAAAATCAACGGCGTGGTCAGCGTGATCCACAGCATCGCCGAGCAAACCAACCTGCTCGCCCTCAACGCCGCCATCGAAGCCGCCCGCGCCGGGGAAATGGGCCGGGGGTTCGCCGTGGTTGCCGACGAAGTGCGCAACCTGGCCAAACGCGTACAAAGCTCTACCGACGAAATCACCCGCATGGTCTCGGCGCTGCAAGCCGGCACCCGCGACGCAGTGGACTTCATGCAAGAAAGCTCGTTCAAGGCTGACGACTGCGTGCAACAAGCCCAGGAAGCCGGTGCCGCCCTCGCCGAAATCACCAGCGCCGTGGCGCAGATGCGTGAAAGCAACACCCAGATCGCCGTCGCTGCCGAGCAGCAAAGCCACGTCGCCGAAGAGATGAACCGTGCGGTGGTGAGCATTCGGGATGTGACCGAGAACACCGTGCAGCAAACCGTGGATTCGGCGACGACCAGCAATGAACTGGCCACGCTGGCCGGGGAGCTGAGCAAGGCGATTGGGCAGTTGAAGCTGTAGGACTGCTCAACCCATAATCCTCTGCCTACAACAAAGCCTCGGTTTGCCCGAGGTTTTGGCGAAACGTCCTAACCCTCTCGGCGAATAACGCCGACTTCTTTTCCCTGGCAACCTCTCCAAAGTCTCTCGCCTGATCAATCAGCGCGAGGGACCGCCGATGCACCTCTCTAGCCGTGCCCCACTCAACGGGGCCGCCTCATGATTCCCGTTATTGCACGTTTCATCCTCGCGCCCATGGATGCCAAGGCGCCGGACGTTGAAGGCGTCCTGCGTGACTTGCGTGAATGCCTGAACACCTTTGACGAGTGGGCCGAAGGCTTCTGGAGCGGTTCGGCATTGGAAGTCGAGCAGGTGTTCAAGGTCGGGGACGAGGTTTCCCTCGCCGCTCCGGCGTCCTCCAAGAAACCGAATCGCACGGTCGCCACCTGCAAGGCCCAGGGCTCGTTGACCCTGGTGCATATGTTCGAGAGCACGCGGTTTGTGCCTATCGGCAATACGCCGGTGATGCTGCAACCGGTCGCCCCTGATGGCAGCCCGGTGGGCCCGTCGATTCATCGCACCATCGGCCCCAGTGGCATTCTTGCAGCCAGCGACTGCGCCCGCGATCAGCGCTATCAGATCACCTTTTATCCCAACGTTTCGAATGATCACATCAAGGCGCTGTATGCGTCTTATCAGTCGGTGATCGCGGGGCTGGAAACGGGCCTGCGTGATGAATGGAAAAAGACCTTCAAGCCGCAATGGGACGACTTTGCCAACGCCACGCCATTCGAGCGCAGTGCAATGCAAGGCCTGGCGCTCTCAACCGGGATCGGCAAGGCGTTCTACAACCTTTGGGACAATTTCACACAACTGTACGACCTACTGGCGGACCTCAAGAGTAACAGCCTGAAGTTGCTGCAATACGTCTCCCAGGCCGAATTGGATGAACTGCTGAAACTGGGCAAGGACGCCATTGCCCAGGGCCTGCTTGTGCTCAGCGATGAGCCGCTGTTGTTTATCTACCTGTCGGCCATGGTTGCCTGGATACGCATGCTGCCACCGCCGCAGATGTACGAGCTGCTGGGCGAGATAACCGGCGAGGTACTGATCAATCTGTTTCTGATCTGGGCCACGCGGGGCATGGGGGTTCAGCTTCGTTTGGGTATGCAGGTGCTGGGGCACATCAAGTCCGGACGCGTGCGTAGATGGCTGCAAATGCTGGCGGATCAACTGGTCGGGCCTCGGTTGGACGCGCATGTGGAGGCGGCCAGGCCGGTGTTGCTGGGCAGCGCAGACACGCCGATCAGGGTGGTTCCGGATGTGCCGTTGAAGGCTGGGGATCAGGTGGTTGCCAACGCGGTGCCTGCGGTGCGCAGCAAGTCCCAGCGAACTGTGTTGGTTCAGCAAGAGCATGTGGATGATGTGCCGGTTTCTGCTCGCAACCCGAATGGAGATGCGGCGGCGCCTGCGGACAAGACCGCTACCAATGGGTGTCCGGTATCGATGGTTACCGGCGAGGAGTTGCTGACGCTGACCGATGGCACGCTGGACGGGGTTTTGTCGTTCGAGTGGACCCGTTTGTACCGCACCAGTGCGGTGGAAATGGATTGCGGGCTGGGGTTTGGTTGGAGTCATTCGCTGGCGCATCGGCTGGTGGTTGAGGGTGATTCGGTCGTTTGGACCGATCATGAGAATCGGTCGACCACCCTGCCCTTGCCGTCTACTTCTCGTCCCGCGATCACCAACAGTCTGGCCGAAGCGGCGATCTATTTGGGTGCTGCGCCCGATGAATTGGTGCTGGCCCAGGCGTCACGGTTCTACCACTTCCGCGACGGTGTGCTGACAGCGATCAGCGATGCGTATGACAACCGGCTGCGTATCACTCGGGATTTTCTGGGGCGTGTTGAGCGGGTGGACAACGGCGCGGGGCGCTCGCTGTTTTTGCGCTATGCGTCGGGCCGGATTGTGGCGGTGGATTACCAGATTCATCGCGTTGTGGATGACGGGCCGTTTGTTTGGGTGACGGAGCAGACCGTTGTTTCCTACGCCTATGACGACTTGGGACGACTGGTTTCAGTGACCAATGCCGTCGGTGAAAGCGAGGTTTATCGCTACGACGAACAGCACGTCATCCTTGAACGTGGCTTGGCCGGTGGGGCGAGTTTCTTCTGGGAGTGGGAACGGTCGGGCAAAGCGGCGCGGTGTGTGCGGCATTGGGCGAGTTTCTCGCAGATGGACACGCGCTATGCCTGGGATGACAACGACCAGGTCACGGTGTTTAACGCCGATGGTAGCCAGGAAGTCTACGTGCATGACCAGCGGGCGCGGCTGGTGCAGCGGGTCGATCCAGACGGTGCCGAGCATTTCAAATCCTACGATGAAAAAGGCCGGCTGACGGTTGAGCAGGACCCGCTCGGGGCGATCACGGCGTATCAGTACGACGAAGCCGGACGTTTGGTGGCGGTGTTTCCGGGGGACGATGAGCCAACGACCTACGAGCATGACAACGGGTTCGTACGGGTGGTGCGGCGTGGTGAAGCCGTCTGGAAGTATGAGCGCAATGATCAGGGCGATGTCATTCGCAAGACCGATCCTGATGGCAACGCTACTGACTACAGCTACAACAAATACGGACAATTGGTTGGGGTTTGGTACCCGGATCAAAGCTGTCAGCGGCTGGTGTGGAACGAGCGTGGGCAGTTGCTTGAGGAGCAATTGCCCAATGGCGGGATCAAGCGTTATCGCTATGACGACCTTGGGCGACAGATTGCGCGTGAGGATGAGCATGGCGCGCTGACCCAGTATCAGTGGGACGACGTTGGGCGGTTAGTCCAGGTCGTCTTTCCGAGCGGCGACACGCGTAAATATACCTACAACGCTTACGGAAAAATCACCGCCGAGCGCGATGAACTCGGGAACATCACCCGCTACGAACACGCCGACGGCCTGCACCTGATCAGCCGCCGCATCAATGCCGATGGCACTCAGGTCAAGTACCGCTACGACAACGTACGTTTGTTGTTGACCGAGATCGAAAACGAGGTAGGCGAAACCTACCGACTCCAGTATCACGCCAATGGCCTGATCCAGCAGGAAACCGGCTTTGATGGTCAGCGCACAGCTTACCTCTACGACCTCAACGGCAACCTTTCGGAAAAGACCGAACACGGCGATGACGGCAGTCAGTTGGTTACCCGCTACCAGCGCGATTACGCCGGACGCCTCGTCAGAAAAACCCTGCCCGACGGTTGCAAGGTTGATTACACCTACGACCGCCAGGGCAATCTATTAGGCGTCGAAGACGGCCACTGGTCCCTGGCCTACGAGTACGACAGCCAAAACCGCCTCACCGCCGAACACCAAGGCTGGGGCACGCTGCGCTACGCCTACGACGCCTACGGCCGATTGCAAAACCTGCGCCTGCCGGACAACAACCGCCTCACCCTCAATCACGACAAAGGCGGCCACCTCGCCACCGTCGAACTGAACGGCGTTGTACTTACCTCACACCTGTTCAAGGCCGGCCGCGAACAGCAACGCCAACAAGGCCAATTGCTCAGCCACTACCAACACGACCACCAGGGACGCCTGTTCAACCAGAGCATCGTTGATGCCGAAGGCCCGCTCTACCGCCGTCATTACGACTACGACAAATCCGGTAACCTAACCCGCCTGCTCGACACCCGCAAAGGCGAACACCGCTACCACTACGACCCACTCAACCGCCTCACCCGCGCCGACCACTCCCAAGACGAACAGGAACGCTTCGGCCACGACCCGGCCGGCAACCTGCTCATGCAAAACCGCCCCGGCCCCGACATCGTCGCCGGCAACCGCCTGATGATCCAGGGCGACCACCATTACGACTATGACGCCTTCGGCAACCTGATTCGCGAACGCCACGGTAAGGGCCACGCACTCGTCACCGAATACCGCTACGACTGCCAGCATCGTCTGATCGGCGTTAAGACGCCCAACGGCCAGACTGCCAGCTACCGCTACGACCCGTTTGGGCGGCGTATCAGTAAAACCGTAGATGGGATTACGACCGAACTCTTCTGGCAAGGCGACAAACTCATCGCCGAACACCACGCGGATCGGCACCGCAGCTACCTCTACGAACCGGACAGCTTTCGCCCGCTGGCTTTATTGGAAGGTTTCGGTCCAAAGGAAACCAAGGCCTACCACTACCAACTTGACCACCTCGGCACCCCACAGGAACTCACTGCCCCGGATGGCGAAATCGTCTGGTCTACGCATTACCGTGCCTACGGCGAAATCAGCCGCATCGACATCGGAAAAATCGACAACCCGCTGCGCTTCCAGGGTCAGTATTTCGATCAGGAAAGCGGGCTGCACTACAACCGCCATCGCTACTACAATCCGGATGTTGGTCGGTACCTGACGCCGGATCCGGTGAAGCTGGCTGGCGGAATTAATACGTACCAGTACGTGCCCAACCCTACCGGATGGGTAGACCCGCTAGGCTTAAGCACATGCCCTGGCGGTAATGGATGTAAACCAACACACAACGCTGACGATCCGGAAAAACATGCCAAGGTAGACGAAGGCGATGCAGAACTCCCTAAGGGTGCTGATAGCAAACTATCTAGACGTGGTGCATTTAAAAGGGCAAAAGCAATAGGTGGAGTTCCAAAAAATCAACACCCTACTCAAATACATCGAGAGAAGATCAAAGATCAAGACCAACATACGATGGGCAGGGTGTATATATTTGAACTAAAGGAGCTCCAAATAGAGATCCAAGAACACTCACTTGGCCACAAAAAAGGAAACCTGGGACCACACTTCAATACGAAGGTTACCATTGACGGAAAGTCAGCCCCATTAAAAAACCACACAGACAATCACTCATACTTCAGGAAATAAAAAATGGAAGCAGTATTTATCAGAGAGCTAGGCATACATCCTTGGGACCAGTTACATCCTAGCAACGATGAAAACTATATTACGGTCACACTGCTTCACCAAGATTACGCAGGCGCTTGGAAAGCCTGGTGTGAGTTCAGCTGTTTACTTACGCAAAAATGGCCAAAAATTGTACAATGGCACACCAATCTATTACCGTACCACAGTAAGACTCAAGAGTATCTGTCACTAAAAAACTTCGCCAAAACCTCCCAACCAGGAGATATTTTCAGAAAAAATGAATCAACCGGAATTTACTCTAGAGTAATTCATTTAGATTGTGATCCATTTCACATAGATCCTAATCGTATGGCCTGCTATCGAACATCTGTAACACTGATGCAAAAAAGCAATAGCAGTCTTGAAAACCTGTGGCAAAACTTAAGTCAGCTCACAGACATTTCTAAAACGGAAGACTTTAAATTAATACTTGCTGATGAGCATTCTATCTCTTTCAGATTCTATGATGCAGAAACACATGGTGTGGCTCAACTCATTTGCCACTCAGAACATCTACCTCTTCTGAACGAAACAATAAAAAAGATTAACTTGGAAGAAATTCAGCAGGACGGTGTCTACGCGTATATCCACAGCTAGCTTAAATTGGCAACGACATTCATTTATTTGTTTTACGCGCGCGCCCAATCAAAAGCTGCATCTTGGATTACTAATGGATCTCTATTTTTTCCCGCAAGGCTATAGACCCCATAGCCAACCCCAATTCGCCGCCCCGCCCACCCCCACCTAAACTCTGTTCAAGTTGTTTCAACGGACAGAGGATTCACCATCATGGGCAAACGTCACCCCAATCTCCCCGCCTGGCAATGGCGTCACTACCCGCAGAACCATCAGCACCCGACCAACCTGGCGTTGCACCTGATTGCCGTGCCGCTGTTCATCATCGGGTTTCTGTTGATTGTGTCCGGGGTGTTCAGCCTGAGTCTGGCCAGCTTTGCCGTCGGTGTGGTCGGTATCTTGGCCGGCCTGGCGTTGCAGCGTCATGGGCATAGCCTGGAGGCCGAGGCCAGTGAGCCGTTCAGTGATCGTAAAGATGCGGTCCAGCGCCTGATGGTCGAGCAGTTCGTGACCTTGCCACGTTTTGTGTTGAGCGGTGGCTGGTGGCGTGCCTGGCGGCAGCGCCACCAGCATTGAGGTCAGGCGAAGACCACCACGGTCTGGCGGCTGATGGCGATGAGTGCGCCGGTCGGGCTCCACAGGGCGGCGGCGGCATGGCCGTAGCCGTCGCGGGCGTGCTCGATATTGACGTAATACTGGCACCAGTCGAGGGTCGTGAGGTCTTGCAATGGCTGGATGAATTCGATGGTCCAGGTCAGGGTGCTGCCCGGCGCCGGCTTTTTCAGGTGCGGCAGCAACGCCGGGGGCCAGGCGTCGACTAGGGCAAGGATATGCGCTTCGGTCAGCGGTTCTTCTTTCACATCGCCGCGCAACCGTACCCAACCGCCCATGTCGCGGGATTTGTTACCGGTAAAGGGTAAGCCGCCGACACTCCAACGCATCGCCAGATGGCGCATGAACTCCGGAGTGACGCCCTTGATATAGGGCAGTTCCTGGCACTCATCCCAATGTTTGAACACCGGAGGCGCTTTGCTTTCGACCGCAATTTCCGACTCACGGGCCCCACCGAAACTGGCCTGTACCAGTGTCGTCACTTCACCGTTCTGCACCACGCGGCCAAGCAATTGGCTGACAGCTTTGCCTTCACGCAACACTTCGACTTGATAACTGGCGGGGACGTCCGGCGCTACCGGGCCAACAAAGGTGATTGCCAACGACCGTAAAGGACGATCCGCGGGCACTTGGGCACGCAGGGCTTCGTATTGCAATGCGGCGACCAGGCCGCCAAAGGTCGCACGGCCCTGGGCCCACTCAGCGGGGATGGTCACATCCAGCGGGTTGCTGCGGGCGGCGTCGAGCAAATCACTAAAGCGCATGGCGGTCTCACATCAAAAGGAACAGATGAGGGATCTTAACCATCGGACCAATCAGGTACAGCGCCTATTCCGGCCAAAAACCGGACCGGTTCAGAAACAATCAGCACTGAGTTTATCCAGCACGCGGTCCGCCTGCCCCTGCGCCTTGGCCATGGTGCGATGCCATACGGCAACACAAGGTTGCAGATCTGCCTGGTGTTCAGCCTGGGCCAACCACTGCCAGCAATCATGCCAATCCCCAAGGGCGCCCTGGGCTTTTTTCAGGTGCGACATGGCCTTGGCGGGCAACTTGTCCAATTCGGGATAGGCTTCTGCAGCGTAGCGCACGCGTTTGATCAGCAAGCGCAGGCGGTGGCGATCATGGTCAGGGTCCCTCAAGGCCTGATCAAGTGTCTGCCACTGCTTGGCCAGGCGTTTTTCGATGCGCGGGCGCAGGCCTTTGAGCAGTTTCTGGTGTTCAGAAGCACGGATAAAACGCGGAAAGGCATCGAGGATCAGCAACAAGTGCGCGAGCTCCGGGCTTTGCGCCACCTGACGATAGGCCTCGGGTTGCAGGCGCAGTCGTCGGTTTGCGGCCTCATGATGGCCATGCTGATGCAAATACGCCGCCAGCACCTCGCGGTCGCGTAGCGGAGTGGTCAATTGGCCGACCGTGCTGGCCGCCACTTCAAGCTGCTCCACCCCTGGCAACCCGCGCAAGGGCCGCAACAGGCTGCGCAGACGGCGCACGGTGGTGCGCAGGTCATGTAGGGCTTCATCATCGGTGACGGCGGCAAGGCGAGCCTGGCAGCTCAGTAACCCTACTTCCAGGCCAATGACCTGAGCGACTAACTGATCGACCAAAGCTGACATCCTGCCCTCACTACCTGATGAAAAATCCTACTCGCTGCAGGTCAACGCCCGGCGCGAGACTCACGAATATAGAAACGCGCTTTCTCGGCCTTGTTGGAGCAGCCTTCAAACGCTTCAAACTGTTGCTGGGTCTTGGCGCCCGTCAACAAAGACAGTGCCTTAGAGTAGCTCACGGTACCGGCAAAGCCTTCGGCCTTGGCCAGGTCCAGTTCTTTCCAGGCGGCGTCCAACTGGCTGCCGCAACTGTCGCGGTATGCGGTTTTTCCGGCGCAACCGGCCAGGGCCAACACGATCACAGGCACACACATCCAGGCTTTCATCGATGACACCTCAAAAAAGAAAAAACAGTCGTACGTTGTAGACGTTGCCTACAGGGAAAAGTGCCTGTCCTTAGCCTGAAATCGGTAGTACCTATTGACCAGAGCATACCCGAGCAACACCGCTATTCTGGAAAAATATTGCAGGCTCCCACGAATATTGAAGCCGGCCTCTCATGGGTGCATTGTGGGGACCTGCCTTGGGGAGGACATGGACCATGAAGAAACGTGTTGCCTTGGTGCTGGGCTCCGGTGGGGCCCGGGGCTACGCCCATATCGGGGTAATCGAGGAGATCGAGCGGCGCGGCTACGACATCGCCTGTATCGCCGGCTGTTCAATGGGGGCCGTAGTGGGCGGCATTTACGCCGCCGGCAAGCTGGACGAGTATCGAAACTGGATTGAAAGCCTAGACTACCTCGACGTGTTGCGCCTGGTCGACGTGAGCTTCCGCCTGGGCGCCATTCGCGGCGAGAAAGTCTTCGGGCAGATCCGCAAGATCGTCGGCGAGATCAACATCGAAGAACTGCGCATCCCCTACACCGCCGTCGCCACCGACCTCACCAACCAGCAGGAAATCTGGTTCCAGGAAGGCTGCCTGCACCAAGCCATGCGCGCCTCGGCGGCGATCCCCAGCCTGTTCACCCCGGTGATGCAAGGTAACCGCATGCTGGTGGACGGCGGCCTGCTCAACCCGCTGCCCATCGTGCCGGTGGTGTCGAGCCACTGTGACTTGATCATAGCGGTCAACCTCAACGCCACCAATCAGAAGCACTACCAGTTGCCGGTGATCCAACGCCCACCCGCGTTCAAGAGCCGCTTCAACAACCTGGCGCGATCACTTGGTTCGCACCTGCCCTTTCGCCGCAAGCAGGCCGAACAACTGATGAAACTGGAGCAGGAGGCGTTGGAAGCGCAGGCGGCGGAGATCAACCCGTGGCTGGAATCTGCCGAGCCGGAATCCCAACAACCCGCCGCGGCACCGGAAAAGCCCGGCGCACCGAAGTCGGCAACCGGGTCGTTCATCATCGATAACGTCGGCCCGGCTTCGCTGCTGGACCTGATCAACCAGAGCTTCGAGGTGATGCAGACGTCGCTGGCGCAGTACAAGATCGCGGGCTACCCGCCAGACGTGCTGATCAACGTGCCGAAGCGGGTGTGCCGGTTTTTCGAGTTCTACAAAGCGCCGGAGTTGATCGCCCTGGGGCGGGAAATTGCCAGTGATACGCTGGACCGTTATGAAAGTGAGCAACGCTGAAACAGACGTGTCACTAAAGCCGTTTTGGCGAGCGGGCTCGCCACAACAAGCCCGCTCGCCACAGAGCGCGCCTGAGGTCTATCTATCCGCCCAATAACCGATACCCCACTCCCGCCTCGGTCACGATAAACCGTGGCTGGGTCGGGTCATCCGCCAGCTTCTGACGCAGGTGCCCCACGACGATGCGCAGGTAGTGGCTGTCCTCGGTATGGGTCGGCCCCCAGATATCCTTGAGCAACTGTTGCTGGGTAATCACTCGCCCCGGATGCCGCGCCAGTTGCGCCAGCACTGCGTATTCCTTACGCGTCAGTGCCACTTCGGCGCCGTCCAGCAGCACCCGGCGATAGGCCAGGTCCACCGTCAGCGGGCCAAAACGCAAGGCTGCTTCCTGGGCCTCACCCGCTGGCGCCTGACGCAGCAGCGCCCGCACCCGGGCCAGGAATTCCTGGATACCGAAGGGTTTGGTCACATAGTCATTCGCACCACCATCCAGGGCCTCGACCTTTTGCCCCTCGCTGGCCCGCACCGACAGCACCAGCACCGGCACCGTCGACCACTCGCGAAATTCACGTAGCACCTGCTGGCCGTCCATGTCCGGCAGGCCAAGGTCGAGGACCAACAAGTCCGGTTTGTTCAACGCTGCCTGGGCCAGGCCTTCGTTGCCAGTGCCGGCCTCAATCACTTTGTAGCCCTGGGAGGCCAGGCTGATACGCAGGAATTTGCGGATCTGCGGTTCGTCATCAATGACCAAAATCGTCGCGGTCTGGCTCATGGCTTCCAATCAAAATCCGTGAAGAAAACAGGGTAGCTCATGCCTCGCGCTCCAGGCCAGGCTGTGTCGGTAAAGGCAGGAACAAGGTGATGCAGGTGCCACGCCCGTCAATGCCGTCGGCCACGCTGATATGCCCACCGTGAGCGCCGACCATGCCCTGGCAAATTGCGAGGCCCAGCCCCGTGCCCTGCCCGCCTCGATCACCGCGTGCTGCGGTGTAGAACATATCGAAGATCTTTGCGCGCTCATCCTCGGGAATACCGGGGCCTTCGTCAGCCACGGCGAAGAACAACTGGTTATCGGCAACGCCGGCGCTCAGTTGCAAGCGCCCTTGCGGCGGCGAAAAACGTGCGGCGTTTTCCAACACATTGACCAGCGCCTGCTCGATCAGCGCGGCGTGCACATATAACAACGGCAACTCGGGCGGCACTTCGGTACTCACCTGCAACGGCGCCAGCACCGCACGCAGACGGCCGAGGGCGCTGCCGACGATATCACCCGGCGACACCCAATCGCGCGCCAGCTTCAAAGCGCCGTGACCGAGGCGGGTCATGTCCAGCAGGTTCTGGATGTAACGGTCGAGACGTTCAGCCTCATCGCGGGTGCCTTCGAGCAACTCGCGGCGGTCCTCCAGCGGGATGGCCTCACCGAGCGCCAGCAGGCTGTCGATGCTGCCACGCATGGAGGTCAGCGGCGTGCGCAAATCATGGGATACCGACGCCAGCAAGGCGCTGCGCAATTGCTCGGTTTCGCCGTGCAACCGTGCAGACTCCAACTCCTGGGCCAGTTGCGCCCGCGCCAGCGCCTGGGCCAGCGGTTGGCTCAAGGCAGTGAGCAGACGACGGCGTTGCCCGCTCAATTCCAGGCCGGGTTTGGGGCTGACCCCGAGCAAACCCAACGGGCCTTCTTCGCCCGACAACGGCCACCACCACCAACGCCCGAACGGCAGGGTTCCGGTGCCCATGCCCGCTGGTTGGTCATGTTGCCAGGCCCAATCGGCGGCGGCACGCTCAGCTTCAGTCAGGGTCAGCGGGCCGCCCGTCTCGATGGCCCAACCGCCTTGGCCATCGCGATTGACCAGGCACAGGTCCAGGTCGCTCCAGCCTTCCAGGTGATGCGCGGCAGCACTGATTACCGCCTGGCGATCAGTGGCGGCGGTGAGTTTGCGCGAGAGGTCGAGCAGCTCGCTGGTTTCTTCCTGGGTGTCGCGCAACGCCTGCAACTGACGGCGCTGGCGCGCAGCCAGGTTGCCGGTCAACGCCGCCATCAACAGGAAGAACAACAGGGTCAGTACGTCTTCTTCACGTTGGATGGCGAAGGAAAAATTCGGCGGGATAAACAGGAAGTCGTAGGTCAGGAACGACAGCGCCGCACACATCAGCGACGGCCCCAGGCTGCTGCGCACCGCCACCAGCAACACCGCAGCGAGGAACACCAACGAAATGTTCGGCAACGGCAAGGCGCTGGACACGGCCCAGGCCACCGCCGCCGCCGCCACCGTTGCCACAACTGCCAGCGCATAGTCAAACCACACCAGCCCGCGTACATCCGGCAAGCGTGGCGGCGCAGGCATGTCGTCACTGTCGAGGACGTTGATTTCCAAGCCCCGCGCATTACGCAGCAAACGCGCAGCCAGGCCGCCGCCGAACAAGCGACGGCGCCAACGCATGCGCGACTGCCCCACCAGCAGCAGGCTGGCGCGGCGTTCGGCGGCGTGCTGGATCAGTGTCTTGGCCACCTCCCCTGCGCGCAGCAATACCACCTCGCCGCCCAGGCGCTCGGCCAACTGCTGGGCATTTTGCAGGCGTAGCCGTGACTGCTCGTCCCGTGCTCGACCGTTATCGATATGCACCAGGCTCCACGGCAAATGGCGGCGCTGGGCAACTCGGCTGGCATGGCGCACCAGGCGCTCGGCCTGCGCATCGCCATCCACGCCCACCAACAAGCGCCCACGCACCGCCGGCGCAGCCTGGCCGAGCTGGCGATAGCCTTGGGCCAAATCGTCATCGACGTGGGCGGCGGCGGTCTGCATCGCCAACTCGCGCAGGGCCATGAGGTTGGTCTGGGTGAAGAACGCATCGATGGCCGCACGCGCCTGCTCCGGCACATAGACCTTGCCGTCGCGCAGGCGCTCCAACAGTTCGCGGGACGGCAGGTCGATCAGCAGCAGTTCGTCGGCCTCTTGCAGCACCCAGTCCGGCAGGGTTTCACGCACCTGCACGCCGGTGATGCCGCGCACCTGGTCGTTGAGGCTTTCCAGATGCTGGACGTTGACCGTGGTAAACACGTTGATGCCGGCGGCGAGCAGTTCCTGGATGTCTTGCCAGCGCTTTTCGTGACGGCTACCGGGGGCGTTGCTGTGGGCCAGTTCGTCCACCAGCACCAGCTTGGGCTTGGCGGCGAGCAGGCCGTCCAGGTCCATTTCTTCGAGCATCACGCCACGGTATTCACTGCGCAGCAATGGTTGCTGCGGCAGGCCGCTGAGCAAGGCTTCGGTCTCGGCGCGGCCGTGGGTTTCGACCACGCCGGCAACCAGGCGCACGCCTTGGCGCAACTGCGTGTGCGCGGCCTGGAGCATGGCGTAGGTCTTGCCCACGCCCGGCGCAGCGCCGAGGAAAACTTTGAGCCGGCCACGGCCGTCCCGGGGCAGATCGGCTAACAGGGCATCGGCGCGGCCGGAGTCGCTCATGCTCGGGGTTCCTTCAGATGTTTATTGGTTGCGCCTCAGGCCGCCATCGCGGGCAAGCCCACTCCCACATTTGGAATGCATTCCCCTGTGGGAGCTGGCTTGCCTGCGATGGCTGCGCCACGGCCTACAACTTTTCCAGGGCCATGTTCAGCGCCAGCACATTCACCACCGGCGGGCCCACCAGCGGGCTTTCGATGTGTTCATCGAGCAAGCGCTGCAAGGTCGACACCGGCACATTCCGCGCCGCCGCCACCCGCGCCAGTTGATAGGCAATCGCCTGTGGTGGCAAGTGTGGATCAAGACCGCTGCCAGAGGTAGTCAGCGATACCAGAGGCACCGGCCCCTGGCTCGGCACCAGCTGTTTACTCGCGTCATCGAAGATACGCGTCGCCAGCGCCGGGTTGCTTGGACCAAGGTTACTGGCACTGCTGGAGACCGTCGCAAAAGCGCCAGCCGAGGGGCGCGGGTGAAACCAGTTGTCACCGGTAAAATCCTGGGCGATCAGGCTGGAGCCACGCACCTTGCCGCTGTCATCGCGTACCAGGCTGCCATTGGCCTGGTCCGGGAAAGCCACTTGGGCGACACCGGTCACCACCAGTGGGTAAGCGACGCCGGTAATCAGGGTCATGAGCACCAGCAGGCTCAGGGCCGGGCGGATCATGTTGGACATTTCGGATTCCTCAATTCGGTCATTGCAACCTGTGGGCACCCGCCGGGCGCCCACAGGAATCGGGTCAAACCAGGTGCAACGCAGTCAGCAGCATGTCGATCGCCTTGATGCCCACGAACGGCACCAGAATCCCGCCCAGCCCGTAGATCAGCAGGTTGCGCCGCAGCAATGCCGCCGCACTCGCTGCCTGTACGCGCACACCGCGCAGCGCCAGGGGGATCAGCACCACGATGATCAGCGCGTTGAACACGATGGCCGAAAGGATCGCGCTCTGCGGACTCTGCAAGTGCATCACGTTGAGCACGCCCAGTTGCGGATAGATCGAGGCGAACAGCGCCGGCAGGATCGCGAAGTACTTGGCCACATCGTTGGCAATGGAAAAGGTGGTCAATGCGCCACGGGTCACCAGCAATTCCTTGCCGATCTGCACCACGTCCAACAGCTTGGTCGGGTCGCTGTCGAGGTCGACCATGTTGGCGGCCTCGCGCGCAGCCTGGGTGCCATCGTTCATCGCCATGCCGACGTCCGCCTGGGCCAGCGCCGGGGCGTCGTTGGCGCCGTCGCCGCACATCGCCACCAGGCGACCATCATTTTGCTCATGACGGATGCGGGCGAGTTTTTTCTCCGGGGTGGCTTCGGCCAGTACGTCGTCCACGCCCGCTTCAGCGGCAATCGCGGCGGCGGTCAACGGGTTGTCGCCGGTGACCATCACGGTACGGATTCCCAGTTTGCGCAGCTCGGCGAAACGCTCACGGATGCCCGGCTTGACCACGTCCTTCAGGTGGATCGCGCCGAGCAACTTGCCGTCGGCACACACCAACAACGGGGTGCCGCCGCTCTGGGCGATCTTGTCGATTTCCCGCGACAGCGCAGGCTGCAAGTCGCGACGTTGTTGACCGATGAAGGCCAGCAGCGAATCCACCGCGCCTTTGCGGAACACACGGCCCTGGTAGTCGACACCGGACAAGCGGGTTTCAGCACTGAACGGCACGGCCGTCAGTTCGTCTGCGCTCGGCTCGGCTTGAGGGTGCAAGGCGCGCAGGTATTCGACGATGGATTTACCTTCCGCCGTGTCATCCGCCAGGGAGGCAAACAACGCGCCCTCGGCCACTTCCTTGCCGCTGACGCCAGGCGCCGCGACCACTGCCGCACAGCGACGGTTACCGAAAGTGATGGTGCCGGTCTTGTCCAGCAGCAACACATGCACGTCGCCCGCAGCTTCCACGGCACGCCCGGACTTGGCGATCACGTTGAGGCGCACCAGACGGTCCATACCGGCGATGCCGATGGCCGACAGCAATCCGCCAATAGTTGTAGGAATCAGCGTCACCAGCAGTGCGACCAGGAACACCAACGGCAAGCTGCCGCTGGCGAAATGGGCGAACGGCTGCAGGGTTACCACCACCAACAGGAAGATCAGGGTCAGGCCGATCAGCAGAATGTCCAGCGCCACTTCGTTGGGGGTTTTCTGGCGCTTGGCCCCTTCCACCAGGGCGATCATGCGGTCCAGGGTCGACTCGCCCGGGTTGGCGGTGATGCGGATCAGCAGCCAGTCCGACACCAGGCGTGTGTTGCCGGTGACCGCCGAACGGTCGCCGCCGGACTCGCGGATCACCGGTGCCGACTCACCGGTAATGGCCGCTTCGTTGACCGCCGCGATGCCTTCGATGACTTCGCCGTCACCGGGGATCATTTCCCCGGCGGCGACACGCACCACATCACCTTTGCGCAGGCTGGTGGCCGGCACGACCTTGAAGCTGCCATCGGCCTCCTTGCGCCGTGCGCTGAGGCCTTCGCTGCCGGCCTTGAGGCTGTCAGCGCGGGCCTTGCCACGTCCTTCGGCCAAGGCTTCGGCGAAGTTGGCGAACAGCACGGTGAACCACAGCCACACGGCGATCTGCACGGCGACATAGGTCGGCACGGCGGTGTCGGGCACAAAGCACAACACGGTGGTGAGGATGGCGGTCAACTCGACCACCAGCATCACCGGCGAGCGTTGCAGCTGGCGCGGGTCCAGCTTGACGAACGCCTGGACCAGCGCCGGGCGCCACAGGGCGGAGATGGCGGTTTTGGCAGGCTCCTGGGTTTTGGCAGGAGCTGCGTTTTTTGCAGGCATATTCATTTTCATATCCCCTTAGAAGCCCATGCTCAGATGTTCAGCGATAGGGCCCAGTGCCAGCGTCGGCAGGAAGGTCAGGCCGCCCACCAGCAGAATGGTCACGGTCAACAGGGTCACGAACAGCGGGCCATGGGTCGGGAAGCTGTTCTGGCCAATCGGTGCGGTCTTCTTCATCGCCAGGCTACCGGCCAGGGCCAGTACCGGGAGGATGTAGCCGAAGCGGCCGATCAACATGCCCAGGCCCAGCATCAGGTTGTGGAACGGGGTGTTGGCGCTGAAGCCACCGAACGCCGAGCCGTTGTTGGCACTGGCCGAGGTGTAGGCGTAGAGCAACTGGCTGAAACCGTGGGGGCCAGGGTTGCTGATCGCGCCGGCCGGGCCAGGCAGGCTGGCGGCAATGGCGCCGAGCACCAGAACGCCCACCGGCATCACCAGCAAGGTCACCACCAGCAATTGCACTTCTTTGGCCTGCAGCTTCTTGCCCAGGTATTCCGGGGTGCGGCCAATCATCAGGCCGGCGAGGAACACTGCAATCAACACGTTGAGTAACATGCCGTACATGCCAGCGCCGACGCCGCCGAAGATCACTTCGCCGACCATCATGTTGACCAGCGCGACCATGCCACTGAGAGGGCTCAGGCTGTCCTGCATGCCGTTGACCGAGCCGTTGGACGCCGCTGTCGTGGTCACCGACCACAGCACCGTGCCGGTGGTACCGAAGCGTGCCTCCTTGCCTTCCAGTGGCGCAGTCTGCTCCACGGCCGGGTTGTTCAGGGTCGGGTTGGGCTGGTATTCGGCCCACAGCGAGGTCGCGCCGCCGATGATGAACAACGCCAGCATGCAGCCGAGGATTGCGCGGCTCTGACGCAGGTCCTTCACGTAGTGGCCGAAGGTGAACACCAGCGCCACGGGGATCAGGATAATTGACGCCACTTCGAACAAGTTTGCCCAAGCGGTAGGGTCTTCAAACGGATGCGCCGAGTTGACACCGAAGAAGCCACCGCCGTTGGTGCCCAATTGCTTGATCGCAATCTGGCTGGCCGCCGGGCCCAGGGGGATCACTTGATCCACACCCTGCAGGGTCACGGCATCCACGTAATGGGCGAAGGTCTGGGGGACGCCCTGCCACACCAGGAACAACGCCAGCACCAGGCACAACGGCAGCAAGCCGTAGAGGGTGGCGCGGGTCATGTCGACCCAGAAGTTGCCCAATGTCTTGGTGGATTTGCGACCGATCCCACGACACAAAGCGACAAGGACGGCCAGACCGGTCGCCGCGCTGACGAAGTTCTGCACGGTCAGGCCGGCCATCTGGCTGAGGTAGCTCAGTGACGCTTCACCGCTGTAGGACTGCCAGTTGGTGTTGGTCATGAAACTGACTGCAGTGTTGAACGCCAGCGTCCATTCCTGCCCCGGCAATTTCTGCGGGTTCAGTGGGAGGTAGTCCTGGAACAACAAGATCGCGAACAACAGCAAAAAGCCCGCAAGGTTGAAAGCGAGCAACGCCAGCATGTACTTCTGCCAGCTCTGTTCCTGATGCTCATCCACGCCCGACAGGCGATAACAGGCGCGTTCCACAGGGCCGAACACCGGTGTGAGCCAGGTGCGCTGCCCCTCCATCACTTTGTAATAGAACCGCCCCAGGAACGGGGCCGGCACCAGCACCACGGCAAAGAAGGCAATGATCAGCCAATAGTCATAACTGTGCATGGCCAGCTCCTAGTTCCGATCCGCGCGTAACAGCGCAACCAGCAGATAAATGAACAGCGCCACGGCCAATAGCAGTGACACCCCGTCCAGAACGCTCATGGAAGTCTCTCCGTTTAGCGGCGAGTGCCGCGTGTGGGGCAATTGTCGGCAGGAGTGGCGTAAAGGAACGAGAGCGAGGGTGCGGGCGGGGCGTAAAGACGGCGTAAAGAGTGAGTTTATGCGGGGTTTACAGGGAGGGTTGTGCTGGATTGGAGGGCCTCATCGGGGGCCCCCTCCCACACAGGGCCTGCGTACACCGGTCAAAATGTGGGAGGGGGCTTGCCCCCGATGAGGCCCTGCCAGCCACCCGCGCACTTATCTGGTGCGACACCGGAAAATTTCAAACGCCAAACCATCTCCCAGACGACAGTTGCGCCGCTTTACGACACGGTTGTGAGGCATGGCATGTCCGCTGCAACACCTTGAATCATTCCAAACCGTTCAGGGAGCGCATCACGATGAACACACAACTCAAACCCACCTTGGGCACCCTGCACTTATGGGGCATCGCGGTCGGGCTGGTGATATCCGGGGAGTACTTCGGCTGGAGCTATGGCTGGGGCGTCGCCGGGACCCTGGGCTTCCTGGTGACCTCATTGATGGTTGCCGCGATGTACACCTGTTTCATCTTCAGCTTCACCGAACTGACCACCGCCATTCCTCATGCGGGTGGGCCGTTTGCCTACAGCCGTCGTGCCTTTGGAGAGAAAGGCGGCTTGATCGCGGGGCTCGCGACCTTGATCGAATTCGTCTTTGCGCCGCCTGCCATCGCCTTGGCCATCGGCGCCTATCTGAATGTGCAGTTCCCGGCGCTGGACCCCAAACACGCGGCCGTCGGTGCCTACATCGTGTTCATGGGCCTGAACATCCTCGGCGTTAAGCTCGCCGCCACCTTCGAACTGGTGGTGTGCGTGCTCGCCGTCGCTGAATTGCTGGTGTTCATGGGCGTAGTGGCACCCGCCTTCAGCTTCAGTAACTTTGCCCTGAATGGCTGGGCCGGTTCCGATACTTTTGGCGCACCGGCGATTGCCGGCATGTTTGCCGCGATTCCCTTCGCCATCTGGTTCTTCCTCGCCATCGAAGGCGCCGCGATGGCCGCCGAAGAAGCCAAAGACCCCAAGCGCACCATTCCAAAGGCCTACATCAGCGGCATCCTGACCCTGGTGATCCTGGCCATGGGCGTGATGTTCTTCGCCGGCGGCGTGGGTGACTGGCGCACCCTGTCGAACATCAACGACCCACTGCCACAAGCCATGAAAACCGTGGTCGGCGACAGCTCCGGCTGGTTGCACATGCTGGTGTGGATCGGCCTGTTCGGCCTGGTGGCCAGTTTCCACGGCATCATCCTGGGCTACTCGCGCCAGTTCTTCGCCCTGGCACGCGCCGGTTACCTGCCGTCTTTCCTCGCCAAACTGTCGCGTTTTCAGACCCCCCACCGTGCAATCATCGCCGGCGGCGTGATCGGCATCGCGGCGATCTACAGCGACGGCCTGATCAACCTGGGTGGCATGACACTGACCGCGGCGATGATCACCATGGCGGTATTCGGCGCCATCGTGATGTACATCATGAGCATGCTCAGCCTGTTCAAACTGCGCAAGACCGAACCGCTGCTGGAGCGCACCTTCCGTGCACCGGGTTACCCCATCGTGCCGGGCATAGCACTGGTGCTGGCGGTGGTGTGCCTGGTGGCCATGGCTTGGTTCAACACGCTGATCGGGCTGATCTTCCTGGGCTTTATGGTGGTGGGGTTCGCCTACTTCCAGATGACTGCGCAAGACCGTGCCGATGCACCGGCGGATGCGATGTTGACCGGGCTCTGATCTACTACGAGGCAGAACGGGCCTACACTGAACTAGTAAGAAAGCCCGTCACTCAAAGCAGTTATTACCGTGGGAAAACTCTCCCACGGCAATCTGCCTCAAGGAGAGCCTTATGCCGTGGTATGCGTGGTTGATTATGGTAGTTGCGATCGGGTCGATCGTCGGTGGGCTGATGATGCTGCGTGACAGCGCCAACAAAGTTGAACTCACCGACGAACAACGCAAGCGTGTGGCCGAGCGCAACGCCCAGGCGGATGCCAAGGATGCGCAGGATCGCTGAGCCTTGGGTTACTCCCAATCCGCCTTGGCAATATGCAACCCGTGCTGCCCCTTGTAGGCAGCACGTTCCGGCTGGCGCCAGCCATTGAGCAACTCATCCTCCAACGTGTAGATCTCAACCCCCAGCGGACGGCACACCGTCAGCGGGTCCTGCGCCTCCGGCCCCCACATCGGCAGCGACAAATCCCCACCGGGGCACGTAGACAGCGCGCACAGCAAATCAATCTCGGCAAAGAACTCCAGGTAGTCGCCCTTCTGTGCAGGGCAGGCCTTCATGAAGTACATGTCGTCGTGATTGAGACCAGTGCACTGGAAAATATTCAGCACGTCATGCACGTCGAATTCCGTCAGTCCGTGGGGCAAAACCGCACGTGTCAGGTTGGAGTGGCAATGGTGATGGAAGTCCTCACCGGTGAGCATCCGATTAACATAGGGATCACAACGTGTGCCAAGCAAATCATGCAGCCGCCCGCCGTGCTCATCGATCCCGTAGCTGGCCAGGCTGTCATCCGTGATCGTCACCAAAGGCCGCAGGAATGGCAAATTCGACCACAAGCGGTCATGGGTGCTGACATGGGCGCCCTGCAATTGGCGAGTACGCGCCGCCCACAGGCGCTCACGGGGGTCATTGGCATTCCATACGTTGAAATCACCCACCTGCGGGCCGACCGGCGTGGTCACACGGAACACATGCCCGGCTGGCACCTTCCACGCCCTCCCCGTACGAATCGGCACCTCAAACTGCTCGGTCAGCGTGCGCTGGTCTTTTCGGTCACGAATACGTTCGTAAAACGCCGTGTCGACCTGCAACGCCGAACCTTTACTGACCTGATAAGCGGCCGGATAGTCTTTGTACATGGTGCAGATCCTCGATCAGGGGTGGTTAAACAAGGCCAGGGACAGGCGTTCCGAATCATCCAGGTACAGGCTCATCGCCTCCCCCGCCGCCGATTTATCCTGCTCGACCAATAATGTGTAGATCTCACGATCACGCTCCAGCCATGGCGACTGAAAACGCTGCTCATCAGGCGCAGCGCAAAACACCAAGCGCAGTTGAGCGATGACCTGGGCAAAAAACTCATCGAACAACGGGCTGCGCATCAAC
This sequence comes from Pseudomonas sp. FBCC-B1565, assembly GCF_059133265.1. Taxonomy (NCBI): domain Bacteria; kingdom Pseudomonadati; phylum Pseudomonadota; class Gammaproteobacteria; order Pseudomonadales; family Pseudomonadaceae; genus Pseudomonas; species Pseudomonas sp. FBCC-B1565. Next base: position 4,774,799 of record NZ_CP101438.1, read on the forward strand.
CCGACGATGTGCTGGTGAAACACCAGGCTATGGGTGGCGACCGCACGCCAGTCTTCACGCTCGCGGGCCAGGGTGGTGGCGTCGATGGCGTTCTGCATGCGTTCGGATTGATCCTCCGTCAGGGGACCGCTCTGGGCGATGGCCTGCAACTCCAGAGTGCGGCGCACGACAAACAAATCACGCACCTCCTCTCGCGCCAACCGCCGGACCATCACCCCCTTGTTGCGCACATAACGGGTCAACCCTTCTTGCCCGAGGCGGTGCAACGCTTCACGGATCGTGTTGCGCGATGCGTTGTAGGCTTTGACCAGTTCTACTTCGACCAAAGGCATTCCTGGCAGCAGTCGCCCGCCGATGATGTCAGCGCGAAGCTCCAGGGCAATCTGGTCGGCGAGAGACAAACTGAGTGTCATGGCTACCTTCATGATTGTTGAACAATCCTCGATGGGTAGGTAATCACTTTTCATGCCAACGTGTCAGCGTGTAAAAAGATTCAAGTTGGTTAAAATGCCAGCCTGTCACTGAGGCCCACCTATGCGTTACTCATCCGACCACAAAGCCAAGACCCACCAACGCATCATCAAGGAAGCCTCTGTACGCTTTCGTCGCGACGGGATCGGCGCGACCGGTCTGCAGCCCTTGATGAAGGCTCTGGACCTGACGCATGGCGGGTTCTATGCCCACTTCAAATCCAAGGACGAACTGGTAGAAAAGGCGCTGCAAGCCGCAGCTGCCGAGCTGGATGCGCATTGCGAAATGTTGTTCAGCCAGGAACGCCCTCTTGAGGCATTTATTGATAGTTACTTATCTGAATGGCATCGAGCCTCGCCGGATCAGGGTTGCCCATTGCCTACCATGTGCTCGGAGTTGGGGTTGAGGGGCCAGCAGAGTCCGACCACGGACGCGGTACTGAGGGCGCGCTTGCAGCAGGTGGAAGCGACGCTGATTAGCACGAATGCCGATGAAGAAAGCCTGGTAATGATGTCGACGCTAGTGGGCGCATTGGCGCTGGCCAGAAGTGTCGAAAGCGCAGCGCTGGCGGTGCGTATTCTGGACGTAGTAAGGGAAAGCCTGAAGGCACAGGTTTCGGATGATGGAATGGCCGGTCGGTGACCGGCCGTCCTGTGCTCAGTTGATTACAATCCTTTCGCGGTTCTTCTCCAGCAGCGCCTTGCCGATGCCCTTCACCTCCAGTAGTTCATCAACAGCAGTGAACGGACCATTGCTCTCGCGGTAGGCGATGATCGCCTTGGCCTTGGCGGCGCCGATGCCAAAGAGGTCACGACGCAGGGTTTCGGCATCGGCGGCGTTCAGATTGACCTTGGCGGATTGCTCTGCCTTGGACATTTGGGTCGTGATCGGGATTGGAGCCTCGGTTTTGACGGAGGGCGCTGCGGTGGTGGTGACAGAGAGGGTGGTGAGGAAGGCGAAGATTAAGGAGGCGATATAGGCGTTTTGCATTGGTGACACTCCATGACATCGATAAAGGAAATGCAGCTTTCCTAAGCTGCATTTCAAACTTAGGTGATGTTTGGAAGGAGTCAAAAACGGATCGGTAACAGCGTATGACCCGCCCACTCAATGCCAGTGAAACGGCCTGGGCAGGCCCCGGATATCCTGCATTTCCAGTTACGGTCCCAAGCAGGTAGAATTGCCGCCATCAATAGGCAGTCCGTTATTCAATAATCAGCAACACGCTGCGATGTTGCTGCGAGTTGTATATGCGATTCAACTGGTGGGGCCTTCCGCCAGCGGCTTCTATCCGCTTTAAACTCTACGAAAAATGACCCCGGCCAGGGGCGTAGTCTGCGCGCTGAATGTCGTATGACTTTCAGGGCAATGACGACAGGAGATGTATACGTACATGGGTATCAAAAGTATCGGGCCGATGGCGGCCGTCCCTCGCACTCCAGTGGACGAGTCGAATCCTTGCGACGCCAACCCTGAGCATGGTGCCTGACGCATGTCGATTGTTACATTGTCGAACCACAAGACGTTTACGGCTGAACCCGGCAAGAGCCTTCTGGATTGCGCCAAGTCCCAAGGCACAGTGCTGGAATACAGTTGCCGTACGGGCCGTTGTGGCGTGTGCAAGGCCAACGTGCTTCAAGGCGATACAGAGGTGGTGCAACCGGAACTCGCGCTGACGGAAGAAGAGCGTGCCTGCGGTTCCATCCTGACGTGCTGCCGGGCCGCCGTCACCGATGTCGAGTTGGACATCGAAGACCTGGGATTGCTGGCCGACATCCAGATCAAAACCATGCCTTGCCGCCTCGATACCCTGGAGCGCCTGGCGGACGACGTACTAAGGGTTGTCCTCCGAACGCCTCCAAAAAGCGCACTCTTCTACCTTCCGGGGCAGTACATCGACGTCATAGGCAAAGACGGTGTGCGACGTAGTTACTCCATCGCCAATGCCGTGCGTGAGGATGGCAAGCTGGAACTGCATATCCGCCAAGTACCCGATGGCGTGATGAGCCAGTACTGGTTTGGCGGAGCCCAAGCCAATGACCTGCTCAGGCTGGAAGGCCCGCTGGGCACCTTCTGCTTGCGCAGTGCAAGCACGACGAACCTGGTGTTCATGGCAACCGGAACCGGAATCGCCCCGGTCAAAGCCATGCTTGAAGGCTTGAGTGACGCACCGGAAACACTCAGCGGCAAACGCATTTACGTGTACTGGGGCGGCCGTACGGAGCAGGACTTGTACTGGCAGCCTGATTTTCCATCGCTGGGCCTGACCTACCGCCCCGTGCTCTCACGTGCGGATACACAATGGCCCGGTGCAACAGGCTACGTTCAACAGGCCGTCCTTGCAGAAAGTCTTGACCTGGCCGATACCTCGGTCTATGCCTGTGGCTCAGAAGCCATGATCCACGCCGCACGCGAGCTGCTGACGCAGGCTGGCCTGCCCCTCAAACATTTCCATTCTGACGCCTTTGTAAGCTCGAATTGACCCGGAGACAGCATGAAAGCAGTTATTTTGGCCGGTGGCCTGGGAACGCGGCTAAGCGAAGAAACCAGCGTACGCCCAAAACCCATGGTCGAGATTGGCGGCAAACCTATTCTCTGGCACATCCTGAAGATGTACTCCGCGCACGGCATCAATGACTTCATTATCTGCTGTGGCTACAAGGGGTATGTGATCAAGGAATACTTCGCCAACTATTTCCTGCACATGTCCGATGTCACCTTCAATATGCGCGACAACACCATGAAGGTGCACGACCAACGCGCCGAAGACTGGAACATCACCCTGGTCGATACCGGCGACGAGTCCATGACCGGTGGTCGCCTGCGTCGCGTCGCCGACTACGTCAAAGACGAAGAAGCCTTTTGCTTTACCTACGGTGATGGCGTCAGCGATCTTGATATCGGCGCGACCCTGGCCTTCCACAAGTCGCACGGCAAAGCGGCGACGCTCACTGCAACGTTCCCGCCCGGCCGTTTTGGCGCGCTGGATATCCAGAAAGGCCAAGTGCTGAACTTCAAGGAGAAACCCAAGGGTGATGGTGCCCTGATCAATGGTGGTTTCTTTGTCTTGAGCCCCACAGTGCTCAAATACCTGGAGGATGACAGCACCACCTGGGAACAGGAGCCGCTGATGAAGCTTGCCGCCGAAGGCCAGCTCATGGCTTACGAACACCCGGGGTTCTGGCAGCCCATGGACACACTGCGTGACAAACACTATCTGGAAGAGCTTTGGCAGTCCGGCAAAGCGCCCTGGAAATCCTGGGACTGAATATGAAGTCGACCGTTTCTCCTGCCTTTTGGCAAGGCAAAAGAGTCTTCGTGACCGGCCACACCGGGTTCAAGGGTAGTTGGCTGTCACTCTGGCTGACCAGCATGGGCGCACAGGTGAAGGGCTTTGCCCTGGCGCCGCCAACCCACCCTGCCCTGTTCGTCGAGGCCAGGGTGGCCGAAGGCATGGAGTCGGAGCAGGGCGACATTCGCGACCTGGCGGCCATCACCCAAAGCATGACGCGCTTTAATCCCGACGTGCTGATTCACATGGCGGCGCAACCATTGGTCCGTTTGTCTTACCGCGAGCCGGTCGAGACCTACGCCACCAATGTGATGGGCAGCCTGCACGTACTGGAGGCTGCGCGGCAATGTCCCAACCTGCGGGCTATCGTCAACGTCACCACCGACAAATGCTACGAGAACCGTGAGTGGGAATGGGGCTATCGTGAAGACGAACCCATGGGCGGCCATGATCCCTACAGCAACAGCAAAGGCTGTGTGGAGCTGATCACAAGCGCCTACCGCAAGTCGTTTTTCAACCATCCGCAAGGCGCAGCGTTGGCATCCGGCAGGGCGGGCAATGTGATTGGCGGCGGCGATTGGGCAGAAGACCGGCTGATACCTGATATTCTGGGTGCCTTCGAGAAGGGTCAGCCCGTCACAATACGCAATCCGAAGGCCACCCGGCCGTGGCAACACGTGCTGGAGCCACTCAGTGGATACCTTGTGTTGGCTGAACACCTCTGGACCCAAGGGCATCACTTTGCCCAGGGCTGGAATTTCGGCCCCAAGGATGAAGACGCACGCCCGGTGGAATGGATCCTTGATCACATGGTTCAGGCCTGGGGCACAGGGGCCAGTTGGCAATTGGACCAGGACCCGCAGCCGCATGAGGCCAACTACCTCAAGCTGGACATTTCCAAGGCGCGCGCGCACCTGCACTGGACACCCAGCTGGAACCTTGCAACCACGCTCGCCCGGATTGTTACCTGGCATCGTGCCTGGTTGAGCGGCAACGACATGCAGGCCCATTGCCTGGATGAAATCGACGCCTACATGCTCGCCATGCGTGCCAACAGCAACTAACTCTATTTTTTAGCAGGAATTTTCATGACACCCGATATGCTCCGCCAGGAAATCAGCAAGCTCGTCGAGCAATACGCCAAGGTCGCATTGGCGAGCAAGCCGTTCGTGGCCGGTGAGACCGTTATCCCGCCGTCCGGCAAAGTGATCGGGGCACGAGAGCTGCAACTGATGGTCGAGGCCTCCCTGGACGGCTGGCTGACGACCGGCCGCTTCAATGCTGAATTCGAGAAAAAGCTGGCTGAATTCCTCGGTGTCAAATTCCTGCTGTCGGTCAACTCCGGCTCTTCCGCCAACCTGGTTGCTTTCAGCACCCTGACCTCGCCCAAACTGGGTGAGCGGGCGATCAAAAAGGGCGACGAAGTGATTGGCGTGGCAGCGGGCTTCCCGACCACGGTCAACCCTATCGTTCAATTTGGCGCAATCCCGGTGTTCGTCGACGTCGACATGACCACCCACAACATCAATGCCGACCTGATCGAAGCCGCCATCACGCCGAAAACCAAGGCAATCATGCTGGCTCACACCCTGGGCAACCCGTTCAACCTGGGCAAGGTCAAGGCGCTGTGCGAAAAGTACAACCTGTGGTTGGTGGAAGACTGCTGCGACGCCCTGGGCGCCACCTACGATGGCAAGCTGGTCGGCACGTTCGGTGATATCGCCACCCTCAGCTTCTACCCGGCGCACCACATCACCATGGGCGAAGGTGGCGCGGTATTCACCAACAACCCGATGCTCAAAGTGATTGCCGAGTCGTTCCGCGACTGGGGCCGTGACTGCTACTGCGCGCCAGGCTGCGACAACACCTGTGGCGACCGTTTCGGCCAGCAATATGGCAGCCTGCCTCAAGGGTATGACCACAAGTACGTGTATGCGCACCTGGGCTACAACCTGAAAATCACCGATATGCAGGCCGCCTGCGGCCTGGCGCAACTCGAACGCGCCCAGGACTTCATCGACACGCGCAAGCGCAATTTCGTGCTGCTCAAAGAGCGCTTGTCCAGCCTGTCCGAATTCCTCGAAATCGCCGAGGCAACACCCAACAGCGACCCATCGTGGTTCGGCTTCCCGGTAACACTCAAGGAAAGCAGCGGCGTCAAGCGTGTCGACCTGCTCAAGTACCTTGACCAGCACAAAATCGGCACACGCCTCCTGTTCGCCGGCAACCTGACCCGCCAGCCTTACTTCCAGAATCTGGAATACCGAGTGGTTGGCGAATTGACCAATACCGACCGCACCATGAACCAGACCTTCTGGCTCGGCGTGCAGCCGGCGCTGGGCCAGGAGCATTTCGATTTTGTCGGTGAGAAGCTGGAAGAGTTCTTCGGGATTGGTTTCTAGGCGATGAAAGCATCGGATGCCGTGGCGCTGGTTCTTGCACAGAACAAGGTTCTGTATGGTTACGAACTGATCGGCGGGATGATCACGCACCTGGTTGACAGCATCAATAAGCTGGGCAAGACCAGGCTGGTATCAGTTCACCATGAGCAAGGAGCAGCATTTGCGGCATCCGGCGTTGCTCGTACAACGCACCACGAATTACTCGGCGTGGCCCTGGGCACAAGCGGCCCGGGCGCCACCAACCTAATGACAGGCATAGCCGACTGCTGGCTTGACAGCCACCCCTGCCTGTTTCTCACAGGCCAGGTCAATACCTACGAACTCAAAGGCGAGAGGCACATCCGCCAACAGGGTTTTCAAGAGCTCGACAGCGTGGCACTAGCCGGCAGCATTACCAAGTACGCCTATCAGGTCACACAGGTCGACGAGTTACTTCCCTGCCTGCAAAAAGCCATCGACATCGCCAGGGAAGGACGCCCAGGGCCGGTATTGCTGGATATCCCGATGGATATACAGCGAGCCGACATTGATGACCGCGTCGTAAATGGACTGTTGGCACTGAGTGACAAACAGGCGGTGAGTCAGCTGAGTGAATACGACATTGAGGCGATCAGCAATGCACTGGCATCCGCTGAAAGGCCCTTGATCCTTTTGGGTGGAGGGGCGGTCAATACCCGCCACTTCAAGCAATGGCTCGGGCAGTTAGAGGCCCTGGATCTTCCTTACGTAGCCAGTTTGAAAGGCGCAGAAAAAATCCCGGCGAGCGCGAACTACCTAGGCATGCTCGGCGCCTACGGGACGCGTGCTGCCAATCACGCCGTACAAAACTGCGATTTTCTGCTGGTATTGGGAAGCCGCCTGGACGTTCGACAAACCGGCGCAAAACCGGATGATTTCGCCCGCAAGGCCAAAATTATCCAGATAGACCTGATGGAAGGGCAATTGAACAACCGGGTTCAAACACACGCGTCCTATGTGATGGAATTGAACACCTTCTTTGCCCACTTCCCCCTTTCCCAAGTGCAGAATAAAAAAGCTTGGATTGTCTGGGCTGCCGAATTGCGTGCCCGCTTCCAGATCAGCTTTGTGGACGAGTACAGCGACTGGCTGGTCAGTCCTTTCGTGATTTTTTCGAGCCTTTGTGAGCAGGCCAGAGGCCAAGCTGTCGATTATGTTGCCGACGTCGGCAACAATCAGATGTGGGTGGCTCACACACTACGCTTAAGTCATGGCCAATCTATGCATCACTCAGGCGGGCTGGGCGCCATGGGGTTCGCGATTCCAACAGCCATCGGCGTTTGCAACGCTGGTAACAAGCCTGTGATTGTCATTACCGGTGACGGCGGCGCCCAGCTCAACATCCAAGAGCTGGATATCATCGCGCGAGACCAACTACCGATACTGATAATAGTGCTTAACAATCATTCCTTAGGGATGGTGCACGGCTTTCAAGAAATGTACTTTGAGGGTCGAACATCATCCACCTACTGGAACGGCTACACGTCTCAATTCAAAGCCATTGGCGAGGCTTATGGCATCACTGGCAGGGTCGTGACGCGGGATACCGACTTTCACGTCCCTGTGAGGGAGTTTTTGGAAGCTCCCCGCCCCATGTTGATAGAGGTCATCATGCCTGACGCACGAGAGTGTCGCCCACGGCTCGAGTTCGGGATGGTGATTGACCAGCAAACGCCCCAAAAGACATGGGTGCCTCACCCATAATTTTTCAAAACTCAGCTACTGGTCTTCGAGCAGGCTGAAGCGTCCATCGACGGAGTTTTAAAATGCAAGCGCTGGAAAAAATCAAAGTTAGTGAGCAGATTGCTGAAGCACTGGAAAACCTGGGCATTACACATGCGTTCGGGATTATTGGCGCCGGTAACGTTCATCTTTTTGAGGCCATCAGCCGTCGTGGCTACACCGAGATTGTCTGTGTGCACCATGAACAGGCCGCTTGCATGGCAGTACAGACCTATTACCGCACCAATGGTCGTCTTTCCGCAGCATTGCTGACCACAGGCGCCGGTTCCACCAATGGCGTCACTGGAGTGGTGTCTGCCTGGGCCGACTCCATTCCGTGCCTGGTCATCGCGGGTAATGAGCACTCCAAGCATTGCTCGGTGGATAACCCTTTGCGCATGTGGGGCGTTCAGGGCTACGACTCCTGCCAGATGGTGAGCCGGGTCTGCAAATACACTCAACGCGTCACCCAGCCGGAGCAGGCCGTCTACGAGCTCGAAAAAGCCGCATACGTGGCGCTGGAAGGCCGCCCGGGTCCAACTTGGATCGAAATCCCAATGGACATACAGTCCAGCCGCATTCCAGCCAACGAAATGGCGCATTTCCCGACGCCCGTTACCGATAAAACGATCAGCGCTGAAGTGGGCGCCCAAGTCGACAGCGTCGTGGCCGCCCTGCTCAAAGCCGAACGGCCACTGCTTTGGCTGGGCAACGGCATCCGCCTGGCTGGCGCCGAAAAGCGTATCGCACCGCTCCTGGAGAAACTCGGTACTCCGGGCCTTGTCTCCTGGGCGGGTATCGACATGATCGACTCCGATCACCCTTTGATATTCGGACGCGCTGGCGTCTACGGCCAGCGCTCGGCTAACTTTATCCTGCAAAACAGTGACTACATACTTGCCATTGGTACTCGCCTGGCCATACCACAGGTCGGTTATGACCTGACCGAGCTGGCGCGCGAAGCAAGGATCGACGTGGTAGATATCAGTCGTGAAGAGGCGATCAAGAATGCTTCACGCACACACGAAGTCATCATCAGTGACGCTGCCGCCTTTATCGAGGCATTGAGCGCTCGTCTGGAGACACTGGTAATTCCTAGCAAATCGCAATGGTTGGCGCAATGTAAAGCCTATGAAGCTCAATTCCCTTGGGTGGGTGAAGAGCATGCTGACAAAGACGGCTTCATAAATTCTTATCGTTTCATGGAGCGCCTGAACGGCGTATTCAAGCCGAACCAGATCGTTGTAACCGATATGGGTACCGCCCTATTGTGTGGGCACCAGGTACTGCGTCTGAAAGATGGCCAGCGCCTGATGACCTCTACCGGCCTCGGTGAGATGGGCTACGGCTTGCCTGCAGCACTAGGGGTATCGTTCGCCACGGACAGGGGTGAGGTAATGTGCCTCAACTGCGACGGCGGCATGATGATGAACCTGCAAGAACTGCAGACAATCGTGCACCACCAATTGCCGATCAAGCTTTTCATCTTCAACAACGATGGCTACTTGATGATCAAGCACACTCAGAACTCCTTGTTCAAAGGTTCTTACGTGGGGACTGATCGGACCTCGGGCGTTTCGTGCCCGGACTTCTCAAAACTGGCAACTGGCTTTGGCATCCCGTCTTGCCAGATTCGTCATTGGGATGACGTGGACCCGGCATTGGAAAAAGTGCAGGCCGCGACCGGACCGATTATCTGCGAGGTGTTTATGCACCCAGAGCAACTGTTCTCACCGAAACTTTCCGTGATAGTGAAAGAAGACGGTTCGCTGGTCTCTCCACCCCTGGAAGATCTCTCGCCACTGATTCCACGTGATCAACTGGAGAGTGCCATGCTCAAGGGCATGCATGAAAAATCCAAGACGCTGGGCGCATAAGCCCTCCCATGGAAAAGATCTTGCGCAATGCCATCGTCGCGAGCGATCTGCTAGCGATTACGACCCAGTACCCGTTACCTTGGCATCGTCTGAGGGGGCAGAAGGTACTCATTACGGGTGCCTCCGGTTTTCTCGCCGCCTACATGGTAGAAACGCTGTTGTTTCTCAACGAAACACAAGGGTTGGAGATCCAGATCTTTGCCCTGGTTCGTAGCCGGCAGCGCTTCGAGAGCAGATTTGCGCATGTGTTAGGCAGATCGGACTTAGTTTGCATAGAACAAGACGTCAGTAATCCTTTGGAATTCGACGTGCGCCCTGACTACATCATTCATGCCGCCAGTCAGGCCAGCCCCAAGTATTATTCGACCGATCCAATTGGCACCTTGAGTGCCAACACACTAGGGACCGCTGCACTGCTGAAACTTGCAGCCCTGAGCAAATCCAAGGGGTTTCTCTTCTTCAGCAGCGGCGAGGTGTATGGACAGACTGATAGGGTACCGACCTTGGAGGGAGACTTCGGGTTTGTCGACCCGACCTCGGTCCGTGCTTGCTACGCGGAAAGCAAGCGAATGGGTGAAAACATGTGCGTCAGTTGGCACCACCAAGCTGGCGTACCGGCCACCATCGTCAGGCCCTTTCACACCTACGGCCCTCACATGCTATTAAATGACGGAAGGGTTTATGCTGATTTTGTGGCCAATATCCTGAATAATCAGCCCATTACCATGAAAAGCGATGGTACTGCGAGACGTGCCTTCTGCTATGCAGCCGACGCGGTAGCAGGCTTCTGGACGGTATTGCTCAACGGCACCCACGGCGAGGCATACAATATTGGTAACCCCGCGGGAGAAATCAGTATTGGAGAGCTGGCCGAAATACTGGTAGAGCTATACCCCGAAAAAAAATTGAGCGTTCTGCTTGCTCCCCGCGAAAATGACAGTACGTACTTAGTAAGCCCAATTGTCAGAAACTGCCCAGATATCACTAAAGTCGAAAAGCTCGGCTGGCTCCCCCGGACGCCTGTCCGTGAGGGCTTCAAGAAAACCATTGAGAGTTACACATGAAGAACATGGAAGAGATGCGTCAGTGCTTTGAAAACCAAGTGTTGAGCAAACCTGACTATATAGATGGAATGTACAGTGACTTCCATAGCAAGCTCTTTTCCTATGCATCATGGTTGCAAGAAACAAACGTTGCCCGCATAGAAATCACCGATGGCAAGGTGGTCATGACCTCACGCGACAATGGTATAAAAATTGTATGCCCCGAGTTTGACAAGCGTGTTGCGCCGGTTGAGATTCTCAACTTTGGCGATTATGAGCTGACAGATTCAAACATGATCATGAAACTGGTCAAGCCAAATGCCTGCGTATTGGATATTGGCGCAAACATGGGATGGTATGCCCTCAACATCGCCAAAAAGAACCCAGGCGTCAATGTCTACGCGTTTGAACCCATTGATTCCACGTATCTGGCGCTCCAAGAAAACGTGCGCATCAACGAGCTGGACAATATCAAGACCTTCAATTTTGGATTCTCTTCGGAAGAGAAAACCCTAGAGTTCTATTTCTACCCAGGAGGCTCGGGAAATGCCTCTTCAGCCAACTTGAGCGGGCGCTCCGACGTCAAAAAGATTACCTGCGATGTCAAGGTACTTGACGACACGTCAACACGACTGGGTCTGCCCAAGGTCGACTTTATCAAATGTGACGTCGAGGGGGCCGAGCTTTTTGTCTTCCAGGGTGCGCTGAAACTGTTGGCCCAGGACAAGCCTATTGTATTCACGGAAATGCTGCGAAAATGGGCAGCAAAATTTGACTACCACCCCAACCAAATCATCGAGCTTTTTCAGGGACTGGGCTACCAATGCTTCACCGCTGACGCGGAGGGAAATCTCCGTGCATTTGGCCTGATGGATGACCAGACGCTAGAAACCAACTTCTTCTTTTTGCACGAAACACAGCACGCGCTTGAGATCAACGAGCTACGAGTAAAATAACGGCTTGCTTTGATTCTGCGCTTCCTTGGATATATGTGATGGTCACTAAAAAAGTACTGAAAGTAGCTATTATCGGTTCGGGCAATATTGGTACCGACCTGCTCGTGAAGATAATGCGCTCTCAGCATCTTGTATGTACGCTTTTCGCCGGGCGTAACTACTCGTCGGCAGGAATGAAAAGAGCTGCCGAGCTAGGCATTCCAACATCCGATCAGGGTATTGGTGCGATCCTCTCGTCGCCTGATGTATGCGACCTGGTTTTTGATGCAACCTCCGCTCATGCACATGTTGAGCACTGGGATGCATTGCGCAAGCTCGGAAAGACAGTCATCGACATGACACCGGCAAAGCTGGGGGTGTTCTGCATCCCCGCCATCAACGCTAGGGAATGTGTAGGCGGAGATACGCAGAACATCAATATGATTACCTGCGGCGGGCAGTCATCCATTCCCATCGCCAGTGCGATTGCTGCCGTTCATGCCAATGTTGAATACATCGAAGTTGTTTCCAGCATTGCATCACTCAGTGCGGGGCCGGCCACTCGGGCCAATCTTGATGAGTACATAGAGACCACCGAGGATGCGCTAATGCGCTTCTCGGGAGCACAGCGGACGAAGGCGATACTGATCCTGAACCCGGCCAACCCGCCGATCGACATGCAAACGACCATCTACGCCAAGATCACCAACCCTGATATTCCTGCTATCCGTCATTCGGTAGACGCAATGGTCGCAAAGCTGCAGGAGTATGTTCCCGGTTATTCGCTGATCGTCCCACCAACGGTTGAAGGAGATCGAGTACTGACGACTATAAAGGTCGTGGGTAACGGCGATTACCTGCCGCAGTATGCCGGCAACCTGGACATCATCAACTGTGCCGCTATTGCTGTCGCAGAAATGATCGCGACCTCCTTTCACGCCAAGGAAAACCTGCATGCCTAAGCAAATTCTCATTACCGATCCAACATTGCGTGATGGTAACCATGCGGTAGGGCATAAATTGGGAGCCGAAGCGTTCGTCGCTTATTGCAAGGCAGCGGAGGTAGCGAATGTACCCATTATCGAGGTCGGCCATGGCAATGGCCTCGGTGGCTCGTCGATGCTGGTTGGAGAGAGCCGGCTCAGTGACCAGGAAATTCTCAGAATCTCCCGCGAGCATCTGAGCAACACTCGATTGGCAATCCATGTTATCCCGGGCTTCTGCACCATCAAGAAAGACCTGAGCAAGGCAGTCGAACTGGGTGTCGACGTATTCCGGATTGCCGCGCACTGCACCGAGGCTGATGTCACCCAGCGCCACATTGGCTATATCCGAGAGTCAGGCAAGGAAGCATGGGGCATCCTTATGATGACGCATATGGCCAGCCCAGCAGTGCTGCTTGAAGAGGCCAGAAAAATGGAGTCCTATGGAGCCCAGGCTATTGTCATCATGGACTCTGCGGGCGCTCAGATGGTGGATGATGTCAAAGCTCGCATCAGCACTTTGGTAAATGGCCTGTCCATCCCAGTTGGCTTCCACGGCCACAATAACCTTGGAATGGCTGTAATCAACTCCGTAACAGCGGTCAATGAAGGCGCGACAATTCTCGATGGCACCATCCGTGGATTTGGCGCTGGCGCCGGCAACACACAGCTTGAAGTGCTGGTAGGGGTGTTGCACAAACTCGGATATGACACTGGGATTGATCTATTCAAAATCCTAGACGCTGCCACGATGGCAGAAAAGGAACTGGGGTTTATCGCACCCTCCATTTCCCCAGTCTCAATCGTGAGCGGTCTTGCTGGAGTATTTTCCGGCTTCGCCAAACCCGTGGCCAGAGCGGCCGCAGAATTTGGTGTAGACCCAAGGGACGTGTTTTTCCGACTGGGTGAACGCAAGGCAGTTGCTGGCCAGGAAAGCCTGATCATAGAGGTCGCAAAAGAGCTGGCCGGGAAATAGTAACCTGCAGCCACTCAGTTTGGGGGCACGCTTACATGCAGCGCGTATGCATGTAGAGCGCCCCTGATAAAACTCCAGCCTTCTCAAAAGTTGAAAAATAGAATGTGCCATCAGCCGTGAAAAATATGCTGCTCAAAACGTTACTGAGCTACGATGTCCGACACTCCGCCATCAATCAGCTCTGGAGATTGTTTTCCGGCCCTCTGCTACTGCTGTTAGTCCCCCTTTACCTCTCCGCAGAAGCCCAAGGCTACTGGTACACCTTTATTAGCCTGGCAGCCCTGGCTGTGTTCGCTGACATGGGTTTTTCGTCAATACTTTTACTGTTTTCATCCCACGAATTCGCGCACCTGAAGTTCAACCCTGATAAAACGCTTACCGGTGATACCAAGCACATGATCCGCTTGGCAACCCTTGGCAAATTTGCCTTGAAGTGGTCAAGTGCAATGGCCATGGTGATTTTCCCCCTGGTATTAGGGGCCGGGTATGTTTTCCTGAATAGCAAGGGTTCAGCTATCAACTGGCAATTTCCCTGGCTCATCTATGGTGCAGCGTCGGTATTGGTCTTCCTGAACAGCATGTTACTGTCGTTTATCGAAGGGTGCGATAGCGTCGGAGATGTGCAAAAAATCCGGTTCTACATCAGCGTAAGCACAGTCACCGTGACCGCACTTCTGCTGTTCTGCGGGGAAGAGCTTTACGCCCTTGCAATAGCCCTGCTAGCCGGAGCGACGACCGGGCTGGTCCTGATCGGCTGCCGCTATAAAAAAATGCTTCAACAGCTTTATACCGCCGGTAAACATGCCCAACACGCGTGGGCGCCAGAAATCATGCCACTGATGTGGCGGTTTGCTGTCAGCTGGATAAGTGGCTATTTTATTCTGTCTATCTTTACCCCTTTGGCATTCCACTTTTACGGAACAGTAGAGGCTGGACAAGTGGGTCTATCGATGGCGATATGCATGGCGCTTTTCAGCATCGCAAACATCTGGGTTTCAATCAACACACCCAAGATGAACATGTATGTTGCACAGCAAGATTACCCAGCGCTGGACACCACCTTCAAACGCGCCCTCCTGCTCGCCACGGTGACTTACATACTGGGCTTGGCAACTCTGTTTACAGGCATCGAACTCCTCAAGGATTACCTGCCGATCGCAAATCGCCTGCTGTCACATGTCGCCTTGGCATTGGTTGGATTTGGCTGGTTGATCCAGTTATGGATCAACTCGATGGCTGTCTACATGCGAGCTCACAAACAAGAGCCACTGGTTACCGCGTCCGTGGTACAAGGCGTGTATGTAGCAACAACTACGCTGGTTATCTCCATTTATCTACCCTTCGATTACCTATTTCTCGGTTTCTTTAGCGCGCTTTGCTTGGTGACGCCCTGGGTGTACTGGATATTTAAAAACTTCAAGAGATCGCACGCATGAATCCAGTTGGCAACCCCTCTCTCTCAATCGTCATTCCGTCCTACAATCGAGCGGACTTTCTAGATAAATCCCTGTCGGTACACGTTCCGCTAGCCCGCAGCCACAACCTACAAATTTTCATATCAGACAATGCCTCGACCGATAACACACAGGACGTGATCGCGAAGTGGCAAAAAGAATACGGCTTTATTCATAGCCTGCGTAACGCGACCACACTGGGTCCTGAGGCCAATTTCGAGAAAGCACTGAAGGCTGCGGACACCCAATACGTGTGGCTCTTGGGGGATACGTCGCAAATCCCCGAAAAAGGTATCGTGTCCGTACTCAAGCTAATCGAAAGCTCAGATAGCTATAGCGCAATAGTCGTCAATCTCATCGATAAAAACACAACAGCCAGCCAAGACTATAGTTGCCCGGATGCTTTGTTGACCGAGCTAGCCGGAATAATGAGCTGCATGAGCTGCCTGATTTATAATAAAGAACTGATCGCCACAGCAGACTTCAGCCGCTACATCGGTTCTTACTACATGCAGACCGGGGTCATATTGGAACATGCGGCGCGTGGCAATGCAGTTATCCGATGGGAGCGAGACATATCTATTACTTCACTAGAGAGCCCAACCCTGCAAAAGAAAGGCTGGGCGCATACGCCAAAAATATTTGAAGTTGGGGTGGAAAAATGGGTGAACTTTATTTTCTCACTGCCATCGAGCTATGCACTGAAGAGCAAACTTTCTGCATGCCGTAGTTTCGGCGCCGTGTCGGGGGCTTTTTCGGTAAGGGGAATGGTATCCCTGCGCGTTCGTGGGCTCTTGAGCTATTCGACGTACAGGCAATTCAAGCATGCCTTACGCTTGTCCATCGACTACCCACTCCTGATTGTCGCTGTTATTTCACTTACCCCCCGCCCTCTGCTTAAAGCCATGGCCGACATTTATCTTCGGTTTACACGCAATCAGCCGCCTGGATCCGGACATCAATAAAGTCCAGAGCCAACCAAGATCCGTTAACACCCAAGTACGAGTAAACGCGGTGTCATATATTCTAAAGAAATTAAAACAACACCACCTGTTCATTATCCCGCTACTGGCGGGGAGATTTCTCTTGGTGTGGCGCGCGCTCATTCACCTCAGGACGATTCCGGGTCCAGGCAGGCGTGCCTACCTCGGCCGTGCGCCCAAGGTATTTGGACTGGAAAATATCGCACTGGGTAACAACTTCAGAGTGGGTGAGGGACTCTGGCTACACGCTATTCCTCAATACCTTGCGTTCACCTATCAACCCCGTATCGAAATCGGCGAAAATTTCTCTGCCAGCGACCACTTGCATATCGCCTGTTGTAACAAGGTCACCATCGGCAACGATGTGTTGATGGGCAGCAAGATCCATATCACGGACCACTCCCACGGCGCGTACTCGGGGGAGGACCAGTCCAGCCCCTACGAAACACCGTTCGAACGAAAGCTGTCCAGCAGCGGCCCTGTGACCATTGGCGACAAGGTGTGGATCGGGGACAATGTCGTCATATTGCCGAACACCTCCATTGGCAGTGGCTCGATCATCGGTGCCAATAGCGTTGTTGCCAAAGATATCCCAGGCAACGTCATTGCCGTGGGCTGCCCTGCCAGGGTTGTGAAAGTATGGAGCGATAAAGAGAGCAAATGGTTAAGTGTATAAAAACGACCGGGTACGGGCGGCTCCACATATCAAAGGTATGGCATGACACGTAAGATTGCTGTAGGGATTGTTGTCTATCACGCCGGCGTTGAATTACTGCACAGGCTTGAATTGACTTCGGCAAACGGGTTTGAAGTCTATGTATTCGACAATTCACCTGATAATGCCAGCGTGCGGGCATTCGCCGAACATCATCCGCAGATCCACTATTTTACCTGTGGTAAAAATCTGGGGCTGGGCATCGGTATTTCAACGGTATGCGCCAATGCCTATCAACAGGGCCACTCGGCACTTCTGTTTTTTGATCAGGACACGGGGTTCAACGAAGAAACACTGGCCTATGTCGAAAAAAACTATACCGACAACCTCGACGCTTACACTGCGTTCAGCGCGATCGCTTTCAAGGCCGATGGAAACGCGTCAGTCCGGGATGTCCCCCTACTGATCAACAGCGGCAGTCTTTATTTTCTGGATAAACTCAGCGCTCTCGGCTGGATGGATTGCAGCTACTTTGTCGACAGCGTGGATTATAAGCTGTGCCTGGATTCATTGAATAAAGGCTATCGAATCGGCGTCTGTGGCGCCACACCTGGCTTTGATCATGTGACCGAGCAGGCTGACAGTCGCTACCGAATTGCTGGCCGTACGTATTCAATGCGGGCGTATTCATGGTCCAGAATAAAAGACACGGTATCTTCGAACCTGAAACTTATTTTTTCTGCGCTCGCGAGCTGTCAGTTCGGCTTCGCGCTCAGAATCACAAGATTACTGACCCTCTACTGCACGTCTCAGATCCTCGTCAGAGTAATCAATACATTAGGAATATTTAAACGTGACTGATGAAAAAGGCATGACCGTCGAGCGCTCAGCCATTTTTACTGTGTGCAACTTGGCTTACTTGTCCAAAGCGTTGGTGCTGGCCGAGTCGCTGGTTAAATTCGGTCAGCCTAAACTGAAGATCTATATTTTTGATCGCAAGGTCGAGATGGATCTCCCTACCCACCTGGCAGAGTTCCATTGGGTTGAAGAGATCGGATTGCCAAATGTCCAGCACTACGCCTTTAAATACGACATCGTGGAGTTCAGTACCAGTCTCAAGCCCTGGATCACTTTGCAGCTGCTTGAGCAACACGAGAAGGTTATCTTCCTCGACCCCGACACGTGCGTTTTCAGCCGCCTCGATGGCCTATGGGACGAACTCGGTACGCGTGACATCATTCTAACGCCCCACTACGTCACGCCTCATGTCGAGGGTGATGTCGGGATGCTGCGCTTTGGCTCCTTCAATCTGGGCTTCTACGCAGTTTCAAACACGTCAGAAGGCATACGCTTTCTCCAGTGGTGGAATGAACGCTGTCTGGAACATTGCTATTTCGAAACTCAGTTTGGCCTCTCCACCGACCAGAAGTGGGTCAGCATCGCCCCCTGCTTCTTCCCGACCCTGCACGTATCGTTCAATCTTGGCTACAACATGGCTTTTTGGAATAGCCATGAGCGCACCCTCGCCCCTGACGGCCAGGGTGGCTATACGGTAAATGGAGAGTTCCCGCTGGTTTTCTTCCACTTCAGTTCGTTTGACGAGAAGAATCCGGAACGCTTGAGCAAACGAGCATTTGCGGGAAGAGAAGAAAAACGTGAAGATCTGTTGGAGGTCAGCTTCTATTACAAGGAACGGCTGTCCAACTTTTCAGCCTTCCCTTCCAACGCAGCCTATGCCTTTGATTATATGAGCGATGGGAAATACATTTCGCCCACGCTGAGAAGGGCCTACGCCGCCGTACTGGATGAACTGCCTGCCGAGCATGAGCCGTTCGATGCGAGCGGCCCTGTCTACCAATTTGCCAAGAAGAACTATTTGTTCGAAAAGGGCGGGCCCTACAAACCGGCAGGGTTTGGTGACGCACTAAATCACTCTGGAAAGCTTCAGATCATCAACTCGTTGCTAAAGGTGGTTCTTTACACTGTAGGCCCTAACAGGTTCATGAACATATCGAGACTGTTCGTCTACCTATCGAGCTTCAGACTCAACAAAAAACTCTGGAAGCTTTAACTTAAGTTTTACCTGATGGGCCTCCAAATAGGCCCATCAGAGCGTCCACCAGATGATCAGACTTCACGGTGTCGCTGAATGTGCATCCAGTCGACGATCTCACCTTCCGGGCTATAGCCACTGACGGTTTCTTTCAAGAATTGCCTGACGAGCGCAAAATCGCCCTCCTCGACAGCCGCCAATAACCCGTGCAACCTGGCCTTGAGTACTTCCCACCCCAGAAGCTCTTCATTAGCTCGCATAATCATTGGATGACGAGTAGCCGCTACATTGTCGCCAATCAACAACTCCTCATACAGCTTTTCACCCGGACGCAGCCCACTGAAATTAATCAGGATATCTCCGTGCGGGTTTTTCTCGGAGCGGATACTCAAGCCCGAGAGATGAACCATCTTTTCAGCAAGCTCGACAATCTTCACAGGCTCACCCATATCCAGCACGAAAACGTCGCCGCCCTGCCCCATCGAACCCGCCTGGATAACCAGTTGCGCCGCCTCGGGAATCGTCATGAAATAGCGGGTTATCTTCGGATGAGTCACCGTCAAAGGGCCTCCCGCCTGGATCTGCTTATGAAACAGCGGGATAACCGAACCTGAAGAGCCCAGTACGTTGCCAAAGCGAACCATGGTGAAACGGGTTTTGTTGACGCGCGAGATATTCGACGCATCACCAAACAACGTCGGTGCCAATTCCTTGCTCAACGCTTGCAACACAAGCTCCGCCAGCCGTTTGGTGCTGCCCATGACATTGGTTGGCCGCACCGCCTTGTCGGTTGAAATGAGCACAAAGTTCTCGACACCTGCCTGCAACGCTGCCTGCGCGGTATTGAGAGTACCGATCACGTTATTAAGAATGCCTTCGGCAATGTTGTGCTCCACCATGGGCACATGCTTATAGGCCGCCGCATGGTAGACCGTGTCGACCGACCAGGTATTCATGACATCCAGCAGTTTGTCCGGATGGCGCACCGAACCGAGGATGGGTAACAACGTCACATTCAACAATTCTGATTGAACGCGCTGTTCAAGTTCGGACAGGATGCAGTAGAGGTTGTACTCACTGTGGTCGAACAACAATAGGCTGGTGGGTTCCAGCGTAAGGATCTGCCGGCAAAGCTCCGACCCGATCGAACCGCCCGCGCCGGAAACCAGTACCACGCGATTCTTGATGCATCGCTCCAGCAGTTCGGGCTGCGCAGGTACAGGGTCCCTACCCAGCAGGTCGGCAATGTCGACTTCCTGGATATCATCGACCTTGACGCGCCCGCTAGCCAGATCCATGAAACCGGGAACACTACGCACATGCAGCGGGTATCCCTCCAGATAACCGAGTATCTCTCGGCGACGAGCCCGTGTGGATGAAGGGATGGCCAGTAACAGCTCTTCCGCGCCAGTCTCATTGATCATCTGCTGGATACGCTTGGGCTTGTACACCTTCAACCCCGAGATGATCCGATCGGAGATGCCGCTGTCATCATCGATGAATGCCACAGGCCGCATTACCCGCCCCAGCCGCAAGGCTGCCACCAATTGATTACCTGCGGCCCCGGCACCGTAGATAGCGACCTTGGTCAAGCCATCATCACGATTGGTGAACGGCACGTGTTGCGCCGCAGTAAACCAGTCCCCTTGAAAGTACTGACGCATGGCCAGGCGCAAGCCACCAATGATGACCATGCTCAACCACCAATAGTTGAATACGATCGAGCGCGGCACCACCGTCTGGTGATTGCTGTACAGGTACACCACCAGCGCCAGCAATAATGCAGAGAGGCTCACGGCCTTGATGATTGCAATCAGCGCATCATTGCCAAAATAACGCATGACCGCACGGTACATGCCAAAGTGGATAAACAACGGGATAGCGATTACCGGCGCGCTGAGAAACAACCACAAATGCACGACGAAGGGGTTGTTAAGATCATCAAACCCCAGGCGAACGACAAATGCCAGCCACAGTGCTCCCCACACCAGGACGATGTCGGTCACTACTTGCAAGAAACGTTTTTGCCTGCGCGGCAAGCCCACCAATCGGGCACGTAGACTATCCATAAACCCTTTTTATACCTCAGTCCCTAGCGCTGCCAGCAAAAAATGGCAGTCACGTACGTGTGCAGCAACCTTTTCAAACACCAGCGTCAACCAATGATCACACTTTTTCCAACTCGCCCGCGTGAAACTTGATCGCCAGCACTACAAGCGGAACATACGCCACCACCAGCCCAAGAACACCGTCAAAACCAAGGCCGACGAAAAGAGCGATGGGCAGCAGCCACAATAGATTGATCGCCATCACCGTCAGCGTCACCGGCAAGTGGCGCCCGGCCTGGCGCGAGGCATACTGATAAGCATGACTGCGATGCGCTTCATAGACCTTATCCCCGCGCAACAGGCGTCGTC
Source organism: Pseudomonas sp. FBCC-B1565 (assembly GCF_059133265.1). Classification (NCBI taxonomy): domain Bacteria; kingdom Pseudomonadati; phylum Pseudomonadota; class Gammaproteobacteria; order Pseudomonadales; family Pseudomonadaceae; genus Pseudomonas; species Pseudomonas sp. FBCC-B1565. Next base: position 4,796,080 of record NZ_CP101438.1, read on the forward strand.
CCAAGGTAAAGGTGGCATCAACCACGAACACACCCAGCAAAATCAGCCAGACCCACAGCATCTGAGGGGCCGCCCAGGCCGCCTGCAGCGACAACACACCGATTACGACACCGAGGAAGCCGCTACCCGCATCGCCCATGAAAATGCGCGCGGGAGGAAAGTTCCAGTACAAGAATCCAAGCACGGCGACTGCCAGTAACATCGGCGCAAGCATGAGACTTTCATGCCCTGTCAGCCAGTACACCAGGCACGCTCCCGAACAGGCGCAGACGGCCTCGATGCTGGCAATGCCGTCGATACCATCCATGAAGTTGTACAAGTTCAACATCCAGACCAAGTACAAAGCCGCCAGCACGTGACCGAACCACCCAAGGTCCAATTCAACCCCGGCCAGACTGATGGTGGGCAGCCCTCCGATCCAACATAACGCCCAAATGGCTGCGGCGAAATGGGCCAACAGGCGCCAACGTGCGGCGATATGGCCGTGATCATCGAGAAAGCCAACCACGGCGATCAATGCGCCCGCCCCCAGCAATGGCCATGCTGCATTCCAACTGACCCAGCCAGCGAGCGCAACGAGCACCAACGCCACCAGGAAAGTCAGCACGATTGCGACCCCGCCTCCTCGTGGCGTGGGAACCGAGTGCGAGCTGCGACCATTGGGAATGTCCATCAAGCTACGCGACAAAGCATAGCGGCGCAGTACCCAGGTCAACAAAAGTGATACGAGGAGTACTGCGGCAAACACGAACCAGAGGGTCATTTCGCAAACAATTCCTGAAACAGAGACGGGCAAAGGGTTCTGGTCATTGTTGGTTACGCCTCAAGGTCGCTTTTCTAAATAGCGCCTCAAGACGATCGAACAAGGTGTCCTTGGAAAAATGCTCAAGGTAGTAACGCCTGCCCAACAGGCCCATGCTCTCAAGCTCGGACTTGGGTAAGACGCCCATGGTGCGAACGATACGCGCCAACCCCTGGGCATCGCCAGAACGACACACCATGCCCGCACCCGATCCTTCAACAACGTTGGCCGCTTCACCATCGATCATGGCGATTACAGGTTTCCCAGAAGCCAGGTAAGCCTGAACTTTGCCTGGAATGGTTTTCTCGAAAACGTCATTTGTCCTCAACGAAACCAGCAAAGCGTCCGCGACGGCGAACAACGCAGGCATCTTCTCCAAGGGATGTCTGCCAAGCAGTAGCACGTTGTCCATGCGGTTTTGCGCCACATGCTCGGTCAGCCATTGGCTTGCCCGACCATCCCCCACAATCACCCAGCGCACAGGCAGATCGGTCTCGACAGCCTTGACTGCCGCCATGATGGCTGGAAAATCCTGAGCATCGCCGATGTTACCGGCGAAAAGGATTGTAAATACAGCATCGTCACGCTGCAGCAACTCCGAAGGCCCCTGCTGCTCTGCGGAAAAATCATCCTCAGCCCAACTAGGGAAATACACCAGTCGGTCTGCATCAATTGCACGTGTGCAGTACTCCTTGACGTTCTCGTCGAACGAACGTGACTGCAACAACAGGTAATCAGTGCGGTTGTAGATCCAGGACACCACCTTGCCAACCAGTCCAAGCAACTTCGGGTTTTCTATAACCCCAACCGCCCTGAGGCTTTCCGGCCAAAGATCCAGCACCCATATAAGTACCGGAGCCCTTTTCAAGCGCCCAAGCAACAGCGCCGGGATCGCCCCCATGATAGGCGACACGCCATACACAAAGATGGAGTCGAACGCCTGACCACGCAGCTTGTAACTGCCAATGATTGAGGCACTGCTGAAAAACGAGAGGTAATTCATGGCCAGTCTGAAATTGCTCTTGCCTCGCGCCAGCATCGGCACCCTGATCACTCGCGCTCCCCGATAATTGGAAAACTGCGCAGGGTCACGCCGGAAATCGGCAAAGACTTGCCCTTCCGGATAGTTGGGCACGCCCGTGAGGACGGTCACCTCATGACCTTTGGCGACAAAGCCCTCGACCATGTTGTTGATACGCATGTTTTCGGGCCAGAAATACTGGGTGACCACCAGAATCTTCAGTGGTTTTTCCGGGGAGAGGCTGTCCAATCAATATTGCTTCCATACAGTGCGCATGACGTAGTCACGGTAGCTATGGATGATCCGCACAACCTTTTCGGCAACATTTGGCATGCTGTAATCGGCAACCAAGCGCAACGTCCGTTCCGCCCCAGCGGCCTGGCTTTCCAGGAGCTGCAAGCCCTGCAGGGCGCGCTCAACCTCCAGGCCGACCATCATGACCGCCGCCTCCTCCATCCCTTCCGGTCGTTCATGGGCCTCACGCAGATTCAGTGCAGGGAAATTCAGGATCGATGACTCTTCGTTGATGGTGCCGCTGTCGGACAGTACTGCCTTGGCCGTCAGTTGCAGCTTGTTGTAATCCTTGAACCCCAGCGGCTTGAGCAATTGCACATTCTTGTGAAAGGTTACGCCCATCGCATCGACACGCTTTTGCGTACGAGGGTGTGTGGTCACGATCACCGGCAGGTCATACTGGGCAGCAACGGTGTTCAACACGCCGACCAGCTTGAGGAAGTTTTTGTCGGAATCAATGTTCTCTTCGCGATGGGCACTCACCACGAAAAACTTGCCCGCCTCAAGACTGAGGCGATCGAGCACTTCAGAGGCTTCGATACCATCACGGTAATGGTTAAGCACTTCAAACATAGGGCTACCGGTCTTGATCACCCGATCCGGCGGCAATCCTTCGCTCAGCAGGTAGTCACGTGCGATGCTGCTATAGGTCAGGTTGATGTCTGCGGTGTGATCAACGATGCGGCGATTGATCTCTTCAGGCACACGCATGTCGAAACAGCGATTGCCGGCTTCCATGTGGAATGTCGGGATTTTACGGCGTTTGGCTGGAATCACCGCCATGCAGCTGTTGGTATCACCGAGAATCAGAAGGGCTTCTGGCTGCACCTCCTCCAGCACCTGGTCCACCGCAATGATCACATTGCCGATCGTTTGCGCACCACTCGCGCCCGCTGCATTGAGAAAATGGTCAGGCTTACGAATACCGAGGTCCTGGAAAAAAATCTCGTTCAATTCGTAATCGTAGTTCTGGCCGGTATGCACCAGGACGTGTTCACAGTGTTCATCCAGCTTGGCAATCACTCGCGACAAGCGAATGATTTCGGGGCGAGTCCCAACGACTGTGACAACTTTCAGCTTTTTCATTTCAACACTCTTCCAGAATCATTGGCATCGGAGCTGTTCGCGCCATGCATTGCCTGATGCGCTCATGCTCAGGCTTGAGTACCCACCGGCATCGCAAAGGTGTCTGGCCGCTCACGATCAAAAACCTCGTTGGCCCAGAGCATGACGATCATCTCGTCTTCGCCGACATTGGTAATGTCATGAGTCCAACCAGGCACTGTCTCCACCACCCGAGGCTGTTCACCTTGAGTGAACAACTCATGGAACTCACCCGATACGATATGGCGAAAACGGAAGCAGGCCTTGCCTTTGATTACCAGAAACTTCTCGGTCTTGCTGTGATGATAATGCCCACCACGTGTGATGCCGGGATGCGCAGTGAAATAGGAAAACTGCCCACTGTCCTTGGTCTTCAGCATTTCGACAAAAACGCCGCGCGGGTCACCGTATTTCGGAACGTCATAAGTGAATTGCTCGACGGGCAAGTAGCTCACATAGGTCGAGTAGAGTGCTCGCACCAGGCCCGTGCCAACAGCTTCGCTGATCAACGTTTCGCGACTGTCGCGAAACGCATGCAGTTGATCGGCCAGTTCCCCGACAGCAATGCTGTAAATTGGGCTCACCTGAGCCGCCGCGCCATGAGGTAAACCCGAATCCATTACCCGGATAAAACACTCGACCACGTCGTCGATGTAGACCAGGTTAACCATCGCTTGTCGATCATTGACCTGGATCGGCA